>NZ_CP106982.1:0-4800000 GCF_025722975.1 Rhodococcus aetherivorans | reverse complement strand
ACGACGGTGGACGAGGCGCTGGCGCAGTTCGAGCTGGCGGCGGATGTGTACACCTCGGCGTCGCGGTCGCACCGGTTGCCGCTCGAGGGTGCCGAGCTCGACGTGGTGAGCCCGAAGACGGTGCGGTTGCTCGACGGCGGTGCGCCGGCGGTTCAGGTGCGGATGGCGGCGCCGACGGTCGGGGAGTTCCTGGCCGCGCACGGGGTGGCGCTCGAGCAGGCCGATTCGGTGGTGCCGGCGGTCGATGCGGCGCTGACCGACGGCCTCGAGATCCGCATCACCCGCGACCGCATCGAAACCCGCATCGAGAACCAGCCGGTCCCCGCGCCCGAGCAGCGCGTCGACGACCCGAACATGACCGAGGGTGAGACCGCGCTCGACAACCCGGGCGCTCCCGGTGAGCGCACCGTGACCCTCGACGTGCACACGATCGACGGCGTCGAGGTCGGCCGCACCGAGAAGGCCTCGACCACCGTCCGGGAGCCGGCTCCTGCGATCGTCCGCGTCGGCACCAAGCCGAAGCCGGCCGTGCCCGCCTCCGGACGCTCCTCCACCTGGGACGCCCTCGCGCAGTGCGAGGCCACCGGCAACTGGGCCATCAACACCGGCAACGGCTTCTACGGCGGTCTGCAGTTCACCCAGCAGACCTGGGCCGCGTTCGGCGGCACCCAGTACGCGCCGCGCGCCGACCTGGCCAGCCGCGAGCAGCAGATCGCCGTCGCCGAGAAGGTCCAGGCCGCGCAGGGCTGGGGAGCCTGGCCGGCGTGCACCAGCAAGATGGGACTGCGGTAAGAAGTACGGCTTGTGTCCCCACTGACGAAGATCAACAACTCGCGCTCCGTGCTGTTGTACGCCGTCGTCGCGGCGCTCCTGGCCACCCTGGTGGCCGGCGCCGCGACGGCGCTCGCCCGGCACAAGACCGTGACGATCGACGTCGACGGGGACCGGCTCACCCTGGGCACCATGGGCACCGACGTCCGAGCCGTCCTCGCCCACGCCGGCTACCCCGTCGGCGAGCGCGACGTGGTGGCCCCGGCCGTCGATGCCGAGGTGTCGGACGGGGACACGGTGGTGCTGCGGCGGGCGCGTGAGGTGCAGCTGAGCGTCGACGGTGCCGAGCGCACGGTGTGGACGACGGCGACGACGGTGGACGAGGCGCTGGCGCAGTTCGAGCTGGCGGCGGATGTGTACACCTCGGCGTCGCGGTCGCACCGGTTGCCGCTCGAGGGTGCCGAGCTCGACGTGGTGAGCCCGAAGACGGTGCGGTTGCTCGACGGCGGTGCGCCGGCGGTTCAGGTGCGGATGGCGGCGCCGACGGTCGGGGAGTTCCTGGCCGCGCACGGGGTGGCGCTCGAGCAGGCCGATTCGGTGGTGCCGGCGGTCGATGCGGCGCTGACCGACGGCCTCGAGATCCGCGTCACCCGCCAGCGCACGGTCCGGGTCACCGAGACTCAGCCGCTCGCGCCTCCGGAGCAGCGCATCGAGGATCCCACCATGAACATGAGCCGGACGGTCGTCGAGAACCCCGGCGTGCCCGGCGTGCACGACGTCACCTTCGCCGTCACCACCGTCGACGGCGTCGAGACCACCCGCGAACAGATCGACGCCGTCGTCACCACCCCGGCGCAGCCGCGCATCGTGCGCGTGGGCGCCAAGCCGGGAACCGAGGTGCCGCCCGTCGAGAACGGCGACGCCTGGGACGCCCTCGCGCAGTGCGAAGCCACCGGCGACTGGGCCGTCAACACCGGCAACGGCTACTACGGCGGCCTGCAGTTCGACCAGAGCACCTGGGAGCGCCAGGGCGGCCTGAAGTATGCGCCCCGTGCCGACCTCGCCACCCGGGAAGAACAGATCGCCGTCGCGAGCCGGATGCAGCGTGCCCAGGGCTGGGGAGCGTGGCCGTCCTGCTCGTCCCGCATCGGCGTGCGTTAGGTTCGGCACGTGCCAGACCACTCACCCGGCGACCCCGGCTCGACCCCCCGCGACGGTTCCGACGTGACCGCTCGCGACGGTTCCGACGTGACCGCCCGCGACGGTTCCGACGTGACCGCTCGCGGTCGTGCCGCCCTGCTCGGTCCCGCCGAGGTGCGCGCCCTCGCGGAGGAGTTCGGGGTCCGGCCGACCAAACAACTCGGCCAGAACTTCGTGCACGACGCCAACACGGTGCGCCGCATCGTCTCGGTCGCCGGCGTGGGCCGCGACGACGTGGTGCTCGAGGTCGGCCCGGGCCTCGGCTCGCTGACGCTCGCCCTGCTCGACGTCGTCGACCGCGTCGTCGCCGTGGAGATCGATCCCAGGCTCGCCGAGCGCCTGCCCGCGACGGTCGCCGACCGCGCGCCCGACCTCGCCGGGCGGCTCGACGTCGTCCTGAAGGACGCCATGCGGGTGTATCCGGCCGACCTGCCGGCCACCCCGACGGCGCTCGTCGCGAACCTGCCCTACAACGTCGCGGTGCCCGTGCTGCTGCACTTGTTCGCCGAATTCGACTCGCTGCGCACGGCTCTGGTGATGGTGCAGGCCGAGGTGGCCGATCGGCTCGCCGCCGAACCCGGGAGCCGCGTGTACGGCGTGCCCAGTGTCAAGGCCGGCTTCTTCGGCCACGTCCGTCGCGCCGGGTCGGTGGGCCGGGCCGTCTTCTGGCCGGTGCCCCAGGTGGAATCCGGGCTGGTGCGCATCGACCGCTACGCCGAGCCGCCGTGGCCCACGGACGAGGGGCACCGCCGCAGGGTATTCGCCGTCGTCGATGCCGCATTCGCGCAGCGCCGCAAGACGCTGCGGGCAGCGCTGAGCGGCTGGGCCGGTTCGGCCGCGGAGGCCGAGCGACGCCTGCTCGCCGCCGGGATCGATCCGTCGACGCGGGGGGAGAAGCTGGACGCCGCTGCCTTCGTGCGGATCGCCGCCGCGCAGTGACGGCGCCGGGCAGGGCCGGTACGCAGTGACGGCGCCGGGCGGGTCGGTTCCGTCGCAGCGCTTGGCAGGCGGGCGGATCTGTGCTCTACTGGTACACGGTCGTTAGGTAGTGTGTTCGTGGTTTACCCCTCGCACATTTCTAGTTGCGAGCGGATGCGAAATTCCCACGGAATCCTTCTCAGCCGTCGAGTGACAGGCCCGGACGACGTCGTGTCGTTCGACGAAAGATGAAGGCCGCACGGCTTTCCGAGATGTATGAGGTTGAAAATGGTTGAAGGTACCGTGAAGTGGTTCAACGGCGAAAAGGGCTTCGGCTTCATTGCCCCCGCCGACGGCTCCGCGGACGTCTTCGTGCACTTCTCCGAGATCCAGGGTCGCGGCTTCCGCACCCTCGAGGAGAACCAGCGCGTGAGCTTCGAGGTCGGCCAGGGTCAGAAGGGCCCGCAGGCCACCGGCGTCACCGTCATCGGCTGACGTAGGTCGAACGCTCGGCGCGCGTTCCCCGGGCAGGTGCCTTCTCCGACGGCCTCGTGAGGTCGTCGTGGAAGTGTCGCCGTGAGAGGTGCATCCGAGCAGTGAAGAGGGGCCGGTCCGCAGGGACCGGCCCCTCTTCGTGTCGGTGGGCCGGCGTCGTCGTATCCGGGCGTCGGCGTCGTGTCCTGCGAAAACGTTTCGGCACAACGCTGTTTCGTGGCAGTTCCGGCGATATCGCTGGCGGTGCGGGCGCCGATGTGATCTACTTGCACTCGGTCGTTAGGTAGTGTTCGTGGTTCACCCCTCGCGCATTTCTGGTCGCGAGCGGATGCGATAGCCCACACGGAATCGTTTTCTACCGTCGAGTGACAGACCCGAGCGGCGATGTGTCGCTCGACGAGTGGGGAAGCCTGGTGCTTCCCGAATCTTCTTAGGAATGAACATGGTTGAAGGTACCGTGAAGTGGTTCAACGGCGAAAAGGGCTTCGGCTTCATTGCCCCCGCCGACGGCTCCGCGGACGTCTTCGTGCACTTCTCCGAGATCCAGGGCGGCGGCTTCCGCACCCTCGAGGAGAACCAGCGCGTGAGCTTCGAGGTCGGCCAGGGTCAGAAGGGCCCGCAGGCCACCGGCGTCACCGTCATCGGCTGACACACCCGCCTCACCGGCCGGATGTCACACGAGTTCGGTTCGATCGAATACGTGTGACATCCGGTCATCGCACGCGCCGGCTCAGTCGCTCACAGCGACGGAGCCGGCGCGTTCGTATCGCCGGGCCAGCAGCTCGTGGCGCCGTCCCGCGTGCAGGCACGCGTCCCGCAGTTCCGGCGGATCCAGCACGGTGAAGTCGACGTCGAACGCCGCGAGCCAGCCCGCGATCGACCCGAGCGACGTGCCGCCGAGCGCCACCGCGCAATGGTCGTCGTCGACCGGTTCGAGGGTGCCCCACTGCTCGTCGACCATGGGCGCGATCGACTCGAACGGCGCGTGCAGCAGCACCCGGGCCCGGACCCGGACCGACCCGCGCGCGATGCCCCGGGCCACGAACTCCGCGGCCCCGCCGGGCGGCAGCCCGCGTGTGGTGAACCGCGGACCGGTGGGGATCTTCGGTTCCATCCGGTCGACGCGGAACGACCGCCAGTCCTGCCGGTGCAGATCCCACGCCACCAGATACCACCGTGCCCCGGAGCGCACCAGCCGGTACGGCTCCACCTCCCGCCGCGAGAATCCGCCGTCGTGCGTGCGGTAGTCGAAGCGCAGCCGCTCGTGTGCGTGGCACACCGAGGCGACGGCGGACAGCAGGCCCGCGTCGACCGCGGACGCGGCCGGAGCCTGCTCGACCACGTCCACCCGCAGCGCTTCGAGCCGGTGCCGCAACCGCGACGGCATCACCTGCCGCAGCTTGGCCAGGGCGCGGCCCGAGGCCTCCCCGATGCCCGTCACCGAGCCGGTCGCGCCGGACTGCAGCGCGACCGCCACCGCGACGACCTCCTCGTCGTCGAGCAGCAGCGGCGGCATCTCCGCACCCGCGCCGAGGCGGTACCCGCCGCCGACCCCGACGGTCGCGTCCACCGGGTAGCCGAGGTCGCGAAGCCTGTCGACGTCGCGGCGCACCGTGCGGGTGGTGATCTGCAGGCGCTCGGCGAGCTCGGTGCCGGACCAGTCCCGTCGGGTCTGGAGCAGCGACAGCAGGCGCAGCAGGCGAGCGGACGTTTCGCGCATGGCCCGAGCATGCCAGTGAACGAGGACAGCCGTCGTCCGCAATCGGTTCCGCGCGGGTGCGTAAGCTGTATATCCGTGCTGTCCGTCGTTCCGAGCCCCGTCACCGTGCGGGCGCCGTCCAAGGTGAATCTGCACCTCGCCGTCGGTGACCTGCGCGACGACGGATACCACGAGCTGCGCACGGTCTTCCACGCGCTGTCGCTGAGCGACGAGGTGTCCGTCGCCCGCGCCGACACGCTGAGCCTGCGGGTACGCGGTGCCGACGCCGCGGCTGTCCCCACCGACGCCGGCAACCTTGCGTGGCGGGCGGCGGCCCTGCTCGCCGAGCGCGCCGGACGCGCACCCGAGGTCGCCATCACGATCGACAAGGGCATTCCCGTCGCGGGTGGCATGGCCGGCGGCAGCACCGATGCCGCCGCCACGCTCGTCGCCCTCGACGCCCTGTGGGGGCTCGGTCTCACCCGCGACGACCTCGACGAGTTCGCCGCCGAACTGGGCAGCGACGTCCCGTTCTGCCTGCACGGCGGCACCGCCATCGGCACCGGGCGCGGCGAGCGCCTGGTGCCCGTGCTCTCCCGCGGCACGTTCCACTGGGTGCTGGCCCTCGCCAAGGGCGGCCTGTCCACCCCGGTGGTGTTCCGCGAGCTGGACCGGCTCCGGGCCGAGGGCTCCCCGCCCCGGGTCGGCGGACTCGACAGTCTGCTGCAGGCGCTTGCCGCCGGCGATCCACACGCGCTGGCGCCGCTGCTGGGCAACGACCTGCAGGCCGCTGCCCTGTCGCTCGAGCCCGCGCTGCGGCGCACCCTGCGTGCGGGCGTGGAGGCCGGGGCCCTGGCGGGCATCGTCTCCGGGTCCGGACCCACATGCGCGTTCCTGTGCGCCGACGCCGCCGCGGCGGTGACGGTGAGCGCCGAGCTGGCCGGTGCCGGCGTGTGCCGGACGGTGCGCGTGGCCTCCGGGCCGGTCCCGGGCGCGCGCGTCGTCGACAACTCCCACCACTGATCTCTCGGAAGGCATTGCTCCGCGTGGCGAATCTGATCAACCTCGAACAGGTCTCGAAGTCCTTCGGCATCAAGCCGCTGCTGGACTCGGTGTCCCTCGGCGTGCAGGAAGGTGAACGCATCGGCGTCGTCGGCCTCAACGGCGGCGGCAAGACCACCCTGCTCGAGGTCCTCACCGGCCTCGAGGAGCCCGACTCGGGCCGGGTCAGCCGGGTGGGCGGGCTGCGCATGGCGGTCGTCACCCAGCGCGGTGTTCTGCCGCCCGGGTCCACGGTCGGGCAGGTCGTGCTCGGGCCGTTGGGTGTCGCCGAGCACGAGTGGGCCGGCGACGCCCGGATCCGTTCCGTCCTCGCGGGCATCGGCGTCGACCGGCTCGGCCTCGACGCGCTCGTCGACGGTCTCTCCGGCGGCGAGCGACGGCGCGTCGCGCTCGCGGCCGCGCTCGTGCAGGACCTCGACCTGCTCGTGCTGGACGAACCCACCAACCACCTCGACGTCGAGGGCGTGCAGTGGCTCGCCGAGCACCTGCTCGCCCGGCGCAGCGCCCTCGTCGTCGTCACCCACGACCGGTGGTTCCTCGACACCGTCGCGACCCGCACGTGGGAGGTCGTGAACGGGCAGGTGGAGAGCTACGAGGGCGGCTACAACGACTGGATCTTCGCCCGCGCCGAGCGGGCCCGGCAGGCCGATGCGATGGAGGAACGGCGCCGCAACCTCGCGCGCAAGGAACTGGCGTGGCTGCGGCGCGGGGCTCCGGCGCGCACCTCGAAGCCGCGCTACCGCATCGAGGCGGCGGAGTCGCTGATCGCGAACGTGCCGCCGCCGCGGGACACGGTGGCGCTGGCGTCGTTCGCCAAACGGCGCCTCGGCCGGGTGGTCATCGAACTCGAGGACGCGACGCTGACCACCCCCGACGGCCGGGAACTGGTGCACGACCTCACGTGGCGGCTCGGCCCGGGCGAGCGGATCGGCCTGGTCGGGGTCAACGGATCGGGGAAGACGACGCTGCTGCGCACCCTCGCCGGGGAACTCGAACCGGCGTCGGGTCGTCGCATCCAGGGCAAGACCGTCGAGATCGGTTGGCTGCGACAGGAACTCGACGACCTGCCCACCGACCTGCGGGTGCTCGACGCAGTCAAGGACGTGGCTGAGCGGATCACCCTGGGGGACAAGGAGATCTCGGCCGGCCAGCTCGCCGAACGGCTCGGCTTCACCCCGGCGCGGCAGCGCACCCCCGTCGGAGACCTCTCCGGCGGCGAGCGCCGACGGCTGCAGCTGACCCGGGTGCTCATGGCCGAGCCGAACGTGCTGCTGCTCGACGAGCCCACCAACGACCTGGACATCGACACCCTGCAGCAGCTCGAGGACCTGCTGGACGGCTGGGCGGGCACCATGGTGGTCATCTCCCACGACCGCTACCTGATCGAGCGGATCTGCGACTCGACGTGGGCGCTGTTCGGCGACGGCAGGCTCACCAACCTCCCGGGCGGGATCGACGAGTACCTGCGCCGGCGCGCGGCGCTGGGCGACGGGGACATCCCGTCGTCGGCCTCCACCGTGGCAAAGGCGTCGACTCCGGACCAGATTGCGGCGCAACCGAAGCGCGACGGTGCGGCCGAGCGCGCCGCCCGCAAGGAACTGGCACGGCTCGAGCGGAGCGTGGCGAAGCTGACCGAGCGCGAGGAGAAGCTGCACCACGACCTCGCCGACGCGGCCACCGACCCCGATCGCCTGCAGAAGCTCGACGCCGAGCTGCGCAGCGTGGTCGCGGAGAAGGAGGCCGCCGAGGAGCAGTGGATGGAGCTGGCAGAGGGGTTGTAGGCCCCGGTGTGTCCTTTGGGCGGCAGCAGCAGCCCAAAGGACACACCGGCGGCGAAGCCGCCTACAATCCCAGCAGCTTGCTGATGATCTCGTTCATGATCTCGGTGGTGCCGCCGCCGATGCCGAGAACGCGGGCATCGCGGAAGTGGCGTTCGACCTCGCTCTCGCGCATGCAGCCGAGGCCGCCGAAGAGCTGCACCGACTCCATCACCGCGTGGTCGCACACCCGGACGGCGAAGTTCTTCGCCATCGACGTCTCGAGCAGCATCGCCTCGCCGTTCACCCAGCGTTCGGCGACGGAGCGGCAGAAGGTGTGGGCCGCAGCGATCTCGGTTGCCGTCTCCGCGAGCCGGTGGCGCACCACCTGACGGCTCGACAGGGGCCGGCCGAACGTCTCGCGCGAACGGACCCACTCCACCGCCAGGTCGTAGCAACGCCGCGCGGTGGCGACGGCCTGGAACGCGAGCGAGAGCCGCTCGCCCTGGAACTGCTGCGCGATCTGTGCGAACCCGCTGTTCTCCTCGCCGATCAGGTTCGCGACGGGCACCCGCACGTCGTCGTAGAACAGCTCGGCGGTGTCCGAGCACAGCCAGCCCATCTTGTCGAGCTTGCGCGAGACCGTGAATCCCGGTGTGCCGGTGGGCACGACGATCAGCGAGATGCCCCCGGCTCCCGCCGCACCCGTGCGGACGGCGGTGGTGACGAAATCGGCGCGCGTGCCGGAGGTGATGTACAGCTTGGCGCCGTTGATCACGTACTCGTCGCCGTCGCGGCGGGCGGTGGTCCGGATGCCCGCGACGTCGGAACCCCCGCCCGGCTCGGTGATACCCAGCGAGCCGATCATCCGGCCCTCGAGGGCGGGCCGGGCGAACCGCTCGATCAGGTCCCGGTTCCCGGACGCGACGATGTGCGGGGTGGCGATGCCGTGGCTGAACAACGCGGAGATCAGGCCGGACGAGCCGCCCGCGAGGATGATCTCCTCGAGGATCGCGAGCATGTCGAGCGGGTTGCCGCCGGAACCGCCGTGCTCCTCGGCGACCGAGGCGCCGAGCAGCCCGGCGTCGGCCGCCGTGCGGTGCAGCTCGGGCGGGACGGCGCCCTCGCGCTCCCAGGTGTCGAGGTGCGGGAGGATCTCCTTGCGGGTGAAGTCGGCGGCGAGCCGGCGCAGCGCGGCCCGCTCGGGGGTGTCCCAGGTTTCCCTGTTCAACGTCGTGGTCATCGTCCGCTCCAGACGGGTGTGCGCTTCTCCATGAAGGCCATGACACCCTCGAGGGTGTCGGCGCTGGTGGTCAGTCGGGCCAGGGCGGCGTCGGTCGCGGCCCACGCCTGTTCCTCGGACGGGACGATGCCGTCGACGATCCCGCGCGCGATCGTCTTGCTCGCCTGCACGGCCAGGGGTGCGCCGGCGGCGACGAGGTCGGCGAGTTCGAGCGCGGTGGTGAGGAGGTCGGTCCGCGGAACGACGCGGTTCACCAGACCCCAGCGCAGCGCGTCGGTCGCGGCCATCGGCTTGCCGGTGAGCACGAGCTCCATCGCGACGGCCCGCGGGAGGGCTTCGACGATCCGGAATACGCCGCCGGCGCCGGCGATGAGGCCGCGGTGGACCTCGGGCAGCCCGAATTCGGCGGTGTCGGCGGCGACGACGAGGTCGCTCGCGAGGGCGAGCTCGGTACCGCCGCCGAGGGCGGTGCCGTTGACCGCCGCGACGATCGGCTTGGTGATGTGGTGCCTGACCACGCCGGCGAAGCCCCAGTGCGCGGTCTCGGGCGGGGTCACCCCACCCGGGCCGGCGGTGCCGAGCGCCTTGAGATCGGCGCCGCCGCAGAACACGCTGTCCCCGGCGCCGGTGAGGACGACGACGCGCACGTCCGGATCCTTGTCGGCGCGTTCCCACGCCTCGCCGAGGCCGGTGTGCACGTCGGCGTTGATGCTGTTGGCGGCCTTGGGCCGGTTGATGGTGACGAGCAACGTGTGGCCGCGCTGCTCGACCAGGACGACGGGCTCGGTCATGCGGGGGTCTCCTCGGGGACGGGGTCGGTCAGGGTGACGGTGAGGGCGCCACCGCGGTCGACGACGTGGACGGTGCGGCCGGCGAGGTCGGGACCGCCGGCGAGCACCGCCGCGCCCGCCGCATCGGTGTAGCCGGAGACCCGGCGGCCGTCGGGGGTGGTGCCCACCAGGAACCCGATCGCCGGGTGGCCGTCGCGTCCGTATTCTGCGGTGGCCGTGTGGATCTCGACCTCTCCGGTGTAGTCGGCGGCGAACTCGGGTGCGGTGGCGGTCAGCACGCGAGGCTCGGGGTCGCCGACGTACCCGCGGGTGTGCGGGGCGGCGGCGAGCACGACGGTGTGCTGGTAGGTCAGGTAGCCGCCGTTGCCGTGGACGAGGGCGATCTCGGCGTCGGTGCGCAGCCGGCGCGTGACGGCGACGAACGAGTGCAGCGTGTAGCTGTTGAGCGGTCCGCCGAAGAACGAGTGGCCGCCGGTGACGCTCGGGACGGTCTCGCGGGGCAGGCCGAGGTGCTCGATGAGCAACTTCGGCACCACGGGGAAGCAGCTGTAGGCGTCCACGATATCGAGGTCGGCCGGCCGGAGATCGGTGCGTTCGAGGGTGCGGGCGAGGGCGTCGGCCAGCGCCGCGGACCGGCCGAAGTCGGCGCGGGCGAGGATGTCGGCCGGCTCGGTCGCGCCCGCACCGCCCCACACGTACACGATCCGGTCCTCGGCGACGCCGAGCTCGCGGGCGGTCGCGAGGGAGGTGACGACGACGGCGGCCGCCTGGTCGACGAACGGCATCGCGTTGAGCAGCAGCGGGTACGGGGCGGTGACCATCCGGTTGCGGGGGCCGACGGCGGTGATGTCCTCGGCGGTGCGCAGGTCCGGGTTCCAGGCGGCGGGGTTGCGGCCGGCGATCTCCGAGAACGCGGCGTACAGCTGGGCGGACCAGGCCAGCGACTCGTCGCGGGAGTGACCGAGTTCGTGGCTGAGCCGGGTCTCGAACAGCGGGTAGACGCGCGTGGGTGCGATCATCCCGGCGCGCTGCATGGCGGGGCTGCCGAGGTCGTCGGGGTCGAACGCCGGCGGCCCGCCGGGGTCGGTGGTCCAGCCGAGCGTGGCCGGGTCGGTGCCGGTCTTCGTCGCGGCGGTGACCGAGGCCTGGGACTCGCCGCCGACGAGCAGCGCGACACCCGCGGCGCCGGTGGCGATCTCGTGGGCGATCCGGTCGAGCAGGGCGGCCGGCCAGTGCCCGCCGATGGGGCTGGTGTGGGTGCGGACCGCTGCGGCGCCGAGACGCGCGGCGAGCAGGGCGGGCAGGTCGTCGTACGCCCAGCTCGCGGTCTTGACGGCGTACACGGAGTCGATGCGCTGGGCGAGTCCGTCGGCACCGGAGTCGGCGAGGGCGGCCACGGCGGCCTCGTGGATCAGGTCGAGCGGTTCGCGGGGGTCGGCGGGGGCGCCGGCGCGTCCGGAGCGCAGGTCGCCGACGCCGACGACGACGGGTACCCGGGCAGGGTCGGTCATGGCGGTCCTCGGGGGAGTTGTCCTGGGATCGGTCACCCGCACACTAATACGGACTGATTCAGTCTGTAAATGGGGTGGGGTGTCTGGCACACTGCAGACCGTGACCGAGCCGACCGTCCGTCGCCGGGGCCGACCCCGCGACGCCGACCTCGAGGACCGCGTCTACGACGCGGTGATCGAGGTCTACTCCGAGACCAGCTGGCGCGGCTTCACCATCGACGCGGTCGGCAGGCGCGCCCGGGTGGGCCGCGCGGCGCTGTACCGGCGCTGGGCCACCAAGGACGAGTTGCTCGTGCAGGCCCTCGAGGCGCGCAGCCCGCTGCCGGTGCCGATCGACACCGGATCGTTGCGCTCGGACCTGGTCGAGCTCGTCACCCAGCTGCTGCGCGGCTACCGCACCACGCCCGGGCTGGTGAGCCTGCGCGTCGCGCTCGACGCCCGCGTGCACCCGGACCTGCTGGCCAACCTGACCACCACGCTCAACCGGAGCCGCCTCGTCGCGGCCCGCACCATCGTGCTGCGGGCGGTCGAGCGGGGCGAGCTGCCCCCGGCGGTCTCGGTGACCCTGCTGCTCGAGATGGTCACCGGCGCGGCGCTCAGTCACGTGCTGTTCTCCCTCGCCGACCCGGGATCGGCGGCGGACGACGACGCCTATGCCCGCACGCTCGTCGACGCCGCGATCCGGGCGCTGGTCGCGGAACGGGAACACGATCCAGGTGCCGTGACCTAACTGCAATCGAATTGCCCGGCGAGCCGCCGAAATCGATACCCTCCGAGGGTGATCCCGGCTAGCCTGGCTGACAGGTCTTACCTGTGGTGGGAGGCGCGAGAATGGATCTGCAGGCGATAGGTGAGATCGAGCGGCTGAAGTACCGCTACGCGCGGGCGCTCGACACGAAGTCGTGGATCGAACTGGCCGACACCATGGTTCCCGAGGCCACCGCCGTCTACGGCGAGCACCTGAGTTTCGAGTCGCGCGACGCGTTCCTGAACTTCCTCGAGAACACCCTCGGATCCCACGTCATCACCGAACATCACTGTGGCCATCCCGAGATCGACGTCGAGGGCGACACGGCCACGGGCATCTGGTTCCTGGCCGACACGGTGGTGGTGCCCGAGGACGGGCTGGTGATGCGCGGGTCCGCCTACTACCACGACCGCTATGTGCGTTGCTCCGACGGGAGCTGGCGCATCTCCCATACCGGATACGAAAGAAACTGGGAGACAGTCACATCCGTGTCCGACATGCCCAGCTTCCGGCTCACGTCGAACCGGTGGTCGCTGCTGCAGCAGCCGCCCCGCGCATCCTGAACCACCCGAGAGGAGGGGACCCCGCCCGATGACCGCGACCGACACCGAAGTCTTCCCCCGGGCCGGTGCGCTCCCGTATCTCATCGTGGCGCGCGCCCGCAGCGCCATCGACTGGTACCGGCAGGTGTTCGGCGCGACACTGGCCGCGGACCCCGTGGTGCTGGAGGACGGCCGGATCGGGCACGCCGAGCTGGTCTTTCCGACCGGAATGGTCTACCTCGCGGAGGAGTTCCCCGAGATGGGCCTGGCCGCGCCCGAGGCCGGCGCGACGTCGGTGAGCCTGATGCTGCCGGTCGCCGACACCGACGCCGTTCTCGCGAAGGCCCACGACGCCGGCGGCACCGTCGAGCGCTGGATCGCCGAGAGCCACGGTCACCGCAACGCCACGCTGCTCGATCCGTTCGGGCACCGCTGGCTGCTCATCGGCCCCCCGACCGGTCGCCGGCAGGACGGCACCGCCGGTACCGGACAGTAGGCCGCGGTGCGCCGAGTTCGACACGCGCGCCGCCGGGCTCACACGATCGGCCGTCGGGGGAGCGGCCCGGTAGGCTCCGCCCCGTGACCGACACCTTCATCCGCACCCGCGTCGCCAACGGCATCGGCGAGGTGGTGCTCGACCGGCCGGTGGCGCTCAACGCCCTCGACTCGTCGATGATCCGCGACATGTACGAGGCCCTGCTGGCGTGGCGCGACGACCCCGAGATCACCGCGGTGCTGGTCACCAGCGCATCCGACCGGGCGTTCTGCGCGGGCGGCGACATCAAGCCGGTGCGGGACGCCGCCGTGGCCGGCGACACCGCCACGGTGCGGGACTACTTCGCGAACGAGTACCGGCTCGACGAACTGGTCGCCACCTACCCCAAGCCGTATCTCGCGCTCCTCGACGGCGTCACGATGGGCGGCGGGCTGGGCATCTCGGTACACGGCGCGGTGCGCGTCGTGACGGAGAAGGCGATGCTGGCGATGCCGGAGACGGCGATCGGCTTCATCCCCGACGTCGGCGCCAGCCACTTCCTGCCGCGGCTGCGCGGCACCACCGCCCGCTGCGACGCGGTCGGCCTGTATCTGGCGCTGACCGGCGCCCGCGCCGACGCGGGCGACGCCATCGCCGTCGGCCTGGCCACCCACTTCGTTCCCAGTCACCGGATCGAAGCCCTCGCCGACCGGATCCGCGAGGGACACTGGCAGCTGGCGCTCGACGAGTTCGCCGAGGCGGCCCCCGCATCGGCGATCGCCGACCGCTACGCCGACATCGACGCGGTGTTCGGCGACGGCACCGTCGCCGACGCCGTCGAACGGCTCTCCGGCGACCACGACCTCGACGAGCAGTGGGCCGTCACCACCCGCGCGGCGCTGTGCGCGGCGTCCCCGACGAGCCTCTGGGCCACCGCGGAGCTGCTGCGTCGCGGCGCCGAGAGCACCCTGGGCGAGTGCTTCGCGCGGGAACTCGAGGTCGCGGTGCGGATCACCGCCGAGCCCGACTTCGCCGAGGGGGTGCGCGCGGTGCTCGTCGACAAGGACCGCAACCCGTCGTGGTCGCCGCGGGGGATCGGCGAGGTGGACCCGGCCGTCGTCGCGGGGCTGTTCCGGGAGTAGACGCTCGGCCGGCCGCAGTCCCGCGCGGGGAGTGGGGCGCGACGAGACGACGCATCCGCGCACGAAATCCTCAGCAGTGCGGGTTGTTTCGTGCGTTGCCGACCGGCGGGGGCGCGGATGCGGGCGTCAGCGTGCGCTGCGCTGCGGCGCGAGCAGGTCGACGACGATCTCCTGGCCGCCCAGCACGGCGCGGATCTCCGGGTTCTCGAACCCGCCCGCGACGAGGTACTCGCCGAGCAGGGTGAGCAGTTCGTCGGTGCCGATCGTCGGGTCGGAGGCGGGGGGCCGCTGCGCGCGGGCGGCGAGTTCGGTGTGCGCCAGTCGCGCCGCGATCCGCACGGATGCCACTCCCATCGAGTTGCGGCGCGACGCGGCGGTCGGCGTGCTGTCCGCGGCGACGCCGTTCGTGCCGGCGACGATCTCGTCGAAGCTCGGCAGCGAGAGCGGATCGGTGCCGTTGCCACCGGCCTCGTCGGCGACGTCGTGGTCCGCCGCGTGGCTTCCCACCGAGTGCGGGGCGGACGCGCCGTTACCGGTCAGGGTTCCCGGCAGGGGATAGACGAAGGTGCCCGCCCGCTTGGGCCCCGGCGACTCGTCCGCCGGGTCGGAACGGCCGCGCAGCGGCGTGCCGTCGGTCGGTGCGGCCGAGTCGTCGTCCATGAACGCTCCTGACATCCGCGAGCTCGGTCGGCTCGACGGCACAGCAAACTACCAGTAACACCAGCCCCACGCACCACGGGCGTCCCTAATCGGCGGTGGCCACCAGCGGCTCGAGGGTGAGCTCGGGAAGTTCCTTCTGGATGTACTGCAGCCGCCACTTGTCGCTCACCAGCGCCAGCAGCACCCCGTCCGAGCGGGTGAAGACCTCGACGCCGCGCTGCCGGTTCAGCTCGTCCGCCGAGGCCGCGTCGGTGCGGCGGGCCAGCGCGTAGCCGAGCGGTTCCATCCGCGGCTCGACGTTGTACTCGGCCTTCATCCGGGCCGCCACCACCTCGAACTGCATGGGACCGACGGCTGCCATCACCGGGGACGCGTCGCCGCGGATGTCGTTGCGCAGGATCTGCACCACGCCTTCGGAGTCGAGTTGATCGACGGCCTTGCGGAACTGCTTGTACTTCGAGGCGCTCTCGGCGCGCAGGATCGAGAAGTGCTCGGGCGCGAACGACGGGATCGGCGGGAACTCCACCTTCCTGTCCACGTACAGGGTGTGCCCGGGCGCGAGAGCCGTGGCGTTGACCAGGCCGACCACGTCGCCGGGGTAGGCGTTCTCGACCGTGGACCGTTCCCGGCCGAACACCGTCAGCGCGTACTTGGTGGCGAACGGCTTGCCCGTCTGCGCGTGCGTGACGACCATGCCGCGCTCGAACACCCCGGACACCACCCGCATGAACGCCAGGCGGTCGCGGTGCGCGGTGTCCATGCCCGCCTGCACCTTGAACACCACGGCGCTGAACGGGTCGTCCACGTTGCGGGAGTTGCCGTTCACGTCGAGCCGGGCGCGCGGCGGCGGCGCCAGCGCGACGAGGGTGTCGAGGATCTGCCGGACACCGAAGTTGAGCATCGCCGACGCGAAGATCACCGGCGAGGTCTGCCCGGCCAGGAACAGCTCCTGGTCGTGGTCCTGCCCGCTGGCCGACAGCAGCTCCGACTCCTCGGCCGCCTCGATCCACGTCTCGCCCTCGCGGTCCTCGGCCTCGCCGGGGGAGAGCCGGTCCTCGGGGGCGATCTTCGCGCCGCCGGCGGTGCGGGTGAACTTGACGTACTCGACCGGTGCGCCGTCCTCGCCGCGGCGCAGCAGGCCGCGGAAGTCGCCGGCGATGCCGACGGGCCAGAACAGGGGGGTGGGGGTCAGGCCGATGCGCTCGTCGATCTCGTCGAGCAGTTCCAGCGGGGTCCGGCCGGGCCGGTCCCACTTGTTGATCACGGTGATGACGGGGATGCCCCGGTGCCGGCACACCTGGAACAGCTTGAGCGTCTGCGGCTCGAGGCCCTTGGCGGCGTCGATGAGCATCACCGCCGCATCCACGGCGGTGAGCACCCGGTAGGTGTCCTCGGAGAAGTCGGAGTGGCCGGGGGTGTCGACGAGGTTGATCACGTTGACGACGTCGTCGCCGGACTCCTCGGAGCGATAGTTGAACTGCAGCGCCGTGGAGCTGACGGAGATGCCGCGGGCCTTCTCCATCTCCATCCAGTCGGACACGGTGGACTTGCGCCCGGCCTTGCCGTGCACCGCACCGGCCTCCGCGATGACCTTCGCATGCAGGGCCAGCGCCTCGGTCAGCGTGGACTTGCCGGCGTCCGGGTGGGAGATCACTGCGAAGGTGCGGCGGCGACCCGCTTCCGCGAGCACTTCCTTCGACGACACGGCGGTGTTGCCGGCGTCGTTGCCGGTGGAAACGGGCGGGGTAGTCAACGCAGGAGAACCTCTCGAAGCGGATGTGCGGCTCGTGGATGCGCGCGGGCGGCTCGCGCATCGCAGACAACTCGTCCATGTTACTCGGCGATTGAATGTCGATTTCCGCCAGATTCGGTCACATTCGCCGAAGAGACTCCCCCTCGGCGCGGATCGGGGGCACCCTGGGCGTGGTCGTATCCGGCGTGAGGAGTGGTTCGTGAGCAGATTCACCGACGAGATGTACGAGACCGCGGCTCGCTCGCCGCATGCTCTGGTCACCGGCGAGCCGGACGCCCCGCTGCGGCAGACGTGGGGGCAGATCCACGAGCAGGCCCGGCGCATGGCCGGTGCCCTCGCCGCGGCCGGCATCGGCCACGGCGACGCCGTCGGCATCCTCGCCGGGAATCCGGTGGACATCGCCCCCGCCTGCCAGGCCGTGTGGATGCGCGGTGCCTCGGTGACGATGCTGCACCAGCCCACCCCGCGCACCGACCTGGCCCTGTGGGCCCGCGACACCGAGGTCGTCATCGGCATGATCGGCGCCCGCACCGTGGTGCTCGGCGCCCCCTTCGAGATCGCCGCGCCGCTGCTCGCCGAGCGGGGCATCCCCGTCGTCACGATCGCCGAGATGGACGCCGGCACGCCCGTCGACCCGCTGCCCACCGACGAACAGGACATCGCGCTGCAGCAGCTGACCTCCGGGTCCACGGGATCCCCGAAGGCCGTGCAGATCACGCACGAGAACTTCTACGTCAACGCGTACGCGATGATCGAGCGGATCAAGTTCTCCCTCGACGACGACGTGATGGTCAGCTGGCTGCCGCTGTTCCACGACATGGGGATGGTCGGGTTCCTCAGCGTGCCCATGCAGGTCGGCGCCGAGGTCGTCTCCGTGACCCCGCTCGACTTCCTGCGGTCCCCGCTGCTGTGGGCCGAGCTGATGAGCAAGTACCGCGGAACCGTAACGGCCGCACCGAACTTCGCGTACTCGCTGCTGGCGCGCAAGCTTGCGCAGGCGCCCGACGGCGCGGTCGACCTGTCGTCGGTGCGGTGGATGTGGAACGGTGCCGAGCCGGTCGACCCGGACACCATGGAGGCCCTCGCCGCCGCCGGCGCCCGGTTCGGCCTCGACCCCGCCGCGCTCGCGCCGGTCTACGGCATGGCCGAGACCACCCTCGCGGTCTCGGTGCCGGACCCCGGACGCGGGCAGATCCTCGATCTCGTCGACCCCGACCTGCTCGAGGCCGGCGGGATGGCGGTGCCGTCGAGCCGGTCCAACGCCCGTCGCCTGCCCACTCTCGGCCACCTCGTGCCCGGCCTCGAGGGCCGCGTCGTCGGCCAGGACGGGGAGCTGCTGCCGCCCCGCGGCGTCGGCATCATCCAGTTGCGCGGCAAGGCGGTCACCCACGGCTACCTCACCGTCGACGGTCCGGTGCCCGCGCAGGACTCGCAGGGCTGGTTCGACACCGGCGACGTGGGCTACTTCACCGAGGACGGCCTGATCGTGGTGTGCGGACGCGTCAAGGACGTCATCATCATGGGCGGGCGCAACGTCTATCCCACCGACATCGAACGGGCCGCGTGCAGCGTCGACGGCGTGCGCCCCGGCAACGCCGTCGCGATCCGCCTCGACGCCGGCGACAAACGCGAGTCGTTCGCGGTCGCCGTCGAGACCAACCGGATCGACGATCCGGAGGAGGTGCGCCGCATCGAACACGACGTCGTGCACGCGGTCGTCGCGGAGGTCGGGGTGCGGCCGCGCACCGTCGCGGTGCTCGGGCCGGGCAGCATCCCGAAGACGTCGTCGGGCAAGCTGCGCCGTGGCAGCTCCGTCCACCTGCTGGGCGGCTGACGCCGCGCTCAGTGCACCTGCTGGGCGGCTGACGCCGCGCTCAGTGCACCTGCTGGGCGGCTGACGCCGCGCTCAGTGCAGCCTGTTCTGCGCCTCTTCCAGGCCGACCCGCAGCAACAGCTCCACCGCGTCGGCGGCCTGCTCGCGGATCAGGTCGAGGTCCTTGCGTTCGGTCGAGGAGAACGGCTTGAGCACGTAGTCGGCCGGGTCCATGCGGCCGGGCGGGCGGCCGATCCCGATGCGGGTGCGCAGGTAGTGCTTGGTGCCGAGGGCACTCGAGATCGACCGCAGCCCGTTGTGGCCGTTCTCGCCGCCGCCGAGCTTGAGCCGGATCGTGCCGAAGTCCAGGTCCAGCTCGTCGTGGAGGACGACGACGTCGGCGGGCTCGACGGAGAAGAACCGCGCGAGTCCGGCGACCGGCCCGCCCGAGAGGTTCATGTAGGTGCGTGGCTTGGCGAGGATCACCTGCCGGCCGTCGAGGCGGGCCTGCACGATGTCGGCGTTGCTGCGCTTGTGCGCGCTGAACTTTCCGCCGACCCGGGCGGCGAGCGTGTCGGCCACCATGCAGCCGACGTTGTGGCGGGTCTTCTCGTACTGCGGGCCGGGATTGCCCAGCCCGACGACGAGGGCGGTGCCGTCGCTCACTTGGCGGTGTCCTTCCGTTGCGGCGGGTGTTGTCACGACGGCGGCGCGTCATCCCGTGGGATGACGCGCCGCTCGTCACGTCACGCGGAGCCGGTGGGGGCTCAGGCCTCCTCGGCCTCGGCGGCCTCGCCCTCCGCGGTCTCGCCCTCCATCGCGGCGGCGGTCGGTGCGGCGACCACGTTCACCAGCAGCAGCTCCGGGTCGCCCTGCAGGGTCGCACCGGCGGGCAGCTGCACGTTGTTCGCGAGGATCTGGGTACCGGCCTCGACACCCTCGATGGACACCTCGACCTGCTCGGGCAGGTTCAGGGCGTCGGCCTCGAGCTGGACGGTGCTGACCTCGTTGACGACCAGGGTGCCGGAGGCGGCCTCGCCGGTGACCACGAGCGGGACCTCGACGGTGACCTTCTCGCCCTTCTTCACGACGAGCAGATCGGCATGCTCGATGTAGTTGCGGATCGGGTGCACGACGACCGACTTGGTCAGCGCCAGCTCCTCGCCGCCGTCGACCTCGAGGGTCAGCAGGGCGTTGGTGCCGTGGGCGCGCAGCACGGCCGCGAATTCACGGGCCGGGAGGGCGAGGTGCTTGGGGTCCGTGCCGTGGCCGTACAGAACGGCGGGGACCTGACCGTCGCGGCGGGCGCGGCGGGCGGCACCCTTGCCGAACTCGGTACGGACGGCGGCTACGAGACGGTTTTCGTCGGACATGCTGAAAGGCTCCTACGCATATGGCTCGAACTGGGGCGGTCTTCCCGGCGAGGGGCGACGCGCGCGGCCAGGAGCGTGGACACGCTCGAGCGGAGCCGCAGCCGCGTCGATCACGGTGAGCCAGCGATTTCGCGGTTCACCCTCGCCGAGACAACTCGAACGACTCTACCGGATCCGCCCGGGCCAGTCGAACGCCGCCCTGCGCTCAGCCGCGCGCGGCGGCGGTGCCCGCCCGCCGGCCGAAGAAACTGCCGTCGCCGAGGGAGATGCCGCTGCAGTATCCCCACGCCGACAGCCCGGCCGCCGCCCGTCCCGCCGCGAACAGCCCCGGGATCGGCGTGCCGTCGACGTGCAGCACCTCCGAGTCCAGACTCGTGCGCAGGCCGCCGAGCGTGAACCCGCCGGTCATGCCGCGCAGGTCGATCGCCGCGACGGGCGAACCGATCGGCTTCACCCATTCGCGCTTCTTGCCCAGCAGCGGGTCCTCGCCCCGTGCGGCGTGCCGGTTGTACAGCTGCACCGTGGACTGCAGCGCCTGCTCGGGCAGACCCATCTCGGCCTCGAGGTCGGCGACGGTCTCGCACACCCATTTCGGCTGATGCCGCAGCTGCTCCGACGACGTCGGGGCTGCGATCCCCGCCTCGTACGCCGCCTCGTCGATGACGAGGAACGCCTCGTTGTCGTTCTTCAGCAGGGTCAGCTGACCGATGCGGCCCGGGTAGGTGTCCTCGGGCACGTATCGCTGGCCGCGCCCGTTGACGAGAATGCCGCGCGCGATCAGCTGAGGATCACAGAAGAACGCCACCTCGGTCGCGTTCATGTGCGCGAGGTCGGCGCCGAGGGCTTGCGCCATCCGGATCGCCCGGCCGTCGTGCTCCTCGATCGACGCGGCGGGACGGCCCACCAGATGCGGCGCGTACGCCCGCACCATGTCGTCGTTGTAGGCGAAGCTGCCCGTGGCGAGAACGACCCCTCGGCGCGCCCGGATCGCCAGGTCGGTGCCGTACCGCTTGGCCAGCAGCCCGACCACCCGTCCGGACGCATCGGTGACGAGGGTCTGCACCCGCACGTCGTACTCGGCGCGGACCCCGAGCGCGGCGGCCTTCTCGGCGAGCGGCTTCATGAGCATGTAGCCGCCGCCCTGCTCGCCGGTGCGCTTGTTGCTCATCTGCGGCACGTGACCGCGCGGCGCGGGCCGGGCGACGCTGTGGAACGGCGCCGCGTTCTCCCCGCCGGTGTACTGCAGGCCCGCGTCGGTGGGTGGCTCCCACCCGGGCTCGCCCCAGAACTCGTGCTTGAACGGCACCCCGCACCCGACGAGCCAGTCGAAGTGCGCGACGGAACCCGCGCAGTACGCGGCGATCTTCTCCTCGTCCACGCCCGGTCCGAGTGCCGCAGTCAGGAACGCGCGCATGTCGTCCACCGAGTCCTCGAACCCGCAGGCCCGCTGCACGGTCGTGCCGCCGCCGAGGTAGACGAACCCGCCGGCGAGGGCGGCCGCGCCGCCCCACCCGCCGGTGCGTTCCAGCACCAGCACGTCGGCTCCGGCGTCGGCGGCGCCGATGGCCGCGCAGACACCGGCGATGCCGTATCCGGCGATCACGACGTCGGCCTCGAGATCCCAGGCGGGGATCCGGTCGACGGGAACAGGACGGACGGGACTGGTCTCGGTCATCGCGATCCTCTCGAAGTGGTGCGGGGATTCGCACACCTTGACCACGCGACCTGGGGGAGCGGTACCGGCTGTCCCGGTTGCCGGGACGGTCAGGACCGGGTGAGCGACCGCACGGCCGCCAGGAACCGGTCCACGTCGGCGGGGGAGACGAAGTAGTGCGGGGAGGCCCGCACCACCGACTCGAGCCGTCGCGCCGACATCTCGAGCAGCGTCGAGCCGCGCCCGCTGACCGTGACCGTGATCGCCTCGGCGGCCAGCGCCTCGCGCAGGTGCGCCGGATCCCAGCCGTCGACGGTGAACGAGACGATGCCGCTGTGTTCCTTGCCGAGGTCGCGCACGGCCACGCCGGGGATCCGGCCCAGCCCGTCGCGCAGGTGCTCGGCCCGGTAGGCGACCGCCTCGGTCACCGCGTCGACACCGAAGTCGAGCAGGTAGTCGACGGCGGCGCCGAGCCCGAGGCGGGCGGCGACGTTGGTCTCCCACAGCTCGAACCGCGTCGCGTCGTCGGCGACCCGGTACTCGTCCGGGGCCGTCCACTGCGCGCTGTGCAGGTCGAGCACGGCCGGTTCGAGCTCGGTGATCAGCCGGGGGCGGACGTAGAGGAAGCCGGTGCCGCGGGGTCCGCGCAGCCACTTGCGACCGGTCGCGGAGAGCGCGTCGACGTCGAACTCGGGCACGCTTACCGGCAGCTGGCCGACGGACTGGCACGCGTCGAGCAGCACCAGCGCACCGACCTCGTGCGCGGCGTCGGCCACCTCCCGCACCGGGTTGACGAGCCCGCCGTTGGTCGGGGCGTGCACGACGGACACCAGCTTGACCCGCTCGTCGAGGGTGCGGCCGAGGGCGTCGACGTCGATCCGGCCGAGCGCGTCGGTGGGCATCGTCTCCACCGTCGCGCCGGTCGCGCGGGCGCGCTGCAGCGCGGAGACGGCGTTGCTGGCGTATTCGGAGCGGGTGAGCAGGATCCGGTCGCCCTCGCCGAGCGGCACCGAGTAGAAGAAGCTCGCCCACGCCCGGGTGGCGCTCTCGACCAGCGCGATCGACGACGCCTCCGCGCCGATCAGCCGCGCGATCGAGGTCTTCACCGCGGCGAGGTCGCCGGCGCGTTCCGCGGCCGCGACGTACCCGCCGACCTCGGCCTCGCGCCGCAGATGCGCGACGGTCGTCTCCAGCACCGGGGTGGGCGGCAGCGACGAGCCAGCGCTGTCGAGGAAGACCCGGTCGAAGCAGCCGGGCGTGTCCCGACGGGCGCGTTGCAGGTCGAGCATCGAGGACGTACCTCCCGTTCATGTCTTCGTGGTTGGAATGTACGCGTGAGCGAACCGACACCCCTGCAGCGCCGGCTCGGCACCGGTGACGCCGTCGCCATCGGGCTCGGCGCGATGATCGGGGCGGGGGTGTTCTCGGCGTTCGCGCCGGCCGCCGCCGCGGCCGGCGCGGGCCTGCTCGTCGGCCTGGCCGTCGCCGCAGTCGTGGCGTACTGCAACGCCACGTCGTCGGCGCAGCTCGCCGCGCAGTATCCGACGTCCGGCGGCACCTACGTGTACGGCCGGGAACGGCTCGGGCCGTGGTGGGGCTTCGTGGCGGGCTGGGGCTTCGTGATCGGCAAGACCGCCAGCTGCGCGGCGATGGCCTTGACCTTCGCCGCCTACGCCGTGCCGGAACCGTGGCGGCGGCCGGTCGCCGTCGCCGCGGTCCTCGCCCTGACCGCCGTGAACTACCGGGGCATCACCCGCACGGCCCGGCTCGCGCGCATCATCGTGGCGCTGGTGCTCGTCGCCCTCGCCGTGGCGGTGACGGCGAGCTGGGCCGGCCCCGGGGCGCAGCCCGCCGATCCGTTCGGCCCCGTCGGCGGCGGCGCGTACGGGGTGCTGCAGGCGGCCGGCCTGCTGTTCTTCGCCTTCGCGGGCTACGCGCGGATCGCAACGCTCGGTGAGGAGGTGCGCGAGCCGCGCCGGACCATCCCGCGCGCGATCGTCGGCGCCCTCGGATTCGTGGTGCTGCTCTACGCCGTCGTCGGGGTGACCCTGCTCGCGTGCCTCGGGCCGGACCGGGTGGCGTCGAGCAGCGCGCCGCTGCTCGACGCGGTCCGCGCGGGCGGCTGGGCGTGGGCGGCGCCCGTCGTGGTGGCCGGGGCCGCGGTCGCGTCGCTGGGCGCCCTGCTCGCCCTCGTGACGGGCGTCGGCCGCACCGCACTCGCGATGGCGCGGCAGGGCGATCTGCCGCGCCCGCTCGCGGCGGTGCATCCGCGGTTCGCGGTGCCGCACCGGGCCGAACTCGCCGTCGCCGCGGTGGTGTGCCTGCTCGTCGCGACCGTCGATCTGCGCGGAGTGATCGGATTCTCATCCTTCGGGGTGCTGGTGTACTACCTCGTCGCGAACCTGTCCGCCTTCACCCAGCGGGACGAGCACCGTCGCTACCCCCGATTCCTGCAGGTGATCGGGGCCGTCGGGTGCGTCGCGCTGACACTGACGCTGCCGCCGGGCGCCGTCGGGGTCGGCGCCGCCGTGCTGGCGGTCGGTGTCCTCGCACGGGCGACGCGCCGGGCCGTGCCGTGAGCGTTCACCCGCATCCTGTCGCCGGTTGACGTTAGGCTCGTCCGTGAGCTGGCCCACAGGCGAGGGAGGGGCGGACCGAGTGGTGATCACAGTCGACACGGCGGTGCCGCGCGCGGACGCCGGCATCGCCTCGCGAACCGCCGCCGAACTGCACGTGCGAAGGGTGAGCTTCCGCTTCGGGCCGCCCCGGCTGATCGGGGTGGAACTGGAATGGCTCACGGCCCGGGCCGACGGCACGAGCGCCCGGCCGGAGCTGCAGGCGATCCTCGAGGCCCTCGGCCCGCACGCCCCGCGGCAGCTGGCTCCCGGCTCCTCGGCGCGGCCGTTGCCGTCGGGCAGCGCCGTGACCCTCGAGCCCGGCGGGCAGGTCGAACTGTCGAGCGTGCCGTGTGGCTCGGCGCGGCAGGTCTGCGACCGTCTCACCGCCGATGCCCGCATGCTCCGTGCGTTGCTGGCGCGCCGGTCGGTGGACATGATCGACGCGGCGGCCGACGAACTGCGCCCCCCGCAGCGGCTGCTGCGCACCCCCCGGTACAGCGCGATGGAGCTCCGGTTCGATCGGATCGGGCCGCTGGGCCGGTTGATGATGAACAGCACCGCCGCCACTCAGGTGAGCGTCGACGCCGGCGCCGACGACGACGAGCTGGCCCGCCGGTGGCGGGTGCTGCACGCCGTCGGACCGGCGCTCGTGGCCGCGTTCGCGTGTTCCCCCTCGCTGCGCGGCGCCCCGGACGGAACCTGGGCGTCGCAGCGGATGCGGACCTGGCTGGCGCTGGACGCCGACCGCACCACGCCCGTCCCCGATCCGGCGCACTACCCGGCCTGGGCGCTCGACGCGCCGCTGCTGTGCGTGCGCGCGTCCGACGGGGACTGGCACGCGCCGCCGGGTGCGTCGTTCGCGGACTGGCTCGGCGGCGGTCTCGACGACGAGATCGGGCGCCGGCCCACCGTCGCCGACCTGGACTACCACCTGACCACCCTGTTTCCGCCGGTGCGTCCCGCCGGGCATCTCGAGGTCCGGTACATCGACGCCCAGCCGGGTGCCCTCTGGCAGGTCCCGGTCGCCGCGGTCGAGGCGCTGCTCACCTCGCCGGCCGTGATGGACGAGGCCCTGGCCGTCGCCGCACCCGTCGTGGACCGCTGGCAGGAGGCTGCCGAGTTCGGTCTCGCGGACCTCGAGCTCCGGGCCGCGGCGGTCGGACTGCTCGCCCTCGCCGCGGAGGCGTCGCCGGACATGCGGTTCACCACGGCCCTGGACTCGGCGGCGGCGCGGTGCTGCCGCGGTCGCACCCCGGAGGTCCAGGACCGGTGAGCGGTCTGCGCACCCGGCTCGGCCGGGACCTCGCCCGCGCGCGGGCGCGGGTCCTCGCGCTGACCGACATCGACGACGCGGAGCTCACGGCTCAGCATTCGCCGCTGATGAGCCCCCTCGTGTGGGATCTCGCGCATATCGCCAACCAGGAGGAACGCTGGCTGCTCCGGGCGGCCGGCGGTCAGGGCGGTGTGCGCCCGGACGTCGACGACCTCTACGACGCCTTCCGGCATCCCCGCGCGGACCGTCCGGCGCTGCCGTTGCTCGGGCCGGCGGAGGCCCGCGGCTACGCGGCGGAGGTCCGCGCGCGGGCGGCGGACGTGCTGGCGCAGTGTGCATTCGACACCGACCTCACCCGTGACGGATTCGTCTTCGCGATGAGTGTCCAGCACGAGGTGCAGCATGCGGAGACGATGCTGGCCACGCACCAGTTGCGGGCGGGATCGCCCGTGCTCGACGCCCCACCGCCGCCGCGGCGCGCCGAGCCGCCGGCCGCGGAGGAGGTGCTGATCCCGGGCGGCGAGTTCGAGATGGGGACCTCGACCGATCCGTGGGCGCTGGACAACGAGCGGGCCGCGCACCGGGTGTACGTACCGGCGTTCGCGATCGACACGGTGCCGGTCACCAACGGGCGCTACCTCGAGTTCCTGGCCGACGGCGGCTACGCCCGCCGGGAGCTGTGGAGCCCGGAGGGATGGGTGCACCGCGAGCAGGCGGGTCTCGAGGCCCCCCAGTTCTGGACCCGCGACGACTCGGGCACGTGGTGGCGCCGCCGGTTCGGGGCGGTGGTGCCGCTCGATCCCGACGAGCCCGTGGTGCACGTGTGCTTCCACGAGGCCGAGGCGTTCGCGCGCTGGGCCGGGCGCCGGCTGCCCAGCGAGGCCGAATGGGAGAAGGCTGCCCGCTGGGACCCGCTGACCGGGGCGAGCCGGCGCTACCCGTGGGGCGACGAGGAACCGACCGAGGCCCACGCCAACCTCGGCCAGCGGCACCTCGAGCCGGCCGTCGTCGGTGCCTATCCGGCGGGTGCGTCGCGCCTCGGCGTGCACCAGCTGATCGGCGACGTGTGGGAATGGACGGCCTCGGGGTTCGAGCCGTATCCCGGGTTCACCGCCTTCCCGTACCGGGAGTACTCGGAGGTGTTCTTCGGCGGCGACTTCCGGGTGCTGCGCGGCGGCTCGTTCGGCACCGACCCCGCGGCCTGCCGCGGCACCTTCCGCAACTGGGACCTGCCGATCCGGCGGCAGATCTTCGCCGGCTTCCGCTGCGCGCGGGACGTGCCGGATGTGTAGACACCTGGGATATCTCGGGCCGGTCCGCTCGGTGAGCTCCCTGGTGACCGAGGGACCCCGGTCGCTGTTGCGCCAATCGTGGGCGCCGAAGGACATGCGCGGCGGCGGCACCATCAACGCCGACGGGTTCGGGGTGGCATGGTGGGGTGCCGACGGCTTCGGCCGCTACCGGAACCCCGCTCCGATCTGGTCCGACCCCTTTGTCGCCGAAGGCCTTTCGCACATCAGCGCCGGAGCCGTCATGGCGTCGCTGCGCTCGGCGACGGAGGGCATGCCCGTCGAGCGCTCGGCCTGCGCCCCGTTCACCCGCGACGGCTGGGCGTTCAGCCTCAACGGGCTGGTCCGCGGGTGGCCCGGTTCGCTCGTCTCGCTGGCCCAGCGCCTGCCGGTGGCCGAACTGCTGCAGCTCGAGTCGCCCACCGACGCGGCCGCGCTGTGGCTGCTGCTGTACTCGCGGCTGCGTTCCTCGCGGCCCGAGCAGGCGCTGATGCGGCTCGTCCACGACGTGCTCGCGGTCGCGCCGGGTTCGCGGCTGAACCTGTTGCTGGGCAACGGTTCCGGGTTGTGGGCGACGGCCTGGTACCACTCGCTGTGGACCCTCGTCGACGAGGACGTCGCCGTGGTGTCCTCGGAACCGTACGACGACGATCCGCGCTGGCGTCAGGTGCCGGACCGGCACCTGGTCAGCGCCCGACCGGGACACCTCATCGTGTCCCCCATGGAGGTGGCCGTTTCATGACGGTGGACGTGTACCTGACCCCGGAGCAGCTCGACGAGTCGCTGCGGGCCGACGCGCGCCGCGGGCTGACGTCGTCGCCGAAGTGGCTCTCGCCGACCTGGCTCTACGATGCGCGCGGCGGCGAGCTCTTCGACCGGATCACCCGCCTGCCGGAGTACTACCCCACCCGCACCGAACGGGCTCTGCTGCAAAAGCATTCACCGGAACTGGCCGACGAGGCCCGCCCCGAGATGCTCGTCGAACTCGGGTCGGGCTCCTCCGAGAAGACGGAGATCCTGCTCGACGCGCTGCAACCGTACATCCATACGTACGTACCGCAGGACGTGTCGGAGGCCGCCCTGCAGCCCGCGGTGACCCGGCTCTCGGCCGAGTACCCGGACCTGACGGTGCGGGGCGTCGTCGGAGACTTCACCGGCTCGCTCGCGCACCTGCCCGGCGGCGGACGCCGCATGATCGCGTTCCTCGGCGGCACCATCGGCAACCTGGCGCCCGCCGAGCGCGCCGCGTTCCTCACCGATCTCGCCGCCGTGCTCGAGCCGGGGGAGTGGCTGCTTCTCGGCATCGGCCTCGTCACCGACCCGGACGTGCTCGTGCCGGCCTACGACGACGCGGCCGGGATCACCGCGGAATTCGACCGCAACGTGCTGAACGTGCTCAACAACCGGCTCGGTGCGGACTTCGAACCCGGGAAGTTCCGGCACGTCGCCGTGTGGGACCCGATCAACGAATGGATCGAGATGCGGCTCGAGGCCACCGAGCCCATGACCGTCCGAATTCCCGGGCTGGATCTCGAGATCTCCTTCGCGGCGGGTGAGCAGCTGCGCACCGAGATCTCCGCCAAGTTCCGTCTCGACGGGATGGGCCGTGAACTGACCGAGGCCGGGTTCGTCGTCCGGCGCGAGTGGATCGATCCCGACGGGAGGTTCGCGCTGATCGGCGCGAGCCGCGCCTGAGCCGCGCGTCGGCGGTCCCGGGCCGCCGACGGCAGGAAGCCGGTTGGACAGCACCGGCCCGGCCGCGCGAGGCTGGCAGACGTGACGTCGACCCGGCCCGTGCTGACCACCCCCGTGCTGCTGCTGATGGCGGCGGCCACCGGTTTGTGCGTGGGCGGCAACTACTTCAACCAGCCCCTGCTCGACTCGATCGCCGCCGCCCTGGGCACCTCCCACTCCGCCGCCGCAGCCACCGTCACCATCGCCCAGGTCTCCTACGGCCTCGGCCTGCTGTTCCTGGTGCCGCTCGGTGACATGTTCGACAAGCGCCGCCTCACGGTGGGGCTCATGCTCGCCGCCGCGGCCGGCCAGGCAATCAGCGGCTTCGCCCCGGACATCGCGGTGCTGGCCGTCGGCACGGCGATCGCAGGGCTGTTCTCGGTGGCCGCGCAGGTGCTGGTGCCGTTCGCCGCGACCCTGGCCACACCGGAGCGCAGCGGCCAGGCCGTCGGGACGGTGATGAGCGGGTTGGTGCTCGGCATCCTGCTCGCCCGAAGCGTCGCCGGGCTCCTCGCCGGCGTCGGCGGGTGGGCCACCGTCTACCGGGTGAGCGCCGCCGTGATGGTCGTGGTCGCGCTGGCCCTGTGGCGGGTGCTGCCGACGTCGCGACCCGCCGAGCGCATCGGTTACGGGACCACGCTGCGTTCGCTCGGGACCCTCGTGCGCACCCAGCCGAGGCTGCGCACCCGGTCGCTGCTCGGCGCCCTGTCGTTCGCGTCCGTGAGCGCCCTGTTCTCGACGATGGCGTTCCTGCTGGCCGGCGAACCCTACGGTTTCGACGAGGTGCAGATCGGACTGGTGGGCCTGGCCGGGGTCGCCGGCGCGGTGATGGCCAACCTCACCGGCCGCCTCGCCGATCGCGGGCTCGCGCAGCTCACCTCGGGCGCCGGCGCGGCGGTGCTCGTCGCGTCCTGGGCCGCGCTGGGCGCCGGCGCGTACTCGCTGGCGTGGTTCCTGATCGGGATGGTCGCGATCGACCTGGCGCTGCAGGCCATCCACATCAGCAACCAGAACATCGTCTACGCGCTGGCGCCCGCGGCGCGTTCCCGCATCAACGCGGTGTACATGACGACGTACTTCATCGGCGCCGCTGCCGGTTCGGCGCTCGGCGCGGTCGCGTGGACGAGCGCCGGCTGGACCGGGGTGTGCGTGTTCGGGGTGGCGGCGGCCGTCGTGACCGCCCTGGTGTGGGTCGCGGACCTGCGGGTGGCGCGACGAGCCGTCGCCGTGCCGGCCTGAGATGCTAGTGGACGGCGGACTGCGCGACGTGTGCGGACCGTCGCGCCAGGACCGGAAGGATCACCAGCGACACCGCCGCACCGGTCAGCGCCAGGGCGGGGAACCCGGCCGCCGCGACGACGAGCCCGGAACCCAGGCCGCCGCCCGCCCCGGCGAGTGCGACGAACAGGTCCGCGGTGCCCTGCGTGGCCGCGCGGGACTCGAGCGGCACCGCATCGGTGACGAGCGCGGTGCCGCTCACCAGGCCCAGGCTCCACCCGAAGCCGAGCAGGCCCAGCGCGAACGCGAGCGCCGCCACCGAGTGCGGCGGGGCCAGCGCCGCGGACACCCCGGAGGCCAGCAGGACGAGTCCCGCGGCGGCCGCGACCCGGTAGGGCCCGACCCGGTCCACGAGCATCCCCGCGATCGGTGAGGGCAGGAACATCGCCGCAACGTGGATCGCGATGACCACGCCCGTCGCGCCGACGTCGTGCCCGTGGTCGCGCATGTGGATCGGCGTCATCGTCATCACCGCAACCATCACGAGCTGCGTCACGATCATGACCACGACCCCGGCGGTCACCGCGGGCGTCCACGGCCGGCCCGGCGCCGGCGGGTCGCCGGCCGGCGCCGGATCCTCGCCGACGGTGCCGCTCAGGGTTTCCGCGGCGGCGCGGCTGCGGGCGAGCAGGAGCGGGTCCGGGCGCAGCAGCACCCACAGGACGACGGCGGCGAGACCGTAGGCGACGCCGGAGAGCACGAACGGCCCGGACAGCCGGGGAATGCCCCACGATTCGGCGGCGTCGCCCATCACGGTGGTCAGGTTCGGGCCCACCACCGCCCCGAGGGTCGTCGCCACCAGCACCGTGCTCACGGCGCGGCCGCGCCGCGCCGGGGCGGCCAGGTCGGCGCCCGCGTAGCGCGCCTGCAGGCTCGTCGCCGTGCCCGCGCCGTAGACGAACAGGGCCGCGAACAGCAGCACCGCGGTGTCGAGCGCCGCCGCGGCCACCACCCCCGCGCTGCCGATCGCGCCCGTGGTGTAGCCGAACGTCAGGCCCCCACGGCGCCCGGCGCGCTGCGAGATCCGCCCCACGGCGACGGCCGCGGCCGCCGACCCGATCGTGAACAGGGCGCTCGGCACCCCGGCGAGACTCGTGCTGCCCAGCATGTCCTGCGCGAGGAGCGCGCCGACGGTCACGCCGGCGGCCAGGCCCGCACCGCTGAGGATCTGCGCGGCCACCAGCACGGTCAGGACGCGGCGCTGTTCCGGGATCGGTTCGGTCACAGCCGGGAGGGTACGCCGGTAACGTCGGCGGTGACCCGGCGGTAAGGAGACACGGTGACCGATTCGGAGAAGGTCGAGAACGAGAACGCCCGCGTATCGCGGATCTTCGACGAGATGTCGAAGAACTACGACCGCGGCATGGGCCTGGTCGAGCGGCTGATCCTCGGGCCGGCCCGGCACTGGGCGGCCGCGCAGGCCCGCGGCCGCGTCGTCGAACTCGCCGTCGGCACCGGGCTCAACCTTCCCCTCTACGGGCCGGAGGTCGAGCACGTCGTCGGCATCGACATCTCACCGAGGATGCTCGAACTCGCCCGGGCGAAGGCCGCCGCCGATCCGCGCGTCGAACTGCGGGAGGGCGACGTCCAGGCCCTCGATCTGCCCGACGCGAGCGCCGACACCGTGCTCTCGACCTTCACGTTCTGCACCGTGCCCGACCCGGCCCGCGCCGCCGCCGAGGCGCACCGCGTGCTCGTCCCCGGCGGCCGCGTCGTCCTCGCCGAGCACGGGCCGTCGACGAACCGGGCGCTGCGCGCCCTGCAACGGGGCATCGAGCCGCTCAGCATCCGCTTCGGCGCCGACCACCTGCTCCGCGACCCCGTCCCCTATCTCACCGAGGCCGGCCTCGTGGTCGACGACGTGCACCGCACCGGGCGGATGGGCATCGTGTTCCGGGTGCTCGCCCACAAACCGGCGTGACCTCCTCCCGAGCCGAGCGAACGTGCCATCGCGTCGATCTGCGGAGATGAGCGATACATTCGCTCGGTTCGGGAGGGGACGTCGGCGCCGGAAAGGGCCGCGGAAGCGCGCCTAGAGCTCACCGGTCACCGGCAGCAGCCGCAGCTCCCGCGCCCGGGTGATGGCCTCGACCCGGGTGTGGACCTCGAGCTTGCGGTAGATGCTGCGCAGCTGCGTCTTGACCGTGTTCGGGGAGACGAACAGGAGCCGGGCGATCTCGCTCTGCGGTGATCCGTCGGCCAGCAACGCGAGCACCCGCCTCTCCCGCGGGGACAGCTCGACCCGCACGACCTCGTCCGGGAACACCGCCTCGACGGAACCGCCCGGCACCGCAATACCGCTGCGCTCGACGAGCTCTCGCCGATGCCGGTCCGGCACGGTCGTGAAGGCGCGCCGATTGCCGAGCGTCCGGGCGAGCGTGCAGGCGCGCTCCCAGCACACGATCGCGGACCGGGGATTGCCGAGATCGAGCTGCGCGGCGGCGTCCAGCAGCAACGCCTCGAGATGGGCCCGCGGGAATCCGCAGTCCGGCCACGACACCCGCGCGAGCTTCTTGGCGGCCCGGTCGGGACTCCCACCGAGCAGGTCCACCCGCGCGTCGGAGACGACGAGTATCGGATGGTGCCGGGGCTCCTGGTCCGCCACGGCGCGGGCCAGGTTGCCGTTGCCGAGAGCCAGGTGCAGGTCGATCTCCGTCGCGGTGAGCAGCGTCCGGGAGAATGCGCCGTCGCCGTGCCGGTGGGCGTGGCCGGCGACGGTGTGGTGCAACCACGTCAGACCCGCGTACGCCTCGAGGGTGAGCAGGGCGTGCTGGGCGTGGGCGTAGGCGACGAACCCCCACAGCTCCTCCCGATCGCTGGGCGCGCCGAGCAGCTCGATCATCGACTCGGCCGCGCCCACGTCGAGCGCGTCGAGATGGGTCAGGGCCGCGGCGACCCGGCCGCCGACCTTGACGAGTTCGCCGAAGAGCCCGTCGGACGGTTCCGTCGTCGCCTCCCGGTCGAGCCACCGGCGGGCGCGCGGGACGTCGCCGACCAGAGCCCAGTTGAGCGCCGAGCTGCCCGCGGCGTTCTGGACGATGTAGGGGGTGTCCGCGGCGACACCGCCGCGGTAGGCCAGTTCGAACTGCCGGTTGGATTCGGCCAGCTCCGCGACGAGCTGGAAGGTGATCGCCCACTGGACCCGCAGCAGCGGCAGCTGCGGGGTGATGTTGTCCGGCTGGTGCAGGAGCATGCTCTGTACCAGCGGCTCGAGCCGTCGCGTGCAGTCGGCGCCCTGGACGAAGTCCCCGGCGACACGCAGCGCGAGCGACTGCACCGTCGCCAGGTGCAGGACGTTCGCGGCGTCCGGCCCGGCGCCGAGCGTGTGCAGCTCGTCGGGTTCGCTCGGAAGCGACGCCCGCAGGATGGGGTGATCGGCGAGCATCTGCACGAACAGCGCCCGTCCGGCGAGCACCGCCGGGTAGTCCTCCAGGAAGTCCTCCGGGATCGTCCGCAACACGAGGATGAGCACCTCCAGGTGCTCGGAGACCATCTCGCCCCAGCTGCGCTCCACGATGCCCGCGGCCATCGTCCAGTTGCGAGCCTCGGCCGCGTACACCGCGGCCTGCGCCGGCCGGCCCGCATCCCGGTGCAGGCGCGCGAGAAAGGTCATCAGCTCGTCGACCCGTGCGGGCTCCTCCTGCCGGGCCTGTTCCAGTACCGCCGACCGCAGGGCCGACGGCCACGACCACGTCCGTGTCTCGTCCGCCTCGTCGACGACGAGCAGGCCTCGCGCCTCGAGACGGTCGAGCAGCGCGGCCGGCTCGGGCCGGCCGGTGAGCTCGGCGGCGAGTTCCGCGTCGAGATCGCGGGCGGCGACGACGCACATCGCGAACGCCCGTTCCTCGGCGGTGAGCGTGTCGAGCAGACCGGACGCGAACCCGGCGATGGCGACGGCCAGGTCGGGGGAGGGCCGGCCCTCCTCGTCGACCGGTGCGCCCCGGTGCAGCCGGGCGACGTTCAGGGCGCCCGAGATCAGCTGGGGCAGCCCGCCCAGGGCGCGGCACAGGTCGCCGTACTCGTCGATCCCGAGTTCCACCCCGGCGGCGCGGAAGAGTTCCGCCGTCTCCCGGGGCGTGAACCGGAGGTCGTGGGCGGAGACGAACGTGCAGTCGAGGCCCGCCGCGGCCACGGTGGCGGACGTGGTGCTGCCGCGAAGACAGACGGCGACGTCCACGGACGGGCAGCGATCCAGCAGCTGCCGGATCGCCGGCAGCAGGTCGTCGAGGGCGGTGCCGGGGAGCCCGTCGAGGACGAGCAGGGACGGCGTTCCGCCGAGGGTCGAGGCGAGCCGGTCGACCGGGTCGCCGGCCACGACATGGTCGCCCAGCACCGCGCACGCGTCGGACCAGATGCGGTCCGGTGTCCCGTCGTCCGTCGCCGCCGGCACCCACGCGACGTCGCGCCCGGGTACGCCGCCGCCGTGCAGCCACGTGGCGAGCAGCGTGCTCTTGCCGAACCCGTCCGGTGCGTGGACCACCGTCAGCGCAGACCCGCGGTCGAGCATCTCGAACAGGCGAGGACGGGGCAGCGCGGTGGCCAGCGCCCGCCACGTCGGTACCCCCGTACGGCCGGCGCCGGGGACACTCACGGCAACTCCTCTCGATCGGTCGGTCCACGCAAGCCTGCATGTGCGGTCTCCACCGATACCCCGGTGTCCCCGACAGACCCTTCGGCACGGGCAGACTACCTGGTCTCTTACGGATCGAGGGGAGGGATGTCCGGTATGCGTAGTCCCACCAGGTGATATATGCGACGAGGGGGAGGTTGTCGACTGCGGCACTCGAACGATGCCGCGACAACCTCCCCCTCGGGGCGAGAAAGTTCCCTATCGGGTGGCGCTGAGCCGGGCCTTCTCCAGGGCAGCCAGGGTGCGCAGGACGGTGGCCTTCTGCTTCTCGAGGTCACCGCGGCGGGCGCGGGCGGCGAGGCCGGACTGCTCGGCGACGAGGGCGAGCTGCGCGTCGATCGCGGAGAGCTGGTCGAGCAGCGCGAGGGCGCGGTTCTGGATCTCGTCGACGTCGACGGCGCCGGTGCGCACCGGCGCGGGGGCCGGCTCGGAGGCGGCGCGCTGCGACGGGCGCGACGAGGACGTGCGCGGCGTGGCGGTCCGGCGCGCCGGGGCGGTCTCGGCGACGACGGCGGCGGCGCGGGGGCGCAGGGCCTTGCGGACGAGGGCGGGGTCGGGCTGTTCGGCGAGCCGGATGTCGTTGAGGACGCGGCGTGAGTCGCGGGCGGCCTTGCGGTGCTCGTACTCCTCCTCGTCGTCCGACTGCAGGGTGCCGCCGATGGGACGCAGGCCGTACATGCCGACGAACTTGCGCGCCTCGTCGATGATCGACTCGTGCGTGCGGCAAGTGGCGCAACGGGGTTCGTTGCGGAACTCCTCGACGGAATCGGTGTCGCCGCACCAGACGCAGGCTCCCGGCCTCCACCGGCGGACGGTCTCGAGTTTCGCGTTTTCGGTGGGGGCCTCGAGGGTTTGAGCGTCGATCACGAGGAGCCACCTTAAGTCAAAGCCGGCCCGGTCGGTCGGGGGGGTCCTGCACGACCTGCGGCTGAGGGATGTCGGAGTGATGAAGATCATGTTAACCGTCGGCGTCCGGGCGGCAAAGCCTTGTGCCACACGACTTTCCATACCGATCGGTTTGCCGAGGGGGCTCGGAATCGACCGCGATGCGAACGCTTTTCAGGCGGCGGTGGCGGCGGTCAGCCACTCCACGAGCGGCCGGACGTCGCGCCAGGTGGTGCGCACCTCGTCGAGGGTGCGCGGCGTGTCGAGCCACTCGGGCGACGGGTGCTCCCGCGCGGCGGTGAGGGACTTGTGCCGCAGCAGGTCGAGACGGGGGTGGTCCTCCGCGACGCCGCGCGGACGGGTCTTCAGCCGTTCGCCACCGATCTCGTACCCGGCCCGGCGCAGCCGCCGCACGAGCGTCTCGAGCCGGGGGCCGTGGCGCGAATCGTCCACGGTGGCACGGTATGCGGAGACCTGTGCGGACGAGCCCGCGTAGAAGCCGCCGGCGATCCGCAGCCCGGCGGCGTCGATCTGCACGTAGAACCCGACGCCGGGCCCGGTTTGCACGAATCCGCCCTGATGAGTCTTGTACGGCGACTTGTCCGCGCTGAAGCGGACGTCGCGATGCGGACGAAACGCCTTGCCCGGGCCGAACTCCGGTTCGAGTTCCGCGAGCAGGGCAAGCATCGGGCCGCGCACGCAGTCGTCGTAGACGGCCTTGTGCGCGGCCCAGAACGGCTTGCTGTTGTCCGCCTCGAGGTCTTCGTAGAAGTCGAGGGCGGCAACGGGGAAGCCGGTGAACATGCCGGGTGTCCTTTCGGTCCGGTGACGGTCCGAAGGTACACCGCCTTCCGCGACTACGCGGAACCGTTGAACAGCGACGTCACCGAGCCGTTCTCGAACACCTCCTGGATGGTGCGCGCGAGCAGCGGCGCGATCGACAGGACGGTGAGCGTCGGGAACCGCTTCTCGTCGTCGATCGGCAGCGTGTTGGTGACGATGACCTCCTCGGCACCGCACGCGGCGAGGCGCTCGGAGGCGGGGTGCGAGAGCACGCCGTGGGTGGCGGCGATGACGACGTCGCCCGCGCCGGCCTCCTTCAGGATCTTCACGGCCCCGGCGATGGTGCCGCCGGTGTCGATCATGTCGTCGATGAGGATGCAGGTGCGGCCCTCGACCTCACCGACCACGCGGTTGGACTTGACCTGGTTCGGGACCAGCGGGTCGCGGGTCTTGTGGATGAACGCCAGCGGGGCGCCCCCGAGGGTGTCGGCCCACTTCTCGGCGACGCGGACGCGGCCGGAGTCGGGGGAGACCACGGCGATGTTCTCGACGCCGTACCTGTCGCGGATGTACTCGGCGAGCTGGCCCTGGGCGTGCATGTGGTCGACCGGTCCGTCGAAGAAGCCCTGGATCTGGTCGGTGTGCAGATCGACGGTGATGATGCGGTCCGCGCCGGCGGTCTTGAGCAGATCGGCGATCAGGCGGGCGGAGATGGGCTCACGGCCGCGGTGCTTCTTGTCCTGGCGGGCGTACGGGTAGAACGGCAGGACGGCGGTGATGCGCTTGGCCGAGCCTCGCTTGAGCGCATCGATCATGATGAGCTGTTCCATCACCCACTGGTTGAGCGGGAACGGGTGGCTCTGCAGCACGAACGCGTCGGAGCCGCGCACGGACTCCTCGAACCGCACGAAGATCTCGCCGTTGGCGAAGTCACGCGCGGTCTGCGGGGTGACCTGGACGTCGAGCTCCTTCGCCACCTGCTCGGCCAGCTCGGGGTGGGCCCGGCCGGAGAAGAGCATCAAGTTCTTCTGGTTGTCGATCCAATTGGAGGTCACTGGTCCTGGCCGTCCTTATGCCGTTCGATCTCTTGCTGCTGCCGTGCTGCAGACGCTGCCTCGGCCGCGGGGGTCCCGGGTCGGTTTCGCTGGACCCAGCCTTCAATATTGCGCTGTGGCGCACCCGACACCGCAAGCGCCCCCGGCGGAACGTTGCGGCGCAGGACCGTGCCGGCGCCGGTGTAAGCTCCGTCGCCGACCGTCACGGGGGCCACGAACATGGTGTCCGACCCGGTCCGGACGTGGGATCCGACGACCGTGCGCGACTTGTGCACGCCGTCGTAGTTGACGAACACGCTCGAGGCCCCGATGTTCGAGTACTCGCCGATGGTGGCGTCGCCGACGTAGGTCAGGTGCGGCACCTTCGAGTGCGCGCCGATCTCGGCGTTCTTGGTCTCCACGAACGTGCCGATCTTGCCGGACTCGCCGAGGTCGGTGCCCGGCCGCAGGTAGGCGAACGGCCCGACGGTCGCGCCCTCGCGGATCACGGAGTCCGACCCGTGGGTGCGCACGACCGACGCCCCGGCGCCGATCCGCACGTTCGTCAGCGTGGTGTCCGGGCCGATCACCGCGTCCTCGTCGATCACAGTCCGGCCGTGCAGCTGCACCCCGGGGTGCAGGGTCACGTCCCGGGCGAGGACGACGTCGACGTCCACCCACGTGCTGGACGGGTCGATCACGGTCACACCCGCCCGCATCCAGTGCTCGAGGGTGCGCCGGTTCAACTGCGCGGCGAGCGCCGCGAGCTGCACCCGGTCGTTCGCGCCCGCGACCTTCATCGGGTCGGCGAGCTGGGCGGCGAACACCGGCAGGCCGTCCTCCCGGGCGATCGTGACGACGTCCGTCAGGTACAGCTCGCCCTGCGCATTGTGGGCCCGCAGCCGGGTCAGCGCGCTGCGGAGGAACTTCGCGTCGAAGGCGTAGATGCCGGCGTTGACCTCGTTGATGGCAGCCTGCTCGGCGTCGGTGTCGGTCTCCTCGACGATCTCGCGGATCTCGCCGTGGCCGTTCCGGACGATGCGGCCGTACCCGGTGGGATCGTCGGCGAGGAACGTCAGGACGGTCACCGCCGACTGCGCCGGTTCGGCGAGGTGCTCGGCTTCGAGAGCCTCGAGGGTGTGGCCGTCGAGCAGCGGGACATCGGCGTTGGTGACGACGACCACGCCGGAGAAGTCGCCGGGCAGCGCGTCGAGCCCGCACTGCACCGCGTGCCCGGTACCGAGCTGCCGGTCCTGGACCGCGATCGACACCTTGCGGTCGAGCGTCTCGGCGATCTCGGCGGTCGCGGCGGAAACCCGCTCGCGCTCGTGCCCGACGACCACCACCAGGTGGCTCGGGTCCAGCTCTGCGGCCGCGTGCAGCGAATGGGCGAGCATCGTGCGACCCCCGAGTGTGTGCAGCACCTTCGGGGTCTTGGATCGCATTCGCGTACCCGCTCCGGCCGCCAGAACGACAACTGCGGTCTGCACTTGCATGAAGCTCCCTCGACGTTCGACATGCGCAGGTTCGGCACCGGCAGGGGAGCTCGCCGGCCCCGACTGCCCCGCTCCGCCGCCAGGACTCGAACCTGAACTATCTGAACCAAAATCAGAGGTGCTGCCGATTACACCACGGCGGACTGCCGCATTCCCGGCGCCGACGCCCCGGTCATGCGTCTGTGATCCTCGCATGCCGCCACACCCGGAGTCGAACGCGGGGCCGGGCGCGTCGCCGCCACGGATAGGCTGATCGCAACCCGCCGCGCGTCGTCCTCGGTGTTTTCCGGTGGCACAGGGTCCGGCCGGGTGCCGGAAAGGATGTACACGTGTCGAAACCGTCGCAGAACCACGCCGACCGCAGCCCCCGGGTCCGGATGACCGGGACCCAGCGCCGGGAACAGCTCATCGAGATCGGGCGGGCGATCTTCGCCGAGCGCGGCTACGAGGCGGCGTCGATCGAGGAGATCGCCCAGCGGGCCCAGGTCTCCAAGCCCGTGGTCTACGAGCACTTCGGCGGCAAGGAAGGCCTGTACGCCGTGGTCGTGGACCGGGAGATGTCGACCCTGATGTCGATGATCAGCGCGAGCCTGACGCAGAACCGCTCGCGCATCCGGGTCGAGCGGGTGGCGCTCGCCCTGCTCACCTACGTCGAGGAACGCACCGACGGCTTCCGCATCCTCGTGCGGGACTCCCCGGTCGCCGCGGAGGAGGGCACGTACTCGTCCCTGCTGAACGAGGCGGTGCGGCAGGTGGCGCACATCCTCGCCGGCGACTTCTCCCGCCGGGGCTTCGACCCGGACCTGGCCCCGCTGTATGCGCAGGCGCTGGTGGGCATGGTCGCGACGGCCGCCACGTGGTGGCTGGACGAGCGCAGCCCGTCGAAGGAGGTCGTGGCCGCCCACCTGGTGAACCTGTGCTGGAACGGCCTCACCCATCTGGAGGCGAATCCGCAGCTCGGGACCGACTGACCGGGCGATGCGAACTCCCGATCGCGCCCCTACCAGGTGGTATCGTTGCCCAGCCGACTCGACGAGCAATTGCGAGGTGATCGTGGTACCCAGCGGAGCGGCGATCGGCGCCGATCGTCCGGGTCGCCGGGTGGCGCCGAGCCCGCATCGAGGGGGATGAATGGCCCGGCAGGTTCGCGCCGAGGTGACGCGCGACTCCGTGTTGCGCGGCGCCGCGGAAGTGTTCATGAATCTCGGCTACGCCAACGCCAGCCTCAACGAGATCATCCAGCAGTCCGGTGTCACCAAGGGCGCGCTGTACTTCCACTTCGCCTCCAAGGAGGAGCTGGCCCGCGCGGTCATCGACGAGGGCTTCGCCCGGCTGGGTTCGGCCGGGCTGAGCGCGATCAGCGACCGGACCCCCGCCCTCGAGACCATGATCGAACTGTCGGTCCTCACGGTCGACGTGTCCCGCGCCGACCCGATCGTGCGCGCCATGTTCCGGCTGGTGATCGAGATCGGCGACTACCGCGGGTCCGGGGAAGGGGTCTTCGCGATCTGGCTCTCGACGGTGCAGGATCTCGCCAAGCGGGCCCTCGCGGAGGGCGACCTGAGCGAGGAGCTCGAACCGGACGCGGTGGGCCTGCTCGTGCTGCAGGCCCTGACCGGGGCTCGCGCGGTCGCGGCGGCACTGAATCGTCGGGACGAGCTCGTCGAGCACCTCGAGAACATGTGGCGCCTGTTGGTGCCCGCGCTCGTGCCCGCCGACAAGGTCGAGTACTTCCGGCAGTTCGTCTCGCGCCGGCTGCGGGTGTAGCCGGGCGATTGCGTTCGGTGCCTCCGCCTGACACGATCGCCGCCGTGACCCTGGGACCGTTCGACGCGGACGCGGCCGGTGCGGCACTCGCCCGCACCCTGGACGAGCTCGGCGCCGCCGCCGCCGTGACCATCACCCCGGTGCCGGCGATGCTCACCACCGCCCAGGCGGCGGACGTGCTCGGCGTCGGTCGCCGGCATGTGGGCCGCCTCGTCGACGACGGCACCCTGCCGTCCCGGTTCCGCGGCCTGCACCGCCGCATCCGCCGCGCCGACGTCCTCGCCTACGCCGAGCGGCGCGCCGAGACCCGGACCCGGGCCCTGGACACCGTCGCCGACCTGAGCCGCCGCGACGGCCTCTACGACGACGACTTCTAGGGGGAACGGTCGTGCCGATCCGAGCGGTACTCGACGCGCCGGCGCTGACGCCGCCACGCGTGCGCGACGTGCTGCTCGCCCTGGCCGAAGACACGCTGTTCCAGCCCTATTGGAGCGACGGCATCGTCGCCGAGGTGGAGCGGCGGCTGCCGTCGCACATGTCGCGCCCGGCGCGGGACTTCCTGTTCGCCGAACTCGAAACCGCCTTCCCCGAGGCCCGGGTGACCTGGCCGGCCACGGTGCTGCGGGAGGTGCCGTACATCAGCGATCCCCGCGACGCGCACCTGACCGCGGTGGCGCTGTTCGCGCAGGCCGACGTCGTCGTCACCACCGACGCCGGTCTCGCTCGCTCGCTCGAGCGGTCCGGGGTCGAGCCGCAGACGCCGGACGCGTTCGTCGCGTACGTGCTCGACGCCGAGCCGCAGCGTTGCCGGCGCGTGCTGCTGCGGATGGCGCGACGGCGGTGGCTCGGGCCCGGCGAGGAGACCCCCGACGCCGCCCTGCAGACCCGGCTGGCCGCGTGGGCCCGTCGCGATCTCGGCGACAACAGCGCCGATCTGCTGGCCGCGGACCCGGTCCGACCGTGACCGGACGCCCCCGGTGGTCCTGGCAGCCCGAACCGGACACCGCATAGACTCGGACGGTCCTCTTCTCGAACCCAGGAGCGCCCTTCCCGTGTCCGACGTGTCCGTCACCCCCCTGTCCGGATTGGCGCGGATCGCGCTGGCCGACGCTCAGCTCGAACGTGTGGCCGCCCTCGCCGGGACCGCCGAACAGGCCCTGGTGGCCCCGCCGTCGGCCCGGCCGTTCGTCGCCGCCGCGCTGGCCGCGAAGACGCCGCTGCTCGTGGTGACCGCGACCGGCCGCGAGGCGGACGACCTGACGGCCGAACTGCACGAGATGCTCGGCGACGTCGTCGCGCAGTTCCCGTCGTGGGAGACGCTGCCGCACGAGCGGCTCTCGCCCAGCGCCGACACCGTCGGCCGCCGGTTGCAGGTGCTGCGCCGGCTCGCCCACCCCGAGGACCGCGACTACGGCCCCGAGCTGCGGGTGATCGTCGCGACCGTGCGGTCGCTGGTGCAGCCGATGGCCCCGCGTCTGGGCGACATCGAGCCCGTCACCCTGCGGGTCGGCGCGGAGCACGACTTCGACGAGCTGATCGAGCGGCTCGTCGAGCTGGCCTACACCCGCGCCGACATGGTCGGCAAGCGCGGCGAGTTCGCGGTGCGCGGCGGCATCCTCGACGTCTTCCCGCCGACCGCGGACCATCCGGTGCGGGTCGAGTTCTGGGGCGACGAGGTCACCGAACTGCGCCCGTTCTCCGTCGCCGACCAGCGGTCCATCCCCGAACTCGAGGTGGGCACCCTCATCGCCCCGCCCTGCCGGGAGCTGCTGCTCACCGAGCAGGTCAAGGAGCGCGCGGCCCGGCTGGCGCAGGACAACCCGGCCGATGCGGCGCTGGTGGAGATGCTCGACAAGATGGCCTCCGGTATTCCGGTCGAGGGCATGGAGGCGCTGCTGCCGGTGCTGCAGACGGGCGAGCTGCAGCTGTTGACCGACGTCGTGCCGGCCGGCACGCACGTGCTGCTGTGCGATCCGGAGAAGGTGCGCACCCGCGCGGCGGATCTGATGCGCACCGGTCAGGAGTTTCTCGAGGCGTCGTGGACCGCGGCCTCGCTCGGTGGTGCCGCGCCGCTGGACACCGCCAACATGAAGGGCGTGGACCTGGCCGCGTCGGCGTACCGGCCGCTGACCCAGGTGCGGGAGACGGCGGAGGCGGCGGGCCGGCCGTGGTGGACGCTGAGCCCGCTGGCGTCGGGCGCCGACACCGAGGTCGTGCTCGACGTGCAGCCGGCGCCGGAGGTGCGCGGCTCGGACGAGCTGCTGACGATGCTCTTCGCGAACCTGCGCGCGCACGTCACCACCGGCGGGCGGGCCGCGATCGTCGTCGCGGGCGCCGGCACCGGGCAGCGGGTGCTCGAGCGCCTGCAGGAGAACGACGTGCCCGCCGCGCGTCTCGATCCGGGCGCCGAGCCGGTGCGCGGCACGGTCGGGGTGCTGTGCGGCGCGCTGCACGACGGCGTGGTCCTGCCGGGCGACGGCGCGGACGTGCCCGGCCTGGTGCTCGTCACCGAGTCCGACCTCACGGGCAACCGGGTGACCGCCGCCGAGGGGCGCCGCACGCCGGTCAAGCGTCGCAACCAGGTCGACCCGCTGGCGCTCACCGCCGGGGACATGGTGGTCCACGACCAGCACGGCATCGGCCGTTTCGTCGAGATGGTGGAACGGACCGTGGGCGGTGCCCGCCGCGAGTACCTGGTCATCGAGTACGCCCCGAGCAAACGCGGGCAGCCGGGTGACCGGCTGTTCGTGCCGATGGAGTCCCTCGATCAGCTCTCCCGCTACGTCGGCGGCGAGATGCCCGCCCTGAGCAAGCTCGGCGGCTCCGACTGGGCCAACACGAAACGCAAGGCGCGCAAGGCTGTTCGTGAGATCGCCGGGGAGCTGGTGCAGCTGTACGCGGCGCGCCAGGCTGCGCCCGGGCACGCGTTCGCCCCGGACACCCCGTGGCAGAAGGAGATGGAGGACGCGTTCGCGTTCACCGAGACCCAGGATCAGCTCACCGTCATCTCCGAGGTCAAGGCCGACATGGAGAAGGCGGTCCCGATGGACCGCGTCGTCATCGGCGACGTCGGCTACGGCAAGACCGAGATCGCGGTGCGCGCCGCGTTCAAGGCCGTGCAGGACGGCAAGCAGGTCGCGGTGCTGGTGCCCACCACGCTGCTGGCGCAACAGCACCTGCAGACCTTCACGGAGCGGATGGCGTCGTTCCCCGTCACCGTCAAGGGCCTGAGCCGCTTCACCGATCCCGCCGAGTCGAAGGAGACGATCGCTGCCCTCGCCGACGGCGCCGTCGACATCGTCGTCGGCACCCACCGGCTGCTGCAGACCGGCGTGCGCTGGAAGGACCTCGGCCTCGTGATCGTGGACGAGGAGCAGCGATTCGGCGTCGAGCACAAGGAGCACATCAAGGCGCTGCGCACGCACGTCGACGTGCTGACCATGTCCGCGACGCCGATTCCGCGCACCCTGGAGATGAGCATGGCCGGCATCCGCGAGATGTCGACGATCCTCACCCCGCCCGAGGAGCGGCACCCGGTGCTCACCTACGTGGGCGCCTACGCGGACAAGCAGGTCGCCGCCGCCATCCGTCGCGAGCTGCTGCGCGACGGGCAGGTGTTCTACGTGCACAACCGGGTCAGCTCGATCGACAAGGCCGCCAAGCGGATTCGTGACCTCGTCCCCGAGGCGCGGGTGGCGGTCGCGCACGGGCAGATGAACGAGGACACCCTCGAGAAGACCGTGCAGGGCTTCTGGGAACGTCAGTACGACGTCCTGGTGTGCACCACCATCGTCGAAACGGGCCTGGACATCTCCAACGCCAACACCCTCATCGTCGAACGCGCCGATTCGCTCGGCCTGTCGCAGCTGCATCAGCTGCGCGGGCGCGTCGGCCGGTCCCGCGAGCGGGGTTACGCGTACTTCCTGTATCCGCCGGAGAAGCCGCTGACCGAGACGGCGTACGACCGGCTCGCCACGATCTCCCAGAACTCCGACCTCGGTGCGGGCATGGCCGTGGCCATGAAGGACCTCGAGATCCGCGGCGCGGGAAACGTGCTGGGCGCGGAGCAGTCCGGTCACGTCGCCGGCGTCGGGTTCGATCTGTACGTGCGGCTCGTCGGCGAGGCGGTGGAGGCCTTCCGGGCCGCCGCGGACGGCCGGCCCGTCGCCACGGAGGAGGCCGCCAAGGAGGTGCGCGTGGACCTGCCGGTCGACGCCCACATCCCGCCGGACTACGTGACCTCCGACCGGCTGCGGCTCGAGGCCTACCGCAAGCTCGCCGCGGCGCACGACGACGACGCGATCGCCGCGGTGGTCGAGGAACTCGTCGACCGCTACGGCCCGCTGCCCGAGGAGGTCGGCCGGCTGGTGTCGGTGGCCAAGCTGCGCCTGCTGTGCCGCGAGTACGCCCTCGAGGAGGTCGCGGTCTCCGGTACCCAGCTGAAGATCTCGCCGATGCATCTGCCGGATTCGAAGCAGATGCGACTCAAGCGGCTCTACCCGGCGGCGCAGTACCGGGCCACGAGCGGCCTGGTGCAGCTGCCGTTGCCGCGGACCGGTGGGGTGGGCTCCGATCGGGTGCGCGACGTCGAGTTGCTGCAGTACATCGCGGACTTCCTGCTCGCCCTCGACGGTAAGGCGCAGGGTTCGGTGGACGTGCGCGTGCCGGCCGTCGCGAGCGTGTGACCGGGGCGAGCGCAGCGACGGGGAATGTGACCGGGGCGAGCGCAGCGACGGGGAATGTGACCGGGGCGAGCGCAGCGACGGGGAATGTGAGGCGACGGCCGTGACGGTGATTCTGCTCGACCCGTACCGGCCCGGATCGGTGCCGCTCGAGGCGGTGCCGCTGCTGACCGGGCCGCTCGCCTGCACCGACGACGTGCCGGCGGCGGTTCGGGAAACGCTCGGCGCGACAGCGGGATCCGACGCCGAGACGTTGGTGGCCGTCGACGCCGGGCACGAGGCGGTGCGTGAACGCGTGCGGCGGGGTGAGCGGGTGATCGCCGCCCCGCCCGCGCCGGGGGAGCGCCTGCTGCGTGCCGTGGAGGTGATGGACCGGCTGTGGGGATTCGGCGGCTGGGAGGTCACGCAGACGCACGATTCGTTGCGCCGCTACCTGCTCGAGGAGACCTACGAACTGCTCGACGCGATCGAGGAAGGTGACCCGCACGGCCTGCGCGAGGAACTGGGAGACCTGTTGCTCCAGGTGCTGTTCCACTCGCGGATCGCCCAGGAGTCCGGCACCGACCCGTTCACCGTCGACGATGTCGCCGACACGCTCGTCACCAAGCTCGCGTTGCGCAGCCCGCACCTGACCAACGGTCACACCGGCCCGATCGACGTGGCCGAGCAGGAGGCGGCGTGGGAGGTGGCGAAGGCGGCGGAGAAGGCCCGGCCCTCCTGCCTGGACGGCATCGCGATGGCGCAGCCGGCGCTGGCGTTGACCGAGAAGGTGCTGACCCGCAGCGCCAAGGCGGGATTTCCGTCGGATCTGGTACCGGAATCGCTCGGTTCGGTACGGATCTGCGGTGAGGGCAGCGCCGAGCAGACGCTGCGGACCGCTGTCGTGGCTTTCGCCGGCCGGATCCGCAGAGCCGAAGACGCCGCCGAAGCCGATCGCGGTAAGCGAAGACCATTGTCGAGCGACGACTGGCGCAGGTATTGGCCGCAGACGTGAGCGACGACGCCGGTCGGGGTCGCCCGACCCGGCAGGATGCGGCAGCCCGCCGCCCGCGGCCTAACCTGTCTGGCGACGTCCTGCATGTCGGCGGGTCGTGCGCGTGAGCTTGCGGCCGACTCGAATCAGCAAGTCCTGCTGGCGCCGTGCATACAATTGGGCCACTGCGCGCCGCGCCCTGCGCCGCTGCTCGGCGCTCAGGTCGTACTCGGCCAGCGATCGCACCATTTCCCTGCACTCCAGTGTGGTCGCGATGTACGCCTGCCACGACGGTACGTCGAGCTTGCGTGCCAGCATCGACGGTGTCGCATGCGTCAGGTGCCGTCGCGCCAGCACCTCCGGCACGTGCCCCCATGGCCCGGCAAGCGCCAGCTTGGCGGCGAACACCTCGTCTTCGCGCAGCATGTTCCGACGCTCGATCCGTACCGCGGGTTCGCGTCGGATCAAGCTGTACAGAGGGTCGACCAGTGGGATGGCCTCGTTCAGCATCCCCAGCATCGCGGTGAACCGCGTAACCGGGTCGTCGGAAGCGAGGGCCGTGCCGTGGTGCGGGCTGAGTCGTGTCAGGCCGTCCGGAGCGGTGTACTCGATTCGGTTCGTCACCAGGATCAGCCGGTCGTCGGCTGCGAACGCCTCCAGAGCCCTGGAGATGCAGCGCGGTGCAAGCCAGTCGTCATCGCCTACCCACCGAAAGAAGGTGCCGGTGGCCAGCCGGAGCGCGCTGATGTAGTTGTTGAGCAGGCCCACGTTCACGGGGTGCCGGTGGTAGACGACCCGGCTGTGTTGCTCCGCCAGGCTGCGGCACAGCTCCTCGGTCCCGTCGGTGGAGGCGTTATCGCAGATCACGAGTTCGATGTCGGTGTGGTCCTGGGCGAGCACCGATTGCACCACGACCTCGAGGCGATCCGCCCCGTCGCGAACGGGCAACCCGATGGAGACCAGCGTGTCGGTGTGGCCCATCGGGCACCCCCTCGTCGCTCGACTCGTGCATTACACCGTGCCTCCACGCCTCGGGCGGAATGCTCGGGCCGGGGCGACGACAGGCCTGGCGGCTTCTTCGATCAGGCCGGTACTCGGTGGACCGGACACCGAGTCCGGTTTTCAGATACGTTCGAGCCAGATTTCCCGCCAGAAAGGCACGAATTCGCGGGGGCAGTTGGCGTTGTACGCGCCGCTGCAGACGACGTCCGCCAGCACGATGCAGGGGTTCTTCATGGTCAGCAACTCGCCGGTCTTCTCGTCTATACATTTGGTGACCCGGGCCTGCACTCGTGCCGTGCGGCCGCAGTAGCGGGCCATCTCTTCCTCGAAGCCCATGCCCCGGTTCAACCGATCTTCGTTGAGCGTCAACATGATCTGATCCTTGGGCTTGATGCGTACCATCTCGCCCGGTTGGAGGTTCAGGTGGGCGGTCGGCGTCCTTCCGACCGCCTTGCCCGCGACGAAGCCCCAGGGCAGCCCGTCGCGGAACCACAGCTTGCGCGGTAGCCGCCGCCTGCTGGCGTCCTGCAGGCGATTGAACAGGCTTACGAGAAAGGCCTTGATCGAGTCGATGGGACCGGCGTTTCCGGTCTTCACGTCCGTCACATACTGGCCGAGATCGCGGAACGGCAGGCACGTCGGCGCGGCGCGCATCAGCTCGGTGGCCTGGCACGAATAGCGTGGTCGGCCGTCGGGTCCCGGTTCCTTGCGGGTGTTGACCTCGAGCAATGGAATCTCGATACGGCCGGAGACGGACGAAGTCGGCGTTCCGGGGCCGACGCGTTTGAGCCAGGCTTCCTTCCAGTACAGGGAACACGCTGTCTGGCAGCCCCCGTGCGCGGAGCCGTCACAGCGCGAATCGGTCAGGTGGACCGCATTGTCCATCCTGTGGATGCCGCTGCCCGAAATGGTGTCGCAGAGCTTGTGCGCAACCTTGTGCACGGTCAGCCGACGGCCGCAGAACCCGAGCATCTCCGGCATGAAGGGCAGGTTCTCGAGCTCGCCCCGTTCGTCCAGCGTCGCGAGGATCTCTTCGGCGCTTCGAACCTCGACCAGGTCGCCGACGCGCAGGCCCGGAATGGTCGCGGACTTCGTCATCGTGAGTGTTTCCTTCCCTCCCTGGGGGCTGCAGCGCGTCGGATGTCCGGGTGTACGCGGTGGACCACGATTGCAGCGATCCGGGACGTCCTCCGCGCTGCGCTACCGGGCGAACGGGCGATTCGTGTTCGGGATCGCCATCGGGGCCTGTTCCATTTCGATGCTACCTCCGGCCTTGCCGTCGAATCTTCGACTCGGACGGAGCGCTCTGTCGGAAAGCACCCCAGGATTTCGGGTCGAATCGGGTGTCGGGAGTGGCATCCGTCAGCCCACCGCGATGATCGATTTGGGGACACCCAGTATCCGTTCGCGCAGAATGGTCGCCGTGGGGAAGTAGTCGCGCATCTCTGTGATGCTCACCAGTTCGGTCCACAGAACCTCGTTGCGCGCCTCGTCGATGTTCGCCGGCCTCGTGTGGACCAAGGGCCAGTGTGCGGCAATGGCGACCCGGGCAGCGGCAGGCAGAAACTGCATTCCGGGAAAGAGCCAGTGCGGTTCGAGGGGGAAGTAACGATATGGCGTCTGAATCCAATAGTGCGGCGCGAGGCGCCGGACCTGTCGCGCCAGCTCCGCTCTGCGGGCATGTCCGCCCACGTGCTCGATGAGTGAATTCGAGAACACGATGTCGAAGCGGGAGTCGACGTCCGCCTGTGCAAGGACGCGGGTCGCATCGCACGCATCACCGAGGACGGGAACGATCCACCCGTCGTCGGACTCACCGGGCTCGAAGAGATTGAGTACCGTAACGTGCTCGGGCCTGACCGGGGCACGGCGCCATGCCTCTATCGTTCCGCCGAGATCCAGAACCCGCATGTTCTCGATCGCCGGGAATGCCTCACGAAACATCTGCCAACGCCGCATCCTCGTTCTGGCGCCCAGAGATGTCGGAGAATCCACGAGTATGCGTCGCAGTTGGGTGCCGGCCACAGATCCCCCTCCGGTGATCAGGCTCTCGACGTTCGCAAGACGCCTATGCTATCACCGCCGTGCGACGACAGGGCCGATCTCGATCCGGTTCGATGCGCCGTTTGCGTGGTTCGCGCGTACTACCCTCGGTTCTCATGACCGGACCGAAGGTTCGTATCGCGATCCTGGGCATCAACTTCGCCCCAGAGCCGACCGGGATCGCGCCCTATACGACCCTTCTCGCGTCCGGATTGGCCGCGCGTGGGCACGAAGTCGAAGTTCTGACCGGATTCCCTCATTATCCGCAATGGAAGCGCCTGGACGGAGGTTTCCGGTTCCGATCCGACGAAATCGAGGATCGCGTTCGGATTCGGCGCTTCGGTCACCACGTCCCGCGGGGTGCTACGGCAGTCGGTCGAGCGTTGATGGAGATGAGCTTCGGGCTTCAGCTTCTGCTCGCGCGATGGAACGGACCCGACGTCGTCCTCTGCGTGAGTCCACCATTGCTGGCGGCAGGACTGTCCGTGGTGCGCGCACGGCTGTCGTGGCGGCGACCTGCAATCGGCGTCATCGTCCACGACCTCTACAGCCGTGGGGTCGTGGAGGCGGCGGCGCTGTCGGGCTTGTCCGCCTGCGTGGCACAGGCGGTGGAATCTGCATTCCTTCGGTCGGCGGACGGCATTGTGGTAATCCACGACGGATTCGCGCAGATCCTCGAGGAGCACCTCGGCGTCGACCGCAGAAGAATTCGCACGATCCGGAACTGGAACCATGTCGCACCCCCGGATCCCGCGGCCAGCTCCGCATTCCGTGCCGCACACGGCTGGGATTCCGACGAGGTGGTGATCTTGCATGCTGGAAACATGGGCACCAAACAGGGCTTGGAGAATGTTGTCGCGGCGGCCCGGCTGGCAAGTCGCGAAGGCCGCCGTGTGCGGTTCGTCCTGCTCGGTGACGGCAACCAGCGCGTTCGTCTGGAGGCTGCGGGCGCCGGAATCCCCACACTGCAGTTCCTGCCGCCGGTCACAGAAGAGGACTTTCCTTCAGCGCTCGGAGCTGCGGATGTGCTTCTCGTGAACGAACGACCCGGCGTCGCGCAGATGGCGGTACCCAGCAAGCTGACGTCCTATTTCAACTCCGGCAAGCCTGTCCTCGCGGCGACCGACGCGGACGGATTCACGGCGACCGAGATCGCCGCATCAGGGGCCGGTATCCGTATCCCGGCCGACCGACCGGACCTGTTGCTCCGGGAGGCGGTCCGATTGGGCACGGACGGGGCGCTCGCCGCACACATGGGAGAGCAGGGACGTCGCTACTGCGCTACAACCTTGTCCACATACGAGGCCCTGGAGCGCTACGAGAAATGGATCGGGGATCTCGTGCGCGAGTCGCGCAGGCAGAGGTCGCGCTGATGGTCAAACGCGCACTCGTGACCGGCATAACCGGACAGGACGGGTCCTATCTCGCGGAGTTGCTGCTGAACAAGGGCTACGAGGTCCACGGAGTCATCCGCCGTGCCTCGACGTTCAACACCCACCGGATCGAACACCTGTACGTGGACTCTCACGTACCCGGCGCGAGGTTGTTCCTGCACTACGGAGAACTCCTCGACGGGGCACGGCTCACGGCGCTGCTGTCGGCGATTCGTCCCGACGAGGTGTACCACCTGGCGGCGCAGTCACACGTTCGCGTGAGTTTCGACGAGCCGGAATACACCGCCGAAACAACAGCACTCGGAACAATTCGGCTGCTCGAGACGATTCACCAGATCGGACTCGACTGCCGCTTCTACCAAGCGTCGAGTTCGGAGATGTTCGGCGCATCGCCGCCGCCGCAGAATGAGGAGACGCCGTTCCATCCCCGCTCGCCGTACGGCACCGCCAAGGTGTTCGCCTACTGGACGGCACGCAACTACCGGGAGGCATATGGTCTCTTCACAGTCAACGGCATCCTGTTCAACCACGAATCACCCAGACGGGGGGAAACCTTCGTCACGCGAAAGATCACCCGTGCGGTGGCTCGCATCCGGGCCGGCCTGGATCGGCATCTGTACATAGGCAACGTCGACGCAGTCCGTGACTGGGGTTACGCACCCGAATACGTCGAGGGGATGTGGCGGATGATGCAGGCCGAGACCCCGGACGACTATGTGCTGGCGACGGGAGAAGGCTATTCCGTGCGCGAATTCCTTGCCCTCGCGTTCGACCACGCCGGTCTCGACTGGGAGAAGTACGTGCGATTCGACGAACGCTACCTTCGCCCCGCGGAGGTCGACTCGGTGATCGGCGACGCAGCGAAGGCCGGAGCGATCCTCGGCTGGAATCCTCGGGTGCGCACTCCCCAACTCGTGAAGATCATGGTGGACGCCGACCTCGCGGCACTCGAATCTCGAGGCGGTCACCGGATCGACAGACCCGAGCTGCCGGGGTGGGGCACCTCGTCGCACTGACCCTGTGGGATCAGCTGCGACAGGTTCCCTGATGCGCGACGAACCACTCGTATGTCATCCGGACGCCCTCCTCGAGCGGGGTCTTCGCGGTCCATCCGAGTTCCGTGAGGCGTCGGACGTCGAGCAACTTGCGCGGGGTGCCGTCCGGCTTCGACGGATCCCACCGAATCTCCCCGCGGTAGCCGACCACGTCGGCGACAAGGTGCGCGATCTCGGCGATCGTTACGTCACTACCAGTGCCCACATTGACCGGCCGGCAGTCGTCGTAGTGGTCCAGCAGGAAGTGGCAGGCATCCGCGAAGTCGTCGACATACATGAACTCGCGCCGGGGCCGGCCCGTGCCCCAGCACGTTGCATGCGGAGCGCTGTCCCGGGCCGCGTCATGGAGGCGACGGATCATGGCGGGCAGGACGTGGCTGTCGTGCGGGCTGAAGTTGTCGCCCGGACCGTAGAGGTTCGTGGGCATCGCGCTGATGTAGGGCAGGCCGTGCTGGCGGCGGATGGCGGTGACGTGCGCGATCCCGGCCAGCTTCGCGACCGCGTAGCTTTCGTTCGTCTCCTCCAAGGGACCCGTGAAGAGTGCCTCTTCGCGAATCGGCTGTTCTGCGAACTTGGGGTAGATGCAGCTCGACCCCAGGAAGAGGAATCGCTTCACGCCACTCGCGACGGCGCTGTCCAGCAGGTTCACCTGTATGCGCACATTGTCGGAGATGAAGTCGGCGGGTCGACGAGCGTTCGCTGCGATCCCGCCGACCCGTGCTGCTGCGGCGATCACCACCTGCGGGCGGGTCGCCTCGAAGAACTCCGTGGTAGCGCGGGCGTCGCGCAGATCCAATTCGGCCGAACTACGTCCGATCAGATTCTCGAAGCCGCGCTTTGCGAAGTGGCGCCACAGCGCCGATCCCACCAGTCCCCGGTGACCCGCGATGTAGATCCGGGTGCTTCGAGGTAGGGGGTAGGAGTTCGTCCCGGGATGACGACCTGCGACGCAGGAGGCTCGATCGGACCGATCGACATCGACGCTATCCCGTGCAGGGTCGGTATCCGACACGGCCACCTCGATCCTCCGGTGGGGGTCCCGAACGCTCCGGTGATGTCCGGGAGAGGGTGGCACATGCACGCACCGCAACTTCCTCCAACCGATCACCTCGAACCGGAGCCGGTACCGGGTTCGAAGGTTACCACTTGCTCGTTCGTCGATGCGCGGAGATTCTCAGCGCGTGCCCGGTGCAAGGGCAGGACTGCGACTGAGCCGACGGAACGCGACACGGCCGGCACGTGCCGGCGAGCTCACCGCGTCGTCGGGTGCTCCGATCTGGCCGCGCACGCACGTATCGGGCCCGAACTGCATGCAGCTCGGGTAAAATTCGACGGAACAACGACGCCTCGAGGGGTGCGAGTTGGGTGGGACGAGTTGGGATCACGGACAGCGAGACCTGCGCGGTCCGGCGCACCCATGTCCGACGCCGTGGCCTCGAATGGTTGTGGATGCCGTTCCGATCGATCTGGTCGATCGAGAGCTCGCGATGGCCCTCATCGTCGATGCGCTCCGCCTACCGGACCCGCTCGCCGTCGCATCGGCCAACCTCGACCATCTCCATCACTTCGAACGCGACAGCTTCTGGACGGACCGTCCACCTGCGGTTTCCATCGGAGACCCGTCCAGGGGGCTGCGCTGGCTCACACTGCTCGACGGAGTGCCGCTCGTCCGGAAAGCCGAGGCACTCAGCGGTCGGCCTTGGCCGAAGCTTTCGGGCAGTGACCTGATCTGGCCGATTCTGGAGTACGCGGCGAAACACGGCACGCGGGTGGGGTTTCTCGGCGGGACCGCCGAGACACACGAGCAACTCCGCAAGACGCTGAGGATGCGCCTTCCCGCCCTGCAGGTCGCGGGCACCTGGGCGCCGGCGCGATCCGAGATACTCGACTCCCGAACGTCGGCGGGAATCGCCGCCGACATCCGTTCGGCCGAGGTGGAAATCCTGATCGTGGGACTGGGAAAGCCCCTGCAGGAGAATTGGATTGCGCGATTCGGCCCGGACACCGGAGCGCGGGTGCTGCTCGCGTTCGGTGCCGTGGTGGACTTCCTCGCCGGCCGCGTGAGCCGGGCGCCGCGGTGGATGGCGGACCACGGCTTCGAGTGGACGTGGCGACTGATGCTGGAGCCACGACGGTTGAGCCGTCGCTATCTCGTGCACGATCCGCCGGAATTGCTGCGGTTGATGCGCCGAGAACCGACCCTCCAGCACGAAGCGGCGATGGCGCATCCCGACAGGAGTGTGGGGCGCGGTGCATTCGTCGGGCACCGACGGCGGGCTACCGTCGCCGTGGTGGTGGTGACGTACAACAGTGTGTCCGATCTGCCCGGGCTGATCGACGACCTGCGTATCGCTGCTCGCGACCAGTCGATCCGCGTCGTTGTCGTCGACAACCAGTCGTCCGACGGCACAACCGATGTGGTGCGCTCGCACACCGACATCACGTTGGTCGAGTCCGGGGGGAATCTCGGCTATGCCGGTGGCATCAATGCGGCGATGCCGTTCGTGGAGCCGTGCGAGGCCGTGCTGATACTCAATCCTGATCTGTCGTTGGCCCCTGGAGCGGTGACCCGCTTGATGACATCGCTCCGTGGCGACGACCGAATAGGGGCCGTGGTACCGCTCATTCTCGACGCAGACGGCGCAGTCTACAACTCGATTCGACGCGAGCCCTCGCTCTCGCGTGCGGTCGGGGACGCATTGCTCGGCCGCAGACTTCGTAAGAGGCCGTCCTTGCTTTCCGAAATCGATTACTGTCCAGCAGATTACCTCGAAGCTCACGATGTGGACTGGGCAACCGGAGCCGCACTGCTCATTCGAACCACGGTGGCGCACGAGGTAGGCCCCTGGAACGAGGAGTTCTTTCTCTACTCCGAGGAGACGGACTACTTCCGTCGCATCCGCGAGAGCGGCCATTTGGTTCGGTTCGAGCCGTCGGCGGTGGTGCAACACCGCCAGGGAGGCTCGGGTACATCGCCGGCTCTCGCACGGCTCATGGCCGTGAACCGAATTCGATACGTGAAACGACACCACGGAGCCGCGTACGCGGTGCTTTTCCGCGGAGCCGTGGCATTGGCCGAAGCGCTGCGCTCCTACGATCGGGAGCGTCGACGTACGCTCGCAGCTGTGCTGAACCGCAGGAAATGGCGAGATCTCCCGCACGCGACCTCACATGGCTGAACAACTGTCGGGACCGCACCGACGCGGCGCAGTGATCGTTCCCGCGTACAACGAAGCCGCGGTGATCGAGCGGACGCTCCTGCCGCTCGGCCACGCTGCAACCGAGGGGTATATCGAGCTGATTGTGGTGCCCAACGGCTGTACCGACGACACCGCCGCGGTGGCCCGACGTATCCCGGGCGTGCACGTTGTCGAGTTGCGGGAGGGGTCCAAACCTGCGGCACTGAATACCGGTGACCGGATCGCCACGATGTGGCCCCGGCTGTACCTGGACGCCGACATCCGGATTTCGGCCGGTGCGGTACTGGCCGTCCTCGATCGACTCGCCCGCGGTGACGTGCTCGCCGCTCGTCCCGAGTTCCGTTACGCGTTCGACCGCTCCGACCCACTGGTTCGCAGCTACTACCGTGCCCGGCAGCGGATTCCGCAGCGAGAGCCCATACTGTGGGGTGCCGGTGTGTACGGCCTGAGCAGACAGGGGCATGCGAGGTTCGGATCCTTCCCGGATCTTACGGGGGACGATCTTTTCGTCGACTCTCTGTTCGACGCCGATGAGAAATCCGTGGTGCGTACGGAACCGGCCGTGGTCACGACTCCCACTGATGTCGGAAGTCTGCTCGCAATTCTGCGTCGCAGTCATCGCGGCGGCACCGAAGCGCGCGTCGTCGACCGGAGTCGCGTGCGCCGCACCGGCCCGGCCACCGCTCGCGCGGTGCTGCGGTCGATCCGGGGACCCGGATCGGCTGGGGATGCAGCGGTGTACATCGCGGTGGCGCTCGCGGCCCGGCGGGGTGCACTGCATCCGAACGTGCCGTGGGAGCGCGACGAAAGCAGTCGAGAGCCTCGGTGAGGGGTTCATGAGGGGTGCTACTGGAGGTCGCAGTCGGCAGTCCGGTCGATCCGATAAAGATGAACGGCGTTGCCGTCGTCGAATGTGTCCCGGAATGTGTTACCGGTGACGGGTATGCTCCGCCCTTCGTCCAAGACCTCCACCTGGTCCGCATTCCCGCATGCAAGGGCGATCGTGGCGTCTCCGCCCTCGTTCCGCGTGGATCCCGCGAGCACGTAGAGACTTCCCTCGTGATACTTGGCAGCCAGATCGACGGGTCCGTCGGATCTGGCAAATCCGTCGACGAACGGTGCATTGAGAACTGGGGCCAGTCGATTGATCTGATCGTTGACTGCCCTGACGTCGTCGCGGATGCCGTCTCCGCACCGATCCCGGAAGATGTTGTACGACAGGCACGGCCCGCCGAAGTTGTGGGAGAAGTAGACGATGCCGCGTGCGCCGTTGATGATGCTGCTCCAGACCGCGGCTCGAATCTGCGGGCCCGTGATCGTGCCGCCCGTGTCCTCCTCGAAGGGGTGACCCACCTCCACGAAGTTCCACACCGGCATCGCCGCACGCGGCTGGACCAAGGAGCGGACGTATCGTGTTGTCACACCGTAATTGGCCGCCAGATGGCACTCCGCGGGGGAGAGGTCGGCCTGCCCGTCCTTCGTGAGGACACCGCCCTGGTCGGCCTGACAGATCGTATCGTCGGTGAACCAGTAGTTGTCTGCGGATACGACATCCTGAAAGTCGTTGACGAATCGTTCGGCTGCGTCCCGGGGCTCCCAGAAGGTGACGCCCTTGCCGTAATTCGTGAAAGTCATGACGCCCGACGGTACTTTGCTCCTGAACGCATACATCACCGTGTAACCGCACTTAGCTTGTTCGGGTACGCAGATCGGTCGATCGTCAGGCATCCGACCCGTCCACGGCGCATCTCCGGCACCCGCCCACATGTCCGCCTCGTCTGTGGTCAGTTGACCGGACGCGAGCGGGTCCGGGCGGCTGGGAAGGGCGAACATCCCGCTGTCACGAATCACCCGCACGTCGCTGTCTTCGGTCAGTTCGACGTAGGTATTGAGTCCGATGGTCCGATCGACGGCAGCCTCCTCAGGGGAGGTCACGCGCGCGAACCATACTGCGAGAGGGAAGTAGTCCGGCGACGTTGGCAGCGAATTCTCGAAGGTGTCGTAGTACTCCTCACCGCCGTCGACCGATCGCAGCGACGGACCCGTCGGCTCGAACACGACGTCGACAAAATAGGCGGCACCGTTTCCCGACTGGTCGGGGATTCCCTCGCCGTAGGTGAACCGTCCGTCGCGCGCGGTCAACCATCCGCTCTTCACGGTTGCGCCCAGGTCGAAGGTGTTCGGATCCGTCGGATAGTTCCCATTCGAAGCACGGTAGGAGATCACGTAGCTTCCGTGCGCTTGTATCGGAATCGGTTCGTCGAACGGTACGTTCCGCCAGCCGCTCGGGCCGGTGGTGATCGGGACGGTACCCAAGGCGGTGCCGTCGGACGACCACAAGGTGGCGGTGACCGCCCCTGTGTCCTCCGGTCCCTGATAGAACCGCGCGGCGGTGACGACTCCATCGCTCGTCGTCGTGAACTCGGTGCCGACTTCGATCGGCCGCGCGGCGGGATCGCCGGAGACGGCCGGGACGGTTTCGTCGGACCACAGGCTTCCTGCCGGCGAGCCGGGACGTTCGGCCGTGTCGGGGGAGCCTTGCGTGCATGATCCGGTAAGCACCATCACCGCCACGAGCAGCGGGGCGACGAGGGAACGTGCTGTCGGGCGCTTATCGAGCACTGTCGTCAGCCTGTGGCGAGGAAATGTCGCGTTCTGCGTCGTATCGGTCGGGTGAGTCGATTTCCGGCACCGAAACGCTGAAGGTGGACCACAGCAGGCCGAACACGATGAAGAAGACGAAGGTTGCCTGCTGGTAGAAGAACAGGTCGAAGGTAGTGCTGGAGACCAGGATGCCCACCAGCACTGATCCCATCATGTAGGCCTGATCGCGTTCCCGGGGTGAGGTGGCGCGGCGCAATCCCGCCGAGATGCCGAAGATTGCTCCTCCCGTCAGCAGAATCATCGCGGCGAGTCCTACAACACCGCCCTGCACGATCGTCCGTAGCCACTCGTTGTCCAGCAATTGATACGCGCTGGGAGGAGCTCCACCGAGGCCGACCCCGAAGACAGGATTCTCGCGAAAGGTCTGCGACACTGCGGCATAGTCGGCTGTCCGCGTCAGGATACTGTCATCCTGCTCCGAACCCGTGATCGTCCGCCACAGCGCATCCAGTGTCTCCGGGAAGGCGACGGCATAGCCCATGATCGCGGCCGCCCCGGCGACGGCGGCCAGGACCAGCTGCCGAACCTGGAACGCGAACATGTAGACGAGCAGGCACGCGAGCAGAGTGAGCACGCCGGTGCGAGAGATGGCGGCGGGCATGGACACCAACGCCACACCGCACGTGGCGACTGCAGCCCAGCGGGCGCTCCGGCGCGTGGCGTAACGCGCAAAGTGGATGGTCATCGGCACGGTCACTGCAGCCAGAACGGAGAATTCGATCGCGTGCTCGGAGGTACCGACAACACGCACGGCGCCTCTCCGCTCGGTGAACTGCAGGTACTCGGGATCGAGGTTCACGACGAAGCCCGGGGGCATGAACAGGAATCGCAGATCGATCGAGGTCAGACTCTGGAGTAGTCCGACCGAACACGCGAATGCCAGACCTACGGTGAGGCAGCCGAGGATGATGGTCCGCTGCCGTGTGCTCTCGATTCTCACGAGAACATAGAGGGCCACCCCCACATTTGCGACCAGGGTGATGATCGCCCGGGTCTTGTTGGCTTCTACCAGGGCATCGCCCGTACGGAGCAACCCGATTCCGTAGACCAGGGTCAGCAGCAGGAAGAACAGAAGCATGACGACCACCCCAGGGTTCACCGTGGGGTGAGTTGTGGTGCGTCGGACCGTCAGGAATCCGAGGACGACGAGGCCGAACAGCATGACCGCGGCCATCCGCGCAGGTGAACCGTTGCTCTTGAGCGGGCCGGGCAGGGTGGCGAAGGCCGGTAGGCAGGGGATCAGGAGACACAGGAAGGCGAGAAACCACGGGGTGCGTTCTCGCTGTTCGGCACCGCGGACCGCACCGTCGAAGTGATCGCCCGGCCGTCGGCGCGCAACGAAGACCGTAGTCTTCATCGGGCATCCACGGCACCGTCGGCAGGCATACGTCCGCCTTCGCCGTCGGGGTTGTACGAGGATCTGCCGGGGCGCGGACCTGCCGGCGACGGAGGTTGGGCTGTCTGCCTGCGTGATTTCAGCCGCGTCAGCGAAACGTCGACCAACACGGTGAACAGGATCGATAGTCCGACCCCGGTGGCAAGGATCGCAACGGTCGAGCGTGTGCGGGTGGGCATCGCGGCCGTCGGGACGCCGGGCGGTGTCACGACGAACGACGTGACCATCTGATCCTCGGGTACCCGAGCTTGCTGCTGCAGGGTCCGCAGCGTCACTTCGGCCTGTGCGGCAACAAGCTCCAAGGTCTTCGTCACGTCGGCAGGATCCGACGCCGTCTCCTCGACGAACACCAGCGGCAGCTGCGGGTTGGGAGATGGGGTCGGGAATGCCTTCGCGCCGTAATCGGACAGGCCACCGGCCGCCACGACCCGGTCCACCACGGACGGTTCCCTCAGCCCGAGTGCGGTCAGATTCGCCAGCAGTGACGCTCCACCGACATCCAGCAGACCGTTCCGCCGGATCTCGCCGCCAGTCGAGGGCGTGTCCTGCCGGACACTCGGCGGAGCCAAGCCGATGACCGCGCTTGCGTAGTAGACCGGTTTCACGGAGCTGTAGACGCCGTAGCTGTACCACGCGGTGATCGCCAGAAGTGGAAGTACGACATACCAGCGGCGGAAGCACGACCGCACGACATCGAACAGATCCATGTCAATGCCCCCTCATCATCGGATGAACCGACGTGAGCTACCTGCCGAGGACGAACCGTGCTCGACGACCCGCAGACTCGCCGACCCGAGCAGTTCAACCCTACCGACTGAAACCCGTCCATTGTGACCTTTCTGCCCCATCCGACAGCACCACGCCGGTCACAGGCGCGCCGACAGAGCGAAGGGACTCGACGGCGCGACTCAAATCCCGCCGTCGCGTCACGTCCAATACGGCCGCGAGGAGGATGCCGTCGGCCTGTTCGCCCGCAATCGAGGCCGTACACGTCGACAGGACGGCGGGCGCGGCCACGATGACCTGCGCGTAGTCCGGTCGCAGACGGTCGATCGTGACAGTCGGATCGGTCGCGTCGGTCGCGATGGTCGTCGGGTCGGAGGGGTAGCCGGTGAGTCCGGGCGTGGAATCGGTCAGGCCGGGTGCGCCGTCGCGTTGCGCCGGTTCGGTCCAGGCCGGTCCCCGTGTCCCGGCTTCCGCCCGGCTCCCTCGCTCGTCGGTATGGACGACGAGCGTCCGATCGCCGCTCGATGCCGTGACACGCCCCAGGTTCGACGCCAGCGTCGCTGTGTCGGCCTCTCCTGCAGCCGACGTCACGACCCAGACCTGTGCCCGATCACCAGGCTCGGCACGAGGGTCGGGGCGCAGCCGCAGCCGCAGCCGGCGATACCCGTCCATATCACTGTCGGTTGCGGAATCCACCCCGTCCACGCGTCCGAGCACCGGAACTCCCGACACGGTGACGGCGCGGTCGGCGGTTCGCACTATGGGGTCGGTTCGGGATCGGATCCACACCGCGACGGCGCCCAGCAATGGTGCGGCGAGCACGATGGCGGCAGCAGGACCTGCCCGCTCGACCCACGCCTGCTGCGGCTCGGACGCGGAAGAGGCGATCCGCGTGTTCACTTTCTGACCGTCGTCGCCGGTCGGTGTTTCCAGTGCTTCGACATACCCGACGAACTCGCGCGCGAGCGCGTCGGCGATGAGCCGAGCACGATCCGGATATCGGTCCGTCACCGTGATGTCGATGATCGACGTTCTCGGCGGCACGACCGTTGCGCTCACCTTGCCGGACACTTCTCGGGCCGTCTCCGGCAGGCCGAGTTCATCCACAACGAGCTGGGTCACGACGTCGCTGGTCAGCAGGACGACATAGGAGTTGACCCGTCCTGCGACCACCTCGTCGTTCTGGTATGCGGCGGCGGTCGTCGATCCCTCGATCGACACCATCAGCTTGGTGGTCGACACGTATCTGTCCGGGGCCAGGAGAAGCCAGGCGAGACCTGCGACGAACACCACAACGGTGACGACGAGAAACGTCTTCCGGTACAGCTTCAGCTCGGCAAGGAACCCGTCCAGTCTCACTCTGCCGCCTCGGTCTTCCTGTCGCGCTCAGAACTTCGGCCGGGACTCCAGTGGGTGTCCATGTCGAAGACCACGACCGCGTCCCTCGGCAGCAACGCCGAGGCCTGACGTAGCTGCTCCTCTGTCGTCACATTCTTTCCCACCGCGAGCACGACCACATCCGACTCGGCCCCGATCTCTACTGCTGCCGGCAGCGAGGGGCACGTGAGTACCACCCATGTGTACGACGTGCGGAGGGCGTAGACCATCTCCCGCAGTGGGGCTGTGAGCATCCGGTCATCGATGGCCCCCGCTGCGGTGCCTACTCCGATGAAACTGCTGTGGGTGGTTCGCAGCGAGACTTCTCTCGCCGCTTCAGCCGGTGTCGTCTCTCCGCGCAGGACGTCGGCAACCCCGGACGCGCGGCGATCCGACAGCGCTTCCGTCAGTTCGGCGGAGCGGAAGTCGAGATCGACCAGTACCACCGAATCGCTGCGCATGGCGAGCGCCGTGGCGAGGAAGACGGACACCGCGGAGACCGTGGATCCGGGACCGGCGCCGGTCACCGTGAACGCGCCGCGTTCCGACCGGTCGACGGCCGCGAGCAGACGGTACAGGATCCCGCGCTCCTCCACCGTGAACTGCTCCGTCGGTTCCCCGCCGATCGAACCGAGAACCGGCCGCCCGGAAATCCGTGCAGCATCGCGGGGGTCGCGGATCGAGTGATCGAAGAGGAAGCGCAGCACGGCCCCCGCGGAGCCGAGGAGCGCCCCGATCAGCACCGCGCCGGACAAGACGACCGGGATCGTGGCACGCATGGCGACGACACGAGCTGTCGGCCCCGGGGTATCGACGACGATCAACTCGGCGCGTGGGACGAGCGATCCGGGAACCGACTCCAGAGTGCGCACTGTGGCCGCGAGTTCGGAGAGGAAGACGGTCGCCATCTGTTCGGACTCTTCGGCCGAAGGAGCACGGAACTCGAACTCGATGAGTGCCGTGCCCGGTGGATTGACGGCCTCCACTCGCGCGGACAGCACCTCGGGCGTGAGGCCGAGACCGAGATCGGCGATCACCCGAGCTGCCACGTCGCGGCTGTTCGCCAGTGCGGCATAGGTTCGGGCGCGGCCCTGCGCGTAGGAGTCGCCCCCGTCGAGAACGCGGCTGACATCACCGGGCGTGCGGACGAACACGGCGGCCTCGGACCGGTACAGCGGCGGACGCAGCAGCAGGAACAGCGTCGTTGCAGCCAGCGTCAGCAGAACTCCCCATACGATCCAGCGCCACCGCTCACGCAGTACGCGACCGTACTCGGAAACCGTGTCGTTCATGATCGGACGCCCGGTCCGAGAGCTTCGAGCGAATCGGTCAGCGCCGCACCGATGGCTTGCACACCGAGGGGATTGGGGTGCTTTCGATCCGCAGCCAGCAGCGCGGAGGTGTCCGTCCCGCTCAACGGCGCGATGGGATCGACGAACAGGACACCCTCGGCGGCGGGTTCTGCCGCCAGGCGCGCCATGAATTCGTCGTCGAATCCCAGATCATCGGATGGGTCGGCGAGGAGGCGGGGCCTGACGAAGACGACCGTGGCCGCGGGCCAGGTGCGCCGTACGTCTTCGACGGTCGCGACCATTGCCCGGAAGACGTCCTCGGTGGGTGGAAAGAGATCGTTTCGTCCGCCGTCGAGCACCACGACGTCGGGTGCATAGACGGTGGCCAGGCGCGGGATGCGTTCGGCGAACGACGTCGACCGACCGATGTACTCGTCGACCACGAACCTGTTGGCCGGTCCGCCGCTGATGTAGCCCGTTCCCGGCACAGCCGCGAGGTTGCACAGCCACCCCATCCGGACTGCCGTCGTGCAGGCGTAGGACATTTCCGCAAGACCGGTCCCGCCGGTGTACGAATCGCCGATGAACAGTGCGGAAGGCCGGCTGTCGCCGGCAACGTTGAGGCGATTGATCTCCGGGGACGGGCGTGTGGATGGTGCATCTGCGGTGTACATCGGTCCGGAGACGAACACCAGGCCGATCGCGATTGCCAGGGCCGACACCATTGCGGCCAGATCCCACCGAGCGCGTCGAGATGTGGCGCCCTTCCCTCCCTGGCTCCGGCCCGGCGAGTACCGGAAATCTGCGCGGCGAGATTCCGAATCCGTACTTCGAATCTCGAGGGCCCGGCGGCGGGGGGCTGCCGGCGGTGAAGGATGATCTCGTCGAGCACGCCGTCTGCGATAGAACACGAACACCGCGCCGCCCGCGATCGCCACGGCCGGCATCATCGCGGCCGTACCCAACAGTCGGGTGCGGTTCATCGGATGACCTGCGTGCGGACCCACGCCGCGATCATGTCGGCGAGCGCCGATTGTCCGGCGTCCGTCGGCCCGCTCAGGTCCGGCCACATCTGATCCCTCGTCAGCAACGGGGGATCGAGTGCATCCAGGTACGGCACCCCCATCTCGTCTGCGGTGCTGCGGAGAACGTCGGACACCCGGACGACGGATGCCGGAACCGGCGTCTCGAACCACGTGGGCCCGACCAAGAGGGGGCGCCGGCCACCGACGATGATCTTGTTGATCGCATCGGTCGCGCCCACCACGATCGCCTCCGTGTCCGGCAGTCCGGTGTCGCCGAGCCCCCCGACGATCAGGACGACCCGTGGATCGACAGCATCCGCGCGGTCGACCTGATAGGTGAACGCGTGGCCGCCCTGACCATCGGCGACGAAGCCGGAGTCGGGCAGGGCGAAATTGGCGACGGACCATCCCGTTCGTTCGGCCATGAGCGTCGGCCACACCGTTCGGTTGCGGAATCCGGCCGACCATTCGTCGCCCACCACCGCGATGGCGAGTGGGGACGCATCTGCCTCGCTGGTACGTGTCATCGCGAAGACCGAAGTGGCTACGAGGGCGCTGACCAAGACGTTGGCCGCGAGGACGGCCATGAGCGTCCGTGGAGCAATGGTGAGTCGCTTCATCGTTCACTCCCGGCCACGTCCGTGTAGGTATCGAGCAGTCGGTCACCGACCGCGTGCATCCCCAGGTCGGTGCGCACAGCACGGCGTCCTCGTTCCCCCATGGCACGCGCGAGAGACCGGTCGGCAAGCAGCGACTCGACCGCGGTGACCAGAGCGGGCACTGTCGGCTCCGTGACGATTCCGCTGCCTGTTCGTTCGATCGTCGGGGCGAGCCCACAGTCGCGGGTCACCACGACGGGAACACCCACGGACATGGCTTCGAGCACCGACATCGGGTAGGGCTCACGCACTGAGGGGAGCACGTACACGGTCGCTGCCGCCATTCGCCGGGGCACGTCGTCCGGGTCGAGCGCTCCCTCCCAGGAAATCCGCGGGTCTGCTTCGGCTGCGAGCATGGCGCGCAGCGCCGGGCCCTCGCCCTCGTCCGGCCCCACCAGGGTGAACCGGGCGTCCATCCCGGCGGAGAGCAGAACTTCGGCCATTTCCACGAAAGCCGTCGGGCGTTTGCGCGGGTGCATGCGTGCGACGAAGAGCACCTCGGGAGGTTCCGCGCTCGGCCGGCCGGGTGGGTAGCACGGCACGCCGTTGCCGAGCTGCACGAAAGGCAATGACGTCCGTGCGACGGTGGCGAGCTGGTCCTTCTCCAGCGCGGTGAGGTGGAACACGGCTCCGGCGTCGCGCAGCACCTTCCTCGTCCACAGTGCGTCGAGTGGGCCGGCGAGCGGATGATCGGACGGAGTGACCATGCCGTGGGGCTGGAGCACGTACAGGATCCCGTGGTGCCGCGCGCTCACCGCAAGCGGGAGCACGACGAGGTCGCGGCCGAAATGGATGTGGACGATGTCGAACCGAGTTCGGTTGCGGTGGAACCATCGCTGCAATCCGGGCGCACCGACACCGGCGAACCCCGTCCTGGGAACTACGGTTCGGACGGTGAACAGCTTGACCGGTACGTCGTTCAAGCGGGTCGGTACGACCGGGAACCCCCGGGCGCCGGCGCCGAGCGTCACCTCGTGGCCCCGGCGGATCAGCTCCATACTCTGATTGAGCGCGACCCGGGCGGGTCCCCCGTACGCGCCGTCGGGGTCGAGCAGCGTGACCACTTGCAGGATGCGCACGGAGTCAACCCGGTGTGACGATCGATCGCGGAGCCCGGACGAGTGAATCGGGAGGAACGTCGGCGGTCACCAGTGCTCTCGCTCCCACGACCGAATTCGCGCCGATGGTCACGCCCCGCAAGACGGTGGAACCGGCGCAGAGCCAGACGCCGTCCTCGATGACGATCGGGCCGTTGTCGAACTCGAAGGTCTTCGACCGCCTGTCGTGACTCCCCGTGCAGAGGTAGGTGTACTGCGAAATGCAGACATCCGAACCGATCACGATTTCGTCGATGTTGTAGAGATCGGCATCTGTTCCGATCCACGAATCGTTCCCGACCACCAGCTTCCACGGCCATTGAACTTTGACCCGGTGCTTGATCAGCACCCCGGTGCCGATGCGGGCCCCGAAGCACCGCAGGATCGTGCACCGCAGGCGCGCCGGACACCATACCTGGGTGAAGATCAGCGTCGAGACCGCAACCCACAGGGCTTGGGCGGCGAAGCCGCGACCCTTGTCGTAGGGGCGGCCACGCAGGGATTGCAGCGACCGCTTGGACTGTGCAGCGGACACGCGCACCTCCGCAGGACAACGCACTACACTTCGAGAGGATACGCCGTGTTCGGCTCCGACCGAGGGGCATTTCGTGACAGATCTCGGGTGTGCATCCGTCCCTACCGTGGCCGAACGCCAGCGTGCACACCGTCAGGTGCTGGCCCGAGTGGCCCTGTTCGCTATCGGCGCCACATCGGGTGTTCAATTGGCGAATTTCACCGTCACCGGGTTGTCGGTGGTCTGTCTGCTGCTGGCACCCGGATTCCTGCTCATGATGCACCGGGGGATCGACCTGTTGCCGGCCGTACTCGCGGTGGCGGGATCACTCTCCTTTGTCGCGTCGTGCGCGGTGAACGGGGTCACCGTGCTATGGCCCAACGCAATCGCATTTCCTGCATTCCTGCTCTACCTCGTGGGCCTGACCGTGCTCACAGTCCGTGCGGTGGACGCGACCGCCACAGTCCTCGCCGGAATCGCCACCGGCACTATGGCCTTCTTCCTGACCCAGGGAATCGAACTGACGCGAACCGGGAGCATTCCTGACCTTTGGAAGTACGGAATCGCTCACGCGGTGACGATTCTCGTCCTCTTCGGAATGACGACGGCGCGGATTCAGCCGCTGTTGCAGTCGGCGGTGCTCGTGGCGCTTGGGCTGGCGAGCCTGGGACTGAACTTCCGCTCGCATGCCCTCGTGTGTCTCCTCGCCGGCGCCATCGTCTTCACCCGGCACATGCTGGGCTCCCGGATCGGACGAGGCTGGCAGTTCCTGGGGGTCGCGGTGTTCGGGTTGGTCTTCGCGCAGGTGATGCCGATCGCTGCGCGGGCAGGACTGTTCGGGGCCGCGCTGCAGCAGAAGACGCTGGAGCAGGATGCCACGAATCTGCCGTTGCTGCTGGCCGGCCGCACCGAGCCCCCGCTGAACATCACAGCGATCCTCGAGCGTCCGTTCCTCGGTTGGGGAAGTGCCTTCAACCTGACTCCGGACGTGTATGCCCGGGCCCAGCACCTGGCGATCCGGATGGGATTCGATCCCACTTTCCCGTTCGAACTCTACTGGCGGCTGCCGCCGAGTGATTACTCCGCAACCCATTCGATCCTGCTGGGTTCCTGGGTCGAGGGCGGCATTCTGGCGGTGCTTCTGCCGCTGTGGCTCCTCGTCGCCTGCGTCGGCGTGGTCTGGAACAGCACATCTTTCGGCCGCTGGAGTCCGCTCGTGGTGACCCTCGCACTGCAAGGCATCTGGGACCTGCTCTACGCGCCATGGACGTACAACATGATCCCGGAGTTTGTCTGCATCACGCTCTTCTTCTGCGCGGTACGCGTCCGCCGGCCGATGGTTGCTGTACGGGACTCGTCATGAGACCGAGTGTGAGCGTCGTGATCCCCACGCTCGGTCGGCCTTCCCTGTACGGCGCTGTGCAATCCGCTCTCGAGCAGACGTATCCGGTCGCCGAGGTCATCGTGGTCGCGGACACCGATCTGGCCATGTCCCTGCCGTCGGACGACCGCATCGTGGTGCTGCGCAGCGAAGGTCGGGTCGGACCCGCCAGATGTCGGCAACTGGGAATCGATGCCGCGCACGGGAGCGTGATCGCTCTGCTCGACGACGACGACGAGTGGCGCCGGGTCAAGCTCGAACGACAGTTGGCGGCCGTCGAGCATGAGGCGGCCTTCGGAAAGCCCTGGATCGCATCGTCGCGTATGGCGGTCGTCGGGCCGGGGACCCGGCGGCGAGTCTGGCCGCGGCGACTTATCGGATCGGAGCAATCCGTCGCAGAGTATCTGTTCCGGTTCACCGGATTCACGGTCGGTGGCGCGACTTTGCAGACCTCGACACTGTGCTTCCCCGTGGACCTCGTGGGCACCGTCCCATGGGATACCGACGCGGACGCGCCGCACGAGGAGGCGAGCTGGCTGCTCCGGATCCGACGTGCCGTCCCTGATGTCTGCCTCGTCCACCATCCGGACGTGTTGAGTACCTACCACGTGGGGAATTCGTCCCTGTCCCACAGCTCGTCGGACCGAGCCGATGAGTACATTGCCTGGGGACTGCAGTATCTCGGTGAGGAATCGCCGCGCGTTCGTGGTGATTACCTCTGCACGAGCCCGGTGAGCGCGGCGGTGTCCGCGCGGTCGCTGGCAGGTGTGCGGCGCTCGATGTGGTCGGCGATACGTCATGGCAGGCCGGGTCCGTTCGCGGTCGTCTACGCAGTTCTCGGCGCCGCGCGGATACTTGTGCGCACAGCACATGCATCGGTCCGTTGATGGCAGCGGAGCACGATCAGCTCACGCCGGAGGAGCGTCGAGCATTGTTCCGGGGCACGCTGTACCGCATTCTCGGTACTCCGGTGGTTGCTGTCCTGGGACTCGCCAACACGGCCGTCATCGCGCACGAGACGGGAGCGGCGGTCTTCGGGCTGGTGTCCTTGATCGCAACGATCACTCTTCTCGTGCCATTCGTCGACTTCGGGATCGGCGCGACGGTGCTGAGCGCCAGTGCGACGCTCCATCAGCATGAAGGGGATTCGAGTGCGGCCGATGTCATCCGACGTGCCTATCGCGTCCTGTTCGTGGTCGCCGCCGCAGTCGTGTCCGGGGCCTTGGTCGTCATGGCATTCGACGGCTGGACCGTGCTCGTCGGCATGTCCAGTGGTCCCGCGGACCGGTGGGCGATCACTCTTGCCGCGTGTGTCTTCGCGCTCACGATTCCTGCCGGCCTCGGTTTCCGGATCCTCATCGGGATCGGACGGATCCCTGAGGCGACGCTGGTGCAGATGAGCTGTCCGGCTGTCGCGCTGGTCATCACCCTCGTGCTGTACGTGACCGGGGTGAACGAGATCTGGTACGCAGTATCGGCGCTCGGTGGTCTGCTCGGCGGACAGATTCTCGGTACGGTCTTGGCTTTGCGACTGAGCGGGCTCGGATGGTCGGCGTTTGCACGGACGTCCGCACCGACGACCGGCGCCAGGCTGCTGGCGGGCAGCGGATGGCTGTTCGTCGTCGGCGTGGGGCTGCCCATCGGGCTCCAGTCCGGACGGGTTCTCCTGGCGCATCTGTCGACACCCACTGAACTGTCCGAGTACGCCGTGATGGCCCAGATCTACGGTGTGGTCTGGTCGGTTCTCTCGACGGTGGGATTGGCTTATTGGCCGGTGTTCGTGCAACGACGGTCCGCCCCTGACGAGACGATCCGGATGTGGTGGCGGCTCACGGCTGTACTCGTCCTGTGCGCATCGATCGGGGCCAGCGGAATCGCGCTGCTCGGCCCATGGGCCGCGTCCGTGCTTTCGGGCGGTCAGATCGACGTGTCTACATTGCTCGCGCTCGGATTCGGTGTGCTGATGGTCGCACAAACCGCACATCTCCCGGCGAACGTGCTGCTGGTCGGTCCCGGCGAGGCGCGGTGGCAAGCGCTGTGGACGGTCGTCATGGCCGCACTCAGTCTCGGGCTAGGGTTCGCGTTGGCGGGACCGTTCGGAGCAGTGGGCGTGGTGTGCGCGTCTGTACTGGGCATTTGCCTGGCGCAAGTTCTCCCGGATCTGCTGTGGGTACCTAGCCTGGTTCGTCGCCGGTCACTCGCGGGCCCCTGAGTTCGGTGGCCAACGGGGCGACTACGGTCGTCCCTGCAGGCACATCACGGATCACCGTCGCGTTCGCGCCGACGGTCGCCCCGTCGTGCAGGGTGATCGGACCGATCACGATCGCGCCGGCGCCGACGCGGACTCCGTCACCGAGGGTCGGCCTTCCCCGCGCGTCGTGACCGATGGTGACCTGCTGGTTGATCCAGCAATGACGCCCGATGGATTCGGCCGTGACGATCGTGCCGACGCCGTGCTGAATGAAGAGACCGGGACCGATTCGGTCCGCTTCGAGAGTCAGCGTGGCGGCGGGTCGGTACAGCGCGCGAAGCAGCATCCGTAGGACCGGCGGGGCGGAACGGAGACGGTAGTGCACGAGCGTACGAAACTCGGTGAGCGCCCCCGCCAGATAGGCGAATCTCGAGTACCTGTCGAGGGACGCCAGATCCGCGTCCCCGATGCACTCGCTCCACCAGTCGACGTCCTCCGTGATCGCATCCGTCGAGTCCCAGTGGGCGGAGATCCACCACAGCGGAAACGCCCAGATGCGTGCGCCCTGGAGCAGTACTGCACGATTGCCTCGCATCGTCCGCCTTTCAACATCCCGGCTCCAGTTCGGCCTTCAGATAGCCCGCGGTCTGGTATAGGTACTCGGACGCCCATCCCCACAGCGAGAGCTCCGCTGGGCTTGCCACCATGATCAATTCGCCGTCGAAGCACCGCTGCAGGACGAATCGAGCTCGGGAGATGTGCGGTGTGTACGTCACGACGATCACCCGGTTCCAACCGTACTGCTCGGCCCGGCGGCGCACTTCTCGCGCTTCGCCCCGGGTCGTCGATGGATCGGGGAGGAAACAGTCCACTTCGAATCCGGGATACGCCTTCCCGCAGTTCTCCGAGGCCCAGTTGTCACCCGGCCCGTCGGGATGGGAGAGAACCACCTTCGGCGCCCAGCCTGCCATGCCGAGCTCGATGCCGAGCGAGTGGCGGCGCCAGTCCTCACCGCCGAGGACGAAGATCGCGTCGGCAGGGCGCAGCGAATCAGTCTGTGGCCGGACGTAGACCGGCAACCCGGTAACCAGTGCTGCGATCACCAGCATGCATATCGACGCCACCACCACACGGATGGAAGGCCAGTTGTTACGAAGCCTCACCCACGCGTTCTCCGTTTCGAGCCGAGGGTGCCGTGACTACCGGCCAGTGTATGGGACGCAGCTCTGTCGGATCGTGCGGTCGGCGTCGAAATCGATACGGACGGAATCCTGCCTTACGGTCGGGCCTGACCGGCACGCGAGGACCTCGATATCGCGGATCCCGATCGGCGACCTTCCCTGCACCGATCGACCTAGGATCTGGAGGTATGGAGCGAAGCCCTTCGGCGTCTCCCCGGCCTGACGTGGTGTTCGGGTTCTCGTACGAGATGTTCGACGATGCAGTCGGTCGTGAATTCTGCCGACCGCCCGACCAGACGCTGCTTGCCCTTGCCCACGACGATCGGGTCGGCGGACTGATCGTGGCCGATCCGTGGCGTTCCTACGTCGTATCCGCGGCGCGCCGTCGGCCTGTCCGGCTCGTCGAGGACATCACAGTCGCCGGGCGAAACGCGGTCCGCGTCCGGCCTCACCGATTGCGGACGGGCGATCCCACCGATCTCGGCAGGGTGGAACGGTCCTATCGCCGCTACGGCGCAGTGCTCGGGCGCGCGCTGGCTCGGACTCGCGGCGAACGGAAACCGCGTCCGAGGTCGGCGGCCCTGGTCACCTACAACCCCTTCGTGGCGGCATTCTGTGATTCTCCGTGGATCAGCAAGGTCGTGTATTTCGGCCAGGACGATTGGGCGACAGGGGAGGGGGTGGTTCGATGGTGGGATCTCTACCGCGAAGCCTACCGGCGCATCGAGGAACGCGGAGCCGCGATATTCGCGGTGTCCGAGGAACTCGCAGAGCGTATTTCGCCGCGCACCACAGTCGTGCCCAACGGGGTGATCGCCGACGTGTGGCGTCCGCGGCATCCTGAACCCGATCGGATCGCGGCGCTGCCGCGACCTCGCGCCGTCTACACCGGCACGATCGACGACCGTCTCGAAGCGGATCTGGTCGAGACCACGGCGAGCATGGTGGGTTCGCTGGTCATGATCGGCTATCCAGGAGATGCGCGGACCGTCGAGTGGCTGCGTTCGCTCGACCGCGTGCATGTGTTCGACCCAGTCGGGCAGCATGAACTCGCAGCATTGGTGCAAGCCTGCGACGTCGGATTGATTCCGCACCGCGATCAGGCCTGTATCCGCGCGATGTCGCCCCTCAAACTCTACGAGTATCTCGCTGCCGGGCTCCCCGTGCTGTCGGTTGATCTGCCCCCCATTCACGGAGTCGACGACGAGCGGGTGTGTATCTGCCGGCGCGAGGAATGGGCGAGTGGCGTGAAGCGGGTCCTCGACATGGGGAGCGCACCGGAAGGCCGGCGACAGCAGTTCATCGACGCGGTTTCGTGGGAGCGTCGGATGCAGCCCGTGGTCGAGGCCGCTGTCGATTAGCGCGCAACGTCGGTGCGACCCTCGGAGGAAACGGGCGGACCGCCCCCGCGGCCGAGTACCCGGTCGGCCATGTGCCGAAGTTCGGCGAAGAGTGTTGGATGTGCGAGTCGCAGAACGGTTGCACCCGCAACGGCCGCTCCCGGCATTCCGAGTACGAGCACGACCACAGTGCGATCCGGCACGAGGACGGCAACCAGAAGGTAGGTCGCCGCCGCCCAGATCGCCACGTGGAGACCCGGCAGCAACAAGGCGACCTGGCTGCGCAGAGTTACGCCGAGGAGTCGCCGCCGGATGAGCCACTCGACGGGGACGAGCAGTCCGGTCGCAAGACTGTAGCCGACTGCCACGCCGAACGGACCGAACGGCAGACCGGCGACGATGCCTGTGGTGGACACGACGGTGGTGAGCCACGCATAGCGCAGGTTGAGCCCTGCGTGCCCGAGCCCGAGCATCAGGGGAGCTGTCGACGGCTGGTAGATCGCCTGTATGGCGCCTGCCATGGCGAGTACCTGAATGATGGGGATTGCAGGTTCCCATTGGGAGCCGAACAGCAGGGCCATGAATTGGGGCGCTGCTACGGCGGCCGTGGCCATGACGGGCAGCGCGAGGACGGCATTGGCGCGCGTTGCACGCGCCAGTTCCCTACGAAGCGCGTCGAGGTCGTGCGCCAGTCGGGCGAACGCGGGAAACAACACCGCGCCGACGGTGGTGCATGCCAGCTGAACCGGCAAGAGCAGCAGCCGATACGCCAAGCCGTAGAAGGCCAGAGCTTGAGGGCCCTGAAACCGTCCTACCAACAGGTTGTCGATATTCCGGGACACCGAGTTGATCAGCAGTCCGGCGGTGAACGCCCGCCACGAAAAGGCGGCGATGTCGCGCAGGTGCCTCAGACGCAGATTCGGCGACCGTCCGGCTCCCGCTGCCAGCAGCATCAGCAGCAGCACCGAGTCGGTGGTGACAATCTGTGCCACCAGTCCCCAATAACTGCCCCCTGCCAGCGCGACACCCAACCCGGCCAACCCGCCGACCATTGCGGCCGTGATGTCGGCGAGGCCGATCTCGCGGAACCGCATGTCGCGCTGGAGCAGCGCCCGCGGAGTGATCGAGGCGGCTCGGATGAGCAAGCTGGGCGAAAGCGCCACGAGCACGAGGGTGAGCTCGGGGGAGTGCATGAAGGAGGCCCATGTCGAGGCGACGGCACAGGTCAGGGCGGTGAGCGCCCCCCCGACGGCCAGATTGACCGTAACGACCGCACCGGGCATGTCGGGTTCGATGCGTTCGCGCTGGATCAGTGCGCTGGAAAAGCCCTGGTCCAGAAGGAGTGCGACGATGCCGATATAGACCAATGCCTGCGCGACGATGCCGAATGCCTCGGGACCGATCAACCGGGCAAGCACGATCGTGAACCCGGCTCGGGACACCTCCCTACCGATCACGGAAATGCCGCTCCAGCGGATTCCCGTGGACAGACTGCTGTCAGCCATGGGGGGTCCGTGCCCGGGATCGCAGCGGGAGCCCTCGGTGCGTGGCGAATCGCCGAAGGCCCCGGCGTAGCGGAGTATCGGGTGCAGCCGATGTACTCACGGCGCAGCCGTCCGGACCGAAACGGACTGTACAGCCAGTTCTTCGATGATCCGAGCAGCGCTGTCGACGTCCTGACCCAAGTGCCAGTATGTGATTCCGTATCGGTCTCGCCACTCGAGCAGTTGCGCCGCGCATTCCGACGCCGTGCCGACAAGTATCGCCGGCGAGCCCTTCAACGTGTCGCCGGCCGCCTCGATGTGCCCCGACCACGACGAACGTGGCACGGAACCGTGCGGCGCGTCCGTCACGCGGACGTAGTAGCAGTTGAACTGGAGGACGGGACAGGGCCGCCCCGCGGCGTCGGCGGCGGCCCGGACTCTCCGGATCTTGGCCTCGATGCGATCGGGCGTGAGGTCGGCGATCGCCGCTTCGTCGATCGTGTTGGCGCGCATGCTCGGGTGTATCCCGACGATGTCGGCGGCACGTCCGGCGAGGTCGAGCATCCGGGGCCCTCCGGCGCCGACGAGAATCGGCGGATTCGGTTGCTGTACGCACCGTGGAAGGGCTTCCATGTGGCCGATTCGATAGTGTTCTCCCTCGAAATCGACGAACTCGGCCGTGAAGTAGCGCCGCAACACCGTCAATGCTTCGTCCAGCCTCGCGATCCGCCGGCCGGTGGTGTCGAATCGGAGGCCGAGGGCCGCGTAGTCGTCCGGCTGCCAGCCGGCGCCGATCCCGACTTCGACTCGTCCGCCTGAGAGCACGTCGATCGTCGAGATGTCCTTGGCGAGCAACGCCGGGTGGTGAAGATCGTTCGGCAACACGAGGGACAGGACCCGTAACCGGTTGGTGCCGGCCGCGGCGTATGCCATGGCGACCAGTGGAGCAAGTTGCCAGCCGTGGCTGACGTGCTGGGAGACGGCTACCGTGTCGAACCCCAGGGATTCGAGCCGGCGCACGTCGGCGATCCATCCGGCGCCGTCGGTCCGGAGCCGAGGCATGGGCGCGATCATGCGCATCGCGGGAGGGGCATGTCCGATCGAGCTCATGAACCGTCGACCTTCCATCGTCCGGCTAGTGCGGGGTACCTCCGATCGACTTCCGGTAGCAGATCCGGAAGTGTCAGCAGCACCCGGTCCGGCTCAGCTGCAACGAGTTCCTCCGGCGAGATGATCGGCACGTCGGTGCCGGGCATTCGGCGCCCTTGTTTAGCCGGTGAGGCGTCGGCTACCGCGGCCACCAGCCTCCGGTCGACGGCCGCGAGGCTGAACAACGCCACCGCACGGGACGCCGCGCCATATGCGTACACGCGTTTGCCGGAACGGTATTCGTCCTCGAGCCAGGTGCGCAGTGAGCGCACATGGTCGTCGGCAGCACGTTGCAGTGAACCTACGGTGCGTGGATCGGTCATACCGGTTTCGTCGGCGAAGACCCTCCGCACCGATTCGTCCGGTTCGACCTGCCCGTGCATGGCCGCGACGAGGACCGTGCCGCCGTAGAGGTCGAACGTCCAGGCCGCCACCGGACCCATGCCGACGTCCTCGAGGAGGCGGTTCAGCGCCGTCATCGAGTAGTACGCGAAGTGGCCATGACGAAGCGCGTTCCACTGGCCCCGGCAGACGATGGTGGCCAGGGAATGGAACTGGACGAGCAGCACACCGTCCGGGGCTGTGGCAGCGGCTCGCTCGACCATGGCCTTCAACTGGTCCGGTTCGTGCATCAGGCCGAAACAGTCGAGCACGACGTCGCAGGTACCGTCGGCCACGGTGAAGCCACGCTCGACGAGCAGCGGAAGCCACGTCCCTCCGTGGGGACTGCCGAACTCCCGTACGGTCGAGCCCCGTAACCGCTCGGATCGAGCGACGCACCGTACCGCACACACGGCCTGTTCTCTCAGGGCCTGCGGTTCGACGCCGCGTGGCTCCTCGATGATCGTGTCGTCCTCGGCGAGTTGCGCGAGGCCGCACGTCGCACACAGATCCATGGCAAGGGGATGCGAGACCTCGTCGTCGCCGATGACGTCGTCGGCCGGGGGAAAGTGATCGGCGGCCGGCACCTTTCCGAGATCGAGTACTCGATCCAGATCGGGCATTCCGCACGCTCGGCACACACTCATGGGAACATTTCCTCGTGCGCATCGAGGAAGCCGAGTTGGCCGACGTGATCGTGCTGATTCCGCAGCCCTTCCGCGACGAACGGGGGCTGTTCACGCGCACGTTCGACGCGGAGACGTTCGATGACCACCTCGGCAGGCCGGGAACTGCCGCGGCGTTCGTGCAGGACTCCCAATCCCGGTCGGTCCGCGGCGTCGTCCGGGGAATGCACGGTAGGTCCGGCCGTAGCGAAGCCAAACTCGTGCGCTGTGCGAACGGCGCGGTGCACGACGTCCTGATCGACATCCGGCCCGACTCGCCGACGTTCGGACGAAGCCAGGCTTTCCGGCTCGACGACGAAGAATTTCGCCACCTCTACGTTCCGCCGGGATTCCTGCACGGGTTCCAGGCACTGACCGCGACGGCGGACGTCTGCTACCGGATCGATCGGCCGCACGACCCGGCGGAGGACATCGGCGTCGCCTACGACGACGCGGATCTCGGGATCGACTGGCCGCTGCCGGTAACGGCCGTGTCCGCGAGGGACGCGAAGGCCGGAAGCTGGCGGGAGTTGCTCACGCGATTGCATTGACAAACCGCATCGATTCGTCCAGGATTCCTGTTTCCCGTAGCTCCTTCAGGTGTGAGAGCCGGGTGAACCGCTCGTGGAAGTCCTCCGCTTTCAAGCTGAAGGCGGTGTACTTCTCGTACAGTTCCGCGGCGCCTTCGGGAACTGTCCATTTCGCCTCGTAGCCGAGCCGATCCCGAGCAGCAGAGAAGTCGACCCGGTACGAGCGAGGGTCGGGGCCGCTCTCCCCGGTGATCACGAGTTCGGAGCCAGGGACAACGTCCACCACGGCACCGGCGATGTCGGCCACCGTCAGGTTGTTGGCTTCGGTGCCGATATTGAATGCGTGGCAGTGGATGGCGTCCACCGGCGCCACGAGGCAGCGCGCGAACGCTTCCGCGATGTCCCGAGCGTGCACCAACGGTCGCCAAGGGGTTCCGTCCGACAGCACACGCACCTCGCCGGTGAGAACGGCATACCCCACCAGGTTGTTCAGGACAATGTCCGCTCGCAGTCGGGGGGAAAACCCGAATGCGGTGGCGTTGCGGAGAAACACCGGCGAGAAGCCGGGGTCGGCGATCGCAGCCACGTCGTCCTCGACGCGCACCTTGCTCTCCGCGTACGGCGTGAGCGGGCGCAGCGGTGCACTCTCGTCGACGGCCTCTTCCCCGGCGGCGCCGTAGACAGAGCAGGTGGATGCGTAGAGGAAGCGACGCACACCAGCCGCCTTGGCGCATCGAGCGAGCCGCACGGAGGCCTGGTGATTGATCTCGTAGGTGATTCTCGGTTCGAGCGCGCCGAGGGGATCGTTGGACAGGGCCGCGAGGTGGATCACGGCGTCGAATCCCGTCAGGTGCGATGCGGTGATGTCCCGTAGATCGAGCCGGATCGCGGGAGGATCCTGCGGAGCGGGCCCGAGAATGCAGTCGGCGAAGAGACCGGAATCCAGGCCGATCACCTCGTGACCGTACGAGCGAAGGACCGGCACCATGATCGACCCGAGGTATCCCTGATGACCGGTGACGAGGACACGCATGTCATACCTTTCCGAAGTGGACGGTGGCCTTTTCCACGACGAAGGCCTCGGCGTGCGGCCGTCGGCATTGCACGCCGCGGAGACGGGAAAGACCCAGGAATGCCTGTTCGTCGAACCAGTCGTGGTCGGTCTGGGACGGGTAGTGCTTGAGCAGGATCCGTGCCTTCTCCTCGGCGATCCTGCGGGTCAGCGGATGGTAGATCGTCGGTCGTGGCGTATCCGTTTCCCATTTGAGGATCTCGTACCCCAGGACCAGGTGGTCACGGAAGACGGTGGGCACCAGTTCGGCCAGTATTCGATGATCCTGATGCGCGTCGTCGCGATGCGGCGCGAACACCACGTCGGGTTCGCAGGTGTGCCGGAACGATTCGAGTGCGTTCTTGATGGGCTCCCAGTATCCAGGGGCGTGGCCGTCGGGAACGTCGAGGACCCTCACCTCGACCTCGGCACCGGGACACAGCGCCGCCAGAGCGTGCCGCTCTTCGATCTCGCGCCGCGAGTCCTCACCGGAAAGTACGAACGCATGCACGCGCAGCGGGGACGAGACCCGAGCCGACAGCGTCAGCAATGTGCCGCCGACACCGATGGCGATGTCGTCGCAGTGCGCACCGAGCACTGCGATCTCTCGGACGTCGCCGGCACAGAGCTCGATCATGATTGCACCGCCACGGCAGTCGGTTCCCACAGCATCCACGGCCGGATCCCTCGCGCGTAGTTGTCGTCGAGCTCCGCACGTTCCTTGAACGTATCCGCCGGCTTCCAGAATCCGTCGTGCCGATATCCGAACAGGCGGCCGCGGCCCGCAAGGGTGCCGCACACGTCGGTGACAAGGTCACCCCCTGGCGGCAACAGCTCGAAGATCTCCCGATTCAGCACGAAGTAGCCGCCGTTCTCCCAGATGGGGAAGTGGCTGACCGGCACGATTTCCTTGATTTCGCCGTTCTCGGCCAGATCCACACAGTGGAACGAGGACTGTGGGGGTACGACCAGCAGTGCGGCGGTCGCGCCGGACTCGTGGTACCGCTCGATCATCCGATCGAGTGGCGCGTCGGTGAGCACGTCCGCGTAGTTGGCCAGGAAGTGCTGGTCGCCTCCGAGATAGTTCCGCACGCGTCGAAGCCGCTCGCCGATCGAGGATTCGAGGCCGGTGTCGACGAAGGTGATCGACCAGTCGCTGATATCCGTATGGAGCAGTTCGACCCGGTTGCGGTGCATGACGAAGTCGTTGGATGCCTCCTCGTGGTAGTCGAGGAAGAACTCTTTGATCTTGGTGCCCCCGTAGCCCAGACACAGGATGAACTCGGTGTGGCCGAAGTGCGCGTAGTACTTCATGATGTGCCACAGCAGCGGCCGCGGTCCCACCATCTGCATGGGCTTGGGGATTTCGTCGGTGCGGTCGCTGCGCATCCGCATGCCGTAGCCGCCACAGAACAGAACGACTTTCATACCGTGATCCTCCTGACGAAGTCGGCGGGGCCGATGGTGGTGTGCAGAGTGGGCAGCGGGAAGACGAGCCGGCCGCCCCAGGCGGCGATGTACTGCAGCTGCGTCGTCAGTTCGGCCGCCAGGTTCCACGGCAGGGCGACGACCACGTCGGGCCGGTCCTTGTCGATCTGCTCCGGCGGCAGGATCGGGATCCGGGCGCCGGGCGTGTAGCGCCCGTGCTTGTACGGATTCCGGTCGACGGTGTACGCCATGAGGTCGGGGCGGATGCCGCAGTAGTTGAGCAGGGTGTTGCCCTTGCCCGGCGCGCCGTAACCGACGACGGACAGGCCCTGGTCGTGGCAGTCGAGGAGGAAGCGCAGGAGGGTTTGGCGGACGGAACGGGCGCGGGCCTCGAGTTCGCGGTAACCCGCCCTCGTGTGCAGACCCGCCCGGCGTTCCTCCTCGAGCACGGCTTCCACCCGTGACCCGGGGGGATCCGCGACCTCGTCCGGCCGGGCCCAGAGCCGGATCGATCCGCCGTGGGTGCCGAGAAGTTCCACGTCGACGACCGACAGGCCGCCGGTGGCGAGCGCCCGCATCGCGGACAGCACCGTGTAGTACTGGAAGTGCTCGTGGTAGACGGTGTCGAACTGCGCTTCGCGCACGAGGTTCAGTGCGTGGTGCACCTCGATGGAGATCCAGCCGTCGTCGGCGACGAGGGTGCGCAACGATCGGGTGAACCCGAGCAGGTCCGGGATGTGGGCGTAGACGTTGTTCGCCACGACCAGGTCCGCGGGCCCGTACTCCCCGCGGATGTCCTCGGCGAGGCTTTCGTCGAGGAAAGCGGTGACGGTGGGAACCCCGATGGCACGAGCCGCGGAACCGACATTCACCGACGGTTCGATGCCCAGGCACGGGATGCCGGCCGCGACCGCGTGCCGCAACAGATAACCGTCGTTGCTGGCGACCTCCACGATCGACGAGCCCGCGCCGAGATGTAGATCCCGGATGGCGGCTTCCACGAACTGCCGCGCGTGGTCGACCCAGGAGTCGGAGAACGACGAGTAGTAGGCGTATTCGGTGAAGGTGTCCTCGGGTGTGATCAGCGCCGGGATCTGCAGCAGCAGGCAGTCCTCGCACAACCGCAGGTGCAGCGGATAGGTGGTCTCGGGCAGGTCGAGCTCGTCCGCGGCCAGGAAGCGTTCGCACGGCGGTGTGGCGCCGAGATCGAGCACGCTGAGGAGCCGTTCCGATTCGCACAGGCGGCACTTCATTGATGGCACCCCTCGGGCAGTCGGTGGGAACCGTGCCGACGAGATATTCGCAACATCAGGTCCGACTCGATTAGATAATCATACTGAGGGGATGAATGGAACCCTGAAACAATCTTCGAGATTGTTTTGCCTGCTGTTTGGTGCCAATTGGTAGACACCCCTAGACTCGAATCACTCACACCCCACACGTGGGTCGGGCACGCCGGGGTGTCGAGGCGTACGGTGAGATCCTGGGGAGGTCGCCCGATGTCGTTTCAGATCGTTCAGCGTGACCAGACGCTCGTCGCCGGCCTACCCGTGCGCAGCCCGCGCCGGGCCCTCGGCAAGGTTCGCGACCGGGCGCTCGAACGGGCATGGTCGGCGGTGCTGAAGCAGGAACTCGGCGGGCCCCTGGCCTCCGCCTACACCGATCATGCGGTCGACATCGACTCCTACTACACCCAGACGGTCGGCTATCAGTGCGAGTCGTTGGATCAGGTGACCGAAGGCCACCTCGTGGCCTGCCTGCCCGCCGGGACCTACGCGAAGTTCTCCTCGACCGGTACGTTTCCCGGCGTCTTCATCGACCTGTGGAACCAGATCCGTGCGGCCGAGGAGGCGGGCGAGATCGTCCGGTCGTTCACCGGCGACTTCGAGTTCTATCCCCACGCGTACCGCATCGACATGTACGTGGCGATCCGAACCACGGAAAAGGGTGGTGCGCAATGACTTTCGAACTCACCAAGCTGCACGACCACTATGTGGGAGGACTCGTTCTGCCCGGACTCGAGCCGGGGGCAACCGGGCAGCGGTCCGAACTGCTGACCTTTACGGAGGATCGCATCCGCGCGCGCGGCATCGGCGAGGTGGTCGTGGTCTACATCTGCCACCCCGAGGTCGGATGGAACGCGGTGGTCGGCTATCGCTGCGACGGCCTGTCCGACCTGACGATCGGAGACTCGCTGGTGCGGATCCCCACCGGATACTTCGCCCGCTTCGTTCCGGGCGGGGATCACTCCGATCCCGTCGAGGACGTGTGGCACCAGGTCGAGATTGCCGAAAAGGAGGGTCGGATCGAGCGGGCGTACCGTGAGGAGGTGGCTGTCATCGGCCCGTCGGGAGTAACGGAACTTTACATTTCTTTGGCTTGAAGACCTTGTGAAACACCCGAATACTGCATACTCGACCTATACAGCCACATGTATGCCCCGTGCCGTCCCAGGTCGACGATCACGACGGCGGTGAGCGAGAGGGCCTGATGTGGTCCGCCGGGTGACTCCGATCGGGGTCACCCGCAAGGTCGGAGGCCGACAGTGGATCGAGCAGTGCGGGTCGCATCGGACTCGGTGCGCGAGCGTGTCTCGACCTACAGGGATCCTGCCTCCGGTTATTCGTTCGTCGCTGCCGCACCGAGTGCGGCGCCGGATCTGTGGAACGAATATCTCGCCCGGGCATTGGGTGCCTATCGCAGATTCGGCGTCGAGTGCGCACTCGAGTACGAGAAGGTGCGAAGCGGGGAGAACACGGCGATGTTCTGCGCAGGGCTCGATCGAAGGGGGGTCGTCGTGGGTGGGGTACGAGCTCAGGGGCCTTTTCGCAGTGCGGACGAGTCCCATGCCGTGACCGAGTGGAGTGCTCCGGAGCACGTCGATCACCTCCGCAGCATGATCGAGAGCCGAATCCCGTTCGGTCTGATCGAGGCGAAGGCCGCATGGGTGTCCGAGGATGTGCCCCAACGTCGAGAGCTCACCCTTGCGATAGCCCGGATGGGCGCGAAGTTCATGGACCTGCTCCAATCCCGGTACATGATGGCCACAGCCGCCGACAACCTTCTGGATCTGTGGAAGACCTGCGGGGGAGTGGTGGACGAGAGCATGCCGGCCACCCCGTACCCGGACGCCCGCTATCGGACCCGGCTCATGTGGTGGGACCGTCTGCGCGCCGATCCGCTCGGCGACGAACTCCGACGAGAAGTGGGTGGTTTTCCGTTCGACGGGGAGCCGGCGTGATGTCCGACGGCGAGGCGGGATGGACGGCTTCCGTGTTTGTGGAAGACCGGCCGGAGGATATGGAGGAATTCCGGCGCGTTCGTTCCGAACCCGGCCTCGTGGTCGTCGACCGTCTCGCCGATCAGGTGAGAGGACTGCGCGAAGTGCTCCCACCGCCGGGGAGCGAATTGCTCGACGAACCGGCACGGTGGGTCCACTACCCCTGGCGCCGGACCGTCGTCCGTGTGCTCGGCCCGCACTCGTTCCGGCGGCTACGGCTGGACCGCAACCGGAACAAGGTGACGTCGGCCGAACAGGACCGGCTGCGCGGGGTGACGGTGGGGATCGTCGGATTGAGCGTCGGCTTCTCGGTTGCGCAGGCGCTGGTGCTCGACGGGGTGGGCGGGGAACTGCGGCTCGCCGACTTCGACCCGATCGAGCTGTCGAATCTCAACCGGGTGCCGGCCTCCCTCGTCGATCTGGGCACGAACAAGGCGGTCGTGGCCGCGCGACGACTCTCGGAGCTGGATCCGTACCTGTCCCTGTCGGTGTGGCCCGACGGGGTCGGACCGGAAACGATGAGCGAGTTCCTGGACGGACTCGACGTCGTCGTGGACGAGTGCGACTCCCTGGACGTCAAGGTCGTGTTGCGCGCGGAAGCGGCCCGGCGAGCAATCCCGGTGGTGATGGAGACGAGTGACCGGGGGTTGATCGACGTCGAGCGCTTCGATCTGCGGCCGGGACCCCCGTTTCACGGATTGCTGGGAGAGATCGACCCGCAGCGGCTCGCCGCCCTGTCGGGTCGGGAGAAGATTCCGTACGCTCTGCGCCTGCTGGGACCGGAGCGGATCTCGACCCGGATGGCCGCCTCCCTCCTGGAGGTGGAGCGGACGCTGGTCACCTGGCCTCAACTGGGGAGCGAGGTGATGCTCGGCGGCGCGACGGTCGCCGCGGTCGTGCGCCGGCTGGGCCTCGGGCAGCCGCTGAACTCGGGGCGAGGCCGCGTGGACGTCGAGGCCTGCCTCGACGCCCTGACCCCACCTGCGGATCCGGGGAACCGGGCCGTCGCGGAAGCCCCCCTGCCCGCGGAATCGGACGATCCGATCGACCGGGTTCTGCATGCCGCGAACAGAGCCCCCTCGGGAGGTAACAGCCAACCCTGGTCCATCACGGCCGGCGGCGGGATGCTGGAGATCGACATCTCGGACGACTTCGTGCCGACCGCGATCGACATCCACTGTCGGGGCACCTACGTGGCGCTCGGCGCAGCCCTGCAGAACGCGCGCATCGCCGCGGCGGCCCACCGGATACTCGGCCCGGTCCGAGTGCTCGCGCGGGACCGCGGCGAGCCGCCGCGCGAGGTGATCGCGACGATGCGGTTCTCCGACGACACCGACCCGGTGCTGGCCGCCCAGTACGAGGCCATGCTCTCGCGCGGCACCAATCGGCAACCCGGTGACGGAACGCCACTGTCCGATGCCGAGACGGCTGCCCTGTACGAGGCGGCCGCGCGGGAGGGCGGCCGGATCCGGGTCGTCACGGACGTCGATCGCCTGGCCGAGACCGCGGAGCTGCTCGCGGAATCGGACAGGATCCGCTACCTGACTCCCGTCCTGCGCCGGGAGATGCTCGCGGAACTGCGGTGGCCGCACTCCGAGGCCATCGACAGTGGCATCGACGTCGGAGCACTCGGGATGGACGACGCGGAGCGCACGATGCTCGACCTGACGGTGCGAAACGATGTGCTCGATCAACTCGGGGAGTGGGACCTCGGGCACGGTCTGGGGCGTCTGACCGGAACGCGGGTGCGGAGCAGCTCGGCACTCGTAGCGGTCTTCGCGTCGGGACCGCGGCCGGCCGACTACGTCCGAGCGGGAATGGCGGCCGAGAGCGTGTGGATATGCGCCCACGGCATGGGCCTGGCGGTTCAGCCGGCGTCACCGGTGTTCCTCTACGCCGAGGACGACACCGACCTCACCCGGCTCTCGGAGGCCCGGTTCGGCGCTCTCGGAAAGCTGCAGTCGACGTTCGACGACGTGTTCGACAGACCGATCGGACGACGCTTCGCCCTCCTGCTCCGGGTGGCGCGGGCGAAGCCGGAACGGGTTCGCAGTGCGCGCCGCTCGGATAGGGTTCGAAGACATCCCTGATGCGGCCACGGTCGCGTCGGATGTGCTGCTCACAAGGGGTTTGGGATGGCGGAGAAGAGCTTCGAGAACATTGTCACCCGGGTCGCTTCCCGCCTCATGCCGGCGGACGCCGCGTCTCATCACTCGGTGATCGAAAGGGTGCTCCAGGACCTCGTCGAGCACTTCGAGGTCGACACCTGCTTCCTTCGCTACAACGACCATGACATCCACGCGACGGTGCTCGTCGCCGAGTGGCCGCCGCGGGAGTTCGTGCCGAGCCCGGATCCTCTGGGCGTGGTGCACTTCCGCGACGCCGACCCGATCTTCGCCATGACCGAGACCATGAAGGAACCGGCGGTCAGCCGTCCGGCGCAGTCGGGTGCCGAATACGCGGACCGGGTGCGTGCGGGTTCGGGAGTGCCCGAGGTCTCGGTCGCGGCGGTGCCGCTGATCTCCGGCAGCGTCACCACCGGCACCCTGGGCTTCATCAAGGCCGGTGATCGTGACTGGAGCGAGGACGAGATCAATACCTTGATGATGATCGCGGCGTTGCTGGCCCAGGTGCAGGCCCGGGTCCGCGCGGAACAGGACCTGCGCGACGCCGCCTATCACGACGACCTCACCGGCCTGGCGAGCCGGCGGGCTCTCCTCGAACACCTCGAGGAGCGGTTGAAGCGGGGGCAGCCGGGACCGGTCGCCGTCCTCTTCCTCGATCTGGACCGCCTCAAGCCGCTCAACGACTTCCTCGGTCACGCGGCCGTCGACGTGTTCCTGTGCCGCACCGCGCAGCGGCTGTCGCGGGTGTGCGATCCGAAGGACATGGTGGCGCGCCTCGGCGGTGACGAATTCGTCATCGTGCTCGACGGGGCGGTGTCGCTCGAGGTGGCGCGGGAACGCGCCGAGGCACTGCGGTGGGCGGTCGGGATGTCGGTGCAGCTGGGCAGCCAGGTCGTCGGTCGCGGCGGCAGCCTCGGTGTTGCCGTAGGCGAGCCCGGACGGATCACTCCGGTGGCGTTGCTCGGGCGCGTCGACGAGGCGATGCTGATGGCCAAGAGCAAGGGCGGCAACAGCGTCGTCGCGTACACCGACGACATGCGGGGCGCGAGCGAACGCCGCAACCTCATCGAGCTGAGCCTGCGGACGTCGATCGACGACGAGCACCTCACCCTCGAATATCAACCCGAATTCGACCTGCGCGACGGCAGCATTCTCGGTGTCGAGGCCCTGGTGCGGTGGAATCACCCGGTGCTGGGCAAGCTGCAGCCGGCCGAGTTCATCGAGGTGGCCGAGTCGACGAACCTTGCGGGCGAACTCGGTCGCTGGGTGCTGCGGACGGCGTGCGGGCAGCTGGCCGAGTGGCGGCGCCGGATTCCGGGGTTGAACCTGCAGATGAGCGTGAACGTCTCGCCGGTGCAGCTGGTGAGCCTGGACTTCGTGGAGACGGTGGAGAGCACGCTGGAGGAGTTCGGCCTGGGCAGCTCGTGCCTGTGTCTGGAGATCACCGAGTACGTGGTCGTCAGCGATCTGGAGCGCTCCCGCAAGACACTGCGCCGGCTCGAGCGTCTGGGTGTGTGCTGCGCGATCGACGACTTCGGCACCGGCTACAGCTCGCTCGCCCACCTGAAGTCTCTGCCGGTCCACACACTCAAGATCGACAAGGCGTTCGTGCTCAATCTGCAGCGCAGCGAGAGCGACCGCGTCATCGTCGAATCGATCATGGGGCTGGCCTCCGCGTTCGGGCTGGACGTCGTGGCCGAAGGGCTCGAGTCCGTGGCGGCGGCGATGAAGCTGCTGGAACTCGGGTGTCGACGCGCGCAAGGATTCCTCCTCAGCCGGCCTCAGCCGCCCGAGCAAATCGTCGAGATGCTGCGTCACGGCAGGATCGAACTCCCGTGGAGACTTCCGGCTTCGCTCCCCGAATGAACTACCAGTCCGTTATTGCCGGGGAAACAATCTCCGAGTATGTTTTAGGGGTCCGAGAGTCGTGCGACTCCGAAATGGGGCGGGCCCTGATGCAAAACCGGGAAACGGCGAGAACCTTCGCTGGGGCGGGAAACGCCCCAGAAGGCTCGTCCGTGGAGCGAAGGGGCGGGGACCGGACAGGAGTGGTCCGGAGCCTGCCCGGGCTGTGTGCTCCGGAAGCCGTGCCGCGGCCGGCCTGGGAACGACGCTATGCGATTCTTGTCTTCTGCATCGACCTCTTGTGCGTGCTGATTGCGGACCTGGCCGTCACCTTCGGCTACCACCGGGGGGAGTTGCCCAGTGGTAAGACGCTCGCGCTCGTGATGGTCGTACCATTCGCTGCCGTGCTCGCCCTGGCGGTGCAAAAGGCATGGGATGCCAGGGTTCTCGGGGCGGGTGTCGAGGAGTTCCGGCGTGTCGGCCGTGCCTACGTCCTTGCGATCGCGGTCCTGGCGGGGGCCGGATACGCGTGGGGGACGGCGAGCGGCCAGTCCTGGATCTTCGGCGCCTTGCCCCTGGCCGGCGCTGCAACGCTGGGTGCCCGCCTGCTGTTGCGGCGATTCGTCCGCATGCGCCGCCGCCGGGGACGCCTCGTGCGGTCGGTGCTCGTCGCGGGTGACTCGATCGAGGTGCACGAGCTGCTGGCCCGGGCGGGGGAGCTGCGCGATGCGGGCTGGCAGGTGGACGGGATCTGCCTGCCCGCCAGGACGTCAGGAGTGGTGCTGCCCCTCGCCGTCGACGATGTGCCGGTGCTGGGGACCGAGGACGACATCGTCGGAATCACCCAGCTGCACGGATTCCAGGCGGTGGCGCTGCTGCCGTCGAGCGGTTGGACGCACTCGAAGACCCGCAGACTCAGCTGGGATCTGGAGCACACGGGCGCCGATCTCCTCATGGCCCCGGTTCTCATGGACCTGGTGGGGCCGCGCCTGCACATGGCACCGCTCGCCGGGCTGCCGTTGCTCCAGCTCAGTGCCCCGCGCTACGCCGGCCCGGCGTGGTTGGTGAAGAACATCTTCGACCGCGTGGCCGCCCTGATGATCGTGGTGCTCCTGGCGCCGTTGCTGCTGGCCATTGCCCTCGCCGTCCGGCTCACGAGCCCGGGTCCCGTGCTCTTCCGGCAGACCCGGGTCGGCAGGGACGGGCGGACGTTCACGATGTTCAAATTCCGCAGCATGGTGGTCGATGCGGAGGATCGTCTCGCCGACCTGACCGACTGCAGCGACGGCAACGGGATCCTGTTCAAGATGCGGGAGGACCCCCGTGTCACGCGGGTCGGCCGCTTCATCCGTCGGTACTCGCTCGACGAGCTGCCGCAGCTGTTCAACGTGGTCACCGGCGACATGTCGCTGGTCGGCCCACGTCCCCCGCTGGAATGCGAGGTGGCGCGGTACGGAGAGGACGGCGCCCGCCGGCGGCTGTTCGTCAAGCCGGGACTGACCGGCTTGTGGCAGGTCAGCGGACGAAGCAACCTGAGCTGGGAGGAATCGGTGCGCGCCGATCTGCGTTACGTCGAGAACTGGACCTTCGCCCTCGATCTGTCGATCCTGCGCAGGACCCTCCGGGCCGTCCTGCACCGCGACGGCGCCTACTGAGCCCCGCTCGGCGTCACCGATCTCGTTCCGGGACGGTTCACGCCTCGAAGAGCGCCTGCCCCCAGTACTCGCCCGGTGCCGGCCCGGCCGGGCACGCAAATACCGCCGACCCGACGTGCTGGATGTACTCGTTGAGCGCGTCGCGCCGTGCCAGTTCGCGCTGCATCGGCACGAACTGCTCGAGCGGGTTGCGGCAGAACGCGATGAAGAACAGGCCCGCGTCCAGGTGGCCGAAGCCGTCGGAGCCGTCGGTGAAGTTGTAGCCCCGGCGCAGGATCTTCAGCCCGCCGAGGTGCTGGGCCGACGCGAGGCGCACGTGTGCGTCGACGGGGACGAACGGCCCGTCCGGTCCCCTGGACTCGAGGTCGAGTTCGTCGAACTCGCCGGTCTTCCCCAGCGGAGCGCCGTCGCGTTTGGTGCGGCCGATCACCTGCTCCTGCTCTTGCAGCACCGCTCGGTCCCACTGCTCGATGAGCATGCGGATCCGCCGCGCCACCAGGTAGGTGCCGCCGGCGAGCCAGGCCTGGTCGTCGCCGGGGCCGACCCACACCGACTCGGTGAGCGCGCCGGGGTCCTCGGCCTTGAGGTTGTTGGTTCCGTCCTTGAATCCGAACAGGTTCCGCGGCGTCTGCTGCGACGTCGAGGTGGACGAGGTGCGGCCGAATCCGAGCTGCGACCAGCGCACCGACGCGGTGCCGAACGCGACCCGTGCCAGGTTGCGGATGGCGTGCACCGCCACCTGGGGATCGTTGGCGCACGCCTGGATGGCGATGTCGCCGCCGCTGCGGGCCGGATCGAGGTTGTCGGCGGGAAAGTGCGGAAGTTCCTCGAGTGCAGCGGGTCTGCGGTCGGCGAGACCGAACCGTCCGTCGAACAGCGACGGGCCGAACCCGATGGTCAGGGTCAGCTGGGAGGCGTCGAGGTCCAGGGCCTCGCCGGTGTCGGTGGGCGGATGGTAGGGGCCCTCGCCGGTGGCGCCGTCCTCGGTGGCCTCGAGCCCGGCGGTCATCCGCTCGGCCATCTCGGTCCACGTCTTCAGCAGCGCGACGAGTTCGTCCCGGTCGTCGGTGGTGACGTCGAACGCCACGAAGTGCATGCGGTCCTGGGCGGGGGTGACGATCCCGGCCTGGTGTTCGCCCCGGAACGGGACGGCGCCGGCGTGGGCGGTGTCCGCGCCGGGTGCGGTGACCCGGCCGACCACCGCGCCCGCTCCGGCGAGCGCGGCGCCGGCACCGACCGCACCGAACAGGCGGCGGCGGGAGATGCCCCCGCGGGCGGCGGGGGCCGCGGCGGTGTCCGGGGTCCCGCTCATGCGCCTGCAGCTCCCGCGACGACACCCTGCACCTTGCTCACCTCGGCCGAGAGCGCGTCGATCAGGCGCGAGAGTTCCTGCCGCTGTGGCTCGGTCACGGTGTCGTAGGAGACGAAGCCGTCGCCCTGCCGGTACCGGGCGAGCGCGGCGTCGAGGTCGGCGAACCGGGCGTCGATGGCCTGCCCCAGCTCGGGATCGTTCGCGTCGAGGATCGGGCGCAGCGCGGCGACCGCGGCCTGCGAGCCGTCCACGTTGCCCTGGAAGTCCCACAGGTCGGTGTGGGAGAAGATGTCCTCCTCACCCGTGATCTTCGAGGTGGCGATCTCGTCGAGCAGGCCCTGTGCATTTCCGGCGATCTTGGTCGGGTCGACCGTGTAGTCGGCGGCGTTCACCAGGTCGGCCAGCTCCTGGACGTCGACCGCGAGCTGATCGGCGATCGCGCCCGTGTCGAGCTGGGGGCCCTGCACCCACAGGTCCTTCTCGAGCCGGTGGAATCCGGTCCAGGCCTGGCCGGGCTCGAGGTCCGCCTCGCGCAGGTCGATCCGCGGGTCGAGGTCGCCGAAGCTCTCCGCCTCCGGCTCGATGCGTTCGAAGTAGGTGCGGCTGACCGGGAACAGCCGCTTGGCCTCGTCGGCGTCGCCGGCCTTCACGGCGGCCACGAACTCGCCCGTGGCGGTGACGAGGGCTTCGGTCTGGCTGCGGATGTACCGGCGGTAGCCGTCGCCCGCCTCAGTGAGCTTGCCGTCGGCGTCGGTGGCGGCCTGGGAATCGCCCGTGACCACGAACTCCTGACGGATCCCGTCGCCGACCATGCCGGGGCGGCAGGACAGCTCGTAGGTGCCGGCCTCGGGCAGGTTCACGATCAGCTGCCGGGTGAGTCCGGGGCCGATGTTCTCGATCTCGCCCATCACCCGGTCGCCGGCGGCGAACACGTAGAACTCGGTGACCTTGGTGCCGTTGTTGGTGATGCTGAAGGTCGAGTGCCCGGTCGCGCCGTCCGCCGCCGCCACGTCGCATGCGGTGTCGGTGGCGGTGACCGCGATCGCGTCGTCGCCGGCGGTGGACTTCTCGGTGCAGCCCGCCAGGGCGAGGGGCAGGGCCGCTGCCGCCGCGAGGGCGTACGTGGATCGACGCATGGATCGGTGCCTTTCGAACAGGGAGGGGGTCAGACGGCGACGGCCGGTTCGGGTGTGCGGGCCGGCGCGACGGGACGCAGGAACACGTACAGGACGACGACGAGGTAGCTCACCCACGCGACGGCCTGGAGGACGGTGGGGTCCGGACGGAGGTTGAAGATCCCGGCCAGCACGGTGCCGTACCAGCTGCCGGCGTCGTAGTGGGCCGAGACGTCGAAGGCGAGGTTCGAGCCCCCGGGCAGGACGCCGCCGATCTGGAGGGCGCGCAGGCCGTAGGCGAGAATGCCGGCCGCGACCACGATCAGGAAGGCGCCGGTGTACTTGAAGAAGCGGGCCATGTCGATCCGGATCGCCCCGAGGTACATCAGTACCGTGAGCCCGGCGGCCACGCCGATGCCGAGGAGCAGGCCGACGAGCGGCCAGGCGCTGCCGGCGGTGTTCTCCGCGTACCCGACCATGAGCAGTGCGGTCTCGAGGCCCTCACGGCCGACCGCGAAGAACGACAGGGTGAGCACCGCCGCCGGTCCCGCGAGCAGTGCCTTCTCCATTCCGGAGCGCAGGTCCCCGGAGATCGACCGCGACGCCTTGCGCATCCACAGCACCATGGCGGTCACGATCACGACCGCGGCGAGCGACGCGAGGCCCGCGGCCACCTCGGCGGCGAGGCCGGTGAGGGTGGTGGTGCCGAAGTGGATGATCCCGAACGTCGCGGCGACCATGGCGACCGCGGTGCCGACGCCGAGCCATACCCACCTCAGGGCGTCGCGGCGCTGGGCCTTGACGAGGAAGGCGACCAGGATCATCACGACGATGCCCGCTTCGAGGCCCTCGCGGAGCCCGATGAGGCCGGAGCCGAACAGCTGGGTGGCGATCGACGGGGCCTCGGAGCTCGCGGCGAGTGCGGACATGGGCATGACTCCAACGGTTAGGTGAGGCGAACCTCTCTTAGGTGATGCAAGCCGAAAACATACACCCGGTCGGGACTCCGTCGACAGGGACCTTGGTCTCTTTACCTGCGCTTTGCCGGGGATATGGATGATGGGAACCATGCCCCCTGCCGCCTCGCGCCGACGCTCGCCGTGGCCGCGCGTCCTGGTCGGCGCCGTCGCCGCGGTGATCCTCGTGGTCGTCGGCGTTGCCGTCTGGAGCCCGCGCGAGCCGCGCATCCCGATCCCGGACGGCGTCCCGCCCGCCCCCGGAACCGCGGTCCCGGCGATCGACGTCGACGCCCCCGGCCGCACCGCCGACCAGTTGCGGGACTGGGCGGCACCGCAGGCCGAGGCGCTCGGCATCCCCCGCACCGCGCTCGAGGCCTACGGTCACGCCGCAGCCGTGCTCGCCGCCTCGCGCCCCGGCTGCGGGCTCGCATGGACGACGCTCGCCGGCATCGGGAGCGTGGAGAGCCGGCACGGCCGGTACAACGGCGCGAGCATCGCCCCCGACGGACGCGTCGACCCGCCCATCCGCGGTGTGCCCCTCGACGGTGGTCCCGGACTGGCCGAGATCCGGGACACCGACGGCGGCCGGCTCGACGGCGACCCCGTTCTCGACCGGGCGGTGGGGCCCATGCAGTTCATCCCCGAGACCTGGTTCCGCTGGGGCGTGGACGCGAACGGCGACGGCGTCGCCGACCCCGACAACATCGACGACGCGACCCTGACCGCCGGCCGCTACCTGTGCGACCGGGGCGGCGACCTCACCACCGCCGAAGGCTGGACGCGGGCGCTGACGGCCTACAACCTCTCGGGCGAATACCTCGCGCTGGTGCGCGACCGCGCCGCCGCGTACGGGGTGGGCCGTCGGCCCTGACGCGGCTGCCCGATCCGTCCGCCTCCCCGCCGGGCGGGCGGCCGGTGGCCGCCGCCGTGGGGCGCGCCGTGCTTCGGGCGCAGGTCGGGGCGGTTAGGCTGTTCCCAGCGTGCAGACCCCGCAGCGTGAAGTCCATCGAAGGAGAATCAGCCAGTGGCCATCATTGAGCAGGTAGGAGCCCGCGAGATCCTCGATTCGCGTGGTAACCCCACGGTCGAGGTCGAGGTGCTGCTCGACGACGGAAGTTTTGCCCGCGCTGCGGTGCCCTCCGGTGCGTCCACCGGTGAGCACGAGGCCGTCGAGCTGCGCGACGGTGGCGAACGCTACCTGGGCAAGGGCGTCGAGCAGGCCGTCGAGGGCGTCCTCGGCGAGATCGCCCCGGCCATCATCGGCCTCGACGCGACCGAACAGCGCACCGTCGACCAGGCCCTCCTCGACACCGACGGCACCCCCGACAAGGGCCGGCTCGGCGCCAACGCCCTGCTCGGCGCGTCCCTCGCCGTCGCCAAGGCCGCGGCCGAGTCCTCCGGACTCGAGCTGTTCCGCTACCTCGGCGGCCCGAACGCCCACATCCTGCCCGTGCCGATGATGAACATCCTCAACGGCGGCGCCCACGCCGACACCGGCGTCGACGTCCAGGAGTTCATGGTCGCCCCGATCGGCGCCCCCACCTTCAAGGAGTCCCTGCGCTGGGGCGCCGAGGTGTACCACGCCCTCAAGTCCGTGCTCAAGAGCCGCGGCCTGGCCACCGGTCTCGGTGACGAGGGCGGCTTCGCGCCCGACGTCGCCGGCACCAAGGAGGCCCTCGACCTCATCAGCGAGGCCGTCGCCAAGACCGGTCTGAAGCTCGGCACCGACGTCGCGCTCGCGCTCGACGTCGCCGCCACCGAGTTCTACACCGAAGCTGCCGGCTACAAGTTCGAGGGCAAGGACCGCACCGCGGACGAGCTCGCCGACTTCTACAACGAGCTGCTCTCCGCGTACCCGCTGGTGTCCATCGAGGACCCGCTGAGCGAGGACGACTGGGACGGCTGGGTCGCACTGACCGACAAGATCGGCAACAAGGTGCAGCTCGTCGGCGACGACCTGTTCGTCACCAACCCCGAGCGTCTCGAGGAAGGCATCGTCAAGGGCGCCGCCAACGCGCTGCTGGTGAAGGTCAACCAGATCGGCACCCTCACCGAGACCCTCGACGCCGTCGACCTCGCGCACCGCAACGGCTACAAGTCGATGATGAGCCACCGCTCCGGCGAGACCGAGGACACCACCATCGCCGACCTCGCCGTCGCCGTGGGCAGCGGCCAGATCAAGACCGGTGCCCCGGCCCGCTCCGAGCGCGTCGCCAAGTACAACCAGCTGCTGCGCATCGAGGAGTCGCTCGGCGACGCCGCCCGGTACGCCGGCGAACTGGCGTTCCCGCGTTTCAACATCGAGGGCTGAGCGCACCCGCATGAGCCAGCGCGGTAGGTCCCGGCCCGGTGCCCGGCGCACCCGCACCGAGGGTGCGCCGGGCGTCCGGCGGCCCGGACGGGCCCGCCCGGCCGGACCTACCGCCTCGACGGAACCGCCCGCCGACGCTCCCGGTGCCCGCACCGGGGGCGCATCGGGGCGGGCCCGGCCCACCCGCGTCGGAACGCCGCGCGAGTCCCGGCCCGCCCGTGCCGAGCGCACCTTCCTCGGCCTGTCCACCGGCCGTGCCGTCGTCCTCGCCCTCGTGGTGTGCGGCCTCGCCCTGACCCTCGCGGTTCCGTTGCGCACGTACGTCAGCCAGCGCTCCGAGGCCGAGCGGGTCGCCGCGGAACGGGCACAGCTCGAGCAGGAGATAGCGGCGCTCCGCGAACAGAAGGCGCAGATCGAGGACCCGGCGTGGATCCGCGCCCAGGCCCGCGAACGGCTACGGTTCGTCATGCCCGGCGAGACTCCCTACCAGGTGCAGCTGCCCGGCGACTACCAGGAACCGGTCACCGAGCAGACCGAGGAACTGCCCTCCACCGGCGCCTGGTACAGCGACCTGTGGCAGTCGGTGTCCGTTCCCGCGCCAGAACCCGAACCCGCCCCGGTGCCGCGGCAGATGCCGGTGGCGCCCCCAGAACCAGGAGAACCGACCGGGTGACCGATCCCGTCGCACAGGAAGACCTCGACGCCGTCGCCGCCCAGCTCGGGCGGGCCCCGCGTGGCGTCCTCGCCATCGCCTACCGCTGCCCGGACGGAGCCCCCGGCGTCGTGAAGACCGCGCCGAAACTGCCCGACGGCACGCCGTTCCCGACGCTGTTCTACCTCACCGATCCGCGGCTCACCGCCGAGGCCAGCCGGCAGGAATCCGGCGGGGTCATGAAGGAGATGACCGAGCGGCTCGCCGCCGACCCCGACCTCGCGGCCGCGTACCGGCGGGCCCACGAGTCCTACCTCGCCGAACGCGACGCCATCGACTCGCTCGGCACCGACTTCAGCGGCGGCGGCATGCCCGACCGCGTCAAGTGCCTGCACGTGCTGATCGCGCACTCCCTCGCCAAGGGGCCGGGCGTGAACCCGTTCGGCGACGAGGCCGTCGCCCTCGCCGCCGACGCCGGCCTGCGTGGCACCGCCGTCCCCGCCGACTGGCCGACCTACGCCGAGCTGCGCGGAGAGACCGAGTGACCGCCGTCGGCGCCCGCCGCGTCGCGGCGATCGACTGCGGCACCAACTCCATCCGCCTGCTCATCGCCGACCTCGGCGACGACGGCCGGCTCACCGACGTGACGCGGCTGATGCGCATCGTCCGGCTCGGGCAGGGCGTCGACGCCACCGGCCGGCTCGCCCCCGAGGCGATCGAACGCACCCGCGTCGCCCTCGTCGAATACGCCGGCCTCATCCGGGAGACCGGTGCGCAGGCGGTGCGGATGGTCGCGACCTCCGCCACCCGCGACGCCGCCAACCGGGACGACTTCTTCGCGATGACCCGCGAGGTCCTCGGTGCGGTGATCCCCGGTGCCGAGGCCGAGGTCATCACCGGCGACGAGGAGGCGCGGCTGTCCTTCACCGGCGCCGTCGGCGAACTCGACCCCACCCGGGGGCCGTTCGTCGTCGTGGACCTCGGCGGCGGCTCCACCGAGGTGGTGCTCGGCGACGCCGACGGTGTCCATGCCGCCTACTCCACCGACATCGGCTGCGTGCGGCTCACCGAGCGGTGCCTGCACGACGACCCGCCCACGGCCGAACAGATCGCGGCGGCCCGCGAGTTCACGAGGGAGAAGATCGCCGAGGCGCTCGCACACGTGCCGGTCGAGCAGGCCCGTACCTGGGTCGGCGTCGCCGGCACCATGACCACGATCGCGGCCCTCGCGAACGGCCTCGCGGAGTACGACCCCGAACGCGTGCACCTGTCCACCGTCGGTTTCGACCGGCTGCGCGAGGTGTGCGACGGCCTGCTCGCCGCCACGCACGACGAGCGCGCGGCGCTCGGCCCGATGCACCCCGGACGGGTCGACGTCATCGGCGGCGGGGCGATCGTCACGACCGTGCTGGCCGACGAACTCGGCCGTCGCGCGGGCATCGGCGAGCTCGTCGTCAGCGAGCACGACATCCTCGACGGGATCGCGCTGTCGATCGCGTAGGTCGCCGTGGTGTCCTTCCGGACCTGCCCGGGTCCGGAAGGACACCACGCACTACCCTCTTCTTGCGCCCCCATAGCCCAATTGGCAGAGGCAGCGGACTTAAAATCCGCGCAGTGTCGGTTCGAGTCCGACTGGGGGCACTCGATCTATACAATTCGGCGACCAATTCGCGGCCGTAGCAAATGACCCGCACCACCGGGTGCGTCGTCGGGTGAACAGCACGAGGTGCCCAGCATCGACGGCGGTGATCCCTTCAGATCTCCACTTCGTCGAGCTCCCCGGGGCGCCAGGACTTGTCGAAGAACGGTTGTAGCGGGCTGTAGAGACGCAGGCACACACACCATCCCCTGCCCGGCGTCGTCTGGATCCAGTTGCCATCGGGTACGCCGTCGGGGAGTTCGGGCGCGAAGTGCACCGTCATCGACCCGTCGGGATCGGCGGTCGCAGCCCGGCGAGGGTAGCCCTGGCTGCCGACTTTCGAGAATCGTTGCGGTGTGTCGAGCATGGACCGGGTCTGGTTGTCCCACGCGGTCAGGGAACCAGAACCTGGCGGCCGGGATGCCAGGGGAAGCGACACCGTGTAATGCCTGCCGCCGTCGAGGGTTCGGCCCTCTTTGTCCGCGGCCGCGACGAGGTACTGCGAACCGAGGTTCGTGATCCGCATGCACATCGCCGGACTGATTCCCCAGGCGAGGCGGAAGAACTGGGTGCGAAGATGCAGCTTCCGTGCGCCGTCGGACGGGTACGGCCCGATTCCCGTGTCGGAAACCTCCGCGGGCGGGGTCATGAAGTCGTAACCGCCCGCGAGCAGGCCGTTGACCTATTGCGACGCCTCCCCGTAGTAGTGGACCCCGTCTTCTGTGCGCGGGCGGAAGGTGAGGGTGCGTGCGATCGCATTGCCCACGGCGGCTGCCTCGGTCAGGATCTCCCGCATCCGCGCATCCGCGCATCCGGCTCGAAGGCCTTGCCCTTGACGATCCCGATCGCGGCGAGTTCGCCGGCAATCTCGGCATCGAGTGCCTCGGCGGGCTGGTCGCTCACCAGGTCACTCGCGAACTGGTAGAACGAACTGTCGTTGGGATCGACGGTGTTCATGGGGAGACCGGTTCCCTCGACGAACCGCCGGCACCGCGGTCCGGGCCGCCCATGCCGGAGTCGGTCACCCACCGTGCCCACATGTCGTTCATGAATGTGAGTGTGAGCGGCCGACTCTCGACCACCAGTGGACCGCAGGTCAGGTCCGCGGACGTCGAGAAGTAGAGAGAGCTGGAACTTCCCCCGAGCAGGATCGTCCTGGAGTCCAGCATCCCCGACCACACGACGACGTCGTTGTCCCGGATGCCCGCCTCGAGATACCCCTTGCGCATCGCCCAGCTGTTGACTCCGGGAAGTGCATTCAGGAACGTGTTGAGGGCCTCCGAAGGCCGCGTGGTTTCGTCCATGATGTCGGTCCTCTCTCGGAATCAGTGGACTCGCAGGTTGAGCCCCGGATGCGCGGTACACAGTCGTCGGCCGCCGATCGAGTAGCTCCCTTCACCTGCAAGGGATGAGGAGCGCAGGCCCCGCCTGCTCCCAGCCCATTCCTCGGTCGGGAAGCGTCCACGGGTGCGTGCGTGCCCACGCGTCCGCCTAGTCCTGGGTCGCGAACGGCTGCTCGTCGACGACGGCGCCGTCCGTGTGCACGATCCGGGAGTACTTCCAGTGGGCATCGTCCCGGACGAAGGCCCTGGTCGCGGCGCATTCGTCGAATCATCTGCGCTCAGCAGCCGCCAGGCAGCGAAGGCCTGTTGCTGTCCCCGACAGCCGACCGACACCCACTGATGATCTTGTTCGCACGGACTTGCGGACCGACCAGGTCCTCACCGTTGTCGGGGTTCTGTTCTCGGACGCTCGTGACTGCCGGCGAGCGTTGACGGAGGCGGACGACCGCTCGTCTCACCCAGCGGAGGACCCGCGATGACGATACGTTCGGTGTATGTCGAACGAAACCGAAAGTGCCGTTCTGCCCCTCAGCACCCCGGTCACGATGAGCATCGTCCGTGCGTTCCTCGCGGGCGCTCCGGAAGACGCCACGCTGGAACTCGATTCGTCCAATTCTGCAGAGCCGAGACTCGTGCTGACGTGGGCGAAGCGTCAGGAGGGCTGAATCCACCCCCCGAGCAGCCCGGTCCGCTGCGGTCAGGTCCGCTCGGAGTTCTCCCGCTTCTCCCAGTCTGCCTCGACCTGCTCCTCCAGGGTCCATCCCGGGGTTCCCGCCCGCGGATGCGTGTGCGCCCACGCCAGGGCCTCGTCCTCGGTCTCGAACGGCTGCTGGTCGACGACGGACCCGTCTTCGTTGACTATCCGAAAGTGCTTCATATCCAAAATCGTTGCAGGCCCCCGTCCCGATCGGGCGCATTCGGTCGAACCCGGTCGCGCGAACATCGCGGGAAAGCGCTCCCCTCGCGCTGGCCCCGGCGGGAGAATGAGGAGACACCGCCGGGTTCCCGAGGAGGCGGAGCCGTGGACTACGCCGAGTACCGCCGGTTCGACGCCGTGGGCCTTGCCGGGCTCGTCGCGAGCGGGCAGGTCGACGCGGGGGAGCTGCTCGAAGCGGCGCTGAGCCGACTCCACACTGTGGAGCCGACTCTGAACACGGTGGTGTACCGGCTCGACGAGCGCGCCCGTGCCCGGGCGCGCGAGATACTCACCGGCCCGTTCGCCGGGGTGCCGTTCCTGGTCAAGGATCTGTTGCAGGACGTCGCCGGGACGCCCACCGGAAGTGGCAGCCGCGCCCTCGCCGCACTGCCCGCCGAGCGCAACGCGCTGGTCGTGGACCGGTGGCTCGGAGCGGGACTGGTGATCTTCGGGAAGACCAACACCCCCGAGTTCGGCGCGAAGGGCATCACCGAGCCGGAGGTCAACGGTCCCACCCGTAATCCGTGGAATCCCGCGCACACCCCGGGCGGATCCTCCGGGGGTTCGGCCGCCGCGGTGGCGGCGGGGGTGGTGCCGGCGGCGGGGGCGAACGACGGCGGCGGTTCGATCCGCATCCCGGCGGCGTGCTGCGGGCTGGTCGGCCTGAAACCGGGGCGCGGTGTGGTTCCGAGTGGTCCCGCGTTCGGTGAGCTCCTGCACGGAGCCGTCAGCCACGGGGTGGTGACGCGCACGGTACGGGACACGGCGGCGATGCTGGACGTGCTCGCCGGTCCGGACCCGGCGGGTCCGTATCTGGTTGCCATGCCCGAGGATTCGTATTCCTCTGTGGCGTCGGAAGAACCCCGCAGGCTGCGCATCGGATTCGCGACGGAATCGCCGCTCGGCACGCCGGTGGATCCGGCGGCCGTCGCGGCCGTCGCCGATGCGGCGACCCTGCTCGGCGAACTCGGGCACCACGTGGAACCCGCGGCCACCGGAGTCGACGAACGCGGCCTCGCAGTGGATTTCCTGACGATGTGGTTCGCGGGGGTGGCCGTCGAGATCCGGCGAGCCCGTCGGCTCACCGGGTGTGGTCCCGAGGGATTCGAAATGGACACCCGTCTTCTCGCCGCCCTCGGGGACTCGGTGCGGCCGTCCGAGTACCTCGCCTCGCTCGAGCGGTGGAACGGATACGCCCGCCGGTTGGCGGTCTTCCATGAGACGTACGACCTGTTGCTGACTCCGACGCTTGCGTTCCCGCCGGCGCGGATCGGTGAGTTGACCACCCCCCGCGTCGTCCGCGCCGCCGGTCGCGCCCTCCTCGCGGCACATCTGGGAGGGGTCCTCCGCCGGGCGGGCGTCATGGATCGCATCGTGGACGAGAACCTCGGTCGGACGCCCTACACCCAGTTGGCGAATCTGACCGGAAGGCCGGCGATTTCGTTGCCGCTGTACTGGACGACGACGGGCCTGCCGCTCGGGGTGCAGTTCGTGGCGCCTCTGGGCGGTGAGGGTTTGCTGCTGTCCCTGGCGGCCGAACTCGAGCGGGCACGACCGTGGTTCGACCTGCAGCCGCCGTTGTCGGTGCCGGCTGCCTGACTGCAGTGTCGGCCACGCGTCAGGGCAGCGGCGCGCCCGCCGTCAGCAACAGCACGGTCCCCACTGCGACGACGACCGCGATCATCACGACGATCGCGGCCGTGCCACGGGGCTCTTCGGGGTCCCCGAAGAACGGCTCTTCCTTGTTCCACTTCCACAGCCGGCGCACCCCTACATGAAACCGGGTGACCGGTATGTCCGCAATGTGACACCCCGCGCCCCGGCTCGGTCAGGGCGACAAGCGTCGCCCGCTCGGGGCGAGATCAGTTCTTCGCCGCCTCGACCACCCGCTCCGCCACCTCGCGCGACGACGCCGGGTTCTGTCCGGTGTAGAGGCGGCGGTCGACCACGACGTGCGGTTGCCACGCCGGTCCCGCGGAGAACTGGGCGCCGCTCTCACGGAGGCGATCCTCGAGCAGCCACGGCGCCTTCTCGGCCAGCCCGGCCTGCGTCTCCTCCTCGTTCGTGAAGCCGGTCATCCGGTACCCGTCGAAGAGCCAGCCGCCGTCCGCGCGTCGTGCCGGCAGCAGTGCGGCGGGGGCGTGGCATACGACGGAGACGAGCTTGTCGGCGTCCAGGAAGTTCCCGAGCAGCCGGCCGAACGGTTCGGACACGGCAAGATCCTCCATCGGGCCGTGCCCACCCGGGACGAACACGAGGTCGTAGTCCTCGGCGCGCACGTCCTCGAGCACGGTGGGGGAGTCGAGGACCGGCTTCAGGTCGGCGAGGGTCTGCCGCAGTTCGTCGCTGCGCTCCTCGCCTCCGGCGGCGTCGGGCGCGAGACTGGCTTCGTCCACGACGGGGGTGCGGCCACCCGGTGTGGCGAACGTGATGTCGAATCCGGCGTTGGTGAACACCCGGTACGGCTCGATCAGCTCCTCGGCCCAGAACCCCGTGGGGTGTCGCGTCCCGTCGGCCAGCGTCCAGTGATCGGCTCCGGTGACGACGAACAGCACCTTGGTCATGATGGAAGTCCTTCCGGTCGGGAAAGGGTCGTGGGCGACCCTCGGACTGCGTTCCCGTTCCCGGCCGATTCCAATCGTCGACCGAACGGCGTCCGGAATGACGAACGCCCCGGCGCGGGGCCGGGGCGTTCGCGTGGCCGGGTCTTCCCCACCGGCCGCCGTCCACTGTACGCCTTCCGGACGGCGGCCCTGTCGCACGGGCCTCTAGGACAGGGAGACTGCCGGGATCGTCTGGCGGGCTTGTCATCCCGCAATCCGGGCCGGCAGCGACGCGGGTCAGGCCCGGGCGGAGAAGATGCCGTGGTAGTCGTACGGACCGCTCGGCGGCTGCGAGGTCGCGACGGGCTCGGTGTTCCCCTCGTCGCCGGGAGTGGTGGGCTCGACGAAGAGCGGCGTCTGGAACTCGGTTTCGTTGTGCATGATGTCCTTTCGGGCCGGCGAGCCGGGTCGGGGCGGCGGAGCCGCAGCTGTGGTACCCCGACGCTGCCGCCGCTACACCCGTACCCGGTATGCGGGTAGGACGGTCACGGGACAGGGCTCGGTTGGTGGTGCTCGACCGAAATCACGCTGTACTCGCCCGATCGGAAGCGATCGACCGAGACGTGTCGTCGATGCAGTCACCCTACACGGCGGGAGGTGGCCGATGCGTTACGCGCATGGAACCTGTGCGTGACGTGTCGCGGGGTGCGGCGCGGCGAGGTGAGGCAAAGTCTTGTTCGTCCTGTTCGGTGGCGTCTACGGTGAGTGCGGACCGCGTGTACGACACTGCGAATCGGAGGCCGATATGAAGGCCGGCAAGATCGTCATGTTCGTTGTAGGCGTCCTGCTGTCGATGCTCGGCCTGGCGTTGCTCGTCGCCGCCGGAGTGCTCGGCTGGGGATACTTCGCCCAGCGCGACGACGGCTGGTTCACCGCTCCCACCGAGCGGTACCGCACCGACTCGAGTGCGCTCGTCTCCGAGCGCATCGACCTGGTCTTCGACGACGCGCCGACAGGTTTCGGCGCCGAGGACCTCGGCCGGCTCAGATTGCGTGCGGCGTCGGAGGATCCCGGCCGGCCGGTGTTCGTCGGCATCGGCCCGCAGGCGGAGGTCGACGCCTTCCTGTCCGGCGTCGCGCACGCCGAGATCACCGACGTCCGGTTCGAGCCGTTCCGCGCCGAGTATCGCGAGATCCCAGGCGACGACCCCGCCCGCGTGCCCGGTGACGAGGACTTCTGGGCCGCGTCGGCCTCCGGCCCGGGCACCCAGGAGCTGCGCTGGGAATTCCAGGAAGGGGTGTGGTCGATCGTCGTGATGAACGCCGACGCCACCCCGGGCGTGGCGGTGGACCTGCAGGCGGGCGCCCAGTTCCCGTTCCTGGGACCGCTCGCGCTGTGGCTGCTGATCAGCGGGCTCGTGCTACTGGTGATCGGGGTGCCGCTGCTCGTCCTCGGAGCGGTGGGACTCGGCCGGCACGGCCCGCCCGCGGCGCACGCTCCGCCTCCCGCAGCCGTCGCCCCGGGCTCCTATCCGGTGATGCTGCGCGGCGATCCGGACGCGCCGTCGCGCGGGCTGTGGCTCGTGAAGTGGCTCTTGGCGATCCCGCACTACATCGTGCTCTTCTTCCTCGCGATCGCGCATTTCGTCACGACGATCGTCGCGGGCTTCGCGATCCTGTTCACCGGCCGCTACCCACGGCCGCTGTTCGACTTCAACGTCGGCGTGATGCGGTGGTGGTGGCGCGTCGGGTTCTACACCTACGCGGCCCTGGGCACCGACCGGTATCCGCCCTTCACGCTGCACCGCACGGACTATCCCGCCGATTTCGACGTCCCCTACCCGGAACGCCTCTCCCGGGGACTGGTGCTGGTCAAGTGGTGGCTGCTCGCCGTCCCGCACTATCTGATCCTCGCCGTGCTCGTCGGGGGTGGGGCCACAGCGGCGTCGGGGAACGGCGACGACTGGGACGACGCGGTGTGGACCTACTCGTGGTCGCTGCTCGGCATTCTCGTGCTCGTCGCGGCGATCGCCCTGCTGTTCACCGCCCGTTACCCGAGCGGGTTGTTCGATCTCGTCGTGGGCATCAACCGCTGGCGGTTCCGCGTGTGGGCCTACGCGGCCCTGCTGCGCGACGAGTACCCGCCGTTCCGGCTCGACCAGGGTCCCCGGGAACTGCACGAGTACGTGGCACCGGAGGGGCCGCACGACGACCTCCCGCCCGAACACGGCCCCACCCGAACGCAGATCCCGCTCTCGAAGGAGCAGTACGGCGACCCGGCCTCCGGGGAGCAGACCCGCCCCGGGGAGGGACGCTGACGGTCCCCGGACATGAGCCGTGGCCTCGTCGACAGGGTCGACGAGGCCACGTGCATGCGTGCCGCGGCACTACTTCTTGAACGAGTCCTTGACCTTGCCGGCGGCGTCGGAAATCTTGTCGCCGGCCTGCTTGAGGCTGCTCGACGCCTGGTCGCCCCGGCCCTCCGCCTCGAGGTTACGGTCACCGGTCGCGCGGCCCGCTCCCTCCTTGGCCTGACCGGACACGTCCTCCGCCTTGTGCTTGGCCTTGTCGATGAAATCAGCCATGTCTCCTCCTTCGTCCGTGGTCGCTTCCCCTGCCGGTTACCCCACAGCGCGTCGGCTCAATCCCCGCGCCGCGGGGACGGCTCAATCCCCCGCGCCGCGGGTTTGGCCGCCGCGTCACCGGGGAAAGCCCCGGGCATGGCTACTTACCGAGTGATCGACCCCAAGGGCGAAGTGGTGGCGACCAAGGACATCGAGAGCGCGGACGACGCGCACGCCTGGTTCGTGGACTCCAAGGCCGACAACAGCGAGCTGGGCTGGCGTATGGAGGTCAGGGTCGAGGGCGACCACGACTGGCGGTTCTTCGACGACACCGAAGGAACCTCGTAGCACGGCCGGACGCGGGCCGCGCCGGTCACAACCAGTTGCGTTGCTTGAACACGATGTAGAGCATCCCCGCCGACCCGGCGATGATCGCGGTGCTCGACAACACCCCGCTCCACTGCCCGAAGCCGGGGTACGGCACGTTCTGGCCGTACCAGCCCGTCACCGCGGTGGGCACGGCGATGATCGCGGCCCACCCCGTGAGCTTCCTCATCACCATGTTCAGCCGCGCGTCCTGCAGCGACAGGTTGGTCTCGAAAACCGTGGTGACCATGTCGCGCAGCGACTCGGTCCACTCCGTCGCGCGGATCACGTGGTCGTACAGGTCGGTGTACCAGCCGTCGAGCTCGACGGAGTTTCCCCGCTCGGCCCGGTGCCGCATCACCGCGGCCACCACCTCCCGCATCGGCAGCACGACCCGGCGCAGCTGGACGAGTTCCTTGCGTACCCGGTAGGTGTGACGCTGGAGCGCGCGAATGTGCGCGCGCTCGTCGAACAACCCGTCCTCCAGTTCCTCGATCGCGTCGTCGAGCCCCTGAATGGTCTCGAACTGGCCGTCGACGACGACGTCGAGCAGCCCGTGCAGCAACGCGGCGGTGCCGTGCCGGAGCAGATCGGAGTTGTCGTCCCAGCGCCGCATCACCTCGCCGACGTCCAATCCGGTGCCCCGATGCACCGTGACCAGGCCGCGCGGGACCACGAACACCGAGACCCGCGTGATCCTGAGCCGTGACCCGTGCGCATCGGCCGGCTCGCTCTCGTCCGCCAGCGACGTGGCGTAGATCGTCATGAAGGTGTGGGTGGCGTAGCGGGTGACCTTCGTGCGTTCCGCGTGCGCCACGACGTCCTCGACGGCATGCGGATCGAAATCCAGCTCGTCCGCGACGTCGGACAGCTCGCGGTGCGTCGGATCGTGCAGGTCCACCCACACCAGGGCCCCCTCGTCCTGAAGGTGCTCGGAGACCTCGGCCAGCGGATAGTTCTCGGCGACGAGCCGTCCGTCGCGCCAGAGCCGGGTGCGGACGTGGTCGGGAACAGCAGCGGTCACGTTCGCAGTCTGCCCTACCCGTCCGCCGACGCGTGCCCCGACGGCCGGTGCTCAGAGCGCGGTGCTCGTGCCGCCCGACTCCGTCAGCCGCAGCATCTCGTCGAGAAAGGCCTCGTCCACCGCCGGCCAGTCCGGGGGCCACAGCAGAGTCTGCAGCCGGTCGCGGAGCAACGGGAGGACCTGCACCACATGGGCTCCACCGTCGACGAGATAGCGGAGCATGCCCAGCCGCCCGCACGTGGCCACCGCGGGGGCCAGCACCTCCTGGGCCTCCTCGAGACGTCCGGCCGCGTGCAGGCACGCCACGAGCAGCCGCGCCGCCTGCAGTTCGGCGCGGTACCGGCCGCGGCCGGACACCCGGCGATGCCACAGCCGGGCCCAGTCGCAGGCCCGGGCCACGTCCTCGGCCCGGCCCGTGCCGTAGAGGAGACGGATGGCGGTGGCGTCCTCCACCTGCGCGGTGATCTCCGCGATGCCGTCCGGATCCGGGGCGTCGGAATCCGGCATCTCCCGCGGGGCGGGCCGCGGAACCGGCAGGCCGAGCCGCACGCGTTCGTTGATCACCCGGGCACGCAGCCGCGGCAACCGGTAGTCGTCGGCGGCCCGCGCTCCCTCGTCGAGCAGTGCCGCCGCCGCGGCGCGGTCGCCGCGCAGCGCCTTGAGCCGCGCGGCCGTGACGAACCGGGCGATCATGAAGTCCGGTACGCCGCCCTCGGTTCCGAGCTCGTGACTCTCGTCGAGCAGAGCCTCGGCCTCGGCGATCCGGCCCTGCTCGTAGAGCAGCTCCCCGAGCATGGCGGCGGCCAGGCGCGCGGCATGGGTGTGGACGCCGCCCCCCTTGCGGGCGGCCCGCAACCCCGCGCGGAAGTGCCTTTCGGCCGTGGCGACGTCGAGCTGCTCGTTGGCCGCGATGCCGAGCAGGCACAGCCCGTACACGAGGCTGAAGGGGCCGTTGGTGGCCCGGTGGTACGGCTCGGCCCACCGCTGCCGTCGCCGCGCCGCCTCGAAGTCGAACCGGTAGACGTCCACGAAGGTCGCCACGTTCGCCGCGACGGACACCACCCAAGGGCGGAAGGTGTCCGGGTCGTCCAGGCACGGCGCGACCTTGTCCGCGACGCCGGCGGTGTGGTCGGTGGAGGCGGCGACGACACCGTCGACGACGTCGGCCTCGACCTGCAGGACCGCGATGTCCTCCTCGGGCGCGTTGCAGCAGCTCAGGCATCCCCGGGCCGCGGCGAGGGCGACGCGGGTCTGGTCGGCCCGTTGCAGCAACGCGTTCGCCCACGCGACGGTCATCTGCAGCTGCGGATGCGCCGCCACCCCACGCGGCGGCAGTTTCGCGACCAGCGCCAGCAGCGTCGTCATGTGGGAGTGCTCGACCAGGAGCATCCCGTCGGCGGCGACCATCTCGACCGCGAGTTCCGGCTCGTCGGCGCTGAGCGCATGGTCCACGGCCTCGCGCAGCATGTGCTGGCGCGCAAACCATTCCGCGGCGGCGTGGTGCAGCGCGCCCACGCGTTCGGGGTGATCGCGTTCGAGCCGGCGGCGCAGGAAGTCCGCGAACAGCCGGTGGTAGCGGAACCAGCGGCCCTCGTCGTCGACCCGGCGCAGGAACAGGTCCCGCTCCTCGATCTGCTCGAGCATCGCCTGCCCGTGCGGGTCGCCGGTGAGCGCGGTGGCGAGGCTGCCGGTGATCTCCTCGGTGATCGACGTCGCGAGCAGGAACTCGTACACCTCCGGCTCGAGGGTGTCGAGCACGTTGTCCGCGAGGAACTCGCCGATGGCGTGGTGCCGGCCGGAGAGGTTCTCGATCAGCCCGGTCGGATCCTCACTGTCGCGCAGCGACAACGACACCAGTTGCAGCGCGGCGACCCAGCCGTCGGTGACGTCGGTCAGGTCGCGGACGTCCTCGGGCTCGAGGTCCAGGCCGCTCACGTCGCGCAGAAAGGCATCGGATTCCTCGGCGTCGAAACGCAGGGCGTCCGAGTCGATCTCGATGAGCTCGTCGAGGACCCGCATCCGGCTGAGCGGTAAGCCGGCCTGGCTCCGGCTGGTCACCACGATCTGCAGGTGATGGCACCCGCGGTCGAGGAGGAAGTCCAGTGCGGCGACGGTCCCCGGGGCGGTGACGAGGTGCCAGTCCTCGATCACCAGGGCCATCGGCGCCTCCTCCCGGTGGATCTCGTCGATCAGGGTGGACAGCACGTACCGCTCGGCGTCGTCGCCGTGGGCCTCGAGCACCTGCCGCAGCTGACGGGCGAACTGCGGACGCACCTGCCGGAACGCCTCGATCAGATGGGTGAGGAACCACACCACGTTGTTGTCGTCCCGATCGACCGCGAGCCACGCCACCGCAACACCCTCGGCGGTGAGTACCTCCCGCCACTGGGCGGCCAGCGTCGACTTCCCGAACCCGGTCGGGGCGTGGATCGCGACGAGGCGGCGGCGCCGGCCGAGGCGCAGCCGGTCGATGAGCCGGGTGCGCTTCACCAGCGGCCGGGTGGGTGCCTGCGGCCGGAATCGGGTCGCCGGCACCGGCGGCGTGGTGATCGCGGTGGGCGTGGGGTGCGGTCCGGTGGTGTGCGTGGTCCCCGCGACCGGCAGCGGCCCGAGACTGTCCGGACCCACGGGCAGCGCCATCTCGTCCACGTCGCAGCCGCCGCGCTCCTGCGCCTGCTGCAGCAGCTCCCCGAACTCCGCGGCGGACTGCGGACGGGCATCCGGCTCGGTGGCCATGCCGCGCTCGAGGGCCGAGCACACGTCGTCCGGGACGCCGGTGCTACGCAGATCCGGGACCGGTTCGGTCGTGATCCGCAGGAACTGTGTGACGACCTGCTCGCCGCGGCGCCGCTCGAACGCCGCGTGCCCGGTCAGCGCACAGAACAGGGTGGCGGCCAGGCCGTAGACGTCGGCGGCCGGGGTGGGCGGCGTGCCGGCCAGGATCTCCGGCGCGGTGAACGCCGGGGAGCCGGTGATCGCGCCCGACGAGGTGTGGAAGCCGTCGCCGATGCGCGCGATGCCGAAGTCGGTCAGCTGCGGTTCGCCGTACTCGGTGAGCAGGATGTTCGCGGGCTTGACGTCGCGGTGCAGCACGTCGGCCCGGTGTGCCGTCTCGAGCGCCCCGGAAAGCTTGACGCCGATGCGCAGCACGTCCGGCCACGGCAGCGGTCCGTAGCGGCGGATGCGGGCCTCGAGCGAGTCGTGCGGGTGGTAGTGCATCACCAGGTAGGGCCGGCCGCTGCCGGTCGTGCCGACCTGCAGCACGGTGACGATGTGCGGGTGCCCGGAGAGCCGGCCCATCGCGCGCTGCTCGCGGAGGAACCGTTCGAGGTTGTCGGCGTCGAGCGTCGCGGTGAGCACCTTCACCGCGACGGTGCGGTCTAGTGCCGTCTCCCGGCACCGGTACACCACCCCGAAACCGCCGCGGCCGATCTCCACGGCGTCCGCGAACCCCGCGAGGCGCAGATCTTCGACGGTCTCGTCCTCCGCCGCGCCGGCGTGGGAGACCGGGGCTCGCCGGGTGGCGAGTGGATCGTTCTCTGCCATCGGGGCACTCACCTCACGTGGATTCCTCCAGGATAGTCCCGGGTGTGGCGGGCACGACACGGATCGATCGCCGGTTCTCCATTACCGTTGTCCGGCCGGGCCTCCCGGCAACGACGGCCGGAAACTCCGGGAAACGACACTGCGATCGGAATTGGGAAACGATGAAGAAGACTCTCGCGGCGCTGTTCGGTACGGGTGCGGTGCTGCTCGCGGCGGCCTGCGGATCGTCCGGCGACTCCGGCTCCGCAGGGGAGGGGACCACCGAGTCCACCACCGCCGCGCCGAGCACGAGCCAGGTCACCGGAAGCACCGGCATCGAGCTGGGCCAGAGCTACGACCAGATCTGCAGCGCCCTGGTGCCGTACTTCGACCAGCTCGAATCCTGGGGGCAGGACCGCACCCAGGCCGCGACCTCCGTCGCCGACGCGCAGAAGTCGCTGCCGGGTTGGGCGGAGCTGAGCGAGGAACAGCAGGCCGAAACGCTGCGCGCCGTCGAGAACGCCGGCAAGGGGCAGTGCTGACCGGCGACTCTGCTGCCGGCGACGAGTTGTTCGGCCGGTTGCGGCGCCTCCCGGACGTGGAGGCGCCCAACCTGGTCGCCGTCGACGCCGCCGACAGGTTGATCCTCGACGAAGCCGACGCCGCGCTCGCCGCGGCGCCGGCCGGGACCGTCGCGGTGATCGACGACCACTACGGCGCCCTCACCCTCGGCGTCGCCGTGCGGTACTCCGCGTCGGGGATCCGGGTGCACCAGGACTCGGTGGTGGGGGAGCGGGCCCTGGCCGCGAACGCCGCGCGCGAGGGCCTGTCCGATCGCTTCACCGTGCACGGTCTCGGCGCCGATCTGCTCACCGGGGCCCGGGTGGTGGTGCTGCAGCTGCCGCGGTCGCTCGCCGCGCTCACCGAGATCGCCGAGACCGTCGCCCGGCACGCCGACCCCGGCGTGACGGTGTTCGCCGGTGGCCGCGACAAGCACATCACGCCCGCGATGAACGAGGTGCTGGCCCGGAGCTTCACCGAGGTCTGGGCCTCCCGGGGCCGGCAGAAGTCACGGGTGCTCACCGCCCGCGGCCCGATCGCCGCCGAGCCGACCTACCCGGTGACCGAGACGGTGACCGACGTCGGGCTCACCGTCGTCGCGCACGGGGCCGCGTTCGCCGGTTCCCGCCTGGACATCGGCACCCGATTCCTGCTGGACTTCCTGCCCCGGCTGCCACGCGACGCGAGGACTGCCGTCGACCTCGGCTGCGGCACCGGCATCCTCGCCGTCGCGGCGGCCCGGCGGTTCCCCGGGCTGCGGGTGATCGCCACCGATCAGTCGGCCGCGGCGGTCGCGTCGGCCGCCGCCACCGCCGCCGCGAACCACGTCGCGGACCGGGTCGAGGTCCTGCGCGACGACGTGGCCGGGTCGCTGCCGGACGCCTCCGTCGACGTGGTGCTGTGTAATCCGCCGTTCCACGTCGGCGCCGCCGTGCACACCGGCGCGGCCGTGAAGATGTTCGACGCGGCCGCCCGGCTGCTGCGCCCGGGCGGTGAACTGTGGACCGTCTACAACACCCACCTGAACTATCGTGGGATGCTGCAGCGGACGGTCGGCCGCACAGAAGTTGCAGGACGCAACCGTAAGTTCACCGTGACCCGCTCCGTGCGCACCCGGTAGAGTCCGGTTTGTCCGTGCTCGGCTCCGGTCCGGGGAACTCCCGGCGTCCGCGGATCGTTGAACGGACAGAACCGACCACGAGAAGGGATGTGCACGGTGCGCACCACCAGTAACCCGGTGTTCCGCAACCTGCCCAAGCAAGAGGGCGGCGGATACGCCACGTTCGGCTCTGCGACGGCGGGCGCCGCGCAGGTCACCCAGCAATTCGGCCAGCCGCAGTACGCGCAGGCGGACCCCTGGGCCCGGCCCACCACCGAGCGGTCGATGACGATCGACGACGTCGTCACCAAGACCGGCATCACGCTCGGCGTGCTGGCGATCTCGGCGCTGATCTCCTACGTCCTCGTCAACGGCAACGTGAATCTGGCCGCGCCGTTCGTCATCGGCGGTGGTCTCATCGGCCTGGTCCTGGTCCTCGTGGCCACCTTCGGCCGCAAGATGGACAACCCGGCCATCGTCCTGGCCTATGCCGTCGCCGAGGGCTTCTTCCTGGGTGCGCTGTCGTTCATGTTCACCGACATCACCTTCGGTGGCGCCGGCGGCGGAACCCTGATCGTCCAGGCGGTGCTCGGCACGTTCGGCGTGTTCTTCGGCATGCTCGTCGTCTACCGCACCGGGGCGATCCGCGTGACCCCGCGCCTGACGCGCATGATCGTCGGCGCGCTGATCGGTGTCCTCGTCCTGGCGCTGGGCAACCTGGTGGCGAGCTTCTTCGTCGACGGCGGCCTGGGCCTGCGCGACGGCGGCACCCTGGCGATCGTCTTCAGCCTCGTCTGCATCGGCATCGCCGCGTTCAGCTTCCTGCTGGACTTCGACGCCGCCGATCAGCTCATCCGCGCCCAGGCGCCGGAGAAGGCCGCGTGGGGCGTTGCCTTCGGTCTGACCGTCACCCTGGTCTGGCTGTACGTCGAGATCCTGCGCCTGCTGTCGTACTTCCAGAACGACTAGCCGATCTCTCCGGCCACCGTGCCGACCGCGGGCCCCGGGAACAGCCGTTCCCGGGGCCCGCGGCGTGTCCGGGGCAGCCACAGCCGGGCAGCCGCCGACGTCAGCGGCGGCTCCGGCACCGGACCGCCCGCCCAGTGACCCAGCGCGGCGGCCAGCACCGGCAGCAGGTGACGGGCCGCCAGCTCGTATCCCGCGGCCGAGGGATGGAACCCGTCCGCGGAGAACAGGCGGTCCGGCGCGGAGAGGAACTCGGGCGTCAACAGGTCGGCCAGCGGCACCGGATGCCCACCGGCCGCGCGCGTCGCCGCGGCCTGCGCGCGGGCCAGTTGCCGCCCCCACGTCCGCACCACCGTGCGCAGCGGCTGGGGGATCGCGCCGACCACCCCGAGGTCGGGGCACGTGCCGACGACCACGACGGCGCCGCCGGCGCGCAGCCGGTGCACCGCCGAGCCCAGCCGCTGCGCCGAACGATGCAGCGACTGCTTCGCGGTCACGTCGTTGGCACCGACCAGGATGACGGCCGCGTCCGGCGGCGGTCCCGCCACGTACATCGCGTCGACCTGCCCCGCCAGGCCTCGCGAGGTGGCCCCCGCGATCGCCTTCGTGCTGAGCCGGACCCGGCGACGGGACTCGTCGGCCAGGGCGCGGGCCAGCAGCACCCCGGGCACCTCGGCGGCGCTCGCGCAGCCCAGGCCGGCCGCCGTCGAATCCCCGAAGATCATCAGGTGCAGGTCGAACGGCACGTCGCGGCGCCACGGCACCGGGGACTGCGCTCCGGGCAGGTACACCCCGTCCGCCTCGGGCGGCTTCGCCCAGGTGCGGCCGATGACGCCTCTCGCTTCCGTCGCCTGGCGCATCAGGTACGTGTACGTCAGCCACGAGGCGCCGCCGGCGCCGGAGCCGGCGGCGACGGCCGTCGCGCCGGCCAGCGCCGCGGCACGCCACGAAGTTCGGGGCACGGTGGATCACCTTTCCGAGAGGACGGCCACACCCTGAAGTTGCCGTGTCCAGTGTGCGTCGTATGCGTCGCTCGAGCAGCCGGAACGGCGTTGTGCAGAGGCATCTGAGACCATGGAGGAATGCGCATAGCGGATTCCGTCGTCGGTCTCATCGGAAACACGCCGCTGGTCAAGCTCAACTCGGTGACGAAGCCGGGTTCGGGGCTGGTCGCGGCGAAGGTCGAATACTTCAACCCCGGTGGCAGTTCCAAGGACCGCATCGCGGTCAAGATGGTCGACGCCGCCGAAGCCTCGGGTGCGCTGAAACCGGGCGGCACCATCGTCGAGCCGACCTCCGGCAACACCGGCATCGGTCTCGCGCTCGTCGCGCAACAGCGCGGCTACAAGTGCGTGTTCGTGTGTCCCGACAAGGTCAGCGAGGACAAGCGCAACGTGCTCCGCGCGTACGGCGCCGAGGTCGTGGTGTGCCCGACCGCGGTGCCCCCGGAGCATCCCGACAGCTACTACAGCGTCTCCGACCGGCTCGCCCGGGAACTGCCCGGCGGCTGGAAGCCCGACCAGTACTCCAACCCGGCCGGGCCGGAGAGCCACTACGAGACCACCGGCCCGGAGATCTGGCGCGATACCGACGGCAAGGTGACCCACTTCGTCGCCGGCGTCGGCACCGGCGGCACCATCACCGGCACCGGCCGCTACCTCAAGGAGGTTTCCGGCGGCAAGGTCAAGGTGATCGGCGCCGACCCGGAGGGCTCCGTCTATTCCGGCGGCACCGGTCGCCCGTACCTCGTCGAGGGTGTGGGCGAGGACTTCTGGCCCAGCGCCTACGACCCCTCGATCCCCGACGAGATCATCGCCGTCTCCGACGCGGACTCGTTCGACATGACCCGGCGTCTCGCCCGCGAGGAGGGCCTGCTCGTCGGCGGGTCGTGCGGCATGGCCGTCGTCGCCGCCCTGAGGGTCGCCGAGCGCGAGGGACCGGACGCGCTCGTCGTGGTACTGCTTCCCGACGGTGGGCGCGGCTACATGTCGAAGATCTTCAACGACAAGTGGATGGCCTCGTACGGTTTCCTGCGGGCCCCGCTCGACGGCAAGCCGGACGATTCGACCGTCGGCGACGTGCTGCGCAGCAAGTCGGGGGAGCTGCCCGCCCTCGTGCACACGCACCCGTCGGAGACGGTCCGCGACGCCGTCGAGATCCTGCGCGAGTACGGGGTCTCGCAGATGCCGGTCGTGGGTGCCGAGCCGCCCGTCACCGCCGGTGAGGTCGCGGGCAGCGTCAGCGAGCGCGAGCTCCTCAGCGCCGTCTTCGAGGGCCGCGCGAGGCTGGCCGACCCCGTCGCGAAGCACATGAGCCCGTCGCTGCCGCTGATCGGTGTCGGCGAGTCGATCGCCGCCGCCACGAAGGCGTTCGGCGACACCGATGCGCTGCTGGTCATCGACGACGGCAAGCCCGTCGGCGTGATCACCCGTCACGACCTGCTCGGGTTCATCAGCGCGGGCTCGTAGCGGCCGCGCCGGTGGCCCGGGGTGTGTTCCCCAGGCCACCGGCGTGTGCCCCCGACTAGGCTGAGCCGCATGAGTGAGCAGCGCAGCCACGGCTTTTCCACCCGAGCGATCCACGCCGGATACGATCCCGACCCGGCGACCGGCGCCGTCAACGTCCCCATCTATGCGAGTTCGACGTTCGCGCAGGACGGGGTCGGCGGGATGCGCGGCGGATTCGAGTACGCCCGCACCGGAAACCCCACCCGCAAGCCGCTCGAGGCGAACCTCGCGGCCATCGAGGCGGGCACCTTCGGCCGGGCGTTCAGCTCCGGCATGGCCGCCACCGACTGCCTGCTGCGTTCGGTGCTGCGGCCCGGCGATCACCTCGTCATCCCCAACGACGCCTACGGTGGCACCTTCCGGCTGATCGACAAGGTGTTCACGCAGTGGGGCATCGAGTACACGCCCGCGCCCATCTCGGACGTCGACGCCGTGCGCGAGGCGATGCGGCCCACCACCAAGCTGGTGTGGGTCGAGACCCCGACGAACCCCCTGCTCAACATCGGTGACATCGCGGCCCTCGCCGACGTCGCGCACACCGGTGGGGCGAAGATCGTGGTCGACAACACGTTCGCGTCGCCGTACCTGCAGCAGCCGCTGGCCCTGGGGGCCGACGTCGCACTGCACTCGACCACCAAGTACCTCGGTGGCCACTCCGACGTGGTCGGCGGCGCGCTGGTCACGAACGACGAGGAACTCGACACCAGGTTCGCGTTCCTGCAGAACGGTGCGGGCGCCGTCCCGGGCCCGTTCGACGCGTACCTGACGATGCGCGGCATCAAGACGCTGGCACTGCGGATGGAACGGCACAGCGACAACGCCGAGAAGATCGTCGAGCTGCTCGACGGGCATCCCGCCGTCGCCCAGGTGATCTACCCCGGCCACGAGGCGCACCCCGACCACGCCGTCGCGTCGAAGCAGATGCGCCGGTTCGGCGGCATGGTCTCGCTGCGCCTGGCCGGCGGCAAGCAGGCTGCCCTCGACTTCTGCGCACGCACCGAGATCTTCACCCTCGCCGAGTCCCTCGGTGGTGTCGAGTCGCTGATCGAGCACCCGGGCGCGATGACGCACGCCTCGACCGCCGGGTCGCTGCTCGAGGTCCCGGAAGACCTGGTGCGCCTGTCCGTCGGCATCGAAGATGCCGCCGACCTCGTCGCGGACATCGAGCAGGCACTGGAGGCGTAAACCCGGATGTGACTGCGCCGAGGGGGCGGATGTGGGCGCCCTTTCTCGCATGTGGCCGCAGGAACCGCCCTCTCGACCCCCGAACCTCCCGGTCGACCGCGCGGTGATCGAGCGCCGCGTTCCCTGTTGATGTAACTTCGAGTTCGCTGTGTGGCGCGTCACAACAGCCAAACTGGAACAGGTTCTTACATATATATGATATCCAAGTAACGAAACCGCACCGGTGACAGAGATCACAAGTACGGTGAAGGCGGTCGTCTGAGGGATGGGGAGTTCGCGTATGTCAGTTGACCCGTCGGCGGTGATTGTGGCGGTGGCCACGGCGGCGAGTGCCCTGGTACAGGGAGCGGACATCCCGGATCAGATCAAGGAACAGGTGACGCAGGCGGTCGAGTCGTTCCAGGCATCGGCCGAAGCCTCCGCCGCGACCACGGACCGGCAGGTCGCCGATCTGGTGGCGGGGTTGCCCGAGCCGATGCGTCCGGCGGCGGAGCAGGCCGTGGCGGACGCGACGTCGGCGGCGAAGGACGCGCTGATGCCGCACCTGCCGGCGGAGGCGGCCGCGGTGCTCGAACCGCCGCCGGCGCCGGTGGAGAACCCGGTGCAGGCCGTGCTCGAACAGGTGCCGTCGGTGCCGGCGCCGGCCGCGCCGGCGGGACGGCCGTCGGTGTTCGGGGCGCCGGCCACCGGGGCGACGGGCAGCGGCGCGTGGGCGCCGGGTCCGGCGTGGGGTGGCGGCGCGGTGACGTTGCCGTCGATCCCGGCGATCCTGCCCGGGACGAACCTGGCGCCGATCGGCGCGATCGCGGTGTTCGCGCCGTGGCTGCGCAAGGCCGGCCAGTTGTGCGACGGGGTCGGCGCGCCGGTGCTGGCGGCGCTGTACTCGGCGGAGAACGGCTTCCGGTACGGGCCCAGCGCCCCGGTCTCGCCGGTGGGGGCGAAGGGGCCGGGGCAGTTCATGCCCGGAACCTGGGATGCCTACGGCAAGGACGCCGACGGGGACGGGCGGGCCGATGTGCTGGGCATCGCCGATCCGGTGATGGCGTCGGGGAATCTGTTGTGCGACAACTACCGGCAGATCGAGCAGTGGAAGGCGCAGGGGGTGGTGCGCGGGGACACCCTGGACCTGACGTTGGCGGCGTACAACGCCGGGTTGGGGGCGGTGCGCCGGTCCGGGGGGATGCCGTCGGGGTCGCCGGACTACGAGAACCAGACCAAGCCGTACGTGGCGAAGATCCGGGCGACGGAGATGGTGTTCGCGCGGCTGCTCTCGCCGTTCTTCGGGCTGGGGTTGCCGGGGATGACCGAGACCGGCAACCGGGTGGTGGACCTGGCGTTCCGGTATCTGGGGTTGCCGTACGTGTGGGGTGGCGGCAACGTCAACGGTCCGTCGGGGGGCGGGTTCGACTGCTCGGGCCTGACGTCGTACGCGGTGTACGCGGCGACCGGGGTGAGGTTGCCGCGCACCTCGCAGACGCAGTGGCGGGTCGGCACCGAGATCCCGATCCAGCTGGCCCGGCCGGGGGATCTGGTGTTCGGCAACTGGCAGTCCGACGGGCCGGGGCATGTGGGCATCTACATCGGCGGCGGTCAGATGGTGCACGCCCCGACGTTCGGGGACGTGGTGCGCGTCGGCGCGGTCTTCCCCGGCATGAAGGCCCGGCGCCTGCTCTGAACCGCCTGCCCCGGGCGCGCGAGAAGGGCCCGACCGGAGACCGGTCGGGCCCTTCACGTCGTGCCGGCCGCGCCGCGAGGCGGCTGCTGCCGATCAGCTGTGGTACGGCTCCGCGCTGACGAGCGTCACCTTCATGGTGCTGCCGTTGGGGAGCGTGTACTCGCGGGTCTCGCCGACCTTCGCGTCGATCAGGGCACCGCCCAGCGGGGAGCTGGGCGAGTAGATCTCGATCTCGTTGCCCCGGGCGCCTTCCTCACGGGTGGCGATGAGGAACGTTTCCTTGTCGCTTTCGTCGCCGTCGTAGTACACCGTGACGACCGAGCCGGGCAGCGCGACGCCGGACTGGGTGGGCGCAACACCGACCTTCGCGTTGTTCAGCAGTTCCTGCAGCTGACGAATCCGGGCCTCCTGCTGACCCTGCTCCTCGCGAGCGGCGTGGTAACCACCGTTCTCCTTGAGGTCGCCCTCTTCACGGCGCTCGTTGATCTCGGCCGCGATGACGGGACGATTCGCGATGAGCTGGTCGAGTTCTGCCTTGAGTCGGTCGTACGACTCCTGTGTCAGCCAGGTCACCTGGGTCTCGGTCATCCTCGATCACTTCCTTCGGGTTGGAGCCCCCGGCTCCGTCGACTGGTCGCCGCACTCGCAGCGACGACGGCAACGCGGATCCCTCGAACGTTCCCCCCAAGCCAGTGGCGAACAGGACCGCACTGCTTCCTATGCAGCAATACACGGCCCCAAAGGGTGGAACCGTGTATCCGGCGATTCTAGCACCAACGTGGTCTCCACCACGGAATCCGCAGCGTGCGGTCAGTGTGCGCGCAGGTATTCGGGCACGTCGAAGCTGCAGCCGTACATGTCCGCCATGCCCGGGCGCTGCGACGTCACCACCGGTGCGTCCATCAGCAGGGTGCCGGACTCGGACGAGGGGATCAGCACCTCGCGGCGGCCCGTTTCGGACCCGTCCTTCGACCGCGAGCGGATGATGCACACCGCCTCCTGCGACGGATCCTTCCGCGTCACGGTGAACTGCACCTGGACGGTGGAGTCGTCGACGACGGTGTAGGTGACGACGTCGCTCTCGATCTCCGGGGTGCCGAACTTCTGGTAGAGCAGGAACGCCCCGACCACCCCGACGACGAGCCCGACCGCGACCAGCGCCCACAACCAGGTGCGGCGGGATCCGCCCGTCGCCGGGTAGCGGCCGGTCGGGTAGCGGTCGATCGGGGTGGTGTCGGTCATCACATTTACTTTCGTGCACCCGCGAAGGCCGCGGGGGCGTGGCTGACGATGGACGTGTCAGGTGGAACTATAGGGGAGGAACCCAGGACGCCGGCTCGCAGTGCCGGTGGTCCGGGCCGCGACGATGCAGCCGACGGCGAGGTGGAGGAAAGACGTGAGCGGACTACGGCTCATGGCCGTGCATGCCCATCCCGATGACGAGTCGAGCAAGGGTGCCGCCACGACGGCCCGCTATGCCGCGGAAGGGCACGAGGTGCTGGTGGTCACCCTCACCGGGGGTGAACGCGGCGACATCCTCAATCCCGCCATGGACATCCCCGGGATCCAGGACCGCATGCCCGAGGTCCGGCGCGAGGAGATGGCCGCGGCCGCCCGCATCCTCGGCGTGCAGCACCGCTGGCTCGGCTTCGTCGACTCCGGGCTGCCGGAGGGCGACCCCAAGCCGCCGCTGCCCGAGGGCTGCTTCGCGCTGGTGCCCCTCGAGGAACCGACCCGCAAGCTCGTCGAGGTGATCCGCGAGTTCCGGCCGCACGTGATGACCACGTACGACGAGAACGGCGGCTACCCGCACCCCGACCACATCCGCTGCCACGAGGTCTCCGTCGCGGCGTACGAGGCGGCCGGCGACCCGGATCGGTTCCCCGAGGCCGGCCCGGCGTGGAAGGTGCAGAAGCTGTACTACTCGCACGGGTTCATCCGCAAGCGCCTGGAATTGTTCCGCGAGGAGTACGAGCGGCGCGGCGAACCGTTCCCCATGGAGGAATGGCTCAAGCGGTGGCGCACCGAGCAGGGCGACATCATGGCGCGGGTGACCACGCAGATCACCTGCAGCGACTACTTCCCGAAGCGGGACGACGCACTGCGCGCCCATGCGACGCAGATCGACCCCAACGGCTCCTTCTTCGCCGTGCCGCTGGACATCCAGCAGAAGGTGTGGCCGACGGAGGAATTCGAATTGGCCAAGACCCGCGTGCACACGGCGATCCCCGAAACGGATCTGTTCGCGGGCCTCGAGGACGGACAGGTGAGATGACGGTAGGCATGCTGGCGGCCGAGGTTCTGGCCCAGGACCCCACCGGCCCCGAATTCGGCAAGGCGTCGCCGCTCGGTCTCGCGCTCATCGTGATCCTGCTCGTGGCGACCGCCCTGCTGATCCGCTCGATGAACAAGCGGCTCGGCAAGCTGCCCGAGACGTTCGAGCCCGAGCATCCGGAGCCGGACCAGGCCGCGGACGAGGGGACCGATCGCGGGGCCGCGGAGAGCCGCAAACCCGACCACCCCCAGCCCCCGATGGCCACCAACTGACGGGCGCGTCGTGACACCCCCGGAGCCGTCGGTGCCCGGCACCCGCAACCGGAACACCCTCGGCGAGGCGACCAGCCCCTACCTGCGGCAACACGCCGGCAACCCGGTGCACTGGCACCAGTGGGGTGACGAGGCGCTGGCCTGGGCCCGGGAGCGGGACGTGCCGGTCCTGCTGTCCGTGGGGTACGCGGCGTGCCACTGGTGCCACGTGATGGCGCACGAGTCGTTCGAGGACGAGGCCACCGCCGCGCTGATGAACGAGCACTTCGTGTGCATCAAGGTGGACCGGGAGGAACGCCCGGACATCGACGCGATCTACATGAACGCCACCGTCGCGATGACCGGGCAGGGCGGCTGGCCGATGACGTGCTTCCTCACCCCGGACGGTGCCCCGTTCTACTGCGGCACCTACTACCCGAAGATGCCGCGCGGCGGCATGCCGTCGTTCACCCAGCTGCTCGAGGCGATCGCCGAGACCTGGCGCAACCGTCGCGCCGACGTGCACCGGTCCGCCGTCGCCATCGTCTCCGAGCTGCGCCGCGGCAGCGGCGGCCTCGCTCCCGGCGAGCGCCCGGTGGACGCCGCGCTGCTCGACGCCGCCGACGCCGCCGTCGCCGCCGACGAGGATGCGGTGCACGGCGGGTTCGGGGGCGCCCCGAAGTTCCCGCCGTCCGCGCTGCTCGAGGGTCTGCTGCGCGGATACGAGCGCAGCGGGAACCCGGCCGTGCTGTCCCTCGTCGAGCGGACGGCCGAAGCGATGGCGCGGGGCGGCATCTACGACCAGCTGGCCGGCGGCTTCGCCCGTTACAGCGTCGACGCCGGGTGGGTGGTCCCGCACTTCGAGAAGATGCTCTACGACAACGCGCTGCTGCTGCGGGTGTACGCGCACCTCGCGCGACGGATGTCGGCGCCCTGGGTGCGACGGGTCACCGAGGAGACCGTCGAGTTCCTGCTGCGGGACCTGCGCACGGCCGGGCGCTGCTTCGCCTCCGCTCTCGACGCCGACACGGACGGGGTCGAGGGCCTGACCTACGTGTGGACCCCCGGGCAGCTGGCCGAGGTCCTCGGCGACGACGCGCAGTGGGCGGCCGAGCTGTTCACCGTGACCGACGCCGGCACCTTCGAACACGGCTCGTCGGTGCTGCAGCTGCTCGCCGACCCGGACGATGCCGAGCGCTACGAGCGGGTGCGGGCCGAGCTGTTCGCCGCCCGGCTGCAGCGGCCGCAGCCCGGCCGCGACGACAAGGTCGTCACGGCGTGGAACGGTTTCGCGATCACCGCGCTGGCCGAGGCCGGTGCCGCGTTCGGCCGCACCGACTGGGTCGACGCGGCCGTCGACTGCGCCCGGGCCCTGCTGGACCTGCACCTGGTGGACGGACGGCTCCGGCGTGCCTCCCTCGGCGGCACGGTCGGCGCCCCGGCGGGTGTGCTCGAGGACTACGGCGCCCTCGTCACCGCCCTGCTGGCGGTGTACCAGGCGACGGGCGACGCCGCGTGGCTCGACCCGGCCCGGGCCCTCGCCGACGTCGCGTTGACGCACTTCCAGGATCCGGCGCGGCCCGGAAGCTGGTTCGACACCGCCGACGACGCCGAGACCCTGGTGGCGCGGCCTCGTGACCCGATCGACGGCGCCACCCCGTCGGGGGCGGCGCTGATCTCCGAGGCCCTGCTCACCCTCGCCGCGGTCGTGCCCGAGGACCCGCGGTACGCCGACGCGGCGGACGCGTCGCTGCGGTCGGCGGTGGTGCTGCTCGAACGGGCGCCGCGCTCGGCCGGGCACTGGTTGACGGTCGCCGAGGCGGCGGTGCGCGGCCCGATCCAGGTGGCCGTGGTCGGCGGCGGCGAGCTGCTCTCCGTCGTGCGGCAGGCGGCCCCCGGCGGCGCCGTCGTGGTCGGCGGGGACCCGGACTCGTCCCCGTTGCTGGCCGACCGCCCGCTGGTCGACGGAGGGCCGGCGGCGTATGTGTGCCGCGGATACGTGTGCGACAGGCCGGTCACGACGGAGGCCGAACTGCGCGCGGCGCTCTCGGCCTGAGCGGTCCGGGGCTCAGCCGGCGCGGGACGGGGTGAGCAGCGCCGGCAGCGGAGCGTCGATGCCGTTGCCGTCGAACGCCTCGAGCACCGCGCGGGCGATCGCCCGCTGCACGGCCCACTGCTTGCCGGCACGCGTGCGCACGGTGAGCCGCAGCGTCACCGACTCCGGGGTGACGGAGTTGACGCCGAGCATCTCGGGCGGCTCGAGGATGTCGCCGGCCAGGTCGTCGCGTTCGACCGTCTCGAGGGCCGCGCGCAGGGCCACCTCGCAGGCCCGGTGCACGTTGGCGGCGTGGGCGATGGGGGAGTCGACGACGGCGACGGCGTAACCCTGGCTCATGTTGCCCACGCGCAGGATCTCGCCGTTGCGGCAGTACCAGAGGGTGCCGCTGATGTCGCGGACGGTGGTGACCCGCAGGCCGACGGATTCGACGGTGCCGACCGCGTCGCCCAGGTCGACGACGTCGCCGACGCCGTACTGGTCCTCGAGCAGCATGAACATTCCGGAGATGAAGTCACGCACCAGGTTCTGCGCACCGAAACCGAGGGCCACGCCGACGATGCCGGCGGACGCGATGAACGGCGCGACGTTGAGTCCGAGCGTGCCGAGGATCTGCAGGACGCACCAGACGAGAACCACGACGGAGACGCCGGACTTGAGCACCGAGCCGATCGTCTCGGCGCGCTGCGTGCGCCGCTCGTTGACCAGCACGCCCGGCAGGCCCCTGGGGGCGCGTTCCTGGAAGGGCCGGAGCAGGCCGGGTTTGCCGTTCTGGTGCCGCGGCTTCGTCATCCGGTCGATGAACCGGTGCAGCACATACCTCAGGATCAGCGCTGCCACGAGGTATCCCGCGATCGTCAGCGGCCGCTCGACGAGCCACTCCCGGTTGGTTTCGGTCAGTTCGAATGCCAGTCGCTGAACAGTCATCCCGGCCGAGTCTACGGATCCGTGCCGCGGCTGCCACCGATGTGATCTTTGTCCGAACGGGTTTACCCGAACACCACCAGCCACACGGCAACGGCATGGCACAGCGCGGCGAGCACGGTCGCCGCGTGGAAGAACTCGTGGTAGCCGAAGACGTGCGGCCACGGGTCGGGCCACTTGGTGGCGTAGAGGATCGCGCCGATGCTGTAGAGGATGCCGCCGACGAGCAGCAGCACCATCGGGACGATGCCCGCCTCGTCGATCAGCTGACCGGCGACGGGGACGATCGCCCAGCCGAGCAGCAGGTACAGCGGGACTCCCACCCAGCGCGGCGCGGTGGGCCAGAGCATCTTCAGCGCGACCCCCGCGAGGGCGCCGGCCCACACCACGAACAACAGGGTGCGGCCGGTCTCCGGCGGCAGGGCGAGCGTCGCGAAGGGGGTGTAGCTGCCGGCGATGAACAGGAAGATCATCGAGTGGTCCGCACGCTTCATCCACGTGCGTGCCCGCGGATTGTGCCAGTGGACGCGGTGATAGAGGGCGCTCACGCCGAACACACCGCAGACGGTGAGGCTGTAGATCACCGTCGACCAGCCCGCGGGCGGATCGGCCACGGTCTGCGACAGGACCACCAGCGCGATGCCGGCCACCACTGCGACGCCGAACGCCCACAGATGGATCCAGCCGCGCATCCGCGGCTTCACGGGCAGTTCGTCGATCCCAAAAACCGTCATGGTCGGGCCTCCCTTCGATACCGAAGAGTAACCTACGCTTCCGTAACTTTCGCGGTGTGCCGGATCCGCGACGGGGTGGAGGCCTGCGCACGGGCGTCGGCCACGACCGCCGCTGCGACCGGAGACGACCGTGAGCGTAATGTGACCCGCGTGGTGATCTCGGGGTGAACGCGCGCGGCCTGCTGTATCAGCTCTACGAACGACGGCTGCTGAGCAAGCTGGACGGCGCGCAGCACCCCCGGCACGTCGCCGTGATGTGCGACGGCAACCGTCGCTGGGCCCGCGAGAACGGGTTCACCGACGTCAGCCACGGGCACCGCATGGGCGCACTGAAGATCGCCGAACTGCTGAGCTGGTGCGACGCCGCCGGCATCGAGCGGGCCACCATCTACCTGCTCTCCACGGAGAACCTGCAACGTGAGCCCGAGGAGCTCGAGGCGCTGCTCGAGATCATCACCGACGTCGTCGAGGAGATCTCCGGACCGGAGCAGAACTGGAGCGTCAAGATCGTCGGCACGCTCGACCTGCTGCCGGACGAACTGGGCCGGCGGCTGAGCGAGGCCGCCGAGCGCACGCAGGGGCGCACCGGCACCCACGTCAATGTCGCGGTCGGCTACGGCGGCCGGCAGGAGATCGCCGACGCCGTGCAGGCCCTGCTCCGGGCCAAGCAGGCCGAGGGGCTCGACGGCGAGGGCCTGGTCGAGGCCGTCACGGTCGAGGCCATCAGCGATCACCTCTACACCTCGGGGCAGCCCGATCCCGATCTCGTCATCCGGACCTCCGGCGAGCAGCGGCTCTCGGGCTTCCTGCTCTGGCAGAGCGCGTACTCCGAGATCTGGTTCACCGAGGCCTACTGGCCGGAGTTCCGCCGCGTGGACTTCCTTCGCGCCCTGCGCGACTTCGCGGCGCGGCACCGCCGGTTCGGGACGTAGCCGCGGTGTGTCCTTCGGGCTGTTTCCGCCGCCCGAAGGACACACCGGCGGCGAAGCCGCCTACAGCTTCCGCAGGCGCAGGCGGTTGACCGAATGGTCGGAGTCCTTGCGCAGGACCAGCGTTGCGCGCGGCCGCGTCGGCAGGATGTTGTCCACCAGGTTCGGCCGGTTGATCGAATGCCAGATCTCCTTCGCGGCCCCCACGGCGTCGCGGTCCGACAGGTTCGCGTAGTGGTGAAAATGCGCGTCGGGGTCGGAGAACGCCGTCTTGCGGAGCGCGAGAAACCGCTCGACATACCACTTCTCGATGTCCTCGAGGCGGGCGTCGACGTAGATCGAGAAGTCGAACAGATCCGAGACCATCAGCCGTGGACCGGTCTGCAGGACGTTCAGGCCCTCGATGATGAGGATGTCCGGTTGCCGCACCACGTGGTACTGGCCCGGGATGATGTCGTAGGAGATGTGCGAGTACACCGGAGCGGCCACCTCTGCGGCGCCGGACTTGACCTCCGTGACGAACCGCAGCAGCTTGCGACGGTCGTAGCTCTCCGGAAAGCCCTTGCGGTGCATGATGTTCCGACGCATCAGCTCCCGGGAGGGGTACAGGAAGCCGTCGGTGGTCACCAGGTCCACCCGGGGATGGTGCTCCCACCGCGCCAACAGTGCCTGCAGCACGCGTGCCGTCGTCGACTTGCCGACCGCGACCGACCCGGCCACCCCGATCACGAACGGCACCTGCTGGTCCGGGTGCTTCTCGCCGAGGAACGTGGCGGTCGCGGCGAACAACCGCTGCCGCGCGGCGACCTGCAGGTGGATCAGACGGGCCAGCGGGAGGTACACCTCCGCCACCTCCGCCAGATCGATCTGCTCGCCGAGGCCGCGCAGGCCGCGCAGTTCCTCCTCGGTCAGCACCAGCGGCGTCGACTTGCGCAGCGTCCGCCACTGCTTGCGATCGAACTCGACGTACGGACTCGGCTCGCTCAGACGCGCCACCGGCACACTCCCGACTCGACGACGGGCCCGGCGGCATACCCCGGGTATGGCTGGCGGCGAAGGATGTCCATATCGGCCGATTGTGCTCGCTGACACATCCGCTCGCCGCGCGGGGTCCGGTTTCCGGGTTCGCCGGCAGGCACGGGGCCGATCCGGGGGACTAGGGTGCCAGGGCATGGACCCGGACTCGTTGGTGCGCGAATATCTCCTGCTCGGCCTGGCATTCGACCGGCTCGAGGAGGGTTTCGTCGACGCCTTCACCGGCGACCCCGCCCTGCGTGGCCGGGTGGAGAACGCGCCGGCCCCCGATCCTCGTGATTTATCCCACACCGCGCGCACACTGCGGGCCGCGCTGCCCGTCTCCGGGCTCTCCGACGAGCGCACCCGCTTCCTCGACGTGCACCTGCGCGCCCTCGAATGCTCGGCCCGCAAGTTCGCCGGTGCGGACATCGCCTTCGTCGACGAGGTCGAGGCCTACTTCGACGTGCATATCGACATGGGCGACGAGGACGCGTACCGCGAGGCCCACCGCCGCATCGACGCGCTGCTGCCCGGCAGCGGCCCGCTCGCCGAGCGAGTGCAGGCCCACCGCAAGTCCGAGGTCGTCCCCGCCGACCGCCTCGCCGAGTGTGTCGACGCCTTCTCGAGCGCCCTGCGCGACAGGGTCCGCGCGGTGTTCCCACTGCCCGAGACCGAAACCGTCGAATACGAGGTGGTCGGCGACAAACCGTGGTCCGGGTTCAACTACTACCTCGGCAACTACCGCTCCCGCGTCGCGATCAACTCCGACCTCGAACAGCACATGTCCCACCTGCCGCGGCTGATCGCGCACGAGTCCTACCCCGGCCACCACACCGAACACTGCCGCAAGGAGGCCGGACTCGTCGCCGGCGGGCACGACGAGCAGACCCTCTTCGTCGTCAACACCCCGCAGTGCCTCATGGCCGAGGGGCTCGCAGACCTCGCCCTCGAGACGATCGTCGGGCCCGGCTGGGGACAGTGGGCGCAGGACATCTACGCCGACCTGGGCCTGCGGTTCGACGGTGAACTCGCCGAGAAGCTGCACGAGGCGTCCGCCGGCCTGCTCGGCGTCCGCCAGGACGCCGCCCTGCTCCTGCACGACCGCGGCCGCACCGGCGACGACGTCGTCGCCTTCCTGCAGCGCTGGTCGCTGTCGAGCCCGGAGCGGGCCCGGCAGTCGCTGCGCTTCCTGTCGTCGCCGTTGTGGCGCGCCTACATCAGCACCTACGTCGAGGGTTACCGCCTGCTCGGTGGCTGGCTGGCGCAGGCCCCTGCGGGCGCGGAACGCATCGACCGGTTCCGTCGCCTGCTCGACGAACCGCTGGTGCCCAGCGCCCTGCGGTAACGAGCGGGCGTGAGCTGGGCCATTGCCCGAGGGGACCGGGTTCCTCGACCGGGGGTGAGGTTCGTAGACTGGTAGGTGAATTCCTGCCGTCCCCAGCTTGGAGAATCCTCGATGACCGTTGTGCCCGGCACCGACGTCAACACCGCCTCGCTCTCAGACCTCGACCCCGAGCTGGCGCAGGCCATGGCCGGCGAGCTGTCGCGCCAGCGCGACACGCTCGAGATGATCGCGTCGGAGAACTTCGTGCCGCGCGCGGTGCTCCAGGCGCAGGGCAGCGTGCTCACCAACAAGTACGCCGAGGGCTACCCGGGGCGCCGCTACTACGGCGGCTGCGAGAACGTCGACATCGTCGAGGACCTCGCCCGCACCCGCGCCAAGGAACTGTTCGGTGCCGAGTTCGCGAACGTCCAGCCGCACTCGGGCGCGCAGGCCAACGCCGCCGTGCTGATGGCGCTGATGAACCCGGGCGAGAAGCTGCTGGGGCTCGACCTCGCCCACGGCGGGCACCTGACCCACGGCATGAAGCTGAACTTCTCCGGCAAGCTGTACGACGTCGCGTCCTACGGGGTCAGCAAGGACGACCACCGCGTCGACATGGACGAGGTCCGCTCCATCGCGGTGGCCGAGAAGCCGAAGGTCATCGTCGCCGGATGGTCCGCGTACCCGCGGCACGAGGACTTCGCCGCGTTCCGCTCCATCGCCGACGAGGTCGGCGCCTACCTGTGGGTCGACATGGCGCACTTCGCCGGGCTCGTCGCCGCGGGCCTGCACCCGTCGCCGGTGCCGTACGCCGACGTCGTGTCCACCACCGTCCACAAGACCCTCGGCGGCCCGCGCTCGGGTCTGATCCTCGCCAAGCAGGAGTGGGCCAAGAAGATCAACTCCGCGGTGTTCCCGGGCCAGCAGGGCGGCCCGCTCATGCACGTCATCGCCGCGAAGGCCGTCGCGCTGAAGATCGCCGCGAGCGAGGAGTTCAAGGACCGGCAGCGCCGCACCGTCTCCGGTGCGCAGATCCTCGCCGAGCGCCTGATGCAGTCCGATGTCACCGACAAGGGCATCACCGTGCTGACCGGCGGCACCGACGTGCACCTCGTCCTCGTCGATCTGCGCAACTCGCAGCTCGACGGCCAGCAGGGCGAGGACCTGCTGCACGAGATCGGCATCACCGTCAACCGCAACGCGGTTCCGTTCGACCCGCGTCCGCCGATGGTCACGTCCGGTCTGCGCATCGGCACCCCGGCACTGGCCACCCGCGGCTTCGGGGACGAGCAGTTCACCGAGGTCGCCGAGATCATCGCGGCCGCGTTGACGGGGTCGTCCGACACCGCGACGCTGCGCGGCCGGGTGAGCAAGCTTGCCGCCGCCGCTCCGCTGTACCAGGGTCTCGAGGACTGGAACCTGGTCTAGGCGCGACGCCCGGCAATCTGTCCGGATCGTCTCGTTTACCCAATCTTCACCGACACGCCTCGTCGCTCATCGAGCGGACGGGGCGTGTCGGCGTTAGCGTCGGGGGTGTAGACGGCGCAGTTGCCGGCTACGCGGGAGGTCCTGATCGTGACTGTGACAGGCAGAGCGAGGGGCCGGCACCCGGCCCTCGTGTCCCTCGTGGACACCAGGTTCGACCGGCCCATCGAACGAAGTCTGTGTGGTGCTGCACAGATCTAGGAGCCTCACGTGACTGCAACACGCTCCGTCCCCGCCCGCCGCTCCGGCAGGACCCCGGCGAAGAAACCCGATGTACGCACCTTCGTACTGGACACCTCCGTGTTGCTCTCCGATCCGTGGGCGGTGACCCGCTTCGCTGAGCACGAAGTGGTGCTGCCCCTCGTCGTGATCGGCGAACTCGAAGGCAAACGGCACCATCACGAACTGGGTTGGTTCGCGAGGGAATCGTTGCGGCTGCTCGACGACCTGCGCCTGCAGTACGGCCGGCTCGATCAGCCCATCCCCATCGGGACCGCGGGAGGCACCCTGCACGTCGAGCTCAACCACACCGACCCGGAGGTGTTGCCGGCCGGATTCCGCACCGACACCAACGACTCCCGGATCCTCGCGTGCGCGTTGAACCTCGCCGGTGACGGCCGCGACGTGGTGCTGGTCAGCAAGGACATTCCGCTCCGGGTCAAGGCCGGTGCCGTCGGGCTGACCGCCGACGAGTACCACGCCCAGGACGTGGTGACGTCGGGCTGGACCGGCATGACCGAGCTCGAGGTGGACAGGGCGCTGATCGACGACCTGTTCGCCGAGGGGATCGTCGACCTCGACACCGCGAGGGATCTGCCGTGCCACACGGGGATCCGGCTGCTGGGCGGCTCGTCCAGCGCCCTGGGCCGGGTCACGCCGGACAAGCGGGTGCAGCTGGTGCGCGGAGATCGGGAGGCGTTCGGGTTGCACGGCCGTTCCGCGGAACAGCGGGTGGCGCTGGACCTGCTGCTCGACGAGTCCGTCGGCATCGTCTCGCTCGGCGGGAAAGCCGGGACGGGCAAGTCGGCGCTGGCGCTGACCGCGGGCCTCGAGGCCGTGCTGGAGCGTCGCACCCAGCGCAAGGTCGTGGTGTTCCGGCCGCTGTACGCCGTCGGCGGACAGGAACTGGGCTATCTGCCGGGCAGCGAGAGCGAGAAGATGGGGCCGTGGGCGCAGGCCGTGTTCGATACCCTCGACGGTCTCGCGAGCCCGGAGGTGATGGACGAGGTCATCAGCCGGGGCATGCTGGAAGTGCTTCCGCTGACCCATATCCGGGGCCGGTCGCTGCACGACTCGTTCGTCATCGTCGACGAGGCCCAGTCCCTCGAGCGCAACGTGCTGCTCACCGTGCTGTCCCGGCTCGGCGCCGGCTCGCGGGTGGTGCTCACCCACGACGTCGCCCAGCGCGACAACCTGCGGGTGGGCCGCTACGACGGCGTCGCGGCGGTGATCGAGAAGCTCAAGGGACACCCGCTTTTCGCGCACGTCACCTTGACCCGCAGTGAGCGCTCGCCGATCGCGGCGCTGGTGACCGAGATGCTCGAGGAGTTCGCCCCGGGCGCCTGACGCCGTCGGCTGGTGGGCCGAATGTCACCCCGGTGCGATGTGATCGACCCGATGTGACATTCGGCCACCGCCCCGCGCGAGCGGGTCAGTCCTGGGAGGGGCGCGGGCCGAGTTCGGCCTCGAGGACCTCCTGGACGACGCGCATCGCGGCCAGGCCGGCCGGGGCGCCGCAGTAGGCGCCCGCGTGGATGACCGCCTCGACGATCTCGGTGCGGGTCAGACCGTTTCGCAGGGCGCCGCGCACGTGCCCGCGCAGCTCGTTCTCCGCGCGCAGCGCGATCAGCATGCCCAGGTTGAGCAGGCTGCGGCTGCGACGGTCGAGTCCCGGCCGGGTCCACACCGAGCCCCACACGTGCTCGGTGACGAACTCCTGCATCTCCTCGGAGTCGGTGCCGCGGGCGCGGTCGAAGGCCCGCTCGACGAAGTCGGCGCCCATCACCTCGCTGCGGACCTGAACTCCGGCCTCGAACGCGGGCGTCCGGTCGGCGTCGGTCATCGTCGTGCTCCCTGCCTCGTCGCCGTCGAACGGTTCGGCGGCCGGGGAGATTCTACGACCGGCGCAGCACCGCCCGGAGCGCGCCGGCGCCCAGTGCGCCGACGATCGTGCCGACGTTGTAGTGGTCGTCCCACACCGCGATCTTCCCGTCGCGCAGTTCGAACGTGCCGCACACCCAGAACCGGGTGGAGACGGGGCCGAGGCGCAGGACGTCGGTGCGCTCGGTGAGCACCACGTTTCCGGTCGCGGCGATGTGATGGATGGTGACGTCGAAGCCCAGCGACGGCCGGCGCAGGCCCTCGAGGATGCGCCGCACGCGGGGCAGGCCCCGCACGGTCGGCAGCGACGTGTTGTGCCAGGCGATGTCCGGGTCGAGGAGGGCGGCGGCGCGCTCGACGTCCTCGGCGACCATCGCGTCGAGGAACTCGCGGACGACGGCGACGGACTTCTCGTCCACGGAGGTGTGCGGCTCGGTCATGACGCTCCTGTTCGGGTGAAGGTTCCCAGGCCGTTCTCGTTCCAGTACTCGAACGTGACGCCGTCGGGGGTGAAGGTGGCCGTGGAGATCGTCCCGTCCGGGGCGTTCTCACCGCCGTCGATCGGGAAGGTGAACACGTCGCCGTCCCAATGGTCGAGCCGGTAGGTCTGCCCGGCGGGACCGATGGTGAGCACCAGTGTGCCGGCGCGATCGTCGATCCGCGCGGGACCGTAGTACTCGCTGGTGTAGACGCCGGTGTACTGCCCGAGGGGGCGGGCCGGGGCCGGATTCGTGGGAGCGGGGCGTCCGACGAGCGAGCCCTTCGGGTCGTCGAACGATGCGAACGCCTTCTCGTAGAGGGCGAACCAGTCCTCGCGGATCTCGCCGAACTGCACGAGATCGGCGAACTCGGCGGCGAGGGTCTCCGGCACGCCGATCGGGGCGGCGTTGGTGAGCGCGACGATCGCGACGTCCGCCGACGGCAGGGCCGTGAACGCGGTCGCGGCACCCAGCGAGAACGCCCCGGAATGGCTCAGCGTCACCCGCCCGGCCGGGCTCGTGCCCACATTGAACCCGTACCCGTAGAACCCCGCCCGGCTGTCGACGGTGCCCGGCGGGCTCGACACGGCCTGCGGGGACACCGCCGGCAGCAGGGCGTCCGCGTCGACGATGCGCCGGCCCTGGTACTCACCGTCGCCGAGCAGCATGGTCAGCCACCGCGCGACGTCGGTGACCGAGGCGCTCACCCCGCCGGCCGGGGACTGGGCGTCGGGATCGCGGACGGCGCGCGCGACGTAGTCGCCGTCGACGAGCTGATGACCCACGGCCCGGTTGGGCCGGGCCTCGTAGTCCTCGAATCGTGAACTGGTGGAGGTCATTCCGAGGGGTTCGTACAGCACCCGTGCCGACAGGTCCGCCCAGTCGGCCCCGGACGCGTCGGCCACCGCCTGCGCCGCGGCCGTGAGCCCGAAGTTGGTGTACTCGTAGGAATCCCGGAACGGCCCGAGCGGCAGCAGGCGGAACCGGTCGAACACCTGCTCGCGGTCGAAACCGAGATCCTCGAGCTCGTCGCCGGCGTGGTCGGGAAGCCCGGAGCGATGGGCGTAGAGATCGCCGACGGTCACGCGGCTCGTCACGTACGGGTCCGCGAGGGCGAAGCCCGGCAGGCGTTCGATCACCGGGGTGTCCCAGCCGATCACGCCCTCGCCGACCTGGTGTGCGACGACGGTTGCGCCGAGCGGCTTCGACATCGACGCCAGCTGGAAGACGGTGTCGGCATCCACTGCGGCGTCGCGGCCGGCCTCGCGCACACCGAACCCCTTCGCGTACACGATCTCACCGCGGTGCACGACCGCGACGGCCATCCCGGGGATGGCGGTCCGATCCATCAGTTCGCGTGCGAGGTCGTCGAGGCGGCCGACGGCGTCGTCGACCTGCCCGTCCGGGATGTCGACGCCGGCAACCTGCGGGGGAGTGAGCGACCGGGACTCCGGCGAGGCCGGTGCCGAGGACGTCGGGGAATCGGTGTCGACCGAGACGCACCCGGCCGACAGGGTCGCCACGAGGGCGAGGGCGGCGCCGATCCGGCGACGACGGGGTGCGCGCATGTCACGGCCTTTCTCGTCCGTCGCATGGTAAGCCCTGCGTCCGTGGCGCGGAAGCGTTCTGTTCCGCGTCACGGGCGCCGGTGACGGCGACGGACGCCGGTCGCAGCCTCGTTCGCCGATCGTTGTCCGACTGTGACGAGGAGAGCGGGCCGGGACGGTCGAACCGCCGCACCGGGCGCGACCTGCGCCGATGCTGCGATCGCGGCGGGGCGCGGACGGGCACCGGCCGCGCGGTCCGGTCCGGCGCGAGGAAACCGCCGCACGGGACGGCACGGGATGGTTAGCGTCGAGGGGCCGGTGTTCGGATGCCAACGAGGAGTGATCCCATGAATCGAATCCCGCGTCGTTCTGCCACTGTCGCCGCGGCCGTCGCCGCTGCAGGGCTGGTACTGGCCGGCTGCAGCAGCGACGACGGCACCACCGCAGAGGATGTGGTCGGCAGCGCCACGAGTGCAGCGCAGTCCGCGGTCGAGGGGGCAACGTCCGCCGGCCGGTCCGCGGTCGAAGACGCCACCGGAACCGGAGGCCCCACGGAACCGGGCGCCTCCGTGGAGGAGACGACCACGCTGCCGGGTGCGGGCGGCGCCGAGTACACCATCAGCGGGCCGATTCTCGCGAAGTACAACGAGATCGGCGGGGCGAACAGCCCCCTCGGGGCGCCGACCGCGGATCAGCAGGACGTCGGCGACGGCTACATTGCGGAGTTCGAGGGCGGCATCATCGCCTGGAGTCCCGACACCGACTCGCACGTGGTGTGGGGCGAGATCCGCACCGCCTGGGAGGCCCAGGGCGGCGCGGAGGGTGAACTCGGCTTCCCGATCAGTGACGAGCGCCCGATCCCGAACGGCCTGGAGAGCGAGTTCGAGATGGGCACCATCACCTACGTCGCGGGTGCGACGCAGGTGATCCCGAAGTAACCCGTCCCGATGTAGCCCGCGCCGGCTACGGCTGGAACACGAGCCGGCCGACGGTGTGCCCGTCCCCGAGGCGGGCCACCCCGTCGGCGACGTCGTCGAGGGAGAGCCGCTCGCTGATCAGCGGCTTGATGGCGCCGTCGTCGGCGAGGCGGCACAGTTCCTCGTGGCACGCCTCGATCGCGGCACGGTTGTACTGCCGGTACAGGCCCCAGTGCAGGCCGATGATCGAGTAGTTCTTGATGAGCGCGTGGTTCAGCGCCGGTTGCGGGATGGTGCCCCCGGCGAACCCGATCACCAGGATGCGGCCCTCGAACGCGATGCACTTGGTGGAGCGGTTGTACGAGTCGCCGCCGACGGGGTCGTAGATCACGTCCGCGCCGCGGCCGGCGGTGACGTCCTTGACGACGTCGACGAAGTCCTCGCGGTGCCGGTCGACGACGACGTCGGCGCCGAGAGCCCGGCAGTAGTCGGCCTTCTCGGCACCGCCGACGACACCGATCACGGTGGCCCCGGCGGCCTTGCCGAGTTGCACTGCGGCACTGCCGACCCCACCGGCGGCAGCGTGCACGAGCAGGGTCTCCCCGGCCCGCAACTGCGTACGGCGGTGCAGGGCGAACCACGACGTCTGGTACCCGATCGACAGCGCCGAGGCCTCGGCGTCGTCGAGGGACGCCGGAGCGCGGTAGGCGTCCTCCTCCGGAACCACGGCGAGCTCGGCGAATCCGCCGAAGGGGAACTCGGGATTGCCGATGATCCGGTCGCCGACGGCGAAGCGGGTGACGCCCTCGCCGGCCGCGACGACGGTCCCGGCGAGTTCGACGCCCGGTGTGAAGGGCAGTTCCGGCTTCAGCTGGTACTGCCCGCGGCACAGCAGCACGTCGGGGAAGTTGGCCGGCGCCGCGGCGACGCGCACGACGAGCCGTCCGGGCCCCGCCTCGGGGTCGGGGACGTCCGTCAGCTGCAGCGCTTCCTTGGGCTCGCCCACTTCGTGAATTCGCCAGGCCTTCATAGGGTTACCTTTCGCTCGAGTTCGGTGTGCGGAGGTGCGCTCAGCGGGCGGCGACGCCGGTCTCGGCTGCGGCGGCGGTACCGAGCATCGCTCCACCGTCGACGACGAGGGTCTCGCCGGTGATCCAGCTCGCCGCGTCGGAGGCGAGGAAGGCCACCGCCGAGGCGATGTCGGCCGGTTCGCCGATCCTGCCGAGCGGCAGGGCCGCGTCGAGCCGGTCCTCGTGGTCCTTCCACAGGGCCTCGGCCAGGCGAGTGCGCACGACGCCCGGGGCGACGGCGTTGACCCGCACCCGCGGCGCCAGCTCGAGGGCGAGCTGGCGGGTGAGGTGGATCAGCGCCGCCTTCGAGGCGTTGTAGAGGCCGATGTTCGCTTCGGGTGCCATCCCGCCGACGGAGGCGGTGTTGACGACCGCGCCCCCGTGCTCGCCCATCCACTCCCGCACGGCCAGGGAGGTCCACAGCACCGGACCCCACAGGTTGACGTCGAAGGTCTTGGCGAACCGGGCGTGGTCCTGGGCGATCACCGGGCCGAACGCGGGGTTGGTGCCGGCGTTGTTGACGAGGATGTCCAGGCGCCCGAACCGCTCGACGGTGAGTTCGACGCACCGCCGGGCCGCGTCCTCGTCGACCGCGTGCGCGCCGACACCGAGTGCGGTGCCCCGCACCCCGGCCGCGGTGACCTGCGCGGCCGCGGCGTCGGCCGCGTCCTGCTTGCGGGAGGTGAGCACCACGTTCGCGCCGGCCGCCGCGAGGTCCCGGGCGACGGCCAGGCCGATACCGCGGGACGCCCCGGTGACGATCGCGGTGCGGCCGGTCAGATCGAGTCCGGTCATGGGTCAGCCCACCGTCACCTTGTGGCCGTTGACCGACGGGGCGCCGGCGGGAGCGGTGCGGTACTTGCGCAGCTCGGCGACGGCGATGGAGCGCTTGTGCACCTCGTCGGGGCCGTCGGCGAGGCGCAGCGTGCGCATGTGTGCGTACATCATCGCGAGCGGGAAGTCGTCGGTGACGCCGCCGCCGCCGTGCACCTGGATGGCACGGTCGATGATCTTCAGCGCCATCGTCGGGGCGGCGACCTTGATGGCCGCGATCTCCATGCGTGCCTGCTTGTTGCCGACGGTGTCCATCAGGTGCGCCGCCTTCAGGGTGAGCAGCCGGGTCATCTCGATCTCGATGCGGGCCTCGGCGATCCAGTCCTGGATGTTGGCGCGCTCGCTGAGGGGCTGACCGAACGTCACCCGGCTCGACGCGCGCCGGCACAGGAGCTCGAGGGCCCGCTCGGCCATGCCGATGGCGCGCATGCAGTGGTGGATGCGGCCGGGTCCGAGCCGGGCCTGGCTGATCGCGAAGCCCTCGCCCTCGCCCGCGAGGACGTCCTTGCTCGGCACCCGCACGTTCTCGAAGGTGATCTCGGCGTGGCCCTCGCGGTCGGCGTACCCGAAGACCGGCAGGTTGCGCACCACTGTCACGCCGGGGGCGTCGATCGGGACGACCATCATCGACTGCTGGCGGTGCGGGGCGGCGGTGGGATCGGTCTTGCCCATCACGATGAGCACCTTGCAGTTCTTGTGCATCGCATTGGAGGCGAACCACTTACGCCCGTTGAGGACGTACTCGTCGCCGTCCCGGACCATGGACAGCTCGATGTTGGTGGCGTCGGAGCTGGCGACGGCGGGTTCGGTCATCGCGAACGCCGAGGCCATCGTGCCCTCGAGCAGCGGGCGCAGGTACTTCTCCTTGTGCTCGTCGGTCCCGAAGAGGGTGAGCACCTCCATGTTGCCGGTGTCGGGGGCGTTGCAGTTGCACGCCTCGGAGGCGATGTGGCTGCGGCCCATGATCTCGGCGAGGGGCGCGTACTCGAGGTTGGTCAGGCCCGGGCCCCAGTCGGGGTGGGGGTGGAAGAGGTTCCACAGGCCACGCCGGCGGGCCTCGGCCTTGAGCTCCTCGAGGATCGGGGGCTGGAAGTGCGGGTCCCCGGAGGCGCGCATCTGCTCCTCGTACACCGCCTCGGCGGGGTAGACGTGCTCGTCCATGAAGGCGAGCAGGGTGTCGCGGTACTGCACGGTGCGCTCGGACATTTCGTAGACCGACATGGTCACTCCTGGCGGAAGGGGGGCAGGGCTGGGATCGCCCGTCGTCGAAGGCGGTGCGTCGCGAAGAGGATGGTGACGGACGTCTCCCTCTCTGTATAGTTGAATGCGGTTTCAACTTCAAGTTTTGATTCGGCGCGAGTCGTTCCGGCCGCGCGGAGAGGAAGCATCCATGACCGACGACATCACCACCCTGCCCGTGCGTCCCACGGGCCTCGACGACCTCCAGGCCCTGGTGGGACGGGATATCGGGCCGACGGACTGGGTGCCGGTCACCCAGGAACTCGTGAACGCCTTCGCCGAGGTCACCGACGACCACCAGTGGATCCACGTCGACCCCGAGCGCGCCGCGACGAGTCCTCTGGGCACGACGATCGCGCACGGTCTGCTAGTGCTCTCGCTGGGGCCGGGACTGTCCTACAAGCTCATGAGCTTCGACGGGTTCGCCCACGGGCTCAACTACGGCTACGACAAGGTGCGCTTCGTCTCGCCGCTGCCGGTGGGCTCCCGCATCCGGATGCGCATGCAGGTTCTCGGGGCCGAGGCCGCCGGCGGCGGCATCCAGATCCGGACGCTGCAGACGTTCGAGCGCGAGGGGCAGGAGAAGCCGGTCGCGGTGGCCGAGTCGCTCGCCCGCGTCGTCGCCTGAGGGGTATACGGCAAAGATGCTGCCGGCCTCCACGAGTGATCGTGGAGGCCGGCAGCACCCGTTCCGGTTACCGTGCGTGGGCGATGCCCGGGACGGCCTTCGGGTCGCGGCGCACCGCGGCGGGGTTGGTCTCCTTCAGCACCCACGCCGAGAACAGCGTGAGGGCGCCCATCAGGGCCACGAACACCGAGACCCACGTCGTCGTGCCGGTGTTGGCGATCAGGGCGGTCATGATGAACGGCGTGCCACCGCTGACGGTGACGGCGGCGAGCTGGTAGGCGAGCGACGCGCCCGAGAGCCGGACGTTCGGTTCGAAGAGCTCGCCCAGGTACGCCGCCAGTGGGCCGTACGTCATGGACTGGAAGATCGAGCCGACCGTGACGGCCACCGCGAACAACACGAGATTCGCGGTGTTGACGAGCCAGAAGTAGGGGAAGGCCCACAGCACGAGCGCCGCGGCCCCGATCATGATCATCGGCCGGCGGCCGACGCGGTCGGAGATCCACCCCGACCACAGGATGAACCCGAGACCCACCAGCGAGCTGGCCAGCGACACGGCCAGGATCGAGTTGCGGTTCATGCCGAGTTCGGTGGTGCCGTAGCTCAGGACGCCGGCGATGCTGATGTAGAACAGCGAGTTCGTCGCGGCGAGCAGGCCGCAGCCCAGCAGGATCTTGCGCCAGTGGGTGCGGATCGCCTCGGCCAGCGGGGCCTGGACGACCTGCTGCTCGGGCCGGGTGGCTGCGACTTCGGCCTGCAGTTCCCGGAATTCGGGGGTGTCCTCCACCTTGGTCTGGATGTAGAGGACGACGGGGAACAGCGCCGCGCTGGCGAGGAACGGGATCCGCCAGCCCCAGTCGAGGAACACCTCGTTCGGCATCGCGGCCGTCGCCGTCAGGAAGGCGACGTTGCCCAGGATGACGCCGCACGGCACACCCATCTGCCCGAACGTGCCGGCGAAGCCGCGCCGCTTGGGATCCGCGGACTCGGTGAGCAGCAGGACGATTCCACCCCACTGTCCGCCGCAGGCGATGCCCTGCAGGAAGCGCAGCGTCACCAGGAGGATGGGGGCGAGGACGCCGATCGAGGCGGCGGAGGGCAGGCAGCCGATGAGGAACGTCGCCAGGCCCATGAGCAGCAGGGAGACCACGACGACGGGTTTGCGGCCGTAGCGGTCACCGAAGTGGCCGGCTACGAGTCCGCCGATGGGACGGGCCACGAATCCGGCCCAGAAGGTGCTGAAGGACAACAGCGTTCCCATCAGGGGTGAGCTGTCGGGGAAGAACACGTGCGGGAAGACCAGCGCCGCGGCGGTGCCGTAGAGAAAGAAGTCGTACCACTCGATCGAGCTGCCGATGAGCCCGGCGGCGAGCAGCTTACGATGAGCGCGCGTGTGGTGCGACGTGCCGGCGGGCGCGATGCCGGTCGGACTCACGGATGACGATGTCACAGATCAATTCCTCCGGTCGGACGGGCCGAGAAACAGCACTCAAACATGAATTCGGGTTCAGGCTGTGGTGCTAGTCTGGGGCATCCGTCATGTGATGTCAATCACGAGCGGGCCTCCCCCCAAAATGTCACTCGACGAAGGGAAACCAGTCATGGCCAGTGTTCTCGACCCCGTCCTCGCCCATGCGGACGCGGCGCCGGAACGCATCGCCCTGCGCACGCAGGACGGGCAGCGAAGCTATCGCCGGCTTCGCGACGACGCGCTGCGCTACGGCGCACTGCTCCGCGGTCGCGGCGTCACCACCGGCGACCGGGTGCTCCTGCTCGCCCCGTCGGTACCCGAATTCGTCGTGGCCTACCTGGGCATCCAGGCGGTCGGCGCCGTGGTGGTTCCGGTGAACACCATGTCCACCGCGGCCGAGCTGAGCTATACGCTCGGGGACTCGCGGGCCGTGCTCGCGATCGCCTGGCACGGCGCCTCCGCCTCGGTGGCCGAGGCCGCGGAGGGTCTCGGCGTGCCGTGGCTGCCGCTGGAGCCGGGCGCCGCGGTCGGGGAGGACCCCATCGACCCCGTCGACCGTGCCGACGGCGACATCGCGGCGGTGCTGTACACGTCGGGCACCACCGGCCGCCCCAAGGGGGCCCAGCTCACCGTCTCGAATCTGCTGTCCGCGGGCCGTATTTCGTGCACATTGTCCGGATCGGGACCCGAGGACCGCGTGGGGACCGGATTGCCGCTGTTCCACATCTTCGGCCAGGCCTCGGTGATGATGTCGGCGTTCACCGCCGGATCCTCCCTGTCCCTGCTGTCCCCGTTCGACCCGGCGGCGATGCTCGATCTCGTGGTCCGGGATCGGCTGACGGTGGTGTGCGGGGTTCCGACCATGTGGAACGCGATGCTGCATGCCGAATCGCCCTACGGCCCGGCGGATTTCGAGGGGCTGCGGCTGGCGGTCTCGGGGGGAGCGTCGCTGCCGGGTGAGGTGGCCCGCGACTTCGAGCAGCGCTTCGGCTGCACCATCCGGGAGGGCTACGGCCTGACGGAGACCACGGCCATGGCGACCTTCTCGTGGGGGGACGTCCCGGCGCGCATCGGGTACAGCGGAACCGCGGCCCCGGACATCGAGGTCGAGGTCTACGGGCCGGACGGTGCCCCGTGCGGGCCCGGCGAGGTGGGGGAGGTGTTCGTCCGCGGACCCGTCGTCATGGCCGGCTACTGGCAGCGCCCGGCCGACACCGCGGCCGTGCTCGACGAGCAGGGCTGGTTCCGCACCGGCGACCTCGGAGAGTTCGACGAGCAGGGCCGGTTGCGCATCGTCGACCGGGTCAAGGACCTCGTCATCCGCGGCGGCTACAACGTGTACCCCAGCGAGGTGGAGGAGGTGCTCTACGAGCATCCCGACGTCGTCGAGGCCGCCGTGGTGGGCGTCCCGGACCGGCACTACGGCGAGGAGATCGCCGCGGTGGTCGTGCTGCGCGACGGCGGCGGCGCCGACGCCGAGGACGTCGTGCGATGGTGCCGGGAGCGGTTGTCCGCCTACAAGGCACCCCGCATCGTCCGCTTCGTCGACGCACTGCCGAAGGGGGCGTCCGGGAAGATCCTCAAGCGGGCCATCGACCGGGACGAGTTGTCCCGGTTCGTCGTACGCCGCTCCGAGTCGGCGGTGTGATCCGCGCCGTCCGCTGCCGGGTGCCACACCCGGCAGCGGACGGCACCCGACTCAGTACGTGTCGCGGCGTTCGAAGATGTCGCGCGGGTTGTCGATCAGCATCCGGTCGATGTCCGCCTCGCTCACCCCGGCCTCCCGCAGGGCGGGCAGCACGTCGTTGTGCAGGTGCATGTAGCTCCACCGCGGCGTCTCCACGGCGAGCATCTTCGGATCGAGCCAGTCGTTGAGGGTGGCGTAGTCCTGCGACAGCAGCATCCGGCCGGCATAGCCGCGCTCGACGAGGGTCGCGATGGTCTTCACCCGCTGCTCGAATCCGAGGTAGACGTCGACGCCGCAGCGGTCCATGCCGATGTACGACCCGGCGTCCATCAGCGACGTGAGGTAGCCGATGTCGTCGGAATCGCCGCTGTGGCCGACGATCACACGGGAGAGGTCGACACCCTCCTCGGTGAACAGGCGCTGCATCACCAGCCCCGACTCGGAGTGGGCGTGGGTGTGCACGGTGATCGGCACGCCGGTGCGGCGGTGGGCGACCGCCACGGCCCGGGCCGTGCGTTCGACGCCTGCGGTCAGGCCCGGGGCGTCGATGGCGCACTTGAGCATTCCGGCGCGCACTCCGGAATCGAGGATGCCCTCCTCGATGTCGCGGACGAAGAAGTCCACCAGGGGTTCCGGGCCACCGAACAGGGTGCCGGGGCCGCGGTAGTGGAAGTAGTGCGGAAGGTCCATGTAGGTGTAGAGACCGGTCGCCACGACGATGTTCATGTCGGTGGCCTCGGCGACCCGCCGGATCAGGTCGATGTTGCGGCCCGTGCCGACCACGGTGAGGTCGACGAACGTGTCGAAGCCGGCCGCGTGCACCTCCCGGACGCGGTCGATCGCCTCCGCGACCGCCGCGTCGAGGTCGACGCCGATGTCCCAGTTGCCGTGCAGTTCGGGGGAGAGGACGAACAGGTGCTCGTGCATCAACGTCCGGCCGAGGCTGCCGCTGTCGACGGTGCCGGTGACGGTGGGGACGGTGGTCATGGCGTCTCGCTTCCTGAAGACCTGAATTGGAATTCAGCTTCATATGAGATCACGATGAGACGCCTGTCACAAGACCCCACCGGCGTCGGGCGCAGTCAGCCCTGCGGCTCGACCCGCGTCATCGCCAGCACGTCGAGCCGCCGGTCCAGCTCCTCCTCGCTCAGGCCGTCGCCGATCAGGCCCCGGTCGATCACCGCCTGCCGGATCGTCTTCTTCTCCCGCAGCGCCTCCTTCGCGACCGCGGCGGCCTCCTCGTATCCGATCGCCGAGTTCAGCGGCGTCACGATCGACGGCGACGACTCCGCCAGTGTGCGCAGGTGCTCGGTGTTCGCCACGAGACCGTCGACGCACCGCTCGGCGAACAGGCGCGAGACGTTGGCCAGCAGGCGCAACGACTCGAGCAGGTTGCGGGCCATCATCGGGATGTACACGTTGAGCTCGAACGCGCCCGCGGCGCCGCCCCACGCCACGGCCGCGTCGTTGCCCACGACCTGCGCCGCCACCTGGGTCACCGCCTCCGGCAGCACGGGGTTCACCTTGCCCGGCATGATCGAGCTGCCCGGCTGCAGGTCCGGCAGCTGGATCTCGGCGAGACCCGTCAACGGACCCGACCCCATCCACCGGATGTCGTTGGCGATCTTCGTCAGCGAGACCGCGATGGTCCGCAGCGCCCCGGACGCCTCGACCAGGCCGTCGCGCGCGGCCTGCGCTTCGAAACTGTTCTTCGCCGGCGTCAGCGCCTCCACCCCGGTCGCGCGCACCAGTTCGGCGACGACGCGGGGGCCGAACCCCTCGGGGGCATTCAGGCCCGTGCCGACGGCGGTGCCGCCGATGGCCAGCTCGCCGAGCCGCGGCAGCGTCGCCTGCACCCGCTCGATGCCGGCCTCGATCTGCCGGGCGTAGCCCCCGAACTCCTGCCCGAGCGTGACCGGCACGGCATCCATCAGATGGGTCCGGCCGGACTTGACGACCCGCTTCCACTCCTCCGCCTTCGCGGCGAGGGACGCCCGCAGCTGGTCGAGGGCCGGGATGAGATCCTTCACCGCCGCCTCGGTGGCGGCGACGTGCGTCGCGGTGGGGAAGGTGTCGTTCGACGACTGCGACATGTTGACGTGATCGTTGGGATGCACCGTCACCCCGCGCTGCGCGGCGAGGCTCGCGATGACCTCGTTGGCGTTCATGTTCGAGCTCGTGCCCGAACCGGTCTGGAACACGTCGATGGGGAACTGGTCGTCGTGCAGGCCCTCGGCGATCTCGGTAGCGGCGGCGACGATCGCGTCGGCCTTCTCCGCGTCGAGCAGGCCCAGGTCCTGGTTGACCCGGGCACACGCCGCCTTGAGCAGGCCCATCGCGCGGATCTGGGTGCGTTCGAGGCCGCGGCCGGAGATCGGGAAGTTCTCCACGGCCCGCTGGGTCTGAGCGCGCCACAGGGCGTCGGCCGGGACCCGGACCTCACCCATGGTGTCGTGTTCGATTCGGAACTGCTGCTCGGGATTCTCGGCCATGGCTTCACAGTAGGCGGCTCGCGCCGCAGGGGCGCCCCTTCGGACCGGCGGAGATCCGAAAGGACACCACGACCGCGAAGCGGGTCACGGCATGGGAGGAACGGCCCCCGCGACGCCGTGGAAATCGATCGACGTGAACTCGCTGAGCTTCTTCAGACGGTGGTACGCCTCGACCATCCGGACGGTGCCGGACTTGCTGCGCATCACGATCGACTGCGTCGTCGCGCCGCCGCCGTAGTAGCGGACACCCTTGACGAGTTCGCCGTCGGTGACGCCGGTCGCGCAGAAGAAGATGTTCTCGCCCTTGACCAGGTCCGTGGTGGTCAGCACGCGGCCCGGTTCGTGGCCCGCGTCGATCGCCTTCTGCCGCTCCGCGTCGTCCTTCGGCGCCAGCCGGCCCTGCAGCGCGCCACCCATGCAGCGCATCGCGGCCGCGGCGATGATGCCCTCCGGGGTGCCGCCGATGCCGAGCAGCATGTCGACACCCGAACCCGGGCGCGCCGCGGCGATCGCGCCGGCGACGTCACCGTCGGAGATCAGGCGGATGCGCGCGCCGGTCGCGCGCACATCGCTGATGAGCTGCGCGTGCCGGGGACGGTCGAGGATCGTGACGGTGATGTCGGAGATCTCCGAGTGCTTCGCCTTCGCGACCCGGCTGATGTTCTCGGCGACAGGCGCGGTGATGTCGATGACGTCCGCGGCCTCCGGGCCGACGGCGATCTTGTCCATGTAGAACACGGCGGACGGGTCGAACATGGCGCCGCGCTCGGCGACGGCGAGCACCGCGATGGAGCCGGGCGCACCCTTCGCCATCAGGGTGGTGCCGTCGATCGGGTCGACCGCCACGTCGCACAGCGGGCCGTCGCCGTTGCCGACCTCCTCGCCGTTGTAGAGCATGGGCGCCTCGTCCTTCTCGCCCTCACCGATCACGACGACGCCGCGCATCGACACCGAGCTGACCATGTGACGCATGGCGTCGACGGCGGCGCCGTCGCCGCCTTCCTTGTCACCGCGGCCGACCCAGCGGCCCGCAGCCATCGCCGCGGCCTCGGTGACACGCACCAGCTCGAGGGCGAGATTGCGGTCCGGGGCCTGGCGGCGGGTCGGGGTGCTGGCCGTCATGGGCTACTGCCTCCTGATGCAGTCGGTCGGCGCGGACGCCGACGCGGGACGGCCGCCGAGGGGACAGCCGCCGGGTTCCGATGGTTTCGAGTGGTAATTCTCTCATCACCGCCCCGTCGGCGGGGCTCGGACCCGGCCACGTGCGGGTATCGGTGCGGACGGCTGTCAGACTGGAAGCGTGGCCTCCCAGAAACCCCGCATTCTCCACGACACGCGCGACATGGCGTGGTCGCTGATCCCGCTTCTGCTGATCATGGTCGTCGTGGCCGCGATCGCCAGCCAATGCTCCTTCAGCCCCGGCGGCCCCACGGCGGGACCCGTGCCCAGCTTCGACGTCGACGCCGGCCTGAAGTACGACGCCCGCGAGCTGGACTTCCCGATCCGGCAGCCGAAGGTGCCCGAGGACTGGCAGGCCAACTCCGGCAGCCGCAGCATCATCACCGGCGAGCAGGGTGGCGATTCGAGCACCGTCGGATTCATCACCCCTGACGGCCGGTACGTGCGGTTCACCCAGTCGAATGCGGGGGAGGACGAGCTGGTGCGGTTCGTCGCCGGGGAGCCGCGCACCGCGACCGGGGCGCAGAGCCTCGCCGGCCGCGACTGGGTGGTCTACGGCGGCGAGGGCGTCGAACCGCTGTGGGTGTCCGACTTCGGCGACGTCCGGATCCTCATCGGCGGCTCCGGCGACGAGGCCGAGTTCCGCGAGCTGGCGACCGCCGCGGGTGCGGCCGAACCGCTGCAGCCCTAGCAGCCGCTCCGCTCACTCCTCGTCGTCGTCGGCGTGCGACAGCGCGGTCTCCACACGCTGCCGGGCACCGGCGAGATGCTCCTCGCAGCGCCGCGCGAGCGCCTCGCCCCGTTCCCACAGCGCCAGCGAATCGTCCAGGTCCAAGCCACCCTGTTCGAGCATCTTGACCACGTTGACCAGTTCGTCGCGCGCACGCTCGTAGCCGAACTCCGCCACGTCGTCGTTCGGGCCGCTCGCGGAGGTGGTCTTCGGGCCGCTCGCGGCCGTGTCCTTCGGGCCGCTCGCGGCCGTGGTCTTCGTCTCGCTCATCCGTTCCCCGTCACTTCTCTCGTCCGATGACGGCGGCGCGCAGCGCCCCGTCGGTGACCCGCACCCGCAGCTGGGTGCCGGGCGGTGCGTCGCCGGCCGACCGCAGCACCTCCGGATCCCCGTCGGGGACCACCCGCTGGACCACCGCGTAGCCGCGGGCGAGGGTGGCGGCGGGACCGAGGGTCGCGAGCCGCGCGCCGAGGTGCTCGATCCGGGCGGCCTCGGCGTCGATCGCGCGGGTCACGTCGCGACGGGCGCACTGCCGCAGCCGCTCGATCTCCTCGCTTCGCCGGTCGACGGTGCTCAGGGGGTCTGCGAGCACCGGCCGGCTGCGCAACTGCTCGATCACGTGCTCCTCCCGGCGCACCCAGTTCCGCAGCGCCGCCGCCGACCGCCCTCGTAGCTCGTCCACCAGGTCCTGTTCGGCCACCGCGTCCGGCACGATCCGTTTGGCGGCGTCGGTGGGGGTCGCCGCCCGCAGGTCGGCGACGTGGTCGGACAGCGGGCTGTCCGGTTCGTGCCCGATGGCGCTGACCACCGGCGTCGTGCACCGGACGATCGCGCGGCACAGCGCCTCGTCCGAGAACGGCAGCAGGTCCTCCACGCTGCCGCCGCCGCGCGCGAGCACGATGACGTCGACGGACGGGTCGGCGTCGAGTTCCTCGAGCGCATCCAGGATCTGCGGGACCGCGGTGGGCCCCTGGACGGCGGTGTTGCGGATCTCGAAACGGACGGCCGGCCATCGGCGCTGCGCGACGCTGAGCACGTCCCGCTCGGCGGCGCTCGCGCGCCCGGTGATCAGACCGATCCGCTGCGGCAGGAACGGCAGGGGCCGCTTGAGCCGAGGGTCGAACAGTCCCTCGGCCGCGAGCAGCGCACGCAGCCGCTCGATGCGGGCGAGGAGTTCGCCGATACCGACGGCGCGGATCTCGGTGACCCGCAGGGCGAGGGTGCCGCGGCCGGTCCAGAACGACAGCTTGCCGAACATCACCACCCGGCTGCCCTCGGTGAGCGGTACGGGGGAGTTCTGCACCAGTTGCGGCGAGCACGTCACCGACAGCGACATGTCCGCCGACGGATCCCGCAACGTGAGGAACGCGGTGCGGGTGCCGGGACGCACGTTGAGCTGGGTGATCTGGCCCTCCACCCAGACCGAACCGAGCCGGTCGATCCAGCCGGCGACCTTCTGCGAGACGGTCCGGACCGGCCACGGATGCTCCGCGGAGTTGGACGGGGTGACCGTGGGCGCGGAGGTCACTTGGTGCTTGCGTTCGCGATCCGGTTGGACAGCATGGTCTCGAACGGGTCGCGTGCGCGCGTGGCGCTCTCGTACTCGAGCAGCGCCCGCAGGTCCTCGACCGACAGGGTGCGCATCCGGGCCCGCAGCTGTGCCAGGGTCAGCGACGGGTAGTCGAGCAGTTCGACGATCTCGGGCACCTCGGATCCTGCCGCGCTCCCGGCGGCCGTCTTCTTCGCCGCCTTCTTCGCGGATTTGCCCCCGGCCGCGTCGGCGCCGCCGACGGCGGTCTTGCCGGCGCTGATCTTCGCGGCGGTGGACTCGGCGGGCGACCCGGTCTCGGCGGCGCCGGAGCCGGCGGTCTCCGTCTCGGCGACGGGGGACTTGCCCGCCTTCGGGCCGGCGGCCACCGGCACCGCGGCCTCCGCGGCCGGCGGCATCGAGTAGAGCGCGAACCGCCCCGGCGCTGCGGCGGTCGACATCTCGGCAGTGCCCGCCGGCACCTCGGCGTCGTCGTCGAAGGTGGCCCATGACGGCTCCTCGGCGGGGGCCGCGCCGAGCAGCTCGAACAGCTGGTCGCCCTTGATGGCGAGCGACGTCATCGTCTGCTGGATCCGCATCGTTGTCTGAAGGATCTGGCTGACCGTGGTCATCGGCAGCGCGACCGCGGTGGACGGCAGCTTGAGGGTCTCTTCGTACGCGGTGACGGCCAGCCCGGCCGCCACCCGCGCCATGAACGGTGGACGGATCATGAGAAACAGACTGCCTCACGTGCCGCCCGATTGGTAGCCGACGAGGGCCGACCCCGCGAACGGCCCGTACCCTGGAGGCATGTCTGCGCCTGTTCCCCTCGAAGTCGGAATCACTCGGTCGGCCGGTTCACCTGCTGCCGGTAAGCGCGTCCTGCTCGCCGAGCCGCGCGGGTACTGCGCCGGCGTCGACCGGGCCGTCGAAACGGTGGAGAAGGCACTCGAGAAGCACGGTGCCCCGATCTACGTCCGCAAGGAGATCGTCCACAACCGTCACGTGGTCGAGACCCTCGCCGAGCGTGGCGTGGTCTTCGTCGACGAGACCGACCAGGTGCCGGCGGGCGCGGTGCTGGTGTTCTCGGCGCACGGTGTCTCGCCCGCGGTGCACGCCTCCGCCGCCGAACGCAACCTGCGCACCATCGATGCCACGTGCCCGCTGGTGACGAAGGTGCACCAGGAGGCCAAGCGCTTCGCCCGCGACGACTACGACATCCTGCTCATCGGTCACGAGGGTCACGAGGAGGTGGAAGGCACCGCCGGCGAGGCTCCCGACCACGTCCAGCTCGTCGACGGGCCCGACGCGGTCGACCACGTCACCGTGCGCGACGAGGCCAAGGTGATCTGGCTGTCGCAGACCACCCTCAGCGTCGACGAGACCATGGAGACGGTCCAGCGGCTGCGCACGAAGTTCCCCCTGCTGCAGGACCCCCCGAGCGACGACATCTGCTACGCCACCCAGAATCGGCAGGTGGCGGTCAAGGCGATGGCGCCCGAATGCGACCTCGTCATCGTCGTGGGCTCGCGCAACTCGTCGAACTCGGTGCGGCTCGTGGAGGTGGCGCTGGGTGCCGGTGCCCGGGCCGCGCATCTCGTCGACTACGCCCGCGAGGTCGACCCGGCCTGGCTCGAGGGCGTGCAGACCGTCGGGATCACCTCGGGCGCATCGGTGCCGGAGGTTCTGGTGCGCGGCGTGATCGACCTGCTCGCCGAGCACGGCTTCGCCGACGTGCAGTCGGTGACCACGGCCAACGAGACCCTGGTGTTCGCGCTGCCCCGGGAACTGCGCTCCGCGCGGCGCGCCTGATCGGGCACGCTCAGTCCTCGTACCGGTCCCGGTAGCGCACCCGGGGCCGCCGGTATTCCGGGGTCTCCGGAACCGGGGACTGCCTGCGGGGCGGCGGGGGAACATCGCCCCGCTCGTAGGGCCGGTCGGTGCGGGTCCGGTGGTCGCCGCGCCGGTCGTATTCCCGGCGGGCCTCGGCGGCCCGTCGCGGTGCCGGTTCGCTGCGCCGCGGCCGGTCGGCGACGTCACGTGCCGCGGCCGGTTCGGTTGCGCCGCGACGGACCGCGTCCGGAGCCGGGGCCGGGGCCGTGGTGCGGCGCCGCACCACCGGGTTGTCGCGCGTGTCCGCCACCTGCCGCACGCTGGCCTTGGTGGAGGCGGGCGGCCGCGCGGCCGGGCGCCCGCGACGGCCCCGCGCCGGCTTCGCGGGCACGGCGGTGTCGCGGTCCTGCTGCGCGGCCCGCGACGGGGCCTTGGCCGCACGCGCTGCCGCGCGTGCGCTCCTCCTGCCCGCTCGGGCCGGAGCCGGCACCGGGGGCCGGCTCAGGAAGATCCGCAGGCCGCCGACGACCAGGACCGCCACCGTGGCGGTGAGCATCACGGGGAAGCGGTTCACCAGCGGATACGCGACGTTGAGCGCCAGATCCTTCAGGCCGCCGCCGCCGGATTCGACGAGGAACTCCTGCGCGATCGGGACGGCGACGAGGAGCAGCAGCGGCGGCTGCGCCATCGCCGTGAACAGCGCCCGGTGCTGCACGGCCGCCACCGCCGCGATGCATCCGAGCACGTAGAACGCGGAGAACGCCGAGCCGAGCTCGTTACCGCGTGCCGCGTCGATGAGGAAGCCGAGCAGGGTCGAGCCCGCCGCGACGAGGATCGCGCCCCACCACGGGACGCCAGGCACAGTGGGCGCCACCGACCGCATGTCGAGCGGCACCGCCGAGCGAGCACGTTGCGTTGCAGACACATGTCGACACTAGACCCATCGGGTCAACTTGCTTCGTCGACAGGACCGCCGGACTCGGAGATGTCGGTCGGAGTCGTGCGGCGCGGCCACGCGTCGACCGGTCGCACCTCCGGGTGCTCGCCGTCGAAGATCTCCAGTTCGCTCAGCTTCCGCGCCGTCACCGCCACCCGGGACTCCATCGACGCGACGGTCAGATTGAACGAGTCGACGGCCTTGCCCAGCTGGGATCCGAGCCGATCGAGGTGCCCCCCGACGACGCCGATCCGCTGGTACAGCTCCCGGCCGAGCTGGTGGATCGTCGCGGCCTCCTTCGACAGGGCCTCCTGCCGCCACGTGTGCGCGATGGTGCGCAGCAGCGCGACGAGGGTGGTAGGAGTGGCCAGGATCACGTTCCGGGCGAACGCGTACTCGAGCAGCTCCGAATCCGCAGCCAGCGCCGCATCGAGGAACGGGTCGCCGGGGACGAACAGCACCACGAACTCGGGCGTCGGATCGAACGACTCCCAGTAGGCCTTCGCCGAGAGCTGATCGATATGCGTGCGCACCTGGCGGGCGTGCCGCACCAGGTGCTGGTCCCGCCGGGCGACGTCCTCCTCCTGGGCGGCGTCGAGATAGGCGGCGAACGGCACCTTCGCATCCACGACGATCTGCTTGCCGCCGGCGAGATACACCAGCAGATCCGGGCGCACCCCGTCCTTGGCGACCTGGGTGTCGAAGTCGCAGTGCCGCACCATCCCGGCGAGCTCGACCACGCGTTCGAGCTGGATCTCGCCCCATCGTCCGCGCACCTGCGGGGCGCGCAGGGCCGTCACCAGCTGCTGCGTCTGCGTCGAGAGCAGCTGCGAGGCGCGGTGCATGCCCTCGACCTGCTCGGTCAGGCCGGCGTAGGCGTGCACCCGGTTCCGCTCGACGTGCTCCACCTGCCGCGCGAGGGCTCCCACCGCCTCCTGCAACGGCCCGACGAGACGTGAGACCTGCTCGCCGATCGCACCGGAATGCCGGCGGGCGGAATCCTCGCTCACGGCACCGAGCGCCTGCCGTAGTTGCGCTTCGTTCTCGCGCAGGGCCGCGAGCTGGGCCTCCGCCCGCGCGGCGCGGTCGCCGCTGCGCGCGGCGTGCAGCAACCAGCCGAGAACCGCGCCGAGTGCGAGGGCGGCGAGCAACGCGAGTGCCGTGAGTGCCGTCATGGTGCGCATGATGCCCGAGACGACCGACAGGCTCACCCGGACCGGGAGATGTCGTGTCGGTGCGCTGCTCTACGGTCTGACGGCATGCGGATCCTGCACACCTCGGACTGGCACATCGGCCGCACCTTCCACGGCGTGGATCTGTTGTCCGACCAGGCGCAGGCCCTCGCTGCCCTCGCCGACCTCGTCGCCGAGCGGCGCGTCGACGTGGTGGTGGTGGCCGGCGACGTCTACGACCGGTCCATCCCGAGCGCGGATGCCGTCGCGGTGTGCAATGCGGGATTCGAGGCGATCCGCCGGGCCGGCGCCGTCATCGTCGCGACGTCCGGCAACCACGACTCACCCGTCCGTCTCGGCGCCGCCGCGGCATTCGCCGCCGAGGGCGGGCTGCACCTGATCACCCGGGTCTCCCAGGTCGACCGGCCCGTCCTGCTCGACGACGCCCACGGCACCGTCGCCTTCTACGGCATCCCCTATCTGGAGCCGGAGATCACCCGCGCCGAACTGGGGGTGCCCGAGGCCCGCTCGCACGCGGAGATCCTCGGGGCGGCGATGGACCGGGTCCGCGCCGACGCGCGCGCCCGCGGCGTTCGCGCAGTGGTGCTCGCCCACGCCTTCGTCGTCGGCGCCGAGGCCGCCGGCTCCGAACGGTCGATCTCGGTCGGCGGCGTCGAAACCGTCCCGGCGTCGGCGTTCGACGGCGTCGACTACGTCGCGCTCGGTCACCTCCACTCCCCACAGACCGTCGCCGAGCACATCCGCTACTCGGGCTCGCCGCTGCCGTACTCGTTCGGCGAACGCACCCACCGCAAGGCCGTGTGGCTCGTCGATCTGGACGCCACCGGGCGGGCGGCCGTCGAGCGCGTCGACCTGCCGGTCGTGCGGGGCCTGAGCCGTCTCACCGGCGTCCTCGACGACCTGCTCACCGACGTCGCGCACACCGGGGCGGAAGACCACTACGTCTCGGCCGTCCTCACCGACGCCGTGCGCCCCCTCGACGCGATGCGTCGGCTGCAGTCCCGTTTCCCCCGTGCCGTCCACGTCGAGTGGGAACCGCCCGTCGCGGCATCGACCGTCACCTACCGGCAGAAGGTGCGCGGCCGAAGCGACCTCGACGTCACCCGCGGATTCCTGGCCGATGTGCGATCGGAGCCGTCCGAGCGGGAGCTGCGCTGGGTGCAGCAGGCGCTGCGCGACGTCGACCGTGCCGCGGGCGTCGGGACCGAGCAGACCGTCGCACCGGGGGAGGCGTCCGCGTGAGGCTGCACCAGCTGGAGATCACCGCGTTCGGGCCGTTCGCCGACACCGTGCGGGTGGACTTCGACGAGCTCGGCGCGGACGGCCTGTTCCTGCTGCACGGCCGCACCGGCGCCGGCAAGACCTCCATTCTCGACGCGGTGGCGTTCGCCCTGTACGGCACGGTGCCCGGAGCCCGCGCCGACGGACGCCGGCTGCTGTCGGACCACGCCCCCGCCAGCACCGCACCGCAGGTGAGTCTCGAGGCGACCATCGCGGGCCGGCGGCTGCGGATCGTGCGCAGTCCCGACTACGAGCGCCCGAAGCTGCGCGGGACCGGGACCGTCAAGCAGAATGCCAAGGCGAGCCTGACCTGGCTCGACGGCTCGGGCGAGCACCTCTCTCGACTGCCCGACATCGGGGACGCCGTCCGGCGCCTGCTCGGGATGAGTGCCGAGCAGTTCTTCCAGGTGGTGCTGCTGCCGCAGGGCGAGTTCGCGAAGTTCCTGCGCGCCGACAGCGAGGACCGCGGCAAGCTGCTCGAGCGGCTGTTCGACACCACGCGATTCGGCTCCGTCGAGCGCTGGTTCAAGGACCGCCGCAGCACCGCCGCCAAACGCCTCGAAGAACAGCAACGCGCCGTCGACCTGCTGCTCGCCAAGGTCAGCGCCGCGGCCGGCCTCGAGGCCGGCGCCGACGCCGAACCGGTCGTGTGGGCGCACCGGCTGCGCGACGACGCCGCCGAGAGCCGCGATCTCGCGCTCGCGGCGCTCGACGTCGCGCGCGCCGACGACACCCGCGACCGGGCGGTCCTCGCCGAGGCGACCGAGCTGCGACGGTGCCAGGAACGACGCGCCCGCGCGGTCGCCGAACTCGCCGACCTCGATGCCGGGGCCGGCGAGCTGCAGACCCTGTCCACGGAACTCGAGACGGCCCGGCGGGCGGCGCCGGTCGTCGACGTCGCCCGCGACGCGCACCGCGCCGCGGAGGCCGCCGCCGCCGCACACGCCGCCGCGGTGGCCGCGGCCGCCCCGCTCGCCGCCGACGGGGAGGGACAGGCCCTCGCCGCCGAGCTCGACGGTTCCCCCGCCGAAACCGACCGCGCTCTGATCCGCCCCCACGAACAGCGGTGGTCTGCAGAGGTGGTCCGCCTCGACGCCCTGCTCGAACAGGAGCAGCGCCTGACCCGGCTCGAGGCCGACCGCGTCGCCCTGCAGCAGCAGCGGCGCGACCTGGCCGTGCGCGCCGAGCGGATCGCCGCGGAACTGGAGGGACTTCCGGGCCGCCGCGACGCCGCGGAGGAGGCCGCGCGCCGGTCCGAGCGGGCCGCGGCCACGCTGCCCCGGCTCGAGGCCGAACTGGCGCGGGCCACCGACGCCCTCGCGGCCGCCACCGAACTCCAGGACCGGGCCCCCCGGCTGCGACGCCTCGAGGACGAGGTCGTCGCCCTGCGCGACGCACACCACGACGCCCGCACCGCCCTGCTCGACGTGCGCGAGCGCCGCATCGCCGGGATGGCCGCCGAGCTGGCCACCGATCTGGTCGACGGGCGTCCGTGCGTGGTGTGCGGAGCCACGGCGCACCCGAACCCGGCCCGGCCCGCCTCGGACACCGCGACCAAGGCGGACGAGGACGCCGCCCGGGAGGCCGAGCAGCGAGCCGCCGCGGAACTGACGCGGGCGCAGGCGGCGGTCGCGGACGCGGCCAACACCGTCGCGGTGCTGCGGCAGCGCTGCGGTGACGCCGGTCTCGACACGCTCACCGAGATGCGGGCCGCGGCCGCCGCCACGCACGCCGCGACGGCGGCCACCGCCGCCGAACGCGAGCGCCATCGCGGCGAGATCGCCCGGCTGCGCGGGCTCGACGCGGACCTGCGCGAGCAGGCGCACGCGGTGGACGTCGAAGCCGCCCAGGCCGCGCACCGCGAGGAGAGCGCCGCGGCAGAGGCCGACGAGATCCGCACCCGCATCACCGCGGCGGCCGGTGCCGAGGACTCCCTCGCCGCCCGCCGACGTCGGATCGCGGCGCTCGCCGGTGCCGCGGCGAACCTGCTCGACGCCCGGGTGCGGGCCGCGAACGCCGCGACGGTCGCGCGCGAGCGGGCCCAGGAGGCGGCGGCAGCCGCCGAACGGGCCGGGTTCGCGAGCATCGAGCAGGCACTCTCGGCGGTGCGCCCCGATTCGCGCCTCCGCGAGATCGAGCAGGCCCTGCGCGCGGCGGCGGACCGGCGTGCGGCCGCGCAGGCCGTGCTCGACGACCCGGACACCGCCCGGGTCGGCGACGACCCGGTGGACCTGACGGAACCGGAGGCGGCGGTCACCCGGAGCGCGGCCGCGCTGGCCGCGGCGGTGTCCGCGGCCTCCGAGGCCGAGCGGCGCCACGCCGACATCGAGAAGTTCGCGGCGCGCCTCGAAGAGGAGTACGCCAAGCTGGTGCCGCTGCGGGACGAGCAGGCCGAACTCGCAGCGCTCGCCGACGTCGTCGCGGGCACCGGGCAGAACACGCGCAAGATGTCGCTGCGCTCGTACGTCCTCGCGGCGCGCCTCGAGGAGGTGGCCGAGTCGGCGTCGGTGCGGCTGCGGCGCATGTCCGGCGGCCGCTACGAGTTCGTGCACTCCGATGCCGCCGGCACGCACGGCAAGCGCGGCGGCCTCGGCCTCGACATCCACGACGAGTACACCGGTGTGGTGCGGTCGACGAAGACCCTCTCGGGCGGCGAGTCGTTCCAGGCGTCGCTGGCGCTGGCCCTCGGGCTCGCGGACGTCGTCGCCGCCGAATCCGGGGGACTGGTGCTCGACACGATGTTCATCGACGAGGGGTTCGGCACGCTCGACGCCGACGCGCTCGACGCGGTGATGGGGGTGCTCGACGAGCTACGCGCCGGCGGCCGCGTCGTCGGCGTGGTCAGCCACGTCGACGAGATGCGTCAGCGCATCCCCAGCCGCCTGCACGTCGTGCGCGGCCGCACCGGATCCACGGTGGAGATCGCGAGCTGAGCCCCGCCGATCAGGCCGGGCCCGGCTCGGCTGCCGCCGGTCCCGGCGGCAGCGCCGGGGTCTCCTCCCCGGCAGTTTCGGGCTCCTCCGGCGTGGCGCTGCGTTCGTCGATCTGCTCGCCGACGTAGCGCAGCACCACCGCGGCGACGGCCGCGACGGGGACGGCGAGGAACGCACCGATGATCCCGAACAGCGACGTCCCGGCGGTGACGGCGAGCAGCACCACCACCGCGTGCAGGTGCATGCTGCGTGACTGCAGCACGGGCTGCAGCACGTTCCCCTCGAGCTGCTGCACCGCGATGATGATGACGAGAACGATGATCGCGGTGGTCAGACCGTTCGCGACCAGCGCCACGAGGACGGCGAGCGCTCCGGCGACGAAGGCACCCACGATCGGGATGAACCCGCCGATGAACGTGAGGATCGCCAGCACGGGCGCGAGGGGCACCCCGAGGATGACCAACCCCAGGCCGATGAAGAACGCGTCGATGAAGCTGACGAGCGCCTGGGTGCGGATGAAACCGCCGAGGGTGTTCCACATCCGGATCAGCACCTCCTCGAGGTGCCGCCCGGCGCGACCGCCGCCGACGGCGTGCACCCACGGGATGAACCGCGGGCCGTCCTTGATGAAGAAGAACACCAGGACGAGTACCAGACCGATCGTCACCAGCAGGGAACCGGCCGTGCTGACACCGGTGAACACGCCGCTGGCGATGGTCGCGCCGCTCTCCTGGACCTTGTCGATCACCACCTGCGTGGCGTTCTCGAGCTGCTCGTCCTTCAGATTGACCGGGGGGCCCTGCACCCAGTCCAGCACCTTGTTGATGCCGTCGGTGGTCTTGTTCGCAAGCTCCGGCGCCTGCGCCACCACCGACGGGACGATGCCGGCGATGATGCCGCCGAGAATCGCGAAGAACAGGAACAGGGTCAGGCCCGCCGCGGCCGCCGGCGGCACGCCGCGCTTCATCATGCCGCGGGTGGGCGGCCACAGCATCGTGGCGATGACGATCGCCAGCGCCACGGGCAGGACGATCACCCACATCTTCTCGATGATCCAGCCGATGACCAGTGCGCCCGCCGCGATCACCACCAACGCCGCCGACCACTTCGCCAGCGTCAACCCGCCGGAGGCGATCAGCGTGGTGCGGTCCGGTTTCGGTGCCGGTGGCTTCCGCTCGGTGCTCTGCACATCGCTCAACGGACGGTCCTTCCGATGCTCTCGACGACGTGGATCGGGCTCGTCTGCAATCTACGGGAACCGCGCCCCGCGGGGCGGTTCACCGGCGCGAACACCCGGATCGTGGCAGGCTCTGATCATGAGGAAGCTCACCGCCGTGCTGGCCGCGGGTGCCGCGGCCGTCGTGCTCGTGTCCTGCAGTTCCGGTGACGACGCGTCGAACGAATCCGATGCGGCGCGCACGACGCTCGGCGGGGCGGCCTCGAGCCTCGCCTCCGCCGCGTCGAGCGTGGCCGAGCGGGCGCGCGGCGCCTTCGACGAGGCGAAGCTCGCGACGTTCGTCGCCGCGTTCCGCACGGGCTATCCCAACCTCGCCGCCGACCGCGACGACGCCTCCATCGAGGCGATCGTCATCGAGACGTGCCCACTGATCGACTCCGGCGCGAGCGATCAGGAGGTGATCGCGAAGGTCGGGGAGCTGGCACAGAACGGGGACACCGCTCCCACCGAGGATCAGGCCGGCCGGATCTCGCAGCTCGTCCGCGTCGCCTGCTGACGCCCGCGGCCCGGGCTAGCATCGGGCCCATGTCCGCGACGCGATGGCAGTCCGAGCGCAGTGCCGGGGATTCCCGGGCCTACATCGAGCGGTTCGCCGAGCTCGCCCATGCGGGGACGGATCTGCACGGGGAGGCCCGGTTCGTCGACGTGCTCGTTCCGCGCGGCGCGCGGATCCTCGACGCCGGCTGCGGCACCGGCCGTGTCGGGCTCGAGCTGGCCCGGCGTGGCCACAGCGTGACCGCCGTCGACCTCGACCCGGTGCTCGTGGAGGAGGCCCGGGCGCACCCGGAGCTGACCGTGCATCTCGCCGACCTGGCACAGCTGGATCTGCCGGGCGAGCGGTTCGACGCGGTGGTCTCGGCCGGCAACGTGATGATGTTCCTCGCGCCCGGTTCGGAGCGGACCGTGCTCGAGCGGATCGCCGCGCATCTGCGTCCCGGTGGGGTGTTCGTCGCCGGCTTCACCACCGGCGCGGCATACCGCCCGTCGCGGTTCGCCGCCGACCTCGCGGCCGCCGGCCTGAGCCTCGAGCACCGCTTCGCCACCTGGGACCTGCGGCCGTGGCACGACGACGCCGAGTGGCTGGTGGCCGTCGCACGCCGTGGGGATGGAAGGGGCGCGACCGCGACCACGTAGAATATCGATTCCGTGAGCCTAACCCTCGGAATCGTCGGTCTTCCCAACGTCGGAAAGTCGACGCTGTTCAACGCGCTGACCAAGAACGAAGTGCTTGCCGCGAACTACCCGTTCGCCACCATCGAGCCGAACGTCGGCGTCGTCGAACTGCCGGATCCGCGGCTGGAGCGGCTCGCCGAGATCTTCGGGTCGCAGCGGATCCTGCCCGCGACCGTGTCGTTCGTCGACATCGCCGGCATCGTCAAGGGCGCCTCCGAGGGTGCCGGGCTCGGCAACAAGTTCCTCGCCAACATCCGGGAGGCCGAGGCCATCTGCCAGGTCGTGCGGGTGTTCGCCGACGACGACGTCGTCCATGTCGACGGCCGCGTCGATCCGCTCGCGGACATCGAGATCATCGAGACGGAGCTGATCCTCGCCGACCTGCAGACCCTGGAGAAGGCCCTGCCGCGCCTCGAGAAGGAGGCGAAGAAGAACAAGGAACTCAAGCCGCAGTTCGACGAGGCCGTCAAGGCCCAGGGCGTGCTCAACGAGGGGAAGACCCTGTTCGCGGCGAAGGACTCGCTCGACTTCGGCCTGCTGCGCGAGCTGAACCTCATGACGACCAAGCCGTTCCTGTACGTGTTCAACGCCGACGAGGCGGTGCTCACCGACGAGGCGAAGCAGCAGGAACTCCGCGCGGCCGTCGCCCCGGCCGACTGTGTGTTCCTCGACGCGAAGGTCGAATCCGAGCTGATCGAACTCGAGCCCGACGAGGCCCAGGAGCTCCTCGAGTCCATCGGCCAGACCGAGCCGGGCCTGCACTCGCTCGCCCGCGTCGGCTTCCACACTCTCGGCCTGCAGACCTACCTCACCGCCGGGCCGAAAGAGGCTCGTGCATGGACCATCCCGCAGGGTGCGACCGCACCGCAGGCCGCCGGCGTCATCCACTCCGACTTCGAGCGGGGCTTCATCAAGGCCGAGGTCGTCTCCTTCGAGGACCTCGACTCGGCCGGGTCGATGGCCGAGGCGAAGGCCCGGGGCAAGGTCCGCATGGAGGGCAAGGACTACGTGATGGCGGACGGCGACGTCGTGGAGTTCCGCTTCAACGTCTAGATGTAAGAGCCACGACGTTGGCGGCACCGGCTCGGCGTTTGCTCACGAGCCGGTGTCGGTGACGATGCGGTGGATGTGCCCGATGCCGCGGCCGGCGCGAGGGCGAGGCGCCGCGCCGACCGCTTCTGCTCGCGTCGCCACTGCTCGATCCGGGCGGCGACCTCGGCCGTCGCGTCCACCGGGTTGCCGAGCGCGACGTCACCCGGCCGCGCACGCGCGGCGCTCAGCGCCCCGGCACGGGTGCCTCGCACAGCGTCCGGCGGGTGACGAACCGTCGCGGCGTCCCCGACAGCGGATCGCTGAACTCCAGTTCCCGCGCGAGCAATTGGAGTGGGAGGGAATGATCGTCCGGGGCCTCGGGCAGCAGGTCGGGATACCAACGGTCGCCCAGGATCCCGGCGCCGAGCGCTGCCAGATGCACCCGCAACTGGTGCATCCGTCCGGTGTGTGGACGCAGAACCGTGTGCAGCACAGCACGTCCGGAGGCGCTCACGCCGGTCCCACTCACATCGACCACCGTCTCGGCGTTGGGCTCACGGAAGTTGTCGACGACCACCCGTAACTCCCCGCGCCGCGCCTCGATGTGGTTGCGGTAGACGATGGGCAGGGCGCGCCCGGCAAGCGCCGGTGCGTCCGGGTCCCACCCGGGTGGTCGCGCCGACACCGCCTCGTAAACCTTCACGACCCGCCGCTTTTCGAACAGCGACTGGTATGCGCCGCGCGTCGCGGGACGGGCCGAGAACATCACCAGGCCGGCGGTCGCTCGGTCGAGTCGATGGATCGGCGTCAGGTCCGGGTTGTCGAGGCGGGTCCGCAACCGGACGAGCGCGGACTCGCGCAGGTATCGTCCGCCCGGAGTGGTCGGGAGGAAGTGCGGCTTGTCGATCACGACGAGGTCGTCGTCGACATGCAGGATCTCCTCGTGGAACGGCATCGGTTCCTCCACCGGCAGATCGCGGTAGTACCAGACGAACCGATGCGCGCCCAGCGCGGTGCCGCGACCGATCGCACTGCCGTCGGAGCCCACGATCTCGCCGGCGTCGAACCGTCGGTACAGGTCGTCGGCGTCCAGGTGGTCGAACCTCGCGACGACGTACGCGGCGATCGTTGCCCACGGACCGGACGTCGGGACGCGCAGGCGCGTCGGTCCGACCCCGTTCTTGACGGGGAGCGGTGAGGGCATCGGCACGCCCGTCATCATCCCACCGCCTGCCGTCTCGTCCCGCCGCGGGTCGCGACGAGACGTGGGGTGAGGCGGCAGATTCCTCGGTGTGCCGCCGACGTCCGAAACCGGATGCTTCCGGGACGAGGGTGCCCGGGGGTCCTGTGGTTCGTGGTTGATCCCTTCCGGCACCGGGATTCGCAGCCGGTCGCGCGGTGCGTCGAATCATCCACGTACGCAATGGGACCGGGGGAGATTCCCGCCCGCGCGGGACTGCCCGGCTCACAAGCGACCGCCGGGCCCCGCGGCGCGGAACCCGGCGATCTCCTGGGGCGTGTGATCAGTGGAGCCCGACGACCTCCTGGGCGATGGCGGCCAGGCGGGTCTGGGCGGCCGACACGACGCCGTGCCGGTTCTTGTGGGCCTCCTCGTACGCGACGATCGCGCGCACGTCGGCCGGTTCGGTCAGTTCCTTGACGGCGGCGACCGCCTGGGAGACGTTGAGGCTGTCGTAGTCGGGGATCGGGAGTTCCTCGGCAGTGAGGATTCCGGTGGCACTGCGGGCCGTGTGGATCGCCCGGGCGGTCCCGTCCGCACCTTCGCGGCGGGTGATCCGTTCGGCGGTCTCGAGCGCCGCGTCCCGGCTGGCCGTCAGGGTCTTCGTGGCGACGTCGCCGGCGTGGGCGCCGCGCGCCAGCAGCGCGCCGAAGGCGGGCCGCGTCGAGCGGGCGGCGTCGATCGCGCGGTCGATACCGCGCGCGGACCACGTCACGGGCAGGTTGACGATGCGGACCGCGGCGCCCGCGGCGGCCTGCAGCGGGGTGCGCCGCAGCGCGGCGGGTCCGCCGAGCGCATCCTCGGCCAGGACGGTGGTCAGCCACTCCACGGTCGCGCTGTGGGCGGTGATCAGCCGGTCGGCCAGGCCGACGACCGCGGGGGCCTGGGCCGCCGTGGCGAGGGCCTTGAGGTAGCGGGCGCGGTCGAGTAGCTGGTGCTCGAGCGCGAGGTCGCCCAGCAGTGCCTCGTCGAACGGCTGGGCCTGTTCGGCCATGGCCTTCACCGCGGCGGCGGCGCGGCCGACGAACGGGCCGATGACGTCGGGCAGTCCGCCCAGCTCGCGGACGGTGCGCTCGATGGCTTCGGCGCGGGCCCGGCCGTTGGCGGCGTTCTCGGTCAGTTCGCGGCGGACCGCGTCGGTGCGGGCCTGGGGAATGCGGGTCTCGGCGACCTGGATCTCGGTGTTGGTCAGGTCGAGCAGTGCTCGCAGCTGTGTGAGCAACGTAGCGGTGTCGGTCTTGGTCATCGTGCGTTCGCTCCTTCGGTCGATGTCATCGATGGGGCTCACCGACGTGACACGATTCGGCTACCCGACTCCTACCGACGGGTAACACGATGTGAGGGAGGACACATCCAGCGGGATGTGATCGGGGGCCTGCTGGTCCGGCCCCGACGCCGGCGATCAGTCCGCGCGCGACATCACCGCCACCAGGAATTCGGACTCGTCGGTGAACGGGCGCAGATCCCAGGTCGAGAGCTTCAGGTCCACCACGAGACCGTTGGCCGCGGCGTCGGCGAGGAACTGCGGGAACTCGTAGCCCCGGTTGGCCCCGAACCCCACGACCGCCCGGCCGGTGGGCGCGAGATGACGGGCGAATCCCGCCAGTACCGCGCCCCGGGTGGACGGCGCCAGGAACGTCATCACGTTGCCCGCGCAGACGATGACGTCGAAGTCGGCCGCGACCCCGCGGGCCGGCAGATCCAGCTCGGCGAGATCACCGACGAGCCAGGTCGGGCCGGGATGGTCCTCCTCCGCGGCGGCAATCAGCACCGGATCGACATCGACGCCGACCACCACGTGACCGGCATCGTGCAGATAGCCACCGAGCCGGCCCGGTCCGCACCCCGCGTCGAGGACCCGTCCGCCGCGGCCGAGCATCGCGTCGACCAGGCGTGCCTCCCCGACGATGTCCTTGCCCTCCGCCGCCATCGACCGGAAACGCTCCACGTACCACGTGGAATGCGCGGGATCGGCAGCGGTGATCTCCTCCCACTGGCTGGGGGTGCGATCGCTGGGAGTACGTGCACTCATCGTCGGTTCCTCCTCGATTCGACCGCGCGGCACGCCGCGGTCACCTGTGCGGCCCACCTTAGGCACCCGGGGCGTCGGCCCGCCGATGCCCGCCCGCCCGATGCCCGGTCACCGACCTGTCTCGGGCAGGTTGACATTTCCGCGCCCGGGGGCAAATCTCCGGTGGGACGAATCCGACGACGGCGGCCGTGGTGGGAGTCGTGCACCCTGCTCGCCCGATCTCCGGCGCAAAGGAGCGCGATGTGAGTTCCCGCGATGTGAATTCCCCTGCCCAGCCCGACCGTCCGGTTCCGGACGAGGGGCCCGGCGCCGGGAACCGCCCCGGCGCGGCGCGGCCGATCCGCCGGTATCGCAGGGGCCGGGCTCATCGCCTGGAGAACGCCCTGATGAGCGCGCTGGTCCGGGCCGGCGTCGTCCCGCACTCGTACCTGCTGACCACCCGGGGTCGTCGCACCGGCCGGAAGCGCGCCAACCCGGTCACGGTCGTCGAGCATGCGGGCCGACGTTGGCTGGTAGCGCCCTACGGTGTGGTGCCCTGGGTGCTCAACGCGCGCGCTTCCGGCCGCATCGGCCTGACCCGCAGGTTCCGCACCCGTCACTACACGATCCGGGAGGTGTCGGCGCGGGAGGCCGGACCCGTCCTGCAGAAGTACGTGGCCATCGCATCCGCGACCCGGGACTACTTCCAGGCCGACAAGAATGCCTCCCCGGAGGAATTCGCGGCCGAGGCCGACCGCCACCCGGTGTTCGAACTCGCCCCGTGCGGGACGTCCGAGGGCTGAACCGAACCTCTTCCGGCACCGAACCTCTCCGGAACCGAACCTCACCGGAACCGGGGCGCCCCCGGAGAGGCGCCGGATCCGAGGCAGACCCTCCCGGGTCTGTTATTCATTCGTGACCGTTTGTTGCCGTTCGGTGATGTCGGCAGGGGTGGGAATGTCACCGTAGGGGGGCATGCTCGAGCACGTCAGGCTCAGGAGCATCAGCAGCAACGGTCGGGCGACGACTGTGCGGTGCGCACGAGGTTGGGACGTGACCATGGCGACCAGACCGGCATCCCCCACCGTGTCCTCCGAGCGAACCGCGTCCTCCGAGCGGGCCGCCCCGCTCGTCGAGAGCCCCGGGGTCGGGTGGATTCTGTTGACGCTCTTCGGCCTCGGTGGGGGACTGGTGGCGGCGTCGATCGCCGGGTCGTTCCTGATCGGGATCTCGGTGGTGCTGCTCGTCGGCGGGCTGGCCGCGGTGCTGGTCGCCGTCGTGTGATCTCCGGTCCCGGCTGGGGAAGGTCGGGACCGGGCCCGTCGCCCGCACCGGCCTTTGCGCAGCGGGTCGCGCATGCGACGCTGGGGTCATGGTGTTCGTCCTCTCCGACCCCACCCGGCACGCGGATCCCGAGGCCGCGGGCCTGCAGGTGACGCCGTCCTACGCGCCGGTGCGCCGGCTGGACTCGGGCGCGCTCGCGGCGGTGGAGGTCCAGTTGCGCGGCCCCGCGGACGGGCCGCTCGCCACCGCGGAGGCCCTGCGGGTCGCGGCGCGGACCATGAGCGAGAAGTGGCACCTCGACCGGCTCAAGTGGTCGGTCGCGCAGTCGAGGCCGGTCCGGAACGTACCCGCGCTGGTGGCGATGGACCTCGAGTCGGTCGAGAGCCTCGACGTTCCCGATTCGGAGGGATTGCGGCGCGACGTCGTGGTGATCACGGAGGAGTCCCTGACGGCCAACCCGTCGCGGACGCTGCGCGCGGTGGCCGATGCCCGCCGCAGTGGCAAGGTCGTCGCGGTCGACGAGGTCGGGTCGCGTCCGCAGTCCCTGGCCCTGTTGCCGCTCGTCGAACCGGACGTGATCATCCTCGCGGCGCGGCTGCTGGCCCATCGTGCGGACACGGACACCGCCCGTACCGCGCACGCCGTGGCCGCCCAGGTCGAGCGGACGGGCGCGCTCGTGATCGCGGACGGCGTCGACTCGGAACTGTGCCGGCGACGGGCCCTGGGGCTCGGGGCCACGTACGGCCTCGGCGCGCTGTACCCCGCCGTCGACACCCCGGAACAACTCGACGAGGAGGGGATCGACCCCTTCCCGCCCGCACCCGTCCGCAGCGTCCGCCCGGAGGAGGCGCGCACCCCGTTCGCGATCGCCTCGGTGGGGCGCCGGCCCGTGCGCAGCCTCAAGCGCCTCCTGGTCGCGATGAGCACGAATCTCGAGAAGCAGGCCGGCGCCGCGGGCCCGGAGACCATCGTGCTCGGCACCTTCCAGTACGCCCGGCACTTCGGTGAGCGCACCCGCGCGCGGTGGCAGTACATGGCGGACCGGATCGCGTACGCCGGGGTGTACGGCGTGGGCCTCGGGCACTACGCGGAGGCGGGCATCCACCACGCGCCGCTCGACCCGGACGACCCGCTCGTCGAGGAGTGGAACGTCGTCGTCCTCGGCCCGCACTTCGCGTGCGTGCTGTCGGCCGTGGACCTGCATCGCGGCACCGCCGACCTCGACCGCGAGTTCGACTACGTCGTCTCGTACGACCGCGACACCGTGGTGCGCTGCGCCCGCTCGATCATGGACCGGTTCACGACGACGTAGGGCCGTCCGGCGCGGATGCCACCGGGCCGATCAGGACCCCCGGGTTCAGGATGCCCGCCGGGTCGAGAGCCGACTTGGCCGCCCGCAGGACCGCCGCGAACGGCTCGGGGCGTTGACGGTCGTACCAGGGCCGGTGATCCCGGCCGATCGCGTGGTGATGGGTGATCGTGCCGCCCGCAGCGAGGATCGCCTCCGACACGGCGGCCTTGATGTCGTCCCACTGGGCCACCGTGCTGCCCCACCGGCCCGCGGCGTAGATGCCGAAGTAGGGTGCGGGGCCGTCCGGGTACACGTGGCTGAATCGGCACGCGATCACCCCCGTCGCGCCCGCCCGGCGCATCGCGTCGTTCGCGGCGTCGTGCACCGCCGCCCGAAGAGAATCGAATGTGTCCCACGTGCAGGCGGTTTCGAAGGTCTCGACGATCATCGACCGCGCGGCGAGGGCGTCGCGCAGGTACGGCATGCGCAGGAACGACGACCGCCACCTGCCCGCGGCGTCCGTGTCCCTCTCGTCGCCGGCCGAGCCGGTGCGCCGCGGCGCCTCCGGCGCGGTGCGCCGCGGCGCCTCCGGCGCGGTGCGCCGCGGCGCTTCCGGCAGGGTGCCGCCGTGCCCGCGGCACAGTTCGACGGCGCGGTCCATCCAGGCGTCCACGGGATGATCGGCCGACTCGAAGGCGAGCAGGAGGACACCGCCCCCCGACGGCGTGGCCGCGTTGACGAACGCCTCGACGGGGTCCAGCAACCGGCAGTTGGCGGGCCGGAGACCGGACTGGGCGACGGCGCGGGTCGCCGCCACCGCCGCTCCGTAGTCGGTGAAGTGCACCGACGCGTCCGCCCGCCACCGGGGGCGCGGATGCAGCCGCATCCAGGCCTCGGTGACGACACCGAGGACCCCCTCCGAACCGAGGAACAGGCGATCCGGTGACGGTCCCGCTCCCGAGCCGGGCAGGCGACGCGACTCGCACGTGCCCGCCGGGGTGACGACCCGCATCGACTCCACCAGGTCGTCGATGTGGGTGTATCCGGTCGCGAAGTGGCCTCCCGAACGCGTGGCCAGCCAGCCTCCCAGCGTGGAGAACTCGAACGACTGCGGGAAGTGGCGCAGCGTCAGACCGGACGGGCGCAGTTCGTCTTCGAGCGCGGGACCCAGGGTGCCCGCCCCGATGCGGGCCGCCCGGCTCGTGCGGTCGATCTCCCGAACTCCTTCGAGGGCACCGAGATCCAGGCTCACCGCACCGGAGAAGTCGCCGTCGAGCCGCGGCTCGACACCGCCGACGACGGACGTGCCGCCGCCGAACGGAATCACGGCGACGTGCACCCGGGCACACCAGTCCAGGACGTCCACGATCTCGCCCTCGACGGTCGGCCGCACGACGAGGTCGGGCGGATGGCGCAGGTCGCCGAGCAGGTTCCGGACCACATCCCGGAACGCGCGCCCGTGGGTGTGGGCGGCCCGGTCCGTCGGGTCGGAGGAGCACAGCGCCGCAAGGGAATCCGGTGGAACGATCCGCGGGGGCGGCAGTCCGAGCGACGGCACGTCGGGCGGCGGGTGGTCCGTGAGGTCGGCGCCGGGCAGCAGGGCCGAGGCACGGTCGACCAGGTCCCGCAGCTCGGCGCCGCGCACCGCGTCCTCGACCGTGCCCCAGCCCCACCAGGAACGCGTGCCGGATCCCGTCACCGGACCCGCCTCGCGGTCCGCAGGGTCACGTGGTCTCGTCCGGCGTCGACAGCACGAGGTCGGCGGTGGTGGTGAAGCCGATGGGACCGTGCGGGACCCGGCCGGCCCGTTCCAGCACCAGATGCGCGGCGCGGCCGGCCAGGCGCAGCGTCGCGATCTGATTGCCGAAGAACGGTCCCGTCGCCTTGGTCCACTCGATCGGCACCGGCGGCACCTCCGACACGCGCCCGAGCGCGAAGCGCACGGTCCGTTCCATCGCCCGGCTCCAGGAGATGCGGAACACCGCCCGGACCGCGGCGGGCACGTAGTTGTGCAGCGGCGAGCAGGTCAGCTGGTACACGCGGGTCGGCATCGGATCCGGGAACCGCGCCTGCGCGACGTAGGCGTGGTGCACGTCGCCCGAGAGCACGCAGATCGTCGCGGGGGGACGGCCGGACGGTTCGGTGCAACGGCCCCGGCCGATGTCGGCGAAGAGCCGGGCGAGCCGGTCGAACGAGTCGCGGAACGCCGCCCAGTGCTCGAGATCCGCGCCGCGACGGACGGTCTCCGCCCAGCGGGCGACCCGATTCCCGCGCACCCCGGCGGCGAGCCGCTCGTCCCAGGATTCGAGGTCGTGCAGCGCCCGCGGCAGCAGCCACGGCAGCGACGTCCCGACGAGCAGGTGGTCGTAGTCGCCCTGGGTCTGCCGCTCGATCCAGGAGAACTCCGGGTCCGAGACCATCTCCCGCCGGCCGCCGGACAGGACCCGCCCGCACCGCGAGTCGATCACGAGCAGTCGCACCCTCCCGAGGTCGCGCCGGTAGGACCACTGGGCGCCCTTCGCGCCGTCGGCCTCCTCGTCCGCGGCCGACGCGAACTCGCGCAGCAGCGGCTCGGCGTCCCCGTCTGCCTTCCGGACGCGCTGGTACAGCGCGTTCTCCGCCAGTTGGACGGGGTCGAGGTTGCCGAGGTGCTGGTACACCCAGTACGACGCCAGCCCGCCGACGATGCGTTCCTCCCACCACGAGGTGGCCTCGACCTCGTCGCGCCAGGACTGCGAGGTGTTCCAGTCGTCGTGCACGTCGTGGTCGTCGAAGATCATCGACGTGGGGACGGTGGACAGCAGCCACCGCACGTGCGGATCGGACCACGACTCGGCGTAGAGCCAGGTGTACTCCTCGTAGTTGCGGACCTGCGGGCCGGGAGGCTCGTCGAGGTCGTGGTGTTCGCGGACCCGCGCGAGGGTCTGTTCGGACAGTTCGTCGGCGTAGACCTGGTCGCCGAGGAGCAGCAGCGCGTCGGGCCACCGGTCCGGGGTCCGGGTCATCATGCGCTGCGCGTATGCGTCGAGGGCGTCGGCGCCGAGCTTGTCGTGGTTCTCGGTGGCGGACGTGGTGGCGAACCGGCACGAACCGAAGGCCAGTTCGAGCGGCCCGTCGTCGCTGAGGGTGCGGACGACGGACGCGGGGAAGTCGGGGTGCGGCCAGACCGGATCGCCGTCGAGGCGGACCTCGTACGGAGTGGTCGAGCCGGGCTCGAGGTCCTCGATCACCACCAGTGCGTAGTGGTGGCCGGCCACGGTCCAGGTGCGCTCCCGGTGGCCGAGAATCTCGACGGTGCACGGGTCCGACGTCTCCACCCACACGGTGGCGTCGCTGCGACCGACGTGCCGAAGGACCGGGCCCAGGATGAGCTTCGCCATGGCGCCACCTACCTCGGGGTTCGGATCGGCGATACAGCCATGCGCACGAGCCTACTGGTCCGCGGGGTCTCCGCGGCCCGGCTCGGCCGATTCGTCGGCGGGGGTGGTGCCGGGCGCCGATGCGGAGGATCGTGAGGGGTGCCGGGCGACCGGCGGCCAGGTGCACCGCGAGGGGATCGGAGCGAAACCGTTGAGTACCGAGCACAGGCCCGAGGATCCGCTGGAGAACATCGACGAGGACACGAAGCGCCGCGCGAAGGAACAGGCGGAGGAGATGCAGCGCCGGTACGAGCCGGGGGCCCGGCCGACGGTGACGCTGCCCGGGACCGGGGGGACGGTGTCGGGCACGGCGTTCGCCGACCTCGTCGACACGGGGTCCGACGAGGTCGACGAGGAGGGCGACACCGCCTCCGGTCGCTGAGCCCCGCACCGCGGGGAGGCGCTGAGCCCCGCACCGCGGGGAGGCGCTGAGCCCCGCACCGCGGGGAGGCGCTGAGCCCCGCACCGCCGGGAGGCGCTGAGCCCCGCACCGCGGGGAGACGCTGAGCCCGGACGGCGGTCACATCCGGGCGAGCAGCGCGTCCAGCGCGTCGTAGCTCTGGCCGAGACCCTCGGCCATGCCGGAGTTCAGCATGCCGTCGCGTTCCTCGGGCGTGTGGAACTGCGAGACGGTGACCACGCGGGTGCGGCCGTCGCCGAGGTCCTCGAACGTCGCGGTGTCGATGGCGACGTATGCCGGCATCCCGTCCCATTCGAAGGACTGCACAATGCGGTCCTTGGGCGTGATCTCCCGGAATCGCCCTTCGAACCCGTGGGTTTCGCCGTCGCTGTGCTCGACGAACCGCCAGTGTCCACCCCGTTCGAACTCGTAGCGTTCCACGTCGAGCCGGTTGCCCCGGCCCCACCACTGGGCGAGCAGTTCGGGCTCGGTGTAGGCGGCCCACACGCGGTCGCGGTCGGCGTCGAAGACGCGCTCGACCCGGATCTCGCGCTCGCTGGGCGTCGTAACGGCAAGCGGAGCAGAGGGATTCGTGGTGGTCATGACGTTCCTTTCGTTCGGTCGAGGAACTCCGCGAGGCGGTCCATGCGGCCCTCGATCATCTGCTGGTGGTTGCGGATCCAGTCCGCCTCCCGCTCGAGCGGGTTGGTGCCGAGCCGGCAGTAGCGCACCCGGCCCTTCTTCTCGGTGACGACGAGACCTGCCTCCTCGAGTAGCCGGACGTGTTTGGTGATCCCGGTCGGCGTCATCCGGTACCGGGCGGCCAGGTCGCTGATCGAGGCCGGTCCGGCACGCAGGTCCTGGAGGATCCCGCGCCGGGTGGGGTCCGACAACGCCGCGAACGTGGCATCGAGACTCGAATACTGAACCATTAGGTTCAGTGTTGCATCGGGGCGGAGCCCTGTCAACGGTCCGGGCGGGCCGATAATGTGCAGCTCATGCCGAAGTCCTTCGCCTTCACCACCGAGCTGGACCACCACGTCCGGGACGTGCACGCGGCCCTGATCGACGAGCGGTACTGGCTCGACCGGGTGGCGGACCGGGCGAGCGCCACCGCGGTGGTCGAGGAACCGCACGGTCCGGGCACCCTGCGCGTGACCGTCACGGACCGGTCCGAACCCTCGGAGCTGCCGTCGATCGTGCGCGGGATGCTGCGCGGCCCGCTGGTCATCGAGCGCACGGACGAATGGGGTCCGCTGATGGGCGAGGCCGCCGAGGGGCGGATGTCCGGAGGCGCCACCGGCCTGCCCGTCGCCCTCGAGGGACGCTCGCGGCTGCGGGTGAGCGAGACCGGCGGCACGTTCATCGACGTACAGGGGCAGGTCGTGGTCCGGGTCCCGCTCCTCGGGGGCCGGATCGAGTCGATGGTGCACGGGATGGTCCTGCAGATCGTCGAGAACGATCGGATCGCGATCGCGGCGTGGCTGTCGCGCTGACCTGCCGCGACCGCCCGCGCCGCGCCTGCTGCACCGCCGCGGCGGCGAGCCCTGTCACCGCGGTGTGATAAGCCGGTGGAGGACCGGAACACACCGAGCGACGAGGGGACCTGCGTGCTGACGCTGCACCGCGCCGAGCGCGCCGACACCCTGGCGGCCGCCCTCGCCGACCTGCTCGCCGTGCCCCTCGCCGACCCGTTCGCCCGCGAGCTCGTCGCCGTCCCCGCCAAGGGGGTCGAGCGGTGGCTGACCCAGCGGCTGTCGACGGTGCTCGGGGGCACCTGCGGCGACGGCGTCGCCGCCAACATCGACCACCCGTCGCCGGCACGGTTGGTGGACGAGGCACTGGCCGCCGCCACCGGCCGGGCTGCGGAGGACGACCCGTGGCATCCCGACCGGATGCTGTGGACGCTGCTCGACGTCGTCGACGACTGCCTCGACGAATCGTGGTGCACCGTCCTCGCCCGGCATCTCGGCCGCGACGGCGTCGATCACCGCGCCGGCCGTCGCTACGCCACCGCCGCCCACCTGGCCGGCCTGTTCCGCAGCTACTCCACGCAGCGCCCGGAGATGCTCGTCGACTGGGCCGCCGGACGCGACACGGACGGCACCGGCCACGGCCTCGCCGACCACCTCGGGTGGCAGGCACGGCTGTGGCGGCGGCTGCGCGAGCGCATCGGCGACGACAGTCCCGCCGAGCGGCTCACCGCCGCCTGCGCGCGGTTGCGCGCCGAGCCCGCGCTCGTGGACTGGCCGTCGCGGCTGTCGCTGTTCGGACCCACCCGGCTCACCGTCGCCCAGTGCGCCGTGCTGTCCGCGATCGCCGCGAACCGCGATGTGCACCTGTGGATTCCGCACCCCAGCCCGGCCATGTGGGAGGGGCAGGCGGCCGCGGAGCCGGTGCGCCGGCGCGCCGACGACCGCAGCGCCCTCGCGGTGCAACACCCCCTCCTGGCGAGCCTGGCCCGTGACGTGCGCGAACTGCGCGCGCACCTGGCCGGCCCCGGAGTCGCCGACGTGCACCACACCGGCCGGCCCGGCCCCGACACCCTCCTCGGCCGGCTGCAGGACGACCTCCGCGCCGACCGGCCCCCGGCCCGCTCCGCGGTCGCCGACGGCACGATCCGCATCCACGCCTGTCACGGCCCGGCCCGGCAGGTCGAGGTGCTGCGCGAGTGCCTGCTGCACCTGTTCGCGGACGATCCGGGTCTCGAACCGCGCGACGTGGTCGTCATGTGCCCGGACGTGGAGACCTACGCGCCGCTCGTGCAGGCCGCCTTCGGTCAGGGCGCCCTCGCCCAGCGCGACGCTTCCGGACACCCCGGGCACCGGTTGCGGGTGCGTCTGGCCGATCGGGGCCTGCGCCGCACCAACCCGGTGCTGGCGGTCGTGTCGACGCTCGTGGACCTCGCCGACGCGCGGGTGACCGCCAGCGAGGTCCTCGACCTCGCCGCCGCCGCGCCGGTGCGCCGGCGGTTCGGCCTCGTCGACGACGACCTCGAACGGCTGCAGGAGTGGACCGCCGCCGCCGGCGCCCGATGGGGCATCGGCAAGGGACAGCGAAACGCCTTCGGGCTCGGGGACTTCCCGCAGAACACCTTCGGCACGGCACTGGACCGGATCCTGCTCGGTGCGGCCGCCGACGAGTCGCAGAGCGAGTGGCTCGGGCTCACCCTCCCGCTCGACGACGTCGAGAGCAACGACATCGACCTGACCGGACGGTTCGCCGAGTACATCGACCGGCTGACGGTGGCGCTGCACGGCCTGCGCGGTCCGCAACCGGCCGCGCAGTGGGCCGCCGCCCTCGCCCGCGCACTGGACCTGCTGACCGACGTCGAGCCCGCCGACGCCTGGCAGCTCGCCCAGGCGCACCGCGAACTCGCGGCCGCCGTCGAGCACGCCGGGCCGGCGCCGCTGCGGCTCGCCGACGTGCGGGCCATGCTGGCGGCCCGGCTCGCGGGGCGGCCGACGCGCGCGAACTTCCGCACCGGTGAACTGACCGTGTGCACGATGGTGCCGATGCGGTCGGTGCCGCACCGGGTCGTGGTCCTGCTCGGCCTCGACGACGAGGTCTTCCCCCGCGCCGCGCACATCGACGGTGACGACGTGCTGGCATTGAACCCCTGTCTGGGAGAACGTGATCCGCGCAGCGAGGACCGGCAGTTGCTGCTCGACGCCGTCATGTCGGCGGGGGAGACGCTACTGCTGTTCTACACCGGTGCGGACCCGGTCACCGGCGCCCGCCGGCCCCCGGCGATCCCGCTCAGCGAGCTGCGCGACGTGGTCGAGACGATGGTCGGACCCGAGGGCATGGCCGAGGTCGTCACCCGGCATCCGCTGCAGCCGTTCGATCCGCGCAACTTCCGGCCCGGCCGCCCGCTGAGCTTCGACCGGGCCGCACTCGCCGGGGCGCGCGCCGCGCAGCATCCGGCGAGGCACCGGCCCGGGCTGCTGCACCGTCCGCTCGCGCCCGTCGCGCGCACCGACGTCGACCTCGCCGACCTCGTCGCGTTCGTCACCCACCCCACCCAGGCGTTCCTGCGGCAGCGGCTCGGGGTGCGGGTGCCCGACCGGGACGAGGACATCGCGGACGCCCTCGACATCGGGCTCGACCCGCTCGCCCGGTGGGACCTCGGCGACCGCATGCTCGAGGCGCTGCTCGCCGGCACGGACCCCGCGGACTTCCGGGCCGCCGAATGGCGGCGCGGGACACTGCCGCCGTACCGGCTCGGCGAGCTCGCGCTCGACGACGTCGCCGGCACCGTGGACGCCCTGGTGGCGGTGTGCCGGCCGATCTACACGGGACCGGCCGACACCGTCGACGTGAACGTCGACCTCGGCGACGGCCGGCGGCTGACCGGCACGGTCGGCGGGGTCCACGGCACCGTCGTCGCCCGCAGCACCTTCTCCCGGCTGGCGCCGAAGCACCGCCTCACCGCCTGGGTGCACCTGCTCGCCGTCGCCGCGTCGGACCGGCCGGGGCAGTGGCAGGCGATCACCACCGGCCGCGGCCGGTTCCGCAGCACCCCGGCCTGGCGGTCCACGATCAACGCCCCCGCCGACGCGCTCGAGCAGCTCGCCCGGCTCGTGGACCTGCGCGACCGCGGGCTGCACGAGCCGCTGCCGACGGCCACCGCCGCCGCCGCCGAGTACGCCGAGCGGCGACACCGCGGCGACTCCGTCGAGATGGGCGTCGACGCCGCCGCCCAGGAGTTCGGCTCCACCTACGGCGAACGCACCGACCGGCACATCGCCTACCTGTACGGCTCCGGCGTGACGCTGCGGGACCTGACCGCCGTCGCCGCCCGCGACGACGAGCAGGCGTGGCACGGCGAGCCCACCCGGTTCGGCGCCCTCGCGCGGCGCCTGTGGGAGCCGTTGCTGTCCAACGAGATCCAGGGGCGTCCGTGACCCGAACCGTGTCGAAGTTCGACCTGCTCGGGGCGCTCCCGACGGGCACCACCGTGCTCGAGGCCAGCGCGGGAACCGGCAAGACCTACGCCATCGTCGGCCTGGCCACCCGGTTCGTCGCCGAGGGGGCGGCGGAGCTGTCGCAGCTGCTGCTGGTGACGTTCAGCCGCGCCGCGACGCAGGAACTGCGCGAACGCACCCGGGACCGGTTCGCCGGCGTCGCGCGGGCGCTGGCCGACCCGGAGGCCGCGCGGCACCACCCCGACGAGCTGATCCGGCACCTCGCCGGCGGCGACGTGGCCACGCACCGGCGCCGGCTGCTGCGGGCCCTGTCCGACTTCGACGCCGCCACCATCGCCACCACGCACGGATTCTGCCAGCGCATGCTCGACGAGCTCGGTACCGCCGGCGAGCGGGACACCGACGCGGTGCTCGTCGAGGACGTCGACGACCTGACCATCGAGGTCATCGCGGACCTGTACCTGCGCCGGTACGGGCGGGCGGACAGGGCACCGATCTCGCATGCCGAGGCCGCGGAGGCCGCGCGCGCCGCGGTCTTCGACCCCCAGGCCGCCCTCGCCCCCGAGGGCGCCGACGGCACGCCCGCCGGGGAACGCGTCGAGTTCGCCCGGGCCGTGCGGGCCGAGGTCGACCGGCGCAAGCGCCTCGCGGGCCTGCGGGACTACGACGACCAGCTCGCGCTGCTGCACGCGGTGCTGACCGACCCGGAGCACGGCGAGGTCGCGTGCCGCCGCATCGGCTCCCGCTTCCGCGTCGTGCTCGTCGACGAGTTCCAGGACACCGACCCGCTGCAGTGGGAGATCCTGCGCAGCGCGTTCCACCGCCGCACGACCCTCGTCCTCGTCGGCGACCCGAAGCAGGCCATCTACGCGTTCCGCGGCGCCGAGGTGCTGAGCTACCTCGGCGCGATGGAGTTCGCCGACGGCCACCAGGAACTCGTCTGCAACTGGCGCAGCGACGGGAACCTGCTCGCCGCCCTCGACCATCTGTACGGCGGTGCGGCCCTGGGTGATCCGCGGATCGTCGCGCACCCGGTGGAGGCGGCGCAGCCGGCGTCCCGGATCGCCGGGGCAGCGCCGCTGCGGCTGCGGCACCTGCCGCGGACCGGGGCCGGCCCGTGCGGCGCCTCCGGTTTCCCGAAGGCCCAGGCGCTGCAGGAACGGGTGGCACGCGATGTCGCGGCCGACGTCGCGGCCCTGCTCGGTGGCGACGTCACCGTCGACCTCGGGGCCGGCCGCCGGCCCGTCGAACCCGGCGACGTCGCGGTCCTGGTGCGCACCAATGCGCAGGTCGCCCTCGTCCACGGGGCGCTCACCGGTGCCGGGATCCCGGCCGTGCTGGCCGGCGGGACGAGTGTCTTCGCGACCCCGGCCGCGCGGGAATGGCTGCGGGTGCTGCAGGCGCTCGAACAGCCGCACCGCCCCGACCGGGTGCGGTTGGCCGCTCTGACCTCGCTGATGGGCCGCACCGCCGAGGACGTCGATACCCGGGGCGACGAACTCGTCGCCGCGATCGGCACCCTGCTGCGCGAACTGGACGTCGTGTTCGAGCGGTCCGGCTTCGCCGCGCTCTTCGAGCGCCTCGCCGCGTTCTGCGACCTCGAACCGCGGCTGCTGGGATGGCCGGGCGGCGAGCGGGAACTGACCGATCTGCGGCACCTCGCGCAACTGCTCGACGAGACCGCGTCGGCCGAGGCGCTGGGTGTCACGGCGCTGACCCGCTGGCTGACGGAACGGATCGCCGAGGCGGGCACGGCCCGCGCCGACCGCAGCCGCCGCCTCGACAGCGACGCCGCCGCGGTGCAGGTGCTCACCGTCCACGCCAGCAAGGGCCTCGAATTCCCCGTCGTGTACGTGCCGTTCGCGTGGGAGTCGGGCGTCCGGTCGAAACCCGACCGGCTCCTGCTCCACGACGACGACGGCCGCCGCGTCCTCGACGTCGGCGGCGAGGGCAGCGCGGGCTACGGCGAGCGCCGCCGGCGCCACGACGAGGAGGTGGCCGGCGAGGAACTGCGCCTGCTCTACGTCGCGCTGACCCGCGCCCGCTGTCACCTGGTGCTGTGGTGGGCTCCGGGGTACAGCACCTCCGGTGCCCCGCTGCACCGCATGCTCTTCGGCCGCGTGCCGGGCACCTCCGAGATCGCCCACAAGGCGCGCGTGCCCGAGGACCCGATCGTGGCGCAGCAGCTGACCGGGTGGGCCGGCCGGGCCGCAGGCACGGCGTCCGTCGAGGCCGTCGGATCGGCGCCGATCCCCGCCGTCACGTGGGTGCGGCCGCACGAGACCGTCGTGGAACTCGAGGCCGCCCGCTTCGACCGCGAGCTCGACGACGCCTGGCGGCGCACCTCCTACACCGCCCTCACCGCCGCTGCCCACGAGGGGCCCGGCGCGGGCGCCGAGGCCGAACAGCCCGCGAAGACCGACGAACCCGAGGAACCCCCGCTGCTGCCGGCCGACGCGGCGGACGACGGCATCGCGTCCCCGATGAACCCGCTGCCCGGCGGGGCCGTGTTCGGCACCCTCGTGCACGCGGTGCTCGAGGTCGTCGACACCGCGGCCGCCGACCTCGGGGCGGAACTGCTGCGCTGTTGCCGCGACACCGTCGCCGAACAATTCTCCGACGTCGACCCCGAGGAGCTGGCCGAGGCCCTGCTGCCGGTCCTGCGCACCCCGCTCGCCGGGGGCGCGGGCACGCTCGCCGACATCGCTCCCGCCGACCGGCTCGCCGAACTCGACTTCGAGCTGCCCCTCGCCGGGGGTGACGACCCCGTCGCCACCACCGTCACCCTCGACGGTGTCGCCCGGCTGCTGCGTGCCCACCTGCCCGCCGGCGACCCGTTCGCGTCCTACGCCGATCTCGTGGGCATCCTCGAGCCGACCCCGCTGCGCGGCTACCTCACCGGCAGCATCGATTCGGTCCTGCGGATCCACGGCACCGAGCCGCGATTCGTGATCGTCGACTACAAGACGAACCGGCTCGGGCCGGAGGAGCTCACCACCGCCCACTACACCCGGGACCGGATGGCCGAGGAGATGCTGCGCGCCCACTACCCGATGCAGGCGCTGCTGTATGCCGTTGCCCTGCACCGGTATCTGCGGTGGCGGCTGCCCGGGTACGACCCGGCCGTGCACCTCGGCGGCGTGCAGTACCTGTTCGTGCGCGGCATGGTCGGCCCGGACACCCCCGCGGGCTGCGGCGTGTTCGACTGGGCGCCGCCGCCCGCCCTCGTCGCCGAACTGTCCGACCTGCTGGCAGGCAAGGAGGTCCCGTGACGAACGCCCAGGTGGCCCAGCGTGGCAAGGGGGCCCTGCGGGTCTTCAACGAGGCCGGGGTGCTCGCGGCCGCCGACGTGCACGTCGCGCTGCGGCTGGCCCAGCTGTCCGGGGAGACCGCCGAGGACGTGCACCTCGCGACCGCGTTGGCCGTGCGCGCCGTGCGTGCCGGTTCGGTGTGCCTGGACCTGACCCGGTTGCGGGAGGTCACCGTCGACGAGGCCGCAGAGGTGGATCTCGCGGCGCTGCCGTGGCCGGACGACGACGCCGTCGTCGCCGGGTTGCGCCGCAGTCCGCTCGTCGTCGGCGGCGACCGCGGCCCGCTGCGCCCGCTGCGCCTGGTGGACACCGCCGACGGTCCGCTGCTGTACCTCGAGCGCTACTTCCGTCAGGAAGAGACAGTCCGGCAGATCCTCGACGCCCGCGGGCTCGGTCATCCCGTCGTCGACGAGCAGACGCTCGAGCGGGGGCTGCGGGAGCTGTTCCGGGACCAGCGCGACCCCGGCCGCCCGGCCGCCGCACCGGATCGGCAGCGCATCGCCGCGGCGCTGGCCGCCACCGGGTGGACCACGGTCATCGCCGGCGGGCCGGGCACCGGCAAGACCCACACCGTCGCCCGGATCCTGGCGCTCCTGACCACGCTGCACGGCCCCGCCCTGCGCATCGGATTGGCCGCGCCCACCGGCAAGGCCGCGGCCCGGCTGCAGGAATCCGTCCGCGAGCAGGCCGAGCCGCTGGGCCTGCGCGCCGACCTGTCCGCGATGACCCTGCACCGCATGCTCGGCTGGCAGCGCGGCCGCACCCGGTATCGCTACCACGCCGGCAACCACCTGCCCTACGACGTCGTGGTCGTCGACGAGACGTCGATGGTGTCGCTGACCATGATGTGCCGGCTGCTCGAGGCCGTCCGCCCCGGCACCCGCCTGATCCTGGTGGGCGACCCCGACCAGCTGACCTCCGTCGACGCCGGCGCCGTCCTGGCCGACCTCGTCGCCCGTCCCGTCACCGCCGCGGGAAACCCCGTTCTCGGCCGCGTCGTCGGACCCGACCTCGACGCCGGCGACGACCCCGCCGAGGCGGCGCTCTCGCCGGGGGAACGGAACCGGCTGCGCGGCGGCGTGATCCGGCTCAGCCGCGGCCGGCGGTTCGGTGGAGACATCGCACACCTGGCCGTCGCCGTGCGGGAGGGCGACGCCGACGCGGTGATGCGGATTCTCGGGGGCGGTGGCACCGAGGTGTCCTTCCACGCCCCGAACGACCTGGAGGCCCTGCGGCACGACGTCGTCACCACCGCCGCGACCGTCACCGCCGCCGCCGTCGCGGGCGACGCCGGGACTGCGCTCGAGCAGTTCGAGACGCACCGCCTGCTGTGCGCGCACCGCGAGGGACCGTACGGGGTGCAGTGGTGGGCGCGGCGGGCGATGGAGTGGATCGCCACCGACACCGGCCGGCGGCTCGACGCCGAGCGCTGGTACCCGGGTCAGCCGCTGCTCGTCACCGCCAACGACCACGAGACCCGCATCTACAACGGCGACACCGGCGTCGTGGTCGTCGACGCCGCCGGCGAACCCGTCGCGGCATTCGCGCGCGGCAGGGAGCCGTTCCGGCTCCACCCGAGCCAGCTGTCGGCCGTGCAGACCGTGTACGCGATGACCATCCACCGCAGCCAGGGCAGCCAGTACGGCACGGTCTCGGTAATCCTGCCCCCACCCGAATCCTCGCTGCTGACCCGCGAATTGCTGTACACCGCGATCACCCGGGCGCGCGGTCACGTGCGCCTGATCGGCACCGAGGAAGCCGTCCGCGCCGGGGTCGAGCGGCGGGTGCTGCGAGCCAGCGGCCTGCGCCGGCAGCTGCCGGGCCCTCGGGCCGTCCGGTGATACCAAAGTGGTAGCATCGGACTCATGGCCATGACACTCCGGTTGACCGAAGAGCAGGAGCGAGCACTTGCGCTGTTGGCGGAGGCCGACGGTGTGAGTAAGCACGAGGCGACGGTGCGTGCCATCACGGAGGCGGCGGCGCGGCGCGTGCGGGACACGCGGGTGCAGGCGTTGTCCCGTGACGGCCGGGAGCGATACGCTGCGCTGCTCGACCGATTGGCTCAGTGAACGTCGAGTACCTGGAACTCGAGGATCTGCTCGCGCTTGCGGAGGATCTGGGAGTGCCGCACATTCGCGATCTCGGTCTCCTGGATTCGGCTGCGCACCGACCTCGCTCCTCGCTTTTCGGGCGTGATGCCTATCCGTCGATCCACGAGAAGGCCGCGGTGCTGCTCGAATCGATCGCGCGGAACCATCCTCTGGTCGACGGCAACACGCGGCTCTCGTGGATGGCGGTGTTCGTCTTCTACGGCCTCAACGGGCTCGATCTCGACGCGCCGGATGACGACGCGTACGACCTGGTGATCGCCGTCTCTACCGGGACGATCGACTACCGGGCAGCAGCCGAGACACTCGCCGGCTGGACGTAGCGTAGGTCCCCGACGAGCCGTATGAACGGCCGTGCGCCGGAGCGCCGAGTCGGGTCGGAACCCCAGCGGCGACGGGCGCGCGGTGCTCGACCAGGTGCCGGACGACGTGCCCGGCGTCCGCGCCGGCCCCGCCCACGAGCATCGAGCGGAACGACGACTGGAAGCACAGCCCGGTGAAGTACAGGCCGGGGATGTCGGTCACCACCCCGTGGTCCTCGAGCGGCCAGCCGTCCGGGCCGAGCACCGGCAGGTCGATCCAGTCGTAGACCTGGCGGAAACCGGTGCACCACAACACGTTCGTCACGTCGAGGACGCGCCCGCCGGCGAGGACCGGACGGCCGTCGACGACCCCGGTGACCCGTTCGGTGATCCGTTCGACGCCGAGCTCGGCGAGATCCTCCCGCTTGACCCGCAACAGCGGTGCGCCGTGCCGGCGTTCGTGTTCACGCACCTTCCGGCCGAGCGGGGTGCGTACGGAGAGCACGTGGCCCCACACGAACCACAGGACGGGGAAGAGCACCCGCATCCGGCGGCTCTCGATCCGCACCGGGAGCTGCCCGGTGTCGCGGCCGCACAGGATCGTCGGATGGGACGTCGCCACCTCGTAGGCGAGGTCGCCGCCGGAGTGGGAGGCGCCCACCACGAGCACCGGCCCGTCGTTCAGCTGTGTCGGATTGCGGTACTCGCTCGAGTGCAGCTGCACGATCCGCGGGTCCAGCTCCGCTGCGAATTCCGGGATGCTCGGGGTGCGGCCGAACGTGCCGGTCGCGACGACGACGTTGCCGGCCTCGATCCGCATCTCGCCGCAGTCGAGGAGGAAGCGGTCGCCGTCGCGTGAGAGCCGACGCACCCGGGTGCCGCCCGCGACGGGGAGATCGAACCGCGCGGCGTATGCCTCGAGATAGTTTGCGACGTCGTCCTTCGTCGGGAACCGGTGCGGATCGCCGGGGAACGGCATGCCGGGCAGGCCGTCGTATCCGGCGGGGCTGTACAGGCGCAGCGAATCCCAGTGGCTGCGCCAGTTGTCGCCGATCCGCCGGTTCGCGTCGACGATCAGGAAAGAGCGGCCGCGCCGGGCGAGGTGGTAGCCGGCGGACAGACCCGCCTGGCCCGCGCCGATCACGACGGTGTCGATCAGTCGGGGTGCACTGTCGGTGGTCATGGGGAACTCCTGGCTCGAGGGGTCTGGACGGACGACGTTAGGCGCCGCCGGCATCGGCCGCGTCGGGCGAACTATGTAGCCGGCCCGAGAACCCGGATGGGTAATTCTGTGCAGCTCAGAGCAGGTGGTGCTCGTACGCGTATGCCGTCGCGGCCGCCCGGGACGACACGTCGAGCTTGGTGAAGATGTTGCTCAGGTGCCGCGCCACGGTCTTCTCGCTCAACACGAGTTCACGGGCCACGGCCCGGTTGGTCTTCCCGGTGGCGACGGCCCGCAGCACTTCGACCTCGCGCGGGGTCAGCCGGCCCCGCGCGGCCGGCCGCGTCGGCACTCGCGCGAGGTCCCGCAGGTCCGGCTCGGCGTGCAGGTCCCGGAACGTCGCCGCCGCGGCCTCGTACTCGAGCCGCGCCGACTCGGCATCGCCGAGCGCATCACAGCAGCGGCCCTGCAGCACCCGCACCCGCGCGCACTCGTAGGGCGCCTCGAACCCGCGCCAGAGCCCGCACGAGCGGCGCAGCCGGTCGAGGGCGGCGCGCGGTGCGCCCTCGGCGAGCAGGACGGCCCCGGTGACCTGCTCGGCGATCGCGCTCAACGCCGGAGCGTCCTGTTCGCGGGCCAGCGCCGCGAGTTCGTCGGCGCTGCGGCGCGCGGCCGCGACGTCGCCGACGGCGAGCGCGACCTCCACGTGGCCCGCCAGCAGCCGCGGACGATAGAGGGGAAGCGATTCGCCGAGCGCCCGCCGGATCCCGGCGAGCGCCGCGTCGGGGTCGCCCTGACGCAGACGCAACAGCGCCATGCCCGGTTGGATCTCGCGGCCCAGCCGGCCCGCGCGGCGGTAGGCGTCCTCGGCCTCGTCGAACTCGCCGCGCAGCCGGTGCAGTTCACCCTGTTCGTACAGGGCCATGCCGACGGCCGGTTGCCCCGGTGGGTCCGACAGCCGACGGAAGGCGAGCCGGGCCAGGTCCATGGCCTCCGTCCAGGCGCCCTCCAGTTGTAGGATCTCCGCGCGGTGTACGAGGCACTGTCCACGGAACGGGACGAGGCCGGGCTGGGCGTCGCACCAGCGGCCGAGTGCCCGCGTCCATTCCCTGGCCCGCTGCAGCTGGAACGTGTCCTGGCAGGCCTCGATCACCGCGCAGTACACCAGGCCGGCCACGACCGGCGAGACCTCTTCGAGGGTCACGCCGACCATCACCTCGTCCAGCGTGCCGAGACCGCCGGTGACGTCGCCGAGCAGGATGCGGCACTGCCCGATGCCGAGGGTGCTCAGCGCGACGAGGTCGGCGTCGCCGCAGGACCGGCCGATTTCCTGGGCGGCGGTGAACGCGGGCAGGGCGTCGGCCGGGCGGTTCGCATGCATGTCCTGCACCGCCGCCGGCAGCAGCAGGAAGCCGCGCGTCGCGCAGTCCGGGCGTCCGGGCTCGCTCAGGTGCTGGGCCCGGGCGAGCCAGCCGCCGGCGCGCGCCACCTCACCACGGTTCATCAGCAGGAAGCAGAGCCAGAAGGCACTGCGTCCGGCCCGCTCGGGGTCGTCGGCGTCGAGATGGGCCGAGAACGCACGTTCGTACAGCGTCGCGCAGTCGTCGTCCCGGCCGACCAGATACGCCGACCGTGCGAACAGGTCGAGGTCGTCGGCGGTGAGGGGCTCGTGCGCGTCGGCGGCGCGGAACGCGTCGAACGCCCGCGTCCAGTCCCGCGCGTGGAACGCTGCCCGCGCGTGGTCGAGCACCGTCGACGGGCCCATCCTCGCTCCCTGCGGCGACCGAACGTGCACCGAGTGGTTGCCTGCGATCCTACGCCCCCCGGCCTCCCGGTCCGGGGCGCAGCGGAGATCAGTCCGGCAGGCCGGGCCGGGTACGGACCGGTGCCAGACCGGAGACGAGGACGACGGCGGTGATCGTTCCGGCGGCCATGATCGCGGCGAGCACCACGATCTGGAAGCGTCCGGCCTCGAGCGGGGACACACCCCCGAAGATCGCGCCGACGAAGGCGCCCGGCAGCGTCACCAGCCCGGTGGTCTTGGTCTGGTCGGTCGACGGGATCAGCGCCGAGTGGACGGCCAGGCGCGTGAGCTCGCGGGTGGACTGCCGCGGCGTCGCACCGAGCGCGAGCCAGCCCTCGACGGTGTCCCAGTTGTCCCCGGTCAGTTCCGTGAAGCGCCGCCCGGCGAGGGTCGCGATCGTCATGGCGTTGCCGACGACGATGCCGCCGATGGCCAGGACGTACCGCGGGGAGAACTCGATGGCGCCGGTGACGAAGACGATCGTGAGCGTCACGGCGATCCCGAGCGCCATCGCACCGGATACGAGGGCCACGTGTCCCGGGCTCCAGCCGATCCGGCGCGATGCGGTGAGAGCCGCCACGGTGAACATGACGAGCAGGGCGGCGCCCACCCAGATCGGATTCGTGATCACCCCGGACAGCACCACGCTGATCAGGGCCAGTTGCACGGCGCCCCGCAGCACCGCGATCGCCGGCGCGAACTGATGCGGGGCGCGGTAGCCCCACAGCACCGCGGTCGTCGTCCCGACGAGCAGTGCCACCCCGACGGCGGTGGGCACCAACTCCAGGGACCAGGTCACCTCCGGAGCGTATCCGCCGGTCGCGCCCCTGCAACATCACCTGTGTCTGCCGTCGGCAGACGAAGCGCCCCGGCGCGCGGAGCCGGCGCCAGGATGACGGTCATGATCACCACACCACCGCTGAACTACCGCGACCAACTCGCCGACCGGCTCTTCCAGCACCGCACGGTGCTGCTGACCGGGGAGGTGAACGACGACACGGCCGAACGGGTCTGCTCCGAACTCGTCCTGCTCGCCACGGCCGACACCGAACGCGACGTGGTCGTCTACATCAACTCGCCGGGCGGATCGGTCCTCGCCGGGCTCGCGATCTACGACACCATGAAGCTGATTCCGAACGACGTGGTCACCGTGGCTCTCGGGTTCGCCGCGAGCATGGGGCAGGTGCTGCTCGCCGCCGGCACGCACGGCAAGCGGATCGCCTTGGCGCACAGTCGCATCATGATGCATCAGCCGTCGGCGGGGATCGGCGGCACCGCGATCGACATCGCCATCCAGGCCGACAACTGGGAATACATGAAGCGCCAGTCCGAGGAGATCCTGGCGGCCGAGACCGGGCGCCCGGTGGAGCAGATCGCCGCCGACAGCGACCGGGACCGGTGGTTCACGCCCGAGCAGGCCCGCGAGTACGGCATCGTCGACGCAGTGGTCGACTCGTTCGGTCAGCTCGCCCCGTTCGCGGCCGGTCGCCGGATGGGGTTGTGATCATGTCCCAGTACACGATTCCGCACGTGATCGAACGGACGCCGGCGGGGGAGCGGTCCTTCGACGTGTTCAGCAGGCTGCTGAACGAGCGAATCATCTTTCTGGGCACGGAGATCGACGACGGCGTCGCGAACGTCGTGATGGCCCAGCTGCTGCACCTCGAAGCCGAGTCGCCCGATCGGGAGATCGGCCTCTACATCAATTCGCCCGGTGGGTCGAGCACCGCGATGATGGCCGTGTACGACACGATGCGGTTCCTGCGGCCGCCCGTCGCCACGTACTGCATGGGTCAGGCCGCGTCCGCGGCGGCGGTGCTGCTCGCGGCCGGAGCACCGGGCCGGCGCTTCGTGCTCGCCCACTCGCGGGTGCTGCTGCACCAGCCGTCGACGCAGGGGCAGGGCACGATCTCGGACCTGTCGCTCCAGGCCGCAGAGGTGTTGCGGATCCGCGCGCAGACCGAGGAGATCCTTGCCGAGCACACCGGTCAGGACCCGGCGCGCCTGCGCAAGGACACCGATCGGGACCGCGTCTTCACCGCGCAGGAGGCCATCGACTACGGGCTCGCCGACGAGCTGATCGTCGACCGCGAGCCGTAGTGGCCGGGCCGCAGGGTGCACTCCCCCCTTCGGGTGGCCGAATGTGACATGCGTTCGCTCGGATCGAAGCGGTGTGACATTCGGCCACGTTGGGTGGGGGCGCTCAGCGGATCAGGTTCCCCAGGTCGACCGGGATCTGCGCGCCGGTGATGTACTTCGCCTCGTCCGAGCACACCCACGCGACGACGGCCGCGACGTCCTCGGGCTGCAGGATCTCGTACGGCAGGGAGTTCATGTAGATCGGGCCGAGAGTGGTCGCGTACTTCGCGATCAGCGGGTGCAGGTCGCTGACCTTCATGCCGGTCTCCACCCCGGCCGGGTGGACGGTGTTGACCCGGATCCGGTGCTCGCCGAGTTCGTTCGCCATCGTCTTCGCCAGTCCGGTGATGCCGTGCTTCGTCGCGACGTAGTGGCCGGTGAACGGGGTGCCCTTGAGACCCGAGACGGAACTGGTGAAGACGACCGCGCCGCCCTCGCCCTGCTCGATCAGGTAGGGCACGGCGGCCTTCGCGGTGTGGAACACTCCGGTGAGGTTGACGTCCACCGTTTCGCGCCACTGCTCGAGGGTGATCTCCCACGACAGCGCGCCCGAGCAGATGCCGGCGTTGGCGACGACCACGTCGAGCCGGCCGAGCCGGTCCACGCCGTCGGCGAGTGCCCGCGAGAGCGCGTCGAAGTCCCTCACGTCCGCGGTCGTGGCGACGATGCGACGCCCGGTCGTCTCGACCAGCCGCACGGTCTCCGCGAGATCCTCCTCCGTGGCGCCCGGGTAGGCGGTCGAGGCGAAATCGATGCACGCGTCGATCGCGATGATGTCGGCGCCCTCCCGGGCGAACTGCACCGCCTCGGCGCGGCCCTGGCCGCGGGCTGCGCCGGTGACGAAGGCGACCTTGTTCTCGAAACGGCCGGCGGCATCCATGCTCGTCTCCTCGGCAGTGGGGGGATCGTCGGGTCGGACGCGGATTCTCCAGCCCCGAAGCGACGGGCGATACCACGGGTTCCGCTCAGCGGGACCGGGGCTCAGGCGGCGCACAGCTCCACGCGCGGGTCGCGCACCCGCTCGACCTGCGCGTTCACTCGCGCGGCGGTCAACCGCCGGATCCCGCGCGAGAGCAGGTGCTCGACGGGCAGGTGCAGCGCGCCGCACACCGAGCGCAGCACCTCCGACGACGGCTCCTTGCGGCCGCGCTCGATCTCGGACAGGTACTGCTTGGACATGCCGACCGCGGCCGCGACGTCGGCGAGGCTGCGGTCCTGATCCCGGCGTTCGTCGCGCAGGATCTCCCCGTAGACCTCGCGCAGCAGGCGCTCGGGCCGCGGCCGCTTGGCACGGTGCTGTCGGCGCCGGGCGTCGAGATCCGCGACGGCGGGCCGGTCCGCTGCTGACATGCCCCGAAGTCTCGCACGATGCCGGCGCCGGGGCCGGGGTATTCACCGACAGCGAAACGGGGGCCTCCGTCCGCGACGCGACGCGGCACGGCCGGCCGCGGTTCGGCAGCGCAGCCGATCGCCACCCCGCGGTTACCGCCTAGTAATAGAGCGCATGTTCTGTTATGGTCCCGCTGTGCCCCGCCCCCGCATCCATGACCTCGACGAGGTTCTCGACACCACCGAAAGTCTGGTGGTGGAGGGTGGCGCGAGTGCGGTGACGCTGCGTGCGGTCGCCGCGGCCACGGGGATGTCGAACGGCGCTCTGTATCACGCGTTCGGCTCACGAGGCGGGCTGGTCGGCCGGGCCTGGTTGCGCGCGGCCCACCGCTTCCTCGACCTGCAACACGCGGCGGTCGACGAGGTTCTCGGCTCCGCCTCGGCGCCGGGCTGGGCCGTCGGGGTCGACGCCGTCGTCGCAGCTGCCGATACCCCGGCGGCGTTCGCCGCCCGCTTCCCCGAGTCCTCGCGTCTTCTGCTCACCGTCCGGCGCGACGAGTTGCTCGGGTCCGACCTGCCGGAGGATGTCGCCGCAGAGTTGAGCCGGCTCGATTCGGTTCTGGTCGCGCTGCTCGTTCGCCTGACTCGGACGTTGTGGGGCCGCGGCGACGCGCGTGCGGTCGCGGTCGTCGAGGACTGCGTCGTCGGTCTGCCCACAGGGCTGTTGCTCCGGCGTCGGCGTGTCCCCGACACCGCCTTGCGGCAACGCCTCGAGGCCGCGGTCCGTGCGGTTCTCGCCCTCGATCCTCCGCCGGCGCCGCCCCGGCGCGGCGGCCACACGAAAGGTTCTCGATGACTGCCACTCTGACCTACCGGGACAAGATCGCCGTCCTCGACCTCGGCGACGACGAGAACCGGTTCTCCCCGGACTGGCTCGACACCGTCGACCGCCTCCTCGACGAAGCGCAGCAGAACGCGCACGCGCTCGTCACCACGGCGACGGGGAAGTTCTACTCCAACGGCCTGGACCTGGAATGGTTGACGGCGCACGGTGATCGGGCGCAGTGGTACGTCGGCCGGGTGCAGGCGCTGTTCAGCCGCATCCTCACCTTCCCGTTGCCGACAGTCGCCGCGGTGGTCGGGCACGCGTTCGGGGCGGGCGCCATGCTCGGCATCGCGCACGACTACCGGGTGATGCGCGCCGACCGGGGCTACTACTGCTTCCCCGAGGTCGACATCCACATCCCGTTCACGCCGGGCATGGCCGCCCTGATCCAGGCCAAGCTGACCCCGCAGACTGCAGTCACCGCGATGACCACCGGGCACCGTTACGGCGGCCTCGAGGCCGAGGCTGCCGGCCTGGTCGACCGCACAGCCGGCGAGGGTACCGTCCTGGATGCCGCCGTCGAGCTCGTCACCCCGCTCGTGGGGAAAGACCCCGGCACCCTCGGTGTCATCAAGTCCACCATGTTCGCCACCGTGGTCGAGTCGCTCGCCCAGGGGCGGGCATGACCGGCCACGAGCGACATCCGGTATCGGGCGGAAGTGCGGGGCGCTAACCGGAATCCGTCGCCGGCAGCAGCGCCCGCACCGCGTCGATCGTGTCCGCCTCGGCAGCCGTCTTGTCGGGGCGGTAGCGCACCACCCGCGCGAATCGCAGCGCCACCCCGCCGGGGTAGCGCGGGCTGACCTGCACGCCGTCGAGTTCGATCTCCACGACCAGCTCCGGTCGCAGGTACACCGCGTGTGCGTCGCGGCTGCGTTCGTGACGCGGGAATTCCTCGGTCTGCCATTGCAGCAGCGCGTCGGTCAGCCCCTTGAACGTTTTGCCGACCATGATCGGTTCACCGCCGTCCGGGTCCCGCGCGCCCAGATGGAGATTGGACAGGTACCCGGTGCGGCGGCCGTAGCCCCACTCGGCGCCGAGCACCACCAGGTCGAGGGTGTGCTCCGGCTTGACCTTCTGCCAGGCGCGGCCACGCCGGCCCGCCGCGTAGGGTGCGGTGAGGTCCTTGACGACGACGCCCTCGTGGCCGGCGGCGAGCGCGGCCTCGAACTGGGCCTTGGCTGCGGCGTCGTCCGGCTGCAGCACGCCCGGGATCCGGTGCTCGGGGGCGACCCGCTGCAGGGCGTCGAGACGCTCGGCGAGCGGTGCGTCGAGCAGGTCGACGCCGTCGAGGTGCAGGCAGTCGAAGAAGTACGGGTGCAGCAACAGATCGTGGGCGGACTCGGCGCCGAAGCGGCTCATGGTCTCCTGGAACGGCCGGGGCCGGCCCTCGGGGTCGAGCGCCAGGGTCTCGCCGTCGAGCACCACCGACGTGCACGGCAGCGCGGCGACCAGATCGACGAGTTCCGGTACGCTGCCGGTGATCTCGCGCAAGGTGCGGGTGAACACCCGCACCGTCTCGTCGTGGCGGTGCACCTGGATGCGGGCGCCGTCGAGCTTGTATTCGACGCTGACGTCGCCGCCGAACCGGCTGTAGGCGTCGGCGAGGGACGGCGCGGGAGAGGCGAGCATCGGCCTGATCGGCCGGCCCACCTCGAGACGGAACGCGGTGAGCGCGTCGGCGCCGCCGGTGAGCGCGGCGGCCGCCGTCACGGACAGTTGCCCGGAGAGCATGAACGCCCGGCGCACCGTCTCGGCGGGCAGACCGGCCGTGGCGGCCACCGCGTCGGTCATCACGCCCTCGAGCGCGCCCTGCCGCAGATCCCCGGTGAGCAGCCGCACCAGGAACTCCTGTTCGGCGGTGGTGGCCGCGCCGAGCAGCGTGGCGAGCAGTTCGCGGCGCCGCCCCGTCGATCCGGTCCCGGCCAGACCGGCGAGCTCGGTGAAGGCCCGGTCGACGTCGGAGACGGTCAGCGACGGCGCGTCGGCCGGGTCGACGCGGGCCCCGGCGAGGGTGCGCCAGCCCACGCCGATGCGGCCCTGGCGGGGCTCGCCCGCCAGCCACGACACCGCGGGCTCGACCTCCACGGGGTCGAGGATGGCGAGGAGGCTGCGCAGTTCTTCCACCTTGGTCCGTCGCGACCGGGTGGTGCCGACGGCCCGTGAGGTGGCGACGATCGTCGAGAAGAGCACGTCCCGACCGTACCGACCCCCGCCGGTTCCGGCGCAGGTTCACCGCCGGTTCCGGCGCAGGTTCACCGCCGGTTCCGGCGCAGGTTCACCGCCGGCCGGTCAGTCGCCGACGCGTTCGCCCGTCTCCGGATGGAACAGGTGCACCGAGCCCTCCCGCTTGCGCAGCCGGATCGTGTCCGCGAGCCGGGCCGGGGTGCGGGTGAGCGACCGCGCGACGAGGGTGGTGTCGCTGCGCGCGACGCGGGTGTACACGTACGACTCGCTGCCGAGTTCCTCGACGAGGTCGACGATGGCCTCGACGCCGTCGCCGTCCGTGATCTCCAGCTGTTCGGGCCGGATCCCGACGGTGACGGTCTCGAGGCCGGCGCGGTGCAGCGAGGCGATGCGGTCCCGTTCGACGTCGACGACGGTGCTGCCGATCTGCACGCCGCCGTCGACGATCCGCGCGTCGAGCAGGTTCATCGCGGGCGAGCCGATGAACCCGGCGACGAACGCGTTGGCGGGCCGGTCGTACAGCTCGGTGGGGGAGGAGAACTGCTGCAGCGTGCCGCCGCGCAGCACCGCCACCCGGTCGCCCATGGTCATCGCCTCGACCTGGTCGTGCGTGACGTACACCGTGGTGGTGCCGAGACGCCTTTGCAGCGCGGCGATCTGGGTGCGGGTCTGCACCCGCAGCTTGGCATCGAGGTTGGACAGCGGTTCGTCCATGCAGAACACCTGCGGTTCGCGGACGATCGCCCGGCCCATCGCGACGCGCTGCCGCTGGCCGCCGGAGAGCTTGGCGGGCTTGCGGTCCAGGTAGTCGGTGAGGTCGAGCAGCTTCGCCGCCTGCTCGACCTTGCGCCGCCGTTCGTCGGCGCTCACGCCGCGCATCTTCAGTGCGAAGCCCATGTTCTCGGCGACGGTCTTGTTCGGGTACAGGGCGTAGTTCTGGAAGACCATCGCGATGTCACGGTCCTTCGACGGCACGCCGACCATGTCGCGGCCGCCGATGCTGATCGAGCCCTCGTCGATGTCCTCGAGTCCGGCGAGCATCCGCAGCGCGGTGCTCTTGCCGGAGCCGGACGGTCCGACCAGGACGACGAACTCCCCGTCCTGGATGTCCAGGTTCAGCGAGTCGACGGCGAGGGTGTCGGAGTTCTCGTAGATGCACGACGCGTTGCGGTAGGTGATCTCGGCCATGACGATTCCTTCGAAAGTGATCGGGAGAGTTACTTGATTGCGCCGAACGACAGGCCGCGCACGAGCTTGTTCTGGGCGACCCAGCCGGCGAGGACGACGGGCAGCGCCGCCATCGTCGCGGCCGCGGACAGGCGAGCCCAGTACAGGCCCTCGCCGGTGATGAAGCCGACGAGGAACACGGGAATCGTCTGCGCCTGCACCGCCGTGAGGTTGACGGCGAAGAAGAATTCGTTCCAGGAGAAGATGACGCAGATCAGGGCGGTGGCGGCGATGCCGGGCGAGACGAGCGGCAGGATCACCTCCCGCACCGACGTCCACAGGCCGGCGCCGTCCATGCTCGCCGCCTCGAGCAGCTCGCCCGGCACCTCGAGGAAGAACGAGCGCATCATCCACACCGCGATCGGCAGGTTCATCGCGGTGTAGAGGATGATCAGGGCCCAAATATTGTCGAGCAGACCGATGTTCGCGACGATCACGTACAGCGGGATGATCGCGGCGACGATCGGCAGCATCTTCGTGCTGATGAAGAAGAACAGGGCGTCCTTGGTCTTGCGCACCGGCCGCAGCGACAGGGCGAACGCGGCGGGCACGCCGAGCAGCAGGACGAGGATCGTCGACACGCCGGTGGCGAACGCCGAGTTGAGCAGGCTGACACCGACGCCGGTGTCGAACACCGCGCGGAACTGGTCGAGGGTGGGTGTGAAGAAGAACTTCGGTGGATCGGAGTAGGCGTCGGCCTCCTGCTTGAAGGCGGTGAGCACCATCCAGAACACCGGGAAGAAGAACCCCAGGGCGGCGATCCAGGCGACGACGCCCCATGGATTTGCCTTGCGGTGCTTACGTTTCCGTGGGCGCGCCGGGACGGTCTCCGGTGCGGGGAGCTGCTGTGTGGTGGGGGCGGTGGTGCTCATCAGGCGGCCTCCTCCTTGCCCGTGAACGATGTGAAGATCAGCCGCAGCGCGACGGTGGCCACGACGATGGTGGCGACGACGACCACCACGCCCATGGCGGCGGCCTGGCCGATGTCGAAGCCGAGGAACGCCCGCTGATAGATGTAGAACGGCAGGTTGGAGCTGGCGGTGCCCGGTCCGCCCTGGGTCATCATGTAGATGGCGTCGAACGTGTTGACCAGGTGGATCGCGCCGAGCACGGCGCCGAGTTCGATGAACCGCCGCAGGTGCGGCAGCGTCAGCTCGCGGAACAGGGCGAAGGCGCCGGCCCCGTCGACCCGGCCGGCCTCGAGGGTGTCACGCGGCATGGACTGCAGCCCGGCCAGGATGAGCAGCATCATGAACGGGGTCCACTGCCACACCAGGTTGGCCATCACCGCGGCGAGCGGGTAGCGGCTGACCCAGTCGATCTGCCCGACGCCGAACGGGGAGAGCACGAAGTTGACGATGCCGAACACGGGATCGAACATCGCGGTCTTCCACATCAGCGCTCCCGCGACGGGGGTGACCAGGAACGGCGTGATGAGCAGGGTGCGGACGATGCCGCGGCCGAGGAAGACCCGGTCGAGCAGCAGCGCGAGCAGCAGGCCCAGCACGACGGAGATCAGCACGGTGCCGACGATGAGGATCACGGTGTTGACGGCGACCTCGCGGAACTGGCTGTCGCGGAAGACGTCCGCGTAGTTCTGCAGGCCCACGAAGCTGCGCGAGCCCGGGCGCACCAGGTTCCACGACTGCGTGGAGTAGTAGAGGGTGAACACGAACGGGATCTGCGTGACCACGATCATGAAGATCAGGGCCGGCAGCAGGGGCCCCCGGCGGCGCCAGCCTTCCGCGCGGGAGACCGCGTCGCTCTTGGCTTCCCGCACCCGGCGGATGCGTTCCGAGTCGTCGGCGGTGGGTGCGCCGACTGCCACGGTTGTCATTGTTGATCCTCCCGATAGGTGGCACCGACGACGTCGGCGTATTCCTGGGCCTGTTCCAGCGCTTCGGTGACGGTCTTCTGGCCGGCGATCGCGGCGCTGATCTGCTGGCTCACGCGGGTTCCGAGGTCCTGGAACTCGGGGATGGCCAGGAACTGGACGCCGGTGTAGGGCACCGGCTCGACCGTCGGGGCGTCCGGGGTCGCGTTCTCGATGGACCGGAGGGTGAGCGGCCCGTAAGCGGCTGCGGCCTCACGGTATTCGGGGATCTCGTAGGTGGACAGCCGGCTGCCGGGCGGCACCCGCTCCCAGCCGAGGGTCTCGCCGACGGTGCGCAGGTACTCCTTGCTCGTCATCCACGAGACGAACCGCCACGCCGAGTCCGCGTTGTCGCTGTCGACGGGGATGCCGAGCGACCAGCTGTAGAGCCAGCCCGCGTCGTCCTTGACCCGGATCGGTGCCGGCGCGTACCCGATCTTTCCGACCACGTTGCTCGACGCGGGGTCCTCGAGGGTGGAGACCGCCGACGTGGAGTCGTACCACATCGCGACGCGGCCCTGGGCGAGCTGCGTGGCGCATTCGCTGAAACCGCTGGTGGCGGCGCCCGGCTGGCCGTGCTCGCGCACCAGGTCGACGTAGAACTGCACGGCCTCGACGACCTCGGGACTGGTGAGCTGCGCGTTCCAGTTCTCGTCGTACCACCGGCCGCCGAAGGTGTTGATCACCGTGTTCAGCGGGGCGAGCACCTCACCCCAGCCGGGCTTGCCGCGCAGGCAGATCCCGGCGGTGTCGGGGCTGTCGAGGCGGGCGGCGGCAGCGGCGACCTCGTCCCATGTGGGGGTGGGGGACAGGGCGATGCCGGCCTGCTCGAACAGGTCCTTGCGGTACATCAGGAACGAGGACTCGCCGTAGAACGGCACCGAGTACATGTCGCCGTCGTAGGACAGCGATTCGCGCAGGGAGGGAATGAAGTCGTCCTCGTCGTAGCCCTCCGTCTGCCGGGCGTAGTCGGAGAGGTTGGTCAGCCAACCGTTCTCCGCCCACTGCGGGGTCTCGTAGTTGCTGATCATCACCACGTCGAACTCGCCGCCGCCCATCGCGGTGGAGGCCGTGATCTTCGCGCGGGCCTGGTTCTCCGAGAGCGTGACGAACCGCAGGTCGATGTCCGGGTTCTCGGCCTCGAACTGCGCGGCGAGTTGCTGGGCGTCCTGCATCTGGGAATTCGACACCATCGCGATGGTGACGGTCTGGTCGGAGGCGCCGAGCGAGCCGGCGCCGGCGCAGCCGGTGAGCGTGAGGCTGAGCGCCCCCGCTCCGGCCACCAGCATTCGGGTGGTCGTTCTGGATGTGTTCACCGATCGTCGCCTCTTCTTCGGTCTCTCCGGTGGGGTTATCGGTCGAGTAGCCAACGTGCGCACTCGATGTCGCACACGAGCATGGTGGCCAGGCCGCCGCGCAGCGCCCCGAGCGCGGCCTGGTGTTTGGCGGCCCCGCCGGTGACGAGGACCGTGCCGGGGCAGGCGCGGATGTCGTCGAGCGAGACCGACACGGCGCGACGGTCGAGGTCCCCGCCGACGGCCGTGCCGTCGGCGTGGAAGAACCGTCCCGCGATCTCCCCGACCGCGCCGAGGTCGGTGAGGGAGTCGAGCATGGCGGTGTCGAGGTAGCTGCCCTCGAACAGGGTGGTCGACGTGGACACCGCCCCCACGCCGAACATCATCATGTCGGCGCGGCGGCCGATGTCCAGGGTGCGGGAGATCATCGAGTCGGCACGCATGGACGCGACCGTCGCGGGGTCGGCGTACAGGGGAACGGGGAGGCGGACCATCTTGGCCTGCAACTGTTCCGCGCATCGTCCGAGCACGTACTCGGCGCCGGTCTGGTAGTCGGACGCGGTGACGGCGCCGTCGAGCTGGACGATCGTCGCGCAGGTCGCCCCGCCCGGCGGCAGGGCCTGCGCGACGGCCACGGTCTCCGGGCCCCACGTGAATCCGAGGGTGTCCGTCGCGCGGATCCGCCGGCTGATCAGGGCGGCGGCGGCCCGTCCGACGCCCGCGAAGCTGGCGGCCTCGTCGAGCGGGCCGGCCGCGTCCACGCCGTCGCCGACGACGACGGCCTCGAGCAGGCCGAAGCGCTCCTCGAGGGCGCGTTCCTCGTCGGCGTGCAGGTCGTCGCGCAGGTTGGCCGGCACGTTCACCTCGATGCGCACCAGGCCCTGGGCCCGGGCCCGGGCGACGAGGCGTCCCGCGGTCGGCCGGGAGACGCCGAGGCGCGTCGCGACCTCCGCCTGGGTGAGGCCGTCCAGGTAGTACAGCGTCGCCGCGCGCAGCGCCAGGCGCAGCTCCTCCGGCGCGGCGGCGGCCGCGGGCTGGTTCGTCACGTGGGGGACGGTCACGACATCTCCTGGTTCGGAGGAACACCGTGAGCAAATGCTCATGGGTGCGTTCATTTGCTCAGTACGCTAGCATCGGCAATGTGACCCACACAACACCCCCGTCGATCCCGGCCGGCATGCGCGCCGCCGTCCTCGTCGAACCCGGACGGATCGAGATGCGCGAACGGCCGGTCCCCGAACCCGCACCCGGCGACGTGCTCGTCCGGGTCACCTCCGTCGGCGTGTGCGGATCGGACACGCACTACTACCGGGAGGGCCGCATCGGCGAATTCGTCGTCGAGGCCCCGCTCGTCCTCGGCCACGAGGCCGCCGGCACGATCGCCGCGGTCGGCGCCGGCGTCCCCGCCGGCCGGGTCGGGCAGCGTGTGTCCATCGAGCCGCAGCGCCCCGACCCCACCACCGACGAAACCCGGCGCGGGCGCTACAACCTCTGCCCGCACATGCGGTTCTACGCCACCCCACCCGTCGACGGCGCCTTCTGCGACTACGTCACCATCGGGGCGGAATTCGCCCACCCCGTGCCCGACACCGTCTCCGACGACGCCGCCGCCCTCTGTGAACCGCTGTCCGTGGGCATCGCCGCCGTCCGCAAGGCGGGCGTCACCGCCGGTTCCCGGGTCCTGGTCACCGGCGCGGGCCCCATCGGGATCGTCACCGCGCAGGTCGCCCGCGCGTTCGGCGCCATCGACATCGTCGTCACCGACCTCGACGCGGACCGGCGCGCGCTGGCCCGGAAGTTCGGGGCGACCGCCACGCTCGACCCGCGCACCGACGACGTCAGCGACCTGCACGTCGACGCCTACATCGACGCCTCCGGCGCCCCCGCCGCGGTCGCCGCCGCGATGCGGGCGGTCCGGCCCGCCGGCACCGTCGTCCTCGTCGGCTCCGGCGCCGAGACGATGAACCTGCCGGTCCAGCTGATCCAGAACCGCGAGCTGGTCCTCACCGGCGTCTTCCGTTACGCACACACCTGGCCGACGGCGATCGCCCTCGCCGCCACCGGCCGCGTCGACCTCGACGCGATGGTCACCGCCCGCTTCCCGCTCGAGAGGGCGGCCGAAGCACTCGAATCCGACCGGACACCCGGCAACATCAAGACCGTCGTGCGGGTGCACCCCGGCGACGACACGTAAGGAGCCCCGAAGTGGACCTGGGGGAGAACACCCTGAACGCCCTGCCCGTCCCTGGCCCGACCTACTCGCGCCGCGACATCGGCGTCGGCATCGTGCATTTCGGGGTCGGCGGATTCCATCGTGCCCATCAGGCGATGTACGTCGACCGGCTGCTCGAACGCGGCGCCCGCAACTGGGGCATCTGCGGCGTCGGCGTCATGCCCGGCGACCGCCGCATGCGCCACGCCCTCGCGTCCCAGGACGGCCTCTACACCCTGATCCTGCGCCACCCGGACGGCAAATGGGAACCGCGGGTGATCGGTTCGATCGTCGACTACCGCTACGCCCCCGACGATCCCGAGGCGGTGATCGAACTGATCGCCGCACCCACCACCCGCGTCGTCTCGCTCACCGTCACCGAGGGCGGTTACAACATCCGCCACGACACCGGCGAATTCGACGTCGACGACCCCGCCGTCCGCCGCGACCTCGAGCACCCCGACGCGCCGGCCACCGTCTTCGGCCTGGTCACCGCCGCGCTCGCGCGCCGCCGGGAGCGCGGGCTGCCGTCGCCGACGATCATGTCGTGCGACAACATCGAGGGCAACGGCACCGTCGCCCGGCGGGCTTTCACGTCCTTCGCCGAACTCGTCGACCCCGATCTCGCCGGCTGGATGCGCGAGCACACCCGGTTCCCCAACTCGATGGTCGACCGCATCACCCCCGTCACGACCGACGACATCGCCCCGGAACTCGACGCCCGCTTCGGCGTCCGCGACCGCTGGCCCGTCGTCTCCGAACCGTTCACCTCGTGGGTGCTCGAGGACGACTTCTCCTGCGGCCGTCCGGCCTTCGACGAGGCCGGGGTGCAACTCGTCGACGACGTCGCGCCGTACGAGTTGATGAAGCTGCGCCTGCTCAACGCGAGCCACCAGGCGCTGGCCTACTTCGCCCACCTGTGCGGCTACCGCTACGTGCACGAGGCCGCCCAGGACCCTCTGTTCGCGGAGTTCCTGCTCGACTACATGGACACCGAGGCCACCCCCACCCTGCGGCCCGTGCCCGGCATCGACCTCGCGCAGTACAAGCGCACCCTGATCGAGCGCTTCGCCAATCCCGAGATCCGCGACACCGTCGCCCGGCTGTGCGCCGAATCCTCCGACCGCATCCCGAAGTGGCTGCTGCCGGTGGTGCGGGAGAACCTCGCCACGGGCGGATCGGTGCGCCTGGCCGCCGCCGTCGTGGCCGGCTGGGCCCGCTACGCCGAGGGCATCGACGAGGCCGGCGACCCCATCGAGGTCGTCGACCGGCTCGCCGACACCCTCGGGCCCCTCGCCCGCAGCCAGCGCGAGGAGCCGACCGCCTTCCTCGGGAACCGGTCCGTCTTCGGGGATCTCGCCGATCAGCCGCGGTTCGTCGAGGCCTACCTGTGGGCGCTCGGGTCCCTGCACCGCGTCGGGGCCCGCGCCACCCTGCAAGCCCTGCGCAGCAAGGTCGGATCGTGAACGGGCCCGTCCTCGTGATCGGCGAGGCGCTCGTCGACATCGTCCGCCGGGGCGCGGCCGAGCCCGTCGAACACGTCGGCGGCAGCCCGCTCAATGTCGCCGTCGGCCTCGGCCGGCTCGGCCGCGACGTCGAGTTCGTCACCCATATCGGCGACGACGACCGCGGCCGCCGTATCGTCGGCCACCTCGCGGCCTCGAAGGTGCGGCTCGCCGCCGGCAGCAGCACCGCGGCGCGCACCCCGACCGCGACCGCCGTGCTCGACGAGAACGGCTCCGCCACATACGAGTTCGACCTGGAATGGCAACTGCCCGATCCTCGTCCCACGCCCGGTGCCCGGCACGTGCACACCGGATCCATCGCGGCCCTGCTCGAACCCGGCTGCGAGGCCGTCGCCGCGCTGCTCGACCGGCACGTGCCCACCGCGACCGTCAGCTACGACCCGAACGTCCGGCCCGCGCTCGTCGGCGACGACCCGCGCGCCCGCGACCGCATCACCCGGTTCGTCGCGGGCGCCGACGTCGTCAAGGCCAGCGACGAAGACCTGCGCTGGTTCGCCCCCGGCCGCGACCCCCGCGACGTCGCGCGGGAGTGGCTCGCGCTCGGGCCGGCACTCGTCGCGGTGACGCTCGGTGCGGGCGGTGCCGTCGCCGTCGCGCGGTCCGGCGCCGTCGAGGTCGCCGCGCACCCGGTCGAGGTCGTCGACACCGTCGGCGCCGGCGACGCGTTCATGGCCGGCCTGCTCGACGCCCTGTGGACCCAGGAGCTGCTCGGCGACCGCGAGGGCCTGCGCGGAATCGGACCGGACGCGCTGCGCACGGCCCTGGACGTCGCCGCGCTCACCGCGGCCCGCACCGTCGCGCGTGCCGGCGCGGACCTGCCCACCCGCGACGAGCGGGACGCCGACCCGAAGGAGCCGTGGTGACGCTCGTCGCCGGGATCGACTCGTCCACCCAGTCCTGCAAGGTGCTCGTCTGCGACGCGCACACCGGCCGCATCGTGCGGCAGGGCCGCGCCCCGCACCCCGACGGCACCGAGGTCGACCCGCGTGCCTGGGCGGACGCCCTCGACCGCGCCGTCGCCGCCGCCGGCGGGCTCGCCGACGTCGCCGCGGTGTCGGTCGGCGGTCAGCAGCACGGGCTGGTGACCCTCGACGAGACCGGGACGGTGGTGCGCCCGGCGCTGCTGTGGAACGACACCCGCTCGGCCGCGGCCGCCGCCGACCTCGTCGCCGACCTCGGGGGCGGACAGAAGTGGGCCGACGCCGTCGGCGTCGTCCCGCTCGCCGCGATCACCGTCGCCAAGGCCCGCTGGCTCGCCGACCACGAGCCCGCCCGCGCCGACCGCACCGCGGCGCTGTGCCTGCCGCACGACTGGCTGACCTGGCGGCTGGCCGGAGGATCGGACATCGGTGCGCTGATCACCGACCGCAGCGACGCCAGCGGCACCGGCTATTACAGCGCCGCCGACGACGCCTATCGCACCGACCTGCTCGAACTGGCGTTGCGCGGCCGGCGGCCCCTGCTGCCCCGGGTGGCCGGACCGGCCGAACAGGTCGGGGAGACGAGCCGGGGCGCCGCGCTGGGACCCGGCGCCGGGGACAACGCCGCCGCCGCCCTCGCCCTCGGTGCGCGCGAGGGCGACGTGATCGTCTCCGTCGGCACGTCGGGCGTGGTCTCGGCGGTCTCGGTCACCTCCACCCGCGACCCCGACGGGCTGGTCGCCGGCTTCGCCGACGCCACCGGCCGCCACCTGCCGCTCGTGTGCACCCTCAACGCGGCGCGGGTCCTCGACGCCACCGCCGCGCTGCTCGGCGTCGACCACGACGAACTGTCACGGCTCGCGTTGTCGGCCCCGCCCGGCGCCGGCGGGCTCGTGATGGTGCCGTACCTCGAGGGCGAGCGCACCCCCAACCGCCCCGGCGCGACCGGCGCGATCCACGGCCTGCGCCTGACGAATTCGACGCGGGAGCACCTGGCGCGCGCGGCCGTGGAGGGGCTGCTGTGCTCGCTCGCGGACGGCCTCGACCACATCACCGCGCAGGGCGTGCCGGTGCGACGGGTGCTGCTCGTCGGTGGCGGCGCCCGTTCCCGCGCGCTGCGCGAGGTCGCGCCCGGCGTGCTCGGGGTCCCGGTCGAGGTGCCCGAGCCGGGCGAGTACGTCGCCGTCGGCGCGGCCCGCCAGGCGGCGTGGGTGCTCGACGGCGGTGCGGAACCACCGCGGTGGCAGGGTGGTGCCGTGCAGCGTTACGAGACCGACCCGATGCCGGCCGTGCGCGCCCGGTACGCGGAGGTCCGCGACCTGACCGAGGACACGATCCGTTGCAGCTGACGCGGGTGGCCTGCTCAGGACAGGCCGAAGGCACTGGCCAGGAAGTCGATCAGCCAGGAGAAGATCTCGACGGACCCGATCACGCTCGAGCCCTCGTCGGTGGTGTCGGCGAGGGCCGTGCCGGGCGCGAGCGCCGACAGGACTGTGGCGCCGAGAACTGCCGTGGTGATGCGAGCCGACGTCCGCATGAGCGTCTCCTTCCGACGGGTATCGAAACCAGTTCATGATCGCCCGGGCATGCACCGGTTCGCGACCGCGATGAGTTCCGGTTCCGTCTCGGGTCGATATCTGTGACACCGAGGGCAGTGCCGTCATCCACCCGAGCAAGGAGAAGACGATGCCGAAGATCACCCCGTTCCTGTGGTTCGACACCGAGGCCGAGGACGCGGCCAAGTTCTACACCAGTGTGTTCCCCGACTCCCGCATCCTGGGCACCACCTACTACCAGGACGCCGGCCCCAAGCCGGCCGGCACCGTCATGGCCGTCGACTTCGAACTCGACGGCCAGCGCTACGTCGCGTTCAACGGCGGCCCGGAGTTCTCGTTCTCCGAGGCGGTGTCGCTCCAGATCGACTGCGCCGACCAGGACGAGGTCGACCACTACTGGAACGCCCTCACCGAGGGCGGGGAGGAGAGCCAGTGCGGCTGGCTGAAGGACCGCTTCGGGCTGTCCTGGCAGGTGGTGCCGCGGCGGCTCTACGAGCTGCTCTCCGACACCGACCCCGAGGTGGGACGGCGCATCACCGAGGCGATGTTGCAGATGCGCAAGATCGAGATCGCGCCGCTCGAGGACGCCGCCCGCGGCTGAACCGGCGCGGCGGCCGAGCCCAGCTATCACCGCGGTGGCGGTGATAGCTTTCGGTCGATGACCACGCGCACCGAGCGGCTCGACGAGCTCCCGTTCACCCGCAAACACGGCAGGCTGCTGCTCGGCTCCGGTGTGGGCTGGGCGCTCGACGCCATGGACGTCGGGCTCATCTCGTTCGTGATGGCCGCCCTGGCGGTGCAGTGGGGCCTGAGCACGACCCAGTTGTCGTGGATCGGTTCGATCGGCTTCGTCGGGATGGCCGTCGGCGCCGCGCTCGGCGGCCTGCTCGCCGACCGGATCGGCCGGCGCCAGGTGTTCGCGGTGACACTACTGGTGTACGGCCTGGCCACCGGTGCCGCCGCGCTCGCCGGCTCCGTCGCGGTGCTGATCGTGCTGCGGTTCGTCGTCGGTTTGGGTCTCGGGGCCGAACTTCCGGTGGCGTCGACCCTGGTCAGTGAATACGCGCCGCGTCGGCAGCGCGGCCGCATGGTGGTGGCGCTCGAGGCGTTCTGGGCGGCCGGGTGGATCCTCGCCGCCCTCATCGGCTACTTCGTGATCCCGCTCGGCGACGACGGCTGGCGCTGGGCGCTGGCCGTGGGGATCGTCCCCACCCTGTACGCGGTGGTCGTGCGGTTCGGCCTGCCCGAATCCGTCCGGTACCTCGAGAGCCGTGGCCGCTACGGCGAGGCCGAGACGGCCGTCCGGTCCTTCGAGACGTCCGCCGGCGTCGACGCGCCCCCGGACCAGGAGGAGACGTCGCGCCCGGTGCGCACCGACCCGGCGGCGGCCGAGTCGATCTGGTCGTCGCGGCTGCGGCGCCGGACCGTCGCCCTGTGGACGGTGTGGTTCGGCATCAACCTCTCGTACTACGGGGCCTTCATCTGGCTGCCCAGCCTGCTGGTCACCCAGGGCTTCGATTTGGTGAAGTCCTTCGAGTACACGCTGATCATCACGCTCGCGCAGTTGCCGGGGTACGCGGTCGCCGCGTGGCTGATCGAGGTGTGGGGGCGGCGCGCCACCCTGGCGAGTTTCCTCGTCGGCTCGGCGGCGGCCGCGGGGCTGTTCGGCCTCGCCGACACCCCCACCCGGATCGTCGCCGCCGGAATGGCGTTGTCGTTCTTCAACCTCGGCGCGTGGGGCGCGCTGTACGCGATCGGTCCGGAACTGTATCCGACGTCGGTGCGGGCCGCCGGGACCGGTGCGGCGGCCGCGTTCGGGCGCATCGCGTCGATCCTGGCGCCGCTGCTGGTGCCCGGGCTGCTCACGGCCGGCGGCAACCCGCTCGTCTTCGGGGTGTTCGCGGCGGCGTTCGCCGTCGCCGCCGTCGCCGCCTACACGCTGCCGGAACGCAAGGGGCAGGTGCTCGAGGCCTGAGCCCTACGACCGTGCGGGCGGCGCCTGGCTGCAGGCCGTCGCCACGGCGAAGGCCCCGAGGGCCGTGCCGGTGACGAGGCGCTGCGCCCGCACGGCCCGCGGGTGCGTTGCCACGCGGCGCGCGACGGCTGCCGCGCCGAGCACGATCAACCCGTTCACCGTCAGCGCCACCCCGATCTGGACCGCGCCGAGCACGAGTAATTGCCGCCACTCGGGACCGGCGACGGGCGAGACGAACTGGGGCAGCAGCGCCGCATACATCAGGGCGATCTTCGGGTTGAGCACGTTCGTCGCGAGGCCCATGCCGAACAGTCGCGCCGCCGAGTGCTCGGTCGCAGGGGCCGGGGCGAAGAGTGCACCGCCGCCGGGACGCAGGATGCCCCATGCGAGATACGCGAGATAGCCCGCGCCGGCGAACCGCAGGAGATCGTGGGCGACGGGGACCGCGGCGAACAGGGCGGAGAGCCCGGCCGCAGTGGCGAGCAGGTAGCAGAGGAACCCGGCGCCGACACCCGCGAGGGACACCAGGCCGGCCCGGCGGCCCTGCGCCAGCGACCGGGAGGTCAGGTACATCATGTTCGGGCCGGGCGTGAGGACCATGCCCAGCGCGACCACGGCCACCCCGGCCGCAGCGGAGGCAGAAACCACGGGAACCCCTTCCGTTCGGGACAGGATCGAGAGTGCCGCGCGGAAACGTGCACGTCCATCACGGCTTTGTGCAGGGTTCTGTGTAATGTTGCTACATGCTCGACGTCGACGGGCTCGTGGCCCTGCGTGCGCTGCGTGACCACGGCACGGTCACCGAGGCCGCGAGCGCCCTCGGATACACGCCCTCCGCCGTCAGCCAGCGCGTCAAACGGCTCGAGCGACGCCTCGGCGCGGCCCTCACGGCCCCGGCGGGCCGCCGGGTGGTGCTCACCCCCGCCGCCCAGCGCCTCCTCGACGACGCCGAACCCCTTCTCGGGCAGCTGGAATCGGCCTTCTTCCGGGTCTCGGGATCGTCGCGGATCGCCGGCGCGGTCACGGTGGCGGCATTCACGACGGCGATCCGGGCCGGCATCCCCGCGGCGCTGGCCTCGGCCACCATGGGCCGGCCGGATCTGTCCGTCAGGGTCGTCGAGGCCGACCCGGTCGACGCTGCCCTGAGGGTGGCCACCGGGCGGGCCGACGTCGCCGTGCTGCACCACTGGCGGTCGCTGCCGCGGGTGTTGCCCGACACCCTCGTCGCCGAACATGTGCTCGACGACGGCGCCGACGTGATCGTGCGCGCGGACCATCCGCCGGCCCTCGGCGAAACGCTCTCACCGCAACAGCTCTCGTCGTCGGACTGGGTGTCCACCGGCGAGGGGACGCTGTGCCACGAATGGCTGATGTCCATGTTCGCCGGGCACGGCCTGCGCCCCCGGATCACCTGCACGTCGAGTGACTTCGACATCCATCTGGACTTCGTGCGCGCCGGGCTCGCCGCCGCGCTGGTGCCGCGACTGGGCCGCAGGCCGCTGGGACCGGACCTGGTGGCGATACCCGCGCCCGGCGCCGTGCGGGTCGTCAGCGTCGTCCGGCGCGCCGGTCAGGTCGACGACCCGACCCTCGCGCACGTCGTGGCGCACCTGCGGATGTCGTTGGGCGCGTAACCGCCGAGGCCCCGCGAGTGCGCACGTCTCGCGCCGATTCCCGAGGCCGCGCGACGGGATGTGCGCACTCGGTGCGCGTGGAGTCATCCTTCTGTGCATTCCCAGCCATGTTCGCCCGCCATCCGGGGACCTAGTGTTCCAGATCACAAGCATCCGGCGGCGGCGGTGCGCATTCGAGGCCTCCGCCGCGACCCGAAAGGACGGACCTGGACGTGGCGTCACTGCAGACGGTGCAGAGGATCGGACCGGTGCTGGACCTGTTCACGGTGCAGCAACCCGAGTGGGGAGTCTCCGAGGTCGCGGCGGCGATCGACGTTCCCCGATCGAGCGCGCACGCCCTGCTGTCGAGCCTGGTCGACACGGGGCTGCTCCAGTGCCGCGCACGCGGACGCTACCGGCTCGGTTGGCGCGTCGTGGAGCTGGGAGAGACGCTGCGCGGCACCGTCGACGTCCGGTCCTGTGCCGCCCCGGTCCTCGAGCGCCTGGTGGAGAAGTGCGGCGAGACAACTCATCTCGCGGTCATGGATCGATGGAACGTCCTCTATGTGGACAAGATTCTCGGCAATCACAACATCACCGTGCAGGGTGCGCGGATCGGGACGCGCCTGGATGCGCATTCCACGGCGGTGGGCAAGGTGCTGCTCGCGCAACTCGAGGAGATCGAGGTGCGCCGGTATCTGGCCACGCGCCCGTTGCGGCGGCTGACACCGTCGACCACCACGAACCCCCAGGCACTTCTGGACGCCCTGGCCGGTGTGCGCTCGGCCGGCTTCGCTGCGGACCTCGGGGAGACGGTCTCGGAGGTGCACTGCGTCGCCGCCCCGGTGCGCGACGACCTGGGTTCCGTCGTGGCGGCCGTGAGCGTGAGCGTGCCCGCGACGCGCTTCGTCCAGCGGCGACCGCAGCTCGAGCGGGCCGTGGTCGGTGCCGCGCACGAGATCACCCGGGCGATCGCCGAAGCCCACGACTGCAGTCCCGTGCTCCTGCGGGACGACCCGGGTGCCGCCGGTTTGACGGCGGCGAGCCCACGCGCCTCCTGACCACGAATCCGACCGCACGAACGAGACAAGCGAAAAAGAGGAGCCATGGACACCGCCGCCCACAAGGCCGCAGACCGACTGCTCGAGGTGTATCGCACGGGGGAACCGATCGATCCGCTCACCCCGGACCATCCCGACGCGTCGATCGAACTCGCCTACCGGATCCAACAGCTGCAGGTCGAGCAGTGGACGCTGGCCGGTGATGTCGTCAAGGGCCACAAGGTGGGCTTGGCCTCCCGCGCGATCCAGCGGCAGATGGGCGTCGATCAACCCGATTTCGGGCACCTGACCGCGAGCATGTTCCACCTCGAGCACCAGCCGATCCCCGCCGGCCGCTTCCTGCAGCCGCGGATCGAGCCCGAGGTGGCGTTCGTGCTCGGCCGGCCGCTGGCCGGTCCGGGCGTCACCGCCGCCGAAGCCGCGCGGGCCGTGGACTTCGTGCTGCCCGCACTCGAGATCGTCGACTCGCGGATCCGGGACTGGAAGATCGGCATCTTCGACACCATCGCGGACAATGCCTCCTCCGGCGGGGTGATCCTGGGGAGCCGGCCGGTCTCCCTCGGCGACGTCGACCTGAGGCTGATCGGATGCACGCTCCACATAGGCGGTGAACTCACCGCGACGGGAGCAGGCGGAGCCGTGCTCGGGTCCCCGCTCAACGCACTGGTGTGGCTGGCCAACACGGTCGGCCCGCTCGGGGTCACCCTCGAACCGGGGCATGTGGTGCTTCCAGGTTCCATGACCAGGGCGTTCCCGGTGGCGGCGGGCGACTCCGTCGTGGCGAACATCAGCGGGCTCGGCAGCGTCACCGCCGTGCTCGGAGGAAAGGACGAGAAATGAGCGACCAGTTGTGGAGCGCGGCCCGCGTCGCCGACGTGCTGCTGCGTGCGGAGGACACCGCGACCCCGCAGACGTCGATCCTCGCGGAATGGGACGGACTGGACCTGGGGACCGCGTACGCCGCGCAGGACATCGCGTTGCGCATGCGGCTCGCCCGCGGCGAGCGGCTCACCGGCGTGAAGCTCGGGGTCACGTCGAAGGCGAAGCAACGGCAGGTGGGCGTGGACTCGCCGTCCACCGCGTGGCTCACGGACCGGATGATCCTGCCGATCGGCGAGCCTGTCCCGCGCGAGAAGATGATCCACGCCCGCGCGGAGCCGGAGATCGCGTTCGTCATGGGCCGCAGGCTCGAGGGACCCGGGGTCTCGGCCGCGACCGCGCTGGCCGCGGTGGAGCACGTGGTCGGCGCGATCGAGATCATCGACAGCCGGTTCTCCGGCTACCAGTTCTCGATGATGGACGCCGTCGCGGACAACAACTCGTCCGGACGGTACGTGACCGGTCCGGTCGGCCGTGCGCCGGAGGATCTCGATCTCGCCCTCGAGGCGTGCCTGCTCGAGGTCGACGGCGAGGTGGTGGACTCGGCGACGGGCGCCGCGGTGCACGGACATCCCGCGGAGGCGCTGGCCTTCGCCGCGAACACCCTGGCCGAGCGGGGACTCGCCATCGAGGCAGGGTGGGTGGTGCTCACCGGCGGCATGACCGACGCGGTGCCGGTGCAGCCGGGGGCGCGCATCGCCGCGCACTTCACCACCCTCGGCACCGTCACCGTCGCGGGAGGCTGACGATGCCGTTCATCGACGTGACGATCGCGGAGGGGCGCAGCCCGGACGAGCTCCGGAGGCTGATCCACGAACTGACCCAGGCGGCGCACCGGGCCCTGGACGCGCCGCTGCCCAACATCCGGGTGGTGCTGCGGGAGACGCCGAAGACACACTTCGCGGCGGGTGATGTGACGATCGCCGAGCGTGAGACACGGGCCTGAACGGTCCGGATATCCCGAACTGCGACAACGCCCGCCGGCGACGAAGTCGAGCATCGTGATCGGACCGGATCGGGGCGGGGCCGCGGGATACACAAGGGAGACACCATCCCCTGTATCCCCCGGAGAACCCGATGACGTCGAACCGACAGCGCGCCCTGACCCTGGTTGCCGAGCCCGAGCCCGGCTGCGAACGGGTGGCGGACCGGATGTACCACGACCTGCTGTCGCCACCGGAGGTGCGACAGGTGCGCGACCGCGTCCGGGACTTCGCCACCCGGGCCGTCGCGCCGATCGCCGGCCGGATCGCCGGCGGGGACGAGCGCCTCGACGGGTTCCCGCGGGACGCGTTCGAGGCCATGGCCTCGAACGGTCTGTTCCGCATTCCCTTCACCGCGGACGTCGGTGGCGACGGACTCACGCATCGCGCCACGGCCACCGCGGTGGCCGTCGAGGAACTGGCGTACTACTCCAACAGTGTCGCCGCCATCTACGACGTCCATTGCATCCTCGCCGGCACGGCACTGGACCAGGGCACCGAGGAGCAACGGCACCGATGGCTGCGTCCCGTCGTCGACGGGGAGATCGTCGGGTCGTTCGCGACGAGTGAGCCCGGTGCGTCGAGCGATCTCTCTCCCGAAGCGGTGCAGACCGTCGCGAGCCCGGACGGCGACGGGTGGGTACTCACCGGCCGCAAGCGGTGGATCACCAATTCGGTCGTCGCCGGCGTCGTCGTCGTGCTCGCCCGGACCGGCGACAGCCTCACCACCTTCATCGTTCCCACCAGCGCACCGGGCGTCACCGTCGGCACACCCGACCGCAAACTCGGCAACCGCGGGCAGATCACGGCCGACGTGATCCTCGACCGTGTTCGGCTCGGACCGGAAGCGGTGCTCGGGCGGGTCGGCGGCGGCCTGCGCGTCGCGCTCCGGACACTCACGTACGGCCGCATCGGAATCGGCGCCGCCGGCGTCGGCATGGCGCAGGCCGCCTTCGACCGCACCGTCGCGCATCTGAAGTCGCGGCACGCGTTCGGTGGTTCGCTGGCTTCCAAACAGCACTGGCAGTTCGTGATGGCCGACTACGCGGCGGATCTCGAGGCCGCCCGCAGCCTGTACCTGAAAGCGGCTCTTCGGCTCGACACCGGGGAACATTTTCCCGAGCCCGAAGCGGCGATGGCGAAGCTGCGCGGCACCGACCTGGCGGCGCGCATCGCCCGGGATGCCGTGCAGGCGTTCGGCGGACTCGGATTCGTGCAGTCCCTCGGAGCCGACGACACCGAAGGACCGGTCGAGGCGATATACCGGGACAGCAAGATCGGTGAGATCTACGAGGGCGCCAACGAGATCCAGCGATGGGTCCTCGCACGACAGATCTTCGGACGCGATCACACCGGATAACGGAACATTCTCCGCACATCATTCGGAGCGCGGGACGGTCGTCGATCTCCGGCGAGGCAACGGGACGAACGGTTCTCGCGGGACTGCGGACGCGCGGTGCACGCGGTCCGCCCGTCCCGGCGACTATCGTACGGCTCGACCGAGCCGGAAATGCGCGGGGCTGGAGCCGAACTGCCGACGGAAGGCACGGCTGAAGTGGGACACGTCCCGGAAGCCGACCAGGCCGCTGATCTCGGTGACCGTGAGGTCGGTTTCCGACAGCAGGGCACGCGCGCGTCCGAGGCGTACCTGGTACAGCCAGGTGCGGGGGGTGGTTCCCGCCGTGCTGAACAACTTGTGGATGTACCGCACGGACATTCCGAGTTCCGCGCCGACATCGGCGAGCGTGTGGTCGGGGTCTCGGAGATACCGGACCATGGTGCTCTGCACCTTGCGAAGGTCGTCCGCGTGGATCCGCTTCGTGGCGCTCAACGGGGGCGACTGTTCACCGATCGCGCTCACGAGCAGATCCAGCGCCGCGGCCGCAACGGTTGCCGAAGAGCCCTGCGACAAGGGGGTATCGGCGGTGGCGACCTCGACGAGGAACCGGGACACGAACCGTCCGATTCCGGACTGTCCGGAAATGCCCTGGCCTGTCACGCTGTTCATGAGCTCGACAGGAAGGCGGGAGGTCAGCTGCTCACGCGGCGTGCGCAGCACGATCTGCTCGAATTCGGTTGTGGCGTCGACGACGAACGGTGCCGACGAGTCGACGATGCCGAAGGCGCCGTCGGTGAGGGTCGCCGACCGGGTCCCCTGCGTCAGGATCGCGGAACCGCGCGTGATCAAGCACAGCAGGTAGTCGTCGTTCGGATCCGAGGTGATCATCGACGGTGTCCGCACCACCGCGTGCGGATCGGCATGCACCACACTGACGGTCATCTCCCCGAGCGGGCGCGCGACCAGATCCGCCGCGAAACGGTCGTGCGTCTGCGGCCAGTCGACGTCCATCTCGCAGTAGGTCGTCTCGAGCGTGTCCGTCCACCGGGCACGACCTTCGGTGGACTCCAGTTCGCGCGTGCTCAGCGCCAATCTCCGGCCGGACGCCGCGGTGCACGGGGAGTCATCCTTCGGTGCACTGTCGGTCATGTTCCCGCTCACCTCCGCCTTCTAGTGTTCCAGATCACAGGAACTCGGCGGGCGGACGATACCGCGGGACACCCCGTCTGCGCGACCCCGGCCGTCATCTCCGGATGAGCCCACGACAGGAGAGCGACATCATGACCACCACCCATACCTGGATCGACGAGATCACCATGGAGGAACTCGACCGCGACCCGAATCCGATCTACGAGCGGCTGCGCCGGGAGGCGCCGGTCGCCTACGTCCCGGCGATCGGGATGCACGTGGTGGCCACGAGGGAGCTGTGCCTGCAGATCACCCAGGACTCCGAGACGTGGTCCACGGTGATCGCCCCCTCGGGCGGGCGGACGTTCGGGACCGGAACCGTGCTCGACTCCAACGGCGAGCGGCACCGCAAGCTGCGCGAATGGATCGATCCGCAACTCCGGCCCGCCGCGGTCGACTCCTACGTGGAAGCGCTGGTCCGGCCGCAGGCGCGGAGCATCCTCGAACGGATCGAGGAACTCGGGGCCGTGGACATCCAGGAGGCCTATTTCGCTCCGGTCAGCGTCCGTGCGGTCGGTGACCTGATGGGTCTGCGGAACGTCCCCTCGGAGACGCTCGTGCGGTGGTTCCAGACGCTCGCGCTGTCGTACGGCAACGCCGAGGTCGACGAGAACGGCGAGTTCGCCCATGCCGAGCCCTTCGAGGCCGGAGACCGGATCAAGGAGGAGATCGTCGCCACCGTCGATCCGTTGCTCGACCACTGGACCCGCAATCCCGACCACACGTTGATCTCGCACTGGTTGCACGACGGAATGCCGGAGGGGCAGGTGCGGGAGCGGTCGGAAATCTACCCGAACATCTACGTCTTCCTGCTCGGTGCGCTGCAGGAGCCCGGTCACGTCATGACGACGACACTGGCGGGCCTGCTGCAGCATCCCGACCAGCTCGAGCGCGTCGTCGACGATCCGGATCTCCTCCCGCGGGCGGTCAACGAGGGCGCGCGCTGGGTAGCGCCGATCTGGAGCGCCGCCGTCAAGGTCGCGAACCGGGAGGTCACCGTCGGCGGCGTCGACCTGCCCGCGGGTACGCCGGTCATACTCGCGTACGGCTCGGCCAACCGCGACGAGACGGTGTGGGCGAACCCGGACGCCTACGACGTGGACCGGCCGGTCATGCCGCACCTCGCCTTCGGCGCCGGCAAGCACGCCTGTGCCGGCACCTACCTCGGGACCGCGATCGTCCGGATCGCCCTCGAGGAGTTGTTCGAGACGATCCCGAACATCGAACCCGACCCCGACCGCACCCCGAGCTTCTGGGGCTGGACCTTCCGCGGCCCGCAGGGCCTGCACGTCCGATGGGAGGTGTAGTCGTGAGCCACTCGGTGACCGTTTCCGGGCAGGACGGGGCCTTTCCCGGCGCGCCCGACCGTTCGGTACTCGAGTCCGCACTGCGGGCGAACCGCTGGTTGCCGCACGCGTGCTCGCAGGGCACCTGCGGGACCTGCAAGATCAGGGTGCTGTGCGGCGAGGTGGACCACGGCCGGCCCGACGAGACCATCCTGAGCGAGGCGGAGCGCGCGTCCGGGCTCACACTCGCCTGTCAGGCGACACCTCGCACCGATCTGACCGTCGCGCCGTTGAACGACGTGCCCCCGGACGGGCCGAGGCATCCCTTGCGCGACCACGCCGGCACCGTGCTCGAGCTGGCCGACATCGCACGGTGCACCCGCCGGCTCGTCGTGGAGCTGGACGAGCCGATGGAGTTCTCCGCCGGTCAGTACGCCGAGCTGATCGTGCCGGGTTCCGTTGTGGCGCGTCAGTACTCGATGGCCAATCCGCCCTCCGAGTCGCGCCGGCTCGAGTTCCACATCAAGCGGGTCGATGGAGGGCTCGCGACGGAGGGGTGGATCTTCGGCTCGCTTCGGCCGGGAGACCGGATCGGGCTGCGCGGGCCGCTGGGGCAGTTCGCCCTGGTTCGTCCCCAGGAAGAACCGGCCATTCTGGTCGGCGGCGGAACGGGGCTTGCCCCCTTGAAGTCGATTGTGCGCCATGCACTCTCCAACGATCTTGTCCCGAGCATCGACCTGTACCACGGAGGGCGCGGGCAGGCGGATCTGTACGACGTGGACTTCTTCCGGGCTCTCGAGGCCGCCGATCCCCGATTCCGCTACCACCCTGTACTCAGCGAGGAGCAGTGGGACGGCGCCACCGGCGTGGTCACCGACGCCGTGCTCGACGACTTCGCCAGTTGCAAGGGGCGCAGCGCATACCTGTGCGGGCCACCCGCCATGGTCACCGCGGCGGTCAAGGCGCTCAAACGGCGTCGCATGGCGCCCCGGTTGATCTTCAAGGAGGAGTTCACCGTCGGCAGCGCGCCGCCGGTGATGTCGCCGGTGTGACCGGTTCCGCGGCCGGGTGTTCGGGTTCAGCCCGAGCACCCGGCCGGTCGTCGTTCAGTGTCGGTGCCCCGGTTCGCGGCCGGCGCGTTCCTTCCGATACTGGCCGGGGCTCGCGCCGAAGGCGGCGCGGAACGTCCTGCTGAAGTGGGAGACGTCCCGGAAGCCCGCGCATTCGCTGACCTCGGCGACGGACATCTCGGTCGTCAGCAGGTACTTCCGCGCGCGCTCGAGCCGTGCCTGATACAGCCATGCGCGCGGAGTGGTGCCCGCTGCGCTGAAGAGCTTCTGGACGTTGCGCAACGACATCCCGGCGTCGGCGGCGACGTCCGGAAGCGTGAGCTCGGGATCGTGCAGCTTCTGTTCGATGACCCGCTGGACGCGGGTGAGATCTTCCGTGCGGTGCAATTGGGCGGCACCGGTCGCGACAGTGCCTTCGGTGAGGGCGGTGACCAGCATGTCGACGGCCGAGGAGGCGAACGACACGGCGGCCCCCCGCGAGATGGGGGCATTCATCGACGCGATGTCGACGAAGAAACGACCGACCAGTCCGCCCGGCCCGGTCTCGCCGCAGATCGTGCGGGCCGTGCCGTGTTCGACGATCCGCCCCGGCAGGCGCGAGGTGAGCAGTTCACGAGGAGACCGCACGACGATCTGCCGGAACGGCGCGGGGGAGTGGAAGACGAACGGGGTGGCGCAGTCGAGCAATGCGAACGACCCTCGCTCGACCGTCGTGGTCCGGCCCGACTGCTGCACCTCGACGTGGCCCTCGGTCACGATGCACACGAGATAGCCTGCACCGGAGTCGGAGTCGACCATCGCGGGCGAGCGGACCACCGTGTGGGCGTCGGCCCGGATCGTGCTGACGTGCAGATCGCCGAACGGCCGGCCGCCCCATTCCGCGTCGAAGTGACGTCGTGGGTTCGGCCACGCGACGTCCATCTCGCAGTACAGCTGCCCCAGCGTGCTCGCCCATCGGGTGTGCCCCTCGCTCGTGTCCAGCTCCTGCGTCCGCAGGGAAACGATGCCGGGGGCCGCTCCGTTGCGCGCAGAGTCACCCGTTTGTTCGCGCTCAGCCATGTTCCACCACACCTCCGCCTTCTAGTGTTACAGATCACAGGAACGTGGCGCCCGGAACGATATCCCAACCCCCGGCCCCGCGCGACCACCGAGGACGGTTACCGAAGCGCGCCAGCGTGATCGGTGCCGGGATCCTCCGAAGTCGGCGGATACGGCCGGGCCGGGTCGACGCCCGTCGTGCCGTTCCCCACCCGAGCCGATTCCTGCACCACACCCCCGAGACCAGGAGTGAAGACCATGACGACCACATCGATCCTGGGCGACGCCGTCGGAGCGCCCAACACCGTCCGGCCCATGACCGGCGACGAGTACATCGAGTCGCTCCGCGACGGTCGTGAGGTGTACTTCCGTGGCGAGCGGGTCGACGATGTCACCACACATCCGGCCTTCCGCAATTCGGTCCGGTCGGTGGCCCGGATGTACGACGCGATGCACAAGCCGGAAGCGAAGGGCATCCTGTCGGTGCCGACCGACACCGGTAACGGAGGATTCACCCATCCGTTCTTCAAGACGGCGCACAGTGCCGACGATCTGCTCCTCGCTCGTGATGCGATCGCCACCTGGCAGCGCGAGGTGTACGGCTGGCTGGGCCGCTCGCCCGACTACAAGGCGTCGTTCCTCGGCACCCTCGGAGCCAACGCGGAGTTCTACGGGGAGTACCAGGACAACGCGAAGCGGTGGTACAAGGAAGCACAGGAACGCGTGATCTACATGAACCACGCGATCGTGAACCCCCCGATCGACCGCGACAAGCCCGCCGACGAGACCGCCGACATCTGCGTGCACGTGGTGGAGGAAACCAACGCGGGCCTGATCGTGTCCGGCGCCAAGGTGGTGGCGACCGGGTCGGCGATCACCAACGCCAACTTCATCGCGCACTACGGCCTGCCGCTCCGCAAGAAGGAGTTCGGCCTGATCTTCACCGTCCCGATGGATTCGCCGGGCCTGAAGCTGTTCTGCCGTACGTCCTACGAGATGAACGCCGCCGTCATGGGTACGCCGTTCGACTACCCGCTCTCGAGCCGATTCGACGAGAACGACGCCATCATGGTGTTCGACCGGGTGCTGGTTCCGTGGGAGAACGTCTTCGCCTACGACACCGAGACGACCAACGGGTTCGTGATGAAGTCGGGCTTCATGTCTCGCTTCATGTTCCACGGTTGCGCCCGTCTCGCCGTGAAGCTGGACTTCATCGCCGGCTGTGTGATGAAGGCGGTGGAGATGACCGGCTCGGCCGGATTCCGCGGCGTGCAGATGCAGATCGGCGAGATCCTCAACTGGCGTGACATGTTCTGGGGACTGTCCGACGCGATGGCGAAGACGCCCGATCCGTGGGTCAACGGGGCCGTGCAACCGAACCTCAACTACGGTCTCGCCTACCGCACCTTCATGGGCGTCGGCTACCCGCGGATCAAGGAGATCATCCAGCAGACCCTCGGCAGCGGCCTGATCTACCTGAATTCGCATGCGAGCGACTGGGGTAACCCCGAGATCCGGCCGTACCTCGACCAGTACGTTCGCGGGTCGAACGGCATCGTGGCCATCGATCGTGTCAAGCTGCTCAAGCTGCTCTGGGATGCCGTCGGTACCGAGTTCGGCGGCCGGCACGAACTGTACGAGCGCAACTACGGCGGCGACCACGAGGCCGTGCGCTTCCAGACGCTGTTCGCCTACCAGGCTCAGGGCCTGGACAATCAGCTCAAAGGCTTCGCCGAGCAGTGCATGTCCGAATACGACATCGACGGCTGGACGCGCCCGGACCTGATCAACAACGACGATCTGAAGATCGTCCGTAGCTGAACGGGGCGCAGCGATGAGGAGTACGGTCATGACCGACACCGCCCGGGGATCCGATCTCGACGTCACGCCTCTGCACATGCGTAAGGCCCTCGGCCGGTTCGCCAGCGGCGTCACCATTGTCACCACCGCCGAGTCCGAGGACGAGGCCTCGGTGCACGGAATGACCGCCAACGCGTTCACCTCCGTGTCGCTCGATCCGCCGCTCGTGCTCGTATCGATCGCCAACCGCGCCAAGATGAACGAGCGGATCCGCGAGGCGGGGCGGTACGGCGTTTCGATCCTCGCCGGGGACCAGGAACCGTTGTCCCTGCACTTCGCCGGCGCGGCGAACCAGCCGGATCTGGTTCGGTTCGTGTGGCGCAAGGGCGTGCCTCTCCTCGAAGGTGCACTGGTTCACCTCGCGTGCACCGTGGTCGATTCGCATCCCGCGGGTGACCACACCCTGCACGTGGGCCGGGTGGAGCGGCTCTGGTACGACGACGGGCACCCGCTGGTGTTCTACACCGGCACCTTCCGGTCGCTCGAGCTGCAGGGCAGGGACGAACCCTGGGGGTTCTGATCGAGCAGGGCGGGGTGGCCGCGGCGGGCGTCGCGGTCACCCCGCCTCTCGAACCCCCGAGCGAATGTGCCGTTGTGTCGGATAGATCGACGTAACGGCACATTCGCTCATGCCCCGCTGATCACCGCGCCGGCTGTGCGGCCGCCGCGCGCGCCGTGATCTCGCCGGCGCGCGTGGCAGCGGCCGGGTTGCCTGCGATGGACCAGTTCACCGGATCGACTTCGACGATCTGTCCGCGCACCAGATCCCGCTGCGCCCCAAGGATCTCGACGATCAGATCGGTGAATCGAGCCGCCAACTCCTGGCGCTGCTCGATCGGGCGTCCGGCGAGGACGATCGCGGTGAAGTAGGGGGCCGGGGTGCCGCCGTCGGCGATCACCGTCCCGGCCGTCGCGGCGTCGTCCGGGTCGTACCGGACGACGAACGCCCGCACTCGCTCGATCGGGGAGTCGAGGACCTCCGCGTAGCAGCGGCTCGCGTCGGCGAGCAGCCGACGTCGTTGCTCGGCAGTGTAGGCGCCGTCGACGAGATGGAAGTGTGCAACGGGCATGGCCGCTCCTTTGTGACGTTTTGGGGTACAGATCTAGTGGACGCCGTGACTATTGGACTCCGTGACTATTGGACTCCGTGACTATTGGACTCCGTGCCGGGTCCCGCCGTCGACGGTGAGGACGCTTCCGTGCAGCACGGCGGCCTCGGGGGCGAGCAGCATCTCCAGAGTCCAGCCGATCTCGTCGAGGGTCGGTAGCCGGCCGAGCGTGGTCTTGGCGCGGTAGCGGTTCCAGATCTCGCCGGGGTCGCGGCCGGTCTCGGCGGCTTCGGTCTCGACGAACTTCCGCAGCCGTGGCGTGTCGACAGGCCCCGGCGCGATGGTGTGGGTGGTGACGCCCTTCGGGCCGTACAGCGCGCTGAGCTGGCGCATGAGGTTGAAGACCGCGGCATTCACCGTCCCCGGCCCGGCGTCGAGCGGGCCGGGTTCGAGTCCGAGCGACCCGGCGATCGTCACGAAACGCGAACCCGGCACCAGGTGGTCGCGGACGGCGTGCAGCAGCCGCACCAGCCCGCCGACCTTGATGTTCGCGCCGACCGCGAAGTCTCCCGGCGCGATGGTGTCGGCCGAGCCGCGCACCGGAAGTCCGGCCGCGAACACGGCCATCCGCACCGGTGCGTCGACGTGGGCGGCGATCGCCTCGATCGCGCTGTCGTCGGCGATGTCGGCGACGCACGGGACGATCAGGTCGTCCGAGGCCGCCAGCTTGTCGAGGTCGTCGGCGTTGCGGGCGACGGCGATCACGCGAAGGCCGCGACGGGCCAGGCGACGGGTGAACTCGGTGCCCATCGCACCGGTCGCGCCGACGACGACACACACTGAGGACGAAGTCATACCTGTGCTCCCTCTTGCCGTTGTGGAACGCCCGGACGATCCGCGCAGTAGCGGGACGGGCGATTGGTCGTTCGGCCGCGATCGACGCGCCGAACAGAAATCCGCCCACGCAAGATGCCGTGGGCGGATTCCGGTCTGCGGAGCGAATCCGATTCTCCGGCCGTTTCAGCCGCGCAATCGGAGGGTGACCGCGCGGGGTTCGGTGAAGAATTCGCGCGAGTACTGGCCGCCTTCGCGGCCGAGGCCGCTGGCGCCTTCGCCGCCGAACGGCAGGCGCAGGTCGCGTTCGAAGAACGTGTTGATCCACACGGTGCCGGCCTTCCAGCGGGCGGCCATCCGGTGGGCCCGGTCCAGGTTCTGGGTGAACAGCATCCCGGCCAGGCCGTAGGGGGAGTCGTTGGCGATGCGCAGGGCCTCCTGTTCGGTGTCGAAGCCGAGGACGGTCTCGACCGGACCGAAGATCTCCTCGCGTGCGGTGCGGGAGTCGTTGCTCAGCCCGGTGATCACGGTGGGCGGGTAGTAGAAGCCGCCGGCGCGGGCCTGGTCGGTGAGGCGGGCGCCGCCGGTGACGACCTTGCCGCCTTCCTCCTGGGCGAGTTCGACGTAGCCGTGCACCTTGTCGAGGTGGCGTTGCTCGATGAGCGGGCCCAGGAAGTTCGACGGGTCCTTCGGGTCGCCGACGGTGAGCGTGTTCGCCTGCTCGGTGAACCGGGCCAGGAACTCGTCCATGATGCTGTTGTGCACCAGCAGCCGGGACCCGGCCAGGCACACCTGTCCGTTGCCGCCGAAGATCGCGCGGATCGCCATCGGCACGGCGACGTCGAGGTCGGCGTCGGCGAAGACGATGTTCGCGGACTTGCCGCCCATCTCCGCCGAGACCGGGGTGTGGTTGACTGCCGCGGCCTGCAGGATCTTCACGCCCGTCGCGCTCGAGCCGGTGAAGGTGATCCGATCCACCCGCGGATCCGAGGTCAGCGGCCCGGCGACGGCCTCACCGCCGAACCCGTGCACGACGTTGAGCACGCCCTCGGGCAGTCCGGCCTCGAGGGCGAGTTCGGCGAAGCGGTGCGCGGTCAGCGGGGTCTGCGGCGCCGGCTTGAGCACCGCGGTGTTACCGAAGGCCAACGCGGGGGCGATCTTCCAGGTGGCCAGCATCAGGGGTGCGTTCCACGGGCTGATCGCCGAGACCACACCGGCCGGCGGGTAGAGCACGTAGGACAGCAGGTCCCCGTCGGGGTAGGCCTCGTTGGCGGCCATCGCGACGTAGTCGGCGAAGAACCGCAGATTGTGGGCCACGCGGGGGATTTCGGCGTGCAGCGACTGGTTGATGCTCTTGCCGCCGTCGCGGGTCTCGAGCAGGGCGAGTTCCTCGCGGTGGGCGTCGACCGTGTCGGCGACCGCGTGCAGGATCTTCGCGCGCTCCTTCGGGGACAGCAGCGGCCAGGGGCCGTCGTCGAAGGCGGTGCGGGCGGCGGTGATCGCCGCGGCACCGTCCTCGGCGGTGCCCGCGGGCACGACCCCGAGCAGCGCCCCGTCGTGGGGGTCGCGGGACTCGAAGGTGGCCCCGTCCGACGCCGGCTTCCATTCGCCGCCGATCAGGTGCCGGACCTGCGTCACCGACGGCGTGTTCTGGGTCTGTGTCATGGCAGTCTCCCCGGGTCAGACGCCGGCTCGGGCCGGCAGTTCGTAGGTGCGGCCGGCCAGTTCGGAGGCGACATCGACGATCATGTCCTCCTGCCCGCCGATGACGCCGCGGCGGCCGAGCTCGAGCAGGATCTCGCGGGTGGAGAGGCCGAACTTCTTCGCAGCCCGCTTGGTCGGGTGGAAGAACGTCGAGTACACCCCGGCGTAGCCGAGGATCAGGGCGGTCTCGTCGACGATCTGCGGTTCGGTCATCAGCGGGGCGACGACGTGCTCGGCGGTGTCGATCAGCGGGAACAGCTCGACCCCGGTGTCCCAGCCGGCCCGCTCGAACGCGGCGGCGAGCACCTCGGTCTGGGCGTTGCCGGCGCTGGCGCCGAGCCCGCGCAGCGACCCGTCGATGAACGTCGCCCCGTGCTCGGCCGCGGTGAGCGCGTTGGCGATGCCGACCCCGAGATTGTTGTGAGCGTGGAAACCGATGTCGGCGGAGATCGCCTGCCGCAGGGCCGCGACGCGGTCGCCGGCGTGCCGGGGCACCATCGCGCCGGCGGAGTCGACGACGTAGACGACGTCGGCGCCGTAGGAGTCGAGCTTGGCGGCCTGCTCGGCGAGCGGTTCGGGCTCGAGCTTGTGGCTCATCATCAGGAACGTCATCACGTTCAGGCCCTTGTCCTTGGCCCACTCGACGGGCTGCTGGGCGCAGTCGGCCTCGGTGCAGTGCACCGCGACGCGCACGGTCTTGATGCCGGCGTCGATCGCGCCCTGCAGTTCGGCGAGGGTGGCGATGCCCGGGACGTACAGCACCGCGATGTCCGCATCGTCGACGGCGTCGACGGCGGCACGCACGTACTCGGGGTCGGTGGCGGCGGCGAAGCCGTACTGGATCGAGGAGGCACCGAGGCCGATGCCGTGGGCCACCTCGATGGTGGGGATCCCGGCCCGGTCGAGGCCGCGGGCGATGTCGGCGACGTTGCCGGGGGTGAACCGGTGCGAGACCGACGACATGCCGTCGCGCAGGGTGGTGTCGACGAGGGTGACCTTGCGGCGCCCGCCGGGAGTGCCGGGGGTGTGGGTGGTGTCGGTGGTGCTCACTGGGCTGCTCCCTGGACGAGGCTGCGCTGCGCCATGACGTCGGCGACCTGCACGGCGGCGGCGGTGATGATGTCGAGATTTCCGGCGTAGGTGGGCAGGAAGTCGCCGGCGCCGACGACCTCGAGCATGACCGTGACCAGGTCGCCGTCCACATCGACCAGACGCAACGTGTAGCCGGGGACGTACTGCTGCACCTTGGCGACCATCTCGACCACGGCGCGTTCGATCGCGTCCGGGTCGGGGTGGCGGACCTTGGCGTAGACGGTGTCGCGCATGTTCATCGGCGGCTCGGCCGGGTTGATCACCGAGATCGCCTTGGCGCGGTCCGCGCCGGCGACCTGCGCGAGTGCCCGGCCGGTCTTCTCGCTGAATTCGCTGAGGTTCTGGCGGGTGCCCGGGCCGGCGCTGTGCGAGGCGATCGCGGCGACGATCTCCCCGTAGTAGGCGTCCGCGGCCTGGTTGATCGCGTACAGGATCGGGATCGTGGCCTGACCGGCACAGCTGACCATGTTCACGTTCGGTGCGTCGAGGTGTTCGGTGAGATTGACCGCGGGCACGACGTACGGGCCCACCGAGGCGGGCGTCAGGTCGATCGCGGTGATGCCGGCCGCGGCGTACCGGGGTGCGGCCGCGGCGTGCACCCTCGCCGAGGTGGCCTCGAACACCACGTCCGGCAGCTCGGGCCGGGCCAGGAGCCACTCGAGCCCCTCCGCGGACGCCTCGAGGCCCTCCTGCCGGGCCCGCTCGAGTCCCTCGCTGGCCGGATCGATGCCGACCATGTACACCGGCTCGACATGCTCGGACCGCAACAGCTTGTACATCAGGTCCGTCCCGATGTTCCCGGATCCGACGATCGCGGCTTTCAATCGACTCATCTGTGGGCCTTCCCTCCAGTGTCGGGGTGATGCTGCCGACGCTAGGGGCGATCCCCTGGTAGACGGCGGGTGATCCGGCGGTACCGGACACGCCCGGCCGTGATCCGATCGGTGTTCGGCTATCCCGAACAGCGCTGACGGAAGCGCCGGCACCCCCGCAAGCTCGTGACATCCACCACAACCGGAGCAGCAAGCCCGGCCAGCGGAGATCAGGAGTAGCCATGACCGACCCCACTGCCCGTTTCGACATCGCGCACCTCGCCCGTGCCGAACTGTTCACCCCCAGGCCGCAGGAAACCCTCGACTTCTTCACGAAGTTCCTCGGCATGTACGTCACGCATCGGGAGGGGCAGTCCGTCTACCTGCGTGGGTACGAAGACCCGTACCAGTGGAGCCTGAAGGTCACCGAGGCGCCGGAAGCCGGCATGGGCCACGCCGCGCTGCGCGCCAGTTCGCCGGAGGCGCTCGAGCGCCGCGTGGCGTCGCTGAAGCAGGGCAACGTCGAGGGTACGTGGAGCGAGGACCAGTTCGGCTACGGCAAGACCTTCGAGTTCCAGTCCCCGGACGGTCACAACCTGCAGTTGCTGTGGGAGGTGGAGAAGTACGTCGCCCCGCAGGAACTGCAGAGCAAGATCCTCTCGCGGCCGTCGAAGAAGCCGCTGTCGGGGATTCCGGTCAAGCGGATCGACCACCTCAACCTGATGGCCTCGGATGTCACCCCGCTCAAGGACTCGTTCGAGCGGCACCTCGGATTCCGCACCACCGAACGCGTCGTGGACGGCAACGTCGAGATCGGCGCCTGGATGAGCTCGAACCTGCTCGGCCACGAGGTCGCCTGCATGCGGGACATGACCGGCGGCCGCGGCAAGCTCCACCACCTCGCGTTCTACTACGGCACCGGCCAGCACCTTGCCGATGCGGTCGAGATGTTCCGCGACTACGACATCCAGATCGAGGCCGGCCCCGACAAGCACGGGATCACCCAGGGGCAGTTCCTCTACGTGTTCGAGCCGGGCGGCAACCGCATCGAACTGTTCGGCGAGGCCGGTTACCTGCACCTGGATCCGGACGCCGAGACCAAGACCTGGCAGATGTCCGATATCGACACCGGTCTCGCGGTCGGCGGCGCGAAGCTGCCGTGGGAGACGTACTTCACCTACGGCACCCCGAATCCGCTCGCACTCGATCAGCACATCGAGAAGTTCTCGCACTTCGGTCCCGGTGCTCCCGTCGACGACCCGGAGGTGAGTGCCGCGGAACGCGCGGTTCCGGACGAAATCGACCATTCCCGAGCGGTTTCGGGATCCCCGGTCTGAGCCCTGGCCTTCTGCGGGTGCGCACCTCCCGCGCCGGTCTCCGGCGTGCCGCGACGAGAGGTGCGCACCCGCGTGTCAGCCGGCGTCCGGGAACGTCACCTCGAGCGCCGCGAGCTGCCCGGGATCCGACACCACCTCGATCTCGACGATCGCGTCGTCTTCGATCGTGAAGGCGAACACCGTGCGCGGACGGCCGCCCGGCGCCCATGCGGCACCGGGCATTCCGTCGACGAGCACCGTCCGGGCGGCCTGGGCGCGGCCGTCGAAAACCTTTGCGACGCTGTGGGGTCCGTGAAGCTCGTGCGCGAGCGCCGGTGCGCCGTGAGCCGCGCCGGCACGGGCCGTCGCCACGGCGACGTCGTCCGCGCGAAGGACCACGTCCGGATCGAGCAGGGCCAGCAGGTCGTCGAACCGTCCCTCCCGCGACGCGGCGAGGAACGCGTCGACGAGGCGACGGCGGCGCATCAGGTCGGCCCGTGGGGCGGTCGCGCCCTGGATGCGCCGCCGCGCGCGGCTCGCGAGCTGGCGGGTGGCGGCGGGGGAGCGCTCCACGATCGGGGCGATCTCGTCGAACGGGACGGCGAACAGGTCGTGCAGCACGAACGCGAGGCGTTCGGCCGGGGCGAGGGTGTCGAGCACGACGAGCATGGCCACACCGACCGAATCGGCCAGCAGTGCAGCGCTTTCCGGAACGTCGCGCGGGTCCGTCGACCCAGGTTCGGGACGGTCGGGCTGATCGAGGGGGACCTCCCGGCGCGAGCCCCGGGAGCGCAGCATGTCCAGGCACACCCGGCTCACCACCGTCGTCAGCCAGCCTCCCAGGTTGGCGACCTCGTCGGTGCCGGAGCGGTGCAGGCGCAGCCAGGCCTCCTGCACGGCGTCGTCGGCCTCGCTCGCCGAGCCGAGCATGCGGAAGGCCACCGCCCGGAGATGGTCCCGATGTGCCTCGAACTGTTCGGCGGGGAAGGCGCCGCCGGGGTGGGCCGAAAAGTATCCGTCGCTCATGTCGTCACATTCTGTCGTCGGGATCCGTCATGGCTGTGACGAACGCACGACCCCGGATGTGACAAGGAGACGATCATGAAGGCTCGAATGACGAATCCCGCGCTCGTTCTGCCCGACGCGGTGACGGCGTTGCAGGCACTGGGGAACGCCGCCGACGGTGGCGGGCTGCCGGCGCGCACCACCCACCTCGTGCATCTGCGGGCGAGCCAGATCAACGGATGCAGCGTCTGTGTGGACATGCACCCGCGGCTGGCGAAGAAGGACGGGGAGACCGACAAGCGGCTGTTCGCGGTGGCGGCGTGGCGCGAGGCGCCGTACTTCACCGATGCCGAGCGGGCGGCCCTGGCGCTGACGGAGGCGGTGACCCGGCTCGCGGACCGGCCCGACCCGGTGCCCGACGACGTCTGGGACGAGGCCGCCCGCCACTACGACGAGCCGCAACTGGCGGCGCTGATCTTGCAGATCTCGCTGATCAACGTGTGGAACCGGCTCAACGCGACGGTCAAGCAGGTGGCCGGCGCGCAGTGGTGACGACCGCGACGTTGCCCCCCGCCGTATTTTCTGGAATCATTCCAGATAATGCGTCGGAGGGTCGTCGCCCGCGTGGTGACGGCCCCGAACGAAAAGGAGTGCGCTCATGTTCGCCGCCGGCTCCGGTGCCGTCACGCTTCCGTCGATGGTCCTCGGAGGACTGCGGCCGCTCTACCGGCAGATGGCACGCGCCAACGTGCGCACCGTGGGCTTCGTGCACACCGTGGGCGCGAACCGGTTCGAGGTCCGGCTGACCGCGGCGGTGGGTGGACCGACGCTCGACATCCGTTCGCGGGACCGGACGATCGCGTTCACGGTGCCGCTCACGGCGCAGTTCCGGGCGCAGCCGGAACTCGATCCGGGCAGCTACCGGACGCTGTGCGCGATGCTGACGCCGGACGCCGCTCCGGCGGCCGGCACCGTCGTCCGCTTTCTGCAGGGCCTCGTCGCGCAGGCGCCCGCCGTGCTCTCCCGCACGGACACCCCCGCGGCCTGAGGGAGCCCGCCGCGACGGGGTTCGGCTGCCGAGACGGTGCCCGGGGGGCATGATCGGATCGGGACCGAACCGTGGTCCGGAGGAGGGTGACGATGGCGGAGGAAGGCGAGACCCGTCGATTCGGACTGCTCGGGTCCGCGATGGAGGAGTTGCTGGAGAGGACCCGCGCCGTGGCGGACGCGGTCGGGTCGATCGGGAGCGACGCCCTCGGCGCGATTCCCGAGCCCCTGTCCGCGCCCGCGAACCGGATGCTCGGCTCTCTTCGGCAGGTGATGGAGCTCGTGCCACCCGTCCTCACCGAGTTCGACGCACTCGTCGAGCAGCTGCACGCGCAGCGAAAATCGGTGCAGGCGCTGCAGGCACAACTGTCGGCGTTCGACCGTCAGTTGGAGGTGGTCGAAAAGTCGCTGGCGCCGTTGCAGGGTCTGGCCCATCAGTGGTCCCGTCTGCAGCAGTCGCTGCTCGACTACCCCGCCACCGGCGAACCGAAGAAGTCCGGCCCGTCGGAGGCCTGATCGACCGGATGCGTCGGCTCGTCCGGCGCCGCAGCATCCCGGTGCGTCCTTCGGGCTGCTGGGACAGCCCAAAGGACGCACCGGCGGCGCAGCCGCCTACAGGCCGGGGCGCTTGCCGATCGTCAGGGTGACCTCGCCGGTGCCGGCGAAGAAATCGTTGCCCTTGTCGTCCACGACGATGAACGCCGGGAAGTCCTCGACCTCGATCTTCCACACCGCTTCCATACCCAGTTCCGGGTATTCGAGAACCTCGACCTTCTTGATGCAGTCGAGTGCGAGGCGCGCGGCCGGCCCGCCGATGGAGCCGAGGTAGAAGCCGCCGTGGTTCTTGCAGGCGTCGGTGACCTGCTGCGAGCGGTTGCCCTTGGCGAGCATGACCATCGAGCCGCCCGCGGCCTGGAACTGCTCGACGTAGGAGTCCATCCGGCCGGCCGTGGTGGGGCCGAACGAACCGGAGGCCATGCCGTCCGGGGTCTTGGCCGGCCCGGCGTAGTACACCGGGTGGTCCTTCAGGTACTGCGGCATTCCCTCGCCGGCGTCGAGGCGTTCCTTGATCTTCGCGTGCGCGATGTCGCGGGCGACGACGAGCGGGCCCGTGAGGGACAGCCGGGTCTTGACGGGGTGCTTGGACAGTTCGGCGAGGATCTCCGGCATCGGCCGCGTCAGGTCGATCTTCACCGCGGCACCCTTGCCGGTGCCCGACACGCCCTCGGTCTCGGCGTCGAGCTGGGCGTCGGTGATCTCGGGCAGGAAGCGGCCCGGGTTGAACTCGAGCTGTTCGAGGAACACGCCCTCCGGGGTGATCTTCGCCTTCGCCTGCCGGTCGGCGGAGCAGGACACGGCCAGCGCCACCGGCAGCGACGCGCCGTGCCGGGGCAGGCGGATGACACGCACGTCGTGGCAGAAGTACTTGCCGCCGAACTGCGCGCCGATCCCGATCTTGCGGGTCAGCTCGAGCACCTGCTCCTCGAGCTTGAGGTCGCGGAAGCCGCGGCCGGTGATCGCGCCCTCGTTCGGCAGCTCGTCCAGGTAGTGCGCCGAGGCGTACTTGGCGGTCTTGAGGGCGAACTCGGCGGAGGTGCCGCCGACGACGATCGCGAGATGGTACGGCGGGCACGCGGCGGTGCCGAGCGAGCGGATCTTGGCCTCGAGGAATCGCATCATCGAGTCCGGGTTCAGGATCGCCTTCGTCTCCTGGTACAGGTACGACTTGTTGGCCGATCCGCCGCCCTTGGCCATGAACAGGAACTTGTAGGCGTTCTCGTGGCCGGCCGCCGTGTCGGCGTAGAGCTCGATCTGCGCCGGCAGGTTCGAGCCGGTGTTCTTCTCCTCCCACATGGTGAGGGGAGCGTTCTGCGAGTACCGCAGATTGAGTCGGGTGTACGCGTCGTACACGCCGCGGGCGATGGCTTCCTCGTCGTTGCCGGGACTGAGGACGTGCTGGCCGCGCTTGCCCATGACGATCGCGGTGCCGGTGTCCTGGCACATCGGCAGCACCCCGGCGGCGGCGATGTTGGCGTTCTTCAGGAGATCGAGCGCGACGAACTTGTCGTTGTCCGACGCCTCCGGGTCGTCGAGGATGCTTGCGAGCTGCTTCAGGTGATCCGCGCGCAGGTAGTGCTGGATGTCGTGCAGCGCGGTCTCGGTGAGCAGGCGCAGCGCCTCGGGCTCGACCTGCAGGAAGGTGCGGCCGCCCGGTCCTTCGACGGTGGACACCCCCTCGGTGGTCAGCAGCCGGTACTCGGTGGGGTCTTCCCCGATCGGCAGCAGGTCCTCGTAGAGGAAGTCGGCCATTTCTTCTCCTGAACTGTCCTGGACAGCGGGGCTGATGTTCGCGACAAGGCTAGTCCGGGCGACACGGCGCCCCGACGCCGGGGCGTGTGACGCAATCCGCTCCCGCACCCGTCGTGACCTGCGTCACTATCGAATTCGGCCGTCGCTGTGGCGCCGGTCACGGCCCCGGCGGCACGCGATCCGTACACTGGTATGGATGGTTCGTACGGCACAGGAACGGGTACTCGGAGAGCATCGGGTACCCGGAGGGCACCGCTTCCGACAGACCCGAGAGCGGGAGTTCGAGAACACATTGAGTACCGAGACCGTGCCGACGACGGCACTTGCGCACCGCGGATCGCTTCGCGGCGCCCACGCCTGGCTCGACGTCGCCGTCGTGGTGGTCGTCCTCGTCGCCACCAACCTGATCGCGCACTTCACCACCGTGTGGGCCAGCATCGCGACGGTGCCCATCGCGGCCGTGGTGCTCGTCGCGCTGATGCGCCGCCGGGGCATGCGCTGGTCCGAACTCGGGCTCTCGCCGCGCCACTGGCGGTCCGGTTCGCTCTACGCGCTGGGCGCCGCGGGGATCGTGCTGGCCGTGATCGCTGTCGGCGTGGCGCTGCCCCCGACCCGGCAGTTCTTCCTGTCCGACCGCTACGCCACGATCTCCGGCGCGCTCCTCGCGTCGATGATCGTCATCCCGCTGCAGACGGTCATCCCCGAGGAACTCGCGTTCCGCGGCGTGCTGCACGGCACGCTCGAACGTGTCTCGGGTGCGCGCGGCGTGTTCGCCGCCGGCTCGCTGCTGTTCGGCCTGTGGCACATCGCCTCGTCGCTCGGGCTCACGAACGGCAACCGCGGGCTCAGCGGCGTCCTCGGCGGCGGCCTGTGGGGACAGGTGCTGGGCATCGCCGGAGCGGTCGTGGCGACCGCGGCCGCCGGATTCGTCTTCACCTGGCTGCGCCGCCGCAGCGGGAGCCTGATCGCCCCGATCGCCCTGCACTGGTCGCTCAACGGCGCCGGTGCCCTGGCCGCGGCCCTGGTCTGGCACGCCACCCTGAACTGACCGCCGGCGAACCGCCACCGCGGTACCGTGCGCTGATGGCACTCGCGGTCTGCCTGCTCTTCGACGCCGCCGCCCGGCGCGCCCTGCAACAGCTGTGGGCCCGGCTCGAAGATCTCGGTGTGCCGACGCTGCTCACCCATACCCACGGCCGGCACGTGCCGCACCTGTCGTACGCGGTGCTGCGCAGCTACGACGTCGACGACGTGACGGCCGCGCTCGAGGCGCTGCCCGACGGCGGGCCGCTGACCCTCTACTCCGACGGCCTGGGCGCCTTCCGGCGCGGACGGATCTGGCTCGCGCCCGCCCCCACCGCCGACCTCCTGCGGCGCCAGCAGCGTGTGGTCGACACCGTCACCGCCACCGGCGCGGACCTGCACAAGCACTACCGGCCGGGCGTATGGACCCCGCACCTGACCCTCAGCCCCCGCGCACGGCTGGACGACCTGCCGCGGGTGGCCGCGGCCGTCTACGACGTGCTGCCCCTCGCAACGGCCGTGTCCGGCGCGGCACTGATCGACACCACGACGGGGGAGCGCCGTCCGTTGCGGCGGGTCCCGTGACCGACGTCGCTCACTCCTCGGGGTTCTCCACCCACTTGCCGTAGGGCGGGGGGCCCTCGCCCATGATCTGCACTCCGAAGTGCGGGGCGTGCTTCCACACGTAGCCGTGCAGGGTGTGTTCCTCCGACGTCTGCGTGTTGACGAGGACGAGGTCTCCCGTCGCGCGCTCCTCGAGCGAGAACCCGCTCTCCGGGCCCTCGAGTACCCACCACTTCTTCCTGCTCATGATCGATGCCCTCCGGTGCGGGACGGGACAGGTCTCGGGCCGGACGTTACTCCCGAGCGGGCCTTCGCGGCACCGGTTCGCCGATCCGGGTCATCGGCTCCCCAGCAGACGGCGGGTGGTCTCGTCGGCGGGGTAGAACGCCTCGATCGCCAGTTCCGCGACGGTGACGTCCAGCGGCGTGCCGAACAGCGTCGTCGTGCTCAACAGCGACAGCTCGCCGTCGTCGGTGCGCAGCCGCAGCGGCACCACCAGGGCGTGGGCGCCGGCCGGGTCGAGCTCGGCGTCGTGGCCGTCGTCGCACGGGTAGGCGGCCAGTTCGGCGTGCAGCCGTCGCAGCACCGGGTCGCCCGTCGCGGCGAGCTGGTGCCGCAGACGTGTCAGCAGGTGCGCCCGCCACTGGCCGTGGTTGGCGATGCGCGGCGCCATGCCCTCCGGGTGCAGCGTCACCCGCAGCACGTTCACCGGGGGCTCGAGCAGCCGCGGCGCGCAGCCGTCGAGCAGTCCCACCACGGCGTCGTTGGCGTCGACCATCGTCCAGTGCCGGTCCACCACCAGCGCCGGATACGGCCGGTGCGACGCCAGGATCCGCTCGATCGCGTCGGCCACCGCGGCCATCGGCACGTCCCCGAGTCGGTGCTCCGGATACGCGGGGGCCAGGCCGGCCGCGAGCAGCAGCGAGTTGCGCTCCCGCAGCGGGATGTCGAGCTGATCGGCCAGGCGCAGCAGCATGGTGCGGGTCGGCCGCGACCGGCCGGTTTCGAGGAAGCTCACGTGCCGCGCCGAGACCTCCGCCCGGTTGGCGAGCGCGAGCTGGCTCAGGCCGCGACGCTCGCGCCAGTGCCGCAGCAGCACTCCGACGGGTTCCTCGTGCACGGTGGTCATGCCCGTCACCGTAGGCGCGGAGTGGGAAGGGCGGCCATTACCTGCCGGGTAATCGATTCGGGCACCGGAGCGCGGCAGTCTCGTCGGTGTGCGGCACACCGCCGCCACCGACCGACCGGGAGGACCCCATGACCGCCTACGCGATCGCCCATCTGCGTTCCGTCGACTTCGGCCCCGAGATCGTCCGTTACCTCGAGGAGATCGACGACACCTTCACGCCGTACGGGGGCAGGTTCGTCGTCCACGGCGCCGAACCCGAGGTTCACGAGGGACCGTGGCCCGGCCACGTCGTGGTCGTCGAGTTCCCCGACCTCGAGCAGGCCCGCGCCTGGTACCGGTCGCCGGCCTACCAGGCGATTCTGCCGCTGCGCACCGAGCACTCCGACAGTTCGGCGATCCTCGTCGACGGCGTGCCGCCGGGATACCGGGCGAGGGACTACCTCGCCAAGGTGGGACGCGGCTGATCCGTCCGCGGTTCAGCGCAGGATCCCGGCCGCGCGGGCCGGCGCCGCATACGCCTCGGCGAGGGTGTCCACCGTCTCGTGGGCGTTGAGCCCGCTCGGATTCGGCACCACCCACACCGGCACCCCGCCGAGCGTCTCCGCCTGCAGCCCCGCGACGGCCTTCCGGTGCCCGAACGCCGACCGGTACGCGGTGATGCCGGCGACGGCCACCACCCGCGGCCGGTGCAGCGCCACCACCTCGGCCAGCCGCACCGCCCCGGCCCGCAGTTCCTCGGCCGTGAGCTCGTCCGCGCGGGCCGTGGCGCGCGGCGCGAGATTGGTGATCCCGACGCCCCGCTCGATCAGGTGGGCCCTGTCGTCCTCGCTCATCCCCGAGGTGGGGTCGATGGGCCGGAGCAGGATGCCGGCCCGCAGCAGCGCCGGGTAGAAGCGGTTGCCGGGCCGCGCGAAGTGCGCACCCGTCGCCGCCGTCCACAGGCCCGGGTTGATGCCCACGAACAGCAGCCGGCAGTCCGGCCCGATCAAATCGGGCACCACCGCGTCACGGAAGCGTTCGAGTTCGGCGCGCGTGAATCCCACCCGCCCCACGGTAGCGAGCGGCGCCGCCGGCCCCGGCAGTGCCGGGCCCGGGGAGTGTGGCCGCCATCGCGCCCGCGCCCATCGGCTAGGGTGAAATGCGCGTCGTGGCGGGACCGGACAGCCGCGGCGAGCAGGGCCGAAACGATAGGGGAAGGTGTGCAGCGCCGGAACGTGATCGGTAACCCCGTCGGAGACTCGTCCGGCCGCGAGGTGGCGCTACCGCCGTACACGGATCTGCTGTGGCCCACCCTGCAGGCGCTGATCGGGCTCGGAGGCTCGGCCTCGATCGAGGAGCTCGAGAAGGCCGTCATCGCGCGCGAAGGTCTGTCCGAGGCCGCGCGGTCCGTACTGCACGGCGACGGGCCGGTCACCGAGATCGAGTACCGGGTCGGCTGGGCGCGCACCTACCTCAAGGGCATGGGGCTGCTCGCCAACACCCGTCGCGGCGTGTGGAGCGTCACCGACCGCGGCCGCGCGGTGCAGGAATCCGAGATCAAGCCCCTGCAGGTGGCATACACCGCGGAGAAGCGGCGCAAGCGGCTCGTGCGCAACGCGTCGTCGCGCGCGCAGGTGGTGACCCTCGCGGCCGCCCCCGAGGATCCCGAGCTGTGGCGCGAGCCCGTGCTCGCCGCCGTCGCCGAGCTCCCCGACGAGGGCTTCGAACGGCTCGCCGTCGCGGTGCTCCGCGCCGCCGGCTTCACCACCATCTCGGTGCCCCCGCACGGCGGTCACCTCGACACCGGCTCCGACAACGACGTCGACGTCGAAGGCACCGGCGTGCTGCGGGTGTCGCTGCTCGGCTTCTCGGTGTTCTTCCGGTTCCTGCGCGGCCCCGAGCGGGCGGGCGCGGACGTCGTGCGCGAGTTCCGCGCCGCGATGGCCGGTCGCGGCGAGAAGGGCCTGCTCGTCACCACCGGGACGTTCGGCGACGACGCCCGCGCCGAGGCGCATCGCCTCGGCGCGCCGCCCATCGAACTCGTCGACGGCGACGGCCTGTGCGATCTGCTCAAGGAGCACGGTCTCGGGGTCCACACCACGGTGCGCACCGTCGAGGACGTCGCCCTCGTTCCCGCCTTCTTCGCCGAGCTCGGCGGCCGGTAGCCGCGCCGCGTCCCCGTCGCGCGGGCCCCGAATCCCGATGTGCCCGCGCGGGACCCGCGAGTGTGGTGCAATACCGGAAGCTCGACACCCTGTCCGCCGTGCACGCTCGTCCAAGCGAGGTTCGATGGCCATCTCACGTCGGGAACTGTTGCGGTACGCGGCCGTCGGCTCGTGCGCGGCCTGGGTGTCGGCCGTCGCCGCCCCCGGGGTGGCGCACGGCCGGGAGGTGCTCGGCACGATCGTCGACTACTCGGCGGCCGTGCCGTCGCCGTCGTCGATCCGTGCCGCCGGGCACATCGGTGCCATCCGGTACGTCTCGGACCGCCGGCCGGGCGCCGAATGGATGCTGGCCAAGCCGCTGACGGAGTCGGAGGCCGCCGCGCTCGTCGCCGGCGACCTCGAGGTCGTGTCGTGTTATCAGTTCGGCAAGGCCGACACGGCGGACTGGCTCGGCGGATACGACGCCGGGGTCCGGCACGCGACGCGCGGCCTCGAGCTGCATCGGGCGGCCGGGGGACCGGCGGACCGGCCGATCTACGCCTCGGTCGACGACAATCCGTCCGAGCAACAGTTCGCCGACCTGATCGCGCCGTACCTGCAGGGCTGGCACGACGTGCTCGGCGCCGGGAACACCGGCGTGTACGCCAACGGGCCGACCATCTCCTGGGCCCGCGACGCCGGCCTGGGATCGTTCTACTGGCAACATGATTGGGGCACGGCTGAGGGCTACGTGCATCCCGCGGCGAACCTGCACCAGGTGGGTGGCGGGACGATCGACGGCATCGGCATCGACGTCAACAATGTATTCAGCGCCGACTACGGGCAGTGGTCGCTCACCGCCGGTTGAGCCCGCCGGGCCGCGCCCGGGGAACGGCGGCGGTCAGGGCCAGCGCGACGGCGGAGGCCGCGATCGACAGCAGGAAGGTGGCGCGGAACCCGTCGAGGGCGGGCACCGTGTAGGTGCCGACCGTCGTGGTCATCGCCGCGAGCACCACGCTCACCACCGCCGCGGACGTGGACGTCCCGATCGAACGCATCAGCGTGTTGAGACTGCTCGCGGCGGCGGTCTCGGACAGCGGCACCGCGCCCATGATGAGGGCCGGCATCGCCGCGTACGCCAGGCCGATGCCCGCCCCGATGATCATCCCCGCCACGACGATGTGCCAGATCTCGGTGTACGCGACGTAGACCAGCACGTAGCCGGCGCCCACCACCACGACCCCGCTCGCCAGGGTGACCCGTGGCCCGTGGCTGCCGGTGATCCGCGCGGAGACGGGGGACAGCGCCATCATGACGATCCCGCCCGGCGCGATGAGCACGCCGGCCGTCACCATGGACAGCCCGAATCCGTAGCCCGTCTCGGTGGGGGCCATCAGCAACTGCGGGAACGCGAGCATCTGTCCGTAGATCGCGAATCCGACGGCGACCGACGCGAGGTTGGTCAGCAGCACCGGGCGCCGCGCGGAGATCCGTAGATTCACCAGGGGTCGCGCCGTGCGCAGTTCGTAGTATCCCCACACGAGCGCCGCGCCGGCGGCGCCGGCGAACATGCCCAGGGTCAGGGGATTCGACCAGCCCCAGGTGCCGCCCTTGGTGACGGGCAGGAGCAACAGCGTCAGCGTGACCGAGAGGCCGATCGCGCCGACGACGTCGAACCGGCCGGGGTTGCGGTGGGGCGACTCCGGGATCACCTTCAGCACCATGGCGATGCCCAGCAGGCCGAAGCCGGCGGCGGCGGCGAACAACATGTGCCAGTCGGCGATCTGGGCGATGGCCGCGGCGACGGGGAATCCGACGGCGCCGCCCACCCCGAGGGTGGCGCTGATGGTCGCCATCGCCCCGGCGATCCGCCGGGGCGGCAGTTCGTCGCGCAGGATCGCGATGCCGAGCGGGATCGCGCCGGTCGCCGCGCCCTGCAGGGCGCGGCCGGCGATCATCGGGAGCAGCGACTCGGCGAGGGCGCAGACGAGGGAGCCGGCCACGACCGCGCCGAGGCTGACCAGCAGCATGCGCCGCTTGCCGAACATGTCGCCCAGCCGGCCGCTGATGGGGGTGAGGACCGCCGCGGCGAGGAGCGTGGCGGTGACCGCCCATGAGGCGTTCTCCACGGACGTGCCGAGCAGGTGCGGCAGCTGGGGGAGCAGGGGGATGACGAGGGTCTGCATCAACGCGACGACGATCCCGCACAGGGAGAGCACCGCGACGAGACCACGGGGTGCGGGGCGTTCGGCTGTGACCGGAACGGGGGTCTCGACGGCCATGCGCCTCCTCGGGTCCGGGGGCCGCGCGATACGGGCGGGCATGGACGTGATCTACGAGATGTATCAGGTTCCCCACCGGGAGGGCAGCCGCGCGCCCGCCGATCGGGACACGGGCCCGGCCGGTCAGCTCTGGCAGTGCGCGGCGGGGTCGGGTTCGGCGGCGGTGACGACGAGCGTGGGATGCGGGTTGTCGGGGGCATCGTGGACACCGCGCCACGACAGCAGCGACCAGCGGGACAGTCCCGACAGCGCCGAGCCGAGGCTGGCGAACGACAGCGACGACAGGGCCGAACCGAACGAGCCCACCGAACCGACGGACAGCACCGACCCCACGCTGCCGATCGACAGGATCGAGTACGCCGAGCCGATGGACAGGATCGAGCCCTCGGAGCGGACGGACAGGATCGACCGGTGTGAACGGCGCGAGCGCAGGGACCGGGAAGCGGTGAGCCTGGACGGTGTTTCGGCCATGACTCGGTCTACCACGCGGTTCCCGGCTCGGGAAGCGCCCGGACGACGGAGGCCGCCGGGGGATGATCCCGGCGGCCTCGGCCAAGGTGCGGATGATCGGTCAGGCGACCGTGACGAGCCCGATCGTCGGCAGGAAGGTGCACGAACGCGGGGCCGCGCCCGCGGCTTGCGTGGTGATGCCGCCGGAGATCACGGCGGCCACGTTGCCGGAGCCGGTGTCGGCGATCGCGCTGAGCGTCGTCGGCCCGTCGGGATTGATCCTGGCCTCGTTGGTCAACGTCGCGGTGCCGCTGCGGCCGTTGGAGACGTTGATCCAGCTCACCGTCAGCGGCTGCGCCTGCTGGTCGGCGAACTTGGCGGTACCCAGGGCGGTGAACACGAACCCGGCCTGGCCGGCCTTCGGGCCCGGCGGCGGGAGCGGCGCGGGGCCGGCCACGGCGAGCGCGGTGCCGATGGAGTCGCCGCCGTCGCGGATGCAGTCCTTGCCGATGCTCGGGTACAGGAACTGCGAGATCGCCACGGCGCCCGGCTCCGGAATGTCGGGTCCGCCGCCGCCGCTGCCGTCGAGGAAGGTGATCACGCGCTGGAGCAGGGCCTTGACCGAGTCCGGCAGCTGCGAGTTCGCGAGCAGTTCCTTCGCCTGGTCGAGGAGCTGATTCTTGCCGTCCGCGACGTCGGCCGGGCCGGCCGCCGCTCCGACGATGGCGGGGGCGAGGGAGGCGAGGGCCTCGACCTCTTCGGGGGCGGCTGCCTGGGTGCTGAGCATGCCCATGAGCGACTCGATCGACAGATCCGCCGGCACCTGGTAGCCGGCGAACTCGGCCGGCAGCTGGAGCACGTCGGGGATGCCCGGAACGACGGGTTGCGCGACCGCCTGCGACGGCACGGTGAGCGCCGCGGCGGCGGCGAGGGCGCAGGCGGTGAACATCCTGCGCGTTGCTCGGGTTCGAAGCACTTTTCCCCATCCTTGTCGTTGAAGCGGCTCCGGAGCGCGAGGCGCCGATGCCGCTGACGGCTCGGGGAGACACTTTATGTAGGCCCCCCGATCAGTACAAGCCGTGGCCGGTCTCACAGCCGCGCCCGTACTGGCGGGAGTCTAGCCATAACGTGTTCCGATCAGTGGTGTCCGCTCGAGACTACGTGTGACTGATGTGGTTTTTGTGAGAGTAGATGAAACTGTTACTGATGTGAGTATCGTGTTCGGCCCGCCGCCGCGGAACGGATAGTCTGCATCCGTCCCCGGCCCTTCCCCCCGGGGTGACGTGACGACGGGAGGCCGCACCGCAGTGTCCGATCCGGTTCGCCCGCATCGACTGTGGTGGTGCGCGGCCCTGCTGGCCGTCTCCGTCGGAGCCCGGCTGGCGTGGAACTTCCTCACGCCCAACGGCATGAATCTCGTGGATCTGCACGTGTACGTCGACGGTTCCGCGGCGCTGCTGCGCGGCGAACTGTACGACTTCACCTACACCCGGGACACTCCCGAGTTCTCCCTGCCCTTCACCTACCCGCCGTTCGCGGCACTGGTCTTCTTCCCGCTGCACTATCTGCCCTTCCCGGTGGTCGGGGTGGCGTGGCAGCTGCTGACCGTGGCCGCCCTGTTCGGCCTCCTGCGCATCTGCCTCGAGTTGCTGTTCGGTTCCGCGGCGCACGGCGCGCGCTGGACGGCGGTCGCGCTCGTGTGGACGGCGGTGGGCATCTGGACGGAGCCCATCCGCACGACCCTCGACTACGGACAGGTCAACGTGTTCCTGGCCTTCGGCGTGATGGTCGCGGTCCGCAGCAACCGCTGGTGGCTCTCGGGCGGACTGGTCGGATTGCTCGCCGGCATCAAGCTGACCCCGGCGATCGCCGGCATGTACTTCGTGGCGCGTCGCCGCTGGGCGGCGGCGTTCTTCTCCGCGGCGACCTTCGCCGCCACCGTCGCCGTCAGCTGGCTGCTCCTCGGCGACCAGGCGCGGACCTACTTCACCACGTTGTTCGGCGACGCCGACCGGATCGGGCCGGTGGGGTCGGTCTGGAACCAGTCGCTGCGCGGAGCGCTGAGCCGCATCGTGGGACACGACGTGGGCACCGGGCCGCTGTGGCTGGCGGCTGTCGCGGCCTCGGCGGCGCTCGCCGTCGCGGCCTGGCGTGCCCTCGGCCCGGACGACCGGCTCGGCACGATCGTCGTCGTCGAACTGTTCGGGCTGCTGGTGTCGCCGATCTCCTGGATGCACCACTGGGTGTGGGTGCTGCCGATGCTGCTGTGGCTGGTCTACGGGCCGCTCGCCGGCCGCCTCGGCACCCGTGTGCTCGCCGGGTTCTGGGCGGTGCTGACCGTCGTCGGGGTGCCGTGGCTCCTCGGCCTGGCGCAGGACTCGATGTGGGACATCTCCCGCCCCGCCCTGCTGGCCTGGGCGGGCGCGTGCAACGTGGTGGGGGTGCTGGCGGTGTACGCGTGGATCGTCTACACCGGGCGCCCGGCTGCGGCCCCGCCCGTCAGCCGCGGGCCAGCGCGTCGATCTTCCGGGCCAGCTCCACGTCCGACCCGGTGATCCCGCCGGCGGAATGGGTGGACAGCGAGTAGGTCACCTTCCGCCAGCGGATGTCGATGTCGGGGTGGTGGTTCGCCGCCTCGGCGGCCTCGGCCACCCTGTCCACCAGCGCGACGGCCGCGGGGAACGAGGAGGACTCGACGGTCCGCACGATCGCGTTCCCGTCCCGTCGCCACTCGGGCAGCTGGGCGAGGGCGGCATCGATGTCGGCGTCGGAGAGCAACTCGGCCATGCCCCATTCTGGGACGATGCCGCACATGAGTGCAACGACGGGCCGGGCGGACGAGGTAGTGGCCGGGGCGATCTTCCGCGACGGCCGGCTGTTGCTGGCCCAGCGCATCGGGCCGCCGGAGCTCGCGGGGCTGTGGGAGCTGCCGGGCGGCAAGGCCGAGCCGGGGGAGTCCGCCGAGGCGGCGCTGCGCCGGGAGCTGCGCGAGGAACTGGGCGTGGAGGTCGCCGGTGCGCAGCGGGTCGGGGTCGGGGTGCCGCTGGACGGCGGCCGGGTGCTGCGTGCCTACCGGGTGGAGCTGCTCTCCGGGGAACCGCGGCCGCTCGAACACGCGGCGCTGTGCTGGGTGGACGCCGACGAGCTGGAGCAGATCGACCTGGTGCCGAACGACCGGCTGTGGCTGCCGGAGCTGCGCGCGCACCTCGGGCGCTGACGGGGCGGCCGGTCAGGCGGCGCGGGCCTTCTTCAGGCGCTTCGCGAGTTCCTTCCCGCCGAGGCCCTCGTGCTCGAGCCTCTTCATCCGCATGATCACCACGGGGCAGCGCACACAGCGGGTCTTCTTGCGGCAGCACTTCTTCTTGGGCTCGAGCTGCGCGACCCTGCTCGCCTTCACCTTGCCCATCCGTGTCGCCGGCCTTTCGTCGGTGGGTCCCGGACCACAGCACTGGGCCCCTGGTCACATCAATTGGAAGGTTAGCATGCCCTAACAAAGGCGGAGGCGCCCGGCGAGCCGGTTTCGGCGGCCCGCAGCCGCCGGCGGGTTCGCCGAACAGTGCGCCGGGACGTGGCGAACGTCACGCTCCGGCCCGCGAACTGGTGAATCAGCCGTCGGCGGGCGCGAGGTACCACGTCCGGCCTGTACTGTATTGGAGGCCGCAGTGCCTGTGCGGGCCGTTCGCGGCCGCGAACGGGTGACTCGCATTCGCGACGCGGCCACCGCAAGAACGCCGTACGGGCGAGGTGCCGTCTGGGTCCAGTGCCGTGTGGCCGGACAACAGCCAGGAGAGCCATCGCGTGAGCACCGCCAGTTTCCGCAACGTCGCCATCGTCGCGCACGTCGACCACGGAAAGACCACCCTCGTCGACGCCATGCTGCGCCAGTCGGGCGCCTTCGCCGAGCGCGCGGAACTCGTCGACCGGGTCATGGACTCCGGTGACCTCGAGCGCGAGAAGGGCATCACCATTCTCGCGAAGAACACCGCCGTGCACCGGTACAACGGCGACGGCACCGTCACCGTCATCAACGTGATCGACACCCCCGGTCACGCCGACTTCGGTGGCGAGGTCGAGCGCGGCCTGTCCATGGTCGACGGCGTCGTCCTGCTCGTCGACGCATCCGAGGGCCCGCTGCCGCAGACCCGCTTCGTGCTGCGCAAGGCGCTCTCCGCGTCGCTGCCGGTGCTGCTGGTGGTCAACAAGACCGACCGCCCCGACGCCCGCATCGCCGAGGTCGTCGAGGAGACCCACGACCTGCTGCTCGACCTCGCCTCCGACCTCGACGACGAGGCCTCCGAGGCCGCCGAGCAGCTGCTGGACCTGCCGGTCCTGTACGCCTCCGGGCGCGAGGGCAAGGCGTCGACGGAACAGCCCGAGAACGGACAGGCGCCCTCCGCCGAGAACCTCGACGCGCTGTTCGACGTCCTCATGAAGTACATCCCCGCCCCCAAGGGCGATCCGGCCGCACCGCTGCAGGCCCACGTCACCAACCTCGACGCCTCCGAGTTCCTCGGCCGCCTGGCGCTGCTGCGCATCCACAACGGCGAGCTGCGCAAGGGCCAGACCGTCGCGTGGATGCACGCCGACGGCGTGAAGAACGTGAAGATCACCGAGCTGCTCCAGACCATCGGTGTCGAGCGCCGGCCCGGTGACGTCGCCGTCGCCGGCGACATCGTCGCCGTCGCCGGTATCCCGGACATCATGATCGGCGACACCCTTGCCGACGTGGACAACCCGGTCGCCCTGCCGCGCATCACGGTCGACGAGCCGGCCATCTCGGTGGTCATCGGCACCAACACGTCGCCGCTCGTCGGCCGCGTGCAGGGCCACAAGCTGACCGCGCGCATGGTCAAGTCCCGTCTCGACTCGGAGCTGGTCGGCAACGTGTCGCTGCGCGTGCTCGACATCGGCCGCCCCGACGCCTGGGAGGTGCAGGGCCGCGGCGAGCTGGCGCTGGCCATCCTCGTCGAGCAGATGCGCCGCGAGGGCTTCGAGCTCACCGTCGGCAAGCCGCAGGTGGTCACCCGGCAGGTCGACGGCAAGGTGCACGAGCCCTACGAGGAACTCACCATCGACAGCCCCGAGGAACACCTCGGCGCGATCACCCAGCTGCTCGCGGCCCGCAAGGGCAAGATGGTGCAGATGTCCAACCACGCCGCCGGATGGGTGCGCATGGAGTTCATCGTCCCGTCGCGCGGCCTCATCGGGTTCCGCACCGACTTCCTCACCGAGACCCGTGGCACGGGCATCGCCAACGCCGTTTTCCACGGCTACGCCCCGTGGGCCGGGGAGATCCGCGCGCGGCACACCGGCTCGCTGGTCTCCGACCGCTCGGGCTCGGTCACGCCGTTCGCCATGATCCAGCTCGGCGACCGCGGCACCTTCTTCGTGGAGCCGGGCAGCGACACCTACGAGGGCCATGTCGTGGGCATCAACCCGCGCGCCGAGGATCTCGACATCAACGTCACCCGCGAGAAGAAGCTCACCAACATGCGCTCCTCCACGGCCGACGTGATGGAGACCCTCGCGAAGCCGATCACCCTGAGCCTCGAGGAGGCCATGGAGTTCTGTGCGTCCGACGAGTGCGTCGAGGTCACCCCGGAGATCCTCCGCGTCCGCAAGGTGCACCTGTCGGCCACCGACCGGGCCCGCGCCCGCTCGCGGGAGAAGGCTCGCAACAAGTAGTCGCGGCAGTGGTGGTCCCGGCGCAGCCGGGACCACCGCCGCATCCCGGAGGGAAGGGAGGCCGGATGCGCAGGATCGCCGGGATCACCGCGGTCGCCGCGGTGCTGGGGTTGACGGCGTGCACCGCCGATCCGCCGCCGCCGATCGAGCAGACCGAGCCCACCCGGATCCCCACCCCGGTTCCCCAGCTCAACACCGTCGTGGTGGCCGTCGACGACGTGGGCGCCGGGCTCAACCCGCACCTGCTCGCCGACCAGTCGCCCGTCGGCAACACCGTCGCCGGGATGGTGCTGCCGAGCGCGTTCCGGCCCGTGCCCGACCCCGCGCGGCCCGGCGCCTCCGCCTGGGTGCTCGACGAGTCCGTCCTCGCATCGGCCGAGGTCACCTCGCAGGCCCCGTTCACCATCACCTATCAGGTGCGCGACGAGGCGCAGTGGTCCGACAGCGCGCCCATCGCCGCCGAGGACTTCCGGTACCTGTGGCAGCAGATGATCACCCAGCCCGGTGTGGTCGATCCCGCCGGATACCGCCTCATCGAGGACGTCGGATCCTCCGGCGGCGGCAAGACCGTCACCGTCACGCTGCGCGAGCCCTACCCGGCGTGGCGGGAACTGTTCATCCACCTGCTGCCGGCTCACCTCGTCAAGGACACTCCGGGCGGTTTCACCACGAGCCTCGCCGAATCGATCCCGGTGTCCGGCGGGCAGTTCCATGTCAAGTCCGTCGACCGCGGCCGCGGCGAGATCCTGCTCGAACGCAACGATCGCTTCTGGGGCACGCCGGCCCGGCCCGACCGGATCCTGTTGCGCCGCGGCGGAACCGACGCGCAGCTCGCCGAGTCCATTCGCACCGGCGACGCGCAGGTCGCGCAGATGCACGGTGGGGGATCCGCGCTGCTCGCCCAGCTCGGCGCGATCCCGCAGGTGCGCACCGGCACCCAGCTGCAGCCCCGCGTCCTCGAGCTGACCCTCAACGGCCGCACGACCGAGTTCGCCGATCCGCGCGTGCGCCGGGCCGTCCTCGGGCTTCTCGACCCGGACCTGCTGGCCACCGTCGCGGCCGGCACGGAATCGGCCGTCGTCGCGGCCCGCGCGCAGGTGCTCGCCCCGTCCGATCCCGGCTATTCGCCGACGATGCCGCCGCGGCCCGGCCGCGAGGAGTCCCTCGCGCTCCTCGCCGGGGCCGGGTATGTACCGGCCGGCCCGGCGACGATCGACGCAACCGGCACCCCGGCGCCCGAGACCGCGACCACGGGTCTGCTCGCCCAGGGCGGCGTGCCGCTCACCCTCGTGCTGGGCGTGCCGGAGAACTCGCCGGTGGCCGACGCCGTCGCCCGCACCGCCGCGGACCAGCTGCGTGGGGCCGGCGTCGCCGCCACCGTGACGACGTTGCCGCCGGACGAGCTCTACGGCGACGCCCTCGTCGAGGGGACCGTGCATGCGGTGGTCGGCTGGACGCGCGCCGGAGGCGACCCCGCCACCGCTGCGCTGTCCCGATTCGGTTGCCCCCCAGTGCTTCCCGAGCAGGGCCCCGGCTCCGTCGAGCCGGCTCCCGCACCCACCCCGACGCCGGAGCCCGCCCCCGGCGGTGACGCCGAGTCCGTTCCGGACGGTGACGCCGAGTCCGTTCCGGACGGTGACGCCGGGCCGGTTCCCGACGGTGACGCCGGGCCGGTTCCCGACGACGAGATCGAGGCCGCCGAGGCGCAACTCGCCGCACCGAGCAACGTGTCCGGGGTGTGCGACCCCACCCTCGACCCGGAACTCGCCGGGGCCCTGCGCGGCGCCGGCGACGTGCCCGCCGTCCTGGCCGGGGCGCAGCCGAAGCTGTGGGACCTCGCCGTCACCCTGCCGATCGTGCAGGACCGCACCGTGATCGCCGCGGGACCCGGCGTCGAGGGCGTGACGCTGGCCGGCTCGATCCCTGCCGGTTCCCTGTCCGACGCGCAGAACTGGTGGAGGACCACACCGTGACCGATCGGAACGCCCCCGCGCCGAAACGCCTGCTGCTGGTGCACGCCCATCCCGACGACGAATCCATCACCACGGGCGGCACCATCGCCCGCTACGCCGCCGAGGGCGCCGAGGTCACCGTCGTGACGTGCACCCTCGGGGAGGAGGGCGAGGTCGTCGGCGACGAATGGGCGCAGCTCACCGCCGACCGGGCCGATCAGCTCGGTGGCTATCGCATCCACGAGCTCGGCCGGGCGCTGGCCGCCCTCGGCGTGCCCGCGCCCCGCTTCCTCGGCGGCGCCGGGCATTGGCGCGACTCCGGGATGGCCGGCACCCCGTCGGCCGCGAACCCGCGGGCCTGGGTGAACGCCGACCGCGACGAGGCGGTGGCCGCACTCGTCGCGGTGATCCGGGAACTGCGCCCGCACGTGGTGGTCACCTACGACCCCGTGGGCGGTTACGGCCACCCCGACCACATCCGGGTGCATTACGTCGTGACCGCAGCGGTCGAGGCTGCGGGGACCGGCGCCTACCCGCACGCCGGCGCACCGTGGGATCCGGCGAAGCTGTACTGGACCGTCACCGAGGCGAGCGCCCTGCATCGCGGCATCGCGGAGATGACCGGCCTGCCCGACGGGTGGCAGCGTCCCGGCCCCGACGACCTGCCGTGCGTGCCCGACGAACAGGTCACCACCGTGGTCGACGTCGCCGGCGTGCTCGACGCCAAGCGGGCGGCCCTGGCGGCGCACGCGACCCAGGTCGTCGTCGCGCCCGGCGGAGCACAGTTCGCCCTGTCCAACCTCGTCGCGCAGCCCGTGCTGGAGCAGGAGCACTACGTGCTCGTCCGGGGCGACCGCGGCGACGTCGACGGCTCCGGCCGGGAGCGTGACCTCTTCGCCGGGCTGAGTTAGTGTGACCACGAGCACCGGACAGGTGATCGTGGTCACACGAGAGGGTCCTGATGTACAACTGGTCCGTCCAGAACCAGATCGTCGCATTCGTCGATTCGCTGCGTCCCTACGCGGACCAGATCAACGCCGCCTACTACCAGGCGCTCTACGGATTCGCGGACCAGGCCAGCCACGTGCTGACGCTCATGGGCTACCCGCCGGTGCCGTGATCGGCCGGGACCCGGTGACCACCCACCCGCGCCGGTGGCGCACTATCGAACGATGACGGTCGATCCCGCCACCACAGCCACCGAAGCTCCCGCCCCGCCGGCGCCGAAGCCGCGGCCGGGCATCGTCGCGCTGCTGACCTTCGACGGCTTCCTCTGCGCGCTGCTGTCCGTGTTCTTCCTCGGCCTGTACATCGGCACGGTGCCGTTCCCGATCACGATCGTGCTGGCCGGCGCGGCGAACATGCTCCTGGTGATGGCGATGCGTGCCGAGACCGGGTCCGCCTCGCGCGCGGCGTGGCCGCTGCTGGCGTGGATCGTCGGCTTCGTGGTGTGCCTGGCCGGCGGTCCCGGCGGCGATCAGCTCCTCGTCGCCGACTGGCGGACCCTGCTGCTGCCGGTCGGTGCGCTCGCCCCCGCAGGGTTGCACCTGTTCGTCGCCCGCATGGCCGCGCTCACGAGCGCAGTCCGGCAGCCCGCGCCGCGTCCGTGAGCACGGCGGTGAGCATGGCCGGGGTGAGCCGGCCGGTGAACGTGTTCTGCTGGCTCACGTGATAGCAACCGAACACGTGTAGCGGCCTGCGGTCCGCAGCGTCGCCGCGCGGCCGCAGTTCCACCGCCGTGCCGTGCCCGAATCCGGGGCGGGGACGCGGCACGGCCCAGCCGGCGTCGTCGAGCACCGGGAGCAGCGCCCGCCATCCGAAGCCGCCGAGCACCACGACCGAGCGCAACGTCGGCGCCAGCAGCTGTAGCTCCGCGTCGAGCCAGGTGCGGCACGTGTCCCGCTCCTGCGGCGTCGGCCGGTTGGCCGGCGGCGCGCAGTGCACCGGCGACGTGACGCGGGTGCCGAACAGTTCGAGGCCGTCGCCGCGGTGCGTCGCGGTGGGCTGCGACGCCAGGCCCGCCGCGTGCAGCGCGGCGTACAGGAAGTCGCCCGAGCGGTCGCCGGTGAACATCCGGCCGGTCCGGTTGCCGCCGTGCGCGGCCGGGGCCAGGCCCACGATCAGCAGGGACGCATCCGCCGGTCCGAACCCGGGCACGGGACGCGCCCAGTACTCCTCGTCGCGGTATGCGGCACGCTTCTCGCGGCCCACCTGCTCCCGCCACGCGACCAGTCGCGGGCAAGCCCGGCACTCGATCAGGCGCGCGTCGAGCGCGGCCAGGTCCGGGGGCCGATCGATCGGGTTCATCGGCGCACCCATCCGTCGCCGGCCCCGGGAGTGACCGCCTCGACCAGCGCCCACGCCTGCTCCGCGGGGAGGTCCACCACCGCGTAGCGGCCCGTACCGGCCGGGGTCGCGGCGACGACCGTCGCCACCCCGGCGCGGCGCTGGAAGAACGTCTGCCGCACCGTCCAGCCGATGATGCCGTCCGCCTCGAGCGAGACGCGGCGCCGATCCAGCGACCCGCCGCGGGTGATCAGCCACGCCGTCGCGTCCTGCGGCCCCGCCCCCAGCACGGCATGCCCCAGGCTGCGGTAGCGATCCCACGCCAGCCCCACCGCCGCCACCGTGACGGCCGCGACCGCCGGACCCCATGCCGCCACCGGGACCGTGCGGCCGGTGACCGCGACCGCCGTCGCACCGGCGGCGACGGCCAGCGCCACGGGACTCAGCGCCCGGGTGAACCGTCGCCGCCGCGCCGCCGGCCCGTGCGGCCGCAGCGGGGCGTCGAGCTGCCGCGTGTCGCGCAGTACCGCTGCCGCGACCCGTCGCGCCTCGGCGGAGGGCGCGGGCGGCAGCAGCAGCGACGACTCGCCGTGCTCGGCGGCGACGCCGGTCATCACCGCGTCCAGGCGGGCCCCGCCGGCCAGGCGCAGCGCAAGCGGCTCGCGAAGGCTCACGCCGCGCAGGCGGCGCCGGTCCAGGGTGGTGTGCCGGTGCCGCAGCAGGCCGTGCCCGACCCGCAGCATCCGCCCGTCGTCGGTGACCGACAGGTCCGCGTACAGCAGCACGTACCGCACGCACGCCGCCAGGCTCGCCACCACGCCCAGGACGAGCAGGCCGAGCACGGCGGCGACGAACGGGCCGGCGGCCTCGATCGACGACAGCCCGCGCTCGACGGTGGCCGACTCGCCGAGCCGCTCGGCGATCCCGTACTGGAAGGCCAGTCCCACCACCGCCGCGACGGTGACCAGCCCCGTGGTCGAGAACGGGGCGTAGCGCACCCAGCCCGGCTGGAACCGGGCGATCGCGGTTTCGGCCGGGGCGGCCGCCCCGGCCGCCTCGTCCGGCGCTCCCGGGTGCGTGCTGAGCAGGGCGGCGCGCAGCGCCGGCACGGCACCGACCGCCAGGCCGTTCAGCTCGAACCGGTTGCGGTCGCGTCCGGCGCCGGTCCGCTGGCCGGTCCCGATCCGCACCACCGCCAGCCCGAACAGCCGGTGCAGCAGGCGCTGTTCGACGTCCACGGACCGGATGCGGCTGCGCGGCACCGACAGCAGCTGGCGCTGCAGCAGGCCCCGGCGCAGCTCCACGTGCACCGGTCCGATCCGGTAGGTCGTGGTGAACCAGCGCAGCATGCCGATCACCACCAGCAGCGCGGCCACCGCCAGGCCCCAGCCGTGATTGCCGCTGCTGCTGCCGAGCAGCACCGACGCCACCAGCACCGGCAGCAGCCGCAGTACCTCCTCGACGGGGTGGATCAGCAGCATCCGCGGATCCAGCCGCAACCACGGCTGCTCGGCCTCGGCGGCGAGGGCGGGGGCGTCCTCCCGCTCCGGCGGCACGGGTACGTCGCTCACGTGGCATCGGCCTGGCTGCTGCCGGCGATCGCGGTGAGCCGGGCGGCGGTGGCGTCGGCGACCCCGACGTCGAGAGCGGTGATCTCCACGGCGCCCGCGGACGAGGCGGTGGTGACGGTGACGGTGGCGAGGCCGAGCCATCGTTCGATCGGGCCGCGCTCCGTGTCGACCGTCTGGATCCGGGAGATCGGCGCGATCCGGCGTTCCTGGGTGAGCCACCCCGAGCGCGTGTACACGGCGGTGTCGGTGATCTCCCAGCGGTGCACCCGGTACCGCCACAGCGGCATCACGGCCACGTGCGCGACGGCGAGAACCGCGGTGGCGACGCCGGCGGCGACGTGCCAACCCGGGTGCCGGCCGGAGTCGACTATCGCCCACACCACCTGCGCGGCCACGACCGGCACCCACAGCAGTGCGGCGCTCACCGCCCACAGCAGCCGCGCCCTCGGGCTGGGGCGCCACGCCGGATCGGCCATCGTCACCGGCGGCGGGGCGGCCCTGCCGGCTGCCGGGGGCGGCGGGGGGTCGTCCCGGTTCACGCGGTTCTCCTCGTCGGTGGTGTCCAGTCGGTTCCAGGCTAAGCTGATCGGGCGAGCAAACCCGGCAATGCCGCGACCGGGTTCGGAGTCGACACGAGGAGGAGGACCGCCGTGACCGAATCATCGGAGACCACCGAATACACGGAACTGCCCGAGGCCGATCGGATCGAGCAGGAGATGCCGGCCGAGGACGAACCGGCCGACGACGAGGTGACCTCGGTGCCGCTCGAGGTGGAGCCCGCGGACGTTCTCGAGCAGAGCCGGGTCGTCCCGGGAGACGAGGACTATCCCCGCGAGTGAGTTCGCCGGGGACGTGCCCCCGAGGTGGCATGGGTACGGCGGGTGGCGCATGATCGGCGAATGACCGATTCGACCCACGACGGTGCCACGCCCGCGATGTTGCCCCTGCCCTCGGTCCGCGCCGGCGCGGCCGGGCCCGCGTCGTCCGCGGCGGATCCTGTGCGGGTTTCGCCGTCGGGCATGCGGCGGGCGTTGCGGCGCGCGCGGGACGGGGCGACGCTCAACGTCGACGAGGCCGCGATCCTGCTCGCCGCCCGGGGATCGGATCTCGAGGACCTGTGTGCCTCGGCCGCCCGGGTGCGCGACGCCGGTCTGCTCGCGGCGGGCCGGCCGGGCACGGTCACCTATTCCCGCAAGGTGTTCGTCCCCATCACCCGGCTGTGCCGGGACCGCTGCCACTACTGCACGTTCGTGACCGTGCCGGGCAAGCTGCGCGCCGCCGGGCAGGGGATGTATCTCGAGCCCGACGAGATCCTGGACATCGCCCGGCGTGGAGCCGAACTGGGTTGCAAGGAAGCGCTTTTCACGCTCGGTGACCGGCCCGAGGAGCGCTGGCCGGAGGCGCGGCAGTGGCTCGACGAGCGGGGCTACGACTCGACCCTCGACTACGTGCGCGCGATGGCGATCCGGGTACTCGAGGAGACCGGGCTGCTGCCGCACCTGAACCCCGGGGTGATGAGCTGGGCCGAGATGTCCCGTCTCAAGCCGGTGGCCCCGTCGATGGGCATGATGCTCGAGACCACGTCGACCCGGTTGTTCACCGAGCAGGGGGAGTGCCACTACGGCAGCCCCGACAAGGACCCGGCGGTGCGGCTGCGGGTGCTCACCGACGCGGGCCGGCTGTCGGTGCCGTTCACGACCGGCATCCTCGTCGGCATCGGCGAGACGCTCACCGAGCGCGCCGAATCCATCGCGGCAATCCGCAAGCAGCACAAGGCGTTCGGACATATCCAGGAAGTGATCGTGCAGAACTTCCGGGCGAAGGACGACACCGCGATGCGCGACGTGGACGACGCCGGACTCGACGAGTTCCGGGCCGCGATCGCCGTGGCCCGGCTCGTGCTCGGCCCGTCCATGCGCATCCAGGCGCCGCCGAACCTCGTCGCCGCCGACGAGTGCCGCGCGCTGCTCGCCGCGGGCGTCGACGACTGGGGCGGGGTCTCACCGCTGACCCCGGACCACGTCAACCCGGAACGGCCGTGGCCGAACCTGGACGCGCTCGCACGGATCAGCGCCGACGCCGGGTTCACCCTCACCGAGCGGATCGCGGCCCAGCCGCAGTACGTGCTGGCCGGGCAGCCGTGGATCGACCCGCGGATCGCCGCCCACGTGCGCGCGCTGGCGGACCCGGCGACCGGTCTGGCCCGGGACGTGACCCCGCAGGGGCAGCCGTGGCAGGAGCCCGACCTCGATTGGGAGTCCAGCGGCCGCGTGGATCTGAACTCCGAGATCGACGTGACCGGGCGCAACACCGAGTACCGCTCCGACCTCGGCAGCGCGTTCGGCGACTGGGACACCGTGCGCGAGCAGGTCCTCGCACTCGGCGCGAATGCCCCGGTGCGGTTGGACGGGGACGTGCTCTCGGCGCTGCGCGCCGCGGAGAAGGACCCCGCCGGTTGTACCGACGCCCAGTACGTCGCCCTCGCGCACGCCGACGGGCCCGGCCTCGAGGCGGTCGTCGCCCTGGCCGACCAGCTGCGCCGGGACACGGTCGGCGACGACGTCACGTACGTGATCAACCGGAACATCAACTTCACCAACATCTGCTACACCGGCTGCCGGTTCTGCGCGTTCGCGCAGCGCAAGGGCGACGCCGACGCGTTCACCCTGTCCACCGCGGAGGTCGCGGACCGGGCGTGGGAGGCGCACGTCGCCGGTGCCACCGAGGTGTGTATGCAGGGCGGCATCGACCCGGAACTGCCCGTCACCGGCTACGCCGACCTGGTCCGCGCGGTCAAGGAGCGGGTGCCGTCGATGCACGTGCACGCCTTCTCCCCGATGGAGATCGCCAACGGCGTCTCCCGCAGCGGCGTGTCCGTCCGCGACTGGCTGACCGAGTTGCGTGAGGCCGGCCTCGACACGATCCCCGGCACCGCCGCGGAGATCCTCGACGACGAGGTCCGCTGGGTGCTCACCAAGGGCAAGCTGCCCACCGCGGAGTGGATCGAGGTGGTCACCACCGCACACGAGGTGGGGCTGCGGTCCAGCTCGACGATGATGTACGGCCACGTCGACCAGCCGCACCACTGGGTGGGGCACCTGAACGTGCTGCGTGGGATCCAGGACCGCACCGGCGGCTTCACGGAGTTCGTGCTGCTGCCGTTCGTGCACCAGTCGTCGCCGCTGTACCTGGCCGGCGCGTCGCGGCCCGGTCCGACGTTGCGCGACAACCGCGCCGCGCACGCGCTGGCGCGGATCATGCTGCACGGCCGGATCGACAACATCCAGACCAGCTGGGTCAAGCTCGGTGTCGCCGGCACGCAGGCGATGCTGCAGGGCGGCGCCAACGACCTCGGCGGCACCCTGATGGAGGAGACGATCTCCCGGATGGCGGGTTCCCAGCACGGCTCGGAGAAGACCGTGGCGGAACTCGTGGCGATCGCCGAGGGCATCGGTCGCCCGGCCCGTCAGCGGAGCACCGCCTACGCGCCGCTCGCTGTCGACGGGGGCGCCCTCAGCGGGGCCGGCCGGTGAGCCCCAGGCTGGGCGACGGGGTCGTCGTGGCGGCCCTGGACGCGACCGCCGCGGGCGTCGGGCCGCTGTTCGACCTGGCGTACCTCGACCCGTTCGGTCTCAAGGCCCGCACGTTCGTGCCCACGGTGCGGGAGCGGACCCCGGTCGAGCAGGTGCTCGACGCGGCCGCGGCCGTGCTCGACGCCGGTCGCGTGCCGGGCACGGCGGCGTGGGCGGCCGCGTCGGAACAGGAGCGGGTGAACTGGTGGGTCGGCGGGCTCGGCTCGGTCTCGACGCTGCCCGTCGCGTTCCCCGGCATGCTCGGGGTGGTGGGCCGGATGCTGCCGCTGCAGGACGCGCTCGGCTTCGTGAACCAGGCGGTCGTGCTGCTCGCCGTCGCCCGGGAACGCGGAATCCACGACCGCGACCGCCAGGTGCGGATGCTCGCGGCCGTGCTGTGCCGCCGCGACCTCCTCGGCACGGGCGAAACCGGGACACCGCTGTCGTGGGTGCGGCGTCCGGTGCGGTCGACGATCGACCTGGTCCGCGCGGTGAACGCGGAACTCGCGCGGCGTCCGCAGCCGTCGGGCGCGTGGCGCGCGCTCGGCGTGCTGCCGCTGGTGGGGGCACTGGCCGGATACGTCGGCGAGCGGTCCGCCCTGTCCCGGGCCGCCGCGGACGGGCAGCAGTGGCTGGGCGCCCAGCCGGGGCCCATCTAGTCAGGGCACCCTAACTCGGAGGGGTGTCCCCGCGGCGGGGGATACTGGACGTCGACGGACGCGGAGCGCGCCCCGATTCGGCGTGACCGTGCAGGTGGGCGGGCGACCAGAGAGGCAGGGAGAACACCAGTGACGTACACGATTGCGGAACCGTGCGTGGACGTGTTGGACAAGGCGTGCATCGAGGAATGCCCGGTCGACTGCATCTACGAGGGCGGTCGCATGCTGTACATCCATCCGGACGAGTGCGTGGACTGCGGTGCCTGCGAGCCGGTGTGCCCCGTCGAGGCGATCTTCTACGAGGACGACGTGCCGGACGAGTGGAGCGCGTACGTCAAGGCCAACGTCGACTTCTTCGACGATCTCGGATCCCCGGGTGGCGCCGCCAAGCTCGGCAAGGTCGACTACGACCCGCCGTTCGTCAAGGCCCTGCCGCCCATGGGCGAGGAATAGTGATCGGCGGTACCGTGACGCGCACTCGTCGTTCGGTGGCCGCGAGCCTGCCGGACTTTCCGTGGGACTCGCTGACCGGCGCGAAGGAGAAGGCGGCCGCGCACCCCGGCGGCATCGTCAATCTCTCGGTCGGCACCCCCGTCGACCCCGTCGCCCCGGTCATCCGTGAGGCGCTGCTCGCCGTCGCGGAGGAATCCGGGTATCCGACCACCCACGGCACGGAAGCGCTGCGCGCTGCCGCGGTCGGGGCGCTGGCCCGACGCTACGGCGTCACCGGCATCGACGCGTCCGCGATCCTGCCGGCCATCGGCACCAAGGAGATGATCGCGTGGCTGCCGAGCCTCCTCGGCCTCGGCGGCAGCGACCTGGTGGTGATCCCCGAGCTGGCGTACCCGACGTACGAGGTGGGAGCGCTGCTCGCCGGCACGCGGATCATTCGTGCCGACGGCCTCAACCGCCTGGGACCCGAGGGCGCGGCGCTGGTGTTCGTGAACTCGCCGTCGAACCCGACGGGCAAGGTGCTCGGCCTCGAACACCTGCGCAAGGTGGTGGACTGGGCGCGCAGCCGGGACGCGATCGTCGTCTCCGACGAGTGCTACCTGGGCCTGACCTGGGAGGGTGAGGCACTGTCCATCCTGCACCCGAGCGTGTGCGACGGCGACCACACGAACCTGCTCGCGGTGCACTCGCTGTCGAAGACGTCGAACCTGGCCAGCTACCGCGCCGGCTTCGTCACCGGCGACGCCGAACTCGTCGCGGACCTGCTCGAGGTGCGTAAGCACGCCGGCATGATGGTGCCGCTGCCGATCCAGTCGGCGATGACCGTCGCGCTGAACGACGACGAACACGAGAACGCGCAGCGCGAGCTGTACCGCAAGCGCCGCGAGGTGCTGCTCGCAGCCGTCCGCGGTGCCGGGTTCACGGTGGATCACTCCGAAGCCGGCCTGTACCTGTGGGCGAGCCGCGGCGAGGAGTGCCGCGCGACGGTGGACTGGTTCGCCGAACGCGGGATCCTCGTGGCCCCGGGCGAGTTCTACGGTCCCGGCGGCGTCCAGCACGTGCGGATCGCGCTGACGGCCTCGGACGAGAGGATCGCGGCCGCCGCGCAGCGGCTGATGTGATGCGCGCGCACCGGCTGATGTGATGTGCGCGCACCGGCTGACGTGATGCGCGCGCGGCGGCGCGCGGCGGAAGCGACGCTGCCCGAGCAGGATTGCCGTATGCGACGCCGTGTTCGGCGCTACCCTGGGCCCAGGGAGGCCCCATGGACGCCGTCACTGCAGTTCCTGCGCCGGCCAACGAGCCGGTCCACACCTACGCTCCCGGCAGCCCGGAGCGGGAGCGTCTGACCGCCAAGCTGAAGGAGCTGGCGGCCGAACCGGTGGACGTCTCGCACGTCATCGGCGGCGAGCACGTGCACGGTGAGGGCGATCGCTTCGACATCGTGCAGCCCCACAACCATCACGCGGTGCTCGGCACCCTGCGCAACGCCACCCCGGCGGAGGCGACGGCGGCCGTCGAGGCGGCGACGGCCGCGGCCCCCGCGTGGCGGGAGATGTCGTTCGACGCCCGCGCGGCCGTGCTGCTGCGGGCCGCCGACCTGCTGGCCGGGCCGTGGCGGGAGACGATCGCGGCCGCCACCATGCTGGGCCAGTCCAAGTCGGTGCAGCAGGCGGAGATCGACGCGCCGTGCGAACTGGTCGACTTCTGGCGATTCAACGTGCACTTCGCCCGGGCGCTGCTCGCCGACCAGCCGTATTCGTCGCCGGGTGTGTGGAACCGGATGGACTACCGGCCGCTCGAGGGGTTCGTGTACGCGATCACCCCGTTCAACTTCACGGCGATCGCCGGGAACCTGCCCACCGCTCCGGCGCTGCTGGGCAACACCGTGGTGTGGAAGCCCGCACCGACGCAGTCCCTGTCGGCGTACTGGACGATGCGCCTGCTCGAGGCGGCGGGGATGCCGCCGGGCGTGATCAATCTGATCACCGGGGACGGCCGGGTCGCGTCGGAGGTGCTCCTGCGCGATCCGCGGCTGGCCGGTATCCACTTCACCGGGTCGACCCGGACGTTCCAGCACCTGTGGCGGGAGGTCGGGGCCAACATCGACGGCTACCGCACGTATCCGCGGCTGGTGGGGGAGACCGGCGGCAAGGACTTCGTCCTCGCGCACCCGTCGGCCGATCCGGGCGTGCTGTCCACGGCCCTGATCCGGGGGGCCTTCGAATATCAGGGGCAGAAGTGCTCGGCGGCGTCGCGGGCGTTCCTGCCCCGCTCCCTGTGGCGGCGCATGCGCACCGAGTTCCTCGACGAGGTCGAGAGCCTGACCTACGGCGACGTGACCGACCTGTCGAACTTCGGCGGCGCCCTGATCGACCGGACCGCCTACGAGAAGGTCGTCGGCGCCCTCGAGCGGGCCCGCGACCGCGAGTCGATCGAGATCGCCGTCGGCGGCGGGTACGACCAGTGGGTCGGCTGGTTCGTGCGGCCCACCGTCCTGCTCACCGACGATCCGGGTGACGAGTCGATGTGCACGGAGTACTTCGGTCCGGTGCTGAGTGTGCACGTCTACGACGACGCGGAGCCGGACGCGTGGCGGCGGGTGCTCGACCTCGTCGACCGCGGCGCCCCCTACGCGCTCACCGGCTCGGTGATCGCCGAGGACCGCGCGGCCGTCGAGGAGGCCACCGCCGCGCTGCGGTTCGCGGCCGGCAACTTCTACGTCAACGACAAACCCACGGGCGCGGTGGTGGGGCAGCAACCCTTCGGCGGCGGCCGGGCGTCCGGCACCGACGACAAGGCGGGCTCGCCGCTGAACCTGCTGCGCTGGGTGTCGGCGCGGACGATCAAGGAGACGTTCGTGCCACCGACGGACTACCGGTACCCGCACATGAAGGGCGGGTGAGGTCCGTGGTCGCCTCGGAACCGCTGCCGTCGCCGCCCGTGACGTCGCGGGCGCTGCCGCGGCTGGCGTCGAACCCGCTGCGGCCGGTGATCCTCGCGGCCGCGAAGTCGCCCCGCGTCCGGGCGCTGGTCACCACGGCGCCGCCGACACGCCGGCTCGTCGACCGGTTCGTCGCCGGGGACACCCGCCCCGACGCGCTGGCGGCCACGAAGGCCCTGCTCGGCACCGGACGGGCGGTGAGCATCGACCACCTCGGGGAGGACACCACCGATCTCGCGCAGGCCCGGGCGATCGTCGCCGAATACGAGGCGCTGATCGCCGACCTGGCTCCGCTGGTCGAGCGCGATGCGCCGATGCCGGCGGTGGAGGTGTCGGTCAAGCTCACCGCGCTCGGCCTGGCCCTCGGCGCCGAGGGCCCCGGCATCGCGCTCGGGCACGCCCGGCAGATCTGCGCGGCCGCCGCCGCGGCGGGGGTGTGGGTCACCGTCGACGCCGAGGACCACACCACCACCGACGCCACCCTGTCGATCGTGCGGCGGCTGCGCGAGGACTTCCCCTGGGTCGGTGCCGTGCTGCAGGCCTACCTGCGCCGCACCGAGGCGGACTGCCGCGACCTGTCCGGCCCGGGCTCGCGGGTGCGGCTGTGCAAGGGCGCCTACCGCGAACCGGCGTCGGTGGCGTACCAGGATTCCGCCGAGGTGGACGCCTCGTACCTGCGGTGCCTGCGGGTGCTCATGGCCGGGCAGGGCTATCCGATGGTGGCCTCGCACGACCCGGCGATCGTGGCGGCCGTGGGCCCGCTCGCCGCCGAGCACGCCCGCGGCCCGGACGGATTCGAGCATCAGATGCTGTACGGGATCCGCGACCTCGAACAGCGCCGGCTCGCCGGCGCCGGGCTACGCATGCGGGTGTACGTCCCCTACGGGGCCCAGTGGTACGGGTACCTGATGCGGCGGCTCGCGGAGCGGCCGTCGAACCTGCGGTTCTTCCTGCGCTCGGTGGTGTCACGGGATTGAACGTCCGGCGCCGGGGGAGCGGACCCGCCGTCGACGGAACCGGACGCCGGGTACGTCCGCAGGTACATTGACGCCCGTGAGCACCTCGGAGGCCGACCCCGGTTCGGTGCTCCTGCTCGCCCTCGTCGCGGCCCTCGCGGTGCTGCTCGCGCAGCGTCGGTGCGCGCCGCCGGGGCGGCTGGTGTGGTGGCCCCCGCCGGGTCAGCTGCTGTGGCCGCCGCCGGTGACCGCGCTCGTGCTGTGGCTCGTAGTCGCGGTCCCGTCGCTGCTGCGCCTGGCCGTGCCGTCGCTGCTCGGGACGTTCGGCCGCGACCCGCTGCGGATCCGCGCCGAGGACGAATGGTGGCGGGTCCTGACCTCGGTGCTCGTGCAGGACGGCGGCGTGTTCGTCACCCTGGTGAATCTGCTCCTCCTCGCCGTCGTCGCGACCGTCGCGGTGCGGGTGTGGGGCCCGGGCCGGGCGGTCGGGTTGTTCGCGGTGAGCCAGCTGCTGTTCGGGCTGTTCACCGCGTTCGTGTCGCCGTCGACCGGTGCCGGCAGCTCGGGCGCGTCGTTCGCGGTCGCGGGGTCGATCGCGGGCCTGTGGCTGGCGGTCGGCGCTCGCGGGGCCGTGCTCGCGGCCGCCGTCGGCATCGGCCTCGCCGGCGCGGTGCTGGTGGTGGCCGGTGACGGGCACGGCGTGGCCGTCCTCGTCGGTGTGCTGCTCGGCGCGGTGCTCGGGACGGTGGCGCCGCCGCGCCGCGCCGCCCTCGCGGCGGCTGTGCGATCCTGACCGACGTGTCTTCGCTGCTTCGTTCCCTCAACCCCCTGGCCGTCGCGCGCGGCGACGACCTGCCCGACGCGGTCCGCATCGACGGGCACACGCTCTCGCGCAGCGACATCCTCGGCGCGGCCGGTGCCCTGGCCCGCCGCATCGGCGGAGCCGAACGTCTCGCGGTGCTCGCCGCGCCGACGGCGACGACGGTGATCGCGGTGGTGGGCTGCCTGCTCGCCGGGGTCACCGTCGTCCCGGTGCCACCGGACTCCGGCCCCGCGGAACGGGAGCACATCCTGCGCGACTCCGGAGCTCAGGCGTGGCTCGGCGACGTGCCGGACGAACCCGGCCTGCCGGTGGTGCCGGTGCGGCTGCACGCCCGCGACTGGCACAGTCACCCGGAACCCGATCCGTCCCGCACGGCGTTCGTGCTCTACACCTCCGGCACCACCGGCGCGCCCAAGGGCGTGCTGCTGAGCCGCCGCGCGATCGCGGCCGGGATCGACGCGCTGGCCGAGGCGTGGGACTGGACCGAACGCGACACGCTGGTGCACGGGCTGCCCTTGTTCCACGTGCACGGCCTGATCCTCGGCGTGCTCGGTCCGCTGCGCGTCGGCAGCCGGCTGATCCACACCGGCAGGCCCACCCCGGAGGCGTACGCGCAGGCGCACGGCACCCTGTACTTCGGGGTGCCGACGGTGTGGTCCCGCGTCGTGGAGGACGAGGAATCCGCGAAGGCCCTGAGCGGTGCGCGGCTGCTCGTGTCCGGCAGCGCGCCGCTGCCCGTCCCGGTGTTCGAGCGCCTGCGCGAGCTGACCGGGCTGACCCCGATCGAGCGGTACGGGATGAGCGAGACGATGCTGACGCTCAGCACCCGGGTCGACGGGGAGCGCCGGCCCGGATGGGTGGGTACTCCGGTGCGCGGGGTCGAAACCCGGCTGCGCGACGAGCACGGCAACGACGTCCCCCACGACGGGGAGAGCATCGGCGGGCTGCAGGTGCGCGGGCCGATGCTGTTCGACGGCTACCTGAACCGTCCCGACGCGACGGCCGCGGCGTGGACCCCGGACGGGTGGTTCGTCACCGGCGACGTCGCGGCGATCGATCCGGGCGGGTTCCACCGCATCGTCGGTCGCGAGTCGACGGACCTGATCAAGTCCGGCGGCTTCCGGGTCGGGGCCGGCGAGATCGAGACCGTGCTGCTCGGCGATCCGTCCGTGCGGGAGGTCGCGGTGGTGGGCGTCCCCGACGACGACCTGGGCCAGCGCATCGTCGCCTTCGTGGTGCCCGCCCCGGACGGCCCGGCCGTCGACCCGGGCGCGCTGATCGAGCTCGTGGCCCGTCAGCTCTCCGTGCACAAGCGGCCGCGGGAGGTGCGGGTGGTGGACACCCTCCCGCGCAACGCGATGGGCAAGGTCCAGAAGAAGCAGCTGCTGACCTGAGTCTCGGCCCGTCGGGGCCGCCGGGTGTGAGCCAGGTCTCTGCGGGCCCTTGTCCGATTCGCCCGGGCCACGTACCTTCCTACGGCAGAGTAAGTTCGTCTCTTTCCGGAGTCATGGGGGGTTCCGCGGAATGTCGGTGTCCGAATACGGTTCGCGGTCCGGGGTGGCGTTCGTCGTCGACGGAAGGCCCGCCTCGGTCCCGCTGCGGGACCTGCGCGCCGTCGCCCGCAAGCTGGTCGCGCACTTCGCGGACAACGTCGCGCCGTGTTCGCTGCAACCGGGCGAAGCCCTGCGCGGCGACGTCACCGAGATCACCGTCCGGTGCCTGCGCCTGGCGATCCAGGTGCTCGACACGGGGGAGCTGCCGACCGACGCCGACCTGTCGGAGCTGCGCAGCAGCGCCGCCCAGTGGGCGCGCGCCGGGTTCCGTCTGGAATACATGCTGCGCATCTACCACGAGGGCATCCGGCTGGGCTGGGAACTTGTCACCGCCCGGGCCCGCGAGGGCGACGTCGAGTCGGTCGCCGCGGCGTCGCGGCTGTGGATGGCGCTGCTCGAACGCGTCACCGTCGCCGCGACCACCGGGTTCGTCGCCGAACTCGAGGCGATGCGCCGCAACCGCGACGTCGCGGCCCAGGAGCTCGTGACGGCCCTGCTCGGCGGGCAGGACGCCGCCGCCGTCGCGCGCCGGTCCGGGCTCGAGCTGGCCGAGCGGTACACGGTGCTGGGAGTGCGGCTGGGCCGGCACCCGGACGAGCGCAATCCGCACGTGCGGCCGGAGGTCGTCGCGCGGCGTACCCTGCGGCGGCTCGAGACCGAGCTGGACCGGGTGTGCGACGGCCGGCAGCTGACCATGCTCGGACCCGAGGGCGGCACCGTGCTGCTCGGCGACACCCCGGCCGAGCACATCCGCACCGCGCTCTACGAGCGGGTCGCGCGTGCCGCGGGGGTGCCGCTGACGGTCTCGCTCGTCGAGTCCGACGTCCCGGGCATCCCCGCCGCGGCGCACCAGGCGCACGAGCTGCTCGAACTGGTCGGCCATCTGCGCCGGCCCGCCGGCGTGTACCGGATGCAGGACCTCGCGTTCGAGTATCAGCTCACCCGGCCCGGGCCGGCCCGCGAGCACCTCGTGCGGGTGCTCGAACCGCTCGCCGACGCGCCCGAGCTGGTCGAGACCCTCGAGACCCACATCGCCCACGAACTGAGCCGCCAGCGCACCGCGAGGAGCCTGCACGTGCACGCCAACACCGTCGACTACCGGCTCAAGCGGGTCGCGCAGCTCACCGGGTTCGATCCCACCGTCCCCTCCGGGCTGCGCCACCTGCACGCCGCGCTCGTCGCGCGGCGCCTCCAGAGCGGAGCGGCAGCCGGCGGCTCACCTTCCGACGGCACGTGAGACCGGACCGTTACGATGTGGCGCAGATCATGACGACGGTGTGTGCGGCGCGGCCCGGCACCGGCAGGGGAGGACCACATGGCAGGAGGCCGCCACAGCGTGCGGACGTCACGTGACGGCCGATCGACCCGGGTTGTCGCAGTCGTCGGAGCGGTGGTGGTGGTAGTGCTCGCGGCGGCCGGAGTCGGCGTCGTCCGCGCCCTGACCGGCGGATGCGACACCGTCGAGCAGTACAGCCTCGCCGTCGCTCCGAGCATCGAACCGGCCGTGAGTTCCGTCCTCTCGGAAAACGCGGACACCCACTGCTACGAGTTCACGGTCGACACCGCCGAACCGGGGGACGTCGCCGGGCTGCTCGGCAAGGGGATCGACGCGCCCGACCTGTGGATTCCCGATGCCCGGTGGTGGGCGAGTCGTGCGGCACCGACCGCCGCCGGGCCGGTACAGATGATCGCCGGGGCGGTCGCGAGCACCCCCGCGGTGCTGGTCGGGCCCCCAGGGGCGGTTCCGGAGGTGTCCAGCTGGCGCGCCGCCCTCGCGATCCCGGATCTGGTGCTGGGCAACCCGCTGCGGACCGGTGTCGCCGCCGCCCCGATCCGGGCGGCCCTGGCCGAGACCCAGGACGACCCCGTCGCCGTCGGCACGGTGCGCACCGCCATGGTGCCCCTGGCCCAGAAGGAGAGCATCCGCACCGAGGAGGCGCCCAGCGGCGCCGACCTGCTGGCGACGATCGGCGCCGACGGCATCGGCGTCGCCACCGAGCAGCAGGTGCTGGCCTTCACGACGGCGAACGAGTCGGCCCTCGAGGCGCGGGTACCGGACAACGGCAGCATCCTGCTGGAATATCCGGTGGTGGTGACGTCGCCGGTGCCCGACCGGCACCATCGCGCGACGGACGCCGCACGGGTACTGATCGAGGTGCTGGGCACGGAGAAGGCCCTCGACGTGTTCCACGACCACGGGTTCCGCGGGCCCGACGGCGAGCCGTTGCCCGACGGCCGCGGCATCGGGGGCGTGCCGCTGTTGTCACTGCGGGACGAGGCGATGGCGGAGGAGGCGCTCGGCGCCTGGTCGCTGATGGCGTTGCCGATCCGCACGCTCGTCGCGATCGACGTGTCCGGTTCGATGCGGTTTCCCGCCGGCGACGGCACCCGGATGGACCTGACGGTGCGGGCCGCCCTCGCGGGCAATGCGATGTTCCCCGACAGCGTCTCCGCCGGGCTGTGGGCGTTCTCGCAGGACCTCGGCGGTGACGGCCAGGACTATCTCGAGCTGGTGCCGATCCGGCGGTACGACACCGACGTGGACGGGCGCACCCAGCGTGAGGTGATGGCGGCCCAGGCGGAGAAGGTGCCCGGTCTGGTCGGGGGTGGCACCGGCCTGTACGACACGACTCTCGCGGCGTTCCGCGCCGTGCAGCAGAGTTACGACCCGCGCGCGGTCAACAGCGTCATCGTCCTCACCGACGGAGCGAACGAGGATCCGGACAGCATCACCGAGGCGCAGCTCCTCGAGATCCTCGCGCGGGAGCAGGACCCGGCACGGCCGGTGATCGTCGTGACGATCGGCATCACGGAGGACGCGGATGCGCAGACCCTCGCCGAGATCTCCCGCGTGACCGGCGGCTCGAGCTACGTCGCCCGCGACCCCGCGGACATCGCGAACGTCTTCGTCAACGCCCTCGCCGACCGCGGCGAGCGCTGAGGCCGCCGGCCACCCCCGGACCTACCGCGCCTCCGGCACTACCGCGCCGCGGTGCGGGACCGGCTCCGGCGCTGCCACAGCCGGGACACCGCGGCGATGAACAGGAACAGCACCGCCGTCGAGGCCAGCTGTATCCGCGCGGCGGAGTCGAACAGCATGAGCACGATGAACGCGCCGAGCATGGCCAGGGTCAGCCAGCTCAGGTAGGGGAACGCCCACATCCGGACGGTGAGGCGGCCCTCCTGTTCGAGCGTGGGCCGCAGCCGCAGGTGCGAGACGACGATGAAGATCCAGATCGCCAGCAGGGCGGAGCCGACCGCGTTGAGCAGGATGCCGAGGATGTCCTCCGGCAGCCACCAGTTCAGCAGGACCGAAACGAATCCGAAGAACACGGACAGCAGCACGGCGTTGCGGGGAACACCTGTGCGGGAGAGCTTCGCGAGGACGGTCGGGCCGTCGCCGCCCCGGGCGAGGGAGTACGCCATGCGTGAGGTGCCGTAGACGTTGGCGTTGAACGCCGACAGCAGGGCGATCACCACGACGAGTTCCATGAAGCCCGACACGTACGGCAGGCCGGCGATGTCGAGGACGCTCACGAACGGCGAGGTCTCCCCGCTCGCCGACGTCCACGGCAGCACCAGCACCATGATCGAGATCGAGCCCAGGTAGAACAGGCTGATGCGCCACACGACGGTGCGCACCGCGGTCGCGATGGACCGCTCGGGGTCGCGCGACTCGGCCGCGGCGATGGTGACGATCTCGATGCCGCCGAACGCGAAGGCGACGGCCAGCAGGCCGGCGGCGATACCGGCGAGCCCGTTGGGGGCGAAACCGTCGCCGTCGCCGAGTAGGTGTGTCAGTCCCACCGGCTCGGTGTCCGGCAGCAAACCGAACACCAGCATCACGCCGATGACGAGGAACGCGATGATGACCGCGACCTTCAGCGCCGCGAACCAGAACTCGAACTCGCCGAAGTTGGCGACCTTCGCCAGGTTCACCACCGCGAAGAACGTGACGAACACCAGGGCCACCACCCATTGCGGCACGCCCGGCAGCCAGCTGCTCACGATCGCCGAGGCGCCGGTGATCTCGACGCCCAGCACCATGATGAGCATGAACCAGTAGAGCCAGCCCATCGTGAAGCCGGCCCATTCACCGATGCCGATGCGGGCGTAATGGGAGAAGGATCCGCTGGCCGGGAGGGCCGCTCCCATCTCCCCGAGCATGCGCATCACGAAGACGATCATGATGCCGGCCAGGACGTAGGAGACGATCACCGCGGGTCCGGCGGCGGCGATGCCGACGCCGGACCCGAGGAACAGGCCTGCGCCGATCGCGGAACCGAGTCCCATCATCGTCAGGTGCCGGACCTTGAGCCCGTGCTCGAGGTGGTCGGCTTCGGTGAGTGTGTGCTCGGTTTTCGACACGATCGGTTTCTCTGGGTCAGTCGTTGGCGTGCAGCGCCGCATTCAGTTCGACGCCGGTGCCCTTGGTGGGAACGACCTCGACGGCGCCGGTGACCGAGTTGCGGCGCAGCATCAGGTTGGAGCGGCCGTTGAGGTCCTTGGCCTTGACGACGGTGCCGTCGGGGCCGCTGACCTTGGTGCCGGCGGTGACGTACAGGCCGGCCTCGACGATGCAGTCGTCGCCGAGGGAGATGCCGACACCGGCATTGGCGCCGAGCAGGCAGCGCTTGCCGATGGCGATGACCTCCTTGCCGCCGCCGGACAGGGTGCCCATGATCGACGCGCCACCACCGATGTCGGAGCCGTCGTCGACGACGACGCCCGCGGAGATGCGGCCCTCGACCATCGAGTTGCCGAGCGTGCCCGCGTTGAAGTTCACGAAGCCCTCGTGCATGACGGTGGTGCCGGCGGCCAGGTGCGCGCCGAGGCGGACACGGTCGGCATCGGCGATGCGCACCCCGGACGGCACGACGTAGTCGACCATGCGGGGGAACTTGTCGACGCCGTACACGGTCACGGGGCCACGGATGCGCAGGCGCGAGCGCACCAGTTCGAAGTTGTCGACGGCGCACGGGCCGTAATTGGTCCACACGACGTTGGCGAGCAGACCGAACACGCCGTCGAGGTTGGCGCCGTGCGGCCGGACGAGGCGGTGCGACAGCAGGTGCAGCCGCAGGTAGGCGTCGTGCGCGTCGGCCGGCGGCTGGGACAGGTCGGCGATCGTCGTGCGGACCGCGACCTGGTTGACCTCGCGCGCCTCGTCGGCGCCGACGAGCAGCGCGAAGTCCGACGGGATGTCCGTGCCCTCGAGCCGGGACGTGCCCGTCTCGCTGTATTCGCCCAGCGTGGGGGCCGGGTACCAGGTGTCGAGAACGGTGCCGTCCGCCGCGATGTTGGCGATGCCTACTGCTGATGCTCCCTGTGCACTCACGGTCGTGAAGCGTACGCGAGGCGTCGTCGTTCGCACCGGCGGCCTGGGAAATCGCTCCACGTATTGTTCTTGCATGTCTGCACCGCGCCTGGACCTGCACGCCGATCCGATCGAGCTGACCGCTGCGCTGGTCGACATCCCCAGTGTCTCGCAGGACGAGGCGGTGATCGCCGACTCCGTCGAACAGGCGCTGCGCGAGCAGACCACCGGTTTCGAGATCGTCCGCAGCGGCAACGCGGTCCTCGCGCGGACCCGGCTCGGCCGGCCGAGCCGGGTGCTGCTGGCCGGGCATCTCGACACCGTGCCCATCGCGGACAACGTGCCGTCGCGGCGCGACGGGGAGTTGCTGTACGGCTGCGGCACGGCCGACATGAAGTCGGGCGACGCGGTGTTCCTGCACCTGGCCGCCACCATCGCGGACCCGGCGCACGATCTGACGCTGGTCTTCTACGACTGCGAGGAGATCGCCGCGGCCTACAACGGTCTCGGCCGCATCGAGCGGGACCTGCGGGACTGGCTGGACGCGGACGTGGCGATCCTCGGCGAGCCGACGGCCGGGCAGATCGAGGCGGGCTGCCAGGGCACCCTGCGGGTGCGGATCTCGGCGACCGGGGTGCGCGCGCATTCGGCGCGGTCCTGGCTGGGTGACAATGCGATCCACCGGCTGGCCCCGGTGCTGGAGCGGCTCGCGGCCTACGAACCGCGATCGGTGGACATCGACGGCTGCGTCTACCGCGAGGGTCTGTCCGCGGTACGGATCGCCGGCGGCGTCGCCGGCAACGTGGTGCCCGACGCCGCGGACCTCGACGTCAACTTCCGGTTCGCGCCCGACCGCACCGTCGAGCAGGCTCTCGCGCACGTGCGGGAGGTGCTCGATGGTCTCGACGTCACCCTCGAGCTCACCGACAGCTCGCCCGGCGCGCTGCCCGGCCTGGCCCACCCCGCCGCCGCGGACCTCGTCGCCGCGGCCGGCGGCCGGTTCCGGGCCAAGTACGGATGGACGGACGTCGCGCGCTTCGCGACGCTGGGGATCCCGGCGGTCAACTACGGTCCCGGCGATCCGAACCTCGCGCACAAGCGCGACGAGCACGTGCCCGTGAAGCAGATCACGGAGGTCGCCGGCACGCTGCGGAGGTATCTGGCCGCCTGACGCACGATGCGGGGCATCGGCCGGGGCGGCCCGGCGGCATCCCCTAATCTGGGCGCATGGCGCGCGACACCGACCCCGGATCCCGCGACCGTGCGAGTGCCGATGTGGTGCACCGCGGTCCCGTCCAGTTGCGCCGGGACCGGGCGACCGAGACCACGACGATGGACCAGCGACTGCTGGACCGGAGGGGCCCCTCCGACTGGGTGCACACCGATCCGTGGCGGGTGCTGCGCATCCAGAGCGAGTTCGTGGAGGGTTTCGGTGCGCTGGCGGAGGTGCCGCGCGCGGTGGCGGTCTTCGGCTCTGCCCGCACCCCCGTCGACCACCCCGAGTACGTCACCGGCCGTGCCCTCGGGGCCGCGTTGGCCGCGGCGGGCTATGCGGTTGTCACCGGCGGTGGGCCGGGGGCGATGGAGGCGGCCAACCGCGGCGCGAGCGAGTCGGGCGGGTTCTCCGTCGGACTGGGTATCGAGCTGCCGTTCGAGCAGGCGCTCAACGAATGGGTCGACCTCGGACTGAACTTCCGCTACTTCTTCGCCCGCAAGACGATGTTCGTGAAGTACTCCCAGGCCTTCGTCTGCCTGCCCGGCGGTTTCGGCACGCTCGACGAGCTGTTCGAGGCGCTCACGCTGGTCCAGACCCACAAGATCACCCGGTTCCCCATCGTGCTGCTGGGCACCCACTACTGGGCGGGGCTGCTCGAATGGATCCGGCACGCGATGGTCGGCGAGGGCCGGATCTCACCGAGCGACCTCGATCTGCTGTACCTGACCGACAGCGTGGAGGAGGCGGTGCAGATCGTCGTCGACGCCCATCGCGGGCAGGACGAGTCGGCGCTGTACGGAGGGGGCGGGGCGTGGTGAGCGGTTTCCATCCGTTCGAGGGCATCGGCGGCGAGCGCACCGTCGAGGCGCGGGCGGTGTGCGTGTACTGCGCCTCCGGGCCGGTCGACGAGTCCTACCTCGAGCTCGCGGCGGCGGTGGGGACCGCCATCGGACGGCGCGGCTGGCAGCTCGTCTCCGGAGGCGGCAACGTGTCGATGATGGGTGCGCTCGCCCAGGCGACGCGCGCCGCCGGCGGGCACACCGTCGGTGTGATCCCCAAGGCGCTGGTGCACCGCGAGGTCGCCGACGTCGACGCCGACGAGCTGATCGTCACGGACACGATGCGCCAGCGGAAGCAGGCGATGGAGGAGCGCGCCGACGCGTTCGTCACGCTGCCCGGCGGGATCGGCACCCTCGAGGAATTGTTCGAGACGTGGACGGCCGGCTATCTGGGCATGCACGCCAAGCCGGTGGTGCTGCTCGACCCGGTGGGGCACTACCGGGGGCTGCTCGACTGGCTCGAGGCGATGGTGCCGGCCGGCTTCGTCAACCGCCACGCGCTCGACGGCCTGCAGGTCACCGGCGACATCGACGACGCCCTCGACCGCTGCGCCGGGTGAGGGGCTTCCGCTTCGCGCCGAGGTTGCTTACTCTGCAGTAAGTTCCTGTCCGCCAGTAACCGAGGATGCCATGACCGAGTCCGGCTCGACGATCTCCCTGGTGGGTCTCGCCACCCAGCTTCCGCGAATGCTGCCCGACGCACCGAGCCTGCTACGCGGCGCGCGGGGTCTCATCCGGCGGCCGGACGCGCGCGAGACGATCGGGTCGGTGTTCCAGCGCCTCGCGGAGCGGAACCCGGACCGGCCGTTCCTGCGATTCGAGGGCGACGCCCTCAGCTACGGCGACGCCAACGCCCAGGTCAACCGCTACGCCGCCGTGCTCACCGCGCAGGGTGTGCGCACCGGCGACGTCGTCGGCGTGCTGATGAAGAACCGTCCGGAGGCGTTGCTCGTCGCGCTCGCCACGGTCAAGCTCGGTGCCGCGGCCGGCATGCTCAATCACCATCAGCGCGGCGAGGTGCTCGCGCACAGCCTCGGCCTGCTCGACAGCCGGGTGCTCGTGGTCGGGGAGGAATGCGAGGAGGCCCTGGAGTCCCTCGACGGGGCGCCGCCGGCCGGAAAGGTGCTGCGCGTCGGCGAACTCGACGACCTCGCCGTCGCCGCCGACTCCGCGAACCCCGCCGTCACCGACCGCCTGCAGGCGAAGGAGACCGCCTTCTTCATCTTCACCTCGGGCACCACCGGCATGCCCAAGGCCAGCCGGATGACCCATTTCCGGTGGCTGAAGTCCATGTCGGGCCTGGGCAGCCTGGGCGTCCGGCTGCGCCGCGACGACACCCTGTACTGCTGCCTGCCGCTGTATCACAACAACGCCCTCACCGTGTCGCTGTCGTCGGTGCTCGCCGCCGGCGCCACCTTCGCGCTCGGCCGCAAGTTCTCCGCCACCGGATTCTGGGCCGACGCGAAGCGCAACGGCGCGACGGCGTTCGTCTACATCGGGGAGATCTGCCGCTACCTGCTCAACCAGCCACCGTCGCCGGACGACCGCGACAACGGCATCCGGTTGATGGTGGGCAACGGACTGCGGTCCGAGATCTGGACCGAGTTCACCCAGCGGTTCGGCATCGCCCGCGTCGCCGAGTTCTACGGCGCCAGCGAGTGCAACATCGCGTTCGTCAACGCGCTCAACCAGCCGCGCACCGCGGGTGTCTGCCCGCTTCCGTACGCAGTGGTCGACTACGACCACGAGACCGGCAAGGCGCTCCGCGGACCGGACGGCCGGCTGCGCCGGGTCGGCCGCGGCGAGGTGGGCCTGTTGCTGGCGAAGGTCACCGACCGTGCCCCGTTCGACGGCTACACCGATCCCGAGGCGAGCGAGTCCAAACTCGTGCGCGACGGCTTCGAGGACGGCGACACCTGGTTCGACACCGGCGACCTCGTCCGCAGCCAGGGCTTCATGCACGTCGCGTTCGTCGACCGCCTCGGCGACACCTTCCGGTGGAAGGGCGAGAACGTCGCCACCACCGAGGTCGAGGCGGCCGTGTCGGCGAACGAGTCGATCTCGCAGGCAGTGGTCTACGGGGTCGAGATCCCCGGCACCGACGGCCGGGCCGGCATGGCCGCGATCACGCTCCACGACGGGGCCGAGTTCGACGGCACCGCGCTCGCGGCGCAGCTGTACCGGGCGCTGCCGTCGTACGCGGTGCCGCTCTTCGTCCGTGTCGTCGGCGAACTCGAGCACACCTCGACGTTCAAGAGCCGCAAGGTGGACCTGCGCAAGCAGGGCTACGCCGACACAGGCGACGACCCCGTCTACGTGCTCACCGGGCCGGAGGAGGGCTACCGGCCCGCGTACGACGGCTACGTCGAGGCCGTCGCCGGGGGCGAGCTGCCGGCGGGCTGACTCCCGCTGGGCCGGTTCCTGCCCGGGCCCGCCCGCGGGTGCGTGCCAGGATGGAAATCATGACCGCCTCCGTCACCGTCTCGCCGACCCTCTGCGGCCGCCCGGTCGCCACCGACCGGGCCCTGGTGATGGCGATCGTCAATCGCACTCCGGACTCGTTCTACGACCGGGGCGCGACCTTCACCGACGACGCTGCGATGGCGGCCGTGGATCGGGCCGTGGCCGAGGGCGCGGACCTCGTCGACATCGGCGGCGTGAAGGCCGGCCCCGGCGAGGTGGTCGACGCGGCGGAGGAGACCCGGCGGGTGGTGCCGTTCGTCGCGGCGATCCGGGCCCGCCACCCCGGGCTGCTCATCAGCGTCGACACCTGGCGCAGCGACGTCGCGCGGCGCGCGGTGGCGGAGGGGGCGGATCTGATCAACGACACGTGGGCGGGTGCCGATCCGGAACTGGTGACCGTCGCGGCCGAACTCGGCGCGGGCATCGTCTGCTCGCACACCGGAGGTGCGGTCCCGCGCACCCGGCCGCACCGCGTGCGCTACACCGACGTCGTCGCCGAGGTGACGCGCGAGATCGTCGCCGCGGCCGAGCGGGCCGCGAAGGCCGGGGTGCCCGGCGACGCCATCCTCATCGATCCGACCCACGATTTCGGCAAGAACACCTTCCACGGCCTCGAGTTGTTGCGGCACGTGGACGTTCTCGTAAATACCGGGTGGCCCGTGCTCATGGCGCTGAGCAACAAGGACTTCATCGGGGAGACTCTGGGGGTGGAACTCGCCGACCGGTTGGAGGGCACATTGGCAGCGACAGCACTTGCGGCCGCGGCAGGCGCGCGGATGTTTCGGGTGCACGAGGTGGCGGCGACCCGTCGCGTGGTCGACATGGTGGCGGCCGTCGTCGGAACGCGCCCCCCGGCGCGCACCGTCAGGGGGCTGGCATGAGCACCGCGATGACCCGGCCGTGGGCCGAGGCGAACAGCTGGGACGAGCCCGGATGGAGCATCGCCGAACTCGAACGCGCGAAGCGGGGCCGAACCGTGTCGGTGGTGCTGCCCGCGCTCAACGAGGAGACGACCGTCGCGGGGGTGGTGGACACCATCCATCCGCTGCTCGGCGGGCTGGTCGACGAGCTGATCGTGCTGGACTCGGGGTCCACCGACCGCACGGCGGAGCGGGCCCGCAGCGCCGGCGCCCGCGTCCTCTCCCGGGAAGAGGCGGTGCCGGGCCTCGCCCCGGTGCCGGGCAAGGGGGAGGTGCTGTGGCGCTCCGTCGCGGCCACCACGGGTGATCTCATCGCGTTCGTGGATTCGGACCTGCTCGACCCCGATCCGGCGTTCGTCCCCAAGCTGCTCGGACCGCTGCTCACCGGCGACGGAATCCACCTGGTCAAGGGCTATTACCGCCGCCCGCTCCGGGTCAGCGGCGCCGAGGAGGCCAACGGCGGGGGGCGGGTCACGGAACTGGTGGCGCGGCCGCTGCTCGCGGCGCTGCGGCCGGAGCTGACGTGCGTGCTGCAGCCGCTGGGCGGCGAGTACGCCGGTACCCGGGAACTGCTGTCGGCGGTGCCGTTCGCGCCCGGCTACGGCGTCGAGATCGGGCTGCTGCTCGACACCTACGACCGGCTCGGGATCGGCGCGATCGCCCAGGTCAACCTCGGCGTGCGCAAGCACCGGAACCGGCCGCTCGGGGAGCTGGGGGTGATGAGCCGGCAGATCGTCGGCACCATGCTCGCTCGCTGTGGGATCCCCGACTCGGGGGCGGGCCTGACCCAGTTCCTGGTGGACGGCGACGCGTTCGTCCCCGTCACCACGGAGGTCAGCCTCGCGGACCGGCCCCCGGCCGCCACCGTGGCCTGACGCCCCGGGCGCCCTGTCGGTGGCCCGTGCCAAGATCGGTACATGCTGACGGTTCTGCTCTACCTGCTCGTCATGGTGGTCGTCGGCGCGGTGCTGTTCCTCGTGGCGAGCGCGGTGTTCGGCCGCGGGGAGACCCTGGCGCCGATCCCGCCGGGCACCACCGCCACGGCCCTGCCGGTCACCGACGTGACCGGCGCGGACGTCCGGGATCTGCGTTTCCAGCAGGTGCTGCGGGGCTACAAGACCGCCGAGGTGGACTGGGCGCTCGACCGGCTCTCGCACGAGATCGACGACCTGCGGGCCAGGCTCGCCGCGTACGAGGACGCCGAGCGGGGCACGCCCGGTGGCGACGCCGCGGTGGGGCAGGCCGACGCATCCGTTGCGGCAGAGGCCGCAGGGGACCGCTCGGACAGGGGGGAGTAGCGATGGACGAGGACCGGGTGCGCTGTCCGTGGGCGGTGGATCCGCCGGGGTCCACGCTGTACCGGGACTACCACGACGAGGAGTGGGGCCGCGAGCTGCACGGGCGCGACGAGCTGTTCGAGCGCCTTGCCCTCGAGGCGTTCCAGTCGGGGCTGTCGTGGCTGACGATCCTGCGCAAGCGGGAGGCGTTCCGGTCGGCGTTCGCGGGGTTCGACGTCGAGGTGGTCGCCCGCTACACGGACGACGACGTCGCTCGCCTGCTCGGCGACGCCGGCATCGTCCGGAACCGGCGCAAGGTCGAGGCGGTGGTCGCCAACGCCCGGGCGGTGCTCGACCTGGAGGGCACGGACCTCGACGCGCTGCTGTGGTCGTTCGCGCCGGCGCGGCGCGCCCGGCGGTTCCGCTCCGTGGCGGAGGTGCCGGCGGTGACACCGGAGTCGACGGCGATGGCCCGCGAACTGAAGCGGCGCGGCTTCGCGTTCGTCGGTCCTACCACGGCGTATGCGCTCATGCAGGCCACCGGCATGGTCGACGATCACCTCGCCGACTGCTGGGTCGAGACGGACGTTCGACCAGTTTCCGGCCACATTAGGGCATAGTCAGCTACCCGGCGGTCGGCCGGATAGGGAAGAATGATGTGGCGAGCCTCGTCGAATTCCGACGAGGCCCCCACGGTAACCCACGCGCGCAAGAGTCGAGCGCAGATTTGGAGGGAGCAGAGGATGGCGGCCATGAAGCCCCGGACCGGGGACGGTCCCCTCGAAGCAACCAAAGAGGGACGAGGAATCGTCATGAGGGTTCCACTCGAGGGTGGCGGACGTCTGGTCGTCGAACTCACGCCGGAGGAAGCTGCAGCGCTCGGCGAAGAGCTCAAGGGCGTCACCAGCTAGGTGTCGGCACCCGGCGACGATTCGCCGGGTTCTCCGGGCCCCGCGCTCCACGGTGCGCGGGGCCCGTTGCTGTTCGTACTCCGGTGCTCTTCGTTTCTCGGAAGGACTGCCCGTGCTCGACGCGGTGACCGATCTGCTCGCCTGCCCGCAGTGCGAGCGCGGACTCGATCTCGACGACGGCGTGCTGCTGTGCGAGGCCGGGCACAGCTTCGATGTCGCCCGCCAGGGGTATGTCAGCCTCCTCACCGGGGCCGCGACGCGGTTCACCGGCGACACCGCGGAGATGATCGCCGCGCGGGCGGACTTCCTCGAGGCGGGACACTACGATCCGCTGCGCGACGCCGTCGCCCGCGCCTGTGCCGAGCGTCCCGGCGGCGACGGCACCGCCCGCGTCCTCGAGGTGGGCGCCGGCACCGGGCGGTATCTCGCGGCGGTGCTCGACGCGCTGCCGGGCAGCCGCGGCGTCGGGCTCGACGTGTCCAAGCCCGCGGTCCGGCGCATCGCCCGCAGCCATCCCCGCGTCGGGGCCGTGCTCGCCGACGTGTGGCGGCAGTGGCCGATCCGCAGCGGCGTCCTCAGCCACGTGCTGTCCGTCTTCGCGCCGCGCAACGCCGCCGAGACGCACCGGGTCCTCGCGCCGGGCGGCGTGCTCGTCGTCGCGGCCCCCACCCCGTCGCACCTGCGCGAGCTGGTGGCCCTGCCCGGCATGGTCCAGGTGGACGAGCGCAAGACCGAGCGGCTCGGGGCGGCCCTGTCCGGCGCGTTCGAGCGGGTCGACCGCGCCGACGTGCAGTACACCCTGGAGCTCGACCGTCCGGCACTCGGACAGCTGGCCGGCATGGGGCCCTCGGGGCACCACCTGACCGCCGAGCGGCTGGCGGAGCTGGTCTCGGGGCTGCCGGAGCCGTTCCCGGTGACCGCCTCGGTGACCGTCACCGTGTGGGAACGGCGCGCGACGCACTGAGCCGGGACGCTCAGTGCCGCGCGGCGGCGACCTCCTGGTACACCGCGAGGGTCTGCCGCGCGATCTGCGCCCAGGAGAACTCCGCGATGGCCCGCACCCGTCCGGCCCGGCCCATCTCCGCAGCCAGGGCGGCGTCGCCGGCGACCTCGTTGATCGCCGCGGCCAGCGCCTGCTCGTACGCCCGCGGCTCGTAGGAGTTGTAGTGCACGAGCCGGCCGGTGACCCCGTCCTCGACGACCTCGGGGATGCCACCGACGTCCGACGCGACGACAGCGGTCTCGCAGGCCATCGCCTCGAGGTTCACGATACCCAGTGGCTCGTACACCGATGGGCACACGAAAACTGATGCCGCGGAAAGGATCTCACGGACCGAGTCGGTGGGGAGCATCTCGCGGACCCAGAAGACGTTGCCGCGCCGGCGCTCGAGTTCGGCCACCGCCTGCTCGGTCTCGGCGGCGATCTCCGGGGTGTCCGGCGCGCCGGCGCACAGCACCAGCTGAATCCCGGGGTCCACGTCGTGGGCGGCGGCGATGAGGTGCCCGACGCCCTTCTGGCGCGTGATGCGCCCGACGAACGCGACGATCGGCCGATCGGGGTCCACCCCGATCTTCTCCAGGGCGGACGGCTCGCCCGGCTCGGCCGGCCCCGGGTGCCACACCCCGGTGTCGATGCCGTTGCGCACCACGTGCACACGGGCCGGGTCGACGAACGGATATGCGTCCAGCACGTCGAGGCGCATCCCAGCGCTGACCGCGATGACCGCGTCCGCGTGCTCGACCGCGTTGCGTTCGGACCACGAGGAGACGCGGTAGCCGCCGCCCAGCTGCTCGGCCTTCCACGGCCGGCGCGGTTCGAGCGAATGTGCCGTCAGCACGTGCGGCACGTCGTACAGCTCGGCGGCGAGATGCCCCGCGAGGCCGGTGTACCAGGTGTGGGAGTGGACGACGCCGGCACCGCTCGCGGCGTGCGCCATCCGCAGCTCGGCGGACAGCGTCGTCAGCGCCGGGTTGGCGCCCGCCAGTTCGGGGTCGGGTCCGTGGACGAAGGCGCCCTCGCGGGGCGCCCCCATGCAGTGCACGTCGACTTCGCACAGCCGGCGCAACTGCGCAACCAATTCGGTGACGTGCACGCCGGCACCACCGTAGACCTCCGGCGGGTACTCCCGCGTCATCATTGCCACCCGCACCGGATCAAACTATCCGGCGCGTGACGTTCCGGCCACCGATGGGCCTCTTCGCTGGCGGCGGAGGGGGGTGGCGGATAGGTTGACTGTGTGAGGAGCCAGCCCCATGTGCTTGGAATCGTGCTCGCCGGCGGCGAGGGCAAACGCCTGTACCCGCTGACGGCGGACCGCGCGAAACCGGCGGTACCGTTCGGCGGTGCCTACCGACTGATCGACTTCGTGCTGAGCAACCTGGTCAACGCCGGGTTCCTGCGGATCTGCGTGCTGACCCAGTACAAGTCCCATTCGCTGGACCGGCACATCTCCCAGACCTGGCGCCTGTCGGGCTTCACCGGCGAGTACATCACCCCGGTGCCGGCGCAGCAGCGGCTCGGGCCGCGCTGGTACACCGGCAGCGCCGACGCCATCCTCCAGTCGCTCAACCTCGTCTACGACGAGGATCCGGAGTACATCGTGGTGTTCGGCGCCGACCACGTCTACCGGATGGACCCGGAGCAGATGGTGAGCCAGCACATCGAGTCCGGCGCGGGCGTGACCGTCGCCGGCATCCGGGTACCCCGCAGCGAGGCGTTCGCGTTCGGTTGCATCGACACCGACGAGCAGGGCCGCATCACCCAGTTCCTCGAAAAGCCCGCGCACCCGCCCGGCACCCCGGACGATCCCAACGTCACCTTCGCCTCGATGGGCAACTACGTCTTCACCACCAAGGTGCTGGTGGAGGCGTTGCGGGCGGACTCCGAGAACCCGGACTCGGACCACGACATGGGCGGCGACATCATCCCCGCCCTCGTCGCGCAGGGCGCCGCGCACGTCTACGACTTCAACGACAACGTCGTGCCGGGCGCCACCGAACGCGACCGTGGCTACTGGCGCGACGTCGGCACCCTCGACGCGTTCTACGACGCGCACATGGACCTGGTGTCGGTGCACCCGATCTTCAACCTCTACAACCGGCGCTGGCCGATCCGCGGCGCCTCCGAGATGTGGCCCCCGGCGAAATTCGTCCAGGGCGGTCTCGCGCAGGAGTCGATCGTCGGATCGGGCAGCATCCTGTCGGCCGCCACCGTCCGCAACTCGGTGCTCAGCTCCAACGTCATGATCGAGGACGGCGCCACCGTCGAGGGCAGTGTCCTGATGCCGGGCGTGCGCATCGGCAAGGGCGCGGTCGTGCGGCGCGCGATCCTCGACAAGAACGTCGTCGTCGGCGACGGCGAGATCATCGGCGTGGACCTCGAACGCGACCGGCAGCGCTTCGCCGTCAGCAGCGGCGGCGTCGTCGCCATCGGCAAGGGCGTGTGGATCTGATCGGGGCGTGCGCCGGGGCCTAGAGCTTGGCGGCGCAGAGCAGCCCGTCGCCCACCGGCAGCAGCACCGGTGCGAGACGCTCGTCGGTCACCACGGCCCGCGTCGCCTCTCGGACGGCGAGGACGGCGGAGTCACGCTCGCCCGGGTCGGCGACCCGGCCGCAGAGCAGCGCGTTGTGCAACACGATGACCCCGCCCGGTCGCAACAGCCGCACGCCCTCGCGGACGTAGTGCGGATGATCGGCGGGGGTGGCGTCGACGAAGACCAGGTCGTAGGCCGAGTCGGCCAGCCGTGGCAGCACGTCCAGCGCGCGCCCGTTGATCAGCCGGGTGCGGGAGGCCGTGACGCCGGCCTCCCGGAACGCGGTCTTGGCGGCACGCTGATGCTCGGGCTCGCTGTCGATGGTGGTGAGGACGCCGTCCTCGCGCAGGCCCCGCAGCAGCCAGAGTCCGCTGACGCCGGCGCCGGTGCCGACCTCGACGACCGTCCGTGCGTCGAGCATGCGGGTGAACATCGTCAGGGCCGCGCCCACTGCTGCCGGGATCGGATCTGCGCCGAGATCGAGGGCACGCTCACGCGCCAGGGCGAGGTTCTCGTCCTCGGTGACGTTCTCGACGTGGGCCAGGATCCGTTCGGCATTCGTGTGCACCCCAGTGAGGTTATCGTCGCCGGGGGCCGGTCGCAGGCAGGCGCGCACGGCGGGTGGATTCTCAGGCGATGCTCAGGTTGCTCATATCGGCACCACATCCCCGTGCGTGAGGGTGTAGATACCACATCAGACCGCACCGACAGCGCGATCGGGGTACCGGGAACAAGCCGGCGCCCTCGGGTGTTGGACGAAGACACCGACACCCACGATCAGCGGTCCCGAAGAGGAGGATCCAGCGATCCACATGGCCGATTCCCCCCAGCTCCCCAGCCCCGACGCCGAGCCCACGGCCGACGTCGAGCTCACCGGCACGGCAGTGTTCGACGCCACCGGTGACCGTGCGGTGATGCCGTCGTGGGACGAGCTGGTGCGCGAGCACGGCGACCGGGTGTACCGGCTCGCCTACCGCTTGTCCGGAAACGCGCAGGACGCCGAGGACCTCACCCAGGACACGTTCATCCGGGTCTTCCGCTCGCTGCAGAACTACCAGCCGGGCACCTTCGAGGGCTGGTTGCACCGCATCACCACCAACCTGTTCCTCGACATGGTCCGGCGCCGCAACCGCATCCGCATGGAGGCGCTGCCCGAGGACTACGACCGCGTGCCCTCCGAGGGCCCCGACCCCGAGCAGATCTACCACGATGCCCGGCTCGGCGCCGACCTGCAGTCCGCCCTGGACTCGCTGGCGCCGGACTATCGTGCTGCTGTCGTCCTGTGTGACATCGAAGGCCTGTCCTACGAGGAGATCGGTGCCACACTGGGAGTCAAGCTCGGCACGGTGCGCAGCCGCATCCATCGCGGACGGCAGGCGCTGCGTGAGCACCTGCGCGAGCATGGGAAGGTCGAAGTCGGTCGAGTCGATGCGGGGTAGCCGCCAGGAGGATTTCATGACGAGGGCACACCCGACCCGCCGGTTCGGTTCCACGGAGCACCTGGCGAGTGAGGCTGTGGCAGCGTACGTGGACGGCGAACTGCGGATGAACGCGTATCTCCGGGCGGCCGAGCACCTGGCCGTGTGCCCGGAGTGCGCCACGGAGGTCGAGGCCCAGCAGCAGGCCCGGCGCGCGTTGCGCGACGCCGCCCGGACGGCGCCGCCCCCGATGCCGAGTTCCCTCCTGGGTGCCCTCGCCGACATCCCGCAGCACCACCAGGACCTGTCCGCGCCCGGCTTCGGGGGAGTGCTGGCGGCCGACCAGTCCTGGCCCGCCGGGCGGCGCTGGCCGATCCGTTGGCGCCGTTGACGGTGCTCGCGTCCTTCCGCGCCGTGATCGACCCGCGACGGTCGGTGGCGGTGCCACCGGTGCCATCGGTGATACTGGGCACCGTGACTGACGGACACGGGGGAGACGGGCACGCGTGACAGCGGAATCAGTGGAGTCCGAGCGCCGGGCCGCCTCGACGTCGGACACGGACGGCGCTCCCGCGCCGGGCGTGTCGCACCGCGCCGACGCCCCGCGCCTGCAGCCCCGCCCGGTCTATCGCCCGGACGTCGACGCCGCCGCCAGCAGCGTCTTCGGTCGGCCGGCCGGTACGACGGGCTCGTTCGGCCGGTCCGCCGAGGAACGGGCCGCGGAGCCGCGGGTCGGCCACGGTGCGCCCGCCGATCCGGTGCTGGCCGAGGCGTTCGGCCGACCCGTGGGCACCTCCGAGATCCTGCAGCGGCCCCCGGCCGACCCGGATGCCGAGACCGATGCGGACGGCCCCGAGCCCGACCCGTGGCGCGACCCCACGACGAACGTGCGCCTGGGCGCGCCTGCGCAGGCCCGCGACGAGCGCCCGCTGCCGCCCGCCCCCAAGCTCACGCTGCGGGAAGTCCTCTTCGGCGGTCGGATCGAGACCCGCGCCCTCGCGACGCTGGCGGCGGTCGCGCTGACCATCGGCATGATCGGCGGTCTCGTCGTCGCGCTGATCACGTCCGACACCGGCTCCCTCACCAGCCGCAGCGTGACGCTGGCCCAGGTGGAGCAGGACGGCGACCTGCCGACCGGGCAGGTGGCACGCGTGGCCGACGCGGTGCTGCCCGCCGTCGTCTCCATCCAGGTCACCGTCGGCGACGAGTCCGGCACCGGGTCCGGTGTCGTGATCGACGGTGCCGGATACATCGTCACCAACAACCACGTGATCTCGATGGCCGCGACCGGTCCGGACGCGAAGATCCAGGTCACCTTCAACGACGGCACCAAGGTGCCCGCACAGATCGTCGGGCGCGACATCAAGACCGACCTGGCAGTGCTCTCCGTCGACGTGGACAACCTCACGGTCGCCGAACTGGGCCGTTCCGGGGACGTGCAGGTCGGTGAGGACGTCATCGCCGTGGGTTCGCCGCTCGGGTTGAGCAAGACCGTCACCCGCGGCATCGTCAGCGCCCTCAACCGGCCGATGCGCCTGGGCGGTCAGGGCACCGACACCGACGCCGTGATCGACGCGGTGCAAACCGACGCCTCCATCAACCCCGGCAACTCCGGCGGCCCGCTCGTCGACGCCGAGGGCCGCGTCATCGGCATCAACTCGGCCATCAAGACCGAGACCGGCGGTTCCGTCGGTCTGGGGTTCGCCATTCCCATCGACGACGTCACCGCCGTCACCCAGGAACTGATCCGCACCGGCGCGATGCGTCACCCGGAGATCGGCGTCAACGCCCGCAGCGTCGTCAACGACGTCGCCAGCGGCGCCGAGGTGGCCAACGTGCAGGAGGGCAGCCCCGCGCAGCAGGCCGGGATCGTCGAGGGCGACGTGATCGTCAAGGTCGGGGACCGCGAGGTCACCAGCGCGGACGAGCTGGTCGTCGCGGTCCACGCCCAGAAGATCGGCGAGCCGGTGACGGTGCAGCTGGTCCGCTCGGGCCGTCTCGTGGACGTGCAGGTGACCCCGCAGTCCGACTGACCGTCGGCTCCCTGTTCGCTGGGAATTCGCTGTGACCTGGGTCCTCCGGGCTGCGAACGGCGCGGCACCACGTACCCTGGAGCGGTGTTCGGCAACATCGGTTGGGGCGAATTCATGGTCCTCCTCGTCGCGGCGCTCGTGGTCCTCGGCCCCGAGCGGCTGCCCGGCGCGGTGTCGTGGGTGACCAAGTCGCTGCGGCAGGTCCGCGACTACGCGTCCGGCGCGAAGGAGCAGCTGAAGGAGGAGCTGGGCCCCGAGTTCGACGACCTGCGTCAACCCCTGTCCGAACTCAACGAGCTGCGCGGCATGACGCCCAAGGCGGTCATCACCAAGCACCTGCTGGACGGCGACGACTCGCTGCTCACCGGCAACTTCGACAAGCCCGGCACCAAGCCGGTGAGCAAGCCCGTCCCGCCGCCGCTGGCGGCCGGGGAGAAGCCCCCCATCGACTCCGACGCGACGTAGGCCGCTGCGCGGCCGGTGTGTCCTTCGGGCGGCAGGAGCAACCTAAAGGGCACACCGGCGCCGCAGGCGCCTACAGGTGGCGGGTGGTGTCGATCCCCAGCGACATGCCGGCCAGGCCGCGGCGCCGCACGGCGAGCTTCTCGGCGATCTCGCGCAGCGCCGTACCCGCAGGCGACTCGGGGGCGCTGAGAACGATCGGGGTGCCGGCGTCGCCGGCCTCGCGCACCGCCGGATCGAGCGGGATCTGGCCCAGCAGCGGGACGGTCGCGCCGACGGCGCGGGTGAGCCGCTCGGAGACGGCCTGACCGCCGCCCGTGCCGAACACGTCCATCCGGGTACCGTCGGGCAGTTCGAGCCACGACATGTTCTCCACGACGCCGACGATGCGCTGGCGGGTCTGCAGCGCGATGGAGCCGGCCCGTTCGGCGACCTCCGCGGCGGCCTGCTGCGGCGTGGTGACGACGAGGATCTCGGCGCCCGGGATCAGCTGCGCGACGGAGATCGCCACGTCGCCGGTGCCGGGCGGCAGGTCGAGCAGCAGCACGTCCAGATCGCCCCAGAACACGTCGGCGAGGAACTGCTGCAGCGCACGGTGCAGCATCGGCCCGCGCCAGACCACGGGCGTGTTGCCCTGGGTGAACTGGGCGATGGAGATCATCTTCACGTCGTGCGCGACGGGCGGCATGATCATCCGCTCCACCTGGGTGGGCTTGGCGTCGGTGCCGAGCATCCGTGGGATGGAATGGCCGTAGATGTCGGCGTCGAGCACGCCGACGGACAGGCCCCGCGCGGCCATCGCGGCGGCGAGGTTGACCGTGACGGAGGACTTGCCGACCCCGCCCTTGCCGGAGGCCACCGCGTAGACGCGGGTGAGCGAGCCGGGCTGGGCGAACGGGATGACCGGCTCGGTGGAGTCGCCGCGCAGCGACTTGCGCAGCTCGGTGCGCTGCTCGTCGGTCATGACGTCGAGTTCGACGCGCACGGCGGAGACCCCGGCGACGTCGGCGACGGCCTTGGTGACGCGGTCGGTGATCTCGGTGCGCAGCGGACAGCCGGCGGTTGTCAGGTAGATGCCGACGTCGACGCTGCCGTCGCCGCCGATCTCGATGCTCTTGACCATGCCGAGCTCGGTGATGGGCTTGCGGATCTCGGGATCCTGGACCCGCGCCAGGGCGCTGCGAACGTCGGACTCGCTGACTGCCATGGCATCAATCGTAGGTGGCGCCCGATCAGTGGATGCGCGGCAGGTCCGCCGCGCTGGGGGTGACACCGGTCGAATAGGCGGCCGACCAGGCGAGCACGTTGGCAACGTATGCCATCGAGTTGTTGTAGCGATGGATGGCCTTGGTGGCCTGCGCGATGTCGTGCATGTTGTTTCCGCCGTCGCACAGGTACTTGGCGGTGGTGAGGGTGGAGTCGTACAGGTTCTGCGGGTCGGCGTCGCCGTCGCCGTCACCGTCACCGGCGTAGAGCTTCCACGTGGACGGGATGAACTGCATGGGGCCGACCGCCCGGTCGTAGACGGTGTCGCCGTCCAGGGTGCCGCCGTCGGTGTCACGGATGACGGCCTGGCCACGCAGGCTGCCGTCGAGCGGCAGGCCGATCACGGGTTCGAGGAGGTTGCCCTTGTCGTCGGCCTTGCCACCCTTGGCGTGGCCGGACTCGACCTGGCCGATGCCGGCGAGCAGCGTCCAGTACATGTTGCAGCCGGGGTTCTCGGCGGCGAGGATCCGCTCGGCGTTCTGGTAGGCGGCGAAGTTGATGCCGGGGATCCCGAGGGGGCCGGGCTGCAGCGGCGCCGGGGCGGCGGGTGCGGGCTCCGGGGCGGGCGCGGGGGCCGCCGCGGGTTCCGCGGTAGGCTCCGGAGCGGTCATGAGGGCGGCTGCGGCGGCGACGTCGCGGGAGACCCCGTCGGCGACGTAGGTGGTCTCGGACGCGGCGGTCACGGGCTCGGCCACCGCTTCGGTGTCCTGGACGCCGAACAGGGTCTTCGGGCTCGCACCGGCGCTGGTGGCGGCGGCGACCACGCCGACCGGAACCAGTCCGGTGAGGGCGATGACCGAATTGCGGCGAAGCTTGGACTCCGAAGGCTTTCTGTGCCGGCCCACTCGATACCTCCTGGGCGCCTACCCCGAGACGCTTTCGTTACATGGCGGTATCGACCATACATGAAGTGATGCGTTTCCGTTACCCTACCGTGATGTAACGCGCTGAGCTGGGCATACGGTGGCAGGGAGGGGTTACCGGGAGATCGAGTCGTGACCGGATCAGGGCACGGGCGGCGCCGGGCACAGCGCCGGGACGAGACACGGCAGCGGCGGCAGCACGGGCGCGGGCGGCGGCGTCCCGACGACCGGCGCGGGGGCGGGGTCCGGCTCGACCGCGGGCGCCGGGACCGGCCCCGGTGGGGGCGCACCGGTGGTCCCGGCGACGGGAGCCGGGACGGTCTCGGCGACGTCGACGGTGTTCGGCAAGGCCGGAACGGCCGGCGTGGCCGACGGCATCGGGGGTGGCACGACGATCCCCGGCGAGACCGCGGCGCCCTTCTCGTAGGCGGCCGACCAGGCCTGCACGTTGGAGACGAACTCGGGCGACGGGTCGAACCGGGCCGCTGCCCGGGCGCGGGCGTCGGGCTCGGCGAGGCGAGCGTCGTCCGAGCACAGCCAGGTGCCGGCCGCCAGGGTGGCGTCGAAGACGTTCTGCGGGTCGGCGGCGCCATCCGCATTGCCGTCCGCCGAGAACTGCGACCACACCGCCGGGGGCAGCTGCATCGGCCCGAGCCTGCCGGTCCCGGGGGCCACGCGCGCGGTGGTGAGGGTGCCGAGCACGTCGGTGCGTCCCGAATCGGCGTGCTGCGAGGTGATCCGTCCGATCGCCGCGAGCAGATGCCACGGCAGCGCGCACCCGGGCTCGCTGATCGCGAGCTGCATCTCGGCCGCCCGGTACGCGTAGAGCACCAGTTCGGGGATCGCCAGGGGGCCCTCACCGGCCATCACGGGAGACGGCTGTCCGGGAGCGACCGTGACCGCGGGCGGTAGGTCCGCGGCGGGATCGGGAGCCGTGCCCGCGGCTCCGCGCACGGGCCGCGGCGACGCCGGATCCGCCGGCAGCACCCCGATCCCGGTGCTGCCGTCCGCCGCCGTCACGGCGACCGGCTCCGTGTTCTCCGTCGCGGCCACCGTCGCCGGCGACGACGCGACCGCCGCGAACCCCGCGCCGAGCACCACCGGCACCGCGATCAGACCCTGCCAGCGCACGCCATCACCCCACAGACCTACTCGTCGCGGACCGTTACCCCACCGACACCATCGACCGGCTGTGATGAACGTTACAGCGAGTCACGTCTCAGCGGCGGGGAGGGCGCGGTTTTCCGGCCGTCGTCGTTGCCGTGTCCTCCTCTTCCGGCTCGATCAGCAGTGCGCGCAGATCGTCGAGTTCGCGGCGCAGATAGTCGCGGGTGGCCACCTCGCCGACGGCCAGCCGCAGCGCCGCCAGCTCACGCGCGAGGAACTCGGTGTCCGCCTTGGTCTGGGCGGCGCGGGCCCGGTCCACCTCGAGGGAGACCCGGTCCCGGTTCTCCTGCCGGTTCTGGGCGAGCAGGATCAGCGGCGCGGCGTACGCGGCCTGCGTGGAGAACGCGAGGTTCAGCAGGATGAACGGGTACGGGTCCCACTGCAGCGCGACGGCGAAGACGTTGAGCAGGATCCACACGATCACCACGACGGTCTGGATGGCCAGATAGCGTCCGGTGCCGAGGAACCGGGCGATCGACTCGCTGACGCGCCCGACGGCCTCGACGTCGAAGTTGACCCGGAAGCGGCCGGTGCGGGGGGTGTCGAGGCGCTGCCGGGCCACGGCGGAACGGTCACTCATCGTCGGCCTCCTCCTCGCGCCAGTCCTCGGGCAGCAGGTGGTCGAGCACGTCGTCGACCGTCACGGCACCGAGCAGGTGCCCCTCGTCGTCCAGCACGGGCCCGCACACCAGGTTGTACGTCGCGAAGTACCGGGTGACCGCGGTGAGCGAGTCGTCCGGGTCCAGTCGCGGCAGGTCGTTGTCGACGATCCCGCCCACCAGGCCGGCCGGCGGCTCCCGGAGCAGCTGCTGCAGGTGCACGCAGCCCAGATACTTGCCCGTCGGGGTCGCGGTGGGCGGCCGCACCACGAACACCATCGACGCGAGCGCCGGCGTGAGGTCCGGGTCGCGGACCCGGGCCAGCGCCTCGGCCACCGTCGTCGCCGGGGTGAGCACCACCGGCTCGGGGGTCATCAGGCCGCCGGCGGTGTCGGGGGAGTGCTCGAGCAACCGCCGCACCGGCTCCGAATCCTCCGGATCCATCAGGCGGAGCAGCGACTCGGCCTCCGAGTCGGGCAGCTCACCGAGCAGATCCGCGGCGTCGTCGGGATCCATCGCCTCGAGCAGGTCCGCGGCGCGTTCCACCTCGAGGTGCATCAGCAGATCGGTCTGGTCGTCGGTGGGCAGCTCCTGCACGACGTCGGCGAGCCGCTCGTCGTCCAGCGCGACCGCCACCTCGTGCCGGCGCTTTTCCGGCAGCTCGCGGAGCGCGTTCGCGACGTCGGCGGCGCGCATGTCCTCGAACTGCAGCAGCAGCTGCGAGACGCCCTGGCCGGGCATCCCGAGGTTGGTGTAGGTCAGACCGTGCACGTGCTGCCAGTCCACGACGTGGATCGCGGACCTCCGGCCCAGCCGGCCGCGGTGCGCGCGCACGGCCACCCGCGAGACCAGCCAGTCCCGGGTGCGGGTCAGTTCGATGCCGAGGTCGACGACGACCACGTCCACGCCCGCGAGCTCGCCCAGCTCGGGATCGTCGACCCGGACCTTCGAATCGAGCACCTGCGCGAGCGCCAGCACCTCGGTCGGCCGCTGCGTGAACCGGCGCAGGCTCACGTTGCCGGTGTTCAGGGTGACGGCGCCCGGCTCGATCGCCGTCACCCGCAGCATCGGCACGAATATTCGCTTGCGCGTTGGCAGTTCGACGACCAGGCCGAGCACCCGGGGCTGCTGCCGGCCGATCCGGATGGTGAGCACGACATCGCGCACCCGGCCGATCGACTCGCCGTCGGGCCCGAGGACCACCAGACCGGCGAGCCTCGCCGCGAATACCTTGCTCACTGCTGCCATGATGGTCAGGCTAGAACGTGCGGTCGTCGATTTCGGAACACGGAGGTCTGCCCAGCCCATGTCGTTCGACTTCAGGCCCCGAAGGTCCGTGCTCGCCGTTCCCGGCAGCAGCCGCAAGATGATCGACAAGGCCAAGGGCCTCGCCGCCGACGAGGTGTTCCTCGACCTCGAGGACGCCGTCTCCCCGCTGGCGAAGGAGCAGGCCCGCACGACGATCGTCGAGGCCCTCAACGAGGACGGATGGGGCGAGCAGCTGAAGGTGGTGCGGGTCAACGACTGGACGACCGACGCCACCTACCTCGACGTCGCCACCGTGGTGGGCGGCGCCGGCGCGCACCTCGACGCGATCCTGCTGCCGAAGGTCCCCGACGCGAGCCACGTGCAGGCGCTCGATCTGCTGCTGACCCAGGTGGAGAAGGCCCACGGCCTCGAGGTGGGCCGCATCGGCATCGAACCGCAGATCGAGGACGCACTCGGGTTGACCAACATCAACGCCATCGCCACGGCGAGCCCGCGCGTCCGGACCCTGGTGTTCGGCCCGGCCGACTTCATGGCGAGCATCAACATGCGCACCCTCGTCGTCGGTGAGCAGCCCGACGGCTACGACCGCGGCGACGCCTACCACCACATCCTCATGACCATCCTCATGGCGGCCCGGGCCCACGGCCTGCAGGCGATCGACGGGCCGTACCTGCAGATCCGCGACGTCGAGGCGTTCCGGCGCTCGGCGCAGCGGACCGCTGCCCTCGGCTTCGACGGCAAGTGGGTGCTGCACCCCAGCCAGATCGACGCCGCGAACGAGGTCTTCAGCCCGCGGCAGGAGGACTACGACAAGGCCGAGATGATCCTCGACGCCTACGAGTGGCACACCTCCGCGGCCGGCGGCGCGCGCGGCGCCGCGATGCTCGGGGACGAGATGATCGACGAGGCCAGCCGCAAGATGGCGCTGGTGATCTCCGCGAAGGGCCGGGCGGCCGGGATGACCCGCACCACGAAGTTCGAGCCGCCGCAGTAGGCGGCTGCGCCGCCGGTGCGTCCTTCGGGCGGCGGAAACAACCCAAAGGACGCACCGGCGCCGAAGGCGCACACGGGCAGAATGGACAGGTGCGCCGGATCGGGGCGCGCAGTCACGAGAAGGAGCCGAAGATGACCAACCCCCTCGGACAGCCGGGACGCGCCACGCCGGGCCTGCCGACTCCGCCGAGCGGCTGGCCGGTCGGTTCGTACACCACCTACGCCGAGGCGCAGCGGGCTGTCGACCACCTCTCGGACCAGTCCTTCCCGGTCGAGGACGTCACCATCGTGGGCGTCGACCTCATGCAGGTCGAGCGGGTCACCGGCCGGTTGACGTGGGCGAAGGTGATCGGGGGCGGCATCGCCTCCGGCGCCTGGCTCGGTCTGTTCTTCGGCCTGCTGCTCGGGATCTTCTCGACCGACTTCCTCGGCCCCCTGCTCGTCGGCATGGTCGGCGGCATCGTCTTCGGCCTGATCTCCACGACGATCCCGTACGCCGCGACGCGCGGCCAGCGTGACTTCTCGTCGACGATGCAGCTGGTGGCCGGCCGTTACGACGTGCTGTGCGCGCCGCGCAACGCCGAACGGGCCCGGGACCTGCTCGCCAAGCTCGCGTTGTAAACCGTTCGATCACAGTTCCGCTCCGGGCGGCAGTTGGGTCGCGCGCCGGCGCCCGGTGCGTTACGTTCGCACCAAGTGTGACGGAAGTCACCGTCGCGCTGGACGACGGGCGGAGGCTGCGGTGCGGAGACGGGCGGTGAGGGTCGGACTGGTGGGTGCCGCGGCGGTGCTCGCGCTGTCGTCGGTCGCGGCGTGCGGCAGCGAGTCGAGCGGGACGGTACTGAGTTTCTACACCGCCGCCGACGGTGCGGAGCAGTACGCCGCCGCGGCGGCGAACTGCACGGCCGCCGCCGGCGGCAGGTACACGATCGAGCAGCGCACCCTGCCGAAGGGCGCCGACGACCAGCGGCTGCAGCTCGCGCGGCGGCTCACCGGCGAGGACGACACGCTGGACCTGATGACCCTCGACGTTGTGTGGACGGCCGAGTTCGCCGAGGCGGGATGGGCGCTGCCGCTGCCGCCGGACGTCGCGGCCTCGGTGTCCGAGGGCACCCTCGCCGGGCCGCTGGCCTCGGCGACGTGGCAGGACACCCTGTACGCGGCTCCGCTGAACACGAACACCCAGTTGCTCTGGTACCGCAAGGACCTGATGCCCGGCGGCCGCCCGCCGCAGACGTGGGACGAGATGATCGACATCGCGAGCGGGCTCGCGGACGAGGGCCGGCCCAGCTGGATCGGGGTACAGGCCCGCCAGTACGAGGGCCTGATGGTGTGGTTCAACACCCTGCTCGCCAGCGCGGGCGGATCCGTCGTCGCCGAGGACGGCACCACCGTCACCGTGGCCGACGGTGACGCCGCCGTGACAGCCCTCGACATCATGAAGCGCGTGGCGACGGCGCCCGGTGCGGACCCGTCGCTGAACCAGTCCGACGAGGCCGCCGCCCGCCTGGGCATGGAGAGCGGCAAGGCCGCCTTCCAGGTGAACTGGCCGTTCGTCTACCCCGGCATCCTCGAGAACGCCGAGAAGGGCTTCCTGCCCTCCATCGACGACAACGGCAACGTGACCGCCGAGAACACCGGAAACACGGTGCTGACGGTGAACGGCGAGCAGAACTTCCTCCCCGCGCCGTACCCGGCGGTGATCGCCGGCACGCCCGCACGGGTCACCATCGGCGGGTTCAACATCGCCGTCGCGCGCACCAGCCGCAACCCCGACCTGGCGTTCGAGGCGATGCAGTGCCTGCGCAACGAGGAGAACCAGCGCAACAACGCCGTCGACGGCGGCGTTCCGCCCACCCTCGCCTCGCTCTACGACGACCCGGAGTTCCAGCAGGCGTACCCCGTCTGGCGGGAGGTGCGCGAGAGCCTCGAGAACGCGGCGGTGCGCCCGGTCTCGCCCGCCTACCAGAGCATTTCGACGCTCATCACCGCCACGCTCAACCCGGTCGACCGGATCGATCCGCCGCGCACGGTCGACGAACTCGCGGAACAGGTTCGCAAGGCGGTCAATTCGGAAGGGCTGATCCCGTGACCACCACGCCCGCAACCAGACCCGTCCCGCCGGCCGAGGGCGCCCGGACCGCACCGTCCCGGCGCGAGAAAGCCCTTCTCTCCGAAGGGAAGAAGGCCGAACGCCGGCTCGGGCTGTGGCTCGTCGCACCCGCGGCGCTGCTGATGCTCGCCGTCACGGCCTACCCGGTGGGGTACGCGGTCTGGCTGAGCCTGCAACGGTACGACCTGCGGTTCCCCGACGAACGCGAGTTCGTCGGACTGGCCAACTACGTCTCGGTCCTCACCGACGCGTTCTGGTGGCAGGCGTTCGCCGTGACCGCCGGGATCACCGTCGTGTCGGTGGCGATCGAGTTCGTCCTCGGCCTGACACTGGCGCTGATCATGCACCGCACCATCGTCGGCAAGGGCACCGTCCGCACCGTGGTGCTGATCCCGTACGGCATCGTCACCGTCGCCGCGGCCTACAGCTGGTACTACGCGTGGACGCCGGGCACCGGTTACCTCGCGAACCTCCTGCCCGAGGGCAGTGCCCCACTGACGCAGCAGCTTCCGTCGCTGGCGATCATCGTGCTCGCCGAGGTGTGGAAGACCACCCCGTTCATGGCGCTGCTGCTGCTCGCCGGGCTGGCCCTCGTCCCGGACGACCTGCTGCGCGCCGCCCAGGTCGACGGCGCCGGCGCATGGACGCGGCTGACCAGGATCATCGTGCCGCTGATGAAGCCGGCGATCCTGGTGGCCCTGCTGTTCCGCACCCTCGACGCCTTCCGCATCTTCGACAACATCTACGTCCTCACGCGCGGATCCAACGGCACGGGCTCGGTGTCGATCCTCGGATACGACAACCTGTTCAAGGCGTTCAACCTCGGGATCGGGTCGGCGATCAGCGTCCTGATCTTCCTGTGCGTGGCCATCATCGCGTTCGTGTTCATCAAGCTGTTCGGGGCGTCCGCACCGGGCTCCGATCCGGAAGGGAAACGGTGACATGACGACGACCGAGACCCCGCGCCGCAAGCTGAGCTGGTCGGTGGTGAACCTGCTCGTCCTGCTGTACGCGCTGATCCCCGTCGTGTGGATCGCCAGCCTGTCGTTCAAGCCGGCCGGCACCATCAAGGACGGCCGGTTCATTCCCCGGGAGTGGACGCTCGACAACTACCGCGGGATCTTCCGCACCGACGCGTTCACCAGCGCCCTGATCAATTCCATCGGTATCGGGCTGATCGCGACGGTGGTCGCCGTGGTCATCGGTACCATGGCGGCCTACGCCATCGCGCGGCTCGACTTCCCGGGCAAGAAGATCCTCGTCGGCGTGGCGCTGCTGATCGCGATGTTCCCGCAGATCTCCCTCGTCAGCCCGCTCTTCGACATCATCCGCAAACTCGGGCTGTTCGACACGTGGGCCGGCCTGATCATCCCGTACATCACCTTCTCCCTGCCCCTGGCGATCTACACGCTCTCGGCGTTCTTCAAGGAGATCCCGTGGGAGCTCGAGAAGGCCGCCAAGATGGACGGCGCCACGCCCGGGCAGGCGTTCCGGAAGGTGGTGGCGCCGCTGGCGGCGCCGGGCATCGTCACCGCCGCGATCCTGGTGTTCATCTTCTGCTGGAACGACCTGTTGTTCGCGATCTCGCTGACCTCCACCGAGCGGTCCATCACCGCGCCCGCGGCGATCGCCAACTTCACCGGGGCCTCGCAGTTCGAGGAGCCCACCGGCTCGATCGCGGCGGCCGCGGTGGTCATCACCATCCCGATCATCGTGTTCGTGCTGATCTTCCAACGTCGCATCGTGGCCGGCCTGACGTCCGGCGCAGTGAAGGGATGACCCAGATGGCTGAAATCGTGCTGGACAAGGTGACCAAGCTCTACCCCGACGGGGCGAAGGCGGTCAGCGACGTGGACGTGACGATCGCCGACGGCGAGTTCATCATCCTGGTCGGTCCCTCGGGCTGCGGGAAGTCGACGACGCTGAACATGATCGCCGGGCTCGAGGACATCTCCTCCGGCGAGTTGCGCATCGGCGGCGAGCGGGTCAACGAGAAGGCGCCCAAGGACCGGGACATCGCGATGGTGTTCCAGTCGTACGCGTTGTACCCGCACATGACGGTGCGGGAGAACATCGCCTTCCCGCTCACCCTCGCCAAGATGCCCAAGGACGAGATCGAGCGGAAGGTCACCGAGGCCGCCAAGATCCTCGACCTGACGGACCATCTCGACCGCAAACCGTCGAATCTGTCCGGCGGGCAGCGTCAGCGGGTGGCGATGGGCCGCGCGATCGTGCGCAACCCCAAGGCGTTCCTCATGGACGAGCCGCTGTCCAACCTCGATGCCAAGCTGCGGGTGCAGATGCGCACCGAGATCGCCCGCCTCCAGAAACGGCTGGGCACCACCACGGTGTACGTCACCCACGATCAGACCGAGGCGATGACCCTCGGCGACCGGGTGGTCGTCCTCCGCGGCGGGCTGGTGCAGCAGATCGGCGCGCCCCAGGAGCTCTACGACCGGCCGAGAAACCTGTTCGTGGCCGGATTCATCGGCTCTCCGTCGATGAACTTCCTGGCCGGCCAGCTCGAGTCGAACGGCGTGCGCACCGTGATCGGCGACTTCACCCTGCCGGCCGAGCGGTGGGCGGCCGTGCAGAAGCACAATCCGGGACGTGACGTCGTCGTCGGCGTCCGGCCCGAACACTTCGAGGACGCCACGCTCCTGGACCCGGCCCAGCGGGAGCAGGGTACGACCTTCACCGTGGACGTCGACGTGCTCGAATCGATGGGGTCGGACAAGTACGCGTACTTCACCGTCGAGTCCCCGGACCTGCATTCGAGCGACCTCGACGACCTGGCGGCCGACGTCGGCGTCGCCGACCTCGCCGGCGGGTCGATGGTCGCGCGGCTGCCCGCCGAGTCCGGCGTCGCGAAGGGCCGGCCCGTCCAGCTGTGGTTCGATCCGGCGAAGATCGCCCTCTTCGACCAGGCGACGGGGGAGAACATCACCCTCTGACCGAGCGGTGCATAGTAGGCCGGTGGACCTCGACGACATCGCCGACGAGCTGTACGGGCTCGATCCGGGCGAGTTCACCGCGGCCCGCAGCGAGCACGTCGCCCGCGCCCGTGAGGCCGGAGACCGCGAGCTCGCGGCGGCCGTCGGCCGGTTGCGCAAGCCGACCGTGTCGGCCTGGCTGGTGAACATGCTCGTCCGCGAGAAGTCCGAGGAGGTCACGGCCCTGCTCGGGCTCGGCGACGCCCTGCGCTCCGCGCAGCGCCAGCTCTCCGGGTCCGAGCTGCGGCGGCTGTCCACGCAGCGACGGCGGGTGATCGGTGCGCTCGAGAAGACCGCGGCCCGCCTCGCCGCCGAGCATGGCCGGCGGGCGTCGGAGGCGGCCCTGCGCGAGGTCGGCCAGACCCTGCACGCCGCCCTCGCCGACGCCGATCTGGCCGAGCAGGTGCGCGGAGGCCGGCTCGAGGCGCCCCTGGACTACAGCGGCTTCGGCCCGGTGGGGCTGTCGGTCGTCCCGCCCCCGCCGGGACGGACGGACACCGAGGCGGACGAGGCCGAGCGCACCCGGCGCGCCGCCGCCCTGGAGACCGCCGTCGCCGAGGCGGAGGCGGCGCGGAACACCGCCGACGAGGCGCAGTCGGTGGCGGCGCGGGCACGCGCGGCGGTCGAGGCACTCGACGGGCACGTCGCGCGGTTGCGCGAGGAGCTGAGCCGGGTGGAGCAGCGGCGCGAGTTCGCGCGACGCACCGCCCGGTCGGCCGACGAGGACGCCGCGAAGGCCGAGGACGCGGCGCGGCAGGCGGAGGAGGCGGTGCGCGCGCTGCGGGAGCAGGACTGACGTCGCCCGATCAGCCCCGACGCGCCGCGGCGGCCTCGGCCTGTTCGTCCGCGACGACGGGCGTGGCGGCGAGACCGGACACCGATCCCCATTCGGCGGCGAGGGCCGTCGCCTCCACCTCGTCCTCCTCGCGGTCGCTGAGCGGACGCGTCGCCGGTTGCCCGCCGACGAGAACGAGCACCGCGGCGGCGGCCGCGGCCGCGGCGCCCAGCGCGAACGCCGCGACGAACGCGCTCTCGCGGACGACGCCGCCGGTGCCGGCGACGGTCAGCGTGGCCAGCAATGTCGTCACCACCGCGCTGCTGAGCGAGCTGCCCGCCGTGCGGGCGATGGAATTGATGCTGTTCGCGACCCCGGTCTGATCGGGGCGCACCTCGGCGACGAGGAGCGCCGGCAGCGCCGCATAGGCGAGACTGACGAAGGTGGTGACGAGGATGCCGGAGACGATCAGCTGCCAGCTCCGGTCGTGCACGACCGCCACCAGGGCGAAGCCGGCGATCCCGAGAACGCACGCTCCGATCAGCACCCAGCGGGCGTCGAACCGGTGGATGAGCCGGCCCGCCAGTGCCGCGGCGACCACACCGACGAGCGCGCCCGGGAGCATGTACACCGCGGTCGCCTCGAGCACGGTGGCGCCGAACCCGTATCCGGCGACGGCGGGCGGGGTCTGCACGAAGTATGCGGTGGCGAGGAAGCTGACGAACATGGCCATGCCGACGAGGAACGCGGCGCCGTGCACCACGAACACCGGCCGGTGGGTGAGCATCCGCGGCGGCACGAGCGGCTCGTCGACGTGCCGTTCGAAGAGGAACCACCCGGTGAGCACGGCCAGGCCGAGGGCGGCGCTCGCGACGGTGGGCGGCGCCGCCCACCCCCACGTTCCGCCCTCGGACAGGGCGAGCAGCACCAGCGCCAGGCCGACGGCGAGCAGCGCCGCGCCGAGCCAGTCGATCCGGCCTCCCTCGGCCCGCCGCCGCTTCGGCACGACGAGGAAGGCGCTCAGCAACGCGACGACGTTGAACGCCGCCACCAGCCAGAACACCCGGCGGTAGTCGCCGCCCGAGACCATCAGGCCGGTGAGCACCATGCCGATCGCACCACCCACGCCGAGCGTGCCCGAGAACAGGCCCATCGCGCCGATCAGCCGCTGCGGCGGCAGTTCGGCGCGCAGCACGGCGATGCCGACGGGGAACAACGCGAACGACACGCCCTGCAGTACCCGGCCGAGAAGCAGAAGCGCGAACGAGTCCGTGGCGGCGCACAGCAGCGAGCCGACGAGCACTACGGCGAGGACGGTGAGCAGAACCGGGCGTTTGCCGCGCAGGTCGGCCAGCCGGCCCAGCAGCGGCGTGGTGACGGCGGCGGCGAGCAGGTTCGCGGTCAGCACCCAGCCGGCGGCGGTCGTGCTCACGCCCAGCTGGTCGCGGATGGTGCCGACGATCGGCACCACGGACGTCTGCATCACGGCGATCGTGGTGATGATGAAGCACAGCACGGGAACCAGCAGCCGCGCACCTCTCGGATCGGACATCGGCTCTCCTCGACGCTGCAACATGAAACTAAATTCAACTAAACATCTACCGGACGCTCGGTCTCGCCGTCCAGGCACATGCGAAACCCGGGCCGCCGTCGGACCGCCGTGGCAGGGTGTCCCCGTGACGCCGCGCACCCTCACCGCCCGCGCGCTCGGCCGCGCCACCCCCGCCCGGCAGCACCTGCTGCGGCGCGGCGACCTGCCCGCGATCGAGCTGGTCGAGCATCTGCTGGGCTTGCAGGCCCAGGCGCCGAGCCCGCCCTACTTCGCGCTGTGGGCGCGGTTGCGGCGGTTCCGGCCGACGGCCCTGGCCGACCTCCTCGAATCACGCGACGTGGTGCGCATCGTGCTCATGCGCGGCACGGTGTTCGCCGTCTCGGCGGCCGACGCGGTGGCCCTGCGGGACTGGATCCAGCCGCTGCTGGACCGGGACCTGACCACCAACACCCAGTATGCGGCCGGTCTGGCGGGGCTGGATCTGCGCGAGCTCGCCGCCGTGGGCCGCGGCCTGTTCCGCGACGGCCCGCGCAGCCTGCAGGAGCTGCGCCCGCTGCTCGCCGAGCGGTTCCCCGGCCGCGACCCGGCCGCGCTCGCCTACGGGCTGCGGAATCTGCTTCCGCTGGTGCAGGTGCCGCCGCGGGGGCTGTGGGGGCGCTCCGGGCAGCCGAGACTCACGCCGCTCGACGAGTGGATCGGTCGCGGCCCGGCACGGGCGGACCCGGCCGTCGTCCTCCGGCGATACCTCGCCGCGTTCGGGCCGGCGAGCGTGCGCGACGCGCAGACCTGGTCGGGGCTGACACGGCTCGGTGAGGTCTTCGAGCGGTTGCGTCCGTCGCTCGAGGTGTTCCGTGACGAGAACGGTGTCGAGGTGTTCGACCTGCCCGACGCCCCGCGACCCGAACCGGCGACGCCGGCGCCGGTGCGGATCCTTGCGCCCTACGACAACGTGCTGCTCTCGCACGCCGACCGGACCCGGATCGTGCCCGACGAGCACCGTCGCCGGATCATGACGCAGAACGGCATCGTGCGCTCGACCTTCCTCGTCGACGGGACCGTCGCCGGGGCCGCGAACTTCATCGTCACGAAGAATTCGGCCGTGCTCGAGGTGACCCCGTGGCAGCGACTGACGGCCACCCGGCGCGCGGCGGTCGAGACGGAAGGTCTGCGGCTGACGAGATTCGCTGCTGCGACCGCCGAAGTGCACGAGGTGCGGTTCGTCGAACAGTAGGCGCGCGGCGGCAGGCGTGGCCCGCCCGCGGACGGGGTATCCGGCGGGCGGACCGAACTACCCGCAGGAGCAGCAGATGAGCAATCAGACCGACACGTCCCTCGACCTCGCGGAGACCGCCCGCAGGCACGCCCGCGAATACACGGCGGGTGAGGACCTCCCGATGCGGGGGTACGCGACGGTCCTTGCCGGGTACAGCACGCTCGTCACCGTCGCCGTGATCGGCGCGCTGGTGACCGGCCGGCGGCTGCCCGACCGGTTGAGCGGCGAGGACCTGATCGTGCTCGCCCTGGGCACGCACAAGCTGTCGCGGACGGTCACGAAGGACGCGGTGACCAGCCCCCTGCGGGCGCCCTTCACCCGGTACACGGGACGGGGCGGCCCCGCCGAGGTGACGGAGGAGGTGCGCGGAACGAACACCCTGCGGCACAGCCTCGGGGAGCTGCTCACCTGCCCGTTCTGCTTCGACGTGTGGGTGGCGACCTTCTTCACGATCGGGATGGTCTTCGCGCCGCGCCCGACGCGGCTCGTCGCCGGGCTGTTCGCGGCCCTGGCCGGCGCGGACTTCCTGCAGTTCGCCTACGCGAAGGCGCAGCAGAGCGTCGGGTGAGCGCCGCGGCCCGTCGCCCCCTGTGCCGTCTCGGGCAGGACGGGCCGTGCAGGATCCACGCGCCGGTTCGGAATCCGCCCGTGCTGCGGCGTGGGCGGATTCCGAAGTCGCGGGCGGATCCACCGGGCGCATCCGCCCGGCCCGCCTGGGGACGTCAGGCGATGTCGGGCTCCGGCTCGGGCTCCGAGTTCTCGGGGCGCAGCAGGTCGTGCTCCTCGACCGCCTCGAGCGAGAGGGTGCGGTAGCCGTATCCGTCGAACAGCACGGTGATCCGGTCCGTCTCCGCGCTCATCACCTCGCCGGCGCCCCACTGCGCGTGCACGACCCGGGTGTGTAGCGGAATCGATTCGTGACGAACATGATTCGCCGGCTCGGGCCGGCTCTCGGGGATCCCCTCGCGGCAGCAGTCGCAGTGGCCGCACGGTTCGATCAGCGACTCGCCGAAGTACCCGAGCAGGAACTGCCTTCGGCAGCCGCGGGTTTCGGCGTAGCCGCGCATCATCTCCACGCGGGAGCGGTCCATCCGTTCGCCCACCGCTGCCACCTCCGCCGCGCGCCGGACGGCGATCTCCACCTCGACGGTGCGTGCGGTGAACCCTTTGCGTCCCGAGGAGACCACCCCGGCCCGTTCGAGCAGGTTGACCGCGTTGGTCAGGGTCCGGCCGCGGGTATCCAGTTCGGCGCGTAGGTCTTTCAGTCGCGTCGGAGCTTTCGCGCGCCGCAGTGCGGTGAACGCCCGGCCGAGCAGTTCCTCGTCCGGGCGGTGGGTCGTGAAGAACTTCGCGAGCGAGAGGTCCTCGGGCCGGTAGAACAGCAGCGCCTTCGCCTCGAGCCCGTCGCGCCCGGCCCGGCCGATCTGCTGGTAGTAGCTGTCCACGGAATCCGGCGCGGAGGCGTGCGCGACGAACCGCACGTCGGGCTTGTCGATGCCCATGCCGAACGCGGAGGTCGCCACCACCACCTCGTACTGGCCGTCGAGGAACCCGTGGTGTACCCGCTCGCGCGTGGCCGACGGCAGGCCGGCGTGGTACGCGGCCGCCCGCTGCCCCCGTTCGGCCAGTTCGGCCGCATAGAACTCGGCGTCCTTGCGCGTCGCGGTGTACAGCAGCCCGGGCGTCTCGAGTCCGGCGACCGTCTCGATCACCGCCCGGCGTTTCTCGGCGTCGGTCGTGTACCGCTCGACGGCCAGATCGATGTTGGGCCGATCGAATCCGCTGGCGATCACCACCGGGTCGCGCAGGCGCAGCTCCTCGACGATCTCCTGCCGCACCGGCGGCGACGCGGTGGCCGTGAGCGCCGCCACCGGCGGCCGGCCGAGCCGGTCGAGCGCGTCGGCCAGGCGCAGGTAGTCGGGCCGGAAGTCGTGGCCCCACGCGGACACACAGTGCGCCTCGTCGACCACCACGAGGGAAACGTGCGCGTCGGCGAGACGGGCCACCACCTCGTCGTTGGCGAGCTGCTCCGGCGCCAGGAAGATGTACTCCACGGTGCGCTCCCGGATCGTCTCCCACGCGGCCGCGGTCTCCGAGGCCCGCTGCCGGGAATTGATCGCGACCGCGTCCGGCGCCGAGGTGGCGTCGAGACCTGCGATCTGATCGTTCTGCAGCGCGATGAGCGGGGAGATCACCAGGGTCGTGCCCTCGATCAGCAACGCCGGCACCTGGTAGATCGCCGACTTGCCCGATCCGGTGGCCATCACCGCGAGCACGTCCCGGCCCCGCACCAGCGGTTCCATCGCGTCGAGCTGGCCGGGACGCAGTTCCTCCCAGCCGAACACGCGGCGCGCGGCCGCCCGTAGCTCGGCCCGGATGTCACGCGGTCCGGTCGTGTCGGCTGCGTCCTGCACGGTCGCCGTCAAGCGTGTCCTCCTGTCGTGGGCCCGGTCCTCCCGACCAGGGTACGGAGCGCATGGAGTCCCCAACCCCAGCGCGGACCGGCGCCGGCACGCTTCTCGACCGGCCCGAGGCACCCGGGCGTTCGGTGGGCGCCCTCGGTGGCTGACCGGGGATACCTCCGGCGCCCCGGGACCAAACCGGTGGGCGTGCGCTCACCGCGGGGCCCGCCGCCGCAGCCGCTCGATGATCTCCTCGTTCCACACGTGCCGCCGCACCAGCCGGTACCGTTCGCCGGCCAGCCACAGATACGCCTCGGCGTCGGTGCGGGTGCGCAGCATCCCCGCCGCCCGCACCATGTCGACCACCGGTACGAACTCCTCGTCGAACCACCGCTGCGCCACCACGTCGCGGGTGAGGAACTCGCCGCGCTCCTGCATGAGCCTGAAGCCCCACGCCTCGATGCACTCGGCCAGTTCCGCGTAGTCCCACGGGTCCCGGACGGTCACCGCATCACGCCGGCTGCCGGTGAGCGGCACCCGGCTGAGGAACATCCGGTAATGGTCCTTGCGCATCAGGTCCGAGTGCTGGGTCACGCCCTCCGGCGAGATCCGGGTGACGATCTCGGTCACGTAGGCGTCGATGGTCGCGTCACCGCGGGCGTAGGCGATGGAGACGCGGTGGTGCCCGTCCACCACGAAATGCATCGTCCCGATGCGGTACACCGTGATCGGCGGCACCGCCTCGCCCCGGCGGCGGGCCGTGGCCAGCTTCTCCCACCGCTGGCGCAGCCGCGCCGACGTGGGCCGGAACCGCCGGTCGAAGTCCTCGGTGCGGTCCACGCTGCCGACGATCGAGGCCACGTCGATGCTCTGCAGGCCCAGGCGCCGTTCCCCGACCCGGCCGAGGGCCCGCACCACGGCGTCGAACGGCAGCACGGCGTTGACGTCCTCGGGTTCGCGGCGCAGCCACGCGATCAGCCGCGCGTACTCGGCGCGCCGCCGCTGCCGGGAGAAGTCGTCGCCGGCGTCGGCGCCGGGGAAGCCGGTGTCTCGCACCATTACACGACGGTACCGGCGGACGGGGCCCCGGTCGGCCGGATCGGCGCAGGCCGCACCGGCGGCGCGGGACCCGCCTCGGGTCTACATTGCAGGGGTGATCGACGCCGTGCTGCCCGCCGTCCGTGCCCATCTCAGCGCCCGCCTCGGGGGCGGCGAGCCGGAGACGGCGTCCGTGACGTTCCTCGGCCTCGAACCCATCGAGGTGCTGCGCTTCCGCGTGGAACAGCCGGACCTGGTGCGGTTCGCGACCCTGGGGTGTTCGCGGCACCCGATGGGCGACCCCACCGCGACGGTCGCCGACCCGACCCGCGGGCCGCGCGCCGAGCTGATCCTCAGCGTGCGCGGCCTCAGCGGCAGTCTCCCGGGACTGGTCCGCACGCTCGCGACGCTCGCCGCCCTGCCCGCGGTGGAGGGCGTCGTCCTCACCGACGACGCCCTGCTCGACCTGGGGGAGCCGCTGTGGCAGGGCGCCACCTTCACCGCGGTGATGCTCGAGCCGAGCGACGTCCCCGACCTGGTGCTGCCCGAGCCCGCCGACCCGGTGCGGTTCTTCGAGGTGATACCGCTGACCGGCACCGAGGCCGCGTGGAAGCGGTTGCGCGGCGGCGCTGCGCTGCGCGAAGCGTGGTCGGAGGCCGGCATCGACGTGCGGGACCCGAACCGCGCCCCGGCCCGCATGTGAATCGCGCCGTCAGCGGGGCACGACGACCCCGATCGGGCCACCGGCGAGGCAGACGTCGAGCCCGGCCGACGCGGAGCGGGCCTGCAGCCCGGTGCCCGCGCCCGGGACCCGCGCGTACACCGTGCCCAGTCCCGCGGTGACCGGCACCCGCACCCGTGGCGCGGCGGGGAAGCCCACCTCGATCTCGCCGTCCGCGGAGGCACGGTAGTTCAGCTGCACCGTCCATTCCCCGCCCACCAGCGCGGTGTCGGCGGGGAGCACGGTCGTCGTCGACGCGGTGAGCAGATGCCCGCAGTCGGGCACCGGCCCGGGCAGCACGTGCCGCACCGGGACGAGACCCGCCGGCACCAGCCGTCCGCCGTCGTCGAGCACCTGCAGTTCGGTGGTGACGGCGCCGATCTCGGCGCGTCCCGGCAGCGGCGAGAACACGCGGCTGAGCAGATTGTGGGGGTGGGTGACCGGCAGGAGCACCCACACCGAGACGGGATGATCGAGGATCGGCATGTCCGGCCGCGCGGTGAGCGCGGACTTCGCGGCGGCCAGGTACGCGCCGGTGGGGTTGTCGGCCCAGGTGCGGGCGAACGTCGCCGTCGACCACAGGCTGCTCGCCGCGAAGGTGACCGCGCACCCGGCCGCGACGAGCCGCCGTGCCGGTTGTGCGGGGGGCGCGTCGCCGCGCGACGGAGCGTGCAGGATCAGCGCCGCGGCGATCGCGACGACGACGGCCGTGTCGGTGTGGTAGCGCAGGGTCTGCGCCAGTTCGTACGTCGTGTCCGGACCGAAGCGGGTGCTGATCATCGCGGCCGTCGAGGCTGCCACGTAGACGGCCGTCGCGGCCCACACCCAGCCCGTGCGCCGGTTCCGCCGCAGCGACCACACCAGGACGGCGAGCACCGCCGCCCAGGCCGCCACGACCAGCCCGGCCGGCGGATCCGCCCACGGCGGGCCCGGATTCCAGCGGTCCCATCGCCACGGCCCGCCCAGCAGGGTCGGCAGCACCCCGAACGAGACGCCGTGGTGCGTCAGCCCGCGCACCATGTCGGCCGTGGGCGCCCCGAACCGGGACTCCACCAGGGACAGGTAGGCGGCTGCCCACCCGGCGAGGGCGAGCGCCGAGCCGAGCCACAGCGGCGCCCCGCGCACCGCCGCGGTGCGCACCGGCCGGCGGCGGCCGTCCAGCCGGTACATCAGGGCGACGGTCGCGAACGCCACCGCCGGCACCAGCACCGACTTCTCGAAGAACAGCAGCGCGACGACGGTGACCGCCGTCCCGCTCAGCGCGTAGCGGATCCGGCCGGTGCGCACCAGCCGGATCGCGTCGCCGGCCACCCACGCCAGGGCCGCCTGCAGTGGCAGCGAATTCAGCCCCGCCGCCCACCACGCGAACGACGGCAGCGTCAGAGGGGTGAACAGGTAGAACAGCAGCGGGCCGAGCAGCGCCGGCCGCGGCCCCAGCAGCAACCACAGCACGCGCAGCACGGCCAGCGACGCCAGCGCCTGGCCGGCCACCAGCGTCGCCGCTGCGGGCCACCACTGCAGCGGCGCGAGGGCCGTGACGACGCCGGCCACCAGGAACCCACCCGGCATGAGATGGCCGTCGTGGTCGTAGCCGAGGAGTTCGAACGACAACAGCGGGTGCATGCCCGAGCGTCCGACCAGAATCAGGTCGTCCCAGTAGAACTCCCCGCGGAAGGCGAGCAGCGAGCGCACCGTCAGCTGCAGGGCGATCAGGACGAGTGCCGCCGCGAGCACCGCCGGGCCGGGTGTGCGCCCGTCGGGGGAGACCGGCGCGAGGCGCTCCCGGGCCGCGGTGATCAGAGCCATTTGTTGCGGCGGAACGTGACGAACAGGCCGACGGTGATCGCGACGATGGCCCCGATGACCACGAAGTATCCGTGCTCCCAGTGCAGTTCGGGCATGTTGTCGAAGTTCATCCCGTAGATCCCGGCGATCATCGTGGGTACGGCCGCGATCGCCACCCATGCCGAGATCCGGCGCATGTCGGTGTTCTGCTGCACCGTCACCTTCGCGATCGCGGCATCGACGAGAGTGCTCAGCGTCTCGTCGTAATCCGCGATGCGCTCGGCCACCTTGGTGTGATGGTCGGCCACGTCCCGGAAGTAGCGCCGGACCTCCTTGGGCACCGGATTGCCCGCGCCGCGGGTCAGCTGGCGCAGCGGCGTCGCGAGGGGGAGCACCGCCCGCCGCAACTCCACGATCTCCCGCTTGAGCAGATAGATCTGTTCCACCGCGATGCGGGTGTCGGGCGTGAACACCAGTTCCTCGAGGTCATCGATGTCCGGCTGCACGGCGTCGACCACGGCGAGGTACGTGTCCACGACGTGGTCGGCGACGGCGTGCAGCACCGACGACGGCCCCAGCGCCAGCCGCTCCGGGGCCGCCTCGAGCCGATGCCGCACGTCCGCCAGCGCCGAGTGGTCGCCGTGGCGGACGCTCACGACGAAGTCCCGGCCGCAGAAGAGCATGATCTCGCCGGTCTCGACGATCTCCTTGGTCGTGGTCACCGACTCGTGCTCGACGTAGTTCACGGTCCGCAGCACCAGGAACGTCACGTCGTCGTAGCGCTCGAGCTTGGGCCGCTGATGTGCGTGCACGGCGTCCTCGACCGTCAGCTCGTGCAGGCCGAACGTGCGGCCCACGCTCGTCATCTGCTGTTCGTCGGGCTCGTGCAGGCCGAGCCACACGAAGCCGGCGCCGCGGCGGCGCACCTCCGCGAGCGCCGCGCCGTGGGCGTAACGGCCCGGCAGCCGCATGCCGTCGACGTAGACGGCGCAGTCCACGACGGCCCGCTCGGCGGGGATCCGCAGGGCGGGCGCCGCGGCGCCGGTGCGTCGCGACGAGTGCGAGGGCAGGTTCGGCATCGGTTCCCTTCCGCGCGGCACGCTCCGGCCCGCACCGGGCGGGTCCGGGCCGTCACTGCGTCATGCTAACCCGCCCCGGGCCGGCCGCCGGGGCTGCGCGACGGCACCTGACACACTGGTGGGGTGCGTATCGACCTGCATGCCCACTCGCTCGCCTCCGACGGGACCGACACCCCGGCGGGGCTCGTCCGCGCGGCCGCCGAGGCCGGGCTCGACGTCGTCGCCCTGACCGACCACGACACCACCGCCGGCTGGGACGCTGCGGCCGACGCCCTGCCCGGGGGACTGCGGCTGATCCGCGGCATGGAGATGTCGTGCACCGGGCGCGGCGAGGACGGCCGGCCCGTGGCGGTGCACCTGCTCGCGTACCTGTTCGACCCGCGGGACGAGGCGTTCGCGGTCGAGCGGGAGCGCCTGCGGGCGGAGCGGGTGGCCCGCATCCGGGCGATGGCCGAGCGGATGGCCGACGACGGGCTGCCCGTCGACCCCGAACGGATCGTCACCGCCGCCGGCCCGGTGGCCGGCCGACCCCACCTGGCGCGTGCGCTGGTGGAGGCGGGTGTCGTCCCGAGCATCGACGCCGCCTTCGCAGACCTGCTCTCGTCGCGGGGCCGCTACTACGTCACCAAGGCGGACACGCCGCTGTCGGACGCCGTGCGCATGGTCGCCGCGGCCGGCGGCGTCACCGTCGTGGCGCATGCCCGTGCCCGCTCGCGCGGGCGGCTGCTTGCGCTCGACCACATCGAGGAGCTCGCCGAGCTGGGCCTCGGGGGCCTCGAGGCGGACCATCCGGACCACGATCCGGCCGACGCGAGGCTCATGCGGGACATGGCGGCGAAGCTCGACCTGTTCGTGACCGGGTCGTCCGACTACCACGGCGGCAACAAGAAAGTCTCCCTCGGCCGGTACACGACGGACCCCGAGGCGCTCGAGGCCCTGACGGCCCGTGCCACCGGGATCGAGGTGCTTGCGGGATGACCACCTGGGGCCGCCCTGCGCGACGTCACGACCGCGCCGACGGGTACGACGACTACTTCGCCGACGACTCCGGCCGCGACCCCTACGGCGCCCCCACGGCGGCGCCGTCCCGCCCGGGTCGCGGGGCGCCGCGGCGGGACGGGCTCGTCGTGCGGGGACTGCGGGCGCTGTCCGGCGTGGTGTGCGGCGCGGTGATCGTCCTGACGGTGGTGGTCTGGGCGGCGCAGTACCTGGGCGACAAGCGGGATTTCCCGGGACCGGGCTCGGCGTCGCTGTCCGCGCACGTCGTCGCGGTGGTCGTCGCGTCGGCCGCGCAGGTGTTCGCGGACCGCCGGCGCGGGCTCGCCGCCGCCGTGGGCGCCGGTGTGGTCTATCTCACGGGCGCGGTCCTGATGTTCACCCAGTGGTGGGGCTGACGTTTCGCGCGCCGTCCGTTACCGGTAGGTAACCGGCCGGCATCTCGGGCTTTTGTCTCGGAACGGCTCCGATCGCGGGGTCGACATTCCGGCTCTGCTGTCCAAACTCACAGGTGAGCGGGGAAAAACGTGAGACATTCGCAAGAAATACCGATTTGATTGTTGGGTTGTGAAGGTGGCAAACTTTTCCTCAATCCGGCGTCGGTGCCACCGCCCCGAAGCCGGACGAAGATGGCAGACCCTGTAGAGGGCTCGTCGCCAGGGCTCACCCGCCTCGGCGCCATCACGCTCCGGAAGTCGTACAGCGTTGTACAGCGGTAACCGTGATCGCGCCCGGAAGCTTCACCGAAATGTCCTTGGCGAAGCGCTGCGCCGGATGTCCGTCGCGCAGCTACTTCGCAGTAACCGGAACCCGAGTGGTTCCGGCTCGAGCAGGAGTGTCATCGTGTCAATCGTGTCTGATGCACCTACCCCCCGGAAGGTCGAATTGACCGACGAGGAAATCTTCAGCAGCCATATCGACGGCAAGCTGTCCGTCGAGCTCACCGCACCCCTGGAGACGCAGCGCGATCTGTCGATCGCCTACACGCCCGGCGTCGCGCAGGTTTCCCGCGCGATCGCGGCCGACGAGACCCTCGCCGACCGCTACACCTGGACCAACCGCCTCGTGGTGGTCGTCTCCGACGGTTCGGCGGTGCTCGGCCTCGGTGACATCGGCCCGCGCGCGTCGCTGCCGGTGATGGAGGGCAAGTCCGCCCTGTTCAAGAAGTTCGCGGGCCTGAACTCGATCCCGCTGGTGCTCGACACCAAGGATCCCGACGAGATCGTCGAGACGCTGATCCGGCTGCGCCCGAGCTTCGGCGCGGTCAACCTCGAGGACATCTCCGCCCCGCGCTGCTTCGAGATCGAACGACGCGTCATCGAGGCGCTGGACTGCCCGGTCATGCACGACGACCAGCACGGCACCGCCATCGTGGCACTCGCCGCGCTCAAGGGCGCCGCCAAGGTGCAGGGCCGCGAGCTGGCCGGCCTGCGCATCGTCATCTCCGGCGCCGGTGCCGCCGGCGTCGCCGTCGCGAACATCCTGCTCGCCGCCGGCGCGGCCGATGTGACCGTGCTGGACTCGAAGGGCATCGTCTCGGCCGAGCGCACCGACCTGAACGAGGTCAAGGTCGACCTGGCCGCGCGGACCAACCCGGCCGGCCGGCACGGCGGGCTGATCGAGGCCCTCGACGGCGCGGACGTGTTCATCGGCGTCTCGGCCGGCACGGTGCCGGAGGAGATCGTCGCTCGGATGGCCGACGGCGCGATCGTGTTCGCGCTGTCGAACCCGGATCCGGAGATCCACCCGGAGGTCGCCGCCAAGCACGCCGCGATCGTCGCGACCGGCCGCAGCGACTTCCCGAACCAGATCAACAACGTGCTGGCCTTCCCCGGTGTGTTCAAGGGCGCGCTCGACGCGGGCGCCCGGCGCATCACCGAGGGCATGAAGCTCGCCGCCGCCGAGGCCATCCTCTCGGTCGTCGGTGACGAGTTGGCCGTGGACAAGATCGTCCCGAGCCCTCTCGATCCGCGGGTGGCGCCCGCCGTCGCCGAGGCCGTCGCGGCCGCGGCGCGGGCCGAGGGCGTCACCGACTGACGCGATCGACCGCACGCCCCGGCCGGAGCCCGCACCCAGGTTCCGGACCGGGGCGTTCGGCTTTCCGGGGATGCGCGAGGATGGGCATCGTGTGGAGCGCGAGGAGCCGGGGACTGCGGGGCGAGGGATTCATTCGGGCGGTGGCCGGGCCGGTGGTCGCCGTCGCGGTGCTGACCGGGTGCGGGCCGTCGGTGGTCGACGAGTCGACGGACGTCGCCACCGTGGTCGTCGGCGCCGGAGACGACGCCGCGAGCGAACTGCTCGCCCGGATCTACGCGGGCGCCCTGGCCGGTAGCGGGACCCGGACCGAACTGCGCACCGGGCTCGGCGGCCGCGCCGACTACCTCGCGGCGCTGGACGCGGCCGAGGTGACCCTCGTGCCGGACTACACCGGACGGCTGTTGCGGTACTTCGCCCCGGCTGCGACGGACACGGACGCCGAGGACGTGTTCGAGGCGCTCGCCCGATCCCTGCCCGACGACATGGCGATCACGGACTATGCTGCCGCACAGGATCGTTCGGTGCTGTTCGTCTCCGACGCCACCGCTGCCCGGCTCGGTACCACCGAGTTGGCCGGGATCGTCGGCCGGTGCGGCGAGCTGACCGTGACGGTCACGGGCGGATTCGAGGAGAACGACGGACTGCGGGACATGGCCGAAAGAGGCTGCGTCCCAGGCCGTGTCGAAACCGACGACGCGCCGGGGCCCGCGGCCGGCGGGGGCGTGGCCGCGCTGACGACCGCCTCGGCCGCCGCGCGCGACGCGACGGGCGTCGCGCTGCAGGATGCGCCGGACCGCGCGCCCGGATCCGGTCCGGAGACCGGAACCGGCACGGAGCCACCGGTGTTCACCGCACAGAACGTCGTCCCGGTGTTCCGCAAGCACGTCCTCGAGGAACGTCAGCTCGAGGCCCTGAGTCTCGTCGCGGGGGAGCTGACCACCGCCGACCTGGCCGAGATGCTCGACCGGATCGGCGGCGGCGAGGACTCAGCCGTCGTCGCGCAGGCGTGGCTCACCGAGCACGTGTGAGCGCAGGAAGGCGCCGAGCTGTGCCACCGCGTCGGCGGCCTCGCCCACCAGCGCGGCCTGCAGATGGGCCACGTGCCACAGTTCGCGCTGCTCGGTGACCGTCACGTCCACCCCCGCCTCACGCAGCTTCCGGGCGAACTCGGTGACCTGCGGGTACAGCATCTCGCCGGTGCCGACGTGGATCAGCGTCGGCGGCAGGCCGGTCAGGTCTCCGCGCAGCGGCGCGTAGCCGGGGTCGGAGGCGTCGCGGTCGCCGAGATACGCCCGCGCCGACGCCGAGATCCAGGCGGCGTTGAGGACCGTGTCCCGGTCGAAGGGGAAGTCCCGCGAGGCGGGATCGACCCAGGGCGCGATCAGCCCCAGGGCGGCGGGCCGCACCCCGTGCCGGTCGATCAGCCGGCGCGCCGCCGCGACCGTCAGGCCGCCCCCGGCCGAGTCGCCGGCGATCGGGGCGGTCTGCGGGGTCACGCCGTGCTCGGTCACCAGCTCGAGGTACGCACCGACCGCGTCGTCCAGTGCGGCGGGGTAGGGGTGTTCCGGGGCCAGCCGGTAGTCGAGCACGTACACCGCCGAACCCGAGGCCGCGGCCAGGTGCGCGGCCAGGGACCGGTGCGTGGCGGGCGAGGCCACCGTGTACCCGCCCCCGTGCAGGTACAGGACCGCGGTGGGACGTTCGGTGGCGCCGACGGTGACGCGTTCGGCGGGCCGGCCCGCGAGCGTGACCTGCTGCACCACCGTGCCCTCGGGCAGGGTCTGGATCGGCGCGACGAGCTCGAGCAGCCGGCGCTGGACGGGGTACGGCAGCCGCGCGTTGAGGGCGAGCCGGTAGGCCGGCCGCACCGCGGCCCGCACGACGGGCAGGGGGAGCTGGGGCATGACCGCGACCCTAGCCCTTCGGCACGAAGCGGCCACTGACGAATGCGACGACACGCTGATAGGACGGGCCCACCACGCGCACCCAGGCGTCGAGGAACTTCGCGTCGGCGCCGATGAGTACCCGGGCCCTGCCCCTGCGCACGCCCTCGACGATGGTGCGGGCCGCGTCCTCCGGGCTGGTGCGGGCCAGCTTGCGGTCGAAGAACTGGGCGAAGGACTCCTGATCGTCGCCGGCCGGGACGGCGGCGTTGCGGGCGATCGCCGTCTTGATGCCGCCGGGGTGCACGCAGGTGACCTTGACGGGGTGCCGGGCGACCAGCATCTCCTGGCGCAGCGCCTCGGTGAAGCCGCGGACGGCGAACTTCGCGGAGTTGTAGGCGCTCTGACCGGGGATGGCCAGCAGCCCGAACAGGCTCGAGACGTTGACGATGTGGCCGTCCCCGGACGCGACGACGTGGGGCAGGAACGCCTTGGTGCCGTTCACCACGCCCCAGAAGTCGACGTCCATGATCCGCTCGATGTCCTTGAACTCCGAGCGTTCGAACTCGCCGTGGTAGGCGATGCCGGCGTTGTTGTAGATCTGGTTGACCTGGCCGAAGTGGACGGCGACGGCGTCGGCGTAGTCGAGCACCGCCTCGCGCTGCGTGACGTCGAGGTGATCGGCCTTGACCTCGGCGCCGAGGTCGCGGGCCCGGCGCACAGTCTCGTCCAGCCCGGCGGTGTCGACGTCGGACAGGGCCAGCCGGGCGCCGCGCCGGGCGAGCTCGAGCGCCAGGGCACGGCCGATGCCCGATCCGGCGCCGGTGATCACGGCGACCTTTCCTGCGAACTCGCTCACTGCGCTGCCACCTTCCGGGTGTCGGTCTCGTCGGAGTCACGGACGGTCGCCGGCGTCTGCGCCGGGACCGGGGGGAGGTCCGCCGCGGCGACGCTGCGGTAGGCGTCCAGGTCGAAATGCTTGGTGATGCGGCGGAATTCGAACGTGAAGCTCGGCCACAGGGTGGTGTTGTTGCCGTGCTTGTCGAGGTACCAGCTGGCGCAGCCGCCGTTGCTCCACACGCTGCGCTTCAGGGCGTCCTGCAGGTTGCGGTTGTATTCGCCCTGCACCTCCGGGCGCACCTCGACGGTGCCGATCCGGTGGCGGTCGATCGTCTCGATCGCGTCCACCAGGTAGTTCAGCTGGGATTCGATCATGTACACCATCGAGGTGTGGCCGAGTCCGGTGTTCGGTCCCACGAGGAAGAACATGTTGGGGAAACCGGCGACGGCGGCGCCCTTGTAGCCCTGCATGCCGGTGGCGTCGAAGACGTCCGCCAGGCTGCGGCCGTCCTTGCCGAAGATGCCGGCGAAGGTGGGCGAGTCGGTGACGTGGAAGCCGGTGGCGACGACGATGGCGTCGACCTGGCGGGTGGTGCCGTCGCGGGTGACGATGCCGTCTGCGGTGACCTCGGCGATGCCGTCGGTGACCAGGTCGACGTTCGGCCGGGCCAGCGCGGGGTAGTAGTTGTTCGAGATGAGCATCCGCTTGCAGCCGATCCGGAAGTTCGGGGTGACCTTGCGGCGCAGCTCGGGGTCGGTGATCTGGCGGCGGATGTGCGCGCGGGCGGCGAGCTCGAGCGGCTTCATGAAGACCGGTGCCTTGGCCAGGCCGACGACCTGCGTCTCGCGGGTGAGGTACTGCAGGGCGCGGGACAGGCGCTGGAACCCGGGTACGCGGCGGAACGCGAGCCGCTCGACGGGGGTGTATTCGCGGTCGGCGCGAGGCAGCACCCAGGGAGCGGTGCGCTGGTAGACGTCGAGGTGGGCGACCTTGCCGGCGATGGCGGGCACGATCTGGATTGCGGAGGCTCCGGTGCCGATCACGGCGACGCGCTTGCCGGTCAGGTCCGCGTCGTGGTTCCACCGGGCGGAGTGGAAGATCTCGCCCCGGAACCCTTCGATGCCCGCGATGTCGGGCAGCGACGGCTCGCACAGCGCCCCGACGGCGGAGACGACGATCCGGGCGTCGAACGCACCCTTGGTGGTCTGCACGTCCCAGCGGTGGGTGGCGGTGTTCCAGCGGACGGTCTGCACGTCGCACCCGAACACGGTGCGGCGGCGTACGTCGTACCTGTCGGCGACCGAGGCGATGTAGGCCTGGATCTCGGGCTGGGGGGAGAAGGACCGCGTCCAGCCGGGGTTGAGGGCGAACGAGTAGGAGTACAGGTTGGACGGGACGTCGCACGCGGCGCCCGGGTACGTGTTGTCGCGCCAGGTGCCGCCGACCTCCGATCCGCGCTCGAGGACCACGAAGTCCTTGCCGGCCCGGGTCAGTCGGACGGCGGCGCCGAGTCCGGCGAACCCGCTGCCGATGATCAGCGTGTCGACCTGACGTGGGTGCGCATCGGTGGCGATGGTGTCTGTAACCGGAAGACTCATGTAAATAAGCGTAGGGCCATATTGAGCGCCGGTCAATAGCCTGTTGACTGCGATTCAACAAGAGTGTTTGCATGGCACCTGTGAAGAGCAACAGCATCAAGCGCACCAGGCTGAGTCCCGCCGAGCGGCGGGCCCAGCTCGTCGACCTCGGCGTGCAACTGCTCGCCGAACGGCCGCTCGAGCAGATCTCCGTCGAGGACATCGCCGACCAGGCGGGGGTGTCGCGCGGGCTGCTGTTCCACTACTTCGCGTCCAAGCACGACTTCCACGTCGAACTCGTCCGGCACACCAGCCGGGACATGCTCGAGCGCACCGCACCCGACGACAGCCTCGAACCGATGGAGATGCTGCGCGGCACGATCGTCGCGTACGTCGACTACGTCACCGACCACCGCGACACCTACCTGTCGATGCTGCGCGGCACCGCGAGCGGGGACCCGGACATGCGGCAGGTCTTCGAGGACACACGCACCGCCATGGTCGATCGCACCGTCGCGTACCTGCCCCGCATCGGCATCGACGCCGGGCCCGCCGTCGCCCTGGCCGTGCGCGGCTGGATCGCGTTCGTCGAGGACACGACGATCGCCTGGCTCCGGGACCCGCAGCTCACCCGCGAGGAGTTCGTCGACCTCGCCGTCGCCGCCCTGCCCGCGCTCGCCCTCGCCGCGGGCGCACCGAATGTCACAGCGGTTCGATCTGAGTGAACGCGTGTGACATTCGGTCACGTCCCGGGGGGGGCGGAAACGGCGCGAGCCGGGCCGGCCGCCCCGAAGGGCAGGCACGACCCGGCTCGCGTGAGAACCGCGGGGCTACCGCCGGTGACTACCGGCCGAACGCCTTCTCCAGGATCTCCTGCTGCTCGACCGCGTGAACCTTGCTCGAGCCGGAGGACGGAGCCGACATCGCGCGCCGCGACGCCCGCTTGATGCCCGACAGCTTCTCGGGCAGCATCTCCGGCAGCGCCAGACCCAGGAACGGCCACGCTCCCTGGTTGGCCGGCTCCTCCTGCACCCAGAAGAACTCGTGCGCGTTCGGGTACCGGTCGAGCGCCTCGGCGATGCGGCGACGCGGCACCGGGTACAACTGCTCGATCCGCAGGATCGCGATGTCGTCCCGCTTCTCCTTGTCCTTCTTCGCCTTCAGCTCCCAGTAGAGCTTGCCGGAGGTCAGCAGGACGCGGGTGACCTTGTCGCGGTCGCCGCCCTCGTTCTCGTACAGCGGCTCCTCGAACACCGAGCGGAACTTGCCGGTGGTGAAGTCCTCGAGGTCGCTGACCGCGGCCTTGTTGCGCAGCATCGACTTCGGCGTGAACACCACCAGCGGGCGGCGGATGCCGTCGAGGTGATGGCGGCGCAACAGGTGGAAGTAGCTCGCGGGCGTCGACGGCATGGCCACCGTCATCGACCCCTCGGCGCACAGCTGCAGGAACCGCTCGATGCGGCCCGAGGTGTGGTCCGGGCCCTGGCCCTCGTGGCCGTGCGGCAGCAGCAGCACCACGTCGGAGAGCTGACCCCACTTGGCCTCGCCGGAGGAGATGAACTCGTCGATGATGGACTGGGCGCCGTTGACGAAGTCACCGAACTGCGCCTCCCACAGCACCAGCGCCTCCGGGTTGCCCACGGAGTAGCCGTACTCGAAGCCCAGGCCCGCGAACTCGGTCAGCGCCGAGTCGTAGACCATGAACTTGCCGCCCTTGCCGCCCTCGGCCGCCACCTGCTGCAGCGGGGTGTACTCGGCACCGGACTTGCGGTCGATGAGCACCGCGTGGCGCTGGGTGAAGGTGCCGCGGCGCGAGTCCTGACCGGCCAGGCGCACCAGGGCACCCTGCTCGACCAGCGAACCGAACGCCAGCAGCTCGGCGTACGCCCAGTCGATGTGGCCCTCGCGGGACATCTCCCGGCGCTTCTCGACGACCGGCTTGACGCGCGGATGCACGGAGAAGCCCTCGGGGACGTTCACGAACGCGTCGCCGATCCGCTCGAGCACCGACTTGTCGACCGCGGTGGTCAGCTTCGCCGGCGGCGTCTGGTCGAGCTCGACCGACTCCGACGGTTCCGGCTTGTACTTCTCGAGCTCGCGGACCTCGTTGAAGACCCGTTCGAGCTGGCCCTGGTAGTCGCGCAGCGCGTCCTCGGCCTCTTTGAGCGAGATGTCGCCACGACCGATGAGGGACTCGGTGTAGCTCTTGCGGACGCTGCGCTTGGTGTCGATCACGTCGTACATCGCCGGCTGCGTCATCGACGGGTCGTCGCCCTCGTTGTGGCCGCGACGGCGGTAGCAGATCATGTCGATGACGACGTCCTTGTTGAACTTCTCCCGGAAGTCCACGGCCAGCCGGGCCACCCACACGCACGCCTCCGGGTCGTCCCCGTTGACGTGGAAGATCGGCGCGCCGATCATCTTCGCGACGTCGGTGCAGTACTCCGACGACCGCGAGTGCTCGGGGGCCGTGGTGAAGCCGACCTGGTTGTTGACGACGATGTGCACGGTGCCGCCGGTGCGGTAGCCGCGCAGCAGCGCGAGGTTGAGGGTCTCGGCCACGACGCCCTGGCCGGCGAACGCGGCGTCGCCGTGCAGCAGCAGCGGCATGACGGTGAAGCCGCCCTCGCCCTTGTCGAGGATGTCCTGCTTGGCGCGCACGAGGCCTTCGAGGACCGGGTTGACGGCCTCGAGGTGCGACGGGTTCGCCGTGAGCGACACCTTGATGTCGTTGTCGCCGAACATCTGGATGTAGTTGCCCTCGGCGCCGAGGTGGTACTTGACGTCGCCGGAGCCGTGGGCGGCGGCCGGGTTCAGGTTGCCCTCGAACTCGGTGAAGATCTTCGAGTACGGCTTGCCGACGATGTTGGCCAGCACGTTCAGGCGGCCGCGGTGCGGCATCGCGATGGCGACCTCGTCGAGCTCGTGCTCGGCGGCCTGGTCGATGATCGCGTCCATCATCGGGATGACCGACTCGGCGCCCTCGAGCGAGAACCGCTTCTGGCCGACGTACTTGGTCTGCAGGAAGGTCTCGAACGCCTCGGCGGCGTTGAGGCGGCTGAGGATGTACTTCTGCTGCGCCACGGTCGGCTTGACGTGGTGCGCCTCGACGCGCTCCTGCAGCCACTGCTGCTGCTCGGGATCGAGGATGTGGGTGTACTCCACGCCGACGTGGCGGCAGTAGGCGTCGCGCAGCACCGACAGCACGTCGCGCAGCTTCATGCGCTGCTGACCGTGGAAGCCGCCGACGTTGAACTCGCGGTCGAGGTCCCACAGGGTCAGATCGTGCGTGGTGACGTCGAGGTCCGGGTGCGACCGGAACTTGTCCTTGACGAACTGCAGCGGGTCCGTGTCGGCCATCAGGTGGCCGCGGCTGCGGTAGGCGGCGATCAGCTCGAGGACGCGGGTGCTCTTGTCGACCGCGCCTTCCGGCACGTCCTTGCGCCAGCGGACCGGCTCGTAGGGGATGTGCAGCGTGTGGAAGATCTCGTCGTAGAAATCGTCGCTGATCAGCAGGTTGTGGACGGTCCGCAGGAAGTCGCCGGACTCCGCGCCCTGGATGATGCGGTGATCGTACGTCGAGGTCAGCGTCATCAGCTTGCCGACGCCGAGCTCGGCGATGCGCTCGTCCGAGGCGCCCTGGAACTCGGCGGGGTACTCCATCGCACCGGCACCGATGATGGTGCCCTGACCCGGCATGAGCCGCGGTACCGAGTGCACGGTGCCGATGCCGCCCGGGTTGGTCAGCGAGATGGTGACGCCGGAGAAGTCCTCGGCGGTGAGCTTGCCGTCGCGCGCACGACGGACGATGTCCTCGTACGCGGAGTAGAACTGCGCGAAGTTCATCGACTCACAGTTCTTGATCGCGGCGACGACGAGCGAACGGTTGCCGTCCTTGCCGGCCAGGTCGATGGCCAGGCCGAGGTTGGTGTGCGCGGGGGTGACCGCGTTCGGCTTGCCGTCGATCTCGGCGAAGTGGCGGTTCATGTTCGGGAACGCCTTCACCGCCTGCACGATGGCGTAGCCGAGCAGGTGAGTGAACGACACCTTGCCGCCGCGGGTACGGGCGAGGTGGTTGTTGATGACGATCCGGTTGTCGACCATCAGCTTCGCAGGGATGGCGCGCACACTGGTGGCGGTCGGGATCGAGAGCGAGGCGTTCATGTTCTTCGCGACGGCAGCGGCAGCGCCACGGAGAACCTTGGACTCTTCCTGGGTGGCCGGCGCGGCGGGCTTCGCGGGGGCCGGCTTGGCGGCGGCGGGCTTCGCGGGGGCCGGCTTGGCGGCGGCGGGCTTGGCCGGTTCCGGAGCGGGAGCCGCCTTGGGTGCCGGTGCGGGCTTCGCCGGGGCAGTAGCGGCCTTCGGCGGAGCCTGGGCCGGGGTGGCCTTCGAGGCGGGGGCGGATTCGGTGGAGGTCGGGGCGGAACTCTGCGCCGGACGCTGGGTCTGCGTGGCGCCGTTCGCGCCACCCGCGACCGCCGCCTCCGGGGAGTAGTCCGTCAGGAATTCGTGCCAGCTGGCGTCCACGGACGACGGATCGTCCTGGAACCGCTGGTACATCTCGTCAACCAACCACTGGTTCTGTCCGAACTGGGAAGTAGAGCTGCTGCTCACGGCAGTTGTTCGCCTCGTTTCTTTCTTCGGTACCCGATCGGAGTGCCTATGTATATGAGGCTAGCCCGCGGCTGTGACGAACAAAAAAGCTCTGCCACGGTCGAGACCTACCTCACAATCTCTGATTCGATGGGATCCCCATCGACGACGGTTCTCGACAGCCGATTATTCCCTGCCCGCATTTGGGCCGCATCACAGAGGGTCGTGTACACGCCTCCGGCGTGCCGCAGTGCGTCGTGCGATCCGGTCTCCACGATGCGCCCGCCGTCGACCACGACGACCAGGTCGGAGCGTGCCGCGGTGGCCAGCCGGTGGGCCACCACCACGGCGGTGCGGCTGCGGGTCACCGACTCGCCCGCCGCGAGCACCGCCCGTTCAGTGCCCGGGTCGAGCGTCGCGGTGGCCTCGTCGAGCAGCAGCAGGTCCGGATCGACGAGTTCGGCCCGGGCCAGCGCCACGAGCTGACGCTGCCCGGCGGACAGGCCCTGCCCGCGCTCGCCGACGGGATGCAGCATGCCGCCGGGCAGCCCGGCGATCATGTCGAGGGCCCCCACCGCGCGTGCGGCGGCCTCGATGTCCGTGCGGTCCGCGTCGGGCCGCCCGTAGGCGATGTTGCTCGCGACGGTGCCGGTGAACAGGTGCGCCTCCTGCGGGACGACGCCGAGCCGGGCCCGGTACTCGGGCAGGCGATACCCGCGCAGGTCGACGTCGTCGACCCGCACCGAGCCGGACGTCGGATCGTAGAACCGGGCCAGCAGCTTGACGATCGTGGACTTGCCGGCGCCGGTGCGGCCGACGAGCGACACCGTGGAGCCGGCGGGGAAGTGCAGGTCCACGCCGGTGAGCGCGTCGGTGTCGGCTCCCGCGTAGCGGAACCCGACGTCGTCGAGGCGCACGTCGCCGCGCAGGTGTCCCGGGACGGGCACCGTGCCGGTGCCGCCCGTCTCGAGGGAACTCTCGGTGCGCAGCAGGTCGCCGATCCGGCGCAGCCCCACCCGGGCCTGCTGGTAGCCGTCGAACACCTGCGACAACTGCTGGATGGGACCGAACAGCAGGCCGAGGTAGAGCACGAACGCGACGAGCACGCCCGCGGTCGTCGCCCCGGAGGCCACCTCCCGGGCTCCGACGAACACCACCGCGGCCAGCGCGAGGTCGGACAGCAGCGCAATGAACGGGAAGTACAGCGAGATGGCCCGCTGGGAGCGCATCCGGCTGCGCCGGTACGCATCGGCGCGCTCGGCGAACCGGCGGGCCGCGAACTCCTCCCGGCGGTAGGCCTGGGCCGCCCGCAGCCCGGTGACGTTCTCCTGGAAGTCCGCGTTGACCAGGGAGATGCGTTCGCGGGAGACCGAGTAGGCCGTGGACGAGACCCGCCGGAACCACAGCGTCGCCGCGAGCAACGGCGGCACCACCGCCAGCGCCACCAGCCCCAGGGTGAGGTCGGTGGCGAGCAGGGCGACCGAGATCCCGACCAGCGTCAGCACGCTCACCACCGCGGTGGACAACCCGGTCTGGATGAACGAGGAGAGCGCGTCGACGTCCGTGGTCATCCGGGTCATGATGCGGCCGGACAGCTCCCGCTCGTAGTAGTCCAGACCCAGCCGCTGCAGGTGCGCGTAGCTGCGCACCCGCAACCCGAACAGCACCCTTTCGCCGGCGCGGGCGGTGAGCACGGTGAGCACCGCGACCACCAGCCAGGCCAGGAGCGCCAGCGCGGCGCCCACGGCGGTGGCCGCCCACAGCCGCGCGGGTTCGCCCGGCGTGACGCCGCGGTCGACGGCGTAACGCACGATCGACGGGAACGCGATCGACGTCAGCGACTCGACCGCCAGGCACAGCACCACCGCCGCCAGCAGCCACCGCACCGGCCGCAGCGTCCGGGAGAGGCGGAACTCGGGGTCGGGGCGCCGCAGCTGTGCCGTGTCCAGCCCCGGTTGCTCGGTGGCCGGGGGCAACGCCTCGACCGCCCGGCGCAGCGCCGGCGTGGGGGCGATCGACCCGAGGGCGCCGCTCATCGGACCGCCGCCGCGGCCACCCCCGCCCGGCCCCGCCTGCGGCGCGGCCGCCCGGACCGCGGCCGGATCGGAGTCGGGCGCCGCCTCCGGCCACAACGCTTCGACGCCGTACCCGTCGGCGCGGTCCGGTTCCGGCGTCTCGTCCTCGGCGCCACTGAGCAGGGCCCGGAACAGGGCGTTGCGCGCCTCGAGTTCGTGGACGGTCCCGGAGTCGACGACGCGACCGCCGTCGAGCACCGCGACCCGGTCGGCGAGCGACAGCGTGGACCGCCGGTGCGCGAGGATCAGCGTGGTGCGCTTCGGGCGCGCCCGCAGCGCCGCGAAGATCGCGGCCTCCGTCTCCGCGTCCACCGCGGAGGTCGCGTCGTCGAGGATCAGCACCCGGGGGTCGAGCAGCAGCGCCCGGGCGAGCGCGACGCGCTGCCGTTGCCCACCCGACAGCGTCAGACCGCGCTCCCCGACGACGGTGTCGTACCCGTCGGGGAGCGCCTCGACGAACTCGTCGGCGCACGCCGCCCGCGCGGCGGCGCGGATCTCCTCGGCGCTCGCCTCGGGCCGGCCCAGCGCGATGTTCGCCGCGATCGTGTCCGAGAACAGGAACGGTTCGTCGAACACCAGGCTCACCGCCTCGCGCAGGTGCTCGGCGCGCAGGGCGGCGACGTCGATCCTGTCGCCGTCGGCGGTGGTGACGTACACGGCGCCGGATTCGGGGGCGTAGAACCGGGGCAGCAGCAGCGACATCGCCGTCTTGCCGGAGCCGGCGGAGCCGACCACGGCGACGGTCTCGCCCGGCGCCAGTTCGAGGTCGAGACCGTCGAGCACGGGCCGGCCGGGCTCGAAACCGAACGTCACCGCGTCGAGGACCAGCCCCAGCGGCCCGTCCGGCAGCGGCACCGGATGCGGCGGGTCGGCGACGTCGGGCTCGGTGTCGATCACCTCGTACACCCGCTCGACCGCGGCGCGGGAGAGCTGCGCCATGATCACCACCGAGAACAGCGTGCGCGTCGTCGCGGTCATCGTCGCCAGGTAGGCGGCGAACGCGAGGAACGTGCCGACGGTGACGGTGCCCTGCAGGGCCAGCCAGCCGCCGAGCGCGATCACGGCGACGAGCCCGAGTTGCGGGATGGCACCCATCGGGGCGGCGAACGTGGCGTTGATCCGGGCGGCGCGCATGCGCTCGGCATAGAGGGCGCGGCCGTGCTGTTCGAGCTGGTCCACGGCGCGGGCCTCCTGCCCGAACCCCTTGACCACCCGCACCCCGGTGACGGTCTCCTCCACGTGCTGGGCCAGGTCGGCCGCGCGTTGCTGCGCCGACCACGTCGCCGCGAACAGTTTGGGCCGGACGACGGCGACCACCCCGGCGATCACCGGGACGGTGACGAGGGCGACGAGGGTCAGCAGCGGCGAGAGCACCGCCATGATCACCAGCGCCAGCGCGAACTGCAACAGCGCCCCGGCCGACATGGGGACCATCGCCAGCAGGCCCTGGACGAGTTGCAGGTCGGTGATCGACCGCGACACCACCTGCCCGGTGCGGATCTGGTCCTGGCCGCGCCCGTCGAGCCGCTGCAGCGAGGCGAGCAGCCCGAGCCGCAGGTCGTGCTGCACGTCCAGCGAGAGCCGGCCGGCGAGCATCCGCCTGCCGTACTGACACCCGAACCGCACCAGCGCGCCCACCGCGATCGCCGCCGCCGCCAGCCCGATCAGCTGCAGGTCGTGGCCGTCGGGGTGGGTGGCGCTGTCGAGCGCCAGCTTGGTCAGCAACGGGAACGTGATGTCGATCAGTGCGGCGACGACGGTGACGGTCAGCGCGCCGAGCGCGACGCGGCGATGCTGCCAGGCCTCCGCGCCCAGCCGACGGATCCAACCGGGGGAACGCGCGTCGTGTGCCATCGTCTTCCGACATTAGCGCCGGCCGGGGACACGGGAGGATTCTGCGGCGAGGGGGTGGTTGTTGCGCCCACCACTCGATCGATGCCGCAGCAACCTCCCCTTCGCCGCGAGAACCGCCGTCGGACTCAGACGATGTCGCGGGTCCGGGTGCGCCACCAGCCGAGGCCGCAGATCAGCGCGGTCCAGCCGAGCAGCCCCAGCGGCGCCGCCGGCCACGTCACGGCCGGGTCGACCTCCTCGGGCAGGTCGATGACGGTGAAGACCGTGTACCAGGTGAGCTGCCCGGGCAGCAGCCGGGCGAGTGCGCCCGCCCCGAGGCCGTCGAGGATCAGCGAGACGATCAGCTCCCCGAACGGGATCCAGGCGGTGATCGCCAGGACGCTGCCGGCCGTCGACCCGGTGAGCAGGCCGAGCCCGGCGCCCATGAGGGCCCACAGCATCGCGGCGAACAGGCCGGCGCCGAGGACCGCGGCGACACTGCCCGCACTCGAGCCGTCACCGGCGAGACCACCGCCGAACATCAGGATGGTCAGCATCGACACGGCCTCGACCACCACGCAGTACAGCAGCCCGAACGCGACCGCCGTCGTCAGCTTGGCGGCGATCACCCCGTCGCGGCCGCGCGTGGTCAGGAAACTGGTGACGATGGTGCGGTGCTGGAACTCGCTGCCCGTGTTGACCACCCCGAACAGCGCCGCGAACAGGAACACCAGCGCGAGCGCGACGCTCACCCCGATCGCGGCGGCGGCGGTCTCGGCGAAGCTCTCGCCGACGAGGCTCTCGAGCGTGCCGAGGATCGGCAGGGTCAGCGCACCGGAGAACAGGCCCACCACCACCGGGGTGATGCCGAGGATCCACCAGTAGCGCAGGCCCAGGACCTTGCGGAACTCGGCCGTCAGCAACGCGGTCATCGGGGTCCCTCCCAGCCGGTCGGCGAATGCTGTTGCCCGGGCGGGAACGGGCCGGGCGGCGGGAACTGTCCCGGGTAGGGCGGCTGCTGCGGGGGCGTCGGCCCCTGCATGCCCCACCCCGGCGCGGCCCCCACATACTGCCCGGCCGTCATCGCCAGGAACACCTGTTCGAGGTCGGCGTGCTCGACGCTCGTCCCGAACACCGTCACGCCGTGTCCGGCGGCGAGCGCCGCGACGCGCTCGGGCTCCACCCCGACGATCGCGAGCCGGCCGTCCGGCTGCACCTGCGCGTCGGTGTGGCCCGCCGCGGCCAGCGCCGTCGCCAGGCGGGCCGGGTCGGAGGCGGCGACGAGGACCCGCGCGCGGTGCGCGTGCCGCAGGTCCGCCGTCGTGCCCTGGTGCACGAGCATGCCGCGGCTGATGATCACCAGACGGTCGGCCGTCTGCTCGACCTCCCGCAGGATGTGGCTCGAGATCAGCACGGTGCCCCCGGAACGCGCGTAGCCGAGCAGGAAGTCGCGCAGCCAGGCCATGCCTTCGGGGTCCAGGCCGTTCGCCGGTTCGTCGAGCACGAGGTAGCGCGGTTCGCCGAGCAGCGCGGTGGCCAGGGCCAGCCGCTGCCGCATGCCGAGGGAGAACTCGCCGATCCGCCGTCGGGCGGCCGCGCCGAGCCCGACCAGGTCGAGAACGTGCCGCACCCGGGCCGCCGGCACGCCGATCGCGGCGGCGTACACGTCGAGATGGGTTCCGGCGGTGTGCTTGGGATGGAAGCTCTGCGCGTCCAGCACTGCACCGACCACCCGCGCCGGCTGCGGCAGCGAGGTGAAGGGCATCCCGTCGACGAGCGCGGCACCGGCCGTCGGGCGCACCAGGCCGAGCAGCATCCGCAGGGTCGTCGTCTTCCCGGAGCCGTTCGGTCCGAGGAATCCCGTGATCGATCCCGGCGGGACGGAGAACGACAGGTCCGACACCGCCGGCACGTTGCGGAAGGTCTTGCTCAGCCCCTGCACGGCGATGCCCGGCGGCGGCGCGGCCGCGTTCGCGTACCCGGCGCCGGCGACCGGCCCCGTCGGGAACGGCGCTGTCATCGATACCCTCCCTGGTGTGGGCCCCTGCTCGGACCCCGCGAGCCTACGTGCCCGGCGCGGCGGACCGGGAGAAGGACCGGTCGAGGAAGGGAAGCACCAGTTCGAGGAATTCGCTCGGGGCGTCGAGCTGCGGGCAGTGCCCGGCGTCCGGAATGATCGCGACCCGTCGCCGGGCCCCGGTGTTCACCCGGCCCGCGGCGCGCGCCGGGGTGATCAGATCCCGCTCGCCCCACACCAGCAGCGCCGGCACGGTCAGGGAGTTCACCATCTCGGGAATCGGCAGCCGGCCCAGTTCGGGGATCACGGCCCGGCCGACGGCCAGCATGGTCTCGATGCGGCGCCGCGTCGCGTAGTTCGCCGCGAACGCGGTGCGCGTGTCGACGCCCAGCCGGTCCGGGCGGTGCAGCGCCGCGCGGGTGTACAGGGCGGCGACGGCGAACTGCACGAGCGCCGGCGGCACGGGCCGGGACAGCGCGCGCGACACCATGTCCAACGGCAGCCGCGCTCCGCCCAGCCAGCTGCGCGGTATGCCGGCCATCCCCGGCATGTCGGCGAGTACGACGCCGTCCACCCGGCGCGGATACGTCGACGCGAACGCCAGCGACGTCACCGCTCCCAGCGAATTGCCGATCAGCGCAACCGGATCCCGGCAGTCGGCGATCACGTCGGCGACGGTGTCGACGTAGTGGTCCAGTACCGGCGCCCGCCAGTGCCCGGCGCTCCGGCCGAACCCCGGCAGGTCGACGGTCAGGACCCGGTGGCGTTCGGCCAGGGCCGGGGCCACCTTGCACCAGGTGCCCCCGTGGTCGGAGTATCCGTGCAGGAGGACCACGGTGCGCGGGCCGGATCCGCTCTCGCGCACGAACACCGTGCCCGCGGACATCTCACCAGCCGGTCAGGGGAGAGGACAGCGCCTGCCAGTTCGGATCGCCGTCCGGCCCGGTGGCCGGTCCGGCGAGCGGCGGACGCTTCGCCGGCCACTGCGCCGGCGGCGGGCCGAACGCATCGCGCGCGTTCGCGATGACCCGCTTGCCCAGCGCGCGGTTGCCCACGCCGCCGATCGCGGCACCGATCCCGGCCGGCACCAGCTTGCCGAACACGAGGGCGCTGCGCTTGGCGAGGTACTTGCGGACGAACGTCCGCGCGAGCGACTTGTTCACGGACCTCAGCTGGGCGCCGGGGATCTTGTCGGTGATCGCCGACGTCCACGTCTTCGCGGTCGTGCCCGTGGCCCGCTCGACGATCTCCATGCCTGCCTCACCCAGTGCCACGGCGAGCACGAGGGCGCGGCGCTGCTCGTGTTCGTGCGGTTCGATCCCGTGCACCGACGCCACCGCAAGCGTCAGCAGCGCGGCAGCCTCGAGGAAGAACGCGGTTTCGGCGCCGACCGCGGCGATCGATGCGAGCGTGCCGATGCCGGGAACGGTCGCGGCGGCGCCCGCCGCCGTGCCGCTGCCGGTGACTCCGTTGAGGAAGATCTTCTCCAGCCGCGCAATGATCTGCTCCGGAGTCTCGCCGGGATGGGCGCGCCGCGTCAGTTCGACGTAGCGCGCCACCGCGGGCGCCTGCAGCCTGCTGCCGTTGTCCAGGAGCGTGACGAGATACTTCTCCACGCGTCCCACCCTGTCGGTCATCGTTCCGTCCTCGATCCTCCCGGCCCTCCCGGGCCTGCATGCGCCGCCGTGAGTCCACGGCTGCTCACCCCGTGTACCCCATGGGCGTGTCCTCTATCCCTGTTTACCCTGGGACCGTGACCGGCATCTCGGACGGTGCCCGGCGGCGGCCCGCCCCGTCGCTGCGTCCCTACGTGCGCGGTTACGACGGGTACCGGCTGACGGGATTCGCACCCGGCACCCACCTCGGCCTGCCGTCCCCGGACCTGACCGTCGTGCTCACGATCGGCGCACCGCTCGAACTCGCGCGGGCCGCCGCACCGGGCCAGGGGCCCGGCCGGTTCGGTGCGCTCGCGAGCGGGCTGGCCACCACCGCCGTCACCATCGCCCACGACGGCAACCAGCACGGCATCCAGCTCGCACTCACCCCCGCGGGAGCCCGGGTGCTGCTGGGCGTGCCCGCCGGTGCGCTCGGCGCCTGGGTCGTCGACCTCGAGGAGGTGCTCGGCGCCGCCGCCCGCGAGCTCGGCGAACGGATCGCCGCCACCGGGGCGTGGGAGAGCCGGTTCCGGGTCCTCGACGAGGTGCTCGGCCGGCGCCTCGCCGGTGGGCGCGGCGAGATCGACCCCCGTCTGCGGCACGCGTGGCGCAGGCTGCAGGACCCGCGTTCGCCGGGTCCGCGGATCACCGATCTGGCCGACGAGATCGGCTGGAGCCGAAGGCATCTGACGTCGCGATTCACCGCCGAGTTCGGGGTCGGGCCCAAGGAGGCGACACGGGTGATCCGATTCGACCGGTCCCGTCGGCTGCTGCGCAGCCCCGGGCCGCACGTGCTCGCCGACGTGGCCGCCCGGTGCGGGTTCTACGACCAGGCCCACCTCGCGCGGGAATGGCGCGAGATCGCCGGGGTCCCGCCGTCGCGCTGGCTGCGCGACGAGCAGTTCCCAATCGTCCAAGACGGCGACCCGGCCGTCGACGAACACTGGCAGACATGACCACGACAGCACTCACCACAACCGTATGGCCCTGCCTCTCCTACACCGACGCCCGGGCGGCGATCCGCTTCCTCGTCGACGCGTTCGGCTTCACCGAGAACGCCGTCTACGGCGACGGCGACCGCGTCGACCACGCCGAGCTGAGATGGCCGCACGGCGGCGGCGTCATGCTCGGCTCGGCCGGTCGGGGCGGCCCGATCGAGACGCCCGCCGGCACCGGCTGCATCTACCTCGTCGCCCCCGATGCCACCGCCGTCGACACGCTGCACGAACGCGCCGTGGCCGCGGGCGCCACGATCGTCGTCGCCCTGCACGACACCGACTACGGCTCACACGACTTCACGTGCCGGGACCCGCAGGGGGTGTACTGGAGCTTCGGAACCTATCCGGGCGCGTGAATCACGCGCCGTGACCGGCCGGCACCGCCTCCTGCGCCCGCGGCGGGGGCGGTGGCGTGCCGTCACCGAACGGCTTGCCGCCCAGCTCTTCCCGGCCGTGCGGCGTCAGCCACCCCCTCAGGTCGGGGCCCTTCGGCACGATCTGCGTCGGATTGATGTCGGCGTGCACGATGTAGTAGTGCTCCTTGATCTGCACGAAGTCGATCGTGTCGCCGAAGCCCGGCGTCTGGAACAGGTCCCGGGCGTACCCCCACAGCGCCGGCATCGACGAGAGCAGACCCCGGTTGCACTTGAAGTGCCCGTGGTAGACGGCGTCGAAGCGGGCCAGCGTGGTGAACAGCCGGACATCCGCCTCGGTGATCGTCTCGCCCACCAGGTACCGGCGCGAACTCAGCCGTTCCTCGAGCCAGTCCAGCCGCGCGAACAGCCGGTCGAAGGCGCGGTCGTACGCGCGCTGCGACCCGGCGAACCCGCACCGGTACACGCCGTTGTTGACGTCCTGGTAGACGAGCTGGGCCACCTCGTCGATCTCGTCGCGCAACGGCTCCGGGTAGAGGTCGGGGGCGCCGTCGCGGTGCAGCGCCGTCCACTCCGTGGAGAAGTCCAGGGTCATCTGCGCGTAATCGTTGGTGACCACCCGGCCGGTGGGCACGTCCACGACGGCCGGGACCGTGATGCCCCGTGGGTACTCGGGGTCCCGGGCGAAGTACGCGTCCTGCAACCGCGGGATCTGCAGCACCGGATCCACCCCGCCCGGGTCGAGATCGAACGTCCAGCTGCGCTCGTCGTGCGTGGGCCCGCACAACCCCAGCGACAGCGCGTCCTCGAGCCCCAGCAGCCGGCGCACGATGAGCGTGCGATTCGCCCACGGGCAGGCGCGGGCGGCGATCAGCCGGTACCGGCCCGCCTCCACCGGATACCCGTCGCGCCCGTCGGCGGTGATGCGCGTGGTGATGTAGTGCGTGTCGCGGCTGTACTCGGCGCCGGGCGTGACATACCCGTCACTGTCGCCTCCGGAGTGCTTGTTCACAGGGCTCCCTTCGCTCGGTGCGGCCCGTTCAGACGCTAGCCGGTACGGCCACCGAGGTGTGGGTACCCAGTTCGGTGTATCCCAGCACCGCGGCCAGGCCACGGCCCGCGGTGTTGTCGCGCCGGGCCCGCCACTGCGGGATCAGCCCGGCGTCGAGCGCGTCGTGCGTCGCGAGCGTCGCGACCGTCGCCGCCAGACCGATCCGGCGGTGCTCCGGCACGGTCAGTGCCGTCACGTCCGCCAGGATCGACTGCACCTCCCGGTACACCGCCCCCGACAGCGGCCGGTGGTCGTCGTCGAGCAGCACGAACGACGAGGCCTCCCCGTTCACATTCTCGAGTCCCGCCTCGGTCGCGTCGTCGGGTGGGCAGCGCCGCAACAGCTCCGCGAGATCGTCGACCTCGTGGGAGATCAGCGGATCGCGCACCCGCGTCGCGTCGACCCAGTCGGCGCAGTAACTCAGCGCGTGGCTGCGCACCGCGCGGCCGCGGGTCAGGTCGAGCAACGCCGACGCGTCCAGCTCCGCGTCGGGCACCGCCGCGACGGCCTCGACCGCCCAGCTCGGACCCACCACCGCGGTGGCCTCACCGAGGCGCAGCACCCGGACCAGCGCGGACGCGTCGTCCACCCGCGTCACCCGTCCCGGCGCGGCGAGCGCTCCGTCGTCGAGCCCGAGTTCGCGGCACCAGGCCAGCCGCACGATGTCCAGGAGATGTCCGTCCACGGCGCTACCGTAGACGCCTACGAGCGGAGGACGTGCGGGTGGAGACCGAGACAAGTCCGTGGCCGGCGCTGTGGGCGCTGTGCCTCGGGTTCTTCATGATCCTGGTGGACAGCACCATCGTGGCGGTCGCCAACCCGGCGATCATGCGGGCGCTGGACACCGACATCAACAACGTCGTGTGGGTCACCAGCGCGTACCTGCTGGCATACGCGGTGCCGCTGCTGGTCACCGGCCGCCTCGGCGACCGGTTCGGCCCGAAGCGCGTCTACCTGGCGGGCCTGGTGCTGTTCACCGCGGCGTCGCTGTGGTGCGGATTGTCCGGCACCGTTGCCGCTCTCGTGGTCGCCCGGGGCTTCCAGGGCCTCGGCGCGGCCCTGATGACCCCGCAGACGATGGCGATCATCACCCGCACCTTCCCGCCCGACCGGCGAGGCACCGCGATGGGCCTGTGGGGCGCGGTGGCGGGGGTCGCGACCCTCGTGGGCCCGCTGGCCGGCGGTGTCCTCGTCGACAACCTCGGCTGGGAATGGATCTTCTTCGTGAACGTGCCGGTCGGGATCGTCGGTTTCGTCCTCGCGGCGCGGCTGGTCCCGGCGCTGCCCACCCATCCGCACCGGTTCGACCTCCTCGGCGTGCTGCTCAGCGGCGCGGGCATGTTCTGTCTCGTGTTCGGTATCCAGGAGGGCAACTCCTACGACTGGTCCACTCCCGTGTGGGTGCTGATCGCCGCCGGGGTGGCGCTGCTGGCGGTGTTCGTGTGGTACCAGTCCCGGGGGCGCGGGGAGCCGCTCGTTCCGCTCGGCCTGTTCCGCGACCGCAACTTCTCGCTGGCCAACATCGGCATCGCCACGATGGGCTTCTCGGTCACCGCGATGGTGCTGCCGCTGATGTTCTACGCCCAGGGCGTGCGCGGCTGGACACCCACGGAGTCGGCGTTGCTGATGGCCCCGATGGCGGTCCTCACCGGCGTGCTCGCCCCGATGGTCGGGCGGCTCGTGGACCGAACCCATCCGCGCTACATCGCCGGCACCGGATTCGCGCTGCTCGCCGTGTCGCTGGCGTGGCTGGCCGCGGTGATGACGCCCGACTCGCCGGTGTGGCAGCTGCTGCTGCCGATCGCCCTCATGGGCGCCGCGATGGCCGGCATCTGGTCGCCGCTGGCCGCCACCGCGACGCACGGCCTGCCGCCGCATCAGGCGGGGGCCGGGTCGGGTGTCTACAACACCACCCGGCAGGTCGGTGCCGTCCTGGGCAGCGCCGCCGTGGGTGCGCTCATCACGTCCCGCCTCGCCGTGCACGGGTTGGCCGGCGGCGGTGCCGGCGAGGGCGGGACGACGGCCCTGCCCGAGCCGGTGCGCGCGCCGTTCGCCGCCGCCATGGCCGAGTCGACGCTGCTGCCTGCCGCGGTCCTGCTCGTCGGCTTCGCCGCGGCGCTGTTTTTCACGCGGCCTGTGCGCACCGAGCCGGCGCCGAGACCACCCCTCGAGCAGCGCCGCACGCTCGCCTAGTGTGGCGCGCATGACGCAGACCACACATCCCACCCGCCTCGAGCGCCACACCACCGCGGCCGGTGCCGAGGTCGCCGTGCTCACCGTCGCGCACGGCACGCTGAACCTGTTCGACCGGGCCCTGTTCGACGCCGTGATCGCCGACATCACCGCGCTCGTGGCCGCGCCGCCGCGCGCGGTACTGATCCGCGCGGAAGGCAAGGTCGTCTCCGGCGGGGTGGACGTCCACCTGTTCGACGGCCTCGACGCCGGGCAGGGCGCGCAGCTGTGGCAGGACCTGTTCGCGCAGATCATCCACCCGCTCGAGGCCCTGCCGTGCCCCGTGGTGTTCGCCGCGCACGGGCTCACCCTCACCGCGGCGTTCGAGATCTCCCTCGCCTGCGACATCGTCCTCGCGGCGCCGGGCGCGAAGTTCGGGTTGGTGGAAACCGTCGTCGGTCTGACCCCGTCGATGGGCGGGCCGCAGCGGCTGGCCGAGCGTGCCGGCTCCGGCCGCGCACGCGAACTGGTGATGACCGGCGACCTCTACGACGCCGAGACGCTGCGGTCGTGGGGCGTGGTCAACGCGGTCCACGAGGACGTGGATTCCGCCGCACGCGCCTTGGCGGACCGGCTCGCCGACGGCCCCACCCGCGCCCACGACGCCACCAAGCAGATCATCGGCGCGTGGCGGTCCGGTGGCGTCGCGCACGCCGACTCGGAGACCCCGGACGTCTCCGGCGCGCTGTTCGGCACCGACGACCTGAAGGGTGCCGTGCGCAGCTTCCTCACCGTCGGCCCGGGGAAGGCGTCGTACACCGGAAGGTGAGCCGATCCCGCCCCCAGTTGTGACCCGCGCCATATAGTGCAGGCACACGACGAGGCGGAGGTGACGATGTCGGTGGCGGTGGTCCGGGTTTCGTGCGCAGCGGGGTGGTTCCGTGACGAGCGTGTCAGTCGCCGACTGGACGGTGTCCTGCGGTACGAGGACCTCGAGCCGTGCCTGGCCGAGCTGCTCGACCGCAGCGCGCTGCGGCACTCCGCCCGCGTCGCCGCCGTCGACCGGGCCGGCAACGCCCTCACCTACGGGCAGATGTGGTCGTCGGCAGCACGGGTGGCGGGTGGACTGCTCGATCAGGGCGTGGGCCCGGCCGACCGGGTGGTCGTCCACTATCCGAACGGGTTCCGCTGGCTGTACGCGTTTCTCGGGGTGGTCCTCGCCGGTGGGGTGCCGGTGCTGCCGGATCCGACGTGCAGCGATCCGGAACTCGAGTGGATCGCCGATGACAGCGGCGCCGTCCTGACCCTCGACGGCGAGCTGCCCGACGGGGTGGCGTTCCTGGACGAGGGCGCCGCGCCGGACGAGCTCGCGGTGCTGTACTACGTGCGCAAACGCGGCGGGGGACTGCACGGGGTGGAGCTGACCAACGAGAACATCCTCTCCACGATCGAGGCCGTGGTGCACGCGATGGACCTGACCGCGGAGGGGGCGCGCACGGTGCTCACCGCACCGCTGTCCACGGCGGCGGGCAGCGCCGTGCAGCTGTTGCCCACCCTGGCGGCCGGCGGCACCGTCGTCGCCGCCGGGGCCCGGGGGGTGCGGGTGCCGTGGCGGCACCTGCGCGCGTCGTTCCCCGCGGCGAGGTGCGTACGCGGCTGGGGGGTGGCCGAAACCGGCGGCATCGGGCTGCTGCTGCCCACCGACCAGCGGGCCGCGCACCCGCGCAGCGTCGGAGTTCCGTTCGGCGGCATGGAGGTCGCGCTCCTCGGCCCGGCCGCCGATCAAGGCGTCGGCGAACTGCTGTGCCGCGGTCCCAGCGTCGCGCGCCGCTACTGGAACGACCCGGAATCGACCGCCGAGACCTTCGACGACGGCTGGTTCCACACCGGCGACCAGGTGCACATCGACGGGGACGGCTTCGTCACGCCCGTCGCCGTCCGGGTGTCGTGACACGGCGGTACGGCCGGTCCGCCGCCGCCGGGTTCGGTTGCGGTATAAGCGAATGGACCGCGGTACGCGCGGTCGGCTACCGAATCCTGTGAAAGGTGTGCGCGCATGTCCGACGAGGTCCTGCTCGAGCGTCGCGGTCGAATCCTGGTGATCACCATCAACCGGCCCGAGGCCCGCAATGCCGTCAACGCGGCCGTCAGCCACGCCCTCGCCGCCGCCGTCGACGAACTCGACGCCGATCCCGACCTGTCCGTGGGCGTGCTCACCGGTGCGGGTGGCAACTTCTGTGCCGGCATGGATCTCAAGGCGTTCGTCGCCGGGGAGAACGTCGCGGTGCCGGGCAAGGGCCTCGGCTTCACCGAGGCGCCGCCGCGCAAACCGATCATCGCCGCCGTCGAGGGCTTTGCGCTGGCCGGCGGCACCGAACTCGTCCTCGCCACGGATCTCGTGGTCGCCGCCGCGGACGCCAGGTTCGGCATCCCGGAGGTCAAGCGCGGACTCGTCGCCGCGGGCGGCGGCCTGCTGCGCCTGCCCACCCGGATCCCGTATCAGAAGGCGATGGAACTGGCCCTCACCGGCGACGCGTTCACCGCCGAGGAGGCCCACGGCTACGGCTTCGTCAACATTCTCACCGAGCCGGGCGGTGCGCTGGAGGGTGCCCTGGCCCTCGCCGAACGGATCACGGCCAACGGCCCGCTCGCCGTGGCGGCCACCAAGGAGGTCATCGCCAAGGCCGCCGACTGGCCGGCGGACGAGGCCTTCGACAGGCAACGCGAGATCGTCGGCCCGGTGTTCGTGTCCGAGGACGCCCGCGAGGGCGCGACGGCGTTCGCGGAGAAGCGTTCCCCGGTCTGGAAGGGCCGCTGACGACCCGCGTCCCTTCCGCGCGGCCGCGGAAGGGACGCGTCGACGAAGGAGGATCGTGCTCGCCGAACTGCACGTCCACATCGAGGGCACTCTCGAACCGGAGCTGATCTTCGCTCTGGCCGAGCGCAACCGGGTCGCGCTCCCGTACGCCGACCTCGCCGAACTGCGCAGCCGGTACGAGTTCACCGATCTGCAGTCCTTCCTCGACCTGTACTACGCGAACATGCAGGTGCTGCGGACGGCCGAGGACTTCGCCGATCTCGCGCGGGCGTACCTGCGCCGGGCGGCGCAGGCCGGCGTGACGCGGGCCGAGTTCTCCTTCGACCCGCAGGCGCACACGAGCCGCGGCGTGCCGCTGACGGAGGTGGTCGAGGGCCTCGCGGACGCCGTCGCGGCGGGCCGGCGAGAGTTCGGCGTCGATGCGGCGATGATCGCCTCCGTCGTGCGGGACCGGCCCGTGCACGAGGCCGAGGAGGTGTTCGGGGAGCTGCTGCGCCTGTCGGCTCCGATCATCGGGCTGGGTCTGGACTCTGCGGAGGTGGGCTATCCGCCGTCGCTGTTCGAGGACGTGTTCGCCCGCGCCCGCGCCGAGGGCCTGCACACGGTCGCCCATGCGGGAGAGGAGGGCCCGCCCGAATACGTGTGGCAGGCACTGGATCTGCTCGGGGCCGAACGCATCGACCACGGCATCCGATCCCTCGAGGACCCCCTCCTCGTAACGCGCCTCGTGGACGAGCAGATTCCGCTCACGGTCTGTCCACTGTCCAACGTCCGTTTGCGCGTGGTGGATTCGCTCGAGCGGCATCCGCTGCCGCGCATGCTCGAGGCGGGTCTGCTGGTGACCGTCAACTCCGACGATCCGGCGTACTTCGGCGGGTACGTCGACGACACGTTCGCGGCGCTGCGCGATCGGCTCGGGCTCACGTCCGATCAGCGGGAGACGTTGGCGCGCAATTCGATCGCGGCGTCCTTCGGCTAGCCCGCGGCCTACGGGCCGAGCACGCGGTCCAGGTACGGGTTGGCGAAGGTGCGCTGCGGGTCGACGCGGTCGCGGACGGCGAGGAAGTCGTCGAAGCGCGGATACGTCGTGCGCAGGTCGGCCGCGCTGCGGCCGTGCATCTTGCCCCAGTGTGGCCGTCCGTCCACGGCGCGGGCGATCGCCTCGACCGCATCGAAGTACGCCCGGTGCTCGCGCCGGTGGTACTGGTGCACGGCGAGGTACGCGCTGTCGCGGCCGTGTGCCGTCGACAGCCACACGTCGTCGGCGGCGGCGAAGCGTACCTCGACGGGAAAAGCGACACGGAAGTCGTTGCGGGAGAGCCACGCATCGATCTCGGTGAGCACGTCGGTCACCGAGCCGACGGGTACGGCGTACTCCATCTCCCGGAACCGGACCCGGCGCGGGGAGGCGAAGACGCGATAGCTGCGGTCGACGAACTCCCGCGGCGACAGCGTCCGGGCGGCGAACTCGTTGAGCCGCGGGATGGTCGCGGGGGCGCGGGTCGCGACGCGCTGGACGACCTCGAACATGCCGTTGGCGAGCACCTCGTCGTCGACGAAGCCCCGTACCCGGCCCACCGGGGCGCCGGGCGCGTCGGCGGGCAGCCGGGTGTTGCGCTTGGTGAGCACCCGGTCGGTGTGCGGGAACCAGTAGAACTCGAAGTGGTCGACGGCGAGCCGGTCGCGCTCGAGCACGGCGAGGGTGTCGTGCAGCGTGCCGGGCGCTTCCGCGGCGTGCAGCGCGAAGGCGGGCACGCACTCGAGTGTGATCGTGGCGAGGATGCCGACGGCGCCGAGGCCGAGCCGGGCGGCCTCGTAGAGTTCCGGGTGGTCGTCGGGGGAGCAGTGCACGACGGAACCGTCGGCGAGCACCACGGTGGCGGCGCGGGCGACGGTGGCGAGGCCCCCGAATCGCGCGCCGGTGCCGTGGGTGCCGGTGGACATCGCGCCGGCGAGCGACTGCACGTCGATGTCCCCGAGGTTGGGCACGGCCAGACCCTGATCCCACAGGAGCCGGTTGAGATCCCGCAGCCGGGTGCCGGCCCGCACGGTGACGAGCGCACCGGCGGAGGTGGGCCGGACGTCCTCGATGCCGGTGAACCGGTCGAGGGAGACGAGCACGCCGTCGGTGACGGCGGCGCCGCTGAACGAGTGTCCCGCCCCGACCGCCTTGACGCGCAGGCCCCGCTCGGATGCGCGTGCGACGACGGCGGCGATCTCGTCCAGGGATTCCGGAGTCTCGTACGCGCGCGGCGTCGCGGATTCGGTGCGCGCCCAGTTGCGCCAGGTGGCTGCGGGACGGTCGGTGGCCATGGGGCAATCATCGACTTGGACGACCGTCCAGGTCAATAGGGGCCGACGGATCCGGACCGGGTTCTACGATCGGAGGCATGCTGAACCGGTTGCCGGCGGACCAACGTCGAGCCCAACTCGTCGAATCCGCCCTCGCGCTGGCCGAGGGCGGCGGTCTCGGGGCCGTCACAGTGCGTGCCGTCGCCGAGCACGCCGGCGTATCGCTCGGGGTGGTGCACTACTGCTTCGAGAGCAAGGAAGCCCTCGTCGCCGCGATGGGGGAGACGCTGGTGCTCCAGCTCAGCCAGGCGTTGCGCACCGCCTTCACCCTCCCGCAGAACGGGCCGGACCCGCAGGGCCCGCGCGGGCTGCGGCAGCTGCTCTACGCCGGGATCACTGCGATGTGGCCGACGATCGAGGCGACGGCCGACCGTCAGCTGCTCACCTACGAGATCACCACCTATTCGCTGCGCCACCGCGCTGCCGGCGAGCTGCTCGGCGGCAACATCGCCACCGAGCAGTACCGCATCATGGACGTCGAGGCCCAGGCATTTCTCGAGGAGTGCGCCGCCCGCACCGGCACCGAGTGGGTCGAGCCGGTCTCGACCGTCGCGCGCCTGGCGCTGGCCATGCTCGACGGCCTGGTCCTGCGGTGGCTGGTGGATCGTGACAGCGACGCCATCGTCACCGAACTCGACGACATCGCCGCGATCGTCGCCGGCCGGGCCGTGGAAACGACCTGAACCTGGACACAGGTCCAAGTCGGTGCTTGACTGGCCGCGACGACCCGACCTGCCGTGGATTGGACCCCCGCCGTGACCCACCCCCTCGACCGGCTCCACGACGCGACGGCCGACCTGGACCCGCCGCTCGCGGCCGTCGACCTTCCCACACTCCGACGCAACGCCGCCGACCTCGTCCGTCGCGCCGGGGGCACGCCCGTGCGGGTGGCGAGCAAGTCCGTCCGGTGCCGCGCGGTCCTCGAGGAGGTGCTCGGCACCGGCCTCACCGCCGACGGCGGTTTCGGCGGGATCATGGCGTACTCGCTGCGCGAAGCGCTCTGGCTGGTCGAGCGCGGCGCCCGCGACGTGCTCCTCGGATACCCGACCGTCGACCGTGCCGCGCTCGCCGAACTCGCCGGCCGGCCGCACGCCCTCGACGCGGTCACCCTCATGGTCGACTCCGCCGCCCAGCTCGGCATCGTCCGCGACGCCCTCGGCACCGCCCGTGTGCGACCCCGCGTGTGCCTCGACGTGGATGCGTCGCTGCGGCTCGGGCCGGTGCACCTCGGCGTGCGGCGCTCGCCGCTGCGCACGCCCGACGAGGTGGGGCAGCTCGCCCGCTGCGCCACGACCGCCGGCTTCGCCGTCGTCGGAGTGATGTTCTACGAGGCGCAGATCGCCGGTCTGCCCGACACGTCGCTCGCGGTCCGCCTGATCAAGCGCCGGTCGGCCGCCGAGCTGGCCACCCGTCGCAGCGCCGTCGTCGGGGCCGTCCGCGCCGTCGTCGGCGACCTCGAGATCGTCAACAGCGGCGGCACGGGTTCGCTCGAGATCAGTTCCGCGGACCCGGTCGTCACCGAGGTCACCGCCGGCTCCGGCCTCTACGTGCCCACGTTGTTCGACCGATACCGGGCCTTCACACCGCGGCCCGCGCTGTACTTCGCGCTGCCCACGGTGCGCAGGCCCAGTCCCACCATCGCCACGCTCTTCGGTGGCGGTTACATCGCCTCCGGCCCGACGGGTCCGTCCCGGGTACCGCGGCCGGTGCGGCCCGCCGGACTGCGGCTGCTGCGCGCCGAGGGTGCCGGCGAGGTGCAGACCCCGGTCACCGGCCGCGCCGCCGCAGACCTGCCCGTCGGCGGCCGCGTGTGGCTGCGGCATGCCAAGGCGGGGGAGCTGTGCGAGCGGTTCGCGCACCTGCATCTCGTCGACGCCGGCGGCACCCGCACCACCGTCCCCACCTATCGCGGCGAGGGGCACTGCTGGTGAGCTACGCCGGTGCCGCGCTGGTGCACAACGCCTTCCAGTCCTGCTCCGTGCGATCGGCGTAGGCGGCGGACCACCGCGCCACCGCCTCGTCGAACACCGTCCCGCGGCCGAGGTACCCGGCGACGAACGCGCCGTCCGGGCTCTGGCTGTGGGCGCGGGCGAGCAGCGCTCCGCACAGCCGGCCGTACTGCTCCGATTGTGCGGGCCTGAGCCGTTCCCACTGCACCGATCCCTTCATGTCCCGGAACTGACGCACATAGAAGTCCCGGCGCACGCCGTCGGCGCCGGGGACGCCGGTGATCCAGCCGAGAAGCGGATCCGAGTGGGCCTGCAGGATCCGCTGTGCCCCCACGACGCGGGCGCCCTGGCCGTGCGCGATGAGGTCGGCCTCGACCCGGTGCGGGGTCTCCCGGATCCCGCCGTGCGTCTCCAACACCGACCGCCCGGCCTCCTTGACCTGGAGAAACAGCGGCTCGTCGGCCGGGCCGAGCAGCAGGACGAGGAAGCATCGGGTGCCCACGCTGCCCACCCCCACGATCCGCATCGCAAAATCCACGACGCGGTACTGGGAAAGCAGCAGCTGGGCATCCGCCCGCACCGTCGCACGGTAGGACGCGACGATCCGCTCGATGGCGTCGAGTGACCCGATGTCGAGGTGGCGGACGATCGGGGGCTGGTCGACGATGCGCGGAACGTCGTCGGCCGTGGTGACCGTCAGTTTCCTCAGGACCTGTTCCGACGTGCGGCTGCGAGCCTTCTGCACGACGGCTCGTATCGCCTCCGGATTCCGCGACGCCTGCTCGATCTCTTCCGCGTCGACCTGGAAGTAGAACCGCTCGGTGGCCGTCAGGCCGGACAGGAACCGGATGGTCTCGCGGTACGAGCGCACCGTCGCGAGGGTCGCGTCCCGGCACTGCTGCTCGGTGCAGCCGGTGTGACGGCCGGCCAGCCATACCGAGGCGGCCAGCCGCTTGACGTCCCATTCCCACGGCGCCGGATACGCCTCGTCGAAGTCGTTGAGATCGAACAGGACCCGTCGCTCCGGCGAGGCGTACAGGCCGAAATTCGCCAGATGGGCGTCGCCCGAGGCCACCACGTGCGGTCCCGTCACGGCCTCGGTGGACAGATCCGCCGCCATCGCGGCGGCGCTGCCGCGGTAGTAGGCGAACGGGGACTCCGTCATCCGCTCGTACCGGATCGGCACCAGTTCCGGCAGCCGGGTGCGGTTCTGCTGCTCGAAGATCGCCACGGGGTCGCGGTCGGGGCAACGGAATTCGCCGTGCGCACCGCGGGGCACGCGGGTGCGGGCGGCACGCCCCTCGGCTCGACTGCGCTCGGCGGCGGTAGTCGGTGTCATCCCGCGATTGTGCACCGGCGCACAATGACCGCATGCCCTTTTTCGACGGCAGCACCGGCCGTATCCACTACCGACACTGGCCCGTCGACGGCGCGGCGGCCGCCGTCGTCTTCGCCCACGGGATGCGTCAGCACACCGGCCACTACCACCGCTTCGCGGCGGGCCTGGCGACGCACGGCATCGCGTTGTGGGGCATCGATCTCGCCGGGCACGGTCTGTCCGAGGGCAGCCCCGGCGAACCGGGCGTCCTCGACGACCTGGCTGCGGACCTGCTGCGCGTCGCCGAGGTGGCGGAGCGTGCCGAGCCGGGGATGCCGCTGGTGGTGATGGGGCATTCGCTCGGCGCGGCGACCGCCCTCACGCTGCTGCGCACCGACGCCGGCTGCTTCCGTGGCGCCGTGCTGTGCGGGACGCCGCGCTCGGCGGCCGTGCCCGCGACGGCCGAGATCCTCGCGGGGGCTCGCATCCCGCTGCTCGCGGTGCACGGCGCCGACGACCGGCTGGCCCCGATCGACCCCGTGCGGGCCTGGGCCCGGACGATCCCGGCCCTGGACCTGCGCGAGTACCCCGACGCGGGCCACGACCTGCTGCACGAACCGGTGCACCGCACGGTGACGCGCGACGTCGCCGAGTTCGTCCGGACCGTGACCGAAGTGCCGGCCCCCCAACAACAGTGAGCGAATGTATCCCTCACTCGATCAGAGGAGATGAAGGATACAATCGCTCACCATGGGCGTGGCCCTACGAGTAGATGGCCTCGATCGCCGTGCCGTGCGCCTCGTGGATGACGTTGCGCTTGAGCTTGAGCGTCGGGGTCAGCTCGCCGGTCTCGATGGTGAAGTCCACTTCGAGGATCCGGTACTTCTTGATCTGCTCGGGGTTGGAGACCTTCCTGTTGCCCTCGGCCACCGCGGCGTCGATCTCCGCGATCAGGTCGGGGTTCTTCAACAGCTCGGACACCGGGGCGTCGGCCGGAATGCCGTGGCGCTCCTTCCAGCCGGGCAGGGCCTCGGGGTCGAGGGTGATCAGCGCGCCGATGAACGGCTTCGCGTCGCCGACGACGATGACCTGGCTGATCAGCGGGTGCGCCCGCAGAGCGTCCTCGAGCACGGCCGGGGCGACGTTCTTGCCGCCGGCGGTGACGATGAGCTCCTTCTTGCGGCCGGTGATGTGGACGAATCCGTCCTCGTCGATATTGCCGATGTCACCGGTGTGGAACCAGCCGTCGACGATCGCTTCGGCGGTGGCCTTCTCGTTCTTCCAGTAGCCGCCGAACACCGCGGGGCCCTTGAGCAGCAGCTCGCCGTCCTCGGCGATCCGTGCGGCGTGCCCGTTGACCGGCCGGCCGACGCTGCCCACCCGCTGGTGCTCGGGGGTGTTGATGGTGACGCCACCGGTGGTCTCGGTCAGGCCGTAGCCCTCGAAGATCGGGATGCCGACGCCGCGGAAGAAGTGGCCCAGGCGCGCGCCGAGGGCTGCGCCGCCGGAAACCGCCTGCTCGCACTCGCCACCGAGGGCCGCGCGCAACTTGCTGTACACCAGCTTGTCGAACACCGCGTGCTTGATCTTCAGGCCCAGACCGGGCCGGCCCTTGTCCAGCGCCTCGCTGTACGCGATGGCGGTATCGGAGGCCTTCTCGAAGATCCGGCCCTTGCCGCCGTCGTACGCCTTCTGCTTGGCCGAGTTGTAGACCTTCTCGAACACGCGCGGCACCGACAGGATGAAGTTCGGCTTGAACTCGCCGAGCTGGTCGAGCAGCGTGGTCAGATCGGACGTGTGCGCGACGGTGACGCCGTGCTCGAACGCGCCGAACGAGATCTCGCGGGCGAACACGTGCGCGAGCGGCAGGAACAGCAGGGTCCGCTTGCCGCTCACCATGGAGTTCGGCAGGGCGAGCTTGACGGCCGCCGCCTCGGCCCACAGGTTGCTGTGGGTCAGCTGCACACCCTTGGGGCGGCCGGTGGTGCCCGAGGTGTAGATCAGGGTGGCGGGGGACTCGGCACGCACCTGGTGGCGCCGCTCCTCGAGCTGCTCGTCGGTGATCGCCGCGCCGCGCGCGATCAGTTCGTCGACGGCGCCCTTCGCTCCCGCTGCGCCCTCGATCTGCAGGACCTCGCGCAGGGCCGGCGCGGCCTCGGCCACGGCGGCGACCGTCCGCGCGTGGTTGTCGTTCTCCACGACCAGCAGCGATGTCCCCGAGTCCTCGAGGATCCACTGGGCCTGGTCGGCCGAGGAGGTCTCGTAGATCGCGACGGTGCAGCCCCCGGCGGCCCAGATCGCGTAGTCGATGAGGACCCATTCGTAGCGGGTGCTCGACAGGATCGCGACCCGGTCGCCGAGTTCGATCCCGGAGGCCATCAGGCCCTTGGCCACCCCGCGGACCTGGGCGGCGAACTCGGCGGCGGTGACGCTGACCCACCGGCCGTCGACCCTGCGCTCGAACGGCACCCAGGTCGGCGACTCCTTCTCGTGCCGGAAGACGGCGTCCGCCATCGATGCGTCCTCGGGAATCGAGAACGACTGTGGCACGGCAAACTCTCTCACGGTGACCCCTCCATCAATTTTTCACTGGTGGATGTGCATTGCATCACACGAGGACGGAAAACGCAGCAACGGGGGTGCCCGATTTGTAGCCTTTTCGCTCTGACCTGTGAAGATACCTGTTAATGACGGACACGGACAACTGTTGTCCGCGGGTGCGTGCTCAGGCGGGCTCGAGCAGGCGGGCGGCCTCGTCGTCGGAGAGCTGATGGAAGTCGTCGTATGCGGCGCCGACGCTGCCCAGGTCCGCGGGCGTGAACGGGCACACCACCTCGTCGGCCACCGCGCCCACGCGACGCGCCGCCTCCGGGGACGCCACGGGCACCGCCAGCACCACCCGTTCGGCACCGGACTCCCGAGCGGCCAGGCAGGCGACGGCTGCGGTCGCGCCGGTGGCCATGCCGTCGTCGACGAGGACCACCGTGCGTCCCGACAGCGACGTGCGCTCCTTGCCGCCGCGCAGCAGCCGGGCGCGACGGTCGAGTTCGGTGCGTTCACGGGCCTCGATCCGTGCGATCGAGTCCTCGGCCACCCGGCCGATCCGGATGACGTCCTCGTTGAGCACGCGGAATCCGCCCTCGGCGATGGCGCCCATCGCAAGTTCCGGCTGCCACGGCACCCCGAGCTTGCGGACGACGAGCACGTCGAGCGGGGCGTCGAGGGCGCGAGCCACCTCGCGGGCGACGGGGATGCCGCCGCGTGGGAGGGCGAGGACCACGGGGTTCGCGTCGCGCAGGTGGGCGACCGAGCGGGCCAGCCGCCGCCCGGCCTCCGGACGGCCGGAATAACGCATAGGTCGAGTATGCGCCCGGCGGCGGGCGGCCCGGGCGGGTTTGCGTCCGGATCCGGGCCCGCTCAGGCGACGGTGTGCAGGGCTCAGGCGACGGTGTGCAGGGCTCAGGCGACGGTGTGCAGGGCTCGGGCGGGCCGCAGGGCGTCGAGGAGCGGCTGCCAGGTGGAGGCGTCGCCGCCGCGCCGCTGCCACTCGCCGGCGAGGGTGGTGTCGTCCGTACCGGCGAGGTCGTCGATGGTGTCGACGCCGTGCCGGTACAGGACCTCGGCGGCCAGTTCGACGGTGTCGGCGGCGATGGGGGCCTCGTCGGGGCTGTAGCGGCGACGGTAGTGGCCGACCTTGCCGGCCCACTGGGCGCTGCCGCCGGTCTCCTCGAAGGTGCGCAGGAGCGCGCGGATCCCGTCGCGGCCGGCGTCCGCGCCCTGGGCGGCCCGGTAGGCCCGGTAGCGATCGGTGACGATCCCGGGATCTACGCCTCGGGTGCGGTGCACTGCGTCGAGCAGGCGCAGGGCCAGGTTGTCGGCTGCGTCGGGCATCGGGGCCTCCCGGTGGTGACATGGCGCGGTGGAGCGGTTCCACAGGTGTATCGCTGATGACCGGGCGTGTGTTGCATCACAGAGTTCCTCGGCGTGTCTTCCTCCCCGTCACAGGGGAGGAAGACACGCTCCGGCGCTATCCGAGCTCGCCGTGCAGGTATGCGGCGTAGGCCGGCAGGTCGAGCTGCCCGTGCCCGGACAGTCCGATCACGATCACCTCGGGCCCGGTCACGGTCCGCGCGTACTCGGCGGCCGCCGCGAGGGCGTGGGCCGACTCGGGGGCGGGCACGATGCCCTCGCTGCGGGCGAACTCGACGGCCGCCGCGAAGGCATCGGTCTGCGCGACGGCCGTGCCCTGCACGTATCCCAGTTCGACGGTGTGGCTGAGCAGCGGCGCCATGCCGTGGTAGCGCAGCCCGCCGGCGTGGATGGGGTCGGGGATGAAGTCCTGACCGAGGGTGTGCATCTTGAGCAGCGGGGTGAGGCCGACGATGTCGCCGTGGTCGTAGCGGTACTCGCCCTGCGTGATGGACGGGCACGCGGCCGGCTCGGCGGCCACCACCCGCGTCGTGGCGCGACCGTGCAGCACCTCGCGCAGGAACGGGAACGACAGGCCGGCCAGGTTGGAGCCGCCACCGGCGCAGCCGAACACGAGGTCGGCCTGCTCCTCGCCGGCGGCGCGCAGCTGGGCGACGGCTTCGAGACCGATCACGGTCTGGTGCAGCACGACGTGGTTGAGCACACTGCCGAGCGCGTACCGGGCGGCGGGGTCGCCTGCGGCGACCTCCACGGCCTCGGACACGGCGATCCCCAGCGAGCCGGGGGTGTCCGGCTGTTCGGCGCGCACCTTGCGGCCGGACGCGGTGAGTTCCGACGGGCTCGAGTGCACGGTGCCGCCGTACACCTCGATGAGGTGCCGGCGGTACGGCTTGGACTCGTACGAGGCGCGCACCTGCCACACCTCGAGATCGATGCCGAACTTGGCGCATGCGAACGACAGCGCGCTGCCCCACTGGCCGGCGCCGGTCTCGGTCGTCAGCTTCTTCACGCCGTCGAGGGAGTTGTAATACGCCTGCGCCAGAGCCGAATTCGTCTTGTGGCTGCCCACCGGGCTCACGCCCTCGTACTTGACGTAGATGCGGGCGGGGGTGCCGAGTGCGCGCTCGAAGGACCGGGCCCGCAGCAGCGGCGTGGTGCGGTAGGTCGCGTACGCCTCCCGGACGGGTTCGGGGATCGCGATGTCGGTCTCGGTGGACAGCTCCTGCTCGATCAGGCCGGCGGCGAACAGCGGTTCGAGGTCGGCGGCCGTGACCGGTTCCCTGGTGCCGGGATGCAGGTGCGGCGGCGGGGCGTCGGGCAGATCTCCCGCGATGTTGTACCAGTGGGTGGGAATGCTGACGAGCTCCGGCACCGGAAGGTCCTTTCGTCTGTCGAGAGTGGAACCGGTTCAGTGTGCCCCCCGTCGCACGTGGCCCGTCCGGCGGAGGGCTCGCGATGTCGACAGAAATATGTAGACCGGTCTATTATTTTGCCGTGACCACCAAGGGAGCACGCACGAAGGCGCGCATGATCGACACCACGCTGGAGCTGATCCAGACCCGCGGCTACCACGGCACCGGCCTCGCCCGCATCACCGACGCCTCCGGTGCGCCCCGGGGCTCGGTGTACTTCCATTTCCCCGGCGGCAAGGACGAGCTCGTCGTGGCGGCGCTGGACCGGGTGGGTGCGGAGTTCACCGGCCTGCTCGAGGCGCTGCTGGCCGAGGGGCGGACCGCCGCCGAGATCGTCGCCGCGGTGTTCGACGACCTCGCCGCCCGGCTCGGGCGATCCGGGTTCGCGGCCGGCTGCGCCGTCGCCTCCGTCGCCGTCGACGCCGCCACCGACAACCCCGTTCTGCAGCAGAGCTGCGCCCGCGTCTACGAGTCGTGGCGGGTGGTCCTCGAGCGGGTGCTCGCCCGCGACGGGATGCCCGATGCCGCCCGGCTCGCCGGGGTGATCGTCAGCCTCGTCGAGGGAGCGACCACCGTCGCCCGTGCCCGGCACGACGTGGCCCCTCTGGTGGACGCCCGTGCCGTCGCGCTCGACCTCCTCGGAGCCGCGCGATGAGCGCCGCGGTGGTCTTCGGCGCGACGGGGTTCATCGGCCGCGGCCTGCTGCGGGAACTGCTCGCCGACCCGGACGGCGACGATCTCGTCGTCGCGGCGGTGCGGACCGCGGAGTCGGGGGCGCGGCTGCGCGACCGGCTCGTGTCCGGCGGGGTGCCGCTGGACCGGCTCTCGGTCCACGTGTTCGATCCGGGCTCCGCCGAGCTCGTCCTGGATCCCGTGGCGGCGGACGTGCGCGACGTCTACAACCTCGCCGCCGCGTTCGCCTTCGGGATGACGGCCCGGGCGGCGCGTGAGGTGAATGTGGTTCTGGCCGAGAAGATCACCCGATTCGCGGCCGCTGCCGGCGCGCGCCGGCTGGTGCACGTCAGCGGATACCGCGTCGCGGCGTACCCGGCCGTGCCGGCGCCGTGGCCGCCCCGGTACCGGCGCCGGATCTACCGGAGGTTCGGCGCGTACGAGGCGTCGAAGATCGAGGCCGACGCGGTGGTGCGTGCACTCGCCGCGGAGCTCGGGGTCCCCCTCACGGTGGTCAACCCCGGAACGGTGATCGGCGACTCCCGGACCGGGGAGGCCGATCAGTACCTGGGTCTCGCGGAGCTGGTCGTGCAGCTCGCCCGCGGGCAGCTGCGCGCCGTGCCCGGCTCGCGGCGCACCGTGCTGCCCGTCGTCACCATCGACCACCTCGCGCGCTTCCTGGCGCTGATGCCGCGGGACCCGGAGACGGCGGGGCGGGCCTACTGGGTCCTCGACGACGCCACGCCGCCGCTGCCCGAGCTGGTCGCGCTGGTCGCCGACGAACTCGGGGTGGCCGCGCCGCGCCTGCGGATACCCGTCGCGGCGCTGCGGGCTCTGCCGGCCCGCCTGACCGGCGCGGAGAAGGAGACCCTGAGTTTTCTCAGCGCCGACACCTATCCGACGGCGCCCGCCACCGCCCTCGCGCGCCGGCACGGGCTCGAGTACCCGCCGGTGCGGCCGGCGCTGCGGCTGTGGGCCCGCCACGTGGCGGCGACGGCACCGGATGCGGCGTCCGGATAGGGTGGTCGGGGACCCTTGTCCGGCGCTGTGGAAGGGTCATGGCCGTCCATCCGATAAACTGCAGGTCAAATGAGTGATACTGTGCAAGACCCCGAAGCCGACACCGCTACCCCCACGTTCGCCGATCTGGACATCGACGCCCGTGTGCTGCAAGCGCTTTCGGATGTGGGCTACGAGACCCCGTCGCCGATCCAGGCGGCCACCATCCCGCCGCTGCTGGAGGGGCGCGACGTCGTCGGTCTCGCGCAGACCGGCACCGGCAAGACCGCCGCGTTCGCGGTGCCGATCCTGTCGCGGATCGACACCGCGGTGAAGCGGCCCCAGGCACTGGTCCTGGCTCCCACCCGTGAGCTCGCCCTGCAGGTCGCGGAGGCTTTCGGTAAGTACTCGGCGCACATCCCGGGTCTGCACGTGCTGCCCATCTACGGTGGCCAGAGCTACGGCGTGCAGCTGTCCGGGCTGCGCCGTGGCGCGCACGTCATCGTGGGCACCCCCGGACGTGTGATCGATCACCTCGCCAAGGGCACCCTCGACATCTCCGAGCTCGAGTTCCTCGTGCTCGACGAGGCCGACGAGATGCTCACCATGGGCTTCCAGGAGGACGTCGAACGGATCCTCGCCGACACCCCGGAGACCAAGCAGGTCGCGCTGTTCTCGGCGACCATGCCGGGCGCGATCCGCCGGCTGTCCAAGCAGTACCTGCACGACCCGGTCGAGATCACGGTCAAGTCGAAGACGACGACGTCGGCGAACATCACCCAGCGCTGGGTGCTCGTGTCGCACCAGCGCAAGCTCGACGCCCTGACCCGGATCCTCGAGGTCGAGCAGTTCGAGGCGATGATCCTCTTCGTCCGTACGAAGCAGGCCACCGAGGACCTCGCGGAGCGGCTGCGAGCCCGCGGTTTCTCGGCCGCCGCGATCAACGGTGACATCGTGCAGGCCCAGCGCGAACGCACCATCGGCCAGCTCAAGAGCGGTGCGCTGGACATCCTCGTCGCGACGGACGTGGCGGCCCGCGGTCTGGACGTCGACCGCATCAGCCACGTCGTGAACTACGACATCCCGCACGACACCGAGTCCTACGTGCACCGCATCGGCCGCACCGGCCGCGCCGGGCGCAGCGGTGACGCCCTGCTGTTCGTCGCCCCCCGCGAGCGGCATCTGCTCAAGGCGATCGAGCGGGCCACCCGGCAGCCGCTCACCGAGATCCAGCTGCCGTCGGTGGAGGATGTCAACGCCCAGCGCGTCGAGAAGTTCAACGATTCGATCACCGAGGCGCTCACGTCGGATCACCTGTCGCTGTTCCGCACGTTCGTCGAGGACTACGAGCGCGAGCACGACGTGCCCCTCGCCGACATCGCGGCGGCGCTGGCCGTGCTCTCCCGCGACGGGGAGTCGTTCCTCATGGAGGCCGAACCCGAGCCCGTGGCGCCGCCGCGGCGGGAACGCGAGCCGCGGGAGCGGCCGCCGCGCCGGTTCGACGACGACGGTGCGTCACGCGTCGGGCGCGACGGGCAGGAAATGGCGACCTACCGCATCGCCGTGGGTAAGCGGCACCGGGTGGTGCCCGGCGCGATCGTCGGCGCCATCGCCAACGAGGGCGGCCTGCGCCGCAGCGACTTCGGGCACATCAGCATCCGCCCGGACCACAGCCTCGTCGAGCTGCCGAAGGACCTGTCGCCGGAGACGCTCGAGGCGTTGCGCGGCACCCGCATCTCCGGGGTGCTCATCCAGCTGCAGCCCGACAGCGGCGCACCGGCGGGTCGGCCGTCGACCTACCGTCAGCGCGACGACCGCGGCGAACGCCGTCAGGGTGAGCGCAAGGAGTACGGCGGCAAGAAGGACTGGGGCGATCGCGGCGGCCGCAACAAGGACTTCGGTGGGCGCGGCGACCGGTTCGGCGACAAGCCGAACCGCGGATTCCGTGAACGCTCCGGCGAGCGCGGGCAGTCCGGTGGACACGGCTCGGGCGGCCACAGCGGCGGCTACCGCGGGCGCGACTGAGCACAGCGGCGGCTACCGCGGGCGCGACTGAGCACAGCGGCGGCCACCGCGGGCGCGACTGAGCACAGCGGCGGCCACCGCGGGCGCGACTGAGCACAGCGGCGGCCACCGCGGGCGCGACTGAGCGCAGCGGCGGGGCTCACATCTTCCCGTACCGCGCGAGGACGAAGCAGTACGCGCCGTACGCGGCGATACCGAGGCCGGCCGCGACGAGCAGGATCTGACCGAACGGGGCGGTGCCCAGCGTCTTGAGGGCACCGTCCAGTCCCGTCGCCTTGGACGGATCGGTGGTGAACGTCGCGACGAGGACCAGGACGCCGGCGCCGGCGATCGCCAGGCCCTTCGCGACGTACCCGACGGCGCCGAGCGGCTCGGCGTACCGGGGCAACCGCGCCCGGTGCAGGTCGTCGAGGAACTTCTTCGCCGCGCCCTTGTAGACGTGGTAGGCGCCGATTCCGATGATCACCAGCCCGGCCGCGACGAGCAGGACCTTGCCGCCTCCGGACTGCATCAAGCGAGCACTGAGTCCGGCGTTCTGTTCACCGCTCGACTTGCCGGTGCCCCGCGCGAACTGGAACGCGGCCAGTGCCAGCGCCAGGTACGCCACGGCGACGCCGACGGTCTTGACCCGGTCCAGGGCGGACGGTTTCTCGACGTCCGAACGTTTGCCCACTGCGGCCTCGACCAGACGCCACAGTGCCAGCGCCGTGAGCGTCACGGCCAGGATCCACAGGACGATCCGGCCGCCGGGCTGGGCGGCGAGCTCGCCGAGGGCACCGGACTGATCGGCACTGGCCGGATCGCCGAACGCGACCTGGACGACGATGTAGGCGATCAGCAGGTGCACGACCCCGCTCGCGGCCTGTCCGACCCGCGCCACCTTCTCGAACATCGGGTGCTGGGCAGCGCCCGCAGCTCCCGTGCTGGTCTGTTGTCCGGTCACGCGACGGCCTCCAGGATCTCGCGGCGACTGCGCCGGGGCGCCCCGGCAGTGGTGCCTACGGGGAGCCTATCGCGCCGGCGGGGCGTCGTCCGGGTTCGCCGGCGCCGGCTACCGGACCCTGCCGGCCAGGACGTCGGCGGTGGCGCCGTCGACGGATTCGCGGATGATGTCGGCGTGGCCGGCGTGCCGGGCCCATTCCTCGATCTGATGCAGGACCAGGAACCGCACGGAGAGCGGCACGCCCTGGTCCAGCCATCGGGCGATGTCCGCCGGCAGGTCCACCACCCGGTCCAGGTCCGGGTCCGCCCGCAGCACGTCGGCGAAGCGGGCCGCGACTGTGTCGAGCCGGGCGAGCTGATCCGCGACGGTCTCGTCGTCGCGCACCGCCCACCCGGCCGTCCACGCCGCCACCGGGTCCGGCTCGCGGCTCTGCGTCCCGGCGATGCGGTCGGCGGCGGCGACCTCGCCGTCGATCACATGGTTCAACAGCGACGCCAGGCTCATCGCGGAGGCGCTGGGCACGCTGCACGCCTGGTCCTCGGTCAGGCCGGACAGTGCGTTGCGGAACGCGGCGCGCTGATTGTCGAGAAGCAGGAGCAGCAGATCGGTCTCGTTCGTCGTCATGCGCCCAGTGTGGGAGCCATTGCGGACACCCGCGGTCCTGAATCGGCGAACTGGGTGCGGTACAACTCGCCGTAACGCCCGCCGGCGGCGAGCAGCTCGGAATGGGTGCCGCGCTCGACGATGCGTCCGGCCTCGACCACGAGAATCAGATCCGCCGCGCGGACCGTGGACAACCTGTGTGCGATCACCACGGAGGTCCGTCCGGCCAGCGCCTCCGTGAGCGCCTCCTGCACGGCAGCCTCCGACGTCGAGTCCAGGTGCGCGGTGGCCTCGTCGAGGATGACCACCCGCGGGTGGGCGAGCAGCAGCCGCGCAATGGTCAGCCGCTGGCGCTCACCGCCGGAGAGCCGGTACCCGCGCTCGCCGACGACGGTGTCCAGGCCGTCGGGCAGGGAGCGGATCAGGTCGGTGAGCCGGGCCCGGCCCAGCACCTCCCACAGCTCGTCCTCGGTTGCCTCCGGGCGGGCCAGGAGCAGATTCGCCCGCACGCTCTCGTGGAACAGGTGCCCGTCCTGGGTGACCATGCCGACGGTCCCGCGGATCGACGCGGTGGTGAGCCGGCGCACGTCGACCCCGCCGAGCAGCACGGATCCGGAGTCGGTGTCGTAGAGCCGCGGCACCAGTTGCGCGATCGTGGACTTGCCGGCGCCGGAGGAGCCCACCAGGGCCACCATCTGCCCGGGCTCGGCCCGGAAGCTCACGTCGTGCAGGACCGGTGCGCCGCCGCGGGTGTCGAGCGTGGCCACCTCCTCCAGCGACGCCAGCGAGACCTTGTCGGCGGCGGGGTATGCGAAGTCCACGTGCCGGAACTCGACGGCGACCGGGCCGTCGGGGACGGGGCGGGCGTCGGGGGCCTCCTCGATCAGCGGCCGCAGGTCGAGCACCTCGAAGACCCGCTCGAAGCTCACCATCGCGCTCATCACGTCGACGCGGGCGCTCGCGAGTGCCGTCAGCGGCGAGTACAGGCGCGTCAGCAGCATCGCCATCGCCACGACGGCACCCGGCTCGAGCTGGCCGCGCAGCGCGTAGAAGCCGCCGAGGCCGTAGACGAGGGCCAGCGCGAGGGCGGACACGAGGGTCAGGGCTGTGACGAACACCGACTGCAGCATCGCCGTCTTCACCCCGATGTCGCGCACCCGGCGGGCGCGGACGGCGAACTCCGACGACTCCTGCGACGGCCGGCCGAACAGCTTCACCAGCGTCGCGCCGGGCGCGGAGAATCGCTCCGTCATCTGGGTGCTCATCACCGAATTGTGGTTGGCCGCTTCACGATTCAGGCGTGCCAGCCGCACGCCCATGTGCCGGGCGGGCACCACGAAGATCGGCAGCAGCAACAGTGCGAGCAACGTGATCTGCCAGGAGATCCCGATCATCACCACGAGCGTGATCGCGAGGGTGACGAGGTTGCCGACCACGCCGGACAGGGTGTCACTGAACGCCCGTTGGGCGCCGATGACGTCGCTGTTGAGCCGGCTGACGAGGGCGCCGGTGCGGGTGCGGGTGAAGAACGCGATGGGCATGCGCTGCACGTGGTCGAACACGGTGGTGCGCAGGTCGAGGATGAGGTCCTCGCCGATGCTCGCGGACAGCCAGCGGTTCAGGATGCCGAGCCCGGCCTCGACGACGGCGATGGCGGCGATCAGCACCGCCAGCCACGTGATCACCGAGAGGTCGGCGCGGTCGACGATGGCGTCGATCACCCGGCCGGCGAGGACCGGGGTGGCCACGCCGAGTGCGGCGATCACCACGCTCAGCAGCAGGTACATGCCGATGTTGCGGCGGTGGGGGCGGGCGAACTCGGCGATCCGGCGCAGGCTGGCGCGCGAGAACGGACGCCGGTCGCTCTGCGCGTGCATCGCGTTGTACATCGCGTTCCACGCGGTCACTTCCATGCTCATGCGGGAGCCTCCTGAAGTCGGTCGCCCGACCGTAGAACCTCGAGTGGACTCGAGGTCAAGCGTAGGTGCGCGGACTGCTGCGGGCTCGCGAGGCCGGCACCGAGTCTGCCCGTTCGTGTAGAACCCGCCACCGGATTCTGCACGTGACCTCCGACAGGGCCCGTCGTCACGGCCGCGCACGTAGGGTCGGAGCATGGCACCGAAGATCGCAACGGCGGACCGCGTGGACCGCGACCGGCTGCTCGAATTCGTCCGCCCGCGCCACCGCGGCACCCTGGTCACCACCCGGTCCGACGGCCGGCTGCAGATGTCCCCGGTCACGTGCGGGCTGGACGACGCCGGCCGCATCGTGATCGCGACCTACCCGGAACGCGCCAAGGTCGTCAACATCCGCCGCCGCCCGGCCGTGTCGATCCTGATCCACTCCGACGACTGGAACGGGCCCTACGTCCAGGTCGACGGCACCGCCGAGGTGATCGACCTGCCGGACTCGGTCGAGCCCCTCGTCGAGTACTTCCGCGCCGTCGCCGGGGAGCACCCCGACTGGGACGAGTACCGGGAGGCGATGCGCACGCAGGGCAAGTCGCTGATCCGCATCACCGTCGAGGACTGGGGTCCGGTCGCGACGGGCGGTTTCCCGCCCGGCCGGGCCTGAGCCGCCCGATCAGCGAGCGACGTCGACGACCAGCCGCGTCGGGTTCGTCAGCGCGTACACGGCGAACGGCGTGTTCGGCTCCGCGACGCCGACGAACGACTGGGTCACGCCCTCGAAGACGCCGGAGCCGTTGACCTCGACGACCGAGCCGCCCGGCTGCGCGAGCACCGGGTTGGGGCCGGAGTACGGTTCGACCCCGCTGTCGAACGGATACGCGGACCCGTCGATGAGCACCTGCAGGATCGCGCCGCCGGCGACGGCCACGTCGTTGCCGCTGCCGTCCTGCACCGCCCGGTCGACGTATCCGACGCGCCACCCCGGGGTGCCGGTGCCGCCCATCTCGTACACGACCCGGTCGAAGTTCTCGTGCCGGCCGGTGCGGATGTCGGTGACGGTCAGCTTCGCGCCGGCCGAGGCGGGCGACGTCTTGTCCGATGCGTCGGTCGGCGCGGGCTCGGGGGTCGGCGACGAGTCGGCGGACCCCGACCCCGACGAGATCGTGGAGGTGGCGGTGCTCGCCGACGCGGACGGTGCCGGGCTGTCGGCGTCCGAGCAGCCCGCAAGTACCAGCGCGGCGGCGGTGACGGCGAAGGCGATCCGGGCGTGCTTCATGAGCAAGATGTTACGGCTGTGACGGCCCGGTCTCCGGGAGGCGTGCCTCACCCGAGCAGTTCGCGCAGGTAGGCGACATCCTCGGCGATCCCCTCCGCCGGGGTCTCGAGGACGATCGGCGCGTCCGCGGCCCGGCACACCGCCACCAGCAGGCCGGGGTCGATCGTGCCGGCGGCGATGTTGGCGTGCCGGTCCCGGCCGGAGCCGAAGCCGTCGCGGGAATTGTTCAGGTGCACCAGATCGATCCGGCCGGTCGCGGCCCGTACCCGCTCGACGACGTCGACGAGGTCCTCGCCGCCCGCCCACGCGTGGCAGGTGTCGAGGCAGAAGCCCACGTCGTAGTCGCCGACGGCATCCCACAACCGCGCGATCGCATCCACGTGCCGGGCCATCGCGAACTCGCCCCCGGCGGTGTTCTCGATCAGGACGGGCACCGCGAACCCGCCCTTGTCCTCCTGTCGCTCGAACAGCTTGCGCCAGTTCTCCACGCCCGCGGCGACCTCCTCGCCGGACCGGACGTGGCCGCCGTGCACCACCAGGCCGAAGGCGCCGATCCGGGCGGCCGCCTCGGCGTGCTCGGCCACGGCCTTGCGCGACGGCATCCGCAGCCGGTTGTTCGTGCTGGCCACGTTGATCACGTAGGGGGAGTGCACCACCACCGCGACGTCGGAATCGCGGATCTGTTCCTCCCGGGGGTGCGGGCCCGGCTTCGTCCACTGCTGGGGATCGCCGAGGAACAGTTGCACCAGGTCTGCGCCGACGCGTTCGCCGCAGCCGATCGGATCGTCGTCCTGCCGGACGTGTGCTCCTATCCGCATGGTCTCGACGGTAGCGCCCGGCGGCGACGCAGGAGAACCTCACCGGGACGTCACCGGGCGCACCCTGAGAACCGTCCGGCGCGGAATCCGGGACGTCCCCGATGGTGCCCTGTCGGAAAAGTCAGGAAGATGGTGGGCATGCCAGCCCACACCGCCACTGCCGCGCGCGCAATCGACCTGAGAAAGATCTACGGAACCGGTGAGACCGCCGTCCACGCCCTCGACGGGGTGAACGCGGAGTTCGCGGCGGGGGAGTTCACCGCCATCATGGGTCCCTCGGGTTCGGGGAAGTCGACGCTGATGCACTGCCTCGCCGGCCTCGACACCGCCACGTCCGGTTCGGTGGTCCTCGGCGACACGGACCTGACCGACCTGTCGGACAAACAGATGACGCAGCTGCGGCGCGACCGCATCGGCTTCGTCTTCCAGGCGTTCAACCTGGTGCCCACGCTCACTGCACTCGAGAACATCACGCTGCCCGTCGACATCGCCGGCCGCAAGGTCGACCGCGAATGGCTGGACACCGTCGTGAACCGCCTGGGACTCGGCGACCGGCTCGACCACCGGCCCGGGGAGTTGTCCGGCGGTCAGCAGCAGCGCGTGGCGTGCGCCCGCGCGCTCGCCGGCCGGCCCGAGATCATCTTCGGCGACGAGCCCACCGGCAACCTCGATTCCCGTTCCTCGGGCGAGGTGATGTCGATCCTGCGGGCCGCGGTCGACGAGTTCGGGCAGACGGTCGTGATCGTCACCCACGATCCGCGTGCGGCCAGCTACGCGGATCGGGTGGTGTTCCTCGCGGACGGGCGCATCGTCGACGAGATGCGCGACCCGACCGCCGACTCGGTCCTCGACCGGATGAAGCAGTTCGACGCCGTCGCCGTTCCCACGGCGAAGTAGGGCGAGCCGATCATGAGTGCGAATCCCATCCGCAGGGTTGCCCTGCGCAATCTCGCCGCCCACAAGGTGCGGCTGCTGCTGACCGTCCTGTCCGTGGTGCTCGGCACCGCGTTCGTCACCGGCTCCTTCGTCTTCACCGACACCCTGCAGCGCACATTCGACAGCATCTTCGCCGACGCCGCCAAGGGCGTCGACGTCCGCGTCAGCAGCGAACAGCAGGGCGCGAGCGGCGTCCCCGACTCCGACGTCGCCGTCGTCGCCGCGGTCCCCGGCGTGCGGACCGTGGTGCCGGCGTTCGGTGGGCCGGTCATCGTCCTCGACTCCGAGGGCGCGGCCATCCAGACCGGCGGCGCCCCCAGCGAGGGCACCGCCTACCTGCCCCCCGACCAGCAGCTCGGCGACCCCAACGAGTTCGTCGCCGGACAACCGCCCGCCGTCGACGGCGAGATCGCGCTCAACTCGAGCGCCGCCGAGCGTGCCGGACTGTCCGTCGGGGACCCGACGAAGATCCTCGCCGCCTCGGCCGGGATCGTCCCGGTCACGGTCAGCGGCATCTACGACGTCGAGACCGACACCGGCGGCTACGTCGGGGCGATGTTCACCGAGAACCAGGCCCGCACCCTGTTCACCGACGGCACGCACGTGCAGTACATCGACGTCGCCGGCGACGGTGTGCCCGCGGACGAGCTGCGGGACCGCATCGCCGCCGCCGTGCCCGGCCAGAAGGTCCAGACGGGCGCCGAGGTCAGCGAGGAGATCAAGACCGAGATCGAGGAGGCGCTGAGCTTCCTGAACTACTTCCTGCTCGCGTTCGGCGCGATCGCGCTGCTGGTGGGCACCTTCATCATCTACAACACCTTCTCGATGATCGTTGCGCAGCGACTGCGGGAGCTCGCGTTGCTGCGGGCGATCGGGGCGAGCCGCAGCCAGGTGGGCCGGTCGGTGAACCTCGAGGCACTGGTCGTCGGGATCGTGGGCAGTGCCCTCGGCATCGCCGGCGGCGTGGCCCTGGCCTACGGGCTGCGCTCCGCGCTCAACGCGTTCGACGTCGGCCTGCCCTCGGGCCCGCTGCAGCTCGCGCCGCGGACCGTGCTCGTGGCCCTGCTCATCGGCGTCGTCGTCACCGTGGTCAGCGCCTACGCGCCGGCCCGCCGCGCGAGCAAGGTCCCGCCGGTCGCGGCCATGCGGGAGGAGTCCACCGCGACCGTCGAGTCGCTGCGGCTGCGGACCGTCATCGGAGCCGTCGCCGCCGTGGCCGGTGCCGTCACCGTCGTCGTCGGCGCCCAGGGCACCGGCGGTGGCGCGGCCTCCACCGTCGGCGTCGGGGCCTTCGCCCTGATCATCGCGGTCCTGCTCGCGGCGCCCGCGCTGTCGCGGCCCTTCGTCGCGGGGCTCGGCGCGGTGTTCGCCCGCCCGTTCGGGGCCGTGGGCCGGCTCGCCCGCACCAACGCGGTGCGCAACCCCCGCCGTACCGCCGCCACCGCCTTCGCGCTCACGCTGGGTCTGATGCTGGTGTCGGTGATCGGGGTGTTCGGCGCGTCCGCCAAGGAAAGCGTCAACTCGCTCGTCGACACCGGCGTCAAGTCCGACTTCATGCTCACCGGACCGCAGATGATCGGGGTGCCCGTGGGGGCCGCCGCCGCAGCGGCGCGGGCCGAGGGCGTGGAGGAGACCATCGCGATGCACGGCGTCCCGGCGCGCATCGGCGACGAGGACACGTTCGGCGTCGCGCTGTCCGGCCCCCTCGGCGACGTGCTCGAGGTCGACGTCACCGAGGGCCGCGAGGACGTCGCCGGCACCGACCTGCTGGTGTCGCAGACCACCGCGGGCGAGAAGGGCTGGAAGGTCGGCGACGCGGTCACCCTCACCAGCCGCGACGGCGAGGACGTCGGCACGACGGTGAGCGGCATCTTCGCCGACAACCAGTTGCTCGGCTCGTGGGTCGTCTCCGAGGAGGTCTACCAGCAGTTCACCCCGCCTGCGTCGCGCTCGGACTTCGTGGTGTTCGTGAACACCGCGGCCGGCAGCGATCCGGAGACGATCCGCACGGCGCTCGAGGACGCCACCAAGCAGTTCGTCGTGGTCCAGGTGCTCGATCGGGAGCAGTTCAAGGGCCAGCAGGCCGCCCAGATCGACACGCTGCTCGCCGTGCTCTACGGGCTCCTGGCGCTGGCGGTGGTCATCGCGGTCCTGGGCATCGTCAACACCCTCGCCCTGTCGGTGGTGGAGCGTCACCGGGAGATCGGCATGCTCCGCGCGGTCGGCATGCAGCGGGTCCAGGTCCGCCGCACGATCTACATCGAGTCGATGCTCATCGCGGTGTTCGGCGCGGTCGTCGGTCTGGTGCTGGGCCTGGCGTTCGGCTGGGGTTTCGTCCGGACGCTGGCCGACCAGGGCCTCGACAAGATCGCCGTCCCGTGGGGGCAGGTGATCGCCATGCTCGTCGGATCCGGCGTGGTCGGTGTGCTCGCCGCCCTGTGGCCCGGCGTCCGTGCCGCACGCACGCCGCCGCTCGAGGCGATCTCCGACATCTGACGCGACGGGACCCCCGCCCGTCTCCCTCCGCCCCCGGTGCCCCGCGCGCCGGGGGCGGAACTCGTGCTGCCGCAGGCGCGACCCGGCCGCGGTGACCGGGACCCTCGTCTCCGGACGTGAGTTGTCCACAACCGGCCCGTTCTTCCACAGTTTCACGCCGGCGGCAGTGCGCCCCGCCGCGGCAGGCGCGCAGCGGATTACGCTGCTGCGCCGAGGGGGTGGATCGAATGGATCTTCGGCAGTTGCAGCGGTGGGACCCGGATGCGCTGGACGGTCTCGGCGCGGTGCTGGACCGGCATGCGGGGGAACTCGAGCGGATCGGCGCGCAGATCACCGCGTCGAGACGGTTCGACGGACAGTGGTCGGGGCTCGCGCACGCGGCCGCCGAGCAGCGGCTCGATGACGTCACCGGCGGGATCGTGCGACGGTCCGACGCGTATCGGGAGGTGAGCCGCTGCGCGGCGTGGTGCGCGCCGCGGCTGCGGGCACTGCGCGCGGAACTCGACGACGCGACCCGCTGGGCGCGAGACCGGGCGTTGACCGTGCGGGACGACGGAACCGTCGCGGGCGGACCGGGTACCGACCCGGAGCGGCACGAGGCACAGGCCCGCATCCGTGCGGTCCTCGACCGGGCCGAGACGCTGGATCGGCGGGCCGCAGCCGACCTCGGCCGGGTGCCGGACCAAAGCCCTTCGCGTCCGCTCGGTTTCGGGGGCGTGCGCGCTGCGCCCGCGTCCACCCCGGCGGTGCCGGCGCCCGGGACGGCGGCGGCCCAGGTCGCCGCGTGGTGGGCCGGACTCGACCACGGCGAGCGCACGAAGGTCGTCACCCTGGCACCCGAGCTGATCGGCAACCTCGACGGCGTGCCGGCCGCGGTCCGCGACCTGGCCAACCGCGCGCAACTGGCGGGGGAACGGCGCCGGCTCGAGGAGGTCGCCGCCCGATTGCAGGCCCAGCTCGACGCCGATCCGCTCGGCGGACTGGCGAGCAACGCCGACGCCGGACTCGCCCAGACCCGCAACAAGATCGCCGCGCTCGACGCCATCGAGACGACGCTGGCCCGCGAGGACAGGCGGCTGCTGGGCCTCGATCTGTCGGGCCGGGAAGCGATGGCCGCGGTGGCGGTCGGGGACGTCGACACCGCCGACCACGTCACCGTGTTCACCCCCGGCGCCGGCTCCACGGTGCAGGGCAACCTCGCCGGGTACGACACCCGGATGGCGGCGCTGCGGGAGGAGGCCATGCGCCACCTGCAGGAGGCCGGCCGTGCCGCCGAGTCGGTCGCCGCCGTGACGTGGCTGAACTACCAGGTGCCGCAATGGGGCTGGGGCCTCGCCCGCACCGAGCTGAGCCCGGTGTCGGACCTCGCGGCGGTTCGTGCCGCCCCGCGGCTCGCCGGCTTTCTCGACGGTCTGTACGCCGAGCGGGACCCGCACGTCACCGCCGTCGGTCACTCCTACGGTGCGCTCGCCACCGGCCTGGCGCTGCAGCAGGGTGTCGGGGTAGACGCCGCCGTGTTCCTCGGCGCCCCGGGAATCGGCACCGACGACGTCGCCGAACTCGGTGTGCCGCCGGGCGCGACGTACCTCGTGGAGGCCGACCGCGACCCGGTCGGTGACGTCGGCACGTTCGACGGCGATCCGAGTTTCCTCGACGGCGTGACCCACCTGTCGAGCGACGCCGGGGCGGACGCGTCCGGCCGGCCGCGGCTCGGCTCGACCGGGCACAGCGAGTACCTGAGCGACGGAACGATGAGCCTGTACAACGTCGCCGCGGTCGTCGGCGGCCTCCCGGATCGAGTGGTGCGATGAAGGTTCTGCGCGTCGGTGTGCCGGTGCTGGCCCTGTCGCTCGCGGGGTGCGCGGGCGGGCCGGTCCCCGTCGCCGTGCCCGAGCCGGTGGCGGCGGACCGCGCCGGTGCCGTCGAGTACTACACCCGGGTCCAGCGCGACGCGATGGCCGCCCTGTCGGACGCTTTCCCGGAGATGCAGTTCCGGCAATCGGACCCGGCCACGACGGCCTACTGCGAGATGCCCGACGGATCGGCGGGCACCACGGTGTTCCTCCCGATCCACCTCTCCGATCGGCCGGTGCCGCCGGGGCAACTGGAGCGGGCGGCGCGGGTGTTCGAGGAATCGTTGGCGGGCACCGGTTTCCGCGGTGCCCGGTCGCTGCCGGTCGAGACCGGGCTCCAGATCCGGATGTTCGCCGCGGACGGTTCCTCCATCTCGTTCGGCAGCTATCTCGCCGCGACGGTGGGGCTGACGGCGGGGTGCTACCCGGACCGGCCGTAGTGAACTCCCCGTGCCCGCCGGTGTGCGACGAGGGCAGAAAGGGCTGGGAGGCGAGGAGCGAGGGAGGTTCCTCATACGCACTTGAATATCCCTATTGCGCGGATAGGGAGGGAAGTTTAGGGTATTTATGTGAGTGAACGTCTCTATTCGGTGGACGAGGTGGCCGAAAGCCTGGGTCTGCACGTGCGCACCGTCCGCAACTACGTGCGCTCCGGGCGGCTCCCCGCGGTCCGTATCGGCAAGCAGTACCGCATCGCGCAGCAGGACCTCGAGGCCTTCACCGGCCGCCCGATGCCGCCGTCGTCGCGCGAGTCGGCCGGACGCCGGCGGCACACCGACGTGTCGAGCATCGTGGAGATCGACGCGGTCGGCGCCGAGACGGCCCACCGCCTGACCACTCTCGTGACGAGCGCGGCGGGCAACCGCCGTTCGGGCGACGAGCCGCTGCGGATCGAGACGGTGTACGACGAGAGGAGGGCGAGGATGAAGATCGTCATCCTCGGCGGGCTGGCCGACACCGCCCGGCTGTTCGACTACATCGACGGGGTGCTCGAGTCATGACCACGATCTACACGTCCGAGGCCGGCGCCCGCGAGGTCCGGCGGCGCTATCGTGATGCCCTGCGGGACTGGCCGATTCCGGCCGAGCATGTGCGGGTACCCACCCGCCAGGGGGAGACCTTCGTGCTCGTCTCCGGTCCGGACGACGCGCCGCCCGTGCTGCTGCTGCACGGCTCGGGAGCGAACGCGACGATGTGGCGCGACGACATCGGCTCCTGGGCGCGGCATTTCCGAACCTACGCCGTCGACCTCGTCGGTGAACCGGGGGAGAGCGCGCCGTCCCGGCCGCCCCTGGCCTCCGACGCGTACGCGCTGTGGCTCGATGACGTGCGCGAAGGTCTGGGGGTCACGAGCGCTGCGATCGTCGGCGTGTCCCTCGGCGGCTGGATGGCGGTGGACTACGCCACCCGGCGCCCGGAACGGGTGACGCGGCTGGTCCTGCTGTGCCCCGGTGGCCTGGGCCGGCAGCGGATGGGCTGGCTGGTCAAGGCGATGTTCCTGCGTCTTTTCGGGCGCCGGGGGGCACTCCGTTCGGCGGCCGTCGTCACCGGCCTGGACACTCCCGAGACGCGTCCGGTCCTCGACGAGGTGGTGCTGACGTTCGCCCACTTCAAGCCGCGTACGGAGCGGTTGCCCGTGTTCTCCGACGACGCGCTGCGGCGGCTGACCATGCCCGCGCTCGTGATCGTCGGTGGCCGCGACGTCCTGTTCGACTCCGAGGGCACCGCCGACCGCGTGCACCGGTGCCTCCCGCACGCGACCGTCGAGGTGCTACCCGAGGCCGGGCACGCGATCCTCGGCCGGACGGAATCCGTCCTCGAATTCCTGCGCGACTGACCCGTCGCGCGGCAACCCGCTTCGGTCGAGGCGAATCCGCCAGGAAGAAGCGTCATGTCCCCGAACCTGCCTCACGAGACGGGCCGACCCGCGGACCGCCGCAGGATCGACGGTCGAATCGCGACTACCAGGGAGTTCCGGCTGGGATAGTGGTGGTTGTGAGCGACCATGCCCGGTCCGGACGCGTGGCGGAGTTGACGATTGCGTTGTCGTTGGCGACGGATCTGGGCACGGGGCAACCGATGGAGCACGGGTTGCGTACGTGCTGGCTGTCACTGGCCGCGTCGGAGGCACTCGGGCTGGCCGCGCCGGCGCGGTCCTGCGTGTACTACGTTGCGCTGCTTCGGTTTCTGGGATGCACGTCGGATGCGTCGGAGACCGCGGTACTGGCCGGCGGCGACGACATCGCATTCGACGCGACGATGGCGCCGATGCTGATGGCCGAGCCCGGTGAAGGTGTGCGCTATTTCGTCCGCCATCTGGCGAACGATCTCCCGTCGCACCGCCGCGTGGGGCGGATTGTGCGGGCACTGAGCGACCCGGACATGAATCGGCGCAGCCTGTCGCAACATTGCGAGGCGGGCGCCCGCCTGGCAACCCGCCTCGGGATGGCCGAATCCGTCCGCCGGTCGCTCGCGCATGCGTACGAACGCTGGGACGGCAAGGGCTATCCGGCCGGTCTGGCGGCCGACGAGGTGCCGGTGGCGGTGCGGATCGTGACGGTCGCCCGAGACGCCGAGCTGTGGGCGCGCCGGGCGGGCTGGGCGGCAGCCACCGACGTGCTGTTGCACCGCAGGGGCCGCGCGTACGACCCGGCCGTGGTCGACGCCGTGGTCGCCGACGGTGAACACTGGCTCGCCGGAATCGGTGACGACCCGTGCGCGGCGGTCCTCGATGCCGAGCCGGCACCGGCCCTGACGATCGAGTCGGGCAACCTCGACCTGGCTCTGACCGCGGTGGCCGATTTCGCCGATCTGAAGTCGCCGTACCTTCGAGGCCACTCCACCGGTGTCTCGCGGCTGGCCGTTGCCGCCGCCGAAGCTGCCGGCCTTGCCACTGCCGACGCGACGACGCTGGGCCGAGCCGGACTGGTCCACGACGTCGGACGTGTCGGTATCCCCAACGGGATCTGGGATCGCCGGGGTCCGCTCAGCGCCGAGCAGTGGGAACGGGTTCGGCTGCACCCCTACCTCGGCGAGCGGGTCCTGCACCGCTGCGCGCTCCTGGCCCCCCTCGCCGACCTGGCGGCGCGCCACCACGAGCGAGCCGACGGCTCCGGTTACCACCGCGGGGCCTCGGGAGACCAGCTCGGCCTTGGTGCCCGGCTGCTGGGCGCCGCCGATGCCTACCACGCGATGACCGAGAACCGGCCGCACCGGCCGGCGCTCACCCCGGCCGAGGCGGCGTCGCAGCTGCTCGACGAGGTCGACGCGGGCCGCTTCACCCGGGTCGAGGTCGACGCGGTACTCGATGCTGCCGGTCAGGTGAGCCGCCCGCCGCGGGTCTCCCGTCCCGCGGGTCTCACCGAGCGCGAGGTCGACGTGCTGGCGCTCATCGCCCGCGGCCGCACCAACAAGGAAGTGGCGAGCGCCCTCGTCATCTCGCCCAAGACGGTGGGACACCACATCGAACACATCTACACCAAGGCCGGGGTCACCACGCGAGCGGGCGCGACGCTGTTCGCGATGGAGCACGGCCTCCTCTCACCCTGACCGGCGTCGGAAATGGGGCGAACGCCCGATGTGCGCCGGCGGCGACCGGTTCACACTCGCCGACAGGGACCGAAGACGAGGGAGGCAGCCGTGCCCACGATCGACATCAACGACGCCAGAATCTATTTCGAGCGCACGGGGTCAGGGCGGGGGATCCTGTTCGTGCACGGTATGTGCGGCGACGCCGAGGTCTGGGCAGACCAGGCACGGCGGTTGTCGGACCGCTACACGTGCGTGCGCTACGACCGCCGGGGCCACAGCCGAAGTTCCCGCGGCGACGCCACGATCAGCGACTCCCTGCACGCGGACGACGCCGCCGCCCTGATCGAAGCCCTGGAACTTGCCCCTTGCCTGCTGGTGGGATCGAGCAGCGGCGCCGCCGTCGCCGTCGAGGTCGCGTTGCGCCACGGTCACCTGCTCCGCGGCGCGGTGTTCAGCGAGCCGCCGCTGTTCAGCCTCGATCCGGTTGCCGGCCGGGTCGTCCTCCGCGACGTGGTGCCCCGCGTCGAGCAGGCCACCGCCGCCGGCGGACCGGCCGCCGGGGTCGACGCGTTCTTCTCCGTCGTCTGCCCGGGGCTGTGGTCGATGATCGACGACGAGCGAAGGAACCGCTATCGAGCCAACGCCGACATCGGCTTCACCGACCTGCGGTCCCCGTCGCTCGAGGTCACGGCCGGGGACCTGGCCGCCGTGGCAGTGCCCGCGCTCGTCGTCGCCGGAAGCGAAAGCCACCCGTCGCTGCGGTCGATCGCCCGTCAACTGGCCGCGGCCCTCCCCGACGCTCGCTTCGTCGAGCTGGAGGGCAGCGGCCACGTCACCTACGCCGAGCGGCCCGACGAATTCGCCGACGCCGCGTCGTCGTTCGCCACCGAGCTCGACCGGCGCGCGGCAGCCGCACAGGGCGGCAGGTGAGACGGTCATGAGTCACATGAGGGCTGCCGAGGGCAGAGCAACCCGATTCGACGTTCGATCCACCGATGGGACACCGCTGGCCGTGTGGGTCGACGGCGACGGGCCGCCGCTCGTCATGGTGCACGGGTCCCTCCGCGACCACACCACGTTCGGCCCCTTGGTGGACGAGCTGCACGCCGACGTCACCACGTTCGCGATGGACCGCCGAGGCTTCGGTGCGAGCGGCGACACACCGGGCTACGCCATCGAGCGTGATTTCGAGGACGTGGCCGCGGTCGTGGATGCCGTCGTGGCCCGCACCGGCGGGACTGTCGCTGTATGGGGTCACTCCTACGGGGCCAACTGCGCGATGGGCGGAGCTGCCCTCGCGCGCAACGTCGATCACCTCGTGCTCTACGAGCCGAGCCTGGGGATGGTCTATCCCGCGGGTTTGATCGATGCGATCGAGGAGGCGGTGGCTGCCGGCGACATGGAAACAGCGATCCGTGCAATCCTCGTCGAGATCCTGGAGTTGACCGAAGAGGAATGCGACACAATGCGATCGGGTCCGCAATGGTCGGCCCTCCTCGCCGCTGCGCCCACCGTGTCCAGGGAGTGCAGAGCCGAGGAGAGCTGGGTGTATCGGCCCGGCCGGTTCGACGGGATCGCGGCCCCGACGCTCCTGCCGGCGGGCACCGAAAGCCCTTCTCGGCTGAACGAGGCAACTCACCGCGCAGCGGGTGCAATTCCCGACGCCCGGATCCAGATGCTCGAAGGGCATGCCCACATGGCCCACAAGACCGATCCCGCCATGGTCGCCACCGTCATCGGCCGGTTCATCCGGTCGTAGAGGCGGCCGTCCCCGCCTCAACGCCATCTCCTACCGGCGGTACCCCCGAAGACCGCGGGACATCACATGAACTAAGTGCATGTAGTCGTATGCACAATATGATTTGGATTTATGTGAGTGGAGTCACTTCAATGGGTGCATGACCAGCAGCACTCCCGCGAGTTCCGACATCGACCTCTTCACCGACGAGGTCCTGACCGACCCCTATCCGACGTACGCCGAACTCCGCGATCTCGGCGCGGTGGTGCATCTGCCCGCCAACGACGTCTATGCCCTCACCCGGTACGACGTCATCCGCGACGCCCTGGCCGACCCCGGCACCTTCTCGTCCCGGACGATCGGCTTCAACCCGATGGTCAACGAGGCGCTCCGAGGCACGTCCCTGGCCTCCGACCCGCCGATCCACACCGAACTGCGCGCGGCGCTCACCGAGAACCTCACCCCGCGGGCGCTGCGGGGACTCAAGGGCCAGATCGAGGCCAAGGCCGATGCGCTGGTCGCGGACCTGGTGGCCGAGGGATCGTTCGAGGCCATCGATGCGCTGGCCCGCGCCTTTCCGCTCGAGGTCGTCGCCGACCTGATCGGCTTCACCGGCGCGGCGCGCGACAACATGCTGCGCTGGGGACAGGCCGCGATCGAGGTCATCGGCCCGATGAACCAGCGGACGGCCGAGAACTTCCCGATCGCGGGTGAACTCTACGAATGGTGCGCCGGGGTCCGGGCCGAGGATCTGGCACCGGGGTCGGTGGGTCGCGGGATCTTCGATGCCGAGGCCCGGGGCGTCATTCCCCCCGACACCGCCGGCCACATCATCCACCAGTACCTCGGTGCGGGGGTGGACACCACGATCACCGCGCTCGGCAACATCGTCGCGCTCTTCTCGGCCTTCCCCGACCAGTTCGACCTGGTCCGCCGGAATCCCGCCCTGGTGCCGGCGGCCTTCAACGAGGCACTTCGCTTCTGGGCTCCGATCCATGCCTGGGGCCGCTCGGTCACCGAGGACGTGGAGATCGACGGCACCCTGGTGCCGGCCGGATCCCAGGTGGCGATCCTCTTCGGTGCGGGCAACCGCGACCCGAGGCACTACGAGAACCCGGACGCCTTCCTGGTCGAACGGAACCCGGTCGACCATCTGTCCTTCGGTTACGGTCCGCACGGCTGCGCCGGTCAGGGTCTGGCCCGTCTCGAAGCTCACGCCGTCATCGCGGCACTGGCGAATCACGCGCAGCGGCTCGTGGCCGCCGAGCCGGTTCGCGTGCCCAGCAACATCACCCGTTCCATCGACGAACTCGAGATCCTGAAGGTGGTCCCCGCATGAAGATCGTGCTCGACAGGCCCCGTTGCGAAGGCCACGGACTGTGCGAAGAGGTCGCTCCCGCACTGATGCACCTCGACGACGAGGGCGAACTGATCATCGACGTCGGCGAGCTCCCCGAGGGCAGCACCGAACTCGCCGCCGCAGGTGCCGCCGTCCGGGTCTGCCCCGTGGCCGCCCTCAAACTGGCCTGACACCGACAGCCGCAGGAACGGAACCCACATGAACGGCACCGACATGAACGGCACCGAAGCTCCCCGACGAATCGTGGTCGTCGGCAACGGGATTGCCGGCCAGACGGCCTGTGACAGCCTGCGCGCCGCGGGTTTCGACGGCGACCTGACCATCGTCGGGGACGAACCGCGGGCGGCCTATTCGCGGCCCGCGCTCTCGAAGGCGCTCCTGGTCGACGGTGGTTCCCACGAACTGGCCCCGCCCACGCACGAGGCCACCGAGGTGCTCGGGGTCGCAGCGGTCGGCCTCGACGTCGAGTCCCGCCGCGTGAGTCTCGCCGACGGATCGGAGCTGAGCTTCGACGGACTGGTGATCGCGACGGGTTCCCGGGCCCGGCGCCTCGGTGGTCCCGACAGCCCGGAGCTGACCTTGCGCACCCTCGACGATGCCCTCGCGTTGCGGGAGCGGCTGGCGGCGCGGCCGTCTGTCGTGGTCGTCGGCGCCGGCCCACTGGGCATGGAGATCGCGTCCGCGGCGCTGTCGGCGGGATGCGAGGTCACGCTGGTGGCCGACGGTAGGCCGATGCTCCCGCATCTGGGGCCGTGCCTGTCCGAAGCGTTCACCGCGGCTGCGGTCGCCCAGGGGCTGAAACTGGTCGACGGTACCGCCGCAGGAATCGACGGCGCGCGTGCCGTGGTCCTGAGCGACGGCTCACGGGTCGAGGCCGACCTGATCGTCACCGCGATCGGCGACATTCCCAACACGGAGTGGCTGGCCACCAGCGGACTGATGGTCGACGGCCGCCTCGAGGCGGACTCGCGCGGGCGAGTCGCGCCCGGCATCGTCACGGCCGGTGACGTCGCGGCGATCCCGACGCGTGGGGGTGTGCGCCGGATTCCGCTGTGGAGCAGCGCGATCGAGCAGGCCAAGGTCGCGGCCGTCGCGCTCCTGGCCGGCGACGCCGCGCCCGAACTCGACCTCGATCCGTACTTCTGGACCGAGCAGTTCGGGTTGAACCTCAAGGCGACCGGCCACCTGCCGGCGGCCGGCGAACCCGAGTTCCTCGTCGGTGACAGCCCGCACGGACCGTCGGTGATGCGCTGGACGCACGACGACGGACGCGGCGTCGCGGTCGCCGTCAATCACCGGATCCCGATCCCGAAGCTGCGCCGCATGGCCTCGGCCGACGCGTGACACCGCAGTATCGACTGACGCCGCAGTTTCGACTGTCGCCGCGGGGTCGGCCGACGGATACGTAGAGTTCGTGTGGATGAACCAACCGCTCGACCACCCGAGCGATCCGGACCTGGGACGGCTCGCCTCGGTCAACCTCAACCTGCTGGTGCCGCTGCTGGCACTGCTCGAGGAGGGGTCCGTCACCCGCGCCGCGGCCCGGGTGGGCATGACCCAGCCCGCGATGAGCCATGCCCTGGGCCGGATGCGCCGGCTGATCGGCGACGACCTGGTGATGCGGCAGGGGAGCGGCCTGGTGCTCACCCCGCGCGCCCTGGAACTGATCGCTCCGCTGCGTGACGTGCTGCGGCAGACCGCGCGGGTGGTGGACTTCCCGGGCTTCGATCCCGCTCGCGACAGCCGCACCATCACGGTGGCGATGACCACCAGCACCGCCTTCGTGGTCGGGCCGAATCTGGCGCGACTGATCGCCGAGCGGGCACCGAATGCGACCCTCCGGATGCGCAACTTCGTCGAGCCGCATCCGAGCGACTTCACCGACGACGGGGTGGACGTCGTACTCGTGTCCGAGGCGTTCTCCTCGCCGTACCCGCGCCACCGGCTCTACGAGAACCGCTGGGTGGTCATCGCCCACCCGGACAGCGATCCCGAGGCGTCTGCGCTGGACCTGCTCACCTCGCTGCCCCACGTCACCTACGACTCCCGGCACCGGGTGGCACCGTACGCCGCGATGGACGCGCACGGCGTCCATTACCGGATCGGGCAATTGATCTCGGACCACCTGCTCATCCCGCATCTGGTGGCAACGGCCGGTGGGGTGGCGGTACACACCTTCCGGGTCGCTGTCGCGATGCGGGAACGGGTGAACCTCCGCATCGAGGAGTTCCCGCTGCCGGTCTCTCCGTTGGGTGTCGACATGGTGTGGAACCCGCGCCTGGCAGATCAGGAGTTCATCGGCTGGTTGCGGGCGATCCTGGTCGACGCGTCCGCCTTCGAGCCGGCGGCACCGACGTCCCGGGCGGCCCGTGACGGGTGATCGTCGGGGACGGACTTCCTCGTGCCGATGCTGAGCCTCAGTCGTCCGATGCGAGCAGGTGGCACCAGGATCCGGTGAGTTCGTCGAGACAGATCTCGCGGGGGGGCCGCCAGCCGACCGAGAAGTAGCGGCGCGAGAGGTACTCGAGCTGGCCGAACGCGAGCACGCAGCGGATCCGGCGACGGTCCGGCGGGAATCGATTCGCCAGGTTCAGCCCCTCGGTCATCTGGCCGACCGCGTCCTCGAACCACTGCTCGGTCCTGGCCGCGACGTCCGGCTCATGGGCGGCCTGGTAGGACGCGGTGAGGTAGGGCTTGATCTCGTCCCACTGCGAGAACTTGCGGTCCAGCCACTCCTGGATCCGGTCGCGCGAGCCGGAGGCGACCACTGCGGTCAGCGTGGGGTCGTCGGCCGTCGTGAGGATCGCGTCGACCTTCGTCAGCAGTGCGCTCATCACCTCGGCCTTGGACGCGAAGTGCAGGTAGAAGGTGGTCCGGGTCGAGCCGGCGGCGGTGGCGATGTCGTCGATCGTGGTCGCGGCGTAGCCCTTGGTTCCGAACAGCTCGAGTGCCTTCGTGAGGAAGAGCTCGTAGGTCATCTGCTTCTGTGCGGCACGGAGCGACATGGGCTCGGATTCTAGCCGCAGTACAGCCACTGACTTGTCAGCACAGTCACATGTCGATATGCATCGTTACTTGACATGATGTAATGCGAACGCCTACTGTGATGCGCACCACGTCGTGCCGACGCGACGCTGACGAAAGGAAGTGCCGATGACTGGCGCCCACACTGCCGAGGGCAACACCGTCCATACCGTCCTCGGCCCCGTTCCCGCCGACGAGTTGGGGGTTGTCTCGGTTCACGAGGCGCTGTTGTCGGTGGTTCCGGGCGCGGAGCACGCATTCGACATCACCATGGACCGCGCCGAGATCTTCGAGACCCTGGCCGCGAAGCTGACCGATTTCCGTGAACACGGCGGACGGACGATCGTCGACAGCACCGGCATGTTCCACGGTCGCGACGTGAAGCTGTACGAGGCACTCTCCCGCACGACAGGCGTGCACATCGTCGCGTCCACCGGCATGGGCCCGGAGAACCTGCTCGGCGGCTACTTCCTCACGCCGCAGACCAACCCGCCCACCCCGTGGCCCGCGGAGAAGTTCGCCGACCTGTTCACCAGGGAGATCACCGAGGGCATGGTGGTTCCCCGCGTCGAGCGCCGCGGCGCCGCAGGCCTGGTGACCACCGCCGCGGATCCCGACGGTATGACCGCCACCGAGGAGAGCCTGTTCCGCGGCGCGGCCCGCACCGCCCTCGCTACGGGAGTCGCGGCCTCGATCCGCTACGGGAACGACGCCGTCCACGACCTCGGGATCGTCCTGGCCGAGAAGCTGCCGGCGGACCGCGTCGTCGTCGGCGGTCTCGACCGCAAGGACGCGATCGCCGCCGGCGCACCGCTCGAGATCGCTCGCCGCGGAGCCTTCGTCGCCCTCGACCACGTGGGCACGGCCGACGACATCCACGTCACCGACGAGGAGCGCGCCGCCGTGATCCGCGAACTGATCGAGGCCGGGCACGGAAACCGAATCCTGCTCTCGTGCAACGCGACCGGCGTGTCGAAGGGCGAACCCGGCGGAGACACGGGCGAACCCGGCGGAGACACGGGCCGGCCCGGCGGAGACACGGGCCGGCCCGGCCGCGACCTGCCGTTCAGCTACGTGCTCTCGACGTTCGTGCCCCTGCTCGCCGCGCAGGGTCTCGGCGACGAGGACATCCAGCGCATCCTCACCGGCAACCCGCGCGACCTGCTGGCCGTGCGCTGACGCCCCACCCGAAACCGCCGAAGAGATTTTCCCGAAGGGGAGTTGTTGTGTCGAGAGTGAACACCGTTCTGGGTCCGATCGCGACCGAGGAACTGGGCATCGTCGCCATCCACGAACACATCGGATACGGCATGCCCGGCTCCGAACTGGACACCCGATGGTGGAAGACCCCCGAGGAGCGCTACGAGGAGACCGTCCCGAAGCTGCGCAGGTTCCACGAATACGGGGGCGGCACCTTCGTCGACGTCACCGGCATCTGCAACGGCCGTGACATCGACTACTACAAGTCGCTGTCCGCCAAGACCGGCGTGAACATCATCGCCTGCACCGGATTCGTCGGCGGCGACACCGCCCTGCCGTTCTTCGAACGGGCGAGCGTGGACTACCTGACCCGGCAGTTCGTGCACGAGATCACCGTCGGCATCGGCGACACCGGCAGCCGCGCCGGCGTCATCAAGGTCGGGGTGAGCCGCGGTGGCCGGATGACGGAGCTGGACAAGCGCATCTACCGTGCTGCCGCTCGCGCCGCGCTGAGCACCGGCGTGCCGATCCTGACCCACCTGGCGATCGACGCCGAGAACGCCATCACCATCTTCAACGAAGAGGGCCTCCCGCTGGACCGCGTGCTGTTCGGGCACGCCGACGACGGCGTGAACGCCGAGAAGACGCGCGACACCTGGATCGCCGAACAGGGTGGCCGCGTCGGCTTCGACACCTTCGGATACGAGACCGAACTCGAGGACCCGCCGTTCTGGGCCCGGCCGCGCAAGGAACGCCTGGACCACTTCCTCCGGTTCCTCGGGGAGGGCCACCTCGACCAGGCACTCGCCGGCGTCGATGCCAACTGCAGCCCGCTCGGGTGGCCGGGTGTCAAGGGCCACACCGTGAACTACCTCTTCGAGGACCTCATCCCGGATCTGCGCGAGGCCGGTCTGGACGAGGCCACGATCACCACGCTGTTCGTCGAGAACCCGGCCGACTTCCTCACGATCCAGTCCTGATCGCCCCAGGACAACCCAGCGCATCCACTCCCAGGGCGCTCCCGTACGCCCGACCCAGAGAGAAGAGACCCATGCAGCCTTCAGACCTGAAGAACCTCCGCGTCGCCATCGTCGGCGCGGGATACGCCGGCGCGGCGGCGGCCAAGGCACTGAGCCTGCTCGGCGCCGATGTCGACGTGTACGAGCAGGCCACCGAGGTCCGGGAGGTCGGCGCCGGCATCGGTCTGCGTCCGTCCAGCATGGACCGCTTCCGCGAATGGGGGATCTTCGACGCGATCGCGAACGTGAGCTCGCCGAGTGACTACTTCGAGATCCTCACCGCCACCGGTGATCCGATCATGAAGGACACCTGGCCGGCCTCCGCCGACCAGACGAAGACCTACCTGATCCACCGCGGTGACTTCATCGACGCTCTCCTGGGCGTGCTCCCCGACGGCATGGTGCACCTCGGTCACAAGCTGCAGACCGTCGAGGACCGGGGCGACCGTTCCGTCCTCACCTTCACGAACGGCACGACCGTCGAGGCCGACCTGGTCGTCGGCGCCGACGGCATCAAGTCGGTGGTGCGCCGGGAGCTGTTCAGCGACAAGGACCCACGGTTCTCCGGCGAGCACGCCTACCGCGCAGTGATCTCCGTCGACGACGCCCACGGGATGGTCACCGACGACAATCTCCGGATGTACATCGGCAAGGGAACGAAGGTCTACCTGCTGCCGCTGCGCCACCGGGGCCAGGTGTCCTTCGACATCACTGCCCTGTGCCCGGACAGCACCTGGGCGCCGCAGATCACCAAGGACGATCTCCTGAGGACCGTCGAAGGCTTCGACGAACGCATCGTGAACATCACACGCGACCTCGACATGGACACCGTGAACATCCGCGCGGTCTACGACATCGACCCGGTCGACACGTGGCACTCGGACTCGGTCGTCCTCGTGGGCGACGCGGCCCACTCGATGCTGCACCACCAGGGCCAGGGCGCGAACTCGGCAATCCTGGACGCCGGCGGTCTCGCCGACGCCCTGCGGGAGGCGGACTCCGTAAGGGAGGCGCTCGCGTCGTACCAGGCAACCCGCAAGCCGGTGACGGACGAGCTGCAGCGCATCTCCCGTCAGGGATGGACCGAGGACGAGGTCAACGACGTCTTCCCCGGGCAGAAGCCGTCGTCCCAGGCGTCCGTCTCCCAGCCGCAGGTCTGACGCCATGGCACTGCATCCTCAGATCGCACAGGTCCTGGCGAACCTGCCGGCCCCGCCCGAGGGCCCGCTCGACCCCGCGGCCATGCGTGCAGCGGAGGAGTCGCAGGTTGCTCCCGTCGAGGAGCGCCTGCCCCTCCACGCCGTCGAGGACACGACCGCGCAGACCCCGTCGGGGGACGTGCCGGTCCGGATCTACACCCCGGTCGACGCCGACTCGTACGGACTGCTGGTGTACTTCCACGGCGGCGCGTTCTTCCTCGGAAGCCTCGACACGCACGACCACGTCGCGCGGAACCTGGCCGCGGAGACCGGGCTGAAGGTCGTCTCCGTCGGCTACCGCCGGGCACCCGAGGCGGCGTTCCCGGCCGGCCTCCAGGACTGCCTCGGGGTGGTCCGGTGGGCCGCCGAGAACGGCGAGGCCCTGAAGTGGAACGGTGAGACCCTTGCGCTGGCCGGTGACAGTTCGGGCGGCACCTTCGTCGCCGCCGTCGCCGCGATGGCCCGCGACGAGGGATTCGACCGCATCACGCATCAGGTCCTGTACTACCCGTCGCTGGACCTGGACTTCGACGTCGACCGCTACGCCTCCCTGCGGGAGAACGCCGAAGGGTACGGCGTGGAGACGGCCGGACTGAAGGGCTTCAACTCCTTCTACGTCGACAGCGGTGCCGACCCGGCCGACCCGCTCGTCTCCCCGATCAAGCGCGAGGATCTCACCGGGCTGCCCCCTGCGCTGATCGTCACCGCCGAGTTCGACCCCATGCGCGACGAGGGCGAGCTGTACGGCCGGCGTCTGACCGAGGCCGGAGTGGACGCGACGGTGCGGCGCTACGCGGGCGCCAATCACGGTTTCGTCCAGAACTTCTCGTGGATCCCGGAGTTCCACCGGGCGTTCGAGGAGACGGCGGAGTTCCTTCGGCAGGCCCGACCCGGCCGGGGGGAGTGACGTGGTGCAGGACGTGAAGATTCATCCGCTCGTCTCGCCGTGGGGTCGATTCGGTCTCTACAGCTTCTTCATCGACGCCCCGGAGCCGGCGATCGTCGACACCGGGATCGCCTCGTCGCCCGCCGAGGGCATGGCTCCTGCGCTCGAGGCTCTCGGGCGCAGGATCGAGGACGTGCGCTGGATCCTGTTGACCCACGGCCACATCGACCATATCGGTGGGGCGCGCGCCCTGTGGGAACTCACCGGCAGACGGGCCCGGGTCGTGATCCACGAGGCCGACGCGCACCTGTTGCGCTCGCGGCGGGCCCACGTCGACGAGTACCTGTCGGTGCGTGGGCAGTACCTGCACGATCCCGAGGGCGCTGCGAAGCAGACCGCCACCGCGGAGGCCGTCATCTCCGGGGAGATGGAGCCGACGATGCTGGTGCGGGGCGGCGAAAGGCTGTCCCTCGGCGGCGACGTCACCGTCTCGGTGCATTCCATCCCCGGGCACACCGCAGGATCGGTCGCGTACGTCGTCGAGGGGCAGAACTCCGTGTTCGTCGGCGACGCCGTGCAGGTCCACGGGGCGGCCAACGGCTTCCCCGGCTACGAGGATCCGGACGCGTACCGGTCGAGCCTGCAGTACCTGCGGGACGAGATCCGCCCGAATCACCTGTACCTGGGGCATCCGTACCGTCGGGCGGACGGTGTCGCGTACGGCGTCGAACTCGATCGGGACCAGGCTGCCGAGGCACTCCGGGAGAGTGTGGACATCGAGGGCGGCGTCCGCGGCGCGGCCCATCGGTGCCTGTGCGCCGGTCTGCAGGAGACGGACTCGGCGTACTCGCCGTTCGCACCGGTGGCGGAGGACCTCGGCTACGAGGGGGATCCGACGCTCGAACCGTCCCCGTTCTTCACGTCGCTGCACGGCTACCGCACACAGTTCACCCAGAAGTCTTGACCGAGGATAGGAGTCGCAGACTCATGGCCGATTTCGAAGAATTCGACGCGGGTGGGCGGACCATCCACATCCACAAGGATCTCCGGGTCCCGATGCGGGACGGGATCGAGCTGGCGGCAGACGCCTACCAGGGTGTCGACGACAAGCCTCGACCGGCGCTGGTCGCGCTGAGCCCCTACGGCAAGGAGCTGCAGGCGCTCGCCCTCACGACGCCGCCGCAGCGTCGCCCCAGCCCGATGTGGGACGGCTGCATCGAAGCCGGGGACATCGCCCGCGTCGTCGCGGAGGGCTACGTCCACGTGATCGGCGACCTGCGCGGCTCCGGCGCCTCCGAGGGCGAACACATCGGCAACTACAACGCCGGCGGCGTGCCGCTGGGGCAGGACGCCTACGACTTCATCGAGTGGGTCGCCGAGCAGCCGTGGTGCGACGGCAACGTCGGCATGATCGGCATCTCCTATTTCGGGTCGATGCAGGTGCTCGCCGCCGCGGAGCGTCCGCCGCATCTGAAGGCGATCTTCGTCAGCGGCGGCCACTACGACTTCTACGAGACCACCTACCACGGCGGCATCATGTGGTTCATGCCGCGGGCCGCCCGCGAGGGCCGCGGCGGCGACTCCGGCTGGGCCTTCACCGACAACGTCAAGTCCCGCATGCTCGAGACGTACTCCCCGGAGGAGATCAGGGAGCGCGTCGCCGAGCGCCTCGAGGATCCGGATGTGGCCGCCTGGCCGAACCTGGTCCACGTGCTGAACTACCCGAAGCACCACGAGGCCTGGTTCGACATCGTGATGAACGAGCTGGACGGCGAGTGGTACGAGGAGCGCAACCCCATCACTCTGGCCCCGAACATCGACATCCCGGTCTATCTGCAGATCGACCAGGGTCGCGGCTGGACGATGGACGGCACGATCGAACTCTTCGACGCGCTGAAGGGTCCGAAGAAGCTGGACATCGGCCCGTACCCGCCCATGCAGTCGCGCCCCTTCATCGAGGAGCACGACAAGATGTTCCGCTGGTACGACTACTGGATCAAGGGCATCGACAACGGGATCATGGACGAGCCCGCGGTGAGCGTCTTCGTCGAGGGCTCGCGTGAGCGGGTGACCGGCAACCAGTGGCCGCCGAAGGACATCGAATACACGTCCCTCTACCTGCGCCCGCGCGGCAAGCTCTCCACCGAGCCGGAGCCGATGGGTGCGCAGTACGCCGCCCCGGACGGCTTCTATCAGGCCCCGCTGACCGTCACCGACAAGGTCGAGATCCTGAGGTGGGAGACCCCGGTGTTCGAGGAGTCGACGGAGATGATCGGCACCGGTGCCGCGCACATCTTCGCGGAAATCGACCAGCCGGACTCGAACTTCATCCTGCGCCTGTGGGACTACGCCCCGGGCGGCAAGCGCCAGCTGATCACCACCGGCTACCTGAAGGCCTCGCACCGCGAGCTGGACGAGCGCACCACCGAGGGCAACCCGTACCACCCGCACACCCGCGCTGTGCCGGTCGAGCCCGGGAAGATCGAGGAGTACGTGCTGCGCCTCTACCCGTTCGCGAACACCTTCCAGCCGGGTCACAAGCTGACCGTGGAGCTGTCCAACGGGGAGCCGCTGGCCGACGAGCACAACGCGCTGCTCCCGCCGGATGCGTTCCACCTGCCGGTGGGCCGCCCGGTCACCCACAAGATCTACCGGGACGCCGCCCACCGGTCCCGGCTCGTGCTGCCGTTCACGACGCGCAGGGCGGGGGAGAAGGAGTAGCGACAGCGGTTTCGGACGCCACGTCCTTCCGCCACGGTGCGTTACGCTCGGGCATCGTCCCGTCGGCGGAAGGGCAGTGATGCGTGCGGTGCTCGGCGTTGCGATCGATGCCGGTGAGGTCTGTGCGGTGCTCGTGGATGCCGACGTTCCGGCGCTCGGACCGTTCGACACGCAGCGGTGGGCCGCCGGCGAACGCGCGGACGCGGAGGCGGTGCGCCGGGCGCTCGCGGTGATGACCGAGCGGGCCGCGCGGGCCGGGGTGCCGTTTGCCCGCGCCGGACTGGTGGCGTCCGAGGCGGTCGTGCCGGACCCCGGGGAGACCGCGGTGCCGGTGCAGGCCGTGGGGGTCGACGAGGCCCGGCTGGCCTTCCTCGCCGCGGCCCCGGAACTCGAGGGTGTACGGGTGGTGGCACTGATCGGCCGCGACGATGCGGCCACGACCGCGTCGGTCGCCGACATCCGTTCGGGGGCGGTCCTCGCGTCGGTCGCCGTGGCGGAGGACGACTTCGGTGGGATCGCCCCGGCCTTGCCGGAGGCCGCGGACGAGGCCGTGGCGCGGGCCGGGGTGGCGCCGGAGGCGCTGGCCTTCCTGGACCTGCGACCCGGCGACGCCGCGGTCGCCCGGGAGTTGTCCGCGGTGCTCGGCGTGCCGTTCGTGACCCCGCACGGCGTGCCGTGGCACCGGGCCACCGGAGCCGCGCTCGTGGCCGCACACACCGATCGGCCGCCGGCCCCGGCACCTTCCCCGGGCCGCCGGGTGGCGGTGCTGGTGTCGGCCCTCGTCGCGCTGGCCGTGCTGCTCGGCGGCGGGCTGGCCGTCGCCATCGGTGGGGCCGGACCGTCCGAGCCGCCGCGCCCGGCCGACGCCGTCCGGTCCGTGCCCGCACCGCAGACCAGCCTCTCGCCGGAGACCGGGACGCCGTCCGCGGTTCCGTGCCCGGGGCGCGACACTCCGGCCGCGCAGGCGCCCGAGGCCCGTCCCGCGGGCTGGTCGGTGCGGGCGTCCGACCCCGACCTCGGCCCCCACCCCGGCCCGACGCCGCCGACGACGACCGTCACCGCACCCCCGTGCGAATGACGTTCCCCCGGAATATCGTTCGATTCAGGCGCGGCGTGCGAGCCGGGCGCCGGCCGCACGCATGGCGTCGAGATCGGTGGCGACCATGATCTCCGCGAATCGGTCGCGGTAGTCACCGAGGTCGTCGCCGACGGATCCCACCACCGCCACCACCGGCACCGTGTGGACCCGGGCGAGGATCGCCGAGACGATCTTTCCGGCACGGGACTGTCCGTCGAGGCGGCCCTCGCCGACGACGACGAGGTCGGCGTCGGCGAGGGCCGCGTCGAAACCGACGGCGTCGAGCACGAATTCGGCTCCCGAGCGCAGGTCCGCGCCGAACTGCGCCCACATGCCGCCGGCGAAACCGCCGGCCGCGCCGGTGCCGTCGACCTCGCGCGGATCACGCGGAAGCGTCACGGCCGCGTCCTCGAGGCGCCGCGTGAGCCGCTCCACGGCTGTCTCGTCGGCGCCCTTCTGCGGGCCGAACACCACGGCGGCGTCGGCGTAGCGGGTGGTCACGTCCGTCAGCACCGTGACGGTGGCGGTGCCCAGGCCGCCGGCCTCCACGATGGCGGTGATCGCGCCGAGCCCGCCGTCGGTCGTGGCCGACCCGCCGGCCGCGACGACGATGTGCGTGGCGCCGCGCCGCAGTGCCTCGACCATCGCCAGCCCGGTGCCGTAGGTGTCCGCCGTCATCGGATCACGGAAGCCCTTGTGCGGTGTGGTGATTCCGCTGAAGGTGGCGAGTTCGACGACTGCGGTGCCGTCCTCGCCGAGTCCGAACGATCCCGAGCACGGTGCTCGCCAGGGGTTCACGGATTCCATCTCGATCGGCTCGAGGCCGAGCGCGCCGGTGAGCACGTCGAGGGTGCCGTCGCCGCCGTCGGCCACCGGCATCCGGATCGCCTCGAGCCCAGCGGATTCCGCGCCGGCCGCCACCTCCTCGGCGACCTCCGCGGCCCGGTACGTGCCCTTGAAACTGTCCGGAGCGATCAGCACCCTCACCGGTTCACCACCCATTCGAACGCCGCGGCCTCGGATCGGGCCCCCTGCGCAGCGCGGGAGCGGTTCGGCTCGCCCAGGTCGGCGACGACGGACTCCCCGAGCCGGACCAGGTCGGCGAACACCGCCGGGGTCAGCCAGGGGGGCCGGGTGGCGAAGAGCAGGTCCTCGCTCGCGGTATTGCCGCTCGCGCCGGGGGCGAACGGGCAGCCGCCGAGACCGCCGAGCGAACCGTCCACCACCGCGGCGCCCGCCCCGATCGCCGCGAGGCTGTTGGCGACGCCCAGACCCCAGGTGTCGTGGCCGTGGAAGACGATGCGGCGGGCGGGGGAGTCGTCGCGCACCCGGGACACCAGCGCCGCGACCTGCGCCGGCACGGCCTGGCCGAGGGTGTCCGCCAGGACGATGTCGGCGGCGCCGTCGGCGCGGGGGTCGCACGCGATCTCGAGCACCCGATCGGGGTCGACAGGCCCGTCGAACGGGCAGGTGAACGCCGTGGCCAGGCAGAGCTGGATGCTGCCGCCGGCAGCGCGGGCGTGCTCCACCGCGGCGGGCATCGCGGCGAGGCTCGCGTCGGTGTCCCGGCCGATGTTGGCACGGTTGTGTGCATCCGACACCGACAGGCAGTACTGGAAGTGCCGGGCGCCGGCGGCGGCCGCCTTCTCCACGTGCCGCGGCGTGGCCACCCAGATGTAGCAGCGGTCGAGTTCCTCGGGCGTGAGCATCCCGATCAGTTCGACGGTGCCGGCCATCGGGGGCACCAGATCGGGCCGGGCCATCGAGCCGATCTCGAGCTGCGGCACGCCGGCGGCCAGCAGGGCACGGACGATCTGTGCCCGGCGCTCGACGGGCAGCACCTTGCCGGTCAGTTGCAGCCCGTCGCGCAGGGTCACATCGCGCAGTTGCGGTGCCCCGGCTCTCACGACACCACCGCTCACGACACCACCGCTCACGACACCACCTCCAGGAGCTCGTCGATCTCGGCCTCGGTCCGGCCGAGCAGGCCGCCGAGGATCTCGCGGGTGTGTTCGCCCAGGTCCGGCCCGACGTTGCGGATCGGCAGCGACCGGCCGCCGAGCACGGGCACGATGCCCGGGAACCCGACCTGTTTCGGCTCGTCCTCGCCGACGTCGACGGCGAAGTGCTGGATCATGTTCCGGGCCCGGTACTGCTCGTCGTCGACGATGTCGGCCGCCGTGTAGATCGGCCCGCACGGCACCCCCGCGGCCTCGAGGATCCCGAGCACCTCGTCGCGCGGCCGGCGCCGCGTCCAGTCGGCGATCGCGGCGTCGAGTTCCTCCCGCCGGTCCCACCGCCCGTGGTTGGTGGTCAGGCCGGGATCGTCGGCGAGGTCGGGCCGCTCGATGGTGCGCATGTAGCGCTGGAAGATGGCGTCCGCGTTGCCGGCGATGATCACGGAGGTGCCGTCCGAGCAGGGGTAGGCGTTCGAGGGGGCGATGCCCTCCATGCGGCCGCCGACCCGTTCGCGCCGGACGCCGTAGGCGAGGTAGTCGGGAATCAGCGATTCCATCATCGACAGCATCGACTCGTTCAGGGCGACGTCGACGACCCGGTTCACCATCGGCAGCGACCCGATCAGCTGCCGCTGCAGCAGCGCCGTGACCGAGCCGAAGGCCGCGTACAGCCCGGCGATGGAGTCGCCGATCGACACCCCGACCCGCACCGGCGGCCGGTCCGGGTCCCCGACGAGTTCGCGGAACCCGCCGACGGCCTCGGCGACGGCCGCGAATCCGGGGCGATCCGCGAGGGGCCCCGTCTGGCCGAACGCGGAGATCCGGGTGATCACCAGGTCGGGCTTGATCTCCGACAGCACCTCGGGGCCCATGCCCCATTTCTCCAGGGTGCCCGGCCGGAAGTTCTCGAGCAGCACGTCGCAGTGGCGCACCAGATCGAGGATCACGGCCCGGCCCGCGTCGGTACGCAGGTCCACCACGATGGACTTCTTGTTGCGGTTCACCGTGCGGTACAGCATCGACGTGTCCCCGGCGTACAGGCGCCAGTTGCGCAGTTCGTCGCCGGTGCGGGGACGTTCGACCTTGATGACCTCGGCGCCGAAGTCGGCGAGCAGCCGGCCCGCGGTGGGTGCGGCGATGTAGTTGCCGAGTTCGAGGACGCGGATGCCCTCGAGAGGGCGCAGGATCTCCTCCGAGTTCATGCGCAACAGTGTGCCCTGTGCCGCTGCGCGGCGTGTGCCCTGTGCCGCTGCGCGGCGTGTGCCCTGTGCCGCTGCGCGGCGTGTGCCCTGTGCCGCTGCGCGGCGTGTGCCCCGCACCTCCGGCGAGCGGACACGCCGCGCCCCTCCCGCGATCGTGTGACCCAGCGCACTATTCTTCGTAGTCGGGCGGGGGGCCTCGGGAAGGTGCTTGGGTCATGGTGGTCGCGAAAGTCGTTCTGTGGTGTGCGCTGCTGGCGGGTCTGGTCGGCGCCGGGATCGCCGTCAACGCGCTGCACGTGCACGGTGCCGTCGGCTCACTGATCGTGGCGTCGGTCGCGGGCCTGGTGCTGCTGCGGCTTCGGCCCGCGGCCCAGCTCGAGGTCGAGCCGGATCGCGTCACGCCCTGACCGGCCGCACCCCTGGGCTTGCGAGGCCAGGCCGAAGCCACGAACTCCCGTGGACGGGCCGGCTTTGCGACTCTTGAGCTTGCCATTGCAGGCATAGCCCTGGACAACTGCGCGTAGCGACGGCACACTCGACGCAAAGCATGCCGTCGCAAGCACAGGGAGGAGGCGCCGTGGCCACGCCCCGCCGTCGCGCCCGCACGGGACGCGGCGGTCTCGGTGACCACTTCGTCGACCGGCGGCACCGGCTCGGCCTCACCCAGTCCGAGCTGGCCGACCTCGCCGGGGTGTCGCGCTCGAGCGTCCAGTCGCTCGAGTCCGGGCGCGCCACCGTGCAACTCGACCTCGTCGTGGCGATCGCCGACGCGCTGGGCTGCGACCTGACCCTCACCACGCGCGGCGACCGGGCCGGGTGAGCGCGGTGGTCGAACGCCTGGTCGCCGTCGACAGCGCCGACGTGTACAAGGGCGACCGCTTGGCCGGGCACCTCACCCGGGACGGCCACGATGTCGTGTTCCGGTACGCGCAGGACTACCTCGACGATCCGGCCGCTCCCGCCCTCGCGTGGACGGTGCCGAAGACCGGGGAGGAGGTCCGCGCCGGCGGCGGCAGCGTGCCCCCGTTCTTCGCCGGCCTGCTGCCGGAGGGCATCCGGCTCCGTGGCGCCGTCGCCGCCACCAAGACCTCCGAAGACGACCATCTCACCATCCTCATGGCGGTCGGCGCGGACACCATCGGCGATGTGCGGGTGCTCCCCGCCGGCGCTCGGCCCCCGACGTCGACGCTCCTGCTCGACCCGGATGCCGTCCGGCGCGAGGACCTGCACGAGCTGTTCGACCGGATCTCCGGCCACGAGTCCGTCGTCCTCGACCCGACCTCCCTGCCGGGAGTGCAGGCGAAGGTGTCCGCCCAGATGTACTCCGCCCCCGTCGCGACGGTGCAGGGCCCCGCCATCCTCAAACTCGCACCGCCCCGCGGCTACCCCCGCCTGGTCGAGAACGAGCACTTCTTCATGGGTCTCGCGACCGCCTGCGGCCTCGCCGTCGCCGGGCATCAGCTCGTCTACGACCGCAGGGGCAACGCGGGACTGCTCGTCGCCCGCTTCGACCGCTGGATCGGTCCCGGCCACACCGTCCACCGCACCGCGCAGGAGGACGCCTGCCAGGTCCTCGGTGTCTACCCGGCGGCCAAGTACCGGCTGAAGACCGAACGCGTCGTCGAGGCGCTGGCCGCCGCGTGCGAGCGCGGCGGCGGATCGGCCCGCGTCGCCACCCTCGAACTGCTGCGGCTCGTGGCCTACTCGTACGCCGTCGGCAACGGCGACCTGCACGGGAAGAACTTCTCCATCCACCTGACCGAGGCCGGGCTGTGGGCCGTCACCCCGGCGTACGACCTCCTGTGCACCCAGCCCTACCTCGGTTGGCGCGACCCGATGGCCCTCGACCTGTACGGCAAGGCCAACAAGCTCACCCGCCGCCACTTCGTCGAGTCCGGTGGCCGGCTCGGCGTGCCCGAACGCGCCGTCGTCCGGATGCTCGACGGGATCCGGCGCGGGATCGCCGGCGGCCTCGACCGCGTCGCCGAGATCGGGTTCGACGACCGGGACACGGCCCGCCTGCGGGACATGCTGGTCCGGCGCGCCGACGAACTCGGCTGATCCGGTCGTCGTACGACGGCCGGACCGCCGGCCGGTAGAGTCCCCGACGGGCGTTCCGCACGAGACCGCGGTCGCCTGTCGCGCATCGAAGAGGAGCACCGGGTCGTGTCGCTGTGGTCGACTGCACTGTCCCCCGGGATGCTCAGCGAGTACGTCTGGCTCGACCTGATGCCGTGGCTCGACCGGTACGGCTCGGCCCGCAACGCGCAACTGGCCGCCCTCGTCCCCGACGAACGCTGGTGGGAACGCCGGTCCCCGGCGGAGACCGCCGCCTCCGCCGACGTCGTGGCGATCTGTGGGGAACTGGCCCGCATCTACGTCACCGAGCACCCCGATCTCGCGTTCTCCACGGGAATCGCCGACACCGTCGACGTCCCCGTCGCGGCGCTCGGGCTCGGCACCCGCGCCGCCGCCACCGTCGCGCGGCTGCCCCGCGCGGCGACCACCGCCGGCCTGCTCGGCTACACGCCCGCCGCCCTGTTCTCCGTGCGCGGTGCGGGCCCGGAGACCGTGCACCAGATCGTGCAGGCCGTCCTCGTCCTCGCGATCCTGCGGGACCCGGCGTCGCTGCGGGTGGCGACCGACGCCCCCACGCTCCCGCCGGCGCTGTCGCTGCTGATCGACGACCTCGTCGCGCTCGCGCGGTGGCGCGGGCTGCGCGCCGACCCCGACCGGCCGTTGGTGCGGGTCGAGCTCGAGGACGGCACCCCCGAGGAGATCCAGCAGGTCGCCGCGCGCATCGCCGCCCTGACCGCGCGTGACCTGCCCGTGCCGGCGCCCCACCGCGCGCTCGACGAACTCGCCGCGTACGTCGCCGGGCTGTCCGCGCCCGAGCGCGACGCGATCCGCCGCCGCGTCCTCGGCGACGAGCCGCCCGACCCGGACGCCCCGTCGACCTTCGCGTTCGGTACCGCCGTCGGCGACCTGCTCGCGGCGCTGCGCGTGGACGTGCGCCCCGTCGCCGCCCTCGACCGGATGCTGGGGTTGCGGCCGGAGCTGGCCCAGCCCGTCCCGGGGCTCGACGTGCCGCTGTGGCGGGCTCTCGCCCGCCTCGACGACCGCTTCGAGGTGGTCGACGGGTGGGTCGCCGTGCCCGGCCTGGCCGAGGCCGAGCGCCGCACCCACGCGCTGCTCGCCGAGTTCGAATCCCCGAACGGGGTCGTCGAACCCGCGGCCGTCGCTGTCGTGTGGGACCTGCCCGCCGCGGAGTTCGCCGCGTGGCTGCGCCGGTGCGGTGTACCGATGTTCGAGGGCCGCGCTCTGACCCGGCGGTCCGCGTTCGCCGATCATGCCGCGGCGGTTCTCGAGGTGATCGGGGATCCGCTGCCGGCCGCGGAGCTCGTCGACCGCATGGGCACCCCCGCGGGTCCCGCCGCCGTGATCGACGCGATCGGCGCAGACGAACGGTTCACGCTCTCCGAGGACGGCAGGTGGTCACTCAGCGAATGGGAGACCGACGAGGCGGGCGCGGTGCGCGGCCGCATCGCCCGGATCGTCGACGCCGACGGCGGATCCGCCGACCTGGACCGCGTCGTCGACCGTCTGGTCGAGCGTTTCGGGGTGTCGCCGACCAGCGCCCGCATCTTCGCCGGCAGCGGTGACTTCGAGATCGTCGACGGCCGGGTGCGCCGGCGCCGCCGCACCCACGTGAGCATCAAGCCGCCGCACCGCACCCGCCGCCTCTACCGCCTCGGCGACGTGTGGCGGCTGCGGGTCACCGCCACGCGTGACCACCTGCGCGGTGCCGACTTCCCGGTGCCGTCCGCGGTCGCGGGGGTCATCGGCTGCGCGCCGGGCCGCGAGGTCTCCCTGTCGTCCCGGCTGGGCACCCAGGTCGTGCGCTGGACCGGCGCGTCCCCCCATCTCGGCAGCGTGCGACGGTTTCTCGAGGACCTCGGGGTGGACGAGGGCAACGAGATGTTCCTCGAGTTCCATCCCGGCGGCCGGTTCGACGTGCTGCCGCTGCGCACCGTCGCCGACAACGCCGAACCGCTGCGCAAGGCGCTCGCCCTCATCGGCCACTCGGCCCCGGAGATCGTGCCGGACGAGGGCGTCGCGCCGGCCTTCGCCGCCGCCGTCGGCCTGGGCGACGAGACCCGGCCGCGCCGGGTGCTCAGCGCCTATCGGGCCCGGCACGAGGCCGAGGTGACCGCATTGCTCGAGCAGGCATGGGTGCGCGTGCCAAGCTGAGCGCATGCCGATCCGCAGACCCGAGCATCCGCTGTTGGCGAACGACGCCGAACGCGTCGTCTGGGACGCGCTCGTCCGGCAGCTCGGCGACGGTGATCTCGTCGCCGCGGGCCTGCGCGTCACCGACCATCTCAAGGACCACGAGATCGACTTCGTCCTAGCCCTCGAGGGCCACGGCATCGCGTGCCTCGAGGTCAAGGGCGGCCAGGTGTGGCACGACGGCTTCCAGTGGGTGCAGGCCCGGCAGGGCAAGGACCGGTCGATCGATCCGGTCCGGCAGGTGATGCAGTCCTGCTACGCGCTGCGCCGCTACGTCGAGGCCGACCCCCGCTGGACGCAGGGCCGGCTGCGCTGGGACCACTTCGTCGTCCTGCCCAACACCGAGGTCCGCGCCGACTTCGCCCTGCCCGAGTGCCCCCGCTGGAAGGTGATCGACCGCAACGACCTCGGCAGCATCGCCGAACGGCTGCGCGCGGTGCTCGACAAGCAGGAACTCGACCGGCCGGCCCTCGTCGCCGACGGCGTCGACCAGTTCGCCGAGGTGCTCGCGGGCCGTGGCCTGCCGCAGCGCGACGTGGTTTCGCGTGCCGTCGCCAACGAGGACGCCGCGGACCGGCTCACCGAGCAGCAGGCCGTCATCCTCGACGCGACCCGACTGCTGACCCGGGTCGAGGTGCGCGGCGGCGCCGGCACAGGCAAGACGTTCCTCGCCCTCGAGCAGGCCCGGCGCCTCGCCGAGCAGCACCAGCGGGTCGCGTTGATCTGCTATTCGCACGGCCTCGCGTCGTACCTGCAGCGGATCACCGCGACGTGGAACCGGAAGAAGCGGCCCGCATACGTCGGCGAGTTCCACGCCCTCGGCCGGCTGTGGGGGGCCGCCGAGGGTCCCGACGAGGCCCTGCGCACCGCCGACACCGTGCGCTTCTGGGAACACGACCTGCCCGCCCAGATGACCGAGCTGGCCCGGTCGCTGCCGGAGGGACAGCGCTTCGACGCGGTCGTCGTCGACGAGGCGCAGGACTTCGCCGACGCCTGGTGGGATCCGATCATGGCCGCCCTGCGCGACGAGGAGACCAGCGGCATCTACGTGTTCACCGACGAGGCGCAGCGGGTGTTCGACCGGGAGGGCCGGCCCCCGGTGCCGCTGGTTCCGCTGGTGCTCGACCACAACCTGCGCAACACCCGGCAGATCGCGGGGACCTTCGGCCCGCTCGTCGGGCAGCGGATGCGGCTGCTCGGCGGCGACGGCCCCGACGTGCAGTTCGTCGCGTGCCGCGGCGACGAGGCGCTCGCCGTGGCCGACGACCGGATCGACGCCCTGCTCGAGGAGGGCTGGCGGCCCGGCGACGTCGCGCTGCTCGCGACGGGCAGCCGGCACCCGGAGCAGGTGGCGCGCCAGTCCGAGGGCAACTCGGCGTACTGGGACAGCTTCTGGGACACCGAACAGGTCTTCTACGGGCATGTCCTCGGCTTCAAGGGACTCGAGCGCCGGGCGGTGGTGCTCGCGGTGAACGAGACGCAGCCCCAGGAGCGCTCGCGCGAGCGCCTGTACGTGGGGTTGTCCCGGGCCCGCGACCAGCTGGTGGTGTGCGGGGACCCGGACTTCGTCCGGCAGGTCGGCGGTCCGGAGCTGGCGGCACGGCTGGGGATCGGCCGATGAGCCTGCTGCGGGACTGGACGGTGTCGGCGACGGCGGGGGAGTTCGTCGGATTCCTCGTTCCCGCCGTCGTCGGGGCCGTGCTGTTCGACAGTGCCGCGGCGTTGCCGGCGCTGATGGTGGCCGGTGTCGTCGAGGGATCGGTGCTGGGCTGGTCGCAGGCGCGGGTGCTGCGGCACCGGCTGCCGGCGATGTCGGTCCGGCGCTGGGTGCTGGGCACGGGTGTCGCCGCCGCGTGCGCCTACCTGCTGGGGATGTCGCCCTCGACCTTCTACGAGACGTGGTCCGCGTGGCCGGTGGCGATCCCGATCGCGCTCGGTGTCCTCTTCGGCGTGGCGTTGCTGGGTTCGATCGGGGTCGCGCAGTGGCTCGAGCTGCGTCGGCACCTCCCGCGCGCCGGGCGCTGGATCGTGTGGACGGCCGGTGCGTGGCTGGCCGGTCTCACGCTGTTCCTCGTGGTGTGCACGCCGCTGTGGCAGCCCGGCCAGCCGCTGTGGCTCACCGTGGCGATCGGGGCGCTCGGCGGCCTGCTGATGGCGTTTGTGACCGCCCTGGTCACCGGCTTCGGCATCCGTCACCTGCTCGGCACGGAGCATCCTGCTGCGCCCGTCGTGCGCGCGTAGCACCATGGAGCCATGGCCGACGACGCGCACATCGAGGAACCGGGTCCCGCCGACGAAGCCGTCGCCCGCGCCCTGCGGGACGCGATCGTCTCGGTCGAGGCCGCCGTCGCGCGGGTGCACGAGTTCTCCGCGGAGATCTTCGAGCTGGTCGGCGCACCCGGAGGCGGGGACGCCGTCGACCACCACAACGCGCTGACCAGGGTGGCTGGGCTCCTGGACGCCACCGGGCAGCTGCGCGCCACCGACTGGGAATCCGTGCGCGGCCTCGGCGACGTACTCGCCGATCGGGCCGGGCGGCTGCGAGCCCACACCGGAGAAGTGCTCGACGGGCTCGCCGCCGACGCTCCGGCGCAGGACCGGGTGGCCTGCCTGCAGCAGGCCGTGGAGACCGACCGGCTCGGCGAGACGTTGCAGCTACTCGTCCTCGTCGAGGACTCGCTGAACCTGTGGCAGCGGCTGCGGCTCGCGCGGATCCGCACCACCGAACCGGACCGGCTCGAGCACGAATGCGCGGCGATCGGCACGACGCTCGCCGGGCGCGTCGAGCGGGACGTCGGGCTGCTGCTGCGCGCCCGCGCACGGCTGGCGAGCTACGCCGCGCTCAAGCCGTTCGAGCTGGTGCGATGGCTGTCGACCGCCCGGGTGAAGAAGGACATCGCCCGGCTCCGGGCGGACCTGGACGACGTCGCGGCGGCGCTCGGCAGCGCCGCGGAGCGCGCCCTCGAGGCCGAGGATCCGTCGGTGGCCGAGAACCTGGCGGAGCTGGGCAACCCGGTCCGGGCCGTCGGCGGTGCCCTCGGCGACAGCGCCCGCACCCTCGGCGGCCGGGCCGTCGGGGCGGGCAGCACCGGGGTCGGGAAGCTGGGCCGGGGGCTGCACCGGGTCGCGGAGCCCCGCCGGCGGCCGGGCGGCGACGTGCCGCTGACGACCGCCCCCGACGCCTGACCGCCGCGACGGGCGCGGCGCGGACCGCCCATATGATCGATTCATGAGCAGCGACCGGGCGCCGGCCTTCACCATGCGGCAACTGGTCGCCTTCGTCGCCGTCGCCGAGACCGGGACGATCAGCGCGGCGGCCGACCGGCTGCTGGTGTCGCAGTCGGCGGTGTCGCTGGCGGTCACCGAACTCGAGAAGGCGCTGTCGGCGCAGCTGTGCGTGCGCCGCCGTGCCCACGGCGTGCACCTCACGCCGGCGGGGGAGTCGCTGCTGGCCCGGGCGCGGGCCCTGCTGCAGCAGGCGAGCGAGATCGAGGACGAGATGCTCGGGGCGGGCGGCGAACTCGCCGGCCGGCTCGCCGTCGGATGTTACACGACGGTCGGGCCGACGATCCTGCCGCCGCTGCTGTCCGAGTTCACCGAGCTTCATCCGCGGGTGTCGCTCGAGTTCCGGGAGGCGATGGCCGACGAGCTGGCCGAGCGGCTCGAGGGCGGGGCGCTGGACGCGGTGATCACCTACGACCTGGAGCTGCCACCGGCATGGCGCACCGCCACGCTGATGACGAGGCGGCCGGCACTGGTCGTGCCGGCGGGGCACCGGCTGGCGGCCACGCCCGGCCCGGTGGAGCTGGCCTCGGTGCGGGACGAACCGATGGTGTTGCTCGACGCGGCGCCGGCGTCGACACACGCGATGCAGGTGTGTGCGCGGGCCGGGTTCACGCCCCGGATCGAGTACCGGTCGGCGAACTACGAGACCGTGCGGGCGTACGTCGGCCGGGGCCTGGGCTGGACGATCATGCTGCACCAGCCGCAGCTCAACCGCACCTACGGCGGACTGAAGATCGTGCTGTTGCCGATCGACGTCCCCGACCTCGATCCGGTGCGGCTGGTCATCGCCTGGCGTCCCGACGTGGTGCTCAGCCGGGTGGTACGCGAGTTCATCTCGTTCGCAACGGCCCGCGTGGGCGCGCTGTGAGCGGCGCCGCCGACCATTCTTGAGTATTTCTCATATCGATCAGCAGATTCCTGTTCTTTTCTGAGGTTGTGACTGCGGACATACTGGGTTCCGACGCGCTGATCGGCAGCGCGCGGTCCGGGTTCCGTTCCCGGCTCCGATGAGAAGCGCTGATTCACAACCACTTCGAGGAGATCGATAATGTCTGCCACGGACGCCCTGCATCCGCCGGTCCTCTTCGCGCCGGAACACGAGGAGTTCGCCCAGTGGGTCCGCGAGTTCGCGGCACCGCACGCCGAGAGCTACCTCGAACGCGCCCACCGCGAGGAGTTCCCGTGGGACCTCGCCGAGAAGATGGCCGCACAGGGCCTCCTCGGCCTCGGCGTTTCCGAGGAGAACGGCGGTCAGGGCCGCATCGGCGAGGTGCTCACCAAGACGCACCTCGGCATCGCCCACGAGGAACTGGCCTACGCGAACTTCTACCTCAGCCAGCTCGCCTACACGAACAACCTCACCGGCCCGCTGCTCGAGCGCTTCCTCGCCCCCGATGTCGCGAAGGACTGGGTGCGCGGCATCGTCGAGGGCCGCCACGTCGTCGCCCTCGGCCTGACCGAGCCGGGCAGCGGCTCGGACGCGATGGCCATGCGCGCCAAGGCCGAGAAGGTCGACGGCGGCTGGAAGCTCAACGGCGAGAAGACGTCCATCACCTTCGCCCCGCACGCCAAGGCGATGATCACCTTCGTCAAGGCCCGCGGCGCCACCCCGGAGGAATCCGGCGTCACCGCCTTCCTCGTGCCCCTCGACTCCGACGGCGTGAGCATGCAGAAGTTTCCGGACGCCGGCTGGAAGCCGCTCGGCCGGGCCGGTGTGTTCCTCGACGACGTCTTCGTCCCGGACGAGTACGTCATCGGTGGCGTCGGCAACGGATTCCGGCTCGTCATGAGCGAATTCGACTACACCCGTTCGGTCATCGGCCTGATGTCGACCGGAGTCGCCCGCAAGGCCCTCGACATCACCATCGACTACGTCAAGTCCCGCAAGGCGTTCGGCAAGCCGGTCGCCTCGTTCCAGGGTGTGTCCTTCCCGATCGCCGAGAACGCCACCAAGCTCGAGGCGGCCCGCTGGCTCACCTACCGCGCCCTCTCTCTCGCCGACGCCGGCAGGCCCTTCACGAAGGAGGCCGCGATGACCAAGCTCTACGCCACCGACGTCTCGCTGCAGACGATCCGCGACTGCATCGTCGCCCACGGCCACAGCGGCTTCGCCGAGGAACTGCCGCTGCAGGCCATGCTGCGCGACGTCTCCGGACTCGAGATCGGCGAGGGCACCCCGCAGATCCAGAAGGTCGTCATCGGCCGCGCGCTGCTCGGACGGGAGGCCACCGCATGAGAACCAGCCGGCGCCGCGCCCTCGACGGGGTGCGGGTCATCGACCTGACCCAGGCCCTCGCCGGGCCGTTCTGCACGTCGCTGCTCGCCGACCAGGGGGCCGACGTGATCAAGGTGGAGCCGCCGCGCGGCGACTTCCTCCGCTACGCCGGCCCGTTCGCCTCCGACGACGAGCCCCGCGACTACGGCGGAGTGTTCCAGTCGGCCAACCGCAACAAGCGCTCGATCGTGCTGGACCTGAAGAAGCCCGACGCCCGCGACGTGCTGCTGCGCCTGATCGACGACGCCGACATCCTCGTCGAGAACTTCAGCGCCGGCGTCATGGACCGCTTCGGCCTCGACTACGACACCCTCGCCGCGCGCAATCCCCGCCTGGTGTACGCCTCGATCCGCGGATTCGGCGACAAGACCGGCGGGCACAGCCCCTACCGGGACTGGCCGGCCTTCGACATCGTCGCGCAGGCCATGGGTGGGCTCATGTCCATCACCGGTACCGACGCCGAGCACCCCGTCCGGGTGGGTTCCGGTGTCGGCGACACGGTTCCGGGCCTGTTCGCCGCCTTCGGGATCCTCGCCGCCCTGCGCGACGCCGAGCGCACCGGGCAGGGCCAGTACGTCGACGTCGCCATGGCCGACGCCGTCCTCGCGATCTCCGAGGTCGTGGTCAACACCTACGGCCACACCGGCCGGGTCCCCGGCCCGCTCGGCAACCAGCTGCAGGGCTTCGCGCCGTTCGACACGGTGCAGGCACAGGACGGCGTCGTCGCGCTGGGTGCCCCGCACAACCCGCAGTGGGCCAAGCTCGCCGCCGTCATGGGGCAGCCGGAACTCGTCGACGACCCGCGGTTCGCCACCGACCACGACCGGTGGCTCAACCGCGACGCCGTCTACGAGGTGGTCAACGCCTGGACCCGCACCCGCACCGTCGCCGAACTCATCGAGCTGCTCGGCGGCAAGGTGCCGCTCGGCCCGATCCTCGACGCCGCGGACATCTTCGCGGACCCCCACTTCCGGGCCCGCGACATGCTGCCGACCGTCACGCACCCGCACAACGGCCGTGCCGTCACCGTCCCCGGCATCCCCGCCAAGCTCTCCCGCACCCCGGGCGCGGTCGAGCGCCGCGCCCCGCTCATCGGCGAGCACACCGTCGAGATCCTCCGGGAGGCCGGCCTCGACACCGCCGAACTCACGGCCCTGGCCGACGCCGGCGCCACCGTCATCCCTTCTTCCGCTCAGGAGCACGTCGCATGATCATCACCAAGGTCGAACTGATCCCGGTCTCCACACCGCTGGTCAAGCCGTTTCTCATGCCGGGGACCAGGATCACCCACATCCATTCCGTCGTGCTGAAGCTGCACACCGACGAGGGGATCGTCGGCTACGGCGACAGCGGCGACACCTCCACCTGGTACCGGGGCGAGACCCAGGAATCGATGACGGCGATGATCGCGAACCACATCGCCCCGGCGTTCCTGATCGGCCAGGACCCGCTCAACATCGAGAAGATCGTCGGGCAGATGGACACCTTCGTCCGCGACAACAACCAGGCCAAGGCCCTCGTCGACTTCGCGCTGCACGACCTCAAGGGCAAGGCCCTGGGCGTGCCCGTGTACCAGCTGCTCGGCGGGAAGAATGCCGACGCCTCCGTGCAGGGCTGGGTCGCCTCCGCCGGCCCGGTCGACCAGGTGGTCGCCGAGGCCGTGCAGGCCCACGAGAAGGGCTTCTGCCTGATCAAACTCAAGTCCGACGGCAACTCCGACCACGACGTGGACAACGTCCGCGAGGTCCGTGCCGCACTGGGCGACTCCGCCCGGATCGTGGTCGACGCCAACGGCTTCTGGAACTACGACCAGGCGCTGAAGACGATGCGCCGGCTGGACCGGTACGGCATGGAGTGCATCGAGCAGCCCGTCCCGCACTGGGACATCGAGGGCATGGCGCGCCTGCGCAGCCGCATCGACACGCCGATCTTCGCCGACGAGTCGGCGCAGGAGCTGCACAACATCCGGGAGATCATCGAACGTCGCGCCGCCGACGGCCTGTTCATCAAGATGCAGAAGGCCGGTGGCCTGCTCAAGGCGCAGCGCTGGCTCACGATGGCGCGCCTCGCCGACATGGCCGTCATGAGCGGCTGCATGATCGGCTCGGGCCTCGAGGCCAGCCCCTCGGCGCACCTGATGATCGCCAACAACTGGGCGTCGCAGTTCACCCACGAGAACCTCGGCCCGCTGATCATCAACAACCAGTGGGAGAACGCCGAGCAGAAGATCACGCAGGACATCGCCCTGAACGTGCCGATCTTCGCCGACGGCAAGCTCTACCCGAACGAGGGCCCGGGCTTCGGCATCGAACTGAACGAGGAGTTCATCGCCTCGCACATCACCGAGGGCAAGCAGACCGTCACCGTCGGCGAGCTCGTCGGCGTCTAGCGGCGCCGAGAACCTGCAGGAGAAGATCACGATGACCGAACACCGGACGGGCCCGCTGGCCGGCCTGAAGGTCGTGGAACTGGCCGGACTGGGACCGGCGCCGTTCGCCGCGATGTTCCTCGCCGATCAGGGCGCCGACGTCGTGCGCGTCGAGCGTGCCGGCGCCGGGTTCACCATGCCGATCGATCCGCGGCTGGACACCCTCCAGCGCGGCAAGCGGATGATCGATGCCGACCTGAAGGACCCGGACGGGCTCGCGACGGTGCTCGCGCTGGTCGAGAAGGCCGACGTGCTGATCGAGGGTTACCGGCCCGGCGTCACCGAACGCCTGGGCCTGGGTCCCGGGGACTGCTGGGCGTGCAACCCGAAGCTGGTGTACGGCCGGATGACCGGCTGGGGCCAGGACGGGCCGCTCGCGCAGCGCGCCGGGCACGACCCCACCTATCAGGCCCTGGTCGGATCGCTGCACGCGATCGGCCGGGCCGGCGGACCCCCGCAGCTGCCGCTCAGCCTGGTCGGCGACTTCGGCGGCGGTGCAATGTATCTCGTGTCCGGCATCCTCGCCGCGCTGTGGGAGGCGCAGCGCTCCGGGCGCGGCCAGGTCGTCGACGCCGCGATCGTCGACGGCGTCGCGCACCTGATGGCCAACCCGTACTCGATGCTCGCCGGGGGCGCGTGGCAGGACGCGCGCGGCACCAACCTCATCGACTCCGGGGCCCCGTTCGTCGACGTGTACGAGACCTCCGACGGCCGGCACGTCGCGGTCGCGGCCCTCGAACCACCCTTCTACGCGCAGCTTCTCGCGGGGCTCGGCCTCGATACGGACGGCGAGCTACCGGGGCAGTGGGACCGCCGGCGCTGGCCGGATCTGCGCGAGCGGATCGCCGCCGCGTTCGCCACCCGCCCGCGCGACGAGTGGGCGGCAGTCTTCCGGGACACGGATGCCTGTGTCGCCCCGATCCTTTCGATGACCGAGGCGCCCGCCGACGCGCACCTCACCGCGCGGGGCACCTTCCTGTACCGGGACGGTCACCCCGAACCTGCGCCCGCGCCTCGCTTCTCGCGCACCCCGGCGGGTGTGCCGGCCGCGCCTCCCGTGCCCGGACGGGACGACCCGTCCGAGATCCTGCGCACGTGGGGCATTCTCGACGCCGTCGCGCCGACCCCCTGAACTGCAGGTTCACCGGATCCGCGGGTGGCGACCGGCTTCGGTGCCGCCCGCGGTCCCGCATGTCACCATTGTTGAGCAGACCTGTGGAATATCACCGGCTAATTCTGCTTTTCACGCCATTGTGACGTGACCCATACTTCAGGGGCCAACGGAGGGCTCGCTCCCCGGCACCGAGCGAGCGTCCAGCCGCCTCGTCCGGCCGCCTCGGCGGTCCTCACCCACGGCCGCCTCGGCGGTCCCCTCATTCACGGCCGCGACCGCCGCGTGCCCCGCTTCGCCCGCCGGCCGGTCCGGCACCCGTACACAAGGAGTTCGTGATGGCACTTCTCGACGAATCCATTTGGCAGGGAAAGATCTTCGCCGGAGACTGGATCCCCGGCGGCGCCGGTGAGATCAAGGTCGTCGAACCGGCGACCGGCGCGACGCTCGGCAGCGTCGGCCTCGCCGACGAGGGCGACCTCGAACGCGCCGTCGACCGTGCCGTCGCGGCCCAGCGCGACTGGGCGGCCCGCCCGCACACCGAACGCGCCGCCGTGCTGCGCCGCGCCGGCGACCTGTGGCAGCGGCACGCCGACGAGATCGAGCGCTGGATCATGCGCGAGTCCGGCTCCCTGCGCCCCAAGGCCCAGCTCGAGACGCACGTCGCGGCGCAGGAGTGCTTCGAGGGCGCGGCCCTGCCCTCGCACGCGCTCGGCGAGATCCTGCCCAGCGAGGCACCGCGCCTGAGCATGTCGAAGCGCGTGCCCGTCGGTGTCGTCGGTGTCATCGCGCCGTTCAACTTCCCCCTGATCCTCGCCATCCGATCCGTCGCGCCGGCGCTCGCCCTCGGCAACGCCGTGATCCTCAAGCCCGACCCGCGTACCGCCGTCTGCGGCGGCGTGGCCCTCGCCCGCATCTTCGAACAGGCCGGCCTGCCCGCCGGGGTACTGTCCGTGCTGCCCGCCGGCGCCGACGTCGGCGCCGCCCTCGTCGACGATCCGCGGGTACCGGTCATCTCCTTCACCGGCTCCACCCCGGCCGGCCGCGCCGTCGGCGCCGCCGCGTCCCGCAACCTCAAGAAGGTCCACCTCGAACTCGGCGGCAACTCCGCGATCGTCGTCCTCGACGACGCCGACTTGGCCGCCACGGTGGCCGCCGGTGCCGCCGGTTCCTTCCTGCACCAGGGCCAGGTGTGCATGACCACCGGCCGGCACATCGTGCACGAGTCCGTCTACGACGAGTACGTCGCGCAGCTCGCCGCCAAGGCCGAGGCGCTGCCCGTCGGCGACCCGGCCACCGAGCAGGTCGCGCTCGGGCCGATCATCGACCACGGTCAGCTCGAGAAGATCCACGCTCTGGTCACCGCGTCCGTGGACGCCGGCGCCCGCCTCGTCGCGGGCGGCACGTACGAGGGCCTGTTCTACCGGCCCACCGTCCTCGCCGACGTCCCCGCCGGCGCCCCCGCCTACGCCCGGGAGGTGTTCGGGCCCGTCGCTCCCGTCGTGAAGTTCTCGACCCTCGACGAGGCCGTGGCCCTGGCCACCGACACCGAGTACGGGCTGTCGCTCGGCATCTTCACCCGCGACGTCGGCAAGGGCCTCGCCCTCGCCGAGCGGATCCCCACCGGCATCGCCCACATCAACGACCAGACCGTCGGCGACGAGGCGAACATCCCGTTCGGTGGTCTCGGCGCCTCGGGCAACGGCGCCCGATTCGGCGGTGCCGCCAACAGCATCGAGGCGTTCACCGAGTCGCGCTGGATCACCGTCAGCCGCGACGTGCCCGTCTACCCCTTCTGAGCGGCCCCGCCGACCGGATCTAGCATCGTCCTCGCAGAGTAAGGACCCACCATGACCCTCGCGGACCCAGAGCCCGCCGCCATCGTCGCGCCGGCGCAGCGGAACAAGGACATCCGTCGCGTCGTGTTCTCGAGCTACCTCGGGAGCACCGTCGAGTTCTACGACTTCATCCTGTACGCGACCGCCTCCTCGCTCGTGTTCGGCCCCGTGTTCTTCGCGAACCTCAGCCCCGGCCTCGCGCTGATCGCCTCCTACGCGACCTTCGCCATCGGCTACATCTCCCGCCCGCTCGGCGGCATCGTCTTCGGTCACTTCGGCGATCGCATCGGCCGCAAGAAGATGCTCATGCTGTCGATGACGATCATGGGAGTGGCGTCCTTCCTGATCGGCCTCGTCCCGGCGATACCCACCTGGGGCGCCGCGATGCTGATCCTGCTGCGTGCGGTGCAGGGCGTCGCGATCGGCGGCGAGTGGGGCGGGGCGGCCCTGATGTCGCTCGAGCACGTCAAGGGCCGCAACCGCGGCTTCGCGGCGGCGTTCACCAACGCCGGTGGCCCCACCGGCGCCGTGCTCGGCACCGTCGCCCTCTCGCTCGCTGCTCTCCTGCCGGAGGACGACTTCCTCTCGTGGGGCTGGCGCGTCCCGTTCCTGTTCTCGGCCGTCCTGCTTGCCGTCGGCCTGTTCGTGCGGGCCCGCATCGCCGAGAGCCCCGTCTTCGAGGAGGCGCTGCGCGCCGCCGAGGCGAAGAAGGACCGGACCAAGGAGACCATCCCGCTGGTGACGATCCTGCGCGCGCCGCGCACCCTGATCCTCGCCGGACTGGTGTGCACCGCGCCGTTCGTGATCCAGGCCCTGTTCTCGACGTTCGTGATCACCTACGCCGCCGGGAACGGCGTGTCCCGGTCGCAGGGCCTCACCGCCTTCGCGATCTGCCAGTTCGTCGCGATCTTCGGCATCCTCGGCGCCGCCCGGCTGTCGGACACCTACGGGCGCAAGCCCGTCATGATGACCGGCTTCGTCGGCATGGTCGTCCTGGCGTGGCCGCTGTTCCAGCTCGCCTCGTCCGGCAACTTCCTGCTGGTCGTGCTGGCCTTCGTGATCGCCTGCTCGGTCCTGCAGTCGCTGACGTTCGGCCCCATGCCGGCGTTCCTCGCCGAGCAGTTCGGCACCCGCGCCCGCTACACCGGCGCCTCCCTCGGCTACCAGATCGGCAGCCTCCTCGGTGCCGGCTTCACCCCGGTCATCGTGGCCTCGCTGTACGCCGGCTCCGGCACCATCGGCAGCGTGATCGTGTACCTGGTCGCCGGCTGCGCCCTGAGTGCCGTGGTCCTCGCCCGGTTCGTCAAGGAGAGCAAGGACGTCGACCTGAGCGCCTGATCCGCGTCACCGGCGGGGCCGGGCACCGCACAGGTGCCCGGCCCCGCCGCGCGTAGTCGATGTCGGGCGGGACGTCGTGCTGCTGCTGCGCCCGCCCGAGCACCGCGACGGGCGCGGGCCCGTGGGAACGGGAGGTTGTCGCGACCACCGGGCTGTCGCTGCGCCATCCGTCGAGTAGCGCCGGCGACAACCTCCCGCTGGGGGTGGAAAGCTCCCGCTCGATACCGTAGCCCGCATGACCCGTCCCGACTCGGTGCCCAACTTCACCATGCGCCAGCTCGCGGCGTTCGTCGCGGTCGCCGAGACGGGAACGATCGCCGGCGCCGCCGAGCGGCTGCACCTGTCACAGTCCGCGCTGTCCGCGGCGCTCACCGACCTCGAGAAGTCGCTCCAGACGCAGCTGGCCGTGCGACGGCGGGCGCGCGGCGTGCAGCTGACGGCGATGGGGGAGGCGGTACTGGCCCGCGCCCGGGTGCTGCTGCACCAGGCGAGCGAACTGCAGGCCGACGCGGTGGGGGAGGGCGGCGGTGTGGCCGGCCCCGTCGCCATCGGGTGCTACCCCGCCCTCGGGCCGACGGTGCTGCCCGCGCTGCTCGCCGGATTCACCCACCGCTTCCCGCGCGCGCGGGTCGAGTTCCGGGAAGACACCCAGAACCGGCTGCGCACCCAGCTCGACAACGGCGAGCTCGACCTCGCGATCGTCTACGACCTCGAACTGTCCGCGGAGTGGCGCAAGGCGACGCTGATGACGCGCGAGCCGACGGTGCTGCTCGACGCGAACCACCGTCTCGCCGGCGGGGACGGCCCGGTGCGGCTGGCCGATCTGCGCGACGACCCGATGGTGCTGCTCGACGCGCCGCCGAGCAGCAACCACGCGATGGAGGTGTGCCGGGGCGCCGGGTTCGCGCCGCGCGTGGCCTACCGCACCTCCAACTACGAGACGGCGCGGGCCTTCGTCGGTCGCGGCCTGGGGTGGACCCTGCTGCTGCAGCGGCCCCCGCTCGACGTGACGTACGAGAATCTCCCGCTCGTCGTCAGGCCGCTCGTCGATCCGGTTCCCGACTCCGTCGACGTGGTCGTCGCGTGGCATCAGGACTCGATGCTCAGCCGGGTGACACGAGCATTCATTCACTTCGCGTCCACGGGAAGGACACCCACCGCGAGACCCTGACCTGCGGTGATCCGGAGTACCACGGAATTTCCGGGGTATCAGCACGAATAGTTGCGCTTTTCAACCGCTTGTGATGGGGGTCATGCTTGCCCGGTCCGCCGTGACGCGGGCCGCATCGTGAAAGGCAAGCAACACATGACGATTACCACGCCGGCACCGTCGCCGGAGGTGCTGCAGCGCAAGGCCCGCAAGGCTGCGCTCGGCAGTTTCGTCGGCACCGCGATCGAGTGGTACGACTTCTTCATCTACGGCACCGCCGCCGCCCTCGTGCTCGGGCCGCAGTTCTTCCCCGGCACGTCCGAACTGGCCGGCACCCTCGCCGCCTTCGCGACCCTCGCCGTCGGCTTCGTGGCCCGCCCCATCGGCGGCATCGTCATGGGCCACTTCGGCGACCGCGTCGGCCGCAAATCGATGCTCGTCACCTCGCTGCTGCTGATGGGCTTCGCGACCGTCGCCATCGGGCTGCTGCCCAACTACGCCGCCATCGGCGTCGCCGCGCCGATCCTGCTGGTGGCCCTGCGCTTCGTCCAGGGCCTCGGCGTGGGCGGCGAATGGGGCGGGGCTGTCCTCGTCGCCACCGAGAACGCGCCCGCGGGCAAGCGCGGCCTCTACGGCGCCGCACCCCAGATCGGCGTTCCCGCGGGCGTCCTCCTCGCCAACCTCGTGTTCCTGCCGCTCACGGCTGTCCTCGACGACGCCGCGTTCGCGGACTGGGGCTGGCGCGTGCCGTTCCTGCTCAGCGCCGCCCTCGTCGGCGTCGCCATGTGGATCCGGCTCGGGCTCGAGGAGAGCGCCGACTTCGAGAAGAGCCGGGACGCGGCCGGGGACGTCAAGCTCCCGCTCGCCGAGGTCCTCGTCAAGCACTGGAAGACCGTGCTGCTCGCCGGCGGCACCTTCGTCGCCACCAACGGCATCGCCTACGCCTACATGGTCTACGTCCTCAAGTACGGAGAGAAGGAACTGGGCTTCGACAAGTCCACGATGCTGTTCCTGCTCATCGCCTCGTGCCCGTTCTGGATGGCCGGCATGGCGATCAGCGCCTACAAGTCCGACATCGTCGGCCGGCGCCGCGTCTACATCGTCAGCTCGATCGCCCTCGTGATCGTCGCGGCCCTGTTCTTCCCGCTGATGGACACCGCGATCCTGCCCGTGATGCTCGTCGCGATGATCGCCCTCGGCTTCGTCCTCGGCGCCTGCGCCGGGCCGCAGTCCGCCCTGTTCGCCGAGCTGTTCCCCGCCCACATCCGCTACAGCGGCGCGTCGCTCGGCTACCAGATCGGCGCGATCCTCGGCGGCGGCCTCGCCCCCATCGTGGCGACCTCCCTCTTCGCGGCCTTCGGCACCTCGCTCGCCGTCACCGCGTACTTCGTGCTGATCGCGCTCGTCAGCCTGATCAGCATCCTCCTTCTTCGCCACCCCCACGACCCGTCGGTCGCGGTGGCGCCCTCCCATCGGTCCGAGCAGGAAGTGGCCTGAGGCATGTCGACCTACTACCAGCCCCCCAAGTACCCCGCATCCGACTTCCCGTCGATGCAGCCCGACGCCGAGGCGCTGCCCGTCGTCGTCGTCGGAGCCGGACCCGTCGGCATGGCCGTCGCCCTCGGTCTCGCGCAGCGCGGCATCCCCGTGACGATCCTCGAGGCGGCGGACCAGGTCTCCTTCGGCAGCCGCGCCATCTGCATCTCCCGGCACAGCCTCGAGGCCGCCGCACGCCTCGGCTTCGGTGCCGAGCTCGAGAAGATCGTCCTGCCCTGGGTCGGTGGCCGCAGCTTCTACCGGGACCAGCAGGTGCTGCACTTCCGGATGCCGCAGCGCGAGTTCGATGTGCGGCCGCCGATGATCAACGTCTCGCAGTCCGAGTACGAGCAGATCGTCGTCGACACCATCGAGCAGAACCCGCTCATCACGCTGCACTGGCAGGCGAGCATCGCCGGCATCCTCCGCGGCGACGACGAGGTGACCCTCGAGGTCGACACCGCGTTCGGCAAGCGCCACCTGCGCGCCGCGTGGGTCGTCGCCGCCGACGGCGGCCGCAGCCGCATGCGCGAGCTCGCGGGCCTGCGCCTCGAGGGCACCAACTACGAGGGCCGCTACGTCATCGCCGACATCCACTGGGAGTCGGACCTGCCCGCCGAGCGCATGGTCTGGTTCGATCCGCCGAGCAACCCCGGCTCGACGATCATCATGCACAAGCAGCCGAAGAACATCTGGCGCATCGACTACCAGCTCGACCCGTCCGAGGACGCGGAGATCGAGACCCAGGAAGACGCCATCCGGGCCCGCATCGCCAAGCACCTCGACTGGCTGCAGAACGACCTGCCCTGGACGCTCGAGTGGCACGGGTTCTACAGCGCCCGCGCCCTCGCGCTGCGCGAGTTCACCCACGACCGCATCCTCTTCGCCGGCGACGCCGCGCACCTCGTGCCGATCTTCGGCGTGCGCGGCCTGAACTCCGGCATGGAGGACGCCGAGACGCTGGCCTGGCAGCTCGCCGCCGTCGTCCACGGCAACGCCGACGCCGCGCTGCTGCAGGCGTACTCGATCGAGCGGCACGACGCGTGGGAGCAGAACGTCGCGAACGCCGGCAAGTCCACGCTCATCATGTCCCCGGGAACCCACGGGTACCGCACCACCCGCGACGCGGTGCTGGCGCTCGCCGTGGGCCGCCCCGAGTTCGGTGAACTGATCAACCCGCGCCAGTCCAGCGCCACCCACGCTCGCCTGTCGCCGCTGACCTGGCCGGTCGCGGAGGGCCTGACCGGGGTGCTGCCCGGTGACCCCGTCGAGGACCGCCGCGTGCGGGTCGTCACCGCCGACGGCAGCACCGCGTCGTCGCTCAACGTGGTTCGCGGCACCGGCTTCGCCGTCGTGGGCTTCGGTCTCGACGCCGACGGCAGTGCCGCCCTCGCCGCGGCCGCTTCCGCCCTCGCCGCCGCTCTTGCGCCGGAGAGCGTGTGCGCTGCTGCCGTCGGCGGCGCCGACAGTTCTGTTGCCGTCGGCGGTACCGCCGACGACGGGGTCACGGTGCTCGACGCGCCCGACCTGGCCGAGGCGCTCGGCGCGACCGCGGGCGAGGCCTTCGTCATCCGCCCCGACGGCCTGCTGCTGTGCCGGGTGCCGGTCGCCGAACTGTCCGGCGTCGCGGCCGCGCTCCGCGCCGGCACGGCACCCGAGGGCCCGGCCGTCCCCGCACGCCCCGCGCAGGTGCTCACCGACGACGAGCAGCGCCGCGAGAACGTGTGGCTGGGTCTGTCGGATGCGCTCGATCAGGTGGACCCGTCCGACCGGGAAGGCTTCCTGGTCCGCCTCGCCCTGCAGCTCGGCTCGCAGGCCGGCCACCGCGAGTTCGAAGAGGCCATCGCTGCGGCGACCGACACGTCGCCGGTGCGCACCGAGGAACTGGCCCCACAGGCCTGAGTCCGTCCGACGACGGCACCCCCGCCCGGCGGATCCCGGACGGGGGTGCCGTCGCGCGTTGCGGGTCAGGCGCCGATGGCGGAGCCGAGCATCGGCCAGGCCCGGTGCAGGTCCTCCTGCCAGTAGCCCCAGGAATGGGTGCCCACGGGCCGGAAGTCGACGGTGGCCGGGATGCCGAGCTCGGCGAGCCGCCGGGCCAGCAGATGCGTGCATTCGTTGGTGGCGGCCTCGATGATGCCCCCGACGACGACCTGCTCGGCAAGGTTCGCCGGGTCGCCGGCGACGTTCGGATGATCGAGCCGGTCGTACGGACCGGGCAACCCGGTGCCGTTGGACAGGTAGATCTGCGTCCCGCGCAGCTTCTCGGCGTTGACGTAGGGGTCGTTGGCCACCCATGTGGGGTCGCCTTCGGGACCCCACATGTTGTCGGCGTCGCCGCCACCGCGCACCTCGACGACGAGTTCGACGTAGGTCCGGCCGGGACGGGTGCTCGTCTGGGCACAGCCACTGAAGGCGCCGACACCGCGATACAGGCCCGGTGCGGACTCCGCGAGACTCAGCACAGAAGTCCCCGACATCGACAGTCCCGCAATGGCATTAGCCCCGGTGGTGCCGAGAGCCGCGTTGACGATCGGCGGCAGCTCGCGGGTGAGGAAGGTCGTCCACCGGTTCCGGCCGAGGACCGGGTCGTCCTGCTTCCAGTCGGTGTAGTAGCTGAACGCGCCTTCGAGCGGCAGCACCACGTTGACGTCCTTGTCGGCGAAGAAGTCGGCCACGTCGGTGCGGTCGAGCCAGGTGAGGGTGCCGCCGTCGCCGCCGCCGGCGCCGGCGAGCAGGTACAGCACCGGGCGTGGGGTGCTCGTGTCGCGCGGCAGCAGCACCGCCACCGGAATCACGCGGCTCATCGACGCCGAGTACACATGCAGAGTGCGCTGCCGAGGGCTGTTGTCCTCGCTGCGCTCGAGGTACGAACCGTCGGCGCTCGGGGCCGGCTGTGCCGCCGCGGGTGCGGCCACGGCGAGCGCGGCGGCCGTCAGCGTCGCCGCGACGACTGCCGTCACTCGACGGAACGGTCTCGGACGGCGCATGGGATCACCTTCGGTCGGGACGAGATCCTTCGATGCTACGACGCACAAGAGCCCGCACGGGGCATGTGCGGGCTCTTGTGCGTCGGACGGTCAGCTGAGCAGATCCAGGACAAGTTCGAGCAGGTCACCGAGCTCGATTGAACCGAGCAAATCTGCGAGGCTTGACATGAAAGCTCCTTCATTCTGTCAGTTCGGGCGGACTTTTCATGTGTAACACGAGTGTGGTTGATTCGCAGGTAGTTCGGGTACCGATTACCCTTTTTATTTGATATTCGGTATTTCCGCCGGTCAGGGCCGGGGAAATCTGCAGATATATGGGTGAGCATATTGTTCGGACCGCAGCACGGACGCGGGGATTCGGAATTATGTGCGATTCGCGCGGTCGGCCCGAAATGTGAATTCCCGGCTACGGCCGGTCGATATTCCGGACGATCCGGGCGGCGAAGGCGTCGATGTCGGCCCAGTCCCGGTGATCGCCGTACCGGCCGCCGGTCAGGCGGAACACCACCCGGCCCAGAGGCCCCGGCCACTGCTCCGGCTCGATCGCCCCGGCGAAGGCCCGGTACTCGCGCACGTTCGCCGTCGCCCGCAGCGCCGCCGCCACCTTCGGCTCCTTCAGCTTCGGCCGCACCCACCCGGCCAGCCGCGCGGAGATCATCGCGCTCGTCGCACCGATGGTCTGCACCGAGAACAGCCACGCGGGCTTCCCAGCGAGGAGCGCGCGGTGCAGATCCGCGAAACGAGCGGCGGGAGCGAGCCACTGCCCGTTGTGCACCGAGCTGCCGAGCACGATCGCGGCGTAGTCCGACGGATCGACCGGCTCGGCCAGATCCCGAAGGTCCACGTCGTGCCCGGCCTCGGTGAGCCGCTGTGCGATCCGTTCGGCCACGCCGCGGGCCGCCCCGTATGCCGTCGTGTACGCCACCAGTACCTTCACGTGAGCTCCCTCCGCCGACCTGTCCCGATGACGCGACGATTATCCGGCTGTGCCGGAGGGTGCCCGCCAGTTCCCCGGAAAGTCCGGCGCGTCGGGAGTGTCGAGAAAGCTCGAAGCGTCCCTCACGCTCCGCTCACCCGTTATCACGCCCAGGTGGCCCACCCCGGGATGGACGAGCGCCCGGCCCCGCGGCACGGCCGCCGCAGCCTCCCGGAACAGCGCCGCGCCGTAGAAGCCGTCCCGGTCGCCGCCGACCACGAGCACCGGACACGACACCCCGGGGAGCCGGGCGGTCACGTCGAAGCGGTCCTCGGCCTCGGCCACGGCGAGGAAATCGTCGTACCCGTGCCGGGCACCCGACGGCTCGAGCAGCCATCCCAGCGTCCACAGCAGCCTGCGCGACCACCATCGCGCCCCCGTCGTCGCCGCGAGCTCCGCCATCGCCCGTCGCGGATGCCCCTCGCGCACGGCGGCCGCGGCCCGTCGCTGCACCTCGCGGCCCGGGCCGAGGCGGTGCGCCGACGCCACGAGCACCAACCTGCGCACCAGCGCCGGGTGGTCGAGAGCCAGCTGGAGCGCGACGCTGCCGCCGGTCGAGACACCGAGGACGTCGACCGGGCCGGGGAAGTGGTCGGGCATCGCCTCCGCGTAGTCGCGGGCGAGATCCGCCATGGTGGTCCCCGGCTGCAGGCCCGGCCGGCGGTTCACCCACCACACGCGTCGCGTCGTCGTCCAGGGCGCGATCTGTCCCAGCTGGGTGCGGCGGTCGAAGCCGCGGGGTGGCCGGTGGTGGTTCGACAGGCCGGGCATGAACAGCAGGGGCGGACCCGTACCGGCGCGCAGGTAGGGCATGCCCGAGTTCCAGGTGCCCTCCTGCGCTGCGATCACGCCGCGTCCAGCGTCCGTGCGATGCTCCTCGCCCAGTCCTCGATCTCCTGCCAGTCCCGGAAATCGCCTTCAGGCAAGAGCTTTCGTCCGGCGGGCAGCTTGCGCATCAACCGCGCTCCGACACCGAGAGTCTTCGGGTCGAGGGCGCCGAAGAACACGTGATGCTCCCGTGGCGCGACCGCGTCGGTCAGCTCCGAGAGTTCCTGCGGTGCCGCGCTCTCCCGCACGTTCTGTCCCTGTTCGTCGACCTCGTCGGTGCCGAGCGGTCCGCTGGTGAACAGCCAGACCGGGCGGGCGACGAGTCCGTCGCGGTGCTCGCGCACGAACGCGCTCGCCGGCTTCTCCCAGTGCCCCAGGTAGGCGGAACTGCCGACGACGCACGCGTCGTAGTCGTCCACCGACGCCGGAGCCGGCAGTTCCAGAGTGTCCACCACGTGCCCCTCGGTCCGGATCACCTCGGCGATCCGCTCCGCGATCCCGGCGGTGGCGCCGTGCCGGCTGGCGTATGCAACGAGAACCTTCATGGCGGATACCCCTGTCGTCGAGCTGTGCTCCTGCCGGCCCGTTCCACCATCGGCCCCGCCGGCGTCACCCGTCAAGCGCTGCTCAGCCGAGTGCGTCGAGGGCCTCCTCGATCGGGGTGTCCCCGTTGTTGAACTCGATGGTGTGCCGCACCGTCGCGGGCCGGTGCAGCACCGCCGCCGCGACCGCCGCCACGTCCGCCCGCGAGACCTGCCCCTTGCCGGCGTCCGGGCCGGTCTCGATCCGGCCCGTCGGCGGATCCAGGGTCAACAGGCTCGGGCCCAGGATCGTCCAGTCCAGATCGGTGCCGCGCAGGTGCGCGTCCGCGGCCGCCTTCGCCTCGGCGTACGGATGGAAGCCGTTGTCCTCGGGCACGCCGTGGTCCGGGCCGGCCCCGAAGTACGACACCATGACGTAGCGGCGAACCCCCGCGCGCTCGGCCGCGGTCATCGAGGCGATCGCCGCGTCGCGGTCCACGGCGTACGTGCGCTGCGGATTGCCGCCGCCCGCGCCGGCCGACCACACCACGGCGTCGTGACCGGACAGCAGCGGCACGAGTTCGTCGACGCCGAGGTGCTCGACGTCGGCCACGACGGGGGTCGCGCCCGCGGCGCGCACGTCGTCGGCGTGGTCGGGGTTGCGGATCACCGCGGTCACCTCGTCGCCGGCGTCGGCGAGCAGCCGCTCGAGGTGCAGTGCCACCTTCCCGTGGCCGCCGATGATCACGATCCGTGCCATGTCGAATCCTTCCGTCGCCGGCCCGCCCGTCGGGCCGCCTCCCACCATCGCACCACGGCGGCGGTGGTCCGTGGGGGAGCACCGGTCGGCGACGTTCGCTCACCGAACGTTCACGCCCCGGGCACCCGAGGTGCAACGTACAGCGGGCATGCTGGGGCGATGAACCCTGTCGTCCTGGAACTCCGCCACGTCGAATGCGAGGGCCCCGCCGCGTATCTGCCGGTGCTCGAGCAGTACGCGCAGGTGCGCACCGTCCGGCTCGGGCGCGACCCGGTGCCCACGGCGCTCGACTACGCCGCCGTCGTCGTCATGGGCGGCCCGATGGGCGTCGCCGACGCCGCGACGCTTCCGTGGCTGGGGGAGGAGATCGCGTACCTGCGGTCCGCCGTCACCGCCGGCATTCCGGTGTGGGGGGTGTGTCTCGGCGCGCAGCTGCTCGCCGCGGCCCTCGGCGCCGACGTCTACACCGGCCCCGTCCCGGAGGTCGGCGTGGGGGAGGTGGAACTCGCGCACGCCTCGGCCGCCGACCCGGTGTGGGGCGAGCTGCCGTCCACCTTCCCGGTGCTGCAGTGGCACGCCGACACCTTCGACCTGCCGCCGGGCGCCACCCTGCTCGCGTCGTCGCGGGCCTACCCGAACCAGGTGTTCCGGCACGGCAGCAGTTACGGCGTGCAGTTCCATCTCGAGGCCGACGCCGACCAACTCGGTGACTGGCTCGCGATCGACGAGTACCGGGCGTCGCTCGAGGCGGCCCTCGGGCCCGGGTCCGCCGACGCCGTCGCCGCCGAACTGCGCTCGGTACAGCCCGAGACCGTCGCGCACGCGGCGGCCGTGATGAAGCGGTGGCTCGAGACGTACGTCGTGTGAGCGCTCAGGCCTGCAGACCGGCCCGCTCGAGCGCCGCGCCGACGAGGTGCTCGGCGATCGCCATCGACGACGTCGCGCCGGGGGAGGGGGCGTTGCGCAGGTGGACCACGCGCCCGTGCCCGGTGATGACGAAGTCGTCGACGAGCGAGCCGTCGGCCTCCATGGCCTGCGCGCGGATCCCCCGGGGTCCGGGGAGCACGTCGGCGACGGTCAACCCGGGCACGTACTTCGCGGCCTCGGCGACGAACCGCCGGATGCTCACGGCCGTGCGCAGCTCGCGCGACGCGGCCGGGACGTTGTGGACGGCGAAGCGGCGGAATCCGGGGAAGACGAGGGCGTCGCGCAGGTCCCGCAGCGACCCCGACCGGCGGCGGTACGCCTCGCGGCCCGGCGCCAGGAAGGCGTTGGGCCCGACCATGATCGCGCCGTCGACCCGTTTGGTCAGGTGCACGCCGAGGAACGGGTACCGCGGATCGGGCACCGGATAGATCAGTCCGCGCACTCGCCCGGCCGCCTCGGGCCGCAGCAGGTGGTAGTCGCCGAGGAACGGCACGATCGCGGGTGTCGCGAGGTCCCCGGCGCCGTGGGCGAGCCGATCCGACTGCAGGCCCGCGCACGTGATCACCAGGTCGAAGCAGTCGGTGCCGATGTCGGTGCCGACGAGCACCTCGTCGCCGAGGGAGCGGATCGCCGTGACGGGCGTGGCGAGCCGGACGGTGCCGCCCGCCGCGGTGACATCGTCGGCGAGAGCGGTGGTCACCGCGACGTAGTCGACGATGGCGGTGTGCGGGGAGTGCAGGGCGGCGATGCCGCGCGCGTGCGGCTCGATGTCGGTGATCTCGTCGGGCCCGATCCGGCGGATTCCCGGCACCCCGTTGGCGACGGCGCGGTCGTGGATGGCGTCGAGACGGTCGAGTTCGCTGTCGTCGAGCGCGACGACGAGCTTGCCGCACTCCTCGTACGGCAGGCCGCGGGCGGCGGTGAACTCGGCGAGCAACTGCACCCCGCGCCGGCACAGGCGCGCCTTGAGGCTGCCGGGCGGGTAGTACAGCCCGGCGTGCACCACCCCGCTGTTGTGGCCGGTCTGGTGCGCGGCGAGCCGGGGTTCCTTCTCGAAGAGGGTGACGTCGGCCCCGTGCATCGCCAGCTTCCGCGCGGTGGCGGCGCCGATGATCCCCCCGCCCACGACTGCGGCCCGCAGCGAACCCATGCGCGCCAGCCTACGAGCCGGCGGCCGAATGTCACACGGGTTCGCTTGGATCGAACGCGTGTGACATTCGGCCACACGCCCGGTGGCTCAGCGGTTGCGGTCGGAGCTGTAGCCCCACAGCCAGTCGGTGTACTTGTAGCTCGACGTGTCGCGGATGCGGAACAGCTCGTTGCGGGCCTCGCGGCCGGCACCGTCGAGGTGCCAGAGGTCGCCCCACATGCGGCCGGTGGTGAGGATGCGGTTGCAGCGCGGTGCGCGCTCGGCGTTGACGTCGCGCAGGATCTTCGGCCAGTTGGCGTTGTCGCCCTGGTAGTCCTCGGCGGCGTAGTCGGCCAGGCACTTGGCGTCCTCGAGCGCCATGACGGCGCCGGAGGCGAGGTACTGCAGCGGCGGGTGCGCGGCGTCGCCGAGCAGGATCATGCGGCCGTCGACCCAGTTGTCGATCGGGTTGCGGTCGAACATCGGCCACCAGCGGTCGGTCCACAGGTACTTCAGCGCGGTCTGGACGCTCTCGTGGCAGTGGTCGTAGGCGTGCGCGAGTTCGTCCGGGCTGCCCCACTTCTCTTCACCGCGCAGGAATGCGGGCGACTGGAAGACGGCAACCTGGTTGAGCATCTCGCCCTGGCGCAGCGGGTACTGGATGAAGTGGCAGCGCGGGCCGATGTAGCCGACGACGTCCTCGATCTCTTCCTCGAGCGGGACCTCGTTCATCGGGAACGTGCCGCGGAAGGCGACGTATCCGGAGCCGACCGGCTTGTCGTCGGACAGCTTCGGGCGCAGCCGCGAGTGCAGGCCGTCCATGCCGAGAGCGATGTCGCCGACGTGCTCCTCACCGTTCTCGAGGATGACGCGGACCTTGTCGCCTTCGGTGACGACGTCGTTCACGGGGGCGTCGGTGCGCAGGTCGGCGCCGGCCCGGCGGGCGGCGTCGACGAGCACCGCGTGCAGATCGGAGCGGTGGACGACGAAGTACACGCCGCCGTAGTGCTGCTGGTAGTCGTGGCCGAGGTCGACCTTGGTGAGGATCTCGGCGGTGACGGCGTCGCGGAAGACGAGGTTCTTCGGCAGGACACCCTTGGAGATGACCTCGTCGTAGACGCCGAGCGCCTGGAGGATGCGGGAGCCGTGCGGGCCGATCTGCAGTCCGGCGCCCACTTCGCCGAACTCCGAAGCGCGCTCGAACAGCGTGACCTCGGCTCCCCTGAGGGCGAGGGCGAGGGCGTTGGCGACTCCGCCGATGCCGCCGCCGGCGATGAGAACCCGCGCGTCCTTCAGATCGGACATGACACTCCTTGTGGTCGGTAGATCGATATGACGAATGGATCAGTGGGCCATGATCGGGCCGCGCGGTGCGTCGTCGCTGACGGGGAAGCGCTTCCACACGACGGTCAGCAACAGCGAGGCGATCAGCGCGCTCACGGCGAAGAGGATGAAGTTCGAGTTCGCGCCCAGTCCGGCGGCGAGCAGCCAGCCGCCGATCTGCGGGGCGGCCACGGCCCCGATCCGGCCGACGCCGAGCGCCCAGCCGAGCGCGGTGCCGCGCAGATGGTCGGGGTAGTAGGAGGCCACCGCCGCGATGATGAGGCACTGCGTTCCGTGGGTGCCCACGCCGGCGAGCACGAAGATCGCGTACACCACCGCAGTGGGTGGGGAGAGCAGCAGGGCGAGCAGGGCCACGCCGGCGACGAACGCCGCGACGATGCTGGTGGGCACGGTGCCGAACCGCACGCCGCCCCACGCGGTGATGAACGAGCCGGCCACCGCGCCGAGGTTCAGCGCCAGCGCGAAGGTCAGGGCGCTGCCGAGGTCGGTGCCCGTGTTCTGCATGAGCTTCGGCAGCCACGTGCCCAGGCCGTACCAGGCGAGCAGCGTCACCACGGTGACCAGGGCGAACATGATGCTGATGGTCCGGAACCTCGAGCCGAGCAGTTCGCGGAAGCCGCCGCCGGCCGGGGCGTCCGTCTTGGAATGGGTGTTGGGCAGGTACTTCAGCGCCAACGGCACGAGGACGAACAGGGGCACGAGAGCGAACAGGAACATCGGGCGCCAGCCCCAGTTCGGGATGACCGGGATGCCGAGCAGGGCCGCGATGGATCCGCCGATCGGCACGCCGGACATCATCATCGTCGCGACGGCGGCGCGCCACCGCCGCGGAACGAGTTCGGCGGCCAGGGCGTTCGACGTCGGTACCAGGCCGCCGAGGCCGAGTCCGGCGATCAGCCGCATGGCGCCGAACATGAACGGACCGGTGGCGAAGGCGCAGAGCGTGGTGAACACCGACAGCACCACCACGCAGCCGATGACGGCCTGCTTGCGGCCGATCGCGTCGGACAGGCGCCCGGCGAGCACCGCGCCGATCATCATGCCGAGGAACGCGAGGCTGCCGAGGGTTCCGGCGGTCGCGGAGCTGATGCCCCACTCGTCCTGGAGGCTGGAGATGACGTTGCCGTAGACGATGAGGTCGTAGCCGTCGAAGACGACGAACAGCCAGCAGACGATCACGGCGAGCGCCGTGCCGCGATTCAGGACGATCGTGCGTTCGCCGGGGGCGGCGTCGGCGCCGGAAGAACTGTGCATGGCTCTACCGTGATGCGCCCCACGCTCCGGTGCAATAAAGTTCTGGTGTGCAGAAAAAGTCCGCGGCCCCGAAGAAGGCATCGAAGACCATCACCCGGCCGTCGTATGCGCTGGAATCGGTGGACAACGCCCTGCGCCTGCTGCAGATGCTCCGCGACGTCGGTGCGCTGCGGCTCAAGGATGCCGCCGAGGAACTCGGGACGGCCCCGTCGACGGCCCACCGCCTGCTGTCGATGCTGGTGTACCGGGGGTTCGCCGTGCAGGACGAGAAGCGCCGCTACCACCCCGGCCCGGCGATGGGAGTGGGACCCGCGCAGCAGGGCTGGACGCGGGAACTCACCGAACTCTGCCGGCCGCACATGGAGGCGCTGGCGATCCTGACCGGCGAGACGATCAACCTCGTCATCCGGGTGGGGTCGCAGGCCCGGTTCCTCTACTCCGCGGAGTCCGAGTCGATGCTGCGGGTCGGCGACCGCCAAGGTCAGGTGCTGGCCGCCGAGCTCACGGCCGGAGGGCGAATCCTGTTGGCGGAGTTGCCCAGGCAGACGCTCGAGCAGCTCTACCTGAGGCCGCCGGAAGAGCCGCACATCGATCCGCGCCCGATCGCGGGGTACGGGGTGGACCGCCGGCTCGCCCCCGGGGAATTCGAGGTGTTCCTCGCCGAGCTCGAGGCGGCCCGCAGGGTGGGGTTCGCCGTCAACGTGGAGCAGACCGAGGAGGGAGTCGCCGCATTCGGTGTCGCCGTCCGCAACGGGCGCGGGCGGGCGATCGCGGCGATCACGGCCGCGGTGCCGATCACGCGGTACCGCCAGCATCTGAACGGGGCCCTCGTCTCCCGGATGCGCGCGACGGTCCGCGGGATCGAGGTCGACGTCGCGCACATCGAATGACGCCGCCCGGGCCCCGCGGAGGGCGGCGCAGAGATTCCGCATAGAAGAATTGCTTGTGCTGCGGGGGGACCGGAGACCTACGTTGAGAGCAACGCCGCACGTGTCCCGCTTCACGAGGAGAGGTCATGACCGCTACCGAGAACACCGATCCGGAGCTGCAGCAGCTCTACGCAGACTTCGAGACCGAGCACCTCAATCCGCTGTGGACCCAGCTGGGCGACCTGATGCCGATGGCCCCGACGTCCAAGGCCGTGCCGTTCGTGTGGAAGTGGTCGACCCTGTACCCCCTGGCCCAGCGGGCGGGCGATCTCGTGCCCGTCGGCCGCGGCGGCGAGCGGCGTGCCATCGCGCTGGCCAACCCCGGTCTCGGCGGCGTCCCCTACGTCACCCCCACGCTGTGGGCGGCGATCCAGTACCTCGGCCCCAAGGAGACCGCGCCCGAGCACCGGCACTCGCAGAACGCCTTCCGGTTCGTCGTCGAAGGCGAAGGCGTGTGGACCGTCGTCAACGGCGATCCGGTGGCCATGTGCCGCGGCGACTTCCTGCTCACCCCCGGCTGGAACTTCCACGGCCACCACAACGAGACCGACCATCCGATGGCGTGGATCGACGGCCTCGACATCCCGTTCGTCCACTACACCGACACCGGGTTCTTCGAGTTCGGGTCCGACGGCGTGACCGACGAGTCCACCCCGGACGTCTCCCGCTCCGAGCGGCTGTGGGTGCACCCCGGTCTGCGCCCGCTCGTCGGCCTCGACGCCAAGTCCAGCTCGCCGATCGCGTGCTACCGCTGGAAGTACACCGACGCCGCGCTGAACGAGCAGCTCGCCCTCGAGGACGAGGGCTACGCCGCCACCCCGGAACCCGGCCACGCCGCAATCCGGTACACCAACCCGACCACCGGCGGCGACGTCATGCCCACGATCCGCGCCGAGTTCCACCGGCTGCGCGCCGGTGCGCACACCCGCACCCGGCGCGACGTGGGCTCGACCGTGTTCCAGGTCTTCGAGGGTGAAGGTCGCTTCCACCTCGGCGGCCGGGACCACACGGTCACCAAGGGGGACATGATCGTCGTGCCGTCCTGGGTGGAGTGGTCGCTCGAGACCGACGGCGGCGTCGACCTGTTCGCCTTCTCCGACGCCCCGATCGTCGAACGCCTTCACTTCAACCGCACCTACATCTCCGAAGGAGCCTGACCCGACATGCGACTCGCCACCCTCCGCCTCGACGGCACGACCGCCGCCGTGCGCGTCGATTCCGACACCACCGCCACCGTGATCGACGGCTACGCCGACCTGTCCGCGCTGCTGACCGACCCGGACTGGAAGACCGTCGCCGAGCGGGCCTCCGGACGCACCGTCGACCTGACGAACGCCGACTACGCGCCGGTCGTGCCGAACCCCGGCAAGATCGTCTGCGTCGGGTTGAACTACGGGACCCACATCAAGGAGATGGGCCGCGACCTGCCCGAGTACCCGACCCTGTTCTCGAAGTTCAAGGAGGCCCTCACCGGCCCCTACGACGACGTGATCGTCCCCGAGTACGCCGCCGCGCAGCTCGACTGGGAGGCCGAGCTGGCCGTCGTCATCGGCAAGCAGGCGTACCAGGTCTCCGAGGCCGACGCCGAGCAGTACATCGCCGGCTATTCGGTGATCAACGACTACACGATGCGCGACTACCAGTACCGCACGCTGCAGTGGGATCAGGGCAAGACGTTCGAGAAGACCAGCGGCTTCGGTCCGTTCCTGAGCACCGACTACGCCCTCGGCTCGCGCATCGAGACCCGGCTCGAGGGTGAGGTCATGCAGTCGGCCACCACGGACGACCTGGTGTTCACCCCGGCCAAGCTGGTGGACTACATTTCCCACATCGTCACCCTGCAGCCCGGCGACGTCATCATCACCGGCACCACCGGTGGGGTCGGGCACGCCCGTAAGCCTGCTCGCTACATCGGCAACGGGGAGACGGTCGAGGTCAGCATCGAGGGCCTCGGTTCGGTGCGCAACAAGACCATCGTCAAGTAGGAGCTCACCCGTGGGGTTCAACGATCTCGACCTGTCCGAGCGGCTGCTGATCGCCCGGCGCGGCACCGCGTACTTCTCCCAGCGTCTCGCCGAACTCACCGACGACGAGCTGGACGCACCGACCGCGCTCGAGGGGTGGACGCGTAAGCACCTCGTCGCGCACGTGGGCTACAACGCCGCGGCCCTGTGCCGGCTCATGGACTGGGCCGCCACGGGCGTCGAGACGCCCATGTACGCCTCCACCGAGCAGCGCGGACAGGAGATCGCCGAGGGCGCCACCCTCAATGCGGCGGCGCTGCGGAACCTGTTCACCCACACCGTGGCCCGGCTCGACGAGAAGTGGCGGCACCTGCCGGAGTCGGCGTGGCAGGCGCAGGTCCGCACGGCGCAGGGCCGGCTGGTGCCGGCCGAGGAGACCGCCTGGATGCGCACCCGCGAGGTGTGGATCCACGCGGTGGATCTGGGCAACGGCGCGCGCTTCGGCGACTTCCCGCCCGTCGTCCTCGACTCGCTGCTCGACGACATCGTGGGGATGTGGCGCAAGAAGGATCTCGGCGCCGGCCTCGTGCTCGAGGTCGACGGTCGCGACCCGATCGCCGTGCGACAGGACGCCGACCCGGTCACCAAGGTGAGCGGCCCGCTCGCCGCCGTGGTGCGCTGGGCCGCCGGACGTGGCGCCGTCGGACTCACCGCCGGCGCCGACGTGCAGCCGCCGCGCTGGCTCTGATCACCGCACACGACGACGGGGGCCTGCGACCGGACACGGTCGCAGGCCCCCGCCGCGTCGGTGGATCCTAGCGGGGGTCGACCTCGCAGGCGATGCCGTCGTCGTCGCGGTCCAGCTTCGGCGCGTAGCCGGGCTCGTCCCGGTACAGCGGCGCCACGCCGGCGTTCCACGCCTCGGTGCAGTTCTTGTATCCGACGCTCGGCGCCGGCGCCGGCGCGGGCGCCGGGGCCGGGGCCGCCTGGGGCGCGGGTGCCGGGGCAGGAGCCGGCGGGGCGGGCTGCGGGAACAGGAAATCCGCGGATCCGGTGGGCAGCAGGTCGGCGAGCGAGAATGCGTTCGCGGTGGCCGGAGCGGCGACGACGAGGGCAGCGCACCCGGCCGCGGTGGCGATGAGCCGACGAATCTTCATGTGTGTCTCTTTCTCTCGGGACGGCGCACGGATCGGGGGAATCCGCGCGGCCGCTCGATTATCCCTTTTGTCCATTCGCGGCACCGCATCGATCCCTTCTTCGATCATGAGAACTCGCTGATGTCGGTCTCCCCGGGGTTTCACGCGCGGGAACCACGGTTGTGGTGCGCAACAGGGCGCACCGACGACAGGAGGACGATCATGGAGTTCGGCAGGAAGTGGATCGCAGTGGGAAATGAGCTTTGCTATCTCCAGACTCACATGATTTCGGCTATCGGCACTGAACCTGCAATGCGCGCGTAGCTACCGGCGCTGAATGCAGATGACCTTCGCATCTTCATCGCAAAGGCCATCTGCACCGAGTCTCGCTCTTATCTTTCGCGTGTCACCTCAGGGAACGCTGATGAAGTTCGAAAATCCGCCATGTCGGGCAGGCAGGTCGGCGAGTGCTTCGTTGATCTTCTCGAGCGGGAAACTGTGGTGTTCGAAGACCGAGAGGTCGAGGACCCCGGCGCCGGCGAGGTCGGCCATGTCCTGGGCTTCGGCGGTGGAGAACCACAAGCTGCCGAGCACGCTGATCTGCCGGCACATCAGCGAGAACATATCCAGCGGTGGGCGTTCCATCATGCCGCCGATATCGACCGCGACGCCACCGCGACGGAGGGTGGTAATGGCGTCGAGGAACGATTCGGCAGGGGCGCCGGGACCGAGGGCGTCGATGACGATGTCGACGCCCTCGCCGTGGTTGTGCTCGTGCACCCAGCTGCGCAGCTCACCCTCCCCGGCGGGGAGGACGTGGATGCGGTCGGGGGCGATCGCGCGGACGTCGTCGAGCAGGCCGGCGTTGCGGCCGGTGCCGAAGATGCGGGTCGCGCCGAGCGCGAGGGCGTTCAGGCAGGTGCCCAGGCCCAGAGTTCCTGAGATGCCGTCGATCAGGACCGTGGTGCCCGGGCCGGCGCCGGCCTTGCGCAGTGCCGAGTAGCCGGTGCCGAGATAGCCGAAGCGGGCGCCTTCCTCGAAGCTGACCGTGTCGGGCAGTTTGACCAGATTGCGTTGGGGTGCGGTCAGATACTCGCTGAGGCCGCCATAGGGGTAGGCGTCGAACATTTTCTGGCCGTCGGCGCCGAAGGAGAAGTAGCCCATGAAGGTATAGCGGTCACAGTTCTGATCGTTGCCCTGCCGGCAGGCGCGGCAGCCGCCGCAGGAGATGCCGGGGTTGACGTAGACCCGGTCACCGACGGCGACGTCGGTGACATGGCTGCCGACGGCGGCGACGACACCGGCAGAGTCGAGACCGAAGACGGCGGGGAGCTTGGGCAGCGGCAGATAGGGGAACCATTCGCTGTAGGTGGCCAGGACGTTGCTCAGGTTCGGCACGACGTTGCATGCCTTGACCTGTACCAGCACATCGGTCGGCCGTGGCTCGGGAACAGGGAGGTCCTCGATCTGCATCGGCTGATTGATCTCGTGGAGGCGGGCCACACGCATGGTGGACTTCATGTACGAAAACTCCTGATATTTAGTGTGTTTGGTCGCGGTCTATAGGTGGGGATGTACGGCGCGGTCATGTGCCCGCATCGAAGCGAGCTTCGGTGTGATCAGGCGCGGGTGCCGGTGACCGTCGCGGTCAGGGCGGTGCGGACCTCGTCGACGGTGCTGATCTCGGCCAGCAGTCCGAGTGAGTCGATGCTCGCGTGGTGCGCTGCGGGGGTGGCTGCGGAGCATGCATCTTCGACGATCACCACCCGGTAGCCGAGATCGCTGGCCACCCGGGCAGTGCCCTCGACGGAGGCGTTCGTGGCCACTCCGGCGAAGACGAGAGTGGTGATGCCCTTCTCGCGCAGGACGGTGTCGAGGTCGGTACGAGCGAACGCGCCGATGCGCTGATGGGTGAGCACGATGTCATCTCCGTGCGGTGCGAGCGGTTCAACGATCTCGGCGAGTTCGCTGCCCTCTTTGAGGCAGCCGGATTGAGCGACGATGCCCAGCAGGGGTGAATTGACCTCGAGATCGGAGAAGTCGGGCTTCCACGCGACCCGGGTGTAGACGACGGTTGCGGCGGCCGTGCGGGCGGCGGCGATGAGCGCGGCAATCTGGTCGATGACGTGGCGTACGGTGACCTGCTGGTGGAAGAAGTCGGCGAAGGCGCCGGTGGGGCCGACGATGTCGCCTTGGCAGTGCACTGCCACGACGGCGGTGGTGCGCGGGTCGAGTTCCGTCAAGAGCTCCTGGCTGGGAAGGGTGGGGGCGGTCAGGCGTGGGCGAGGATCGAGTGCCCGATGTTGTCGATGTCGCGGGCAGCGGTGAACGGGTTGGACAGGAAGACCTGGAGTATGTCGACGCCGGCCTCGCGCATCAGGGCCGCCTTCTCGCGCAGGTCGGCGGGGGATCCGTACAGGCACCAGTAGTCGACGAGTTCTTTGGTGATGATCGGACGGTGTCGGGGATCGAGTCCGCGCAGGTATTTCGCCCAGACATCGAGGTAGTGCGGCTGGTCCGGGGTCTTCGGGTCAGCGAGGTACTGCTGGGCGGCGGTGAGGGACGCGTCGACAATCGGATCGCCGAGCTCTTCGCGGTGCTGGTCCATCAGCCCGGCGTTGGTGATGCATGAGCTGATCGGGCCGGAACCGAAGCCGTTGGTGACGCCGTCTTCCCAGGTTTCCCCGTTGCCGAGTTGGTAGAACCACGACAGAGAGACGAGCTTGACCGAACCCGGTGCCCGGCCGGCATCGGCAACCGCCTTGTCGAGTTCGCGGCGGATCAGGCCGATCATGTCGGTGTCGGGCCCGAGGCAGTAGACGACGGCGTCTGCGTACTTCGCCGCCTCGGCGAGCCCGCGGGGTCCGCCGGCCGCGACCCAGATGGGTATGTGGTCGGTGACGTTGTAGAAGCCACTGTCCTTGTCGAGGAATTCCACTTCCCGGGACTGCCCGAGCCAATGGTGGGTGACCCGGTGGCCGGCCATCAGCTCTCGTGAGACTTCGATGGCGTGGGTGAGTTCGGAGATCTTCGCGGTGCGGTTGCCCATCGAGCGCAGGGCGTTGTTGGCGGTGCCGATGCCGAGGAAGGTCCGGCCGGGGGCCAGGGCGTTGAGGGTGGCCATCGAATTGGCGGTGACCGGGGCGATCCGGGTCAGCGGATTGGTGACCATGGTCCCCAGGTTGATGGTGCTGGTGTGCTGGGTGGCAAGGGCGAGGAACTGGTAAGGGTCGGAGAACAGCAAGGGGCCTTCGCCGACGCCGAAGTGTGTGATGCCCAGGTCCTCGGCCCGTTTCACCACTGCGACCTGATCGATCTTGGCGCAGGTACCGATACAGAATTCCATGTTCTTCTCCTTGCATGTGGCCCGCGTTGCCGAGGGCACTGCTCGGCCTGTCGCCCGCAGAGGGCGCATGTCCGGGTGCCGGGATATGGCGCGTACGGCGTGCCCTCCGGCGTTAACCCCGAGGTTGGCCACGATGCCCCGTCCATCAGGTCTGGAATGCTAGCGTTCCAGACGAAGGTAACCCACAGTGACTCACACCACAAGTACTAGAATGCAAGCTGTTGCGGTGAGCGCCGCGGCATAAGGGGGAGCCATGTCCGGGACGCCGACGGAAAGCCTGACTCGATGACCACCACCGACACCGGCCCCAAGCCGGGCAGTGAGGCCGCCGCCCTGCTCGCCAATGTCCGCACCTCGGGGGCGCGGCTGTCCTCCGCGTTGTACGACATTCTGAAGAACCGGCTGCTCGAAGGGCGCTATGCGGCAGGCGAGAAGATCGTCGTCGAGTCGATCCGGCAAGAGTTCGGGGTGAGCAAGCAGCCCGTCATGGACGCTCTGCGCCGCCTGTCCAGCGACAAGCTGGTCCACATCGTTCCCCAGGTCGGTTGCGAGGTCGTCTCCTACGCCCCGCGCGAAGTGGAAGACTTCTACACCCTGTTCGGCGGTTTCGAAGGGACCATCGCCGCGGTAGCGGCCTCCCGGCGGACCGAGGCCCAGTTGCTGGAGCTGGACCTGATCTCGGCGCGGGTCGACGCCCTGATCACCTCCCACGACCCGGTGGTCCGCGCCCGCGGGTACCGCGTGCACAACCGGGAGTTCCATGCGGCCATCCACGCGATGGCGCACTCGCGGATCATGGAGGAGACCAGCCAGCGAATGTGGGATCTGTCGGACTTCCTGATCAACACCACCGGCATCACCAACCCGCTCTCGAGCGCACTGCCCGACCGGCAGCATGACCACCACGAAATCACCGAGGCCATCCGCAACCGTGACGCAGCTGCCGCCCGCGAGGCCATGGAACGCCACATCGTCGGCACCATCGCAGTAATCCGCGACGAATCCAACGCCCAGCTGCCGAGCTAGACCCCGATACCCGGGCCATCGACCGGCTCCGCTATCGCGCCACCTACGCCGAGGGGGGACTCTCGGCCGTAGCGCTGCAGACGATCCACCGGCACCCTCCACGCTGACCCCTGTCTCGCCCCAGAGGGCCGGCGCGCCGTCGATCACCTTTACCCTCATCCAGAGACTTGCGTCACCCTCTATGCCCGAGTAGCGTCTGAACTAGACGTCTAGCATTCTAGTTGAGTGCTCCCTCTCGAAGATTCTCCAGAGAACCCCTCTCGAACATCCCCAGAAGAAAGGAGCGGCCATGACGACCGCTTCGCACGCATCGTCCTTCGGGGCACGAGCCCACTTCCGCCCACAGATCGGGGAAGCCCGACCGTGAGCACCACACCTACCTCCCCGACGAAGACCTCACCGCTGCGGGTAGCGATGGCCAGCTTCATCGGTACCACCGTCGAGTACTACGACTTCTTCATCTACGGCACCGCGGCCGCGCTGGTATTCCCTGAGTTGTTCTTCCCGGATGTCTCGTCCGCGATCGGAATCCTGTTGTCGTTCGCGACCTTCGGCGTTGGGTTCCTCGCCCGCCCGCTGGGTGGCATAGTGTTCGGGCACTTCGGTGACCGGGTCGGCCGCAAGCAGATGCTGGTGATCTCCTTGGTCGGAATGGGCTCGGCCACCGTACTGATGGGATTGTTGCCCGGTTACGCCCAAATCGGGATCGCCGCCCCCATCCTGCTGACCCTGCTGCGCCTGGTGCAGGGCTTTGCCGTCGGCGGCGAGTGGGGTGGAGCCACCCTGATGGCCGTCGAGCACGCCCCCACCGCGAAGAAGGGCTTTTTCGGATCCTTCTCCCAGATGGGGGCACCCGCCGGGACCAGCGTCGCAACCCTGGCGTTCTTCGCGGTCTCCCAATTGCCCGACGAGCAGTTCCTGAGTTGGGGCTGGCGACTGCCGTTCCTGTTCAGCGCGGTGCTGATCGTGATCGGGCTGTTCATTCGCCTGTCCCTGGCCGAAAGCCCCGACTTCGCCGAGGTGAAGGCACAGAGCGCCGTGGTGCGAATGCCGATCGCCGAAGCGTTCCGCAAGCACTGGAAGGAAATTCTCCTCATCGCGGGCACCTACCTGTCCCAAGGAGTGTTCGCCTATATCTGCATGGCCTACCTCGTCTCCTACGGCACCACCGTCGCGGGGATCAGCCGCACCTTCGCCCTGGCCGGAGTATTCGTCGCCGGCATCGTCGCCGTCCTCCTCTACCCCGTGTTCGGCGCTCTGTCCGACACTTTCGGCCGCAAGACCATGTACCTGCTCGGCGCCGCCGCGATGGGTGTGGTGATCGCCCCCGCCTTCGCACTGATCAACACCGGCAACCCGTGGCTGTTCATGGCCGCGCAGGTGCTGGTCTTCGGAATTGCAATGGCCCCCGCCGCCGGCGTGACAGGCTCCCTGTTCACGATGGTCTTCGACGCGGACGTGCGCTACAGCGGTGTCTCTATCGGCTACACCATCTCCCAGGTCGCCGGCTCCGCGTTCGCCCCGACGATCGCGACCGCCTTGTACGCCTCCACCAACACCAGCAACTCGATCGTGACCTACCTGCTGATCGTCTCGGCCATCTCGATCGTCTCGGTGATCCTGCTGCCCGGCGGCTGGGGGCGCAAGGGCGCTGCGAGCCAGCTCACTCGCGACCAGGCCACCTCCACACCGAAAATGCCTGACACCGAAACATTTTCGACTCGGACAGTTCCGGACACCGCAGCATCCCTGCGCGTCCTCGACAAGTGAAGTGATGACAGACATGAGTGACCACGACCGCACCTCCTACGACACCGACGTCGTGATCGTCGGCCTCGGCCCCGCCGGTGGCACAGCGGCGCTTGCCCTGGCCAGCTACGGCATCCGCGTTCACGCCGTCTCGATGTTCCCCTGGGTGGCGAACTCGCCGCGCGCGCACATCACCAACCAGCGCGCCGTCGAAGTGCTGCGTGACCTGGGCGTCGAAGACGAGGCGCGCAACTACGCCACCCCGTGGGACCAGATGGGCGACACGCTGTTCACCACGAGCCTGGCCGGCGAGGAGATCGTCCGGATGCAGACCTGGGGTACGGGCGATATCCGCTACGGGGACTACCTGTCCGGAAGCCCCTGCACGATGCTCGACATTCCGCAGCCCCTGATGGAGCCGGTGCTGATCAAGAACGCCGCCGAACGTGGTGCGGTCATCAGCTTCAACACCGAATACCTCGACCACGCCCAGGACGAGGACGGGGTGACCGTCCGGTTCCGCGACGTCCGCTCGGGCACCGTGTTCACCCAGCGAGCCCGCTTCCTGCTCGGTTTCGACGGCGCACGATCGAAGATCGCCGAACAGATCGGGCTTCCGTTCGAAGGTGAACTCGCCCGCGCCGGTACCGCGTACATCCTGTTCAACGCGGACCTGAGCAAATATGTCGCTCATCGGCCGAGCATCTTGCACTGGATCGTCAACTCGAAGGCCGGTTTCGGTGAGATCGGCATGGGTCTGCTGCGCGCGATCCGACCGTGGGACCAGTGGATCGCCGGCTGGGGCTTCGACATGGCGAACGGCGAGCCGGATGTCTCCGACGACGTTGTCCTCGAACAGATCCGGACCCTCGTCGGCGACCCGCACCTGGACGTCGAGATCGTGTCGAGGTCCTTCTGGTACGTCAACCAGCAGTGGGCTGAGCACTACCAGTCCGGTCGAGTGTTCTGCGGCGGCGACGCGGTGCACCGGCATCCGCCGAGCAGCGGGCTGGGCTCGAACACGTCCATGCAGGACGCGTTCAACCTGGCATGGAAGATCGCGTTCGTCGTGAAGGGGTATGCAGGACCGGGTCTGCTCGAGTCCTACTCTCCTGAGCGTGTTCCGGTCGGCAAACAGATCGTCGCTCGCGCCAACCAGTCCCGCAAGGACTACGCCGGGCTGCGCGAATGGTTCGATCACGAGAGCGACGACCCGGTCGCCGCCGGCCTGGCAAAGTTGAAGGAACCCTCGTCCGAAGGTGTTGCTCTGCGTGAGCGGCTGTACGAGGCGCTGGAGGTGAAGAACGCCGAATTCAACGCCCAGGGCGTCGAACTCAACCAGCGCTACACCTCGTCCGCGGTCGTTCCCGACCCCGAGGCGGGCGAGGAAGTGTGGGTGCGCGATCGTGAGCTGTACCTGCAGGCCACCACCCGGCCGGGCGCGAAGCTGCCGCATGCGTGGCTGGTCGGCGCCGACGGAACCCGCATCTCCACCCTCGACGTCACCGGCAAGGGAATGATGACCCTGCTGACCGGACTCGGCGGCCAGGCATGGAAGCGTGCCGCCGCCAAACTCGACCTGCCGTTCCTGCGGACCGTCGTTGTCGGCGAACCCGGCACCATCGACCCTTACGGATACTGGCGGCGGGTCCGCGACATCGACGAGGCCGGCGCCCTGCTCGTGCGGCCCGACGGCTACGTCGCGTGGCGACACAGTGCTCCGGTCTGGGACGACACCGAAGCGCTCACCAGCCTCGAGAACGCTCTCACCGCGGTCCTCGACCACTCGGCCAGCGACAACGGGAACCCGAGCGGCACAAACGAGCCGCAGTACAGCACCCGGGCCGTGCCGATCGTCGTTCCGCACGTTACCGCCGAGGATGCAGCACCAGCTTCCGCCACCCGCACCACCACAGTCGAGGGAGAGAACCGATGACCCGTCCTTACACCAGCGTCTGGGACGACCTGAACCAGGTCGAGTTCAGCCAGGGATTCATCCAGGCCGGCCCCTACCGGACCCGATACCTACACGCCGGCGACTCGTCCAAGCCCACGCTGATCCTGCTGCACGGCATCACCGGCCACGCCGAGGCGTACGTGCGCAATCTGCGCTCGCATTCCGAGCACTTCAACGTCTGGGCAATCGACTTCATCGGCCACGGCTACTCGACCAAGCCCGACCACCCGCTCGAGATCAAGCACTACATCGACCACGTGCTGCAGTTCCTGGACGCCATCGGCGTCGAGAAGGCCTCGTTTTCCGGGGAGTCTCTCGGCGGCTGGGTCACCGCCCAGTTCGCGCACGACCATCCCGAGAAGGTCGACCGGATCGTGCTCAACACCATGGGCGGCACCATGGCCAACCCTCAGGTGATGGAACGTCTCTATACCCTGTCGATGGAAGCGGCGAAGGACCCGAGCTGGGAACGCGTCAAAGCACGCCTCGAATGGCTCATGGCCGACCCGACCATGGTCACCGACGACCTGATCCGCACCCGCCAGGCCATCTTCCAGCAGCCGGATTGGCTCAAGGCCTGCGAGATGAACATGGCACTGCAGGACCTCGAAACCCGCAAGCGGAACATGATCACCGACGCCACTCTCAACGGCATCACGGTGCCCGCGATGGTGCTGTGGACCACCAAGGACCCCTCCGGTCCGGTCGACGAAGCCAAGCGCATCGCCTCCCACATCCCGGGCGCCAAGCTGGCCATCATGGAGAACTGTGGCCACTGGCCCCAGTACGAGGACCCCGAGACCTTCAACAAGCTGCATCTGGACTTCCTCCTCGGTCGCAGCTGACACAGACCCCGGCCGGTGCCGCCAACCCCTGCAACCCGGGCGGCACCGGCCGGATCCCACTTACCCGACCTATTGCGCTCTCGTCCGGACCCCCGGAGAGAAAGCGCCGAAGCAGCAGCAAGGAGACCGCCGCGATGCCTGTAGCGCTGTGCGCGATGTCGCACTCCCCCCTGATGGGACGCAACGACCCCGAACAGGAAGTCATCGACGCCGTCGACGCCGCATTCGACCACGCGCGCCGGTTCGTCGCCGACTTCGCCCCCGATCTCATCGTCATCTTCGCCCCCGACCACTACAACGGCGTCTTCTACGACCTGCTGCCGCCGTTCTGTATCGGTGCCGCCGCGCAGTCCGTCGGCGACTACGGCACCGAAGCCGGCCCTCTCGACGTCGACCGTGACGCCGCCTACGCAGTCGCCCGCGAAGTCCTCGACAGCGGCATCGACGTCGCATTCTCCGAACGCATGCACGTCGACCACGGATTCGCCCAAGCACTCCAATTGCTGGTCGGATCGATCACCGCCGTGCCGACCGTGCCGATCTTCATCAATTCGGTCGCCGAACCGCTCGGCCCGGTCAGCCGGGTACGGCTGCTCGGCGAGGCGGTCGGGCGGGCCGCTGCCAAGCTGGACAAGCGTGTGCTGTTCGTCGGATCCGGCGGCCTGTCCCACGACCCGCCGGTCCCGCAGTTCGCCACCGCGCCAGAGGAAGTGCGCGAGCGGTTGATCGACGGCCGCAATCCCAGTGCCGCCGAACGTGATGCCCGCGAACAGCGCGTCATCACCGCCGGGCGGGACTTCGCCGCCGGCACCGCCGCCATCCAGCCACTGAACCCCGAATGGGACCGGCACCTGCTCGACGTCCTCGCCTCCGGCGACCTCGAGCAGATCGACGCGTGGACCAACGACTGGTTCGTCGAACAGGCCGGACACTCCTCCCACGAAGTGCGCACCTGGATCGCCGCGTACGCGGCAATGAGCGCCGCCGGGAAGTACCGCGTCACCTCGACCTTCTACCGCGAAATCCACGAGTGGATAGCAGGATTCGGAATTGTTACCGCCGTCGCCGTCGACGAATAGACCCCGCCGCTCCCGCCCCGCAGTCCCAACGAAAGGTGGCCCCGGATGACCTCCGTCCGCCCGTGCTCGCCGTCGGTGAACGCGGGCTGCGACACGAACAGGGTCCACGGCGCCGACGTCAGGACCCAGTTGATGGGGAACACCACCACAATGACCGCGACAGCCCACAACACCAGTTGCTTGCGGCGCCCGATCCGGTCCGAGAGCCGCCCCCAGAACGGCAGTGCGATGAAGGCAAGAATCTGTGCGCAGAACGTTGCGATGTAAGCCCCGTTGGGATCCATGCCCTTGCCGGAAATGGCGAACGACGAGGAGAAGTTCACCCACGTGTAGTAAAGGACGTTGGTCAGGAGGCTCAGCATCAGAATGCGGACGGCGATGATCACCAGCTGCCGGCGCGTGATCACTCGGACCGACGCGGTGCCGGCGGCCGCCTTGGCTTCCTCGAAGAATCCGGATTCTTCGGCCTGACGGCGGAGGAACAGCGCGAAGATGGCCAGCACTGCTCCGATGGCAAAGCCGATGCGCCACCCGAACTCCGACATGTCGTCCTCGGAGATGATCGACGTCAGAAGGATGCTCATCGCGGTTGCCGCCATGACGCCGAGCAGCATGGTCATCATGATGCTGCTACCCCACAGGCCCCGCTTGTTCGCCGGGGCGATCTCGGCCAGGTATGTGTAGGCGTTTCCGCTTTCGCCGCCGTGGGCGATGCCCTGGATGAGCCGAGCCGTCAGAAGGAGAACCGAGGCCCAGATGCCGATGGAGTCGTAGGTCGGGATCACCGCGATCAGGAGACTGCCTGCGCCCATCATGAGCATGCAGATGACCAGGGATGTCTTGCGTCCCAGCCTGTCTCCCAGTCGGCCGAAGATCAGCCCGCCGAGGGGGCGGGCGAGGAAGCCGCCGGCGAACACCGCCAGCGTGGAGAGCAGCGCCGACTGGGGATCGTTCTTGTCGAAGAAGTTGGCGGCCAAGTATGTGGTCAGGAGCGCATACATGGTCCAGTCGAACCATTCGAGGAAGTTTCCCGAGACGACGGCGATCATGGACTTCCGCTGATTTCTCGGAAAGTGCCCTGTGCCGTCTGGTATTCCGGCGCCGTCGCCGGCAGTGGCTGTTGTTGACATGGAGAACCTATCGAAGGGAGAAGTTGAGGGAGGGGAACGGCTCCTATGAGGCGCGCCCCCCGGGGCGGGAGTTGTGACCCACCGCGCAGAGCTTCTCATATCCACAGTAGTGCAATCCAATTCTGATTGATCTGAATTCACTATGAGTTCGATAGCGGGGATTAACCAATCCGAAGGTACGTCGACGGGAACGACAAGAACCCCAGCGGAACCGGGGCTTCGGTGAGTCCGGCGGGGCTGATCAGGCCCTTTCGGGGCAACGTCGGGTTACCGGATGAGGAGTACCGGCTCGGGCTCGGGTGTGGGCAGGAGCTCCTGGGCAATGGCCACGACAGCGTGCAGGGCAGGATCCGTGTTCTTCTTGTGCCATGCCAGCACAGCGGCCATTTTCGGTACCGGTGTGGAAAACGCCCGATAGCAAAGTCCGGGCATTTGGATGTGCTGTACGGAGGAGACTGTCACTGTGATCCCGACACCGGCGGCGACGAGACTGAGGATCGTATAGGAATCGGGCGCCTCCTGGACGATGCGCGGGGAGAAGCCCGCCTGCAGGGCGATCAGCGCCGTGGCGTCCCTGACCGTAGAGCCTTGCGTGCCAGGGAAAGTCACGAACGGCTCACCGGCCAGGTCGGCGACTTCCAGCTCCGGTTTCGCCGCCAGTGGGTGGTCTTCGGGCAGCGCAGCCACCAGCGTCTCGAAGTCGATGATGTGCCAGTCGATCGACGGGTCGCGCACAGGCAGACGAGCCAAGCCCATGTCGAGGCTTCCGGAGAGGATCTGATTCACCACCGCTCCGCCGTACGTCTGCCCTTGGAGAGCAAGGTCGATGCCCGGTTCGCTGCCCTTGACGGCCCTGGTGATCAGAGGCAGGACGCGGCGGCTGCTGGCGCTGGCAAAACCCAAGGAAACTCTGCCGGTGATTCCCGAGCTGCCGAACATCGCCGCGCGTTTTGCCAGGTCCAAGTCGTTCAGAACCTTCTGCGCCGGGCCCTGCAACGCCTGGCCCGCCTTCGTGAGTGAGACGGACCGTGTGTTGCGCTCGAACAGCTGGACGCCGAGCTCCTTCTCCAACTGCTGGATCTGCTGGCTGACGGGAGGCTGCGCCATATGAAGCCGCGCGGCCGCCCGGCCGAAGTGAAGTTCCTCCGCTACCGCAAGGAACGTGCGCAGGTGACGGATCTCCACTACTGCCCCCATTGATCTATCTCGACTATCAGACCGGGCCGCTATTGATATTTGGCGAGCATCAATTTCAGCAGAGCCTCCCGGTGGGAACTCGACGCTCCGGCCGAGAAGGCGGACGACGAAGGCGAATATTCGTCAGAACCCAACGGATCGCATTCTTTCGGCAGTAGCCACGCAAGCGTCGGACAGGGCCGCGCCCCTGGTCGGCGGCACTGGAAGGATGTCGCCATGAGCGATATACACACCGTCGCGTTCGGCGACGTGGAGATCGAGGTGCTCGTCGACGGATCCGGCCCGGCCGTGGTGTTGCTGCCGTCCCTCGGCCGCGACTCCTACGAGTTCGACCCGATCGCAACCGACCTCGCCGCCGAGGGCTTCCGTGCGATCCGGCCCCAGCCGCGTGGCGTGGGCACGAGCCGCGGTCCGCTCGAGGACCTCGACCTGCACGACCTCGCCCGCGACGTCGCCGAGGTGATCGAGCGGCTCGACGCGGGCCCGGCCGTCCTCGCCGGGCACGCCTTCGGCCATTACGTCGCGCGGGTCCTCGCTGCGGATCGGCCCGACCTGGTGCGGGGGGTGGCGATTCTCGCCGCGGGCGCCCGCCGGTTCCCGGAGTCGCTCACCGAACGCGTCGCCAAGTGCTCCGACCTGTCGCTGCCGGGTGCCGAGCGGCTCGAGCATCTGCGGGCGGTGTTCTTCGCCGAGGGGCACGACCCGGCGGTGTGGCTCGACGGCTGGTGGCCCGCCGCGATCGTCGCGCAGCGCCGGGCGATGGCCGCCACGGACAAGGAATCATGGTGGACGGTCGCGCCGTCGCCGCTGCTGGACCTGCAGGCAGGCGACGACGTGTTCCGTCCGGCGCCGACCCGCGGCGAACTCACCGGGCAGTTCGGCGCCGACCGGGTCACGGTCGTGCTGATCCCCGGGGCCGGGCATGCCCTGATCCCCGAGGTTCCGCACGAGGTCGCCCGGGCCCTGATCGACTGGATCCGCGTCCTGCCCTGAGCATCGGTACCGAAAGCCGTTGCCCGCGTGCGCTGGTGCGCACGCGGGCAACGATTCCCCACGCGGGGAACGACGGTTCGATCAGCCGAAGGCGAGTGTCACGTCGTCCGAGGTGGACGCTGCGCGCAGCGGGTCGATGGCCACGGCCCCACCGTCGACCGGGCGGAACGGTGCCACCACCGCCGGATCGATCCGCAGCACCGTGAAGCCGGCGACGGCGCCGGCGCCGAAGCCCGGAGCGAAGATCCGCACGGGTTCGGTGATCACCCCGTCCCGGACCGCGTCGTGGATGGCGAGCGGGATGCTCGCCGACGAGGCGTTGCCCACCTTCTCGATGTTGAAGTACAGGCGGTCCGACGAAAGGCCGGCGTCCGCCGCGAGCTCGGTGATCATCGTCTTGTTCGCCTGGTGCGGGACGATCAGGTCGATGTTGTCGAGCAGCGTTCCCATGCCGCCCTCCGGGGCGGGCAGGGCCTTCACGTCGTCGAGCATCTGGACCAGATAGCGGCCGGCGAGCGCCTTGACCTCGGGTCCGTAGACGGTGATGTAGTTGTCGAAGTCCGGGTTGGGCCAGATGATCGAGTTGACCTGGCTGTTCGGGCCGCTGGCGTAGGTCTGCATGTACTCGATGTCCGGTGCGGAGCCTTCGGGCGCCACGCCGACCACGAGCGCAGCCGCGCCGTCGCCGAAGATCATCCGGGAGGGGCGCACATTGCCGATCTTGTCGGAGAACTTCTCCACGCACACCACCAGCACCGGCCGTTGCACCTGCTGCAGGATCCGGGTGGCCTCCGCCAGCCCGTACGGCAGGCCGGCGCACGCGGCGACCAGGTCGAACGAGGCGTGGGTCTGGGCGATGCCCAGCTCGCCGGAGATCCACGTGGCCAGCGACGGGATCAGCCGGGCGCTGGTGCAGGTGCACACGATCACGGCCCCGATGTCCTCGGGTCCCACCTGCGCGTGCTCGATCGCCGACTTCGCCGCCGACAGCGCGAGGTCTTCGAAGCTGCCCGAGGTGTAGCGGCGCTGTTCGATGCCGGTCTTGGCGGTGATCTCGTCCGCGGTCATCGGCGACCAGTTGTAGGCCGAGTTGCGGATCAGATCCTCGTTGGTGCACACCTGATCACCGTGCGCGACGGCGAGGGCCTCGATGCGCGGCTGCACCGCGAAGTCGCGGCGTACGTCGATCGTCGGGTACGGCCGCGAGGGCTGCACCGGCTCGACCTTCGCGGGGACGGCGGCGCGGGCGGTCCGACCCGAGGTGACCCGGGAGATGAACCGCTGCACGTGCCGGTCGCGCGGGTAGTAGAGCACGACGTAGTCGTCGTCGCGCAGCTGCCCCACCTCGGTGAGCTCGACCTGGGTTCGCTCCCACGGCTGCTGGTTGTGCAGCACCATCGACCAGCGCCGCAGCGCCTCGAGCTCGGCGACGTCCTCGTGGCAGTCGAGGATCTCGTCGTAGCCGAACCGGGGGAAGTCCGGGTTGTACGCACCGAGGCGCATCGTCCGGTTCGACGGATCGGAGATCAGCTCTGCGACGGTGGGCTTGACCGTCGGCAACCCGGAGGCGATGTGCTTGCGGGCGCCGAAGACGTCGAAGAGGGTCTCGAAGATCCGGTCCTCGGCGGGGTCGTCCCAGCCCGCGGGCAGGGCGCGGTAGGCGTCCGCGACCTGGGCGGTCTTCGTCTCACTGTCCGGCCACGGCGTCAGGACGGGCATGTAGACGTCGTCGCGGTTGCGCGGCACGTCCGACCACCGGGTGGGGCGCTTGTCGAACATCGTGATCGCGAAGCGGTTGGCCCAGAAAAGGTTCAGCGCCATGTCGCGCATGAGATCGACCTTGGTGCGGTAGACGCCCTGCGCGTGGCGCGAGAGGATCTCCGAGACCGTGGGGGCCTTGGTCTCGAAATCGCGACGGATGACGGCATCGAGCTGCTCGACGCTCGTCATCGTCGAGAAATCGAGATCGGGAAAGAAGTTGGACGGGAAGACGATCCGCCCGTGTCGGTTGAGCTCGAAAGGCTGCATGTGCCGAAGTACCGTTCAGTGAGAAGTGCGGAGGTGTGTCTGGGTGCAGCGGGTCACATGTCGAGTCCGCCGTTGACGCCCCACACCTGACCGGTGATGTAGGACGAGGCGTCGGCGGCCAGGAAGTGGACGACGCGGGCGATCTCTTCGGGATCGGCCAGGCGGTTCACCGGGATCGTGCTCTTGATGCGATCGAGGACCTTGTCCGGGATGGTCTCGACCATCTCGGTGGCGACGAAGCCGGGGGTGATGGTGTTGACGGTGACGCCGATGCTGTCCGGGGTGAGCTTGCCGGAGCGGGCCAGCGTGAACGCCGCCTCCTTCGCGAGCGTCTTGGTCAGGCCGAACATGCCGGCCTTCGAGGCCGCGTAGTTCGCCTGGCCGATGTTGCCGGTCTCGCCGATGACGGACGAGACGTTGACGATGCGACCGGTGCCGCGCTCGAGCATGTGCTTCAGGGCGGCCTGGGCCAGGAAGAAGGCGCCGGAGAGGTTGACGGAGATGACGTTGTTCCAGTCGTCGTCCTCCATCTTCAGCACGGTGCGGTCGATGGTGATGCCGGCGTTGTTGACGAGGATGTCCAGGCGCCCGTGCCGCTCGATGACCTCGTTGATGGTGCGACGGCAGTCGTCCGCGTTCGCGACGTCGCCCTTGTGCACGCTGTACTCGACGCCGTTCTGGCCGTTCGCCTGGATGTCCGCGAGGAACTGGTCGGCCTGGGCGGTGTTGCGCCCGTACCCGGCGGCCACCGTCGCGCCCTGGGCGGCGAGGCTGCGGCTGATGGCCGCGCCGATGCCGCGCGTTCCACCGGTCACGAATGCGACGCGGCCGCGCAGCTTGGTGCCGGCGACGGTGGTACGGGACGACGGTTCGATGGTGCTGGTCATGTCGGTTCTCCTCGAATGCGGCGAACTCGACGGATGCCGTCGAGTACAGATGTGTCGGGCCGGCGATGCCGGTGCCCCGAGCGGCGGTGCCCGGAGTCCGATCGGCGTGGGTGCTACCGCGAGCAGCTGATGTGAGCGTCCCTGCACGCTTCGCGATATTCGCCCCTGCCAACCGAATTCACGTAGTGCTCCCGCTCGTTCTCCCCTGTCGAGTTCAATGATGCAGCATCGCGCGTCATGTGTCATGTCTTTCGCCGAAAATGATTGGCAGAGCAATGACTTACGCTAATGATACTGAATAGTCTTGAATAACAACGGATTACGGTCATTGTTGGGGTGATGTTCACCTACAGGCCGACTGCATGTCCGTTCCGGGACCTTCGTCACAACACGCAACGCGCAGCGGGCCGATCGGAATGGCGCGCGGTACTACTGCACGGTCAGGAGTGCGGCATACATGCAGCTGGTCTGTTCGCGTATTCGTGATCTGCCTGCGAAACATACTCCAGTACAACATAATTCACTGCTCGATCCGTGGCTGTTCCGATCGAACGGGGGGTGCCGGCTCGAAAGCACTGCGTGCCAACAGCGTGCATGTAGCGACCTGCGCGGGGGGTGTGGGGGGCGAAAATCGGTACCCGGCTCCACGCCGCCGCAAACCTGTGAGCTTGCTCACGATCGCATATTTCCCGGGATTGGGACACTCCGGATCGGGGGTTGTGTGCGCGGATCGGTCGTCTCGCCCAGCGACTGCAGGGCGACGTACGGCCGTCCCGGCGGGAGAAAGTACCCGGGACGCCGGCCGAGACGGTGACGGACCCGTGAGGGCACAAGAAAGGGCCCCGCACCGGCGAACCGGTGCGGGGCCCTTCGGGGATCGTGCGGTTACTGCGCGAGCACCTTCGCCATGCCTCGCTCGACGGCGGCGACGATCTCCGGCCGCAGGTCCGCGGCAGGGATGATCGAGTGCACGGAGCCGACCTGCTGGGCGCGCTGGATGTTGTGGATGGCCTCGAACTCCGCAGCCACCTCACCGAGCTTCTCCGACCGCACCGCCGTGCGCTGCGTTGCCAGCTCGACCCGCAGGCGGGCCTTCTCGCCGTCCTCGGCCGCGGCGAGCTGCGCCTCGAGTTCGGTGATCCGCGGATCCGCCGCGGTGCGCGCATTGACGTCGCGGGTGAACACCACCGCCGCGGCGGGTGCGCCGCCGAGCACGGAGGCGAACGAGCCCTCGACCGCGAGCACCTCCATGTTCTCGTTCAACGCGCCGGAGAACACCACGAAGGCGCCACCGTGGTAGCGGGAGACCACGACGAAGACGATCGGGCCGTCGAAATTGACGATCGCCCGGCCGATCTCGGCGCCGTTCTCGAGCTGCAGGTTACGCAGCGACTCGGGGGAGCCGTCGAACCCGGACAGGTTCGCCAGCACCACCACGGGGCGGTTGCCGCTCGCCGCGTTGATCGCCCGCGCGGTCTTCTTCGACGACTTCGGGAACAGCGTGCCCGAGGTCCACTGGTCCGGCCCGTCGGTGGGGAACCAGCCCTTGCGGGCGATGGCGCGGGACTCGATGCCGATCACCGTGACCGCGTTGCCGCCGAGATGGGCGTCGAACACCACCGACGTATCGGCGTCGGCCATGTCTGCCCACCGCTCGAGCACCGGGTGGTCCTGGTCGACCACCGCGCGCATGACCGTGCGGATGTCGAACGGCTTCTTGCGGTCCGGGTTGGTCTCCGCGGAGAAGATGTCGCCCACCGTGGTGAAGTCGCTCGACGGGTGCACGTGCGGGTACACCCGGACGTCGCGCTCGATCGGGTCGACGGTCTCGGCCTTGCGGGGGAACCGCTCGCCCGGGGCGAGGTAGGCGTGCTCGTAGTGCCCGAAGAGCACCTCGACCGCGGCCGACAGGTTCGGCGCCCAGTACTGCGCCTGACCGTTGGGGCCCATGACGCGGTCGTAGCCGCCGATACCGAAGTTGTCCTCGGCCGACACGCCACCGGAGTAGTCCAGGGACTGCTTGCCGGTCAGCACCATCGCACTGTCCGGGGTCATCACCAGGATGCCCTTGGTGTGCATGAGCATCGTCGCCTCGGCGTTCCAGTACGGCTGGGCGCCGACGTTGATGCCGGTGACCACGACGTTGATCTCGCCGCCGGCCTGCGTGAAGGTGATGATGCGGCGCAGGGCCCGCGAGACCCAGTCCATGTTCTCGGTGCCGGACTCCATCGAGATGGTGGCGCCGGAGGACAGCGCGAACCACTCGACCGGGACGCCGAGCTGCTCGGCCAGGTCGATCGCGGCGACGACGCGGGCGCACTCGGCCTCCGCGACGGTGCCGAGCGCCTTCGTCGGATCGCCGAACAGCGCGACGCGGGTCATGCCCTCCGGGTACCGCGGCGTCGGGGTGGTGACCAGCCCGACCACCAGACCGGCCTTGTTCCGTCCGTACGGACGCTGCACCGGCACCACGGCACCGGTGACACCCCCCGTCGCTGCGCTCGCCCCGGAGTCGTCGAGGTCGTACTCGACGAAGCTGCCCTTGCTGCCGGTGAGCAGCGGGATCAGCTCGTACGGGTACACGGTGCCGCGGGCGCGGGAGCGCTGGACCTTCTGGGTGTACTCGTCGAGCGGCTGCAGCGGCTCCTTCGGCGGATCGGTCACCCGCACGACCACGCCGGCGCCGGAGCGGTACGAGAATCGCAGCGCCACCTCGCGGGGCTCGGCCTCCGCGGTCTCACGCCACCAGCCGATGACGGTGATCTCCTCGAGGCCGGCGCCGACGGTGAGCGGGGCCGCCCCACGGCTGACCCGCTTCAGGTCGTCGATGCTCAGATCCACCTCGGGCCACACGAACAGCACCACGCGGTTCGCGTCGAGCCGGCGCTTGCCGCGGGCGGCCTGCGACCGGCGGATCGCGTCGAGGCAGCTCGACAGGGCCCGCTCGAACGCGGGCAGGCCCACGATCGTGCCGGTCTCGTCGCGCTGCGGGGTCAGGTCCCGCACCTCGGCGAGGGCGATGAGCCGCTCGTCGGACGGATTCTCGTTCGCCGCAATGTGATACAGGTACGAGTCCGGGTTCGCCGGCAGGCGGGTGCCGACGAAGTTCTTCAGCCGCCACAGATCCAGGCGCTGACCGGTGAGCGGGTGCATGTCGCGGATGTTGGTTTCCTCCGCGTACCCGGTCTCGAACGGGCGGAAGGTGAAGACGTGCTCCTCGGCGCGGTCGGTGTGGCACACCGTCACCGTGACCCGGCGGGCGGCGGTGGCGACCTCACGGCCGGCCAGCACCGCGCGCAGCGCCTCGGCCTGCGCGTCGGCGTCGGCGGGGGCGTCGTCCCACGCGAGGTACAGGTCGACCACCAGGTTGTCGGTGCCGGGCAGGGTGCGCGCCGACTCCTCGACGGTGTCCAGGGCCGCCTCGAGCTCGGCGTGCCGGGCCTCGGTGGAGATCAGGTACAGGCGGGTGCCGCGCAGATCGAAGTTGCCGGTGACGAACTGCCGGCCGCCGCGCACCTCGGACTGCACCTGCTCGAGCGTGCGGATCTTGTAGGCGCGGCGGGTGATGACCTCGAGCAGCGGGCCCGGAACGGTTTCCGGTCGGGCGATCTGCTGGGCGAGCAGGTCGATCAGCGGCTCGGGGGTGGCCACCAGGGCCTCGACGCGCTGCGCGTAGTCCGCGGCGCCGGGGTGGTCGGCGAGGTGGGCGAGGCTGCCGCGCACCCCGTCGTACACCTGCTCGCGGACCTTGCGGATCACCGGCTCCTCGAAGAGGCGGTAGCGCAGGTTGCGGGCCGCGTCGCCGATCACCGGGTAGCGCACCTGGGTGGCGACGATGAGCCGGTCGAGGACCTCGTTCAGCTCCTGCGAGATGCCGGCCGGTCCCTCGGTCTCCTCGAGCCACCGCTCGAGCAGTGCCGAGACCACCGGAACCTGCGTCTCGATGCGCTGCTGCGCGAGGAACAGCCGGTAGACGGCCTCCTCGAGCTCGGGGGTGCGATCCAGCTCGGTGACGTCGTAGTGCCGCAGCGCCTGCGACAGTCGCGCACGGAAGCTCTCGGGCAGGCCGCCGACCTCGACGTCGAGGGACTGCAGGTAGCCGTGGAAGTGCTCGCGGGGGCTGTGCACGCGCTCGTCGCTGGACTCCTCGGCCTGCGTCGGGCGGTTGCGCGAGAGCTCGCACACGTCGGCGAACGTGGTGAGCAGCGCCAGCTCGGCGCGCACCAGGTCGCAGTTCCCGGCGGCCTCGCCGCGCAGGCGGTCGTACTCGGCGAGCAGCGTCGCGGTCCGCTTGCCGGAGACGTCGTAACCGGTGACGAGCGCCTCGAGGGCGTCGAGCCGGGCCAGCGCGTCGGCCGCGGCGTCGCCGGTCACGACGGCGGCGGGTGCGGGGAACTGCACGCGCTCGACCGTCTCGGTGACGGTCTCCTCGGCGATCCGATCGACACGCAGCAGCGGTGCACCGGCGTCGACCTGCGAGTTGACCACGGCGAGGACCTCGCGGACGCGGCCGGCGAAGGGCGCGCGCACCGCGGTCTCCATCTTCATGGACTCGAGCACCACGAGCGTCTGGCCGGCCTCGACGTCGTCGCCGGGGGCGACGGGCACCGCGACGACGACGGCGGGCGCGGGGGTGCGCACGACGCCGGCCTCGTCCTGGCTGATCTGGTGGCTGATGCCGTCGACCTCGACGAGGAAGCCGGTGGCGCCGGCGATCGAGACGATGTGGTGGCGGCGGCCGGCGAGGACGAGCCGGGACTCGAACTGCCCGAGCCGGTCGACGTCCACCTCGAGTTCGCCGCTGCCGGCGTCGACGCGGTAGCGGTGCGGCCCGACCTGTCCGACGAGCAGCTCGTAGGCCTGGCCCTGGTAGCTCAGCTCGACCTTGCGGCCCACCGAGTGCCCGGCGCGGGGGCGGCCGCCGCGGGCGGAGGTGAGGAACGCGGCGCGCTCGTGGCTCTCCTCGGCGTCGTAGACGTCGACGGCCGTGGCGATCAGCGCGATGTCGGCCACCCGGGACGGACCGGTGGCGGTGCCGGCTCCGGTGCGGTCGAGCCAGCCGGTGTCGGCCGACGCGGAGATGACCTCCTCGCGGTCGAGCAGGTCGAGCAGGAACGACTTGGTGGTGGTGCCGCCGTCGAGGACGACGGTGGTCTCGCGCAGCGCGGTGCGCAGGCGGGCCAGGGCCTCGTCGCGGTCGCGGCCCCACGCGATGATCTTGGCAACCATCGAGTCGTAGTCCGGCGGGATGACGTCGCCCTGGGCGATGCCGGTGTCGACGCGCAGGCCGGACCCGAGCGGGAACTTGAGCAGCTGCACGGAGCCGGGGGCGGGGGCGAAACCGTTGTCGGCGTCCTCGGCGTTGAGCCGGGCCTCGACGGCGTGACCGAACTCGGGCGGGCAGTCGCCGGGCAGCTTCTCCCCGGAGGCCACCAGGATCTGCAGCTTGACCAGGTCGATGCCGGTGGTGGCCTCGGTGATGGGGTGCTCGACCTGCAGGCGGGTGTTGACCTCGAGGAAGGTGAAGATCTTCAGGTCCGGCTGGTACAGGTACTCGACGGTGCCGGCGCCGCAGTACCCGGCGGCGCGCACGAGGTCCGCGGAGACCGCGCGCAGGTGGTCGGCCTGCTCCTTGGTCAGCAGCGGCGAGGCCGACTCCTCGATGACCTTCTGGTTCTTGCGCTGGATGGAGCAGTCGCGCACGCCCGGCGCCCAGACGTTGCCGTGACCGTCGGCGATGACCTGGACCTCGACGTGGCGGGCGTCGGTGACGAGACGCTCGATGAACACCACGGGATCGCCGAACGAGCGCTCGGCCTCGCCCTGGGTGCGCTCGAGGGCGAGCTCGAGCTCGTCCTCGGAGTACACCTTGCGGATGCCGCGGCCGCCGCCGCCGGAACGGGCCTTGATGATCAGCGGGTAGCCGATGGCCTGGGCGTGCCGGCGCGCGTCGGCGCGGGTCTCGACCGGTCCGCCCGACCACGGGGCGACGGGCACGCCGACCTTCTCGGCGAGCAGCTTGGCCTCGACCTTGTCGCCGAGCAGGCGCATGGCCTCGGCCGACGGGCCGATGAAGGTGATGTTCAGGCGGGCGCAGACCTCGGCGAAGGCGGGATCCTCGGCCACGAAGCCCCAGCCGACCCACACGGCGTCGGCCTTCGCTTCGAGGAGGGCGCGCTCGAGTTCGGCGTGATCGAGGTAGGGGGTGGCGGCCGTGGTGGACGGCCGCAGGGTGACGCCCTCGTCGGCCTGGCGGACGAACATGGCCCGCCGCTCGGCCTCGGTGTGCAGGGCGATCGTCTTGATGTCGTAGCCGTGCTCGGAGTTGAGCTCCCGGACTGCTCTGATGAGGCGTACTGCCGCCTCACCTCGGTTGACCACCGCGATCCGTTTGAACATACTCGTTGCCACCGTTCTCCAGGTTTGTGCGCGCTCGTGCGACGCTCGTCGAAGCTTCTCGCCAGTGAGTGAAAAAAGTTAACCGATGTCGAGGCCCGCGTCACGGGTTGATAACGCGAGCAAGAACATGTATCGGTCGGCTCCTCGTGTCGGCGTATGCGTGCGGACGTGTGCACCGACTGGCCCGGCGGATGCCTGGGTGTCGGCGGACAGGCGGTCGGCCTCGTCCCGCGGACCGTCGTCGTCGACGGCCGAGTGCCCCCCGGTGGGGACGATCCTTCCGCTAACAGCATGAAGGAAACATGAGGGTTTGTCACGTTTTGTGGTCGGCAGGGCGGGGTTTGCCGCTCCCTCTCCGCCTCGCGCGCGGGAACCGCTGGCGGACAGTCGATTACGATCGAAATGGGGGACGATTCCGGGGCCCGGCCTCGGCGGGCCCGGGAATACCGCCGGGTAACACCGGGCAGTAACATTCGGGCCGTTGGTCTTTCGCGCGGCACGATGTCGGGTCCGCGAGCGCCGTCGGCTACGTGAATTGTCCAGCATCGGACCGGCATCGACGCCGCGAACGGGTCGAAGCGGACACGGGCCGCCGGCTGCGGGACCCGTCGCGCCGCCGCGACGAGGGTCGCTGCGGTCCGGCCGGTGCTGTGACGATTGTCACGGTAGTCGGAGCGCTCGTGTGTGCGGGCCGAATGTCACATCGATTCGATTGCATCGACCGGATGTGACATTCGGCCGCCGGCAACCCCCGCACAGCCCGGGCGCTCGATGTCTCCGGAAGTTCACGAATCGGCAGTGTGAATCGCCTATCGTGGCCCCAGGCTTCGACAGGGGAGGACGCATGCCCGAGATCGTGCACGCACCGGCCAGGCATCTGGCCGCCGTGGAGTTCAGCACCGACGTGGCGCACATCGGTGAGCACCTCGGCGAGGCGTACGGCGCCGTCGAGCAGTACCTGGCCGGCGCGGGCACGTCGCCGGCCGGCCCGGCCGTCGCGTACTACCGCAACTTCACCAGGGAGGGCTTCGACGGCGCCGCCGGCTTCGAGGTCGCCACCCGGATCGACGGCGACGGCCACGTGGTCCCGATCGACCTGCCCGCCGGCCAGGTCGCGACCGAGACCCACCTCGGTCCCTACGACACGCTCGAGCACACCTACGAGGCCCTCGCCGCCTGGGCCGCCCGCGAGGGGCACGACCTCGACCTGAGCACCGCGTGGGAGGAGTACTGGAGCCCGCCGGGCACCCCCGCCGAGGAAGTGCGAACCGTGATCTTCGTTCCCGTGAACTCCTGAGGCGTATCGCGGAAGCACCCCCACGGCGGCGGGAGGCGGGAGACAATCCGCGAATGTCCCTCGTCGTCGGATTCGCGCCGTGGATTGTGTACTGGATCCTCGTCGGCAACACCGGGTTCGTCACCGCCGTGGCCGCCGCCCTCGCGCTCGCCGCCGCCGGCCCCCTCGTACAGCGGGTGCGCGGAAAGCCTTGGCGCTCCCTCGACGTCGGCACCGTCGTCGTCTTCGCGCTGCTGCTGATCGCCGCGCTCACGCTCGACGACGCCGTCCTCGAACGCTGGCTGCAGCCGGTCGGCAATCTCGGACTGCTGCTCGTCGTCCTCGGCGGCATCCTCGCCGGACGACCGTTCGTGCGCGAATACGCCGTCGAGACAGTCGATCCCGCGACCGCGGCATCCGGCGGCTTCCGGTACATCACCACCGCGATGACGTGGATGTGGGCCGCCGCGTTCGCCGTGATGACCGTGTCCTCGCTGATCCCGCCGATCGTCGACGGTTCCGCCACCGTCCGCGACGAGACCGACGCGCTCTCCGTCGTCGGCTACTGGGTCGTCCCCTTCGTCGTCCTGGGTGCCGCCGGACTGGTTTCGGCCCTGTTTCCCAAGTGGTTCGACACGAAGTCCGCGCTCGCCGCCACCGCCAACCCGAGCCCCGAACCCGCGTCCCCGACGGCACCACCCCCGGACCTCGACTCGCCCCGGGTGCACCTCGTCGTACCGCGCCAGTCGCGGCACGACGAGCCGTTCCGCCTCACCCTCGCCGGGTCGCGGCCCGACGCGACGATCACCGTCACCGCCGAGGGCGCCGACATGTCCGGCGCCCGCTGGCGGTCGCACCGCAGCTACGACGGCAGCGTCGACGTCGTCGACGAACCGTTGTGGGACATGCGGTTCGACGAGCCCGACCGCGTACCCGACCTGTTCGTCCCCCCGCCCGGCCGGTGGCCGGTCACGCTCACCGTCACCGACGGCCCGCACACCACGCGACGCACGGTGATCCGCACCGACGCCGCGCCCGGCGTGACCGTCGAAGACCTCGACGTCGCCGGACGGCCGGGTCTGCTCGCCCGCCCGGACGGCCCGGCTCCGCCGCGCGGATGGCCGGCGGTGCTGTGCGTCGGCGGATCCGAGGGCGGCGTCGATTCCCAGCGCGCCACCATCGCCGCCCTCGCCTCCCACGGCCACGTCGCCCTCGCCTACTCGTGGCTCGACGAGAACACCGAGGTCGCGTCCGTACCGCTCGAGCGCTTCACCGGCGCGCTGCGCCACCTCGCCGCCCTGCCCGAGATCGACACCGACAACGTTGCCGCCGTGGGCATTTCCCGGGGCGCCGAAGGCCTTCTCGCCGCCGTCGCGGCCGACGGCACGTCGCTGCGGGCGCTGGTGCTCGTCAGCCCCAGCTCCGTCTCGTGGCAGGGACTCGGGCCGGACGGGGAGATCCCGGACACTCCGTCGTGGACCCTGGGCGGCGCGCCACAGCCCTGGGCACCGCTGCCCAGCTCCGCGCTGATGCCGCAGATGATCCGCAACGCCTGGCGCGCCGGCCGCGACGTCGCCCGGCACCGGCCGTCGCTGCTGCGGCTGTCCGACGCCTACCGCGCGGGACTGCGCGACGCGCCCGACCCCGCCCACCTGCGGTCCGAGAAGATCGACGCCCCGATCCTGTGCATCACCGGCACCGACGACCAGCTGTGGCCGGCCACGGACATGGCGGGCGCCCTGCTCGCCCGGCGCGGCGACGGTCGCGACCGGCACCTGTCCGTCGACGGCGCCGGCCACCTGATCCGCCTCGGCATGTTCCCCGGCGACGCCCAGTGGAGCGGTGGCATCGCCTTCGGCGGCACCCCGGCCGGGCAGGGCAGGGCCCAGCGCGCCGCGGTCGACGCCGTCACCGAGTTCCTCGCCTGACCGGCGCTCCCGTCGCGGTCCCGGGTTTTCTGGAACAGTGGAGGGGTCCGGACGCCACGAGGAGGTCCCGATGTCCGACGACCCGCAGTTCCCGGTCGGGTTCGAACCGGCCGAGCAGCGCCGCGAGCGGATGGCCGCGCAGGTGCGCCGCTGGTGCGAGCAGCACCGGCTCGACGGCCGGCACGCCCCGCTGTCGGACGCCGCCGCTCTCTGCCTGGCCGCCGGCCACCTCGACGACGAGACCCGCGACATCCTGGCCCGGCGCCGCCGGATCGGCCGCGGCCTGCCCACGCTCGGCGGGTTCGGCGCGTTGCGCCATCTCACGGACGAGCACGCCCGCCTCACGGTGCGAGCCGCCGACCTGCGCCCCGGCGCCGCCCGGCTGGTGTTCGAGTACCGGGCGGGGGAGCTGGCCAAGCGGCTGCGCAACGCCCACTACACGCTCACCGTGTCCGGCCGGCACTACGCGCAGGGCGTGCGGGCCGTGCGGCGGGAACGGCGCGACGGCGTGCACCTCGACCCGCACCAGCGTGACGCCCTGTTCGCGGCGCTGCAGCGCACGCCCGCGCCGATCCCCGAGAGAACGACCGATCAGGTGCGCGGCGCCGTGCTCGGCGTGGCCGTGGACCGGGTGACGCGCTGGTCCGACGGCACCGCGGCGGCCGCGGTGGGACGTCGCGCCGCCGACGCCCTCGGCCGGCAGGTGCCCGACGGCGACGATCACTTCGTCGACCGGTACGACACCCTGCTGTTCCTCGCCGGCACCCTGTTCGATCGGATCGAAGGCTCCACGGCCTGGCGGTCGGACCACCTCGCGGTGCAGCGGTCCCAGCTCGATCTCGCCGACGAGCTGACGCAGATCGCCGTGGACGCCGTGACGTTGCGGGGCCTGCTCGCCGAACTCGCCGACGCCCGGCGCGCGGCGCCGTCCGCTCGCGCGGCCGTCGACGCGCGTATCGCCGCGCTCGCACCGGTGTGGGATCAGCTTCTCGACCGGGTGGCGGCACTGGCCCGCATCGGCGAACTGCTCACCGTCGCCGAGGTCCAGCTGCGCACGGCCGAGGTCGAGGCCCGCACCGCGAGCCTCGACGAGCGGATCGACTCCCTCATCGGCCGATCGGGAGCGCGGGAGTTGTCCGCCGACAACACCCACTTCGTCGGCGACCAGTTCGGGATCGCGGCAGAGCTGATGGGTTCGCTCCGGTCGGAGCTGAGGGGCGACATCGCGGAGCTCACCGCGCGGGAGTGAGGCCGCCCGCGCGTCGATTGTCAGCTGTCACAGCCCAGCTCCTCGGTGATTCCGACGTCGCCCGACGGCACTGCTTCTCGTGCGGGCGGTGCTGTAACTTTCACGCGTTCTCGAGCGAAATCGACTGGGGGTGAACGGATGCTGCGCAGTGTGTCGAGATGCACGGCGCCGAGATGCACGGTGCCGAGACCCACGGTGCCGGCGTGCACGGCCCGGAGGTCGGGGATGCTCCTGGCGGCGACGGTGTTCGCCGTCGCCGGCTGCGGCGGGTCCGGCGGCACGGTCCGGGTGCAGGACGCCCCGATCCTCGAGGCGGAGTTCGACACGGTCCTGCTGACGGGCGAACCCCGCACCCTCGCCTCCGTGGCCGAGGACGCCGGTCTGTCGCCGGGGTCGTGGGACCGCATGTACCGATTCTCGCTGCCCCTGCTGATGAGCTCGATCAACCGGGATCTCGGCCTGACGGGCACCGTGTGGGAGAACCTCCCCGACACCGCGGGGCAGGGCCTGATCGTCTTCATGTCCGACGGCGCCGTCGTCCGTGCCACCGTCGACCGGGCACCCGTCGTCGAGGTCGACGGGTACGGCACCCCCGAGGCGCTGGTCGAGGCGGCCCCGGACCGGCTCACGATCGTCTCCGGCCACTGACCGACCCGGTGTGACATCCCCCCGTCCGATTCGAGGTCCAAGGACCCGTTCCGAACGGGCGCGAACGATGGGACGCTGAGACCGGCAGACACCCATCGGCGAAAGGGCCGAAGCAATGAAGGCACTGGTGTTCCACGGTCCGGGCAAGCGCGTCTGGGAGGACGTTCCCGACCCCCGAATCCAGGACCCCACCGACGCGATCGTCCGCGTCGACGCGGTCACCATCTGCGGCACCGACCTGCACATCCTCGGCGGCGACGTCCCCGAGGTGACCGACGGGCGCATCCTCGGGCACGAGGCCGTCGGCACCGTCGTCGAGGTCGGGCCGGGCGTGCAGAACCTCGCGCCCGGCGACCGGGTCCTCGTCTCGTGCATCACCTCGTGCGGGCGCTGCCGCTTCTGCCGCGAGGGCCGCTACGGCCAGTGCCTCGGGGGCGGGGGCTGGATCCTCGGCCACCTCATCGACGGCACCCAGGCCGAACTCGTGCGAGTCCCGTTCGCCGACAACTCGACCCACCGTGTACCCGAGGGCGTGAGCGACGAGCAGATGCTCATGCTCGCCGACATCCTGCCCACCTCCTACGAGGTCGGCGTGCTCAACGGATGCGTGCGGCCCGCCGACGTCGTCGTCATCGTCGGCGCCGGACCGATCGGTCTCGCCGCGATCCTCGCCACCCGGCTGCTGAGCCCGAGCCACGTCGTCGCGGTCGATCTCGCCGACAGCCGCCTCGAGGCCGCCAAGGCGTTCGGCGCCGACGTCGTGGTCAACGGCGGGCGCGACGACGTCGCCGCGGTGGTGCGCGACCTCACCGGCGGCCTCGGCGCCGACGTCACCATGGAGGCCGTCGGAGTGCCGGCGACGTTCGAACAGGCCGTCGAACTGGTCCGGCCGGGCGGCCATGTCGCCAACATCGGCGTCCACGGCGCGCCCGCCACCCTGCACCTGGAGAGCATCTGGATCAAGGACCTCACCATCACCACCGGCCTGGTCGACACCTACTCGACGCCGACCCTGATCGGCCTGGTCCGCAGCGGCAAACTCGACACCTCGCCGATGATCACCCACCGGTTCGCACTCGACGAGTTCGAGGAGGCCTACGACGTCTTCGGCCGCGCGGGTGAGACCGGTGCGCTCAAGGTGCTGCTGACGGGCAGCCGGTAACCTGGCGCGGCTGCGCTCGCTGCTTCACCCGCGCCGCCACAGGCGAGCGAATGTATCGTTCCGTCGGACTACCGAGGTGAGCGATACATTCGCTCGGGCCGCGCTCATTCGTGAGTTGCCGCAATTCCGAGTTCGGCTGCGGCGGAAGTAAAGTCCGGGTCGAAGAGCAGGAAGCTCAGCAGGTCGCCGTGGTCCTCGCGTGTTCCCCCGGCGAGGCGACCCAGGACCGACAGCCACGGATGGCGCAGACCGCCGACGCCCGCGGCCTTCCTGCTGTACACGTCGTACGCGAGCCGGCCGAGGTCGTACGCCTGATCGAGCGACGGGCCCGCGAACCGCACCCGGATCTCCCGATCCGATGTCACGTCCGCGCTGTCCACTCCGGCTGCACGGATGCGCATCAGCCGGTCGTTACGGACCTCGAGTTGGTGGAGGTCTTCGATCATGCGGTCCGAGAGGAGGGCGCGCAGGATCAGCGCGGCGGCACCGAATACGTCGGGCGGTTCGTCGTCGCAGGGCACGAGGTCGGCGGCAGGCCGTTCGATCCAGTGTCGCGGCTGGGTCGCGACGACTCCGAGGGTGTCCGCGCCGAAGGCGAGGGCCGGTTTCAGCGGGGTGTTGAGCTGCAGACCGCCGTCGGCGTACCAGCCTGCCCACGCCGCCGGTTCGGTGACCCGGACGGGCCGGAACAGCACCGGCACCGCCGCCGATGCCAGCACGTGCTCGACGGTCAGTTCCGTTTCGACGTAGGTGATGTTGCGATGTTCGTCGTAGGGAGGTAGCGGCACAGACGAGTGCTTCTCGACGAAGACCACGGTGCCGCGGGTGGCGACCGACGTTGCGGTCACCGCGACCGCCCCGATGGCGCCGCTGCGGATGTTGGCGTGCAGGTCCTCCCAGCAGATGAGAGAGTCCAGCAGGTCGTGCATGCGCTCGGTGTCGAGAAGGCTCGGTAGCGTGACGTCCAGACCGGCGGCCTGACCGAGGTAGCGCAGGCCCGTGCCGACCAGCGTCCCCACGGGGCCGAAGACGTCGTCCAGTCCCACCGTCGACCACAGGCTCACGATCCTGTGGGTTGCGGCCTTGTACCCGTCCCCGGCGAAGGCGGCCAACGCGACGACGTTCAGTGCGCCGGCGCTGGTTCCCACCAGAATCGGGGGGTGCTCCGACCTCGGCAGGTGCGGCAGCAGCGATGCGATAGCTCCGGCCTCGTACGCGCCCCGGGCGCCCGCGCCGGATACCACCAGACCTACGGTTTCGCTCACGGTCGTCCCCCTCACGACGAGCACGTGCGTACATCGGAGAACGATACGCGCCGGTGCGGCGCCGAATGCGTGATCCGCAGGAGGCGGACGAGGGGCGCGACGAGCACATCCTCGCCCCGTCGGCAGCGCTCACGGGCATCCGGCCGGGGGCGCCGGATCCGTCCGCCGATCGGTTGCGTGTCGGTGTCGTGCCTGCGGACGAGTGTGGCCGAGACTGGGCCTGTGTCCGATATCGGCGGTGTGGAAGCGGTGGTGTTCGACCTGGACGGTGTGCTGGTCGACTCCGAACCGCTGTGGGAGCAGGTGCGCCGGCAGGTCGTGGCCGAGCACGGGGGTCGGTGGACTGCCGACGCGCAGAGCCGATTGATGGGCATGAGTACCCCGGAGTGGTCGAGGTATCTCAGCGACGGTCTCGGTGTCGACCTGCCGCCCGACGACGTGGCAGCGCTGGTCATCGATCGCATGGGCGCTCGCTACGCCGACCGGCTGCCGCTGATTCCGGGTGCGGTCGAGGCGGTGCGCGCGATGGCGGCGCGGTGGCCGCTCGGGCTGGCCAGCTCGTCCCCGCAGGCTCTGATCGACGGCGTGCTCGACGCCGCAGCGCTGGGAGACGTGTTCACCGTGGCGCTGTCCACCGAAGGTGTGGCGCGTGGGAAGCCGGCACCCGACATCTACCTGACGGTGGCCGAGCGACTCGGGATGGACCCGGCTCGGTGTGCGGCGGTGGAGGATTCCAGCAACGGGCTGCGGTCGGCGGCGTCGGCCGGCATGCGGGTGATCGCGATTCCCCATCCCCGGTACCCACCCGACCCGGATGCGCTCGCCCTCGCAGGACTGGTGCTGCCCGGCTTGGACAGTCTCACCCCGGCCGCGGTGGCAGCGATGAGGTGAGAGGTGGATGCCGGGGCCCTGCCCCGGTGCAGCCGGTCTCGCCCCTATGCCGGGGGACTCGGCGCAACGCCGACCGGCTGACCCGAAACACGTTTGGGAAGAACGGGAGTGGGAGCCGGGACCGCGCAGGGTGCGAATTGCGCGGCCCGGAACAGGTTGTCGGCGACGCACTCGCCGTCGACACCGGCGGGGACGGAACCGGCGACGAGACCGCGGACCTCCCGGTACAGCGCGGTGGTGTGTTCGACGGCGAGCTGCACCGCGAGCTGGTGATACGTCGTGCCGGGATATCCGGGGACCGGCTCACGACCGCGGAGCGTGCCCGGATCGTCCTTGTTCAGGGTCAGGTGACACTCCTCGAACGGGGCGGGCGGGGCGGGCGGGCCCTCGGCCGGTGGGACGGACGACCCGGCCGGGGGAGCGGGTGGACCGCTCGGGCAGCCGTCGAGGCCGTTCGCCGGGGTCAGCTCGAAGTATCCGGTGTGGAGTCCGGCCGGAAGAGCGGTGGGATCGCACGTCGGGAAGAGCGGGGCGAGCCCCGGTGCCCGATCCGTGCCGACGGCCAGCTCGACCCAGTTCGAATGGGAGTAGAAGTCGGCGAGTGCGTGGGTCAGGCCGCCGAAGGCGCTGCGGGCCGCGAAGCCGTTCGCGGAGGTGCGGAACTCCGGCGGGCCGGTGGGTTGCGCACCGGCGATCACGGCGGGCACGAAGAAGTTCCACGCGTCCCGGGCACGGTCGCAGACGTCCGCCGGTCGCGCGGCGTTGTCGAAGTGCCGGAAGGCGTCGCCCTGGAACAGGTCGCTGCCTTCGTTGCCGGTGCCGGTGAGGAGGCTTCCGGTGATCTCGGCGAGCGCCGGGTCGTCGACACCCCCGTCGAGGGTGGCCGGGGGCAGCGCTGCACGCAGGATCGCGCCGTGGATGTCGGGCGCGAAGGCCAGCGCGTTCGGCGGCATCGACACGGACAGTAGTGCAGCGGCGGCAACCGTCACGATCGTCGACAGACCGGGGCGGGGAAGCAGTGTCATGGGTACTCCGCAGTCGTTGGGTCGTGGCAGTCGTTGGGTCGTGGCGGTCGTGGGTCGTGAGCACCGCGCTGCTTCCGGCGATGCCGCGTTCGTTACCGGTGGTGGCCTCCTCCGAATATCCCCCTCGGCGGCGATCGTCGCCGGGGAATTCGGGATCATCGCAGAGCCTGCCCGGCCGGCACCCCGAACGGCCGCACGAGTACGGCACCCCAGTCCCGCCACGGCGGGCACGGTGGGGGCGGACGGCCGTTCAGGAAGCGGATCGCCGCGTCCTCGAATGCCGCCGATCTGGGCAGGTACGGGTGGGCGACGCGGGCCGGGCACCCGTTTCGCTCGACGTCGAGCTGCCAGTCGTCCGGCATCAGGGGCAGATCGGTGGCCGCGGGGAGGCTCGTTGCTCGTACCGTTGCGGGAAGTGGCTGAGCGAGGATGGATTCCGCGGCTCCCGCCGTGCCGAGCAGTTCCCGCGCGGCGGGGGTGTCCGGGTCGAAGTGGAACCGGACCAGGTCGGTGGCCGGAGCGGCGGCACGCAGCAGGTCGCCGAAGACGCGGCCGGGCGCGTTCACGTGCGGTGGGGGATAGCCGGTCGGGGTGCTCGGGAACGGGCCGACCAGCAGTAGCGCATCGACGTCGACCCGTCCGGTGGCGACGGCCTCCCACACCACCCACACGGCGTGCGAATGCGCGGCCACCACCAGCGGACGAGGCAGCGCGGACGCCTGCTCGACGAACAGATCGACCTGCTCGTGGAACGGACGCTGGGTGTCGCTCGGCCCGTAGGGGGCACCCGTGCGGATCGGGCAGGTCGCGTCTCGCTGCGGCTGCCCGTCGCCCGGTCCGGCATACGAGAAGTAGTACACCTGCTCGCAGCGGTAACCGAGGCGGTGCACGTCCGTCGCGTGGATCGCGCCCCGCCCCGACGCCGAGTTGATCCCCGACAGGATCAACAGCGAACCCGGCTGCGGCGGTCCGGGTTCCGGCTCGTCGTACCCGCGGGTCGCGACGAACACGAGCGACGCGGCGGCGAGCACCGCGACGAGCGCGGTCAGGACCGCCCCCGGCCGGCGCAGCGCCGGGCGGCCCATCGCCCGGATCGCCAGGCCGGTCGCGACGGCCGAGACCGGGACGAGCGGCACCGTCAGGACCGGGACCCGTTCGGCCACGGCACCCAGCGCCAGGATCACCGCGCAGTACGGCAGCATCACCTCGACCCGCAGCCCCCGCCGCCAGGTCAGCGCGACGGCCGCGCGCAACCGGGATCCGCCCTGCCACGGCACCGGGCCGAGCGTGAGCACCAGCACCCCGATCAGGGCGACGGCGGGCCAGAACAGCCGGGAGTACAGGACCGCGTAGGCGGTGGCGTCGGCGAACGCCGCCAGCAGCACCGGCCCGAACGCGACCGTGTAGAACAGGGCCGCGAAGCGCAGCCGGCGGGCGTCGAGGCCGCCCAGGAGCCACGCCATGAGCGCCACCCGGGCTGCGGCCACCCCGGCGAGCAACACCAGGAACGCCGGCCACGACGACGCCCGCGACAGCAGGATCCGCAGGTCGGTGAATTGATCCAGCGGCGGCAGCGCCACCAGGTGGATGAGCCCCGGCCAGGTCGGGACCGCGTTCGTCGCGGCGAGCAGCACGACGAGCGCCGCGGTGGCCGCGAGCGGCCACCAGCGCCTCCACCGTCCCTCTCGCACTCGCGGGCTCCCGTCGCCGACTGCCTCGAATCTAGGGGGTGCGCCGGTGCCCGGCGCCGGATTCGTCCGGGTCCCGGTGTACTTTGCTGAGCGAACGAGTAGCGAGTGTGCTGGGGGTGTGGTGTGGCGCGGGTGATCGCGACGATCAATCTGAAGGGCGGCGTCGGCAAGACCACGACGACGGCCGCCCTCGCGGAGTTCATGGCCGCCGAATTCGGGCAGCGGGTGCTGCTGATCGACCTGGACCCGCAGACCAACCTCACCACGATGATGATCGGGGAGGAGCGCTGGCAGGAGCTCAACCAGCTCGACCGCACCCTCGCCACGCTGTTCCGCGGTGCCGTCGATCCCGACGCCCCCGCCTTCGACATCGAGAAGGCCCTCCAGCGCGACGTCTCACCCGTGCGCGCCGTCGAGAACGTCGACCTGCTCGCCTCGTCGCTGGATCTGATGGACATCCAGGAGGGACTGAGCCACCAGCAGTACGCCGACCCGAAGTCCACCCGGCCCCTCCAGGTGCTGCTGCACGCGATCACCCCGATCGCCGACCGGTACGACTACATCCTCGTCGACTGCCCGCCCAACCTCGGCATGCTCACCCAGAACGGCCTGCGGCTGGCGAACGGCTACCTCATTCCGACCATCCCCGACATCCTCTCGACCTACGGGATCCCGCAGCTGCAGACCCGGGTGCGGGCGTTCGCCGAGCGGACGGGACATCCCATCCGCGAGATCGGCCTCGTCATCACCAAGTACCGGAGTGCGTCGAACCTGCACCGCAGCATCATCGAACAGCTGCAGCGCGACGAACGGATCGCGAACGTCGTACCGGCGTGGATCCCCGAGGCCAACCAGATCGCGCAGTCCGCGGAGTTCGTCCCGTACGGCACCCTCAAGCGCAAGTACGGCAACTCCGGGCAGTTCGACGCCCTGCGCATGCTGACCGAGGACGTCCTGATGAACGCGCAGGTGCTGCTGTGACCGGCACCGTCGACCGCGACGAGGCCCGCCTCCGAGTGCAGATCGGGGAGGCGAGCGCCGCGCTGCTGCGGCTGCAGGGATCGAGCCCCGCCGCCGCGACCGCCCTGGTGCGGCTGGTGCAGGTGATCGCCGACGAGGCCGCCCGCACCCCGCGGTTTGCGCACGCCCTCGCCTCGGCACTCACCGCGCCGGCAGAGGCGCCGTCGCCCGCCCCGGCACCGCGGAAGGCCCCCGCCGCTCGGCGCGGCACACGCGCCCCGGGGCCGTTCGACCCGTTCGCCGCGTTCCGCGACGGCGGCGAGGCCGGCCTGCGCGCGAAGCTGGCGCCGCTGGACGTCGAGCAGCTCAAGGACATCGTCGCCGAGCACGCGATGGACTACGACCGCCTCGCCATGCGCTGGCGCACGCCGAAGAAGTTGCAGGACAGGATCGTCGAGCGGGTCAAGGCGCTCACGACGAAGGGCGACGCCTTCCGCTGACGGCGCAACCGGATCGCGGAGCGGCGCCGGTCAGGGTGTCCGTGTCCGTCGATCCACTTCCTTCTCGACGGCGACGGCGAGGTCGTGGACGACCCTGGAGTGCCATTGCTTGTGAGCCGCGAGGTCCGCGGCGAGGGCATGGCAGTCCGGGCATTCCTGTGCGGCGCTGTTCTGCTGGGTGTGCTCCATGGTGTTGCACCTCCTGGAAGAGATATCCGCCTCCACCGTGGCACGGATGCGGAACGTAGTCCACGATTGCGTGCCCGCCGATCCTGTGCGTGCCGGCGGCTTGCTCCCTCCAGGGCGTGCCTGCCCCCGTTGTGGCGGGACCGGGGGTGCGCGGTGCACAGTACGAGTGCAGGCTCCGGGGCCGGGCAGCGGATACCGTGACGTCCGTGAAGACGGTAGGGGTCGACCTCGCGGCGGAGCCGGCGAAGACGGCGGTCGCCACCGTCGCCTGGGAGCACGGCACCGCGACGGTGCAGGAGCTACGGCTCGGCGCGACCGACCCGGACGTCGTCAACGCGGTGGCCGCCGCGGACCGGACCGGCATCGACGCGCCGTTCGGGTGGCCCGACGCGTTCGTGGACTTCGTCGGCGCGCACCATCGCCTCGAGTACTCGCGCGAGCGCGCCCTGAGCAGCCGAGCCGGACGGCTCCCGCTGGTGCGGCGGTTGACCGACCGCGTGGTGCATGCCGGGACGGGAATCGTCCCGTTGAGCGTGTCCGCGGATCTCATCGCCCATGTGGCGCTGCGGTGTGCGGGTCTGCTCGCGGAACTCGATGCCGTCGGGGTGGATGTCGACCGCGTCGACGGAACGGTGGTCGAGGTGTATCCCGCTGCTGCGCTGCAGGGCTGGGGCCTGCCGTTCAAGGGATACAAGAGCGCGAAGAACCGCGAGGCGCGGGCCGCATCGGTGGCCGCACTGGAACGCGCCCTTCCGGGACTGAGGCTCGGCGGCTTCCGGGACCTCTGTGTGGCCTCCGACGACGCGTTCGATGCGGTGGTCGCCGGCCTCGTCGCCCGAGCGGCAGCGCTCGGAAGAACCGTCCGGCCCGATGCGGCGCAGCGCGCCGTCGCGGTCCGGGAGGGGTGGATCCATCTGCCGCTGTGCGGAATCCGTGAGCTGCTCTGAATTTCCGAGATGATCGGCGACGCTCGCCCTCCGCCGCTACCCTGCACGCAACGAGAGGAGCCGCATGGACCCGGTGATCCGGATATCGGACGAGGTGCGCGACGCCGTCGCAGCCCGCCGGCCGGTGGTGGCCCTGGAATCGACGATCTTCACCCACGGCCTGCCGCGCCCCCGCAACCTCGAGGTGGCGCTCGAGGCGGAGGCGCGGTTGCGGGAGGCGGACGTCGTCCCCGCCACCGTCGGCGTGCTTCGCGGCGTCCCCACCGTGGGGCTGTCCACCGACGAGATCGCCGACCTCGCGACGGCGGAGACGGTGACGAAGCTGAGTGTGCGCGACCTGCCGATCGCCGTGGCGCGACGACTGTCCGGCGGCACCACCGTTGCCGCCACGGCGCTGCTCGCACACCGCGGCGGGGTCGAGGTCTTCGCGACGGGCGGGCTGGGCGGCGTGCACCGCGGCGCGCAGAGCACCTTCGACGAGTCCGCCGACCTGGTCGCCCTGTCCACCGTGCCGATCCTCGTCGTCAGCGCCGGCGTCAAGTCGATCCTCGACATCCCGGCCACGCTGGAGCGGCTCGAGACCCTGAGCATTCCGGTCGTCGGCTACCGCACGACCAGCTTCCCCGGCTTCTACATCCGCGACAGCGGCTGCCCGCTCGAACATTCCGTCGGGTCGCCGGCCGAGGTCGCCGCCCTTGTCCGTGCCCGGGACGCACTCGGCCTGAAATCCGGTGTCCTGCTTGCGAATCCGGTATCGGAAGACGCCCAGCTCGACCCCGCGCTGCATGCGCGGGTGCTGCACGAGGCCGAGGAGCGGGCCGCGGCGGCCGGAGTGGTCGGCAAGGACACCACCCCGTTCCTGCTCGACCACTTCCACCGCGCGACCGGCGGCCGCAGCCTCGACGTCAATGTCGAGGTCTATCGGGGCAATGTCGCGCTCGGCGGTGCCGTCGCCACGGCGCTCGCCGCCGAACCGCGATAGCCGCCGGCCGGGGTTCCCGCCCGCCGCCTCGAGGGCGGCCGTGCCCGGTGCGCCACCGCGCGTTGACAGCGACTGTGACCTGGGGCACAATCATGCCCACGTCCGGCGGGTGTCGTAACCCCGCCGTAATCGGCCGTCGTGCCGCGACCCGTCATGGGTCCGTTCTGTAAATCTCTTGTTACACACGGGATTTCTGGTGTCGTTCGACCCTTGCGGGCCGGTGAATACCCCTCCTGGGAGGGATACCGAGCCCCGTGCGGCCCGGCCAGGATTAACCCGACGCGAACGCAATCCGACGCGATCGGAAACCGCCCGAACCTCGGGCGACGACGAACGATCCCGCCACGTGACGCCTCGGCGAAAGGGCAAGAGCCATGACCGTGAGTTCCACCCACTCGTACGACGAGCTGGTGCAGCACGACCGGGTGCACCGCACGCTGTACACCGACCCGTCGATCTTCGACGACGAGATGCGCCGCGTCTTCGGCCGCACCTGGGTGTACCTCGCGCACGAGAGTCAGGTCCCCACTCCCAACAGCTACCGCACCGGCTACCTGGGTCTGCGCCCCATCATCGTCACCCGAGACCGGGCCGGCGAGCTGCACGCCCTGTTCAACCGCTGCACCCACCGGGCCGCCACCGTCTGCCGCGACGAGAGCGGCACCGCCAAGAACTTCCAATGCCCGTATCATGGCTGGACTTTCAAGAACACCGGGCAGCTCGTGGGGGTGCCGTGGCCCGACGCGTACGGACCGGACTTCGAGCGCACCGACCTGAACCTCGGCGTGGTGCCGAGGGTGGAGAGCTACCGCGGCTTCGTCTTCGGCACCCTCAACGCCGATGCGCCGCCGCTCGCCGAGCATCTCGGCCCGGTCCGCGAACCCCTCGACTACTGGATCGACCGCGCCCCGGGTGGTGAGGTGTTCCTCCGCAACTCCGCGCACCGCATGGTCTACCGCGGCAACTGGAAGCTGGCGTACGACAACGCCGGCGACGGATACCATCCGGCGTTCTCGCACCGCTCCCTGCTGCAGATGGCCGAACGGCTCGGCGAGTCCAAGGACATGACGTACTTCGGCCGCACCCCCGACCGCGGCCCCATGTACGTGCAGTACCTCGGCAACGGACACACCTTCATCGACCAGCGCCCCAGCTACGACGGCCCCGGCGCGTTCTGGGCCAACCAGCGCCCGCAACCCGGGAGGGAGGTGTTCGAGGAGCTGATCCGCAGCGAGTACCCCGACGACGCGCTGCGCTACCTCGACCTGACCGTCGGCGCCCAGATCAACCTCAACATCTTCCCGAACCTGCTCATCATCGGGAACCAGGTGCAGGTGATCGAGCCGCTCGCCGTGGACCGTACCCAGCTCACCTGGTACGCCACCACCGTCGGCGGTGTCCCGGACGAGGTCAACGTCCTGCGCATGCGCACCCAGGAGGACTTCCCGGCCTTCGGCGAACCCGACGACCAGGCCAACTTCGAGGAGGCCCAGCGCGGCCTGAGCATCCCGGAGGTCGCATGGGTGCAGATGAACCGCGGATTCGGTGTGGAGGGCCGGCAGAAGGTCGACGCCGACGGCGTCGTGACCGGGCCGGTGACCGACGAGCTGCACATGCGCGGCTACTACCAGGAATGGCTCCGGCTGATGAGCCGGTGAAGGGACACGAGAGATGACCGTGCAGAGCAACGAACGCCACGACACTTCCCGGTACTCGTACTACCTGGACTCCGCCTACTACGACCACCTGGCCGAGCTGATGGGGGCCTGGCAGGAGGACTGGAGCGAACCCGATCCGCGGGTGCGCTCCGAGGTCGAGAACCTGCTCTACCGGGAGGCGCGCCTGATCGACGACGGCCGCTTCAACGACTGGGTGGAGCTGTTCACCGACGAATGCCTCTACTGGGTGCCCACCACCCCCGGCGGCGGCGACCCCCGGCGCGAGGTGTCCCACGCCTTCGACGACCGTCGCCGGCTGATGGACCGGATCTACTGGCTGCGCACCGGACTCGCGTTCTGCCAGATCCCGTCGTCGCGCACCCGGCGGCTCGTCACCAACGTCGAGGTCCTCGACACACCCGACCGCCGGCTCGTGCGATCGAACTTCCTGATCACCGAGTTCCGGGCGGGCACGACCAAGACGTACGCCGGCTGGTGCGGGCACGAACTCGTCCGCCGGGACGAGCAGTGGCGGATCGCGGTCAAGCAGGTCAACCTCGTCGACTGCGAACACGGCCACGAGAACCTGACCCTCGTCCTCTGACGGGCCCGCCATGACCGACAACACCGAACTCGACCGCCTGCGCGCCGAGGTGGACCGGCTCACGCGGCGCGTCGACCGCCTCGACCGCGAGCTCGCCGCCCACCGGCAGGTCGCCGACGCGATCCGGCGCGCGCAGTTCTGGGACTTCACCCCCTACGAACTCGTCCCGGACGGCAGCTGGATCGCCGTCGACCGCGCCGACGCCGTCGCCCTGCTGCGCGCCCTCGCCGCCACCGACCACTGGCGACCGTGGACACACACTCTGGAACCCCGAGGTGCCGTATGAAACCCCTGCTCGTCGTCGCCCACGTCGACGACCCCGACCTGACCGTCCTCGGCGACGTCGTGCGCGATCACGGCGTCCCGATCCGGATCGTCCGCCCCTTCCGCGGCGACGTGCTGCCCGCGCCGGACGAGGCCGCCGCGGTGATCTGCCTGGGCGGTAAGGAGTCCGCCGACGACCCGCACGACTACCTGCTGCGCGAACGGGACTTCCTGCGCACCGCCGCGGCCGGCGACGTGCCCACGCTCGGGATCTGCCTCGGCTCCCAACTGCTCGCCCTCGCGCTCGGCGGCACGGCGGTGCGCGGCAGCGACCGTGCCGAGGTCGGCTTCGTCGACGTCACCGCCTGCGGGGCGGGGCTGGATCACCCCGTCGATTTCACCGGCACCCGGTTCTCCTTCCACTGGGACACCTTCCAGCTGCCGCCCGACGTGACCGTCCTGGCCCGGTCCCGGGACTTCGTGCAGGCCTTCGCGTTCCGCTCCGCCATCGGGGTGCAGTACCACCCCGAGAGCTCCGTCGACGGCATCGCCGGGCTCATGGCCGGCGAGCCGGACAAGGTCCGCGCCGCCGGCGCCGACCCCGACGAAATCCGTTACAAGGCACCGGAGTTCGCCGATCCCTCCCGTGATCACCTCGCCGACCTCGTCGAGCACCTGCTCGCCCCGGCGCTGTGCCCGAGTCCCGGAGCCGGTCATGAACACTGACGCCGACCTGCTCATCCTCGGTGCCGGCCCCACCGGCCTGTACGCCGCCTACTACGCCCGCATCCGCGGCCTGCGCACCGTCGTCGTCGACGCGCTCCCCGAGCTCGGCGGCCAGGTCGCCGCGCTCTACCCGGAGAAGGAGATCTACGACGTCGCCGGCCTGCCCGCGGTGAAGGGCAAGGACCTCGTCCGGCAGCTCGTCGAGCAGGCCGGCGACGACGTCGAGTACCTCCTCGGCCGGCAGGCCGTGGACCTCGATCGCGACGGCGACGTGCTCACCGTCCGCACCGACGACGACGAGCGCATCCGCACCCGCGCCGTCCTCGTCGCCGGTGGCATCGGGTCCTTCCGGCCCCGGCCCCTCGACGCCGCCGACAGGTACGCCGGGCGCGGCGCCGCGTACTTCGTCACCGACCTCGGCGACTACCGCGACCGCGACGTCGTGGTCGTCGGCGGCGGGGACTCGGCCCTCGACTGGGCGCTCGCCCTCCATCCGATCGCCGGGTCCGTCACCCTCGTGCACCGCCGCGACCGCTTCCGCGCGCACGCCGCGTCGGTGGACGAACTACGCCGCCGCGGTGCGACCATCCACACCAACGCCGAGGTCACCGCCGCACACGGCACCGACAGTCTCGAACTCGTCGAGGTCCTGCGCCACGAGCACGGCGACACCGTGCGGCTGCCGGCGCAGAAGCTGATCGCCGCGCTCGGCTTCACCGCCCAGCTCGGGCCGCTGCGCACCTGGGGCCTCGAACTCCACGGTCAGCACATCGTGGTCGGCCGCGACATGGCCACCAACGTCCCCGGCGTCTACGCCGCCGGCGACATCGCCGAGTACCCCGGCAAGGTGCGGCTGATGTCCGTCGGCTTCGGTGAGGCCGCGACCGCCGTCAACCACATCGCGCACCGCATCGACGACGATGCGCCGCTGTTCCCCGGCCACTCCACCGACGCCGGCCCCGTCCCGAGCTGACGCACCCCCAGGAGGAACCGTGCCGTACTTCATCGGAGAACCCTGCACCGACGTCATGGACAAGTCGTGCATGGAGGAATGCCCCGTCGACGCCATCTACGAGGGCGCCCGCAAGCTCTACATCCACCCGTTCGAATGCGTCGACTGCGGTGCCTGCCAATCGGTCTGCCCGATGGAGGCCATCTCGAACGACCGCCGGGTGGACGAGACCACCCGCATCCATCTCGAGGACAACGCCGTCTTCTTCAGTGCGGTGCTGCCCGGGCGCGACGTCCCGCTCGGCTCCCCGGGCGGGGCGGTGCACACCGGCCCGATCGGGGTCGACACCCCACTCGTCGCGGCACGCGACTGACCCCACGAACCCACCCCTCACGGAGGACCGCATGTCCACTTCAGCCAAGTTCGTCGCCCGCCACGCCCTGTACGACGCCGCGCAGCAGGAGGCGGCCGACCGCGCCCGGAACCTTCTCGCGGAGAAGGGCATCGAGATGGTCCGCCTGGCCTGGCCGGATCAGCACGGCCTGATCCGCGGCAAGACGATGACCGTCGACAGCTACCTGGCGGCGCTCGAGTCCGGCACCGAGATCACCATGGCGCCGTTCTTCTTCGACACCGCCAACGCCATCGTCTTCAACCCGTTCAGCCCCGGCGGCGGGTTCGACATGCCCGAGCTGTCCGGCAGCCCGAACCTCACCATGGTTCCGGACCCCACCACCTTCCGGGTGCTGCCGTGGGCGCCGGACACCGGCTGGGTGCTGTGCGACCTGTACTTCCGCGACGGCAGCCCCTTCCCGTTCTCCCCCCGCAGCATCCTGCGCAACACCCTCGCCCAGCTCGAAAGCGCCGGCTACCACCTGATCACCGGCCTCGAGGTCGAGTGGTATCTCACCCGCGTCCTCGACGACAAGCTCGTCACCGGCTCCCTCGGTGCCCCCGGGATGCCCGCCGACCCGCCGGAGGTCGCGGCCGTCGCCCGCGGCTACAACTACCTCCTCGAATCGCATCTCGACGAGATCGACGACGTGCTGCGCCCGGTGCGACAGGCCGTCACCGCGCTCGGGCTGCCGCTGCGCTCGATCGACGACGAGTGGGCGCCGAGCCAGGTCGAGACCACCTTCGACGTGCTCGAGGGCATGGCCGCCGCGGATTCGATGCTGCTGTTCCGCTCCGCCGTCAAGCAGATCTGCCGCCGCGGTGGCTACCTCGCCTCCTTCATGTCCACCCCGGGCATCCCCGGCTTCTACGCCAGCGGCTGGCACCTGCACACCTCCCTGGTCGACACCGTCACCGGCGAGAACGTCATGGTGCCGGGGGAGGGGGAGCTGCTGTCCGACATCGGCCGGCACTACGTCGGCGGCACCCTGGCCCACGCCGCCGCCGCGTCGCCGTTCATGACGCCCACGATCAACGGGTACCGCCGCCGTCGCCCGTACTCCCTGGCCCCGGACCGGCTGACGTGGGGCCTGGACAACCGGGCCGCGATGATGCGCGTCATCAGCGCTCCCGGTGACAAGGCCTCACATGTCGAGAACCGCGTCGGCGAGCCCGCCGCCAACCCGTACCTGTACATCGCGGCGCAGGCCGCCGCGGGGCTCGACGGCATCAAGAACAAGACCGAGCCGGGTGCCCCGTCGGTGGATCCGTACGCCGCCGACGTTCCGCGCCTGCCCACGAGCCTGAAGGAAGGGCTCGCGGCCCTGGGGGCGAGCCGGTTCTACCGGGAGGCGTTCGGCGACCGGTTCGTCGACTACCTCGTCACCATGAAGTCCAGCGAGGTCTCGCGCTACGAAGCGCACCTGGCCGAGCAGCCCGACCCGCAGGGCTACGCCGAGACCGTCACCGAGTGGGAACACCGCGAGTACTTCGAACTCTTCTGACCACCGCTCCACCCACCGGCACAAGGGATGACCGCCATGAGAAGAATCTCCGTGATCGGGGCCGGCCAGGCCGGAACCCTCCTGTCGATGGCCCTGCAGGCCAACGGCTTCCAAGTAGACCTCTACACCGACAAGACCGCCGAGGAGATCCTGCACGAGACCTCCCCGACCGGCACCGCGGCCCTGTTCCACCGCTCGGTCGCCACCGAGCTGCGGCTCGGCTGCCCCGGCTACGACGACAAGGGCGTGCCGATGGACGCCCTGCACGTGTGCTTCAGTCCGAAGATCGGGCAGGAGCTGGTGCACTTCGGCTCCGCGCTCGGCGACGCCGCCGGCGGTGCCGTGGACGTGCGCCGCAAGTCGTACGACCGGATGGTGCGCCTGGCCGAACTCGGCGGCAACATCGTCGTGACATCGGTGCAGCCCGACGACCTCGACGACATCGCCGCCGGCAGCGACCTGACCGTCGTCTCCACCGGCAAGTACGGATTGTCGTCGCTGTTCGCCCGCGACGCGCGGCGCAGCGTCTACGACACCCCGCAGCGCAACCTCGCCATGGTGCTCGTGCGCGGCATCCCCACCGACGGCACCGCCTTCCCCAACCGTGTCGAGGGCTCGACGGGCGTGTGCTTCAATCTCTTCGGCGACGCCGGGGAGATCTTCTGGGTGCCGTTCCTGCACAAGTCCGGCGAGAACGTCTGGTGCCTGGTGTTCGAGGCCAAGCCCGGCGGCCCGTTCGACTGCTGGGCCGACGTCACCACCGTCGAGCAGGCCTTCGCGACCGCCTCGCGCCTGGCCCGCGACTACGCCCCGTGGGACTGGCCGTCGATGCGGAACATGGAGCCGATGCTCGACGACCCGCACTCGTGGCTCAAGGGCCGGGTCACCCCGTCCGTGCGCTCCGGGCTGGGCACCACCCCGGGCGGCCGGCCGATGATGAGCCTCGGCGACACGTCCGTCGCCTACGACCCCGTCGCCGGTCAGGGCGCCGGCTCCGGCATCCGGCAGGCCGGGCACTACTTCGACGCCCTCCTCGCCCGCGGCGACGGACCCTTCGACGCCGATTGGATCACCCGCACCTTCGAAGGCGTCTACGAGGAGCACATCGCCGGCACCTACCGGTTCACCAACCTGCTCCTCGAACCGCTCGGCAAGACACCGCAGCGGGTGCTCACCGCGTGCTTCGCCGACCAGCGCCTCGCCACCCGCTTCGCGCAGGTCTTCGACGCACCTCCCACCGCCTTCCCGTGGCTCACCGAGCGCGCGGCCGCCGACCGGTGGATCGGCGAGCACACCGATCGCCGCCCCGGCGCGGTCGTCGCCGCCGGCACCGCGAAGATCCTCGCCGGGCAGGTCCGGAACACGCTGCGCGGCAGCCACTTCCCGCGGGCGGTGAGCGCGTGATCGCCACCCTCGCCGAGCGCGACCGGCGCTGGCGGCTGCTGCACGAGCGGATGGAGCGCGACGGTTACGACGCGCTGCTGTTCGCCGCCGCCGACTACCGCGGCCACAAGGGCGCCCTGCGCTACCTCGCCGACTACAACCTCTCGCACCGCTTCGGCTACGCCGTCCTGCACCCCGGCGCCGCGCCCACCCTCGTGCTGCCGAAGAACCTCGAGGGCGGCCGCCGGCCCCGCACCGGCTGGATCGACGACTACGTCTACGCCGAGAAACTCTCCGAGGCGCTCGTCAAGACCCTCACCCGGGGTGCGGCACCGGCCCGCGTCGGCATCGTCGGCATAGGGCAGGTCATGAAGGTCGAGGACTACCTGCACCTCACCGAGGAACTGCCCGGCACCGTGTTCGAGGACGCGAGTGCGATGTTCGAGCAGGTCCGCGCCGTGAAGACGGCCGCCGAGATCCGTGGCGCCGAGGAGTCCGCGTACATCGCCGACCGCTGCTTCGAACGGCTGCTCGAGATCGCCCGCCCCGGCACGACCGAACGCGCCGTCGCCGCCGAGATGTACCGCGTCGCCTACTCGCTCGGCGCCGAGGACCCGCTGTTCCTCACCATGTACGCCGACGACGAGCCGACCGGCCCGTGCCCGACGTTCGGGGCCCCCGGCGGCCGGGAACTCACCGCCCACGACGTGTTCACCTTCAGCTACGAACTCGTCGGGCCCGCCGGCTACTGGATGGAACTGTCCCGCATGGTCACCTTCGCCCCGCCCACGCCGGAGGTGCAGCGCCTCGCCGACGCGGTGTGCTCCGGCCTGGCCGCCGGAAGCGCCGCCCTGCGCCCCGGCACCACGATGTCCGGCGTGCAGCGCGACGTCATCGCCGCGATCGAGCAGCACGGGGTCAGGTCGTCCTACTGGTCCGGCCACGGCCTAGGCCTCGACGTGCTCGAGGAGCCGTGGGTGGGCCTGGAGATGGTGCAGGACAACGAGAACCACGAGGCCGTCACCGCCACCGCCGAGGGCATGGTGATCGCCCTGCACCCCATGCTGTGGGACGCCGACTCCGGCGCCATGGGCTACATGGCCGACACCTGCGTCGTCGAGGCCGGGCGCACCCGCACCCTGTCCAAGTTTCCGACCGAGCTGTACCGGGTCTGAGAGAGGTAGAGCAATCATGACCACCCTGGAACGCCCCACCGCCGGCACGGCGGGCGGCACCGCCATCGACCCGATCCTCGCGTCGGTGCTGCAGCGGCGCGTCGACGCCATCGCCAAGGAGATGGCGACGATGCTGATGCGCTCGTCCCGCTCGCCGATCTTCAACGAGATCGGCGACCTGGTGACGGTGCTGTTCGACAAGCACGGCCGCACCCTCGCCCAGGCCGAGTTCGCCGCCATCATCGCCTTCGGCGCCCAGCCGCCACTCGAATACATCATCGACTACTTCGGCGACGACATCGCCGAAGGCGACGTCATCCTCCACAACGACGTCTACACCGGCGGCAACCAGAACGCCGACACCGGCGTCTACCTGCCCATCTTCCACGAGGGCGAACTCGTCGGCTGGGCCGCCGCCAAGGGCCACATGGCCGACATCGGCGGCATGACCATCGGCGGCTACAACCCCAGCGCCACCGAGATCTGGCAGGAGGCCCTGCGCATCCCGCCCGTGAAGATCATGGCCGGGGGAGTGCTGCGCAAGGACGTGTGGGACTTCGTCGGCGCCAACATCCGCATCGACTTCGTCATGGAGGACATCAAGTCCATGGTCGGCGCGTGCACCGTGGGCTCGCGCCGCCTCGTCGAACTGCTCGGCCGCTACGGCCGCGGCACCTTCGACGCCCACATGGACTACATCCTCGACAGCTCCGAGAAGCAGGTCCGTGCCGAGATCGGCCGCTGGCCCGACGGGGTGTACCACGGCGAGAGCTGGATGATCTCCGACGGCCTCGACCCCACTCGCCGCTACAAGGTCGCCTGCGACATCACCGTCTCCGGCGACGAGGTCACCTTCGACTTCTCCCGCACCGACGATCAGGCCCCCGGCATCACCAACATGCCGCCCGCCTCCGCGATGGGCGCCGTGCGCATCGCGTTCCTCATGCTCGTCGCCGCCGGCGGCATCAACATCCCCACCAACGACGGCCTGTTCCGGCCCGTGCACACCGTGTTCCGGCCCGGCTCGCTGCTCAACCCGCACTTCCCGGCCGCGACCATCTTCGGCAACCAGATGTGCGACGAGGTCGTCGACGCCATCATGTCGGCCCTCGCCGACGCCCTGCCGGACCGCGTCACCGCCGGGTGGAACAAATTCATCTGCACCGCCCTCAACGGCACCGACCCGCGCACCGAACAGCCGTTCGTGACCCTCACCGTGTTCCAGCGCAACGGCCCCGGCGCCATGAAGGGCACCGACGGGTGGGACGCGCTCGGCTTCACCGGCACCGCCGGGCAGATGCGCTCCCCGGACCCGGAGATGTTCGAGCTGTCGAGCCCGCACTTCCTCGAATATCACGAGTACCTACCGGATTCGGCCGGCGCCGGCCAGTGGCGCGGCGGCCTCGGCACCCGCTCGGCGTGGCGCTGCTACGGCGACTCCGAAATCGGCGTCACCATCGGCGAATCCGTCGAATCCGAGGGCGGCGCCCCCGGAGCCGGCCTGTTCGGCGGCGGCCCCTCCGGCATGAACCGCATGACCGTCGAATACCCCGACGGCACCACCCACGAGTGGGGGTCGAAGGAACTCGTCGAGCTCCCGTCCGGCTCGGTGGTCCGCTCCGTCAGCGGCGGCGGCGCCGGCTACGGCGACCCGCTGCTGCGGCCCGCCGACCTCGTCGCCGACGAGGTCCGCAACGAACTGCTCTCCGCGGAACAGGCCCGCATCCGCTACGGCGTCGTCGTCGACGCCGCCACCCGCACCCTCGACGCCGAGGCAACCGCTCAGCTGCGCAACACCCGGAAAGGCGGACAGTGACCATGTCGGCAACACCCAGCATCCGCATCGGAGTCGACGTCGGTGGCACCTTCACCGACTTCCTCGTCGTCCACGAGGACGGCACCCGGCTCGTGCACAAGACCAGCTCCATCCCCTCCGACCCGTCCACCGCGGTCGTCAAGGGCCTGACCGAGATCGCCGAGCGGCGCGGGGAGACCCTCACCGGCCTGCTCGCGCAGGTCCACACCATCGTGCACGGCACCACCGTCACCACCAACGCCCTGCTCACCCGCACCGGCGCCAAGACCGGCCTGCTCACCACCGAGGGCTTCCGCGACGTGCTGCAGATGCGCGACGGCACCCGCGAGGACGCCTACGACAACCGGCTCACGCCGCCGGCGCCGCTCGTGCCCCGGGCGCTGCGCCGGCCCGTCGGCGGCCGCCTCGACCACGAGGGCACCGAGGTCACCCCGCTCGCCACCGACGACGTGCGTGCCGCCGCCGAACTGTTCCGGCGCGAGGGCGTCGAGGCCGTGGCGGTGTCGTTCATGCACTCGCACGCCGGCGACGAGCACGAACGACAGGCCGCCGACATCCTCGCCGCCGAGCTGCCCGGCGTGTACCTGACCCGCTCGAGCGAGCTGCTGCCGCAGGTGCGCTACTACGACCGCACCAGCACCGCCGTGCTCAATTCCTATGCGGGACCGATCATCACGCGCTACCTTCGGGTGCTCACCGAGGCGCTCGACGCGGCGGGATTCACCGGCATCCTGCTGCTCATGCAGTCCAACGGCGGCGTCGCCACCCCCGACGAGCTGGCCCGCCGTGCCGCCCTGTCGCTGCTGTCCGGCCCGGCGTCCGGGCCCACCGCCGGCCTGCTCGAGGTCGCCCCGCACGGCTGGGACCGCTGCCTGACCGTCGACATGGGCGGCACCAGCTTCGACGCCGCCGTCGTCAACGACGGCCGGCCGCTCGTGATGACCGACGGGCAGATCGACCGCGGCCGCATCGCCCTGCCCATGGTCGACATCCACACCATCGGCGCCGGCGGCGGCAGCATCGCCTACGTCGACGAGGGCGGCCTGCTGCGCGTCGGCCCCGAGAGCGCCGGCGCCGTCCCCGGACCCGCCTGCTACGGCCGCGGCGGCACCCGCGCTACCGTCACCGACGCCGACGTCGTCCTCGGCTACGTCGACCCCGCGAGCTTCCTCGGCGGCGACATCCCCCTCGACCGGGAGGCCTCGATCGAGGCGATCCGCCGCGACGTCGCCGAACCCCTCGGCATCTCCGTCGAGGAGGCCGCCGCCGGCATCTACGACGTCGTCAACGTCGGCATGGCCGCCGGTGTCCGGGAGATCACCGTCCGCCGCGGTCTCGACGCCCGCGACTTCCCGATCGTCGTCGCCGGGGGAGCCGGGCCCGTCCACGCCGCCGCCATCGCCCGCGAACTCGAGATCCCCGTGCTCGTCACCCCGCGCGAGTCGTCGATCTTCTGCGCCGCCGGCATGCTCGTGTGCGACTTCCAGCACGACTTCGTGCAGAGCCACAAGGCCGAACTCGCCGCCCTCGACACCGGAGAACTCCTCGGGATCTGGCACGACATGGCCATGCGCGGCCGCAAGATCCTCGCCGAGGAAGGCGTCGCCGACACCGAGGTGACCCTGCAACCCTCGCTGGACATGCGCTACCGCGGCCAGTGGTACGAGATCAACGTGCCGCTCGACCCGTCGTCCCTCGACGGCGTCGACCTCGCCGACGTCGCCGAGCGGTTCCACGCCATGCACGACACCCTGTTCGGCTACCGCTCCCCGGACATGCCGATCGACGTGCTCAACATCCGGCTCAGCGTCGTCGGCACCACCCCCAAGCCGCGCCTCGACAGCGCCGTCGTGCCCACCGGCGACGGCACCGGGCGGATCGGCACCCGCCCGATCTGGTCGGTGCTGCACCGGACGATGGTCGAGGCCGCGGTGTACGACGGGCACGGCCTCGGCGTGGGCGCACACTTGGAGGGGCCGGCGATCATCGAACTGGGCACCAGCAGCGTCGTGGTGCCCGACGAGTTCGCCGTCGAGGTCGACGACCGCGGGTCGTTCGTCCTCCGCTACCGGCCGGCGGCGTCCTGAACGCCGGGCGGGTTGCCGATACGAGGGTGGAGGCCGCCGCACGGGCGGCCGAGGAGGTGCAGGGGGCCATGGACATCGAGTTCCCGTTCGACGGTGACGACGACGATCGCACCGTCGCGACCGATCTCGCCGACGTCGCCGAGTCCCTCCTCGCCGTCGACACGGTCGAGGCGATCCAGGACCTGTGCATGGACCTCGTCCCGCGGGTGCTGCCGTCCCGTGCCTTCGGCATCTACCTGTTCGGCGACTCGCCCGGCCGCACCCCGCTGGCCGCCGCGGAGGGCGTCAGCGAACGCTTCCTGACGCTGTACGAGGAACTCGGCCGCCACCAGGACCCCGTGCTGCGCACGCTCGAGCAACGCCGCCGCCCCACCCACAGCAGCCGGCTGATGAGCGAGAACACGTGGACCGAGTCCCCGTTCTTCCGCGACGTGGCCCGCCTGCACGACATGCGGATGGTGCTCGAGGCGCCCATCATCGAACGCGGCCACGTCGTCGGCACCCTCAACTTCGCCGACAACGACCGGCTCGCGCTGGCGTCGCCCGCGGAGATCGCCGTCGCCGGCGCCCTGGGCCGTCTCGTGGGTGTCGCGGTCACCGAGGTGGCCCGGCGGGAGGCGGCCCGCGCCGTGCAGGACGACCTGTGGGCCGCGCTCGACCTGTCGAGCGAGGCCACGGTCATCCTCGATCTCGCCACCGGGCAACGCCAGGTCAACGCCGCCGCGCGGGCCCTGCTCGGCCGGGTCGGCATCAGCGAGCCCACGCTCTGGCTGACCGGGCTCATCGAAGCCGGCGGGCCCGGCCGCGACGCCGACGCCGGCATGCGGCAGACGTTCGTCCTGGACGTGCGCCTCGACGGGGTGTCCCGGCACCTGCAGGTGCAGAGCTGCGTCACCGACCGGGGCGGCGCCCGCCGCGTCGTGGCACTGCTCGAGCTGTTGCCCGCCGCACCGGGCGTCGCCGCGCTGCCCGACCACCTCGCCTCGCAGCTCTCCGCCCGCGAACGCGAGATCGCCGCCCTCGCCGTCGCGGGCCTGCAGGACCAGCAGATCGCCGAGAAGCTCTTCCTCAGCCGCTACACCGTCAAGCAGTACCTCAAGACCACCTACCGCAAGCTCGGGATCCGATCCCGGCTCGAGCTCACCCGCGCCGCCCTCACCGGCGAACCCGCCGACGACGGACCGCGCCCCACGACCCCGGAGCAGCCATGACCACCACCGCCCCCACTGCCGTCGTCACCGGCGGCGCCACCATGATCGGCGCGGCCGTCGCCGAAGCCCTCGCCAAGGACGGCTGGTCCGTCGCGATCGTCGACGTCGATCCCGCCGGCGGAGCCGTCGCCGACCGGCTGGGCGAGCAGGCGAGCTTCCACCGCACCGACCTCACCGACGACGAAGCCCTCGCCGGCACCGTCGCCGCGATCGCCGACCGTCACGGCGGCATCGACCACCTCGTCAACCTCGCCTGCGTCTACCGCGACAACGGGCCCGCCTCCACCCGCTCCGACTGGCTCGCCACCCTCGACGTCAACGTCGTCAGCGCCGCCGTCCTCACCGGGCTCGCGCTGCCGTGGCTGCGCCGCTCCGACCGGGCCGCCGTCGTCAACTTCACCTCCACCTCCGCGCGCGTCGCGCAGGCCGGGCGCTGGACGTACCCCGTCAGCAAGGCCGCCATGGTCCAGCTCACCCGCAACATGGCCCTCGACCTCGCCGCCGACGGCATCCGCGTCAACTCCGTCTCGCCCGGCTGGACCTGGTCCAACGCCATCGACCAGCTCGCCGGCGGGGACCGCGTCAAGGCCGACCGGGTGGCCGCGCCGCTGCACCTGCTCGGCCGCACCGGCGACCCGGCGGAGGTGGCTGCCGTGGTGCGGTTCCTGCTCTCGCCCGAGGCGTCGTTCGTCACCGGAGCCGACTACGCCGTCGACGGCGGCTACACCGCCATGGGCCCCGAACGGGCCGATCAGCTCATGGCCGAACTCGCCGGACAGGAGTGACGCCATGACCACCCACGGACTCGATCTCCGCGACCTGCGCAACGCCTTCGGTCAGTTCGCCACCGGCGTCACCGTCATCACCGCGCGCGGCGCCGGCGCCCGGCGGGCCGGCATCACCGCGAACTCGCTGACCTCCCTGTCGCTCGATCCGCCCCTGCTGCTGTTCTGCCTCGCCAACCGGGCGCCCAGCTATGAAACATTCTGCACCGCCGAGTATTTCGCAGTCCACGTGCTGGGGGTCGAGCAGCAGGGGCTGTCGCAGCGGTTCTCCCGGCCCGCCGAGGACAAGTTCGCCGGGCTGCCGGTCGACGAGGGGCCCGGCGGGGTGCCGCTGCTCGGCGGATGCCTCGCCCGGTTCGTGTGCACCCGCGAAAATGCTTACGTGGAGGGCGATCACACCATCTTCGTCGGCCGGGTGCGGGAGTACGAACGGGGAGAGGACGAGCCGCTGCTGTTCCACGCCGGCAGTTACCGGCTCGCCGCACCCCGGGAGGCCGTGCCCGGGTGCGTCGCCCGCTCGCCGGCCGCTCGGTAGGGCCGTCAGCCGCGCCGCCTGCCGCACCCGACGGCCGGGCGCGCGTCCATCACTACCGCCACGCCCTGGTCGGACTGTCGTCGACGTCGACGAGCAGGTGGTTCCCCGGGTCTCGGAAGATTCGGTGCCGGAACATCACTCGAATCATCGCCACCGGAACGCCCCTCCTGTCCTACTCGCCGGCTTCGATGATCGTCCGGAGGGTGGTGAGTTGCTCGGGGGTGATCCCCGTCGGTTGCATGACCGCGTTCCACCCGTCGACGTACCCGGAGGTGTATTTGTGGCCGTGGCCGCCCGGGACACCGGTGGAGAACGGCAGGTCCGCGGTGACCTGCCAGAACGTCACGAACGGCATCCAGAACATCTCCTCGAGCACATCCTGTCCGGGTGGCTGACCGATCCAGTCCGGTTCGCCGAGGATCAGATTCGGGCTCCACCAGACGATCGGGTCGGACGGATGCATCAGGTACAGGACCCGACTGCCGTCCCAGGGCGTGTCCGCGGGAGGAATCTCCGTCCGGGGATCGTTGGTGAACCGCACCGTGCGCCCGTTCTGGTAGACCGGCTCGATCTCCGGGCTGCCCGGGGCACGCCGATCGCTGAATTCCCGGAACAGGGTGTTGAAGTTCGGGGGGCCGACGAACAGCGTCCCCGAGGTGCGGTTGCGCAGATCGTATTCGCCGCTGAAGGCGGTCTCGCCGCCGAACGAGCCGAGGCTCTCTCCGGCGACGAACAGCCGGGGGCGGTTGTCCTGTGGCAGTTTCGACCACACGTCGTAGACCGCGTCGAACAGATCGCGACCGGCTTGCCGGGCCTTCGACTGATCGACCAGATAGGAGATCCACGACGGCAGGTACGAGTACTGGAGCGCCACGGTCGCCGCGTCGCCACCGGTGAGATACTCGAACGAATCCACCAGCGCCGGGTCCACCCACCCGCTTCCCGTGGTGGTGATCACCAGCAGGTTCCCCCGCTGGAAACCTCCGGCACGGCTGAGGTCCTCGACCGCCGACGCCGCCCGGGATTCGGAGTCGTCGGCCGACGCCAGTCCGGCATAGGTCCGGATCGGCTCCAGGGCCGGGCGTTGGGCGAACTGTGTGAGCTCCTCTGTGGAGGGGCCGGAGCCGATGAAGCTGCGCCCCTGCCACCCCAACGACTCCCACGGCACCACCGATCCCGGTCCGCCCGAACGCAGGCCGGTCGTGGGCTGCTGTATGCCCTCCGGGGTCATGGTGTCCCGCACCGAGAACGCCGAGTTGGCGACACCGACGAGGCCACCGAGCAGCACACCCGACACGACCGCATAGACGAGCCAGGCGACCGCGAGCCACCCGACCACGGTCGCCGCGCGATGTCCGATCCACCGGTTGAGCAGAGCGGCCAGCCAGCGATACAAGCCCCGGACGCCGCGCCCGACCGCCAGGAGGAGACCGAACATCACTGCAGCCACGACGGGGGAGAGGACCACGAGCGCGACGTTGTACTCGGTGACCCCCATCAACACGCGGATCTCGTGCTGCCAGTACTGACCGATGGCGAAGGAGCCGACGAACAGCACCGCCGCGGCGACGAGGAAGACCAGCCAGGAGCCGCGCCGCGGACGTCGAGGGCCTCGGTCGGCGAATGCGCGCCACACGAACGCCGCGAACACCCCCAACCCGTAGCCGATCGCGGCAGTGATGCCACAGATCAGGCCCTGGAGCAGGCCTCCGCGTGGTAGCAGCGACGGCGTGAACGACAAGCACGCGAAGATCAGTGCGCCCCAGCACCCCGGAAGGGTGACGTACAGCAGCTTCCGGCGGCCCACGGTCTCGGGCGACCGGCTCTCGTCGTCTCCTGCCGCGGCCTCCACGGTCGCGGTGCGATGTCCGGAGCCGGGAAGACCTGCACCGGTGGTCGCCGTGTCGGGCGCGCTCGGCGCCGAATCGTCCTGGGCCCCGGTTCCCTGTGGTGTCATTGCTGTCCGCCTATGTGCGACCGGTCCGGGACGAGCGAGAAGCATTCCCGATTTCGCGCCAGGCCGACTTCTCGATCAGCAGGGGAACGAAGGTCCGGATCTCCTCCTCGCCCTGGTCAGTAGTAGTCGGCTCGCGGGTTCCAGGTCGAGATCGCCCAGATCACCACCACGTCGAGCGCGATGATCAGGATCGACCACCACGGGTAGTACGGGAGCCACAGGAAGTTCGCGAGGATCGACAGCGCAGCGATGACAATTGCCGACACTCGTGCCCACGTCGCGCCGCTGATCAGGGCGATGCCCACGACCACCATCACCACGCCGAAGACGATGTGGACCCACCCCCAGGTGGTGAGGTCGAATTTGAAGGTGTACTCCTGGCCCTGGACGAACACCTCGTCCTCGGCCACCGCCGCAATCCCCTGGAAGAACTGCAGGATGCCGATCGTGGCCATGATGACCGCGGCCCCGATCGACGTCCCCGCGGCGATGCCCTGTTTGACGGACATGCCTTCCTGATCGGCACGCACGTTCTGAGACATGATGCTCCCCTTCCGAGGCGGGACTGGTATCGCCCAGTGTGCGCTTCGGCTCTGTTTCTCTGCAGTGGCTTTGGGCCTTTTTCCCGTTTCGAAGCGGTCACGAGACCGGCATGCGCCGGGGGCGGGTCGGTGTCCCGATGCCGCATGTGCAAAAACCGATGCGGGTTGCCGCGCGCGGACTATCGTCGAACAGGTGGTGGGGTGGTGCGCCCGCCGAACACTGGTTCCGTCGCTGAAACGAGGCTCCTGGTGACCGATTCCGACATCGACGAGATGGGTCCGGTCGACTATTTCGTCATCGAGTTTCCTGCCGATCGCCCTCCCGACGGGTCGGCGCTACCGCTCCTGCGCGATCTCGTCGAGCGCGGCATCATCCGCGTGCTGGACCTGGCGTTCGTCCGCAAGGACCCTGACGGCTCCGTCGCCGGGATCGACATCGCCGAGGTCGGGCTCGAGGGCGAGTTCGATGTGACCCTGTTCGCGGAGGCCGCCTCGGGTCTGCTCGACGACACCGACTTCGCCGAAGCCGGAGCCGCGCTCGAGCCGGGCTGCTCGGCAGCCGTCCTGGTCTACGAGAACACCTGGGCCGCGCCCTTCGCGCGGGCACTGCGTCGCAACGGCGCCCAGCTCGTCGCGTCGGGCCGCATCCCGGTGCAGAGCATCCTGTCGTCTCTGGACGCCCTTGGATCTGAAAGCTGAAGTAGAGCAAAGTAATTCGAATCGACATGCCATTCGAGTACCCGAGGAGTGCACCATGCCCGGACTGCTTCGCGGAGTCGCCCGTACCGCCGTGGTGGCCGGAACCGCCACCGCCGTGTCCAACCGGGTGTCCCGGCGGCAGGGCCGGCGCTGGGCGGCGCAGGAGCAGGCTCCATACGACCGCGATGCGCAGTACCCGCCCGAACCTGCCCCGACGCCGGCCGCCCCGGCGGCGCCGGGAGGGACGGACCGGATCGCCGCATTGAAGGACCTCGCCGAGCTGAAAACACAAGGCGTGCTCACCGAGGCCGAGTTCGAGGCCGAGAAGGCCCGGATCCTGGCGTCCTGATCCCTCCGCTCGATCGGCACGGCGGCCGGCCGTCGCCGGCGGGTCGGCCGGTCAGCGAGGGCGACGCCGCGGCGCAGCAGCGGGCTCAGCCGCGCCGCCTGCCCCACTCGATCGCCGGGCACGCGTCCATCACCATCGCCACGCCCTGCTCGGTGGTGCGCCGGAACGCGTCCTCGTCGATCACGCCGAGCTGGAACCACACGCCCTTCGCGCCGATCGCGACGGCCTGGTCGGCGAACTCGCCCGCCGACTCCGACCGGCGGAACACGTCGACCACCTCGACGGGGAACGGGACGTCGGCGAGGGACGCGTAGCCCTGCTCGCCGAGCACCGTCGGCGCGTTCGGATGAATGGGGACGATCCGCTTGCCGCGCTCCTGCAACAGGCGCGCGATCCGATACGCGGTCCGGCCGGGATTGCCGGACAGCCCGACCACCGCCCAGGTGTCGCAGTCGTCGAGCATCAGGTTCACAGCCTTCGGGTCCTGCCAGGACGTGCTCATGGCAGCAAAATTACCCCTCGTCGGCGCGGGGCGGACATCGTCGCGGCACCCGGTCCGACCCACCGAAGGCCGACTCGTCCGGCCACCGCCGAACCCCTGCCCGTACTCTGGAGTACAGAAACTCGAGTCGTGCCGCGTTGGACCCGTCGCAACACAGCTCACCGATGCGTACGGGGCGCAGCACAGAAATGGACGCAGTCGAGTGCAAGATACGGCCGGTCGAGGCATCCAAGCCTTCATTTCCGAGGTCATCCAGCGCGGGGGCCGCGCCGAGCGGCTCGAGCACCTGCCGCGCAACCCGGTCCAGGTGTGGGGCGTCGACGGGGACAGCTGCATCGTGCGCGTCCGCGCCAAGATCGACGGGGACTGGCAGGCGCGACGGCAGGACGCCCTGCCGGACGCCGACGACACGGGCTCGCAGTTCTGGGTCTTCGTGGACCTGGGGAGCACCCCGGTGACGTACTTCGTGCTTCCGTCCGACGAGGTCGCGGCGGGGATCGCCGCCGAGGTCGACATCTGGATGGCCGATGCGCGCGGCCGGACCCGCACCGGAAGCCACGCCATCCCGCTCAGCAGCGTCGCCCACGGCAAGGACCGCTGGGACCTGCTCGGCCTGACGCCGGCCAAGGACACCACCCGCTACACCGACGACGACGCGGCCGAGGCCGAGCAGGAGCGGCTCGCCCGCAACCGCGCGCGCAAGGCGAGCGCCTCGGGCAAGGCACGCGGGGCGGCCGAACCCGAGGTCGCCGAGGACCCGCGGCTGCCGGTGCTCGCCGACTGGGACGGCTACCGGGTCAAGGGGCGGTTCGACCCCGCCACCGGCGTCCTCGAGATCACGGCCGGTCCGATGGAGGGCCGGCGGTTTCCCGATCCGACCACCGCCGCCGTCGCCGTCGCCAGCTACCTCAGCGGTGACGTCGAATCGTGCGACGGCGGCATGTTCTGGCGCCTCGACCAGCCGGAATCCACGCCGTTGGGGGCGCACCTCGCCTGACGGCACCCGAGGTTTCCGCCCTGTTCGCCGTCGCGTCGACTCCGGGGTGCCCAAGGGCAACCCGAACCCGTTCGACTATGGTCATACTCGACGTGTGCCCCTGAGCACGTCGGCGAACGGAAGTGAGAGATCATGGGCAGCCCTCGTGGGGCCGAGCGAATAGCCGAATACCCGAGGCCCTCGCACACCCTGCTGCACATCACCGACACCCACCTGGTCGGCGGAGACGAACTGCTCTACGGGACGGTCGACGCCGACGCCCGGGTGCGGCAGATTCTCGCCGATATCCGCGCGTCCCAGGTACAGCCGGACGCGCTCGTGTTCACCGGCGACCTCGCCGACCGCGGCCAGCCCGACGCCTACTCGAAGCTGCGCGGCCTCGTCGAGCCCGTCGCGCAGGCACTCGGCGCGCAGATCGTGTGGGCCATGGGCAACCACGACGACCGCGCCACCTTCCGCGAACTGCTGCTGGATCAGGCGCCGTCCACCGGCCCGATCGACCGCGTATACGACGTCAACGGCCTGCGCATCATCACCCTCGACACCTCGGTGCCCGGCTTCCACCACGGCGAGATCTCGCAGGAACAGCTGAACTGGCTGGCGCAGGAACTCGAGACGTCGGCGCGCTTCGGCACCATCCTCGCCATGCACCACCCGCCGGTGCCCAGCGTGTTCGACCAGGCCGTGCTCGTCGAGTTGCGCGACCAGGCCGGCCTCGCCGAGGTGCTGCGCGGCACCGACGTGCGCACCATCCTCGCCGGGCACCTGCACTACACCACGACCGCGACCTTCGCCGACATCCCCGTCTCCGTGGCCTCCTCGACGTGCTACACCCAGGACCTCAACGTTCCGGCCGGGTGCCAGCGCGGCCACGACGGTGCCCAGGGCTTCAACCTCGTGCACGTCTACCCGGACACCATCGTCCACTCCGTGGTGCCGACCGGCAGCTACATCACCACCGGCCGGCCGTCCACCGCGGAGGACGCGGCCCAGCGTCTCGCCGAGGCCGGAATCCGCATCCCCGAGAACCCGGACGTCACCGTCCGCGTCTAGGCGCGCGCCGCACAAACTCGGACGGTCGGTACCGGCGTCGCCACGGCCGGCCTACTCGGCGGGCGCCAGCACGATGTCGAAATCGACGCTCGCCCAGCTGCGCCCCGCGAGGTCGTGTCCGTCCGGCGGCGGCTCCTGAGCCGAGTGCTGGACGAAGTCCTTGACGAGCGAGTCCTCGACACCGAACACGCTGTCGCGGTCGAGGTAGTCGCAGCCGTCGACGAAGATGTGGGTGACGAGCGTTCGAAGTCCCGGCGCGGACACCATGAAGTGCAGGTGGGACGCGCGTATCGGTGACCGCCCGGCGGCTTCGAGCAGCCGCCCGACCGGACCGTCGTGCGGAATCGGGTAGGGGGTGGGGGTCAGTCCCCAGAAGCTGTACCGGCCGTCGTCGCCGGTGAACAGGTGAGCGCGAGCCGCGACGCGCTCGTCGCGGTACTGCACGTCGTACAGTCCGTCCTCGTCGGCCTCCCACACCTCGAGGCGCGCGCCCGGCACAGGCCGGCCTGTGAGGTCGCGGACGGTGCCCTGCACTCGGCACGGTTGGCCCTTCGCGCCGAACGTCAGGTCGCCGCCGGTCTCGATGCGCGGTGACCCGTCGACGAAGAACGGCCCGAACACGGTCGACGCGGTGGCGTCGCCGATGGCCTCGTTGTTGACGGCGATGGTCTGCATCGAGACACCGAGGACGTCCGAGAGGAGGACGAACTCCTGGCGTCTGTCGTCGGTGATGTGTCCGCACTCGGTGAGAAAGCCGACGGCGGTACTCCATTCCTGCTCGGTGAGCCGTACCTCGCGCACGTACGTGTGCAGATGCTGGACGAGCGCCTGCATGAGCTGACGCAGGCGCGGCGAACCGGTGTTGTCGAACGACGCGACGACCCGGTCGACGAGGTCCTGCTCGCGTCGTGCCTGTTCGGGCGATACGGAGGGCGCCGCGTCGAGTGGGCGGGCGGTCGGGTGGCACGGCTCGTGAGGGTGATCGGATGCGGTGTTCACGGAGTCCTCCGGGTCTGCCGACCCGACCACGCCGCGTACAGCAGCTCGGTCAGGTTCCGCGGCGTGACGGGTGTGGGATTGGTGTCGGGAACGGCGGCAAGGCAGCGCCGCACCGCGTCGGGAAGGTCCGCCTCGCGCATCCCCAGCTCGGCGAGAGACGTCGGAGCGTTGGAGCGCCGCCGTAGTTCGTCGAGCGCAGCGGAGGCCGCATCGGGATCCGTCGGGGTCGGGGATCCCAGCGCGACGGCGAGGCGCCGGCCGAGCGTGGGGAGCGACGCGGCGTTGAAGGCCAGCACGTAGGGCAGCACGACGGCGTGGGTCTGCGCATGCGGCAGACCGTACGCGCCACCGAGGACGTGGCAGATCTGGTGGTGCATGCCCGCGCCGGCCGACGCGAACCCCACGGCAGCGAGGTACGCGCCGTACAGGCAGCGGTCGCGGCCGTCGATGCCGCCGGGGTCCGCGACAACCTCCGGCAGGCCGGTGGCGAGGGCACGGGCGCCCTCGAGGCAGAGCGCGGCATTGATCGGATCGGCGCGCGGGGCCCACAGCGAGTCGATGCAGTGGGCGAGCGCGTTCAGGCCGCTGGCCACGCTCAGATCGACCGGCAGGCCGACGGTCAGCTCGGAGTCGTAGATCACCGAGGCCGGAAGGACCGCGTTGTCGGCGCCGGTGGTCTTCACCCCCTTCTCGGTCAGCCCCCACACGTTGGTCGCTTCCGAACCGGCGTAGGTCGTCGGCACGGCCACGATCGGTAGGCCGGTGGTCATCGCGACGGCCTTGGCCAGGCCGACGGCCGATCCTCCGCCGATACTGACGAGGGCGTCGGCCTCGGCGTCGATTGCGGCCCGCCGTGCTCGTCGCGCAACCTCGACGGGGACGTGCGGATGGACCTCCGACCAGCGGTAAACCACCGGCAGGTCCCCGGCGATGCGGTCGGCGAGGGCATCTTCCGCCGCCGATGCCACGAGCATGACCCGCGCGGCGCCGAGCCGGTCGATCTCGGCCGCGAGGTGGCGGCGTGCGCCTCCGGCCCCGAACACCACGCGCTGCGGAAGGGCCTCATGGGTGAACGACAGTCCCATCGGTCACGCCTGCCGGTGCAGGATTCGGAGCATGGCGTCGCGCAGTGCGGCCACCGGGTCGTCCGCCACACGGTGTGCTCGCCATCCGATGTGGGTGTCCGGCCGGACCAGGACCGCACCGTCCTCCGCCACCTCCCGCAGCCTGTTCCAGTCGAAGTACAGGTCCTGTACCTGCTCGCCGGCTCCGAGCACGATCGGGACCACCTCGACGCCGAGTTCCTCCGAGACCTTCGCCGCCGCGCCGGCCCACGCCCGGCCGGTCTTGCCGGTGAAGAGAGTGAACTGCGTGTACTTCGCCAGATCGTGCGTGGACATCTTGCTCGTCGAGTTGCCTACCCAGCAATGCGGCAGGCGCACACCGGGATACGTGTGCGGCTCGTAGTAGAGTTCCGGATCCCGCGCGGGGGCGGGCAGGACGCTCCCGTCCCCGGCCACCGCGGTGGAGCCGGCGTAGTTCTGCCCCAGCTCGACGCCGAGAGCGTTGAATTCGTAGTTCTTGAGCTCCATCGCCGCCGCGAGCGCCTGCCTCTTGGTGGCACCTTCGGGTGTGTCGGCCCGGAGTTCGGCGAGTTCGGCCTGCATGTGTTCGACCGTCGTCGCCCGAGTTGTGCCGAGGGCTTCGAAGATTCCCACGAACTCCCGACTGGACTTGTTGGCCCGCCTGACGATCTGCTCGGCGACAGGGACACGTTCGACGGAGTAGGTCTCGAGGAGTCCCGGACCGGCGCGTCCTTCCAGCACGGCGGCAATCTTCCAGGCGAGGTTGTAGGAGTCCTGGATGGAGGTGTTGGAGCCCAGGCCGTTGCTCGGCGGGTGACGGTGGGCCGCGTCGCCGGCGATGAAGACCCGGTGCGACTGCATGTGCGTGGCGTACATCTCGTTGTTGCCCCACAGCGAGTAGCCCGTGATCTCCACGTCGATGTCGTCGCGACCGATCATGGTGCGGACGATCTCCCGGGCGTGATCGTCGTTCATCTCCGGTGGCGGCAGCTCGATGTCGTAGCCCCACACCGCGAGCCACTCGTTCCACGGGCGCACCATGCGGACGAGTCCGGCGCCGATGCCGCCGACATCCGAGCCGGGCTGCACCACCCAGTACAGCACCGAGGGGCGGTGCGCGACGAGGTCGGTGAGGTCGGCACGGAACGTGATGTTCATCGAACCGGCAATGTCCATCCGGCCCTCGAACGGCAGGTCGAGGGAGGCTGCGATCGTGGAGCGGGCGCCGTCCGCCCCGATCAGATACTTGGCCCGGATGTCGAATTCGCGGCCGTCGAGCCGATCGAGAACACGGACGGTGACCCCGCCGGCGTCCTCGGAATGCGAGAGGTACTCGGTCGAGAACCGCGTCTGCGTACCGCGGACCGTGGCGTTCTTCACGAGGATCGGTTCGAGATGCGTCTGCGGAATGTCGCAGTTGAGGGACGGCGAGGCGAGCACGTAGTCGGCCTCGCGTGCGGGGTGGGTACCCCACGCCAGGATCCGCCCGAGTTCCTCGCCCGCCAGGGCGGTGCAGAACACGGTGTCACCCATGATGGCGTGGGGGGACGCCTCCGCAAGGACCTGCTGCTCGATGCCCACGTCGCGGAAGATCTCCATCGTCCGCTGATTGGTGATGTGAGCGCGTGGCGTATTGGCGGTCCACCGGTACTTGGTGATCATGATGTTGTCGATGCCGAGCGTGGACAGGAACAGTGCGGCGGAGGCGCCGGCGGGGCCGGACCCGACGATGGCGACGTCGGTTTCGACGACCGGGCCACGGGGAGGAGCGGTCTCGGCGAGACCGTCGTGAAAGACAGGCATGGGTTCTCCGAAGGCAGGGGTGACGGGCGGCGGGTATCAGTCGTAGTAGCGGAAGATCACCTCGGCGACGCAGGCGGGCTTGTCGCCGTCCTCGATCTCGATGACGCACCGGTAGACGGCGTCGACGCCGCCGTCGAACGGCACGGTGTCGGCCAGGTGCAGGTCCAGCCGTACCCGCGTGTCGACCGGAACCGCGGCCGGAAAACGAACTCTGTTGAGGCCGTAGTTGAGTCCGAGGGAGCAGAAGGACGTATCGATGGTCTGCTGGATGAGCCCGCCGATCAGCGCCAACGTGTGGTAGCCGTGCGCGATGATCGATCCGAACGGGGACGCCGCGGCGCGCTCGGTGTCGAAGTGGATCCAGTTGAAGTCGTGTGTGGCCTCACCGAATCCGCGGATGTGCTGGTGGTCCAGCGTCACCCACGGACTGGAGCCCAGATGTGTGCCGACGTGCTGGGTGAGATCGGCGGTGCTGCCGAAGACGGTCATCGTTCCTCCTGGGACGGGACGGGTGCGGGGCTGTCGGATCTCGGGTCGAGCATCTGTTGCACGCCCCGGCGGTCGAGCTTGGAGTTGGCCAGGAACGGGAGCTGGTCGCAGAACCGCACGCTCTTGGGGATCTTGTACGAGCTGAGGCGCTCGCGAAGGAACCTCTTCACTTCTTCCTCGGTCGGGGCGTGCCCGCGGGCCGGGACCGCAAGCATGTGGGCGGCCTCGCCGAGGTCGGGATCCGGCACGGCGGCCACGGCGGCGAGCTGGATGCCGGGGTGGTTTTCGACGGCCTGCTCGATCTCCATCGGTGAGATGTTGTAGCCGCCCGAGCGGATGAGCAGTTTCGAACGACCGGCCAGGACAAGGTTTCCCGAGTCCTCGAAGTACCCGAGATCGCCGGTGCGGAGCCATCCCGTCGGCGTGATCGCTTCGGCGGTCTTGTCGGGCTTTCCCCAATACCCGTGCATCAACGGGTTGCGTCGTACGAGGATCTCGCCGGGCTCGCCGGGGCGGTGCCCCGGGATCGGTTCGATCCGGATGTCGATGTCGTCGAGCGGTTTGCCGACGGTGCGGGTCGCCTCCGCAGGGGTGATGTCCCGATCGGTCATGGTGATGCACCCGATCTCCGTCATGCCGTAGGAGGTGCCGACGACGGGGATCCGGGCGGCGAGCCGTTCCGCCAGGCTCACCGGCAACGGTCCGACCCACCACAACCGCTCGAGCGAGCCGAGGTCCGCGGTCTCGAACCGATCGTGTGCCATGAGCCTGTTGAGCATGGTTTGGATGACACCCTGCCAGAGGGTGACCTTCTCCTGCTCGATCGCGTCGAGTGCGGCGCCGGCCTCGAAGCGCGGCAGCTGGACGAGGGTGCCGCCGGACAGAATGGCGGACACGACTTCGTTGCCCTGACCACCGATGTGGTCGATCGGCATGAGCGACAGGATGCGTGGCGCCTCGACGGGAGTGTGGCGCAGGAGCGCGGAGAAGGTGAGGATGCCGCGATGGGTCACGACGGCGCCCTTCGGGTCCCCCGTCGTCCCGGACGTGTAGACGATCGACAGCGGGGCGTCGGGATCGACGGGCCGCGCGACGGATCGTGCGGGAACCGCCTCGAAGGGCACTGGCCCGCCCGGCTCGTCACCGAGATGAACGACGGCACGAATGTCGTGGCGTTCCGCGGCCCGATCGACGAGGGCACCGAACTGCGTGCCCTCGAATCGTTCCACGGTGACAAGGACGGAGGGCGTGGCGTCCGTGAGGATGTAGTCCAGTTCCTTCTCGTTCACCCGCGTTCCGATCCCGAGGAAGAGGGCGCCCAATCGGGCGCACGCGAGATAGACGGCGACGACTTCGGGGCGCGGGTACGAGAGCATGCCGACCCGGTCGCCGGGGCACACCCCCAGCGCTTCGAGACCGGCGGCGGTGCGTTCGGCCTGTTCGCGCAGTTCGCCGTAGGTGCAGCGGAACGAACCGTGCACGACGGCCTCGCGATCGGGGTGGGCGGCGGCGCGGCGGGCGAACACGTCCCAGAGGCTGGTGTTCGAGGTGCCGGGGCTGGGATGAGGTTGATCGATCATGATGGTCCTCGGCGTGCGGTGATGGTCAGAATCGGGTGGACGGCGAGAAGCGCTCGGCGGAACCGGATGTCACCCGGCTGTCCAGCCACATTCCCGGCCGGGTCCACCAGCGCGCGGCGAACGCCGCACCCCATTGCGCGGCACGGTCGAACACGGTGTTCGCCTCCATCTGGGCGAGCGCGCCTCCGGCGGCATCGGCGTTGAAATGCCCTGCACGGCGGCGTGTCTCGCCCGTCGCGCCGACCTGTTCCCGGGCGGCGGCGTCCCCGCCGTCGCGATCGGCGGCGGCGAACGCCTCGATCGCGGCTTGCGCGTCGCGCACTCCGGAGTTCAATCCGCGTCCGCCGCCGAACGGTGCGAACAGGTGCGCCGCTTCACCCGCGAGGAACACCCGGTTGTGCGGGTCCGTGAATCGCGCGGCGACCGCGCGGTGGAATCGATAGCGCGAGACCCACGCGATGCGATCGCGGTAGCGTTCGCCGAGGATGGCCGCGACCCAGGCGGCGGTGCCGTCGGCCGACTGGAGGGCCTCGACGTCGTCGTCTCGGCGTGCCTGGAGGTCGAGGCGCCACCCGCCCTGGAAGGGCAGGACGAGGACGTTGCGTCCTTCGACCGCCGGGTGCCGGTAGTGGAACTCCCGCACGAGCGGCAGCGGGTCGTCGGCGACCTCGTCGACGTCCACGATGACGAAGGACGCGTCGGACCGCGGACCCTCCATGCCGATTCCCAGCGACGTGCGTACCGCGGAGTGCGCACCGTCGGCGGCTACGACGTAGTCTGCGTCGATCGTGCTGCCGTCGACGAGGTGGACGGTGACCCCGTTCTCGGTGGACGACACGCTGCCGACCCGACTGCTCCACCGGATCGGAATCCCGGCCTTCTCGACGTGTTCGAGCATCGCCCGCTCCTGCAGCCGCTGCGAGATGCTGGCGCCGAACGCGCCGTGGGGCGCGCGCGGAAAGGTCCGTTCGTACACGGTGCGGCCGTGGTACGTCGAACGGATACGCGGCCAGGTCACGCCCTCGCGGGCGAGCCGCGCGCCCAGGCCGGGGGAGAAGGCGTCGAGCTGGTCCAGCGTTTCGCGGTAGAGGTAGGTCGCGCGGCTTCCGGGTCGGAGCCGGTTGCTGTCCTCAGCCTCGAGGATTGTCGTCCGGAGGCCGTGTGAGTGCGCGGCGAGGGCCGCCACGAGTCCGACGGGGCCGGCGCCGACGACCAGGACCTGAATTCGTGGCGCCGAGGTCGGGTCCGGGGGAGAGGGGGATTCGGATGTCATGGCTTCGACTGTGGTCGGACCCGGATCGGTGCTCAATGGATGACTCGTCCAGCGATCGGGCCGGGTGTTGTGGGCATCGACTCGAGGCGGTGGGCACGTGGACGCGGCCCCGAGGGGCGCAGGCGGTGCGGCGGGCGTGATTCGTTGACAGGGTGCCGGTCGGTGGATAGCCTCATTGGAACGATCGTTCTAGCCAGCTTGGAGGCGTTATGGCAGGAGATCCTCGTCCCGGACTGGAATGCCGCAGTGTTTCGGCGCCGGACGATCGTGCGGCTACCGCATCGTTGCTCGGGCGGGCATTCGAGATCCTGGGTGTATTCACTCAGTCCCGACGGTCCATGACACTGAGCGAACTCGCGCGCGGAAGCGGGTTGCCCAAGTCCACGACGCACCGTCTCCTCGCGATGCTGCAGGAGGTGGGCGCCGTCGAGCGTATCGACGACCGGTATCAGGTGGGACTGCGGTTGTTCTCGGTGGGACTCTGCTCCGCCGAGCTCGAACTCCGTGACGCTGCGCTGCCGTTCCTCGAACGAATCCACCGGGCCACCAGGCAGACCGTGAACCTTGCAGTCCTGCGCGGAAACGACGTGGTCTATCTGGCGAAGATGACCGGTAGTGCAACGTCGACCCCGGCCTCGGTGGGTGGCAGGCTGCCGGCTCATGCCACGGCGGTCGGCAAGGCTCTGCTCGCACACACACCCCTCGGCCCCGCGCCGTCGCGATCTCGCGTCCTCGTCCCGCGCACACCCAGCACGATCGTGCGTCCGGACGACCTGCACACGTGTCTCGAGCGCGTCCGCATCTCCGGGTACGCGCTCGATCGCGAGGAATCTGCGAAAGGCCTGGCGTGCGTAGGGGTTCCCGTCCTGGTGGGCGACGACGCGGTCGCGGCGATCTCCGTGGCGTTTCCGAGCGGGTACGGCACCGGAGAGCAACTCGTCTCGCCGTTGCGGGAGGCGTCGGCCGCGATCGGCCGGTCGCTCGGGGCGCGTTACGTATCTGTCTAGACGAGTCGAGGAGGTGGGGACCGGATCCATGGCCGGCGCGGAGGCAATTTCACAGAACAGTCGCGATCACCTGATGAACGTCGCGGAGGAGTTGATGGCGGCTCAGGGCTACCACCGGACCTCCATCGCGGACATCCGGCGTGCATCGGGGCTTCCCGTCGGATCGATCTATCACCACTTCAAGAGCAAGTCCGGCCTGCTCGCCGCGGTGATCGAGCGGGGAAGCCGGAGGTTCTTCGCCAATCTTCCTCGGGCGGTGAATATTTCCGGATCCACCGAGGAGGCGATGCGCGCGTATTGGTCGGCTGCGGCCGCAACCATCGCCGAACACATCTCGTACTTCCAGCTCGAGGCGGACATCGTCTGGCACGGGGCGGCCGACCCGGAACTCGCCGCTGTGGTGGCGAAGGCCACCGGCTATGCCCGCGACCAGCTGGTGGACGTCATCGAGCCGTTCGCGCGGGAGGCCGGTGTGGTGGACCCGCGCGCGCTCGCGGTCGAACTCGCTCTGACCAGCGTGACCTTCGTGCGCGGCGCCGTCATCGAATCCGGGGGGGACGCGGCGTACCTCGAACGCAAGATCGGCGCCCTCTACCGGATGTTGCGCGCCGACATCGTCGCCCAGGGCGCCGGCCGCGGCGCCGGCCCGTAGGAGCACGGTCGCGCGGCCCGCGTCAGCGGCCGTCCCGGCGTCCCACGACGGTGCTCAACCGCAGCGCCAGCAGCAGGAAGAAGCGAGCATCCGGGTCGTCGAGATCGACGCGGAGCAGCTTGCAGACGCGTTCGATGCGGTAGCGCAACGTGTTGACGTGAACGTGCAGTGCACGGGCCGTTTCGGCCGCTCGCCGGTCCTTCTCCAGATACGTCTGCAGCGTGTGCAGCAGATCGGAGCCGTCGCGGGTGTCGGCGCGCAGCACCGGAGCCAACGATTCCTCCGCCGCGGCCGCCAGTGCGTCGACCCCGCCGACGTGCGCGAAGAGGCGGTACATTCCGAGAGACTCGACGGAGACGACGGCGCGTTCGCGTCGTCCGTGGACACCGACGCGCAGCGCGAAGCGGGCCTCGCGCACGGCCGCGGGATAGTCCTCGGCCCGGCGACAGACCGGACCGATGCCGGCGCCGAGCATGTGTGGGCGGCACTCCTCGACGATCGCAGCGAGGTGCGTTGCGAGGACGGTCGATTCCGCGTCGCCGCGCACGGGCCACAGCACGAACGCGTCGCCCTCGAACGTGGTCAGCTGCGCGCCGGGAACCCGAGACCGCACCCGCCGGCCCAGGGTGTCGAGCAGTGCCCGATCCACGTGCCGGTCACCTCCCACGGCGACGACCGCCCGAGGGACGCCGAGATCGAGCCCGACCAGCAGAGCCCGATGCCACAGCCGGCGCAGCTCGTCCTTCGACCCGTCCAGCAGGCTCCGCACCAAGTGATCGGTGAGGCGGATCTCGGTTTCGAGGGCGGCACGGTGCCGCGCGAGGTCCATCCCGACGAGAGCCGCCAGCACGCGCACCGAGTCGTCCCCGGTGGCGGCGGCCCCGCGCAGGGTCAGCGTTGCGTTGTCCGTTCCGGGGACGCGGAACTCCCGCACGCACCCCGTCGTGCGGCTTCGGTCGACGGTCGGGTTGCCCGGCCGCGGCGGGCGGCCGTTCGGCCCCTCGAGGTGCACCGATGCGCCCCACGCGTCGCCTGCGAGTTCGAGACAGTGGTCGAGACCGGCACCGGAGAGCATCGATTCGGCCGTGGCCAGATACAGCTCCCGCTCGGCGCGGGACCGCTCGCGGTCGTCCTCGAGCGTCCGCATGTCCTGCGCGGCGCGTGCTCGTTCCGCAGCCCGCTCGCGCAGCTCCCCGGCCATCGACGCGAGACCGGCCAGCGCGCGCAGCTCCTCCGACTCGACGGGGCGGCGTGCGCGTGACACCACATACAGCACCGAGTCGACGTGCGCGGCCCCGCTCACGGGCACCGCCGCCGCCGAGACCAGTCCCTCTCGTTCCAGCAGCTGCCGCATCCGGGGGATCGCCCGGGGGTCCGCGCTGTAGTCGGGTGTCGATGCCGGTCCGCCGCTGCGCAGCACTTCGCCTCCGAGCCCCCGGTCGGGCGGTATGTGGCTCAGGGCATGGACTTCGGGCTGACTCAGACCCGACCCGGCCACCATGTGGAGGCCGTCCTCGCGGGCGTCCATCCAGAACGCCGCGTCGGCACGCGCGGTGGCGCGCGCCGAGGTGAGTGCCGCGCGCACCACGTCGTCGGCACTGTCGGCCGCGACGATGTCGCGAAGAGCAGTCAGGATGTCGGTGTACTGAGCGCGCCCGGATCGTTCGGCAGGCATGGCGGTGAGCATACGCTCGACCACGGCCGTGCTCCGGCGGATTCGCCGTGCCGATTCGGGTCCGCAGATGAGAGAAACGCTGGGCCGCATCACACTTCACAGGACCGTCCCGGTCGGAGTTCCGGCGCACGGAACAGTCGATGGACGGCGGTGTCCACGCGAACCTACTGTGATCCGTACAACATGCCTGCGGAGTGGGGCACCTCCCAACCGCTCCGTGAAGGAGATGGCACCTTGACCCGTAACAAGCACCACGTCGTCGTCGGCGCCGGCGCCGCCGGCCTGGCCGCGGCGTCGGCGATGAGAGACAACGGATTCGCCGGTCGAATCACCGTCGTCGACGCCGACCCTCACACACCCTACGAACGCCCGCCACTGTCGAAGGAGTACCTCTCCGACCGCAGGCTGCGGGAGATAGTGGCCGAGACGGAGTACCGGCGCCTGGACATCGAGTTGCGCCTCGGTGTCGGGGTGTGCCGGCTTCGACCGTCGGACCGGCGCATCGACACATCCGACGGGGAAGAGCTTGTCGCGGACCGGGTGCTGCTCACCACCGGCGTGGCGGCACGGCGGTTGGACGTTCCCGGGGCCGCCCTCGGAAACATCCTCACGCTGCGGGATGCGGCCGACGCCGCGGCCTTGTCCGCCCGGCTGAGGGCGGGTGGGCCGCTCGTCGTTGTGGGTGGAGGGTTCGTCGGCCTCGAGGTCGCTGCGGCCGCGGTGGACCGCGGAATCGACGTCACCGTCGTCGAACTCGGCGAGCTCCCCCTTCTGGCGGCCGTCGGCCCGGAGATCGCCCGGCGCATCTGCCGGCTGCACACGGAACGGGGGGTGCGCATCCTGACGCGCCGCACGGTCGACGCGTTCGCGGGCTCGCGCGCAGTGGAGTCGGTGCGGCTGTCGACCGGCGAACGTCTCGACGCGGCCACCGTCGTCGTCGGGTGCGGTGTCGTCCCCAACGACGGTCTCGCGAGACAGGCGGGAGTAGCCTGCGCCGACGGCATCACCGTCGACGACCTGGGCCGCAGCAGCGACCCCTGGATCTGGGCGGCCGGAGACATCGCCGCGCACGTCAACCCGCACCTCGGTCACCGGGGTCGGATCGAGCACTGGGACGTGGCCCGCCGGCACGGTGCGGCCGTCGGAGCGTCGATGGCGGGGAACGCGACCGTCAACCGCGAAATCCCCTACTTCTGGTCGCACCAGTACCAGCACACGCTGCAGATGTACGGGCGCGGGCGGCCCGGCGACCGCGTGATTGTCCGTGACTCGACCACCGAACCCGGATTCGTGGCCTTCTGGGTGCGCGACGGGCGTGTTGCCGCCGCAGCCGCCCTGGACGAGCCGCGCGATGTCCGATCGGCAAAAATCCTGGCGGAAAACAGGATCGAAGTTCCGGACGAGACTCTGCGGTTCGCCGGTACCGACCTGCGCAGGCTGGTCCGCCAACTGAGGAGCCCGGACACCCGGCGCGACGTCGATGTGACCGGGTGATCCCGAAACAGACGCGACCCGAATCTATTCCATAACCGGATTCGCCCGGGCCGGGCGTTTCAGGTGCCCCGTGGCGTGGTCCCGCTAGCCCCGGCCCGGGGTGAAATCTGGCACACCCGGACGTAGAGAGGATGACGATGACGACAACAATGGAGACTTCGGACGTCGAAGCCGGCGGTTTCCGCATCCGGCTCAACAGAGCCGGCCCGCGCACCGGGGAGACGATTCTGTTCCTGCACGGATCGGGGCCCGGTGCCACCGGGTTGTCGAACTATGCCGCGACCGTTTCCGCCTTCGCGGACGACTACGACTGTCTTGTGATCGACCAGGTGGGCTGGGGCGACTCGAGTCACCCGGCCGAGCTCCCCCCGAGCGGACGTGTGCGGCAGCTCGTACTGAGCAACCTGGCGCTGGTCGACGCCCTCGGCCTCGACAGCGTGCACCTCGTGGGGAACTCGCTGGGTGGGGTCGTCGCCCTGAACATGCTGACCGTCGCCCCGGACCGGATCGGGAAGGTCATCGGAATGGGGGCCGGTGGCGGCGGCAACCCCGCCCCGACCGGGGAATTGCTCAAGCTCATCGAGTTCTACAACGACCCCACGCTCGAGAGCATGAAGCAGCTGATTTCGTACATGCTCCACGATCCGGACCTGTTCGGCGACGAGATCGACTCGATCGCCCGGGACCGGCTCGAGACGGCGCTGCGTCCGGACGTGCGTCGATCCCATCTCCTCACCTTCGGGCTTCCGCAATCCGGTCCCGGGCTTCCGGGCCTACGTGTCCCGGAGACATCGCTGCGGCGGATCCGCAATGACGTCCTGCTGGTCCACGGCCGCGAGGACTCGGTGGTCCCCGCCGAGAGCAGCGAATGGCTCGCCCGGCGAATCCCCAACGCGCGCCTGCATGTCATGCCGCACTGCGGTCATTGGGCGCAGATCGAACAGGCCGATCGGTTCGTCCAGCTCAGCACGCTGTTCCTGCGCGGCCGGATCTGAGATGTCAACGAAAGGAAATCCCGTGAGCACTGTGAAGGCTCTTGCATACCTGCGTGTGCGCGGCCCCGTCGACGAGTGGAGGGAGTTCGGCACCCGCATCGTCGGAGCCCAACTCGTGCCGTCCGACGACCCCACCGAGGCCCGCTTCCGGTTCGACGAGCGTGAGTACCGGCTGACGGTCGAGGACGGTCCCCCCGGGGCGGACGCCCTGCTCGCCCTCGGGTTCGAGACGCGGACCAGCGAGGACCTCGACGCGCTCGCCCGCCGCCTGGTCGCGAACTCGGTCCCGGTCTCGGAGGATGCCGATCTGGCGCGTGCACGGCATGTGCAGCGGCTCATCGCCTTCGATGACCCCGACGGCAACCCGATCGAGGTCGTGTACGGTCATCCGCACGACCACACCCCGTTCGTGTCGCCGCGGGGAATCGACTTCGTCACCGGCGATCTCGGCCTCGGGCATGTGTTCCTCTTCGCATCCGACGCGCAGCGATCCGCCGAGTTCTACCAGTCGATGCTGGGCTTCCGCCCCAGCGACACCATCGCCTTCGGCCCGACCAATGCAGTCTTCTTGCACTGCAATCCGCGTCACCACACGGTGGCGCTCGCCGCCATCCCGGGCTTCGAACCGGGGATCGGCCATGTGATGCTCGAGCTCAGCCGCCTCGACTCCGTCGGCCGTGCACTCGATCTGGCGATGGAGACGCCAGGACAGGTCGTCCGCGCCCTCGGGGAACACACCAACGACGAGATGACCTCGTTCTATCTGTCCACACCGTCCGGGTTCGCGATCGAGTACGGATGGAACGGCAGACTCGTGGACGACGACTCGTGGACTGTCGGCCACTACCGGTCGGCCAGCACGTGGGGCCATCAGGTCCTTGCCGACGTCCCCAGCGCCGTGGCAGTGGGGGCCGACGATGAGTGACATCCATGCGCTGGTCGACCCCGCTCACGGCCTACTCAACCCCACCATCTACACCGACCCGGGCATCTACGAACTGGAGCTCGAGCGGGTGTTCGGCCGGACCTGGCTCTTCCTCGCGCACGACAGTCAGTTGCCGAAGCCCGGGTCGTTCGTCCAGACGTACATGGGTGAGGATCCGGTTCTGGTCGTGCGCCAGCGAGACGGCTCGGTGAAGGCGTTCCTCAATCAGTGCCGGCATCGGGGAATGCGGATCTGCCGATCGGACGAGGGCACGAGTCGCGCGTTCACGTGCACCTACCACGGCTGGTCGTACGACCTCGAGGGCAACCTCATCAACGTGCCGCAGCAGCAACGCGGATACCGTGACCGGATCGACAAATCCTCCTGGGGCGCCACGAAGGTCCCCCGCATCGCGAGCTACCGGGGGTTCCACTTCGGCACCTGGTCGGACGAGGTCCCGGACTTCGTCGAGTATCTGGGCGAGATGGCGTACTACTTCGACGCGACCATCGATCGATGGGACAACGGCATCGAGTTCGTCAAGGGCGCCGCGAAGTGGGTCATCGACTGCAACTGGAAGCTGCCGGCGGAGCAGTTCGCCAGCGACATGTACCACGCCGCGATCTCGCATTCGTCGGCGATGCTGGCCCTGCACGAGGATCCGGCCTTCCACGGTCTGCTCAACCCACCGCCCGACGCACCGGGCCGGCAGTTCGCCGGCGACGGCCACGGATCCGGGAGCTTCTGGCTCCCCGAATTCGGTCCCGACCTGCACGCAGGCCCCGAGTACAGCGCCTGGCAGACCGCACATCGCGACGAAGTCCTCCGGCGGATCGGCGCCGACCGCGCCGTCAAGGTCTCAGGGCACAATCTGATCTTCCCGAACTTCTCCTGGCTCGGACCCGTGAACACGATGCGCGTGTGGCATCCGCGCGGTCCCGGACAGATCGAAGTGTGGGCATGGACGTTCGTACCGAAGGATGCCTCGCCGGAGGCCAAGGCGGGAATGCGGCGGGGCACCCAGCGCTCCTTCAGCCCGGCCGGGGTCTTCGAGACCGATGACGGCGAGAACTGGACCGAGGTGCAGCAAGTGCTGCGAGGCTGGAAGTCGCGCAGCACCGAGTTCAACGTCCAGATGGGGATGGGATTCGAGGAACGCGACAGTCACGGTCTTCCCGGCCTGTCCAACGATGTCTACAGCGAAACCGCCGCCCGCGGGTTCTACCAGCGGTGGCTGGATCTCGTCGACGGCCTGCCGTGGGACGAAATCCTCCGCCGAGCCGACGAGGCCAAGCGCTCCGAACACGCAGGAGAGAACCGATGACCACCGACACCCGCAGCGCCGACGGGCTGCCCGCGGCCGTCCAGCGCGCCGACGTGCATCTGCAGCACGCGGTCGAACAGTTCCTGTATGCCGAGGCGGAACACCTCGACAACCACCGCTACCACGAATGGCTCGAGTTCTTCGGGGAGGACGTGCACTACTGGGCGCCCACCCGCATGACCCGCACGTTCCGGGAACGCGACGCCGAGATCTCCGGCCCGGACGAGGGCGCGTTCATCGACGACGACTTCCCCTTCCTGCGGGGCAGGGTCCGACGGCTGACCTCGGGCCTGTCGTGGTCGGAGGAGCCCCCGTCGCGCACCCGGCGGTTGCTGACCAATGTCCGTGTCGCGCACCGCGAGGACGGCGATCTCGACGTGGTGTGCAACTTCTGGGTCTACCGCAGCCGGCTCGAGCGGCACCAGGACTGGTTCGTCGGTGAGCGCTTCGATGTGCTGCGCCACCACACCGGCACCCTGCCCTTCAAGATCCGCGAGCGCCGGATCGTCCTCGAGCAGACCACGATCCTCGCCCCCAGCATCAGCATCTTCCTGTGAGGTATCCGACGATGACGGCTGAATCATCCAGTGAGAACACGCGGTGGGTTCGTGTCTGCGCGGTCGGCGACCTCGACGACGACGACGCGGTGCGGCTCGACTCGCGTCCGCCGGTGTCGGTGTTCAGGTCGAACGGGGAGTACTTCTGCGTCGACGACACGTGTACGCACGAGACGTACTCCCTCGCCGACGGATGGATCGAGAACTGCGTCGTGGAATGCCCGCTCCACATGGCGAAGTTCTGCCTCCGAACCGGCCGGCCCCTGAATCCGCCCGCGACGACCGCGGTCGGCACGCACCCGGTCCGTATCGAGGGCGGCGACATCCACGTCGGACTTCCCGACTCGTACGAACTGAAGGAAGGAGCCCGTAGTGGGACGGCTTGACGGAAAGTCGATTCTCGTGACCGGCGGCGGATCCGGGCTCGGCCACGCCCTGGTGAGACGGTTCGTCGAGAACGGCGGTCGCGTGACCGTGCTCGACAGGTCGGAGCCGAAGCTGACCGCACTGCGCGAGGCGTTCGGGACCAGCGTGCGCACCCTGACGGGCGACGTCACCTCGTTCGCCGACAACAAGCAAGCAGCCGATCTCGCCGTGCGCGAGTTCGGTGCTCTCGACACCTTCGTCGGCAACGCCGGAGTCTGGGACTTCGGTCGTTCGCTGCTCGACGCGTCGCCGGAAGAACTGGGTACCGGGTTCGACGAATTGTTCGCCGTCAACGTGAAGGGCTATCTGCTCGGTGCGAAGGCCGCAGCGCCGCACCTGAAGTCCTCCCGCGGCAGCATGATCTTCACCCTGTCCAACGCGGCCTTCTTCCCGGGCGGCGGTGGCCCGCTGTACGTCTCGTCCAAGCATGCCGGCGTGGGACTCGTGCGCCAGCTGGCGTACGAACTTGCCCCGGAGGTTCGGGTCAATGCGGTCGCTCCCGGCGGCATGGCCACCGACCTACGCGGGCCCGGCGCGATGGGGCTCGCCGACCGCTCGGTGGCCGAGGCCATTCCGATCCGGCAGATGGTGCGCGACAACGGAGCTCTGCAGATCGAGGTGGAACCCGACGATTACGTGGGCGCCTACCTCTATCTCGCGTGCCGTGACGACTCCGCGACCGTGACGGGAACGGTGGTGGACGTCAGCAGCTGGGGAACACCCAAGAGGACCGACGCCGTCTGACGGCGCAGCGACCGGGGCGGGTCTGTCGTTCGCGACAGACCCGCCCCGGCGTGTATGCGGATCCCGGGTCACGCCGGGCTGCCGGCACGTTCCCCCAGCAGGTCGAGGGCGATGTCGACGATCATGTCCTCCTGCCCGCCGACGAGCGCGCGCCGCCCGACCTCGAGCAGGAGGGTGCGCACGTCGATGCCGTAACGCTCCGACGCAGCCTCCGCGTGGCGGAGGAACGAGGAGTACACGCCGGCGTAGCCGAGGGTGAGGGTCTCGCGGTCCACCCGGACCGGCCGATCCTGAAGCGGCCGGACCAGGTCGTCGGCCGCGTCCTGCAGCGCGAACAGGTCGCTGCCGTGGGTCCAGCCCTGCAGGTCGGCGACGGCGACGAACGCCTCGAGCGGGCAGTTGCCGGCCCCGGCGCCGTGTCCGGCCAGGGAGGCATCGACGCGAGTGACACCTTCCTCGACGGCGACCACGGAGTTCGCCACCGACAACGACAGATTCTCGTGGGCGTGGATACCGATCTCGGTGCCCGGGTCGAGCACGCTCCGGTAGGCCCGAACCCGTTCGCGTACCCCGTCCATGGTCAGACGACCGCCGGAGTCGGTCACGTAGACGCAGTGCGCGCCGTAGGACTCCATCAACTTCGCTTGTCGCGCCAGTTCGGCGGGCGGTGCCATGTGGCTCATCATGAGGAATCCGGAGACGTCCATGCCCAGCTCGCGGGCCGTCGCGATGTGCTGGGCCGAGACGTCCGCCTCGGTGCAGTGCGTGGCCACGCGCACCGAGCGGACCCCGAGCCGGTAGGCGTGCTCGAGTTCGCGGATCGTGCCGATCCCGGGCAGAAGCAGCGTGGTGAGGCGCGCCCGGGACACGTTCGCGGCCGCGGCCTCGATCCACTCCCAGTCGGTGTGGCTGCCCGGTCCGTAGTTGAGGCTGCCCCCGGCCAGGCCGTCGCCGTGGGCGACCTCGATGGCGTCGACACCGGCCGCGTCCAGCGCGGCCACGATACGGCCCACGTCGTCCGGGGTGATGCGGTGCCGAACGGCGTGCATCCCGTCCCGGAGCGTGACGTCCTGGATGAACAGTTCGGTCGTCATCGGGTGGTCTCCAGTTCTGCCGCGCGCGCGGTGTCCGTCTCGGCGGCGGCCTCCGCGAACCGCAGGGCAGCCGAGGTCATGATGTCGAGGTTGCCCGCGTACGCGGGCAGGTAGTGGGCGGCACCCTCGACCTCGAGGAATACCGACACCTGGTGGGTGGGTGTGGCCGGGGCGCCGTCGGCGAGCAGGGTATGCACCGGTTGCCCCTCCGGGACCGGGGTGATCTGCACCTGCTGCTTGAGCCGGTAGCCCGGCACGTAGGCGGCGACGTCGGCGACCATCCGCTCGATCGACTCCCGGACGGCGTCGTGCACGACTGCGCTCGGCTCGGAGATCAGGCAGAACACGGTGTCCCGCATGATCAGCGGCGGCTCGGCAGGGTTCAGGACGATCACCGCCTTACCCCGGGCCGCGCCGCCGACCGACTCGATCGCGTGCGCCGTCGTCTCGGTGAACTCGTCGATGTTCGCGCGGGTGCCGGGTCCGGCGGACTTCGACGCGATGGACGCGACGATCTCGGCGTAGGCGACGGGCGTGACGCGGGAGACCGCCGCCACGACGGGGATGGTTGCCTGCCCACCGCAGGTGACCATGTTGACGTTCGGGGCGTGCCGGTGTGCGTCGAGGTTGACGGCCGGAACGACGAACGGGCCGACCGCTGCGGGCGTGAGGTCGATCAGCCGCTTGCCGTAGGGTTCGAGCGCCCGGGCGTTGGCCCGGTGCGCCTGTGCCGACGTCGCGTCGAACACGAAGCCGATCTCGTCGAAGTTCGGCAGGCCGATCAGGCCCGCCACGCCGTCGGCGGTGGTGGGGACACCCAGCCGGCGGGCGCGGGCCAGGCCGTCCGAGTCGGGGTCGATGCCGACCATGGCGCCCATCTCGAGATTGGTCGAGTTCCGGATCACCTTGATCATCAGGTCGGTGCCGATGTTGCCGGAGCCGATGACGGCCACCTGTGTTCTGCGGGTGCTCATGTGTGGTCCTCCTCGGTGAAGGTCGCGGTTACGGAACCGAGTCCGGTGATGTCCGCGGTGACGGTGGAGCCGGGGTGGACGGGCGCCATCGGCCCGAGGGCCCCGGACAGGACGATCTGCCCGGCGCGGAGCGGTTCACCGAACCGGCGGGCGGTGTCGGCGAGCCACGCCAGGGCCCGCAGCGGGTCGCCCAGGCAGGCCGCGCCGTTCCCGGTGGACACCGCCGCGCCGTCGACGCGCATCGCCATCTCGGTGTCGACCGGTTCGAACTCGTCGAGCCCGCGGCGCCGGGTGCCGAGGACGAACAGCCCGGACGAGGCATTGTCGGCGACCGTGTCCCCGAAGGTGATGTCCCACCCTGCGATCCGGCTGTCGACGATCTCGAGGGCGGCGACGGCGTAGTCGACGCTGTCGCGGATGCGCCGGTCGTCGAGCGGGCCGTCGGCGAGGTCCTGCCCGAGCACGAAGGCGATCTCCGCCTCGACCTTCGGTTGCAGCAGGCGGTGGAAGGGCACGGGTTCGTCCTCGGTGTACTGCATGTCGTCGAACAGGACACCGAAGTCGGGCCGGTCCACGCCGAGTTGCCGCTGGACCGCCGGTGACGTGAGCCCGATCTTGCGACCGACCACACGAGCGCCGGCGGCCGTGCGTGCCGCGTTCAGTTTCGTCTGGACCGCGTAGGCGCGCTCGATATCGGAGCTGCCGATGAGGTCACGCACCGGCGGGCACGGTGAGTGGGTGCGCACCGCGTGGTCGATCCGGACGAAGGCCGCGTGTACAGCCGGATCGTCCGTCGCGGCGCCGCCGGAGGGCGGAGCCGGCATGTGGTCGGTTCCTGGGGAGGGGGTCATGGCGGTCCCGGAAGGTCGAAGGGAATTGGTCTGCCCACTGTCGCCGGGCGAGCCGGCATCCGGCCAGGAAAGTGTTCGACTCAGTGGAACGTACAGTGGCTGGTGACCCGAATCGCCAGGTCACCGGACGAAAGGGGGAATGCGGTGCACACTCCCAGCGACGTGCAGATCGACCCGAACACCGTGCTCGGCAAGGTCGTCACCGTGCTGTATGCGTTCACCGTCGACGACCACGGGCTCAGCCTCGCGGAACTCGGCCGGCGCACCGGCATCCCCAAGGGCACCCTGCACCGGCTGGTCTCCGACCTCGTCAAGGTGCGCCTTCTCGACCGCACCCAGGCCGGCTACCGGCTGAGCGGGCAACTGTTCGAACTCGGAATGCGGGCGTCCACCGAACGCAGCCTGATCGAGGTCGCAACCCCGTTCATGGAGGACCTGTACGAGCGGACGCACGAGACGGTGCACCTCGGCATCCTCGAGGGCACCGAAGTGGTCTACATCTCCAAGATCGGGGGACACCGGCAGGCCCGCTCCCCGTCCCGTCTCGGCGGCCGAATGCCGCTGCACTGCACGGCCATCGGAAAGGCCCTCCTCGCCTACTCCGATCCGGAGATCCTCGAGAGGGTGCTCGCCGAGCCACTCGAACGGCGCACCCCGAAGACGCTGTCCGGGCCCGGACTGCTGCGCGCACAGCTCGAACGCATCGTCGACGAGGGGGTCGCGTACGAACGCGAGGAATCCGCGATGGGCATCACCTGCGTCGCTGCGCCGGTACTCGACCCGGACGACCGGCCGATCGCGGCCCTCAGCGTCACCGGTCCCGTGGCCCGCTTCCATCCCGAGCGGCACGCCACGTCGGTGCGCGCGGCCGCAGCCGGCGTCGCCGCCACCCTCGCGCGCCGCGCGCGGATGTCGGAGCCGGAATGAGACGGTGCCGCACCGTGCCCGGCGGCCGGCCCGGCAGTTCCGGCAGGGAACACCGGACCGTCGCGGAGGCGGACGAATCGGACAGCGCGTGGGGTGTTCGTCGTCTAGGCTGCCGCGCATGACATCGATTCCGGTGAATGTGGACAACTTCGTTCGCGCGGAGACGGATCGGATGTTTCTCGACCTTCAGCGGGACGCCGGGGGCATCAATGTGCTCCGGCACAACCGGGAGCCCGCCTCGGTCGAGCAGCAGACGGTGATCCGGATGAACCGCGACACCCTGTACAGCCTCGCGATCGTCGACACCTCGGAGGGAGCGACGCTCACCATCCCCGACGGCGGTCGGCGGTACATGTCCGTGATGGTGGTCGACCAGGACCACCATGTCGATCGGATCCTCCACGACCCGGGAGAGCACAGGTTCACGGCCGACGAGTTCCCGACACCGTACGTCGCCGTCGCGGTGCGGATCCTCGTCGATCCCTCCGATCCGGACGACGTCCGCACCGTGGTCTCGCTCCAGGACCGGTTCCGTCTCGAAGTCGGCTCGTCGACGCCGTTCGCGGCGCCCGACTACGACCGTGCGAGCCTCGACGCGACGCGGGAGGCGCTGCTGGCGCTGGCACGAGGACTGACCGGCTTCGATCGGATGTTCGGTGCCCGGAACACCGTCGACCCGGTCCGGCACCTGATCGGTACCGCCGCCGGCTGGGGCGGCCTTCCGACCGAGGAGGCCGTGTACATCGGCGTCGATCCGGGACTGCCGGTCGGAGAGTACGAGTTGACCGTCGGCGATGTGCCCGTCGACGGCTTCTGGTCCGTCTCGGTCTACAACGCCGAGGGCTTCTTCGAACCGAACGAGCACCACGCCTACAGCATCAACAACCTCACAGGCGTTCCCAACGCCGACGGCTCGATCACCGTCCGTTTCGGTGGCGGCGACGATGCGGACCGCGCCAATCACCTTCCCGTCACGGAGGGGTGGAACTATCTCGTTCGCCTGTATCGCCCGCGTGCGGAGGTCCTCGACGGAAGCTGGGTGTTTCCCGCCCTCGCCTCGTCACCGAACGGGCGGTGAGCGTCGACGCCGGCCCGGCGTCGTCCCCGAGTTCGCGTTCACCCGGCCGGGCCGCCCCACGGATAATCGGGACGGCCCGATGCGTCCGAGGGCGCAGGTCACGCCCGCCTCGGGTAGTCCGTCTCCCACGGCGCCGGGATCGGGTAGTACCGCTCCAGGAACTGCGTGACCTTGGCCGTCCGCACCTCGAGGTCGACCTCGGGCACGCTGCCGTCGTTGAGGCAGAAGAAGTCCATCTTCCGCGTCGCCAGCAGCGTGTCCAGCTCGCGCAGACCCGAAACCATCGTCGTGTCGACGTACCGCATGCGGGCCGTCGTCTGCTGCACCGCCCGGCCGGTCATCAGCGCGTAGTAGTGGTAGAACGAGTTCGTCACCGAGATGTTCTCCGCGGCCCGGAACGTGCTCGCCGCCGTCGCGGCGAACTCCTCCGCGAACTCCCGCTCCATCTCCACCATGATGCTCTTGCGCAGGGGCACCGGCGTGTGTTCGAGGTGCCGGGTGATCGTCACCCCGAACCGGTCCTCGAGCAGCCGGCGATTCACGCGTGCCGCGTTCTCGAAACCGCTGCGCTTCTTGTGGTTCCGGCCCAATCCGATCCGGGTGTCGGCCTCGATGAACTTCGTGACCCCGCCGGCGGAGAAGAACATCTGCGGATCCACCGCGCGGCCGAAGAACATGTCGTCGTTCGAGTACAGGAAGTGCTCGGACAGGCCCGGGATGTGATGCAGCTGGCACTCGACGGCCTGCGAATTGTGGGTGGGCAGCACCGACGGGTCGGCGAAGAACTCCTCGCTGCGCACGAACGTGACCCGGCCGTCGTCGGCCAGCCAGTCCGGTCGCTCCGAGTCGGTCGCGACGAAGATCCGCCGGATCCACGGCGCATACATGTGCACGGAGCGCAGCGCGTACTTCAGCTCGTTGATCTGCCGGAAGCGCGCGGGGGAGTCGTCGCCCTCGCCCACCACGTAGTTCTGCATGCGCTTGGCGCGTTCGGCCTGCCACTCCTTCGACGAGCCGTCCACCCACGAGAACACCAGGTCGATCTCGAACGGGACGTCCGACGGATGGGTCGCGAACATCCCCTCGATCGTCGGCCACGTCTGCCCGTAGCGCTCGACGGTGGTGCGGGTGATCTCCTCCCGCGGCACGCTGCGCCGGGTCAGAGCGTTCTCTTTCGGCAGGAGGATTTCGTCGTCGGTGTGCGACCACAGCTCGATCTGCACCCCGTTCGACGCCCCGTACCGCAGCCCGCTGGTCAGCTCGACTCGCGGCCGGAACAGTCGGAACACCCGGTCCTTGGAACTAGGGGAAAGCCGGCCGTCGGCGACGAGCACCGGTCGGCGCCGCTTGGTGCCGACCGTCTTGGAGTAGAACGGTTCGTCGGTGCACGCGACGACCAGTGCGGCGCGCAGCTCCTTGCGGTCGGCCCAGTCCACCGCCAGCACCGGGCGCGCGCCGTCGCCGCGGACCAGCAGAAAGTCGATGCCGGCGTCATCGAGGACCCGGCGCACGAAGTACAGATCCTCGAGCATCGCCTCGTGCGGCGTGGTCGTCGAGATGGGGATCGCATAGCGATCCCGGAACCACACGATGTCCGGGTGGCCGTGCAGCCGGGGCCGCTCGGACGCGAGCGGGGGAGCGTCCCCGACGCTGTGGGGCAGGGGGACGAGATGAACGGTGTGGGGGGCCGGCGTGTGCGTCGGAGTGCTCCTTTCCTGTGAAGGGATTTCCCGTGAAAGATCCCGGGAATGAGAAGTTTGATTCTAGTTCACTATTGCAACTTCAGGCACATCGTGAAGCCGCAGGTGGGAAGACGACTCCGGAACCGGCGGCCCGTGCGGGGCGACAGGCTCGACGCCCGCGCCTACAGCGCCTCGAGATGGGCGACGACGTACGGCCACGGGATCCGTTCCTGTTCGAGCCGCAGACCCTCGGTGCGCACCACCGCGAGCGCGTCGCGTTCCGGTCCGGTCAGGTGTGCGGGCGTGTGCGGGGCGGGTGACGCCTCGGGCACGGCGAGGTCGCGCCACCGCTCGACGGTGCCGCGGTCCATGAGCAGGCTGCGCACGTGCGGGAGGCGGCCGCGGAGCCGGTCGAGGATCGCGAAACCGTGCGTGTCCAGGTCACCCCAGTACACGACGTCGGAGGCGGCGAGCCACGGCACGTCCGCCAGCTCGTGCACCGCGTAGCCGCCGCCGTGCACCGCCACCGTCGCCGGCAGCTCCGGCAGCGCGTGCAGGCCCTCCTTGTTCTCCAGGATCAGGGTGCGGGCCGGCTTCACCGGCAGTGCCGCCAGCTCGTCGAGCGACGTCGCGAAGATCCGGGGCGCCCCCGCCAGCAGCGCCCGGTCGCACACGGCCACCTCGCACATCCGCGGCAGCGACCGCACCCCCAGGTCACGATCGCCCCGCACGCCGTCGAGCAGCGTCTCGACCAGGCCGCGGTGCCGCGACACCCATTTGGTGTCGACGCCGGGCACCGGCAGCTGGCGGACGAACAGCCCCGACGACGGATGCTCGGCCAGCCAGCGCACCGCTGCGACGAGCCGCGCGAAGTCCGGCTCGTCCAGCTCCAGCCAGCGGGCATGCGTCGCGGCGATCGCTGTCGCGAGCGTCGCGGTGCCGGGGCCGAGTCCGTCGAGCAGCCGCGCCTGCCGTTCGGTGAGGGTGCGCCACTCGGGTGCTCGTGCGGCCGCGGCGGCGATCTCGGTCGCGCCCGAAAGCAGCAGGCGCATCGGCACTTCCTGCGTGCCGAAGCTCGGCCAGCGCCGCGTCTCCCACTCGACCCGCCCGGCACCCGGGTAGCGGTGCCAGGCACGCACCCACGCGACGACGGCGTCGGGATCCTGCGCGACCCGCCGCTCGGACGGCGGATGCAGCCCGATCGACAGCGAATCCGATTCGGCCGCAGTGGGATCGGTGATCCATCGGGTGCGGCGGCTGCGGTAGGCAACCTGGGCCTTGCTGGCGACCGCGGACGGCGGCACGCACAGTGCGCTCACGTGCCGTCCCCGCGGATCGGCAACAGTGCGATCTGCGAGTAGCGCTTGTCGCGGATGCTCACCGCGGCCACGCCGTCGATGTAGTCGTCGAGGGTCTGCAGCAGCTTGAGCGGGGTGGCGAGCACCATGTGGAACCCGAACTGGGTGAACACGTCCAGCGCCCGTCGCGTGTACGCGGGGTCGGCGCGGTCGAACGCCTCGTCGAGGATCACGGTGCCGTAGCGCGGCAGCTCCTCGCCGGCGGCGGCCAGCTGATAGCGCAGCGCCGCCGCGAGGCAGAAGAACACCAGCTTCTGCGCCTGTCCACCCGACAGGCCGGAGCTCGAGTCGTGATAGTTGGCGTCGTTGCCCTCCGGGTCGACCTCCACCCCGATGAATCCGACGTGCAGGCGGGTGTCGAGCACGAGGCGCTTCCACCGCAGGTCGGCGGGCTCGCCGGAGTCGAGCCGTTCGAGCACCGCCGCCATCTGTTCGAACCGCCGCTCCGCCGCGGCCCGGTCCTCCTCCTTCCACGCGCCGCTCGTGATCTGCAGCAGCTCCGCCAGGAACTCCGACGCGGCAGGGGAGCGCCGGTCCTTGACGTCGATGCGCAGGATCCGGTCGGTGTCGAACGGCGAGCGGCGCAGCGATTCGTTCACCGGCTCGATACGTGAGCGGATCTCACCCGGAGCCTTACGGATCGCGCGCGCCAGCTCCCCGATGTTGCGGTGCGACTGCTCGCGCAGCAGCCGGAAGAACTCGTCCTCGTAGGCGGGCAGGCCGTCGCTGCGCAGCCGGGCGAGCACCGCGAGGGCGTCGTCGACGTACTCGGCCTCGGAGCGCATCTCGGCGCGCCGCGCCTCCCACTCGGCGAGGTAGCCGGTGAGGATGGCGGTGATGCGGCGCTCGGCGTCCGCGGTGTCGTGCTGCGCGGACCGCATCTCCGCGTTGATCGCGCGACCCACCGTGCTCAGGGCCCGGTCGATGTTGTCGACGGTGACGCGGCGGACCGCCGCGGCGAACCGGGCCCGGATGCGCGCGGCGATCGGGTCGGGCACCGCCGTGCCGGCGTGGGCCTGCGCCTCGTCGAGCCGCGCCTGCACCCGGGTCAGCTCGTCCCGGTGCTGTTCGAGCTTGGCCAGCGCCGCGGTGTGCGCCTGCCGGGCGGCGCGTTCCTCGCTCTCGGCGCGAGCCAGATCCGCGGTGAGCGTGGCATATTCGGTGTTGCCCTGCATCCACTCGCGCAGCCGCTCCTCGATCGCGTCCACCGCGTTTTCCGCCGCCGCGACGTCGACGTCGGACCACGCGGACTCGCGGATCACCGCGGCGGCCTGCCGGCGCAGCTGGATCGCAGACTCGGCGCGTTCGAGCGCCTCCTGCCGCCGTTGCAGCGCGTCGACGTCGGTCTCGGCGTCGCCGATGCGCCGGCGCAGGTCGGCAAGCTTGGCCTCGTTGTCGAAGCCGAGGACCCAGCGGCTGCGGTCGTCGATGCGCCGCCGGTCGTCCTTCTCGTGCCGGTCGCCACCGTGCTTGACCTGCCCGGCCCGGGTCACGCCCCGCGGGACGCGGCGCAGGTCGTCGGCGGTGTCGACGCACGCGTAGTCGAAGCGGTCCGCCAGGTGGTGCTGCAGCCACGCGGCGAGCGGGCCGGGGCGCACCTCGAGCTTGCGGACGAGCGAGCCGTCGGCGGTGGTGGGTGCGTCCGGCGCACCGACGCCCGTGCGGACTCGCCGGTATACGAGGCGGGCACCGAGATGGTGTGCGTCGACGGCGGCGGCCACCCGCGGGTACAGCTCGTCGGGCACCAGCAGGGTGCGCCCGAATCCGCCCAGGACACGCTCGATCGGGCCCGTCCACTCGGCGTGCTCGGCGCGCACCGCGATCAGCTCGCCCGCAAAGTGCAGGGCGTCCTCACCGAGTCCGGCCGCCGAGCACACCAGTTCCCGGGCGCGCAGCAGGTCGGGATCGAGGTTCGAGCGCCGCCGGGCCAGGACCTCCCGGTCGGCGATCAGTTCGCGGATCGTCTTCCGGCGCTCGGCGAGCGCGCCGGCCACCTCGTACAGCTCGGCCCTGCGCGTGTCCGCGGTCGCGTCGAGCTCGCGCAGTTCCCCCTCGAGCTGGGCCTGCAGATGCGCGAAGTCGTCCGCGGTGGCCGGTGTCTCCGCCTCCCAGTGCGCGAGGGCGATGTCGAACCGTTTGCGTTGCTGGGTAATTCGTTCGAGCGCGGTCTCGGCGGTCTCGTTGTGCACGCGGAGGGTCGCGAGCCGGCCGTCGCCGGCGCTCTCGGCGCGCACCCGCAGATCGAGGGTGCGTTCGCCGGCGCGGTCGGCCTCGTCGGCGGTCTTGTCCGCGGCGGCCTGCAACAGACCGGTCTGCGCCCGCGTCTCGTCGAGCCTGTCGCTGAGCAGGTCCACCGTCATCCGGGCGTGCACCGCGTCGAGGTGATCGGTCTCGTCCTGCAGGTCGCGCTGTGACTGCAGGCCGCTGCGACGGGTGTCGGCCAGCGCGACGAGCGGCTCGAGCGTCTCGACCTGACGACGGGCGTCGACGACGACGCGATGCGCCTCGCGCAGCTCGCGGAACTGCGTGGTGGCCCGCTCGGCCATCGCGAACGTCGGCGGCTCGTCGAGCATGTAGTCGCGCAACAGCTGGTCGAGGCTGTTCAGGCTCTTCGCGGACAGCGTGCGGTGCAGCAGCCGCTGCGCGGCCTCCGACGAGATGCCGAGCTTGGACCGGAACGCGCGGGCGAACGGCGCGTAGCTGGGGTTCACGACCGCATCAGGCCAGCGCTTGCGGATGCCCCGGGTGTCGATTCCCCGCGTGACGAACGGTTCGAGGTCGGTCAGCTCCACGTCGGTGTCGAGGATCAGGTGCAGGTGCGAGATCTCGTTGTTGGCGTTGGCGCCCCGGCGCAGGTGCATGAGCTTGACCAGGGTCACCGGGGCCGCGCCGTCGGCGGCGTTGTACGTCAGTGCGACCGCGCTCCACGTGGCGCCGGTGCGCAGATACGAGGCGGTGAGCGCGTCGGTGTCGGCGTCGGCCTCGCGCCGCCACGCCCCGCGGATGTAGCTGACGAAGTTGCGGCCCGACCCGGCCGCCGACTCCTGCGCGGCCGCGTTGAACCGCACGCTGCCGCCCGGCATGAGCACCGTCGAGATCGCATCGATGAGCGTCGACTTGCCCGAGCCGGACGCGCCCGTGATGAGAAAACCCTTGCGGGCCACGGGAATGTCGTGATGCCCGTGCAGGGTGCCCCAGTTGACCACCTGCACCCGCGCGAGCCGGAACTGGCCGGGGTGGATGGGGGCGGCGCTCACGGCGCGTCCTCCTCGACGATGCGCCGGAACTCGGCCTCGACGGCGGCGACCTGATCGGCGTCGAACAACTGCCGCAACACCGGAGAGACCTCCATCCGGCCCTCCGTGGACGTCGACGCCAGCAGCGTGTACTTCTTCAACTTCTCCCACGACGCGTTGACCCGTTTGCGGAAGCCGGCCGGATCGGTGCTCGTCGCAGCGCGGTACATCTCCAACTGCCCGGCCACCTCGTCGAAGTCGACGATCACCCGCTCGCCCGGCTGGGCGCGCAGCAGCCGGTGCCGCAACGCCAGCAGCATCACGGTGTCCATGAACGTGAGCCGCTCGGTGCGCAGCACCGTCGGGGCCTTGTGGTCGCCCGTGTCGGCGGGGCGGGTGAACGCGAGCTGATCGTCCTCGTCGACGACGAGATCGAGAAACACGTCCGCGAGCCGGGACCGCAGCACCCGCTCGTCGCGGATCACCGTCCGCCACACCTCCGGGTGCTTGTCGGCGGTGACGAGCGGTCCCTTGAGCAGCTGCACCAGCGCGCGGCGGGTGTCGAGGTCGAGTTCGCCGGTGTCGCCCGGATACAGCCCGGTGCGTGTGGTCGATTCGGTCATGACGCGTCCTCGGTGATGCGGGCGGTGAACTCGGTGTCGGTGGGGTCGAACAGGTGCCGCCGCACCGTCGCGACGCGGGTCGCGCCCGACGGGGACGTCCACGCGATCTCCTCGGTGCCGTCGACGCGGTGACCGTGCTCCGCGGCGAGCACCAGCAGACCCACCGCGCTGGCCAGACCTTGCGTGGCGGGATGGTCGCGCAATACGTCGCCGATCGTGGCGCTGCCGCGGGAACGTAGCGTGGCGGCGACGTTGCCGGCCAGCTCGTCCATGTCGATCTCCGATTCGCGGACGATGCGGCGCAGCTCCGCCAGATCCACCTCGCCGACCGGTTGCGTCACCACCGGCTCGGCCACCAGGTCGTCGGCCGGGTTGTGCAGCCGCAGCGCCGCCACCGAGTCGATGCCCATGCCTACCCGCACCAGTTCGAGGTCCAGCAGGTCGTATGGTTTGCGGCGCTGCGCCACCTGCAGGGCCTGCTGCTGGGCCGAGCGCAACAGCCGCTGCAGGCGCCGGTGCTCCTCGTAGTGGCGGGACTGCACGAAGTGTCGCAGCGAACGCGACAGCGACGTCATCGTCACGTGGACCTCGCCGCCCGCGTCCTCCATCTCGGTGAGCAGGGTGCGGAACCGGTTGCGCTGCTCGGTGGTGAGCTGCTGCGCGAACGGGCGTTGCAGCACTGCCTCGATCCAGTCGTCGAGCTGCGACGACCGCTCCGGATCGATGATCATGTCGTAGAAGCCGGCGAAGCTGCGGCCGGCGTCGGAGCTGCCGATCAGATCGACCCCGCGGAACACCTCGCCGAGAGTGTCGCCGCGGTCGCCCTCGTCGTCGAGGATCCGGGCCCGCAGTTCCCGGTTGAGCGCCTCCAACTCGGCGCGCACCCGCGCGAAGTCACCCGGGATCTCCCCGGCCAACGCCAGGATCTCCGCGGACCGTTCCACCGCGCGGTTCCCGTCCAGCACGGGAAAATCCCCGGATTCGACGGCGGCGATCTGCCGGTCCAGCTCGTCGCGCTCGGCCCGCAACGCCGCCAGGCGGCTCTCGCTGCGTGGGTCCGAGTCCCGCGCCAGTGCCTGGAGCTGGCTCGACAGGGTGGTCAGCCGCGACTCGGTGACCGAGCTGGTGGCGGTCGTCAGGCCCGCGACGAACGTGAGCGCGGCGAACGTCGCCTCGGTCGGTTCGAGGGTCTCCTCCCGGGCGTCGGCGCTCGCGCGGCGCAGCAGGTAACCCGCGCGCACCCAGTCCGCACAATAGGCCTGACCGGTGCGCGGCAGCTCGAAGCCCTCGTCGCGCAGTTCCTGCAGGTCCGCATCGAGGCGGGCGAACAGCTCCGGGGCCGGCAGCCGTCGCGTGCCGCGGTCGAAGTGCCGGCCCAGCAGCGCCAGCACCGCGGCTGCATTGTCCGACCGCAGCAGCGCCCACGCCGGGTGCTCCTGACGCAGACGCGCCAGGCGGTGCAGGTCGGCGGTGGACACGACGCTCCCTCCGGTGTCGGGTTCGACCATGCTGACATACGGCGCCGACAGCGTCGCGGGCGTGGTCTCGACCAACCTGTGCGGGTTCGAGTTCGGCTTCCGGGCTCGAATCCAGACCCTATGCTGGGTCAGCGGGTGCGCGACTCGACGTCGTCGAGGACGGCGACGATGCGCTCGGCGGTGTGCGCGAGGCCCACGCACCACTGTGACTCGGGCAAGTACTCGACTTCGGAACCGAATACCACCTGGCCGAAGAGCATCACTCCATAGGAGGTTTCGACGCTCATATGGCAACTCTCGGGATAGGACGTGTTGGTCTTGAGTAGTGCGCGCCGGCCGGCAATCTCGGTGGGGACAACGTTGTCGCCGTTGTCTGCGGTCTTTTGCAGTTCTATCGCCCAGTCGAAGTTGGCCGACCTCACGGTCAGCCCGTAGGCCGCCACCCCGGGACGCTTCACCGTGCCGTCGTAGGAGCAGCCGAGCATCGTGTAGTGGGTCGCCGCGAAGTCCGCGTTGTTTTCGGATCTCGGGTCGTAGCCGGCGGAAATGAGCACGTCGTCGGGAATGTCGAGGCACGGGTCGAAGGCGACCAAGGGGCGGTCGGACTCGTCCACCAGTCGCGGCACGCGAGTCGTGGTGGCCGGTGTGCTCGGTGTCTTGCTCGCGGTGTCCGTGGTGGCGGTAGAGTCGGCGCAGCCGATCAGCGAAGCGAGGGCCAGAAGTGCACCTGCCGCGGCGGCGCTGCGAAATGCGGTCACCGCCCACCCTGACCCGACGCGTTGAGGACGGCGCTCCAGTCGTGTTCCGTAGCCAAGAATCCCTCGCCGCCTGACGCGAACGTCTCTCGCATATTCTCGAGTACCGCTGCGAATTGTTGGAGGCGTTCGAAAAGCGATTCGGGTGTCCCGCGGGCTTTGCGTACGAAGCCGGTGCGGAGGTCTTCGGCCGACTTGAAGCCCCCGAAGCTCGGTGCATCGGCCAAGTCGCTTGCGTGCCGTGCCGCTTCGCGGAGCGTCTCGAGCATGGTGTCGCAGATGGCGACGATCTCCTCGATCGTCCGCGGTTCCAAACGAAGTCTCTCTGCCATGAATCCCCCCGGTATCAGTTGGCCCGGGAACTGTAACGCATTCGTTTGCAGGTCACGCGGGATTCTCATTCGAGAATGGGGGGTTGAGACGCCTGCGTCCCGACCGAGCTCGCGTGCGATTCGGTCGGGACGATTCGGTTCTCGTCGGCGGGGTCGGTGTCTCACAGCGCCAGTGTCAGGCCTGCTTCTGCGAGAGTGTGTGCGGTCAGGCCGGAGGCGAGCATCCAGGCGGAGTGCTTGTCGAAGATCGGCGCTCCCCGGTCGCCCACCACGGCGAGAATCAGTGCGATCAGTCCGCAGTGCCGGCGGCGTCGAGCTCAAAGCGGATGCACAGATGTGCGCGGGGAGCATCGAACCTCCGTGGGTAAACCACGATGGCGGGTCAGATCGCGAACAGCAGCGCGCCGGTACCGATTGCGACGGCGACGCAGTAACCGAAGAATCCCAGACCGCTGAAGTTCGATCTTTCGCCACATGGCGATGACGATGCCGAGCGTGACGGCCCCGTCGAGCACCGCCCCGACCAGCACCATGCACAGCGTCGAGGCGGAGCCGAGCAATCCCACGACAGCGTGAGGTCCACCTGTACGCCCAGACCGGCGTCACCTTGGACAGCGAGGCCCAGACTTCGTGCGCGAGACGGTCGGGAAGTTCGACGCGTTCTGGTGGCTGCTCCTCATCGTGGGAACGCCCCCCAGTACGGAGTCACCACGGTGTCGAAGCGGCTCCCGCTATCCCTGCTCGCGGTGCTCGACGAGGTTGCCAACGTTCGCAGGCTGTGGGAATTGCCGAACCGGTACTTGCACTCCGGCAGCCGCGGAACCGTGATCACCACCACCTTGCTGTCCTAGGTCTACTCTCGGTAGCCACCAGCCGGCGTATCGGGAGGTGATGCGTCGGCCGAAGCATCTGCTCATGGCAGGTGGCACGCGTTCGTGCACTACATGGTGTAGACGGTGCGGAGCATGACGGCATCACGTTCGCGCCGCGTCCAAGATCTTTTGTGCCCGCTCTGCGACGGGGAGATCCACGAATTCACCTCCAGGTAGCCGGACCGCCGCTCCGCCGGCCTTCTCGAATGCGTCGACCACTGCGCGGGCCCAGTCGATGTCCTCCTGTCCCGAAGTGAAGGTGGCATGGATGGCCGTCAGCTGAGCGGGGTGAATTGCGGACTTGCCGAACAGGCCGAGGCTGCGACTGTGGGCGGCCTGCTGGATGAGTCCGTCATTGTCATCGAGGTGGGGGTAGACGCTGTCGATCGGTGGGGCGATGCCGGCGGCGCGCGCGGCGACGACGAGGTGGGATCGCACGTACTGCATCGGTATGTCCCCGTCTCCCGTGCCGAGGTCCTTCTGCAGGTCGATACCGCCGAGTGCGAGATGCGTTACCGCCGGGTGACCGGCGATATCGAAGGCATTGGCGACCCCTTTCGCGGTTTCGATGGCGCAGATCAGGGGTTTTTCCGGGGCCCGGGCTGCGACCCAGTGAACGTCGTCGAGTGTTTCGACCTTGGGGATGCGGATGCCGTGTGCCGATGCAGCGACGGCATGCAGATCAGCGGCGGCGAGTCCGGTTCCGGGGGCGTTGATTCGCACCCATGCGGTCCTGGTGGTGACGACGGATGCGACGTTTGCCCTGGCGGTCCGCTTCTCGGAGGGCGGCACCGCGTCCTCGAGATCGAGGATGACGGCGTCGGCGCCGGCGTGGAACACCTTTCCGAGCAGATTCAGGTTGTGGCCAGGCGCGAAGAGGTAGCTGCGGTTCATCAAAGGACGCCCTTCTCGGTGAGTTCGGTAATTCGTTCCTGGTCGATGCCGAGGGTGTCCCGGTAGAACTCCTGGTTGTCCTGCCCGAGACGGCGGCCGGGGAACTTGATCGCGCCCGGAGTCCCGAGCATGCGAAGCATGACGTTCTGCATCTTGATCGGGCCGAGGTCTTCGTCGTCGACGGTCGTGATGCAGTCACGGGCGAGGACCTGCGGATCACTCATGAGTTGCGCGACGTCGTAGATGGGTGCGAGCGCGGCGCCGACCCGTTCGAACTCGGCCGTGACTTCGTGCAGGGGTCTGTCTGCGATCCACTTCGCAACCGCGTCGTCGAGCAGTTCGCCGTTGCGGCTGCGTTCGCCGGCGGAGTCGAACCAGGATTGCTCGACGATGTCAGGTCGGCCGACCAGGCGCATGACCCGCGCGGCGACAGAGGTGGCGCTCGCGGAGACGGCAACCCACCGGCCATCCTTGGTGAGGTAGGTGTTGCGTGGGGCGTTATTGGGGGAGCGGTTGCCGTTGCGGCCGGCGATGGTGCCGAGTTGGTCGTAGGCGGTGGGCCCGGGGCCGAGAATTCCCAGGAGTGGTTCGAGTAGTGACATGTCGATGACCTGTCCGCGGCCGGCCGAGCCGTTGCGGTGGAGGAGTGCGGCCACCACGCCGAATGCGCCGGCAAGTCCGGCAACGCCGTCGGCGAGTCCGAAGGGCGGCAGCGTCGGTGGACCGTCCTCCGTCCCGGTTTGGTGTGCAAAGCCACTCATCGCCTCGGCCAGGGTGCCGAATGCGCGGCGCTCGGCGTAGGGTCCGGATTGGCCGAACCCGGTGACGCGGAGCAGGACCAGTCCCGGATTGACGGCATGGAGTCGGTCCGGACCCAGCCCCCACTTCTCGAGTACGCCGGGGCGGAAGTTCTCCACCAGCACGTCGGCATCGATCACGAGGTCGCGGAGTATCTGCTGGCCTTCGTCGGTGCTGAGATTGAGAGTGATGCACTTCTTGTTACGGGCGATGACCTTCCACCACAGTCCGTGGCCGTCCTTCCGGGCTCCGTGTGAGCGGGCGGGATCGCCCGAGGGGTGCTCGATCTTGATTACGTCCGCGCCGAAATCACCGAGGAGCATGGCGGTGATCGGTGCGGCGTAGACGGTACTGATGTCGAGGACGCGGAGGCCGTGCAACGGGCCACGTGTCGGAGGAGGGCTGTCGGCTGTGCTCGTGCCAGGGTGGTCGTGGGTCGAGTAACTGTCGCTCGGGTGTGCAGTCATAAGCTGTCCTCGGATGGTGGGGAAGGTCGATACAGGTGCGGCGCTCGACAGCGGCCGGGGTGCACGAGCGCGGACCGACGGGTGATGCCGGCAGGGTCATGGCGCGACCGAAAAGTCCGTGGCGCCGTTGCCGCCACCTCAGATTGACATCCCCCGGGTTCAACTACAATCACGGGCATATCGACAGCAGTTAACTTTGTCTAAAGTCAGGGGTGGCGCGTGCTGGATACTGCCAGGATGTTCACACTGCGCACGGTCGCCGCGCACGGGTCGATCACCGCGGCGGCGTCCGCGCTCGGGTATACCACTTCGGCTGTGTCCCAACAGATCGCGAAGCTGGAGAAGGAGGCGGGGCAGCCGCTTCTGGAGCGGCACGCGCGAGGCATCGTGCTGACCGAGGCCGGAAGCTCGGTGGTTCGGCACACCGAACGTATCCTGGTCGAGCTGGAGGCCGCCGAGGCCGAACTCGCGGAGATCAAGGGGCTGCGGGCCGGTGTGCTGGCGATCGGCACCTTTCCCACGGCCGGATCGTCACTGCTGCCGCTGGTGGTCAAGGAGTTCAAGACGCGGCACCCGGGCGTCGATCTGAAGGTGCTCAGCGGCCGGTTCGCGCAACTGGTCGACGCCCTGCGCCGGCGGGAGACCGAATTGTCGTTGCTGTGGGACTACGAATGGAACCGGATCGACGACCCCACGTTGACCTACCACCACCTGATGAACGATCCGACCGTGTTGCTGGTGTCGGAACGGCACCGTCTGGCCGACCGCGACTCGATCCGGATCACCGAACTGCGCGACGAGTCGTGGGTGGTGCGCGCCGACGATCACCCGGTTGCCCAGACACTCGAAAAGCTCTGTCAACAAGGTGGTTTCATGCCTCGGACGAGCGTGTTCGCGCACGACTACGGTGAAGTACAGGCGATGGTGGCCGTCGAGCTCGGTGTGGCCATCGCGCCGCGCCTGGCCGTGCTCAACCTCCGGCCCGACGTCCGGTCGATTCCCCTCGCGACCCGCCCGCCGCAGCGGCGCATCCTGGTCGCGCATCTGACCGAGCGGCGGCTGAGCCCGGCCGCGCAGGAAGGAATCGCGGTGTGCACTGCCGCCGCCCGCCTACTGCAGGAGGGATTCGAGGCCGGATAGGGGCCCGACCCTCCCCGGAAGGATGCCTGTCAGTTCCGGCAGATGCCGAACGCGTCGGCGAGGCGAGTGATCTGCTCGGCCCGCCCGAGGCGGGGCAGGTCGCTGCCGTCGCGGATGATGCGGCCGCGGGCTTCGAAATCGGCCAGGAACTGCCGCGCCCAGGTGACATCCGACGGTGTAGGGCTGATGGCCTCGTTGATCACCTGCAGCTGATCGGTGTCCAGGCACAGCTTTCCGGTAAGGCCGAGGGAGACGGTCACTGCGGACTGTTCGCGCAACACGGTGTGGCCGTTGCTGACGGTGGGGCCGTCGATCGGTCCGGGCAGCCGGCCGACCCGGCTGGCGACCACCAGTCGGGAGCGAGGGTACGCCATGGCGAGGTCGTCGGCGCTCGTGCCGGTGTCCCGGCGATAGTCGCCGCTGCCGAAGGCGAGCCTGAACACGCCGCGGGCGCGGGCGATAGCGCCGGCCTGCTCGATGCCGAGGGCGGATTCGACCAGGGCAAGAACTGGGGTGCCTCCGCCGAGTCGGTCGAAGGTTTCGGTGATATGTTCGGCCGCTTCGACTTTCGCGAGCATTACACCCGCCAGTCCGGGAAGGCCGGCGAGTCGATCGACGTCGTCGCTCCAGTACTTCGAGGACCGGTCGTTGATCCGGACCCAGGCCGAGGAGTGTTCGAGCCAGGCGGCAACGTCCTCGCGTGCTGAGGACTTCCGTTGCGGATCGACTGCGTCCTCGATGTCGAGGACGATCTGATCGGCGCAGGAACGTTCGGCCTGGTCGAACAGGTCGGTCCGGCCGCCGTTGACCAGCAGCCAGGAGCGGGCGATCCGCGCGTCGATTGTCCGGGGTGCGATCGTGGCGTTCTCGGGCATTCGGACCTTCACCGTGCCAACCCGACCAGTGCGGGCGCCGGGCCGGTGACGAAGAGTTCCGCCACTGCGATGCGTCGGGCCGCCCGGTGCAAGGTGACCGATTCGAGGATACCGTCGGGCGAGGTGGTGAGGTCGACGTCGAGGACCCCGGCGGGCGTCCCTATCCGTAGCGATCCGGGCCACCGGACCCGTGTGTTGTGGGTGACGACGCCACCGGTCACGGTGGACGCCGCGGCGACGGCGACAGCGGACGTCAGTCCGATTGCGGGGTGCGGGGCAAGCATCGACAGCATCCGGACGGAGATGTCGTAGTCGTCTTCGTCGATGTCGACGCCCGCGCTGGTGCGGTAGTCCACCGGCGGGCCGACGACGCCGATCTTGGGGATCGCGTGTGTGACCGGGTCTCCCGGTTTGCTCAGTCCCATCCGCAACGATGATTCCCGTCGCAGCCGGAGAAGCAGCGGCAGGTGTTCGGCGATGGTCCGATTGTCTTCTGCGCCGGTCAGGCCGAGGTCGGCGGCGTCGAACAACGCCGCCGGAGCGCCAGCGGCGACCATCGTGGCGCGGTACGTGTGGTTATCGATCGAAATCTGTTCGGCGGGTGCGCCGGTGGGCAGCAGTGTGGCTGTATCGGCAGCGAGACCGGCGAAGGTGAGGCCAACCGGGACGCCCAGCGCGCTGGTGCCTGGCACGGCCGCGTCACCCTCGGTGGGGATCATTCCGCCCGGGGTCGCGATCTCGGCAGTGAGGATTGCGCCGGTGTTCTGGTTGCGCATTCGCACGGTCGTCACCGCGGAGTCGACCGGAACGAAGCCGGATTGCAGCGCATACAGTCCGATCGCGGTGGCGCAGTTTCCGCAGTTGCTGCCCCATTCGACCTGCCGGTCACCGATCGCGACCTGCGCGAACAGGTAGTCGACGTCGATGCCGGACTCGCTGGAGCGGCGCACGATCGCCGCCTTCGACGTGGTCGAGCTGCCGCCGCCGACACCATCGAGCTGGCGCGGGTCGCCGGAGCCGAACGCGGAGGTCAAGATGGCGTCCAGCCCCCCTGCCTGGGGGATGAGGGGATCGACGTCCACGGCGTTGAACAGCCAGCACTTGCTGGTGCCTCCCCGCATCCAGGTTCCACGGAGTGTGAACACGGTCGGCCCACCTTTCGGGTTGGAAGAGTGTGTGAGGCACCGCTGGAGGCTCCGATCGGATAGGGAGCGTAGGTGCCAGCGGTGTCCCACTACCCACCCTGACCGAGATCAGGGTGGAGAACAATGGCGGATTTCTCGATGAGGGTTAACTAGAGCTAAACCCTCAGGGGGTGGCGTCGACGCGTCAGGCCAGGGCCGGGATGGCCACCAGCAGCAGCCAGCACAGCATCGGCGCGATCGCGACCACGATGCCCGCGTTCAGCAGCAGCTGGCGGTAGAACCGGGGGCGTTCGATGTTCTGGGCGTTGGCGAGGACGAGCGCGCCGTTGGTCGAGAACGGGGATACGTCGACCACGGTGGCCGAGATGGCGAGGGCCGCCACGACGCCGACGACCGGGAGTGCTCCGGTCTGCAGCAGCGGAAGCGCGAGCGGGATGACAGCGGTGAGCAGTGCGGTCGACGACGCGAACGCCGAGGTGACGCCGATGACATAGCAGAGGACGACGGCGACCAGCAGGGGGGCCCCGATGGTGATCGCCATTTCGGCGAGATGGTCGAGCGTGCCGATCTCCTCCATGAGGGAGACATAGGTGACCATGCCCGCCACGAGCAGCACCGTGGACCAGCTGATACCGGCGATGGCCTCACTCTGCTTGGACAGGTCGGTGAAGGCGAGGATCGCACCGGCGGCGATGGCGACGAAGCTGATCGGCATGTGCAGCACCAGCACCAGCACCAGCACCGCGGCGATCAGGACGAGGGTGAGCTTCTGCACGGCGGTGACCGGCTGTCGTGCGGGTTCGGTGACGATCTCGGTGCGCGGGGTCCGGATGAGTACCTGGGTGCCGGTTCCCCCGGCCGAGCTGCCGGACGGGGCCGTGCCGGGTCCCTCGACGGGAGTGCGGTGAGGACTCCCGCCGCCGTCGGAGTCGAACTCGTCACTCGAGCCGGTAGCGGTGAATTCGAGGTTCCGCATCCGGGCGAGCACGGCGTAGCCGATCACGGTCAGGACCGAGAGCAGCAGGTTGATGCCGTAGCTGGCGAAGAACAGGGTCCACGGGGCGATCGTCAACCCACTCGATTCGACGATGTCACGGACGAGGACGCCCGAGACCGAGATCGGCGAGAATGCTCCGGCGTGTGCGCCGTTGATGGTCATGATACCCATCACCAGCGGGCTCATCCGGGTGCGAGCGGCGAACGACATCGCCGCCGGCGTGATCAAGGCGACGGCCGCCGGGCTGAACGTGCCCAAGGCCGTGAGTACCGAGGCGCAGAAGAAGAACACCCAGGGAACGATCGTCACTCGTCCGCGGACGCTGCGTATGCAGGTGTTGACGAGGAGATCGATGGTCCCGTTCTTCTTCGCCATGCCGAAGAAGTAGGTGACGCCGATGATCGTCAGCACGATCGAACTGGGGAACTCGGCGAGGATCTCCTTGTCGTCGTAGCCGAGGAGGAACGCGCCCACGACGAACGCGCCGATGAACCCCAATATGCCGATGTTGATGGGGAAGAAGGTGGCGATCACGAACATCGCCACCAATGCGATCAGTGGCAGTATCTCGATGGAAGTCATGAGCGTTCTTTCGGTTCACCGCGAGGCGGATCGAACGGCGCCCGATCGGCAGTTGCGAACGGGCGGGTCAAGCGAGGCAGAACGTGTCTTGCTGTCGCAGTCCACGTCGCACGAGGCGTTCCCGCAGGGTGCCGGAAGAGTGACTATTTGCATGTCACATCCTTCGCTTGACCATTACCTACATCACATTAGAAGCGGCCCGTGTTCATGACAATGTCGAATCGCTATGGTGGGCTTTAGTTGAACTGAAGGCTCACCCGGAGGGGTGAGGCGTAATCCGTTCGATGTGGTGACCCTGTTCCTGCTTCTCGGCATCGCTGAGGCCGGATCCGTGGAGACCGCGCCGGCCGTGACGGCATGTGAATGACGAAAGCGCTTCCCGTAGTGAGAGAATCGAGATTCTTGACGTCACGTTTACCCATATACGTAGAGGCGCTTTCAGTGCAATCATCGGACACCTTCACGGCTGGGTCCGGGGTGTTCGACGAACACAATCTCGTGTCCGCGGCCGGGCTGGTCCCGGTCCTCGACCTGGCCGAACAGGTCGAGGACAGCGGCAGGTGAACTTCGTCCAGAACGAGGTCGTCCTGTCGCTGTGTGCCTCGTGCTCGTCGACCACAGTCGGTCCGGCAGCAGCGCGCATCGAGCCGGCTTTCCAGTCCAGCACCTTCCCAGCCTCTACAAGCGGCCGCCGTCGAGCGAGAACTCGAGGGGGTTGTCGAGAAGTGGGCGCGTGAGCGGCAGGATGTGCCGGTCGAGATCACGCAGCGTTTGCTCACCTCGACCGTTCGTATCGGTCAGCACCGCTTCGCCAAGGCAGTGCTCACCGGCCATGGCAACCGGTGCGTGTTCTGCGGCATGGGGAGCGTGATCGGGGGACGTCGCCGGCCGCGACTGCTCACTGCGAGCCACATCAAGCCGTGGCGAGACAGCACCAACAAGGAACGCCTCGACCACCTGAACGGACTGACGGCCTGCCCCACACACGATGTCGCATTCGACACGGGCCTCCTCACCGTGTCCGAGGACCTCTCGATCACGTACGCAACCGACCTGGAACGCGCACTGCCGAGTGACGAACCACTGCGTCGTGCCTTCGGCAAGCCGCCGCTGGCCGACCGGTTGATTCTTCCGGCGGGCGCGGATCGGCCCGACACGGCGTGCCTCGGGTGGCGCCGAACCCAGGTTTTCGTGTCGTCACCCACCGCTGCCGAGGGTGTACGGCGGACCGGGGAGAAGGATTGCTCGCTCGATGCGAGATTCGCGCAAACCGTTTGACCGCAGCGCTATCCGAACAGTGCGCGCAGCTGTCCGTTGGCGTCGTCGCGGTCGAACCACTCCGGGTCGACGCGCTCACCCGGCCGCAGTCCGAGCCACTGCCGGATCTCGTCGTGTCGATCGTGGGCCGGGTCGTCGGCCGCGGCGAGCATGTCCGTCCAGCCCCACGTCCCGCCGGAGTCCTCGGCCGGCGCCAGGCCCTGCCCGTCGACACAGGCGGCGCGCGGAGCTTCGGCGTCGAATTCGGCGACGGACTCGACGACGATGTCGTGCGTCCACCCGTCGCCGTAGTCGTACAGGTACGTCAGCGATGCCCCGACCTGGGGCAGCGCCGTCCCGATGGTCACCATTCCCTCGTAGACGACCTCGTCCTGACCGTTTGCGAGCTCGTCGTCGAGCTGATCGTCGGGCACGTACACGCAACCACCGGTGAACGGCTCGCCCTCGGTGAACTGGTGCAGGTGGTAGTCCTCCCAGGCGAAGCAGCTCTGGATGACGAAGTGCAGATGCAGCAGACTCAGGGAATTGTCGACCACCACCCGTCGCCACACCGCAGGTTCGCTGTCGCGCAACGTGATTCGCAGGGTGCACCGCGCGGGCGGGTGGATGGCGACGGGTGTCGCGTCGCCGAGGAGGATGCGCACGGCGGCCCGCACGGCAGGACGGAGAGGCGTCGGCACGCGGTAGCCGTCCGCGTCGTCGAGGAGCCCGTCGGCGACGAGGTCGTCGAGGCGGTCGCCGAGCATGCTGCCGAGAAGACTCGGTCCGACCGGCCTGCCGGGGAACAGCACGGACAGTGCGTGCAGGCGTTCCTCGGGGCCGGCCGGCAGGGGGTGCTCACCGAGACCGGCGGACAGGACGGCAGCGGTCGCCTCGTCGAGGACGGAATGAAATGCTACGAGCCGCCCCTCGCCGCGCCTGCCGAGGGCCACGACGAGGGAATGTGTCACCGCGTCCCGGCACAGGGTGAGGTACTCGCCGGGATTCCGGTCCGGATCCCGCCACGCCGGCGCGGCAGGACCGGGTTTGACGACGGTCTTTCCGATCGAGATCAGGTCCAGCATGGCTGCAACGACCCAGGTCTGTGCCAGTACGGGAAGATCCCACATCGACTGGACCTTGCGTGGCGCCAGATCCTCGCGCTTGCCGCCGACAGCGTCGAAGGCCTCCATGACCAGGGCACGCTTCAGCGCGCCGGTCGCGGTCACAGGCCGGCGTTCACCGATCCAGCCGAGCAGGGCGTCCAGCCGTGCGACGACCGGTACGACCGTCAAGGCGGCACGTTCGACCTCGGGCTCGACCGGTGGTTCGTCGACCTCGGTGGGTGGAAGAGACGCGAGCCTCGATTCGATGTACGACGTGAGCGTGGACAGGGCGTACCCGAGGTCTTCGTCCTGGCCGGTCCACCGGTTTGTCGCCGAGAGGAACTGCAAGAACACGGCGGCATCCCCGGCGATATGCGCCCGCGTCTCTTCGTCGTCCTCGACCAGTTCACTCGTCAGCACCCGCTCGAGAAGGTGGTCCACGTCGCGGCTCCGCCATGCCGTGGTCGCAAACCCGGAATCTGCACGCGAGAGCGCGTCGATCGCATGCGCGACGCTGACAACGAAATCCTCCGCCTGATTCGCGGGGCATCCAGCGTTCTCCATCAGCCATGCGGCGAACTCCGGCGCCAGTGTGCGGTACTGCTCGATCGGTGTGACCGTCCGGCGACGGCGCTCGGCCAACGACACGACATTGTCGGGAAGTGGCTTACGAGGTGAGGATCCGCTACTCGACTCGGAGCGCTTACGGGACATGGGCGTCCGACCTCGATTCGGTGGTCATGGCACAGTTCTCGCCGATGCTACCGGTTCGCCGTCGACGGGTACTCACGCGGCGAGCGGGTGGGCGGGTGCGTGCACGCGACGGCACGGGCATCGGATGGCGCGCCCGTGCGGGTCGTCGGGCAGCCAGCCGTACTCGTCGCACCGGCCGCATCGGGGCGGCAGCGGGGGCCGCGGCTGGGGGAGCAATTGCCACAGCGGGATCCATGCGTGCGCGAAGCGCGTCGGATTGCCCGGTCGATGCGCCGATCGGGCCGCCGCAACCAGGGGCGGGATTCCGTGGGAGTCGATCAGCGCGACGATCTGGGAGCGCGCGGCGGCGGGCAGATAGTCGAACGTCGCCGTCAGGCCCGCGGCGCGGCATGCGGTCGCCAGCTCGCCGATCTGCTTCTTCTCCGGAATGCTGATCACCCCTTGTGGCCGCGCGGACGGTGCCGCCGGTTCGGCGGCCGGTGAGGGGTTTGTTTCAGTCTCTTGGTCCTCAGTTCTTTGTTCAGCGCCGGGCTCTCCGGTGTCCGGTTCGCCGGGGTTCGGATTTCCAGGCCCCGGCTCGGGCCGGAGCGGTACTTCGTAGACGGTCTGGACGGTGATCCACTGGCCGTGCTCGTTCTGCCGACGCTCGGTGACGAGGTGGCCGTGCGCAGCCAGTTCGCGCATCGCGGACCGGATGGCGTCGCGGCCTTCGGACGGTGATTCCGCGGCGATCGCGTCGGAGCGGATGCGCCAGTCGGCCGGCTTCGAAAGCAGCCAGATCAAGACCGCGCGGGCGCGGAAGGAGAGGTCCTTGTTGCCGATCGTCTCGTTGCGGACGACGGTGTAGTTGCTCGTCGGGCGCGGCGCGCGGCGCACGCCTCCGACGCGGGTATTCTTACCCACGTTCGACTCCATTCCAGTCGGACATCCGGCCCGTCGGGAGCGGCAACTCCTGGCGGGCCTTTTCAATTGTGGCCCTCGCGGGCGCGGGGGATGCCACATCGTCGCACCGGGACGCGGGGCCGTCAATCGATTCGGCGCCCCTGCGTGGAATGTGCTGTGGGCGAACAGTAGTCGTTCTGTCGGCGTGTCGCGCTCACCGATACCCCGTCGCATCCGCCGGCAGGCCTGGATCTTGAACCTCGACCATGTACCGCCAGCAGTCGGGCTGTGATCCGTCGACGTCGGTGAAGCCGTACTCGCGCGCCAGGCCACCCGACGAGAACGACCCGCCGTTGCGGCGATGGACGTCCGGATCCGCGGCCAGCGCCGCGACGGCCCGGCCGACGAAACGCGGCGACTCCGAGATCGCGACGAAATGTGGCACGGCGGCGTCGCGCCAGTTCTCCTCCGTGACCCCGAAGTGCTCGAGCATCATCTCCGACCGCATCCACCCGGGCGTCAGCGCGACGGCCGTGCACCCGTGCGGCGCCAGCTCCTTCGCCTGGGAGAACGCAAGCCGGAGCATCGAGGACTTGACCAGGTCGTAGAACACCGAGAGACGAAAGTTCTTCGCGTTGTATTCGGCTGTGCCGTCGGTCATCTCGACAACGAGCCCACCGGGGTTCCGGATCAGCAGTGGCAGCGCGAAGTGGCTGGTGATCAGGTGCGTGTCGACCGAGAGATGCACCATCCGCAGCCCGCCGGTGAGGTCGTGTTCCCACAGCGGGGTGTCCCACTCGATGAGCTTCTCGCCGCCCCAGATGTCGTTGACGAGGACGTCGAGGCGGCCGTGCTCGTCGTCGATGCGCTGCACGAGCCGTCGCACCTGCTCGGGATCGAGGTGGTCGACGGCGACGGGGATGCCGACTCCGCCCGCGGCCGTCACCAGCTCGGCGGTCTCCTCGATGGTCTCCGGCCGGTCGTACTCCGAGCGGCGCTCGCGGGTGCTGCGGCCGGTGCAGTAGACCGTCGCGCCGGCCTCACCGAGGGCGATTGCGGTGCCGCGGCCGGCGCCGCGGGTGGCGCCGGCGACCAGGGCGGTCTTGCCTTCGAGTGGCTGTGCCATGGCTGGAACGGTACTGCTACAGCCACCTCCTTGTGGATACCCGAATAGGCAACTGGGTCATCAGCACCTGGTCAACGGGACCGGGTCAAGTCCTGTGAGGTGGTGTACGACGTCGTCGCGTGATTCCTCGTCGGTGGATCAACCCTGATCCACCGGTGTTGATCTGTGTCTGTTCTCCGATCGTTTTCGGACGTTGTTCCGGTTTCGGGCATGAGTGTCTCGCCGGTCTGCCCGGCGTTTCCACTGGTGTCCTTGGTCGTGACCCGTTCGGGGTCGGTGGTCAGGTGGTGGCTGCGGGTGGGCTGCTTGCGATGCGGAACAGGTTGGACCAGGCCTGTTTCCAAATCTGCTTCGGGAACGCGGTGAACGCCAACAGATCCGACCGTGCGGCGTCGAGGTGATCGGCCACCTTCGGCAGCTTCGCCCTGAGCGCATCGATCACTCGATCATATTGTGCCTGAACGGACTCCGCGTCAGGCCGGTCGTAGAACGAATGTAGCAGCGTCTTCACCCAGGGCCACGACGACTTCGGGGTCACCGCCATCAGATTTGTCGCGTAGTGGGTGCGGCACCTCTGCCAGGAGGCGCCGGGCAGCCTCGCGCCGATCGCTGCGAAGGGGCCGATCGCTGCGGAGATGCTGATGGAGTTGTCGCTCCTAATGTCTTCCGAGCCCCTGCGTGTCATCGGGATCGACAAGGCAACCGGCAAGAAGATCGTCCGTCTGGTTGACACCGGGCCGGACAAGCCGGTGAATCACGCTCCCAAGAAGTCAAAGAAGCGCTGGCGAAGGGGCACGGTCGTGACGAGTACCAGTGTCTGGACGGTTTCAGGAGGACTCTCCGGCTTCGGCAGACGTCGATAGCCCACTCGCCACAGGGCCTGGATAGCTCGCGTCGACTGTGCGGTTCGGGTCGACAGATCTGTCCGTTGCCGCAGCTGATACGGGAGCCCTGCAAATCTTGCCGGAATCGGGCGAAACGGAGACGATCAACGGGATCGCTTGTCCAAGGGTTCGGTGCGTTCGCCGCGTCTGCGCAGGAAGGCATGGTTGGCCGTGCTGCTGTGGGCCTTGTCGGCCAGCGCTCGCTCCGGGAGGGTGAGGAGCCGAAGAGCGGTTGGACGGCAAGTACCTCATCGTCACGTCCGACCTGCACATCAGCGTCGAAGAAGCCGCCCTTAGCAGGGTGCACGCCGTAGGACTGACCGGCAGTACCAGCACCGCTGTCCACACCACCCCGCCGAACACCGCGCCAGCCGAAATCTTCCGTCACTGCCGGGTTATCCCGCCTGCCGCGATCACCGCCCTCGGCCAGGTCTGAACAGGCAAAACGCGCCGAATCAACAGTCCGACGGGTACGAAACCCGGGTCCAGACTTCGCGACGATTCGGGGTCGAACTAATCGGTGCAGCGGGCGAGTTCCACCACTTTCCGGAAGGCGCTTAACCTAGCAGAGACGAACATGGAGTGAGGAGCGGTAATGAACCTGAGCGACGTAGAGCGCTTGGTCAAGTCCAAGCAACGCGTTGCCGACCACGGCGAGGTGTTCACTCCTGCCTGGATGGTGGAGGAGATGCTCGACCTGGTCAAGGGGGAGTCTGAGCGTATCGACTCGCGTGTGCTGGAACCCGCCTGCGGGGCCGGCAACTTCCTCGTGACTGTTCTTGCTCGCAAGCTCGCCACCGTGCTGGTCCGGCACGGTAAGAACGACTTCGAGAAGCGCTGCTACGCCCTGTTCGCCCTGATGTGCACCTACGGCATCGAACTGCTCGCCGACAACGCGCAGGAGTGCCGCGACAACCTCTCCACCGTCTTCAACACCTTCCTGGGCGTCGACGATGAGGACGAATGGGCCCGGGCCGCCCGCACCGTCCTCACCACCAACATCGTCCAGGGCGACGCTTTGACCATGACCCTGCCAAGCGGACGCCCGATCACGTTCCCTGAGTGGGGATACCTCGGCAAGGGCAAGTTTCAGCGCCGCGACTTCCGCTATGACGACCTCACCCAGCGTGCCGCGTATGAGGCGGAAGGGTCGTTGTTCCAGGATCTGGGACAGGATCTCTTCACTCCGGCCAAGACGTATCCGACGATGACGGTCCACGAGATCGCCGAGCTGGTGAGTGCCGCGTGAGCCTTGCACCCTTCACCCTGCGGGGTCACAATCCGGACGTCTTGACATGCATCGCCAATCTCTCCAACGACGAGGTTTTCACCCCGCCCGAGATGGCGAACGCCATGCTCGATCTGCTCGCCAAGGCATGGTCTGATGCCAACGACGGCGCGAATCTCTGGGCGAGTCCGGACGTCACCTTCCTGGACCCGTTCACCAAGTCCGGGGTCTTCCTCCGGGAAATCACTCGCCGCCTCACCGACGGCCTTGCCCTCGCCATCCCCGACCTAGCTGAGCGCGTCGACCACATCCTCACCCGGCAGGTCTATGGCATCGGCATCACCCAGCTCACCGCGCTTCTGGCTCGCCGCAGCGTCTACTGCTCCAAGTACGCCAACGGCCCACACTCGGTCGCCACGTCTTTCACCACAGAGGACGGCAACATCTGGTTCGAGCGCACCGAGCACACCTGGGTCGGTGGCAAACGGGAGTTCCGTGCCGACCCGCTGACCGGAGATGAGATCACCATCTACACCCACCGCAGATGTCGCTACTGCGGTGCCAGCGAAGACGACTACGGGCGTGGATCCGAACTCGAAACCCACGCCTACGCGTTCATCCACACCGACGATATCAACGCTCGTATTGCCGAGCTGTTCGGAGACACCATGCAGTTCGACGTCATCATCGGAAACCCGCCCTATCAGCTCAGCGACGGCGGCTACGGCACTTCCGCAGCACCGATCTATCAGATGTTCGTCGAGAAGGCCCTCGGTCTGGACCCGCGCTTCGCCGTCTTCGTCACCCCGTCCCGCTGGTTCGCAGGTGGTAAAGGGCTCGATGACTATCGCAAGAAGATGCTCGCCGACCATCGTATGCACCATATTGTGGACTACCCGAAGCTCTACGAGGCTTTCCCTGGCGTGAAGATCAGGGGCGGCGTCTCCTACTTCCTGTGGGACCGGGACTATGACGGTCCCTGCACCATCCAGACGATGTGGGACGGTCAGCCGGTAGGAGAAGCTGTCGCTCGCTACCTCGATACATACGATGTCCTCGTCCGCCGCAACGAAGCGGTTCCCATCCTCGAGAAGGTCCGCGCACGGCGCGAGGTCACCCTCGACACTCGAGTGTCTAGTGGCAAGCCATTTGGTCTACGTACCTTCTTCCACGGTAACGAGTCGCCACGCGGAATCAGCAACCCAGTTCAACTCTTCGGATCGCGCAAGGTGACATGGATCGACAGATCTGACATCCCCCTCAACGATGCCTGGATTGACCAGTGGAAAGTGCTCATGACGGCGGTGCAAGGCACAAGTGCCGCAGTCGAGACGAAGTTCCTGTCCAAGCCGATCATCGCTGGACCAGGCACCGCTTGCACCGAGACCTATCTGGTCGCGGGAAGGTTCGGCACCGAGGAGGAAGCCGCTCGGTATGCGATGTATATGCGGACCCGCTTCGTTCGCTTTCTCGTCTCACTGCGCAAGTCGACGCAACACGCCACCCGCGACGTGTACGCCTTCGTTCCTGACGTGCCACTCGACCGCGACTGGACTGACTCCCTACTCTATGAGCGGTACGGACTGACAGACGACGAGATCGCGTTTGTCGAGTCCCAGGTCGCCGCACACGACGACACCCTGTTCGACGAGGGCGGGGATGACGGGGATGAGTAAAGACATCGCCGAGCTGCTCCCTGCCAAGCCTGTCGAGCGGCTGCGCATCTACGCCTGGACCCCGAACGACCCGCCAGCCGACTACGTCGGTCTGATCAAGGTCGGCCAGACTACGAAGGCTGACGTGAACGCGCGCATCCGCCAGTCTCAAGGACAGATGCAGCACGCCTACACTCTCCATGTCGACGAGCTGGCCGAGCGGGACGACGGCACGATCTTCCGTGACACCGACGTGCGCCAGCGCCTTATCGAGAAGGGCTTCGACAACCCGATCTTCGGATCGGCACGTGAGTGGATGCGCTGCACCCCTGACGATGTCCGCGCCGCGATCACCGAGCTACGCACCGGGCAGAAACTCACCGGCACGCATCACGAGACGTTCCCGATGCGCCCCGAGCAGGAGCATGCTGTCGAAAAGACCTACGAGTACTACAAGTCGATCTGGGCCGAAAATCCACAGGCCGTGCCGCGATTCTTGTGGAACGCGAAGATGCGCTTCGGTAAGACCTTCGCCGCCTACCAGCTGGCTAAACGTCTCGATGCCCAACGCGTCCTAGTGGTTACGTTCAAGCCGGCCGTCGAGGACGCATGGCAGACCGACCTGGAGTCCCATGCCGACTTCGAGGACTGGCAGTACCGCTCCTCTGCAGCTGGCACAGACCCCGACGCCGCAGACCGGGCTCGACCGCTGGTGTATTTCGGCTCGTTCCAGGACCTGCTCGGCCGTGACAAGAAGACGGGGCTGATCAAGTCCAAGAACGAGTGGGTGCACACCACCAACTGGGACCTGGTGATCTTCGACGAGTACCACTTCGGTGCCTGGCGCGATTCGGCCAAGGAGTTGTTCGAGGGCGAGGACGACACGGTCGCAAAGAAGGAACTCGCCGCCGAGTACGACGACGGATTGGTCGCGTTCGATGAGGAACTCGACGAGCTGGGCAACGACGAGGACGACTTCCTCCCCATCACCACCCGTGCCTACCTGTACCTGTCGGGAACCCCGTTCAAGGCTCTGGCCACCGGGGAGTTCATAGAGGAGCAGATCTTCAACTGGACCTACACCGACGAGCAGCGCGCCAAGACCGACTACGCCGCCGCGCATCCCGGCGAGTGGAACCCGTACGGGGCGTTGCCTGAGATGCGGTTGTTCACATACCAGATGCCCGACGAGCTGATCGCGGTAGCGAGCCAGGGCGAGTTCGACGAGTTCGACCTCAACGCATTCTTCGAAGCCACCGGCACCGGTAAAGCCGCCGAGTTCGTGCACAAGTCGGACGTGCAGAAGTGGGTCGACATCATCCGTGGCGCATATCTGCCCAGCCAGGTCGACGCGATGCGGATGGGCACCCGCCCGCCGTTCCCGTACTCCGATGCTCGCCTGCTGCCGTACTTGCAGCACTCGTTCTGGTTCCTGCCCACCGTCTCGGCCTGCGAGGCGATGGCGAACCTGCTGGCCGCGCGGCAGAACGTATTCTGGCACGACTACAAGGTCCTTGTCGTTGCCGGCCCGCATGCGGGGATCGGGCTCGATGCCCTGCCACCGGTGCGCGCGGCCATCCGTGACGGCCACGACACCAAGACCATCACGCTGTCATGCGGGAAGCTCACCACCGGGGTCACGGTGAAGCAGTGGTCCTCGATCCTCATGCTGCGCAACCTCAACTCCCCCGAGACGTACTTTCAGGCGGCGTTCAGGGTGCAGTCACCGTGGTCGATCAAGAACCCCGACGGGGACGACCCGAACCAGGAGACCGTGCTCAAGCCGGTGTGCTTCGTGTTCGACTTCGCCCCCACCCGGGCGCTGCGCCAGATTTCGGATTACGGGGTGGGACTCTCGCCGGAGACCCAGAACCCTGAACAGGCCGTCGAGGAACTGGTGAAGTTCCTGCCGGTGCTCGCCTACGACGGCTCGAACATGACCCAGGTCGACGCGGGCGGCATCCTCGATATCGCCATGGCTGGAACCTCGGCGACATTGTTGGCCCGCAAGTGGGAGTCCGCGATCCTCGTAAACGTCGACAACGACACCCTGCGCCGCATTATGGGCAACCAGGCCGCGATGGACGCAGTGATGAACATCGAAGGGTTCCGTGCTTTGGGGTCGGCGATCTTCGAGACCGTCGTCAACAAGAGTGAAGCCGTAAAGAAGGCCAAGAAGGAGAAGGGCGAAGATCTAACACCCAAGGAGAAGAAGGAACTGACGGCGGAGGAGAAGGAGTACAAGTCCAAGCGGAAGCAGATCCAGGAGAAGCTGGTCAAGTTCGCCACCCGTATCCCGGCGTTCATGTACCTCACCGACTTCCGTGAGAACACACTCCAAGACGTCATCACCAAACTGGAGCCCGAGCTGTTCAGAGCCGTCACCGGTCTGAGCGTCGCCGACTTTCACCTCCTGGTCAATCTCGGCGTCTTCAACGCCACCCACATGAATCAAGCCGTCTTCGCCTTCCGCCGCTACGAAGACGCCTCCCTGTCCTACACCGGTATCGAATCCCACAAGGGTCTGCGCCACTACGGCCTTTACGACACCGTCGTTGCTGCCGATGCGGAACCTCACGAGTCGGTAGCTCGAAGTTGACATAAGGCGCGCTTATCGGACGGGAACGACCGAGCCCTGATACAAGGGGTGGCGGCGGACAACGGTGCCGTCTGGTCGGTGGGTGCCCGGGCGCCGATCGCGCGGGGGATCCGGTGCGGTCATCAGATTTCGGATTCGGGTCGGTCAGCCCCATCGGCGAACGGCTTCAATAAGCTGGGCAAGGTCGATACCCAGAGCATCTGCTACCGAGATCACGTCTGGGTTCGGCGTCCCCAGCGGGATTCGCTTTCGAGACGAAGGCAGCCCGTCGGCGCCTGTCAGAAGAGACATCGGGGTACTCACGGACGACGGCATCGTCATCACGTGCCACATCGCGGGCGTCCGCTCACCCATCACCAACGTCGCACCGACGCGCAGCACCGCACACGCCTTTCCCGTACCTGCAACGATCACCGCACACGGGTCACCCACGATTGTTGCGATGCGAGCAGCGACCTTGCGAACAGCGCCGCTGTTGGCCTCACCGATCCACACGCCGTCACGGAACTGTGCCGTCAAGCCGGCCGCGTCGAGCGTCGCACGTGTCTCCGCGTGCGGATCGGCCGCCGCCTCGACAGCCAGTTCGATCAACGAATCGATGGTGACTTTGTCCGCCACCCGCGCATAGCTCTGCGACGGCACGTACAGATAGTCGTCGATGATCTCGGTGCGCGCCGACGGTAGCCAGACGCGCAGCCTTTTCCACGTCGACCGCCACAGGACGTCCTCGGGATATCCCCCGTCCATCTTCGTGTCCTGCCCCAGCAGCGCCAAGCCCACCGCGATCATCGAGCTCGTGTAGGTCAGCGCGGTGTCGGGAACCTTCTCGTCATCGCGGTCTCGCGGCGGCAGCGATGTCAGGACGTCGGCAAGGGCCCAACGCCACTCCTCGTCGTCGGGTCCCCACACTCCGGCAGCGAGCAGATCGATGTAGATCCGGGTCACCCCCATACGCAGTTCCAGGGGAGGCCGTCGGTGTTCGGCGACCACCGCGCTGCGCAGTCGTTCCGAGCGAGTGCGCCACGCCGCGCGTTGATCGGGATCGATCACCGGCGGCTGCTGGTCGTTGCCGGCGTCGGCGATCGGGTCGACGTCCTCGTCGTTCTCGTCGTCGGTGATGTCGGTGACCGGTTCGGTGTCGTCGATGGTCCACTGCACCGCCGTGTCCGTTTCCGGTCGGCTCGCCGGCGTCGCCTTGGGGAAGATCAGCCCGGCGAACGTCGGGCCGAGGGCGCGCTGCACGCTGTCCAACCACGCACCCCATCGGTCGTCCGCGCGCTCGGTCTCGTGCGGAGACCGGGCCGGTGGCACCGGCGTCGGGGTCGCGGCGCGGTGCTGGCCGATCGTCTTCATCAACCGCAGCAGATCGTTGCTCAGCCGGTCCGCCAGTTCGGGGTCGTTGATGAAATCGTCGATGTCGTAGTCGCGGGAGAGGCGCGGACCGCCATCGTCGACCTGCCGGGGTAGGCACCGGGCGACGTCGGTCAGGAAGGCGACGGAGGTCACGTACTCGTCGGGTTCTGCGATCCGAGCGCGGACCGCTCCACCGGTGCTTTCGTCGGCCCGGAAGACGGTCTCGACTCGACCGGGGATGTGCGCATCGATGACGTCGACGCGCCGCCACGATCCCGGCGCGCCGGTCGGTGACATCTCGACCGTGATCGATCCTGCTGCCGCAGTATGCAGTTCGACGAGGATCGCGTCGTCCTGCCACCGGGCGCCGAGCAGCGTGAGTGGCACTCGGTTACGGGATTCGGGGTGGGAGGGCATGGTCGACCGTGTCCGCATACCGTCCGCGGCGGCGGTGCCCACTCCGTCCGGCAGGAGCGTGTGCTCGACCGGATGGACTGCCACCAGCTCACAGTTGCCGCCTTGGAGGGTCGATGTCAGCAGGGCAGCGCGGCTGAGGTTCGCGCTGCCGACCAGCGCAGTGGTCGCCGCGCTGTCCTGCCATTCCACGAGCTTGCCGTGGCTGGTGCGGGTCTCGTCGAGGAATCGGAACTCGACGCTTGGTACGGCCGCAGTGGCATCTACCAGCGTCGCACCGTTGTACCAGGACACCGTCTCCTGCAGCGCGACGACGACGTGTTCCGGGGTCATTTGCGCGGTCAGTGCGGCGACCGCGGCGGAGGCCGGGTCGAAGAACGGCGCGGACAGGTGCAGGGAACGCATCCGCGTCTGGGGGAGTCGTTCGATGATCGGCCGGTGGAGGTTTCCCACGATGGACAGCTCGGGCAACGAGTCGTCGACCTGCTCCGGGGTGATCGACTCTGCGAGGACGTGCAGGGTATCGGCAATCCAGGACGGCATCGACACCACCGAGGGCAGGGTGCGCAGCCACTCGGCGAGATCGACCAAGGCCGCCGGTCCGACGGTTCGCGGGGAGCGGATCACCAACCACAGTTCGTCGTTGTGACCCCATCCGGAGGTGGTGGGATTCCCCGATCCGATCGCCACCCAGACGTCATCGTCTCCGACGAGCACCGCAAGCTTGGGGTGAAACGCGCCGCGGCAGCCGACGTTGCCCTGCTGGTAGGTCCGGCCGGCGTAGCGGACGTCCGCGGCGTCGTGCACCGGCTGGTGAGCGTCGGAGAGCACCGTCACCCGGGCACCGAGGGCACGGGCGATCGGCACGCAGTGCCGCTCGATGAACACCAGATCCAGGGTGTACCCGGTGATCAGGACCTCCCGGAGCGGACCGTTGTCCCATTCGTGCAGCAAGGTCAGTGGCGAATGCAGCCCGAACCGTGCCCGGGTCATCGCGGCAGCTCCAGCAGGGTTGCCGCCCGCTCGGTGGTCACCACGCGCTCACCGGCGGTGTCGAAGAGCCCGAGCTGGGTGCCGAGTCCACCGAGTTGCTCGAGGCGCAACCCCACGTTTCCGGATCCCTCACGATTGTCGGCGAAGTATCGGCCGTTGCGCTCGTGCAGCTTGGTGGGCAATTTCATGCGTCCGTTTCCGTCGATGTGCATCTTCAGCAGTGCGACACGGTGGGATTGGGCGAGCATGTCGTCGACCAGGGTGCACGCGAAGTCCGACAGCGGCCGGTGGAGGTGCTCGCGCCGCTGATGGGCCACCCACCGCGGGTCCAGATACCGTCCTCGTCCCGCGTGGCCGCGAAACGCCTGCTGGGTGACGCCGGTGAGCTGGTCGTCTCGCAGGGACCCGAGCAGGAGTACACCGAGGTCGGCTTCTATCGGCTCGCGCAGCTCCCGAAGCCGTACCTCGGCCGGGGCAGGGTGACCGTGTGCGTCGAACGGGTCGGGGCAGCCCCTCAGAAACATCTCGACGGTGTCGTCGGTGGTCGAGCCCCGGATCCACTCGTGCAGGTCCTGGCGTGCCACCGGTACTCCTGCGGCGACGACCTGGTCGACGAGCGCCGACCACAGGCGCCGCCACGCACCGACCGAGTGGTGCCGCAGCAGCAGGCCCCGCCAGGTCTGTGCGCGTTTTCCCTCCATGGCGAGAACGGGATCGCCGTCGAGGGCGGAGCCATAGGCCACGGCGTTGAAAAACCGGTCCGTCCACCCCTTACCGCTCGGCTGCAGCTGCACCGCTCGTGCCAGAATCCGGAACGTCGACCGTCTCGTGCGATCGTTGGCGGTCCACACGGTCTGTGTCCCACCGGATTCGGTGGCGGTCATGACCGCGCGCAGGGGCGCGACGTCCGCGGAATCGGGAAGCACGCGGGTGAGGTCGATCAAGTCCGCTGCGTCGTCGACGGTCACCGGCCGGTCGGCAACCAGATCGAGGAAGGGCCGGAACATGGCCTTCACCGAGTCGGGAGTTGCGCGCGGGCCCCGGCGGAGAGCTTCACGGTCTGTCGAGGCGATCCCCAACGTCACGACCGGGCCCTTGTACTGGGACCAGAACCCCCACACCCGCGGCGAATACGAACCCTCGCCGACATCGGCAAGACACTCAGCCGACCTGGTGAGCAGCCGAGTCCGGACGGTGTCGGCGCCGTGCATATCGCCGGGGCCGTCCAGTCCGCCGGTACCGGTGTCGACCAGTGATGCCAATGCCAGCGCAACCTCGGCGCGCCGCAGCACGGTCCGACACGTGAGGGTGTCGAAGTCCTGGTCGTGGGCGTAATCGGCCAGCGCCCAATACAAGCTGTAGTAGCGGCTGTTGCTGGTCATCGTCGACACACCGGGGACGAGAGCGTCGACCAGGTTCATCACCGGTGCCTCGACCCGCAGGGGGAACCGGCTGCCCTTCGTGTCGAGTCCCGGCGCGCACCAAGCGGGCCCCTCGAGTATCGGAGCGCTAATCATGGGTCCGATCATTTCAGTTGTCGGTGATCGGCTCGGCGTTGGATCGGAGGAGGCGGCTCGGCGTCAAGAGCAGCTCGACATGATTGCGCCGATGAACAGTCCTGTGATGCGCCCACCGACGAATTTCGCCACGACCATGAAGACATCCCCGACGGCCCCGGTATGGGTCCCTTCCTCCTCCCTCAGCTTCGTCTCGTATCGAGATTGGGTTGAGCAGTTCATCGCACTTGTTCGGCCGGCGTCGTCAAAAACGAAGAGTGCGACGTAGTGCTCGTTCGCCCGATTGCTATCGGAGCGAGACTTCGACGCCCTCGCTGAATACCGAGTCATGCAGCTCCAGATGGTTCGGGACTGCGCCGCTGAGCTCGTAAGTCAACGCACCTGACACGGATTCCCCGGGATTTAAGGTCTCGTAGTAGATGTCGGACATGGTGCTCACGCTGGGAGCAAACTGCCGGCCTTGGATGTCAACGAGGACCTGCTCTCCGACGTCGACCGTCTTCGGTCGGTCACCGATGTTCGTCACCGTTATCTGAGCGGTGCTGCCGTCGAAAGAGGTGACTACGAATTCGAACTGGCCGTCTCGAACGGGTCTGCCGATGGCGTTGACCGGAGCCGGCGGTTGGGCGGGGGCGAAGGATGCAGTCGGTGTTTCGGGTGTCGGTGACTCTGGTGAGGTGACCTCGGTGCTCACGCTTGCGGTGTCTGTTTCGGTTTCCTGGTTGGCGAAGAAAGTGATAAGTAGTACGACTGCGCTGATTACGAGCAGGGCATTGACAAACCGTCGTCGATCAGTGTCCGGCCTTGAATGTGGCTGTCCGTGCGGTGGTGGCTGTGAGTGTTCCATCTGTTGGTGTCCTTCAGATTCCACCGACCTTTGGCGGCAGCAGCGATGTCCTTGCGGCAGATGTGGGCAACTGGACACGATTCACACTGGGGGATGCCGGCGCGGCACCAGGTCCTCCGAGAGCCACATGCTGGTTTTGCATCGTGTATCAATGTCCCTCCATGCCGGCCGTTGCTTGTTTCTGCGGGGGCGTCCCTAGACCCATGCGGTTCAGCTGGAGCAGTGGATCAGCCGATATTGACGGTGGCGCCGCCGGAGAACATCGAGTCGTGCAGCTCGACGGTCTTGGGCTGGGCGTCGGGGGGGATGTCGAAGACGACGATCACCGACGCGGTGTTGCCGGGGTTGATGTCGCCGATGGTGAAGTTGTCGTTCGCGTAGATTTCTGCTTCGGTGTCGTTGTTGAACTCACGCCCCTGGACGCCGATGAGCTTCTGGTTGGATCCGAAGTAGGACTGGGCCTTGTCCCCGATGTTCTTCACGTCCACGTGCACGAACACGAACTGTCCTTGTGGAACCTTGTTCGCATAGGGGTTGTCGCCGGCCTGGGTGGTACCGGTCTCGACATCGGTGACGGTAAAGGCAAACTTGCCGTCGCGGACCTCGTTGCCGATCCCCGCGGGGGCTGCGCCCGCGTCCAGGGAGCTGCCTCCGGAGTTCTCACTGTTCTCCCCGGTGCTATTGCTCCCGGTGGGGCTGCTGCCGGTGCTGGTGGACTCGTCGCCTCCGCCGCTCGTCGCAACCGCGATGATGACGAAGAACGCCACGATGGCTCCCAGGATCCACGGCCACTTCTTGCGCCTTTTCGGTGTCTGCGTCTGAGGCGCCCCGTACTGCGGCGGATATTGGCCGCCCTGCGGAGGCTGCTGACTGTACGGCGGTTGCGGAGGCTGAGTCATCGGGGCCCCGTTCTAAGCGGTTTGCTTCTCGCCCTTTCTTTCGATGTGGGCTTGCCGGTTTGTTACAGGCATTGACCGGATGGATCTCGTCGAAGTGAGACGCCGGTTGGCCGATCTGGCTTGCTACGTCCGCGCCCGAGGCGAAGTTCTCGGTGGGCATCGGCCCCAGAAATCAGGCTCCGCTCGTCGAATGGACCGAGCGCCTGGTGGCAGTGCTGCTCCACGATGAGCTGGCCACGAGTCCGGTTTCACAAGGACTGGGACGTCAAGGTCGGCTGGGAGGACCAAGCCGAGCGTCTTGAGGTGGCACCGCTGCTCCGCGCCGTCTTCGCAGCCGGAATGGATAGGCACCCGGTGCGCAGAACATGCCGGGCCTGGGCGATATTGCCGCCGGCAATCGCGGCGACGGCGCTGGCGAGGATGTCAGCCTTGTCCTTCGGCGCATCGTCGGGGTATCCGCGAAAAGGCTGGAGCTGTCCGCAGGGATCGACACGTGACCGCTCCTAGAACCACCCGGTTGGGGCATCGACCCTAGTCGGCATCGGTCCACCTGATCGGTGGCGGGCGGGTTCCCCACCGTCGAGCGCCAAGTCTGTGGGTGCGACCGCGGCAACCGAGATCGTTCCTCCGCGGCGACCCAGGGCAGCCGATCGGCGTGGATTGCCGTTCGCTGTTGCTAAAGGGTGCAAGCGTGCGCGCCGGGAGGGGCAATGCGCACCTAGAATCCGTTCGTGGGCAACAAGTCGGTCACCAGCTACGACGTCGCGCGCGCCGCGGGCGTGTCGCAGTCGACGGTGTCCCGTGCCCTCCGGGGCGACCCGCGCGTCATCGAGGAGACCCGCGAGCGCATCCAGGCGCTGGCGAAGGAGATGGGCTACGTCCCGCACATCACGGCGCGGAGCCTGATCACCCGGCGGTCGTCGTCGATCGCGGTGGTCAGTGGTGACCTGCGGAATCCGTCGTATCCGACGCTGGTGAACACGCTCCAGGACCGGTTCGCGCAGCACGACTACCGGGTGCTGCTGATGAGTGACCGGACCGAGGGGTCGTTGGAGAAGGACATCCTGGCGCTGCGCGGCGGGCTGGTGGACGGGGTCGTGTTCATCTCGGCGCGGCTGGACTCGCCCATCGTGTCGGAGATGATCGACTGGAAGATCCCGCTGGTGATCCTCAACCGCGACGTCGACGGCAGCCAGGCCGGCCGGGTGGACCGGGTCACGTCGGACAACGTCGGCGGGGGCCGGCTCGTCGCCGACCACCTGGTCGAGCTGGGGCATCGGCGCATCGGGCTGATCTCCGGCCCGCTGGAGAACCCAAGCGTGAAGCTGCGCGAGGCAGGCTTCCGGGAGGGGCTCGACAAGCACGGCCATCCGCTGGACGAGACGCTCGTGCACCGTGGCGCGGTGGACGCGAAGACCGGCTACGAGGGCGGCATGGAGCTGCTGAGCCGGCCGGACCGGCCGACGGCGGTGTTCTGCGCGACGGACTACATGGCCTACGGCACCCTCGACGCCACCAAGCGCCTGGGCCTGCTCGTGCCCGACGACGTGTCGATCGTCGGCTACAACGACCTCGACGCGTCGGGCTGGTCGATGTTCGACCTGACGACGGTGCGCCAGCCGCTCGAGGACATGGCCTCGGCCGCCGCCGAACTGCTGCTCGCGCGGATCGACGGCGCGGCGGGTGCGCCGGTGCACCGGAACTTCGCCGTGGAATGGGTGCAGCGGGGGAGTGCGGCCCCCGTCGGTCACCTGGGGCGTGCGGAGTCCGTCAAAGATCGTTAACCGGGGCAACAAGTCCGTTACCCATGAGCTCCGATTCGGCAATAACCCCTGAATACATTCGAAGTCATGGCGAGCAGGGCAATGTTGCCCCACCGCTTCTTCGAATCCCCGCAGCTTCAGGAGCGACATGGAAATCGGCGTCTTCATCCCCATCGGCAACAACGGCTGGCTCATCTCCAAGAGCGCCCCGCAGTACATGCCGTCGTTCGAGCTCAACAAGACGATCGTGCAGAAGGCCGAGAAGCACGGCCTCGACTTCGCCCTGTCGATGATCAAGCTCAAGGGCTTCGGCGGCGAGACCGAGTTCTGGGATCACAACCTCGAGTCGTTCACCCTCATGGCCGGCCTTGCGGCCGTCACCGAGAAGATCAAGCTGTTCGCCTCCACCCCGATCCTCACCCTCCCGCCGGCCATGGTCGCCCGCATGGCGTCGACCATCGACTCGATCGCCCCCGGCCGCTTCGGCGTCAACATCGTGACCGGTTGGGCGCCCAACGAATACACGCAGATGGGCCTATGGCCGGGCGAGGAGTACTTCGGCTACCGCTACCAGCAGGCCACCGAGTACGTGACCGTCATGCGGCAATTGTGGGCCGACGGTGTCAGCAACTTCAAGGGCGAGCACTACACGATGGACGAGTGCGTCCTCTCGCCGAGCCCCACCGGCGGCGCCGTGCCGATCGTCGCGGCCGGACAGTCCAAGAGCGGCATGAAGTTCGCCTCCGAAATGGCCGATTACAACTTCATCATGGGCACGGGCATCAACACGCCCACCGCGATCTCCGACGCCACCGCCACCCTCGTCGAGGCGGCGAACAAGACGGGCCGCGACGTCGGCGCCCTGACGCTGTTCATGATCATCGCCGACGAGACCGACGAAGCGGCACAGGCGAAGTGGCAGGACTACCACGACAACGCCGACCTCGCCGCCCTCGGCTACATGGCCGACCAGTCCGCCGCCGACGCCACCGCCGACGACGCCTCGACCGCCAAGACCATCTCCCTGCCCGAGGGCGCCGTGAACTTCAACATGGGCACCCTCGTCGGCTCGTACGAGACCGTCGCGAAGATGCTCGACGAGGTCGCCGAGATCGAGGGCATCAAGGGCATCATGCTCACCTTCGACGACTTCGTCGAGGGCATCGAGAACTTCGGCACCCGCATCCAGCCGCTGATGAAGAGCCGCACCACCGTTCAGGCCGAAGCCGCCTGACCCCGAGCGGCGGGTGGGGGCGCGTGCACCGATCCGCGCCCCCACCCGCCACCCCACACCCGGAGGTTCCCTCTTGCATCCGCGCACCCTCGACGTCGCGATCGTCCAGGCCGGCGAACTCACCGAGGACCTCCTCGGCAACCTGGCCCGGCTCGCCGCCCTCGTCCGCACCGCCGCCGCACCCGACGCGACCGGCGCCGTCCCCGACCTGGTGGTGCTGCCCGAACTGATCACCACCCCCTACTTCTGCACGAGCCACGACGTGGACCGCACCCCCTGGGCGCAGACCGTCCCCGGCGAGGCCACCACGCTGTTCGGCGACCTCGCCAGCGAACTCGGCTGCGCCATCGCCTTCGGCATGTACGAGCGCACCGCGCACGACGTCACCCACAACTCCGTCGTCCTCGTCGACCCGGCCGGCGAGGTCGTCACCTGGCGCACCCCCGACGGCGGCGCAGTGCCCGCCTACCGCAAGCTCTCGCTGCCCGCGAGCAAGGTCGGCGACGTCGACATCGACGAGAAGTACCACTTCGCACCCGGCCAGGCCCCGGCCACCGCCGACCTGTTCGGCACCCGCTTCGGCTGCGTCGTCTGCTACGACCGCACCTTCCCCGAGAACTGGGCCGTCGCCCGCGCGTTGGGCGCCGAGGTGATGCTCGCGATCGTCTCGTCCCTCGGCACCCGCGAAGACCTGTTCCTCGCCGAGCTGCAGACCCGCGCCCTCGAATCGCAGATGTGGATCGTCGCCGCCAACCGCGCCGGGCCGGAAACCCTCAACGGCGTTACCGTCGACTACTTCGGTCTCTCGTGCGTCATTGCCCCGAACGGCGAGATCGTCGCGCAGGCACCCGCGCACCGGGCGGGGGAGACGCTGCGCTTCACCCTCGACCTCGACGCCGTCCCGGCCGTGCGCGCGGCCTTCCCGCTGGCCCGCGACCGTCGCCCCGACGTGCTGCGCCTGCTCGCTGACCTCACCGCCGGCACCCTCCGGCCCGCGCCGCTGCCCCGGCCGAGCGCCCTGCCGCTGGAGGTGAGCGGGTGACCACCACCGACTACCCCGACCTCACCGCCGCCGCGGCCACCACCGTCGACGACCTGCTGCCCCAGGCCCGCGCCGACATGACGCCCCTGCTCGAGACCTCCCGGCTCGCGCCGCTGCCGCCCGCACCCGACGCACCGGCCGCCGAGCCCGCCCACTCCGTCGCGCTGCTCGCCGCGAGCCCCGTCCCGGCCCCACCCCTTCCCGTCCCGGCCCACCGCGCGCGCACCGACGCGGCCCTGCACGACCTCGGCGTGCTCGACCTGCTCGCCGCCTACGCCGCCGGCACCACCACGCCCACCGCGGTGCTCGCCGCGCTGCGCGCCCGCTGGGCCGACCCGGCCCTCGTGGGCGGGGCGATCCTCGCCGTCGTCCACGGCGCCGACGAGGCCGCCGCCGACTCCACCCGTCGCTGGCGCGACGGCACCGCCCGCCCGCTCGAGGGTGTCTTCTTCGGCGTCAAGGACATCGTCGACGTCGCCGGCGCGCCCGTCACCGCGGGCTCGCACACCACCGGCGACCGCATCGCCGGCACCGACGCGACGGCCGTCGCCCGGCTGCGCGCCGCCGGCGCCATCCCCGTCCTGATCACCGCGACCACCGAATTCGCCTGCGGCGCTCCGCACAACGCCCGCTACGGGGCCGTCACCAACCCGTGGGACCGCAGCCGCTGGACCGGCGGCTCGTCGACCGGCTCGGCCGGCGCCCTCGCCGCGCGCCTCGTCCCGCTCGCCCTCGGCACCGACACCGGCGGCTCGATCCGTGTGCCCAGCGCCCTGTGCAACCTCACCGGCATCAAGCCCACCTACGGGCTCGTCCCGCGCACGGGCGTGGCGTCGCTGTCGTGGACCCTCGATCACATCGGGCCGATGGCGCGCTCCGCCGCCGACCTGCGCGTCGTCCTCGACGTTCTTGCCGGACCCGACGGCCTCGACCCCGCCGCGGCCCCGGATGCGGTGGCGCGGCAGGTGCAGGCCGGCCTCGCGGACCCCGGCACGTCCGGCGCGCCGTCGCTGGCCGGGGTGTGGCTCGGCGTCCCCACCATGTGGTTCACCGAGCTGTGCGACGCGGGCGTGCTGGCCGCGTGGGAGGCGGCGATCGCCGCGCTGCGGGGCCTGGGCGCCGAGGTGGTGCCCGTCGACGTCCCGGACGCCCGCCGCCTGCACGACGACGTCACCATCGTGCTCACCTGCGAGCTTGCCGCCAACCAGGAGGGCGCGCTGGAGCGGTTCGCGCGGTACGACATCGGCACCCAGGTGCGCATCGCGCGCGGGCTGGTGCCGTCGGCGGTGGACTACCTGCGCTCGCTGCGGCGCCGCGCCGGCGCCCAGCGCGCAACGGTGCAGGCGTTCGACGCCGCCGGGATCGACGCGTTCGTCACCCCGGGCATCGGGGCGACGGCCGCGCGGCTGTCGGACGTCACCGTCGAGATCGACGGCGTGCGCCACCCGATGCAGTCGATCGTCGGCCGCAACACCGGTCTGTTCGACTACCTCGGCCTGCCCGCGGTGATGGCGCCGGCCGGTTTCGTCGACGGGCTGCCCGTCGGCGTGCAGATCGTGGGCCGGCCGTGGGCCGACGACACGTGCCTGCGCCTGGCGCAGGCGCTGCAGGCCGTCACCGACGTCCACGAGCGTCGCTCCGATGGATAGCGTTGCCGCACGGCATCATCCGCATCCGTGGCGGGTTTTCGCGGCCACCAGTATCGGCGTGGTCGCGGTGTTCCTCAGCATCAGCGGCCTTACCGTCGCGCTGCCCACCGTCACCCGCGAGCTGGGTGCCTCGGCGGCGCAGTCGACGTGGATCCTGTTGGGCTACATGCTCGTCACCACCGCGCTGATCCTCGTGTTCGGCCGGCTCGCCGACATCGTCGGCCGGCGCCCGTTGTATCTGGCGGGGCTGGCGGTGTTCACGGTCGCGACCGGGCTGTGCATGCTCGCGCCGACCGCCGGGGGGCTGATCGCGGCGCGGGTGCTGCAGGGCGTCGGGGCGGCAGCCGTCGTCACCAACAACACGGCGCTGCTCACCGACACCTTCCCGCCGCACAGCCTGGGCCGGGCCCTCGGCTGGAACGCGACCGTCGCGGCCGTCGCGCAGGTCGTCGGGCCGGTGATCGGCGGTGCCGCGACGGCCGCATTCGGCTGGCGCGGGCTGTTCGTCGTCGTGCTGCCGGTGGGAGTGCTCGCGATCGCGTCGTCGCTGCTGGTGATCCCGCGCGGCACCCGCCGGCGCGTCGAGCGCGAGCCGTTCGACCTGGCGGGGGCCGTGCTGTCGACCGCGTTGCTGACCGCCGTCGTGCTGGCGCTGACACCGGGGGTGACGTCGTCGCCGTGGTTGCCGTGGGCGTGCGGCGCCGCGAGCCTGGTGCTCGGCGCGGTATTCGCGGCGGTGCAGATCCGTCGCACCCACCCCCTGGTGGACCTGACGCTCTTCCGCAACCGCGGCATCGCGCTCGTCCTCGTGGCGGTGCTCGTCAACGCCGTCGCCACCTACGCGGTGACGCTGCTCGTGTCGCTGTACGGGCAGGCAGTGGGCGGGATCTCGGCCGTCGCGGCCGGGTTGCTGGTGATGCCCGTCGCGGTGGGCACCGTCGTCGCGGCCGCCGCCGCGGGCTCGCTCATGCTGCGCTTCACCCCGCGCACGCTGACCGCCACGGGCATGGCGCTCAACGCCGTCGGGCTGCTCGGCGTCACCCTGATGCTCTCGCCCGACGGCGGATCGCTGGGAGCGACGGCGCCGTTCCTGTTCGTCCTCGGCTGCGGCACCGGCCTGTTCATGACCCCGAGCACCAGCGCGCTGATGCTCACCGCGCCCGCGGAACGTCGCGGGATCGCCAACGGGCTGCGCTCGACGCTGCAGAACGTCGGCTACCTGCTCAGCACCGCGCTGGCGCTGGCCGTCGCGACCGTCGGGCTCAGCGCCACCGCGCGGCAGGCCGCGTACGGCGGCACCCTCGGCACGCTCGGCAGCGCCGAGCTCGCGCGGTTCGTCGACAACGTCCGCGCGGTGGGTCTCGCGCTCACCGTCATTGCCGCCGCGGGTGTCGCCGTGTGCCTGGCCTTCCCGCGCCGGCAGGTCACCGCGCCCGCCGCCGTGCGTCCCCTCGAACCCGTCACCACCCTGAAGGACATCGCATGACCCTCGCCGACCGCACCACCCAGGCGGCCGACTACGCCCGCGCCGGCTTCGGGCAGGAACTTCAGCCCGGCACCCGCCCGGCCCTGATCGTCGTCGACCCGGCCCGCGCCTACATCGAACCGGACTGCCCGCTCTACGCCGGGGTGGAGGGGAACGTCGCGGCGATGCGCACGCTGCTCGCCGACGCCCGCGCCGCCGGCATCCCCGTCGTGATCACCGAGGTGCGACTGCGCGCCGACGGCGCCGACGCCGGAGTCTTCTTCAAGAAGTCGGGCACGCTCGTCGCGTTCTGCGAGGGCAGCCCGTACGGGGAGCTCATCGACGGCCTCGAGCCGACGTGCGCCGAGCTGCTCGTGACGAAGAAGTACGCGAGCGCGTTCTTCGGGACGTCCCTGAATTCGTACCTGACGTCGCTCGGGGTGGACACCGTCCTCATCGCCGGCCTGTCCACGAGCGGCTGCGTGCGCGCGACGACCCTCGACGCGATGCAGCACGGCTACATCCCCATCGTCGTGGAAGACGCCGTGGGCGACCGGGATCCGGCCATCCACCACTCGAACCTGTTCGACATGCAGCAGAAGATGGCCGAGGTCTGGCCGCTGACCCGCGCCCAGTCCTACCTCGCCCGTGCGTGATTCCGGTAGTTCTGGCTACCAGAAACGCGCACGGGCGGCGGAGCCGCAGGCAGTTAACACGAACGAACCAACGGTGTTGCCGGCCGCAACACGGCACCCGATACATTCGAAGTCATCGACCGCATCGGCCGGCCCCGCAACGACGCGCCCCCGCCTCTCGTCGAATCCCGCCTCTCGTCGAATCCCGCCTCTCGTCGAACCTCCGCTTCCCCCTCCAGGAGAATTCATGCGCACCACCCTTCCCGGCCGCGCCGCGATCGCCGCGCTCACCCTCACGGCCGCCCTCGGTCTCGCCGCATGCAGTAGTTCCGGCTCCGGCGGCGGCGACGTCTCCGACGCCGACGTCGCGGCCGGCATCGAGTACGCCCGCGCCCAGCTCGCGAAGTACGCGGCCGACCCGGAGTTCACCCTCGAGGCCGAGCCCTTCCCGATGCGGAACATCGCCGGCAAGACGATCTTCGCGATCCCCACCAACAGCGAGAACCCCTACAACGTCGCCGTCGACGAGGAATCGAAGAAGGTCGCCGAACGCTACGGCGCCACCTGGATCGAATACACCAACCAGGGCCAGCCCGCCCAGTGGGCCACCGGCGTCGAACAGGCCGTCAACCAGAGGGTCGACCTGATCATCCTCTCCCAGGGCATCGACGCCTCCCTCATCAAACCGGCCCTCGAAAAGGCCGAGGCGGCAAACATTCCCGTCCTGCTCACCCACACCATCCTGCGCGGCGAGTCGCTGCCCGCCGGCCTCGAGGGCCTCGTCGACGCCACCACCGACGCCCCGCTCGCCGAGGCCAACCGCCTCACCGTCGACTGGATGATCGATCAGACCGACGGCGAGGGCAACGCCCTGATCATCACCTCCAACGAGGTCCCGCCCGCCAAGGCCGAGGTCGCGGCGATGGAGGACGAGATCGCGCAGTACTGCCCCCGGTGCGAATACAAGATCGTCAACGTGCCCGTCGCCGAGTGGGCCACCAAGATCCAGTCCGAGGTGCAGTCCGCCCTCTCCGCCGACCCCACCATCAACTTCGTCCTGCCCATCTACGATTCGATGTCGCTCTATGCCCAGTCCGGCATCAAGGCCGCCGGTAAGACCGGCCAGGTCGAAATCTCCTCCGTCAACGGCACCCCCGCCGTGCTGAAGATCCAGCAGGACGACGGCATCGTCACCATGAACGTCGGCGAATCCATCCCGTGGCTCGCCTGGGCCACCATGGACCAGGCCGGCCGCCTGCTCCTGGGCTACGACCCCGTCCCGGACGGTGCCCAGCAGACCCCGCTCAAGCTCATCACCGCCGACAACATCGACGAGACCGGCACCCCGCCGCAGCCCGACAAGGGCTACGGCACCGCCTACGTCACCGGCTACGAGGCCCTGTGGGGGTCCAGTGAGCAGCCCTGACCCCATCGTCAACATCGTCGGCCTGTCCAAGACCTTCGGCAGCCACACCGTCCTGAAGGACGTCGGCCTGACGATCCACGCCGGCGAGGTGCACGGCCTGCTCGGCGAGAACGGCTCCGGCAAGTCCACCCTCATCAAGGTCCTCGCCGGGTTCCACGCCCCCGACCCCGGTGCCGCCCTGCAGGTCCGCGGCCGCGACGTGCCCCTGCCCGTCCCGGCCGGCGGGTTCCGCGAACTCGGCATCAGCTTCGTCCACCAGGACCTCGCCCTCGTGCCCGACCTGTCGGTGGTGGAGAACCTGCGCGTCGGGCCCGTCGTCGCCGGCTCGAGGCCGTGGATCTCGTGGCGACGCGAGAAGTCGACCGCGCGAGCGCTGTTCGACCGTTTCGGCCTCGACGTCGACCCCGATGCGCCGGTGTCGAGCCTCGGCGAGACCGACCGCGCGCTCGTCGCGATCCTGCGGGCCGTGGAGGAACTCGGCGACCGCCGCACCCTCCTCGTCCTCGACGAGCCGACCGTCTTCCTCCCCCGCGAGGGCACCGACCTGCTGTTCTCCGTCGTCCGCGAGATCGTCGCCGACAGGAAGGCCGCGGTGCTGTTCGTCTCCCACGACCTCGACGAGGTGCTCGACCACACCGATCGCGTCACCGTCCTGCGCGACGGCGTCTCCCAGGGCACCCACCGCACCCGCGACCTCACCGCCGTCTCGCTCATCGATCTCATCGTCGGCCGCAGCCTCGACTCCGCCGACCCCCGCGTCGCCGGTCCCGTCCGCGACTTCGACGACGCGGCGCCGCTCGCCCGGATCGAGGAACTCGAGACCGCGACCGTCGACGGGATCGGCTTCGACGTGCGGCCCGGCGAGATCGTCGGCCTCACCGGCATCGCCGGCTCCGGCTACGACGACGTGCTGCCCGCCGTTTACGGGGCCCGACCGGCCCGCGGGGGAAGGTTGACGATCGGCCCCGACACCGTTGCGCTACAGACGATCACGCCGATCGACGCGCTCGACCGCAAGGTGGTGTACGTGCCGCCGGACCGCAAGGTGGAGGGCAGCGCGCCGGAGCTGACCGTCGCCGAGAACGTCACCCTGCCGATCCTCGGCGCGGGCCTGGTCAAACCGGGCGCGCTCAGGGCCGTCGCCGCGTCCCTAGCCGAACGCTGCGACGTGCGGCCCCGCGACCCCCAGGCCGTCTACGGTTCCCTCTCCGGCGGCAACCAGCAGAAGGCCCTGCTCGGCAAGTGGCTCCAGACCGACCCGGCGCTGGTGCTGCTCGCCGAACCCACTCAGGGCGTGGACATCGGTGCCCGCGCCCGCATCTTCGAGATGCTCCGCGAGACGGCGCGCGGGGGAGCGGGCATCGTCGTCGCCAGCTCCGACTACGAGCAGCTGTCGGTGCTGTGCGACCGCGTCCTCGTTTTCTCCCGCGGCCACATCGTCGCCGACCTCACCGGCGACCACCTTTCCAAGCACCACATCTCGGACAGCGTCCTCGGACTGACCCGACAGGAAGTGAAAGCCTGATGTCCGTCACCCTCGACAAGACCACCACCACGAAAACTCCCGCACCCGTGGCGGACTCCGCCCGGCCGCGCGTCGCGCTCGGCCCGCTGGTCGAGAAGTACGCGCTCGTGCTGGCCCTCGTCGCCGTCGTGCTCGTGTTCAGCGCGCTGCGCCCCGAGATCTACCCGACCGCGAACAACCTGCAGAACATCCTCGGCTCCCAGGCCGTGCTGCTCATCCTCGCCCTCGGGCTGATCGTGCCGCTCACCGCCGGCGAGTTCGACCTCTCGGCCGTGTCCACCATGTCCCTCGCCGCGATGACCATCGCGGTGCTCAACGTCCAGCAGGGCTGGTCGCTGCTGCCGGCCATCGCCGTCGCCGTGCTCGTCGCGCTGTTCGTCGGCGTCGTGAACGCCGTGCTCGTCGTCCGGCTGCACATCGACTCGTTCATCGCGACGCTCGGCAGCGGCACCGTCGTCCTCGGCGTGGTGCAGTGGATCTCCGACTCCACCTCGGTCACCGGCATCGACGCCGCGCTCGTCGACGCGACCATCGGCACCCGCCTGTTCGGGGTGTCGCTGCAGTTCTACTACGCCCTCGCCCTCGTCCTGCTCACCGCGGTGATCTTCCAGTACACGCCGATCGGGCGGCGGCTGCTGTTCGTCGGGCGCGGACCGCAGGTCGCGCGGCTCAGCGGTCTGCACGTCGACCGCATCCGCGGCGGCGCGCTCGTCACCTCCGCGCTCGTCGCGGCCCTGGCCGGCATCGTCTACGCCGGCATGCTCGGCGGCGCCGACCCGTCGTCCGGGCAGTCGTTCATGCTGCCGGCGTTCGCCGCCGCGTTCCTCGGCGCCACCGCGATCGTGCCCGGCCGCTTCAACGCCTTCGGCACCCTCGTCGCGGTGTACTTCCTCGTCGCCGGGGTCGTCGGGTTGCAGATGCTCGGCGTCGCCAGCTTCGTCCAGCAACTGTTCTACGGCGGCGCACTCGTCGTCGCCGTCGCGCTCTCCGGTGCGGTCCGTCGTCGCACCGCCTCCCGATCCGCGCGCTGAGCGCCCGACCGAAAGACACCCGCCATGAAGACCACCGTCGTCGCCGGCAACCCCAAGCCCGGCTCCCGCACCCTCGACGCCGCCACCCTCCTGGCCACCGAACTCACCGGCTCCGCACCGGACCACGTCGTCGACGTGATCACCCTCGGACCCGGCCTGCTCGGCTGGGGCGACGACGCCGTCAAGGCGGTGGTGGACACCGTCGCCGCCTCGGACCTCGTGGTCGTCGCCAGCCCCACGTTCAAGGCCACCTACACCGGCATCCTCAAGCTGTTCCTCGACCAGTTCGCCACCGGCGACGGCCTGCGCGACGTCACCGCCGTGCCGCTCATGCTCGGCGCCGGCCCGGCCCACGCCCTGGCCCCGGACCTGCTGCTCAAGCCGGTCCTCGTCGAACTCGGTGCCACCACCCCGGCGCCGGGTCTGTACCTGCTCGACTCCACCTACACCACCGACACGCGGATCGCGGACTACGCCCAGCGCTGGGCTCCGGTCCTGCGCTCCACTCTCCGGACGGAGGCCCGATGACCACCCTGACCCTCGACGGCGCCGCGCTGCGTCGCGCCTTCGCCCACATCCCGTCCGGGGTCGTCGCGATCTGCGCCGACACCGGCACCGAACGCCTCGGCATGGCCGCGAGCACGTTCGTGCCGGTGTCGTTGGATCCGCCGCTGGTGGCATTCTGCGTGCAGAACACCTCCACCACCTGGCCGAAGCTCGCGGCACGACCGCGACTGGGCATCAGCGTCCTGAACTCCGACGGTGCCGCCCGGGTGCTCGCGGCCAAGGACGGCGACCGGTTCGCCGGCATCGACACCGAAACCCGTGACGGGGGAGCGCTGTTCGTCGCCGGCTGTAGCGTCCGGCTGGACGTGTCGATCGAACAGCAAGTGCCCGCGGGCGACCACGCCATCGTCGTGCTGCGGGTCCGCGAACTGCACTGCGACGACTCCGGCACCGAGCCGATCGTGTTCCACCGCAGCGCCTTCCGCAGGCTGGTGGCGTCGTGAACCGGGTGGAGGCGGCGCTGGCCGCACTGCGCGCGGGGCGGCCCGTCCTCGTCGCCGACGACGCCGACCGCGAGAACGAGGGCGACGTGATCCTCGCCGCCCACCACGCCACCCCGGAGTGGATCGCGTGGACCGTGCGGCACACCTCGGGCCTGCTGTGCGCGCCGATGACCGGCGCCCGCGCCGACGCCCTGGACCTGCCGGCGATGGTGACCGACAACCAGGACCCGAAGCAGACCGCGTACACGGTGACCGTCGACGCCGCGCGCGGGGTGAGCACCGGCATCAGCGCCGCCGACCGCGCCACCACGCTGCGGGTGCTCGCCGACCCCACCGCCACCACCCGCGACCTGATCCGGCCCGGCCACATCCTGCCGCTGCGCGCCCGACTCGGCGGGGTGCTCGAACGTCCCGGCCACACCGAGGCCGCCGTCGACCTGTGCGCGCTCGCCGGGCTGCCCCAGGTCGGGGTGATCGCCGAACTCGTCGCCGACGACGGGTCCATGATGCGCATGCCCGGCATCGAGGACCTCGGCGCCCGGTACGACCTGCCCGTCCTCACCGTCGCGGAGCTGATCAACTACCGCGCCGCGCACCCGCTGCCCGCAACCGTGGTGCCGGCCGGGCGGGTGATCCGCGCCGACGAGACCGTGATGCCGACCCGGTTCGGCACCTTCCGTGCCGTCGGCTACCTGGACCGGCACACCGGTGCCGAGCACCTGGCGCTGCTCGCCGGCGACCCGGTCGACGGGGCGCTGGTGCGGGTGCATTCGGAGTGCCTGACCGGGGAGTCGTTCGCCTCCCAGCGCTGCGAATGCGGCCCGCAGCTCGACGCCGCCCTCGAGCGTCTCGCGCACGAGGGCGGGGTGCTGGTGTATCTGCGCGGGCACGAGGGCCGTGGCATCGGACTGCTGAAGAAGCTGGCCGCCTACCGGCTGCAGGACGGCGGCCTGGACACCGTGCAGGCCAATCTGGAACTGGACGAACCCGCCGACGGCCGCGAATACGGCGGTGCCGCCGCGATCCTGCACGACCTCGGTGTGCGGTCGGTGCGGCTGCTCACCAACAACCCGGCCAAGATCTCCGGGCTCGAGGACAACGGCATCGTCGTGTCGGGGCGGGTGCCGCTGCACGTCGGCAGGGCCCCGGCGAACGTGCGTTACCTCGAAGCCAAACGACGGCGGATGGGACATCTGCTGCCGGCGGCGGAGGGGTGAGTCGCAGAACTGCATCGGCGGTGTTCGCAGTCGTCCGCTCGTGCGTATTGCAGGAGGGGACGACTGACGGTGGAGCGGCTGTAAATGTCACTCAGCGGCTGCGTGATTCGAACTCGTCGAGGGCGGCGACAATGCGCGAGGAGGTATCTTCGATGCCTGCGCACCACTGGGATTCCGGCAGGGGAACGTTCCGGTCGCGAAAGTGGATTCGGCCGATGATGAGAACGCCGTAGGACGTTTCGACGCTCATGCCGCAGCTGTAGGGCAGGGACGAATTGGTCTTGAGCAGCGCGCGTCGTCCCGCCAGTTGGGTGGGGACAATGTCGTCACCGTTACCGGTGGCCTTCTGCCTCTCCTCCTCGAAGTCGAAGTTGGCGGACAATACGGACAGACCATAATTGGCCAGGACTCCGGGGATGTGCAACGTGCCGTCGTAGGAGCAGCCGAGCATCGTGAAATGCGTGGCGGCGAAGTCCGCATTGTCCTCGGTTCTCGGGTCGTAGCCGGCGGCGGTGAGCACGTCGTCGGGAATGTCGAGGCAGGGGTCGAAGGCGACGAGGGGTCGGTCGGATTCGTCGACCAGGCGCGGCACGCGTGTCGTGGTGGTCACGGGAGTCGGCGGCTCACCCGTTATGACGGCGGAGTGTGTGGACGGCGCGCAGCCGGCAAGCACCCCGACAGCGAGCAGCGCACCGGCGGTGCGGCGGCTGGTCACTGCTCGTCCGAACTCGCGCCGTGCACACGCTGCATCCAGTCGTACTCGGCGGCAAGGAAACCCTCGCCACCGGCGGCGAAGAGGTCCCGCATGTCCTTGAGCACCACATAGAACTGCTCGAGCCGCTCGTAGAGCGAGTCGGGTGTGCCCTGGGCCTTGCGCACGAATCCGGCGCGGAGAGCCTCGGCCGACGCGAACCCACCGAAGCTGGGCGCATCGGTCAGGTTGCGGGCCTCCCCAGCCGCGTCTTTCAGCGTCCCGAGCATGGTGTCGCAGATCGCGACAATCTCGTCGATCGCCTGCGGATCCAGACGAAGTTCCTCGGCCATGAAATCCCCCCATGATGTCCATTGGCCCGGGTACTGTAGCGCGCCGACGGCGTGGGTGCGTCACTGCTCGAACGCGAGATGATGGCGACTGATGGGTGGAACGACCGGGAGTGTGCACCTGCTTTGTGACGCAGGCACTCGCTGCAGCGAGCTGGAACGAGTGCCTACATCTCGGAACGGGTGCAAGCCGGCTGACTCGGTCAGCGCTGCTGCGGGTGATCCGTCGGATTTTCGGCAGCCGGTCCTCCGGCAGTCGCAAGCACCGCGGGTCCTTCTGTGTAAGGTGCCTCGGGCAGGTAGGGGACACAGGGGGCAACTGTATGGGGGAAGCGTTTTCGTCGCGCCGGAAGAACTCCGGCTGCTTGCAGCAAGGACTGCGGAGGCCGGTGCCGCTCGGCGGTGGATCGTGCGTAGGCCGACGGTGCGGTCCGGATCCAGCACCACGCGAGAAACCCTCTCGCTCCAGATGTGTCGACTCCAACGCATACGGTCAACGGTGACAGCGTGATATCGCCGCGGCCGGAAGGAATTGCTGTCGACGGTGTGATCACGGATTACCCGGCGCTCGAGGTCTATCGGGATACGCCCATGGGCGGTACGGAAACTGTCACGATCGAACCTGCCGACAGCGGCAGCGAATACGGTCCGCTCATCAACCTTCCGTTCCATCATTCGATCGGGGTCGGAACGGAAGCGTTCGAGCGTTTCAGGTCTGCGTACGCTCAGTTGCCGCCTTACGAGGCGGGGACACGTCCGGATGCGGATCCGCACCAGCCCACGCGGCTCGGTGGTACGGAGGATGCGCCTCGTGTGGTGGTCGTCCGATGATTCGGCCGGTCCTCCCGCCTGGGCTTTCGCAACGGCTCGATCGGATCGGCTTCTGGGAGGCCGCCACGTGGTCCCTGCCGTTTGCCGCAGCCGGCGGAGCGTCGATGTTCGTCGGGATTGTCGCCGCGATCGGCATGATCGACTATCGGGCGAACCCGACGGAAGGGTGGCTCCTCGCTGTCGTCGCCGCACTCATGGGTGCCGTCGCTGCCGTGCTGGCGCGCTCACGCGCCGAACGTGACCGCGGCATTGCGCTCGGAGTCGGTGGGGCCGCGGTAGTTCTCTGTGTCGTGTGGTTGTTGTCGTGGTGAGCCGTGAGTCGTGGTGGACCAATCGCATCGACTGGTTCGGCCCGGAGAGCTTCGTCGGGGCGCTGTGCGGACTGGTGTGCGTGGCGTCGGTCCCTCTCGGCATTGCCGGCGGCGGCGCAGCGTGGCCGTACCTCGGTCCACTCGTCGGTGGGGGATTGCTGACGGCGTTCCGCGGGCCGGTCCGTCGATTCGGCACGGGGTTGGCCATCTCCAGCGTCGCGGTCCCGTCGCTGCTGGTCGGTGTCCTGTTGTTCGGTGGGGCGGCGGCGGCGTTTCGATGAACGGCGGGCCCGGGCGGAGGGCACGTCTGGGCGGTCCCGTCGCCGTGATCCCCGTATGCTGCGGTAATGCCGGAGATTCGAGTCCTGGACACCGAAGCCGAGCTGCTGACGGCGGCGAAGCTGTTCCGTACCGCGATGATCGGGATGCCGGCGCCGAATCCGCTCGAGCCGGGACAGATCCTCACCCAGCGCGAACAGGGCCGCACCCTCGGGGCGTTCGTCGACGGGCAGATGGTCGGCACGGTGGAGTCGGCGTCGAGTGGCATGGTGCTGCCCGGCGGCCGGCGGGTTCCGCACGCCGCCGTGACGCACGTCGGCGTGCTGCCCACGCACACGCGGCGGGGTGTGCTCTCGGCGTTGATGCGTCGTCAGCTGAGCGATGCCCAGGACCGGGGTGAGGTGGTGACGTCGCTGCGGGCCTCCGAGGCGACGATCTACGGCCGCTTCGGGTACGGCGTCGCCACGACGACGCACACCGTCGAGCTCGACGTGCGGCGGGCGGTGCTGCGTCCGTCGGTGGGCGAGGGCGAACCGGTGCGGCTCGTCGATCCGCACCACGCGTGGGACCTGCTGTCGCGCATTGCCGACGCCAATCCGTCGTCGCGGCCCGGAAGCATCGATCGCATCCCGCCGTGGTGGCGGTCGCAGGAGCACCGGATCGTCGGGGACCGCGAGCCCCGGTACGTCGCGGTGCACGGTGAGCCGGGCGCGGAGACGGGCTTTGCCCGGTACCGGCCGATCGGCACCGACATGTGGTTCGGCAGCCGCGACCGGACGGTCGTCGTCGAGGACTTCTTCGCCCCGACCCGCACCGCCTACCTGGGCCTGCTCCGGTTCCTGCTGAACCTCGATCTGGTCGACACGTTCGTCTTCGCCGCGCTCCCACAGGACGATCCGCTGCCGTGGCTGCTGACGGACTCGCGCGCGGTGCGCTTGCGCAGTGCCGGCGACGAGACGTGGCTGCGCATCGTCGACGTGCCGGCCGCGCTGCGTGCGCGGACCTACGCCGGCACCGGAGAGGTGCGGCTGGCCGTGATCGACGAGCGTCTCCCGGAGAACACCGGGACCTATCGGATCTCGGCGGCGGGGGCCGAGCGGGTGGACGAGCCGGCGCAGCTCGAGGTGGACGTGTCCGCGCTCGCCGCGACGCTGCTCGGCGGGACGCGGTGGCATCAGCTGGAGGTTGCCGGCCTGGTGCGGGTGCTCGACGACGAGGCGCTCCCGGTGGTCGAGCAGCTGTTCGCGACGGCATCGGCGCCGTTCGCCGGCGTCATGTTCTGATCCCGCCCGGGCGCAGTGTCGTGGTCAGCTCGCACCGCTCTGCGCGCGACGTTTCCGGACACGCTTGACGATGGCGTAGCCGAGGAACAGGACGATGGCGGCGATCACGATGTTCTGGAACACCGACGCGTACGGCTCGACCCGCGCCCAGTTCGCTCCCAGCCCGTAGCCGGCGAGGACGAAGATCGTGTTCCAGACGAGGCTGCCGGCGGTGGTGAACAGCACGAATCGCCACGCGGGCATGCGGGTGACGCCGGCGGGGATGGAGATGAGGCTGCGGAACAGCGGGACCATCCGGCCGAAGAACACGGCCTTGCTGCCGTGCCGCTCGAACCATGCGGTGGTGCGGTCGAGGTCCGCGACGTCGACGAGGGGGAGCCTGTCGACGATCCGGCGGATGCGGTCCGGTCCGACGCCGCGCCCGGCCGCGTAGAGGCCGAGGGCGCCGGCGAGCGAGCCGAGAGTGGTCCAGAACAGCGCCCCGAAGAGGGTGAAGCTGCCCAGGCTCGCGGCGAACCCGGCCAGCGGCAGGATGACCTCGCTGGGCAGCGGCGGGAAGAAGTTCTCCAGCGCGATCGCGATCCCCGCTCCGACGCCGCCGAGCCGGTCCATGAGGGACAGCGCCCAGCCGGCGAGGCCCTCGGTCGGGACGGCGGCGTCGGCCGGTATGGCGGCGAGGAGTGGTGCAGTCACCCCACCCACGATAACGGCGGATCACGCCGGATCCGGCCGACGTGAGGGCCGCCACGGCCTCGTCCCGGTCAGGATCCGGCGAGCGCGGCCTGCAGTTTCTGCACCACGGCGGGGGCGGGGTTCTGGTTCTGGGCATTGGGGATGTCGCTGTTGACGGCCACGAGGATGATGTCCTGGGTGTTCTTGTCGTAGCCGAAGTAGGTGTTGAAGCCGGGCAGCTCGCCGGTGTGGCTGAGCCAGCCGTCGGCGTCGCCGAGCCCGAGCCCGTACGCCGCGGTCGCGGTGTTCGGTGGCAGCCCGTACAGGAACGACGACATGCGCACGTCCTGGGTCTGCTGGTCGTAGAGCCCCTCGCCGGTGCCGATGGCCTTCGCCCAGATCTGCAGGTCGTCGAGGGTGGAGATCATCGCCCCGGCGGCCCATGCCCACGAGGGATCCCAGTTGGTGGGGTCGGTGGTCTGTCCCTCCGGCTGGCCCTGCTCGGTGATGCCTTCGAGGTGGGGGGAGGGGATCTCGGCGGTGTCGGGGAAGGAGGTCTCCCGCATCCCGAGCGGCTCGATGATCTTCCCGGTGATGTAGTCGCCCAGGCTCTGCCCGCTGACCTGCTCGACGACCAGGCCGAGGGCGATGAGGTTCGAGTTCGAGTACTCCCACTTCTCCCCGGGCGGGAAGTTCGGCGGCGCTCCACGCACGATGTCGAGCAGCTGCTCGGGAGTCCAGGGCTTGGTCGGGTCGCCGAAGAGCTGGTTCTGGAAGTTCTCGTCGAAGGTGTAGCTGGGGATGCCGCTGGTCATGTCGGCGAGCTGGCGCAGGGTGGCGGTGTCGCCGTTGGGCAGGCCGGGCACGTACTTGCCGATGGGGTCGTCGAGCGACAGCTTGCCGTCCTGCATCAGCTGGAGCACCGCGGTGACGGTGAACGTCTTGGTGATGCTGCCGATGCGGGTGTGGTCGGAGGCGGTCGGGGGCTCGGTGGAGTCCTGGCCTGCGGTCCCGGAACTGCCGGTCCACTCGTAGTCGGCGGTGATCACCCGCGCGACGACGCCGGGGAACTTGAAGTCGTTGCGCACGTCGTCGAGCGCGGTCTGGAACTTCTCGGCCTGGGCCGCGTCGGGCGCGCGGGTGGTCGTCGTCGCGGAGTCCTCGGTGCCGGTGTCGGAGCCGCAGGCCGCGGCCACCACCACGAATGCGCTCACGGCGAGGATCGAAAGACGGCGCATCGCAGCTCCCAGGGTCGGCAGGATGACAACATCATCGGACCTCAGTGTGAACCCTGCACCGGCGCAGCGCGTGCAGTTCGATCATGAAAGCGGCGGCGGGCGCTCAGTTCGGTGCGGAGAAGAGGCCGGAGTAGTCGTACGGTCCGTGACGCCGGGTGTCCGCCTCGAGGTCGGCGGTGGTGTCCGGCTCGGCGGGCGTGCCGGGCTGAAGGAAGATCGGGTACTCGTGGTGCTGCATGGTGTCCTGTTCTGTGGAGCGATCGGGGAGGGAAGGGTCAGTGGTCGCCGGGCGCATCGGCGACTGTTCGCATGATCTCGTAGGCGCGGTCCGGATCGGTGTGGGGATCGACGAGCGTCAGCGCGATCCGCGTGTCGTTCTCGCCGAACAGATACATCAGGTTCGCCGGCTGTCCGGGAATCGGACCGGTGATCTCGATGTCGTCGACGTCGTCGATGCGTCGCTGAGCGGAGCTGACCGCATTCCATTCGAACGCGATCCGTGCGACGGACCCGAGCCGCGGGGCGAGTGCCGAGATCAGGTCGTGCAGCTCCGAGGTGATGTTCGAGGTCCAGGGAAACCATGCGCCGTCGACGGACGACGTGGGCGCCCCGGCAGGTCGCAGCAGCAGCCGCGGGGTGCGTGTGGGCTCGGGGAACGGCTGCGTTCCCGCCCGTGCCGGCGCATCCCGGCGGGTGCCGGGATGTGGAGGCGGTGTGTGCGTCACAGGACGCTCCTTGGTCGGCCGCGAATCAGCCGGAAAGATGTTCCAATCGGGGCCCATCGAGCGGGAGGCTCGACGCGAGATGCCCATCGATACCCGAAGCCTACAGGGTGGGGCCGGGAACGGGCGAATGTGCAGCGGGTCGCACACCCGATCGAACCGCGGGGTGCGGGTGCCGGCGGTAATCTCACGGAGTGGACGAGTTGAACGAGAACGGCGAGCCGTTCGAACTCGCGTCGGACGGCCAGGTCGACGTCACCCCGGAGATCGACGAAATCGGCGAGCTGCTGCGCAAGTCGGGCCGCGAGAACCTGGTCGCCGACGTCGACGAACCGTGGCGGCACGGGTATCCGTACGACACGAAGATGACGCGGCGGCAGTACGAGGCCCGCAAACGCCGGCTGCAGATCGAACTGCTCAAGCTGCAGGCCTGGGTCAAGGAGTACGACGAGAAGATCGTCATCATCTTCGAGGGCCGCGACGCGGCCGGCAAGGGTGGGGCGATCAAGCGGTTCACCGAGCACCTCAATCCCCGCGGCGCGCGGGTGATGGCGCTCGAGAAGCCCACCGAGCGTGAACGCACGCAGTGGTATTTCCAGCGCTACGTCGAGCACCTGCCGGCGGGTGGGGAGATCGTGCTGATGGACCGGTCCTGGTACAACCGGGCCGGCGTCGAACGGGTGATGGGCTACTGCACCCCGAACGAGTATCGCGAATTCACCCGCTCCGCACCGGAATTCGAGCGGATGCTGGTGCAGTCGGGGATCCATCTGGTCAAGTTCTGGTTCTCGGTGGGCCGCGAGGAGCAGCACGCGCGGTTCGTCGCGCGCAGCACCGATCCGGTCAAGCAGTGGAAACTCTCGCCGACGGACCTCGCGAGCCTCGACAAGTGGGACGCGTACACGGAGGCGAAGGAGGCGATGCTGTTCTACACCGACACCCCGCACGCGCCGTGGACCATCGTCAAGGCGAACGACAAGAAGCGCTCGCGGATCGAGGCCATGAAGTGGGTGCTGCACCGCTTCGACTACACCGGCAAGGATCCGCGCGTGGTCCGCACCCCGGATCCGCTGATCATCGGCTCGCCCGAGACGGTGTACGACGAGGGGGAGCGCCCCTCGGAGTCCTTTCCGACGATGTGATCTGCGCCCGGCGACCGCCCGCGCCGTTTCGGGGTGCGGGAGACCGGGTACTGCGAGAGGGCCGAACCGGCGGATGCCGGCCGACATCGAAAGGACGTCACACCGTGGGAAGTCCGGATGAGCGCGATGAGCGCGAAGAGCCCGTGGAGGCCACCGACCGCCCCGCCCCGGTCACCCGGGAAGACCTGGAGAACCTGGTGGACGACATGGAGAAGCGGGTCGAGTCCGAGCGCGAGGAGGAGGGCGTCGAGGGCAGCGTCTCGGACCGCGAGGAGCAGAAGCCGATCGTGACGGGCGACGAGGCGCCGGACTGACCGGGCCGTGTCGTCACCGACCGGGAGCCGCCGATGCCCGATGCCATGACATGACCCGTGCCTTCGTCCTGCTGCCGGGGGCCGGCTCGGACTCGTGGTACTGGCACCGGGTGGTGCCGCTGCTGCGCGAGCGTGGGCACGAGGTCGTCCCGGTCGACCTGCCGTACACCGATCCCGGCGCCGACCAGTACGCGTACGCGGACGTCGTGGTGGCGGCCGGCCGGGACGTCGCGCGGCCGCCGACCTTGGTCGCGCAGTCGATGTCCGCGTTCACCGCGGCGATCGCCGCCGAGCGGATGCCCGTCGACGGGCTGATCCTGGTGGCCCCGATGATTCCGGCGCCGGGCGAGTCGCCGGGGCAGTGGTGGTCGGCGGTGGGGCAGGCCGAGGCGAAGCGCGCGCAGGACGTCGCCGAGGGGCGCGATCCGGACGCGCCGCTGGATCCGCGCGGGCTGTTCTTCCACGACGTGCCCGCCGACGTGGTCGACGAGGCCTTCGCGCACGAGCAGCCGGGCATGTCGGAGGCGGCGTTCGAGCCGGCGTGGCGGGCGCCGCGGTGGCCGGACGTGCCGGTGCGGGTGATCGCGGGCCGTCACGATCGGTTGTTCCCGTTGCCGCTGATCGAGCGCCTCGCTCGCGAGCGGCTGGGCGTGGAGCCCGAGGTGATCGACAGCGGGCACCTGCCCGCCCTCGCCCGCCCGGCGGAACTGGCGTCGCTGCTGCTGCGGGAATGAGGATCCGTCGCCGGACGCGTTACCGGCTTCCGCTGCGGGACTTGCCGTTCGACGTGGCCGTCTCCTGGCCGCCGGTGAACTGCGCCGCCACCGCGGCGGGCATCGCCTCGTAGCGCAGGTGCATCCGGGCGAACTCGGCGGTGCCCTGGGTGAGCGACCGCAGATCGACCGGGTAGCGGGCGAGTTCGAGCTCGGGGACCTCCGCGCGCAGCAGGGTCCTGCCCGGCTCGGCGCTCTCGGTGCCGAGGACCCGGCCGCGCCGGGCGGACAGGTCGCCGAGGACGGCGCCGAGGTACTCCTCGGGCAGGATCACCCGCACCGCGGCGACGGGTTCGAGCAGCTTGACCTCGGTGTGGGTGGCGGCGTCGCGCAGCGCCAGCCCGGCCGCGGTCTGGAACGCGGCGTCGGAGGAGTCCACCGAGTGTGCCTTGCCGTCGACGAGGGTGACGCGGACGTCGATGAGCGGGTTTCCGGTGGCCACACCCTTGGCGGCCTGCGCACGCACGCCCTTCTCGACGGACGGGAAGAACTGCCTGGGCACGGCGCCGCCGACGACGCGTTCGGCGAATTCGATGCCGCCGCCGATGGGCAGCGGTTCGACCTCGACGTCGCACACCGCGTACTGGCCGTGGCCGCCGGACTGTTTGACGAGGCGGCCGTGGCCCTTGGCGGGGGCCGCGAACGTCTCGCGCAGCGCCACCCGGTACGGGACGGCGTCGACGTTCACGCCGTGGCGGGTGCGCAGCCGGTCGAGGACGACCTCGGCGTGGGCCTCGCCCGTGCACCACAGCACCAGTTGGTGGGTGTCGGGGTTCTGCTCGAGACGCAGGGCGGGGTCCTCGGCGGTCAGCCGGGAGAGGGCCTGCGAGAGCTTGTCGTCGTCGCTGCGGCTGTGGGCCTCGACGGCCACGGGCAGCAGCGGCTCGGGCAGCGGCCAGCGGTCCAGCAGGGTCGATGCCCCCGCTTCGGAGAGGGTGTCGCCGGGCTGGGCGGTGACGAGCTTGGCGATGCACACCAGATCGCCGGCGACGGCCTCGGGCACCGGTCGCTGTTGCCGGCCGAACGGGCTGGTGAGGGTCGCGACGCGCTCGGTGGTGTCGTCGCCGGCGGACCCGGCCAGCCGGATCGTCGTGTCGGGGCGCAGCGTTCCGGAGAACACCCGCACCAGGCTGATGCGCCCGACGTACGCATCCCCGGCGACACGGATCACCTGCGCCGTCAACGGCCCCGCGGGATCGGCGGCGGGGGCGGGCGGACGACGGTGGGTGGGGTCGGGGAAGGCCATCGCGACGAGATCGAGCAGTTCGGCGGCGCCGACCCCGTAGTCGGTGGTGGCGAGCGCGGGATGCAGTGCACAGTCGACGATCTCGTGCCGCAGCCCCTCGTCGAGGGACTCGGTGTCGAGGGCCTCGCCGGCGAGGTAGCGCTCCATGAGCGTGTCGTCCTGGCCGGAGATCGCCTCGACGAGGCTCTCGCGCGCGGCGCCGGTGTCCGGCACGGCGGCGGGATGGCCGTAGCCGCGGCCGGTGAGCAGATCGATCGAGCCGCACGGGCGGCCGCAGTCGAAGACCGGCACGTACACGGGGCGCAGGGTGTCCGGCCCGAGGTCGAAGGCGTCGTGACAGGCGGTGAGCATCTCGTCGAAGTCCGTGCGGGCGACGTCGAGCTTGGAGACGACGATGGCGCGCGGGATCGCGGTCTCGGCGCATTCGCGCCACAGGGTGCGCGTGGCGGCGGAGATGGGATCTGTTGCGGAGACGACGAATACGGCCGCGTCGGCGGCGTGCAGTCCCGCGCGGACCTCGGCGTCGAAGTCCGGATGCCCGGGGGTGTCGATGATGTTGATCTTCACGCCGTTCCACTCGAGCGGCAGCACGGCCAGTTGCACCGAGCGGCGGTGCTGCTGCTCGATCGCCTCGTAGTCGGAGACGGTGGTGCCGTCGGCGGTGCGTCCGGCGCGGCCCACGGCGCCGGCGGCCAGGGCCAGGGATTCGGCGAGGGTGGTCTTGCCGACCCCGCTGCAACCGACGAGGACGACGTTGCGGAGCTGTGCGGGGCGCTCGACGGCGGGCGCCCGTTCGGTGCGTGCGGCAGAGCGGTCGGGCATCGGCGACTCCTCCCGTGGCCTGTGCCAAGTGTAGGAGGCGGTTCCGCCGCCGTGGCGTCTTTCGGGATCGGCGGCGGTCCGAAAAGGCGCCGCGGGGGCGATGCTCGAGTTACTCTCAACCTGAACTTGAGGTTTAGGGAGGCCCTCGTGGTTGATGTTCAGCGCCCGGCACTCGTCCGCCTGTTCACGGCCGGGACGGCACTCGCCGCCGTCTCCGTGCTGGGGGCGGGGGTCGCCGTCGCGGCACCCGGCACCGGATCGAATTCCGGCTCGTCCGTGCCGGCGGCCTTCCAGGAGGACCCCGGACCCCTGCCGGAGCTGCGGGACATCGCGACACCGGCCATCGTGGGGGAGACCCCGATCTCCGAACGCGCCGTGCGGCTGACCGTCGCGAGCCCCGCCCTGCGCCGCGACGTGGGCGTCGAGGTCCTGCTGCCCGCCGACAACTCGGCCCCGCGCCCCACCCTGTACCTGCTCGACGGGGTCAGCGCCCGCAACCACACCAGCGGCTGGATGAACATCGGCGGCGCGCCCGCCTTCTTCGCCGACAAGAACGTCAACGTCGTCATGCCCAACGGCGGCCGCGGCAGCCTCTACAGCGACTGGCAGCAGTCCGACCCCAAGCTTGGCCTGAACAAGTGGGAAACCTTCCTCACCGAGGAGCTTCCGCCGCTGCTCGCCGCGCGGCTGAACAGCAACGGGGTCAACGCGATCGCCGGGAACTCGATGGGTGGGCAGGCGGCCATGATGCTCGCCCACCGGCACCCCGAGCTCTACCGGGGCGTCGCCGCCTTCAGCGGCTGCTACTCGACGGGCGACCTGCTCGGCAGCGCCGTCGTGCAGACCAGCACCTCGTCGCAGGGCGGCGACGTCGTGAACATGTGGGGTCCGCCCGGCACCCGGGAGTGGGCCGAGCACGACACCGTCGCGCACGCCGAGAACCTCGCCGGCAAGGAGCTCTACCTGTCCGCCGCGACGGGCGTGCCCGGTCCCCACGAGACGCCCGAGACCCCGGACCTGGCGCGCACCCTCGTCGCCGGCGGCATCCTCGAGGCCGGCTCGCGGATGTGCACCCAGCGGCTCGAGGAACGCCTCGGCGCCCTGAAGATCCCCGTCACCGTCACCTACGAACCCGTCGGCGTGCACGCCTGGGGCTACTGGCGCGACCAGCTGCCCAAGGCGTGGCCGACGCTCCAGCGCGCCCTGGAGACCCGGCCCTGACGCGCCGCGACGGGGCCGGACCCGCTTCCCGCGGCCCGTCGGGGACGCGTCGTACGCTGCGTGTGAAGCACATCACTCGGCGGAGAAGGAACGATATGAACAACGTGCTCGACCGCACGAAGATCTACATCGGCGGCGAATGGGTGGACTCCGACGGCACCGGCCGGATCGACGTGATCGCCCCGGCCACCGAGGACGTCATCGCCGTCGTCGCCGAAGGCACGGCACAGGACGTGGACCGGGCCGTACGCGCGGCGCGGGCGGCGTTCCCGGCGTGGTCGGCGCTCACCGGCGCCGAACGCGGTGCCCACCTCGGCAAGGTCGCGGCCCTCATGGCCGAGCGCATCGACGATCTCGCCGCGCTGGTCTCCCGCGACATGGGCATGCCGGTGACGCTGGCCAAGCCGGTCCAGATCGGCATGCCGCTGAAGAACATCACCCGCTACGCCGAACTCGCCGCGACCTACGACTTCGACGCCGGCGAGGTGGGCAACGCCCTCATCGTGCGCGAGCCCATCGGTGTCGTCGGCGCCATCACGCCGTGGAACTACCCGCTGCACCAGGTGGTCCTGAAGGTGTTCGCCGCCCTCGCGGGTGGCTGCACCGTCGTGCTCAAGCCGACCGAGGTGGCGCCCCTGATCACCTACGCGCTCGTCGACATCTGCGACGAGGCGGGCCTGCCGCCCGGCGTGTTCAACCTCGTCAGCGGGTACGGGCCGGTGGTGGGGGAGGCCATCGCGGCGCATCCCGGCGTGGACATGGTCTCGTTTACCGGCTCCACCCGCGCCGGCAAGCGCGTCGCCGTCGTCGCCGCGGAGACGGTGAAGAAGGTGGCTCTCGAACTCGGCGGCAAGTCCGCCAACGTCATCCTCGACGACGCCGACCTGACCCGGGCCGTCACCGACGGCGTGGCCCAGTGCTTCCTGAACTCCGGGCAGACCTGTTCGGCACTGACCCGCATGCTCGTCCCCGCCGAGCGCATGAACGAGGTGGCCGCCCTCGCCGAGCAGGTCGCGCGGGCCTACACCGTCGGCGATCCCGCCGCGGCCACCACCCGGCTCGGCCCCCTGGTCAACGCCAACCAGTTCAAGCGCGTGCGGTCCTACATCGACCAGGGCATCGAGGAGGGCGCCGAACTGGTCCTCGACGGCCGCGAAACCGGCCTCGGCACCGGCTATTTCGTCGGGCCGACCGTGTTCGCGAACGTGACCGAGGACATGATGATCGCGCGCGAGGAGATCTTCGGTCCGGTCCTGTCGATCATCGGATACCGCGACGAGGACGACGCCGTGCGCATCGCCAACGACAGCGACTACGGGCTCTCCGGCGGGGTCTGGTCTGCCGATCGCGCCCGGGCCGAGCGGGTCGCGCGACAGCTGCGCACCGGGCAGGTCTCCATCAACGGGGCCGCCTTCAACACCGACGCACCGTTCGGCGGTTACAAGCACTCCGGCGTCGGGCGCGAAGCCGGCGTCTTCGGTCTCGAAGAGTTCCTGGAGGTCAAGGCACTCCTGCGGTGACCGTATGGGGTACGTCACGTTCGGGTGCCGCAGAACGATAGACGGGAAAACGGCATCGGTTTCCCCGACAGGGAAAGCGCGGAAGGAGCGGACGATGTACATCATGCCGCCGGACCCGAGTGGCGGGTCCGCGGGCAAACTGGACATTCCCCCGCGTGGCCTGCGTGAGGTCATGGAAGGCCAGCTCCCGGACCTCGCGGCCTGCGCGCGGCTGCTGTCCGTCGGTTCCGAGCGCGCGGCCCCGGTCTTCGACCGGGCGCTGGCGCGTGCGGTCGCGACGTGGCGGGGCCCGATCGGTCCCGAACTGTGCGCGTACGCCGTGTCGTGGTTCGTGTACCTGTTGCACGCCGAGACGCCCGCGCATCGGCGTGCGGAAGGCTGCGGCGACGACGCCGTCCTGTTCTCGACGTTGCCGCCGGTCGAGCAGATCGCCCTCGTGCTCGGTGAGTTCGAGGAGCTGCCGCCGGCGGGCATCGCCGCCGTCGCCGGCCGCGCGTTCGCCGAGTTCGAGCTGGAGACGCCGCAGCCGGCCTGGGTGCGGGACGGCCTCCTGCACGCGAGGCGCTGACCGCCGTACCTGCGTTCGGGCGGCCACGGCTCTTCGGGTGGCAACGACGACGCGGCCCCCGCACCGATCCGGTGCGGGGGCCGCGCGAAGTCGTCGGGTCTAGGAGGACAGGCGGGTGCGTCCGAGGCGGAGCAGCGTCATCGCCAGGGTCTTGCCGTCGGCGCCGAGCTCGGCGAAACGGTCGAGGACCCGCATCTCGTGGTTCTGGGCCTGCCGCGCGGTCCCGGACTCCTTCGCAGCGATGCCCGCCCGGCGCGACAGCTCGCTGCGGCGCTCGATCGCCTCGAGGATCTGCGCATCGAGCGTCCCGATCTCGTCGAACAGTCGACCGAGGTCTTCCTGGGCCGAAACCACCTCGCGGGCGGACTCGAAGCCAGGCGAATCAAGCTGGACAGTCATGCAGATTCCTCCGGTCTCGTCTGGATCGTCGATGATTGTGTCGTTCCCGTCGGCGCCAGTGTTACTCATCCGTAGACAAGATTTTCGTGTCCCGCGTCCGGCGGCCGGCCAACACGAGTTGAACACCTTTTGAACTGGGCTTTATGTCCGTCCCGTGGCATTTGTGGCAATGGTCACACCGTCGGGTATCCGCCTCGTCGGGCCCCTCGGACGTAGGGTCGAAGGTCCCTTCTCCGCCGTGGACGCCCGCCCCGGCGCGTGTCGTGAACCACAATCCGCAGGCCCTGCGGTAGCGTTCCCCACCTACCGGCAACCGGTCGGGGCGGTGGGATCCCCGGCGCTTCCGGAAGGGGAACTCAGTGGGACGGGTGTTTTGTGCACGGCACCGATGAAGACGAGTCCGACGCCGTGCCGCTGATCCGCCCGGAGGAATGGCCGCCCCCGAAGTTCAGCGCCCGGGTCGCCGCCGCGATCGCCCTCGCCGGCGTCGTGATCCTCGTCTCGCTCTGGCGGGCCTGGGATGCCGGGCAGGCGGGAGCCTGGGCGGTGACCCGGTTCTTCCTCATCCTGTCCGGCCTGATGGCCCTCACGGCGCTCTTCGGATACGTGTACTGGCGTCCGCGCCGCGGCGACCCCGAGATCCGGTTCGTGGAGTCGCGGGGCCGCGGGGCCACCGAGATCCGCGCTTCCGGCGCCGTCTTCCATCTGATGGGGGCGATGACGACGAGCGCGGCGTTGCTCTCGCTCGGCGCGGCCGTCGAGATAGTCCTGTTCGACGACGGCGTTCCGTGGGTGAGTGTGCTGCTCGCCGCCTTCGGGCTGCCCTGCGCGGCGTTCGTCGCGGAGGTGCTGCGCGGGGGGATCCGCCGAGGGGCGCTGCTGCTGACCCCGGACGGGATCCGGCAACGCGGCTGGACCATCGAGTCGTACCTGCCGTGGGTCTCGGTGGCCGGGGTGCACGCCGTCCATCACGGATTCCCCGAGATCTGGGTGCTGGGCACGCCGGCCGCCGCCTGGGCGCGACGACGGACCAGCCGGCTGTTCCGCCTGGACCGGTTGCCCCGCGAACCGGTGATCGAGGTCGACTCCCGCAAGTTCGACGGCGACCCGGTGCTGCTGTATCGGATGCTCGACTTCTACGCGAGAAATCCGCAGGCCCGGGCGGAGCTCGGGTCGGCCGCGGCGGCCGAGCGCGTGGACCGGGGCGACCTGAGCGACCCGGCCTGACGGCTGCCCGTCTTGCGCCGCAGTGCCACCCGACTGTGTTGCGGCTCACTGCTCCGGTATCGTCGTGGGCAAGAGATGGCACTCGGTGCCGTTCCTGCGAGAGATGGGACGTGAGATGAGCACTCCGGAACGGATCGTCATCGTCGACGGTGCGCGTACCCCGGTCGGCAGCTTCGGCGGCGCGTTCAAGGACGTACCGGCCCACGAACTCGGCGCGACCGCCGCGAAGGCGGCCCTGCAGCGCGCCGGCGTGGCGGCCGAGGACATCGACGAGGTCGTCATGGGCTGCATCGGGCAGGTCGGCCCGGATGCCTACAACGCTCGTCGGGTCGCGCTGGCGGCCGGGCTGCCGGTCTCGGTGCCGGCGTACACCGTCAACCGGCTGTGCGGCTCGGGCCTGCAGGCGATCTGGTCGGCGGCGATGCAGATGCGCTGGGGCGGGGTGGATCTGGCCCTGGCCGGCGGCGACGAGAACATGTCCCGCATGCCGTTCTACGACTTCGGCGCCCGCTCCGGCTACAAGCTGGGCGACCGCACCCTCGTCGACGGCACCGTCGGCATGCTCACCGACCCGTTCCACGGCATCCACATGGGCGTCACCGCCGAGAACGTCGCCCGCGAGTACGGCATCAGCCGCGAGGCGCAGGACGAGTTCGCCGTCGAATCCCAGCGCCGCGCGGCCACCGACGCCGCCCGCGCCGCGTTCGCCGAGGAGATCACCCCCGTCGAGATCGGCGGCCGCAAGCCCACCGTCGTCACCACCGACGAGCACCCCAAGCCCGACACCACCGTCGAGACCCTCGCGAAGCTGCGCCCGGCATTTCAGAAGGACGGCACGGTCACCGCCGGCAACGCCTCGGGCATCAACGACGGCGCCGGCGTCGTCGTCCTCGCCCGCGAGTCCGTCGCGCAGGAACGGGACCTGGGTGGGCTCGCGGTGATCGAGTCCGTCGCCACCGCCGCGCTCGAGCCGGAGCTGATGGGCTACGCGCCGGTCCTCGCCCTGCAGAAGCTGTTCGAGCAGACCGGCACCACCCCGGCCGACATCGACACCGTCGAGCTGAACGAGGCGTTCGCCTCGCAGGCCGTCGCCGTGATCCGCGACGCCAAGCTCGACCCGGCCAAGACCAACCCGTACGGCGGGGCGATCGCCCTCGGCCACGCGGTCGGCGCGACCGGCGGCATCCTGACCCTGCGGGTGGCCAAGGACCTCGTGCGCCGCGACCTCGAACTCGGCATCGTCACCATGTGCATCGGCGGCGGCCAGGCCCTGGCCGCCCTGCTGCGCCGGGTGCGCTGAGCCGGGCCGCTCCGCGGCCGGTGCGTCCTATGGGCTGCTGCAGCAGCCCAAAGGCCGCACCGCTCAGATGGTCCGTTCGTGTCCGGCCCAGTAGGGGGCCCGCAGGGAGCGCTTGAGGATCTTCCCGGTGGGGTTGCGCGGCAGCATGTCGACGATGTCGATGGTCGCGGGGCACTTGAACTTCGCCAGGTGCCGACGGGTGTAGTCGATGAGTTCCTGCTCGTCCGCCTTCTGGTCCGGGGCGAGCACCACCACCGCCTTGACCGTCTCGCCCCACTTCTCGTCCGGGACGCCGATGACCGCGACCTCGGCGACGGCCGGATGCTCGACGAGGACCCGCTCGACCTCCGGGCAGTACACGTTCTCACCGCCGGTGATGATCATGTCCTTGAGCCGGTCCTCGATGAACACGAAGCCGCCGTCGTCGACCCGGCCCATGTCGCCGCTGCGCAGCCACCCGTCGGCCGTGATCGTCTCGGTCGTGGCGTCGGGCCGGTTCCAGTAGCCGGGGGTGGTCTGCGCCGAGCGCCACCACAGTTCGCCGATCGCGCCCGGGGCCGCGTCCTCGAGCGTGGCCGGATCGACGATGCGCATCTCCACGCCGGGAATGGGGGTGCCGGCCGACGCCATCCGCGCCTCCTGCGCCGGATCGCGGTGCACCTCCGGCAGCAGCGCCGTGATCACGCCGGCGAGCTCGGTCATGCCGTACACCTGGACGAATTCGGTGTCCGGCCACGCGGCGAGCGCGCCGCGCAGCAGCGGCAGCGGCATCGGCGCGGCGCCGTAGGTGATGCGCTTGAGCCGGGAGAACGCCCCGATCGCGTGCGCTCCCGCGCCGAGGACGGCCGCTATTACCGGGGGCACCAGGAAGGCGATGTTCGCGCCGGCCGCGAGACCCGTGAACAGCGACGGCGCGTCGGCCTCCCGGGTGAACACGCACCGGCGGCCGTCGTGGATACCCATGATCGCGTAACAGGTGCCGCCCACATGGAACAGCGGCATCGCCACCAGCAGGCAGTCACCCTCCGTGAACGGAAGCACCGCGAGCACGTCCTCGGAGTGCGCGAACAGGTTGCGGTGCGTCAGCTGCACACCCTTGGGCCGGCCGGTGGTGCCGGAACTGTAGAGCAGCAGCGCGGTGGTCTCGGGCGCGACGTCGGGCAGGGTCGCCGGCGCGGCCGCCGCGAGCCACGGCTCGAACTCGTCGTTCTCCCCGCCCACGACGACGATCTTCTGCACCGTGGACAGCCGGGGTCGCAGCGACTCGATCTCCTGCGCGAATTCCGCTCCCACGAACAGGATCCGGGCGCGCGAGTCGTTGATCACGTAGTCGAGCTCGTCGCCGGCGAGCCGGAAGTTCGGGATGGCGTTCGCCGCGCCGAGCGCGGAGGTGGCGAAGGTGACCTCGAGGCACGCGAGGTTGTTCTTGTCGACGAATGCGACGGTGTCGCCGGGTCCGACGCCGTCGGCGGCGAGGGCGCCGGCGAGGTGGAGCAGTCGCTCGTGCCACTGCGCCCAGGTGTGGGTGCGGTCGAGGTACTGCACCGCGACCTCGTCCGGTTTGGTCTGCGCCCAGTGCGCGACGCGGTCGAGGATGACGGACGGGGCGGGGACGGACATGCGTGAGCCTCCTGGGGGAACAGGTGCCGCCGTGTGGCGGGTGTCACACAGGTTATTGCCGGCGGGGCGTGGCGTCTCGGAATCGGACGTATCGCCGCCGGGCGGGTCCCGTGGTCCGGCTCCGCGAGGTCAGGGCAGGCAGGCGGCGTAGCCGCCGGCCTCGAAGGTGGCGGTGTCGCAGTACGCGGCCCGCGGGTAGTAGGGACCCATCGTCGCGGCCGGATCGCCGCCCTGTGCGGCCTGCACCGACTGCGGGTAGAACGCGTCGGCCGGCAGCATGTTCCGGTAGAGCAGAGTCTTCTTGGGGACCTCGGTCGAGCCCCACGGCAGCACCGTCACCGTCGGATCGGCCGTGGCGCGGGCGGGCACGTCCTGGGGCGCCGCGACGACGTAGGTGAACCAGCCCTCCGCGTCGGTCGCCGTCTCGAAGTCGGCCGCGCACGCGACGACCGGGTACGGGGTGACCTGGTCGTTCTGGCACATCGACCAGTACCGCACCTGGCGGCCGGGCGTGGTGACGGGTTCGCCGGCGCGGGTGTCGGGGAACGTGGGGGCCTTGCCGCGCACGACGAGGATCCGGCCCGGCTGGTACGTCAGCACGGAGCCGATGTACTTGTTGTCGCCGTTCGGGAACAACCCGGACGTGGTGGCCGGGCTGACGAAGGTCGCCTCGGGGTTGTTGCCGGGGAAGGCGCCGGACGCCGCGCCCTCGACGATGCGGTCGACGGCCGCCTCGGCGGCGCGCTCGACCGGTCCGCTGCCGTAGTCGGCGGGGTCGAAGTCGGAGCTGCACGTGGGCACCGGCACGGCGCGCCCACCCTGGTGCAGCGTCACGTCCGGTAGCGGGACCCCGCCGGTCGGGGAGGCCGGGTCGTCGGGCACATAGACCCGGACGATGAGGAATCCGGCCGGTGCGGTGGGCGACCCGCCGGTGGGCAGCGCGCCGATCTCGTTGCGGGCGTGGTCGGCCGGACCGGTGACGACGGTGGCGCTCCAGCGCCGGGCCGAGGCGGGCAGCCCCTCGGCGGCCGCGTCCGCGAACGGGTTCCCGCTGCCCGGATCGGGTGCGATCTGTGCGTCGCGCAGGGTGTCGACCGTGTCGAAGTTCGTTCCGTAGGTGTTGAGCGAGAAGTACCGGGCCGCCGGATAGGTGCCGTGCAGTTCGATGCTGTCGCCCGGGGCCAGCGCGTACGGCAGCACCCAGTAGGTGGCATCGACGTCGGGGAACGCGATGTCCAGCACGGTCGAGTCGGACCGGAACTGCCACGCGCACGAGCCGACGGGTTCCTGGGCCGCGGAGGTCGCGGGCGTCAGCAGTGCGTGCGCCGCCGCGAGCAGGCCGACGAGCACGGCGGTCCGTCGCCGGCCGCGCACGGCCGTCGCGGGATCGGGTTCGGCCGTCGAACGATCGGGTGCGGCCACGGGGAACTCCTTCGCCGGGGGCCTGGTCCTGTCGCATCATCTGTACCGGAAACGGGCAGGCCGGGCCTGCGGTTCGGGGAAATTCGCGATCGACGCCGTGCGTCTCGGCGCGTCTGTGCGGTGCCGCGGGGAGAGGCGATTGGGGTGTCGAGCGGCACAGGGCTTACAGTTGCGTCGTGCAACACAAGCGGGAGGTTGCGGCGCAGTCCGCAGCGGCCGGTGTATCCGAGGTATACGACGAGTTCGTGTACCTGATTCGCCATCTCACAGCGGGGGAGCGCGCCCACGACGACGTGCTCTCGCTGGCGCAGCATTCGATGCTCGGCTTCATCGACCGCAACCCGGGCTGCCGAGCCACCGACATCTCGGATGCGTTCAGCGTGAATCGGTCGACCGTCTCCCGTCAGCTGCGCAGCTGCATCGACGCCGGGCTGGTCCAGGCGCAGGCCGGACCCACCCGGCTCGGCCACCCGCTCCGGCTCACCGACCGGGGCCGCGAGACCCTCGCCCGCACCGTCGCCGGACGTCACGACGAGATCCGCGCGGCGCTGACCGGCTGGGGCCAGGACGACATCGATCGGTTCGTCGACATGCTGCGCCGCTTCCGCCAGGGAGTGGAACACCGGTCCACTGCCCGCCCCGACCACAACGAGGGAGACGCTCGTGCGTGAGTACACCACCCCCGCCCAGTTCACCGTCGGCGACGACGAATCGGTCGTCCGCACGGTCTTCACGCACGCGGAGAAGACTCCGCACCGCGTGATGTACTCCCGCCCGGAGGGAGAGGACTGGGTCGCCGTCACCGCACGGCAATTCGCCGAGCAGGTCTCGGGGGTCGCCAAGGGCCTCGTCGCGGCGGGCGTGCAGCCCGGCGACCGGGTGGCCCTGCTGTCGGCCACCCGCTACGAGTGGGCGCTGTTCGACTACGCCATCTGGGCCGCCGGCGCCGCCACGGTGCCGATCTACGACTCCTCGTCCACCGAGCAGATCCGCTGGATCCTGCAGGACTCCGAGGCGGTCGTCGCCGTCGTCGAGACCGCGCGCCACGAGGCGCTGTTCGTCGACATGCCGGACACCCTGCGCCGCACGCTGCGGATCGAGCGCGGCGCCGTGGAGACGCTGATCGCCGAGGGCGCCGTCGTCGACGACGCCCAGCTGCAGGCCCGCCTCGACGGCATCCGCGCCGACGACCTCGCCTCGCTGGTGTACACCTCGGGCACCACCGGCCGGCCCAAGGGCTGCATGCTGACCCACCGCAACTTCTACAGCGAGGTCCGCGGCATCCTGACCGCCTCGATCGGTGAGGTGGCCAAGCCGGGCAGCCGGGTACTGACCTTCCTGCCGCTCGCGCACGTGCTGGCCCGTGCCGTCTCGCTGGCCGTCTTCGAAGGCGGTGCGGCGCAGGCGCACTGGTCGGACTTCGGCACGATCTCCGCCCAGTTCGAGCGCTACGCCCCGAACACCATCCTCGGCGTGCCGCGCGTCTTCGAGAAGGTGCGCGACGCCGCCGCGCGCAAGGCTGCGGCCGGTGGCAGGTTCAACGCGGCGATCTTCGCGTTCGCCGAGGAGACCGCCATCGCCTACAGCGAGTCGCTCGACCACGGCGGTCCGTCGTTCGTGCTCAAGGCCAAGCGCAACATGGCCGACAAGCTCGTCTACGCCAAGCTGCGGCAGGCGATGGGCGGCGAGTGCTGGTTCGCGATCTCCGGTGGTGGCGCCCTGAGTCCCCGTCTCGGCCACTTCTTCCGCGGCGTCGGCGTCCCGATCTACGAGGGCTACGGCCTGACCGAGAGCACCGCCGCGCACAGCGTGAACGTGCCCGGCGCCCAGAAGATCGGCACCGTCGGCCAGCCCATGGGCGGCAACAGCACCCGCATCGCCGACGACGGCGAGATCGAGCTGCGCGGCGGGGTCGTGTTCCAGGGCTACTGGCGCAACGAGAAGGCCACCGCCGAGGCCTTCCACGACGGCTGGTTCCGCACCGGCGATCTCGGCGAGATCGACGAGGACGGCTACGTGAGCATCACCGGCCGCAAGAAGGACCTCATCATCACCGCCGGCGGCAAGAACGTCTCGCCCGGGCCGCTCGAGGACCGGATGCGCTCGCACACGCTCGTCTCGCAGGCCGTGGTCGTCGGCGACGGGCGCAGCTTCATCACCGCGCTGCTCACCGTCGACCCCGAGGTGCTCGACAACTGGAAGGCCGAGAACGGGAAGGCGCCGACGGCCACCATCGCCGACCTGCGGCACGACCCGGCGCTGCACGACGCGCTGCAGTCCATCGTGGACGACGCCAACTCGATGGTCTCCCACGCCGAGGCCATCAAGAAGTTCGTCATCCTCGACCGGGACCTCACCGAGGAGACCGGTGAGCTGACGCCGACGCTGAAGATCAAGCGCAACGTCGTGACCGAGCGCTTCGCCGCCGACATCGAGAGCATGTACGCGAAGTGACGCGCGGCCGGCTGCCGGGTTCGGAACCCGGCAGCCGGCCGAGACGCTCAGACCCGGTCGGCTGCGGAGGGATCCGTGGCCGGCGCCACAGCGGCGAGCAGTGCCGCGAACCGCTCGTTGCCGGGCAGATCGTCGAGCAGCACGGTCCGGCCCTTCTCGTCGGCCAGCGGGATCCGCCAGTTGGGGTACTCGTCGGTCGTGCCCGGCTGATTCTGGCTGCGCCGCTCACCGACCGCGTCGGCCAGCGACACCCCGATCAGCGCCGACGGGCTCGCCGCGACGAACCGGTGCAGTGCCTCGACGGTCCGCCGCTCGTCGGCGACCTCGTCGAGCAGTCCGCGCTCCCGCAGCACCGCCAGCACGGCGTCGCGTTCGGCGGCCGCGTCGGCGGCCTCGGTCTCCAGGTCCCGTTCGAGCAGACCCAGCTCGGACCGCAGCGTGATGTGTTCTCCGGCAAGTAAACCCGCCGTCGGTGGCAGGTCGTGCGTGGTGACCGACGTCAGGCACAGCTCCCGGTAGCTCTCCGGGGGCCGGGGGTCGTCGCCGTCCCGCTCGAACCACAGGATCGACGTCCCGGCGATGCCGCGGCGGGACAGGTACTCCTGCACCCAGCTCTCGAACACGCCGAGGTCCTCGCCGATCAGCACGGCGTCGGCCCGGTGCGCCTCGAGCGCCAGGATCCCGATGAGGGCCTCGTGGTCGTACGTGACGTACGTGCCCTGATCGGGCGTGCAGCCCTCGGGAATCCACCAGGTGCGGAACAGGCCCAGGATGTGGTCCACCCGCAGGCCGCCGGCGTGGCGCAGCGCGGTGCGCACCACGTCGCGGTAGGGCCGGTAGCCGAGCTCCGCGAGCCGGACCGGATGCCAGGGCGGCTGGGTCCAGTCCTGACCCTGCCGGTTGAAGTCGTCCGGCGGCGCACCGACCGTCATGTCGCGGATCAGGGCGTCGCCGAGCGTCCAGGCGTCGGCGCCGTCGGGACGGACACCCACCGCGAGGTCGTGCACGATGCCGACGTCCATGCCGGCGGCACGCGCCGCGGACTGCGCCTCGGCGAGCTGCTCGTCGCACAGCCACTGCAACCAGCAGTGGAACTCGATGCGCTCGGCCAGCTTGGTGCGCTGCCGCGCGACGTACGGCGTGTCGGGGGTCGCCGCCAGGGTCTCCCAGCGGGCGCTGCGGTCGCCGAACTTCTCGGTGAGCGCGCACCACAACGCGAAGTCGGTCAGCGCGTCCCCGCCCGCGGCGCGGAACGCGTCGAACTCCGCCTGCCGCGCCGGGCTGCGCGGCACCCGGAACACGTGCCCGAGCACGTCTATCTTGGCCCGGAACGCGGCGTCGCGGTCGATGCGCTTGTCCTTGCGGTTCGACTTGGCGAACTTCCCGGCGTACGCCTCGAGCGTCTTGCGGTGCTTGCGCGGCAGGAACGCCGCCTCGCGGATGTTCTCCACCCGCAGATAGATCGGGTGGACGAACCGCCGCGAGCTCGGCAGGTACGGCGACGGCTCGAGCGGCGGCTCCGGCTCGCCCGCGTGGACGGGATTGACGAGCACGAAGTCACCGCCGTCCACCGAGGCGGTGATCGCGGCGAGGTCCGCCAGGTCCGCGAAGTCGCCGACGCCCCACGACCGCTTCGACCGCACCGAGTACAACTGCGCGGCCAGGCCCCGGCGACGTCGCTCGAGGAGCCGGTCGGCGGTGCCGAGACGCGCGGGTGTCACCACCAGGGTGGTCTCGGCCGCGGTGTCGTCGCTGCGGGCGTGCAGGGTGTGCCACCCGAGCGGCAGGTCCGGGACGGCGAACGTCGCGCGGCCGACGAGCCGGCCGTCGACCTCCCGCGGATCGACCCACACGTCGCGCTGCGCGACGTCGACGACGTCGCCGTCCTCGGTGCGCACCTGCACCTGCACCGCAGTGCCGTGGGGCACGTGCACGGGGAAGGTGCGCTCCTCGCCCTGCACGACCACCAGGACGGGTGGCAGCATGCGCCGCCACGGCTCGTTCGGCAGATCCGCGAGGACGGCGTCGATCTCCGCCTCGGTGCCCGCGGACACGCCCAGCGAGGCCAGGACCCGGCGCAACGTGTCGTCGCTCGCGTAGTGGTCCTGCTTGTCCCACCCCACATACGAGGTGGCGATCCCGAATTGCTCGGCCAGTTCCCGCAGCTTCACCGTCGATGTCACGACACCCGATCATGCCAGGTCGCGGACCACTCGGCAGACCCGGCGATGTCAGTTGCGGACTGCGGGGCCGAGGTAGGCGAGCACGGCCAGGACGCGGTGGTGGCCGTCGGGTTCGGGGGGCAGACCGAGCTTGTCGAAGACGGCGCGCACGTGCGCGCCGACGGTACGTTCCCCGAGGGACAGGGCCGCTCCGATCGCTCGGTCCGAGCGGCCTTCGACCAGGAGGGTGAGGACCTCCCGTTCCCGGGGGGACAGTTCGTCGAGGGCCACCCGGTCGCGGTGCGGCCGCGAGACCAACCGGCCGACCACGTCGGGATCGATCGCCGTTCCGCCCGCCGCGACGCGGTGCAGCGAGCCGAGGAACCCGTCGATGTCGGAGAGGCGGTCCTTGAGCAGATATCCCAGACCGGCCGTCCCGCCGGCGAAGACGTTCATGACGTTCTCAGTTTCCACGTACTGGGACAGCAGCAGCACGGCGGTGCCCGGGAAGCACCGGCGAATGGTGAGGGCGGCCTCGATGCCCTCGGTGGTGTGGGTGGGAGGCATCCGGATGTCGACGACGGCGAGGTCCGGGCGCTGCTCGCCGACCAGCCGCAGCAGGGCCTGCGCGTCCGCGGCCTGGCCGACCACCTCGATTCCCTCGTCGTGCAGCAGGCCGGCGATCCCCTCGCGGAGCACCGCGGAGTCGTCGGCGAGCACCACCCGGAGGTTCACGACGGCTCCCCGGATGTCCCGGTGGTGAGGGGAAGGGACAGCGTCAGCGTCGTTCCGCCCCCCACGGGACTGTGCACGGTGAGCACCCCACCGAGGGCCGTGGCCCGGTCCGCCAGTCCGCTCAACCCACCGCCGGCGGTCAGCGTCGCACCGCCGCACCCGTCGTCGGTGACGACCATCCGCAGCATCCCGCCGTCCCGGCGAAGGTCGATCTCGATGTGGGTGGCGCCGGAGTGCTTGGTGGCGTTGGCCACCGCCTCGGCGGCGATGAAGTAGGCGGCGAGTTCGACAGAGGCGGGAGCCCGCACGGTGAGGGTGTCGACGATCTCCACCGGCAGCGGCGCGCGCTCGGCCAGGGCGGTCAGCGCGGCGGCGAGCCCGTGTTCCTGCAGCACCGGGGGATAGACACCCCGGGCCAGTTCCCGCAGTTCCACCAGCGCCGAGTCCAGTTCGGCCGTGCCCTCGTCGAGCAGCTCCTGCTTGCGCTCCGGCTGGGATGCCCGCTGCGCACGCCGCAACAGAATCGTCGCGGCAACCAGGCGTTGCTGCGCACCGTCGTGCAGGTTGCGTTCGAGCCGCCGCCGTTGGGCGTCCCCGGCGGCGACGATCCGCTCCCGGGACCGGCGGACCTCGGCGAGCTGAGCCTGCAACTCGGACTGGAGGCGCTGGTTGTCCAGCGCGAGGGTCGCGGCGCTGCGCACCGCCGCGAGCAGTTGCGGCTGATGTCGCAGCGACCGGTCGTACACCAGCGCTCCGACCGGGACGCCGTCGCGTTCGAGGACGGTCGCCGCGCGGGGGTCGTCGTCGTCCGGCAGGCTCTGCGGCTCCCCGTTCGCGTCGAGATAGCTGTTCCACTGTGGTGACCACGACCACAGGATCAGGCCGGGGTCGCGCAGTGCCTTGCGCAGCGCGTGGACGAACTCGTCCCCGAGCGGGGCCGCACCGACCTCGATCATCACGTCGCTGACCGCGCTGCGCGCGACCCGGTAGCGCCACAACCCGACCAGCACCGCCACCGGAAACAGCGCGGTCGCCAGATAGCTCAGGTAGGCCGTCCACACGTTCCCCACGCCGGAAGACCGCGCCGTGACCAGCCCCGTTCCGATCACCGTGGCGAATCCGAGAATGCCGGCGATCCACAGGGGCGCGAACGCGGCCCGGTAGGCCGGGGACCCCGACCGCCAGCGGGCCAGCAGCACGCCGATCACGACCACACTGATGCCGATGGCAATTGCGCCGAAGACGAGCTGCAGCCCCCTGAAGATCGCCGGGTCGTCCCGGACCAGCAGCAGGTTGGGCGCGGTGAAGCGTTCTGTGCCGACCATCACGGAGGGGTTGTAGAACATCAGATCGAGCAGGACCGAGACCAGGAAGTACACATAGCAGCCCCCGACGAACCACCGTTCCCACCGCCGGTTCAATCGCCCCGTCGGAAAACCGAGCAGGATATGGATCAGCACCGGGAGATACATCACCGTCAGCGCCGCGCCCACGGTGAAGACGACCGGATTGCGTGACGCACCGCCCCCCTTCACCAGCCACAGCACCCCGGCCAGCACCATCAGCCGTCCCGTGTTGTCGTCCGGGCGGCTCCGCCACGCGATGATGCCCGCCGCGACGAAGGCGACGCCGACCGCGGGGAAGGCGACCAGTTCCGCCGGGCCGACGGGCGGACCGCCGGGCCAATCGAGCGACACCACCACCACCGCGACCACCAGCAGGGTGGTCACGGCGACGATGGCCGGCACTGTTCGACGACTCACGACGAGGCCTCCGATCCTCGCTCCCAGCATCTCGCTCCCGGCCCCGCCGGACCACCGTGCTGGCACTGTTCGACCATCTTGGCCGTCACGTGATTCGGCGGCAGCGCCTGCACGGAGATCCGTACCGTGCCTGCACGGAGCCCCGGCCGGTGTCTGCACGGTGCGCTCCGCGCCGGACCGGCGCCAGGTCGGCGGACAACCGCGCGCCGCAGCGGTTCCGCCGACGATCCCCGAGGGGTTGAATAGAGGAGGTGGGCCGCTTCGGGAGGTGGTGGCGGTGACGGGGAACGGGGCTCCCGGGCCGGGTTCGGTGTTTGCCGGGTACACCATCGAGCGGCTGCTCGGCGCGGGCGGCATGGGTTCGATCTACCTGGCGCAGCACCCGCACCTGCCGCGCAAGGTGGCCCTCAAACTCCTCCACCCCGCCCTGACCGCCGACGACAGCGTCAAGGCCCGCTTCGAACTCGAGGCCGACCATGCCGCGCGCCTCGAGCACGCCAACATCGTCCAGGTCTACGACCGCGGCTGCGAGGACGGCCGGCTCTGGATCGCCATGCAGTACGTCCCCGGCACCAACGCCGCCGCGCTGCTCGGCCACGGGCCCGTCCCGCCCGAGCGGGCAGTCCACATCGTCTCCGAGATCGGCAAGGCCCTCGACTACGCCCACCAGGCCGGGGTGCTGCACCGGGACGTGAAGCCGACGAACATCCTGCTCGCCGAACCCGCCGGCCCGGGCGAACCCGAACGAGTCCTGCTCACCGATTTCGGCATCGCCAAGGCCCTCGACGAGGCGGGCGGGCTCACCCGCACGGGGATGTTCGTCGGCAGCCTGCAGAATGCCGCACCCGAGCAGTTCGACACCACCGCCGCGCTCGACCACCGCACCGACATCTACTCGCTCGGCTGCACCCTCTACCACCTGCTCACCGGCCGGCCCCCGTATTCCGGCGACACCCTGGCGAAGCTGTGGCACGGGCATGTCCGCAGCCCGATACCCCGGCCGAGCGAGGCCCGGCCCGACCTGCCGAAGGCGTTCGACGCCGTCGTCGCGGGTGCCCTCGCGAAGGACCGCAACGACCGCTACGACACCTGCAGGGAACTCACCGCCGCCGCCCGGAACGCCCTCACGTCCGAGACCACGACCACCGTCCCCGCGCCGGCAGCCGACGACACCCTGGCCCGGACGGTGGCGGTGGACGCCGCGTCACCGAGCAGGGTCGCCGCGACGCGGCGCGCGACGCGGCGCGGCGACAGCGCGGCACCCCTGCGGGTGGTGCTCGCCGACGACTCCGTGCTGCTGCGCGAGGGTATCGCCCGGCTGCTGTGCGACGAGGGGATCGACGTCGTCGGCGAGGCCGGCGACGCCGCCACCCTGCTCGGTCTCGTCGCCGACGAGCGGCCCGACGTCGCCGTCGTCGACATCCGGATGCCGCCGACCCACACCACCGAGGGAATCGTCGCCGCGGCGGCCATCCGTGCCGACCACCCGGACACCGCGGTGGTACTGCTGTCGCAGTACGTGGAAACCGACCACGTCATGAATCTGCTCGCCGACGGGGCCGCCGGCCTGGGCTACCTGCTCAAGGATCGGGTCGCCGACATCGACGAGTTCGTCGACACCCTGCACCGGGTCGCCGAGGGCGGCTCGGCCATCGACCCCAGCGTGGTGAGCCGGATGGTGGCCCGGCCCCACCGCGACAGCCGTCCCATCGACACGCTGTCCACCCGCGAACGCGAGGTCCTCAGCCTCATGGCCGAGGGCCGCTCGAACCGGGCGATCGGGGCGGCCCTGTTCCTCGGAGAACGCACCGTCGAGGCGCACGTCCGGGCGATCTTCCTCAAGCTCGGTCTGCACCCCGAACCCGAGGACCACCGACGCGTCCTGGCCGTGCTCAAGCATCTCGAGGCGACCACCCCGTGAACCACCCCGGCTGCCGAGGGCCACGCCGGGTGCCCGCGCTGCGGCCGCGCCGTCCCGCGGAAACGGCTCGCCCGCACGAGGTGCTCAGTCGGAGAGTTCGTCGAACAACGTCGGCTCGTCCGGGTTCTCGAACAGCTCGATCTGCTCGGGTGGGGACGGACGCGGCCGCCGCACGCGTGTCGTGGCGGTGCCCGCCGGGGGCACGAGCAGCCGCATCGCTGCGGTGAGCGAGCGGCAGGTCAGCTCCCACTCCTGCGCCTTCGCCTCGGCGCGGGCGATGCCGGCGCCGTCTCCGGCCGCGGCACGCCCCATCGCCTCGGCCTGCCAGCAGACCTGCGCGTCCACGCTCATCCGCAGGAAACGCAGCAGCTGGTCCGGTTCGTCGCCGGCCATGCGGGCCACCGTCCGGGTCTCGACCTCCGCCCGGCCGTCGAGATGGAGATCGCGCAGCGCCAGCAGCGTCGGCGGCAGGTCCTCCTCGGAGTCCGTCGTCCACGGCGGCAGCTCGTCCGGGGGCGGCGGCACACCGTCGTGGTCGGTCTCGTGCAGCAGCTCGCCGCCGAGGCGGGTGCCGAACGCCTCGTCCAGCCCCTCGAGGAACTGCGCGACGTGGTCGAGCGTGGTCAGCAGGTGGGCCGGCACGAACGGCGACGCGGGCAGGTGTGCCGCCACCGCGACCCGGTCCTCGACCAGCACGAACTTCAGGTGCGGCCACCGGCGGTTGAGGTCGGCGACGACCTCGGCGGCGCGGGTGCGCCCGGTGATGTTGTGGACGATCGGGGCGAACACGTCGACGGTGCGCTCGTGCGGCCCGACGCCGACGAACACGAGCAACCCCGCGACCCGCAACGCCAGGTCGCCGTCCTCGTCCCACAGCGGGACGTCGCCGATCCGCTCGCGCAGCGTCGACTCGATCAGCTCGCGCACGTGCTCCTCGCCCGCGGTCTCGACGGCGAGCGGAAGCGCGGCCGGCGGCGGCGTCTCCTCGGCGGGCGCGGGCAGGTCGAAGGCCGCCGCCCGGCCGGCGCCGAACGTCTCGGTGCGCAGGAACAGCGGATGCGGCACCCCCCACACCCGGCGCAGCGCCGTCACCGCGACGGCCGCGAGCTGGTCGGCCCACGCCGCGGGCCGGTCCATCCAGTAGGCCGGGGACCCGCCGTCCTCCGGGTCCTCCGGTCCCCGGGACGGTTCGCGCCAGCCGAGCTCGGCGAGCAGCGCCTCGTCGGCCGGGCGGAGGCGACGGTCGCCGCCGAGGTGGGCGTTGGACGGCACCTCGCACCGCACCTGGCCTGCACCCCACGCGTAGAACTGCACGCACGGTCCGGCGGGTCCGGACTCCTCCTCGACGAGCGGCTCGAGGAGCAGCCCGTCGCCGTCGCACATCGACGCCACGTGATCGGCGAGCCGTGCCCGGAACTCGCTCCAGGACCGGTCGACGTCGCGGTCGAATCGGCTCTCGGTGTCGGTCACGATCCGCCCCCCTTTCCCAGTGCTGCCGGACCAATCTGTGCCGGAGACACTAGTCGCGCCGTCCGACAGGTGCCCGGCTCGGCGCGGGTGGTGGTCGCCACGTGGCACCGGCGGGGTGGTCCGGTGGGGGAATCTCAGCCGACGCTGCGGACGAACGCTCCGATCGAATCGACGGCTCGCCCCGCCTCGGGCACGAGGCCCGCCGCGGCCTGGAAGACGTGCACCTGCCGTTCCCACACCTGCAGCTCGCAGGGCACGCCGGCGCCGGCGAGGCGCCGGGCCATCAGCTCGGCGTCCACGTACGTCATCTCCTCCGAGCCGGTCTGGATGAGGGCGGGCGGCATGGCGGTCAGGTCGGCGTCGACCGGTGACACCGCGCGCGGACCCGGCCGGCCGGAGGCGGCGTCGATGCGGGCGATCACAGCGGCGAGGGCCGGAACGGCGCGGCGCGGGAACAGGGCACACCGGTACGAATTGGGATGTTCGAGCTTGCCGCGGGTGTCGAGGTCGGTCAGGGGCGAGAGCGCCACGTTGCCGGCCGGCCGGCCGAGACCGAGCCGCAGCGCCTCGAGCGTCACCTGGAAGGTGAGGAATCCGCCGGCGGAGTCGCCGGCCACCACGATTCGTTCCGTCGGGTAGCCGTGCGCGATCAGCCACCGTAGCCCCTCGATGCCGTCCTCGACCGCGCTCTCGATCGGGTGTCCCGGCAGCATGCGGTAGGCGACGCTGAGCACGGGTGCCCCGGCCGCCGACGAGATGCGGGAGACCATCTGCCGGTGGGTGGTCAGGCCGCACACCAGGAACGCGCCGCCGTGCAGGTAGAGGATCGCCGTGGCGCCGTCGGCTCCGGGGGCGGCGAGGAACTCGGCGTGGCAGGACGGCAGCCGGACCGGGTGCCGGTGCGTGCCGGGGACCGGCTTGAGGGGGAACGCCAGCCGGTCCACCACGCCCGTCGGCCAGGGCAGGTGCGGGGCGCGCGCCCACGCGTCGATGACCGGCTTGACGGTGCTGCGCACCGAGAAGGTCAGCGCCTGCGACGGCAGGCTCACGCCGGCGACCTCGCGGCGGAGCACCGGCCGCGGCACGGGCGGATACGACAACGACGGATGGTTCGACGCGGTACTCGTCACCGGGACCTCCTCGTCCTCACCTGCTCGGACGGAGCCCTCTCGTCGACGGCTCCCGTCTTCTCTCTCGGCCCTTCTCCGAGGCGTTCGCGGCGTTCGTCCGGGTCGGTTGCCCGACAGTACGACGAGGAATCGCCGGGGCGAAGCATCGTGACTCGATGGAGACCGGACAAAGGGAACTCCGCAGGTCGTCGGCGTGCCCGTTATCGATCCGGTACGGCCGTCCGGTCGCCGGACGTACCATCCATCCCAGCGTGCGACGGCGGACGAAAGGGGGCTGTCCCGGTGGGATACATGCCTGTGACCGACTCGATGTTCCTGATCGCCGAGTCGCGGGAGCGCCCGATGCACTTCGGCTCGCTCGAGCTGTTCACGCCGCCGCCCGACGCCGGTCCGGGATACGTCACCGACCTCTACAACCGGCTGGTCGCCGACGCGCAGGTCGACGAGCTGTTCCGCAAGCGCCCGGCCGACCCGGTGTCGAGCCTCGGCTACACCTGGTGGGCCGTGGACGACGAGATCGACCTCGAGTACCACGTCCGGCACTCGGCCCTGCCGGCGCCGGGCCGGATCCGTGAGTTGTTCACCCTCGTCTCGCGCCTGCACAGCGGCCTGCTCGACCGGCACCGGCCGCTGTGGGAGGCCTATCTGATCGAAGGGCTCGCCGACGGCCGGTTCGCCGTCTACACGAAGATGCATCACGCGCTGCTCGACGGGGTCTCGGGGCTGCGGCTGCTGCAGCGGACCTACACCCCCGATCCGAACGTGCGCGAATTCCCGGCGCCGTGGCACCTGCCGGCCCGCCCCAGCTCCGGCACCCGGGAGCAGGACTCGCTGTTCGCTGCGGTGCGCTCACTGGCCGGCGACGTGATCGGCGCGGCGCCCGTCGCGCTGCGGATCGCCCGGACCGTCCTCGGCGGGCGCCGCGTCGCGTTGCCGTACGAGGCACCGCGGTCGATGTTCAACGTTCCGATCGACGGGACGCGGCGCTTCGCGGCGCAGTCCTGGAGCCGCGAACGCATCACGCGGGTGCGGCAGGCGGCCGGGGTGTCGAGCAACGACGTCGTCGTCGCCATGTGCGCAGGTGCCCTCCGCGCCTACCTCCTCGAACAGCAGGACCTGCCCGACCTCCCGCTGATCGCGATGGTCCCGGTGTCGCTGCGAGCCAAGGACGCTCCCGATTCGGCCGCGGGCGGCAACAGCGTAGGGGTCACGCTGTGCAACCTCGGCACCCATCTCGAGGATCCGCTCACCCGGCTCTCGACGGTCAGCGATTCGATGGCGGAGGGCAAGACCCTGTTCGCCGGGATGACGCCGCTGCAGGCGACGGTGTGGTCGGCGCTGAACGTCGCCGGGCTCGCGCTGGCACCGATCTCAGGCGCCGTCTCCCTGGCCCCGCCGCCGTTCAACCTCATCATCTCCAACGTGCCGGGACCGCGGGAGCGGGTGTACCGCAGCGGGTCCCGGCTCGACGGGATCTACCCGGTGTCGGTGGTGCTCAACGGCCAGGCACTCAACATCACGCTGACCACCACCGCCGACACCGTCGACTTCGGCGTCGTCGGATGCCGCCGCACGGTCCCCGGCCTGCAGCGGCTGCTCGGCCACCTCGAGGACGCCCTTGTGGAACTCGAGGTGGCACTTGACATTTCGTGATCGGCGTCAGTCCGGCAGTGCGGAACTGCGTGGTCCGGTGGCGTGCAGGACGTCGACGAGTTCCTTCTCGAGGGTCACGAACTCCGGCGATGTCAACGTGTCCAGACCCCGGGGGCGGGGCAGCGGCACCGTCACCTCGTGACAGATCCGGGCCGGGCGCCGCGTGAGCACCAGCACCCGATCCGACAACAGCAGCGCCTCGCGCACGTCGTGGGTGATCATCAGCACCGTCCACCGGTCCCGCTGCCACACCTGCTGCAGCCACAGCTGCATCTCGGTGCGCGTCAGCGAATCCAGGGCCCCGAACGGTTCGTCCAGCAGCAGCACCTTGCGGCCCTGCAGGACCGTCCGCGCCAGGGCCGCGCGCTGGCGCATCCCGCCCGAGAGCTGCCGGGGGGCGGCATCCTCGAACCCGGCGAGGCCGAAGGCGGGGAACAGCTCCCGGGCCCGGGCACGCGCCTCGCCGCGCGGCACGCCCTGCACCTCGAGGCCGAGTGCGCAGTTGCCGAGCACGGTGCGCCACGGGAACAGCAGGTCTTTCTGCGGCATCAGGGCGGCCCGTCCCGGTGCGGCCGGCCGGTCACCCACCGTGACGGCACCGGTGTCGGGAGAGTCGAGACCGGCGATCAGCCCGAACAGGGTGGACTTGCCGCACCCGCTCGGGCCGATGAGCGAGACGAACTCGCCCTCGGCCACGGCGAACTCGGCGCCGTCGAGGACGGTGCGCGCACCGAACGCCTTGTGCACGCCGGTGACCGTGACGGCGTTCATCGCGGGCTCCTCGTCGTCTGCGCCCACGGCGCCACCACCCGTTCCACGGCGTAGGTGAGCAGGTACAACGCCAGCGAGACCACCGCGGTGACGAGCACCGCCGCGAGCACCAGATCGGTCCGGAACGAGTTCTTCTGGGTGCTCATGTAGATCCCGAGCCCCGACGTGGCGCCGACGTATTCGGCGAAGACCGCACCGACGACGGCGTAGGTGACCCCGATGCGCAGCGCCGTGAAGAACCGGGGCAGCGCCGACGGCAGCCGCACGTACAGGAACTCCTGCCACCGGGAGGCACCCATGCTGCGCAGCAGCGCTCCCGCCTCCCGGTCCGCGGCCGCGAAGCCCTCGATCAGGCCGATCGCCATGGGGAAGAACGTGGCGAGCGCGATCACCAGGATCTTCGGCAGCAGCCCGAATCCGAACCAGATGATCATCAGCGGCGCGATCGCGATGATCGGCAGGGTCTGCGACACCACGAACAGCGGCACCAGGGCGCGGCGCAGCCACGGCGAGAAGTCCACGACGATCGCGAGGAGCCACGCCACGACGAGGGACACCGCGAAACCGACGAGGGTGACCTGCAGCGTCGACCAGGCATGGCCCGCGATGTCGTCGCGGTGCGCCCAGCCCTGCCCGAGGACCCGGGTGGGGGAGGGCAGCACCTGCGGGCGGATGCCGCTGAGCGTCACGTACAGCTGCCAGCCGACGGTCAGCGCGGCGACGACCAGCACGGCCGGTGCGACGCGCCGCACCCAGGGATTCCGGGTCGGGTCAGGGCGTGAGGTAGTCATCGGTGAAGTACGTCGACCAGTCCGGCTCGGTGGTCAACGGCTTGCCGTCGGGGCCGGAGAGCAGGCCCTTCTCGAACAGGAACCGGGAGTACCCGGTCCACCGTTCGAGGGTGAGGGTGCCGACGCGGCCGTTCTCGTCGCGCAGGTAGCCGGCCGACAGCATCCGCTGGCTCTCGTAGACGAGATCCTCGTCGGGGAAGGCGCCGGGCTCGGCGTCGATCAGCGCGCGGGCTCCGCGGTCCGGGTCCTGCGCGGCGATCTCGTAGCCGCGCTGGACGGCCTGCACGAACGCCCGGGCCTGGTCCGGATGTTCGGCCAGCCAGTCCTCGTTGCCGTCGATCACGATCGCGTAGGCGTCGGGGAACCCGTAGTCGGTGTAGCGGAAGTAGCGCATCGGCAGCCCGCGGTGCTCGGCCTCGATGCCTTCCCACGCCAGGTACGAGACGGTGAAGTCGGCGGTGCCGGAGTACACGGCCTCGTAGGCGGAGGTGCCCAGGGTGACGGAGGTGAAGTCGCCCCGCCCGCCGTCGTTCCGGATCACCTGGGCGAGCGTCTCCTCGTCGCCCGGGTCGCCGAAGCCCGCGTAGGTGCGGCCGTCGAGGTCCCGGGGCCGGGTGAGGTCGGCGCGGTCGGCCTTGACGGCGATGCCGGTCGCCCAGTGCTGCAGCGGCGCGAGGACCGAGACGGTGCGCGAGCCGGCCGCCCGGGAGAATGTCGCCTGCGCCTGCGTGGAGATGCCGAACTCGGCGTTGCCGGCGTCGACGAGGGTGTCCGGGGTGGTGTTGTTGTAGGGCAGGAACTCGACGTCGAGACCGGCGTCGGCGAACAGGCCCTCCTGCTGGGCCACGTACAGGCCGGTGTGGTTGGTGTTCGGCGTCCAGTCCAGGGCGAACCGGATCGTGTCGCCGGAGTCGTCGTCGCCGGTGCCGCCGGCGCAGGACGCGGTGAGCAGCAGCGCCGCGGTGAGGGCGGCCAGGACGGTGAGCCGGCGACGCAGCCGGGAGGTGGTCGTCATGAGGCCGGCCAGTCCTGCGTGTTCAGCGCGGTGTCCCAGAACAGCAGCTCGTAGCGGGTGGCGATCGTGAACGCCCCGGCCATGGCGTCGCGCTCGGTGTCGGTGGCGGCCGCCGCCGCGACGTCGACGAGCTCGCGGGCGGTGGCGACCGCGGCGTGGAACTCGGGCGCGTCGTAGGTGGTGACCCACTGGGCGTAGGGGTGGGTGGGGTCCGCGGTGAGCACGTCGGCGGCGCGGACGGCCAGCTCGCGGCCGACCTCGGCGTAGATCCAGAAGCACGGAAGCACCGCGGCGGCGCCGACCGGATACGGATCGGTGGCGACCGTGGCGGTCAGGTAGGAGACGTAGCCGAGGCAGGCGGGGGAGTGCGCGGGGGTGTCCTCGGCGGGCGGCAGGACACCACCGGTGAGCAGACCCCGGTGCAGGGCCGATTCCTCGGTGGCGGCCGTCGCCGCGCTGTTGGCCCAGAACGCGGCGGTGGCCGGGTCCGGGGCCTTCGCCGCGAGGAGGGCGAGCGCCTTGGCGTAGCCGGCGAGGTAGAGGGCGTCCTGCTCGATGTAGAAGCGGAACGCGTCGAGCGGCAGGGTCCCGTCGCCGAGCCGGCGCAGGAACTCGAGGTCGTCGATGGCCTCGCGCAGGACCTTCGTACGGTCCCACAGCAGATCGGTGAAGCGCTCGGTCCCCTCCGGGACCGACGCATGGGCAGGCATGGTCATGCCGTGACATCCCTTCGTCAGCATTACCTGATCAGGTTCGACGGGTGTGATCTCAGCTCCCGCTCGTGTGCGGAGCACCCCGTGTCTACGGAGGCGACGATAGCACCGGGTGTGGCTCGCCCCACGCGGGCCCGGGGTGCCGGGTCGCCGGGGCTGCGCGTGCAGCCTGTCTGTTGTTGGTACCTTGGCCCCAGACCGTTCGTTCGGGAGGGACCGTGGACGCCGAGACTCTCATCGTCGGGTGCAAGTACGGCGACGTACGCGGCTACCGCGACGGTTCCGTCTACGCGTGGAAGGGTGTCCCGTACGCCGCGCCGGCGTCCGGCGACCTTCGGTTCCGCGCCCCCGAACCGCCGGAGCCGTGGACCGACGTGCTCGACGCCCGCCGGTTCGGGCCCATCGCGCCGCAGGGCCGCAACAATCCCATCCCCATCGACCCGGGCCTGTCGATCGGCGAGGACTGCCTCTCGCTGAACATCTGGGCACCGGAGCCGGACGGGGAGCCGCGGCCGGTGATGGTCTGGATCCACGGCGGCGCCTACGTCCTCGGGTACTCGGGTCAGCGGATCTACGACGGACGGTTGCTCGCCGAACGCGGGGACGTCGTCGTGGTGACGGTCAACTACCGGCTCGGAGCCCTCGGCTTCCTCGACTTCTCGTCGTTCTCGACAGCCGGGACCACCTTCGAATCCAACGTCGGGTTGCGGGACCAGATCGCCGCGCTCGAGTGGGTGCGCGACTGCATCTCCGCGTTCGGGGGCGACCCGGACCGGGTCACCGTGTTCGGCGAGTCGTCGGGCGGCGGGTCGCTGACCACCCTGATGACCGTGCCCCGCGCCGAGGGCCTGTTCCACCGGGCCATCGCGCAGAGCCCGCCGGCGACGTCGGCATACGGGTCCGAGCGGGCTGCCCGGGTCGCCGAGCGGTTCCTCGAGATCCTCGACCTCACGCCGGCCCGGGTGTGGGCGCTGCGGGACATGCCGCACGAGACGCTGACCGATGCGGGCGACGTGCTCGTCGGGGAGATCCCCACGAAGTTCCCCGGCACGCTCGCGATGGCGCCGGTGGTCGACCGCGACCTGGTGCCGAAGTACCCGGTGGCGGCGTTCCAGAAGGGGCTCGCGCACCGGATTCCCCTGATCATCGGGTCCAACAAGGACGAGCCGTCGATCTTCCGCTTCATGAAGTCGCCGCTGATGCCGGTGAGCGACGCCTCCGTGCAGGCGATGCTCGACGCGCTCGCCGCGGATCATCCGGAGCTGCCGCCCGACCGTATCGCGGAGATCATCTCCGCGTATCCGGACGTCTCGAAAACGTCGGGGGCGATGGCGCTTTCGCGGGACGCCGGGTTCCGGATGCCGGTGGTGTGGATCGCCGACGCGCACAGCGCCCACTCGCCGACGTGGGTGTACCGGTTCGACCACGCCACCCCGATGCTCAAGGCGGCGCGGATCGGCGCCGGCCACGCCACCGAACTACCCTACGTCTTCGGCAACTTCGGGACCCTCGATCGCGACCCCACGTTCTGGCTCGGCGGCCGCAAGGCCGCGACGGTGGTCTCGGGCCGGATCCAGCGCCGCTGGCTGGCCTTCGCGCACCACGGTGTGCCCGCCGCCCTGGACGGGTCCCGGCACTGGGCGCCGTACGACACCGGAAAGCGGATGACCCTGCTGATCGACAGCACCGACACCCTAGTCCCGGACCCCGACAGGGTGCTGCGTGAGGCCTGGGGCGACCAGGTGATGGGCTTCAGCTGATCGGGCGGCTCCGTGCGGGCCGAATGTCACATCACTTCGCTCAGGGCGGTTTCAGGCGGCCGATGCGACAAGCTCGGTGAACGCTTCGGTTGGCGTGCGCCAGCGTAGCGTCTGCCGGGGGCGGCCGTTGAACTCGTCCTGGACCTGCTGCAGGTCCTCGGGCGTGTACACCGACAGGTCGGTGCCCTTGGGGAAGTACTGCCGGAGCAGACCGTTGGTGTTCTCGTTGGTGCCGCGCTGCCACGGCGAGTGCGGATCGCAGAAGTAGACAGCGACGTCGGTGGCCATGGTGATCTGGGCATGAGCACGCATCTCGTGGCCCTGATCCCAGGTCACCGACCGCTGCATCACCTCCGGCAACGACCGCATCGCGGCGATCATCGCATCGCGGACGCCGGACACGTCGCGGACCTTCGGCAGGTGCAGCAACACCACGTACCGGGTGGTGCGCTCGACCAGGGTGCCGATCGCCGAGCGGTTGCGCGCCCCCATGATCAGATCTCCCTCCCAGTGCCCGGGCACCGCCCGGTCCTCGACCTCGGCGGGCCGCTGGGAGATGAGGATCTTGTCGGGAATATGGCGGGCACTGCTCGGCACTCGCCCCTGCGGCACCCGACGGGTGTGCCGGCGCCGCAGATACTCCGAAAGCTCTTTTCGCAGTTCGCCTTTCAGTTGCACATACACGGCCTGGTAGATGGTTTCGTGGGACACCCGCATCTCCGCTCGGTCGGGGAAGTCGACCACCAGCCTGGCCGAGATCTGCTGCGGGGACCAGCGCAGCTTCAGCTTGGCGACGACATACGCGCGCAACTCGGGTGCGGCCATCAGCTTGGCGACTTTCGGTCGCAGTGCTCGGGTCCAGGCCCGCGCGTGGGCCGACACGGCGCGGTAGCTACCGTCGCGGTTGCTGTTGCGTTCGATCTCCCGGTAGATCACCGACCGGTGCCGGCCCAGGTGCGCGGCGATCGTCTGGACCGACTCGTTGCGGGCGAGTCCGAGGGCGACAAGCTCCCGCTCGCCCAGGGACAACGACCGTCCGCCGTGCTCCCAGTGCGGGGCACGGCGGACGGTGCCGTTGGCCTCGTCCTCCCACCGGTAGCCGGTTTGTCGGCTGACACCGACCGCGGCTGCGGCCTTGGCGATCGACACCTTCGTCATGCGCATGGCGAAGAACCTAGCCTTCTTCGCCTCTCGTGCTGCTCGACCCACTGACATCTCCCCTGGTCAGGGAGCGTGTCGCATGGACCACCTGAGTCAGCCCAGATCGGCCTGCTGTGACATTCGGCCGACACCAAACTGGTATGACCACTTGACCTCTGGCCGGGTTCCGGCCTACGGTCGGTCCGTGATGTTCGAGCCGATCGCCCGCAAGTCCGCCTCCGGCGAGGTGTACGACCAGATCGCCGCCCGGGTGCTCGGGGGCGACCTCGCCGCCGGGGCGGCGCTGCCGAGCGAGCGCAACCTGGCCGAAGCGTTCGGTGTATCGAGACCCGCTGTCCGCGAGGCGATTTCCCGGCTATCCCACGCGGGTCTGGTGGAGGTGCGCCAGGGGGAGGCGACGTCGGTCCGCGACTTCCGCACCCAGGCCGGTCCGGAGCTGCTCCCGCGGCTGCTCGTGCGCGACGGCCGGCCCGACTGGGACGTCGTCCGCAGCGTCCTCGAGGCCCGACGCCTCATCGGCCGTCAGGTTGCCCGGCTCGCCGCCGCCCGCGCGACGGACGAGACGGAACCCCGGTTGCGCGACGCCGTGGCGCGGCTCGCGACGGGAGAGGACCCCGTCGCGCTGCAGGTCGCCGCCCTCGAATTCTGGGAACGCGTCGTCGACGCGGCCGACTCCCTCGCGTTCCGGTTGATCTTCAACAGCCTGCGCAACGCCTACGAACCGGCCATGACCGCGATGGCCGGCGTCCTGGTCGCCGAAGTCGGCCGCACCGACCTCTACGAACGGCTCGCCGGCGCGATCGTCGCCCACGACGAGGACGGCGCCGAACGCGCCGCCGGGGAACTGCTCGACCTGGGCACGTCGGCCCTGACGACCGCCATCGACCATGCGGAACACGCAGATGCGAGGAGCCGGGCATGAGCACGGATCGGACCGAACGGCGTAGCCGTCGCACCTCGATCGGCCTGTGGGACGCCGCCGCCGAGTTCGCGCGGCACCCGTCGCCGTGGATGATCGGCGCGATGCTCGCCGCCGCGAGCGTCGCGCGGGTTCTCCGCGGCGACTGGCAGATCTCCGACGCCCTGGTCCCACTGGTCGCCCTGCTGGTGTTCCCGCTGGTGGAATGGGTCATCCACGTCGGCATCCTGCACTGGCGGCCGCGCCGGATCGCCGGACTGACGCTGGATTCGCTGCTGGCCCGCAAGCACCGCGAGCACCACTGCGACCCGCGCGACGTGCCGCTGATCTTCATTCCCTGGCAGACCCTGGTGTGGCTGCTGCCGGTTCTCGTCGCCGGCGCATGGCTGGCCTTCCCCAGGGCCGGCCTGGCACTGACGTTCCTGGTGACCGTCGGCGTCCTGGGCCTGAGCTACGAATGGACGCACTACCTCATCCACACGGACTACCGCCCGAACTCGCGGCCCTACCGCGCGGTGTGGCGCCACCATCGGCACCACCATTTCAAGAACGAGCACTACTGGTTCACCGTCACCACCGCGGGCACCGCCGACCGGATTCTCGGCACCGAACCGGACCCGGCCTCGGTCGAGACGTCGCCGACCGCCCGGAATCTGCACGCGTCCCGCTGACCCGGCGCGTGGACCCCGCTCACGTGCGTCGCGCTGCGCCGGGCAGCCGCAGACGCCCGGCGAACTCGTGGAGCAGATCGATCAGATCCCGATCGTCGGTGCGGATGCGCCCGGTACCGCCGATCGCCGCGAGGCATCCCACGATCGCGGTGCCGTCGTCGCGCACCGGGACGGCGACCGCGGTGCGTCCCTGACGCAATTCGTCCTGCTCGACGGACACGTCGAGGCTCCGGATGCGACTCAGCTCGATCGCGAGCCGGTCGAGCTCGACGATCGTGCGCGGCCCCACCTTCGGCAGGGTTGTGCCGGGGACGAGATGGGGGCGGTCGGCGAGAAGCAGCTTCCCGATCGCGGACGCGTGCAGGTGCCGGGTCAACGACGACTCGCCCAGCAGCTCGTGGTCCGGGTCGCGATCCACCAGCCGGATCCGGTCTTGTTCGTAGGAGGCCAGATACACCCCGTGCCGCACCTGGGCGCGCAGATCCTCGAGCACCTCGGCCACCGGCCACGTCTCCGCGTGCGGTGCTGCCGCCAGCTCCTGCGTCCGTCGGCCGAGCGCGAAACCCGACAGGTCGTGCACCCGCACCAGATAGCCGTCGGCGACGAGGAGGTTGAGCAGCCGGTACGCGGTCGCCGGCGGGATGCGGGTGAGCCGGGCCAGATCCTTGGCCGTCGCGCCCGAACCCAGCTGAGCTACCGCCTCGAGCAGGGCCAGCGCACGCTGCACGGCCGTCGGCTCCCGGCCGGTGACCTCGCGCGCCACCGTCAGAGATCCCGATGCGGGCCGCGGTCGGCACGCACCAGGGTCATCGCGCCGAGCCGGTCGGGTGCGAAGACCCCGGCGCCCGGCAGCACGTCCGCGGATTCCGCGCTGTCGAACACCCCGATCGCCGTCGCAGCGCGTGGCGTCCGCCGCCGGAGCAGGAGGTACCACAGGGGTCCCGCGGCGAGCAGCAGCAGGGGGACGGCCACCACGGCGGGATCGACCGCGACGATGCCGGAGCCGACGACGCAGCCGAGCAGCAGCGCGCCGCCCGCGGCCGCAGCACCACCGACGAGGGTCGAGCCGCGGGTCTGCTCGCCGATTCTGGTCAGGAAGCGCAGGGAGGCGACGGCCACCAGGACGTACGCGACGAGCACCGCGACGCGTACCGCGTGCTGAAGCCCCGCGACGAGATGCGGAGCCCCGGCCTTGGCGACGGCGATCGTGAGCGCCACCAGCCCGGCCGCGGCGACGGCACGGTACGGCGTGCGGTACATCCGGTGCACCGCGGCCAGGGGCCGGGGGAGCACCCGCTCGATCCCCATCGTGTACCCCAGTCGCGAAACCGCGTTGACCGATGCCATCGAGGACGCCAGCCACGAGCAGGTCAATCCGAGATGCAGCGCCACGACGACGGCGACCGGCACGCCGGAGTCGGTGCCGTGGCGATACGCGTCGATCACCGTCCCGCCGCGGCCACCCCAGACCGCCAGGGCCGCGAGGACGCAGAGCGCCCCGCAGATCACCGGTGTCCAGAGCACGGTGCGGGTGACCGTCACCAACGGTCGCCGGGCCTCGGGTGCCAGGAAGGTGGCGCTCTCGAATCCGGCGAGCGCGAACACGGCGGTGAGCGCCAGGACCACGAGTTCGCCGGCGCCGCCGCCGGGGGGTTCCGCGACCGGTGTGGGCACGGCCGGCACGAGGAACAGCGTGAGGATGAACGCGAGCGAGCACGCCTCCACCAGCAGGATCGCGTGGACCGCGAATCTGATCCCGCGGACCACGCACGCGCCGATCACGCAGGCCAGCACGAGATACAACGGCAGTGCGGGAACGGAGACGCCGGCCCCGTGGGCGACTGCCAGGATCGACTGCCCCCCGTGGTAGAGGGTGAGCCCGGCACTGCCGAGGTACTTCACCGCCAGCGCGGCACCACCGCCGAGCGCGGCGCGCGGGCCGAGTCCCTGCGCGACGAACGTGTACGGGCCGCCGGCGGCGGCGAGGCGGCGGGTGAAGGCCGCGAAGCATCCGGCCACCGCGCCCAGCAGGACCGTCGTCGCCGCCACGGTGAGCAGGCCTGCGAGCATCGACTGCCCGGCCACGATCGCGGTCGTCAGGACGACCATCGACGCGGCGGGCGCCGTGGTGGCGACCGACTGCGCGAGGACCTCGATGCCGGACAGCCGGCGCCGGCCGAGGGCTCGTAGCGGCGACAAGGCCGGTCGTTCCGGCTCACGCGCCGTGAAGGACTGCGTGATCGCGTCGGAGAGTGCGGACATGGCACGCGAAGCTATCGGCCCGGTGTTTCCGGTCTGTTTCCGGGGGAAGTCGAACGGGCGCACCGGGATCGAGAATTCGGGTCCGCGGCGGACCGTCGTTCTCGAGCGCCGGTCCGCAAGACGTTGCGCGTGCGAGACATCCCCGCATCCCGCTCTTCCCACCATAGGTGCCGAGCCGATCGGGACGGTCGGTGTTGCACGATGGGAGCAGTCACTGTGGCAGTTACACGTAGGTCTTTCATGAAAGGACTCGGCGTCACGGGCGGCGCCGGCCTGATGTACGGCGCGATGTCCACGATCGGCCTCGCGCCCGCAACGGCGTCGGCGCCGGCTTTCCGGGCGCCGGCGCGCAGCGACCTGATCGGCCGGGTGGACGGCCATCATTCGGTCGTCGTCCTCGGCGGCGGCCCGGCCGGATTGTGCGCCGCCTACGAATTGGGGAAGGCCGGGTACGACGTCACGGTGCTGGAGGCTCGGCGTCGGCCCGGTGGCCGGGTCTGGTCCGTGCGCGCCGGAACGGAGGAGACGGACCTGAACGGCGAGAAGCAGGTCTGCACCTTCGCCGACGGGCACTACTTCAACCTCGGTGCCACCCGCATCCCGCAGAGCCACGTGACGATGGACTACTGCCGCGAACTGGGGGTGGAACTGCAGGCGTTCGGCAACCAGAACGCCAACACCTTCGTGCACTACTCGAGCGACACGGCGTTGTCCGACCGGTCCATCACGTATCGGGCGGCGAAGGCCGACACGTACGGGTACATGTCGGAGCTGTTGCAGAAGGCGGCCTCCCGCGGCGCACTCGACGACGTGCTCACCCAGGCCGACAAGGACGCGCTGTCCGAGTTCCTCAGCGACTTCGGCGACCTGTCCGGCGACGGACGATACGTCGGGTCGACCCGCCGCGGGTACACCTCCGAGCCCGGCGCCGGTCTGGACTTCGGCACGCACGAGCCGCCCTTCGCGATGACGGACGTGATCCGCGGCGGCATCGGCCGCAACTTCAGCTTCGACTTCGGCTACGACCAGGCGATGATGATGTTCACCCCGGTCGGGGGCATGGACCGCATCTACTACGCGTTCGAGGACCGCATCGGTACCGACAGGATCGAATACGGGTCGGAGGTGACGGCCCTGCAGAACACGACCGAGGGGGTGCGGGTGGAATACACCCGCGACGGTGCGCCGCGGGTGGTGGACGCCGACTTCGCGATCTGCACCATCCCGCCGCACCTGGTGACGCGGCTGAACCACAACCTGCCCGCCGACGTCGTGCACGCACTCGGCGCGGCCGAGCCCAGCTCCTCGGGCAAGCTCGGCATCGAGTACACGCGCCGCTGGTGGGAACTCGAGGACCGGATCTACGGCGGTGCCAGCAACACCGACAAGGACATCTCCCAGATCATGTTCCCCTACGACCACTACAACTCGGACCGCGGCGTGGTCGTCGGCTACTACTCCTCGGGCAAGAGGCACCTCGGTTTCGAATCGCTCACGCACAAGCAGAGATTGGCCAAGGCGATCGCGGAGGGGGCAGAGATCCACGGCGACAAGTACACCCGCGACATTGCCTCGTCGTTCTCGGGCAGCTGGCGCCGCACCCGGTACTCGGAGTCGGCCTGGGCATCGTGGCAGGGTGCCGGGGGTTCCCACGGGGGAGAGGCAACCCCCGAATACACCCTGCTGCTCGACCCGGTGCAGAACGTCTACTTCGCCGGCGACCACCTGTCCAACGCGATCGCCTGGCAACACGGTGCGTTCACCTCCGCACGCGCCGTGGTCACGTCGCTGCACGAGCGTGTCGCGGCATCCTGACATCCCCATCCCGGACAAGGAGAGATCCATGAACAAGCGTGCCGCCCGAACCGTTCTCGCGGCCCTGGTCCTGCCCGTCGTCGGCGCCTCGACCGTGGCGTGCTCGTCCACGGACGCGGAGGCCGGCTCGGCACCGCCCGTGCTCGTGCAGTCGGTGCTGCCGGTCGGGGAGGCCAACCCGATGATCGCCGAGGGCGTGGGCATCGGCGCCAGCGCCGCCGTGTACAAGACCAGCGGAATCGGGCCGTCGGCCGCGAACACCGCCGCGCCGCAGGGGTCCCCGGAGTCCTACATCGACACCGCGACCTTCGCGGGCGGTGTCCTCCCGGCCGGGGTGACGGTCACCGAGGCGCAGGGCATCAATGTGCTCCGCAAGATCCGCGACAATCTCGAGGCTCAGGGGCTCGGTCTGGCGGACGTGACCACGATGCGGGTCTTCCTCGACAACGCCCCGGGGACGGATCGCGCCGACTACGCCGGATGGAACCGGGCGTACCGCCAGTTCTTCGCGAACACCAACCTCGAGACCGGCGACACCGAGCTGGTGCCGATGGGGACCGCCGAGCCCGCCGCGCCGCTCGAACGCAACCCGGCTCGCCCGAGCCGATTCGCGCTGGAGGTGGCGAGTCTGCCGGTGGCCGGGTGGCTCGTCGAAGTGGAGGTCGACGCCGTCTACCCCGAGGGGAAGGGACCCCGCTGATGGGAGCACTCAGTCCCGCCCACTGGGCGATCATTGCTCTCGTGGTGCTGGTGTTGTTCGGATCCAAGCGGCTGCCCGAGGCCGCACGGGGCCTCGGACGGTCGATGCGAATCCTGAAGACGGAAGTGGGTGAGTTGCATACGGACACCGGCGACGCGCCACGGGAGCTGTGAACGCGTGGGCCTGCGCCGCGGCGCAGGCCCACGGGCCGCGTCCGCCGGGCGATGGGTCGAAGTTCCCATCCCGGGGCGGGCCGAATGGGCAATCCTTCCGATGCCGGTCACCGTCGGTGCTCCTAACGTCCTCTGCGACGGCAGATTCGGACTCGGTCAGGAGCGGTCATGAGCGCACACGTCGGCGTCGGACCCGGTACGCGGCTGGTTCGGGGACGTGCCGCCGCACTCGCCGGGATCGTCGCGCCCCTCCTCTTCACCGTGGTGGTGCTGGCGCAGCAGGCAGCCCGGCGGGACGAGTACAGCCCGACCGCGGAAACGATCAGTGCGCTCGAAGCCGGCCCGAACGGCTGGATCCAGCAGTTCAACTTCGTCGTGTTCGGACTCCTGCTGCTGATCTTCACCGTCGCCGTGCACCGGGGACCGGCGGCCGACCGGACGGGCGCCCTCGGCCCGGTGCTGATCGGTCTCGCCGGCGTCGGCGCACTGCTCGCGGCGGTGTTCCCGCTGCGGGAGGACGCAGCGGGGGTCACCTACGACCCGGGCTACCACTTCGTCTCGGGCTTCACGTTCTTCTCGTGCATCGCGCTCGGCCTGGTCGTGACGTCGCGCCGTCTCGCACGCGACGGGCGGTTCCCGGCGCTGTCGCGCTACGTGCTCGGTGCGGGACTCGTCGCCGCGGCCGGCGTGCCGCTCATGGTCGTGCTGGTGCTGCCCGACGACGCGCCCCTGCACGACCTCGCGGGTCTCGTGCAGCGGGGCATTCTCTGGTTGGTCGTCTTCCCCGCGCTCGTCGCGCTGGGCCTTTGCCTGCGCGCCGGGGGTGCCCCCACCGGGCAGGCCGGCGCCCGCTGAGCGAGGCGGGCGCCTCCGCGCTGTTAGAGGCGCGCGCCTCCGTGCTGATAGAGGCGGCGCCTCCGTGCTGATTGAGGCGGCGCCTCGGCGAGTCAGTTCCGGTATTCGGGGTTCGCGTCGAGGAACTGCGCGACGTACCAGCACGAGGCCGCGATCTTCAGGCCCTCCGAACGGGTGGCATCGAGGGCGTGGCGGACCACCTCGGCGGCGAGTCCGTGACCGCGGAACCGGGGCTGGGTGACGGTGTGGTCGAAGTCGCGCACACCGTCCGAGTCGGTGTAGTCGGCGAACGCGGCGAGGGTGTCGCCGGTGTACAACGCGAATCGGGACTGCTCGGCGTGATGTTCGATGCGGTGCTCGTCGTTGGTCACGCCAACGACCCTACCGGCCGTCGCGCCGGCGGGGGGATCCGCCCGCGGCGGCGGTAATGCGCGCGGCGCGGGCCGCGATGTTCCTGTTGTGGACCTGTGTCGAGGGCGGGCCCCGCGTGACGTGAGCGGTGACGTGGTGGTGGTGACGCGATGCAGTCGACAGTGGCGACGGGCTCAGGCGGGGACCGGGCCGGCCGGCGGGTGGGCGGCGCGGACGGCGTCGACGAACGCGGACTTGCGGGTCAGGTAGCGGTCCCGGAACTCGTCGAGGTCGTCGGTTCCGTCGCTCGAGACGGCGGTGAGGTATCCGAAGAGGGCGACGGCGGCGGCGAGCACCGGATCGGGAGCGGACAGCCGCATCTCGTTGACGATCGCGTCGAGGTCGACGATGCCGCGGGCGACCGAGCGCAGGTGCAGGTCGTCGGATTGCAGGGCCTCGGTGAGGTCGGCCTCGGCGAGGGCGGAGTGATCCGCCTCGAACAGGTGGTTGTAGACGCTGTCGGCGGCGTGCAGGAAGCGAACCTGCAGCGCGCGATCGGCCGCCCGCAGGGGAGCGGCCACGGCGGCGTTCCGTCGCGGGGGTCGCGCGCCGATCCGGGTGGCGAGGACGCCGAGGAGCACGCCGGCCGTGAGTCCCACCGGTACGGCCCACCAGGGTGCCGCACCGCTCGTGAGCAGGTCGGTCAGTGTCTCCACCGTACGGATCCTAACAGCGGAAGTCACATCAGTCTCACCAGTCACTCTGTTATCGAATCGTTCCGGCTGCGCGATCGGGTGGTTGTCGCAGGTCACTAACGTCAACGGTCGTTCGAAGGAGGTGCCGTATGACCGCATCCGCGCTGACGGACGCGAAACTCGTCCGCGCGTTGTCCGACGAATTCCTTTCGCGGCGAGTCGATTACAACGCGCTGGAGCGCCTTCATCACGGGGACGTGGCGGACTGGGCCGCCGCGGCGAGCAGGTTCGCGGCGCTGTCGGACGAGGAGGAACGGCACCTCGCCCTGCGCTGGCGGGACAATCCCCGGGAACTTCTCGACATCCTGCTCGCGCGGGCCGACGAGGTCACCGCCCGCCGATGCCGCACGGCCTGGGTCTCCCTCGACCGGTTCGCGCCGTTCGTCCGCGCGAGCAACGGGCCGTGACCACGGCACCGCCACGGGGCCTCAGGACTCGTCCACGACGATCACCTCGTCGTCGCCGAGTGCCCGGAACGGCAGCCGCTCGCGAGTGAGGAAGTCCAGCGTCCGCGCGACGCCCGCGTCGGCGAGGGGCGAGTCCCCGGCGTGCGGGACGATCGCGTAGTCCACCCACCCGAGACCGTCCCAGCGGGCCGGGACCCCGCAGACCGCGTCGACCTCGCCGGGATCGTCGGAGAATTCGAGACCGCGCAGGGACGGCGTCACAAGGCACGCCCCTGCGCTGTATCCAGCGTAGGCCAGCCCACCGGAACGGACCAGGTCCGTGAGGATCTCGTCGCCCCCGCACAGGGCGAGCCGCGCGCGCAGCACGAACGTGTTGCCGCCGCGCACCCACAACGCTCCGAACGGGGACAGCGCCGCCCGCAGGCCGTCGGGGGCGCCGGCATGGTCCCGCAGATCCACCTCGGTGGGTTCGTATCCGAGCGCACGCAGCGGCGCCAGCTCGCTCGCCACCGCCGAGTCCCGGGCCCGGGACGGCCATGCGTCGGCCGCGTTCGCGATCACCGCGATCGGGCACGGTCCCCGCGTGACTCCGAGGAGCAACCCGGGATCCGTGCCGAACCGGTACGACGACAGGAACAGCCGCACGGAGCCGCCGATCAGATGGTGAAGGCGAGGTGGTCGACGATCCGCCGGCCCACCGTCGTGTCGCCGCCGAGGGTGATCTCGTCGAGACGGTCGAACGCGTGCGTGCGGCCGCCGGCGAGTCGCACGAACAGCCGCGAATCCATCGCCACGGTGCTCGTCGCCGGACCGGACAGGGCCGGCACCACCGCGGCCCGGCCGTCCACCTCGACGTGGAGGGTGCGGGCCAGCGGGCCGCTCAGCTCGAACGTGATCCGCGCCCCGTCGGGAGCCTTGCCGCGCTTGCCGACGACGTACGCGAGCGCCCCGAAGATCTCCGCGGCTGCGAGCTCGGCCCGGGCGCCGCCCTCGTCGCCGGGCACGCCGAGCGCGTCGCGGAGGTCGAGTTCGTGCATCCAGCAGTCGAAGACGCGGATGCGCATGAAACGGCCGTAGGTGGCCTGCCCCACCGGGGTCATCGCCGGTTCGTCGAAGTCCTTCTGGGTCATGGCCCCGAGTTGCTCCCGCCGGCGCGCGACGATCTCCCGGTACCGCGCGAGCACCTCGTCGCCGGGCGTGCCGCGGAGGGACTCGATCCACCGTTCGTTGAAGGCGCCGATCTCGTTGCGGACGTGGCCGAGGGCGTGCACGTCGATCTCGACGTGCGGCGCCTCGATACCGGCGAGCATCGACTCGGTCCCGATCAGGTGTGCCGTGATGTCCTTGACCGTCCACCCGGGCAGCGAGGTGGGCGTGTACCAGGTGTCCCCGTGTACGTCGGCGAGCAGTTCGTCGATGACCCCGAACTGCTCGAGCAGCAGCGCGCGGATCGGCTCGACCGGGAACTCCGGCGCGGCGTCCGTGTCCGGCCCGGTGGTGCCGCCGGTCGTGGTGTTTCCGTGTGTCTTTCCGTGTGTCACAGTGCGTCCTCCGCTTCGAGACGGGCCAGGCCGGCGCGGATCGCCGCACCGGTGGCCTCCGGGTCGTGGGGCCGGCGCCGCAGCAGTCCCGCCGCGAGGCGCAGCTTGTCGCCGCGCCACCGCGGCAGCACGTGCAGATGCGCGTGGAAGACGGTCTGGAAGGCGGACCGGCCGTCGTTGAACACCAGGTTGGCGCCGTCCGCGGCGAAATCCGAGCGTTGCACGCCCCGGGCGATGCGCTGCCCGGCCCGGAACAGCGCGGCGCCGTGCTCGGGATCGAGGTCGTCGAGCCGGGGCGCGTGGACCCGCGGCACCACCAGCGTGTGCCCGCGGGCGATCGGCCGGATGTCGAGGAAGGCCACCACGTCGTCGTCCTCGTACACCCGCACGGCGGGAGCGTCGCCGCGGACTATGGCGCAGAACACACAGGAGCTCACCCGCTCACTGTAGGCGGGGCGTCTGCTCCGCGGCGACCGCTGCGACGAGTTGCGGCAGGCCCACCGCGGCGGTGGTGCGCCACACCTCGTCCACCCGGTCGGACAGGTCGGTCTGCTCGGGGTTGACCTCGACGACGGGGATACCGTGCCGGCGGGCCAGCGAGGGCAGGCCGGCGGCCGGATAGACGATCCCCGACGTGCCGACCACGAACACCACGTCGGCGGTCAGCACGGAGGCGGTGGCCGCCTCCCACGGTCCGGCCGGCAGCGGCTCGCCGAACCACACCACCCCGGGCCGCACGTCGCCGCCGCACGCGCCGCAGGCCGGTGGATCGAGACGGGCGACCGGCTCGGTGGGGGCCTCGGGCAGGTCGGCGGGGGTGCCGCACTCGGCGCACCGCGGCGAGAACAGGCTGCCGTGCAGATGCGAGAGCACGGGGCTGCCGGCCCGCTCGTGCAGGTCGTCGACGTTCTGCGTGACGATCGACAGGTCCACGGTGCGCCCCCAGCGGGCCAGCGCCCGATGCCCGGCGTTCGGCTGCACTCGTCGGACCAGGGCCACGCGCCACTGGTACCAGGCCCACACCGACGCGGGATCGCGGTCCCACGCCTCCGGTGTCGCCAGATCGGCCGGGTCGAAGTGCTCCCACAGGCCGGTCTGCGCGTCGCGGAACGTCGGCACGCCGCTTTCGGCGGACATTCCGGCGCCCGTGAGCACGGCGACCCGTCGTGCGGGCCGGGCCAGATCGAGGATCCGCGCGGGGGGAGTGGGCATCGGGTCAGGGTAGGGGGCCGGGGCCGGACTCGTCCGTACTCTCCTCGTCGTGCCGGAGGACGGCGCCGCACCGTGGGCACGGGGCCTCCGGTTCCTCGAGGAAGAAGCCGCAGTCGGGGCAGACCCGGTGCATCCAGCACACGGGGTCGCCGCCGGCGGCGGGCACGTCGTTCACCGCGCACCCCGCATCCGCTCCGCGAGGACGGCGGCGCCACTGTGCTCGAGGTCCCGGGTGGCGGTGAGCAGGACGACGGACCGGCCGTCGGCCAAGTCGTCGAGGCGCGCCAGGGCTGCACGCGCGTCCGGGCCGTCCAGTTCGGCGAGGTACCGGTCGCGGAACTCGGCGAACTGCGAGGCGTCGTGCGAGTACCACTTGCGCAGCCCGGTCGACGGCGCCAGGTCCTTGGCCCAGTCGTCGTGATGGAACGCGTCCTTGCGCAGCCCCCGCGGCCACAGCCGGTCGACGAACACCCGGAACGCCTCCTCGTCTCCCGGATGGTCGTACACGCGCTCGACGACGACGCTGCGACGTGCCATGGACTCGCCCCTCCTCCCTCACCGCGGATACGGCAGAATTGTGAAGTGAACTACCTCACATTCTGGCATCGTTCGACTGTTCGGACTCGATTCAGACGAAACCCAGCGGTTGCGCCGCTGTCGGGGGCGGGGTACGTCTGACTAGGCTCATCGCCCATCGTGCACGGCCCGAGTCGGCCGCTCGTCGCACATGACCCGCCGCTCATCGCGGTGAGGTGCCGATTCAACGCAGGAGTCGAAAACTTTGGAAACCGAGGATATGGGTACGGGACGTGCGGTGACAGCGCGACCCACCGTCGGCGTCGTTCGGGAAACCAACGACGGCGAGCGGCGGGTCGCGCTGGTGCCGATGATCGTCCCGTCGTTGATCAAGAAGGGGCTCGACGTGGTCGTCGAGTCCGGGGCCGGGCTCGGTGCGCTGATCCCGGACGAGGCCTACGTCGAGGCCGGTGCGCGGATCGGGGATGCGTGGTCGGCGGATGTGGTGCTCAAGGTGGCGCCGCCGTCGGATGCGGAGGTCGCCCGGATGCGGTCGGGGCAGGCGCTGATCGGGTTCCTCGCCCCGCGCAACGCCGAGAACCAGATCGGGGCGCTGGCCGCGGCCGGGGTGCAGGCGTTCGCCGTCGAGTCGATCCCGCGGATCTCCCGGGCGCAGGTGATGGACGCGCTGTCGTCGCAGGCGAACGTCGCCGGGTACAAGTCGGTGCTGGTCGCCGCGACGGAGTCGACGCGGTTCTTCCCGATGCTCACCACCGCCGCGGGCACGGTCAAGCCGGCGACGGTGCTGGTGCTCGGTGTGGGGGTGGCGGGTTGCAGGCGGCTGGCCTCGAAGAACGTCGTGGCCCTGCTCGAGCTGATGCTCGACGAGTCCGGTGCCCTGGCGCCGGACTTCTCGGACGAGATCCTCGACGGCGCGTGCGTGACCCGCTCGAAGGAGAACGTCTAGATGTATACCGAACTGTTGGCGAACATCGCGATCCTGGTCCTGGCCGGGTTCGTGGGCTTCGCCGTGATCTCGAAGGTGCCCAACACCTTGCACACCCCGCTGATGTCGGGCACCAACGCCATCCACGGCATCGTGGTGCTCGGTGCGCTGGTGGTGTTCGGCCACCTGCCGGCCGGTGCGCCGTGGAGCATCAAGGTCATCCTGTTCGTCGCGTTGGTGTTCGGCACGCTGAACGTCGTCGGTGGCTTCGTCGTCACCGACCGCATGCTCGCGATGTTCAAGCCCAAGAAGCGGGTGCCGGTGTCGGCCGCTCCGGCGGAGCAGAAGGGAGCCGACGCGAAATGAGCTACCTCGTCTCCGTCCTGTACATCGTCGCGTTCGCGATGTTCATCTACGGTCTGATGGGCCTGACCGGCCCGAAGACCGCGGTCCGCGGCAACTAATCGCCGCGGTCGGCATGGCCGTGGCGGTGCTCGCCGTGCTGATCGACATCCGCGACACCGACAACTGGAGCTGGATCGTCGCCGGCCTGGTCGTCGGTGTCGTCCTGGGCGTCCCGCCGGCGCTGCGCACGAAGATGACGGCGATGCCGCAGCTGGTGGCGCTGTTCAACGGCGTCGGTGGCGGCACCGTCGCGCTGATCGCGTGGGCGGAGTTCCTCGACTCGGACGGCTTCACCACCCTCGCCGAGGAACCGACGGTGCCCGTGGTGGTCGGCTCGCTGTTCGCCGCGATCATCGGATCGGTGTCGTTCTGGGTTCGCTGGTGGCGTTCGCCAAGCTGCAGGAGCTGCTGAACAAGAACCTCGAGCGCCGCCTCGTCGGCGCGGCCAAGGCCTTCCAGCTGGCGAACATCGTGCTCGCGCTCGCGGCGATCGCGCTCGCGGTGTACATCGGACTCGCGGCCGACCCGGGAGGCGATCCGACCTCGGCGGTGTGGATCGTCGCGCTGCTCGTCGTGGCCGGGTTGATGGGCCTGTTCGTGGTGCTGCCGATCGGCGGCGCCGACATGCCGGTGGTCATCTCGCTGCTCAACGCCCTGACCGGCCTGTCGGCCGCGGCGGCCGGCCTGGCGCTGAACAACCAGGCGATGATCGTCGCCGGCATGATCGTCGGTGCGTCGGGTTCGATCCTGACCAACCTGATGGCCAAGGCGATGAACCGGTCCATCCCGGCGATCGTGTTCGGCTCGTTCGGCGGCGACGGCGGTGCCGGTGCGGCCGCCGGCGGGGCCGGCGGCACCGTCAAGGCGACCTCCGCCTCCGATGCCGCGGTCCAGATGGCCTACGCCAACCAGGTCATCGTGGTGCCCGGGTACGGGCTGGCGGTGGCGCAGGCGCAGCACGCGGTCAAGGAGATGGCGGCGCTGCTCGAGGAGAAGGGCGTGGAGGTCAAGTACGCCATCCACCCGGTCGCCGGCCGGATGCCCGGGCACATGAACGTCCTGCTCGCCGAGGCCGAGGTGCCGTACGAGGCGCTCAAGGAGATGGACGACATCAACGGCGAGTTCTCCCGCACCGACGTCACCGTCGTCATCGGCGCCAACGACGTCACCAACCCCGCCGCCCGGCAGGATTCGTCCAGCCCGATCTACGGCATGCCCATCCTCAACGTCGACCAGTCCAAGTCGGTCATCGTGCTCAAGCGCTCGATGAGCTCCGGCTACGCCGGCATCGACAACCCGCTGTTCACCGCCGACCACACCTCCATGCTCTTCGGCGACGCGAAGAAGATGGTCTCCGAGGTCACCGAGGAACTCAAGGCGCTGTAGGGAGTTCGACGAACCGGGGCGTCCGCACGGAACACCGTGCGGGCGCCCCGCTCGTGTGCGACCGTCGGAGGTGGCAGGCGGGCTGTGCCCCGGCCCGTGGCACCGACGGAAAGGATGCGTCCCGTGACCGAGCACCCAGGGACCGAGCACTCAGGGACCGAGCACCCAGGGACCGAGAGGACGTACAGGGTCGGCTACTTCGTCGGCAGCCTGTCGTCCACCTCGATCAACCGTATCCTCGCGAAGGCGTTGATCCGGCTCGCCCCGCACGACCTCGAATTCGTCGAGATCGCCATCCGGGACCTGCCGCTCTACAGCCCCGACTACGACGCGAACTACCCGCCGGAGGGGGCCGCGCTCAAGGACGCGATCGCCGCTGTGGATGCGGTGCTGTTCGTCTCACCCGAGTACAACCGGTCGATTCCCGGGGCGCTGAAGAACGCCATCGACTGGGCGTCGCGCCCGTGGGGGCAGAACTCGTTCGATCACATCCCGGCCGCCGTGATCGGCGCCTCCATCGGCGCGATCGGCACCGCCGTGGGCCAGCAGAGCCTGCGCGCCGTGCTGAGCTTCTGCAACGCGCGGCAGATGACGTCGCCCGAGGCGTACATCCATTACACGCCCGAGGTCTTCGGGGACGACGGCACCGTCCACAACTCGGGCACCGAGGACTTCCTCCGCAACTACATGCGCGAGTTCCGCGACCACGTCGTGCGGGTCCTGACCGTCCTCCCGCGCTAGCGGCCGTCCACGCGCGCGAGCGTGCGACGGGTCCGCTCACCGACGGAGCCGGCGAGGGCTGCGGCGGCGAGCACACATGCCAACGGCACCGTCATCGCCGCGGTGAGCGACGTCGCCTCCGAGAGCCAGCCGATGGTGGCGGGCCCCGCCAGGAACCCGATGTATCCCATGCCGACGACACGGGACATGTTGCGGCCCGGGGCGCCGGCGTCGATGTTCCCGGCTGCGCTGAAGATCTGCGGCACGGCGCCGGACAGGCCCAGCCCGAACAGCGCCCATCCGGCGAGCGTCGTGGGCAGCCACGGGGAGGCGACGACCGTGCCCATCCCGGCCCCCGCCAGCAGCGTGCCGTACCGGACCACGGCCACGGCGCCGATGCGGGCGCTGACGCGGTCCGCCACGAAGCGGCCGAGCGTCATCGTCGTGGAGAACGCGCCGAAGGCCAGCGCCGCGACCGCATCCGGGCTGCCCAGGTGTTCCTTGACCTGCAGGGCGCTCCAGTCGTTGGCGACGCCCTCGCTGAGCATCAGCATGAACGCGAGCCCGCCGAGCAGCAGCACCCGGCGGGAGTATCCGCCGCGCGGGCCGGCCTCGCGCGGGTGCTCGACCCGGGGCACCCGCACGAGGTGCGGCGCCGAGACCGCGACGACGAGCGCGCCGACGAGGCCGGCGCCGCCGAGGGCGACGGCCGGGGCGAGCCCCGTCGCCAGGGCGGCCGCCCCGACCAGCGACCCGGCGACCCCGCCGACCGAGAACAGGCCGTGGAACGCGGCCATGATCGGCCGCCGGTAGCGTTGCTCGACCGCCACGGCCTGCGAGTTCATCGACACGTCCAGGGCGCCGTTCGCGAACCCGAACACCGCGAGCGCCACGCCCAGCTGCCACGCCGCGCCGGCCAGGCCGGGGCCGAGGGTCGCCACCGCCAGCAGGACCGCCGCGGCGACGGTGGTGCGGTCGCTGCCGAACCGGTCGGCGAGCGGACCGGTGGCCTGCATTCCGGCGATCGCCCCGGCCGCGAGGACCAGCAGCAGGGAACCCAGCGTGGCGTGGTCGATGCCGACGCGCTCCTCGATCGCGGGGATGTGCACCACCCACATCGCGAGCAGGAACCCGTTGACGCCGAAGGTGGCGAACACGGCCGCGCGGGCGCGGCGAAGATCCTGAGCGGTCACGTGTCCCGACGCTACCGCCCGTCAGATACCGGCGAGCAGTTCCGGCACCGGGTCGGTGAGGATCGCCCCGATCTCGGCCAGCGCCCGCGCTGCCTGCTCGCCGTCGACGAGACGATGGTCGAACGACAGCGACAGCGTCGTCACCTGCCGGACGGCGAGTTCGCCGTCGACCACCCACGGTCGCGGGGTGACGGCACCGAGCGCGAGGATCGCCGTCTCCCCGGGATTGAGGATGGGGGTGCCGGTGTCGACGCCGAACACGCCGATGTTGGTGATCGAGACCGTGCCGCCGGTCAGGTCGGCCGGGGTGGCCCGGCCGGAGCGGGCGGTCTCCGCGGCGTGGGCGATGGCGCCGGCGAGGTCCGGCAGCGACATGCGGTCGGCGTCGCGGATCACCGGCACCATCAGGCCCGAGTCGGTGGCGGTCGCGATGCCCAGGTTGACGTAGTGGCGGGTGACGATCTCCTGGTGCTCCTCGTCCCAGGCCGCGTTGAGGACGGGCTGGTGCTCGAGCGTCCGCAGCAGCGCCTTGGCCACCACGGTGAGCAGCGTCGGGTGACGGCCCTCGAAGGCGGCCGCGCCGCGCAACCGGGCGACGAGGTCGACCGTGGCGGTGACGTCGCAGGTGAGGAACACGGTCACGTGCGGGGCGGTGAAGGCGCTGCGCGCCACCGCGGCGGCGGTACGTCTGCGGATCCCGTGGATCGGGGTCCGGGTCTCGCGATCCGATCCTGTTGCCGCCGTAGCGGATCCGCGTTCCTCCGCGGCGCGTCGGACGTCCGGGACGGTGATCGCCCCGCCCGTGCCGGTTCCCGTCACCTCGGTGAGATCCACGCCGAGGAGCCGGGCCTCGCGGCGCGCCGACGGTTTCGCGTCGGGGCGGTGCCGCTCCCCGGGCGGTGGGGGTGCCTGCGCCGGGGCCGGTGCCGCCGCTGCGGCGCGGGCCGCGCGCCGGCTCACCGGCGCGGCGCCCGGCCCGTAGCCGACGAGCACCTGCACGGGTGAGTCCCCGCCACCGGTCGGGGCCGGCGCGGTGCCCGCCGCGACCGGCACCGCGATGCGGATCAGTGGCGCCCCGACGGGCACGCCGGCGCCCGGCTCGGCGAGCAGTTCGGCGACCGTTCCCGCGTACGGGGAGGGCAGTTCCACCGTTGCCTTGGCGGTCTCGACCTCGGCGATCACCTGGTTGAGCTCGACCCGGTCGCCGACGGCGACGGACCACGACACCAGTTCCGCCTCGGTCAGGCCCTCCCCGAGGTCCGGCAGCCGGAAGACCTCGCTGTGTTCGGTCACCACGGTGCCGTGTTCGCTCATGCCCGGTTCCATGTCCGGCTCCTCACGCCGCGAGGCTGCGGTCGACGGCGTCGAGGATCCGGTCCGGGTCGGGCAGGTGGTAAGCCTCGAGTTTCGCCGGGGGATAGGGGATGTCGAAGCCGCCGACCCGCAGCACCGGCGCCTCGAGCTGGTAGAAGCAGCGCTCCGCGAGCTGGGCGGCGATCTCGGCGCCGATGCCGCAGAACAGCGGAGCCTCCTGCACCACGACGAGCCGTCCGGTGCGCCGGACCGACGCCTCGACGGTGTCGAAGTCGATGGGGGAGAGGGACCGGAGGTCGATCACCTCGACCGAGTGCCCCTCGGTGTCGGCGATCTGCGCGGCGTGCAGCGCGGTGGCCACCATCGACCCGAACGTCACGACGGTGACGTCCGTTCCGGGCCGGGCGACGCGGGCCTTGTCGAGCGGGAGGTCGGGCTCGGCGTCGAGGTCGACCTCGCCGCGGTCCCAGTACCGGCGTTTCGGCTCGAGGAAGATCACCGGGTCGTCGAGCGCGATGGCCTGCTGGATCATCGTGTAGGCGTCGGCCGGATGGCTCGGGCTGACGACCCGCAGTCCGGCGGTGTGCGTGAAGTACGCCTCGGGTGACTCCGAATGGTGCTCCACCGCACCGATCCCGCCGCCGTAGGGGATGCGGATGGTCAGGGGGGCGGTGACCCTCCCGGCGGTGCGGTAGTGGATCTTGGCGACCTGCGAGACGATCTGGTCGAACGCGGGGTAGACGAAGCCGTCGAACTGGATCTCGCACACCGGCCGGTAGCCGCGCAGGGCCATGCCGAAAGCCGTTCCCACGATCCCGGATTCGGCGAGGGGCGTGTCGATGACGCGGTTGTCGCCGAAGTCCTTCTGCAACGTGTCGGTGACCCGGAAGACCCCGCCGAGCCGGCCGACGTCCTCGCCCATGATCACCACCTTGCGGTCGTGTTCGAGGGCCCGGCGCAGCCCGGCGCCGAGGGCGGCCCCGAGGGCCAGCGTGGTGGTGGTCATGACAGCGCCTCCTCGTGGGTCGCGTTCTCGAAATCGGCGAGGTAGTCGCGGTAGCGGGTTCGTTCCTCGGCGATCATCGGATGGTCGGTGGCGTAGACGTGGTCGAACATGCTCAGCGGCTCGGGGTTCGGGGCACCGAGGGTGCCGGCGCGCAGCCGGGCCGCGGCCTCGTCGGCGGCGGCGCCGACCTCGTCGAAGAACTCGTCGCCGGCGTGTCCTTCCCGCCGGAGCAGCCGGTGGAGCCGGTCGATCGGGTCCCGGGCCTTCCACAGTTCGGTCTCGGCGGGGGTGCGGTAGCGGGTGGGGTCGTCGGAGGTGGTGTGCGGGCCCATCCGGTAGGTGATGGCCTCGACGAACGACGGGCCGCTGCCCTCCCGCGCATGCCGGGTGGCCCGGCGGGTGACGGCGAGCACCGCGAGCGCGTCGTTGCCGTCGACCTGCACGGCCGGCATCCCGTAGCCGGCGGCGCGCTGCGCGATCGGGACGGGACTCTGCGACCGGACCGGGTGGCTGATCGCCCAGTGGTTGTTCTGGCAGAAGAAGACCACGCCGACGCCCCACGCGACGGCGAAGCCGAGGGCCTCGGCGATGTCGCCCTGGCTGGTCGCCCCGTCGCCGAAGTAGACGACGGTGGCGATCTCGGCGCCGTCGAAGTGGGCGCCCATCGCGTATCCGGTGGCGTGCAGGCCCTGGGAGCCGACGACGATGGCGGGATTGGTCATGTTGACCGTGGCCGGATCCCAGCCGGAGTGGGCGCACCCGCGCCACAGCCGGGTCATGTCGGCGGGGTCGACGCCGCGGCACCAGGCCACCCCGTGCTCGCGGTAGCTGGTGAACACGTAGTCGTCGCGGTGGAGGGCGTGCGCGGAGCCGACCTGGGCGGCCTCCTGGCCGAGCAGGGGCGCCCACAGTCCGAGTTCGCCCTGCCGCTGCAGCGCGGTGGCCTCGGCGTCGAGGCGGCGGACGACGACCATGTCGCGGTAGAGGGCGCGGAGTTCGTCGGGTCCGACGTCGGCGACGAGCGCGGAGTACTCGGGGTTGTAGACCCGTCGTCCGTCGGGCTGGATCAGCTGGACCGGATAGGCAATCTTGTCGACCACCGTGCACCACCTCGCTATGGCGGGACCGGTCGCCCTCGTGAGGCGGGCCGGCGGACCTGTGTTGTACCTCACATAATCCACGCGGGGTGCAGGTGCGCAATCGGCCGATGCGCAATTGTGCAGGAAGCACGGTTTCTGGGTGCCCGCCGCTGTCATACTGCGAAATATGACCAGTCTCGATGCCACCGACGCCCGGCTGCTGCTCGAGCTTGCGCGGACCCCGCGGGCGACCGGGGTGGAGCTGTCCCAGCGTCTGGGGTTGTCCCGGAACACGGTGCAGGCGCGGCTCGCGCGATGGGATGCGGAGGGGGTCCTCGGGTCGTTCGAGCGGCGGGTGGATCCGCGGGCTCTCGGCTATCCGCTGGCGGCGTTCGTCGCCACCCGGGTCGATCAGCACCGGCTCGATTCGGTCGTCGCGGCCCTGGCACAGATCCCGGAGGTGACCGAGGTGTACGGCATGACGGGGCAGACGGACCTGTCGGTGAAGGTGGTCGCGCGCGACGCCGAGGATCTCTACCGGCTGGCCGGGCAGATCCTCGAGATCCCCGGCGTCGAGCGCACCAACATGGCGCTGGTGATGCGCGAACTGGTGGGTCCGCGCACGACGCCGCTGCTCGAGCGGCTGGCGCAGCGATGAGGCGTGCCTTCCGGGACCGGGTCCCGGAAGGCACCACCGCGGACTAGAGGATCTCGTAGATCGTGGCGTTGGCGGTGCCGCCGCCCTCGCACATCGTCTGCAGGCCGTAGCGGCCACCCGTGCGGCGCAGGTGGTGGATCAACGTCGCGGCCAGGCGACCGCCCGAGGCGCCGAGGGGGTGGCCGAGCGCGATGGCACCGCCGAGGGGGTTCAGCTTCTCGAGCGGCGCGCCCGTCTCGCGTTGCCACGACAGCGGTACCGAGGCGAAGGCCTCGTTGACCTCGAACGCGTCGATGTCGTCGAGCGACAGTCCCGACCGCTTCAGCGCCAGGGCAGTGGCCGGGATGGGGCCGGTGAGCATCTTGACCGGATCGTCGCCGGTGACCACGGCGGTGTGCACGCGCGCGAGCGGGGTCAGGCCCAGCGCCTTCGCCTTCTCCGAGGTGGTGATCAGCAGCCCGGAGGCGCCGTCGGAGATCTGGGACGCGTTGCCGGCGGTGACCACTCCGTTCTCCCGGAACGGGGCCTTCAGGCCCGCGAGCTTCTCGACGGTGGAGCCGCGCCGGATGCCCTCGTCCGCGGCGATCACGGTGCCGTCCGCCAGGGTGTACGGCGCGATCTCGTCCGTGAACAACCCCTCGTCCTGCGCGCGGGCGGCCCGCTCGTGCGACCGGACGGAGTACTCGTCGAGCTCGGTGCGGGAGATGCCCCACTGCTCGGCGATGATCTCGGCGCCCACGCCCTGGTTGAAGCGGCCGTGGAAGCCGGGCGCGGTGAGCTCGTCGGCGTACCGCTCGCGGGCCGGACCGCCCATCTGCCCGGTGCCCTCGGGGGCGGAGGAACCCAGCGGGATCGCCGACATGATCTCGACGCCGCCGGCGACGACGAGATCGGCCTGGCCGGAGATCACCGCCGCGGCCGCCGTCGAGACGGCCTGCTGCGACGAGCCGCACTGCCGGTCGATGGTGAAGCCGGGCACCGATTCCGGCCAGCCCGCGCCGAGCACGGCCATGCGGCCGATGTTGCCGGACTGCATGCCGACGGATTGCACGGTGCCCCAGTGCACGTCGTCGACGAGCGCCGGGTCGATGCCGGTGCGTTCGGCGATGGTGCGCAGGACGTGGGCGGACAGCTCGACGGCGTGGACGCCGGACAGGCCGCCGCCCCGCTTGCCGATGGGGGTACGGACGGCTTCGACGATGACAGCATCGCGCATCTTGGGATCGCTCTCTCTCGGGGACGTGCGGATGCCCCGGAGTGTAATCCGGTAGATGAATACAATGCCAAGCGGATGCTTGGTGGTCGGGAGCTATTCCGCCGGGGGCGTCACCAGCTGGGCGACCGCCTTCTTGATCTCCTTGGGGATCGCCACGGGACGTCGCGTGCGGGCGTCGACGTACACGTGCACGAAACGCCCGGTCGCCGCCGGCTGCAGCCCGCCTTCGCCGTCCTCCCGGAAGATGGCCAGCGAATAGGTGACGCTGCGGGTTCCCAGCCGCTCCACCGCCAGGCCGACGCGCAGCCGGTCCGGGAAGGACAGCTCCGCCAGATACCGGCACGACGTCTCCGCGACCACGCCGATCGCGTCCAGCTCCCGGATGTCGACCCCGGTCGTGGCCATCAGCCATCCGTTGACCGCGGAGTCGAAGTACGAGTAGTAGGTGACGTTGTTGACGTGGCCGTAGTGGTCGTTGTCCGCCCACCGGGTCTGCATCGGCCAGAGGACCGGGAACCGGGCGGGAACGGGTGGGTCGGCGGCGGGCGTCGTCGGCTGGCGGTTCGTCACCGTGCTGACGATAGTCCCACGCGGACGGCAAGTCCGACCATCAACGCCCAGAATGCCGATCCGATACCGAACAGGGTCGATCCGGACGCCGCGACCAGGAACGTCACGACCGCTGCTTCGCGCTCCGGCGCGTCGCGCAGAGCCGAGGCCAGGGCCCCGCCGAGCGTCGCGAGCAGGGCCAATCCGGCCACCGCCTCGACCACCCCGTCCGGTGCCATCGCCACGACCGTCGCGAGCCCGGTCGAGCACAGGGCCAGCGCGAGATACGACCAGCCCGCAGACCACGCCGCCACCCACCGGCGTGCCGGATCCGGGTCCGCCTCGGGCGCCGCCGCCAGCGCCGCACTGATCGCCGCGAGGTTGATCGCGTGCCCACCGGCCGGCGCGCCCACGACGGTGCCGAGGCCCGTGACCGTCATCGCCGCCCGCCACGGCGTGGCGTAACCGAACGAGTCGAGCACTGCGGTGCCCGGGATGTTCTGCGACGCCATCGTCACGATGTACAGGGGCACGGCGATGCCGAGCAGCGCCTGCCACGTCCACGCCGGAGCCGTGAGATCGATCGAGGGCAGCAGATCCCGCGCCGCGGGCCGGGTTCCCGAGCGCGACAGGTGGATTGCCACGACCACCGCGGCCGTCGCGAACGCCCCCGGCACCGCCCAGCGCGGCCGCAGCCGCTGCAGCACGAGCCACGTCGCCACCACGGGCAGGATCGAGGCGGGCGAGGACATCACCCCCTCGACCGGGGCGAGGCAGAGCGGGACGAGCACCCCGGCGAGCATGGCCTGCGCCAGTGGCGTCGGGATCGCCGCGATCAGGGCGCCGAGCCGCGGCCACAGCCCCGTCAGGACGATCGCGGCGCCCACGACGACGAACGCGCCCACCGCGGCCGGCCATCCGCCCGCCACCACGCCGGTGCCGGCGAGCAGCGCGGCGCCGGGCGTGGACCACGCGAGGGTGATCGGTGTGCGGTACCGCCGCGCCAGCCACAGGATGCCGAGCCCCTGCGTCATACAGAGCGCCAGCAGACCGGACGCCGCCTCCGACGGCGACGCCCCGACCGCCCGCAGTCCCGTCAGCACCACCGCGAACGAACTGGTGAATCCGACGAGGGCCGTGACGATGCCCGCCCCGATCGGCTGGGTGAGCGGGGCGGGACGGGTGGGCGCGGGAGCATCTGACACGGGCGGCATTCTGCCGCAGTGGACCCGGGCGGCATTCTGCCGCAGTGGACGCCGCCGCACCTCCCGTGTCGCGCGGCGCCCACCGCGCGGGCGTGCCAGGATCGGAGCCATGGTTGCGAATCCCGTGCTGATGACCGTGAGCGAACTGGCCGATCTCGTCGAGGTGGGCAGGCCGCCGGTTCTGCTGGACGTGCGCTGGTCGCTCGACGACCCGAACGGCGAGGACCGCTACCACGAGGGTCACATCCCCGGAGCGGTGTACGTCGACCTCGAGACCGAGCTCGCCGATCCGGGCTCGCCCGAGCGAGGCCGTCACCCCCTGCCGGACGTGGTGCGGCTGCAGGACCACGCGCGACGGTGGGGGATCGACGACGGCGACACCGTCGCCGTCTACGACGACACCGGGGGCCTCGCCGCCGCCCGGGCCTGGTGGCTGCTGCGCTGGGCGGGCCTTCGGGACGTGCGCCTGCTCGACGGCGGGCTGTCGCTGTGGACGGCGGAGGGACATGGCCTCGCGGCCGGGCCGGGGGAGGCCGTGAAGCCGGGATCGGTGACCCTGCGCGGCGGCCGGATGTCCACCGTCGGCATCGACGAGGCGGCCGAGTTCCCTTCGCGGGGAACCCTGCTCGATGCGCGGGCCGCGGCGCGGTACCGGGGCGACGAGGAGCCCGTCGATCCGCGCGCCGGCCACATCCCCGGCGCGGTCAGCGCCCCCGCCACGGACAACCTCCGCGAGGACGGCACGTTCCGGACCGCCGAGGAACTCGCCGACCGCTTCGCGACCGTGTGCGGGGACGGTCCCGTCGCCGTCTACTGCGGATCCGGGGTGACCGCGACCCATCAGATTGCGGCGCTCGCCCTCGCCGGGATCGACGCAGCCCTGTTCCCGGGCTCGTGGTCGCAGTGGTGCCGGGACCCGGCCCGGGAGATCGCCACCGGGGCGTGAATGCCGGGGCTCAGGCCGCGGATCGGGAGAACTCCGACGCGCGGCGCACCTGCTCGGGCGTCGGGGTCACGCCGGTGTACAGCGCGAACTGCTGCGCCGCCTGCAGGGCGATGACCTCGGCGCCGGTGATCACGGGCAGTCCCCGCTCCTGGGCCGCGCGGATCAGCGGCGTCTGCGGGGGCATCGCCACCACGTCGAACACCGTCGTCGCCGCGCCCACCGCGGCTTCGGGGAACGGCAGCTGCCCGGATTCCGGCCCGCCCGCCATCCCGATCGGCGTGGCGTTGACGAGCAGGCCCGGAGCGAGCTCGCCGAGCTCGGGCCGCCAGTCGAACCCGTACTGCTGCGCGAGCGGGCGACCGGTCTTCTCGTTGCGGGCGATCACCGACACGTTCGCGAACCCGCTGTCGCGCAGGGCCGCCACAACCGCCTTTGCCATCCCGCCGCTGCCGGCGACGGCGGCCGGCAACGCGGGGTCGACCTCGTGCTCGCGCAGCAGATCCACCACCGCCTGGTAGTCGGTGTTGTAGGCGTGCAGCACCCCGTTCTCGTTGACGACGGTGTTCACCGACTCGATGGCCCGCGCCGAGTCGTGCAGCTCGTCGATCAGGGGAATGACCGCTTCCTTGAACGGCATCGACACCCCGCACCCGCGGATGCCGAGGCCGCGGATCCCGGCCACCGCCGCCGGCAGGTCGGTCGTCGTGAACGCCTTGTACACGAAGTCCAGGCCGAGTTCGTCGTAGAGGTAGTTGTGGAAGCGGGTGCCGATGTTGCTCGGGCGGCCCGACAGCGAGATGCACAGGCGGGTGTCCTTGGTGATGCGCGAAACCATGAGTGCCACGCTAGTTCCCTGTGCCCGGATGCGGGGCACGTCGCCGGAGGGCGGCAGCCGCGCGACCACCGGGCGTCCGCGCGGGCAATTCGTGGATGGGTCCGACCGACGAGCGGGCGATCGCCGCGACGACGGGCTCGGCACGCGGAGATCGTCGACGCCAGCGCCCGCCGGTCGGCCACCGTGATCGGCAGCCCGTAGCGCACCGCCACCGACAGGTACTTGCCCGCGAACCAGCAGCGATACGCCGCCGCCGGCGGCAGCCACTCGGCCGGGGTGTGATCGCGCTTGTCCTCGTTCGCCGGGCCGTCCACCGCGATCAGGTTGTAGGCGACGTCGTTGGCGAACTGCCGGCGCCGTTCGGCCGGCCAGGCCGCCGCCCCGAGGTCCCACGCCGCCGCCAGGGGGTAGATGTGGTCGATCTGGACGGCCCGGCCCTCGGCGCGACGGAATTCGAGCCGCGCCCCGGTGTACGGGTCGGTCAGCGTGCCCGACAGGACGACACAGTCGCCGGTGCCGGGCCGGAACGCCACGTCGCGCAGATCGCGGGCGAGCACGTTGTTGCGGGTGTCGCACCCGTCGCGCCCGCCTGGTCCCGGATGGTCGTCGGACCACGCCTCCCCGAACACGCACCCCTCGCCCGGTCCGCACCCCCGCTCGTACCCCGGCACCTGCGGCCGGTGCGGCACCACCGCCGCCCGCGCCAGCAGCTGTTCGAGCTCGCCGCGGCCGGGGCTGCCCGGTGCCGGTGGTGCGTTCGACTCGATCCGGTCCCAACCCCACGACACGGCGATCGCGACCGCCACCACCAGCCCCCAGAACGCTGCGCCCCCTCGCACGCGGACATTCTCACCGACCGCACCGACAGCGGCGGCGCCGGTGCCCGCTCAGCCGTCGGTCGTCAGCGGAAACCGCGTCGCGTGGATGGACTCGATGGTGCGGCCGTCGTGCCCGACGATCCACGACCCCCCGTGCTGCCTGCACTCGGCGATCCGGTCGAACACGGTCAGCAGGAAGAACACCGCCTGCTCCGCGGTGGCGGTGGCGGCGAGCCGGTGGGACTCACCGTGTTTCGTCCCGTCGAGCCACACGCCGCACTGGCCGTCGAGCCGCATCGTGGTGATGTGCTCGGAGTCGACGAACGCGTACTTGACCTGCTCCCAAGGGGTGTGGGCGCTGTAGGCCTGTTCGAGGACCTGGATCATGATCGACATCGCAGTCTCCTGGTGGGTGCACCTGCAGCCCAGTGTCCTCCGGGGAGCGAGCCCGATCCAGGGCCGATCGTCACCGGCGCTCGGCGCACGCTCGGCACGACCGTCCCGCGCGGGCCCACCCGCCACGACGGCGGGCGTGCGCCCCAGCCCGTCACGACGGTGTCGGTCGCGGCTGGCACCATGGTGGGCATGCTGCACGGGCTGTGGTCACCGGGAGCGGGCCTGATGCTGTGGCGCGACGGCGACGACCCGCCCGACGACACACCCGCTGTACTGCGACGATGGATCGACCGGCCGTTCCGGCACCGCGTCGAGCTGCGTCTGCCCGGCGACGACGCTCCGCGGCGGATCCCCGCGGTGGCGGTCGCGCCGCCCGACGCCGCGGAGCTGCTGCTGGCGCTGCCGCGGCACGCCGAGGGGGTGGCCGGGGACCTGCGCTACCTCGCCCACGTCGCCCGCGGCATCGAGCGCTGGGCGCAGGCCGGGCGGGTGGCCCCGGAACTGCACCGCGCCGACGGGCAGTGGTGGGCCCGGTGGCGCCTGCTCGGCGGCGACCGGATCCGGGCCTGGACGGCCGAGCTGTCCGCCGCGATGCCGCCGGTGCAGCGGCAGGCCGGCCGGCCCGCGGCGCTCCTCGACGACCTCGCCACCGAGCTCACCGATCCGATCACCCGGGCGTTGATCGGCAACGTGGGTACCTCGCTGCATCCGCTGATCGCCGCCCTGGCCGAGGGGCAGCCGCACCACAGCGGCTCCCAGCGCATGGCCGAGGCGCTGGACGAATGGCGGGCCTCGCTCGCCGGAAACGAGCCCGACCTGGTGCTGCGGCTCGTCGAACCGGACGACGAGGAGGACGGCATCGGCGCCGACACGCTGTGGCGGCTCGAGGTGTGCCTGCGATCGGAGGGGCAGGCGCCGGTGCCGGTGCCGGTGGACGGCTCCGACGCGCAGCTGCTGCAGATCGGGATCCGCAAGCTCGGCGCCGCCCTGAAGGCGTATCCGCGGCTGCAGGACGTGCCGCGCGACCCGGACAGCCTGGACCTGCTGCTGCCGACGGGGGTCGTGACCGACCTCGTGGAGCACGGTGGCCGTGCGCTGGGTGAGGCCGGCGTCGCGTTGCTGCTGCCGCGCGCGTGGGCGCGGCTCGAGCCGTCGCTGCGGCTGCAGGTGTCCTCGCCGGTCGCACCCGTCGCCGCCGAGGACGACACCGTCGGCATGAACGCGCTCGTCTCGTTCGAGTGGCAGCTTGCCGTGGGCGACATGCTGCTCACCCCCGCCGAGATGGAACGGCTGATCGCGGCCAACAGCGACCTGGTCAAGCTGCGCGGCAAGTGGGTGCAGGCGGATCCGATCGCGCTCGCGCGGGCCGCCCGCTACGTCGCCGGCCAGGGCGCGACGGACGCGACGCTGGCGACGTTGTTCGGCCGGTTCACCGGCGACGAGCCGCCCCCGGTGGAGGTCACCGACGTCGCCGCTACCGGCTGGGTGGCGACCCTGCTCGACGGGCAGGTCCGGCCCGAACCGGTGCCGCCCCCACCCGGCCTGCACGCGACCTTGCGTCCGTACCAGCAGCGCGGCCTGGAGTGGTTGGCGTTCATGAGCGGCCTCGGGCTGGGCGCGGTGCTGGCCGACGACATGGGCCTCGGCAAGACCGTGCAGGTGCTCGCGCTGCTCGCCCACGAACGGGCGGGCGGCGACGACGTGCCCCCGACGTTGCTGGTGTGCCCGATGTCGGTGGTGGGCAACTGGCAGCGCGAGGCCCAGCGGTTCGTCCCGGGCCTGCGCGTGCACGTCCACCACGGCCCGGCGCGGTTGCGCGACGCCGCGCTGGCCGCGGCGGTCGCCGACAGCGACCTGGTGATCACGACGTACGCGCTCGTCGCGCGTGACGTGGCGCCGTTGAGGTCGCTGCGCTGGGGCCGGGTGGTGCTCGACGAGGCCCAGCACGTGAAGAACGCCGCGACCGCGCAGTCCCGCGCGACGCGGGCGATCCCCGCGCGGCACCGCGTCGCGCTCACCGGCACCCCCGTGGAGAACCGGCTCGAGGAACTGCGATCGATCCTCGACTTCGCCAATCCCCGCCTGCTGGGTTCGCCGTCGACGTTCCGGGCCCGGTTCGCCGTCCCGATCGAGCGGGAGCGCGACGCGGCCGCCGCCGCGCGGCTGCGGGCGTTGACGTCGCCGTTCGTGCTTCGCCGCGTCAAGACCGATCCGTCGGTGATCTCGGACCTGCCGGAGAAGTTCGAGCAGACGGTGCGGGCCAACCTGACCGCCGAGCAGGCGGCGCTGTACCGGGCGGTGGTCGACGAGATGATGCGGCAGATCCGGGACAAGGAGGGCATGGCCCGCAAGGGCGCGGTGCTCGCCGCGCTGACCCGGCTCAAGCAGGTGTGCAATCACCCCGCGCACTACCTGGGCGACGGCTCCGGGGTGCTGCGGCGGGGCCGGCACCGTTCGGGCAAGCTCGGGCTGGTGGAGGACATCGTCGAGTCGATCCTCGCCGACGGCGAGAAGGCGCTGCTGTTCACCCAGTTCCGGGAGTTCGGTGAGCTGATCGCCCCGTATCTCGCCGAGCGGTTCGACACCACGGTGCCGTTTCTGCACGGCGGGGTGTCCAAGGGCCGGCGCGACGCGATGGTCGCCGCGTTCCAGGGCGACGGCGGCCCGCCGATGATGCTGCTCTCGCTCAAGGCCGGCGGCACGGGCCTGAACCTGACGGCCGCGAATCACGTGGTGCACCTGGATCGTTGGTGGAATCCGGCGGTGGAGAACCAGGCCACCGACCGGGCGTTCCGCATCGGCCAGCGCCGCGACGTGCAGGTCCGCAAGCTCGTGTGCGTCGGCACGCTGGAGGAACGGATCGACGAAATGATCGCGGGGAAACAGGAATTGGCGGAGCTTGCGGTGGGAGCGGGCGAGAACTGGATCACCGAGCTGTCCACCGAGCAGCTGCACTCGCTGCTGTCCCTGGGCGACGAGGCGGTGGGCGAGTGAGCCCGGCCGGCGGGTTCGACCGTTACGGCAAGCGCCGGCGGGTCGTCGGCGGCATCGAGGCGCGGACGAAGCGCGGGTCGATCGGACGCACCTGGTGGTCGAAGGAGCTGGTCTCGGCGATGGAGCAGGTCGCCGACAAGGGCCGGCTGGCGCGGGGCCGGACCTACGCCCGGTCGGGACAGGTGGTCTCGATGCGGCTCGAGCCCGGCGTGGCGGTGGGGGAGGTGCAGGGCAGTCAGCTGCGCCCGTTCACCTCGACGGTCTCGATCCGCACGCTCGACGAGGAGGCGGTCACGGAGCTGATCGACCGGGTGCGGTCGGCTCCGGGCATGCTGGTCCGGCTCGCGGGCGGTACGCTGCCGGAGGAACTGGGTCCGCTGCTGCTGCCGCGGCGCGCCGGTGAACTGGACTTCGACTGCACGTGCCCCGACGACGGGTGGCCGTGCAAACACGCGGCGGCAGTCGGGTACCTGCTGGCCGAGCACGTCGACGAGCAGCCGCTGGCGGTGCTCACCCTGCGCGGGGTCGACCTGAACGCATTGATCGGCGGGGTGGACGCCGCCGAGACCGACGACGAGGACTTCTACGGGGACGCGATCCGGTTGCCGGATCTGCCGGCCGAGCCGTACCGGCCCGCGCTGGACGATCTCGATCCGATGCTGTTGCGGCGGGTCCTGCGGGCCGGCGGCACCGACGAGTCGGTGGTCATCCGCGGTGCCGCCGACCTGGAAGAGATGTACCGGCGGCTGCGATAGGCCGCTCCGCGGCCGGTGCGTCCTTTGGGCGGCTGGAGCGACCCAAAGGACGCACCGGCGGCGCAGCCGCCTATGGACATACATGGACTTCCAACTATAGGATGAGCACACATTTCCGGGGGTGTCGTCCGCTGCCCCCGATCATCCCACCGAAACACGAGAATTCGACCAGTTAGGACGGATCCGGACATGAGCGTTCGAGAACTCACCCACTTCGTCGGGGGCAAGCACATCCCCGGTGCCTCCGACCGGTTCGCCGACGTCTTCGACCCCAACACCGGCGAGGTGCAGGCCCGGGTTCCGCTCGCCGACGTCGCCGAGGCCGAGGCCGCCATCGCGAACGCCGTCGAGGCTCAGAAGGAATGGGCCGCGTTCAACCCGCAGAAGCGCGCCCGCGTGCTGATGAAGTTCCTGCAGCTCGTGCAGGACGACATGGACAACCTCGCGCGGCTGCTGTCCTCCGAGCACGGCAAGACCGTCGCCGACGCCAAGGGCGACATCCAGCGCGGCCTCGAGGTGATCGAGTTCGCCACCGGCATCCCGCACCTGCTCAAGGGCGAGTTCACCGACTCCGCCGGCACCGGCATCGACGTCTACTCGATGCGCCAGCCGCTCGGCGTCGTCGCCGGCATCACCCCGTTCAACTTCCCCGCGATGATCCCGCTGTGGAAGGCCGGACCGGCCATCGCGTGCGGAAACGCGTTCGTGCTCAAGCCTTCCGAGCGCGACCCGTCGGTGCCGCTGCGCCTGGCGGAGCTGTTCATCGAGGCCGGGCTGCCCGCCGGCGTGTTCAACGTCGTCAACGGCGACAAGACCGTCGTCGACGTGCTGCTGACCGACGAGCGCGTCAAGGCCGTCGGCTTCGTCGGCTCCACGCCGATCGCCCAGTACATCTACGAGACCGCCGCCGCCCACGGCAAGCGCGCCCAGTGCTTCGGCGGCGCCAAGAACCACGCGATCGTCATGCCCGACGCCGACATGGACCAGGTGGCCGACGCCCTCGTCGGCGCCGGCTACGGCTCCGCCGGTGAGCGCTGCATGGCCATCTCCGTCGCGGTGCCCGTCGGCGAGGAGGCCGCCGAGGCTCTCGTCGCCAAGCTGAAGGAACGCGTCGCCGAGCTGAAGGTCGGCCGCAGCGACGACCCGAACGCCGACTTCGGCCCGCTCGTCACCGCCGAGGCTCGCCAGCGGGTGCACGACTACATCCAGTCCGGCATCGACGAGGGCGCCGAGCTCGTCGTCGACGGGCGCGACTTCGTGCTCGAGGGCCACGAGAACGGCTTCTTCTCCGGCGCCACCCTGTTCGACAACGTCACCGCGGAGATGAAGATCTACCGCGAGGAGATCTTCGGTCCCGTCGTGATCGTCGTCCGCGCGCACGACTACGAGGAGGCCCTGCGGCTGCCCTCGGAGCACGAGTACGGCAACGGCGTGGCCATCTTCACCCGCGACGGCGACACCGCCCGCGACTTCACCAACCGCGTCAACGTCGGCATGGTCGGCGTGAACGTGCCGATCCCGGTGCCGATCGCGTACCACACCTTCGGCGGCTGGAAGCGGTCCGGCTTCGGCGATCTCAACCAGCACGGCCCGGACTCGATCCGCTTCTACACCAAGACCAAGACCGTCACGCAGCGCTGGTTCTCCGGCCTGAAGGAGAACGCCGACCACTTCGTCATCCCGACGATGGACTAGGACGAGATACCGATGTTCACCCTCACCGACGACGACCGGGCGATCCGCGACACCGCCCGCGACTTCGCCGCCGAGTTCCTCGCCCCGAACGCGGTCGAATGGGACCAGACCAAGCACTTCCCGGTCGACGTCCTGCGCAAGGCCGCGGCCCTCGGGATGGGCGGCATCTACGTCCGCGAGGACGTCGGCGGGTCGGGCCTGCGTCGCCTCGACTCCGTCCGGATCTTCGAGGAACTCGCCAAGGGCTGCCCGTCCATCGCCGCCTACATCTCCATCCACAACATGGTCACGTGGATGATCGACCGGTTCGGCAACGACGAGCAGCGCCGCCGTTGGGTCCCCGGGCTCTGCTCGATGGACCAGCTCGCGAGTTACTGCCTGACCGAGCCCGGCGCCGGCTCCGACGCGGCGGCCCTGAGCACCAGGGCCGTCCGCGACGGCGACGAGTACGTCCTCACCGGCGCCAAGCAGTTCATCTCCGGCGCCGGCACGTCGGACGTGTACGTGGTGATGGCCCGCACCGGCGAGCCCGGCCCGCGCGGCATCTCCGCGATCATCGTCCCGAAGGACACCCCCGGGCTGTCCTTCGGCGCCAACGAGAAGAAGATGGGCTGGAACGCCCAGCCCACCCGGCAGGTGATCTTCGACGGTGCCCGGGTGCCCGCCGAGAACCTGCTCGGCGAGGAGGGCAGCGGTTTCCGCATCGCCATGCACGGGCTCAACGGAGGCCGGCTCAACATCGCCGCGTGCTCGGTCGGCGGCGCTCAGGCCGCGCTCGACAAGACCGTCGGCTACCTCGCCGAACGCAAGGCGTTCGGCGAGCGGCTGCTCGACTCGCAGGCCCTGCAGTTCCGGCTCGCCGACATGCGCACCGGCATCGAGGCCTCCCGCACCCTGCTGTGGCGCGCGGCCGACGCGCTGGACCGGAATGCCGACGACGTGGTCGAGCTGTGCGCCATGGCGAAGCGATTCGCCACCGATGCCTGCTTCGACGCCGCCAACGACGCGCTGCAACTGCACGGCGGCTACGGCTATCTTGCCGAGTACGGGCTCGAGAAGATCGTGCGGGATCTGCGGGTGCATCAGATCCTCGAAGGAACCAACGAGATCATGCGGGTGGTCGTCGCGCGCAGCGTGGTGGCCGCGGCGCAGAACGGAGCAAAATGACCGAGACGGAAGACGTCCTCGTCCGGGTCTCCGGCGGCATCGGCCGGATCACCCTGAACCGGCCCAAGGCCATCAACGCCCTGAACTACGACATGGTGAAGGTGACGGCCGCCGCGCTCGGCGAGTGGGCCGGGGACGACTCGGTCCGTGCGGTCGTCGTGGACGGGGCGGGGGAGCGCGGCCTGTGCGCCGGCGGTGACATCGTCTCGATCTACCACGACGCCCGCGACGGGGGCACCGGCTCGCAGGACTTCTGGCGCGACGAGTACATCCTCAACGCCGCCATCGGCCGCTACCCGAAGCCGTACGTGGCGCTCATGGACGGCATCGTCATGGGCGGCGGCGTCGGGATCGCCGCCCACGGCAACGTCCGCGTCGTCACCGAACGCTCCACGATCGCGATGCCCGAGGTGGGCATCGGCTTCGTCCCCGACGTGGGCGGCACCTGGCTGCTCTCGCGCGCACCGGGCGAGCTCGGCACCCACCTCGCCCTGACCACCGGCCGGATGACGGCCGGCGACGCCATCGCCCTCGGTTTCGCCGACCACTTCGTGCCGTCCGAGGCGCTCGACAAGTTCGTCGCCGCCCTCGAATCCGGCACGGTCGACGAGGCGCTCGCCGAATTCGCCCAGCCGGCCCCGGAGTCGCCGCTGCTCGCGCAGCGCTCCTGGATCGACGCCGCCTACTCGGCGCCGACCGTCGAGGAGATCGTCGCCCGACTGCAGGACGCCGAGGAGCCCGAGGCCCGCGCGGCCGCCGAGCAGATCCTCGGCAAGTCGCCCGTCGCGCTGAAGGTGACCCTGCGATCGGTGCGCCACGCCCGCGAACTCGGCAGCCTCGAAGAGGTGCTGAACGAGGAGTACCGGGTGTCCCTGGCGTCGTTGCGCTCGCACGACCTCGTCGAGGGCATCCGCGCGCAGGTGGTCGACAAGGACCGCAACCCGGCGTGGTCGCCGGCGACCCTCGCCGACGTCACCGACGCGGACGTCGACGCGTACTTCCAGCCACTCGGCGAGCTCGAACTCGGGCTCGTCGCACCCGAGAAGGAAACCGCCTGACATGAGCACACTGCCGAACGTCGCCTTCCTCGGTCTCGGCCACATGGGCGGGCCGATGGCCGCGAACCTCGTCAAGGCCGGCTACCCGGTCACCGGTTTCGACCCGGTGCCGGCGGCCCAGGAACAGGGCCGCGCCGACGGCCTCACGATCTCCGAGTCCGCGACCGACGCGGTCCGCGACGCCGACGTCGTGATCACGATGCTGCCCAACGGCGCCCTCGTGCTGAAGCTGTACGACGAGGTCCTGCCGGCCGCCCGGCCGAACACGCTGTTCGTCGACAGCTCCACCATCGACGTCGCCGACGCGCGCGCCGCCCACGAGAAGGCCGTGCAGGCCGGGCACCGCGCCATCGACGCGCCCGTCTCCGGCGGCGTGGCCGGTGCGGCCGCCGGCACCCTCGCCTTCATGGTCGGCGGGTCGGAGGAGGACTTCGAAGCCGCAAAGCCGCTGCTCGAGGTGATGGGTCGCAAGGTCGTGCACTGCGGCGGGTCCGGCGTCGGCCAGGCCGCCAAGATCTGCAACAACATGATCCTCGGCGTGTCGATGATCGCCATCAGCGAGGCCTTCGTGCTCGGCGAGAAGCTCGGACTGACCAACCAGGCCCTCTTCGACGTCGCGTCCAACGCCTCCGGCCAGTGCTGGGCGCTGACCAGCAACTGCCCGGTGCCCGGGCCGGTGCCCACCACCCCCGCCAACAACGACTACCAGCCCGGGTTCGCCGCCGCGCTCATGGACAAGGACCTCGGTCTGGCCGCGAACGCGTTGCGCGCCAACGGCGTCGACGCCGAGCTGGGGCTTCGGGCCGCGGAGATCTACCACCGCTTCAACGAGTCGGGTGGCGGCGGACTGGACTTCTCGGCCATCATCACCGAGATCCGCAACCGCTCGACAGAACAGGAAACCCAGTGACGGACTTCGAGACGATCCTGCTCGACCGCAAGGACCGCGTCGGCATCATCACGCTGAACCGGCCCAAGGCGCTCAACGCCCTCAACAGCCAACTGATGCGTGAGGTGGTGGCGGCCGTCGAGGAGCTCGAGGCGGATGCCGGTATCGGCGCCATCCTGCTCACCGGCTCCGAGAAGGCGTTCGCCGCGGGCGCGGACATCAAGGAGATGGCGCCGAAGACGTTCTCCGAGGTGTACGCGGAAGACCTGTTCTCGCAGTGGGATCGGCTCTCCTCGGCCCGCAAGCCGATCATTGCCGCCGTCTCCGGGTACGCCCTCGGCGGCGGCTGCGAACTGGCCATGCTGTGCGACTTCATCATCGCCGCGGACACCGCCAAGTTCGGCCAGCCCGAGATCAAGCTCGGCGTCATCCCCGGCATCGGCGGCTCGCAGCGGCTCACCCGCGCCGTGGGCAAGGCCAAGGCGATGGACATGTGCCTGACCGGCCGGAACATGGACGCCGAGGAGGCCGAGCGCGCGGGCCTGGTGTCGCGCATCGTGCCGGCCGCGGACCTGTTCGACGTGGCGCTCGAGGCCGCGACCACGGTGGCGTCGATGTCGCTGCCCGTCGCGATGATGGCCAAGGAAGCGGTCAACCGGTCCTTCGAGACCACCCTCGCCGAGGGCGTGAAGTTCGAGCGGCGGGTGTTCCACTCGACGTTCGCCACCGCCGACCAGAAGGAAGGCATGGCCGCGTTCGTCGAGAAGCGCGCGCCGGAGTTCAAGCACGCCTGATCGTCGTCCTCGACCGGGGCCGTTCCGCATCCTGCGGGACGGCCCCGATCCGTGTCACCACCTGGTGGGATCGCCTCCGGTGTCGAAGTCGCCGGCGTCGCGGCGCAGGCCGGCCAGGATCCGCAGCAGCGTCTCGAGCTGGTCGTCGGGCACGCCGGGCCGGGCGAACACCTCGGCGTTGAGCTTCTCGGTGGTCTCGACGGCCAGCGCCCGCCCCTCGTCGGTCAGTTCGACCAGTGTGGCGCGACGGTCGCTCGGGTGCGGGGTGCGGCGCACGAGCCCCGCGGTCTCGAGCCGGTCCACGGCATTGGTGACGCTGGTGGGGTGGACCTGCAGCCGGGCGCTGGCCTTCGCCATGGGCAGCGCCCCGGTCCTGGTGAAGTGCAGCAGGGTCAGCAGTTCGTACCGGGCGAACGTGAGCCCGAACGGTTTGAGAACCTCCTCGACCCGCGCCATCATGATCTGCTGCGCGCGCATCACGGAGGTCACCGCGGCCATGCCGTCCGCGACCTCACCCCAGCCGTGGGCCGTCCACTGGCGGTGGGCCTCGGCGATCGGATCGAGCGGTAGGGGTGCGGGCATACGTCGATCATCCCATGTCGCACGGTCTGGACGTGACGTGGACACGGCTTCCGGACCCCGCCGGGGCGGCCCGCGAACCGGCCGCCGTGAGTGAACGACACGCGGCGCGCGTGCGAACGGCACGTGAACATCGCACGGCGCCGAAAATCGCGTCCCCTCCGCCCGATTCGCGGCGGCTAGAGTGCGCGCGTGCACATCCTGTTCGTCTGCAGCGGCAACGTCTGCCGGTCCGTGATCGCGGAGCGGCTGACGCGGGCCTACGCGTGCGAATCGGGGTGGGCCGACCTGACCGCCGAGAGCGCGGGCACGCGGGCCCTCGTCGGGTATCCCGTCGAACCCCGGGCGGCCGCGGTCATCGCCGGTCTCGGCGCCGACGCGAGCGACTTCCGCGCCCGCCGGGTGACCGCGACGATGGTCGAGGGCGCCGACCTGGTCCTGACCATGAGCGAGGAGCAGCGCGACCGGGTCGCCGGCCTGACCGCCGGCGCCGCGGCGAAGTCGTTCACCCTGACCGAGGCGCACCGCATCGCGACCGTCACCGGTGCGGAGACGATCGCCCGGCTCGACGCCTGCCGGGATCCCAGCGGCGCGGCCCGCACCCCGAACATCCCCGACCCGATCGGCCTGTCCGAGCAGGCGTTCGTCGAGACCGGGGATCTCATCGCCGCCGCGCTGTTCCCGCTGCTCGACGTCCTCGCCGCCGCGGCGGTCGCCGCGGGTCAGCGACAGGCGTAGTCCGGGAACCGCTCGTCCACCTCGGCGTCGCTCAGACCGAAGTCCTCGAGCCGGTAGCGGTGCGCCGGCCGGCGATCCCCGCTGCGGCTCTCGGCGTGCAGCGCGGCCATCGCCTGTTCGGCGCCGGCGGTGAGCGGGATGCCGAACCGGTCGTAGATCGCGCCGACCGTGCCGAGGGGATCGGCGACGAAGTCGCGGTAGTCCACGTCGACGAACCGATCCGGGTGGTGCCGGCTCCGTGCCGCGGTGAACGTGTCGAGCCCGCGCGCCCACAGGTCGAGCTGGCTGCGCCCGATGCTCGCGCCCCGGAAGGTGTGCGACCAGCCGTCGGTGGCGTGCGCGGCCAGGCTGCACACCGACGGGATCACGGTGCGCGGGTCGCGGTGGGTGACGACGATCAGCGCGTCGGGGTAGACGGTGAGCAGTTCGTCGAGTGCGAACAGGTGGCTCGGGTTCTTCAGGACCCAGCGCTTGCCGGCGTCGGGCAGCCCGATCAGCTGCAGGTTCCGGCGGTGCCGGGCGTACGCTCCGGTCCAGTCCTGCCGCGCGAGCCAGCGCGAGTAGGTGGGCAGGTGCGCGAGGCATTCGTAGGACACCGATCGGAAGGACTGCCGCAGCAGCTGCCAGCACTCCTCGACCTCGCCGGCGGACATGTAGTGCACACCCATGAACTCCGGGTGCTCGACGTGGTGCTGCGCGAACCCGGCCTCGATGGCCGCGAACGCCGGGTTCCCGGCCCACGTCTCGCGCGGCGGCCGTGGCTGCGGCAGCTCGGTCAGCCACATCTCGAGTCCCTGGTGGCCGGGGTCGGCGGTGAGCAGGCGGTGCAGCGCGGTGGTGCCGGTGCGGGGGAGGCCGGTGACGAAGATCGGCCGTTCGATCGCGACGTCGGCGTGCTCGGGGTGCGCGCGCCAGGCCGATTCGCTCAGCAGCCGCGCGACGAGGGCGCCGCGCAGGAACACCCGCGACATCTTGCTGCCGAGCGGGGTGAGGTGTTCGTCGCGCGCATACGAGTCGAGGAGGACGCCGAGGGCCCCGGTGTAGTCGTCGTCGCCGAAGTCGGTCAGGCCGGTCAGCCGCGTCGCGGAGGCGTGCAGGTCCTCGACGGTGCCGACGCTGGTGCGTTCACTCATGGATCTCCCTTCCCTGTGCGCGCTTCTGGTAGTGCCGGCTACCGAAAACGCGCATGGCTGGTCAGTGGTGGTATTCGCCGCAGTTCACGTCCAGGCACTGGCCGGTGACGGCCCGTGCCAGCGGGGAGGCGAGGAAGATCACGGCGTCGGCCACCTCCTCGGTGGTGGGCAGGCGTTTGAGGTCGGTGCCCGCCGCGGTGTGCTGGTAGATCTGTTCGACGGTGGTGCCGTACTTCTCTGCCTGGTGCTCGAAGTACGCCTTCAGGGTTTCTCCCCAGATATAGCCGGGGGCAACGGAATTGACTCGGATTCCGTGAGGGCCGAGCTCGGTGGCGAGGGACTGTGACAGCGCGAGCAGGGCCGACTTGGCCAGCTTGTAGCTGCCGTAGCGCTCCTGCGAGTGTCGCAGCACCATCGAATTGATGTTCACCACCGAGCCCTTCGTCTCGGTCAGGGCGTCGGTGAACAGTTGGGTCAGGCGCAGCGCGCCGAGGACGGTGAGTTCCACGCTGTCGCGGATGTGCTGGAAGTCGGTGCGTGCCAACGGTTTCATCGACGGAACCGAGAAAGCGTTGTTGACCAGGGTGTCGACCCGGCCGAACTCGCGGAGGGCCGTCTCGACCAGCCGGGACGCGGAGCCGGTGTCGGTGATGTCGGTCGGGACGGACAGGGCGCGCCGGCCCAGGGCGGTGATCTCGGCCGCGACGTCGTCGAGGCGGGCGGCGGTGCGGGCGGCGAGCACGACGTCGGCGCCGTGCTCGGCGCACCGCACCGCAAGGGTGCGGCCGAGTCCGGGCCCGACGCCGCTGACCACGACGGTCTGTCCGGCGAGCAGGGGGCTCGGGGTGGTGGTCACGGCGCTCACCCGAGCATCCGGTCGGCGATCGCGGTCTGGCGAGCGGCGATCCGCGCGGACCACTGCTGGGGCGTGACCCGGTTGTGGTCGAGGAACGGCAGTGCCGCGGCCAGGTCGTCGAACGGGACCACCCGGGCCGTCGGGCCGTCCGCGGTCGTGAGGTCGCGGGAGAGGCGCTGCCAGCGGAACTGCAGGAACCCGCGGCTGCGGCCCAGGGTCTCGACCCAGTTGGCGACGCCGGGATTGCGGGCGGAGACGACCATGCGGATCATCCCGTCCGGATCGACCTGGGCCTGTGTGTTGTTCAGCGACGTCTGGTGGTGGATGTAGTCGAGCGAGATATACCAGAGGCTGCCCAGCTGGAAGCCCTGGTAGGGCGCGTCGGAGGCGGGGACGGTGAGGATCATCGCCTCGTCGTCGCGCAGGTCGAAGTGCCCGACGGACGAGTACTGGGTGGCCAGGCCGCCGGGCGTCGGCCGCGGTTCGGTGACCGTGTTGACCGGAAGGTCGAGGTAGAACCACTGCGGGAACTGCAGCCACGTCCGCACCCGGGACACGAGCGCGCGCCCGGCCCGCCGGTAGCGAGCGGCGGCGTCGTCCTGCGTCGGCTCGGGTGGCGGTGTGCCGAGCGCGTCGACCCGGTCGATGCGCAGGGTGCCGCGCCGCTGGGACCAGTCGCTGTAGACCTCCCGGACGACGAGCTGGGACGAGCCGGGGGCGAGGGTGAAGTAGTTGTTTCCGGGGTCGGCAGGGCCGGGACCGAACCGGGCCTCGAAGGTGCCGTCGTCGGCGATGCGCAGCTCGCGGTCGTCGAACGCGGTGACGTTGCCGGGTACCTCGGCGTCGGTGTAGTTGCCGGCGAGCACCTGGAAGCTCAGGTCGCAGGTGGTGCCGCGGCGGCCGGTGACGACGTACTCGGCGTCGTCGCGGATGCGCGCCCCGAAGTAGAGGGTGTCGGGGTTGTCGAGCCCCATCTTCGTGTAGGGCCCGGTGCCGGTGACGAACGTGGGGTGGGGGCTCTCGGCCGCCCACGCCGAGTGGACGCAGGCGGTGATCCCGCCGGCGAGGTAGCGGTACCCCTCGATCAGGTCCTGCTCGGTGCGGATGTGCGGCGCCGTCGCGACGAGCTTCTCGGCCTCGGCGATGGCGGATGTGAGCGGATCGGTGAGCACACGATCTCCTTGCGGTTCAAATATGTACCGGTGCGGTAGGCTCTCGGTGCAGCGACGATAGAACGTGTTCCAAGGAGGCGTCAATGACCGAGGCCGCCGCGACGTCGTCCGCTCGGCGTTCGCCGCCGACCGATCGGGTCGTGCAGGTCCTGGACCACCTGGTCGCGCACCCGGAGACCCGGTTCGGGCTCTCCGAGCTGGCGCGCCGGCTGGGCATGAGCAAGCCGACGTGCCTGGGGATCCTGACCGCCCTGACCGAGGCCGGCTACCTGATGCGCCATCCCGCGGACAGGACGTACGGCCTCGGTCCCGCGCTGATCGTCGCGGGCCGCGCCGCGCAGCGCGGCTTCGCCGTCGGTCCCGTCACCCACCGGCACCTGGCCGCGCTCGGCGCCGAGTTCGGTGCCACCTGCGCCGCGTCGGCGGTGGTGGGCGACCGCATCGCGGTCCTCGACGTCGCCGGGGCCGATCCGGACGGTGCCGGGGCGCGGGTGGGAGAGGTCTATCCGTTCGCGCCGCCGGTGGGCCTGATGTACGTGCTGTGGGACTCCGACGAGCGGCTCGAGCAGTGGCTCGCGCGCGAGCCGACGCTTCCGGTGCGGCTGGACCGGGACCGCCTGCGGGACGTGGTCGACGAGTGCCGCACCGCGGGATATCTGGTCGAGTCGCTCACTGCGGGCGGGCGGCGGTTGCACGCGCTCATGGCGGGCGTCGCGGCGCACGACCTGCCGTCCGAGCTGCGCGAACTGCTGGGGGAGATGGTGTCCAGCCTGGGGGAGCGGGTGCTGCTGACCGGGGCGGAACCGGCCGACGCCGAGCATCCGGTGAACCTGCTGGCCGCCCCCGCTTACGACGCGGACGGGCGGCAGTCGGTGGTGCTCACGCTCCACGTGGGCGCGACCCTGGCCAACCGGGAGATCGCCCGGCGCGGGGCGGCCCTCGTGGCCACCGCCGAGGCCGTCACGCGCGAGCTCGGCGGGCGTCGCCCGGCCCGGTGACGCGGGCGTCGCCCGGCCCGGTGACGGCCGGGTGTTGCGGCCCCGGGGGACCGAGCGAATGGATCATGCCGTCGGTCTGATCGAGTGGGCGATACATTCGCTCGCACCCCGCGAGGCGTTGACCCGGAACTGAAACTCGTTCTATTGTTCGGGGCGAAACCTTTCGACCGAGCCGGTACATATTTGGACCGGCGCTCGTGAGCTGGAGCCCCGATGACCCTCACGCCGTCGTACGAACTGTCCCTGCTGCGCGCGCTCGAGGCCGAGTCCGTGCACATCTTCCGGGAGGTGGCGGCCACCTTCGAACGTCCCGTGCTGCTCTTCTCCGGAGGCAAGGACTCCGCGGTGATGCTGCACGTGGCGGCCAAGGCGTTCTGGCCGGCGCCGATCCCGTTTCCGGTGCTGCACATCGACACCGGCCACAACTTCCCCGAGGTCCTCGCCTACCGCGACGCCGAGGCGGCCCGCCGGAGGGTGCGCCTGCTGGTCGCCTCGGTGCAGGACGACATCGACGCCGGCCGGGCCGTCGAGGACGTCGGCCCGCGCGCGAGCCGCAACCGGCTGCAGACCCGAACGCTGTTGCGCGCCATCCGCGAAGGCGGATTCGACGCGGTGTTCGGCGGCGCCCGCCGCGACGAGGAGAAGGCCCGCGCCAAGGAACGCGTGTTCTCCTTCCGCGACGAGTTCGGGCAGTGGGATCCCAAGGCGCAGCGTCCCGAACTGTGGCAGCTGTACAACGGCCGGCACCGCCGCGGTGAGCACATCCGCGTGTTCCCGCTGTCCAACTGGACCGAACTCGACGTCTGGAACTACATCCGCGACGAAGGCATCGAGCTGCCGTCGCTCTACTACGCCCATCGCCGCACCGTCGTCGAGCGCGACGGAATGCTGCTGGCGCTCAACGAGTTCCTCGCTCTGCTGCCGGACGACGAGCCGCGCGACGCGCTGGTGCGGTTCCGCACGGTGGGCGACGCCACCTGCACGGGGTGCGTCGAATCCGCCGCCGCCACCCCCGACGAGGTGGTCGCCGAGGTCGCCGTCAGCCGCGTCACCGAGCGCGGCGCCACCCGCGCCGACGACCGCATCTCCGAGGCCGGCATGGAAGACCGCAAGAAGGAGGGCTACTTCTGATGACCCGGTTGCTGCGCATCGCCACCGCCGGCAGCGTCGACGACGGCAAGTCCACGCTGATCGGCCGGTTGCTCCACGATTCCAAGGCCGTGCCCGAGGACCAGCTCGACGCCGTCACCCGCACCAGCCGCGAGCGCGGCATGGACACCCCCGATCTGGCGCTGCTCACCGACGGACTGCGGGCGGAGCGGGAACAGGGCATCACCATCGATGTCGCCCACCGCTACTTCTGTACCCCGCACCGCGCCTTCGTCGTCGCCGACACCCCCGGCCACGAGCAGTACACCCGGAACATGGTCACCGGCGCCTCGACCGCCGACCTCGCCCTCATTCTCGTCGACGCCCGCAAGGGCATCGTCGAGCAGACCCGCCGGCACGCCTTTCTCGCCAGCCTGCTCGGCGTCCCCCACCTCGTGCTGTGCGTCAACAAGATGGACCTGGTCGACTGGTCGCAACAGCGCTTCGACGAGATCTGCGCCGAATTCTCCTCGTTCGCAGCCAAACTCGACATCCACGACCTGACGTTCGTGCCGGTGTCGGCGCTGCTCGGCGACAACGTCGTCACGCGCACCACCACCATGACCTGGTACGAGGGCGCCTCGTTGCTGCACCGTCTCGAGCAGGTGCACATCGACTCCGATCGCAACCTCATCGACGCGCGATTCCCCGTCCAGTACGTGCTCCGCCCCGGTCACGGGGAGCACCGCGACTTCCGCGGCTACGCCGGCACCGTCGCGAGCGGGGCGTTCGCCCCCGGCGACGAGGTGGTGGTGCTGCCCTCGGGCTACGGCACGCGTGTGCGCGCCGTCCACGGACCGGGCGGCGACCCGGTGCCGAGCGCCTTCGCGGGCAGCGCCGTGTGCCTCGAACTCGAGAACGACCTCGACGTGGGCCGCGGTGACATGCTGTGCCGCCCGGGGAACCGCCCGCTCGTCGGGCACGAGCTCGACGCGATGGTGTGCTGGCTCGCCGAGGGCCCGGGTCTCGCACCCGACGCCACCTACACCCTGCTGCACACCACCAACGCCACCGCCGCGCACGTGGTGCGGCTCGACTACCGGCTCGACGTCACCACCCTCCACCGCGACGGGACGGCACGATCGCTGACCCTCAACGAGATCGGACGGGTGCAGCTGCGGACCCGCCGTCCCGTGCTGTTCGACCCCTACCGGCGCAACCGGACCACCGGCAGCTTCGTGCTCGTCGACGACGCGACCGGCAGCACCGTCGCCGCCGGGATGATCACCGGACCCACCCTCGCCGCCGCCCCCGTCGTGTGGCACGCGGCGGAGGCGACCCGCGCCGAACGCCTCTCGCGCGGCGCGACGGTGTGGCTGACCGGCCTGTCGGCGTCGGGCAAGTCCACCGTCGCCGCGGCGCTCGAGCGGCGCCTGCTCGCGGCCGGTGTCCCGGCCTACCGGCTCGACGGCGACAACCTGCGCCACGGCCTCAACGCCGACCTCGGCTTCGGGCCGCGGGACCGCGCGGAGAACGTCCGGCGCGTCGGCGCGGTGGCGCAGCTGATGGCCGACGCGGGCCTGGTGACGATCTGCGCGCTCATCAGCCCGTACCGGTCCGACCGGGACCGGATCCGCGAGCAGCACCGGGAGGCCGGGCTGCCGTTCCTCGAGGTGTTCGTCGACACCCCGCTCGCCGACTGCGAGGCCCGCGATCCGAAGGGCATGTACGCCCGGGCCCGGGCCGGGGAGATCACCGGGTTCACCGGTATCGACGACCCCTACGAGGCGCCCACCCGGCCGGACCTGGTGCTGCGGCCGCAGGACGGCGATCCGGTCGCGCAGGCCGGGCTGGTCATGGAATTGTTGGCCCCATGACCGATGACGCCGCCCTCGCCGCCGAGATCGCCACCGCTGCAGGCGAACTGTTGCTGACCGTCCGCGCGGCCGAGGCCGACACGCTCACCGGTCGCGAACTCGGCCGCCGCGGCGACCGCGCCGCCGATACGTACATCCTCGAGCGGCTCGCCGCCGAGCGCCCCGGCGACGCGGTGCTCTCGGAGGAATCCGCCGACGATCCGGTGCGGGTGCACGCGAAGCGGGTGTGGATCGTCGACCCGTTGGACGGGTCCAAGGAGTACGGCATGCCGGACCACGAGGACTGGGCCGTGCACGTCGCGTTGTGGGAGGCCGGCAGGGGTATCACCGCCGCCGCCGTCGCTCAGCCGGCCGTCGGTGCCGTCTACGGCACCGACGACGTCCGTCCCGCCGAACTGCGGCCGCTGGCCGGCCGACGGCCCCGGATCGTCGTCAGCGGCAGCCGGCCGCCGGTCTTCGTCGCCGACGTCGCCCGGGCCGTCGGCGCCCACGTGGTGCGGATGGGTTCGGCCGGGGCCAAGGCCATGGCGGTGGTGCGTGGCGACGTCGATGCCTACGTGCACGCCGGCGGGCAGTGGGAGTGGGACTCCGCGGCGCCGGTGGGGGTCGCGCAGGCGGCGGGGCTGTACTGCGCCCGCATCGACGGCAGCGAGCTCGAGTACAACCGCCCCCACCCCTACATGCCGGACCTGGTGATCTGCCGGCCGGACTGGGCGCCGACCCTGATGGCCGCGATCGCCGAGCATGCCGGCGCGCCCACCGACAGCGCCCGCGTCGCCATGGCCCGCTCCTACATCCGCTCCCTCGTCGGACACGACGCATCACACGTGCGGCTCGCGGCCGACGCGTGGCGGGTCGAGAACGGCGTGCGCACCGGCGACAGCGGCGTCGAGATCCGCGACCGGCTCGAGCAGGGCCCCGAGTACCGCTCGATCCGTCGTGTGCGGGAGCTGACGTTTCGCGAGTGGGACGACAACGTCGTCGCGCGGTTCCTGCTCGACCTCGACGCCGGCGACGGCACCCTCACCGTGGCGGTCACCGAGCACTTCGCCATCCCAGCGGGGGAGATCCGGTCGATCATGGCGATCATCGAGCCGCACGAACCCAAATAGTTTACTGTTTGTGTTCATTGAATGGCTAACGATCGAGTAGCTCGGAGGACCCCATGGACCACGCCCGCGACATCGGCGACGGCATCTACCGCATCCCCGTACCGGTGAGCGACCTGCCGGTCGGCGACACCCAGGTGTATGCGATGGAGTCGCCGCGCGGGCTGGTCCTCGTCGACGTGGGCTGGAACGACGACACGTCCTGGGCCGCGCTGCAGGACGGCCTCGCCGCCGTCGGCGCCTCCGTCGCGGACGTCGAGGGGGTCGTCGTCACCCACTTCCATCCCGACCACGTCGGTCTGACCGGCCGGATCCGGGAGGCGTCGGGCTGCTGGGTCGGCATGCACGAGGACGACTTCGGCCAGCTCGAGCTCATGATCTCCGGCGACGGCAACGCCGAGTGGGAGGCCGAGCAGTGGCGCCGCGCCGGCGCCCCGGACGACCAGATCGCCACCTACCTCGACCGGGTGAACGGGGAACGCGCAACCGGCAAGCCCGACGTCCATCCCGACCGCAAGCTCGCCACCGACGAACGGATCACGCTCGCCGGCCGCACCCTGCGCACAGTGTTCACCCCCGGGCACACCCCCGGCCACGCCTGCTTCTACATCGAGGAGCACGACATCCTCTTCAGCGGCGACCACGTCCTCGCCACCACGACCCCGCACGTGGGCGACTTCGATTTCCCCCTCCCCGAACGCGACGCCCTCGGCGAATTCATCGACTCCCTGCGCGCCGTCGGCACCCTCCCGGCCCGGCGCACCCTGCCCGCGCACCGGCAGCCGATCGACGACCTCGCGGCCCGCACCGACGCGCTCGTCGAGCACCACGAGCGACGCCTCGACGATCTGTACGCGGCGTTCGGCGACGAGGAGCTGACGCTGTGGCAGGCTGCCGAGCGGATGACGTGGTACCGCCCCTGGGACCAGACTCCGCCCACGGGCAAGCAGATGGCGCTGTCCGAGGCCTCGGCGCACGTGCGGCACCTCATCGAGAGAGGCCGGGCGCGCCGGGTCCCGGGCACCGACCCGGCGCGCTTCGCCCGGGCCTGACGGAAGGAACCGCATGACCCCCGACGAGCTCGTCACCGAATTCTGCCGCCGTTGGGCCGATCCCGACCCGGCCGTGCTCGCGTCCTACTTCACCGACGACGCCGTCTACCACAACATCCCGATGGAACCGGTGCGCGGGCGCGCGGCGATCGAGGAGTTCATCGCCGGGTTCGTCGCCTCGTTCGGCGGCATCGATTTCCGCATCCGGCACCAGGCTGTCCACGGCGGCGTGGTGCTCAACGAGCGGGTCGACGTGTTCACGCTCGGGGGACGGACCGTCGAACTGCCGGTGATGGGGACTTTCGAGGTCGTCGACGGCAGGATCGCCGGCTGGCGCGACTACTTCGACATGGCGCCGATCACCGAGGCCGCCCAGCAGGATCCGGCGGACTGACACCCGGTCTCGCGGTCGTCGGCCGCAGGTGACCGAGTTGATCCGGCCGTGGGAGAGTCGGTGCATGCACGCAGTGAGTGCCGATGCTCCCGGGAGTCGGGCCGAGGTCCGTGACGTAGCCGGGCCCACGGCATGAAGGGGAATTCATGACGCTCTCCCCAGGCGGGCGGATCGGCCTGGCCGGAGCTGCGGTGGTCGGAGTCGCTTCGGCATGGCCCGCTACGCCTACGGCCTGACACTGCCCGATATCCGGGAAGACCTGCGGCTCTCCGAGCTGGTGCTCGGCCTCGTCGCCAGCGCAACGTTTGCGGGCTACCTGGCCGGTCTGTTGCTCGCCGGACGGCTCGCCGCTCGCCGCGGCTCGCCGCTCGCCGCGGGTCGCGCGCGCCGACGACAGCGGGCGGGGCCTGCGGCGCTGCGGGGGCGGTGATCGTGACTTTCGCGCAGTCCCCGGGGCTGCTTGCCGTCGGTGTCGTTGTCGTTTTGGCCGGCAGCGCCGGTGGCTGGGTCTGGGCGCCTTACTCCGACATAGTGACGCGATCGGTGCCCTCGCGGCAGCAGCCCCGAGCGTTGGCGATCATCACCACCGGCACCAGCGGCGGACTGGTGCTGCTGGGCGCGCTGGCCGTCCTGGCTGCGGTGGGCTTGTGGCGCCTGGTGTGGGCCGGCATCGCCCTCGCTGCCGTGGCCGCCGCACTCGTGAACCTGCGCCTGGTGCCGCGGACCGGGTCGGCCCCACGTCCGGAGGGGCGAGCCGGTGCCTCCTCGCTGGTGGCAGCGCTTCGGGTCCCGGTAGCCTACTCCGTTGTCTACTTCGCGGTCGTGGTCGTCTACTTCACCTATGCCGCCGACGTCCTGGACAGCGGCACCCTCCCGGCGGCGGCCCTCCCGGCTCTCTACGCGGCCCTCGGTCTCACCGGCATGGTGGGGGTGGCGACCGGAACCCTCGGGCAGCGACTGGGCAGCGTCCGGGTCGCCGCGCTGTGCCTTGCAACGGTCGGTGCGGCGCTGGTGCTGCTCGGGCTGGCAGGTGGCTCCGTAGCCACGACCGCACCCTCGGCGGGCATCTTCGGCATGGGGTACATGACAGGATCCGCGGTGCTCGCGGTCTGGACCGCCGAGCTGGTACCCGAGCGCGCCGGTGCGGCGTTCACAGCCTGCCTGGTCTTGGGAGCCCTCAGCTCGGTCGCAGCACGCCGGTGCCGCGATACCCGCCCTCGGTCTGGGGTCGCTGCTCGTCGTCACCGCGGCGGTGTCACTGCTCAGCGCGGTGGCGCTGATGCTGTACGGGTTCTCGCACGGGGCGGCAGTCGGTGACATCGGACGATGAACACAGAATCTCTGGGCGTGGACGATGCGCACATCCTGCTTCGTGACGAGTCCGCGTTTCACAACACCTGGTCTCGACGTCCTGTCGCTCTGCGCCAGGTCCGGGCCGCAGAACGGGAACGGCCCCGCGTCGCACTGCGACGCGGGGCCGTTCCCGTGGTGCCCTCGGCAGGATTCGAACCTGCGACTTCTTGCTCCGGAGGCAAGCGCTCTATCCCCTGAGCTACGAGGGCGTTCCGGACTCCACCGGTTGCTCGGTGGGGCGGGAGTTAGCGTAGCGCATTGTCGGCGATACGCCACATCGCCTGGTCGGAGGGGGTTTCTCCGGCGCTCGTCGGGTATCCGGCAGGCACGGATGCGCCGTCCGGGAGGAACTCTTCGGCGAGTGTTTCCCGGAACGGCCGGCGTGGGCCACCCGCCCGGGGCAGGCTCGAACCCGAAACCGGACGCACACCTGCAGGAGAGGACCGTACGTGGACGCAGGACCCGACACGGCAACCCGCACCGGACCGCTGAGCCGAGAGGAGCTCGCCGCGCTCGACACCTGGTGGCGAGCCGCGAACTACCTGTCGGTGGGGCAGATCTACCTCATGGGCAACCCCCTGCTGCGCGAGCCGTTGCGTCCCGAGCACATCAAGCCCCGGCTGCTCGGACACTGGGGCACCACCCCGGGGCTGAACTTCGTCTACGCCCACCTCAACCGGGCCATCGTCGCCCGCGAGCTGGACATGATGTACGTGATGGGCCCCGGCCACGGCGGGCCCGGGCCGGTCGCCGCAGCCTGGCTCGAGGGCACCTACAGCGAGATCTACCCCGACGTGTCCCAGGATGCGGACGGCATGGCCCGGCTGTTCACCCAGTTCTCGTTCCCCGGCGGCATCCCCAGCCACGTCGCCCCCGAGACACCCGGGTCCATCCACGAGGGCGGCGAGCTCGGGTACGCCCTGTCGCACGCCTACGGCGCCGCCTTCGACAACCCGGACCTGATCGTCGCTGCCGTGGTGGGCGACGGCGAGGCCGAGACCGGCCCGCTGGCCACCAGCTGGCACTCCACCAAGTTCGTCGACCCGCGCCGGGACGGCGCCGTGCTGCCGATCCTGCACCTGAACGGGTACAAGATCGCCAATCCGACCGTCCTCGCCCGCATCGAACACGAGGAACTCGAGCACCTGCTCCGCGGCTACGGCCACGATCCGGTATTCGTCGAGGGCTCCGATCCCGAGCGCATGCACCAGGCGTTCGCGGCGGCCCTGGACCACTGCGTCGATGCGATCCTCGAGATCCGGCGCCGCGCCCGCCGCGACGGGGTCACCGAGCGACCGCGCTGGCCGATGATCGTGCTGCGTTCCCCGAAGGGCTGGACCGGACCGAAGGAGGTCGACGGTCTCCCGGTCGAAGGGTACTGGCGCTCGCACCAGGTGCCCTTCGCCAATGCCCGCGACGACGAAAGCCACCGCAAGATTCTCGAGGAGTGGCTGCGCAGTTACCGGCCCGAGGAACTGTTCGACGACCACGGTGCCCCCGTGCCCGCGATCCGCGACCTGCACCCGGCGGGGGAGCGGCGGATGAGCGCCAACCCCCATGCCAACGGCGGGCCGCTCGTACGAGACCTGGCGTTGCCGGACTTCCGCGACTACGCCGTGCCGGTCGAGGCGCCCGGTACCGGCAGCGTCGAATCGACCCGCGTGCTCGGTACCTTCCTGCGCGACGTCATGCGCGAGAACGCGACCACCTTCCGTGTGTTCTCCCCGGACGAGAACAACTCCAACCGGCTCGGTCCCGTCCTCGAGGCCACCGCACGCACCTGGAACGCCCGCATCCTGCCCACCGACGACCGGCTCGCCCCCGACGGGCGGGTGATGGAGATCCTGTCCGAGCACACCTGCCAGGGCTGGCTCGAGGGCTATCTGCTGACCGGCCGGCACGGCTTCTTCTCCTGCTACGAGGCCTTCGTCCACATCGTCGACTCGATGTTCAACCAGCACGCCAAGTGGCTGCGCACCACCAACGGCATCGACTGGCGCCGGCCGATCCCGTCGCTGAACTACCTGCTCACCTCGCACGTGTGGCGGCAGGACCACAACGGCTTCTCGCACCAGGACCCGGGCTTCATCGACCACGTGGTCAACAAGAAGGCCGACGTCATCCGCGTGTACCTGCCGCCGGACGCGAACACCCTGCTGTCGGTGGCCGACCACTGCCTGCGCACCCGGCAGTACGTCAACGTGATCGTCGCCGGCAAGCAACCGCAACTGCAGTACCTCGACATGGATGCGGCAATCGTGCACTGCACCAAGGGAATCGGGATCTGGGACTGGGCGGGTACCGACAAGGGGGTCGAACCCGACGTGGTGCTCGGCTGCGCCGGCGACGTGCCCACCATGGAAACCCTCGCCGCCGTGGAGATCCTGCTCGAATGGTTCCCCGACCTGAAGATCCGCGTCGTGAACGTCGTGGATCTGATGCGGCTGCAGGACCACACGGAGCATCCGCACGGACTGTCGGACCGCGAATTCGACTCGCTGTTCACCACGGACAAGCCGGTGATCTTCGCCTACCACGGCTACCCGTGGCTGATCCACCGCCTGACGTACCGGCGTACCAACCACGACAACATCCATGTGCGCGGGTACAAGGAGGAGGGCACCACCACCACGCCGTTCGACATGTGCGTGCTCAACCAGATCGACCGGTTCGACCTCGCCATGGACGTCGTCGACCGGGTGCCCCGTCTGCATCCGATCTCCGCGTACGCGCGCGAGCACCTGAAGAACCGGCTGGTCGAGCACCACCAGTTCATCCGCACCCACGGGGAGGACATGCCCGACATCCGCGACTGGGAGTGGGGCCGGGCCGGACGGTAGACACCGACGGGGGACCCGGACGGTACACACCGACGGGGGACGGCCCGGTGGGCCGTCCCCCGTCCGCGGGTCCGGTCGGTCAGTTCATCGGCAGCGGCTGCGCGCCCCGCTCCGCCAGCATCGACGTCATGAGTTCCGACTCGCTGGTCTGGGTGTCGACCATCGTCTGCGCCAGGGTCCGTACCGCCGGCTGGCCCGCGTACTGCGCGCCGTACTCCATCATCGGCAGCCCGCCCTCGTGGTGGCGCAGCATCAGCTGCAGGAACAGCACGTCGAGTTCCGGGCCGGTGGCGCGGCGCAGGTTCGCCAGGTCCTCGGACGTCGCCATGCCGGGCATCCGGCCGGCGCCGCCGCCGTCGGAGTGGCTCGTGCTCCCGTGGTCGTGGCCGGACTCCTCGGTCATCCACGTCATGTAGTCACCGGTGGGCAGCAGCGGCTGCCCCCACAGCGACAGCCAGCCCTGCATCTGCCCGACCTGGTTCTGCTGGGTGGTGAGGATGTCGTACGCGAGGTTGCGCACCCGCTGGTCGCCCGACACCGTCAACGCGACGGTGGCCATCTCGATCGCCTGGCTGTGGTGGACGGTCATGTCCTGGGCGAATCCCACGTCGACGGAGCCGGCGGCCGGCGTCGCCGGCGGCGAGTCCTCGAGCGGGATGCGGGCGAGGAACCCGAGCAGGAAACCGATCGCGACGGCGGCGACGAGACCGAGGATCAACAGCGCCCTGCGTCGGCCCGTCTCCTGGGGGGTGGGAGTCCCCTGGGCGGTGGGAGCGGAATCGTGCGTCACGTCAGCTCCCCGCCGGGGCCTGCATGTCGGCCGGCACCTGCTCGGTGCCGTCCACCGTGCCGCCGTCCATCGGCACCGCGTCCGGACCGGGGGCGGAGGGATCGAACGGCGGCGGATTGCTCGGGTCGTACGAGCCGGGCAGCGTGGAGCAGCTCGCGCCGACCTCCGGGTAGGCGTAGCGGTTCAGCCGCAGCGACGCGATGAAGTGGTCGATCCGCTCGTCGTCGGCGGCGTCCACCTTCAGCTGATGCCCCCACGACTGCAGGGCGATCGGAGCGTCGAGGCCCGGGTACGGCGACATCATCAGGTAGGACTTGCCGTCCACCTTCGCCGCGAGCGCGTCGACGCCCGCCTGGTCGACCAGGTCGGGGTTGTACGTGATCCACACCGCGCCGTGCTCGAGCGAGTGCACGGCGTTCTCGGTGCGGATCGCCTCCGGGTACACGGTGCCGGTGCACGTGGCCCAGATCGCGTCGTGCGGCCCGCCGAACGGCGGGCTCTGGTCGTACGCGACGCGCTGCGTGGACCCGATGTGCTGACCGGCGGGGTAGTCGACCGTCACGACCCCCTCGATCGCAGTCGACGGGTCCTGATTCGACTCGGACGGCGTCCACTCCGCGAGCGCCTGGGAGTCCTGGTACTTCGGGATGATGCTGGCGGCGATGACCGCGACCAGCGCGACCACCGCGACCACGCCGCCGATCAGAAGCCACGGAATCTGCCGCTGCTTGGGCAGGCCGCGACCGCCGCTCTTCTTCTGGGCGGCCTTGATCGCCTTCGCAGACTTGGCACCGGACTTCTTGCCGGAACCGCCACTTACCGAACCGCTGGGCATCGTTGGGTGCTCTTTCGACGGATGGACAACAGAGGGCGCACGACGCTCGGTCCGCGCGTGCTCTGTCAACTCTACGGGCGGGCGGCGGGCAGGCATCCCCGCGGCGGGCGGGCCGTGACCGTGACAACAGGCCGGACCGGCGTCACGCCGGGTGGGACGGAGCCAATAGGATAGAGACCCGTGACTCCTGCCGACCTTGCCGAATTGCTCCACGGAACCGCTGCGAGGGTGCTCGCCGAGCGCGACCTCGACGTGTCCGTCCTGCCCGAGACCCTGACGGTCGAGCGGCCGCGCAACCCGGAGCACGGCGACTACGCGACCAACGTCGCGATGCAGGTCGCGAAGAGGGCCGGCGTCAATCCGCGGGAACTCGCGGGCTGGCTCGCCGAGGCCCTCACCGCCGCCGACGGCATCGAGTCCGCCGAGGTGGCCGGCCCGGGCTTCCTGAACATCCGCCTCGCCGCCGACGCCCAGGGCGCGATCGTCGCCCAGGTGCTCACCGAGGGCGCCGCGTACGGCAACTCGGACGCGCTGGCCGGAACCCGCATCAACCTCGAGTTCGTCTCCGCGAACCCCACGGGGCCCATCCACCTCGGCGGCACCCGCTGGGCCGCGGTCGGCGACGCCCTCGGCCGGATCCTCACCACGCAGGGCGGCGACGTCACCCGCGAGTACTACTTCAACGACCACGGCGCCCAGATCGACCGGTTCACGCGCTCGTTGATCGCCGCGGCACAGGGGCAGCCCGCGCCGGAGGACGGCTACGCCGGCGCGTACATCGCCGACATCGCGCAGGCCGTGCTGCAGCAGCGCCCGGACGCGCTCGCGCTGCCCGAAGAGGAGCGGCACGAGGTGTTCCGCTCGATCGGCGTCGAACTGATGTTCGCGCACATCAAGCGCACCCTGCATGAGTTCGGTGTCGACTTCGACGTGTACTTCCACGAGAACTCCCTGTTCGAGTCCGGCGCCGTGGAGAAGGCCGTCGAGACACTCAAGACCTCCGGGAGCCTGTACCACCAGGACGGCGCGTGGTGGCTCAAGAGCACCGACTTCGGCGACGACAAGGACCGCGTCGTCATCAAGAGCGACGGCAACGCCGCCTACATCGCCGGTGACATCGCCTACTTCCAGGACAAGCGGTCGCGCGGCTTCGACCTGTGCATCTACATGCTCGGCGCGGACCACCACGGCTACATCGGCCGGCTCAAGGCCGCGGCCGCCGCGTTCGGCGACGACCCGGACACCGTCGAGGTGATGATCGGGCAGATGGTCAACCTCGTGCGCGGCGGCGTCGCCGTGAAGATGAGCAAGCGCGCCGGCACGGTCATCACCCTCGACGACCTCGTCGAGGCGATCGGCGTGGACGCCGCCCGCTACGCGCTGGTGCGCTCGTCGGTGGACCAGAGCATCGACATCGACCTCGAGCTGTGGGCCAGCACCACCAACGAGAACCCGGTCTACTACGTCCAGTACGCGCACGCCCGGCTCTCGTCCATCGCCCGGGGCGCCGCCGAGCTCGGTCTCGGCGCCGAGAACACCGCCGAGCTCGGTCTCGGCGCCGAGAACACCGCCGAGCTCGGTCTCGGCGCCGAGAACACCGCCGAGCTCGGTCTCGGCGCCGAGAACGCCGACCTGGCCCTGCTCACCCACGAGCGCGAGGGCGACCTGATCCGCACGATCGGCGAGTACCCGCGCGTCCTCGCCAAGGCCGCCGAACTGCGGGAACCGCACCGCGTCGCGCGGTACCTCGAGGAACTCGCCGGCACCTACCACCGCTTCTACGACTCCTGCCGCATCCTGCCGCAGGGCGACGAGGAGCCCGGCCCGCTGCACGCGGCGCGGCTCGCGCTGTGCGCGGCGACCCGTCAGGTGCTGGCCAACGGGCTCGGACTGCTCGGCGTGAGCGCCCCGGAGCGGATGTGAACGCGCACCCCGCCGGTCCCCGGCACGCCGAGATCCCGCACGCACCGGGCCTGACCGAGCGGCCCGCGAACGCCGGCGAGCTGAACCTGCTGCACCCGAACGTGTGGCCCCGCAACGCGCGGCGCGGCGACGACGGCGTCGTGACGATCGCCGGCGTGCCCGTCACCGACCTCGCGGAGAGATACGGCACCCCGCTCTTCGTCGTCGACGAGGACGACTTCCGCTCCCGGTGCCGGGACATCGCGGCCGCGTTCGGGCCGGGCGCGAAGGTGCACTACGCGTCGAAGGCGTTCCTGTGCACCGAGATCGCGCGCTGGGTCGAGCAGGAGGGCCTGTCCCTCGACGTCTCGACCGGCGGTGAGCTCGCCGTCGCGCTGCGCGCCGGCTTCCCGGCGGGGAAGATCGCCATGCACGGCAACAACAAGTCCGTGGCCGAGCTGCGGACCGCCGTCGCCGCAGGCGTCGGGCACATCGTCCTGGACTCCATGTCGGAGATCGACCTGCTCGACGCGGTCGCCGCCGAACTCGACGTCGTGCAGGACGTGCTGATCCGCGTCACGGTCGGCGTCGAGGCGCACACCCACGAGTTCATCTCCACCGCGCACGAGGACCAGAAGTTCGGGCTGTCCCTGGCCGGCGGGGTGGCCATGGCCGCGGTCCGCAAGGTGTTCGCGAGCGATCACCTGCGCCTGGTCGGCCTGCACAGCCACATCGGCTCGCAGATCTTCGACGTCGACGGGTTCGAGCTCGCCGCGCACCGGGTCATCGGCCTGCTGCGCGATGCCGTCCACGAATTCGGCGTCGACAAGACCGCGCAGATGAACATCGTCGACCTCGGCGGCGGCCTCGGCATCTCCTACGTGCCCAGCGACGACCCGCCGCCCGTGGAGGAACTCGCTGCCAAGCTGCGGCACATCGTGCAGACCGAGTCCGCACTCGCCGGCCTGCCCGAGCCGACGCTCGCGGTCGAGCCCGGACGCGCGATCGCCGGCCCCGGCACCGTGACCCTCTACGAGGTGGGCACCATCAAGGACGTCGCGGTGGGGGCTCACCAGGCACGCCGCTACATCAGCGTCGACGGCGGCATGAGCGACAACATCCGCACCTCCCTGTACCAGGCCGAGTACGAGGCCCGCCTGGTGTCGCGGTCCAGCGACGCGGAGCCCGTCGTGTCCCGCGTCGTCGGCAAGCACTGCGAGAGCGGCGACATCGTCATCCGCGACGCGTGGATGCCCGCCGACCTCGAAGCCGGCGACCTGTTGGCCGTCGCCGCGACCGGTGCATACTGCTACTCGATGTCCAGCAGGTACAACCTGCTGCCCCGGCCCGCCGTCGTGGCGGTCAAGGACGGCGCCGCCCGCGTCGTCCTGCGTCGGGAAACCGTGGAAGATCTGCTCAGCTTGGAGGTTACGGAGTGACGACCGAAGCGGTGACCAACGAACCGGGGCAGCGCCCGATCGGTGTGGCTGTGCTCGGGCACGGCACCGTCGGAGCCGAGGTCGTGCGCATCATCCGCGACGATGCCACCGATCTCGAGGCGCGCATCGGCGCGCCGCTCGAGCTGCGGGGCGTGGCCGTGCGCACCGTCCGCGACGACCGCGGCATCCCGCAGGACCTGCTCACCACGGACGCCGAGGGCCTGATCGCCCGCGACGACGTCGACATCGTGGTGGAGGTCATCGGCGGCATCGAACTGCCGCGCAAGCTCGTCCGCACGGCCCTGGACTCGGGCAAATCCGTGGTCACCGCCAACAAGGCCCTGCTCGCGGAGTACACGGGCGAGCTCGCCGAGGCCGCCGAGGCCAAGCGCGTGGACCTGTACTTCGAGGCGGCCGTCGCCGGCGCCATCCCGGTCATCCGGCCCCTCACCCAGTCCCTCGCCGGTGACAAGGTGAACCGGGTCCTCGGCATCGTCAACGGCACCACCAACTACATCCTCTCGGCCATGGACGAGACCGGCGCCGACTACGCCGAGACCCTCGCCGAGGCGGTCCGGCTCGGATACGCCGAGGCCGACCCGACGGCCGACGTCGAGGGCTTCGACGCCGCGTCCAAGGCTGCGATCCTGGCCTCGATCGCCTTCCACACCCGCGTCACCGCCGGCGACGTCTACCGCGAGGGCATCTCGAAGATCACCGCCGCCGACCTGACCACCGCGCGGGCGCTGAACTGCACCGTCAAGCTGCTGGCCATCTGCGAGCGGATCACCACCGACGGCAAGGACCGGGTCTCGGCGCGCGTCTACCCGGCCCTGGTGCCGCGCGAGCATCCCCTCGCCGCCGTCAACGGTGCGTTCAACGCGGTCGTCGTCGAGGCCGAGGCATCGGGCCGTCTGATGTTCTACGGCCAGGGTGCCGGCGGTTCGCCCACCGCCTCCGCGGTGATGGGCGACCTCGTGATGGCCGCCCGCAACCGGGTGCACGGGGGCCGGGGCCCGCGCGAATCACGGTACGCCGACCTCGAGATCGCCCCGATGAGCGACATCGTCACCCGCTACTACGTCAACCTGCAGGTCGCGGACCGGGCCGGCGTGCTCTCGGCGGTGGCCGCGGAGTTCGCCAAGCGGGACGTGAGCATCGCCGCCGTGCGCCAGGAGGGCGCCGGCGACGGAGCCCGCCTGGTGGTGCTGACCCATTGCGCCACCGACAAGGCGCTGTCGGACACCGTCGCAGCGCTCGACCAACTCGAATCCGTGATCGCTGTGACCAGCGTCCTGAGACTGGAGGGATCCGCCGAATGAGCGCGCCCGAGAAGAACACCGCCACCCCCGTGCACACCCCGTGGCCGGGTCTGATCGAGGCGTACCGTGACCGGCTCCCGATCGGCGAAAACTGGAAGACCATCACCCTCCGCGAGGGCGGCACCCCGCTGCTGCCCGCGGCGCACCTGTCGGAACTGACCGGTTGCGAGGTGCACCTGAAGGTCGAGGGCCTGAACCCGACCGGCTCGTTCAAGGACCGCGGCATGACGATGGCCGTCACCGACGCCCTCGCCCGCGGCCAGCAGGCCGTGCTGTGCGCCTCCACCGGCAACACCTCCGCCTCGGCGGCCGCATACGCCGTCAAGGCCGGCATGGGCTGCGCGGTGCTCGTGCCGGACGGCAAGATCGCGATGGGCAAGCTGGCCCAGGCGGTCATGTACGGCGCGAAGATCATCCAGGTCCAGGGCAACTTCGACGACTGTCTCGAGCTCGCCCGCAAGACCACCGCCGAGTTCCCCACCATCGGGCTGGTGAACTCCGTCAACCCCGTGCGCATCGAGGGGCAGAAGACGGCGGCGTTCGAGATCGCCGACGCGCTCGGCGACGCCCCCGACGTGCACGTGCTGCCCGTCGGCAACGCCGGCAACATCACCGCCTACTGGCGCGGCTACACCGAGTACTTCGCGGACGGCCTCACCACCCGCAAGCCGCGCATGCTCGGCGTCCAGGCCGCGGGCGCGGCACCGCTGGTGCACGGCGCCCCCGTCAAGGACCCCGAGACCATCGCCACCGCCATCCGCATCGGCGCCCCGGCGTCGTGGAACGGGGCGATGACCGCCAAGGAGGAGTCCGGCGGCGCGTTCCGGGCGGCCACCGACGAGGAGATCCTCGAGGCGTACCGGCTCGTCGCCGCCACCGAAGGCGTGTTCGTCGAACCGGCGTCCGCCGCGTCGATCGCCGGTCTGCTCGCCGCCCGCAAGGAGGGCTGGCTCGATTCCGGGCTGAAGGTCGTGTGCACCGTCACCGGCAACGGCCTGAAGGATCCCGACACGGCGCTGCTCGGGATGCCGCAGGTGGAGCCGATCCCGGTCGATCCGGTCGCTGTGGCCGCGGCGCTCGAGCTGGCCTAGTGACCGCCGCGCCCTCCTCCGTTGGGAAAGACGACATGACGCAGACGCTGCCCGTAGGGATCTCCGTGACCGCCCGGGTCCCGGCCTCGAGCGCGAATCTGGGCCCCGGTTTCGATTCGCTCGGGCTGGCCGTCGGGTTGTACGACGAGATCACGGTCACCACAACCGCATCGGGCCTCGAGGTGCGCGTCGAGGGCGAGGGCGCCGAAGAGGTGCCGTGGGGACCGTCGCACCTGGTGGTGCGGGCGGTCGAGCGTGGCCTCGAGGCCGCCGGAGTGTGGGCCGACGGCCTGGACGTGTTGTGCCGCAACGTTATTCCGCACTCGCGCGGCCTCGGCTCCTCGGCCTCGGCGGTCGTCGGAGGCCTGGCGGCCGCCAACGGGCTGGTGCGCAAGGTGGCTCCGGAGCGCGTGCTCGACGAGGCGCAGCTCGTCCAGCTCGCCTCCGAATTCGAGGGCCACCCGGACAATGCCTCCGCCAGCATCCTCGGCGGCGCGGTCGTGTCGTGGAGCGAGTCGGTCGTCGGCGACGAACAGCGCACCTACCGCGCCGTGCCCCTCACGGTCCACCCGGCGATCCGGGTCGTCGTGCTGGTGCCGTCGTCGCGCTCGTCCACCGCGCACACCCGCGGGCTGCTCCCCGATCTGGTGCCGCACCGCGACGCGGCGTTCAACGTCAGCCGCGCGGCGCTGGCCGTCGTCGCCCTCACCGAGCGGCCGGACCTGCTGATGCCGGCGACGGAGGACCTGCTGCACCAGGCGCAGCGCGCCCCGGCCCTGCCGCTGACCACCAAGTGGATCGCCGCCCTGCGCGCGGCGGGCATTCCCGCCGCGGTCTCCGGTGCCGGCCCCACGGTCCTCGCCCTCACGACCGAGTCGTTCCCCGCGGACCTGCGCGCGGCCGCGGAGGCCGACGACATGACCGTGCTCGAACTCGACGTCGCGGACGGCGTGCAGGTCGTGTGAGCGAGCCCGAACCTCTCGAGTCGGGCGCGAACCCCCGGGCGACGCGCCCGGGGGCTTCTTCTTGCTCAACGTACAGTTCGTCGCTATTCTGTGCTTAGTCCGCACGTCGTGCGTTTCAGTCGCTGGCTTTTCCAGGGCATTCACTCCAGATCCATCGGGGCGATCGATCCTGGATCGATCCTCACCTGACCTCGTTTCGGGGAGATGGACCGACCGCACCTGCCGGAGGATGGCGTGATGGCGGACGTGCCGACCGTTCGATCCGTGAACACGTACGGCAATCCCAGATCGACGCAAGATCTGCGGAACGAACCCTCGACTCTGCGTGGCGCGAGTGAGGGAAGGAAAGGATCTCCGTGACAGATACGGACCTGATCGCTACGCCTGTTCTCGATACCACGGATTCGTCCGCGGGAGCGCAGGCCACCGATCCTGCACAGACTGCACCGCGTGCCGGTGGGCGGCGTGGCGCCGGTCTCTCCGGCATGGTGCTGGCCGAGCTGCGGACTCTCGCGGCCGAACTCGGCATCAAGGGAACCTCCGGGATGCGCAAGGGCGATCTCATCGCCGCGATCAAGGAGCGTCAGGGCGGCGGAGCCGCCGAGACGGCTCCTGCGCCGGAACAGCCGGCCCGGCCCGTCCGGGCTCGTCGCGCCCGTGGTGCCGCCCAGGACGCGGCCCCGGCCGACACCGCCGCCCCCGCCGCCGAGCCGGCCCAGGCGCGGCCCGCCGCGACGACGGCGCCCGAGCAGCCCGCCGAGGCGGCGGAGCAGCCCGCCGACGGCGAGGCCGAGGGTGGCCGCCGGGGTCGTCAGCGTCGCGGTCGCCGAGGTGGCGACCAGGCCGCCGAGACGACCACCGCCGAGGCCCCGAAGGACGCCGCCGAGGCGCGGACCGACGAGAAGCCGCGCGCCGAGGAGAAGACCGAGGAGAAGGCCGAGCCGTCCGACGGCGGTCGGCGCGAGCGCGGTCAGCGCGACGGCCAGCGCGACCAGCGCGACGGCCAGCGCGACCAGCGCGACCAGGGGGAACGCCGCCGCGAGGACCGTGGTCAGGGCCCCCGTCAGGACGGCCGCGACGGCCGGGGTGGCGAGGACGACGAGGACGGCCGCGGGCGCCGCGGGCGCCGCTTCCGTGAGCGTCGTCGCGGACGTGACCGCGGCGAGGCCGGCGGTGACACACGCGAGCCCGAGATCCGCGAGGACGACGTCCTGCAGCCGGTCGCCGGCATCCTCGACGTCCTGGACAACTACGCGTTCGTCCGGACCTCCGGGTACCTGGCCGGCCCCAACGACGTGTACGTCTCGATGAACATGGTGCGCAAGAACGGCCTGCGCCGGGGCGACGCCATCACCGGTGCGGTCCGCGTGCCGCGCGAGGGGGAGCAGGGCAACCAGCGCCAGAAGTTCAACCCGCTGGTCCGGCTCGACACGGTCAACGGCGGCGACGTCGAGGCCGCCAAGCGCCGCCCGGAGTTCAACAAGCTCACCCCGCTGTACCCGAACCAGCGGCTGCGGCTCGAGACCACCCCGAACATCCTGACCACCCGCGTGATCGACCTGATCATGCCGATCGGCAAGGGCCAGCGTGCCCTGATCGTCTCGCCGCCTAAGGCCGGCAAGACGACGGTGATGCAGGACATCGCGAACGCGATCACGACCAACAACCCCGAGTGCTACCTCATGGTCGTGCTGGTGGACGAGCGGCCCGAAGAGGTCACCGACATGCAGCGCTCGGTCAAGGGCGAGGTCATCGCCTCGACCTTCGACCGGCCGCCGTCGGACCACACGTCGGTCGCCGAGCTTGCGATCGAGCGGGCCAAGCGGCTCGTCGAGCAGGGCCGCGACGTGGTCGTCCTGCTCGACTCGATCACGCGCCTCGGCCGCGCGTACAACAACTCGTCGCCGGCGTCGGGCCGCATCCTCTCCGGTGGTGTCGACTCGACCGCCCTGTACCCGCCGAAGCGGTTCCTGGGCGCGGCTCGCAACATCGAGAACGGCGGCTCGCTCACCATCATCGCCACGGCCATGGTGGAGACGGGTTCGACGGGCGACACGGTGATCTTCGAGGAGTTCAAGGGCACCGGCAACGCCGAGCTCAAGCTCGACCGCAAGATCGCCGAGCGGCGCGTGTTCCCGGCGGTGGACGTCAACCCCTCCGGTACGCGCAAGGACGAGTTGCTGATGAGCCCCGACGAGTTCGCGGTGGTGCACAAACTGCGCCGCGTGCTCTCCGGTCTGGACTCGCACCAGGCCATCGATCTGCTCATCGACCGGCTCAAGAAGAGCAAGAGCAACATCGAGTTCCTCCTGCAGGTGTCGAAGACGGCACCGGGAGCGCTCGACGACTGATCGCCGCGGCAGCGGCGCCGCATGCCCGGGGGCGGAATTTCTTCCCCCGGGCATGCGTTTGGCATAATCGAACAGCTCAGTCCGGTCCCGGTTCACGTCTCCGATCCGCGGAGGCGACCCGGCGGCCACGAAAGGGACACCATGAAGGCAGGAATCCACCCGAACTACGTGACGACCACCGTCGTCTGCGGTTGCGGGAACACGTTCGAGACGCGCAGCACCGCAGAGTCGGGACGGATCACCGTCGAGGTCTGCTCGCAGTGCCACCCGTTCTACACGGGCAAGCAGAAGATCCTCGACACCGGCGGACGCGTCGCCCGCTTCGAGGCCCGCTACGGCAAGCGCGACACCAAGAAGGCTGCTGCCGACAAGTAGCTGTCTCGCCGACGCCCGGTTCTGTCTCAGCAACAGACCGGGCGTCGGCCTTTTTCCATCCCGATCCGGGCGCGGCACGGATCGGCACGACGGACGAGTGGAGCGAATCACATGGCGGGGCAGACCAAGCCGTCGGCCATCGACGACATCCTGGCCGAACACGCCGGTCTCGAGCAGCAGCTGTCCGATCCGGCGCTGCACAACGACCCGGCGACGGCCCGCAAGGTCGGCAAGCGGTTCGCCGAGCTCGCTCCCGTCATGGCCACCTACACCAAGCTGCGGGCCGCGCGCGACGATCTCGAGGCCGCGCGTGAGCTCGCCGCGGACGACGCCGCCTTCGCGACCGAGATTCCCGCCCTCGAGGAGCGGGTGAGCGAACTCGACAAGGCACTCACCGACCTGCTCGCCCCGCGCGATCCGCACGACGGCGACGACGTGGTGCTCGAGGTCAAGTCGGGGGAGGGCGGTGAGGAGTCCGCGCTGTTCGCCGCCGACCTCGCCCGCATGTACATCCGGTACGCCGAGCGCGCCGGCTGGCGCGTGGAGGTCCTCGGCGCGACCATCTCCGACCTCGGCGGTTACAAGGACGCGACGCTGTCGATCAAGTCGAAGAGCGATGTGCGCGACGGCGTCTGGTCGCGCCTGAAATTCGAGGGGGGCGTGCACCGCGTCCAGCGTGTCCCCGTCACCGAGTCCCAGGGCCGGGTGCACACCTCGGCGGCCGGCGTGTTCATCTACCCCGAGCCGGACGAGGTGGAGGAGGTCCAGATCGACGAGTCGGACCTGCGCATCGACGTGTACCGCTCCTCCGGCAAGGGTGGTCAGGGCGTCAACACCACCGACTCGGCGGTGCGCATCACGCACCTGCCCACCGGCATCGTCGTCACGTGCCAGAACGAGCGGTCCCAGCTGCAGAACAAGGCACGGGCGATGCAGGTGCTCGCCGCGCGGCTGCAGGCCGCGGCGGAGGAGGCCGCCGAGGCGGAGGCCTCCGCGGGCCGGGCCAGCCAGGTGCGCACGGTGGACCGCTCCGAGCGCATCCGCACCTACAACTTTCCCGAGAACCGGATCACCGATCACCGCATCGGCTTCAAGGCCCACAACCTCGACGGTGTGCTCGACGGCGACATGGACGCCCTGCTCGACGCCCTGGGCAAGGCCGACCGGGAGGCCCGGCTCGCCGCGGAGTGACGCCGTGAGCCGGGCCCCGGGCGGCTACTGCGCGGTCTCGCCGGGTTCGTCGCCCGGATCGTCGTCCCCGGGCACCTGCGAGATGTCGATGCCGGGAAGCAGGAAGCAGCTCTCACCCTTCGCGTTCTGATGCGGTCCCCACACGGCGGACACGACGGTGCCCGGCCCGGTGTTCAGCAGCGCGACCGGGACGTCGCTGCTCTGCGGTGTCGCGGTCAACGAGGCGCCCCCCGTCTGCCAGGTGGCCGTGTTGACCCAGCCCACCTGACCGTTCTGCGCCTTCTGCTCGCCGACGGCGAAGAACAGCCGACCCTCCTCGAGGGCGTCGCTGTCCGTCTCGGTCACGCTGTGGATCGGCGCGACGTAGCTGCAGAGCAGCGGCGTGGGTTGGACGTCGATCGGCGATGCGGAGGCAAGTCCGGGCGCTGCGAGGCTGCCGGCGGCTCCGAGCGCGACGACGGCCGCTGCCCGAACCGCGAATCCCGACTTCGTCACAGGAAGATCCTTCCGTAGTTCCGTAGTGCTGCCTGACACGGACGATCTCGATCATGCCGCAGACCGGATGCGTGACCTGTCCGTTTCCGTGTGGTGACCGGCATGGCAGTCTGTACGCCGTGACTCGTCAACCCCTGCGCCTGGCGATCCTCGAAGCGGTGTCGGTGCTCGAGGAAGCCGGTGTCCCCAGCCCGCGTGTGGACGCCGAGCTGCTCGCCGCGCATCTGCTCGGCATCGAGCGCACCCGTCTCGGGCTCGTGCCGCTCGTCGACCCCGCCATGGTCGACGCGTACCGCGCGATGATCGCGCAGCGTGCCAAGCGGATCCCGCTGCAGTACATCACCGGCAGCACGGGGATGGGTGAGATCGACATCGAGGTCGGCCCCGGCGTCTTCGTCCCGCGGCCCGAGACCGAGCTGCTGCTGGCCTGGGCCCTGGCGTACCTGGAAGGACTCCAGGAACATCCGCCGGTGGTGCTCGACCTGTGCACCGGCTCGGGCGCCCTCGCATTGGCCGTCGCGCACGCCCGGCCCGACGCGGTCGTCCACGCCGTCGAACTCGAGCCCCACGCCCTGGCGTGGGCGCGGCGGAACGCGGAACGCTGCGCGGCGGCGGGGGACACGCCGATCCTCCTGCATCAGGGCGACGTGACGGACCGCAACCTGCTCACCTCGCTCGAGGGCCGGGTCGACATCGTGGTGTCGAATCCGCCCTACATTCCCGAGGGCACCGACCTCCCGCCCGAGGTGATCGAGCACGACCCGCACTCGGCGCTGTTCGGCGGTCCCGACGGGCTGTCGGTGATCAAGCCGATGGTGTCGAACATTGCCCGCTGGCTGCGGATCGGCGGTGCCGTCGGCGTCGAGCACGACGACACGAACGGTGCCCAGGTCGCGGAGCTGTTCGCGCAGCGCCGCGTGTTCGGTGACGTGACCGAGCACCCCGATCTGGCGGGCCGGCCGCGGTTCGTCGTCGCCCGCCGGGTGCCGACCGACGTGGAGGCGCGGCGCGGCGGATCCCAGGGCGGGACGGGTGTGTGATGCCGGACACGTTCGCGGCAGTGGAAGGATGAACCCGTGAGCACCGTCTACGACTGCAGTCGCCCCGATTCCCGCGCCGCCGGTCTGACCGCCGCCAAGGGTGCGCTCAAGGCCGGACGGCTCGTCGTCGTGCCCACGGACACGGTGTACGGGATCGCGGCGGATGCCTTCGACAGCGATGCGGTGACCAGTCTGCTGCGCGCCAAGGGCCGGGGCCGGGACATGCCGGTGCCGGTGCTGGTCGGCTCGTGGAACACGATCGACGGCCTGGTGAACACCGTTCGTCCGCAGGCGCGGGAACTCATCCGTGCCTTCTGGCCCGGCGGTCTCAGTCTCGTTGTGCACCAAGCTCCCTCGCTCGCATGGGACCTGGGGGACACGCGCGGCACCGTGATGCTGCGCATGCCGTTGCACCCCGTGGTGCTCGAGTTGCTGCGCGAGGTGGGCCCGCTGGCCGTGTCGAGCGCGAACGTCTCCGGCCGTCCGCCGGCCACCACGGTGGACGAGGCGCGCACCCAGCTCGGCGGGTCTGCGAGCGTGTACCTCGACGGCGGACCGGCCGAACACGCCGTCGCCTCCACCATCGTCGACCTGACCGCCGACCGGCCCCGCGTGCTGCGCGAGGGCGCCGTGGCGGTCGAGGACATCGCGGAGGTGCTGGGCGAGGACCCGGCGCAGCTGCGTGCCGGCGGGGAGTGACGGCGGGGACCGGGCGAAGTGACTGCCGCCGACACGGCATCCCTGGTGCTGGCCCAGTCGGGCCGCGGCGCCGGCGTGCCCATCCGTGAGCTGCTGCTCGTGCTCCTCACCGCCGCGGTCGTCACCTTCCTCTCGACCGGGGCCGTGCGGATCGCCGCGATCCGGTTCGGTGCCGTCGCGGTGCCCCGGGACCGCGACGTGCACGTCCAGCCGACGCCACGGCTCGGCGGCGTCGGCATGTACATCGGGCTGGTGGCGGGCCTGCTGTTCGCCCAGCAGCTGCCGGCGCTGACCAGAGGCTTCGAGTACACCCCCGACATGGGTGCGGCGCTGGTGTCGGGCACCATCATCGTGATCGTCGGGATCATCGACGACCGTTGGGGACTCGACGCCCTGACCAAGTTCGTCGGGCAGGTCACGGCGGCGGGCGTGCTCGTCGTGATGGGCGTGAGCTGGATCGTCATCTACGAGCCGTTCGGCGGCAGCACCCTCATCCTCGACCAGTTGCAGGCGGGGCTGTTCACCGTGCTGGTCGCGGTGGTGATGATCAACGCGATGAACTTCGTCGACGGCCTCGACGGGCTCGCGGCCGGCCTGGGACTGATCGCAGCCGTCGCGATCTGTGCGTTCTCCGTCGGGCTGTTGCACGACCAGGGCGGCGACGTCAGCGCGTATCCGCCCGCCCTGATCGCCGCGGCCCTCGCCGGCGCCTGCCTCGGCTTCCTGCCGCACAACTTCCAACCGGCCCGGATCTTCATGGGCGACTCCGGATCGATGCTGATCGGCCTGATGCTGGCGGCGACCTCGACGAGCGCGTCGGGACGCATCCCCCTGGCCGCCTACGGCACCCGCGACCTGCTCGGCCTGCTCTCCCCGCTGATCCTCGTCGGGGCTGTCATGTTCATCCCCATTCTCGACCTGCTGCTGGCGATCGTCCGGCGCACCCGGGCCGGGGTCAGCCCCTTCAGTCCCGACAAGATGCACCTGCATCACCGGTTACTGCAGATCGGGCACTCGCACCGCCGGGTGGTGCTGCTGATCTACCTGTGGGTCGGGGTGCTCGCGTTCGGGGCCGTCGGCTCCTCCCTGCTCGACCGGCGGGCCGTCGTGCTGCTCGTGGCGGGCGGACTGGTGTTCGCGCTGGTCGTCACGGCGGTGCCGTCGCTGCGTCACGAGGACGCCGACCGTCCCCGGCGACGCTGGGGCCGGCGCCGGGTCCGTTAGGCTTGATTCCCGTGACCTCCCCGGATCGGCCCCTGCCCGCCCTGCCCGACTCTTCCGCGCCGATGCGCGCCGCCGTCCGCTATGGCGTGCTCGGACTGATCGCACTGACGGTCGTCGCGACGGTGATCGGCGGCCTCGTCGCCGGCCTGCCGGGCGTGTGGGGCGCGCTGATCGGCGCGGCCGTGGGAGGGGGGTTCATTCTCTTCACCGCTCTCGGCGTGCTGCTCACCGCCCGGCTCCCGGCGACGACGGCGGGCGCGGTGCTGCTGGGCACCTGGCTGCTCAAGTTGATCCTCGCGATCGTGGTGATGATGCTGCTCAAGCCGCTCGATTTCTACGACAAGGGTGCGCTGGTGCTCACCATCGTCTTCGCGCTGCTCATCGTCCTGGGGGCCGAGACCTACGGTGTGCTGTCGCAGCGGGCGCTGTACGTGGAGCCTGCCGGTAGCGCTGAGCAGGGGAACAACGACGAGCGGTAGTACCGCCGTTGTCAATGACCTGGCGGTACGGGCACCCGCCTACACAACGTCGTAGAAGTGTTGATAAGGTCGTCCCAAGCGAGTGCGACTGCCTGCGATTCCGGAGGAGTCGAGTGCGGTTGTGCCCTCGCAGGCGGTCGTGTTCGAATGGCCGCCGAGTCGACGAGAGTCGCCGACACCGACAGACGCTGGCCCCGATCGGGAGCCGACAGCAGCTGGCGAATACGCGAGCCGACCTGGTCGACTTGTTGGATCGTCAATGTCCGATCGAACCGCAGACGGCAATGCCTGCGGCCGACTACGGGAGAGAGCGCTGAGCGTCACCACCTTGGCTGCCGGAGAATTCCACGCGCCGTCACTAGCCGATTTCTTCCCCCCAGCAGTTCTGTTCGAAGGCACCCCCTTCGAAATGGACCGCCTGATGCTCATCCGCGTCGTCGTGGCCGTGCTCGTGGCGCTGTTCTTCGCGCTCGCGATGCGCAGCCCGAAGATTGTGCCCCGCGGTGTGCAGAACGTCGCCGAGATCATGATCGACTTCGTGCGGATCAACATCGCCGAGGACATCCTCGGCAAGCAGCAGGGCCGCCGATTCCTTCCGGTGCTCGTGACCATTTTCTTCCTCGTGGTCGGTCTCAACCTGACGTCGGTCATCCCGTTCCTGAACATCTCGTCGAACGCGCGCATCGGTATGCCGATCGTGCTGGCCGCGCTGGCCTACGTCGTCTTCAACTACGTGGGCATCAAGAAGTACGGGTTCTTCCGCTACGTCAAGAGCAGCATCGTCGTCCCGAACCTGCCCCCCGCGCTGCACGTGCTGGTCATCCCGATCGAGTTCATCTCGACGTTCCTGCTGCGCCCGTTCACGCTCACCATCCGTCTCATGGCGAACATGCTGGCCGGCCACATCATGCTGGTGCTGTTCTTCAGCGCAACCCAGTTCTTCTTCTTCAGCTCCGAAGGCGCGATGAAGATCTTCGGCATCGGCTCGCTGATCGGTGGCGTCGCGTTCACCTTCTTCGAGCTGCTGGTGATCGTCCTGCAGGCGTACATCTTCTCGCTGTTGACGGCGGTGTACATCGACCTGGCGCTGCACGCCGAAGAGCACTAGCGCGCCGACCGGCACTACCCACACAACACACAGACTGACTCGGTTGCCGATCCCCGGGGCCGAGCCACAAGAAAGGGAATGGAACACCAATGAGCGTTGCGCTTCAGGCAGTTGACGTCCTCGCCCAGACGGAGAGCACCATCAGCGGTCTCGGTGCGGTCGGCTACGGCCTCGCGGCCATCGGCCCCGGCATCGGCATCGGCATCGTCGTCGGCAAGGCGATCGAGGGCATGGCCCGCCAGCCCGAGATGGCCGGCCAGCTGCGCACCACCATGTTCCTCGGTATCGCGTTCACCGAGGCCCTGGCGCTGATCGGTATCGTCGCCGGCTTCATCTTCTGATCTGACGACCATGGCTGACAGCATCCTGTTGCTCGCGGCGGAGGCGGAGGACCAAAATCCTCTGCTCCCCGCGACGTATGACATCGTCTGGTCGCTGGTCGCCCTGATCATCGTCGGGCTCGTCTTCTGGAAGTACGTGCTTCCGCTGTTCCAGAAGGTGCTCGACGAGCGTTCGGAGCTGATCGAAGGCGGCATCAAGAAGGCCGAGGAAGCTCAGGCCGAGGCAAAGGCCGCGCTCGAGCAGTACCGCGCGCAGCTCGCCGAGGCCCGCACCGAGGCGGCGCAGATCCGCGAGGAGGCCCGTGCCCAGGGCCAGCAGATCATCGCGGACATGAAGGCCCAGGCCCAGGAGGAGAGCGACCGCATCGTCGCTGCCGGTCACAACCAGCTGCAGGCCCAGCGCCAGCAGATCGTGACCGAGCTGCGCGGCGATCTCGGACGCACCGCCGTGGATCTGGCCGAGAAGGTCATCGGGGAGTCCCTCTCCGACGACGTCAAGCGTGCCGGCTCGATCGACCGCTTCCTCAGCGAGCTCGACTCCCTCAGCGCTGACTCTGCATCCCGAAAGTGAGCACCATGTACGCAGCAAGCCGTGAGGCACTCGCTCAGACGCGTTCCGCGCTGCAGGGCGCGTTGGCGTCGAGCACCGCATCCGCTGCCGCGGGTGCCGCAACTGCAGCTGCGGCGCAGGCCGGCTCCGAGCTGTTCTCGGTGGTCGAGGTGCTCGACGATCAGCGCACCCTGCGGAGTGCGCTGGCCGACGCCTCGGCCCCGGCAGCCGGTCGGCAGGCACTGGCCGAGCGGGTCTTCGGGAGCAAGGTCTCGCCCGTCACCCTCGCGACCCTGAAGGCGGCGGCCGGGCAGGACTGGTCGACCCAGTCCGACCTGACCAACTCCCTCGTTCAGCTGGGCCGCGAAGCCCTCCTGTCGGCGGCGGCGGACCAGAACCAGCTCGACACCGTCGAGGACGAGCTGTTCCGGCTCGGTCGCATCGTGGCCGGCAACGCCGAACTCGAACAGGCCCTCTCCGATCGCACCAAGCCGCTGGCGGCCAAGCGGGAGTTCCTCTCGCGTCTGCTCTACGGCAAGTCCACGGCGATCACCGAGGCCCTGGCCGTGCAGGCCGTCGGACGGCTGAAGGACAAGGCCCCGGCCGACGCGTTCGACGCACTGTCGAACCTCGCCGCCACCCAGCGGGACCGCGCCGTCGCCCACGTGCGCAGCGCGGCACCTCTCAGCGCGGCGCAGGCCGAACGGCTCACCGGTATCCTGACCAGAACGTACGGGAAACCGGTCACGGTGCACGTCGAGGTGGTTCCCGAGCTTCTCAGTGGATTGGTCGTCCGGGTGGGCGACGAGGTCATCGACGGCACCGCCGCGGGTCGACTCGCCGCAGTGCGCAAGAGCCTCACGTAGTCCACTACCGAACACACACACATAGCGATCTTTTCGAAGACCAGATACCGAGAGCAGGAAGAACATGGCGGAGCTGACGATCTCCTCCGACGAGATCCGTAGCGCGATCGACAACTACACCGCGAGCTACTCCCCGGAGGCCTCCCGCGAGGAGGTCGGCGTGGTCGCCGACACCAGTGACGGCATCGCGCACATCAGCGGTCTGCCGTCGGCGATGGCCAACGAGCTGCTGGAGTTCCCCGGCGGTGTGCTGGGCGTGGCCCTGAACCTCGACGCCACCGAGATCGGTGCCGTCATCCTCGGCGACTACCAGGACCTCGAAGAGGGCCAGGAAGTCAAGCGGACCGGCGACGTTCTGTCGGTGCCGGTCGGCGACGGCTACCTCGGCCGCGTCGTGAACCCCCTGGGCCAGCCGATCGACGGCCTCGGCGACATCGAGGCGACCGAGAACCGGGCCCTCGAGCTGCAGGCCGCGACCGTGCTGCAGCGCCAGCCGGTCGAGGAGCCGCTGCAGACCGGCATCAAGGCCATCGACGCGATGACCCCGATCGGCCGCGGCCAGCGCCAGCTGGTCATCGGCGACCGCAAGACGGGCAAGACCGCCGTCTGCGTCGACGCGATCCTGAACCAGAAGGCCAACTGGGCCTCCGGCGACCCGAAGCAGCAGGTCCGCTGCATCTACGTCGCGATCGGCCAGAAGGGCTCCACCATCGCGGGCGTCAAGGCCGCCCTCGAGGAGCACGGCGCGATGGAGTACACCACCATCGTCGCGGCCCCCGCCTCCGACTCCGCCGGCTTCAAGTGGCTCGCCCCCTACACCGGCTCGGCCATCGGCCAGCACTGGATGTACCAGGGCAAGCACGTGCTCATCGTGTTCGACGACCTGACCAAGCAGGCCGAGGCGTACCGCGCGATCTCCCTGCTGCTGCGCCGCCCGCCGGGACGTGAGGCCTACCCGGGCGACGTGTTCTACCTGCACTCCCGTCTGCTGGAGCGCTCGGCCAAGCTGTCCGACGAGCTCGGTGGCGGTTCGCTGACGGCCCTGCCGATCATCGAGACCAAGGCCAACGACGTCTCGGCCTACATCCCGACCAACGTCATCTCCATCACCGACGGCCAGGTCTTCCTCGAGTCCGACCTGTTCAACAAGGGCATCCGCCCCGCCATCAACGTCGGTATCTCGGTGTCCCGAGTCGGTGGCGCCGCGCAGACCAAGGGCATGAAGAAGGTGTCCGGCTCGCTGCGTCTGGAGCTCGCGCAGTTCCGTGAGCTCGAGGCCTTCGCCGCCTTCGCCTCCGACCTCGACGCGGCCTCGAAGGCGCAGCTCGAGCGTGGCCAGCGTCTGGTCGAGCTCCTCAAGCAGGACCAGTACTCCCCGGTCGCCGTCGAGGACCAGATCGTGTCGATCTACCTCGCGGGTGAGGGCGTCTACGACTCGGTTCCCGTCGGCGACGTGCGCCGCTTCGAGGCCGAGCTGCTCGAGGACCTGCACCACAGCGCCTCGGGCGTCTACGAGCAGATCGCCGGCGGCAAGGCGCTGACCGACGACTCCGCGTCCGCGCTGCTCGCCGCGACCAACAAGTTCAAGGAGGGCTTCATCGCCTCCGACGGAACCCGCGTCGTGAACGAGGCCGAGGCCGAGGCCCTGGGCGCCGACGAGGTCGAGCAGGAGCAGGTTTCCGTCAAGCGCACCACTGTTCGCAAGTGAGCGTGGAGACCATGACCCAGCGTCCTGTGAAGGGAGTGTGATCGACGAATGGCAAGCCTGCGCGAGCTCCGCTCGCGGATCAAGTCGGTCAACTCGACCAAGAAGATCACCAAGGCGCAGGAGCTGATCGCGACGTCGCGGATCACGAAGGCTCAGGCCCGAGTGGCAGCGTCCAAGCCGTACGCCGAGGAGATCACCAAGGTGCTCTCCGAACTGGCGAGCGCGTCCGCGTCGCTGGATCACCCCCTGCTCAACGAACGGCCCAACCCGAGGCGTGCCGCAGTCCTGGTTGTCACCAGTGACCGTGGCATGGCCGGCGGCTACAACGCCAACGTCCTCAAGGAGGCCGAGGAGCTGCGGCAGCTGCTGGTCAGCGAGGGCAAGGAGCCGGTGTTCTACGTGCTCGGTGCCAAGGGCCTGAGCTACTACACCTTCCGCGGCCGGCAGGTTGCGGGGGCGTGGACCGGCTTCTCGCAGGAGCCGCGCTACACGGATGCGGCCAAGGCGAGTCGTCACCTGGTGGAACTGTTCATGGCCGGGTCCGGCAACGAGGTGCCCGCGCCGAACGGTGAGGGCACGATCGAGGGCGTCGACGAACTGCACATCGTCTACACCCGCTTCGTCTCGATGCTGACCCAGACCCCCGAGGTGCGCCGGATGGCGCCGCTCGAGGTGACCGTCACCGAGGACGAGATCGACCTCGGCGAGGACATGCTCACCGACGGCCGGCACGTCGGCAGCAACGGCGGGCCCCGGCCCGGCTACAACTTCGAGCCGGAGGCCTCGACGCTGCTCGCGGCGCTGCTGCCGAAGTACATCAGCACCCGCATCTTCGCGTCGCTGCTCGATGCCGCGGCATCGGAGTCGGCTGCTCGGCGTACCGCCATGAAGGCGGCCACCGACAATGCCACGGAACTGGTGAACACCCTCAGCCGTCAGGCCAACCAGGCCCGCCAGGCGCAGATCACCCAGGAAATCAGCGAGATCGTCGGCGGTGCCAACGCGCTCGCCTCGAGTGCAGGAAGTGACTAAGCACATGACCGCAGCAGTAACCGATAACTACGGGGCGGGGGCGGCCTCGGCCACCGCCGGCCGCGTCGTTCGGGTCATCGGCCCCGTCGTGGACGTCGAGTTCCCGCGTGGTGCCGTTCCCGCTCTGTTCAACGCCCTGCACGCAGAGGTCACTCTGCCGTCCGTGGCGAAGACCCTGACCTTCGAGGTCGCGCAGCACCTGGGTGACAACCTGGTGCGCACGATCTCCATGCAGCCCACCGACGGCCTGGTGCGCGGCACCACGGTCGTCGACACGGGCCGTCCGATCTCCGTGCCGGTCGGCGACGTCGTCAAGGGCCACGTGTTCAACGCCCTCGGTGACTGCCTCGACGCCCCGGGCACCGGGCGCGACGGCGAGCAGTGGGGCATCCACCGCAAGCCGCCGGCCTTCGACCAGCTCGAGGGCAAGACCGAGATCCTCGAGACCGGCATCAAGGTCATCGACCTGCTGACCCCGTACGTCAAGGGCGGCAAGATCGGTCTGTTCGGTGGTGCCGGTGTCGGCAAGACCGTTCTGATCCAGGAGATGATCACCCGTATCGCGCGTGAGTTCTCCGGCACGTCGGTGTTCGCCGGCGTCGGCGAGCGCACCCGTGAGGGCACCGACCTCCACCTCGAGATGGAGGAGATGGGCGTCCTCCAGGACACCGCCCTCGTCTTCGGCCAGATGGACGAGCCGCCGGGAACGCGTATGCGCGTCGCCCTGTCCGCGCTGACCATGGCGGAGTACTTCCGCGATATTCAGGGCCAGGACGTGCTGCTGTTCATCGACAACATCTTCCGGTTCACCCAGGCCGGTTCCGAGGTGTCGACCCTGCTCGGTCGTATGCCGTCGGCCGTCGGTTACCAGCCGACGCTGGCCGACGAGATGGGTGAGCTCCAGGAGCGGATCACCTCGACCCGTGGCCGCTCGATCACCTCGCTGCAGGCGATCTACGTCCCCGCCGACGACTACACCGACCCGGCGCCGGCCACGACGTTCGCGCACCTCGATGCGACCACCGAGCTCTCGCGTCCGATCTCGCAGATGGGTATCTACCCCGCTGTGGATCCGCTGACGTCGACCTCGCGCATCCTCGAGCCCGGCATCGTCGGTGCCGAGCACTTCCGCGTCGCCAACGAGGTGAAGCGGATCCTGCAGAAGTACAAGGAGCTGCAGGACATCATCGCCATCCTCGGTATGGACGAGCTCTCCGAGGAGGACAAGGTCCTCGTCGGCCGCGCCCGTCGTCTGCAGAAGTTCCTCGGCCAGAACTTCATCGTGGCCGAGAAGTTCACCGGCGAGCCCGGCTCCGTGGTGCCGCTGCGCGACACCATCGAGGCGTTCGACCGCGTCACCAAGGGTGAGTTCGACCACCTGCCCGAGCAGGCGTTCAACAGCTGCGGTGGACTCGACGACGTCGAGGCCGCTGCCAAGAAGATCGCCGGGAAGTAGTCCGCGATGGCTGAAATGACCGTGGACCTCGTTGCCGTCGAGGAGCGCCTGTGGTCGGGCACCGCCCGGCTGGTCAGCGCCCAGACGACCGAGGGCGAGATCGGTGTCATGCCGGGCCACGAGCCGGTCCTGGGCCAGCTCGTGGAGGGCGGCGTCGTCTCCATCACGACCGGCGACGGCGAGCGCGTCGTCGCGGCCGTGCACGGCGGCTTCCTCTCGGTGACCGCCACGACGGTGACGATCCTCGCCGAGGCCGCGGAGCTGACGGAGAACATCGACGTCGAGTCCGCGCGCGCCGTGCTGAGCGAAAGCCGGGACGAGGCCGAGATCGCTGCGGCGCGGGGCCGGCTCCGGGCTGTCGAGCGGGCCTGACCGGACAAGAGAAGCCGCGACGGAGCCGACGAGCAGTGTCAGTTGGAATGATTGTTCTCATCGTTCTGGTGATACTGCTCGCGGCTGCCGTCGCGGCTTTTCTCTATCGCCTCGTCACCCTGCGGGGCGGCGGCACCGCCGCGATCCTGCGGCGCCTGCCCAACGGCGCCGGCGCCGGGTGGCGGCACGGCGTCATCCGTTACGGCGAGCGCACGGTCGTCTTCTACAAGCTCTCCAGCCTGCGCCCGGGCCCGGACTCGCGCCTCGCCCGGCAGGGAGTCGAGGTGCGCAGCCGTCGCGCGCCCGAGGGCAGTGAGCACGACATCATGACCGAGGACATCGTGATCCTCGAAATCCAGGACGGTGCAAACAACTTCGAGATCGCCCTCGACAGCGGTGCGCTCACCGCCTTCCTGTCCTGGCTCGAATCCCGGCCTTCGGACCGATCCCTGCGCGGCCGGCCGAACTGAGGTCCGGCCGACCGGGTCCTCACGCGCCCGCGCCCGGCTTCCAGAGCACGTCACCATCCGGGTTCGCGACGCGACCGAGGATGAAGAGCAGATCCGACAGCCGGTTGAGGTACTTCGCCGGCAGCACATTCGTGTCGTCCGGGTGGGTGGCCACCGCCGCCCAGGCGGAGCGCTCCGCCCGCCGTGCCACCGTCCGGGCCGTGTGCAGCAGGGCCGCCAGCGCGGTGCCGCCGGGGAGAATGAAGGAATCGAGCGGCGCCAGTTCCTCGTTGAACTCGTCGCACCAGCGCTCGAGCCGATCGATGTACCCCTGCGTGATCCGCAGCGGCGGATACTTCGGCTCCGGCACCACCGGCGTCGACAGGTCGGCTCCGGCGTCGAACAGGTCGTTCTGGATCTGGCGCAGGACCGGCACCATCCGTTCCGGTACGTCGCCCACAGCCAGCGCCACGCCGAGCGCCGCATTCGTCTCGTCGCAGTCCGCGTAGGCGATCAGCCTCGGGTCGTTCTTCGACACCCGGGAGAAGTCGCTGAGGCCCGTCGTACCGTCGTCGCCGGTGCGGGTGTAGATCCGTGTGAGATGGACAGCCATGCAGGTCACGGTACCGCTCCCGTATTCCCGCAGTGTGGTCGATAGGCTGTGGCGTTGTGAGTGATCGCTTTCTTGTCTCCGGTGGTAACCGGCTTGTCGGTGAGGTAGTCGTCGGGGGCGCCAAGAACAGCGTGCTCAAGCTGATGGCAGCCGCCCTGTTGGCGGAGGGGACGAGCGTCATCACCAACTGCCCGGACATCCTCGACGTGCCGCTGATGGCCGAGGTTCTCCGCGGACTCGGATGCGACGTGGAGCTCGAGGGTGACGAGGTACGCATCACGACCCCCGCGCAGCCGAAGTACCAGGCAGATTTCGCCGCCGTCCGGCAATTCCGTGCGTCGGTGTGTGTCCTCGGACCGCTGGTGGCTCGGTGCCGCAAGGCCGTCGTCGCGCTGCCGGGCGGCGATGCGATCGGCTCACGGCCGCTCGATATGCACCAGACGGGGCTCCGCCTGCTGGGGGCGCACAGCACGATCGAGCACGGCTGTGTGGTGGCCGAGGCCGACGACCTGCACGGCAACGCGATCCGCCTGGCCTTTCCGTCGGTGGGGGCCACCGAGAACATCCTGATGGCCGCCGTTCTCGCGAGCGGAGAGACCACGATCGACAACGCGGCTCGGGAGCCGGAGATCGTCGACCTGTGCACCATGCTGGTCCAGATGGGTGCCCGCATCTCCGGGGCCGGCACCTCGACGCTGACGATCATGGGCGTCCCCCGGCTCGAACCCACCACCCACCGCGTCATCGGGGATCGCATCGTCGCGGCGACGTGGGGGATCGCGGCGGCGATGACACGCGGCGACGTCCGCGTGCGCGGCGTCAACCCGAAGCACCTGAGCCTCGTCCTCGACAAGCTCCGTGCCGCCGGCGCGGAGGTGACGCCCGAGGTGGACGGCTTCCGGGTTGTTCAGCACGACCGTCCCCGGGCGGTCAACTTCGCGACCCTGCCGTATCCCGGCTTCCCGACCGACCTGCAGCCCATGGCGATCGGGCTCGCGGCGGTCGCCGACGGCACGTCGATGATCACGGAGAACGTCTTCGAGGCGCGGTTCCGGTTCGTCGAGGAGATGATCCGGCTCGGCGCCGATGCGCGCACCGACGGGCACCATGCCGTGGTCCGCGGTGTCGAGGAGCTGTCGAGCGCGCCGGTGTGGTCGTCGGACATCCGTGCCGGTGCCGGACTGGTCCTGGCCGGGCTGTGTGCGGACGGCGTCACCGAGGTGCACGACGTCTACCACATCGACCGCGGCTACCCGAGATTCGTGGAGATCATCGAGGAGCTCGGTGGCGTCATCGAGCGGGTCAACTCCGACTCCTGATGCGGAGCGCCGAAATCGGCTGTGCCTCAGTCATTTCGGGCTCAAACGGCCGGGTGCACGCCATGGCTGGTCCGAATGTGCCGCGCATCACGGTGGAGTGATAGCGCGGAGGCGGGGCGGGGGGCGGCCCGCGAACTGGGAAAACAGTGCCGCATCGGAGCTTGACCAGCGGATTTGGTGCACGGTTGTTCCTCACGTAACTTATTCCAGGTCAGAGCGACACGGACACCGACCCGGCCCGCAGGGGCCCGGGACAACGAGGTTGGACGCAGGCGCCTGATTGTTCGGTTCGGAATCTTCTGGTAGGGTTCTGGGCCGTTGCCGATCCCACCGAGCGCGTCGGGTTTGTTTTCGCCGGGTGGTGTGGGTAGGCTGGAACGGTTGCCCCGGAGCGCCGCGGACCTCGGTTCGTGGGTGATGGTGTGTGCGTGTTCTTTGAGAACTCAACAGTGTGCCGATGAATGTCAGTGCCAAAATATTTTTGGTGCGACCGCCCCTCTTTTCGGGGGGTGGTTGTTGCTGGCTGCCGCATTCTTCCGTCTGTGGTGGTCAGTGTTTTTTGCTGGTTTGAGTTTTTTGCTGGTGATTTGGCTCGATGTCTATGACTGATCGGCCCTTCGGGGTTTGATTGTGAGTCTTCAACGGAGAGTTTGATCCTGGCTCAGGACGAACGCTGGCGGCGTGCTTAACACATGCAAGTCGAACGATGAAGCCCAGCTTGCTGGGTGGATTAGTGGCGAACGGGTGAGTAACACGTGGGTGATCTGCCCTGCACTTCGGGATAAGCCTGGGAAACTGGGTCTAATACCGGATAGGACCTCGGGATGCATGTTCCGGGGTGGAAAGGTTTTCCGGTGCAGGATGGGCCCGCGGCCTATCAGCTTGTTGGTGGGGTAACGGCCCACCAAGGCGACGACGGGTAGCCGGCCTGAGAGGGCGACCGGCCACACTGGGACTGAGACACGGCCCAGACTCCTACGGGAGGCAGCAGTGGGGAATATTGCACAATGGGCGCAAGCCTGATGCAGCGACGCCGCGTGAGGGATGACGGCCTTCGGGTTGTAAACCTCTTTCAGTACCGACGAAGCGCGAGTGACGGTAGGTACAGAAGAAGCACCGGCCAACTACGTGCCAGCAGCCGCGGTAATACGTAGGGTGCGAGCGTTGTCCGGAATTACTGGGCGTAAAGAGCTCGTAGGCGGTTTGTCGCGTCGTCTGTGAAAACCCGCAGCTCAACTGCGGGCTTGCAGGCGATACGGGCAGACTTGAGTACTGCAGGGGAGACTGGAATTCCTGGTGTAGCGGTGAAATGCGCAGATATCAGGAGGAACACCGGTGGCGAAGGCGGGTCTCTGGGCAGTAACTGACGCTGAGGAGCGAAAGCGTGGGTAGCGAACAGGATTAGATACCCTGGTAGTCCACGCCGTAAACGGTGGGCGCTAGGTGTGGGTTTCCTTCCACGGGATCCGTGCCGTAGCTAACGCATTAAGCGCCCCGCCTGGGGAGTACGGCCGCAAGGCTAAAACTCAAAGGAATTGACGGGGGCCCGCACAAGCGGCGGAGCATGTGGATTAATTCGATGCAACGCGAAGAACCTTACCTGGGTTTGACATACACCGGACCGCCCCAGAGATGGGGTTTCCCTTGTGGTCGGTGTACAGGTGGTGCATGGCTGTCGTCAGCTCGTGTCGTGAGATGTTGGGTTAAGTCCCGCAACGAGCGCAACCCTTGTCCTGTGTTGCCAGCAATTCGGTTGGGGACTCGCAGGAGACTGCCGGGGTCAACTCGGAGGAAGGTGGGGACGACGTCAAGTCATCATGCCCCTTATGTCCAGGGCTTCACACATGCTACAATGGCCGGTACAGAGGGCTGCGATACCGCGAGGTGGAGCGAATCCCTTAAAGCCGGTCTCAGTTCGGATCGGGGTCTGCAACTCGACCCCGTGAAGTCGGAGTCGCTAGTAATCGCAGATCAGCAACGCTGCGGTGAATACGTTCCCGGGCCTTGTACACACCGCCCGTCACGTCATGAAAGTCGGTAACACCCGAAGCCGGTGGCCTAACCCCTCGTGGGAGGGAGCCGTCGAAGGTGGGATCGGCGATTGGGACGAAGTCGTAACAAGGTAGCCGTACCGGAAGGTGCGGCTGGATCACCTCCTTTCTAAGGAGCATCTGCCCACACACCCCGAACAGTCGGGGCGCGTGTGCGGCCAGAGACCGTTTGTCCCCGCATGTGGGACACGGTGGCTCATGGGTGGAACGCTGACAGCTACTTCTCGTCCGGGTCCCGTTTCTGTGCGGGATCCGAGGAGTTATATCGGTGCACTGTTGGGTCCTGAGAGAACACGCGAGTGTTTTGTCAGCGACGATGCTCATCAAAGCTTCCGCCGGTCGGTGGGGTGAGTAGTGGGTGTTGTGTGTTGTTTGAGAACTGCACAGTGGACGCGAGCATCTTTGTTGTAAGTGTTTATGAGCGTACGGTGGATGCCTTGGCACCAGGAGCCGATGAAGGACGTGGGAGGCTGCGATATGCCTCGGGGAGCTGTCAACCGAGCTGTGATCCGAGGATTTCCGAATGGGGAAACCCAGCACGAGTGATGTCGTGTTACCCGCGCCTGAATATATAGGGCGTGTGGAGGGAACGTGGGGAAGTGAAACATCTCAGTACCCACAGGAAGAGAAAACAACATGTGATTCCGTGAGTAGTGGCGAGCGAAAACGGAAGAGGCTAAACCGCGGGTGTGTGAGAGCTGGCAGGCGTTGCACTCGTGGGGTCGTGGGGCCCTTCTTCCCATCACTGTCATGGTGGGCGAGAGTAAGAAACCGGTGTGTTAGTCGAAATGGTCTGGAACGGCCTGTCGTAGAGGGTGAGAATCCCGTAGACGAAAACATGCCGGCTCTCGTGGAGGGTACCCGAGTAGCAGCGGGCCCGTGAAATCTGCTGTGAATCCGTCGGGACCACCCGATAAGCCTGAATACTCCCTGGTGACCGATAGCGGACTAGTACCGTGAGGGAAAGGTGAAAAGTACCCCGGGAGGGGAGTGAAATAGTACCTGAAACCGTGCGCTTACAATCCGTCGGAGCCTTCGAGCAGTTTGGTCTGCTGGGGGTGACGGCGTGCCTTTTGAAGAATGAGCCTGCGAGTTAGTGGCATGTCGCGAGGTTAACCCGTGTGGGGTAGTCGTAGCGAAAGCGAGTCCGAACAGGGCGTCTGTAGTGGCATGTTCTAGACCCGAAGCGGAGTGATCTACCCATGGCCAGGGTGAAGCGACGGTAAGACGTCGTGGAGGCCCGAACCCACTTAGGTTGAAAACTGAGGGGATGAGCTGTGGGTAGGGGTGAAAGGCCAATCAAACTCCGTGATAGCTGGTTCTCCCCGAAATGCATTTAGGTGCAGCGTCGCGTGTTTCTCACCGGAGGTAGAGCTACTGGATGGTCTAGGGGGCCCACAAGCTTACCGAAATCAGCCAAACTCCGAATGCCGGTGAGTGAGAGCGCGGCAGTGAGACTGCGGGGGATAAGCTTCGTAGTCGAGAGGGAAACAGCCCAGATCGCCGGCTAAGGCCCCTAAGCGTGTACTAAGTGGAAAAGGATGTGGGATCGCTGAGACAACCAGGAGGTTGGCTTAGAAGCAGCCACCCTTGAAAGAGTGCGTAATAGCTCACTGGTCAAGTGGTTCTGCGCCGACAATGTAGCGGGGCTCAAGTACACCGCCGAAGCCGCGGCACTCGCACAACACCCCGGAGGGTCCACGGATCGTCCGGCAGTGGTGCGGGTGGGTAGGGGAGCGTCGTGCAGCCGGGGAAGCGCCGGAGTGATCCAGGTGTGGAGGCTGCGCGAGTGAGAATGCAGGCATGAGTAGCGAAAGACGAGTGAGAAACTCGTCCGCCGAATGACCAAGGGTTCCTGGGCCAGGTTAATCCGCCCAGGGTGAGTCGGGACCTAAGGCGAGGCCGACAGGCGTAGTCGATGGACAACGGGTTGATATTCCCGTACCCGTGTGAACGCGCCCCTGGTGAATCATCGGTACTAACCGTCCAAAGGGTGATCGAGTTCCTTCGGGAGCCGAGAGCCTGCTGCACGGGACCTTCGGTGGTAGTAGCCAAGCGATGGGGTGACGCAGGAAGGTAGTGGGGCCGGTCAGTGGTTGTACCGGTGTAAGCCCGTAGGGCGTGACACAGGCAAATCCGTGTCGCACACAGCCTGAGAGGTGATGCGTAGCCGAATGAGGCGAATTCCATGATCCTATGCTGCCGAGAAAAGCCTCTAGCGAGCTTTCACACGGCCCGTACCCCAAACCGACACAGGTGGTCAGGTAGAGAATACCGAGGCGATCGAGAGAACTGTGGTTAAGGAACTCGGCAAAATGCCCCCGTAACTTCGGGAGAAGGGGGACCAGTCCCGGTGACCGGACTTGCTCCGTGAGCCGGGGGTGGTCGCAGAGACCAGAGAGAAGCGACTGTTTACTAAAAACACAGGTCCGTGCGAAGTCGTAAGACGAGGTATACGGACTGACGCCTGCCCGGTGCTGGAAGGTTAAGAGGACCGGTCAGCGGAGTTCACTCCGCGAAGCTGAGAATTTAAGCCCCAGTAAACGGCGGTGGTAACTATAACCATCCTAAGGTAGCGAAATTCCTTGTCGGGTAAGTTCCGACCTGCACGAATGGCGTAACGACTTCTCTGCTGTCTCAACCACAGACTCGGCGAAATTGCACTACGAGTAAAGATGCTCGTTACGCGCGGCAGGACGAAAAGACCCCGGGACCTTCACTACAGCTTGGTATTGGTGTTCGGTTCGGTTTGTGTAGGATAGGTGGGAGACTGGGAAGCCCGCACGCCAGTGTGGGTGGAGTCGTTGTTGAAATACCACTCTGATCGTATTGGACCTCTAACCTCGGACCCTGATCGGGTTCAGGGACAGTGCCTGGTGGGTAGTTTAACTGGGGCGGTTGCCTCCCAAAATGTAACGGAGGCGCCCAAAGGTTCCCTCAGCCTGGTTGGCAATCAGGTGTCGAGTGCAAGTGCACAAGGGAGCTTGACTGTGAGACCGACAGGTCGAGCAGGGACGAAAGTCGGGACTAGTGATCCGGCACCGGCATGTGGAAGCGGTGTCGCTCAACGGATAAAAGGTACCCCGGGGATAACAGGCTGATCTTCCCCAAGAGTCCATATCGACGGGATGGTTTGGCACCTCGATGTCGGCTCGTCGCATCCTGGGGCTGGAGTAGGTCCCAAGGGTTGGGCTGTTCGCCCATTAAAGCGGCACGCGAGCTGGGTTTAGAACGTCGTGAGACAGTTCGGTCTCTATCCGCCGCGCGCGTTAGAAACTTGAGGAAGGCTGTCCCTAGTACGAGAGGACCGGGACGGACGAACCTCTGGTGTGCCAGTTGTCCCGCCAGGGGCACGGCTGGTTGGCTACGTTCGGAAGGGATAACCGCTGAAAGCATCTAAGCGGGAAGCCTGTTCCAAGATGAGGTTTCTCACCCCCTCGAGGGGGTAAGGCCCCCGGCAGACCACCGGGTTGATAGGCCGGAACTGGAAGTGCGGTAACGCATGCAGGTGACCGGTACTAATAGGCCGAGGACTTACCACAAAGAAGCTACGCGTCCACTGTGCGGTATCTGAAACAACACACTCACACTCGCTGCGCGAGGAGTCGGAGTAAACGCTGCCCCCCAAAGAATGGGTGGGCCTGCGGCCCCCGACCCACGCGAACAGCGTGCGTGGGTCGTTTCACAGAGTTACGGCGGCCATAGCGGAGGGGAAACGCCCGGTCCCATTCCGAACCCGGAAGCTAAGCCCTCCAGCGCCGATGGTACTGCACCCGACAGGGTGTGGGAGAGTAGGACACCGCCGAACACCCGTTACCGGAAGCCCCCCAACCTCGTTGGGGGGCTTCCGGCATTTCCGCGTTCCCTGTGGGGCGCAGCCGAACCCGTCGGTCCTTCGTCGGGATCAGTCCACCGGGACCGCAAGGCGGGTGACCTCCGACCGCCCGCGCAGGGTGACTTCACCTTTCAGCGACCATCGGATGCGCTCCGCTTCCGCGGCCACCTCTACCGCCCGGGCCGACGCCACCACGTGGCCGGGGAACGTCTTGGCCACGTCCGACAGCCGAGCCGCTTCGTTCACCGGATCGCCGATCACCGTGTACTCGAATCTCTCGTGAGCGCCCACGTTTCCGGCCACCGCGAGGCCCTCGGTGACCCCGATTCCCGCCTCGCACTCGGGGACCTCGGTGCGCAACCGGCGGGCCATCTCCCGGGCGGCCGCGAGCGCACTGCCCGCCGCGTCGTCCATTGCGACCGGAGCGCCGAAGATGGCCAGTGCCGCGTCGCCCTCGAACTTGTTGACGAACCCGCCGGCCCGGTGCACCTCCTCGACCACCACTTCGAAGAAGCGGTTGAGCAGATGTACGACCTCGGTGGGCGGTCGATCGGCCGCCATTGCCGTCGAGCCGATGATATCGATGAACAGCACCGCGACATGGCGTTCCTCGCCGCCCAGGCGCGGCGACGACGCCAACGCCGCCCGCGCGACGTCCTGCCCGACGTGCCGGCCGAAGACGTCGCGGATCCGTTCGCGCTCGCGGAGGCCGTCGGCCATGCGGTTGAATCCCGCCTGCAGTTCTCCCAGTTCGGTTCCGTCGTAGACGACCACCTCGGCATCGAGGTCGCCCCGCTCGATGCGGGCCATGCCGGACCGCACCGACTCGATCGGCGCGACGCTGGTCCGGGCGGTGAGGAGCATAAGCAACGCCCCCAACAACAAGGCGAGTCCGCCGATCGTCAGGATCGTCACCGCGAACCGGACGGGTGATACGGGACGGACGAAGCTGAAGACCGCCACGAGCATCAGCCCGACGACGGGAACGCCGCTGCCCAGCGCCCAGGCCACCATGATGCGGCCGCTGGTGCCGGTGAGTCGGCGTCGCGGCGTCGCCCCGGCCTCCAAGGCCCGGGCCGCGATCGGCCGCAGGGCGAATTCGCTGAACAGATAGACGAAGCCGCAGACCGTCAGGCCCGCGAGGGCGATGGTGAGGGCGACCTTCGGGATCGTGCGCGGATCCACTACACCGAACGCGGTCGCGAACAGCACCAGCCCCAGCGCCCAGAATGCACCCTGCTGGGCGGTGAGGCGCATCGGCAGCCGCATGGTTGCACGTCGTTCGTCGGGGGTGGGATCCCGGTCCTCGAGGATCCACCGCAGTTGTGCAAGGCCGAGCCGGGTCCCGAAGGCCGTCCCCAGGACGATGGCCCCGCCGACGTAGACGGGTGCTATGACGCCGGTGACGACGACGAACTCCGGACGCAGCACCGAGGGGCCCGGGACGACGACGTTGATCAACAACGCCGTGATCGCGGCCCCCGCGATGTTCGTGCCGAGCAGCAACAGGGTGAGCAATGTCTGCACGCGAACACGTTGGCGCCGGACGGATTCCGCGGGCGCGCCGAGCAGCGGCGAGCCGAGGGGCGAGGTGCGGCGGGTGCGAGGCATGGTCGTTCGAGAGTAGTCCGGAGCGATCCTCTAGGGTGGCAACGTGCGCCTTGTGATTGCCCGCTGTCGAGTCGACTACGTCGGACGTCTGACGGCACACCTGCCGATGGCGCGTCGGCTGCTCTTGGTCAAAGCCGACGGATCGGTCAGTGTGCACGCCGACGACCGTGCCTACAAGCCGCTGAACTGGATGAGTCCGCCGTGCTGGCTGGTCGAGGAGTCCGCAGACGAGGCGCACGCCCTGTGGGTGGTGACCAACAAGACGGGTGAGCAACTCCGGATCACCATCGACGAGATCGAGCACGATTCGAGCCACGAGCTGGGTGTGGACCCGGGCCTGATCAAGGACGGTGTCGAGGCGCATCTGCAGGAACTGCTCGCCGAGCACGTCGAAACCCTCGGCCCCGGCTACACCCTCGTCCGCCGGGAATACCCCACGGCCATCGGTCCGGTGGACCTGCTGTGCCGGGACGCGGACGGCGGCACGGTGGCCGTCGAGATCAAGCGACGCGGCGAGATCGACGGTGTCGAGCAGCTCACCCGGTACCTCGAGTTGCTCAATCGGGACCCGTTGCTCGCGCCCGTCAGCGGTGTCTTCGCGGCGCAACAGATCAAGCCACAGGCCAAGACCCTTGCGACCGATCGCGGTATCCGCTGCCTCGTGCTCGACTACGACGCCCTGCGCGGCACCGAGAGCAACGAGTTCCGGCTGTTCTGATATGCCCCGCCGCAACGTTCCCCGATCGCAGCGCCGGCGCCGGCCCGATATCGGCGGGTCGACGTTCTCCGGGGCCACCTCCCGCACCGAATGGGGGCCGTCCGGCGCGGAGTCCGAGCGCTACACCGTGCGCACCGTCCCCGGGTCGCGAGCAACGAAGGCGTACCGGTGCCCCGGCTGCGATCACGAGATCGCGCCGGGAACACCCCACGTGGTCGCCTGGCCCACCGACGACATCGGGGGCGCCGACGAACGCCGGCACTGGCACAACGGATGCTGGGCCGGCCGCGGTACCCGCGGACCGACCCGGCGGTGGTCCTAGTGACGGCTCAGCCGTCGGGTCCTAGTGACGGCTCAGTTACGGACCTTGCTGGCCACTGCAGGTGAGCGGCCGAGGCGATCGGTGGGCGGTGCCTCCTCGCCGGACCGTGCCTCCTGCGCCGAGCCGGCTTCGCCGTCGCTGCCCTCCGGCTTGCCGCCGGCCGCCGGGAGTTCCTTGGTGGCCGGTTCCTTCTCGGATTCCCCGGTGGCGATCTCCTTGGTCGCGTCGGCCTCGCCCTCGGTGGTGAGCGCATCCCGGTCGCGGTCGAGCAGCTCGCCCTCGCGCGTCACGGCGGCGAGCATCGACGGCACGGCCTCGAGCTGACCGCGTACCCCGTCCAACTGGCTGAGGATGCGGCCGCGCAGCACCCGCAGTTCCTCGGTCAGATCGCGGGCGTTGGCGATCTTCCGCTCGGACTGTTCGGTGGCGATCTCGAGCCGGCGTGCCGCTTCGCGGGACGCGATCTCGAGACGCTGCTCGGCCTCGGCCTTGCTGGTGCGCTCGAGCTCGTCGAGGGCGCCGAGGACCTTGCTGCGGCGCTCGCTCATGGCGATCTCGAAGTCCTGCTGGACCCGGTCCCGCTTGGCCTCCGCCTCCGCCGCCAGGCGATCGCGCTCCGCTTCGGCGGCGGCGATGATCCGGGCGGCCTGGGCACGCGCCTCCGCCATCGTGCGGGCGTGCTCCGTCTCGAATGCCTTACGCCGCTCGGCGAGCTCGGCGATCATCGCTTCGTAGTCCCCGCGCAGCCGGATGCCTTCCTGCTCGGCCAGGGAGATCATCTCGGCTGCGTCGGCCTCGGCCCGTGCCCGCAGCTCGGACGCCTCGTCGGAGGCGAGGCGCAGCATGCGGGAGATGCGGTCGCTCATGCCCTCGGCCGTGGTGGGCGGCACCGACAGCCGATCGACGTCCTTGCGCAGCTCGTCGATCTCGTTGCGGGCGTTCTCGAGCTGTCGAGCCAGGTCGCGAGCCTGCGCGGCGGCCGCATCCCGGTCCGTGGCGGTCACGCGCAGCTCGGCCTCGAATCTGGCGAAGTAGTTGGTCACCTCGTCGCGGTCGAATCCCTTGCGCACGATGGAGAAGGGCAGGTGGCTTGGGGTGCGATCGCGATCGAAGACCATGGCGCCAATCTACCTGCTCGAAGCGGCCGGAGCTGCGCGTGCCGCCGCGTTGTGCTAATGCTGCGGCGGTGTGAACCCGGCGAGTCGGCCGGGTGAGATGGGGGCGGTCAGTGCGATCCGTGCGCAGCAGGTTCGACGAGCTCGACGAGCACGCCGCCGGCGTCCTTGGGGTGGAGGAAGTTGATGCGGGAATCGGCGGTGCCGCGTCGCGGGGCGTCGTACAGCAGGCGCACGCCGCGCGCGCGGAGCTCGGCGGACACCGCATCGAGGTCGCTGACGCGGTAGGCGAGCTGCTGCAGGCCGGGCCCGCTGCGGTCGATGAACTTCGCGATCGTCGAGTTCTCGTTCAGCGGGGCGAGCAGCTGGATCGCGGTCGCGCCCTCCGGCGAGCCGGGAACCGACAGCATCGCCTCGCGCACGCCCTGCTCCTCGTTGACCTCCTCGTGGGTGGAGACGAGCCCGAGGTTCTCGGCGTACCAGGTGAGGGCGGCGTCCAGGTCGGGGACCGCGATGCCGACGTGGTCGATGGCGGTCACGAGGCCGGAGGTCAGCGCCGCGAGCGGAGTCGGAGTGGGGGAGGTCTCAGTCATGAATAAAGACGGTAGCGCTAACGTTAGATCAGTATGCGTCGGGATGGGCTTGCCGGCCTCGAGCCCGCGCGGAAGCCGTCACTCCCACCACCGGAGGAAATCCTCGTGACCAGTTCTGTCATCGTTGCCGGAGCCCGGACCCCGATGGGGCGTCTGCAGGGCGCCCTGAAGGACCTCTCCGGTTCGGACCTCGGCGGGGTCGCCATCGCCGGTGCCCTCGCCAAGGCCGGGGTGGCCCCGGAGCAGGTCGAGTACGTGATCATGGGTCAGGTGCTCACCGCCGGCGCCGGCCAGATCCCGGCCCGGCAGGCCGCCGTGGCCGCCGGCATCCCGATGGACGTGCCCGCCCTGACCGTGAACAAGGTGTGCCTGTCCGGCATCGACGCGATCGCGCTGGCCGACCAGCTCATCCGCGCCGGCGAGTTCGACATCGTCGTCGCCGGCGGCCAGGAGTCGATGAGCCGGGCCCCGCACCTGCTCGAGCACTCCCGGGCCGGGTTCAAGTACGGCGATGCGACCCTGCGCGACCACATGGCCTTCGACGGGCTGCACGACATCTTCACCGACCAGGCCATGGGCAACCTCACCGAGGCCGCCAACACCGGCACCCGGTTCGTCTCCCGCGCCGAGCAGGACGCCGTCGCCGCCGCCAGCCACCAGCGGGCGGCCCGCGCGCAGAAGGACGGGCTGTTCGACGCGGAGATCGTGCCGGTGTCGATCCCGCAGCGCCGCGGCGAGCCGGTCGTGGTCACCGCCGACGAGGGCATCCGCCCGGAGACCACCGCCGAGTCGCTGGCGGCGCTGCGGCCGGCGTTCGCGAAGGACGGCACCGTCACCGCCGGGTCGGCGTCGCAGATCTCCGACGGGGCGGCCGCGGTGGTGGTGATGAGCCGGGCCAGGGCCGAACAGTTGGGTCTGTCCTGGCTCGCCGAGATCGGCGCGCACGGGGTGGTCGCCGGCCCGGACTCGACGCTGCAGTCCCAGCCGGCCCGGGCGATCGCCAAGGCCTGCGCCCGGGAGGGCCTGGACCCGGCCGGGCTGGACCTGGTGGAGATCAACGAGGCGTTCGCCGCGGTCGGGATCGCCTCCGGCCGCGAGCTGGGGCTGGACCCGGCCCGGATCAACGTCAACGGCGGCGCCATCGCGCTGGGGCACCCGCTGGGGATGTCCGGGGCCCGGATCGTGCTGCACCTGGCGCTCGAACTGGCCCGCCGCGGCGGCGGTGTCGGGGCCGCGGCCCTGTGCGGCGGCGGCGGCCAGGGCGACGCCCTCATCGTCCGCGTCCCCAAGGCGTAGACCGCGTCCAATACTCTCGTCGCCGCCCCCGCGCACCGCGTGGGGGCGGTGACGTCTCTCACAGCAACGACAGCTCGTCGTAGCCGATCGGCACAATGGTGTGCATGGCGAACTTCTTCGATCTCAGCACCCCGGCCAAGCGGTTCCGCTTCGTCGCCGTCCTCGAGGCCTTCACCTGGGCCGGCCTGCTCGTCGGCATGGCGTTCAAGTACCTGCCCGAGAACGGCAACGAGATCGGGGTGAAGATCTTCGGCCCGCTGCACGGCGGCGTGTTCGTGGCCTTCGTCCTCGTCGCCCCCCTCACCGCGCGGGCGCTGAAGTGGAACCTGGTCACCACGGGCCTGGCCCTGATCTCGTCCGTCCCGCCGTTCGGCACGATCGTCTTCGAATGGTGGGCTGTGCGCACCGGCCGGCTCGCGGAACTGTCCGCGCAAGCGCGTCCGGTGGACGCGCCCGCACTCGCCTGACCTGCTGTCCCCTGTCGCGCGGAACGTGACAGACTGGACGGCGTGACTCGACCAGGTTCCCGTCCTGCAGCACGTTCCGCCGCGACCGCCGCGGCGATGTCCGGCGCGGTGGATCTCGCGCCCCTCAAGGAGCGGTCTACCGCGCCCCCACCTCCGTCGCAGCCCGGCTCCGGCACCGGCCCCCAGTCCGGTTTCACGCCCGTCGTCGACGTTACCGAGGCCACCTTCGAGGCCGAGGTGCTGCAGCGCTCGATGCAGGTCCCCGTCATCGTGGACCTGTGGGCCACCTGGTGTGGCCCGTGCAAGCAGCTCTCGCCGGTCCTCGAGAAGCTGGCCCACGAGGGCGGCGGCAGCTGGGTCCTCGCGAAGGTCGACGTGGACGCCAACCCGCGGATCGCGCAGGCGTTCGGTGTGCAGTCCGTGCCGACCGTCGTCGCGATCGCCGCCGGGCAGCCCCTCGCCGACTTCCAGGGCGTGCAGCCCGAACCGCAGCTTCGGCAATGGCTCGCCGCCATCCAGGACGCGGTCGCCGGAAAGCTGTCCGGCCCGCCCGGCGCCGAGCCCGTCGAGGAGCAGGAGGATCCGCGGTTCGTCGCCGCCGAGCAGGCCCTCGAGGCAGGGGACCTGGCCGGTGCCGAGGCGGCGTACGAGCTGATCCTGAACTCCGAGCCCGCCAATGCCGACGCTCTGGCCGCGCTGCGGCAGGTCCGGTTCCTCGCCCGCGCTCAGTCGGTGCCCGAGGACGCGATCGCCGCGGCCGACGCCGCCCCGGCCGACCTCGAGGCGCAGCTCGTCGCGGCCGACGCCGAACTGTTCGCCCAGCAGCCCGAGGCCGCCTTCACCCGGCTGATCGGGTTCGTCGCCCGCAGCGCCGGCGACGAGAGGAACGCCGCCCGCACGCGGCTGCTGGAGCTGTTCGAGCTGTTCGATCCCGCCGAGCCGTTCGTCGTCACCGCGCGCCGCAAGCTGGCGTCGGCGCTGTACTGATCGGTTCCCGACCCGCGGTGGCGGTCCGGCTTCCCGGGCCGCCACCGCGCGTCGGTCAGTGGTAGCGGCCCGAGCAGGCGGCCTCGCCGCCGAGAACCCCGGTGCGGAACGCGTCCACCCGGGAGAATCCGCTCGGCACGGTGTTGCCGTTGACGTCGCTGGCGGCGAGGCCGTCGGTCAGCAGGCCGGAGACCGCCTCGTCCAGATCGCCCGGCGACAACCACACCATGTCCTCGGCCGGCTGGGCGCCGGTGCTGTCGGGGCTCAGTTCCGCGCTGATCACGCCGGCGAGGCAGGCAGCCCGCAGCGCCGTCTGGGGGTCGACGAGCGACTGGCCGGCCGCGTTCTGCACGGCCAGGGCGTACCGGGAGGCGAGCAGCACGTAGGCGGCGTAGTCGCCCCGTACGTCGGTCGTGATCCCCCCGGCGCCGGTCTGCAACGGGGTACCGCGGTCCGCCAGCTCGTCGACGTCCACCCCGATGGTGTTGGTGGCGGGACAGTACGACACCGGCGACGTGGCCTTCGCGTCCGGACAGCCGAGGTCGGCGCCGGACAGGTCGAGCTCCGGTTGTTCCGGCAGATCGAACACCCGGCGGAACGAGGCCATCAGCGCCTTCACCGACTCCTCGGTCACGGGAAGTTCGCCGTCGTCGGAACTGTCGAAGAACTGCGGCAGATCGGCGCGCCGGGACTCGATCTCGGCGGCGTCGATGCGGGTGCACGATCCCGCACCGTCGGTGAAGCCGATCTGGAACGCGGTGACCCGCTCGAATGCCGACCCGTGGATCGCGTCCGGGTCGTTGGGGTCGCTGTCGCGGAAGGAGACCATCGACGCCAGCACCGAGTTCAGCCCGTCCGAGGTGTTCAACCGGAAGTGCTCCGAGTTGCCGGCGGCGACGTGCCGCATGAAGGCGCCTGCGAAGCAGTCCGCCTGCTGCTCGAACACGATGCCCGGATCGTCCTCGGCGACCGTCCCGGCCTTGAACTGGACGGCGTGCCCGTACTCGTGGGCGAGCACCGTCACGGCCGCCATCGGGCCGAACGTCTCGATGAGCTGCGGCATCAGGTAGGTGCGGTCCCACCCGATGACGTCGTCGCGGTTGCAGTACGCGGCGTTGATGAACTCGAAGGTGGATTCGCCGCAGAACTTCGGACCGCGCTCGTCGGGATCCCACGAGGCGATCGTGCCGACGGGCTCGAACGCGCCCCGGGCGATGCGCGGGAACTCCTCGTTCCAGTAGGCCTCGATGTCGGCGACCGCGTTGCCGGCGAGGACGTCGACGTCCCCGCCGTCCGAGTTCTCGATCGTCACCTGCGCGTCCGGGGCGGCGGGCCGCGGGCCGCTCGGGCCCGAGGACACCGGCAGGCCCGCCACCGAGAACGGGTTGTCGTAGATGGAGACGGCGGTGCCCTCGATGCGAGCGGCACATCCGGCGAGCACCATCACGGCCAGCGCCGGTACCGCGAGGCGGAACGGCAGCCGCGTCCGAGTCACCTGTTCTTCTCCTGTCGTCCGAGGACGGCGGTCACCGCTGCAACGTCAGCCAGATCGCACCGTAAGCAGGCAGCGTCACCTCCGCCGACGCCGGGCGCCCGTGCCAGGAGCGTGCCGTGGCCGTCACGGCGCCGAGGTTGCCGACGCCGTTGCCCTGGTAGGCCGTCGAATCCGTGTTGAGGATCTCCGACCACTGTCCTGTTTCGGGTAGTCCGACACGATAGTCCGAATGCGTCGATCCGGAGAAGTTGAACAGGCACGCCACGACGGAACCGTCGCTCCCGTGACGGAGAAAGCTCAGCACGTTGTTCGCCGAGTCGTTGGCGTCGATCCACGAGTACCCGCTCGGCGAGGTGTCCAGCGTCCACAGGGCGGGGTGCTCACGGTAGATCCGGTTGAGGTCGGCGACGAGCCGGTGCACGCCTTGGTGCAGCGGTCCGTTGTGCGGATCGTCGAGCTGCCACCAGTCCAGGCCCCGCTCCTCGGACCATTCCGCGGTCTGGCCGAACTCCTGCCCCATGAACAGCAGTTGCTTGCCGGGGTGGGCCCACATGTACGCGAGCAGGCCGCGCAGGCCGGCGGCCTGCTCGCGGTCGCCACCCGGCATCCGGGTCCAGAGCGTGCCCTTGCCGTGCACGACCTCGTCGTGGCTGACGGGCAGGACGAAGTTCTCACTCCAGGCGTACACCAGCGAGAAGGTGATCTCATGGTGGTGGTACGTGCGATGCACCGGGTCCCGGCCGATGTACCCGAGGGTGTCGTGCATCCAACCCATGTTCCATTTCATGGAGAACCCGAGCCCGCCCGCGTGGGTGGGCCGGGTGACGCCGGGCCATGCCGTGGACTCCTCGGCGACGGTGACGACGCCGGGGTGGAGCTTGTGCACGGTGGCGTTCATCTCCTGCAGGAAGGCCACCGCCTCGAGGTTCTCCCGGCCGCCGTACACGTTGGGGGTCCAGCCGCCCTCGGGCCGCGAGTAGTCGAGGTACAGCATCGAGGCGACGGCGTCGACGCGCAGGCCGTCGATGTGGAACTCGTCGATCCAGTACAGCGCGTTGGCGACGAGGAAGTTGCGCACCTCCCGGCGGCCGAAGTCGAAGACGTAGGTGCCCCAGTCCAGCTGCTCGCCACGCCGGGGATCGGGGTGTTCGTAGAGGGCACTGCCGTCGAAGCGGGCCAGGGCCCACTCGTCCTTCGGAAAGTGGGCGGGCACCCAGTCCACGATCACGCCGATGCCGGCGGCGTGCAACCGGTCGACGAACGCACGGAACTCGTCGGGCGTGCCGAAGCGGGCGGTGGGGGCGTAGTACGAGGTGACCTGGTATCCCCACGATCCGCCGAAGGGATGCTCGGCCACCGGCAGCAGCTCGACGTGGGTGAAGCCGGCCGCCGCGACGTACTCGGCGAGCTGGTCGGCCAGCTCCCGGTATCCGAGACCGGGACGCCACGAGCCGAGGTGCACCTCGTAGACGCTCATCGGCTCCTGCCACGGCCGGGAGTCGGCCCGGGCGGCGAGCCACGCGTCGTCGCCCCACACGTAGCTGCTGTGGTTGACCACGGAGGCCGTCGCCGGCGGCACCTCGGTGGCGAACGCCATCGGGTCGGCCTTGTCCTGGACCGAGCCGTCGCGGCCGTGGACCCGGAACTTGTACAGCGCACCCGGCTCCACGTCGGGCAGGAACAGTTCCCACACGCCGCTGGAGCCGAGCACCCGCATCGGCGCGAGCCGGCCGCTCCAGCCGTCGAAGTCGCCGACGACCGTGACGCCGCGCGCGCCGGGCGCCCACACCGCGAACGACGTGCCGCGGACCGTGCCGTCGGGGGTCTCGTACGAGCGCTGATGCGCCCCCAGGATCTCCCACAGCCGCTCGTGCCGGCCCTCGGCGAACAGGTGCAGGTCCAGCTCCCCGAGCGTGGGCAGGAACCGGTACGGGTCGGCGACGACGACGGTGTGCTCGAACGGGTAGGTCACCACGAGCCGGTAGTCCGACAGGTCGTGCACCGGGACGAGCGCGCTGAACACATCGTGGCCGAGAGGCTCGAGTGGGTGATCGATGCCGCCGATGCGCGCCGCCACCTTCTCCGCGTGGGGACGCATGGCCCGGATGATCGTGCCTTCCGGATGCGGGTGGGCGCCGAGCACCGAGTGCGGATCGTGGTGCTCGCCGGCCGCCAGCCGGGCGAGGTCGTGCGGGTTGGGGGAGTGGCGTCGAGTCGGGGGCACTGTCACGAGTTGCTCCTGTAGGCGAGGGTGGTTCGCGTCGGTACACCGATCGGGGGCAGCGCCAGGATGTGCGCCACCGCGCGCCAGGGTTCGAGCCGGACGAAGTTGGCCTGGCCCCACGAGTACTGCGCGCCGGACACCTCGTCGAACACCGTGAGCTGGTCGTGCCATTCGTGGCCGAGCGCCGGCATGTCCAGCCAGACGGTGCCCTGCTCGGCGCCGAACGGGTTGAGGTTGATCACGGTGAGGACCGAATCCCCGGTCCGGGGATCGAATTTCGAGTACGCGATGAGGGCGTCGTTGTCGATGTGGTGGAAGTGGATGTTGCGCAGCTGCTGCAGGGCCGGGTGGGCGCGCCGGATCCGGTTGAGCGTGGCGATCCACGGCTCGAGGGATTCGCCGCGGCGGCGGGCCTCGTCGAACCGTCGCGGACGCAGCTGGTACTTCTCCGAGTCGAGGTACTCCTCGCTGCCGGGTCGCAGCGGGACGTGTTCGTAGAGTTCGTAACCGGAGTACACCCCCCACGACGGGGCGAGCGTGGCCGCGAGGGCCGCGCGCAGAGCGAACATTCCGGGTCCGCCGTGTTGCAGCGACTCGTGCAGGATGTCGGGCGTGTTGACGAACAGGTTCGGGCGCGCCTCGTCCGCCTTCGCCGCGATCTCCTGTCCGAATTCGGTCAGCTCCCACTTCGCCACGCGCCAGGTGAAGTACGTGTAGGACTGCGTGAACCCGCGTCGGGCGAGGCCGTACATGCGGGCGGGACGGGTGAAGGCCTCGGACAGGAACAGCACGTCGGGATCGGTGCGCTTGACCTCGGCGATCAGCCACTCCCAGAAGTTCGGTGGCTTGGTGTGCGGGTTGTCGACCCGGAAGATCTTGACGCCGAAGCTGATCCAGTGCCGCACCACGCGCAGCACCTCGGCGTAGATGCCGTCCGGATCGTTGTCGAAGTTGACCGGATAGATGTCCTGGTACTTCTTGGGCGGGTTCTCGGCGTAGGCGATCGTGCCGTCCGGCAGGACCGTGAACCACTCGGGATGCTCCTTCGCCCACGGGTGGTCCGGGGCGCACTGCAGCGCCAGATCGAGGGCCACCTCGAGGTCGAGTTCGCGCGCCCGGGCGACGAAGGCGCGGAAGTCGTCCTCCGTGCCGAGCTGCGGGTGGATCGCGTCGTGGCCGCCCTCGTCGGAGCCGATGGCCCAGGGGGAGCCCACGTCGTCCGGGCCGGCGGTGAGGGTGTTGTTCGGTCCCTTGCGGTTGACCTTGCCGATCGGGTGGATGGGCGGCAGGTACACCACGTCGAAGCCCATCGCGGCGACCCGCGGCAGTTCCTCCGCGGCGGTGGCGAAGGTGCCGTGCCGTGGCGTGCCGTCCTCGTTCCACCCGCCCGTCGAGCGGGGGAAGAACTCGTACCAGGAACCGAACAGGGCCCGTTCCCGATCGACCACGGCGGTGTACGCCTTCCCGCGGGTGATCAGCTCGCGCAGCGGATTGGCCCGCAGGATCTCGGTGATGTCGGCGGCGAAGGCAGGGGCGATCCGGTCGGCGAGCGGCCGCTCCGAACGCAGCGCCGCGGCCACGGCGAGCAGGGCCGGCCGGTTGGGGCGCGGCGCGGTCTTCGCGGCCTTCTCGAACAGGCGGGCGCCGATCTCGATGTCGTTCGCCAGGTCCTCCGGACCCTGGCCGGCGTCGACCTTCGCGTCCACCGCGTGCCGCCACGTGCTCACCGGATCGCTCCAGGCCTCCACCCGGTACGTCCACAGTCCCGGACTGGTGGGGGTGAACACGGCGTGGAAGGTGTCGGGCACCTCGCCGGGAACCATCGGGATCCGGATCAGCTTCCCTTCGCTCTCCGGGTCCGATCCCGGCCCGCGCACGGCCAGGGTGGCGGCGACGGCGTCGTGGCCTTCTCGCCACACGACTGCCGACACGGGAACCACCTCCCCGACAACGGCCTTGACCGGATGTCGCCCTCCCGAGATGTCGGGACGGACATCGTCGATGCCGAGGCGGCCTGTCGCGCTGGCTCCGATTCGACCTGTCACGCTCGCTCCGTTCCGTCTGTCATGCCGGCTCCGTTTCCCTCGCACGGACTGCTGACGAGCCTTCGGATGCGGCCCGTCCCCAACCGTAGTGGAGGTACGCACCGCCGTCCCCTCATGCGACGCGTAATGTCGTCGACGCCCCGCAATAGCTGTTACCCGGGGTCGACGCGCCGGAACGAGCGAGCCCCGCGGCGCCGTGTGCCGCGGGGCTCGCGCGTCCGCTCGCGGGGAACGTGGCCCGGCCGCCGGACGGCCGCCGCATTTGCCGGTCTTCCCGGCCGGCCGAATGTCGGTAGTCTTCCCGGGGTGAGAGCCTTGCGTCGGTTCACCGTACGAGCCCACCTTCCCCAGCGGCTGGCCGGACTGGGCCCGCTCGCCGTCAACCTGCGCTGGTCGTGGCACACGCCCACGCAGGACCTGTTCGCCTCGATCGACTCCGCGCTGTGGCGTCGCGTCGAGCACGACCCGGTGCGGATGCTCGGCGAGGTGCCGCCGGCCCGTCTCGACGCGCTCGCCGCCGACGAGGAGTTCCTCGCGCGGCTCGACGCCGAGTCGGCCGACCTCGACGACTACCTCGCGAGGCCGCGCTGGTACCAGCACCAGCAGCAGGAGGGCACCGGGCTGCCGTCCGGCATCGCCTACTTCTCCATGGAGTTCGGCGTTTCCGAGGTTCTGCCGAACTACTCCGGCGGACTCGGCATCCTGGCCGGCGATCACCTCAAGGCGGCCTCGGACCTCGGCCTGCCGCTCATCGGTGTCGGCCTGCTCTACCGCTCCGGCTACTTCCGTCAGTCCCTGACCGCCGACGGATGGCAGAGCGAGCACTACCCGAACTACGACCCGCAGGGCCTGCCGCTGCGGCTGCTGACCGAGGCCGACGGCACCCCTGCCCTGATCCAGGTCGCCATGCCCGGCAATCGCACCCTCACCGCCCGGGTGTGGATCGCCCAGGTGGGCCGCGTCCCGTTGCTGCTGCTCGACTCGGACATCGCCGAGAACGACGAGGAACTGCGCGGGGTCACCGACCGCCTCTACGGCGGCGACCAGGACCATCGCATCAAGCAGGAGATCCTGGCCGGGGTCGGCGGGGTGCGCGCCGTCCGCGCCTACACCCGGATCGCGGGACTGCGCGATCCCGAGGTGTTCCACATGAACGAGGGACACGCCGGGTTCCTGGGCGCCGAACGCATCCGCGAACTGGTCACGGGCGCCGGTCTGGACTTCGACGAGGCGCTCGCCGCCGTGCGCGCCGGCACCGTCTTCACCACCCACACCCCGGTTCCCGCGGGCATCGACCGGTTCCCGGCGGAACTCGTCCGGCACTACTTCTCCGGACCGAACGGCGAGAACGAGTCGGCGCTGCTGCCCGGCCTGGGGGTGGACCGCGTCCTTTCCCTCGGCCGGGAATCGGACCCCCGTGTGTTCAACATGGCCCACCTGGGTCTGCGGCTCGGCCAGCGCAGCAACGGCGTGTCGAAGCTGCACGGCCGGGTCAGCCGCGAGATGTTCGTGGGCCTGTGGCCCGGCTTCGACGCCGGCGAGGTGCCGATCGGGTCGGTCACCAACGGCGTGCACGCCCATACCTGGGCCGCCCGCGAGTGGCTCGAGTTCGCCAACCGTCTCGCCGGTCCCGACCGGGTCGAGGAGGCCCAGGGCTGGGAACTGCTGCAGACGGTCGAACCGCGCGAGCTGTGGGCCACCCGCAACACGTTGCGTGCGCAGCTGGTGGAGGAGATCCGTCGGCGGCTGCGCCGGTCCTGGCTCCAGCGCGGCGCCACCGAGGCCGAACTCGGCTGGGTGGACGGGGTCTTCGATCCGCACGTGCTCACCGTCGGCTTCGCCCGCCGGGTGCCGACCTACAAGCGGCTCACCCTGATGCTGCGCGACCCGGAACGACTGCGGGCCCTGCTGCTCGACGAGGAGCGCCCCGTGCAGCTGGTCGTCGCCGGCAAGAGCCACCCGGCCGACGACGGCGGCAAGGCACTGATCCAGCAGGTGGTGCGGTTCGCCGATGCCGCCGACGTGCGGCACCGCATCGTTTTCCTGCCGGACTACGACATGTCCATGGCCCGGTACCTCTACTGGGGCTGCGACGTGTGGCTGAACAACCCGCTGCGCCCGCTCGAGGCGTGCGGCACCTCCGGGATGAAGTCGGCCCTCAACGGCGGGCTCAACCTCTCCATCCGCGACGGCTGGTGGGACGAGATGTACGACGGCGAGAACGGCTGGGCCATCCCCACCGCCGACGGTGTGATCGACGAACACCGCCGCGACGACCTCGAGGCCAGCGCCCTGTACGAGCTGCTCGAGCGCTCGGTCCTGCCGCGGTTCTACGACCGGGACGGCAGCGGTGTGCCCACCCGCTGGATCGAGATGGTGCGGCACACGCTCCAGAACCTCGGTCCGAAGGTGCTCGCCTCCCGCATGGTCCGGGACTACACCGTGCAGTACTACGCGCCGGCGGCCGCGGCCGCGCGCGAGGCGGTCGCCGACGGGTTCGCCGGAGCGCGCGAGCTCGCCCACTACCGGCGTCGCGTCGAGGCGGCATGGCCGGCCGTGCGGGTGGCCCAGGTCGACAGCGCCGGACTGCCGGACATCCCGGAGATCGGCTCCAAACTGGCCCTGACCGCCCACGTGTACCTCGACGGTCTCCGGGTGACCGACGTGGTCGTTCAGGCCGTCGTCGGCCGGGTCGGGGTCGACGACACCCTGTCCGACGTGGTGACGGTGCCGATGCGGCACACCGGCACGAACCCGCTGGGCGAGGTCTTCGAGGTCGAGGTCGCGCTGCCGATGGCCGGGTCGGTCGGCTACACGGTGCGGGTGCTGCCGCACCACGAGCTGCTCGCGTCGGACGCCGAACTCGGCAAGGTCGTGCTCGCCTAGCTAGCTCTCCGCGCCGGGCCCGCGGCCGCTCGCGTCGAGCAGGACGCGCGCGGCGTCGCGGGCCTGCCGCGCGACGGCGGGAGAACCGGAGATCGCCGCCGTCGCCATCGCCCCGTTGGCCAGGATCGCCAGCTGGTCGCCCAGTGCCGGGGGGCTGCCCGCGTCCGCCACGAGTCCGCGCAGGTAGCGCCGGAACGCGTCCTTGTGCGTGCGGGCGATCTCGGCGACGTCACCGGAGATTCCGCCGAGTTCGCCGAACGTGTTGATGAAGGTGCAGCCGCGGAAGTCGCTGCAGGCGAACCATTCCTCGAGAAAGTCGAACACCGTGAGAACCCGCTCGCGCGGATCGGTGCGGGCATCGACATACCGGCGCAGATCCGTCAGCACGGTGTGATCGCGCCGGGTCAGAACGGCCTCCACGAGCCGGTCCTTGGCGGGGTAGAGCTGATAGAGCCGCTTGAGCGACACCCCGGAGCGGGCCCGGATCGTGTCCATTCCGACGGCCTGGATGCCGTGCTCGTTGAACAGTTCCTCGGCGGCGTCGAGCAGCCGGGTCTGCGCGGTGTCCGCGTCCATCGGGCCCCTCCCTCTTGCATCGAGAACCATCGTTCTCTACGCTACACCACGTACCGGAGAACGCTCGTTCTCCGACCGATCCGAGGAGGACTCATGTCCGCTTCCGTTGTCCGCCACCGCACCGAGACCATCGACGGGCTCGACGTTTCCTACCGCGAGGCCGGGGACCCGGGTGCGCCGGCTCTCGTTCTGCTGCACGGCTTCCCGTCCAGCTCGCACATGTTCCGCCACCTGCTCGGCGAGCTCGCCGACCAGTACCACCTCGTCGCCCCCGACCACATCGGCTTCGGGCGATCGGCGATGCCCGCCGTCGACGAGTTCGACTACAGCTTCGACCGTCTCGCGCAGATCACCGATGCGCTGCTCGACCGGATCGGGCTGACGCGCTTCGCCCTCTACCTCCACGACTACGGCGCCCCGATCGGCCTGCGGATCGCGGCCGGGAACCCCGAGCGCGTCACCGCGCTGATCACCCAGAGCGGCAACGCCTACCGCGAAGGGTTCACCCCGTTCTGGGAGGTCCTCTTCGCCCACGCACAGGACCGCGCCGCCCACGAATCCACCGTCCGTGCCCTCCTCGAGCCCGAGGCGACCCGGTGGCAGTACGTCCACGGTGTCCCCGAGGACCGGCTCGACCGGATCGCCCCGGAAGCCTGGCTGCTCGACCAACTGGGCCTCGATCGGCCCGGCAACAAGGAGATCCAGCTCCAGTTGTTCTGGGACTACCAGTTCAACCTCGACGCGTACCCGGCATTCCAGGAGTACTTCCGCGCCTGGCGGCCGCCGACCCTGGTGGCGTGGGGCCGCGGCGACGAGATCTTCGGTCCCGCCGGTGCGGAAGCATTCGCCCGCGACCTCCCCGACGCGGAGATTCACCTGCTCGACGCAGGCCACTTCGCCCTCGAGACCCACGGGCCGGAGATCGCGGACCTCGTCCGTGGATTCCTGGGCCGCACTCTGAACCCGGCCGCACTCTGAGCCCGGCCGCACACTCCGAGACCGAAGGAGAGTAATCGGATGCCACCGCTTCTCGGTGATGCACCGGACGGGTCCCGCCGTGCCCTGGCCGCCGCCCTCGCCCCGGGGGCCGTCGCGCTCGGCGCGGCCGGCGCGCTCGCCGCCCTCGAGAACCTCGCCCACTGGGCGGTGTTCGGGTTGCCGTACGTCGCGTCCGCAGCCCTCATCGCCCTCGCACCCGGCACCCCGGCCGCCCGGCCCGGAGCGATCGTGCGGGCCTACCCTGCGGCCGCGGCCGCGGCGCTCGTCGTCGCGGCCGTCGCCGGTCCGTCGCAGGCCGGCGCCGCCGTCGCAGCGGGACTTGCGGTCGTCGCCATGGCGCTGCTGCGGGCGCCGCATGTGCCCGCCGCAGTGTGTGCCGGGGCGATCGGGCTCACGGACCCGGGGATCGGCTACGTGGGAACCACGCTGGTGCCGGCGCTCCTCGTCGTCCTCGGCGTCGCGACCGTCGCCGGGCGGGTGCTGCCCGGATTCGTCTATCCGGCGCGGGTCGCCCGTGCCGGCTGACCGGGACGGTCGCCCGTCGCTGTGCGCACGCCCTCGCTTCGAGGTATAGGACCGCGGGGCGGTGGGTATACACCCGATGCGTCCGACCGAGGACGCATCGGAAATCGAGGAGGAGGATGCACTCGCGACACGCCTCTCAGGCGTTCACATCGACCGGGTTGTTCTACCGCGGGGTCCGCGCCGAGCCGAGCCAGGTGACGATGCTCCGGCAGGCCCTGGACCGGTGGCTGGACCGCCTCCACCTCGAGGTCGAACTCGGGCAGGATGTGCTGCTGGCCAGCTACGAAGCGCTGGCCAATGCCGTCGAGCACGCGTATCCCGACGGGTACGGGGATCGTGTCGGCGCGGTCGACCTGGAGGCCGTCTATCGACCGGGGGAACGTTCCGTCGAAGTGATCGTCACCGATCACGGCCGCTGGCGCACCCCGGAGGATCCGTCCGGCGACAGCTGCCGTGGCCACGGGCTCGCGCTGATCCGGACCCTGACGTCCCACACGGATGTCGTCACCGTCCCCGACGGCACCTCGGTCTCGATGAAGTGGGACGTCTCGACCTCGCCCGCGCTCGTCGCGGCGCCGTGACCCGGTAGTGACGCATCAGCCGTGAACCGGCAGTGACACATCAGCCGTGACCCGGCAGTGACACATCAGCCGTGACCCGGCAGTGACACATCAGCCGTGACCCGGCAGTGACGGACCACCGGCTTCCGGAAGCGCCCCCCTGCGGCGCTGTCCGGAAGCCGGTGGTCCGGTCGGAGACCACCGACGCCGGGAGAACGTCGGTGGTCAGCTCCTGCGGCCGCGCCGGCTCGACGCCCATCCGGGGCGCCGGGGCGAGGCCGCGGTGGCCCTGCGATCGTCGCCGGTCACAGTGTTCCCGTGGTCGTCCGCGAACATCGCGTCGATACGAGCCTTGATCTCGGCCGTGCTCATCGCCGAACCCGGGACGGTGCTCGGGTCGGCGACGTGATTGAGGTGGTTCATCGGTTCCTTGCTCGGGTGGGCCCGGGCGGGCCGTCGGAGTCGGGAGTGGGCGAGGTCAGGAGCGGATCATCACCGCTGCGACCGCGACCGTCGCCACCGTGAGAAGGGCGGCCAGCACGCCGAGGGTGAGGGATCGGCTGATCGCGACGGCCAGCCCGCACGAGAGGGTGCCGGCACCGACGATGATGGACGGTACCGAGAGCAGCGGCGAGTTGTCGCTGTGGGGAGCCGGATGGGCGAGGTGAGCCATGGGTGTTCCTTCTTCGCGGATCGTGTCCGGGAGGTACACCTGCTCGGAGCGACGGGCAACCGGGCCTCGAGCGGTGTTCTCCCGAAAACCTGTCCACACGATTCGTGGAGAGTGAGAGAGGAGCACCGGGGGTCGGGGCGGCTCCGATTCGGGCGTCGCCGGGATCTGGGGCGGACGCTCTGTGTACCAGGATATGTGATGTGACGCGTGCGACGCCACCCAAGAACTGTGATGTGTGTCACTATCGAGGGTGTTGCCGACCGGAGGGGGCGCGCCGGTGTTCGACCAGGACGAGTTCATGGCGGTGCTGTCGCGGTTCGCGCGCCTGCTGCCCACCCCCTACGACGTCGGCGCAGCGCTCGACGAGCTCGTCGATGGCGTGACCGCCGTTCTGGGTCTCCTCGGGTGCGGCGTGAGCCTGCAGTGCGAGGGCCGGCTGCAGTTCGTCACCGCGGCCGCCGAGGTGGTGGGGGAGATGGAACGCTGCCAGGAGGAGGCCGGGGTGGGGCCGTGCCAGTACGCGTTCGATCGTGGCGAGCCCATCGCGGTCGCCGACGTGCGGACACGATCAGACCTGTGGCCGGACTACGCCGAGAAGGCCCGCGAGCACGGGATCGCGGCGGTGGCCGGCATACCGATGCAGCTCGCGGACGAGAAGATCGGCGCTCTCGACCTGTACGCGTGCGAACCGCGCGAATGGGCGGATCGTGAGATCGCGGCGGCGCAGATCTTCGCAGACATGGCCACCGGCTACATCGTCAACTCCAACAAGCTGCGGCAGCACGAGCAGCTGAACGCGCAACTGCAGGCGGCGCTCGATTCGCGCATCGTCATCGAACAGGCGAAGGGCATCATCGCCCACGCCCGGAGCACCACCCCCGACGAGGCGTTCCGGCTCATCCGCGGCCACGCCCGCAGCAACCAGGCACCCGTGCGGTCGGTTGCCAAGGCGATCGTCGAGGTGGGCCTGCGGGTCTGATCACCGGGTGCCGCGGCGGCCGCGGTTCTCACACCGGTCGGACGTTCTCCGCCTGAGGTCCCTTCACACCCAGTCCGATCTCGAACTCGACGCGCTGACCCTCTGTCAGCGAGCGGAAGCCCGTCCCCGCGATCTCCGAGTAGTGGACGAAGATGTCGGGCCCGCCGCCCTCCTCCGCGATGAAGCCGAACCCCTTCTCCTCGTCGAACCACTTCACAACGCCCTGTGGCATATCCGAAAAGCCCCCTGTCCCTGCGACCCTCGACTCCGGCGCCTGCGCCGCCTTCGATGCTGCCGCGAAACGGCCGGAAATTCCGGGAAAGTCGTGAACGTTTCGGGATCGGACGCGTCGCGGCCCGGTCAGCCCCGCAGACGGACGAGCGCCTTGCGCACCACCCGCGGATCGGCTGTCTCCCAGAACGGGGGCAGCGACGCGCGCAGATACCCGCCGTACCGTGCGGTCGCCAGGCGGGGATCGAGCACCGCCACGACACCCCGATCGTCCGTGCTGCGCAACAACCGGCCCACGCCCTGCGCGAGCAGCAGCGCGGCGTGGGTGGCCGCCACCGACAGGAAGCCGTTGCCCCCGCGCGCCTCCACCGCCCGCTGCCGCGCCACCAGCAGCGGGTCGTCCGGTCGCGGGAACGGGATCCGGTCCAGGATCACCAGCGACAGCGACGGTCCCGGCACGTCCACGCCCTGCCACAGCGACAGGGTCCCGAACAACGACGTCGGTTCGTCGGCCGCGAACTTCTCCACCAGGGCGCCGGTCGCGTCCTCGCCCTGGCACAGGACCGGCGTGTCCAGGCGCTCCCGCATCGCCTCCGCCGCCGCCTTCGCGGCGCGCATCGACGAGAAGAGCCCGAGCGTGCGGCCGCCGGCGGCCTCGATCAGCTCCGCGATCTCGTCCAGGTACGCGGGGGAGAGCCCGTCGCGGCCGGGGGCCGGCAGGTGCTTGGCGACGTACAGGATGCCGGAGCGGGCGTGATCGAACGGCGATCCCACGTCCAGGGAATTCCACCGCAGGTCCCCGTCGTCCGACGGTGGTTCCGTCCCCGACGCCGCGCCGGTGTCGCTGCGGGCCGGCGACTGCGGCGGCAGCCCCCAGTTGACGGCGAGCGCGTCGAACGAGCCACCCACCGTCAACGTCGCCGAGGTCAGGACGACCGTCGACGCGGCGAACAGCCGGGACCGCAGCAGTCCGCCGACGGACAGCGGCGCCATCCGCACCGTGTGGCGGGTGTTGCCGCGGAACTCGTCGGCGGCGTGCCAGACGACGTCCCGGCGGGCAGCGGGATCCGTCTCCTCGAAGGCGGTCAGCACGCGAACCGCGCAGTCGTGCACCTCGTCGACGTCCGCCAGCGCCTGGTTGCGGGCCGCGGCGGCCTCGGCGTCGAGCCCCGCCTTGGGTGGTCCGATCGCCGTGCGCACGGCCCACGCCGCGTCGCGGATCGCGGCCAGCGCCGCGCCCGCGCCCTCGGGCAACTCGTCCCACCGCCCCGGCGGCAGCTCCTCGAGCAGCGCCTCCCAGTTCTCGGCGGCCCCCTCGAGTCGGTCGACGTCCTCGTCCTCGATCAGCTTCACGCAGCGCCGCGCCGCGGCCGAGACGGTGCCGCCGGACAGCTCCGCCGTCGCCACCCCGGTGACGCGGTCCACGAGTTCGTGCGCCTCGTCGACCACCACCACGTCGTGCTCGGGCAGGATCGAGATGCCGCTGATCGCGTCGATCGCCAGCAGCGCGTGGTTGGTGACGACCACGTCGACCTGCCCGGCCTCGGCGCGGGCGATCTCCGCGAAACAGTCCTCGCCGACCGGGCACCGCGACTTGCCCAGGCACTCGCGGGCGGTGACACTCACCTGACGCCACGCCTGATCCGACACGCCGGGGACGAGGTCGTCGCGGTCGCCGGTGCCGGTGGCCGACGACCACTCCGTGATCCGACGCACCTCCCGGCCGATCCGCGACAGGGCGAACGCGTCGAACAACTGGTCGTCCGCAGGCGGCTCCTCGGCCAGACCGGTGTGGATCTTGTTCAGGCACAGATAGTTCCCGCGGCCCTTGAGGATCGCGAAGCGGGGGCGCCGGCCCAGCGCCGACTCCAGCGCGCCGGCCAGCCGCGGCAGGTCCCGGTCCACCAGCTGACGCTGCAGCGCGATCGTCGCGGTGGAGACCACCACCGTCCGGCCCGTCTGCACCGCATACCGCACGGCCGGCACGAGGTAGGCCAGCGACTTGCCGGTGCCGGTACCGGCCTGGACCGCGAGGTGCTCGCCGGTGTCCAGCGAATGCGCCACCGCCGAGGCCATGGTCAGCTGGTTGCGCCGTTCCTTGCCGCCCAGCGCGTGCACCGCGGTGCGCAGCAGTTCCGGCACATTCGGGAGTTCGGGCACCGCGTCAGGGTACTGGGCACCACCGTCAGGTTCGCGGCCCGACCTGTCCGACCAGGTCCACACCCGCCTCCCGGAGCGCCGAGAGCGCCGACTCGACGGTCGCCTCGCTCACCCCGGCCGTGTACGGCAGCAGCACCCGCGTGTCGAACCCGGCGGCGGTGGCATCGAGCGCGGTCGCCCGCACGCAGTGATCGGTGGCGATACCCACGATGTCGACCGCGGTGACCCCGTGCCCGCGCAGCCACCCGTCGAGGGACTCGCCCGTGTCGTGGCTGCCCTCGAAGCCCGAGTACGCGGCCTCGAACGCCCCCTTGGAGAAGACCGCCTCCACGCGGGTGGTGTCGAGGGCCGGATGGAACTCGGCACCCTCGGTTCCCGCCCGGCAGTGCGGCGGCCACGAGTCCACGAAGTCCGGCTCCTCGGCGAAGTGCGCACCCGGATCGACGTGGTGATCCCGGGTGGCGACCACGTGCGCGTAGTCCTGCGCGTGTGCGGCCAGGTACCGGCTGATGTCCGCGGCGACCGCGGCGCCACCGGCCACGGCCAGCGACCCGCCCTCACAGAAGTCGTTCTGCACGTCGACGATGATCAGCGCCCGCGACAACGTCCTCACCTCACGAATCGGGTCGGCACCGCGGCCTCGCCCGCCGACAGGGTCAGGGCCTCCCACGGGAGACTGATCAGCCCGTGCGCGAGCAATGCCCGGCTCTCCTCCAGCGTAGGCCCGTCGCCGACCCGCTCGCCGTTGCAGACCAGCGGAACCATCAGCTCGTGCACCACCTCGCCGTCGCCCCCCGGTACGGGCGCGTCCGCCGGGTAGATCACCTCTTCCACCAGCGTGCCGGTCGGGCGGGCGAACCGCACGGCCCGCTTGGCGCCGCCCCGGGACTCCTTGTGCGCGCTGCGCTTCTCCACCGGGATGCCGTCGACCTCGACCAGCTTGTAGACCATCCCGGCCGTGGGCGCGCCCGAGCCGGTGACCAGCGACGTCCCGACGCCGTACACGTCGACCGGCTCGGCGCGCAGACCTGCGATCGAGTACTCGTCCAGGTCACCCGACAACACGATCTTCGTGTTCGTCGCCCCCAAGCCGTCGAGCTGCTCCCGCACCTGCCGGGCCAGCACGCCGAGATCGCCCGAGTCGATCCGCACGGCCCCGAGTCCGGTGCCGGCCACCTCGACGGCCGTGCGCACCCCGTTGGTGATGTCGTACGTGTCCACCAGCAGCGTGGTCCCCACCCCGAGCGTCTCGACCTGGCTCCGGAACGCCGCCGCCTCGTCGCGGCCCGCCCCGGTGGTGTGCACGAGCGTGAACGCGTGCGCCGCGGTACCCGTGCCCGGCACCCCGTACCGGCGCACCGCCTCGAGATTCGACGTCGCGTCGAAGCCCGAGAGGTATGCCGCCCGCGCACACGCGACCGCCGCCTCCTCGTGGGTCCGGCGCGACCCCATCTCGATCAGCGTGCGGCCGTCCGCGGCGCTGACCATCCGCGCCGCCGCCGACGCCACCGCGCTGTCGTGGTTGAGGATCGACAAAATCAGGGTCTCGAGCAGGACACACTCGGCGAACGTGCCGCGCACCGCCAGCACCGGCGAACCGGGGAAGTAGAAATCGCCCTCCCGGTAGCCCTCGATGTCGCCGGAGAACCGGTAGCCGCGCAGCCACTCCACGGTCGAGGCGTCGAGGAACCGTCCCGCCACGGCCAGTTCCTCCTCGCCGAAGTGGAACGTCTCCAGCGCATCGATCAGCCGGCCGGTCCCACCGACCACGCCGTACCGGCGCCCGGGCGGCAGACGCCTCGCGAACACCTCGAACGTGCAAGGGCGGGAACCGGTGCCGTCCGCGAGCGCGGCCTCGAGCATCGTCAGCTCGTAGACGTCCGTGAACAGGGCGGTGCTCGCCGTCGCGGTGCGCGGCAGAAGGGAATCGGGCACCCGATCACTGTAGAGCGCGGGCCGGGATGCGGCTGTATTGCCGGGCGCCGACGCCGTACCCTGGAGACATGGCGACGTGTTCCCCGACAAGCCCGTTCGGCACCGCCCCCCCGGAGCCGTCCGACGCAGTCACCGTGGCCTCGTTTCCCGCCGTCACCATGGCGGCAGGGCAGGCAATGCCGGCGGAAGCCGAAACCGTCGAGGAGATCGAAGCAGTCGACCGGCCCTGGGTCACCGTCGTGTGGGACGACCCGGTCAACCTCATGCACTACGTCGCGTACATATTCCAGAAGCTGTTCGGGTACAGCAAGGCCAAGGCCACCGAGCTGATGCTCAAGGTGCACAACGAAGGCAAGGCGGTCGTCTCGAGCGGCTCGCGTGACAAGATGGAACACGACGTGCAACGCCTGCACGCCGCCGGGCTGTGGGCGACGATGCAGCGGGCCGAGTGATCGGCCGCCCGCTCGCCGACCATCCCGACCGCGAAGCCAGGAGGAGCCGACCGACGTGCGGCAGTGGAGCAGGAAGAACTCGCTCGGAGGCGTGAAGCTGCGATCCGAGATGGACGCACACGAGGCGTCGGTGCTGCGCTCGCTCGTCGCATCCGTACTCGGCATGCTCGAGGAACGCGCCGCCGGCGCCCCGCAGGACGACCTCGCCGCCCTCACCGGCCTGCGCACCGGCAACTGCACCCCGCCGGACGTCCCCGCCCTGCAACGGCTGCTGCCCGACTTCCACCGGCCCGACGCCGACGCCACCGTCCATCCCGACGACGAATCCGCCGACCTCAACGGTGCCCTGCGCAGCCTGCACGAACCCGACATCATCGACGCCAAGCTCGCCGCCGGAGCCGTCATCCTGCGCACCGTCCCCGAATCCGGCGGCAAGGTGGTGCTCAGCCCGGAACAGGCCGATGCCTGGCTGTACGGGCTCAACGACCTCCGGCTGGCCCTCGGCACCACCCTCGGCATCGACGACGACACCCCCGAGACACTCGACGAAGACGACCCGCGGGCCCCGCACCTCGACGTCTACCACTGGCTGACCTGGATGCAGGACTCCCTCGTCCAGGCGCTGCTGCCGTGACGGCCACGCCCGGACCCACCGACTCGCTCACCGACGTCGCCGGCCTGCGCGTGGGGCACTGGCAGGCCCTCGACGCCGACGTCACCCTCGGCTCCGACCACGCCTTCGGCACCGGGCGGGCCACCGGATGCACCGTCGTCGTGCCCGACCGTGCCGTCACCGCCGCCGTCGACGTCCGCGGCGGCGGGCCCGGCACCCGCGAAACCGACCTGCTCGACCCCAGCCACTCCGTCCAGCGCGTCGACGCGGTGCTCCTCACCGGAGGCAGCGCCTACGGGCTCGCCGCCGCCGACGGCGTGATGCGGTGGCTCGAGGAACAGGGCCGCGGCATTCCGATGGGGCCGCCGGGGGCCGTGGTGCCCATCGTGCCGGGCGCGGTCGTCTTCGACCTGCCCGTGGGGGAGTGGACCGCCCGGCCCACCGCCGACAGCGGATACCGGGCCGCCGCGGCCGCCGGCACGACCGTCGCCCGTGGCACCGTCGGCGCCGGAGTCGGCGCACGCGCCGGCACCCTCAAGGGCGGCATCGGCACCGCGAGCCTGTTCCTGACCGAGGGCCCCGCCGCCGGCGTCACCGTCGCAGCCCTCGTCGTCGCCAACCCCGTCGGAGCCGTGTTCGACCCCGAGACCGGCCTGCCCTGGGGCCTCGGCCCCGCCCGGGCCGCCCGGCTCGGGCTCGTCGCGCCCACCGCAACCGACCTCGCCGCCGCCAACGCCCTCGCATCCAAGGGCACCGCCCTCAACACCACCATCGGCGTCGTCGCCACCGACGCCGACCTGACCGCCGCGGCCTGCCGCCGTGTCGCCGTCGCCGGGCACGACGGCCTCGCCCGGGCCGTCCGCCCCGCCCACTCGCCCCTCGACGGCGACACACTCTTCGCCCTGGCCACCGGCACCGCGACGCCCCCCGGCGCGAGCCGACCGATCCCGGAGGCCTTCGCGCCCGAACTGCCCGTGCTGGCCGCCGTGTGCGAGGCGGCCGCCGAGGTCGTCCAGCGCGCCGTCGTCGACGCGGTGCTGCAGGCCACCGCGGTCGCGGGTATCCCCGCCTATCGTGACGTGTTCCCCTCCGCCTTCACGGCCGGGATTCCCACGTCGCGCTGAGGGCCGCGCTGAGGGCTCAGCCCGACGTGCCCTCCGACACGCGCTTCATCTGGTCGCCGCAGCAGATCTCCGAATGCGGCATCCCCTCGGTGCAGGGGCACGGCTTCTCGTAGACGATCTGCGCGCCGCACTTCTCGCAGGCGTAGCGATCTCCGACGTTTCTCGGCACGACTGCCTCCCGGGTCCGACGGTGCCTCTCACAGTAGCCACCGGGCCGCCGGTCGACAGGGCTTTCACGGCGAAGCCCGACCGTCGCCGCGCACGTGTCGAGCGGTGCGCACGTCGGTAGGCTCGAAAGCCAGGAACACAGCACAGGACACACGCGAAGGGCGAGCGCATGACCGTACCCGACGGTTCCCGTCCCGGGCCCCGGCCCGTCTGGCAGCGCGCGGCGCTCCTGATCGCCGGATTCGTCGCCCTGCTCTACGGCGTCGAAGCCGTCGACGCCGCCGCGCCCGCCGACCTCGACTCCGCCGGTATCGAACCGAGAACCGCCGACGGGCTGTGGGGCGTGGCGTTCGCACCCGTGCTCCACGCCGACTGGGCGCACCTGAGCGCCAACACCATTCCGCTGCTCGTGCTCGGCTTCCTCGTGCTCGTCTCCGGCATCGGCCGCGGTCTGGCCGCCACCGCGATCATCTGGGTGGTCGGCGGGCTCGGCACCTGGCTCACCGCCGGGTCCGGCTTCGTGCACATCGGCGCGTCGATCCTCGTCTTCGGGTGGCTCACCTACCTGATCACACGCGGCATCTTCACCCGGCAGTCGAGCCAGATCGTCATCGGGGTGATCGTGCTGTTCGTCTACGGCAGCATCCTGTGGGGCGTGCTGCCCAGCGATCCGCGCGTCTCCTGGCAGGGGCACCTCTTCGGCGCCGGGGGCGGCGTCCTGGCCGCCTGGCTGCTCTCCGCCGACGAGCGTCGCCGCCGCCCGCCGGCCGTGCCCACCTCCTCGTTCGGGTGAGACGCACCCCCGCGCAACAACTGACCGATCGGTAGGCTCACAGCGTCGCCGCAACTGTGACATCTCTCGATCAAAACCTGCGTTGGCTTCGTCGCAGCCACAGGGACGTGGCAGCATGACCCCCATGCGCATGACCGTCCTGGGGTGTTCCGGCAGCGTGGCCGGGCCGGATTCCGCCGCGTCGGGCTACCTGATCACCGCCCCGGGCACCCCGCCCCTGGTGATCGACTTCGGTCCCGGCGTCCTCGGGGCCCTCCAGCGCTACGCCGACCCCGGCGAGGTCTCGCTGCTGCTCTCGCACCTGCACGCCGACCACTGCCTCGACATCCCCGGCCTGCTCGTCTGGCGGCGCTATTCCCCGAACCGCCCCACCGGACGGACCCTCGTCTACGGCCCCTCGGACACCAGCGTGCGCATCGGCGCCGCCTCCGCCGAGATCGCCGGCGAGATGGACGACGTCAGCGACACCCTCGACGTGCGCCCCCTCGCCGACGGCGAAGCCTTCCGCTTCGGCGCGCTCACCATCCACCCCGGCCGGGTCAACCACCCGCCCGAGGCCTACGGATTCCGCATCACCAGCGACTCCGGGCGCACCGTTGTCTACACCGGCGACACCGGCATGTGCGACGAGGTCGTCGAGCTCGCGCGCGGCGCCGACGTCCTGCTGTCCGAGGCCTCGTGGACCCACGCACCCGACGACCGCCCCGACGGCATCCACCTCTCCGGCGCCGAGGCCGGCATGCTCGCCGCTCGCGCCGAGGTGGGCGAGTTGCTGCTCACCCACATCCCGCCGTGGACCTCGCGCGAGGACGTCATCGCCGAAGCCAAGGAGCAGTACTCCGGGCCCGTCCACGCGGTGTCCGCCGGGGACGTCTACCCCATCTAATAGGCTCGTCCGGGTGACCACACGAGAAGACGGCAGAGCGGACGACGAACTCCGCCCCATCCGGATCACCCGAGGATTCACCAACCACCCCGCGGGCTCGGTGCTCGTTGAATTCGGCCAGACCCGCGTCATGTGCACCGCCAGCGTCGAAGAGGGCGTGCCGCGCTGGCGCAAGGGCTCCGGTCTCGGCTGGCTCACCGCCGAATACGCGATGCTCCCCGCCGCCACCCACACCCGCAGCGGACGCGAATCCGTCAAGGGCAAGCTCGGCGGCCGCACCCAGGAGATCAGCCGCCTTGTCGGCCGCGCCCTGCGCGCCTGCATCGACCTCGCCGCCATCGGCGAGAACACCATCGCCATCGACTGCGACGTCCTGCAGGCCGACGGCGGCACCCGCACCGCCGCCATCACCGGCGCCTACGTGGCCCTCGTCGACGCCGTCGCGTGGCTGAGCGCGGCGGGCCGGCTCACCGACCCGCAGCCGATCTCGTGCGCCATCGCGGCCGTGAGCGTCGGAGTCGTCGACGGCCGCGTCCGCCTCGACCTGCCCTACGAGGAGGACGTGCGCGCCGAGGTCGACATGAACGTCATCGCCACCGACACCGGCACCCTCGTCGAGGTCCAGGGGACCGGCGAAGGTGCGACGTTCGCCCGGTCCACCCTCGACAAGATGCTCGACTCCGCGCTCGCCGGCATCGCCGAACTGTGCGAGATCCAGAAGCAGGCGCTCGACGCCCCCTACCCGGGCACGCTGCCGCAGCCCGTGACCCCCGAGCGGACCAGGAAGAAGTTCGGTGTCTGACAGGGTGCAGGTGCTCGTGGCGAGCCGGAACGCGAAGAAGTTGCGCGAACTGCGGCGCGTCCTCGACGCCGCCGGGATCGAGGGGATCGACCTCGTCGGACTCGACGCCGTGCCGCCCTACGACGAGGCGCCCGAGACCGGCGCGACGTTCGAGGAGAACGCGGCCGCCAAGGCGCGCGACGGCGCGGCGGCGACCGGAATGCCGTGCGTCGCAGATGATTCCGGACTCGAGGTCGATGCCCTCAATGCGATGCCCGGGGTGCTCTCCGCCCGGTGGTCGGGGCGGCACGGCAACGACCACGCCAACACCGAACTGCTGCTCGGGCAGCTGCAGGACGTTCCCGACGAGCGCCGCGGCGCGGCATTCGTCTCTGCCTGTGCCCTCGCCGTTCCCGGTGACGACGGCGAGATCGCGGTGCACGTCGTGCGCGGTGAGTGGCGCGGCGCCATCGTCCACAGCCCGCGCGGCGCCAACGGTTTCGGCTACGACCCGGTGTTCCGGCCCGAGGGGGAGGAGCGCACCGCCGCCGAGCTCAGCGCCGAGGAGAAGGACGCCTCGTCGCACCGCGGGCGCGCACTGGCACGATTGGTGCCCGATCTCGCAGCGCTCGCCCGCTGACGCCCGCCGCCGCGGCGCGAAGCCTGCGCTCCCACGCGAAACAAGAAGCCGCCCACGCAATCGCGTGGGCGGCTTGCTGTTTCGCGCGCCGATCGGCCGGCCGGTCAGACGCCGAAGTCGGCCTTGACCTGCTTCGTGCGCTGGTGCTCGACGAAGAACGACAGGAACGGGATCGTGCCGGCGAGGAGGGTGCCGATCGTGCGGCCCGCGGGCCAGCGCACCTTGATCGCCAGGTCGAGCGTGAGCACCAGATACACCGCGTAGACCCAGCCGTGGACCACGGCGATCCAGCCGGGGACGTTCTCGACCTTCAGGATGTACTTCGCGACCATCTCGCCGGTGAGCACGAGCAGCCACACGCCGGTGATCCAGGCGAGCGCGCGGTACCGCGTCAGGGCCGAGGCAATCTTCTTCCGGTCGGCCTCCGGACGGGACTGCGGCGCGGTCGAACCGCTCGTCTGGTCGGGTGCCTGCTCGGGGGTCGTGCTCACTGAGCGCTCCTATCGGACCTGCGCGCAAGCTGCGCGAGGTAATCGTTGTACTCCAGCATCTGCCGAGCCTCCGGGTCGTCCGGATCGACGGCCGCGTTCGGATCGAGCCCAGTGCGGGGCCGCTGGGGGAGGAGATCCTCGGGGATCTCGGTGGGTTCCTTCGGTTCCGACGCGCGCGGTGCACCCGTGGCCTGGCTCTCGGCGTCCTCGGTCTCGAGTTTCACGAACCGGCGGTAGGCGTAGACGCAGAAGAAGGCGAAGGCGGGCCACTGCAGGGCGTAGCCGAGGTTCTGGAACGTGCCGCCCACGGCCTCGAACCGTGTCCATTGCCAGAAACCCAGACCGAGACAGCCGGCCGCGGCGACCGCCACCAGTACGACGAGGGCAAGGCGACGCGGCGGACGGTTCTCGGACACGTCATCAAAAGTACCCGAGCGGCCCCTCGACCTGCCAAGAGCGGTCGGGGGCCGTGGGCGAGGTCACGTGGTGCGCGAGGGGGGACTTGAACCCCCACGTCCGAAGACACGGCGTTCTAAGCGCCGCGCGTCTGCCTGTTCCGCCACTCGCGCTTACCAGCGTCACCATACGCGACTACATCCGTCCTTCCTCGCTCGACCTATCGGGCGCCAAAGCGTTTTCTCGCGGCCCAGGTCGGGGTTTGGCTGTGGCAGTTGGGGCACAGGAAGCGGATGTTCTCCGGACGGGAATCATTCGGATTCCCATCGATGTGGTCGACATGGAGCGTTATCGGGTAGTCGCACCATTCAGTGCCGATGCCACACCCCTCGCACTTGTAGGGACGACCGGACTCGATGAGGGCGCGGCGAAGCAGATTCGGTCTCTGTCGGGGAGCGCCGGTCGGTTTGCAGACAAGCACCTCCCTCCATGCGAGACGGTTCAGGGCATGACTGCCCTTGGTGTGCGCCGATCCGGTGAAGTGCGACGTGTCGATGCCCAGCCGTTTGATCCGGCGACTGAGGTGATGGTGCGAACCCCCGCTCGGCACCAGGCCCAAGTAGCGCATGACCCCCGCAACGCTCGTCGAGTTTCGGACCGCATCCTCGAGGACTTCCCGTGTGTACTTCGTCGACCGTCCCATCATCCCCCCTGGATCGAATGTATGTTCGATGCGCGGGACTGTATCGGACGGCGCCGACAAATTGCCGAAAGTGCCCTCATGCACGCGTTTCGCGGTCAGTCAAGATGGTAACGATTGTGTAACGATAAACCTGAGGGATTCCTCAGGTTGATGGACGTCCATGTAGCCGCGCAGCCTGCGCGGACTCTCCCTACCAACCGGTCACTTCTCCGACCTCCTGTGAGTGATCTCACGTGCCCCTTCGGGGGAGGTAACCCGCGCGGAACAAAACATGAGGAACCCCTCATGATTTTGTGTCACTCTTGGGTAGCCCGAACGAGCAGATCAGAGCCCATCAGAACGCCAACGGCGGCGCGGGCGGCCACGAGACCACGCCCTTGCGGTGTTCAGGAGAGGAACTACACGCGTGACGATCGACGAGACCACACCAGCCGACAACGGACGGAACTCGAAGGCATCACGACGCGCCAGTGACCGGGGCAACGCCCCCGCTTCCCGTAAGGGCGCGCTGGTCGACAAGCTCCTCGCCGGGGAGCCCTACGCACTCGCCTTCGGTGGTCAGGGCGCTCCCTGGCTCAGCTCCCTCGAAGAACTCAGCCGCGACAACGGGCTCGAGCCGGTCCTGACCGAACTGGTCAACGAGGCCACCGCGCTGCTCGCGCCCGTCGCACACGACCTCGTCGTCGTGCGCCCGAGCGGCTTCGACCCCATCGCCTGGATGCTCGAGCAGGAGGTCGCCGACGAGGACGAGACGCCCGTCTCCGGCCCCTCCGAGTCCACGCTGACTTCCGCCGCGGTCTCGCTGCCCGGCGTGTTCCTGACCCAGGTGGCCGCGCTGCGCGCGCTGGCGAACCAGGGCCTCGACGTGACCGCCCAGGCCCCGGCCGCCGTGATCGGCCACTCGCAGGGCGTGCTGGCCGTCGCGGCCACCGAGGCCGCCGGCGCCAAGGACGGGCAGATCCTCGCGATCGCCCAGCTCATCGGTGCCGCCGCCACCCTCGTCGGCCGTCGCCGCGGCATCATCGCCGGCGCCGAGCGCTTCCCGATGCTCGCGGTCGCGAACGTCGACCCCGAGCGCCTGCGCGCCGTCGTCGCCGAGGTCTTCGCCGACCAGGACCCGCAGCGCTCCGCGGTCGTCGCCATCCGCAACGCCCGCCGCCGCGTCGTGCTGTCCGGCCCGCCGGCCGCCCTGGCTCGCGTGCAGCAGCGCTGCGAGGAGATCTCCGCCGCGGAGACCCGCGAGCGTGAGGCGAAGAAGCGCGGCGGTGCCGTGTTCGCCCCGACCTTCGAGCCGGTCTCCGCCGAGATCGGTTTCCACCACCCCGCTCTCGCCGACGCGGTCGAGCAGGTCGCCGACTGGGCCGCCCGCTGCGGCCTGGACGCGGACCTCGCCCGCTCGCTGGCGCAGGAAGTGCTCGTCGACCCGGTCGACTGGGTCGCCCTCGTCGACGACGCCGTCGCGGCCGGCGCCTCGTGGATCCTGGACATGGGTCCCGGTGAGCTGCTGACCCGTATGACCAGCTCGGGCCTGCGTGGCCAGGGTGTGGGCATCATCGCGGCCGCCACCCGCGGCGGTCAGCGCAACCTGCTGACCCCGGGCGCGGAGCCCGAGGTGCCGCAGCCGTGGTCCGCGTTCGCGCCGAAGCCGGTCACCCTGCCCGACGGCCGCCAGGGCGTCGAGACGGCGTTCACGCGCCTGACCGGCCGCTCCCCGATCCTGCTGGCCGGCATGACGCCGACCACCGTCGATCCGAAGATCGTCGCCGCGGCAGCCAACGCCGGCCACTGGGCCGAGCTCGCCGGCGGCGGCCAGGTCACCGAGCAGATCTTCGCCGACCACGTCGAGGAACTGAAGGGGCTGCTCGAGCCGGGCCGCGCCGTGCAGTTCAACTCGATGTTCCTCGACCCGTACCTGTGGAAGCTGCACGTGGGTGGCAAGCGGCTGGTGCCGCGGGCCCGCGCCGCGGGCGCGCCGTTCGACGGCGTGGTCGTCACCGCCGGCATCCCCGAGCTCGAGGAAGCCGTCTCGATCATCGAGGAGTTGACCGAGGCCGGCATCAGCTACGTCGCCTTCAAGCCGGGCACCGTGGCGCAGATCCGCTCGGTGATCCGCATCGCGAACGAGGTGCCGAACTACCCGGTCATCGTCCACATCGAGGGCGGCCGCGCCGGTGGCCACCACTCGTGGGAGGACCTCGACGATCTGCTGCTCGCCACCTACGCCGAGCTGCGCACCCGCTCCAACCTGGTGCTGTGCGTCGGTGGTGGCATCGGCACCCCCGAGCGGGCCGCCGACTACCTGACCGGCCGCTGGTCCACCGCCCACGGCTTCCCGGCGATGCCGCTCGACGGCATCCTCGTCGGCACCGCGGCGATGGCGACGCTCGAGGCGACCACGTCGCCCGAGGTCAAGCGGATGCTCGTCGAGACCCCCGGCACCCCCGACTGGGTCGGCGCCGGCACCGCCTCCGGCGGCATGGCCTCCGGCCGTAGCCAGCTGGGCGCGGACATCCACGAGATCGACAACGCCGCGTCCCGCACGGGCCGCCTGCTCGACGAGGTCGCGGGCGACGCCGAGGCCGTGGCCGCGCGCCGCGACGAGATCATCGCCGCGCTCGACGTCACCGCGAAGCCGTACTTCGGCGACGTCGCCGAGATGACCTACGGGCAGTGGCTCGCCCGCTACCTGGAGCTGGCCGTCGGCTCGCAGGAGGTGGCCGACGCGGCCGAGAACCCGTGGATCGACGTCACCTGGCGTGAGCGCTTCCACGAGATGCTGCAGCGCGCCGAGTCCCGCCTGCACCCGGCCGACCGTGGCCCGATCCCGACGCTGTTCGCCGACGACGCGGCCCTCGACCGGCCGTACGCGGCGCTGGCCGCGCTGACCGAGCAGTTCCCGGACGCCGACTCGGTGGTCCTGCACCCGGCCGACGTTCCGTTCTTCGTCTCGCTGTGCCGCACCCCGGGCAAGCCGGTGAACTTCGTCCCGGTCGTCGACCAGGACGTGCGTCGCTGGTGGCGGTCCGACTCCCTGTGGCAGGCCCACGATCCGCGCTACAGCGCCGATCAGGTCTGCATCATCCCGGGCACCGTCGCCGTCGCGGGCATCACCCGCGCCGACGAGCCCGTCGGTGAGCTGCTCGACCGCTTCGAGAAGGCCGCGGTCGACGAGCTGATCGCGGCCGGCATCGAGCCGGTGCAGATCGCGGCCCGCCGCCACCAGGACCTCGCGGCCGGCCTGCTCGACGCCGTGCTGTCGGCTCCGGACGTCAACTGGGCCGGCCGGCAGACCGTCAACCCGGTGCACCGCCTCGGTGACCTGGACGAGTGGTCCGTCGAGTCCGACACCGCCGCCGTGCACGGCGCGACGGGCGCCACGCTGAGCGTTCTCGACGCCGAGCACGTGGGCCTGACGGTGCCGCTCGCCAGCGACAAGACCGTCGAGATCCGCCTCACGGTGCCCGCCACCGTGCACACCGGTGGCGCCCCGGTCGTCACCGCGGACGACGCGTCGGCGTCGATGTCGGCGCTGCTCGGTGTCGCCGCGGGGCAGGAGCTGCCCGCGGTGAAGAAGGGCGCGGCCCGCATCACCCTCGGCTGGCTGCCGGAGAAGATCGCCGACCACGCCGGTGTCACCGGTTCGGGACTGCCGCTGAACCTGACCCCGAGCGGCCACGGTGTGCCCGACGTCCTGGTCGGCGCGTGCTGGCCGGCGGTGTTCGCCGCGCTCGGCGCCGCGCAGACCGACGACAGCCTGTCGGTGATCGAGGGCATGCTCGACCTGGTCCATCTCGACCACGCCGTCGACGTGAAGGACGGTCTGCCGACCGATCCGTCGATCCTGGGCGTCAAGGCCGAGGCACGGGACGTGGCCGACACCGACCTCGGCCGGGTCGTCGAGGTGCACGTCGAGATCACCGCCGACAACGGCAACGGCTCGGGTGACACCACGGTCGCCACCCTGATCGAGCGGTTCGCGATCCGTGGCCGCACCGGCAAGGCCGAGCTGGCCGATCCGGTCCGTGCCGGCGGTGCCGTGAGCGAGGACGCGGTGGAGACCCCGCGTCGCCGCCGCCGCGACGCCGTGATCGTCGCCCCGATCGACATGAGCGCCTTCGCGCGGGTGTCGGGCGACCACAACCCGATCCACACCTCGGACAACGCCGCCCTCCTGGCCGGCCTGGGCACCCCGATCGTGCACGGCATGTGGCTGTCCGCCGCCGCCCAGCAGGTCGTCACCGCCCTCGAGGCCGACGCCAAGCTGCCGGCCCGCCGCCTGACGGCGTGGACCGCCCGGTTCCTCGGCATGGTGCGTCCGGGTGCGCAGATCGACGTGCGCGTCGACCGCATCGCGACCGACCGTGGCGCCGAGATCGTCGAGGTGAGCTGCCGCGTGGACGGGGACCTGGTGATGGTCGCCACCGGCCGCACCGCCGCCCCGCGCACGGTGTACGCGTTCCCCGGCCAGGGCATCCAGCGGCCCGGCATGGGCCTGGACGCCCGCGCCCGCTCGAAGGCCGCCCGGGAGATCTGGGATCGCGCCGACAAGCACACCCGCAAGGCCCTGGGCTTCTCCATCCTTGCCGTGGTGCGCGACAACCCGACCGTCCTCAAGGCCCGCGGCGTCACCCACAAGCACCCGGACGGCGTGCTGCACCTGACCCAGTTCACGCAGGTCGCGATGGCGACCCTGGGTGTCGCCCAGATCGCGGAACTGCGTGAGGCCGGCGCCTTCGTCGAGGGTGCGCTCCTGGCCGGCCACTCGGTGGGCGAGTACAACGCGCTCGCCGCGGTCGCCGGGGTGCTGCCGCTCGAGGCGGTGCTCGAGGTGGTCTTCAGCCGCGGGTCGGCGATGCACGCCCTCGTGCCGCGCGACGAGCAGGGCCGTTCGAACTACCGCATGGCCGCGATCCGGCCGTCGCAGTTCGGTGTCGCCGACGCCGATCTCGAGGCGTTCGTCGCCGGGGTCGCCGAGGAGACCGGGGAGTTCCTGCAGATCGTCAACCTGAACCTGCGCGGCTCGCAGTACGCGATTGCCGGTACGGTCGCCGGTCTCGAGGCCCTCGAGTCCGTGATCGAGCGCAAGGTCGCCGAGTTCGGGGGCAAGCGTGCGTTCATCCTGGTCCCGGGCATCGACGTGCCGTTCCACTCGACCGTCCTGCGCGGCGGCGTGGACGACTTCCGGGAGCGCCTGCTGAACCTGCTGCCCGAGCAGATCGATCCCGACATCCTCATCGGCCGCTACATCCCGAACCTGGTGCCCAAGCCGTTCAACCTGGGCCGGGAGTTCGTCCAGGAGATCGCGGACCTGGTGCCGTCGGAGCCGCTGGCTGAGGTCCTCGCGGACTTCGACACCTGGGCGGCCGACCCCTCGAAGCTGTGCCGCGTGGTGCTCGCCGAGCTCCTCGCGTGGCAGTTCGCGTCCCCGGTCCGCTGGATCGAGACGCAGGATCTGCTGTTCGCCGACGAGGCCGACGGTGGCCTGGGTGTCGAGCGGTTCGTCGAGGTCGGCCTCGGCGCCGCCCCCACGGTGGCGAACCTGGCGTCGCAGACGCTGAAGCTGCCGGGCCGCTTCGGGCAGCCGGTCGAGGTGCTCAACATCGAGCGCGAGGCCTCGATCGTGTACTCCACGGACGTCGATCCGGCGCCGGTGGAGGACGACGAGCCGGCCTCGGCCGACGCTTCCGCTGCCGCTCCGGCCGCGGCCGCCGCTCCGGCCGCCGCGCCCGCAGCTCCCGCGGGTGGTCCGCGTCCGGACGACATCGCGTTCAAGGCCGCCGACGCCACGAAGGTGCTCATCGCCCTGTGGACGAAGCTGCGCCCGGATCAGATCGGTCCCGCCGACACGATCGAGGCGCTGTGCGACGGCGTGTCCTCGCGGCGCAACCAGCTGCTCGTCGACCTCGGCTCGGAGCTGTCGCTCGGTGCCATCGACGGTGCGGCCGACGCCGACATGGGCGCGCTCGCCGGCACGGTCGATCGCCTGGCCCGCACCTACCGGCCCTTCGGTCCGGTGCTGTCGGACTCGATCAACGACCACCTGCGCAAGGTGTTCGGCCCGTCGGGCAAGCGTCCCGCCTACGTCGCCGACCGGGTCACCAAGGTGTGGGGTCTCGGCGAGGGCTGGGCGTCGCACGTGACCGCGGAGGTCGCGCTGGGCAGCCGGGACGGTTCGTCCGTCCGCGGCGGTGCGCTCGGCGGCCTCTCCGACGGCGCGCTGTCCGACGGTGCCGCCGTCGACAAGCTGATCGACGCGGCCGTGCAGTCGGTCGCCGGCCGCCGCGGTGTCGCGGTGTCGATGCCGTCCGCCGGTGGCGGTGGCGGTGCCACCGTCGACGCTGCCGCGCTCGGCGAGTTCGCCGAGGGCATCACCGGCTCGAACGGTGTGCTCGCCAAGACCGCCCGACTGATCCTGTCCGAGCTGGGCCTGGCCGACGCGGCCTCGGACCTCGCGGACAAGGCGGACACCGAGCTGGTCGACCTGGTCTCGGCGGAGCTCGGCTCCGACTGGCCGCGGCTGGTCGCACCGGCGTTCGACGCCCGCAAGGCCGTGCTGATCGACGACCGGTGGGCGACGGCCCGCGAGGACCTGGCTCGCATCTGGCTCGGTGCCGAGATCGGCGCGGAGCGGTTCGCCGGTGCGGGTGCCACGGTCGCCGCGCACGCCGCGTTCTGGGCGGGCAAGGCCACCGAGGCCGGCCGCACGGAGCTCGCGCAGGTCTTCGACGCCGTCGCGACGGCCGCCCGGCAGACCGGCGACGCCGAGTACGCGGGCGAGGTCGCCGTGGTCACCGGCGCCAGCAAGGGCGGGATCGCGGCCGCGGTCGCGGCGAAGCTGCTCGCCGGCGGCGCCACGGTCGTGGTCACCACGTCGAGCCTGAACGACAGCCGCCTCGGCTTCTACAAGGAGCTGTATGCGCGCAACGCACGCTCCGGTGCGGCGCTGTGGGTGGTCCCGGCCAACATGGCGTCCTACGCCGACGTCGACGCCCTGGTGACGTGGCTCGGCACCGAAACCGTGGAGACCGCGGGCGGCGCCAAGAAGCTGATCAAGGAGGCCCTGACCCCGACGCTGCTGTTCCCGTTCGCCGCGCCGCGCGTGTCCGGGTCGATGACCGACGCCGGTGCCCGCGCCGAGATGGAGATGCGGGTCCTGCTGTGGTCGGTGGAGCGCCTGATCGCGGGCCTGGCCGACATCGGCTCCGACCGTGACGTGGACACCCACCTGCACGTCGTGCTGCCGGGTTCGCCGAACCGCGGCAAGTTCGGCGGCGACGGCGCCTACGGCGAGGCGAAGGCCGCGCTCGACGCGATCGTCAACCGCTGGCACGCCGAGCGCATCTGGGCCGAGCGGGTCACCCTCGCCCACGCCCTCATCGGGTGGGTGCGCGGCACGGGCCTGATGGGCGGCAACGATCCGCTGGTGGAGGCCGCCGAGGCCGCCGGTGTGCGGACCTGGTCGACCGACGAGATGGCCGTCGAGCTGCTGAAGCTCGTCACCGCCGGCTCCAAGGAGGCCGCCGCGGTCGAGCCGCTGGTGGCGGACCTGACCGGGGGTCTGTCGGAGGCCGACATCGACCTGCCGGCCCTGGCCAAGCAGGCGCAGGAGGAGGCCGAGGCCGCGAAGGACGCCGCGGCGGAGCCCGAGCACGCGACGATCGCGGCGCTGCCCGCACCGCCGCGCCTGGACGCGACGCTGCCGGCACCGGAGTGGAACACGCTCGACGTCGACCCCGCCGATCTGGTGGTCATCGTCGGCGCCGGCGAGCTCGGCCCCTACGGGTCGGCCCGTACCCGCTTCGAGATGGAGGTCGACGAGGAGCTGTCGGCCGCCGGTGTGCTCGAGCTGGCGTGGGCCACCGGCCTGGTGGCGTGGGAGAACGATCCCAAGCCGGGCTGGTACGACGCGGAGACCGGCGAGCTGGTGCCCGAGGCGGAGATCGCCGACCGGTACCACGACGCGGTGGTCGAGCGCTGCGGCATCCGCCGCTACGCCGACGACGGCGCGATGGTCGACAACGCGGCGCCGCTGCTGACCTCGGTGTTCCTGGACAAGGACCTGTCGTTCGTGGTGGGTTCCGAGGCCGAGGCCCGCGCGTTCGTCGACGCCGACCCGGAGAACACCGTCGCGCACTCGGTTCCGGACAGCGGTGACTGGACCGTCACCCGCAAGGCCGGCACCGAGATCCGGGTGCCCCGCAAGATGAACCTGACCCGCACGGTCGGCGGCCAGATCCCGACCGGGTTCGACGTCACCAAGTGGGGCATCCCCGCCGACATGGCCGAGTCCGTGGACCGGGTGGGCCTGTGGAACATCGTGACCACGGTCGACGCGTTCCTCTCCAGCGGTTTCACCCCGTCGGAGCTGATGCGCTGGGTGCACCCCTCGTACGTGGCGAACACCCAGGGCACCGGCATGGGCGGCATGACCTCGATGCGGTCGCTGTACATCGACACGCTGCTCGGCGAGTCCCGCGCGAACGACATCCTGCAGGAGGCCCTGCCGAACGTCATCGCCGCGCACGTGGTGCAGTCGTACGTCGGTGGCTACGGCGCGATGGTGCATCCGGTGGCGGCGTGCGCGACGGCCGCGGTGTCGGTCGAGGAGGGCGTCGACAAGATCAAGCTGGGCAAGGCGCAGCTGGTCGTCGCCGGCGGCTTCGACGACCTCGGCATCGAGGGCATCGTCGGGTTCGGTGACATGTCGGCCACCGCGAAGTCGGACGACATGACGGCCAAGGGCATCAGCGATCGCCGGTTCTCCCGGGCCAACGATCGCCGGCGCGGCGGTTTCGTCGAGTCCGCCGGTGGCGGCACGGTCCTGCTCGCCCGCGGCGACCTGGCGCTGGAGATGGGCCTGCCCGTCCTCGGTGTGGTCGCGTGGGCCGGGTCCTTCGCCGACGGCGTGCACACCTCGATCCCGGCTCCGGGCATCGGTGCCCTCGGCGCCGGTCGCGGCGGGCTCGAGTCGGGCCTGGCGCGGGAGCTGCGCAAGCTCGGTGTCACCGCCGACGACATCGCGGTGATCTCCAAGCACGACACCTCCACGGCGGCCAACGACCCGAACGAGGCGGAGCTGCACGAGCGTCTGGCCGGATCGCTGGGCCGCAGCGAGGGCGCGCCGATGTTCGTGGTGTCGCAGAAGTCGCTGACCGGTCACGCCAAGGGCGGCGCGGCGGCGTTCCAGCTGATCGGCCTGTGCCAGGTCCTCAGCCAGGGCGTCGTCCCGCCGAACCGCAGCCTGGACTGCGTCGACGACAAGATGGCCGAGTTCGAGCACCTGGTGTGGCCGCGCACCCCGCTGCGTTTCGGCGAGCGGTACGCGCTCAAGGCCGGTCTGCTGACCAGCCTCGGGTTCGGTCACGTGTCGGGGCTGATCGCGGTGGTCCACCCGCAGGCGTTCGTCGAGGCGATCCCGGCGGAGCGCCGGGAGGCCTACGTGGAGCAGGCTCAGGCCCGCGCCGTCGCCGGTAAGCGCCGCCTCGCGGAGGCGATGACCGGGGGTGCGGCCCTGTACCAGCGGCCCGCCGACCGTCGCTTCGGTGGGGACTCGGTGCCGGCCAAGGCGGCACGCCAGCTCGAGGCCGACGTGCTGCTCTCGCCGGAGGCACGACTGGGTGACGGCGACGTGTACCGTTCGGGTCTGCCCGGCTGCAAGTAGCCGCCGGCCGCACGGTCACAGAGAGCGGGTCACGGGACGGATGGGAGTTGCGGGGATCGGGTTCGACCTGGTCACGGTGTCGGAGTTCGAGGAACAGCTGGGCCGGGCAGGCACGGCGATGCTCTCGAACTTCACCCCGGGCGAGCGTCGCGACGCGAACACCCGCAGCTCCCGTCCGGGCCGGCACTTCGCCGCCCGGTGGGCGGCGAAGGAGGCGCTGATCAAGGCGTGGTCGGCGTCGCTGTTCGGCAGCCCACCGGTGCTGCCGGAGACCGTGCACCGGCAGATCGAGGTGGTCTCCGACGCGTGGGGCCGACCCGGGATCCGGCTGCACGGCGACGTCGCCGAGCACCTGACCGGGGTGCGGATCCACGTCTCGCTCACCCACGACGGAGACATGGCCGGCGCGTTCGTCGTGCTCGAGGACGACCCGCAGGCGTAGGAGTCTGCGGGAGAATTCCGCGTCAGGCGGGGGAGGCGTGCGTCTCCTCCGCCTGACGCGTTTCCACCTGGCCGTCGTCCTCCGGGACCGGCCGCTCGGTCTCCTCCGCCCGGGCGGCGGCCTCACGGCGCCTGCGCCGCTTGGCGCTGGTGCGTGACTCCTTCTCCGCCACCATCAGATACGCACCCATCAGCCGCTTGAGCTCGACGACCGCGTCGGCGTGGCTCTGGTCGTCCTGCACGGAGAAGTTCAGCATCGAGTAGACGACGTGCACGAGCACCTCGGCCATCAGCGTGCGACGCTCGCGCGGGGTGTCGGGCATGAGCGGAGCCAGCATCCGCGCGATCTGCTCGGCGAACTCCTTCTCGTGGATCGCGCCGGTCGCCCGGGTCGACGGGGTGGACTGCATCGCGAGCCACACCTCCCGCCGCGAGGGGTCCGACATCCACAGCCCGGCGAGATGGTCGACGAAGGCATTGAGGAACCGCAGCCAGTCCACGGAGGGGATGACGCCGTCGAACTTGGCGAGCTCGTCCTGCACACCCACCAGGTCCTGCCGGTTCAGTTCACACACGATGACGTACTTGTTGGCGAAGAACTGGTAGAGGGTTCCGATGGGGACATCGGCACGGGCAGCCACCTCTTCGCAGGTGAACGACTCGAAGCCGACCTCGGTGAGCAGTTCGCGGGACGCGGCGAGCAGCGCGTCGAACTTGCGCCGGCTGCGCTCCTGCGTCGGGCGACGGCGCGGCACGAGTTCCTGGGGCGCCGCCTGGACCTCCAGCGCCGGATCGATACGGCGTGGGGTGCGGCCGCGCTTCGTTGCAGACTCCACGCGCCCAGGCTAACCGGAGGTTGTCCGAATTCCGAACTTTTAGCTGTGAGGGCGAGTCTCAGCTAACACCGCCGGTGGTGCCGCGGTCGCCGGCGCTCACTTGACGAGAGTGAACTGCATGACGTCGATGTGGCCCGTGCGGAAGTGTTCGGCGGAACCGTTCAGGTACTTCATGAAGCGCTCGTACATCTCCTCCGACGACAGGGCGACCGCCTCGTCCCGGCGGGCCGACAGCGCCGCGGCCCAGTGTTCGAGGGTGCGGACGTAGTGCGGCGCCAGGGCCTGGATGCGTTCGACCCGGAACCCCGCCCGCTCCGCGCCGTCGACCACCGTCTCCGGCTGCGGCAACTGCCCGCCGGGGAAGATCTCCCGCTTGATGAAGATGTGGAACAGCGCGTTCTCCCGGGTCACCGGGATTCCCCGCTCGCGCAGCGTCGCGAGGCGGTGCCCCACGATGGTGTGCAGCAGCATCCGGCCGTCCGGGGGCAGCATGTCGTGGCACTTGGTGAAGAACCGGTCGTAGCGTTCGCTCCGGAAGTGCTCGAACGCGCCGATGCTCACGATGCGGTCCACGCGCCCGTCGAACTCCTCCCAGCCCTGCAGCCGCACGTCCACGGTGCGGGGGCCGGGCAGCCCCGCTGCGAGGTCGCGGACGTGCTCGTACTGGTTGCGGCTGAGCGTGAGCCCGATCGTGTTCACGTCGTAGTGCGTGGCGGCGCGCAGCATCGTCGAGCCCCAGCCGCATCCGACGTCGAGCAGTGTCATGCCCGGGTGCAGGTCGCACTTGCCGAGCGACAGATCGACCTTCGCGGCCTGGGCCTGCTCGAGCGTCATGTCGTCCCGCTCGAAATACGCGCAGCTGTAGGTCATCGACGGGTCGAGGAACAGCGTGAAGAACTCGTCCGAGAGGTCGTAGTGGGACTGGACCTGCCGATAGAACGGCGTGAGCGCGCTCTGCGGGCTGGGTGGCATCGCTGTGCCTTCCGTTCGAGGGCCGTCCGGCCCCGCTTCCTGGACCGTTCCGCCCGATGGCAACCTCGATATCGCGGAATCTACGCCGGACGCGGCCGCTGCGAGCATGCTTCGATCTCGAGGGGCGGTACCCGTAGCGAAAACGAGACACGACGATCGGGGAGGCGCGGTGGACGTCGCGGACATGCGGGAGCGGGTGCGCCGGCTGATGCCCGGGGCGCGCAGGGACCTCGGGGAACTGGTGGCGTTCCGGTCGGTGGCCGATCCGCGGCTGTTCCCGGCCGAGGAATGCGTCGCTGCCGCCCGATGGGTGCGCGATGCGTTCGCCGCGGTCGGCGTCGACAACACCGCGCTGATCGAGACGTCGGACGGCTCGCTCGCGGTGCTCGGGCACACGCCGGCCCCGGCGGGAGCGCCGACCGTGCTCCTCTACAGCCACTACGACGTGCAGCCCCCGGGCGACGAATCGCTCTGGCACACTCCGCCGTTCACGCTCACCGAACGCGACGGCCGCTGGTACGGGCGCGGCGCCGCGGACTGCAAGGGCAATCTCGTGATGCACCTGCTCGCGCTGCGCGCGCTGCGGGAGCGGGGACCGCTTCCCGTCGGGATCCGGATCGTCGGCGACGGCTCGGAGGAAACCGGTGGCGGCGGGCTCGAGAACCTGGCCCGCGAACGGCCCGATCTGTTCGCCGCCGACCTGGTGCTCGTCGCGGACTGCGGCAACGCCGAGGTGGGACGGCCGACCCTCACGACGTCGCTGCGCGGCCTGGCGAACGTCGTCGTCCACGTCGAAGCCCTCGCCGGGGAGATCCACTCGGGCCAGTTCGGCGGCGCAGCCCCCGACGCGCTCGCCGCGCTGGTGCGCCTGCTGTCGAGCCTGCGCGACGAGGCCGGCGACACCGTGATCGACGGGCTCGACCCCACCGGAATCTGGAGCGGCGAACCGTATCCCGAGGAGGTGTTCCGCGCCGACGCCGGTGTGCTCGACGGGGTCTCACTGCTGTCGGCCGGGTCCGTGGCCGACGCCGTGTGGGCGCGTCCCGCGCTGACGATCCTCGGCATCGACGCCCCACCGGTGGTGGGGTCGGCGGCGGCGGTCGTGCCCCGCGCGTCGGCCCGGCTGAACCTCCGCGTCCCGCCGGGGATGGATCCGGCCACCGCTCAGGACGCCCTCGTCGCCCACCTGCACGCCCACGCCCCGTGGAACGTGCGGGTGCGGGTCGACCGGGAAGGCGTGAGCGAACCGTTCCGGGCCGCGACCGACGGACCGGGATACGCCGCGCTGCGCAGCGCGCTCGGCGCCGTCTACGGACGCGAGGTCGGCACGGTCGGGCAGGGCGGATCGATCCCGCTGTGCACGGTGCTGCAACAGGTGCTGCCGGACGCGGAGATCGCGCTGCTCGGCGTGGAGGAGCCGAGCGCCCGGATCCACGGGCCCGACGAGAGCATCGACCCGTCCGAGCTCGAGCACATGGCCGTCGCGGAGGCGCTGGTGCTCGCCTCCCTCACGCGGTGAGCCGCCGCTCAGACCGACAGGTCGCGGCGCAGCTTCGCGACATGCCCGGTGGCGCGCACGTTGTACTGCGCAACCTCGATCCGGCCGTCCTCGTCGACGACGAACGTCGAACGGATCACTCCGGTAACGGTCTTGCCGTACATCTTCTTCTCGCCGAACGCCCCCCACGCCGTGAGCGTGGTCTTGTCCGGATCCGACAGCAACGGAAACGTCAGCTGCTCGGCGTCCCGGAACTTCGCGAGCTTGGCCGGCTTGTCGGGGGAGATGCCCACGACGGCGAGCCCGGCGCCGTTCAGGTCGGCGAGGCTGTCGCGGAAATCGCAGGCCTGCTTGGTGCACCCGGGGGTGCTCGCGGCGGGGTAGAAGTACACGATCACCTTGCGTCCGCGGTAGTCCGACAGCGACACCTCGTTGCCGTCCGCGTCGGGGAGGGTGAACTCGGGAGCCGTATCGCCGGGGGCGAGCCTGCTGCTGTTTTCCGTCACCTCCGAGAGGGTAACGGACCCGTGCGTCCACTACCGTGGTCGCAGCACAGTGCAGCGACCAACTGGAGGATCACGTGGGTAGGGACACCGAGGCCATCGAACGGGACATCGAGAACGCCCGCAACCAGCTTGCGAGCACCCTCGACGAATTGAGTGTGCGCGCCAGCCCGAAGAACGTGATGGCCCATGCCAAGCAGACCGTGATGGAGAAGGTGAACCAGCCCAACGTCAAGTACGCGCTCGCGGCGGTCGGTGTCGTCATCGGCGCCCTGGCGCTGCGCAAGCTGCTGCGCTGACAGCTGATCCGAAGGGCACCGTCGTCCGGTTCGCCGGACCGCGGTGCCCTTCGTCGTTTCCCGGCGTCGTGGTCGTGCCCGCCGGGGGAGTGACAAAGGACCCGTTTCGAGTTCGATCTTGGCGTGGTTGACTGGTAACGAGCCAACCGCGCCATCTTCGAGGGGGCTGACGGCCATGCCGAACGCACAGCGGGTTGCACGACTTCTTCTCGTCTCGATCCTGACCGCCATGGCCCTGCTCGGTTCGGGGGCCGCGGCCGCGGCGGGAACCGTCGGCGGTGCGCCGCCGGCCAGGCTGCCCGCGTCGGCGCTCGAGCCGGCGAACGGCGCGGTGGTGGGGGTGGGACATCCCGTGACCGTCCGGTTCGGCGCACCGGTCGGTGACCGCGCCGCCGCCGAACGTGCCGTCGAGATCACCACGTCGAAGCCCGTGAGCGGCCGTTTCGCGTGGCTCGACGACAGCCGCGTGCAGTGGGTTCCCGACCGCCTCTGGCCGGGGCACACCACCGTGACCGTCGCCGTGGCCGGGGCGCGCACCGAGTTCCAGGTCGGCGACGAGTTCGTCGCCGTCGCGAACCGGTCGACGCACCAGTTCACGGTCATCCTCAACGGCGAGGTGGTGCGGACGATGCCGGCGTCGATGGGCAAGCCCGGCTACGAGACCCCGGTCGGCACCTTCTCGGTTCTGGAGAAGTTCCGCGATCTCGTCATGGACTCGTCCACCTACGGCGTCCCGATCGACTCGCCGGAGGGTTACCGCATCGACACCGAGTACGCCGTGCGGCTCACCTGGGGTGGCATCTTCGTGCACGCGGCGCCGTGGTCGGTGGACTCGCAGGGCTACGCGAACGTCAGCCACGGCTGCATCAACCTGAGTACCGAGAACGCGCAGTGGTACTTCGACCGGGTGAAGATCGGCGACCCGGTGATCGTGGAGGGCTGACCGGCAGGAGGGACGCACCGTGACGGACGTGACCATCCCCACGGAGCGCGGGCCGATGCCCGCCCACCTCGCCACGCCCGCAGGCCCCGGTCCGTGGCCCGGGGTCGTCGTGATCCACGACGCGCTGGGCATGAGCCGCGACATCCGCGCCCAGGCCGACTGGCTCGCCGGCGAGGGCTTCCTTGCCGTCGCGCCGGACCTGTTCCACGGGTCCAGGCGGTCCACCTGCCTGTTCTCCCTCTTCCGGGGCTGGGTGCCGCGCGGCGACCTGGACGCCGCGCGGAACTGGCTCGCGGACCGGCGGGACTGCACGGGCCGCATCGGCGTGATCGGGTTCTGCATGGGCGGCGGCTTCGCCCTCGCCGTCGCGTCCGACCACAACTTCGCCGCGGCGAGCGTCAACTACGGCGGCCTCACGAAGGAAGTCGAGCGTGCCCTGCCGCGGGCGTGTCCGATCGTCGGCAGTTTCGGGACGAAGGACCGATGGCCCGGCGTGCGCGAGGTGCCCGACCGGCTCGAACCGGTACTGACGGCCGCGAACATCGACCACGACATCGAGCGATACCCGAACGTGGGGCACGGCTTCATGAACGACCACGACCCCGGTGATCTGTCGATCGTGGACAGGACCATCGCCAAGGTCGTGGCCGCCCGCTACGACGAGCCGGCCACCCGCGACGCGCGCGCCCGCATCGCCGCCTTCTTCCGCAGGCACCTCGGCGACGCTCCGCGCGCGAGCGACGGGCCCGGGGCGGCTACTTGATCACCGAGCCCGCGTCGATCGGCAGCTGCACGCCGGTGACGTAGCGCCCCGCGTCGCTGACCAGGAACAGGATCGCATTGCTGATGTCGACCGGTTCGACCCATTCGATCGGCAGGGCGTTCATGGCCTTGAACGACTCGGCCGCTTCCTCGCGGGTGATCTCCGACGGCTTCTTGTCCGGCAGGAAGACCGAGTAGGTCTGCTCGTTGTGGATCATGTCTGTGTTCACTGCCGTGGGATGCACCGAGTTCACGCGGATCATGTGGGGAGCGAGCTCGTTGGCGAGTGTCTTCGTCAACCCCACCACTCCGTGCTTGGCGGCGACGTAGTGGGCAAGGTTCGCCAGGCCCTTGATGCCGGCGGTGGAACTGGTGAGCACGATTGCGCCGCCGTCGTCGTTGGCCTTCAGGTGCGGCACGGCTGCCCGCACCGTCTTGAACACCCCCGTGAGATTGATATCGATCATGTCGTCCCACATCTCGTCCGTCAGGTCCTCGACCGGCGCGAAGCTGGCGATGCCGGCGTTCGCGAGGACGATGTCGAGCCGGCCGAGCTGGGCGACGCCCTCGTCGACCGCCGATTTCAGGGCGGCGCTGTCGCGGACGTCGGCCTGGCCGGCGATGATCCGCCGGTCCAGCGCCTCGACCTGCCGGACGGTCTCGGCGAGGTCGTCGGCCGTCGCGAGTGGGTATCCCACCGTGTCGACCTGGGCGCAGAGGTCGACGGCGATGATGTCGGCCCCCTCCTGGGCCAGCCGGACGGCGTGACTGCGGCCCTGTCCGCGTGCGGCACCGGTGATGAACGCGACCTTGCCCTCGAGCTGACCCATGGCGACACTCCTTCGACGGTCGATGTGATCCGCCTCCGAGGCTAGAGGGGTTCGCTGGTGGTCGGACCGAAATCGCAAGGTGGATCGGCATACTCGGCGTCCGGTCCGGTCGTGGAGAACATTCCCGGTGGGCAACGGACGCCGGGCGCCCCGGCGCGGTAGGAGTCTCCGATCGGTGCGGGCAGCGTGCACGAAAGATTTGGCCTGAAGCTACTTGTATTGAAAACGGAACGGTTCTACCGTTGGAGTATGAGCGCAGAAGCGCGCGACGTGGGCCCGGTGGAGGAGAAGCCGCGGCGGTACGACTCGACCCTTCGCCGGCGCCAGGCCGAGCAGAACCGGCGGGCCGTCCTCGACGCCGCCACCACCCTGTTCTCCGAGGGTGGGTGGTCGGTCGCGGTCCGAGACGTCGCGCGCTCGGCGGGCACATCGGTCGAAACGGTGTATGCCCACTTCGGTTCCAAGGCGGGACTCCTCATGCAGGTGCTCGACGTCGCCGTTGTCGGGGACGACGAACGGGTGGCGCTGATGGACCGGCCGGAGTTCGCCGCCCTGTCGCAGGGCACCCCTCGGGATCGGGCCGCCGCGGCAGCCGCCCTGGTGACCGGCATCAACCGACGAACCGTCGGCCTGCAGCGCACCCTGCGCGCGGCAGCCGTCGTGGAGCCGGACCTCGCGACATGGCTGGAACAGGCACGGGAGCGCCAGCGCCTGAACGTGCGGGTCGGCGGTGCGATGATGGCCGGCCGTGAACTGAGCCCGGTCGAGGCCGAGGGGCTGTGGGCCGTGCTCAGCATGGAGGTGTACGAGCTGTTGACCGGCAGCACCGGCTGGAGCCCTGAGCAGTACGAGAACTGGCTCACCGGAGCCGTCATCCGGCTCCTGGGCCTGGAGAGTGGAAGGTGATGGGCCATGACTACCGACCATGGACCCGCAGACACACGCAGCATGGGAATAGTGCACAGCGCACTTCGCCGTGACCTGGAACGCACCCGGATCGTGCTCACCACCGAGCCGTACCCGGACCCTCGGCGTCGACGCGGACTGGCGGAGCACGTGTTGTGGATGATGCGCTTCCTGCACATCCATCACACCGGCGAGGATGTCGGGCTGTGGCCCTTGATCCGGGTGAAGAACCCCGACGCCGGCGCCCTGCTGGACCAGATGGACGCCGACCACCAGCGGATCGCACCGGCGATCACCGCCCTGGAAGACGCAGCGCTGGCCTACCGCGACGACGCGAACGCTCGGCAACCGCTGCTCGAAGCGCTGGCAGGGCTCACCGACGTGCTCCTTCCCCATCTGCGGCGTGAAGAGCTGGAGATGATGCCGGTCGTGGCCGCGACCCTCACCACCGCCGAGTACCACGACGTGGAACAGGAGTATTTCGTCAGGCCCAAGAGCTTCCTGGAACTCGGCGCGGAGGCCCACTGGGTCATCGACGGGCTCGGCGAGGACGACCGTGAGCTGATCATGCACGTGGTCCCCGCCGTGCCGCGCTTCATCCTGCTGCACGGCTTCGCGCGCACCTACCGGCGCAAGTCCGGCTTGCGGTGGGGCCACGGGCCCGCCGCCGAGCTGCCGTCGCTCAACCTTGCGCTTCTCGAGGGGCGATCCTGATGGGCACCTTGGCGCGGCACGGCAGGACCGAGACGGTGAGCCGCGCCCCGGCGGAGGCGGTGTGGCAGATCATCACCGACGTGACCCGGGTCGGTGAGTGGAGTCACGAATGCCGGGACGCGCGCCTGCTCGGAAACGCCCGAGCGGCAGCGCCGGGAATCCGGTTCCGGGGCAGGAACCGCTCCGGCGGCCTCCGGTGGAGTCGGTCGTGCGTATTCACCGTTGTGGAGCCGCCGCGGACGCTGGCATGGCGGACGGCGGGTCTCCTGGGCCGGGCGGACAGCACCGAATGGCGCATCGACCTCGAACCCGTCCCCGGAGGCACCAAGATCGTCCAGACCTACCGTGTGCTCCACGTGGCACCGGGCCTGGACCGGGTCTATTGGCGGCTGGTCAAGGCGCACCGAGACCGGCGCGCGGCACTGGAGGGCGACCTCCGCCGACTCGCCGAACTGGCGGCGGTCGAGGCCGCGTCGCACACGCCGGCCATGCGCCCGCCTCGCGAGGGAAGCGCTGTGGCCGACGGTTCCCTCGGCCGCGGCACGGAACGTCGCCGGTACTCGGCGTAGTCCGGGCGGTCCCGCGGAGGCGCGGCCGGTGTTCGAGGCCGCGTCGAAGGCGGGGTGGCTGGTGGGGTGGCAAGGGCGTGGGTTGGGTAAAGAAAAAGGCCAGACCTCGTGGGGAGGTCTGGCCCTTCTTGTGCGCCATCAGGGACTCGAACCCCGAACCCGCTGATTAAGAGTCAGCTGCTCTGCCAATTGAGCTAATGGCGCTTGGCGGTGCGTCTCCGGGCCGTTGTCCCGGCGACGAAGGAAAGATTACACACCTTCCAGTAGCGCACCAAATCGGCAGGTCATGCCGCATTTCGGTGGGAGCGACACGTAACGCCGAGGGGTCCGGCGGCGATTGGTATTCGAACGTTATTCGCGTCGTCGACGTCGCGACGGCTCCGCCTCGAGCGGGGCTGGCATCATCGAGCGCACACGCATCGACGTGCACTTTTGCGGCCCGGGGGAGGCCCGGAATCGGAGGGTGGAGAGTGGTTGGGAACAGTGCGGCGCCGCGCCGACGGCGGAATCGGCGCGCCGTCGCGGTGGTGCTCGGGACCGTGTTGGTCGGCGTCATGACCTTCGTCACGGCCTGCTCCGGTGCGAGCAGCGCCGGCGGGGCCGAGGAGGTGCCGATCGATTCGAATCCGCTCGCCGCGCTCATCAAGCCCACGGTGTCGGCGAGCGTCGTCGACGGAGGAGTCGGCTTCTCGCCCATCGAGCCCGTGACGGTCTCGGTGGTCAACGGCAAGCTCGAGTCGGTCACGCTGCTCAACCCGGACGGGGAACCCGTCGCCGGGGCGCTCGGCCCGGACGGAGCCACCTGGGCCAACACCGAGCCCCTCGGTTACAGCCGGCAGTACCGGCTCGAGGCCGTCGCGTACGGGCTCGGCGGAGCGACCACGACCGTCGCCTCCTTCGCCACCAGCGCCCCCGGCAACCTCACTCAGCCCTACGTGATGCCGGGCGAGGGCTCGGTCGTCGGCATCGGCCAGCCCGTCGCGATCCAGTTCGACGAGAACATCCCTGATCGCCTCGCCGTCGAGCAGGCCATCACCGTCGTCACCGACCCGCCGGTGGAGGGCGCGTTCTACTGGCTCAGCAACCGCGAGGTGCGGTGGCGGCCCGAGCACTACTGGGCGCCGGGCACGACGGTCACGGTGGACGTGAAGGTCTACGGCCGCGATCTCGGCGACGGTCTGTTCGGGCAGTCGGATGTACATTCGACCTTCACCGTCGGCGACGCGGTGATCATCACCGCCGACGACAACACCAAGCAGGTCACCGTCAACCGCAACGGGGTCGACGTGATGACGATGCCCACGTCCATGGGCAAGGACAGCACGCCCACCCCGAACGGCGTGTACACGATCGGCGACCGGTTCGAGCATCTGGTGATGGACTCGTCGACCTATGGCGTCGCCGTCGACTCCCCGCAGGGCTACCGGACCCCGGTGGACTGGGCGACGCGGATGTCGTACAGCGGCATCTTCTTCCACTCCGCGCCGTGGTCGCTCGGCGATCAGGGTTCCCGCAACGTCAGCCACGGCTGCCTCAACCTGAGCCCGGCCAACGCCAGGTGGATCTTCGACAACACCAAGCGCGGCGACATCGTGATCGTGAAGAACACCGTCGGCGGCATCCTCGAAGGCACCGAGGGGCTCGGGGACTGGAACATCCCGTGGTCGACGTGGAAGGCCGGAAACGCACGCGCCTGATCCGCCGCCGGGCCGCCCGGCGGCGCCACCCCGGCGTGTGGCAGGCTGGGGCCGCCTCCTGTGGTAGGGGTTGGCACGAGACCCCCGGGATCGACGATCCAGGGGGTCTTCCCATGTCGGGCGGCGCCTTCCGGGCAGCCCGCCCCCGCGGAAGGTCGACATGCGGTCCTGCGCGGCGGACAATCAGGGAAAGGCATGCCTACCTGTGACGTCGACCGACCGTGGACCACCGAGGGTGGCCCGGCGGACAGGACCGAGTCGAGGAGGATTCATGTCTACGACGACAGATCCCACGTTCTACCGCACCCCGAGTGACGCCGTAGCAGCCGCGCCCGAGCGGCTTGCCTATGTGGCTGCCTTCGATCCCGCAGGCCGGGCGAAGGACGCGATCGCAGTGGTCGATTGCGAGCCGGGTTCGCCGACATACGGTGGTGTGGTCGGCTGGACCGAGTTGCCGACGGCGGGCAACGAGTTGCACCACTTCGGGTGGAACGCCTGCTCGAGCGCGCTGTGTCATGAGGGGCACGGTCATGAGGGGCACGGTCACGAGGGGCACGGCGATCACCACGCCGGGCATCACGGGCAGCCGCTCGAGCGGCGATACCTGGTGGTGCCGGGCATCCGCTCGTCGAGAACGTACATCCTCGACACCAAACCCGACCCGCGGCACCCGGTGGTGACCCGCACGATCGAGGCCGCCGAGCTCGCCGCGAAGGCGGGATACTCGCGGCCGCACACGGTGCATTGCGGACCGGGGGGCATCTTCATGTCCGCCCTGGGCGGCGCCGACGGCGCCGAGGGTCCGGGCGGTGTCGCGCTGCTCGACCACGACACGTTCGACGTCGTCGGAGCGTGGGAGGCGGAGCACGGCGAGCAGTTCTTGGCGTACGACGTGTGGTGGCACCTGAAGTACGACACGGTGATCACCTCCGAGTGGGCCACGCCGTCGATGATCGAGAACGGACTCGACGCCGAGGACCTCCTCGGCCGCAGGTTCGGACACCACCTGGACTTCTGGAGCATGTCCGAGCGCAAGCTGACCCAGCGCGTCGACCTCGGCGACGAGCACCAGATGGTTCTCGAACTCCGCCCGGCTCACAATCCCTCCGAGGCGTTCGGGTTCGTGGGAGTCGTCATCAGCGTGGAGGATCTGTCGGCCTCCGTGTGGATGTGGCACAAGAGCGACGACCGGTGGGTGGTCGAGAAGGTGATCACCATTCCGGCGGAGCCGGCCGAGGCCGACGATCTGCCGCCCGCGCTGAAACCCTTCGGCGCGGTACCGCCGCTCGTCTCCGACATCGATCTGTCGGTCGACGACCGCTGGCTGTACGTCTCGTGCTGGGGCACAGGAGAACTCAAGCAGTACGACGTCGGCGATCCGTTCCACCCGAGGGAGACGGGATCGGTGCGCCTCGGTGGGATCGTGCGGCGCGAGCCGCACCCGGCGGATCCGGGCCTCCGGCTCGCGGGAGCTCCGCAGATGGTGGAGGTCAGTCGCGACGGGCGCCGGGTCTACGCCACCAACTCGCTCTATGCGGCCTGGGACGAGGTCTTCTACCCAGACGGGGTGGGGGCGTGGATGGCGAAGTTCGATGCCGACGTCTCCGCCGGTGGTCTGGTCATCGACCGTGGATTCTTCCCGCACGGCGACGACTTCCGCGGACGCAGGGTGCACCAGACCCGCCTGCAGGGCGGGGATGCGTCCAGCGACTCGTACTGCTTCACCGGGTGATCGCCGTTGCACGGCGGGTCGATCGCGCGATTCGGCGGTCGTCCGCCCAAGCGCCGCATCTCGGGACGGAGCGCTGGTGCAGAGCTGCGCGACGCCGAAAAAGACGAGTCCCTGACCGGCATCTCTGCTGGTCAGGGACTCGCCCTGTGGGGGTGAGTGACGGGACTCGAACCCGCGACAGCCAGGATCACAACCTGGTGCTCTACCAACTGAACTACACTCACCATCGCATTCGCGATCGGCCTGGGCCGGTTGCGCCTGCGGTACAGATACTAGCCTGACTTTGCCGGAAACGGCGAATCCGCAGGTCAGGCCGGACCCAACTCCTTCGTGACAGCGGCGATCTCGGCCGACGGAGGGCCCGGTGGGGCGACGAACGCGGTCCGCCGGTAGTACCGCAGCTCCCGAATCGACTCCTTTATGTCGGCGAGCGCCCGATGCGACAGGCCCTTCGCCGGCTGCCCGAAGTAGATCCGCGGGTACCAGCGCCGGCACAGCTCCTTGACGGAGCTGACGTCCACCATGCGGTAGTGGAGGTAGGCGTCGAGCTCGGGCATGTCGCGGGCGATGAACCCGCGGTCCGTCGCGATCGAGTTGCCGGCCAGCGGCGCGGTGCCGGCCTCCGGGACGTGGGCCCGGATGTAGTCGAGCACCATCTTCTCCGCCTCGGCGACGCTCACCGTGGACCGGCGCACCTCGTCGGTGAGCCCGGAGCGCTCGTGCATCTGGGTGACGACGTCCGGCATCGCGGCGAGCGCGTCGTCGTCGGCGTGGATGACGATGTCCACCCCGTCGCCGAGCACGTTGAGATCACTGTCGGTGACGAGGGCGGCGATCTCGATCAGCTTGTCGCTGTCGATCCGCAATCCGGTCATTTCGCAATCGATCCACACAAGTTTGTCCTGCACGAAACACAGAGTAGTCAGGCCGGTCGTGGCGATAAGGTCACGGTGACCATTCCGCGGCCGCACGTGGACGAGGAGGACACCGCATGACGGTCGATCCGACACCGCCGGCACCGTCGCCGGCCGAGAAGGCGGCGGCCGCCCGCGCGGCCGCGGAGGAAGCGGCACGGGTCGCCGAAGCGGCCCTGAAGGCGGCCGAGCAGGCACAGCGCGAGGCGGAGGCGGCCGCGCGGGCCGCCGAGGCGACGGACGCCGCGCCCGCCGGGCCGGCCCGGCAGATCGCACCCGCCGGGCCGGCCCGGCAGATCGCCGCGGGATACGCCGCCGCCGGGGTCGCCCTCGAACTCGGTGCGGTCGTCCACGACGGGGTGGTCGATTCGTCGGCCCGGGTACGGATCCCGCTCGCCACGATGAACCGGCACGGACTGGTCGCCGGTGCGACCGGCACCGGCAAGACCAAGACCGTGCAGGGCATCGCCGAGCAACTCTCGGCCGCCGGGGTCCCGGTCGTGATGGCCGACATGAAGGGTGACCTGTCGGGGCTGTCGGCGCCCGGAGAGGACGACGACGGGCTCCGGACCCGCGCCGCGGAGACCGGGGATTCCGGATGGGGACCGACCGCCTACCCGGTGCAGTTCTTCTCGCTCGGCACCGAAGGCCCGGGCGTGCCCGTCCGCGCGACGGTCACCGCGTTCGGTCCGATCCTGCTGAGCAAGGTCCTCGGCCTCAACCCCACCCAGGAATCGACGTTGGGGCTGATCTTCCACTGGGCCGACCGCCAGGGGCTGCCGCTGCTCGACCTCAAGGATTTGCGGCAGGTCGTCACACACCTGACCAGCGACGAGGGAAAGGCAGAGCTGAAAGGTATCGGCGGGGTCTCCCCGGCGACCGCCGGCGTGATCCTGAGGGCGCTCGTCAACCTCGAGGCCGGCGGCGGGGAGACCTTCTTCGGAGAACCGGAGTTCGAGACCGAGGACCTGCTGCGCGTCGTCGGCGGCAACGGCGTGATCAGCCTGTTCGAGCTCGGCGCCCACGCGGCGCGGCCGGTGCTGTTCTCGACGTTCCTGATGTGGGTGCTCGCCGACCTGTTCCAGACGCTGCCGGAGGAGGGCGACCTCGACAAGCCGAAGCTCGTGTTCGTCTTCGACGAGGCGCACCTGCTCTTCGCCGACGCCTCGAAGGCGTTCCTGCAGCAGATCGAGCAGACGGTCAAGCTCATCCGTTCGAAGGGCGTGGGAGTGTTCTTCTGCACCCAGCTGCCCACGGATGTGCCCAATGCGGTGCTGTCCCAGCTCGGCGCGCGGGTGCAGCACGCGCTGCGCGCATTCACACCGGACGATCAGAAGGCGCTGGCCAAGACCGTCCGCACGTATCCGGAGACGGAGTTCTACGACCTCGAGGAGGCGCTGACCACCCTCGGGATCGGCGAGGCCGTCGTCACGGTGCTGTCCGAGAAGGGCGCGCCGACGCCTGTCGCGTGGACGCGGATCCGTCCGCCGCGTTCGTTGCTGGACACCGTCGGCGAGGAGGCGATCCGGTCCGCGGCGCGCGGGAGTGCGCTGTACGGCAAGTACGGGCAGACCGTCGACCGCGAGTCCGCCTACGAGAGGCTCACCGCGAAGGTGGCCGGCGCCCCCGACCTGGACCCACGTGCGCAGGTCCCGCCGTTGCCGGACCTGCCCGGCACGCCACCGCCCCGGGACGCGGGGCCGAGCATGGTCGAGCAGGTCCTCGGCAGCGCGGCCGTCAAGGGTTTCCTGCGGTCCGCGGCGTCGGCCGCGGGGCGCGAGATCAGCCGCAGCATCTTCGGCACCGGCCGCCGCCGTAGACGCTGACGGGGGCTACGCGCCCAGCTTCCGGTAGAAGGCGCCGACGATGGGCGCGACGACGCCGCGCGGGGTGTAGTTGCCGGCGACGGACATCGCCTTGCTGATCAGGCCCGGCACGATGCGCATCTTGTTCTCGGCGAGCGCGTCGAGCGACACCTTCGCGGTGTGCTCGCTGGAGATCCACAGGAAGTCCGGCACGAGCTTGTCGACGATCGAGGCCTCCGCCGGATCCGGGGTCTCCGTGCGCACCGGGCCCGGCGCCAGCAGCGTCACGTGCACGCCGCTGTCCTTCAGCTCCCCGCGCAGCGACTCGGAGAAGGTGTTGACGAATGCCTTCGTCGCCGCATAGGTCGCGTTGTGGGGGATCGGCATGTTGCCCGCCGCGGAACCGACCATCAGGATCGCCCCGGAGCGGCGCTCGACCATCTGCGGCAGCACCGCGAGGGTCAGGTCGTGCACCGCGACGGCGTTCAGCTCGACCTGGGCCCGCTCGTAGCCCGGATCCAGCTGGGCCACCGGGCCGAAGGTCGCAATGCCGGCGTTGTTGCACAGGATGCTGATCGGGCGCTCGCCGAGTTCGTCGACGAGCTTCGCCCGCGCGTCGCGGTCGGACAGGTCACACGCGCGGACCTCGACGGTGACGCCGTGCGTCGCCCGCAGCGTCGCGGCGAGCTCCTCCATCACGTCGCCGCGCCGGGCGACCAGGATCAGCGAGTGCCCGCGCGCGGCGAGCTCGGCGGCGAGGGCCTCGCCGATGCCGGAGGAGGCGCCGGTCACGACGGCGCGGGCGTCGGGGGTGGGGTTCGGCAGAGTCATGGTCGGTCAGCGTAGCCGCGGCCGGTTCAGATGCGGTCCGCGAGGCGCGTGCCCTGCTCGATCGCGCGCTTGGCGTCGAGTTCCGCGGCGATGTCGGCACCGCCGATGACGTGCGTGGTCACGCCCGCGGCGGTGAGCCGCTCGACGAGGTCACGGACGGGTTCCTGCCCGGCGCAGATCACCACGTTGTCCACGTCGAGCACCTTCGGGTCGCGGCGGTCCTCGCCGAAGCTGATGTGCAGGCCGGCGTCGTCGATCCGCTCGTAGTTCACGCCCGAGATCTCGTGCACCTTCTTGTGCTGCAGCGACGCCCGGTGCACCCATCCGCTGGTCTTGCCGAGCCGCGCGCCGATCCGGCCGGGCTTGCGCTGCAGCAGGAACACCTCGCGCGGCGACGGCGACGGGCGGGGCTCGGTGAGCGCTCCCGGGGCGGCCTTCGGGTCGGTGACGCCCCACTCGCGCTTCCATTCGGCCAGGTCGAGGGTGGGGGAGTGGTCGTGGGTGAGGAACTCGGAGACGTCGACGCCGATGCCGCCCGCCCCGATCACGGCGACGCGGGCGCCGACGGGCGCACCCTCGCGGACGACCTGCGGGTACGACAGCACGCTCGGGTGGTCGATGCCGGGGATCGCGGGCACGCGGGGGGTGACGCCGGTCGCGACGACCACCTCGTCGTAGGCACCGATCAGGTCGTCGGCCGTCGCGCGGGTGCCGAGCTCGACCTGGACCTTCGTCAGCTCCAGCTGGCGGCGGTAGTACCGCAGGGTCTCGGCGAACTCCTCCTTGCCGGGGATGCGGCGGGCGATGCCGAACTGGCCGCCGATCTCGTCGTCGGCCTCGAACAGGGTGACGGCGTGCCCGCGGCGGGCCAGGTTCACCGCCGCGGCGAGCCCGGCGGGCCCGGCGCCGACGACCGCGACGGCCTTGCGGCGGCGGGTGGGGGCGAGCAGCAGCTCGGTCTCCCGCCCGGCGCGGGGGTTGAGCAGGCACGAGACGTGCTTGTTGACGAAGGCGTGGTCGAGGCAGGCCTGATTGCAGGCGATGCAGGTGTTGATTTCGTCGGCGGCGCCGGCGGTGGCCTTGCGGACCCACTCCGCGTCGGCCAGCATCGGCCGGGCCATCGAGATGAGCTGTGTGTCGCCGCGGGCCAGGATCTCCTCGGCGGTCTCGGGCATGTTGATCCGGTTGGACGCGGCGACGGGGATTGCGACGTGCTTCGCCAGTTCGGCCGAGACGTCCGCGAACGCGGCGCGCGGGACGGACGTGACGATGGTGGGCACCCGCGACTCGTGCCAGCCGATGTCGGTGTTGATCAGCGTTGCGCCCGCCCGCTCGACCTCCTGGGCGAGGGCGACGATCTCGTCCCAGCGCTGGCCGCCTTCGACGAGGTCGGCCATGGACAGCCGGAAGCAGATCGCGAAGTCCGGGCCGACGGCCTCGCGGGTGCGGCGGACGATCTCGACGGGCAGCCGGCGACGGTTCTCGGGGCTGCCACCCCACTCGTCGGTGCGCCGGTTGGTGCGCTCGGCGAGGAACTGGTTGATGAAGTAGCCCTCGCCGCCCATGATTTCGACGCCGTCGTAGCCGGCCCGCTGGGCGAGGCGGGCGCAGCGGACGTAGGCGCGGATCTGCCGGCGCACGCCCCAGGAGGTGAGCCTGCGCGGCCGGAACGGGTTGATCGGCGCCTTGATCGACGAGGCGGACACGCTCAGCGGCCAGTAGCTGTAGCGCCCGGCGTGCAGGATCTGCAGCAGGATGCGACCGCCCTCGGCGTGGACGGCATCGGTGATCGTCCGGTGCCGCCGGGCCTCGAAGCGGTTGGTGAGCTTGGCGCCGAACGGCAGCAGCCACCCGGTCCGGTTGGGTGCGTAGCCGCCGGTGACGATGAGGCCGACCCCGCCGCGGGCACGCTCGGCGAAGTACGCGGCGAGGCGGCCGGTGTTCTTGGCGCGGTCCTCGAGTCCGGTGTGCATCGAGCCCATGACGACGCGGTTGGGCACCGGGAACGGTCCGAGGTCGAGCGGTGAGAGCAGGTGGGGGTAGGGGTTCGTCACGAGTGGTCCTCGGTGGTGAGGGCGTCGAGCACTTCCTGGCACCAGTCGGCGAAGCCCTGTTCGACGCGGATGCCGCCGCGCAGGACGAGGTACTGGTGCAGTGAGGGCCCGGTGAGCCGGTGGGGTGCGGGGAAGTCGCGTTTCTCGATGGTGCGGTACACCTCGAGGCGGGCGGCGTGGGCGTCGCGGTGGCGGGTGAGCTCCGCGAGGAGGGCGGGCAGGGTGCCGGGCCCGGCGGCGCGGATCTTCACGGCCAGGTCGCTGCGCAGCTGCTCGGGGTCGGAGGGGTGGGCGATCCAACGGTCCAGCTCGGTGCGTCCGGCGGAGCTGACGCGGTAGACCTTCTTGTCGGGCCGACCGTCCTGCGGCACGGTGCGGCCGGTGATCCAGCCGTGGTCCTCCATTCGCCGCAGCACGCGGTAGATCTGCTGGTGCGTCGCGCTGTGGAAGAAGCCGATCGACTTGTCGAACCGGCGGGCCAGTTCGTAGCCGGAGCCGGACCGCTCGTCGAGCGCGGCGAGCAGCGCGTGTTCCAGGGCCATGCCGAGAGTATGCACCGAGGTGCATATGCAATCAAGTGCACAGCTGGGGTGACGGTCGCGAATCTCTCGGTCAGCCGCGAACGCGGAGTGCGGTCGCGGCTGACCGGAAATCGCGCGGATCACCGGAGGCCGGTTCTCGGCGCGACGATCTCCTAGGCTGCGGGCATGAGCGCGCACACGGACGCCGCCGGGATCGGGGAGGCCACCTCGCGACGGCAGGTCTTTGCCTGGGGAATGTGGGACTTCGGGTCGTCGGCCTACCACGCGGTGGTGCTGACCTTCGTCTTCTCCGTGTATCTCACCGACGCCGTCGGCGACGACCTGCCGGGGTCGATGTCGGCGAGCACGTGGCTCGGGTGGGCGCTGGGCATATCGGGGTTCTTCATCGCGGTCACCGCCCCCGTCTCGGGCCAGCGCTACGACGCGGCCGGCCGGCGCAAGCGGTCCCTGGCGGTGCTGTCCTACGCCGGTGTCGCGCTGATGGCGGCGATGGTGTTCGTGCGCGACGACTACCACTACCTGTGGCTCGGCCTCGTGCTGCTGGGTGTGTCGTCGGTCGTCGTCGAACTCGCGCAGGTGCCCTACAACGCGATGCTGCGTCAGGTCTCCACCGAGGAGAACATGGGCCGGGTCTCCGGTTTGGGTTGGGCCATGGGCTATTTCGGTGGGCTGCTGTTGTTGCTGCTGGGGTACTTCGGGTTCATTGCCGGCGACGGCGACACCCGCGGCTTCCTCGGCGTGAGCACCGAGGGCGGCCTCAACATCCGCCTGGTCGTGGTGGCCGCGGCGGTGTGGTTCGCGGTCTTCGCCGTCCCGGTGCTGCTGGCGGTGCCGGAGGTTCCGCCCACCGGTGCCGATCCCGGCGCGGAGCGGGCCGGGATTGTGCAGTCCTACCGGGTGCTGCTGCGCGACCTGCGCGAGCTGTGGGCGATGGATCGGCGCACCGTCGGCTACCTCGGCGCCTCGGCGCTGTTCCGCGACGGCCTGGCCGGGGTGTTCACGTTCGGTGCGGTGCTCGCGGTGAACGTGTACGGCATCGATGCCGCCGACGTGCTGCTGTTCGGCGTGGCCGCGAACGTGGTGTCGGCCCTCGGTGCGCTGGTCGCGGGGCGCTTCGACGACCGGGTCGGCCCCAAGGCGGTGATCGTCGCCTCGCTCGCCGCGATGATGGCCGTGGGGGTCGTGCTGCTCGTGGTGTCGGGGCCGCTGATGTTCTGGATCTTCGGTCTGCTGCTGTGCCTGTTCGTCGGGCCCGCGCAGTCGTCGGCCCGCACCTTCCTCGCGCGCATCACCCCGGCCGGGCGGGAGGGGCAGATGTTCGGGCTCTACGCGACGTCGGGCCGCGCCGTGTCGTTCCTGGCCCCGACCCTGTTCGGGCTCTTCGCCTGGACGTTCGACGCGGACCGGGCCGGGATCGCCGGCCTGCTCGTCGTGCTCGGCGCGGGGCTGGCGGCGCTGCTCGCGGTGCGGGCCCCGGAGGGTCAGTCCTTGAAGTAGACGAGCTGGTGGGTCGTGGCGAGCAGCGTGCCGTCGCGGCCCCACAGCTGGGCGGCCTGATCGAAGTAGCCCTGCGAGAAGCGGTGGGTGCGTGCGGTGCCCAGGACGAAGTCGTCGCCCTGGGCCTCGAGCTGCCCGGCGTCGGCGTGGAAGTACACCGTCAGGGACACGGTCCCGGCCGGCATGTACCGGCCGCGGCGCAGGAACACCCTCGGGTAGAACACGTCGCACAGCGCCGTCAGCGCCGGGAAGTCGAGCGGGCGGGCCGGGGTGTCGCGCACCCACAGCGTCGTGGTGGAGTCGGGGTGCTCGCCGGCGTCCTGCTGGGGCACCGCGCCTTCGACGAACCGCATCTCGTAGTTGCGGGCCCACGCGATGAAGTCCGGGAAGGTCCGGGTGGGAACCGCATCCGCCGACGGGACCGCCGGCATGTCGAGCTCGGTGTCCGACCAGGTGTCGCGGCGGGTGCCGAACACCGCGGTGGCGGTGGTGGTGACCACACCGTCCTGCGTCAGCTCCAGGAGCCAGTGCTGGTTGGTGCGGTTGGTGCGGACCGCCCGCACGGTGATGTCGAACTCGCCGTCGGCGACCGGGCCGGCGTAGTTGACGGTGAGGGAAATGGGATCGCCGAGCCGGTCCGGGTGCTGCTGGACGGCCCGCAGCAGGGCGGCGGCGGTGACGCCGCCGAACGGACCGACCATGTTCGTGTACTCCGGGCTGGTCCGCCCCCGCGCGTGACCGTCCTCCGCGGGCTCGAGCGCCACGGCGGCGTCGAAGGGGTGGGGCGGGGCGGCGATCTCGGTCACGACGACTCCTCGGGAAGAACGGGTCCGTTCCGGCACGGTCCGGACCTAAGTATGACAACATACATAGAAACCGACGGCAAGAGCGGAGCACGGACATGGCGAGGCGAAGCGACCCGACCACCGGCCCTCGCGCCGCGATGATCCGCAGCGCGATCCGGCTCATCCGCGAGCGGGGCGTCGCGGCGACCTCGTTCGCCGACGTGCTCGCCCACAGCGGCGCGCCGCGCGGGTCGGTCTACCACCATTTCCCGGGCGGAAAGGCGCAGCTCGTCGAGGAGGCCACCCGCAGCGCCGCGGACCACCTGGGTGACGGGATGGCACGGGTGCTGGACTCCTCGGACACCCCCGGCGCACTGCAGGCTCTCGCCGACCTGTGGCGTCGCGGTCTCGAGGCCGGCGACTACGCGGTCGGCTGCCCGATCGTCGCGGCGGCCCTGGGCACCGAGCGCGGCGCCCGCGACGTCGCCGGGGAGGCGTTCGAGCACTGGTGTGGCCTGCTCACCGGCACGCTCGTCGCGGACGGGGTGGGCCCGGAACGCGCCCGGTCGTTGGCGGTGCTCATCGTCGGCGCGCTCGAGGGTGCGCTGGTGCTCGCCCAGGCGCAGCGCAGCTCGGCGCCGCTCGACGCGGTGGTCGACGAGCTCTCGGCCCTGTGCCGATCGGCGATCGACCCCGCGGCTAGTCCGCGATCGTGACCAGGACCTGTTCGGCGGCGTTGCGGTGGCCGTCGGCGTTGGGGTGCAGCGGGGCGGCCGGCTGGGACGGGAACAGGCCTTCGGTCCAGCGCTGCGCGGAGGGCTGGCACGCGTCGTGCCCGACGGTGGACTCGCGCAGGTCGACGTAGTCGACGCCCGCGGCGTCGGCCTGCTGTTCCATCGCCGTGTTGAGCCGGTCGATCTTCGCCTGCAGGTACGTCGCGTCGTCCGGCAGGATCGGCTGATCGGGATAGCATCCGCCGTCCCGGATCCCGGTCGGGTAGCCGACGAGCAGGATGCGCGCGTCCGGGGCGCGGTTGCGGATCTCCCGCACGATCACGCCGTAGGTGGGGGCGAAGTCGTCGATCGCGCGGTCCACGAGGTCGAGGCCGTCGCGGACGTTCGCGGTCGCGCACAGGGGTCCGGCCGGTGCCGCGGCCCTGCCGGACGAGCGGTCGAGCGCGAGACACGATCCGGCCAGGGCGACCAGGCCGATGTCGTTGCCGCCGATCCCGACGGTGACCAGCTCGGTCTCGGGGGTGAGCGCATCGTATTGCGCAGGGACGGTGGCGCCCGACGAAACCACTTGGGGCCCTGTCAGGTTCGCTGTCGTCGCGGAACTGCACGACGCGTCGCGGAAGTTGTCGATGCCCAGCGTCTCGGCCACCGCATGGGGGTAGTTGCTCCCCGAGCGCGCGCACGCCGAGTCGATCTGGGGCGGGATCATCGGGCCCGCCGTGAACGAGTCACCCAGGGCCACATAGGAGCTGTAGGCGGGGCTGGGCTCGGGCTCGGAATCGGCGGGCGACCCGGGATCGGTGCAGGCCGCGCCGGCGAGCACGGTGAGGGAGGCGGCCGCGACCGCGCCGAGCCGGCGACGCATACGGCGGTGGCAGGCTGCGGTGGTCACGGCCCCTCCTGTGGTCATGCTCTTACGGCCGGTCGCCGATGCGGGCGAGGATCGCCTTCGCCAGCGCGTCCGGTGCCTCCTCCGGCACCCAGTGGCTGACGTCGTCGAGGACGACGAATTCGTAAGGCGCGTCGACGAACTCGCCGCAGCGCTCCGCGCCCACCCGGCCGAGGGCCGAATCCTCGGTGCTCCACACGTAGGTGGTGGGCACCCGCACCGGTGCCAGTTCGGAGAGCTCCCGGGTCATCGCGCGGTACCAGTTGAGCGCGGCGGTCAGGGCGCCGGGCTCGGACAGCACGCGCACGTATTCGTCGATCGACTCGGGGCTCACCCGGTCGCCGTACATCGCGCGCAGGCGACGGGCGTCGTCCTCGAGCAGGACGTGCTCGGCCTTTCCCTCCTGCCGGAGCAGCTTGATGTAGGCGGCGCGGGCCTGCTGATCGGCGTCCTCGCGCAGGGCCCAGCCGTAGGCCGCGAGGTGCGGCACGGACACCGCGGTCAGGGTGCTGATGCGGTCGGGGTGCCGCGCCGCGACCTGCCAGGCCACGGCGGCGCCCCAGTCGTGCCCCACCAGGTGGGCCTGCCCGAGGCCCGTCGCGTCGAGCAGCCCGATCACGTCACCGACCAGCAGGTCGATGGTGTATGCCGACACGTCGTCCGGGCGGGCACCGGGGGAGTACCCCCGTTGGTCCGGCATCAGCACTCGCAGACCCGCCTCCGCGAGCTGCGGCGCCACGGCCTCCCAGCTGCGGGCGGTCTCCGGGAAGCCGTGCAGCAGCACGACGGGCGTGCCGTCGGCGGGACCGGTGACGTGAACGTCGAAGGTGAGGTCTCCGAGGGTGACGTGAGTGGTCTCGAACATGGCGCCCACCGTACGGGTTGCCGTTAGCGGTGGGAAGGTTTCCACGCGCCCATGCCGAGAACGATGAGACGCATCTGCTTTTCGGCGCGCGCGAGGACCTCGGCCTCCGCCGGCCCGCCGGGCCGGTCCACGTCGAGCAGTTCGAGCACCACCTCGAGCATGGCGGTCACCAGCAGGTCGGCCGCCATCTCCAGGTCGTCGACGTCCCAGTCCGCCATGCCGGGCATGCGGGAGAGGTCGACGGAAAGCTCGCCCGTGATCAGCCGCAACTCGACGGTGACGGTGCGCGCGACGGCCGGCTGGCCGCCGTAGCGCTCCCGGGCCAGGAATCGGAACGCCTGTTCGTGGGCGCGGACCTGCCGCACCAGGGCCTCGAGCGACGCCCGCGCCGAGGACGGGCCGCGCGTGCGCCGGGCCTCGCGCAGCAGCGTGCGGAGCATGCGCATGGTGTCGGCGGCGAGGGCGACGCCGAGTTCCTCCATCGAGCCGAAGTGGCGGTAGAACGCCGTGGGCACGATCCCGGCTCGGCGGGCCACCTCGCGCAGGCTCACCGTCGCGAAGCTGCGATCGGCGGAGAGTTCGAGCGCCGCGTCGAGCAGGGCCTGGCGGGTGCGCTCCTTGCGCGCAGCTCGCGTCGCGGGTTCGGGAACGGGGGCTGCGGACACGGCTCCGAGTCTAGGCAGTGCGACGCGGCGGCGGTCGGGGACCGTGGTGACGGCCGCCACAACAACGTTGACAGCCCACCGGGCGACCCTGGCACACTGAACTCAGTGCACATTTGTGCACTGATTTTGGATTCTCGCTCGAGAGGAGCGACGCCATGACCCTGCTTCACCGCGCCCGACGCGGGCCGGGGCCGTCGATCGGACGCAAAGCCCTGATCAAGGCGCTGCATGTACTCTCCGCGCCGCACCACCCGGATCGGTACCTCGAACTGGCCGATCCGCTCCTGGCCGTGCAGCACACGCGCGCCCGGATCACGAACGTTGACCGAAATGTCCCGGGTGCGGTGACGCTCGAGCTGCGCCCGGGCCGGCCCCTGGAGTTCCGGGCCGGTCAGCACCTGCAACTCGGCGTGGTGGTGGACGGTGTGCGGCACAGCCGCAGCTACTCGCCGGTGAGTTCCCAGCATCGAGCCGACGGGCGCATCCAGCTCACGGTCGGGGTGCGACCGGACGGCGTCGTCTCGCGGCACCTGCACGAGCACGCCACCGCGGGCGACGTGGTCGACCTCGCGGCGGCCACCGGCGAGTTCTGTCTCCCGGCGGAGCGGCCGGAGCGGCTGGTGCTCGTCAGCGGCGGCAGCGGCATCACTCCGGTGCTGTCGATGCTGCGCACCCTCGCCGACGAGGGCCACTCCGGAACCGTCGCGTTCCTGCACTACGCGCCCACCGCTGCGCACGTGCCGCACCGCGACGCGATCGAGTCCCTGGCCGGCGCCCACGCCGGCGTCGACGTGGCCTTCGCCTACACCCGGGCGGACGACGGTGCGTTGCGTGGCCGCTTCGACCGGAGTCATCTCGAGCGGGTCGCCCCGTGGTTCGCCGGCGCACCCGCCTACGTCTGCGGCCCGGCCGGGCTCGTCGACAGCGTGCGGGAGGTCTACGGCGACGCCGGCGCCGCGCACCTGCTGCGCACCGAGCAGTTCACCCCGCCCGTCGTCGTCCGCGACGACGACGCGAGCGGCACCGTCACCTTCGCCGCGTCCGGGGTCCGCGCCGAGAACAGCGGCGTCACCGCCCTCGAACAGGCCGAGGCGGCCGGGCTCACCCCACAGCACGGCTGCCGCATGGGAATCTGCCACTCCTGCACGGTGACCCGGCTGTCCGGTGGCACCCGCGACGTGCGCACCGGCGAGATCGACGACGAGCCCGGCGCCGAGGTGCAGATCTGCGTGAACGTCCCCGTCGGCGACGCGGCCTTCGACCTCTGACCCACTCGAAACAATTGGAGGACACCATGTTCGGTTTGTCCATCCCCCTGTCCCTTCCGCTGCCGGCGTTCCTGTCCGGCCGTCGCGATCCCGACCCGTCGCCGGTCGTGCTGCGCCGCGAGCAGGTCGAGGAGATCGGCCGCGAACTCGACGCCCTGCGCGAGCGCACCGTCGCCTCGCTCGGCGCGGCCGACCGCGAGTACATCTACCGCATCGTCGGGGCGCAGCGGCGCTTCGAGATCGCCGGTCGTGCCCTGTTGTTCGTGGGCTTCCTGCCGCCGGCATGGGTGGCGGGCGTGGCCGCGCTGAGCGTGTCGAAGATCCTCGACAACATGGAGATCGGCCACAATGTGATGCACGGCCAGTACGACTGGATGCGCGAGCCGGAACTGAACTCCCGCACCTTCGAGTGGGACACCGTATGTCCCGCCGACCAGTGGCGGCACTCGCACAACTACCTGCACCACACCTACACCAACATCCTCGGGATGGATCGCGACGTCGGCTACGGCATCCTGCGGATGGATCCGGCGCAGCGCTGGCACCCCTACTACCTCGGCAATCCCGTCTACGCGACGGGGCTGATGCTGCTGTTCGAGTGGGGTGTGATGCTGCACGACGCCGAGGTCGAGAACGTCGTCGCCGGCAAACGCAGCTGGCGCGACGTGATCCCGCTCGCCCGGGGGTGGTGGCGTAAGGCGCGCGGGCAGGTGGTCAAGGACTACGTCGCGTTCCCGCTGCTGTCCGGGCCGATGTTCGTGCCGACGCTGCTCGGCAACGCGGCCGCCAACCTGGTCCGCAACGTGTGGGCGTTCTCCATCATCTTCTGTGGGCACTTCCCGTCCGGGGTGCAGTCCTTCACCGAGGAGGAGACCGCGCACGAGACCCGCGGCGAGTGGTACGTGCGTCAGCTGCTCGGCAGCGCGAACATCACCGGCACGCCGCTGTTCCACATCATGTCGGGCAATCTCTCGCACCAGATCGAGCACCACCTGTTCCCGGATCTTCCGGCGCACCGGTACCCGCAGCTGGCGCCGGAGGTGCGGGAACTGTGCGAACGCTACGGGCTGCCCTACAACACCGGGGGCCTGCTCGCCCAGGTCGGCTCGGTGTGGCGCAAGATCGTGAAGCTGGCCCTGCCGCCGAGCTGGGTCTCCGAGGAGCCCACGACGTCGGTGCTCATCGAGCGCGGCGTGCCGGTCGCGGGTACCCTCGCCCACGACAGCGCCTGAAGGGGGCACCGCCATGGTGGGTAGGTTCGAACGCAACAAGGACACGCTCCAGGAACTGACCGAGTCCGCGGCGACGCACGTCGGCAACATCGCCGGCATCATCACCGGCGCGGTCCGCGAGGTCACCCGGGAGGTCGGGGACTGGATCAGCGACGGCATCGAGATGCGGGAGGCCGCCCGCAAGGCGAGCGCCGACGACGAGCGCGTCGCAGAGCCGCCGTCCGAGCCGTCCGGCGGGTAGGCGAAGAACGCCGGGTAGCTGAAGAACACACAGACAGCGCGGGGCGGGCACCGGGATCCGGTGCCCGCCCCGCGCCGTCGGCGTGTGTTCGGATCAGATGACGCCGAGCGCGAACATCGCGTCGGCGACCTTCACGAAGCCGGCGATGTTGGCGCCGTGGATGTAGTCACCGGGCTTGCCGTACTCGGCTGCGGTCTCCACGCAGTTCTGGTGGATGTCGCGCATGATGCCGGCGAGGCGCTCGTCGGTGTAGTCGAAGTGCCACGAGTCGCGCGAGGCGTTCTGCTGCATCTCGAGCGCGGAGGTCGCCACACCGCCGGCGTTCGCCGCCTTGCCCGGGGCGAACGCGACGCCCGCCTCGCGGAACACCGCGATGCCACCGGGGGTGGTGGGCATGTTCGCGCCCTCGGCGACGACCCGCACGCCGTTGTTCACCAGGGTCTTCGCGGCGGTCTCGTCCAGTTCGTTCTGGGTGGCGCAGGGGATGGCGACGTCGCACGGCACGTCCCAGATCGAACCACCCGGGAAGTACTGCGCGTCGGGACGCTCGTCGAGGTACTCGGAGATGCGGCCGCGCCGGACCTCCTTGATCTCCTTGAGCAGCTCGAGGTCGATGCCGTTCTGATCGACGATGTAGCCGGAGGAGTCGGAGCAGGCGATGGCGATGCCGCCGAGCTGGTGCACCTTCTCGATCGCGTAGATCGCCACGTTGCCCGAACCGGACACGACGACCTTGCGGCCCTCGAGGGAGGAGTTCACGGACTTGGCCATCTCCGCCACGAAGTAGGCGACGCCGTACCCGGTGGCCTCCCGGCGTACCTGCGAGCCGCCCCAGGTCAGGCCCTTGCCGGTGAGCACGCCGGACTCGTAGGAGTTGGTCAGGCGCTTGTACTGGCCGAACAGGTACCCGATCTCGCGTCCGCCGACGCCGATGTCGCCGGCCGGGACGTCGGTGTACTCGCCGATATGGCGGTGCAGCTCGGTCATGAAGGACTGGCAGAAGCGCATGATCTCCTGCTCCGAGCGACCCTTGGGGTCGAAGTCCGAGCCGCCCTTGCCGCCGCCGATGGGCAGGCCGGTGAGGGCGTTCTTGAAGATCTGCTCGAAGCCGAGGAACTTCACGATGCCGAGGTTGACGCTCGGGTGGAAGCGCAGGCCGCCCTTGTACGGGCCGAGCACGCTGTTGTACTGAACCCGGAAGCCGCGGTTGACGTGCACGTTGCCCTGGTCGTCGATCCACGGCACCCGGAAGATGATCTGCCGCTCGGGCTCGGTCAGCCGTTCGATGAGGCCGGCTTCGAAGTAGCGGGGGTGACGCTCGAGGACGACATGCAGGGACTCGAACACCTCGGCGGCTGCCTGATGGAACTCGGGTTCACCGGCGTTGCGCGCCTTCACCTGTTCGTAGATCTCTGCAATGCGGTCCCGGGTCGACACGCTCACCACCTGACTGTGAGGAAACTGTTACATGGCGTTAACACGTTGAATCATAGGCGCAGGCACCGGGCATCCGATAAAAGGGGGCAGTATGCCCGGGCTCCGGGCGTCGAGGGTGTCGGCCGAACCGGGGGACGGCTACGCGGGCTCGGGAAGGGTGGCTTCCGGGCCCGGGCTGCCGCCGAGCGCGGCGACGAGGCGTTCGCGTGCGCGTCCGAGGTGCCGGGTGATCACCTCGACCGCCGCATCGCCGTCGCCGGCCAGGACGGCGTCGAGGATCTGCTGGTGTTCGGCCGCGATGCTCGTGGTGGTGAGCAGCTGCTTGCCCTGCACCTGCACCATGCACAGCCGCACCTCGGACACGAGCGAGCCGAACATGCGGCTGGTGCGCGGGCTGCCCAGCGCGTCCACCAGGGCGGTGTGGAAGCGCATGTCGGGTTCGACGACGGTGAGCGGGTCGGCCTCGGTCATGGCCGAGATCTCGGCGTTGGCGGCCGACGCCGCCGGAGGCACCGCCCGGGTCTCGGCGAGCGCGCGCAGCACTACCGATTCCAGGTGCGCGCGGGTGCGGTAGATGTCGCGCACGTCGTCGGGGCCCAACTGGGGCACGCGGGCGGTCTTGTGGGCGCTGCGCTGCAGTAGGCCCTCGCCGACGAGCTTCTCGATGGCGGCCTTGGCGGTCGGCCTGGCGACTTCGTAGGCGCGGGACACCTCGGCTTCGGTGAGGGCGTCCTCGTGCGTCAGCTCTCCGGCGAACACGCGCCGCCGCAGTTCCAGGGCGAGGGCGTCGACGATCGACAGGGCCTCGACGCGTCCGACCAATGCCCCGCTCCTTCCCGGCTCTCCGCGCACCCGCACGGACCTGCGCGAACACCAGCATTCTTGCACGACGCCGCACATGCATTCTTGACAGGAATGTGTACTTGTCTGACAATTCTCGGAACGGTGACAGGCATCACAACGAGAGGCGCGCTATGTACCAACAGACACTCGACCCGATCGGCGGCTCACTCGCCTGGTCGGCCGTGGTCGCGGCGATCCCGCTGGCCGCGATGTTCGTCATGCTCGGCGTCTTCAGATGGAAGGCGCACCGCGCGGCCCTCGTCGGTCTGGCGCTCGCCGTGCTCGCGGCGGTCGCCGGGTGGGGCATGCCGCTCGGCCAGGCCGCCGCCGCGACCGCCGAGGGAGCCTTCTACGGCCTGTTCCCGATCTTGTGGATCCTCGTCAACGCCCTCTTCGTCTACAAGCTCACGGTTGTCACCGGCTGGTTCGAGGAGCTCGGCCGGGTCATCCGGTCCATCTCGGACGACCAGCGCATCCTGGCCATTCTCATCGCCTTCTGCTTCGGCGCGCTGCTCGAGTCGCTCGCCGGATTCGGCGCGCCCGTCGCGATCTCCGCGGCGATGCTCATGGCCGCGGGCATGGCACCGCTCAAAGCCGCGTGCACGTCCCTGCTGGCGAACACCGCGCCTGTGGCCTTCGGCGCGATGGGTGCCCCGATCCTCGCGCTCGCCGGGGTCACCGGGCTGCCGCTCGACGACCTGTCCGCGATGGCCGGCCGGCAGACGCCGTTCGTCGCGGCCGTCGTGCCGATGGTGATGGTGTTCCTCGTCGACGGCCGCCGCGGAGTTCGGCAGACCTGGCCCGTCGCGGTCGTCGCGGGCCTGACCTTCGGCCTCGCCCAGTTCGTCACCGCGAACTACCTCACCGTCGAGCTCACCGACGTCGTCGCCGCGATCGTCACGGTCGGCGCGGTGCTGGGCATGCTGAAGGTGTGGCAGCCGGAGGAGCGCCTGGTCGCCACGACCGACACCGCCCTCACCGCACCGGTCGGCGCCGGCACCGCGGTCGGCATCGCCGCCCCGCCGTCGCGTTTCGACGGATACAGCCGGACGCGGCGCACGCTGCTGGCCCTCGCCCCGTACCTGACGATCATCGCGATCTTCACCGTGGCGCAGATCCCGTTCGTCAAGACGTGGCTCACCGAGATCGGCACCGTGTCGTTCCGCTGGCCCGGACTCGACATCGTCGACGTCGACGGCAAGCCGCTGAGCGCGCAGACGTTCAAGCTCGACCACCTCAAGGCCACCGGCACCCTGTTGCTGCTCGCCGGGGCCGTCACGGCCGGGATGTACGGGATCGGCGTACGCCGCGCCGTCCGCGCCTACGCCGACACCCTCGTGCAGCTGCGCTGGACCATCGTCACCGTCACCTCGGTGCTCGCGTTGGCCTTCGTGATGAACCTGTCCGGTCAGACCGCCGGCCTGGGCATGGCGCTCGCGTCCGCGGGCGGGGTGTTCGCCCTCGTCTCGCCGCTGATCGGCTGGATCGGCGTGGCCATCACCGGATCCGACACGTCGTCGAACTCGCTGTTCGGCGTCATGCAGATGACCGCCGCGCAGCAGGCCGGGCTCGACCCGGTGCTCATGGCGGCGGCCAATTCGTCCGCGGGTGTGCTCGGCAAGATGCTCTCGCCGCAGAACCTGTCGGTCGCGGTGGCCGCGGTCGGCCTGGCCGGGGCGGAGGGTGTCATCCTGCGCCGTCTGATCGGCTGGAGCCTCGGGTTGCTCGTGTTCCTCACCGTCGTCATCTACCTGCAGTCCACCCCCGTTCTCGATTGGATGGTTCCGTGAACACCAGCGTCGTGACTCCCGTCCCCGACACCGAGCCGGTCGTCGCCGCGCTCGTCGACGCCCTCGGCGACGCCGTCGTCACCGATCCGGACCGGATGCTCGCCTATCGGCGCGACCAGTCGCTGCTCACGCCGGCCGGGATGCCGCTCGCCCTGGTCCGGGCGCGGGACACCGACGACGTCGTCGCCACCCTGACGATCGCGCACCGGCACGGCATCCCCGTCGTCACCCGCGGCGCCGGCACCGGTCTCGCGGGTGCGGCCAACGCCCTCGACGGCGGCATCGTGCTCAGCGTCGAGAAGATGAACGCCATCGTCGAAATCGACACCGAATCACGCACCGCCACAGTGCAACCCGGGGTGATCAACGGCGATCTCGCCGCCGCGGCCGCCGAGCGGGGGCTGTGGTACGTGCCGGACCCCGGCAGCCGCGCCGTCTCCACCATCGGCGGCAACCTCGCCACCAACGCCGGCGGCACCTGCTGCGCGAAGTACGGGGTCACGGCCGACCATGTCGCCCGCATCAAGGCGGCGCTCGCCGACGGGCGGATCATCCACACCGGCGCCGTCACCCGGAAGAACGTGGCGGGACTGAACCTCACGCAACTGCTCGTCGGGTCCGAGGGCACCCTCGCCGTCATCGTCGAGGCCACCGTGCGGCTGCGCGCCGCCGCCACCGCGGCCGCCACGGTGGTCGCGAGCTTCCCGGAAACCGCACAGGCCGTCGCCGCGGTGCTGGCGATCCGCGAGCAGGCCGAGCCGTGCCTCGTCGAACTGATGGACCGCACCACCATCGCCGCCGTCAACGACATGACGCACATGGGACTCGACGACACGGCCGGTGCGCTGCTGCTCGTCCAGTGCGACGGGCGCGACGCCGCCGCCGAAGCGCAGGTGTGTGCGCGGGCCTGTACCGCGGCGGGCGCCACCGAGGTGTACGACACCGCCGACCCGGTGGAGGGGGAGGAGTTCATGGCCGCGCGGCGGGTAGCGCTCACCGCGCTCGAGCGGTGTGGCAGCACCCTGCTCGACGACCTGGCCGTTCCCGTGCCGCGGCTGCCCGAGATGCTCGCGGCGATCGAGGCGATCGCCGCGCGGCACGAGCTGCTCATCGGCACGTTCGGGCACGCGGCGGACGGAAACCTGCATCCCACCATCGTGTTCGACGCCGCCGACGAGGTCGTCGCGGGGCGCGCCCGGCAGGCGTTCGACGAGATGGTCGCCGAATGCCTGGCGCTCGGCGGTTCGATCAGCGGAGAGCACGGCATCGGGGTGCTCAAACAGCCGTACCTCGAAACCCAGGTCGGCACGGTCGAGCGTGCGCTCATGCAGCGCATCAAGGCGGCGTTCGACCCGAGCGGGATTCTCAACCCGGGGCGCGGGATCTGACCGGCCGGCGACCCCCGGGGACGGACCCGTCGACGGACCTCCGTCCCTACCCGGCCGACGGCTGGTGGTGGCACGGTGGGAGGTGACATCGGCACCGGTGCGGAACGGGGGAGTGCGGCAGTGGCGACACAACCGGAATCCACGCGGCGGGAGCGGCTGCGCCACGCCTTCGAACCCGCGCTGCTCGCCGTCACCCTCACCGCCCTGACGGCCGGGGGCATCGCCTGGCTTCTCGGTGCCCACGCCGTCGCCGACGCCTGCTGGATCGCCGGCACCGTCGTCGCGATCGTGCCCGCGACCTGGTGGGTGATCGACGCGCTGCGCCGCGGCCGCGTCGGGGTGGATCTGATCGCGGTGCTCTCCCTGGTCGGCACCCTGCTGGTCGGCGAGTACGTCGCCGGGGCGCTGATCGGCGTGATGCTCGCGTCGGGGCAGGCCCTCGACGCCGCCGCGGAACGCCGCGCCACCAAGGACCTGCGGGCCCTGCTCGAGCACGCCCCGCACACCGCGCGCCGCCGCGTCGGCGACGAGGTGCAGGTGGTGCCGCTCGGCGACGTCGTACCCGGGGACACCCTGGTCGTCGGGCCGGGCGAGGTGGTGCCGGTCGACGGCTGGATCACCTCCGAACTCGCGGTGCTCGACGAGTCCGTCCTCACCGGCGAGCCGATGCACGTGCAGCGCCGCACCGGGGAGGCCGTGCGCAGCGGCGTCGTCGCTGCCGGCGGCGCCTTCGAGATCCACGCCCGTGCCACCGCCGAGGACAGCACCTACGCCGGCATCGTGCGCCTGGCCCGCGAGGCCGCCGCCGAGAGCGCCCCGGTGGTGCGGATCGCGGACCGGGTCGCCGCGTGGTTCCTGCCGCTGTCGCTGACGGTGGCGGGGCTCGCGTGGCTGTTCAGCGGGTCGGCGACCCGTGCCGTCGCCGTGCTGGTGGTGGCCACCCCGTGCCCCCTGCTGCTCGCCGCGCCCGTCGCGATCGTCTCCGGTCTCTCCCGCGCCTCGCGCCTGGGGGTGGTGATCCGCAGCGGCGGCGCACTCGAGAACCTCGGGCACGCGACGACGCTGGTGATGGACAAGACGGGCACGCTCACCAGCGGCCGGCCCGCCGGCGCCGACATCGTCACCGCACCCGGGGGCGACGGCGCCGAGCTGCTGCGCCTGGCGGCGTCCGCCGACCAGCTCTCCCCGCACGTGCTCGCCGAGGCCATCGTGCAGGAGGCGAAGATGCGCGGGCTGACCCTGTCGCTGCCCACCGACGTCGCCGAGCAGGCCGGCACCGGCGTGGCCGCGACCGTCGACGGCCGGCGCGTCACCGTCGGCAGCCTGCCGCTGCCCGCCGACGCGCCCGGCTGGGCCCGGGCGGTGCTCAGCCGTGCCGCGCTCGACGGCGCCGTCGTCGCCTGGGTCACCGTCGACGGTGACCTGGCCGGCGCCCTGCTGCTCGTGGACCCGCTGCGCCGCGACGCCGCCCGCACGCTGCGGCGGCTGCGCTCGGCCGGGCTGGACCGGCTGGTCATGCTCACCGGCGACCGTCGCGAACCGGCCGAGGAGATCGGCTCCGTCCTCGGCCTCGACGGGGTCTATGCCGAGCAGACCCCGGCGGACAAGGTGAACGGTGTGCGTGCCGAGCGGGAGTCGGCGGTGACGGTGATGGTCGGCGACGGCGTCAACGACGCCCCCGCCCTCGCCGCCGCGACCGTCGGCGTCGCGATGGGCGCCCGCGGATCCACGGCGAGCTCGGAGGCGGCGGACATCGTGCTCACCACCGACCGCCTCGACCGGCTCGCCGATGCCATGGAGATCGCGCGTCGCTCCCGGCGTATCGCCGTGCAGAGCGCCACGGTCGGCATGGGCCTGTCGCTGGTCGCCATGGGCTTCGCCGCGTTCGGCTACCTGCCTCCCGCGGTGGGTGCGCTGCTGCAGGAGGGCATCGACGTCGCGGTGATCCTCAACGCCCTGCGCGCCCTGCGCGGCGACCGGGACCGGGAGCTGGCCCTGCCCGACGACACCGAGGCGATGCTGCACCGGTTCTCGGCCGAACACGACGTCCTGCGCGACGAGCTGTCGATCCTGCGCGACACCGCCCAGCTGCTCGCGTCCGGCGATCGGCCCGCCGCCCACGCGGCGCTGCGCCGCGTGGACGCGTTCCTGTTCGACACGCTGCTGCCGCACGAGCAGGCCGAGGACAGCGAGCTGTACCCGGCGCTCGCGGTGCCGCTCGGCAGCGGGGAGGCGACCGCGACGATGAGCCGGATGCATGCCGAGATCGACCGGCTCAGCCGCCGCCTGCGCACGCACCTGGCGCAGGCCGACGCCGCCGGCGGGCTGCGACCGGACCAGTGCGACGACCTGCTCGCCTGCCTGTACGGGCTGTACGCGCTGCTGCGGCTGCACTTCGTGCAGGAGGAGGAGAACTACTTCACCCTCGCGCCCGAGGCCGAACGGGCGGACGGCTCGGCATGACCGGTCCGGGCGGACGGCTGCGGCCGTACGTATCCGGTTCTGCCGGTGCGACGTTCGCGGTGGGGCGGCCGGTCAGCGCCGGGCTTCGGCCGCGATCATCGACAGGGTCGGCCGTGCCATGGCCCGCACGAACGGCCCGACCGCCGTCCAGTAGCGGCGGAAGAGTCTGCGGGCCTTTTCGTCGGTGCCGTGCACCCGGATCTCGGTGAGCAGGACGCAGGTCTGCGCGTCGTACGGCAGGACGGTGAAACTCCATGTGCCGACCCCGCATTCGGGAATCGCGATGCTCGACAGGGGCGCCCCGGGATCCCAGTCGACGCGGCCGTAACCCGGCTCCCACCACCGACCGACGAAGCCGAGCACGAGTTCCCGCCCCGGTTCCTCGGCGACCACCTCGAAGCCGCCCTGCGGACCGATCAGGTCACCGAGGCGGATCGAGCGGTGCGCCCGCACCTCCCGACGCCGCGGCGCGCGCACGGCGTCGAAGGCCATCCGGGCCAGATTGGGGGCGGCGATCACCGGGGACCGCATGAAGTCGATGCGCCGGATCGCGGCGAACGTGTCCCCGGCCGGGGCGTCGACCACCCGCGCGCGTACGACCCGCTGCTCGAAGACCGGCAGCTGCCGTTCGGTCGCGGTGGATTCACCGTCCGGCATTGTTGCTCCTCGGAAGCTGCGCGGTTCGAGTCGCCGACAGTTGCCGGACCATCACCCAGCGCGCGACGAGGTAGCCGAGGACACCGCCGTAGACGGCCTTCAGCACCAGGAACCATCCCGTCGACAGCCCCGACACACCGAGGAGGTGCAGCACCCAGATCGCGAGCACGGAGACGGCCGCGGCCGCCACCCCGAGCGACAGGCCCAGAGACCAGGTGCCGGACGGCAATCGCGCCAGCCACCGACCGGCCTGCGGGGCGTCGGCGGTGGTCGCATCGAGCCCTGCGCGCAACGCCCGTCGCACCCCGGCGGCGGAGAACCAGGAGACGAGCACGGAGAGGATGATCGCGGTCAGCGCGATGTCGACGACGATCCCGTCGGCCGACCACAGCGGCACGAACGACGTGCCGCGCTTGCCCGCCCACGCCAGCAGCGGATTGACGACGACGTTCACCAGGCCGGTGACGACGGCCTGCTTCCGGACGTACGAGGCAGCAGAATCCACGGCGCGTCCTCCTGATCACGGCCCGCGGAAACGGGCCCCCTCTCATCGTGAACCGCGGAACCGTGCTCGTTCCAGGGCCGTAGGTCCCCAGCGACGCCGCACGGGCGATGCCGACGCGGCGAAGGCCCGACGTCCTGCCCTCGGTCGCGGGTTCGTCGTCGTCGCACTAGCTCAGGCGAACCGTGCCTCCCGGGTGCAGTTGGGCGACCCGGCCGCGGCATTCGATCTCGATCGGCGCCTGCATCCCGGGACCGGCGCTCACCTGCACCTCTGTGCCGCTGATGCGCAGGCGAAGGCGGTGCCCCCGGTAGAAGATCGGGAATTCGAGGGCACCGAGTGGTTCGGGCCACTGCGGGGCGAACACGAGCCGGTCGCCCCGGGTCTCGAGGCCGGGGACGCACCGCTGCAACAGATCGACGCTGCCGGCCATGGCCGCCAGGTGGATGCCCTCCATCGTGGTGCCGCCCTGGATATCGGCGATGTCGGCTTTCAGCGCCTGGTAGAAGAAGTCGACGGCCTCGTCCCGGTGGGCGCGTGCCAGCACCCAGGAATGGACGACCCCGCTCAGGGTGGAACCGTGCGACGTTCGCGCCATGTAGTAGTCGATGGTCCGCGGGATGTCCTCGTTCGGGAACTGGTAGCCGAGCCGTTCGAGCAGTTCCCGCAGTTCGTCGGAGGACAGCAGATAGAACAGCATCAGCACGTCGGCCTGCTTCGACGCCTGGTAGCGGTTGACGTCGTCGCCCTCGGCCTCGAGGATCCGGTCGAGGCGCTGGATGTCGCCGTAGCGCCGCCGGTAGCCGTCCCAGTCCAGTTCGGCGAGGCGTTCGTACCCCTCGAACTGGCTGAGGACACGATCGTGGAACGGGACGAACATTCTGCGGGTGACGTCCTCCCAGCGCGCCGTCTCCTGCGCGTGCAGCCCCAGGGCCTGGGTCAGGTACGAGCGGATCTGCAGCGGGATCAGCTCGAGCGCCTCGAGGGCGCGCAGGATCACCCAGACCGACATGACGTTGGTGTACGCGTTGTTGTCGATTCCGTCGTACGGTGCGTCGGGGTAGCCGGAATGGAACTCGTCGGGGCCGATGACGCCGCGGATGCTGTACCGTCCGCGTTCCTCGTCGTAGGACGCGAGATCGGCGTAGAAGCGGGCGATCTCCACGAGCATCTCGGCGCCGTACTCGATCAGGAACTCCAGGTCGCCGGTCACCTGGTAGTACTGCCACACGTTGTGGGCGATCGCGATGCCGGTGTGGTGCTGGCGCCGGCTGGGGTCCGGGTTCCAGCGGCCGGATCTGGGATTGAGGTGCAGTTGCGGGCTCTCCTCGCGGCCGTCGCTGCCCGACTGCCACGGGAACATCGCACCGCGGTGACCGGCTTCGCGCGCCATCCGGCGGGCCTCCCGCAGGCGGCGGTAGCGGTAGCGCAGCAACGACCGGGTCAGCGTGGGCAGCCGCAGGTTCAGCACCGGGAACACGAACAGCTCGTCCCAGAAGACGTGCCCGCGGTACGCCTCGCCGTGCAACCCCCGTGCCGGCACGCCCACGTCGAGGTCGGCGGTGTTCGCGGAGACCGTCTGCAGCAGGTGCAGAAGATGGAACCGGAGGACTCGCAGGGCGTGGCCGTGGCCCGGACCCTCGTACTCGATGCCCAGGTGGTCCCACAGATATCCCCAGGCGAGCACATGGCCGTCGAGCAGTTCGTCGAACCGGCCCAGCCGGGGAAGCCAGCGGGCGGCTTCGTCGGCCGGCTCGGAGACCGCCTGATCGCGCCCGGTGAACACCGCCACCATCTTCTCCAGCGTCACGGGCCGGTCCGTCTCGACGTCGACGGTGATGTCGTGTCCGATCCGATCGTCGCCGTCGACCAGCCGGTACTCGCCGGCAACGGGCTCCCCGTCGCACCACACCGTGTTCCGGGCCGCCATCGCCACCGGTATCCGCGACTGGTTGGTCTGCACCGCCAGCAGCACCGAGTCGACGGACAGCGCGGTGGCTTGCAGCGGCTCGAGGTGCTGGTCGGCGAGGTCGCGATAGCGCTCGACGAGGGAGTTCCGGACCGCGCCGTCCAGCAGCGAGCGGATCTCGAGCCGGCCCGACCAGTCTTCGGCCACGATCGTCGTCTCGAGGGCGCAGGCGTGCGGCAGATGCATGGCAACCAGGCGCCGCTGCCGCACCGACGTGGTGCGCCCCGCCGCGTCGCGGAATCGGAACCGCCGGATGAGGACGGCGCGGCGGAGGTCGAGGTATTGGCGGTAGTCGAGCAGCTCTGCAGTGTCGAGGTCGAACCACTGCCCGCCGTCGACCCGGAAGGTCACCGGCAACCAGTTCGGCAGGTTCACCAGGCTCTCGTGGTCGATGGCACTCCCCGCCACCTCGTCCTGGAGACGGTTGAAGATGCCGGCCACATAGGTGCCGGGGTAGTGCACGCCGTCCGCGCGGGATTCGGGCGCGCAGCCTCGGGTGGCGAAGAAGCCGTTCCCGACGGTGCAGAGGGCCTCGCGCAGCTTCTCGGTGAGCGGGTCGTAGCCCTCGAAGAACATCGTCCAGGCGTCGTCCGGGGGCGGCGCGATCCCCGGGTCGCTGCCGAGCAGATCCGCCAGCCGCTCCAGTAGCTCACGAACCCGGTCCGGACCGTCGACCGCGAATTGTGCCGTCGACCGCCGATCGCCTTCCTCGCTGTAGCGCACGACGATGCCGATCCCGGTCGATGTCAGGGTGCCGAACGCGTCGTCGTCGGTGAGGTCGTCGCCGATGTAGACCGGCATCGGGTCGTCTGCGCCGCGGAGGTGCTCGAGCACCCAGGCCACCGCCCGCCCCTTGTCCCAGTCCACATCGGGGCGGAGCTCGGTGACCTTGCGTCCGCTCGTGACGCGGAGCCGGCCGTCCCGGTCGGCCGCATCGTGCACCGCTGCGACGACCTCCTCGATCCGGTCCTCGGCGACGTTGCGGTGATGAACTGCCACGGCGAAACGCTTGTGCTCCACCAGAACGCCGGGCACGCCGGCCAGGCGGTCCCGCAGGGCGCCGGCGATTCGCTCGAGGTCGGGCACCGCGGGGACGGCGGCATCGTTCCGGTGGTACTCGCCGTCCGGCCCGACGAGTTCGAAACCGTGGTTACCCGCATACCAGAGTCCGGGCACGCCGACCCGTGCCTGCACGTCGGTCACGTCGCGGCTGCTGATCACGCCGACGGGGCAGTAGCGGGCCAGCCGGGCAAGCTCTTTCGCCGCGCCCTCGACCAGGGTGGCAGCGGTGGGATCGTTCACGAGGTGGGCGAGGGTGCCGTCGAAGTCCAGGAACACGGCGTAGCGCCGGGTGCGCAGGATGGCGGTCGCCTGGTGACGAGATGCCAAGGCGTCCGGGATTTCCGACAGCCGGCGCTCGCGGGGGCGCGGTTCGACCGTGGGGGTGGTCATCGGCTCGGCTCGGATGATGAGTGCATGGCAGTCTGTCCCTCCGCACCGTTGCAGGACAGGCCCACAAGGGGTTCCCCATTCTATGACGGGACCGGCGGCGTGCAGTCCGTTTCGGTGCAGGCTACGACCAGGTCCTCGGGTTGAAGACGACGTAGAACCAGGCGTTCGTCGTAGGGTCCCACGAACAGGACACGAGGACGACGGCGCCGAGGGACCGATCGAACGCCTCGGCCTTGGGGCAGACGGCGTCGCCGTCCGGTCCGGCGAACTCGGCGCGGTAGAGCGGACCGATGCGCCACGGCGCGGCGGTGGCCGTTCCGGCTCCCACGGTGGCCCCCAGGACGATCGCGGCGACGACGAGACCGGCGAGTGCTGCGGCCCTGTGGGCGACGTTCTTCGACACGAGGACTCCTTCGGCGTGGGAACGGTCCGGGCGCAGGCACACCGTCGCGACCCTGAACTCTGCCGAAGCCCGCTCTCGATGATCACCGGTGGGTGCCCGGCGCGCAGGCGTTCGCACGAACCGGTACGTATGTATCCGGTCTCAGTCCTCCAACCGCTCGGCCTCCTCGATCGCCGCCTGCAACTGGTCCAGCAGTGCCTTCGCCTGCACGATGTCGAGGGCGACGCCGAGGCCTTCCGGCAGGTCGAGCACGACGCCGGGCCCGTTCGCGCGGGCGGTGACGGGATGGTCGCCGGTCGTATCGGTCATTGAGAGTCCTTCCGGTTCGGGGGCGCGCTTGCCGGGTCTCAGTGTGCCCGGAAGAACTACCGTGTGGGGCGGGAGCGTACGGCGACGGGAAGGGGGAGCGATGGCAGTGACCAGCGCCGGCCTTCTGCTGTACCGGATCGACGCCGACGGCGTGCTCGAGGTGTGGATCGTGCACCCGGGCGGGCCGTACTGGGTCGGCAAGGACGAGGCGGCCTGGTCGATCCCCAAGGGGGTCTACGGCGACGACGAAGACCCGTTCGCCGTGGCCTTGCGAGAGTTCGAGGAAGAATGCGGGATGCCCGCGCCCCAGGTGAACTACGAGATGCTCGGGCGGTTCAAGCAGCCCTCCGGCAAGATCGTCACCGTCTACGCCGGTGAGACCGCCGACGATCTGGCCTTCGTCGGCAGCAACACCTTCGACCTGGAGTGGCCGCCGCGGTCCGGAAAGGTGCAGAGCTTTCCCGAGGTGGACGACGCTCGCTGGTTTCCGCCCGCCGTCGCGGCCATCAAGCTCGTGAAGGGGCAACGCCCGATCCTCGCCCGGCTCGGCGAGCGCGTGCACGCTGCCGGCCGGTCGTTCGCGTCCGGTCCGCCGGTGCCCGGTGCAGGAACGGAAGAACCGGGCATATGAGCAAGACCGTGCTCGTCACCGGAGGAGGGCGGGGGCTCGGCCGGGCCACGGCCGAGAAGCTCGCCGCTCGGGGACATCGCGTCCTGCTCACCGCGCGAACCCGCGCTGCCGCGGAGGACGCAACCGAAGCGATCCAGCGGACGGATCCCGACGCTCGGGTCGAGCCGCGCTGGGTCGATCTGTCTTCTCTGGAGCAGGTCCGGTTCTTCGGCGTCGCGGAAGCCGAGCGGGGCGAACCGATCGACGTGCTGCTGCATGTCGCCGGCATCCTGCAGACGAGCAAGGAACGCCGGCTCACCGTCGACGGGTACGAGGAGACCCTCGCCGTCAACGTCCTGGCTCCGTTCCTGCTCACCGCCCTGCTCCTGCCCGCACTCGAGCGCAGCCCGTCGGCGCGTGTGGTCACCGTCGGCTCGCGGCTGCACCTGCCCGGCTCCCGCGGAGCGCCGGTGGACTTCGACTTCGCCGACGTCCAGCTCGAGCACGGCTACAACCCCGAGCGGGCATACAAGAATTCCAAGCTGGCGGTGATGTGGTTCACCTACGAGCTCCAGCGCCGCCTCGCCGGGCGGCCGATCACTGCGAACGCCGTGTGTCCCGGTTTCGTGCCCACCACCGCTGCTGCGAGCACCCGCGGTCTGATGCGGCTGTTCATGGCGCACGTGTTGCCGCACATGCCCTTCGCCACGTCCGTCGATGCGGCCACCGATTCGCTGGTGTTCACGGCGGTCGACCCGTCGCTCGACGGGGTGGGCGGAAAGTTCTTCGGCGAGTGTCACGAAATCGACTCCAGCGCGCAGTCCCACGACGTTGCCCAGGCCGGACGTTTCTGGACGATCGCCGAACATCTCACCGGTCTCGCCTGACCTGTCGCGCCGATGGTGGGACGTGGCCGGCCCCGCGAGGACGCGAGATCTCCGTGCAGTGCTTACGGGCGCTGAGTGGAGTGTGGTGCCCCCGGCAGGACTCGAACCTGCCCTCTCATACTTCTCGTCGTAGCAGGTGACCTCGCAATTTGCTTGTCTCACCTGCTAACCGTGCAATCTACACTGTGGTCATAGTTGGGCACCAGTGGACACTGAAAGACACACGGATAGTCGGGAGATTGCACGACCATGCCAGCGAAAAAGGGAATGCGCGGATGGGGCCGGTTGCGGCAGCTCCCATCCGGACGATGGCAAGCCGGTTACGTCGGACCTGATGGGTTGCTGCACCGACCGAACTCGACGTTCGGCGCCAAGATGGACGCTGAAGGATGGCTCGCTCACGAACGCCGGCGAATAGACCTCGGTGTATGGACACCGCCCGACGTCGAGCCGGAGAAGGAGGATGCCGCTCTTACGCTTGCGGCGTATGCCGAACAGTGGCTTGCCGAACGCAACCTCAAACCCCGCACCCGCACGCTCTACCGCGACTTGTTGCGCTTGCATATCGTGCCCGTCCTCGGTGACGCCGAACTTTCTGCGATCACACCTGCGACCGTCCGCAGTTGGCACGCAGGGCTGGGCACCACGACACCGACTCGCAATGCGCATGCCTACGGCTTATTGCACGCCATCATGTCGACCGCTGTCGATGACGAACTGATCGACGCCAACCCGTGCCGCATCCGTGGAGCGAGCAAGACGAAACGCGCTCGTACGATCACCTTGCTGACGCCTCCCGAACTCGACCAGCTCGCCGCTGCGATGCCCGACCGTTTGCGCTGCTCCGTGCTGCTGGCTGCCTGGTGCGGACTCAGGTGGGGAGAGACGTCGGAGCTACGCCGTAAAGACGTGTCCGCCGATCGCTCGGTTCTGCACGTGCACCGGGCCGTGGTTTACCGGAACGGACAGTTCATCGTATCCACGCCGAAGACCAGTGCCGGACGCCGTGACGTCGCTGTACCGCCGCACATCGCGAAGGTCCTCAGTGAGCACCTGGACGCCCATGTCGGCCGCGGGAAAGAGTCGCTGTTGTTCCCCGCCGAAGCTGGCAGTCACATGGGCGACTACGAGTATCGAAAGGCATTCAAGAGGGCGGCCGCGGGAATCGGCCGGGAGAACTTGCGCGTGCACGATCTGCGTCACGTTGGCGCCGTATTGGCTGCGCAGGCTGGTGCGACTACTGCCGAGCTCATGCTCAGGCTTGGACATACGACGCCGGCGATGGCGATCCGTTACCAGCATGTCGCGGCCGGACGTGACGCCCAGATCGCCGCGCGACTGTCTGAGCTCGCGGGGGACAGTAGGCACCCCCTTGAAATGTGAGCATTAACACATGGGGCAGTTTGGACACGCTTCGCCTCCGGTCGGACGCGCCTTAGTTCGTATTGGAGGTGAGTCGCCTCCGGACTGACGCATTTCTGCGATCGGACGCGAAATCGTCCTTTCTGAAGGCAGATTCGTCGTTTTTCGACTGCGGATGTCGGCGATAGCTTCTTGGACATACGGGGAACCGCCCGTCATTCAAGAGGAATCATCGCGACACCGGAGGAATCGGATTGCCCGCGAATAAGCCCCCGCGACGCCTAGCGTCCATCCCGCAAGCCGCAGAGGAACTCGGCGTCTGCACGAAGACACTCCGGCGCTACATCAGCGCCGGGCACATCACCGGCTACCGGCTCGGCCCGCGCATGATCCGCGTCGACCTCAACGAGATTGAGGCAATGCTCCGCCCCATGGCCGCCGGTGGTGCGGCATGATCCGTCGAGGAAGGCCAGCCGGCACGTACTGGCACGACGAGCGTTTTGATCCCAGCAGTGCGGACGAGCGGCACGTTTTGTTCTGCTTCGGATGCCCGGTCTGCCACGCGGCGGCCGATGGAGACGAGCGCCGGTCCGCTGGCGAGGAGCCCATCGGGGGTGTGCCCGCGTGAGCACAAACGAAAGCCGCCCCGACGCTCACGGGGCGGCCCTCGCTGTCACTGATGACGAATCGCTGCTGTGCCTCGACGGTACCAAGGTCAGCGGACAACTCGACCGCCGTCGCGCGACGGCGTGCCGAATGCCCGCCCTGCGTTGCGGATGCGCAGATCCGTGGACGTGTCGCTGCGGTGCCGAGCCGGCGTTGACGGAGCACTACCTCGACGGCTGGCGCGACTCGGCTCATCACCTGCTCGGCTGCGGTCTCGCTCCGATCGTGCCGATGCCGGTCCTGCGGGCGCTGTGGCGCCGTGGTGGCCGCGATCAGGACCTCGCCGAGTACCTGACCCGGCGGGAGCGTGCTCGCCGGTGACCGATCACGAGCTTGCCCGGTTGCTGCGGCCATGGCCGAACGGCAAGGATCCGGAACTCGGACCGCCGGCCGACCCCTATGCCGACGTACCCGCGCCGGACGAACCGGATCGCCCCGAAGTCGAGGCTGACTTGCCGCGGCGGGAGCATCTACGGGACCGGCTGCTGAGTGTGTCCGATCTTGGCAGGATGACCGGCGTCGAGCCATTGGTCGACGGTCTGCTGTACCGCGACACCCTCGCCCAGTTGTCCGGCCCGCCTGGGTCGTACAAGTCCTTTGTGACACTGGGGGTTTCGTGCGCTGTGGCGACTGGGCAGAACTGGGAAGGGCACCACGTCCCGAAAGCGGGGTGCGTGGTGTACGTCGCCGCCGAAGGTGCCTCGGGCCTGCGTGCGCGGATCCTCGCATGGTGCGAGCTGTCCGGTGTCGACCCGGACGAGCTCGAGGATCGACTCTACGTGCTCCCCACCCCGATCCAGCTCGGCAACGTCATCGACGTGTCCGAAGCCGTCGAACTCGTCGCTGAGCTCGGCGCGGATCTGCTCGTGCTCGATACCCGGGCCCGCTGCACCATCGGGCTCGAGGAGAACTCGGCCACCGAGCAGGGCCGGGCGATCAGCGCCCTCGAGCGTGTCCAGGACGCCGCGCACTGCACCGTGCTGGTGGTGCACCACTCGCCGAAGGGCGGCACGGGCGGACGCGGCTCGAGCGCCTGGGACGGGCAGGTGTGGACCGATCTGCGGGTCACCGGCGAGGACATGGTCGCCACGATCGAGGTCGCCAAGCACAAGGACGCAGTGTCCGGAACCAAGAACCACTACCGGCTGATCAAGCACACCGTGTCCGAAACTCTCATGCCCGGCTGCGACGAGGAGCAGCGAAAGTCCCTGGTCGTTGTCCGACGAGACCCGTCGGACAACCTGTCCGAAGACCGCCCCTCCACGCGCACCGTGTTGGACATTCTTCGGACGAGCGCCGGACACGAAGGACTCACCCGAGCCGAGATCCGGGACCTGTCGGCCGAGCACGGCGTCAGCAAGTCGATGGCCTACGAAGCCGTAAACGCGCTGCTCAAAAAGGGTGCGCTCCGCAACGTCGGCACCGAGAAGCGCGCCAAGTACGTACCCACCGCCGCCTACCTCGAAGGGACTTGATCGATGTTGTCCGACGTTCGTCCGACGTCTTTCCGGCACCCGCCGATTTGTCCGTCCGACTCTCACTCTCTAAGAGAGTCGGACAATCGGACAACCGGACGGCGGGACAGCTGAAAATGAGTAACCAGAGCAGCGCTGACCGGATCGCCGAGACGGTGGCCGACCTCGACCGTCTCGGTGTGCCGGCCGCGGCCGGTCGGCCCGTCGCCCAGGCGGCACTACAGGCAGCCGGGCGGGGCGTGAGTACCGCCGTGCTTCGGGCCGCGATCACGGCCCGGAAGCAGCGCGCCGGCATCGTGCGCATGTCGCCCCGGAAGCCGGCCCCGAAGTCGGCCGAAGGGCCCCGACGGGTGCCGCTGCCTCCGCTGCTCGCCACGATGGTCGACGGTCGTCTGGCCGGCGCCGCGTGCGTCGGTCGGCACGAGCTGTTCGACGGTGAGCTCGACAACGCCCGCGAGGATTCTGCTGCGCGCGCTGCCCGCCACGCGGCCGCGGCGGAGATCTGCCGTGGCTGTCCCGTGCTGACGGCGTGCCGTGTCGTTGCGGCCGAGCTCGGCGACAGGGCACACGGCGTGTGGGCCGGCCGCATTCCCGACGGGCGGACGTCGCGACGCGAGGGGAGCCGATGATGGCACATGGCCGGACCTCGACCCCCGGACTGGCCGCCGCCGCGAAAGGCGATGAGGCGAAAACGTCTGTGGTGCTCGTGGTGCCTGCGTCGGTGGCGGGTCACCTGGACGCCGCTCTGTTTCGGCACCGGAAGTGGATGCGCGGGGTCGGTATGCCGATCCCTGCCGAGCTGCATGATCTCGCTGAGGCGCTCGCTTTGCTCGCCAATCAGCGCCAATCGGCGCCAAAGTTCCGCCACGATCGCCCGATCGATGACGGTAGGGGCATGGATCCGATCGCCGTGCCGTACACCGAGGCCGCCCGGCTGCTAAGCGTGTCCGAGCGCAGCATCTCCCGGCTGGTCGCCGACGGGACGCTCGCGCCGGTCGCCATCGGCGGCGCGAAGCGGATCCCGATCGACCAGCTGCACCGCCTTGTCACCGGAGGGGACGAATGACCGACGACCGTGTGCTCATTCTCGACGAGCAGGGCGTTCCTGCCGCCTCGCTCGACGCGATCGCGGTGCATGAGGCGGCGCGGCAGCTCGTGCTCGAGCTGATCGAGGTCTGCGACGACCAGGCCGCGGCCGCCGACGCTCTTGTCCGGATCGCGGACGCAGAAGGGCCGGCCTCCCCATTGGTGGCCGGGGTGGCGCTGCTGGCGCTGGTTCCGGTCCTCGCCGACGTCGCCGAACGTCTGCGGCAGGCAACAGGTTCGACGGCCGATCTCGCGGCTGTGGTCCGAGGAGAGGGTTAATTCATGGCTGGTGGACGGATCGATATCGAGGTCGCACCCGACCTGAAACAGTTCCCGGCTCAGCTCGAGTCCGGGATGCGCGGCGCGCTGGGCGTCGCGTCGAAGGTCGGTGGGCTGCTCGGTGTCGCGGTCGGCGCGACCGCTGCGACGCAGGCCGTGCTCGATATCGGAAACAGCTTCACGAACGAGCTCAACACCATGCAGGCCGTGTCTCAGGCGACGGCTGAACAGATGAAGGCTGTCAGCGAGGCCGCGCAGGGACTCGGCAACGATTCGAGCATCGCTGACGCGTCCGCGGCCGACGCCGCGGCGGCGATGACCGAACTCGCCAAGGGCGGGTTCTCGGTAGATGAGGCCATGGCCGCCGCGCGCGGCACCCTGCAGCTCGCCGCCGCGGCGCAGATCGGCGCGGCCGATGCGGCGACCATTCAGTCGAAGGCACTGCAGGCGTTCGGTCTGGACGCGAGCTACGCGGCGACCGCCGCGGACGTCCTCGCCAACGGCGCGAACGCATCATCGGCCGAGATCACAGAGATCGCGTTCGGTCTGCAGCAAGCCGGCTCGGTCGCCAACAGCTTCGGCGTCTCCCTCGAGGACACCGTCGCCGGGCTCGGTCTGCTCGCGAACGCCGGCATCGCCGGATCGGATGCGGGCACGCTGCTGAAGACGACGCTGCTGTCGCTGACCGACCAGTCGAACCCTGCTCAGGGTGCGATCGAAGATCTCGGTCTGAGCGTCTACGACGCGACGGGTAAGTTCGTCGGATTCCGCTCGCTGTTCGAGCAGCTGCAGACGGCGTCGGAGAACATGACGCCGGAGATGTACCAGGCCGCGACGGCGACCCTGTTCGGCTCCGACGCGATGCGCCTGGCATCGGTCGCCGCTGAGCAGGGCGTCGAAGGCTGGGACGCGATGCGCGAGGCCGTCGAGCGGGAAGGCGCAGCCGCCGAGGTCGCCGCCGCGAAGACGCAGGGTCTCCCCGGCGCCATGTCCGCCGTGCAGAACTCTGCCGAGGGTCTCGCGATCGCCGTCTACGACGTCATCGATGGCCCGCTCGAATCGCTCGCGACGAAGGGCGCCGAGTTCATCACGCAGGCGACGCCGGCGATCGTCGACGGATTCACCACCGTGATCGGCGTAGCCGGCGACGTCGGATCGGCGCTCATGCCGGTCGTCGACGTGCTCGGTGACGTCGGGTCGGCGTTCCTGGACATGCCTGCATCTGTGCAGGTCGCTGTCGGGGCGCTCGCTGCCGTCAAGGGCTTCGGCATCGACGACAAGATCTCGAGCTGGGTCGATTCGGCGTCGGAGCCGTTCCGCAACTTCGCGGAGCAGATGGACTCTGTCCGTCTGGCAATGGCCGAAGCGCGGCTCGAACAGGACATGCCGGAGCTCGAATCGAACACGTTCGAGGGACAGCTCGACGAAGTCAATACCCTCCTCGAGGAGAACGAGGAGCAGATCTCCGACGTCGCTGCGGCGTGGGCAACGATGGAGGCCCGGTCTCCGGCGGTCGCCCGGATGGGCGATGCGTACCGCGGTGTCACGGCCCGGACGGGCGAGTTTGCTCAGCGTCAGCGCGAGGCGGCCGGCGAGTCCGGTCGGTTCGTCGGCGCGATGCGCAACGCCGGCGCGGCCGCGTCTGTCTTCGGTGGCCGGGTCACGGGTGTCGCTGCGGCTGGGCTGTCTGGCATGAAGTCGGCGGTCGGCGGCGTGGTCGGCGCTCTCGGTGGCCCGTTCATGGTCGGGCTCGCTGCGGCGAGCATGGCGATCACCGAGCTCGTGTCGGCGGCTCAGCGGGTCAAGGATGCCGAACGGGCGTGGGCCGAGTACGGCACGGCCGTATCGGACACGAACGGCAAGCTCCGCGAGGCGCTCGACGCATCGAACGGCGTTGTCGACGAGGGCGTTACCGCCGTGATGACGGAGCGGGTCGATCTGCTGCGCAACACGTCGCAGCGTCTCGCCGATGACGCTCCCGGACTGTGGGGGAAGTTCGGTGCGGCCGCGGCCGCCGGGTGGGATCTGCTGGACGGATCGATGGACGGCGCTGCGCTGAAGTCGACCCGCACTGCCGAGCAGCTCTCCGACGACGGAGCCCGGATCGTCGCAGCGATGGACGCGACCGGGCTCTCGTCGCAGGAGCTCGGCGCGATCGTCTCCGGTAACGCATCCGAGTTTGCGGAGTTCACGACGCGGCTGACGAACGCCGGCGGCGAGTCCGCGTATCTGGCGGCCGAGCTGATCAAGATGCGCGGGGAGTTCCTCGAGTCGCAGAGCGCAGCGGGTCAGGTCGGTGCGGCGATCGAGAAGATCGAAGACAAGGCTGTCGGCGCTGCTGACGGTGTCGATCAGCTCACGAACGCTGTCGGTCGGCTGCGCGACGAGAACCGCACTGCGGAGGAGGCGCAGAAGGCCGTCACCATGGCGCTCGACGGGCTGCTCCGCGCCATGAGCGAGGGCGACGCCGTCATCGACGAGGCGACCGGCAAGATCGACCTGTCGACGACCGCGGGTGTCCGACTCGACGACGCGATGAAGCGTGTCGCGTCGGCATGGGACGAAGCCGGCGCGGCCGCGCGCACGTCCGCCGAAGAACAGAACATGTCGCAGGAGGACGTGCAGGCCGCCGTCGATGCGGCGCAGGCCGAGGTCCGCGAACAGTTCATCGACACCATGGTCGAGGCCGGCCGGACCCGGGCCGAAGCCGAAGCGCTGGCCAACATCTTCCTGACCTGGCCCACGACGGCCGAGACCGAGATCGTCGTTCACGACCAGGCCGCGCGGGAGGCGATCGAGCGGTTCATCCGGGAAAACCAGGGCCGCACCATCGGTGTCTACGTCGACGCGATCACCGGGTCCGGTGTACCCGACAATCCGGCCGTCTCGCGACCGCCGGTCGACGCCAACGGCAACGTTCGCGACCGCAGCCTCGAGGATCTGCTTCTGCCGGGTAATGCGATCGGCGGGAAGCTGCCGACGACCGGGCCGGGCACGGAGATCACTGACGGGATCTTCGCGATCGGCCCGAACGGTCTGCCGATGGCGCGGGTCAACGGCGGCGAGTGGGTCGTCAACGACGTCATGTCCGATCGGTACGACCGTGAGCTCGCGATGATCAACGCGGGCACGTTCCCGAAGCTGCCTGGCTTCGAGACCGGCGGCCGCATCGCTGTGAACCGCGCGGTCGATTTCCTGCGCCCGGAGTCCGGGAAGGACTACCAGTACGGCGGCGTCGGTAATCCGTCGTGGGACTGCTCCGGCTACGTCTCGGCGGCGTACGCGATGCTCACCGGCCGCGACCCGTATCAGCGGTGGTTCACGACCGAGTCGGATTTCAACGGGCTCGGATTCAAGAGCGGCAGCGGTCCGTCGTCGGCGCTGAACATCGGCGTCATGCGTGGCGGCGGCGGCATGTACTCGCACATGGCGGGCACGGTCGCCGGTATCCCGTTCGAGTCGTCGAGCTCGGGCGTGGTCTTCGGGACGGGCACGCAGGGCGCTGCGGATCCGAGCCTGCCGCTGAAGTGGTATCTGCCTGTGTCGGCGTTCGTTCCGCCCGGGGACGACACGTACACCGGCGGCCGGTACGACCGGCGGGTAGAGCGCAACCGTGAGACGTGGGACGAGCAGGACGAGCTGAAGCTCGACTCGGCGCGGATCGCTGTGCAGCAGGCGATCGAGGATCGCGACAAGGCGCTGAACGATCCGAAGAAGTCGCAGGCCGATAAGGACCAGGCCGAGAACAAGGTCGCTCAGGCAGAGGCGAAGGTTCGGGAGCTCGAAGGGAAGAAGCGCACCGCGGAAGCGGGCGTCGCTGTCTCCCCGTCCGCTCCCGAACTGTCGTCGAACCTGTCGGACGAAGAGCTGCGGATGCGTCGACTCGAACGCTCTGTCGACGAAGCGCGCTGGGATCGGAACGACGTCTACGCCGATCCGGATGCGACGCAGTACGAACGCGACGAGGCCGACGACAAGCTGCAGGCCGCGATCAATGCGCTCCGTGAGGAGCAGGAGGAGCAGCGGGACGAGATCGCGCCGCCCGCTCCGGCTCTGCAGGGCCGCATGACCGACGATCAGATCCGGCTCGTCGAGCTCGAGCAGGCCGTGAAAGAAGCGGAGAAGGAACGCAACGCGGTCTATGCGGATCCACGGTCGACCGATGATGATCGGCTCGCCGCGGATCTCGATCTGCAGAAGGCACTGAACGCCCGCGACGAAGGCCGCAAGGGCAAGAGCGGTTCGGGTTCCGGGTCGGGTGTGAAGTCGATCGGTGCGGTCGGGCTGGAACTGGCCGAGACGTTCGCCGGCGGCATCCTCGAGACGTTCGGTCTCGAAGACTCGCCGGTCGGGTTCCTGCCGAAGCTGCTGTTCGGTTCCGGCGATATCGGTGGTCCGTTGCTGAAGGGCATCGGCACGACTGGTATCCCGGCGATGATCGCGCAGCAGCAGCAGGTCGGGCCGACGATCCCGCCGAGCTTCTCGCAGGAGGAACTCGCGATGCAGGGCCCGGTCGCTCCGGGCTCCCCGGGATGGATCGAAGAGCTGATCAACACTCTCCGCGTCCCGGCCGTGCTTCGCGATGCCGGCGGCCCGCTGCCACACGGCATGGCCGGCCTGAACCTCTCCGGTGAAACGGAGTGGGTGCAGACCGCGGAGGACAAGCGCCGCTACGACCGTGACATGCGGGAGCTCGCCGCGCTGCGGGCCGCCTCGATCTCCGGCCTCAACAGCGACCTGGCCGCCGAGATCCGCGACCTCGCGCACATCACCCGCAGCGTCGCCGCCCAGCCCCGCAGCAACGACACCATCAACAACTACGGCATGGACCCCGACAAGGTCACCCGCAACCTCGAGCGTCACCAGCGGCGTCGATCGCTGGCGATGCAGCGCTCCGGCGGATTCGGCCGCTGAACCCCACACCACCAGCACGAAAGGACACGGCCATGCGCGACGCACAAGACCCCGGCAACGGCCACTACGACGACGACGGAAACTACGTCTTTCCGCACGGCGGCGGAGTGCTCACCCCGACCGGCGTCATCCTCGACAACGACCGGCAGGCGATCTACGGCAGTCGTCGCTGGTTCATCGACGCCGAGACCAAAAAGCTCCGGCCGTACCCGCCTGCATCGGACGGCGCCGACCCCCAACCGCTGCCGCCCCTGGTCCCCATCGGCCACGACTGGCCCACCCCACCGGCCGGCGCCGGCTGGCCCAACCTCTGACCCACTACCGAAAGGCACTCACCATGAACGCGATTCACGCCCTCACCGCCACCCGCCTGCGCCTGGCCAGCGAGATGCAGGATCAGCTGCACAAGGCTGGCAGGTACGACCCCGACTACACCGCTACCGGCAACGCCAAGCGTGTCGCCGAACGACGCGCCCAGATCCAGGCCGAGTTTGCCGGCCGGGCCGCGAAAATCGACGCCGACGTCGTTGCGGCCGCCCAGCGCATCAAGACCGAAGCTGCCGTCGTGCGCCCGCGCACCGACCTCAACTCGCCGGTCGACCTCATCCGCACCGAGCAGGCATGGCGCAACATCGTTCTGCCGCAGCTCGAGCAGGGCCGCAGCCTGCGCGAAGCCTTGGCCCATGCCGACGTCGACGGAGTCCTCGGCGCCGAACGCTTCGCGTCCGCCTACCTGCGTACCAAGGCTGGCACGGCGTCGGGATTGACGAGCACCCACGTGCACTACGACGCCGAAGGCCGGCCCCTCACGGTCCGTACGGAGATCGATCTCAAGCACCTGGATCTGACCATCACAGCTCGGTTGGCCGAGCTCACCCCCGAACATGCCGAGGTGATCCGCCTCGCCGGGCGAGTCGACCACGATGTCTCCGCTCACCGCGAGGCTTCTATCGAGGTCGATCGCGGCGACGCCCTCTCCGCTGCGATCACCGCACAGCTCAGCCAGTACGACGTGTATGCGGCACTCGACACCGACACCGCATCCAGCGCCGCGGCCGGCGTCGACGCCTGACTGGACACGCTACTGCCAGAGCCCGCGCCCGCCCCGGATCCTTCACCGTCCGGGGCGGGCGTAGCCCATTGCGGCGAACACCAGTGGGTCACCGTCGACACGCAGCCATACCGCAGGAGTGGAACGCGCCACCCGGCAGAGGGACACTCGGTGCGACCGCTGCTCCCGCACGACGAAGGTAGGCGCTCGATGACGAGACGTCAGTTCACGCCCGAGGTAGAGGCATGGCTCGAGGAAACCCTCTCGAGAAGCAAGCCGCCGACAGTCGAGCAGCTCGACGTCCTGAAGAGGGAGTTCGGCCGGGCAGCACGTGCCCACGCGGAGGAGCAGCGACCCACCGACCGTCAAGGGGAGGGCCCGTAAAGGGCATCCGCAGCTGACTGTCGCAACGAGCTGGTTCACTTCGTCTATGACTGCCACACCTCTACCCGACGTGACCACTTTGCGAGGGCCTGATGCCGCGGAGTACTGCGAGTGGCACTCCGCGTGGACCGACCTGCTCTACGTGCGTCAGGCGCTGTTCTGCCGGAAAGAGATCCCCGACACCCCGGCGAACATGTTCCTCCGGCGAGCGGCCTGGGAGGGCGCGGCAATCGGCTACGGCCGGTGCTTCAAGACCGGACGGCGACGCGCCTTACTGAAGCAGCTAATCGACAGTCTCGATGCCTCTCAGCGTGAGCGGCACGAGCAAGTCATCCATTGGAGGGATAAGCACATCGGCCATCGTGTCGACCCCTCGTTGGAGCAGTCGGTCGCGCAGGTGCGAGTCAATGACGACGGTTCCAAGCGGGTGGAGGTGAAACTCACGGTTACCCCGTCGCCCAATGAGGCAGAGATTCAGGAGTTGGAGGACCTCGCTTCGACTTTGATGAACATGGTGCATGAAACCCGTATCGGCCCACTGGGGACGAAGATCCTCGATCAGATGTAGTCGGACATGGACTCACCCAAAGGCTCACCGCCAATCTATGGGTGAGACCTCGCCAAGTCATGGTCACCACAAGGCCTCGGGCGCGACGACCACGACCGCAACAGCTACCGCGGACCCGAACACCGCGGCTGCAACCGAAGGACCGCAGGTCGGAGGCCCTGACCCCACCCGGGGGGACCTCGAGCACCCCTCTCCCCGACCGCGGGGGAGGGCGCTGTATGGCGCGGAGGGTTCAAGATTTTCCGACGGGTGGGCCGTAACCGCCTCCTCCCACCATGCTGCAGCCCACTAGCCGGCGGTGCTGTCCGCGCCAGCCGCTACGGTTGAGCCTCGTGACTGATACATCGCAGCTCGACGCCGAATACCGCACCTTCGTGAAGCAGCTTCACGGTGACGCCGTACAGACGATCACGGACTTCACGATCTTCTGGGATCACTTCGAGGCTTACGTGATCAACGGCTCCGACATGGGGCGGACCGAGGAATCAGCTCAAGCCGAGGTTGATAAGTACCGGAGCAAGCATCATCCGCGGCTGCTCCGCCTTGCATTCGGGCATCCCGATCCCGAGGTTCGCTATCAGGCGGAACTTCTGGCACAGCGCATGACGCCTGCAAGCATCAGTGCAATCCGCGCTGAAGAGTCGAAGTCGGATTCGTACCGCAACGCTGCGCTCAACAACGGGCGGGAGTCGGTCGGGGCCTTACGGAAGGCGATCTACCATGCGCCGTTCCGCGACGCTCGTCCCGAGCCGGCCTATGACGGAAAGCGTCTTGCACCGGTGGACCCGATTCCGAAGGACTGAGGATCGGATTCCGGGCTGCTCAGCTCGAAAAACGATAACCCGGCGGGGCACTATCCCCAGCCGGGTTATTTTGTGCGGCACGTCCGAGGCGGCGCGACGCTGCCGGAGGAGTGATCACATGACACACGGAGGAGCCCGAAACCGTTCCGGCCCAACGGCTGACCCGAACTCTGCGTGCTCCGAAGCGCGGGGGAGAGGCCACAGCGGCGTGCTGTGGATGCAGCGGAGACGTGAATTTCTCGCCCGGTGACTCCGGCAGTGGACGGGTGCTGTTGAGGCGCCACACGCTGAAGCAGGTGGACGATTCACCCAGCTGCAAGGAGCTGCGCAAGATGTAATTCCGTGTGCTCAGATATCCCGCAATATGTCGCGCGGCGATACGCGCCAAAACGCTGGACCGGAGTGATCATGCAGGCGGCGAAGCGTCTGAAGGTGGCGGCCGAGGACTAGGCTTTTTGCCTCTTTGGTCAGATCGGCCCGGTGGTACGACAAGACTCGCGCACCGTGGCGCCGGACGGCTTCCGCCTCATGGGGTACTCGAGCAATCCGGAAGTTCTGGGTAAGAGCCAGCATGCCCTGCATACCGCTTTCCTGAATCCACTCAACGTCCGTGACCTTCTGGGCGTATCCCGGACCGTACAAATCGGCGAGCGTACGGTACTCAATTTCGAAGTGCTTGAGGGCCGCCCCGACACCGGCAGGAACACATCGGTCCAGCAACACAACCGGCTTACGCGACTTCCGTGAGCCACTTCGGGGCGACCTCAACGGCGTGCACCTCCTCGGCACTCAGGTCGTAGTCAGACGCGACAACCGCGGACGGTTCCCCAGCACGAAGGGCCCCGAGAACCGCAAAAACCGGTATTCGATTGCGTTCGAAGGACGGCCGACCTGCATTGAACCGTGGATCGATAGACAGTTCGACACCGTTCGTAAGCGAGATCTTGAACGCTTTCGGCTCGCGGTCGTCGTCGAGCTCGACGCGAGAGAGGTAATTCTGAATCACCTGTTCAATCGGCTGCTGTCCGTCCTCGATACGGAAGAGATCCCCGCGATCTCGGCGATATAGGTCGACTCCGTCCGTGAACAGCAGGGGGCGCGCAAGCACATAGGGATCGTTTAACTCCTCGCGGAGTTGTTCCGCCACTCGAGTCAGCTTCTGCATGGGGATGCCGGCTTTGCGCAGTGCTCGCATGGACCAGGTCTCGATGACGCCTACGAGCGGGACCGTGGGCCATCCGCGTTGGGAATTTTCGATCGTGTGCACGATGGCCGGCCGAGTTGCAGTAGGGCGAGTCCAGGCCCGCACGGTGTTGACCGGCATCTCGGCGAGCCGAGCCGCCTGGCTCGCGGTGCAAATGGGCGAGGTATAGCGAATGTCGGACTGACGCTGTTTCGCTGCCATCCGTGGCATCGCACCCCCTACATTCGCTCGTGTTGTCCGGATCACCCGGAGTATTGCATATCCGCGGAAGCCCATCTCGGTGGGTCGTTCGCCTGGCCAGCACGCGCCAGATGGTTCGTTGGCAGTCGTCGTAGGCATGTCCGGATGGACGAGTTCTCGATGCTGCAGCGGGACGCTAACTGACTCCCGGAATGCCATGGCTTCTGTGCCGGGCGATCGCCGTACGGGCGTCCTGTAGAAGGGCGGGTGCTGGACAGTGCCGCATTGTGTCCTCCGTAGGCTCCGCGGGAGAATTTCCAGCTAGGTGGTTTCGGCGTTGAAGGTGACGCCCTTTTTGGCGAGCTCGATCATGCGTTGGAGATGGGGCGCTGGGTCTTCGCTGGACAATGCGTTTCCGGAGGCTTTTCTGTACTCGGCGTAGACACCCCAGAGGGGTTGGCCCACAACTTCCGGCCCGGGAAGATTCGCGTCAACCCATCGCATGTAACCCGCGAGTGCCGTCTTTTCCCAATCTGACTCAGTCATTGACGTCCTTTCCGTTCGAGCACGATGATCATAGGGTCCTTCGCCGGACTTCTGGACCATATGGACTGTTGGATTCCGGTGCTGGGGTACGCGCTACGGCTACGAGGGTTGTCTGCTGGCGCGACTAATCTCCGTCTGCCACGCTCGGGCTCACAAGGGATTGTGCGTCCACTGCTGAGGCTGTCTACCCCGCTTCTATCCGTCCGCCGATCTTGGCCTTGACCGCTTCGCAGTCGGCCTCGCTGCCACAGTTGACCGTCCAGTTCGCCCCGATGAGCAATCCGTAGTCGATGCCGGCGCTCGCGAGCAGCTGATTGGTTCCGCGCTGGTTATCCATTTGCCGAGTGTCGGAGAAGATCGAGAGAACCATCTCCGTATCAAGCATCTGGCAGCGCCCGGCTTCGGTGGCGTACCTGGTGTTCTTGTCCATTGTGATGTCGCAGTTGAGGCCGCGTTCGCCGAAATCGTCGACCATCGCTTCGATTGATTCGTACTCCTGCATCCCGGAGAGCTTTTCTGGCTCGGACGGTTCGCTGCCTCCGAATCCGCAGGCAGCGACGACAAGCAGAGCGGGAGCGAACATGGCGCCGCGAAGTCTCATGCCCGAATCATCCCGTGATGCTCGATTCGTGTTACCCGTCGGAGTCTGCTGCAGGAACCGGCCGCTCAGGGTGCAAGTCGCGCGAAGTGGGGACCGGCGATATCGGTACGTCGATCGGGCACCCTGTTCCGCCGTCCGCCGGCAAGGCCGCTGCGGTTCCGAAACGTCCATCGTCATATGCGGCTGACACGCGCGAGATAATGCGTGTGTGCCTGTTGACCTGTGTTCGGTCGTGACTTCGGGTGTGGTCTCGGCATTAGTGGGTGGCGTCGTGTCGTGGATCACGGCCCGTCACGTTACGGTGCGCCAGGAGAGGGCGAGGACTGCCGAGCAGGCAAGACGGAAGCTGGCGGTGCTGATAGCGCCGAAATTGCGCGACATCATGCAATTCAACCGGGGCGAACTACCAACTATAGGTAGACGGCCTGACGACAAGAGCGTCCAAGGACAGGACCGCGAGTTCTGCGCTCAGATCCTGAAGATCGCGTCGGATCAGGGATGGTTCCGTCGTCGACGAGTGCTGCGCCTTTGCGAGAGGGTGTTCGGTTCCGAGACTGTGGAGCTTGCCAAGGAGTACGGCACCTCGGAGGGGATTCCAATCGTGGGAATCGGCGATCAGATCATCACGACGCGTTCGCCGCAAATCCCTCAGCCTGGTGGGGGACTGTTCGATCGGGCGCTGCGGAAGAAACCGGGCGATCCGCTGGTGAGGAAGTTGATTCGCGAATTGGATCGACTCTCCCGCTGTTGACCCTGGGACCGGAGGCGGACGCCATTGAGGGTTCATGCGACCGGGACGCGATATGTGAATGGACCCAGCCACCGGGGGTTGGGTCCATTCACCGTTTCCGACTACTCCGGGAACCTCACCAGTTCGGCGACGGGACGGCCGAGCTGCCGGGCGGCGAGAGCGATATCAGTAGCTGTGATGCCGAGTTCGGTGAGTTGCTCAGCTGTCCACCCGTCGGCCTCCGCGGTGAACTCGGTGGAGGTCGGACGGATTGCGTGCGTGTTCATGTACTTCCTGTTCGTTGTATGGGCACCGGAGTGCCGTGCGAAGCGGACGCCCTGCGGGCGGCTGTACCTAACCGTAAGGAGCACCCAAGGGTGCCGGTGTCGTTGTCCCCTCCCCCAAGGTCGCCCGGTAACCATGCCCCGATATACCGTCTCGGCCAGCACGAGTAGCCCCACGCCCTGATGAGCGTGCGGCTGTGCTGGACCCGGCCGGAGGTGTGCACTCCCGTGCGGTCGGGTGCCCCGCGCCGTTCGCGGGGACTAGGGATGGATCCCGGACCGTCTCGGTTCACGTCGGAGACGGCAGAAGCGACGTTGTGATGAAGGTTGCGTCTCGGCTACCGGAGCGGCCCGAGCACGCAAGCCCGGCTCACAGGGCCGACCAGGGCCTGGGGACCCTGGTCGACGCAGCGAGCCGGGTATCAGGCGGCGATGTGAAGCTCGTCGACGGGGATGCAGCACTCGAGTGCAGGGCAACCGTCGACGGGCTCGAGAATCACGGCTGCGCACCGCTGCGGGCCGTGCTGGTGGAAGTCGAGCACAAGCTCGACGCGCTCGAGGGGGCCGGCGGAGAGGGCCGTCGCGGCGCTCATGCGTGCCACCCGAGGGTGATCGCGGCATCGAGGACCGCGAGAGGCAAGCCGTAGACCAGGCCGAAGCCGAGGAGGATGGACAGCGCGAACTGTGCGCGCCGTACGATGACGGGACGGTTCATCGGAGGACCTTCCGATCGGGCCGAGGCCCTGGACGGTGTTCCCGCACTGACCAGGGCCGTTCTCTTGGGTGACGGAAGGCCGATCGGGCAATTCGATTGCCCGGAGATTGCACACCACCGCTGGTAAAGTGGCGGAAACCGCCGCTGAGCTGCGGTTTCTGTGGTGCCCCCGGCAGGACTCGAACCTGCGACCTAGAGATTAGAAGGCTCTTGCTCTATCCAGCTGAGCTACGGAGGCGCGGCCAGAATCTTAACCGTTCGCCGCGGCGGCCCTCACCGGCGGCCCGCGGCGAGGGTCTGCGCCATGAAGTTCAGCGCCTGCGGCCACGACAGGGCGTACGCGTCGGCGTTGACAGGGTTGCCGTGCCGGGCGCGGGTGCTGAAGCCGTGTTCGGCGCCGGGGTAGACGTGCACGATCGTCGCGCCCGAGGTGCGGGACAGCAGCGACCGCTGCAGGTCGGCGAACACGTCGGCCGTCATGATCGTGTCGGCGCCGGCGTGCAGCACCATCACCGGTGCGGCGATGCGCGCGGCGTCGGCGACGGTGTCGTGAGTGTGGTTCGCGGCCGGGACGGCCGGGATCGACGGATGGTAGGCGATCACGTTCGCAAGCCGCTCGTCGCGCGCGCCGGCGAGCAGCGCGAGGCGCCCGCCGAGGCAATAACCGAGCATGCCGACGCGTTCGGCGCCGAGCTCGCCCAGCAGGTGGTCGGTCAGCAGGCGGATCTCGGCGAGCGCGGCATCGTCGTCGAGGCCGTTCATGAGTTCGTAGAGGCGTTCCCTCGGGGTGTCGTCGGCGTTCGGGCCGTGGAACGGATCCCACACCAGCGCGGTGATCCCGGTGGCTGCGATGTCCTCGGCGTACGCGCGCACCTGCGCGCCGATTCCGGTGATCATCGGCAGCAGCACCATGCCCACGCCGCTGCCGTCCCGGGGCGCCGCGAGGTAGCCCTGCAGCGGCCCGACCGCGACGACGGAGGTGCGGATCTCGTTCATTCGGGCAGACGTCCTTCCGGCCGGGTGATTGCGTCCGAATCTATCGGGCGGCGAATCCGCCCGTCGCGCCGCAAGCGCGGGCATACACTCCGTAGGTAGCTGAAATGTGAGGTATGCCACATGCAAGTACCTTCGGCTTTCGAATACGAGCGCGCCACCGGCATCGATCACGCCATCGCACTCCTCGACGAACGCGGCGAGGAAGCCCGGGTCGTCGCGGGCGGGCACAGTCTCCTGCCGATGATGAAACTGCGGCTCGCCGCCCCCGAATGCCTGATCGACATCAACGACCTGGCCGGCGAGCTCGGCTACATCGCCGTCGAGCCCGACGTCGTGCGGATCGGCGCGCTGGCGCGGCACCGCGAACTCCTCGAAAGCGAGGCGCTCGCCGAGATCTTCCCGATCTTCCGCGACGCCGAACGGGTCATCGCCGATCCCGTCGTGCGCAACCGCGGCACGATCGGCGGGTCGCTGTGCCAGGCCGACCCCGCCGAGGACCTGTCCACCGTGTGCGACGTCCTCGACGCCTCGGTCGTGCTGCGCGGTCCGCACGGCAGCCGGACGCTGACGATGGACGAGTTCCATCTCGGCCCCTACGAGACGACCGCCGCCCCCAACGAACTGCTCGTCGAGGTCCGGCTGCCGCGACGGGGCCGCGGGTCGAGCGCCTACGCCAAGGTCGAGCGACGAACGGGGGACTGGGCGATCGCCGCGGCCGGCGCCGCCGTGTGGATGGGCGACGGGGCCATCGACGACGCCCGCGTCGGTCTCACCGCGCTCCGGGCGGACCCGCAGGCTTTGGCCGGCATCTCCGACCGGCTGCGCGGCGCGACACCGTCCGAGGACCTCTACCGCGAGGCCGGCGAACTCGCCGCCGCCGCCAGCGACCCGGTCGCGGACCAGCGCGGCACCGTCGACTACAAACGCCACCTCGCCGCGGAGCTCACGGTGCGCACCCTGCGGCGCGCCGTCGAGCGGCTCACCACCTCCGAAAGGGGTTGACCCGATGCGTGTTTCGATGACCGTCAACGGTGACGAGGTCAGTGCCGAGGTGGAACCGCGGCTGCTGCTCGTCCACTTCCTGCGCGATCACCTCGGCCTGACCGGCACGCACTGGGGCTGCGATACCAGCAATTGCGGCACCTGCGTCGTCGCGGTCGACGGCGAGCCCGTCAAGTCGTGCACCATGCTCGCCGTCATGGCGAGCGGCCACGACGTGCGCACGGTCGAGGGACTCGAGCGCGACGGCGTGCTCGACCCCGTGCAGGAGGGATTCATGCGCTGCCACGGGTTGCAGTGCGGCTTCTGCACCCCCGGCATGATGATCACCGCCCGGGCCCTGCTCGACCGCAACCCGGACCCCGACGAGCAGACCATCCGCGAGGCGATCTCCGGGCAGATCTGCCGCTGCACCGGCTACACCACCATCGTGCGGTCCATCCGCTGGGCCGCCGAGCACCCCGTCACCGAGAAGGCGCCGTCATGACCGCCGTCGACCCCACCCCCGAGCTGCTCGACACCGTCGACAACGACAAGAAGCCGTGCGGTCACGGGCGCATGCTGCGCAAGGAGGACCCGCGTTTCATCCGCGGCCACGGCCGCTTCGTCGACGACGTGCAGCTGCCGGGCATGCTGCACCTGGCGATCCTGCGCTCACCCGTGGCCCACGCGAAGATCCTCGGCATCGACACCACCGCCGCGCAGGCCCACCCGAAGGTGAGGGCCGTCGTCACCGGCGCCGACCTCGCGGACAAGGGCCTGGCATGGATGCCGACCCTGTCCAACGACGTCCAGGCCGTCCTCGCCACCGACAAGGTCCGCTTCCAGGGCCAGGAGGTCGCCTTCGTCGTCGCCGACGACCGCTACTCGGCGCGCGACGCCCTCGAGCTCATCGACGTCGAGTACGACATCCTCGACCCGGTCGTCGACGTCCGCCGCGCGCTCGCGCCCGAGGCGCCCGTGATCCGCACCGACCTCGAGGGCAAGACCGACAATCACTGCTTCGACTGGGAAACGGGGGACGCCGCCGCCACCGAGGCCGCGTTCGCGAAGGCCGACGTGATCGCCCGGCAGGAGATGGTCTATCCCCGCGTGCACCCGGCGCCCATGGAAACCTGTGGCGCCGTGGCCGATTACGACCGTATCAGCGGCAAGCTCACGCTCTGGTCGACCAGTCAGGCGCCGCACGCCCACCGCACCCTCTACGCCCTCGTCGCCGGTCTGCCCGAACACAAGATCCGGGTGATCGCCCCGGACATCGGCGGCGGGTTCGGCAACAAGGTGCCCATCTATCCCGGGTACGTCTGCGCGATCGTCGCCTCGCTCGTGACCGGCAAGCCGGTCAAGTGGATGGAGGACCGCAGCGAGAACCTGGTGAGCACCGGCTTCGCGCGCGACTACGTGATGGTCGGCGAGATCGCCGCGACCCGGGAGGGAAAGATCCTCGCGATCCGCACCCAGGTCCTCGCCGACCACGGCGCGTTCAACGGCACCGCCGCCCCGGTGAAGTACCCGGCCGGGTTCTTCGGGGTGTTCACCGGCAGCTACGACATCGAGGCCGCCTACTGTCACATGACCGCCGTCTACACCAACAAGGCGCCCGGCGGCGTGGCCTACGCGTGCTCGTTCCGCATCACCGAGGCCGTCTACCTCGTCGAGCGGCTCGTGGACTGCCTCGCCTACGACCTCGAGCTGGATCCGGTGCAGCTGCGGCTACGGAATCTGCTTCGCCCCGAACAGTTCCCGTACACGAGCAAGACCGGTTGGAAATACGACTCCGGCGACTACGAAACCACCCTGCGCAAGGCCGTGGAGATGGTCGGCTACGACGAACTGCGCCGCGAGCAGGCCGAACGCCGCGCGCGTGGCGAGCTGATGGGCATCGGCGTGGCGTTCTTCACCGAGGCCGTCGGCGCCGGCCCCCGCAAGGACATGGACATCCTCGGCCTCGGCATGGCCGACGGCTGCGAACTGCGCGTGCACCCCACCGGCAAGGCGGTGGTGCGACTGTCGGTACAGACCCAGGGGCAGGGCCACGAGACCACGTTCGCGCAGATCGTCGCCGAGGAACTGGGCATCCCACCCGAGGACATCGACGTCGTGCACGGTGACACCGACAACACCCCGTTCGGTCTCGGCACGTACGGCAGCCGGTCCACCCCGGTCTCCGGCGCGGCCGCCGCCCTCGTCGCCCGCAAGGTGCGCGACAAGGCCCGGATCATCGCCTCCGGCATGCTCGAGGTGTCCGTCGCGGACCTCGACTGGGTCAAGGGCGCCTTCCACGTCAAGGGCGATCCGACCGCGTCGGTGACCATTCAGGACATCGCGATGCGGGCGCACGGCGCCGGCGATCTGCCCGAGGGCGTCGAGGGCGGACTCGAGGCGCAGATCTGCTACAACCCCGAGAATCTCACCTACCCGTACGGGGCGTACTTCTGCGTCGTCGACATCGATCCCGGGACGGCGGAGGTGACGGTGCGCCGGTTCCTCGCCGTCGACGACTGCGGCACCCGCATCAACCCGATGATCATCGAGGGGCAGGTGCACGGCGGGATCGTCGACGGCATCGGCATGGCACTGATGGAGATGATCGAGTTCGACGAGGACGGTAACTGCCTCGGCGGCTCGCTCATGGACTACCTGATCCCCACGGCGATGGAGGTGCCCCACTTCGAGACCGGCTTCACCGTCACCCCGTCGCCGCACCACCCGATCGGCGCGAAGGGCATCGGCGAGTCTGCGACCGTCGGCTCGCCGCCCGCGGTGGTCAACGCCGTCGTCGACGCGCTGCGCCCCTTCGGGGTGCGGCATGCCGACATGCCGCTGACCCCGTCGCGGGTGTGGGAGGCGATGCAGGGCCGGCCCACCCCGCCGATCTGACCGACCGGCCCGAACCAGGGAGAGCCACATGGATCTGACGGTGCGCGCCGCGGAACTGACCCGCCGGCGACGGGCGTTCGTCCGCGCCACGGTGGTGCGCGCCCAGCGGCCGACGTCCGCCCGCGCCGGCGACTGCGCGCTGGTGCTCGACGACGGCACGATCGAGGGCTTCGTCGGCGGCCAGTGCACCGAGACCTCGGTGCGCGACGCCGCGCGGCAGGCCCTGAACACGGGGGAGAGCATCCTGCTGCGGGTCCTGCCCGGCGCGACGCAGACCTTCCCGGACACTCCGGGGGCGACCGTCGCGGTCAACCCGTGCCTGTCCGGCGGCGCGACGGAGATCTTCCTCGAGCCGCAACTGCCCACCCCGATCCTCGTCGTCTCCGGGTCGACGCCGGTGGCCGAGGCCGTCGCGGACATCGCCGCGCGGCTCGACTTCGCCGTCACCCGCCCCGGCCCGGGCGCCGCCCCCGACGCCGACGCCACCGCCGTCGTCGTCGCGAGCCTCGGCGGCGAGGAGGCCGGGATGATCCGGGCCGCCCTCGACGCCGGCATCGGCTACGTCGGCCTCGTCGCCAGCCGGCGGCGCGGCGCCGACGTGCTCGCGCAGGCCGAGGTGCGCCCCGACGAACGGGCCCGCGTGCACACCCCCGCGGGTCTCGACATCGGTGCGCGCACCGCCGCGGAGATCGGGCTGTCGATCGTCGCCGAACTGGTGCAGGCGATCCGCCGCGAGAGCCTCGGTGCGCCCGTCGCGCCGGCCGCGCCGCCGCACACCGCGGTGGACCCCGTGTGCGGGATGACCGTCACCGTCACCGCCGACACCCCGCACCTGACCGACGCCGGCACGGACGTGTGGTTCTGCTGCCCGGGCTGCCGCCGCACCTACCAGAAGGAACACGCCGCGTGTTCGTGACGGGACCGGCCCCGGGAGCCGGCCGATGAGCGTGTTCGGCGGCGTCGACGATGTCATCCGCCGGTTCGACGACCAGGATTACCTGCTCGACGAGGGCACCGCCACCGCCCTGTACCTCGCGGTGGAGCTCGGCCGGCCGCTGCTGCTCGAGGGCGAGCCCGGCGTCGGCAAGACCACGGCCGCCAAGGCCCTCGCCGCCGCCGTGGGCACCGAGCTGATCCGGCTGCAGTGCTACGAGGGCCTCGCCGCGAGCGAGGCCCTCTACGACTGGAACTACCAGCGGCAACTGCTCGCGATCCGGCTCGCCGAGACCCGGGGTGAGAGTCTGAGCGAGGCCGACCTCTACACCGAGGAGTTCCTGCTCGAGCGGCCGGTGCTGCGCTGCGTGCGGCACCGCGGCCCCACCGCGCCGGTACTGCTCATCGACGAGATCGACCGGGCCGACGACGAGTTCGAGGCGCTGCTGCTCGAGTTCCTCGGCGAGTTCTCCGTCACGATCCCCGAACTGGGCACCCTCACCGCCGCGCGGCCCCCGATCGTCGTGCTCACCTCCAACCGCAGCCGAGACCTGCACGACGCTCTGCGCCGGCGCTGCCTCTACCACTGGATCGACTACCCGGACCGGGACCGCGCCGTCGCGATCCTGCGCCGCACCGTCCCCGCCGCGAACCTCGCGCTCGTCGAATCGGCCGCCGACTTCGTCGCCTCCGTGCGCCGGCTGGACCTGGACAAGGCGCCGGGCATCGCCGAGACCATCGACTGGGTGTCCGCGCTCGTCGCGCTCGGGGTGGGGGATCTGGTCCACCCGGGCGCGGTGGCGACGCTGACCGCGCTCGCCAAGACCCCCGACGACCGGACCACGATCCGTGCCGAGTACGAGGAGTACCGGGCGTGAGCACCGCGCTGCTGCTGCGCGGCGTCGACCTCGCCGCGTTCACCGTGGCGCTCACCGACCGGTTGCGCCGCGCCGGCGTGCCCGTCGCCGCGACCGCCGCCGCGACCTTGGTGCGGGCGCTGCGGCTGTACCCGCCGCGCACCCGCAGCCGGCTGTACTGGACCGCGCGGGTGGCCCTCGTCGATCGGCAGGACGCGCTCGCGGCATTCGACGCCGTGTTCGCCGAGGTCTTCGACCACCAGGTCCTCGCCGTCGACCCGCACGCCCGCCGCACCGGCCCCGACGGGACGGTCGGTGCCGGCGACGCCGTCGTGCAGGGTGCGGCGCCGAACCCGGCGCCGGCGTCGCCGCAGCCGGGCGTGCCGTGGCACACCCGCAGGCCGCGCCGGTCCGGCGAACCGCCCGAGACGGTCCGGCCCGGGCCGTGGGCCCCGAGCCCCGTCGAGATCCGCGCCGACCAGCCGTTCGCCGACCTGCGGCCCGAGGACCTGCGCACCCTGGGACAGTGGCTCGAGCAGGCCCGGGTGCGCTGGCCGCGGCGCCTCGGCCGCCGCCGCATGCCGCACCACCACGGCCGCCTCGACGTGCGCGCCACCCTCGACGCGTCCCGGCACACCGGGTTCGAACTGGTGCGCCTGCGCCGCGCCCGCCCGATCCGCCGTCCGCGCCGGATCGTGGTGCTGTGCGACGTGAGCCGCTCCATGCACGGCTACGCCGACATCTACCTGCACCTGATGCGGGCCGCGGTGCGCGCCGGCGACGCCGAGGTGTTCGCGTTCTCCACGAGCCTGACCCGGCTCACCGCGACCCTGGCGCACCGCTCCGCCGAGCACGCGGTCGCCCGCGCCAACGACACGGTCGTCGACCGCTACGGCGGCACCCACATCGCCGGCAGCCTCGAGGCGTTGCTCGCCTCCCACCACGGCAACCTGCTGCGCGGCGCCGTCGTGTTCGTCGCCTCCGACGGGTGGGACAGCGACCATCCGCAGGCCCTCGGCCGGGCCGTCGCGCGGGTGCGCCGCCGCGCGCACCGGCTGATCTGGCTGAACCCGCGGGCCGGCCGGCCCGGGTACCGTCCCGAGACCGGGCCGATGGCGGCGGCGCTGCCGCACTGCGACGCCCTGCTGGCGGCCGACACCCTCGATGCCCTGCGCGCGGTGTTCGATCTCGACCCGGCCGCCGGCCGGGTGGCGCACGTCTCCGACGGCCCGTCGTAGCGGCGCTCGTCGAGGTCCTACCCTGTTAGGTATGGCATCACCCGAGCTCGCGTCGGCCGCGCCGACGTCCTCGCCGCCGGCCGGGCGGCGCAACACGTCGGCACTGTACGTCCTCCTCGGGCTCGTCGCCGCGGTCGTCGCGCCGATCGTGGTCGGCCTGTCCGCCGCGCAGGCGCTGGTGCTGCTGGGCATCCCCGACCCCGGTCCGCTCACTACCTACGGGCTGCCCGCGGTGCGGGCGATCGCGGAGGTCGCGGCCGTCGCCGCGGTCGGTTCGCTGTTCTTCGCCGCGTTCCTGGTACCGCCGCAGCGCAGCGGGGTGCTCGACGTGGACGGCTACCGGGCCGTGCGCACCGCGGGCGCCGCCGCCCTGATCTGGGCGTTCTGCTCGGCGGTGCTGGTGCCGCTGACCCTGTCCGACACATCCGGGCAGCCGCTGGCCGAGGCGCTGAAGCCGGAGAACCTGTGGGGTGCGATCGGGCAGATCGACACCGCGCTCGCGTGGGCGTGGACGGCGGCGCTCGCCCTGATCCTGGCGGTGCTGATCCGCGCCGCGGTGCGCTGGTCGTGGGTGCCGTACCTGCTCCTGCTGTCCCTGGTGACGCTGATGCCGCTGGCCCTGACGGGGCACTCGTCGTCGGGCGGATCGCACGACATGGCCACCAACAGCCTGGTGCTGCACCTGGTCGCGGCGGCGGTGTGGGCGGGCGGCCTGTTCGCCCTGCTCGCCCACGGGTGGCGCCGCGGCGCGCACACCGACCTCGCCGCCCGCCGGTTCTCGTTCGTCGCCGGGGTGGCCTTCGCGGTGATGGCCCTGAGCGGCATCGTCAACGCCGCGGTGCGGCTGCCGGCCGACGAGTTGCTCACCAGCACCTACGGCCGGCTCGTCCTGGCCAAGGCGCTGGCGCTGATCGCCCTGGGCGCCCTCGGATGGATGCAGCGGCGCCGCGCGCTGCCCGCGCTCGAGGCGAACCCCGACGACCGGGGCGCGCTTGTCCGGTTCGCGGCCGTCGAGGCCGTCATCCTGGCCGCCACCGTCGGACTGGCCGTGGGGCTGGGCCGTACCCCGCCGCCCCCGCCGGCGACGGTGCCGTCGCTGCTCGAGGTGGAGCTGGGCTACAACCTGGACGGCCCCCCGACGGTCGGCACCCTCTTCTTCGGCGCGTGGCGCTTCGACCTGATCTTCGGCACGATCGCCCTGGTTCTCGCGGTCGGCTACGCGATCGGGCTGTGGACGCTGCGCCGGCGCGGCGACAGCTGGCCCGTCGGCCGGTCGATCGCCTGGTTCTCCGGCTGCTTCGTGCTGCTGGTCGCCACGTCGTCGGGCGTGGGCATGTACTCGCCGGCGATGTTCAGCGTGCACATGGGCGCCCACATGGCGATGTCGATGCTGGCGCCCGTGCTGCTCGCCCTCGGCGGGGCGATGACCCTGGCGCTGCGGGCCTTCAAACCGGCGGGCCGCGACGGCTACCCCGGCCCGCGTGAATGGCTCCTGGCGTTCCTGCACAGCCCGCCGTCGCGGTTCTTCACCCATCCGGTCGTCGCGTCGGTGATGTTCGTCGGCGGCTTCTACGCGCTGTACCTGGGCGGGATCTTCGAGGCCAACGCCGACAGTCACGCCGCGCACGTGCTGATGAACCTGCACTTCCTGATGAGCGGCTACCTGTTCTACTGGGTCGTGATCGGCGTGGACCCGTCGCCGCGCGACGTGACGCCGGTGACGAAGCTGGCGATGGTGTTCGGCTCGCTGCCGTTCCACGCGTTCTTCGGTGTGACCCTGATGAGCATGGGCACGGTGATGGCCGAGTCCTACTACCGCGGTCTCGGCCTGGCCTGGAACAGCGACCTGTTCGCCGACCAGAAGGTGGGCGGCAGCATCGCCTGGTCGGCCGGGGAGATCCCGCTGGTGCTGGTGATGCTGGCCCTGCTGGTGCAGTGGTCGCGCAGCGACGAGCGCACCGCGCGACGGGTGGACCGCGCCGCCGAGCGGGACGACGACGCCGATCTCGCCGCCCACAACGCGATGTTCGCCGAGCTGGCGCGGCGGGACCGCGAGGGCCACTAGGGCCGCCGGCGCCGCGCGGTCTCGGTGCGCAGTCGCACGCCGACCGCGGAGAGCAGCGCGACGGCCGCCGCGCCGCCGGCCGCGACGGCGGCCGGGGTGGAGGTGAAGCCGGTGTCGCCGCTGCGGGCCACCGCGATCCACACCAGCCCCCACGCCATGGCCGCGGCGACGGCGAGCCGCCCGTGCCCGGCGACGGCGAGGAGCACCGACACCGCGGCGACCACGACCAGGACGAGCACCGCCCAGGTGTCGGCGCCCAGCGCGAACGGGTCGACCTCCGCGGCGCGCAGCGCCGCCGCGGTGTTCGCGACCGTGGCCACCGCCACCCAGCCCAGGTACAGGAACATGGTGCCGTCCACGACGACGCCCTCGAGGCGGGACGACGGCGCGGTGCGGGTCAGGCCGAGGAAGATCCGGACCAGCACGGCCAGCAGCGCGGCGATGACCGCGACGCTGACCGCGAGCAGTTCGAGCTGCACGACGAGGATCCACGCGGCGTTGAGCAGCATCGACGCGGCGATCCACCGGCCGAGCGTCCGCTGGCGAGGGTCGGCGTGGTGCGCGGGCAGGGCCTGCCACACCGCGAGCGCCAGCAGGCCCAGGTAGATCACCGACCAGATCGAGAACGCCGGACCGCCCGGCGCCACCGCCGTCGCGTCGGCGGACAGCGCCCCACCGGCCACCTCGGAGATCGGTGTGCCCACCACGGCCCCGGATCCCAGGAAGGAGACGGCGACCGCGGTGATCGCCGACACGGCGACGCCTGCGACGCGGAGCCGGTCGGCGGAGGTGGCCTGGGGTCGCGTCGAGCTCGCCGGGGAAGTCGTCATCCCCGGAAGATGCCCGGCGTCGCCGTGTCCGAAACGTCCCGTCCGTTCGGGCTCGGCTGTTAACTTGAGCGCCTGGCACCGACGACGGAAGGAGTGCGATGAGGGGTACGGGGTGGCGGCTGCGGGCGCTCGCGTGCATCGGCGCCGTGGCGGCCGGGCTGGTCGTGCCCGCGACGGCCGGCGCGCAGCCCGCGCCCGGCGAGGTGGTCGCGGTCGAGTCACTGCCCGGTGCGCTGTCGGTGCCGGGTGCGGCCACGGCCGAGCGGCTGACCTTCCGCACCCAGTGGCGGTCCGGTGCGGAGACCACCGCGTCGGGTGTCCTGTACCTGCCGCCCGGCCAGGCCCCCGCGGGCGGCTGGCCGGTCGTGTCGTGGGCGCACGGCACCGTCGGCATCGGCGACGACTGCGCCCCGTCGCGCAACCCGCGCAGCGACCGCGACCGGGGGTACCTCGGGCACTGGTTGTCCCAGGGCTACGCCGTGGTCGCCTCCGACTATCCCGGCCTGGGCGGCGACGGCCTGCACACGTATCTCGACGGGCCGAGCGCCGCGAACAGCGTCGTCGACGTCGTCCGGGCCGCCCGCGCCGCCGAGCCCTCGCTGTCGAACCGGTGGATCGTGATCGGCCAGTCGCAGGGCGGTCACGCCGCCCTGCACACCGCGCGCCTGGCCACGACGCGGGCGCCGGAACTCGACTTCCGCGGCATGATCGCCACCGGCGCGCCGTCGAACCTCGAGACGGTGTTCCCGTTCGGCGGTCCCGGCTTTCCGGATCTGGGCCTGGACGGCACCACCGTGTTCCTGTCCTACGTCCTGGCCGGCCTGCGGGTCGCGCGGCCCGACCTGGACGTGAACAGCTACCTCACCCCGGTCGGGCGGGACGTCGTCGACGACGCCGAACGGCTCTGCTACGCCGACCTCGGCGACCGCGTCCGCGGCATCGGCGTGGGGGAGATCCTCGCCCGCCCGCTCGGCGACGACCGCATGCGTGCCGCGCTCGCCGACTACATGGGGGTGCCCACCCGCGGCTACGATCGGCCGCTGTTCCTCGGTCAGGGGCTGCGGGATCAGGTCGTGCCGGCGCCGCTGTCGTTCAAGCTCGTCGCCGACCTGTGGTCCGGGGGCACGAACGTCGACTACCGCACCTACCCCAACGGGCATTCCGAGACCATGTTCGACGCCCTGCCGGCCACCACGCCGTTCGCGGCGACATTGCTCGGCAGGTAGAGCAGAGGGGTTGCGCCGTGAGCAGGTGGGGAGTGCGCCGGTCGCTGTGGGCGGCCTGCGCGTCGGTGGCCGTGATGTGCCCGGCCGTCGCGGTCGCCGAACCCGTGCCCGGCGCGGTGATGTCGGTGGAACCGTTGCCGGCCGAACTCTCCGTGCCCGGTGCCGTGGTCGCCGAGCGGCTCACCTACCGGACCCAGTGGCGGTCCGGCGTCGCCGCCGTCGGCACGGGGGTGCTGTTCCTGCCGCCGGGTGAGGCACCCGACGGAGGCTGGCCGGTCGTGTCGTGGGCGCACGGCACCGTCGGCATCGGCGACGACTGTGCGCCGTCGCGCAACCGGCGCATCGAACGGGAGCGGCGGTATCTCGCGCACTGGCTGTCGCAGGGCTACGCGGTGGTGGCCGCCGACTATCCCGGCCTCGGTACCGAGGGCCTGCACACGTATCTCGACGGGCCCACCGCCGCGAACAGCATCGTCGACGTCGTCCGCGCCGCCCGGGCCGCCGAGCCGTCGCTGTCGCAGCGGTGGGTGGTCGTCGGCCAGTCGCAGGGCGGGCACGCGGCGCTGCACACCGCGCGCCGGGCCACGGCGCGCGCGCCGGAGCTCGACTTCCGCGGCGCGGTCGCCACCGGTGCGCCGTCCAACCTCGAGCTGCTGTTCCCGTTCGGGGTGCCCGGCTTCCCCGACCTCGACCTCGACGGGCTCGTCTCGTTCAGCGCCTACATCATGGCCGGGCTGCGGGCGGCACGCCCCGACCTCGACGTGAACAGCTACCTCACGCCCGTCGGACGCGATCTCGTCGACGCCGCCGAGTACCTCTGCTATGGGGATCTCGAGGACCGCGCCGCCGACGTGGATGTGGGGCAGTTGCTGTCCCGGCCGCTGGGCGACGACCGGATGCGGGCCGCGCTCGCCGACTACCTCGGTGTCCCGACCCGCGGTTACGACCGGCCGCTGTTCGTCGGCCAGGGATTGCGGGACCGGATGGTTCCCGCGCCGCTGTCGTTCAAGCTCGTCGCCGACCTGTGGGCCGGTGGCGCCGACGTCGACTACCGCACCTATCCGGACGACCACTTCGCCACCCTCTTCGCCGCGCTCCCGGACACGACACCGTTCGTGGCCGCCCGATTCGTCCGGTAACGCGGGACGGCCGGCGACCGACGTGCGAGGTGGCGCATGCCGACGATCGGCACGCCCCTCGGACGAGCGGAGGACTTCATGGGCCGGAACAGACGGTGGCGACGGGCGCTGGGCGCGATCGGCGCGGTGCTGGCGGGCGTGCTCGCCCCGTCCGTCGCGGCCGCCGACCCCGCGCCGGGCGCGATCGTGTCGGTCGAGCCGCTGCCGGCCGAGATGTCGGTGCCGGGTGCCGCGGTCGCCGAGCGGCTCACCTACCGCACCGAGTGGCGCTCCGGCGCTCCGGCCGTCGGCACCGGCGTGCTGTTCCTCCCGCCGGGGCCGGCCCCGGCGGGCGGCTGGCCGGTGGTGTCCTACGCGCACGGCACCGTCGGCATCGCCGACGGCTGCGCCCCGTCGCGGCACCCGTGGTCCGATCTCGAGCGTCCGTACCTCGAGCATTGGCTCGCCCAGGGCTACGCCGTCGTCGCGGCCGACTATCCGGGCCTGGGCACCGAGGGCGTCCACCCGTATCTCGACGGGCAGAGCGCCGCCAACAGCGTCGTCGACATCGTGCGCGCGGGCCGTGCCGCCGAGCCGTCGCTGTCGCAGCGCTGGGTCGTCGTCGGCCAGTCCCAGGGCGGGCACGCGGCGCTGCACACCGCGCACCGGGCCTCGTCGCGGGCCCCGGAGCTCGACTTCCGCGGCACCGTCACCACCGGGGCGCCGTCCAACCTCGAGCAACTGTTTCCCATGGGCGGACCCGGATTCCCGGATCCGGGCTTCGAGGGTCTGGTGGCCTTCAGTTCCTACATCTTCGCCGGGCTCCGCGCCGCCCAGCCCGACCTGGATGTGAACAGCTACCTGACCCCGACCGGGCGAAAGTTCGTCGACGCGGCCGAACAGCTCTGCTACAACGAGCTGAACGCGCTCGCCGACGGGGTGCGGGTGGGCGAGCTGGCGGCGCTGCCGCTGTCCGCGGGCCGGTTCCCCGCCGTGTTCGCCGACTACCTCGGCGTCCCGACGAGCGGGTACGACCGGCCGGTGTTCCTCGCCCAGGGCATCCACGACACGATGGTTCCGGCGCCGCTGTCGGCCAAGCTCGCAGCCGACCTGCGGGCGGGGGGCGCCGACGCCGACTACCGGGTGTACGTGGCCGGGCACAACACGACCATGACCCGGTCCCTGCCCGACACCACCCCGTTCGTGGCGCGGCTGTTCGGGTCGTAGCCGGCCCGCTCCCGGGTCCCGCCGGGCGGGCCCGGTCGTCCGGGATGTGGGTTCTGCGGGTCCGCCCGATACGCTGGACCTATGGCGGAGTTCATTTACACGATGAAGAAGGTGCGCAAGGCGCACGGTGACAAGGTCATTCTCGACGACGTCACCATGAGCTTCTACCCGGGTGCCAAGATCGGTGTGGTCGGACCGAACGGCGCGGGCAAGTCGTCCATCCTCAAGATCATGGCCGGGTTGGACCAGCCCAGCAACGGCGAGGCCTTCCTCGACCCGGAAGCCTCCGTCGGCATCCTGCTGCAGGAACCGCCGCTCAACGAGGAGAAGACCGTCCGCGGCAACGTGGAGGAGGGTCTCGGCGAGATCAAGGTCAAGCTCGACCGGTTCAACGAGATCGCCGAGCTGATGGCGACCGACTACTCCGACGAGCTGATGGAGGAGATGGGCAAGCTCCAGGAGGAACTCGACCACGCCAACGCCTGGGACATCGACTCGCAGCTCGAGCAGGCCATGGATGCCCTGCGCTGCCCGCCGCCGGACGAGCCGGTCACCCACCTCTCCGGCGGTGAGCGCCGCCGCGTCGCCCTGTGCAAGCTGCTGCTGAGCAAGCCCGACCTGTTGCTGCTCGACGAGCCCACCAACCACCTCGACGCCGAGTCGGTGCTGTGGCTCGAGCAGTTCCTCGCGAGCTACCCGGGCGCCGTCCTCGCCGTCACCCACGACCGGTACTTCCTCGATCACGTCGCGCAGTGGATCTGCGAGGTCGACCGCGGCAAGCTGCACCCGTACGAGGGCAACTACTCCACCTACCTGGAGAAGAAGGCCGAGCGCCTCGAGGTGCAGGGCAAGAAGGACCAGAAGCTGCAGAAGCGCCTCCGGGAGGAGCTCGAGTGGGTCCGGTCCGGCGCCAAGGCGCGCCAGACCAAGAGCAAGGCCCGTCTGGCCCGCTACGAGGAGATGGCCGCCGAGGCCGAGAAGTTCCGCAAGCTGGACTTCGAGGAGATCCAGATCCCGACACCGCCGCGCCTGGGCGACGTCGTGGTCGAGGTCGACCACCTCGACAAGGGATTCGAAGGCCGCGTGCTGATCAAGGACCTGTCGTTCACGCTGCCGCGCAACGGCATCGTCGGCGTGATCGGTCCCAACGGTGTCGGCAAGACCACCCTGTTCAAGACCATCGTCGGCCTCGAGAAGCCCGACTCGGGCACCGTGAAGGTCGGCGACACCGTCAGGCTGAGCTACGTCGACCAGTCCCGCGCGAACATCGACCCCAACAAGACGGTGTGGGAAGTGGTTTCGGACGGACTCGACTACATCGAGGTCGGCCAGAACGAGATGCCCTCGCGCGCGTATGTCAGCGCCTTCGGGTTCAAGGGCCCGGACCAGCAGAAGAAGGCCGAGGTGCTCTCCGGTGGTGAGCGCAACCGCCTGAACCTGGCACTGACCCTCAAGGAGGGCGGCAACCTGATCCTGCTCGACGAGCCGACCAACGACCTCGACGTCGAAACCCTGAGCTCGCTCGAGAACGCGCTGCAGAAGTTCCCCGGCTGCGCCGTCGTGATCTCCCACGACCGCTGGTTCCTCGACCGCACCTGCACCCACATCCTCGCGTGGGAAGGCAACGTCGAGGAGGGCAAGTGGTTCTGGTTCGAGGGCAACTTCGAATCGTACGAGGCCAACAAGGTCGAGCGGCTCGGGGCGGAGGCGGCGCGTCCGCACCGCGTCACCCACCGGAAGCTCACCCGTGACTGAGCCGGGGCAGAAGACCTTCACCTGCACGCTGGAGGTCCGCTGGGCCGACTCCGACCGTCTCGGGCACGTGAACAACACGAAGTTCGTGGAGTACATGCAGGAAGCCCGGATCAAGTTCCTGCAGAGCGGCCCGTTCGCGCGCGGCGCCGTGGTGGTGCGGAAGATGGACGTGGAGTTCCTGCGTCCGCTCAAGGACGACTCCGGCCCGATCACCGTCGCCATCTCGGTACTGCACGTGGGCAACAGCTCGTACACCCTGCGGCACGTGATCACCGACGTGCAGGGCAATCCGTGCGGCTCCGGGGACGCGGTGCTCGTCGGGTTCGACCCGCGCACGGAGACCTCCCGGCCGCTGTCCGCCGAGGAGCGGGCGGTTCTCGAGGAGTACGTCGCCGCGCCGGTCGCCTGACCACCCGGCGCGGGATTCCCCCCTCACACCCGGCGCCGCGGATAGGCTCGAACCAGAGCCTGTCCGCGGCGCTGCCGGTTTCCGGCGGCGAATGAGGGAGTGAGCACCATGGCCGAGTCCGCCACACCCCAGGGGGTTTCGTCGAACCGGCGCGGTGAGCTCTCGGCGGCCGCGCTCGAGGACGTCTACCGCCGCTACGCGGACACCCTCGACGCCCCCGATCCGGCCCTGTCCGCCCACCTGGACCTCGGCCGCGAGCGGAGTGCCGACGCCGTCCTGACCCGCGTCTACCGGCCCGGCGATCGGTGGGGCGTCGGCGCCGCCCTGCAGATCGTCACCGACGACATGCCGCTGCTCGTCGAATCCGTCATCGCGCTGCTGACCCGGCTCGGCGTCGCCATCCGCGAACTCGTCCATCCCGTCGTGTCCGTCCGGCGCGACGAGGACGGACGCCTGCTCGAGATGGTGGCCGACACCACGCCCCCGCACGGCTTCGTCGCGGAGTCGTGGATTCACGTCCAGCTGCACCCGGCCACCTCCGAGGCCACCCTCGACACCGTCGGCACCGAGATCGGCGGTGTGCTCGCCGACGTGCGGCAGGTCGGGGCCGACACCGCCGCGATGCTCGCCCGCGAACGCGATCTCGCCGTCGAACTCGACGCGCTCGCCGAGAACCCGCCGCCGCGGCACGCCGCGGAGGAGTTGCGGGAGACGGCGGCGCTGCTGCGCTGGCTCGCGCGTGGCAACTACACCGTCCTCGGTTACCGGCGCTACGACATCGTCGCCGACGCCTCCGGGACGCGGCACGCCCGCGCCGTGCCCGGCAGTGGTCTCGGGGTGCTGCGTTCCGACCTCGCCGCCGACGACGTGATCGACATGTCGGCGACCGTCGAGGCCACCGACCGGCCGCTGCTGGTGCTCACCCAGGCGTCCCTGCCTGCCACGGTGCACCGCTCGGTGTACCCGTACTTCGTGGGCGTTGCCGTCCTCGGCCCGGACGGTCGCGTCGTCGGCGAGCACCGGTTCCTCGGTGTGCTGGCCGTGACCGCGCTGCACGAGAACGTGCTCGACATTCCCGTGCTGGCGCGCCGGGTCCGGGAGGTGGTGGCCCGCGCCGGCGTGGAACTGTCGTCCTTCACCGGACAGGCGATGCTCGAGGTGCTGCAGGCGCTGCCCCGGGTGGAACTGTTCTCCGCCGACACCGACACCCTCTACGAGACCGTCACCGCGGTGGTCGCGATGCGCCGGCAACTGCGGTTGTTCCTGCGGGTCGACCCCTACGGCCGCTTCGTCTCGTGCCTGATCTACCTGCCCCGCGACCGCTACAACACACGGGTCCGGGTCGCGATGCAGCAGATCCTGATGCGCGAGTACGGCGGGGGTTCCATCCACTACACCGCCCGGGTCACGGAGGGCGACCTGGCGCTGCTGCACGTGACCATCCGGACCCCGCCGGGACAGGCCCTGCCGCGGATCGACACCTCCGAGGAGAATCGCCTGCGCATCCAGGCCCTGCTCACCGAGGCCAGCCGCAGCTGGGACGACCACCTCGCCGACCTGGCCGCCACCGACCACACCGTCGATCCCGTGCTGGTGCAGCGCTACGCGGAGGCGCTCCCCGACGGTTACAAGGAGGACTTCGACGCCGTCCGGGCGCTGGCCGACATCGCCCGCCTCGAGGCACTGCGCGACGGCAGCATCGACCTGCTGCTGTACCGGCCCCCCGGCGCCGACCCGCGCCGGTGGCGCTTCACGCTCTACATCGGCAGCGAGGGCATCACCCTCAGCCAGGTGCTGCCGGTGCTGCAGAGCCTCGGCGTCGAGGTGCTCGACGAGCGCCCGTACCAGATCATCCGCGCCGACCGGATGAGCTGCTGGATCTACGATTTCGGCCTGGTCCTGCCCGTCGACCTCGAACCCGACCCGAGGGTGACCACCCGTGTCACCGCGGCGTTCGCCGCCGTGTGGCACGGGCTCTCGGAGCCGGACCGGTTCAACGAACTGGTCCTGCGGGCCGGGCTGGGCTGGCGGCAGGCCATGATGCTGCGCGCCTACGCGAAGTACCTGCGGCAGGCCGGCTTCCCCTACAGTCAGTACCACATCGAAGGTGTGCTGCTCGCCGACCCGGACACCACCGCGCTGCTCGCCGAACTGTTCGAGGCGATGTTCGACCCCGACGAGGCGTCCGCCGACCGCGAGCAGGACGCCGCCGCCGAACTGGTCGGCCGGATCGACGCCGTCGTCAGCCTCGACGCCGACCGGATCCTGCGCGGTCTCTTCGGCCTCATCCGGGCGACGTTGCGCACCAACTACTTCGTGTCCGGCGACGACGGGGCCGTCGCGCTCTCGCGCGCCGACGCCGCGCCCGCCCGGGTCCTGTCGTTCAAGCTCGACCCGACCCGCATCAACGAACTGCCCCAGCCGCGACCGAAGTTCGAGGTGTTCGTCTACGCACCCGACGTCGAGGGTGTGCACATGCGCTTCGGCTCCGTTGCCCGCGGCGGCCTGCGCTGGTCGGACCGGCGCGAGGACTTCCGCACCGAGATCCTCGGGCTCGCCAAGGCCCAGGCCGTGAAGAACGCCGTCATCGTCCCCGTCGGTGCCAAGGGGGGCTTCGTGGTCAAGCGCCCCGTCGCGCCGACCGGGGACGCGGCCGCCGACCGGCAGGCGGTGCGCGCGCAGGGGGAGGCCTGCTACCGGCGGTTCATCGCGGGCCTGCTCGACGTCACCGACAACCTCGACCGCGCCCGCGGCGTGGCCGTGCCGCCACCGCGGGTGGTCCGCCGCGACGGGGACGACACGTACCTCGTGGTCGCCGCGGACAAGGGCACCGCCACCTTCTCCGACCTCGCCAACGAGGTCGCCCGCGAGTACGGGTTCTGGCTCGGCGACGCCTTCGCCTCCGGCGGATCGGCCGGCTACGACCACAAGGCGATGGGCATCACCGCGCGCGGCGCGTGGGAGAGCGTCAAGCGGCACTTCCGCGAACTGGGCGTCGACACGCAGAGCGAGGACTTCACGGTCGCCGGCGTCGGCGACATGAGCGGCGACGTGTTCGGCAACGGCATGCTGCTGAGCACCCACATCCGGTTGGTGGCCGCGTTCGACCACCGGCACATCTTCCTCGACCCCCACCCGGAGCCCGCCGCCTCGTACGCCGAGCGGCGCCGCCTGTACGACCTGCCCCGCTCGTCGTGGGCCGACTACGACGCGGACCTGATCAGCACCGGCGGCGGGGTGTGGGAGCGCTCGCTCAAGTCCGTCCCGCTCAGCCCCCAGGCCCGTAGCGTGCTCGGACTCGACGACGACGTCACCGAGCTCTCGCCCCCCGAACTGATCCGCGCCATCCTCCGGGCGCCGGTGGACCTGCTGTGGAACGGGGGGATCGGCACCTACATCAAGGCCGCCACCGAAACCGACGCAGACGTTGGCGACAAGGGCAACGACGCGGTCCGCGTCGACGGCGCCACCGTCCGCGCCCGGGTGGTCGGGGAGGGCGGCAACCTCGGCGTCACCCAGCGCGGCCGCATCGAGTACGCCCGGGCCGGCGGCAAGATCAACACCGACGCGATCGACAACTCCGCCGGTGTCGACTGTTCCGACCACGAGGTCAACATCAAGATCCTGCTCGACTCGATGGTCACCGCCGGCGCCCTCACGTCCACCGACCGCAACCCGCTGCTCGAATCCATGACCGAGGAGGTCGGGCGAATCGTTCTGAAGGACAACATGTCCCAGAACAATCTGCTCGGCTACTCCCGCACCGGCGCGCCCACGATGCTCGGGGTGCACCAGCGGCTGATCGCCGACCTCGTCGCCGAACGCGGTCTCGACCGTTCCCTCGAGGCACTGCCCGGCGACGCCGAGATCGAGCGGCGCCGCCTCGAAGGGGAGGGACTCACCTCCCCGGAGCTGTCCACCCTGCTCGCCCACGTCAAGCTCGCACTCGCCGACGACCTGCTCGACACCGACCTGCCCGACAGCGACACCTTCGCCGGCCGGCTGCCCGGGTACTTCCCGCGGCAACTGCGCGAACCCTTCCGCACCGGCATCAAGTCCCACCCGCTGCGCCGGCAGATCGTCGCGACGATCCTCGCCAACGAGACCGTCGACAACGGCGGGATCACCTACGTCTACCGGCTCTCGGAGGAGGCCGGCGCGTCGAGCACCGACGCCATCCGCGCCTACGCTGCCGTCACCGAGATCTTCGGCCTGCCCGGCCTGTGGGCGCGCATCCGCGCGGCCGACACGACCGCGGCCGTCGCCGACGACCTGCTGCTCGAATCGCACCGCGTCCTCGACCGGGCGTCGCGGTGGCTGCTGTCGAACCGGCCGCAACCCCTGGCCGTCGGTGCCGAGATCAGCCGGTACCGCGCGATGTTCGCGCGGCTCGCGCCGCGCGTGGAGGAGTGGATGCAGGGCCACCACGTACAGGACCTGAAGGAACGCGCCGAGCCGCTGCTCGCGCGTGGCGCCCCGGAGGAGCTGACGTGGGACGTGTTCCGCCTCCTCGACCAGTTCCCGCTGCTGGACGTCATCGACATCGCCGACATCGCCGAACGCGACGAGGCCGAGGTCGCCGAGCTGTACTACGCGATGGACGCGCACATGGGGATCGACTGGCTGCTGTCCGCGGTCACGGCCCTCGAGCGCGGCGACCGGTGGCACTCGCTGGCCCGGCTCGCCCTGCGCGACGAACTGTACGGTTCGCTGCGCACGCTCACCCTCGACGTGCTCGGCACCGCCGAACCCGGCGAGAGCACCCGCGAGATGATCGAGGACTGGGAGCTGACCAACGGCTCGCGGCTCGGGCGGGCGAGGTCGGCGCTCGAGGAGATCTTCCTGTCTGGAAATCTGGACCTCGCGACGCTGTCCGTGGCGGCGCGTCAGGTCAGGAGCATGGTGCGCGCCGGCGCACCCGACAGGAGGTAGGCAGTTGAAGCACGCCGGGGTGGAGCACCGTGGAGCCGCGGGGCCCGCGCAGTGAGGGACGCGACCGAGCAGTTCGGCTTCCACACCGCGGTGGAGGTGCGCTGGTCCGACATGGACGCGTTCCAGCACATCAACCACGCGCGCATGGTCACCCTCCTCGAGGAGGCCCGCATCCCGTGGCTGTTCGCCGACGGCCGGCCCACCGTGAACCTGCGGGAGGGTGCCGTCATCGCAGACCTGCACGTGCGGTACCGCGGCCAGTTGCGGCACGAGGACAGCCCGCTGGACGTGCTGATGTGGGTCGAGCAGGTGCGGGCGGTCGACTTCACCATCGGCTACGAGGTCCGGCCCGGCGGCGCGCCCGCCGACGCCACGCCCTCGGTGGTCGCCTCCACCCAGATCGCGGCGTTCGACATCGGCACCCAGCGGCTGCGCCGGCTCACCGGCCCCGAACGCGAGTACCTGCAGCGGTGGCGTCGTGGCTGATTCCCTCAGTGCGGCCGGGACGTCACCCGAACGGTGGCTGCAGGTCCCGGACCCCGCCGACCGCTCCGACCTCGTCGCGTTCCTGACCCGCGCGGTCCGGCTCGACGAGGCCGCTGTCGTGCGGCTGCGGCAACGCCCCGACGGGCTGCTCTCGGCGTGGGTGAACACCGGGTTCGACGCCCTCGCCGCCCGGGTGCTGCGCGGCACGATCGCCCCGGCGGACACGACCGTCGCCGCGGACGGGCTGCGCGCGGCCCTCGTCGCCGCCGGCGGCGACGGGATGGACCCGGGGTGGGCGATGGACTCGGCGTGGCGCGGGGCCCTGCCTCCGGATGCCGGGTACGTCCACCTCGACGACGTCCCCGCCCGCGTCCTCGTGGACCTCGCGCAGCGCGGCGTCACGCTCAGTCGCGAGCAGGGGCAGGGACCGCCGTCGTCGCTGCTGGCGCAGGAGGTGCTCGAGGTCGCCGGTGGGGGAGAGCGGGCCGGGGTGCCGATGCGGCTGGTGTTCGCGCTCAACGCCATGGGCTTCGTGCCCACGGGCGGTGCCCCCGCGACAGCGGAGATCGACCTCGACCGGATCGACCCGGCCGAAGTGGTGCGCGTGCGGGCGTCGGCGACATGGCTGCGGCTCGACGCCCGCTACGGATCCGTGTACCTCCGCCGCGGCGGAGGTCTCGGCCTCAGCGTGCGCTGACACCGCCGCCGAGATTCCGGCCCAGCAGCGTCAGCGCCGCGACCACGACCACCGTCCCCGCGAGGGCCACCGGGCCGAGCCGCTCGCCGAGCACCAGCACACCGAGCACGGCCGCCACCACCGGTTCCGCGAGCGTGAGGGTGGTCACCGCCGCGGGCGACAGCGTGCGCAGGCCGAGCGCGAACAGCAGGTAGGCGAGCACCGTGGGGACGAGGGCGAGATAGACGACGGTCGTCGCGCCGGCCGCGCTGTCGAGACCGCCCGGCCACTGTGCCAGCAGGATCGCCGCCATGGGCACCGCCGCCAGCCCGAACATCGCGCCCATCGACGCGGCCGGGGTGGCGCCGCGGCCGAGCAGCGCGGCACCCGCGACGGTGTACGTCGCGTAGCCCAGGCCGGCCGCAAGCGCGGGCAGGGCCCCGGCCGCGACGGAACCGGCGCCCGCGGAGGTGCCGCCGCCCGATCCGGCGACGATGAGGACGAGCCCGACGACCGCGATCGCCGTCGACACCGCCCACACGCGGCCGGGGCGGCGCCGGGACACCAGCCACTGCAGCAGCCCGGTGAACGCCGGTCCGGACCCGAGCGCGATCATCGTGCCCGCCGCGACGCCCGCGGTCTGCACCGCGGTGAAGAACCCCAGTTGATACATCACCACGCCGCCGGCGCCGAGCAGCGTCGGCAGCCGGCGGCCCGCCGGGAACAGCGGGCCACGGGCCCGCGCGAACAGCGCGAGCACCGTCCCGGCCAGCACGATGCGGCCCGCCCCGACCGCGACGGCGTCCAACGGGACACCGAGCGCACGCGAACCGAGGGCCTGCGCGGTGCCCGTCGTCCCGAACAGGGCGGACGCCGCCAGCACCAGGGCGACCGCGCTCGCCGGCGAGCGGTGTGCGGTCAGATCAGCCACGCCGCGCCGTTGCCGGGCAGCTGCCCGTCCACCAGCGGCGCGCTGGACAGGATCACCGTGCCCGGCGGCATCTCCACCGGGTGCTCGGTGGTGTTGAGGGCGCAGATCAGCCCACCGGAGCGGCGGAACGCCAGGCACCCGGGCGGACTGCCGTACCAGTCCACGTCGGCGCCGTCGAACTCCGGCCGCCGACGTCGCGCCTCGAGCGCCGCCCGGTACAACGACAGGGTGGACGAGACGTCCTCGAGCTGCGCCTCGACGGTCAGCCCGGCCCACGTGTCCGGCTGCGGCAGCCACGTCTGCGATGCGCTGGTGAAGCCGAACGGCGGCTGCGTGCCCTCCCACGGCATCGGGACCCGGCACCCGTCCCGGCCGCGGTCGGTGTGCCCGGACCGCTCCCACACCGGATCCTGCAGCGCGTCCTCGGGCAGGTCGTCGACGTTGGGCAGGCCGAGTTCGGCACCGTTGTAGAGGAAGGCCGCACCGGGCAGCGCCAGCTCGACGAGGATCATCGCCCGCGCGCGGTCGCGCCCGAGCGGACCGCCGCCGTAGCGCGTCACCTCACGCTCGATGTCGTGATTGGACAGCGTCCACGTCGCGACCCCGCCGCTCGGCGCGACCGCGGCGAGCGACACGTCGATCGCCTCCCGGATCTCGGCGGCATCCCACCGCGCGAGCGCAAGATGGAAGTTGAACGCCAGGTGCAGTTCGTCGGGGCGCAGGTACTCCGAGAACAGCACGTGGTCGTGCACCCAGATCTCACCGACGGCCACCGTGTCCGGATACTCGTCGAGCACCGAGCGGATCCGGCGGTGGATGTCGTGGACCTCGGCGTTGTTGAACCGCGGGTCGTCGTCGAAGTGCCGCAGCAGCCGGTTCTGCTCCCAGTGGTCGAAGTCGGGTAGCCCGCCGGGCTTGGCCATGCCGTGGGCGACGTCGATGCGGAAGCCGTCGATGCCGCGGTCCAGCCAGAACCGCAGGGTCTTCTCCAGGTCCTCGAACACCTCGTCGTTGCGCCAGTTCAGGTCCGGCTGCTCCGGTGCGAACAGGTGCAGGTACCACTGTCCGGGGGTGCCGTCGGGTTCGGTCACGCGGGTCCACGCGGGGCCGCCGAACACGCTCGGCCAGTTGTTGGGCGGCAGGTCGCCGTTCGGCCCGCGGCCGTCGCGGAAGTGGTACCGGGCCCGCTCGGGGCTGTCGGGTGCGGCGACCAGCGCCTCCCGGAACCAGGGATGTTCGGAACTCGTGTGGTTGGGGACCAGGTCCATCATGACGCGGATCCGGCGGGCGTGGGCGGCCTCGACGAGGGCGTCCAGAGCGGCGAGGTCGCCGAACAGGGGATCGACGTCGCGGGGGTCGGACACGTCGTAGCCGTGGTCGGCCATCGGTGAGCGCATCACCGGGTTCAGCCAGATCGCGTCGACCCCCAGCAGCTCCAGGTATCCGAGCTTGTCGCGGATCCCGTCGAGGTCGCCGACGCCGTCTGCGTTCGAGTCGGCGAACGAGCGGGGGTACACCTGGTAGAAGACGGCGTCCGCCCACCAGCGTTGTGCAGGGGTGCCGGGGGGAGTGCTCACAGCCACCCATAGTGCCAAACCGACAGGTGGGCCACGACTCGAACGTGGCCGGCCCTCAGATCGGCGAGTTCATCATCGAGTCCGCCGCCATCTCCATGTACGCGATCAGCTGGCTGCGGTGCTCGTCGTCGAGCGTCTGCGAGTCGATCGACGCGATCGCCGTGTGCATGCAGCGCAGCCAGGCGTCGCGTTCGAGCGGGCCGATCCGGAACGGGTGGTGACGCATCCGCAGCCGCGGGTGCCCGCGCTCGTCCGAGTAGGTGCGCGGTCCGCCCCAGTACTGCTCGAGGAACATCCGCATGCGCCGTTCCGCCGGGCCGAGGTCCTCCTCCGGGTACAGCGGGCGGACGATCTCGTCCTCGGCCACTTCCTCGTAGAAGCGCGCCGTGAGCTTGCGGAATGTCTCGGCGCCGCCGACCGCGTCGTAGAAGGTCTGCTCGTCACTCATCAGTTCTGCTCACCGTCCCTCTCGCTCGTCCATTGTGCCGGTTCCGGGAGTGCGCGCCCCAATCGGACGTCTCCGGCACGGGATGTTCACCTCCGGGACCCGGAAAGTCGTCAGAATCGGCGTGCGACGTGCGTAGATCCGTGGTCCACTTGTGAGCAGTCTTCCGGAGGTCGTATGAAGCACCGACGCATCGCACATCGACAACTCCCGCCCGCCGACGCCCACAACGGGGCGCCGGGGGCCAACTCCCTGTGTGTCGTACGCGACGACGCTGTCCCGGACTGGGTCAAACGCCGCGTACTTCTGCTCAACGCCACCTACGAACCGCTCACCGCGCTGCCCGCCCGTCGCGCGGTCGTGCTCATGGCCGGCGGCAAGGCCGACACCGTGCACGAGGATCCGCTCGGCCCGCTGGTGCGATCCGCGGAATGGGCGGTGCAGATTCCGTGGGTGATCCGGCTCCGGAGCTTCGTGCACGTGCCGTACCACGCGCGGGTGCCGATGACCCGCGCCGCGCTCATGCACCGCGACCGGAACCGGTGCGCCTACTGTGGCGCCAAGGCCGAGACCATCGACCACGTGGTCCCGCGCAGCCGCGGCGGTGAACACTCGTGGGAGAACTGCGTGGCGTGCTGCGCCTCGTGCAATCACCGCAAGGCCGACAAGTTGCTCAGCGAACTCGGCTGGACGCTGCGCGCCGCGCTCGTGCCCCCGAAGGGCCGGCACTGGCGGCTGCTGGCGACGCTGCCGGAGCTGCATCCGACCTGGTTGCCGTACCTGGGCGAGGGCGCGGCCTGATCCCCGTCGCCGCAAGTCGGGGCAAGCGCGCCGGGATCGCACATGCTGGGCTACCGTTTGCGATGTGAGCATTCTCGAGACAACCCTCATATTCGTTGCCATCCCGGTGGCGATCATCGTGATACTCGGGGTCTTCTCCGTCTTCACGAAGCCGGTTCCGGGCACGCGGCCCGCCGAGTACAAGCTCGGGGACAAGTGGGACCACGATCCGATGCTGTGGAGCGCGGTCGACGAGGTCACCACGCACGGCCACCACGGTGGGCATCATGAACTCGTCGCCGGCGCGCCGGTCGACCCGATCGGAGGTAGGGCAAGTGGCAAGTGGTGACGTGATGCACAGCCGGACGGCTGTGGCTCCCGCGGAACTGCCGTACGGTGCGGCGCTGACGGCGAGCGGCCGGATCTCCCGGACCCGCCCCCTCGACGGCCTGTTCGAGGGCCCGCCGTTCCGCGACCGCGACATGATCGCTCTCGACGATGCGCTCACCGAGGCCACCCGGGCGACGAAGGTGCGCTTCAACGTCTACGTCGCGGACGCCACCGACCCGGCGGCAACCACCGACGCGGTGTTCCCGACCACGCCGGAGGCGCCGAACTCGGTGCTCATCGCCGTGTACCCGAACCAGCGCTCCATCGAGATCCGCAGCGGCCGCGGCGTCGCGGACCGCGTCGACAACCGGGTCACGCAGCTCGGCGTGACCGCCGCGATCTCGTCGTTCGGGCAGGGCGACCTGATCGACGGCATCGTCAGCGCGATCCGCGTCATGGCGAACGCGATCACCGCGCCGTAGTTCCCCTCGCCTCTGTGGCCGAATGTCACATCACGTCGATCGGATCGACACGATGTGACATTCGGCCACACGCGTGTTGCGGCTAGGACGCGTCGAACGCCCGCGCCTTCAGCGACCGGACGATCCCCGCGCGTCCCTCGCTGATCAGCCGGCGCAGCGCGGGCGGATGCTCACCGGCGAGGAACTCGTCGGCCGCGGCGACGGAGGCCTCGCTGATCGACCACGACGGGTACAGGCCCACGACGACGGTCTGCGCGACCTCGCTGGAGCGGCGCTCCCACACGCCCGGAGCGTCGGCGAAGTACCGCGCGACGAAGGGCTCGAGCAGCTCCGACTGGCCGGCCGGAGCGAAGCCGCCGATGATCGCGCGGGCGGTGATGTTCGGGATCGAGTCGTCGCCCACCACCGTGTCCCACACCTGTTCCTTGACGGCCTCCTGCGGGCGCGCCGCCCGCGCGGTGGCCGCCTGTCGTGCACCGGCGGCCGTCGGATCCCGCTCGGCCTCGGCGTCGATGAACGGCGACTCCACGCCCTCCGCGTCGATCTCCCCGGCCGCGGCCAGCGCCTGCACGATCCGCCACCGCAGATCCGTGTCGACGACCAGTCCGGCCAGCCCGACGCTGGAAGGCTCGGCGCCGAGCAGTTCCCCGAGCACCTCGGTGTGCCACGGCGCGAGCCGGGCCGTGGTCAACGCGTTGACGAACGCGAGCTGATGGTCCGAGCCCGGCTGCGCCTCGCGGGCCAGTTCCAGCAGCCGGTTCGCGTAGTCGTTCCAGCCTCGCTCGGCCGCCCAGCCGGGATCGGCGTAGCTGCCGAGGGCGGTGTGCGCCTGCATCAGCAGCCGCTGTACCACGCCGACCTCCGTCTCGGTCGCGACGCCGCGCTGGACCAGCGCCACGAAGTCGCGGGCCTTCAGCTCGGCCTGCCGGGTCATCTCCCATGCGGCAGACCATGCCAGGGTGCGCGGCAGCGGCTCGGCGATGTCGCCGATCCGGTCCATCAGCACCTCGAGCGACTGGGGATCGAGCCGCACGGAGCAGTACGTGAGGTCGTCGTCGTTGACGAGCACCAGCTTGCCGCGGCCGACGCCGACGAGCTCCGGCACCTCGGTGCGCTCGGTGGCGTCGAGGTCGATCTCGACGCGATGTGTGCGGAGCAGCTTGCCCGAACCGTCGTCGTCGTACACCCCGATCGCGAGCCGGTGCACCCGGCGTTCCCCGGCGCCGGGGTCGGCGCCCTCCTGGATCACCGCGAAGCGGGTGAACCGCTCGTCGTCGTCGACGTCGAAATCGGGGCGCAGGATGTTCAGCCCGGTGGTCTTGAGCCACTGCGCGCCCCACCCCGACAGGTCCCGGCCCGACGACTTCTCGAGGGCCGCCAGCAGGTCGTCGAACGTGGCATTGGCGAACGCGTGCTCACGGAAGTAGTCCCGCAGCCCCGCGAGGAACGGTTCCTCGCCGACGTAGGCGACGAGCTGCTTGAGCACGGACGCGCCCTTGGCGTAGGTGATGCCGTCGAAGTTGACCTCCACCGCCGCGAGGTCGGGGATGTCCGCGGCGATCGGGTGGGTCGAGGGGAGCTGATCCTGGCGGTAGGCCCACGACTTCTCGACGTTCGCGAACGTGGTCCACGCGTTCGTGTACTCGGTGGCACGCGACTGGCACAGCACCGAGGCGAAGGTCGCGAACGACTCGTTGAGCCACAGGTCGTCCCACCAGCGCATGGTCACCAGGTCGCCGAACCACATGTGTGCCATCTCGTGCAGCACCGTCTCGGCGCGACGCTCGTACGAGTAGCGGGTGACCTTGGAGCGGAACACGTAGTCCTCGAGGAAGGTCACCGCGCCGGCGTTCTCCATCGCGCCGGCGTTGAACTCGGGAACGAACAGCTGGTCGTACTTCCCGAACGCGTAGGGCATGCCGAAGTTCTCGTGGTAGAACCCGAAGCCCTGCTTGGTCTCGGTGAACAACCGCTCGGCGTCCATGAACTCGGCCAGGGAGGCACGGCAGTAGATGCCGAGCGGGATGGTGCCGTGCGCGTCGCTGTAGGTGTCGGTCCACTCGGTATACGGTCCGGCGATCAGCGCCACGAGGTAGGTGCTCATCCGGGGCGTGGTGCGGAAGACGTGCCGTCCGGGGTCGGCGGCGACGGTGTTCACCGTCGCGGCATTGGAGATCACCTTCCAGTCGGCGGGCGCGCTCACCGAGATGTCGAACGTGGCTTTCAGGTCCGGCTGGTCGAAGCACGCGAACATCCGCTTGGCGTCGGCCGTCTCGAACTGCGAGTACAGGTAGACCGCGCCGTCGGTGGGATCGACGAAGCGGTGCAGGCCCTCGCCGGTGTTGGTGTAGAGGCAGTCCGCCTCGACGGTCAGTTCGTTGCGCGCGGCCAATCCGCTCAGCGCGATCCCGCTCTCCTCGGTGTATCCGGAGACGTCGACGGGCTTGCCGTTGAGGGTGGCCGAGTGCACGGTCTGCGCGATCAGGTCGACGAAGGTCGACGCGCCCTCCGTGGCGTCGAACGTGACGGTGGTGGTCGAACGGAACGTGGTGGTTCCCGGAGCGCCCGCTCCGTCGGTCAGGTCGAGTTCGATGCGGTAGTTGTCGACGGTCAGGACCGCGGACCGCTCGGCCGCCTGCTCGCGGGTCAGATTCGGTGGTGCCACGGAAAACTCCTTCTCACGACGGGATGCGACTCGCCTGCCATCCCATCATGTGAGGGACCGGTTCACCCGGCGACCTCCGCGAGTGGCACCTCCGGATCGGAGAGCCGGTGGGGGTCGACGGATTCGCCGGAGGAGATCAGCGCGCGGATGTCGTCACCCGCGTCCCAGATGTTGACGTTCATCCCGGCGCAGACCCGCCCGGCCGCGTCGAGCCAGAACGCGAGGAACTGCCGGGAGTCGACGTCGCCGCGCGTGATCACCCGCGCGTCGCCGGGTGCGTGCCCGACGTACTCCATGCCGAGGTCGTACTGGTCGGTGAAGAAGTACGGCAGACGGTCGTAGGAGGCGGGCCGGCCCAGCATGGTGGCGGCCGCGACGTCGGGCTGGTGGAGCGCGTTGGCCCAGTGCTCGACCCGGATCCGGGTCCGGAGCAGCGGATGCTCGGCGGCGGCGATGTCACCGACCGCGACGATGTCCGGATCGCTGGTGGCCAGGGACGCATCGACCAGCACTCCGCCGTCCTCCGTCGCCAGTCCGGCGTCGCGGGCCAGTTCGACGTTGGGCGCTGCGCCCACCGCGAGGAGGACCGCGTCGGCCCGGATCTCGGTGCCGTCGCCGAGACGAAGCCCGCTCGCGCGGTTCTCGGCGGTGAGGATCTCCGACACCGTCGTCGAGGTGCGCAGGTCCACGCCGTGATCGCGGTGCAGCTTCGCGAAGACGGCTCCCATCTGCTCACCGAGCGCGGCGGACAGGGGCTGGGGGGCTGCCTCGACGACGGTGACGTCCGCGCCGTGCTCGCGCGCGCCGGCGGCGATCTCGAGACCGATCCAGCCGGCACCGACGATCGCCAGGTGCGCCGCCGGCCCCGCGTCGCGGCGGACGGCGGCAAGCAGCGCGTCGGACTGCTCGACGGTGCGCAACATGTGCACGCCCGCGGCGTCGACGCCCGGCAGCGGGATGCGCCGCGAGCGCGAACCGGTCGCGAGGGCGAGCTTGTCGTAGCGCACGGTGGAACCGTCGGGCAGCGTGACCGTGTGGGCGGCAGGATCGAGCGCGGTGACGGTGACGCCGAGTTCGACCTCGACCCGGTGGTCGCGGTACCAGTCACCGTGCTGCACGGTGAACTCCGCAAGCTGCTTCTTGCCGGCGAAGTAGTCCTTCGACAGCGGTGGTCGCTCGTAGGGAAGGTGTTCCTCCTCGCACAGGAGGAGGATCCGGCCGGGGAAGTCGCGGGCGCGCAACTGCTCGGCCGTTTTGGCCCCGGCGAGCCCGCCGCCGACGATGACGAAGAGTTTCTCGTTGGACATCGCGCATCCCCGTTCCGTGCGGCACCGGTTCCTCGACGGTACGTCGGCGACGGCGCGGGAACCGGCGGTTCGGGAAGAATTGGGCGACGGCCGACGTTGAATCGGACCGTAGTCCGATTTTCTGCAGCGAGGAGACCCCGTGAGCGACCCGACTTCCAAGGACACCGCCGACTTCTGGTTCGACCCGTTGTGCCCGTGGTGCTGGATCACCTCGCGCTGGATTCTGGAGGTGGCGCAGGTCCGCGACATCGAGGCGAAGTTCCACGTCATGAGCCTGGCCGTGCTCAACGAGGGCAAGGACGACCTGCCCGAGGTCTACCGCGAACTGATGACGCGGGCGTGGGGTCCGGTGCGGGTGGCGATCGCCGCGGCGCAGAAGTACGGCGACGAGATTCTCGAGCCGCTGTACACGGCGATGGGCACCCAGATCCACAACGAGGGCAACAAGGACTTCCCGGCGGTGATCGCCAAGTCCCTCGCGGACCTGGGCCTGGATCCGCACCTGGCGCAGGCCGCCGACACCGATGCCTACGACGAGGCGCTGCGCGCCAGCCACGCCGCCGGCATGGATGCGGTCGGCCCGGACGTCGGCACGCCGACCATCCACGTCAACGGCGTGGCGTTCTTCGGTCCGGTGCTTTCACGGATCCCGCGCGGCGAGGACGCCGGCCGGATCTGGGACGGGGTGGTGGCCATGGCGTCCTATCCCCACTTCTTCGAACTCAAGCGCACGCGCACCGAGGACCCGAGCTTCGAGTAGGCGCCTGCGGCGCCGGTGCGTCCTTTGGGCGGTTGCTGCCGCCCAAAGGACGCACCGGCAGCAGCGCTGCCTACTATCTGACGCATGCGCGTTTACCTGGGTGCCGACCACGCCGGCTTCGAACGTAAGAACCAGATCATCGAACATCTCACTGCCAACGGCCACGAGGCCGTCGACTGCGGCGCGTACGAGTACGACGCCCTCGACGACTACCCGGCATTCTGCATCGAGGCCGCTCGCCGCGTCGTCGCGGACGAGGGCAGTCTCGGCATCGTCCTCGGCGGCAGCGGCAACGGTGAGCAGATCGCCGCGAACAAGGTGCCGGGCGCCCGCTGTGCCCTCGCCTGGAGCGTGGAGACCGCCAAGCTGGCCCGTGAGCACAACAACGCGCAGCTCATCGGCATCGGTGGTCGCATGCACAGCCTGGAGGAGGCCCTCGCCATCGTCGATGCGTTCGTCGCCACCCCGTGGTCGGGGGAGGAACGGCATCAGCGGCGCATCGACATCCTGAGCGAGTACGAGAAGACCGGCGTGGCCCCGGAAGTTCCCGGCGCGCCGGCCTGACGAACGGAGCCTGATCCACCGTGCCGGAGGGACCAGCCCTGCACCGGCTCGCCCGGCTGCACCAGCGACGTTTCGCGGGTGCCTCGGTGCGGGTGTCGAGCCCGCAGGGCCGCTTCGCCGACGACGCGGCGCTCGTCGACGGCCGGGTGCTGCTCCGCGCCGAGGCGCTGGGCAAGCACCTGTGGCACCACTACGACAACGGCCTGACGGTGCACGTGCACCTGGGTCTGTACGGCTCGTTCACCGAGGCGCCGGTTCCGCTGACGGATCCGGTCGGTCAGGTACGGATGCGCATGGTCGGCGCCGAGTTCGGCACCGACCTGCGCGGTCCGACCGCGTGCGAGGTCCTCACCCCGGGCGAGGTGCAGGCGATCGCCGCGCGGATCGGTCCCGACCCGCTGCGGCGGGACGCCGAACCCGAACGGGCGTGGACGCGAATCACCAAGTCCCGCAGCGCCATCGGCTCGTTGCTCATGGACCAGTCCGTGATCTCGGGGGTGGGCAACATCTACCGCGCGGAGGTCCTGTTCCGGCACGGCATCCATCCGCAGCGCCCCGGCCGTGATCTCACCAGAGCCGAGTTCGACGCCGTCTGGGACGATCTCGTCGTTCTGATGCGGACGGGGGTGCGACGCGGCGCGATCCACGTCGTGCGGCGCGAACATGACCACGGCGCACCGGCTTACGCCAAGGGCCGTCCCCGGACCTACGTCTACCGGCGTGCGGGTGAGCCGTGCCGGTTGTGCACCACGCCGGTGCTGCACTCGGTCATGCAGGGCCGCAACCTGTTCTGGTGCCCCGCCTGCCAGGTGGGCTAGAAGTCGAACCCGCCGAAGTCCCCGCCGGCCCCGAAATCGCTCCCGCCGTAGTCACCACCGCCGTAATCGCCGCCGGCGTCGCCGTAGTCCCCGCCGTCCTGGCCGGCCTCGAGACCCTGGTCGTATCCGGAGTCGAAGCCCTGCTCGAAGGCCTGCGCGTCGTACGGCACCCCGGCCATGCCGGAGAACATAGCCGAGAACAGCAGCATCGATCCGACGCCCCACGCCCCGGCGACGAGGGCGGGCTTCCACCACGGCTCCGAGTACCAGCCCGCCGGCACGGGCCGGCCCGCGACGCGCCCGCCCGGGAAGTAGTTCGGGGTGCGCGACGAGGGGGCCGGTGAGGCTGCCACCGTGCGTCCCTCGAAGTCGATCTCGCGGTTCTCGGTCACGCGGCCGGCCGTCTGCTGGCCCTCGAGCGTGGGGATATCGGGACCGGGGTCCATGCCCATCGCGAGGCGGGCGGCCCGGATGTAGTACAGCCCCTCGAGAGCGGTCTGCTTGGCCAGCCGTGCCTGCACCGGTGTGCGGGACTGCTCGATCTGTGAGCCGGCGGCGTTGTAGCGCTCGGACGCATCGGCGAGGGCCTGCTTGGAGGCGGTGTCGGTGCCGGTGAGGTTGTAGATCTGGCCGCCGAGCCGCTCGATGGCCTGCCGGGCGTCGGCCTTCGCGTCGTCGAGTTCGTGGGCGCCACGCCCCGACTTCTTCCGCTGCGCCGCGGACACCAGGAACACGACGGCGACGAGGACGGCGACGATCAGCAGGAGTTCCACGGCGGTCCCTTCCGGCGGACTGGACGGTCACCGTCCAGCCTACCGGCGGGTCAGGCTTCGAGGACGGCGTGGAATCCGTCGCGCATGCAGTCGTCGAACACCTCGAGGTCGGGGATCGCCCCCGTGTCGAGGGTGAACCCGACGCAGCACGTGTGCAGATACGACATCAGGGTGACGTTGAACGCCGAGCCGAGGGTGGGGCCGAAGGCGTAGTACCGTTCCACCTTCGCGCCGGCGACGTACAGCGCCACCGGGGAACCCGGCACGTTGGAGGCGAGGAAGTCGACGTGCTTGAGCATCTCGCCGACGACGGCCGGGGGGAGCAGATTGAGGGGGGTGGCGAGGGTCTGCGCCATCGGCACCGCCGGCTCGTGGCGCCAGCCTTCGACGATCCTGTTCACCTCCTGCATGAGCGTGAGGGGGTCGTCGGAGCGCACGGGAAGCGGGAAACGCGCGAGGTTGATCCGGTTGCCGCCGAGGGTGTCCTGATCGGTACGGATGCTCAGCGGCATCGTGACCCGCAGCTCGTCGACGTCGGATCCGTGGCGGTGGTGGTATTCGGCCAGGCCGACGAGGACGGCGGTCAGGAAGGCGCTGTTGAGGGTGGCGCCGCCGCGGTGGGCGGCGTCGCGCAGCCGGTCGAGCGGGACGTCGATCACGTGGAGCCGGCGGCTGAGGGTGCGTTCCGTCATGACCGGGGATTCGAGCCGCAGGATCGGGCGCAGGTAGCGGGCGACGGACGCCGCAACCCCCGCGGCGTTGCGGGCGGAACCGATCGGGTTGGTGACCACCGCCCGGGTGGTCGGCCAGATCGAGGCCAGCCCGCGGCCCGCGAGTCCGCGGAGCTGGGACCAGTCCCAGCCGATCGCCTCGGCGGCCAGGTCGAGGCTGTCCGGTGATTCCGGGGCGGGCGGTTCCGGGGCCGGATCGCGGGGCGTGCCGTCGCGGTCGAAGTCGACCAGCCGCGCGGTGATCTGCATACCGCCGATTCCGTCGGTGAGGGCGTGGTGCACTTTGATCAGCAGCGCGGCCTGACCGCCGGCGAGTCCGTCGACCACCGTCATCTCCCACAGCGGCCGGTCCTTGTCGAACGCGGCCATGGCCGTGGTCCGGGCGAACTCGAGGACGTCGTCGAAGTTCGCCGGCCCGGGAAGGGAGACCCGGCGCATGTGCCAGGACAGGTCGAAGTTCGCATCCGCGACCCATCGCGGCGGCGCGAGACCGAACGGCACCTCGACCACGCGATGCCGGAAGCTGGGCACCTCCCGGGTGCCGCGGTCCATCATCTCGCACAGACGGTCCCAGTCGGGTGAGGCGTCGAGCAGGACGACGGCCACGATCGTCGACCGGAGCGCGGGATCCTTCTCCATGCTCCAGGTGAGGTAGTCCGTCTGCTGCATGTGGCGGTCGGATGCGTTGCTCATCTCGGTAACTTCTCACACGGGCCGCCGCGACAGTCGGGTTTCGCTCCGGCCGCACCTCGAACCGGGACGGCATCACGGCCCGGCGCGGGAATCCGGAGCGGATACTCCGAACTCTAGGCGCCGGGCCGTGATGCCGATAGTGACTTTCGTCCGGGTTGTGAGTCCGTCAGGCGGCCGAGGTGGCGGCTTCCGTCCGTCGTCCGAGCCGCTGCAGGGGGCAGCGGTCGCTGCGGCTGCAGGCGTAGGTGGTGCCGGCGGCGAGGAGGGTGAGTGCCGCCGCGGTGATGCCGACGAGGGGATGGATCTCCTGGGCGAGGATGACCGAGGACATGATCAGGACGAACCAGCCGAAGCCCTTGCGCAGCGCGTCCGGGTCGACCATGGCGGTCAGGCGGCCGCCGATGAGGCTGCCGACGACGGCGGCGCCGGTGACCATTGCCGCCAGGCGCCAGTCGATCTGCACCGTGGACAGGTAGCCGCCGAGGCCGGCGAACGACTTCATGGCGATCACGATCAGCGAGGTGCCGACGGCGATGGGCATGGGCAGGCCGCCGAGCAGGGCCAGGGCCGGCACGACCAGGAAGCCGCCCCCGGCGCCGACGAGGCCGGTGACCAGGCCGACGACCACGCCGTCGAGCAGGATCTTGCCGACCGGCATGGAGTGGGTGCCGTCCGGGCCCGTGGTCTTGTTCTTGCGGCCGCGGAGCATGGCGATGGCGGTGGCGATCATCATCGCGGCGAAGGCGAGCAGCAGGATGCTGCCGGGGATGAAACGCGAGAGCAGGCCGCCGGCGTAGGCACCGGCCATGCCGGCCAGGCCGAACAGGATGCCGGTGCGCCACTGGACGCGGCCTGCCCGCGCGTGGGAGATCGCGCCGACCGCGCTGGTGACGCCGACGACGAGCAGCGAGGTGGCGATGGCTTCCTTGGCATCCATGCCCGCGACGTACGCCAGCAGCGGGACGGTGAGGATCGAACCTCCGCCGCCGAGCAATCCGAGGGTGACGCCGACGAGGACCGCCAGCGCAACGGTCAGCGCGATCATGATCAGTTCCTTTCGGCCGTAGCGGTCTTCGAGTCGACCAGCTGGGCGACGATGGTCTGCGGATCACACGAGGCGCCGCGGTTGTAGGGCAGCTTGGAGAGCACCATGCCCATCGCGCAGGTGTTGGAGAGCGCGGCGAAGCTCAGGCCGCCGCCGACGCCGGCGGCGAGCCACTTGAGCTTGGGTACCGCGATGCTGCCGAGGACGGAGGTCAGCACGATGGAGCCGGCGACGAGGCGGACCTGGCGTTCGAGGTCCCAGCGCTCGGTGCCGCGGTTGACGGTGAAGCCCTTGGCTTCCCAGCCCATCATGCCGCCCTCGAGGATGTGCACGTTGAACAGCCCGGCGGTGCGGAGAGTCTCCTCGGCCTGGGTGGCGCGCTGGCCCGACCGGCACACGAGGACGACGTTCTCGTCGAGGTGGGCGAGGAACTCGTCGCGGTGCTCGCGCAGCAGGTCCAGGGGGACGTTGTAGGCGCCGGGAATGTGCACGGACTCGAACTCGCCGGGCGTGCGGACGTCCACGACGCGGACGTTCTTGCCGGAGTCGAGGAGCTCGCGCAGGGCGGTGGGATCGAGGGTGGCGGGACTCGGCTCGGTCATGGGGGCCTTTCGGATCGGTGGTCGTGATCGCGGGGTGTGCGATCGGGCTTCGTGCATAAACCCCGGGGGGTATGTCCGCAGCAATGATAAGCATACGGGAGGGGGTATGTGCAAGGCGTGCCGGCGGGGTCGTGGCGGCGGTGCGACGTGCTTCGCCGGTATACCCCAGGGGGTACTTGACATACCCAGGGGGGTATATGTCAGGATGGGTCAACGCAGAACGCCACCGGTCTTGGTGACCGAGGAGAGGGAGATCCGATTGTTCATCGGTGATGTGGGCCGTCCGGACCTGGTGAATCTGGGGGATTCGTCGACCGAGGATCTGGCGCGGGCGATGTACCACACGGTGCACGAGAAGCTGCTGACCCTGCCCGATGCGGTCACGGTGCTGCCCGCGCACGGTGCCGGCTCGTCGTGCGGGAAGAACCTGTCGACGGAGCTGACCTCGACGATCGGGGAGCAGCGGGTGAGCAATCCGTCGGTGCAGCCGATGAGCGAGGAGGCGTTCGTGGCGTTGGTCACCGAGGGGCAGCCGGCCGCGCCGGCCTACTTCTCGGTCGATGCCGGGTTGAACAAGAGCGTGCATCCGCTGCTCGATCGGGGGCGCACCATCCCGGAGCTGAGCCCGGCGCGGGTGCGGGCGGAGCTGGCCGCCGGGACCCGGGTGCTCGATGCGCGCGGTGTGGACGATTTCGCGGCGGGGCATCTGCGCGGGTCGGTCAACGTCGGGTTCGACGGCCGGTTCGCCGAGACCGGCGGGATGGTCGCCGAGGTGGGGGAGAAGATCGTGTTGATCACCTATCCGGGGGAGGAGCAGGACGCGGCGCGTGCGGCTGGCCCGGATCGGGTCGGACAACGCGGCCGGTTATCTCACCGTCGATCACGACGGGGTGTTCCCGGCGGAGCTGGCGGATCTGGTGCAGACCGCGCCGCGGACCACCGTCGCGCAGCTCGACGAGTGGCTCGCCGCCGATGCGGTGACGCTGGTCGACATCCGTAATCCCGGTGAACGCGAGTTCGGGGTGATTCCGGGGGCGGTGTGCCGATCCCGTTGGCGCAGCTGCGGACCCGGCTCGGGCAGGTGCCGACCGGCAAGCCGATCGTGGTGCACTGCGCCGGTGGGTGGCGTTCGAGTGTGGCCGCGTCGCTGCTGCGGGCGCAGGGCTTCGACAACGTCTCGGACCTGCTCGGCGGTTACAACGCCTGGGCCGAGGCCCACGTCCCCGCCTGATCCCGCACCCGAGGAAAACGAAAGGAACCCCCGATGGCAACGACGAATCTCACCCTCGCGGACTTCGAGTCCACGATCACCGACAACGACATCGTCCTGGTCGACTTCTGGGCCTCGTGGTGCGGTCCGTGCCGGGCGTTCGCCCCCGTGTTCGACAAGTCCTCGGCCGCGCACCCGGACGTCGTGCACGCCAAGGTCGACACCGAGGCCGAGCAGCAGCTCGCCGCCATGGCCGACATCCGCTCGATCCCCACGATCATGGCGTTCCGCGAGGGCGTGCTGGTCTACGCCCAGCCCGGCGCCCTGCCGGCGGCCGCCCTCGAAGACCTCATCGGGCAGATCAAGGCCCTGAACATGGCCGAGGTCCACGCCCAGGTCGCCGAACACAAGGCCGCCGCCGGCGCCTGACCCGCCACCCCCGTTACCCGTCCCGAGGAGGACCCCTATGTGTTACCCCGTCACCTGCCCGAACTGCGGAAAGACCGGCTGGGGCGGCTGCGGCCAGCACGTCGACGCCGTCATGCGCTCCGTGCCCGCACCCGACCGCTGCGCGTGCGGCCAGGACACCGCCGCGGGGGCGCAGGCACGCACCCTCGGCGCGCTCTTCCGCCGCTGACCGCACCTCGAGGAGACTGCGCCTCCACCGCACTCTCCGCCGCGGCAACACCCCGCCCTGCTCGAGCAGGGCGGGGTGTTCGCGTAGCAGGCCGAGGGCCAATTACCCTTCCGCGGTCGGCCGACCGGTGAAAAACTCGTAAACGCCCACTCGAGAAGGGACGGCCACGGTGAACAGAGCGATGGGGCCGGTGGACACCATCTGGCTCAACATGGACCGACCCGAGAACCTCATGATCATCGACTCGCTGATGTTCTTCGAGGGCCCCGTCGACTGGTCGCGCGTGGTGTCCCTCGTGCAGCGACGATTCGTCGACACCTACCCGTCGTTCCGGCAGCGGCCGGTGCAACCGCGCACGCATGTCGGGTCGCCGCATTGGGAGGACGACCCGGAGTTCGACCTCGACGACCACCTGATCCGGACGACCCTGCCCCGCAGCGACGACGCGACGCTGCAGCGGTACATCGAACGGCGGATGCCGGTGCCGTTCGATCGTCGCCGCCCGCTGTGGGAGATGCACCTCATCGACGGATACCGGCACGGAGCCGTGATCTACACCCGGCTCCACCACTGCATCGGTGACGGCATAGCCCTCAACCAGGTGATGCTCTCGATGACGGGGGAGACCCCGGACAGCGACCTCGACGACGCCCCGACCGCCGTGCCCGAGCACCATGCCGGTCTCCTCGAGGGGGCCGCCAAATTCGCGGGGGCCGCGGTGTCGAACACCGCCAGTGCGGCGTCCGGCGCTGCGCACATGCTGCTCGACCTGCCCAAGCTGCTCGATCCGCATGTCCTCGGCGACGCCTTCACCCAGGCCGAACGCACCGGCGAGATCGCGAACAAGCTCGTGCTCGGCCCCAAGCCGCACACTCCGCTCAGTGGCGAACCAGGAACGGCCAAACGGGCGGTGTGGTGTGAGCCCTTTCCGCTCGACGACATCAAGCACATCGGTCACCGGACCGGCACCACGGTCAACGACGTGCTCATGGGAGCCGTCGCCGGGGCGCTCGCGACGTACATCCGCGAGCACGGCGGCGAGCCGCAGGACGTGCCCACGATGGTGCCGGTCAACGTTCGCCCCCTCGACAAGCCCCTGCCGAAGGAACTCGGGAATCAGTTCGCTCTGGTGCTCTTCAAGTACCCGTCGGCACTGGAGACCCCGCTCGAACGCATCGTCGAGACCCACCGGCGGATGGAGGTCATCAAGCACTCTCCCGAGGTGACGCTCACGTTCGGCCTGATCAAGGCGATCGGACGGACCGGTCCGGAGCTGGAACGGTTCTTCGTGGACTTCTTCTCCGGCAAGGCGATCGGGGTGACCACCAATGTTCCCGGTCCCACGAGCGACCGGTACATGGCGGGGGCGAAGATCCGCGGTGTGCTCGCCTGGGTGCCGGGCGCCGGCGATCAGACCCTCGGCGTCTCGATCTTCAGCTACAGCGGCAAGGTCCGGGTGGGGTTCAAGGCGGACGCGGACCGGGTGCCCGATCCCGAGAATCTCGTCCGCGCCTTCACCGAGGAGATCGACGGGCTGCTCCGCCTCTCGCACGCGGTGTGACGGCGACGTGAATCCGCCGATTCGGTGTCCGTTCCGGGTGAGGATGTCTACGGTCGGCTCATGAGCGAGCACGGGCACTACCAGGAAGTCCTGAACGCACTGAATCCGCAGCACCGGGCGCTGCGCGCGGCGATTCCCGAGGTGTATCAGGGTTTCAATGCCCTCAGCAAGGCCGCCTTCGCCCCCGGGGCCCTGGATACCAGGACCAAGGAACTGATCGCGCTCGCGATCGGCGTCGTCGACGAATGCGACGGCTGCATCGCCTCCCATGCGCGCAGCGCCGTCCGGGCCGGGGCGAGCAGGCAGGAGGCCGCCGAGGCGATCGGGGTCGCATTTCTGATGCAGGGCGGCCCGGCGACGATCTACGGGTCGCGGGCCTACACCGCGTTCTGCGAATTCGCCGACGCGGAGGAACAGCGGGACCGGTGACGGTCCGGTGGAGGGGATGACGGGAATCGAACCCGCGTAGCCAGTTTGGAAGACTGGGGCTCTACCATTGAGCTACATCCCCATGCATGCGATCGACCCGGGATCGCCGGGTCTGCCGCGTGCAGGAACAGACTGTACCGAACCTCGCTTTGGATTTCATAATCGGGGGGCCGTAGGATTCTCCCTCGGGTCCCCGGAAGGTTCCGGGTGCCGGTGTTGACGGGATGTGGCGCAGCTTGGTAGCGCATCCGCTTTGGGAGCGGAGGGTCGCAGGTTCAAATCCTGTCATCCCGACCAGGAAGAACCGGGTGGACGACCGAGCACCCGGTGACAGCTTGATCGAACGACCAACGAGCACGACAGAAGGAGCATGTCCGTGAAGAGCACCGTCGAGCAGCTCAGCCCGACGCGAGTCCGTATCAACGTTGAGGTGCCCTTCGAGGAGCTCCAGCCTGATTTCGACCGCGCGTTCAAGGCCCTCGCCAGCCAGATCCGCCTTCCCGGCTTCCGGCCCGGCAAGGCCCCGCGCAAGCTGCTCGAGGCCCGCGTCGGACGTGGCGCCGTGCTCGAGCAGGTCGTCAACGACGCCATCCCGGCCCGCTACAGCGAGGCCGTGACCGCCAACGAGGTCAAGGTCATCGGCCAGCCCGAGGTCGACATCACCAAGCTCGAGGACAACGTCGAGCTCGTCTTCACCGCCGAGGTCGACGTCCGGCCGGAGATCGCCCTCCCCGACTTCTCCGCCATCGCGGTCACAGTCGATCCCGTCGAGGTCACCGACGAGGCGGTCGAGGAGCAGCTGCTGTCGCTGCGTCAGCGCTTCGGCACCCTCACCGGTGTCGAGCGGCCGGTGCAGGACGGCGACTTCGTGTCCATCGACCTGTCCGCCACCGTCGGCGGCGAGGAGGTCCCCGAGGCCTCCACCACCGGTCTGTCCCACGAGGTCGGTTCGGGCCAGCTCATCGACGGCCTCGACGAGGCGCTCGTCGGCCTGTCCGCGGGCGAGTCGAAGGAGTTCACCACCACGCTCGTCGCCGGTGAGCATGCCGGCGAGGAGGCCGTGGTCACCGTCACGGTGAACAGCGTCAAGGAGCGCGAGCTGCCCGCCGAGGACGACGAATTCGCGCAGCTCGCGAGCGAGTTCGACACCCTCGAGGAGCTCAAGGCCGACCTGCGCGAGCGGGTCTCCCGCGTCAAGAAGGTCGAGCAGGCCGGTCAGATCCGCGACAAGGTTCTCGACGCCCTGCTCGAGGCCGTGGAGGTGCCGCTGCCCGAGGCCGTCGTCCAGGCCGAGATCGACGGCGCCCTGCACGATGCCATCCACGCGCTCGACCACGACGAGACCAAGCTCAACCAGCTCCTCGAGGAGCAGGGCTCGAGCCGCGAGGAATTCGACAACGACACCCGCGAGTCGGCCGAGCGCGCCGTGAAGGTGCAGCTGCTGCTCGACGCGATCGCCGAGGCCGAGGGCACCACCGTCGAGCAGGAGGAGCTCACCGAGCGCATCTTCTTCCAGGCGCAGCGCTACGGCATCCCGCCGGAGCAGTTCATCCAGCAGATCGGCCAGGCGAACCAGCTCGGCGCCGTCTACGCGGACGTCCGGCGCGGCAAGGCCCTCGGCAACGTCGTGGACCGGGCCACGGTCACCGACACCAGTGGCGCCACGATCGACACCTCCGAGCTGTTCGGCACGAAGAGCGACGCCGAGTCCGAGGACGCCGAGGCTCCGGCCGGCGAGGGCGACTCCGAGTAGTAGAGCGAGACCCGTTGCCGCGCCGCGCGATTGCATGTGCGACGTCGCAACGGTTCTGCGCAGGGAACGCAGAGCGGAAATTTCCGCTTTGAGCGAAGTGGGGCGGCACCGGGCATCCGGTGCCGCCCCACTTCGTTACTGTCAGTGTCAGCAATCCACGATTGACGAGAAGGCAGGTACCGTGACTCCTCAGAATCCGGCGACATCCATCGGTCCCACGATGACCTCGGCCACCGCTGGGCTCAACCTCAGCGACTCGGTCTACGAGCGGCTGCTGCGCGAGCGGATCATCTTCCTCGGTACCCAGGTCGACGACGACATCGCGAACAAGCTCTGCGCGCAGATCCTGCTGCTGTCCGCGGAGGACCCGACGCGCGACATCTCCCTCTACATCAACTCCCCGGGTGGATCCGTCACCGCCGGTATGGCGATCTACGACACCATGAAGTTCGTCGAGTGCGACGTGGCGACCTTCGCGATGGGCCTGGCCGCCTCCATGGGGCAGTTCCTGCTCTCGGCCGGCACGCGGGGCAAGCGGTACGCCCTGCCGCACGCGCGGATCATGATGCACCAGCCGTCCGCCGGTATCGGCGGCACGGCCAGCGACATCGCGATCATGGCGGAACAGTTCGCGCACACCAAGCGGGAGATGGCGGAACTGATCGCCGAGCACACCGGCCAGACCGTCGAGCAGATCACGAAGGACTCGGACCGCGACCGCTGGTTCACCGCCAAGGAAGCACTCGAGTACGGCTTCGTCGACCATGTCGTCTCGCGGGCGCAGCAGGCCGGCGGCACCGGCAACTAGTTCCGAGCCCTCCGATCCGCTCTACGCCCCACGAATTCCTGGAGAAGCGATGACCAACCTGTTCGATCCGCGCCAGCTCGGCGGCCAAGCTCCGGCTTCCCCCGCGAGCCGCTACATCCTGCCCTCGTTCATCGAGCACTCGAGCTACGGGGTCAAGGAGTCCAACCCGTACAACAAGCTGTTCGAGGAACGCATCATCTTCCTCGGCGTGCAAGTGGACGACGCCTCGGCCAACGACGTCATGGCGCAGCTGCTGGTGCTCGAGTCGCTGGACCCGGACCGCGACATCACGATGTACATCAACTCGCCCGGCGGCTCGTTCACGTCGCTGATGGCGATCTACGACACCATGCAGTACGTGCGTGCCGACATCACGACCGTGTGCCTCGGCCAGGCCGCCTCGGCCGCGGCGGTGCTGCTCGCCGCCGGTACCCCCGGCAAGCGGCTCGCCCTGCCCAATGCGCGCGTGCTCATCCACCAGCCCGCCACCGGCGGCATCCAGGGCCAGGTGTCCGACCTCGAGATCCAGGCCGCGGAGATCGAGCGCATGCGCCGCCTGATGGAGACGACCCTGGCCAAGCACACCGGCAAGGACCCCGAGCAGATCCGCAAGGACACCGACCGCGACAAGATCCTCACCGCCGCGGAGGCCGTCGACTACGGTCTGATCGACAACGTGCTCGAGTACCGCAAGCTCTCGGCTCAGAAGTAACCGCCTCGGCCCGGCCCGGAGCGCGCCTCGCGCGCCTTCGCGGCCGGGCCGGTGTGCTCGAGCGGCATTACCGCCGCCCCGCACAAAATATGGCCCGAATCGCCCGGAACCGGTCGACCGCCGTCGCAGTCTCCGGGTACGGTCGTTCCAAGGGCCCGCTCCCCGGACCGGCGCTGTCGGCGGTCGCGGGATCGGTTGCACGCTTACGAGGAAGTAGGGACCTGACAGATGGCACGTATCGGTGACGGGGGCGACCTGTTGAAATGCTCTTTCTGCGGAAAGAGCCAGAAGCAGGTCAAGAAGCTCATTGCGGGCCCAGGGGTCTACATCTGCGACGAGTGCATCGACCTGTGCAACGAGATCATCGAGGAAGAACTGGCCGAGTCCAACGAGGTCAAGCTCGACGAGTTGCCCAAGCCGGCCGAGATCCGCGAGTTCCTCGACAACTACGTCATCGGGCAGGACTCCGCGAAGCGGACCCTGGCGGTGGCGGTCTACAACCACTACAAGCGGATCCAGGCGGGGGAGAAGGCCCGCGACACCCGGGGTGAGTCGGTCGAGCTGGCCAAGTCGAACATCCTGCTGCTCGGGCCCACCGGCTGCGGGAAGACGTACCTGGCGCAGACGCTGGCGAAGATGCTGAACGTGCCGTTCGCGATCGCCGACGCCACCGCCCTGACCGAGGCCGGGTACGTCGGTGAGGACGTCGAGAACATCCTCCTCAAGCTCATCCAGGCGGCCGACTACGACGTCAAGCGCGCCGAGACCGGGATCATCTACATCGACGAGGTCGACAAGATCGCCCGCAAGAGCGAGAACCCGTCGATCACCCGCGACGTGTCCGGTGAGGGCGTCCAGCAGGCGCTGCTGAAGATCCTCGAGGGCACCCAGGCGTCGGTGCCGCCGCAGGGCGGACGCAAGCATCCGCACCAGGAATTCATCCAGATCGACACCACCAACGTGCTGTTCATCGTCGCCGGTGCGTTCGCCGGGCTCGAGAGGATCGTCTCGGACCGGGTCGGCAAGCGCGGAATCGGCTTCGGCGCCGAGGTGAAGTCCAAGGCCGAGATCGACACCACCGACCACTTCGCCGAGGTCATGCCCGAGGATCTGATCAAGTTCGGTCTCATTCCCGAGTTCATCGGCCGCCTGCCGGTCGTCGCCTCGGTGACGAACCTGGACAAGGATTCGCTGGTGCAGATCCTGTCGGAGCCGAAGAACGCGCTCGTCAAGCAGTACGTCCGGCTCTTCGAGATGGACGGGGTGGAGCTCGAGTTCACCCAGGACGGGCTGGAAGCTGTCGCCGATCAGGCGATCCTGCGTGGTACCGGTGCCCGCGGCCTGCGCGCCATCATGGAAGAGGTCCTGCTGCCGGTGATGTACGACATCCCGAGCCGCGACGACGTCGCCAAGGTGGTCGTCACCGCCGAAACCGTCAACGACAACGTGCTGCCGACTATCGTGCCGCGCAAACCCGAACGGGAGCGTCGCGACAAGACCGCCTGATCCGACCGCGTGAAAGGCCCCGGCATCCGTGCCGGGGCCTTCGCCGTAGGTGGGGTGCTTCCGCCGGAGCCTGCGACGCCGCGGTGGCCGCGACGCCACAGTGCCCGCGACGCCGCGGTGGCCGCGACGCCACAGTGCCCGCGACGCCACAGTGGCCGAATGTCACATCACGTCACTCGAAGCGACGTGATGTGACATTCGGCCACGTAAGCGGAGGTCAGATGCGGTTGCCGAGTTCGCGCAGCGGGGTGCGGAAGGTTTCCTTCGCCGACAGGGCGGACACGGCGCACACCAGGCAGGCGCCGGACGTCAGGAGGGCGACGGGCAGCCAGTTCGTCGGATCGCCGCCCATGAGCGCGGTGCCGATGGCGGGGGCGAAGCCGGCGATGGCGAAGCCGAGCTGGGTGCCGATCGCCATGCCGGAGTAGCGGACCTTGGTGTTGAACATCTCGGCGTAGAACGCCGGCCAGATCGCGTTGGGCGCGGCGTAGAGCAGGCCCATCAGGGCGATGCCGGCGGCGAAGATCAGCGCGACGTTGCCCGTGGAGATGGCCTGGAAGTACACGAAGATGAACACCGCCGAGCCGAGGACGCCGGTGACGAAGACGGGCTTACGGCCGACGCGATCCGACAAGGCGGCGAGGGCGGGCTGGCTGAACAAGGCGACGGCGTTGGCGGCGATCGCGACCCCCAGCATCGTCGACTTGGCGATGCCCACCTCGGCGCTGGTCGCGAACGCCAGGCCGAACACGGAGAAGATGGTGCTCACCACGGCGACGAAGGCGCAGAAGATCACCCGGGTCAGGTTGGCCGGATGGGTGCGCAGCAGGTCGGCGACCGGCAGCTTGGCGACCTCGTGGGACTTCTTGGTCTCCGCGAACTCCTCGGGCTCCTCGAGCTTGAGCCGCATGACGTACGCGGCGGCCAGCACGAACAGGCTGCCCCAGAACGGTACGCGCCAGCCCCAGCTGTAGAGGATGTCGTCGGGCATGGCCGCGACGGGCAGGAACACCAGGCTGGCGAGGATGAAGCCGGCCTGGGTGCCGTTGAGCGTCCAGCTCGCGAAGAATGCTCGCCGGTTCTGCGGGGCGTGCTCGAGAGTCAGCGAGCTGGCGCCGGACTGCTCGCCGGCGGCGGAGATGCCCTGGAAGATTCGCATCAACACGAGCAGCGCGGGGGCGAGTACGCCGATCGACTCGGCGCTGGGGATCAGGCCGATGCCGAAGGTGGCGACGCCCATGAGGATGAGCGTGAACAGCATGACGTTCTTGCGTCCGACCCGGTCACCGAAGTGGCCGAGCACCACGGCGCCGAGCGGCCGCGCGACGTAGGCGACACCGAAGGTCGACAGGGACAGCAGCGCCGCGTGGCCGCTGTCGGGGAAGAACACGGTCGGGAAGATCAGGGCGGCGGCGGATGCGTAGATGTAGAAGTCGTAGTACTCGAGCATGCTGCCGAGGAAGGCCGACGACGCTGCGCGCTTGACCTTGGTGGTGTCGTGCGGGCGGGTTTCGGTCGTCATACCGGAATTCTCCGGCGTGTCGAGGGTGTGCGCGGTCATCGCGTCTCCTGTGCGGAAAAGGGGAGGGGATGTTCGAGATACGAACCCGGGTTCGTACTGCGTTGTCTCGAATGTAGGCGCCATCACACGGTGAACGCAAGATGTATGAACTAGATAGTTCATAAAATTTCGGAACGCGTCCCCGTGCGCATTCCCCCGAGGTCCCTCAGTCGGGCAGGGTCGTCAGGAACGCGACGAGGAGGTCGCCCAGCATCCTCCGATGCCTGGTCCGCAGCTCGTCCGCGGCGAGGTTCTGGTCGAACAGGGCCTGCCAGGTGTACCGGTTGGCGGTGCGGAAGACGCAGAAACTGCTGATCACCAGGTGGACGTCGAGGGCGTCGACGTCGTCGCGGAAGAGGCCGTCGGCCCGGCCGCGTTCGAGGATGCCGGTGAGCACGTCGACGGCGGGGGCGCCCAGGCCGGCGAGATGGGGAGACTGCCGGATGTGCTCGCCCCGGAGCATGTTCTCGTTGGCGACGATGCGGATGAAGTCGGGATGCTGGTCGTGGTGGTCGAACGTGGCCTCGGCCAGCACGCGGATGGCGTCGACGGGGCCGAGGTCTTCGAGGTCCAGCTCGCGCTCCTGGGCGCGGATCGTCCCGTAGGAACTCTCGAGGACGGCCCGGTAGAGGCCCTCCTTGTCGCCGAAGTAGTAATAGATCATCCGCTTGGTGGTCTGCGTGCGCTCGGCGATCTCGTCGACCCGGGCTCCTGACAGTCCCTTGTCCGCGAACTCCGCGGTGGCCACCTCGAGGATGTTCTCCCTGGTGAGGTCGCTGTTGCGGCGTCGTCGGCCGGTCGTCTGCTCGGGTGCCATGGCGCCACCCTATCGACCGGGGTCTTGTCTCCGTGCCGCCCGTGGCCGTACGCTATGGCTTGTAACTCACTAGTTCGTACATTGTGACGTGAAAGGCCCGCCATGACCGACTCGATTCTCTGCGGCCTCATCGGAACCGGCATCGGTGCCTCGCTGACACCCCCGATGCACGAGGAGGAGGGCGCGCGGCAGGGTCTGCGCTACGTCTACAAGATCATCGACCTCGACGAGCTGGGCCTCTCGGTCGCCGACCTGCCGCGGCTGCTGCGCACCGCGCGCGAGCTGGGCTTCCGGGGCCTGAACATCACCCATCCCTGCAAGCAGGCCGTCCTCGACCATCTCGACGACCTGTCGCCCGAGGCGAGCCGCCTCGGCGCCGTCAACACCGTGCTGTTCGACGGCGGGCGCGCGATCGGTCACAACACCGACTGGTCGGGCTTCGGCCGCAACTTCGACCGCGGACTCCCCAGCGTCGCGCTCGACGCGGTCGTCCAGCTCGGGGCCGGTGGGGCCGGGGCGGCGGTCGCGTACGCCGCGCTCACCCGCGGGGTGCGCGCGTTCACCGTCGTCGATCCCGACCTCGCGCGCGCCACCGCGCTGCGCGACACGCTCACCGTGCTGTTCCCGGACGTTGCCGTCTCGTCCGCGACGCCGGCCGAGCTGCCGCGGCTGCTGGCCGCCGCGGACGGCCTGATCCACGCGACGCCCGTCGGCATGGCCGCACATCCCGGAACGGCCTTCGACCCGGCACTGCTGCGCCCCGACCTGTGGGTCGCCGAGGTCGTCTACCGGCCCATCGAGACCGAACTCGTCCTGCGTGCCCGCGCACTCGGCGCCCCGACCCTCACCGGCGCGGGCATGGCCGTCTTCCAGGCCGTCGACGCATTCCGCATCTTCACCGGGGTGGAGCCCGACGCCGACCGCATGCTTGCCCACATGACGGCCCTGATCGAGGCGGAGCGGGTGCCGGCCTGATCTGTCCGTGGGGACGACGGCGCCGCCTCACCGCGGTCGGGACGACGGCGCCGTGTCACCGCGGTCGGGACGACGGCGCCGTGTCACCGCGGTCGGGACGACGGCGCCGAATCACCGCCCGGCACGCGCAACATCGCGCAGGCGAGCTCGACGATCTCCGACTCGAAGGTGGACAGGTCGGTCGCGTCCCCGGCCTCGTGGGCGCGCTCCCACGAGGCGAACGAGCCGATGACGAAGCGCACCGTCAGCCCCACACGCCGACGGGCGTCGGCTTCGGGGAGGTCGAGACACTGCGCGATCGTCTCCAGGAGGGAGGCGAGGACGGTGAGCGACTCGTCGGACGGGTAGTAGTCGGCCTGGACGGCCCCCGGCTGGGGGACCGCCAGGAACACCAGGGGGGCGGTGGCGAGCCACTGCTCGTTGAAGCGAGCCCAGTAGCTGGGCCTTCCGCGGGCGATCTCGGTGACGAGCGGATGGACGTAGGCATAGACGAGCCGTTCGAGTGCCGGGGAGCCGTCGAGGTGGGCTGCGTCCGTCAGTGCCGCCCGCTGGGCGTTGACGTGCGGCGCGTGCCGGCTCCAGACCGCGTCGAGCAGTCCGTGCCACGAGCCGAAGTGATAGGCGATCGCCGAATTGTTGCGCTGACCGGCGGCTGTGACCACCTCGCGCGCCGAGACGCCGTGGATGCCGCGACGGGCGACGAGTTCCTCCGCGGCATCCAGCAGAGCGAGACGACCTGTTGACACTGCCATGCGTCCACTGTACTAAGAAGTTCGACTTTCCAATTAATAAGAACTTCTTAACGGAGGATTCCATGGGTCATCTCTCCTCCCGGAGCGTCCTCGTGGCGCTCGCGGTCACCTCGGTGCTGGCCGCCACGGCCTGCGCGGATTCCGAACCGGCCCCCGCTGCCGAGCGTTCCCCCGGCTCGCTGATCAGCACCCGGCCGCTGACGAGCGCGGCGGCGCTGCCCAGCGCGGCGCGCACGGAACTGATCACCTACCTCTCGGAGGACGCCACGGGACGCCCGATCCTCGTGTCGGGCACCGTCGCGATCCCGCGCGGCGACGCCCCCGGCGGAGGATGGCCGGTGATCAGCTGGGCGCACGGCACGACGGGTGTCGGAGATGCCTGCGCGCCCTCGGCCGACACGGTCGGCGGACCCGCCCACAGCTACCTCTCGCGGACCACCGCGATGCTCGATCGGTGGGTCGCCGACGGCTACGCCGTGGTCCAGACCGACTACGAGGGCCTCGGAACGCCGGGCGGACATCCCTACATGAACGGCGACAGCGCCGCGAACACGGTCGTCGACATCGTGCGTGCCGCACGCGAGGCCGAGCCCGGCATCGGAAACCGGTGGACGGTGATGGGGCACAGCCAGGGCGGGCATGCGGCCCTGTTCACCGCCGCCCAGGGCGCGGAGCGCGCCCCCGAACTGGAACTGCAGGGCGCGGTCGCGTTCGCGCCGGGAAGCCGGACGAGCGAGACCGCCGCCTACTTCGCAACCGGGGGCCCGGGGATCGCGCAGGCCCTGACCTTCCTGCCCGTCCTGTTGCTCGGCGCCGAGGCCGCCGACCCCGAGGTGTCCGCCGACGCGATGCTCACGGACGCGTCCCGTCCGCTGCTCGCGGCGGCGCGCACCGGGTGCATGGACGACGTGCGCAAGGTGGCCGCGACCGTTCCCGTGGACCAGGTGTTCGCGCCCGGTGCGGACGTCGGGCGCCTGACCGAGTACTTCGCCACGCAGGAACTCGAGCAGCTCGCCCTCTCGGTGCCGACCCTCGTCGTGCAGGGCACCGCGGATGTGCTCGTGGCCCGGCAGGTCACCGACGAGGTGACGAAGACCCTGTGCGGCAACGGTTCCCCCCTTGCCTACCGGGTCTACGACGGTGCCGACCACCGCGGCGTGCTCGAGGCCTCCCACGACGACGTGCGGGCCTTCGTCGACGGGGTCCGCTCGGGCGACGCGCCCGAACAGGCCTGCAGCTGAGCCGCTCCCGGGCCCCCGCTCATACGACGGATCCGGTGTAGACGTTCATCGAGTCGCCGCGGAGGAAACCGACCAGGGTCAGGCCGGACTCCGCGGCGAGATCGACCGCCAGCGACGAGGGGGCCGACACCGCTCCGAGCGCCGGGACGCCGGCCATCACGGCCTTCTGCACCAGCTCGAAGGAGGCCCGCCCGCTGACGACGAGGACGGTGTCCGGCAACGGGACCCGGTTCTCGGTCAGTGCCCAGCCGAGCACCTTGTCGACCGCGTTGTGCCGGCCCACGTCCTCCCGCAACGCCAGCAGGGTGCCGTCGGGGGTGAACAGCGCGGCGGCGTGCAACCCACCCGTGCTCTGGAAAACCTTCTGCCGCTGCCGCATTCGTGGTGGCATCGAGGCCAGCGCGCGGGCGGAGACCACGAAGCCGTCGGTCAGCGGGAACCGGGTGCGCCCGCGGATCCGGTCGAGGGACTCCTTCCCGCACACCCCGCACGCGGAGCTGGTGAGGAAGTTGCGGGCGCCCGCACCGTCGGGAACGGAGATCCCCGGCGCGAGGTGGACGTCGAGCACGTTGTAGGTGTTGGCGCCGCTGTCGTCGACGCCGTCGCAGTAGCGCACCACGGAGACGTCCTCGCGGCCGCCGATGATCCCCTCGGCGAGCAGGAATCCGTGGGCGAGTTCCACGTCGTGGCCCGGCGTGCGCATCGTGACCGTCAGGGCGCGGCCGTTGAGGCGGATCTCCAGCGGTTCCTCTACCGCGAGGCTGTCCGGTCGGCGTGCTTGCCCGTCCGCGGTGATCCGCAGGACGGGCCGGCGCGCGGTGACCCGCCCCATCAGTCGGCCCCGGCCCGCTCGAGTCGGACGACGATCGCCTTGGAGACCGGGGTGTTCGACTTCGTCGCGACGTGGTCGAGGGGGACCAGCGGATTGGTCTCCGGGTAGTAGGCGGCCGCGTTGCCGCGCGGGGTGCTGTACGCGGCGATCCGGAAGTCGCGGACGCGACGCTCCTGCACCGCGCCGTCGGCGGGCCACTCGGACACGATGTCGACGAGGTCGCCGTCGGCGAATCCGAGTTCGGCGATGTCGTCCGTGTGGACGAACACGACCTTGCGGCCGTTCTTCACGCCGCGGTAGCGGTCGTCGAGCCCGTAGATGGTGGTGTTGTACTGATCGTGGCTGCGCAGCGTCTGCAGCACGAGCCGGCCCGGGGGAGTGGGCACCCACACCAGGTCGTTGACGCTGAAATTGGCCTTGCCGGTGTGCGTGCGGAATTCGCGGTTGTCGCGGGGCGGGTGCGGCAACTGGAACCCGTCGCGCCGGCGGACCTTGGTGTTGTAGTCCTCGCAGCCGGGCACGACCCGCCCGATCGAGTCGCGGATCAGGTCGTAGTTGCCCTCGAACGCCGACCAGCGGACCGGATGGTCGGGGCCGAACAGCTCGCGGGCGAGCCGGCAGACGATCGCGACCTCGCTGTGCAGCTGGTCGCCGACCGGCTGCAACCGGCCCCGTGACAGGTGCACCATGGACATCGAATCCTCCACGGAAACAAGCTGTTTGCCGCTCTCCTGGATGTCGAGGTCGGTGCGTCCGAGGGTGGGCAGGATCAGCGCTGTGCACCCGTGCACGAGATGGCTGCGGTTGAGCTTGGTCGAGATCTGCACGGTCAGCTCGCAGCGGCGCAACGCCTCCTCGGTGGCGTGGGTGTCCGGGGTCGCGGCGACGAAGTTGCCGCCCATCGCCATGAAGAAGCTCGCCCGGCCGTCGCGCATCGCGCGGATCGCCTCGACGGTGTCGTACCCGTGCCTGCGCGGGCTCGTGATCCCGAACTCGAGGTCCAGCGCGGCGAGGAAGGACTCGGGCATCTTCTCCCAGATGCCCATCGTCCGGTCACCCTGCACGTTCGAATGCCCCCGCACCGGGCAGACCCCGGCCCCGGGCTTGCCGATCATCCCGCGCAGCAGCAGCAGGTTGACCGCCTCGGCGATGGTGGCGACGGCATGGGTGTGCTGAGTCAGGCCCATCGCCCAGCACGCCACGGTGCGTTGGGAGGTGGCCAGGTCCCGGGCGGTGGACCGCAGCTGCGCCTCGCTCAGCCCGGTGGCCTCGAGGACGGTGCCGAGGTCGACCGCGCGGACGTGCCGCTCGTAGTCGTCGAAGCCGGCGCAGTGGGCCTCGACGAAGGCCCGGTCGATCACGGTGCCGGGCGCGGCGTCCTCCGCCTCGAACAGCAGCCTGCCGAGCCCCTGGAACAGCGCCATGTCGCCACCGAGGCGGATCTGCAGGAACTCGTCGGCGATGTCCGTGCCGTGGCCGAGCACGCCGTCGACGCGCTGCGGGTCCTTGAACCGGAGCAGCCCCGCCTCGGGGAGCGGGTTGATCGCGATGATCTTGGCCCCGTTCTCCTTGGCCTTCACCAGGGTGGAGAGCATGCGCGGATGGTTGGTGCCCGGGTTCTGACCGGCGACGAGGATGAGGTCCGCGTGCTCGAGGTCCGGCACCGACACCGAGCCCTTGCCGATTCCGATGGTCTCGACGAGTGCGCTGCCGGAGGACTCGTGGCACATGTTGGAGCAGTCCGGCATGTTGTTGGTGCCGTAGCTGCGGATCAGCAGCTGGTAGAGGAACGCGGCCTCGTTGCTGATGCGGCCCGACGTGTAGAAGACGGCGTGGTCCGGGGTGGGGAGCGCACGCAGGTGGTCGGCGATCAGCCGGTACGCGTCGTCCCAGTCGACGGGGGTGTAGTGGGTCGCGCCGGGGCGGAGGACCATCGGATGGGTCAGGCGGCCCTGCTGCCCGAGCCAGTAGCCGGTCTTCTCCGACAGTTCCGCGACGGAGTGACGGGCGAAGAACTCGGGCGTGACCGTCCGCAGGGTGGCTTCCTCGGCGACGGCCTTGGCGCCGTTCTCGCAGAACTCCGCGGGCTTGCGGTGGCCGGGCGTCTCGGGCCAGGCGCACCCCGGGCAGTCGAAACCGTGCCGCTGGTTGAGCCGCGGCAGCGTGGCCGCCGTGCGGGCCACGCCCATCTGCTCGTAGGCGCGTTTCAGCGACACCAGGACCGCCGGGACACCGGCGGCGTGGTCCTTGGGTCCGGTGACCTCGAGGTCGGATTCCACGATGTCGTGCAGCGGACCGTGTCGAGTCATGTGTCCATCCTCACCCGCGAGCGATGCGCATACCAGTTCGAACGCTACCGGTCGCCCCCGAGCGAGCGCTCGGCGGTGGGCAGTGCCGGGGGCGAGCCGCCGTTACACGAAGTTCACCGGCGGCTCCCACGCAGATTACACACTGGGTTCACTCTCAGATGACGGTGATTAACAACATAAGACAGTCACCGCGACACGTACGAGGGGCGATCCCTCGGGACTGAACAAGGTGGACACCTATGGAAGAGGCAATCGCTGCCGCCGACACCGCCTGGATTCTCGCGGCCTTCACGGCGGTCTCGCTGATGGTTCCCGGGCTGGCGCTGTTCTACGGCGGCATGGTGAGCGTCCGCAGCACGCTCAACATGATCATGATGACGTTCGCGGGCTTCGCGCTCGTCGGAGTTCTGTGGGTCCTGTTCGGCTACTCGGCGGTGCTCGGAAACTCGCTCGGCGGTGCCGGACTGCTCGGCAACCCCCTCGAGTATCTCGGGCTCGGCCAGCTGCTCGAGGCGCCGGCCGAACCGGGACTCCCGCCGGCGCTGATAGCCGGATTCCAGCTCTTGTTCGCGGGCATCACGGTCGCCCTCGTGTGCGGCGCCCTTGCCGACCGCATGAAGTTCTCGGCCTGGATGGTGTTCGCCGGGCTGTGGGCTGTGCTGGTGTACTTCCCCGTCGCGCACTGGGTCTTCGCGTTCGATTCCGAGGACGGGTCCGTCGTCGGCGGCTGGATCGCCAACACCCTCGGTGCGGTCGACTTCGCCGGCGGCACCGCCGTGCACATCAACGCCGGCATCGCGGCCCTCGCGGTCATCATCGTCCTGGGCAAGCGGCGCTCGTTCCTGAATCCGCCCCGCCCGCACAGCCTTCCGCTGACCGTTCTCGGTGCCGGCATCCTGTTCTTCGGCTGGTTCGGGTTCAACGGCGGTTCCGCGCTCGCCGCGGACAACAACGCCTCGGTCGTCGTGCTCAACACCATCGCCGCGTCGTGCGCCGGCATCTGTGGCTGGCTGATCGTCGAGAAGCTGCGGGAGGGTCACGCCACGACCCTCGGCGCCGCGTCCGGCCTCATCGCCGCGCTCGTCGCGATCACCCCGGCCTGCGGTGCCGTCTCGCCGCTCGGCGCACTGGTCGTCGGTGCCCTGGCCGGTGCGCTGTGCTGCTTCGCGATCTCGCTGAAGTTCCGCCTGGGCTACGACGACGCTCTCGACGTCGTCGGCATCCACCTCGTCGGCGGTGTTCTCGGCACGCTGCTCATCGGTTTACTGGCGGTGCCGGAGGCTCCCAGCGGCGCGGCCGGGCTGTTCTACGGCGGCGGAATCGGCCTGCTCGGCACCCAGACCGTCGCGGTGCTCGCGGTGCTGGCCTACTCCTTCGTCGTCACCTGGATCATCGCCAAGGGTCTCGACCTGGTGATGGGCCTGCGCGTCGATCCGGAGGCCGAGTACGAGGGTCTCGACGTCGTCGTGCACGGCGAGACCGCCTACGTGCTCGACGCGGTGGGCTTCACCGGCACGTCCCGTACGGAGGCGGCGTCGGTCGCGGAGGCGGCGACGGCACTCACGTCCAAGGCGGCAGCCGAGAAGCTCTGACCGAGGACCGACAACGGGTGAGGCCCCCGCTACGGCGGGGGCCTCGTTCGTCGTCGAGCGGGAGATTCTCGCGACGAGGGGGCGGTTACCGCTGCCTGCACCCGCGATGCACCGCGGCGGTGTCCCTCTCGACGCGGAAACCCCCCCGCTCGTGGTGGAGAGCGGGATCAGTCCTGGTGTTTGTCCGGGTACGCGGTGACCGCGAGGAACCGGATGGGCAGGGTGACGAGCTCGTTCGGCCCGTGGATGCCCTCGCCGTCGAGCAGCAGGGCGTCGCCGGGTTGGAGCCGGTACTCGGATTCGCCGTGCCCGTAGACCATCTCGCCCTCGAGCATGTAGAGCAGCTCGGTCCCCGGATGCTGGAACAGCGGGAAGACCTCGCTCGCGTCGGTGAGCGTCACCAGCACGGGCTCGAGCCGCTTGTGCTGGCCCCGCAGCGTGCCGAGCAACTCGTAGTGGTGTCCGACGCGGGTGCCGCGGCCGACGATCTCCGCGCCCTGGCCGGCCTTGACGAACACCGCCTCGCGCTGCGCGTCGGCGCCGCGGAACAGCGACGTCACCGGTACGTCGAGACCTGCGGCCAGGCGGGCGAGGGTCGAGAGGCTGCACGACGTCTGGGCGTTCTCGATCTTCGACAGCATCGCCTTGGAGATGCCCACCTTCGCGGCCATGTCGCCCACGGAGAGCCCGCTGGCGATCCGCAACTTGCGGACCTCCTGTGCGATGGCGCGTTCCAGGTCCACCCCGGTCGGGGTGTCCCGCGGGACCTCCCGGCCCGGCGCGTCGTGCAGTACGGGGCGCTCGGGGCTGCTCATGTCCTCACTGTACGTGCTGTTTCCCGACAGTGGACGATCGTGCGAGGGGCAGGCACACGGAACGAGCGAATGTGCCTTACCGTCGGACAGGCCGACAGTAAGGCACATTCGCTCGGTGGAAGGCGGGCAGCGGCTCAGAAGCCCTGGCCGGGCACCCAGTTGGTGCCGGCCAGTGGCACCCGCGCCATGGCGGCCGACTCGATGGTCAGGGCCACGAGGTCCTGCGGCTCGAGGTTGCGCAGGTGCGACTTGCCGCAGGCGCGTGCGATGGTCTGGGCCTCCATGGTGAGCACGCGCAGGTAGTTCGCGAGGCGGCGGCCGCCCTCGACCGGATCGAACCGGGCCTGCAGGTCCGGATCCTGCGTGGTGATGCCGGCGGGGTCCTTGCCGTCCTGGAAGTCGTCGTAGAACCCGGCGGCCGAGCCGAGCTTCTCGTACTCCGCCTGGTACCGGGGGTTGTTGTCGCCCAACGCGATCAGCGCCGCGGTGCCGATGGCGACGGCGTCCGCGCCGAGGGCCATGGCCTTGGCGACGTCGGCGCCGGACCGGATGCCGCCGGAGACGACGAGCTGCACGCCACCGGGGGTGCGGTGCATTCCCATCTCCTGCAGCGCCTGCACGGCCTGGGGGATCGCGGCGAGGGTGGGAATGCCGACGTGCTCGATGAACACGTCCTGCGTGGCGGCCGTGCCACCCTGCATGCCGTCGACCACGACGACGTCGGCCCCGGCCTTCACGGCGAGCTTGACGTCGTAGTAGGTGCGGGTTGCGCCGACCTTGACGTAGATCGGCTTCTCCCACCCGGTGATCTCGCGCAGTTCGATGATCTTGACGGCGAGGTCGTCCGGGCCGGTCCAGTCGGGGTGCCGGCACGCGCTGCGCTGGTCGATACCGACGGGCAGGGTGCGCATTCCGGCGACGCGCTCGGTGATCTTCTGCCCGAGCAGCATGCCGCCGCCGCCGGGCTTGGCGCCCTGGCCGAGGACGACCTCGATCGCGTCGGCCTTGCGCAGGTCGTCGGGGTTCATCCCGTAGCGCGACGGCAGGTACTGGTAGACGAGGTGCTTGGACTGACCGCGTTCCTCCGGCGTCATGCCGCCGTCGCCGGTGGTGGTGGACGTGCCGACCTCGCTGGCGCCGCGCCCGAGAGCCTCCTTCGCCCGCCCGGACAGCGCCCCGAAGCTCATGCCGGCGATGGTGACCGGGATGTCGAGGTGCAGCGGGTACTTCGCGTGCCGGTCGCCGAGGACCACGTCGGTCTCGCACTTCTCGCGGTAACCCTCGAGCGGGTACCGCGACATCGACGCGCCGAGGAACAGCAGGTCGTCGAAGTGCGGAAGCTTGCGCTTGGCGCCCCATCCGCGGATGTCGTAGATGCCGGTCTCGGCGGCACGCTGGATCTCGTGGATGACGTTGCGGTCGAAGGTGGCCGACTCACGAAGTCCGGGCTGGAAGGTCATGGGAGTCTCCTGGGATGCGGTGCGGGCGGTGCGATCAGTACGCCGAGGCGTTGTCGACGTGGAAGTGGTAGAGCCCGCGGGCGGAGCCGTAGCGGGTGAACTCGGCGGGGTCGGCGTCGAAGCCGGCCGCCCGGAGGAGTTCGCGCAGTTCCTCGAGGTGCTCGGGCCGCATCTCCTTCTTGACGCAGTCCGCACCGAGGGAGGCGACGGTGCCGCGGATGTAGATGCGCGCCTCGTACAACGAATCTCCGAGGGCCTCGCCGGCGTCGCCGAGGACGACGAGCCGTCCGGCCTGTCCCATGAAGGCGCTCATGTGGCCGATGCTGCCGCCGACGACGATGTCGACGCCCTTCATGGAGATGCCGCAGCGGGCGGCGGCATTGCCCTCGATCACCAGCAGCCCGCCGTGGGCCGTGGCGCCGGCGGACTGGGAGGCGTCCCCGGTGACGCGCACGGTGCCCGACATCATGTTCTCGGCGACCCCGACCCCGGCGTTGCCCGCGACGGTGACGGTCGCATGCTTGTTCATCCCGGCGGCGTAGTAGCCGACGTGGCCTTCGATGCGCACGTCGATCGGCCGGTCGAGCCCGCACGCGAGGGCGTGCTTGCCCTGGGGATTGGTCACGGTCACCGCGGCCGGGGCCTCGGTGGCCTGCAGTGCGGCGTTCAGTTCGCGCGTGGTGGTGACGTCCAGGTCGTACGTCGCCGTGGTGGGGAGCGTGTCGGTGGGCAGTGTGTCGGTGCGCAGCGTCTCGGTGGTCATGGGCGTCTCCGGCGTCGAAGAGATGGGGGAAGCGTCGGTGCTGGTCAGCGGTGCCATACGTAGACCCGCTCCGGCTCGGGCTCGAAGATGTGAGCGTCCGCGATGCCGGGCAGGCCGGCGAGGGCCCGGAACTCGGAGGCCATCGCGACGTACGCGTCGGTCTCGGCGACGATCGCCGGCTTGCAGGCGATCGGGTCGCGTACGACGGCGAACGAGTCGGACGTCGACACGAGGAGGGTGTAGAACCCGTCGAAGCGCTCCCCGAGCAGGCGCAGGGCCTTCTCCAGGTCGGCGCCCTCGGCGAGGTGCTTGGCGACGAACCGTGCCCCGACCTCGGTGTCGTTCTCGCTGTCGAATGCCACACCCTCGGCCTCGAGTTCGCGCTTGACCGACAGGTGGTTGGAGAACGAGCCGTTGTGCACCAGGCACTGGTCCGGGCCGACGGCGAACGGGTGCGAGCCGGCGGCGGTGACGGCCGATTCGGTGGCCATGCGGGTGTGGCCGACGCCCTGCCAGCCGGAGGCGGCCGGGATCCCGAAGCGCTCGGCCAGCGCCACCGGATCGCCCATGCCCTTGAGGACGGTCACGTCGTCGCCGAAGCCGATGATCGTTGCACCGGGGTCGACGGCGCGGACGGTGTCGGCGAGCAACTGGGCCGGGACCGGCGCGTGGAGCACGGTGGTGGGGGCCAGGTCGATCGCGGTCACGGTCACGCCGAGTGCGGCACCGGCGGTGGCGGCGACGTCCGGGGCGGCGCCGAGCAGGGACACCGACGCGTGGCCGGCGGGGGAGAAGGTGGGGTCGCCGTAGAGGGCGACTCCGGCCGAATCCGGTCCCCGGTCGACCATCTGGCCGAGCATGCCGGTCAGCAGGCCACCCAGCCGGGGGGCGAGGGAGGCGTCACGCAGGTGAAGCCCGACGATTCCGCACATGGGTCGTCTCTCCTTTACAGGTCGTCGTTCGCGGTGGCCCGTTCGGACCGAACGGGTCAGAAGGCGGTCAGGTAGCTGTCGATCTCCCACGAGGTCACGGTGTTGTGCCAGTGGAAGAACTCCTCCCGCTTGAGGGAGGCGAAGTACTCGGCGACGCCCGGGCCGGCGGCGTCGAGGGCGCCGGTGACGACGGGGTCGGCGGTGAGCGCGTCCATCGCGTGCAGCAGGGTCATCGGCAGCGTCTCCGAGTTCGGGGTGCCGCCGGGTGCGCCGGGATCGAGCTTGCGGTCGATGCCGTCGAGGCCCGCCGCGACGGTCGCGGCGGCAGCGAGGTACGGGTTGGCGGAGCCGTCCCCGCCGCGCAGCTCGACGCGGTTGCCGTCCGGAACGCGGAGGTAGTGGGTGCGGTCGTTGCCGCCGTAGGTGGCGTGCCGCGGCGACCACGTCGCGCCGGAGCTGGTCGCGGTGGCGCCGGTCCGCTTGTAGGAGTTGACGGTCGGGGCGATCACGCCCTGCAGGGCGCAGGCATGGTCGAGGATGCCGGCGATGAACGCGTAGGCGGTCTCGGACAGGCCGAGACCGCGCGGGTCCTCGGCGTCGGGGAAGGCGGAGCCGTCCTCCCGCCACAGCGACAGGTGCATGTGCATGCCCGAGCCGGTGCGGTCGGCGAACGGCTTGGGCATGAAGGTCGCGGTCATGCCGCGCTGCTCGGCGAGCACCGAGATCAGGTAGCGCAGGGTGACGACGCGGTCGGCGGTGGTCATCGCGTCGGCGTACTGGAAGTTCTGCTCGAACTGCCCGTTGCCGTCCTCGTGGTCGTTGGCGTAGTTGCCCCAGCCGAGGGAGTTCATCGCCGCGGAGATCGAGGTCAGGTGCTCGTACATGCGGGTGACGTCACGGGCGTCGTAGCAGGGCTGCCGGGAGGTGTCGAGCACGTCGGCGGTGCGCAGCGTCCCGTCCTCGTCGCGCTGGACGAGGAAGTACTCGATCTCGGCGCCGACCTTGACGGACAGGCCCCGTTCGGCCGCCTTGCCGAGAACCTCCTTCAGGATCACCCGCGGGGCGTAGGGCCAGGGCTTGCCCTCGACGTGGGGATCGCAGTGCACCAGCGCAAGGCCCGGGCGCACGAACGGGATCGGCGTGAAGGAGGTGGGATCCGGGATGGCGACGAGGTCGGGATCCCTGGGGACCTGACCCATGGCTCCGGCGGCGTAGCCCGCGAAGCCGACCCCGTCGGACTGCAGCTCGTCGACCGCCTCGACCGGGACGAGCTTGGCGCAGGGCTTGCCGGCGAGGTTGGTGAACACCGCGAGGATGAAGCGGGTGTCGGTGGCGCGGGCGAGTGCGGCGAGATCGGCGGAGCCGGCGGCATCGGCGGGGGCGTCCGTGGAGGGCAGACGCATCACGGGGAGGTCGGTGGCTTCGAGCGTCATGGGGACTCCTGGGGTTCGGCTGCGAAGTTTCATAAGGTGAATCGCTGTCGAATGCAATGAAACATAGCATGCATGACGGGCGTGTTACGCCGCCGTGAGTTTGTGGTGACGGTCCGGCTCGGCCCGCGCCGCTCGGGGGAGAAACGAATGTTCCTGACGCTGAGAGGATTCGGTTACACGCGTTAACGCGTCGGCAACCGTCGGTGCGTTTCATCTCATTACTGTCTGTTTCACGTCAGCGATCGACGTTCCGTCCTCCCGCCCACGGCCGGTGCAGCCGGCCTCGTTCCTAGGAGCACTCATGGCAGAAACCACCACGGTTCCCGCATTCCGCGTCACCGCCGACTTCTGGAAGACCCTGCCCCAGATGTCCACCGAGGAATTCCCGGGCACCGAGGGCTTCATCGACGACGTCTATCCCAACCCCGAGGGGTCGGAGATGGCCGCGGGCTACTTCAAGCTCGCGCACACCGACGCCCCGCTGGACTACCTGTACGAGTACGACGAGATGAAGGTCGTCCTCGAAGGGGAGTTCCGCCTGGAGAACCTGGATACCGGCCAGGTGGAGATCGCCCGCGCCAAGGACGCGATCTTCTTCCCCAAGGGCTCGCGGATCCGCTTCACCACCCCCGACGGCGCCCTGGCGTTCTACGTCGGCCAGCGCACGTTCGCGCCGTAAGGATCCGGCCATGAGCGTCTGTATGGAGACCACCAGCGTGCCGCGCTGGGACGAGGAGCGGACCGTGGCCGACGGCGGCAGGACGGTCACCGTCCTGTCGTTCGGCGACGCCGCCACCGACCACGCTCGCCGCCTGGTGACCTCCTTCGAAGGCCGGCGAGTGAGCTGGCTACGGGCGCCCGCCACCTGGGGCGACGCGGCCGCGGAGGTGCTGCAGCGTCAGCTCTCCGCGGCCTGCGTCGGCTGGCGGCTCGTGCTGGTGGGCGACGAGGCCGCCGTCCTCGCCGCCCGGGCCGTGGCCGTCGCCGCGGGGGCGCTCGACGACGAGATTTTGCCCGAGGTGCTGACCACGGACACGCGCACGGTGTACTGCGCCCACTGCCGACACACCCACGACGCCACCGCCGCGATCGGGCAGGCCAGCACGTGCCCCGCGTGTTCGGCGGAACTCGTCGTGTACCACCACGTTTCGCGCCACCACGGCGCATATCTCGGCTACCAGCTCGACGCGGAGGAAAGCTGATGACCCTCGTATCCGATGCCGGAGCGGCCGTCCGGCGCAGCGACGCGACCCTCGCCCTCACCGTCGCCGAGGTGGCCACCGTCGCCACCGGAGTGCGGCACGTGCGGTTCGTCGACCCCACCGGTGCGCCGCTGCCGTCGTTCACCCCGGGCAGCCACGTCGTGCTCTCCTGCGGCGCCCACGACGACGGCCGGCCCCGCCGCAACTCCTACTCCCTGACCGGTCCGGAGCTCGAACCGCAGAGCTACTCGATCTCCGTGCGGCTCGACGAGACCGGCCGGGGCGGCTCCCGCTGGATCCACGCCCTCGAGGTCGGGGACGTCGTGGAGGTCAGCAGGCCCCGAAGTGCCTTCGCGCCGATCCTCACCGCGCGTCACCACATGCTCGTGGCCGGCGGTATCGGCGTCACACCCATCCTCTCGCACGCGCGCGCCGCCGCTCAGTGGGGCCGCTCCTTCGAGGTCCACTACACCTTCCGCGAGGGCGACGGCCCGCACCTCGGCGAGTTGCGCGAACTGTGCGGAGACCGCCTGCACACCTACCACACCCCCGAGGAGTTCTGGGCCGCACTCGGCCCGGCCCTGCTCGATCAGCCGCTCGGCACCCACCTGTACGTGTGCGGGCCCTCCGGTCTCATCGACGAACTCACCCGTCGCGCCCGCGGCGCGGGCTGGCCGGATGCCCGCATCCACTACGAGCACTTCGGTGTCGGCGACCTCGAGCCCGGAACCCCGTTCACCGCGCATCTGCGCCGCACCGGGGTCGACATCGCCGTGAACTCCGGCGTGAGCCTGCTCGAAGCGCTCGAGGCGCGCGGGGTACCGGTGCCCAACCTGTGCCGGCAGGGGGTGTGCGGCGAGTGCCGGATCCCGGTGGCGGACGGCGCGATCGAGCACCGCGACCTGTACCTGACCGACGCGGAGAAGCACGCCGGCGACTGCATGATGCCGTGCGTCTCCCGCGCCGGCGGCGAGCGATTGGAGCTGGACCTGTGACTGCCGCAACCGAATTCGAGGTGCTCCCGGAACGCGTCGCGCGGTTCCCGTTCCCCTTCCCGCGGGACACCTACCGGTACAGCACCAACGTCGAGCCGGCCGGGACCCGCGCGGACACGGCGGCCGGCGGCTGGGGCGAGCACCCGGTCGACATGGACGGCTTCCTTCTCGACGAACTCGCCGAACGACGGCGCGTGCTCGACGCCGACCCGAGCCGCTTCCAGGCGCTCGGGCACATGGAGGTCGCGCAGTGGGACGCGATGCTCACCCTCATGAAGATGCTGGCCGAGGCATACCCGCAGACGTTCGCGCTCGACCGTGACGGCACCGTCCGGCGGTGGAGCAACCGCGCCCTCGACCTCGAGCAGACGTTCGTCTACGGGCAGTCCGCCACCCTGCCCGAGCCGCCGCTGCTGTACATCGGCCGGCAGATCCAGGAGGACGTCGTGCTGCTCGATCAGCGCGACGGCGCCCTGTGGGGTGACGCGGGCCTGGTGACGTTCGCCGCGGACTGGTCGCTGCGCTTCGACGTCGGGATGAGCTTCCTGCAGATCCACGGTCCCGTGCCCCGCATCCACACCGAAGGGGTGATCACCCGCGCCCAGTCCTTCCTCATGGGACTGCACGCCGGGCAACGGTATCGGCGCACCAACTGGACCCTCACCGTGGACCGCCGGCTCGACACGGCCACCGAGACGTATCCCGAATGGGGACGCGATCGGCGCCTGCTCGCCGAGGGCCCACTCGACGACGTCGGCCGTCGCCTGCACCTGCGGGTCGAGGTGCAGCACCTGATCCGGCTCGGCGCGTCCGGCGCGATCATGTTCCTCATCCGCACCTACCTGCTGCCCTTCGAGGAGATCGCGCTGGTGCCGGAATGGGCCGACCGGCTCTACCGGGTGCTCGAGGAACTGCCCGAGGACATGGCCGACTACAAGGGCATCACGCGCACCCGCGAACCCGGTCTGAAGTGGTTGCGCGAGTTCGGAGGTGTGCGGCCGTGAAGAACTCGGGATTCGTCACCGGTGCGGTGCCCCCGATCGATCCGGGCGGGCGCATCCACCTGCTGTTCAGCCTCGGCGACTGCGCCGACGCGCGGGCCGCGGTGACGGCCTGGGCGGCGCAGGCACTCGCCCTCGGCCGCGTCGCGACCACGGTGCCGAACGCGAGCGCGGACGAGGTGTCGCGGCTCGTGCGTGAGGCCCGCGCCGGCGCCCGCGTGCTGATCGCCGGCCCGCGGCGTGAGGCGATGGCCGCGACGGCTGCGGCGCGTACCGCCGGCGTGCTGCCGTGCGAGATGACCACCTACGTCACCGCCGCCGACGGAGTGTCGCTGTTCTGCCCGCACTGCGCCACCACCCAGTCCGTCGACGCCGCTCCCGGGGCGGTCGTCGCCTGCGGTTCGTGCGGCCTGGACCTCGAGATCCGTCCTCATCTGTCGGGACATCACGGCACCTACCTCGGCGCCGTGGCCTGACCCGCCATCCGGAAAGGAACCTTCGTGACCACCTCCGTCGCCAGCGACCTGTCCTGCCTGCCGTGGCCTTTCCCCGAGGGCGACAGGACGTTCCGTTACGCCGTGAACGTCGAACCGGCGCCGCGCCGCACCGAGACCGCCGCCGGGGCCTGGGGCGAGCACATCGTCGACCTGGGCAAGAGCCACGACGAGTACGTCGAGATGATGCGGTTGCGTCGCTCGATCGTCGAGGCCGACCCCGGGCGCGTGCAGATGCTGCCGCACATGACGCCGGCGTGCTGGGACCTGATGCTCTACTACATGCGCGACATGGCGGCCTCGTTTCCCGACGTCATGCATCTCGACGTCGAGAACGGCGGATACCGCTGGCGCAACGACCTTCTCGGAATCGATCAATGGTTCGTGCCGGGGGATTCGGGCACCCTGCCGGAGCATCCGCTGGTGTTCATCGGGTGTCAGCTGCCCGACGACGTGCTGCTGGTGACCGAGCGCGACGGGCACCTGTGGTTCGACGCGGCGCTGGTCACGTCGTCCGCCGACTGGTCCGTCAAGTTCGACATCGGCATGAGCCTGCACGAGATCCACCGGCCCGTTCCCGGCCTGACCCCGAACGGGGTGACCGACCGCGCCGAGCAATTCATGCGGCGCCTCACCACCGAGCGGCCGTACCGGCGGGTGAACTGGACCTTCTCCGCGGTCGGTTCGCGGCGCCGGGACACCAGCCTCGAGACGATGCCCGAGTGGATGGACGACATGCCGCGGCTGATCGCCGAACGCGACTGGGGCCGCATCCAGTTGCGCATCGAACTCGAGCACCTGATCCGCCTGCCGATGACGGGGGCGCTGGTGTTCAACATCCGCACCTACATGGCACCGCTCGAGGAGATCGCGCAGGTCCCGGCGTGGGCCGAGCAACTCGCCGACATCGTCGAGGAACTGCCCGCCGAGATCGCCGCGTACAAGGGCATCGACTCCTACCGCATGCCGGCGATGGCCTGGCTGCGCGAGCGGACGCGCGCCCGGGCCGCGTAGTGGCGCACCGGATTCACCGGCGGCCGGTACGGTGACGGAGGGAGGGTCTCCGGCGAGGGGAGAAGCGAGCGTGCGAGCGTGGAGCGGACCGGTCGACGGCGGCATCGCCGTCCTGGGTGCGGGCCTGAGCGGACTGTCGCTGGCGGCCCATCTCGCCGCCGTCCCGGCGCGACCCGGTCCGGTGGTGCTCGTCGACGACGGCGCCCGCGACATCCGTGACGCCGGCTGGGCGTTCTGGTCCCGCCGGTCCGGGCTGCTCGACGCGGCCGTCTCCGCGCGGTTCGCCCGGATCCGGGTCCATGCGGGCGGACGGGCCCGCACGCTCGGCCTCGGCCGGTACCGGTACGGCGTCGTCCGCGGAGCCGACCTGGCGTCGGTGGTCGGCGAGGTTACGGACCGAGTCGACGACATCGGGCTCCGCACCGGCCGGGTGGCGCAGGTGCACGACGGGGCCCGCCCGCGTGTCGCCCTGTCCGACGGCACGGAGCTGCACCCCGAGTGGGTCTTCGACGGCCGGGGCCCCGACGCCGACGACCGGGGGACGAGCCCCGATGCGTGGCTGGACTTCCGCGGGTGGCGGATCCGCACCGAAGCTCCCCTGTTCGATCCCGACGTCCCCACCCTGTTCGACTTCCGCACCGATCAGCGCCGGGCGGCGTCCTTCGTGTACGTGCTGCCCACCGATACCCGGCACGCCCTCGTCGAGCACACGAGTTTCGCGCACCCCGACGGCGGGCCCGTCGGCACCGCCGCTCACGACGAGGCGCTCCGGGAGTACCTGGCGGCCGTGCTCGGCGCGGACGAGGACACCTACATCGTGGAGGCGGACGAGTCCGCACGGCTTCCGTTGGCGTCGCGGCCGCCCGCGCGGCGCAGCGGCAACATCGTGCGCATCGGCGCCGCGGGCGGAATGCTCAAGGGCAGCAGCGGATATGCGTACCAGCGGATCCAGTGCGACAGTGCGGCGATCGCGCAGTCGCTCGCCCGGCACGGGCATCCCTTCGACGTGCGGCCTGCTCCGTCCCGGTTCGCCCGGTACGACCAGGGGCTGCTGCGGGCCGTCGTCGAGCGGCCCGCGGTGCTCGAGCGCGCCTTCGCGGGGCTGTTCGACCGGTCCTCCGCGGAGCCGATCCTGCGGTTCCTCGACGAGGAGTCGACGTGGCGCGACGAGGCGGCGCTGTTCGCGTCGCTGCCCGCAGCCCCGCTGCTCAGGGCGATGGCCGGCCGCTGACCGTCCCCGGGTGGTACCGCGCGACCGGCCGCGGGCGACCCGGTCGGGCCCGGCTCGTTCGATCGGCGAGGTACCGCGCTTCGCCCTAGGGTTGGGCGCGTGTCGGACTCGGTGGGCGCAGCGCTGCTGGCGATCGCCGCGGCCTTGTGCATCGCGGTGGGTACGGTCGTGCGTCAACGCACGGCGGCCGGTGTGCCGGACGACGCCGTGGGCACGCTGGGCCCGATCACCGCTCTCGTCCGCAACCCCGTGTGGTGGCTGGGCACCGTCGCCGGCGTCGGGGGATACGCCTTCCAGGCCGCGGCGCTCGGCCGGGGCTCTCTGCTGCTCGTGCAGCCGCTGCTGGTGCTGTCACTCCTGTTCGCGCTGCCACTGGGTGCCCGCCTCGCCGATCGCAGCGTCGGCCGGAGTGAGTGGCTGTGGGCGGCGGCGCTCACGGGGTCGGTCGCCGTGCTCGTGGTGCTGGGGAATCCCCGGCCGGGACTCGCCCGGGCCGAGCCGCTGCACTGGGTGCTCACCTGTCTCGTCGGTGCCCCGCTGGTGGCGGCCGGTCTGATCGCCGCCCGGCGGGTGCGCGGCGCGCGCAAGGCGCTGCTGCTCGGCGCCGTGGGCGGCGCCCTGTTCGGGGTCTCGGCCGTACTGACCAAGGGAGTGGTCGACATCGCGTCCCGCGGTGTGCTGCCGCTCGCCACCGCTCCCGAACTGTGGGCGCTCCTGCTCCTCGCCGCGGGGGCGGTGACGGTTCAGCAGGCGGCGTTCCAGGCCGGTGATCTGCGGGCGTCGTTGCCCGCCACCACCGTCCTGGAACCGGTCGTGGCGTCGCTGCTCGGTTTCGTGGTCCTGGGGGAATACCTCGACGCGGACCGCGCCATGAGTGTGGTTCTGGTCACCGCGGCGGCGGTGATGGTGGCCGCGACGGTCGCCCTCGCGCGGGGCGACGCGGCCGCGTCGTCCCCCGACCAGGCGGTATGTCCTCCGGGGGAATAGCCCGGCCGGCGGCGCCGCCCACGGTCTCGCGAACCTTCGACAAATCTCGCTCTTTGTTGGCATGAATTTCGGTGGCGCGGGGTACTCCCCGGTCCATGAGATCGACGAACCGAGAATCGGCCCTTCGGGGCGGTCCCGGCGCGTGGATCGAAGTGAGCGAAAGGTCGCAGACTTTCGTCCGGTCCGCTCGCACTGCGTGCGAGCCTGCTGTCAAGGAGAGCCCCGTGCCATTGTCACCTCACCCGCTCCGGCCGACCGTCGATGTCTGGAACTGGCAGATGCAGGGCTTGTGCCGCGGCGTCGACTCGTCGGTGTTCTTCTCGCCCGACGGCGAACGGGGCCGAGCGCGGTACCAGCGAGAGTCGAAGGCCAAGGAGATGTGCCATCGGTGCCCGGTCATCGAGCAGTGCCGCGAGCACGCGCTCACCATGGGCGAACCCTACGGAGTGTGGGGCGGGATGTCGGTCTCCGAGCGGGAGAAGTACGTGCAGTCCCGGAGACGGAAGATCGCGAGCTGAGCCGGATTTCGCCCGGCACCGACCCCCGGTCGGTGCCGGGTTCACGTCTCCGGATCCCCTGACGGCTCCGGGATGTCGCCGCCGCCGGGGTCGGCCCGGCCGTGGAGTCCGACCAGGCTGAGCACGTGGTGGGCGGTGCTGCCGGGTGGCGCCACCAACGTGACGGTGGAGTGCTGCTTGGCCGCGCGGTCGCGGGCCGTCGAGAGCAAGGAGACCCCGGCGGAGCCGAGGTTGGTGACCTCGCTCAGATCGACTGTCACCGACAGCGTTCCGCTGTGGGATACGGCGTCGAGGCACCCCTTGAGGATGGGCGCGGTGTCGATGTCGATGTCCCCCCGCACCGCGAGACGACCGGGTTCGGTTTCGGCGACGGCGAATTCGGGCGAGACCTCGGGACGGCCGACGATCGCGCCTTCCGTGAACTCGGTGACGACGCGGGCGCTGCGGGTGAGCCGGAACGTGACCGTCGCGGTCGTGCCCGTGTCGTCGCTGTCGACGACGAGGTCGTCGGCGAAGATCCGGACCATCGTGAGCCCGCGGCCGCGGCTGGTCGGTAACCGATGTGGCTCCGGGGTTTTCGCGGGGGTCTTCCAGCGGCCCCGGTCCCGCACGCGGACCCGGAGGCAGCCGTCGCCGTCGAGCGTCCCGTCGATGTCGACCGGGGCATGCCCGGCGTCGCCGCCGGAATAGGCGTGCTCGACGACGTTGGACACGAGTTCGGAGACCGCGTGCTCGACGGCCACAGTTCCGGCATGGTCGGCACCGATGCGCACGAGCCATCGCCGCAACGACGTCCGTGCCGACCTCGGTGCCTCCCGGTCGGCGTGGAGCCGAAGCTGCAGGGGATCCGGCATGGCCGTGCGCTGAGCGGCCACGATGGTCACGTCGTCGCTGTATCCGGTTTCCCGGAGCAGGAATTCGAGGATCTCCGCGCACACCCGATCCACCGTCCGGGCGCGCGTGTCCGGGATCGGGAACGACCGGCCGGCCACGCTCAGGGCCGCCCGCTCCGCGAGTTCGGCGGTGCTCGCCGGCGGGGGCCGGCCGGGGCGCTCGATCAGTCCGTCGGTGTAGAGCAGCACGACGTCGCCGGCGGCGAGGGCGTCGGTGGCGACGGGGAACGTCGAGCCGGTACCGATCGGCGTTCCGCCCGAGGGTGGGAGGTATCGGACCGCCCCGGCCGGGCTCGCCACCAGCGGCGGGGGATGCCCGCTCGTGCAGTAGCGGACCCGGCCGGTGGCGGTGTCGAGGACGACGACACAGACCGTCGCGGTGCGGGCGCCGGGGACGTGCGCCGAGAAGGCGTCGAGGGTGGACAGGGCGGCGGCGACGTCCGCGCCCGCGAGGATCTGCTGGCGCAGCACCGCGCGGAGCTGCCCCATCACGGCGGCGGCCTCGACGCCGTGCCCGACGACGTCCCCGGTGATGAGCACGAGTTCGCCGTTCGCAAGGGCCAACGCGTCGAACCAGTCGCCGCCGGCGGCCGTGTCCTCGGCGGCGACCAGGTAGGCGGCCGCCACCTCGGCCCCCGGCACGACCGGGACGGACGGCGCCAGCAACGCCTGCTGCATCACCGTCACCGCGTCGCGGGCCTGCTCGTACTTCTCCGACATCAGCTGGGCCCGTGCCTCGGCGCCGCGCCGGGCCAGGACACTGTCGGTCACGTCGGAGGCGAAGAAGAGCAGCCCGGCGACGCCGCGGTCGGGGTCGCGACGGGGGGCGATGGTGAAGTCGAAGTAGCGCTCCCGGACCACGCCGCTACCGTCGGTATCGATCTGCAGGCGCCACTCCTTGGCGGTCTCGGCGACGCCGGTCGCCGCCACCCGGTCGAGCAGCTCGAAGAACTGCTGGCCCTCGAGTTCCGGTACGACCTCGCGCACCGGCCGGCCGAGGAGGTCGTCGCGCCCCAGCAGCGCCCGGTAGGCGGCGTTGGTCGCGACGTACACGTGATCGGGTCCCTGCCACGCGCCGAGGGCGAACGGCAGTGCTTCGAACACGCGGAGAACCGTGTCCGGCTCTCCCGTGGCCGAGAACAGGTCCTCGCCTTCCGGCATGCCGTGTACCTTCTCCGGTTTCCGCGGTGAAGCGTCACCTTCAGTTCTATACCCCTCCGGGGCTTCGGTACAGCGGCGTGCCGGCCGGCCCGGTTCGTCAGCGCATCTCTCCGGCCCCGACGTACGGATTGAGGCTGGCGAGCGGTTTGCCCTCGGCGAAACGGGAGTAGCGGAAGTCGGCGCCGTCGACGGCGGCGTCGCTGCTGATGCCGTCGAGCAGGAGGTCGGCGGCGAGGCGGCCCACGGCCGGGGAGATCTTGTAGCCGTGGCCGCTGAAGCCCACGAGCAGGAACAGCCCCGGGGCGGGGGACGGCCCGATGACCGGGTTGTAGTCGGGGGTGGTGTCGTAGCACCCCGCGTACGACGAGGCGAGCCGCGGATCGGGCATGGCCGGCAGCAGCCGGTCCAGCTTCGCGATGGCGGTTTCCACGAACGGGTCGTCGGCGCGATTGACGTAGTCGTCCGGGTCGGCCCACTCCGGGGTGGAGTGGTCGCTGTTGCCCACCAGCAGGTCCCCGTTGGGCTCGCGCCGGATGTACTGCAGGTTCACCAGGTCGGAGAAGGTGGGGATGTCCGGGGTGGGTTCGCCCTGGTCGACCAGCAGGAGTTGTTCCCGCTGGGCCCGGATCGGGATGTCCACCCCGGCGGTCGCGCCGAGCGCCGGCGACCACACGCCGGTCGCGAGCACGACGGTGCCCGCGTGGATCTCGGAGCCGTCCGCGAGCCGCACACCGTAGACCTCGCCGCCGTCGCGCTGCAGGAGCGAGGTGACGGTGGTGCTCTGACGCACTCGCACGCCGAGGGCACGGGCGCGGGTGCCGTAGGCCATTCCGGTCATGTAGGCGTCGCCGTGGCCGCCGAGTGGTTCGTACGCGAAGGCCGCGAAGGGATCGAGGGCGATTCCGGGCAGCAGTCGGCGGACCTCGTCGGCGTCGATCGTCTCGACGGGCACACCGAGGGAGCGGTGCATCTCGACGTTGGCGGCGAGCGGGGCGGTGTTGTCGGGCCCGACGCCGACGACGTATCCGGTCTGCCGGAAGCCGATGTCGGTGCCGAAGATCTGCTCGGCCTCGGAGAAGACCTGCACGCCGTGCCAGGCCATCGCCGCCAGCGACGGAACGCCGTAGTGGCAGCGGACGATGCCGCTCGACTTGCCGGTCATGCCGGAACACAGAGTTCCGCGTTCCAGGACGAGAACGTCGGTTTCGCCGCGCTCGGCGAGGCACCAGGCCGCAGCCAGGCCCTCGAGTCCGCCGCCGACGATGACGATGTTCGCGGTTTCGGTCATCGTGCTTCCTCACAACTCGCAACAGGGGGTGGTTTCGTGTTGAGAAACAGTGTTGCACGAAATGAAACAGTTGTGTCCGCCCCCGTGTGACAACGACGTAAAACCTGCTGGGCGGCAACGTTCCATCGTTGACGCCGGTAGCCTCGTCCGCATGACCCCCGCCGTCCGCCCGGTCACCAGACGGGACATACCGGTCTTCGCCCGCACCCTCGCCGATGCGTTCTTCGACGATCCGGTGATGATGTGGATGTGGCCCGACGACGAGCGCCGGCGCCGAGGTCTGCCACGCATGTTCGCCGCGGAGGCGCGCCACCACCTGCTGGCGCACGGCGGACTCGAGATCGCCGAGGGTCCGGACGGTGCCACCGGGGGTGCGACCATGTGGGCGCCACCGGGCCGATGGAAGGTCACCGGCTGGCGGTCGGTCCTGGTCACCGCGGGAATGATTCACGCGCTCGGCGGCCGCGCCCGCGTCGGCGCCGAGGTCAACGGCGCGCTCGAGGATGCGCATCCGGCCGAGCCGCACTGGTACCTCTCCGCCATCGGGACCGGAAACGCCACGCGTGGAGGGGGATTCGGGAAGGCGCTGTTGCGGTCCCGGCTGGACCGCTGTGACGCCGAAGGCGTGCCCGCCTATCTCGAATCGAGCAAGGAGAAGAACATCTCCTACTACGAGCGGTTCGGCTTCCGGGTCACCGGCGAGATCGCCGTCCCGAACGGCGGCCCCACCCTGTGGAAGATGTGGCGCGAGCCCGTGACGCGGTGACTCGGCGCGCGTCCCGCCGAGCTGTTGATATGCAAGCAATCGCTTGCATATACTCGTCGCTCGTGGGAGATCTCTCGACGGTCACCGCAGGACCTGACGGCGCGCGCAGCACCCTGGGCCGGTTCGGGACTTCCGGATGAGCACGCCGGCCGAGAGTCCGAACGCCGTGGACGGTCACGGCCGCAAGACCGGCGAGTGGGCGGAGCCCGACCCGCACGGCGGGGTGATGATGGGCAACTACGTCGACGGTGAGCGCCACGGCACGTGGCGGCACTACTTCGCCGGCGGGGCGTTGCGTTCCGAGGGCGGTTACGACCGCGGCGTCCTGCACGGCCCCTGGACCTGGTACCGCGCCACCGGCGGCCTGCTGCAGCGCGGCGGGTTCGCCCGCGGTGAGAAGCACGGCCACTGGGAGCGCTGGACCACGGCGGGAACGCTCGTCGACAGCGGAAACTGGGAGCACGGCAGGAAGACCGGCGAGTGGACCTACTACGACACCGACGGGAGCATCAGGAAGACGACCACCCACCGGCCGAGGCCGCCGCGCGGGTGACCGAACGAGGGGGAGTGCGGTGACATCGACCTTCGACCGGGATCGAGCCCTGCTGATACGGCTGTGGCGCTCGTGGGCCGAACGGGCACGGGAATTGAGCGACGAGCAGTGGACGGCCCCGACCCGGCTGCCGGGCTGGACCGTTCGGGACCTCTACGTCCACGTCACACCGGACGCCCTGATCGCCCTGCTCGCCGACCCCGCGTCCGACGGCACGGCGAAGGTCACCAGCGCCGCGGAGATGCTCCGCGTCTTCAACGCCGACCCGGTCGCCGCCGAACCGATGCACCGACGGATCGCCGAGATGGTTCGCCGCGCCGCCACCGACGTCGGCCGGGAGACGCTCGTCGAGCGATTCGCCGTCGAACTGCCGCAGGCGTTCGATCGCCTGACCGGCCTCGGCCGTGAGACCGTCGTCCCACATCCTCTGCTGGGCTCGGTGACGCTCGGCGCGCTCCTCGACCTGGCCATCCTCGAAACGACCGTTCACCTGCTCGACGTCGTCGACACGGTCGGCGGACCGCCGCCCGAACCGGAGGCACTCGAACGCACCCGCAACGTGCTCGCCGCCGTCCCGGATGCGCGGGCCTTCATCGAGGCGGCATCGGGCCGGTCGGGCGCGCGGATACTGCCGGTGATGCGATGAGGCAACCGCGCATGTGACGCGGCACGGCTCCCGCGATCTCGTCCGCGTGCTCGGACTGCAGAGCAGCAACGTCAGCGCGACGGTGCGCAGCCTGGTCCAGCTGGGACTGGTGGCCCGCACGTCCAACCCCCGCGACGGACGGTCCCACCCCCTGCACCGGACGCCCCCGCCCCTGGCGGAACGCAACGACCACCTGATCCGCCGGATGTGGATCACCGGTGTGGCGCGCCTGCTGTCCGAGATGGAGCCGGACGACGCGGCCGCCCTCGTCGCCGTCGCCCCGCTGCTCGAGCGCCTGGCCGCGCTGTCCGCAGACCACCCGCTGGTGGGTTGACCGCTCGTTCCCGCGCGGCGCGCCGGCGGCGTATCCCGACCGGGCCGTGTCGGCTCCCCGGTGACGCCTCCGGCGAGCACTACCCTCGGGCACCATGACCGCATTCGACGACCTCGACGACTATCTCGCTCTCCCTCGCGTCACCGCGCTCGCGCTGTCGCCGGACGGGACCCGCGTCGTGATCGCCCAGTCCACCCTGGACGAGGAGGGGACCGGGTACGTCGGGGCGCTGTGGGAGGTCGACCCGCAGGGGCATGCGCCCGCCCGGCGGCTCACATGGGGTGCGAAGGGCGAGTCGAATCCCGTCTTCACCGCCGCCGGCGACCTGCTGTTCACCGCCGCCCGGGCCGACGGGACGGACGGCGACGACGCCCCCGCCGCGCTGTGGCGGCTGCCCGCCGCCGGCGGCGAAGCACAGCGCGTGGTCTCCCGCAAGGGTGGGGTGCGCGGCGTGTGGGCGGCCGAGGCGGCGGACCGGATCGTGGTGACGGCGGACGTACTCGGCCGCACCGACGGCGACGACGAGCGGATCCGGGACGCCCGCAAGAAGCGCAAGGTCTCCGCCGTGCTGCACACCGGATACCCGGTGCGCCACTGGGATCACGACCTCGGACCGGCCGAACCGCACCTGCTCGCCCTCGCGGACGGCCCACACGCGCCCCTGTCGGACCTGACCCCCGGGCCCGGAGGCGCCCTGCGTGAGGCGTCCCTCGACCTCGCCGCCGACGGCAGCTTCGTCGTCACCACCTGGTCGGTGCCCGGGCCGCTCGCGTCCCGCCGCACCACCCTGGTGCGCATCGACACCGACACCGGACTGCGCACCGTCCTCGTCGACGACGAGGCCGCCGACGTGTTCGCCCCCGCGATCGCGCCGGACGGCACCCGGGTGGCGTTCCTGCACGAGACGCACTCCGACCCCGAGACGGCGCCGCGAATCACTCTGCGGCTGTTCGACCTTCGATCGGGTGAGACGACCCAGCTGGTGCCCGGGTGGGACCGGTGGCCGACGTCGGTCGTCTGGCGGCCCGACTCCGGGGCCCTGCTCGTGACCGCCGACGAACACGGCCGCGCCCCGATCTTCCAGGTGGCGCTGTGGGCCGACGTCCCCACGCCGTTGACCACCGACGCCGCCGCCTACACCGACCTGCGCGTCGCGCCCGACGGAACGTGCGTCTACGCCCTGCGCGCCGCCTACGACACACCGCCGCACCCGGTGCGGATCGCGCTCGACGCCCCCGGCACCGTCACCGCGCTGCGCGCCCCCGCGGAGCAGCCCGAACTGCCCGGCCGCCTCACGGAGATCACCACCGCCGCCGCCGACGGCACCCCGCTGCGGGCCTGGCTGGCCCTGCCGGCCACCGCCGATCCCGACGCGCCCGCGCCACTGCTGCTGTGGATCCACGGCGGCCCGCTCGGCTCCTGGAACACCTGGTCGTGGCGGTGGAACCCGTGGCTGCTCGTCGCCCGCGGCTACGCCGTGCTGCTCCCGGACCCCGCGCTGTCCTCCGGTTACGGGCAGGACTTCGTCCAACGCGGGTGGGGCCGCTGGGGCAAGGAGCCCTACACCGATCTGATGGCCCTGACCGATGCGGCGATCGAACTACCCGAGATCGACGCCGAGCGCACCGCCGCGATGGGGGGATCCTTCGGCGGCTACATGGCCAACTGGATCGCCGGGCACACCGACCGATTCCACGCGATCGTCACCCACGCGAGCCTGTGGGCCCTGGACCAGTTCGGGCCCACCACGGACTCGGCCTGGTACTGGGCCCGGGAGATGACTCCCGAGATGGCGGTGGAGAACTCGCCGCACCTGTACGTCGCCGACATCGTCACCCCCATGCTGGTGATCCACGGCGACAAGGACTATCGCGTGCCGATCGGGGAGGGACTGCGGCTGTGGTACGAGCTGCTGTCCGAGTCGGGGGTACCCGCCGCCGCCGACGGCTCCACCGTGCACCGCTTCCTCTACTTTCCCGACGAGAACCACTGGGTGCTCAGCCCCCAGCACGCGAAGATCTGGTACGAGGTGGTCGAGGCGTTCCTCTCGGAGCACGTGCTCGCGCGCCCCCGGGAACTGCCCGAGGTGCTCGGCTGACGCGGATCGCGCCGGTGCGCGGCTGACGACGCGGATCGCGCCGGTGCGCGGCTGACGACGCGGATCGCACCGGTGCGCGGCTCGGGATTCGAGCAGCATCTCCGCCGGGGGGCGACGCTCACCCGCCCAGCATCCGCACCCGTTCCAGCACCGGGGCGAAGGCCTCGAGATACGGCCCGTGGACGGTGTAGTAGGTGAAGCCGTAGCGGTCGCGGTTGCGCAGGACCTGATCGGCCATCCGTTCCACCGTGCCGATCAGTGCGAACGGCGTGTCCAGCAGCTCCTCGACGCTCATCATCGGACCGTAGCGCTCGAGCAGTGCCCGCGCCGCGCCCTCTCGGTCGTCGGTCACCACGACCGCCTGGACCAGCACCTGCCACTCGAGGCGGTCCGCGCGGGCGCCGGCGCGCTCACGGGCGAACCGCACGCGCTCGTCGGCCTCGGTGGCCGTCGCGATGCGCAGCACCCCGGGCGCCTGCCCCGGCACCTGCACGGCACCGGCCACCCCCACGATGTCGGCGCGCTCGGCCGCCAGCTGCAGCACCCGGTCCCCGGTGCCGCCGATCAGCAGCGGGGGACCGGTACCGCCGAACCCGCGCCGCTGGACCGGCTGCAGCGGTGCCAGGCCCATGCCGGCGCGCAGCTCGGCCTGTTGCGGGTACCCACCCTCCGCGAAGCGGCGCCCCAGACCGTCGATCAGGGCCTCGAGCCGATCGACGCGGCGGCCGATCGGCTCCCAGCCGATGCCGGCCTCGTCGAATTCCCACTTCATGTGCCCGGCGCCGAGGCCGAGCTCGAGCCGGCCGCCGGTGAGGACGTCGGTGGTCGCGACGTCGCGGGCCAGCAGCTCCGAATTCCAGAACGGGGCGTTGAGGACGAGCGTGCCCACCCGCAGCCGCTCGGTCGCCTGCGCCGCGGCGACGAGCGTGGGAAACGGCGCGGCGACCCCCAGGTGGTCCGCGGCGAACAGCGTGTCGTACCCGAGGGCCTCGATGCGGCGGCACCGGCCGGCGAACGCGCCGGCCGACTCCAGGGCGAAGACGTTCGTGGCGAAGCGGAACTCGTTCACATCTGTCACGGTGCCGTACCCGTGATCCGCAGTCCAGCAGGCCCGCTCCGGGTCCGTGGGGCGTGTGCAGGCGGTTTGCCTCCGCTGACTACGATTGCGGGGTGACCAGTGCGCCAGAGAACCACCAGAACCCCGCCGACGCCCTCCCCAAGAGCTGGGACCCCAGCACCGTAGAGGACGAGCTGTACCAGGGCTGGGTGGACGCCGGTTACTTCGTCGCCGATCCGTCCAGCGACAAGCCCGGCTACTCGATCGTGCTGCCGCCGCCGAACGTCACCGGAAGCCTGCACATGGGCCACGCCCTCGACCACACCCTGATGGACGCGCTGTCGCGCCGCAAACGCATGCAGGGCTACGAGGTGCTCTGGCTGCCCGGCATGGACCACGCCGGCATCGCCACCCAGACCGTCGTCGAGAAGCAGCTCGCGGTGGACGGGAAGGCCAAGGAGGACTTCGGCCGCGAACTGTTCGTCGACAAGGTCTGGGACTGGAAGCGCGAATCGGGCGGCACCATCCAGGGCCAGATGCGCCGCATCGGCGACGGCGTCGACTGGTCCCGCGACCGGTTCACCATGGACGAGGGCCTTTCGCGGGCCGTGCAGACGATGTTCAAGCGGCTCTACGACGACGGGCTGATCTACCGGGCCGAGCGACTGGTGAACTGGTCGCCCGTGCTGCAGACCGCGATCTCCGACATCGAGGTCAAGTTCGAGGAGGTCGAGGGCGAACTCGTGTCGCTGCGCTACGGCTCCCTCAACGACGACGAGCCGCACGTGATCGTCGCCACCACCCGGGTGGAGACGATGCTGGGCGACACGGCCGTCGCGGTGCACCCGGACGACGAGCGCTACAAGCACCTGGTCGGCACCACCCTCGAGCACCCCCTCACCGGCCGGCGGATCCCCGTGATCGCCGACGAGTACGTCGACCCCGAATTCGGCACCGGCGCCGTGAAGATCACGCCCGCGCACGACCCCAACGACTTCGAGATGGGCCTGCGGCACAACCTGCCGATGCCCACCATCATGGACAAGGCCGGCAAGATCGCCGACACCGGAACGCAATTCGACGGCATGGACCGGTTCGAGGCGCGGGTCAAGGTGCGCGAGGCGCTGGCCGAGCAGGGGCGGGTCGTCGCCGAGAAGCGTCCCTACCTGCACAGCGTCGGTCACTCCGAGCGCAGCGGCGAGACCATCGAGCCCCGGCTGTCGATGCAGTGGTGGGTCAAGGTCGATGCGCTCGCCGAGGCGGCGGGCGACGCGGTCCGCAACGGCCACACCGTGATTCACCCGGCCAGCCAGGAACCGCGCTGGTTCGCCTGGGTCGACAACATGCACGACTGGTGCATCTCGCGGCAGTTGTGGTGGGGGCACCGCATCCCGATCTGGTACGGCCCCGACGGCGAGGTCGAGTGCTTCGGTCCGGACCAGACCGCCCCCGAGGGGTGGGAGCAGGACCCCGACGTGCTCGACACCTGGTTCTCCTCGGGCCTGTGGCCGTTCTCCACGATGGGCTGGCCCGACAAGACGCCGGAGCTCGAAAAGTTCTATCCCACAAGCGTGCTCGTCACCGGTTACGACATCCTGTTCTTCTGGGTGGCCCGGATGATGATGTTCGGCCTGTACGTCGCGAACGACGAGGCGATCACCGCCGGCGGGAAGTCCGGCGTCCAGGTGCCGTTCAAGGACCTGTTCCTGCACGGCCTCGTGCGCGACCAGTACGGCAAGAAGATGTCCAAGTCGCGCGGCAACGGCATCGATCCGCTGGACTGGGTGGAGCGGTACGGCGCCGACGCACTGCGCTTCACCCTGGCCCGCGGCGCCAACCCCGGGAGCGACCTCGCCGTGGGCGAGGACCACGCGCAGTCCTCCCGCAACTTCGCCAACAAGCTGTTCAACGCGACCAAGTTCGCCCTGATGAACGGCGCCGTCGTCACCGAGCTGCCGGCGCGCGCTGCGCTCACCGACGCGGACCGGTGGATCCTCGACCGGCTCGAGCAGGTCCGCGCCGAGGTCGACGAGGCGTTCGAACGGTTCGAGTTCTCCAAGGCGTGCGAGGCGCTCTACCACTTCGCGTGGGACGAGGTGTGTGACTGGTACCTCGAGCTCGCCAAGGTGCAGCTCGCCGACGGCAGCGAGTACGCGGAGGGGACCAAGGCGGTCCTCGGCAACGTCCTCGACCAGCTGCTGCGCCTGCTGCACCCGGTGATCCCGTTCGTCACCGAAACCCTCTGGAAGGTGCTCACCGGCGGCGAGTCCGTGGTCGTCGCGTCGTGGCCGGGCACCAGCGGGGTCGCGGCCGACGCCGACTCCGCGCGCCGCGTCGAGGATCTGCAGAAGCTCGTCACCGAGGTCCGCCGCTTCCGCAGCGACCAGGGCCTCAAGCCGTCGCAGAAGGTCGCCGCGCGGCTCACCGAGATCGACGCCGCCGACCTGGCCGCCCAGGTGCCGGCCGTGCGGTCGCTGGCGCGACTGACCGAGCCGGCGGACGGGTTCTCCGCCACCGCCTCCATCGAGGTGCGCCTGTCCCGCGCCACCGTCACCGTCGAGCTGGACACCTCCGGCACCGTCGACGTGGCGGCCGAGCGTGCCCGGCTGGGCAAGGACCTCGCGGTCGCCGAGAAGGAGCTCGCGGGCACGTCCGCCAAGCTCGGCAACGAGGCGTTCCTCGCCAAGGCGCCCGCGGCGGTCGTCGAGAAGATCACCGCCCGCAAGCAGATCGCGGAGGAGGAGATCGCCCGGATCACCTCCCGACTCCAGGAGCTGGGGTCGGCGTGAGCGAGGACCGGTCCGCGGCGACGCCGGCGCAGCCTTCGCCGGTCGACCTGGCCGAGCTGACCCTCGTCGAGGCCGAACTCGACAAGCGCTGGCCCGAAACGAAGATCGAGCCGTCTCTCACCCGGATCGCGGCGCTGATGGATCTGCTCGGATCCCCGCAGCGCAGCTATCCGGCCATCCAGATCGCCGGCACCAACGGCAAGACGTCGGTGAGCCGGATGATCGACGCCCTGCTGACCCGGTTGCACCGGCGGACCGGCCGCACCACGAGCCCGCACCTGCAGCTGGCCACTGAGCGGATCAGCATCGACGGAGCGCCGGTCTCGCCGCGCACCTACGTCGACACCTATCGCGAACTCGAGCCGTACGTCGCGATGATCGACGCCCAGTCGCAGGCTGCGGGCGGCCCGGCGATGAGCAAGTTCGAGGTGACCACGGCGATGGCCTTCGCCGCGTTCGCCGAGGCTCCCGTCGACGTCGCCGTCGTCGAGGTGGGGCTCGGTGGCACCTGGGACGCCACCAACGTCGTGGAGGCGCAGGTCGCGGTGATCACCCCGATCGGGCTCGACCACACCGAGTACCTCGGTCCCGACCTCCCCACGATCGCGGGGGAGAAGGCCGGGATCATCAAGAAGGCTGCCGACGACGGGCTGGTTCCCCGCGACACCGTCGCCGTCCTGGCCCAGCAGGAGCCCGAGGTGATGGAGGTGCTGCTGCGACGGGCCGTCGAGGCGGATGCCGCCGTGGCGCGCGAGGGCTCCGAGTTCAAGGTCCTGGCCCGGCGCATCGCCGTGGGGGGTCAGCAGCTCGAGCTGCAGGGCCTGGGCGGGGTGTACACCGACATCTTCCTGCCGCTGCACGGCGAGCACCAGGCCCGCAACGCCTCGCTCGCGCTCGCCGCCGTGGAGGCGTTCTTCGGCGCCGGCGCCGACCGGCAGCTCGACGGCGACGCGGTGCGCGCGGCGTTCGCGTCGGTGCTCAACCCGGGCCGGCTCGAACGGGTGCGCAGCGCCCCGACGGTCTTCCTCGACGCCGCCCACAACCCCCACGGGGCGAAGGCGCTCGCCGCGGCCCTGGCCGACGAGTTCGACTTCCGCAAGCTGGTCGGAGTGGTGTCGGTGATGGCCGACAAGGATGTGCCCGGCCTGCTCGACGCGCTCGAGCCGGTGTTCGACGAGATCGTCGTCACCCACAACGGTTCGCCGCGGGCCATGGACGTCGACGAGCTCGCCGACCTGGCCGTGGCCCGGTTCGGCGACGAACGCGTGGTGGTCGCGCAGACACTGCCCGACGCCCTCGAGACGGCCATCGCCATCGCCGAGGAGGTCGCCGAGCCGGGTGAGGCAGTATCGGGGGCGGGCGTCGTGGTCACCGGTTCGGTGGTGACCGCCGGCGCCGCCCGCACTCTCTTCGGAAAGGACCCCGCGTGAGCGAGGCAGCTGACAACCCCGGCGAATCGCCGGATCGGGACTCCGCCGTCCGGCCCCCGGCGAAGGACCCGTGGAAGGGACTGCGCGGCGTCATGGCCGGCACGCTCGTCCTCGAGGCCATCGTGGTCCTGCTCGTGCTGCCGGTCGTCGCGGTCATCGGTGGGGGGCTGACGTGGTTCTCGGGCGGCTACATCGTGCTCCTCGCCGTCGCGATGATCGCGGGCGCCGGGCTGCAGGGCCGGCCGTGGGCGCTCTGGTACAACCTCGCGCTGCAGGTGCTGACCCTGCTGGGCTTCGTGGTGGACCTGTCGCTCGGCATCGTCGGCGTGCTCTTCAGCGTGGTCTGGGGCTACATCCTGTACCTGCGCAAGGACATGAAGGACCGCGAGGCGCGGGGTCTGCTGCCGGGGCAGCGGGGCTGACCACTACGCTGTGCGCGTGACTGAGCGGACCCTGGTACTGATCAAGCCCGACGGCGTGGCCCGTCGTCATGTCGGAGAGATCCTCTCGCGCATCGAGCGCAAGGGACTCGACATCGTGGCACTCGAGCTGCGCACCGCCACCGAGGAGGTGGCCGCCGCCCACTACGCCGAGCACGAGGGCAAACCCTTCTACCCCGGCCTGATCGAGTTCATCACCTCGCGCCCGCTGGTCGCGGCCGTGCTCGAGGGCCCCCGGGCCATCGCCGCGTTCCGTCAGCTCGCGGGCGGCACCGATCCGGTGGAGAAGGCCGTTCCCGGCTCCATCCGCGGTGATCTCGGGCTCGACGCCGGGGAGAACCTGGTGCACGGCTCCGACTCGGTGGAGTCCGCCGAGCGCGAGATCGCCCTCTGGTTCCCCGCCCTCGCCGGGTCCTGATCCGTATCGACTGCCCCGCCACGGCGCCCTCCGGGGCGCCGTTGGCGTATCCACGGACCTCTGTGTGGGATACTGAGGTAGGTCGCCCCGCTTCGAGTGTTGCGGAACGACCGAACGACATCACGGATCGATGCCCGACATCGCTGTGACCGGGGACGCAGGAGACACCTCGCTCGGTTGCACGCTGGATGCACCGGCGCTCGATCCGCGATCCAGCCAGGCACCGCTCGGCCGTGCAGTGAAAACGGGCACCGGACGACCGCGCGATGCGAGACCGCACATCTCGCGCCTCCCGGTGCGAGCACACACAGACAGCGCCCTCGCGTGGCCGCGTCACATCGCTCGAGACGAGGATGGACGCGCCCGGGGGCCCGAGGAGACCTACGTGGCCGAACAAGCGCCGCCGAACGACAATTCCAACGAAGAGGGCACCGTGGTGCTGCCGCCGAAGATGCGCGTGCACGCCCTTGCCAAACTGCTCGGCCTGACCAGCAAACAGGTCATGGCCAAGGCCGCCGACCTCGGCACCGAGCTGCGCAGTGCCCACTCGAGCCTGCAGCGCGACCTCGCCGAACAGATCCGCGCCGCGCTCGGCGCACCGGCCGAGGCCGAACCGGTGCCCACCGCGGAAGCCGCACCGGAACCGGTGGGTGAGGCGCCCGAGGTGCCCGCCGGAGAGGCCGCCGTCGCGGTGCCCGCCGAGGTCCCCGTGGAGGAGCCGGCGGCCGCGGTCCAGGACACTACCGCTCAGGAACCCGCCGCGGAGTCCGTCGAGGCACCCGCGGCCCCGGCCCTGTTCACCGGCGTGGAGCAGGAGACCCCGGTGTTCGCCGCGCCGGAACCGAGCACCGCCGAGCCCGTCGTCAGCGCACCGCTGTTCCTGCAGCCGGAGGTCACCACTCCCGTCGAGGCCCCGCCCCGTCGACGCCGTTCCCGGCGAGCGGCCGAGGCACCCGAGCCCGCCGTCGCCGAGGAGGTCACCGAGGAGACCGCCGCGGTGGAGGAACCGGCCGAGGAGACCGCCGAGGAGGAGGAGCCGCGTCGGCGCCGTCGTGGCCGCCGTGGCCGTGGCCGTGGCCGCGGCGAACAGCCCGAGACGCAGGACGAGACCACCGCCGAGGAGGGGACAGCTGCGGCGGAGGCCGAGGAAGCGGAGGCCGAGGAGCCGACGGAGGCCGAGGAGCCGACGACGGAGGAAGCCGCGACCGCCGGGCCGGAGGCCGGGGAGGCCGAAGGCGGGGAGGCCGAGCAGGCCGAGGCCGAGCAGGCCGAGGCCGAGGAGGAGTCCGCGGAAGGTCCCTCGCGCCGTCGTCGCCGTCGTCGTCGCCGCAAGGGCAGCGCGGACGGCGCCGAGACCGTCGCCGAGGACGACTCGGTCCCCACCGTCGTCCACGAGCGCGAGCCGCGGCCCAAGGCCCGCGCCGCCAAGGACGAGGTGCAGGGCATCACCGGTTCCACCCGGCTCGAGGCCAAGCGCCAGCGCCGCCGCGACGGCCGGGACGCGGGCCGCCGTCGGCCCCCGATCCTCACCGAGTCGGAGTTCCTCGCCCGTCGCGAGTCCGTCGACCGCGTCATGGTGGTGCGGGAGAAGACCGGTGACGGTGCGCACCCCGGGAACATCACGCAGGTCGCGGTCCTCGAGGACGGCGTCCTGGTCGAGCACTTCGTGACCAGCGCCGGATCCGGTTCGATGGTCGGCAACATCTTCCTCGGCCGTGTCCAGAACGTGCTTCCCTCGATGGAGGCGGCGTTCATCGACATCGGCAGGGGCCGCAACGGCGTCCTCTACGCCGGCGAGGTCAACTGGGAGGCCGCCGGGCTCGGCGGCAACTCCCGCAAGATCGAGCAGGCCCTCAAGCCGGGTGACCGGGTGCTCGTGCAGGTCAGCAAGGACCCGGTCGGGCACAAGGGCGCCCGCCTGACCACGCAGATCAGCCTCGCCGGCCGATTCCTGGTGTACGTGCCGGGCGGCTCGTCCACCGGCATCAGCCGCAAGCTGCCCGACACCGAGCGCAAGCGGCTCAAGGAGATCCTGCGCGAGATCGTCCCGGCCGAGGCCGGCGTGATCATCCGCACCGCGGCGGAGGGCGTGAGCGAAGACGAGCTCGCCCGCGACGTGCAGCGCCTGCAGACGCAGTGGGCTTCCATCGAGGAGCAGGCCGCCAAGCTCGAGTCCGACGGCTCGGGGCAGCCGAAGACCCTCTACGAAGAGCCCGACCTGCTGGTCAAGGTGATTCGCGACCTGTTCAACGAGGACTTCTCCAAACTCGTCATCGAGGGCGAGAACGCCTGGACCACCGTCGAGAGCTACATCCGCACCGTCGCACCGGACATGGTGCCCCGCGTGGAGCGGCACGATCCCGACTCGGGTGGACGCGACGTGTTCGCCGCCCACCGCATCGACGAGCAGCTCGCCAAGGCGCTCGACCGCAAGGTGTGGCTGCCGTCCGGTGGCACGCTCGTCATCGATCGCACCGAGGCGATGACCGTCGTCGACGTCAACACCGGCAAGTTCACCGGGGCCGGCGGCAATCTCGAAGAGACCGTCACCCGCAACAATCTCGAGGCGGCCGAGGAGATCGTGCGGCAGATGCGGCTGCGCGACATCGGCGGCATGATCGTCGTCGACTTCATCGACATGGTGCTCGAGTCGAACCGCGACCTGGTGCTGCGACGCCTCACCGAGGCGCTCGGCCGGGACCGCACCCGCCACCAGGTCTCCGAGGTGACCTCGCTGGGGCTCGTGCAGATGACGCGCAAGCGGCTCGGCACGGGTCTGGTGGAGGCGTTCTCCACCACGTGCGAGCACTGCCACGGCCGCGGCATCGTCGTGCACAGCGAACCCGTCGAGGCCGGCGCGGCCGAGGACGGTGGGCGGCCCGCCCGTGCCGAGAGCGGCTCCCGGCGCCGCCGGGGCCGTGACCGCGGCGCCCAGCCGGAGGCGGCGACGACCGAGACGGCCGCGCCCGCGCCGGTACCCGAGGTGGCGACAGTGGACGCGACCGTCAAGCGTGCCCACCCGGTGGCCCTGGCGATGGCTGCGCACCACGGGAACCACGACGAGAACCCGGCGGAATCCGGCGCCGAGCAGGCGCAGGCAGCGCCGGCCGCGCCGGCCCAGCCGGCCGAAACACGCGAGGCCCAGCCGGCCGAAACACGCGAGGCTGAGCCGGCCGAATCACGCAAGGCTGGGCCCGCCGACACGCGCGAGGCGCGGCCGGCCGAAGCACCGGAGGCCGAAAAGCAGGCAGCGGAGCCGGCGGCCCGTCGCCGTCGCCGGGTCTCACGGGCCGCCGCGGCCCCGACGGGCGACGGCACCGGCGCCGGCACCGTCTTCGTGGTGCCCACACCGGCCCCCGCACCGGAGCCTGCGGCGGTGGCCGCCGCGCCGGTCCCGGACGGGGAGAACGCCGAGCCGGTGGTCGTTCGACGGCCGCGTCGTCGCCGGGCCGCGGGCCGGCCCGCCGGCCCGCCGGTCGAAGCACAGGCATGAGGTCCGACCGGGCCCGACACCGCGCGGGCCCGGTTTGACCCTGGCAGTCACCTTCCCGTAATCTTGGTCAGTCGCTACTCGGCGATACGGCCCTGCTGCGCCCGATGCGGGAAGGTGGCGGGCCCCGAGTCAGCAACCACACCAGACCAGTCGCGTTGCACACCGTGGCGCGAGCACGTTCGAACTAGCAAGGGGTAGCCGTCCGATGGCAACGTACGCGATCGTCAAGACCGGCGGTAAGCAGTACAAGGTCGCTGAGGGCGATCTCGTCAAGGTCGAGAAGATCGAGGGTGAGCCCGGCACTGCTGTCTCGCTTGCTCCGGTCCTCGTCGTCGACGGAGCCGAGCTGACCACCGACGCCGACAAGCTGGCGAAGGTCACGGTCACCGGCGAGATCGTCGAGCACACCAAGGGCCCGAAGATCCGCATCCACAAGTTCAAGAACAAGACCGGCTACCACAAGCGCCAGGGTCACCGTCAGAAGCTGACGGTCCTGAAGGTCACCGGCATCAAGTAATTCGGGCTTCCGCTTCAAACCCCAGGAGGGTTCGTCATGGCACACAAGAAGGGCGCATCCAGCTCCCGTAACGGTCGCGATTCGAACGCCCAGCGTCTCGGCGTCAAGCGCTTCGGCGGCCAGGCCGTCAACGCCGGTGAGATCCTGGTGCGCCAGCGCGGCACCCACTTCCACCCCGGCGTGAACGTCGGCCGTGGCGGCGACGACACGCTGTTCGCCCTCGCTGCCGGTGCCGTCGAGTTCGGCACCAAGCGTGGTCGCAAGACGGTCAACATCGTTCCGGTCGCGGCAGACGCCTGATCTGCCGTCCGAATCGGACACCGCGGAGGTTCCCTTCGCACATACTCCCAGTAGGGGCGGACCAGGGTCGCACACCCGGGTCCGCCCCTACTGTTTTCGGGACGACCGGTACCGGTCGTTCCGGCACAACTCCGGTAGTCCCGGCACAGTGGGGCTACCGGTCGACACAACAGTTCCACCATTCGACGGAGGTCCACCCCATGTCCCGCTTCATCGACCGGGTGGTGCTGCACGTCACCGCCGGCAAGGGTGGTAACGGCTGCGCCTCCGTCCATCGCGAGAAGTTCAAGCCGCTCGGCGGCCCCGACGGCGGTAACGGCGGCAACGGCGGCAACGTCGTGCTCGAGGTGGACGAGGGGGTCCACACCCTCCTCGACTTCCACTTCCACCAGCACGCGAAAGCCACGAACGGCACGCAGGGCGCGGGCAGCAACCGCGACGGCGCCAACGGCGGCGACCTCGTGCTCAAGGTGCCCGACGGCACCGTCGTGCTCGACAAGGACGGCCGGATCCTGGCCGACATGGTCGGCGCCGGCACTCGCTTCGTCGCCGCCCACGGTGGCCGCGGCGGCCTCGGCAACGCGGCCCTGGCGTCGAAGGCCCGCAAGGCCCCCGGCTTCGCCCTGCTCGGCGAGGAGGGGGAGGAGCGCGACCTCGTCCTCGAACTCAAGTCCGTCGCCGACGTCGGGCTGGTCGGGTTCCCGTCCGCAGGCAAGTCCTCGCTGGTGTCGGTGCTCTCCGCGGCCAAGCCGAAGATCGCCGACTACCCGTTCACCACCCTCGTTCCCAACCTCGGGGTCGTGCAGTCGGGCGACACCACGTTCACCGTCGCCGACGTGCCGGGCCTGATCCCCGGCGCCAGCCAGGGCCGCGGTCTCGGCCTGGACTTCCTGCGTCACCTCGAGCGCTGCGCCGTGCTCGCGCACGTCGTCGACTGCGCGACGCTCGAGCCGGGGCGCGATCCCGTCTCCGACATCGACGCACTCGAGGCCGAGCTGGCCGCCTACCAGCCGGCGTTGTCCGGCGACAGCAGCCTGGGCGACCTCGCCGATCGTCCCCGCATCGTCATCCTCAACAAGGTCGACGTGCCGGACGCCGCGGAACTCGCCGATTTCGTCACCCCCGAGCTCGAGGAGCGGGGCTGGCCGGTGTTCCGGATCTCCGCCGTCAGCCGGGAAGGGCTGCGGCCGCTGACCTTCGCGTTGGCGCGGATGGTGGAGGAGTACCGGCAGGCGCATCCGCCGGCCGCGCCGCGGCGGCCGGTCATCCGGCCCGTCGCCGTCGACGAGACCGGCTTCAGCGTCGTCGCCGACCCCGAGACGCCGGGTGGCTTCATCGTGCGCGGCACCCGGCCCGAGCGCTGGGTGCGTCAGACGGCGTTCGACAACGACGAGGCCGTCGGCTACCTCGCGGATCGGCTCGCCCGCCTCGGTGTCGAGGACGAACTCGTCAAGCAGGGCGCCGAACCGGGTGCCTCCGTCACCATCGGCGACGTCTCGTTCGAGTGGGAGCCGCAGACCCAGGCCGGCGTGGACGTCGTGCCCACCGGCCGGGGCACCGACGCCCGCCTCGACCAGGTCGATCGGGTCGGCGCCGCCGAACGCCGCCACGCCAAGCGGGTCCGCCGCGGTCTCGCGACCGACGACGACGAGTTCTGACCACTGCACCTCGAGCCCAGAAGCAGGAGATCGTGAGCGATACCCGGGAGGCCGTCGCCGGCGCGCGCCGCGTCGTGGTGAAGATCGGCTCGTCCGCCATCACCAGCCTGGTCGGCGGCCTCGACCGGGACCGTCTCGACTGCCTGGTCGACGCTCTCGAAGAGCGCATGCGCTCCGGCTCGGACGTCGTGGTGGTGTCCTCCGGCGCGGTCGGCGCCGGCCTCGCCCCGCTGGGCCTGACCATCCGGCCCCGCGACCTGGCCACCAAGCAGGCCGCGGCCAGCGTCGGACAGCTTGCCCTGGCCCACGCGTGGGGCACCTCCTTCGCCCGATACGGCCGCACCGTCGGGCAGGTGCTGCTCACGGCCGACGACATCGCGCGGCGCACCCAGCACCGCAATGCCCAGCGCACCCTCGACCGGCTGCGCGCGCTGCACGCCGTGCCCGTGGTCAACGAGAACGACACCGTCGCGACCGCCGAGCTGCGGTTCGGCGACAACGATCGCCTCGCCGCGCTCGTCGCGCACCTCGTCGGCGCCGACGCGCTGATCCTGCTCTCCGACGTCGACGGCCTCTACGACGGCGATCCCCGTAAGGGCGACGCCCACCTCATCGCGGAGGTGACGAGCCCGGAGGACCTCGACGGCGTCGTCGCCGGGTCCGGGGGCGCCCTCGGCACGGGCGGTATGGCGTCGAAGCTGTCCGCCGCGCGCCTGGCCGCGGATTCGGGTGTGCCGGTGCTGCTCACCGCCGCGTCGCAGGCCGACCGTGCCCTCGGTGCCGCGGACGTGGGCACCGCGTTCGCGGCCCGGCCCGACCGGATGTCGGCGCGGCGTTTCTGGGTGCGGCACGCCGCCGACACCCACGGCACCCTGCACCTGGACGCGGGCGCGGTACGGGCGGTGGTGGAACGGCGCCGCTCGCTGCTCGCGGCGGGCATCACGGGAATGAGCGGGCGCTTCCACGGTGGGGACGTGGTGGCGCTGGTCGGTCCCGACGGCCGCACGGTGGGACGCGGCGTGGTGGCCTACGATGCCGCCGAGCTGGACTGGATGATCGGGTTCTCCACGCGGCAGCTGCCGGCGGACCTGCAGCGGCCGGTGGTGCACGCGGACGATCTCGTGACGCTGTAGGCGCGGGCGGTCACCGGCCGGACGTGGCCGCCGGTGCCGCGGTGACCAGGGCCGTGAGCACCTCCGAGCAGCCCGCGTCGACCTTCACGGTGGCGAGGGGATCGCCGCGCGTGACGCCACGGTTGACCACGGCCACCGGCATGCGGCGCTTGGCGGCGTGCCGCACGAACCGCAACCCGGACATCACCGTCAGGGAACTGCCGACCACGAGCAGGGCCTCCGCCTCGTCGACGAGCGCGAAGGCGCGCTCCACGCGCTCGCGTGGCACCGATTCACCGAAGTAGACGATGTCCGGCTTGAGCATCCCCCCGCACCGCTCGCAGTCCACCATGCGGAAGCTGCCGGTGTCGTCGACGACCGCGTCGGCGTCCGGCGCCACCTCGAGACCCGTCGTCCCCCGAACCCGTTCGAGGAAGCCCGGATTGGCGGCGGTGAGCCGCTCGGCGAGGGTGAAGCGCGAGATCCGGAGGTCGCACGCCAGGCAGCGCACCTGCGCGTAGCAGCCGTGCAGGTCGATCACCCGCCGGCTCCCGGCCTTGGTGTGCAGCAGGTCCACGTTCTGGGTCAGGACGCCCAGGACGGTGCCGCGGCGTTCGAGCGCGGCGAGGGCGCGGTGCCCGGCGTTCGGCCGTGCGGAGTCCATGTGCCGCCACCCGACATGGTTGCGCGCCCAGTAGCGGCGCCGGAATTCCGGATCCCCGACGAACTGCTGATAGGTCATCGGGTTGCGGGGTGGCGCGCCGGGGCTGCGGTAGTCCGGGATGCCGGAGTCGGTCGAGATGCCCGCGCCGGTGAGCACGCACAACCGCCGGCCGTCGAGCAGGTGGTGCAGCGGTTCGATCACCCCGTCCAGGGTAGCGGCGTGTCAGTACCCGGCGCTCGGGTCGACGACCGCGGCGAGATCGAGGCCGGCCGCGAAGCGCGTGACGTTCTCGGTCACGTGCTCGGCGAACGCGGGGATGCGCAGCGCCGGGGGATTGGAGTCGTGCGGGGTGATCATGGCGTTGCGCAGCGACCACAGCGGGTGCCCGTCCGGCAGCGGTTCCGGGTCCGTGACGTCCAGGCCGGCGCCCGCGATGACGCGGCGGCTCAGGGCGTCCACCAGCGCGTCGGTGTCGACGAGGCTGCCGCGGGCAACGTTGATCACCCAGGCGGTCGGCTTCATCGCGGCCAGCTCGTCGGCGCCCACCAGTTGCTCGGTCTCGGCCGTGGCGGGGGCGGCGATCACGAAATGGTCTGCGCGGGGCCATACTTCGTCGATCCGTGCGACGGGGACCGTCTCCACGGCGCCCGGGACGGGGCGGCCGCTGCGGGTGACCGCGAGCGCCTGGGCGCCGAGCGAACCGAGCATGGGGATCAGGGCCCGGCCGATGCCACCCGCCCCGATGATCCCGACGGTGGCGCCGCGCAGGGTGCCCAGCTGGGGGTAGAACACGCTCGGGGTCCACGACGTGGCCGCCAGGTGGTCGGGCAGCGCCCGCACGCCGGCGAGCAGCAGCATGAGCGCGTGTTCGGCGACCGTCGCGGCGAACGCCCCGGCGGCCGACGTCCACGTCACCTGGGGGTGAGCGCGGATGACGCCGGCGTCGAACCAGTCCTCCACGCCGGCGGCGGGCAGCTGAACCCACCGCACCGACGCCGGCAGCACCGCGGGGAACTCGTCCGGTCCGGCGGTCCAGACCACCGCGTCCGGGCGGTCGTCGAACCCGCACACGCGACCGCCGCCGGCCCCGATCGCCCGGTCGAACACGATGTCCGGGGCGGGGCCGACGGCGATGCGCGGCTGTCGCTCGTAGGTCATGGCTCCGACTCTAGGCGCGAACGCCCGGCCGGTCACTCGCTGCGGGCACTCAGACGACCTCGACGAGGGGGTACACGCCGTTCTCGTCGTGGACCTCCCGGCCGGTGACCGGCGGGTTGAACACGCAGAACATGCGCATCCGGGTGTCCGGCTCGACGCGGTGCCGCTCATGGCCGTTGAGCAGGTACATCGTGCCGGGTGCGAGCGGGTACACGGTGCCGGTCTCGAGGTCGGTGAGGGTGCCGGTGCCCTCGATGAGCCACACCGCCTCGATGTGGTTCGCGTAGTGGAACTCGTTGACGGTGCCGGCCTCGATCGTGGTCTCGTGGAACGAGAACCCGACCTTGTCGCCGCCGAGCACGATGCGCTTGCTGCGCCAGTTGCCGTTGTCCGACGTGATGTCGCGCTCGGTGCCGGTGATTTCCTCGGTGGTACGGACGATCATACGTAAGTCCTTCGGAAGCTTGTCTTCTCGTGCATGGGTCGACGGCGGCCGGGGGTCAGGCCCGGACCACCGAGGTGGCCTCGCACAGGATGTTCAGACCGTGCTCGAGCTCGTCGTCGCTGATCGTCAGCGGCGGAAGCAGCTTGACGACCTCGTCGGAGGGGCCGGAGGTCTCCGCGAGCAGGCCCTGCTCGAACGCGAGGGCGCACACCTTCTGTGCGTCGTTCGGCTCGTCGAAGACCAGGCCCTGAACCATGCCGCGACCGCGGGTGGAGACGCCGTCGAACATGTCGGACAGGTTCATGAAGGTCTGCCGGATCCGCTCGCCCTTGCGCAGCGTCTCGCGCTCGAGGTGGTCGTCGGCCCAGTAGTGCTGCAGCGCCTTCGCCGCGGTGACGAACGCCGGGTTGTTGCCGCGGAACGTGCCGTTGTGCTCGCCCGGGCCCCACACATCGAGGTCGCGCTTGAACAGCGTGAGCGCCAGCGGCAGGCCGTACCCGCCGATCGACTTCGACAGGGTCACGATGTCCGGGGTGATCCCGGCGACCTCGAACGAGAAGAACGGGCCGGTGCGGCCGCAGCCCATCTGCACGTCGTCGACGATGAGCAGGATGTCGCGCTCGGCGCACAGATCCGCGAGGGCACGCAGCCACTCGGGGCGGGCGACGTTCACGCCGCCCTCGCCCTGCACGGTCTCCACGATCACCGCCGCCGGGCGGTTCAGACCGCTGCCGGAGTCGTCGAGCACGCGGGAGAACCAGTGGAAGTCCTCGGTGACGCCGTCGAAGTAGTTGTCGAACGGCATCGGGGTGGCGTGCACCAGCGGCACACCGGCCCCGGCCCGCTTCATGGAGTTGCCCGTCACCGACAGCGCACCCAGGGTCATCCCGTGGAATGCGTTGGTGAAGTTGATGATCGACTCGCGGCCGGTGACCTTGCGGGCGAGCTTGAGCGCCGCCTCGACCGAGTTGGTGCCCGTCGGGCCGGGGAACTGGACCTTGTAGTCGAGGCCGCGGGGGGCCAGGATGTGGCTCTCGAACGACTCGAGCAGTTCCCGCTTGGCGACGGTGGACATGTCGAGGCCGTGGGTGATGCCGTCACCCATGATGTAGTCCACGAGCGCGGTCTTCAGGACCGGGTTGTTGTGCCCGTAGTTGAGGGCTCCCGCGCCGGCGAAGAAGTCGAGGTAGTCCTTGCCGTTCTCGTCGCGGAGCCACGATCCGGACGCCGTTTCGAACACGGTCGGCCAGCCGCGGCTGTAGCTGCGCACCTCGGATTCGAGGTAATCGAAAACGCTGTGCTTGGCGGGGGTTTCGGGGTGCTCCAGGATGGTCATTCGTCGTCCTCCTGCGGCGAATTCGCTTTCGCCGGTCGTGTATTCATTCGCCGATCGTGTAGAGATCCTCGGCCATGTGGGAATCGGGAAAATCCGAAGGGGTGAACAATTCGCTCCGGGTGATGCGCAGTCCGCGTCGCCGGGCGAGCGCGGTGAACAGCGCGATGGACGCCTCGTTGTCCGGGCTGACGGTCGTCTCGAGCCGGTTCACGCCGGTGTCGGCGAGCCGGTCCCACAGGCTGTCGAGCATCCGGCCGGCGATGCCGCGGCCGCGTTGGGCCTGGTCGACGGCCACCTGCCAGACGAACAGCGTGTTCGGCGACTCGGGACGGCGGTAGCCGCTGACGAAACCCACCGCCTCGTCGTCCCCGCCGGTGGCGACGACCGAGGTCGCCGCGAAATCGCGGCACCAGAGCACGTATGCATAACTGGAATTGACGTCGAGCACTTTCGAATCACGCGCGATCTGCCACATGCGAATTCCGTCGGAAATACGCGGTGCGCGGAAATTCGGCTCGGTCGGCGCGCTCGCCGTTTCGGCGGGCGTACGGGGCGGGGTACTTCTCTGCGTCACAGGCGTCATAAGCGGTCTCGAACCTAACAACTTCGTGGGCGGGATTCACCCGCCTTGTCGGGATCCGTCGCCGGGTACCCCGGCTCCGCGCAGGTGAGACACCCATGTGAGAAGAGTCACTTCGTGTAGCGCCCGGGCCGAGCGCGGCGATTATTTCGGGCTCGCCAGCGCCAGCGGCAGCACCGCGGAGGCCCCGGCCCGGATCAGGGTCCGCGCCGCCATCGTCATCGTCCAGCCGGTGTCGGTGACCGCGTCGACGAGCAGGATCGGCCCCCGGGTTCCGCTGAGGTCGGGGCTCTCCCACGCGTCCACGAGGCCGGCGATCCGGTACGCCGAGTTCGCTGCCGTCACCGGGGGCCGGCCGGGCCGGGCACGCAGCACGCCGAGATCCTCGAGCCGGCCGAGCTGCGCCAGCCGCGCCGCGAGGGAACCGACCAGGCGAGGATGGGTCGCCGACTCCACGGCCATCACCGCGGTCGGGCGATCCGACCAGTCCCACGCCTTGAGCACCGCCACGGCGGCCTGCACCACCGCGTCGGGCACCGGCGCGTCGGGGCCGTCCAGCAGCGCCCGCAGCCGCGGACCCCATCCGAGGTCCGACAGCCGGCCGAGTACCCGGCCCGGCTCGGGCCCGTCGGTGATCTTCCCGGACAATGCCACGCCGAGTTTGGCCATTCCCGTCGGCCACTGCCGCCGCGGCGGCAGGTCCACCCCCGGCCGGTCCAGCCGGGCCCGCACCCGGCCCAGCTCGGTGTCGTCGACGTCCGCCGGCCACCGCGCCCCGCAGCAGTTGTCGCACCGCCCGCAGCCCGGGGTGTCGGACGTCAGGTCGGGATCGTCGAGCTGGGTGCGCAGGAACACCATCCGGCACCGGGTGGTCCGCTCGTACTCGAGCATCGCCTCCTGCTCGGCCTCGCGGGCCCGCTCGAGCGTCGCGTACCGGGCGGCGTCGTACTCCCAGGGCACGCCGGTGGCGATCCAGCCGCCCTTCACCCGGCGTACCGCACCGTCCACGTCGAGCACCTTGAGCACCATCTCCAGCCGGGACCGGTTGAGGTCGACCAACGGCTCGAGGGCCTGCGTGGACTGCGGCCGCTCCGGCTCGAGCACCTCGATCACCCGCCGCACCACCTCCTCCCCCGGGAAGGCCACCGACGCGAACCAGCTCCAGATCTGCCGGTCCTCGGGACCCGGAAGCAGGATCACCTCCGCCCGCTCGGTCGCACGGCCCGCGCGACCGACCTGCTGGTAGTAGGAGATGGGTGAGGACGGTGCTCCCAGGTGCACCACGAACCCGAGGTCCGGCTTGTCGAAACCCATGCCCAGGGCCGAGGTGGCGATCAGGGCCTTGACCCGGTTGGCGAGGAGGTCCGCCTCCAGCTGCTCCCGCTCGGCCGGATCGGACTGCCCCGTGTATGCCGCGACGGTGTGACCGTGCTCGGAGAGCAGCGCGGCCAGGTCGTGCGCGGCCGACACGGTGAGGGTGTAGACGATCCCGGAACCGGGCAGCTCGTCGAGGTGCTGGGCGAGCCACGCCGCCCGGCGCGCGGGTTCGTCGATCCGCAGCACCGACAGGTGCAGCGACGGCCGGTCGAGACCACCGCGCAGCACCAGGGTCTCGCCCGTGCCCTCCCCGACGCCGAGCTGCGCGGCCACGTCCGCCACGACCCGGTCGTTCGCGGTCGCGGTGGTCGCGAGCACCGGAATGCCCTCGCCGATTTCGGTGACGAGGGTGCGGATGCGCCGGTAGTCCGGCCGGAAGTCGTGTCCCCAGTCCGAGACGCAGTGCGCCTCGTCGACCACCACCAGTCCGGCGTCGCGGGCGAGCGCCGGCAGCACCTGGTCGCGGAAGTCCGGGTTGTTGAGCCGCTCCGGGCTGACGAGCAGGACGTCCACCGCGCCCTCGGCGACCTGCCGGTGGATCTCCTCCCACTCGGTGACGTTGCCGGAATTGATCGTGGCCGCGCGGACGCCCGCGCGCTGCGCCGACTCGACCTGGTTGCGCATCAGGGCCAGGAGCGGGGAGACGATCACGGTCGGCCCGTGCCCGTGGGCGCGGAGCAGCTTGGCGGAGATGAAGTAGACGGCCGACTTGCCCCAGCCCGTGCGCTGCACGACCAGCGCTCGCCGGCGATGCACCACCAGTGCCTCGATGGCGCTCCACTGGTCCTCCCGCAACCGGGCGCCGGGTCCCGCCAGGTCGCGGAGCAGTCGTTCGGCTTCGTCGCGCAGATCCGTGGTGGCGGTGCTCATGGGACCTATCGTGCCGGACCGCGCCGACACCGTCCGTGCCGGACGAGGACGACACCGTCCGTGCCGGACGAGGACGACACCGTCCGTGCCGGACGAGGACGACACCGTCCGTGCCGGACGAGGACGACACCGTCCGTGCCGGACGAGGACGACACCGTCCGTGCCGGACGAGGACGACACCGTCCGTGCCGCCGCGAGGGGCGTCCGCGCCGGCCGTGGCGTTCGCTTCGGGGACGAACGTGCCGTGTTGCGCGACGAACGGGGTCGTTCCATCGGCGAACGACCCGTCGGTCCCGTCGGGCCGCCGCCGCCCGGCCCGGCGGCGGCGCGGCACGTCGGTCGCGCCGGAGTCGTCGGCGCCACGGTCGCCCCGACCCGGAGCCGCTGCGCTCGTTGCAATCGAACCGACTGCGAGACAGTTGCTTTCGAGGACCGGTGGGACGGCGGTTCGTTCGGCCGGGGGCCGTGGGTGCGGCACGCGGCGGGGTGAGTGGTCCGCGCCCCATCCGGTCCGCCGCTGTGACGGAGGCGTCGTCGGCCGCCGGGCGTGCTCGTACCCTGTTCGTTATGCAGACGCAGTTCCTCCGCCCCGCATCCGACTCCTCTCCGAGCCGAATCGACCATCCGGCGTTCCGGCAGAAGGTCGTGTCGGCGGAGGAAGCCGTCCGCTGGATCCAGCCCGGCCACACCGTCGCCATCAGCGGTTTCGCCAGTGCCGGCACGCCGAAGGCGATCACCCCGGCGCTCGCGGAACGCATCGGGGCCGCGCGCGCCGCCGGCACCGACTTCACGGTCAACCTCCTCACGGGCGCGTCGGTCTCCGCCGAGACCGAGCGGATGCTGTCGGAGGTGGCCGGCATCTCCCTGCGGATGCCGTACCAGGCCGAGCCCACCGCCCGCCGCAACATCAACAACGGCCGCATGGACTACGTGGACATCCACCTGTCCCACGTCGCCCAGCAGGTCTGGGAGGGCTACTACGGGCACGTCGACGTCGCGGTCGTCGAGGTCTCCGGCGTCACCGAGACCGGTGAGCTGATCCCGTCCGCGTCGATCGGCAACAACAAGACCTGGCTCGACGTCGCCGAGAAGGTGATCCTCGAGGTCAACTCGTGGATTCCGGCCGCGATGACGGGCATCCACGACGTGTACTACGGCACCGCGCTGCCGCCGCACCGCAAGCCGATCATGCTCACGGACGTCGAGGACCGCATCGGCCAGAGCACGTTCCGCGTCGACCCGGACAAGGTCGTCGCCGTCGTCGAGACCCACGCCCGCGACAGCGCCAGCCCGCTGACCCCGCCGGACGCGGTGAGCCAGGCGATCGCCGCGCACGTGCTCGACTTCTTCGAGCACGAGATCTCCCGCGGCCGGCTGCCCGCGGACACGCTCCTGCCGCTGCAGTCCGGCATCGGCAACGTGGCCAACGCCGTCCTCCAGGGTCTCGATGCCGGTCCCCACAAGGGTCTGACCTGCTACTCCGAGGTCATCCAGGACGGGATGCTGCACCTGATCAAGCACGGCACGGTCCGCTTCGCGTCCGCCACGTCGCTGGCGCTGAGCGAGGCCGGAATCGACGAGCTGGTGTCGAACATCGACTTCTACCGCGAGCACATCGTGCTGCGCCCTCAGGAGATCAGCAACCACCCCGAGATCGTGCGCCGCCTCGGCATCATCGCGATGAACGGCATGCTCGAGGCCGACATCTACGGCAACGTCAACTCCACCCACGTCATGGGCACCAAGATCATGAACGGGATCGGCGGATCCGGCGACTTCGCCCGCAACGGCTACCTGTCGATGTTCCTGAGCCCCTCCACCGCGAAGGGCGGCAGCATCTCGTCGATCGTGCCGATGGTGCCGCACGTGGACCACACCGAGCACGACGTGCAGGTCCTCGTCACCGAGCAGGGACTTGCGGACCTGCGCGGATTGTCGCCGCGGCGCCGCTCCCGGGTCGTCGTCGACAACTGCGCCCATCCGGACTACCGGGACATGCTGCACGACTACGTCGACCGGGCCGAGGCCGTGCCCGACGCCGGGCACACCCCGCACCTGCTCGGCGAGTCCCTGTCCTTCCACCAGCGTTTCCTGGAGTCGGGATCCATGCTGGCACAGTAGGTTCCGAGGGGCCGGCGCCGTCAGCCGCCGGCGACCGGCGCGGGGTCGATCGGCTGTTGCGGGAGCGACTGCGTGACCGCCGCCGATATCGTCTGCAGCGGAGTCGGACCCGAGCCGTTCGGCACTGTCAGCGCCACGTACACCGGGCGGTCCACGACGAACCACGTGCTCGCATCGATGCCCTCCGCGGCGCCGGACACCTCGAACCACTGGACGCCGTCGACCACCTGCAGCGCCGCCGCCTGATCGAACTCCGCCGGTCGCTCGAGCCCGCACCGCAGCACCACCGGCTCGCCCTCGACGGGCTGCCAGGCCGCGGCCCCCACCGGGGCCGGGTCGGCCAGCTCCGCGCGGCGGAGGTCGCCGACCTCCTCGGGCAGCGCCCCCAGCAGCGCCGCGCACTCCGGGGACTCGGCCTGCGGCGCCACCACCGGCCCCAGCGCTACGGGCGCCAGCTCCGGGGTGCGGTTCGCCAGCACCGCCGCCACCACGATGCCGATCAGCAACGCCACCGGCAGCGCGACGGCCGTGGCGATCAGGGCGGGACTGCGGTGGTGTTCGGCGTCGCCAGCGGGGGCGGGGTCGGGGTCGGGGTCGGGGGAGACTGTCGGCTCGGTCATAATCTCTCGAATTTGCGGGGACGGTAGCGTGGTCGAAACTACCGTGACCACCGACGCCCGCACCCCACCGACCCACGAACGGGAGGACCGCATCACCGCGCCCGACCGCACCGGCCCCACCGTCGCCGACCTCGGCGAGTTCCCCGTGATCGACCGTGCGGTCGCCGGGCGTCGCCAGCCCGCCACCACGCTCGTCGGACCGGGCCACGACGCGGCCCTCGTCGCCGCCGCCGACGGGCGCGTCGCCGTCTCCACGGACATGCTCGTCGAGGGCCGGCACTTCCGGCTCGACTGGTCCACCCCGCACGACGTCGGGCGCAAGGCCGTCGCCCAGAACGGCGCCGACGTCGCCGCGATGGGCGCGCGCCCCACCGCCTTCCTCGTCGGGCTCGGCTGCCCGCCGGACACCCCGGTCGACGTGCTCGACGGTGTCTCCGCCGGGATCGGCGAGGCCGCGGAGGCGCTCGGCGCCGGCGTCGTCGGCGGCGACCTGGTGCAGGCGTCGCAACTGATCGTCGCGGTGACCGTCCTCGGCGACCTCGACGGGCGCGCGCCGCTCCTGCGGTCTGCGGCCCGGCCCGGCGACACCGTCGCGCTGGCCGGATCCACCGGGCGCTCCGCCGCCGGGCTGGCCGTGCTCACCGCCGGCCTCGCCGGCCACCCGGACCTGGTGGCCGCCCACCAGGTGCCGGCGCCCCCGTACGCCGCGGGACCCGCGGCGGCGGCCGGCGGCGCCCACGCCGCGACCGACATCTCCGACGGCCTGCTCGCCGACCTCGGGCACATCGCCGCCGCATCCGGCGTCGCGATCGACGTCTCGCGCGAGCTGCTCGAACCCGGCGCCGAGCTGCGGGCCGCCGCCGCGGAACTCGGGGCCGACGTATGGGAGTGGGTGCTCACCGGCGGCGAGGACCACGCCCTTGCCGCGTGCTTCCCGCCGCACGTGCCGCTGCCGGCGGGCTGGCGGCCCGTCGGCACGGTGCGCGAGGGCGGCGGCGTCACCGTCGACGGCCACGGCCGGCCGGGTCCCGGAGGCTGGCAGAGCTTCTCGAGATAGGTTTCACAGCATGGCTGTGTATGCGCTCGGCGACCGTGTGCCCGATATCCATCCCGACGCCTGGGTCCACCCCGATGCGGTGGTCATCGGCAACGTCACCCTCGGCGCCCGCGCCTCGGTGTGGCCCACCGCGGTCCTGCGCGGTGACTACGGCCGGATCGTCGTCGGCGCCGAGAGCAACATCCAGGACGGGACGATCATCCACTGCACCGCCGTCGACGCCACCGTCATCGGCGCCGGCACCGTGGTCGGCCACAACGCCCACATCGAAGGCTCCACCATCGGCGACGGCTGCCTGATCGGGTCCGGTTCGCTCGTACTCAACGGCTCCGCCGTCGGCGACGGGGCGATCGTCGCGGCCGGCGCGCTCGTGGCCCCGCGTTTCCAGGTGCCGCCGCGGTCCATGGCGATCGGCGTACCCGCGAAGATCCGGGAGGGTTACGAGGTGCCGGAGGGCCACGTCGACGCCAACGCCAAGATGTACGCGGCGAACGCCGAGTACTACCGCAGCGCGCTGCGCAGGATCGACTGAGGGGCCGGGCACCACCGATGGCTGTACGACCCCTGCCGGAGATCGTCGAGGAAGGCTGGGCGCGGGCGCTGGCTCCCGTTGCCGCCGACATCGCCGCGATGGGCGACTTCCTGCGCGCCGAGAACGCCGCCGGACGCGGCTACCTGCCCTCCGGCGCGAACGTGCTGCGGGCCTTCACCCAGCCGTTCGACCGGGTGAAGGTGCTCATCGTCGGCCAGGACCCGTATCCGACGCCGGGTCATGCCGTCGGACTGAGCTTCTCGGTCGCGCCGGAGGTGCGTCCGGTGCCGCGCAGCCTGGCCAACATCTACCGCGAATACAGCGACGACCTCGGCCTGCCGACACCACCCAACGGCGACCTCACACCGTGGTCGGCACAGGGGGTGCTGCTGCTCAACCGCGTCCTGACGGTGCAACCCGGCCAGCCGGCGTCGCATCGGGGCAAGGGCTGGGAGAGCGTGACCGAGCAGGCGATCCGGGCGCTCGTCGCGCGCACCGCGCCGCTCGTCGCGATCCTGTGGGGCCGCGACGCGGCCACCCTCGAACCGATGCTCGGCGACGTGCCCACCGTGAAGTCGGCGCACCCGTCGCCGCTGTCGGCCTCCCGCGGGTTCTTCGGGTCCCGCCCCTTCAGCCGCGCGAACGCGCTGCTGACCGAGCAGGGCGGGGACCCGGTGGACTGGCGCCTGGCCTGAACGGGCGTGGCTCAGCCGCGGCGAATCGACTCGAAGTCGGGGCGCCGCTTCTCGACGAACGCGTCGACACCCTCGATGCCGGTCGGGCCGTTCGCGGCCGCCGCGATCGCCGCGGCCTCCGCGTCGAGCTGCTCGGACAGCGACCGCCCCGCCGAATCGGCGAGCAGTTGCCGGATCCCGGCGTAGGCGGCGGTGGGGCCGTTCGCGAGGGTGCGGGCCACCCGCATCGCCTCGCCGGGCACCTCGTCGTCGGCGACGAGGCGGCTGAGCACCCCGAGCCGCACGGCCTCGTCGGCGTTCAGGACACAGTCGGTGAGGATGATCTCCCGCGCCCGGGCGACTCCGACGATGCGCGGCAGGGTCCACGACATGCCGCCGTCGGGGGTGAACCCGATCGACGGGTAGGCCGGCCGCAGCTTCGTCGAGGGGCCCCCGAGCGCGATGTCGGCGTGCAGCACGATGCTCATGCCCGCGCCCGCCGCCCAGCCCTGGACGGCGGCCACCACGGGCACGCGGGCCGCGTCGAGGGCGCGGACGAAGTCGTGGAACAGGCGTGCGACGTCGCCGACGAACTCGCCGCGGTCGGGCGCGGAGGCGAAGGCGCGGACGTCGCCGCCCGCGCAGAAGTTGGCACCCTCACCGACGAGCAGGACGGCGCCGACCTCGGGGCCGGCGGTGCGCAGGGCCTCGATGCCCTGGGCCATGCCCGCGGGGGAGAGGGACGTGCCGCGCTCGGCGGTCGCCACGGCGATGCGCAGGACGCCGTCCTCGAGGCGGACGTGGGACAGTACTGATTCGGTCACCCGGGGCACCCTACCGGTCGCCCCGCCCGGCGGGTACGGGGTCACGGCGACGATGGCGGAACACGACGAGGCCCCGGCGTCGCAACGCCGGGGCCTCGTATGCCGAACCGGGGATCAGCCGCGAACGACCTTGCCCGCCTTGAGGCAGGAGGTGCACACGTTGACCTTACGCGTGTTGCCCGGGGCAACCTGAGCGCGCACGCTCTGGATGTTCGGGTTCCAACGACGGTTGGTACGCCGGTGCGAGTGCGAGACCGACTTACCGAAGCCGGGGCCCTTGGCGCATACGTCGCAGACGGCAGCCATAGTCGCGAACTCCTTGGTGAGTAGTGGATATTTTCGTGTCTTCGTCGGCCTGCGAACACGAGGAGGCGTCCGCCATCCGTGCGAGGCAACCCTGCAAGCGTAGCGGGTGGGGGTGGCAATGGCCAAACCGGCCGTCCGACGGGGGCACCGCTACCCTTGCGTCACCGGTTGCGTGGTGGCGAAGGGGGGAAGCAGGTGCTCGAGGTCGGGGAAGCAGTCGACGGGACTGCCCTGCGCCGATGGGTGGATCTCGGGTTGCGGGCGCTCGCCGAGCGCCGCGACGAGATCAACAGCCTCAACGTCTTCCCCGTCCCCGACGGCGACACCGGTACCAACCTGCTCGTCACCCTGCGCTCCGCGGCGGCCGAACTCGACACCTCCGCGGCGGACGCCGAGGACGTCGCCACGATCGTCGGCGCCCTGGCGCGCGGCGCGTTCCACGGCGCCCGCGGCAACTCCGGTGTCCTCCTCGCGCAGATGCTGCGGGGCCTGGCCGACGCCCTCGACGGGGCCGTGGTCGTCGACGGCGCCGCACTCGGGCGCGCCTGGCGGCACGCCGCAGACCTCGTCACCCGCGCGCTGAGCTGCCCCGCCGAGGGCACCATCGTCAGCGTGCTGCACGCGGCCGCCGACGGCGCGCACGCGGCCGGCCGCTCCGGTTCGCTCGTGACGGTGGCGACCGCAGCGGCCGACGCCGCCGCCGAGGCCCTGCAGCGCACCACCGCGCAACTCGACGTGCTGGCCGAGGCCGGCGTCGTCGACGCAGGGGGCCTCGGTCTGCTCCTGCTGCTCGACGCGTTCGTCGAGACGGTGTCGGGCCGGCGTCCGGACCGGGCACCGATCGCGACGTCGAAGCCCGGCGCTCCCGCCCGGCACGGCGGGCACAACGGGCACGAACCCCGCCACGGCGGCGATCAGGACTTCGAGGTCATGTACTTCGTCGAGGGCTCCGACACCGCCCGCATGGACACCCTGCGTACCCGCCTCGACGCCCTCGGGGACTCGGTCGCCGTCGTCGGCGACGGCGCCGGCACCTGGTCCGTGCACGTGCACTGCTGCGACGCGGGCGCTGCCGTCGAGGCCGGCCTGGAGGCCGGGCGGCTGCACCAGGTCACCGTCACGTGCTTCGCGCTGGAGGCACAGCAACGGATCGGCGTCGGCCCGGTGGCTTCCGGGGCCGGAAGCCGCTCGGTGCTCGCCGTCGTGGCCGGCGACGGGGCAGCGGAGCTGTTCGAAGCCGAGGGCGCGGCGATCGTGCGGGCGGACGATCCGATCACCCGCCGGCACCTGCTCGACGCGATCCGCCGGCTGGGCAGCCGTGACGTGATGGTCCTGCCCAACGGTGCGCTGCCCGCCCAGGAACTCGTCGCGGTCGGCGCGGCGGCCCGCGACCACCGGCGCGAGGTGATGTTCCTGCCCTGCTCGTCGATGGTGCAGGGACTGGCGTCGCTTGCGGTGCACGACCCGGGCCGCGAGGCCGCCGACGACGCCTTCGCCATGTCCGAAGCGGCCGCCGCGACCCGGTGGGGCTCGCTGCGCATCGCGAACGAGCGGGCCCTGACCTGGGTGGGAACGTGCGAGCCGGGGCACAGCCTGGGCCTGTCGGGTCATGATGTCGTAGTCATCGAGCATGATCTGGTGACGGCGGGAGCGTCGCTGCTCGACAAGGTGCTCGCCGCGGGCGGAGAGCTCGTGACGATGCTCGTCGGCTTCGACGCGCCCGACGGACTCGCCGAGCGGCTGACCCGGCACGTCAACGACCGCCACCCCGAGGTGGAGGTGCTGGTGTACCACGGGGGACAGCGCAGCGACCTGCTGCAGCTCGGTGTGGAGTAGCCGGCACAGGAACAGTCGGACGCCGGCCCCCCGGCGTCGATCGGAGCGGAGAGGACGGCAGTGGCGACACTCGCGGACCGACTCGATCATCTTCTCGGCCGCAAGACCGCGGATGCACTCGCCGACTCGTTCGGCATGACCACCGTCGAGGACCTGCTGCGCCACTATCCCCACCGGTACGCCACCCAGGGCGCCGAGCTCGGCGACTCGCAACCGGTCGAGGGCCAGCACGTGACGATCATCGCGCGGGTGGCCAGGGCCGACGAGGTGCGGATGAAGAGCCGGCCCGGCACCCGGCTCGCCGTCGTGCTCGAATCGGACCGGCAGAAGATCGACGTGACCTTCTTCAACCCGCAGAAGGTCAAGTACAACATCAAGCCCGGGGTGCGCGGCATGTTCTCCGGCACCGTCAAGTACTTCCGCGACAAGTGGAGCCTGGCCCACCCGAGCTACATCATCCTGCCCGAGCCTCGCGGCCCCGAGATCGGTGGCGCGGCCCCGCGGCCCACCCGGGTGCGCGGCGCCGGCGCGCTCGCCGGCATGGCCCGCAGTGCCCAGGGCGACGGCGGCATCGACATGTCGATCTTCGATCGGGCCCTCATCCCGATGTACCCCGCAACCCGCGACGTCGAGTCGTGGACCGTGATGCGCTGCGTGCGGCAGATCCTCGATCAGCTCGAGACCGTCGACGACCCGCTGCCCGAGTGGGTGCGTGGCGAGCACGGCCTGATCGGGCTGGACGAGGCGCTGCGCCGCATCCACCTGCCCGACGACCGGGACGACGTCACCGCCGCCCGGGAGCGCCTGCGGTTCGACGAGGCCGCGGCGGTGCAGCTCGTCCTCGCCCGGCGCCGCCACGACGTCGCGGTGCGCACGGCCCCGGCGTGCCCGCGCCGCAGCGGCGGTATCGCCGACGAGTTCGATCGCCGGCTGCCGTTCGAACTGACCGCCGGGCAGCTCGCGGTCGCCGACGAGATCGCGGCGGACCTCGCCGGATCGCACCCGATGAACCGGTTGCTGCAGGGCGAGGTCGGCTCGGGCAAGACGATTGTGGCGCTGCGGGCGATGCTGCAGGTCATCGACGCGGGACACCAGTGCGCACTGCTCGCGCCGACCGAGGTGCTCGCCGCCCAGCATGCGCGCTCGCTGGCGAAGATGCTCGGCGATCTCGCCGCGGCGGGCGAACTCGCCGCCCACGAGCTGGCCACCAAGGTCACCCTCGTGACGGGCTCGATGAGCGCGGTCCGCAAGCGGCAGGCCCTGCTCGACATCGTGAGCGGCGACTCGGGGCTCGTGATCGGCACCCACGCGCTGATCCAGCAGGGCGTCGAGTTCTACGACCTCGGCCTCGTCGTCGTCGACGAACAGCACCGGTTCGGCGTGGAGCAGCGCGACGTGCTGCGCAACCGCGGCCGCGACGGTGCCAGCCCGCACGTGCTGGTCATGACGGCGACACCCATCCCGCGCACCATCGCGATGACCGTCCTCGGCGACCTCGAGGTGTCCACATTGCGGGAACTGCCCCGCGGCCGGTCGCCCATCACCAGCCGGGTCGTGGCGGCGAAGGTGCATCCCAGCTGGGTGGCGCGCGCGTGGGAACGCATCGGCGAAGAGGTCGCGGCGGGCCGCCAGGCGTATGTGGTGTGCTCGCGCATCGGCGACGGCGACAGCGACGAGGACGCCGACCTGGTCGGCTTCGACGAGGCGGAGACGACCGGCGGGCGCGGGGGCAGGGGCAAGCCGCCCGAGACGAAGTCGGTGCTCCAGCAGTTCGAGGAGCTCGCGGGCGGCCCGCTGGCCCACCTGAGGGTCGGGTTGCTGCACGGGCGACTGCCCGCGGACGAGAAGGACGCGGTGATGCGCGACTTCGCCGCCGGAGACATCGACGTGCTGGTGTGCACCACCGTCGTCGAAGTCGGCGTGGATGTGCCCAACGCGACGGTGATGGTGATCGTGGACGCCGACCGGTTCGGGGTCAGCCAGCTGCACCAGCTGCGCGGCCGGGTGGGCCGGGGCGGGCATCCGGGGCTGTGCCTGCTCGTGTCGGATTCGAAGCCCGGCGCGCCCGCCATGGCCCGCCTCGAGGCCGTCGCCGCGACCACCGACGGATTCGCGCTCGCCCAGCTGGACCTGCAGCAGCGCCGCGAGGGCGATGTGCTCGGTGTCGCCCAGTCGGGCACCACCTCGACGCTGCGGATGCTCTCGCTCGTCGACGACGTCGAGGTCATCGCGGCCGCGCAGGACTTCGCCCGCGCCGTGACCGACCGCGATCCGCGGCTCGAGGAACACCCCGGTCTGGCCCGCATGGTGTCGGCCGCGCTCGACACCGAACGGGTCGCGTACCTCGAGAAGTCGTGAGGTTACGTTCCGCGCACGCCGGGCGCGGCGCCGTTGTGAGGTGACGCCCGCCGCACCCGCGACGTTTCCGGCACGTTAAGGATCCCTCGACCTGCATCGTTTCAGTCGGACAAAGACGTGCATCCGTCCCACGATCTGGGATGCGGACGCCGAACGGAGTGTTACGTCGCGGTACCGTCGTCCAATGTTCTCCAAAGTGCTTGTCGCCAACCGAGGCGAGATCGCGATCCGCGCGTTCCGCGCCGCCTATGAACTGGGTGCCGGGACCGTCGCGGTGTTTCCGTACGAGGACCGCAATTCCCTGCACCGGCTCAAGGCCGACGAGGCCTACCAGATCGGGGAGCAGGGACATCCGGTCCGTGCGTACCTGTCCGTGGCGGAGATCGTCGCCGCCGCGAAGAAGGCCGGCGCCGACGCGGTCTACCCCGGCTACGGTTTCCTGTCCGAGAACCCGGACCTGGCGGCGGCGTGCGCGGCGGAGGGCATCACCTTCATCGGTCCGTCGGCGCACGTGCTGGAGCTGACCGGAAACAAGGCGCGGGCGATCGCGGCGGCCAAGGCGGCGGGTCTGCCGGTGCTGGCGTCGTCGGAGCCGTCGGCCGATCTCGAGCAGTTGCTCGCGGCTGCCGAGTCCATGGAGTTCCCGATCTTCGTCAAGGCCGTCGCCGGCGGCGGCGGGCGTGGCATGCGGCGCGTGGCCGAGCGTGGCCAGCTGCGGGAGGCGATCGAGGCGGCGTCCCGGGAGGCGGATGCGGCGTTCGGCGATCCCACGGTGTTCCTCGAGCAGGCGGTGGTCGATCCCCGGCACATCGAGGTGCAGATCCTGGCCGACGGACAGGGCAATGTGATGCATCTGTTCGAGCGGGACTGCTCGCTGCAGCGCCGCCACCAGAAGGTCATCGAGCTGGCCCCGGCACCGAACCTCGCCCCCGAGCTGCGCGAGCGGATCTGCGCGGACGCCGTCGCGTTCGCGAAGCAGATCGGTTACAGCTGCGCCGGCACCGTCGAGTTCCTCCTCGATTCCCGCGGCAACCACGTCTTCATCGAGATGAACCCGCGCATCCAGGTCGAGCACACGGTCACCGAGGAGATCACCGACGTCGACCTCGTGCAGGCGCAGATGCGCATCGCCTCCGGTGAGTCGCTGACCGACCTGGGCCTGTCGCAGGACAAGGTCGCGATCCGCGGGGCGGCGCTGCAGTGCCGCATCACCACCGAGGATCCGGCCAACGGCTTCCGGCCCGACACCGGGCGCATCAGCGCGTACCGCACGCCCGGCGGCGCCGGGATCCGACTCGACGGCGGCACCTCCGTCGGCGCCGAGGTCTCCGCCCACTTCGATTCGATGCTGGTCAAGCTCACGGCCCGCGGCCGCGACCTGCCCACGGCCGTCGCCCGCGCCCGCCGCGCGGTCACCGAGTTCCGCATCCGCGGCGTGTCGACGAACATCCCCTTCCTGCAGGCCGTGCTCGACGACCCGGACTTCCGGGCCGGGAACGTCACCACGTCGTTCATCGACGAGCGGCCGCAGCTGCTGACCGCCAAGACCTCCGCCGACCGCGGCACGAAGATCGTCGAGTACCTCGCCGACGTGACGGTGAACAAGCCGCACGGCGAGCGCCCGACGACGGTGTACCCGCACGACAAGCTGCCGAAGATCGACCTCGACGTCGCCCCGCCGGAGGGTTCGCGGCAGCGGCTGCTCGCCCTCGGCCCGGACGGCTTCGCGAAGGCGCTGCGCGAGCAGAAGGCCCTCGCCGTCACCGACACCACCTTCCGCGACGCGCACCAGTCGCTGCTCGCGACGCGCGTGCGCAGCAAGGATCTGCTCACCGTCGCCGGGCACGTCGCGCGGATGACCCCGCAGCTGCTGTCGATCGAGGCGTGGGGCGGCGCCACCTACGACGTCGCGCTGCGGTTCCTGCACGAGGACCCGTGGGAGCGTCTGGCGGCGCTGCGGGAGGCGATCCCGAACATCAACCTGCAGATGCTGCTGCGCGGCCGCAACACGGTCGGCTACACCCCGTACCCGGAGATGGTCACCCGCGCGTTCGTGCGGGAGGCCACCGACACCGGCATCGACATCTTCCGCATCTTCGACGCGCTGAACAACGTCGACCAGATGCGGCCGGCGATCGACGCGGTCCGCGAGACCGGCACCGCCCTGGCCGAGGTCGCGATGTCCTACACCGGGGACCTCTCCGATCCCGGCGAGACGCTCTACACCCTCGACTACTACCTGCGCCTGGCGGAGCAGATCGTCGAGGCCGGGGCCCACGTGCTGGCGATCAAGGACATGGCCGGGCTGCTGCGCGCACCCGCGGCCGCCACCCTGGTCTCGGCGCTGCGCAGCAACTTCGACCTGCCGGTGCACGTGCACACGCACGACACCCCCGGTGGTCAGCTCGCGACGTACCTCGCGGCGTGGCAGGCCGGCGCCGACGCCGTCGACGGCGCCTCCGCCGCGCTGGCCGGCACCACCAGCCAGCCCGCGCTGTCGGCGATCGTCGCCGCGGCCGCGCACTCGGAGTACGACACCGGTCTGGACCTGCAGGCCGTGTGCGACCTCGAGCCGTACTGGGAGGCGCTGCGCAAGGTGTACGCGCCGTTCGAATCGGGCCTGCCCGCCCCGACGGGCCGGGTGTACACCCACGAGATCCCCGGCGGGCAGCTGTCGAACCTGCGGCAGCAGGCCATCGCGCTGGGTCTGGGCGACCGGTTCGAGGAGGTCGAGGCCAAGTATGCCGCGGCCGACCGGATGCTCGGCCGGCTGGTCAAGGTCACTCCGTCGTCGAAGGTGGTCGGTGACCTCGCCCTGCACCTGGTGGGTTCCGGCGTCGCCAGCGACGAGTTCGCGGCCGACCCGGCCCGCTACGACATCCCGGACTCGGTGGTCGGATTCCTGCGCGGCGAGCTCGGCACCCCGCCCGGCGGGTGGCCCGAGCCGTTCCGCTCCAAGGCCCTCGAGGGCCGCGGCGCCCCCAAGCCCGAGGTGCCGCTGACCTCCGAGGAGGAGAAGGCGCTCGACGACACCTCCAGCGAGCGGCGCGCCACCTTGAACCGGCTGCTGTTCCCCGGTCCGACCCAGGCGTTCCTCGAGCACCGGGACCGCTACGGCGACACCTCGGAGCTGTCCGCCAACCAGTTCTTCTACGGTCTGCGCCGCGGTGAGGAACACCGGGTGCGCCTGGACAAGGGTGTCGAGCTGCTGATCGGGCTGGAGGCGATCTCCGAGCCGGACGAGCGCGGCTTCCGGACCGTGATGTGCATCCTCAACGGGCAGCTGCGCCCGGTCTCGGTGCGCGACAAGTCCGTCGCCAGCGAGGTTCCGGCCGCGGAGAAGGCCGACCGCAACAACCCCGGGCACGTCGCCGCGCCGTTCGCCGGCGCCGTGACCCTCCTCGTCGCCGAGGGCGACCGCGTCGCGGCCGGTGACACCGTCGCCACCATCGAGGCGATGAAGATGGAGGCCGCGATCACCGCGCCGCGTGGCGGCACCGTCACCCGCGTCGCCCTCGCCGGCGTGTCCCAGGTGGAGGGCGGCGACCTGCTGGTCGTCGTGTCCACCGAGGAGAGCGCGGAGTGATCGGACGGTTCTCCGGGACGGTGCGATGACCCGGATCGTGGCCGGCCGGGCCGGGGGGCGGCGCCTGAAGGTGCCGCCCCGCGGGACCCGGCCCACCTCGGAGCGGGTCCGCGAGGCGCTGTTCAGTTCGCTCACGGCCCGGATGGAGCTCGACGGCGCGTCGGTGCTGGACCTGTACGCCGGCTCCGGCGCGCTCGGGCTCGAGGCGCTGTCCCGGGGCGCCGTCCACGCCTTGCTCGTCGAGTCCGACGCGCAGGCCGCCGCCGTGATCCGCCGCAACATCACCGAACTCGGTCTGCCGGCGGTGCTGCGGGCTGCGCCGGTCGCCGCCGTGCTCGGCGGTGCCCCGGACCGGGTCTACGACCTCGTGCTCGCCGATCCGCCGTACGCGGTGACCGAGCAGGCGGTGTCCGCGATGCTCACCGCCCTCGTCGACGGGGGCTGGGTGGGGGAGGGCTCGGTGGTGGTGCTCGAACGCTCCTCCCGCTCGCCGGAGACGGTGTGGCCGCAGGCCCTCGAACCGGACCGCGTTCGCAAGTACGGCGAGACCCGGATCGAGATCGCTACCTGCTACGGTTCGGACTCATGAGCAGTGCGGTCTGCCCCGGTTCGTTCGACCCCGTGACCAACGGCCACCTCGACGTCATCTCTCGGACTGCCGTGCAGTTCGACGAAGTGACGGTGACCGTCGTGATCAACCCCAACAAGCAGGGAATGTTCTCGGTTCCCGAGCGCATCGAGATGCTCACCGAAGCCACTGCCCACCTGGGCAACGTGCGCGTCGACTCCTGGCAGGGCCTGCTGGTGGACTATGCACGCGCCCACGGCATCACGGCCATCGTCAAGGGCCTGCGCGGCGCCAACGACTTCGACTACGAGCTGCAGATGGCGCAGATGAACCACAAGCTCACCGGCGTCGACACCCTGTTCGTCGCGACCAACCCGGCCTACAGCTACCTGTCGAGCTCTCTCGTCAAGGAGGTCGCCACCTACGGCGGCGACGTCGCCGACATGCTCCCCGCGACGGTGCACAAGCGGCTGCTCGCGCGGATCGCGGAGCGCACAGCGGCGAAGCGCTGATCCGGCACAGCGGCGAAGCGCTGATCCGGCACAGCGGCGAAGCGCTGATCCGGCACAGCGGCGAAGCGCTGATCCGGCACAGCGGCGAAGCGCTGATCCGGCACAGCGGCGAAGCGCTGATCCGGCACAGCGGCGAAGCGCTGATCCGGCACAGCGGCGAAGCGCTGATCCGGCACAGCGGCGAAGCGCTGATCCGGCACAGCGGCGAAGCGCTGATCCGGCACAGCGGCGAAGCGCTGATCCGGCACAGCGGCGAAGCGCTGATCCGGCACAGCGGCGAAGCGCTGATCCGGCACAGCGGCCGAGGCTGACCCCGCCCGTTCGATCGCCGACACACCGGGTCCGCGATGCGCGACTCCGGCGGCACCTGCGGCAGACTTGCATCCGGCGGCGGTCGCACCGGCCGCGCCGGGACGATGATTGGGGTGGGGCGTGTACCGGGTATTCGAGGCACTCGACGAGCTGGTCGCGATCGTCGAGGAAGCACGCAGTGTCCCGATGACCGCGAGCTGCGTGGTCCCACGCGGCGACGTACTGGACCTGCTCGACGACGTCCGCGACGCGTTGCCGGCCGAACTGGACGACGCGCAGGACGTCCTGGATCATCGGGACAAGCTCATCGGCGACGCGCGGGCCCAGGCCGACAAGACCGTCGCGGACGCCGACGCGGAGGCCCGCGAGACCCTCGACAACGCCCGCGCCGACGCGGACCGCATGCTCGCCGACGCGAAGGCACAGGCGGACCGGATGGTGCAGGAGGCCCGCGCCCACGCCGACGATCTGCTGCGCGACGCCCAGGCCGAGGCCGACGACACGATCGCCGACGCCAAGGAGCAGTACGAGTCCGTGACGGCCCGCGCGCAGGCGGAGGCCGACCGCATGATCGAGGCGGGCAAGGCCTCGTACGAGCGGTCGGTCGCCGACGGCGAGGCCGAGCAGGCCCGTCTGGTGTCGCAGACGGAGGTCGTGCAGGCCGCCCACGCCGAATCCGCGCGGGTCATCGATGCCGCCCACGCCGAGTCGGATCGGCTGCGGTCGGAATGCGACGAGTACGTCGATTCCAAGCTCGCCGAGTTCGAAGACGTGCTCGGCACGACGTTGCGGTCGGTGGGCCGCGGCCGGCAGCAGCTGCGGACGGGCGCCGGTGTGCCCGACTACACGGAGGCCGAACGCCGGTCCGAGCGGCGCCGCTGACGCATCCGGCTCCCGCGCCGGGCGATTTCGTCGCGCCCGGGTCCGTCGCGTATCGTGGAGTGGTTGCCCAGTCGCCCCGTGGGGGCGGCGTCCGTCACCTGGAAAGAGGAAGTAGCATTCCCGTGTCTGCCCGCCGTCACAGCCCCCAGCATCCCGACCGGGATTCGGGTCTCGTGCTGGACGTACGCTCGCTCGGACGCCGTCCGGGCTCCATGCGCACGGTCCACACGGTGGTACCTGCGCCGTTGCGGATCGGACTCGACTCGATCGCGATCGAGGAAGGCACGGATGTGGAACTCGATCTCCGGCTGGAAGCGGTGTCCGAGGGGGTCCTCGTCACCGGGACCGTCCGTGCCGATACAGTCGGCGAGTGCTCGCGCTGCCTCGAGCCCTTCGAGGACTCGGTGGAGCTGTACCTGACGGAGCTGTTCGCCTACCCGAACAGCGTCACGGAGCAGACCACCGACGAGGACGAGGTCTACCGCCTGGTGGACGACACGATCGACCTCGAGCCGGTCATCGTCGACACCGTCGGACTGGAGCTTCCGCTGCGGCCGTTGTGTAGTGACGACTGTGCGGGACTGTGCCCCGAATGCGGCATTCGCCTGGCGATTGCGGAATCCGGGCACGGGCATGAGAGAATGGATCCTCGCTGGGCTGGGTTGGCAGCCGCTTTCGGCGCAGGCTCCGAAGAACCCAGCAGTGCATCCGACAGCAAGAACAACGAGGAGAAGTAGACGTGGCCGTCCCCAAGCGCAGAATGTCGCGTTCGAACACCCGGTCGCGGCGGAGCCAGTGGAACACCACTGCGCCGACGCTCGTCACCTGCCCGAACCGCGGCTGCGGCGAGAAGAAGCTGCCGCACGTGGCGTGCCCGTCCTGCGGCACCTACAACGGCCGTCAGGTGACCGCTGCCGTCTAGTTCTCGAATTCTGAGACATCGTGACGAGCGATTCGACCACCGCATCCGAGGGCGGCGAAGGGGAACACGCGTCCCTTCTCGCCGCCCTCGGTGTCGATGTGGATCCGGAGCTGCTGACGCTTGCGCTCACGCACCGCTCCTACGCGTACGAGAACGGTGGCCTGCCGACCAACGAGCGTCTCGAGTTCCTCGGCGACGCCGTCCTCGGCCTCACCGTGACCGAGAAGCTGTACCTGTCGCATCCGGACAAGTCCGAGGGTGAACTCGCGAAGATCCGGGCGTCGGTGGTGAACATGCACGCCCTCGCCGAGGTCGCGCGGTCTCTCGGTGACGGCGGCCTCGGGCCGCACCTGCTGCTCGGCAAAGGTGAGGAACTCACCGGTGGCCGCGACAAGCCCAGCATTCTCGCGGACGGCATGGAGTCGCTGCTCGGCGCCGTCCACCTGCAGCACGGTATCGACGTCGCACGCACCGTTGTGCTGCGCCTGTTCGCCGAACTCCTCGAGCGGGGTCCGCGGCTCGGCGCCGGTCTCGACTGGAAGACGAGCCTGCAGGAGCTGACCGCGGAACGAGGCGTCGGCGTGCCGGCGTACGAGATCACCGCCACCGGCCCGGACCACGACAAGGAATTCACCGCGACCGTGATCGTCGCGGGCGACGCCCGCGGTGTCGGCATGGGTCGGACGAAGAAGGAAGCCGAGCAGAAGGCCGCCGCCGCGGCCTGGCAGAGCCTGTCCGACAGCGACGCCACCCCCACCGGTGCCGCCGCCGACCAGAGCTGACCCGACGTGCCCGAACTGCCCGAGGTCGAGGTCGTCCGCCGCGGCCTCGACGCGCACGTCCGCGGCGCCACCATCGAGTCCGTCCAGGTGCTGCACCCGCGTGCGGTACGCCGTCACGAACCCGGCCCGCGGGATCTCGCGCTGCGGCTGACCGGGCAGACCGTGGCTGCCGTCCAGCGCCGCGGCAAATACCTGTGGCTCGTCTTGGGGCCCGCCGACGTCGCACTGGTCGTCCATCTCGGGATGAGCGGGCAGATGCTGGTCCAGCCGCCGGCGGTGCCGGACGAGAAACACCTGCGCATCCGCGCCGTTCTCGACAACGGCGCCGACCTGCGGTTCGTGGACCAGCGCACCTTCGGAGGCTGGGCCCTCGCCCCGCTCGTCGAGGTCGACGGTGCCGTCCTGCCGGAGCCCGTCGCGCACATCGCCCGCGACCCCCTGGATCCGGCGTTCGACGCGGCCGCCGTGGTGAAGGTGCTGCGCGGCAAGCACACCGAGATCAAGCGCGTCCTCCTCGACCAGACCGTCGTGTCCGGCATCGGCAACATCTACGCCGACGAATCGCTGTGGCGGGCCGGCGTGCACGGCAACCGCGCGGCCGACCGGCTCGGGGGGCCGACCCTGCGGTGGCTGCTCGACGCGGCCCGCGACGTGATGGGCGAGGCGCTCGCCCAGGGCGGTACCTCGTTCGATGCCCTCTATGTCAACGTCAACGGCGAGTCCGGATACTTCGACCGGTCGCTGAACGTCTACGGCCAGGAGAACCTGCCGTGCCCACGGTGCGGGACGCCGGTGCGGCGGGAGAAATTCATGAACCGCTCGTCGTTCAGCTGCCCCCGGTGCCAGCCGCCGCCACGGGGCGCACGGCGAGCCTGACTTCGGCCGTCCTCCGCGGCCGTCGAAGCGGTGAATCCGTCCCGCGATCCCTGCCGACCGTGCACAGTGGGAACGGCGGAGGAGGACGCACATGCGAACATCGAGGAGAGTCGTACCGGCTGCCGCGGCGGCGCTGGTAGTGGCACTCGCGGTCGTCGGATGCGGCACCGACGACTCGTACCCGAGCGAGTCGGCGCAGACGACCACCGAGGCAGCCCGGGAAACGGCCCCGCCGACCGGCACGGCCGAGTCCGAGCCGGCGGGTACCGAGACGCAGGGCACCGAGGCACAGGGCACCGAGACGACGGATGGAATCCCGGCCTATCAGCCGTCGACGCTCGTCAGCCGGGCGATCGGCTCGGCCGTCCTGACGACGTCCGACCCGATCGAGCAGGTCAGCACCTTCTACCTCGACTTCGTGGACCGGGAGGGCTGGCAGACGGTCTCCGAGAGCGTCACTCCCTACAGCACGAGTCTCACGATCAGGAAGCCGGGGAAGGGCGCCTCCATCTCGGTGTCCTCGGGCGGGGACGGGACGCTGGTCTCGATCAGCACCTATCCGTCACCCTGATCCGTCGCCCTGACGGGGCCGCCCGGCTGCCTCGGCTCGGATCCGCGCGCCGGGTGGGATACGGTGGAACCGGTGCGCCGGGAAGTCTGGTCGGCAGACGACGACTGCTGCCCGACATCCGAGGACATTCGATGACGACACCCTTCGCCCGCCTGCCGTTGCTCTCCCGTGGATCGTGGGAGGAATCCAAGCGGGTGGCCGAGATTCTCCGCAAGGAGACCGTCGGTGGTGTCCTGCTGCTCATCGGCGCGCTCGCGGCCCTGGTCTGGGCCAACACCCCGTGGTCCGACGCCTACCACAGCCTCCGCGACACCACGGTGGGGCCGTCCGCGCTGCACCTGGACCTGTCACTCGGGACGTGGGCGGCCGACGGTCTGCTGGCCATCTTCTTCTTCGTCGTCGGCCTGGAACTCAAGCGTGAGTTCGTCGCCGGCGACCTGCGGGACCTGCGGCGCGCCGCCGTGCCGATCACCGCAGCGGTGGGAGGGATGGCGGTACCCGCGGCGGTGTTCGTCGCGGTGAACCTGCGCGGCGGAGCGGACGCGCTGACCGGATGGGCGGTGCCCACCGCCACCGACATCGCCTTCGCCGTGGCCATCCTGGCCGTCATCGGGACGCATCTCCCGGCGGCCCTGCGCACCTTCCTGCTCACGCTCGCCGTCGTCGACGACCTGCTCGCCGTCACCGTGATCGCGGTGTTCTACACCGATGAGCTCGACCTGGCGTATCTCGGGCTCGCGATGCTCCCGCTGCTCGCGTTCGCCGTGGCGGTGCAGCGCGGCATCCGGGCCTGGTGGCTCCTGGTGCCGCTGGCGGTGCTCACGTGGTTCCTGGTCCACGAATCCGGTGTCCACGCCACCGTGGCCGGCGTCCTGCTCGGTTTCACCGTGCCCGTCGCCCGCAGGACGCGCACCGGCACGGAGGCCATGGCCGAGCAGTTCGAGCATCGGCTCCGGCCGCTGTCGGCCGGGGTCGCCGTCCCGATCTTTGCGTTCTTCGCCGCCGGCGTGACGATCGGTGGCCTCGACGGCCTGGGTGAGGCGCTCCGCGATCCGATCTCGGTCGGTGTCGTCGCGGGCCTCGTGCTCGGCAAGGTCGTCGGGATCTTCGGCGTCACCTACCTGATGGCCCGGTTCACCCGCGCCCACCTGGACGAGGGACTGAGCTGGCTGGACGTGCTCGGCGTCGCGCTGCTCGGCGGCATCGGCTTCACCGTCTCCCTGCTGATCGGAGACCTCGCCTACGGCGCCGGCACCGTCGCGGCCGACCACGTGAAGGTTGCGGTCCTCGTCGGCTCCCTCACCGCGGCGCTCGCCGCGTCGGTGGTGCTCCGCTCCCGGAACCGCGCCTACCGCAGGATCGCGGAGCTCGAGTCTCTCGACGAGGACCAGGACGGGATCCCGGACGTCTACCAGCACTGAACCCGGCGGGGCCTGCACGACCCAGTTCTGTGCGGGAGGAATCGGCGCCGGTCGGCGATTCCCTGGGCGGAGTGATGTCCCCCACCTAGAATGGGTGGACGGACATCGCGGCCGCATCGTGTGGACCCGGCCCCGTCCACCGGCCGCCGCGGTGTATGCGGGCGATCGGAGGTGGACGTGCATCCCTCCGAACCAGGGCGGTTGCTGCCGCGCCGGGCGCGTCGGGCGATCGTCGCCCTTCTGGTCCTCTTCGCTCTGCTGATCGCCGGACCCCGGCTGATCGCGGTGTACACCGATTGGCTCTGGTTCGGAGAGGTCGGCTACCGGGAAGTGTGGGGCACCATCATCGTGACCCGGTTGGTGCTGTTCGCCGCGGTCACGCTGGTGGTGACCGGTCTGCTCTTCGGGGTGACGGCGTGGGCGTACCGAGCGCGACCGTTGTTTGCCGTCGGCCCGGACGATCCGATCGAGCGGTACCGGATCGTGGTGCTGAGGCGCCCGAAACTGTTCGCGATCGGTATCCCGTTGCTGCTGGGACTGTTCTTCGGCCTGAGCGCACAGAGTCAGTGGGCCAGAGTGCAGCTGTTCCTCCACGGCGGATCATTCGGTAGCGTCGACGCGCAGTTCGGGTACGACGTCGGGTTCTACGTCTTCGACCTGCCGTTCTACCGGCTCGTGCTGACATGGGCGTTCCTCGCGCTGTTCCTGGCACTCGTGCTCTGCACGGCCACCCACTACCTTTTCGGGGGACTACGGCTGCCGTTCGCAGCCGGCGCCGGGGACCGTCGTGGTGCCACCGGCGCGGCGGGTGCGACGACGCGCGCCGCCCGAATCCAGATCGCCGTGCTCGCCGGGAGTTTCGTCGCGCTCAAGGCGGTCGCGTACTGGTTCGACCGCTACCAGCTGCTGTGGAGCGGCCGGAAGGAACCGACGTTCACCGGGGCCGGATTCACCGACATCAACGCGGTGCTGCCGGCTCGCCTGATCCTCGTGGCGATCGCCGTGCTGTGCGCGGCAGCGTTCTTCGCTTCGATCCTGCTGGACGACCTGCGGGTGCCGTTGATGGCAACCGCGCTGCTGGTCCTGTCGTCGATCGTCGTCGGCGGGATCTTCCCGGCCCTCACGGAGCAGTTCTCGGTGCGCCCGAACGCGGCCGATCGCGAGAGCCCGTACATCGAGCGCAACATCGCCGCGACCAGGCAGGCGTACGGGATCGAGGCCGATCGCGTCGAGTACCTCGACTATCCCGGGGTCGGAACCCGGCCGCCGCGCGAGATCCCGGCCGACGTCACCACGATCGCCAACGCCCGGCTGCTGGACCCGAACGTGCTCTCGAGGACCTTCACCCAGCAACAGCAGCTGAAGAACTTCTACGGTTTCACTCCGCAACTGGACATCGACCGGTACACCATCGACGGGGAGGTCGGCGACTACATTGTCGCCGCCCGGGAACTGTCCCCGAAGAGCCTGAGCGGCAATCAGACCCAATGGATCAACCGGCACACCGTCTACACCCACGGCAACGGATTCGTGGCGGCGCCGGCGAACCGGGTCAACGCCGCCGTCCGGGACGCAGCCGCGGCCGGAAGCGGCAGCGACAGTGGATACCCCATCTACACGGTCAGTGACATCGCTTCCCAGGCCTCCGGTCGGCAACTGATCCCGGTCGAGCAGCCGCGCATCTACTTCGGCGAGCTGATCGCGGCGTCGGACCCGGACTACGCGATTGTCGGCGGGTCCGCCGGTGCGGCGCCGCGCGAGTACGACACGGATACCTCGCAGTACACCTACACCGGCAGCGGGGGCGTGCCGATCGGAAGCTGGATCAACCGGCTGGCGTTCGCGGTCCGGTACGGCGAGCGCAACATCCTGTTCTCCGGCGCCATCGGAGCGGACTCGAAGATCATCTTCGATCGCGATCCGAAGACCCGCGTGGAACGGGTCGCGCCGTGGCTCCGCACCGACGGCAATCCGTACCCGGCGGTCGTGGACGGACGGATCGTCTGGATCGTCGACGGGTACACCACCCTGGCGCACTACCCGTACGCCCAGGCCGGCGCGTTGCCCGACGCCCACGTCAGCGATACCGGCCGGCTGCTTCCGGGTGAGCCCGTCTCCTACATCAGGAACTCGGTCAAGGCCACCGTGGACGCCTACGACGGCACCGTCACCCTCTACCAGGTGGACACGGACGACCCGGTGCTCGCGGCGTGGATGGGGGCCTTTCCCGGCGCCGTGCAACCGCCGGAATCGATCACCCCGGAACTGCGCTCCCACTTCCGTTACCCCGAGGACCTCTTCGGTCTTCAACGGGACCGGCTCGCCAAGTACCACGTCGACGACCCGCGGGAGTTCTTCACCAACAACGCGTTCTGGTCCGTCCCCAGCGACCCGACCTCCGAGGCCGTGGGGTCGCAGCCGCCGTACTACGTGCTGGTCGGTGACCGGGAGAGCGCGGCACCGTCGTTCCGTCTCGCCAGCGCGATGGTCGGGTTCAACCGCGAGTTCCTCTCCGCCTACATCTCGGTGAACTCCGACCCGGACGGCTACGGCCGGATGGAGGTGCTGCAGCTGCCGACCGACACGCAGACCCAGGGGCCGCAACAGACCCAGAATTCGATGATCTCCGACACCCGGGTGGCCTCCGAACGCACCCTGCTCGAGCGGTCCAATCGGATCCACTACGGCAATCTGCTGACGCTGCCGATCGCGGACGGCGGGGTGCTCTACGTCGAGCCCCTGTACACCGAACGCCTCACCAGCACCGCCGACGGTTCGACCTTCCCGCAACTGTCGCGAGTGCTGGTCAGCTATCGCGAACCCAGCGCCGGCGGCGTCCGCGTCGGATACGCACCCACCCTCGCCGAGGCCCTCGACCAGGTCTTCGGTGCGGGGACGGGCCGGATGGCGACGGCGCCCGGCGGCGACGCCGCGACCCCGCCACCCCCCGATCCTGCGGCGACCGCTCCGCCACCCGAGGAGGGCGCGACGGTGCCGCCACCCACCGCGCCGCCCGCAGAGCCGACCCCGGAGCAGCTCACCGCTGCCGTCCTCGAACTGAACAGCGCCCTGGCTGATCTGCGCGACGCCCAGCGCACCGGCGACTTCACGTCGTACGGCGCCGCACTCGACCGGCTCCAACGTGCCATCGACAACTTCCTGGCCGCCGGGGGCAGCCTCAACTGAGGTGTTGCTGTCCGACGCTTCCAACCTGTCAAGCGGCCGCGGTGCGCCGTGAGTCGGTCCGTGCGGTCTCTTCGTCGTAGGTGGTGTGATGAGCAGGGCAACCGTGGAGAATGCCGACGAGGCGGTTCGTCAAAGCACGATGTGGCGGGTGGCGCCGCCGGCACGGTGCCGGCCGTAGTAGGGGCGGGCGCCCGGCAGAGGCCTTGAGTGCAGCGAAGGCCTGCGGATAGAGCGCATCACCCAACCGTCGGTTCCGGGCGAGCACGACCCGTTTGATGCCGGAGGCTCGGGTCACCGGCGCCATGCCAGAGTAGTTTCCTCCGGGCTCGGACATCGGCCCAGCGTCCCGGATCATCCCCAATTTCTGCGAGCACCCAGGCACCGAGAACCACTCCCAGACCAGGCTGGCCCAGGTAGATCTCGGCGCCCGGGTGTCGACCAGAACCCGCCTTCACCTGTTCCTCCAGTCCGGCGATCTGTCGGGCCATCTCAGTAGTGACGGCGACTGTCAGCGGTCATGTAATTCCCCAGGTTGAGGGGTTCGTCCGTCACGTAATTCCCCACCCGGCCGTCACGTAATTCCCCACCCTGGGGCGTGTCGGCCGGGGTTCCGGCGCTGCTGCAGGTTCGCTCCTGACTGGGCCACCGACAAGGCCCGGGAAGGGGCCTGACGGTGGCAAGGAGAACGTGGACGATGATCGATCTGATGGAGTTGTTCCGGCATTGGCATGCCGGCCGGTCTCAGGTGCAGATCTCGACGGCCCTGGGGATCGACCGCAAGACGATCCGGAAATACCTGGCACCCGCGTTGGCGGCCGGGTTGGCGCCCGGCGAGGGCGGCAAGTTCGACGACGCGCTCTGGCGGGAGCTGATCTCGGGATGGTTTCCCGAGGTCGGCGACCCGGCAGCGCGGGCGGTGACGTGGCCGGCGATCGCCGCGCACCACGACTGGATCGACGCACAGTTGAAGGCGTCGGTGACGGTCGCGACGATCGCGCAACGCCTGCGGGACGACCACGGTACCGCGGTGTCCGAGTCGACGGTACGTCGTTATGTGGCAGCGCAATTCGCCGACCAGATCGCGGAGACGAAGGTGACGGTGCCTCGTGGCCCGGTCCCGCCGGGCGACGAGGCCCAGGTCGACTACGGCAAGCTCGGCATGTGGCGCGATCCCGCCACCGACCGGCGGGTGGCGGTGTGGGCGTTCGCGATGATCCTGACCTGCTCGCGGATGCTGTTCGTCCAGCCGGTGCTGCGGATGGACCAGTCCTCGTGGTGCGCCTCGCACGTCGCGGCGTTCGAGTTCTTCGGCGGTGTCCCGGCCCGGATGGTGTGCGACAACCTCAAAACCGGGGTGGACCGGCCGGACCTGTACGACCCGAAGATCAACCGCGCCTATGCCGAGCTCGCCCTGTTCTACGGGCTGTTGATCGATCCGGCCCGCGCCGGCAAGCCGAAGGACAAACCGCGGATCGAGCGTCCGATGCCCTATATCCGCGACTCGTTCTTCAAGGGCCGCGAGTTCACCGGCCTGGCGCAGATGCAGGACGCCGCCCTGACCTGGTGCACCGACGTCTACGGCCGGCACCAGCACCGCGGTCTCGACGGAGCACAACCGACAGCGGTGTTCGAAGCCGCCGAAAAGCACCGTCTCACAAAGCTGCCACCGCGACCATTCGAACCGGGTCTCTACCAGGTCGGGAAGGTCGCCCCGGACTGCCATGTCAAGGCCGGTAAGGCCCTGTATTCGGTGCCCTGGCGGCTGATCGGCCAGCAGGTGCTGGTCCGCACCAGCGGCGACGTGGTGCAGATCTTCCACGCCGAGCAGGTGGTCGCCACCCACGTGCTGCACCTGTCGGGGCGGTCGACGAACCCTGAGCACTATCCGCCGCACAAGATCGCCTACACGCTGCAGACCGTGTCCTGGTGCCGGGCGCAGGCCGAGCAGATCGGCCCGGCGGCGGTCGCAGTGGTCGCCGAGTTGTCGCAGGTCAACGCGTTGCACCGGCTACGGGCGATCCAGGGCATTGTCCGGCTGCGGGATCGCTACGAGGATCGGCGCCTGGATGCGGCGTGCGCCCGCGCCCTCGAGGTCGGTGACCCCAGCTACCGCACCGTCAAGGGCATCCTCGCCGCCGGCACCGAGCACGACGGACAGCCTGCCCCGGCCGCCGCGCCGACGTCGGCGTTCCTGCGCGGACCCGACGCCTTCGACGCCGAACGCACCGCCTGACCGTGACCCCGCCCCAAACTGTTCCTGCAATCACGTTGAACCAGTGAGGTTTCTGTGATGACCATTCATGATCCCAGCCTGCGGGCTGCGCTCAAGACGTTGAAGTTGACCGGGATGCTCGACACGCTCGACGCCCGGCTCGCCCAAACCCGGGACGGGAAGCTCGGACACCTCGAATTCCTCCAAGTGCTGTGTGAGGACGAGATCGCCCGCCGGGAAACGGCGGCGCTGGCCCGTCGGTTGCGGCGGGCGAGGTTCGAGCAACAGGCCACCTTCGAGGACTTCGATTTCAGCGCGAACCCGAAACTCCCGGCGGCGATGCTGCGGGATCTGGCCGCCCTGCGCTGGCTCGATGCCGGCGAGTCGGTCATCCTCTACGGACCCGTTGGCGTCGGCAAAACCCATGTGGCACAGGCGCTTGGCCATCATGTCGCCCGCCGCGGCGGGGACGTGCGGTTCGTCAAATGCTCCCGCATGCTCGCCGATCTCGCCGGCGGCCATGCAGACCGCACCATCGGCCAGCGGATGCGCGAATACACCCGGCCGCTGGTGTTGATCATCGATGACTTCGCCATGCGTGAGCACACCACCACTCAGTCCGACGACCTCTACGATCTGGTCTCGGACCGGGCGATCGCCGGCAAACCGCTGATTCTGACGAGCAACCGCGCCCCGAAGGACTGGTATCCACTGTTCCCGAACCCGATCGTCGCCGAGTCCCTCCTCGACCGGCTCATCAACACCAGCCATCAAGCCCTGATGGACGGACCGTCCTACCGACCCCGAAAACGACCCGGCAACCGGGCCGCCAACGCAACCTGATCCGCATGTCCGCCGCTCGGGCTACCCTCGACTCAGCACGCCCGAGCATGGGGAATTACGTGAAGGAAACCCCTGGGGAATTGCGTGACGGTCGACACGACCAATGCCGAGACGGCGGCGGCGTAGGTGTCGCCCGCACCGGCTCGGGCCGGCAGTTGCTCACTGCGCAAGCAGCGACGATCTCGGTGGCGCGAGTTCGGACGTATCGCTGTCGGCCGACTCTGCGGACCAGGGCCTCGACTCGCGTGACGGTGAATGCGAACCCCTGCTCCGGGCTGGGTGCGACGGACAGCACGGCGTGGGCATCACGTCCGGCCAAGTCGTCGAAAGCAGCCACCGCGACCGGGTAGTACTCGCGCAGCATCGACCCGGTCATGGACGTGTTGCGCTGCCGGGTCCAAATCGTCGCCCTCCATCCAGCCTCCGAATACCCTGGGAAAGAGGGAGGGATCACCGTGCGATACGACGACTGGGGCGCCCGGTCGCCGCAGTGGGCGGGGTTGCGCAGCGTGTCGACGAGCGTGTGCGGCGTGCCCGTGCACTATGTCCGAGCGGAGCCCGCGTCGACCGCGCCTCCCGACGCGCCGGTTCACCTGCTGGTGCCCCCGATGACCGGTAGCGCGAGCATGTGGCTCGATCTCGTTCCTCCCCTGCGCCGGCTCGGGCCGGTGATTTCCGTCGACCTCCCGGGGACGATTGTCGGCCACACCGGTGATCCGTATCGGCATGGGCCACGCGCGGACCTGGACGCTCGCTTCGTGGCGGCCTTCGCCCGGCAGCTCCGCCTCGAGAGCCAGGTGCTGCTGCACGGCTGGTCGACGGGTGGCCCGGTGGCGGCGCTGGCCGCCACGATGATGCCCGAGAAGACTCGGGGAGTCGTCTTGGTGGCTCCGGCGCTGCCGTGGCGCCGGACGTCACCAGCCGAGGCATTCGGGTGGCAGACGCTGGGACGTCTCGTCGTCGCAGCCGGCCCGCCCACGACACGCCTGGTGCTGCGACTGGCGGGCCGGCGCATACTGGACGCCAAGCGAACCGCGATCGAAGACGCGGGCTCCATCTCCGGTGGCCGGACCGACCTCCTCGGTGGAAACCGGGGCCGTGTCTCACGAGCACAGGTCGACCTGTGGCTCGATGACCTCGAGGCGGCCCGCGAGCACCCGGAACGGCTCGCGGGCACGGCCACGGCGTTCGCGTCGATCGTCAAAGCCATGTTCATCACGCAGAAGCCGACGAACGAGGCTCTCGATTCCGTGCAGATGCCCGTACTCGTGCTGTGGGGAAGCGACGATCACCTTGTCGACCCCACGTCGCTCATGCAGCACGCCCGACGGCCGGGCTGGACACCCCGCCCCATCGAGGACGTCGGCCACCTGCTTCCCGTCGAGGCGCCCGACCTCTACGCGCAGGCAGTCTGCCAGTGGCTCTCCGACAGCCTCGAGATTCCCGGATTCGGGCGTCCTACGTAGATCGGTGTCTTCCCGACCCCAGCAGAACGGCACCGCGGAGACCAGTCCCTCACGGCTCGGGGATCGGCCTACGCGAATCAGGCACTGACACGCCGTTGAGAACCCGCAGCTCGGAAGCACCGATAAGTGACACCGAGCAGTGGAACCTACATGAGGGCCCTGCCGTCGTCCGGCCCGCGGCCCGCCCGTCGTTCGGCCGGAGCCGCGCCCCATAGCCGCCCTCCGGCCTCCGTCAGGCGGCCGCCCGACGCGGTGGTCGCCGGGCAAACCCGTTCGGCGAGGTCCGTCTTGCCCCGATGCAGGCGATGCACGTCCTCTAGGGCGCATCCGCCGCGGCGCAGCGGCGCTTCGGGTGGGTCGCCGAACGCGCAAGGTGCCGGTGGGATCCGGCCGCGACGAGCGACCCGTGCTTGTCAACCGTCCGGTTGCTCGTGGTCGGCGATGCCGACGAGCCGGTCCAGTACGTCGGTCGTGGTGGCCGCCAGTTCGAACGGGTCGAGAACGAGGTCGGCGCCGGCGGTGAGGAGCCGTTCGGAGTCCTGGCTGCCGTGGGCGGTGACGGCGACCTTGCCGTGGAACCCGTGGTGACTGCCGCAGCCGGGTCGCGAGCAAGCCTGCCAGTGCAGCGAGGGCGAGGATCGTGGCGACGAGCGGGAAGGAGTGCAGGTCCATGAGAGGTCACCTACTCACGACTCGTCCGGCGGGGCGAGGGTCCCGGCCACCGGAAGGTCCGCGCTCCCTCGTGCGGCCCGGGCGCGCAGGGACTTGTCGACGGCGACGACGAGCACCGCGAGCGTGGCGAGGCCGACGATGCGCAACCATGCTTGCGCGTCGATCGGAGCGGTCTGGAAGAGGGTGTTCATGGCGGGCACATAGGTGATGGCGAGCTGCGCGACTGTCTGGGCGAGCACCCCGACGAGGATCCACCGGTTGCCGAAGAACCCGATCCGCCATACCGACGCCGTGAGCGAGCGGCAGCTGAAGAGGTAGAACAGCTCCACCGCCACGACGAGGTTGACGGCCGAGGTTCGTGCCTCGGCGAGGTCGGCACCGATGCCGAGCTCCCACTCGAACAGCCACCACGCGCCGCCCACGATGAGGCCGGACACCAGCAGGATCCGGGTGACGAGCGCGCCGGTCAGCAGCGGCCGCGTGGGATCCCGTGGGGGCCGGGTCATCGTGTCGGGTTCCTTCGGCTCGAACGCCAGCATGAGACCCAGTGCGACGGCGGTGGTCATGTTGATCCACAGGATCTGGGTGGGCAGGATCGGCAGGGTCGTCCCGAAGACGATCGCGGCGAGGATGACCAGGCCCTGACCGAGGCTGGTGGGAAGCACCCACACGATGAACTTCGTGAGGTTGTCGAAGACGCCGCGGCCCTCCTCCACGGCGGCCTCGATGGTGGCGAAGTCGTCGTCGGTGAGCACCATGTCGGCGGCCTCCTTGGCCACTTCCGTTCCACCGTGGCCCATGGCCACCCCGATGTCGGCCTGCCGCAGGGCGGGAGCGTCGTTGACGCCGTCGCCCGTCATGGCGACGACGTGGCCACGTTCCTGCAGGGCCCCGACCAACCGGAGCTTCTGTTCGGGGGAGACCCGTGCGAACACCCGGGCCCGGTCGACCGCGTCCGCGAGTTCCTCGGCCGGGATCGCGTCGAGATCCTGTCCGGTGAGCACGAGTCCGTCGTCGGCCTCGCCGATCAACCCGAGCTGCCGGGCGATCGCCGCTGCGGTGGCCGCATGGTCGCCGGTGATCATCTTGACCGCGATGCCGGCGACGTGGCACGCACGTACGGCGTCCACGGCGGCCTGCCGGGGCGGGTCGAGCATCGCGTGCAGGCCGGCGAACACCATCTCGCCGGAGACCACCGACAGGTCGAACTCCGCCTCCGCATCGATCGCGCGGACGGCCGTGGCCAGCACACGCAGCCCTTGCCGCGCCAGGTCCTCGGCGGCCCCCTGGACCGAGTCCCGGTCCAGGGGAAGGAGGCTGCCGTCGGAACCCATGCCGTAGCGGCAACGTTCGAGGATCCGCTCGACGGCCCCCTTGGCGAGCACGACCCGCTCACCCGTGCGGGGCTCGGCGTGCAGCGTCGCCATGAACTGGCGTTCGGAACTGAAGGGGATGGTGCCGATGCGGGGGTGCCCGGCGCGGACGTCCTCGGGTGCCAGGCCGGCCTTGCCCGCGACGACGAGCATCGCGGCCTCGGTGGGATCACCGACGACGGACCACCGCCCGTCCCGCCGGTCGAGGTGTGCGTCGTTGCATCCGGCACCCGCCACGATCGTCCACCGCAGGGCCTCGTCCGAATCGGGTGCGGCCACGGCGCCGGCGGAATCGTGGACCACGCCCTCGGGCGCGTATCCCGAACCGGTCACGGAATACAGGGAGTGCACCGTCCACAGGTGGCGCACCGTCATCTGGTTCGCGGTGAGTGTTCCGGTCTTGTCCGAACAGATGACGGTCGTGCTGCCGAGCGTCTCGACGGCGGGCAGCCGGCGGATCACCGCCCGGCGCCGGGCCATCCGGGCCACACCGATGGCCATCGTGATGGTGACGACCGCGGGAAGCCCTTCCGGGATGGCGCCGACCGCAAGCGCCACCGCGGCGGTGAACGTTTCCGGCGCATCCTGACCGCGGACGAGACCGATCGCGAAGGTCGCCGCCGCCAGCACGACGATCGCCACGGTCAGAACCCTGCTGAACGAGGCCAGTTTGGCGGTGAGCGGCGTGGCCAGCACGTCCGCGGCCCCGACGAGGCGATGGATCTCCCCGAGTTCGGTCCGGTCGCCGGTCGCAACGGTGACCCCGGCGCCCGCCCCGGCCGTCACCAACGTGCCCGAGTGCACCATGTTGCGGCGATCCGCCACCGGCGTGGCAGGCGGCAGTACCACCTCGTCCTTGACGACCGGAACGGACTCCCCGGTCAGGGCGGACTCGTCGATCTGCAATTCGGCGACGCGGATCAGGCGCAGGTCTGCGGGAACCTTGTCGCCGGCCTCGAGGACGACGAGATCGCCGGGTACGAGGTCGTCCGACGGCAGGGTCTGCTGGCGTCCACCGCGGATCACGCGTGTCTGTGTGCGCACCATGGACCGGAGTGCGTCGAGCGCCGCTTCGGCCTTGGACTCCTGGACGAAGCCGACGGTGGCGTTGACCAGGACGACCGCGAGGATGACGGCCGAGTCGACGTATTCGTCGAGCCACAGCGTGATCGCCGCTGCGGACAGCAGCACATAGATGAGGGGATTGTGGAACTGGCGCAGAATCCGCCGCAGCAACCCGTGGCCCGAGGCCGCCGGCAGCACGTTGGGCCCGAATCGTTCCAGCCTGCGGGTGGCCTCGTCCGCGTCGAGGCCGCGATGCGGATCGGTCTCGTGCAGGAGGACGACCTCGTGGACCGACAGGTCGTGGTGCGTATTGACGGGCGACGGATCGACGGGCAGGACCATGATGCGACCTCCGGCATCGGTTGCGGGCGCGACGGGGGCAGGAACGGGATCAGTCCGGCACGCGCCGGATGCAGAGCAGTCGGTCGTCGGCTCCGATGGTGGCGGCCTCCGGTGATCCGACGTGCAGCCGCCGGCCGTCACGGACGATCCCGAGCACGATGTCGGTCAGGTGGCGGGGGGATTCGCCGATCTCGGCGGCCTCGGCCGCCCGTTCGGTGATGGCGAACCCGGCCTCGGGGGTGAGCAGGTCTTCGACCATCTGCACCACGCCGGGTGTGGCCGTCGCGACGCCCAGCAGCCGCCCGGCGGTTTCGGAGGAGACGACCACGGTGTCGGCCCCGGACCGGCGGAGGACGTGGGTGTTCTCGGACTCGCGAACGGCGGCGACGATCTTCGCAGCGGGCGCGAGTTCGCGGGCGGTGAGGGTGACGAGCACCGCGGTGTCGTCGCGATCGGCGGCAACGACGATCGAGGTGCAGTGCGGATCCCCGGCCAGGCGCAGCACGTCCGATCTCGTGGCCGAGCCCTGCACCGTCACCAGACCCTGTCCGGCGGCGGCCTCGAGTATCAGTGGGTCGGTGTCGACGACCACGATCTCGGACGGCGGGACGCCGTCCCCGAGCATCGCGTCCACTGCGGCACGGCCCTTGGTGCCGTAACCCACGACGACCGTGTGGTTGCGCGCCCGGCGTCGCCACTGCTGGATACGGAACGCCTGCCGCGAGCTCTCGGTCAGAGCCGAGAGCGTGGTGCCGACCAGGACGATGAGGAAGAAGACCCGTAGCGGAGTGATGATCAGGATGTTGACCAGGCGAGCCTGTTCGGTGATCGGAGCGATGTCGCCGTAGCCGGTGGTCGACAGCGACACCGTCGCGTAGTAGATGCAGTCCAGCAGGGACAGCTCGTCGTCCTGGTTGTCGGTGTAGCCGTCGCGGTCCAGGTAGACGACGAGCACCACCAGGGCCAGGGCGATCAGGGCGTAGCCGATCCGGCGGACGATGGCCCGGCCGGGACTGGTCTGCAACTGCGGGACCCGCAGGACGCCCACCAGCGCGAAGCCCGGGCGTTCGGTGAGCACGTCGGCGCCCGTCAACCGAGCACGCCACCTAGCCGGCATCGTGAAACCTGTGCATGCGTGGTCGCGCGATGTTCGATGTGCTCATCCGCCGAGTACCCGGCTCGGAACCCGACCTGCGAACGAATCCTGGTCCACGGTGCCCTCCCTGGTCGTGAAATGCGAACGCCACTCGCCGACCAGACTTCCCGGCACTCCGGGCATCACCCTATCGTGCGGGCGGTCCGGATCGACGGGACTTCGGCCCCTTGGGGAGTCCTAGTGCACGAGGGCGAGCCGGCGCCACGACCACAGCGTCAGGCCCGCCGAGACGGCAGGAACGACGAGGGCGAGCGCGAGTTGCGGACCGGTGACGGAACCGGCCTGCGGTCCCGCCGCCCACAGGCCCGGAGCCGAGAACGGGAACCAGCCGCCCGCTCCGGCCATGACCGCCATCTGGGCGACGACCACCACGGCGATGATCGTCCCGACCGCGGGCAGGTATCCCCGCGCAACGGTGGCGACCCAGGCGCAGGGGAATGCGAGCCCCGCGGTGAGCAGGGCGACGGCGAGGAATCTGCCCACGAGCGCCGGCGTCCCCGGGTCGAGGGGCTCGTCGTCGACGAGCGTTCCCGCCACCACCGCCAGTGCGGCGCCCAGCGCGAGGCTGGTGGCGGCCGCCCACGACAGCAGGATCAGCAGCTTTGCGGCGGCGAGGGCCGGGCGGGAGACCGGCGCGGCCCACAGACCGGTGATCGTTCCGTCGGTGAACTCGCGGCCGAAGACCCAGCCGATGACCACACCGAATCCGAGAAGCCCGCCCACCGAGACGATGGTGTCGGCTGCGGCGAACAGTCCCGCTCGGCCGCCGTCGCCGACGATGGTCTGCGCCTTACCCGCCATCACCGCGTTGGCACCGTGCACGGACTGCAGGGTCAGCACGCACATGGCCACCACCCCCGTCGTGAGAAGGGCGGTGGTGACCCATACGGGGCGTGCCCGCCGGAACTTGGCCCACTCGACCGCCAGCGCGGCCCGGATCTGCTCGGAGGTGGTCATCGTCGCGCCTCGCTGTCGCGGTACACCAGGTCGAAGAACTGCCGCTCGAGATCGATTCCGTCCGGGTCGAGGGAGCCGACGACGCGTCCCTCGTTGACGGCTGTGATGCGGTCGGCCACGCGGGCGACCTCGTCGAGATGGTGGCTGGACACCAGCGTCGCCGCGCCGCGCTCCCGGCTGCGCTGCAGCAGCGTGCGCAGCAGCATGATCCCGGCCGGATCGAGCGCATTGGTCGGCTCGTCCAGGATCAGCACATCCGGGTCCGCGATCAGCGCCGCGGCCAGACCCAGCCGCTGCCGGTTGCCGAGGGAGAGTTTCCGTGCGCTGGTCCGCGCCCACCGGGACAGGACCAGTTCCTCGATCCACCGGTCGGCCGCGGCGGTGGCGCCCGCCGCGGACAGGCCGGCGAGGCGGCCCGCGATGCGCAGGTTCTGCGCGACGGTCAGTTCGGGATAGGCCAGCGGTGTTTCGACCAGGTGCCCGACGCCCGTCCAGTGCCGCGCCGGCATCGTCGACGGCGCCAGGCCCCGCACGCGGACGATTCCGTCGTCGGGCTCGATCATGCCGAGGAACAGGCGCATCAACGTCGTCTTTCCCGCCCCGTTGAGGCCCACGAACGCGTGTACCTCGCCCGCCCGCACCTCGGTGGTGACGCCCTCGAGTACCGGCGCGGAGCCGTAGCGTTTGCACACGTTCCGGCACTCGAGCACGACGTCGCCGACCTCGGTCACGGCACCTCCCGTGGCTGCCGTGAGGGACGGGCCTCCGGTGCGAGCTGGTGCAGGGCCGACGCAATCCGGTTGCCGAGAGCCTCGTCGCCGGTTTCTGCCCAGTCCGTCAGCGCCGCCATGAGTGCGCCCATGCAGGCCCCGGCGGCCACTGCGGCCTCGAGTCGTCGTGTCCCCGGTTCGGCGAGCGCGGCGGCGACGGCCTCCTGGGTGCGCAGGGTGTTCTCCCACATCCGCGCGCGCAGCCGGGGGTGTGCCGCGACGATCCGCAGGCGAGTGCGCACGTCCCCGAGATCCGTCTCGGGAATCAGCGCCCAGGCGTCGAGGATCCCCCGGCACGCCCGTTCCAGCGGGCTCCGGTCCGCCGGCTGCGCGGCCACGGCGTCCGCAATGACAGGGTCGTAGGGATCATCAAGCAGAACAGCGTCTTTGGATGGAAAGTACCGGAAGAAGGTCATGTGCGACACCCCGGCGGCGGAGGCGATCCGGTCGACGGTGACGGCGTCGTAGCCGTCCTCGGTGAACAGCTGCACCGCCGTTGCCTGGATGCGCTGCCGGGTCCGCTCGGACTTGGACACCCCATAATGTTAGCCACTAACAGTTCGGGCGATCAAGGGGTGTGCCGCCACTGCCCGGTCCACCCGGCGGGTTCTCACGTACTCACGACGTCGCGCTTCCGGAACGCGGCCAGCCCTGCCGCCGTGACGAGCGCGGTGAGAACGACGAGAGCGACGAAGGAGCCCGCGGCGAACGGTTCGAGCGGCATCTGCCGGACATGGTTCAGCGGGGAGAGGACGCCGGCGCTGTCGGGCAGGTCGAGGATCGGTCCGAAACTGCCCACCAGGTAGCCGTAGACGACCAGCACCCAGACCAGATCGAAGGCGCGGGGGGCGAGACCGAACAGCGCCGCTCCGATCGCCGCGATGCCGAGGACGGCGGGGGCGTATCCGAGATGCGCCCATACCGATGCGGGCACCCGAGTCGGCTCCCCGGTGGACGCCGCGGCCCCGAGCCCGGTCCCCACGCCGGCGAGTGCCAAGAGTGCCACCACGCCCAGAGCGGTCACGGACAGCCCCGCTGCCATCCATCCGGCACGGCTCGTAGCTGTCGCCAAAACGGGCTCGATCCGGCCCGACTGCTCCTCGCCCCGCAGGCGGCGGACGGACAGGATCGCGAAGCAGGAGGCGAGGAAGGCCGTCGTGTATCCGGTCAGGCCCAGGAAGCCGTCGACGAGATTCGCGGCCGAACCACCCATGAGCGCAAGAATGTCCTCGGGCAGGTTCGCAAAGCTCTCGGCGATCGAGCCGGTCAGGGAGCCGTAGAACAACCCCATCAGCGCCAGGCCCGCGCCCCACCCGGCGATGCTGCCGCGCTGCTGCCGTAGCGCCAGGGCGAACGGGTTCGCCAGCGCCGGTGCCGCCTCGGCCCGGCCCGGCCGTGGCGGCACCAGTCCGGCCCCGAGGTCGCGACGGTCCACGACACGGTACGCGGCCGCCGCGGCGGCCGCCGCGAACCCCAACGACAGGGCCAGCGGGCCCCATCGCGGATCGACGAATGCTCGCGTCTGCTGCGACCAGGCGACGGGGGACAGCCAGGACACCGCGCTGCCGTGCCGCTCCAGGACGTCGCCGACGCCCCGCACGACGAAGGCCGTTCCCAGCGCCGCTGCGGCCAGTCCTGTGGCGGTGCGCCCGTGTTCGCACACCTGGCACACCAGGGCGGTGAGCGCGGCGAAGAACAGCCCCAGCGCCGCGAACCCGGCCGCGAACAGCACCGCCCCGCCGGCGTCCACCCCGGCGGCCGTCATTGCCGCGCTGCCCGCCACGACGAGGGCGGCGTTCGCGACGACTGCGGTCGCCAGGGCCGCGGTCAGCGGGGCGCGCCGGCCCACCGCGCCGGCCAGGACGAGTTCGGTGCGACCGTTCTCCTCCTCGCCCCGTGTGTGCCGGACGACGAGGAGAACGTTCATGAACGCGGCGGCGACCAGCAGGTACAGCCCGTACTGGTTCGCGACGAACGCCTCGAGCGTGGGGTCGTCCATGCCGTAGCCGGGACCCGACATCATCACCCCTGCCGGGTTGTCGGCGAAACCGGCCACGCCGCGGAGGTCCTCGGCGGCCGGATACGCCAGCTGCAGGGCGGCGACGAAGTACGCCGCCAGGGCCGAGATGCCGATCACCCACAGCGGCAGCTTGATCCGATCCCGGCGCAGGTCGAAGCGGACGAGGGACGCGGTCCCGGTGAAGGTGTTCATCGCACGCCGCCCACGCCGGCGATCTGTCGATCGCTGCCGTAGTGGCGCAGGAACAGCTCCTCGAGCGACGGCGGTGCGCTCTCGAGGCTGCGGACGCCGTACTCCGCGAGCCGGCGGACCACCTCGTCGAGGTGACCGTTGTCGACCTCGAACACGGTGTGCCCGTGCTCGTTTCGCAGTGCGTGCACGCCCTCGGCCTGCGCCAGGCCGGACGCGTCGAGGTCGGTGCGGACCGTGATCGTCGACCGGGTGAGATGCCGCAGCTGGGCCAGCGACCCGGATTCCACGGTACGTCCGTCCCGGATGATGGTCACGGTGTCGCAGAGCTTTTCCACCTCGGCGAGGATGTGACTCGACAGCAACACCGACGAGCCGCGCTGCTTCGCTTCGGCAACACAGTCCTGAAACACCCGTTCCATCAACGGGTCGAGGCCGGACGTCGGTTCGTCGAGGACGAGGAGCTCCACGTCCGAGGCGAGTGCCGAGATCAGCGCCACCTTCTGGCGGTTGCCCTTGGAATAGGCGCGGCACTTCTTGCGAGGGTCGAGTTCGAAGCGTTCGACCAGCTCGGTGCGGCGCGCACGGTCGGCCCCTCCCCGCAGGCGGCACAGGAAGTCGATGGCCTCGCCGCCGGTGAGCGACGGCCACAGGTCGATGTCGCCCGGGACGTACGCGAGGTGCCGGTGCACTTCGACGGCGTCGCGCCACGGATCGAACCCGAGCACGGATGCGGAGCCGCCGTCGGCGCGCAGAAGCCCGAGCAGGATCCGGATGGTCGTGGACTTGCCGGCACCGTTGGGGCCGAGGAAGCCGGCCACTTCACCGCGGCCGACGTGCAGGCTGAGACCGTCCAGCGCGGTCGTGGCGCCGAACGTCTTGGTGAGGTCGTGGACCTCCACGATCGTGTTCATGATTGTGTCCTGGGGTAGGCGGGTTCCGGATCAGGAAGGGGGAGCGGCGGATTCGCCGCCCCCGGCGGCCGCCGGCGGGTCCGGGACGTACATCAGGTAGTCGTCGAGCAGCTTGCGGCTGGTGAGCAGACCCTCGGAATACAGCTCGAGGGCCGGTGCGGTGACGGTCTCGGTCAGGTGCCGGAAGAACCCGGTGAAGTCCCCGCCCCGCAGGAGTTCCGGGTGCAGGGTCATCTGCAGCAGCATCGACCCCACGCTCATGCCGGTGAGCAGGCGGGCCCGGGCGCGGTTGTCCCGGGAGGGCCGGATCAGCCCGTTGCGTTCGCCCTCTGCGAGGTAGTCGACCACGTCGTCGACCAGGTGATCGAAGAACTCCGCCGCGCTTTCGCCGCCGGCCTGGAAGGTGCGGGCGACGTAGACGGCGAGCGGGGCGTACTGCTCGGCCCGCCCGAGTTGCGCCAGCCACGGACCGGAGTCGCCGGTGGCGAGGGTCGTCCGCTTGGAATCGCGGATCTGTCCCAGGACCCACTCGTCGCACGCACGTCGCAGGTCCTTCTTGGACCCGAAATGGTGCACGATCAACGCCCCGCTTACCCCCGCGTCCGCGGCGATGGTCCGCAGGCTCGCGTCGAAGCCGTCGCGAGCGAAACGGAGGATTGCGGCCTCCCGGATGCGCGCCGCGGACGTGAGGTCCCGGCGATCGGCTGCCGAGAGGCGACCCGGCGTTGAACGCATGGTCAGTATATTAACCGCGTGTTCAATCGTCGGCAAGAGCCGGGAGGAGGCCCGCCCCGAGGCGCCTACGGCGGACCCTTCACGCGGGCGTTGTCGAGCATGCGCATCACCCTCGTCGCGCTCACCCCGTGCACGAGGACGGAGAGGACGACGGTGAAGGCGACGGCGGCCCACAGCTCCTGCTCCTGCGCGATGTCGAGCTCCGCCGCCGCGTACGCGAGGTAGTAGACGGAGCCGATCCCGCGCACGCCGAAGAAGGCCGTGACGCGGCGTTCGCGGACATCCATCTCGTCACAGCCCAGGAGCGAGACCCAGCCGACCACCGGCCGTATCACGAGGACCAGGGCGGCGCCGACGAGAACCGACCCCCAAGACAACTCGGCGAGCAGGCCGGTGGTGAGGCCCGCCCCCAGCAGGAGCAGGACCGCCAGCGTGAGGACGTGCTCGAGCTGCTCGATCAGGCTGTGCATCTCGGCGTGGTACTCGTGTGCGCGTTCGATGCGCCGCATGGCCACGGCACACACGAACACGGCCAGGAAGCCGTAGCCGCCGATCAGTTCGGCGATTCCGTACACCGCGAACGTGGCGGCGAGCGCGACGATCGGTTCGCCCCGGTCGGCCAGCCGGACGTGCTCGACGGGGAAGTGGAACACCGCCCGCCCGACGAGATGGCCCGCCAGCCCTCCCACCACGGCGCCCAGGACGATCTTGCCGAGCAGCTCCCACAGCACCCAGGAGATGATCCAGTCCTCGATCGGTCCCTTCGTGAACAGGAACAGCGCGAGGTAGACGAACGGGAACGCCAGCGCATCGTTGAGGCCGGCCTCGGAGGTGAGCGCGAACCGCACTTCGTCGTCTTCGCGGTGGGAACCCTCCCCGGACGTGGGGCCCTCGACCTGCACGTCGGACGCCAGCACGGGATCGGTGGGAGCCAGGGCGGCCCCGAGCAGTACCGCGGCCGCGGGGGTGAGGGCCGCGGCCCACCAGCCCAGCACCGCGACGGCCGCGATGCCGAGGGGCATCGCGATCAGCAGCAGCCGCCGGGTGGACTTCCACGACCGCCACCCGAGGGGACGGTCGATCGCGAGGCCCACGCCCATGAGCGCGACGATCACGCAGACCTCGCTGAGGTACTCCGCCACGGCCGGGTGCCCGCCGGGAGTGAGGGCTTCGGCGTTGTCGAACAACAGCCCCAGCACCGCGCCGGCCACCAGCACGATCATGGGTGCCGAGATCGCCCGGTTGTGGAACAGCCGCGGCACGGTGACGGCGAGAAGCAGCGCGAGCCCGGCGGAAACGTAGATGATCGCGGTGTCCAGTGCCGTGGCCTTCGTTCGCTGCGACGTGGTCGGCGCAAGGATGCCCAGGCGACCGTCGTCCGAAACGCGCGCCCCCGCGCCACCCGGGTCCCGGTCAGATGTCGAAGAACACGGTCTCGATCCCGCCTTCCGGGGTGTCCTGCAGACGCACGTCGAAGGTGTAGACCACCTTGCCGTCGCGTTCGGAGCGCTTCGCGATCAGCGTGTCGCGGCGGACCTCCCACTCGATCCCGTCGAGTACGGGGTCGGCGGCGTTGGCATCGGCCTCGTCGTCGAAGTAGACCCGGGTGTGCAGGCCGATGTTGATGCCCCGTGCGAACAGCACCATGAGGATGTGCGGGGCCTGGAACCCGCCGACGTTCGCCGGCACCGGTCCCGGTTTGATCGTCTCGAAGGTGTAGACGCCGGTGTCGAAGTCGCCGCCCGTGCGGCCCCAGCCGCGGAAGGTCGGATCGATCGCCCTGTCCTGGGCGTGTCCGTCCTGGGTGTCGCCGGGGTGGGCGTACCTGCCCGCGGCGTTGGCCTGCCAGATCTCGATCAGCACGTCGCGCACGGGCGTGCCGGTGCCGTCGAAGACGCGGCCCTCGAGGGTGATGTGCTCGCCCTTCGTCTCCGGGGCGGTCAGCACGTTGCCGAAGTTGTTGTCGAAGATGTCGAACCCGGCCTGCTGCGGTGCGAGCCCGATGTGGACGTACGGGCCGCCGGTCTGCGAGGGGGTCTCCGGGCGGCGCTCGATCATGCTGTGCGGGGAAAGGCTCATCGGGGGGCTCCGGGGAGGTTGGCGTTGTCGAAGAAGGTGGCGCGGCGGCCGCGCAGGGTGAGGTCGAAGCGGTAGGTACGCGCGTCGAAGGGGGCGTTGTTGGCGGGATCCTCCTGCGCGATCAGGCTGCGCAGCTGGTCCAGCGTCGGGATGGTCTTCGCGATGGGGCAGCGCTCGATGAGCGGGTCGCCCTCGAAGTACATCTGGGTGATCAAGCGCTGCGCCCAGCCGGTGCCGTGGATCGAGAAGTGGATGTGGGCGGGCCGCCAGGCGTTGGTGCTGTTGGCCCACGGGTACGGCCCGGGCTTGATGGTGCGGAAGAAGTAGTAGCCGTTGTCGTCGGTGATCATGCGGCCGCAACCGCCGAAGTTCGGGTCGATCGGCGCGAGGTAGCGGTCCTTCTTGTGGCGGTAGCGTCCGCCGGCGTTGGCCTGCCACGCCTCGACCAGGGCGCCCTTCACCGGGTTGCCGAACTCGTCGCGGACGTAGCCGTGCACGATCAGGCGCTCGCCGATCGGCAGGCCGTCCTTGGCGAAGTTGAGGATGAGGTCGTTGTCCTTCTCGCCCAGCTCGCGACGGTCGAAGACCGGCCCGGTCGTCTCCGAGAGCGTGTTGCGCGGCGCGATCAGGGCATTGCGCGGGGAGCGCAGCACCGACGTGCGGTATCCGGGGGTGAGGGCGGGCGGGTGCTGAGTGTGGTCGCGTTCGACGAATTCGCCGGACGCGGCGCCGGGGGCGGCGATGATCATGAGGCGGTACTCCTGGGGACTGTCGCACTGCGACGGACTGGATGTGATCCACGTTATGGGTGAGCATGAGTCATGTAAATTGACGGTTTCGGCCGAATTTCATAACCTGCAGTGATGGAACGCGGTTTCGTGCCCCCGGTCGACCGGGCGTCGCTGCTCCTGGATCGCATCCGGTTGCGCCACCTCACGTGCTTCGTCGCCGTCGCCCAGGAGGGCAACCTCGGCCGGGCCGCCGGCCGGCTGCATCTGAGCCAGCCGGCGGTCACCAAGACCCTCAACGAACTCGAATCCCTGGCCGGCCTGCGCCTGGTGGACCGCGGGCGGCACGGCGCCCGGCTCACCCCCGCCGGCGAGGAGTTCCTGGGCCACGCCGTCGAGGTCACCGACGCGTTGGCGTCCGCCGCCCGCGCCCTCTCCGGGACCGGGCAGCCGGCCGTCGCCCCCGTGCGGGTCGGCGCCCTGCCCACCGTCGCGAGCACCCTGCTGCCCGGTGCGGTCACCCGGCTGCGGGACCGGCGTCCGCACGTCGGCGTGCAGATCCGCACGGCCCCGAACACCGCACTTCTGGGCGCGGTGCGCGCCGGCGAGCTCGACTTCGTCCTCGGCCGGATGGCCGACCCGGAGACCATGCAAGGGCTCTCGTTCGAACTGCTGTACGCCGAGTCGCTGGCCCTGATCGTGCGCCCGGGGCATCCGCTGGCCGGGGGTCCGGTATCGGTGCCGGCGGTGCTGAACCACCCCCTCGTCGTCGCCACCGCCGGAACCGTGCCGCGGCACCACACCGAGGGCTTCCTCGCCCGGCACGGCCTGCGGCTGCCGTCCGGCAGCGTCGAGACCCTCGACGTCTCGGTCGCGCGCGGGCTGGTGCGCGCCGGCGACGCGGTGTGGCTGACACCCGAGCGAGTGCCGCAGGACGACCTCGACGACGGCACGCTCGTGCGGCTGCCGGTACCGACCCCGGGCACCGCCGAACCCGTCGGACTGCTGCGCCGCAGCAGCGCGGACACCCCCGTCGTCGCGGACGAGCTCATCGGGATCCTGCGCGAACTGGCCGTCGGGTGATCATGGCAGGATCTCCCGCATGGCTGAACAGACTTCCGACACGCCGACGACCGAACTGTGGGTCGAGCGCACCGGCACCCGCCGCTACACGGGCCGCAGCTCCCGAGGTGCCGAGGTCCTGATCGGGTCGGAGACCGTCGAGGGTGTCTTCACCCCCGGCGAGCTGTTGAAGATCGCGCTGGCGGCCTGTTCGGGGATGAGCTCGGACTTCCCGCTGTCGCGCCGGCTCGGCGACACCTACGACGTCACGATCCGTGTCTCCGGCGCCGCGGACCGGGAGAACGAGGTGTACCCGCACCTCGTCGAGGAGATGGCGCTGGACCTGAGCGAACTCGACGAGGAGGCGCAGCAGCGCCTCGTCGCGCTCGTCGAGCGATCCGTCGACAAGGTGTGCACCGTCGGCCGTACGCTCGAGGCCGGCACCGAGGTGACGCTGAAGATCGTTCCGGACGCGTGAGCGGTGGATCTCGGCAGGGAGGGCGGATGATTCGTACAGCGGCCGGACTCGCGCTCGCCGTGGGGTTCCTGGCGGGCGGGGCGCCGGCGACGGCCGCGCCCGCTCCGGCGGACTGCGCGCCGTGGCGGGTGGACGTCGTCGCGTCCGGGCTCGGCGTGCTCGAGAATCTCGCGTTCGACGGTCGCGGCCGGCTGCTGGCCTCGGCGTCCACCCCGGCCGGCGGCGGGTCGCTGCTGGCGCTCACGCCCGAGGGACGGGCCGACGCCGTGGTGGCCGAGGTCCCGGCGCCCGGCGGCATCGTCGTCGACGACGGCACGGCGTACTTCACGACCGGCAACGGCACCGTCTCCGGACTGCTCGGCCGCACCGACGGCACCCTGGAGGCCGTCGACCTCGACACCGGGACGCGGCGCACCGTCGCGTCGGGTCTGACCATGCCCAACGGTCTCGTCCGCCTGCCCGACGGGGACTTCCTCGTCAGCCGGAACCTGGGCAGCCCCCCGGGCCTGACGCGCGTCCCGGTCGAGGGTGGGGCCCCGGAAACGATCCGCACCGACCTCGGCTCCGTCAACGGACTCGCGGTCGACGGCGAAACCGTTTATGCAGCTACGACTTTCGATCCGACTACCCGAATTCACGCGTTGAACGCCGGCGACCTCACCGGTCCGGTCCGGACCCTGGACCCGTCCGGGCCCGGGCCCCTCGAGACCGCCGACGATCTCGACGTCGGACCCGACGGCGCGTTGTACGTCCCGCTCAACGTCGCCGGGAAGATCCTGCGGGTCGACCCGGTCACCGGCACCGGCTGCGCGGTCGCCACGGGGGTGCCCTTCGTCTCCGCGGTCGCGTTCGGCGAGGGCCCCGGCTGGGACCCGGACGTCCTCTACACCACCGGCTTCGACGGCGCCGTCCACGCCGTCCGTCCGGTCCGCAGTTCGGGGGAGCAGCCATGACGCAGTCGCCGCCGGACGCCGTCCGGCTCACCGCCTGGGTGCACGGGCGCGTGCAGGGTGTGGGGTTCCGCTGGTGGACGCGGTCGCGAGCCCTCGAACTCGGCCTCGCCGGTCACGCCACCAACCATCCCGACGGGCGCGTGCTCGTCATCGCCGAGGGCCCCCGCGACGCCCTCGAACGACTCCTCGCCGCGCTGCGCTCGGGCGAGACCCCGGGAGAGGTGCGGCTCGTGGTGGAGAGCTGGGAGCCGACGCGCGGTGACCTGACCGGCTTCGTCGAGCGGTGACGGCCCGCCGGTAAGGTTTTCGCACATGTATTTGAAGGGTCTGACGCTCAAGGGCTTCAAGTCTTTCGCGTCCGCGACGACTCTGCGGTTCGAACCGGGCATCACGTGTGTCGTGGGGCCGAACGGTTCCGGCAAGTCCAACGTCGTCGACGCCCTCACCTGGGTGATGGGGGAGCAGGGCGCCAAGGCGCTGCGCGGCGGCAAGATGCAGGACGTCATCTTCGCCGGGACCGCCGGCCGGCAACCCCTCGGCCGTGCCGAGGTCACCCTCACCATCGACAACTCGGACGGCGCGCTGCCCATCGAATACTCCGAGGTGTCCATCACCCGGCGGATGTTCCGCGACGGGGCCGGCGAATACGAGATCAACGGGAACTCGTGCCGGCTGATGGACGTGCAGGAACTGCTGTCCGACTCCGGCATCGGCCGCGAGATGCACGTCATCGTCGGTCAGGGCCGCCTCTCCGCCATCCTCGAGTCCCGGCCGGAGGACCGCCGCGCATTCATCGAGGAAGCCGCCGGAGTCCTCAAGCACCGCAAGCGCAAGGAGAAGGCGGTCCGCAAGCTCGACGCGATGCAGGCCAACCTCGCGCGCCTGACCGACCTCACCGCCGAGCTGCGCCGGCAGCTCAAGCCGCTCGGCCGCCAGGCCGAGGTGGCGCGCCGCGCCCAGACCATCCAGGCGGACCTGCGCGACGCCCGGCTGCGGCTCGCCGCCGACGACCTCGTGACCCGGCGCTCCGAGTTCGCCGACCAGGACGAGCAGGAACGCGTCCTGCGCGAGCGACTCGACCACGTCTCCGCCGAGCTCGACGACGCCAACGCCGAACTCGCACGCCACGAGGAGGCGGTCGCGCGACTCACTCCCGGCGCCGAGGCCGCGTCACAGACCTGGTTCCGGCTCTCCGCGCTCGCCGAACGTCTCGGCGCCACCGTGCGCATCGCCCAGGAACGCGCCCGCCACCTCGACACCGCCCCGGCGGTCCGCGACGGCCAGGATCCGGACGAGATGGAGGCCCGCGCCGACCGCATCGCCGAAGAGGAGGCCGAACTCCTCGAGGCCGTCGAGGTCGCCCACGGCACCCTCGAGGCCGCGAAGGAGCAGCTCGCCGTCCAGGAGGAGGCCGCCGCGGCCGCCGAGCGGGCGCACCTGGCCGCAGTGCGGGCCGTCGCCGACCGGCGGGAGGGACTCGCGCGCCTGGCCGGACAGGTCGACACCGTGCGCACCCGCGCCGAGTCCATCGACGCGGAGGTGGCCCGGCTGACCGTCGCCATCGAAGAGGCCCGGCTGCGCGGTGTCGCCGCCCAGGCCGAGTTCGAGACGGCCCAGGCCCGCATCGACGACCTCGACGCCGGCGAGATCGACGCCGACGCACAGCACGAACGCGCCCTCGAGGCGCTGCGACTCGCCGACGCCCGCCTGAAGGAACTGCAGGACGCCGAGCGCGCGGCCGGCAAGGAGGTCGCCTCCCTCGGGGCGCGCATCGAGGCGCTGGCGATGGGTCTCGAACGCAAGGACGGCGCCGCCTGGCTTCTCGAGCACCGCCCCGACCTGGGATTGTCGGGTCCCCTCGCGGAACGCGTCCGGGTCGAGGCCGGCTACGAGGTCGCCGTCGCAGCGGCGATGGGCCCGGCCGCGGAGGCGCTGGCCGCGGATTCGGTCCCGGCGGCCGCCGCGGCCGTCGCCGCGCTGGTGGACGCCGACCAGGGCCGGGTCGCGTTCGTCGCCGGGGGCACCACCGCGCCGGCCGAGCCGGCGAGCCTGCCCGACGGGACGCGCTGGGTGCGGGACGTGATCGACTGCCCGCCGGAACTGCGCGGCGGACTCGACGCGCTGCTGGCGCGCACCGTCGTCGTGGACGACCTGCGCTCCGCGATCGAACTGTGCCACGTGCGCCCCGAACTGCGGGCAGTGACCCGGAGCGGTGACCTCGCCGGCTCGGGCTGGGTCGTCGGTGGATCCGGGCGCGCGCCGAGCACCCTCGAGGTCCAGGCCGCGATCGACGCGTCCCGCGCCGACCTCGACCGCGCGGTCCGGCGCTCCGAGGAACTCTCGGCGGCTCTCGCCGGCGCCCTGGCCGAACAGGCGGCCCGCGCCGAGGTGGCCGAACAGACCCTCGCGGCCCTCAACGAATCCGACGCCGCAATGTCCGCGGTGTACGAGCAGCTCGGCCGGCTCGGGCAGGCCGCGCGCGCCGCCCACGCCGAGTCCGAGCGCCTCGCGGCGCAGCGCACCAACGCCGAGACGGAGCGTGACACGGCCCGCCGCGAGGTCGTCGAGCTCGAGGAGCGGCTGCGACTGGCCGAACAGGAACAGAGCGACGCGGGCGCCGATCCGGGCACCGACTCGACGGCAGTCGACCGAGAGGTCGCCGCCGCTGCCCTCGCCGAGGTCCGGGCCGTCGAGATGGAGGCGAGGCTCGCGGCCCGCACCGCGGAGGAGCGCGCCCAGGCGCTGCGCGGCAAGGCGGACTCGCTGCGCCGCGCAGCCCAGGCCGAGCGCGAGGCGCGGGCCCGGGCCGAACGGGCACAGCGCGCCCGCAAGCAGGCCGCGGCCGTCGCCGCGGCCGTGGCCGAGTCCGGCGCCCGGGTCGCGGCCCACCTGGACGAGGTGGTCGCCGCGGCCTCCGCCCACCGGGACGAGCTGACCCGTCAGCGCGCCGAGCGGGCCGAACAGCTCGACAAGGTCAAGGAGCGGGTGCGCGACCTCTCCGCGCAGCGGGCCCAGCTCACCGACGCGGTGCACCGGGACGAGGTCGCCCGCGCGCAGGCCGCGCTGCGGATCGAACAGCTCGAGCAGGCCGTCGTCGAGCAGTACGCCATCGCGCCCGACGATCTGGTCGCCGAGTACGGCCCCGAGGTGCCGCTGCCACCGTCCGACCTCGAGATCGCCGAGTTCGAACAGGCGCGGGAACGCGGAGAACAGGTCGTCGCGCCGCAGCCGCAGCCGTACGACCGCGCCACCCAGGAGCGGCGCGCCAAGCGCGCGGAGAAGGACCTGACGACCCTCGGCAAGGTCAACCCGCTGGCGCTCGAGGAGTTCGCCGCGCTCGAGGAGCGGTACAACTTCCTCGCCACGCAGCTCGAGGACGTCAAGAACGCCCGCAAGGACCTGCTCGGCGTGGTCGCCGACGTCGACGCCCGCATCCTGCAGGTGTTCACCGAGGCGTACGCGGACGTCGAGCGCGAGTTCGAGCAGGTGTTCGCCAAGCTCTTCCCCGGCGGCGAAGGCCGCCTCGTGCTGACCGATCCGTCGGACATGCTCACCACCGGCATCGAGGTCGAGGCCCGGCCGCCGGGCAAGAAGGTCAAGCGGCTGTCGCTGCTCTCCGGCGGCGAGAAGTCGCTGACGGCGGTGGCCATGCTCGTCGCCATCTTCCGGGCCCGGCCGTCCCCGTTCTACGTCATGGACGAGGTGGAGGCCGCTCTCGACGACACCAACCTGCGCCGGCTCATCGGGCTGTTCGAGCAGCTTCGGGAGAAGTCCCAGCTCATCGTCATCACCCACCAGAAGCCGACGATGGAGATCGCCGACGCCCTGTACGGGGTCAGCATGCGCGGCGACGGCATCACCCGCGTCATCTCGCAGCGGATGCGTGGTCAGGATCTTTCTCGCCCAGAGCTGAGCGCGGCCGTTGCGCCTGACAGTATGGGGGCGTGAGTACCGGAGCCTGGATAGCCATCGCGGCGGCACTTGCCGTCCTCCTCGTCGCGCTCGTCGTCGGCCTGACCCTGTACCGGAGACGGCGGGTGTCGCTGACGGCCGAGCAGACGCCGCAGCTCGGCACCGCCGAGCAGAAGGATCGTTCCGGCGGTTACAAGGCCGCGGGCGGCTTCAGCTTCACCCAGGGGGCGACCGCGACCGCGCCGCCCCAGCCGGTCGAGCGGCCGGTTCCGAGACCGCCGGTGGTCCCGGAACCGCCCGCGTCCCCCAAACCGCCGGTCGCTCCGGAATCGACGGTGGTGCCGGAACCGAAGGTCGTGCCGGAACCGAAGGTCGTGTCACTGCCCCAGGAGGTGTCGGAGGCTCCGGCGCCGACGGTCGAACCCCGGGTGGAGCCCGAGCGGGCCCCGGAGGCCGGTGCCGCCCCCACCGTGGAACCGGCCCCCAGGGTCGAGCCCGTCCCGGGCATCGAGCCGGAGACCGCCCCGGCGCCGTCCGAGGTCGTCCCGCCGGTCGAGGAAGTTGCGCCGGTCGAGGAAGTTGCGCCGGTCGAGGTCGTCCCGCCGGTCGAGGAAGCTCCGCCGGCACCCGCCGTCGAACCCGAGGTGGCCCCGCCGCCGACCGCCGAGCCCGAGGTAGCGGCTGTCCCGCTCGTTCCCCCGATCGAGGAGATCGCCCCGACCGAGGGCCGGCTGGACCGGTTGCGCGGCCGACTTGCCCGGTCGCAGTCGGCGGTGGGCAAGAGCCTGCTCGGCCTGCTCGGCGGCGGCGACCTCGACGAGGACTCGTGGGAGGAGATCGAGGACACCCTGCTGATCGCCGACCTCGGTGCCGCCACCACCACTCAGATCGTCGAGCGGCTGCGGGTGCAGATGGCCGCCCGCAGTGTGCGCACCGAGGCCGAGGCCAGGGCCGTCCTGCGGGACGTGCTGGTCGAGGCGCTGCACCCGGAGCTGGACCGGTCGATCAGGGCGCTGCCGCACCAGGATCACCCGGCGGTGCTGCTCGTCGTCGGGGTCAACGGCACCGGTAAGACCACCACCACCGGCAAGCTCGCCCGGGTCCTCGTCGCCGACGGCCGCCGCGTCCTGCTGGGCGCTGCCGACACCTTCCGTGCGGCCGCCGCCGACCAGTTGCAGACGTGGGCCGAGCGGGTCGGCGCCGAGGTCGTGCGCGGCAAGGAGGGAGGCGACCCGGCCGCGATCGCCTTCGACGCCGTCGCCAGGGGCACCGATCAGGGTGTGGACGCCGTGCTCATCGACACCGCCGGCCGGCTGCACACCAAGACCGGTCTGATGGACGAGCTCGGCAAGGTCAAGCGGGTCGTGGAGAAGAAGGCCGCGGTCGACGAGGTGCTGCTCGTGCTCGACGCGACGATCGGGCAGAACGGCCTGATGCAGGCGCGCGTGTTCGCCGAGGTCGTGGACATCACCGGCGTGGTGCTGACCAAGCTCGACGGCACGGCCAAGGGCGGGATCGTCTTCCAGGTCCAGCACGAGCTCGGGGTCCCCGTGAAACTCGTCGGTCTCGGTGAGGGCGCGGACGACCTCGCGCCGTTCGAGCCGGGCGCATTCGTCGACGCCCTGCTGGGCTGATCCACCGCACCACCGCCAGCTCACCACCGGCCACCCGGCCTCCGACCGGGTGGCCGGTTTTGGTCACGGAAAGGTCACAAATCGTCACTCGGTTCCCATCTGCCACTCCGGTTCGGTAGAAACAGGTGCCGGACGGATCCCGCGGGGCGGGTGGCGACGGGGAAGCAGCGACGAGAGGCTCCTGCGGGAGCTCGCCGCGCTGGCCACCCGGCCCCGCCGGGTCCGTCCCGGCTCGGGTCGCGATCCGTCCCGATCCACCCCCTCCCGGCTCGCGGGAGCACCGCCGCGAAACGCCGTGCGAGGGACCCGGTTCGGCCGCCGGCGCCGGTGGATGCGCCGCGAAACAGGAACGAAACACATGTCCGATTTGCGTTCACTCCGCCGAAACAGCGCGGCGCTCCGGCCGAAACATCACCACAGCATTCTTCTCTCGACGACGCGCTGACCGGCGCGGCCAACAGGGAGGTTGCAGTGGAGGAAGTGGTGAACACCGGCGACGCGGCATGGATGCTGATATCGGCGTCCCTGGTGCTGTTGATGACGCCCGGTCTGGCGTTCTTCTACGGCGGCATGTCGCGCACCAAGGCCGTCCTGAACATGATGATGATGTCCTTCGGGGCAATGGCGGTCATCGCGGTGATCTACGTGCTGTGGGGCTGGTCGATGTCCTACGGCACCGAGGACATCGGGGGCATCTTCGCCAACCCGTTCCAGATGTTCGGTCTGCAGGGTGCCATCTACGACGACGCCGGTGAGTTCCTGCCCGGCCTCGGCGACTACCCGCAGATCATCGACATCGGCTTCCAGGTCACGTTCGCGGTCATCACCACCGCTCTCATCAGCGGTGCCCTCTCCGAACGCGTGAAGTTCGGCACCTGGCTGGCCTTCTCCGGAATCTGGGTCACCCTCGCGTACTTCCCCCTCGCCCACATGGTGTGGGGCGGCGGCCTGCTCTCCGGCTCCGCGGACGGCCTCGCCGCCAAGATCTTCGGCACCTCCGACGACGGAGAAGGCGGGCTCGTCGCGACCGTGGCGCCCATCGACTTCGCCGGCGGCACCGTCGTGCACATCAACGCCGGCATTGCCGCGCTCGTCCTGGCGCTGATCATCGGCAAGCGCGCGGGCTTCGGCCGCACCGCCTTCCGTCCGCACAACCTGCCGTTCGTCATGCTCGGTGCTGCCCTGCTGTGGTTCGGCTGGTTCGGCTTCAACGCCGGTTCCGCGTTCGCCGCCGACGGTGTGGCCGGCCTGGCCTGGGTCAACACCACCACCGCCGCGGCCGCCGCGATCCTCGGCTGGCTCCTCACCGAGCGCATCCGCGACGGCAAGGGCACCAGCCTCGGTGCCGCCTCAGGTGCCGTCGCCGGCCTCGTCGCCATCACTCCGGCCGCCGGTGCGCTCAGCCCGGTCGGTTCGATCGTGCTCGGCGCGATCGCCGGCGTCCTGTCCGCCCTGGCGGTCGGCCTGAAATACAAGTTCGGCTACGACGACTCGCTCGACGTCGTCGGCGTGCACCTCGTCGCGGGCCTGTGGGGCACCATCGCGATCGGGTTCCTCGGCACCGAGACGGGCCTGTTCTACGGCGGCGACTACAAGCAGCTCGTGATCCAGATCGTCATCGCAGTCTTCGCCCTGGTTTACACCGGCATCATCACCGCGATCGTCGCCTTCGCGCTCAAGCCGCTCGGCTGGCGGGTGTCGGAGGAGGAAGAGGCACGCGGCATCGACGAGGCCGAGCATGCGGAGTCGGCATACGACTTCGCCGCCGCCCTCAAGTGATAAGAAGACATCAGGGCACTGGAGACTGGGAAGGGATGAGGATATGAAGCTGATCACGGCAATTGTCAAGCCGTTCACCCTCGAGGACGTCAAGGCAGGCCTCGAGCAGGCGGGTGTGCTTGGCATGACCGTCAGCGAGGTGCAGGGATACGGTCGCCAGAAGGGCCACACCGAGGTCTACCGCGGAGCCGAGTACTCCGTCGACTTCGTTCCCAAGGTCCGCGTCGAGGTCGTCGTCGACGACGCCGCCGTCGACAAGGTGGTCGAGACCATCGTCGAGGCCTCCCGCACCGGCAAGATCGGCGACGGCAAGGTGTGGGTCACCCCGGTCGAAACGGTCGTCCGAGTGCGCACCGGTGAACGAGGCGCCGATGCACTCTGACCCGAAGGGGTCCGGAACTCGCGGCCCTGGTCCCGCTGCCTCCGCGGCGGGATCGGGGCCGCCGGTGTCTCCGGGGCCGGCCGGATCCGGCACCGCCGCCACCGACCTCGCCCGGGCTCGTACCCAGTTGCTCGCCGGCGGCACCCGCAACCGCCGGCTCGACGCCCCCGCCCTCCGCCACGCCCTCGTCGATCTCCACGAGTTCTGGCTCGTCACCAAGGGAACCGAACTCGGAATCAAGCCCGACTGCGGCTTCGCCATCGTCGCCGTCGGCGGCCTCGGCCGCCGCGAGATGCTCCCCTACTCCGACCTGGATCTGGTCCTGCTGCACGACGACATGGACCCCGCTGTCGTGTCCCGGGTCGCCGACCGGCTCTGGTATCCGCTGTGGGACGCGCACATCAAGCTCGACCACAGCGTCCGGACCGTCCCGCAGGCCCTGCAGGTCGCCGCGTCCGACCTGACCGCCGCGCTCGGCCTGCTCGAAGCCCGGCACATCGCCGGCGACCTCGAATTGAGCAATCTGCTGATCGGCGGCGTGCGGCGGCAGTGGCGCACCGGCATCCGCAGCCGGTTCGAGGAGCTCATCGCCCTGACCGAGGCCCGGTGGGAACGCAGCGGGCAGATCGCGCACCGGGCCGAACCCGACCTCAAGAGCGGCCGCGGCGGGCTGCGGGACGTGCAACTGCTCAACGCACTGTCCGTCGCGCAGCTCACCGACGGCATGCCCGGGCTCGGGCCCGACGTTCCCGGCGGCGGGCTCGCGGCCGCGCACCGCCGCCTGCTGGACGTTCGCACCGAGCTGCACCGCGTCGCCGGCCGGGCCCGCGACCAGCTGCGCGCCCAGGACGCCGACGAGATCGGCGCCGCTCTGCGCATCGGGGACCGGTTCGACCTGGCCCGCGTGCTGACCGAGGCGGCCCGGACCGTGAGCTACTCGGTGGAGGTCGGGGTACGCACGGCAGGAAACTCGCTGCCCCGCAAGGGCCTGTCCCGGCTGCGCCGCGTCCCCGTCCGGCGCCCGCTCGACGAGGGTGTGGTGGAACACGGCGGCGAAGTGACGCTGGCCCGCGACGCGCACCCGCGCAAGGACCCCGGCCTGATCACGCGGGTCGCCGCGGCCGCAGCGCAGCACGACCTGCCGATCTCCGCGTCCACCCTCGGCCGCCTGGCCGACAGCGCCCCCGAACTGCGGGAACCGTGGCCGCGCACCGCGCTGAACGACCTGCTCGTGCTGCTCGGCTCGGGAACCCGCGCGATCGACCCGATCGAGGCGCTCGACCGGACGGGACTGTGGGGCCGGCTGCTCCCCGAATGGGGGGCGGTGCGGGATCTGCCCCCGCGCGATGCCGTGCACACCTGGACGGTGGACCGGCACCTGGTGGAGACCGCGGTGTACGCCGGCGGGCTGACCACCCGCGTCGCACGCCCCGACCTGCTGGTGCTCGGGGCGTTGCTGCACGACATCGGCAAGGGTCGCGGCGGCGACCACAGCGTCGTCGGCGCGGAACTCGCCACCCAGATCGGCCGCCGGATGGGTCTGTGGCCGTCCGACGTCGCCGTGCTGTCCGCGCTGGTCCGCCACCATCTGCTGCTTCCGCACACCGCGACCCGCCGTGACCTCGACGACCCCGCCACGGTGGAGTCCGTCGTCGAGGCCATCGACGGCGACCCGGTGCTGCTCGAGCTGCTGCACGCCCTCGCCGAGGCGGACTCGCTCGCGACGGGCCCGGGGGTGTGGGGCGACTGGAAGGCGGCGCTCATCCGGGAGCTGGTCCGGCGCTGCCGGCTGGTGATGGCGGGGGAGGAGCTGCCGAGACCGGACCCGATCGACCCCCAGCTCGCCGAGCAGGCGGAACAGGGCGGCATCCACGTCGAGCTCCAACCCGGCGAGAACCCGCACGCCTACACGGTGACGGTGGTCGCGCCCGACGAGCCGGGCCTGCTGTCCGACGCCGCCGGGGTGCTGGCCCTGCACGGCCTGCGCGTGCTGTCCGCCTCGGTGGGCAGCCACGCCGGTAGTGCGGTCAACAGCTTCGCCGTCGCGCCGCTGTTCGGGGCCCCGCCGCCGGCGGGTCTGCTGCGGCAGGAACTCATCCGGGCCCGCGCCGGGGACCTCGACCTGCTCGCCACGCTCGACGCGAAGGAGCAGGCGGCGCGGGAGGCGCAGCTGCCCGAACGCCCGGAGCGGGCCGTGCCGGGCACCTACGCGCAGGCGCCGCCGCACCTGATCTGGATCGACGCCCCGGATCCGGGTCAGGCGATCCTCGAGCTGCGCGCCGAGGACCGGCTGGGCATGCTGTGCCGGCTCGCGGACGCGTTCGAACGGTGCGGCACCGACGTGCGCTGGGCCCGGGTTTCCACCCTCGGCCGCACCGTCGTGGACGCGTTCTGCATCGATCTGGGAGGTTCCGACACCCGGGAGAACCGGGAGCGGGTCGAGCGGGCGGTGCTCGCCGTGGTGCCCGCTCCGGAGCCGAAGAAACCCGAGGACAAGGGCTGAGGGCGGGGCGGCCGCTCGTGCACGTGCGAGAACTCGTGCCGCGAGCGGCTACCCTGGAGCGCAGAACTGTCCGCATCTTCGCCAGACCCAGGAGCGCATTCGGTGTTCGAATCCCTTTCCGACAGGTTGACCGGAGCCCTCAAGGACCTGCGCGGCAAGGGGCGCCTCTCCGACGCCGACATCGACGCGACCGCCCGGGAGATCCGCCTGGCGCTGCTCGAGGCCGACGTCGCCCTGCCCGTGGTGCGCTCGTTCATCGCCAAGATCAAGGAACGAGCCAAGGGCGCCGAGGTACACGGCGCGCTGAACCCCGCCCAGCAGGTCGTCAAGATCGTCAACGAGGAACTCGTCGGGATCCTCGGCGGCGAGACCCGGCGGCTGCAGTTCGCCAAGACCCCGCCCACGGTGATCATGCTCGCCGGTCTGCAGGGCTCCGGTAAGACCACCCTCGCCGGCAAGCTCGCCAAGTGGCTCAAGGACCAGGGCCACACCCCGCTGCTGGTCGCCTGTGACCTGCAGCGGCCCGGCGCGGTCACCCAGCTGCAGATCGTCGGTGAACGCGCCGGTGCGTCCGTGTTCGCCCCGCACCCCGGCACCTCCATCGGCGGCGGCGAGAACCCGCTCGGCATCACCGCCGCCGACCCGGTGAACGTCGCCCGCGACGGCGTCGCCGAGGCCCGCGCCAAGCACTACGACGTGGTCATCGTCGACACCGCCGGCCGCCTCGGCATCGACGAGGAGCTGATGGCCCAGGCCGCCGGCATCCGCGACGCCGTGCAGCCCGACGAGACGCTGTTCGTGCTCGACGCGATGATCGGCCAGGACGCCGTGAGCACCGCCGAGGCGTTCCGCGCCGGTGTCGGCTTCACCGGCGTGGTGCTCACCAAGCTCGACGGCGACGCCCGCGGCGGTGCCGCGCTCAGCGTCCGCGAGCTGACCGGTCAGCCGATCCTGTTCGCGTCGACCGGTGAGAAGCTCGAGGACTTCGACGTCTTCCACCCCGAGCGCATGGCCAGCCGCATCCTCGGCATGGGCGACGTGCTCACCCTCATCGAGCAGGCCGAGCAGGTCTTCGACGCCGAGCAGGCCGAGGCCACCGCCGCGAAGATCGGCTCCGGTGAACTCACCCTCGAGGACTTCCTCGAGCAGATGATGGCCGTACGGAAGATGGGCCCGATCGCGAACCTGCTCGGCATGTTGCCGGGTGCGGGACAGATGAAGGACGCCCTCGCGAACGTCGACGAGAAGCAGCTCGACCGGATCCAGGCGATCATCCGCGGCATGACGCCGGCGGAACGCGCCAACCCGAAGATCATCAACGCCTCCCGGCGGCTGCGCATCGCCAACGGCTCCGGCGTCAAGGTCTCCGACGTCAACCAGCTCGTCGACCGGTTCTTCGAAGCCCGCAAGATGATGGCCGCGATGGCCGGGCGCATGGGCATGCCCGGGTCCCGCAAGCCGCAGCGCGCGAAGAAGGGCAAGAAGGGCAAGAAGGGCGGCCGCGGGCCGACCCCGCCGAAGATCAAGGGCGGATTCCCCGGTGGCATGCCCGCCGGCATGCCCGGCATGGGCGGGATGCCCGCCGGGTTCCCGGACCTGTCGAAGATGCCGAAGGGCCTCGACGAGCTGCCGCCCGGTCTCGAGAACTTCGACCTCTCGCAGCTGAAGTTGCCGAAGAAGTAGTCCGCCGTGGCGTTCACCCTGCGCGGACGGTCCCTGCCGGACGGCGAACCGATCGAGCTGTGGATCGGCGACGACGGCACGTTCGCCGGCGAGCCGATCCCCGGGGCCGAGCTGCTCACCGCCGACGGCTGGATCCTGCCCGGTCTCGTCGACGCCCACTGCCACGTCGGGATCCGCTTCGGCGGCGGCGCGGAGGACGCGGACGGGCTGATCGCGCAGGCCGTCACCGAGCGCGACGCCGGGGTGCTGCTGCTGCGCGACGCGGGATCCCCGGTCGACACCCGGCACCTCGACGAGCGGGCCGACCTGCCGCGGATCGTGCGCGCGGGACGGCACATCGCCGCCCCCAAGCGCTACATCCGCGGGCTGCCCGTCGACCTCGAAGACGAATCGCAGCTGCCGGACGAGGTGGTTCGCCAGGCCCGCGCGGGGGACGGCTGGGTCAAGCTCATCGGCGACTGGATCGACCGCGGCACCGGCGATCTCGCGCCGCTGTGGTCGGACGGGATCCTCGTCGAGGCGATCGCCGCGGCCCACCGCGCGGGAGCGCGCGTGACCGCCCATGTGTTCGGGGAGGACGCGCTGCCCGGCCTGCTCGCCGCCGGCATCGACTGCCTCGAACACGGCACCGGGCTGACGGACGACACGATCGCCACCATGGCCGCGCAGGGCACGGTCCTCGTGCCGACCCTGGTCAACATCGAGAACTTTCCCGAGATCGCCGACTCGGCCACCCGGTTCCCGGTCTACGCGGCGCACATGCGGGACCTGCACGCCCGTGTCGCGGACACCGTCGGCGCCGCCCACGACGCCGGGATCCCGATCTACGCCGGCACCGATGCCGGCGGCTCGGTGCGGCACGGTCGCATCGCCGACGAGGTCGCCGCCCTCGGCAAGGTGGGGCTGACCCCGACCGAGGCGCTCGGCGCCGCCAGCTGGACGGCCCGGGCCTGGCTGGGGCATCCGAGCCTCGAGCCGGGCGCCCCCGCCGACCTGACGGTGTACGAGCTGGATCCGCGGACCGGGCCGGACGTGCTGGCCCGGCCGGGCCTGGTGATGCTCCGGGGTGCCGTCGTCACCCGCCGCGCCGCCTTCGCATGACCGTCCCCGAGCCACCCGACCCGGAGACCGCTGCGGCCCCGCCCCGGCCCGCGCCCTCGCCCCCCGCGCACCGGTGGGGCCTCCCGGCCGCGCTGGTGGTGCTGGCCGTGAACCTCGCCGGCTTCACGCTGGGACCGGTCCTGGCCGGGGAGGGCTTCGTCGCCGAGACATACGTGCTCGCCATCATGGCCCCCACCCTGCTCGCGGGGGCGGCGGCCGTGGCGTTCAGCGTGTGGCGTGGCTGCGGACCCGTCGCCGACTTCGGACTGCCGCGGTCGTGGCCCGAGTTCCGCAACCAGCTCGGAATCGGTCTGCTCGGCGGGGGAATCGCGCTGCTCGGCGCGCTGATCCTGGCAGCGATCCTCGTCGTCGCCCTCGGCATCGACGCCGCCGATTCCCCGCTCACCGCCCTGGTCGGGTTGCCCACGGTGTGGAAACTGCTGCTCGTGGCCTGGGTGTGGTTCGGCGCCCCGCTCGGCGAGGAGCTGATGTTCCGCGGCATGCTCTGGGGGGCGCTCGAACGCCGGCCCGAGCGATGGTGGGGACGCCCGATCGGCGTCCTGACGATCACCACCGTCGTGTTCGCCATGTGGCATCAGGAGTGGTGGCGGCTGCCGGTCCTGTTGTGGGGCGGAGCGGCGATGGGGTTCGCGCGGCTGCGCGGCGGGTCGGTGTTCTCCTCCTGGGTGGCGCACTCGCTCAACAACACCCTGCCCGCGCTGAGCCTGCTGTTTCTGCTCTGACCTCCCGTTTTCGTCCCGGCGGGCGGATCTGGCAGAATGGATCGCTGTCGTCGCATCCGGTTACGTACCGCGCGGCGGTCACAGGATAGAGGCAAAACCGGACGTGCCAGAAGGGCACGTCGTCCGAATTGCACGTGACAGGCGTATTTCGCATGCGCCGAAGGAGATTCACAGCAGTGGCTGTCAAGATCAAGCTCACCCGTCTCGGCAAGATCCGCAACCCGCAGTACCGCATCGTGGTTGCCGATTCGCGCACCCGCCGCAACGGCCGCGCCATCGAGACCATCGGCAAGTACCACCCGAAGGAAGAGCCCTCGCTGATCGAGATCGACTCGGAGCGGGCCCAGTACTGGCTCGGCGTCGGTGCGCAGCCGACCGAGCCGGTCGAGAACCTCCTCAAGATCACCGGCGACTGGCAGAAGTACAAGGGTCTCCCCGGCACCGAGGGCACCCTGCGTAAGGCCGAGCCGAAGCCGTCCAAGCTCGAGCTGTTCCAGGCCGCCCTCGCGCAGGCCGAGAACGCGCCGGCTGCCGAGGCCGTCACGCCCAAGAAGAAGAAGGCCGCCAAGGAAGACACCGCGGAGGAGTCCTCCGTGTCCACCGAGGCTGCCGAGTAATGAGCACCGTTGTCGCCGATGCCGTCGAGCATCTCGTCCGTGGGATCGTCGCCAACCCCGACGACGTGCGCGTCGAGCTGATCACGGGCCGTCGGGGGCGCACCGTCGAGGTGCACGTGCACCCCGACGATCTCGGCAAGGTCATCGGCCGCGGCGGCCGCACCGCGACCGCCCTGCGGACCCTCGTCTCCGGCATCGGGGGCCGTGGGATCCGCGTCGACGTCGTCGACACCGACCAGTAGGCGCGCCGCGGTGGAGCTCGTGGTGGGCCGTGTCGCCAAGTCGCACGGCATCAAGGGTGAGGTGGTCGTCGAGGTTCGCACCGACGAACCCGAGGAGCGCTTCGCCGTCGGCGCCGTGCTGCACGGCCGCAAGCCCCGCGAGCAGACCCTGCAGACGTACACGGTGGAAGCCGCCCGGGAACACTCCGGGCGGCTTCTGCTGCGCCTGCGGGGGATCGCCGACCGCAGCGCCGCCGACGCCCTGCGCGGCACCCTGTTCCTCGTCGACAGCGCCGACCTGCCGCCGTCCGACGACCCGGACGAGTTCTACGACCACGAGCTCGAGGGCCTGGCCGTACGCATCGTCGCGGGACGGCCCGACGCCGGCACCGAGATCGGTACCGTTCGCGAGGTGCTGCACACCGCCGCCGGCGAACTGCTCGCCGTCCGCCCGGCCGGCGACGAACGGCGCGAACTGCTGATCCCGTTCGTCACCGCGATCGTGCCGACGGTGTCGCTCGCGGGCGGCGTCATCGAGATCGACCCGCCGGAGGGTCTGCTCGACCCCGACTTCGGCTCGGAGACATAACCTCCCGTGCGATTCGACGTCGTCACCATCTTCCCCGAATACCTCGAGCCGCTGCGCGTCGCGCTGCTCGGCAAGGCCATCGACAAGGGCCTCGTCTCCGTCGGGATCCACAACCTGCGGGACTGGACCCACGACGTGCACAAGGCCGTCGACGACTCCCCGTACGGCGGGGGACCGGGCATGGTCATGAAGCCCACGGTGTGGGGGCCCGCCCTCGACGACGTGCTCGCCGGCCCCGACGGCGAACCCGACCCCGACGTGCTGCTCGTCGTCCCCACCCCGGCCGGCGTGCCGTTCGACCAGGCCACCGCGCAGCGCTGGGCCGGCGAGAAGCGCATCGTGTTCGCCTGCGGCCGCTACGAGGGCATCGACCAGCGCGTCTTCGACGACGCCGCCCGCCGGGTCCGGGTCGAAGAGGTCAGCATCGGCGACTACGTCCTCATCGGCGGCGAGGTCGCCGTCCTCGTCATGACCGAGGCCGTCGTGCGACTGCTGCCCGGCGTTCTCGGCAATCAGCAGTCCCACCAGGAGGACTCCTTCTCCGACGGCCTCCTCGAGGGCCCCAGCTACACCCGCCCCGTCAGCTGGCGCGGCCTCGAGGTGCCGCCGGTGCTGCTGTCCGGGGACCACGCCAAGGTCGCCGCATGGCGCCGGGAGCGGGCGCTCGAGCGCACCCGCGAACGCCGACCCGACCTGCTCGCCGACTGACCGGTCACGGTCAGTGCGCGCCGGCGCCGCCGAACACCGTGCGGACCACCTCGGTGACCGTGTCCCGCGCGTGCTGCGCACTCGCATCCCCGGTCACGTCGAACAGCGCCGTGTCCGGCAGATCGGCCCACCGGTCGTCGCCGTCGTCGTAATGCACGAGCTCGCGGGCGAGCACCACCAGCACATACCGCTCGTCCTCGCCGACGAACCCCGTGGACAGGTGGATCCAGCGCCCGTCGAGGCAGCACATCCAGCCCTGCTTCACGCCGAGTCCCGTCGTGTCGACCAGCCCGTCCGGCAACCCGAAATGCTGGTCGTACCCGTCGGCGCCGACCGGAGCGGCGGCCCGCAGGTGCCCGACGATCGTCGCGCGGCCCCACTCGTCCAGCCCGCCCGTGCCGTCGAGCAGGTCCGCGTACCAGGTGAGCAGGTCCGACGCGGTGGTGACGGTGTTCCACCACAGCCCGTCCGCGGGCGCGACGGTGCCGGTGAACGCGTGCCGTGCGGCGGTGCGCTCGACGATCTCCGAGTCGCCGTGCCGGAACCACAGGTCGTTCGCCGCCGAGTCGTCCGACGACTCGAGCATCGCGGTGATCCGGTCGTAGTCACTGCCGCCGAGCGGCAACTCGCCGGTCGCCGCCCGGTACAGCAGGTCGTCGGCGATGAACAGCTTGGCCACCGACGCGGTCTCGATCGGCGCGTCGACGCCCCCGACGACCCGGCGCCCGGTCCGACGATCGAGCGCGGCGATCGTCACGTCGGCGCCGCGTCCGGCGGCGGTCGCCGCCGCGGCCGTCATCCGGTCGGGCAGCGAACCGAACGGTTCCAGCGGGCCCGGGGACTCGACGGCGGCGGACGGCAGGGCGACCGGCGACACGACCGGCTCCGGGCCGCACGCACCCACCGTCGCCGCCGTCAGCAACGACAGCGCCAGCACCGCCCAGCGGCCGCCGCGCACCCGGGACATTCCCACGCTCCTGTAGTCGATTGTCCGGCGAGCTCGCCCCACCGTCCACCTCGGAGACGGGCGCGCCCACGCGCGTCACCGAGGGCGGAGGAAGGATAACGGTAGGGTCGACCGCTGTGACGACCGCTCTCAAGACCGTGAATCAGCGCATCGCCGAGGAACTCGACGTCCGGGAAGGTCAGGTCGCCGCGGCGGTCGACCTGCTCGACGGCGGCGCAACGGTGCCGTTCATCGCGCGCTACCGCAAGGAGGTCACCGGCGCGCTCGACGACGCCCAGCTCCGGCAGCTCGAGGAACGCCTGCGATACCTGCGTGAGCTCGACGAGCGCCGCACCGCGGTGCTCGAATCCATCGAGTCGCAGGGCAAGCTCGACGACGAGCTGCGCACGCAGATCCTCCTCGCCGACACCAAGGCCCGGCTCGAGGACATCTACCTGCCGTTCAAGCCGAAGCGGCGCACCAAGGCGCAGATCGCGCGGGAGGCCGGCCACGAGCCCGTCGCCGACGCCCTGATCGGCGACCCCACCACCGATCCCGCGCAGTGCAGCGCCGAACAGCTCGACGGCGCCCGCGCCATCCTCGTCGAACGCTTCGCCGAGGACGCCGACCTCGTCGGCGAACTGCGTGACGCGATGTGGACCCGCGGACAGCTGAAGTCCACCGTGCGTCCCGGCAAGGAAACCGAGGGCGCCAAGTTCGCCGACTACTTCGACTTCTCCGAGCCCTTCACCGACCTGCCCTCGCACCGCATCCTCGCGGTGCTGCGCGGCGAGAAGGAGGAGGTACTCAGCCTGTCGCTCGAGCCGGACACCGAGGAACCCGAGCCCGGGCAGCGCACCTACTTCGAAGGCCGCATAGCCGCCCGCTTCGGCATCGCCGACGAGGGCCGGCCCGCCGACAAGTGGCTCCTCGACACCGTCCGTTGGGCGTGGCGCACCAAGCTGCTGGTCTCCCTGGCCCTCGACACCCGTATGCGGCTGCGGCAGTCCGCCGAGAAGGACGCCGTCGACGTGTTCGCCGCCAACCTGCGCGACCTGCTGCTCGCCGCCCCCGCCGGCACCCGGCCGACGATGGGACTCGACCCCGGCTTCCGCACCGGCACCAAGGTCGCCGTCGTCGACGCCACCGGTAAGGTCGTCGCGCACGACACGATCTACCCGCACCAGCCGCACAACAAGTGGGACCAGGCCCTGGCCACCCTCGCGCGGCTCGTCGCGCAGCACGGGGTGGAACTGATCGCGATCGGGAACGGCACCGCCTCCCGCGAAACCGATGCCCTCGCCACCGAGCTGATCGCCAAGTCCGGTGCCACGAATCTCACCAAGATCGTGGTGTCCGAGGCCGGCGCGTCCGTGTACTCGGCGTCGGCGTACGCGTCGAAGGAACTGCCGGATCTCGACGTGTCGATCCGCGGTGCGGTGTCCATCGCCCGGCGCCTGCAGGACCCGCTCGCCGAGCTCGTCAAGATCGATCCCAAGTCCATCGGCGTCGGCCAGTACCAGCACGACGTGTCCGAGACGATGCTCGCCCGCTCCCTCGGCGCGGTCGTCGAGGACGCGGTGAACGCCGTCGGCGTGGACGTCAACACCGCCTCGGTGCCGTTGCTCGCCCGGGTGTCGGGCATCGCCTCGTCCCTCGCGGAGAGCATCGTCGCCCATCGAGACCAGCACGGCCCGTTCCGCACCCGCAAGGCCCTCACGGACGTGCCGCGCCTCGGTCCGAAGGCGTTCGAGCAGTGCGCCGGCTTCCTGCGGATTCCCAACGGCGACGACCCGCTCGACACCTCGAGCGTGCATCCCGAGGCGTACCCGGTGGTGCGGCGTATCGTCGAACGGAACGGCGGCGACGTGCGCGAGCTCATCGGCAACACCGCGGTGCTGCGCCGGCTGCGGCCGGCGGAGTTCGTCGACGACCGCTTCGGCCTGCCCACCGTCACCGACATCATCGCCGAGCTCGAGAAGCCGGGCCGCGACCCGCGCCCGGAGTTCAAGACCGCGACGTTCGCCGCCGGCGTGGAGAAGGTCGCCGACCTGAAGCCCGGCATGGTGCTCGAGGGTGTGGTCACCAACGTCGCGGCGTTCGGCGCGTTCGTCGACGTCGGGGTGCATCAGGACGGCCTCGTGCACGTGTCCGCGATGTCCCGCAGCTTCGTCCAGGACCCGCACGACGTCGTGAAGTCCGGCGAGGTGGTCAAGGTCAAGGTGCTCGACGTGGACGTGCCCCGGCAGCGGATCAGCCTGACGCTGCGCCTCGACGACGAGATCCCCGCCCCCGGTGCCCCCGCCGGCGGTGCCGACCCGGGCGGTCCGCAGGACCGCGGCGGGCGCCGGCCCGGCGGCCAGCGGCAGGGTGGGAAGCGGCAGGGCGGACAGCGGCAGGGGCAGGGCGGCCGCCGCGGCGACCGTCGCCAGGACGCCGCGCCCGCCGCCGGATCGATGGCGGACGCGCTGCGGCGTGCCGGATTCGGCAAGTAGATGCGCCCCGGGCCGCGCCGACTACCGGCGCGGCCCGGTTCCTGACATCCTCGGGAGCATGCAGCCCACCGTGACGACCGGCCGCGCGCCGAAGGACCCGCTCCGCCTCGTCGACGGCGTTCCGAGGGCGATTGCGCGGTGACTGCGGTGACCGAGTGGCTGCAGCGCGAGATCATCGAGCGCGGGCGACTGCCGCTGCTGTTCTTCCTGCTCGGATTCCTCCTCGCGTTCCTCTTCATCCGATTCAGCGTCCGCATGATCCGCGCCCAGGTGCGCTGGTGGCCCGGCAATGTCACCCCCGGCGGGCACCACGTGCACCACGTGGTGTTCGGCGTGGTCACCATGGTGATCGCGGGCGGGTCCCTGATCGCGGTCTACGAGGACGGCACGCAGACCACCGGAGCGGCCCTGGCCACGCTCTTCGGCATCGGGACCGCGCTCGTGCTCGACGAGTTCGCCCTGATCTTCTATCTCAACGACGTGTACTGGGAGCAGGAGGGACGCGTCTCGGTGGATGCGGTCTTCGTCGCGATCGCCGTCACCGGCCTGGTGTTGCTCGGCCTGCAGCCCCTCGAGTTCGCCGACGTCACCAACTTCCGGGAGGACCCGTCGTGGGTCACCCGCACGCTGATCGCCCTCTCCGCGCTCGCAAATCTCGCCCTCGCGGCGGTCGTGCTGGCCAAGGGCAAGATCTGGACGGGCCTGATCGGCCTGTTCGTCTTCCCACTGCTGCTGATCGGCGCGGTGCGCCTGTCGCGGCCCGGCGCCCCCTGGGCGCGGTGGCGCTACAGCGGCAAGGTCCGCAAGATGCGCCGCGCGATCGAGCGGGAGAGGCGCTATCGGCGCCCGGTGATCCGGGCGAAGATCTTCGTGCAGGACCTCGTCGCGGGCAAACCGACGATGGACACCGTGCACGGGGCCGTCGAGCACTCCCGCGTCGCCGCCGAAGCCGAACTGGCCCGCACGGTGCACGCCGCGCCCCCGCCGATTTCCGCCACCCCGGCACCGTCTGGCACAATTGACGGGTTGCCCGGCTCGGGCACGCATACCTGACCTGGGCACGAACCAGTCGAGCACCGCCTTCCGGCGGCTGCCGCTCGGTTCCTCTGCTCATGCGAACAAGCGAGGATGACAACCGATGAACACCCTGGACTTCCTGGACGCCAAGTCCCTGCGCGACGACATTCCGGACTTCCGTGCCGGCGACACCCTGAACGTGCACGTGAAGGTCATCGAGGGCTCCAAGGAGCGCGTGCAGGTCTTCAAGGGCGTCGTGATCCGTCGCCAGAACGGTGGCATCCGCGAGACCTTCACCGTGCGCAAGGTGTCGTTCGGCGTCGGCGTCGAGCGGACCTTCCCGGTGCACAGCCCCAACCTCGCCAAGATCGAGGTCGTCACCCGCGGTGACGTGCGTCGCGCCAAGCTGTACTACCTGCGCGAGCTGCGGGGCAAGGCCGCCAAGATCAAGGAAAAGCGCTGACCTCGTCGCGCTGACCGCCAGGCCCCGAGTAGCCCGGTCCGGATTCGTTCCGGGCCGGGCTACTCTGATTCGGTGGCAGATTCATCGCGAGACCCGGCCGTGCCGGAGATGCAGCAGCGCAGCACCGACGACACCCCCGAACGCGATCGGAAACAGGACAAGAAGGAGAAGTCGTTCCTGCGGGAACTGCCCGTCCTGATCCTCGTCGCACTCGTGCTGAGCTTCCTGCTCCAGACCTTCGTCGCGCGGGTCTACCTCATCCCCTCGGAGTCGATGGAACCCACGCTGCACGGCTGCCCCGGCTGCACCGGCGACCGGATCGTCGTCGAGAAGATCGGCTATCGCTTCGGCGACCCCCGGCCCGGCGACGTCGTGGTCTTCCGTGGCCCCGACTCCTGGTCCACCGGCTACGTCTCCACCCGCTCCGACAACGTCGTGATCCGCGGCGTGCAGGAGGTCGGATCCCTCGTCGGACTCGTCCCGCCCGACGAGAACGACCTCGTCAAGCGTGTTATCGCCGTCGGCGGGCAGACCGTCGAATGCTGCGACGACCAGGGCCGCGTCCTCGTCGACGGCAAGCCCCTCGACGAGCCGTACATCGAGATGGACTTCCCGTTCACACCCGGCGTGGTCACCTGCGAGACCGAGGTGCGCTCGGGCCGGTGCTTCGGGCCGGTCACCGTGCCGGACGGTCACCTCTGGGTCATGGGCGACAACCGCTCGAACTCCGCGGACTCCCGTTACCACGTCGCCGACGAGAACCAGGGCACCATCCCGATCGACAACGTGATCGGCAAGGCCCGGTTCATCGTCCTGCCGCCGTCGCGGTGGGGCACCATCGATTCCCCGGAGATCCAGCAACCGTGACGTCGTGGCCGCCGCGTGCCGTGATCCGCAGGTCCGCGGGCCTGCGCACCATGGAGTCGACGCTCGTGCGGTGCGGGCTCGGGCCGGTCGCGGGTGTCGACGAGGCCGGCCGCGGCGCCTGCGCCGGGCCGCTGGTCGTCGCCGCCTGCATCCTCGATCCCAAACCGCACCCGTCGCTCGCGCGCCTCGACGACTCCAAGAGGCTCACCGAGAAGACCCGCGAGGAGTTGTTCCCGATCATCCGCCGTCGCGCGGTGGCGTGGAGCGTGGTGATCGTGCCGGCGGCCGAGATCGACGTCATCGGCGTGCACGTGGCCAACATCGAGGGCATGCGCCGCGCGGTGATGCGGCTGTCCGTCGCGCCCGGGTACGTCCTCACCGACGGCTTCCGCGTGCCCGGCCTGCCGGCGCCGTCGCTGCCGGTCATCGGCGGCGACGCCGCGGCGGCCTGCATCGCGGCGGCGAGCGGGCTCGCCAAGGTCACCCGGGACCGGATCATGGTCGACCTCGACGGCGAACTGCCCGGCTACGGCTTCGCCGTCCACAAGGGCTACAGCACCCCCGCGCACATGGCGGCATTGCGGGACCTCGGCCCCAGCCGGGAGCATCGGCTGCGGTACGCCAACGTTGCCGCCCTCCTCGGCGACGACGCCGGCCCCGGCCGATTCGGCTCCGACGAGGCGGATGCGGGATGATGGATCAACACACCAGAACGGGAGGACACCGAGACCGATGAGTGCCGAGGATCTCGAGAAGTACGAAACCGAGATGGAGCTCTCGCTGTACCGGGAGTACCGGGACATCGTCGGTCAGTTCGCGTACGTCGTGGAGACCGAGCGACGGTTCTATCTCGCCAATGCGGTCGAGCTGCTGCCGCACAACTCCGGCGGCGAGGTGTACTTCGAAGTGCGCATGTCCGATGCGTGGGTGTGGGACATGTACCGCCCCGCCCGCTTCGTCAAGCACGTCCGGGTCATCACCTTCAAGGACGTCAACATCGAAGAGCTCGACAAGCCGGACCTGCGCCTGCCCGACAAGCTGGGGTAGCGCCCCTACGACCTCCCGTACGTGGCCGAATGTCACATTCCTTCGATCTGGGCTGACTCAGGTGGTCCATGCGACACGCTCCCTGACCAGGGGAGATGTCAGTGGGTCGAGCAGCACGAGAGGCGAAGAAGGCTAGGTTCTTCGCCATGCGCATGACGAAGGTGTCGATCGCCAAGGCCGCAGCCGCGGTCGGTGTCAGCCGACAAACCGGCTACCGGTGGGAGGACGAGGCCAACGGCACCGTCCGCCGTGCCCCGCACTGGGAGCACGGCGGACGGTCGTTGTCCCTGGGCGAGCGGGAGCTTGTCGCCCTCGGACTCGCCCGCAACGAGTCGGTCCAGACGATCGCCGCGCACCTGGGCCGGCACCGGTCGGTGATCTACCGGGAGATCGAACGCAACAGCAACCGCGACGGTAGCTACCGCGCCGTGTCGGCCCACGCGCGGGCCTGGACCCGAGCACTGCGACCGAAAGTCGCCAAGCTGATGGCCGCACCCGAGTTGCGCGCGTATGTCGTCGCCAAGCTGAAGCTGCGCTGGTCCCCGCAGCAGATCTCGGCCAGGCTGGTGGTCGACTTCCCCGACCGAGCGGAGATGCGGGTGTCCCACGAAACCATCTACCAGGCCGTGTATGTGCAACTGAAAGGCGAACTGCGAAAAGAGCTTTCGGAGTATCTGCGGCGCCGGCACACCCGTCGGGTGCCGCAGGGGCGAGTGCCGAGCAGTGCCCGCCATATTCCCGACAAGATCCTCATCTCCCAGCGGCCCGCCGAGGTCGAGGACCGGGCGGTGCCCGGGCACTGGGAGGGAGATCTGATCATGGGGGCGCGCAACCGCTCGGCGATCGGCACCCTGGTCGAGCGCACCACCCGGTACGTGGTGTTGCTGCACCTGCCGAAGGTCCGCGACGTGTCCGGCGTCCGCGATGCGATGATCGCCGCGATGCGGTCGTTGCCGGAGGTGATGCAGCGGTCGGTGACCTGGGATCAGGGCCACGAGATGCGTGCTCATGCCCAGATCACCATGGCCACCGACGTCGCTGTCTACTTCTGCGATCCGCACTCGCCGTGGCAGCGCGGCACCAACGAGAACACCAACGGTCTGCTCCGGCAGTACTTCCCCAAGGGCACCGACCTGTCGGTGTACACGCCCGAGGACCTGCAGCAGGTCCAGGACGAGTTCAACGGCCGCCCCCGGCAGACGCTACGCTGGCGCACGCCAACCGAAGCGTTCACCGAGCTTGTCGCATCGGCCGCCTGAAACCGCCCTGATCGAAGCGGTGTGACATTCGGCCACGTGCCGTTCCGGGCCTCCTCCGCGTCGGCCGAAGTTGTCCACACCCGGCGAGTTCATCCACAGATTTCGTGATCCGGCCCGGTGCGGACCGCGGAGGACCTTCGCGTGGCGCACAGTGGTCGCCACACAGGGAGGGACGGGGATGGGACGCAATCAGCAGGTGGGGGCGCTGGGGGAGGACCTGGCGGCCGAGTTTCTCGAGTCGGCGGGCATGGTGGTGCTCGCGCGCAACTGGCGCAGCCGGTACGGGGAACTCGATCTGATCGCCGAGGACGGCGACACGGTGGTGTTCGTGGAGGTCAAGACCCGCACCGGCCTCGGATACGGCACGCCCGCCGAGGCGGTGACCGCGGTGAAGGCGGACCGGATCCGCCGACTGGCCGCGTTGTGGTTGTCCGGCCGGCAGCAACGGTGGCGGCGGGTGCGGGTCGACGTGGTCACGGTGCTGCTTCCACAGCGGGGCGAACCCTTGATCACCCACCGGCGGCAGGTGCTGTGATGGCGCTGGGGAAGGCGTACTCGGTGGCCGTCACGGGGGTGGACGGGCAGGTCGTGGAAGTCGAGGCCGACATCGGCCGCGGCCTGCCGGGAGTGAAGATGGTGGGCCTGCCCGACACCGCGCTGCAGGAGTCCCGGGATCGGGTGCGCGCGGCGGTGACGAATTCCGGTGGTGAATGGCCGGATTCGCGCGTGGTGCTGGCCCTGTCGCCGGCGACGCTGCCGAAGGTGGGCAGCGTGTACGACCTCGCCCTCGCGTGTGCGGTGCTCAACGCCGCCAAGTCGATTCCGCCCGAGGGTGTTTCGCGGACGGTTCTGCTCGGAGAGCTGGCGCTCGACGGCCGGGTGCGGTCGGTGCGCGGGGTACTGCCGGCGGTGCTGTCCGCCAAACGCGCCGGGTGGGAGCGGGTGGTGGTCCCGGCCTCCACGATGTCCGAGGCCGGGCTGGTCGACGGCATCGACATCTACGGGGCGGACACCCTCACCGAGGTGGTGCTGTGGCTGCGCGGAGACGGCCCCCTCGAGCGGCCCGGTCCCCGGCCGGTGGGGGAGCGGCCGGGGCGGGCGGACATGAGCGAGGTGGTCGGTCAGCACGAGGCGCGACGGGCCATCGAGATCGCCGCCGCCGGCGCGCACCACCTGATGCTCACCGGCCCACCCGGAATCGGGAAGACGATGCTCGCCCAGCGGCTTCCCGGCGTGCTGCCGGCGCTGACGGAGGAACAGGCGCTCGAGGTGACCGCGATCCACTCCGTCGCCGGAACCCTGTCGGCGGACCGGCCGCTCGTCACCGACCCGCCGTTCATCGCTCCACACCACACCGCCTCGGTCAGCTCGCTCGTCGGTGGGGGCAGCGGCATGGCCAAACCCGGCGCGGTCAGCCGTGCACACCGGGGCGTGCTGTTCCTCGACGAGGTCGCCGAGATGGGCACCAAGGCGCTCGAGGCGCTGCGGACCCCGCTCGAGGACGGCGAGGTGCGGATCGCCCGCCGCGACGGCGTCGCGCGCTATCCGGCGCGGTTCCAGCTGATCCTCGCCGCCAATCCGTGCCCGTGTGCCCCGCCGCGCGACGCCGACTGCGTGTGCCCGCCCACCGCCCGACGTCGCTACCTGGGCAGGCTGTCGGGTCCGCTGCTGGACCGAGTGGACCTGCGGGTCCGGATGGAGACGGTGGCCACCGGCGCCCTCATGGGGGAGGCGGGGGAGAGCACCGAGGACGTCCGCGCCCGAGTGGCCCGCGCCCGGGCCGCGGCGGCCGAGCGGTGGGGGGTCCACGGCTGGAGCACCAACGCCGAGGTGCCCGGCCCTGCACTCCGGCAGAAGTTCCGCCTGCCCGCCGCGGCGCTCAAGCCGGTCGAATGGGCGCTGCGGAAGGGCGCGATCACCGCCCGCGGGGCCGATCGGGCGTTGCGCGTCGCCTGGACGTTGGCGGACCTGGCCGAACTGGACGCACCGGGTGAGGTGCAGGTGGCGGCGGCGCTGGATTTCCGGGATCGGGGGACGGCGTGAGCGCGGCGGAGCCGCGCCGGCTGGCGTGGGCGTACCTGTCGACGGTCGCCCAGGGTGCGTCGCGGATGCTGAATGCTGCGATCGAGGCGGACGGCCCGGAGGCGGTCGCCGCGGCCGTGCGCGACGGCTCGATCGGCGGCGCGTTACGCCGTCGCACCGTCGCACGTGCCCATCTCGACTCGGCGGCGCAGGATCTCGAGCTCGTCGCGCGGCTGGGTGGACGGTTGGTGACGCCGGACGACGCGGAGTGGCCGGCGTGGCAGTTGCTGGCGTTCGACGGCCTCGACGGCGCGGACACCGATGCGGCGCCGGTGGCGCTGTGGGTGGTGGGTCGGCGGCGCATCGACGAGCTGGTCGAGCGGTCCGTCGCCGTGGTCGGCACGCGTGCGGCGAGCGGCTACGGGGAGAACGTGACCGCGGAGATCGCCGGGGACCTGGCGATGGACGGGTGGGCGGTGCTGTCGGGGGCGGCTTTCGGGGTCGATGCCGCGGCGCATCGGGCGGCGCTGGGGGTCGGCGGCGCGACGATGGCGGTGCTCGCGTGCGGGGTGGACCGGGCGTATCCGGCGGCGCACACCGGGTTGCTGCGGCAGATCGCCGAGCACGGGGCGGTGGTCAGCGAGTATCCGCCCGGGACGGTGCCGGCGCGGTTCCGGTTCCTGGCCCGCAATCGGCTGGTCGCCGCGCTCGGCGGAGGTGTGCTGGTGGTGGAGGCGGGGTGGCGCAGCGGGGCGCGGAACACGGCGGCGTGGGGCCGGCGGCTGGGGCGTCCGGTGCTGGCGGTGCCGGGGCCTGTGACATCGGCGGCGTCGCAGGGCTGTCATCGGATGATCCGGGAGCAGGAGGCGCGGCTGGTGGGCACCGCGCGCGAAGTCGTCGAGGAGATCGGCCCGATGGGCGTGAGCGACGACGGCGACGGGCGGTGGGCGCGTGCGCTCGACGGGCTCTCGGGCGACATGGCGTCCGTGTACGAGGCCCTGCCGGCGGTGGGGGCGGTGTCGGTGCAGCAGCTGTCGGAGGCGTCGGGGCTGCTCGTGGAGCGGGTGCGGGCGGCGTTGCCGCTGCTCGAGCTGGAGGGACACGTGCAGCGGGAGGGGGCCGGCTGGGCGCGCAGCGTGTGACGGTCAGGACTGCTCGTGCCCGCGCAGCTCCTCGGCCTTGGACAGGATCGGCTTGTAGTACCTGTCGCCGAGTACCTTCGTCACCTGGGCCGCGAGCTCGGTCTCTCCGGTCTGGAGCAGGACGTACTCGAGTTCGGCCAGCTGTGCGCCGATCGTTTCGCGCCGGCGGTCGGTGTCCTCGAGGGCGCCGACCAGGCTGGTCAGGTACTGCGACGTGACGGTGTTCATCGTTTCTCGCATACCGCAACGATGGCGGAATTCCGTCGTGATTTCGGCGGATCGGGCGATCCCGGTGGTGCCACGGCGAGGCGGTGCTGTGGCTGCGGCCGGACCGCACGCGTAGGCTGCCATGGTTAGGTAAGCCTGAGCAAATATGGAGGTGGGCGTGGCCCCGAAGACCCCGCGATCGACGACCCTGACAGTGACGGGCAGCGAACGCCTGACCCCGCACCTGGTGCGGGTCCACTTCGGCGGTCCCGGATTCGACGAGTTCGAACCCGGCCCGTACACCGACTCGTACGTCAAACTCGAACTGGAGGCGGGCGGCGGGACGGTCCTGCGCACCTACACGGTGCGAGCAGTGAACCCGCGGTCCAGGCAGATCGCGATCGACTTCGTCGTCCACGGCGATCACGGTGTCGCCGGACCCTGGGCGGCATCCGTCCGGCCGGGGCAGACCGTCGTGGTCCGCGGGCCGGGCGGCGCCTACCGGCCCGATCCGGAGGCCGACTGGCACCTGCTCGCCGGTGACGACACCGCGATACCGGCCGTCGCTGCGGCGCTCGAGGCGCTGGCGCCGGACGCAGTGGGCCGGGTGTTCCTCGAGGTCACCGACGCCGCCGACGCGATCGACCTCGCGGCGCCCCCCGGCGTCGAGGTCACCTGGCTGCACCGCGGCTCCGGTGCCGGGGCCGTCGGGCCGGACCTCTCCGGCGCGAACGCGCCGCTCGTCGCCGCGGTGACCGGCGCCGAGTGGCTTCCGGGAGATCCGCACGTGTTCATCCACGGCGAGGCGGAGACCGTCATGCACCACCTGCGGCCGTACATCCGCAAGACCCGCGGGGTTCCGGCGGCACGCGCGTCGATCTCCGGGTACTGGCGGCGCGGCCGCAGCGAGGAGGGCTTCCGGGAGTGGAAGCGCGAACTCGCGACGGTCGAGGCGCGGTGACGGTGCTCAGGCGCGCTCGCGGGTGAGGGTGAGCAGCGCGGTCATGGAGAGCGCGGCCGAGATCGCTATCGCCAGCGCCATCGGCAGCGCGGTGTCCTCCCCGCCGAGCCCGACCAGCGGCGACACCAGGGCGGCCAGGCCGAACTGGGACGCGCCCATGACCGCGGAACCGGTGCCCGCGGCCTTCGGTACCTGCCCCTGCGCCAGCGCCGTCGCGTTGCCCATGACGAAGCCCAGGCTGGAGACGACGAGGAACAGCAGCGGCAGCACCAACCAGCGGTTCGTGTCGGCCACCAGGACGGCGAGCACCAGCAGCACCCCGGCGGTCAGCATCTGGGTCACGCCGTAGCGCAACAGGTCCCGCACCTCGAAGCGGCCGATGAGCCGGGTGTTGACGATGTTGCCTGCGACGAGGCCCACCGAGTTGGCGGCGAAGATCAGGGAGAACTGTCCCGGCGTCATGCCCAGGACCTCCTGGACCACGAACGGTGACGCGGAGATGTACGAGAACATCGCGCCGAAGCCGAGCGCGAACGTCGCGGCATAGCCCACGAACCGTCGGTTGCCGATCACCGTGCCGAAGTTGCGGGCGAGCATCGCCAGGCCCCCGCTGTGGCGTCGCTCGGGCGGCAGGGTCTCCGGGACGACCGTGAGCACCGCGACGATCATCAGCACGGCCAGGCCCGTCAGGACCCAGAAGATGCCGCGCCAGCCGATGGGCCCCAGGAGGACGCCGCCCAGCAGGGGCGCGACGATCGGTGCCACACCGCCGATGATCATCATGACGCTGAACAGGCGGGCGGCCTCGTTGCCGCGGGCGCGGTCCGCGATCACCGCGCGCGCCAGCACGATTCCTGTGCCGCCGCTGAAGCCCTGGATCAACCGGGCCGCGATGAGCACCTCCACCGTCGGTGCCGTCGCGCACAGGGCGCTGCTCAGGGCCAGGACGACGGTGCCCGCCAGCAGCAGGCGGCGCCGGCCCCACCCGTCGGAGAGCGGGCCCACGATCAGCTGCCCGACACCCAGGCCGGCCATGAACGTGGTGAGAGTGAGCTGGATACCGACCGTGCTGGTGCCGAGGCTCTCCGACATGACCGGCAGTCCGGGCAGATACATGTCGGTGGCCAGAGGCGCGGTGGCGGAGAGCAATGCCAGTCCGAACAGCATCGGCAACGGAATCGTTTTACTCACGAACTAACCTTAGTGTGCCCTCGGTCGGCGTGTTCGGTTGCGTGGGCGGTGCCCACGGCGCACGGTGACGGCCATGGACACCGCGCTGCCGCCGCCCCTCGCCGTGCACCTCGAGGAGTTCGTCGAGCACCTCGACCTGCAGGGCGGCCGGTCGGCCCACACGATCCGCGCGTACACCACCGACATCCGCACCCTCCTCGCTCACCTCGAGGCCGGCCACCCGGATGCGCGGATCGCCGACCTCACTCTCGAGGTGCTCCGCTCCTGGCTCGCCGGCCAGGTGACGAGTGGCGCCGCCCGCACGACCCTGGCGCGGCGCACCTCGTCCGCCCGCACCTTCTGCGCGTGGCTGGCTCGCACGGGCCGGCTCGACCACGATCCCGCGGCGCGGCTGGCATCGGCCCGCACCCATCGCACTCTCCCGCCGGTACTGCGTGCCGACCAGGCCTGTGAGGTGATGACCGCTGCGGAAGCCGGTGCGCGCGAGATGGAGCCGGTGGCACTGCGGGATCGGCTCGTGCTGGAACTGCTGTATGCGACGGGTATCCGGGTCGGTGAGCTGTGCGGACTCGACGTCGACGACGTCGACACCGAGCGCAGGGCGCTGCGCGTGGTCGGCAAGGGCAACAGGGAACGGACCGTGCCGTACGGGGCGCCCGCGGCCGCCGCGCTCGACGCGTGGCTGCGCACCGGGCGGCCCGCCCTCGCGCGCCCGGATTCGGGGCCCGCCCTGCTGCTCGGCAAACGCGGCGGTCGGCTGGGCCCGCGCCAGGTCCGTACCGTGGTCCACGAGACCGTGGCCGCCGTCCCTGGCGCGCCGGATCTCGCGCCGCACGGGCTGCGGCACAGCGCCGCAACACACCTGCTCGAGGGGGGCGCCGACCTGCGGGTGGTGCAGGAGCTGCTGGGGCACTCGAGCCTGGCGACGACCCAGCTCTACACCCATGTCTCGGTAGCACGGCTGCGTGCGGCACACGAACAGGCGCATCCGCGGGCGTGACCTGTACGCGGCGACGGCCGCGGCGCGGTTTGGTACGGTCGCCGCCGCATCTGCTGTGCAATCCGGGGGGATAAGTGGCATACGACGAGTCGACGCACGCTCTGCCGGCCTGGCTTCGGGACGAGCCGGCGCCCGACCCGGCGCCGACCGGTCGCCGGGGCAGGCGACGGGGGAGTGACCGGACGGTCGGGGGGCCCGTCGAGGCCGAGCCGCCCGTGCAGCCGCCGGCGGCTGCCGAGCCCGTTCGCCTCCCGGCTCCGGTGCCGTCGATTCCGTTCGGCATGCCACCACGACGCCGTCCCGACTCCGTGCCCGAATCGCCGGTCGTCGAACCCGCGATTCCCGAACCCGCGATTCCCGAGCCGGCGACGACCGAGCCGGCGACGACCGATCCGGCGGCGACGGAACCGGTGGTCGCCGAACCACCGGTAGCCGAAGCCGCGGTCACCGGGCCGGTAGCCGCCGAGGGTCCGGAAGAGGCCGTGCCGCCGAGTGATCCGGCGGGGCGTCGCCCCGCCGAGCCCGTGCCGGCTTCGCCGGAGTCCGGCTCGGAACCCGACGAGGTGCACCCGCGAATGTCGGAAGATGATGCGGGGCAGCGTTGTTCGACCATATCCGCGTCGTCCCGAGGGGTCTCGTCGGAGCTCGACGCGTCGGAGCCGCGGCCGTCGAACCTGGACCTGACCTCCGGTGCGCTCGTCCGGCGGTCCCGTCGCACCCCGGTGACCGGCTGGCGGCGCGGCGTGCACCGGCTCACCGGGGGAATCCTCGCGCCCGGCGAATCGGCCGACGAGGCACACAGGCGCGAGCTCGTCGACCGGGTCCGGCAGCCGATCAGCGGCGACTACCGGATCGCCGTGCTCTCCCTCAAGGGCGGTGTCGGAAAGACGACGACCACCGTCGGGCTCGGCGCCACGTTCGCCTCGTTGCGGGGCGACTGCGTGATCGCGGTGGACGCGAATCCCGACTTCGGCACGCTCGCACAGCGGGTGCCGCAGCAGACCGAGTCCACGGTGCGCGACCTGCTCGCCGCGGCCCCGCGGATCTCCCGCTACTCCGATGTCCGCGCGCACACTTCCCAGGCACCGAGCCGCCTCGAGGTGCTTGCGAGTGAACGCGACCCGGCCGTGTCGGAGGCGTTCAGCGAGGACGACTACCGCCGGGTCGTGGACATCCTGCGGGTGTACTACAACGTCGTCCTCACCGATTGCGGCACGGGCATCATGCATTCGGCCATGCGTGGTGTGCTCGCCCTCGCCCACGCCCTTGTGCTGGTCGCGTCCCCGGCGATCGACGGCGCCCGGAGCGCCGCGGCGACCCTCGACTGGCTGCAGCACCACGGGTTCGGGGCGCTCGTCGAACGCACCGTCGTGGTGATCAGCGCCGCCCGGCCCGGGGCCACCAACATCGACATGGAGGCTGTGACGGGCCACTTCCTCGCGCGGTGCCGGGCCGTGCAGGTGGTGCCGTTCGACGAGCACCTCGCCGAGGGGGCCGAGATCGACCTCGGCCTGCTCCGCCCGGCCACCCGCCGGGCCTTCCTCGAGCTCGCCGCCATGGTCGCCGACGACTTCGCGACGGTGTCGGGGCGTCACGCCGCCGGCCGTCGCGCGTAGCGGAGCGGAGCCGCGACCTGATGGGCCGTCGCGCGTAGCGGAGCGGAGCCGCGACCTGATGGGCCGTCGCGCGTAGCGGAGCGGAGCCGCGACCTGATCGGCCGTCGCGCGTAGCGGAGCCGCGGCCTACGGGAAACCGGCTGGAGACGGATCACCGACCGCACGAGCGGCAGAGGGTCGAGGTAGTCGTCGCGGTCCCGGCGCAGACCCCAGTGCAGGCAGGCCGGGGCGCGGCAGCCCTCGTGGCCCGGTTCGAGGGTGCCGAGCGGATCACCCCGTTCCACGCGCCGGCCGGCCGTCACCGTCGCGGTCACCGGCTCGTAGGTGGTGCGCAGCCCGCCGGCGTGCGCCACCGAGACGACGGGTTTGCCGGCGACGGTCCCGGCGAACACCACCACCCCGGCGCCGGCGGCGAGCACCGGCTGACCGGGCCGGCCGGTGAGGTCGGCGCCGCGGTGTCCGGGAAGCCAGTCGTGCTCGGGACCGTCGAAGGGGCGGGCCACGGTCGGCCGTGGATGCAGCGGCCAGCCGAACTCGCGCGGGGCGGCCGCGGCGGGAACCGAACCCGCGAGCGCGGTGAGCGCGGTCAGGACGGCGATCCCGGCGATCTTCATCCGCCCAGCGTGCCGGGCGGCGCCGGCGTGCGACAGGGCCTCGTCGACATTGTGGACAACCACCCGATCCATCCACAGATCGGCCGAACCGGCCTGCTGATCAGGCAGTTGTGGTTCCCGCGGGGCAAGGCCGTACACTGTTCGAGCGGTCTGTGTTCGCAGATCGACTTCGCGCGTCCGCGCGCTGATCGCCGCCCGGTGTGCCGGGCGCCATCGGAAAATGGCCGTCGGCCGGTCCCGCAAGGGTCCGACGGGCATGCGGACGCCAGGGCGGGGATCACCCGATCTCCCGCGGCAACCGAACCGAAAGAGAGAACAGCCATGGCTGTCGTAACAATGAAGCAGCTGCTCGACAGCGGCGCCCACTTCGGCCACCAGACCCGTCGCTGGAACCCGAAGATGAAGCGGTTCATCTTCACCGACCGCAACGGCATCTACATCATCGACCTGCAGCAGACCCTGACGTACATCGACAAGGCGTACGAGTTCATCAAGGAGACGGTCGCCCACGGTGGCACCGTGCTGTTCGTCGGCACCAAGAAGCAGGCGCAGGAGTCCATCGCGGAAGAGGCCACCCGGGTCGGGATGCCTTACGTGAACCAGCGCTGGCTCGGCGGCATGCTCACCAACTTCTCCACCGTCCACAAGCGCCTGCAGCGCCTGAAGGAGCTGGAGTCGATGGAGCAGACCGGTGGCTTCGAGGGTCGCACCAAGAAGGAAATTCTCATGCTCACGCGTGAGAAGACCAAGCTCGAGCGCACCCTCGGCGGCATCCGCGACATGGCCAAGGTGCCGTCGGCGATCTGGGTCGTCGACACCAACAAGGAGCACATCGCCGTCGGCGAGGCCCGCAAGCTGAACATCCCGGTCGTTGCGATCCTCGACACCAACTGCGATCCCGACGTCGTCGACTACCCGATCCCGGGCAACGACGACGCGATCCGGTCGGCCGCGCTGCTGACCAAGGTCGTCGCCTCCGCCGTCGCCGAGGGCGTGCAGGCCCGTGCCGGCCAGAGCGCCGACAAGGACGCCAAGCCGGAGTCCGGCGCCGGCGAGCCGCTCGCCGAGTGGGAGCAGGAGCTGCTCGCGCAGGCCACCCCCGCCGCCGAGGCCGAGGCTCCGGCCGCCGAGGCCGAGGCCGAGGCCCCCGCCGCCGACGCGGCGCCCTCCGCCGAAGCCTGATCCGATGCGCGGCCCCGACCGGTAGATCCTGAGATCATGGTCGGGGCCGTCGCACGCGACCGCGCCGCATCAGTGCACACGCACGCGACCGAGCCGCATCAGAGGAAACTCCCGCGCGAGCACCCATCGCGCACAACAGACACAGGAGGCTCGCTTCCCATGGCGAACTACACCGCCGCCGACGTCAAGCGTCTGCGTGAGCTCACCGGCTCCGGAATGCTGGCGTGCAAGAACGCGCTCGCCGACAACGACGGCGACTTCGACAAGGCCGTCGAGCAGCTGCGCATCAAGGGCGCCAAGGACGTGGGCAAGCGCGCCGAGCGCTCCACCGCCGAGGGCCTGGTCGCCGCGAAGAACGGCGTGCTCATCGAGCTCAACTCCGAGACCGACTTCGTCGCCAAGAACGACGAGTTCCAGGCTCTCGCCGAGAAGATCGTCACCGCTGCGGCCGAGGCCAAGCCCGCCGACCTCGAGGCCCTCAAGGCTGTCGAGGTGGACGGCAAGACCGTCGACACCCTGGTGCAGGAGCTCTCCGCCAAGATCGGCGAGAAGCTCGAACTGCGCCGCCTCGCCGTGTTCGACGGCCCCGTCGCCGTGTACCTGCACAAGCGTGCGTCCGACCTGCCGCCGGCCGTCGGCGTGCTCGTCGAGTACTCCGGTGAGGGCGACGCCGCCGCCGAGGCCGCCCGCGCCGCCGCGATGCAGGTCGCCGCGCTGAAGGCGAAGTACCTCACCCGCGACGAGGTCCCGGCCGACACGGTCGAGAACGAGCGCCGCATCGCGGAGGAGACCGCCAAGAACGAGGGCAAGCCGGAGGCCGCCCTGCCGAAGATCGTCGAGGGCCGTCTCAACGGCTTCTTCAAGGACGTCGTGCTGCTCGAGCAGGCCTCGGTGACGGACTCGAAGAAGACCGTCAAGGCGCTGCTCGACGAGGCCGGCGCCACCGTCTCGCGCTTCGTGCGTTTCGAGGTCGGCGCCAGCTAGATCTCTCGATTCCTCGACCCCGTCGGCGCTCGCCGGCGGGGTCGAGGCGCGTCGGCGGCTCGATATCCGGGCCGATCGGACACTCGCGCCCCCGTCTCGGTTCCACGGGGTCGGATGAGGCAGGATGAAAGGGCCGATCCACCGCTCGATCCGAGGAGAACCATGTCCGAACACGCCCAGGAACGTCCCGGTTTCCGTCGGGTGCTGCTCAAGCTCGGCGGGGAGATGTTCGGCGGGGGCAAGGTCGGTCTCGACCCGGACGTGGTGACGACCGTGGCCGAGGAGATCGCCGAGGTCGTCCGCTCCGGGGTGGAGGTGGCTGTGGTCATCGGCGGCGGCAACTTCTTCCGCGGCGCGGAACTGCAGCAGCGCGGCCTCGACCGCGCCCGCTCCGACTACATGGGCATGCTCGGCACGGTGATGAACTCTCTTGCGCTGCAGGACTTCCTGGAGAAGCAGGGCGTGGACACCCGGGTCCAGACCGCCATCACGATGGGGCAGGTCGCCGAGCCGTACCTGCCGCTGCGGGCCCGCCGGCACCTCGAGAAGGGCCGCGTGGTGATCTTCGGCGCCGGCATGGGAATGCCCTACTTCTCCACCGACACCACGGCCGCGCAGCGCGCCCTCGAGATCGGCGCCGAGGTGGTCCTGATGGCCAAGGCCGTCGACGGTGTCTACTCGGCCGATCCGCGGATCGACCCCGACGCGACCCTGTTCACCGAGATCACCCACCGCGAGGTCATCGAGAAGGGGCTCAAGGTGGCGGACGCGACCGCGTTCAGCCTCTGCATGGACAACGACATGCCGATCATGGTCTTCAACCTGCTCACCGAGGGGAATATCGCTCGGGCCGTCGCCGGTGAGAAGATCGGAACACTCGTACGGTCATGAACGGACAACGGAACATGGAGGAACTGCCGTGATCGATGAAGCTCTCTTCGAGGCCGAGGAGAAGATGGAGAAGGCCGTCACGGTGGCCAAGGACGATCTCGGATCCATCCGCACCGGCCGCGCGAATCCCGGCATGTTCTCCAGGATCGTCGTCGACTACTACGGCGCGCCCACCCCGGTCACGCAGATGGCCAGCATCAACGTCCCCGAGGCGCGCATGGTGGTCGTCAAGCCCTACGAGGCATCGCAGCTCGGTCCGATCGAGACCGCGATCCGCAACTCCGACCTGGGCGTCAATCCGACCAACGACGGGTCCCTGATCCGCATCTCCATCCCGCAGCTCACCGAGGAACGCCGCCGCGAGCTGGTCAAGCAGGCCAAGGCCAAGGGCGAGGACGCCAAGGTGTCCGTGCGCAACGTGCGACGCAAGGCGATGGAGGAGCTGCACCGCATCCAGAAGGACGGCGAGGCCGGCGAGGACGACGTCACCCGCGCGGAGAAGGAACTCGACAAGACCACGGCGAAGTACGTGGCGCAGATCGACGAACTGGTCAAGCACAAGGAAGCCGAGTTGCTGGAGGTTTAACCGTGGGTACAGCCGCCGGGTCGTCCGACCCGCAGCTCCCCTTGGGCGTCACCGACGCCGACTCGGCGGCCGAGGCCGCGAAGGCGGACCCCGAGGTCCCGCCGGTGCGGCCCGATGCCACCCCCACCGCGGAGCCGGCGAAGAAGTCCTCCCGGGCGGGCCGGAACCTGCCCGCGGCCGTGGGCGTCGGCGCCGGTCTCGGCGCCCTCGTCATCGTGGTGCTCGCATTCGCTCCCAAGGCGTGGCTCGTCGTCGTCGCGGTGGCCATCGCGATCGCCACGTGGGAGGTCACCAAGCGCCTGCGTGAGGCGGACGTCCTGGTTCCCCGGATCCCGCTCCTGGTCGGGGGGCAGGCGATGATCTGGCTCGGCTGGCCCTACGGCACCACCGGTGTGCTCGGCGCCTTCGCCGGCACCACGGTCGTGTCGATGCTGTGGCGGTTGTTCGACCGTGGACTGCGCGGCCGGCCCCGCAACTACCTGCGCGACACCGCGGTCACCGTCTTCACCGCGGCGTGGGTGCCGTTCCTCGCGTCGTTCGCGACGCTGATGGTCCTCGACGACAACGGCGCCGCACGCGTGTTCTGCCTGATGATCGTGTGCGTCGCGTCCGACGTCGGCGGGTATGCGGCGGGGGTGCTGTTCGGCAAGCACCCGATGGCGCCCGCGATCAGCCCGAAGAAGTCCTGGGAGGGCTTCGGTGGCTCGGTCCTCGCCTGCACCGTCGCCGGAATCCTCACGGTGACCCTGCTGCTCGACGCCGCCTGGTGGATCGGTGCGCTCCTCGGCGTCGTCCTCGCCGCCACGGCCACGGCGAGCGACCTGATCGAGTCACAGGTCAAGCGCGACCTCGGCATCAAGGACATGGGCACCCTGCTGCCCGGCCACGGCGGCATCATGGACCGGCTGGACTCGATCCTGCCGTCCGCGTTCGTCACCTGGCTCGTCCTCGGCGCCTTCGTCTAGGCCGGTGGCGAGGAGACAGCGGTCCGACGCGCACGGGGTGGTCCCCAGCCCCAACATCTGGCACTGGCCGGAGGTCTACGAGGAAGAGAACCGCGCCCAGGACGTCCACGGCGTGGTGTACGCGGCGCTGCGCGAGGCGTGCGACTGGGCCGGTCGCGACGTCCTCGACGTGGGCTGCGGCACCGGCTTCCACCTGCCGATGTTCGCGGCCACCGCGCGCACCGTGACCGGCATCGAACCGCACCCGCCGCTGGTGGAGCTGGCCCGCCGACGTGTGCGGGACCAGCCGGGCGTCCGGGTGGAGGCCGGTTCGGCCGAGCAGTTGCCGCTTCCGGACGGCACCGTCGACGTCGTGCACGCGCGCACCGCCTACTTCTTCGGGCCCGGGTGCGGGGCGGGCATCGCCGAGGCCATGCGCGTGCTGCGGCCCGGCGGCGCGCTCGCGATCGTCGACCTCGACGCGACCGCCCATCCGTACGGCGAATGGATGCGCGCGGACCTGCCGCACTACGACCCGGCGGCGGTGGAGGCGTTCTTCGCCGCCCAGGGCTTCGACCTGCGCCGGGTCGACACCGAATGGCGCTTCCCGGACCGTGCGACCCTCGAGCGCGTACTCGGCATCGAGTTCGGCCCGCGCGTCGCCGAGCGAGCGGTGCACGGCACCCCGGGCACCACCCTCACGGTGCGCTACCGGCTGCATGTGCGCCGCAAGCCCCGGGGCCTGGAGATCCCCTGAGCGTGCGGCGCGTGCCGCGGACCTAGCGGCGGTGGTGGGTGCCGCGGATGCGGAACACCCGCGCCAGTTCGCTGATCCTCTTCGCCTTGGCCAGGCGGGGCAGGTCGCTGCCGTCGCGCACCCCGCGGCCGTCCTCGCCGAGCGTGTCGATCACCTCGTGTGCCCAGCCGACCTCGTCGGAGCTGGGGCTGAGGGCGGCGTTGACGAACGGTGCCCGGGCCGGAGTCATGCACAGCTTCCCGGTCATTCCCATCGACGCGGTCAGCTTCGCCTCCCGCTCGAGGACCTCGGGGTCGTCGGTCAGCGACGGCCCGTCGACGGGACCGGGCAGGCGGGCCGCCCGGCTCGACACCACCAGGCGGGAACGCGGGTAGGCCATGGCGAGGGGGGAGTCGTCCATCCCGGTGTCGCGGCGGAAGTCGCCGCTGCCGAACGCCAGCCGGAACGTACCGTCGGCGCGGGCGATCTCGGGTGTGGCCTCGAGGCCCACCGCCGATTCGATGAGCACGAGGATGCGGGTGCCGGCCGGCAGCTGAGCGGCCGTGGCGTCGACCTGCTGGCCGCTCTCGGTCTTGGCGAGCATCACGCCCTGCAGGCCGGGCACCCCGGCGAGCGCGGCGAGATCGTCGGCCCAGTGCACAGTGGTGGCGTCGTTGATCCGCACCCAGGCACGGCCACCACCGCGCAACCATTCGACGACGTCATCGCGCGCGGCGGCCTTACCGGCCGCCGGTACGGCGTCCTCGAGGTCGAGGATCACGGCGTCGGCCGGGGACGCGGCGGCCGCGGCGAACCGCTCCGGGGCGTTGCCCGGAACGAGCAGCCAGGATCGGGCGAGCTCGGGTGCGACGGTGGCGGAGGCGGGGGCATCCAGGTGGGCGGTCACGTCAGGCTCCTCGGGTGAAGGTCTTGTCTCCAGGGTGCCCTGTTGTCGCCGCCTTGGGGAAATTGGGTGCGTTGTGTTCGTCACCCGCCGCGGGGCGGCGCGGTGTTACCGCCGCTTCGCGGCGCGTTTGATCTGCAGGATCCGCACACCGCCCGCCAGTGCCATGACGAGGGCCCCGGCGATGGCCGACAGGAGCAGGCTCACCCCGAGCGGCAGGGTGAACTCCCACACGAACATTTCCATGGTGACCGGGTCGAGGTTCTGCAGGATGAACACGAGCAGCAGGATCAGCACCAGAACACCGATGACCAGGCCGGTCCACGTGGAGGCCGCCCGGCTGCGGTCGAGGGGAATCTCCGGTGCCGGGCGGACGTTGGACTCGGGCGTGGCCTTCGTCGCCCCCTGAGGCTCGAGCTGGCCCCGGACCGGAAGGTCCGGTGGCGGTTCGGGGAGATCCGCAGGGCGTTCGGTCATGGCTCGATCATCTCGCTCCGGCCGCCGGTGCACACCGCATTCGGCGAGGAAAACCGGCGTTGCCGCCCTGATGGATAATGGTTCATTATGCCCTCCTCTCTTCCCCTGGTTTTCGACGCGCCCAAACGCGGCATGCCGCCGCGCCACCTCGCCGATCTCGATGCCGAGCAGCGCCGCGAGGCCGTGCGCGAACTCGGCCTGCCGGCCTTCCGCGCCGATCAGTTGGCTCGGCACTACTACGGGCGCCTCGAAGCCGATCCGGAGAAGATGACGGATCTGCCGGCGAAGGTGCGCGAGCAGGTCGGGGCCGCGTTCTTTCCCGCGTTGCTGACCCCGGTCAAGCACGTGGCCTGCGACGGCGGCGAGACCCGCAAGACGCTGTGGCGCGCCGGGGACGGCACCCTCCTGGAGAGCGTGCTCATGCGCTACCCCGACCGTGCCACGCTGTGCATCTCGAGCCAGGCCGGCTGCGGTATGGCCTGCCCGTTCTGCGCGACGGGCCAGGGCGGTTTGAACCGGAACCTGTCGACCGCCGAGATCGTCGACCAGGTGCGCGCCGCCGCCGCGGCCCTGCGCGACGGTGACGTCGCCGGGGGACCGGGCCGGCTGTCCAACGTGGTGTTCATGGGCATGGGGGAGCCGCTGGCGAACTACAAGCGTGTGGTGGCCGCCGTGCGGCGCATCACCGCGCCGCCCCCGGAGGGACTGGGCCTGTCGCAGCGGTCGGTCACCGTCTCCACCGTCGGCCTCGCTCCGGCCATCCGCCGGCTGGCCGACGAGGATCTGAGCGTGACGCTCGCCGTGTCGCTGCACACCCCGGACGACGAACTGCGCGACACGCTGGTGCCGGTCAACAACCGCTGGCCCGTCGCCGAGGTGCTCGACGCCGCGCGCTACTACGCCGACCGGACCGGTCGCCGCGTCTCCGTCGAGTACGCCCTGATCCGCGACGTCAACGACCAGCCGTGGCGGGCGGACATGCTGGGCAAGAAGCTGCACAAGGCGCTCGGCCCGCTGGTGCACGTGAACCTGATCCCGCTCAATCCGACGCCGGGCAGCGAATGGGACGCCAGCCCGAAGCCGGTCGAGCGCGAATTCGTCCGTCGCGTCCAGGCGCAGGGGGTCTCGTGCACCGTGCGGGACACCCGGGGGCAGGAGATCGCGGCCGCGTGCGGTCAGCTCGCCGCCGAGAACTGAGCGCCACCCCCCGGGACGCGAAGGGCCCGTCCGGACGAACCGGGCGGGCCCTTCGACGCTGCTGCGGGGGTGCGGCTACCGCCGGCGCCGCCGCTGGACGATGTCGCGCACCAGGATGGCGACCAGCGCCGCGGCGAAGCCGATCAGGAACCAGTTCTCGACGTTGCCGTTGTGGTTGCCGATGATCATCGCCAGCAGGAACAGTGCGACGAGCCAGCCCATGACGCGGAACAGGCGGGGGGCTTCGCCACTCCAACCCCACTCCGCCGACGGCACCTCGGCCGTGTCGACGCCAGTGGTCTTCAACTCGGTACCGGCCACCGCTTGTCCTCCTGCTCGCAAAGATCTTCGCTGTTGGGCCAATCGTGACATACGACCGTCCGTCGTACGAAGTGGGGGCGCTCTCGCGCGCGCCGGACGGGTGATTCAGCATCCCCTCAGGACGGTCGGGGACAATGTCGGCGTGGTCGACTCGCAACCCAGCTCCCGCACCCGTGTCCTGCTGCTCGGCAGCACCGGCTCCATCGGCACCCAGGCCCTCGCGGTGATCGCCGCCAACCCCGACCGGTTCGAGGTGGTCGGTCTCGCCGCCGGTGGCGGCAACATCGATCTGCTCGCCGAGCAGATCCGCGTCACCGGTGTCGCCGAGGTGGCCGTCGCGAACGCGCAGGCCGCCGCGCGGCTCGACGTCCCGGGTCTGCAGGTGCGCAGCGGGCCCGACGCGGTCACGCGGCTGGTGCGCGACGTCGAGGCCGACGTGGTGCTCAACGCCCTCGTCGGGTCCCTCGGCCTGGAGCCGACGCTGGCCGCACTGGCGACGGGCGCGCGCCTGGCGCTGGCCAACAAGGAATCGCTCGTCGCCGGCGGCGCGCTGGTCACCGCGGCCGCGGCCCCGGGCCAGATCGTGCCCGTCGACTCGGAGCACTCGGCGCTGGCCCAGTGCCTGCGCGGCGGCAGCCCCGACGAGGTGGCCCGGCTCGTGCTCACGGCCTCGGGCGGGCCGTTCCGCGGTTGGCCGGCCGAGCGGCTCGAGTCGGTCACCCCCGAGCAGGCCGGCGCCCATCCCACCTGGTCGATGGGCCCGATGAACACCCTGAACTCGGCGACGCTGGTGAACAAGGGCCTGGAGCTGATCGAGACGCACCTGCTGTTCGGCATCGGTTACGACCGGATCGACGTCACCGTGCACCCGCAGTCGATCGTGCACTCGATGGTCACCTTCACCGACGGCTCCACCCTGGCCCAGGCGTCACCGCCGTCGATGAAGCTGCCCATCGCACTCGCGCTGGGCTGGCCGCACCGGATCGCGGACGCGGCGCCGGCCCTCGACTTCGCGACCGCCTCGACCTGGGAGTTCGAACCGGTGGCGCACGAGGTGTTCCCCGCGATCGAACTGGCGCGGGCCGCCGGGGTGGGCGGCGGATGCCTGACCGCGGTGTACAACGCCGCCAACGAGGTGGCCGCGGAGGCCTTCCTCGCCGGCGCCCTGCCGTTCCCGGGGATCGTGCGCACGGTGGCGGCGGTCCTGTCCGACGCCGACGACTGGTCCGCGGCACCCGCTACCGTGGAAGATGTGCTCGCCGCCGACGGCTGGGCTCGGGACCGAGCCCGCGCGCTCGTGAAGTAGGAGGACCGGCCACCGATGATGTTCGTTCTGGGCGTCGTGCTGTTCGCCCTCGGCATCGCCGTATCCATCGCCCTGCACGAGGCCGGGCACATGTGGACCGCGCAGCGCCTCGGGATGAAGGTGCGGCGCTACTACATCGGGTTCGGGCCGCGGCTGTACTCGTTCCGTCGCGGCGAGACCGAGTACGGCCTCAAGGCGATCCCTGCGGGCGGCTTCTGCGACATCGCGGGCATGACGGCGCTCGACGAACTGGCCCCCGACGAGCACGAGCGCGCCATGTACAAGCAGAAGGCGTGGAAGCGCGTCGTGGTGATGTCCGGCGGCATCGCGATGAACTTCGTCCTCGGCATGGTGCTGATCTTCGGGCTCGCCGTGGCGTGGGGTCTGCCCCGTCTGGGGGAGACCCCGGCGGAGATCGGGGAGCTCTCGTGCGTCGCACCGACTCAGGCCGGTGAGGCCGGGGGCTACGAGCTGGCGCCGTGCAGCGGGCCGGGTCCCGCCGCGGCCGCGGGCCTCGAGGTCGGGGACGTCGTGGTCTCCGTCGGCGGCACCGAGGTAGCGACGTTCGCGGACCTGGTCGAGGCCACCCGCGCCGCGACCGGGACGGTGGATTTCGTCGTCGAACGCGACGACCGCACGCTGACGATCCCGGTGCCGGTCGAGTCCGCCCAGCGGTGGGTGCAGGATCCCGAGACGGGCGAGATCACCTCGGAGACCGTCAGCGCAATCGGCGTCGCCGCACCGCCGTCCGTCACCGAGTACACCGCGTTCACCGCGGTGGGTGGCACGCTGCGGTTCACCGGTGACATGTTCGTCCTGACCGCGCAGGCCCTCGCCGACCTGCCGAGCAAGGTGGGGGCGCTGTGGGAGTCGGTGACGGGCGGCGAACGCGATCCCGACACCCCGATCAGCGTCGTCGGCGCGTCCGTCATCGGCGGGCAGGTCGCCGAGCGGGGCATCTGGCAGATGTTCGTCCTGCTGCTCGCGCAGCTCAACTTCTTCCTGGGCATGTTCAACCTGCTCCCGCTGCTGCCGCTCGACGGCGGCCACATCGCCGTGGTCGCGTACGAGAAGGTCCGCAACTGGATCCGGGGGCTGCGCGGGCTGCCGGTCGGGGGTCCGGTCGACTACACGAAGCTGCTGCCCGTCACCTACGTGTTCGTCCTCATCGGCGGCGCGTTCATGCTGTTGACACTCACCGCGGACATCGTCAACCCCATCCAGCTGTTCTGACCCGCATCGCTAGAATTGCCGCGTAGCTACGAAAGAAGGCGAAACGTGACCAGCCCCGTCGGTTTGGGCATGCCCGAAGTCCCCGCCGTCCTCGCGCCCCGGCGCAAGACCCGTCAGCTGATGGTCGGCGACGTCGGCGTGGGCAGCGACCACCCGGTGTCGGTGCAGTCGATGTGCACCACCAAGACGCACGACATCAACGCGACGTTGCAGCAGATCGCCGAGCTCACCGCGTCCGGCTGCGACATCGTCCGCGTCGCATGCCCGCGGCAGGAGGACGCCGACGCGCTCGCCGCGATCGCGAAGAAGAGCCAGATCCCGGTCATCGCGGACATCCACTTCCAGCCGCGCTACATCTTCGCCGCCATCGATGCCGGGTGCGCCGCCGTGCGCGTCAACCCCGGCAACATCAAGGAGTTCGACGGCCGCGTCAAGGAGGTCGCCAAGGCGGCCGGCGAGGCAGGCATCCCGATCCGTATCGGCGTCAATGCCGGCTCGCTGGATCCGCGCATCCTGAGCAAGTACGGCAAGGCCACGCCGGAAGCGCTCGTCGAGTCCGCGCTGTGGGAGGCGAGCCTGTTCGAGGAGCACGGCTTCGGCGACATCAAGATCTCGGTCAAGCACAACGACCCGGTCGTGATGGTCGAGGCCTACCGCCAGCTCGCCGCGCAGTGCGACTACCCGCTGCACCTGGGCGTGACCGAGGCCGGGCCCGCCTTCCAGGGCACGATCAAGTCGGCCGTCGCGTTCGGTGCGCTGCTGAGCGAGGGCATCGGCGACACCATCCGGGTGTCGCTGTCGGCGCCGCCGGCCGAGGAGATCAAGGTCGGCACCCAGATCCTGCAGTCGCTGAACCTGCGGCCCCGCAAGCTCGAGATCGTCTCGTGCCCGTCGTGCGGCCGGGCGCAGGTCGACGTGTACACCCTGGCCAACGAGGTCACCGCCGGCCTCGAGGGCATGGAGGTGCCCCTGCGGGTCGCGGTCATGGGGTGCGTCGTCAACGGCCCCGGTGAGGCCCGCGAGGCCGACCTCGGTGTCGCCTCCGGCAACGGCAAGGGCCAGATCTTCGTCAAGGGCAAGGTCGTCAAGACCGTCCCCGAGGCCCAGATCGTCGAGACGCTGATCGAGGAGGCCATGCGCATCGCCGAGGAGATGGAGGGTGACGCCGGCACCGGAAACCCGGTGGTCTCCGTCGGCTGAACCGGTTCGGCGGGCGCAGGACTCCCGCGCGGCCCCGGCTTCTGGCAGTCTGATTGCGTATCCGCAGTCGACAGGTGGTGGGACGTGCTCAAGCTTCTGGGAGTCCGGTCTCTCGGTGGCCGTGACACCGCACACGTGTTGCGGGTGCTGGCCCACGATCCGGTGGCGGCGTGCATGGTGGCCGGCCGGATCGAGGAGTACGGCCTCGATTCCCGCGCCGTCGGCGGCGACATGTGGAGCCGGGGCGGACCCGACGACTCGTTGTGCTTCTCGGGGGCGAACCTCGTTCCGCTGCTCGGCGACCGCGACGATCTGCACGCCTTCGCGGACCGCGCCGCCCGCGGCCCCCGCCTGTGCTCGTCGCTCGTCGGCCGGGCCGAACTCGCGTTGCCGATGTGGGAGGTCCTCCAGCCGGAATGGGGTCCCGCGCGCGAGGTGCGGGCCGAGCAGCCGCTGCTGGTACTCGACCGGGAACCGTGCGTCGTCCCCGACCCGCTGGTGCGCCGCGTGCGGCCGGAGGAGATCGACGCCTACATGCCGGCCGCGATCGCGATGTTCCGTGAGGAGGTCGGCGTCGATCCGTGCGCGGGCGACGGGGGCTCGGGCTACCGCCGCCGGGTGCAGAGCCTGATCGCCACCGGACGGGCGTGGGCCCGCTTCGAGCACGGCCGGGTCGTGTTCAAGGCCGAGATCGGCTCCCAGTCCTCGTCGGTGGGGCAGATCCAGGGCGTGTGGGTGGATCCCGGCAGGCGCGACGCCGGCCTCGGCTCGACCGGCACCGCGGCTGTCGCCGCCGCCGTCACCGCCGGCGGCCGGCTGCCGAGCCTGTACGTCAACAGCTTCAACCACCGGGCCCGCGCGGCCTACGCCCGCATCGGTTTCCGTCAGGTCGCGACGTTCTGCACGGTGCTGCTGGACTGAGGGGCCGCTCCGCCCGGCCCGTGTCGCCTCCCCGATCCGCGTGGCCGCCGGTCCTACGATGACGGCGATGAGAACTCGATCCGCCCGCGTCTCGGCCCCGCTCGTCCCGGCACCGCGTCGACTGCTGCGGCGCGGGGCGGTCCTGGTGGCCGCCGTCGCGCTGGCCGGCGGTGTCGTCGCGTGTACCCCGAAGCCGGCCGGACCCGAGCCCGCCGCACAGGAGTTCCTCACCGACTTCGCCGACCGGGACTTCGCCGCGGCCGCCGCCCTGACCGACCGTCCCGAGCCGGCCGAGGAGGCGCTGGCGGAGACGTGGAACGGACTACAGGCGGAGACGCTGGCGGTGGACACCGACGGCGTGCGGATCGACGGGGACACTGCGACGGTCACCTACGTTTACGAATGGGGCCTGCCCGGTGAGCGCGTGTGGCGGTACTCCGGCGAGATGAACATGGGCCGCAGCGGGAACGACTGGGTGGTCCGCTGGACCCGGTCGAACCTGCATCCCCAACTCGGCGATCGGCAGCGGATGCAGCTGCGGACCAATCCCGCCCCCCGCGCGCGCGTCAACGAGCATTCCGGCTCGGATGTGCTCGTTCCGGGCATCGTCTACGGTGTCGGTTTCGACGCCACGGCGGCCGGCGACGTCCGGGGTGCGGCGCGGGCGTTGTCGGCGGCGCTGACACAGTTCGACCCGTCGCTGACCGCGCAGTCGATCGCCGAGACCGCCACCGCCGCCGAGGGCGCCCACTCGGTGGTGCGGCTGCGTGAGGAGGACTACGAACGCGTCGCCGGCACCCTCGCGGCGATTCCCGGCGTCACGATCACCGAGCAGGCCGACCTCGTCTCCACCGACCGCAGCTTCGCCCCCGATCTGGTCGGCCAGATCAAGAAGACCGTGATCGACGAGGTGGACGGCAAGGCCGGGTGGAGCGTGGTCGCCGTCAACCAGAACGGCGTCGACACCGGTGTGCTCACCGAGACCCCGCCCGAGCCGGCGCCGTCGTTCTCCATCAGCCTGGACCGTCCCATCCAGGTGGCGGCGCAGGCCGCCGTCGACGCCCGCGCGGAACAGGCGATGATGGTGGTGATCGAGGCGTCCACCGGCGCGGTCCTCGCCGTCGCCCAGAACAAGGCGGCCGACCGCGACGGACCGGTCGCGCTGGCGGGGCAGTACCCTCCCGGCTCCACCTTCAAGATCATCACCTCGGGCGCCGCCATCTCCAGCGGTCTCGCCACGCCCGGCACCATGGTGGCCTGCCCGGGACGGATCACGATCGGCGAGCGCAGCGTCCCCAACTACAACGAATTCTCGGTCGGCACCGTGCCGATGGCGACGGCGTTCGCGCGCTCGTGCAACACCTCGTTCGCCAAACTCGCCTCCGAGATGGCGCCCGACGCCCTCACCGTCGCGGCCGCGCAGTTCGGCATCGGACCCGAGTACGAGGTGGTGGGCATGCCCACGTTCTCCGGGTCGGTGCCGCCGGCCGAGGACCTGGTCCAGCGCGCCGAGGACGGCTTCGGTCAGGGCAAGGTCGTCGTCAGCCCGTTCGGGATGGCCCTGGCCGCCGCGACCGTCGCGCACGGCAGCGCACCCGTGCCCTACCTGTTGCAGGGACGCGAGACAGCCGTCACCGGCGACCGGCCGCCCGTCACCCCGGAGATGATCGACGGCCTGCGCGGCATGATGCGGCTGGTGATCACCAGCGGCACCGCCGACCGCATCCGCGACCAGGGCGAGGTGTACGGCAAGACGGGTGAGGCCGAGGTCGAGGGTGGCTCCCACGCGTGGTTCGTCGGCTACCGCGGCGACCTGGCCTTCGCCACGCTCGTCGTGCGCGGCGGCAGCTCCGACAACGCCGTCGCCGTCACCCGCGACATGTTCGCGGCCCTCCCGGAAGGGTACTGACCGGCCCGGGCGGGGGTTGCCGGCCGGCACCCGGACGAGCCACCGGCCGGGTCGCTCAGGGCAGCAGACCCAGGCGCCGCGCGGACACCACCGCCTCGTGCCGGGTGTGGGCGTCGAGCTTGCCCATTGCGCTGCGCAGGTAGCTCTTGACCGTCTCCGGGCCGACCGACAGCCGGTCGGCGATCTCGGCATTGGTGCATCCCAGTGCCACGTGCGCGAGCACGTCGGTCTCGCGCGGCGAGAGCACCACGTCGGTCGGTTGCGGGGCCGGGCCGCCGAGCGCCCCGGCCAGCCGGTCCGACAGCGCCCGCAGCTTGCGCTGCAGGCCGGCGTCGTCCACGGACTGGGCGAGGCCGCGCAGTTCCGCGTGCACGTCCCGGATCTGGGCCGCCGCGACCGGGTTCTCGGACGGCCGATCGAGGGAGCCGAGCAGCGCCAGCCGCCGGTCCACCTCGTCCCGGATGGCGATCTCGCTGCTGAGCCGGCGCGCCGCCTGCACGAACGCCCCCACCGCGCGATCGCCGAGCGGTGAGCACTCACGGATCGCGCCGTAGAGGACGGCGCGGGCCGCCCCTCCCACCATCACCGGCACCGCGAGGATCGACCGCAGCCCCTCGCTGAGCACGGGCCGGTCGAAGTGGTGGGTGATCGACGACGACCGGCCGTAGTCGGGCACCGTCGCCGGCCGGGCCCGGTCCACCACGAGGCCACCCAGGCCCGCCCGCGGCGGCACCACGACCCCCTCGAGGCCGTTCGTGCGGGTGCCGAAGAACTCGGTCAGGTGCAGGTTCCCGTCGCGGACCTCCCCGGCGAACACGACGGGAATCAGTGCCTCCGCCGCGGTGCGGCGGAGCTCGCCGCGCAGTGCGTCGCTGTCACGGGGACGAAGGAGAGGCGAGGTGCCGGCCGGCGCCATCGGTCACCCCTTTCCGGGGGTATCGGGACGTACTTGTGACTTGGATCATAAAGGAATCGATCCTCGGGACGTTCACCCCGGGGCGCTTCACGAGAGGACGGATTCGATGACCACCGAGACCACCGCGCGTGCGTATTCCGAGCAGGAGGCACGAGTGCGGGAACTGCTGGACCGCTACGACACCGCCGACGCGTGTGCCGCACAGCTGCTGTGCGACGGGCATCCCGCGGACGCCGTCGCGTTCACGGTGGTCGAGGCGGACCTGAGCGCGACCGATCTGACCTTCGGTTACCTGCGCGAGCAGTCCTCCCGCTTCGCCGCGGCCCTGGCCGACCTCGGCGTCGAGCCGGGCGACCACGTCGCCACCCTGATGGGCAAGTCCGCGGACCTGGTCGTGGCGCTGCTCGGCATCTGGCGCCGCGGTGCCGTGCACGTGCCGCTGTTCACCGCGTTCGCACCCCCGGCGATCGGTTTCCGGCTGCAGGCAAGCGGCGCGAAGGTGGTGGTCTCGGACGCCGACCAGGTGGGCAAGCTCGCGCCCGGCGAGGACATCCCCGCCGACGCGCCCTGGCAGATCGTCGTCGCAGGTCACACCGAGGGCGGTGCCGCCGGCATCGGAGTGAGCTTCGCCGACCTGGTGGCCTCGCACGACGCGGACGATCCGCGCGGTGCCGCGGTCGCCGTCGGCGGGCACGGCGGACTCGTGCAGCTGTTCACCTCCGGCACCACCGGCACTCCGAAGGGCGTGCCCGTGCCGGTACGGGCGCTCGCGTCGTTCCACGCCTACCTGGACTTCGGCCTCGACGTGCGTGAGGACGACGTGTTCTGGAACGCCGCCGATCCCGGCTGGGCCTACGGGCTGTACTACGCGCTGCTCGCGCCGCTGGCCGCCGGGGTGCGCAGCCTGCTGCTGCATGCCGGGTTCTCCGCCTCCCTCACCTGGCAGGTGATGGAGAAGTTCGGGGTCACCAACTTCGCGGCCGCGCCCACCGTCTACCGCAGCCTGCGAGCGGACTCGGCGCCCGTGCCGGAGTCGATCTCGCTGCGCCGCGCGTCCTCGGCCGGCGAGCCGCTCACGCCCGACGTCGTGGCGTGGTCGGAGCAGACCCTCGGCGCGGTGGTGCGCGACCACTACGGGCAGACCGAGCACGGCATGTTCGTCGTCAACGCGTGGGCCGACGGGCTGCGCGAGGAGGTGCGGCCCGGGTCGATGGGCAAGCCGCTGCCCGGTTGGTCCTGCGCCGTGCTGTCCGACGACTCCGACGAGATCGCCGCCCCCGGCGTGCCCGGGCGCGTGGCGATCGACACCCACGCCAGCCCCCTGCTGTGGTTCACGGGTTACGTGGACGCCCCGGAGAAGACCGCGCAGCGGTTCACGGAGGACGGCCGCTGGTACCTCACCGGCGACGCCGGGCAGGTCGACGAGGACGGCTTCTTCTACTTCTCGGCCCGCGACGACGACGTGATCATCATGGCGGGCTACCGGATCGGCCCGTTCGACGTCGAGAGCGTGCTGGTGATGCACGAGCACGTCGTCGAGGCCGCCGTCGTCGGCATGCCCGATCAGCTGCGCGGTGAGGTGCTCGAGGCGTTCGTGGTGCTGCGCGACGGTGTCGACGGCACCGACGAGCTCGAGGCGGAGCTGCAGCAGCTGGTCAAGCGCAAGTTCGCGGCGCACGCCTACCCGCGGACCGTGCACTTCGTGCCCCAGCTGCCGAAGACGCCCAGCGGCAAGATCCAGCGCTACATCCTGCGCCAGGGCTGAGCCCCCGGGTGGGGGGCGGTGCGGCCGCCGGGCCGCGTCGCCCCCCGCTGCGCGGGGCCTATTCTGGTGGGCATGCCTGTTCGCACCGCACTCGTCCCCGGAACCGTCTCGCCTGTCCGTGCCGTCCCCAACGGGATCGAGCGACCGGAGTACGCGTGGAAGCCGACGGCGAAGGAAGGTCACGAGCCGTGGGTGCAGACCCCGGAGACCATCGAGAAGATGCGGGTCGCCGGCCGCATCGCCGCGCAGGCACTGGCCGAGGCGGGCAAGGCCGTCTCGCCGGGCGTGACCACCGACGAGCTGGACCGCATCGCCCACGAGTACATGTGCGACCACGGCGCGTACCCGTCCACGCTGGGCTACAAGGGCTTCGCCAAGTCGTGCTGCACGTCGCTGAACGAGGTGATCTGCCACGGCATTCCGGATTCGACGGTGATCGAGGACGGGGACATCGTCAACATCGACGTCACCGCCTACATCGGGGGAGTGCACGGCGACACCAACGCCACGTTCCTGGCGGGGAACGTCTCCGAGGAGCACCGCCTGCTGGTCGAGCGGACCCGTGAGGCGACGATGCGGGCGATCAAGGCCGTCAAGCCGGGCCGGGCGCTCAACGTCGTCGGCCGGGTCATCGAGGCCTACGCGAACCGGTTCGGGTACGGGGTGGTGCGCGACTTCACCGGTCACGGCATCGGCGAGACGTTCCACAACGGGCTGGTGATCCTGCACTACGACCAGCCGTCCGTCGACACCGTGCTCGAACCGGGAATGGTGTTCACGATCGAGCCGATGATCAACCTCGGCACGGTGGACTACGAGATCTGGGACGACGGCTGGACCGTGGTCACCAAGGACCGCAAGTGGACCGCCCAGTTCGAGCACACCATCGTGGTCACCGACACGGGGGCGGAAATCCTCACGCTGCCGTGACTCGGCCGGGTGCCGGCGGCGGCGCCGTGTCGCGTACCGTGCTTCGGCATGGAACCGACTGACGTGGCGATCCCGGCCGGCACCTTCACCGTTCGCATCGACGGCCCCGAGAGCCGGCACGCGGTGCTGTTGCTGCCCGGCGCCGGGGAATCCGCCGACGTCTACGACGCGGTGTGCGAGCGGCTGCACCATTCGGATCTACGCACGTTCGTGCCCGAGACCATCGAGGGTCTCGACGTCGCGGGCGTGCACGCCCTGCTCGACGCCCTGAAGCTGCCGTGGGTGCACCTCGTCGGCAGCGGCGCCGGGGCGGAGCTGGCGTGGGCCGTCGCGTCGGGCCGGTTCGGCCGGTTCGCCAGCCTCGTCGTCGCCGACCGGGGCCATCCGGCGGTGCCGGACGCCGAGGGCGTCGTGCGGGACGCGAACGCCGCCCCCGCCGAGGTGCCCACCACCGTGCTCGTGGGCAGCGCTGCGCGGCGCGCGGAGGCCGACGCCTCGATGCGGTACGTCCTGTCGGAGTTCCGCGTCGTCGAGCTGAGCGGGGTGGGCAACATCCCGGCCGAGGCGCCGGCGGAGCTGGCCAGCGCGATCGCCCTGCGCACCGGCAGCTGGTAGCAGCGGGCGGCTTCGCCGCCGGTGTGTCCTTCGGGAGGCCGGAACCGCCCGAAGGACGCACGCGGCCTACAGACCCAGCAGCGCGTTCTCGACCAGTTCCGGCAGGGCCGGGTGGATCCAGTACTGGCCGGTGGCCGTCTCTCGCGCGGTGAGACCGAAGCTCATCGCCTGGATCAGCGGCTGGATCACCGACGACGCCTGGGCGCCCAGGATGTGCGCGCCGAGCAGCTTGCCCGTGGCGCGGTCGGCGATCACCTTGCAGAAGCCCTCGGTGTCCTCCATCGCCCAGCCGTAGGCGACGTCGCCGTAGTACTGGATCTTCACCGCGACGTCGTAGCCCTGGGCGCGGGCCTGCTCCTCGGTCAGCCCGACCGTCGCGATCTGCGGGTCGGTGAACACCGCGGACGGCACGAAACGGTGGTCCGAGCGGCGCAGCGCGGAGGTGTCCCCGCCCCACGCGTCGTGGAGCAGGTTGTGCTGCACGACCCGGCCCTCGTGGTTCGCGACGTGCTTGAGCTGGTGCGACGACGAGACGTCACCGAGCGCGAAGACCCCGCGCGCGGTGGTCCGCTGGAACTCGTCCACGACGATCCGGCCGTCCTCGTGCAGCGCGAGCCCGCCGGCGGCGGCGTCCAGTGCGTCCCCGTTGGGCGTGCGTCCCACCGCGACGAGCAGCGCGTCGCCGCTGACGGTGGTGCCGTCGGCCAGGTCCACCTCGACGCCGTCGCCGACGGCGCGGAAGGCGGTCGCGGGGTTGGACAGGTGCACGTCCCACCGGTCGGTGGCCAGACCGGTGAAGTGCTCGGCGAGGTCGTGGTCGAGGTGCCGCAGCAGCTGACCGGTGCGGGCCAGCACCGACACCCGGGTGCCGAGGGCGGAGAAGACGTGGGCGAACTCCATCGCGATGAACCCGGAGCCGAGGATCACGAGCGACTCGGGCAGCTTCGGCAGCCGCATGATGTCGTCGTTGGTGTAGTAACGCACCCCGCCGTCGAGTACCTCCTGCGGGATCACGGGCCGCGCGCCCGCCGCGACGACGACCTGGTCGGCGGTGATGATCTCCCCGGTGCCGGTGTCGAGGGCGCGCTCGCCGACGAACCGGGCGTGCCCGCGGTGGACGGTGACGTTCGCGCAGTCCTCCGTGCGGTAGCGCTCTCCGCCTGCCGCGATCGGGTCGATCCGGCCGAACACGCGGTCGACGATGTCGTTCCACCGGACCCCGTCGACCGTCGCGTCCACCCCGTACTTCGCGGCCTTGCGCACGGTCTGCGCGACCTCCGCCGCGTAGACGTACATCTTGGTGGGGATGCAGCCGACGTTGAGGCAGGTGCCGCCGAAGGTGCCCTGCTCGAGGATGGCCACCTTCTTGCCGTCGTATCGCTCGTCGACGATCGAGTTTCCGGATCCGGTGCCGATGATGGCCAGGTCGTAGTGGCTCACTGTTCTCCCGTAGTCAGGTTCGCGCGGACGGTCACAGGGTTCTGCTGTGACCGTCCAACCAGTCCAGCCACAGATCCAATTCCCGGAATGCCACCTCGAGGACCTCCGGTGTGGAGAGGAACACATCGTGGCGGGCACCGGTGATCGGGACGATCGTCGTGCGGTCGCCCAGGCACCCGGCCCAGCGGGCGATCTGCTTGACGTCGAGGACCGCGTCGGCGGTGTCCACCGCGGGGTCGTACGCCGGGGCCCAGCGCGTGTCCTTCGACCGCAGGATCAGCGACGGGACCCCGACGTCGAGGCCGCGGTGCAGCCGCGCGTGGCCGCGACGGACCGCGCGGAGCCAGCCGAACGTGACGGGGAACCCGGCCAGCGGCTTCCAGTCCAGGTCGTACTCCCACTGGCCGTTGGCGTTCCTGTGCAGGCTCATCCCGTAGGTGTCCAGGCTCTGCCCCGGGATGACGGCTCGGCTGCGGACCCGGCCGACGGTGTCGACGGCGACGGTGCCGAGGCTGCGCAGGATCGAGGGCCCCTGCAGGTCGAACCACGGGCTGTTGAGGATCAGGCCCTGGATCCCGGCGCCGCCTGTGCCGCCGGGCCGGCGGTTCAGCCGGTCGAGCCACAGCGGCAGGACCAGCCCGCCGGTGGAATGCGCCACGAGGAGGATGCCGCCGCCGACCTCGCTCCGGACGACCCGCAGCGCCTCCTCGAGCTCGGCGTCGTAGTAGGTCAGGTCGGTGACGAAGTGCGGCGTCTGCTCCGGTTGCCGGGAGCGGCCGCACTTGCGCAGGTCCAGGGCGAAGAAGCGGTACCCCTGGGCCGCGAAGTGCTCGGCGAGGTGCTGCTGGAAGAAGTAGTCGGTGAATCCGTGCACGTAGATCACGGCACGGTCCGGGGCGGACTCGCCGCCGGGGTAGACGGACGGCTGATAGCGGACGAGGGTGGCGGTGACCTCGCCCTCGCCGTCCGGATCGGGGCCGAGAGGCAGCGTGAGCTGCTCGTATCCGTCGCCGAGGATATCGGGCATCCAAGTAGTCACGATCACACTGTATTGGTCACTACGCGGACCTGTCGTGGGGGCACAATTGGGTGAAGACAAACGCCGGACAACGCGCGGGTAACCTGTTCGTCGCAGTCGGCGCGGCCGCGACGTCGCCGGGATCCGCGAGTGCAGCGAGACCCGGCCGACGAGCACGGACGTGCACGGGACACTCACGCGGAGCAGTGCGGAACGCAACGGCGCGTGCGAACAGACAAGGAAGTCGATCCTCCAGTGTCAGAGAACGTGGTAGAGGCCAAGACCGATGTAGTGCTCGTGGGTGCGGGCATCATGAGCGCGACGCTCGGCGCAATCCTGCGCCGGCTGCAGCCCGACTGGTCCATCACCGCCTTCGAGCGGCTCGACGCCGCCGCGGCGGAGAGCAGCGATCCCTGGAACAACGCAGGCACCGGTCACTCGGCGCTGTGCGAGCTGAACTACACGCCCGCCAAGCCGGGCGATGGCGTGGACATCACCAAGGCGATCAACGTCAACGAGCAGTTCCAGGTCTCGCGCCAGTTCTGGGCGTTCGCGGTGGACAACGGCATCCTCACCGATCCCAAGAACTTCATCAATCCCGTTCCGCACGTCAGCTTCGTCCACGGCGCCGACAACGTGAAGTACCTGCGTGCCCGCTACGACGCGCTGGCCGGGCACCCGCTCTTCGCCGGCATGGAGTACTCGGAGAGCCCCGAGTACTTCTCCGAGCGGTTGCCGCTGATGGCGCAGGGCCGTGACTTCTCCGAGCCCATCGCGCTGAACTGGACCCAGGACGGCACCGACGTCGACTTCGGTGCCCTCACCAAGCAGCTGCTCAACAACGTCGCCGCGTCGGGCGGCACCGTGCACTTCGGCCACGACGTGACCGACCTGGACAAGCAGTCCGACGGCAGCTGGATCGTCAAGGTCCGCAACCGCCGCACCGGCCAGGCCCGCAAGGTGCATGCCCGGTTCGTGTTCGTCGGTGCCGGCGGCGGAGCGCTGCACCTGCTGCAGAAGTCGGGTATCGCGGAGGCCAAGGGCTTCGGCGGTTTCCCCGTCTCCGGCCAGTTCCTGCGCTGCACCAACCCGGAGCTGATCGCCATGCACAGCGCGAAGGTGTACGGCAAGGCGGCCGTGGGTGCGCCACCGATGTCGGTCCCGCACCTCGACACCCGCGTGATCGGCGGCAAGCAGGGCCTGCTGTTCGGCCCGTACGCCGGCTGGTCCCCGAAGTTCCTCAAGAACGGCAAGCTCACCGACCTGCCCGGCTCGGTCAAGCCCAACAACCTGCTGTCGATGATCGGCGTCGGCCTCACCGAGATGGGTCTGACCAAGTACCTGATCGGTGAGCTGATGCAGTCGCCGCGCGACCGCATCGGCACCCTCGGCGAGTTCGTGCCGCGGGCCCGCATGGCGGACTGGGAGCTCATCACCGCCGGTCAGCGGGTGCAGGTGATCCGCCGCAAGGGTGCGGGTGGAGTGCTCGAGTTCGGCACCGCCGTGGTCAATGCCGGCGACGGCACGATCGCCGGTCTGCTCGGCGCGTCCCCCGGCGCCTCGACCGCCGTTCCGGCGATGCTCGACGTCCTCGAGCGCTGCTTCCCCGACCGGTGGACGGCGTGGCAGGACACCCTCAAGGAGATGGTGCCGTCCCTCGGGGTCAAGCTCTCGGACGACACCGCGCTGTTCGACAAGGTCTGGCGCTGGGGCACCAAGTCCCTGCAGCTCGATGTCGCCTCCGCGGTGGAGGCCACCGCCCCGGCGGAGCCGGCGACGGTCTGACCGCCCGTCCTCCGATGCGGCCTGCGAGGGTCTCGGCCGGGTCCGGCCCTCGCGGGCCGCGCCGTCCGCCGGAACGCCGTGGCGCCCGCGCCCCGGCGGGATACCCTGATCCCAGTCGCTGAGAGGGGCGGGGCTGTGGGCACCGGTATGGAACGGATCTGGCTCGACAGCTACGCCGAGGGGGTGCCGTCGGACATCGCACCCCCCGAGCACTCGCTGGTCGACATGCTGGAGGCGTCGGTCGCTCGGTTCGGGCCACGTCCGGCGCTCGAGTTCTTCGGCGCGGAACTGACCTATTCGCAACTCGGCGACCGGGTGCACCGTGCCGCGGAGGGGCTGCGACGGCTCGGCGTGCGCCCCGGCGACCGGGTGGCGCTCGTCCTGCCGAACTGTCCGGAGCACGTGATCGCGTTCTATGCGGTCCTGCGGATCGGCGGCGTGGTGGTCGAGCACAATCCGCTCTACACCGGCGAGGAGATGGCCCACCAGTTCGCGGACCACGGCGCCACGGTGGCGGTCGCCTGGGACAAGGTCTGTCCGCTGCTGCAGCGGATCGCCGGGGACACGGCCGTCGAGCACATCGTGGCGGTGAACATCACTCGTTCGATGCCGTGGTCCAAGCGGCTCGCGCTCACCCTCCCCGTCCCGAGAGCGCGCGCGTTGCGGGACGCGCTGACGGGGCCGGCGCCGGGGACGATTCCGTGGCAGCGGTTGCTGGCCGACGGACCCCTCGACCCGGAGCATCCGCGCCCCTCCGTCGGCGATCTGGCGGTCGTCCAGTACACGAGCGGCACCACCGGCACCCCGAAGGGCGCGATGCTCACGCACTCGAACCTCGGCGCCAACGCCGCGCAGGGCCGCGCCTGGGTGCCGGGGCTGGTCGACGGCGCAGAGGTCGTCTACGCGGTGCTGCCGATGTTCCACGCCTACGGGCTCACCCTGTGTGTGACCTTCGCGATGAGCATCGGCGCCCGTCTGGTGCTGTTCCCCAAGTTCGACGTGGATCTGGTGCTCGCCGCCGCGAAGAAGCACCCACCCACGTTCATGCCCGCGGTGCCGCCGATCTACGAGCGCCTCGCCCGCGCGGCCCGGGAGCGGTCGGTGGATCTGACGTCGGCGCGCTGGTCGATTTCCGGGGCGATGCCCTTGCCGACGGAGACACTGGAACTGTGGGAGGCGGTCACCGGGGGCGTGCTGGTCGAGGGGTACGGGCTGACCGAGACGTCGCCGGTCGCGGTCGGCAATCCCATCGGACTCGCCCGCCGGCCCGGTGCGGTCGGAGTTCCCTTCCCGAGCACCGAGATCCGGGTGGTCGATCCGGCCGACCCTGAGCGCGACGTCGAACCCGGGCAGCGGGGAGAGCTGCTGATCCGCGGACCGCAGGTGTTCTCCGGATACTGGAACAAGCCCGAACAGACGGCGGAGGCGCTGCTCGACGGCGGCTGGTTCCGGACCGGTGACATCGTCCAGGTCGACCGCGACGGATTCGTCACGGTCGTGGACCGGATCAAGGAACTGATCATCACCGGTGGCTTCAACGTCATGCCGTCCGAGGTCGAAGCGGCGCTGCGGCTGTTCCCGGGAGTAGTCGACGCCGCCGTGGTGGGTCTGCCGACCCCTGACGGCAGCGAGGAGGTGGTGGCGGCGGTGCTGGTCTCGGGCGACGACTTCGACCCCGAGGCGGCGCGGGAGCACTGCCGTTCGCGCCTGGCCGCCTACAAGGTCCCGCGGCGTGTGGTGGTGGTGGACGACCTGCCGCGGTCCCTGATCGGGAAGGTGCTCCGCCGGCAGGTCCGCGAGTCCCTCCTCGTCGGCTGAGTCCTTCGGACGCCGTGCGTGCCGGGCCTGCGGCGTCCCTCACGATGTTCGTACGGCGGATGGCGCCGCGATCGGCCCGGCCCGTAGTGTTTGTGCGTTCCCCGCAGCGTGATGCGCGTTGCACAGTGCCGAAAGATGGGAAGTGCCGGTGTCCAGTGCTGCCGATGACGAGACCAACTACCTGGTCGGGCTCAATTTGCGGGGCCGGCGAGTAGTGGTGGTCGGGGGCGGTACCGTCGCACAGCGACGGCTCGGTCTGCTCGTGGCCGCCGGTGCCCACGTGCACGTGATCACCCGTGCGGCGACGCCCGCGGTCGAGGGCATGGCCACCGCCGGGCAGGTCACCCTGGAACTGCGCGACTACCGTGACGGGGATCTCGACGGCGCCTGGTACGCCATCGCCTGCACCGACGAACCGGACACCAACGCCGCGATCGTCGCCGAGGCCGAACGTCACCGCATCTTCTGCGTCCGGGCCGACAACGCCCGCCGCGGCACGGCCGTCACCCCGGCCACCGCCCACTACGACGGGATGACCGTCGGTGTGCTGGCCGGCGGCGACCACCGCCGCTCCGCGGCCGTGCGCACCGCGATCCGCGAGGCCCTGCAGTCCGGTGCCGTCGTCGCCGACGCCGAGCCCGCCCGCCCCGGGGTCGCGCTGGTCGGTGGCGGCCCGGGCGATCCCGACCTGATCACGGTCCGCGGGCGGCGCCTGCTGGGTCGCGCCGACGTCGTCGTCGCCGACCGGCTGGCCCCGCCGGAACTGCTCGCCGAGCTCGGCCCGCACGTCGAGGTGATCGACGCGGCCAAGATCCCCTACGGCCGGGCGATGGCGCAGGAGGCCATCAACCAGGCGCTGATCGACGGCGCCAAGGCCGGAAAGTTCGTCGTCCGGCTCAAGGGCGGCGACCCGTACGTGTTCGGCCGCGGCTACGAGGAACTCGAGGCGTGCGTCGCCGCCGGAGTGCCCGTGACCGTCGTCCCCGGCATCACCAGCGCCATCTCGGTGCCGTCCGCGGCCGGGATCCCCGTCACCCACCGCGGCGTCACTCACGAGTTCGTCGTGGTCAGCGGCCACGTGGCGCCCGACCACCCGGATTCGCTCACCGACTGGGGTGCGCTCGCGCGCCTGCGCGGCACGCTCGTGCTGCTGATGGCGGTCGAGCGGATCGAGCAGTTCGCCGCCGCCCTGCTCGAGGGCGGCCGGCCCGCGCAGACCCCGGTCACCGTGATCCAGGAGGGCACGCTGCGCACCCAGCGGGTGCTGCGCGCCGACCTGAAGACCGTCGCCGCCCGCGTCCGGGAGGAGCAGATCCGCCCGCCGGCCATCATCGTGATCGGGCCGGTGGCCGGGTTCGACATCGGGCCGGTGGCCGGGGTCGCCCCGGGCGCTCGGTAACGTTGATCCACATGGCCGAAACCTCCTCGCCCGTGAGCTACCCCGTCACCACGCGTGCGCTGGGCCTGGCGATCATCGTCCTCAGCGGTCTGCAGTTGATGGTCGTGCTCGACGGCACGGTCGCCAATCTCGCGCTGGCGCCGCTGCAGGAGGACCTCGGTCTGAGTGACGCGGGCCGCAACTGGGTGCTCACGTCGTACGCCCTGAGCTACGGGGGGCTGATGCTCCTCGGCGGACGTCTCGGCGACGCCTTCGGCCGCAAACGCATGTTCATCGCCGGCGTCGGCCTGTTCACCGTCGCGTCGCTGCTGTGCGGCCTCGCCGTCAACGAGGGCACCCTCGTCGCGGCCCGCGCGCTGCAGGGCGTCGGCGCCGCCGTGGCCTCGCCCACGGCCCTGGCGCTGGTCGCCACCACCTTCGCGCCCGGACCGGCACGCAACCAGGCGATCGCCATCTTCGCGGCCATGACGGGCGTCGGATCGATCGCGGGGCTGATCATCGGCGGCGCCCTCACCGAGGTGTCCTGGCGCTGGATCTTCCTGATCAACGTGCCGATCGGGATGCTGATCGTGAGCCTGGCGGTGGTCGCGCTGCGCGAGACCGCGGCCGAGCGGCTGCCGCTGGACGTGCCGGGCGCGGTGCTCGCCACACTCGGCTGCACCGGTCTCGTCTTCGGGCTCACCGAGGGCCCGGAGATGGGGTGGACCAGTCCTGCGGTGGTCGGCGCGCTGATCACCGGTACCGCGCTGCTCGCGGTGTTCCTCGTCGTCGAGCGCCGCGCCGAGAACCCGCTGCTGCCGTTCGTGCTGTTCCGCAACGCGGACCGGGTCGCGACGTTCGTGTCCATCTTCTTCGCCGGTGCCGTCATGTTCAGCCTCGCCGCGTTCGTCGCCCTGTTCGTGCAGGACATCCTCGGCTATTCGCCGCTGCAGGCCGGCCTGGCGTTCGTGCCCTTCGCCTTCGGCCTGGGCGCCGCCGCGGCGGTCGCGTCGAAGCTGGCGGTGCGGGTGCGGCCCCGCTGGCTGGTCGTCACCGGGGCGCTGATCATGGCGGTCAGCCTCCTGTACGGCTCGACGATGTCGCACACCGTCGCCTACCTGCCGACGCTGTTCGTCCTGGTGCTCGTCGTCGGGTTCGGGGTGGGCCTGGCCGTGGTGCCGCTGCCGCTGTGCGCGATCGCCGGCGTCGGCTCGCACGAGATCGGCCCGCTCGCGGCGATCGCCCAGGTGGCGCAGACCCTCGGCGGCCCCATCGGCCTGGCCGTGATCGGCGCGATGGCCACGTCGCGGACCCTGTCGCTGGGCGGCACGTCCGGCGCCGTCGCCGACATGGATCCCGGCCAGCTCTACGCGCTGGGGGAGGGCTACCTCTTTGCCCTCGTCGGCTGTGCGGTGTGCGCCGTGATCGCGGGTGCCGCGGCGCTGTTCATCCGCTTCACCCCCGAGCAGGTGGCGCAGGCCCAGGTGGCGGAGAAGGCGGCGCAGGGCGCGTAGCCCCGTACCGGCCCTGCCGCCGAGGTGTGCCCGGCCCCAGCGGCGGGGTAGCCGACGGACATGTTGTCGACCATCACCGAGTGGATGCGGTTCCCGGCGACGTGGACCGCACGCGCGGTACGCGTGCGCGGGCACGAGCGGTACGTCGCCGCGCAGGCGCTGAAGTCGGCCCTCGCGGCGGTCCTCGCGTGGCTCGTCGCCGCCGAGTGGCTGACGCTGCCGCAGGCCTTCCTCGCCCCCTACGTCGCGGTGTTCCTCGTCGAGACCACGGTGTTCAGGTCCCTCCGGCAGGCGGTGGTGCAGATCGGAACGGTCGTCGCCGGCGTGCTGCTCGCGGCAACGGCGGAATGGCTGGTGCCGGGGCAGACGGCGGCGATCGGCGTCGTGGTGCTCGTCGGCTGGTTCGTCGGCCGCTGGCGGCGGTTCGGTTCGAACGGGATCTGGGTGGCGATCACCGCGTTGCTGGTGATCGCGACGGGCGCCGCCGGCAGCCCCGTGATGCTGGGGGAGCGGCTGCTCGAGACGGCGATCGGGGCAGCGTGCGGACTCGTGGTGACCGCGGTGCTGTTCCCGCCGGTCTACCCGGTCGGGGACGAACTCGGGGTACTCGCCCGTGAGGCCCGATCCCTGCTGTGTGACATGGCCGCCGGGCTGGGCGACGAGGCGGGTCCGGGGCCCGGGGGCTGGGTGCGTCGCACGGGGGAGATCGACCGGATGATGGACCGCGCGGCGGAGTCGTCGCAGTGGGCACGAGAGAGTGTGCGGCTCAATCCGCGCCCGATCGCGGCCCGGGTCCGGGATCAGGCCTCGGCCTCCGACGACGTCCTCGACCGGCTGTGGTACGCCGTGCCGGCGCTCCGCGAACTCGCCCGCGTGGCGGAGGCGGCGTCGGACGGCGTTCTCGACGGGGCGGACGACGCGGCGCGCTGCTCGGTGCCTGCTCTCCTGACAGCCCTGGCCGAGCTCGTGGACCGGATCGGGGACACCGCTGCCGACCCCGTCCGATTCGCCGAACCCGTCCGATTCGACGACGCCTGCGGCGAGTGCGCCGACCGGCTGGCCGAACTGCAGCGATCGGCCGCCGGGTCCGCCGATCCTCGGGTGGCGGCCGTGCTCGGTAGCTTCTGGCACCCGGCGCACCGGTTCCTCACCGCGGTGCAGGACACCCGGCGCGTGCCGCAGTCAGGTCAGGATCACCAGTTCGGTGGCTGACGCCACCTCGACCCGCAGGCCCGCCCGGGCCGCGACGCGGGCGGCACCGTCGACGTCGGCCGGCTCCGCGCGGGTCAGTACGAGCGCGCGGGCCAGCAGGCCCTTGTGGTGCTTGTTGAAGTGACTGACCACCTTGCGGCTCCCGTCGGGCTGCTCGGTGAGCACGGTCGCGGTGACCGCGCCGGGGACGGGCCCGAGCTCCCGGTACACCCCCGACCGCAGGTCCACCACGAGCTGCCCGGCGGCCTCGGCGGCCAGGGCGCCGCTCAGCTCCGGCCGCCACAGCGACGCGAGGGTCCCGACGCCGGGCAGCTTCGATCCGCCCGACAGGCGATAGGCCGGGATGGGATCGCCCGCGCGCACCGCGCCGAACAGGGCCGATCCGATCGCGAGTCGCCGGTGGGCCTTCTCCCGCTGCGCCCGGGTGAACGAGCCGGCGTCGAGGGCGTCGAACAGCACCCCGGTGTAGCGCGCGAGAGCCGGCCGGGTGGGCGAGACCCACAGCTTGGCGTTGCGTTCGATCTCGTCCGCCTGCGTGGGACCCAGGCCCAGGGCGAGGCTCGACGCCTCCGGATCCGCGGCCAGGTCGACGAGCGCCTGCACCAGCTCCTCGCGGGTCGCGGTCAGTTGCGGCATCGACAGCTCGCCCAGGTCGAGGGGCGCACCGTCGCCGCCGTCGGACTTGGTTTCGGAGGGAGGCAGAAGCACCAGCACAAGCGGTAACCGTACCGAGGTCGGTTCCGGGGCGGCAGGTAGGCTGCTCTCCCGTGATCACCCGCATGTCGCACCTGTTTCTCCGCACCCTCCGCGACGACCCGGCCGACGCCGAGGTCGCCAGCCACAAGCTGCTCGTGCGCGCCGGCTACGTCCGCCGCATCGCCCCGGGGGTGTACTCGTGGCTGCCGCTGGGTCTGCGGGTACTGCGGCAGGTCGAGCGTGTCGTGCGCGAGGAGATGAACGCGATCGGTGGGCAGGAGATCTCGCTGCCGGCGCTGCTGCCGCGCGACCCCTACGAGACCACGAACCGGTGGACCGAGTACGGCGACGGGTTGTTCCGGCTCCAGGACCGCAAGGGCGCCGACTACCTGCTCGGCCCCACCCACGAGGAGATGTTCGCGCTCACCGTCAAGGGTGAATACAACTCGTACAAGGATTTTCCGGTCACCCTGTACCAGATCCAGACGAAGTACCGCGACGAGGAACGTCCCCGTGCCGGCATCCTCCGCGGCCGCGAGTTCGTGATGAAGGACTCCTACAGCTTCGACCTCACCGACGAGGGCCTGGCCGAGTCGTACCGGGCGCATCGTGACGCCTACGAGCGGATCTTCGCCCGACTCGGCGTGAAGTACGTGATCGTCTCCGCGACGTCGGGCGCCATGGGCGGCAGCGCGTCGGAGGAATTCCTCGCCGAGAGCGACGCCGGCGAGGACACGTACGTGCGCTGCCTCGAGTCGGGCTACGCCGCGAACGTCGAGGCCGTCGAGACCCTGGCCCCCGAGCCGGTTCCGTTCGACGGGCTGCCCGAGGCGGTGGTGCACGACACCCCGGACACCCCGACCATCGACACTCTCGTCGAGTGGGCCAACGGTGCGCTCGACCGCCCGGTGACCGCCGCCGACACCCTCAAGAACATCCTCGTCAAGACGCGGCGACCCGGCGGGGAGTGGGAACTGCTCGGCATCGGCATCCCCGGCGACCGGGAGGTCGACGACAAGCGGCTCGGCGCGTCGCTCGAGCCGGCCGAGTACGAGCTGCTCACGGACGCCGACTTCGCGGCCAACCCGTTCCTCGTCAAGGGGTACATCGGTCCGAAAGCGTTGCTCGACAACGGAGTTCGTTACCTCGTCGATCCGCGCGTCGGAAACGGCACGTCGTGGATCACCGGCGCCGACGAGCCCGGCAGGCACGTCGTCGGACTCGTCGCCGGGCGCGACTTCACCCCGGACGGGACCATCGAGGCCGCCGAGGTGCGCGACGGTGACCCGTCCCCGGACGGTGCGGGCCCGCTCGTGTCGGCGCGCGGCATCGAGATCGGCCACGTGTTCCAGCTCGGCCGCAAGTACACCGACGCCTTCGCCGTCGACGTGCTCGGCGAGAACGGCAAGCCGGTGCGCCCGACCATGGGTTCCTACGGCGTCGGTGTCTCCCGGCTCGTCGCCGTGATCGCCGAGCAGCAGCACGACGACAAGGGCCTGCGGTGGCCCGCCGAGGTCGCCCCGTTCGGGGTGCACCTGGTGATCGCGAACAAGGACGAGGCGGCCCGGGAGGGTGCCGAGAATCTGGCCGCCGAGCTCGACAAGGCGGGCGTCGAGGTGCTGCTCGACGATCGCAAGGCCTCGCCCGGCGTGAAGTTCAAGGACTCCGAGCTGCTCGGCGTGCCGCTGGTCGTCGTCGTCGGCCGCGGCTGGGCCGACGGCAAGGTCGAGCTGCGCGACCGGTTCAGCGGCGAGTCCCGCGAGGTGCCGGCCGATGCGGCCCTGAAGGAGATCCTCGGCGCGTAGTAGCACCCCCGGTGGCCCTCGGGATCGCGTGCGGGCCACCGGGGCACCACACTGATGCCATGGACGACTGGGAGCGCACCGACGCCTACCTGACCGACACCCTGATCGGGGCCGACCCTCAGCTCGAGGACGCGCTCGCGGCGAACGCCGCGGCGGGCCTGCCGCCGATCGACGTCGCACCCGTGCAGGGCAAGTTCCTGCATCTGCTGGCGCGGATCCGCGGTGCGCGGCGCATCCTCGAGATCGGCACGCTCGGCGGGTACTCCACCATCTGGCTCGCGCGGGCCGTCGGCGACGACGGGCGCGTGGTCACCCTCGAGTACGAGCCCCGGCACGCCGGGGTCGCGCGCGCCAACCTCGATCGCGCCGGCGTGGGGGAGCGGGTCGACATCCGGGTGGGCGCCGCCCTCGACACCCTGCCGTCCCTCGAGGGCGGGGCCCCGTTCGACCTGGTGTTCGTCGATGCGGACAAGGAGAACAACCCGCACTACGTGCGGTGGGCGCTGCGGCTCGGCCGCCCCGGCACCGTCATCGTCGTCGACAACGTGATCCGCGGCGGTTCGGTCACCAACGCCGATCTCGACGACGAGCGGGTGCGCGGCGCCCGAGAGGTGCTGGAACTCATGGCCACCGACCCTCGGCTCGACGCGACCGCGCTGCAGACCGTCGGCGCAAAGGGCTGGGACGGCTTCGCGATAGCGGTCGTGACCGACTGAGCACTTCGCCCGCGGCGGTCGGCGCGAGCGGATGCCGCGGCGTCCCGGTCGAGGTCAGGGCTGCCCGGGCAGCGCGACGGACGGCGGGACGACCCCGAGGTTCGCGCGCCACCGGGCCGCCCGCATCGCGGACTCGGTGAGGGCCTCGATCGCCGCCCCGCGGGTGTGCTCGCTGCGTGCCCGCTCGACGACGGAGCGCCACGCCACCGCGACATCGGTCTCGATCTGCACCGCCAACTGTGCGGCGGAAACCGCGTCGGTCACCGGGAAGGGCGTCGTGTACCCGGCGGCCGCGGTGGGCGGGGTGACGGCGGCGGCCCGCAGCGCGTCCGTGGTGGCGTCGCGCCGGGCCCGGTGGGCGGCGGTGTCCGCCGACACCTCGGCCGCGCGGGCGGGATTGGAGAACGCGGCGACGATGCCGTAGCCGAACACCGCGGCGTACTCGGCGTTCAACGCGTCCACGAGGGCCTGCTGCTCGACGCCCAGCGACTGTGAACTCACGGCAGCAGCACCCCCTTGTGCACGGCGCACGCGGCGCTGATCGAGGCGAGCAGGCCCGCCCGGTAGCCCTGCAGGGTGCGGGCCAGGTCCGCGGCGGCCCGCTGGGAGCCGTTCAGTCGCTCGCGCAGCAGGTCGAGGGTGGGTGGATCCGCGGCCGGGGCCACGGTCGTCGTCGTGGTGGTCGACGCCGTGGTGGTCGACGCCGGGTCGGCCCCGGCGAGCCGGGCCACCTCGGCGTCGAGGACCTGGGCGTGGGTCGTGCGCTCGGCGCCGACGGCATTCAGGGCGCCCGCCCGGTCGGGGAGCAGCGCGACGAGCAGACCGGCGGTCGCGGCGTCGACGCGCGCCCGCTCGGCCTGGGCGATCAGGGGATCGACCTCCCCGGCGCCGTCGTCCGTGCCGGCGCCGCACCCGGCGACGGCGAGCGCACCGACGCCGCCGAGCGCGGCGCCGGACCAGCGCAGCACGGTGCGTCGGGACACGGGCGGTGAGGATGCGGGCGTCGGCACCGCACCATCGTGCCAGCCCGGTCCGGGCGGATCCGACGGTGGTCGGGCCGCGGGGGGTTGGTCACGGGAGCGCCGGATGCGCGATACCCTTGAATACCTGCCGGTCCGCTCGTGCGCCGGCATGACGTCCGCTGCGATCACAACTGAACGAGGAGCCTGTCGCGATGCCGGTGCCGCCCCCGGAGAGAATTGCCGAACTCGTCTCCGGCCCGATCGAGCGCGAGGGATACGACCTCGAGGACGTGGTGATCACGTCTGCGGGCAAGCACAGCACGGTGCGGCTGTTCGTCGACAGCGACGCCGGGTTGAGCCTCGACGAGGCCGCCCGCCTGAGCACCCTGGTCTCCGAGGCGTTCGACGCCGTCTCCGATTTCGGCGAGTCGCCCTACGTGCTCGAGGTGACCAGCCCCGGCATCGGCCGCCCGCTCACCCGCGAGCGGCACTGGCGCCGGTCCCAGGCCCGCAAGGCCCGGATCGAACTGGACGACGAGACGATCGTCGGCCGCATCGGCGAGCTCGTCGGGGACGAGGTCCGGATCGTCGTTCCCGGCCGCAGTGGGCCCTCGGTGCGGGCGATCCCGCTCGCGGAGGTGCGCCGCGCCGTCGTCGAGGTGGAGTTCAACGCGCCGAATCCGCGCGAACTCGAGCTCGCGGGCGGCCTGCCGGACGGCCGGGTGCGTGCCGGCGAGATCGCCGAGGGCGACGGCGACGACCCGGACGACGAGAGCGGCACGGACTACAACGGCACGGACGAAGTGAAGGTGGACAAGTGAATATCGACATCGCAGCCCTGAAGGTCCTCGAGGCCGACAAGAACATCCCGTTCGATGCGCTGATCGAGACGATCCAGACGGCCCTGCTCACGGCCTACCGGCATACCGACGGGCACCAGCCGCACGCGAGCGTCGACGTGGACCGCCGGACCGGTGCCGTGCGGGTGATGGCGCAGGAGTTCGACGCGGACGGCAACCTCGTCTCCGAGTGGGACGACACCCCGGAGGGCTTCGGTCGCATCGCGGCGACCACCGCCCGCCAGGTGATCATGCAGCGCATCCGCGATGCCGAGCACGAGCAGCGGTTCGGGGAGTTCGCGACGCACGAGGGCGAGGTCGTCGCCGGCGTGGTCCAGCGCGACACCCGCGCCAACGCCCGCGGCATGGTCGTGGTGAAGATCGGCGCCGAGACCACCGGCACCGAAGGGCTGATCCCGCCGGCCGAGCAGGTGCCCGGCGAGACGTACGAGCACGGCGACCGGATCCGGTGCTACGTCGTCGGGGTGTCGCGGGGGCAGCGCGGCCCGCAGATCACCCTGTCGCGGACGCACCCCAACCTGGTGCGCAAGCTCTTCGCCCTCGAGGTGCCGGAGATCGCGGACGGGTCGGTGGAGATCGTCGCCGTCGCGCGGGAGGCCGGCCATCGCTCCAAGATCGCCGTCCATTCGCGGGTGCCGGGACTGAACGCCAAGGGCGCGTGCATCGGCCCGATGGGGCAGCGGGTGCGCAACGTCATGCGCGAACTCGGTGACGAGAAGATCGACATCATCGACTTCGACGAGGATCCGGCGAAGTTCGTCGGTAACGCGCTGTCCCCCTCGAAGGTGGTATCCGTCACAGTCGTCGACCCCGACGCGCGCGCCGCGCGGGTCGTCGTTCCCGACTACCAGCTGTCCCTCGCGATCGGCAAGGAAGGGCAGAATGCCCGGCTGGCCGCGCGGCTGACCGGGTGGCGGATCGACATCCGCAGCGATGCCGCGGCCGGCGGTCCGGCGTCGGCGGGATCGCCCGCGACAGGCAGATAGGCGTGGAATGCACGGTTCCGGCCCGATCAGCGGTAGAGTGGTCGATGGCTCAGCATGAGCTGCCCTCGGTCGACCGAGAGCGCACCGGTCCGGTGCGCACCTGTGTCGGGTGTCGGCAGCGGGTGCTGGCTGCCGATCTGCTGAGGGTTGTGGCGCGGGCGACGGAGCCGTCAGGCTTCGTGCTGGTGCCGGACCCGGGGCGGAGGATGCCCGGTCGGGGCGCGTGGATGCACCCCGATCCGGAATGCCTCGGTCAGGCGGAACGGCGTCGAGCATTCGGCAGAGCGCTGCGGGTGTCGGGAACAATCGACCCGTCTGCGCTTGTTCAGCTGGTCGGGGTCCGGAACGAGGAGGACTCGGCGTAGCGATACGCGCCGGACCGGGGACACCAACTCTGAGAAGAACAGGTACAAGCACTCATGAGCACACCGTGAAGCACCAGCGATGAACGTCCATCGGAGATAACCCGAGGTCGTGCGGGCACCAGCCGCTCGACCTCATCAGTGAGGAGAGCAGTGGCAGGCAAGGCCCGTGTACACGAGTTGGCCAAGGAACTCGGTGTCACCAGTAAGGAACTTCTCGCCCGTTTGAAGGAACAGGGCGAATTCGTGAAGTCGGCGTCCTCGACGGTCGAGCCGCCGGTCGCGCGTCGACTGCGCGAATCTTTCGCGAAGGCGAACGGCGACGGCGCAGCTCCGTCGGCGGCAGCCCCCAAGCCCGGGGCGCCGCGCCCCGGTCCCCGTCCGGCAGCGCCCGCCCAGGCCGCGCCGGCACCCGCCCCGGCCCCGAAGTCCGAGGCCGCAACCCCCGCGCCGAGTCCGGCTCCGGCTTCGCGCCCCGCCGCACCCGGCCCCAAGCCCGGCGCTCCGCGCCCGGCTGCCCCGAAGCCGGCCACCCCGCAGGCTCCGGCCGCGCAGGCCGCGCCGCAGGCTCCGGCCCCGCAGGCTCCGGCCCCGCAGGCTCCGGCCCCGCAGGCTCCGAGCGCCGGCCCCAAGCCGGGCGGTCCCCGTCCCGGCCCGAAGCCGCCGCGCGTCGGCAACAATCCGTACTCGTCCGCACCCGCGGAGCGGCCCGCGCCGCGTCCGGGCGCGCCGCGTCCGGTTCCCGGTCAGGGTCGCCCCGCGGCCGGTCCCGGCGGTGCCCGTCCGGCTCCCGGTCAGGGTCGCCCCGCGGCCGGTCCCGGCGGTGCCCGTCCGGCTCCCGGTCAGGGTCGCCCCGCGGCCGGTCCCGGCGGTCCCCGTCCGGCTCCCGGCCAGGGCGGTCCCCGCCCGTCCCCCGGCTCGATGCCCCCGCGTCCGAACCCGGCCGCGATGCCGCAGCGTGCTGCGCGTCCCGGCCCGACCGGTCGTCCCGGCCGTCCCGGCGCGCCCGGCGGACGTCCGGCCGGCGCTGGTGGCGGCGGCGGTTACCGCGGTGGCGGTGGCGGTGCTCCCGGCGCCGGTGCCGGTGCCGGTGCCGCCGGTGGTTTCCGCGGTCGTCCCGGTGGCGGTGGCGGTGGCGCCGGCCGTGGTGGCCGCGGCGGAACCGCGGGTGCCTTCGGTCGTCCCGGTGGCGCTCCGCGCCGTGGCCGCAAGTCGAAGCGGCAGAAGCGGCAGGAATACGATTCGATGCAGGCACCGTCGGTCGGTGGTGTGCGGCTGCCGCGCGGCAACGGCGAGACCATCCGTCTCGCCCGTGGCGCGTCGCTGTCCGACTTCGCGGAGAAGATCGACGCGAACCCGTCGGCCCTGGTCCAGGCGCTGTTCAACCTCGGTGAGATGGTCACGGCCACTCAGTCGGTGAACGACGAGACCCTCGAGCTGCTCGGCTCGGAGATGAACTACAACGTTCAGGTCGTCAGCCCCGAGGACGAGGACCGCGAGCTGCTCGAGTCGTTCGACATCACCTACGGCGAGGACGAGGGCACCGAGGAAGACCTCGTGCAGCGTCCGCCGGTGGTGACCGTCATGGGTCACGTCGACCACGGCAAGACCCGCCTGCTCGACACGATCCGCAAGGCCAACGTCCGCGAGGGCGAGGCCGGCGGCATCACCCAGCACATCGGCGCCTACCAGGTGATGACCCACCTCAACGGCGAAGACCGGCTGATCACCTTCATCGACACCCCGGGTCACGAGGCGTTCACCGCCATGCGTGCCCGCGGCGCGAAGTCGACCGACATCGCGATCCTCGTGGTCGCGGCCGACGACGGCGTCATGCCGCAGACGGTGGAGGCGATCAACCACGCGCAGGCTGCGGACGTGCCGATCGTGGTCGCGGTGAACAAGATCGACAAGGAGGGTGCGAACCCCCAGAAGATCCGCCAGCAGCTCACCGAGTACGGACTGGTCACCGAGGAGTACGGCGGCGACACCATGTTCGTCGACATCTCGGCGAAGCAGGGCCTGAACATCGACCAGCTGCTCGAGGCCGTGCTGCTCACCGCGGACGCGTCCCTCGACCTGCGGGCCAACCCGGACATGGAGGCGCAGGGCGTCGCGATCGAGGCGCACCTCGACCGCGGCCGCGGCCCCGTGGCCACCGTCCTGGTCCAGCGCGGCACGCTGCGCGTGGGCGACTCGATCGTCGCGGGCGACGCGTACGGCCGTGTCCGCCGAATGGTGGACGAGCACGGCGACGACGTCCTCGAGGCGTTCCCGTCGCGTCCGGTCCAGGTCATCGGCTTCACGTCGGTGCCCGGCGCCGGTGACAACCTCGTCGTCGTCGAGGAGGACCGCATCGCACGGCAGATCGCGGACCGCCGCAATGCGCGCAAGCGCAACGCGCTGGCCGCCAAGAGCCGCAAGCGGATCAGCCTCGAGGACCTCGATGCCGCGCTCAAGGAGCACAACGAGCTCAACCTCATCCTCAAGGGCGACAACGCCGGTACGGTCGAAGCCCTCGAGGAGGCCCTCATGGGCATCGAGGTCGGCGACGAGGTGCGCCTGCGGGTCATCGACCGCGGTGTCGGTGGTGTCACCGAGACCAACGTCAACCTGGCCGCCGCGTCGAACGCCGTGATCATCGGCTTCAACGTCCGCGCCGAGGGCAAGGCCACCGAGCTCGCCAACCGCGAGGGCGTCGACATCCGCTACTACTCGATCATCTACCAGGCGATCGACGAGGTGGAGAAGGCCCTCAAGGGCATGCTCAAGCCGATCTACGAGGAGGTCGAGCTCGGCCGCGCCGAGATCCGGGCGATCTTCAAGTCGTCCAAGGTCGGCAACATCGCGGGCTGCATGGTCCAGTCGGGTGTCGTCAAGCGCAATGCGAAGGCCCGTCTGCTCCGCGACAACAACGTGGTCGCCGAGACGGTCACCATCTCGTCGCTGCGGCGCGAGAAGGACGATGTGACCGAGGTGCGGGAAGGCTTCGAGTGCGGTCTGACGGTCACCTACTCCGACATCAAGATCGGTGACGTGATCGAGGCGTACGAGCTGCGCGAGAAGCCGCGCGACTGACGCAGCCGGACACAACCGACGGCCTCGTCGGCGGCGGTGGGCGAGATGATCGCCCGCCGCCGTCGGCGTGCCGGAGGACCGGCACCGGACGACACCGGAGGGTGGATGTATCTCGGGGCACTGGAACTGGACGTCCTGCTCGGTGACGTGCGCTCGCTCAAGCAGAAGCGGTCCGTGATCCGGCCCGTCCTCGCCGAGCTGCGGCGGATGGCGGTCAGCGCCGCCGAGACCGGCGACCAGGACCTCTACCGTCGCGCCGAGATCGGCGTGGCGGTGGCCGCATCGGCGGTGCCCTATCTCAACGAGGTGCTCGACACGTGCGAGCGGCTCGTCGCCGGCCGCCCGGAGTTGCAGCTGCTCTCCGTGCGGCGAAGAATTTTCGGTCCGGAGGACTGACCGGACCGGTGGAACAAACATGTGGTCGCCGCCGGCGGCCGGGGAGAGGAACCGACTGACATGGCCGATCCAGCACGGGCACGTCGACTGGCCAAGCGCATCGCCACGATCGTCGCCACGGCCATCGATCACGAGATCAAGGATCCGCGGCTGGCGTTCGTCACCGTGACCGATGCGAAGGTCACCGCAGATCTGCACGACGCCACCGTCTACTACACGGTCCGCGGCGAGGACCTGGACACCGAACCCGACCTGGCCGCGGCCGCCGCAGGCCTGGAGAAGGCCAAGGGCGTGCTGCGCTCGAAGGTCGGGGCGGGCACCGGGGTGCGGTTCACCCCCACCCTGACCTTCGTCACCGACACCGTGCCGGACACCGCCCGGCACATGGAGGAACTCCTCGAACGGGCACGGGCCGCCGACGAGGAACTCGCCAAGGCCCGCGAGGGCGCCGCTCCCGCCGGCGAGCCGGATCCCTACAAGGAACCACGGGTGCGTCCCGACGACGGTGACGACCTGTAGCGCACCGATGGCCGAGTCGATCCAGGCCGCCACGGCGGTCGATCTGCGCGACGCCGTCGCGCTCCTCGAGGACGCCACCTCGGTGACGATCCTCTGCCACGTCCAGCCCGACGCCGACACCTTCGCCAGCGGCCTGGCACTCGGCACGGTGCTCGAGCGGCGCGGCATTCCGGTGCAGGTGGCGTTCGCGTCGCCGGCCGCCGTCCCGGCGTCGATGCGCGACCTGCCCGGCGGGCACCTGCGGGTGCCCGCCGGGCAGGTGCGCCGCGAGGTCGACCTGCTCGTCACCGTGGACTGCGGCACGGCCGGCCGGCTCGGGCATCTCGCGGACCGGCTGGCAGGCGCGAAGCACACCCTGGTGATCGACCACCACCGCTCCAACACCCGGTTCGGCACCCACAATCTGATCGACGAGGCCGCCGAATCCACCACCGCCGTGCTCGCCGAGCTGTTCGACGAGTGGGGCGTGGAGATCGACGCGGACCTCGCCCACTGCCTGTACGCGGGGCTGGTCACCGACACCGGCTCGTTCCGGTGGGGACGCGCCGGGGGACACCGTCTGGCCGAGCGCCTGCTGGCCACCGGCATCGACGGGGCCGCCATCACGCGACGGCTCCTCGACACGCACCCCTTCGGGTGGCTGCCGATGCTGTCGCGGGTGCTCGCGTCGGCGACGCTCGTTCCCGACGCCGCCGGCGGACGCGGACTCGTCCACGCGACGGTGCTGCGCGCCGATTCGGCGCACCTCGGCGCCGAGGAGGTCGAAAGCGTCATCGACATCGTCCGGACCACCGCCGAAGCGGAGGTCGCCGCCGTGTTCAAGGAGTGCGGCCCGGACGTGTGGACGGTATCGCTGCGCTCGAAGAACGCCGTCGACGTCTCCGTCGCCGCCACCGCCCTCGGCGGAGGTGGGCATCGGTTCGCATCCGGATACACCGCGTACGGCGACCGCGACCGGGTCGTCACGGCGCTGCGCGCGGCCCTGGACTGACGGTGCCGGCGCCGCAACCGCGGGACACCGCGGGCCCGGAACCGGACGCGCCCCCGCACGTCGTCCCCGAGGCCACCGCCCGGCGCATCCTCGGGCTCGCGGTGCCGGCCCTCGGGGTGCTCGCCGCCGAGCCGCTGTACCTCCTGTTCGACATCGCCGTCGTCGGCCGGCTCGGCGCGCTCGCGCTCGCGGGCCTCGCCATCGGCGGCCTCGTCCTCGCCCAGGTCAGCACCCAGCTGACCTTCCTGTCCTACGGGACCACGGCCCGCGCCGCCCGCCTCCACGGCGCCGGCCGGCGTGACGCCGCCGTCGCCGAGGGTGTGCAGGCCACCTGGCTCGCGCTCGGTGTCGGCACCGCGATCCTGCTCGTCGGGCAGGTACTGGCGGAACCGGTGGCCGCGCTGATCGCCGGGGACCCGGAGATCGCCGACGCCGCAGTGTCGTGGCTGCGGGTCGCCCTGTTCGGCGCACCGCTGATCCTCGTCGGGCTCGCCGGCAACGGCTGGATGCGAGGCGTGCAGGACACCGCCCGCCCGCTGCGGTACGTGCTCGCCGGGCTCGCGCTCTCGGCGGTGCTGTGCCCGGTGCTCGTGCACGGCCTGCTCGGCGCCCCCCGCTGGGAACTCGCCGGTTCCGCCGTCGCCAACGTCGCCGGACAGGGTGTCTCCGCGGCCCTGTTCGTCGGGGCACTGCTCCGGGCCGGTGTGCCGCTGCGGCCTCGTCGCGCGGTGATCGTGGCGCAGTTGCGCCTCGGCCGCGATCTGATCGCCCGCAGCCTCGCCTTCCAGGCGTGCTTCCTGTCCGCGGCCGCGGTGGCGGCCCGCTTCGGTGCCGCGGCCGTCGCGGCGCACCAGGTGGTGCTGCAGCTGTGGAACTTCGTCGCGCTCACCCTCGACTCGCTCGCCGTCGCCGCGCAGGCCCTGGTGGGTGCGGCGCTCGGGGCGGGGGCCCGGTCCGGCGCGAAGCGCCTGGCCTGGCGGATCACCGCCTGGTCCACGGTGTTCGCCGCCGGCCTGGCCCTGGCGTTCCTGCTCGGCGGCGACGTGATCCCGGCGCTGTTCACCGACGACCCGGCGGTCCTCGAGCAGATCGACGTCGCCTGGTGGTTCTTCGTCGCGCTCATGCCCGCCGCCGGAGTGGTGTTCGCGCTCGACGGGGTGCTGCTCGGCGCCGGTGACGCCGCCTTCCTGCGCACCGCCACGCTCGCGTCCGCGCTGTTCGGCTTCCTGCCCGTCGTCTGGTGCTCGCTGGTGTGGGGCTGGGGGCTCGCGGGTATCTGGACGGGGCTTACGGTGTTCATCGTGTTCCGCATGGCGGCCGTGGTCTGGCGGACCCGGTCGGGGCGGTGGGCCGTCGCCGGTGCGGACCGGCAGATCCGGCGCGAGACGGTACGGGACGAGACAGAAGGGCAGGACCGGTGACGGGGAAACTCTGGGCGGTCAGCGACATCCACGTCGGGCATCGAGGCAATCGCCCCGTCACCGAGGATCTGCACCCCGAATCCCCGGACGACTGGTTGATCGTCGCCGGCGACGTCGCCGAGAAGTCCGACGACATCCGCTGGGCGCTGTCGCTGCTGCGCAGCCGTTTCGCCAAGGTGATCTGGGTTCCCGGCAACCACGAGCTGTGGACCACCGCCAAGGACCCGGTGCAGATGCACGGCGCCGCCCGGTACGACTACCTCGTGACGATGTGCCGCGAACTCGACGTGCTCACCCCGGAGGACCCGTATCCCGTGTGGCACGGGGAGGGCGGGCCGGTGACGCTCGTGCCGATGTTCCTGCTCTACGACTACTCGTTCCTGCCCGAGGGCACCACGACGAAGGCCGAGGGCCTGGCGCTCGCCCGCGAACGCAACGTCGTCGCCACCGACGAGTTCCTCCTCTCACCCGACCCGTACGTCACCCGCGACGTGTGGTGCCGCGTGCGGCTCGACGACACCCGCAAGCGCCTCGACGCCCTCGACCCGGCGCTGCCGACGGTGCTGATCAACCACTTCCCACTGGTCCGCGAACCCACCCGGATGCTGTTCTACCCGGAGTTCTCCCTCTGGTGTGGCACCACCGAGACCGCCGATTGGCACCTGCGCTACCGCGCGTTGTGCGCCGTGTACGGACACCTGCACATCCCGCGCACCACGTACTACGACGGCGTCCGCTTCGAGGAGGTCTCCCTCGGCTACCCACGGGAATGGCAGCGCCGGGGTCTGCCCGAGCCGCTGCTGCGCCAGATCCTGCCGGTGCCGGAGTATCCGCCGGGATCGCTGAACAAGTGGGGCGGGCACTTCCGGGTGACCCCCGAGATGGAAGCCGAAGTCGAGAAGATGCGCGCTGAGCGCGCTGCACAGAACACGCGCACTGGGGAGCTGCGATGACCGACCCGACGACCTCGACCCGCACCGGGCTGATCACCCGGATCCTGCCCGACGGCATCGCCGCCGCGGAGTTGTTCGAGGACCCGCCCGGCCTGCGACCGCACCCGCAGGAGGAGGCGCTCGTCGCCCGTGCGGTGGACAAGCGGCGACGGGAGTTCGCGGGGGCGCGGCACTGCGCGCGGCTCGCCATGCGGCAGCTCGGGATGGAGCCCGGGCCGGTGCTCAAGGGCGACAAGGGGGCGCCCGTATGGCCGCGGGGAGTCGTCGGCAGCCTCACCCACTGCGACGGTTACCGCGGCGCCGTCCTGGCCTACGCGCTGCAGGTGCGGTCGCTGGGGATCGACGCGGAGCCGCACGGTCCCCTGCCCGACGGGGTGCTCGAGGCGGTGTCCCTGCCGCAGGAGCGCACCTGGCTCGCCGGCACCGAGCCGAGCCTGCACTGGGACCGCCTGCTCTTCTGCGCGAAGGAGGCCACCTACAAGGCGTGGTTCCCGCTCACCGGGCGCTGGCTGGGCTTCGAGGACGCCCACATCACGTTCGAGCGCGACGGCGCGGCCGCCGTACCGAGCGCGGCCGCGTCGGGCACGTTCCGTTCCGACCTGCTCGTACCCGGCGACACCCGCGACGGTGCGCCGCTGTCGGCGTTCGACGGGCGGTGGTTGATCGCCGACGGGCTGGTGCTCACCGCGATCGTCGTGCACTGACACCGGGGCCGCCGCGGCAGGTGGCAGAATCGGGCCCCGTGTCTGCCTCCGAGAACCCCGCCCTCGCCCGTGCCGGCCTGCTCGTCGTCGACAAGGACCCGGGTATGACCAGCCACGACGTGGTGGCCCGCTGCCGGCGGCTGCTCGGCACCCGCAAGGTCGGTCATGCCGGCACCCTCGACCCGATGGCGACGGGCGTGCTCGTGCTCGGGGTGGAGCGCGCGACGAAGATGCTGGGCCTGCTCGCCCTCACCACCAAGGCGTATTCGGCGACGATCCGGCTCGGGCAGAGCACCGTCACCGACGACGCCGAGGGTGAGGTGCTCGCGACCACCGACGCCTCCGCCGTCGCGGACGAGGCGATCGCGGCGGCCGTTGCCGCGCTCACGGGGGAGATCTCCCAGGTGCCTGCCAGCGTCAGCGCGATCAAGATCGACGGCAAGCGCGCCTACGCCCGGATGCGCGAGGGGGAGACCGTCGAGCTCGCGGCCCGGCCGGTCACGGTCTCGCGGTTCGAGGTGCTGTCCCGGCGGACCACCTCGGACGGGTTCGTCGATCTCGACGTCGAGGTGGAGTGCTCGTCCGGCACCTACATCCGGGCGCTGGCCCGGGATCTGGGGGCCGCCCTGGGCGTCGGCGCGCACCTGACGGCGCTGCGGCGCACCCGGGTCGGCCCGTTCGGGCTCGAGCACGCCCGCACGCTCGCCCAGCTCGAGGAGAGCCCGACCGTGAGCCTGGACATCGATGCAGCCGTCCGCACCGCGTTCCCGTGCCGCGACGTCACCGCGGCGGAGGCGGAACTGCTGGCGAACGGCCGGTGGCTGGATCCGGTGGGGATTCCCGGCGTGTACGCGGCGATCGACCCGTCCGGCCGGGCCGCGGCGCTGCTGCAGGAGAAGGGCAAGCGGGCCTCGGCAGTGTTCGTCGTGCGCCCGGCCACCATGTAGCGGTGTGTCCTTCGGGCTGCTCCCGCCGCCCGAAGGACACACCGGCGCCGCGGCCGCCTACACCAGCCAGATCGCGTCGGCCGCGGGATGCCCGAGGTCGACCGTGGTGCCGCCGTCGCCGCCGATACGGACCGAGACGGTGCCCGCGAAGTCGCGGCGTTCGACGACCCGGATGTCGGTGTCGAGGGCTATGCCCACGTCGTCGAAGTAGCGCAGCATCGCCGGGTCCGCGTCCGAGATGCGGGCGACGCGGCCGTGCTCGCCGTCGACGAACGCGCTGAGCTGCCGGGCCGGGGGAGTGGGGATCGTGCCGTCGTCCGCCGGGATCGGGTCGCCGTGCGGGTCCCGCTCGGGATGGCCGAGCTTGGCGTCGATGGCGGCGACGAGCCGGTCGGAGACGGCGTGCTCGAGGACCTCGGCCTCGTCGTGCACCTCGTCCCAGCCGTAGCCGAGTTCCTGGACCAGATACGTCTCGAGCAGACGGTGCTTGCGGACCATGGCCACGGCGGCGGCGCGCCCGGAGTCCGTGAGGGAGATCGCGCCGTAGCGGGCGTGGTCGACGAGGCCCTGATCGGCGAGCTTGCGGACGGCCTCGGAGACGGTCGACGCCGACACTCCGAGCTTCTCCGCGAGCAGCTTCGTCGAGACCTTCTCCCCCGACCATTCCCGCACGGTCCAGATGATCTTGAGGTAGTCCTGCGCGACCGGCGTCAGCGTGTCCGCCGTCGCCACCTCGGTCGTCCCGCTTCTCTCGCCCACGGGGACAGCTTAGGCAAGTCTCACCGCGGATTCATCCGCGTCGCGCAGCCGTGCCCGCCGCCGCAGCGCCCCGGTGATCAGTCCCTGGTGCGGCGAGAAGAGGTAGGCCACCGTGAACACGACGGCCTGCGCCAGGACGACGACACCGCCGGTGGAGGCGTCGGTGTAGTAGCTGACGTACACCCCGGCCGCCGATGTCAGCGCGGCCAGGGTGGGGGCGAGCACCAGCATCCGCGACAGCCGTTCGGTGAGCAGGTACGCCGTCGCACCGGGGATGATCAGCATCGCCACGACGAGGATCACCCCGACGGCCTGGATGGCGGCGACGATGGTGACCGCGAGGAGAGCGAGCAACAGGGCGGACAGCCGGGCCGGGGAGATCCCGAGGGCGTGGGCCTGCCCCCGGTCGAACGCGAACAGGGTCAGGTCGCGGCGCTTGGCGATCAGCACGACGAGCACCACCACCGCGAGGGCGGTGACCTGCCACATGTCCTCGGTGGCCAGGCCCAGCAGGTTGCCGAAGAGCACGTGGTGCAGGTCCACCTGGCTCGGGTTCTTGGAGATCAGGACGACGCCGAGGGCGAACAGCGTCGTGAACACCACGCCGATCGCGGCGTCCTCCTTGACCTTGGTGGTGCTGCGCACGAGCCCGATCAGGGCGACGGCGGCCCCGGCGAACAGCAACGCGCCCAGGGCGAACGGTGCCCCCACCAGGTAGGCCAGCACCACCCCCGGCAGCACGGCGTGGGAGACGGCGTCGCCCATCAGCGACCAGCCGATGAGGACGAGCCAGCAGCTGAGCAGGGCACACACGACCGTGGCGGCCACCGCGACGACGAGCGCACGCTGCATGAAGCCGTACTGCAGCGGTTCGACGATCAGTTCGACGAGGTTCACCGCGCCTCCTGGGGAACGTAAGGGGTCGGCACCAGCGGGTCGACGCCGAAGGCGCGGGCGAGGTTCTCCGGCCGGAGCACCTCCTCCGGGGCGCCGTGCACGAGGATGCGACGCTGCAGCAGCGCGGCCTCGTCGCACAGCGTCGACAGCCCGGCGAGGTCGTGGGTGGCGACGAGGACCGTGTGCCCGGAGCCGGCGAGGTCCCGGATCACGCCGGTCAGCGCCGCCTCGGTGCGCTTGTCCACCCCGGCGAACGGCTCGTCGAGCAGCAACAGGGGAGCGCCCTGGGCGATGGCGCGGGCGACGAAGACCCGCTTGCGCTGACCGCCCGAGAGCTGCCCGATCTGCCGCTGCTCGTAGCCGGCCATGTCGACGCGTTCGAGCGCGGCCCGGACCGCGGCGTGGTCGGCAGGCCGCGGCCGGCGCAGCCAGTTCTGGTGGCCGTAGCGGCCCGTCATCACGACTTCGCCCACGCTGATGGGGAAGTCCCAGTCGACGGCCTCGCTCTGCGGCACGTACGCGACGGCTCCGGCCTTACGGGCGGTGACGGTGTCGGCGCCGCCGATGGACACGGTGCCGGCGCTCGGCCGCACGATGCCCATGATCGCTTTGAAGAGGGTCGACTTGCCCGAGCCGTTGGTGCCGACGAGCCCGCACACCCGGCCGGTGGTGAGGGTCAGGTCGACGCCGTCGAGCGCGGTGACGGTGCGGTAGTGCACGCTCAGGCGGGAGACGGCCAGTGCGGGAGCGGGTGTCGCGGTCATGGGCGCAGCCCTTCGGTGATGGTGCGGACGTCGTGCCGGAGCAGCTCGAGGTAGGTCGGCACGGGGCCGTCCGGCTCGGAGAGCGAGTCGACGTACAGGGTTCCGCCGAACCGGGCACCGGTGTCCTCGGCGACCTGCCGCTGGGCCTTGTCCGAGACGGTGGACTCACAGAACACGGCGGGCACGGCGTTGGCCCGGACGAAGTCGACCGTACGGGCGATCTGCTGGGGGGTGCCCTGCTGGTCGGCGTTGACCGCCCACAGGTACGCCTCGCTCAGGCCGGCGTCGCGGGCCAGGTAGCTGAAGGCGCCCTCGCAGGTGACCAGCGCTCGGTGATTCGGCGGCAACACGGCCAGGTCGGCGACGAGCTGTTCGTGCACCGCCTGCAGTTCGGCGCGGTACGCCGCGGCGTTGGCGGCGTAGTCGGAGGCGTGCTCGGGGTCGAGCTCGGCGAACGCGGCGGCGATGTTGTCGACGTACGTCTGGGCCGCCAACGGGGACATCCACGCGTGCGGGTTGTGCCGCCCCGCGTAGGCGTCCTCGCCGATCGGCAGCGGCGGCACGCCCTCGCTGAGGACGGCGTGGGCGGCGTCGGTGTCGGCGAGGAACTGTTCGAACCAGCGCTCGAGGCCCAGTCCGTTGTCGAGGACGAGGTCGGCCCGGGTGGCGTAGCGCAGGTCGCCCGGAGTGGGCTCGTAGCCGTGGACCTCGGCCCCGACCTTGGTGATCGACTCGACCCGCAGGTGTTCCCCGGCGACGTTGCGGGCCATGTCCGCGAGCACCGTGAAGGTGGTCAGCACCAGGGGGCGGTCGTCGTCGGAACTCTGCGCCGAGCTGCAGCCCGCCAGGATCGCCGTGGCCGCGAACGCCACGGCGATTTTGCGGAGTCCAACGAAAATGTTCGGCATGCCGAAATTATGGCGGTGTGCCGTCGGCGTTGTCCATGCGACGCCCCGGGCGAGCCGGAGATGACCGTCCGGCCGCCGGGTCGTAGGCTGCGCTTGTGCAGAGATGGCGAGGTCTCGACGAAATTCCCGCGGATTGGGGTCGTTGTGTCCTGACGATCGGGGTGTTCGACGGTGTGCACCGCGGGCACCAGCAGCTGATCGCGCGGGCAGTGAAGTCGGCGAAGGAGCGCGGCACAGCCAGCGTCCTGATGACGTTCGACCCGCACCCGATGGAGGTCGTGCGGCCGGGCAGTCACCCGGCGCAGCTCACGACCCTCGCGCGGCGGGCAGAACTGGCCGAGGAGCTCGGCATCGACGTCTTCTGCGTCATGCCGTTCACCCCCGAGTTCATGAAGCTGTCCCCGGAGCGGTACGCCCACGAGATCCTCGTCGAGCGACTCCACGTCGCCGAGGTCGTCGTGGGCGAGAACTTCACCTTCGGCAAGAAGGCCGCCGGCAACGTCGACCTGCTGCGCACCATCGGCGAGCGCTTCGGCTTCGCCGTTCAGGGCCTGACCTTGCTCAGCGAACATGCGGTGACGTTCTCCTCCACCTACATCCGCTCGTGCGTCGACGCCGGCGACGTCGCCGCCGCGGCCGACGCGCTGGGCCGCCCGCACCGCGTCGAGGGCGTCGTGGTGCACGGGGACGGCCGCGGCCGCGATCTCGGCTTCCCCACCGCGAACGTCGCGCCGCCCATGTACTCGGCCATCCCCGCGGACGGCGTCTACGCCTGCTGGTTCACCGTCCTCGGCCCGGGCACCGGGGGGCTCGGCACCGTCACGCCGGGGGAGCGGTACCTCGCGGCGGTGTCGGTGGGCACCAATCCGACCTTCTCCGGGCGCACCCGCACCGTGGAGGCGTTCGTCCTCGACGAGGAGGCCGACCTGTACGGCCAGCACGTCGCGGTCGACTTCGTCGAGCGGCTGCGCGGCATGGAGCGGTTCGAATCGGTGGAGGCGCTCATCTCGGCGATGCACCGCGACGCCGAGCGGGCCCGCGAGGTGCTCGAGCGCACTCGCGGCTAGGGCCGTTCCGGTCCGGGCCCCGCCCGGATCGGGGACAATTCCCGGTGTGTCGATACGTCAGTGGCGACACGCGCGCCTGACCTGGGCGGACGCCGCGAACTATCACGAGTCGAAATCGGACCGGCCGACCGACTGGTCCGCCTTCGTCGTGTTCGACGAGCGGGACGGTGCGATCCGCGGCCCCGAGGACGCGTCCGCTCACCTGCGCTCCCGGGCGCATCTGCTGACCGTGCTGGACCGGCGGATCGTCGAGGCGCCCGGCCGGCTGGACTATCCGTACTGGGCGCGGGCGCAGCTGCCGCCCGAGGAGCGCATCGAGTACCACGAGTGGGCCGGCGGCTCGTTCACCGCGTGCATCGACGCCATCGCCGACCTGTGCGCGGACCCGCTGGACGTCCGGCGGCGCGCGTGGCGCATGCACGTCTTCGTCGCGGTGTCCGACCCGGACGATCCGGGCGCGACCGTGACGGTCGTCGTGCTGCAGGTCAGTCACGCCGTGATGGCAGGCTCGGCGCTGCCCGCCTTCCTCGGCGCGCTGTTCGGCGCGGACGGGCAACCGCTGCGCGTTCCCGGCCTGCCGCCGGCCGCGGCGCGACCGCAGCACATCACCGCGGCGGTCTCGGGTGTGGCGCGCTTCGCCCGCTGGTACCTGCGGCTCGGCTACCTGACGCTCGGCGCGGTCCTGGTGCGGCGCGCGGCGTCGGCGCGGTCCGCGGACGCCCCGACGGTCCCGTCCCCGGCGGCGCGGCCCGCAGCGGTGCTCGCCGGGGCGCCCGGCCCCGACCGGGTGATCCGGATCGTGCGGCCCGACCTGGGCAGTCTCGTCGGCCGGACCTACACCGTGACGGCCATGGGCCTGGCAGCGGTGTCCCTCGCGATGCAGCGCTACTTCGGCGAGCGCGGCCGGCCCGTCGTCGGCGCCCACGTCGCGGTTCCGGTCGCGGTCGGCGCGGCCGGTGCCGCGCTGGGCGTCAATCGGCTGACCGCCGCGATCGTTCCGTTGTGTACCGAGGTCGCCGATCCCCGCGACCGGGTGGCGGCCGTGGCCGACGCGCTCGCCGGCGAACGGCGGGTCGCGACGTCCCCCGAGGTGCTGCACCGCCTCGCGGGTGCGGGCGCGGTGCCGTATCCGCTGTACCGCCGGGCGGCGGACCGGCGCGACCGTGCGGCGGCGGCGGGCGGGTTCGCGGCACCCGCCGAGACCGCGGTCACCAGTGTCGACTGTGGCGCCGACACCGGCTGGACCTACCACGGCGGAACGTTCCGTTTCGTCGCGGGCATCCAGTCCCTCCGCCCGGGGATGGGTCTGGTGCACTCCTTCAGCCGGGCCGGCGAAGCGTTCGCCGTCACGGTCATGAGCTCGCCGCTGCTGATGCCGGATCTCGATCGGTACGCGACCCTCCTCGAGGAGGCGTTCGCCGAGGTGATCGAGGCCACCGGAGGCCGCCGATCCGGCACCGGATCCCGCGGCTGAGGGTGGCCGGGGCCGGCACCTGCCCCTCTGGTACGCTCATCCGCTGGTGTGTGCTGCGGTTCGCGGTGGCCGCACCGACGGGCATCGGCCCGTTCCACGAAGCGCGCGGACGTCATCGATCAGGAGTATCCCAGTGGCATTGACCACCGAGCAGAAGAAGCAGATCCTCGGCGAGTACGGCCTCCACGAGACCGACACCGGATCGCCCGAGGCGCAGGTCGCGATGCTCACCAAGCGCATCCAGGACCTGACCGAGCACCTGAAGCAGCACAAGCACGACCACCACTCCCGCCGCGGCCTGCTGCTGCTGGTCGGTCGTCGTCGCCGGCTGCTCAAGTACGTCGAGAAGGTCGACGTCAACCGCTACCGTTCGCTGATCCAGCGTCTGGGTCTGCGCCGATAGGAGCGCGGCGAAGCGACGACGCGATCTGCGTTCGCTGATCTTTCCGATAGCCAACGAGGCAATGCTTAGACTGAGCCTCGTTGGCTATCGGTGTTTGGCCGCTGCGCGGCCGGAGGTGGGTGACGTGCCCACCGGACACCGGCAGCGGCACCCGCGGACGGCGACACCGCCCGCGGAACCGTATGCACCGACGGTGTCGGTCTTCGGTAGTGACCTTCCGGACCCGGTCCGGACGGTTTCGATCGACGACCGCCTCCGCACGCTCGGCCCGTGAGACGCGGGCACGGGCGATCGGTGCGCAGCCGCAGCCACGAGGGTTGTGGCGCCCGCGCGGGTACGGCGAAGACGAGAGGGAAGAGAAGAGTAGAGATGACCAGCAATTCAGCAGTCGAGGTCGACGAGGGCGTGTTCGAGTCCGTCGCAGTCCTCGACAACGGGTCCTTCGGCACCCGCCAGATTCGTTTCGAGACCGGCCGCCTCGCCCAGCAGGCCGCCGGCTCCGTCGTCGCGTACCTCGACGACGAGACCATGCTGCTGTCGGCGACGAGCGCCAGCAAGCAGCCCAAGGAGCACTTCGACTTCTTCCCGCTGACGGTGGACGTCGAGGAGCGCATGTACGCCGCGGGCCGCATCCCCGGCTCGTTCTTCCGTCGCGAGGGCCGGCCCTCCACCGACGCGATCCTGACCTGTCGCCTCATCGACCGGCCGCTGCGCCCGTCCTTCGTCGACGGCCTGCGCAACGAGATCCAGGTCGTGGTGACGGTGCTCAGCCTGAACCCGAACGACCTGTACGACGTCGTCGCGATCAACGCCGCGTCGGCGTCCACCCAGATCGCCGGCCTGCCGTTCTCCGGGCCGGTCGGCGGCGTGCGGGTCGCGCTGATCACCTCCGAGGAGAACAAGACCGGCCAGTGGGTCGCGTTCCCGACGGTCGAGCAGCTCGAGAACGCCGTGTTCGACATGGTGGTCGCGGGTCGCATCGTGGGTGGCGGCGACAACCCCGACACCGCCGACGTCGCGATCATGATGGTCGAGGCCGAGGCCACCGAGAACGTCGTCGAGCTGGTCGCCGGCGGTGCGCAGGCGCCGACCGAGACCGTCGTCGCCGAGGGTCTCGAGGCCGCCAAGCCGTTCATCGCGCGGCTGTGCGTCGCCCAGCAGCAGCTCGCCGCCGCGGCCGCGAAGCCCACCGGTGACTTCCCGCTGTTCCCGGCCTACGAAGCCGACGTGTACGAGGCCGTCGAGGCCGCCGCGTCGACCAAGCTGGCCGAGGCGCTGACCATCGCCGGCAAGCAGGAGCGCGACGAGCGGACCGACGAGGTCAAGGTCGAGGTCCTCGAGCAGGTGGCCCCCAACTTCGAGGGCCGTGAGAAGGAGATCGGCGCGGCGTTCCGCTCGCTCACCAAGAAGCTGGTCCGCCAGCGGATCCTGCGGGACAAGTTCCGCATCGACGGCCGCGGCATCACGGACATCCGCGCCCTGTCCGCCGAGGTCGCGATCGTGCCCCGGGCCCACGGCTCGGCGCTGTTCGAGCGTGGCGAGACCCAGATCATGGGTGTCACCACGCTGGACATGGTGAAGATGGCGCAGCAGATCGATTCGCTCGGTCCCGAGACCAGCAAGCGGTACATGCACCACTACAACTTCCCGCCGTACTCCACCGGTGAGACCGGCCGCGTCGGCTCGCCGAAGCGCCGCGAGATCGGCCACGGCGCCCTCGCCGAGCGGGCCCTGATCCCGGTCCTGCCCAGCCAGGAGGAGTTCCCCTACGCGATCCGTCAGGTCTCCGAGGCGCTCAGCTCGAACGGCTCCACCTCGATGGGCTCGGTGTGTGCCTCGACGCTGTCGCTGCTCAACGCCGGTGTGCCGCTCAAGGCCCCGGTCGCGGGCATCGCGATGGGCCTGGTCTCCGACGAGGTCGACGGGGAGACCCGCTACGTCGCGCTGACCGACATCCTCGGCGCCGAGGACGCGTTCGGTGACATGGACTTCAAGGTGGCCGGCACGAAGGATTTCGTCACCGCGCTGCAGCTCGACACCAAGCTCGACGGGATCCCGTCGCAGGTGCTCGCCGGGGCGCTGTCGCAGGCGCACGACGCCCGCGCCACCATCCTCGAGGTGATGGCCGAGGCCATCGAGACCCCGGACGAGATGAGCCCGTTCGCGCCCCGGATCACCACCATCAAGGTCCCGGTCGACAAGATCGGCGAGGTCATCGGCCCCAAGGGCAAGATGATCAACTCGATCACCGAGGAGACCGGCGCGAACATCTCCATCGAGGACGACGGCACGGTGTACGTCGGTGCCGCCGACGGCCCGTCCGCGCAGGCCGCGATCGACAAGATCAACGCCATCGCGAACCCGCAACTGCCGAAGGTGGGCGAACGCTTCCTGGGCACCGTGGTCAAGACCACGGCGTTCGGCGCGTTCGTCTCGCTGCTGCCGGGCCGCGACGGCCTGGTGCACATCAGCAAGCTCGGCAACGGCAAGCGCATCGCCAAGGTCGAGGACGTCGTCAACGTGGGCTCGAAGATCCGCGTGGAGATCGCCGACATCGACAACCGGGGCAAGATCAGCCTGGTGCCGGTGCCCGACGAGGACACCGCCGACGCTTCGGGCGAGACACCCGAGGCTCCCGCGGCCGAGGACACGCAGCAGTAGTCCGGCCTCCGAGTCGCACCGCGGCCCCGCACCCTCGGAAGGTGCGGGGCCGCGGCCGTGTTTCCGGGGGAAGGCACGCGTCGGGCATCGGCCGGGTCGCGCCCCGGGGTCCGGGACATTCGCCCCGGCGTGACCGGATCGTTGTACTGTGTTGACGCACAATGTGTTCGGTGACTCCACGTGCCGTATTCCGCGGCGGAACCGTTCGCATGTCCCCACCGCCGGCCCGCCATGCACCTTTTCCCTCAAAGCGGCTCGCTCGTTGCCTGAGGGTGGTTCTCTGGGGACGTGAACACCGCAACGGAGCGTGTCCCCGGTTCCGGCCGGGGACTGAACCTGGCGCTGGCCACCTGGGTTTCCGCCATCAATTTCTGGGCCTGGAACATGATCGGCCCGCTGTCCACCACCTACGCGGGTGAGCTGTCCCTCAGCAGCTCGCAGGCGTCGATGCTGGTCGCGACGCCGATCCTGGTCGGTTCGCTCGGCCGCATCGCCGTCGGTTCGCTCACCGACCGCCACGGCGGACGGATCATGTTCATCGCGATCTCCCTCCTGTCGATCCTGCCCGTGATCGCAGTGGGTTTCGCGGCCGAGGCCGGGTCGTACCCGCTCCTGCTGGTCTGCGGGTTCTTCCTCGGCATCGCGGGCACGATCTTCGCGGTCGGAATCCCGTTCGCGAACAATTGGTACGAACCCGCCCGCCGCGGCTTCGCCACGGGTGTTTTCGGCGCCGGCATGGTCGGCACCGCGCTCTCGGCATTCTTCACCCCACGCTTCGTGAACTGGTTCGGGCTCCTCGCGACGCATGTCATCGTCGCGGCCGCCCTCGCCGTCACCGCCGGCGTGTGCGTCCTCGTGATGCGCAACTCCCCGGACTTCCACCCGAACACCGACCCTGTCGGACCGAAACTTGCTGCGGCACTGAAACTGCGGGTCACGTGGGAGATGTCGTTCCTCTACGCCGTGGTGTTCGGCGGATTCGTGGCCTTCAGCAACTACCTGCCCACCTACATCAAGACCGTCTACGGCTTCTCCGCCGTCGACGCGGGCGCCCGCACCGCGGCGTTCGCCCTCGCCGCGGTGATCGCGCGGCCGATCGGCGGTGCCCTGTCCGACCGGATCGGGCCCAAGCCCGTCGTGCTCGTCTCGTTCGCCGGGACCGCGGTGATGGCCGCCATCGCGATCCTGCAGCCGCCGCCGGAGGTGTGGGCGGCCACCGACTTCATTCTGCTCGCGGTCTTCCTCGGCGTCGGCACCGGCGGTGTCTTCGCCTGGGTCGCACGACGTTCCCCCGCGAAGTCCGTGGGATCGGTCACCGGCATCGTCGCCGCGGCCGGGGGGCTCGGCGGCTACTTCCCGCCGCTGGTCATGGGCGCGACCTACGACCCCGCCGACAACGACTACACGGTGGGACTGGCGCTGCTCGTCGTCACCGCCCTCGTCGCCCTGCTCTACACCGCGGTCAAGCTGAGGGCCCACGAGAACGCCGCGCGCGACACACCCGGGGCCGGCACGACCACCACGACGCGACCCGAAGGGAGATGACGTGACAACCCAGCACACCGGCGGTGCCGCTGAAGAGTTGCTGCGCAGCAGCGGACGGTTCTTCACCCCGGGGGAGATCTCCGGAGACGGCCGGACCGTCACCCGCCGCGGCGGACGCGAAGGCGACATCTTCTACCGGGACCGGTGGAGTCACGACAAGGTGGTCCGGTCCACCCACGGCGTCAACTGCACCGGTTCGTGTTCGTGGAAGATCTACGTCAAGGACGGGATCATCACGTGGGAGACGCAGGAAACCGACTACCCCACGGTGGGCCCCGACCGCCCCGAGTACGAACCGCGCGGCTGTCCCCGCGGCGCTGCGTTCTCGTGGTACACGTACTCGCCGACGCGGGTGCGCTACCCGTACGCCCGCGGCGTGCTCGTCGAGATGTACCGCGAGGCCAGGGCGCGGCTCGGCGATCCCGTTCTGGCGTGGGCCGACATCCAGGGCGATCCCGAACGGCGCCGCCGTTACCAGCGGGCCCGCGGCAAGGGCGGCCTGGTCCGGGTGACGTGGGCCGAGGCGACCGAGCTGATTGCGGCGGCGCACGTGCACACCGTCCGGGAATACGGCCCCGACCGGGTGGCCGGCTTCTCGCCGATCCCCGCGATGTCGATGGTGTCCTTCGCTGCCGGTTCCCGGTTCGTCGAGCTGATCGGCGGCGTCATGACGTCCTTCTACGACTGGTACGCCGACCTTCCCGTCGCCTCTCCGCAGGTGTTCGGGGACCAGACCGACGTGCCCGAATCCGGCGACTGGTGGGACGCGGCCTACCTCATGATGTGGGGATCGAACGTGCCGGTCACGCGCACACCCGACGCGCACTGGATGGCCGAGGTCCGCTACCGCGGCACGAAGGTCGTGACCGTGAGTCCCGACTACGCCGACAACACGAAGTTCGCCGACGAATGGATGCCGTGCGCGGCGGGCACCGACGGCGCGCTGGCGATGGCGATGGGCCACGTGCTGCTGACCGAGTTCTACGTCGAGCAGCGGGTCCCCTTCTTCGTCGACTACGTCCGGCAGTACACCGACCTGCCGTTCCTCGTGAAACTCGAGGAACGCGACGGCCGGCTCGTCCCGGGCAAGAACCTCACCGCGGCCGACCTCGGTCGGGACGTGGAGAACGCGGCGTTCAAGCCGGCGCTGCTCGACGGTGCGACCGACACCGTGGCGGTTCCGCACGGTTCGCTCGGCTACCGGTACGGCGACGACGGCATCGGCAAGTGGAACCTCGATCTGGGCGACCTCGTGCCGGCACTGACCGTCGCGCATCCCGGCGGCATCGCCGGCGAGGACGCGGTGACGGTGCACCTGCCGAGCTTCGACACGGTCGACGGGCACGGGGCGAGCATCGAGCGCGGAGTGCCGGTGCGGCGCGTCGGAGGACACCTGGTGTGCACCGTGTTCGACCTCATGCTTGCGCAGTACGGCGTCTCCCGTCCGGGCCTACCGGGCGTGTGGCCCACCGGCTACGACGATCCCGCCGTCCCCTACACCCCGGCGTGGCAGGAAGGCATCACGGGAGTTCCCGCCGCCCAGGCGATCCGGATCGCGAAAGAGTTCGCGCGCAACGCGGAGGAATCCGGCGGCCGGTCGATGATCATCATGGGTGCCGGCATCTGCCAGTGGTTCCATGGTGACGCGACCTACCGGGCGGTGCTGGCGTTGCTCCTTCTCACCGGGTCGATGGGCCGCAACGGGGGTGGCTGGGCCCACTACGTCGGGCAGGAGAAGTGCCGGCCCGTCACCGGCTGGGCTGCGATGGCGATGGGCACCGACTGGAGCCGGCCGCCGCGGCAGATGGCCGGTACGTCGTACTGGTACGTCCACACCGACCAGTGGCGCTACGACGGGTACCGCGCCGACGCGCTGGCGAGCCCGCTGGGCCGCGGCCGGTTCCGGGACAAGCACACGATGGACGTGATGACCTCCGCGGTCGCGATGGGGTGGACCCCGTTCTACCCGCAGTTCGACCGCAACACCCACGAGATCGCCGACGAGGCGCGGGCTGCGGGCGTGGACATCCCCGCGTACGTCGCCCGGAAACTCGCGAGCGGCGAGGTGAAACTGTCGGTCACCGACCCGGACAACCCGCGCAACTGGCCGCGGGTGCTCAACGTGTGGCGGTCCAACCTGCTCGGCTCGTCCAGCAAGGGCAACGAGTACTTCCTGCGGCACCTGCTCGGGACCGACTCGAACATCCAGGGCGTGCCGACCGGTCCGGACCTGCGCCCGCACGACGTCGCCTGGCCGGACGACCTGCCCGAGGGCAAGCTCGACCTGCTGATGTCGATCGACTTCCGGATGACGTCGACCACGCTGTTCTCCGACGTGGTGCTGCCTGCCGCGACGTGGTACGAGAAGGGCGACCTGTCGAGCACCGACATGCACCCCTACATCCACGCCTTCAGTCCCGCGATCGACCCGCCGTGGGAAACGCGTTCCGACTACGAGGCCTTCGGCGCCATCGCGAAGGTGTTCAGCGCGCTGGCGGCGAAGCACCTCGGAACCCGCACCGACATCGTGCTCGGCACACTGCAGCACGACACGCCGGGCGCGATGGCGTATCCGTCGGGCACGGAGAAGGATTGGCGCGTCACCGGGGAGGTGCCGGTGCCGGGCCGGACCATGGGCCCGCTCGCGGTGGTCGAACGGGACTACACCGCGATCGCCGACAAATGGTCGACCCTCGGGCCGCTCGTCGACACCCTCGGCCTGACCACCAAGGGCGTCACGACACGTCCGGTGCAGGAGGTCGCGGAGCTCGCCGCGACGTTCGGTGTGATGAATTCCGGTGCCGGGGAAGGCCGCCCGGCGGTCACGAGCGCCGAACGGATGGCCGATGTCATCCTCGCGCTGTCGGGCACCTCGAACGGCCGGCTCGCCGTCGAGGGCTTCCGTGAACTCGAGAAGCGCACCGGCCGCCGGCTCGTGCACCTCGCCGAGGGCAGCGAGGAACGCCGCATCACCTACGCCGACACCCAGGCCCGGCCGGTCCCGGTGATCACCAGCCCGGAATGGTCCGGCAGCGAGACCGGCGGGCGCCGCTACGCGCCGTTCACGGTGAACATCGAGGAACTCAAACCGTTTCACACGCTCACCGGCCGCATGCACTTCTACGTCGATCACGACTGGATCGAGGAACTCGGCGAGCAGTTGCCGACCTACCGTCCGCCGCTGGACATGTCGCGCCTGTTCGGCGAGCCCGCCGTGGGCAGCGGCGACGGCGTCGGACTGACCGTGCGGTACCTCACCCCGCACTCGAAGTGGTCGATCCACTCCGAGTACCAGGACAACCTGTTCATGCTGTCCCTCTCGCGGGGCGGTCCGACCATGTGGATGAGCCCGGGGGACGCGGCGAAGATCTCGGTGCGTGACAACGACTGGGTCGAGGCCGTCAACCGCAACGGCGTCGTGGTGTGCCGCGCGATCGTCTCGCACCGCATGCCCGACGGCGTCGTGTACGTCTACCACGCGCAGGAACGCACCATCGACGTGCCGCTCACCGAGACCACCGGCACCCGCGGCGGCATCCACAACTCGCTCACGAGGATCCTGATCAAGCCCACCCACCTGGCGGGTGGCTACGCGCAGACGTCGTTCGCGTTCAACTACCTCGGCCCCACCGGAAATCAACGCGACGAGGTGACGGTCGTACGCCGCCGGTCGCAGGAGGTCACGTACTGATGTCGACACCCACGACCACGATCCGGGAAGCGAGGCCGGCATGAAGGTGATGGCCCAGATGGCGATGGTCATGAACCTCGACAAGTGCATCGGCTGCCACACGTGCTCGGTCACCTGCAAACAGGCCTGGACCAACCGCTCCGGCACCGAATACGTGTGGTTCAACAACGTCGAGACCCGGCCCGGCCTGGGATATCCCCGTATGTACGAGGACCAGGAACGCTGGCGCGGCGGATGGATCCGCGACCGGAACGGCCGGCTGCGGCTGCGCGACGGCGGCCGGTGGAACAAGCTGTTCCGGATCTTCTCGAACCCGAAGATGCCGGCGATCGGCGACTACTACGAACCGTGGACCTACGACTACGAGAACCTCACCACCGCGCCGCTCGGCGACCAGATCCCCGTGGCGCCGCCGCGCAGCCTGATCAGCGGCAAGCCGATGAAGGTCGAATGGTCGGCGAACTGGGACGACGACCTCGGCGGCTCGCCGGAGATCGTCCCCGCCGACCCGGTGCTGAAGAAGGTCGGCGAGCAGGTCCGGCTCGAACTCGAACAGACCTTCATGTTCTACCTGCCGCGTATCTGCGAGCACTGCCTGAATCCGTCGTGCGTCTCGTCGTGCCCCTCGGGAGCGATGTACAAGCGTGTCGAGGACGGCATCGTTCTCGTCGACCAGGACCGCTGCCGCGGCTGGCGGATGTGCGTGTCCGGCTGCCCCTACAAGAAGGTGTACTTCAACCACAAGACCGGCAAGGCCGAGAAGTGCACGCTGTGCTATCCGCGCGTGGAGGTAGGCCTGCCCACCGTGTGCGCGGAAACCTGCGTGGGCCGGCTGCGGTACATCGGGCTCGTGCTCTACGACGTCGACCGGGTGCTCGAGGCCGCGTCCGTCGAGGACGAGAAGGACCTCTACGAGGCACAGCGGCAGGTGCTGCTCGACCCCCACGACCCGGAGGTGATCGCCGGCGCCCGCGCCGAGGGCATCTCCGACGAGTGGATCGAGGCCGCCCAGCGGTCGCCCGTGTACGCGCTGATCAACACGTATCGGGTTGCGCTGCCGCTGCACCCGGAGTACCGCACGATGCCGATGGTCTGGTACGTGCCGCCGCTCTCGCCGGTCGTCGACGCCGTGACCCGCGACGGCCACGACGGCGAGGACATCGGGAACCTGTTCGGTGCGCTCGAATCGCTGCGCATCCCGATCGAGTACCTGGCGGGACTGTTCACGGCGGGCGACACCGACGCCGTCGAAGCGGTGCTGCACCGGCTCGCCGCGATGCGCTCGTACATGCGCGACATCAACCTGGGCCGGGATACGCGGCCGGACATCCCCGACGCCGTCGGCATGACCGAGGAGCAGATGTACGAGATGTACCGATTGCTCGCCCTTGCCAAGTACGACGAGCGGTACGTGATCCCGACCGCCTACGCGGCCGAAGGCCACCAGCTCGAGGAATCCGCCACCGACTGCGCGTTGTCGTTCGAGGGCGGCCCCGGCATGTACGACTCCGGGCCGTTCGGCGAGGCCAGCGGAGGTCCCGTTCCCGTCGCGGTGGAAACCTTCCACGCGCTCCGGCAGCGGCAGACCTCCGAGGGGATGGCGGCGAACGCGTCGAATCCCTCCCGCGTGAACCTGCTCAACTGGGACGGCAAGGGCGTGCCCCAGGGCCTGTTCCCGGCCGGGCATCGAGTCGAGAACCGGGGGAGCGGGCGATGAGGGGGCTGCTGCGCCGTGGCGCGCGCGACACCGCATCGCGGCACCTGCAGCACCGGCTGATCCGGCAGGCGGCGTCGCTGCTGCTGGCGTACCCCGACGAGCGACTGCCGTCCCGTCTCGCGACCGTCGACCGGCTTCTCGGGCACATCACCGGGGAACCGGCGGAGCTGCTGGGCCGGACCCTCGCCGCCCTGCGCGACGGCGATCCCTTCGCCGCGCAGGCCGACTACGTCGACACGTTCGACATGCGCCGGCGCTCGACGATGTACCTCACGTACTGGACCGGCGGCGACACCCGCAACCGGGGCGCGGCGATCCACGCGTTCGCGCAGGCCTACCGCGACGCCGGCGCGGAGCCGCCGCCCGGGGAGGCGCCCGATCACCTCCCGGTGGTGCTCGAATTCGCCGCGACCGTCGACCCGGACGCGGGGGAGCAGCTGCTCGCCGCGCACCGCATCCCGATCGACGTGCTCCGGGTCGCGCTCGGCGAACGCGATTCCCCGTATGCGGCGGCGATCGAGGCGGTGTGCGCGACGTTGCCCCCGGTCGGCGATCAGGAAGAGCGCCGCGCCCGGCAGCTCGCGGAGGCCGGGCCGCCGGCCGAGGCGATCGGCCTCGAACCGTTCACCCTCACCGTCCCACCGCGCCGGACCGCAACCGTCTCGGCCCAGACCCGAGCCGAAGGAGTCGACTGACCATGTCCGCAGGGGAGATCTTCTGGGACGTCGTCCCGTACGTCACCATCGCCGTGGTGGTCGTCGGCACGTGGTGGCGCTACCGCTACGACAAGTTCGGCTGGACCACCCGCTCGTCGCAGCTCTACGAGAGCAAGCTGCTGCGCATCGCCAGCCCGATGTTCCACTTCGGCATCCTCGTGGTGATCGTGGGTCACGTCATCGGTCTGCTCATCCCGCAGTCGTGGACCGATGCGATCGGTCTGAGCCAGCACGCGTACCACGTGCAGGCGGTGACGCTGGGCACCGTCGCCGGGATCGCCACCCTCGTCGGGATCCTGTTGCTGATCTACCGCCGCCGCACCCGCGGACCGGTCTTCATGGCCACCACCGCCAACGACAAGCTGATGTACGTGGTGCTCGTCGCCGCGATCGTCGCGGGACTCGCCACGACCCTGATGGGCTCGGGTGTGGTGGGGGAGGAGCACAACTACCGCGAGACCGTCTCGCCGTGGTTCCGCTCCATCTGGATCCTGCAGCCGCGCGGCGACCTCATGGTGCAGGCACCCCTGTCGTTCCAGCTCCATGCGCTGATCGCCCTGGCCCTGTTCGCGCTGTGGCCGTTCACCCGCCTGGTGCACGCCTTCAGCGCACCCGTCGGATACCTGTTCCGCCCCTACGTGGTCTACCGCAGCAGGGACGTCGCCCCCAAGGGGCAGCTGGTCGGGTCGCGGCCGCACCGCCGCGGGTGGTGACCGGAAGGGGTGCGCGGCGGCGCGTGTAGTGTGAGATGTTCCGTCCAGCACACCCACTCGCCTGTAGGACCGTCGAACATCTTCATGGCCGCCACCCGCCGCTCCGCCGCCGCTCCGTCCGCCGCCGTTTCGTCCGTCGTCGCCTCCGCGTCGGCACCCACCGAGCCCGACTCCGGGGTTCGGCGCACCCACCTGCCCGGGGGGCTCCGCGTCGTCACCGAGCACGTGCCCGGCGTGCGCTCGGCCGCCGTCGGCGTCTGGGTGGGCGTCGGCTCCCGCGACGAGCAGCCCTCCGTCGCCGGTGCCGCCCACTTCCTCGAGCACCTGCTGTTCAAGGCCACCCCGACCCGGACCGCGCTCGACATCGCCGAACTCGTCGACGGGGTCGGCGGCGAGCTCAACGCGTTCACCGCGAAGGAGCACACCTGCTTCTACGCCCACGTGCTCGACGACGATCTGCCCCTGGCCGTCGACCTCGTCGCCGACGTCGTGCTGCGCGGCCGTTGCCGCAGCGCCGACGTCGACGTCGAACGGCAGGTCGTCCTCGAGGAGATCGCAATGCGCGACGACGATCCCGAGGATCTGCTCGGCGACGCGTTCCTCACCGCCCTGTACGGCGACCACCCGATCGGCCGTCCGATAATCGGCTCGGTCGAATCGATCGAGGCGATGACCCGTACCCAGTTGCACTCGTTCCACGTGCGGCGGTACACGCCGGACCGCATGGTCGTCGCCGTCGCCGGCAATGTCGATCACGACCACACCGTGGAACTGGTCCGTCGCGCGTTCGCCGGGCACCTCGACCCCGCCACGACCGCCGCCCCGCGCCGCGAGGGCAGTCTCCGCCTGCGTACGACGCCGACGCTGAGCATCACCGACCGCGACGGCGAGCAGGCCCACCTGGCGGTCGGCGTGCGATCCTTCGGCCGCCACGACCACCGGCGCTGGGCGCTGTCGGTGCTCAACACCGCCGTCGGCGGCGGCTTGAGCTCACGGCTGTTCCAGGAGATCCGGGAGAAGCGCGGCCTCGCCTACTCGGTGTACTCGGGTGTGGACACCTTCGCCGACACCGGCGCGTTCTCCGTCTACGCCGGCTGCCAGCCCGAGAACCTCGGCGAGGTCGCCGCGCTCGTCCGCGAGGTGCTCGCCGATGTCGCCGAGAACGGCGTCACCGAGGCCGAGTGCGCCCGCGCCAAGGGTTCGCTGCGCGGGGCTCTGGTCCTCGGCCTCGAGGACACCGGGGCCCGGATGAACCGGATCGGACGCAGCGAACTGAGCTACGGCACGCACTGGAGTGTCACCGAGACGCTCGAGCGGATCTCGTCGGTGAGTGCGGCGGAGGTCCGCGCCGTCGCCGCCGAGCTGCTGCACCGGCCGTTCGCCGCGGCCGTCGCCGGACCGTATCGCCGGCCCCGGGACCTGCCCGCCTCGGTGCGCGTCCTCGTCGCGTGACCGCGGGCTGAGCACGGTCGAGGTAGTCCGGTTGCGTAGGCTGCTGCGGGACGGCGATCGGACGAGGAAGCGTGGAGAGTCAAGTGAACGCAGCAGCAATTCGGGTGGGTGTGCTCGGCGCCAAGGGCAAGGTCGGGCAGGCGATCTGCGCGGCCGTCGAGGCGGCCGCCGACCTCGAGCTCGTTGCTGCGGTCGACCGGGGCGACAGCCTCGACGACTTCGTCGCCTCCCGGGCGCAGGTGGTGGTGGACTTCACCCACCCCGATGTGGTGATGGGCAACCTGCAGTTCCTCGTCGAGCACGGCATCCACGCCGTCGTCGGCACTACCGGATTCGACGACGCACGACTGGACCGGGTCCGCGGCTGGCTGGCCGCGCAGCCGGAGGTCGGCGTCCTGATCGCGCCGAACTTCGCGATCGGTGCCGTGCTGTCGATGCGCTTCGCGCAGGCCGCCGCGCGGTTCTTCGACTCCGTCGAGGTCATCGAGCTGCACCACCCCAACAAGGCGGACGCGCCGTCGGGCACGGCCTACCGCACCGCGGCGCTCATCGCGCAGGCCCGCGCCGCGGCCGGTGTGGGCCGCAGCCCCGACGCCACCAGCACCGAACTCGAGGGTGCCCGCGGCGCCGACGTGGAGGGGGTGCGGGTGCACTCCGTGCGTCTGGCCGGGCTCGTCGCACACCAGGAGGTGCTGCTCGGCACCCAGGGCGAGACCCTGACCATCCGCCACGACTCGATCGACCGGTCCTCCTTCGCGCCCGGCGTGCTGCTCGGCGTGCGCGAGATCGGGGGCCGGCCCGGCCTCACCGTCGGCATCGACCCCCTCCTCGACCTGTGAGGGGCGACCTGGTCAAGGTCCTCGCGCCGATCGCCTTCATCGTCGTCGCGCTGGGGTTCTACTTCGTGCTGCTCGGCGGGCGCGGGCTCGAACTGGTGCGCTCCGGCAACGCCGCGGCCGTCGGGCTCGGCATCGGCGTGCTGCTGCTGCCGTTGGTGGGCGTGTGGATCGTCTACGCCACCGTGCGGGCCGGTTTCCAGCACCAGCACCTGTCCCGGCGGATCCACGAGGAGGGCCTCGAACTCGACGTGCGCGACCTGCCGCGCCGGCCGTCGGGCCGGATCGACCGCGACGCCGCCGACACCCTGTTCGAGCGGGTCAAGAAGGAGTGGGAGGCCGACCCGGACAACTGGCGCAACTCCTACCGTCTCGCCCGCGCGTACGACTACGCCGGCGACCGCGGCCGGGCCCGGGAGACCATGCGCCGGGCCGTCGCGCTCGAGAAGCTCGAGCGCCCGCAGTCCGCCGATTGATCATGCGCCCCGGCGTCGAGCGAATGTATCGTTCATCTCCTCAGCGGTAGCGGGCGATACATTCGCTCGGTCCACGCCCCGGCCGAAGCCTGATCGCGGTTGCGGTTGTCGTTGCGGGGCAGGGACACCGATCGGTCGGCGACGTACCCTGCAGGGTGTGACCGAGGCCCCCGCCGACGGTGAGCGCACTCTGCTCGTCGTCCACCACACTCCGTCCCCGTCGACCCGCGAACTGCTCGAGGCGGTGCTGGCCGGGGCGCGTGACCCCGACATCGTGGGCGTGCGGGTGCGGACGGTGCCGGCGCTGGGTGCGACCGTGCCGGACGTGCTCGCCGCCGACGGTTACGTGTTCGGCACCACCGCGAACTTCGGATACATGTCGGGGGCACTCAAGCACTTCTTCGACACCGTCTACTACCCGTGCCTCGACGCCGTCGCGGGCCGGCCGTACGGGTTGTGGGTACACGGCAACAACGACACCGCGGGCGCCGTCGCCTCGGTGCGCAAACTCGTCACCGGACTCGCCTTGGCGCAGGTCACGGAGGATCTCGAGATCACCGGGCCGATCGACGCAAAGGTCCGTGAACGCTGCTACGAACTCGGGGCGACCGTCGCGGTGTCCGTGTCGGAGGAGTGCTGACCGACCGGGACGTCGCAGGCACCGGACACCGCGCGGTGCGTCAGAGCTGCTGCTCGACGAACTTCGTCAGGCCCCGCTCGGCGGTCTCCATCGCCATCTTCTGCGCCTTCTTGACCATGAAGCCGGGCAGCGGGATCTTCGGATCAATCGTGAGGGTGAAGTCGACGCGGGTGCCGCTCTCGGTGGCGGTGAGGGTGTAGGTGCCGTCCTGCTGGTGCTGCTGGTGGCTCTCGACCAGGGTCCAGGACATCGATTCGTCGCCGTTCCAGTAGTAGTCCACCACCTGCTCGTCGTGGAGACCGATGATGGAGACGGTCATGCGCACGCGGTGCGGGCGGCCGTCCGGGTGGGTGGTCTCGACGACGACGGTCTTGTGGGGCCCGGACCACTCCGGCAGCCGGTCGACCGCGGCGATTCCCGCCATCACGCGACCCGGGTCGGCCTTGATCTCGAAACTGCTGGAACTGCTGACGGCCATGGGCTCACTTCCTCGTCTTTCGGGTGACGTGCGTCGGCAATGTACCGCACGGCCTCCCGCTCAACCGTCCTCGCGCTCGGACGGTTCCGACGTAGCGGACGGGCCGGGCCCGGTCTCCTCGGCGCGACGCGTCGCGGCGCGCTCGTCGGCGCGGCGCTGATACCGCATCTGCTCGCGCAGCGCCCCCTGGACGGCCTGCGACACCCACGAGTTCAGTGACACGCCGTTCTGGGCCGCCGCCTCCTCGGCGCGTGCCTTGATCTGCTCGACGAGGCGCAGCGTCACCCGGCTGATGTCCCCGGTGACGTCCTCGAAAGTCGTTGCGGTGCCTGTGGTTTCGGTGGGCGCATCCGTGTGCACCTCGAGCACCGCCGCGCTGCCGTCGAGACGCACGGTGACCACCCGGTCGCCGAGCTCCTTCGAGACCTCCGCCGCCATGTCCGACAGTGCCCGCAGCACGGCCAGGCGGGCGGGCGCGGCGACCGCTGTGGCGAGGGCTGCCGCGGTCCGGCGGGTCTGTTCGTCGCCGAGCTCCGCGGCGGCGACGAGGGACTCGGTGATCGCGTCCAGGTACGGGTCCAGGTTCATGACGCCATACTGATGTCAACGATGATGTCAGTCAAGACGTCAACACGCGGCCCGCGTCCGGTGCCGCCCGCGGCGGCGCTACGGTTCGACTGGATCGACAACCTGGAGGAGAACCGATGGCGCCCGAGCCCGTCACGCTGAAGGTCAGGCTGGTGGCCAAGACCGAGTTCGTCCCGCCCGCCGACGTGCCCTGGGAGACCGACGCCGACGGCGGGGAGGCACTCGCCGAGTTCGCCGGCCGGGCCTGCTATCAGAGCTGGTCCAAGCCCAACCCGCGCACGGCCACGAACGCCGGGTACCTACGCCACCTGCTCACCGTCGGGCACCTGTCCGTGCTCGAGCACGGTTCGGTGAGCTTCTACATCACCGGCATCTCCCGGTCGTGCACCCACGAACTCATCCGGCACCGGCACTTCTCCTATTCCCAGCTGTCCCAGCGGTTCGTCCGCGGCAGCGACGCGCCGGTCGTGGTCCCGCCGGCCGTGGCGGGGGATCCGCGGCTCGAGGAACTGTTCCTCGCCGCCGCCGAGTCCAGCCGGGCCGCGTACATCGAACTGCTCGACGCGCTCGACGCGAAACTGTCCCACCTGCCCGAGGGGCCGATCCGCGCGAAACAGGCCCGCGAGGCCGCGCGATCGGTGCTGCCCAACGCCACCGAGACCCGCGTCGTCGTCACCGGCAACTACCGGTCCTGGCGGCACTTCGTGGCCATGCGCGCGACCGAGCACGCCGACGTCGAGATCCGCCGCCTCGCCGTCGAGTGCCTGCGTCAGCTGCAGGACGCCGCGCCGAACATCTTCGGCGACTTCACCATCACCCGCCTGCCCGACGGCTCCGAGGTCGCCGCCAGCGCCTTCGCCGCCGACACCTGACCGGCAGGTGTGTGTGGAACAGCCCCCGTCACGCGGTAGCCTTCTGACCATGACCAACGGTGATTCCGCTTCTGCTGTCGAGCTTCCGTTCGGCACCATCGCCACAGCGATGGTGACCCCGTTCACCGCCGACGGCAAGCTCGACGTGGACGCGGGTGTGCGTCTTGCCGCCTACCTGGTCGACGGCGGCTGCGATGCGCTGGTTCTCGCGGGCACCACCGGCGAATCGCCGACCACCACCGAGAACGAGAAGCTCGAGCTGATGCGCGCCGTGCTCGCCGCGGTGGGGGACCGCGCGAAGATCATCGCCGGCGCCGGCAGCAACGACACCGCCCACAGCGTCGAACTCGCCCGCGACGCCGCGCGGGCCGGCGCCCACGGCCTGCTCGTCGTCACTCCGTACTACTCGCGGCCGCCGCAGGCCGGGCTCTACGCCCACTTCACGGCCGTCGCGAACGCCACCGACCTGCCGGTCATGCTCTACGACATCCCACCGCGCTCGGTCGTGCCGATCGAAACGGAGACGCTGCGCCGGCTCGCGGAGCATCCGCGCATCGTGGCGGTCAAGGACGCCAAGGGCGACCTCAACGCCGGTGCCGAGCTCATCGGCACCACCGACCTGAAGTTCTACTCCGGCGACGACCCGCTGAACCTGCCGTGGCTGTCCGTCGGCGCCGTCGGATTCGTCAGTGTCATCGGGCATCTCGTTCCCGGCCGGCTGCGCGAGCTGTACGACGCCTTCCAGGCCGGCGACCTCGTCCGCGCCCGCGCGGTCAACCTGAGCCTCATGCCGATCCTGCGCGCCGTCTCCCGCCTCGGCGGGGTGAGCGCGTCGAAGGCAGGTCTGCGGTTGATGGGTCTCGACGTCGGCGAGCCGCGCCTGCCCCAGGTGGCGCCGACCTCTGCGCAGATCGACGCGCTCGCCGCGGATCTGCACGCCGCGGGGGTGCTCGCGTGAGCCGCCCGTCGCGCGGCCGGGGCCGCGCCACCCGCAACGCCGGACCGCCCAGCGGCCGGCCCGCGCGCCGGACCGTGCAGACCTCGGCCAACACCCAGCGGCCCGATCCGCGCAAGGTGGCGGACATGTCGGGGCGCCTCGGCACCCCGCCGAAGGCGCCGCCGAAGGGCCTGCGCGTCGTCGCGCTCGGCGGCATCGGCGAGATCGGCCGCAACATGACGGTCTTCGAGCATCAGGGCCGGCTCCTCGTCATCGACTGCGGCGTGCTCTTCCCCGAGGACCAGCAGCCCGGCGTCGACCTGATCCTGCCGGACTTCCGGCACATCGAGGACCGCATGGACGACGTCGAAGCCGTCGTCCTCACCCACGGCCACGAGGATCACATCGGGGCGGTGCCGTTCCTGCTGCGCCTGCGTCCCGACATCCCGGTCGTGGGCTCGAAGTTCACCCTCGCGCTCGTCGCCGCGAAATGCCGCGAGCACCGGCTGCGGCCCAACCTCGTCGAAGTCGTCGAGGGGGACAAGACCACGCACGGCCCGTTCGAGTGCGAGTACTTCGCCGTCAACCACTCGATCCCGGACGCGCTCGCCGTCGCCGTCCGCACCGAGGCCGGGCTCGTGCTGCACACCGGCGACATCAAGCTCGACCAGTTGCCGCTCGACGGCCGCCTCACCGACCTCGCCGGATTCTCCCGGCTCGGCGACGAGGGCGTCGACCTGTTCCTCGTCGACTCCACCAACGCCGAGGTGCCGGGCTTCGTGATGCCCGAACGCGAGATCGGCGGCGTCCTGGACAACGTCATCGGCAAGGCCACCCAGCGCGTGATCGTCGCGTCCTTCGCCAGCCACGTGCACCGCATCCAGCAGGTCGTCGACGTCGCCGGGCGGTACAACCGCCGCATCGCCTTCGTCGGACGGTCGATGGTGCGCAACATGCAGATCGCGCAGGACCTCGGCTACCTGCGGGTGCCGGACGGGCTCGTCGTCGATCTCGACACCGCCGCGACATTGCCCGACAACCGGCTCGTGCTGATCTCCACCGGCTCGCAGGGTGAACCGCTGTCCGCGCTGTCGCGCATGGCGCGCGGCGAGCACCGCCAGATCAACATCAAGGCCGATGATCTCGTCATCCTGGCTTCCTCCCTGATCCCGGGCAACGAGAATTCGGTGTTCGCGGTCGTCAACGGCCTCGCCAAGCGAGGCGCCACCGTCGTCACCCAGCAGAACGCGAAGGTGCACGTCTCCGGCCACGCCTCCGCGGGCGAGCTGCTGTACCTGTACAACGCGGTGCGCCCGACGAATGCGATGCCGGTGCACGGCGAATGGCGGCACCTGCGGGCCAACGCGGCGCTGGCCGAGGCGACCGGGGTGCCGCGGGACCGGATCGTGCTCGCCGAGGACGGCGTGGTCGTCGACCTCGTCGACGGGCTCGCGGAGATCGTCGGACAGGTACCCGTCGGCCACGTCTACGTCGACGGCCTGTCCGTCGGTGACGTCGGCGAATCGACCCTGTCGGACCGGTTGATCCTCGGCGAGGGCGGCTTCATCTCCATCTCCGTCGCCGTGGACGAGAACGGTCGCGCCGTGAGCACCCCGGGGGTGTCCGGCCGCGGCTTCTCCGACGACCCGGGAGCGCTCTCCGAGGCCGCGCAACTCGTGGACAAGGTCCTCAACGAGCTCGCCGCCGAGGGTATCGACGACGCCCACCGCATCGCCCAGGCGATCCGCCGTGTCGTCGGGCGCTGGGTGTCCGACACCTACCGTCGCCGGCCGATGATCGTGCCGACGGTGATCACCGTCCCGGGCCCGGCGTAGCCGCGCCGGCGCAACCGCACCCTGCCGTGCCGGACGGTCCGGCGCTACCGGACCGGTCCGGCACTACAGTGGGCCGCGTGAGCCTCGCCCGTGACGAACGACACGCACTCGTCCGCACCATGACACAGACCGGTCCCGACGCCCCCACCCTGTGCGGGGACTGGACCGCCCGGGACCTCGCCGCCCACCTCGTGGTCCGCGAACGCCGGATCGACACGATGCCGGGCATCGTCCTGCCACCCCTGGCCGGGCACACCGAGCGGGTGCGCGCCGAGGCGGCGGGAGGGTCGTGGGAGCAACTGCTCGCCGACATCGAGTCCGGACCGCCGATCTGGTCGCCGCTGTACCTCGTCGACGGACTCGCCAATGCCGCGGAGATGTTCGTCCACCACGAGGACGTGCGGCGCGCCGCGCCCGGGTGGGAGCCGCGACCGCTCGACCCGTCGACCCAGGACCGCCTGTGGCAGATGGCCCGGCAGGTCGGCCGGCGCGGCTATCGCGGCACCGACGTCACGGTGGTGTTCGAACGCCCCGACGGCACCCGCGCGACGGTCCGGCGTCGCGGGCCGCGCACCGTGGTCCTGCGCGGCGAACCCGCCGAGCTGCTCCTGCATGCGTTCGGCCGTGACGAGGTGCGCGTCGAGACGTCCGGGGAGGCGGCCGACGTCGCGGAGGTCGCCGCATCCGGTCGCGGCATCTGATCCGTCCCGGCGCCGGTGTGACCACCGCGTGCGGCTGATGCCGGTGTTGCGGATGGTTCGGTTGTGGACATTGCGACTAACCTGACGGGTATGGCAGGAAAGTCGGGTGCCCGCGGATCGTCGTCAACGACCTCACGGTCGAGGTCGGGCGCGCGCGGCTCGTCCGCCGCCGCGGGCTCGTCGTCGCGGACGAAGAGCAGCACCCGCAAGCCCGCCACAACGACCCGCCGGCAACCGGCCGCGCGGCGCCCGGCCCGCGCCACCACCCCCCGGCGCAAGGCGCCCGCCCGCTCGTCGCGGGGCAGCGTCCTGCACACGCTCGGTCGCGGGATCGGGAGCGGCTGGACGATGATCGCCCGCGGTGTGGGCGCCACCACCCGCACGATGGGCAGGGTGACGGAGGTCGAGCACGGCCACCGCCGCGACGGCATCGCCCTCGGGCTCATCGCCGCGAGCGTCGTCGTCGCCGGCACCGTCTGGTTCGCGGTCGGTGGCCCGCTCGGGGGCTGGCTCGAGACCGCAGTCCGCGCGGTCGTCGGCGGCGCCAGCGCGGTGCTGCCGCTGGCCGGCCTCGTGATCGCCGTCGTCCTCATGCGCACCGAGCCGCGGCCGGAGATCCGGCCCCGGCTCGTCCTCGGGTCGCTGCTCGTCGCGCTTCCCGCACTCGGCCTGTGGCACATCGCCTCGGGTATGCCGGACGACGGCCCGGGCCGCGAGGGCGGCGCCGGGTTCGTCGGCTACCTGGTGGGCGGACCCCTCACCGACGGTCTGACGGTGTGGCTGTCGGTTCCGTTGCTGCTGATGGCGGCCGGCTTCGGGATCCTGCTGCTCACCGGCACGACGATCCGGGAACTGCCCGGCATGTTCCGCGACTACTTCGGTCTGCACTACCGAGCCGACGACGAGTACGGCGAGTACGACCCGGACCCTGCCGGCGGCTACGACCCGGAGCGCGACCCGACCCTGTTCGACGCCGACGGCTATCCCGTCGAGCGGCGCACCCGGACCCGGCGGCGCACCCCGGTCGAGAACTACCCCACGGACGAGTTCGACGGCGACGCCCGCACCGAGGTGCTGCCCCTGTGGGAGCCGGATCCGGCGCCCGCCACGTCGCCGGCACCCGAACCCGAACCGGCGCCGGAACCGGCGCCGGAACCGCCGCGGGCCCGCACCCGGCCCAAGGCGGCCCCCGCACCGGTCCCGCCGGCGGAGGAGCCACCCGCCGACGACAAGCTCGAGCCGCTCGTGCCCGATCGGGTGGTCGAGGGCGACTACACCCTGCCGTCGCTCGGGCTGCTGCTCGAGGGCGACCCACCCAAGCAGCACAGCTCGGCGAACGATCAGATGATCGAGGCCATCACCGAGGTGCTCGAGCAGTTCAAGATCGACGCCGCCGTCACCGGCTTCACCCGCGGCCCGACGGTCACGCGGTACGAGGTGGAACTCGGCCCGGGTGTGAAGGTCGAGAAGATCACCGCACTCGCCCGCAACATCGCCTACGCCGTGGCCACCGACAACGTGCGACTGCTCGCGCCGATCCCCGGCAAGTCCGCGGTCGGCATCGAGGTCCCGAACTCGGATCGTGAGCTGGTGCGTCTCGCCGATGTGCTCGCCGCACCGTCGACCCGCAAGGACCACCACCCGCTGGTGATCGGGCTCGGCAAGGACATCGAGGGCGACTTCGTCTGCGCGAACCTGGCGAAGATGCCGCACCTGCTGGTCGCCGGCTCCACCGGCTCCGGCAAGTCGAGCTTCGTCAACTCGATGCTGGTGTCGCTGCTCGTGCGCGCCACGCCGGACGAGGTCCGGATGATCCTCATCGACCCGAAGATGGTCGAGCTCACGCCCTACGAGGGCATCCCGCACCTGATCACGCCCATCATCACCCAGCCGAAGAAGGCGGCCGCCGCCCTCGCGTGGCTGGTGGAGGAGATGGAACAGCGCTACCAGGACATGCAGGCCAACCGGGTGCGGCACATCGACGACTTCAACACCAAGGTCAGGTCCGGCGAGATCACCGCGCCGCTCGGCAGCGAGCGCGTCTACCGGCCCTACCCGTACATCCTGGCGATCGTCGACGAGCTCGCCGACCTGATGATGACGGCCCCGCGCGACGTGGAGGACGCGATCGTGCGGATCACCCAGAAGGCCCGCGCCGCCGGCATCCATCTGGTGCTCGCCACGCAGCGGCCCTCGGTGGACGTCGTGACCGGCCTGATCAAGACGAACGTGCCGTCGCGGCTCGCGTTCGCCACGTCGTCGCTGACCGACTCCCGGGTCATCCTCGACCAGCCCGGTGCCGAGAAGCTCATCGGCATGGGCGACGGCCTGTTCCTGCCGATGGGCGCCGGAAAGCCGATCCGGATGCAGGGCGCGTTCATCACCGACGAGGAGATCGCGGCCGTCGTCGACTTCGCCAAGAACCAGAAGGAACCGGAGTACACCGAGGGCGTCACGACGGCGAAGGCGGGCGAGAAGAAGGACGTCGACCCCGACATCGGCGACGACCTCGACGTTCTCCTGCAGGCGGTCGAGCTGGTGGTGTCGAGCCAGTTCGGTTCGACGTCGATGCTGCAGCGCAAGCTGCGCGTCGGCTTCGCGAAGGCGGGTCGGCTGATGGATCTGATGGAGACCCGCGGCGTCGTCGGTCCCAGCGAGGGGTCCAAGGCGCGGGAGGTCCTGGTCAAACCGGAGGAACTCGACGGCCTGCTGTTCTCGATCCGCGGCGGCGGGGACGGGGCGGCGCCGGCGCCGGCGGAGTAGGGCCGGCGGCACGGTTCGATGCCGCGACCCGCGTGTGGTTGAATGGGAGACGTGGAGGGGAGTATCCCCTAACCCGCGGCAGTTCCGTCAACACGTGCGACACCGATGTCGTTCCGGGGCTGCCGACCTCGAAGCCGCACCGTCGAGCTGCGATCCGAGGTGGGAGAGACCTCCGGTGGTTAGCTGTACCTACCGGAGGAATATCTGCCGATGCATGTCACCCCGCTCACCTGGATCGTCACCATCCTGGTGATTCTCGGGCTCTTCGTCTTCGACTTCTACGCCCACGTCCGCAAACCGCACGCGCCGTCGCTGCGCGAGTCAGGCTTCTGGTCGGCGGTGTTCATCGGCCTCGCCGTGGTGTTCGGCGTCGTGGTGTTCGCGATCTGGGGGCCGACGTACGGCGGTGAGTACTTCGCCGGTTACGTCACCGAGAAGGCCCTCAGCGTCGACAACCTGTTCGTGTTCGTCATCATCATGTCGACCTTCGCGGTGCCGCGCGAGTACCAGCAGAAGGTGCTCACGATCGGCATCGTCCTGGCGCTCGTGATGCGCGGGGCGTTCATCGCCGTGGGTGCCGCGGCCATCAACGCCTACAGCTGGGTGTTCTACCTGTTCGGGGCATTCCTCATCTACACCGCGATCAAGCTGATCCGCGAGCACGGAGACGAGGTCGAGCACGAGAAGGAGCGGGAGAACCGCATCGTCTCGCTGGTCCGCAAGGTGTACCCGACCACCGACGAGTACCACGGCGACAAGCTGTTCACCCGGATCGACGGCAAGCGCTTCGCCACCCCGATGCTGCTCGCCCTCGCCGCCATCGGCTTCACCGACATCCTGTTCGCGCTCGACTCGATCCCGGCGATCTACGGCCTCACCAGCGAGCCCTACCTGGTGTTCACCGCCAACGCGTTCGCCCTGATGGGCCTGCGGCAGCTGTTCTTCCTCATCGGCGGTCTGCTCGAGCGGTTGGTCTATCTGTCCTACGGCCTGTCCGTGATCCTCGCGTTCATCGGTGTCAAGCTGGTGCTGCACGCGCTGCACGAGAACACCCTGTCGTTCGTCAACGGCGGTGAGCACGTCGCGGTGCCGGAGATCTCGACCTGGCTGTCGCTGGGCGTGATCGTCGGCGTGCTGGTGGTGACGACCGTCGCGAGCCTGCTCAAGACGCGCAGCGAGAAGGCCGACCTCACCTGACCTTCCCGCCGCGCCGGTGACGGGCGTCAGTCGTTGAAGACGCCCATCACCGGGAGCCACTGCGTGATCCGGACCTCGTCGAGCAGCCCCTGACGGGCGAACGGATCCTGAGCCATGACCTCCCGCACCGCGGGCTCGTCCGCGGCCTCGACGAGGATCAGTGCGCCGGACCCGTCGGCCCACGGGCCGGTCGCGCGCACCGTCCCGGCCTCGACGAGTTCGCCGAGCCAGCCGCGGTGGGCGGGCCGGTGCTCGTTGCGGCCGCTCGCGGTGGCCTCGGAGTAGGTGTACTCGACGGCGAACAGGGGCATGGGTCCTCGCATTCGTGACAGGTGGGCGGAAGGGGGCGGCTCAGAGCGTGAGCAGCATCCGGGTGTTTCCGAGGGTGTTCGGTTTGACGTAGCTCAGATCCAGGAACTCGGCGACACCGGTGTCGTACGAGCGGCACATCTCCGCGTACACCTCGGCGGTGACGGGTGTGCCGTCGATCTCGGTGAATCCGTGCCGGCCGAAGAACTCGACCTCGAACGTGAGCACGAACAGCCGTTCGAGTTCGAGTTCGCGGGCGACGTCGATCAGGCGGGACACCACGAGATGGCCGACCCCGCGACCCTTGACCCGGGGATCCACCGCGACGGTCCGGATCTCGCCCAGGTCGGACCACAGCACGTGCAGGGCCCCGCAGCCGACCACGGTGCCCGCCGTCTCGGCCACCCAGAACTCCTGCACGGCCTCGTACAGCGTGACGAGGTTCTTCTCCAGGAGGATCTTGCCCGAGTAGATGTCGACCAGCCGCTTGATCTCCGGAATGTCGCCGGTTCGCGCACGTCGTACGAGGATGCGGTCGTGAGTCTCCTGGTCCGTCGTCCGCGAAGTCATAGTGGTGAACAGTAGCCGGTCGCTCTACCGATATTGTGTCCGTGTGCCGGTCGGATCCCCATGCTCACGTGTCGCCCCGGCGGACCCGGGTCCGCCTCGTCCTGCGGCGACGTCCGTGGCGCGGAGGCCGGCGTGAGCGCGCCGCATCCGGAGGTGGCCGGAACCGGCGGTGCGGCGGCGGCTCCCGGGCCGCATGCCCCCGCGGCCGCGGAGCCGGTCCCGCTGTGGAACATCGCCAACATCCTCACCATGCTGCGGATCGTTCTGGTGCCGGTCTTCCTTCTGGTGCTGTTCGTCGGCGACGGTCACGACGTCGCGTGGCGCATCGCCGCGACGGGTGTGTTCGCCGTCGCGGCGATCACGGACCGCATCGACGGACAGCTCGCCCGCAAGTACGGACTCGTGACCGATTTCGGCAAGCTCGCCGATCCGATCGCCGACAAGGCGCTCATCGGCGCCGCCCTCGTGGGCCTGTCGCTGCTCGGTGACCTGTCGTGGTGGGTGACCGGCATCATCGCGGCCCGCGAGCTCGGCGTCACGGCGCTGCGCTTCTTCGTGCTGCGGCACGCGGTGATCCCCGCCAGCCGCGGCGGGAAGGCCAAGACCCTGGTCCAGACGCTCGCGATCGTGCTGTACCTGCTCCCGCTGCCGGAGGCGGCGATGCCCTTCGCCGTCGCCCTCATGGGACTCGCGGTGATCCTGACGGTGGGCACCGGCATCGACTACGTGGTCCAGGCGGCGCGACTGCGCGCCGGGGTGCACCGCGTCGAACAACAGCACGGGGAGTGAGGCGGTGCCCGACCCGCTCGTTCCCGGCACCGCGGCCGCGGAACTGGTCGCGACCCTGGCCGCGCGGCGGCAGACGGTGGCCACGGCCGAATCACTCACGGCCGGGCTGATTGCGGCGACGATCGCCGGGGTACCCGGCGCCAGCGTGGTGCTGCGCGGGGGGCTGATCGTCTACGCCACCGACCTCAAGTCCACCCTGGGCGGCGTGGACCCGGAACGGCTCGTGGCGGACGGGCCGGTCTCCGAGTCCACCGCCGCGGCCCTGGCCGAGGGCGCAGCGGCTCGCTGCGGAGCGACGTGGGGCGTGGGCATCACCGGCGTGGCCGGACCGGACCCGCAGGACGGGCACCCGCCGGGCACGCTGTATCTCGGGATCGCCGGGCCGGGCGGCACGGTGGTCACCCGCCCGCCGGTGCGCGGGGACCGGTGGGACATCCGGGCCGGGGCTGCCCGTGCCGCCGTGTCGGGCCTACTCACCCGCGTGCGCGGCGCCGCGGGGATGTAGTGTCTTGACACCGCGGTACCGGTGGCAGCCGGACCCGTGCGGAGCCGCGCCCGGCAGGGTTTTCGTGCCCGGGCGGGGAGCCGGGAACCCGGCGACGTGCGTCGTGCGTTGACGGGTTGAGCGACGACGGACGAAGGAGGATGGGATGGCGCTGTTGTTGCGTGAGGCAATCGGTGACAGTCTTCGGCGCACCCGCGTTTCGCAGAGCCGCACCCTGCGTGAGGTCTCCAGCAGCGCCCGGGTCAGCCTCGGCTACCTCTCCGAGATCGAACGCGGGCGCAAGGAGGCGTCGAGCGAACTGCTCGCCGCGATCTGCGACGCCCTCGACGTCCCCTTGTCCGACGTGCTCTTCGACGTCAGCGAGTCGCTTGCCGATGCGGTTCCCGCCCGCGGCCGGACCCCGGTCGGGGCGGCGGCAGGTCTCGGGGCCGAGCCGAAGTCCCGGGACTCGGACGCCCGCGCCGCCGAGCACGCGGCGCTCGTGGCGCAGGACACGCGTGTGGTGATCCCGCCGCCGGCGGCACGCGCGCTGGCCGCCGCATAACATGGAGGACGGACCGCGCCGGCCTGGCCGGACGCGGCCGAAAGCGACACAATTCGGGTCACCACCGGGGGGTGGCTCGGGACACACGGCGGCCGGGTACGCGGGGATCACACGGCCGACCGGAAACGGTGCGCGAGGGCCGCGCACCGGGTCGCGTTCGCCGCGGCGTACCAGATGGAGGCAGGATCACTCCCATGGCTAATCCGTTCGTCAAGGGTTGGAAGTACCTGATGGCGCTCTTCAACTCGAAGATCGATGAGAAGGCCGATCCGAAGGTCCAGATTCAGCAGGCGATCGAGGACGCGCAGCGCCAGCACCAGGCACTGTCCCAGCAGGCCGCGTCCGTCATCGGCAATCAGCGTCAGCTCGAGATGAAACTCAACCGTCAGCTCGACGAGGTCGAGAAGCTCAACGCGAGCGCGCGGCAGGCCGTGCTCATGGCGGATCAGGCCAACGCCGCCGGCGACACCGAGAAGGCCATCCAGTACACGAACGCCGCGGAGGCGTTCGCGGCCCAGCTGGTGACCGCCGAGCAGTCCGTCGAGGATCTGAAGGTGCTGCACGATCAGTCCCTGCAGGCCGCGGCGCAGGCGAAGAAGGCCGTCGAGCAGAACGCGATGGCTCTCCAGCAGAAGGTGGCCGAGCGCACCAAGCTGCTCAGCCAGCTCGAGCAGGCCAAGATGCAGGAGCGCGTGAGCGAGTCCCTGCGCTCGATGGACTCGACGCTCGCCGCGCCCGGCACCACGCCGAGTCTCGACGCGGTCCGCGAGAAGATCGAGCGTCGTTACGCCACCGCGCTCGGATCCGCCGAGCTCGCGCAGAACTCGGTGCACGGCCGGATGCTCGAGGTCCAGCAGGCCACCGTCCAGATGGCCGGCCACAGCCGTCTCGAGCAGATCCGGGCCTCCATGAAGGGCGAGGCGCTGCCCGGCGCGGCGGCACCCGCGACCCCCGCGGTCAACCCCACCAAGGAACCGCCGTCGGCGGCGGGAAGCGCCGGCTCGCAGTAGCGCCGGGGTCGATGGCAGACGGCAGAAACGCGGCAACGCAATGAACACACCCGCACGCGGCCGGACCGGACAGTTCCCCGGTCCGGCCGCGGCTGCGCTCCGGGACATGACCGGCAGCGTGGTCGAGGCGGCGCGCCGCTGGAACGACCCCGCGGCCCGGGTGCGCCGCAAGAAGCGCCGCGCCCGCCGGCGTGCCCGCCTGTTCGGCGCAGCCTCCGGAATGAGCGGTGTCGGCACCGCGACGCTGGTGGCCGCGTCGGCCCCCGACTGGACCATCGTCGCCACCGGCGGGACGACCGCCGCGCTCGTCGTGCCCGCCGTGCTGGCGGTGCGTACCTTCCGGCGCCTCGACGCCGTGCCGCTGCCGCCGCCGGCACCCGCCCGCCGGGCCCTGCCGCCGTCGGGTTCCGTCGCGCGGGCCCCGATGGCCCGGCTGGCGAGCGACGAACAGAGCCTCGCCCAGCTGCTGTCGGTGCTGGCTCGTTCCCGCACCGTCGCCGCCGACGACCTCGAGGAGATCGCCGCGGCCGCCCGGGAGGCCTCCGACGCGCTCGAGGCCGTCGCGGTGGATGTGGTCGCGCTCGAATCCGCCGCCCGGGACAGCGCCGCCGCCGGGGCGCACCTCGGGGCGGCCGTCGCGGCCGCCGGACAGCGACTCGACACGGGCGTCGACCAATTCGAGGAACTCGTCGCCGCCGCGGCCCGGCTCGCGTCGGCCCCCGACGGAACCCGTTCGATGGCCCTGCTCGACCGGCAGCGCGCCGAGCTGATCTCGGCCTCGGACCGGCTCGAGAGCTGGGCCCAGTCGTGGCGGGAGATCCGGCAGATCGAGGGCCGCTACCGGTACTGACGTCGCCCCGGTGGCTCAGTCGTCCAGGCCGCGGGCGACGAGGGCCTCGCCCATCGCCTCCGCGGTCAGCAACGCCCCCACGACGACGGGCACCGCCAGGGCCCGCAGCGAGAAGCCGAGCCCGCGGGCCTTGCGTGCCTCGGTCACCTGCGCGACGATCCCGCCGAGCATCGGGACGGCCCGGACGGTCATCACCAGCACGAGGCCGACCCGCTCCGGATCCACGCCGACCCGCCGGAACGGGCCCAGCCCCGCCACGATCGCATCGAGCATGTCGCTCACCCGGGTGGTCAGCGTCACCAGCGCGGCGAGGGCCACGGCAACCAGCAGCTGACCGGACACCACCACCGCCCGCTCCCAGCCGGCGAGCAGCACCTGGAACGCCGCGATCACCACGAGCATCCACAACAGCGGCCGGAGCTGTCGCAGCGCGGGCCGGGGCGGGATCCGCGCCAGCAGGTAGAGCCCGAGCACGACCGCCCCGGCCACCGGCACCTGCCACGGTTGCCGCATCCACACCGTGAGCGCGACGATGAGCACCGCGGTGACCAGCAGCTTCGGGCCCGCGGGCGCCCGGTGCAACGGCGACGCCGCGCGATGGTACAAGCCCAGGGTGCTCACGCGACCAGCCTGCGGTAGTAGTCGATCGCCGGGCCGGGTGTGTCGTCGGCGACGACGCGCCCACCGTCGACGACGAGCACCCGGTCGAAGCCGGTCAGCAGGTCCAGATGGTGGGTGACCACCACCAGTTGCTGCTCGAGGGCGGCGAAGGTCCGCGCGATCAGCCGGGCGTTGCGCAGATCCAGCAGCGTGGTGGGCTCGTCCGCCACCAGCACCTGCGGATCGGTGACCATGATCGCCGCGAGGGCCAGGAGCTGCTTCTGCCCGCCGGAGAGCAGGTGACTCGGGTGGTCGTGGTGCCCGGCCAGCCCGAAGTCGGCGAGTACCCGCCGTACCCGCTCCGCGCGCTCGGCCTTGCTCAGTCCGCTGCGGCGCAGGGAGAAGGCGACGTCTTCCGCGACCGTGGGCATCACGATCTGATGGTCGGGATCGGTGAAGACGAATCCCACGCGCCGGCGCACCTCGCGGGCCTTGCGGGCGGTGTCCAGGCCGTCCACCGTGACCGTGCCGGAGGTCGGGATCACCAGACCGTTGATCATCCGGGCCAGGGTGGACTTGCCGCTGCCGTTGGCGCCGACGATCCCGACGCGGCGCTCGGTGAGGGTCACGTCGATGCCGTCGAGGACGGTGCGCTCACCGTAGGCGTGGCCCACCTGCCGGAAGCGGATCTCGCTCATGCGGTCGTGCCCGGCCCGGCGCTCAGCGCGCGGGGTCGGTGGCCGGGCGTGCCGGTGCGCTCGGGCTGAGCAGGGCCGGGTAGGCGCGGTGCACCTGGGCGGCGACGACCGCCGCGACGACGGCCTTGAGCAGGTCACCGGGCAGGAAGGTGGCGTTCGCGCTCAGCGCCGCCCACAGCGTGAGATCGGTGCGTGCGAGCATGCCGGCGATACCGAAGACGTAGAGCACGACGATGCCACCGAGGACGTTGACGGCGATGCCCGGCAGCACCCGGTAGCGGGGCAGCATGCGCGCCGAGAGCCAGCCGATCACCGCGACGGCGGGAAGCCAGCCGAGCAGGAAGCCGACCGTCGGGCCGGCCAGCGCCGTGAGGGTCGTGCGTCCCCCGGCGAGCACCGGCAGCGCCAGGCCCAGCACGATCACCGTGGCCACCGACAGCACGCCCTTGCGGACGCCGAGCAGCGCCCCGGCGAGCATCACGCCCAGCGTCTGCAGCGTGATCGGCACGCCCGACGAGCCGACGGTGATCTGCCCGGGCAGACCCAGAGCGATGATCAGGGCGGCGAACACGGCGATCTGCGCCAGGTCGCGGGCGGGCGTGCGGCGGGTCGAGGACACGATTCTCAGCCTTCTGACGAGGGGACCGAACCTGTCGAGGGTATGTCGCCGCGGCGTGCTCCTTCTCACCACCCCGCTCCGGGCCGGCCCCCGAACAGGGCCGCACCGGCCTCCGGGTAACCACCCATCTTTCCCTGATCTCTGCGTTGACCTGGTGTTTTTCCGACCGTGGGGTGTCACGATCGACAACGAACGGCAACGACGCAAGGAGAAGACGATGTTCTGGAAGATCGTGGGTGTGGTGGCGCTGGTGTGGATCGCCCTCGTGGTGGTCGGGGCGCTCGCGGAGCACCTGTTCGGGATTCTCGTGGTGAGCGCGCTGATCTTCGGCGGCTACATGCTGTACAAGGCCGTGGCCGGCAGCAAGGACGACCACATCACCCACGTGTGATGTGGTCGCGGCGGCTCAGCGCCGCAGCAACTGTGCGAGCAGCCGGCGACCCTGCCCGAGCGACACGTCGGGCAGATACGCATGACCGACGGCGATGCCGATCGTGGGCAGGGCCGCGGCGTCCGGGAACACCATGTACATGGGCCGGTGCTGCGGCTGGAACTTCGCCTTGAAGGCGAGCAGCGACCGGAAGCCGTAGACCGGCTCGAGGGTGCGGCCCAGCAGGTCGAGCAGCGCGTCGAGCGCGCCGCGGTCGAGCGCGCCGCGGTCGAGGGCGCCGCGGTCGAGGGCGCCGGCCGACGGGTCGGCGCCGGCGAGCGGCGCGCCGGACAGGCTGAGGAACTCGAGGCCCTGTTCCTGCGCGGACATGGCGGCCGAGGCGATGAGGAACTCCATCGCGGGACGGAAGCCGTCGGAGCGGCGGCGCATGAAGTCGAGGGTCAGGCCGACCAGGGCGCCGTCCCGGTAGACCGGCATCCACGACGTCACGGCGTGCACGTGGTCGTCCGCGTCGATCGCCAGGAGCAGCCGCACCTCGGGGTCGCGCAGTTCCTCGAGCCCACCGAGGGTGAAGCCCATCTCGGGGAGGCCCTTGTCGGCGACCCATTCCTCGGAGATCTCGACGATCTGCTCCGTCATCGGCAACGGCGCCTCGGTGAACGTCGTCCACCGCGCCTCCACGCCGTCCTTGGCGGCGCGGTTGAGGGCGGTGCGGACGTCCTGGAACTTCTTGCCCTTGAACGCGAGGCCGGGAAGCGCGACGACCGTCTCCTCGGCCACCCGCAGACAGCTCCAGCCGTGGTCCCGGGCGATCGCGGCGGTGTCCTCCCCGACGGAGTAGAAGCACGGGGTCCAGCCGTTGCCGAGGCAGTACGCGGCGAACTCGTCGATCGCGTTCTCCAGGCCGGCCGGATCACCCACCGGGTCGCCCGTGGTCAGGGCGACACCCGAGTGCACGCGGTAGGCCACGGCGTGCCGGCCGTCCTCGCCGAACCAGTAGTGGTTGCCGGGCCACGTCGTCATCCACGACAGCGAGGTGCCGCCGGGGGAGTGCAGCAGTGCACGCACCCGGTGTTCGTCGCCGGGATCGTGTCCGAGAGCGGGGACCAGGAAGCTCCGGACCATCAACAGGCAGAACGCGGCCCACACCAGCACCCCCACCCACTCGAACAGCAGCGTGGCGGCCGGGGTCAGCGGCAGTACCGGCGGCTCGAACAGCTGCAGATACACGGGTGGGACGAGACGTCGCGGCGCGTCGCGCACCAGCGTGGCGGCGCCGGGGTCGCGGTCGAAGCCGTCGGCGAGCAGCGCCCCCACCACCACGTAGGTGACGAGCGCGGCACCCGCCGCGGCGGCGGTGCCCAGCCACACCCGCGGATACGTCCCGCGCGGGGCGCGCACCCCGAACAGCCGGCGGGTCATCAGCAGCAGCACGAGCACCGCGACGAGGGCCAGCAGCGGAGCGAGTTCCATGTACACCGAGCTGGTGCGGCGGGTGCCGTACAGCAGCGACCGGGTCTCCTCCTGCTCGGTGATCTGCACGACCGCGCTGACGGCGGCCACCGCGATCAGGGCGACGTGCCCCCACACCGAGAGCAGCCACGCGGCGCGGCGGCCCCGGCGCAGTCCCTCCGCTCCCACGAGCAGCACCGCCGACGGCATCAGGTTCATCACCAGCGGTCCGATCCCGGACAGGCGCAGCGCCTGCCGCCCCTTGCGGCACTCGTCGCGCAGGGCCGGGTCGGCGCAGATGTCGACCAGTTCCCGTGCGCTGTACGGGACCTGGTCGAACAACTCCCGCAGCGCCGAGAGCGGCCCGATGGCGTGGGGGGAGAACGCCGCCAGGATCGGGCCGAGGACGCTGGCGGCGACCACCAGCGCCACGAGGGTGCGACGCTCCCGCACGGTGCCGCCGAGCGCCGGGCCCCGGGCCGCGCGGCCGAACAGCACGGGTCCGAGGAACAGGCCTGCCAGCGCCGCGCAGAGCCGCACCACGTCCTGCAGGTGCCCCGCGAACAGGGCGCTCGTCACGAGGAACACCAGCACCAGGGTGCGGATGCGGCGCCGCCACAGCGTGCCCATCGCCGCGGTGGCGGCGAGCAGGGTGCCGAGCACCCACGGCAGGGGATCCTCGGTCAGGTGCCCGTGCAGCTCGAAGCCCCACGAGTTCGGCACGGTCGACGCCAGCAGCGCCACCAGCAGGGCGAGCGCGGCACCCGCACCCTGCGAGAGCGCCGCGGCGAGTGCGAATCTGCGGCTGCCGAGGCGGTTCTCCACCGGCACCGCGACGGCGAGGATCGCCACGCTCGACAGGACGTACTCGCCCAGGCCGGACGCGAAGAGCCCGGACGTCCAGAGCACCCACGGATGCCCCTCGCCGAAGCTACGGGTGCCGAGGGAGACGTCGAGGGCCAGGTCGTGGGACGGCCCGCGCCACACGGACCCGGTGGCGATCGCGAGCACCCACATCGCCGCGAGCAGGGTCAGAGCGACGGGGGCCCGGCGCAGCGCCGCGCCGCTGCGCGCGATCACGGGGCGACGAGGCCGAGTCGGCGGCTGAGCCACGGCAGCTCCTTCTCGAGTCCGGCGGACCACACCGCGAAGCTGTGCGCTCCCGGCAGTTCCGTGAGGTGGACGTCCATGCCGGCGGCCCGGGCCGCCGTCGTGAGTTGTTCGATTCCCGAACGGTATTCGCTGTCGTCGAGGCCCACGACGAACGCCCCTGCCGAGCCGGGGTAGCGGTTGCGGGCCAGCAGGTCGGCAGGGTTGTTCCGCGCGAACGCCTCCGTGTCGCCGCCGAACACCTCGCGGATCGTGCGGTCCCGATCGCCGAGGGTCGGCTCGGCCTGGCCGGAGAAGTCGAGGAACGTGGGGTACACCTCGGGGCGGGCGGTCGCGAGCTGCAACGCGCACGTGCCTCCGTACGAGAGCCCGCCGATCGCCCAGCCCGCCGGATCGTCGTCGACCTGCAGGTGCTCGCGGACCCAGGCGGGCACGTCGAGCGCCAGGTAGGTCGCGGCGTTGCCGAGGCGGGAATCGGCGCACAGCGGGTTGTCGAACTGGCCGCCGGTGCCGTCGGCGAGCACGACGACCGGTGCCAGCCCCTCGTGCCCGGCCGCGAACGCGTCCATGATCTGCGGCAGCCGGCCCCCGATCAGCCAGTCGTCGGTGCTGCCGGGCTGGCCGGCGAGCAGCACCAGCACCGGGAGTTCGGGGCGCGGGTCGGCGAAGTAGGCGGGTGGCAGGTAGATCCGCGCGTCGCGGGCGCGGAATCCCGAGACTGCGCCGGGGATCGGGGTGGTCGTCACCGCGCCGGTCGCGGGCAGATCGGCCGGGGGCGACCAGGTCTCGGACAGCGGCCGCCGAGCGACCGTCGCCGTGGCCGGTGCCAGGGCCGCGTCGAGCGGCACGGTGCGGTAGTCGGTCATGCCGAGGGCGGAACGCACGGTGGGGTAGGCGTCGAACACCGCGTTGATCCGCCCCGCGCCCGCCACCACCACCGCCAGTGCGGCGACGACGAGGCCGGCCGCGACGAGCGGACGCGCCCGGTCCCGGCGGCGGACGAGCCACCGGCCGGCCAGGAGCGCGACGGCGAGGACGGCGACGGCGGTCCACGCGTACACATCCCGAGGCAACCGATCCGGGAACGGTCGCCACACCTGCTCGACGAGCACGGCGGCGAGCACCACCAGCACCAGGGTCAGCGCGACGGCCGTCGGAATCCCCGTCAGGAGCCAGCGGCGGTGCCGTCGCGCGGCCAGGGCGGCCAGGCCCGCGACGGTGAGGACGGTGAACACCACGGCCGCCGCCGTCGTCGTCAACCGCACGTCGAGCGCTGCTTCGACGAGCCCGGACCACGACACGCCGTCCAGTATGCGCGAGGCCCCCACCCCCGCATCGTGATCGGCGATAGTGGACGAATGGAACCGGTACCGGAGGACTGGCAGCGGGCGCTCGTGATCGCCGCGCACCCCGACGACATCGAGTACGGCGCGGCGTCCGCGGTGGCGCGGTGGACCCGACAGGGCAAGGAGGTGCGCTACGTCCTGGCGACCAGCGGCGAGGCCGGCATCGCGGGCCTGCCGCCGGCGGCGTGCGGGCCGCTGCGCGAGCAGGAGGAGCGGGCATCCGCCCGGGTCGTCGGGGTCGAGGTGGTCGAGTTCCTCGGGCATCCCGACGGCCGCCTGGTGGCGGGGCCGGACCTGCGCCGCGATCTTGCGGCGGCGATCCGGCGGCACCGACCCGAGATGGTGGTGACCGGCAATTTCGGGCTCACGTGGTTCCCCGGCGTCCTCAACAGCGCCGACCACCGTGCCCTGGGGCTGAGCGTGCTCGACGCGGTCACCGACGCGGCGAACGAGTGGATCTTCCCGGACCTGGCCGAGCAGGGTCTGCCGCCGTGGCCGGGGGTGCGGTGGGTGGCGGTGAGCACCACGTCTCCCACTCACGGAGTGGACGTCACCGACACCGTCGAGGACGGCGTCGCGTCCCTCGCCGAGCACCGCCGCTATCTCGAGGCACTCGCGCCCACCCCCGTGCTCGACCAGGCCCGGGCGCAGGTGGAGTCGGCCACGGCCGCTCTGCCCGGGTTCGCGGCGGAACGGGCCGCCGGGTTCGAGCTCTACACGTTCGGGGGCTGACCGCCGGGTACGAGGACGACTCCGGCACCGGGCACGGCCTCGACGTCCACGGGCAGCGGTCCGAGCGGTTCGCCGTCCGCGTAGGCGGAGATGCCGGGACACTCGAGCCGCACCCGCCGGGCGCGGTGCACCCTCACCTCGTCCAGGTCGACGTGGGTGCCGCGGTAGACGGTGGGGAACAGGCGCAGCAGGCGGGTCCGGTTGGCCGAGGTCACGATCACGACGTCGAGGAGGCCGTCGTCGAGACGCGCGTCCGGCGCGATGCGCATGCCGCCCCCGTAGGTGGAGGCATTGCCCACGGCCACCATCGTCGCCGCCACGTCGAGGTCGTCGCCGTCCAGCGTGATGCGATACGGCAGCAGGCGGAGATTCGCCAGTTCCGCGACCATCGCGACGTTGTAGCGCAGCCGGCCGCGCGGCCGGCGCATCCGGTTGGCGCGGTCGGTGACCAGGGAGTCGAATCCGCTGGCGAGCACGGTGCCGAACCAGTGGTCCGGCCGCCCGGGCGCCCGGACCCTTCCGAGGTCGATCGTCCGCGTGGCCCCGTCGGCGATCACGTCGGCCGCCGCCACCGGATCCGACGGCACGTGCAGGACGCGGGCGAGGTCGTTGCCGGTCCCGGCCGGGACGATGCCGAGCGGAATCCCGGTCTGCGCGAGCGCCTGCCAGGCGAGCCAGACGAGCCCGTCCCCGCCGACCGCGACGAGTGCCCCGGTTCCCTCGCCGACGGCGTGGCGCACCAGTTCGAGGGAGTGTTCCGGGGTGTCGCCGGCGATCTCGGTGACGCGCAGGCCCCGTTCGCGCAGCCGGGCCGTGGCGGACCTCGTCGCGCGCGCGGTGTGCGGGCCCGCGGCCGGGTTCGTCAGGACGGTGACGGATTCGATCACGGCAGCAGCTTTCCAGGGTTGAGGATGCCGAGCGGGTCGAGTGCGTCCTTGACCGCGCGGAGCAGGCCGGTGCCCAGAGTCCCGATCTCGTCGGCCATCCACGGCCGATGGTCGCGCCCGACCGCGTGGTGGTGGGTGACGGTGCCGCCGGCCGTCATGATCGCGTCCGTGGCGGCGCGCTTGGCCGCCGACCACTGCGTGAGGGGATCGTCCGTCTGCGCGCACACGACGGTGAAGTACAGGGACGCGCCGGTGGGGTAGGTGTGCGAGATGTGGCACAGCACCAGTGGCGGGGTGCCCTGTTCCTGCAGGGAGGCGGTGAGCGCATCGGTCACCGCCGTCCGCAGCCGCGCCAGATTGCTCCACGTGGTGGCGGTTTCGAGGGTCTCGGCGAGTGCCCCGACCCGCAGCAGGGCGTCGCGCAGGTGCGGCGCGTCGAACCGTCCCTGCTCCCAGGCGCGGGCCGGCTCTTCTCCGAGGTCGGTGCCGCCCAGGGTCGAGAGCAGGGCGTCGACCTCCGCGGCGCGGGCTCGTACGTGTTCGGCGGTGCCCTCGACGGTGGTCACGGCCAGGCATCCGGTGGGGGCGGTCGCACCGATGTGTTCGTGCAACGCGAGGTTCGTCGCGGTCTCGGTCTCGTCCGACAGGCGCAGCACGGTGGGGACGGCGCCGGTCTGCACGAGGGTGCGCAGGGCGTCCGCACCCGTGGCGAAGTCGGGAAACGACCAGGCGCGGTGGGCGGTCGCGGCGGGAATCGGGTGAATTCGCACGCCGACCTCGGTGACGATGCCGAACAGGCCCTCGGACCCGAGGAACAGTTGCCGCAGGTCCGGGCCCGCGGCCGAGGCCGGGGCGCGGCCCGCCCGGACGGTACCGCGCGGGGTGGCGACGACGAGGTGCTCGACCATCTCGTCGAACCGGCCGTGGCCCGCGGAGGCCTGGCCGGAGGATCGGGTGACGGCGAACCCGCCCACGGTCGCGTGGCGGAAGCTCTGCGGGAAGTGCCCGAGCGAGAAGCCGTGGGCACCGAGCAGCTCCTCGGCCTGCGGTCCGGTCGCGCCGGCCTGCAGCGTCGCCAGACCGGAGACCGGATCGAGATCGGTGAGCGCGTTCATCCGTTGCAGGTCCACTGCGACGACGGCCTCGAAGCCGTCGCGCACCGGATCCAGCCCGCCGACGACGCTGGTGCCGCCGCCGAACGGCACGACGGCGATCCCCTCGCCCGTGCAGTAGTCGAGTACGGCGAGCACCTCGTCGTGGCTGCCGGGCCGCAGCACCGCGTCGGGACCGTCCTGCGGGCCGGGGTTCTGTCGCCGCAGCAGGTCGAGGGTGCTCTTGCCGCCGGCGTGACGGAGCCGGGCCGCGTCGTCGTCGGCGACGTGTTCCGGACCGACGATGCGCCGCAGGCCCTGGTGGTGCCGGGTGCCCAGCCGGGACGGGGTGAGCCGCACGGCGGTCTCGGGCAGCGAACGGGCGCGCTCGGTGTCCACGCCGAGAGCCTGTCGAAGCAGTGTGCGGACGCCCTCGCCGAGTTCCTTCCGGCGGTCCGCCGTGCCCCACGCGTCCCACTCCATCTCGGCTGCGGCGGTGGGGTGTTGCGGTGTGAACCTCACAGTCATGCGTTACAGTGTTACATACAATGTCTATTCGTAACGATGAGATCCGGTCTTCCGGCCCGCCGGCGGCAACCGTCGAGAACCAGATCCTCGACGCCACCCGCTCGTGCCTGCTCGACTTCGGACTGCGGCGCACCACCCTCGCCGAGGTGGCGCGGCGCGCCGGTGTCAGCCGCCCCACGGTCTATCGTCGCTGGCCCGACACCCGTGCCCTGGTCGCGGACCTTCTCACCCGTGAGATCCGCGCCGTCCTGCCCGATCTCCGCGAAGAGGGGCCCGTCCGGCCGCGCGTCGTGCGGGCCGTCGTGACGGCCGTCGACGAGATCGGCACACATCCGCTGTTCGAGAAGATCCTGCGGTCGGACCCGGACCTGCTCATGACGTACATCGTGGACCGGCTCGGGACCAGCCAGCACGCAGTGCTCGAGGTGCTGACCGGGGCGCTCGTCCTCGGCCAGCGCGACGGCACCGTCCGCGCCGGCGACGTCCGCGCGCTCGCCGCGTTCGTGCTGCTCACCGCCCAGTCCGTGGTGCAGTCCGCCGGGATGGTCACCGAGGTGGTCGACCGGGCGGCCCTGCTGGCCGAGCTGGCGCACGCCGTCGACACCTATCTCGCACCCTCCGGGGAGGATCGCCCGTGACCGGACCCGCCTCCAGTGCCCTCGACGCCGCCCGCCGCCGCCGGGAACTCGACGACCTCGCCGCCCGGCCCACCGTCGACGTGCTCGTCGTCGGCGGCGGTGTCACCGGCGCCGGCGCCGCGCTCGACGCCGCGTCGCGCGGCCTGAGCGTCGTCCTCGTCGAACGGCACGATCTCGCCTTCGGCACCAGCCGGTGGAGTTCGAAGCTCGTCCACGGCGGCCTGCGCTATCTCGCCACCGGGAACATCGGTATCGCCCGCGAAAGTGCCGTCGAGCGGGGAATTCTCATGACCCACACGGCGCCGCACCTGGTGCGCGCGATGCCGCAGCTGGTGCCGCTGCTGCCGTCGGTCGGCCGCGGCGAGGCCGCGCTCGTGCGCACCGGGTTCCTCGCCGGCGACGCCCTGCGGGTCTCCGCGCACACGCCGTCCGCGGTGCTGCCGCGCTCGCGCCGCATCGGCGCGGGGCGCGCCGCCGACCTGGTCCCCGCCGTCCGGCGCGACGGGCTGCGCGGGGGACTGCTCGCCTACGACGGCCAGCTCGTCGACGACGCCCGGCTCGTCGTCGCCCTCGCCCGCACCGCCGCCTCCTACGGCGCCCGCATCCTCACCCGCGTCGACGCCCACTCCGTCACGGCCGACGGCGCCGCCCTGCGCGACACCCTCACAGGCACCGAGGTGCGGGTGACGGCCCGCGCCGTGATCAACGCGGCGGGCGTGTGGGCGGGACAGGTGGATCCGTCGATCCGGCTGCGACCGAGCCGCGGCACCCACCTCGTGCTCGCCGCCGCCGCCCTCGGCAACCCCACGGCCGCGCTCACCGTGCCGATTCCCGGCGCCACCAACCGGTTCGTCTTCGCGCTGCCCGCCCAGCTGGGCCGCATCTATCTGGGACTGACCGACGAGGAGGCGCCCGGCGCGCTGCCCGACGTCCCGCAGGCCACCGACGGTGAGATCGACTTCCTCCTCGACACCGCCAACACCGCCCTCGCCGTGCCCCTGACCCGCAACGACGTCCTCGGCACCTTCGCGGGACTGCGGCCGCTGCTCGACTCCTCCGCGCCGGGTACCGACACCGGCGGCGGCACCGCGGACCTGTCGCGCCGGCACGCGGTCGTGCGCTCCGAGTCCGGTCCGATCGGCATCGTCGGCGGCAAGCTCACCACCTACCGGCGGATGGCGCAGGACGCCGTCGACGCGGCCGTCGAGACGGCCGGACTGCGTGTCGGGCCGTGCCGCACCCAGCGGCTCCCCCTCGTCGGCGCCGCGACTCCTGCCGTGCTGCGCACCGTCGCCGCCCCGGCGAACCTGGTGCGGCGCTACGGCACCGAGGCGGCCCTGCTCGCCGCGGACCCGCGCCGGCTGGAACCGATCGTCCCCGGGCTCGACATTAGCCGCGCCGAACTGGAATTCGCCGTCACCCACGAGGGCGCCCTCGACGTCGACGACATCCTCGACCGCCGCACCCGGATCGGGCTCGTGCCCGGCGACCGGGCCCGGGCGCTCGACGCCGCCGGGGATGTGTCGGCCTGACCGCCGGAGCGTCCGGCCCGGCACTCTTCACGTGCGCGATATTCTGAGACGGCTGTCGGGCGGGCGCCGCGACGGACTCGGGAGTGGACGACACCGTGGGAGAACTGCAGACCGGCTCCGTGTTCGCCGGGTACCGTATCGAACGCCGCCTCGGCACGGGAGGGATGGGCAGCGTCTACCTGGCGCGGCATCCGAACCTGCCGCGTTTCATCGCGCTGAAGCTGCTCGACCCGTCGGCGACCGCGAACCCGGGAAACCGCAGCCGGTTCCTCCGGGAGGCCGACCACGTGGCGCGGCTCGAACATCCCAACATCGTCACCGTGTACGACCGCGGCAATGTCGGCGACCAGTTGTGGATTGCGATGCAGTACGTGGACGGCACCGACGCGGTGGGTGCACTGCGCAGGGGACCGATGCCTCCGGGGCGCGCCGTGCATATCGTGTCCGAGACCGCCCGCGCGCTCGATTACGCGCATGCACACGGGATACTGCACCGCGACGTCAAGCCCGCGAACATCCTGCTCACGCCGAGCGGGGCGAGCGAACCCGAGCGCGTCCTGCTCGCGGACTTCGGGATCGCGAAGAGCCTCGACAGCACGGCGGTCACCGAGACCGGCATGCTCGTCGCCAGCCTGCAGTACGCGTCCCCCGAACAGATCGAGGGGCGGCCCCTCGGCCCCCGGACCGACGTCTACGCCCTCGGGTGCACGCTCTATCAGCTGCTCACGACGCGGCCACCGTATCCGGGGTCCGAGCCGGCCCATCTGGTCCACGCGCATCTGCATCTGCCCCCGCCGCGCCCCACCGCGGCGCGGCCGGACCTGCCGTCCGCGTTCGACGATGTGATCGCCCGCGCGATGGCCAAGCGCCCCGAGGACCGCTTCCCCACGTGCGGTGCGCTGGCCGCGGCCGCGCGTGCCGCTCTCACCGAGCCGGTCACCGAGCCCGTCACCGCGCCGACCCGGGCGTTCACCGCCGCCGAACCCGCCCCCGTGTCCGCCGGTCCGACCGCCCCGCCCGGACACCCGACGTCGCGTTCCCGTCGGCCGCTGCTCGTGCTGCTGGGCGCCGCGATCGTGGGCCTCGCGCTCGTCGGATCGCTGACGTGGATCCTGCCCGGCCGCGGCGAGGCGCCGGAGCCGGATGTGCGGGCCGACACCTCGGCCACCGGGCAGATCGACAGCCCCGGTCCGGTGGTGCCGCCCCCCGCGACGGTCACGGCGGAGGTCACCGACCTCCTCACCACTTCGTCCGCACCGACGACCACGGCCCCGCCGCAGAGCCGCCCGGACCGCATCCCGGTCGCGCAGGCGGACACCCGGGGCTTCGACGACGGCATCGGGCCGCGCTGCAACTCGACCGACGAGGCCGTCGCGGTGGCGCGCACGTCGGAGTCGCGGGTCCTGGTGTGCCGCAACGACTTCGATCGCCTCTACTACAAGGGCCTGCGGCTCAGCGACGGTGCCGACATCGAACTGGCCGACGCCGCCCCGGCCGCCGCCGGATTCACCGTCGTGGCCGGACCTGTTCGCTACACGTTCGACGAGGACGAACTGCTGATCATCGACAACGGAACGGTCACCACCCGCGAGCAGGTGCTCCAGTTCTGGTCGGCGTATCCGTGACCGCCGGCGCCGCGGAACGGCCACGCCGTGGGACTGTTGCCGCCGATCTCCGCGCCGATCGGTGGCCGTCCCCGGATTCGGGCCCGTCGCCGCGGCCGTGCCCGCCCCTCCCTGCGATCACCAGTAGCGACTGCCGGGCCCGCCTTTGAAGGGGCCGACCACCCGATCGGTGATCCAGCCGCCGTAGAAGCCCCCCGCCTGGGGACGCACCCGCTCGCCGTCGACGAAACAGCCGTCCATCGGACCCGGCATGACTGCCACATGCCCGACGAGTGCCTCGTATCCGGCAACCGGCCGGGGATAGTGCCACGCCGCACGCTCGGCGACGTGTCCGCCTGCCACGACGTCGAAATAGTCGGCCCGTCCCTTCCACTCGCACACCGTGCTCCCGGGAACCGGCCGCAGGACCCCTTCGGCGAAGCATGTCCGAGCCACACCTCGACCAGCTCGTCGCTCCGTCGGACCACGGGCGGCCGTGGGTAGTCCCACACCGACTCCTGCCCCGGACCGACGGGGTCCGGCACCGGATGGCCGCTCCTCACGGGACACCTGCCGACATCGTCATGCTTCCAGGCTCGCACGTACGACGCGGTGGGCACAGCCCGGGCGAGCCCCACCGCCGAGGCGCTGCAGCGGCGGCCGGTACTCCCGGCGTCGCCTCCACAACCGGGCAGCGCGGAGCGGGTGTGGCAGTCTGAGCCGATGCGAGTGGCGGTGGTGGCCGGGCCCGACGCCGGGCATGCGATCCCGGCGATAGCCCTGAGCCTGCGTCTGGCCGAGGCGGGCGACGAGCCCGTCCTCTTCACCGGCGAGCGGTGGCTCGGCCTCGACCTGGACGGGGTGACGCTCGCGCCACTCGCCGGGCTGGCCCCGCGTCCGGAGGACGACGATGCCGATGCCGGTGCCCGCATCCATGCCCGCGCCGCCCACATCGCGTCCGAGATGCTGCCCGGGCTCAGCGCCTTGCTGCCCGACCTCGTCGTCTCCGACGTGCTCACCGCGGGCGGCGGCATGGCCGCCGAACGCCTCGGTATCCCCTGGGTGGAGCTGTCGCCCCATCCGCTGTATCTGCCCTCGCGGGGGCTGCCCCCCATCGGCAGCGGTCTCGCCGCAGGCACCGGGCTGCGCGGGCGCGCGCGGGACACGGTGCTGCGCGCGGCGACCGCCCGGTCGATCCGGCAGGGGGAACGCGAACGGTCCGCGGCGCGCGTCGGGATCGGCCTGGCCGCCCGGGATCCGGGGCCGGCGGCCCGGCTCGTCGCCACCCTGCCCGCCCTCGAGGTGCCGCGACCGGACTGGCCCGCCGGGGCGCACGTCGTCGGGCCGCTGCTGTGGGAGCCCACCGGCGACGTCCTGGCGCCGCCCTCCGGCGACGGACCGCTGGTGATGGTGGCCCCGTCCACCGCGGCTACCGGCGTGCCCGGCCTGCTCGACGCCGTGTGCACGGGCCTCGGCGGATCCGGGATGCGGATCGTCGTCGCGATGCTCGAGCCGCCCGAGCGGGACTGGCCGGACGGCGTCGTGGCCGGGCACGGCCGGCAGGACCTGCTGCTCGAGCAGGCCGACGTGGTGGTGTGCGGCGGCGGCCACGGGATGCTCGCCAAGGCCCTGCGCGCCGGGGTGCCCGCGGTCGTGGTGCCCGGCGGCGGCGACCAGTGGGAGCTGGCCAATCGGGCCGCCCGGCAGGGCAGCGCGGTGGTCGTGCGGCCACTCGACTCCGACGCGCTGCGGGCGGCCGTGGACACCGTGCTGACCGAGCCACGCTTCACGCGCGCGGCCCGCCTGGCCGCCGCGACGGCAACGCAGGTCGAGGACCCGGTGACCGTCTGCCGCAGCGTCGTGGCGCCGATGCGGTGACGTGCCCCGCGTCCGCGCCACCGGCCGCTGTCGGGGGTCCGGGAAGCGACTACCGTGGCGCAGGTGCGACTGACGGAATTTCACGAGTGTGTCCGCAACGAGTTCGGGCAGCTGCGCGGCGACGCCCTGCTACGTGACCACGTGCTGCTCTCGCTCGGCGGGCGGACCGCCGCCGCGGCCATCGAGGCCGGCCGGGAACCCCGTGAGGTGTGGCGGGCCCTGTGCGAGGAGTTCGACGTCCCGCCCGCGCGCCGGTGAAACCGCCGCGCCCGTTCCGTTCGAACAGTTGTTCGCCTATGCTGGTCCGCGGGTGGTGAAGAAGTAGTCCACAGGCGTCCGATTCATCCACAGATCCGGCCGCTCGCCGGTCGGGACGGCGAACTTGTCGGTGCCGGACTCTAACGTCATCGGCAAGCAAGACGAGACTCGAAAAGGGGACCACGATGGCACCACAGGCACACGATCGCGACAAGGCGCTCGAGCTGGCGCTCGCGCAGATCGACAAGAGCTTCGGCAAGGGCTCGGTGATGCGCCTGGGGGAGGAGTCCCGCCAGCCCATCGCCGTGATCCCGACGGGCTCGATCGCGCTCGACGTCGCGCTCGGCATCGGCGGCCTCCCGCGCGGCCGGGTCGTCGAGATCTACGGCCCGGAATCCTCCGGTAAGACGACGGTCGCGCTGCACGCCGTGGCCAACGCCCAGGCCGCCGGCGGCATCGCCGCCTTCATCGACGCCGAGCACGCGCTCGATCCCGAGTACGCGCGCAAGCTCGGTGTCGACACCGACGCCCTGCTCGTGTCGCAGCCGGATACCGGTGAGCAGGCGCTCGAGATCGCGGACATGCTGATCCGTTCCGGCGCGCTCGACATCATCGTGGTCGACTCGGTGGCGGCCCTGGTGCCGCGCGCCGAGATCGAGGGCGAGATGGGTGACAGCCACGTCGGCCTGCAGGCCCGCCTGATGAGCCAGGCGCTGCGCAAGATGACCGGTGCGCTCAACAACTCGGGCACCACCGCGATCTTCATCAACCAGCTGCGCGAGAAGATCGGTGTGATGTTCGGCTCGCCCGAAACGACCACCGGCGGCAAGGCTTTGAAGTTCTACGCCTCGGTGCGCCTGGACGTGCGCCGTATCGAGACCCTCAAGGACGGCTCCGACGCGGTGGGCAACCGCACCCGCGTCAAGGTCGTCAAGAACAAGGTGTCGCCGCCCTTCAAGCAGGCCGAGTTCGACATCCTCTACGGCCACGGCATCAGCAAGGAGGGCTCGCTCATCGACATGGGGGTCGAGCAGGGCTTCATCCGCAAGTCCGGCTCCTGGTACACCTACGAGGGCGACCAGCTCGGTCAGGGCAAGGAGAACGCCCGCAAGTTCCTGCTGGAGAACACCGACGTCCGGGACGAGATCGAGAAGAAGATCAAGGAGAAGCTCGGCATCGGGGCGGACGTCACCGCCGAGCCCGCCGACGAGCCCGCCGACTTCTGAGTCGAGCGTTGGGCAGCGACTCCCGTCGCGGTGACCGGCGCGGCGGCGACCTGCCCGGCGGCGGAACGGAGGCACAGGCCAAGGACCTGTGCCTCCGTCTGCTGACCGACCGGGCTCGCAGCCGCGCCGAACTCGCCGCGAAACTCGAACAGAAGGGCTTCGCCGCGGACGTCGCCGAGCGGACCCTCGACCGGCTCACCGAGGTGGGCCTCGTCGACGACGCCGAGTTCGCCCAGCAGTGGGTGCGCTCCCGTCATCGGCATGCCGGCCGGGGCAAACGTGCTCTGGCAATGGAACTGCGCCGCAAGGGGATCGGGCAGCACGAGGCGGCTGAGGCGCTGGAGCAGATCGACGGCGACGACGAACGCGCCCGCGCCGCCGAACTGGTGCGCAAGAAGCTGCGCACCCAGCCCCCGCTGCCCACGGAGGGGGATCGGCGCGAGATCGCCGCGGAACGGGACAAGGTGGTGCGACGGCTGGTCGGCATGCTCGCCCGCCGTGGTTACCCGCAGGGCGTGGCCTTCGACGTGGTCCGCGGCGAACTCGCCGGGCTCGATCCCGAGCCCGGCGACGTCGCCACCGACTGACGGGTTACCGGCGCTTGTCGTGATCGCTGGTGATGTCCACCCCCGGGACGGTCATGCCGGAAAGCACGTTGTCGGGGGCGTTCTCGTCGGCCTCCGGCATCGCGGCACGGTTCTTGCGTCCGGTCCGCAGACGCCGCTCGAGCCGCGTCGCGACGACCGTCAACGCGCCGTTGAGCACGATCATGATCGCGGCCACCACGAGCAGCGACGGCAGGTAGTTGCCGAAGAACGCGCCGAGCTGCTGACCGGCGCGCACGACTTCGACGTACCCGATGAGATAGCCGAGCGCGGAGTCCTTCAGGGCCACCACCATCTGCGAGACGATCGCCGGCAACATCGCCGTGACGGCCTGTGGCAACAGGATCAGACGCATGATCTGGCCCTTGCGCATGCCCAGCGCCGCGGCGGCCTCGGTCTGCCCGCGGGGCAGCGACCGGATGCCGGCGCGGACGATCTCGGCGATCACCGAGCCGTTGTAGAGGGTCAGGCCGGTGACCACCGCCGCCAGCGCCAGGTACTTCGACCGGAAGACCTGGTATTCGGCGAACAGCTGGTAGGCGAAGATCATCAGGATCAGTACCGGGATGGCCCGGAACAGTTCGACGATGAAGCCGCACACCGCGCGCACGGGCCGGTGATCGGAGAGCCGGCCGATGCCCAGCGCGGCCCCGAGGATCAGGGCGAGCACGATGGATACCGCGGCCGCGATGAGGGTGCCCCGGATGCCGGGGATCAGATACGTGGTCCACGAGCTCGATTCCAGGAACGGCTCCCACTTCGCGGTGGTGAGCTGCCCCTTGTCGTCGAGAGCCCGGTAGACGAAATAGCCGACGGCGACGAGCAGCACGGCCACCGCCGCCGAGGCGACGTGGTAGATCGTTCGCGCCCGGGGGCCGGGGGCGTCGTAGAGGACGGTTGCGCGGCCGGTGCTCACCGGGACACCTCGAATCGCGTGCTCAGCCAGCCGAACAGCAGGCCCGTGGGCAGGGTCAGGATCACGAAGCCGAGGGCGAAGATGCCGCCGATGACGAAGATCTGCGCCTCGTTCTCGATCATGGTCTTCATCAGCAGGGAGGCCTCCGAGACGCCGATGACGGACGCGATCGTCGAATTCTTGGTCAGGGCGATCAGCACGCTGCCGAGGGGTGCGATCACCGCGCGGAACGCCTGCGGCAGCACGATCAGGCGCAGATTCTGGCCGAAGGTCAGCCCGAGGGAGCGGCCCGCCTCGGCCTGCCCGACGTTGACGGTGTTGATGCCCGAGCGCAGCGACTCGCAGACGAACGCCGCGGTATAGACGCTCAGGCCCAGCACCGCGAGCCGGAAGTTGTTGTCCACCAGGAACGTCGGCGACGACTGGGGGGCAAGGCTGATGCCCAGCGTCTGTGACAGGCCGAACAGGCAGAAGATGATGATCAGCGTCAGGGGGGTGTTGCGGAAGATCCCCACGTACACGGTGCCGACCGCCCGTGCCACCGGCACCGGGGACACGCGCATGCCGGCGAGGATCGTTCCGAGGATCAGCGCGCCGATCGCCGAGAACACCGTCAACTGCACGGTGGTCCAGAAGGCGTCGATCAACTGATCGCCGTACTTGCTCAACAGATCCACAGGTCAACTCCACCGATCGGGGACTGGGATCCGGCCGGCCCGTGACGAGTCGTCGAACGGGCCGGCCGGACGGCGGGGACGGTCAGTAGCGGTCGACCTGCGGCGGTTCCGGCAGGGGGTATCCGGACGGGCCGACAGTGGATTCGAGGGCGGCCTGCCAGGCCCCGCTCGAGATCATCTCTTCGATCGCGTCGTTGATCTGGTTGCGGGACTCGGTGTCGCCCTTGGCCAGACCGATACCGTAGCGCTCTTCCGTGAACGGCTCGCCCACGACCTTCAACTGGCCCGGGTACTGGGCCGCGTAACCGGCGAGAATGATGTCGTCGGTGGTCACGGCGTCGACCGCACCGTTGCGCAGCGCCTCGACGCAGGCGGAGTAGGTGTCGAACTCCTGCAGCTGCACGTCCTGCGCGTAGGTGTCCTTGACCTTCTGTGCGGGGGTGGAGCCGGCCACCGAGCACAGCCGCTTGCCGCCGTTGAGCGACTCCGGTCCGGTGATGTCGGTGTTGTCGGCACGCACGAGCAACGACTGGCCGGCGACGAAGTACGGCCCGGCGAAGTCGACCTTCTCCTTGCGCGTGTCGGTGATCGAGTAGGTGGCGACGATGTAGTCCACCTCACCGTTCTCGATGAGGGTCTCGCGCTGCGGGGACGGGGCTTCCTTGAACTCGATGTTCTCCGGCGCCACTCCCAGCTGCTGCCCGACGTACTTCGCGACCTCGACGTCGAACCCGCTGAAGGTACCGTCGGGGTTGCGCAACCCGAGCCCGGGCTGGTCGAACTTGATGCCGACGACGAGGGAGCCGCTCTCGGCGGACTGCGACACGCTGCGCTGCTCGTCTCCGCCACACGCGGTGGCGAGCACGGCGACGGCGATCGCGCCGATGCCCAGGCGAACCGAGCGGGTGATTCTCATCGAGTACCTCCGTGTTGTGGGTGATGCCGCCCCGGTTCCGGTGCGGCAGCGACGCCGGATCAGTGACTGAGGATCTTGCCGAGGAAGTCCTGGGCGCGGGCGGACTTGGGTGCGGTGAAGAACGTGTCGGGGTCGGTGTCCTCGATGATCTGCCCGTCCGCCATGAACAGCACGCGGTTGCCGGCCTTGCGGGCGAAGCCCATCTCGTGGGTGACGACGAGCATCGTCATGCCCTCCCGGGCCAGCGACGTCATGACGTCGAGCACCTCCTGGACCATCTCGGGGTCCAGCGCCGAGGTCGGCTCGTCGAACAGCATGACCTTCGGGTTCATCGCCAGTGCCCGCGCGATCGCGACGCGCTGCTGCTGGCCGCCCGAGAGCTGCGCGGGATACTTTTCCGCCTGATTGGCGATGCCGACGCGGTCGAGAAGTTGCAGCGCCTGCTCCTTGGCCTCGGTCCTGCCCTTGCGACGGACCTTTACCGGGGCGAGCATGACGTTCTCGAGGATGGTCTTGTGCGCGAACAGGTTGAACGACTGGAACACCATTCCCACGTCGGCTCGCAGCGCCGCGAGCGCCTTACCTTCTGCGGGAAGCAGCTTGCCGTCCACCCGGATCTCGCCCGAGTCGATCGGCTCGAGCCGGTTGATGGTCCGGCACAGGGTGGACTTGCCGGACCCGGACGGCCCCACCACGATCACGACCTGACCCGCCGATACTTCGAGGTTGATGTCCTGCAGCACGTGCAGGGCTCCGAAGTGCTTCTCCACCGCCGACATCGAGATCATCGGGGGTGCGCCGCCTGCCGAGCCGGAGGGCTTCTCGAATTCGACCGCCGCTGGTGTCATGGACAGAACCCTATGCTGCCCGCGCCGCCGTGCCGCAATTTTCGCAAGCCGAGTTCGGACTGCGTAATGGAAAATTTACGGTCGGCCCCGAAAGGCCGGTTCCGGTTCGCCCCGCCGGGTCGCGCGATGGACTAGTTTGTCTCTCTCGGCCCACTTCAGGAGCGGTCCGGCCCCGTGAGCTAGGCTGGGACGTGTCATCGATGGACCATGAACCCCCCAGCGCCCCGGCCGCCCTCGACGCGACCGCCGAGGTCGGCGCCCGCACCTACGAGGTGCGCACCTATGGCTGCCAGATGAACGTGCACGACTCGGAGCGCCTGTCCGGGCTGCTCGAGGACTCCGGGTTCACCAAGGCAGGGCCGGGTGCGCCCGCCGATCTCGTGGTCTTCAACACCTGCGCGGTGCGGGAGAATGCCGACAACAAGCTCTACGGCAACCTGAGCCATCTGCGGCCCGTCAAGGACGCCAACCCGAACATGCAGATCGCCGTCGGTGGGTGCCTTGCCCAGAAGGACCGCGAGGTCGTCGTGAAGAAGGCGCCGTGGGTCGACGTCGTGTTCGGGACGCACAACATCGGCAACCTGCCGGCGCTGCTCGATCGTGCCCGGCACAACCGCCGCGCCGAGGTCGAGATCCTCGAATCGCTCGAGGCGTTCCCCTCGACCCTGCCCGCCCGGCGCGAGTCCAGCTACGCCGGCTGGGTGTCGATCTCCGTGGGCTGCAACAACACCTGCACCTTCTGCATCGTGCCGTCGCTGCGTGGCAAGGAGGTGGACCGCCGGCCCGGTGACATCCTCGCCGAGGTCCGCGCGCTCGTCGACGAGGGCGTCCTCGAGGTGACCCTGCTCGGGCAGAACGTCAACTCCTACGGCCGCTCCTTCGCCGATCCGGAGCAGCCCCGCGACCGCGGCGCGTTCGCCGCGCTGCTGCGCGCCTGCGGCGGTATCGAGGGTCTCGAACGGGTCCGCTTCACCTCCCCGCACCCCGCGGAGTTCACCGACGACGTCATCGAGGCGATGGCGCAGACCCCGAACGTGTGCCCGCAGCTGCATATGCCGCTGCAGTCCGGCTCGGACCGCGTCCTGCGCGCGATGCGCCGCTCGTACCGCAAGGAGCGGTTCCTCGGGATCATCGAGAAGGTGCGCGCGGCCATGCCGCACGCGGCGATCACCACCGATATCATCGTCGGGTTCCCCGGCGAGACCGAGGAGGACTTCCAGGAGACCCTCGACGTCGTCGAGAAGGCCCGGTTCACCAGCGCCTTCACCTTCCAGTACTCCAGGCGACCCGGCACGCCGGCCGCGGAGATGGACGGCCAGCTGCCCAAGGCGGTGGTGCAGGAACGGTACGAACGGCTCATCGCGCTGCAGGAGCGGATCACCCTCGAGGAGAACCTCGCGCTCGTCGGCAGGGAGGTCGAGCTGCTCGTCGCCGCGGGGGAGGGCCGCAAGGACTCCGAGACCGCCCGGATGAGCGGCCGCGCCCGTGACGGCCGGCTCGTGCACTTCCGGCCCGAGGGCAACATCGACCGTGCGGTTCGCCCGGGCGACGTCGTCACGATCGTGATCAGCGAGGCCGCCCCGCACCATCTGGTCGCGGACACCCCGATCCTGACTCATCGGCGCACCCGCGCCGGCGACCGGTTCGAGCAGGGCCGCACCCCCAAGACGCCCCCCATCGGGGTGGGGCTCGGTCTCCCGCAGATCGGTGTGCCCGAGCCACTTCCGGCACAGACGGGATGTGACGCATGACCGCGAGCGGCCCCGACGAGGGCAGGACGCCCGGCGACGACGCCGGGGACGACGGAAGGGATCCGATGGACGAAGTCCGCGCCGACCTCGAGGCAGCCGAACGCAAGATCGCCGGCGAGATCGACCCCGGAGCCCGCGCGCTCGTCGTCGCGGTCGCGGTGCTCGTGCTGCTCGGCTCGTTCAGCCTGCCCCACGCCGGGGCGGCCAACGGGTGGGAGGTGCTGTCCTTCGCCCCCGACGCGACCGCCGAGTCCATCGCGCTGCCCTCCCGCATCTTCGTGTGGCTCGCTCTGGTGTTCGGCGCGATCTTCTCCATCCTGGCGCTCGTCACCCGCCGGTGGGTGCTGGCGTGGCTGGCGCTGGCCGGCTCCGCGGTGTCGATCGTGTTCGGCATGCTCTCGATCTGGTCGAGGCAGACCCTGCCGGTCGGCGACCCGGGCGCGGGACCGGGCATCGGCCTGATCCTGGGCTGGATCACCGTCATGGTGCTCACCTTCCACTGGGCGAAGGTGGTGTGGACGCGCACCGCGCTTCAGCTCGCCGCCGAGGAGGAACTCCGCAACGCGGCCGCCCAGCAGGAGAACAAGGGCCTGCTCGACGACTGACCGCCCGGGACCGGACGAACGACGGTGCCCCCGGCTCGAACGAGCCGGGGGCACCGTCGTGTCCGGAGGGGCGCTCAGCGCTCCCCGACGGCTCCTTCCGCGGCGTCGGCCCATTCCCGCCACTGCTGCGCCTGCGCGAGCGCACTCTCGGCGTCCTTCGGGCGGCCCGCGGCGGTGGCCTTGGCGGCCTGCTCCTCGAACTGGCGCACGCGCTCCCGGAACTGGGCGGCACGGGCGAGCGCCTCCGGGTCGGTGCGCCGCCATTCGGACTCGGCGGCCTCGCGGACCCGCTTCTCGATCGCCCGCAGACGGCTCTCGAGGTCGTGCATCCGCTCCCGCGGGACCTTGCCGATCTCCTCCCACCTGTCCTGCAGCTCGCGCAGCCGGGCCCGGGCGGCGTCGATGTCCGCCGCCGGATCGATCGACGCCGCCGACTGCAGCAGCGCCTCCTTCGCCTGCGCGTTCTCCTCGAACTCCGCGTCCCGCTCCGAGGCGGCCGCGTTGCGGGCGGCGAAGAACACGTCCTGGGCGCCCTTGAACCGCTTCCACAGCTGATCGTCGGCCTCGCGCGGCGCCCGGCCGGCCGCCTTCCACTCGGCGAGAAGTTCCCGGAACGCGGCCGCCGTCGCACCCCAGTCGGTCGAGTCCTGCAGTTCCTCGGCCTGCGCCACGAGATCCTCCTTGCGGGTCCGGGCGGCGGCGCGCTCGCGGTCCAGTTCGGCGAAGTGCGCGCCGCGCCGGCGGTTGAACGCCTCGCGGGCCTTCGAATAGCGCCGCCACAGGGCGTCGTCGACCTTACGGTCCACGCCGCGGATCGTCTTCCACTCCTCGAGGATCTCCCGCAACCGGTCGCCGGCAGCCTTCCACTGGGTCGACTCGGCGCCGATCTGCTCGGCCTCGGCCGCGAGGGCCTCCTTGCGGGCGGTGGCCGCCGCCCGCTGGTGCTCCTTCTCCTGTTTTGCGGCGACCGCCGCCTTCTCCGAGTCCGCGACGATCGCCGCGAGCCGCTCGGCGAGGGTGTCGAGGTCACCGATCACGGCGGCGGTGGGCAAGGACTCCGCGAGCGCCTGGGCCGCCGCCCGGGTCTTCTTCGCGTCCCCGGTGCCCGAGCTCAGCCGCGACTCGAGGATCGCCACCTCGGTCGCGAGGTCGTCGTACCGGCGGCCGAAGTGGGCAAGCCCCTCGGCGGCGTCGCCCGCCTGCCAGGACCCGATGCACCGCTCGCCCTCGGCGGTCTTCACCCACGCCGTGCCGTCCTCGTCGACGCGGCCCCACCGGCTCGGATCGCTGGCCGGGACCGTGGGCTGCGGATGGGGATGGGCGGCCGGGTGCGGCTTGGGTGCCGACGACTCGGGGGCCGGCCGCTGCCGACCCGGTTTGGGAGCGCCCGGCTTCGGAGCGCGGGATTCCTGCGTTGCGTTCGGGTCGGTCATCGGTCCTCATCTCTGCCGCGCGGCACGGCTGCCTGGTCGCACTGGTTCGCGTGGTCGGGCCGCGGAGGTCGCTCCGAGACCACGCCCGCCCACTATTGAAACAGGTCGCACGGCCGGGAGGCGGCGGGTCGGGTCGACTACGGTGGCCCGTGTGTTGATCGCCGCGGCGTTCGTGCCGTCCCCACCCCTGCTCGTTCCCGAGTTGACCGGCTCCGCGGCCGCCGAGACCGCCGACCTGCGCGCCGCCGTGCTCGACGTCGGGGCGGAACTGCGCGCCGCGGCGCAGTGGGTCGTCGTCGGTACGGGCACGGAGGCCGCGCACCTCCCGGACACGGCCGTCGGAACGTTCCGCGGCTTCGGTGTCGACCTGGCCGTATCGCTCGGGCCGGCGACCGCGGGGACGCCCGATCCGCAGCTGCCGCTGCCGGCCCTGATCGCGGGCTGGTTGCGCGACCGGACGGCGCCGGTCGTGCGCGCCACCACGCACGTCGTGCCGGCCGACACGACCCCGCAGAACTGCGCCCGCTTCGGGCGGCGGCTGCGCGGCGCCCTGGACGCGGACCGCACCCCGACGGCCCTGCTCGTGGTCGCGGACGGCCCGGCCACGCTCACCGCGAAGGCACCCGGGGCCTACCACCCCGGGGCGCAGGAGGTGGACGAGGCGCTCGGCGCCGCCCTCGCGGTCGGCGACGCCGCCGCGCTCGCCGCGCTCGACCCGGCGCTCTGCACCGAACTGGTCCTCGACGGCCGCGCCGCATGGCAGGTGCTGGCCGCGGTGTTCGGCTCCGACGGACCGGCGGCGGCCGCCACGACCCACAGCAGCGCGCCGTACGGCGTGGGATACCACGTCGGGATGTGGCGACCGTGACCCGTGAGCCCCTCCCTCCGGTGGCCGTCGTCGGCCCGACGGCCACCGGCAAGTCCGATCTGGGTCTCGATCTCGCCGAGGAGCTCGGCGGGGAGATCGTCAACATCGATGCGATGCAGCAGTACCGCGGCATGGACATCGGCACCGCCAAGCTGCCCGTCGACGAGCGGCGCGGCATCACCCACCATCAGCTCGACGTCCTCGATGTCACCGAGACCGCCACGGTCGCCCGCTACCAGCAGGCCGCGACCGCCGACGTCGAGGCGATCCGGGACCGCGGCGCCGTGCCGATCATCGTCGGCGGCTCGATGATGTACGTGCAGGCCCTCCTCGACGAGTGGCAGTTCCCCGCGACGGATCCGCAGGTACGGGCCAAGTGGGAGGCGCTGCTCGCCGACGAGGGGGTGGCCGCGGTGCACGCGGCGCTGCAGCGGGCCGACCCGGTCGCCGCGGCGACGATCCTCCCCACCGACGGCCGCCGCATGGTCCGCGCCCTCGAAGTGGTCGAGCTCACCGGGGCGCCGTTCGCGGCGTCGCAGCCGCAGATCGGCGATCCCAGATGGGGGACCGTCGTGCTGGGGGTGGACCGGGACACCGTGGCCCTCGACGACCGGATCGCTCGGCGCACGGACCTGATGTTCGAGCGCGGACTGGTCGACGAGGTGGCGGCGCTGTGCGAACAGGGGCTGCACGAGGGGGTAACCGCCCGTCGGGCGATCGGGTACGCGCAGGTGCTCGAGTACCTGGCCGGTGAGTGCGACCTCGCCCACGCCCGCGAGCGCACCTTCATCGGGACGCGGCGCTACGTGCGCCGGCAACGCTCGTGGTTCCGCCGGGATCCGCGGGTGCACTGGCTCGACGGTGCCGATCCGGCGTTGCGGGACACGGCGCTGCGGGTTCTCGCCGATGCGAACCGTCGTTAAGGTGACGGGCATGGACTTCAGCAAGGGCCACGGCACCGAGAACGACTTCGTGATCCTCCCGGATCCCGACGTGCGGATCTCCCTCGAGCCGAAGCGGGTGGCGGCGCTGTGCGATCGCCGTCGCGGCCTCGGGGCGGACGGGGTCCTGCGCGTCGCGCGCGCCGGGGCGCTGGTCGACGCCGGGGTTCTGCCGGCACTGCCCGAGGGGACGGACGCCGACGACTGGTTCATGGACTACCGCAACGCCGACGGCTCGATCGCGGAGATGTGCGGCAACGGGGTGCGGGTGTTCGCGCACTTCGTCACCGCCAGCGGGCTCGAGTCGCGCGGCGAGTTCGTCGTCGGCAGCCGCGCCGGCGGCAAGCCGGTGCAGGTGCACAGCGCCGACGCCACCCACGGCGAGGTCACCGTCGACATGGGTGTGGTGCGGGAGCTGGGGGAGTCGACGGCCACCATCGAGGGCCGGGTGTACCGCGGGCTGGGCATCGACGTCGGCAACCCGCACCTGGCCTGTGTCGATCCGCACCTGACCGCGGCGACCCTGGCCGCCCTCGACCTTTCCGGTCCGGGTTTCGACCCCGGCTTCTTCCCGCAGGGGGTCAACATCGAGTTCCTCACGCCCATCTCCGCGGGCGCGGTGGACATGCGGGTGTACGAGCGGGGCGTGGGGGAGACCCGGTCCTGCGGCACCGGCACGGTCGCGGCCGCCGCCGCGGCGTTGCGTTTCGACGGGTCCGGCTCCGGTACGGTCCAGGTGCACGTCCCCGGCGGGACCGTGCAGGTGCGCCTCGAGGACGGACGGGCCGCGTTGCGCGGCCCGTCGGTGCTGGTGGCGTCGGGCACGATCGGCGACGACTGGTGGGGCGGCCTGGACTGACTCCCGGCCCGGCGGCGCCGGTGCGCCGCGCGGGTTTCGCCCTGCGCGGACACCCGGAAAGTCGCATGCGTCGGCGCGTCCGACGTGGGACGATGGTCGTGTATGACGAACACACGACGAAACGAATCGGCCACCGACGACGCGGACCGCGTCGCGGGCTGGGCCCCCGCCGACCCGTCGGTCGGCGAGATGCAGCTCGAGGACCGCAGCGCCCTGCGCCGCGTCGCCGGGTTGTCCACCGAACTCGAGGACATCACCGAGGTCGAATACCGGCAGCTCCGCCTCGAGCGGGTCGTGCTGGTCGGGGTGTGGACCGGCGGCACCGCGGCCCAGGCCGAGGCCAGCCTCGCCGAGCTCGCCGCACTGGCCGAGACCGCGGGCTCCGAGGTACTCGAGGGCCTGATCCAGCGCCGGGACCGTCCCGACGCCGCGACCTACATCGGCTCCGGCAAGGCCGAGGAACTGCGCCAGGTGGTGCTGGCCACCGGTGCCGACACCGTCATCTGCGACGGCGAGCTGACCCCCGCGCAGCTGACCGCCCTGGAGAAGATCGTCAAGGTCAAGGTCATCGACCGCACCGCACTGATCCTCGACATCTTCGCCCAGCACGCCACCTCCCGTGAAGGCAAGGCGCAGGTATCGCTCGCGCAGATGGAGTACATGCTGCCGCGACTGCGCGGCTGGGGCGAGTCGATGTCGCGGCAGGCCGGCGGCCGTGCCGGCAGCAACGGCGGCGTGGGCCTGCGTGGTCCCGGCGAGACGAAGATCGAGACGGACCGTCGCCGCATCCGCGAACGGATGGCCAAGCTGCGCCGCGAGATCAAGGCGATGAAGTCCGTTCGCGACACCAAGCGCACCCGGCGCATGCGCAACCGCATCCCGTCGGTCGCAATCGTCGGCTACACCAACGCCGGCAAGTCCAGCCTGCTCAACAAGCTCACCGGTTCCGGTGTGCTGGTGCAGAACGCGTTGTTCGCGACGCTCGACCCGACCACCCGCCGGGCCGAACTGCCGGACGGACGGGAGTACGTGCTCACCGACACCGTCGGCTTCGTGCGGCACCTGCCGACCCAGCTCGTCGAGGCGTTCCGCTCCACCCTCGAGGAGGTCACGGACGCGGACCTGCTGCTGCACGTGGTGGACGGGTCCGATCCGTTGCCGACGGACCAGATCAAGGCCGTGCGCGAGGTGATCACCGACGTGCTGCGCGAGTCCGACGCTCCGCCGCCGCCCGAGCTGATCGTGGTGAACAAGGTCGACGCCGCCGACCCGCTGACCCTCACCGAGCTGCGCGCCCTGCTGCCCGACGCGGTGTTCGTCTCGGCGCGCAGCGGCGAGGGACTCGACGAACTGCGCGAGCACCTCGCCGCGCTGCTCGAGCACCCGGACGTCGAGGTGAAGGTGCTGCTGCCGTACACGCGGGGCGACCTGCTCGCGCGGATCCACTCGGACGGGCAGGTCCTGAACTCCGCGCACGAGGTGGACGGTACGCGCGTGCATGCCCGCGTGCCGCAGGCGCTCGCGTCGGCCCTGGTCGAGTACGCCGCCTAGTGCGCGGGGCCCTCGTCGGCCTGGTGGCCTCGGCGGCCGTCGTGTCGGCGCCGGCCGCCGCGGCGCAGACCTCCACGGTCCCGATCGCCGAGGTCGACGGTGGCGTGCTGTGCACCCCCACCGATCCCGCCCTCGCGGAGCTGTCGGGCCTCGTCGCCTCCGGTGATCGCGTGTTCGCGGTGCCGGACGCCGGGGCCGACGAGGCGGTGTTCGAGCTCGGGGCCGACTGCGCGGTGGTGCGCCGCATCCCGCCGCCCGTCGACCCGTACGACGTGGAGGACCTCGCCGCCGGTCCGGACGGCCGGCTGTGGCTCGGCGACGTCGGCGACAATCGCGCCGCGCGCGACACCGTCGCGCTGATCTCGGTCGACCCGCAGACCGGCGCGGGCAGCCTGCACCGGCTCACCTATCCCGACGGCCCACGCGACGCGGAGACGCTGCTCGTCCCGCGCGACGGGGTGCCGCTGATCGTCTCCAAGCCGCTGTTCGGCAGTGCCGGGATCTACCGGCCGGCGGGCGGGCGGAGCGTGGACGACCTGCCCGACCCGGGGCCGGTCCCGCTCGAACGCGTCGGATCCCTGACCCTCGGCCCCACGGACACCCCCGGCGGACCCGTCGGCGGGGCCTCCTCCGCGCTGGTCACCGGTGGCGCGGTCAGCGCCAACGGCACCGTCGCCGCAGTGCGCACGTACACCGATGTCTACCTCTTCCACGCCCCCGACGGCGACGTCGCGGCGGCGCTCGCGGCGGGCCCGGCCCTGCGGGTGCCGGTGCCCCACGAACCCCAGGGCGAGGCGGTGGCCTTCACCGCGAGCGGGGACCTGCTGACCGCTTCCGAATCCGCCGACGGCGCCCTGCCGGGAGTGCGGGTGTGGCGCGACGTGGTGGGCCTGTTCCGGCCCACGCCTGCGGAGGAGCCGGCGCAGACCCCGGACGGGGCGATGCCCGCGGCGATCGCCGCGGGCATCGTGGTGATCGCAGCCGCCGCAGGCGGGCTGTGGCGACGGGCCGCGCGCCGCCGCCGGGGCTGACGTCAGGCGTCGAGGTCGGCGGCCACCAGCTCGGCGACCCGGGCGAGCACGTCGGTGTCGTCGCTGGTCACGGTGACCTCGGTGCCCTGGGTGGCGCCGAGCGTCATGATGAGCAGCGCCGAGCCCGCGTCGACGGGTTCGCCGCCGTCCACGGCCAGGGTCACCGGGACTCCGGAGGCGACCACGGCTTCGGCGATGATGCCGGCCGGCCGGGCATGCAGGCCGATGGACGAGCCGACGGTGACGGTGGTGCTGGGCATGGGAACTCCTTCGGGGTAGGGACGGTCGTCGGATCCGATCAGGCGACGGCGGGCTGGGCCGCGGTGTCGCTGCTGCGCAGGTGGGCGGGCCGGTGCACCTCCTTGGCGAGGGTCACGCACAGCGCACCCACGACGGTGCCGGCGGCGAGGGCGACCAGGAACCACAGCAGGTTGCCGATGGCGAAGAACACGAAGATGCCGCCGTGCGGGGCGCTGAGGGTCGTCCCGGTGGCCATCACGATCGCGCCGGTGACGGCGCCGCCGGCCATCATCGACGGGATCACCCGCAGCGGGTCCGCCGCCGCGAACGGGATCGCTCCCTCGGAGATGAACGAGGCACCGAGCAGCCATGCGGCCTTGCCGTTCTCGCGTTCGGCGGTGCTGTAGATGCCCGGCCGCAGCGTCGACGACAGTGCCATCGCCAGCGGCGGCACCATGCCGGCGGCCATCACGGCCGCCATGATCTGCAGCGAGGCGTTGTTCGAGACGTCGAGCCCGGCGACGGCGAAGGCGTAGGCGGCCTTGTTGACCGGGCCGCCGAGGTCGAAGCACATCATCAGGCCGAGGATCACGCCGAGGATGACGACCGAACTCCCGGACAGGCCGTTGAGCCAGTTCGTCAGGCCCGTGGTGATCGCGGCGAGGGGCTTACCGAGGACGAGGAACATGAGGGCGCCGACGATGAGGGTGGCGAACAGCGGGATGATCACCACCGGCATCAGCCCGCGGGCCCACACCGGGACCGGGATGCGACCCACCCACAGCGCTGCGAAGCCTGCGATGAGGCCGCCGACGAGGCCACCGATGAAGCCGGCCCCGACGAACACGGCCACCGCGCCGGCGGTGAAGCCGGGCGCCAGGCCGGGCCGGTCCGCGATCGCGAAGGCGATGAAGCCCGCCAGGGCGGGCACCAGGAAGGAGAACGCCAGCGAGCCGAGCTGGAACAGAACCGCGCCGAGATAGGTGGTCAGGCCGCCGTCCGGGAGGTCGGTCAGCGAGTTGCCGACCACGATGTCGGCGGCGGGCTCGGTGATCTCGTACCCGCCGAGCAGGAATCCGAGGGCGATGAGCAGGCCGCCCGCGGCGACGAACGGGATCATGTAGCTCACGCCGGTCAGCAGGATCTGACGCAGCCGGGTGCCCCAGCCGACCTCGCCCGCCGAGGGTTCGTCGGCGGCCGCAGCCACGGCGGCCGCGTCGACGGTGCCCGCGGACGGGTCCTTCGCCGCGCGCATCGCCTCGGCGACCATCACGTCGGGCTCGTTGATCGCCCGCTTGACGCCCGAGGCGACCACCGGTTTGCCGGCGAACCGTTCGCGGTTCTTCACGCCGACGTCGGTGGCGAAGATGACGGCGTCGGCGCCGGCGATCACGGACGCCGGCAGGGGGGTGCTTCCGCTCGAACCCTGGGTCTCGACCCGCACCGTGACTCCGGCGCGTTCGCCCGCGGCCTTGAGGGCATCGGCGGCCATGTAGGTGTGGGCGATTCCCGTCGGGCAGGCGGTGACAGCGACGATGGTGCGCTCGGCGGCCGGGGTGGGTTCGGGCGCCGGGGTGGCCGGCGCGGACTCGGCGGCCGGGGCCGCGGTGGTGGCCGGGGCCGGTTTCGGCAGAACCCCCTCGACCAGCGCGATCACGTCCGCGGGTGTGGCCGCGTCGCGCAGTGACCCGACGAAGTCCGGCCGCACGAGTGCCCGGGCGAGCGACGAGAGCAGCTTCATGTGCTCGGCTCCGGCCCCCTCCGGGGCGGCGATGAGGAACACGAGGTCGGCGGGTCCGTCGGGGGCCCCGAAGTCCACCTTGGGGGACAGTCGCGCGAAGCCGAGCGACGCGGTGGCGACGGCGTCGGCGCGGCAGTGCGGGATGGCGATCCCACCGGGCAGGCCGGTGGCCGACTTGGCCTCCCGGTCCAGGGCGGCGGCGGTCAGTGCCGCCGCGTCGGTGGCGCGGCCGGCGGCGGCCAGCCGCGAGGCCAGCGCGGCGATGACCGACTCCTTGTCGGCGCCGAGGTCTGCGTCGAGCGCGATCAGGCCGTCGTCGATGATCGCGGGCCCGGAGGTGGCGCCGGAAGCGATGTCTGGCATGGCGTGTCCTTACTGGTGGTGAGGGAGGGCCGGGGACGGGGTGTCCAGGGGAACGGGGCGGAGCGGAGCGACCTCGACGGCGCCGGTGTCGACGTCGTCGGGTCCGGGAAGCGTGGTGCCGGGAAGTGCCACGGCCGCCGAGCCGTACGCGACGGCGTGGCGGAGGCGCTCGGCGGGGCCGAGCCCGGCCAGCTCCGCGACGAGATAGCCGGCGAGGGAGGAGTCGCCGGCGCCGACGGTGCTGCGCGCGGTCACGGGTCCGGGCACCGCGTGCCAGGCACCCTCGGCGGTGATCAGCACCGCGCCGGCCGCGCCGAGCGTGGCCAGCACCGCCCCGACGCCGCGCTCGACGAGCCGGCGTCCGGCGGCGACGACGGGTCCGGTGTCGCCGGCCGCCGCCGCGGATTCCAGGGCGGCGGCGTCCGCGCCGGTGAGCTGGGCGAGCTCGTCCGAGTTCGGTTTGAGCAGGTCGGGGGCGGCGTCGGGGAACCGGGCCGCGAGCGACAGCAGGGGAGACTCGGAGGTGTCCACCGCGATGCGGCACGCGACGGACCCGTCGACGGCGGCCGCGCGGACGGAGCGGACGAGATCGGCGTACCAGTCGGCGGGCACGCCGGGCGGCAGCGATCCGGACATCACCACCCAGCGGGCGTCGGCGGCGGCATCGACGACGGTCCGGCGCAGCGCATCGAGTGTCCCTTCGGTATACGCCGGGCCGGGCTCGTTGAGCTTGGTGGTGGTGCCGTCGGGCTCGGCGACGGTGATGTTGCTGCGCGCGAAGCCCCCGGTCGGAACGGCGCGGTAGCCGATGCCGTGGTCGTCGAGCGCGGCGAGCAACGGGTCGCCGGTGTTTCCCGGCAGGACGGCCAGGACCGGCCGGCCGGCCGCGCGGAGCACGCGGGCGACGTTGACGCCCTTGCCGCCCGGGTCCACGCGGGTGGCGGCGGCGCGGTGCACCGCGCCGCGGACGAGCGGGCCCGTCAGTGCGACCGTCCGGTCCAGGCTGGGGTTGGCGGTCAGCGTGACGATCATGCCGTCACCACCTCGATTCCGTTGTCGGTGAGCTCTTTGCAGTCGGTGTCGTCGATCTCGGTGTCCGTGACGAGCACGTCCACGGCGTCGACGGGGGCGAAGCTGATCAGGTGCTGTCGGCCGATCTTGGAGGAGTCGGCGAGGACGACCACCCGGTCGGCGCATCGGACCATCGCGCGCTTGACGGCGGCCTCGTCCGGGTCGGGAGTGGACAGGCCGTGGCCGACGCTGAGCGCGTTGGTGCCGATGAAGGCGACGTCGACGTGCAGAGCCCGGAGGAATCGCAGCGCGTCCTCGCCCACGCTGGCCTGCGTGATCCCGCGGACCCGGCCGCCGAGCATGTGCAGGCGCACCGATCCGAGGCCGGCGAGCCGCGCGGCGATCGGAACCGAGTTGGTGACCACCTCGAGGTCCACGTCGGCGGGCAGCGCCGCCACCAGCCGGCCGGTGGTGGTGCCGGCGTCGAACACCACACTGCCGCCGGCGGGGGGAAGGTACCGGGCCGCCGCGGCGGCGATCCGGTCTTTCTGTGCGGCATGGGTGTGCTCGCGCTCGCTCAGCGCGGGTTCGGTCACCGTGAGCGCTGCGGTGGGGATCGCGCCGCCGTGCACCCGGCGCACATGGCCGAGCCGCTCGAGCAGGGCGAGGTCCCGGCGGACGGTCTCGGTGGTGACGCGGAAACGGGTGGCCAGATCGGCGACGGACATCCGTCCCCGTCGGCCGATCAGCTCGGCGATCGCCTGCTGCCGTTCCTCTGCGTACACGCCGGGCTCCTCACCGCCGAAATGTTGATTTATGTTGTTTTACGCCCGTATGTGTTGACATGTCAATGGTTCGGAGTAATCTCGATCACAGAATTACCCCGGAGGCCCATCCCGACACACCGGGCGGCGAGGAGGAGACATGGAGAAGGTGATTCCCGCAGCGGCGGAGATGTCGATCGTTCGGGGCACGCCCGTCGTGCCCGGGGTTGCCTACGGCCCAGTCGTGCGCCCCGCGCCGCGGCCGCAGATACCCGCCACGTTCGAGAGCATCCCGGACACCGCGCGCGACGCCGAGGCGGAGCGTTTCCGGGCGGCCGCCACCACCGTCGCGGACCGGCTGCGCAGCCGCGCCGGCCAGGCCTCAGGCGCCGCCGCCGAGGTCCTGCTCGCCAACGCCCAGCTCGCCGAGGACCGCGGCTGGCTCGGCGCCGTCGCCGCGAAGATCCGCAGCGGAGCCGGCGCGGTCGAGGCCGCCGTCGGCGCCACCGACCAGTTCGCCGACATGTTCACCAAGCTCGGCGGGCTGATGGCCGAGCGCGTCACCGACCTCCTCGACATCCGCGACCGCGTGCTCGCCGAGCTCAGCGGCCACCCCGAACCCGGTCTCGACCTGCCCGAGGAACCGTCGATTCTCTTCGCGGAGGACCTCGCCCCCGCCGACACCGCCGGCCTCGATCCGACCCGCGTGATCGGGCTCGCCACCACCCTCGGCGGGCCCACCAGCCACACCGCGATCATCGCCCGGCAGCTCGGCATCCCCTGCGTGGTCGCGGCGGCCGACCTGGACACCGTTCCCGCCGGCACCCGCGTCCTCCTCGACGGGGCCGCCGGTGAGATCCGTCTCGACCCCGACCCCGAAGGCGCGGCCGCTGCGGTCGCAACCGACCGCAGCGAGCGTGCGCGCATCGCGTCCTGGGCCGGCCCCGGCACCACCGCGGACGGTCATCGTGTCGAGATCCTCGCGAACGTGCAGGACGGCGCCGGTGCCCGTGCCGCCCGCGAGACCCCGGCCGAGGGGGTCGGCCTGTTCCGGACCGAGCTGTGCTTCCTGGACCGGGAAACCGAGCCGACCGTCGAGGAACAGGCCGTGATCTACGCGGAGGTCTTCACCGCCTTCGCCGGCCGGAAGGTCGTCCTGCGGACCCTCGACGCGGGCTCCGACAAGCCGCTGCGCTTCGTCAACCACCCCGACGAGCACAACCCCGCACTCGGGTTGCGCGGCATCCGGATCGCGACCGCCACCGAAGGACTGCTCGACCGGCAGCTCGACGCCGTCGCCGCCGCGGCCGCCCGCACAGGCGCCGCGCCGTGGGTGATGGCGCCGATGATCGCGACCGTCGCGGAGGCCGCGCACTTCGCCGCCGCCGTCCGCGCCCGCGACCTCGTGCCGGGGGTGATGGTGGAGGTGCCGGCTGCCGCGCTGCTCGCCGAACGCCTCCTCGAACACGTCGACTTCCTGTCGATCGGCACCAACGACCTCGCGCAGTACACGATGGCCGCGGACCGCATGTCGCCGCACCTCGCGGCCCTCACCGACCCGTGGCAGCCGGCCGTGCTGGCCCTGGTCGCCCGCACCGCCGCCGCCGGGCGCGCGGCCGGCAAGCGGGTCGGGGTGTGCGGGGAGGCGGCAGCCGACCCGTTGCTCGGCTGTGTCCTGACCGGCATGGGGGTCACCTCGTTGTCCTGTGCGGCAGCAGCCGTCGCCGGCGTCGGCTCCCGCCTGGCCACGGTCACCCTCGACCGGTGCCGCGAGGCCGCGGACGAAGTGCTCCGCACCGTCGACCCCGGCGAGGCGCGCGAGGCGGCGGCCCGCGTGCTCGCCTGACCGAGGTGATCCGCGTCGGGAGCGACCCCCGCGACCTGCTCCTGGAGCCGGCCGGCGCCTACCATTCCCCGTTGTGAACGAACAACTGAGGACGCGGACGGCCGGGTTCGGCTGGACCCTGCACGGCGACGGACGTCGCGTTGCCGACGGCGAGGTCGTCGCCCCGGACGAACGACTGTCCTGGCCCCGCACCGTGGGCATCGGCATGCAGCACGTGATCGCGATGTTCGGCGCCACGCTGCTCGTGCCGACGATCACAGGCTTCCCGGTCACCACGACGCTGCTCTTCTCCGGTGTCGGCACCGCCCTGTTCCTGCTGATCACCCGCGGCCGGGTGCCCAGCTATCTCGGCTCGTCGTTCGCGTTCATCGCGCCGCTGGCGGCCTCGGCCGGCGAGGGCCCCGCCGCCCAGCTCGGCGGCATCGTCGCCGTAGGAGTCGCCCTCGCGCTCGTCGGTCTCGTCGTCAAGGCGCTGGGGTCCCGCGTCGTCGACGCGCTGATGCCGCCCGTCGTGACCGGCGCGATCGTCGCCCTCATCGGCCTGAACCTCGCGCCGGTCGCGGTCGGATCCTTCGAGGCCCAGCCGCTCGTCGCGGCGATCACGCTGGCCGCGATCCTGCTCGTCACGGTGCTCGGCCCCGGCCTCGTCGGCCGCCTCGGCATTCTCGTCGGCGTGATCGTCGGCTGGCTCTTCGCCGCCGTCTCCGGCGGCCTCGCCGAGGAACGCGTCGCGGCCCTGCGCGACGCCGCGTGGTTCGGCCTGCCCGAACTGCGCGCCCCCGCGTTCGAGCTGTCCGTGGTGCTGATCGCCCTGCCCGTCGTGGTGGTTCTCGTCGCCGAGAACGTCGGCCACGTCAAGGCCGTGGCGGCCATGACCGGCCGCAATCTCGACGACGTCGCCGGCGACGCGCTGCTCGCCGACGGCCTGGCCACGACGCTCGCCGGGATCGGTGGCGGCTCGGGCACCACCACCTACGCCGAGAACATCGGCGTGATGGCCGCGACGCGGGTGTACTCGACCGCGGCGTACTGGGTGGCCGCCGCGACGGCCGTGGTCCTCGCCTTCTCCCCGAAGTTCGGTGCCCTCGTCTTCACCGTCCCGGACGGCGTGCTCGGCGGCGCCACCCTGGTCCTGTACGGCTTGATCGGCATCCTCGGCGTGCGGATCTGGATGGAGGCGAAGGTCGACTTCACCGATCCGGTCAACCTCACGGTGGCCGCCGCCGCGCTCGTGGCCGGGATCGGCGACCTCACCCTCACTGTGGGTTCCGTCGAACTCGGTGGCATCGCGTGGGGCTCGATCGGCATCCTGATCGCCTACCCGCTCCTGCGGCGATCGGCGGACCTGCGCCGCCGGCCGCCCGGCGTGTCCGGTCACAAATAACGCTCGTTCCTGTCAGCGTCAGACCCGTCCTCCGATGTCTACCGTGAGCGTGACGTACGTCATCGGATACAGGAGCGCACATGGAACGCACCCTCTTCGAGCCCGAGCACGAACTTTTCCGCGAGTCGTACCGGAAGTTCCTCGAGCAGGAGGTGGCTCCCTTCCACGAGCAGTGGGAGCAGGACAAGATCGTCGACCGTGAGGTCTGGAAGAAGGCAGGCGCGCAGGGCTTCCTGGGCATGGCCGTGCCCGAGGAGTACGGCGGCGGCGGTGTCGAGGACTTCCGCTACAACACGATCGTCACCGAGGAGACCACGCGCGGAGGTTTCAGCGGCATCGGTTTCATGCTGCACAACGACGTCGTGGCGCCGTACCTGCTGAAGCTGGCGAACGAGGAGCAGAAGCGGCGCTGGCTGCCGGGATTCTGTTCCGGCGAGATCATCACCGCGATCGCGATGACCGAGCCCGGCACGGGCAGCGACCTGCAGGGCATCAAGACCCGCGCGGTGCGGGACGGCGACGAGTGGATCCTCAACGGTTCCAAGACCTTCATCACCAACGGCATCAACGCGGACCTGGTGATCGTCGTCGCCTGCACCGACCCGGACAAGGGGGCGCAGGGCTTCTCGCTCCTCGTCGTCGAGCGCGGGATGGCCGGCTTCGAGCGCGGCCGCAATCTCGACAAGATCGGCCTCGCGGCGCAGGACACCGCCGAGCTGCACTTCACCGACGTGCGGGTGCCCGCCGCCAACCTCCTCGGTGAGGAGGGCCTGGGCTTCATCTACCTGATGCAGAACCTGCCGCAGGAGCGCCTGTCGATCGCCGTGGTGGCGGCGGCGGCGATGGAGGCCGTGCTCGAGGACACGATGCAGTACTGCCGCGACCGCAAGGCGTTCGGCAAGTCGATCGGCAGCTTCCAGAACACCCGGTTCGAGCTGGCGGAGCTGGCCACCGAGACCACCCTCGCGCGCGTGTTCGTCGACAGGTGCATCGAGCAGCTCAACGCCGGAACCCTGAGCGTGCAGGAGGCGGCGATGGCCAAGTACTGGACCACCGACAAGCAGGTCGAGCTGATCGACCGGTGCCTGCAGTTGCACGGCGGTTACGGCTACATGCGCGAATACCCGGTCGCGAAGGCGTATCTCGACGCCCGCGTGCAGAAGATCTACGGCGGCACCAACGAGATCATGAAGGACATCATCGGCCGCGGCCTGAATCTCTGACCGGCCCCGGGGCACCGGTCCCGGCCCGGAACGAGCACGGGCGGCGCCGCGATCCGCGGCGCCGCCCGCGCGCGTTCGCGGGGAGGAGCGAGGTCAGAGCTTGCGGATCACGGTGACGACCTTGCCCAGGATGACGGCGTCGTTGCCCGGAATCGGTTCGAACATCGGGTTGTGCGGCATCAGCCACACGTCCTTCTTCACGCGCTTGAACGTCTTCACGGTCGCTTCGCCGTCGAGCATCGCGGCGACGATATCGCCGTTGTCCGCGACGTTCTGCTGGCGCACCACCACCCAGTCACCGTCGCAGATGGCCGCATCGACCATCGATTCGCCGACCACCTTGAGCAGGAACAGCGAACCCTGCCCCACCAGTTCTCTCGGGAGCGGGAACACGTCCTCGACGGACTCCTCCGCCAGGATCGGACCGCCCGCCGCGATCCTGCCCAGCACGGGAACCATGGCGGCCGGCGTGGCGGACTCGGCGGCGGTGTCGACCCCCTCCGCCGGCTGCGCCTGCGGGGCCGCAGGCTGCGGATCGTCGAGGCCGCGCACGTCCACTGCCCGGGGGCGGTTCGGATCGCGCCGGAGGAAGCCCTTGCGTTCGAGGGTGCGCAACTGGTGCGCCACCGACGAGGTGGAGTTGAGGCCCACCGCGTCGCCGATCTCGCGGATGCTCGGAGGGTAGCCCCGTTCGGTGACCGATTCGCGGATCACCTCGAGGACGCGGCGCTGGCGTTCGGTCAGGCCGGCGGCCGGATCGGCGGTGGTCGTCCGGCTCCGCCCGGCCCGGGGATGGCCGTCCGTCATGATCGTGACCTCCGTGCGTCGTGTGTCGGATGTGCTGGATGTGATGGATCGAATCTAGCTCTCCGATGGCCGGTTATCAAACATCTGTTCGAGATTTTCGGCCGGTAGTGCTGACTTTGTCGGAGCGGCGTGGTACACATCGAACACACGTTCTTTCGAACAGGTGATCGAATTACTCTCGCCGTCGATCGAGCGGTGACCGAAGTTCCGCCGCGGGCCCCGTCCCGCGGACGAGCGACACGGAGGCCTCGATGAGGACATCAGCAGTTCGCCGCACCGAATGGAACGACACCCGGCACCACCCAGGCCAGTGCGACGACACCGGGCAGTACGACACGGGACACTACGACGACACCGGGCAGTGCGACACAGGGCCGTGCAACGACACCGGGCAGTTCGAGGACACAGGGCAGTTCGAGGACCCAGGGCAGTACGACACCGGACGGGACGGCGAGGGCCGGGCACGACGCTCCGCGGCGACGCACCTCGCCCGGCGGCCGCACGAGGCGCCGGACCGGCGGCTGCCGGTCCGCCCGGATCCGGGGGTGGTGGACTACCGGCGCGCTCCGGTCCGGGTCTCGCGCGTCCCGCACCGGCCCGCCGGGACCGCGCAGCCCGGCCTGCGCACCGTACTGGCGACGGCCCTGCTGACCGCGGTCGCGACCGCGGGACTGCTCGGGATTGCCCACCTGCGCACCAGCCAGGTTGCGGCCGGGGCCGCACGTACCGACGTCACCGTCGTGCAGGCGGGGGAGTCGCTCGGCGACGTCGCGGCGCGGGTGACTCCGGGTTTGCCCCGCCCCGAGGCGATCGAGCGGATCCTCGAACTCAATGCCATGTCGGACGGCCGTCTGCGGGACGGCCAGACCCTGCTCGTTCCGGCCTCCGCGCCGCGGTGAACCGGCATGGACGGGCGGGTACCGGATCCGGCCGACGATCCGGGTATGCAGGTATTGTCGACTCTTGTCAGTCACACCACCTCGTGTGGTCGCGCCGAGAGCGATTCGCCTGCCGGTGAGTCCGGTCTCGGGAGGACGGCATCGGTTCGACGCCGACGTCGCGGCCAGCACGGCTACGACGAAGGAATCGACATGTACTGCCCGTATTGCCGGCACCCCGATTCCCGCGTCGTCGATTCCCGCGAAGCCGACGAGGGGGCCGCGATCCGTCGCCGAAGGGCATGCCCCCAGTGCGGCAGGCGTTTCACCACCGTCGAGACGGCGGTGCTGTCGGTCGTCAAGCGCAGCGGCGTCACCGAACCGTTCAGCCGGGAGAAGGTGGTGCGCGGGGTGGCCCGTGCCTGTCAGGGCCGCGACGTCGACAACGACGCCCTCAACCTCCTCGCCCAGCAGGTCGAGGACGCGGTGCGGGCCAAGGGTTCCCCGGAGATTCCGAGCAACGAGGTCGGTCTGGCCATCCTCGGCCCGCTGCGGGACCTGGACGAGGTGGCGTATCTGCGATTCGCCTCCGTCTACCGGTCCTTCAGCTCCGCAGAGGATTTCGAGCGCGAGATCAAGGAACTGCGCGAGCACCAGCACCGACGCGAGACCGAGTCCCCGGACTGAGCGCCGCGCCGTTCGGCGCGCGCCGGGATCCTCGTCGCCGGATCAGCGAATCGCCGCGACGGCCTTGAGGATTCGCGTCTCCGAGATCGGCCCGCGGGTGCCGAGGTGCTGCGCGAACAGGCTGACCCGCAACTCCTCGATCATCCACGAGACCTCCACCACGTCGGCAGCCGTGGCCCGCTCCTCCGGCAGCCGGGCGAGCAGTCGGTCGTACTCGGCGTAGACCCGGTCCAGCACGTCCATGCCCTGCCGGTCGCGAAGCGCGCTCGCCGGCAGCGATTCGAGCCGGTGTGCCGCCGCCGCCAGGTAGCGGGGCAGGTCGGCCAGCCGGGCACTGCCGAGTTCGGCGACGAAACCCCGGAACAGCAGCGAGGTCAGCTGTTCACGCACGTCCTCGGCGGCCTCGCCGCGCACCCGTTCGAGCAGCACCTCCACCTCGTGTGCCCTGGCCAGGGCGGGGACGACGAGCTTCAGCAGCGCCGCCACCCGGCCCGGCAACTGGGCCCGCACCACCTTCGCCAGCGCGGTGAACTCGTCCGGTGTGCGCACCGGCTTGCCGTGCCGGGCGATCAGCTCGTCCACGGCGCACGCCCGGCAGTCCTCGAGCAGATCCTCGAACGAGCCGTCCGGATTGCGGCCGAGCGCCAGCCGTTCGCCGTTGCTCAGGCCCGACGTCGCGGCGCGCGCCTGCATCGGGACCGCCTCGAGCAGCAGAGCCCGCAGCCCGGTGCGCATCGCGGCCTGCTGCGCGTGCGGGGTGCTGAGCACCCGCACGGCCACGCCACCATCCTCGGCGACCAGCGTCGGATATCCGGTCACCTGCTGGCCGGCGACGGTGCGTGTGACCGTGGGCTCGAGGGTGCCGAGCGTCTCGGCTGTCCATACCAGTGCCGGCGCGCGCTCGGTGCTCGACGCCGCCCGGGAGACCTCGGCCTCGACACGGTTCGCCAGCTGCCTGCGCAGCGCGGTCAGGCTCTTGCTGCGCGCGAGTACGGCGCCGCGTTCGTCGACGGCCGCGAACGTCATCCGCAGGTGGTCCGGCAGGGCGGTCGGGTCGAAGTCGCTCGGCTCGATCCGCGCCGCGCCGAGCCGCGACAGCTCCCGCGCCATCGCGTTGACGAGCGGCTCGGAGCGCGGCTGCACGGACGCGAGGGCTGCCGCAGCGAAGTCCGGTGCCGGAACGACTTGGCGGCGAAGATGCTTGGGAAGCGTCTTGATCAGGGCGGTGACCAGCTCGACCCGCATACCGGGTACCGACCAGTCGAAGCCGACCGGCCGGACCCCGGCCAGCAGCGCGACGGGAATGCGGACGGTGACGCCGTCCTCCTCGGTGCCGGGCTCGAACTGGTAGGTGAGGGGGAACTGCAGATCGCCCTGCCGCCACGCGTCGGGGTAGTCGCCGCCGAGGACGGTGGGCGCCTCCTGGTTGACCACCGTTTCCGGGGTGAAGGTCAACAGGTCGGGATTCTTCTGCCGCTTCTTCTTCCACCACGCGTCGAAGTGCCGCGCCGAGACGACCTCCGGTCCGACGCGCTGGTCGTAGAACTCGAACAGGGTCTCGTCGTCGACGAGGATGTCGCGCCTGCGGGCCCGGTGCTCGAGCGCCTCCACGTCCTCGAGCAACTCACGGTTGGCGTGGAAGAACCTGTGGCGCGTCCGCCATTCGCCTTGGACGAGGGCATGCCGGATGAACAGCTCGCGTGAGGCCTCGCGGTCGATCGGGCCGTACTGCACGGGCCGTTGCGCGACCAGGGGAATGCCGTAGAGCGTGACCCGCTCGTAGGCCATGGCGGCCTCGCGCCTGGTGGACCAGTGCGGTTCGGAGTAGGTGCGCTTGACCAGGTGCGGGGCGAGCTTCTCGGCCCATTCGGGTTCGATCCGCGCGGTGACCCGAGCCCACAGCCGCGACGTCTCGACCAGCTCGGCGGCCATCACCCAGCGCGGCGGCTTCCTGGACAGCGACGAGCCGGGGAAGATCGCGAACCGGGTCCCGCGCGCGCCGAGGAAGTCCCGCTTCTCGCCCTCACGCACGCCGACGTGCGAGAGCAGCCCGGCCAGCAGCGACTGGTGGATCGCGTCGTGGCCGACGTCCTGATGCCGCGTCTCCCACCCGAGGTTGAGGGTGATCTGGCGCAGCTGGCCCTGCAGATCCTGCCATTCCCGGATCCGCAGCCAGTGCAGGAACTCGTCGCGGCACATCTTGCGGAACCGGCTGGACGACAGTTCCTTCCGCTGCTCCTTCAGGTAGTCCCACAGCTTCAGGTACGCAAGGAAGTCCGAGCCCTCGACGGCGAACCGGGCGTGCTTCTCGTCCGCCGCCTGCTGGAACTCGGCCGGCCGTTCGCGCACGTCCTGGATCGACAGCGCCGCAACGATGATCAGGACCTCGCGCAGGCACCCGTTGCGGTGACCCTCCACGATCATCCGCGCCATGCGCGGATCGACCGGCAACAGCGCGAGTTCGCGTCCGGTGCCGGTCAGTTTCGGTGGTTCGTCCTTCGACGGCGGTTCGAGCGCACCGAGTTCCTCGAGCAGCGCGACACCGTCGCGGACGGCCCGCGGGTCGGGGGCCTCGACGAATGGGAACGAGGCGAGGTCGCCGAGCCCGAGCGCCGTCATCTGCAGCACGACCGAGGCGAGGTTGGTGCGCAGGATCTCCGGTTCGGTGAACTCGGGGCGGGCCTCGAAGTCCTCCTCGGAGTACAGCCGGATACAGATGCCGTCGGCGACGCGGCCGCAGCGGCCGGACCGCTGCCGGGCGGAGGCCTGCGAGATCTCCTCGATGGGCAGTCGCTGGACCTTGGTGCGCACCGAGTAGCGGGAGATCCGCGCGGTGCCGGGGTCGACGACGTAGCGGATACCGGGCACGGTGAGCGAGGTTTCGGCGACGTTGGTGGACAGCACCACTCGCCGGCCGGTGTGTGGGGTGAACACCCGGTGCTGCTCGGCGGCGGACAGCCGCGCGTACAGCGGCAGGATCTCGGTGCCCCGTAGCTTGCGGTCGCGCAGCGCGTCGGCGGTGTCGCGGATCTCGCGTTCACCGGAGAGGAACACGAGGATGTCCCCGTCTCCCTCGGCGCAGAGTTCCTCGACCGCCTCACAGACGGCATCCACCGGGTCGCGGTCGACGAGCGCGTCGCCCACCTCGACCGTCAGGGGACGGTACCGGATCTCGACCGGATAGGTGCGGCCGGAGACCTCGACGATGGGCGCGGGCGTGCCGTCGGCCGCTGCGAAGTGGTTCGCGAACCGTTCCGGGTCGATGGTCGCCGAGGTGATGATCACCTTCAGGTCCGGCCGCCGGGGCAGCAGTTCCTTGAGGTAGCCGAGGATGAAGTCGATGTTGAGGCTGCGTTCGTGGGCCTCGTCGATGACGAGGGTGTCGTAACGGCGCAGCAGCCGATCGCGCTGGATCTCGGCGAGGAGGATGCCGTCGGTCATCAGCTTGATCAGCGTCGAGTCCGACACCCGGTCGGTGAACCGGACGGTGTAGCCGACGGTGTCGCCGAGTTCGGAGTCGAGTTCCTCGGCGATGCGCTCGGCGACCGCCCGGGCCGCGATGCGGCGCGGCTGCGTGTGCCCGATCAGGCCGCGGACGCCGCGGCCGAGTTCGAGGCAGATCTTCGGGATCTGCGTGGTCTTGCCGGAGCCGGTCTCGCCGGCGACGATCACCACCTGGTGGTCGCGGATCGCGGCGGCGATGTCGTCCCTGCGCTGCGAGACCGGGAGGTTGTCGGGGTAGGTGACCGTCGGCACGCCGGCCGCCCGCGCCGCGAGCCGCAACCGCGCCTGCTCGATCTCGTCGGCGATCTTCGCCAGCGCCTCGGGTCCGCGGGCGCGGTCGAGCCGCCGGCGGATGCGGTGCTCATCGCGCAGCGATACCTCGGTGAGGCCTGCCTTCAGGTCGCGACGGGTCGCCCCGGGCGGGGCGGGGGAGCGCGGGGTCTCGGGTGAGGTGGACATGCTGAATCAACAGCCTAGCGAAGCGCGGACCGTCGCCGCGCGGCACCCGCGGACCGTCGCCGCATAGGATGGCAATTTCATCGCCGTTCGTGGAACAGGAGCAGATCGTGGGCGCGTTGTGGCACGGGTTCGCAGACATGGGTGTCGTCGAGCGGGACGGTGCGTTCGTCGTCGCGCGCGGAGAGGGCGCCTACATCTGGGATTCCGCCGGCACCCGCTATCTCGACGCGACCGCCGGCCTGTGGTTCGCGAACGTCGGCCACGGCCGCTCCGAGATCGGTGACGCGGTGGCGGCGCAGCTGGCGAAGGTGGCGCACTACTCCAACTTCGGTGACCTCGCCGCGGAGCCGACCGTCGAGCTGGCCGAGCGGCTCGCGACGATCGCTCCCGTTCCCGGCAGCAAGATCTTCTTCACCTCGGGCGGTTCCGATTCGATCGACACCGCGGCCAAGCTGACGCGCCGCTACTGGCAGGAGATGGGCCGGCCGGAGAAGACCCTCGTCGTCAGTCGCGAGAAGGCTTACCACGGCATGCACGTCGGAGGCACGTCGCTCGCCGGGATCCCCGTCAACGCCGAGGGGTACGGGAACCTGTGGGACGACGCCGCGAAGGTGGCCTGGGACGACGCGAAGTCGTTGCTCGCCCTCATCGAGCGGGTCGGCGCGGACCGGATCGCGGCGTTCTTCTGTGAGCCGATCATCGGCGCGGGTGGGGTGTACCTGCCGCCGGAGGGCTATCTCGCCGAGGTCCGCGACATCTGCCGCGAGCACGACGTGCTCTTCGTGGTCGACGAGGTGGTCACCGGCTTCGGCCGCATCGGCGGGTCGTGGTTCGCCTCTGGCCGGTTCGGACTCGAACCCGACCTGATCACCACGGCGAAGGGCCTCACCTCGGGGTACGTGCCGATGGGCGCGGTGTTCGTGGCGCCGAAGGTGGCCGAGCCGTTCTTTGCCGGCGGGGTGTGGTGGCGGCACGGCTACACCTACGGCGGGCACGCCGGTGCCGCCGCGGCTGCCCTGGCGAACCTGGACATCATCGAGCGCGAGAACCTGCTCGACGAGTCGGCGCGGTTGGAGCGGACCCTGCACGAGAAGCTGTCCCCGCTGGCCGAGCACCCGCGCGTCGCGGAGGTCCGCAGTGGTCTCGGCGCCGTCGCCGCAGTGCAGCTCGCCGACCCGGGTGAGGCGCTGGAGTTCGTGAAGGCGCTTCGGCGGCACGGGGTTTCGAGCCGGGCGGCGGGACAGGGTGCGCTGCAGATCTCGCCGTCGTTCGTGATGACGGACGAGCAGGTGCAGGGCCTCGTGGACGGGTTCTCCTCGGCCCTGGGTTGATCGACGATCGAGCGGCGCCGACCGTTCGGCACCGGCACCGCGGGTCGCGTCAGCGGCGGGGGCGGAGCCGTTGCAGCACAGTGCAGATCCGCTCGCGCAGTCCCGTGGGCACGTCGTCCAGCGGTACCGCGCCCTGCGTGTCGTGCGCGGCGGCGACGCGGGCGTAGCGGTCGTGGAGCACCGTGCGTACCTCGTCGGGCGTGTGGGCGCGTCGTCTGCGCTCGTCGCGCGCGACGACTGCGCCCGTCGCCGCGACGCCGACCACACCGGCGAGTCCGACGAGCTTCCACCACTGCCTGCCCTTCAATGCCATGGGCGCGAGCCTAGACGGTAGGGATTGGGCTGGGGCCGCGCTCACCTGGGACCGATGCTCGCCACCGTCGATCGGCGCGATCGCCCGGACGCTCCGGCCGAACAGTGTGCCTCAGGGCCTGTCCGGTACTCCGTTGCGTCCCTGCGCGGCCGTATCCGGCTGCGGGCTTGTCCGGAATTCGAATCGGCTGCCGACGGCATTGGGGTGGAAGGCGTCCGGGAGGGCGGTGAACAGCGCGTGCTGCGCCTTCCACGACGTGCAGTGGGCGGGCACGACCACGGCCGGATCCGCCGCGGCGAGGGCGGTCACCGTCCGGGGGACGATCGGGCCGTCGCGGAGATGGAACCCGCCGAGGACGGCATGGAGCCGGCCGACCCCGGTGAGCCGCTCGGCTCGGCGTCGGTAACTCGAAGGCGCCGTCGGGACCGACGATGCGCCGCCTCGTCCAGAAGTCGGGGTGCACGAGGATCGGCAGGTGCCGGGAACCGAGCCGGCGGGCGAGGCCCTGCAGACCCATGACGTGGTCGAAGTGGCCGTGGCTGAACACGATCGCCTCGATGCCGTCCGGGGAGATCGCCAGCCGATCGAGATTCGCCATCAGGCCGTCCGGCGTGGCCCCCGCGTCGTAGAGCACGCGGTGCGTGGTTTCGCCGACCCGGACCTCGATCAGTACGGAGAACCCGTGCTCCGCTCGGAGGAGGTCGACAGTCCGGAATCCGACCGCCAGATCGCTGGGGACGATCGGGAGCGGACCTGCCGATCCGGCCGGCCCCCAGCGGCGGACGGGCCCCACGTCGGGCAGCAGCACGTCGGAGGAGTTGTCCACCAGCGTCGTCACATCGACCGCGTCGACCGGCCGGAGCTCCACCCGTACGGGGTCCCGCTCCGGCAGCTGTCCGGCGGATCGTCGATCGCGGGTCTCCGCTCCCGTCCTCACGCCCTCCTCCTTCCGGTGGATACGGTGAAACAGCCTTCGGCCGGCCGGGCCGTCAGTGCTCGGGGCCGAGGTCGGTGAAATCGGGACGGAAGGGCGCCTCGCTGCCCGTCCGCAGATCGAACGTGCTGCGGTTCTGCGTGAGAATGTCCGTGCCGTAGACGTGGATCGAGATCGCATCGGTCCCGTCGAGTGCCTCCACCGAGTGGATCGTTCCGTCGGGAACGACGGTCACCGTGCCCCGCGGGTTCACGAAGGTGTCGGCAACCTGGAGCCGGGCCCTGCCCGGCACACTCCCGTCGTCGAGCCGGCGATACCACGTCTCCCGTTCCCGGCCCCGATACACGCCGACCACGGCCCACGCGCCGTGATTGTGCGCCGGAGTGCTCACTCCGGCCTTGAACACCGCCACCAGGATCGACAGGTGCCCGTCCGAGGCCCGGTAGAGGGGGTACAGCACCCAGTCCCGCGTCTCGGGACGCTCCTGGTACTGCGGGTCCAGCCAGTCGCTGTCGTCGGCGACTGCTGCGGCCAGAACCGCACGGACCGCCTCCGGTCCGTCGCGCAGTGCGGACGCCTGTCGGAGGCGGGGGATCAGATCGTGGATCGACTGCCGGTGGCCGACTTCGGTGTGCCTGTTCATGATGCACCTCCTGCAACCGCTCTCGAAGAGAACGGTATGCGCACAACAGTGATGAATGCATCGGTACCAGTACGGACGTCGCGCGCCGTCCCGGTGGTGCCGGGCGCCGGCTCACAGACCGAATTCGACCGCCCGCCGCACCAACTCCACCCTCGAGTTGATGCCGAGCTTCGCGTAGATGTTGGCGAGGTGGGTCTCCACGGTTCGCTCGCTGATGAACAGGCGCCGGCCGATCTCGGGGGAGCTGAGTCCGGCGACCGCCAGCGCGCCCACCTCCCGTTCGCGGGTGCTCAGGGCCTCCGGCCCCCAGGCCGGGCGGTCCCGGCGGCCCCGCCGTACCCCCGTCAGGAAGGCCTCGATCTCGATCAGCACCGCGTCCATGTCGCCGATCCAGGGCCAGTGATCGATCCCGGGCAGTTCGACGAGTGTCGCGCCCGGAACGCGCGCCGCGACGTAGCGGGAATGCTCGACCGACAGCCACGGATCGTCGACGTGGTGGAGCAGGAGCGTCGGCACCCGAATCTCGTGCAGCCTCGGACGAAGATCGGTCGCGGCGCAGAGCCGGAACAGGTCCCGTGCCTGCGCCGGGCCCGCCGCCGCCCGGGCGTGACGCGCGAACCAGGATCGATACCGCTCGTCCCCGGCCAGGGTCGGATTCATCGACGCGATGCCGGAGCCCGTCGCCCACCCCTCGTCGATGCCGGCCAGGACCGACGAGAAGAACTCCTCGCTCCACCCCGCCGCATACCCGTCGTCCTCCAGGAGCCGGGCATGGGCGTCCCACAGGATCATCGAACGTGTGCGGCCGGGGTACTTCAACGCGAACGAGGTGCAGATCCCGGCGCCGACGGCGACCCCGAACAGGGTCGCCCGCCGGGACCCGGCGGCGTCCATCACGGCGCGGATGTCCTCGACGCAGGCGTCCATGGACACCTCCTCCCGCGGCACGTCCGACAGGCCGGTGCCCCGCTTGTCGAACCAGATCAACCGGGCGAACGACGCCAGGCCGCGCAGGAAACGCGCGAAGAACCGCTCCTCCCAGGCGAGGTCGAGGTGCGAGACGAATCCCGGAACGAAGACGAGGTCGGGTCCCGCCTTGCCCAGCACCTGGTACGCGATGCTGACATCCCCGCTGGCGGCGTACCGGACCTCGTGGTCCATCCCTGCACCGTAGCGCCGTCTGCCGCGCTGTCAACCTCGGGTGAGGCGCAGCGAGGCGGGGCAGCGACGGCGGGCCGGCCACCACCTCCCGTGCTCGGCGGCCGGATCCCGTTACCTCCCCGCGTGAGAGGCTGTCGGTCATGCAGCAGCGGAGCTCAGCGCAGTCCCGGATCACCCTCGACGAGGCGGTGGAACTGACCCGCACCGGCGACCTCTGGATCTTCCGCGGCAGCAGCCACGCCGACCGGGCGATCCAGACGCTGACCAACGCCCCCGTCAACCACGTCGGCATGGCGGTGGTCCTCGCTGATCTGCCACCGCTGATGTGGCATGCCGAGCTGGGCAGGAGCCTGCCGGACATGTGGACCGGCCGGCACCACCGCGGTGTGCAGCTGCACGACCTGCGCGAGGCGGTGCAGGTGTGGAGTGCCCGGTACGGGCAGCGCGGCTGGCTGCGCCAGCTCGGCGTCGAGGTGACGCCGGAGCAGGAGGATCAGCTGCTGCGCACCGTCGCCCGGCTGGACGGCACGCCGTTCCCCTCGACGGGCCGGCTGGCGGGGCGCTGGTTCGCGGGCCGGCTGCCGTGGCGGAAACGCACGTCGGATGCGGGTCTCGAGCGCGCGTACTGCGCCGAGGTGGTGGGCGCGACCCTGGAGGCGATGGGGCTGCTCGAGCAACGCGGGCGCGGCAGCAACTGGTACGACCCCGGACGGTTCTGGAGCGGGGACCGGTTGCCGGCCGCGCCCGGGGTCGCATGGGGGCGCGAGATCGAGGTCGTGCCTCCCGAAAACGGGTGAGGGGCTGGTGCGCTCGGTCGCCCCGCCGAAGGCCCACGCCGCCGGATAGGCCCGTTTGCCGGGCCCGCGCGACGACTTCGCGGGATCATGAGCCCATGTCGCGTCCCGCCATCGCACTGCAGGTCTACGTCCTCGACACGCCGGACCCGTCCGGGCTGGCCTCGTTCTACGCCGTGCTGCTCGGCTGGGACATCGACGACGCCGCCACCGACGACGACTGGGTCCAGTTGCGCGCCCCGGCCGGCGGGGGCCTGGCGTTCCAGCTGGCCCCCGAGTTCACCCCGTCGACGTGGCCGGACGACCGGGTCGGGCTGCAGGCACACCTGGACCTCGAGGTCGACGACCTCGACGCCGCGGAGGAGTGGGTGCTGCGGCACGGCGCAACCCGCGTCGTCGGGCCCAACCCCAGCCCGACCTTCCGCACCTACCGGGATCCGAGCGGCCACCTCTTCTGCCTGGTGCGGTCCGCGTGAGCGGTCCGTGTTCCGGCCCGGGGCCTCCCGGGCGGCTACCGGCGCCGGCGCGCCCGTCCGGCGCTCTTCGGCCGGCCCGCGTTTCCGCGGCGGGTCTTCGGCTTCTTGTCGCCGACCACCTTCTTCGGCTGCGATCCCTGCCGCTCCCCGCGCCGTTTCTGCTTCGGCTGGGACTCGTCCTGCCGGCCGCGGGAGCTGTTGGCGGTGCGGCCGCGCACGATCCCGACGAACTCCTCGACCAGATCGGTGGTCCGCTCCGAAAGCCACACCAGGCCCACCTGCGACTGCGGGGCATCGGTCACCGGCCGGTACGTCAGATCCTTGCGGTGGTACAGCCGGGCCAGCGACTGCGGCACGACCAGCACCCCCACCTCGGAGGCGACGTACGACACGGCCGTCTCCGTCGTGGCCGGGCGCTCGAACGCCGCCTCTCCCGGCAGGCGCGCCCAGTCCAGCACGTCGTCGCGCGGATGCAGCACCGTTTCCTCCGCGAGATCGGCGACGCTCAGTTCGTCGACGGCCGCGACGGCATGCTCCTCGGGTACCACCACCACCGATACCTCGGTGTAGAGATTGATCACCGACAGCCCCTCGCGCGGCAGCGGCAACCGCAGCACCGCCGCGTCGACCGTGCCGTCGCGCACCGCGGCCTCGCCGTCGGCGGCGTCCACGGGCACCAGCTCGAGGGGGACGTCGGGTATCCGCTCCGCCCACACCCGCACCCATTTCGCGGGGGTGACCCCGGGGACGTAGGCCAGCCGGAACACCGGGGCGGACTCTTCGCTCACCCGCTCAGGCTAGCGGCCCGTGCGTCCAGCGTCCGCCGAGCATCGTGCCCCACACCGGCATCGCGGCCAGCTCCGCACCGGAGCGGGGCAGCGTGTCCGCGTCGAGCACCACCAGGTCGGCGACGTCGCCGACGGCGACGCGGGCACGACCACCGGTGGACGCGGCCAGCGCCACCTGCAGGTCCAGTTCGTGCTCGCGGTGCCAGACCCGGCCGTCGGGCAGCGTGCGGTCGATCGCGGCGGCCAGCGTCCGCCACGGATCCAGGGGCGCGACCGGCGCGTCGGAGCCCAGTACCAGCCGCGCCCCGGCCGCGTGCAGCGTCCCGTACGGGAAGGCGCGGTGCGTGCGGCCGGGCCAGTACCGTTCGGCCAGGTCCACGTCGTCGTACACGTGCGCCGGCTGGATGCTCGCCGTGACACCCGACCGGGCGAACCGCGGGAAGTCGCGCTCGGCCACGAACTGGGCGTGCTCGACGCTGCCGCGCGCCCCGGTGGCGGCGAACGCGTCGAGCACGTGCTCGCAGGCGTGGTCACCGATCGCGTGGATCGCGCTCTCGACCCCGTGTTCGTGGGCGTGGCGCATCAGCGGCTCGAGCCGTTCCGGCGGCACCGACAACACCCCGTGCCCGCCGTCGGGATACGGGTCGTGACAGTAGGCGGTGCGGGTGCCGAGCGATCCGTCGACGATCACCTTCAGCGGACCCACCGTCGCCAGCCCCGCGGTGCCGGGTACCACGTCGCCGGTGCGCATGCCCGCCGCGATCGCCGCGTCCAGCCACCGGGGCCAGATCCCGCACCGCACACGCAGGTGCCGCGTCCCGGCGCCGATGCGGCGCCTCCACGCGGCGAGAGTGTCCGCGATCTCGAAGTCGACGACGCCCACCACGCCGCGGGCGGCGGCCGCCCGGGCCGCGGAGTCCACGAGGCGATCGCGCACCTCGGGGTCGACGCGCTGGATCTCGTTCATCAGCGGCATGAACTCGGTTTCCCGCAGCAGCCCCGTGGGGTGTGGATGCAGCGAGAAACGCTGTAGCGCAGCAGTATTGAACCAGGCGCTGTGCAGGTCCGCGCTGAACGCGACGACCGGCCGGGCGGGGGCGATCGCATCGAGCGCCGCAGCGGTGGGCGTGTCCGGCCACAGCCCGTCGCGGAAACCGTGCGCGACCACGACGGGGGCGGGGTCACCGGCCAGGCGGGCGGCCACCAGCGCGACCGCGTGCGCGGCCGACGTCGCGCCCGACAGGTCGAGCGCGGCCTGCGCGAGGGTCCACTGGTCGAAGTGCACGTGCGCGTCCCACAGGCCCGGCAGCACCAGTCGCCCGCCGGCGTCGACGACCTCGGTGCTGCCCGCGATGTCACCGCCGATGCGGTCGCCGGTGATCGGCAGGTCGACCGGGCCGGCACCGGGCGCCGTGCGGGCGCCACGCAGGACGAGGGACGGCGGCACCGCTCAGCCCTCGACGATCTCGAACTCGTCGAACACCACCTCGCCGGCCGCGTCGGACTCGGCGAGGTTCACCTCGCCGAGCAGCGCCCAGCCGTGGTCCCCGGCGGGGTCGGCCAGGGTCTGCCGGACCCGCCACAGATCCTTCTCCTCGACCACGGTGAACAGCTGCGGGCCCCGCGCGTCGGGGCCGGTGCCGATCTCGTCGTACTCCTCGAAGTACAACTCGAGCAGGTCGGCCCAGTCCTGGGCCTCGAGCCCGTCGCCCAGCTCGGCGAGCTCGTTCCACCGTCGCCGCGACGCCAGTTCCACCCGCTTGAACATCGCATTGCGCACCATCACCTTGAACGCCCGCGTGTTCGCCGAGATCGGTTTGGGCACATCCGCGCCGAATGCCACCTGCTGATCGTCGGATTCGACGCCGGGGTTGGTGAGCGACTCCCACTCGTCGAGCAGGCTCGAATCGACCTGGCGGATCAGCTCGCCCAGCCACTCGGTGAGGTCTTCGAGTTCCTCGGTGCGGGCCGCGTCCGGAACCGTCTGGCGCAGCGCCCGGTAGGCGTCCGCGAGGTAGCGCAGCACCAGTCCCTCCGAACGGGTCAGGCCGTAGTGACCGACCAGTTCGGCGAACGTCATGGCCTTCTCGACCATGTCCCGCACCACCGACTTGGGGGACAGCGGGAACTCCGAGACCCACGGATGCCCGGCGCGGTACGTCTCGAACGCCGGCTCGAGGAGTTCCGCCAGCGGCTTCGGCCAGGTGATCTCCTCGAGCAGCTCCATGCGCTCCTCGTACTCGATGCCGTCGGCCTTCATCTGCTGCACGGCCTCACCGCGCGCGGCGTGCTGCTGCGCCATGAGGATCTGCCGCGGATCGTCGAGCGTGGACTCGATCACCGACACCACGTCCAGCGCATAGGCGGGGGAGTCGATGTCGAGCAGCTCGATCGCGGCGAGCGCGAACGGCGACAGCGGCTGGTTCAGCGCGAAGTCGCGCTGCAGGTCCACGGTCAGCCGCGCCGTCCGGCCGAACTCGTCGGGCTCGTCGAGCTGCTGCACCACCCCGGCCTGCACCAGCCCCCGGTACAGCGAGATCGCCTTGAGGATGTGCCGGCGCTGGGCGGGGCGCGCTTCGTGGTTGTCCTCGAGCAGATGGCGCATCGCCTCGAAACAGCTGCCGGGGCGGGCGATCACGTTCAGCAGCATCGAATTGCTCACGGAGAAGCGCGAAGTGAGCGGCTCGGGGGATGCGGCGACGAGCTTGTCGAACGTGCCCTCGCCCCACGAGACGAATCCCTCGGGCGGCTTCTTGCGCTGCACCTTGCGGCGCTTCTTCGGGTCGTCACCGGCCTTGGCGAGGGCCCGCACGTTCTCGATCTCGTGCTCGGGCGCCTGCACCACGACGGTGCCCATCGTGTCGAATCCGGCACGGCCGGCGCGGCCGGCGATCTGATGGAACTCGCGGGCCTTGAGCTGCCGGGTCCGGGTGCCGTCGAACTTCGTCAGGCCGGTCAGCAGCACCGTCCGGATCGGCACGTTGATGCCCACCCCGAGGGTGTCGGTCCCGCAGATGACCTTCAGCAGCCCGTCCTGGGCCAGCCGCTCGACGAGCCGCCGGTACTTCGGCAGCATCCCGGCGTGGTGCACGCCGATGCCGTGCCGCACCAGCCGCGACAGCGTCTTGCCGAAGCCGGTGGAGAACCGGAACGCGCCGATCGCCTCGGCGATCGCGTCCTTCTCCCCGCGCGAGCACATGCTCACGCTGGTCAGGGCCTGCGCCCGCTCCAGGGCGGCGGCCTGGGTGAAGTGGACGACGTAGACGGGGGCCTGGTGCGTGGTGACCAGTTCCTCGATCTCTTCGCCGATCGGCTTCTGGGAGTAGGTGAACGACAGCGGCACCGGCCGCTCGGAGCCGGACACCTCGGTGGTGGTGCGGCCGGTGCGCCGGGTCAGGTCCTTCTTCAGGAAGGTGACGTCGCCGAGGGTCGCCGACATCAACAGGAACTGCGCGCGGGGCAGTTCCACGAGGGGCACCTGCCACGCCCACCCGCGGTCCGGCTCCGAGTAGAAGTGGAACTCGTCCATCACCACCTGGCCGATGTCCGAGCCGGCGCCCTCCCGCAGCGCCAGATTGGCGACGATCTCGGCGGTGGCGCAGATGATCGGGGCACCGGGGTTCACCGAGGCGTCGCCGGTCATCATCCCGACCCGATCGGCGCCGAACACCTCGCACAACGCGAAGAACTTCTCGCTGACCAGCGCCTTGATCGGGGCCGTGTAGAAGGTGCGCGTACCGGTGGCCAGGGCGAAGAAGTGCGCGCCGAGCGCCACCATCGACTTGCCCGACCCGGTGGGCGTCGCGAGGATCACGTTCGACCCGGAGACCAGCTCCAGCAGCGCCTCCTCCTGCGCCGGATACAGCGAGAGGCCGCGCCCGGTCGTGAAGGTGGTGAAGGCGTCGAACAGCGAGTCCTCGTCGACGATGTCGGGGGTCAGATCCGGAAGCAGCACCGCTCCAGGCTAGTTGTTGCCGCCGTGACCGCGCCGACGCGCCGTGTGCGGCAGGCCGGCGCGCGGCGGCCGACGGGTCCTGCCGCCCGCGCCGGTCTCGACGGCTGCACCTGCCGGAGCGGGCCGACGGCGACGTGTGACGGCGTTCGAGGACTCGGCGCGGGACGTCGTGGGCGGCGGGTCGCTCAGGTGGCGCTGCGTTCGTCGGCGCCCATCGCGCCGAGCACGGCCCTGCGGGTGGCCGGACCGCCCGTGATCTGGTTCTCGCTGACGCCGTTGATCAGCAACTCGCGCCAGCGTTGCTCGTCGAACACGAGGGGTGCGGTCGAGTCGAGGAACTCCTCGACGACCCGCAGGAACCGGATGGGGTCGTCCCGGAACGGGAAATGGCCGGCGCCGCGGAAGACGTCGAGCCGGGAGTTGGGCATCGCCGAATGCGCCAGGTAACCGTGACTGACCGGGATCACGCTGTCGTGATCTCCCCAGATCAGCTGCACGGGCAGGTTCTCGGTCAGGTAACAGCGGTCGAGCATCGTCACCACCTGGCCGCGCCAGTCCACGACGGCCCGCAGCGTGCGCAGGAACGCCTCGTACGCGGTGGGATCGGGCAATCCGCTCAGGACCCGGATCAGATCCGAGGTGTCGTGCAGGAAGGGGCCGGGCCGCAGCGGCGTGTCGTGCAACTGTCCGAGCAGGCCGCCGGCGATGCGTACCGCGGGCAGGGCGCCGGGCAGCCGCAGCAGCTTGAGGACCTCGCTCAGGCCGGGCATGGACAGCAGGCGCAGCGCCGGGTGGACGTCCTTGGTGACGCCGCCGGCCGAGACCAGGATGAGCCGGTCGACCATCTGCGGGAACTGGTACGCGAACTGCATCGCGACGCCGCCGCCGAGGGAGTGCCCGACCACGGTGACGTGCTCGATGTCCAGGACCGAGAGCAGGTCGCGGACGCCGTTGGCGTACGCGGCGACCGAGTAGTCGGCGCGCGGCTTGTCGGAGCGGCCGTGGCCGAGCAGGTCCGGTGCGATGACCGTGTACTTGCGGGCCAGGTGCGGGATGACCTCCTGCCAGGTCGAGGAGTTGTCGCCGATCCCGTGGATCAGCAGCAGCGCGGGGCCCTCGCCGGCGAGTCGGAAGGCGCGACGGTAGCCGTGGATGGTGCGGAAGACCATCCGCGTCTCCGCGTCCGGCACCGGCCGGAGCGTGCGTGTGCGCGGTGTACCCATGTGCGTCTCCTGACCGCCGGTTCCTCGTCTACCTGTGGTGTCCGAGGCGCCGGACCGTCTCCGGCCCGACCCTTCAGCTCAACTCGTCGAACTGAGCGTACTGACTGTATGTGACCTGCACAACGCGAAGTGTAACGAGAGAGTAATGATCCGGGGTCGGACAGGCGGCGATTCGAACCCGGTCAGGCGGAGGGGTCCGCGTCGCCGGGCTGTCCGTTCCCGCCGCGATCCTCGTATTCGGCGAGGAAACGCTCGAACTCGGCACCGATCTCCTCGCCGGTCGGCAGGTTCTCGTCCGTCGGCAGCTGGGCGGCCTGCTGCTCCTGGGCCGCCACATAGCTGTCGTACTGCCGCTCGAGTCCGCGGACCACCGCCTGCACCTCCTCGTTCTGGGCGATGTGCTCGTCGATCTGCTCACGCACCCGTGCGGCGGCCTCGCCGAGCGCGGCCAGCGGCAACCCGAGGCCCCCGGCTTCGGCGACGTTCTCGAGCAAGGTCTCGGCAGCGCCCGGGTACTCGGTCTGCGCCAGGTAGTGGGGCACGTGGACCGAGAACCCCACCGACTCGTGCCCGTGCTGCGCCATCCGCAGCTCGAGCAGCGACGACACCCCCGCCGGCACCTGCAGCTCGCCCGTCCAGCGGTGGTGGTCGGCGATCAGGTCCTTGTTCGTCGAGTGCGCCGTCACGCCCAGCGGACGGGTGTGGGGGATCGCCATCGGGATCGCGCTGATCCCGATCGTGCGCCGGACCCCGAACTGCTCGGCGAGCAGGCGCACCGCCGTGATGAACCGCTCCCATTTCAGGTCCGGTTCCGCGCCGGCCAGTAACAGGAAGGGGGTTCCGGCCGTGTCGATCAGGGCGTACAGGTTGAGTTCGGGGGCGGCGTAGTCGGAGAAGTGATCCGCCTTGAACGTCATGGTCGGCCGCCGGGACCGGTAGTCGATCAGCTCGTCCACGGCGAACGACGCCACGAGTTCGCTTTCGAGGCTCTCGCGCAGGTGCGTGGTGGCGAGCCGCACCGCATGCCCGGCGTCGGCGAACCCCTCGAGACCGTGCACCAGCACGGGACCCTCGCCGTCGGCAGACGTCAGCTGCGGAGCGGGGAACTCGAGCTCGTACATGCGGGACTGGTCGTCCATGCGAACATCCTCCGTTCGATCCGGGGCGCCGTGATACCGCCGGGTCACCGGCGTGGCATGGTGGAGTTCGAGTCTAGTTGAACTGGTGATCAGCTTCCGCCGGGGCACGACCCCGGCGGGACGCGACAGCGGAGGTCCGGTGGCAACCCACAGCGCAGGAGACGACGTCCGGACGCCGCGCCGCCCCCGGACCCCGCCGGTGCCCTTCCGCCGGCTGGGCGCGACCGTGATCGGGGGCGCGTTGCTGCTCGCCGCCGGGTGCTCGTCGACCGTCGACGGCACGCCACAGCCCGAGCCGGCTGCACTGGCCACGACGGACGAGGCCGGCACCGCGGGCCGGCCCCTCGCCGAACTGCTGCTGCCGCCCGAGCAGTTCCCCGAGCCGTACGACGCGGTGGTGCTACCGCCGCAGGCGGTCGCCCAGGCCGCTCCCGACCTCACCGGAGTCCCGGAGGGGGCCAAGGTGGATCCACCCGGATGCCTGCCGCCGCCGCAGAACTACGGCCCGGACGGGACCGCGATGGTGGTCGGCACGGACAACGACAGCCGGGCCACGATCTCGGTCGAACTCGTCGCTGTCACCGACGACCTGGCCGCCTACCGCGACCGTCTCGTCGAATGTCCCGTCGTCGCGGCGACCCGCCGGGGCGTCACCGCCACGGTGACGACCACGGTCGACCCGTCGGCGCCGCCGGCCGCCGCGGGGGTGGCGACCCTCGCGTTCACCCGCACCGTCCGCTCGGGCGAGGGCCGGGAGGTGGTCACCCAGTCGATGACCAGCCGGATCGCCCAGGTCGACGACGTGCGGGTGCTGGTGACGTACATGTCCTTCGGTGCGGGGCCCGCCGACACCGCCACCCTGGGCCGGGTGTTCGAGGCGAGCGTGGAGCGCGTGCGCGTCGGCTGACGCGGCACGCTACCAGCCGGCACCGACATCGGGCGGCCGGAACTCCTGCGGCCGCAGTACTTGTCCACAACCGGAGCGCTCGTCCCCAGATTCCGCGGATCCGGGTCGCGCGGCCCCCGAGGGCACCGGTCGTCGGGGACAGTCGGCGCATGACCACATCGACTTCCTCGCCCCGGCCGCTGCGACTCACCGATCCGGGGGATCTGATCGCCGCCGTGCCGGCCATGCTCGGCTTCCTGCCCGCACGGTCGCTGATCGTGCTGAGCCTCGCGTCCGATGCCGGCGGCGGGCGCGACGGTGCCCGGTCCGCGACCGTCGGCGCCGTCATGCGCCACGACCTGATCCTGCCGCCCGGCGAGGACGATCCGGTGCCGGCTGCGATGCGCGACGTCTTCGACCGATTCGGTGCGCTCTGCGATCGGGAGGGCGCCGACGCCGTGCTCGTCGTCCTCGTCGACGACCGTCTCGACCACCCCGACGCCCCCGCCGTCGCCGCGGCCTGCCGACTGCTCGACGACTTCGCCGTCCGCCTCGACCGGCGCGGGGTTCGCATCGCCGGAGCACACGCCGTTTCCGAGGTCGCTTGCGGCAGAACATGGTTTGCGCTCGTCGGCGGTGCGCGCGGGACGGTCCCGGACCCGCAGGCCTCGCCCGTCGCCGCCGCCCGCGTCTTCGAGGGCGGGGCGATCCGGCGGTCCCGCGCCGAACTCGCCGATCTGCTCACCCCGCTGCCGATGCCCGGGCGCATGCAGGTTGCCGACCACATCGACGAGGCGATCGACGCGCGTGACCTCGCCTACGAACTCGCCGTCCGCGCCGGCGGCCGCGACCGCGCCGACCGTCAGGAACTCGAGGCCGTGCTGGCCCACATCGCCCGGCACGACGACGGCGCCGAGCTGCTCGCCCCCGAGCTTGCCGAACTCGCCGTCCTGCTGTCCAATTCGACCGTGCGCGACGCCGTGATGGCCCTCGCGGCGGGCGCCGAGGCCGACACCGCCGAACGGTTGTGGGTCACGCTCACCCGGCGTCTCCCGGACCCGGAACGAGCCGAGGCCGCCGCCCTCGTCGGCTACAGCGCGTACGTTCGGGGCGACGGACCGCTCGCCGGGGTGGCCCTGGGGGTCGCACTCGAGTCCAACCCGCGGCACCGGCTCGCCGACCTCCTCGACCAGGCCCTGCAGGCCGGGCTGCGGCCGCACACCGTGCGCGGCCTCGCCGACACCGGCTACGAGATCGCCGCGCGGCTCGGGGTGCGAATGCCCCCGCCCGCACCGGCGGCGTGACCGCCGGGACGGCGCCGGCTCAGCGCCGTGCCGCGTGCGACCGGTCGCCGAGTTCCTGCAGGTAGACCCACGCGTCGGCGACGATCTCGTCGAGGCTCGTGTGCTGCGGCTTCCAGCCCAGTTCCTCGACGGCGCGGCGGCTCGACGCGATCAGCACGGCCGGATCCCCGGCGCGCCGGGGTGCATCGACCACCGTGATCGGCAGGCCCGTCACTCGGCGGCACGCCTCGATGACCTCCCGGACGGTGAAGCCCTCGCCGCTCCCGAGGTTGTAGACGGCGTGCTCGCCGGGCCGGGCGGCCGCCAGTGCCAGCAGGTGGGCGTCGGCGAGGTCCTTGACATGGATGTAGTCCCGCACCGCCGTGCCGTCCTTGGTCGGCCAGTCGGTGCCGAACACCGAGATGTGCTCGCGCTGGCCGAGAGCCACCTGCAGCACGAGCGGAATCAGGTGCGTCTCGACCGCGCGGTTCTCGCCGGCACCGTGGTATGCGCCCGCGACGTTGAAGTAGCGCAGGCTCGTCGCGGCCAGACCGTACGCCCGCGTGTACGACGAGATCGCATGGTCGATGGCGAGTTTCGTGGCGCCGTACGGGTTGGTGGGCCGGGCGGGTGCATCCTCGGTGATCGGTACCCGGTCCGGCTCGCCGTACGTCGCCGCCGTCGACGAGAACACCAGCCGCGGTGTTCCCGAGGCGCGGATCGCGTCCAGCAGGGCGAGGGTCGCGACGACGTTGCCGTGCCAGTACTTGTCCGGATGCTCGACGGACTCGCCGACCAGGGACTGGGCCGCGAAGTGCAGCACCCCGTCGAACCGGGGCTGTGCACCGCCGCCGAGCACCTCCGCGGCCGCGGTCGCGATGTCGCCCTCGACGAACTCCGCGCCGGCCGGGACGGCGTCGGCGTTGCCGGTGGACAGATCGTCGAGGATCACCACCTCGTGACCCTGCTCGAGCAGCACCGTGCTGCAGACGCTGCCCACATAGCCGGCACCGCCGGTAACCAGAAGCCTCACGCTGGGACCCTTCTTCGCCGGCCCGCGCGGGGCCGGCGAAGAAGGGGCCTGTCTCAGACCTGCTTCACCTGCACCGCGTGGGCCATCTCGTCGGAAAGTTCGAAGCCGTCGTGGCCGGGCACGTTGATGACCACCGACCCCGGCTTCGTCTCGACTGTAACGCGTGCGTCGGGGACGATCCCCGCCTCACGCAGCCGCCCGATCACCTCGTGATCGGACTGCACGTACTCCGCCAGCCGGCGCACGACCACGGCGGTCGGCTTGCCCGGCGGGATCTCGGTGAGCCGCACCAGCCGCTCGTCCGCCGCGGCCGGGCGGTCCAGGCCGAGCTGGTCCAGTCCCGGAATCGGATTGCCGTACGGCGAGGTCGTGGGGTTGTGCAGCACCTCGACGAGGCGGCGCTCGACCTCCTCGCTCATCACGTGCTCCCAGCGGCATGCCTCGGCGTGCACGTTCTCCCAGTCGAGACCGATCACATCCACGAGCAGCCGCTCGGCGAGCCGATGCTTGCGCATGACCGACACCGCCAGGTCGCGGCCCTTCTCGGTCAGCTCGAGGTGCCGGTCGCCTGCCACGCGCAGCAGCCCGTCCCGCTCCATCCGGGCGACGGTCTGGCTCACGGTCGGTCCGCTCTGTTCCAGGCGTTCGGCAATGCGCGCACGCAGCGGCACGACGCCCTCTTCCTCCAAGTCGTAGATCGTCCGGAGGTACATCTCCGTGGTATCGACCAGGTCCTTCACTCTCACACCCCTTCGTCTGCGGCCGATTCTAACCGGGCGAAACCCCCGGCGGGCGCACCTTGCGCGGCGCCGCCCGGCGGGGCCTGCGGCAGGCGCGCCGGGGCCCTGCGGCACTCGCATCGCCCCGGACGGCGCAGTAGCTTTGTGGCCATGACCACGACCTCCGCCGCGACGGGCGATCCGACACATCCGAGCGGCGACCGAGTGGTGGTGTGGAGCCCGGACTTCCTCGACTACCGGTGGGGCCCGACTCATCCCATGAATCCCACCCGGCTCGATCTCACGATGGCACTGTCCCGCGGCCTCGGCCTGCTCGAGGGGGTGGAGACCCTGCGTCCGCCGGCCGCGACCGACGCCGAGCTGCTGCGCATCCACACCCCTGCCTACGTCGAGGCCGTCAAGCACGCCGGCAGCCTGCCGCCAGGTTCGACCGCCGGGGCGGAGGCCCCGCACGGTCTCGGCACCGAGGACAATCCGATCTTCCCGCGCATGCACGAGGCCAGTGCCGTCCTCGCAGGCGGCACCCTCGCCGCCGCCCGGGAGATCGCCGCCGGCCGCACCCGGCGGGCGGTGAGCATCGGCGGTGGGATGCACCATGCGATGGCGGACTGGGCCGCCGGATTCTGTGTGTACAACGACGCCGCCATCGCCATCTCGTGGCTCCTGGACAACGGCTTCGACCGGATCGCCTACATCGACGTCGACGCCCACCACGGCGACGGGGTGCAGCACGCCTTCCTGAGCGATCCCCGGGTGCTCACCGTCTCCATCCACCAGCACCCCGCGACGCTGTGGCCGAACACCGGCTGGTCCAGCGAGGTCGGCACCGGCGCCGCCGAGGGGACCGCGATCAACCTGCCGGTCCTGCCCGGCACCGTCGACGCGCTGTGGCTGCGCGCATTCCACGCCGTCGTCCCCGCCGCGGTCGCGACGTTCCGGCCGCAGATCATCATCAGCCAGTGCGGTGCCGACAGCCACCGGGAGGATCCGCTGGCCGACCTCTCGTTGACCGTCGACGGCCAGCGCGCGGCGTATCTCGCCATGCGCGAGCTCGCGGACCGGCACTGCGAGGGCCGGTGGCTCGCGGTGGGCGGAGGCGGCTACGGGCTGGTGCGGGTGGTGCCGAGATCCTGGACCCACCTGATCGCAGCCGTACTCGACCGCGAGATCGACCCCGCCACCCCGATCCCCGACGAGTGGCGCGAGCGGGTCGCCGCGATGGCGCCGGGGGTCGATCTGCCGACCGTGATGGGGGAGGGCGGCGACGTGGCGTATCTGCCGTGGGACGGCCCCGGCGGTACCCCCGAGACCGGCGTCGCATCGTTCGATCGTGCCCTCAGCCGCGTCGACTCGGCCATCGTCGCCACCCGCCGGGCCTGCTTCCCGCTGCTCGGCCTGGACCCGGAGGACCCGCGTGACTGAATCCGAGAACACGGCCCACGGCCCCGCGGTCACCGCGGGGCAGACCCCCGACGGCGACGCCGCCGGCGGGCCGGCCGACGCGGCCGCCGGCGAGCCGGTCGATGCCGCCGCCCGCGCACAGGCGGAGAAGGAGGCCGCCCGCGAGCGCGCACTCGCTGTCGCCCGCAACTACCCCAAGCACTGGGTGGCGGACGTCCTCGCCGCCGACGGCAAGGCCGTGCACCTGCGGCCCATCGTCCCCGAGGACGCGGACCTGCTCGTGGACTTCCACAGCAAACTCTCCGAGCGCACCCGCTATCTCCGCTACTTCGGCCCCTACCCGACGATGTCGAAACGGGACCTGTTCAACTTCACCGTCGTCGACCACCACCGGCGGGTCGCGTTCGTGGCCCTGCTCGGCGGGGAGATCATCGCGGTCGGCCGCTACGAGGGTCTGCCCGAGGGCGACGGCCTGTCCGCCGAGGTCGCATTCACCGTCGCCGACGCGCACCAGGGCCGCGGCCTCGGTCCGATCCTGCTCGAGCACCTCGCCGGGGCCGCCGCCGAGAACGGCCTCCACACCTTCGTCGCGGAGGTGCTGGCCGAGAACCGCAACATGGTGACCGTGTTCCGGGAGGCCGGCTACCAGGTCAGCCGCAGTTTCGAGGGCGGCGTGGTGCGACTCGAGTTCGCCATCGACCCCACCGAGGCGCTGGTGTCGGTGCGTAACGCCCGCGAACGAGCCGCCGAGGCCCGCAGCGTCCGCAACCTGCTCAGCCCGGGCAGTGCCGCCGTCATCGGCGCGTCCACCGACAGCCGCAAGGTCGGCAACGCGGTCCTGGTCAACATGCTGCGCAGCGGCTTCACCGGCCCGGTCTATCCGGTCAACGCCGAGCACCGCTCGGTGCGTGGCGTGCGGGCCTATCCGACCGTCCGTGACATCCCCGACGACATCGACCTCGCGATCGCGGCGGTCCCGGCCGACGCCATCGACGCGGTGCTCGACGACTGCCTCGCGAAGGGCGTCAAGGCGTTGCTCGTCGTGTCGTCCGGCTTCGGCGAGACCGGTCCGGAGGGCCGGGTCGCGGAACGCCGCCTCGCCCACGCGGCCCGGGCGCACGGCATGCGGCTGATCGGGCCGAACGCGCTCGGCGTCGCCAACAACGATCCGGAGATCCGCCTCAACGCCACCCTCGCGCCCGTGCTGCCCGCGGCCGGCAACGTCGGCTTCTTCTGCCAGTCCGGCGCGCTGGGCATCGCGATCCTCGACGAGGCGGCCAAGACCGGCGTCGGCCTGTCCTCGTTCGTCTCTGCCGGCAACCGCGCCGACCTGTCGGGCAACGACCTGCTGCAGTACTGGGACACCGATCCGGCCACCGAGGTGGTGCTGCTGTATCTCGAGAGCTTCGGCAATCCGCGCAAGTTCTCGCGTATCGCGCGGCGCGTGGCCCGCAGCAAGCCGATCGTCGCCGTCAAGAGCGGCCGCCACGCCGTGCCCCCGGTCCTCGCGGCCCGCACGGGGGAGATGGACGACACCATCGTGCGGGACCTGTTCGAGCAGGCCGGCGTCGTGCAGGTGGGTTCGATCGCGCAGTTGTTCGACTCCGCCCTGTTGTTCGGCTACCAGCCGCTGCCCGCCGGCCCCCGCGTCGCGGTGGTGGGCAACTCCACGGCCCTCGGCGTGCTCGCCGTCGACGCCGCCCGCAGCGAGGGCCTGCACGTCGGTGAACCCGTCGATCTGGGGGCGGCGGCCTCGCCGGAACAGTTCGCGGCAGCCGTCGCCCACGCGCTCGAGGCGGCCGATGTCGACGCGGTGATCGCGGTGTTCGTGCCCCCGGTCGCCGTGACGGTCGAGCCGTACGCGCAGGCCCTGCGCGACGCCGTCGCCGGCACCGACAAGCCGGTGCTGACGACGTTCCTCGCCACCGAGGGCCTGCCCGACGTGCTCGCCGTGCGCGGACCGGACGGCCACCCCACCCGGGGTTCGGTGCCGTCGTATCCGGGGCCCGAGCGGGCGGCGCTCGCGCTGGCCCGGGCGTGGCGGTACGCCAAGTGGCGCAGCCGTCCGGCGTCCCAGGTCGTCCGTCCGGCGGGCATCGAAGCCGACAAGGCCCGCACCCTGGTCGAAGGGTGGCTGGCGACGTCGCCGGACGGACGCTGGCTCTCGGACACCGAGGCGGCGCTGCTGCTCGCGTGCTACGGCGTGCACATCGCCGAGTTCCGGGCGGTGACCACGGCCGACGAGGCCGTCGCCGCCGCGGAGGAGATCGGGTTCCCCGTCGCGGTGAAGGCGACCGGCGCCCACTGGCGGCACCGGCCGGACCTGAGCGGGGTGCGGCTGGATCTGCTCGGGCCCGAGGCGGTGCGGATCGCGTACCGTGACCTCGCCGCGGTCTCCGGGGAGCCGTTGCTGCACGTGCAGAAGATGGCCACCAAGGGCATCGGTTGCGTCGTGCAGGTGCAGGACGACCCGTCGTTCGGGTCGCTGATCTCGTTCGGTCTCGCCGGGGTCATCTCCGACCTGCTCGGCGACCGCGCTTTCCGGGTCCTGCCGGTCACCGAGGACGAGGCGGTCGAGCTGATAGACGCACCCAAGGCGGCGCCGCTGCTGTCCGGCTACCGCAACACCGAGCCGGTCAGCAAGGCCGCGCTCGTCGACCTGGTCCAGCGCATCTCCGCTCTCGCCGACGATCTGCCGGAGGTGCGGGAGATCGCGTGCGAACCGGTCCTCGCGTCTCCCACGGGCGCGGAGATCACCGACGCGCACCTGCGGATCGGCCCCGAGCCGCACCCCCTCGACCTCGGCCCCCGCCGGCTGCGCTGACCTCGGCCCCCGCCGGCTGCGCTGACGGCCGCGGCGGTCCGCGGACGCGAAGATCCCCGAGAACCCAGCCCGGTTCTCGGGGATCGTCCGGCCGACTGCCCGGTCAGCTGGCGTAGGCGCGGAGGCGTTCGGCGCGGTCGCCCTCGCGGAGCTTGCCCATCACTTCCCGCTCGATCTGGCGGACCCGCTCACGGGAGAGACCGAACAGCTTGCCGATCTGGTCGAGGGTGCGGGGCTGGCCGTCGTCGAGGCCGTAGCGCAGCCGGATCACCTGCTGCTCGCGCTCGTCCAGGGTGGCCAGGACGCTGCGCACGTCGCTGTGCAGCAACCCGGCGATCACCGCGTTCTCCGCGGACGTCGCCTCGGCATCCTCGATGAAGTCGCCGAGCGGGGCCTCCTCGTCGTTGCCGACCGGCATGTCCAGGCTCACCGGGTCGCGGCTGTGGTCCAGCAGGTCGCCGATCTTCTCGACCGGGATACCGGACTCCGCGGACAGTTCCTCGTCGGTCGCCTCCCGGCCGAGCTGCTGATGCAGTTCCCGCTTGATCCGGGCCAGCTTGTTGACCTGCTCGACGAGGTGGACGGGGAGCCGGATCGTGCGGCTCTGGTCGGCCATGCCGCGGGTGATGGCCTGCCGGATCCACCAGGTGGCGTAGGTCGAGAACTTGAAGCCCTTGGCGTAGTCGAACTTCTCCATGGCGCGGATCAGGCCGAGGTTGCCCTCCTGGATCAGGTCCAGCAGGGGCATGCCGCGGCCGGTGTAGCGCTTGGCCAGGGACACGACCAGACGCAGATTCGCCTCGAGCAGGTGACTGCGGGCGGCCTGACCGTCACGCACGACGATCGCCAGGTCGCGCTTCTTCGCGGCGGTGAGCCGCTTCTTGGTCTCCAGCAGATGCTGGGCGTACAGGCCGGCCTCGATCCGCTTGGCCAGTTCCACCTCGTCCGCAGCGCTCAGCAGGGCCGTGCGGCCGATCCCGTTCAGATAGACGCGGACCAGGTCCGCGGCCGGGCTCTGGCTGTCGAGGTCGGAATCGACGCGGGCGGTGGTATCGGGGCGTGCCATGACGTGCCTCCTCATCGGTGGTGTCTCGATGCGTTCAACGCGCAGGACCCCTGGGAAAGTTCCCGGGGTTCCTCCGTGGGAACCGCCCTGACCTGCGTATATGGCGAACAGGTCCTGAGAAGTTGCTGAGAACACACCTCCGTGGGAACCGGCGGGTAACTTTCCGGCCCGCCGGGCCGCCCTACCGGACGGGTTCGACGAGTCCGTGCCGGACGAGCGCCTGCACCAGGGGGACCGCCTGCCCGGCCAGCGCCTGCTCGTCCTCGTCGTGCGCGGCGGCGAGCAGCGCCACCAGCTCCGACAGCGGCAGGCCGTCGGCCCGCATCCCCGCCAGCAGGGCCGCTGCGGGATCGTCCACCTCGTGCTGCCAGTTCGGGCCGCCGCCGCGGTGCACGCGCGTCACCACCTGCCGCCAGCCGTCCGCACCCGGCAGGTACACGCGCTCCAGGGCGGTGTCGGGCCGGACGACGAACCGCGCCTCGAGGACATCGTGGTCGCGCAACCACGCCAGCCGCTCGAAGTAGCCGACGGCCTCCGCCCCGAGCGGGTCGGTGAAGCCGTGCCGCAGGTCCTCGGCGAGCACGTCGCTGGGCGCGTCGGTGCGCCGCAGGTAGACGAACCCGAAGCCGATGCCCTCGACCCGGTGCCGCTCGAAGTGGTCCAGCCAGGCCTCGGCGCGCGCCGCCACCGCCGGATCCCGCGGGTCGGCGTCGCCGTCACGCAGCCACGTCCCCACGTAGAGGGCCGGGTCGGCGACGTCGCGCTGCACGATCCACGCATCGACCCCGTGGGCGGGCAGCCAGGAGGCGATCCGGCGTCGCCAGTCCTCGTCCTCGACGTGCACCCACGAGGCCAGCATCGCCGCGGTCCCACCCGGGTTCAGGTGCTCGGCGGCGCGGGAGACCATCAGCTCGCTCGCGCCGTCGAGGTCCAGGCCCGAGTCCCGGTAGGTGTGCTCGACCCGTCCGGTGCTCACCACGAACGGCGGGTTCGCGATGATCCGGTCGAAGCGGCGGCCGGCCACCGGCTCGAACCACGATCCCTCGAGCAGTTCGACCTCGACCTCGTTGAGCGCGGCCGTGGCGGCGGCCAGATCCAGTGCCCGCGGGTTGACGTCGGTGGCGGTGACGGTGCCGGCGAAGTCGGTGGCGCGCACGGCCTGTACGCCGCAGCCGGTGCCCAGGTCCAGCACCGAGCCGACCGGGTCGGTGGGCATGGCCTGCAGCAGCGACAGCGAGGCGTGCCCGACCCCGAGCACGTGGTCCTCGCGGGTGGGCCGGGGGCGCATCGCCCCGTCGAGGTCCGACAGCATCCAGCGGGTGCCGGTGCCGGCGTCGAGCGGTCGCAGATCCAGCGCCGCGCGCACGCCGTCGCCGTCGCGTTCGAGCAGCCCGGCCGCGATCGCCGTCGCCACGTCGACCGGGGCGAGCGCCGCGGCCACCTCCGCGGCAGGCAGCGTGTCGCACACCAGGAACAGGCGCACGAGGGTGCCGAGATCACCACCGCCCGTCGCGGCCCGCCGCACCGGCACGGGCTCGCCCCGGCCGAGCGCGGCGTGCGCGTCGGGGCCGAGCAGCTCGAGCAGCGTGTCGGTGTCGAACCGGGCGCGCGTCAGCGCCGTGCGCAACGGGGGGCAGATCGAAAGCAGCAGGTCGCGGTCCACCCCCGCATTCTGGCAGCACCCCGAGGCCGCGTCGCCGGGGACCGGGGAGCCGGGTCAGCCCTCGATGATGCGGGGCTGCGGGCCCTCCAGGGCGGTGGTCCCGTCCCCGCGGCCGTCCCAGCGGCTGGGCTCGTCCTTCGACCGCGGTGGCCGATCGTTGGCGATGAGCACCGCCACCCACGGCAACGGGACGGACAGGGCGAGGATGCCCACCGAGAGCCAGGGATTGGCGAACGCCGCGTACGCGAGGGCGGCGAGGATCATGGCGGGGATGCGGAAGGACATGAGCGTGAGGTACTTGCGGACCCGCGCACGGTGCTGGTCCTCCAGCGACAACGCCGCCTCGGTGATCAGAACCGGTTTCTCGGGTGACCCGTCGTCGTAGTCCCCATTGAAACCCGGAGTTCTCGACATCCCTCTACTGTCCCACTCGCGCGCGCGGAATGCACATGCGCATCTGCACCGGGCGTGCGGCATCATGTAACGGTGAGCACCGACATCAAGGAACGGCCGGATACCACCACCGACGAAACCACCGACGACGACACTCCCAAGTTCTTCCACTACGTCAAGAAGGACAAGATCGCCGAGAGCGCGGTCATGGGCACCCACGTCGTCGCGCTGTGCGGCGAGGTCTTCCCGGTGACGCGCTCCCCGAAACCGGGGTCACCGGTGTGCCCGGAGTGCAAGAAGGTCTACGAGGGCCTGCGCAGGGGCGACTGATCGACGGTCTCGTCCGGAGCCGCCGGGACGTGTTCGCCGGCGGCCTTCTCCGCTGCGCGCGGGTGCGGAGCGTCCACGGGGCACGACTCCGGTTCCCGCTGGTCCGGCCGCATGATGTCCGGTAGCCGGATCGGGATCGGCGCCGTCCCGAGCCGCCGGGTCAGGCCGGTCACCGCGGCCGCCGCCGGCGAGGGCGCCGCGGCGGCCCGTTCGGCCAGCCACCGGCGCATCTGCTCGATGCGGGTCTCGCGGGCGGGCCAGAACTCCTGCACGGTCGCGTTGAACTCGGCACCCAGCACGACGGCGAAGCCGAGGAAGAAGGTGAACAGCAGGAACGCAATCGGGGTGGCGAGCGCGCCGTAGGTGTAGCCGGTCCCGGAGACCCACCGCAGATACCAGCGCAGTCCCGCGCTCGACGCCATGAAGAACGTGCCCGCGAGGATCGCGCCGCCCAGCAGCCGATGCCACGGCAGCGATCTCGGCAGCGCCACCTTGTACAGCGTCGTCAGGCCCACGAGCAGCAGCAGTCCCACGCCGGGGTAGTAGAACGTGTCCAGCAGCCGGGTGCCGAGGTCGTACCACGCCGCTGGCAGCGCGCGTCCGATCATGGTCGGCCCGAGCGCGACGAGTGGCAGCGTGAACACCGCCAGCACGAGGAACACCACGTACAGCAGCAGCGCGAAGAACCGCTGCCAGACGGGATGCCGGTGATCGTGCTGGTCGTGTGCCTCGTCGATCGAGTCCACGAACGTCGAGATCGCCGACGAACCCGCCCAGAGCGACAGCAGGAACCCGAGGGACATCACGTCGGCGCGTCCCCGCAGCAGCACGTCCTGCACCGTGGGCCCGATGATGTCGTCGACGACGCTCTCGCTGAACATCGTGCGGCTGAACGTGACGATCTTGGACTGGATGATCTCCACCGTGTCCGGCCCGAACCACCCGGCCACGTACCCGAGACTGCCCAGCAGGCCCAGCAGCAGCGGGGGCAGCGACAGCGTCTGCCAGAAGGCGGCGGCTGCGGCCTTGCTGAAGATGGAGTCGTCCCACGCCTTGGTCGCCGTGCGGGCGATCACCTGTAGGCCGCGATGCACCGGCCGCCGTCGCGGGCTCGATGCGGCGGTGGATCCGGCCGGTGGGGATATCTCGCTCATGGGTACTTCCAGCATTCCTGACGACACGCCGCGGTGCGCGGCGGCGGGCCGACGGGACCGCGAATTCTGTCATGATCGTCTCCTGTCGCCCGCGTCACGGACGGCGGTTCGGATGCGGGCCGGGCTCGCGGGCCGGGATAGGCTGCTCGACGGCCGTCGCCCGCCCGGCGACCGCACGGCGGTGCCCGTTCGCCGCCCGGCGACGTCGCCGTAGAGCGAAACCACCTGCACGACCGGAGAAGGAGCACGAGTAGCCGGTGAGCACCGAGACCCTCGGAACAGCGTCCTCCGCCCCCGCCGGACAGCTGCGCGCCTGGCAGCGCCGGGCCCTCACGAAGTACCTCGCGACGGGTCCGCGGGATTTCCTCGCCGTCGCGACCCCGGGCGCCGGTAAGACCACGTTCGCGCTGCGCGTCGCGAGCGAGCTGCTGCGCGACCGCACCGTCGACCAGGTGACGGTCGTCGCCCCGACCGAGCACCTCAAACACCAGTGGGCCGCCTCGGCCGCCCGCTCCGGCATCGCGCTGGACTCGAACTTCACCAACTCCACGGGCCAGACGTCGAGCGACTTCCACGGCGTCGTGGTGACCTATGCACAGGTCGCCTCGCATCCGTTCAAGCATCGGGTCCGCACCGAGGCGCGCCGCACCCTGGTGATCCTCGACGAGATCCACCACGGCGGCGACGCCAAGAGCTGGGGCGAGGGCATCCGGGAGGCGTTCGGCGACGCCACCCGCCGCCTCGCCCTGACCGGAACACCGTTCCGCAGCGACGACAGCGCCATCCCGTTCGTGGTGTACGAACCGAACGCCGACGGTCTCATGCAGTCCAGGGCCGACCACGCGTACGGCTACGCCGACGCGCTCGCCGACGGCGTCGTGCGCCCGGTGGTGTTCCTCGCGTACTCCGGTGAAGCCCGGTGGCGCAACAGCGCGGGGGAGGAGTACTCGGCGCGGCTCGGCGAGCCGCTCAGCGCCGAGCAGACCGCCCGGGCGTGGCGGACCGCGCTCGATCCCGCCGGCGACTGGATCCCGGCCGTCCTCACCGCCGCCAACACGCGGCTCGAGCAGCTGCGCCAGGGCGGGATGCCCGACGCGGGCGGATTGGTCATCGCCAGCGACCAGACGGTGGCCCGCGCGTATGCCAGGATCCTCGAGCAGCTCACCGGCGAGGCGCCCGCACTCGTCCTGTCCGACGACCCGACGGCCTCCGGGCGCATCTCGGAGTTCGATGCGAGCACCCAGCGCTGGATGGTGGCGGTGCGAATGGTGTCCGAAGGCGTCGACGTGCCGCGGCTCGCGGTGGGCGTGTACGCCACCAGCGCGTCGACGCCGCTGTTCTTCGCCCAGGCCATCGGCCGGTTCGTGCGATCGCGCCGCAAGGGCGAGACCGCGAGCGTGTTCCTGCCGTCCGTGCCGGTGCTGCTCGATCTCGCCAGCCAGCTCGAGGCCCAACGGGACCACGTGCTCGGCAAGCCCCACCGCGAGAAGGAGGGCTTCGACGACGACCTGCTCGCCGACGCCAACCGGCGCAAGGACGAACCCGGCGAGGAGGAGAAGGCGTTCACCGCGCTCGGCGCCGACGCCGAGCTCGACCAGGTGATCTACGACGGCTCCTCGTTCGGCACGGCGACGTTCGCCGGCAGCGAGGAGGAAGCCGACTACCTGGGGCTTCCCGGGCTGCTCGACGCCGAACAGATGCGGGCGCTGCTGCGCCGCCGCCAGCAGGAGCAGCTGGACAAGCCGGCCTCCCCGCCCACCCCCGTCCCGCCGCCGCAGGTGGCCGAGCGGGTGGCGACCGCCGACTCGCTGGCCCGGCTGCGCAAGGAACTGAACTCGCTCGTCGCCATGCACCACCACCGCACCGGCAAGCCGCACGGGGTCATCCACGGGGAGCTGCGGCGGCAGTGCGGCGGCCCGCCGACCGCGATCGCCACGGCCGAGCAGCTGGGCGACCGCATCGCCCTGCTGCGTCAGTGGTGAGCCGGCCGACGGTGAACCGGCCGACGGCACACTCCCGGAACGGCGAAACGGGCGACCACTCGCGGTGGTCGCCCGTTTCGGGTCGGGTCTCGGAGTCGGTCGGCTCCGGAACGGTGGATCAGACGGCGGCTTCGGCGTCGGACTCGGTCACGATCGTGGCGCCGAGTTCACGCAGCCGGTCGGTGTGCTCCTTGGCGTGGTGGCCGCAGAAGAGCAGCTCGCCACCGGTGGCAAGGACGGCACGGACGCGAGCGGCTGCACTGCACCGATCGCAGCGGTCTGCGGCGGTCAACTTCGGGCTGGTCAACGTTCCGGGCATGACTCCTCCAAACTGGCCACCACTGTCGTCGGTTGCCTGGGGTCTGGTCCGCCGCACCGGGCCGGCGCGGTGGATCTACTGTGTCAGACGATTCCCGTTCATGCGTTGTTCCAATCCTCCGGAAATCGTGTCGCGTTTCACCCCGGAACCGGCCGAATGCCGACGACGTGCGGTTTCGCGGCTGGGGGTGTTCGCTCACAGCGCAGAGCCCTCGGCGCCGTCGCGGGCCCGGAACGGTCGTCGAGAGGGGTCGCGGTGACGGATCGGCTGGTACACATCTGCGCGCGGGCCGACTGGGAGCGGGCGCAGCGCAGCGGGACGTTGACCCCCGAGTCGCTCGCCGCGCAGGGGTTCGTGCACCTGTCGGCCCCGGAACAGGTGCACCTGCCGGCGAACCGGTTGTTCGCCGGCCGCACGGACCTGGTGCTGTTGCACATCGACCCGGCCCGGCTCGCGGACGAGGTGCGGTTCGAGCCGGGCGTGCCGGGCGATCCGGCGGGGATGGCGTTCCCGCACCTCTACGGCCCCCTCCCTGTCGCCGCGGTCACCGCAGTCGTCGACTACCTCCCCGACGAAAACGGACGGTTCGGACATCTCTGACGGTGCGCCGTCACCCGTGTCCGCCGTGAGCCCTACTCTGGCGGCATGAACGTCGAAGTGACGCCGCTTCCCGGGATCGGTGTGCGCAAGGACTTCGAGCTGGCGTCGGGTCGTCGGATCGGGGTCATCACGCATCGGGACGGCCATTCGGACCTGATCATCTCGAAGGCAGACGATCCCGACGCCTGCGCCGCCTCGCTACCGCTGACCGTCGAGGAGGCGGCCACACTGAGCAACCTGCTCGGCGCGCCCCAGCTCGTCGCCCAGCTCCAGGAGGACCACCGGGAGCTGCCCGGGATCATCACCCGGCAGCTGCACATCCACGACGGCTCCCGCTTCGACGGGGCGGTGCTCGGGGACACGGCGATGCGGACCCGCACGGGCGTGTCCGTCGTCGCGGTGATGCGCGCGGGGCAGGTGACGCCGTCACCGGGACCGGACTTCGTGCTCACCGGGGGAGACATCCTCGTCGCCGTCGGCACCGCCGACGGGCTGGACGCCGCGGCCAGGATCCTGCGCAACGGCTGACGGATGAACTCGACCACGCTCGCCCTGATCGAACTGGGGGCGGTGTTCTTCGCCCTGGGGGTGCTCGGACGGGTCGCCGCGCGATTCGCCATGTCGCCGATCCCGTTCTACCTCCTCGGCGGTCTGGCGTTCGGCACCGGCGGCTTCGTCCAGCTCGGCGACATCAGCGAATTCAGTCACGTCGCCAGTGAGATCGGCGTGGTCCTGCTCCTGCTGCTTCTCGGGCTGGAATACACGGCCTCCGAGCTCATGACCGGGCTCAAACGTTCCCGCGCGGCGGGTCTGCTCGATCTCGTGCTCAACGCCGCGCCGGGGGCGGCGATCGCGCTGCTGCTCGGTTGGGGTGCGACGGGGGCGTTCGTCCTCGGGGGCATCACCTACATCTCGTCCTCGGGCATCATCGCCAAGACGCTGACCGACCTCGGCCGTCTGGGTAACCGGGAGACTCCCGTGGTGCTGTCGATCCTCGTCTTCGAGGACCTCGCGATGGCGGTATACCTGCCGATCCTGACCGCGGTGCTCGCCGGGGTCAGCCTGATCGGTGGACTCGAGGCCGTCGCGATCGCCCTGGGCCTGGTCACGATCGTGCTCGTGCTGGTGCTGCGGTACGGGCGTTACGTCTCTGCGGTGCTCGACAGCCCGGACAGCGAGACGCTGCTGCTCAAGCTGCTCGGGGCCGCGCTCCTCGTCGCGGGCGTCAGCTCGGCGATGCAGGTGTCGGCGGCGGTCGGTGCGTTCCTGCTCGGCATCGCGATCTCGGGGTCGACCGCCCACAATGCGGCTCGCGTCCTCGAGCCCCTGCGGGACCTGTTCGCGGCGATCTTCTTCGTGTTCTTCGGCCTCAACACCGATCCGACCGCGATCCCCCCGGTGCTGGGGTGGGCGGTGCTGCTCGCCGTCGTCACCGCGCTGACGAAGATCGCCACCGGCTGGTGGGCGGCCCACCGGCACGGCATCGGCACCATGGGCCGGGCCCGCGCGGGCGCCGCACTCATCGCCCGCGGCGAGTTCTCCATCGTCATCGCCGGACTGGCCGTCACCTCCGGCCAGGTGGATGCCGAGCTCGCCGCCCTCGCCTCGGCGTACGTGCTGATCACGGCGGTGCTCGGACCCGTCGCGGCACGGATCGTCGAGCCCGTCACCCGCACCGTGGTGCCCCGGCTACGCGAACGGCCGTCGGCTGCGGAGCCGACGGCCGATCGCCGTGAAGCGGAAGAGTTCTAGACGTCGATCCTCAGTCGAGGTAGTCGCGCAGCACCTGCGACCGCGACGGGTGCCGCAGCTTCGACATGGTCTTCGACTCGATCTGCCGGATCCGTTCGCGGGTGACCCCGTAGACCTGCCCGATCTCGTCGAGGGTCCGGGGCTGACCGTCGGTCAGGCCGAACCGCAGCCGGACGACGCCGGCCTCGCGCTCGGACAGGGTCTCGAGCACCGACTGCAGTTGGTCCTGCAGCAGCGTGAACGACACCGCGTCGACGGCGACCACGGCCTCGCTGTCCTCGATGAAGTCGCCGAGCTGGCTGTCGCCCTCGTCGCCGATGGTCTGGTCGAGGGAGATCGGCTCACGCGCGTACTGCTGGATCTCCAGCACCTTCTCCGGCGTGATGTCCATCTCCTTGGCCAGTTCCTCCGGGGTGGGCTCGCGCCCGAGGTCCTGGAGCAGCTCGCGCTGGATGCGGCCGAGCTTGTTGATCACCTCGACCATGTGCACCGGGATGCGGATGGTGCGGGCCTGATCGGCCATCGCGCGGGTGATCGCCTGGCGGATCCACCACGTGGCATACGTGGAGAACTTGTAACCCTTCGTGTAGTCGAACTTCTCCACCGCACGGATCAGACCGAGGTTGCCCTCCTGGATCAGATCCAGGAATGCCATGCCACGGCCGGTGTAGCGCTTGGCGAGCGAGACGACGAGACGCAGGTTGGCCTCGAGCAGGTGGTTCTTGGCGCGGTTGCCGTCGCGGCAGATCCAGTTCAGGTCGCGGCGCTGCGCGACCGGCAGCTTCTCGCCCTTGTCGGCGTACTCCTGCAGCCGGTAGGTGGCGTACAGGCCGGCTTCGATGCGCTTGGCGAGCTCGACCTCCTCCTCGGCGTTGAGCAGCGCGACCTTGCCGATCTGCTTGAGGTAGGCGCGCACCGAGTCGGCGGAGGCGGTCAGCTCGGCGTCCTTGCGGGCCTGCCGCAGCGCCTCCGACTCCTCCTCGTCCCAGACGAAGTCGCCCGACGCCTTGTCCTTGTCGCTGGGCTCGTCGTCGGCTTCCGTCACCTCTACGACCACGTCCTCGGCACCTTCGAGGTCGGCCTCGGCGACGTCGAGATCCTCGAGCTCGGCTTCCTCGCCCTCGAACTCGTCGCCGGCAGGCTTGCCCGCCTTCTTGGCGGCGGCCTTCTTCGCCGTGGTCTTCTTGGCGGCGGCCTTCTTGGCCGGGGCCTTCTTGGCGGCCGCCTTCTTCGCCGGGGCCTTCTTGGCCGCGGCCTTCTTCGCCGGCCGCTTCGTGGCGGGTGCGGTACCGGTCGTGGTATCCGCGGCGTCCGCGGAGGCTGCCGATTCGTTCGGGGAATCAGCCGTGTGGATTTCGGTGGCTGCCACGTACGCCCTTTCGTGACGAGGTAGTGCGGCGTCGCGCCAGAGTGGTTCCGGCGGAGAGGTCTGTCGGGATCAGGCCGGTTCGCAGCCGGCTGTGCACCATTGTAACGATCGCCGCCACGCGCGATGTGCAGGACTCAGGGGAGTACACCTGTTTTCGCAGCGTAGGCGGCCCCGATGATGCCGGCCGCGTTGCGCAATGCGGCCGGAACGACGGGTGTGCGGTTGGTCAGCAACGGGATCCACTTCTCGTGCTTGCGGCTGATCCCGCCACCGGCGATGAACAGGTCGGGCCACAACAGGGCCTCGAACCGCGACAGCACCAGCGAGACCTCCTTCGCCCACCGCTTGTACGTCCACTCGTTGTTCTCCTTGACCGACGACGCCGCGCGGTGCTCGGCCTCCATCCCGTCGATCTCCATGTGCCCGAACTCGGTGTTCGGCAGCAGATCGCCATTGTGCAAAACCGCCGAGCCGATCCCGGTCCCGAACGTGAGCAGGATGACCACCCCGGACGCGTCCTTGGCCGCGCCGAAGCGGTCCTCGGCGAGGCCGGCGGCGTCCGCGTCGTTCAGGACACTCACCGGGCGGTCGCCCAGAACCGACGAGAACAACGTCCGGGCGTCGGTGCCGATCCACGCCGGATCGATGTTCGCGGCCGTGCGCGCCACGCCGCCCGTCACCACGCTCGGCAGGGTGACCCCCACCGGTCCCGTCCACTGCGCCTCGTCCACGATCCGGGCGACCGTGTCGGCGACGGCCTGCGGGGTGGACGGCTGCGGGGTCAGGATCTTGATGCGCTCGCCCACCAACCGGCCTGTGGACAGATCGACGACGCCGCCCTTGATGCCGCTGCCGCCGACGTCGACACCGAATCCGAGAAGGTCCGGGTCCGGCGTGGCCGGGTGCATCGTCTGCGTCATCTCGCGCTCCCTCTCGTCACCGGAACAGTCACCGCGGGCGACCGCTGTCGTGACGTCACCCTAATCCGAACGTGGCCGCCGCGCGGGTGGTGCCGTGCCGCACAGTGTGTTCGGATACTCGGGTGCCCGACACCCCGGACTCCCGCCCCTCTACGCTGTCCCCCGACGTCACCACGGACCCGGCCCTGCTGCGCGAGATCGCCGTGTCCGTCGCGGCCGAGGCCGCCGGTCACGTGCGCGCCCGGCGGCCCGACCTGTTCCCACCCGCCGACACGGGTACCGACCGCGTCGGCGCGGTGCGGACGAAGAGCACCGACACCGACCCCGTGACGGTGGCGGACACCGAGACCGAGGACCTGATCCGGCGGCTGCTGACCCGGTTGCGGCCGGGCGACGCGATCCTCGGGGAGGAGGGCGGCGCCCACACCGGGTCGAGCGGCGTCCGCTGGGTCGTCGACCCCATCGACGGCACGGTGAACTTCGTCTACGGCATCCCGGCCTACGCGGTGTCGGTGGCAGCCCAGGTCGGGGGGCGGTCCGTGGCGGGAGCGGTGGTCGACGTCGCCGCCGGGGACGTGTACTCGGCCGCGCGCGGGCGCGGAGCCACCCGCACCGACGTCGGCGGAGCGGTGACGCGCCTGCGCTGCAACCCGGTCGACGACGTCGCCCGCGCCCTCGTCGCGACGGGCTTCTCCTACGCGCCGCACCGTCGCGAACGGCAGGGCGCGCTGGTGGCCGAGCTGTTACCGAGGGTGCGGGACATCCGCCGCATCGGTGCGGCCGCCCTGGATCTGTGCATGGTGGCGTCGGGGCGCGTCGACGCCCACTACGAACACGGCCTGCAACCGTGGGACTGGGCGGCCGGTGCGCTGATCGCCGCGGAGGCGGGCGCGTGGGTGCAACTCCCGGCCGGAGCCGGCGACGCCGGCGAGATCACCGTCGCCGCCGCGCCCGGCATCGCGACACAGCTCGCGGACCTGCTCGCCGCGCTCGGCGCCGACGCGCCGATCCCGGCCTGACGGTCCGCGGCGCGCTCAGCAGCGGGCGTCGCGGGCCGCGGCCAGCAGGTCGATGTCGAGCGGCGCGGCGGCCGCGCCCACCGGCGCCTCCCGCAGCGACTGCAGCACCTCCTCGGCGTCGGCGTTGGGCGCGATCTCCTTGGAGTAGGTGCCCAGGGCCAGGTCGACGGTGTCGTCGGCGCGGTCGTCGCGGACGAGTTCGGCGCACGGCGCGACCAGCCACACCGTGCTCGCCGCCGCGGTCCCGGCCGCCCCGAACCTGATCTGGCCGTGACACTGCATGTTCTGGTCGATGTAGACCGGGTCGTTGCCGGCCTGCACATCCGGTGCGCTCGCGAATCCGTATTCGGCCAGCTGGGTTGCCACGTGGGTGGCCTGGCCACGCTCGCCGTTGGCGTTGAACACCCGCACCCGCGTCGCCGCCAGGGGAGCGGGCTCCACGTCGAGCAGGACGGAACGGTCGACCACCTCGCCGAGGGGGGCCGGCTGGGGTCCGCCGGGCTCCGACGGGACGGTCGGCGGGGCGTTGCACGCCACGGTCCTGGACACCGGGTCCGAGCCGGCGAACACCGATGTCCACACCACGATCCCGATCGTCGCCAGGACCGCGAACAGGGCCGCGGCGGGTACGACGCGGCGCCGTGGGAACGGCCGGCCGCGTTCGTCCCGCGCGCGGCCTTCGGTGATCAGGGAAACCACGGCGCCCTGCCTCTCGCATCTCCAAGGGTTGTGTGCGACCACTGTAGAGGGCCTCCCGGTGGGGTCCGCGAAGGTGGGCGACCGGTGGAATGTCTCGAGTTGCTGTGGTGTTGGTGACAATTGACCGACAATTCCCCGGACCGGGTGTATCGGTTACGGCTTCCGTGGGTACTTCCGCTATTGTTCGGCGGCCCAGGTCGTCGAAAGAGGCGACGGCGAGGCTTTCGACAGCGGAAGGCCCGGGTCGTGTCCGGGACCCGGATACGGCCGGTGGGAACTTCCGGAGACGGTCGGGCGTTGCCCGGGCCGAAGGACATGAACAGTGTCCTTCGGCAGGGCACCTGCACGAGGACTAGAGGTAGAGGAAATGGCGACTGACTACGACGCACCGAGGCGAACCGAAACCGATGATGTGTCGGAGGATTCACTCGAAGAACTGAAGGCGCGACGCAACGAGGCGCAGTCCGCCGTCGTGGACGTCGACGAGTCGGACACCGCGGAGTCCTTCGAGCTGCCCGGGGCGGATCTGTCCGGCGAGGAGCTGTCGGTGCGGGTGGTGCCGAAGCAGGCCGACGAGTTCACCTGCTCGAGCTGCTTCCTGGTGCACCACCGCAGCCGGCTCGCGAGCGACGAGAACGGAGTGATGATCTGCCGGGACTGCGCGGCCTGAGTCCTGGAGGGACGGCGCGGCCTGAGTCCCGGAGGGACGGCGCGGCCTGAGTCCCGTAGGGACGGCGCTGACCGGCCGCCCCCGGTTCAGCGTTCGGTCTTGTCGGCACACCCCAAGGCGGCCAGCAGCTCTGCCGGCCGCCTTGTGCTGATCAGCCAGTAGGGGGTGGGGTCGTCCGGGTCGTCCAGCACGACGAGCACCATCGTCCCGATCCACGGGCGGTGCTGGACGTACGCCGCCGGGTCGAGCTGGCGCCCCAGGGCGGCGCTCTTCGCCGACGCCGGCACCACGACACCGCGGGAGATCACCTCGAGCGGCAGGTGCGCCCGGCCGACGATCAACTCCCCGCCCGTCACCTCCAGCCGCAGCCGGGACAGCCACACGAGCGCCCAGACAGGGAACGGCAACAGCAGCACGTACGGCAGCCAGGCGTACAGGCCGGGCGCCCCCATGTGCAGTTCCGCGGCCAGCAGCGCCGCGACGCCCAGGCCTAGGGGCCACCACCACAGCGGCACCCACATCCGTTCGGAATAGACCGGTGCGCCGGTCGTCTGCTGCGCATCCGCATCGGGTCGAGAGGTTCGAGACACGTCCATCAGAGTAGTCTCGGTGCACGTGACCGATCTTCCAGCCGTCCCCCTGCTCCGCCTGGACCCGGGGATTCCCTTGCCCGCGCGGGCACACGCCGGCGACGCCGGTGTGGACCTGTGCACCACGGTGGACGTGACCATCGAGCCCGGGCGGCGAGCACTGGTGGGGACCGGCATCGCGGTGGCCCTGCCCGTCGGCACGGTGGGTCTGATCCATCCGCGCTCCGGTCTGGCCGCGAAGTACGGGCTCTCCGTGGTCAACACTCCCGGGACGGTGGATGCGGGCTACCGCGGGGAGATCAAGGTGTGCCTGATCAACCACGACCCCGACCGCGCGGTCGAACTGCGTCGTGGTGACCGCATCGCGCAACTGCTCGTGCAGAGGGTCGAGCTCGTCGACTTCGTCGAGGTCGGTTCCCTCGACGACACCAGCCGCGGCGCCGGAGGATACGGGTCGAGCGGTGGGCACGCCGGTCTGGTGAAGGAAGGTTCCTGACATGTTCGGACGACGCCGGAAGAACCGGGACGCCGAGGCTCCGGGCCTCGCGGACGAGGGCGACTTCGACTCCGCGCCCGTGGACGACGAGGTGCAGGCGCCCGAGGGCGGTCCCTACGACATCGACGACATCGGCGAGGACGCGGTCGGTAGCCGGCTCGACCTCGGGTCGGTGCTCGTCCCGCTGCCACCGGGCGGGCAGATCCAGGTGGAGATGGCACCGAACGGCCAACCGCAGGCCGTGCATCTGGTGACCCAGCACGGCCGGATCACGGTCTCCGCGTACGCGGCACCGAAGTCCCCGGGGCAGTGGCGGGAGGTGGCCGCCGAGCTGGCCGAGTCGCTGCGCCGCGACAACGCGACGGTGAGCATCGAAAGCGGACCGTGGGGTCGGGAGCTGCAGGGCAGCACCCCGAACGCGGACCTGCGCTTCCTCGGTGTCGACGGCTACCGATGGATGATCCGCTGCGTCGTCGCCGGACCGGCAGGTTCGGTGACGGCCGACTCGCCGCTGGTGGAGACGGCCCGTGCCATCGTCGCCGAGACCGTCGTGCGGCGCGGCCAGGATCCGCATCCGGTGCGGACGCCGCTGCCGGTGGTGCTCCCGAAGGCCCTCGCGGAGCAGCTGGCCGCCGCGCAACAGCAGGCGGCAGCCCAGCAGGCGGCCCAGCAGGCGGCGGCCCAGCAGCCCCTGCCGCCGCAGCAGTCCGCGCAACAGCAGCAGCCCGCGCCGCCCCAGCAGCCCGCGCCGCCCCGGCCGCGGCACGGCGAGTCGGGTTCGGCGATGCAGCAGCTCGGCTTCTGACGGTCCGGTCCCCCGGGGTCAGTCCCCGACGCGGCGCAGTGCCTCCAGACAGGTGGCTCCGAGCACGGCGGGATCGGCGCCGATCCCGGCGAGGGTGACGGTGCCCAGCGCGGCCCGCCTCAGGTGCGCACACCATTCCTGCGCGACCGCGAGGGGATGGACCGGGTCGTCCACGGCGGCGGCGATGCCGACCGGCACCTCGACGGTCCGCAGCTCGTCCCGGTCCGGCGCCCGGTAGCGGGACGCCTCGTCGAGCGCCGCCGGCAGGCCCGGCCACTGCGACCGCCAGGAGCGGGCCAGTTCGACCCCGAGCCAGGCGGGGCTGGACGCCACCATCGCCGCGGTGACCGCAGCAAGCCCGTGGGCGCGCAGCTCGCCGGCCGTCCAACGGGCGCTCGCCGCCGCCGGCGCGGCCTCCGGCGAGCCCGTCCACGCCGGCAGGGCTGCGAGCACGCCGACGGTGCGCCCCGGGTGCTCGGCCGCCCACCGCAGCGCGACGGCCGCCCCGAGCGACACCCCGCCCACCAGCACGGGACCGTCGGCGGCGGCGCGCTCGAGTGCATCGACGTAGCTGCCGACCACGCGGGCCGGGTCCGGGTCGACCGCGACGGTGCGTATTCCGGCAGCGGCGAGCGGACCGCCGAACGCCCGCTCCACGAAGCGGGCGTCGGAGCCCGTCCCGGGCAGGACGACGGCGACGAAAGTGCTGGCCCCGGCGTGTTCGGGGGACGTGTTCGCGGAGCGCATGGTCCGATCCTGCCGGACCCGTCCGAGCAGGTGGGAACCCGAGTGGTTGCCCTGTGCGGATAGGTCTACAGTGGCCCTCAGGAAAGCCCCATGCGCGGCCCGCGATCCGTGCCGCGCCCTTCTCAGGAGCACGCTATGGCACCCGCCGCAGCCGGTTACTTCCGCCGACTCACCCGTCGGCTCACGGAAGATCTCGAGCAACTCGACGCCGAGGAGATCGCCGAAACCGCCCAGGCGACGGGTGCCCGCCGCGCCTGCGACTGTGCGCGCGGCGAAGAGGTGACCATGTTCGGTCGTCTCCGCAGTGTCGAGGCGTGCCCGAAGGCCGCCAGCGCCGCCGTCGAGGCGGAACTGTTCGACGGCACCGAGGCCGTCAAGCTCGTATGGATCGGACGTCGCCGCATTCCGGGCATCGAGCCGGGCAAGACCCTGCTGGTGCGCGGGCGCGTCGGCGAGCGTGACGGCTCGAAGGTCATCTACAACCCGTATTACGAACTGCGCGAGCGGGCCTGACCCGAGCGCCGGTGCCCCAGCGCCCGGCGCCGCCCCGCGCCCGCGTGGGGCTGTGGCACCCTCGTAGGAGTGAGCGACAAGCAGCAGACGGTCCTGGAACAACTCGGTGGACTCAGCGGGTTGGTCTACTCGACCGTGCCCGTGCTGGTGTTCGTTCCGGTCAACAGCATCTGGGGCCTGACCGCCGCGATCTGGGCGGCCCTCGCCGTGGCCACCGTCATCCTCGTGTGGCGGCTCGTCCAGCGCACCCCCGTCCAGCCCGCGGTCTCGGGGCTCCTCGGCGTGGGCGTGTGTGCGTTCATCGCCTACCGCACCGGCGACGCCAAGGGCTACTTCCTCTTCGGCATCTACACCAGCCTGCTCTATGCCGCCGGTTTCGTCCTGTCCATCCTGGTGCGGCGGCCCCTGGTCGGCGTCATCTGGGGCATGCTCAACGGGCAGGGATCGTCCTGGCGGCGGCATCGCGTCGCCGTGCGCGCCTACGACATCGCGACCGCGGCGTGGGCGCTGGTGTTCGCGGCCCGCTACTTCGTGCAACACGAGCTGTACGACGCCGACCGGACCGGCTGGCTCGCCGTGGCCCGGATCGGTATGGGATGGCCGCTGACCGCGGTGGCGTTGCTCGTGACCTTGTGGGCGGTCCGCCGCGCCGATCGGCTGGTCGAGCCGGCGCCCGAGGCTGTCGACGAGCCCGTCGAGACCGGCCCGGGCCGGGCCGCCGAAGCCGGCCCCGACCAGGACGCGCGCTGACCTGCTAGAGGCCGATGGCCGCCCGCAGTTCCTGCTCCACCTCGGCCGCGGCGACGAACAGCAGTTCGTCGCCGCCTTCGAGCGGATCGTCGGGCTGCGGGACGATGACCCGGCCGCCGCGCAGGATCGTCACCAGGGCCGCGTCCCGGGGCAGTTGCAGCTTGCGCACCGGCTTGCCGGCCAGCACGGTGGTGTCCGGCAGCGTGATCTCGACCAGGTTCGCGCCCTTGCGCAGCGTCATCAGCCGCACCAGGTCGCCGACCGAGACGGCCTCCTCGACCAGCGACGCCAGCATGCGCGGCGTGGACACGGCGACGTCGACGCCCCAGGACTCGTCGAACAGCCACTCGTTGCGCGGATCGTTGACGCGGGCGACGACGCGGGCGACGCCGAACTCGGTGGTGGCGAGCAGGCTCAGCACCAGGTTGGCCTTGTCGTCGCCGGTGGCGGCGATCACCACGTCGTACTGCTCGAGCTGTGCGGCCTCGAGCAGGCTCAGCTCGCACGCGTCGGCGTGCACCCACTTGGCGTCGGGCACGGATTCGGGCTCGACGTGCTCGAGCTTGCGTTCGAGCAGCATCACTTCGTGGTTGTTGCGGATCAGTTCGCGCGCGATGGAGCGCCCGACGGCTCCCGCTCCCGCGATGGCCACCTTCATCGGCGTTCCTCTCGGTGATTCCGGGTCGTGTGTTGCGGCTGCGCCTGCGGGCGCGGCACGGTCAGTCGTCGGCCGCGGGGGGCTGTTCGGCGAGGGCGATCGCCTCGGCGACGGTGCCCGAGACAGCCGCGATGTAGACCTGGTCGTCCGCCTGCAGCACGGTCTTGCGGTCGGGTAGGACCCCGGTGCCGAATCGGATGATGAACGCGACCCTCGAGTGGGTCGCGGCCTCGAACTCGGTGACGTTGCGGCCGATCCAGTCCTCGTGCACCGACACCTCCGCGACGGCGACGGTGCCGGTCGGATCCCGCCACTTGGCGGTCTGGCTCTCATGGGTGAGGTTGTGCAGGAACCTGTCGGTCGTCCACGGCACCGTCGCGACGGTCGGGATCCCGAGTCGCTCGTACACCGCGGCGCGCTTGGCATCGTAGATGCGGGCGACGACGCGCTCGACGCCGAAGGTCTCCCGGGCCACACGGGCGGAGATGATGTTCGAGTTGTCCCCGGAGGAGACGGCGGCGAACGCGTCGGCCCGCTCGATGCCGGACCGCACCAGCACGTCCCGGTCGAAGCCCATGCCCACGATCGTGTGCCCGGGAAAGTCCGGACCCAGCCGCAGGAACGCGCTCGGGTCGCGGTCGATGACGGCCACCTCGTTGCCCAGCCGGACGAGCGCCGCGGCCAGGGAGGAACCCACCCGGCCACAGCCCATGACCACCACGTACACCGTTCGCTCCGTTCCGCTTCTTTCCGTGTCGCCGCGCGTCCCGATCGCGACGCGCAGAACCGAACCGTACCGCCCGCGCAGGACCGGCGTGCGGTGCCGGCCGAACGGGCTCCCCGCAGAGGTGCATTTCGGACACGGCCACGGGTGCCCGGCGGGTGGCCGGTGGGACGGCTTAGGCTTTGCGAGTGTCCAAGCTCTCGACCGCCACGAAGCGGTTGTTGTTGGGTAGGCCGTTCCGCAGCGACACGCTCGGTCACACGTTGCTACCCAAGCGAATCGCCCTGCCGGTGTTCGCATCCGACGCGTTGTCGTCGGTGGCGTACGCCCCGGAGGAGATCTTCCTCGTCCTGTCCGTCGCGGGTCTGTCGGCGTACGTGTTCACGCCGTGGATCGGCGTCGCGGTGGCGCTCGTCCTCGCCGTCGTCGTCGCCAGCTACCGGCAGAACGTGCACGCGTACCCCTCCGGCGGCGGCGACTACGAGGTTGCCACCGTGAACCTCGGTCCGACCGCGGGATTGACCGTCGGCAGCGCCCTGATGGTCGACTACGTGCTCACCGTCGCGGTGTCGATCTCCTCGGCCGCGGCGAACATCGGATCGGCGGTGCCGTTCGTGGCGCAGCACAAGGTGCTGTTCGCGATCTCCGCGATCGTCGTGCTGACCGCGGTCAACCTGCGTGGCCTGCGGGAAGCCGGCACCGCGTTCGCCGTCCCGACCTACGCCTTCATGATCGGCATGATCGTCATGCTGGGGTGGGGTCTGGTGCGCGTCTTCGTGTTCGGGGACGACGTCAAGGCCGAGTCGGCCGGGTTCGAGTTGGTCGCCGAGCAGTCGGATCTGGCCGGGATCGCGTTCGTGTTCCTGCTGGCCCGTGCGTTCTCGTCCGGGTGTGCCGCGCTGACCGGCGTCGAGGCGATCAGCAACGGGGTGCCCGCGTTCCGCAAGCCGAAGTCCCGCAACGCCGCCACGACCCTGCTCATGCTCGGCGGGATCGCGATCGTCCTGCTCCTCGGCATGATTCTGCTCGCGAACAAGCTGGGGGTGGTCATCGCCGAACATCCCGAGACCCAGTTGCGCGGTGCCCCGGAGGGCTACCAGCAGAAGACGCTCGTGGCGCAACTCGCGCACGCGGTCTTCGACGACTTCCCGCTCGGGTTCCTGCTGATCACCATCGTGACCGCGTTGATCCTGGTGCTGGCCGCCAACACGGCGTTCAACGGCTTCCCGGTGCTGGCCTCGGTGCTGGCGCAGGACCGCTACCTGCCCCGGCAGCTGCACACCCGGGGCGACCGGCTGGCGTTCAGCAACGGCATCCTGTTCCTGTCGGGCGTGGCGATCGTCTTCGTGTGGGCCTTCGATGCCGAGGTCACCAAGCTGATCCAGCTCTACATCGTCGGGGTGTTCGTCTCGTTCACACTCAGTCAGACCGGCATGATCCGGCACTGGACGCGGCATCTGGCGTCCGAGACCGACCCCGAACAGCGGGCCCGCATGCGACGGTCGCGGATCGTCAACACGATCGGCCTGATCATGACCGCATCCGTCCTGGTGATCGTGCTGGTGACGAAGTTCGCGGCGGGTGCGTGGATCGCGATCGTGGCGATGGTCGCGATCTTCGGTGTGATGAAGGCCATCCACCGTCACTACGACAGCGTGGCCGAGGAACTGGAGAACACCGAATGGGACGGTGTGCTGCCCAGCCGCACCCATTCGATCGTGCTGGTGTCCAAGCTGCACATGCCGACCCTGCGGGCGCTGGCGTACGCGCGGGCCACCCGGCCGGACACGCTCGAGGCGGTCACCGTCAACGTCGACGAGGCCGACACGCGGATGCTGGTGCGCGAATGGGAACGCAGCGACATCACCGTCCCTCTCAAGGTCGTCGAGTCGCCGTACCGGGAGATCACCCGCCCCGTCCTCGAATACGTCCGGCGGGTGCGACGGGACTCGCCGCGCGACGTGGTGACCGTGTTCATCCCGGAGTACGTGGTGGGTCACTGGTGGGAGCAGATCCTGCACAACCAGAGCGCGCTGCGGCTGAAGAGCCGGCTGCTGTTCCAGCCCGGTGTCATGGTCACCAGCGTCCCGTGGCAGCTGAGCTCGTCGGCCCATGCCCGCGGCGAACGATTGGACTCCGCGCCGGGATCGGTGCGGCGGGGATTCGAGGAGGAGGAGCGGTGAGCATCGACTGGTCCGGCCGTCGGCTCGAGGTGACGCTGGGCAACCCGGCGCACGGGGGCTTCTGCGTCGCCCGGCACGAGGGGCGGGTCGTGTTCGTCCGGCACGGTCTGCCCGGGGAGCGCGTCGTCGCGCTGGTCACGGAGGACCGTGGCGGCTCGTTCTGTCGCGCCGACGCCGTCCACATCCTCGAAGCGTCGCCGGACCGGGTGGAGCGGGTGTGTCCCATCGCCGGTCCCGGCGGATCGGGGTGCTGCGACCTGTCCCACGCGACGGTGCCGGCCCAGCGGGCATTCGGGGCTGCGGTGGTCGCGGAGCAGTTGCGCCGTCTCGGCGGCATCGAGCGCGAGGTGGTCGTCGAGGAGGTGCCGGGCGGGGCGGCGAACGGCACCCGCTGGCGCACCCGGGTGCGGCTGGCCGTCGACGCCGCCGGGCGAGCGGGGTATCGGCGCTACCGGAGCCACGAACTGGAGACCGAACTGGCGTGTCCGCAGATCGAGGCGCGCGCCTACGAGGGGCTGGCCGAGCGGGTGTGGCAGCCCGGTTCCGAGGTCCAGGTGGTCCTCGATGCGGACGGGACGCGGCACGTGGTCGAGATCGCACCGCCGCCGGTCTCCCGCACGGGACGTCGCAGTCCGGGCCGGCGGGGAGCGTCCGCCCGCCGCGCGGCGGCCGGTGCGCCCCGCGCCGAGAAGGTGATCGAGGGCTCGGGGCGGGCGGTGGAGCGGGTCGGCGGCCGGGACTGGCACCTGGCCGCGACCGGCTTCTGGCAGGCACACCGCGGCGCGGCGCAGACCTATTCGGACACCGTGGGGGAGTGGGCCGCGGCGTCGCCGGGGGCGACGGCGTGGGACCTCTACGGCGGTGTCGGGGTGTTCGCGGCCGTCCTGGCCGATCAGGTCGGCGACGGTGGCCGGGTCGAGTCTGTGGAACTGTCGCGCCGGGCGGTGCAGGACGGCGCGGAAGCGCTCTCGGATCTCGGGCAGGTGCGGTTCCATGCGGGCCGGGTGGAACGGCTGCTGCCGGATCTCCCCGCCCCGCAGGTCGTGGTGCTCGATCCGCCTCGGGCCGGCGCCGGGCGCGAGGTGGTGGCGGCCGTCGCGGCGGCCGGGCCGGAGCGCGTCGTGCACGTCGGATGCGATCCGGCGTCGTTCGGCCGGGATGTCGGCCTGTACCGGGAGCACGGGTTCGAGCTGGCCGAGCTGCGCGTCTACGCGGCGTTCCCGTCGACGCATCACGTGGAGTGCCTGGCGTTGTTCACCCGCTGAGCGGGCCGATCACGGATTCAGGGCGTCTCGCGCGTCCTCCGCGGTTGCTTGCGGCATGCAACTAAATGTATAGTTGCGTGTCGCAAGCAAATAATTTCGATTCGGAGGTGTTCCGTGGCTGTCCAGCCCGACACCGCGCACGCGCTCGTCGACGCGATCTTCCTGTTCGGTCGCACGCTGCGCACGACCCTGGCCAACTCGACGGGTGACCCGTTGCCCAACGCGCTGACCGGCGTCCTGTTCGTCCTGTGGCGAATGGGGGAGTGCCGGCCCACCGAACTCGCCGCGGAGCTGTGCATGAGTCAGTCCGCGTTGAGCCGGCAGCTGGGGGAGCTCGTCGAACGGGGGATGGTGGACCGCCACCGTGACCCGGACGACAGGCGTGCCCACCGCGTCAGCGTGTCCGAGACCGGGCAGAAAGCCCTGCGCGAGATCCGCGACCGGCGCGCCTCCCGATTGCACGAGCTGCTCGGCGGCTGGGACCAGGCGCAAGCCGAATCCGCCCTCGACGCGCTCGCGCACCTGAACCACACCCTTTCCGTACACGAACCCCCCGGAAGGAACTGCCTGTGAGTGCCGCAGCTGTCAGTCCCCCCTCCTCGGCGAGCGGACCCGGCGCCGCCGAGACCACCATGACGCACCGCGAGATCCTCGAGGCTCTCGCCGGCCTGCTCGCCGCCCTCTTCACGGCGCTGCTCAGCAGCACCATCGTGGCGGTTGCGCTCCCCACGATCATCGCGGACCTGAACGGCACCCAGACCCAGTTCGCGTGGATCATCACCACCGCGCTGCTCGCCAACGCCGCCTCGACGCCGATCTGGGGCAAGCTCGCCGACCTGTTCAACAAGAAGCTGCTGGTGCAGACGGCGATCGTCGTCTTCGTGGCCGGCTCGATCCTCGCCGGCTTCGCCACCAACGTGCCCGTCCTGCTCGCCGCCCGCGTGATCCAGGGCATCGGCATGGGCGGTCTCACCGCGCTCGTCGTCGCGGTCATCGGCAGCATCATCCCGCCCCGCGAACGCGGCCGGTACTCCGGCTACATGGGCGCGGTGATGGCCGTGTCGATGTCGGGCGGACCGATCCTCGGTGGCATCATCGTCGACAGCCCGCTCGGCTGGCGCTGGTGCTTCTTCATCTCGATCCCGATCGCCCTCGCGGCCATGCTGTTGCTGCAGCGCACCCTGCACCTCGTGACCGAACGCAAGCAGAACGTGAGCATCGACTGGCTGGGCGCCACCCTGCTGACCGCCGGTGTCAGCGTCCTGCTGATCTGGGTGTCGTTCGCCGGCAAGGCCGGCTACTACGAGTGGTTGTCGTGGGAGACCCTCGCGTACGTCGGCGCCGGCGTCGGACTGCTCGCCGCCACCGTCGTGGTCGAGTCCAAGGTCGCCGACCCGATCATCCCGCTGAAGATCGTCACCGAACGCACCACTGCGCTCGCGATCATCGCGTCCGTCGCCGTCGGCGTCGGGATGTTCGGTGCCACCGCGTTCCTCGGCCAGTACTTCCAGACGGCCCGCGGCTACAGCCCGACGGCCGCCGGCCTGCTCACCATCCCGATGGTGCTCGGCTCGCTCGTGGCCTCGGTGGTCTCCGGCCAGCTGATCACCCGCTTCGGCCGGTGGAAGCCGTTCCTGGTGCTCGGCGCCGTACTGCAGGTGATCGGTTTCGGGCTGCTCGGGTTCCTCGACCACGCCACCCCGATGTGGCTGATCGGGGTCTACATCGCGATCGTCGGCCTCGGCACCGGCATGCTCATGCAGAACCTGGTGCTCGCCGTGCAGAACACCGTCAGCGTCCGCAACATCGGAGCCGCGAGCAGCTCGGTCGCGTTCTTCCGTACCTTCGGCGGCGCGATCGGAGTGTCCGTGCTCGGATCGATCCTCGCCACACGCGTGACGACGCTGTCCGCGGACGGCTTCGCCGCCCTCGGCATCGACACCGGCTCGGCCGGCGGCGGAGGCAACCTCGACCTCGCGGCCCTGCCCGAACCGGTCGCGGAGATCATCCGCCACGCCTACGGCGACGCCACCGGCCTGCTGTTCCTCGTCGCCGCGATCATCGCGCTGGTCACCGTCGCGGCGGTCGCGTTCATCCCGAACCGCCCGCTGCGCAAGACCATCGACATCGTCACCGAGGAGAAGGTGCCCGCGCCGGCGGAGCACTGATCAGGACCGGCGGTTGTACAACCACATCGTCGCCGGCCCGAACAGCACGATCAGCGCCGCGCACCACGCGAACACGATCGCGAGGTGCGCGGCGTCCGGCGTGCCCGCCGTCAGATCCCGGATGGCGGTGACGAGCCGGCTGATGGGATTGACCGTCACGAAGCCCTGCAGCCAGCTCGGCATCGTCGCGGGGTCGACGAACACGTTCGACGCGAAGGTGAGCGGGAACAGGATGGTCATGGACACACCCATCACCGCCTGCTCGGTGCGCAGCAGCATCGCCAGCATCGTCCAGACCCACGAGAGACTGAACGCGAACAGCAGCACGAGCGCCACCGACCCGATCGTGCCGATCGGGCCGCCCGTGGGCCGGAACCCGAGCATCATCCCGAGGGCCAGCACGATCACCGACGCCAGCGTGTAGCGGGCGAGATCACCGAACAACGCGCCGACGAGGGGAGCGGGCCGCCACACCGGCATCGAGCGGAACCGGTCGAACACGCCCTTCTCGATGTCGCGGTTGAGCGTCATGCCCGTGTACATCGTGATGGTGCACACCGTCTGCACCAGGATGCCGGGGATCAGGAACTGCACGTACGCGGTGGTCGAACCGGCCAGCGCCCCGCCGAACAGGTACGTGAACAACAGCGTGAACATCAGCGGGAAGACGGTCACGTCGAACAACTGCTCGGGAACGTGCTTGATCCGCAGCAGTGCCCGCCACCCGAACGACAGCGACGCGGCGAACGCGGACGCCGGCGTCGGACGCGGCCCGGGGACGTGGAGGACGTCCACGACGGCGGCGGGGGTGCCCGCCCGTCGGTCGGCGGTCGAGGTCACGACGCGATCTCCTCGTCTTCGTCGGGAACTTCCGTGGGATGGCCGGTGAGCGCGAGAAAGACCTCGTCCAGGCTCGGCTGCCCGAGGGCGAACGTCGTGACCGGGATGTCCGCCGCGGCGAGGGCCGTCAGCGCCCCCGCCGCGGCCCGCGGATCGTCCACCCGCGCGGTCAGCGCGGCCGGATCGGACGCGGCCGTCACCGCCACCCCCAGCGCGGCGCCCAGCACCGCCGCCGCCTCGTCCCGGCGCGCGGGATCGACCACCCGCACGTGCAGCGAACCCGACCCGACGGACGCCTTGAGCTCGCCGGGGGTGCCCTCGGCGATCACCCGGCCACGGTCGATGACCGCGACCCGGTCGGCGAGCTGGTCCGCCTCGTCGAGGTACTGCGTCGTCAGCAGCACCGTCGTCCCCGCGGCCACGAGCGCCCGCACGATCTCCCACACCTGGTTACGGCTGCGCGGGTCGAGCCCCGTCGTCGGCTCGTCCAGGAAGATCAGTTCGGGAGCGACGATGATGCTCGCGGCGATGTCGAGGCGCCGCCGCATGCCCCCCGAGTACAGCTTCACCTGACGGCCCGCGGCCGGCTCCAGATCGAACGCCGCCAGCAGCTGTCCGGCCCGGGACCGGGCACCCGCCCTGGAGAAGCCCAGCAGCCGGGCGAGCAGTACCAGGTTTTCCGCGCCGGTCAGATCCTCGTCGAGCGACGCGAACTGGCCGGTGAGCGAGACCCGGCGCCGCACCAGCTCGGGCTGAAGACGCACGTCGTGCCCGAGTACGGTCGCGGTCCCGCCGTCCGGTGCGAGCAGGGTGGCCAGCATCCGGATCGTGGTCGTCTTCCCGGCGCCGTTCGGGCCGAGGACGCCGTAGACGCCGCCGGCGGGGACGGCGAGGTCGATTCCGGCCACGGCGGTCTCCGCGCCGAAACGCTTGATCAAGCCCGAGGTCTCGATGGCCAGTGCAGGGGGCATGGGTCCAGCCTCGCCCACGGTGCCGGGCCCGGCAATCGGTTTTGTCGGATTCGACCGGCCTGGGGTCGCCCCGCGCAGTGCCCACCGCCCGCTCGGCGGGGTCAGGCGCGCCACACCGGCGCCACCGTGGGCGACGTCACATCATCGGCATAATGAGGTGAGGGACACGGTGTGAGACGGGGCGGCGGCACGACGAAGCGAGTCGACCACCTCCGACGCTCCGTAGACTGGGTGGAACCGCTCGCGCGGAGACGCGCGGGTCCGAGCCGGAGGGAGCAATTCCAGTTGGGTGTCCTGTCCCGCATCGAGTCGCCCGAGGACCTGCGTCGGCTCAGCCAGCCGGAGATCAGGGAACTCGCCGGGGAGATCCGGCAGTTCCTGGTCGAGAAGGTGGCGGCGACCGGGGGACACCTCGGCCCCAACCTCGGCGTCGTCGAACTGACCATCGCCATGCACCGGGTCTTCGACTCCCCCCACGACCCGATCATCTTCGACACCGGGCATCAGGCGTACGTCCACAAGATCCTGACCGGTCGTAAGGACGGCTTCGACACGCTGCGCAAGCAGGGCGGCCTGTCGGGCTACCCCTGCCGCGCCGAGAGCGAGCACGACTGGGTCGAGTCCTCGCACGCCTCGGCCGCCCTGTCCTACGCCGACGGCCTCGCCAAGGCCTACGAGCTGTCGGACCAGCAGGACCGGACCGTGGTCGCCGTGGTCGGCGACGGCGCGCTCACCGGCGGGATGTGCTGGGAGGCGCTGAACAACATCGCGGCCGGCAAGGACCGGCGGCTCGTGATCGTCGTCAACGACAACGGCCGCTCCTATGCCCCCACTATCGGCGGACTGGCCGAGCACCTCGCGGCGCTGCGGCTGCAGCCCGGCTACGAGCGTGTCCTCGACAACGGCCGCCGCTTCGTGAAGCGGCTGCCGTGGATCGGTGCGGCCGCGTACTCCGTGCTGCACGGGATGAAGGTCGGCATCAAGGACGCGGTCAGCCCGCAGGTGTTGTTCACCGACCTCGGCCTGAAGTACCTCGGACCGGTCGACGGCCACGACGAGGCCGCTCTCGAGGCCGCCCTCCGCCGCGCCAAGTCTTTCGGCGGACCGGTGATCGTGCACGCCGTCACCCGCAAGGGCGCCGGGTACGCCCCGGCCGAGAACCATGTCGCCGATCAGATGCATGCCACCGGTGTCATCGACCCGGTCACCGGCCGCGCCACCGCGGCGGCGTCGGCTCCGGACTGGACGTCGGTGTTCTCCGACGAACTGCTCGTGCAGGGCGGCCGCCGCAAGGACGTCGTGGCGATCACCGCGGCGATGCCGGGACCGACCGGGCTGTCGGCCTTCGGCGAACGCTACCCCGACCGGATGTTCGACGTCGGCATCGCCGAGCAGCACGCCGTCACCTCCGCCGCCGGCCTCGCGCTCGGCGGAATGCACCCGGTGGTCGCGGTGTACTCGACGTTCCTCAACCGCGCCTTCGACCAGTTGCTGATGGACGTGGCGCTGCTGAGACTGCCCGTGACCGTGGTGCTCGACCGGGCCGGCATCACCGGTGCCGACGGCGCCAGCCACAACGGTATGTGGGACTTCTCCCTGCTCGGCGTGATCCCGGGGATCCGGGTGGCGTCGCCGCGCGACGGCGCGACCCTGCGCGAGGAGTTCGGCGAGGCGCTCGCCATCGCCGACGGCCCGACCGTACTGCGGTTCCCGAAGGGCGCGGTCGGCCCCGACATCCCTGCGGTGGAGCGCATCGACGGCACCGTCGACGTGCTGCGGATGCCGTCCGAGCGTCGCGGTGACGTGCTGATCGTCGCGGTCGGCGCGTTTGCGGGCCTGGCGCTCGACGCAGCGGAGCGGCTCGAGCAGCACGGCCTCACCGCCGCCGTCGTCGACCCGCGCTGGGTGCTGCCCGTCCCGGCGGCCCTCGCCCGGCTGGCGCGGGACTTCCGGCTCGTCGTCACCGTGGAGGACGGCGGCATGCACGGCGGTGTGGGTTCGGCGGTCTCGTCGGCCCTGCGGGCGGCCGGAGTCGACGTTCCCACCCGTGAACTCGGTGTGCCGCAACGGTTCCTGGATCATGCGTCGCGGGAACAGATCCATCGTGAGCTGGGGCTGACCGCGCAGGACGTCGCGCGTCAGGTGACCGGCTGGGTCGTCGGGCTCGGTGCCGCGCAGAAGGCGGAGCAGGCCGTGGACGGGACCGCCGGGGAGGAGTCCGCGGGCGACGTCGTCGTCCGGCGGGACCCCGGCCTCTGACGCTGCGACGACGGGCCGGCCGCACGTGCGGCCGGCCCGTCGTCGCTCAGCCGGCTTCCTCGAGGGTCCGTCCGCGTGTCTCGGGCACGAACTTGATCACCACCAGCAGAGACAGCGCGGCCATCACCGCGTAGCCGGCATAGGTGAACGACAGGTTCCAGTCCGCCAGCGCCGGGAACGTCGCGGACACGAGGAAGTTCGCGATCCAGTTGGAGGCGGTCGCGATGCCGACGGCGACGGCACGCACCCGGTTCGGGAACATCTCGCTGATGAGGACCCACACCACCGGACCCCACGACAGGGCGAAGAAGAACACGAAGGCGTTGGCCGCGAGCAGGGCGATCATGCCGTAGGTGTCGGACAGCGTCGCGACCTTCTCCCCGTCCTCGTTGACGACGAAGGTCGCCGAGTGGAAGCACACGGCGGCGGTGCCCAGCGACGCCGCCATCCCGACGGATCCGACGAGCAGGAGCGGCTTGCGGCCGATCTTGTCGATCACCGCGATGGCCACGAAGGTACCGACGATGTTGACCAGTGCGCTGACGACGCTGATGAGCAGGGACCGGTCCTCGCCGAATCCGACCGCCTGCCACAGCGTCGACGAGTAGTAGAAGATCACGTTGATGCCCACGAACTGCTGCAGCGCGGCCAGGGCGATGCCCACGTAGATCAGCGCAGCCACGCCCAGCCGCCGGGAGAACACGTCCCGCACACCCGGCCGGGCGGACTCGAGGTGCAGGGTCTCGCGGATCGTGGCGATCCGCTCGGCGACGGCGACCTCGTCGCCGCCCTCGACCGTGGCGATGATGCGGCGCGCGGCGTCCTCCCGGCCGATCCGCACCAGGTACCGCGGCGATTCGGGGATGGGGAAGGTCATGATCAGGTACAGGGTCGCGGGGACCGCGCCGAGTGCGAGCATCCACTGCCAGGCCTCGATGCCGAGCAGCTCTTCGCTGGCCCCGCCGGCGGCCGCGGCGAGGGCGTAGTTGACGAGCTGGGAAATTGCGATGCCGAGGACGATCGCGAGCTGGTACATCGAGCCGAGTCGGCCACGTATGGCGGCGGGCGAGATCTCGGCGATGTAGGCCGGGGCGATGACCGAGGCGAAGCCGACGCCCACGCCACCTATGGAGCGCCAGAACGTCAGGTCGTAGATGCTGAAGGGGAACGCCGACCCGAGTGCGCCGACAAGGAACAGGACCGCGGCGATCTGCATGACCCGGATCCGGCCCAGCCGATCGGCGATGCTGCCGGCGATCCACGCACCGAGCGCCGCGCCGACCAGCGTCAGCGACACGGACAGGCCGATGGCCCCGGCGCCGACCTCGTAGCGCTCGCGGATGGCGCCGACGGCGCCGTTGATGACGGCGGTGTCGTATCCGAACAAGAATCCGCCGAGCGCGGCCACGGCGGCGAACAGCACCGCGCGGGCCACCGTGTGCTGCTGCTCGATCCTCGAATGGGGGAGGTGGGAACTGTCGGTCACAGGCTGGACGGTACGCCTGACACCGCGTCGGGGGGGCCGCTTCGGTGGGCACCGTGGCCGGGGTGATACGCACGGACGCGCCCCAGGGCCCACGACGGTTACGCGGGTCCCGGGGCGCCGTGCGGAGCTACCGGTTCGTCAGACGCCGGCCACGCCGGGGGCGAGGAAGCGTGTGCCGTTGACGGCCTCCGAGGTGCCGGTGCGATCGAGGTACGGCGTGATGCCGCCGTTCCAGAATCCGAAGCCGCCGCCGAGGATCAGGCACAGGTCGATGTCCTCGGGGGCGGCGACGACGCCCTCCTCGAGCATGATCCGGATCTCCTCGGCGAAGGCGCGACGGGTCCGCTCGAGCACCTCCTCGGCGGTGGAGGGCTTGTCGCCCTGCGGCCACAGCGCCGCGACCTCCGGGTCGACGACCTGCTTGCCGTCCGCGTACGTCCACACGCCCGGCTTGCGGGCCTCGACGAGCGCCTCGAGTCCGGGGGAGGACACGAAGCGGTCGGGGTAGGCGGCCTGCAGGGTCTCGCCGGTGTGTAGCGCGACGGCCGGGCCGACGAGTGCGAGCAGCGTGAAGGGGCTCATCGGCATGCCCAGCTCGCCGACGGCGTTGTCCGCGACCTCGAACGGGGTGCCCTCGTCCACGGCGGTCATCACCTCGCCGAGGGTGCGGGTGACGAGCCGGTTGAACACGAAGCCCGGCAGGTCCCCGCACAGCACGGCCGACTTCTTCAGCGCCTTGGCGGTGGCGAAGGCCGTCGCAAGGGTCGCGTCGTCCGTCTGCGCGCCCCTGATGATCTCGAGCAACGGGAGCACGGCGACGGGGTTGAAGAAGTGGAAGCCGACGACGCGCTCGGGGTGCTTCAGGTCCGCGGCCATCGTGGTGATCGACAGCGACGACGTGTTGGTCGCCAGGACGGTTTCCGGCGAGACGTACTGCTCGATCTCGGCGAACACCTGCTTCTTGACGTCCATGTTCTCGAACACAGCCTCGATGACGAAGTCGGTGTTCGCGAACGCGGCCTTGTCGAGGGAGCCCGACACGAGCGCCTTGAGGCGGTTCGCGGCGTCGGGCGACAGCCGGCCCTTGCCCTGCAGCTTGTCGATCTCGGTGTGCACGTAGCCCACACCCTTGTCGATGCGCTCGGAGTCGACGTCGGTGAGGATCACCGGCACCTGCAGCTGGCGCACGAACAGCAGCGCGAGCTGGCTGGCCATCAGGCCCGCCCCGACGATGCCGACGCCGGTGACCTTGCGGGCCAGGGACTTGTCCGGCGCACCGGCGGGACGCTTGGCACGCTTGTTGACCAGGTCGAAGGCGTAGAGCCCGGCCCGCAGCTCGTCGGACATCAGCAGGTCGGCCAGCGCCTCGTCCTCGGCGGCGAAGCCCTTCGACAGCGACTCGGGATCGGCGATGTCGGTGTTACGGGCCAGCTCGAGCAGCTCGACCGCCCGGGCCGCTCCGGGCGCGAAGCCGCGGGTCTTGGCCGCGACGAGCGCCTTCGCGCGGCCGAGCGCCGCGTCCCAGCCGGCGCCGCGGTCGATCTCGGGGCGGGCCGGGGTGATGTCCCCGGCGAGGACCTTCGCAGCCCAGGCGAGGGACTGCTCGAGGAAGTCGGCCGAGCCGAACACCGCGTCGGCCAGGCCGAGTTCGGCGGCCTGCTTCGCGCGGATGACCTTGCCGTTGTTGAGCGGGTTCTCGAGGATCAGCGTCACCGCGTGGTCGGGCCCGATCAGGTTCGGCAGCAGCTGGGTGCCACCCCAGCCGGGGACCAGACCCAGCATCGTCTCGGGCAGGCCGAGCGCCGGCACGTTGTCGGCGTAGGTCCGGTAGTGGCAGTGCAGCCCGACCTCGAGGCCGCCGCCGAGGGCGAGGCCGCCCACGAAGGCGAACGTCGGCACCTGCGAGTCGCGCAGGCGGCGGAACACGCGGTGGCCGAGGCGGCCCAGCTCGAGCCCCTGCTCGCGGCTGGTGATCGAGGGAACGCCCTTCAGGTCGGCGCCGGCGGCGAAGATGAACGGCTTGCCGGTGACCGCGACAGCAGCGGGGTTCGCGGCGAAGGCCTCGTCGAGGGCCTTGTCGAAGGCCTCGAGGCCGGCGGGGCCGAACGAGTTCGGCTTGGTGTGGTCGAACCCGTTGTCGAGGGTGATCAGCGCGACGGGGCCGTCGATGCCGGGCACCTCGACGAGCTTGGTGTAGGCGTTCGTGACGACCTCGTCGGCGAACAGGGACGAAAGCTCGCTCATGACTACTTGTCTCCCTCGAAGTTGGGGTTCTCCCAGATCACGGTGCCGCCCATGCCGAGGCCGATGCACATCGTGGTCAGGCCGTAGCGCACCTCGGGGTGCCGGGCGAACTGCCGGGAGAGCTGGGTCATCAGGCGCACGCCGGACGACGCGAGCGGGTGGCCGCAGGCGATGGCGCCGCCCCACTGGTTGACCCGCGGGTCGTCGTCGTCGATGCCGAAGTGTTCGAGGAACGCGAGCACCTGCACGGCGAAGGCCTCGTTGATCTCGAACAGACCGATGTCGTCGATGGTCAGGCCGGTGCGGGCGAGAACCTTCTCGGTCGCCGGCACCGGGCCGATGCCCATCACGGCCGGGTCGACGCCCTGGAAGGCGAAGCCGACCATGCGCATGCCGATCTGCAGACCGAGTTCGCGGGCGGTGTCCTCGCCGGCGAGGAGGCAGGCCGTCGCGCCGTCGTTGAGGCCGGCGGCGTTGCCGGCGGTGATGCGGCCGGCGGGGCGGAACGGCGTCTTGAGCTTCGCGAGATCCTCGAGCGTGGTGCCCGGGCGCGGCGGCTCGTCCTCGGTGGCCAGGCCCCAGCCGGTCGCCGACCGGGTGGCGACGGGCACGAGGGTCTCGGCGATGTAGCCGGCCTTCTTCGCGGCGTCGAACTTGTTCTGGCTGGCGACGGCGTAGGCGTCGGTGCGGGCCTTGGTGATACCGGGGAACCGGTCGTGCAGGTTCTCGGCGGTGTTGCCCATCACCAGGGCGCTGGGGTCGACGAGTTTGTCGGCGAGGAACCGGGGGTTCGGATCGGCGCCCTGACCCATCGGGTGGCGGCCCATGTGCTCGACGCCGCCGGCGATCACCACGTCGTACTGACCGAAGCCGATTCCGGAGGCGGTGGTGGTGACTGCGGTCATCGCGCCGGCGCACATGCGGTCGATCGCGAAGCCCGGCACGGTCTCCGGTAGGCCGGCGAGGATCGCGGCAGTGCGGCCGATGGTCAGGCCCTGGTCGCCGGTCTGGGTGGTCGCGGCGACGGCGACCTCGTCGATGCGCGCGGGGTCGAGCTGCGGGTTGCGGCGCAGCAGCTCCCGGATGGTCTTGACGACGAGGTCGTCGGCGCGGGTCTCCGCGTAGATGCCCTTCGGGCCCGCTTTCCCGAACGGGGTGCGTACGCCGTCGACGAAGACGACATTGCGTTGAGTTGTGGTGGTTGACGCCACGCGTATTCCTCCCGATGGAGCGATGCTCGCCGACGCCGGCGAGGCCAGGGTTCCGGGAACATCCCGGCGCCGGGCAGCCCGGACGCCAGCGTGTTACCGACCAGTAACTTACCATCCGCGCCGGGCGTCACCGGAGGGGTGCGCGCGCCGGGCAGCCACCGGTCTCGCCGGCGGTCTGGGCGTCCTGCGGCGAGGCCGGTGGTCGCCGGGGTTGCGGGGCGCGCTCGTGACCATCAGGGGAACTCGCCGCGCTGGTCCCGAGTACGTTGCTCTGAACAGCGGGTATGCGGAAGCGCTCGACACCGAGGCGGTGGCGAATGCAGGGATCGGGCGTGACGCGACCGTGGGTCCGCGGGCCGGGACGGTGGGAACGGGTCAGTCCGCGGTCAGCGCCTTCGCCAGGCGCGGCGCCGTCAGCTCCCGCTGCCAGGGCCGTGCCCCGTCGGTGGCGAACCGTTCCTCGATGTACGCGACGACGTCGGTATCCGCCGACACCCGCCACTCCCAGCACAACCGGCGCACCAGTTCGGGGCCGACGAGATTCTCCACCGGCACCTGGACCTGCTCGCTGAGCTCGGCGAGCGCGGCACGGGCCGCGGTGAGCCGCGCGGCGGCGTCGGGATCGTGCCGGGCCCAGCGGTTGGCCGGCGGCGGGCCGGTGAACGGCTGTGTAACGGGTGGCAGCTCCGATTTCGGCAGCGCCCGGGCCCGCTCGATCGCTCCCAGCCACACCCGCGACGACCGGCGCTGCCGCGGCCCCCCGAAGACCGGCAGGGCGCGCAGCTCGTCGACGGTACGGGGGGCGGCCTCGGCTGCGGCGACGATCGCGGAGTCCGGCAGCACCCGGCCCGGGGCGATGTCCCGGCGTGCCGCGAGTTCGTCTCGCGCCGTCCACAGCTCGCGCACGATCGCGAGCCGCCGCGGATCCTTGAGGGTGTGGATGCGGGAGGTGCGGCGCCAGCGGTCGGGCTTGGGGGCCGGAGGCCCGGCGCGACGGATGTGCTCGAACTCCTGCGCGGCCCACTCCGACTTGCCCTGCTGCTCGAGCTCGGCCGCCATCGCGTCCCGCAGCTCGACGAGGATCTCGACGTCGAGAGCCGCATAGTTCAGCCAGGCGTCGGGGAGCGGCCGGGTGGACCAGTCGGCCGCCCCGTGGCCCTTGCGCAGCTCGAAACCGAGGGTGCGTTCGACGATGGCGGCCAGCCCCACCCGATCGAAGCCGGCGAGACGCCCGGCCAGTTCGGTGTCGTAGAGCACCGCGGGCCGCAGGCCCAGCTCGTCGAGGCCGGGCAGGTCCTGGTCGGCGGAGTGCAGCACCCACTCGAGATCGTTGATCGCCGCCGCGAGCGGCGCGAGCGCGTCGGCCGTCGGGATCGGGTCGAGCAGCACCGTGCCGGCGCCGGCGCGACGCAGCTGCACCAGATAGGCGCGCGCGGAGTACCGGAAGCCCGAAGCCCGCTCGGCGTCGACGGCGAGCGGCCCGCTGCCCGCGGCGAGCGCTTCCGCCGCCGCGGCCACCCCGGCTGCCGTGGTGACGACCTCGGGGACGCCGTCACGCGGGGTCAGCAGCGGGACCGTCGCCCCTGCGGGCTCGTGTTCGTTGGCTACCGACATGGTTCGTGACTCTATCCGGGTGGCGGTGGTCTGGGCGTCGACCCGGTCAACCGCGCGGTCGACGTGCCGATTCCCGGTGTGACGAGTGGCACACGACCGCGCGGGCTGCTGCGCGGATTCTACGGTGCGGTGTCGAGTTCGTCGAGCGCCGAAGGGAAGGCGTCGACGAGCGCCCAGACGTCGGGAACAAGTTCGGGGCACGTGAGCACGCCGACATCGAGCGCGCCGTCCAACGACATCACGGTGATGTTGAGTCCGACCCCGTGGAAGATCGGTCCCAGCGGGTACATGGCCCGGATCCGGGCCCCGAGGAAGTACAGGGGCATCGCAGGGCCGGGCACGTTCGAGACCACCAAGTTGTGGACCACGGGGTGGCGTTCCGCGAGCCGCAGCGACGCGTACGTGCGCATCGCCGCGCCGAACACCGCGGGCGCCATGAACTGCGTCCAGTCCTGCAGCAGGCTTGCGCCCAGGGCCGAATTATGTTCTTTGGCAAAGGCATTCGCATCCGCGATCGCGTGCAGTCGCTCGATCGGATCGGCGATGTGGGTGTGCAGGCTCGCGAACATCGGCGAGACCTGGTTGCGTCCGGGCCGGTCCGACTTGCCGCGCACCGACACCGGGACCATGCCGATCAGCGGGGAGTCGGGGAGCTCGTCGCGGTCGGCGAGGTAACGGCGCAGCGCACCGGCGCACACGGCCATGACCACGTCGTTGACCTTCACCCCGTGCTCGTCCTTCACGGACTTGACCCGGCCCAGGTCGAACTGCGCGAATCCGACGCTGCGGTGGCCGGTGATCGTGCCGTTGAAGGAGGTGCGCGGAGCGGTGAACGGTGCCGGCATGGCCTCGCCGCGACGGGCCCGGGTGATCCACCGGGGCACCAGCTCCACGGTCTTGGGCAGCGCCCGCACCAGCCCCAGCGGGCGGGTGGCGACGTTGAACAGGCCGCCGAGGGCGATCCCGAGCGCCGAGCCGCCGCCGGCCCCGTCGGTGACAGGCTCGGGCCGTGGCGCGTCCGGTTCGAGGCTGCACAGCTGCGCCACGAGGTCCGCGCCGGTGACGCCGTCGGCGCCGGCGTGGTGGATCTTCGTCATCACCGCGACCGATCCGTCCTCGAGGCCCTCGATCACCACCATCTCCCACAGCGGCCGGGAGCGGTCGAGCGGCTGTGCGGCGATGTGCCCGCACAGGTCCGCGAGCTCCTCCCGGCGCCCGGGCGCCGGGACCGCGACCCGGTGCAGGTGGCGGTCGAGGTCGAAGTCCGGATCGTCCACCCATACCGGATGGTCGAGGTTGAACGGGCTGTCGGCGATCTTCTGGCGGAACAACGGTACGGCCGTGAGGCGGGCCGCGAGTTCCGCGCGCAGTGCCTCGTAGCGGTACCCGTCCGGAACGGTCGTCGTGTCGAGGACGATCAGTCCGCACACGTGCAGCAGCTGCGTCGGCGTCTCGAGGTACAGGAATCCGGCGTCGAGGCCGCTGAGTCGATGCATGGCCACATTCTAGAACAGGTTCTAGTATCGGCGGGGGAACCTGGTCCACCTGCCCGAGCGGGTCTTCGTCGCCCCGGCGGTCCGGAACCCGTTCCCCGGGCGCCGCGACGGGCGCCGGTCAGCTCGGCGCGGCGAGCGGGGCCGGCGGAGCGCCCGGCACTCGGTCGGCCAGCTCCGCGAGAGCAGCCGGGAAGCCGTCGGCCAGCCGCCACAGGTCCGGCAGCAGGTCGGGGCACGACTGCAGGCCGAAGTGCAGGCCGCCGTCGAGCGACAGGACGGTGATGTTCAGGCCCGCGCCGTGGTAGATCGGCCCGAACGGGTACAGCGCGGTGATCCGCGCGCCGAGGTAGTACAGCGTGTCCGTCGGCCCGGGGATGTCGGAGACCACGAGATTGTTCAGCACCGGGAGCACGTTGGGCAGCCGCAGCGCCGAATACAACCGCAGGGCCGCCCCGAACGCCGCGCCCGGAGCCACCTGGCCCCAGCTGCCGAGCAGGTCGGGGTCGAAGGTGGCGTGGTGGGCCTTGGCCGCAGTCTCGTCCGCCGCGACGGCGTGCAGCCGCACGACGGGATCGGCGATCTCGGTGTGCAGCCGCCCCATCAGCACCGAAATCTGGTTGCCGGCGTCCCCCCGGGCGCGTCCGTGCACCGAGACCGGGACGGCGGCCACCAGGGGAGAGGCCGGCAGTTCGCCGCGGGCGGCGAGATATCGGCGCAGAACCGAGGCGCACAGGGCCAGCACGACATCGTTGACCGTGACGCCGAACGCGCGCTTGACCGCCTTCACGGCCGCGAAATCCAGCGTCACGAATGCGACGTTGCGACGGCCGGTGACGCGGCGGTTGAACGACGTCCGCGGCGCCGTGAGCGGCACCGCCATCGCCTCCCCTCGCCGCGCCCGGCCCACCCACCGGGGCACCATGGCCGCGCTGGACCGCACCGCGCGGGCGAGGTCCAGCGGCCGGGTGGCGAGATCGGCAACGCCGCCCGCGGCGACGGTCAGGCGGTTCGCCCCACCGACGCCGGGCGACTCGGGCCGCGGTGGCGGGGCGCCGGGTTCGCGGTCGCACAGCTGCGCCAGCAGGGTCGCCCCGGCGAGGCCGTCCACGACGGCGTGGTGGATGCGCGTCAGCACCGCGACCGAGCCGTCGGCCAGTCCCTCGAACACCGCGGTCTCCCACAGCGGCCCGGACCGGTCGAACCGCTGGGCGAAACGCTGCCCACAAAGCACGGCCAGTTCGGCCGCGGTGCCCGGGGGCGGCACGGTGAACCGGCGCACGTGCCGGCCGACGTCGAAATCGGGGTCGTCCACCCACACGGGATGGCCGGGATTGAGCCGGGAGTCGACCACTCGCCGGCGCAGCAGCGGCACCGCCGCAACGCGCGCCTCCAGGTCGGAGCCGAGCCGTTCGAAGGAGTAGCCGCCCGGCACGGTCGAGACGTCGAGCAGGGCCAAGCCGCCGATCTGCACGGGCAGCCCCGGCGAGTCGGTGTAGAGGAGCGCGGCGTCGAGCCCGCTGAGCCGACGCATGCCTCGATCATAGGACCGCGGGGTGCGCCGGTGCACCGCTCTCCGTGCCGTCGGCGACTCGGGACTCGGCGACGGCTCAGTGCTGCAGGCGCGTCACGCCCGCCGGGGGCAGGCCCGCCGCATACGCGAGCACCTCGCAGAACGCCTCCACGTGCGGTCCGAGCTCGCCGGACTGTGCGGTCCACGACGCCCGTAGCTCCAGCTGATGCGCCCGCGCCGGGCCGGCGATGTCGCCGAAGCGCACCGAACTCGTCGACGTCACGGTGCCGCCGAGCGCCGTCAGCGGCTCGCCGTGCGCGTCGAGCGCATCGACCAGCCAGCTCCAGGCCACCTCCGGCAGCAGCGGATCGGCAGCCAGGGTGGCGTCCACGTCGGCCTGGATGTAGGCGACGAGCCGCATGGTGCCGTTCCAGGCCTCGTCGCCCTCCGGGTCGTACAGCAGGATCAGCCTGCCGAACGCGTCGCCCTCCGATTGCTCGGGCACCAGGTCGGTGTCCGGATGGAGCACCTCCGCGCCCAGCGCATAGCTGTACGGAGCCAGCCGCTGCGGCGGCCGGATCGGACCCACCTCGATCTCCGGCCGCACGGTGGCCGCGTTCATCGAGTCGATGGCAGCGCGGAACTGGGCCGGCTCGGCGGGCGAGGTGGTCACGACAGCGGACGTTAGACCGGGTGACCGGGACCACGCGGGAGGCGCGCCGATTCCGGAGGGGTGGCCGGGCGTGGCAGCATGGGCAGCGACCCGTGCCCTTGGACGAACGAGGATCAATGACCGGCCTGGAGAACACGAACGTCGGCTCCACCCCGCGTGTGGATTACCCGACGCGGCGCCAGCTCCCGCAGGCGCCCCTGCTCGCCGCCGCGCGGGGACTCGAGCCGGCGCACCGGCCCGTGTGGTTCATGCGGCAGGCCGGCCGGTCGCTGCCGGAGTACCGCGAGATCCGGGCGAACATCGGCATGCTCGAGTCCTGCTTCGATCCCGAACTGGTCTGCGAGATCACCCTGCAGCCGGTGCGCCGGCACCGGGTGGACGCCGCGATCCTGTTCTCGGACATCGTCGTTCCGCTCAAGGCCGCCGGGATCGACCTCGACATCGTGGCCGGGACCGGACCGGTGATCGCGAACCCCGTGCGCACCGCGGCGGACGTCGCGAAGCTGCCCACCCTCGAACACGACGAGGTCGGTGCCGTCGCACGGGCGGTGGGGCTGCTCACTCGCGAACTCGGCGACGTCCCGCTCATCGGCTTCGCCGGGGCGCCGTTCACCCTCGCCTCCTACCTCGTCGAGGGCGGACCCAGCCGCAACCACGAGCGCACCAAGGCCCTCATGCACGCCGATCCGCGCACCTGGCACGCCCTGCTGGGGCGGCTCGCCGACATCACGATCGCGTTCCTGCAGGCTCAGCTGCACGCCGGCGTCGACGCGATCCAGCTGTTCGACTCGTGGGCCGGCGCGCTGTCGCTGGCCGACTACCGCGAATTCGTGCTGCCCCATTCGGAACGCGTGTTCGCCGAGGTCGAGTCCGCCGGCGTGCCGCGCATCCACTTCGGTGTCGGCACCGGCGAACTGCTCGGCGCCATGGGCGAGGCCGGCGCCGATGTGGTCGGCGTGGACTGGCGGGTGCCGCTGGACGTCGCCGTCACCCGGGTGGGGGCCGGAAAAGCGTTGCAGGGCAATCTCGATCCCGCGATCCTGTTCGCCGGACCCGAGGTGGTCCAGGCCGAGGTGCGCCGCATCGTCGCCGAGGGTGACCGCGCCCGCGCCGCGGGGGCGACCGGGCACATCTTCAACCTCGGGCACGGCGTCCTGCCCGACACCGATCCGGACGTCCTCACCGCCGTCGTCGAACTGGTGCACTCGCTGTGAGCGGTGCAGGAGCACCGAGCGTCGCCGTCGTCGGCGGCGGCATCACCGGGCTCGTCGCGGCGTACCGGTTGCGTCGCCTGCTCGGCGCGCACGCCCGGATCGTCCTCCTCGAGGGCTCCGAGCGGCTCGGCGGGAAGCTGCGCACCGTGCCGCTCGCCGGGGATCCGGTCGATGTGGGGGCGGAGGCGTTCATCGGCCGCCGCCCCGAGGTCCCCGCGCTGCTCGAGGAGCTGGGCCTGAGCGACCAGCTCGTGCACCCGTCCGGGGCCCGGCCGCTGATCTACGCCGGTGCCGCGCTGCATCCGCTGCCCAGCGGCACCCTGATGGGGATCCCCGCCGACGCCGGGTCGCTGACCGGTCTCGTCGACGCCGACACCCTTGCGCGGATCGCGGCCGAGCCCACCGTCCCGCTGTACTGGGACCGCGCCGGCGACGTCTCGGTGGCCGACCTGGTCGCCGACCGGTTCGGCGAGCAGGTGGTGCGCCGCTCCGTCGACCCCCTCCTCGGCGGCGTCTACTCCGGGCTCTCCGACACCGCGGGCGTGCGGGCCACCCTGCCGACCCTGGCCGCAGCCCTCGACGCGGGTGCCCCGAGCCTGAGCGAGGCGGTCACCCGTGCGCTGCCGGAGCCCTCGGACGCGCCGGTGTTCGGCACCCTGCGCGACGGCTACGGCACGCTGCTCGACGCGCTGGAGAAGGCCGCCGACGCCGAGATCCGGCACGCCGCCGCGAGCGGTCTGCGCCGCGCCGGCGGCCGCTGGAACCTCGACCCGATCGGACCCGTCGACGGTGTCGTCCTCGCGGTGCCGGCCGACCGTGCCGCCGAGCTGCTCGCCGACGCCGTCCCGGCGGCGGCCGCGCAGGCGTCCCGGATCCCGCTCGCCTCGTCCGCGGTGGTGGCGCTGGCACTGCCGAGCGGTGCCGCGTTGCCGCAGAACTCCGGGATCCTCGTCGCCACCGGCGAGGACCTGTCCGCCAAGGCGTTCACCCTGTCGAGCCGCAAGTGGCCCCACCTGGCCGGGCGCGACGTCGCGCTGGCCCGCGCGTCGTTCGGCCGTTACGGCGAAGCCGCGATCGTCGACGCCCCCGACGACGAGCTGATCGCCCGCGCTCGCGCCGACCTCGCCACCGTCACCGGGGTCACCGACGAGCCCGTGGCCACGCTCGTCCAGCGCTGGCACGGCGGCCTGCCCCAGTATCGGGCCGGGCACCTCGACGTGGTCGCCGTCCTCGAGGACGCGATCGCTACCGTCGACGGCCTCGAGGTCGCCGGCGCGATGCTTCACGGCGTCGGAGTCCCCGCCTGTGTCGCATCAGGCACGACGGCCGCGACGCGGCTCGCTACGCGAGTGGCAGGATGAGCGGCATGGCACGTCTCGACTTCGACAAGCTCAACTCCACCCTCCGCTACGCGATGTTCTCGGTGTTCCAGGTCCGGCCCGGTGTCCTCGGCGAGGACCGCACCGCGGCGATCGAGGACGCGCAGAAGTTCTTCGCGTCCTTCGAGAACACCGATGTGATCGTCCGCGGCATCTACGACGTCGCCGGCGTCCGCGCCGACGCCGACTTCATGATCTGGACCCACGCCGAGCGGCTCGAGGATCTGCAGAAGCTCTACTCCGATTTCCGGCGCACCACCGTCCTCGGCCGCGCCAGCGCTCCGGTCTGGTCGAACGTCGCGCTGCACCGGCCGGCGGAGTTCAACAAGAGCCACGTCCCGGCCTTCATCGCCGGCGAGGACCCCGGCAACTACATTTGCGTCTACCCCTTCGTGCGGTCGTACGAGTGGTACCTGCTGCCCGACGCCGAGCGCCGCAAGATGCTCGCCGACCACGGCAAGGCCGGCCGTGGCTACCCGGACGTGCGCGCCAATACCGTCCCCGCGTTCGCGCTCGGCGACTACGAGTGGATCCTGGCGTTCGAGGCGCCCGAACTGGACCGCATCGTCGATCTCATGCGTGACCTGCGCGCCACCGAGGCCCGCATGCACGTCCGGGAGGAGACCCCGTTCTTCACCGGTCCTCGCGTCGACGTCGAGAAGCTGATCACCGCGCTGCCCTGACCCGCGCCGCGGCGCCGCCACCGGGGACGGCGCCGCAGCCCGGGCGTGCTCAGGCGGGCAGCCCCGCGATCCGCTCACCGATCCGTTTCGCCGCCTCGCGCAGCAGTTCCAGTTCCTCCGGTGTCAGGTCCAGCTCGACGATGCGCCGCACGCCGCGGCGCCCCAGGACCACCGGGAGACCGACGAACACGTCGCCGATGCCGTACTCGCCGTTCGGGCGCACCGTCGCCGACACGACCGTTCCCGAGTCGGCGACCATCGCCAGCACCATGTGCGCGGCGGCGGTGCCGGGACCGAAGAACGCGCTGCCGGACTTCAGCAGCCCCAGAACCTCCGCGCCCGAGGTGCGGGTGCGGTCGACCAGCTCGTCGAGGCGCGCGGCGTCGAGACGCGCGGCGATCTCCGGTGCCTGCGACAGCGGGATCACCATCTCCTCGCCGTGGCTCCCGAGCGCCACGGCGCCGAGCTCCCGCGCCGCCCCGGCCCCGTCCGCGACGGCCAGCGCCCGGAACCGCCCCGCGTCGAGCAGCCCGGCCATGCCCAGCACCTGCTCCGCCGGCAACCCCGAGCTGCGCCACGCCTGGTACGTCATCTCGTCCAACGGGTTCGTCACCACGACGAGCACCACGTCGGGGGAGACCGCCGCCGCGCGCCCGGCCACGTCGCCGACGATCCGGGCGTTCGTCGCGGTGAGGTCGCTGCGACTCATCCCCGGCCGGCGGGCCTTGCCGGCGGTGATGATCACGTAGTCCGCGGGACCGGCCTCCTCCAGCGACACCGCCCCCCGTACCCGCGTCCCGGAGCCCGTCAGCGCGCCGGTGTGGGTCAGGTCCAGAGCGATCCCCGCCGCCAGGCCGGGTTCGACGTCGACGAGCACGACCTCGTCGAACACGTCCGCGTCGGCCAGGCGCATCGCCGAGATCATGCCGACGTGCCCGGCTCCGACCACCACCGCGCGGGCCGGGGCCCCGCCGGATTCGACACCTTCCGCCATCAACGCCTCCCTCTCGTCGGGTACGGCTGCCGCCGTCCGTCGATGCCCACGCTAGGTCCCCGGGCGCCGCTCGGCTCGCCGATCGGACGCTGCGCGCCCACTGGCAGACTGTGCCCCATGAGTTCTCGAGCCGTGCGACACCAGCACATGGCGCACTGGGGGATGTTCGAGGTCGAGACGGACGAGGGCGACGTCACCGCCGTGCACCCCTTCGAAGGCGACACCGATCCGTCGCCGATTCTCGCCAACGCCGTCGGCTCGGTGCGGCACCGGTCGCGCGTGGCCGGACCTGCGGTGCGCCGGGGCTGGCTCGAAGCAGGACCGGGCCCCAGCGACCGACGTGGGGTCGACGAGTTCGTCGCGGTGTCCTGGGACGAGCTGACCGAGCTGCTCGCCGGTGAGCTGCGGCGCGTGGTCGACACGCACGGCAACCGGGCGATCTTCGGCGGCTCGTACGGCTGGTCGTCGCCGGGCCGGTTCCACCACGCGCAGAGCCAGGTCCACCGGTTCCTGAAGATGCTCGGCGGTTACACCCGATCGGTGCACAGCTATTCGCTCGGCGCGACCGGCGTGATCATGCCGCGCGTGGTCGGCACGCACTGGAAGCTGTTCGCCCGCGCCACGAACTGGGACGTCATCGCCCGCGAGACCGACCTGATGGTGTGCTTCGGTGGGGTGCCGCTGAAGAACACGGCGGTCAACGACGGCGGCACCAGCCACCACCCCACCCGCGGCGCGCTCGACGCCCTGCGCGCCCGCGGCGGGACCGTGGTGTCGATCAGCCCCCTGCACGACGACCTGCACGGCGCCGCCGAGCGGCTCGCGCCCCGGCCCGGCACGGACGTCGCGGTCATGCTCGCCCTCGCCTACGTGCTCGCCACCGAGGACCTCGCCGACCGCGACTTCCTCGACCGCTACTGCGTCGGCTACGACCGGTTCGAGGACTATCTCCTCGGCCGCACCGACGGCGTCGCCAAGACCCCGCGGTGGGCAGCCGGCCTGTCCGGCCTGCCCGCAGAGGCCATCGCCGCGCTGGCCCGGCGCATGGCCGCGGGCCGCACCCTGATCACGGTCACCTGGTCGCTGCAGCGGGTCCGGCACGGCGAGCAGGCGCCGTGGGCGGGGGTGACCCTCGCCGCGATGCTCGGCCAGATCGGTCTGCCCGGCGGCGGCTTCGGGCACGGCTACGGCTCGATGAACGAACCCGGCATCGCGCCCGTCCCGTATCCGCTGCCGACCCTGTTCCAGGGCGACAACCCGGTCGACGACCTGATCCCGGTGGCCGCGATCTCCGACCTGCTGCTGCGGCCGGGGCAGGAGTACGACTTCGACGGCCGGCGCCTGACGTACCCCGACATCCGGCTCGTGTACTGGGCCGGCGGCAACCCGTTCCACCACCACCAGGACCTGGGCCGGCTGCGCCGCGCTCTGACCCGGCCGGACACGATCGTCGTGCACGACCCCTACTGGACCGCGACGGCCAAGCACGCCGACATCGTGGTGCCGTCCACCACGTCTCTCGAACGCGAGGATCTCAGCTGCACCCGCAACGACCCGCTGCTCGTCGCGATGCACGCCGCCGCCCCCCGATTCGCCGACGCCCGCGACGACTACGACACGTTCGCCGCCCTGGCGCACCGGCTCGGCTTCGGTGAGCGGTTCACGGAGGGTCGCAGCGCCCGCGAGTGGCTCGAGCACCTGTACGGGCAGTGGCGTGGCTTCGTTCTCGCCGACGAGAACCGCGTCGAGACACCGCCCGAGTTCGACGAGTTCTGGCGGCGCGGCCACGTGCGGATGCGCAGCGAGGACGGGCTCACCCTGTTCGAGGAGTTCCGTGCCGACCCGCAGCGCAATCCGCTGGGCACCCCCAGCGGGCGCATCGAGATCTTCTCCGCCGATATCGACGGCTTCGGATACGACGACTGCGCCGGGCATCCCGCCTGGTTCGAGCCGGAGGAGTGGCTCGGGGGCCCGCGGGCGCAGCATTACCCGCTGCACCTGATCGCGAACCAGCCGAAGACCCGCCTGCACAGCCAGCTCGACCACGGCGCCACCAGCCAGGCCTCGAAGATCCGCGGGCGTGAGCCGATCCGGATGCACCCGGACGACGCGGCGGCACGCGGCGTGGCGGCCGACGACGTTGTGCGGGTCTTCAACGATCGGGGCGCCTGCCTGGCCGGCGCCGTCCTCGACGACGGCCTGCTGCCCGGCGTGGTGCAGCTGGGCACCGGCGCCTGGTACGACCCCCTCGACCCGGCCGACCCCGGCTCGATGTGCGTGCACGGCAACCCCAACGTGCTCACCGCCGACATCGGCACGTCCCGTCTCGCACGCGGTTGCACGGGCCAGCACGTGCTCGTGCAGATCGAGCGCTTCGACGGGGAACTGCCGCCGGTCCGGGCCTTCGACCCGCCGGTGATCCGCACGCGCTGACCCTCCCGGCTTCCCGTGCGCCGAGCGAATGTATCGCTCGCTACCGCTACGGAGATCGACGATACATTCGCTCGGAGCCGGGCCCGGCGGTCACAGCCCCAGCGAGCGCTGCACCTCCCGCAGCGTCTGCGCCGACGCCCGCAGCCCGGCGGCCTCGTCGGGCGACAGCGGGATCTCGAGCACCCGGCCGGCCCCGCGGCCGTCGACGATCGTCGGCAGCGACAGGCACACCCCGTCGATCCCGTGCACGCCGCGCTGCAGCGTCGAGACCGGCAGCACCCGGTGCTGGTCCCTCAGCACCGCCTCCACGATCCGGGCGGTGGACAGGCCGATGGCCAGGTTGGTGGCCCCCTTGCCCAGGATGATCTCGTAGGCGCTGCGGACCACCCGCGTGGAGATCTGCTCCCGGATCGCGGCGTCGAACGCCGCCGCACCGTTCTCGTCCCGGTACTCCGTGGCCGGCACCCCGCCCACCGTCGCGCTCGACCACAGCGTGATCTCGGAGTCGCCGTGCTCGCCGACGATGAGGGCGTGCACGTTCTCCACCGCGATGCCGACGTGCTGCGCGACGAGGAAGCGCAACCGCCCGGAGTCGAGAACCGTGCCGGACCCGAGGATCTGTCCGGCGGGGGCGTCGGTCGCGCGGATCGCCGCATACGTCACCACGTCGACCGGGTTGCTGACGAACAGCACCACGGCGTCGGGGGAGAGCGCGAGGAGGGCGGGCGTGAGCTCCTGCACGATGCGCACGTTCGCCGCCGCCAGCTCGAGCCGTGACTGGCCCGGCTTCTGCTTGGCGCCCGCCGTCACGACGATCAGGTCGGAGCCGGCGGTGACGGCGAGGTCGTCGGCGCCGTCGATGCGGCACGCCGGGGCGAACTGGGTGCCGTGGTTCAGGTCGAGCACCTCGGCCCGCACCTTGTCGGTGTTCGGATCGAACAGGGCCAGCGAATCCGCGGAGCCACGGATCAGGCACGCGTAGGCGACGGCGGTGCCGACGCTGCCGGCACCGACGATCGAAACCTTGGACTTGCGGGACGCACGGGTCGTCGACATGGACTCGATCGTCGTCGCTCCGCGCTCGATCCGCAGCCCGACCCCGCGGCCGCTAGCCTTCGAACCATGAGCGTTCCACCGTTCGACGCCGTGCTGTTCGACTTCTCCGGCACGTTGTTCCGGCTCGAGGAGGACGAATCCTGGCTGGCCGACGTCACCGACGACCGGGGCCGACCGTTCGACGTGCACCGGCAGGCCGAGCTGATGCGCCGGATGACCGCCCCGACCGGCCAGCCCGTCGAGATGGATGCCGCCGAGCATCACGCCTGGATCAACCGCGACCGGGATCCCCGCTGGCACCGCGACGCCTACCTCACGGTGCTGCGCCGCTCCGGGGTCGCCGACGAGGAGCAGGCCCTCGGCCTGTACGCGAAGCTGACCGATCCGCGGTGCTGGACGGTGTACCCGGACACGGTCCCGGTGATCGAGGCCCTCGCCGGCGAGGGCCTCGCCGTGGCGGTGCTGAGCAACATCGCCTTCGACATCCGGCCGGCGTTCGCGGCGCTCGGCATCGACGACCTGGTGTCGGAGTTCGTGTTGTCCTTCGAGGTCGGCGCGGTCAAGCCGGAGCCGGAGATCTTCCGCCACGCCGTCGATGCGCTCGGTGTGTCCCCGGAGCGCACGCTGATGGTGGGCGACAGCGAGGAGGCCGACGGCGCGGCCCGACGCATCGGCTGCTCGTTCGCCCTCGTGGAGCCGCTGCCCACCGCCGAGCGTCGCCGGGGGTTGTGGCGGGCCCTGTTCGCGGCCGGCCTCAGTCCTTCGGAACCAGGCGCAGGGAGATCGAGTTGATGCAGTACCGCTGATCGGTCGGGGTCGGGTACCCCTCGCCCTCGAACACGTGCCCGAGGTGGCTGTGGCAGGACGCGCACAGTACCTCCACCCGGCGCATGCCGAGGGAGTCGTCGGACCGCAGGATCACCGCGTCGCTCGTCGCCGGATCGAAGAAGGAGGGCCACCCGCAGTGCGAATGGAACTTCTCGGTGCTGCGGAACAGTTCGGTCCCGCAGGCGCGGCACTCGTACACGCCCTCGGTCTCCGTGTCGGTGTACTCGCCGACGAAGGGCCGCTCGGTGCCGGCCTGCCGCAGCACCGCGTACTCCTCGGGGGTGAGGCGCGCGCGCCATTCGTCGTCGCTCAGGGACACCTTCGGCGCGGGTTCGGTCGGGACAGGGTCAGCCATGCGCTCCACGCTAGCCCTCACCACGGTTCGTCGCCACGAGCTCGGCCTGCGGCGCGGTCTTGCGTTCCGGCAACAGGAACGACGGCTCGATGCCGTCCGCCAGCCGGCCCTCCCGCCGGGCGGCCAGGTACCGGTCGAGCAGCACCGCGAAGATCACGATGAGCAGCAGCGACCAGCCGAACGTCGTCTTCATGTACTCGGCGGCGCGGCCGGCCTCCGGCCACCGCCCCGACAGCCAGCTGTCGTAGCTCATGAAGCCGTAGACCGCGAGCCACGCCGGCCAGTTCCGCATCACCGAGTTGGGCAGCACCACCGTCATCAGCAGCGGGAACAGCATCATCGAGTAGTACATCTGGCCGAGCGAACCGAGCAGGAACGACGCGGTGAGCAGCACCCCGGTGCTCGTGCCGACGAAGAACAGCTCGTCGTGGCGGCAGTACCGGTACAGCAGCCACAGCGAGACGACGACCATGACACCCAGCACGACGCGCAGCGCGAGGATCAACCACGCCGGCAGGCCGTAGTACATGCCGTTGCCGACGATCGCGCTGTTGAAGTAGTCGCGCGCCTCGAACAGGTACGGCGTGGTGCGCTCGACGAACGCCCACGCATCCACCGAGAGCGGCCACGCGACGAGCGTCAGTCCGAGGGGGACCGCCGCGGCGGTGGCGAACACCTTCCACTGCCGCCGCACGAACGGAATCAGCAGCAGCGGCGCGAGGATCGGTTTGACCGCGAACGTCAGCCCGATCGCGACGCCCGCCCACAGGTCGCGCCGCCGGAGCAGCAGCGCCAGGAAGGTGACCTCGCCGAGCAGGACGAGGCCGTTGATGTTGGTGAACACCAGGGTGTTCGTCACCGTCTCGGAGCTGAACGCCGCGAGCAGCAGGATCGGCGCGAGCACCGAGTCGAGGCCGTAGCCGAACATCCGCAGCAGCAGGTACAGCGCCACGATGATCGCGATCGCGTTGGCGATGATGAACAGCCACCGCGATCGCTCCGGGTCGATCACCGCGATCGGGGAGATCAGCAGGGTCCCGGACGGCGGGTACAGGTAGTGCGGGTCCACCCACTCGAAGTTCGCGGTGTACACGGGCCGGCGGTTGAGAAACGCCAGGGCCGCGTTGTAGACGGGGGTGAAATCGTCGGTGCGGAATCCGTTGACGGCCTTGACCGCCACACGGTGCAGCACCGTGAGCACGGCCAACGGCCACACAACGCACTTGACCACCTCCGCGGTGGTGCGGGCGGTGCGGGGCTCGAGGCGGCTGAGGAACACTACGGCACGGTACACCGGGAGCCGGTGGTGGCCACCCACCGTCCCCTCCTCGCGGCGCCGGGCCCGGGCCACGTCGGACGCGGGGTCACGCCGGGCACAGGCTGCCGTTCGGCGGTAGCGCACCGGTGTCGAGATACTCCGCCACCCGTGTCTGGATGCAGCCGGAGTGCAGGGCCGCGGAGTATCCGGCGCCCTGCCACGACAGCGCCGCCCACCGCGCCGAGACGGCGGTGAGGGCTCCGGTGACCGAGTCGAGCCCCGCGCTGCCGACGAGCGGGTCGGCGGCGCCCGTCGTCACCAGCACGGGCACGCGGACCTCCGCCGGCAGCGGCGGGGTCGGCATGCTCGGCCAGGCGCTGCACGCGGTGAGACCGATCGCCGCGTCGCCACCGAACAGTGGGTAGTTCGCCGACCACGTCCGCTGCAGTTCGGCGGCCCGTGCCGTCGTGGGCCACCGCTGCCCGTCGCTGCAGCGGGAGACGAACTGCCCGTCGGACAACAGCACGGCCTCGGCGGCGCCGACGAGCTCGAGCATCGGCGTCACGTCGCCCGCGCCGGCCGCGGACAGCGCGTCGGACAGCTCGCGGACCCGGGTCGGCGCGTCGCTGCGGGGAGTCCCCAGGAACCACGTCACCGCGGTGAGCAGGGAGTTCGACGACAGCGGGGCGAGCGTGCCGGCCGCGGCCCGGGCGTGCAGATCCTCGAGCGCGGCCCGCGGATCCGGGCCCAGCGAGCACGCCAGCGCAACGCACTGGCGGGCGAATGCGTCGACCGCCGACTCTGCGCCGCGCACCCGGCTCTCGGCGAGCATCTCGGCGTCGGCGGTGGCCGCGGCGGGGGAGTCGAGGACGAGACGGCCGAGGGTCGTCGGGTACTTCGACGCGTAGGCCAGGGCGACCGTGGCGCCGTTGCCGATGCCGAGCACACCGATCCGCTCGACCCCCCACGTGGTGCGCAGCTGCTCGAGATCGTCGGCGGCGTGGGCCGCCCCGAACAGCAGTTCCTGCGGCTGCAGGTAGTCGGTGCATGCGATGGTGGCCTGCCGGCCGAGCTCGGCGACCCGGTCGGGTCCGTCGCCGGTACGACCGAACTGTCCGTGGTCGGCCAGGGCGCGTCGGTCCGCTCCGAAGATGCACTCGATCGGCTGGGACGCACCGAGGCCGCGCCGATCCACCGCGACGACCGGCCGGGAGGCCACGAGCTCGGCGAGCGAGCCGGTCGACAGCGCGGCCAGCGCCCGGGTGGAGGGCAGGTCCGCCCCCGTCGTCATGACGAGCGGGGCCGCATCGGCGGGGGTCTGCGCCAGCCGGGCACGCAGCACGTCGAGGGGGAACGAGCCCGGCACGGTGCCCGCGGCGTCGATCGCGGCCGGAATCTGGGCGCACTCGAGGACGAGACCCGTCGGGCCCGGCGGCAGGGCCTGCGCGGCGAGGGTGTCGGCGGTGCAGTCGCGCCAGTCCAGGTCCCGGGCGGGCACCGGCAACTCGGGCGCGGCGGCCGGGTCCTCGCCGGTGGGGGTGGCCCGGCCGTCCGCCTCCTGCACCACGGCGACGTCGGGACGCACCGAGGGGCCCGCCCCGCACGCGGCGGTCATCGCTCCGAGCACGACGATGCCCATCGTGAGCACACCGGTTCTGCGCATGGGCACAGCCTGCCAGGTCGGTGCGGCGGGCCGCGCACGTGACCGGATCGTCCGATCCGCCGGACGTGACGATCAGGTGTACGTGATGTGAAGTAGGTCGCAATCTGCCCTCGGTGTACCGGTCGCCTCGAGCTCCGGCCCTACCCTGGAGAAATGCACGAACGTCTCGTCGATCGCAATCCCGTGGTGCCGTCCGACCAACTGGTGGCCCAGATGGTTCCGCCCGCGATGTTCGACGACGTGAGCTTCGCGTCCTACATTCCCGATCCGAACGAGCCGAGCCAGGCGACCGCCGTCCGGACGGCGGAGGAGTTCGCCCACAAGATCGCCAAGATCCGGGGCGGTGGCCGGCGCGGCCTGTTCGGCCGCAAGGCGCCGTCCACCGGCGCCGGGCTCTACCTCGACGGCGGCTTCGGCGTCGGCAAGACCCACCTGCTGGCCTCGATCTTCCACGCGGCGCCGTCGCCGAAGGCGTTCGGCACGTTCGTGGAGCTGACCCACGTGGTCGGCGCTCTCGGCTTCAACAAGGCCGTCGAGGAGCTGTCGAACCACAGCGTGCTGTGCATCGACGAGTTCGAGCTCGACGACCCGGGCGACACGATGCTGGTGTCCCGGCTGCTGACCGAGCTGTCCGCGCGAGGCGTGTCCATCGTCGCGACGTCCAACACCCTGCCCGGGCAGCTGGGGGAGGGCCGGTTCGCGGCGCAGGACTTTCTGCGCGAGATCAAGAAGCTCGCCGCCATCTTCGAGACCATTCGTGTGGACGGACCCGACTACCGGCACCGCGACCTGCCGCCGGCACCGGACCCGATCAGCTCCGAGGACCTGCTCGATCGAGCCGATGCGGTGGCCGGCGCCACCCTCGACGACTTCGACGAATTGTGCGCGCACCTGAGCACGCTGCACCCGTCGCGGTACGGCAAGCTCGTCGAGGGCGTCCCGGCGGTCTTCCTCAACGGGGTCCATCCCGCCCACGACCAGTCGGTGGCGCTGCGCCTGGTGGTTCTCGCCGACCGGCTCTACGATGCGAGCATCCCGGTGACCGTCGCCGGCGCGAAGCTGGACGAGATCTTCACCGCCGAGATGCTTGCCGGCGGCTACCGCAAGAAGTACCTGCGCGCGACGTCGCGCCTGCTGGCACTGTCGCGGTTCGAGACCGCGGCCAGCTGAGTCACGCTCCCGGCGGACGCCGCCGGGAGCGCAGGACCTCGCGTCAGAGGGTGCGTTGCATGACGTAGTCGTGGTGGGTCTGCGAGCCGACCTGGAACGTCCGCGTCCCCACGACCTCGAACTCGTTCTTGGCGTAGAACCGCCGGGCGCGTGAGTTCTGTTGGTTGACCCCCAGCCACAGCCCCCGGCAGCCGGTCGCCCGGGCGTGGTCGACGATGGCAGCCATCAGTGCCGCCGCCACACCGGTGCCGTGCTTGCCCGGGAGCACGTAGAGCTTGCTGATCTCGGTGGTCGGCAGCGCCGTCACGGCTTCGCGGACCGCCGGGTCGGCGGGTTCGGCATCGATTGCCATGAGGTAGCCCACGATCTCGCCACCGACCGTCGCCTTGAGGACGATGCGGGTCGGGTCGGTGAGGTACTCGCTGAACCGTTCCGCGGACAGGGTCTCGTCGATGAAAGCGGCGATGTCCTCCTGGGAGGCATCGGACGGGCAGGCCAGGGGGAACGTGGTGGCCGCGACGTCGGCGATGGTCTCGGCATCCCAGATCCCGGCCTGCTCGACGGAGACGTTCGCGGTGGATTCCTCGAGTGACGGCGTTGGCATAGCAACCAGTAGATCACTCGGCGCTCCGCCGCGGCGACGCTCGGGGAACGGAACACGCCCGAGGTCCGGAAATGGCTGAACCCCAGCCTTGGATGGGGGGTCATGGCTGGGGTTCATTACCATCGGGGGGATGGCACCTCCGACAATACATGAGGGATTCCTCAGGTTCCAGCCGGGTGGGTCACGGTTCGGTCACGCGCCGGTTACCGGGGTGGTTGCCTTCTGCGAGCCGACGCTCTACTGTGGGCTCTCATGAAGCGCGTACTCGTAGTTCACCGCCGTAGCGGGGTCTGATTCGGACCGACCCCTCGCTGCGGGTCGTTGAGCTACCTGTCGGTCCTCCCTTCGCGCGGAAGACCTCCTTCGATGAACGCCTTCACCTCCACCGCTCTGATTCCTGCCGCCGGCTGCACGGACACTCCCCGCTCGGCGCCGATCGATCCCTTCGCCGCACGCTACGGTCGGTTCCTGCCGCGCGAGCTGCGCGCCGAGTCCGCCGGCATGAGCTGGGCCGAGTTCACCGCCACCTATGCGCCGCAGCACGGGCCCGTGCGGCTCGGTGGCTGGTACGCCGAGGCTGCGCGCGCCGGCCGCTGCAACTACGAGGCCACCTTCGGCGTGGGGGAGACCATCCACACCGCCGCGGCGACCGCCACCGGCCCGGTGTCTGCGATGACCGCCATGATGCACACCCTCGGGATGCCGCTCGAGATCCTCTCCTTCCACCAGTTCGACCTCGGTGACACCCACGCGACGTTCCTGCTGTGCGAGGCGGACGGCCGCCGGCTCTGGAGCATGGGAATCGCGGCGACCGGGACCGAATCGGCACTGCGCGCGATGACCGCCGGCGCCAACCGGCTGCATGCCTCCCGCTGACGGGGTGGCGATACGGCGAAGGCCCTCCCGGTCGGGAGGGCCTTCGCCGTGTGGATGGTGCGCGATACTGGGATTGAACCAGTGACCTCTTCCGTGTCAGGGAAGCGCTCTCCCGCTGAGCTAATCGCGCGGGTGGTGGAGCGGATGACGGGATTCGAACCCGCGACCCTCACCTTGGCAAGGTGATGCGCTACCAGCTGCGCTACATCCGCATGTGCACCTCTCTTCCCGGTGGCCCGGGTCGAGAAGTGCGGGGTGAAACCTGGTCGATCGTGGTGCGCGATACTGGGATTGAACCAGTGACCTCTTCCGTGTCAGGGAAGCGCTCTCCCGCTGAGCTAATCGCGCGGGTGGTGGAGCGGATGACGGGATTCGAACCCGCGACCCTCACCTTGGCAAGGTGATGCGCTACCAGCTGCGCTACATCCGCATGTGCACCTCTCTTCCCGGTGGCCCGGGTCGAGAAGTGCGGGGTGAAACCTGGTCGATCGTGGTGCGCGATACTGGGATTGAACCAGTGACCTCTTCCGTGTCAGGGAAGCGCTCTCCCGCTGAGCTAATCGCGCGAGGTGGAGACGGGAATCGAACCCGTGTGCACGGCTTTGCAGGCCGTTGCCTCACCACTCGGCCACTCCACCGTAAAAGGTCGAGTCCAACCTCTCGAGCGGATGACGGGATTCGAACCCGCGACCCTCACCTTGGCAAGGTGATGCGCTACCAGCTGCGCTACATCCGCATCGCACCGTCCGGCGTCGTGCTCTCCGTGGTGCGGTTGAGAACATTAGCCGACCATCGTCAGAACACACAAATCTGCAGGTGAGGGCGCGGACGAGGCGTCCTCGTGGGTCGTGAGGGCCCTCACCGGCGCCGGCGTGCGGGCTCCGGCGGATCCGGCGTGCGCGGCACGGGCTCCCGCGCCGGGGCCGATGGCGGTGCGCCCGGCCTCCGTCGCCACCGAAAACGGGGGTCGACCAGGCGATTCGTGTTCACCCGGTGGGCGTGTTAATGTTCCTTCTCGTTCGAGCCGCTGCGAAGCGGCCCGGTCCCGTGGCTCAGTGGAAGAGCGTCCCGTTCACACCGGGGAGGTCGCTGGTTCGATCCCAGCCGGGACCACAGCACCGACGAAGGGCACCCCCACGGGGGTGCCCTTCGTCGTTTCGGGCGCGGCTCGATGCGCGCCCGGACGGAACAGCCGTCGGCGGAGCGGTCGTGACCTGCGCGTTCATCGGACCGCACTGCGCAGATGGCAGGATTGCGGTCGGTGTGAGGAGGATGCGGCTGATGAGTGTCGCCGACAACAACTGGCCCCTGGTCGGGGCCACAGGAGCACGATTCGGATCTGCCGGCCGACGGCGGAAGGACCGCCCGGCCCCGGCCCCCGGCGCGACCGACCGGCACGAGGCCACGCCCGCGGTGGACCCGCCGGCGACGGGTGCCTTCGCGACCGTCGCCGCCCCGGCGTCGACCCCGATGCCCGCCGCCGTGACCGCGGTCCCGAGGGAAGAGGAGCCGAGCGGGGCGCAGCCGTCGTTCGTGCGGCCCTTCGTGCGCAGCCAGGGACGGACCCGCGCCGAGGTGGATCTCCCGCTCGAGGTCCTCGTCTCGGCCGTGCCCGACGCCGTGGGAGCCGCGGGCCTCGAAGAACACCGCACCATTCTGGCGCTGTGCGCCGAACCCCGCTCCATCATGGAGATCGCGGCTCTGGCCAAGCTGCCCCTGGGGGTCGCGCGGGTCCTGGTGGGCGACCTCGCCGCCACCGGGGAACTCACCGTCCACCGGACCGTCGACGGGGTCGGCCCCGACGCCCAGCTCCTGTCGCGGGTTCTCGGCGGACTGCGCCGCCTGTAGCCTGCACCGCTCCAGCCTGCACCGCTCCGGCCCGCACCGCCCCGGCGGTGCCCGGGTGAACGGGCGACCGGGGTGGTGTCGATAGCATGGTCTGGTTGCCGACGCGTGGCATGCCCCGCGGCGTCGGTGCACCCATCACCGGCACGAGCCCGAGGAGCCCACCACAGTGACGACGCCCGCATCCGTAGACCCAGCCGTGCTCGTCCGGGTGCCCGCGGGGACCACTGCCGGTGCCGCCCTCCGGGAGGCCGGCCTACCCAACAGCGGACCCGACGCGATCGTCGTGGTCCGCGACGGCGAGGGCCGGCTGCGCGACCTGTCGTGGACGCCGGAACAGGACACCGAGATCGAGCCGGTCGCCGCCGGTACCGAGGACGGCCGCTCCGTCATCCGGCACTCCGCGGCACACGTCCTCGCCCAGGCCGTGCAGCAGGAGTTCCCGGAGGCCAAACTGGGCATCGGGCCCCCGATCAAGGACGGCTTCTACTACGACTTCCAGGTCGACCGACCCTTCACCCCGGAGGACCTCGCGAAGCTCGAGAAGCGCATGAAGCAGATCGTCAAGGGCGCGCAGCGGTTCTCCCGCCGCGTCGTCGAGAGCCTGGACGACGCACGCGAGGAACTGAAGAACGAGCCGTTCAAGCTCGAACTGATCAGTGAGAAGTCGGCCGGCAACAGTTCCCTCGACGAGGACCCCGAGATCATGGAGGTCGGCGGCGCGGAACTGACGATCTACGACAACCTCAACCCTCGGACAGGCGAGAAGATCTGGGGCGACCTGTGCCGCGGCCCGCACATCCCCACCACCAAGTACATCCCGGCGTTCAAGCTCACCCGCAGCTCCGCCGCCTACTGGCGCGGTGACCAGGACAACGCCGGCCTGCAGCGCATCTACGGCACCGCGTGGGAATCCCCGGAGGCACAGGAGCGCTACCTCGAGCTGCTCGCCGAGGCCGAGCGCCGCGACCACCGCAAGCTCGGCAACGAGCTCGACCTGTTCAGCTTCCCCGACGAGCTCGGTTCCGGTCTGCCGGTGTTCCACCCCAAGGGCGGCATCATCCGCCAGGAGATGGAGAACTACTCGCGCCGGCGGCACGTCGAGGCCGGCTACGAGTTCGTGTATTCCCCGCACATCACCAAGGGGCACCTCTACGAGGTGTCCGGTCACCTCGACTGGTACCGCGACGGCATGTTCCCGGCGATGCACATCGACGAGGAACTCAACGAGGACGGCACCGTGCGCAAGCCGGGCCAGGACTACTACCTCAAGCCGATGAACTGCCCGATGCACAACCTCGTCTTCCGTTCCCGCGGCCGCTCCTACCGGGAGCTGCCGCTGCGGCTCTTCGAGTTCGGCTCGGTCTACCGGTACGAGAAGTCCGGCGTCGTCCACGGCCTGACCCGGGTGCGCGGTATGACGCAGGACGACGCGCACATCTACTGCACCCGCGAGCAGATGCGCGACGAGCTGACCACGACGCTGAACTTCGTCCTCGACCTGCTGAGGGACTACGGCCTCGAGGACTACCACCTGGAGCTGTCGACGAAGAACCCCAAGAAGTTCGTCGGCGACGACGTCCTGTGGGAGGAGGCCACCGACACGCTGCGCGAGGTGGCCGAGGGCTCCGGGCTCGATCTCGTGCCGGACCCGGGTGGCGCCGCCTTCTACGGGCCGAAGATCTCCGTCCAGGTGCAGGACGCGCTCGGGCGCAGCTGGCAGATGTCGACGATCCAGCTCGACTTCAACCTGCCCGAGCGGTTCGAGCTCGAATACACCGGTCCCGACGGCAGCAAGCATCGGCCGGTGATGATCCACCGGGCCCTGTTCGGCTCGATCGAGCGCTTCTTCGGCGTGCTCACCGAGCACTACGCCGGCGCCTTCCCGGCGTGGCTCGCCCCCGTGCAGGTCGTCGGGATCCCCGTCGCGGAGGCCTTCGAGGATCACCTGTTCGACGTCACCCGGCAGCTGAAGGCGGCCGGGGTGCGTGCGGAGGTCGACACCAGCGACGACCGGATGCAGAAGAAGATCCGCAACCACACCACGCAGAAGGTGCCGTTCATGCTGCTCGCGGGCGAGCGTGACGTCGAGGCCGGGGCGGTCAGCTTCCGGTTCCGGGACGGCACCCAGGTCAACGGTGTGCCCGTGGCCGACGCGATCCGTCTGGTCACCGAGTGGATCGGACGGCGGGAGAACGCCTCGCCCACCGCGGAGCTCGTCGCTCCCGTCGACCGGGGCGGCGCCGCGTGAGCGGCGACTGCTCCGACGACGCCCTCGTCGATCGCGGTGCCGGAGAACCCGACCACCTGCAGCGGCTGTGGTCCCCGCACCGGATGTCGTACATCGCGGAGGCACCGCGATCCAAGGAGGCGCCGTACGAGCCCTTCACGGACATCCCGAAGATGCGGGACGAGGAGGGTCTCGTCGTCGCGCGCGGCGAGCACGTGTACGCGGTGCTCAATCTGTACCCGTACAACCCCGGTCATCTGATGGTCGTGCCGTACCGCCGGGTCGCCAACCTCGAGGACCTGACCCCCGAGGAGAGCACCGAGTTGATGGCATTCGCGCAGCGGGCGATCCGGGTCATCAAGAGCGTCTCGCGGCCGCACGGCTTCAACGTGGGCCTCAACCTCGGGGCCGCCGCCGGCGGCTCGCTCGCCGAACACCTGCACCTGCACGTGGTGCCGCGGTGGGGCGGCGATGCCAACTTCATCACCGTCCTCGGCGGCGCCAAGGTCATGCCGCAGCTGCTGCGGGACACCCGCGCGTTGCTCGCGGCGGCCTGGAACGAGTGACGCCGCACCGGGCCCCGGCCCCGGTGTCCGTCGCCGCCCCCGCCTGTATGTTTGTCGCCGTTCGCGGGCGTGGCAGGATCGTGTCCCGGACGCAACGGTGTGAACGGAAGACGGGGGTCGGTGGATGCTGAGCTTTTTCGGGCGTGCGTCGGTGTCGAAGGTCACCGCCCCGCTCGGCAGGGCCTTGATCCGCACCGGCCTCACGCCGGACGCGGTGACACTCATCGGCACCGTTGCCACGATCGCCGCCGCCGTGACGCTGTTCCCGATGGGGCAGCTGTTCTGGGGCGCGATCGTGATCTGGCTGTTCGTGATGTTCGACATGCTCGACGGGGCGATGGCCCGCGCCCGCGGCGGCGGCACCCGCTTCGGCGCCGTCCTCGACGCCACCTGTGACCGCCTCGCCGACGGCGCGATCTTCGCCGGGCTGGCCTGGTGGGCCGTCTACGGGGAACAGAGCCGACCGTTGCTGATCGCAACTCTGATCTGCCTGGTCACCTCCCAGGTCATCTCGTACGCCAAGGCCCGCGCCGAAGCGAGTGGCCTGTCCGCCGACGGCGGCCTGATCGAGCGGCCCGACCGGCTCGTCATCGTGCTGGTCGGCGCCGGCGTCACCGGACTCGGCGTGTGGTGGGCGATCCACGCCGCCATGTGGCTGCTCGCCGCCGGCTCGGTGATCACCGTGTTCCAGCGGGTGCTCGCCGTGCGCCGCTCCCCGGATGCCCGCGAGCTGCTGCCCCTGCCGTCGTCGACCCCGGCCGACGGAGAAGCCCGATGAGCGCGACCGAACGTGCCTCCGACCTCGGCTACGCCGCCGGGTGGCGGCTCGTGCGGGCGCTGCCCGAGTCCACCGCCTGCCGCCTGTTCGACCTCGGCGCCGACGTCGCCGCCCGGCGCCACGGTGGCCCGCAGCAGTTGCGCCGCAACCTCGCCCGGGTCCTGGGCGTGCCCGCCGCGCAGGTCCCGGACGAGCTGATCCGGCAGTCCGTGCGGTCCTACGCCCGCTACTGGCGGGAAGCGTTCCGGCTGCCCTCGATGGACCTGACCGTGACGGCCGCCGCCCTCGATCACGCCGTCGAGGGCCGCGAGCACATCGAGCAGGCACTGGCGGCCGGGCGCGGTGTGATCCTCGCGCTGCCGCACAGCGGGAACTGGGACATGGCCGGCGTGTGGTGCACGCAGACCTACGGTGGCCTGTCGACGGTGGCCGAACGCCTGCGCCCCGAATCGCTCTACCAGCGGTTCGTCGCGTACCGCGAGAGCCTCGGCTTCGAGATCTTCCCGCTCAGCGGGGGTGAGTCGCCGCCGTTCGACCGGCTCGCGACGCGGCTGCGCGAGAACCGGATCGTCTGCCTGCTCGGCGAGCGCGACCTGGCCCGCAAGGGCGTGCCGGTGACGTTCTTCGGGGAGCCCACCCGCATGCCCGCCGGCCCGGCGAAGCTCGCCGCCGAGACCGGCGCGCCGCTGCTGCCGGTGCACTGCTGGTTCACCGACGGCGGCTGGGGTTTCCGGGTCCACCCCGAACTCGACGTCACCGGCGGGATCGGGCCGGCGACACAGGCTCTCGCCGACTGCTTCGCCGCCGACATCGCCGAACACCCCGCGGACTGGCACATGCTGCAACCGCTCTGGTTCGACGACCTCTCCGAGGCCCGCCTGGCCCGGATGGAGGCGCGGTGAAGATCGGGATGGTGTGCCCGTACTCGTTCGACGTACCGGGCGGGGTGCAGGCGCACGTCGTGGACCTGGCCCACGTGCTCATCGAACGCGGCCACAAGGTCAGCGTCCTCGCCCCGGCGTCCGACAGCACGGAGCTGCCGGACTTCGTCGTCTCCGCCGGGCGCGCCGTCGCCATCCCCTACAACGGGTCCGTGGCGCGCCTGAGCTTCGGCCCCGTCTCCTATGCGCGGGTCCGACGGTGGATCAACGACAACGACTTCGACGTCCTGCACATCCACGAGCCGAACGCGCCGAGCCTGTCGATGCTCGCGCTGAAGATCGCCGAGGGCCCCATCGTCGCGACGTTCCACACGTCGACGACCAAATCGCTGGTGCTGAGCACCTTCCAGGGTGTGCTGCAGCCGTATCTCGAGAAGATCAGCGGCCGCATCGCCGTGTCCGAACTCGCCCGGCGCTGGCAGGTGACGTCGCTCGGCTCGGACGCCGTGGAGATCCCGAACGGTGTCGACGTGTCCTCGTTCGCTCACGCCCCGACGCTGCCCGGCTATCCCCGCGCCGGCCGCACCGTGCTGTTCCTCGGCCGGTACGACGAGCCGCGCAAGGGCATGGCGGTGCTGCTCGGCGCGTTGCCGCTGCTCGTCGAGCACTACCCGGACCTCGAGATCCTCGTGGTCGGCCGCGGGGACGAGGACCGGTTGCGCAAGGAGGCCAGCCGGTACGCCCGGCACCTGCGGCTGCTCGGCCAGGTGTCCGACGCGGAGAAGGCCTCGGCGATGCGCAGCGCCGACGTGTACTGCGCCCCCAACCTCGGTGGGGAGAGTTTCGGGATCGTGCTGGTGGAGGCGATGGCCGCCGGTACCCCTGTGGTGGCCGGCGAACTCGACGCGTTCCGCCGGGTACTGCGCGACGGGCGCGCCGGCGTGCTCGTCCCGCTGGGCGACTCGGAGGCTCTCGCCGCCGCGATCCGCGGCCTGCTCGACGACGGTGCCCGCCGTCGCGCCCTGGTGGCGGCGGCGAACGAGATCGTCGGCTCCTACGACTGGCCGGTGGTGGCCGAGCAGATCCTGCGCGTGTACGAAACCGTCACCGTCGGAGCCGGGCCGGTTCGGGAGGTCCGGTCGTGAGGTGCGAGCCGGCGACGGCACCGCGTGAGGGGAGTGGGACGTGACGCTGTCCGCGGTCACCGTTCTCGTCCTGGCGCTGATCTCCGCGATCATCGTCGCGCTCGGGTTGTGGGCCTACGGCACGGCCAACCGGCTGGACCGGCTCCACGTGCGTTCGGACCTCTCCTGGCAGGCGCTCGACGCCGCCCTGGCCCGTCGCGCCGTGGTGGCGCGCGGCATCGCGGCCTCCACCCCGGTCGCCGAGGGCCGTCGGCTGGCCGCGCTGGCCGACCGCGCCGAACGGGCGGACCGTGCCGAACGGGAATCGGCGGAGAACGCGCTGTCGGCCGCGTTGGCCGCGGTGGACACCGAGCGGCTGCGCCCGCAGTTGGTGGCCGAACTCGCCGATGCCGAGGCGCGGGTGCTGATCGCACGGCGGTTCCACAACGACGCCGTCCGCGACACGCTGACGCTGCGCAGCCGCCGGCCGGTGCGCTGGCTGCATCTCGGCGGCACGGCATCGTTGCCGAACTACTTCGAGATCGCCGAGCGCACGAACCCGGCTGCGGCGACGGGCCTGTCGCTCGACGAGACGCGCACCTCGGCGCGGGTGGTGCTGTTCGACCACGAGGGACGGGTGCTGCTGCTGCGGGGCCACGACCCGACCACGCCGGACGTGCACTTCTGGTTCACCGTCGGCGGTGCGGTCGAGGTGGGGGAGACGCTGCGCGCGGCCGCCGTCCGCGAGGTGGGGGAGGAGACCGGGTTGCCGGTCGCGCCCGAGCAGCTGTGCGGGCCCATGTGGCGGCGGGTGGCGGTGTTCCCCTTCAACGGCGAGCTCATCCGCTCGGAGGAACTGTTCTTCGCGCTGCAGACGCCCGCCTTCGAGCCGGGCGACGGCGGATTCACCGACCTCGAGCGCCGCATGAGCCTCGAGCACCGCTGGTTCGCCGAGGGCGAGATCCGGGACCTGCAGCGCCACGGCGAGGCCGTGTATCCGCAGGATCTCGCAGACCTGCTGGGGGAGGCGCGCGACGTCGCTGTGCGTCGTGTGGAGCCGGAGGTCCGCGCCATCCGGTGAGCGCCGGCACTCGAGGCGGGCGGAGTCGATTGCCGGCGAGGCAGGCGGAGTCGATTGCCTGCGAGGCAGGCGGAGTCGATTGCCTGCGAGGCAGGCGGAGTCCGATTGCCTGCGAGGCAGGCGGATTGCCTGCGAGGCAGGCGGAGTCCGATTGCCTGCGAGGCAGGCCAGGGCCTCGCGACTGGCTATGGGACGGTCCCCGAGGTGCCCCTAGAATCGGGAGCGGCGCCGCGACGTGCCCGATTCCGTCCGCCGCGTCAGTTTCTGCAGGCCATACCCCAGGAGTTCTTGCTGTGAGCAGCCCCGAGTCCGTTCCCACCACCGGCACCGCCCGCGTCAAGCGCGGTATGGCCGAGATGCTCAAGGGCGGCGTGATCATGGACGTGGTCACCCCCGAGCAGGCGAAGATCGCCGAGGACGCGGGTGCCGTCGCCGTCATGGCGCTCGAGCGCGTCCCCGCCGACATCCGCGCCCAGGGTGGCGTGTCCCGCATGTCCGACCCGGACATGATCGAAGGCATCATCGAGGCCGTGTCCATCCCCGTGATGGCCAAGGCGCGCATCGGTCACTTCGTCGAGGCACAGATCCTGCAGGCCCTCGGCGTGGACTACGTCGACGAGTCGGAGGTGCTCACCCCCGCCGACTACGAGAACCACATCGACAAGTTCGCCTTCACCGTGCCGTTCGTGTGCGGCGCCACCAACCTCGGTGAGGCGCTGCGCCGTATCAACGAGGGCGCGGCGATGATCCGCTCCAAGGGCGAGGCCGGCACCGGCGACGTCTCCAATGCCACCACCCACATGCGGAAGATCCGCCAGGAGATCCGGCGGCTGACCTCCCTGCCCGAGGACGAGCTGTACGTCGCGGCCAAGGAACTGCAGGCGCCGTACGACCTGGTGGTCGAGGTCGCGAAGGCCGGCAAGCTGCCGGTGACGCTGTTCACGGCCGGCGGCATCGCCACCCCGGCCGATGCGGCGATGATGATGCAGCTCGGCGCCGAGGGTGTGTTCGTCGGCTCGGGCATCTTCAAGTCCGGCAACCCCGCCGAGCGTGCCGCCGCGATCGTCAAGGCCACCACCTTCTACGACGACCCGGACGTGCTCGCAAAGGTCTCGCGTGGCCTGGGCGAGGCCATGGTCGGCATCAACGTCGACGACATCCCGGTTCCGCACCGCCTCGCCGAGCGGGGCTGGTGACCCCACCGCCGCCGGCATCCCCGCGTGCGACGGGAGCCTCCGACCGTGTCGGAGGCTCCCGTCGCTTCTCGCCGGGCCCTGCGGATAGCCTGTCGCAGGACCGGGAAGGAGCCCGCATGGCGAAGATCGAGGAGATCCTGGCGCTCGAACACCTCGAGAAGAACATCTTCCGGGGCGTGGCGACGGAGACGTCGCTGCAGCGCACCTTCGGGGGGCAGGTCGCCGGACAGGCGCTGGTGTCCGCGGTGCGCACCGTCGATCCCGCGTACTCGGTGCATTCGCTGCACGGGTACTTCGTCCGCCCCGGCAACCCCGAGAAGCCGATCGTGTATCTCGTCGACCCGATCCGCGACGGCCGGTCGTTCGGCACCCGGCGGGTGACCGCCGTGCAGGACGGGCAGGCGATCTTCACCATGTCCGCGTCGTTCCACGTCCAGGACGACGGCATCGAGCACCAGGACGAGATGCCCCAGGTGCCGGATCCCGACGACCTCGCCGACCTCGCGGACTCGGACGACCCGGGGAACCTGTGGGCCAGGCGCGAGTGGCCGGAATGGGACCTGCGACGGGTGCCGGAGGATCGCCTCTTCCGGCGCGCCGGCATCGTGTCACAGCAGCAGGTGTGGTTCCGGGTCCGTGACCCGCTCCCGGACGACAACGTGCTGCACGTGTGCACCCTGGCGTACATGAGCGACATGACGCTGCTTGGCTCCGCGAGCGTCGCCCATCCCGACGAGCAGACGCAGGGCGCCTCCCTCGACCACGCCATGTGGTTCCTGCGCTCGTTCCGCGCCGACGACTGGCTGCTGTACGACCAGACGTCCCCGTCGGCAGGTTTCGGGCGGGCCCTGACGCAGGGCCGCATCTTCGACCGGAACGGGCGGATGGTCGCCGCGGTGGTGCAGGAGGGACTGGCCCGCTACCTGCGCTGATGCGCCGGCATCCGGCTCGCGGTCCGTGAGCCGGGACACCCCGCCGCGGCTGCTAGCGTTGATATCCAGGCTTCGGACGGGTGTCGTCCCGTCCCCGACAGAACAGGCGACAGTGGGAAGTTCTCCGACCATCGGCGTGCTCGCGCTCCAGGGCGATGTACGCGAGCACCTGACCGCACTCGAGGCGGCCGGCGCCCGCGCGATCGGGGTGCGCCGGACCGCCGAACTCGACGCCGTCGACGGCCTGGTGATTCCCGGCGGGGAGTCCACCACGATGAGCCGGCTGCTGCAGGTGTTCGACCTGCTCGAGCCGCTGCGCGCCCGGTTGAAGGCCGGCCTGCCCGCCTACGGGTCCTGCGCGGGCATGATCCTGCTCGCCTCGCAGGTGCTCGACACCCGCCCCGACGCCGAGCACCTCGACGCCCTCGACATCACCGTCCGGCGCAACGCGTTCGGCCGGCAGGTCGACTCGTTCGAGGCCGACCTCGACGTCGCGGGCATCGAGGGGGATCCGGTGCGCGCGGTGTTCATCCGAGCGCCCTGGGTGGAGGAGGTCGGTCCCGGCGTGCAGGTCCTTGCCACCGTCCCCGAGGGACCGGCCGCCGGACGGGTGGTCGCGGTGCGGCAGGGAGCGGTGCTGGCGACGTCGTTCCACCCCGAGGTCACCGGTGACCTGCGGGTGCATCGGCTGTTCGTCGACACCGTCCGTTCGGGGCAGGTCGGCGCGGAGTAGAATCGACCCTCCGAACCAGTCGGACCCGGTCCGACCTCACCTCGCCGGAAGGGGCTCCAATCGAATGAGCGGCCACTCCAAATGGGCCACCACCAAGCACAAGAAGGCGGCCATCGACGCCAAGCGCGGCAAGATGTTCGCGAAGCTGATCAAGAACATCGAGGTGGCGGCCCGGACCGGCGGTGGTGACCCGGCGGGCAACCCGACGCTGTACGACGCCATCCAGAAGGCGAAGAAGAACTCGGTCCCCAACGACAACATCGAGCGGGCCCGCAAGCGCGGCGGCGGCGAGGAAGCCGGCGGCGCGGACTGGCAGACCATCACCTACGAGGGCTACGGCCCCAGCGGTGTCGCCATCCTCATCGAGTGCCTCACCGACAATCGCAACCGAGCGGCGGGCGAGGTCCGCACCGCGATGACCCGCAACGGCGGCAACATGGCCGACCCCGGCTCGGTGTCCTACCTGTTCACCCGCAAGGGCGTCGTCGTGCTCGAGAAGAACGGCCGCACCGAGGACGAGATCCTCGAGGTCGTGCTCGAGGCCGGCGCCGAGGAGATCAACGACCTCGGTGACAGCTTCGAGATCGTTTCCGAGGCCGGCGATCTCATCGCTGTGCGCACCGCGCTCGTCGAGGCCGGCATCGACTACGAATCGGCCGACCCGGACTTCCGGGCCTCGGTCGAGGTCCCCGTCGACGCGGACAGCGCCCGCAAGGTGTTCAAGCTCGTCGACGCCCTCGAGGATTCCGATGACGTGCAGAACGTCTACACCAACGTCGACGTCTCCGACGAGGTCCTCGCCGAACTCGACGCCTGAGACGGACGGCTCCCGGCCGGGGCTGCGTGTCGATACCGCGACGCGCCGCCCCGGCCGCTATGCTCTCGAACAGTTGTTCGTAGCGGTCGAGAGGTGAACGGGTGCGCGTGATGGGTGTGGACCCGGGACTGACGCGATGCGGCTTCGGCATCGTGGACACCGGCCGCGGACGCGAGGTCGCCGCCGTGGCGGTGGACGTGATCCGCACACCCCCCGACCTGGAACTGCCGTCGCGGCTGCTGCGCATCTCCGCGGCCGCCGAGGACTGGCTCGACCGATTCCGGCCCGATGTCGTCGCCGTCGAGCGGGTGTTCTCCCAGCACAACGTCCGCACCGCGATGGGCACCGCCCAGGCCGGGGGAGTGGTGGCGCTCTCCGCTGCCCGACGCGGCATCCCGGTGGCGTTCCACACCCCCAGCCAGGTGAAGTCCGCCGTGACCGGGAACGGCTCGGCCGACAAGAAGCAGGTCACGGCCATGGTCACCAAGATCCTGGGCCTCGCCACCGCGCCGAAGCCCGCGGACGCCGCGGACGCCCTCGCCCTCGCGATCTGCCACTGCTGGCGTGCGCCCATGCTCGCACGCATGGCCGCCGCCGAGGCCGCCGCGGCCGAACAGAAACGACGATACGAAGCGCGGCTGCGGGAACAGGCCGCCGCGCGGAAGGCAGGTGCACGGTGATCGCCTCGGTGCGCGGGGAAGTGCTCGAGATCGCACTCGACCACGTCGTCATCGAATCCGCGGGGGTCGGTTACCGGATCCACGCCACGCCCGCCACCCTGGCCACGCTCCGCCGCGGCGAGGACACCCGCCTGGTGACGGCGATGATCGTGCGCGAGGATTCGATGACGCTGTACGGGTTCCCCGACCCCGACGCCCGGGACCTGTTCGGGTTGCTGCAGACGGTTTCCGGTGTCGGACCCCGCCTCGCCATGGCCACCCTGGCCGTGCTGGATCCGGATTCGTTGCGTGCGGCCCTCGCCGACGGCAACACCGCCGCCCTGACCCGGGTCCCGGGCATCGGCAAGCGTGGCGCCGAACGCATGGTCGTCGAACTGCGGGACAAGGTCGCCGCGTTCGCCGGAACCTCCGCCCCGGCCGCGGTGGTCGGCTCGCCCATGCGCGACCAGGTGGTCGAGGCTCTCGTCGGACTCGGCTTCCCCGTCAAACAGGCGGAGCAGTCCACCGACACGGTCCTCGCGGGTGACCCGCACTCCGACACCTCCACCGCGCTGCGTTCGGCGCTGGCCTTGCTGGGCAAGAGCCGATGATCGAGGACTTCCCCCCTGCGGGTGCCCCCGACGAGGCGCCGATGACCGCCGAGTACACGCCCGCCGACGGCGACGTCGAGGCGAGCCTGCGGCCGAAGAACCTCGACGACTTCATCGGCCAGCCTCGGGTGCGGGAACAGCTGCAGCTGGTGCTGCGCGGGGCGAAGCTGCGCGGCGGCACCCCGGATCACATCCTGCTGTCGGGCCCGCCGGGCCTGGGCAAGACGTCGATGGCCATGATCATCGCCGCCGAACTCGGGTCGTCGCTGCGGCTGACGTCGGGCCCCGCGCTCGAGCGGGCCGGCGACCTGGCCGCGATGCTGTCCAACCTCGTCGAAGGCGACGTGCTGTTCATCGACGAGATCCACCGCATCGCGCGTCCCGCCGAGGAGATGCTGTACCTGGCGATGGAGGACTTCCGGGTCGACGTCGTCGTCGGCAAGGGCCCGGGCGCGACGTCGATTCCGCTCGAGGTCGCCCCGTTCACCCTCGTCGGCGCCACCACCCGTTCCGGCGCGCTGACCGGACCCTTGCGCGACCGGTTCGGTTTCACCGCGCACATGGACTTCTACGACCCGGCGGAACTGCAGCAGATCCTGCTGCGCTCGGCCCGGATCCTCGGCATCGACCTGGGCGAGGAGGCGAGCATCGAGATCGCCGGCCGTTCCCGCGGCACCCCGCGCATCGCCAACCGGCTGCTGCGCCGGGTCCGCGACTACGCCGAGGTCCGCGCCGACGGCATCATCACCCGCGAGATCGCGCAGGCCGCCCTGGCGGTCTACGACGTCGACGCGCTCGGCCTGGACCGGCTCGACCGTGCCGTGCTCGGCGCGCTGGTCCGCAGCTTCGGGGGCGGGCCGGTGGGCGTGTCCACGCTCGCGGTGGCCGTCGGTGAGGAACCCGGCACCGTCGAGGAGGTCTGCGAACCGTTCCTGGTACGGGCGGGGATGATCGCGCGCACTCCGCGCGGGCGGGTCGCGACCCAGGCCGCGTGGCTGCAGCTCGGGCTGACACCGCCGCCGGAGGCTGCTACCGGCGGCATCGAGGTGCGGGCCCGCGAACCGCAACCCGGCCTGTTCGACGACGAATGACCGGTCGGCCACCGGCGCCGGTACAGGAGCCGCGCCGGTAATGGCACACTGGTCTACTGCGCCGGTCCACGACCGCCGGCGCCCGATACCGGACGACCTCGAGGACTGACTTCAACGATGGAACTGCTCTTCCCGCTGCTGATCCTTGCCCTGCTGGTGCCGACGTTCCTCGGCATCCGGCGCCAGAAGAAGGAGATGCAGAAGACCGCGGAACTGCAGGACGCGCTGCGGGTCGGTGACCGGGTGATGACCACGGCGGGGCTGCACGCCACCATCGTCGCGCTCACCGACACCACCGTCGATCTCGAGATCGCTCCCGGCGTGGTGACCACCTGGGCCCGGGTCGTGGTCCGCGAGCGGGTCACCGAGCTCGGCTCGGCGACGGACGAGACCGGTGGCCTCTCGCTGGACAAGGGCGACGACACCGAGCCGCCCGCCGGCCGGCCGACCGAGCACTGAACGGTCGGACACCGACCGGTCGACACCCCGGCCGATGTGCGGGCCGCGCCGGGGGCCGCGCCCCGACGGGTGCGGTGGCCCCGTGACCAGCGCATCACTCACTCGCATCGAGGAGACTGACAGACCGTGGCACCTTCCAACGGATCGGTGCATCCAGTTCGCTCCCTCGCCCTGTTCGGGGCGATCCTGGTGGCGCTGTATGCCCTGATCTTCTTCACCGGGGACAAGTCGGCGACGCCGAAACTCGGCATCGACCTGCAGGGCGGCACCCGGGTGACCCTCACCGCCCGCACCCCGGACGGCAGCGCGCCCAGCCAGGACAGTCTCCGGCAGGCCCAGCAGATCATCGAGACCCGCGTGAACGGCCTCGGCGTGTCCGGCTCCGAGGTGGTGATCGACGGTGACAACCTGGTGATCACGGTTCCCGGCGACGACAGCTCGCAGGCCCGGACCCTCGGCCAGACCGCACGGCTGTACATCCGGCCCGTGATCGGTCAGCCCATCGCCAGCGCTAACGCCGCGCAGCCGGCGCCCGCGCCCACGGACCCGCAGGCTCCCGCCCCCGCGACGCCGGCGCCCGACGCCGCCACGCCCGCTCCCGAACCGCAGGGCCGGCCCTTCCCGGCGCAGGATCCCACCGACACCCCGGCGCCCGCCACCGACGCCCCGGCGCCCGCCACCGACACCCCGGCGCCCGCCACCGACACCCCGGCGCCCGCCACCGCTCCCACGGAGGACCTCGACCCGCAGGCCCGGGCCGCCGCGGACATCGCCGCCGCCAAGGAGACCCGGCAGAGCGAGGACCCGGCCGTCCTGCAGCAGGCCATGGCCACCCTGGACTGCTCGGCCGCCGACCCGCTCGCCGGCAACGACGATCCGGCAAAGCCGCTCGTCGCGTGCTCCACCGACGGCACCGCCGTCTATCTGCTCGGCCCGAGCATCATCGACGGCCAGCAGATCACCGACGCCTCCTCCGGCTACAACACCCAGCAGTCCCGCTACGAGGTCAGCCTCACGTTCGACTCCGAGGGCAGCAGCACCTGGGCGCAGTTCACCGCCGCCAGCATCGGCCAGCAGGCCGCGTTCGTCCTCGACTCCAAGGTGGTCAGCGCGCCCGTGATCCAGGGCGCCACCCCCGCCGGCAGCGCGACCTCGATCACCGGCAACTTCACCAACACCCAGGCCACCGAGCTCGCCAACACCCTCAAGTACGGCTCGCTGCCCCTGTCGTTCGCCGCGTCGGAGGCCGAGACGGTGTCCGCGACCCTCGGCCTGGCATCGCTCGAGGCCGGGCTGATCGCCGGCGTCGTCGGCCTGGTCCTCGTGCTGCTCTACAGTCTCGTCTACTACCGCATGCTCGGCGTGCTCGTCGCGTTGTCGCTGGTGATGTCCGGGCTCGCCGTGTACGCGGTGATGGTGCTGCTCGGCCGGTACATCAACTTCACCCTCGACCTCGCCGGCATCGCCGGCCTGATCATCGGCATCGGCATGACCGCCGACTCGTTCGTGGTGTTCTTCGAACGCATCAAGGACGAGATCCGTGAGGGTCGGAGCTTCCGCTCCGCCGTGCCCCGCGGCTGGGCCCGGGCCCGCCGGACCATCCTGTCCGGCAACGCCGTGAGCTTCATCGCCGCCGCGGTGCTCTACGTCCTCGCGGTCGGTCAGGTCCGCGGCTTCGCCTTCACCCTCGGCCTGACCACCATCCTCGACGTCGTGGTGGTGTTCCTGGTGACGTGGCCGCTGGTGCACCTGGCGTCGACGTCGAAGTTCTGGTCCAAGCCGAGCGTGAACGGTCTCGGCGCCATTCAGCAGGTCGCCCGTGAACGCCAGCTCGCGGCTGCCTCGGCGAAGGAGGCGTGACGATGACCGACACCACCACGACCGCACCCCGGCACAGCGTCCTCTCCCGCCTCTACACCGGCACCGGCGCGTTCGAGATCGTCGGCCGCCGCAAGTTCTACTACCTGCTCACCGGCGGCATCGTGCTGGTGGCGCTGCTGAGCATGCTGATCCGCGGCTTCACGTGGGGCATCGACTTCGAGGGCGGCACCCGCATCCAGCTCCCGGCCGCCGAGGGCGTCACCACCGAGCAGGTGGAGACGGTGTACTCCGACACCCTCGGCACCGAGCCCGTATCGGTGCAGACCGTCGGGTCCGGCGCGGGCGCCTCGATTCAGATCCGTTCGGAGGCCCTCGACCTCGAGCAGGTCCGGACCCTGCAGAACGCGCTGTACGCCGAGTTCCAGCCGACCGGGCCCGACGGCGTGCCGTCGCGCGACGCGATCAGCGTCGCCGACGTCAGCGAGACGTGGGGCGGACAGATCACCCAGAAGGCCCTCATCGCGCTCGCGGTGTTCCTGGTGCTCGTCAGCATCTACATCGCGGTGCGCTACGAGCGGGACATGGCGCTCGCGGCGCTGGCCGCCCTGTTCTTCGACATGATCGTCACCGCGGGGGTGTATTCGCTCGTCGGATTCGAGGTCACCCCGGCCACCGTCATCGGCCTGCTCACCATCCTCGGCTTCTCGCTGTACGACTCCGTGGTGGTGTTCGACAAGGTCGAGGAGAACACGCGCGGCATCCTGCACCTGCATCGTCGGACCTACGCCGAGCAGGCCAACCTCGCCGTCAACCAGACCCTCATGCGGTCGATCAACACCACGGTCATCTCGGTGCTGCCGGTGCTCGCGCTGATGGTCATCGCAGTGTGGCTGCTCGGCGTCGGCACCCTCAAGGACCTCGCCCTCGTCCAGCTCGTCGGCATCGTGGTCGGCGCCTATTCGTCGATCTTCTTCGCGACTCCGCTGCTGGTGACCCTCAAGGAATGGCGCGGGCCGGTGGCCGCACACACCCGCAAGGTGCTCGCCAAGCGCGGCGCCGCCGAATCGCGGACCGTGCCCCCCGCCGGGGAGGCCGTCGGCGCGCACGCCGGCGCGACACCCGTGTCCGTGACCAAGCGCATCGGAGCGACCACGACGGCGGGCGCCGGCGCCGCGCCGGTGGCCGAGCGCACCCCCAGACCGGGCGTCCGGCCCACCGGAAAGCGCGCCAAGAGAAGGCACTGACATGTCGGCACCCGAGCACACACGTCGAGCCCGGCGCCGCCGGTCCGTCCGCGCGGCGATCGCGGGCGCGGCCGCCGCGGCGGCGCTCGCCGCGACCACCGTCGCCTGTGGCACGACGGAGGAGTCCCTGCCCTCCATCGGGTATGCCGTCGACAACACGGTGACCACCTACAACGCCAACACCGTGGACGGCGCCGCCTCGGGAGCCCGGCAGGCCCTGGCCCGCGTGCTGCCCGGCTTCGGCTACGTCGATCCGGCCGGTCAGGTGATCTCCGACACCGACATCGGGGCGGCCACCGTCGTCTCGCAGGACCCGCTGACCGTCCAGTACCGGCTGTCCCCGGACTCCGTGTACTCGGACGGGGTGCCGATGTCGTGCGACGACCTGGTGCTCGCCTGGGCCGCCGCCAGCGGCCGATTCACCGCGCCCGACGCCTCGGGTGCTCCGGCGAACCTGTTCTCCGCCGCCCGGCGCTCCGGCTACGTCGACATCGAACGGATCGACTGTCAGACCGGGTCCAAGGACGCCACCGTCGTCTTCCGCGCCGGCCGAGCCTACGCCGACTGGCGAGCCCTGTTCGGCGCCACCGAGCTGATGCCCGCGCACGTCGCTGCCCGGGTCTCGGGGGTGCCCGACGTGGTCGCCGCCATCGGCGGTGGCGACGTCGAGGCGCTGCGCCGGCTCGCCGACTTCTGGAACACCGGGTGGAACCTGACCCCCGGCCGGCTGGACCTGTCGCTGCTGCCGGCCTCCGGCCCCTACCGGATCGAGTCGTTCACCGCCGAGGACGGGCTCGTCCTCGTCGCGAACGAACGCTGGTGGGGCAACAAGCCCGGCACCGACCGGATCGTGGTGTGGCCGCGCGGCACCGACGCCTCCGCGGCGGCCGCCGACGGCCGCGTCCACGTCGCCGACACCGGCACCGGGGCACTCGACCTGTCCCTCGGGGACGACGTGGAGACGACGGCCGCGGCGTCGCGCAACGTCGAGCAGCTCGTGCTGGGCACCGGCGGGGGCAGCCTCGGCGCCGCCGCCGCGCGCCGGGCGTTCGCGCTGTGCGTGCCCCGCTCGCAGTTGTTCGACGAGTTCGGCCGGGTCGGGGACGTGCCCGCCACCGGACTCGGTTCTGGGACGACGTCGTCGCGGCTGCTGCCCGCCGACTCGCCGCTGTACCCGGGCGTGTCCGGGCCCGCAGCCCGCTACGACCGGGCGGACACGACCGCGGCGCAGGCCGAGCTCGCCGCTGCGGGGACGGACCGCATCACCGTGCGGATCGGGTACCTCGGCCCGGACCCGCGCCGCGCCCGTACCGTCGAGCTGATCGCCCAGTCCTGTCGCGAGGCGGGCATCGAGGTGGTCGACGCCGCCTCGGACACGTTCACGCCGTCGCAGCTCACGGCGGGACAGGTCGATGCCGTCCTGGCCGGGACCGCCGTCGCGGCAGGGGCGGGAGGCACGGCCGACATGCAGGACGCGCGCGGCGCCCTCAACTCCGCGGCCGGCAGCAACGTCGGGCGCTTCGCCGACGCCCGCGTCGACCAGATCCTCGACGCCCTCGCCGTCACCACCGACGACGCCACCATCTCCGGTCTGGTGGGTGAGGCCGAGACGATCCTGTGGACCGCGATGCCGACCCTGCCGCTGTACGCGCAGCCCCGGGAGACGACCTTCGCCGGCGGCCTGCGTGCCGCCGTCGCCAACCCCAGCGCTGCCGGTGCGGGCTGGAACATGGACAGGTGGATCCTCAACAGATGAACAGCAATCCCGCCGGAGCGCACGCTCTGATCGAACGTGCCGCCACGGCGGTCACCGCCCGTACCCGCTGGGTCGACGACTTCCCGACGCCCGGCGTCCGCTTCGCCGACCTGACCCCGGTCTTCGCCGACGGCGAGGCCTTCGGGGCGGTCATCGCCGCGCTGGCCGCCACCGCGCCGGACGCGGAACTGGTGGCCGGCGTCGACGCCCGCGGCTTCCTGCTCGGCGGCGGCATCGCCCACGCTCTGGGTGTCGGCGTCCTCGCGGTGCGCAAGGCCGGCAAGCTGCCTCCGCCGGTGGACACCCGCGAGTACTCCCTCGAGTACGGCACCGCGGCGATCGAGATCCCGCAGGATTCGGTTCGGTTGCGCGGGCGGCGGGTACTCGTCGTCGACGACGTGCTCGCCACCGGCGGCACCCTCTCGGCGACGGCGGAGCTTCTCGACGCGGCCGGTGCCTTGGTCGTCGCGGTGGCGGTGGTGACCGAGATCGAGGCCCTCGGTGGGCGGGCGCGGCTGGAAAAGTACCCGGTGACGTCATTGGTTCGGCTCTGAGAGCTAGAGTTGGCGCAGGTGCCGGTGGTTCCGGACGACGAGGAGTGTGCGGCGGTGCGTCCGGTGTGCATCGGCGACGGGAGGTGTGGGCATGACCCAGAATCTTGATCGGTCCCAGAATTCCGGTCCGACCCCGACCTCGGCGTCCACGTCGGCCTCCCGCCGGGTGCGGGCGCGGCTGGCGCGCCGCATCACCGGGCAGCGCGGCACCACTCTCAAGCCGGTGCTCGAGCCGCTGGTCACGATCCACCGCGAGCTGTACCCGAAGGCCGACCTGTCGGAGCTGCAGCGCGCCTACGACGTGGCGGAGGAGCGGCACGCGTCGCAGAAGCGCAAGTCCGGCGACCCGTACATCACCCATCCCCTCGCGGTCGCGACGATCCTCGCCGAGCTCGGCATGGACACCACGACGCTGATCGCGGCGCTGCTGCACGACACCGTCGAGGACACCGGTTACAGTCTCGAGCAGCTCACCGCCGAGTTCGGCGAGGAGGTCGCCCACCTCGTCGACGGCGTCACCAAGCTGGACAAGGTGGTGCTCGGCACCGCCGCCGAGGGCGAGACCATCCGCAAGATGATCATCGCGATGGCGCGCGACCCCCGGGTCCTGGTGATCAAGGTCGCCGATCGGCTGCACAACATGCGCACCATGCGCTTCCTGCCGCCGGAGAAGCAGGCCCGCAAGGCGCGCGAGACCCTCGAGGTGATCGCGCCGCTCGCGCACCGTCTCGGCATGGCGACGGTCAAGTGGGAGCTCGAGGACCTGTCCTTCGCGATCCTGCACCCGAAGAAGTACGAGGAGATCGTGCGGCTCGTCGCCACCCGGGCGCCGTCGCGCGACACCTACCTGGCCAAGGTCCGCGCCGAGATCAACGCGACGCTCGCAGCGTCGCGGATCGATGCCACCGTCGAGGGCCGGCCGAAGCACTACTGGTCGATCTACCAGAAGATGATCGTCAAGGGCCGCGACTTCGACGACATCCACGACCTGGTCGGCGTGCGGATCCTGTGCAACGAGATCCGCGACTGCTACGCCGCCGTGGGCGTCGTGCACTCGCTGTGGCAGCCGATGGCGGGCCGGTTCAAGGACTACATCGCCCAGCCGCGGTTCGGCGTGTACCAGTCGCTGCACACCACCGTGATCGGCCCCGAGGGCAAGCCGCTCGAGGTGCAGATCCGCACCCGCGAGATGCACCGCACCGCCGAGTTCGGCATCGCCGCGCACTGGCGGTACAAGGAGACCAAGGGCAAACACTCGGGCGACGTCGCCGAGCTCGACGACATGGCGTGGATGCGGCAGTTGCTCGACTGGCAACGCGAGGCCGCCGACCCCGGCGAGTTCCTCGAGTCGCTGCGTTACGACCTCGCCGTGAAGGAGATCTTCGTCTTCACCCCCAAGGGCGACGTGATCACGCTGCCGTCCGGGTCGACGCCGGTGGACTTCGCGTACGCCGTGCACACCGAGGTGGGGCACCGCTGCATCGGCGCGCGGGTCAACGGCCGGCTCGTCGCGCTCGAACGCAAGCTCGAGAACGGCGAGGTCGTCGAGGTCTTCACGTCCAAGGACCCCAATGCCGGGCCGAGCCGCGACTGGCAGTCGTTCGTGGTCTCGCCGCGCGCGAAGGCCAAGATCCGGCAGTGGTTCGCGAAGGAACGCCGCGAGGAGGCGCTCGAGGCCGGCAAGGACGCCATCGGCAAGGAGGTCAAGCGGGTCGGGCTGCCGCTGCAGCGCCTGATGAACGCGGACCTGATGCAGGCCGTGGCCAAGGAACTGCGGTACGCCGACGTGTCGGCGCTCTACACCGCGGTCGGTGAGCACCACGTCTCGGCGCACCACGTCGTGCAGCGCCTCGTCGCGCTGCTCGGCGGGGTCGGTGGCGTCGAGGAGGAGCTCGCGGAGCGGTCCACCCCGTCGTCCATTCCGACCCGGTCCCGGCAGAGCGGTGACTCCGGCATCCTCGTGCCCGGCGCGCCGGGCACGGTGTCGAAGCTGGCCAAGTGCTGTACGCCGGTGCCCGGCGACGAGATCATGGGCTTCGTGACCCGCACCGGCTCGGTGAGCGTGCACCGCACCGACTGCACCAACGCCGGATCCCTGCAGCAGCAGTCCGAGCGGATCATCGAGGTCAAGTGGGCGCCGTCCCCGTCGTCGGTGTTCCTCGTGGCCATCCAGATCGAGGCGCTCGACCGGCACCGGCTGCTCTCGGACGTCACCAAGGCACTCGCCGACGAGAAGGTGAACATCCTCTCGGCGTCGGTGACCACGACCGGCGACCGGGTCGCGGTGAGCCGCTTCACGTTCGAGATGGGCGATCCCAAGCACCTCGGGCACGTGCTCAACGTCGTCCGCAACGTCGAGGGCGTCTACGACGTGTACCGGGTGACCTCCGCGGCATAGAGGGTCCGCGGCGTAGCAGGATCGGCGACCCCACCTCGCCCATCCGCACGTCGCGGTCCGTCAGCCGACGCTAAGCGCATGCTAAGCGCGCTGCGCGATCGTTCTCCGCGCCGGACGGTCCGGCACATCCTGACAGAGGAGAACGCATTGCGTAACACCGTCATCACCGCCATTTCCGCCGAGGGTGCGGAACTCGACGAGGCGCGCCTCGCGACCGTGTCCGGCGGTCGCGCGTGCGAGGATCGGTCGAGCAAGACGATCGACATGTCGACCGGCGCGGTCGGTACCGATCAGGACTTCTGACGGACCGAGGACGCCGGGTGGGGAGGCGGCTCGCCTCGCCCACCCGGCGCTCGTCCGTCGACCGATCCGATCCGATCCGCCCCGAGGAACAGCTCATGAGCGCGCATCCCGCCCGCATCCTGGTGCTCACCCAGCCGGGTGACCCGCACGCAGACCACGTCGTCGACCTGTTGCGCCGGCGCGACGCCCGGGTCGTCGTGTTCGACCCCGCCGATTTTCCTGTCCACGCGTCGATCTCCGTCGGCTACACCGCCGGCGGTGCGGTCCGCCGCACCCTCGACCACCGCGGTGGGCGGATCGACCTGTCCGCCGTCGACACGGTCTGGTTCCGCCGCCCACGCAACCCGCGGGCGCACCCGGAGGTCACCGCCCCGGCGGTCCGCGAGTACGTCGAAAGGGAATGCGAGGCAATGACCTCCGCGCTCTGGGACGATCTGGACTGTCTCGCGGTGCCGGGAACGCGGGCCGCGATCCGGCAGGCGGCCCGCAAGACCGCCCAGCTCACCCTGGCCGGCCGTCTCGGGTTCGAGCTTCCGCCCACGATCGTGACCACCTCCCCGGACGAGTTCCTCGATTTCTGGGACCGGCACGAGGGGCAGGTGATCAGCAAACCGCTCGACCGGCCGTTCCTGATCGACGGTGACGACGGCTACTTCCGCATGTGCGAGCCTGTCACGACGACGGACCTGGGGTACGCGGAGGCGATGCGCCTGTGCCCGATGATCGTGCAGGGCTATGTGCCCAAACAGATCGAGGTGCGGGTGACGGTGGTCGGGCAGCGGGTCCTCGGCGCCGCCATCCACAGCCAGGACAGCAACCACACGCGGCTCGACTGGCGCAGCTACGACCCTTCCACGACCCGCTACAGTCGGCACGAGTTGCCGGCCGCGCTCGCCGCGTTGTGCCGCAGTCTGGTGGCTGAGCTCGAATTGCAGTACGGGACAATCGATCTCATACTCACTCCGGACGGCCGCTACGTGTTCCTCGAGATCAACCCGTCGGGACAGTGGTTGTGGATCGAGGACGCGACGGGTCTGCCCATCTCCGACGCACTGTGCGAGCTGCTGCTCGACGGTGCCCACCGCTCCCGGCGCCCCGCCGTCCAGGAGGTGCCCGCATGATCGCCCCGGCCGGCGCGGCGCTCGACGACGCTGCTCTCGGGCAGGCGCTGACTCTGCTCGCGCGCCTCAACACCGACCCGGTAGCGGCCGGGTCCGCGGAGGAACTGCTGGCGGCCCTGCGGGCGGAGCACCCCGGACTGCGCCTTCGCCTGCTCCGGCACCGGGAAGCCTACGGGGACACCGTGCAGTTCGGCCTGCTCGTCTCCGGGCCCCGCGGTGGCACCGTCACGCTGTCCTGGGCGCCGCCGTCGGAGGTGCCGTGGATGTTGCGCGGCGCGCAACGCAGCGCCGAATCGATGCTGCTACGCGTCAACGGCGAGGCGCTCGACATCCAGCACGCGATGGCGTATCTGGACGTGATGTGGGAGCAGACGGCCCTGCTCGACCGACTCGTCGACGTGTGTCTCGTCCAGCAGGAACTCGCCGAGAGCCCGGTGACGCTGACCGACGGTGAGCTGCAGGACGCCATGGACGCCTTCCGTCGCGCGCGCGGCCTGCTGACCCCGGCGGCGACCGCTGCATGGATGGCACGGCGGCACCTCGACCACGCGGCGCTCGAGGAGATGGTGGCACGCGAGGCCGCCGTTGCCGCGCTGCGCACGCGGGTGACGGTCGACCGCGTCGACTCGTGGTGCGCGGCGCACCGATCGACGTGCGACCGGCTCCGGATCGCCCGCGTGCGCTTCGCCGACCGCGCCGCCGCCGAGCGGTTCGTCGCCGCGTTCGCCGAGCGGCGACGCACCTGCGGCACAACGGCCGACGCGTTCGGCGCGGCGCTGACGGCTGTCGCCCCGTCCCGTCCGCTGGGGGCCGAGCTGATGGAGCGGACCGTGGCCGACCTCGACCTCGGCCTGGGCTCCGGCCTGGCCGATGCGGTCGCGCCCGGTGCGCTGCTGCCGCCGCGGGCGGTCGGAACGGAATGGGAAGTGGTACAGGTGCTCTCGCGCGCCGCCGCGTCCGAGTCGGACCTGCTGGAGCAGGCCTCGAGGCGGTTGTTCGACGAGTGGCTCGCCGACCGGCGCCGCACCGCCCGGATCGAATGGTTCTGGGGCGAGGCGGAGAAGACGCCGCGGTGACGCGCCGCATCCGGCCGCTCGCTCAGACCGGGATGTCCGATTGCGGCGCGGCGTGCCTGGCGATGATCTTCGCCTACTTCGGCGTCCCACGCGGCGTCGCGGACCTCGTCGACGAGCTGGGGGTTTCCCGCGACGGACTCACCGCCCTGGCGCTCGTGCGATGTGCCCGCGGCCACGGGCTCGACGTCCGCGCCTTCGGCCGCTCCGCCGACGCCGTCGCCGGGGGCGGTGCACAGCTGCCCGCCGTCGTGCACTGGGACGGCAACCATTTCGTGGTGGTCGAACGGTGCACGGAGCGGCACGTGCACATCGTCGATCCGGCGCGGGGGCGCCGGCGCCTGACCCGGGCACAGTTCCGCGACGGGTACTCGGGCGTGAGCATCGAGTTCGGCCCCGGCGACCCGTCGGTCTATCCGCCGCCGGCCCTGCCCGCCTCCCGGCGACGAACGATGCCGGCCCGGTTCCTGCACGGCCACCGCGCACTGCTCGCGTCGGTCGTGGTGGCCTCGATCGCGTTGCAGGCGATCGGGATGACGCTTCCGGTGGTCTCGGCGATTCTGGTGGACCGGGTCCTGCCGAGCGCCGACCGCCCGCTGCTGTACGCCGTGGTCGGTGCGACGGTCGTCGCGTGCCTTGCGCACGGTGCGGTCGGGGTGGTGCGCAGCCGGATGCTGGAGGCGCTGCGCCGGCGCGCCGACGGTGAGCTCACCGGCGCCGCCGTCGCGCACCTGCTGGCATTGCCGTATGCATACTTCGCTCGCCGGGGAACCAGTGACGTGGTGCAGCGGGTCTCGAGCGTCGGGGCGATTCGGGAGCTGCTCACCGGACCCGTCGTGGCGGCGGTGCTCGACGGGCCGTTGGCGCTGACGTACCTCGCTCTGCTGCTGTGGTGGGCGCCGATGCTCGGCGTCACGCTGATGGTGCTCGCGACGGTGCAGATCGTCCTGATCGTGGGCACCGGCCGCCGGGTCGGTCAGCTCGGTCAGGAAGAGTTGCGCGCGCACGCCCTCGCCGAGGGACGCCTGCTCGAGACCGTGAACGGCATCGAGACGGTGAAGGCCTCCGGTTCCGAGGCGGCTGCGGCCGCGCAGTGGCACGCTCTGTTCACCACCGCCCTGGACGCGGCGTCGCGCAGCGGCCGCCTCGAGGGTGTGGTCGAATCGCTGGTGGCCGGTCTCAGGGTGGCGGCGCCCGCGGTCCTGATGATCGTCGGCGTCGTCGGCGTGCTGGACGGACGGCAGACGCTCGGCGCCATGATCGCCGCGAACGGGGTCGCGCTCGCCGCGCTCGCCCCGCTCGGCTCGGTAGTGTCGGTGCTGCAGCGGCTGCAGTTCGCGGCGGCCCACCTGGCCCGGCTGCGGGACATCGTCGACAGCGACGTCGAACAGCACGGCCGGAGCGTGCGGCCCGCCCCGGCACTCAGCGGCGCGATCTCGCTGCGCGGTGTCGGATTCCGGTACGACCCGCGCTCGCCGTGGGTGGTGCGCGACATCGACTGCGACATCCCCGCCGGGTCGACGGTGGCGCTGGTGGGACCGTCCGGCTCCGGCAAGAGCACCCTCGCCCGCCTGCTGCTCGGACTCTACGAGCCGACGGAGGGACGGGTGCTGTTCGACGGACACGACGCCGCGGACCTGGAATCCCGTTCGCTGCGCGCTCAGTTCGGGGTGGTGACGCAGAACAGCGCCCTGTTCACCGGGACCGTCGCGCAGAACATCGCCGCGGGACGGGCGGAGGCCTCCCTCCCCCGCATCGTCGAGGCCGCGAAACTGGCGCACATCCACGACGCGATCGTCGCCATGCCGATGGGGTACGAGACGATGCTGCGGGACGGGTCGGGCCTGTCCGGTGGGCAGTGCCAACGGATCGCGCTTGCGCGGGCGGTGCTCGGCGCGCCCCGAGTGCTGTTGCTCGACGAGGCGACCAGCGCCCTCGACGCCGCGACCGAAGCGTCGGTCGTGGCGTCGCTGGGAGGGCTGCGCCAGACCCGGATCGTCATCGCGCACCGGCTCAGCACCGTCCGCACCGCAGATGTGATTATCGTGCTCGACGACGGCAGGATCGTCGAAAGGGGCGGCCATCACGAACTGCTGAGCCGGGACGGGCGGTACGCGGAACTCGTCGCCCTGCAGACGCGGTAGGTGGCCGGCCGCACTCACCCGGCCGCACTCACCCGACCGCGACGATCCGCATCGGGATCAGGGGGCGCCCACCGCCCAGGGGACTCGATCCGTCGTCGCCCGCCGCGGCGACCTCCTCGAGCGCCCGCAGGCCGGGTTCTCCGACGGTGCCGAACACCGAATACTGCGGCTGCAGCAGGGAATCGCCGAACACGAGCAGGAACTGACTGCCGTTGCTGTCCCGGTGCCCGGCGTTGGCCATCGCGACGGTGCCGCGCGGATACACGACGGGGGACGGCAGATAGCCGTTCTCCCCGCGGACGACCGTGACGGGGTACTCGTCGGCGAACGTGTAGCCGGGCCCTCCCGTCCCGGATCCGGTGGGGTCGCCGCACCGGAACATCTGCATCCCCGGTTCGTCGGTCACGTGATGGCACTCGGTCCCGTCGAAGAAGCCCTGCCGGGCGAGGCCGACGAAACTCTGCACCGCACACGGCGCTGCGGCGCGCTCGAGGACCAGCGGGACCGGACCCGCGGAGGTCGTCAGCGTCAGCTCCACCGTCCCGGTCGCGGGCACGGACGTCGACGCGGGCACGGTCGCCGTCCTCGCGGCCGGCCCGGCGGCACGGAACGCGCAGGCGACGGTGGCGGCCGCCGGTTCCGGCCGCGGCGGCATCGCAACATAGGCGGACGGGTCGAAGCCGGGGGAGGTGGCGGCCGCGGTGGTCGTCGCCCGCAGCGCGGCAGGGGCGGGCCCGGTGTCGGAAGCGGCACACGCCGCAGCCGCGAGTGCTGCGCCGAGCGTCGCGGCCAGGCGCGCAGCAATGGAGGTACCTGAGGTCACAGACACGGCACAGTAGACGATCCCGTCACAATCCGACAGACCCCTGCCGGCGGCGGGGACGCGAACGCCCCGCCCACCGGCGGGTGGGCGGGGCGTTGGGAGACGCGCCGGATCAGTCCGTGCGGACGGCGGTCAGCGTCGTCGGCGCCGCCGGTGGTCCGTCGGGTCCGCCGCCGTCCACCCCGGCCGCGGCGATCTCGTCGAGGGTCGCCAGGCCGGTCTCGTCGATGGTGCCGAACACGGTGTACTGCGGCGGCAGGATCGAATCGCCGTAGACCAGGAAGAACTGGCTGCCGTTCGTGCCGGGACCGGCATTGGCCATCGCGAGCGTGCCCCGTGGGTAGATCATCGGATTCTGCGCCTGCGGATCTCCGGCCGCGTACTGGTCGGTGGGGAACTCGTTGGCGAACTCGTAGCCCGGTCCGCCGGTACCCGTGGCGGTGGGGTCGCCGCACTGCAGCACCGACAGCGTCGGGTCGGTCGTCAACCGGTGGCAGTCGGTGTCGTCGAAATACCCCTGGGAGGCCAGCGACAGGAAGCTGCCGACGGTGCACGGGGACAGCTCGCCCCGCAGGGCCAGCCCGATGTCGCCCTGGGTGGTCGCCACGGTGACGTCGGTGTCGGTGGTGGGGACGGCCTCGGCGCGCGGCGGCTGCACCGGCTTCGCGGCCGGTCGCCCGTCGGACGGGTACGCGCAGCTCACCGTATCGGGCAGCGGCTCGGCCCGCTGGGCGGGCAGGGCCGGGAAGTCGGACAGCGACGGTGCGGACGTCGGTGCCGAGGCCGCGGTGCTCGACGTGGACGTCGCGGACCCGTCGTCCGGGTCGCCGGAGCAGGCGGTGAGCAGCAGCGCCACACCGACCCCGGCCACGGCGGCCCGGGCAGCGCCGGATCGGGTACGGGTCATCAGTCCATCCTCACACTGGTCAGGGAGATCGGCTGGGCCGGCGCGCCGTCCTGGCCGCCGCCCTCGACCCCGGCGGCGGCGACCGTGTCGAGGGTCGCCAGGCCGGTCTCGTCGATGGTGCCGAACACGGTGTACTGCGGCGGCAGGATCGAGTCGCCGTACACGAGGAAGAACTGGCTGCCGTTGGTGCCGGCGCCGGCGTTGGCCATCGCGACGGTGCCGCGCGGGTACGTCAGCGGCTGCGTGGCCGCCGGATCCTCGGGCGCGTACTGGTCGGTGGGGAACTCGTTGGCGAACTGGTAGCCGGGGCCGCCGGCGCCGGTGCCGGTCGGGTCGCCGCACTGCAGCACGGCGAGCGAGTCGGACGTGGTCAGGCGGTGGCAGGCGGTGTCGTCGAAGTACCCCTGCGACGCCAGGGACAGGAAGTTGTTGACCGTGCACGGGGAGGTGTCGTTGTGCAGGACCAGGCCGATGTTGCCCTGGGTGGTCTCCACACTGACGCTGATGTCGGTATTGCCCTCGCCGGTGGTGAGGATGCCGTCGGTGCGCGGCGGCTGCACCGGCCTGGCCGGTTCGCCGCCGGGCGGGTACGCACAGTTCACCGATTCGGGCAGCGGTTCCGACCGGCCCGCGGGCAGCACCGCGAACTCGGTCTGCGCCGGGTCGGTCGTCTCCGACGCCGCGGTGGAGGCGGCGTCGTCGCCGCCGCGGCCGAGCACCCAGATGCCGACGCCCGCCGCGACGACCGCGGCCACACCGAGCGCCGACAGACCGATGGTCAGCTGGCGGCGCTTGCGCGCCCGCTGTGCCCGCCGTTCGAGTTGCCGCTCGAGTTTGCGTTTGGCGGCCTGGCGCCGCTGTGCGTTGCTCGGCACTGCAGTAGTCCTCCCGTAACCGATCGTCGTTGCCGGTCCCAGCGTCGCCGCTGGAACCCGGCTCGAGCCGGATCGAGTCTGCCACCCCAACCTGAGAACCGGGCGACGGGGAGCCCGGCCTAGGCTGTAGGGGCCACGCGAAGGCCCACACCGTAGGAGCGATGCCCGTGCTCGTCACCGGATTCCCCGCCGGGATGTTCCAGACCAACTGCTACATCCTCGCGCAGGACGACGCGAAGGAATGCGTCGTCGTCGACCCCGGGCAGGATGCCGCCGAGCCCCTCGCCGACTTTCTCACCCGGTCCGGACTGACGCCGCGCGCGGTGCTGCTCACCCACGGGCACCTCGACCACATCTGGTCGGCGCAGGCCGTCGCCGACCGCTACGACATCCCGGCCTATATCCATCCGGACGACCGCTACATGCTGACCGATCCCGGGCGCGGCATCGGCCCGACGTTGAAGCCGTTCCTCGAGGGCGCCGAATTCGCCGAGCCGCGGACCGTGATCGAACTGGCCGACGGGGACGAGATCGAGCACGCCGGCATCCGGTTCGCCGTCGATCACACCCCGGGGCACACCCAGGGCTCGGTGGTGCTGCGCACCCACGCGACGACCCCCGACGGCGGCGACGTCGAGATCGCCCTCACCGGCGACACCCTGTTCCAGGGGTCGATCGGCCGCACCGACCTGCCGGGTGGCAACCACGAACAGCTGCTCGCGTCGATCGCGGCGAAACTGCTCGTGCGCGACGACGCCACCGCGATCCTGCCCGGCCACGGCCCGTCCAGCACCATCGGCCAGGAGCGGGTGTCGAACCCGTTCCTGGTGGGGCTGGCCGGCTCCCGCTGACCCCGGCCCCGGGCCGGCCCGGCCTCCGATCCACCGACGAGAGAAAGCAGCGACAGTTGAGCAAGCCCTCCACGTTCTCGGCGCCCAAGGGTGTACCCGATTACGTCCCCCCGCAGTCCGCGGAGTTCGTCGCCGTGCGCGACGGGCTGACCCGCGCGGCGCGGCTGGCCGGCTACGGGCACATCGAGCTGCCGATCTTCGAGGACACCGGACTGTTCGCGCGCGGCGTCGGCGAGTCCACCGACGTCGTCAGCAAAGAGATGTACACGTTCGCCGATCGCGGCGACCGGTCCGTCACGCTGCGCCCGGAGGGCACCGCGGGTGTGATGCGGGCGGTGATCGAGCACGGCCTCGACCGTGGCCAGCTGCCCGTCAAGCTGAGCTACTCGGGCCCGTTCTTCCGGTACGAGCGCCCCCAGGCCGGCCGGTACCGCCAGCTGCAGCAGGTGGGCGTCGAGGCGATCGGCGTCGACGATCCGGCCCTCGACGCCGAGGTCATCGCCGTCGCCGACGCCGGATTCCGCAGCCTGGGCCTCGAGGGGTTCCGCCTCGAGATCACGTCCCTCGGCGACGAGACGTGCCGCCCGCAGTACCGGGAGTTGTTGCAGCAGTTCCTGTTCAAGCTGGACCTGGACGAGGAGACCCGCCGCCGCGCCGAGATCAACCCGTTGCGGGTGCTCGACGACAAACGCCCCCACGTGCGGGAGATGACGGCCGACGCGCCGCTCATGCTCGACCACCTTTCCGACACGGCCAAGGCGCACTTCGACGAGGTGCTCTCGCATCTCGACGCGCTCGGCGTGCCGTACACGATCAACCCGCGCATGGTGCGCGGCCTCGACTATTACACGAAGACGACGTTCGAATTCGTCCACGACGGGCTCGGCGCCCAGTCCGGGATCGGTGGCGGCGGCCGCTACGACGGCCTGATGGCGCAGCTCGGCGGCCAGCCGCTCTCCGGTATCGGCTTCGGGCTCGGCGTCGACCGCACGGTCCTCGCGCTCGCCGCCGAGGGCAGGACCGCGGGCAGCCCCGCCCGCTGCGAGGTGTTCTGCGTGCCGATGGGCGAGGCCGCCAAGTCGACGCTGGTGCCGATCGCCCACCGGCTGCGCGCCGCCGGCATCCGCGTGGACCTGGCGTACGGCGGTCGCGGCGTCAAGGGCGCGATGAAGGCCGCCGACCGTTCCGGTGCCGTGGTCGCGCTCGTGCTGGGGGAGCGCGAACTCGAGGCCGGCGAGATCGTCGTCAAGGACCTGCGCACCGGCGAACAGCACACCGTGCCGCTCGACGACGTGGTCGCCCGGGTCGGGGACGTCGTTGCCCGCACCTGACCCGTCGGCCCGTCCCGCGCCGACCCGTCTGGACCTGATCCCCGCGCGGGTGCTCGCGCCCCGCGCCGGGAGAGTCGCGGTGTTCTCCCTCCTGATCGGCGTGGTGGCCGGTCTGCTGGTGTACCTGGTGTCCAGCCCGCTGGTTGCGGTCGTGTTCGGTGTGCTCGTCGGGGTGCCGCCCGCGGTGGGCGCCCTGGCGGTGCTGCGCCGGCACCGCTGGATCGACGGCACCACGGTCACCGCGAAGGGGGCGCTGCGCACCCGGCGGGTGGAGCTGCGCAACCTCGCCGGGGTCGAGCTGGTGGTGTCGGCGCTGCGGGTGAGTCAGGTGGTGTTGCGGCTCAACGACGGGGATCGGCTCGTGTCGGTTCCGCTGGCGTTGTACGCGAACGGCGGCTGCCGGGAGCTCGACGTACTGGCGTTGCGCCGACTCGCCGACGCGCTGGCGGCGAGCGAGCTGGCCTCGGCCGCCGCGATGTCGTCGGTGCTGGTGGAGCAGCTGCGGGCGGAGGCCCGCGACGCCGGGCTCGAGCAGCGGCCGCTGTACCGGGCGGTGCTGCTGGCCCGTGACGCCGGGCGCGTGCCGCAGACCACGCTCACCGACCACGAGGTGGCCTCGCTCGTCGAGTGAGCGCGGACCGATTGGGCTGTGGGTACCCCGGGTATGCGGGGCGCATGATCTCGCTGCACTCGGTGTTCTCCGGGCCGTTCCGAGCCGCCTCCGCGCTGCGCGGGGCGCGGGTGTTCCATCCACGTGGGGTGCTCTTCCGGGGCGTCGCGGAACTGGATTCGCGGTGGTGGCCGGTTCCGGCACCGGCGCGGGTGCCGGTCACCGCGCGGCTGTCCGGCGCCGTGGGCACGCCCGACGGCGTGCCCGACATCCTGGGTCTGGCGTTGCGGTTCTCCCTCGAGGACGGCCCGTGGGACATCCTGCTCGCCACCCTGCACGTGCCCACCAGGGCGGTCCTGCTGCCGGCCCGGGGCTGGTCGACCGCGCGGTACGGCTCCCTGATGGCCTATCGCACGAATGTCGACCTCGCGCCGCGGTGGATCTTCGCGTTCCCGGAGGGCGACCAGCCGTCCTCGACGTCCGTCCTGGAACTGGCCCGGCACGGCGTCCCGTTGCTGTTCTCGTTGCACGTGGCCTCGGCCCGTGGGCCGCTCGTGCCGGCCGGCCGCGTCACGCTCGAGTCCGCGGTGCCCGCCTCCGACGAGGCCCAGCCGTCGTTCGATCCGGTGCTCAACCACCCGGCGGCCGTCGAGCTGTGGCCGCGCTGGCTCGTGCCGTTCCGCCGCGACGCATACCGCGGCAGCCGCTCGGGACGCGGGGCATCCGACGCGTCCGCGCGGAGCGGTTTCCTCGACACTGCCGGAACGTAGTAGCCGGGGGTGCAGAGCAACTCTGCACCCCCGGCCTTCGTGGGCCGGACCGGAACCGGTCCGGCGACGCGTCAGCTCACGACGGCGTCGATCGTCTTCTTCAGGGCCGAGGGCTGCGCGGGGGAGTGCGGGGCCTTCTCCTTCAGCTCGAGCATCCGCGCCCCGATCTCCTGTAGCTGCTTACGGCCGAGTGCCTCCCGCACCCTCGGGAACCACTCCTCTTCCTCCTCCTCGATGTGGTGCTCGACGTTCTCGATGAGGACGGTCGTCTTCGCGTCGAACCGCTCGGCGTCGGGTTTCATCCCGGCCAGCTCCGTCACGAGGACGTCCGCGACGTGGTGCTCCTCGAACGATTCGAGGATGTCCGATTCGAGGTCGGGCAGCAGCGCGCGCACCTCGGGGTACATGCCCTCGTTCTCGATGTAGGTGTGCACCGTCAGCAGTTCGATGATCCGGCCGACGATCCGGCCCTTCTCGTCGCCGTCGTCCGCTCCGCGGAACTCGCGGAACAGCTTCCGGATCTCCTTGTGGTCTTCCTTCAACAACACGATCGCGTCAGTGGACACCAGGCCTCCCGCCGAAGTGGTTCTCGAATGCCCGCCGCCGTGAGGGGCGTGCGCTCCAGATACCCCGGCGGGAGCCCGATTACACCGATCCGTCCGAATCAGGTGCTCGGCGGTGTCCGCTCGGCGGTGTCCCGGACGTGGGGCTCCTCGGCCACCTCGGCGGCGTGGCGCCGGCCGACGCCGACGTGCGCCTCCGCCCGCATGGTCTCCACCATGTGCGGGTAGTGCAGCTCGAACGCCGGGCGCTCGGAGCGGATGCGCGGCAGCTCGTAGAAGTTGTGCCGCGGCGGCGGGCAGGTGGTGGCCCACTCGAGGGAGTTGCCGTAACCCCACGGGTCGTCGACGATCACCACCTGCCCGTACCGGTAGCTCTTGAACACGTTCCACAGGAACGGCAGGGTCGACACGCCGAGGGTGAAGGCACCGATCGTCGAGATGGTGTTGAGGGTGGTGAACCCGTCCGACGGCAGGTAGTCGGCGTAGCGGCGCGGCATGCCCTCGTTGCCCAGCCAGTGCTGCACCAGGAATGTGGTGTGGAAGCCGAGGAAGGTCAGCCAGAAGTGCCACTTGCCGAGGCGCTCGTCCATCAGCCGCCCGGTCATCTTCGGGAACCAGAAGTAGATGCCCGAGTAGGTGGCGAACACGATGGTGCCGAAGAGCACGTAGTGGAAGTGCGCGACGACGAAGTAGGAGTCGTGGACGTGGAAGTCCAGCGGCGGGCTGGCGAGGACCACGCCGGTCAGGCCGCCGAAGAGGAAGGTGATGATGAAGCCGACCGCGAACAGCATCGGGGTCTCGAACGTCACCTGCCCCCGCCACATGGTGCCGATCCAGTTGAAGAACTTCACGCCGGTGGGCACCGCGATCAGGAACGTCATGAACGAGAAGTACGGCAGCAGCACGGCGCCGGTGGCGTACATGTGATGCGCCCACACGGCCATCGACAGGGCGCCGATCGCCAGGGTCGCGTAGACCAGGCCGGTGTAGCCGAAGATCGGCTTACGCGAGAACACCGGAATGACCTCGGAGATGATGCCGAAGAACGGCAGCGCGATGACATACACCTCGGGGTGGCCGAAGAACCAGAACAGGTGCTGGTAGAGCATCACCCCGCCGTTGGCCGGGTCGTAGATGTTGCCGCCGAGCACGCGATCGACCAGCACTCCCATGAACGCGGCGGTCAGCAGCGGGAAGATCAGCAGGATCAGAATCATCGTGATGAAGATGTTCCAGGTGAAGATCGGCATCCGGAACATCGTCATACCGGGGGCACGCAGGCACACGACCGTGGTGATCATGTTGACCCCGCCGAGGATGGTGCCGAGACCGGCGACGGCCAGACCGGCGAACCACAGGTTTCCGCCGACACCGGGGCTGTGCAGGTCGTCCGCGAGCGGAACGTAGGAGGTCCACCCGAAGTCCGGGGCGCCGCCCGGGGTGACGAGGGAGAAGGCCACGACGGAGGCGCCGAACAGGTACAGCCAGTAACTGAACGCGTTCAGCCGGGGGAACGCGACGTCGGGCGCGCCGATCTGCAGCGGCAGGATGTAGTTCGCGAACCCGAACACGATCGGGGTCGCGTACATCAGCAGCATGATGCCGCCGTGCATGGTGAACAGCTGGTTGTACTGCTCGTTGGACAGGAACTGCATGCCCGGGACGGCGAGTTCGCTGCGGATCAGCAGGGCCATCAGCCCGCCGATCAGGAAGAAGGCGAACGAGGTCACGATGTACATCAGCCCGAGCATCTTCGGGTCGGTCGTCGTGACCAGCTTGTAGAACGTCGAGCCCTTGGGCGCATACCGCGGCGGATACGGGCGAACGGCCTTCGTCTCGGTGACAACCATGGTGCCTCCTTGCGCCTCCCGGGGGCGGCGATGTCGCTGCGGCGCCGGGCGCTCCGCTCGGCCTGAGACGGCACCCCGGAACGACCGCGGCATCATGCGGTAGGTCGAGCGTAACCGGCACCGGCCGCGCGCGGGAGGTTTTGCGAGGCGGATTGTCGTCCGTCCGCGCGGAATTCGAGGGGTTTCCGGGAACAATTCCTTGCCCCGCTGTGTTGTGAGTGGTACAAGAAAGGTGTAGCGGCCAGCATAGATCGACCGCTCTCCTCAACCGGCACGAAGAGAGTCTGTGGAGGTGGAAACGATGTTGATGCGCACCGATCCGTTCCGCGAGCTCGACCGCTTCGCGCAGCAGGTTCTCGGCACGGCGGCCCGTCCCGCGGTGATGCCCATGGACGCCTGGCGTGAGGGCGACAAGTTCGTCGTCGAGTTCGATCTGCCCGGCGTCGCCGAGGATTCGCTCGACCTCGACGTCGAACGGAACGTGCTGACGGTGCACGCAGAGCGGCCGGCACGCGACCAGAGTCAGGAGATGGTGGCGGCCGAGCGCCCGCGCGGTGTGTTCAGCCGGCAGCTGTTCCTCGGCGAGAACCTCGACACCGACAACATCGAGGCGACGTACGACGCCGGCGTGCTGAGGCTGACGATCCCGGTCGCGGAGAAGGCCAAGCCGCGCAAGATCGAGATCGCGGTAGGCGACAAGAAGGCGATCGACGGCTGATCCGTCCGAGGCGTGTCCCCGGGAGACGACCATGGACGAACTCGACCTGATTGCCGAACCGCCCGTCGGGCAGCCGCCCACCGTCGACGGCGTGGACCTCGAGCTGCTCCTGCTCGATCTCGAGCTGGAGATGCTCGAGTGGCCCCGGCCGCGACGACCGGGGGCGGACCCGAGGTGCCGGACCGCCGCGGTCCGTCGTCCGCGGGGCGCGGCGCGCACCGCGGGACCGCCGGGTCGAGCCGGGACGCGGGCTCCGGGGGAAGTGGTTGCCACGCAGCGCTCTCCTCCGGTCCGTACCGGATCGGCCCGCCGAAGCCACGTAGTAGCGAAAGGACGGTGATACGACATCGCAGCAGAGTCGCCAGGCGTTGACGTGCGTGCCGCCCGCCCGGACGGCAGCCACGAGGCGCTGGGCGGGGCACCGGCCCGGAGCCGGTGACCGGGCAGCGCACCGCCGGTATTCGGCACACACAGTGCGGGCCGCACCCGATCATCGCCGACGCCCGGCCACCCGCCGTTCGTACCCATCCACGCGGCGGGTGGCCGGGCGTTCGCTCCTGTCACGCGCCGTCACGCCGTTCGGGCGTCGACAACGGAAGAGAAGGGCGGGGCCGTGTCCGGCAGGGAACCCGATCTCTACGCCGTGCTGGGCGTGCCCGGGTCTGCCGGGCAGGCGGAGATCACCGCGGCCTTCCGCCGCAAGCTCCGCGAGCACCACCCCGACCTCCGCAGCCCGGATGTCCCTTTCGGTCCGGATCCGGACGAGCAGCTGCGCAGGATCGTCGCGGCCTACGCCGTCCTGCGCGATCCGCACCGCCGCGCGGAGTACGACCGGCGCCGTGCCGACACGGCCCCCCGGCCCTCCGCGCGGACCGTCCGGGTGACCGTGCGTCGCTCGGACCCGCCCCCCGCGGCGGATCCGCCCATCCGGGCCGGACCCGTCCGTCGCCACCGGTGACGGCGCCGCGCGGGCGCTTCCCCCGAGCGAATGTATCGCTCACTCGATCAGTCCGACAGCATGGTTCATTCGCTCGCGTCAGGCGTACGAGGTTCGTACTTGCCTCCGTAGGCGAGGGCCAGCAGGGTGCGCGCCCCGTACACCAGGGCTCGTTCGTCCAGTTCGAAGTCGGGCTTGTGGAGATCGTGTCGCGGACTCGTCCCGTCCCAGACTCCCAATCGAGCCATGGCTCCCGGGACGTTCTCGAGATACCACGCGAAGTCCTCGCCGCCGCTGGACTGTCCCGCCTCGGCCAGATTCTCGAGGCCCACCACGGACTCGATCGCGGCGAGCATCTCGGCGGTTGCCTCGGCGTCGTTGACCACCGGCGGCACGCCCTGCACGTAGTCCAGTTCGTGGTCCACCGCGTAGGGCGCGAGCAGTTCCGCGACGCTGCGCCGCACCAGCGGCTCGACCGTCGCCCACGTCCGATGGGACGCGCTGCGCAGCGTGCCCACCAGTTCACCGGACTCGGGGATGGCGTTGCCGACGTGGCCGGCGTGGATCCGGCCCCATGTCAGCACGGTGGCGGTGCGGGCGTCGAGGCGCCGATCGAGCACCGACGCCAACCCGGTCACCAGCACGCCCGCCGCGTGGATCAGGTCGCCGGTCAGGTGCGGGCGGGCCGAGTGGCCGCCGGGGGAGGACAACCGCACCGTGAGAACGGCCCCGGACGAGGTGATCGGCCCGGCGCGGGTGGCGAGCTTGCCCGCCTCGAGCTGGGGGGCGCAGTGCAGGGCGAAGATCCGGGACACCCCGGCGAGGCCACCCGCGGCGACGACCTCGAGGGCACCACCGGGGGTGGTCTCCTCGCCGGGCTGGAAGATCAACCGCACCCGCTGCGGGGGCGGATCCGCCGCGAGCACGGTGGCCGCCTCCAGCAGCATCGCGGTGTGGGCGTCGTGCCCGCACGCGTGACACACGCCCTGCACGGTCGACGCGTACGGCAACCCGGTGGTCTCGGTCAGCGGCAACGCGTCGAGGTCGGCCCGCAACCCGATGCATCCGGTGGTGTCCGGGCCGACGTCGCACCACAGGCCGGTGCCGCCGGGCAGCGTCACCGGGTCCAGCCCGAGCGAGACGAGCTGATCGCGCACCAGGGCGGTGGTCCGGAACTCCGCGAACGACAGCTCCGGGTGGGCATGCAGGTCCCGTCGCCAGGCGACGAGGCGGTCGTGGTCGATCGTCATCCGTCGAGAACTCCGTCGGTTCGGTGACATCTACGGGCCGGCCGTACCGAGCCGGCTCGTCAGCCAGTTCACCATGGCCTCGGCGAGCACGTCCCTGTTCTCGCGTTTGACGATGTCGTGGCCCTCGTCGTCGAACAGGAGGAACTCGGCGATCCCACCCCGGTCCCGTACCGCGGCGACGATCTGCTCCGACTCGCTGACCGGCACGTTGGTGTCGTGCGCCCCGTGCACCACGAGCAGGGGTGCCTGCAGTTCCGCGATCCGGTGGATGGGGGAGAGCTCGCGCAGCAGTTCCCGGTCGTGCACCGGATGCCCGTACTTGGGGTAGGCCGCCGCCGCGATCCACGGCTCGGTGTTGGCGTAGAAACTCTCGAGGTCGCTCATCCCGCAGATCGCTATCCCGGCGGCGAACAACTCGGCGTGGAAGGTCAGCGATGCCAGCGTCAGGTAGCCGCCGTACGATCTGCCCGCGCACGCCACCCGGGCGGGATCGGCGATGCCGTGGTCGACGAGGTACTGCACGCAGTCGGCCACGTCGTCGATCCCGGCGAACCGCCCGTAGCGGTCGTCGGCGTGCATGAACGTCCGCCCGAAACCGCCGGACCCGCGCACGTTCGTCCCGAAGACCGTGAATCCCGCCGCCACGATCGCCGGGTAGTAGTCGCTGTATCCGGGCCGTTCCTGGGCTTCCGGTCCGCCATGGAAGTACAGCAGCACCGGGCCCGGGCCGCCGCCCTGCGCCCGATACAGCCAACCCGAGAGCGGCGTCCCGTCCCCTGCCGGGAACTCGAGCAGCGTCGGCAGATCGTCGTCGTCCATCCGGGTCCGCGCGGCCTCCGCGGGGCCCCACTCCCCGGTCCGCGGATCGACGATCTCCACCGAAGGCGGCATTCCGGGACCCTGCACGGTCACCGCCAGCAGCGAGCCGTCCGCGCTGATGCTCAGTTCGGACGCCACCAGTCCGGGCAACCCGAGAGGGTCGTCGAGCGAGCCGTCCGCCAGGTGCAGGATCTGCAGCTGGCTCAGACCCTTGTGGTTCCACAGCAGGGCTACCGTGCTGTGGTCGTCGCTCACGGCGAACTCGTCGAGATCGCCGTCCTCCCGCTCGGCCAGCACCCGGTACGACACGCCCTCCGACGACACCGCCACGCCCAGCAGCCGCGCGAACTCCGCGCCGTTGTCGCTGCGCACCAGCGAACGCAGATATCTCTCCGGTTCGCCGTCGCTGGACGCCCACGGCGAACGAAGCTGGTCCACCATGCCGAGCAGCCGATGGTCGTCGAGAATGACCCCGGCGTCCGTGGTGGAACCGACGTCGTTGGGTAGCAGCGCAATCCGCGTGCCGTCCTCGTGCAGCAGCAGCAACTCCCGGTGGCCGCGCGGACCGACCCGCAGCAGCGCCGACCCCGACCACGCGTCGACGAGGTGACCGCCGACGCGGCGATCGAGCACCACGGTGTCCTGGGTGTGCGGGTCCACCAGCCGGGATTCCGCCACCCCCTCCTCGTCGGTGGCGACCGTCGCCACCCGGTTCCCGTCCCACCCGACGAGTTCCGTCGACGAGTCCCCGGCCGACCCGAGGCGGCGGGCGCCGCGGTCGTCGGGGTCGGTGCTCACCACCCATACCTGGGTGCGCGTACCGGCGTCGGGCGCCACCTCGCACGCCAGCCAACGGCCGTCCGCCGAGTGCATGATCCGGGTGACCGGCCCGTCCACCGGCAACTCGACCCACCGCGCCGCGCTCGTGGCGCGGCCGGACAGGAACCGCTGCACCGCACGGGGATAGCCGCCGTCGTCGACGAGATGAGCGATCGCCGTGCCGTCCGGCGCGACCGACGCACCCGACGTGAAGCGGATGTGGCGCGGCTGTGCCGCCGCGGCGGTCGTCGCGGCATCCGGTGTTCGCGCCACCGGGGTCGTCTCCGTCTCGCCGCTCACAGCTGTTCCATTTCCTGGAGCCACATTTCCAGCAGGGCCACCTGCCACAGGGCGTTCGCCCCGAGGGTGGTGCGATGCCGGTTCGGGTCGGCGAGCAGCGCGTCGAGTGCTTCGGGCCGGTACAGCCCGCGGTCGCGGGCGCTCCGGCTGTGCAACGCATCGCGCACCAGGGTCAGTACGTCCCCGTCGAGGTGCCGGATGCCCGGCACCGGGAAGTAGCCCTTGGTCCGGTCGATGATCTCCGCCGGCAGGTGCTTGCGGCTCGCCTCCTTGAGGACGCCCTTGCCGCCGGAGGCCAGCTTCAGTTCGGGCGGGCAGGTCGCGGCCAGTTCGACGAAGTCGTGGTCGAGGAACGGCACCCGCCCCTCGAGGCCCCACGCCATCGTCATCGTGTCGACCCGCTTGACCGGGTCTTCGATCAGCATGACCGTCGTGTCGAGACGCAGCGCCGCATCGACCGCCGTCGCCGCCCCCGCCGCGGCGTGCTGCTCGGCCAGGAACTCGCCACTCGCGTCGTGATCGAGGGAGTACCGAGGGTCGAGCAGCGCGACGATGTCGGCGTGGGTACGGTCGGCGAACACCTTCGCGTACGCCTCGGCGGACCGTTCCCGGGCCACCTCCGTCAGCGGCGGATACCAGTCGTAGCCGGCGAGGATCTCGTCGGCGCCCTGCCCGGACTGCACCACCTTCACCGACTTGCTCACCTCCTCCGACAGCAGGTAGAACGCCACGCAGTCGTGGCTGACCATCGGCTCGCTCATCGCCGCCACGGTCTTCGGCACCGCCGGCAACAGCCGGGACGAGTCGATGTGGATCTTGTGATGGACGGTGCCGAACCTCCGCGCCACGAGATCGGAGTAGACATACTCGTCCCCGGATTCGCCACCGGCCGGATCGAATCCGATGCTGAACGTGGCCAGGTCTCGCTGGCCCTGCTCCGCGAGCAACGCCACGACCAGGCTCGAGTCGATGCCTCCCGAGAGCAGCACCCCCACCGGCACGTCGGCGACCATTCGCCGGCTCACCGCGGTCCGCAGCGAATCCAGCAGTGCTTCCTGCCAATCCACGGCCGTCCACGTCGTCCGCGCGGGGTCCCGCGTGAATGCGGGCTCCCAATAGCGGTGCTCGGTGCTGCCACCGTCGGGCTCGATCACCCGCACGGTCGCCGGCGGCAGCTTCCGGATCCCCCGCAGCATCGTGTGCGGTGCGGGCACCACCGAGTGGAAGCTCAGGTAGTGGTGCAGCGCGACGCGATCGACGGTGGTGTCGACCTCGCCGGCGCGGAGCAACGCCGGCACGGTGGAGGCGAAGCGCAACCGTCCCGGGCCCTCCGCCAGATAGAGCGGCTTGATGCCGAGCCGGTCGCGGGCCAGGGTCACCGCGCCGGTGTCGGTGTCGTGCACGGCGAATGCGAACATGCCCTTGAAGTGCTGCACGCATTCCGCGCCCCAACGGTGGAAGCTCTTGAGCACCACCTCGCTGTCCGCCGTCGAGAAGAACCGGTAGCCGGCCCCCTCCAGTTCCGAGCGCAGCTCCCGGTAGTTGTAGATGCACCCGTTGAAGACCAGTGCCAACCCGAGCTCACTGTCGATCATCGGCTGGCTGCCGCGCGCCGACAGGTCGATGATCGTCAGCCGCCGATGCCCGAACGCCACCGATCCGCGCGCGTGGAGGCCGGCCGCATCGGGGCCCCGGGCGCTCATGGCGTCGGTCATCCGCCCGACCGCGGCCACGTCCGGGGGAGCCCCGTCGAAGCGCATCTCCCCACACACACCGCACATCGTGCTCTCCTTCCGGCTCACGCCCTCCGGTTATTCGTCGCTGCCCGCGCCGCGTGGGGGACCGAGCACCCAGGTGTCCTTCCCCCCGCCGCCCCGGGACGAATTGACGACCATGCTCCCGATGGGGGCCACCCGGGTCAGCGCCGCCGGAGCGACGTGGGCACGCACCGACGGCCCCTCGGCCCGAAGATGAACGAATGCGCGCAGGTCGATATGGTGCGGAAACAGGCCGCTCCCGTCGAACGTCGGATGCGTCGACAACGGCACGACCTCCTGCGCGACGTATCGCTCCGGGTGGGTGAGCAGGTCCCGACGCCGCTCCAGCAGTTCGTGTCGCGACGCTTCCGGGCCGATGGTGATTCCGGCGCCGCCGAACCCGTCGATCGGCTTGACCACCAGCTCCGCCAACCGGTCGAGGACGTAGTCGCGTTGCTCACGCTCGGCGCACACCCACGTGGGTACCTGCTCGAGGATCGGCTTCTCGCCGAGGTAGTACTCGATCATTGCCGGCACATACGAATAGACGGCCTTGTCGTCCCCGACCCCGTTCCCCAGGGCATTGGCGATCGTCACGTTGCCGGCCTGCAGCGCGGCCCGAAGCCCCCTGCGCAGCGGGTGCCCGTCGTGCCCGATCGAGGACAGCAGCATGTCCTCGTCGAGGCGGACGTACAGCACGTCCACTCGCGTGGCCTCGCGGCCCCGGTGTCGGTACACGACGTCGTCGCGTACCGACAGTTCCCCGGTCAGCACGAGGGGCAGTCCGGACTTCTCGGCGAGCAACCGGTGCTCGAACCATGCCGAGTCCTTCCACCCGGCGCTGAGCAGCGCCACGGAGACGTCCGGTCCCGCGGCCGCGGCGGGCGCCGCCGCCTGCAGCGTCTGCCGCGTCATCTCCGGCATCGAGTCCACGGACATCACGTCGGCCGGCATGCCGAGGGCCCCGAGGAACCGGGTCGTCATCGCGCGATGCGCCATCGCATACCCCACGCCCGACGGCACCCGCAGGTTGTCCTCGAGCACCACGAAGTCGCCCGGGCCCGTGCTGACGAGGTCGATCCCGCAGATGTGGGCGCGCACCGGGGGATTTGCTGCGGCGGCCCCGGTGGCCCGATAGCCCGGGGCACGGTCGAGCAACTCGGAGGGAATCACCCCGTCCCGCACCGCGGCCTGCTCGCCGTAGATGTCGCCGAGGAAGGCGTTGAGGGCCAGGGCGCGTTGCTGCAAACCCGGGACCAGGTGCGACCATTCGGTGTGCGGGACGATGCGCGGGACGATGTCCATGGGAAAGACCTGGGCACGATCCTCGCCGCTCACCCGGAACGTCACGCCGTCGACGCTCTGTTCCCGGTCGATGGACTCCTGGATGCGGCGCAGTTCGGCCGCACCGACCCGCGCCACCGCGGCCAGGACCGCCTCGTACTCGCGACGTGGACGCCCGCCGACCTCGACGGCCTCGTCGTACCGGTCGTCCACGTCGCCCGCTCGCAGCGGAACGTAGCCGTGGAGCAGGGTTGCACCGGGATCGGCGATCTCCGGCACCGCGCGCACGCGCCCCGCGGTTTCGTCGAGAAGCAGATCCACCACGTCGGTCAGGCGGCCCCGTCGGCGCAGCACCCGCCGCTGGCGGGCGGCCGAACTGCCGACCTGCAGGGCGGTCTCCGCGAGCTCCGACACCAGGGCCCAGTCGTCGTTCCCCTCGAGCTGGGGCCGGAGCGACCGGATCAGTCCGTCGACGATCTCCCGTGCCGGCCGCGGGGTGGCCGACTGCACGTCGACCAGAGGACCCTCGAGGCCGGAGCGCGAGGCGCGCCACATGGCGGCGCGCACCAGGGTCGGCGAGACGTCGAGCCCCGGGACACCGGCCCGAAGGTCGGTCACCTCCCGATCGACCAGGGCGCGGAACAGCCCGGCTATCAGCGTGATCGTGTCCACCGACGGGCAGCTGTCGCACACGCGCAGCTCGAGGGTCGGATACCGGTCCGACGGGCGGAGATCGAAGTACACCATGCCCGGGTCGGTGATCACGCCGGTCGAGACCAGGTCCGCGATGAGCTTGTCGTACTCGGCGGCCGACGACACCGGCGCGGCCGGCCCGGTACTCGGCCACCGGATCCACACCAGGTTGCGGACGCTGGCATATCCGGTGTCCGTGCCGTCGGCCCAGAACGGCGAGCTCGCGCTCAGGGCGAGGAAGATCGGCAGGAACGGGGCGACCCGATTGGCGACCTGCACCGCCTCGTCCCGGTCGGGAATGTCCACGTGCACCTGGGTGCCGCAGATCAGCTGCTCGCGGGCCAGGAGCTGGTAGTCGGCCAGCATGCGGCGATACCGCGGCGTCTCGGTGACCTGCATCTCCGCGGGCACGGCCAGTGGGACCGCGCCCGCGGCGGCGATGCCGAGGCCGAGCTCGGCGGCGGTGTCGACGAGAACGGACCGGCGGTGCACCAGATCTGCGCGGAGACCCGCGAGATCCGGAAACACGCCGCTGTTGACCTCGACGACGCAGCGCTGCAGTTCCTCGACGTAGACGTCGCCGGGCAGGCGCGCGAGCAGTTCCGGGGCGCGCGGCGTGAGACGGCGGGTCTTCGCGTCGATGAGGTGGAATTCCTCCTCGACACCAAGCTTGCGGGCACCGCCACCGAACATGCGTTTACACGCTACGCGGCCCGGATCGTCCTCGCAGAAGGAAACCGCGGGTCACGGACACCAGCGTGGCCGTCGACCGTGTCCCCGCCCCGCGCGCCGGGGCGGGGGACTCGGAATCACCAGTCGTCGCCGGCCCCGATCACCGGGGCGGTCGCCGGCGGCACCTCGCCGATCACGGCGGTGGTGTTCGCCGCGGTCACCAGGATCGTCGGACGCGCCCGTCGCGGAGCGTCCTCGTCGGCGCGTCCGGTGCCCGGGACGGCGGCGGGGAGGGGATGACGTGCGGCCGCAGCTGCGGCCGTCACCGGAGCGGACGTGGGCGGTCGCGGGCCCGACGGCGTGCCGGCGAGACCCCCGCCCGCGGTCCCCAGCGCCACGGCGCCTCCCGCGCCCAGCGCCACGGCGCTTCCGGCGCCCGGTGCAACGGCGCCTCCGGCGCCCGGTGCCACGGCGCCGGTGCTCACCGGTGCGGTCGCGGCGGTCATCGTGGGGCCGGCGGTGACGGTGCCACCCCCGAACGCCGCGGCGTGCGTCTGCGCGGGAAGGTCGTCGGACACACCGACCGCGCCGGCGACGGTGTCCACGGCTCCCGTGGCCGCCGCTGCGACGTCGGCCGGAGCCGGCAGGCCGGGCGCGGCGACGGGGGCGGGCACGGCGATGGGTGCGGCGAGGGCGTTCATCGCCGTGGTGTAGCCGAGAAGCTCACCGCGGGTGCGCGCGACCACCGCCAGTGCCGCGGATACATGCTCGGCGGCGGCGGTGAGCAGCGCGATCTGACCCGGCGGCGTCAGCGCGACGGGCGCGGTCGCGGTGGCGAAGGCCAGGAAGGACTGGGCGATCCCGCCGAGTTCGACGTTGCCCCGCTCGACACTCGCGGTGGCGGCGCGCGTGACGGCCCCGATCTCGTCGCCCCGTTCGCTCAGCTCGACCGCGGTGACCTGGGCCTGGCGACCCTTGTCGAGCGCCGCCTCGGCGGGTGCGCCCTCCCACGAGTCCGGCAGCGCGTGCAGTGCCGTGCGGGCCAGCGACGCCGCGCCGTCGAGCATCCGCGACGACTGCTGCAGGACCGCCGACGGGTCGAGCGCGTCGACGATGCCGGTACCGAACAGGTCGCCGAGGTCGCGCAGTGGACGCAGCATTTCGTCGATTCCCGGCACTGCCGGAACCGGAAGAGACTGCAGCACTTCGGTTATCGCGTCGAGCTCGGGCTCGGGCGACCACGTCGGCGGGGCCGGCGGCGCGGGCAGCGGCAGGTCGAGGGCCGGGCCGGCGGGGGACGCGCGCAGCGCGTCGAGAACGGTGGGCGAGGCGACCGGCGTCTCCTGTGCGATCATCGCGCGCCCCCGAGTCCCGCGGCGACCGCGGCGTCGAGCGCCTCGTACCGGGCGGCGGCGTCGTGCGCGGCGACACCGCCGGACGCGTAGACGTATGCCAGCTGCGCGACGGTGCGGGTGTGCGCACCCTGTGTGACGGCGAACGCCGCGACGAAGTCCGCGCCGATCAGGCCCATGGCGGGGCTCAGCGACGAGACGTTGGCCTGCAGATCCATCGCGCCCGCGCGGGCGACCTCCTCCGCGGCGCGCAGGGATGTGCTGCCGAAGGCCCGGACCCCGTCGGGTACGACACGGACGCCGCCTCCCGTCGAGAACGAGCCGACAGCGTCGAGTAAACCGCTCATGATGACCCCCCAATCAGATTCGCGTGGGCAGCACTCTAACTCGAGTCGGCGACACGGGCGACGAGCGTGCGGGCGACGTCGCGCACGGGCTCTGCGGGCGCGGTGAATCCGAGCACGCGCAGCGCCGCCTCCGCCAGCACGTCGGGCAGGTCGGCGACGGCGTCCGTGCCCCGGTCCGCGCGGATGTTGATGGCGGATTCGACCAGCCGGAACGGCAGATCGGCGCGCGGGTCGTCGGCGTCCGCGCCGGCGCCGAGGCGGTCGAGGACGGCGACCGTGAGCCGCCGGTAGCACTCGCGCAGACCGGTCCGGGCGGTGTGGAACTGTGCGAAGCGCTCGGTGCGCACCTCCGGAAGCAGGTACAGCGCACCGAGATTCCAGCGTCCCGCGACGAGCTGCGCGGTGTCGAACAGCGCCAGGGCGTACAGCCGCGCCTCGGCGGGCGCGTCGTCGCCGAGGTGCTCGCAGAACGACAGGGTGGGGGCGACGGTCTGCTCGAGCAGCGCCGCGAGGATGTCGTCCTTGGTGGCGAAGTGGTTGTACAGGGAGGCCTGCCGGACGCCGACCGCCTCGGCCACGAGCCGCGTCGAGGTCGACGCGAATCCACGGGTGGTGAACAGTTCTGCTGCGGCGTCGAGAATTTCGGCGCGCGCGGTGGAACCGGGCCGGCGTGGCCGGTGCAGTCGGGGGCGTCCGGGACGGGCGTGGGTCACGTCCTCGACGATGGCACAGATCGGACGGTGACAGCGCCCCGGGCGGGCGGTGAGCAGACCGTCACACGGAGGAAACGTCGGTCACGAACTCGTTACGCCGCGGTCATTCGGACAAGACGTGACCTCGCGAAAACTGTCACTCGACAGTTTTTCGACGGTCACCCGGCCGCCGCCACCGCGCACAGAAACGGACACCGCCATGAGCCTGACGCTCACCCGGCCGGCTGCCGCTGCACCGACCGCCTCGCACCAGGACGCGGGCGACTTGGGCGAATTCGGCTACCAGCAGCAGCTGCACCGCAACCTCGGCAAGTTCGCCTCCTTCGCCGCCGGCTTCTCGTTCGTCTCCATCCTGACGACCATCTTCCAGCTGTTCGGCCTCGGCTTCGGCTTCGGCGGCCCCGCCTTCTTCTGGACGTGGGTGGTGGTCTTCGCCGGTCAGTTCATGGTCGCCCTGAACTTCGCCGAACTCGCGGCGCGCTATCCGATCTCCGGGGCGATCTATCAATGGGCCCGCCGGATGGGCGGCGAGGTGGTCGGCTGGTTCGCCGGCTGGTTCATGATCCTCGCCCAGATGGTCACCGCCTCGGCCGCCGCGATCGCCCTGCAGGTGGTCCTGCCGAACATCTGGAGCGGATTCCAGATCATCGGCGACGACCCGTCGCTGACCTCCTCCTCCGGCGCCGCCAATGCCGTCCTGCTCGGCTCGGTGCTGCTCGTGCTCACCACGATCATCAACAGCATCGGCGTGAACTGGATGTCGCGGATCAACAGCATCGGCGTCACCTGCGAGATCGTCGGTGTCGTCGCCGTGATCGGCATGTTCTTCACCCACGCCGTCCGCGGCCCGCAGGTCGTCCTCGACACCGGCGTCACCGGGGAGGCCCCCGGCTACGGCTGGGCGTGGATCGTCTCGGGCCTCATGGCCGCGTACGTCATGGTCGGCTTCGGCTCGGCCGGCGAACTCGCCGAGGAGACCCGCAACCCGCGGCGCGTCGCACCCCGCACCATCCGCCTCGCCCTGTCGGTCTCCGCCCTCGGCGGCGGCCTGATGATCCTCGGCGCCCTCATGGCCGCCCCCAGCCTCACCGACGGCCGCCTCGCCGCCGAGGGCCTGCCCTACGTGCTCGGCGCCATCCTGTCCTCACCGTGGGGCACGCTGCTCCTCGTCGACGTCGCCATCGCCGTGTTCATCTGCACCCTCGCCATCCAGACCGCCGCGTCGCGCCTGATCTTCTCGATGGCCCGCGACGAGCGCCTGCCCGCGTCGAAGATCCTCTCGCACGTCAACGCCCGCACCGGCACTCCCATCGCGCCGGCCGTGCTGATCGGCGTGGTGTGCATCGGCATCCTCGCGGTCAACATGGGCAACAGCGCGATCTTCGCGACCCTGTCGAGCGTGTGCATCGTGCTCATCTACCTCGCGTACCTGATGGTCACCGTGCCGCTGCTGCTGCGCCGGCTGCGCGGTTGGCCGCACGACGGCACGGCGACCGACGCCGACGGCGACCCGCTGTTCTCCCTCGGCCGATGGGGTCTGCCCGTCAACGCCCTCGCCGTCGCGTACGGCCTGCTGATGGTGATCAACCTGTCCTGGCCGCGCGCCGAGATCTTCAACCCGGACGGCACCATGCCGCTGCTGCAGTGGGCCGCACCGCTCACCGTCGCCGCCGTCGTCGCTCTGGGCGCCCTGTGCTTCCCGCGCCGCGCCGCGCACCCGAACCCCGTCACGATCGGAGCCTGAGATGACCGGCGTCCTCGACACCGCCACCACCCACGCCGCCAAGGCGCACGCCCGCGCGCAGGCCGGCACCGTCACCGACGGCATGCCCACCGTGCCCGCCACCGCGTACCCCACCCCGCCCGGCGGCCGCACCGCCGCCATGACCTGGGCGGAGACCGTGCCCGGCGGCCGTTACACCGGCAAGGTCCTCGCCCGCGGCACCCGGCTGCGGCTGCGTGACATCGACGGCGCCGCCTGCGCCCACCTGCTGCTCTTCCGCGCCGACGCCCCGCACGAGCGGCTCAACGTCGCCGACACCGTCAAGGTGCCGTGGCAGGCCTACCTCGGCGTCGGGCACCCGCTGCTGTCGGACCAGGGCCGGGTGCTCGCCACCGTCGTCGCCGACACCTCCGGCCGCCACGACGCCCTGTGCGGCACCACGAACCTCGCCGGGAACACGGCGAAATACGGGGCGGGCAGCCTGCATTCGCACGCCCCCGCCGGGCGGGAGCTGTTCACCGTCGCCGCCGCGAAGCACGGCCTCGCCCCGCGCGACCTGCCGCCGTCCCTGTCGTTCTTCCACGGCGTGCGCGTCGCGGCCGACGGGGCCCTGACCAGCACCGGCACCGCCGGCGCCGGAGCCTGCGTCGAGCTGCTGATCCACCTGCCGGTGATCGCACTCATCGCCAACACCGCCCACCCCCTCGACCCGGCACCCGGGTTCCCCACCACCACCCTCGAGGTGCTCGCCTGGCGCGCCCCGCGTGACCTCGACACCCTGCCGAACACGGACCCCGAATACCGGCGCGCCGTCCTCAACACCGAGGACGCCTGGACTGCCGCCACCGGAACGGAGCACTGATCATGACCTCGACCCTCGACCTGCCGGCGCTCGTCCCCGGGACCGTGATCCGCGACGAGATCGCCGGCGCCCGCGGACCGTGGTCGGCCGTCGTCGCCGCCGGCGACGTGCTCACCATCGTCGATCTGCACGGCAACCAGGCCGTCGACACCCTGATCTACGACGCCCACGACACCACCGTCCGCTACAGCGCCGCCGCCACCGTCGCCGCGCAGGGCAACCTGTTCCTCACCGCCGGCTCGGTGCTGCGCGCCGCCGACGGCGAGGAACTGATGACCCTCGTCGCCGACGAGGTCGGCAACCACGACACCGTCGGCGGCGCCTGCTCGCAGGAGTCGAACACCTTGCGCTACGGCCACCACACCAAGCACCAGCACGCCTGCGTCGAGAACTTCCTCGTCGAGGGTGCCCGGTGGGGCCTGGGCAAACGCGACCTGGTGTCCAACATCAACTTCTTCATGAACGTGCCCGTCGACCCCGACGGCACCCTCGGCATCGTCGACGGACTCTCCGCGCCCGGCAAGCGCCTCGCACTGCGCGCCGACCGCGACGTGCTCGTCCTCGTCTCCAACTGCCCGCAGATCAACAATCCGTGCAACGGTTTCGACCCCACCACGGTGCGGATGATCGTCACCCGACCGGAGGCCCGACCGTCATGACCACCAAGATCACCGTCGACCGTCCCGGCATGCTCACCACGGTGCAGGACTATCCGGGCCGCACCGGGTACTGGCAGATCGGGGTCCCGCCCTCCGGCCCGATGGACGACCTGTCGTTCCGACTCGGCAACGCCGCACTCGGCAACCCCGAGGGCGCGGCCGGCCTCGAATCCACCATGGCCGGGCCGGCCCTGCGCTTCACCGATGCCACCGAGGTGTGCGTCACCGGCGCCCCGGCGACCGTGACGGTGAACGGCACGGTGGTCCCGCAGTGGCGTCCCGTCACCGTCCCCGCCGGCGGCGTGCTCGACGTCGGCGCCGTCGCCGGCCCCGGCCTGCGCGTGTACGTACTCGTCGGCGGCGGACTCGACGTCCCCGAATTCCTCGGCAGCGCAGCCACCTTCACCCTCGGAAGGTTCGGCGGCCACGAGGGCCGCACCCTCACCGAGGGCGACGTGCTCGTCGTCGGGGAGGTCGCGACCGGCGCGGCCGTCCCGGTGCCGGCCGAACACGTGCCGGCCATGACCGCCCGCTGGGAGATCGCCGTCACCGAGGGCCCGCACGGCGCTCCGGAGTTCTTCACCCGCAGCGACATCGACACGCTCTACGCCACCGACTACGAGGTGCACTTCAACTCCGACCGCACCGGCGTGCGCCTGACCGGGCCGAAGCCGCAGTGGGCACGCACCGACGGCGGGGAGGCCGGCCTGCACCCGTCCAACATCCACGACAACGCGTACTCCGTCGGTGCGCTCGACTTCACCGGTGACACCCCCATCCTCCTCGGGCCGGACGGCCCGAGCCTGGGCGGATTCGTCTGTCCCGTCACCGTCGTCGCCGCGGACCGGTGGAAGCTCGGCCAGCTCGCGCCCGGGCACACGGTGCGGTTCGTGCCCGTCCGCGCCGAGCACGCCGCGTCGCGCCGCGCACTCGGCGTCGCCCGTCGCGCCGGGCTGTCGCTGGTGGTCTCGCCCGGCGGCGACGGCGACGACGGCGTCCTCGCCCGCCGCGACGGCGACACCGCCGTCACCTACCGGCGCAGCGGCGACGACAACGTCCTGGTCGAATACGGTGACATGACGCTCGATCTCGCGCTGCGGGCCCGCGTGCACGCGCTGCACCGGCGGCTCGACACCGAACGCCCCGCGGGCCTGCTCGAACTCACCCCCGGCATCCGGTCGCTCCAGGTCAAGGTCGACCCCGACGTGCTGCCGGTGCCGACGCTGCTCGATCTGCTCGCCGAGGCCGAGGAGCAGCTCCCGGCGAGCGACGAGCTCGTGGTGCCGAGCCGGCGGGTGCGCCTGCCCCTGTCGTGGGACGACCCGGCCACCCGCGAGGCGATCCAGCGGTACATGCACGGGGTGCGGGCGGATGCGCCGTGGTGCCCGTGGAACATCGAGTTCATCCGCCGGATGAACGGCCTCGATTCGGTGAACGACGTGTTCGACACCGTCTTCGCCGCCGACTACATGGTGCTCGGTCTCGGCGACGTGTACCTCGGGGCGCCGGTCGCGACCCCGCTCGACCCGCGGCACCGGCTCGTGACGACCAAGTACAACCCGGCCCGCACGTGGACGCCGGAGAACGCCGTCGGCATCGGCGGGGCGTACCTGTGCATCTACGGCATGGAGGGCCCGGGTGGCTACCAGTTCGTCGGCCGCACGACCCAGGTGTGGAACCACCGCCACCCGCAGGCCGCGGGCCCGTTCGAGGCCGGCACACCGTGGCTGCTGCGCTTCTTCGACCGGATCTCCTGGTATCCCGTCGAACCGGAGGAGCTGATGGACCTGCGCGCCGACCTCGCGGCGGGCCGCGGCGGGGGAGTGGACATCACCGACGGCACGTTCTCCCTGGCCGAGCACCAGCGGTTCCTGGCCGGCAACGCCGCGTCGATCGACGCCTTCCAGCAGGTGCAGTCGGTGGCGTTCGCCGCCGAGCGCGCCCGCTGGGAGGCCGCGGGCGCGTAGCACCGGTGTGTCCTTCGGGCTGTTCCTGCCGCCCGAAGGACACACCGGCGGCGCAGCCGCCTACACGACGGCGTCGGCCTCGATCTCGATGAACAGGCCCTTGTCGATGAGGCTCGAGACCTCGAGGATGGTGGAGGCCGGGCGGATCTCGCCGAACACCTCGCCGTGCACGAGCGCGGCCTCCTCCCATGTCGACATGTCGGTGAGGTACATGCGCGTGCGGATCACGTCCGTCAGCGAGGCGCCGGCCTCGCCGAGCGCGGCCTCGATGGTCTTCAGTGCGGCGCGCGTCTGATCGGCGAGCGTGTCGCCGGCGCCGGTGGTGCCGGACACGGCGATCTGGTTGCCGATGCGCACGGCGCGGGAGTAGCCGATCCTGGGCTCCCATTCGGAGCCGGACGAGATGTTCACACGGGTCATGGCCCGGAATTCTGTCAGGCCGCCCCCGCCGCCCCGCGCTTGACTGTCCTTAGCACGTATGTTCGACTGGCTGCATGCGGTGGGCGGCACAGACTCTCGACGTCGACGACGGCGCGCTCCCCGGCCTCGAACGGGCCGGGCTCGTCCGCAGCGTCCAGACCCCCGAGTTCGAGGGCATCACCTTCCACGAGGTGCTGTGCAAGAGCGCGCTCAACAAGACCCCCGAGGCGTCGAACCTGCCGTTCCGCTTCACCGTCAACACTTTTCGCGGCTGCTCGCACGCGTGCCGATACTGCTTCGCCCGACCGACCCACGAGTATCTCGACCTCGACGCGGGCCGCGACTTCGACAGCCGGATCGTGGTCAAGACCAACGTCGCGGCCGTGCTGCGCCGCGAACTCGCGCGACGGTCGTGGAAGCGCGAGCACGTCGCCCTGGGCACCAATACCGACCCGTACCAGCGGGCCGAGGGCCGCTACCGGCTGATGCCCGGCGTCATCCGGGCCCTCGCCGAATCCGGCACCCCGTTCTCGATCCTGACCAAGGGCACGCTGCTGCGCCGCGACCTGCCGTTGCTCACCCTCGCCGCCGGGCAGGTCGACATCGGCGTCGCCGTCTCCCTCGCGATCGGCGAGCCCGACCTGCAGAAGCAGATCGAACCCGGCACCCCGTCGCCCAAGGCACGTCTGGACCTGATCCGGGCCGTCAGCGACGCCGGGCTGCCCTGCCACGTCATGGTCGCACCGGTCATCCCGTGCCTCACCGACTCCACCCGGCACCTCGACGATCTGCTCGGTGCGATCTCGGCGGCGGGGGCGACCGGCGTGACGGTGCTGCCGATGCATCTGCGCGGCGCCACCCGCGGCTGGTTCCTGTCGTGGCTGGGTCAGGAGCACCCCGCCCTGATCCGGCGGTACCGGCAGATCTACGGCCGCGGCGCGTACGTCTCACCGGAGTACAAGACGTGGTTGAAGGACCGCGCCGATCCGCTGGTGTCCCGCTACGGGCTCGGCGCGCGCGTGGCCGAGCACCGGCGCCCGGTCGCAGCGCCGCCGCGGCCGGCAGCCGAGTCGGCGGACCCCACCCTGTTCTGAGCGGCGCTGCGGAACTCGGGACACGACGTCGCCCCCCGGGGTGAGGCAGGTACCCGCGAGGGCGACACCGGCCGGTCGGTCAGGTGGTTTCCGGGACCACGTCGGCGACGCCGGCGTTCGCGTCCACCGGCGCAGCCGGAGCGGCACTGCGGCGCTGCCGGTAGACGCCGACTCCGACGACGACGGCGGCGAGGGCCGAGGACGTCAGCATCTGGCTGCGCGTGCTCTCCAGGGCGATCATGCCGGCGCACAGCGCGACGATCGCCGCGATGGTGAACCAGGTGAGGTACGGGAAGAGCCACATCCTCGGCGACAGCTCCCGGCCCTGGGCCTCGAGCGAGCGGCGCATGCGCAGCTGGGACGCGGCAATGACGAGCCACACGAACAGGGCGATCGCTCCGGAGGAATTGACCAGGAACAGGAACACCGTCTCGGGGTAGAGGTAGTTCAGGCCCACGGTGAGGAAGCCGACCACGGTGGAGACGAGAACCGCGTTGCGGGGCACACCGGACCGCCCGATGGTGGCCAGCGACGGCGGGGCGTCACCGCGGCGCGACAGGGAGAAAGTCATGCGGCTGGCGGTGTACAGGCCCGAGTTCAGGCACGAGAGCACCGACGTCAGCACGATGACGTCCATGATGGTGGCGGCCGCCGGGATGCCGAAGGAGTCGATGACCGCCACGTACGGGCTCAACGCCACCGAGGCGTCGTCCCACGGCAGCAGGGTGACGACGACGGCGATCGAGCCGATGTAGAAGATCAGGATCCGCCACACGACCGACCGCACCGCCTTGCGCACCGCCTCGGCCGGGTTGGCGGACTCGCCGGCGGCGATGGTCGCGATCTCGGCTCCGAAGAAGGAGAACACCACGACGAGGACCCCGGCGAGTACGGCACCTGTCCCGTTGGGGAAGAAGCCGCCGTGACCGGTGAGGTTGCTCAGTCCCGGCGCCTCGACGCCGGGCAGAAAGCCGCAGATCGCGAGGACGCCGAGCACGAGGAACGCCACGATCGCCGTGACCTTGATGGCGGCGAACCAGAACTCGAACTCGCCGAACGACTTCACCGACGCGATGTTGGTCAGCGTCAGCACGACCATGAGCACCAGCGCCCACGTCCACTGGGGCACGCCGGGAATCCAGCGGTTCATGATCACCGCGCCGGCCGTCGCTTCGATGCCCAGGACGATGATCCAGAACCAGGCGTAGAGCCATCCGATGGAGAACCCGGCCCATCGGCCGATGGCCCGGTCGGCGTACGCCGAGAACGACCCCGTCTGCGGATTCGCCGCCGCCATCTCGCCGAGCATGCGCATGACGAGCACGACGACCACCCCGGCGAGTGCGTAGGCGACCAGCACCCCGGGACCGGTCTCCCGGATCGCAGCGCCCGAGCCGACGAACAAGCCTGCACCGATGACACCCGCGATCGCGATCATCGACAGGTGCCGCTTCTCGAGCGTGTGCCTCAGCTCGGGCTGATCGCTGTTCGACATGGGAACCCCTTCACAACCAGGTTTGGTATCGAGTGTGATGTACCTCTCGACCGCCTGAGTCTGAGGTTCCCGCTCCGCCGCTGTAATAGACACATCGGCGAGCCGTCGATCCCGACGTTCGACGAAACGGCAGATGCGCGGCGCCGGCCTGGGCTTTTCCGGCGGTCCGAGCGGTCGCGTGGGAGTCGACTTAACGGGAAGTTAACGGGGGTGGTCCGGACAAAGTCGGCATCTCGGTCGCCGCGGCGAGGGCGGACGCCGGGCCGGTCGCGTGGCCGGCCCCGGGCGGACCGGTGCGCGGTTATGCCGGGTCGGCCCGTTCCCGCACGAGGATCCACCGGTTGCTGCCGCCTCGCCTGCGGTAGGACAACTCGTCCAGCGCCGCCAGGGCGATCGCCAGGCCCCGGCCCCGCTCGGCCATGTCCCCGGGCATCCGGACCGTCTCGAGGTCGACGCGCGCGGGCCGGCCGTCGTCGTGGAAGCAGGCCTCGATCCGGTCCGGGGACAGGCGCAGCTCCAGCCGCATCGTGACCGGAGCGCCGTCGCCTGCGTGCTCGACGATGTTGGCGGCGATCTCGGCCACCGCGATCTCGAACGGGAAGCGATCCTCGTCCTCCACCTGCCCCGCGCACATCATCTTCTCGATCAGCGCGTGCACGTCGGTGAGCGTGTCGGCGCCCGTGACGGTCGTCAGGGCCCAAGATCCCGCGCCGGGGTCAGTCGCCATCGAACGCGGCGTCCGCGGAGTCGTACGTGCGCAGCACGCGGTCGAGGCTCGTCAGCGACAGCACGCTGCGCACCTGCGCCGTGGGCGCCGCCAGCCGCAGGTCCCCGCCGGCCTGCCGGGCGGCCTTGAGCCCCGACACCAGCGCCCCGAGCCCCGACGAGTCGATGAACTCGGTGGCGCCGAGGTCGACGACGACGCGGGCGGACCCGCCCTCGACGAGGCCGCGCAGCTGTTCCCGCAGCCGCGGTGCGGCGACCATGTTCAGCCGGCCCTCGGGCCGGACCACCACCACGTCCGAGCCGGTGGTGCGGGTTGCGAAGTGCGTCATCGTCTTCCTTCCATGTCGGGCCCGCGGTAGCGGACCGCCGGTATCACCACACTCAGGATCGCCAGGTCGAACAGCACCCAGAACAGGTTGACGCCGACGCCCAGCACCGAGCTCGCGCCCAGATACAAGCGCACCACACCCACCACCGACGCGATCACCAGCAGCGCCATGGCCGCGATCTGGTACCGCACCTTGCCCCACGGGAGCGTGGCGCGGCCCTGCCGCGTCTTCGGGGTCACCGCGAAGTCGAGGGGCTTGTGCAGGTACACGTTGCGAAACGCCGTCCAGCACGCCTTGATCCACACCGGGAACAGCGCCAGGCTGTACTGCTGCCCCCGCCAGGTCGGGGTGCCCCGACCGACCACGAAGAACAGCAGCTGGTTCAACAGCAGGAACGGGATGAGCCGGCCGAAGAAGTCCCAGCTGTAGGCCTGCACGGGCAGCACTCCGAAGATCAGGTAGATCACCGGCGCGGCGATGTAGGCGACGGCCGCGAAACCCGCGAGGTAGCTCCACATCGTCGCCCAGTACATCAGCCGCTGCGGGATCGTCAATCCTCGCTGCACGAGCGGATTCTCCCGCAGCATCACCTGGATCGTGCCCTGCGCCCAGCGCAGCCGCTGGGTGAGCATCGTGCCCACGTCCTCCGGCGCGAGACCGTGCGCGAGCACCTCGTGGTGGTAGACCGACTTCCAGCCCATCCCGTGCAGGCGCATCGACGTGGCCATGTCCTCGGTCACCGAGATCGTTGCCAGCGCCAGCGTCGGTTCGGCCTCGTCGTCGCGGCTGACGTCGACGGCGCGGATCATCGTGCGGATCGACTCGAGCGCCCCGAGCGGCGACCACTCGCGGTCGGCGAGGCGCGACAGTGTCGTCTCGTCGAGCAGAACTCCGTCGGCGTCGGACCCGGGGGTGGCGGTCAGGGCGGCGATCGCCTCCAGGTCTGCGCGGATCGATCCGGCGTCCGCGTCGACCACGGCCCGCGCGGCCTCGTCCACGCTCTGCTGGAACCGGTAGGTCACCTCGGCGAGCGGCTGTCCCTGCCGGACGGCCGCGCGGGCCGTGCGCACGGCCACCCGCACCGAATCGAGGGCGGCGAGAACCTCCGGCTGGTTCGCACCGACCTCGGATCGGGCCCGGTCGAGCACCTTGCCGGCCGTGCGCAGCGCCCGCACCACGCCCTCCTCGACGGCACGGACGTAGCCGGTGATGCCCAGCTGCATCAGCGCCTCGCGGCGCAGGATCGCGTTCGAGCCGCAGAAGAAGGCGGCGTTCCAGCCGTCCTTGCCCTGCTGGATCGGGCCGTAGAACAGCGGGGCCTGGCTGCCCAGCGGATCGGAGTCCGGCACGTTGACGAAGTACTGCGGTGTCTGCACCAGGGCCGTCCGCTCATCCTCGAAGTAGCCGAGGGTGCGGTGCAGGATCTCCGGGTCGGGCACCTGGTCGGCGTCGAGGACGAGGATGAACTCGCCGTGCGTGTGCAGCAGGGCGTTGTTGAGGTTGCCCGCCTTGGCGTGCCGGGGCTTGTTCGTCCAGCTGGCCGCCCGCGTCATGTACCGGACCCCGAGTTCGGCTGCGGCGCGCTCCAATTCGGGCCGCTCCCCGTCGTCGAGGATCCATGTCTCGTGCGGATACCGGATGCGTGCCGCCGCCTCGGCGGTCCCGATCACCAGGTCGACCGGCTCGTTGTAGGTGGTGATGAAGACGTCGACGGTCAGCCCGTCCGGCGGGACCGGGGGCGCGGCCCGCCGGCGCCACCGCCACATCGTGAGCCCGAACAGCATCGAGTCGATCAGGCTGTACGTCTCGGCGACGACGAGTGGCACCGCGATCCACCACGCGGACCAGTTGACGGAGAACAGCCAGCGCCACACCACGTAGTTCACGCCGAGCAGCACCGTCGCGGTGATCAGGATCCGCAGGCCCGGCGACGGGTAGCGGTCCGCACCGGCCGCACTCATGCGTCCTCGCAGCGACGGACGGCGACGACGGTGACGTCGTCCATCGGTGGGTTGCCTTCGGCCAGCGCCCGCGCCGCCTCGGTCAGGTCGTGCGGCGTCGCATGGTCGGCCACGAACCGGTACAGGGCCTCCCGGTCGCTGTGCTCGTCGAGCAGGTCGAGCAGCCCGTCGGAGCAGATCACCAGCGTGTCACCGGGTTCGAGGCGCGTGCACTGCGCCTGCCACGATGTGTCGCGGAGCACGCCGACGGGTAGCCCGGTGCCGGCCAGCGGCACCACGGAGCCGTCGCGACGGCGGATCGCGGCCAGGCCGTGCCCGGCGTCGACGTAGTCCACCGACCCGGTGGCGAACTCGACGGCGGCATGGAACACGGTGACGAAGGTGCCGGTGTGTTCGCAGTCGTCCGTGAGGTTCTCGGCGGCGGCGCCGAGCGCGGCGCCCGTGTCCAGGACGCTGCACGCCTCGGCGTGGCTGAACCGCTCCATCACCCGGGACGCGCCGCGGAACGTGGAGCGCACCGCCGAGGACAGGATCGCCGCGCCGAGGCCCTTGCCCATCACGTCGGCGACGGTGACGACCAGCCCGCCGCGCAACCGGTAGTGGTCGTAGAAGTCGCCGCCGACCACGAACGCCGGAATGCACACGGCCTGCACCTCGAATCCGGGCAGCCCGGTCAACGGGCGCGGCAGCAGCTGGGCCTGCATCGCGGCGGCGCGATCGAGTTCGTCGGCGCGCTGCAGTTCCCGCTGCGCCCATTCGGCGAGTTCGGCGAACGCGTCGAGCTGGTCGGGGTCGAGTGTCCGCGGCTCGGTGTCGTAGATGCAGAACGTGCCGACGGGATGACCCGCGGGACCGTACAACGGGTAGCCCGCGTAGAAGCGGACGCCGTCGGCGCCGCCGACACCGGGAATGCCGGCGAACCGGGGGTCGGCGGAGGCGTCCTCCACGATCAGCGTCGGATCGCCGGGATGGTGGTAGGTGCGCGCAATCGTGGTCTTGCACATGCTCTCCTCGCGCGGCACCTGTACGAGGTCGAGCCCCTGGAGGGACTTGAACCAGAGCCGGTCCCGGTCGAGCAGTGCCACACTCGCCATGGGCACCCCGAACACGTGTCGGGCCATGCGGGTGATCTGCTCGAACCGGTCTTCTCGGGGCGTGTCGAGGATCTCCAGCCGTTCGAGGTCGCGGACCCGCTGGTCCTCGAGGTCGTCGGGGAGGTGCGAGGCGTCGGTCGTCATGTCAGCGCTGCCCCCTCTGCAGGGCTTCCGCCAGCGCGGCAGCCGCTTCCGGGGTGCTCGCCAGCCGCCAGTCGGTTTCCTTGTCGTGATCGAACCAGACGAACGCCGCCACATCCGTCCGGTCGTCGAGGAAGGAGATCAGGTCGCCGACCCAGTCCGGCTTCGACCCGCCGACGTCGGTGCTGCCCACCTCGGTGACCACGATCGGCTTGCCCGGCGCGATCCGGCCGAGCTCGTCGAGGGTCTCCTCGAACAGCTCCCGCGGCGACGTCCAGCGGCTCCACGGCTGCGTGGCGCCCCAGTTGTATCCGTCGGCCCCGACCACGTCGACATACTCCGCCCCCGGGTACAGGTCCGCGATCATGCTGCTGCCCTCGAACGAGACGTTCGGAGCCCACACCCATTTCACGTTGGCCACCCCTTTCGACGCGAACAACTCGTGCACGTGACGCCACGCGGCGACGTAGACGTGCGGCGGTGTCCCCCCGGCCGGACTCCAGGGGTACCAGGTCCCGTTCGGCTCGTGCGCGAAACGCAGGTAGACGGTCGAACCCCACGCGGCGAGCTCGTCGGCCCAGCGGTAGAGGTAGTCGTCGTGCACGCCCGCGGCGATCGACGCCATCGTGAACTCGCCGCGCTCGTACCGCCCGTCGCCGAGCCAGCGCCACGGCTCCCACGTGACGATCGGGTCGGCGCCCAGCCGCCGCACGGCGGCGAGCCCCGCGACGGGCGGCGGCGAGGCGAAGTCGGAGAACGACAGCACCACGGTCGGGGGAGTGCCCGCGATCTCGGCGACCCGTTCGAACTCGTCGACGGCGGTCGGGCCGCCGGGCGTGCTCACGCCGAATCGCAGGCACGCGCCGACCGGCTCGTGCAGCGGCGTGATCGCGGCGCCGCAGTCGATCGCCGGCGCGCATCCCACGGCGGTCGACACCGCGACGGCGAGGCCCGCCGCGACCGCCGCCGGGCGAGGATGTCCGTTTCTCACCGCTCCACCCTCGCATCCCGGGCGAACCGTCGCCGGGTTTGTGACGGTTCGTCCGGGATGCGAGCGGGGTCTATGCCGGACGTCCGGGTCCGTGCAGCGTTGTGCCGCAGGGTGCAACACGATGCAACGCTGGCCGCACCCACCTGCAGTGCGGTGTGCTCTGTATCACAACAGTTCAGGACGAGGAGCACGCAATGACCGACACACTGACCCCACCCGACGCCGCGATCACCGGACCGCAGGAGAGGGTCGACGCGTGGCTGGCCGACTTCGAGGCCGCCCTCGCCGCGCGCGACGTCGAGGCCGCCGCGGGCATGTTCGCCACCGACAGCTTCTGGCGCGACCTGGTCGCCTTCACCTGGAACCTCAAGACCGTCGAGGGCCGGGAAGGTGTCGCCGACATGCTCCGTGCGCGGCTGCACGACGCCGACCCCAGCGGGTTCCGCGCCACCGAGCCCCCCACCGAGGACGGCGGCGTCGTCAGCGCCTGGATCGCGTTCGAGACCGCTGTGGGCCGCGGCGTCGGGCACCTGCGGCTGAAGGACGAGGGTGCCTGGACCCTGCTCACCACGATGCAGGAGCTGAAGGGGCACGAGGAGAGCAAGGGTGTCCGCCGGCCCAAGGGCGTGCAGCACGGCGCCGACCGCAACCGCGTCACCTGGTCCGAGAAGCGCGAGGCCGAGGAGCGTGAACTCGGCTACACCACCCAGCCGTACGTCGTGATCGTCGGCGGCGGCCAGGGCGGCATCGCCCTGGGCGCCCGCCTGCGCCAGCTCGGCGTGCCCGCGCTCGTGCTCGACAAGCACGACCGGCCCGGCGACCAGTGGCGCGGCCGCTACAAGTCGCTGTGCCTGCACGATCCCGTCTGGTACGACCACCTGCCGTACATGCCGTTCCCCGAGAACTGGCCGGTGTTCGCGCCCAAGGACAAGATCGGTGACTGGCTCGAGATGTACACCAAGGTCATGGAGGTGCCCTACTGGTCCAAGACCACGTGCACCTCGGCGTCCTACGACGAGGCGACCGGCGAGTGGACCGTGAACGTGGTCCGCGACGGCGAACCCGTCGTGCTGAGGCCGAAGCAGCTGGTGCTCGCCACCGGCATGTCCGGCAAGCCCAACATCCCGACCTTCCCCGGCATGGACCGGTTCCGCGGGGACCAGCACCACTCCAGCCAGCATCCCGGGCCGGACGCGTATGCGGGCAAGAAGGCCGTGGTGATCGGCGCGAACAACTCGGCGCACGACATCTGCGCCGCGCTGTGGGAGGTCGGCGCCGACGTGACGATGGTGCAGCGCTCGTCCACGCACATCGTCAAATCCGACTCATTGATGGACCTCGGCCTCGGCGACCTGTACTCCGAGCGGGCCCTGGCCGCGGGGATGACGACGGCCAAGGCCGACCTGACGTTCGCGTCGCTGCCGTACCGGATCATGCACGAGTTCCAGATTCCCGTCTACAACGCGATCCGGGAGCGCGACGCCGACTTCTACGCCCGGCTCGAGAAGGCCGGGTTCATGCTCGACTTCGGGGACGACGGCTCCGGGTTGTTCATGAAGTACCTGCGCCGCGGGTCCGGCTACTACATCGACGTCGGTGCCGCCGAACTCGTCGCCGACGGCGAGATCAAGCTGGCCCACGGCGGCGTCCGCGAACTCACCGAGAACAGCGTGATCCTCGAGGACGGCACCGAGCTCGAGGCCGACCTGGTGGTCTACGCGACCGGCTACGGCTCGATGAACGGGTGGGCGGCGGACCTGATCGGCCAGGACGTCGCCGACAAGGTCGGCAAGTGCTGGGGCCTGGGGTCGGACACCACCAAGGACCCCGGCCCGTGGGAGGGCGAGCAGCGCAACATGTGGAAGCCCACCCGGCAGGAGGGCCTGTGGTTCCACGGCGGCAACCTGCACCAGTCGCGGCACTACTCGCTGTACCTGGCGTTGCAGCTCAAGGCCCGGCACGAGGGGATCCCGACGCCGGTGTACGGGCTACAGGAGGTCCACCACCTGAGCTGATCCGGGAAAGCGACGAGCCGCCGGCGCGCACGACGCGCCGGCGGCTCGGCGTGCCGAGACTGTGGGCGGGTGGCGTGCCGGACCTGGTGCCGGGTCGGGCTGCCGGGTCAGGCGTAGTGCCGCAGGACGAACTCGGTCAGACCCTTGCGGATCGTCTTCACCGCGTGCTTCTGGCCCTGCTTGAGCATGAAGCCCGGCACCGGGATCTTCGGGTCGGTGGACATCGTCACCCGCACGCGCGTCCCGCGTTCGGTGCGGGTCAGGCGGTACTCGCCGTCCTGGGAGTGCTGCATCTCGCTCTCGATCAGCGTCCACGAGGTGGACTCCTCGGTCCACTCGTGCTCGATCACCTGCGTGTCCGAGATGCCGAACAGTGCGAGCGTCATGCGCACGACGCGGGGCCGGCCGTCGTCGTGCCGCGATTCGACCTGCACGTCCTTGTGGGAGGACGACCACTCCGGGATGCGCTCGATGTCGGTCAACGCGCGCATCACCTGCTCGGGCGTCGCCTCGATCTCGAACTCGTCTGACACCGATGCGGCCATATGTGTTCCCACTCCCTGGTCGATTCCCATGTCGGTGGTCCGGGTACCCGCCTCGCGGACCCCCGACACGTGTTCCGACGAACGAGGCCCCCGGATCGCTCCCGATAGTGACATAGATCACAAAGCCGCCGTACTCTGGTCCAATGAGGCACGTGACGACCGGACCCCGGGACCTGCAGGTCGCCGTGGGCGACACCATCGAACTGCACCTGCCGGAGAACACCTCCCGCGACTACACCTGGTGCCCGACCCACATCGGCAAGGGTCTCCTGCTCAGCGACGTGCGATTCGTACCGTCCCGGAATCCGCTCCCCGGCGCCGGCAGCGAACGCATCCTCTACCTGCGCGCCAAGCGGCCCGGCACCTGGCCGGTGTCGCTCCAGTTGCAGCGGGCCGAGCACATGTCGGCGGACGAGCGGAGCATGACCGTCACCGTGACCTGACGGACCACTGCTCGTCGCCCCCGGCCGGTTGCGGTTCGCCCAGGCTCCGGCAGTGCGCCAGGTAGCGCCGTGCCCAGTAGTGCACCGGCCGATGGTCGCCGGCCGCGGTGAGTCGAGCCAGCGCCCGGGTGCGGTCCACCAGCTGCTCGTGCAGGACCCGTTCCAGCACCGCCACCCGGCGCCCGTCGCCGGACGTCGCAATCTGCTCCACGCAGCGACTCAGGCGCGCGGCCCGCGCCGACGGGCGCTCGGCCGGCGCGCCGCCATCCTGGAGGGCCTGCTCCAGAGCGTCCCGGTAGCCGAGCGCGTGCTCCAGATCGTCCGCGATCTCCCGCAGGCGCACCGGGTCGGCCGTGCGCTCCCGGCGCGCCGCCAAGATCTGGATCTGCGTCTGCGTCAACTGCAGCACCGCCCGGAGGTGGACGGTCAACGTGCTCTCGTGCATGGTTCTTCCTCGCTCGACCGGGCTGTCACGGTCGAGTACACCCGCATCCTCTTAGCGATGGCTTAGCGCCGATCGACCTCGATCGGGCGGGTCCACCAGTTCGCGGAGGCTACGCTGAAACCCGGTCGTTCCGGTCGCACAGGAGGCGAACGTCATGGCAGGACGCATCGTGCACTTCGAGCTCCCCTACGACAACGGTGACCGCGCCCGGTCCTTCTATCGCGACGCATTCGGATGGTCGCTCGCGGACGTCCCCGGCATGGACTACACCCTCGTCACCACCGGTCCCGTCGACGAGACCGGCACCTCCACCGAACCCGGGTACATCAACGGGGGCATGTTCCGACGCGACGAGTTGAAGAGTCCCGTCGTGACCGTCGACGTCGAGGACATCGACGCCGCGCTGCAGAGGATCGAATCCCTCGGCGGGAAGACGGTGACGGGGCGAATGCCCGTCGGCGACATGGGATTCGCAGCGTACTTCGCCGACACCGAGGGCAACGTGATCGGGTTGTGGGAGTCGAGGCGCGGCGTGTAGCGGCCGCGTCGGGGGCTGTTCGACGTCGACTGTGAACGCACCCTGCGAGGAGGGCCGGGGCGGATCGACTCGGCCCGTGCACCCCGCGGGGTGCTGGGCGCACCTCAGCCGTTCACGGTGACTCGCGCCTGTCCAGGATCACGGACGCGGTCGTTGCGACCACCCGGTCGGGGTGGTCGGTCAGTGCGATGAGGACGTCCCGTGCCGCAGGTCCGGGGATCTCGGCGAGTGCCTGCGTCACGCGCAGGCGTGCAGGTGCGTCGAGCGAGCCGTCGAGCACCTCCTGCACGGCGCGGACAACGTCGACCGTGGACCCCGATGCGCCGGCCAGGATGCCCAGAACCTCGGCGGCTTCGACGTCGGCCCGGCCCTCGACGACCATCTCCAGCAGGATCGGCACGGCCTCCCCGGCACCCTGGGAGCCGAGGGCCACGGCGGCGCGGTCGCGGACGGTGACGTCGCTGTCGTCGAGAGCCTTCGACAGCAGCGCGGTCGCGGCTGGGACGTGCACCTCCGCGACAGCAGCGATCGTCCTCCGCCGGACGTCGACGTCTGCCGAGTCCAACCCGGCAGCCAACTCCGCCAGCCCCGCAGCCCCTGCCCTCGCCAACGACCAGCGCAGCGCCCCGGCGACGTTCGGGTCGTCCTCTGCGAGTGCTGCCTCGGCCAGAGCCTCGACGGGCAGCGCCGCGTTCTCGTGCTGCGACAGGACGGCCTGTTGACGGCGGGACCCGGACTCCGATTCGAACGCGTGTAGCAGTGTGACGATGCGCAGGACGTCCTCCCACGCTTCCGGCGCGGCCGAGTCGACCCGCTCGAGTCGTGCAAGCAGCTCCGTCTCGGCAGCGATCCGCGCCCGGGTGTGCCGGATCAGGTCGTGCACCAACTCGGCGGGGGCGAAATCGAGTTCGTCCAGCGCGCGTTTGGTTTCGTGCAGCGACAAGCCCAGACTCCTGAGGCTCTCCACATGGAAGAGGCGACGGATGTCGTCGGTGGTGTACTCGCGGTAGCCGCCGGAGGTGCGACCCGTCGGCGTCACCAGACCCAGGGCGTCGTAGTGGCGCAGCATGCGGGTGCTGACACCGGAACGTCGCGAGACCTCACCGATCAACATCACGTCACTTCCCGGTCCGGTGCGGTGGCGGCGACACGTTTCGCCAGCTCCAGCGACAGTGTGAACCCGCTGTCGGGATCGAGGCGGAGCCGTTCGGTAGCTTCCGCATGCGCCCGGACGCCGGGGTCGGAGCTCACCATGGCCGCTTCCAGGACCGGCGTCGCCGCCTCGTCGAGCATCGCCAGTGCACGGCTGAGGCTGAGTTGCAGGTCGTGGTCGCCTCGGCCGAGTGCGGTCCCCAGAGCCGCGGCGAGCCGGCCCTCGCTGCCGGCCGGCACGAGCGTGACAGCCGCCCGCCAGGCACTGCGGGCAACGTCGTCGTCCCCGTCGTGCAGCATCGTCGACACCGCAGGCCAGGCCTTCCGATCGCCGATCTTGGACAGCGTGTGCAGGGCCTGACTGCGGGCCTGCGCGCTGCCGGAGCCGAGTTCCTCGAGCAGTCTCGGCACGGTGACGTCGGCCGGGAGCCGGCACAGCGCCCACGTCAGCATGTCGCGGACGAAGAAGTCCGGTTCGACGCCGCACCGGCCGACGAGGATGGTCGTGAGCCGCACGTCGGCGAGGGTGCCGGCCTCGAGCGCCGACCGCAGCCGAGTTGCCGGATCGGCACTGACGAGGGCGGCGACGAGGCGAGCATCCGGCTCGCCGTGGCTGGCTGTGTTCATGGGATACACCTCCTTCGTCGACCATTCGAGCGCTTGTCACAGTGTGAAGGTCAAGTGATGCTCGCCGTCGGCGCAGCGCCTGGCGTCACGATCCGCGCGCACCGACGAAAGCATCTCCCTCGGCCGCATCCGTCGTGCGGGGAATCGGCGCTGTTCGAGGGGCCGTCCGGCCCCGGATTCACCGCTCGTTCACGCGGCGTGCCAGGTGGGGGCGCCCGACTGCAGCGTGATACTTGCCCCGTCGATGGTGACGGTAGCGGTGATCGCGTCCGCAGCGGTCTGCACCGGCAGCAGGTCGGTGTGGGCTTTGCGGTGCCGGGGGCGCCGGTCGTCTCGTTGCGCCAGTGAACCGTGCACGGGCAGTAGTCGAAGTCCATGGTCCACCCGCGAAGCGGCGGGGTGCTCGGATCGGTGCGCAGGTACACCGCCGCATTGATCAGGGGGTGATGTTGCCGGCCGAGCCGGTGTTGCCGGTCACCAGACCCAAGTCACTTGACGTAAGGTCGCTTGTCGTCCAGCAACTCGGTATGGGTCGATGCGGTGCAGCCGGTAGCGGGTGATTGCGGACGCATCGAGACCGGTGCTGCGGACGGTCAGTGAGTCGACGGCAGCCACGTCCGGGCAGCGGTCACCAACGCGGCGACCCCGATCGGCAGCGTTGGTTCGATTACAGGGGCGTAGTGGGGTGAATGGTTGGACGGCACGGTGAGCAGCGCGGGATCGGTCATGTCACCGGTGGTGAAGAGCGACGGGTCGGCGCCGCCGAGAAGCCAGTAGGACAGCGGCGCCCCGGCGCTGGTCGCGAGAATGCCGACGTCCTCGCTTCCGGCGCCGGCTCCCGGGTCGAGAATGTTGTCCTGCCCCAGCCAGGTCGCGAAGGCCTCGAGGCTCGTGCGCAACGCGTCCGCGTCGTTGGTGACGACCGGAAAGCGCTCGATCTCGGTGATGGTCGGGTCCTCCGGCGCGCCGGCCGTGGCAGCTTCGCCGCGCACGATGCGTTCGACACTGTCGAGGATGCGGCGGCGCACGGCGGTGTCGTAACTGCGGATGTTCAACTGGATCTCGGCGTGCCCGGGAATCACGTTCGCGGCGTCACCGGCATGGATCGACCCGACGGTGAGCACCGCGGTCGCGGTACTCGGAATCTCCCGGGAAACGACGGTCTGCAGACGCAACACCGTGGCGGCGGCCAACACGATGGGATCGACCGACGCCTCCGGCATCGATCCGTGCGCGCCCCTTCCGACGAGCCGCACCCGCAGAGAATCCGAGCCCGCGTACGACGGGCCGGGATGTCCGGCGATCTTGCCGGCCGGCAGGGGCGCCACGTGCTGACCGAGCACGACGTCCGGCTTCGGGAATCTGTCGAACAGCCCGTCGTCCACCACGGCCTGCGCACCCGCGCCCAGCTCCTCGGCGGGCTGGAACACCAGCAGTAGGGTGCCGGTCCAGCCGGACCGGTCGGCAGCGAGAATTCGGGCCGCGCCCAGCAGACAGGTGGTGTGCAGGTCGTGGCCGCACGCATGAGCGACCGGCACCGTGCCGCCGTGCTCGTCGGTGGCCGTGGCGGTGCTGGCGTAGTCGAGCCCGGTGTCCTCCCGGACGGGAAGGGCGTCCATGTCCGCCCGCAGCAGCGCGGTCGGCCCCGGCCCGTTCTTCAGGACGCCGACTACGCCGGTCTTCCCTACGCCGGTGGTGACCTCGAATCCCGATGCCCTCAGCCGGTCGGCCACGATCGCGGCAGTGCGGTGTTCTCGGAATCCGAGCTCGGGATGCCGGTGCAGGTCCTTGTACAGATCGACGAGTGCCGGATCGATCGTGATACCGCCGGGTGTGGTCATGGTTTTCCTTCGATTACGTCTTCTGCTGGGCAGACGACTCGACCTTCGGGTTCCATGGGGCTGGCTGTGCACACGGAGCGCGGTTGTGCGTCAGGCCATCCTTCCACGCCCTTACTCGGCGCGGGGTGACTTCATGCGACCCGGCTCGAACGGGTTGCGCACGAATACGTTCGGCCACCGTCTCGCCCGAAGCGCTATCGGCCACAGCCGGCGCGGGTCGAGGGCTGCCCTGGCGAAGCCTGGGGCGCTGGACCGGTGGTCGACGAGGTGTGCATGCTCGGCGAAGCCGGTGTGGTGATACGGAGACTGGTGTAATGGTGTGCGGCGAGGGGGGTTCCATCGATATCGTCGACGAGGTGGCGTTGCGGGACGCGGGTGCGGGTTGACAGGCCCTGAGCGTCACGGCGAGCAGCGGGAACGCGCAGTCGCGATGGTGGTCGGGCCCGAACTGTGACGGAGGTGCGTATGACGGTCGCTGACACGGTGGCGCCGCTGGTTCGTGCGGTGCTGGGCGCGCAGGCTCCGGTCGGGATCAGGTGTTGGGACGGCAGCCGGAGTGGGCCTGCGGACGCGCCCTGGCGGGTGCACCTGGTCAATAGGCGTGGTCTACGGCGATTGCTGTGGGCGCCCAACGACCTCGGTTTCGCTCGGGCCTACGTCTCCGGCGACATCGACATCGAGGGGGACCTGCTCGCCGGTCTGGACGTGTTGGAGCAGGTGTCGGACCCGAGCCGCGGCCCGGGTGTCCGGATCGACGGGCACACGAAGACGGCGGTGGTGAAAGCGGCGCTGCGCCTGGGGATCCTCGGCCCGCCCCCGCGGCCGCCGGCGGAGGAGATGAAACCGGTGCGCGGGCGCCGGCACGACAAGGGGCGTGACGCCGCCGCGATCAGCCACCACTACGACGTCGGCAACGACTTCTATCGACTCGTGCTCGGAGAGTCGATGACCTACTCGTGCGCGTACTGGGCGGCGCAGAGCGAGGATCTGGACGCCGCCCAGTACGCCAAATGCGATCTGGTGGCCCGCAAACTCGGCCTGACCGCGGGGATGCGGGTACTCGACGTCGGCTGCGGGTGGGGGACCTTCGCGCTGCACGCGGCACGTCACTACGGCGCGCACGTCGTCGGTGTCACCCTGTCCCACGAACAGGCGGACTACGCCGACAAACGGATGGTCGACGCGGGCGTGGGCGAGTTGGTGCAGATCCGGGTCCAGGACTACCGCGACGTCACCGACGGCCCCTACGACGCGATCTCGAGCATCGGCATGGCCGAGCACGTCGGCGCTGCGATGCTGGCGACCTATGCCGCGGACCTGTTCGCGCTGCTACGCCCGCAGGGGCGATTGCTCAACCACGCGATCTCGCGGCGACCGGGCAAATCCCTCGCCGAGTTCTCGAAAACGTCGTTCATCGATCGCTATGTGTTCCCCGATGGCGAGATCTTGCCGCTCGCGACGATGATCGAGGCGCTCGAAGGGGCCGGTTTCGAGGTGCGAGACGTCGAGTCGCTGCGCGAGCACTACGCGACGACCCTGCGGGCCTGGGTGGCGAACCTGGAGTCGAACTGGGACGAGGCGGTGGCCCACAGCAGCGCCGGGCGGGCACGAGTATGGCGGCTGTACATGGCCGGCTCGGCGTTGGCATTTGCGGCGAACCGGCTCGGGATCAATCAGGTCCTGGCGGTCAAATGCACCGAACGGGGTCACAGCGGCATGCCCGGCACCCGCGCCGAACTCCTGCGGCCACCCGAACCGGACCCCTCTCCGCCGGGCCACAGTCACACGCAGTGATGTCGGTCCTCTGCCGGCACACGGACACGATGCGGAGTTCTACCGGCTTCTGACGAGGTAGCCGGAGTTTGCTCGGCTCGACCGAGCTGACCATTCCGCGACCTTGCCACGGGCCTCGACTGGGATGATCCGAACTGACACCATTCGTACCCGTCGCGGCGACCGCCGTCGCACCCGAGAGTCCGAGGAGCCCCATGCCGAGTCGCACAGCCGGTGTCACCCTTGTGTCGGCCCTTGCGATGGCGATCCTGGCCGGGTGCGCGCAGCCGCAGGACGGGCAGCCGGTGGCCGAACCGACCACCGCGACGTCCTCCCGTCAGGCACCCACCGGCGGGGCCGCCGTGTCCACGACGGTGGGCGAACAGCCGTGCGACCCGGATGTCGACCTCGACGCACCTGAGGTCTTCGCGGTGGGCGAGCAGCTACCCCCGCCGCAGCAGATCACCGATGCCACGTGGCTGCAGGCGTACAACGGCAACTACAACCGCTGCAGCGACCTGAGCTACGCGCAGGTCGGGATCGTGGGGGCGACGGGATCGTCGCCGACCCACCTGCTGTTGTTCCACCGCGGCGACTACGTCGGCACCGCTACGCCGTGCGCGCTGAACCCGGCGGTGGTCGCAACGGCCTTCGACTCCATCGACGTCGAATACAACTACCCGCGCGAGGGCGAGCCGAACGCGGCCGCTACCGGTTTCGCGGAGCTGACGTTCACGTGGTCCGACGGCGGGGTCGTCACCGTCGGGCGACTGCCGGACGAGTACCTGGAGTTGACGGGATGCGACGAAATGCGGTGACATCGCCGGGCACTTCGATTGCCGCGGCATCGACGCGAACGTCGGTACGATCGCGGCAAGGTCGGGAAGCCACCCTCAGGACTGCCCGACGGAACAGACAAGGCAGAAACGATGGCAGTCGCCCCCATTCCGGTGGACCAGCGTGTGATCGGGATCGATTCGCGGCGCTTCGCCTCGATCGAGAAGGCGCTCGTCGAACTGATCACCAACAGTGACGACAGCTACTCCCGGCTGGACAACGGCCGCGCACAGGCGAACGGCCGCATCGACATCACCTACGAGCGCCACCAGTCGGGCGCGGTCCTGCAGGTCACCGACCATGCCGAAGGGATGCCGTTCGATCAGGCCGCCCGCATCCTGGCGTACGGGGCAGCCCACAGCCCGCTGTCGCGGGGCGAGGGCCATGGGCGGGGCTACTTCGGGCGCGGCCTCAAGCAGGCCGTGTTCGGTGTCGGCGCCGGAACGGTCGAGACCGTCAAGGACGGCCGGCTCACCCGCATCGACCTCTTCCGCGGCGAGAACGGCGGCTACCTCTACGACGACCACGGCGGCGACCGGCCGGTCTCCGACGACGACCGCGAACGCCTCGGCATCCCCGGGAACGGTACCCGGGTGACGTTGGTCGTGGAGAACCCGCACGTGGTCATCTCCCGGTACCAGACCGTGGTGCAGGCGCTGTCCGACAACGTCTACCTGCGTGAGGTGCTGTCGCGGCGGAGCGTGGAGGTGGTGCACGTCGCCGGTCGGCACGAGATCCAGCGCAGCGGCCGGGTGCTCTTCGACGAACCCCCGGCGCTCGTGCTGATCGGTCCGGACGCGCCCGGCAGCTTCGACTTCGACGGCGACGAGTACACCTTCACCCTCACCCTGAAGCGGGCCGAAGGTGCCGAGCTGGCCATGTCGGGGGACGAGCGCACGAACGGTCTCGTCGTCGTCTCGGGCCTCGCCGTGCTCGACTGTCAGATGTTCGAGTACGAGAACCAGGTGGGCGCCGAGTACCTGTTCGGCACCGTGCACTGCGCAGCCCTGATCGAGCGGCTCGGGCAGGGTGAGCCGATCATCAGCGACGAGCGTGAGGGTCTGAACCACAAGGACCGGTTCGTCGCCGCATTCTCGCATGCGGTCAGCGTTCGGCTCGCCGAATATGTGCTGGCCGAACGCGATCAGCTCAGACACCTCGAGCACGCGATAACCTCCGAGCACACCGCGCACATGATCGACCGGCTGCTGCACCGGATGAGCGAGTCGGCGATCCGGGATCTCGGGATCGGGCCGGCGCCGGCATCGGCACCGCTGACGACCGCGACCGGCACGGGGAAGTCGGTCGTCCTTGAATTCACGACGCCCTTCTACTACCGCAGGCCCGGCCATCGGTTCCACGTCACTCTGGAAGTCGACACCGAGCGCCTGCCCGGCGACGACAGGCTGACGATCACGTACACGCTGCCCGACTCGATGCGGATCGACCCCTGGCCCGCCGAGATTGCCGTGGAGCAGAAGGCCGGTGTGCAGCGGCTGGAATGGACGGTCGTCGGCGAGGCGGCCGGGGAGCGCGGCGAGATCATGGTGCGGTCCGGGGCGTTCTGGGCGTGGTGCGAGATCGTCATCGCCGAGAACGCGCCGTCGCCGCACCATGTGCCGCGCCCGCACACCCCGCCCCATCCGGAGGAACACCGACGGCCGCCACGCGACCACGGCGAGGACATGTTCGTCGGCTACGACCTGCGCTATCTCGGGGACGACGGTGGACGTGCCGTGTACGACCCCGAGCAGCGAACGATCCTCATCAACACCGGCGACCCCACCGTGCAGCTGTATCTGGACGGCCGGGGCCGGTTCCGCGATGCGGCACGACTGCTGCTGGCCGAGTTGTTCCTCGACGTGATCGCCGGCGAGTTGGCGCGCCGATCGCTCGAGAACAAGGGCTTGCAGGACGACGTCCACGCCTACACCGCCGCCAAGCAGAAGATCATCCGCCGCTACGGCGCGCAGATCCACAAGTCGTTCGCCTGAACGGGATTCGAGGTGGCGTCATGACGGAGCCGCGCAGGCCGCTCGACATCCCCACCACCGCTGCCATGCTCGAGGTCGCGCTCGCGGAGGCCCGTCTCGGCCTCGCCGAGGGCGGCATCCCGATCGGCGCGGCCCTGTTCGCCGCCGACGGGACGCTGCTCGGCCGCGGCCACAACCGGCGGGTGCAGGAGGGGGACCCGTCGCTGCACGCCGAGACCGCCGCCTTCCGGGCCGCGGGCCGCCGGCGCGACTACCGCTCGACGATCATGGTGACGACGTTGTCGCCGTGCTGGTACTGCAGCGGCCTGATCCGGCAGTTCGGCATCGGCGCGGTGGTGATCGGGGAGAGCGTCACGTTCACCGGCGGCCACGACTGGCTCGCCGAGCACGGGGTCGAGGTGACGGTGCTGAACGATCGACGCTGCATCGACATGATGGCGACGTTCGTCGCCGAGCACCCGGACCTGTGGCACGAGGACATCGGCGTCACACCCCCCGAGTAGGGGCGATCACCGAGTAGGAGTGATCACCGGGCCGTCGGTGGGGGAGCGGCCGGCTCGCATCCCTCGACGGTGATGCGGGCCAGTTCCGCGACGAAGTCCGCCGTGCTCCGGGATGCCGCGAGCGCTCGCCGCTGACGGCGCGCGCCGTTGCCCCGGCGCAGGATCCGCCGCACCGACGCGCGCGCGGACGGGAAGTCGCCGGCCTCCTCGAGGCCGGGCCGCACGTGCTCGAGCAGCGAGCCCAGCAGCCGGGCGGCGGGGACGGGCCGTTGCGTCAGCGGGTCCATCCCGTAGCCGTCGATGCCCTCCCGCGCGGCGCGCCAGCACGCGGCCTTCAGCCGGTCGGCCTCGAGCCGGGGCGCCGGGTCACCGCGGTGGACGGCGGTGAGCGCGGTGGACACGAGTCCGCGGACGAGGGTGGCGGCGGTGACGGTCTCCTCGATCGTGGCGGGCACGTCGCAGACCCGGATCTCGAGGGTGGGCAGGTGCGGCGAGAGCCGGATGTCCCAGTAGACCATCGCGGGGTCGAGGACGGTGCCGGCGTCGAGCATCATGGCGACGACGTCGTCGTAGTGCCGGGCGGACCGGAAGAAGGGCGGCGGCCCCCCGCTGCCCCAGCGCCCCCACTGGATGTGACGCCAGCTGGCGTAACCGGTGTCGGCGCCGGCGGTGACGGACGAGTTCGCCGTGAGCGCGAGCAGGGCGGGCAGCCAGGGCCGCAGGTGATTGCAGACCTGCACCGCGACGTCGCGATCGGGCACCCCGACGTGGACGTGACAGCCGCAGATCACCTGATCGGTCACCACCCCGAAGTGCTCGGCCATCCGCCGGTACCGGGCGGCGTCCGTGAGCGCCCCGGGCGGGGTGGTGTCGAACGGGGGCACTGCCGCCGCGAGCAGGCGGGCCCCGGCGCGTGCGGCGGCCGCCGCCGCCACCGTGCGCGAGACGCGCAGTTCCTGCCGCAGGTCGTCGATCCGGGTGCAGACCGGTGTGGCGGTCTCGACCTGGCAGCGCGACAGCTCGAGCTGGAGGTCGAGCCCGGCCTCGCGGGCATCGGCCACGACGGCGGCGTTGCTCAGCCGGGGCCGGCCGGAGTCGGCGTCGACGAGCAGCAACTCCTCCTCGACGCCCATGGTCAGCAGCCGGCCCGGGACATCGCCACGGTCGGATCCGGCACGGCGCGGCAGCGTGGACGTCATCGTCTCCTCCAACCGGAACGGCCGAAACAGCTCGGCAGGACCGTGGCTCCAGCCTGGCACGCGTCCCGGGCAGGTGGGAAGAGAACGGGAGGGAAATCAGGCGGCGCCGACGGCGTGGATACCGCGTGCCCACTGCTGCAGCGGCCGGTCTCCGAGCGCGATCGCGAGGGACTCGAGGGTGCGGACGCGGTCGGCCAGCTGGTCCGCGAGGACGTGTTCGAGGGCGGCGACGCTGCGCCTGTCCGCCGAGCCGGCGATGGTGGCGATGCAGTCGCTCAGCCGCGCCGCCCGAGACGACGACTTCGCGGATGTCGTGTGCGAATGCAGAATTCGTTCGAGGGTGTCGCATCGTTCCGACAAATAGCGAATGTCCGCCGCAATTTGCTGCTTCGCCATCGGATGCGAGCTGCGCTCGTGGCGAATTTCGAGTATCTGCAGTTGCGTCCGCACCAATTGGTGTACGGCCCGAATCTGGTCGCTCAGTGCGCTCGTGTTCGTGTTCATCGGGTTCCCTCTGCCGAATTCGATGATAGCCCCCGCGCCGGGCGATCCGGCGCATACCGGAGAATCTCGACTTCCGGCCGAGAAAGGACAGAAACGACGTTTCGGAATTCGGATCGGCACGGCCGCGAAGGGAAACGGCGACGAGGAGCGCCGCAGCAATTGTTGCCGCCTCCCACACCGGGCCGGTCACCGCGTCGGTGCGACCCGCTGCCGCGCCCGCGGCGAGATGCCCGGGCCGGGAGCCGTCCGCCGCGGGCGGTGCGAGCTCAGTCCTCGGGCAGCGGCGCCGACCAGAGCAGGCGGGTGCCGCCGGTGTCGACCGCGGTAGCGGTGAAGGTGCCCGCGACCTCCTCGGCGCGGGAGGCGAGGTTGTGCAGTCCGCTGCGCGCGACGGTGGCGGGAATGCCGACGCCGTTGTCGGTGACGTCGATGGTGAGGTAGTCGTCGACCGACACGGTGACAGTGACGTTGTTCGCGCCGGAGTGGTGCACCACATTGCTCATCGCCTCCCGCAGCACCGCCTCGGCGTGATCGGCGAGGGGCCCGGTGACCACGTTGAGCGGCCCGGACATGCGCACGACGGTGCGCAAGCCGACGTCGGCGGTGTGTTCGGCGACGATGTCGTGCAGGGCCTGCCGCAGTTGCCGGGTGCCCTCCATCCCGCCGTGCAGGTCGAAGATCGCGGTGCGCACGTCGGTGATGATGCTCTGCACGTCGTCGATCATGTCCGCCAGGCGCCCGCGGATCTCCGGCGCCCGGGTGCGGGCGTGGGTGCTCTGCAGGTTCAGGCCGTGGGCGAACAGCCGCTGAATGACGTGATCGTGCAGGTCCCGCGCGATGCGGTCCCGGTCGGCGAGCACGGTCAGAGAGTTGAGCCGTCGCTGGTCGTCGGCCAGCTTCAGCGCGAGCGCCGCCTGATCGGTGAAGGAGGTGGCGAGGAAGAGCTGACGGTCGTCGAACGGCTCCCGCCCCGGATCGCGAATGACCGACAGCACCCCCGAAATGGTGTCGGTCGACGCGCGCAGCGGCAGCAGCAGCGCCGGCCCGTGCCGGTCGCCGTCACCGTCGAACTCCGTGACCTGCAGAGGCTCACCGCACCGGTACACGGTTCCGGTCGCGGTCCCTTCGACCCGGATCCGCTTGCCCCCGAACCCGGACGGGTCCGAACCGGCGTATGCGGTGACGATCAGGGCCGCGACCTCCTCCGGCGGCACGTCGGGATCCTCGGGTTGGGCGATCTGCACGTGGTCCGCCTCCGACAGGGCCAGCGCGCGTCGGGCGATCAGGCCGAGCACCTCCTCCGGGTCGGTGTCGGCGAGCAGCTCGGCGCGGATCTCGCTCGTGGCCTCCTGCCAGCGCTGCCGCAGCCGGGCCTCCTCGAACAGGCGCGCATTGTCCACCGCGATGCCCGCCGCGGCCGCGAGGGCCTGCACGATCACCTCGTCGTCCTCGGTGAACGACTGACCATTGGCCTTCTCGGTGAGGTAGAGGTTGCCGAACGCCTCACCGTGCACCCGGACCGGGACACCCAGGAAGGTCCGCATGGGCGGGTGGTGGGCCGGGAAGCCGGACGAGGCCACGTGCTGGGCCAGATTGTCGAGGCGGATCGGTTTCGGCTGTTCGATCAGCAGTCCGAGCAGTCCGTGGCCGGTGGGGAGGTCGCCGATCAGCGCGCGGGTGTCTGCGTCTATGCCCTCGTACACGAAGTTCTGCAATCCGTCCCCGCGGCGGTTGAGGACGCCCAGGGCGCCGTAGCGGCAGTCCACGAGCTCGATCGCGGCGTGCACGATGCGCTCGAGCGTCGCCTCGAGCTCGAGCCCGGACGCGACCGTGAGCACGGCCTCGAGCAGACCGTCGATCTGATCGCGCGCGACGATCACCTGGTCGATGCGGTCCTGGACCTCCGCGAGCAGTTCCCTCAGTCGCAGCTGCGAGAGCGTCCCCGCGAGCAACGTTTCCTCGTCGGCGGCCATCGCTCACCCCTTCGGTGGATTACGTCCCGTACGCCGCGTGCCGGGCCGCTTCGAAAGGCCCGGTTTTTCCCATTGTGCCGAGGGTAATCCGTGGGTCACCCCCGGCGCGGTGACTTGCGCCCCGGTGGTGACGACTTTGGACCCTGCCGCGGGCCGCCTCGACGGGCGAGGGTGGAGTGCGGAGATGTCTTTGCAGGAGGGAAAGCCCAGGATGACGACGGGTCCGGAAGCTCCGCTCGCGCCGGGTCGGTGCATGGCGTTGCTGCGGTCGGTGCCGACCGGCCGTCTGGTCTACACCGACGGGGCGTTGCCCGCGGTGCACCCGGTGGCCTTCGCGGCGCCGAACGGCGAGATCGTCGTTCCCACCGGCGACGACGGGTGGTTCGAGCGTTTCGACGGCAGTCTGCTCGCCTTCCATGCCGAACAACTCGAGGCGCCGACCCGGTCGGGGTGGAGCGTGGTCGCGATCGGCCGCGCCCGGCTCGCGCGCGGGACGGACGGTCTCCGCGGATTCGACGGCGCCGGCGGCCTGCCGTGGGGCATCGGCACGGAGGATCCCCTCCTCGTCATCGACGTCGAGCACATCAGCGGGCGTCGTGCCACGCTGCCGTGGTGGCCCGGCGAGCGCGGTTGACAATCCAGTCCCCGAGCCGACCGTGAGCCGGCACACCGTGCGGTACCGTGCTGACCGGGGATTGGAGGCTGGCGCATGGTCAAGGTCTTTCTCGTCGACGACCACGAGGTCGTCCGCCGTGGCATCGCGGACCTGCTCACCACGGATCCCGAACTGACGATCGCGGGGGAGGCGTCGTCGTACGGCGAGGCTCTCGTGCGGGTACCTGCCGTAGAACCCGACGTCGCCGTGCTCGACGTCCGGCTCCCCGACGGCAACGGCATCGAGCTGTGCCGGGAACTGCTCTCGCAGATGCCGCGACTGCGCTGCCTGATGCTGACCTCGTTCACCGACGAGCAGGCGATGCTCGACGCGATACTCGCCGGCGCGAGCGGCTACGCGCTCAAGGACATCCGCGGCACCGAGCTGATCCAGGCCGTGCGGGACGTCGGGGCAGGCAAGTCCCTGCTCGACAGCCGCGCCGCGACCACGCTGATGGCGAAGCTGCGCGCCGACACCAGTAACGACGGCGGACCGTATGCGAACCTGACCGATCAGGAACGGACCCTGCTCGCGCTGCTCGGGGAGGGGCTGACCAACCGTCAGATCGCCGAACGGATGTTCCTGGCCGAGAAAACGGTGAAGAATTACGTGTCGCGGCTCCTGGCCAAGCTCGGGGTCGAACGCCGCACCCAGGCCGCGGTACTGGCGACGAAGGTGCCGCCGAGACGCCCCGGCGGGCGCTGAACGTTCCGTCGCCGCGCCGCCCGGGCGTTGCCGACGGCAGGACGGGCACCATGACGGACGACCGGCCCCGATTCGAGCGGCTGAGCCCGCTCGACGTAGGGAACCTGCGCGTCGAGGACCGCGGGGTGCCCATGCACGTGGCCGCGCTCGCCGTCCTGGACGGAGCGCCGCTGCGCGATGCGGCCGGACGCCTCCGGCTGGCGGCGATCCGCGAGCACGTCGCGCGGCGCACCCGCCGCGCGCCCCGACTGCGCCAGCGGCTGCACCGCCCGCCGCCGGGTGCCGGACCGCCCGTGTGGGTCGACGACCCGCACTTCGACATCTCGTGCCACGTGCGGACCCGCGCCCTGCCCGCTCCCGGCGACGAGGCCACCCTGTTGCGCACCTGCGCGGAACTCGACGAACCACGCCTCGACCGGTCCCGGCCGCTGTGGGAGATGTGGCTGCTCACGCACCGGGACGACGGGACGATCGCGCTGCTGCTGCGGCTCCACCACGTGGTCGCCGACGGCATCGCCGCCCTCGAACTGTTCGGCGCCCTGCTCGACACTGCCGCGACCACGCCCGACGAGGACCCCCGTCCCGTGCCCACCCCGGTTCCGCCACCCTCCGTGCGTGCGCTCGTCCGCGACAACCTGCACCGCCGGCCCGGGGCTGCGTGGCGGTGGCTCCGGGCAGTGCGGCCGACGGTGGCGGCGCGACGTGCCGCCCTGCGGGTGCGGCAGCTGCGCTCGCTCGCCCGGCAGGGCCGGGCCCCGCGGGTGTCGTTCGACGGTCCCGTCGGGCCGCACCGCCGGCTGAGCCTGGTGCGCTGCGACCTCGCCGAGGTCAGGCGCGTCGCACACGCGCACGGTGCGACGGTCAACGACGTCGTGCTCGCCGCCGTGGCCGCCGGCGCGCGGCGGCTCCTCGCGGCGCGCGGCGAACTCGACCCGGACCTGATCCTGAAGGCGTCGGTGGCGGCGTCGCTGCGCACCGCCGACGACCGGAGCCCGGGGAACCGGGTCGGGATCCTGCTCGTGCCCCTGCCGGTGGGGCCCGGGTCGGTGGCCGCCCGGGTCGCGGCCGTCGCCCGCGAGACCGCGCGGCTCAAGCGGGAGCCGCCGCTGCAGCCCGGGGGACGGCTGCTCCAGCGGTGGACGGTGCAGGTGATGCGGCGCCAACGGCTGGTCAATCTGTTCGTCAGCAATCTGGTCGGCCCGCCCGTGCCGCTGTACTTCGCGGGTGCCCGCGTGCGCGAGCTGTTCCAGGTCGGCGTGGTGCAGGGCAACGTCGGTGTCGCCGTCGGCGTGCTGTCCTACGCGGGCCGGCTGAACGTCGACGTCGTCGCCGATGCCGATCTCGTCCCGGACGTCGACGAGTTCGCCGGGGGGATCGTCGACGGCCTCGCGGAGCTGGGCGTCGCGGCGGTCGGCGGCCCGCCGCGTCGCTGACCCGGCCCTTCAGGCGCGATCGCGCCGACCGTGCGCGCCAGCGAATTGCATGCGCGGAGTGCTGAGAATTTCGCGAACCCGATTTCCCCTACCGCGTGCGGCAGCCGGGTCCGCGCTCGAATTGCGGGACCCGGCGCGTTTGGTAACAATTGGGTTCGGTGCACGGCACCGGTACGGTATGTACAAGATCAGAAATGGAGCTCCAGCATGGACTTTGGAACGTTGGCCGACTTCTTCGGAGCAATCGCCGACCTCTTCGGCGCGTTCGACTTCTTCTCCGGTTCCGCCGAGGACATGAACCTCAGCTGATCCGGGGGAAATAGAGGGGGCCTGCGGGTTGAGGACGCAGGCCCCCTTTTCCTGTCCGGGTCCCGGATACCGGTCGCCCGGTCGATCTCATTCTTTACCCGACGTTGATGTTCGATAAAGGTGAGATAACGCGAGATTGAATTTTCGAAAGCGCCGCCCGCTCCGGGGACCTCATTCGGCGTCGCGTTCGGCCAGGGCCACCGGCCGCATGTAGTCGGTGATGTACTCGCGCACCCACCACGCGCCGGTCTCGCGGCGCTCGCGCCACGTGGTGTACCGGTAGCTGAAGTACCGCGCCCGCACCCAGCGGGGCGGCGCGTCGGGGAACGGGTTACGCCGCAGCAGTGCCGTCACGTGCTCGTCGTTGGTCAGCAGCTTTTCGAGCAGTCGCCCGAACCAGGAGCGCGCGTAGTCGGGGGACAGCGCGGCGAACCACATCAGCCAGTCCAGCCGCAGGTGATACGGCGCGTACTGGCGGGGCCGGCGGCGCACGTCGCCGGGCTTGCCCTTGAACTCGTACTCGCGCCACACGGTGCCGGGGCCCACCTCCCGATCGGAGGTGCCCTCGACGATCACCTCGTGCCGGTGCCGGGTGATGCTGCCGAACGCGCCGTAGGTGTTGACGAAGTGCCACCGGTTGAACGAGGCGTTCATCGCCTGCCGGTGGGAGAGCATGTTCCGCACCGGCAGGTAGCTGAGCACCGCGACCGTCCCGGTCAGCGCCACGACCACCGCCACGAACACCGTCGGCGTCGTCCCGTACCCCGGACCGGGTTCGAGCGGCAGCAGACGCTCCCACCAGCTGTCCGGGATCACCGACAGGCCCAGCACGATCGCCAGCCAGTTCAGCCAGGAGAAGTTGCCGCTGACCACCAGCCACAACTGGGTGACGATCATGATCGACGCCGCGATCCCCGCGATCGGCTGCGGCGCGAACAGGAAGAAGGGCACCACGAGCTGGGTGACGTGGTTCCCGGCCACCTCGACCCGGTGCAGGGGCCTGGGCAGGTGGTGGAAGTACCAGCTCAGCGGGCCCGGCATCGGCTGGGTCTCGTGGTGGTAGTACAGGCACGTCAGATCCCGCCAGCACCGGTCGCCGCGCATCTTGATCAGGCCCGCCCCGAACTCGAGCCGGAACAGCAGCCAGCGCAGCAGGATCAGGACGAGCAGTGGCGGGGCGGTGTCCGCGTTGCCGAGGAAGATCGCCAGGAAGCCGGTTTCGAGCAGCAACGATTCCCAGCCGAACGAGTACCAGACCTGTCCGACGTTGACGATCGACAAGTACAGCAGCCACAGCAGGAACCAGACGAGCATCGACGCGATCAGCGGCAGCCGGTCCGTCACCCCGAGCGCGGTGGCGGCGGCCAGGACCGCGCCGAGACCGGCGACCGCCGCGAAGAGACGGTCCGAGTAGCGCAGGTGGAACACGCTCGGGGCCCGGCCGAACGACGTCGCCTTCAGGAAGCGGGGGATCGGCGTCAGGCCGGTGCTCCCGAGCAGCGCCCGGAACTGGTTGAGCGCCACCAGGAACGCGACGAGGTACACCAGGGCCAGCGCGCGCGTGCACAGCAGCCGTCCCAGCGAATACCCGTCGGCGTCGTACCATTCCACGGCAGGTCACCTCGTACCGGTGCGGACCCCTCGAGCATGGCACGCGCACCGCGTTTCGGGAGTGGATTCCCCGTGGTGGGCGGCGGGGTCAGCGCAGCGCCGGCGGGTTGTCCAGATCTCGCGCCGTGTACGTGTCGCACGCCGCGATCTGCCCGGTGGTGTACCCGGCGAGGAACCACTTCTGCCGCTGGTCGGACGACCCGTGCGTCCAGCCCTCGGGGTTCACCCGCCCGCCGGCGGAAGCCTGGATCCGGTCGTCGCCGACGGCGGACGCCGCCGACAGCGCGTCGCGGATGTCCTGCTGGGTGAGGGGCTGCAGGAACGGCTCCCCGGTGTTCGGATCCGGCTGCTTGTCGGCGTGGTACGCCCACGCCCCGGCATAGCAGTCGGCCTGCAGCTCGGTGCGGACGGCCCCGGAGTCGGCACCGCGCGGATCGGCCTGCGCGCGGCCGAGGTCCCCGAGCTGGTTCTGCAGGTGGTGACCCACCTCGTGCGCGACGACGTACTCCTGCGCGAGCGGGCCGGCGTTGGCGCCGAACCGGGTGACCAGGTCCTGGAAGAAGCTGGTGTCGAAGTACGCGGTCCGGTCGGCCGGGCAGTAGAACGGTCCGACGTCGCTCGTGGCGTTGCCGCAGCCCGTCGCGACCGCACCGGAGAACAGCACGACCGCGGGCCGGACGTACTCGACGCCGGTCTGCGGCCCGAGCTGCTGTTCCCACACCGCGTCGAGGCTGCCGACGGTGAACTGGACGCGGCAGTCGACGCTCGCGTTGGCGTCCGCCCCGGTCTCACAGCCCTCCAGGGTGCCCGAGCCGTACTGCCCGGACTGCTCCGGGGCGCCGCTGCCGAGGAGCGAGCCGGGATCACCTCCGAGCAGCAGTGCCAGGATCAGCACCAGCAGGCCGCCGGCGCCACCGCCGATCGCGATCTTCCCGCCCGGTCCGCCTCCGCCGCCGACCTGGATGCGGCCGCCCTCCATCCGAGCGCCCTCGTTGAACGTCATCGCCGCCTTCACTTCCTCGTCGCAGGGGGACCGATCGGTTCAGCTTGGCACGGCCGATCGGGTACGGGTGTCCTCGGCGGATGTGTGTCTTTCGTAGGATTGCAACGACGACGTCCCTCGTTAGGTTGTTTCGAAAGGAATTCCGTGCTGCGCACCCATCTCGCCGGCTCGTTGCGAGCCGAGCACGCCGAGCAGACCGTCACCCTCACCGGCTGGGTGGCCCGGCGCCGCGACCACGGCGGGGTGATCTTCATCGACCTGCGCGACGCGTCGGGTGTGTCGCAGGTCGTCTTCCGTGAGGGCGCCGTCCTCGAGCAGGCACACCGTCTGCGCGCCGAGTACTGCATCAAGGTCGTCGGAGTGGTCGAGGTCCGGCCGGAGGGCAACCAGAACTTCGACATCCCCACCGGCGCCGTCGAGGTCAACGCCTCGACGCTCGAGGTTCTCAACGAGGCCGCGCCGCTGCCGTTCCAGCTCGACGACCAGGTCGGCGAGGAAGCCCGCCTGAAGTACCGCTACCTGGACCTGCGCCGCGAGGGCCCGGGCAAGGCGATCCGGCTGCGCAGCAAGGTCAACGCCGCCGCCCGCGGCGTGCTCGCCCACCACAGCTTCGTGGAGGTCGAGACCCCGACGCTGACCCGCTCCACCCCGGAGGGCGCCCGCGACTTCGTGGTGCCGGCGCGGCTGCAGCCCGGCAGCTTCTACGCACTGCCGCAGTCGCCGCAGCTGTTCAAGCAGTTGCTGATGGCCGGCGGCATCGAGCGGTACTACCAGATCGCCCGCTGCTACCGCGACGAGGACTTCCGCGCCGACCGGCAGCCGGAGTTCACCCAGCTCGACATCGAGATGGCGTTCGTGAGCCAGGACGACGTGATCCTGCTCGCCGAGGAGATCCTGCACGCGCTGTGGCGCCTGGTCGGGCACGAGCTGACCACCCCGATCCCGCGCATGACCTACGCCGACGCGATGCGCCGCTACGGCTCCGACAAGCCCGACCTGCGTTTCGGCCTCGAGCTCGTCGAGTGCCGGGAGTTCTTCAAGGACACCACCTTCCGGGTGTTCCAGGCCGAGTACGTCGGCGCGGTCGTCATGCCCGGCGGCGCGAGCCAGCCGCGGCGCCAGCTCGACGCCTGGCAGGAGTGGGCCAAGCAGCGCGGCGCGAAGGGCTTGGCGTACGTGCTGGTCGGCGAGGACGGGGAGCTGTCCGGACCGGTCGCGAAGAACCTCACCGACGCCGAGCGCGAGGGCCTGGCCAAGCACGTCGGCGCCCAGCCCGGGGACTGCATCTTCTTCGCCGCCGGCGCCACCAAGCCCATGCGCGCGCTGCTCGGTGCCGCTCGCGGCGAGATCGCCCGCAAGCTCGATCTCATCGATCCCGACGACTGGAAGTTCGTGTGGGTCGTCGACGCCCCGCTGTTCGAGCCGGCCGCCGACGCCACCGCCTCCGGCGACGTCGCGCTCGGCAGCTCCGCATGGACGGCGGTGCACCACGCCTTCACCTCGCCGATGCCCGAGCACCTCGACACGTTCGACACCGATCCCGGCTCGGCCCTCGCCTACGCCTACGACATCGTGTGCAACGGTCACGAGATCGGCGGCGGCTCGATCCGAATCCACCGCACCGACATCCAGCAGCGCGTGTTCAAGGTGATGGGCATCTCCGAGGAGGAGGCGAACGAGAAGTTCGGCTTCCTGCTCGAGGCATTCAAGTACGGCGCTCCGCCGCACGGCGGCATCGCCTTCGGGTGGGACCGCATCACCGCCCTGCTCGCCGGCGCGGACTCGATCCGCGAGGTCATCGCGTTCCCGAAGTCCGGCGGCGGTGTCGACCCGCTGACCGACGCTCCGGCGCCGATCACCCCCGAGCAGCGCAAGGAGTCCGGGATCGACTTCAAGCCGGAGCCGAAGAAGGCCGAGAAGTAGAGCACCGACAGGACCTCGTCGGCGGCGCCTGCCCACGGGCCGGTGCCGCCGCGGTGTCAGAGGGCAGCGCGCACGGCGGGGCACGGCCTGGCACAGTGACAGCAGGCGCCGGACGGACGGAGAGGGCGGCAACGGCATGACCGACATGGTCGCCACACAGTCGCTGCGAGCGCGGTACGCCCACCGCGGACCGGAATTCGACGAACTCTTCGACCCCGCGGGCGACGTCCGCGAGCACTGGGCCGAACTGGCGGAGGGGTTGCAGGCACGTGGCCCCCAGGCGCTGGCCCGCTACCGGCAGCGGGTGCGCCGGCTCGTCGACAACCACGGCATCACATACACCCCCGTCGACGCCCGCACCGAGGAGACCGGTCCGGCCGCGCCGCACCGGTGGGAACTCGACGGGGTGCCGTTCGTCCTCTCCGCCGACGATTGGGGCACCCTCGAGCAGGGTCTGCTGCAGCGCTCACGGCTGCTCGACACGCTGCTCGCCGACCTGTACGGGCCGATGCGCACGCTCCGGGAGGGACTGCTGCCCCCGCAACTGGTGTTCGGCCATCGCGGCTACGTGCGGGCCGCGCACGGGCTCTCGCTCCCCGGGCCGCACCAGCTGTTCGTCCACGCAATCGACGTCGCCCGTGCCCGCGACGGCCGGTTCCGGGTGGTGCGGGACCACACCCAGGCCCCGTCCGGCGCCGGGTACGCCCTCGCCGACCGGCGGGTGACGGCACGCGCCATGCCCGACCTGTACCAGGCGACGAACCCACGGCCGCTGTCGCCGTTCGTCGAGGCGATGCGCCTCGCGCTGCGCGAGGCCGCACCCGCCGGCGCGGAGGACCCGGTGGTGGTCGTCCTCGGCCCGGGCGCACACTCGGAGACCGCCTTCGATCAGGCCCACATCGCGGGCGTCCTCGGGTTCCCGCTGGTCGAGGCCGCCGACCTGGTGGTGCGCGAGGGCCGGTTGTGGATGCGCTCGCTCGGCTCGCTCACCCGCGTCGACGTCGTGCTACGCCGCGTCGACGCCGCCTACGCGGACCCGCTCGACCTGCGGCCGGACTCGCGGCTCGGCGTGGTCGGGCTCGTGGAGGTGGTGCGGCGCGGCGCCGTCACCGTCGTCAACACCCTCGGCAGCGGGGTGCTCGAGAATCCGGCCCTGGCGGAGTTCCTGCCGTCGCTGTGCCGGGCCCTGCTCGACGAGGACCTGCTGCTCGAGCCGGTCCCCGCATACTGGGGCGGCACCCCGGCCGGGGTCGCGGCGCTGACGGAGAGGTTCGAGCAGCTGGTGCTGCGGTCGGCGGTCACCGCCCGGTCGGTGATGGTCGGCAGCCTAGACGCGCAGCAGCGCGAGGGTCTGCTCGCCCAGGTGCGAGCGCAGCCGGGGCGGTGGGTCGGCCAGGAGATTCCCGACCACTCGTACGTCCCGTCGCTGTCCGGAATCTCCGGCGGGCTCGGTGCCGCGCCGGTCGGCGTCCGACTGTTCACCGTCGCCCAGCGGGTCGGATTCACCCCCATGCCCGGTGGGCTCGGCGAGATCGTCGTCCCGGGCGCGACGCCGCGCACGCGGCCGCCGATGCGCGTCGTCGCCAAGGACGTGTGGGTGCGCACCGCCGCGCCCACGGCCACCACCGGCGCGACAGGCGTTCCGGCCGGGGACGAGGTGTCCACCTTCGCCGTGCCCCCCGTCGACGTCGTCGCCTCGCCTCGGGTGCTCAACGACCTGTTCTGGCTGGGCCGCTACGGCGAGCGTGCCGAGGACACCGCCCGCCTGCTCGTCGCGGTCCGCGAGCGCTACCAGGACTACCGCTTCCGGCCCTGGCTGCCGGGCAGCGAGTGCCTGCCCGTGCTGCTGTCGGCGCTCACCGCCGCGGCCCCCGGACCGGCGATCGCGGCGCAGCACACCGGTGCCGACGTCATGGACGACTACCACTCCGCCACAGCGGAATTCCGCTCCATGACCGTCGATCCGGAACGGCTCGGCTCGCTCGCCCAATCGTTCGCCGGACTCGACCAGGCGGCCCGGGCCGTGCGCGACCAGCTCTCCAACGACACGTGGGCCGTGCTCGCCGACGTCCAGCGCGCCCTCGACGCGCTCACCGAGGACCCCGACGACGACGGCTCCCTGCTCGGCGCCACCCAGTCCGCCGTCCTCGCCGGGATGCTCGCCCTGTCCGGGCTCGGGGCCGAATCGATGGTCCGTGACCTGGGCTGGCACGTGATGGACCTCGGCAAGCGGATCGAGCGGGCGCTGTCGCTGACCACCCTGCTGGCGACCACCCTCACCGTCGCCCGCGACGCCGCCACCGACCGGGCGCTGATGGAGACGGTGCTCGGCGCCGCGGAGAGCTCGGTGACCTACCGCCGCCGCAACCACCGGGTGCGCCCGGCCGCCGTCGCGCAGCTGCTGCTGCTCGACACCACCAACCCCCGCTCGCTGGCGTGGGTGCTCGAACGCCTGCGCGAGAACTTGCGGGCGCTGCCCGACGCCTCCGGCTCGACCCGGCCCGAACGCCTCGCCGACGAGCTGCTGACCCGGCTGCGCCGGGTGGACCCGGTCGACCTCGAGACCGCCACCGACGGCGTCCGCCGCGAGCTCGCCGATCTCCTCGCGGCCGTCCACACCGGACTCGAGCAGCTGGCCGAGCAGCTGCTGCGCGGGCCGCTGTCGCTGCCCGGCGGCACCCGGCCGCTGTGGGGCGGCGCCCAGCGGAGGACCCTGCCGTGACCGATCCGCTCGACCCCGCCCGGCGCCGGTACCGCATCGTGCATCGCACCACCTACCGGTACTCCGGCGTGGTGACCTCCTCGTACGGCCGCGGCTACCTGCTGCCCCGCGACACCGACAACCAGCGGGTCGTCTCGAGCAGCGTCACCGTCGACCCCGCCCCGGCCGACACGTCGGTGGGGGCGGACCTGTGGGGCAACCGCGACGTCTACTTCCACGTCGCCGAGCCCCACGACACGCTCGTCGTCACCGCGGAGTCCGAGGTGACGGTGACCCCGCCGGATCCGGCGCGGCTGGTCGCCGGTCCCGCCGTCGCGCCGTGGGAGTCGGCGCGGCCGGTCGGCACGGCCGGCGCCCTGGCCACCGACTTCGTTCTGGACCTCGACCCGCCCGAGGTCGACGCCGAGGTACTCGCCTACGCCGCGCCCACCTTCCCTCCGGGCCGGCCGCTGGTCGAGGCGATCGCCGAACTCACCCACCGCATCTTCACCGACTTCGCCTACCACTCCGGATCGACGTCGGTGTCCACGCGCGTCGCCGAGGTCCTGGTCGCGCGCTCCGGCGTGTGCCAGGACTTCGCGCGCCTGGCCCTCGCCTGCCTGCGCGCGCACGGCCTCGCCGCCCGCTACGTGTCCGGCTACCTCGCCACCGATCCGCCCCCCGGACGCGAACGCATGGTGGGCGTCGACGCGACGCACGCCTGGGCGGCGGTGTGGCTGCCCGGCGACACGTGGCTCGCCTTCGACCCGACCAACGACCAGTTCGTGGACGAGCGGTACACCACCGTCGCGTGGGGCCGCGACTACGCCGACGTGCCGCCGCTGCGCGGGGTGATCTACACCGAAGCCAAGGACAGCACCATCGACGTGTCCGTCGACGTGGCTCCGCTCGCGCCCACCGGCGGCGACCGCACCGACCCCGAACCGACAGGAGCGGCCGATGCGTGACTTCTCGTGCCCGATGTGCGGGCAGCAACTGACCTTCGAGAACTCGGTCTGCCTGCGCTGCGGCAGCGCAATCGGCTTCGACCTCGGCACCGTCTCGATGGTCGCGATCCTGCCCGAGGACGACGCCGACGGTCCGGCCTCCGGTGCGGTGCCGGCCCGCCGCTACCGGCTGTGCGACAACCTGCACCTGGCCCGCTGCAACTGGATCGTCGGCCGCGACGAGCCCGGCCTGTGCCGGTCGTGCCGGCTCACCCGCACCCGCCCGGCCGACGACGACACCGACGCGCTGGCCGCGTTCGCCGACGCCGAGGCCGCCAAGCGCCGGCTGATCGTCGAACTCACCGAACTCGGCCTGCCGCTCACCGGCCGCGACACCGACCCGGACACCGGCCTCGCGTTCGACCTGCTGTCGAGCCGCGACGAGCAGGTCCTCACCGGACACGCGTCGGGAGTGATCTCCCTCGATCTCGCCGAGGGCGACGACGTGCACCGTGAGCAGCTGCGGATCGAGATGGGCGAGCCGTACCGCACCCTGCTGGGCCACTTCCGGCACGAGATCGGGCACTACTACCAGATGGTCCTGATCGCCACCCCCGCCGTGCGGGCCCGGTTCGAGGCGCTGTTCGGCGATCCCGACGCGGACTACCAGGCGGCGCTGGACCGGCACTACTCCGAGGGAGCACCCGACGGGTGGGAGGACGAGTTCGTCTCCTCGTACGCGACGATGCATCCGGCCGAGGACTGGGCCGAGACGTTCGCGCACTATCTGCACATGCGGGACGCGCTGGACACCGCCGCCGGGTTCGGGTTCGCACCCGCCGGCGCCGCCCTGGACCGCCCCCAGCCCGGCCCGGCCGGCTTCGACAAACTCCTCGAGCGCTGGCTGCCGCTGGCCTGGTCGCTGAACATGGTCAACCGGTCGATGGGTCACACCGATCTGTATCCGTTCGTGCTACCCCCGCCCGTTTTGGTCAAGATGCGGTTCGTGCACGAACTGATCGTCGCCCGAACCGGGTAGATTGTCAGACGATGACTGCAACATTGGCGGAGCCCATGTCGGAAGTGGTGGAGGCGGCCGAAAAGCTGCTGACCCGGCGCACCGGCGCACCCGTGACCTTGGCCGATCCGGTGGATCTCGGCGGCAGTGGCCGCTCGGTGGTTCTGCGCGTGCGGGTCGCGGCGAACCCGTTCTCCCTGCCGCGCACCCTGGTGCTCAAGCAGGTGCCCCCGCGCGCCGAACGGCGGGTGGGCTTCCGTGGCGCCGCCACCGACGACGAGGTCGCGTTCCTGCGCGAGGCGGTGTCCTACCAGTTCGCCACCGCCCTGGCCAAGGACGACCGGCCGGGCGCCGAACTGCTGGCCTACGACTTCGAGTCGCGGCTGCTGGTGCTCAGCGACCTCGGCGACGCCACCCCGATCGCCACGCTGCTGCGCAGCGACGACACCGACACCGTCACCAACACCCTCATGGCGTTCGCCCAGGCCCTCGGCCGGATGCATGCCGCGACCGTCGGGCGCGAGGAGGATTTCGCCGCCCTGCTGCGCCGTGCCGAGGTGGCGCACTTCGCCGACGCCGTCGTCGAGCAGGCCACCGGCGCGCTGCGCGTCGTGCCCGACCGCTTCGCCACCGAGTTCGGCCTCGAGGTGCCGCAGAGCGTGATCGACCGCGCCGAGCGGGCCGCGAAGCTGTTCACCGCCGGCCGGTTCCGGGCCTTCAGCCCCTCGGACCTGTGCCCGGACAACATCGTCGTCGGCGACGAGGGCGTGCAGTTCCTCGACTACGAGTGGGGCGGCTTCCGCGACGCCACCCTCGACATCGCCTACGCCCTGACCTCCTTCCCGGCGTGCCTGTGCAAGGCGCCGCTCACGCTCGAGCGGGCCCGCGCGATGGCCGACGCGTGGCGGGCCGAGGTGGTGGGCATGTGGCCCTCGCTCGGCTTCGACGAGGTGCTCGCCGAGCGGCTGCTCGACGCGCAGCTCGCGTGGGTGTGGCTGAGCACCTATCTGTTCGTCCCCGAGGACCATGCCCGCATCGCGGCGGTGCGGGACCACCACCTGTCCGTGCCGTGGTCCGACGCGCTGCGCAGCCGCTGGTCGCTGCTCGCCGACTACGCCGCCGACACCGGACACGACGACGTCGCCGGGCATGCCCGAGACGTCCTCGAACGTCTCGAGCAGCGCGTCGGCGACTGACCGCGCTACGCCCGGGCCGTCACGCGCGGTATGCCCGGCCCGCCTACGGCGCGGTACGTGCGCAGATGGCCTCGACGAACCGGCCCACCTCCGACTCGGGCAGATGCGTGGCCAGGTCGGCCTCGCTGATCATGCCGATCAGCCGATGCTCCTCGACCACCGGCAGCCTGCGGATGCGGTGTTCCTCCATCATCGTCAGGACCCGGTCGATGTCCGCGTCCGCGTCGACCACGTAGGGCTTGCCCTGGGCGAGCTCACCGGCCGTCATGGAACTCGGGTCGCCGCCCGCGGCGACGCACTCGAGCACGATGTCGCGGTCGGTGATGATGCCGTGGAGCCGGTCGTCGTCGCCGCAGATCGGCAACGCGCCGATGTCCAGTTCCCGCATCCGCTGGGCCGCGGTCTCGAGGGTGTCGTGTTCGCCGATGCAGACCGCGTCGCGGTGCATGATGTCGCGTGCAGTGGTCATCACTGCCTCCTCCGTTGAAAACGGTTACTGCACTTCCATTGTCACGCGCGACGGCGACCGGCGGAAGGGCTGCGGAGGCATCGGGCTCACCCGGCGAAGGCGTGCGTTGCCGCGCGGCCGTCCCAGCCGCCCGCCGGCCCGGCCAGCCCGAACAGCGCCGCGACCGTCGGGGCGACGTCGAGGGTGCGCACGGGGTCGGCGACGGTGAGGCCGCGGCGGATACTCGCATGCCCGCCGGCGACGAAGAACGGGATCTCGACGGTCGCGGCGTGACCGTGATTGCCCGGAATCGGATTCGACAACGGGCTCGGATCGGAGAACCGCCACCCCGCGTCGCACAACGCCACCAGATCACCCGCGGCGGCGCCGAGACCCAGATCCGCACCCGCGTACAGTGCGGCCACGCCCGGGACGGCGGCGGCGACCTCCCGCATCCGCGCCACCGCGTCCACCCGGGCCGCCGGATCGCCGACCCAGTACAGCAGGTTCGCACCGCCGTTCTGGGCGGTGCGCACCGATCCGGCGAGCAGCGGGTCGGCGCCGAGCACGTCGACGAGGCCGATCAGCTGGTCCGGCGCCGACCAGTCCATCCCGTGGTCGGCCAGCACGATCAGCACCGACCGTTCCCACCGTCCCGTCGCGCGCAGGAACTCCACGAACCGGGCCACCTGCTCGTCCGCCGAGCGCAGCGCCGCGGTACGCGCGAGCCGCAGCGACGCGCCGAGCACGTCCAGGTGCCCGACGCGGTCCACGTCGCCGAGGTTGGTGAACGTGAACCGCGGCGACCGCTCCTCCACCACGGAGATCAGCGCGTCGACCGTGAAGCGGTCCGGCGCGTGTTCGGTGAGCGGCAGCAGCGGCACCGGATCCCACGCCACCGACGCGCGGCCGCCGAACAGGCCGTGCAGGTACCGCTTGGACAGCACGCTCGCGGTCGTCAGCCCCAGCTCGCGGGGCAGCCGGTCGAGCACCGTCCCGGCGCGCAGGTCGGTCGGCCGGTCGAGGTCCCGGGTGCGGCCGAGCACCGGGTCGAAGATCGAGTTGGCGGGCACGCCGGAGCGGTGCGGCAGCACACCGGTCATCATCGCCGCGTGGTTCGGCAGCGTCTCGGCCACCGAGATCGCCCGGGCCGCGGTGTACCGGGTGCCGGCGTCGGCGAGCGCGAGCAGATGCGGCGTGAGACCCGGCGCGAGCTCGTCCGGGCGCATCCCGTCGACGACGAGGACGTGCACGTCCGCGTCCGGGAGCAGCGCCGACGGCGTCGCCGCCCGGGCCGGAGCCGTGCCGATCAGGGCCGGAGCCGTGCCGATCAGGGCCGCGCCGGCCAGCACGGCCGTGCCGGCGAGCATCGTGCGCCGATCGATCGCTCCGGCGGGTGGCGTCACGGCCGGGCCTGCCGGCCGTGCGCACCCGGATCGAGCGCGGCCGCCGGCTCCAGCCGTGGCGTGCCGGCGGCGACCCGCCGGCTCGTGCCGTACCGCACGCCGGTGCCCGGGTCGGTCGGATCGAGCACGTACAGCCAGTCCATCTGCACCGCGTCGGGTGTCACGTCGAGGACACCGAAGCCGTGCGAGTCCAGTTCGACGTACCGGATGTGGTGGTTCGTCGCCAGCACCGCCGCCTCGATCGACGGGGTGACGGTGCGGGGCGCGACGCCCAGCATCTCGTCGATGTTCGCCGAGGTCACCGACGGCACCACCAGTTCGGTGGCCACGGTGCCCGCGCCGGGGTAGTTCGCGGCGTCGACGGGGATGTCGGCGGCCCACGACGAGTGGATGTCGCCGGTGAGGAACACCACGTCGCGGCCGGAGGCACGAATCGCGTCGAGCAGCCGTCGCCGGTCGGCGGGATAGCCGTCCCACTGGTCGACGTTGAACGGTGCCCCCGCCGCGGGGAGCCCCGCGACGGCGGTCAGCGCCGCCGTGGTCCGCTCGTCCAGGGGCGGCAGCAGCACCGGGGCGATCATCACCGGGTTCCCGATGAGCTGCCATCGCGTGCCCGAACTCGTCACGCCCGCGGTCAGCCACGCCATCTGCTCCGCGCCGGTGATGGTGCGCGCCGGGTCGTCGATGCGGCGCCCGTGCACCTGCTCGGTGCGATAGCTGCGCAGATCCAGCATCGACAGCTCGGCCAGGTCCCCGAACTGCAGCCGCCGGTACAGCCGGGGCGCGTCGGCGGTGCCGCCCGGCCGGAGGGGCTGCCACTCCAGGTAGGCCTGCAGGGCCGCGGCCCGTCGCTCCGCCCAGGCTCCCTCGACGGCGGGGTCGTGGTTCTGGGCGCCGCCGGACCACGCGTCGTTGGCGCTCTCGTGGTCGTCCCACACCACGATCCACGGCAGCAGCGCGTGCAGCCGCTGCAGATCGGGATCGCTCTTGTACTGGCCGTGCCGGATCCGGTAGTCGGCGAGGGTGACGATTTCGTGCCGTGGGTCGTGCGGGCGCACCACCCGGTTGCCGCCGGAGGCGTATTCGCCCGTGCCGTACTCGTACAGGTAGTCGCCGAGGTGCACGACGGCGTCGAGGTCCGGGCGCGCCGCCAGGTGCCGGTAGACGCCGAAGAACCCGGCCTCCCAGTTCGAGCACGACACCACCGCGAACCGTAGCCGGTTCAGCTCGGCCCCCGGCCCGGGCGCGGTGCGGGTCCGGCCGACCGGGGAGGCCGCGTCTCCGGCGGTGAAGCGGTAGAAGTAGGCGGTGTCCGGCTCGAGGCCCGTCGCATCGACCTTGACCGTGTGGTCGGACGCGGGGGACGTCGTCACGGACCCCGAGGCCACCACGTCGCGGAGGTCGCCGTCGGTGGCGATCTCCCAGCGGACCGTCGTCGCGGCGCCGAGGCCGGAACCGGGCACGGCGTCCGGGGCGGGCGTGATGCGGGTCCACAGGATCACCCGGTCGGGTAGGGGATCGCCGGAGGCCACGCCGTGCGCGAACACGACGCTCTCCGCCGCGGCGGGGGAGACGGAGACGGCCGCCAGGGCCGCGGCGCCGAGGGCGACGCCGCCCGCGCGCAGCGCGGTCCGTCGCGACACGACACGGGTTTCGGTGGGAGGCACCGGACGATCAGACCAGCGTCCCCCGCGATGAGCAAGTACCGCGACGGAATGTCCCGAACGTTCACGGCCGGTTCACGCGCCGTCGGCCCGACCCGCCGTCGGGCCGGGACGGTAGCGTCGTGGGGTGAGCACCTTCTTCGGAGCGGAGGAACCAGCCGGACCGGACGCCCTGTTCGAGACCCCCCGCCCGACCGAGCCCGACCCCGCACCCGTACCACCGGCGTCGCGCCCGTCCCGCGGTGCCGGACCGAACGCGCCGCTCGCCGCGCGGATGCGCCCGGCCGACCTGAGCGAAGTCGTCGGCCAGCAGCACCTGCTCGCCCCCGGTGCGCCGCTGCGCCGCCTCGTCGAGGGCTCCGGCGCCGCGTCCGTCGTGCTCTACGGCCCGCCGGGGACCGGCAAGACCACCCTGGCCTCCCTCATCTCCGGTGCCACCGGCCGCCGCTTCGAGGCGCTGTCCGCGCTGTCGGCCGGCGTCAAGGACGTGCGGGCCGTGATCGACCTGGCCCGTCGCCGCCTGGGCGCCGGTGAACAGACCGTGCTCTTCATCGACGAGGTGCACCGCTTCTCCAAGACCCAGCAGGACGCGCTGCTCGCCGCGGTGGAGAACCGGATCGTGCTGCTCGTGGCGGCCACCACCGAGAATCCGTCGTTCTCCGTCGTCGCCCCGCTGCTGTCCCGCTCGCTGGTGCTGCAGCTGCAGCCGCTGGGCCCGGACGACATCCGGGCCCTGCTCGAGCGGGCCCGCACCGACGAACGCGGTCTCGGCGGCGGTGTGGAGATCACCGACGACGCGCTCGACCACCTGGTGCGCCTCGCGGGCGGAGACGCACGTCGCGCGCTGACCGCGCTCGAGGCGGCGGCCGAGACCGCGCTCGACCGCGGCGGTACGGGCGCGACGATCGACCTGCCGACCGTCGAGTCGAGCATCGACAAGGCCGCGGTGCGCTACGACCGCGACGGCGACCAGCACTACGACGTCGCGAGCGCGTTCATCAAGTCGCTGCGCGGCTCCGACGTCGACGCGGCGCTGCACTATCTCGCGCGGATGATCGTGGCGGGGGAGGACCCGCGGTTCATCGCGCGGCGGCTGATGATCCAGGCCAGCGAGGAGGTCGGCATGGCCGATCCCACCGCGCTGCAGACCGCGACGGCGGCCGCGCAGGTCGTGCAGCTCGTCGGCATGCCCGAGGCGCAGCTCGCCCTGGCGCAGGCCACCATCCACATCGCGACCGCGCCCAAGTCGGGTGCGGTGACCGCCGCGCTCGGCGCCGCGATCGCCGACGTCAAGGCCGGCCGGTCCGGGTCGGTGCCGGCGCATCTGCGCGACGGTCACTACGCCGGCGCCCAGAAGCTCGGTAACGCCGTCGGCTACCGCTACCCGCACGACCACCCCGACGGCGTGCTGGCGCAGCAGTACGCGCCGGACGAACTCGTCGGCGTCGACTACTACACCCCGACCGGCCACGGCGCCGAGCGCGAGCTGGCGCAGCGGGTGCCCAAGCTGCGACGGATCGTGCGCGGCGAACGGTAGGGCACCGCGTGCGCCGCAGGTCGCGCGGCAGGCGCCGAGCGAATGAACCATGCCGTCGGACTACGGAGGTGAACGATACATTCGCTCGCCCCCCCGGCGGGGGACGGAGCGGCGCGGGTGGCGAGAACGGCCACCGTCGCCCGCGCGATAAGCTGAACGATGGCCGATTCGCCGTGCCCGCGCGGGTTCGGCAGCCCACACCGTCAGACAAAGAGGACCATCGACGTGCAGACCCACGAGATCCGCAGGCGCTTTCTCGACCACTTCGTGAAGGCCGGCCACACCGAGGTGCCCAGCGCGTCGCTGATCCTCGCCGACCCGAACCTGCTGTTCGTCAACGCCGGCATGGTCCCGTTCGTGCCCTACTTCCTCGGCCAGCAGACCCCGCCGTTCAGCACCGCGACATCGGTGCAGAAGTGCGTGCGCACCCTCGACATCGAGGAGGTGGGCATCACCACCCGGCACAACACGTTCTTCCAGATGGCGGGCAACTTCTCGTTCGGCGACTACTTCAAGGAAGAGGCGATAGGCCATGCGTGGTCGCTGCTGACCAGCCCCGTCGAGGACGGCGGCTACGGCATCGATCCCGAGAAGCTCTGGGCGACGGTGTATCTGGACGACGACGAGGCGTACTCGATCTGGCACGACAAGATCGGTGTCCCCGCCGAGCGCATCCAGCGTCGCGGCATGAAGGACAACTACTGGTCCATGGGCATCCCCGGCCCGTGTGGCCCCTGCTCGGAGATCTTCTACGACCGCGGCCCCGAGTACGGCGCCCCGGGCGGTCCGGAGGCCGACGAGGACCGCTACATCGAGATCTGGAATCTCGTGTTCATGCAGAACGAGCGCGGTGAGGGCGGCGCCAAGGAGGGCTACCCGATCCTCGGGCCGCTGCCGAAGAAGAACATCGACACCGGCATGGGCGTCGAGCGCGTCGCGTTCCTGCTCCAGGGCGTCGAGAACGTCTACGAGACCGACCTGCTGCGCCCGGTCATCGACAAGGCCGCCGAGCTGACCGGCAGTGTCTACGGCGCCGACCACGCCTCCGACGTGCGGTTCCGCGTCATCGCCGACCACGCCCGCACCGCCGCGATGCTCATCGTCGACGGCGTCAACCCCGGCAACGACGGTCGTGGCTACGTGCTGCGCCGCCTGCTGCGCCGGATCGTGCGCTCGGCCCGGCTGCTCGGCGCCGACACGCCGACGATGGCCGAGTTCATGGCCGTCGTGCGCGACACCATGAGCCCGTCCTACCCGGAACTGGCCACGGACTACTCGCGCATCGAGACCGTCGCCGTCGGCGAGGAGACCGCGTTCCTCAAGACCCTGGGCACCGGCAGCAAGCTGTTCGAGGGTGCGGTCGAGACCGCGAAGGCGCAGGGCAGGTCCGTCCTCGGCGGCACCGAGGCCTTCACCTTGCACGACACCTACGGGTTCCCCATCGATCTGACGCTGGAGATGGCCTCCGAGGCGGGCCTGACCGTCGACGAGGACGGGTTCCGTTCCCTCATGGCCGAGCAGCGCCAGCGCGCGAAGGACGACGCCCGCGCCCGCAAGCACGCCCACGCCGACCTGACCGTCTACAAGGAGCTGCTCGACCGCGGCCCCACCGAGTTCACCGGCTTCACCGAGCTGGTGACCGAGGCGACGGTGCTGGCCGTCATCACCGGCGGCGAGCGGCTGCACGCGGCGCAGGCCGGCCAGGACGTCGAGCTGATCCTCGACCGCAGCCCCCTCTACGCCGAGTCCGGCGGCCAGATCGCCGACGTCGGCACCATCACCGCCGGCGGCCTGCGCATCAAGGTCAACGACGTCCAGAAGATCGCCAAGCAGCTGTGGGTGCACAAGGTGACCGTGCTCGAGGGACAGGTCACCGAGGGCGACGCCGTGCTCGTGCAGGTCGACCCGTCCTGGCGCAAGGGCGCCACCCAGGGCCACTCGGGTACCCACCTGGTCCACGCCGCGCTGCGTGAGGTCCTCGGCCCCAACGCCGTGCAGGCCGGCTCGCTGAACAAGCCGGGCTACCTGCGGTTCGACTTCTCCTGGCCCGGCGCGCTCAGCGAGCAGCAGAAGACCGACATCGAGGCCGTCACCAACGAGGCCGTCGCCGCGAACTACCCGGTGAACACCTTCGTCACGGACCTGGACAAGGCCAAGAAGATGGGCGCGATGGCGCTCTTCGGCGAGAACTACGGCGACGAGGTCCGCGTCGTGGAGATCGGCGGCCCGTTCTCGATGGAGCTGTGCGGCGGCACCCACGTCGAGCACTCCTCCCACGTCGGCACCGTCACCCTGCTCGGCGAGCAGTCCGTCGGTTCGGGCGTGCGCCGCGTCGAGGCGTACGTCGGCCTGGACTCGTACCGGCACCTGGCCAAGGAGCGGGCGCTGCTCGCGGGTCTCTCCTCGACGCTGAAGGTGCCCTCCGAGGAGGTGCCCGCACGGGTCGAATCCCTGATCGAGCGGCTGAAGGTGGCCGAGAAGGAGCTCGAACGCACCCGCGCCGCCGCGGTGCTCGCCTCGGCCGGCACCTTCGCCGAGAAGGCGCAGCGCACCGGGGATCTTCTCGTCGTCGCCGAGACCGCCCCCGAGGGCGTGGCCGGGAACGACCTGCGCAGCCTCGCCTCCGACGTCCGCGGCCGGCTCGGCAGCGAGCCCGCCGTGGTGCTGCTGCTCGGTTCCGCCGACGGCAAGGTGCCGTTCGTCGTCGCCACCACCAAGGCGGCCCAGGCGAGGGGCATCAAGGCCGGCGACCTGGTGTCGAGCTTCGGGCCCGCCATCGGTGGCCGCGGCGGCGGCAAGCCCGACATGGCGCAGGGATCCGGATCCGATCCGGCCGGGATCCCTGCGGCGCTGACCGCGTTCCGGGCCCGGCTGAGCGAGCTGGCCGGCTGATCGTGGCCGACTTCGCCGGTCCCGACCGTCCGGGCGTCGACGACCCCGGCCGCGGCCGCCGCATCGGCATCGATGTCGGAAGTGTCCGAATCGGGGTCGCCTCGTCCGACCCTGACGGCATCCTGGCCACTCCGGTCGAGACCGTGCCCCGCTCGAAGGAACGCGGGTCCGACGCGCCGGATATCCGGCGCATTGTGGACATCGTCACGGAGTACGAGGCCGTGGAGGTTATCGTCGGACTGCCGCAGACCCTGCGCGGGGAGCCCGGCAAGGCCGCGAAACTGGCCCGTGATTTCGCGGGGCGGCTGCGCCGGCGCCTGACCGGGATCCCTGTGCGGATGGCCGACGAACGATTCACGACGGTCACTGCGGCGCGGGCGCTCCGCGAGAGCGGAGTCAGCGCGCGCGGTGCGCGGCCGGTGATCGACCAGGCCGCCGCCGTCGCCATCTTGCAGGGTTGGTTGGACGAGCGGAGTGCAGTTGTGAACGTGGCCGAGGACGGCAAGCCGGGGAGCGGGCAGTGAGCCGGCACGGGCGGCCGGACGACGAGTCCACCGGGGCGGACCCCGACTTCCCCGGGGGGCGCTCCGGCTTCGGACCCGCGCAGCAGGACGAGTGGTACCGGCCGCGGCACGGTTCTCCGGGGCCCGACGTCCCGGAGCCGCCGGCCCCGGCCGGGGACGGCTACCGATACGAGCACCCACCGCATCCGGCCGCCGGACATCCCTTCGACGACGCGCCGACCACCGAGCACGTCTACCGGCTCGACGACTACGCCCCCGGCGCCCCGTCGCAGCCCGACCCCCGCCACGACCGGCAGGACCTCGATCCCCACGGCCGGACTCCCACCGACGGCCCGGGCCACGACACCTTCGAGGCCCGGGCCTACGAGACGCAGGGCTACGAGCCCCGGGACTACGACCCCCGCGACCACGACGGGTACGACCCCGAGCCGGGGGCCTACCGGTACGACGACTACGAGCAGCGGCCGGCCTACGACGAGGCGGGCTACGACCAGTTCGGCTACGCCGCGGTGGACGACGACCCCCGCGGATACGCCGAGACGCCGGCCGCAGGGCGGGACTGGACCGACTCCGCCGACCGCGCCGCCCCCGAAACCGTCGGGGTGTCCCCGGCCCGCCGGGCCCACGCCCGCTCGGCCCGGGCCCGCCGCACCCGCGGCCGGATCGTCGGGATCCTCGCCGTCGCGGCCGTGCTGGTCCTGCTCCTCGGCGGCGGATTCTTCGCCTACCAGAAATTCACCGGCCCGGACCTGCCGCCCGACTACACCGGTGCGGGCGGTCCCGCCGTCGTGGTGCAGGTGCACCCGGGCGACACCGCCGAGCAGATCGGCGCCGCCTTCAAGGAGGCGGACATCGTCGCCAGCTCCGATGCCTTCTACAACGCCGCCGTCCAGGACCCCGGCATGAACTCGCTGCAGCCGGGCTTCTACTCGATCGCCAGCCGGCTTCCCGCCCGCGAGGCCGTCGCCGCCCTGGTCGACCCCGCGAACCGGGTGGGGGCGGTGGTGATCTCCGAGGGCCGGCAGTTGCACGACATCCGCGACGTCAACACCGGCGCGGTGCGCAAGGGCATCTACACCCTCATCGCGGAGGCCAGCTGCCTCGACCGCGACGGGCAGCGCACCTGCCTGACGTACGAGGAGCTCGACGCGGCCGGCGCGAGCACCGACCTCGCCGCGCTCGGCGTGCCGGAATGGGCGCGGGGCGCGGTCGCGAACGTGCCCGACCGCAACCGTCAGCTCGAGGGGCTCATCGCGGCGGGCCGCTGGGACTTCGACCCCAGTGCCGGGGCCGCCGAGATCCTGCGGTACCTCGTCTCCACCAGCGCGCAGCGCTACGACGAGACCGGCATCACCCAGGCCGCGGCGAAGGTCGGGCTGACCCCGTACGAGATGCTCGTCGCCGCGTCCCTCGTGGAACGCGAGGCGCTGCCGGACGACTTCGCGAAGGTCGCGCGGGTGATTCTCAACCGCCTGAAGATCGGGCAGCCGCTGCAGTTCGACTCGACGGTCAACTATGCCCTCGACGAAACCGAGCTGGCGACCACCGACGCCGACCGGGCGCAGGTCACCCCCTGGAACACGTACGCGAGCCCCGGACTGCCCGCCACGCCGATCTCGTCGCCGAGCATCGAGGCGCTGCAGGCCGTGGAGAACCCGGAGGCGGGGGACTGGACGTACTTCGTGACCATCGACGCCCAGGGCACGACCCTGTTCACCAACAGCTACGACGAACACCTGACGAATACGCAGCAGGCTCTGGAAAGCGGAATCCTCGACAGTGGCAGATGACATCGTGACCGGCGGCCGCAAGGCCGCGGTCCTCGGCAGCCCCATCGCGCATTCGAAGTCCCCGCTGTTGCACCTGGCGGCCTACCGGGCGCTGGGGCTGACGGACTGGACGTACGAGCGCATCGAATGCACCGGCGAGCAGCTGCCGGCGCTGGTGGCCGGGCTCGGCCCCGAGTGGGTCGGGGTGTCGGTGACGATGCCCGGCAAGTTCGCGGCGCTCGAGTTCGCCACCGAGCGTACCGACCGGGCGGTGCTGATCGGCTCGGCCAACACCCTGGTGCGGACCGCGGACGGCTGGCGGGCCGACTGTACCGACGTCGACGGCGTCACCGGCGCGCTGCGCGCCGCCGGCGTCGGGGATCTGACCGGCGCCTCGGCGGTGGTGGTCGGGGCCGGGGGGACGGCGCGCCCGGCCCTCGTGGGGCTCGCCGAGCTCGGGGTCACGTCGGTGACCGTCGTCGCCCGCAGCGAGCTCCGGGCCGCCGAGACGTTCGACTGTGCCGAGGCGGTGGGCATGAAGCCGCGCTGGCTGCCGTTCGACGCCCCGGAACTCGGGGAGGTGTGCGCGTCCGCGGGCGCGCTGGTGAGCACCGTGCCGGCGGCGGCGGCCGCGCCCTACGCGCAGCAGCTCGGCCGCGCGCCGTTCGTCCTCGACGCGATCTACGACCCGTGGCCCACGCCGCTCGCCGAGGCCGCCGCGGCGCACGGCTCGGTCGTCGTGGGTGGCCTGCAGATGCTGCTGCACCAGGCGTTCGGCCAGGTCGAGCAGTTCACCGGCCGGCCGGCCCCGCGGGAGGCGATGGCGGTGGCCGTCGCCGGCTGAACCACCGGTAGGTGCTACCGTCCGGTTGCACATCGTCCGGGTAGGTGCAACCATGAAGTTGCATGTCATCGGACGAGGAGGTTCCCATGGACACGCCGGACCGCATCGAACGGGAGATCCGCATCGAGGCGCCCGCCGCTCGGGTGTGGCAGCTCGTCGCCCGGCCCGGCTGGTGGATCGGCGACGGCGACCGTTCCGGGCACACCGTGACCACCGACGGCGACCTGATCGTCGTCCACGACCCGCGGTACGGGAAGTTCCCGATGTACCGGGTGGCGTCCGATGAGCCCCGGTACCTCGCGTACCGCTGCTCGGCGGTGATCGACGAGCCGCCCCGTGACGGCGCCGCCACCCTCGTCGAGTTCTTCCTCACCGAGGTGGGCGGCGGCACCGTCCTGCGCGTCGTCGAGAGCGGGTTCGGCGCCCTGGACGGGACCCCGGCACAGCGCCGCGGGGCGTTCGAGGGCAACACCGACGGCTGGCGGCAGCAGCTCGACATCGCCAAACGGGACGTCGAGAGTGCCTGATCCCGCCGATTCCGCCGTCGGCGCGGTGCTCGCGGCGCTGGCCGACCCGACCCGCCGGCTCATCCTCGGCACGCTCGCCGAACTGGGGAGGGCCAGCGCCACCACGCTCGCCGGGCGGGTCCCGGTCTCGCGCCAGGCGGTGGTCAAGCAACTCCAGATCCTCGAGACCGCGGGCCTGGTCGACGCCGCCCGCGCCGGCCGGGAGGTGCTCTACACCCCGCGCCCCGAGACCCTGGACGGCTCGGCCCGGTGGCTCGCCGAGCTGGCCGACGCCTGGGACCGCCGTCTCGGGGCGGTGAAACGCGCCGCCGAAGAGGGCCGGCCCTCCCGCTGACCGGCGGAGGAAGAAAATTCCGCGCCGGATGTCGATCCACCCGCCGGCCGTTCGTGTACAGGTTGGATCACCGGCACCGGGCCGGGGACCGCCACCGCGAGGAGGATCGGCCATGACCCAGTACCTGCTGAGCATCTACCAGCCCGACGGTGACCCGCCGCCGCCGGAGTTCCTCGACCCGATCATGCGCGACGTCGAGGCCGTCGATGCCGAGATGCGTGCCGCCGGCGTCTGGGTGTTCGCCGGGGGACTGCACCCCCCGAGCACCGCCACCGTGCTCCGGCTCGCGGGCGACGGCATCCTCACCACCGACGGCCCGTACCTCGAGGGCAAGGAACACATCGGCGGGTTCACCGTGATCGAAGCGCCCGACCTCGACGCCGCCCTGGAGTGGGGCCGCAAGCTCGCCCGCGCGATCACGCTGCCGATCGAGGTGCGGCCGCTGCAGGGCGGGCACTGCGGGTGACACGCCCGTGCCCGAGGTGACGGACGCGGAGATCGCGCGCGTGTTCCGCGCCGAACACGGCCGTGCGGTCGCCGCGCTCGTCCGCGCCTTCGGGGACATCGACCTGGCCGAGGAATCCGTGCAGGACGCGTTCGCCGTCGCCGTCGCCCGGTGGCCGGTCGACGGGCTGCCGCCGAGCCCGGCCGGGTGGATCGTCACCACCGCCCGGCGCCGCGCGATCGACCGGATCCGCCGGGAGAAGGCCCGCGCCGGCAAGCACGCCGACGCCGCCCAGCTGCACGAATCCGGGGACACCGCCGTCGACGGCGAGGAGACCGTCGTGCCCGACGACCGGCTGCGCCTGATCTTCACGTGTTGCCATCCCGCGCTGGCGCCCGCCGCCCGCGTCGCCCTCACGCTGCGGTTGCTCGGCGGCCTGACCACGGCCGAGATCGCCCGGGCCTTCCTCGTCCCGGAGACGACCATGGCGCAGCGGCTGGTGCGCGCCAAGGGCAAGATCCGCGACGCCCGCATCCCGTACCGCGTTCCGGACCCCGGTGAGCTACCCGCCCGCCTCGGCTCCGTGCTCGCCGTCGTCTATCTCGTCTTCACCGAGGGGCACACCGCGGCCGGTGGGGACCGGCTGGTCCGCGACGACCTGTGCACCGAGGCGATCCGGCTCGCCCGCCTGCTGGCCGAGCTCATGCCCGACGAACCCGAGGTACTGGGCCTGCTCGCGCTGCTGCTGCTCGCCGACGCGCGACGACCGGCCCGCACGAACGCCGCCGGGAATCTGGTGCCCCTCGCCGAGCAGGACCGCGGGCTGTGGGACCGCGACCGGATCGCCGAGGGACAGGCCCTCGTCCGGCGCTGCCTGCGGCTCGGGCGGCCCGGCCCGTACCAGATCCAGGCCGCGATAGCCGCCGTCCACGGCGATGCCGCCACGGTCGAGACGACCGACTGGCGGCAGGTCGTCGCGCTCTACGATCAGCTGCTCGTCGTCGCACCCACCCCGGTCGCCGCCCTGCACCGGGCAGTCGCGGTGGCCGAGGTCGACGGCCCCGCCGCGGGTCTCGCCCTCGTCGACGCCCTCGACCTGGACCGCTACCACCTGTTCCACGCGGTGCGCGCCGACCTGCTCCGCCGGCTCGGCCGCATCCCGGAGGCCACCGCGGCGTACGACGCGGCGCTCGCGCGGACCGCCAACGCCGCCGAGCGCGGCTTTCTGCAGCGCCGTCGCGCCGAGCTCAGCTGACCGGCGACTCCTCCGCCGGCGGCCCGGTCCTGCCGTTCTGCCACGGCCACCGGCCGGAGATCTCGAGCTGCAGGGACCAGCTCAAGAAGGTCCGGATGAGGACGATGACCGCCAGTACCCCTACCGAGGTGAAGGTGGGGGTGACGGCGACCGTCTTGATGATGTCCGCGGCCACCAGGAATTCGAGACCGAGCAGGATCGACCGCCCGAGATCGCGCCGATAGCGTTCGTAGATCGGTGCGGCGGCGGAGCGGCGCCAGGACCGCACGGCGACCCAGCTCGCCACCGCCGCACCGACGACGATCACCGCCACCCCGACCACGTCGACGGCGCCGCCGACGGTCTCGAGCACGCGGGACAGCTCCATGCGAACCTCCGGGGTGCGGACGGGACGATTCGGTCATGTTCGCAGGTCCGGCTCGATCCGTCCCGGCAACCGGTTGTCCACACCCGGACCGGTTATCCACAGATTCCGCCTGCGGGCGGCGAGATCGCCGTGCCGGCGCCGCGCGCGCGGCACGCTGCCGCCATGACCGTATTGCTGTTCGCCGTGCTCGGCGCCGCGGCCGGTGCCGGCGCGCACCGCCTCGTCGCCCGCCTCGCCGGGCGCCACCCACCGCGCGGGGTGTGTGAGGCCGCCGCCGCGGCCGGCGGCGCCGTGGCCGTGCTCGCCACCGCCACGGCACCGGGTGCGGCCGCCGTCGCGGCGCTGATCTGGTGGTGTGTGTGCCTGAGCGCGGCCGACCTGTCGGCGCGGCGGCTGCCGAACGTCCTGACGGTGCCGGGCGCCGCCGTCGTCCTCGCGGTCGCCGCAGGAGCGGGACACGCGGCCCCCGCGCTCGCCGGGGCGGTCCTGCTGGCCGGGCCGTACCTGCTCGCTCACCTGGCCGCCCCGCGGAGTCTCGGCGCGGGCGATGTGAAGCTCGCCGCCGGGCTGGGGGCGGCCGCGGGCGCGAACGGCGCGGCCGCGTGGACGACGGCGGCCCTGCTGCCACCGCTGCTCACCGCCGCGGCGGGCGCCGTCGTCGTCGGCGCGGGTTGGGTACGGGCACATCGCCGCCCGCGCGGTGTGGTGCTGCCGCACGGGCCGTCGATGTGCGCGGCGGCCGTCGCCGCGGTCCTGGCGGCGGGTTGACCGGGGCGGCGTCCTGCCGGTGGCGGTGCACGTGGAAGGATGGGATTGTGCTGCGCTGGATAACTGCTGGAGAGTCCCATGGTCCCGCCCTCGTCGCGATGCTCGAGGGGATGGTCGCCGGTGTCGAGGTGACGTCGAGCGACATCTCGGAGCAGCTGGCGCGGCGCCGCCTCGGCTACGGCCGGGGCGCGCGCATGAAATTCGAGGCCGACAAGGTCACCATCCTCGGCGGCGTCCGGCACGGCCACACCCTCGGCGGCCCGGTGGCCATCGAGATCGGCAACACCGAGTGGCCCAAGTGGGAGACCATCATGTCCGCCGACCCGGTGGACGCCGAACTGCTCGCCGGGCAGGCCCGCAACGCGCCGCTGACCCGTCCGCGACCCGGCCACGCCGACTACTCCGGCATGCTCAAGTACGGCTTCGACGACGCCCGGCCCGTCCTCGAGCGCGCCAGCGCCCGGGAGACTGCGGCCCGCGTCGCCGCCGGCACCGTGGCCCGCAACTTCCTGCGCCAGGTGTTCGGCGCCGAGGTCGTCTCGCATGTGATCTCCATCGGCGCGTCCGAACCCTACGTGGGGGTGGAGCCGACCGGCGCCGACCTCGCCGCCATCGACGCCAGCCCGGTGCGGGCCTTCGACAAGTCGGCCGAGGAGTCGATGATCGCCGAGATCGAGGCCGCCAAGCGCGACGGTGACACCCTCGGCGGTGTCGTCGAGGTCGTGGTGCACGGCTTGCCCGTCGGTCTCGGCTCGTTCATCAGCGGTGCCGACCGGCTCGACGCCCGGCTCGCCGCGGCCCTCATGGGCATCCAGGCCATCAAGGGCGTCGAGGTCGGCGACGGCTTCGAGACCGCCCGCCGCCGCGGCAGCGTCGCCCACGACGAGATGCGGCCCGGCCCCGACGGCGTGCTCCGCTCGACCAACCGGGCCGGCGGCCTCGAGGGCGGCATGACCAACGGCGAGGCGCTGCGGGTGCGGGCCGCGATGAAGCCCATCTCCACGGTGCCGCGCGCCCTCGCCACCGTCGACATGTCGTCCGGCGAGGAGGCCGTCGCGATCCACCAGCGCTCCGACGTGTGCGCCGTGCCCGCGGCCGGCGTCGTGGCCGAGGCGATGGTGGCGCTCGTCGTGGCGCAGGCCGCGCTCGAGAAGTTCGGGGGCGACTCGATCGACGAGACCCGCACCAACGTCCGCAACTACCTCGAGGCCGTCGCGGCCCGGGTGCCACGGTGACGACATGACGCCACGCGCAGTTCTGATCGGGCCGCCCGGGGCCGGCAAGTCGACCATCGGCCGCCGGCTCGCCCAAGCCCTCGACCTGCCGTTGCTCGATACCGACGCCGAGATCGAGCGCACCACCGGGCGCACGATCCCGGACATCTTCGGCACCGACGGCGAACCGGCGTTCCGGCGGATCGAGGAAGAGGTGGTGGCCGACGCGCTCGCCCGTCACGACGGGATCGTCTCGCTCGGCGGCGGCGCGATCCTGTCCGAGCGCACCCGCGCCCTGCTCGAGGGGAGGACGGTGATCTACCTCGAGATCAGCGTCGCCGAGGGCCTGCGCCGCACCGGGACCAACACCACGCGGCCGCTGCTCGCCGGGGCGGATCCCGCGGCGAAGTACCGGGAGCTGATGCGCCGGCGCCGCCCGCTGTACCGGCAGGCGGCCACCATCCGGGTTCGCACCGACGGGCGCAGCCCCGGCCGCGTGGTGCAGCAGGTCCTTGCCAAACTGGAGGCGCAGACGGATCTGGCCGCCACCGGTGCCCACCCGTCCGCTGCCAGCGGGACCAGTACAGAGAATCGGAGCAATCAACCGTGACCGAACCGGTACGCGTCGACGTCCAGACGGCCCAGCCCTACCCGGTGATCATCGGCCGAGGCCTGCTCGGTGAGCTCGTCGACGAACTCACCGGCACCCGCACCGTCGCGATCCTGCACCAGCCGCCGCTCGCGGAGACCGCCGAGGCGGTGCGCACCGCGTTGGCGGAGAAGGGGATCGACGCCCACCGGGTCGAGATCCCCGACGCCGAAGACGGCAAGGACCTCGCCGTCGCGGGATTCTGCTGGGAGGTGCTCGGGCGCATCGGGTTGACCCGCAGCGACGCGATCGTCAGCCTCGGCGGGGGAGCGGCCACCGACCTGGCCGGGTTCGTCGCTGCGACGTGGATGCGCGGGGTGCGGATCGTGCACGTGCCCACCACGCTGCTCGCGATGGTCGATGCCGCGGTCGGCGGCAAGACCGGCATCAACACCGACGCAGGCAAGAACCTCGTCGGCGCCTTCCACGAGCCGTCCGCGGTGCTCGTCGATCTCGCGACCCTCGAGACGGTGCCGCGCAACGAGATCGTCGCCGGCCTCGCCGAGGTCGTCAAGACCGGCTTCATCGCCGACCCGAAGATCCTCGAGCTGATCGAGGCCGACCCGGAGGCCGCGCTCGACCCGGCGGGAACGGTGCTGCCCGAACTGATCCGACGCTCGATCGAGGTCAAGGCGAAGGTCGTCGCCGCGGACCTCAAGGAGTCGAGCCTGCGCGAGATCCTCAACTACGGGCACACCCTCGGGCACGCCATCGAACGGCGCGAACGCTACCGGTGGCGTCACGGCGCCGCTGTCGCCGTCGGCCTGGTCTTTGCCGCCGAGCTGGGCCGCCTCGCGGGGCGCCTGGACGACGCCACCGCCGACCGGCACCGCAGCATCCTCGAGCTCGTCGGGCTGCCCACGACCTACGACGCCGACGCCTTCCCGCAGCTGCTCGAGGGCATGCAGTCCGACAAGAAGAACCGCGCGGGCATGCTCCGGTTCGTCGTCCTCGACGGCCTCGCCAAGCCCGGCAGGCTCGAGGGACCGGATCCGTCGCTGCTCGCGGCGGCGTACTCGGCCGTCGCGCGGGAGGGGACCGCCGACCCGGGGACCGTGCTCCTGTGATCCGCTGAGCCCCCTCGACGGGCCGGCGCACCGAAGGGTGCGCCGGCCCGTTCCATTTTTCCGGGATCCCTCGGCCTACTCGGCCCCGAGGTAATTCGAACTGGACGGAATCAAAAAATTTTCCGAATCGAAGGTCGCGGCCCCACCGGACGGCCGACCGCAGCCACGGAAATGAAAGACTTTTCGCCGCAACGTGTTCGGATTCGCCCTCGGCTCTTCGTTGATTTCCGGGTGGTACCGGCCGTACGATTCCCGTCATGATGAACGCTCAGCAGGTCACGACGACGCCGGATGCCTTCCGGCGCCGCGTCGCTCACTGCTGACCCACCACGCGAGCCCCGGGAGTCGACGTCCCGGGGCTTTCGTCGTGTTCGGGCACGTCGCTTCCTCTCGCCGACACGAGAGTCGAGGAACGGATCATGAACGGTGCAGATCACCGAGTGCTCGGTCGCGAACTCGAAATGTTCGCCACCGCACCGATAGTGGGTGCGGGCCTTCCGCTGTGGCTGCCGGACGGTGCGGTGATCCGTGCCGAACTCGAGGCCTTCGCCGCCGAGGTGGCGGCCGAAACCGGCTGTCGCCGCGTCTACACCCCGGTGCTCGCCAAGAAGGAATTGTTCGTCCGGTCCGGCCACTGGTCCAAATTCGCCGACGACATGTTCCCCGAGATGCGGGTCGGAGGCGAGAGTTTCGTTCTCCGGCCCGCCAATTGCCCCCACCACGCCCAGATCTTCGCCTCGCGGGGCCGCAGCTACCGCGACCTGCCGATCCGCCTGTCGGAGCTGGGATCGATGTTCCGCAGCGAACTGTCCGGCGTGCTCGCCGGCCTGAGCCGGGTCCGGCAGATCAGTCTCGACGACGCGCACGTGTTCTGCGCGCCCGAACAGGTCGGCGCGGAGGTGGAACTCGCGCTGAGTGCGATCGAGCGCTGCTACGGGGTCCTCGGGCTCGCCGACCGGCGTTACCGCCTGTCCCTGGGTGACGCCGGCGGGCGGTATCTCGGCACCGGCGAGCAGTGGGCGCACGCCCAGGATCAACTGCGCGGAGCGCTCGAACGGCGCGGGCTGGACTTCTTCGAGGCCGAAGGGGAGGCCGCGTTCTACGGTCCGAAGATCGACATCCAGGTCGCCGGCGCGCACGGGCGCGAGGAGACCGTGTCCACCGTCCAGCTCGACTTCACTCAGCCCGAGCGCTTCGGCCTCGAATACACCGGCGAGGACGGGCGCAGGCATCGGCCCGCGATGATCCACCGGGGTGTGCTCGGGTCGATGGAGCGGCTGATCGCGATGCTCGTCGAACGCTTCGAAGGGCGCATGCCGCCCTGGCTGTCGCCCCGCCAGGTGGCGGTCCTGCCCGTCGGGGACGGCCACGGCGACGGGGCCGGCAGGCTGCGGGACAGGTTGGTGGCCGAGGGGATTCGCGTCGACGTGCTCGCCGGGGGTTCGTTGGGCAGCCGTATCCGGGCCGCGCGCCTGCACCGCGACCCGTACATCGCGATCGTCGGCGACGAGGAACTCGCGGACGAGACCGTCAGCGCGCTGGTGCCGCAGTCGGGGCAGCGGGCGTGCCTCGGGCGCGAGCAGTTCGTGCAACGGGTGCGGGCCGACGTCCGGGGCCGGGTCCTGCGTCCGTCCGCGCTGCCGTGAACGCCCCCTCGTGGACGCCGGCCGAGGGGGAGCCGGCGTCTCGGGTCATGACCGGGTTCCGGCGATCGGCTCGGCCGCCGTCGGCGCTGGTCGTGCCGTCGCAGTCGGGCTCCGAGCGCGCCCGGCCCGGACTCCGTTGGCGATCACGACGATCTCGGCGACCTCGTGGACGAGGACGACCGCGGCCAGGCCGAGGACTCCGAACAGGGCGAGTGGCATCAGAACGGTGATGATCGCCAGGGACAGTCCGACGTTCTGCAGCATGATCGTCCGCGACCGTCGAGCGTGGCGGAGCGCTCGGGGCAGGTGCCGCAGGTCCTCGCCCATCAGGGCGACGTCGGCGGTGTCGATGGCGACGTCGGAGCCCATCGCGCCCATCGCGATGCCGAGGTCGGCGGCCGCGAGCGCCGGGGCGTCGTTGACCCCGTCGCCGACCATCGCGGTCGGCCGTGTGGCGCGCAGGGTCTCGACGAGACGGGCCTTGTCCTCGGGGCGCAGGTCGGCGTGCACCTCGTCGATACCGGCGTCGGCGGCCAGGGCTCGGGCGGTGCGGTCGTGGTCGCCGGTGAGCATCGCGACGGTGTAGCCGTCACGGCGCAGCCCGGCGACCACCTCGCGCGCTTCCGCGCGGAGCTCGTCGCGGACGGCGACCGCCCCGATCGCGGCGCCTTCGCGTTCGACGAGGACCGCGGTGGCCCCGGCATGCTGCATCCGCTCGATGTCCGCGGCGAGCGGACCGGCGTCGATCCAGCCGGGCCGGCCCAGCCGGACAGGAGCGCCGGCGATGCGGCCGGTCAGGCCGGCACCGGGGACCGCGTCCACCTGTTCGGCCGGCACGTAGTCGTCGACGGCGGCGAGAATCGCCGGGGCGAGGGGGTGTTCGCTGCGGGCCTCCAGAGCGGCGGCCACGGCGAGAACGTCGTGGGGGGTCGTTCCCTCCGCGGTGGCGACGTCGAGCACGGCGGGCCGGTTCCGGGTGAGGGTGCCGGTCTTGTCCAACGCGATGCCGCGGATGCGGCCGAGAGCCTCGAGGGCGGCGCCGCCCTTGACCAGGACGCCGAACCTGGATGCGGCGCCGACCGCGGCGACGACCGTGACCGGGATCGCGATCGCCAGCGCGCACGGCGACGCGGCGACCAGCACCACCAGGGCGCGTTCGATCCACACGCGCGGATCCCCGGCCAGGCTGCCGACGACGGCGATGGCCGCGGCCGCGACCATCACGGCCGGGACGAGTGGGGTGGCGATCCTGTCGGCCAGGCGTTGCGCGTCGCCCTTGCGGGACTGCTCGGCCTCGACGATCCGCACGATCCTGGCCAGCGAGTTGTCCTGCGCGCCGGCGGTGACCTCGACCTCGAGGACACCGGTGCCGTTGATCGACCCGGCGAACACCTCGTCGCCCGGACCGGCCTCGACGGGCATCGATTCCCCGGTGACGGCGGAGGTGTCCAGGGCGGTGCGCCCGGATCGGACGATCCCGTCGGTGGCGATCCGCTCCCCGGGTTTGACGATCATGACCTCGCCGAGCGCGAGGTCGGCAGGCGGAACGGTCTGCTCGCGACCGTCGCGCAGCACCGTGGCGGTGTCCGGGACCAGGGACAGCAGTGCGCGCAGGCCGCGGCGGGTGCGGGTGACGGCGTACTCCTCGAGTCCCTCGCTGATCGCGAACAGGAACGCGAGCATCGCGGCCTCGCCGACCTCACCGAGCAGCACCGCGCCGAGGGCCGCGATCGTCATCAGGGTCCCGACGCCGATCCCGCCCTTGGGCAGGCGTTCGAGCGTGGCGGGGACGAAGGTGTAGCCGGCGACGATCAAAGCCACCGCCTCGAGTCCCACACCGAGAGCGTCGGGTCCGCCGCCGACACGGACGATCAGGGCCGCCACCAGCAGGACGCCCGCGGCGGCGGCCGCCCGGATCTCCGTGACCTGCCACAACTTCTCGGGCGCGTGCTCGTCCTCGCCGGGGAGGCGGGGTTCGGCGTGGCCGCAACCGCAGGCGTCGCTCACGGCGCGCTCCCGGTGCCGGTGCCGTAGTTCGGGCACAACGCGACCGCGTTCCCGGTCGCGGCCAGCAACGTCTCGGCCGAGGCGAGCAGATCCATCAACTCGGGTCGGGTCAGCGAGTAGAACACCTGCCGGCCCTGGGGGCGGCCCTCGACGAGGTTGCAGTCCCGCAGGCACGCCATGTGCGCAGAGACCGTCGACTGCGCCAACCGCAGCTCACCGACGAGGTCCGCCACCCGCGCCTCACCCTCGGCGAGCCGTCGCACGATCGCCAATCGGGTGCCGTCCGAGAGGCTGTGGAACAGCGCCACCGCGGCGTCGAGGTCCGGCACCGGCCGGGTCGACGTCGGGACCGCACCACCGTCACGATTGATCGTCATACGGCGATGATAGCGGTTTCAGGCGATGTAACGCTGCGACTACTCGGCGCCGCGCACGACCTGCAGGCCGGGACGGCCTGCACGCGCCGGCACGGGCGTTCCGCGGCGGCCCCGGTTGTCCCGGACGGGATGGGAGAGCCGGTGGGCGTGCAGGTAGGCGACGCCCACGCGGGAATACCAGGCGGCGGTCCAGGACGGGATGCCGCCCAGCATCGACAGCGCGAACCCGTGGTGGCGGTCGACGAAGTCGACGGTCACCGCGTACAGATCCACCCCCGGGCACTTCCTGGCCGCCGCCTCGATGTCGAGGTCGTCGGGCCACCAGCTCGCGGGCAGGACGGGGTCGGCCGCCTCGGGGGTGCCCGGGTGGCGGCGACCGAGCACTCGTCCGCGCACCACCGCGGCGGCGGCGCTGCACGAGCCCTTCGCGAGGCCCCACGTCGTGGACCACAGGCCGGCGGGGTGCGTCAGCGGCAGGATCGCCCCGAGCAGTCGTCCCAGCTGCGGTTCACCACCGGTCCGGGAGCACCAAGGCCCACCCTCGTCCGAGCCGTTCGGGGCCGTCTTCCCGTCGGGGCATACCGGAGCGCGCTCTCCCATGGTTCCCTACTCTAAATGTATTGGGCGCCAGTCGGATTGATTTTCGGTGATCGCATCGCGGCAGGGGGATCCGACCGGGCGGCTCCGCCTGCCCGGCGTCCGGGTCGCGGACGGGCGGTGCTGGGGCGGTCGCTGCGCGTGGGGACACTGCCGAGGATCGGTCTCATCCGCCGTCGAGGCTCCGGTGGGCCAGTTCCTCGCGCGCGGCGGTCTCGACGCCGACCGGGAGGGCAGGGGTGCGGCCCAGTTCGAGGTCGGCCACGAACTCGGCGAGCAGGTCGGTCGGCCATCGATCGAAGTCGGCCATCGCAATCCCCCTCGGTGCGTCCGATCGGGCGAGCGGCTTTCCCTCGCCTGCTCCCGATTCTCGATCCCGATGCTTCACAATTACACCACCGGCACGTCGTGTGACACGACTCCTCGCATAATCGGTCCGTTCCGCCCGTCCCGTCCGATTCCGGCCCGGGCGCGGATCACGCCCGGATGCCCTCCACGGCCGGCGCGGAGCTCGGTTCTGCGCCGTGTTCCCGGCCCAGGTCGGCGATCGCGGAGGTGAACTCCGGGTCGAACAGCAGGAAGCTGAGCAGGTCTCCGCGATCCTCGTCATCGCCGCCGACCAGCCGCGCGACGACGGACGGCGCGGGGTTGCGCAGGAACCGGCGCACGGCGGGCCGGCGACGCACCACGTCCTCCGCGATCTCGGCGATCCGGCCGGCCTGGCCCGGTGGTGGGCCGGCGAAGTCGATCCCGATGGGACGGTCGGTCGGGGACACCGCGCGGGTCTGCGCGATCCGTGCGTTGCGGAATTCGAGCGTGTGCAGATCCTCGATCATCCGGTAGCCGAGCATCGCGCGCAGTGCCAGGGCCGCGACGCCGGCCACGTCGGGAGGCGCCGGCCGGTGCCTCCCGGTGCGCGCCGCGACCGGCGGGGGCCACACCCGCGGCTGCGTCGCCACGACGCCGACGTCGTTCGCGCCCAGCAGCAGCGCGGGTTTGATCGGGGTGTTGAGCAGCAGTCCGCCGTCGATGTACCAGCCGGAGCGCTGCGGGGCGCATCGGTCGGTGACGTGGATGGGCCGGAACAGGATCGGGACCGCCGAGGAGGCCAGCAGGTGGTCGACGGTCAGCGTCGTCTCGACGTAGCTGATGTTGCGGCGGATGTCGTACTCGGGCAGGCGCACCGAATCGTTCTTCTCCACGAACACCACCGTCCCGCCGGTGGCCACGGACGTCGTCGCGACGGCGACCGCGTCCACCAACCCGGCCCGGATGTTCTCGTGCAGCCGGGTCCACGGGACGAGGCGCTGCAGGGTTCCCCGGATCGGGGTCGTATCGAGCAGGCTGACGAGACGCGTGCGGGGAAAGCCGATCGCCTGGCCCAGGAAGGCCGCGCCGGTGCCGAGAAGGCTGTGCACCGACGAGTACACGTCGGACGAGACCACCCCGGTCCACAGGTCCACGACCCGTTCCGCGGCCGTGGGCAGTCCCTCGTCGGCAAACGCGGCGAGCCCGAGCACGTTGATCGCGCCCGCGCTGGTCCCGACGAGGATCGCGGGCGCTGCGCCGTGCCGCGTCATCCGGGGAAGCAGGGAGGTGATCGCCCCGGCCTGATAGGCACCGCGCGCGCCCGCGCCCGCGACGACCAGCGCCGTCCGCCGGCGTCCGTGGGTACCGCGCGCCCCGCGTCCGGCCATGGGCGGAACGGTACCTGCCGGCCTCCGGCCACGGACCCGATTCCGCAACCGGCCCGGTCCGATCGGGAGACGCTAGGGGCGGCGGTCCGGATCGATCCGCTCGAACACCTCGGTCGGGGCGTCGTCGTCGCGCCACCCCGGATCCGGCGCCGCGGCCGCCCCGACCGGCGCCGGCCCGGCGTCGGGCTTCGCCTTCGGCGCGGACTTGCGCTGCTCCCGGCGCACCAGGAACCGCCCGAGCATCACCGCGGCCGTCGCGGGGACGTACACCAGCAGCACGGTGAACGCCGCACCCGAGGTCAGTTCGAAGAACAGCGACTTGACCCCGACCTGGATCGGGCTGACCGTGTCGATCAGCCAGGTGAGCAGGCCGGCGACGAGGCCGGTGACCGCCGCCGCCTTCAGCCACAGCATCGTCAGGTCCGCACCGTCCTCCGACTGCGGGTGCGCCCGCTGGTCGCGGATCCCGTCGAGCCCGGCCCACACGATCGCGGCGAGCACGACGACGGCCAGCGCGACCATCCGCAGCACCGAGCCTTGCAGCGGCCATTGCACCAGGGCGGCCCCCAGCAGGACCCGCACGAGCACGTGCACGAGGGTCAGGCCGAGCCCGCGAAGCAACCAGGGTTTCATGTACCTCAGAGTAACGTCTGGATCGGCGGAAGTGTGTTCCGCCCCACATGGTCTCCGCTCCTCATCGTCCTGCCCTTCGTCGTCCTGCCCTTCATCGTCCTGCCCTTCGTCGTCACCGCCCGGGCGGCGGCCGTTCCGGCCGCCGCCGCGGGAGTACGTTGAGCCCATGCCCGCCGATCACGCCTCCCGCCGCGCCGCGCTGCGCCGGCTGCTCGCCGACCGGGACCTCGATGCGCTCCTGGTGACGGACCTGCTCAACATCCGCTACCTCACCGGCTTCACCGGTTCGAATGCCGCGCTGCTCGTCACCGCCGACGACGACGACGACGAGTCCCGCACCGTCGTGTGCACCGACGGCCGCTACCTCACCCAGATCGCCGCGCAGGTGCCCGACCTGCGGGCCCGGATCGCCCGCGCCAGCGCCGATCACCTGGTCGGTTCCGCGGCCACGCCGGCCCGGTGGGGCTTCGAGAGCCACATCGTCACCGTCGAACAGCACGTGCGCTGGGCGGGGCTGGACAGCCCGCTCACCCTCACGCCCGCGCCCCGGCTGGTCGAGCAGTTGCGCATGGTCAAGGACGAACACGAGGTCGGGCTGCTGAAGGCGGCGTGCGCCGCCGCGGACCGGGCGCTGGCCGACCTCGTCGCCGCCGGCGGGCTGCGCCCGGGCCGCACCGAACGGCAGGTCGGCCGCGATCTCGAGGCCCGCATGCTCGACCACGGCGCCGACGGCATCTCCTTCGAGACGATCGTCGCGACCGGGGCGAACTCGGCTGTGCCGCACCACCGGCCCACCGACGCGGTGCTCGCCGCCGGGGACTTCGTCAAGCTCGACTTCGGCGCGCAGGTCGGGGGATACCACTCCGACATGACCCGCACCTACGTCCTCGCGCGGGCCGCCGACTGGCAGCGGGAGGTGTACGACCTCGTCGCGCGCGCCCAGGCGGCCGGGCGGGCGGCGCTCGTGCCGGGCGTCGACCTGGCCGCCGTGGACGCCGCGGCCCGCGGCGTCATCGCCGACGCCGGGCACGGTGATCTGTTCCTGCACGGACTCGGCCACGGGGTCGGTCTGGAGATCCACGAAGCACCCGGAATCGGCCAGGCGGCGACCGGTACACTTGCCTGCGGTGCGGCGGTGACCGTCGAACCGGGCGTGTACTTCTCCGGGCGCGGAGGCGTGCGGATCGAGGACACGCTCGTGGTGCGTGAGCAGGGACCGGAGCTGCTCACACTCACCGACAAGACATTGACCGTCGTATGAGGGCGGTACCTCGACTCTAGGAGACGCGAAACCAAGTGGCCGATACCAGCGATTTCAAGAACGGGCTCGTGCTGAAGATCGATGGTCAGCTGTGGCAGATCATCGAGTTCCAGCACGTCAAGCCCGGCAAGGGGCCGGCGTTCGTCCGTACGAAGATCAAGAACGTGCTCTCCGGCAAGACCGTCGACAAGACCTGGAACGCCGGGGTGAAGGTCGAGACCGCCACCGTCGACCGCCGCGACATGACGTACCTGTACCACGACGGCACCGACTACGTGTTCATGGACGGCGAGACCTACGACCAGATCTCCATCAACGAGGAGACCCTGGGCGACGGCGCGAAGTTCCTGCTCGAGAACATGCAGGTGCAGGTGGCCACCCACGAGGGCACCCCGCTGTTCGTCGAACTGCCGGTCACCGTCGAACTCGAGGTCACCCACACCGATCCCGGCCTGCAGGGCGACCGCTCCACCGGGGGCACCAAGCCGGCGACCCTCGAGACCGGCGCCGAGATCCAGGTCCCGCTGTTCATCAACACCGGCGACAAGCTCAAGGTCGATTCGCGTGACGGCAGCTACCTCGGGCGAGTGAATTCCTGAGTGTCCGGTACGCAGAAGAAACTCGGAGCCCGGCACAAGGCGCGTAAGCGTGCCGTCGACCTGCTGTTCGAGGCCGAAGCCCGCGACATCGACCCGGTCGGTCTCGCGGCCGACCGCATCGCGCTCGCCGTCACCGACGACCAGGTCGCCCAGGTGCCGCCGTACACGCAGACCGTCGTGCGCGGCGTGGCGGAGCATCTCGACGAGCTCGACCAGGTGATCGCCGAGCACCTGCACGACTGGACGCTCGAGCGGCTGCCCGCCGTGGACCGGGCGATCCTGCGCATCTCGGTGTGGGAGCTGTTCCACGCCTCCGACGTGCCGCCGGTGGTGGCCGTCGACGAGGCCGTCGAACTGGCCAAGCAGCTGTCCACCGACGACTCGCCCGCCTTCGTCAACGGCATCCTCGGCCAGATCGTGGCGCTCGCCGACCAGGTCCGTGCCGCCGCGGCGGCCACCTCGTCGCGCGCCGCCGAGCCGGCCGAGCAGCGGGAGTCCGAGCGGCCCTGACATCGCAACGTGAGCGGGCCCGGCCGGGGACGGAAGTCGCCGGCCGGGCCCGCTCGTCGCTACCGGGACGGCGGCCTGTGGCACGCCTCACCCCGCACCCGTGTCTGGGGGTCACCGGCCGCTGCTAGGCTGATGCACCGTCAGGCATCCTTTAACGATCCGTCCAGCGAGGCGGAGAAGGAGGTCGCAGTATGGCCATGTCCGAAGACGGGTCGCCGGTATCCACGCCCGGTCCGGCCCGCGAATTGCTCTCCGCAGCCGACGTCGGCCGCACCGTCGCCCGCATCGCGCACCAGATCATCGAGAAGACCGCGCTCGACGCCCCCGAGGGCGAGGCCCCCCGCGTCGTCCTCGTCGGTATCCCCACCCGCGGCACCACCCTCGCGCACCGGCTCGCCGAACGCATCGCCGAGTTCTCCGGGGTGACCGTGCCCGTCGGCTCCCTCGACATCACCCTCTACCGCGACGACCTGCGCACCAAGCCGCACCGGCCGCTCGAGCGCACGTCGGTGCCCGAAGGCGGCGTCGAGGACGCCCTCGTCGTCCTCGTCGACGACGTCCTGTTCTCCGGCCGCTCGGTGCGCGCCGCGCTCGACGCCCTGCGCGACCTCGGCCGGCCCCGCGCCGTGCAGCTCGCAGTCCTGGTCGACCGCGGCCACCGCGAACTGCCGCTGCGCGCCGACTACGTCGGCAAGAATGTCCCCACCGCCCGCGCCGAGGACGTGCGGGTCCTGCTCACCGAGCAGGACGACCGCGACGCCGTGGTGATCTCCGGAGGCAAGATTTCGTGAAGCACCTGCTCTCCATCGCGGACCTGACCGAGGCGTCCGCGACCGAGCTTCTCGACGAGGCCGAACGGTTCGAGCAGGCGCTGCTCGGCCGTGAGGTGCGCAAGCTGCCGACCCTGCGGGGCCGCACCGTGATGACGGTGTTCTTCGAGAACTCCACCCGCACCCGGGTCTCGTTCGAGGTCGCCGGCAAGTGGATGAGCGCGGACGTGATCAACGTCAGCGCCTCGAGCTCGTCGGTCGCCAAGGGCGAATCGCTGCGCGACACCGCGCTGACCCTGCACGCCGCCGGCGCGGACGCGTTGATCGTGCGGCACCCCGCCTCGGGCGCCGCGCACCGCATCGCCGACTGGACCGGCGACGGCAACGGCGGCGGGCCGGCGGTGATCAACGCCGGCGACGGCACCCACGAACACCCCACGCAGGCCCTGCTCGACGCGCTGACCCTCCGGCAGCGGCTCGGGTCGATCGCCGGCCGGCGCATCGGGATCGTGGGCGACATCCTGCACAGCCGTGTCGCCCGCTCCAACGCGCTGCTGCTGTCCACGCTCGGCGCCGAGGTGGTGCTGGTCGCGCCCCGCACGCTGCTGCCGGTGGGCGTGGAGACCTGGCCGGTGACCGTGTCGCACTCGCTCGACGCCGAACTGCCCGGCCTCGACGCGGTGCTCATGCTGCGGGTGCAGGCCGAACGCATGAACGGCGGGTTCTTCCCGTCGGCGCGCGAGTACTCGATCGGATACGGGTTGTCGGAGAAGCGGCTGGCGATGCTCGGCGAGCACGCCGTGGTGCTGCACCCCGGTCCGATGCTGCGCGGCATGGAGATCGCCTCCGCGGTCGCCGACGCCCCGCAGACCGCGGTGCTGCAGCAGGTGAGCAACGGCGTGCACGTGCGCATGGCCGTGCTGTTCCGTCTGCTCGTCGGCACGGAGAGCGCGATCGCATGACCGGCTCGCACGCGGACCGCGCAGCCGCGCAGGATACGAAGAACACTGGGACAGGAGAAGATTCGGTGTCGCCGCAGGTGCTCATCCGCAACGTGCTCGTCTACGGGGAGGGCGCGCCGACCGACGTGCTGCTCGGCGACGAGCAGATCCTCGGGATCGGGACCGACCTCGATGCCGGCTCCGACGCCGAGGTGATCGACGGCGCCGGACGGGTCCTGCTGCCCGGCTTCGTCGACCTGCACACGCACCTGCGCGAGCCCGGCCGCGAGGACACCGAGACCATCGACACCGGATCCGCCGCGGCGGCGCTCGGCGGCTACACCGCGGTGTTCGCGATGGCCAACACCGACCCCGTCGCGGACTCCGTCGTCGTCACCGACCACGTGTGGCGGCGCGGGCAGGAGGTCGGCCTCGTCGATGTGCACCCCGTCGGCGCCGTCACCGTCGGCCTCGCGGGCAAGCAGCTCGCGGAGATGGGCACCATGGCCGCCGGCGTCGGCCGCGTCCGGATGTTCTCCGACGACGGGCACTGCGTGTACGACCCGCTCATCATGCGCCGGGCGCTCGAGTACTCGAGTTCGCTCGGGGTGCTCATCGCCCAGCACGCCGAGGAACCGCGGCTGACCGCCGGAGCCGTCGCCCACGAGGGCCCCACCGCGGCGCGCCTCGGCCTGGCCGGCTGGCCGCGCGCGGCCGAGGAGTCCATCGTCGCGCGCGACGCCCTGCTCGCCCGGGACGCCCGAGCCCGCGTGCACATCTGCCACGCCTCCACCGCCGGCACCGTCGAGCTGGTGAAATGGGCCAAGGCGCAAGGGATCGCGATCACCGCCGAGGTCACCCCGCACCACCTCCTGCTGGACGATTCGCGGCTCGAGACCTACGACGGCGTCAACCGTGTCAACCCGCCGCTGCGTGAGCGCTCCGACGTCGAGGCGCTGCGCCGCGGCCTGGCCGAGGGCGTGCTCGACTGCGTCGCCACCGACCACGCCCCGCACGCCGAGCAGGACAAGTGCTGCGAGTTCTCCCAGGCCCGTCCCGGCATGCTCGGCCTCGAGACGGCCCTGTCGATCGTCGTCGAGACGATGGTCCGCCCCGGGCTGCTGGACTGGCGCGGCGTCGCGAAGGTGATGAGCGAACGGCCCGCCGAGATCGTCGGCCTCGACGACCAGGGGCGGCCCCTCGAGGTGGGGGAGCCGGCCAACGTGGTGCTCGTCGACCCCGACGCCGAGTGGACGGTGCGCGGACCGGAGCTGGCCTCGGTCGCGCACAACACGCCGTACGAGGCGATGACCCTGCCCGGCAAGGTCGTCGCGACCGTGCTGCGCGGCCGGATCACCGCGCTCGACGGCACGGTCCGGCCGGCCACCGGAAGCGGGGTGCGGTGATGGACCGCGTGTTGCTCACGCTCGGCTTCGTCGCCCTGTGGGTGGTGCTGGCCCTGCTGATGTGGAAGGGCTGGCGCGGCCGCGGCCGACGCCAGGCCGATGCCGTCGGTGCCCTCCCGCCGGTGCCGGCCGAGCTGGGGGAGCAGCTGGTGGCCCCGAGCACAGGCCTGTACGTGGGCAGCACCCTCGCGCCGAGCTGGCAGGACCGGATCGCCGTCGGCGACCTCGGCCACCGCGCGGCCGGCGAGCTCAGCCGCTACCGCGCCGGAGTGCTGCTCGAACGCGACGGCGCCTCGCCGATCTGGATCCCGCAGGACTCGATCCGGGCGATCCGCACCGAACGGGGCCTCGCGGGGAAGGTGATGACCAAGGACGGTGTGCTGGTGATCCGCTGGCAGCTGCCCTCCGGCACCGAGATCGACACGGGATTCCGCGGCGACGACAAGACCATCTACCCCCTGTGGGTGCAGGAGACGAACGAGAATTACCGGGACAGTGAAAGCTAGGACGACAGCCTGGACGGCTGGTACAGCGACGACGGTACGCGAGATTTCGGCTGATGCGGCGAGCTCCGGTGAGGTCGAGCAGAACGGAGAGAACGCATGAGCGGCAACAACTTCGACACGGACACCGCGATCCTGGTGCTCGAGGACGGGCGCACGTTCCGCGGCACCGTCTTCGGTGCGGTGGGGCAGACCCTCGGCGAGGCCGTGTTCAGCACCGGCATGACCGGCTACCAGGAGACCCTCACCGACCCGAGCTACCACCGGCAGATCGTGGTCTCCACGGCCCCGCAGATCGGCAACACCGGGTGGAACACCGAGGACAACGAGTCCGTCGGGCCCACCGGTGACCCCGCCGGCGCGAAGATCTGGGTCGCCGGCTACGTCGTGCGCGACCCGGCGCGCCGCACCTCGAGCTGGCGCGCGTCCGGCTCCCTGCAGGACGAGCTCGAGCGGCAGCACATCGTCGGCATCGCCGGGATCGACACCCGTGCCCTGGTGCGGCACCTGCGCACCCGCGGCTCGATGCGGGCGGGCGTCTTCTCCGGTGATGCCCTCGCCGACGAGCAGACCCTGCTGGATCGGGTGCGGAGCCAGCCGTCGATGCTCGGCGCCGACCTGGCCGGTGAGGTCACCACCACGAGCGGCTACGTCGTCGAGCCCGACGGCGAGGCCCGCTTCACCGTCGCCGCGATCGACCTCGGGATCAAGACCAACACCCCGCGGATGTTCGCCCAGCGCGGCATGCGCGTGCACGTGCTGCCGTCCACCGCGACGCTGCACGACATCCTGGACCTGAAGGCCGACGGGGTCTTCCTCTCGAACGGCCCCGGCGACCCGGCCACCGCGGACGGCGCGGTGCACCTGACCAAGGAGGTGCTCGGGCAGGGACTGCCGCTGTTCGGCATCTGTTTCGGCAACCAGATCCTCGGCCGCGCCCTCGGCCTGGGCACCTACAAGATGAAGTTCGGCCACCGCGGCATCAACATCCCCGTGATCGAGCACGAGACCGGCCGCATCGCCATCACCGCCCAGAACCACGGCTTCGCGCTCGAGGGCGAAGCGGGGCAGGAGTTCGACACGCCCTACGGCCGGGCCGTGATCAGCCACACCTGCGCCAACGACGGCGCCGTCGAGGGCGTGCGCCTGCTCGACGGGTCCGCCTTCTCCGTGCAGTACCACCCCGAGGCGGCGGCCGGCCCGCACGACGCCTCCTACCTGTTCGACCGGTTCACCAGCATGCTCGAGGGAGAGAAGAACTAAATGCCACGCCGTACCGATCTCTCCCACATCCTCGTCATCGGCTCCGGCCCGATCGTCATCGGCCAGGCCTGCGAGTTCGACTACTCCGGCACACAGGCGTGCCGGGTGCTGCGCGAGGAGGGCCTGCGGGTCTCCCTCGTCAACTCCAACCCGGCGACGATCATGACCGACCCGGAGTTCGCCGACTCCACCTACGTCGAGCCGATCACCGCCGAGTTCGTCGAGAAGGTCATCGCCGCCGAGCAGGCCAAGGGCACCCCGATCGACGCGGTGCTGGCCACCCTGGGCGGGCAGACCGCGCTCAACACCGCAGTCGCCCTGCACGAGCAGGGCATCCTCGCCAAGTACGACGTCGAGCTCATCGGCGCCGACTTCGACGCCATCCAGCGCGGCGAGGACCGGCAGAAGTTCAAGGACATCGTCGCCAAGTGCGGGGGCGAGTCCGCGCGCTCGCGGGTCTGCTACACGATGGACGAGGTGCGCGACACCGTCGCCGAACTCGGCTACCCCGTCGTGGTGCGCCCGTCGTTCACCATGGGCGGCCTCGGCTCCGGCATGGCCTACGACGAGGCCGATCTCGAGCGTATCGCCGGCGGCGGCCTCGCCGCCTCGCCGACCGCGAACGTGCTCATCGAGGAGTCCATCCTCGGCTGGAAGGAGTACGAGCTCGAGCTCATGCGCGACGGCCGCGACAACGTCGTGATCGTCTGCTCGATCGAGAACGTCGACCCGGTCGGCGTCCACACCGGCGACTCGGTCACCGTCGCGCCGGCGATGACCCTGACCGACCGCGAGTACCAGGAGATGCGCGACCTGTCGATCGCGATCCTGCGCGAGGTCGGCGTCGACACCGGCGGTTGCAACATCCAGTTCGCGATGGATCCGCGCGACGGTCGCCTCGTGGTGATCGAGATGAACCCGCGCGTGTCGCGCTCGTCCGCGCTGGCGTCGAAGGCCACCGGCTACCCGATCGCGAAGATGGCCGCCAAGCTCGCCATCGGCTACACCCTCGACGAGATCGTCAACGACATCACCAGGGAGACGCCGGCCTGTTTCGAGCCGACGCTCGACTACGTCGTTGTCAAGGCCCCGCGGTTCGCGTTCGAGAAGTTCCCCGGCGCCGACGGCACCCTGACCACCACCATGAAGTCGGTGGGTGAGGCCATGTCCATCGGCCGCAACTTCACCGAGGCGTTCGGCAAGGTCCTGCGGTCGCTCGAGACCAAGCGGTCCGGGTTCTGGACCGGCCCCGAGGTCGAGACGGAAGATCTCGGCAGCCTGCTCGAGGAGCTGAAGGTCCCGCACGACGGCCGCTTCTACGGCATCGCCAAGGCCTTCGAGCTCGGCGCCACCGTCGAGCAGCTGTTCGACGCCACCAAGATCGACCCGTGGTTCCTCGACCAGATCCAGCAGATCGTCGAGCTGGGGGAGAAGGTGCGCGCCGCCGGGACGTTCGGTGCGCGGGAACTGCGCTTCGCCAAGCACCACGGTTTCTCCGACCGGCAGCTCGCGGCGCTGCGCCCCGAACTCGGCGACGAGGACGCGGTGCGTGCCCTGCGCGAGCAGCTCGGCGTGCACCCGGTGTACAAGACCGTCGACACCTGCGCCGCCGAGTTCGAGGCCAGGACCCCGTACCACTACTCGACGTACGAGCTCGACCCGGACGCCGAGACCGAGGTCGCCGAGCAGCACGAGCGGCCGAAGGTGCTCATCCTCGGCTCGGGCCCCAACCGCATCGGCCAGGGCATCGAGTTCGACTACTCGTGCGTGCACGCCGCCCTGACCCTGTCGCAGGCCGGCTACGAGACCGTCATGGTCAACTGCAACCCCGAGACGGTCTCGACCGACTACGACACCGCCGACCGCCTCTACTTCGAGCCGCTCACCTTCGAGGACGTCCTCGAGGTGTACCGGGCCGAGTCGCAGTCCGGCACCGTCGCCGGCGTCATCGTCCAGCTCGGCGGCCAGACCCCGCTCGGGCTCGCGCGGCGGCTGAAGGCTGCCGGGGTGCCGATCGTCGGCACCAGCCCGGAGGCCATCGATCTGGCCGAGGACCGTGGCGAGTTCGGCCGGGTGCTCACCGAGGCGGGCCTGCCGGCGCCGAAGTTCGGCACCGCCACCACCTTCGAGGGCGCCCGTGAGATCGCCGCCGGCATCGGCTACCCGGTGCTGGTCCGCCCGTCCTACGTGCTCGGCGGGCGCGGCATGGAGATCGTCTACGACGAGACGGCGCTCGAGAACTACATCTCTCGCGCCACCGAGATCTCCGAGGACCGCCCGGTGCTGGTCGACCGCTTCCTCGACGACGCGGTCGAGATCGACGTCGACGCTCTGTGCGACGGCACCGACGTCTACATCGGCGGCATCATGGAGCACATCGAGGAGGCCGGCATCCACTCCGGCGACTCGTCGTGTGCGCTGCCGCCGATCACCCTCGGCCGCTCCGATCTCGAGAACGTGCGCCGCTCCACCGAGGCCCTCGCGCGCGGCATCGGCGTCAAGGGCCTGCTCAACGTGCAATACGCCCTCAAGGACGACATCCTCTACGTGCTCGAGGCCAACCCGCGCGCCTCCCGCACCGTGCCGTTCGTCTCGAAGGCCACCGCGGTACAGCTCGCCAAGGCCTGCGCCCGGGTCATGATGGGCGAGACCATCGCCGACCTGCGCGCCGAGGGCATTCTGCCCGCCCACGGCGACGGCGGGCACGCCCCGGCCGACGCTCCCGTCGCGGTGAAGGAGGCGGTGCTGCCGTTCAACCGGTTCCGCCGCGCCGACGGCACCGGCATCGACTCGCTGCTCAGCCCGGAGATGAAGTCCACCGGCGAGGTCATGGGCATCGACGACGACTTCGGCACCGCGTTCGCCAAGAGCCAGACCGCCGCCTACGGGTCGCTGCCCACCTCCGGCTCGGTGTTCGTCTCGGTCGCCAACAAGGACAAGCGGTCGCTGATCTTCCCCGTCAAGCGGCTCGCCGACCTCGGCTTCCGGGTGCTCGCCACGATCGGCACCGCGGAGGTGCTGCGCCGCAACGGCATCCCGTGCGAGCACGTGTACAAGGTGTCGGAGGAGGAGCGGCCCGAGGGGGCACACACCATCGTCGAGAAGATCCGCGCCGGCGAGGTCGACATGGTGATCAACACCCCGTGGGGCAATTCCGGGCCGCGCATCGACGGCTACGAGATCCGCACCGCCGCCGTCGCCGCGAACATCCCGTGCATCACCACCGTGCAGGGTGCCTCCGCGGCCGTCCAGGGCATCGAGGCCGCCATCCGTGGCGACATCGGGGTCCGCTCGCTGCAGGAGATGCACGCCGGGCTCCGCGAGGACGCGGCGGCGGAGTCCGCCGGCGTCGGCGGCCTGCCCGACGGCACCACGGGCCCGGCGTCGTGACGACGTTCGGGCAGCGCCTGCACGCGGCCCTCGCCGAGCGCGGGCCGCTGTGCGTCGGCATCGACCCGCACCCGGAACTGCTCACCGACTGGGGGCTGACGGTCGACGTCGCGGGTCTCGAGCGGTTCGCGGAGGCGTGCGTCGACGCCTTCGCCGGGCAGGTGGCCGTGGTCAAGCCGCAGGTCGCGTTCTTCGAGGCGTTCGGTTCCGCGGGCATCGCGGTGCTCGAACGCACCGTCGCGGCGCTGCGGGGCACCGGCACCCTCGTCCTCGCGGACGCCAAGCGCGGCGACATCGGTTCGACGATGGACGCCTACGCCCGCACGTGGCTGACCGACGCGTCCCCGCTCGGGTCCGACGCGGTCACCGTCTCGCCGTACCTGGGGTTCGGGTCGCTCGAGCCGGCGCTGCGCCGCACCGCCGACGGGCGCGGGGTGTTCGTCCTCGCGGCCACCTCCAACCCGGAGGGGGCGCAGGTGCAGCACGCGCGCGTCGCCGACGGGCGCAGCGTCGCGCAGGTGATGGTCGACGAGGCCGCGGCCCGCAACGCCGGCGCCGACACCCTCGGCTCGGTGGGTGTCGTCGTCGGGGCGACCCTCACCCGGGCGCCGGACCTGAGCGCGCTGCACGGGCCGATCCTGATGCCCGGCGTGGGCGCCCAGGGCGGCACCGCCGACGACGTGCGCCGTCTGGCGGGCGAGCACCTCGACGCCGTCGTGCCGAACGTCTCCCGCGAGGTGCTGCGGGCGGGCCCGACGGTCGCGGCGCTGCGCGGCGCCGTGGCCCGCACCGTGGACTCGTTCGCCTTCCTGCGGGCCTGACCGGCCCCGCACCGCCACCTCCGGCTCGGCCCGGATCCGATTCCCGGATCCGGGCCGAATGTCCGTTCCGATGCAGGTGGGAGCGCCCCGACACGCTCGCGCGCGGAAATTTTTCGGATCCGTTTCCGGCCGGGACGAGCCGGCGTCGGCGTCGCCTCGCAGGCGGACGCTCGCACCGGCCCGCCACGCCGTGCGCAGCGCCTCTACCTGCGGTGATGCCGTGTTCGCCGAGGTGGTGGACGGTGCCCGCGGGGCCCGGCCGGACCGGGTCGGGGACGGCGATCCGGGCGCACTACCGCACGTGTTTTCGAGCCGAAACGGCGGGGGGTGGGTTCGCAATCGTCGTCCGGCGTGAGTACGGTCGCTATCGCCGCTGGTTAACCGGCGGATGAGACTGTTTGCCAACGATGAGACGGAGGAACCGTGGCCCTTCCCCAGCTGACCGACGAGCAGCGCGCCGCTGCTCTGGAGAAGGCGGCTGCTGCCCGTCGCGCCCGGGCTGAGCTCAAGGACCGCCTGAAGCGCGGCGGCACCGACCTCAAGCAGGTCCTGGCCGATGCCGAGAACGACGAGATCCTCGGCAAGATGAAGGTGTCCGCCCTGCTCGAGGCCCTGCCGAAGGTGGGCAAGGTCAAGGCGCAGGAAATCATGACCGAGCTCGAGATCGCCCCGACGCGTCGCCTGCGCGGCCTGGGTGACCGTCAGCGCAAGGCGCTGCTCGCCAGGTTCGACTTCGACGCCTGAGCGACCGGTGGTAGCTGACGCACACACCGTGTCGGACAGCGGTTCCACGACGCGGAGGGGCCGGCTGGTGGTGCTGGCCGGCCCCTCCGCCGTCGGGAAGTCGACCGTTGTCCGCCGGCTCCGCAGCCGGGTGCCCGACCTGCTGTTCAGCGTGTCGGCCACCACCCGCGATCCCCGGCCCGGCGAGGTGAACGGGGTGGACTACCACTTCGTCAGCCGCGACGACTTCGATCGGATGATCGAGTCCGGGGACCTGCTCGAGTGGGCCGAGATCCACGGCGGTCTGCAACGCTCGGGCACTCCCGCGGGGCCCGTGCGGGACGCGCTCGCCTCGGGACGCCCCGTGCTCGTCGAGGTGGACCTCACCGGCGCCCGGTCCGTGCGCGCCGCCATGCCGGAGGCCGTGCTGGCCTTCCTGGCGCCGCCGAGCTGGGATGTGCTGGTCGCCCGCCTCACCGGCCGTGGCACCGAATCGGACGAGGTCGTCCGCCGCCGGCTCGAGACCGCCCGGACCGAACTCGACGCGCGCGACGAGTTCGACACGGTGATCGTGAACGAGGACGTCGACCGCGCCTGCGACGAATTGGTATCCTTGTTGGTCGGTCCCCGCGACGATCCCGCCGACCGTCCGCGGCCGATCACCACATCCCCGGCCTCGACCCCGAACCCCGGACCCCACCAGAGCTCCGGAACGACACAGGAGAATACCGAGTGAGCAGCACCCAAGCAGCCGTGTCCGACACCGCCGGGCACGACCTGCCGGCCTACGACACCCCGCTGGGCATCACCAACCCGCCCATCGACGAGCTGCTCGAGCGCACCTCCTCGAAGTACGCGCTGGTGATCTACGCGGCCAAGCGCGCCCGGCAGATCAACGACTACTACAACCAGCTCGGCGACGGCATTCTCGAGTACGTCGGCCCGCTCGTCGAGCCGGGCCTGCAGGAGAAGCCGCTGTCGATCGCGCTGCGGGAGATCCACGCAGACCTGCTCGAGCACGCCGAAGGCGAGTGAGCCAGCGCGCCGCGGGCACCGCGGACCACTCGGAATTCGGGCAGCGCCGCCGCGTCGTCATCGGCGTCGGCGGCGGCATCGCCGCGTACAAGGCCTGTGCGCTGATCCGCGCCTTCACCGAGAGCGGACACCACGTACGGGTCATCCCGACCGACTCGGCGCTCGAGTTCGTCGGCCGCGCCACCTTCGAGGCCCTGTCCGGCAACCCCGTGCACACCGGCGTGTTCGCCGACGTGCCGCAGGTGCCGCACGTGCGGCTCGGGCAGGAGGCCGACCTCGTCGTCGTCGCCCCCGCCACCGCCGACCTGATGGCCCGCGCCGCCCACGGCCGCGCCGACGACCTGCTCACCGCCACGCTGCTCACCGCGCGGTGCCCGGTCGTGTTTGCGCCGGCGATGCACACCGAGATGTGGGAACACCCCGCGACGGTGGACAACGTCGCCACCCTGCGCCGTCGCGGCGTCGTCGTCGTCGAGCCCGCCTCCGGCCGGCTCACCGGGCACGACACCGGCGCCGGCCGGCTGCCCGAGCCCGACGAGATCTTCGGCCTGGCGTCGCTGCTGCTCGAACGGCCCGACGCGTTGCCGCGGGACCTGACCGGCCGGCGCATCGTCGTCTCCGCCGGCGGCACCCGCGAACCGCTGGACCCGGTCCGGTTCCTCGGCAACCGCAGCTCCGGCAAGCAGGGCTACGCCCTCGCCCGGCTGGCCGCCCAGCGTGGCGCCGACGTCACCCTCGTCGCCGGGGCCGTGGCCGGCCTGGCCGACCCCGCCGCGGTGGACGTGGTGCGGGTGCAGACCGCCGCCCAGATGCAGGCCGCGGTCACCAAGCACGCCGCCGGCGCCGATGCGGTCGTCATGTCCGCGGCCGTCGCCGACTTCCGGCCCACCACCTTCGCCACCAGCAAGATCAAGAAGGGCCGGGGTGAGCCGGACGCGATCGCGCTGACCAAGAACGAGGACATCCTCGCCGGGCTGGTGACCGCCCGCGCCGAGGGCACGCTGCCGGCGAGCACCGTCATCGTCGGCTTCGCCGCCGAAACGGGCGACGCCGAGGGCGACGTCCTCACCCACGCCCGCGCCAAGCTGGCCCGCAAGGGCTGCGACCTGCTGGTCGTGAACGCCGTCGGCGACGGGAAGGCGTTCGAGGTCGACCACAACGACGGCTGGTTGCTGGCCGCGGACGGTTCCGAGACCGCCCTCGCGCACGGCTCCAAGGCGCTGATGGCCAGCCGTGTCCTCGACGCACTGCGGCCGCTGCTGGCGCCGGAACGTCCGTGACCCCCGGGGCGGCGCGCCCGTGAGCGAAAGTCTCGCGCCGGCGCGACCGGAACAGTAGCGTCGCCCATATCGTTGACATCAGTTCGTTCGTTCGAGCTAGACACAACCAGTCGAGAGGGAGTTCCGTGAGCAAGACCGGCGGTCGGCTTTTCACCAGTGAGTCCGTGACGGAGGGGCACCCGGACAAGATCTGTGACGCGATCAGCGACTCCGTCCTCGACGCGCTGCTCACCGAAGACCCTCGCGCCCGTGTCGCGGTCGAGACCCTCGTGACCACGGGGCAGGTGCACGTGGTCGGCGAGGTCACCACCTCGGCCTACGCGGACATCCCGAAGATCGTGCGCGACCGGGTCCTCGAGATCGGGTACGACTCGTCCTCGAAGGGTTTCGACGGCAACTCCTGCGGGGTGAACATCGCCATCGGCGCGCAGTCCCCGGAGATCGCCGGCGGCGTCGACGTCTCGCACGAGGCGCGTTCCGGGGTGCTCACCGACGACGAGGTGGCGCTGCAGGGCGCCGGCGACCAGGGCCTGATGTTCGGCTACGCCTGCTCGGACACCCCGGAACTGATGCCGCTGCCCATCGCGCTGGCGCACCGGCTCTCGCGCCGGCTCACCGAGGTCCGCAAGACCGGGGTGCTGCCGTACCTGCGGCCGGACGGCAAGACCCAGGTCACCATCGAGTACGACGGTGACCGGCCGGTGCGGCTGGACACGGTGGTGATCTCCACCCAGCACGCGGCGGACATCGACCTGAACAACCTGCTCACCCCGGATCTGCGCACCCACGTCGTCGAGGCGGTGCTGGCGGATCCGAGCCTGGCCGGGCTCGACACCGCCGAGGTGCGGCTGCTGGTGAACCCGTCCGGGTCGTTCGTGCTCGGCGGCCCGATGGGCGATGCGGGCCTGACCGGCCGCAAGATCATCGTCGACACCTACGGCGGCATGGCCCGTCACGGTGGCGGCGCGTTCTCGGGCAAGGACCCGTCGAAGGTGGACCGCTCGGCGGCCTACGCGATGCGCTGGGTGGCCAAGACCGCCGTGGCAGCGGGCCTGGCCGGCCGGCTCGAGGTGCAGGTGGCGTACGCGATCGGCAAGGCCGCCCCGGTGGGGCTGTTCGTCGAGACCTTCGGCACCGAGAAGACCGACCCGGCGCGGATCCAGCAGGCGATCACCGAGGTGTTCGACCTGCGGCCCGGCGCGATCATCCGGGACCTGGACCTGCTGCGTCCGATCTACGCGCAGACCGCCGCGTACGGGCACTTCGGCCGCACCGACATCGACCTGCCGTGGGAGAACACCGACCGGGCCGAGAAGCTGCGCGCCGCCGCCGGTCTGTAGCCCGCCCCGTCAGGGGTCCGGGTGGCCACCGACAGGACCGCCGCCGAGACGGATCCGGTGGCGCGGATCCTGCCGCTGCTGCCGCTGCCGCATCTCGACCGCGAGTTCGACTATCTGATCCCGCGTGAGCTCGATGCCGAGGCGCGGGCGGGCGTGCGGGTACGCGTCCGGTTCGCCGGCCGGCTCGTCGACGGCTTCCTGCTGGCTCGGGCCCCGAGCAGCGAGCACACCGGCCGGCTCGGCTGGCTCGACCGGATCGTCTCCCCGGAGGTCGTGCTGACCCCGGAGATCGCCGCCCTCGCCGACGCGGTCGCCGCCCGCTACGCCGGCACCCGCGCCGACGTGCTGCGGCTGGCGGTGCCGCCGCGGCACGCGCGGGTCGAGGCGGAGGACCCGCCGCCCGCCGCACCGCCCGCCGCGCCGGAGGTCGACCGGGCCGCCTGGGCCCGGTACCGGCACGGCGAGAACTTCCTCGACGCCCTCGCCGCCGGCCGCACCCCCCGCGCGGCATGGCAGGCGCTGCCGGGGGAGGACTGGCCCCGCCGCCTGGCCGAACTCGCCGCGTCGGTCGCCGCCACCGGGCACGCCGCGGTGCTCGTGGTACCCGATCAGCGCGACCTCGACCGGGTCGTGGCGGCCTGCACCGACCTCGCCGGCGCCGACTGCGTCGTCGGGCTCGCCGCAGGGCTCGGTCGGGCCGTGCGCTACCGGCGCTGGCTCGCCGCGTTGCGCGGCACCGCCCGCATCGTCGTCGGGACCCGGGCCGCGGTGTTCGCCCCCACCCCGGCCGTCGGGCTGATCGTGGTGTGGGACGACGGCGACGACCTGCACTCCGAGCCGCGCGCGCCGTACCCGCACGCGCGGGAGGTGGCGCTGCTGCGGGCCCACGCCGCCGGCGCCGCCGTCGTCCTGGCCGGGCACGCCCGCACCGCCGAGACCCAGGCCCTCGTCGACGCCGGGTGGGCCCACGACCTCTCCGCGCCCCGCGACGTCGTCCGGGCCTGCGCTCCGAAGATCACTGCGCTCGCCGACAGCGACCAGGCGCTCGCACGCGATCCCGCCGCCCGCGCCGCCCGCCTGCCGGCCATCGCGTTCGCCGCCGCCCGCGCCGCCCTGAAGGCCGACCGGGGGGTGCTGGTGCAGGTGCCACGCCGCGGCTACGTGCCCGCGCTGGCGTGCGCCAAGTGCCGGACCCCGGCCCGCTGCCGGCACTGCAACGGCCCGCTCGCGTTGCCGCAGGCGGCCGGCCCGGACGGCGCCGCGACGCCCGCCTGCCGGTGGTGCGGCATCACCGACGCCACCCATCGTTGCCACGCGTGCGGCGCCCGCGCGCTGCGCGCCGTCGTGGTCGGCGCCGGGCGCACCGCGGAGGAACTCGGCCGGGCCTTTCCCGGTGTCCCGGTGGTCACCTCCGGCGGGGCGGAGGTCAAGGCCACCGCCCCGGAGGGGCCTGCGCTCGTCGTCGCCACCGTGGGTGCCGAGCCCGTCACCGCCGGCGGGTACGGCGCGGCGCTGCTGCTCGACGGGTGGGCGCTGCTCGGCCGCGCGGACCTGCGGGCCGCCGAGGAGACGATGCGCCGCTGGCTCACCGCGTCGTCGCTGGTGCGGCCCTTCGCCGACGGCGGCCAGGTCGTCGTCGTGGCCGACTCCGGCATTCCCACCGTGCAGGCGCTGGTGCGGTGGGACCCGATCGGGCACGCGCAGTCCCAGCTCGCCGAGCGCGCCGAGGTCGGTTTCCCGCCCGCGGTGCACATGGCCGCGGTCGACGGCACCGCGGCCGCGGTCGCCGACCTGCTGGCCGCCGCGACGCTGCCGCCGGAGGCGGAGGTGCTCGGTCCGGTGCCGTTGCCGCCGCGGGAGCGGTTACCGTTCGGGGCCGACGATCCCGAGCCGGACGAGGTGCAGCGCATGGTGATCCGGGTGCCGCGCGGTCGGGGCCTCGCCCTCGGCCGGGCGTTGCGCGAGGCGCAGGCCGCCCGCAGTGCCCGCCGTGGTGAGGGCGCGCTGCGGGTGCAGATCGATCCGCTGCGCATCGGGTGACGGCCGTTGTCTCTCCCGGCCGGGACGGTGCGCGCCGGCTGTGTCCCGCCCGGCCGGGTGCCCCGAGAGGGCGAGGACCCTGCCGTGCGACAGGACGGCAGAACCGCCCGCCACCTGCAGAAAGACGGCATGCCGCGAGAGGGCGACTGTGTCACGATAAATCACAGGGGCAGGGTCGATCCTGGTGAACCGAACCAGTGGCGGACGGTGCGGACCGGCACGGGCGGACCGGAAGGGAGGGGCCGTGAACGGCACACGCAGGATCGTTGCAGCGCTGGCCGGTGCGGCGGCCGTGGCCGCCGTGTCCGTCACCGGCGCGGGCGCCGCGCCCTCGGGATCGACAGCGTTCGTGCCCGTCACCCCGGGCCCCGTCGCCACCACGCATGCCCAGGCCGCCGGCTACGCCGAAGACCACCCCGGGGCGGCGCCGGCGCGGTCGAACGACTTCGGGTGCGTGCCCGCCCCGGACCATCCGCGGCCGGTGGTCCTCGCCCACGGCACCGACTCCAACTCCTACTCGGACTGGGCCGCGGTCGCCCCGATGCTCGCCGACGCCGGCTGGTGCGTCTTCGCTCTCGACTACGGAAAGGCCGACGGTGCCGACGACTACGGCACCGGGGACATCCGGGTCAGCGCCGCGCAGCTCGGCGGGTTCGTCGAGCGTGTGCGCGCCGACACCGGCGCCGACAAGGTCGATCTCCTCGGCTACTCGCAGGGCGCCACCGTCGCGCGGTACTACGTCAACCGCCTCGGCGGATCGGCCGTCGTGGACCGCTGGGTGGGCGTGGCCTCGCCGAGCTACGGTGGCACCTTCTACGGGCTCGGCACCGCGGCCGTGGCCGCTCCCGGCGCCACCGACGCGGTCGAGGACTTCTTCTCGGTGGCCCTCGCGCAGCAACTGCAGGGTTCGGAACTGCTCACCGAACTCAACACCCCGGTCGACACCGTTCCCGGCGTCCGCTACACCACCATCGGATCCCGCGTCGACGAGGTCATCCAGCCGTCCACCAACGTGGCGCTGCGCGGACCCGGGGCGGTCAACCTGATGATCCAGGACCTGTGCCCACCGGATCAGACCGGGCACTTCAACATGGTGTACGACCCGTTCTCGCTCACCGTGATCCGGCACGCGCTCGCCCCTGAGCGGTACGCCCTCGGCGAGTGCGTCCCGGTGCCGCTCGGCACGGGCATCCCCGAACTGATCATCGAGAGCAACTCCTGACCCGATCCGCCCCCGGGGCGTGCCCGGTGCCCCGATCATGGGTATGCGGGCGGCACGAGCCCCTGCGGACGACGGTCACCGGCGCCCGGGACAGCGCGCCGAAGGGAGGTAGCGGTGAACCCCCCCTCGCTTCCGGGACGCGCTCTCGCGGTGATGCGGGCGCCGCAGCTGGTGTCGCCGCGCCAGTACCTCCGGGTGGCCGCGCGGTGCGTGTACCTCGCTGCGCTGATCGGCACCGTCGTCACGATGGGCATCCCCGCCGACCGGGTGTACCAGGCGGCCTGGATCGTCGCCGGGCTGATCGCCTTCGCGATCGACCGGCCGTGGCGCGGGCACGTGCGCGTCGTCGTCGACTGGCTGCCCCTGGTCGCGGCGCTCGTGGTCTACGACCACACCCGCGGCATCGCCGACGAACTCGGCCTGCCCGTGCGGGTACACGAACCGGTCGCCGTGGAGAGCTGGCTGTTCGGCGGCACGGTCCCGACGGTGTGGCTGCAGGAACGCCTGCTCGGCGCGGACGGGGAGCGGCCCGGCTGGACCATGATCACCGCCGTCGTCTACACCAGCCATTTTCTCGTGCCGTGGTTGCTCGCGGCCCTGCTGTACCTGTACTCGCGGTCACGCTGGGCCGGGTACATGCGACGGGTGCTGCTCCTGTCGTACTTCGGACTGATCACCTACATCCTCGTGCCGGCGGCCCCACCGTGGTACGCCTCCGAGGTGGGCGTGCTGCCGGACGGCGTCGGGCGGGTCACCGGCTTCGGTTTCGGGGTGGTGCCGATCGACGTCGGCACCCGATGGCTGGAGGCGCAGGGCAACCCGGTCGCCGCGCTGCCGTCGCTGCACTCGGCGTTCGCGCTGCTCGTGGCGGTCGCCCTGTGGCCGATAGCGCGGCGCGGCTGGATGCGGGCGCTGCTGGTGGCGTTCCCGCTCGCCATGGCCTTCACGCTCGTCTACGGCGGCGAACACTACGTGGTCGACGTGCTGCTCGGCTGGGGCTACGTCGGTTTCGCCGCGCTGGCCGCCCGGGCCTGGGAGGCGCGCCGCGGAGCGCGGCTCGCCCCGCAGATCAGTCCACCTGCTCGAGCGGCATCGCCAACGTCACCCAGTCGTGCAGGCCACCGCGGTAGTACGCCAGCGAGGACGCCGGATATCCCGCCTCGAGCAGCTCCCGGATCGCCATCGGGGACTGCGGGCACTGCGGGCCGTTGCAGAACAGGATCGACACCCGGGACGGATCGAGCCGGTCCCGCAGCTCCGTGATCCGGCCGTGCGGCAGGTTGACCGCGCCCGGAATGGACCTGCCCTTGCGCGAGTCCGGGACACGGGTGTCGACGAGCACGGCTCCGTTCGCGACCAGCTCCGTCAGTTCCAGCTCACCGACGGTCACCACCCCGGCCGCGCACTGCAGCGGCTGCAGCTCGCCCCACGTGGTGTCCACCAGGACCACGTCCTGCTCCTGCGCCGCCGGCCAGGGCACGCCCGCGGGGTCCGCCGAGCGCACACGGGGGGACCGTGCCATCCGTTCTCGCGTCTCTGCCATCGGCTCAGCCTATCGACGCTGCACGGCGGTTGCCGGGATTCGTCACGTCCGGCCCGACCCCTCGGGTTCGCGGACGGCTGTCACCGCCCGCAGGCCCGGTCCCTAGACTGAGGGCACCATTCGTCGTCGAGATCCGGGAGCAGCATTCGTGAACAGTTCGGTCGGCCCAGCGCAGTCCGCCTCCCGGGGCCGGGGCCTCGCTCCTCGCGCGCGGACGGGCCGCTGACGTGCGGCTGGTGTTCGCCGGGACCCCCGAACCGGCCGTACCGTCGCTGCGCCGCCTGCTCGACTCGCCGCGCCACGAGGTGGTCGCGGTGGTGACCCGGCCCGACACCACCGCCGGCCGCGGGCGGCGTGTCGTCCGCTCGGCCGTGGGGCGGCTCGCCGACGACCACGGCATCGAGGTCCTCACCCCGGAGCGGCCGCGCGACCCCGACTTCGTGGCCCGGCTGACCGAACTCGCCCCCGACTGCTGCCCGGTCGTCGCCTACGGCGCGCTCATCCCGCAACCGGTGCTCGACATCCCGAAGTTCGGCTGGGTGAATCTGCACTTCTCGCTGCTGCCCGCGTGGCGCGGCGCCGCGCCCGTGCAGGCCGCGCTCGCCGCGGGGGACGAGGTGACCGGCGCGAGCACGTTCCGGCTCGAGGAGGGCCTGGACACCGGCCCGGTCTACGGGGTGGTCACCGAGACGATCCGGCCCGCCGACACGGCGGGGGATCTGCTCGCCCGGCTCGCCGATTCCGGTGCCGCGCTCCTCGAATCGACTCTCGACGGTCTCGAGGACGGGGTGCTCACGGCCGTGCCGCAGCCCACGGACGGCGTCTCGCACGCCCCCAAGGTCACGGTCGAGTCGGCCCGCGTGAGCTGGGACCGGCCCGCGCACCTCGTGGACCGCCACATCCGTTCGGTCACGCCCGCACCCGGTGCCTGGACGATGATCGGCGACCTGCGCGTCAAGCTCGGGCCCGTGACCGGCACCGAGGAGACCCTCGCGCCCGGGCAGATCCTGGCCCGCAAGGACGGTGTCCTCGTCGGCACCGGCAGCACCGCCGTGCGGCTCGGGCAGGTCCAGCCGCCCGGCAAGAAGACGATGGCGGCCGCGGACTGGGTTCGCGGCGCCCGGCTCGACCCGGAGGTACGCGCCCAGTGACCGAGTCCCGACGCCCCGCCCGCCGCTCGCGCCGCGGACCCGGCGACCGCAACAACAAGCCTCGGCAGGCCCGCCGGCCGTCCCCCGCGGAGGCCGGCCTCGACCAGGCCCGTCTCGCCGCCCGCGACGTGCTGCGCGCGGTCCGGGAGCGCGACGCCTACGCCAACCTGGTGCTGCCGGCGCTGCTGCGGGAGCGGCGTCTCGACGGTCGCGACGCCGCCCTGGCCACCGAGCTGACGTACGGCGCCGCCCGCGCCCAGGGTCTGCTCGACGCCGTGATCGCCGCGTGCGCCAACCGGCCCGTCACCGAGATCGACGGGGCGCTGCTGGACACCCTGCGGCTGGGCACGTACCAGCTGCTGCGCACCCGCATCGCCCCGCACGCGGCCGTCGCGACGAGCGTCGACATCGTCCGCAGCGAATTCGGCCACGGCAAGTCCGGATTCGTCAATGCGGTGCTGCGGCGCGTCGCGGAGAAGCCCGAGGAACAGTGGATCGTCGAGCTCGCCCCCGACCCGGCTCGTGACCCCGTGGGACACCTGGCATTCCGGTATGCGCATCCGGAGTGGATCGCGAAGGCCTTCGCGGTCGCGCTCGGTCCCGACGCCGGGGAGCTCGAGGAGGTGCTCGCGGCGGACGACGCCCGGCCGGTGGTGCACCTGGTGGCTCGTCCGGGGGTGATCACCGCGGAGGAGCTCGCGCTGGCCACCGGCGGGGAGATCGGCCCCTGGTCGCCCTACGCCGTGCATCTCGACGGCGGCGGCGACCCCGGCAAGCTCGACCCCGTGCGCGAGGGCATGGCCGGCGTGCAGGACGAGGGCAGCCAGCTGGTGGCGCGGGCGCTCACGCTCGCCCCGCTCGACGGACCCGACCACGGCCGGTGGCTGGACCTGTGTGCCGGTCCCGGCGGCAAGGCCGCCCTGCTCGGCGCGCTGGCGGACATCGACGGCTTCACCGTCGACGCCGTCGAGCCGGTCGAGCACCGCGCCGAGCTGATCCGCAAGGCCACCCGCGGCCTCCCGGTCACGGTGCACGTCGCCGACGGTCGCGATCCCGGCCTCGGGTCCGGCTACGACCGCATCCTGGTCGACGCGCCGTGCACCGGGCTGGGCGCCCTGCGGCGCCGGCCCGAATCGCGGTGGCGTCGCAGCCCCGGCGACGTCGCCGAGCTGGTGCGGCTGCAGAAACAGCTCCTCGCCTCGGCGATCGGCCTGCTGCGGCCCGGCGGCGTGGTGCTGTACGCGACGTGCTCCCCGCACACCTCCGAGACCCTCGCCGTCGTCGCCGACGCCGTCCGTCGGCACCAGGTCGAGCAGCTCGACACGCGCGAGCTCGTGCCCGGCGTGCCGCGTCTCGGCGACGGCCCGTCCGTGCAACTGTGGCCGCACCGGCACGGCACCGACGCGATGTTCATGGCCGCGCTGCGCACACCGGCGGGCTGATCCGCGAGCCTGTGGCGCGAACGCCGGAAGAATCGGTCCGCGCTCGGATACGGTCGGACGCAACCCGGCCGCTCCCTGCAGGAGGCACGTCGTGCCCGACATCGTCACCCTGACCATGAACCCGGCGCTCGACGTGACCACCTACACCGCCGAGGTGCGGCCCACCAGCAAACTGCGCTGCGAGGCGCCGCGGCTCGAGGCCGGGGGAGGTGGGATCAACGTCGCGAAGGTCGCCGGGGTGCTCGGCGTGTCGGCCGGGGCGGTGTATCCGGCCGGCGGTCCGACCGGGGATACGCTCTCGGCGCTGCTGGCCGCCGGGGGTGTCGACAGCCGGCGCATCGACATCGACGGCATGACCCGCGAGTCGTTCACGGCGATCGAACGCAGCACCGGCCACGAGTACCGGTTCGTGCTGCCCGGCCCGGAGCTGAGCGTGGAGGACCAGGAACGGTGCCTGGACCTGCTCGTCGAGACCGCCACCGGCGCACGGTACGTCGTCGCCAGCGGCAGCCTTCCGCCGGGCGTGCCGGGCGAGTTCGTCCAGCGCGTGGCCGACGCCGCCACCGACGCCGGTGCGCGCTTCGTCCTCGACTCGTCGGGGGACGCACTGCGCCGCATCAAGTCGGGCGTGCACCTGGTCAAGCCGAGCCTGCGGGAGCTGCGCGAATGGGTGGGCCGGGTACTGCGCACCCCGCACGAACAGGCCGCGGCCGCCCACGAACTCGTCGACGCCGGCGTCGCCGAGGTCGTGGTGGTGTCCCTCGGGCCGGAGGGGGCGCTGCTCGTCTCCGCCGACACCACTGCCCGGCTGAAGGCCCTGGACGTGCCCGTGCGCAGCGCCGTGGGCGCCGGCGACAGCATGGTCGCCGGGCTGGTCGTGGGCCTGCTGCGGGGCCGCTCGCTGCGCGACGCCCTGGCGCTCGGCATCGCGGCGGGCTCGGCGGCCCTGCTCACCCCGGGCAGTCAGGTCTGCCGCCGCGACGACGTCGAGCGGTTCGACGTCCTCGCGCGGCAGCGGTGACGCCCCGAGCGACCGGATCGTTCCCCCCGTCAGGGCGGTCCCGAGCGGCCGACGGCATGGTCCGCTCGCTCGGAGCGCACGACGCGGTCAGTGCTCGTGCCGTGCGCGGTCCAGGACGATCCGTTGCTCGGCCTGCGCCACCGTGCGCCGGGTCTGCGCCGCCGCGTCCGGCGTCACCGACACCGACGTGATGCCCCGGCGCACGAGATGCTCGGCCAGTTCCGTGCTGGTGGAGACGGCCTGCCCGCACAGCGACGTGGTCAGGCCGGCCGCCGACGCCCGCTCGATGATGTGGTCGATCGCGTCCAGCACCGCCGGGTCGAGCGTGTCGAACAGGTCCTTGCACACCTCGGAGTCGCGGTCGACGCCGAGCACGAGCTGGGTCAGGTCGTTGCTGCCGATCGACACGCCGTGGATGCCGAGCTTCGCGTACTCGGGCAGCCAGTACACCACCGACGGCACCTCGGCCATGATCCAGCGCAGCATCCGGCGATCCGTGCCGAGCGGATGCGCGTCGAGCTGGGCCAGGCACTCCCTCAGTTCCCAACGGGTGCGCACGAACGGGATCATCAGGTGCACGTTGGGGTGCTGCGCGCGCACGCGGTGCAGGACGTCGAGGTCGAGCGAGAACAGCTCGGGATCGCGCACGTAGCGGAAGCAGCCGCGGTACCCGATCATCGGGTTCTCCTCGTCCGGCTCCACCTCGCCCCCCTTCAGGTTCGCGAACTCGTTGCTGCGCAGGTCGATTGCGCGGTACACCACCGGCCGCGGGGCGAAGGCCGCCGCGATCCGCGCGACGCCCTCGGCCATCTTCGACACGTACTCCTCGCGCCGGCCCTGCGCGATCATGTAGGCGGGATGCTCCCCGGCGAGCGCCTCGGTGATCATGAACTCCGCCCGCAGCAGCCCCACCCCGTCGACGTCGGTGGCGGCGACGGCCTGCGCGGCGTCGGGGGTGGCGAGATTGACGTACACGGCCGTCGCGGTGACGGTCGGGGAGGGGGCCGCGGCCGCCGGGGCGGCGGTCTGCGCCGCGGTCGGCCGGTCGGCGCGGACCTCCCCGTCGAACACGACGCCGGCATCGCCGTCCACCGTGATCACCTGGCCGTCCCGCAGGTCCTGCGTCGCGGTGCGGGCGCCGACGACGACGGGCTTGCCGAGTTCGCGGCCGACGATCGCGGCGTGACAGGTGATGCCGCCACCGTCGGTGACGATGCCCCCCGCGCGGCGCAGGATCGGCAGCCAGTCGGGCCGCGTCATCGGGGCCACGAGGATCTCCCCCTCGGTCAGGCGCTTGCCGTCGACCAGTTCCTGCAGCACCCGGACCCGTCCGGTCGCCCGGCCGGGGCCGGCGCCGAGCCCGGTCAGCAGCGGTGTCGCCTGCCCGTTGCCGGACGCCGCGGCGGCCCCGGGCATCCCCAGGGTCGTGATCGGGCGGGTCTGCACGATCCACAGCTCGCCCTCGGCGAACGCGAACTCGAGGTCCTGCGGCCGGCCGTAGTGCTGCTCGACGCCCGCGGCGAGCCGCGCGACCTTCTCGAGCTGCTCCTCGTCGAGCACCCGCGTCTGCCGCGACGAATCGACCGCGACGCGGCTGTCGCCGGTGTCGGTGGAGGCGATCTGGAACTCCTGATGCCCGAGATGCACGTCGAGCACGGCGAAGCCGTCCTTGGCGACGACGTAGGTGTCCGGCTCGACCTGGCCGCCCACGACGACCTCGCCGAGGCCGAGGGCGGCCTCGACGACGATGCGGTCGAGCTCGCCGGTGCGGGGGTCGGCCGTGAACGCCACCCCCGAGGCCTCCGAGCGCACCATCACCTGCACCACGACGGCGATGGACGGTTCGTCGGTCACCCCGCGCAGGCCCCGGTAGGTCCGGGCCCGCTCCGACCACAACGACGCCCAGCACGCCTGCACGGCGCGCACCACCGCGTCGGCGCCGGCGATGTTGGTGTACGACTCGTGGATCCCGGCGAACGAGGTGTCCGCGGCGTCCTCGGCGGGCGCGGAGGACCGCACCGCCACCGGCACGTCCACACCCAGCTTCTCGTAGGCGGCGACGATGTCGGCGCGGATCTCGTCGGGCACCGCGGCCCCGGTCACCAGCGCGGCCAGTTCCGCGGAGGTGCGGATCAGCGTCGCGTCGTCGATGTCGGAGGCCGGGACGGCCTCGGCGCGCAGCCGGTCGCGCACCCCCGCGGCGGCCATCGAATCGAGATAGGCGGCGGTGGTGATCGCGAAGGCGGGCGGCACGGGGAACCCGGCCCGGGTCATCTCCCCGAGGTTGGCGGACTTGCCCCCCACGGTCGGCGCATCCTCCGCGCCCACCTCGCCGATCGGTCGAACCCACACCGTGTGCGTGGCCATCGTCGCTCCCCACTGCCGCTTCGGGCCCAGCGGATCCGGGCCCGCCACCGTCCACTCAAGCATCGCCCAGAGGGTCGAACCAGGGGTCGAAAGTCATGAAAACCTGTCCCCGGGCGGGCGGGCGCCGCGACGCGCGGCGGGCCCCGCCGGCGGGACCGTTAAACTCGGTGGACGTGGCCCACCCGATGATCGCCCCCTCCATCCTCTCCGCGGATTTCGCGCGCCTGGCCGACGAGGCCGCCGCAGTCGCGGACGCGCACTGGCTGCACGTCGACGTCATGGACGCGCACTTCGTGCCGAACCTGACCCTCGGCCTGCCGGTGGTGCAGTCGCTGCTGAAGGCAACCGACATCCCACTCGACTGTCATCTGATGATCGAGGACCCGGGCCGCTGGGCGCCGCCCTACGCCGAGGCGGGCGCGCACAATGTCACCTTCCACGTCGAGGCCACCGAGAATCCCGTCGCCGTCGCCCGCGACATCCGGGCCGCCGGCGCCAAGGCCGGCCTGAGCGTCAAGCCCGGCACCCCGCTCGAGCCCTACCTCGAGATCCTGAAGGAGTTCGACACGCTGCTGGTGATGAGCGTCGAGCCCGGCTTCGGCGGCCAGTCGTTCATCCCCGACGTGCTCGACAAGGTCCGCGCGATCCGCCGTCTCGTCGACGCCGGGGAGCTGACCCTGCTCGTCGAGATCGACGGCGGCATCAACGCCGACACCATCGAGGCGGCCGCCGAGGCCGGGGTGGACTGCTTCGTCGCCGGGTCGGCCGTGTACGGGGCCGACGACCCGGGCGAGGCGGTGCGCAAGCTGCGCGAACGGGCCGCCCACGCCTCCCCGCACCTGACCCTGGCCACGTGAGCGATGCACCGCTCGAGGCGGCCGTGAGCGGTGCCCCGCTCGAGGCGGCACTGCGCCTCGCGCTCGACGCCGGGGAGTCGGTGCGCGGCACCACCAGCCCCAACCCGCCCGTCGGCGCGGTGATCCTCGACGCGGCGGGACAGGTCGCCGGGGTCGGGGCGACCCGGCCGCCGGGCGGCCCCCACGCCGAGGTCGTCGCACTCGAGGCGGCCGGGGAGCGGGCCCGCGGCGGCACCGCCGTCGTGACCCTGGAGCCGTGCAATCACACCGGCCGTACCGGTCCGTGCGCGCAGGCCCTGCTGCGCGCCGGCGTCGCCGCCGTCTACTACGCGGTGGCCGATCCCCACCCGGCGGCGGCCGGGGGTGCGCGGACGCTGCGGGACGGCGGCGTGCGGGTGCACGGCGGGTTCGGCGCCGAGCCCGCCGAGGCGGGAGCCCTGCGTGCCTGGCTGCACCGGCAGCGCACGGGACGGCCCCACGTGACGTGGAAGTACGCCGCGAGCCTGGACGGGCGCAGCGCCGCCGCCGACGGCACCAGCCGCTGGATCTCCGGCCCGCAGTCACGCGCCCGCGTGCACGCCGAGCGCTCGCGGCTCGACGCGATCGTCGTCGGCACCGGCACCGTCCTCGCCGACGACCCGTGGTTGACCGCCCGGCTGCCGGACGGCTCGCTGGCCCCGCACCAGCCCCTGCGCGTGGTCGTCGGCAGGAGCGAGATCCCGAAGACCGCAAGAGTTCTCGATGATGCCGCGCCCACCCTGGTGCTGCGCACCCACGATCCGGACGAGGTGCTCGGCGCGCTCGCGGACCGGGTGGACGTGCTGCTCGAGGGCGGCCCGCGCCTGGCCGGTGCGTTCCTCGCCGCGGGCCGGGTCGACCGCATCCAGGCCTATCTCGCGCCGGTGCTGCTCGGGTCCGGACCGTCCGCAGTGCGGGACGCCGGCGTGCGCACGATCGCCGAGGCGCTACGGTTTCGTCGGGAGCGCGTCGAAACCGTCGGCGCCGACGTGTTGCTGACCCTGGTCCCCGACCGGGAGTGAGGAGCGAGCTGTGTTCACCGGGATCGTGGAGGAACTGGGCGAGATCGTCGCGCGGGAGGACCTGGCCGACGCGGCGCGGTTCACCGTCCGCGGACCCGTCGTGACCTCCGACGCCGGCCACGGCGACTCCATCGCCGTCAACGGTGTGTGCCTGACCGTCGTCGACGTCCCGGGCGGCGACTCCTTCACCGCCGATGTGATGAAGGAGACCCTCGACCGTTCGAGCCTGTCGCAGCTCGGTCCCGGCAGCCGCGTCAACCTCGAGCGGGCCGCCGCGCTGAACAGCCGCCTCGGCGGGCACCTGGTCCAGGGCCACGTCGACGGCACCGGCACCGTGCTCTCGCGCACCCCGTCGGAGAACTGGACCGTGGTGCGGATCTCGTTGCCTGCCGACGTGTCCCGGTACGTGGTGCACAAGGGCTCGATCACGGTGGACGGGGTCTCGCTGACCGTCTCCGCGCTCGGCGGCGAGCCCGGCGACGAGTGGTTCGAGATCTCCCTGATCCCGACCACGCTGTCGCTGACCACCCTGGGCAGCGCCGCCCCCGGCACGCTCGTCAACCTCGAGGTCGACGTCATCGCGAAGTATGTGGAGCGGCTGCAGGCCGCCGGCCGCTGAGTCGTACTGTTGAACTCGGCAATCAGTTTGTCCGTACACGAGATTTTGGAGCCCACGCAAGTGACGAGGTTCGACACCATCGAGCGCGCGATCGCCGATATCGCAGCCGGCAAGGCGGTCGTCGTGGTCGACGACGAGGACCGCGAGAACGAGGGCGACCTCATCTTCGCAGCCGAGAAGGCCACTCCCGAACTGGTGGCGTTCATGGTGCGCTACACCTCCGGGTACCTGTGCGTGCCGCTGGCCGGGGAGGACTGCGACCGCCTCGGCCTGCCCCCCATGTACTCGACCAACCAGGACAAGCACGGCACCGCCTACACCGTGACCGTCGACGCGCGGGAAGGGATCGGCACCGGCATCTCCGCCTCGGACCGGGCCACCACGATGCGGCTGCTCGCCGATCCGAACAGCACCGCACAGGACTTCACCCGCCCCGGGCACGTGGTGCCGCTGCGCGCCAAGGAGGGCGGCGTGCTGCGCCGGCCCGGCCACACCGAGGCCGCCGTCGACCTCGCCCGCATGGCCGACCTGCGCCCGGCCGGCGTGATCTGCGAGATCGTCTCGCAGAAGGACGAGGGCCACATGGCTCAGACCGAGGAACTGCGGGTCTTCGCCGACGAGCACAAGCTCGCCCTGATCTCCATCGCCGACCTGATCGCCTGGCGCCGCAAGCACGAAAAGCACGTCGTGCGCATCGCCGAGGCCCGCATCCCCACCCGGCACGGCGACTTCACCGCCGTCGGCTACCAGAGCGTCTACGACGAGGTCGAGCACGTCGCGCTGGTGCTCGGCGACATCCCCGGCCCGGACGGTGAGGGTGCCGACGTGCTCGTGCGGGTGCACTCGGAGTGCCTGACCGGCGACGTGTTCGGCTCGCTGCGGTGCGACTGCGGCCCGCAGCTCGACGCCGCACTCGAGATGGTGGCCATGGAGGGCCGCGGTGTGGTGCTGTACATGCGCGGGCACGAGGGCCGCGGCATCGGCCTGATGCACAAGCTGCAGGCCTACCAGCTGCAGGACTCCGGCTCGGACACCGTGGACGCGAACCTGCAGCTCGGCCTGCCCGCCGACGCCCGCGACTACGGCATCGGCGCGCAGATTCTCGTGGACCTGGGCATCTCGTCGATGCGGTTGCTGACCAACAACCCCGCCAAGCGGGTCGGCCTCGACGGCTACGGGCTGCAGATCACCGAGCGGGTGGCGATGCCGCTGCGCGCGAACTCCGAGAACATCACCTACCTGCGCACCAAGCGGGACCGCATGGGCCACGACCTGATCGGCCTGGACGACTACGAGGCGGGGGACGCGTAGATGAGCGGCGAAGGACTGCCCGAGCTGCAGCTGTCCGAGGCGGCCGGGCTGCGGCTGGCCATCGTCGCCGGCCGCTGGCACGCCGAGATCTCCGAGGCGCTCGTCGCCGGGGCGCAGCGCGTCGCCGAGCAGGCCGGCGTCACCGACGTCACCCTCGAACGTGTCGCCGGCGCGATCGAGCTGCCGGTCGTCGCCCAGCAGCTGGCCCGCACCCACGACGCGGTCGTCGCCCTCGGCGTCGTGATCCGCGGCGGGACCCCCCATTTCGAGTACGTGTGCGACGCCGTCACCTACGGGCTCACCCGCATCGCGCTGGACGAGGGCACCCCCGTCGGCAACGGGGTCCTCACCACGAACGACGAGCAGCAGGCGATCGACCGGGCCGGACTGCCCGGCTCCGTCGAGGACAAGGGCGGGCAGGCGTGCGCTGCCGCCCTCGACACCGCCGTGACCCTGCGGCGGCTGCGCGGGGCCGCGCGGTGACCTCCGCCGCCGACACCCGCTGGGACCTCGAGGTCCGCAGCCGCAAGATGTCCCGGTGGGCGATCGTCGCGGCGATCGTGCTCATGCTCGGCCACATCGGGGCCGCGCTCGTGCTGCGCGCCGGCGGCGACACCGGCGTGAACCTGCGCGTCGCCGACCAGATCGCCATCGTCTGTGTCGGCGTCGTCGTCTCCGGCAGTGTGCTGCTGCTGACCCGGCCCCGGTTGCGTGCCGGGGCGTCCGGCGTGGTGGTGCGCAACGTCCTCGGTGAGAAGGCGTTCGGCTGGGACCAGGTGCGGGGCATGACCTTCCCCCAGGGCAAGCCGTGGCCCCGGCTCGAGCTGCCGCAGGACGAGTACGTGCCCGTCGTCGCTGTGCAGGCCCGCGACGGGGAGTACGCCGTCGCGGCGCTGGCCGCGTTCCGCGAGCTCGAACAGCGGTACGGCGGGGGTGTCGGCTCGGCCGACTAGCCTGGACCCGTGCCCGACCCCTCGACCTACCGCCCTGCCCCCGGCACCGTCCCGGTGGAGCCGGGGGTGTACAAGTTCCGCGATCCGCACGGCCGCGTCGTCTACGTCGGCAAGGCCAAGAGCCTGCGGTCGCGGCTGAACTCGTATTTCGCCGACGTCGCGTCGCTGCACCCGCGGACCCGGCAGATGGTGACCACCGCCGGGTCCGTCGAGTGGACGGTCGTGGGCACCGAGGTCGAGGCGCTGCAGCTCGAGTACAACTGGATCAAGGAGTTCGATCCCCGGTTCAACGTCCGCTACCGCGACGACAAGACCTACCCCATGCTCGCGGTGACGTTGAACGAGGAGTACCCACGGCTGTTCGTCTACCGCGGGCCGCGCCGCAGGGGCGTGCGGTACTTCGGTCCCTACTCCCACGCCTGGGCCATCCGCGAGACCCTCGATCTGCTGCTGCGGGTGTTCCCGGCCCGCACCTGCTCGGCCGGAGTGTTCAAGCGGCACGCGCAGATCGGCCGCCCGTGCCTGCTCGGCTACATCGACAAGTGCTCGGCACCGTGCGTGGGCCGTGTCGACGCGGCCGGGCACCGGCGCATCGTCGAGGACTTCTGCGACTTCCTCGCCGGCCGCACCGACAAGCTGGTCCGCGACCTCGAACAGCGCATGCAGGCCGCCGCCGAGGACCTCGACTTCGAGACCGCCGCGCGGCTGCGCGACGACCTCGGTGCGCTGCGCCGCGCCCTGGAGAAGCAGGCGGTGGTGCTCGGCGACGGCACCGACGCCGACCTCGTCGCCTTCGCCGGCGACGACCTCGAGGTGGCCGTGCAGGTGTTCCACGTGCGCGGCGGCCGCGTGCGCGGCCAGCGGGGCTGGGTGGTGGAGAAGTCCGGCGACGTGGTGGACCGGCCCGAGGACGCGGCGGGTGCCTCCGGCACCGCCGAGACGGAACTGTCGCTGCTGGTCGAGCAGTTCCTCACCCAGTTCTACGGCGAGGAGGCCGCCCTGTCGGCGGCCGGCGCCGAACCGGCGGGCAGCGCCGTGCCCCGCGAGGTGCTCGTGCCCGCCCTGCCGCCCGAGCCGGAGGAGATGAGCCGCTGGCTCGGCACCCTGCGCGGCGGCCCGGTGCGGCTGCGGGTGCCGCAGCGCGGCGACAAGAAAGCCCTCGCCGAGACCGTGCAGCGCAACGCGCACGAGGCCCTGACCCAGCACAAGCTGCGCCGCGCCGGCGACTTCACCGCCCGCTCGGCCGCCCTGCAGGGCATCCAGGAGGCCCTCGACCTGGACTCGGCGCCGCTGCGCATCGAGTGTGTCGACATCAGCCACGTGCAGGGCACCGACGTCGTCGCGTCGCTGGTGGTGTTCGAGGACGGCCTGCCCCGCAAGGCGGACTACCGGCACTACGCCATCCGCGAGGCCGCCGGCGACGGCCGCTCCGACGACGTCGCCTCCATCGCCGAGGTGACCCGGCGCCGGTTCCTGCGGCACAACCGGGACCTCGCCGCGGCCGGCGGTGACCCGGCCGCGGCCCGCGACGGTGACCCGGCCGCGGCCCGCGACGGTGACGGCGGCGACCTCGCCCCGGAGGCCGCGCTCGATCCGGCCACCGGGCGGCCCCGCCGCTTCGCGTACCCGCCGAATCTGTACGTCGTCGACGGCGGTGCCCCGCAGGTCGCCGCCGCGGCGGAGGTGCTCGACGAACTCGGCATCACCGACGTCGCGGTGATCGGACTGGCCAAGCGGCTCGAGGAGGTCTGGGTGCCGGGGGAGGAGGACCCGGTCATCCTGCCCCGCACCAGCGAATCGCTGTACCTGCTGCAGCGGGTCCGGGACGAGGCGCACCGCTTCGCCATCACCTACCACCGCAGCAAGCGATCCCGGCGCATGACCGCTTCCGCGCTCGACGGGGTGCGCGGGCTCGGGCAGGCCCGCCGCAACGCGCTCGTCGCGCACTTCGGGTCGGTGGCCCGGCTGCGGGAGGCGACCGTGGAGGAGATCACCGCGGTCCCCGGCATCGGCGTCGCCACCGCCCGCGCCGTGCTCGACGCCCTGCGCGGCGACGTCCCGGACACCGTGCCGGCCCCGGCGGGTGAGGCTGCGGCGGACACGCCGGTGGGTGATGATGGCACCGTCGGCGTGTCGGGCGGACGAACGGAGTCGGAACTGTGACACACGAGGCGGAGACGGCGCAGCCTCGGCCCCGGCCCCGGGACGACCACCGCCCGCGGGCGGAGGTCGCCCTGGTCACGGGCCTGTCCGGAGCCGGTCTGAGCACCGCCGCGACGGCCCTCGAGGATCTCGGCTGGTTCGTCGCCGAGAACCTGCCCCCGCAGCTGGTCACCTCGATGGTCGATCTCGCGGTGCGGGCCGACCCGCCGCTGCAGCGCCTCGCCGTGGTCATGGACGTACGCAGCCGCCTGTTCACCGGCGACCTCGGCTGGGTCGTCACCGAACTGGCCGCCCGGCCCGTGCGCACCCGCGTGCTGTTCCTCGAGGCCACCGACGAGGTCCTCGTGCGTCGTTTCGAGCAGGTCCGCCGCAGCCACCCGCTGCAGGCCGACGCCGCCGACCGCACCCTCACCGACGGCATCGCCACCGAACGCGCCCAGCTCGCCGCGGTCAAGGCCGCCGCCGATCTGGTGGTCGACACGTCGTCGCTGTCCGGTCCGGAACTGCGCCGCAAGATCGAGTCCGCGTTCGGCGACGGCGACGCCGACTCGATCCGGGTCACCGTGGAATCGTTCGGATTCAAGTACGGTCTGCCGATGGACGCGGACGTGGTGTGCGACGTGCGGTTCCTGCCCAACCCGCACTGGGTGCCCGAGCTGCGTCCGCACACCGGCCAGGACGTCGACGTCCGCGACTACGTGCTGAGCCGGGACGGGGCGCAGGAATACCTGCAGACCTATCATCGGCTGCTCGAACTGACCACGGCCGGTTACCGCCGGGAGGGGAAGCGTTACATGACGATCGCGGTGGGCTGTACCGGTGGCAAGCACCGCAGCGTGGCGATGAGCGAGGCGCTCGCCGCGCGGCTCGACGCCGACCCGACGCTGTCGGTGCACGTCGCGCACCGGGATCTGGGGCGCGAATGACGGGGCCCGGTTCCGCGGCCCCGGCGCCCGGGACCGGCGGCCCGGCCGGCGGGCAGGGCACCGCGCCGAATCCGTCGATCGTGGCCCTGGGCGGCGGCCACGGCCTGTACGCCACGCTCAGCGCCGTCCGCCGGCTCAGCGACCGCGTCACCGCCGTCGTCACCGTCGCCGACGACGGCGGTTCCTCCGGCCGGCTGCGCGCCGAACTCGGCGTCATCCCGCCCGGCGACCTGCGCATGGCGCTGGCCGCGCTGGCCGCGGACACCCCCGGGGTGCACACCTGGACCGAGACGGTGCAGCACCGGTTCGGCGGCACCGGCGCGCTCGCGGGCCACTCGGTGGGCAATCTCATCCTGGCCGGGCTGACCGAGGTCCTCGGCGATCCCGTGGCCGCCCTCGACCGCGTCGCCGAACTGCTCGAGGTGCGCGGCCGGGTGCTGCCGATGTCGCCGATCGCCCTCGACATCGAGGCGGACGTGTCCGGCCTCGAATCGGATCCGCGGGCCAGCCGCATCATCCGGGGGCAGGTCGCCGTCGCCACCACCCCCGGCAAGGTCCGGCGCGTGCGGCTGATCCCGGCCGACCCCCCGGCGTGTCCCGACGCGCTCGACGCGGTGGGCGCCGCCGACCTCGTCGTGCTCGGGCCCGGCTCGTGGTTCTCGAGCGTCATCCCGCACGTGCTCGTCCCCGACCTGCTCGAGGCGCTGGTGACGGCGCCGGCCCGCAAGGTGCTGGTGCTCAATCTGGCCGCCGAACCGGGGGAGACCGCCGGGTTCTCCTCCGAGCGGCACCTGCACGTGCTGGCCCAGCACGCCCCGGAGTTCCGGGTCGACCACGTGGTGGTCGACTCCGCATCGGTGCCCGAGGGCCGGGAACGCGAACACCTGTGCCGGGCCGCCGCCGGATTCGGCGCCCAGGTGGTCTACGCCGACGTGGCGGAGACCGGCACCCACCGACACGACCCCGCCAAGCTGGCGGCGGTCCTGGCTCAACACCTGCCCGACGCGGCCCGCCCCCGGGACCTCGCGCAGCGGGACGGAAGGGAGATCCCCACGTGGCAATGACAGCGGAGGTCAAGGACGAGCTGAGCCGGCTGGCGGTCACCCGCACCAGCAGCCGCAAGGCCGAGGTGTCCGCCCTCCTGCGCTTCGCCGGCGGGCTGCACATCGTCGGGGGCCGTGTCGTCGTGGAGGCCGAGGTGGACCTCGGGTCGATCGCCCGCCGGTTGCGCCGCGAGATCTTCGAGCTCTACGGCTACTCCGCGGAGGTGCACGTCCTCGGCGCCGGCGGGTTGCGCAAGAGCTCGCGCTACGTGGTGCGCGTCGCCAAGGAGGGCGAGGCCCTGGCCCGCCAGACCGGCCTGCTCGACGTGCGTGGCCGCCCGGTCCGCGGCCTGCCCGCGCAGGTCGTCGGCGGCAGCATCGCCGACGCCGAGGCGGCGTGGCGCGGCGCATTCCTCGCCCACGGCTCGCTCACCGAGCCGGGCCGCTCGTCCGCCCTCGAGATCAGCTGCCCGGGCCCGGAGGCCGCGCTCGCGCTCGTCGGCGCCGCCCGGCGCCTCGGCATCGCCGCCAAGGCCCGCGAGGTGCGCGGCGCCGACCGGGTCGTCGTCCGCGACGGCGACGCCATCGGCGCGCTGCTCACCCACATGGGTGCCCAGGACACCCGGCTGACCTGGGAGGAGCGCCGGATGCGGCGGGAGGTCCGCGCCACCGCCAACCGGCTCGCCAACTTCGACGACGCCAATCTGCGCCGCTCCGCGCGCGCCGCGGTGGCCGCGGCCGCCCGCGTCGAGCGGGCCTTGGCGATCCTCGGCGACGACGTGCCCGACCACCTCGCCGCGGCCGGTGCCCTGCGCGTGCAGCACCGGCAGGCGTCGCTCGAGGAGCTGGGCCAGCTCGCCGACCCGCCGATGACGAAGGACGCCGTCGCCGGACGCATCCGCCGGCTGCTGTCCATGGCGGACCGCCGGGCCAAGGATCTCGGCATCCCGGACACCGAATCCGCGGTGACCCCGGAGCTGCTCGACGAGGCCTAGCCGGCCGGCCCCGGGCGGCGGCCGCGCCGCCGCGGGCCTCCTGCCGCGCCCCGCCGGCCCCGCAGATAGGGTAGGGGTCACATCGACCGATGAGTCCTGCCGACCGGCGCCGATGTCTCCGGCACCGCGGTGGGCACCACTGGCACAACCAGCAGAGATGGGCAAAGGAGCGTAATTGTGACTGTCCGGGTAGGCGTGAACGGCTTCGGTCGTATCGGACGTAACTTCTTCCGGGCTGTCGAGGCGCAGAGGGCGCTCGGCACCACCGACATCGAGATCGTCGCGGTCAACGACCTCACCGACAACGCGACTCTGGCCCACCTGCTCAAGTACGACTCGATCCTCGGCCGCCTGCCGCAGGACGTCAGCCTCGACGGTGAGGACACCATCGTCGTCGGTGACCACCGCATCAAGGCGCTCGAGGTCAAGGAAGGCCCGGCCGCGCTGCCGTGGGGCGACCTGGGCGTGGACGTCGTCGTCGAGTCGACGGGCATCTTCACCGACGCGTCGAAGGCCAAGGGCCACCTCGACGCCGGCGCCAAGAAGGTGATCATCTCGGCGCCCGCCAAGGGTGAGGACCTCACCGTGGTGATGGGCGTCAACGACGACAAGTACGACGGCAGCCAGAACATCATCTCCAACGCCTCGTGCACCACCAACTGCCTCGGCCCGATCGCCAAGGTCCTCGACGACAGCTTCGGCATCGTCAAGGGCCTGATGACCACGGTCCACGCCTACACCCAGGACCAGAACCTGCAGGACGGCCCGCACAAGGACCTGCGCCGCGCCCGCGCCGCCGCCCTGAACGTCGTGCCCACCGGCACCGGCGCCGCCAAGGCCATCGGCCTCGTCCTGCCGCAGCTGGTCGGCAAGCTCGACGGCTACGCCCTGCGCGTGCCGATCCCGACCGGCTCGGTCACCGACCTGACCGCCAACCTCGCCACCCCCGCCTCCATCGAGGAGATCAATGCGGCGATGAAGGCGGCCGCCGAGGGCCCGCTCAAGGGCATCCTCAAGTACACCGAGGACGAGATCGTCTCCTCCGACATCGTCACCGACCCGCACTCGTCGATCTACGACGCCGGCCTGACCAAGGTCATCGACGACCAGGTCAAGATCGTCTCCTGGTACGACAACGAGTGGGGCTACTCCAACCGCCTGGTCGACCTCATCGGCCTGGTCTCGAAGTCCCTCTGACCGAACAGGACAGTCGAACAGTGGCAGTTCAGACCCTGAAGGATCTGCTCGACGCCGGCGTCGAGGGTCGTGGCGTGCTGGTGCGCTCGGACCTCAACGTCCCGTTGGACGGCGCGACGATCACCGACCCCGGCCGCATCGTCGCGTCCGCCCCGACGATCGCCGCGCTCGCCGAGGCGGGCGCGAAGGTCGTCGTCACCGCCCACCTGGGCCGGCCCAAGGGCGAGCCCGATCCGAAGTTCTCCCTCGCCCCGGTCGCGGCGAAGCTCGGTGAGGTGCTCGGCCGCAACGTCCAGCTCGCCGGCGACGTCGTCGGACAGGACGCGCTGGCCCGCTCGGAGGGCCTGACCGACGGCGACATCCTCCTGCTCGAGAACATCCGTTTCGATCCGCGCGAGACCAGCAAGGACGAGGCGGAGCGGCAGGCGCTGGCGCGCGAGCTCGTCGAACTCGTCGGCGAGGACGGCGCGTTCGTCTCCGACGGATTCGGTGTGGTGCACCGCAAGCAGGCGTCGGTGTACGACGTGGCGAACCTGCTGCCGCACTACGCGGGCAACCTCGTCGCCGCCGAGGTCGAGGTGCTGGCCAAGCTCACAGCCGATCCGGAGCGGCCCTACGCGGTGGTGCTCGGCGGCTCGAAGGTCTCCGACAAGCTCGCCGTGATCGAGGCCCTCGCCCCCAAGGTCGACACCCTCGTCATCGGCGGCGGCATGTGCTTCACCTTCCTTGCGGCGCAAGGTATCTCGGTGGGCAACTCGCTGCTCGAGGAGTCGATGACCGAGACCTGCAAGGGCCTGCTCGAGCGGTTCGGCGACGTCATCCACATCCCGCAGGACGTGGTCGTCGCCGACGCGTTCGCCGCCGACGCCGAGGCCGAGACGGTGCCCGTCACCGAGATCCCGGACGGCTGGATGGGCCTGGACATCGGCCCCGAGTCGGTGGCCCGGTTCGCCCAGTACCTCACCGGCGCCAAGACCGTGTTCTGGAACGGCCCGATGGGCGTGTTCGAGTTCGAGAAGTTCGCGGCCGGCACCAAGGGGGTCGCCGAGGCGATCGTCGAGGCCACCCGCGCCGGCGCGTTCAGCGTCGTCGGCGGCGGCGACTCGGCCGCGGCGGTGCGCCTGCTCGGCCTGCCCGAGGACGGGTTCTCGCACATCTCCACCGGCGGCGGCGCCTCCCTCGAGTACCTCGAGGGCAAGGAACTGCCCGGCATCGCTGCACTGGAGGCCTGAGATGACCCGTAAGCCGCTCATCGCCGGCAACTGGAAGATGAACCTCAACCACCTCGAGGCCATCGCCCTGGTGCAGAAGATCGCCTTCGCGCTGCCGGAGAAGTACCTCGAGAAGGTGGACGTGACGGTGCTGCCGCCGTTCACGGACATCCGCAGCGTCCAGACGCTGATCGAGGGCGACAAGCTGCTGCTCACCTACGGTGCCCAGGACGTCTCCGCCCACGACTCCGGCGCCTACACCGGCGAGATCAGCGGTGCGATGCTGGCCAAGCTGGGCTGCGCCTACGTCGTCGTCGGCCACTCCGAGCGGCGCACGCTGCACGGCGAGACCGACCAGATCGTGCTCGCCAAGACCAAGGCGGCCCTGCGGCACGGGCTGACCCCGATCGTCTGCATCGGCGAGGGCCTCGACGTCCGCGAGGCCGGCCGGCACGTGTCCCACAACATCGCCCAGCTGCGCGGGTCCCTCGCCGGGCTCTCGTCCGACGAGATTGCGAAGATCGTCGTCGCGTACGAGCCGGTGTGGGCCATCGGCACCGGGAAGGTGGCCTCGGCTGCCGACGCCCAGGAGGTGTGCGCCGCGGTGCGCGCCACCCTCGCCGAGCTCGCCTCCCCGGAGGTCGCCGACGCCGTCCGCGTGCTCTACGGCGGCTCGGTCAACGCCAAGAACGTCGGCGAGCTCGTCGCTCAGCCCGACATCGACGGCGGTCTCGTCGGCGGCGCCTCGCTCAAGGCCGACGAGTTCGCACAGCTCTCCGCGATCGCCGCGGGCGGCCCGCTGTAAGCACCCGCGGCGCCCTTCCGGATCCCCCCGAGGCCCGGAAGGACGCCGCGACGGCGCCCTGTAGTCTGGCGCCATGGCACTGTTCCTCGACATCCTGCTGATCACCACCAGCCTGCTGCTGATCCTGCTCGTGCTGCTGCATCGCGGTAAGGGCGGCGGTCTGTCCACCCTGTTCGGTGGCGGTGTCCAGTCCAGCCTGTCCGGCTCCAGTGTCGCCGAGAAGAACCTCGACCGGCTGACCGTCTTCACCGGCATCGTCTGGCTGATCGCCATCCTCGGCATCGGCCTGCAGATCAAGTTCAGCTGATCGCTCCGCACGACGGCGCGACCCGGAATTCCGGGTCGCGCCGTCGTGCGTCGGCCGCGATACTGACCGGATGACGGATACCGCCCGCCCGGCCGACCCCTCCGGGTCCCGCTCCGCGACCGAGCCCCTGCGCCAGGACATCCGGCTGCTCGGCGGGATGCTGGGCCGCATCGTCCGGGAACAGGCCGGCGAGCACCTCTTCGCCCTCGTCGAACGCGCCCGCGTCGAGAGCTTCCGGGTGCGCCGCTCCGAGATCGACCGGGCCGAGGTCGCGGCGATGTTCGCCGACGTCCCCACCGACGACACCCTCCCCGTCATCCGCGCCTTCAGCCACTTCGCGCTGCTGGCGAACCTCGCCGAGGACCTGCACCGCGAACGCCGCCGCGCCGTGCACGTGCGCGCCGGGGAACCGGCACAGGACAGCTCGCTGGCCGCCACCTACCGCAAACTCGACGCCGCCGAACTCGACCCCGCCGAGGTTGCCGCCGCGCTCGACGGCGCCCTCGTCTCCCCGGTGATCACCGCCCACCCCACCGAGACCCGCCGCCGAACCGTCTTCGACGTGCAGAGCCGCATCACCGACCTCATGCGCCGCCGCGAACGCGCCGAGCCCGACGAGCATTCCGACATCGACCTGCAGCTGTGGCGGCAGATCCTCACCCTGTGGCAGACCGCCCTCATCCGGCTCGCCCGCCTCCGCATCCAGGACGAGATCGAGGTCGGCCTGCGGTACTACGACGCCTCCCTGTTCCGCGTCGTCCCGGCCCTCAACGCCGAGGTCCGGCGCGCCCTGCGCGAACGCTGGCCCGGCGTCCCCCTGCTGCCGGACCCGTTGGTGCGCACCGGAACCTGGATCGGCGGCGACCGCGACGGCAACCCCAACGTGACCGCCGAGGTCGTCCACCGCGCCACCGACCGGGCCGCCGCGACCGCCCTCGGCCACCACCTCGCCGAGCTCGAACAGCTCGAGCGGGAACTGTCGATGTCCGCGCGCCTGGTCCGCATCACCGACGACCTCGGCCGGCTCGCCGACGCCTCCGGTGACGACGCCCCGTCGCGCGCCGACGAACCGTACCGCCGCGCGCTGCGCGGCATCCGCGGCCGCCTGACCGCCACCGCGGCGCGACTGCTGGACGAACCGCCCCCGCACGCGCTGCCGAGCCCACTGGCCGGCTACGACACGCCCGCCGACCTGCTCGCCGACCTCGACATCCTCGACGTCGCCCTGCGCGCCGGCGGCGGCGCCGCCCTCGCCGACGACCGGCTCGCGCACGTCCGCGGCGCCGTCGAGGCCTTCGGCTTCCACCTCGCCTCCCTCGACCTGCGGCAGAACTCCGAGGTGCACGGCCGGGTGATCGCCGAACTGCTCGCCTGGGCGGGCGTCACCGACGACTATCCGACCCTGCCCGAGGACGAGAAGGTCGCCCTGCTCGCCGCGGAGTTGCGCACCCGCCGGCCCCTCAGCGCGCCCGGCGCGCGGCTCGGCGCCGACACCACCCGCGAACTCGGCGTGCTGCGCGCCGCCGCCGACGCCGTCGCGCGTCTCGGACCCCAGGCGGTGCCGCACTACATCGTCAGCATGTGCGGGTCGGTGTCGGACCTGCTCGAGGCCGTGATCCTGCTCGACGAGGTCGGTCTCGTCGAGCACGACGTCGCGGGACCGCGCTGCCCGGTCGCGGTGATCCCGCTGTTCGAGACCATCGACGATTTGAGGCACGGCGCCGAGATCCTCACCGCCGCCCTTGCCGTCCCCGAGTTCCGCAACCTCGTCGACGCCGCCGGCGGCGTGCAGGAGGTCATGCTGGGCTACTCGGATTCGAACAAGGACGGCGGGTACCTCGCCGCGAACTGGGCGCTGTACCGGGCCGAACTCGACCTGGTGGAGGCCGCGCGCACCGCCGGGATCCGGCTGCGCCTGTTCCACGGCCGCGGCGGCACCGTCGGCCGCGGCGGTGGCCCGAGCTACGACGCGATCCTCGCGCAGCCGCCCGGGGCCGTCGCCGGCTCGCTGCGGCTGACCGAGCAGGGCGAGGTGATCGCCGCGAAGTACGCCGAGCCGAAGCTGGCGCGCCGCAACCTCGAATCACTCGTCGCCGCGACCCTCGAGTCCACCCTCCTCGACGTCGAGGGACTCGGCAGCGACGCCGCCCCGGCGTACGCGGTGCTCGACGAGCTCGCCGAACTCGCCCGCACCGCCTACAGCGACCTGGTACACGAGACCCCCGGCTTCGTCGAGTACTTCCGGACCGCCACGCCGGTCGCGGAGATCGGGGCCCTGAACATCGGCAGCCGGCCCACCTCCCGCAAGCCGACGTCGTCGATCGCCGACCTGCGGGCGATCCCCTGGGTGCTGGCGTGGACCCAGTCCCGGGTCATGCTGCCCGGCTGGTACGGCACCGGCACCGCCGTCGAGACCTGGATCGGCGGCGACGACGAGCGTCTGGCCACCCTCACCGGCCTGTACCGCCGCTGGCCGTTCTTCCGCACCGTGCTGTCCAACATGGCGATGGTGCTGGCCAAGTCCGACCTCGGTCTCGCGGCGCGCTACGCCGAGCTGGTGCCCGATCCCGATCTGCGGCACCGGGTGTTCGACAAGATCACCGCCGAACACGACCGCACCGTGCGCACCTACCTGGCGGTCACCGGTCACCCCGACCTGACCGCGGACAACCCGGCGCTGGCCCGATCGGTGCACAACCGCTTCCCGTACCTCGAGCCGCTGAACCACCTGCAGGTCGAACTGTTGCGCCGATTCCGCGCGGGCGAGGACACCGACCGGGTCCGCCGCGGCATCCAGCTGACGATGAACGGGCTCGCGACCGCGCTGCGCAACAGCGGCTAGCGGCGGGGTGACAGCGGCCGAACGCCGGGGCCCCGTGCCCGCTCAGCGGGAAGACGGCGCCCCGAACGGCCGTGAGCCCGCTACAACGGGACAGGTGACACACGACCGCGAACAGATCATCGAACGGCTCGCCGAGCTCGCCGCCGCCCTCGACCGCCGCGACTGGGAGGCCCTCGGGGCCGCCTTCACCGACTCTGCCACCGGCTACGGTGCCGCGGGCCGCGACGGCATCGTCGCCGTGGTCCGCGCGCACCTCGGTGGCTGCGGACCGTCGCAGCATCTGCTGGGCAACCACCGTGTCGAGGTCGACGGCGACCGGGCCCGGTCACTGACGTATGCCCGCGTCCACCATCAGGGCGCGGGTCCGGCCGCCGGAGCGAGTTACGAGTGTTTCGGCGAATACGACGATCGGTGGACCCGCACCCGGGACGGCTGGCGCCTGACCTCCCGCACCTTCACCGTGTCCCACGACCTCGGCGACGCCGCCGTGCTCAGGCCCGGCTGACCTCCGGACCGCGCCGCGGTCCCGGCAGCGGCGGGAGTCAGGGCGTGACGATCGCGAAGTCCGGATCCACCGGTGCGAGCACCTCGAAGAGCCGGCCCGCCACCGTCGGGTCGCCCGTCACCGCGATCGTCCCGTCCGCGAGGGCCGTCGCCGGATCCAGCTGCCCGGTGAGCGCACCGATCAGCGTGCGGCGGGTGAGGGTGAACACCGTGCTGCCCGGCAGCGGCGCGTCGACGGTCCGGTGGTTGAGCACGCCGTGCTGCAGCTCCGTGAGATACGTGATCCCGAGGTCGGTGAGGATCCACGAGATCACGAGCCGCAGGTCCCACGCGCGCGGCCCGTCCACCCGCACGGCCAGGCTGTCGAAGAGCTGCGGGACGGTCAGCGCATCGAGGAAGTCGCCCGAGGACTGCACGGGCGAGCCGAAGATCCCGTCGCGGAGCTCCTTCGCGCCGGCCAGGTAGATGCAGCGCCAGGTGCCGTTCTCGGAGCCGTACGCGAGTTGCTCCATCGCGTCGGCCTGCAGGGCCCGGGCGGCCTGGTCGGTGTCGTCGGTGAACAGCAGATGCTTGCAGACCTCGAGCACCCAGCGGTAGTCGCCCTCCTCGAAGGCGTCCCGCGCGACGGCGAGGGCGGCGTCGGCGCCGCCCATGGCGTCGACGTACCGGCGGGCTGCCTCGACCGGGGGATGGGCCCACAGGTTGGCGGGATTGCCGTCGTACCACCCCATGTACCGCTGGTAGATCGCCTTGACGTTGTGGCTCACCGAGCCGTAGTAGCCGTGGGTGTGCCACGCGGCCGCCAGGGCCGGGGGCATCTCGAACCGCTCGGCGATCTCCGCGCCCACGAGCCCCTGGTTCATCATCCGCAGCGTCTGATCGTGCAGGTACAGGTACATGTCGCGCTGCACGGACAGGAATTCGAGCGCACGTTCGCGGCCCCACGTCGGCCAGTGGTGCGAGGCGAACACGACGTCGAGTGCGTCGCCCCACAGGCCGATCGTCTCGTTGAGGTAGTGGCCCCAGGCGTGCGCGTCGCGCACCACCGCGCCGCGCAGCGTGAGGATGTTGTGCATGGTGTGGGTGGCGTTCTCCGCCGCGCACAGGGCTCGCCGATCGGGGAACCAGATGTTCATCTCGGCCGGGGCCTCGGTGCCGGGGGTGAGCTGGAAGACCATCCGCACCCCGTCGACGGTGAGTTCCTGCCCGGTCGCGGTGATGTCGACGGTCGGCGCGATGAGCGTGACGGTGCCGGCCGAGGTGGTCTCGCCCAGCCCGGCCCCGATCTGACCGGCCGGACCCTTCTCGAGCGCCGCGCCGTACATGTAGCCCGAGCGGCGCGACATCGCCGTGCCGGCGAAGAGGTTCTCCGCCACCGCGTGTTCGAGGAACCCGGCCGGGGCGACGACGGGGACCGTCCCGGCCTCGACGAGCCCCGGGTCGAGCACACCCTTGACACCGCCGAAGTGGTCGACGTGGGAGTGGGTGTAGATCATCCCGGAGACGGGTCGGTCGCCGCGGTACCCGCGGTACAGGGCCAGGGCAGCCGCGGCGGTTTCCGCGCTGATCAGGGGGTCGATCACGATCACCCCGGCCTCACCCTCGACGACGGTCATCACCGACAGGTCGAATCCGCGCAGCTGGTAGATCCCCGGCACCACCTCGAACAGGCCGTCCTCGGCGAGCAGCCGTCCCTGCCGCCACAGGCTCGGATGCGCCGTCTCCGGCGCGGACCCGTCCAGGAACGCGTAGGCGTCGAGGTCCCACACCACCCGCCCGTCCGCGCCGGTGATCCGCCGCTGCTCGCTGCGGCCGACGAACCCGCGCGTCACGTCCTCGGAATCCTGCCCGTCGTCCGCGGGCAGCGCGGCCGCCGCGGCCTGCAGGTTCCGCCGGGTCGTCTCGCTGGCACCGCCTGCGCTCATGACGCCGCCCTCCTCGGAATCTCGGCTGTGTCGAGGGTACGGTCGGCCCGTCGCGGCGGGTGCACGGAATCGGGGAATCCGCCGCCGGCGCTGCCCGCCGCCGGCGAGGCGGCCGGACCCGTGCAGACGGAGCGTGCGGCTCCGGCGTGCGCGGGCGCAGTCACCGATCCGGACCGTCGGCCTCGTCCAGTTCGACGCGGGCAGCGGTGCCCGCCGCCTCCACGGTCGGATGCGCGTGCGCGAGCAAGGCCTCGTCCCCGGCGGCGACGAGCACGTCGCGGACCACCCCGCTGTCGCGGGCCGGGTACAGACGGATTCCGCGGTGGCCGAGGGCGTCGGCGAGCCGGCCCAGCACCTGTGCGGTGTTCAGCGGTACTCGTCGGCGAGGTCGAGGTAGCCGTCCCAGCGGGGCAGGGCGCGGCCGGCGAGCACGGCGTCGAGCCGGTCGAGATAGTACTGCCAGCCGGGACCGACCTCCGAGGTCTCCGACCGCGGTACGTGCCGGTGGGAGAACTCGAGCGTGGTGACGACACCGACCTGCTTCACGGTGACCTCGAGATGCCACCCGTCCTGGTCGACGCCGAGCTCGTGGGGTGGATCGCAGCGCAGGATCCGCACGTCCGTCGTCGCCGTGTCGTGCTCGTCGGTCATCGTCAGCCGCACCCGTCCGGAGGTGGGGTCGCCCGTCCACCGTCCGTACCAGCGTTCGAGCCGGTCCGACTCGGTCAACGCCGCCCACACCTCGCCCACCGGCAGCGCGAAACTGCGCACGTAGTGCAGGGTCACGAGCGAGGACCCGTCCGGACAGCCGTGCTCGGGACGGATCTCGCCGAGGACGGTGGTCGGGGTGCTCATCGAACGCTCCTTTCCACGCAGTGCTGTCCCCATTGTGATCCGCCGGGTGTCACCCTGCCGGGTTCGGGGTCGGACCGACTCGGCGGGGAACCGCCGGGGCGGCCGCGGCGTCGAACGAGGCAGGGAACACCACAGGGGAGGAGCCCCACCATGGACCGTAGGACGGTGCGCTGCAGCCGTGCCCGCCTCACCGGGCTGCACACGACCCGCAACCCGAGCTGGACCGCGCGCCTGCGCTGCGGCGTGACCGACGGCTGCCGGCCCCCGGATCCACGGGCGGGCGAGCCCGACCGGGACGGACCGTGGCGGTGACGGTCAGTCGGCGGGCAGTGCCGCGGCGGCCTCCGCATCGAGGAACCACACGGTCTGCTCGCGGCCCCGCGCCCCGGCCGCCGGGACGTCCACCGGGGCGGCGCCGCCCACCGCGGCCGCGACGGCCTCGGCCTTGGCCGCACCGGTGACGAGCAGCCACACCTGCCGGGCGCGACGGATCGCGGGAAGGGTGAGCGTGACCCGCGCGGCGGGCGGCTTGGGGGAGTCCTCGACGCCGACGACGAAGCGGTCCTGCTCGCGCACCGCGTCGGTGTGCGGGAACAGGGAGTTGATGTGGCCCTCGCCGCCCATGCCCAGCAGGTGCACGTCGAACTCGGGGGTCGTGCCGTCGGGGGAGTTCGCGGCGAGCACCTCCTCGTACGTGCGCGCCGCCGAGTCGGGGGAACCGGCCCCGGCCTCGTCGAGGGTGGGCATCGCGTGCACCCGCGCCGGATCGAGCGGCACGTGGTCGAGCAGCGCCGCGCGCGCCTGGACCTCGTTGCGCTCCGGGTCGCCCGGCGGCAGATATCGCTCGTCGCCGAAGTACACGTCGACCGCGGACCAGTCGATCCCACCGGGGGCACGCAGGACCGCATCGAGCACGGCGATACCGGTGCCGCCCCCGGTGAGCACCACCGACGCGCGGCCGCGGGCGTGCTGCGCGGCGACCACGGCCTCGACGAAGGCTGCGGCGGCCGCTCGCGCGACGTCGTCGCCCGTCTCGCAGCGCCGCACGCGGACGTTCTGGGAAGTGTCGTGCACGTCAGACATACTCCACCTTGGACAGTGCGGTCAGGGCCGAGTGGTACACCTCGTCGGGGTCGAGCCGTCGCAGTTCCTCGGCGAGGCATTCCGAGGAGTCGCGGCGTGCGAGCGTGATCAGCGAATCGGGTTTACCGGTGCGCCGCAACGTCGCGACACGCCCGTCCTGGGGCCGCTCGAGCGAGATCGTCTGGGTGCGGGTGCGCAGTTCGACCCGCAGATCGCCCACCGCGCGCTGGACCGGGCCGTCGATCCGGCTCGCGAGCCAGCCCGCGAGCAGATCCACCGCGGGTTCGCTGCCGAGCCCCGACACCAGCGCCGACTCGATCGGCTCGAACGGCGGCTGGTCGAGCGCGGAGACGAGCAACGCCCGCCAGTAGGTGATCCGGCCCCACGCGAGGTCGGTGTCGCCGGGGGTGTAGCCGGGCAGCCGGGAGACGATCTCGGCCATGGGGCGCGACGAGTTCGTCGCGTCCGTCAGGCGACGCACGGCGAGCCGGCCCACCGGATCCGCCGCGGGCACCTCCGGGGGCGTGTTCGGCCACCACACCACCACCGGGGTGTCCGGCAGCAGGAACGGCACGATCACCGATTCCTGGTGGTCGGCGAGCGGGCCGTGCAACGCGAGGATCAGCACCTCCGAGGCGCCGGCGTCGCCGCCGATGCGGATCTCCGCATCCATGCGCGGTTCGCCGCCCGCGCGGCCGCGGCCGACGACGATCACACGGCACGGATGCTCCCGCGACGCCCCGATGGCCGCGGTGATCGCGGCCTCGAGTCCGCGCGGACCGTCGGTGCACACCACCAGCGTGAGCACGCGCCCCTGCGTGACGATGCCCCCGGTCTGCCGCAGCTGGACCAGCTGCTTGCTGATGTCGATCGCGGTCGCGTTGCGCAACTGCATTCTCACGGGCGTCTCCATTCGCGGCCCGAGCGACGGAGCATCTCGTCGGCCGCCGACGGTCCCCAGGTGCCGGCCTCGTACGGTTCGGGCTTACCGTGTGCCGCCCAGTGCTCGAGCACGGGGTCGAGGATCTTCCACGACAGCTCGACCTCGTCGTCGACGGGGAAGAGGGACGGCACGCCGAGCAGCACATCGAGGATGAGCCGCTCGTACGCCTCGGGGGAGGACTCGGTAAACGCCTGGCCGTAGCTGAAGTCCATGTTGACGTCGCGGACCTCCATGCCCGACCCGGGCACCTTGGAGCCGAAGCGGAGGGTGACCCCCTCGTCCGGCTGCACCCGGATCACGAGTGCGTTCTGGCCGAGCTCGGTGGTCATCGTCTGATCGAACGGCAGGTGCGGGGCCCGCTTGAACACGATCGCGATCTCGGTGACGCGCCGGCCCAGGCGCTTGCCGGTGCGCAGGTAGAACGGCACTCCGGCCCAGCGGCGGGTGTCGATCTCGCACGTGATCGCCGCGTACGTCTCGGTGGTCGAGTCGGCCGCGAAGCCCTGCTCCTCGTGCAGGCCGACGACCTGACCGCCGTTCTGCCAGCCCGCGATGTACTGGCCGCGGGCGGTGGTCTCGTCGAGGGGCTCGGCGAGCCTGGTCGCGGAGAGCACCTTGATCTTCTCCGCCCGCAACTCGGCCGGGTCGAAGCTGATCGGTTCCTCCATGGCGATGAACGCGAGCAGCTGCAACAGGTGGTTCTGGATCACGTCCCGGGCGGCGCCGATGCCGTCGTAATAGCCGGCGCGGCCGCCGAGGCCGATGTCCTCGGCCATCGTGATCTGGACATGGTCGACGTAGTGCGCGTTCCACAGCGGGTCGAACAGTTGGTTCGCGAACCGCAACGCCAGGATGTTCTGCACCGTCTCCTTGCCGAGGTAGTGGTCGATGCGGAACACCGCCTCCTCGGGGAACACCTCGGCGACCAGCCGGTTCAGCTCCCGGGCGCTCGTCAGGTCGTGGCCGAACGGCTTCTCGATGATCACGCGGCTCCACGTGCCCTCCCGCGCGATCGCGAGCCCGGACTGCTTCAGCTGCGCCGACACCACCGGGAACGCATTCGGCGGGATGGAGAGGTAGAAGGCGTGGTTGCCGCCCGTGCCGCGGGCCTTGTCCAGTTCGGCGAGCGTCGACGCGAGTTCGGCGAACGCGGCGTCGTCGTCGAAGCTGCCCTGCACGAAGCGAATGCCCTCGGCCAGGCGGTTCCACACCTCCTCGCGGAATTTGGTGCGCGAGTTGGCCTTCACCGCGTCGTGGACGACCCGGCCGAAGTCCTCGTCGACCCAGTCCCGCCGGGCGAAGCCGACGAGCGCGAACCCGGGCGGCAGCAGGCCGCGGTTGGCCAAGTCGTACACCGCCGGCATCAGCTTGCGGCGGGCCAGGTCACCGGTGACCCCGAAGATCACCAGGGCGCACGGCCCGGCGATCCGGGGCAGCCGCCGATCGCGCTCGTCCCGGAGTGGGTTGACCCACGCCGCCGTCTCGGGTTCGCGCACCGCGTCAGCTCTTCGCGCCGTGCGCGATCAGCTGCTCGGAGGTGGCGGCGAGCAGCTCGTTCCAGGACACCTCGAACTTCTCGACGCCCTCGTCCTCGAGCTTGCGGAACACCTCGGGCAGGTTCACCCCGATCGTCGACAGCGCGGAGAACACGTTCGCGGCGGCCTTCTCGGTGCCGGTGACCGTGTCGCCGGTGACTTCCCCATGGTCGGCGACGGCCTCGAGGGTCTTCTCCGGCATGGTGTTGACCGTGTGCGGGGCGACCAGCTCGGTGACGTACAGGGTGTCCGAGTACTCCGGGTTCTTCACCCCGGTCGACGCCCACAGAGCGCGCTGCGGCCGCGCCCCGGCGGCGGCGAGCTGCTCGAACCGGGCACCCGACTCGAACGCCCGGCGGTACGCCGCGTACGCCAGGCGGGCGTTGGCGACGCCGGCCTTACCGCGCAGCGCGAGGGCCTCGGGGGTGCCGATGGCCTCGAGCCGCGCGTCGATCTCGGTGTCGACGCGGGAGACGAAGAACGAGGCCACCGAGTGGATCGTCGACAGGTCGTGGCCGGCCGACTTGGCGGCGGTCAGACCGTCGAGGTAGGCCTCGATGACCCGCTCGTAGCGCTCGACCGAGAAGATCAGCGTCACGTTCACGCTGATGCCCTCGCCGATCACGCGGGCGATGGCGGGCAGGCCGGCCACCGTCGCGGGGATCTTGATGAGCAGGTTGGGGCGGTCCACGATGCGCCACAGCTCGATCGCCTGCTGCACGGTCGCATCGGTGGAATGCGCCAGCCGCGGGTCGACCTCGATGGAGACGCGGCCGTCGACGCCGCCGGTGGCCTCGAACACCGGGGCCAGGACGTCGCACGCGGCGCGCACGTCGTCGGTGGTGACGGTGCGGATGGTGGTGTCCACGTCGGCGCCGGCCAGGGCGAGCTCACGGACCTGGGCGTCGTAGACGTGACCCTTGCTGAGCGCGGCCTGGAAGATCGACGGGTTGGTGGTCACGCCCACCACGCTGCGGGTGGCGATCAGCTCGGCAAGGTTGCCGGACTCGATGCGGTCCCGGGAGAGGTCGTCGAGCCACACGGACACACCGGCGGCCGAGAGCTGGGCGAGGTTCTCGTTCTGGGTTACCTGCTGGGTCATCGGGATCATCCCTTCACTCGGGTCAGCGAGCGGCGGGCGGCGTCGACGACGGCCTCGGCGGTGATGCCGAACTCGCGGAACAGGGTCTTGTGGTCGGCGGAGGCGCCGAAGTGCTCGAGCGAAACGGCCTCACCGGCGTCGCCGAGCAGGCGGTACCACGGCATCGCCAGGCCGGCCTCGACGGAGACGCGGGCACGCACCGCCGGCGGCAGCACCGCGTCGCGGTACGCCTGGTCCTGCTCGAGGAACCAGTCGAGGACCGGCACCGACACCACGCGGGTGGGGACGCCGTCGGCCTCGAGGACCTCGCGGGCCGCGACGGCGAGCTGCAACTCCGAGCCGGTGCCGAGCAGCACCACCTCCGGGGTGCCGCTCGACGCCTCGGCCAGCACGTACGCGCCGCGGGCCAGGCCCTCGGCGGCCCTCTCGCGGGTGCCCTCCAGCACCGGCACGTCCTGGCGGGTCAGGGCCAGGGCGGTCGGGCCGGTCTTGTTCTCCAGCGCGGCGGCCCACGCGAACGAGGTCTCGTTCGCGTCGCCGGGGCGGATCACGGCCAGGTTGGGGATGGCGCGCAGCGCCGTGAGGTGCTCGACCGGCTGGTGCGTCGGGCCGTCCTCGCCGAGGCCGATCGAGTCGTGGGTCCACACGTAGATCGCCGGGGTCTGCATGAGCGCGGCGAGCCGCACCGCGGGACGCATGTAGTCGCTGAACACCAGGAAGGTGCCGCCGTAGGGGCGGGTCGGGCCGTGCAGGGCGATGCCGTTGAGGATCGAACCCATCGCGTGCTCGCGCACGCCGAAGTGCAGCGTCCGCCCGTACGGCTGGGCGTTCCAGTCCTTCGTGGAGATCGACACCGGGCCGAACGAATCCGAGCCGGGGATCGTGGTGTTGTTCGAGCCCGCCAGGTCCGCCGAACCGCCCCACAGCTCGGGCAGCACCGGACCGAGCGCGGCGAGGGCGCTGCCGGACGCCTTGCGGGTGGCCGGGCCCTTGGCGGCCGGCTCGTAGGTGGGCAGCACCTCGGTCCAGCCGGCCGGGAACTCCCCGGACTGCAACCGGTCGAACAGCTCCTTGCGCTGCGGCTCCCGGCCCGCCCACGCGTCGAACTCGGCCTGCCATGCGGTGCGGGCCGCCGCGCCGCGCTCGACGACGGCGCGGGTGTGCTCGATCACGGCCGGGTCGACGTCGAAGTGCTTGGCGGGGTCGAAGCCGAGGGCGGTCTTGACGGCGGCGACCTCGTCGGCGCCGAGGGCGGCGCCGTGCACGTCGCCGGTGTTCATCTTGGTCGGCGCCGGGTAGCCGATGATGGTGCGCAGCACGACGAGCGACGGCTTGTCGGTGACGGCCTTGGCGGCCTCGACGGCGTCGAGGATCGCGGTGACGTTCTCGCCGCCCTCGACGGTCTGCACGTGCCAGCCGTACGCCTCGTAGCGCTTGGCGACGTCCTCACCGAGCGCGATCGCCGTGTCGTGCTCGATGGAGATCTTGTTGTCGTCGTAGAAGACGATCAGGTTGCCGAGCTGCTGCACGCCCGCGAGGGACGAGGCCTCCGACGTCACGCCCTCCTCGATGTCGCCGTCGGAGGCGAGGACATAGACGTGGTGGTCGAACGGGCTCGCGCCGGTCGCCGCGTCCGGGTCGAACAGGCCGCGTTCGCGGCGCGCCGCCATCGCCATGCCCACGGCGGAGGCCAGGCCCTGCCCGAGCGGGCCGGTGGTCATCTCCACCCCCGCGGTGTGCCCGAACTCGGGGTGGCCGGGGGTCTTCGAACCCCACGTGCGCAGCGCCTCGAGGTCGGCGAGCTCGAGCCCGTAGCCCGACAGGTACAGCTGGATGTAGAGGGTCAGGCTCGAGTGCCCGCACGAGAGCACGAACCGGTCCCGCCCCACCCAGTGCGGGTCGGTCGGGTCGTGCCGCATCACCCTCTGGAACAGCGTGTAGGCCACCGGGGCCAGGCTCATCGCCGTGCCGGGGTGTCCGTTACCCACCTTCTGGACCGCGTCGGCGGCGAGCACGCGGGCGGTGTCGACGGCCTTGGTGTCGAGGTCGGTCCAGTCGGCGGGGTGCACTGCCTGGGTGAGAGAGCGGATCTCGTCTGTGATCGACACGAGCAGAAGTCTCCTGACATGGGTATACGGGGAGCGTGCGGGCGCGAAAGCCTCGAGCGCCCCTCCAGAGTAATGTGCTGCGCTTTGCGGGTCGATTCGGTCCGGGCCTGCGCGACGTCTACCATCGTTCGTAGTAGGGCGACGGCGAGCGAAGGTGCGTAATCGCGTGGTGCAAGGAGACAGGGTGCGGACAGGGCAACGGCCGGGAGGACACGGCTTCGGCGCCCCCGAGACACCCCGGGCGCCTCGCCCCGACACGGTGTGGGGACGCGTTTCGGGCACGGTGCTCGCCTATATCGCGCTGACCAAGCCGCGCGTGATCGAGCTGCTGCTGGTGGCGACCATCCCGGCGATGCTCTTCGCCGACCGCGGCGAGGTCGACCTGGTGCTCATCCTGAGCACCCTGTTCGGCGGGTGGATGGGCGCGGCCAGCGCGAATGCGCTGAACTGTGTCGTCGACGCCGACATCGACAAGGTGATGAAACGGACGGCGCTGCGGCCGCTGGCCCGGCAGGCCGTCCCGACCCGGCACGCGTTCGTGTTCGGCATGGTGCTCGGCGTCGTGTCGTTCCTGTGGCTGTGGTGGCGGGCGAACCTGCTCGCCGGCCTGCTCGTCGTTGCCACGATCGCCTTCTACGTGCTGGTCTACACGATGGTCCTCAAGCGCAGGACCTGGCAGAACGTGGTGTGGGGCGGAGCCGCCGGGTGCATGCCGGTGATGGTCGGCTGGGCCGCGGTCACCGGCTCGCTGAGCTGGGAACCGATCGTGCTGTTCCTGGTGATCTTCTTCTGGACGCCGCCGCACACGTGGGCCCTGGCGATGCGCTACAAGGAGGACTACAAGGCCGCCGGCGTGCCCATGCTGCCCGTGATCGCGAGCGAGCAGCACGTCACCAAGCAGATCCTGTTCTACACGTGGGCGACCGTCCTGGCGACGCTGGTGCTCGTGCCGGCCGCCGGCCTGGTGTACGCGGTGGTGACCGTCGCCGCGGGCGCGTGGTTCCTGCTCGTCGCGCACCAGCTGTACCGCAGCGTCCGGGGCGGAGCGGCGGTCAAGCCGCTCAAGCTGTTCCTGCAGTCCAACAACTACCTCGCCCTGGTGTGCCTGGGCCTGGCCGTGGACTCGGTGCTCGACCTGCGCACCGTCGCCTCGTTCTTCTGATCCGCGTCAGCGTCCGCGCCGGGGCCGAGCGAATGTATCGTCCGCTGCCGCTGAGCGACGGAACGATACATTCGCTCGGGGCGGGCCTCAGGGGACCAGCACAATCGAGCCGGTCGTGCGGCGGGCCTCGAGGTCCCGGTGTGCCTGCTCCGCTTGCGCCAGCGGATACCGGGCGCCGACACGGACGGTCAGGGTGCCGTCGGCGACGGCGGCGAACACGTCGCCCGCCCGCCACATCAGCTCCTCGCGCGTTCGCACGTGGTGCGCGAGGGTGGGGCGGGTGACGTACAGCGAGCCGGCCGGGTTGAGTCGCTGCAGGTCGAACGGCGGCACCGGGCCGCTGGCGGCGCCGAACAGCGCCAGCGTGCCGCGGATGCGCAGCGATGCGAGCGACGACTCGAACGTGGCGGCGCCGACCCCGTCGTAGACGGCCGCGACGCCCTCCCCGCCGGTGAGGTCACGGACCCGCTCGGCGAGGTCGTCGGTGTAGCGCAGCACCTCGGCCGCGCCCGCCTCCCGCGACAGGGTCTCCTTCTCGTCGGTGGAGACGGTCGTGATCACCCGCACGTCCTTCGCGGCGGCGAGCTGGGTGAGCAGCAGGCCCACGCCGCCGGCGCCCGCGTGCACCAGCACCGTCTCGCCGGGCTGCGCCGGATACGTCGAATTCAGCAGGTAGTGCGCGGTCATGCCCTGGAGCAGCGCCGACGCGGCCTGCTCGGCGGGAACGGGGTCGGGCACCGGTACGGCCACCGCCGCCGGCACGAGCACCTGTTCCGCGTAGGAACCGTCGGCCGACGCCCAGCTCACCCGGTCGCCGACCCCCACGTCGGCCACGCCCTCACCCACCGCGACGACGCGGCCGGTGCCCTCGGTCCCGGGGACGTACGGCAGCTCCCGCGGGTACAGCCCGGTGCGGAAGTAGGTGTCGATGAAGTTGATGCCCACGGCGTCGGTCCGTACCAGCAGCTGACCTGGGCCGGGCTCGGGAGCCGGGAGGTCGACGAGGGTGAGCACCTCGGGGCCGCCGAACCGTGCCACTTCGATTGCGCGCATGCGTTCACAGTATTCTGCAGGCATGAGCGCCGATACTCAGGTCGTGGCCGCACCGGCCGACATCGTGAAGTCCTTCCGCAGCTTCGTCGCCGCGCACGGCGGCTCCGCCAAGGCGGTGCTGCAGCCGGTCGCGCGGGGCGCGGTGCGCATCACCCTCGTCGCCGAGGACGGGGTGCTCGGCGACCGGGTGGTGCGGGATCTCGCCACCGCGCACGCCGTGGTCCAGGCGTTGCCGGACGTCACCGTCTCGGAGTGGGACCGGGAGGTGACCAGCATCGCGACCCCGCAGCAGGGCCACTGGAAGAAGATGGCCGGCTGGGTGGCCAACCAGACCCGGTTCCCGCGGGCGCGCAACGAGCGCTGACCGATCCTCGAAACGGCTCCGGGGGCCGCCCGTCACGGGCGGCCCCCGGAGCCGTTTCGCCGTATCGCGTGCGCCGGCGTCAGACGGTGACCGGTTCGCGGACCGGTTCGGTGGTGCGGACCCGCCCGGCCGCCCACACCGCCGCCGTGGCGGCCGTGCACAGCCCGGCACCGGCGACGTGCACGGCGACGAGTGCGGCGGGCACGTCGGTGAAGTACTGCACGACCCCGACCAGGGCCTGGGCGACGACGAGAGCGAGCAGCACGTGCAGGCGCTTCTTCACCGGATGGGGGGCGGCGACGGCGTACAGCGCGAAGGCCAGGCCGACGAGCAGGCCGAGGTATCCGACGAGCAGCTCGGCGTGCAGGTGCACCAGCGACTCGATGTCCATCTCGAGGCGCGGCACCGGCCTGTCGGCGCTCTTGTCGCCGGCGTGCGGGCCGGCGCCGGTGACCATCGTGCCCGCGACGAGCACCCCGGCGAGCAGCGCGGCGGACAGGGCGGTGAGGGTCCGCAGCGGGCGGGGGATCGTCTCCACGACCACCCCGTCGTCGGGCTCGCCGACCTTCGCGTACAGCAGCACCGCGAGCCACACCATCAGCATCGACGCCAGCAGGTGCACCGCCACGGTCCACCAGGCCAGGCCGGCGAGCACGGTGATGCCGCCGATGACGGCCTGCAGGACGGTGCCAGCGGGCATCAGCCAGGCATAGGTGAGGACCTCGCGGCGGCGCCGGGCGCGGGTCACGGCCAGCACGACCGCCGCGGCGGAGGCGACGACGACGAAGGTCAGCAGCCGGTTGCCGAACTCGACGACCTGGTGCAGGGTGGCGACCTCCTCGGACACGCCGACGGGCACGAAGCTGCCCGGGAAGCACTGCGGCCAGGTGGGGCACCCCAGGCCGGACGCGGTCACGCGGACGATCGACCCGGTCACGGCGATACCGCCCTGGGTCAGGATCGCGATCAGCGCGAGCAGCCGCTGGGTCCGCAGGGACGGCAGGGGCAGACGGTCGACAAGGCTCAGAAAGCCGCGATACAGCACATGACGATGGTACGGGCCGGTCCACTACAGGCTGTAGTGGGGTGGGGTGCCGGGTCAGACGAAGCGGAACAGCCGGCTCGCCAGGAAGCCGCCGACGGCCGCCCATGCGCCGAGGATCGCCACAGCCAGCCAGTCGATGCCGCCGCGCAGCGCGTCGTCGAGGGCGAGGGCGAGCGCCCCCGACGGAACCAGGCGGGCCACGTGCACCACCGCCTCGTGCAGGCCGTCGCCGGCGAGGACGACGCTGCCGATGCCGAGCAGCACGAACCAGATGATGTTGGCCAGGGCCAGCACGATCTCGGCGCGCAGCGTGCCGCCGAGCAGCAGGCCCAGCGTCGCGAACGTCACGGTGCCCAGCGCGATGACGACGGCCCCGAGGAGCAGCCCGACCGGCTCGGGGCGCCAGCCGAGGGCGAGGCCGATGCCACCCAGCAGAATCGATTGCAGCGCGACGACGAGCGCGACCGCACTGCTCTTGCCTGCGATGATGCCCCATTTCGGCAGCGCGGTGGCGCCGAGTCTTTTCAATGCACCGTATCTGCGGTCGAATCCGACCGCGATGGCCTGCCCGGTGAACGCCGTGGACATCACCGCGACCGTCATCACGGCCGGCAGGACCCGGTCGACCCGGGTGGCGCCGAGGTCGCCGATCGGGAGCAGGGTGAGCCCGATCAGCAGGGTGATCGGGATGAACATCGTCAGCAGCAGCTGCTCGCCGTTGCGCAGCAGCAGCAGCAGTTCCATGCGGGTCTGCGCGGCGAGCATCGCCGCCGGGGCGTTCGGCCGGGGCCGCGGGCTGAAGGTGCCGGGGGCGAACCGGTTGGCCGCCAGCCGCTCGTGCGACATGCTCATCCTCGGATCTCCCGTCCGGTCAGGTCCAGGAACACGTCCTCGAGGCTGCGCTGGTCCACCCGGATCTCGCTGGCCAGGACGCCCTGGTCCGCGCACCACGACGCGGCCACCGCGACGACCTGCGGATCGATGGGGCCCTCCACCAGGTACCGGCCGGGACCGGCCTCGCGCACCCGGAACGTGTCCGGCAGGGCGGCGCGCAGGGGAGCGAGGTCCAGACCCGCGGCGGCGGTGAGCCACAACTGGCCCTCCGCGCCGGTGCGGGCGACCTCGGCGGGGGTACCGGCGGCCACGATCCGGCCGTGATCGATGATGACGACCTCGTCGGCGAGCTCCTCGGCCTCGTCCATCAGGTGCGTGGTGAGCAGCACCGCGACTCCGTCGCGCCGCAGGGCGTCGATCAGTTCCCAGACCAGCAACCGCGCCTGCGCGTCCAGACCTGCGGTCGGCTCGTCGAGGAAGACGAGTTCCGGCCGGCCGACGAGCGCGCACGCCAGCGCGAGCCGCTGCTGCTGCCCGCCGGACAGCCGCCGGTACGGGGTGCGGCGGGCCTCCTCGAGCCCGAGGCTGCGCAGCAGCCAGGCCGGATCCAGCGGATCCGCGGAATAGGCAGCCACCAGGTCGAGCATCTCCCCGGCCTTGGACCCTGGGTAGGCGCCGCCGCCCTGGAGCATGACCCCGATCCGCGGGCGCAGGGCCTCGGAGTCGGCGATCGGGTCGAGCCCGAGGACGCGCACGGTGCCGGAATCGGGTGCGACGAAGCCCTCGCACATCTCCACGGTGGTGGTCTTGCCGGCACCGTTGGGGCCGAGCAGCGCGAGTACCTGGGCGCGTTCGACGGTCAGGTCGAGACCGTCGACCGCGGTGAGGTCGCCGAATCGCTTGACGACGCCCTCCAGGCGTACGGCGGGTGGCGCAGCGACGGGGGATCTCGAGGTCACGAGGTTCCAGCGTAGGCGCCGGGCGAATCGGCGGGACGCGGTGGTGCGTCCTCCTCGTCGCGCCAGGGCAGCCGGTTGCGGGTGGCGAAGATGGCCAGGCCCACGACGACGACCGTCGCGATGGCCGCCTGGACGATGATGAACGGCTGGTACTCGCCGCCGTTGGGCATGAGGATCACGCTCACCAGCGACGAGAACGCCACCGTGGGGAGCCGGAAGATCGGCCGGGTGGCCCACGCGGCCAGGGGGATCACCGCCCACAGCAGGTACCACGGCTGCACCACCGGGAACAGCAGCACGATAGCGCCGAGGGACACGCCGAGCGCGCCGACGGGATGCAGCCGGCCGGTGAGCACCGCCAACATCATCCGCACCGTCACCAGCGCCGCGATCAGCGCGGCGACGGGCCGGGTGAGCGACAGGATCGCGGTGGTGTGGTCGCCGAGCCCGAGCAGCACCCCGGCCAAGCCGGTGCCCAGGCCGAGCAGCGTCGGGATGGACATCCAGCTGCGCACCTCGGTTGCGGTGCCGAGCGTCTGGGTCCAGCCGAAGCCGAGGCCGCTGCCCCAGCTGACCGCGCCCACGACGACGGCGGCGACCACGGCGAGCAGTGCGGCGGCGGCGGCCACGGCGCGCAGGGTGCCGCCCCAGCGGTGCGCGAGCGCCATCCCGACGAAGCCGAGGGCGAGCAGCGAGGGGACCTTCACCATCGACGACAACGCGATCACGGCGGAACCGGCCAGCAGCCAGGCGAGTGCCCGGCCGCGCAGCGGCCCCGCCGGATCGGGCGTGTGGATGCCGCGCAGCGCGAGCTCGAGGCCGGCGAGCATGAGGCCGAGCATCAGGGCCTCGTTGTGGATGCCGGCGACGAGGTGGAACAGCAGCAGCGGGTTGGCCGCGCCGAGCCACAGGGCGCTGACGGAGGCGACGCCGCAGCGGCGCGCGAGCCGCGGCAGCGCCCACACGATCAGCGCGACCCCGGCGAGCGCGGAGACGCGGTGCAGGAAGACCCCGGCGACGATGTTCTCGCCGGTCAGGTCGGTGATGCGCTGCCCCAGCCACAGGATCGCCGGTCCGTAGGGGGCGGGGGTGTCGCGCCAGATGTTGGGCACGGTACGGGTCAGGACGTGGTCGACGCCCAGGGCACCGGCCGGGCCGATCCCGTACGGGTCGAGTCCGCGGGCGGCGATCTCGCTCTGCGCGAGATACGAGTACACATCCTTGCTGAACATCGGGGGTGCCACGATCAACGGCAGGATCCACAGCAGCAGCGTGCGGTCGAGCTGGGAGCGGGTGAGCCGGCGGGGCACCCCGTCCGGGTCGCGGCGGCCGATCGCGAAGCGGCCGAGCAACAGCCACGCGAGGACCACCAGCACGGTGCCGGTCATGGTGAGGGTCAGCGCGGCGCTGGGCATGCGCGCGGGCAGCCCGAGCAGGCGCAGACCCTGGACGGGATTCTGCAGCACCGGCTGCGCGCCGGCGCCGAGCGCGCCGACCGCCATGAGCACGGTGCCCGTCGCGCCGAACAACCGGATCCGGTGCAACTGGGTGGTCTCGGTGGCGTCGAGGCCGCGGCCCTCGAGTTCGTCGCCGTGCAGGATCGCGGCCACGGCCGGGTCGCCGCCGCGGCCGTCGAGTCCGAGGGCACGGCGGCCGAGTTCCACGGCACGGGCTCCGAGGTCCGCGGCGCGGCGGCTCGGCGCCGGGCCGGTCGGGTCGGGTTCCACGGTGGGCGACGGCACCCGAGCAGCGTAGCGGGGCCGGGAACCGGGCCCCGCCGCAGTTAGGTAGGGCACCCTTTGTGGACCGGCCCGGGGAATTCCGTCACACTGGTGTTGTGAAAACGACGTCCGCTGCCCGGGTGCACGAGGAACGCGCAGGTCACACGCCTGTCGCCGCGTTCCCGGTCACCCAGGCGCCGGGCACGCACGAGGGCCAGACCCGGGCGGCGGTGGTGCAGCTGCTGCTCGAGGAGGGTCCGATCACGGCCACCGAGATCGGTGCCCGGCTCGGCCTGAGCGCGGCCGGGGTGCGCCGCCACCTCGACGCCCTCATCGACACCGGCGAGGCCCAGGCTGCTCCGCCGCCGCGGCGGGAGGGCCGGGGACGGGGACGGCCGGCGCGCCGATTCCAGCTCACCGCGGTGGGCCGGGCCCGGCTGGGACACTCCTACGACGACCTCGCCAGTGCTGCGATGCGGCACCTGCGGGAGGTCGGCGGCGAGGCCGCCGTCGAGGACTTCGCCCGGCGGCGCGTGCAGTCCATCCTCGGCGGGGTCCCGCCCGCGGAGTCCGGGAGCGCCACCGAGATCGAGGCCACCGCCGAGGACATCGCGGCGGCGTTCACCGACGCCGGGTTCGCGGCGTCGACCCGGCGGGTGGGCACCGGCGTGCAGATCTGCCAGCACCACTGCCCGGTCTCGCACGTGGCCGAGCAGTTCCCGGAGCTGTGCGAGGCCGAACGGGAGGCGTTCACCGAGATCCTGGGCACCCATGTGCAGCGGCTGGCGACCATCGCCAACGGCGACAGTTTCTGCACCACCCACGTCCCGGTGCTGCCGCCGGACATCGGCAAGACCTGAGCACGACCCGCTTCCCCCGACAGAGCAACACGTTGTCCGCCGGCGATCAGCCCTCGCCGGCACCGAACAAGACTCCGGAAGGAGCTCACATGACCGTCACATCGGATCAGGCGTCGGCCGGCGCGCCGCTGACACAGGAGGAGACCATCGCGTCCCTCGGTCACTACGGCTACGGCTGGTCGGATTCCGACGCCGCCGGCGCCACGGCCCAGCGAGGCCTGTCCGAGGCGGTCGTGCGCGACATCTCCGCGAAGAAGGACGAGCCCGAGTGGATGCTCGACATCCGCCTCAAGGCGCTGCGCACCTTCGAGAAGAAGCCGATGCCGGTGTGGGGCTCGAACCTGGAGGGCATCGACTTCGACAACATCAAGTACTTCGTGCGCTCCACCGAGAAGCAGGCCGCGAGCTGGGAAGAGCTGCCCGAGGACATCAAGAACACCTACGACCGGCTCGGCATCCCCGAGGCGGAGAAGCAGCGCCTCGTCGCCGGTGTCGCCGCGCAGTACGAGTCGGAGGTGGTCTACCACCAGATCCGTGAGGACCTCGAGTCCCAGGGTGTGATCTTCCTCGACACCGACACCGGCCTGCGCGAGCACCCGGAGATCTTCAAGGAGTACTTCGGGTCGGTCATCCCGGCCGGCGACAACAAGTTCTCCGCGCTGAACACCGCCGTGTGGTCGGGCGGCTCGTTCATCTACGTCCCGCCCGGCGTGCACGTCGACATCCCGCTGCAGGCCTACTTCCGGATCAACACCGAGAACATGGGCCAGTTCGAGCGGACCCTGATCATCGTCGACGAGGGCGCCTCCGTGCACTACGTCGAGGGCTGCACCGCCCCGATCTACAAGTCGGACTCGCTGCACTCGGCGGTGGTGGAGATCATCGTCAAGAAGGGCGGGCACTGCCGCTACACGACCATCCAGAACTGGTCGAACAACGTCTACAACCTCGTCACCAAGCGCACCAAGGTCGAGGCCGGCGGCTCGATGGAGTGGATCGACGGCAACATCGGTTCCAAGGTCACCATGAAGTACCCGGCCGTATGGATGATGGGTGAGCACGCCCGCGGCGAGGTGCTGTCCGTGGCGTTCGCCGGCGAGGGCCAGCACCAGGACACCGGCGCGAAGATGCTGCACCTGGCGCCGCACACCTCCTCGACCATCGTGTCGAAGTCGGTGGCCCGCGGCGGCGGTCGCGCCTCCTACCGCGGCCTGGTCCAGGTCAACAAGGGCGCCCACGGGTCGAAGTCGACCGTCAAGTGCGATGCACTGCTCGTCGACCAGATCTCCCGCTCGGACACCTACCCGTACGTCGACATCCGTGAGGACGACGTGACGATGGGCCACGAGGCGACCGTCTCCAAGGTCTCCGACGACCAGCTGTTCTACCTGATGAGCCGCGGACTGACCGAGGACGAGGCGATGGCGATGGTGGTGCGCGGCTTCGTCGAGCCCATCGCCAAGGAACTGCCGATGGAGTACGCGCTCGAGCTCAACCGCCTGATCGAACTGCAGATGGAAGGGGCAGTCGGCTAAATGACTGCGGAAGCGAAGAACACCCCCACCGCCACCGGGGTGCAGGGAGCCGTGCGCTCGGAGAACGCCGCCGGGCCCGCGATCAAGACCGCCCGCGGGCCGGCCGTCAACAAGGGGGAGGTCTTCACGTCGTTCGACGTGAACGCCTTCGAGATCCCCTCCGGTCGCGACGAGGCCTGGCGGTTCACCCCGCTGCGCCGGCTGCGGGGCCTGCACGACGGCACCGCGGTCGCCGACGGCGCCCCCACCGTCGAGGTCACCCCCGTCGAGGGGGTGCAGGTCGAGACCGTCGGCCGCGACGATGCCCGCCTCGGCCAAGGCGGCGTGCCGGCCGACCGTGTCGCCGCCCAGGCCTACTCGGGCTTCACCACCGCCACCGTCGTCACCGTCGGCCGCGAGGTCGAGGTCACCGAGCCGGTCACGATCACCGTCACCGGCCCCGGGGAGGGGAAGGTCGCGTTCGGACACCTGCAGGTGCGGCTCGAGCCGTTCGCGTCGGTCACCGTCGTCCTCGACCAGCGCGGTTCCGGCACCTACGCGGAGAACGTCGAGTTCGTCCTCGGCGACAGCTCGCGCCTGAACATCGTCGCCATCCAGGACTGGGCCGACGATGCGGTACACGTGACGGCCCACCACGCCCGCCTCGGCCGCGACGCCGTGCTGCGGCACTTCACCGTCGGCCTCGGCGGTGACCTCGTGCGCGTGTCGCCGACCGTCAGGTACGACGCGCCCGGTGGCGACGCCGAAATGCTCGGTCTGTACTTCGCCGACGCCGGCCAGCACCTCGAGCAGCGCCTGCTCGTGGACCACGCGCAGCCGCACTGCAAGTCCAACGTGGTGTACAAGGGTGCCCTGCAGGGCGATCCGGGCTCCGGCAAGCCGGACGCGCACACCGTGTGGATCGGGGACGTGCTCATCCGCGCCGAGGCCGAGGGCACCGACACCTTCGAGCTGAACCGCAACCTGGTGCTCACCGACGGTGCCCGCGCCGACTCGGTGCCCAACCTCGAGATCGAGACCGGCGAGATCGTCGGCGCCGGTCACGCCAGCGCCACCGGCCGGTTCGACGACGAGCAGCTGTTCTACCTGCGTGCCCGCGGCATCTCCGAGGAGCAGGCGCGCCGCCTGGTGGTCCGCGGATTCTTCCACGAACTCGTCGAGAAGATCACCGTGCCCGCCGTCCGGGAGCGGCTCGAGGCCGCCATCGAGGCCGAGCTCGCCGCCGTCGGCGCCTGACCCCCACCCGTTCTCCCCATCTTCGCGAAGGAACCGTTACCGACATGTCCCCCGAGCAGAACGTCCTCGAGATCAAGGACCTGCACGTCCGCGTCGCCCAGACCGACGACAACGCCGAGCCGATCAACATCCTCAAGGGCGTGAACCTCACCGTCCGGTCCGGGGAGACGCACGCCATCATGGGCCCCAACGGGTCGGGCAAGTCCACCCTGTCGTACGCCATCGCCGGCCACCCCAAGTACGAGGTGACCTCCGGGTCGATCACCCTCAACGGCGAGGACGTGCTCGCGATGAGCGTGGACGAGCGGGCCCGCGCCGGCCTGTTCCTGGCCATGCAGTACCCCGTCGAGGTTCCGGGCGTGTCCATGTCGAACTTCCTGCGCACCGCCGCGACCGCGGTCCGCGGCGAGGCGCCGAAGCTGCGGCACTGGGTCAAGGAGGTCAAGTCGGCGATGACCGAACTCGACATCGACCCGGCGTTCGGTGACCGCTCCGTCAACGAGGGCTTCTCCGGTGGCGAGAAGAAGCGCCACGAGATCCTGCAGCTGGGCCTGCTCGCGCCGAAGATCGCCATCCTCGACGAGACCGACTCCGGCCTCGACGTCGACGCGCTGCGCGTGGTGTCCGAGGGCGTCAACCGCTACCAGGAACGCGAGCACGGCGGCGTGCTGCTGATCACCCACTACACCCGCATCCTGCGCTACATCAAGCCGCAGTTCGTGCACGTGTTCGTCGGCGGCCGCGTCGTCGAGTCCGGCGGCGCGGAGCTGGCCGAGGAACTCGAGACCAACGGTTACGTGCGCTTCACCCAGGCCGCCGCCGCGGCCGCGGGTGCCGACAAGTAAGGAGCAGTGAGCCGATGACGGTGCAGGTGCCCACGGTGGACGTCGCCCGGATCCGGGCCGACTTCCCGATCCTCGGGCGCACGGTGCGCGACGGAAAGCCCCTGGTCTACCTCGACTCCGGGGCCACCTCGCAGCGCCCGACGCAGGTCCTCGACGCCGAACGCGCGTTCCTGACCACCTGCAACGCGGCCGTGCACCGGGGAGCGCACGAGCTGTCCGAGGAGGCCACCGACGCCTACGAGGGCGCCCGCGCCGTGATCGCCGACTTCGTCGGCGCGGATCCCGACGAGGTGGTGTTTACCAAGAACGCCACCGAATCGCTCAACCTCGTCGCCTACGCCTTCGCCGACGCCCGGTTCCCGCGGCGCCTCGGGCCCGGCGACGAGATCGTCGTCACCGAACTCGAACACCACGCCAACCTGGTGCCCTGGCAGGAACTCGCCCGGCGCACCGGCGCGACGCTGCGCTGGTTCGGCGTGACCGACGACGGCCGCATCGACGTCGACTCCCTCGAACTCACCGACCGGGTCAAGGTCGTCGCCTTCACCCACCAGTCCAACGTCACCGGGGCCGTGGCGCCGGTCGAGGAGCTGGTACGGCGCGCGAAGGCCGTCGACGCGATCGTCGTCCTCGACGCCTGCCAGTCCGTGCCGCACATGAGCGTGGACTTCCACGCGCTCGGCGTCGACTTCGCCGCGTTCTCCGGCCACAAGATGTTCGGCCCCTCCGGCGTCGGCGTCCTCTACGGCCGCCGTGAGCTGCTCGCCGACGTGCCGCCATTCATCACCGGCGGCTCGATGATCGAAACCGTCACCATGGAGGCGTCGACGTTCGCGCCGCCGCCGCAGCGCTTCGAGGCCGGCTCGCCGATGTCGTCGCAGGCCGTCGGTCTCGGCGCCGCGGTGCGGTACCTGCAGCAGATCGGCATGGACGCCGTCGCCGCGCACGAGCACGAGCTCACCGCGGCGGCCCTCGCCGAACTCGCCGGCATCGACGGCGTGCGGATCGTCGGCCCCACCACGGCCGAGCAGCGCGGCGGGGCGGTGTCGTTCGTCGTCGACGGCATCCACGCGCACGATCTCGGGCAGATCCTCGACGACGAGGGCGTCGAGATCCGCGTCGGGCACCACTGCGCGTGGCCGCTGCACCGTCGATTCGGGGTCGCGGCGACCGCCCGCGCCTCCTTCGCCGTGTACAACACGCTCGACGAGGTGGCCGCGCTCGGCGCGGCGATCCGCCGGGCCCAGGCCTTCTTCGGAGCGCGCTGATGCGGATGGAGCAGATGTACCAGGAGGTCATCCTGGACCACTACAAGCACCCGCACCACCGGGGTCTGCGCGAGCCCTACGGCGCGGAGGTGCACCACGTGAACCCCACCTGCGGCGACGAGGTGACGCTGCGGGTGCATCTCGCCGACGACGGCACCGTCGCGGACGTCTCCTACGACGGGCAGGGCTGCTCGATCAGCCAGGCGTCCACCTCGGTGCTCACCGACCAGGTGATCGGGGAGCCGCTGGACCGGGCCCTGGCCACCGTCGACGCGTTCGCGGAGATGGTCGGCAGCCGCGGGACCGTCGAGGGCGACGAGGACGTACTCGGCGACGGCATCGCCTTCGCCGGCGTCTCGAAATACCCGGCGCGCGTGAAGTGTGCGCTGCTGGGCTGGATGGCCTTCAAGGACGCCGTCGTGCAGATCGCCGACAGCATCCACAGCACCCACAGCACTCACAGCACCGCACCCGTAGCCAGCGGAGGACAGAACTGATGACCGAACCCGTGACCCCGGCGGACGAGACCACCGCCGCAGCCCCGGACGCGGCTCCCACCCTCGACCCCGAGCGGTTCGAGGAGCTCGAGGAGGCGATGCGCGACGTCGTCGATCCCGAGCTCGGAATCAACGTCGTCGACCTGGGCCTGGTCTACGGCATCACCGAGGACGACGAGGCCGTCACCATCGACATGACGCTCACGTCGGCGGCCTGCCCGCTCACCGATGTGATCGAGGACCAGTCCCGCAACGCTCTCGTCCGCAGCGGCCTGTGCGACGAGCTGCGCATCAACTGGGTGTGGATGCCGCCGTGGGGGCCGGACAAGATCACCGAGGACGGTCGCGAGCAGCTGCGCGCGCTCGGCTTCACCGTCTGACGCGGCCGGTGACCCGGCCCAGCTCCCAGGCGCCCCCGGATCCGGGGGCCGGCAGCTCCCCGGATCCGATCACCGCCCTCGAACACGAGTTCATGGCGCTGATGCGCCGCGGCCGGGCACAGATGGGGGAGCGGGCCCGCGCCGTCCACCCCCGGCTGGATCCGGCGTGCTACCCGCTGCTGGTGCTGCTCGGCCGCGCCGACGCGGTGGCGATGTCGGAGCTGCTCGCGGATCTCGCCATCGAGAAGTCGACGTTGACGCGGCGCATCGACGCCGCCGCCCGGCTCGGCCTGGTCGAGCGGACGACGGACCCGCAGGACGCGCGGGCGCGGCTCGTGGCGCTCACCCCGGAAGGCCGGGAGCGGCTGACCGCGCTGCAGCGCGAGCAGACGGCGCGGTGGCGTCGCCGGCTGTCCGCATGGGACCCGGCCGACGTGGAGCAGCTCACGGCGCTCCTGCGCCGCCTCGGCGACGGACTGGACTGAGATGTGGTGCCGGCCGCGGCCGGCACCCATCCGACACCTGAGGCCCCGGCCGGTGCCGGGGCCTCAGGCCCGCTTGCGCGCGGTGGACTTCTTCGCGGGGGCCTTCTCGGTGGTCTTCTTCGCCGCCGTCTTCTTCGCGGTGGGCTTCTCGGCCGTGGTCTTCTTCGCCGGCGTCTTCTTCGCGGCGCTCTTCCTGGCGGGCGTCTTCTTCGCCGCCGCGCCCCGGGCGGGCGCGGCCGCGCCCGACTCGTCGCCGGCCGCGGCGGCGTCCACGCTGCGCTGCAGCGCAGCCACCAGGTCCAGCACCTCGGCGTCCTCGGCGGCGGGTTCCCCCGCCGGGGTCACCGGCAGCACCTTCTCGCCGCCCCGGGCGATGATGTCGTCGATCAGCGACCGCAGCTCGACCTGGTACTCGTCGGTGAACTCGTCCGGACGGAAGTCGTCGGCCATCGACTCGACGAGCATCTCCGCCATCGCCAGTTCCTTCTGCTTCGGCGGCTCCGCGTCGTCGAGCACCGGGAACGCCACCGACCGCACCTCGTCCGGCCACAGCAGGGTCTGCAGCACGAGCACGCCGTCGCGGTTGCGCAGCGCCGCCAGCCGGGTGCGCTGCCGCAGCGTGAAGTGCACCAGTGCGGTGCGATCGGTCTGCGTGAGCGTCTCGGCCAGCAGCGTGTACGCCTTCGGCGACGACGAGTCCGGCTCGAGGTAGTACGACTTCTCGAACAGGATCGGGTCGATCTGCTCGGTCGGGACGAACTGCAGCACCGGGATCTCGTGTTTCTCCGCGACGGGCAGCTTGTCGAAGTCCTCGTCGGCGAGCACGACCCGCACGCCCTCGTCGGAGTCGTAGGCCTTGTCGATCTCGGTGTAGGGCACCGACTCGCCGCACTCGGTGCAGATCCGGTCGTACTTGATCCGCCCGCCGTCCTTCGCATGCACCTGGTGGAACCGGATGTCGTGGCTCTCCGTGGCCGAATACACCTTCACCGGCACGTTCACCAGCCCGAACGCGATGGAACCCTTCCAGATCGAACGCATGGTTCCATCATGATCGAGATCGGCGCCCGCCGCGCGGAACCGGGCGAACTCCTCACCACAGGGCGCGCAGCATCGCCCCGCGCAACGCCGGCGAACCCGTCGCGAACATCCGGGTCATCGCCGCCACCGTCCCGCCGAGGTCGGTGCGGCCCGACAGGTAGGAGCGCTGGCGTTCCGGTGGCAGCGTGAAGAACCCCGCGAAGAACGCCGGGGTCTGTTCCGGGCGTAGTCCCAGCAGCACCCGCAGCCCCGAGGCGCGCAGCTGCGCGACCGCACGCGCGGACGGGGACCACAACGCCGCCGTGGCGCTGCGGCCCCCGGCGAGCGCGTGCGCCACCGGATCGGCCGCCGCCAGCGACGCCGCCACCGCGTAGCCGGTGCCCGGGTGCATCAGCCCGCCGCGGGCGCCGAACCGGGCCACCCCGCGCGCCGACCCCGGCGGGGGTTGCACGGCGAACCGCACCCGCTCCACCGGCTCCGTCCCGCTCAGCGTGACCCCGCGCGCGGCGAGCCGGGCCTCGAGGCGGCGCCGCAACTCGGCGAGCGGAATGGCGGGCCGCCCCACCAGGCAGGTCTCCTCCAGCAGCACCCGGCCGCCGCCGAGCGGCACCGCGTACAGGAACGACGGCGCATCCCCGGAGCGGGTGCGGTTGTCGCGCCGCCAGTCCATGAACCAGGCGGCGCGGCCCTCCAGCACGGGTGCGGCAGTGGCGGTGTCGACCGTGACCCCGAAGGCGGTCTGCTGGGCGCGGGAGCGGTCGGCGGGCACCCCGCGCGCGTCGATCACGCTCCGGGCCCGCAGCACGCTTCCGTCCGCGAGGGTGACGCGATCCGGGGCGACGGCGTCCACCCGGCCGGCCCGTACCCGCGCCGGCTCCAGCGCCAGGCTTCGCTGCAGTGCCGACGCATCGAACACACCGTAGGGGCGCTCGATCCGGTGTGGCCGCACCGTCCACGCCGCCGGCTCGTCCACCCGCGCCGCGAGCACCGAGGGGGGCAGCCACGACGGCAGCTCGTCGAGCCACGCCGCATACGTCGCAGTCCACGGCCGATCCGGCTGCGGGTCCACGGCCAGCACGTCGAGACCCGCGGCGACCGCCCGGTGTGCCACCGCACGCCCCGCCGGCCCGAGCCCGACGACCAGCACCTCCGCGTCTATCACCCGCTACATCGCTCCCGTCGCCAGCAGTCCACCGTCCACCCGCACAGTCTCCCCGGTGATCCAGCCGGCCGCATCGGAGACCAGGAACGCGACCAGCTCGGCGACGTCCTCGGGCGTGCCGAGGCGGCCCATCGGGTATCGGGCGGCGGCGGTGTCCTCACCGCCGGCGACGAGCGCGGCCGCGAACCTCGTCTTCACCACCCCGGGCGCGACCGCGTTGACGCGCACGCCCGGCCCCAGCTGCCAGGCCAGCTCCTCGGTCAGCCGGATCAGCGCCGCCTTCGACGCCCCGTACGCGGCGATCACGCCGGTCGAGCGCAGGCCCGCCACGCTCGCGACGTTGATCACGGAACCGCCGTGCTCGGCCATCCACGCGCGGTAGGCCTGCTGCACGAATCCCAGCGCGGCGACGACGTTGACGTCGAAGATCTTGCGGACGGCGTCCAGGTCGGCGTCCATCAACGCCCCGTAGACGGGGTTGATGCCGGTGTTGTTGATCAGGATGTCGAGCCCGCCGAGCTCGGCGACGGTGCGGCGCACCGCCTCGGCGCGGGTGTCGGCGTCCCCGGCGTTACCGGGCAGCTCGAGCACCTGCCCGCCGTGTCCGAGGGCGCGCAGCTCGCCGGCGGCCTCGGCGAGCGGCTCGGCGTGGCGGGCCGTGAGGGCCACGCTCGCGCCGCGGGCGAGCAGCGCCGCGGCGATCGCCTTGCCGATCCCGCGGCTCGCTCCGGTGACCAGCGCCGCGCGGCCCGTGAGGTCGGAGCCGGGGGAGGTGTCGGGGGAAGTGGTCATGCCGGCGAACGTAGCGCATCTCACCCCGGCATCCCGGGGTGGACACGGTAAAATGAATGGTTCGTGCGCCTGCCCCTGCGGCATCATTGGCAGCCAATCCGAGTCGTCCCCGAGGAGCCTCACGCGTGATCACCGCCACCGATCTGGAAGTCCGCGCCGGCGTGCGGACGCTGCTCTCGGCGCCGGGCCCGGCGCTGCGGGTGCAGCCCGGCGACCGGATCGGGCTGGTCGGGCGCAACGGTGCCGGCAAGACCACCACCCTGCGCATCCTCGCGGGGGAGGGCGAGCCGTACGCGGGCGCCGTCGTCCGCTCCGGCGACCTCGGCTACCTGCCGCAGGATCCCCGCGAGGGCAACCTGGACGTCCTGGCCAAGGACCGTGTGCTCTCCGCCCGCGGCCTCGACGAGATCCTGCGCGCGATGGAGAAGCAGCAGGCCGTCATGGCCGAGGCCGTCGACGAGAACGTCCGTGACCGGGCGGTACGCAAGTACGGGTCGCTCGAGGAACGCTTCTCGGCGCTCGGCGGGTACGAGGCCGAGTCCGAGGCCGCCCGGATCTGCACCAGCCTCGGACTGCCGGACCGGGTCCTGGGCCAGCCCCTGCGCACCCTGTCCGGTGGTCAGCGCCGCCGCGTCGAACTCGCCCGCATCCTGTTCGCCGCCTCCGACGGCTCCGGCAAGTCCACCACCACCCTGCTGCTCGACGAGCCCACCAACCACCTCGACGCCGACTCGATCACCTGGCTGCGCGGATTCCTGCAGAACCACGACGGCGGCCTGGTCGTCATCAGCCACGACGTGGACCTGCTCGCCGACGTCGTGAACAAGGTGTGGTTCCTCGACGCGGTGCGCGGCGAGGCCGACATCTACAACATGGGCTGGAAGAAGTACCTCGACGCGCGGGCCACCGACGAGGCGCGCCGTCGCCGCGAACGCGCCAACGCCGAGAAGAAGGCGTCCGCCCTGCGGCAGCAGGCGGCCAAGCTCGGCGCGAAGGCCACCAAGGCCGTCGCGGCGCAGAACATGGCCAAGCGCGCCGACAAGCTGCTCGCCGAGCTCGACGAGGTGCGGGTGGCCGACAAGGTGGCCAAGATCCGGTTCCCGGAGCCGGCGCCGTGTGGCAAGACCCCGCTCATGGCCGAGAGCCTGACGAAGGTGTACGGCTCGCTGGAGATCTTCACCGGTGTGGACCTGGCGATCGACCGGGGCAGCCGCGTCGTCGTGCTCGGTCTCAACGGTGCCGGAAAGACCACGCTGCTGCGCCTGCTCGCGGGGGTGGAGACCCCGGACGCGGGCCGGCTGGCGCCCGGCCACGGCCTGAAGATCGGCTACTTCGCCCAGGAGCACGACACCCTCGACGACGACGCGACGGTGTGGGAGAACATCCGGCACGCGGCGCCGGACGCGGGGGAGCAGGACCTGCGGGGGCTGCTCGGGGCGTTCATGTTCACCGGCCCGCAGCTCGACCAGCCGGCCGGGACGCTGTCCGGCGGTGAGAAGACCCGGCTGGCGCTGGCCGGACTGGTGTCGTCCGCGGCGAACGTGCTGCTGCTCGACGAGCCGACCAACAACCTCGATCCGGTCTCGCGGGAGCAGGTGCTCGACGCGCTGCGCAGCTACGCCGGTGCGGTCGTGCTCGTCACCCACGATCCCGGCGCGGCCGAGGCGCTCGATCCGGAGCGGGTGATCCTGCTGCCGGACGGTTCCGAGGACCACTGGTCGCAGGAGTACCTGGAGCTGATCCAGCTGGCGTGAGGTCCGGCCCTGCGTGACCGTGCGCGGGAGTACCCGGAGCCGATCGTGCCGGCGCGGGGTGCGGCCGCGGCCCGGACCTGCGCGATTCCTCCCGGCACCTCGCCCCGTCCACTAGCCTGGAAGCGGGGCCTTGCCGAGCCGACGGGAGGATCCGATGGCACGCAAATCCGGGCACGCCGGGAATGTACTGACCAAGGGCACACGGGTCACGGGGGAATCGCGTGACCGTCTCCAGGCAGAACTGAAACGCCGCTACGAGGCCGGGGCGAGCATCCGGACGCTGGCGCAGGAGACGGGCCGTTCCTACGGGTTCGTGCACAACGTGCTCGTGGAGTCCCATGTAGCGCTGCGTGGCCGGGGCGGACCGAACCGGCGGAGCGCGGCGCGCGCCTCGACCTGAGCGGGTCAGCCGGCGGCGGTCCGTCGCACGGACTCCTCGACCAGGTCCAGTACCGCCGACAGTTCGCTGTCGGCGGTGCCCGAGGCGAGCCGCGCGATGAGGCCGTCGAGGACCAGGTCCAGGTAGCTGAGCACCACCTCGGTCGGCACGTCGTCGCGCAGCCGGCCGGCTTCGCGTTGCCGCTCGAGCCGGCCCACGGTCGCCTTGGTCAGCTCGGCGGAGTGCTGTGTCCACGCCTTCGCGAAGTCCGGGTCGGTGCGCAGGCGCCGGGTGATCTCCAGCCGGGTGCCGAGCCAGTCGAACTGCTCCGGTGAGGCGAGCATGTCCCGCATCACCTGCACGAGGCCCTGCTCGGCGGCGACGTCGGCCATCCGCGCCGCATCCTCCTGGGCCAGCGCCAGGAACAGCCCGTCCTTGTCCTTGAAGTGATGGAAGATCGCGCCGCGGGACAGTCCCGTGGCGTCCTCCAGGCGGCGCACCGTGGCGCCGTCGTAGCCGAACTCGGCGAAGCACCGTCGCGCGCCGGCGAGGATCTGACTCCGGCGTGCGGCGAGGTGGTCCTCACTGACCTTGGGCACCGCGAACGTCCTTTCGGGGAAGAGACGGCGGGCCCGAGACGAGACGTCCCGAGCCCGCCGCCGGTGCACTGCGTGTGCGGTGAACCGATCTCGGACGTCAGCCCTTGATCATGTTGCGCAGCACGTACTGCAGGATGCCGCCGTTGCGGTAGTAGTCCGCCTCACCGGGGGTGTCGATCCGCACGACCGCGTCGAAGACGACCTTCTCGCCGTTCTCCCGGGTCGCGGTGACCTTGACGGTCTTCGGGGTGACGCCCTCGTTCAGCTTCTCGATGCCCTCGATGTCGTAGACCTCGGTGCCGTTCAGCTTCAGCGAGGCGGCCGACTCGCCGGCGGGGAACTGCAGCGGGACGACACCCATGCCGATGAGGTTGGAGCGGTGGATCCGCTCGAACGACTCGGTGATGACGGCCTTGACGCCGAGCAGGCTGGTGCCCTTGGCGGCCCAGTCCCGCGAGGAACCGGAGCCGTACTCCTTGCCGCCCAGCACGACCAGCGGGATGCCGGCGTTCTGGTAGTTCTGCGACGCGTCGTAGATGAACGCCTGCGGGCCGCCGTCCTGCGTGAAGTCGCGGGTGTAGCCGCCCGAGACGTCGTCGAGGAGCTGGTTGCGCAGCCGGATGTTCGCGAACGTGCCGCGGATCATCACCTCGTGGTTGCCGCGCCGCGAGCCGTAGGAGTTGAAGTCCTTGCGCTCGACACCGTTGGCCTCGAGGTACTGCGCGGCCGGGGTGCCCGCCTTGATGTTGCCGGCGGGGGAGATGTGGTCGGTGGTGACCGAATCGCCGAGCAGCGCGAGCACCCGCGCCCCCTTGATGTCCGTGACCGGAGCCGGGGTCTTGGGCATGCCCTCGAAGTACGGGGGCTTACGCACGTAGGTGGACTGGGGATCCCACTCGAAGGTCTTGCCCTCCGGGGTGGGCAGGCCACGCCAGCGCTCGTCGCCCTTGAACACGTCCGCGTAGCCCTTGACGTACATCTCCTGGCTGATCGCGGAGCCGATGGTGTCCTGGATCTCCTGGGCGGAGGGCCAGATGTCCTTCAGGAACACGTCGTTGCCGTCGGCATCCTGGCCGAGGGCGTCGTGCTCGAAGTCGAAGTCCATCGTGCCGGCGAGGGCGTAGGCGATGACCAGCGGCGGGGACGCCAGGTAGTTCATCTTCACGTCGGGGGAGATGCGACCCTCGAAGTTGCGGTTGCCGGAGAGCACCGCGGTGGCCGTCAGGTCGTTGTCGTTGATGGCCTTGCTGATCGCCTCGTCCAGCGGGCCGGAGTTGCCGATGCAGGTGGCGCAGCCGTAGCCGACGAGGTAGAAGCCGAGCTTCTCGAGGTACGGCCACAGGCCGGCCTTCTCGTAGTAGTCGGTGACGACCTGCGAGCCGGGGGCCATGGAGGTCTTGACCCACGGCTTGGCCGACAGGCCCTTCTCGACGGCGTTGCGGGCGAGCAGCGCGGCGCCGAGCATCACGGACGGGTTCGAGGTGTTGGTGCAGGAGGTGATGGAGGCGATCACGACGGCACCGTGGTCGAGGACGAACTCGCCCTTCTCCTCGGAGACGACCTTGACCGGCTTGGTCGGCCGGCCCTCGGAGCCGTTCGCGGCCGACTGGACATTCACGGCACCGTCGTCGGCGAAGGACAGGGCGACCGGGTCGGACGCCGGGAAGGACTCCTCGACGGCCTCGTCGAGCTGGGTGTGGTCGGCCGGGTGGTGCTCCTCCACGTAGTTGTGGATGTCCTTGCGGAAGGCGCTCTTCGACTCCGACAGCAGGATCCGGTCCTGCGGGCGCTTCGGGCCGGCGATGGACGGAACCACGTCACCGAGGTCGAGCTCGAGGTACTCGGAGTACTGCGGCTCGACATCCGCGTCGTGCCACAGGCCCTGCTCCTTGGCGTAGGCCTCGACGAGGGCGAGCTGCTCGTCGCTGCGGCCGGTCAGGCGCAGGTAGTTCACGGTCTCCTCGTCGATCGGGAAGATCGCCGCGGTGGAGCCGAACTCGGGGCTCATGTTGCCCAGGGTGGCGCGGTTGGCCAGCGGCACCTCGGCGACGCCCTTGCCGTAGAACTCGACGAACTTGCCGACGACACCGTGCTTGCGCAGCATCTCGGTGACGGTGAGGACCACGTCGGTGGCGGTCACGCCCGGCTTGATCTCACCGGTGAGCTTGAACCCGACCACGCGCGGGATGAGCATGGAGACCGGCTGGCCGAGCATCGCGGCCTCGGCCTCGATGCCGCCGACGCCCCAGCCGAGCACGCCCAGGCCGTTGACCATGGTGGTGTGCGAGTCGGTGCCGACGCAGGTGTCGGGGTAGGCCTGGCCGTTCCGGACCATGACGGTGCGCGCGAGGTGCTCGATGTTGACCTGGTGCACGATGCCGGTGCCGGGCGGGACGACCTTGAAGTCGTCGAAGGCGCCCTGGCCCCAGCGCAGGAACTGGTAGCGCTCCCCGTTGCGCTGGTACTCGATGTCGACGTTGCGCTCGAAGGCGTCGGCGCGGCCGGCGACGTCGATGATCACGGAGTGGTCGATGACCATCTCGGCGGGGGCCAGCGGGTTGACCTTGTTCGGGTCGCCGCCGAGGGTCTCGACGGCCTCGCGCATCGTGGCGAGGTCGACGATGCAGGGCACGCCGGTGAAGTCCTGCATGATCACGCGGGCGGGCGTGAACTGGATCTCGACGCTCGGCTCGGCCGACGGATCCCAGCTCGCGATGGCACGGATGTGATCGGCGGTGATGTTCGCACCGTCTTCGGTGCGCAGCAGGTTCTCGGCGAGAACCTTCAGTGCGTAAGGGAGTTTCTCGGTGCCCGGAACGGCCGAGAGGCGGAAGATCTCGTAGGAGTTCTCTCCGACCTCCAGCGTCCCCTTGGCGCCGAACGAATCAATACTGGTGCTCACGTCAGCTCCACTCGTCGATGAGGCTCGCCGCCGACGGGGCTGTGTCGACGGCCGAAGCGAGGCCCCGGAGCCGAGCCGGGCCGCAGAACAGGGCCGGACGGCGTCGGAGGCGTCTCGCGGCAAGTCTAACAGTACGCTTGTCCTGTGAACCGATGGGACACAACCGCCGATCCGGCGTCCGGCCGCCGCCGCGGCGCCGTCGCGTAGGGTACGAACGGCGCCGCACGAGCGGCGGCCGTCGAGCCCCACGGAGAGAGATGTCTGCGCCCCTGTCACGTGTCCTGACACCGTCGGCCACCGACCTCCCCCCGGGTGTCTCGCTCGAGCAGGTCCTCGCCGATCTCGCCGACGACCAGGTCTCGGCACCCCCGGACCGCGTCGACGACCTGGTCGCCGTCGTCGAACGCGCGCAACAGCACGGCATCGACCTGAGCATCGTCGTGCTCGACCGCGATCCCCGGCTCGACTCGCAACTGCGCGACCTCGCGACCGACGTCGCCGGCGAGGACGGCGGCACCGTGCTCGTGCTGAGCCCCGGCTGGGCCGGCGCCCACAGCGACAGCATCGACCGGGTGCTCCTCGAGTCCGCGCAGGACCGCACCTACACCGGCGATCCGGTCGTCTCGGCGTCCAACTTCGTCGACGCACTCACCGAGCCCGCGCCGCCCTGGACGCTGCTGACGGTGCTGCTGCTGCTCGCGGTCGCGGGCGCGGCGGGGGCCACGTACCTCGCCAAGGCGGTCCGTCGCCGCGGCGACACCGGCGGGGCGGAGACGGTCGCTGCCGACCGGCCCGCCCGCTGACCGGACCGCACCGAGAATTTTCCCGGCCACCACTGTGGCCGTCGTCACAGTTCAGGGCGTTGACACAGGTCGAATTACCCTTCTGTTATTTGTGACTGGAGTTTCCTCGGGGTGCAAAGTGTCGTACGGTGCACTTGGCGCTCTTGGGGAAGGGGTGTCACACATACCCGGAGTCGGGTCGCGGTGCGAACCGTGAGGCGACGCCGGGCTGCCGAGCGATGCAACCGCGGCCTCGTCCGCGGTGGATCGCTGCTGCGGCGACCCCTTTCCAGGTTGCGCTCGGGTGCGTCCCGCCGGCGCGACCGAGGGAGGGCGATGTGAGGCGTAGCGGTATACGGCAGGCGATGTCCCGACAGCCGTCGCGGACGCCCCGAAGACGCCGACTGTCCCGCACGACCCGGCTGGTTCTCGGTCTCGGCCTGGCCGTCTCCCTGATCGCGGGTACCGCCGCGTCCGCCGGCGCGGTACCGTCCCCGCCGCCGAATCCCGGCGATGCCGATCTCGCGGCCGCCGGGGTGGCCGTCGCCGCCGGGGTGGACCAGGTGGGCAGCCTCATCCTCCGGATCGCCACCGCCGACCAGCAACTCGCCGAACTCGAGAATCAGGTCGCGGTCAAGCGGGAGAACGTCAACCGTGCCCTCGTGGACCTGCAGTCCGCCCGCGACGCCGCCGACGCCGCCGCCCACGCGGTCGCCCTGTCGCAGCAGGCGCTGAAGGACGCGGGCACCCGGATCCGGCAGGCGCAGCAGGACTTCGACGCGTTCGCCCGCGACAGCTACGTCCAGGGCACCAATGTCGCCTCCCTCGCCTCGTTCATCGGCTCCACCGGTCCCGACGACCTGCTCGACCGCGCCCAGATCATGCGCCTGCTCTCCGCGGGCCGCACCGTCGTCCTCGACGCCCTCGAACGTGCCCGCACCGAGCAGGCCAACCGGGACTCGCGGGCGCGGGCCAGCAAGCAGGAGGCGGACGCCGCCGCCGCCGCGGCGGAGGAACGCCGGGCCGCCGCCGAGGCGGCGATCGCCGAGGCGCGCACCGCGCTGGCCGCGCAGACGGCCGAGAAGCAACGCATCGAACAGGACCGCGCGCAGGCGCAGGCCGAACTCGACCGGGCCCGCGGCACCGTCACCGGGCTCGAGGGCCAGCGCGCGCAGTACGCGGAGTGGGATCGGCAGCGGCAGGCCGAGGAGGCCGCGGCGGCCGCGGCCGAGACCGCCGCCCGGCAGGCTGCGGCCGACGCCGCCCGGCGCGTCGCCGCCGACGCCGACGCCCGCGCCCGCGCGGCCGAACTGGCCAACGGGCAGCGGCCCCACACCCAGATCGACGACTACGTGCGGCCCCGGCCGGCGGCCGCCGAATCCGGCGAGTCCGAGGTCGGATTCGAGTCGCCGCTGCCACCCACCTCCGACGCGACCACCACCCGGCCGGGCCGCACCACGCCCGAGCAGGACGAGTCGGGTACCGACGGGTCGGGCACCGACGGATCCGAGGACGGCACCGGCGGGTCGGGCACCGACGGATCCGGGGACGGCACCGGCGGATCCGGGGACGGCACCGACGGATCGGGCGAGCCGACGACCGACGGCAGCGGCGAGTCCGACTCGGAGGACTCGACGATCCCCGACCGCGCCGACCCGGTCGAGGAGGAGGGCACCACCACGTCTCCGCCGACCCGCAGCCGGCCCAGGACCACTCCCAAGCCGGGCTCGACCCTCGGCGGCACCGCCGCCGTCGAAACGGTGATCGACCGGGCGATGTCGCAGATCGGGGTGCCCTACGCCTGGGGTGGTGGCGACGAGAACGGTCCGACCCTCGGCATCCGCGACGGCGGCGTCGCCGACAGCTACGGGGACTACAACAAGGTCGGCTTCGACTGCTCCGGGCTGATGATCTACGCATTCGCCGGGATCGGGATCTCGCTGCCGCACTACACCGGCTACCAGTACACCGCGGGCGAGCAGGTGCCGTCGGCCGAGATGCGCCGCGGCGACATGATCTTCTACGGCCCGAACGCCAGCCAGCACGTGGGCCTCTACCTGGGCGACGGGCAGATGATCGAGGCGCCGCAGTCGGGTTCGCACGTGAAGATCTCACCGGTACGCTGGGACGGCATGACCCCGTACGTGGTACGGATGGTGTCCTGAGGCACCGCTTCGGCCCGGCCGGAGGCGGGCTCGCTCGACACCGGTGACCGCGGGCGTCGGCTCGGCGACGGCGGGGGCGTCCGGCACCTGGAATAGTGGTGTGGGTAGGTGACTTCGAGCAGGAACGACCTAGGCGAAAGCGGTGGATTCTTGGTGACCTCACGCGAGGGTGGCACGTCGGGCACGGCAACGTCGGACGCGAAGACCGCCACGGCGGCCGCGGCCGCCCCGGCCGGGGACGCGGCACGCACGTCGGACCAGGCACACGATGTGCGCCTGCTCGAGCAGGCGATCTACGAGGTCAAACGGGTGATCGTCGGTCAGGACCGGCTCGTCGAGCGGATGCTCGTCGGCGTCCTCGCCCGCGGCCACGTGTTGCTCGAAGGTGTTCCCGGCGTAGCCAAGACCCTCGCGGTCGAGACGTTCGCGAAGGTCGTCGGCGGCTCGTTCTCCCGCGTGCAGTTCACCCCGGACCTGGTGCCGACCGACCTCGTCGGCACCCGCATCTACCGGCAGGGCCGCGAGGCGTTCGACACCGAACTCGGGCCCGTCGTGGCGAACTTCGTGCTCGCCGACGAGATCAACCGGGCCCCGGCGAAGGTACAGTCCGCGCTGCTCGAGGTGATGGCCGAACGGCACGTCACGATCGGTGGCAGGACCTTCCCCATGCCCGACCCGTTCCTGGTGATGGCCACCCAGAACCCGATCGAGAACGAGGGCGTGTATCCGCTGCCGGAGGCCCAGCGCGACCGGTTCCTGTTCAAGGTCCTCGTCGACTACCCCACGGTCGAGGAGGAACGCGAGATCGTCTACCGCATGGGGGTGGCCGCACCCGAACCCAAGCAGGTCCTCGACAGCGACGAGCTGATCCGCCTGCAGCAGGTCGCCAACCGCGTGTTCGTCCACCACGCCCTCGTCGACTACGTGGTGCGCGTCATCTTCGCCACCCGCGCCCCCGGCGAGATCGGCCTGACCGAGGTCGACGGGTGGATCGCCTACGGGGCCTCCCCGCGGGCGACCCTCGGCATCATCTCCGCCGCGCGCGCCCTGGCGCTGCTGCGCGGTCGCGACTACGTCGTGCCGCAGGACGTCGTCGACATCATCCCGGACGTGCTGCGGCACCGGCTGGTGCTGTCCTACGACGCCCTCGCCGACGACGTCACGCCCGACCAGATCATCGCCCGCATCCTGCAGACCGTCGGCATGCCGCAGGTCGCCCCGCAGGCCAACCCGCCCGCCCCGGTCCCGGTCGGGGCCGCGGCCGCGCCGGCGGCAGGCGTGACCGGGCCGGAGGCGGGTGCGGGGCAGCGGTGAGCCGACGCCCCCCGGTGACCCCGCCGACCTTCCGTTCCGGCGAGCTGCGTGACCCCGCCCTCACGGCGGCGCTGCGGACCCTCGAGCTGACCGTGCGGCGCCGCCTCGACGGGGTGCTGCACGGCGACCACCTCGGGCTCATCCCGGGGCCCGGCTCGGAGCCCGGCGACGCCCGCGAGTACCAGCCCGGCGACGACGTGCGGCAGATGGACTGGTCCGTCACCGCCCGCACCACCCACCCGCACGTGCGGCAGACCGTCGCCGACCGCGAACTCGAGACCTGGTTGGCGATCGACCTCTCGCCCAGCCTCGACTTCGGCACCGGGGTCTGCGAGAAGCGGGACCTCGCCGTGGCCGCCGCCGCCGCGGTCGGCTACCTCGCCGGCGGCGGCGGCAACCGGATCGGTGCCGTCGTGAGCACCGGGGCGCGCACCCACCGCGTGCCCGCCCGCGGCGGCCAGTTGCACACGCAGGCGATGCTCCGCTCGATCGCGACGACCCCGCACGCCCCCGACGGCACCCGCGGGGACCTGCGCGGGCTGATCGAGTCGCTGCGCCGCCCGCAGCGTCGCCGCGGCCTGGCCGTCGTCGTCAGCGACTTCCTCGGCCCCATCGACTGGGAGCGTTCGCTGCGTGCCCTGTCCGGCCGGCACGACCTGCTCGCGGTGGAAGTCCTCGACCGCCGCGACCTCGAACTGCCCGACCTCGGCGACGTCGTGCTGCACGACCCCGAGACCGGGCACACCCGCGAGTTCACCACCAGCGAGCAGTTGCGCGCCGACTACGCCCGGGCCGCCGCCGAGCACCGCGCCGCCGTGCGCAAGGCCGTCCGCGGCTGCGGCGCCCCGCTGCTGAGCCTGCGCACCGACCGCAACTGGATCGACGACGTGGTCCGGTTCGTCGCCGCCCGCCGCCACAGCTTCGGCGCCCCGGTGAAGGGGGGCCGGTGAGCATCTCCGACTTCACCGCGCCGTGGTGGTTGCTGTTCCTGTTCGTCGTCGGGGCCCTCGCCGCCGGATACGTGGCGGTGCAACGCCGCCGGATGCGGCACACGCTGCGGTTCACCAACCTCGAGCTGCTCGAGAAGGTCGCCCCCCAGCGGCCCGGCCGCAGCCGGCACGTCCCGGTCGCGTTGCTGCTGGCCGGGCTGGCGCTGCTCACCGTCGCCGCTGCCGGGCCCACCGCCGAGCAGCGGGTTCCGCGCAACCGCGCCACCGTCGTCCTGGTGATCGACGTGTCGCTGTCGATGCAGGCCACCGACGTCGAGCCCACTCGCCTCGCCGCCGCGCAGGCCGCCGCCAAGTCGTTCGCCGACGACCTGACTCCCGGCATCAACCTCGGCCTGGTGGCGTTCTCCGGCACCGCGTCGGTGCTCGTCTCGCCGACCACCAACCGGGAGGCCACCAAGACCGCGATCGACAACCTGCAGCTGAGCGAGCGCACCGCCACCGGCGAGGCGATCTTCACGGCCCTGCAGTCCGTCGACACCCTCGCCGCGGTGCTCGGCGGCGGCGACCAGGCACCCCCGGCGCGGATCGTGCTGCTCTCGGACGGCAAGCAGACCGTCCCGGAGAGCCCCGACGACCCGCGCGGCGGCTTCACCGCCGCCCGGCAGGCCGCGGACAAGGACGTGCCCGTCTCGACCATCTCCTTCGGCACCGAGTACGGCACCGTCACGATCGAGGACGAGCGCATCCCGGTGCCGGTGGACGACCCGTCCCTGAAGGAGATCGCCAACCTCTCCGGCGGCACCTTCTTCACCGCATCGAACCTGCAGGAACTCGAGGACGCCTACAACACCCTCGAGGAACAGATCGGGTACGAGACCACCCGCGGCGACGCCAGCCGCCCGTGGCTGATCCTCGGTGTCCTCGCCGTCGCCGGGGGTGTCGCCGCCGCCCTGCTGCTGCGCCAACGCCTGCCCTGACCTGCGCCGCGGACCGCGTGCCCGCCGCCGCGGGCGCCTTGTTACCGACCCGTACCGCCACCAGATAGGGTTTGACCCCATGACTGACGCAAGCAGCCCCGCCGGATCGCCGCGCCCCGCGGCCACCCCCCGCTCGGTTCTCGTCACCGGCGGCAACCGCGGCATCGGCCTCGCCGTCGCTCGCCGCCTGCAGGCGGACGGCCACAAGGTCGCCGTCACCCACCGCGGCTCCGGCGCCCCGGACGGACTGTTCGGCGTCCGGTGCGATGTCACCGACAGCGCGTCCGTCGACGCCGCGTTCAAGGAGGTCGAAGAGCACCAGGGCCCGGTCGAGGTCCTGGTCGCGAACGCCGGCATCACCGACGACACGCTGCTGATGCGGATGACCGAGGACCAGTTCGCGAAGGTCATCGACGCCAACCTCACCGGTGCGTTCCGGTGCGCGAAGCGCGCCAACCGCGCGATGCTGCGGGGGCGCTGGGGTCGGATGATCTTCCTCGGCTCGGTCGTCGGCATGGCCGGTCAGGCGGGGCAGATCAACTACGCGTCCTCGAAGGCCGGCGTCATCGGCCTGGCCCGCTCGGTGACCCGCGAACTCGGCTCGCGTTCGATCACGGCGAATGTCGTCGCGCCCGGATTCATCGAGACGGACATGACCGCCGAGCTCTCCGACGACGTCCGCGACACCGCGAAGAAGTTCATCCCGCTGCAGCGTCTCGGCAAGCCCGAGGACGTCGCGGCGGTCGTGAGCTTCCTCGCGTCCGACGACTCCGCCTACGTCTCCGGCGCGGTCATCCCCGTCGACGGCGGCCTCGGCATGGGGCACTGACGCCGGCACGCACGCCACCACATCCGAAACTCACTGGAGGACCGACACACTCATGGGCGGACTGCTCGAGGGCAAGACCATTCTCGTCACCGGCATCATCACCGACGCCTCCATCGCCTTCCACACCGCGAAGGTCGCGCAGGAACAGGGCGCGAAGGTCGTCGTCACCGGCTTCGACCGGCTGCGCCTGATCGATCGCATCGCGCAGCGGCTGCCGCAGCCGGTGCCCCCGGCCCTCGAACTCGACGTGCAGAACACCGACCACCTCGACACCCTCGCCGGCCGGGTGCGCGAGCTCGCCCCCGAGGGCCTCGACGGCGTCGTGCACTCCATCGGCTTCGCCCCCCGCTCCTGCCTGGGCAGCCCGTTCCTCGACGCGCCGTGGACCGACGTCGCCGTCGCCCTCGAGGTCTCCGCCTACTCCTACGCCGCGCTCGCCAAGGCCCTGCTGCCCGTCCTCAACGACGGCGCCTCCCTGGTCGGCATGGACTTCGACCCCGCCCGCGCCGTCCCGTTCTACAACTGGATGGGCGTGTCCAAGGCCACCCTCGAGTCCGTCAACCGGTACGTCGCCAAGGAGGTCGGCGGCCGCGGTATCCGCTCCAACCTCGTCGCCGCCGGCCCGATCAAGACCCTCGCCGCCAAGGCCATCGCCGGCGACGCCACCGGCCCCGGCGCCGAGATGAACCGGCTCAACGAGGGCTGGTCCGCAGCGGCCCCGATCGGCTGGGACGTCGATGACCCCACGCCCGTCGCGAAGACCGTGTGCACGGTGCTGTCCGACTGGCTGCCCGGCACCACCGGGTCGATCGTCTACGTCGACGGGGGATTCCATTCCCAGGTCGGCTTCGGTGCCGGCGCCTAGGGTCGAGCCATGACCCGTACCTCCGAGCCGTACGACGCACTGCTGGTGCTCTCGTTCGGCGGTCCGGAAGGGCCGGACGACGTGCGCCCGTTCCTCGAGAATGTCACCCGGGGCCGCGGCGTGCCGCCCGAACGCCTCGACGAGGTCGCCGAGCACTACCTGCACTTCGGGGGTGTCTCACCGATCAACGCCCTCAACCGCGACCTCATCGCGCGCCTCGAGGCGGACTTCGCCGCCGCCGGGCTGGATCTGCCGATCTACTTCGGCAACCGCAACTGGCACCCGATGATCGAGGACACCGTCGCGGCCATGCGCGACGACGGGGTGCGCAACGCGCTGGTGTTCCCCACCTCGGCGTGGGGTGGCTATTCGGGGTGCCGGCAGTACCACGAGGACATCGCCCGCGCCCGCGCCGCCGTCGGCGACGACGCACCCGTGCTGACCAAGCTGCGGCACTTCTACGATCACCCGCTGTTCCTCGACGCCGTCGCCGACGCGGTCGCCGCGGCGCGGGCACAGCTGCCCGCCGACCGCCGCGACGCGGCGCGCCTGGTGTTCACCGCCCACTCGGTGCCCACCGCCGCCGACGCCACCGGCGGCCCACCCGAGCTGGGCGGGCACCTGTACAGCCGGCAGGTCGCCGAGGCGGCCCGCCTGGTCGCCACCGCCGCCGGCAGCGCCGACCACGACCTGGTGTGGCAGTCCCGATCCGGGCCGCCGCAGGTGCCGTGGCTCGAGCCGGACATCGTCGACCACCTCGAGGCCCTGCACGCGCGCGGCGTCGACGCGGTCGTCGTCGTGCCCGTCGGCTTCGTCTCCGACCACCTCGAAGTCGTCTGGGACCTCGACACCGAAGCCCGCGACCGGGCCGCGGAACTCGGCATGGCGTTCGCCCGCGCCGCCACCGCCGGCCCCGACCCGCGGTTCGTGCAGATGGTGCGCGAGCTGGTGCGCGAACACCTCGACGGCGCCGCCCCCGTGCGGCGCGGCACCCAGCCGCTGCTGGGCGTCGGCTGCAACGGCGTGCTGTGCGCACCGGAATGCTGCCGGCCACCGGCCCGGCCCCGCCGCTGACCGGGCGGGCTCAGCCCACCACCCCGGGCTCGGGGTAAGAGAACGAGGACGCCGGGCCTCTCCGAGGCGTGTCCGCGGCATCGGGTCAGGCGTGATGCCCCGCCCGGACCGCGGCCGCCACCGCCCCGAGCCGGGCGGCCCGCACCGCGGCCCACAGCGGACGCAGCGCCTCCTCCCGCGCGGCCTGCCCGCTGGCCGAGGCGGCCCTCGGTTCCACACCGCGGCCGGCGACCGTGAGGATGGCCGCGACCTGATCGGCCGAGTCGAGGATGCGGGCCGCACGCCCCGGCATCGACTCCGGATACCGGTGCCGCGCATGTTCGGCGACCTCGGCCGCGATCTGCTCCCTGGGGTCGGCGGTGCGGCCGTCCGCGCCGACGGTCAGCACCCGGCCCACCCTCGCCGCCGCGTCCCGCACCGCCTCGCGCATGGCGAACTCGGCCTCCCCGAGGCCGGGCTCGGCGGGCGGCTCGGGCACCGCCGGGACCGCGAACAGCGTCCAGCGCAGCACGTCGGGCCCCTCCACCGAGGGGACGAAGCCGAGACCGGGGGTCCCGGGTGCGCCGGCGAGCACCGCCTCGCCGGCCGCGACCGCGGCGCGCGCCAGCTCGGTGCCCGGCGGCAGGCCCCGCACGTCGCCGGGCACGGGCAGCACCAGCCGGATCCCGTCCACGCCGGCCGGATCGGCCCGGCGCAGCGCGGACAGCAGCACGGCGGCGCCGTCCACGGGCGAATGCTCGGGCACGGCGGAGAAGTCGGCGGCGGGCTCGTCGCGGGAGACCACCAGATGCATCGGCGCCCAGGCGTGCAGGGCGTCGATGACGTCGTCCGGTGCGGCGTGCCCGGCCAACCAGGAACCGGCCCACACCGTCAGGGTCTGACCGGGTGAACTCACGGTTTCCGAGCATAGGCGCCGTCCCGGCAACGGGGCCACGGCCGGTCGGCGTGCCCTCCCGCCGCGGCGGCCGCGGCGGCCCTAACGTGGCGGGCGTGAGTCCCGACATGTACGGCGGCGACATCTTCGCCGACCATCCGCGCGCCCGTAAGCCCACGATCCCCGAGGTGCCCGCCGAGAAGGACCTGGTGGTCGAGGACGTCGCGTCCGGTTGGTGCGGTGCGATCGTCGGCATCGAACGCACCTACGACGGCGACTTCGTCCGGCTCGAGGACGCTTCGCGGTGCACCCGGCTGTTCGCGCTGCGCCCCGCCGCGTTCCTCCTCGACGGCCGGCCGGTGACGCTGGTGCGGCCCGCGCCGCGGCCGACGGCGGGCGGCCCCACCCGGTCCGCGTCCGGGTCCACGAAGGTCGAGGGGTTGCGGGCGCGGGTCGCGCGCGGCAGCCGCATCTGGGTGGAGGGCGTGCACGACGCGGCCCTCGTCGAACGCGTGTGGGGGCACGATCTGCGCGTCGAGGGGGTCGTGGTCGAGCAACTCGAGGGCCTGGACAATCTCGGGGAGCGGCTCGCCGGGTTCGCGCCCGGTCCCGGCCGCCGCGTGGGGGTGCTCGCCGACCATCTCGTCGCCGGATCCAAGGAGGAGCGGCTGACCGCGAACCTCGGGCCGCACGTGCTCGTCACCGGGCATCCGTTCGTCGACGTGTGGCAGGCGGTGCGGCCCAAGGCGCTGGGAATCGAGGCGTGGCCGACGATTCCGCGCGGGCAGGACTGGAAGACCGGGGTGTGCCGGGCGCTGGGGTGGGGCAGCCCGCAGGACGGGTGGCGCCGCGTCTACTCGGCGGTGTCGAGCTTCCGGGATCTCGAGGCGCCGCTGATCGGGGCGGTCGAGCGGCTCGTCGACTTCGTCACCGAGCCCACCGGGGACTGACCGCGCCGGGGCCGTGACCTGCGGAGCCACCCGCGATGTCCGATTTGTGGTTGGATGGCGTCGTGTCGGCATTGATATGGCTGATCGCCGGGCTGGTGCTCGCCGCCGCAGAGGCGCTGACGGGTGATTTCGTCCTGCTGATGCTCGGAGGCGCAGCCCTGGCCACCGCCGGGGTGTCCGCCGCGACGGATCTGCCGGTATGGGCCGACGCGGTGGTGTTCGCGGTGTCGTCGCTGGTGCTGCTGGGCGGGGTGCGGCCGGTGCTGCGCCGGCGCTACGCCCTGCCGCCGGCGAAGGCGACGAACGTGGACGCCCTGCCGGGCAAGCAGGCACTGGTGCTCGAGGAGGTGGCCGCGCACTCCGGGCAGGTGAAGCTGGACGGTGAGGTGTGGACCGCGCGTCCGCTGGACGTCACCGAGGTGTATCCGCCCGGCACGACCGTGACCGTGATGCAGATCGACGGCGCGACGGCCGTCGTGTGGAAGGGGCCGTAGATGGAAGCGCTGATCGTGCTCGCCGTCGTCGTGGCGTTCGTGGCGCTGGTGGTCGTCAAATCGGTGGCGCTGGTGCCGCAGGCCGAGGCCGCGGTGATCGAGCGGCTCGGCCGCTACTACCGGACCGTGTCGGGACAGCTGACGTTCCTGGTGCCGTTCGTCGACCGGATCCGCGCCAAGGTGGACCTGCGCGAGCGGGTGGTCTCGTTCCCGCCGCAGCCGGTGATCACCCAGGACAACCTCACCCTGAGCATCGACACGGTCGTGTACTTCCAGGTGACGAATCCGCAGGCCGCCGTGTACGAGATCAGCAACTACATCGCGGCGGTGGAGCAGCTGACGGTGACCACGCTGCGCAACGTGGTCGGCGGCATGACCCTGGAGGAGACGCTGACGTCCCGCGATTCGATCAACGGGCAGCTGCGCGGCGTGCTCGACGAGGCGACCGGCCGCTGGGGACTGCGCGTGGCCCGGGTGGAGCTCAAGAGCATCGATCCGCCCCCGTCGATCCAGGAGTCGATGGAGAAGCAGATGAAGGCGGACCGGGAGAAGCGGGCGATGATCCTCACCGCCGAGGGGCACCGGGAGTCGGCGATCAAGACCGCCGAGGGCGACAAGCAGTCCCGGATCCTGTCGGCCGAGGGCGCCAAGCAGGCGGCCATCCTCGAGGCGGAGGCCGATCGCCAGTCGCGGATCCTGCGCGCCCAGGGTGACCGCGCCGCGAAGTACCTCGAGGCGCAGGGCCAGGCGAAGGCCATCGAGAAGGTGTTCGCGGCGATCAAGTCCGGTCGGCCGACGCCCGAGTTGCTCGCGTACCAGTACCTGCAGACGCTGCCGCAGATGGCGCAGGGCGACGCGAACAAGGTGTGGATGGTGCCGAGCGATTTCGGGGACGCCCTCAAGGGCTTCGCCCGGCACCTCGGTGCGCCGGGCGAGGACGGGGTGTTCCGGTTCGAGCCGAGCCCGGTCGACGAGAGGCTCCCGCGGCCGGAGGACGACACCGACGAGGTGGCCGACTGGTTCTCCACCGCGCGCGACCCGGAGGTCGCGCAGGCCGTCGCCGCCGCCGAGGCCGTCGCCCGCAAGCCGGTCGATCCGGCGCTGCACAACCCGACCGGCGCCGAACGCCGGGGCGGGGAGCCGGCCGCGTCCCCCGCGACGGCGTTGCCGCCGTCGGAGCCGATCACGGGCGGATGGGTGCAGCCGCAGCCGGGGCAGCGGCACGGCGAACCCCGGTGACCGGAGGGCCGCTCAGGTGAGCAGGCCCCGCCCGACCCCGCACACCGCGATCGCCCACAGCACGCTGGTGAAGGTGCCGATGATGAACTGCTCGGAGGCCTGGGGTTCGCGCAGTTCGGGGTAGCGGGCCAGGCCCTTGACGGCCAGCACGACGGCGATGCCCTCCGGCCAGCCGGACAGGATCGCGGCGGCGACCGCCGCCCGCTCGAGCAGGCCGATCACCCGCCCGCCGCGCAGCGGCCCGGGCGGCGGTTCGGGGCCGGCCGGCGACGGGGAGGGGGTCGGTCCCGCGTCGGGCTGGCGGCGGGCGATGCGGAACGAGGCCAGCACGGCGGGGGCGCCCCCGGTGACCGCCGCCAGGGTCGTGAGCACCAGGGTCGCGGCGAGGGCGACGCCGTGCACGGCGGGCGTGGCCGTCGCGGTGAGGGCGGCGCCGGCGAGCGCCGCCGTAGCGAGCCCGGCGACGAGCCACACCGGTGCGCCGCGGCGCAGGCTCAGGGCCGGAGCCAGCGCGGCGACGGCGAGCAGAACCAGGGTGACGACGGTCAACGGTCGGCCCTTTCCAGGAGGCGGCGGGCGAGGTCGCGCCCGGCCGGTTCGGCCTGCCAGCCGGCGGCGGCCAGGCGCTGCGACACCGCCTGGGTGCTGATGCCGAGCCGCGCGGCGGCCTCGGCCTGCGTCAGCCCGCCCCGGACGAGGTCGACGGCCTCGTGCCCGGCGTCGGACCGGCGGGTCACCAGCAGCGCCACCAGGGTGAGGGCGGCATCCGCGTCGGCGGCCGCGGCGGCGTCCGAGCCCTCCACGGCGACCCGCGCGGGGGCGTTCTTGGCGCGGTCGACGGCGCGGCGGGCATGCTCGAACGCCGGTCCCCGGCCGGCGCGGGTCTGCGCCGGCAGGGGCTGCTCGACGGCGCCGGCGCCGATGCCGACGCTCCAGCAGCCGCGGCGGACGAGGTCGAGTGCGAGATCGACGACGACGGCCGGGTCGTCGGCGACGGCCTGGACCTCGTCGCCGGCGGTGCGTTCGAACGGGCGCAGCAGCTGGGCGTCGCGCAGCTCGGTGAGCAGGTCCGCGACCCGGTCGACGTCGCGACGGCTGCCGCGCTGGTCGACGGTCAACACGAACATGGCTCAAGGATGCAGACTTGAATATGGAAAATCAAGGTTTCAGACTTGACCGGTCGGGCGCGGGGCGGGCGCCGGGAGGCGCGACTCGAGCCACAGTCCCGACGCGCCGAGAGCGATGCACACCGCCGAGACCGCCAGCAATGCGGGATCGGTCCGTCCCGTCAGGGCGTCGCCGAGCAACACCACGCCCACCGTGCCCGGCAGGATGCCGGCGACCGTGCCCAGCGTGTACGGGACCAGCCGCACCGACGAGACCCCGCAGCAGTAGTTGACCACCGCGAACGGCAGCGGCGCGATCAGCCGCAGCGACCCCACCGCGAGCCAGCCCCGGCGGGCCAGCCGCTCGTCGACCGCCTGCGCCGTCGGATGATTCAGGTGGGCCTCGACCACGCCGCGGCCGATCGCGCGCACCAGCAGCAGCGCCAGCACGGCGCTGACGGTCGTGGCGGCGACGGTCACCGCGATCCCGGTGGCCGACCCGAACAGCACCCCGGCGCTGAGGGTGAACACCGTCCGCGGGAACGGGGCCACGGTCACCACCGCGTGGATCAGGAAGAACAGCAGCGGGAAGAGCGGCCCGGCCGACTCGGCCCACGCACGCACCTCGGCGACGGACGGGTGGGGGAGCAGCACCGCGACGACCGCGAGCGCGGCCAGTACGGCGAGGGCACCGAGGATCCGGCGGTCCCGCAGCATCCTCGTCACGAACGGTCACGATACCGGGGCCGGGGGCCGGACGAGCGGTTGCCTCGGCACGCGGTAGATTCCTTAGGCGACGACATTATCGATCGCTAGGGAAACTGTGGTGATCCCCACAATAGGGCCGGCGTGTATGCGGCTAGCATCACATCGGAATCGGTTTAAGGTTTCCCACGGCCGTGTTCGGCGAGCCCGCCCGCTGCGTACGAGAGGACCCTCACGTGTCATTAGCTTCAGAAGCCGAGGACGCTGCGCGCGCCTATGCGCAGTGGCAGGAGGCGGTGGCGGGGGTGCTGGCCAAGTCCCGCCGCGTCGACCCCGCGGAGCTCGGACCGGAACCGCAGCGGCTGCTCGCGACCACCACCTACGACGACGTCGCCGTCGCCCCCCTCTACGGCGTGCGCGACGAGCGTCCCGAGGCGCCGTTGCCCGGCTCCTTCCCGTTCGTCCGCGGCGGTTCCGCGACCCGCGACGTCAACACCGGCTGGCTCGTCAGCGCCCGCTTCGGCGACACCGCCGGTGACGTGAACGAGCGCATCCTCGACGCCCTCGAGAACGGCGTCAGCGCCCTGTGGCTGCGCGTCGGCGCGGACGGCATCGCGATCGCCGACCTGCCCGCCGCGCTCGACAAGGTCCTGTTCGACCTCGCGCCGGTCACCCTCGACGCCGGCGCCGACACCGCCGCCGCCGCGGCCGCCCTCTACGCCCTGCTCGATGCGCGCACCGACGTCGCCGACCGCGGCGCCGTGCGCCTGCACCTCGGTGCCGCGCCGCTGACCAGCGCGTTCTCGGGTCGGGCCGACGTCACCGTCGCCCAGGCCGTCGAACTCGCCCACGCCGCCGCGGACCGCGCCGAGACCGTGCGGGCCCTCACCGTCGACGGCACCGCGTTCCACAACGCCGGGGCCGCCGACGCCGAGGAACTCGGGGCCGCCGTCGCCGCCGGCCTCGAGTACCTGCGCGAGCTGACCGGCAGCCGCCAGTCCGCGGCCCGTGCGCTCGGCCAGATCGAGTTCCGGCTCGCCGCCACCGACGACCAGTTCCAGACCATCGCCAAGTTCCGCGCCGGCCGGCAGCTGTGGGCCCGCATCGCGCAGGTCGTGGGCGCCGCCGACGCCGGCCACGCCCCCCAGCACGCCGTCACCTCCGCCGCGATGATGACCCAGCGCGACCCCTGGGTGAACATGCTGCGCACCACCCTCGCCGCGTTCGGCGCCGGCATCGGCGGGGCGGACGCGGTCACCGTGCTCCCGTTCGACACCGCCCTGCCGACCGGTGCGCTCGGCGTGTCGGAGGCCTTCTCCGCGCGCATCGCCCGCAACACCCAGCTGCTGCTGCTCGAGGAATCCAACCTCGGCCGCGTCCTCGACCCGGCCGCCGGGTCCTGGTACGTCGAGGAACTCACGGCGCAGATCGCGGCCAAGGCGTGGGAGTTCTTCCAGCAGATCGAGGCGGCCGGCGGCTACCGCGCCGCCCTCGACGACGGCCTGATCGGCGAGCGCATCGCCGCCACCCGCGCCCGCCGGGACTCCGACATCGCCCACCGCCGGACCGCGGTGACCGGAGTCAACGAGTTCCCGAACCTCGCCGAGGCCCCGCTGCCCGCGGAGACCGCCGACGCCGGCGCCGATGTCGCCCGGTACGCCGCGGCGTTCGAGGCGCTGCGCAACCGCTCCGACCTCCATCTCGCCGCGCACGGCACCCGGCCCAGGGCGCTGCTCGCCCCGCTCGGCCCGATCGCCGAGCACAACATCCGCACGACGTTCGCCGCGAACCTGCTCGCCTCCGGCGGCATCGAGACGGTCAACCCCGGCCCGCTGTCCGTCGACGACGACAGCATCGCCGCCGCCGTCCGCGACTCGGGCGCCACCGTCGCCGTCGTGTGCGGCACCGACAAGCGCTACGGCGAACAGGCCGCCGCCGCGGTCACCGCGCTCCGCGGCGCCGGGATCGGTACCGTCCTGCTGGCCGGGCCGGAGAGGGCCGTGAGCGAGACCACCGGCGCCGAGCGCCCGGACGGGTTCCTCACCGCCAAGATCGACGCGATCGCCGCGCTGACCGACCTGCTGACCACCCTGGGAGCGTAAGTGAGCATCGAACACGAGATCGGCAGCTTCGCCGACGTCCCGCTGACGGATCCGGCGGCGCCGGCTCCCGCCGCCCCCACCGAGGAGCAGGCCACGGCGCTCGTCGCATCGGTCGCCGCCGCCAACCACTACACGACCGATCAGGTGGTGTGGTCCACGCCCGAGGGCATCGACGTCAAGCCCGTCTACACCAAGGCCGACCGCGACCGGATCGTCGCCGAGGGCTACCCGCTGGGCAGCTACCCGGGCCTCGAGCCGTTCGTGCGCGGCCCGTACCCGACGATGTACGTCAACCAGCCGTGGACCATCCGCCAGTACGCGGGCTTCTCCACCGCCGCCGAGTCCAACGCCTTCTACCGGCGCAACCTCGCGGCCGGGCAGAAGGGCCTGTCGGTGGCGTTCGACCTGGCCACCCACCGCGGCTACGACTCGGATCATCCCCGCGTGCAGGGCGATGTCGGCATGGCCGGCGTCGCGATCGACTCGATCCTCGACATGCGGCAGCTGTTCGACGGCATCGACCTGTCGCAGGTGTCGGTGTCGATGACCATGAACGGCGCCGTCCTGCCGATCCTGGCGCTGTACGTCGTCGCCGCGGAGGAGCAGGGCGTCAAGCCCGAGCAGCTGGCCGGAACCATTCAGAACGACATTCTGAAGGAGTTCATGGTCCGCAACACCTACATCTATCCGCCCAAGCCGTCGATGCGGATCATCTCCGACATCTTCGCCTACACCAGCGCGAACATGCCGCGCTTCAACTCCATCTCGATCTCCGGCTACCACATCCAGGAGGCCGGTGCGACCGCCGACCTCGAGCTGGCCTACACCCTCGCCGACGGCGTCGAGTACCTCCGCGCCGGCCTCGACGCGGGCATGGAGATCGACAAGTTCGCCCCGCGCCTGTCCTTCTTCTGGGCCATCGGGATGAACTTCTACATGGAGATCGCCAAGATGCGGGCCGGCCGTCTGCTGTGGGCCGAGCTCGTCGAGAAGTTCCACCCGAAGTCGGCCAAGTCCAAGTCGCTGCGCACCCACTCGCAGACCTCCGGCTGGTCGCTCACCGCGCAGGACGTGTTCAACAACGTCGCCCGCACCTGCATCGAGGCGATGGCCGCGACCCAGGGCCACACCCAGTCGCTGCACACCAACGCCCTCGACGAGGCGCTGGCACTGCCGACCGACTTCTCCGCCCGCATCGCCCGCAACACCCAGCTGCTGCTGCAGCAGGAATCGGGCACCACCCGGCCGATCGACCCGTGGGGCGGCTCGTACTACCTCGAATGGCTCACCCACGAGCTCGCCAACCGCGCCCGCAAGCACATCGCGGAGGTCGAGGAGGCCGGTGGCATGGCCCAGGCCATCTCCGAGGGCATCCCGAAGCTGCGCATCGAGGAGGCCGCGGCCCGCACCCAGGCGCGGATCGACTCCGGCCGCCAGCCGGTGATCGGCGTCAACAAGTATCAGGTCACCGAGGACCACGAGATCGAGGTCCTCAAGGTCGAGAACTCCCGCGTGCGGGCCGAGCAGATCGCCAAGCTCGAGCAGTTGCGCGCCGACCGTGATCCCGAGGCCGTGCAGGTCGCGCTGGACGCGCTGACCCGCGCCGCCGGCTCGGCCGACGGCGGCCCGGACCACAACCTGCTGGCCCTGGCCATCGACGCGGCCCGCGCCAAGGCCACCGTCGGCGAGATCTCCGACGCCCTCGAGAAGGTGTACGGACGGCACCAGGCCGAGATCCGCACCATCAGCGGGGTCTACCGGGACGAGGCCGGAAAGGCAGGCAACATCAGCACCGCAACCGAACTCGTCGAGAAGTTCGCCGAGGAGGAGGGCCGCCGGCCGCGCATCCTCGTCGCGAAGATGGGGCAGGACGGTCACGACCGCGGGCAGAAGGTGATCGCCACCGCCTTCGCCGACCTCGGCTTCGACGTCGACGTGGGACCGCTGTTCCAGACCCCCGAGGAGGTCGCGAACCAGGCGGCCGACAACGACGTGCACGTCATCGGCGTGTCGTCGTTGGCCGCGGGACACCTGACCCTGGTGCCCGCGCTGCGGGAGGCCCTCGCCGAGGTGGGCCGCCCGGACATCATGATCGTCGTCGGCGGCGTCATCCCGCCCGGCGACTTCGACGAGCTGTACCAGGCCGGGGCCGCGGCGATCTTCCCGCCCGGCACCGTCATCGCGGACGCCGCGGTGGGCCTGCTGCACAAGCTCGCCGACCAGCTCGGTCACGACCTGGGAGCCTGACCCGGCATGGGCAGCACCCCGGTCGGCAGTCCCACCCGTCGGCCCGCGGTCGACGTCGACGCCCTCGCCGAGGCCGTGCTCGCCAACCGGCGGGCCGGCCTGGCGAAGGCGATCACCCTGGTCGAATCCACCCGGGACGACCACCGGGAGCAGGCACAACAGCTGCTGCTGCGCCTGCTCCCGGAGGCGGGCGGAGCGATGCGCGTGGGCATCACCGGCGTCCCCGGCGTCGGCAAGTCCACCTTCATCGACGCGTTGGGCATGTACCTGCTCGGCAAGGGCCACCGGGTGGCGGTGCTCGCGGTGGACCCGTCGTCGACCCGCACCGGCGGCTCCATCCTCGGCGACAAGACGCGCATGGCCCGGTTGTCGGTGCAGCGCGACGCCTACATCCGGCCGTCCCCCACGGCCGGCACCCTCGGCGGCGTCGCCAAGGCCACCCGCGAGACGATGGTGCTGCTCGAGGCCGCCGGATTCGACGTGATCCTCGTCGAGACCGTCGGCGTCGGGCAGTCCGAGGTCACCGTCGCGAACATGGTGGACTGCTTCACCTTCCTGACCCTCGCCCGCACCGGCGACCAGCTGCAGGGCATCAAGAAGGGCGTCCTCGAACTCGCCGACCTCGTCGCGGTGAACAAGGCCGACGGGCCGTTCGAACGCGACGCGCGGGTGGCGGCCCGGGAACTCGCCGGCGCGCTGCGGCTCGTGCACCCGCACGACGCGGTGTGGAAACCCCCGGTGATCACCATGAGCGGCCTGGAGGGCGCCGGCCTGGACACGTTCTGGGACACCGTCCTCGAACACCGCCGGGTGCTCACCGAGGCGGGCCTGTTCGAGGAGAACCGGCGCCGCCAGCTGGTGGACTGGACCTGGACCATGGTGCACGACCAGCTGCTGCGCCGGCTCGAGACCAACCCGCGGGTGCGTGCGCTCCGCGGCGATGTCGAACGCGCCGTGCGCGACGGCTCCCTCACGGCAGCCCTGGCCGCCCAGCAGATCCTCGACGCGTTCGACGCCGCACCCTAGACACCGGAGCCGGGGCCCAGGCCGCCGGATCGGCGCCCCACGCGCGGGCCGGGAACGGATAGTCCGGATACTCGGCGAGCGCGGGCCGGGCCGCGGTCACCGCCGCGTGCGTGGCCACGGTGCCCGCGCCGGGGCTCGCCGGCGTCGCCGGGTGCGGGTTGCGGCCGGGCGCCTGCAGCAGCCACGCCCCGGTGCGGGCCAGCGCGACCGCTGCGTCGCGGCCCCGCCCGTCCCGGAGCCGCGCGGTGAGCGCGTCGAGCACCCCGGCCGCGAGCAGGTAGCCGCTCGCGTGGTCGAGAGCCTGCACCGGGAGCACTCCCGGCGCGTCCGGGCGGCCCTCGACGACGGCGATCCCGGAGGCGGCCTGCACGATCGAGTCGAAGCCGCGACGGGGCGCCCACGGCCCGGACCATCCCCACGCGCACACCCGGCCGTGCACCACGCCCGGCCGGGCCTGGTGCACGGGTGCGCCGATCAGCGCGTCGAGCGCCCCGGGCCGGTAGCCGGTGAGCAGCACGTCGGCGTCGGCGAGCAGGCGGCGGCACGTCTCCCGGCCGCGGGCGGTGCGCAGGTCCAGCAGCGCGGTGCGCTTGCCCTGCCCGTTCTCGGCGTGCTGCCAGGCGATCTCGGGCAGCGCGGGCGGATCCACCCGCAGCACGTCCGCCCCCAGCATGGCCAGCGCCCGGGCGGCGACGGGGCCGGCGATCACCCGGGTCAGATCCAGCACCCGGATCCCGGTCAGTGGCCGCGCCGGATCGCCGCCCGGCCGGGTCTCGCCGGCACTGTCGGACCGGGCGAGGATCCGTACCAGCGGGCCCGCCGCCGCGCCCCGGCCCTGCGCGCTCGTGGCCCACTCGTGCTCGGTGCGCACCCGCACCGCGATCGCGTCGTGCGCGGCGGCCGCGTCCTCGACCGCCGCGGCGGGCAGCTGCCGGATCCGGGCGGCGCAGTCGTCCCGGCCCGCACCGTCCGGCAGGTCGAGTGCGCGGAGCAGACGCACGCGGTGGTGCGGGTAGTTGGCGTGGGTGCGCACCCACCCGTCGGCGGCGGCGAAGAACCCGGACAGTGCCGCGAACCCGTGAACGGGCCGGCCGGCCAGGCGCAGCATCCGGTCCCCGGCGAACGAGGCGGCGATGCGCTCCGGGTCGAGCCGCGCCCCCTGCGGCTCGAGTCCGCGGGTGTGGCGGTATCGGTCGGCGGCCGACGCGAAGGCCGCCACGGCCCCCGTGGCGAGGTCGCCCACCGGCAGCCGGGCGGCGAGGAAGTGCCCGGCCGGGGCGCAGCGGATGCCGGTGGCCGGGTCGGCCGGGACGTCGAGGCCGGCGTCGGCGAGGGCGGCGCTGTAGTCGTCGAGCAGGGCGAGGGGGCGCGTCATGCGCCGAGCCTAGAGCGAGGTTCAGCTCGTGCGGTCCGCGGCCGGCTCGCGCAGTTCGGGGCGGGCCGGCTCGAGGCGTTCGAGCGCACCGGCGGATTCGGCGCGGGTGAGCCGGGAGCGGCGCCACGAGACCGTGAGCAGCGCGATCCATCCGGCCACGATCAGCAGGTACAGCAGGGTGGAGGCCGTGCCGGAGATCTCGAACGCCGTGAACAGCTTCTGCGCGTTGGTCAGCACGATGACGCCGCCGACGGCGGTGCCGAGCAGGGTGGCCGGCACCCGGCTGACCAGCCATGCCGCGATCGGCGCGGCGATCGCCCCGCCCAGGGCGAGACCGGCCACGACGAGGAGGTTGCCGAGCGATTCCCGGCCGAGACCGACGAGGAAGCCGATGCTGGCGGCGAGCGCGACGAGGAACTCGGAGGCGCTGACCGAGCCGATCACCGTCCGCGGGGCCGTCTTGCCGCGGGAGAGCAGGGTGCTCGTGGTGATCGGCCCCCATCCACCGCCGCCGCTGGCGTCGATGAACCCGCCGAACAGGCCCAGCGGAGACAGGAACCTCGCCGAGTGCGGCGAGGTGCGGGCGTGCGCGACGGCGGGCGGCCGGACGGAGAACCGCAGCGCCACATAGACACCGATGGCCAGCAGGATCGTCGATGTCACCGGAATCGCGGCCTCGGTGGACAGGCTGGAGAGCACGGTGGCGCCGAGGAATGCGCCGACCGCGCCGGGCACGCCCAGCTTCGCGACCACCCCCCAGTCCACGTTCCGGAACCGCCAGTGCGAGGCGCCGGAGACGAGGGTGGTGCCGACCTCCGCGAGGTGCACGGCGGCGCTGGCGTGTGCGGGGCCGATCCCGCTGAAGATCAGGAGGGTGGTGGCGGTGACACCGAAGGCCATGCCGAGGGCACCGTCGACGAGCTGTGCGCCGATACCGACGAGCGTGAACACCAGGAGAGCGAACATGCAGAAGACTCCGACCACGAAGGAGCGAACCGGGGGAGGGTGGGCGGCGGACGCCGCTCAGCAACACTCCTGGTCGAAGCACGCGCCCCGTCGGGTGGGCCAGAACGCCATCAACGCGAGCAGGGTGGCCGGAGCCGCCGCGATGCTCGTCGCCTGCACGTTCGTGTCCCTTCGCCGGTCTGCTGTCCGCCGCGCTCGCGACGATCCGTCCGAGCATAGCCGGTCGTGCGCGGCGGCGGCATCTTCGGGCGGCGTGTCGCGCCCGGGGATGCCGCCGCGGCCGGTCACGGCAGGCGCCGGGCCGTGATCTCGAATCCGGCGGCGCGCAACCGGTCGGTGAGCACGTCCCCGAAGGCCGTCGCGGGGGTGAGCACCCCGCCGCCCGCGTGGAGACGGTCGCCGCCGAGGATCAGCGACAGCGCCGACTCGCCGAGCATCACCGCGGTCGCCTTGTACCCGGGATCGCCCTGGGCGGCGACGCGGGCGGTGTAGCGGGCGCCGGTGCTCGTCGTGGTGTACAGGTCGATGGTGAAGAAGCCGCGTTCGCGCGCCGACTCGGACGGGCCCTGCCCGGGCGCGGGCAGCACCTTGTCGAGCAGGAACCGGGTCGGGGGGAACGCCAGGCCCGCCACCAGCGCCCCGAAGCCGGCCGCGACACCGGTCGCCACAAGGGGCGACAACCGCGACGAGCCGACGTTCATCACCTCCCGGTAGCGGAACCGCGGCCCGTACGCCCAGCCGGTGAGCGCGTTGCTGCGGCGCACCACCCGCGTGTTGTAGGGGCCCATGAAGAACGGTGCGAGCCGGCCGGACAGCTCGGGGGCGAAGGACTTCCCGTCGACGGTCGCCAGGTCGTTCTGCCGCCCGAGGTCCGGCTCGCGGGACCGGTCCGGCGACAGCGAGTACGGGGCGAGGGCGACCTTGCGGGCCTCGGCGTCCCGGCGCACCACGTCCACCTGGGTGCGCATCGAGTCGATCGTGCCGCCGCTGACGCCGCCCCGCATCGCACGCACCACCAGGGTCGTGTCGGTCAGGTCGCCGGCGCCGTCGGCCTGTACGGCCCGGTGCAGCGCGTGCACGCCGAGGTCGGAGGGGATCGAGTCGAATCCGCAGGAATGGACGATGCGGGCGCCGGTGCGGCGGGCCACGTCGTCGAACCGGTCGATGCTCTCGCGGTGGAACAGCACCTCGCCGGTGAGATCGACGTAGTCGGTGCCCGCCTCGGCACAGGCCTGCACCAGCGGCAGCCCGTACTTGGCGTAGGGCCCGACCGTCGTGACCACCACGCGGGTCCGGGCGGCGAGGGCGGCGAGCGACTGCGGGTCGCCGGCGTCCGCCGCGAGCACCGGCCAGGCCGCCGCGGCGGCGCCCAGCCCGGTGCGGATCCGTTCGAGGCGCTCGGCGGAGCGGCCGGCGAGCGCGATGCGCACCCCTTCGGGGGCGTGCTCGGCGAGGTAGGCGGCGGTGAGCCGGCCGACGAAGCCGGTGGCGCCGTAGACGACGATGTCGAGATCGCGGGAGGCAGTCATGCGCCACACCCTACTGCCGGGTAAGTCGGGATGCGACGCGGCTCACACGACGGCGCCGCAGCCACCAGCCGAGCCAGGACACCACGATCGTCACCGCCACCGCGGCCCGCACGAGCCCCACCGCCGATTCCGGGTAGATCACCCCGGTCAGGTAGTGGTCGATGAACCCGCTCGGCGGCAGGCCGGCGATCCCGGCGCGGCGCCGCGCCCAGTTCTCCAGATCGGTCAGCGGGCAGTCGAACCCGACGAGGACGGTGGCGAACCCCCACACCACCGCCACGACGTGCAGCACCAGCGTGCGGGGCCACCGCCACGCCAGGAAACCGCCGAACGTCACATACAGCAGGAAGGCCAGGTGCACGACCACGGTGACGTCGGCCAACAGCCGGTACGCCATGCCGCCAGCCTATCCGGATCGGGCGGGGGAGCGGCAGTTCCGGGCTTCTATCCTGCGTCCGCGTCGGTGCCCTTGACGACGAGGACGGGCACCGGCACCTCGAGCAGCAGCCGCTGCAGGCGTCGTTCCAGCAGGAACTTGCCGAGCGCGTTGCGGTCGCGGGTGCCCACCACGAGACGTTCCGCGCCGGACCGCTCCACCAGGTCGACGAGGGCGCCGACCGGGTCCCCGTCGTGCACCGCCGTCCGCAGCTCCCACCCGTCGGCGCCGAGGGTGGCGGTGACGTCCGTGCGGACCGACTCGAGTTCCCGCTGCCCGGACGGGCCGTCGTCGTCGACCGCGACGAGCACGAGGGTCGTGCCGTCGCTGTGTGCGGCCTCGCGGGCGGCCGTGGTGAGCGCGGCATGTCCTTCCGGGGTCGCGGCGTGGACTACGGCAACGGGCATGGGGTCCTCCGGGGGCGGCGGTGACGTGTGCCTTCCAGTATCCCCGTCCGGGGGTCTCCCTGGCCGCTCCCGGCGGTGTGGAACTGGTCTCCACCTGCGGGGACGTGTCGGATGGATCTCAGCTGCCGGGTGCCGGCGCGCTCACCACGGGGCCGGGCGGTAGTCCTTGAGGAAGCAGCCGTACAGGTCCACCCCGGCCTCGCCCTGCACGATCGGGTCGTACACGCGGGCCGCCCCGTCGACGAGGTCGAGCGGGGCGTGGAAGCCCTCGTCGGCCAGGCGCAGCTTCGTGTGGTGGGGCCGTTCGTCGGTGATCCAGCCGGTGTCGACGGCGGTCATGAGGATCCCGTCGGCGCGCAGGTCCTCGGCGCTGGTGCGGGTGAGCATGTTCAGCGCGGCCTTGGCCATGTTGGTGTGCGGGTGCCCGGCGCCCTTGTACCGGCGCCCGCCGAACTGCCCCTCCATCGCCGAGACGTTCACCACGTACGTGCGGCGGGCCGGGGACGCCGCCAGGGCCGGTCGCAGGCGATTGACCAGGATGAACGGGGCCACGGAGTTGCACAACTGCACCTCGAGCAGTTCGAGCGGCTCGACCTCGCCGACCGTCTGCACCCAGCTGTTGGTGTGCACCAGGTCGGGCAGCAGGCCGCCGGCGTCGACCGCGACCCCGGCGGCGATCCGTGCGGGAGTCGCCGACCCGGCGACCAGCGCGAGCGAGGTGAGCGACTCGGCGGTCAGCTCGGACGGCAGCGACCCGGCCAGCGCGGCCGGATGGGCGTCCGAGGGTTTGCCGAAGGTGAGCACCTCCGGCAACGGACCCGCCGGCAACGGGCCGGACTCGGACTCGGCGAGGGCGGAGTACGCGCCGGGGGAGCGGCGCACGGTCTGCGCGGCGTTGTTGACGAGGATGTCCAGCGGGCCCTGCGCGGCCACGTCGTCCGCGAGCGCCACGACCTGGGCGGGGTCGCGCAGGTCGATGCCGACGATCCGCAGCCGGTGCAGCCAGTCGGGGCTGTCGTCCATGGCGGCGAAGCGGCGGATCGCGTCGTTCGGGAAGCGGGTCGTGATCGTCAGGTGGGCGCCGTCCCGCAGCAGCCGCAACGCGATGTACATGCCGATCTTGGCGCGGCCGCCGGTGAGCAGCGCCCGCCGTCCCGTCAGATCGGTACGGGCGTCCCGTTTCGCGTGGTTCTCCGCAGCGCAGCGCGGACACAGCTGGTGGTAGAACGCATCGACCCGGGTGTACTTGTCCTTGCACACGTAGCAGCCCCGCGGCCGGATCAGGGTGCCCGCGCTCGCCCCCGGTGCGTTCGAGCTCAGCGCGATCCCGGCTGTCTCGTCGTCGATGCGGGTGGGCGATCCGGTCGCCGTCGCCGCGAGCACCTGCCGGTCCGCGGCGACCTTGGCCCGGCGGGTCTCGTTGCGGCGCAACTGCTTGAGCTTTTTGAACATGCTCCCGACGGCGCGCTGCACCGTCACCGAATCCGGATGGTCGGCGTCGAGCTCGTCCACGAGGGACAGGACGCGGAGGCAGGTGGCGAGGTCGGCCGGGTCGATGCCCGACGCGTCGGTGTGCGAAGTCATGGGCCTGTTCGTCGTGTGGTGCGGTACCGACCGATGGTATCCGGCGGTGCGCGCGGGGCCGACCCCGCGGGACCTGTGGCCCTGCCCACGGCGCCCGAAACCTGGCAGGCTCGGGCCGGAAGGATCCCCGACCCCAGGAGACGACGATGACCGCACGGCGCCGCCCGAAGTTCCGCGACCTGTCCCCGTGGCAGCAGACGCTCGTTCTCACGCTCGCCTGCGTGCAGCTCTCGCTCGCGGCGACGGCATGGATCGATCTGGCGCGGCGCCCGGCGGACAAGGTCGCGGGCAGCAAGGCGAAGTGGGCTGCGATGATCGCCGTGAACTGGATCGGTCCGATCGCGTACTTCCGCCGCGGCCGGATCGGCTGAGCGGCTCCGGCGCCGCAACGGCGAAGGCCCCGAACCTGATCGGTTCGGGGCCTTCGCCGTCTGTCTCGACTCGGAGTGTCCGAGGGGGGACTTGAACCCCCACGTCCGTTAATAGGACACTAGCACCTCAAGCTAGCGCGTCTGCCATTCCGCCACTCGGACATGCTGATGCTCCCCGCTCCCGCGGGTGCCGTTTCAGCGTAACCCACCCGGGCGCGCGGTCCCAATCCGCTGGTCAGCGGCCCGCGTCCGGCCGCCCCGGCGTCCGGGGGGGAACGCTCCGGCGGTGCGCGCCGCCGGGCCCGACGGACGGCCGCGCGGCGCCGCAACGGCGAAGGCCCCGAACCTGATCGGTTCGGGGCCTTCGCCGTCTGTCTCAACTCAGAGTGTCCGAGGGGGGACTTGAACCCCCACGTCCGTTAATAGGACACTAGCACCTCAAGCTAGCGCGTCTGCCATTCCGCCACTCGGACCTGCTCCGCTCCCACTTCCGCGGGCGCTGTGAAAGAGTAACCCACCGCGTCGCGGCGCCCAAATCGCCCCGCCCACCTGCGTGTTTGCCGAGATCGATGGTAGACAGGGGACCGTGTCCACAACATCGAATCCCGCCCAGCCGGCCGGCGGATCCCGCGCCGAGGCCGAAGTCGTCGACCTGGTGTCGCAGCTGATCCGCTTCGACACCTCCAACACCGGAGACCTCGCCACCACCCGCGGCGAACGGGACTGCGCGATGTGGGTGGCGGCGCGGCTCGAGGAGGTCGGCTACACCACCGAATACGTCGAATCCGGGGCTCCCGGCCGGGGCAACGTGTTCGCCCGCCTGCCGGGTGCCGACCCGTCCCGGGGCGCACTGCTGCTGCACGGGCACCTCGACGTGGTCCCCGCCGAACCGGCCGACTGGAGCGTGCACCCCTTCTCCGGCGCCGTCGAGAACGGCTACGTCTGGGGTCGCGGCGCGGTCGACATGAAGGACATGGTCGGGATGATGCTGGCCGTCGCCCGCCGATTCAAGGCCGAGAACATCGTGCCGCCGCGCGACCTGGTCTTCGCGTTCCTCGCCGACGAGGAGGCCGGCGGCACCTACGGCAGCCACTGGCTCGTGCGGCACCGCCCCGACCTGTTCGACGGCATCACCGAGGCCGTCGGCGAGGTCGGCGGATTCTCCCTGACCGTGCCGCGCCGGGACGGCGGGGAGCGCCGCCTCTACCTCGTCGAGACCGCCGAGAAGGGCCTCGGCTGGATGCGGCTGACCGCCAAGGGCCGCGCCGGCCACGGCTCGTTCCTGCACGAGGACAACGCCGTCACCGCCCTCGCCCGGGCCGTCGCCCGGCTCGGCACCCACACCTTCCCGCTCGTGCTGACCGACTCCGTCGCCGAGTTCCTCGCCGCCGTCGCCGAGGAGACCGGACTCGACTTCGATCCAGCCTCGCCCGACCTCGACGGCACCCTCGCCAAACTCGGGTCCATCGCCCGCATCGTCGGCGCCACCCTGCGCGACACCGCCAACCCCACCATGCTCGACGCCGGGTACAAGGCGAACGTCATTCCCCAGACGGCGCAGGCCGTCGTCGACTGCCGCATCCTGCCGGGCCGGCGCGCCGAGTTCGAACGCACCGTCGACGAACTGATCGGCCCGGACGTCACCCGCGAGTGGATCACCGACCTCGACTCGTACGAGACCACATTCGACGGCGACCTCGTCGAGGCGATGAACGCGGCGATCCTCGCCCACGATCCCCTCGGCCGGACCGTGCCCTACATGCTCTCCGGCGGCACCGACGCGAAGGCCTTCGCCAAGCTCGGCATCCGCTGCTTCGGGTTCGCCCCGCTGCAGTTGCCCCCGGAGCTGGATTTCGCCGCGCTGTTCCACGGGGTGGACGAGCGTGTACCGGTCGACGCGCTGCGTTTCGGCACCCGCGTCATGGAACACTTCCTGCTGCACGCCTGAGCACACCAGCACCCAGAGAAAGGACCGGTATGGCCCACGACCCGTACGCGCCGCTGCCCGACCTGCCCACGTTCGAGCTCACCAGCGAGGACATCACCGACGGTCGGCCGCTGAAGCCGGCACAGGCCAGCGGGATCTTCGGGGTTCCCGGCGGGCAGGACATCTCCCCGCAGCTGTCGTGGTCGGGCTTTCCCCCCGAGACCAAGAGCTTCGTCGTCACCGTGTTCGACCCCGACGCGCCGACCGCGTCCGGGTTCTGGCACTGGGCGGTGGCGAACATCCCGGCCTCGGTGACGTCGCTGCCCGCCGGCGCCGGCGACGACACCGGCTCCGGCCTGCCCGAGGGCGCGGTCACCCTGAAGAACGACGGCGGCCTGCACCGCTTCCTCGGCGCGGCCCCGCCGGCCGGGCACGGCCCGCACCGCTACATCGTGGCCGTGCACGCCCTCGACGTGGACAAGCTCGACGGGGTGGGCACCGGCTCGACGCCCGCGTTCCTCGGCTTCAACGTGTTCTCGCACGCGATCGCGCGCGCGACGCTGCACGGCACGTTCGAGCAGTAGACCGCGTTCCGCGGATCGCCTCCGCACCGGAATCGGACAGGCACACCCGTCCGCACGGGTGTGCCTGTCCGGACGGGCGTGTCCCGGCCCGCCGAGCCGGGCTCGGCGGATCAGACGCGGGCGTCCGCGCCGACCGCCTCGGCGACCGAACCGAAGCCCGCGGCCCGCACCTTGCGGGCGAGGCCCTTGTGGATGCGGCGCGCCCAGAACGGGCCGCCGTAGATGAAACCGGTGTAGCCCTGCACCAGCGACGCGCCGGCGAGGATCCGCTCCCACGCCTGCTCGGCGGTCTCGACGCCGCCGACCGAAATCAGCACCAGCCGGTCACCGACCCGCGCGTGCAGCCGGCGCAGCACCTCGAGCGAGCGCTCCGCGACCGGCGGACCGGACAGGCCGCCGGCGCCGATCTCCGCGATCCGGGCCGGGTCGGTGCGCAGCCCGTCCCGCCGGATGGTGGTGTTGGTGGCGACGATGCCCGCCAGCCCGAGCTCGACGGCGAGGTCGGCCACCGCGTCGATGTCGTCGTCGGACAGGTCGGGGGCGATCTTCACCAGGACCGGCACGTGCACGGTGTCCAGCACCGCCGCGAGCAGCGGCCGCAGCGACTCGACCGCCTGCAGGTCCCGCAGCCCGGGCGTGTTGGGGGAGGAGACGTTGACGACGAGGAAGTCGGCGAGCGGGCCGAGCAGCCGCGCGCTGGCGGTGTAGTCGTCGGCGGCGTCCCCGGGCGCGACGATCTTGGTCTTGCCGATGTTCGCGCCGATGGGGACGGTGTGCACGCGGGTGCGCAGGCGGTTCGCGGCCTCCCCGGCCCCGTGGTTGTTGAAGCCCATCCGGTTGATCAGCGCCCGGTCCGCGGGCAGGCGGAACAGCCGGGGCGCCGGGTTGCCGGGCTGCGCCTGGGCGGTGACGGTGCCGATCTCGGCGAACCCGAAGCCGAGGGGGCCCCAGGCGTTCACCCCGGCGGCGTCCTTGTCGAAGCCGGCCGCGAGGCCGAGCGGGGCCGGGAACGTCACCCCGAACACCGTGTTGCGCAGCACCGGATCGTCGACGACGAGGACCTTCGCGATCAGCGCCCGCAGCGGCGGGACCCGGGTCGCGAGCCGCATCGCCGTGAACGCGATGTGGTGGATCCGCTCCGGCGGCAGCAGGAACAGCAGTCGAAGGAACAAGCGATACACGTAACACTCCCTGCAGGCCCGGGCGGTGCCCGGGGTCGGCGTCAACGAACGGTGGGTTCGGGAACGTGGTGGCCGGTCTTGCGGCGGCGCAGCAGCACCCGGCGGCTGCCGTCGGGATACAGCCGCACCCGCGTCAGCTCCCAGCCGTGGAACTCGGCCTGGATGGCGAGCCGCAGCGACGCGCTGACCCGGGACACGTCGCGCGGCAGCCGCAGCGGCACGTACTCGTACTCGTCGTTGCTGGTGTCCCAGCCCACCGGCAGCCGGGTCCACCGGCCGCCCACCTCGCGTGCCCCTGCCATCACACACCCCCGATCGGGATCCGCTGCAGTCCGTCCCCGGTCGCGGACCCGATCACCAGGACCGCGTCGGTGGCGTCGACCGCCACCGAGTTCGGTTGCCGCACCGTCGCGTACCGGCCCCGCTCCTGCGGAATCCCGGTCGACAGATCGTAGCCGATGACCTCGTTGCTGCCGGTCGAGGTGACCCACACGAGATCGTTCGCGGTGTCGTAGGCGACGCCGTACGGGGCGTTCGGCACCGGGTAACGCTGGCGCAGCACCAGCGGGTCGAGGGTGTACACGTGCAGTTCCCCGCCGCGGGTGTCGGTCACCAGCACCCGGCCGAACGGATCGGTGGTCAGCTGCGTGGCGCCCTCCCCGGCGCGCAACGCCAGCCCCAGATCACCGTCGGCGACGTCGACCTCGGTCAGCGAGGTCTGGCGACGGTCCAGGGCGGCGAGCGACGTGCCCACCGCGGCGAGCGCGTCGACCGAGGCCAGGCCGGGGACGGTCTGCGTCGCACCAGACGGGTCGACGACGTGGGTGACACCGTCGGCGGTGCCCACGGCGAGGCGGCCGTCCGCCAGCACGGCCGCGGCGCGGGCGTCGCCGTCGACCGGCACCTCGGCGACGGTGCCCGCCCGCACATCCACCCGCGCGACGACTCCGGGACCGGGGGCCAGGACCTCGCCGTCGGCCCCGGGAACCACGGTCACCGCCGCGGCCGGCAGCGCGACCTCGCGGGGCGCCGCGGCCGGATCGGCGGCCCCGAGCAGCAGCAGCCGCGACCCGTCGTCGGTGAGCGCGGCGACCGTACTCGTGCCAGGATCGACGGTGAGGGCGTCGACGGCACGGCCCAGCGCCTGCACCGTTCCCGCCGGCGGGACGGCCGGCGCCGGAGCCACGGCCGGCGTGGCCGCGTCGATGGTGGGCAGGTTGTCGCCGCTGTTCGAGGAGGAACACCCGGTGACCAGCGCCAACGCGAACCCCACCGCCGCGGCGGCGCCACGTGCTGCCGGTCTGCCCATCGTCTCGCTCCTCGTACTCGTCCACGGTCGGTCCGGGGCGGCACCGTCGCCGGCCCCGCACCCGACCCCCAGTGTTCCTGATCGCCGCGGCGCCGCCGCAGGCGCCTCGCCCGCCCTCCACCCCGCGAGGAGACCGATGTGACCTGGCCCACCGGCTCGGCCGACGTGCCCGCCGACGGCTTCGCCGTCGAATACGTCAGCCCGGGCGTCCACGCGCACGGGTTCGGTCGCACCGACGAGGGACAGCCGTTCTCGTTCCGGGTGCGCCGCAAGACGCTGCGGGTGGAGGTGTACCGGCCCGCGGGCCGTGTCGCCGTCCCCACCGCGGCGGACGTGATCGCCCGGGCCCGGGCGTCGGTCGCGGAGATCGACCTCGCCGACGAACGCAGCGTGGTGGCGGCGGTGCGGGACACCGTCGCGCGCGCCCGGCCGTGCCGGTCACCGACGCTGCTCGACCGCGTGCTCGGGCTGCTGCCGGGCCGCTGACCCCGCCGCACCCGCCTCGCGGTGCCGCGGCGGCCGGTGCGGCAGCACCAGCGGTGCGCCGGTCTCGGGATGGGCGTGGACCCGCACCGGGTAGTCGTACACGCGGGTGAGCAGCTCGCCGGTCAGCACCTGCGCGGGCGGGCCGTCGGCGGCAACGCGGCCCCGTTCGAGCACGCAGATCCGGTCGGCGTACGCCGCGGCCAGGTCCAGGTCGTGCAGCACCACCACGACGGCGGTACCCGCGTCGGCGCGGGCCCGCACCACCTGCATCACCGTCTCCTGATGGCCCAGATCGAGCGCGGCGGTGGGCTCGTCGAGCAGCAGCGTCTCGGTGTCCTGGGCCAGTACCCGCGCCAGCGCCACCCGGGCCCGTTCGCCGCCGGAGAGCGCGGGGAACGGCCGGTGCGCCAGATGCGTGACGTCGGCCTCGGTCAGCGCGGCCGCCACCAGGGCGTCGTCGTCCCGGCTGCGCCCGGTGCGCGCCCACGCCGCGCGACCCATCCGCACCACCTCCAGCGCGGTGAACGCGAAGCCGACGGCGTGCTGCTGCGGCAGCACCGCCCGTCGACGTGCCAGGGCGGCGGCCGAGAACTCCTCCAGCGGGCGGTCGCCGACCGCCACGCGGCCCGCGGCGACGGGATGGTCGCCGGCGAGCGCGGCCAGCAGGGTGGACTTGCCGGCGCCGTTGGGGCCGACGAGCGCGAGCACCTCCCCGACCCGCACCTCGAGGTCGACGCCGTCGAGGACGACGCGGTCCCCGCGGCGGACCCGCACCCCGGCGGCGCGCAGCGTCACCGCGCCGCGGCCGGCACGGGCCGGCACGTGCCGGTCCGGCCACGGCAGGCGCGGGCTCACGCCCAGCCTCCCTGGCGCGCCCGGGTGCGGCGCAGCATCCAGAAGAACACCGGGCCGCCGACCAGCGAGGTCAGCATGCCCAGCGGCAGGTCCGCGTTCTCCACCAGGGTGCGGGCGCCGAGGTCCGCGGCCAGCAGCACCACCGCGCCGCACAGCGCGGCGGCGGGGATCAGCACGCGGTGCGCGGGCCCGAGCGCGATCCGCATCAGGTGCGGCACCACGAGGCCGACGAACAGGATGATGCCGGTGAACGCGACCCCGGAGCACACCAGCACGGCGACGATCACGATGGCGGCCTGCCGCACCCGTTCGACGTCGACACCGAGATGCCGCGCGACGTGCTCGCCGAGGGCGAGCAGGTCCAGCTTCGGGGCGAGCACGACGGCCGCCGCGATCCCGCCCAGCGCCAGCGGCGCGACCACCGCCACGACGTCCCACGTGGCCCCGCCCAGGCTGCCGAGCTGCCAGAAGACGATCTGGTCGCGGGCGGCGGGGGTGGCGACGAAGGTGAACAGGGCGATCAGGCCGCCGGCGAACGCGTTGACCGCCACGCCGGTGAGGATGACCGTCACCACCTCGGTGCGGCCCTCGGAACGCGAGAGCACGTAGACCAGGCTCGTGGTCAGCAGACCGGTGGCGAACGCGGCGCCGGCCAGGGCCCATCCGGCGGTGAACGCGCCGCCGAGCACGATCGCGGCGCACGCGCCGACGGCGGCGCCCGCGGACACGCCGATCACGCCGGGCTCGGCCAGCGGGTTGGCGAACACCCCCTGCAACAGGGCCCCCGCGCAGCCCAGCGACGCGCCGACCAGGACGGCCAGCACCACCCGCGGGAACCGCACCTCCCACAGCGTGACCTCCCCGGCCGGGTGGGCGGGCAGCGGCCCCAGGTCGAGCCCGGCGCGGTGCAGCACGCTGCCGATCACCTCGGCCGGCGACGTGGGCACCTGCCCGAGGCACGCCGAGAGCACCGCCAGCACCAGCAGCGCGACCGTCAGGCCCGCGACCACCGCGGCGGTCCGGCCGCGGTGCGCGGCGGGCAGCCGGGCGGGCGCGGCGGTGTCGACGGCGCTCATGCCGGCGCGGCGGGGTAGAGCGCAGCGGCGAGCGCGGCGAGCACCCGCCCGGTGTCCGGGCCGAAGCTCAGCAGCACCGAGTCGGCCATGTCGACGACGTTGCCGTCGCGCCCGGCGGGGGTCTGCGCGACGCCGGGCAGCTGGGCGAGCCCCGCGGGTCCGCCGACGGAGGCGAGGCTCTCGGTCATGATCAAGATCACATCGGGGGCGGACGCGATCATCGCCTCGCTGGTGATCGGGGTGAACTCGGAGGTCAAGCCGGCGACGGTGCCCGCGTCGCGGCCACCGAGGGCCTCGACGAGCGCGTCGGCGCCCGACCCGGGACCGCCGAGCATCTTGATCGCCGACCCGCGCAGGTACAGGAACGCCACGGTCGGGCGGTCGCCGTCGTCCGGCACGGCCGCGCGGGCCGCGGCGATCTCGTCGTCGGTGCGCTGGGCCAGGGCCTCACCCGCCGCGGGCACGCCGAGGGCCCGGGCCACGAAACGGATCTGCTCGCCGACCGTCGCCAGCGTGCGGCGCGGGTCGACGAACACCACCGGCACGCCCGCGGCCCGAAGCTGCTCCTGCACCGCCAGCGGGCCGACCGACGTGTCGGTCAGCACCACCGTCGGGGCCAGGGCCAGGATCGCCTCGGCCGAGAGCCCGTGCCCACCGGGGGTGACATTGGGCACCTGCTCGACGGCGGGGAAACCCGCCGTCGACCGCCCCACCAGCCGGTCCCCCAGACCGAGGGCGAACACGGTCTGCGCGAGGGTGCCCGACCGATCGGCGGTGACGATGCGGGCGACGTCGGTGACGGTGACCTCGGCGCCGTCGACGCTGCGGACCGTCACCGGCAGCGCCGGGGCGGGAGCCTCGGTGATCGGCCGCGGGTTCGGGTCGTCCACCACCGCGGTGCGCGCCCCGGTCCCGGCACCCCCGGTCGGGGCGGCCGAACAGCCGGCGACGAGCGCGACGAGCGCGAGCGCCGCGGCGAGGAACGCGAAGAGGCCGCGCCGCGTCATGGCAGGGGAGGGGTCGTGCGGTACCGATCGAGGTCGGCGGCCAGGTCGGCGAACAGGTCGCCGTTGAGCCCGAACACGAGGTTGGCCTCGTCGATCACCGTGCGCTGCTGCACCTCGTCGAGCGGCGCCGCGTCCAGCTTCGCCCGGTAGGCGTCCTTGAACGGTTTGGGCTTGGGAATGTCGTCGAAGATGTAGAACCGCAGCCCGTCCCGGTCGAACCCGTAGGCCCGCTCGAGCATGCGCCGGATGATCTGGCCGCCGGACAGGTCCCCCAGATACCGCAGGTAGTGGTGGGCCAGGAACACCTCCGGCCGCGCCGCGGCCACCCGCTCGAGCCGCGCGACGTACCGCTCGGCCGCGGGCAGCGGCGCGATCGTCTCCCGCCACCGCGGGCCGAGCAGGAACGTCAGATCCGCCTCGAGCGCCGGGGTGCGCAGCAACGCGTCGTCCAGGAAGGGCCCGGCGATCGGGTCGCCGGCGTGGCCCCGGCCCACCCGCTCGAGCGCCTCGTAGACGAACCACGACTGGGCGAGCAGCGCCGCGTAGCCCTCCCGGGTGAGCCGGCCGGCCAGCAGTTCGGTGACGAACTGCGCGTTCTCGGTATCGCTGTGCGCCTGCGCCGTCTCGCGCCGGAGCCGTTCCGCGAACCCCGTGACCTCGATCGCGGTCATCGACCGGTTCCTCCTCGTGCCCGACGTCCACCGTCGGCGCACCCACGCCGACCTAGAAGACAGGCTAACCTGACCCGGCGGCGGATCCGGGGGGCGACGTGTCCGAGGTCACGCACTGACGTCGTCGAGCGCGGCCGCGATCGCGGCCGGCAACTCCAGCTCCTCGGCCACCAGCACCCCGGTCAGCTGCGCCAGATCCCGCGCGCCGACCACCGTGGACGCCACCGCCGGCCGGTCCCGCACCCACGCCAGCGCCACCGCCAGCGGCGACGTCCCGAGCCCGTCCGCGGCCGTCGCCACCGCCTCGACCACCCGCGCCGCCGGCTCGGTCAGATAGCTGCGCACCTCCTCGGTGTGCACGTCGTCGGCGCCGCGCGAGTCCGCCGGGATGCCGTCGCGGTACTTGCCCGTCAACACCCCGCCCGCCAGCGGCACCGCCGCGAACACCCCCACCCCGTGGTGCAGCGCCGCCGGGATCAGCTCCTCCTCGACCCCGCGCGCGAGCAGCGAGTACTCCACCTGCGTCGCCACCAGCGGCGCGTGGCGCGTCGCCACCGCCGCGGCCGTCGCCAGCTGCCAGCCCAGGTACCCACGCACCCCCACGTACCGGGCCCGGCCGCTGGTCACCGCGAACTCCAGCGCCGCCGCGACCTCGTCGACCGGCGTCCGCGGATCCCACGTCGCCACCTGCCACAGGTCCAGGTGGTCGGTGCCCAGCTCCCGCAACGTGCGGTCCAGCTGCGTGAGCAGGCCCGCACGGGAACAGTCCACCCGGCCCGCCCCGACCTTCGAGGTGTCGATGCCCGAGCTGCCGGACACCACCAGCTGATCCCGCGGCACCACGTCGTCGAGCAGCTCCGCCAGGATCCGCTGTGCCACCCCGTCGCCGTAGGCGGGGGACGTGTCGACCAGGGTGCCGCCGGCGTCGACGAACGCCGACAGCTGCGCCGCCGCCTCGTCCCCGTCCGTGCCGCGTCCCCAGCTCAGGGTGCCCAGACCGAGCCGCGAGACCCGCAGCCCGCTCGCACCCACCGTTCTGTGTTCCATATCCGCCCGCGCCTCGTGACCATCCGACCGACGGGGCCGATCCGCCGCAGCCGCGACCGCCGCCCCTGACCCAGCACCCTAGTGCCGCGAGGCCGCGAAAACCGTTCCGCCGCGCCGCGTACCCTCGCCCAGGTGAAAATCGACCCCACCCCCGGCGACCGTCCCCACGATCACCCGGAGGTCGCCGCGTGATCGGCGAATCCATGACCTGGCTCCAGACCCTCGTCCTCGGCCTCGTGCAGGGTCTGACCGAGTTCCTCCCGATCTCGTCCTCCGGCCACCTGCGGATCGTCTCGGAGATCTTCTTCGGCACCGACGCCGGCGCGTCCTTCACCGCCGTCACCCAGCTCGGCACCGAGGCGGCCGTCCTGGTCTTCTTCGGCAAGGACATCGTCCGCATCGTCGCCGCGTGGTTCCGTGGCCTCGCCCACCGCGAACACCGCAGCGACCTCGACTACCGCATGGGCTGGTACGTGATCGTCGGCACCATCCCCGTCGGCGTCCTCGGATTCCTGTTCAAGGACCAGATCCGCACCGGCGCCCGCAACCTGTGGCTCATCGCCACCATGCTCATCGTGTTCGCCCTCGTCATCGCCGCCGCCGAACGCTACGGCCGCAAGACCCGCAAGCTCGACGAACTCACCCTCCGCGACGGCATCCTCATGGGCAGCGCGCAGGCGCTGGCCCTGATCCCCGGGGTGTCCCGCTCCGGCGGCACCATCAGCGCCGGCCTGTTCCTCGGCCTGACCCGCGAGGCCGCCGCCCGGTACTCGTTCCTGCTCGCCATCCCCGCCGTCGTCGCCTCCGGCCTGTTCAGCCTCCCGGACGCGTTCGAACCCGCCGGGGAGGGCCTCAACGCCTCCGGCGCCCAGCTGTTCGTCGCCACCGCCGTCGCATTCGCCGTCGGCTACGCCTCGATCGCCTGGTTGCTCAGGTTCGTCGTCAACCACTCGATGTACTGGTTCGTCGGCTACCGCATCGCCCTCGGCGCCGTCGTCCTGGCCCTGCTCGCCACCGGCACCATCTCGGCCACCTGACCCCGGGACCCACGCCGGGCCCGCTCGTCGGGCGCCCGGCCCATTAGGCTGGCTTCATGACGGTCATCCTGCTGCGGCACGGGCGCTCGACGGCGAACACCTCCCGGGTCCTCGCCGGCCGCACCCCCGGCGTCGAACTCGACGAGATGGGCCACATCCAGGCCAAGGGCCTCGTCGACCGGCTCGCCGGCCTCACCATCGCCGAGATCGTGCACTCGCCGCTGCTGCGCTGCCGCCAGACGGTGACCCCCCTCGCCGCCGACCGCGGCCTGACCCCCCTCGTCGACGACCGCCTCGTCGAGGTGGACTACGGGCAGTGGACCGGCCGCGAACTCGGTGACCTGCTGAAGGAACCGCTGTGGAAGGTGGTCCAGCAGCACGCCTCCGCCGCGGTGTTCCCCGACGGCGAAGGCCTCGCACAGGTCCAGGCCCGCGCCGTCACCGCCGTCCGCGAACACGACGGCCGCCTCGCCGCCGCCCACGGCGGCGACGTCGTCTGGATCGCCTGCACCCACGGCGACGTCATCAAGGCCGTCCTCGCCGACGCGCTCGGCACGCACCTCGACGGCTATCAGCGCATCGTCGCCGAGCCCGCCTCCCTCAGCGTCGTCCGCTACACCGAGACCCGCCCGTTCGTGCTGCGCGTCAACGACACCGGCTCGGACCTGTCCGGGCTCGCGCCGCCGGCGCAACCGGCGCCCGTGCCGGGCGGGGAGGTCGGTCCCCGCGGCGGATAATGGGAGAGCGACACCGGATGGATTCGACAACGAGGAGGTGCGATGGCCCGCGCGATACATGTCTTCCGGACCCCGGACCGGTTCGTCGCCGGCACCGTCGGTGAACCCGGCGACCGGGTGTTCTATCTGCAGGCCGTGCACGCCTCCCGGGTGGTGAGCGTGATGCTCGAGAAGCAGCAGGTGCAGATCCTCGCCGACCGCATGGGCCTGCTGCTCGAGGAGGTGCACCGCCGCTTCGGCACGGACCTGCCCGAGGACGCGGACGTCGACATCAGTCCGCTCGTCACCCCCATCGACGCGGAGTTCCGCGTCGGGACCATGGGCCTGGGCTGGGACGCCGACAGCGGCAACGTCGTCGTCGAGCTGCTCGCCGTCACCGAGACCGAAGTCGACGAGTCCGTCGTCCTCGACGACGCCGAGGAGGGCCCGGACGCGGTCCGCGTCTTCCTCACCCCCCAGCAGGCCCGCGAATTCGCCGCCCGGTCCGAACTCGTCGTCGCCGCCGGCCGCACCCCGTGCCCGCTGTGCGGCGAACCGGTCGGCGGCGGCCACATCTGCGTACGCACCAACGGGTACCTGCGCACCGAGGGCTTCGACCCCGCCGCCTGGCTCGGCGAGGAGACCTGAGCCGGTGGGCAGCCCCGACGTCCGCACCGTGCTCACCGACGGCGAACTCACCGTGGTCGGCCGCGTCGTGCACGCCAGCAACGCCACCCTGGTGTGCGACGCCACCCTCGACGCGACCACCGTGCGCTGCGTGTACAAGCCCGTCCGCGGCGAACGGCCCCTGTGGGACTTCCCCGACGGCACCCTCGCCGGCCGGGAGGTGGCCTCCTACCTCGTCTCCGAGGCCCTCGGCTGGGGCGTCATCCCCACCACCGTGCTGCGCGAGGGACCCTTCGGGACCGGCATGGTGCAGCGGTGGATCGACACCCCCGACCCCGCCGACCCGCCCGGCCGCCTCGACCTGGTCGACCTGTGCCCGATCGACGCCGTCCCGCCCGGCTGGCTGCCCGTCCTGCGCGCCCGCGATCTCGACGGCACCGACGTCGTCCTCGTCCACGCCGACGACCCGCGACTGCAGCGCATGGCCGTGCTCGACGTGATCCTCAACAACGCCGACCGCAAGGGCGGGCACGCCCTCGAGGGCGTCGACGGCGGCGTGTACGGCGTCGACCACGGCATCTGCCTGCATCGGGAGAACAAGCTGCGCACCGTGCTGTGGGGCTGGGCCGGCAGCCAGGTCGACCCGTCGCTGCTCGTCGACCTGGACAAACTCGCCCGCGAACTCGACGGCGAACTCGGGCAGCGGCTGGGCACCCACATCACCGCCGGCGAGGTCGCCGCCCTGCGGGGCCGCGTCGGCGCCCTGCTCCGCCGCCCCGTCATGCCCCGCCCGGTCGGAGAGCGGCGCATCCCCTGGCCGGCGTTCTGAGGACCCGGCCTCCGTCCGGAGCCGCCCGCGCCCTCTACTAGGCTCGTGCGCATGCTGTCATGGTCCGACATCGCGCTCCCGTCCGTCCCCGGTCAGGGCCCCCCGCTCCGGCTGTACGACACCGCCGATCGCGCGGTCCGCCCCGTCACCCCGGGCCCCACGGCCACGATGTACGTCTGCGGCATTACCCCCTACGACGCCACCCACCTCGGTCACGCCGCCACCTACCTCGCCTTCGACCTGGTCCACCGCGTGTGGCGCGACGCCGGCCACGACGTGCACTACGTCCAGAACGTCACCGACGTCGACGACCCGCTGTTCGAACGGGCCGCCCGCGACGGCGAAGACTGGATCGTCCTCGGCATGCGCGAGACCGCCCTGTTCCGCGAGGACATGGAGGCGCTGCGCGTCCTGCCGCCCCGCGACTACATCGGCGCCGTCGAATCCGTCGGCGAGGTCGTCGAACTGGTCGAGAAACTCGTCGCCTCCGGCGCCGCGTACATCGTCGACGACGCCGAATACCCCGACGTGTACTTCCGCGCCGACGCCACCGAGCAGTTCGGCTACGAATCCGGCTACGACCGCGCCACCATGGAGCACTTCTTCGCCGAACGCGGCGGCGACCCCGACCGGCCCGGCAAGCGCGACCCGCTCGACGCCCTGCTCTGGCGCGCGCAGCGGCCCGGCGAACCGGCCTGGCCGTCCCCGTTCGGCGACGGCCGCCCCGGCTGGCACATCGAATGCGCCGCCATCGCCCTCAACCGCATCGGCAGCGGCTTCGACGTCCAGGGCGGCGGCAGCGACCTGATCTTCCCCCACCACGAATTCTCCGCTGCCCACGCCGAGGCAGTCACCGGCGACCGCCGCTTCGCCCGGCACTACGTGCACACCGGGATGATCGGCCTCGACGGCGAGAAGATGTCCAAGTCCCGCGGCAACCTCGTGTTCGTCTCCAAGCTCCGCGGCCAGGGCGTCGACCCCGCCGCCCTCCGCCTGGGCCTGCTCGCCGGGCACTACCGCACCGACCGCGCCTGGACCGATCAGGTCCTCGCCGACGCCCAGGCCCGCCTCGCCCTGTGGCGCGACGCCGCGGCCCTGGGCTCGGCCCAGTCCGCCGACGACACCATCGCGCGGCTGCGTCAGCACCTCGCCGACGACCTCGACACCCCCAAGGCCCTCGACGCCCTCGACGCCTGGGCCCGCTTCGCCGTCGACCGCGGCGGCGACGACACCTCCGCGCCCGTCGCGTTCGCGAACGCCGTCGACGCCCTGCTCGGCATCCCGCTGCGCTGAAGCTGGTTTGTCGAACGTGCACATTTCGTCACGACAGGCCAAGGCAGATGTGCACTTTCGACTCATAGTGTGGAGCGTGCCGGTCCAGGAGTGCGTCGCTGCGGCCCGATAGGTTCAGGAAGGTTGTTGCGATGTGACGGCGGATCCATCGGAACGACCACGGCGAATGGACGCTTCTTCCGCGTCACGCATTACTCGCACGCAGCATTCGGTGCGTGCGGTCGTGGGCGGAGCGAGGTTCGGCGCGCCTGCGTGCGCTCGGAACTCCGAGGGGTGTTACCGGCCGCTCGAATCCGGTGCGGCGGCAAGGGCGGCGAACCGCTCTGCCGAGTTCGTCGTCGGGAAGCCAGCCGTACTCGTCGCAATTGCCACAGGTAGGTGGAAGTTTCGGTCGTGGTAGATGCAGTTCCTGCCAGGTCGGGATCCACGCCGCCGCTGAGCGGGCTGGATCGTGTGGTCGATGGCGTTCGATCCCGCACCGAGGCACCCCGACCCAGTGGCGGAGCGTGACCACACCGGCGCCGTCGCCTCAACCACAGCCGACACCGAACATGGCGAGGGCACCTATCTCGATCCGACCGGCACCGACGCCGACGCCGCAGAGGCCAGCGCCGTGCTGGCCGACGCCGGCACAGTGCTTCGGGTGCACTGAGCCCGGCGGCAGCCGCCAGCGCCGCAGTGCGGCATCTTGCGCCAGCCAACCGTCGCGGTGTCGACGAACCGATGCGGTTCGTCGGCGACCTACCCCGCACCCCGGGAGTCTGGGGAAACGACTGATCACGCTGGGCTGCCGGGTCCTCGTCTATCGCGGTCGGTTCAGATTCGCCAGTACGGCGTTCGCCGCTCGTTCGCCCGACGTGGCTGCGTCGGCGAGCGACGGCAGATCGAGCTGGTAGTCGCCGGCGAGGTAGATGGGTCCGAGCGGATCACGCAACGTCGGAAGCGAGTTCCTCCGCCCGGGCGCCCAGAAGGGCACGACCCGGCGGTGACGTCGCACGATGCCCTCGCCCAGTTTCCCTTCCAGCTCGGGGAACACGGCGAGTAGGTCCTCGGCGAATCGCGCCACGATCTCCTCGTCGGGCAGGTCGAGCAAAGAGTCGGCCTGAGCCCCGCCGGCGAAACAAGCCAGGGCGCCACCCGGTTTACGCTCGCCGCCGCTCCGCATCGCCGCGGCGTGATTGAACATCGCCTGGAATGACAGTTGCGGCGTAGAGATGCCGAGGTGGTCGTCCCAGCGCTGCGGCCCGACTTCGTCGGTGAAGAATCCGACGATCACGTACCGCCCGTAGGTGATGTCGTTGAACGCGTTCCGGTGCTGCTGGGGAAGGTCCGGGATGATCCGCTCGGCAATGTCGGCGGGGGTGGTCACGATCGCGCGTTCGGCCCGCAGCCGCACCGGTCGGTCACCGTCGTGGTAGTCGACGACCACGCCGTCACCGTCCTGCCGCACCGAGTGCACCGCCGAGTTCAGCCGGATCCGGTCACCGAGATCCTCCGTCAGCACGTCGGTCAGCGTCTGGTTGCCACCCACCGGCAGCGAGAAGTTCGGGATCTTCTCCGGGTCGGCCAGCGCGAGGCCCACCGACGTGACGAACTGGGTGGCGGCCGTCTCCTCCACCTCGCATCCCATCCACTGCGCCGACCACGACCGGACGACAGCGGCGGCCAGCTCCGACCGGACTCCCGTGAGTAGGTACGACGCCAGCGTGGTGTCGAGCCTGGCGCGAACCCGTTGCGCGATCCGGCGCTGCGACTCCAGGAACGGCATCACCGCCAGGATGCGTGCACCGACCATGGCCATCCCGAGACGGTCCAGGATGGTCATCCGGGTGCGGAACATGAGCGCGACGGGATTCGAGGTGTCGATCACCCCGCCGTTCAGGTACAGCGCGACGCTCTTGCCTGCGAGCGAACCCATCTCGATGCCGTGCCGGTTGAGCGCATCGATCAGCGTGCCGGTGCCCTCGGTGAACTGGGTGCCGACATTGATCCAGTAGTCGCCCTGCCGCACGGTCTCGACTCGCCCGCCCGTGCGATCGGTGGACTCAAGCACAACCACGTCGATCTCCGGCGCCAGCGTGGTCGCCGCCGTCAAACCTGCCATTCCGGCGCCGACGACGACTACCTCGGTGGTCTCTTCGTGGCTCAAGCCGTGGCTGGAGCGTCGCTGCTGACCGCCTGGGCGTCGACGCACTTGTTGTGGGCGTCGAACGCCCGGTAGGCGCGGTAGTAGACGAACATCTGCAGGCCCCAGGTGGACAGGGCGAAGATGTAGAAGATCGTGTGCTCCGCGTCGTCGCCCGAGATGTGGACGAAGTCGTAGGTCGCGGCGATGACGAACCCGCAGGCGGTGGCCACGGCGGCCCACACAGCATGCCCACGCTCGCCGATGTTCCACAGGCGCTGGACGAAGTAGATCAGGAACATCGTGGTGAGCACGTTGGCCACGAGGTAGAAAATCTTGCCGGGGGTGCCGATCTCCTCAGCGAACTGGCTGAGGACGATGCCCACCACGGTCGCGAGAGCGAACGCACCGATGTCCACCGCCGCGGACGGCTTGTACCGGTGGGTGACCTTCATCAGTCCGAGCACCAGGATCAGCGTGATACCGATGGACCGGGAGAAGGCGTCCAGGAAGTATGCGGCGGCGTACATCGGGCTGTCGTGACCAGCCTCGACGAGGCCGTAGATCAGGAAGTTCGTACCCGACGTCGCGACGATGATCCACTCGATGCCGAGCAGATAGTTCTTGTAGTTCCGAAGGAACTTGATTCCGTAGGTGAATCCGACGGTGATCATCCAGATGTCCGCGGCCGCGAAGAGCAGTTCTCGGATGGACATGGCCTTCTCCTTGCGTGATGACATCAGCCGTTCGGATGAGCGATGAAGAATCCGAGCAACCGGGTCGGGGCGATTTGTTATTTCGTCAGGGCTGCCAGGCGGTCCGAGGCGCGATCGGCGAGCCAGCCTGCGTACAGGGCGGGGCCGCTGACGAAGCTGCGTCGGAAGTGCTTGCGGCCGTGCCAGATCGCCGCCAGATCGTCGTGCAGCGCCGCGCCGCTGATCCGATCTGCCAGCAGATGGCCCACGTACTGTGCCTGGGCGAAGCCGTGGCCGTTGCAGGCGAGCGAGTAGAGCACGTTGTCGGAGGCCTCGCCGGCGACGGGGAGCCACGTGGAGCTCATGCCGATCCAGCCACCCCAGGCCTGCTGTAGCGGGACGTCGCGCAGGCCTGGGAATCGCTCGTGGAATCCGCGGACGAGGTCGTCGGCGACGTGCTGGTCGGGGGTGCGGTCCGGGAGGGGGGTCCGGCCGGTCTGTAGGCGGCGGGTGCCGAACACGATGGTGCCCCGGGGGGTGAGGCGGTAGCTTTCGAGGATCATGTGCAGCGTGACCATCGGGGCGCGGCTGGTCCAGCCGATCTCGTCGAGTCGCTCGGGGGTGACGGGTTCCGTCTCGACCAGGGAGGTCCACACCGGGGTGGCGAGGTTCTTCGGCGCGATGGACAGGCCCGCGCTGTCGGCGTTCGTGGTCAGCAGTGCTTTGCGAGCCCGAACCCGTCCGTCCGGGGTGTCGACGGTGACCCCGCCGCCGGTGTCCGTGACGTCGCGGGCGGGGGTGTGCTCGTAGACGCGCACACCGGACGTGATCGTCGCGGCCCGCAGGCCGAGGACGAACTCACCCGGGTTGAGCGTGCCGCCGACGCCCTCGCGCACTCCGCCCAGGAAGCCGTCCGGAAGGCCCGCGGCACGACCCTCGACGAACTCGGCCGACGATCCGGCCTCGGCCAAGACCTTCGCGTTGCGGCGCGCGCGCCGCAGCTGCCCCTTGGACACCGCGGCCATCACGATGCCGGCCTGCTGGTAGCCGCAGTCGATCCCGTGGTGGGTGATGGCGTCCTCGGCGAAGTGCACCGCGTTCTCGGCGAACCGGTACAGGTGGCGCAATCGCTCAGCCTCGAGCAGTAGACCCAGCAGCTCCGGGTCGGCGGCGACCGAGTTCGTGATGTATCCGGCGTTGCGGGAGCTGGCGCCCCAGCCGAGGGTCTGTGCCTCGAGGAGGACCACGTCGACGCCCTTCTCGGCGAGGCGGAGGGCGGCCGACATGCCGCCCCCGCCGCCTCCGATCACCACGACATCGCAGTCGATGTCACCGGTCAGGGGTGGTGCGACGGTGGCGGGCGGTGGGGCCCAACCCGTCTCGTGGATCAGTTTCATGACGCTCGCTCCTTCCCGGCAGGGATGACCGCGGTGCCGCGAGCGCGCACCGCGACCAGCGGCGATTCGAGGACCTCGGACCGGCCGGAGTCGTCCGCCGCGCGGCAGATCACCCGGAGCTCGAAGTCGACCGTGCGGCTGCGGTTGCCTTTTTTCACCAACGTGGCCTCGGCCTCGACGACGTCGCCGCCGCGGACCGGGGCGAGGAACTCGACGGACGAGTAGCCGGCGAACAGGCCCTCGTGGCCGTCGATCTCGATCGACAGGTTCGTGCCGACGTCTCCGAACAACTTCAGGGCGAAGGCGCCGTCGACCAGATTGCCCGCGTAGTGCGCGTCGGAGAAGGCGACGTAGCGTCGGTGGACTGCCGTGCTCACGAGATCTCCTGATGGATCGGGCCCAGGTGGCGGGACTGTGCCTCGCCGTCGAGCTGGATGCCGGGGTAGCCGCGTTTGGCGATCTCGGTGCACATGCGGCGGTACTTGCCGACGCCGCCCACGTAGCCCATGAAGGTGTTGGGCTTGCCGGCGACGTTGGAGCCGCGGTACCACGAGTCGGTGGTGGCGTACAGGGTGGCAGCGACGGTCTCCTCGGTGATGTTCACCCAGTCGTTCTGGCCCTCGGCGGTGGCCTCGACGACGGTGGCGCCGCAGTCGCGGGTGTGCTCGAGCAGGTCTGCGATCCAGTCGACGGCCTGTTCGATGGTCATCACCACGTTGCTCGCCAGCGCGGGACTCTGCGGGCCCCCGACCATGAAGAAGTTGGGGAAGTCCGCGGTCATGATCCCGAGGTACGTGCGGACACCGTCGTGCCAGGCCTCCTGCAGTTTCCGGCCGGAGGCACCGGTGAGGTTCAGCCCGTACAGCGGGCCGGTGAAGGCGTCGAACCCGATGGCGAGCACCACGGCATCCGCCTCGTACGTCCCCGTCGAGGTGACGATTGCGTTCGTGGTCATCGTCTCGATCGGCTCGTCGCGCAGCGACACCAACGACACGTTGGGCCGGTTGAAGGTCTCGTAGTAGTCCGTTCCGAAGCAGCTGCGCTTGGCGCCTAGAGAGTGGTACTTGGGCACCAGCAGTTCGGCGGTGGCCGGATCCTTGACGATCTCCCGGATCTTGTTGTGGATGAATTCCGACGCGGTCCGGTTCGCCTCGACGTCGGTGAGCAGGTCGGCGAACTCGGCACCGACGCCGTTGAATCCACTGAGCTCGTAGGCCGCCTCGTAGCGCCGCTGACGCTCCTCGTCCGACACGTCGAAGGCCCTGTCGACCGCGGGACGATCGGGGATGCCTCCGGGGGAGTGCCGGCATTCCTCGCGGATCGTCGGGTAGTTGCTTTTGATGGAGTCGATCTGCGCTGGGGAGAGGTCGGTGTTGCGGGCCGGCATCACGTAATTCGGGGTACGTTGGAAGACCGTGACGTGCTCGGCGACCTGTGCGATCAGGGGGATGGCCTGCACGCCCGAGGATCCGGTGCCGATCACGGCGACACGCTTGCCGGCGAGGTCGTCGAGCGAGATGTTCCACCGGCTGGTGGACACCTGGAGACCGGTGAAGTTCTCGAGGCCCGGCACGTCGAAGTCCTTGGGGGTGGACAGACCGCCGGCGCCCGAGATCACGTAGCGGCTGCGGCGGGTCTCGCCGTTGTCCAGCTGCACCTCCCACAGCCGGTCGGCCGCGTTCCATCTCGCGCCGACCACGCGGGTATTGAACGTGAAGTGCCTGCGCAGGTCGAAGCGGTCGGCCACGTGGTTGATGTAACCGAGGATCTCGGCCTGCGGCGCGAATCGCTGACTCCACGTCCATTCCTGCTGGAGTGCCTCGTCGAACGAGTACGAGTAGTAGATGCTCTCGACGTCGCAGCGGGCCCCCGGGTAGGTGTTCCAGAACCAGGTGCCGCCGACGCTGCGGCCGGCTTCGAAACCGGAGAAGGTCCACCCGGCGGTGGTGAGCCGGTGGGAGAGGTAGAGCCCGGAGAATCCGGCGCCGACACCGATGACATCGACGACCGCGGTCGTCGAGGAGGGGGTGGGGTTCATGGCATGTGTCGCTTTCATCGAAACGGTCAAATGACTGGATCAAATGACTTAGAAGAAGTAGACCAGTGGTCCCGGTCACAGTCGAGGGGTGTGGCGAATGCAGCCGCGGTCGCTACATCGGAAAATCGGGTGCGTCGACGCCGACCACGCGGTCGCCGCAGAACACCCGGACGGACTCCCCGGGGGCGTGACCGCCGATTCCGGAAGTACCCCAGAAACTCTGGGCCGAGCCGTCGGCGAGATCGGCGATCTTGGCCCCGTTGACACGCACCTCACCCGCCAGCACCCGGGATCCGACCTCGATCGCGCGGTCCAGATCGCCGCCGAACACGTACGCGTCGAGACCCGAGGGGTCGGCGTTGGCAACGCGCAAAGCGTCCTCATCGGACTCCACGGCATGCAGACTGATCAGCGGCCCGAACAACTCGGCGGTCGCCACCGACGCGTCGACTCCCGACGCGACGGTGGGCGAAAGGAAGAACCCGTCGAGGGTGGGCAGCTTTGCGGGCTGATGGATGCTCGCACCGTGGGCCCGCAGCTCGTCGATCCGGCTCTGCAGCGTGGCGAAATGCGGGGCGTTCGAGATCGGACCCAGCTGCGTGTTCTCCTCGAGCGAGTGCCCGATGTCGATACGGGAGATCCGATCGAGCAGCGCGTCGAGCAGCGGCTCGACGAGACTCTTGTGCGCCAGCACCTTTCCGGGGCCCTCGCACCACTGACCGTTGAGCTTGGTCATCCCGTCCAGGATCGCGTCGGCGGCCACGTCGATGTCGGCGTCGTCCAGCACGAGGGCCGGGTTGTTGCCGCCGAGCTCGAGCTGGAGCACCTTGAAGTCTTCGGCCGCCGCGCGGGCGATCGCGCGGCCGGCGTTCGGGCCGCCGGTGAACGAGACGATTTTCACGCGGTGATCGCCGGTGAGTGCCGCGCCCACGTCGCCCGCGCCGTGGACGAGCTGCAGCGCACCGTCGGGCAGGCCGGCCTCGACGAAGCACTCGACGACGATCTGGGCGCTGCTCGGCGCGTACTCGGACGGTTTGAGGATGACGGGGCAGCCGGCGGCCAGCGCGCTCACCATCTTCGCGGCGGGGATGAAACTAGGGCCGTTCCACGGGGTGAGGATGGCTGCGGGGCCCCACGGAACCTTGTACAGCCGCACGTCGCGGCCCCCGGCCTCCAACGCCGTGCGACGCGGGATGGTGCGCAGGTCCGCCGCCGACGAGCGGATCCGGTGCGGAAGGAACTGCGCGACCATCCGAGCCTGTGCGATCGGGACGCCGCTGGTGAGAGCATCGGTCCGGGCGATGTCCTCGATCCGGGCCTCGACGACGTCGGCCGCACGCTCGATGACCGCCGCGCGTTCCTCGCTCGCCGCGTCATCCCAGCGTCGGAAGCCGTAGGACCGCTCGGCATGGCGCAGTGCGCGCTCCACATCGTCCGAGCTGGTGGTGACGGCGCGGTGGACGGGTTGGCCGGTGTTGGGATCGAGATTCCACGCCTCCGGGATCGTCCGGCACTCGGACCACTCGTCGGCGATGTAGTTGGTCGGCTGGGGCAGGTGCAGCTTCGACATCTGCGGCTTCCTTCGGTGCGTCGGTGGGGGCGGGGCCGGTGTGCTCACACGGTGAGGTCGGCGACGATGCGGGTCACCTCGCCCGACCCCATCGCCTCGAAGCCCTTGTCGATCTCGCGGAACGGGATCACGTCGGTGACCATTTCGTCGAGCAGCAGGCGGCCCTGCAGGTACAGACGGGCGAACTGGGTGATGTCCTCGCGGGCGTGGCCCGAGCCCATGTAGGAGCCGATGAGGCGCTTCTCCCCGAAGAAGAAGTCCGAGGCCGGCACCGTGAGGTCGGTGCCGTCGGGGGCGATGCCGACCAGGCATGCGGTGCCCGTGGCCCGCAGGACCGACAGTGCGGTAGCCGCGGTACGCGCGGAACCGACGGCCTCGAACGAATAGTCCACGCCGTCGCCGAGCGTCTTCCGGATCTCGGTGGCGACATCGACTGCGCCGTTCACCACGTGGGTGGCACCGTATGTACGGGCCGCCGCGAGCCGGGCATCGTCGAGATCCACGGCGACGATCGCCGAGGCACCGGCGAGCCGCGCCCCCTGGATGATGGCGGACCCGACACCGCCGCAGCCGATCACGGCCACGGTGGCGCCAGGGCGTACCTGCGCGCCGCGGAAGACGGCGCCGACGCCGGTGATGATGCAGCACGACAGCAGGCACCCGACGTGCAGCCCCACCTCGTCGGGCATTTTCACCAGCGCGTTCTCCCGCATCAGGGTGTGGCGGGAGAACGCGCCGACGTCGCCGAGCCGCTCGACGACTTGACCTCCCGGCAGCTGGAAAGCGGGGCGGGGCCGCTGCCGGATCTGCCGGACACGCTGGCACTGCGTCGAGTGCCCGGCCTGGCAGTTGCGGCACAACCCGCACGAGGGCGTGAGGGCACCGACGACGCGGTCGCCCGGACGCAACGAGGTCACCGCGGAGCCGACCGACTCGACGACGCCCGCCACCTCGTGCCCGACCACCACGGGCAGGTCGGCGCCCACGGTTCCGGTCATGTAGTGCAGGTCGCTGTGGCACAGGCCGACATTCGAGACCGCCAAGCGGACTTCGTTGGGCTCCGGGTCGTCGACCCGGATCTCGGTGAACTCCAGCGGTTCGTTCACCGCGGTGAGAAGTGCTGCTTCGGTGGTGATCATCATCGTCTCCGCTCTCGAGTGCTCTGTGCGGGCGCCGACGGCGCCGCGTTCTTCGATGTCCAGAAGCTCCCGATGCCCTCGGTGAAGGCGCCGGACTCCCAGGCCTGGCGGGCGGCGTCGTCTTCGCGGGCGAACGCGGCCTCGATGTCTTCCGGGCACGGCCGCAGCAGACCCAGATGCAGTGCGGTGATGCGAGGATCGCAGTTCCACTGCCGGATCACTTCGACCGCGCGGTCCAGCAATGTCTGCGGGGCCACGATCTCGTCGAGCAGCCCGATCCGCAGGGCTTCGTCCGCGCCGATCCGCTCGGAGCCGAGGATGATGCGCATCGCGTGGTTGCGTACCAGGCGGCCCATCAGGACGCTCGAGGCGTTCGAGATGATGATTCCGCGGTGGTTTTCCGGCTGGAAGTACTCGGCCTCGGGGGTGCCGATCCGCGAGTCGCAGCACAGGGTGACCTCCGAGGCGCCGCCGACCGCGATCCCGTTCACGGCCGCGATCACGGGAACCTTCGTCTCGAGAATTGCGCGGGTGATGTCGTGGAAAGTCGCGAAGGCCTCGCGAATCTCGTCGTAGCCGGTCGGCACGGTCTGCAGGTCCTCACCGGCGGAGAAAGCCCGCGCGGTGCCCGTGAGGACGATCCCGCGGACGAGCTCACCCGTTCCGAACCGGCGGATCGTCTGCGCGAGCAGCACCCGCGTGGCCACGGTCATCGCGTTCAGCTTCGCCGGGCGGTTCAGGGTGAGCACCGCGACGTCGTGGTCGAGGTGGGTGTCCAGGTAGTTGTCGGTCATGTCCGGTTCCTCAGTTGCCGTTGCCGGCGGTGCGCGGCGGCTGCAGGTCGTAGGTGGTGCCGGGATGCTCGGCGGACCGTGCCTGGAGCGCCGGCTTGGACACACGCTCGGACGGGGTGCGCGGAAGATCGGCGACGAACTCGACGTAGCGCGGAATCTTGAACCGCGCCAGTTGGGTTCGCGTGCCGCCGATGATTCGCTCTGCCGTCGCGCGGCTCTCTTCCACGCCGGGAGCCAGCTGCACAAAGGCCTTGACTTCCTCGCCGAACAGCTCGTCCGGGACGCCGACCACCGCCGCCGTGACGACGGTGTCGTCGCGTTCGAGGACGCGTTCGACCTCGGCGCTGGCGATGTTCTCCCCGCCGCGGCGGACCATGTCCTTGACCCGACCCACCAGGCGGTAGCCGTCCTCCTCGCGGACCGCGACATCGCCGGTGTGCAGCCAGCCGTCGCGCAGGACCTGCGCGGTGTCTTCGGGCCGGTTCCAGTAGCCGAGCATCATCGGTCGGCCGGAGGTGATCAGCTCACCGGATTCTCCCTCGGCAACCTCTCGGCCCTGCGGATCGACTATCCGGACCTGCTTGGTCGGAACCGGCCGCCCCAGCCGCCCACCGCCGACGTCCGCGGTGTCCTCGGGGAGGCTGACCAGGTCGACCCCGCTTTCGGTCATCCCGAAGATCTCCCGCCAGGGTGCGCCCCAACGCTGTTCGAGCTGCGCGTGCAGCGCGACGGGGATGGCCGAGCACAGCACGAGGCGCAGGTCGTTGTCCCGGTCCTGCGGGCTCGGCGGTTGCTTGAACAGCAGCGTGGGCATCGAGCCGAGCACGTAGCAGAACGTGGCCCGGTGTCGGCGGACGTCGGCCATGAAACCCGAGGTGGAGAATCGGGGGAGCACCACCAGCGGCGCGCCGATCGTGAGGCACAACGAGGTGTTCCACTGCGGGTCCATGTAGGAGAACGGCTGCGAGGTGAGTGCTACGTCGTCGGCCCCCAGGTCCGCCGCGCTCGCGCAGACCCATCCCAGCCGGACCCAATAGTCGTGGGTCAGCATGCACGCCTTCGGGAATCCGGTGGTCCCCGAGGTGTACTGGAGGTTGGCGAGCGTCTCGCCGGAGATGGCGACCTGCGGCCGGTCGGCCGGATACTGCGCGAGCTCGTCACACGATGTGGCTTCGACGATCCGGACCTCGGTCAGATCGCCGTTCGCGGCGCGTACCTCTTCGGCGAGCGTGGTGTGGGCGGCGTCGGTGACCATCACCTGGGCGCCGGAGTCTCGGAGCACGAAGTCGAGGTCTGCGCGCTGATACGACGAGTTCACCGGCACCGCGACGCCGCCTGCCTTGAGGATCGCGAGCCAGGCGATGGGCCACTGCACCACGTTGGGCAGCATGATCGCGACACGGTCACCGACGTGGACGTCGTCCTTGTCGATCAGTCGGTGGGCCAGTCTGGACGTCCACTCATCGACCTCGCCGAAGGTCCAGGATTCGTCGCCGAACCGGAGAAACTCCCGGTCTGCGGAACGCTCAGCTCGAGTCGCGAGCAGGTCGACGAGGTTGCCGATCGGCGGGTCCTGCGCCATCCGGGTCAGGGTGGGCGCGCGTTCTGGTCGAACTGCTTCGACTCCGGTCATGGTCATCCTCTTCGGGCTGTCGGGTGTGATGCGGCGCTGATGCGGGGTGCAGCTTCCGAGCTCATGTCGTGAGGGCGCATCCGCGATGAGCGCGTGGCCTGGGACCCTCCGATCGCGGACGGCGCCGGACTGTGGGTTCCGTCATAGTGTAGAAGAACATGGTCATATGATCAATACGAACGACTGTAAAAGATGTCGGGTGCCTCTTTTTGCTGGCCGGACCGGCCGGCACGGCTATTTCTTTCGGCCCCGCCGCGGCCCAGGTGATCACTACGCTGGTGAGACGGCTCCTGCTGGACTGACCCGCCCGATCGCCCCACTCTGGCCGAGCGTGCTCATTCGATCGTTCCCACTGCTCTTCGGGTGCGGGTCGCACCGAGAGGAGGCCGACGTCGATGGACGTGTAGTCGGCGCGCCCGAGCAGATCGGGCTGGTAGCGTCGGATTGACTTGATCATTCGTTCGTATTTGATTCGCCAGGAGGCACGAATGGCTCGCATTCCCGCCGCTGAACGTCGCGCCGAACTGGTGGCGGCGGCCGTGCGCATGATCGCCGCCCACGGGGTGGACGGCGCCACCACCCGCCGCATCGCACAGGAGGCAAACGCTCCGCTGGCCACGCTGCACTACTGCTTCGCCACGAAGGAGGCGCTGTTCGCGGCGGTCTTCGATCACGTCGCCAGTCGATACCGAGAAGTGCTGACGCACAACGATATCCGTGGCGATGTGGCGACCACCGCGCGCACTCTGTTGCGCGGCCTGCTGGAGTGGTACGTGGCGAATCCGGACTTCGGCGCGGCGATCGTCGAGCTGATCAGCTGGGCCCAACGTCAGGAGGACAACCAGGCCGAGATGGTGTACAACGAAGCATTCGCGACCATGCGGCCGATCCTCCAGGCCGCCGCGGCCGCTGCAGATCAGTCGGTCGACCCGAAAACCCTCGACGAACTGACCTACATCGTGTCCGTCTTGTCGGACGGATTCGCGCTGAACTGGCTGGTGTTCACCGACCGCACAGCGGCGGAGCCACAGATCGACGTGGTCCTCGGCGTGCTCGACGCCTGGATGGCCGCACACCTCGGCGAGGCCGCCGGTCCGCCGGTCCGGGCCTCGAAGACTTCGCCCGAGCAAACCGTGCGTGCGCTCGTGTCCTGGGTGAGTGTGGATTGATACCGCGCCGACCGAAGGACAACTGTCGGCCGCCATCTTTCGGTGGCGGCCGACAGTCTTTCCCGGGTCAGATCCGTTGGTTGCCCTCGGCGACGATCCAGCTCAGCGCCGGATCGTCGCGCTCCATCCACTCGGGGTGCCACTGGACACCGAGCACCGCCGAGCCCGGCAGCTCGACCGCTTCGACGACGCCGTCGGCCGTGCGCCCCGTGACCACCAGGCCGGTACCGCAGCGCTCGACCGCCTGGTGGTGCCACGAGTTGGTCACAGCGCTGGCGCCGAACAGTCGTTCCGCGATCGAGCCGGGCGCGAACGCCACCTTGTGGTCGTCGGCACCGTCGGTGAGCGGGCCCGAACCCGACAGGTGCTCGACGGAGCCGGGCGGAAGGTCTGCGATGAGCGTGCCGCCCAGGGCGACGTTCAGGATCTGCAGGCCCCGGCACACCCCGAGGACCGGGATGTCTCTGGCAAGTGCGGCATGCACGAGCGCGATCTCGTACGCGTCCCGGTCGGGGTCGTGGACCATCGGATCGTCCCGCGGATCCACCTCGCCGACCACCGACAGATCGCCACCCCAGCACGCGGGGTGAACGTCCTGGCCGCCGGTGACGACCACGCCCGCCAGCCAGTGGCACAGTGCCTCAGAGTCGGCATCGTAGGGCAGGTTCACCGGAATCCCACCGGCCCTGGCAATTCGGTCCGAGAAGTCGGACATGAAGGCGTCAGCGAACAGGTGACCGTAGCGCTGGTCCAGGCCGCCCACCAGCCCCAGCCGGAACCGCCGGCCGGTGATGCCGATCAGCGGCCGGACGGTGCCCGGTGTCGCGTTCCCCGCGCTCACGGGAACTCGAAGTATCGCGCCGACTCCCATTCGGAGAGCTCGGCGAACGGATCGCCGCCCGTGGTGTGGAACTGCATCCACTCCCAGCGGCGCGTGCCCACCCAGTAGTCGACGAACTCGTCCCCGAGCTGTTCGCGCAGGATCGGGTCCATCTCGAGAGCGGCGGCCGCCTTGGTGATGGTGTCCGGCAACCGCTCGAGGTCGGGCACACACCACGCCATGTCGGTGACCGGCTCGGGCGGCTCGATCGCGCCGTCGAGGCCGGCGATCACCCCGGCGAGAATGGCCGCGACCGCGAGGTACAGGTTCGCGTCGGCGCCGGGAACGCGGTACTCGAGGCGGGAGTACGCCGGGTGTCCGCACACCGCGCGCACCGCGGTGCTCTTGTTGCCGATGCCCCACGTGACCGTCGTGGGCGGCCCGCTCAGGTCCACCAGGCGGCGGTACGAGGTGATCTGCGGCAGCATGATCGACGTCGCACCCCGCATCGTCGCAAGGAGCCCGCCGACCGCATGCCGCATCGTCGACGACGGCCCGTCCGCGGCGTAGAACGCGTTGGTCTCGTCGCGCTGCAGGGACAGGTTGACGTGCGAGGCCTGGCCGTACCCGGCCGTCGGCTTGGCCATGAAGGTCACGGTGTGACCGAGTTCGAAGGCCACCTCGCGCATCACCTGCCGGGTGCGAGCCCAGGCATCGCAGACCGAGATCGGGTCACCGGGAATCAGGTTGAGTTCGACCTGGCCGGCCGCATCCTCGTCGCTCCACGCCTCCCACTCGATGCCGATCTCGCCGAGGCGACGGGAGACCGCCGACATGTAGTCGACCCAGTCCTTCGACTTCGCCAGGTGATACGCGGTCCCGGCGGAACCACCGAGCGGGGTCAGGTCGCGATATCCCTTGGCGCGGGCCTCGTGGATGGACTCCTCGAACAGGGTCGCCTCGATCTCCACCGCCACGGTGGCCGTGAAACCGCGTGTTGCGAGTCGGTCGACCAGCTTTCGGGCCAGATTTCGCGGACAGGTCCCGACCGGGGTGCCGTCCGCCTGCCAGTAGTCACCGATCACGGACTGCAGACCCGGTTCCCACTGCACCAGGGTCGACATGTCGGGCCGGAACTGCAGGTCGGCGAGGTGCCCACGCCAGTCGGGGTAGGCGAATCCGAACGTCGGCGCGTTGCCCAGGTCGAGACCGAACAGCAGATCGGCGAACGCGAAGCCCGAGGCCGCGCCCGCGGCGAACTTCTTGGGCGCCAAGCTCTTTCCGAGGAACGAGCCATCGTGATTGGTGGCCTCGAGACGGACCGTGTGGACGACGGCGTCGCGGTCCGTTGCGGTGGCGGCGATTTCAGACATCGTAACGAACCTTCCAGGATGCGGCGACCAGCACCGACAGCTGAGAGAGCGTGCCGCGCACGCCGATCAGACCGGTCGACAGGGCGGCGATCAGGTCGTCGGCGCCCGTGAAAATGCCGGCCAGCAGTTCCGGGGGGCCGGCGATCGCATAGTGGGTCTCGCCCTCGCCGACGACCAGCTGGGCCACACCGTCGGGGCCGTCGGCAATGGCGACGAGCACGTCGGGGATCCCCGGTATCGATCGGGCCGCGGCCCAGAACGTCTCCGCGGCGACCCGCCAGTCCGGTAGCGGCGGCGACAGCAGTGCCAGCGCCCTGGCGGGGAAATCACCGTCGCCTGCGACAACAGGCGCGCCGACGAGGGCGAGCCGCGCGTTCAGGTCGACGGTCAAAGCGAGGTCGGGCTCGACGAACACACCGCTCGACACCGCGACGACACCGTCCGAGATGCGGATCGTCGCAGCCTGCGGGGTGTCGTGGGAGCGGACGGCGACTGTGCCTGCCACCCCCGCCACCACGGCGTCCGCACCGTCCGCGCGGACGGAATCGGAGATGGTCCGACCGATCAGCCGGACGATCGGACTTGCATCGTCCTCGATCCGAATGTCGACCCCGCCGACCGCGTCGTCCCCGCGTGTCGCGGGGACGATCGTCGTTTCGGTCATCCTTCTGTCCTTTCGATTCGACGAGATCGTGTGCGCGGTACACCGTCGGCAGCGGATCCCGGTGGGAATGTGACCACTCATAGTCAAACGTCTTGGTCATCTGACTATGATGATGAGGCACAGATCACTTCTTGTCAAAGACCTGCGAGGTTCCCGAGATGAACGACAACGCACCCGCCTGGTGGAATCTGCTCGACGACGATGCCAAGGCCGCGGCCCGGATGATCACCCAGGTCCTGCGGAAACCCATCCGACAGCTGGGACCGGAGCGGACCCGGGCGCTCCTGAACACGGCTGCACCCGCCGAGCCGCTCACGCCGCTGGATCAGGTCCGACAACTGACCGTCCCGACCCGTGCAGGTACGATCCGGGCTCGCCTGTACCGCGCAGACAGTGCCGCTCCGAACGGTGGCAGGCCCGCCCTCGTCTACCTGCACGGCGGCGGTTTCGTCCTGGGCACCCTGGACGGAGCCGACAAGCTGTGCCGCGCGATCGCCGCCGGGTCCGGCTGGACCGTCCTATCCCTGGACTACCGCCTGGCCCCCGAAAACCCATACCCGGCAGCACTGGAAGACTGCATCGACGGTTACGGGTGGCTGACCCGGACAGCACCGGAGCTCGGCATCGATCCGGGGCGCCTCGCGGTCGGGGGCGACTCCGCGGGCGGCAATCTCGCCGCCGCCCTGTGCCTGTACCGACGCGACGAGCGCAGCCCCCTCCCGGTCACCCAAGTGCTCGCCTACCCCGCCGTCGACGGGACATTCACCGCGCCGTCGTGGTCGGACTTCGCCGACGCACCGCTGTTGAGCACCGCGGATGCGCGCTGGTGCTGGGACCAATACATCGGCCCGGAACACCGGATGGGCGACCACCTCGCGGCACCCCTGCGCGCCGAGTCGCTGCGCGGCCTGCCGCCCGCCCTCATCCTGACCGCAGAGGTCGACCCGATCCGGGACGACGCCGAGGCATACGCGGCACGGCTGCGGCGTGACGGCGTCCCCGTCTCGCTTACCAGGTATACCGGCGTCTTCCATGGCTTCTTCACCGAGATCGGCATGTTCGCGCAGACGAAACAGGCGATCGACGAGGTGTGCCTGTACCTGCACGAGATCGCGCGGACATAGCTCCGCACGGTTCTGCGCACTGTGGGCGGCGGACCTGCGCCCTACGCGCATCGGTATCGCACCTGCGCCGACTCGACGTCGGGGGCCTGCTGTTTGCGACGCATCACAACGTCACCAGAAAAATCCGAGCATTACGGAATACCATGAAATGCGAAACACATACCACCCGAAGACCAAACTCACGCCCAGCCCAGAGACAGCACCCGCCGCCGGCACATCAGAGCAGAGGTGGATACACCGACTCCCGCATCGATCCGGTAGGGGAGCGCCCGCACGCCTACGCGAACTCGAGCGCCCCCTCCACCGGCACCGGCACCCGCCGCGTGCCCGGCGACCCCAGCGCCGCCGCCAGATCCGACCCGTCGTGCTCGGCGAGCAACCCGCCCTCCGACCACACCAGCAGCGTCGCCCCGACCGTGTGCTCGGCCACCGAATGCGCCAGATCGTAGTGCGCACACGCCGGCACCCCGGCATACGTGATCCACAGGTCGTAGCCCGTCATGAACAGATCCAGGTCGAACTGCACGCTCAACCCGAGCAGCTCCGCCCGGCCGTTGTCGTCCACCCCGGCGAACGCCTCGTCCAGCGCCAGCAGCCGCGGCGCCTGCGGATCCGCCGAATCCAGCATCACATGCGCCGCCGCGAACAACGGCAGATGCAGCGACACCGACTGCTCACCCCCCGACAACGCCGAATGCCGCGCCACCGTCAGCCGGTCCTCCGCGCCGTCCGCCCCGATCAACCCGAACGCGAACACCCGCCACCGCCGGTAATCCAGCGTCGTCGCCAGGATCTCCGGATACGACCGCTCCGGATGCGCCGCCCGCTCCGCCCGGATCCGCGCCGCGAAATGCGCCCGGACGCTCGCCAGCTCCACCGGCCCCAGCGCCGAGACCTCCCGGTCCAGCAGCCGGCACACCGCCCGCGCCTGATCGTCGAGATGATCGGCCGGCACCCACCGCACCCCCACCGTCGTACCCGACGACATGCGCCGCTGCCGCATCTCCGCCCCCATCCGGGCAATGAGATCCCGCGCGTCCTCGGTGCGCTCGTGGATCTGCTGCGCCAGCCCCGCCAGCAGCGCATCCTCGAGGATGCGCCGCTCCGCGTCGGTCAGCAGTAGCTCCTGATCCCGCCGCGCCGCCGAGATCCGCACCGCGAACTCCGCCACCGACGAAAACCCCTGCTCGTCCTGCACCCGCACCACCGTCAACCCGTCCGGCGCGTCCCACTGCAGCCGATAGTCCTGACCGGCCGCCGCGAGCTGCCCGTCGAACTCCTGTAACGCCGACGTCAACGCCGACCGGGCCGCCTTGCGGGCACCGTCCCCGCCCTTGATCGTCGCCGTCGCCGCCGCCAGCGCCGCGTACAGCGCCCCCACCTCCGCGGGCACCGCAGGCACGTCCCCGCCCGCCCGGGCGAGCCGGTCCACCACCTGCTCCGGCGCCGGCCACGCCGCCGCCGACGGCCACCGCAGCTCCTCCGAGATTCCCAGCAGCGACAGCACGTCCGGCCGCGCATACGGCGCCAGCTGTGCGGCGTCGGCCCGCGTCTCGGTCAGCGCCGACCGCAGCGCCTGCTCCGCCGCGACGTGCGCCGCCTCCGCCTTCCCGAGCCGCTCGACCGCGTCGTCGTGCGCGCGGCGCGCGGCGCGCTGCTCCACCCGCGCCGCCTCGATCCGCTCGCGCGCCTGCGCGAGCTGCGCGTCGATCTGCTGCGCGTCGGCACCCAACGCCTCGCGCAGCGTCCCCAGCCGCTGCTGTTGCTGCCCCAGCGACTCCTCGGCCGTCACCGCCCGCTCGGCGGACTCCTCCGCCGCCAGCCGGGCGTCGTCGCGCCGCACCTGCGCCTCCCGCGCCCGCTCGGCCGCGGCGACGTGCTCACGCCGGGCGCGCAGCACCGCCTGGCCCTGCGACTCGAAGAACCGGATCGCCGCCGCCAGATGCTCGAGCTCGCGGGCCGTGTGCGGCGCCCGGTGCCGGGCCGCGACCGAGCGCACCCGCTGCTCCTTCACGGCGCACTCGGCGATCACCTGATCGAGGTCCCGGTCCGCCGCGGCCGCCGCCTCCCCGGCAGTGCGCAGCGCACCCGCGCACTCGCTGACCTTCCGCAGCGCCGCCAGCACCGCGCCGGTGCGCGGCACCGCCGCCGCGGCCCGCTCCAGCTGCGCGAGCCGTCCGTCGAGCTCCGCCCGCTCCGCCTCCGCGCCCGCCATCCGGTTCTGCGCCGCGGCGATCTCCGCGTCGAGCTCGGTCACCCGCAGGCGACGGCGACGGGCCCGCGCGGTGGCCCCGATGTACTCGACCTCCGCCTTCGTGTGCCGACCCAGCTGCACCCCCTGGCGGTAGCCGCCCCGCTCGTCGACGGCCGGGCCGGTCTCGTCCGTCACCGCATCCCGCACCGCGACGGACGCCAGCACCGCCCGCACCCGCTCGGCCGGCACCCCGGTGTCCGGCTCCACCACCAGCACGTCGGCCAACGTCCGGCCGGTGGGGCGCTGCGCCGGCGGCACCGGCATCAGCGCGACCGCCCCCGCGGGCACGTCCCCCGCACCGCCGCACACCCAGCCCGTCAGCAGGTTCGCCGCCTCCAGCGCGGCCTCGAGTCCCGCGGCCGCCTCCGCGCTCACGTCGTCCGCGAACCGCACCAGCCGCCACAGCGGCGCCCCCGACGGGTCCGACGACCCGGTCGGCCGCATCGGGAACGACGGGGGAGCGTCGTCGCGCTCGGCCTCGACCAGGTCCCGTTCGGCCCGCAACACCGCGATCCGCTCCCGCGCGTGCGTGATCTCCGCCTCCAGGCCGCGGCCGCGGAACCGCAACTCCTCGACCACCGGGGCCGTGCGCTCGGCCAGCGCCGCCGCCGGCGTCGCGGCCTCGTCGTCGCCGGCCGCCGCGATCGCCGCGGCCAGCGCCTCGACCAGCTCCTCCGGCAGGCCGAGCACCGACCACGTGTCCCGGTGACCGACCCACCACTCCCGCAACAGGTTCGACGCCTCCGCGCGGGCCAGCTCCACCACCGCGTCCGCCGTGGCCACCGCCGCCCGGGCCGACTCGAGCTGCGCCCGGCCCCGCTCGGCGGTCGTCTCGGCCCGCACCCGCGCCGCCGCCGCGCCCTCCGCGGCCGCCACCGCCGCCCGCACCGCCCGCACATCCGCGGCCCGCTCCTCCGCACACGCCGCCACCGTCGCCGCGATCTGCTCGCCCGGCGCGTCCTCGGCCGGCGGCGCCCACTCCACACCCGCATCCCGCGCCGCCGCGGCGAGTGCGTCCTCGGCGCGGCCCACCGCGGCCGCCGCGTCCGTCGCCGCGGCCGCGGCCCGCCGCGCCTCCTCGTCGCGCTGCGCCAGCTCCGCCCTCGCGCGCTGCGCCTGCTCCGCCTGCCCGGCCGTGGTGCGCTCGAGGTCCGCCACCACCTGCGCCAGATCGTCGAGCTGCTGCTTGCCCTCGTACGCGCTCGACCGCTGCAGCGCCTCGAGAGTCGCCCGGGCCTGCTCGAGGTCCCGCTCCGCGAGCTCGAGCCGCTCGTGGGCCTGCGCCCGCTCCGCGCCGGCCCGGTCGAACGCCGTCACCGACGCCGTCCACTCCGCACTCCCGCTCTCGACCGCCGCCAACCGCGCCCCGAGCCGGTCGACGTCGGCGCGGGCCTGCTGACCCAGGTAGGTCGCATACACCGCGACGAACCGCTGCGCCGCCTCGTCCGCCGCCGCCAGCGACTCCAGCGCGCGCGAGACCTCCTCCATGTCGGCGAACGACCGCGCCGCCTCGAGCACCAGCTGCTCGTCCAGCGGCCGCAACCCGTCGGTCAGCGCCTGCGACAACCCCTTCGGGTCCAGGTTCTTGGCCAGCTGCGGCCGGCGCAGCGTCAGGATCAGGTTGATCAGCTGGTCGTACCGCTCGATCCCGAGCCCGAACAACCGCGCATCGATCGCCGCCCGGTAGTCCACCGGCCGGTCCGTGACCGCGTCGGCCCCGACCTCCTCGATCAGCTGCCGTCGCGTCAGCGGGCGATCGGCCGCATCCAGCAGCGAGAAGTCCACACCGACCCGGCCGTCGACGACGAAATACCACCGCGTGACCTTGTCGTTGCCGCGCGCCGCCCGCATCCCGACCCCCACGGTCACCGCCTCCGGATCGTCCCGGCGGCCGCGGCAGAACTCCATCCACACATACGAATACGCGCTGTCCTGCCCCTGGTACAGCAGGTTGGACCGCATTGTGCGCTCCTCGCCGGCGAACGGGTTCAGCCGCCGCGGCTCGATACGCCCGTCGAACACGAACGGGAACAGCACCTCGAGCGCCTTGGTCTTGCCCGACCCGTTGGGCCCGCGCAGCACCAGCCGGCCGTCCGCGAACGAGAACTCCTGGTCCCGGTAGTCCCACAGATTGATGATCCCGGCACGTGTCGGCCGGAAACGGGCACTGCTCACGACATCTCCGCTTCGTTCGAATCCTCACCGGCCGGCGCGAGGCGCGGGTCGCGTTCGCGCACCGTCACCACCACTCCCCGGAACCGGGCCAGCGCCGGCAACGCCAGCACCCCGCCCGGCACCCGTGCCACCAACCGTTGCCGCTGCAACAACGTCACCGCCGCCTCCAGCAGGCCCGCCGGGTCGGCCTGCCACTGCGCGGCGAAGGTACGGCCGAACTCGTCGACCAGCCTCGCCGCCGTCTCCGCCAGCCAGCTGTCCTCGACCAGCGGATGCGTCGGCGCCGGCTGCTGCGCCGGTGTCGTGTCCGCCGGCCCGGCGCCGGCATCACCGGCCAGCGACGCGAACACCCCGGCCGCCGGAATCGCCGCGTCCAGTCCCGCCTCGAGTTCCGCCTCCGCATCCGCCGGCCTCGGCAACCGCACCGGCACCGACTCCGGATCCGACACCCGCGCACAGATCTCCCCGGCCAGCAACAACGCCACCTGCGGAACCGTTCCCACCCCCGGGAACCGCAGATCCGACATCCGCCCCGACGAATCGACCAGCGCGACGCCCTCCGCGCGCCGCTCGGCCACCAGCCCCGTCAGCAGCTCGATCCCCGCGGTCGTCCGTGGCAGCGCCAGCTGCAGCCGCGCGTCGTCGTCGAGTTCCTCGGCGTACACCACCGGTCGCTGCACCAGCGCCCGCCGTACCCGCCGTGCCACCTCGGCGGTGTCCGCGATCCGGTCCCCGTCGCGGCCGTCACCGGCGGCGAGCAGGCCCCGCACCGAGCGCAGGTGCTGTAGCGCGCGCGGCGGCCGGAACAGCGCCGCCACCACGGGCCGGTCGATGTCGTAGAGCGCCTCACCCCGGTCCGGATCCGACACCCAGCCGCCGGCGTCGCCGTCCGCCAGCGTTATCGCCCCCCGCGCGGCGAGCCACGCCACCGCGTCGACGAACGCGTCCCGGTCGGTCGCACGCTCGGTGGCCAGCTCCACCCCGGGCACCTGGCCGGCCTCGGACGCGACCTGCTCGGCCAGTTCCGACAGCGTGATCTGCCCGCCGGCGCGTCCCAGCGCCGCCAGCGCCAGCGCCAGGTAGGCGTACCGGCGACGGTCGAAGGGCCGGTCGGTGACCGTGCGCGCGCCGCCCCCGGGATCGAGCCGGTCCGCGACGGTGAACAACCGCGCGGTCGTCTCGGTCACCTCCAGCCGGTATCCGAACAACTCGAGCAGGTCCTCCCGCAGCTCCGTCGCCCACCGGCGCAGCAGCGGCAGCGCGGCCCGGTCCGGGTACTGCGCGGTCACCAGATGGTGCGACAGGATCAGGCGCGCCGCCCGCTGGTACGAATCCCGGTCGAGCGGCGAGATCCGCCGGGCCCTCACTGCACGCTCACCCGCAGCCCGTCCAGATGCAGCCGGCCCCGCGCCGTGCGTACCACCGTGCCCTCCGCGGCCGGGCTCAACGTCAGCCGCACCCCGTTCTGCGTGCCCGTCGCCCCCGGCACGGTGCCGCTGACCGGAACGCGCGCCGACAGCGCCGCGTCGAGCAGGCTCAACAGCACCTCGGTCTCCGGCTCGGACAACTCCCGCTCGTCCACGCCGCCCGCCGCCAGGGATCGCGCCGCCTCGGCCCGCGCCCGCTGCGCCGCCAGCTGCCGCTCCCGCAACCGCCGGATCCCGGATTCGTTGCGCTGCACCCGCGCCGGCGCCCCCGCCGACGGGGTGCGCCCGGTCTCGGCCAGCGTCCGGGCGATCGGGACGGGTGCCGCTTCCCACCACGACGTCGTCACCGGGATCGTCTCCGGGTCGGGATGCACGGCGGAGAAGTGACGCGGGCGGCCCAGGTCGAACACCGCTCCGAACAGCGCGTGCGCCGACTCCTCGCTCGGCGCGGCCGCGAACCAGCCGGCCAGGTGCCGCAGCTGCGACTCGCGGCTCACCCCGCCGCGCCGGGTCTCCGTCACCCGGCGCAGCAGCGCCAGCACCGCCGCGATCGCGCTCATCGTGCCCTCCCGCAACCGCTCCGACTCGCTCGGCACGTCCCCGGCGCCGACGAACCACCGCTCGAGGCCGCGCCATCGGGCTCGCCAGTCCGCCTGCCGTTCGGGTGCGGGCAGCAGCACCCGCTCGTCGTGCGCGGCGGCGAACCCCAGCATGCGGTCGATCCCCGTCTCCTGCACCCGTGCCAGCGCGGCCGCCAGCTTCGGTGCGTAGCGGGCCAGGTCCGTGCTGAACTCGCGCATGTGCGCCAGCACCGCATCCTTGTGCGCCAGGAACGACTCGGGCGTGACCTCGGTGGTGCGCACCAGGTCACCGAGCATCAGATAGAACCCCGCGGCCCGCTCGGCCATGTCCGACAACGTCGTGTCCAGCCGCGACAGCTTGCGATAGATGAGCTCTCCGTCCCCGGCCGCGTTCGCGGCCGCCAGCTCGGTCAGGTCGGCCAGCAGATCCGCCAGCGCGAGACGCGACAGCGACGCGTCCTCGCCGCGCGCCCGCAGCACATCCTCCACGGCCCGGAAGGCGTGATAACCGGCCCGGCCGAACTGATACACGTAGTGCCGGTTGCGGTACTCGGCCAGCGACGCCGCCCGGGTGCCGTCGTAGCTGCGCTCGAGCACACCCCAGGCGTGCAGCTGCTCGAGCAGCGGTGCGACGTCCTGGGCCGACAGCGCCGCCGCCGGATCCGCCGAGCCGGTCCGCTCGAGGATCGCCGCGACCTCGGCGGCGTGCAGCAGCACCACGTAGTTGGCGCGGGCGAGGTCGAAAGCACGCAGCACCCAGAGGTATTCGGCCCGCTTCTCGGCCGTCGCGAACGAGAACAACCGGAGCCGGTCGTGTTGCACCCCGGCCCCCGGATCGGTGGGCCCGGCGGGCGGCTGCGTTTCGTTCACCGTGACAGGGTAGGCGGGGGCGGCCCTCGTGCCGCGCAACCCCCGGTGCCGTGCGCGCCACACCCGGGCGGAGGTGCAGCCCGTGCCCCTCATGGGCGTCCGGCCGCCGCCGAGGTCGGGGATCCCGCCGCCCGGTCAGCTCTCGGCCGGCGCCGTCTGCGTCGTGTCCGCCTCGTGGCGGGACTCGGCCGCTGCGGCGCGCGCCGCGGTGAGGTCGACCCGTAGCCGATCCCGCTCGCCGCGCAGGTCGATGATCTCGGCCCGAAGTTCGTCGCCCCGGTCGCGGGCCGCGGTCTCGGCGGCCTGGGCGGCCGCCGCCGCGATGCGGGCCTCTTCCAGGGCGCCGCGCAGCTTCTCGACGCGGGCGCGTTCCGCGGTGAGATCGGTGTCGAGCCGGGCGGTGGCCGCGGCGGCCGTGGCTGCCTCTTTCTCCGCGGCGGCGCGGGTGTGCACCAGATCGTCACGCAGGGTCGCGAGTTCCGATTCGAGCCGGGCGAGCTGCTGTTGCTGGGTGGTGACGGTCGACCGGTACTCGGCGAGCTCCGCGGCGTGCGCGGCCGCGGTGGCATCGATGCGTTCCTGCCAGGTGCGCAGGGTGTCCGCGTGCTCCTGGGCCGCTCGCGTCGACTCGTCGCGATGTGCGGTCTCCAGTTCCCGGATCCGGGTGTCGTGCGCCGCGCGGGCGTCCGCCAGCTCCCGGTCGACGGCCTCGACGGCGGTCTCCGCGTTGTCGCGGTCCTCGGTCGCCTGGGCGAGTTGCTCGCGCAGGCGGGCGATCCTGGCGTCCGCGTCCGCCTTCACCTTCGCCAGTTCCGTGGTGGCCCGGTTCATCTGCGCCTCGAGCGCGTCCGGGTCGGTGAGCTTGTCGACGGCGGCGGTGATCTGCGCGGCGACGGCGCTGTACTGCTCGAGCGTCGTCGCGCTCAGGGTGCGGAGTGCGACGACGGCGGACGCCAGGTTGGTGGCTGCTTCGGCCGGACCCGGGGGAGTGGTCGGCTCGGCCAGCGAGGCCGCCTCCCTCTTCTGTCGTTCCCGTTCCCGGTAGGCCCGGACCCGGTCGGCGGCGGACGCGTACTTCCGCGGTCGTCCCGGCTTCGGGCGCTCGTCGGGTAGGGATTCGCCGGTGCTCGCTTCGCTCACGGAGTCCTCGTCTCGGGCAGTGGTTGCAGCCATATCTATCAGGTGGGGGAAGGGGCCGAAACACGGTTACGGAATCGGATTCATACGGAATACATTAATTTACCGAATACTCCATCCCAGTCGCTTCTCAAGCGAAACCATCCGCCACACCCACGAGGAGAGGGGGCCTTCCGCCCGGGCCTTCGCGGGCTCGATATCGGACTCCGGAGTGTTCATCCGGGTTATCCGTACGTATCACGAAATGAAAATAATTACGAAATGAAATGAATTAAATATAGTAATGCCAGTTCAAGAGGTTAGTGAGGCGATGCGAAACTCGAAACGTTACGAGCAATCGGTCCAATCGTTGCTCGGGAGAGGCAGAGGTACGCACATATGCATGGGTTGGCTTGATCGTCATAACTCCCCCTTATGGTGAGTCAGGGGTGCGGGGGGTTCGAAAAGTGGGGAGGGTGCCACGACGGACTCGGCGGTGGCCCGTCGGCCCTTCCGGGCCCACCGCCGGGGCGGGGCGCACCGGGTGCCCGGCTACGGATCAGGCTGGTGCGGAACGATTTTCGAGGCCGGTCGGGCACGAAGGTGCGCCCGTTCGCCCTGCTTGCCGAACAGGCTGTGGAACTCGACCGGTGCGGCATCGGCGGCGCCGAACCAATGCGGCACGCGAGTGTCGAACTCGGCCGCCTCCCCGGGCACGAGAACCAGGTCGTCCTCACCCAGGACGAGTCGCAGCCGTCCGTTGAGGACGTAGAGCCACTCGTAGCCCTCAGGGGTCTGGCGATCCGGTTCCCCGCGGCCGCTGTCGGCGGGGATCACCAGCTTGTACGCCTGGATGCCGCCGGCGCGCCGGGTGAGCGGCACCATGGTCATGCCGTGACGAGTGATCGGACGCAGATGAATGCGCGGGTCGCCGGTCGGTGGGGCGCCCACCAGCTCGTCGAGCATCACCCCGTGCACGCGGGCCAGGGGCAGCAACAGTTCGCGCGTCGGTCGGCGGGTGCCGGACTCGAGTCGGGACAGGGTGCTCACTGAAATGCCCGTCGCTGCCGAGAGATCGGCCAACGTGGTCTCGCGTTTGCGCCGCAGCGCGCGAAGCCGGGGCCCGACCGTCTCGAGCGCTCGGTCGAGGTCGTCCATGCCCCACGCTTTGCCATATCGGCAAACAACGTTGCGGGTTCTTCCCGTCGGCTCGCATAGTCGTCGTGGAGGTGATCGAGATGAGCGATCTGCTCGGAAACAAATACGACGTGGTGGTGATCGGCGGCGGGGCTGCCGGGCTGAATGCGGGGCTGATGCTCGCCCGGGCGCGGCGGTCGGTGGTCGTCATCGATGCGGGCGCCCCACGCAACGCTCCGGCTGCGGGCGTGCACGGATTGTTGGCCCGGGACGGGATCCCGCCGGCCGAACTGCTCGGCCGCGGCCGAGACGAGGTCCGCGGCTACGGCGGTGACGTGGTGCACGCGGACGTGACCGCCGTGACCCGCCGCGAGAGCGGGTTCGAGGTGACCCTGTCCGACGGCCGGGTGACCCGCGCCCGCCGGCTGCTGGTGACCACCGGGCTGGTCGACGAGCTTCCCGACGTGCCCGGGCTGCGGGCGCGCTGGGGGCGAGATGTGCTGCACTGCCCGTACTGCCATGGCTGGGAGGTCCGCGACCGGGCCATCGGTGTGCTGGCGAGCGGACCCATGTCGGTGCACCAGGCCCTGCTGTTCCGGCAGTGGAGCGCCGACGTCACATTCTTCACCCACATCGCGCCGGCGCCTGCCGCCGAGCAGGCGGAGCAGCTGGTCGCCCGTGGCGTCTGGGTGGTCGACGGCGAGGTGACCGCCGTGGAGATCGTCGACGACCGCCTCACCGGGGTACGGCTGAGCAACGGCGGGACGATCGCCCGGGAGGCGCTGGTGGTCGCGCCGCGGATGGTGGCGCGCGCCGGTTTCCTCGCGGCGCTCGGCCTGCGGGCCGTGGAGCACCCGGCCGGGGTCGGAGAGCACATCCCCGCGGATGCAACCGGCCGCACCGACGTCCCCGGAGTGTGGGTGGCGGGGAACGTCACCGATCCGGCCGCCCAGGTCGGCGCGGCCGCAGCGGCGGGCGCGGCCGCCGCTGCCCAGATCAACGCCGACCTGGTCGCCGAGGAGACCCGCCGGGCGGTCGACGCCTACCGGGAACGGTTCCCGGCCCGGTCGCAAGCGCGCGTGCCCGAACCCGCGGAGGGTGACCCCCGCTGCGGCGTGTGAACCGCAACGGACCGGTCCCTCGCGCGGCGCGCCCGAGCCGGGCGCGCCGCGCTGATCGGCGTCGCCGAGGCGGGGTTTCCGGCCGAGGCGCGTATCGTCCGTTCCGCGAAGGCGGTCGACTCGGCATGAGGAGTGGTGTCACCGTGACGAATCAGTTGCCGGGCAACGCGTCCCTCGAGGCGTCGATCACCACGCCGGTACTTCCCGCCGGGGTGGAGGAGGCGATGCGCCGACTCCGAGCCAAGGCCGCGTCGGACAACACCCGAGCGGCCTTGACCAGCGACTGGAGCAAGTTCGCCCGGTGGTGCGACGCCGTGGGCCACGTGCCGCTACCGGCGCCACCCGAACTCGTGGGCTGGTACCTGACCGAGAAGGCGGGCGAGCTTCGACCCGACGGGCGCTGGGCCTACGCCCCGTCGACCCTCGCGCGGTGGGTCGCGACGATCAACAAGGTGCACGCCCTCGCGGGCCTGCCGAAACCGGGACACCACGAGGCGGTGCGCGACGTGGTGCGCGGCATCCGGCGGACCCGTGCGACGCCCCCGGCACGCCGCACCCCACTGCTCACCGACGACATCCGTGCGATCGTCGGAGCGATGCGCGCCGGCGCCACCGAGTGGCCGGACCGCGTAGCCGAGCGCCGCGACTCCGCCCTGCTGCTGCTCGGACTGGCCGGCGCGATGCGGCGGTCGGAGCTGTCCGCCCTCACCACCTCCGACGTCGTCGCCCATCGGTCCGACGGGCTGTACGTGACGATCCGCCGATCGAAGGCGGACCGCGACGCACGCGGACGTACCGTCACGCTTCCGTACGGCCGCGATCCGCGGACCTGTCCGGTGTGCGCCTACCGGCGCTGGCGCGAGGTGCTCGACGTGTGGGACGCGGACGGTGGGGCCGCAGTCCGGGAGCTGTTGACCGACGATCGTGCCGCCGGCGACGAGCACTGCTGCCGCGGTGTGGCGCCGGGGGAGGGGCGTGCCGAGCGGCCCCTGTTCCGCACGATCCACCGCACCGGTGCCGTCGGGAGCGGTGCCCTGAGCGGGCAGTCGGTGCACTCGATGATCCAGCGGCGGGCGCGGCAGGCCGGGTTCGCCGCCGAGGTGGTCGCCACGCTCGGCGGGCACAGCCTGCGCGCCGGGTTCGTCACCCAAGCCGTCCGCAACGGAGCCACGACTCAGACGATCATGACGCAGACGGGGCATTCCGACGAGCGGATGGTGGCGCTCTACAGCCGCCAGCACGCCGGACTCGTCGGCAATGCCGTCACCACGCTGGGCCTCTGACCGCGGTCAGGTGCGACCGACGGGTCGGCGCCAGGCGCTCTGGTCGGCGGTGAGCGCCGCCAGTAGATGTTCGGCGGCGTTCAGGTTGCGGAACGGTCCGGCCAGCAGGTCTGCATAGACCTGGGACGGTGCCGCGAAGCGCAGGCCGTCGCGCCGCTGCATCCGCTCGAACACCACCGACGACCACGGCGTGGCCACCACGACGTCGGCTCCGCGATCGACGGGGCGCAGACCGAGTGCCTGGGCGAACGCATCCGGGTCGTCGGCGTACACCTCGAGAAGATCGGCGGCCGCGTAGTCGGTGGCGCCGAGGCCGGTGATCGCATAGCTCAGGTCGAGCGGTTCGGAGAGATCGGCCCGTACGGTGCCGACGCCGTCCGGTGCGGCGAACCCCCTTGTGGTACAGGGTTTGCGGTCCGCTGCCCAGGCTCGCAGCATCTTCTCCCAGTGCACCATGGTGATCGGACCGCGCGGAATGCGGCGGATCAGCTCCCGCTCCCCGAGTACCTCGACGACACGGTAGGTGGCGCCGGTGGAGGCGCCCGACAGCCGGATCAGTTCCGGCACCGACATCTCGCCGGTGAAGTCGGCAAGTGCCCGGACGACTCGCTCGGACGGTTCACCGGTGAGCACGCCCGACGGACGGCCGGGCCCGCGCCACGGGTCGGCGTCGGCGCCCCGGTTGCGCACCCAGATCGCCGGCCGGGACGCGACGAGCGTGAGATTCCCGGTCGCGTCGGAGTACGAGATGCCGTGCTGGTCGAGCTGGCGCCGCACCGGATCGGAAAGGTAGTGCGCGCACACGAATCCCCGGTCGGACTCGGACAGTTCGGCGGCGATGCGCGCGACGTCCCCGCTGAGCACTCCGCGGGACGCGATGACGGCGTACGACACCGACTCGCCGTCGGGTGCGGTCACGAGGATGCGCTCGGGGGCGGCAGGGGAGCGGGGGCGGTCGGACGTGGCAGTCCAGCCCAGGGGCAGACACGCTTCCACCACGGCGATCGAGCGACGGTAGATGTCGATGGGGCGCTCCGGGCGGGGCCCCAGCGCGCTGTCGACCGGTTCTGTGGGCTGGGCGGATGCTGTCATGTCTTCACAATAGGTAATCGGTACGACACGGAAGCTCTTCAATTCACGAACACACCGCCATCCGGCCGACCCGGCCAGGGGAGGAGACCGCGACACGCACCCCACCACGACATCTTGATCCGGAGGGCAACCCGATTCGATCGGGGGAGACGGAACGGCGGAACGGACGCGTGAGGAGGGGGTCGGGCCGCCGGCTGGGGTGAGTCGAGGGGTCCTGCTCTCGACTGGCGCTTTGTAGTATCCATATTCTGAGTCTGACGGAAATAAAAAAAATACCGAAATCACCCTCACTTCACGACAAAACCGCACCCAAATACGCCAAGAACAAACGAGTCGGCAGCGGCCCAGCGGGCTACAGTCCGGGAATGCCTGCGCCACGTCCGAATCGCCCGTCTCGCCGGACTCTGCTGGTGTCGCTCGGGGCGGCGGTGACGGCCGCATACCTGGGCGTACTCGTCCTGTTCGGGGTGAGCACGCACGAGTCGCGGGAATGGCGGCCGGTTAACGTCGATGCCGACTCGGTGCTCGTGGTGGTGACGATGAAGTCGCTGCAGCCGACGGTCGACCGGGTGCATGCGGAGGTCACCATCTATCCCGGGGACTCGTTTCTCGATGCGAACGGGGCCACGCTCGCCGTGCCGCTGAGTGTGTTGCTAGTGCCGGCCGTCTCACAGTCGGAGTTGTTCTTCCCGGCCCATTCCGTGCCCGTCGGCTACCCGGTGGAACTGCTTGCGCGCGGCCAGGCGATCCGCTGGCCGTTCGACACCTTCGATGTCACGCCGGTCGTCGTGGAGGCCGATGTGGGGGAGGGGTCGGAGCGAGAACCGGTGCCGTCGGACGTGTTGATCGACGGCCGCATCGACGGGTGGGCGATCGACCAGGGGACCGTCGTCGCCGCTCCGGAGCTCGGCTTTCCCGATGGCGTCGACGGCACCGAGGTGGTGTTCACGCGCACCGGAGGCACTCTCGTGTACGCGGCGATCCTGCTGCTGATGATGGTTGTCCTCGCGGTCCTGGCCGCGTTCGTCGCGGTACAGACGTTCCGGCGGCGCCGCGCGGTGGAGACCGACATGCTGGCGTGGATGGCGGCGATGCTGTTCGCGGTGGTGCCGCTGCGGGGCATCCTGCCGGGCTCACCGCCGATCGGGTCGTGGGTCGACGTGGCGGTGACCATGTGGGTGGTCACCGCCCTCGTCGCGGCTCTGACGCTGTACGTGTTCTGCTGGTGGCGCGACAGCCACCCCTCGCTCACCCGACGGTGACGACGATCCGCCCGTCGTGCACGCGCGCCGGGTAGGTGCGGACCGGGTCGATGCCGGGCGCGGTGCATCGGCCGGTGTCGAACACGAATGCGTACTGGTGTAGGGGGCATACGACGAGGTCGTCGTCGATCTGTCCGTCGGCGAGCGGTCCGCCCCGGTGCGGGCACACCGCGTCCAGGGCTCGGACGGCGCCGTCGCCGAGCAGGAACACGGCGATCTGCCGTCCGCCCACCGTGTACGTGCGGCCTTCGCCCGGGGTCAGGTCGGTCAACGCGCCGACCGCGTACTCCATTGCGGTGGTCCGGCTTTCGGTCGTGGTCATCGGACCGGCACCTGCGGCAGCGGGAGCAACGGCAGCGCGGGGCTGAACTGCGCCGGCGACTTCGGGGTGGTCCGTTCGAGCCAGGGGTCCCGGTATCCCGCCACGGCCGTGCCGACGCGTTCGTCGAGTCCGGTCACGATGTCCTCCTCGTCTCGGACCAGCAGTGCCTGGAGCCGGTCGATGCCGATGCGGGGCACGAAGTCGTAGGTCCGTTCGAGCCACTTGGCGTTCTCGCGGTAGTGCTGGATGAACCGGCCGGCGAGGGCGAGGACTTCTTCGCCGGAGCCGACGGTGGCGAGCAGGTCGCCCTTGCGGACGTGGGCGCCGGCGGCGCCGCCGACGTAGATCTCCCAGCGGCCGTCGCCGACCGCGACGACGCCGAAGTCCTTGCACAGCGCCTCCGAGCAGTTGCGGGGGCATCCGGCCACGGCGAGTTTCAGCTTGGCGGGTGTCTCGAGCCCCTGGAAGCGCTCCTCGAGCGCGATGCCGAGGGCGGTCGAGTCGCCGAGACCGAACCGGCAGAAGTCGCTGCCGACACAGGTCTTGACGGTGCGGAAGCTCTTGCCGTAGGCGTATCCGGAGGGCATGTCCAGGTCGGCCCACACCTTGGGCAGGTCCTCCTTGCGGATGCCGAGCAGGTCGATGCGTTGGCCGCCGGTGACCTTGACCATGGGCACGCCGTACTTGTCGGCGACGTCGGCGATGCGGCGCAGCTGGTCCGGGGTGGTGACCCCGCCCTTCATCTGCGGCACCACGGAGAAGGTGCCGTCGCGCTGGATGTTGGCATGGACACGGTCGTTGATGAACAGCGCACCCCGTTCGTCGACCCAGTCGGGGCCCCACACGGTACGCAGCAGCGACGCGAGCGGCATCTTGGCAGTGGCATCCTCGCGACCGCCGGTGGCGAGTTCGGCGAAGACCTGGGAGACCGCGCGCAGGTCGCGGCGGCGGATCTCGGCGATCAGGTCCGGTTTGGCGAGCGGGATGCACGGCACGTACCAGTTCGCGGCGGGGTCCTCGGCGAGGGCGCCGCCGGCGGCGCAGGCGACGATGTCGGCGACCAGGCCCTTGCACGAGCCGCAGCCCTTCCCGGCGCGGGTGCGGGCGCACACCTGCACGAGGGTGTCGGCGCCGTCGTGGACGCACGCGACGATGTCGCCCTTGCTGACGCCGTTGCAGTTGCACACCTGGGTCTCGTCCGGCAGGTCTGCGGCGACGTCGGCGCCCTGCGGGTCGCCGAGGTCGAACAGCAGCGCCGCGCGGTCCGCCGGGATCTCGAGCTTGCCGTCGAAGGCCTGGGCGAGGGTGGCGGCCTTGCTCACGTCGCCGAGCAGCATCGCGCCGACGAGCCGGCCGTCGCGCACGACGATGCTCTTGTAGATGCCGCTGCGCGGATCGTAGAACTGGACGAACTCGTCGTCCTCGTGCTCGGGTTCCTTGACCCCCATCGAGGCGACGTCGATGCCGGCGACCTTGAGCTTGGTGCTGGTGCGGGATCCCTGGTAGGCGGCGTGCGCATTCGCACCGGTGAGGTGCTCGGCGAGGACGACCGCCTGCTCCCATACCGGGGCGACGAGGCCGTACACCTCGCCGCGGTGCTGGGCGCACTCGCCGACGGCGTAGATGCTCGACTCCTCTTCGCAGCGCATCTGGTCGTCGACGACGATGCCGCGTTCGACGACGATGCCGCCGGCACGGGCGAATTCGGTGTTGGGGCGGATGCCGGCGGTGACCACGACCATGTCGGTGTCGACGACGGTGCCGTCGGCGAACTGCACGCCGGTGACCCGGCTGTGGTCGTCGCGCAGGACGGCGGTGGTGCGGGTACCGGTGTGGACGGTGATGCCGAGCTTCTCGATCTCGGTGCGCAGCACCCGGCCGCCGCGTTCGTCGAGTTGCTGGTTCATCAGGTGGGTGGGCGAGTGCACCACGGTGACGGTCAGGCCCTGGGTGCGCAGCCCGTAGGCGGCTTCGAGGCCGAGCAGGCCGCCGCCGACGACGACGGCGCGGACGTCGTCGTGGGCGTCGGCCATCTGCAGCATGCCGTTGGTGTCGGCGAGGGTGCGGAAGCCGAAGACGCCGCGGCCGAGCCGGCCGTCGGGTTCGCGCAGGCCGTCCATGTTGGGGAAGAAGGTGTTCGACCCGGTCGCGACGACGAGCAGGTCGTAGGGGACCTGCCGGTCGGATTCGCACGTGACGACCTTGCCGAACCGGTCGAGGTGGGTCGCGCGGTCGCCGGCGTGGAGTGTGACTCCGTTCTCCCGGTACCAGCTCATGGGGTTGAGGACGAGTTCGGCGTCGTCGACGTCGGCCTGGCCGGCCAGCACGTGGGAGAGCATGATCCGGTTGTAGTTGCCGTACGGCTCGTCGCCGATCATCGTGATCTCGAACTGGTCCCGGCCGCCGCGCGCGAGGATCTCCTCGACGGTGCGGGCGCCGGCCATGCCGTTGCCGACGACGAGCAGCCGTCGGCGCGGGCCGTGGGGGTGCGACGCGGTTGGGGTCATGCGTCCAGGGTTGCCGGGGGCGGTGACGGATCGGCGGCACCGGGGTTACGCGGCGGTCAGGAAGTGCTCACCGCCGCCGGGGTGGGGGTGTCAGCCGGGGGCGGTGTCGCGGCGTGGCATCGCCAGCGGGGCGACGACGGCGAGCACGAGGGCGGGCACGACGAAGCTCGCGACCGGCGCCGCGGCATAGAGCGGCGTCAGCGCCAGCGGGGCGACGGCGCCGCCGGAGAACCGGAAGGCCTGCACCACGGAGACGGCGCCGCCGCGGTTGCGGCCCCGGGAGCCGAGGACCGCGGCGTTGACACCGACGAGCACGCACTGCGAGGCGATGCCGGCGACGAACCAGGCGGCCGCGACCAGCCACAGCAGTCCGGCGGTGCCGGCGACGACGACGAGGGCGGCGCCGGCGAGTGCGCCGAGCAGGACGGTGCGGCGGGCGCCGATGCGGTCGATGAGGGTGCCGACGCGGCGGGCGGTGAGGATGCCGGCGACCCCGAATCCGGTCAGGAGCAGGCCCCGCTGGGTGGGGGTCAGGCCGAAGACGTCCTCGGCGCGGAAGGCGAGCAGGAAGTTCAGGCCGCCGAGGGCGCCCCAGCCGAGCAGTGCGACGACACCGATGCGCAACACGTCGGGGCGCAGCGCGTCGCGCAGCCGCGGCGGCGGCTCTCCGGTGAGGGCGGTCAGCTGTTCGGGCAGCCCGATCACGGCGAGGACGGCGGCGGCGGCGGCGATCACGACGAACGCCCACCGCCAGTCGACCTCGGCGGCCAGGCCCCCGACGAGCGGGGCCGAGGTCTGCCCGGCGGCCTGCATCGCCCCGAACAGGCCCAGGGCGCGGCCCAGCCGCGCCCGCGGCACGATCGCGGCGAGCGCGGCGAGCAGCAGCGGGGTGGTGAAGGCGTTGGCCACGCCCTGCAACGCGCGGGACGCGAGCAGCAGCCCGAGGGTGGGGGCGAGCGCGGACGCCAGCGACGCGCAGGTGTACGCGATGTACGCCGTGCGGACGGTGCGGACCCGTCCCCACCGTGCCCCGAGGGTGCCGGAGACGAGCATGGTCAGCGCGAACGGCCCGAGGTACGCGGTGAGCGTGCTCGCGGCCGCGCCGGCGCTCACGCCGGTGGCCGCGCCGATCTCCGGCAGCACGGACGCCACGACTCCACCGCCGAAGGGTCCGAGGAATCCACCGGCGTAGAGGGCGGCACGCTGCAGCGACGCGCGTGCCGCGCTCACTGGGTGAAGCCGCCGGGGCCCCGTCGCCGCAGGTAGCGTTCGAATTCGGCAGCGAGGGCGTCGCCGTCGATCTTGGCGATGACGTCGGAGATGTCGGATTCGGCGTCGCCGCGTTCCTCGAGGGCCCGCACGTATTCGGCGATCTCCTCGTCGTCCTCCGTCATCGCGGTGACGGTCTGTTCCCACTCCTCGGCGAGGATCGGCAGTTCGCCGAGAGGCACCTCGAGGTCGAGGACGTCCTCGACACGGCGCAGCAGCGCGACGGTGGCCTTGGGGTTGGGGGGTTGCGACACGTAGTGGGGGACGGCGGCCCAGAACGACACGGCGGGCACGCCGGCGCGGACACACGCGTCCTGCAGGACCCCGGCGATGCCGGTGGGGCCCTCGTACCGGGAGCCTTCCAGGTTGAAGCGTTTGGCGGCGTCGGTGCTGTAGGCGGTGCCGGTGACGGGGACGGGCCGGGTGTGCGGGGTGTCGGCGAGCAGGGCGCCGAGGATGACGACGGTGTGCACGCCGATCTCGTCGGCGAGCTCGATGATGGCGTCGCAGAAGCTGCGCCAGCGCATGTTGGGTTCGATGCCGCGCAGCAGCACCACGTCGCGGTCGCTGCCGGGGGGTGAGCACACCGACAGGCGGGTAGCGGGCCATTCGATCTCGCGGGTGACGCCGTCGACGAGACGCACCATGGGGCGGTTGACCTGGTAGTCGTAGTAGTCCTCGGAGTCCAGTTCGGCGAACGGTTCGGCGTCCCAGATGAGCTCGAGGTGTTCGACGGCGCCGCTGGCCGCGTCCCCGGCGTCGTTCCACCCTTCGAACGCGGCGACCAGCACCGGGTCACGCAGGGTCGGCACGTCCGGTTCCGGGGTCTCGGCGAACTCGCTTGCACTCACCTGTCCAGCCTACGGCGAGAGCCGGACGGGCCGCCCACTAGTCTGGAACGCATGTCCACCCCATTGCACTCTGCCTTGCTCGATGCGCTTTCGCAGCGCGTTGTCGTGGGAGACGGGGCGATGGGCACGATGTTGCAGGCCGCGGATCTGAGTCTGGACGACTTCCGCGGCCTCGAGGGGTGCAACGAGATTCTCAACGACTCCCGGCCCGACGTCATCCGGGGGATCCACCGGGCGTACTTCGAGGCCGGGGCGGATGCCGTCTCCACCAACACCTTCGGCTGCAACCTGCCCAATCTCGCCGACTACGACATCGCCGATCGCATCCGTGACCTGTCCGAACGCGGCGCCCGCCTGGCCCGGGAGGTGGCCGACGAGATGGGTCCCGGCCCGGACGGCATGGGCCGGTTCGTGCTCGGCTCGATGGGTCCGGGCACGAAGCTGCCCACCCTCGGTCACGCCCCGTTCGCCACGCTGCGCGACGCCTACACCGAGTCGGCGCTGGGCATGCTCGACGGCGGCGCCGACGCCATCCTCGTCGAAACCTGTCAGGACCTGCTGCAGGCGAAGGCCGCGATCGTCGGCAGCCGCCGCGCGATGGAGCGGGCGGGCCGGCGCATCCCGATCGTCACCCACGTGACGATGGAGACGACCGGCACGATGCTGCTCGGCAGCGAGATCGGGGCGGCCCTGACGGCGCTCGAACCCCTGGGCATCGATCTGATCGGGCTGAACTGTGCGACCGGCCCGGAGGAGATGAGCGAGCACCTGCGGCATCTGTCCAAGCACGCCCGGTTGCCGGTGTCGGTGATGCCGAACGCGGGCCTGCCGGTGCTGGGAGCGAACGGCGCCGAGTACCCGTTGACGCCGGAAGAGCTGGCGGAGGCGCTGAGCGGATTCGTCGCCGAGTTCGGTCTGGCGCTGGTCGGCGGCTGCTGCGGCACCACCCCCGAGCACATCCGGCAGGTCGCCGAGGCGGTGCACGCGACCGAGCGCGCCGAGCGCGGCCCCCGGCCGGAGCCGGGCGTGTCGTCGCTGTACTCGGCGGTGCCGTTCGAGCAGGACTCGTCGATCCTGATGATCGGGGAGCGCACCAATTCGAACGGGTCGAAGGCGTTCCGGGAGGCGATGCTCGCCGGGGACCACCAGAAGTGCCTGGACATCGCGAAGGACCAGATCCGCGACGGCGCGCACCTGCTGGATCTGAACGTGGACTACGTGGGCCGCGACGGCGCCGTCGACATGGCGGACCTGGCGGGCCGGCTGGCGACGGCGTCGACGTTGCCGATCATGATCGACTCGACGGAGCCGGACGTGATCCGGGCCGGCCTCGAGCATCTCGGGGGCCGGTGCGCGGTGAACTCGGTGAACTACGAGGACGGCGACGGCCCCGGTTCGCGGTTCGAGCGGATCATGGAGCACGTCGTCGAGCACGGCGCCGCGGTGGTGGCGTTGACCATCGACGAGGAGGGCCAGGCCCGCACCGCCGAGCACAAGGTGCGCATCGCCGAGCGGCTGATCGCGGATCTGACCGGCAGATGGGGGCTCGGCGAGGAGGACATCATCGTCGACGCCCTGACGTTCCCGATCTCCACCGGTCAGGAGGAGGTCCGCCGGGACGCCATCGAGACGATCGAGGCGATCCGCGAGATCAAGCGGCGGCATCCGCGGGTGCACTTCACCCTGGGCATCTCGAATGTGTCGTTCGGCCTGAACCCCGCGGCGCGGCAGGTGCTGAACTCGGTGTTCCTGCACGAGTGTGTGCAGGCGGGGCTGGACACGGCGATCGTGCACGCGTCGAAGATCCTGCCGATGGCGCGGATCCCGGACGAGCAGCGCGAGACGGCGCTGGATCTGGTGTACGACCGGCGGCGCGAGGGCTACGACCCGCTGCAGAAGCTGATGGCGCTGTTCGAGGGGGTGTCGGCGGCGTCGTCGCGGGAGTCCCGCGCGCAGGAGCTGGCCGCGCTGCCGCTGTTCGAGCGGCTCGAGCGGCGGATCGTCGACGGCGAGCGCAACGGGCTCGAGGCGGATCTGGACGAGGCGATGCAGACGACCCCACCGTTGGCGATCATCAACGACACGCTGCTGTCGGGGATGAAGACGGTCGGGGAGCTGTTCGGCTCGGGGCAGATGCAGCTGCCGTTCGTGTTGCAGTCCGCCGAGGTGATGAAGGCGGCGGTCGCGCATCTCGAGCCGCACATGGAGTCCACCGGCGACGAGGGCAAGGGCCGGATCGTGCTGGCCACCGTCAAGGGCGACGTGCACGACATCGGCAAGAACCTCGTCGACATCATCTTGAGCAACAACGGCTACGAGGTGGTCAACCTCGGCATCAAGCAGCCGATCGCGACGATCCTGGACGCGGCGGTGGACAAGAACGCCGACGTGATCGGCATGTCCGGGCTGTTGGTGAAGTCGACCGTGGTGATGAAGGAGAACCTCGAGGAGCTCAACCATCGCGGGGTGGCGGAGCGGTTCCCGGTGCTGCTCGGGGGTGCCGCGCTGACCCGCTCCTACGTGGAGAACGACCTGGCCGAGATCTACGAGGGGCAGGTGTCCTACGCGCGTGATGCGTTCGAGGGCCTGCATCTGATGGACCGGGTCATGGCCGTCAAGCGCGGCGAGGGCCCGGCGGCGGACAGCCCGGAGGCGATCGCGGCGCGGGAGAAGGCCGCCGAGCGCAAGGCCCGGCACGAGCGGTCGCGGCGGATCGCGGAGAAGCGCAAGGCCGCCGAGACGCCGGTCGAGGTCCCGGAGCGCTCCGATGTGGCCGCCGACCTCGAGGTGCCCACCCCGCCGTTCTGGGGCACCCGGGTGGTCAAGGGGGTGGCGCTGGCCGACTACGCCGGCCTGATCGACGAGCGGGCGCTGTTCCTGGGGCAGTGGGGGCTGCGCGGGCAGCGCACCGGGGACGGGCCCACCTACGAGGAGCTGGTGGAGACCGAGGGCCGGCCGCGGCTGCGGTACTGGCTGGACCGGCTGTCCACCGAGGGGATCCTGGCGCACGCTGCGGTGGTGTACGGGTACTTCCCGGCGGTGTCGGAGGGCGACGACGTGGTGGTGCTGGCGGAGCCGCATCCGGATGCCGCCGAGCGCTACCGGTTCACGTATCCGCGGCAGCAGCGCGGCCGGTTCCTGTGCATCGCCGACTTCGTGCGGTCGCGGGCGGATGCGCGGGCCGAGGGGCAGGTGGACGTGCTGCCGTTCCAGCTGGTGACGATGGGGCAGCCGATCGCGGACTTCGCGAACGAGTTGTTCGCGTCGAACTCCTACCGGGACTATCTGGAGGTGCACGGCATCGGTGTGCAGCTGACCGAGGCGCTGGCCGAGTACTGGCATCGGCGGGTCCGAGAGGAGCTGGTGCTCGCCGGCGGCCACACCCTGGCCGAGGAGGATCCGGCGGACGTGGCCGAGTTCTTCAAGCTCGGCTACCGCGGGGCGCGGTTCGCGTTCGGGTACGGGGCGTGCCCGAATCTCGAGGACCGCGTCAAGCTGGTCGAGCTGCTCGAACCGGGCCGGATCGGGGTGGAGCTGTCGGAGGAGCTGCAGCTGCATCCGGAGCAGTCCACCGACGCGTTCGTCCTGCATCACCCGGAGGCGAAGTACTTCAATGTCTAGTGCGGTGACCACGTCGACGCTGCGGGCCGTCCTGTGGGACATGGACGGCACCCTGCTCGAATCGGAAACGCTGTGGGACATCGGGATCCGGGAGCTGTCGCTGCGCCTGGGCGGGCCGATGGCGGACGAGACACGGCGGGCGACGATCGGGGCGTCGAGCGCGTTCGCATTGCGGACGGTGTTCGCGTCGCTGGACCTCGAACCGGATCCCGACGCCCTGGCCGCGGCGAAGACGTGGCTGTACGGGCGCATGGGGGAGCTGTTCGCGCAGGGGCTGCCGTGGCGGCCCGGGGCGCGTCGGACGCTGGGGGCCGTGCGCGCCGCCGGGCTCGGGTCGGCGCTGGTCACCAACACCGACCGGACGTTGTGCGAGTTCGCCCTGGACACGCTCGGGCGCGAGCACTTCGACCATTCGGTGTGCGGCGACGAGGTGCCGGCCGGCAAGCCGGATCCGGCTCCGTACCTGCGGGCGGCGCAGCTGCTGGGGCTCGAGCCGGCGCAGTGCCTGGCGGTGGAGGACTCGCCCACCGGGGCGGCGGCGGCGGAGGCCGCGGGCTGCACGGTGCTGGTGGTGCCGTCGCTGACGGAGGTGCCGACCTCGCCGCGGCGGGTGTTCCGCGAGACCCTGGACGGGCTGACCGTCGCGGACCTGCACGCGCTGCACCTGCCGGGGGCGTGCTGAGGTGGCGATCCCGAAGATCGTGTTGTTCTACCGGTTCACGCCGCTGGCCGATCCGGAGGCGATCCGCTTGTGGCAGCACACCCTGGCGGCGTCGAACGATCTCACCGGTCGCATCCTGATCTCCGAGCACGGCATCAACGCCACCGTCGGGGGCGACATCGCCGACGTCAAGCGGTACGTGCGCGGCACCCGCGCGTACGCGCCGTTCGCCGACGCCGACATCAAGTGGTCGGACGGCACCGGGCGGGATTTTCCGCGCCTGTCGGTGCGGGTACGGCCGGAGATCGTGACCTTCGGGGCGCCGCACGAGCTGAAGGTCGACGAGCACGGGGTGGTCGGCGGTGGGGTGCACCTGTCGCCGCACGGGCTGCACGAGCTGATCGGCGAGCGCGGCGACGAGGTGGTGTTCTTCGACGGGCGCAACGCGTTCGAGGCGGAGATCGGCCGGTTCCGCGGGGCGGTCGTGCCGGATGTGGGGACCACGCGCGAGTTCGTGTCGGTGCTCGACAGCGGCCGCTACGACCACCTCAAGTCACGTCCGGTGGTGACCTACTGCACGGGCGGGGTGCGCTGCGAGGTGCTGTCCGCGTTGATGCGCAACCGCGGGTTCGAGCAGGTGTATCAGCTCGACGGCGGCATCGTCCGGTACGGGGAGACGTTCGGCGACGACGGGCTGTGGGAGGGTTCGCTGTACGTCTTCGACGGCCGCACGAACGTCGAGTTCTCGGACGCGGCGGCGGTGTTGGGCCGGTGCACGCTGTGCCGGGCGCCGACCTCGCGCTACCGCAACCACCCGGACGTCAACGGCCGGGAGCTGAGCCTGGTGTGCGAGGCGTGCGTGCCGGACCCGGTCGGGCCCTGACGGTGGCTGCGTCGCCGCTGCCGGTACGCGACGGTCTCGGCCCGGACCGGCTGCGGCTGCCCGTCACCGATCCCGCCCCCACGATCCTCGGGTTCCTGCGCGGCGCCGAGCCCGGCGAGGACTGGCACCGCCACGTCGCGGCCGGTGAGCTCGTCGACGAGCACGGCCGGCCGGTGACCGCGCAGACCCGGTACCAGTCGGGCCGGTTCGTGTACTTCTACCGGGAGCCGCCGCCGGAGGTGCCGGTGCCGTTCCCGGTGACGGTCCTGCACCGCGACGAGGGGCTCCTCGTCGTGGACAAGCCGCACTTCCTGGCGACGATCCCGCGGGGCGCGCACATCCGGGAGACGGTGGTGGTGCGGCTGCGCCGGGAACTCGGGCTGCCGGACCTGGTTCCGGTGCACCGCCTGGACCGGATGACGGCGGGCGTGCTGCTGTGCACCACCGATCCGGGATTGCGGGGGCCGTACCAGCAGCTGTTCGAGCGGCAGCGGGTGCGCAAGGTGTACGAGGCGATCGCCCCGTACCGGCCGGGACTCGAGTTCCCCCGCACGGTGCGCAGCCGGATCCGTAAGCGGCACGGCGAGCTCACGGCCGTGGAGGAGCCCGGCGAGCCGAACTCCGAGACGCGGATCGAGCTGCTCGACCGGCGCGGGGACCTGGCCCGGTACCGGCTGCATCCGCGGACCGGGCGCACCCATCAGCTGCGGCTGCACCTGAGCTCGCTGGGGATACCAATCGTCGGGGACAACTTCTATCCGCGGTTCCGGCGCCGCGCGCCGGACGATTTCTCGGATCCGCTGCGGTTGCTGGCGCGGACCGTCGAGTTCGACGATCCGCGCACCGGGCGGCGCCGCCGGTTCGACAGCGGCCTCGCCCTCGAGTTCTGACGGTCCGGGCCGGGCGCCCGGGGCGGTCGCGGCACTGGGTGCGGGAGCACGCTGCGGTCATGAAACAATGAACCCCCGTGAAGACCTTCGATTCCCTGTTCGCCGAGCTGTCCGAGCGTGCCGTCACCCGTCCCGAGGGGTCCGGCACCGTTGCCGCCCTGGACGCCGGCGTCCATGCGCAGGGCAAGAAGGTGATCGAGGAGGCCGGCGAGGTGTGGATCGCCGCCGAGTACCAGAGCGACGAGCAGCTGGCGGAGGAGATTTCGCAGTTGCTGTACTGGGTGCAGGTGCTGATGGTCGGGCGGGGTCTGAAGCTCGAGGACGTCTACAAGCATCTGTGACGGCTCGCCGTCGGGCATGTGTGACGGCTCGCCGTCGGGCAGCCGCCCCGGGGCCGGCCGTCGTGCCCGCGAGACCTTCCGCATTTTCCTTCCCTGCTCTTCGCACCGTTGCCGAAAGGACCGTCCATGCTGCGCGTCGCAGTTCCGAACAAGGGCTCGCTGTCCGAGTCCGCCGCCGAAATCCTGCGCGAGGCCGGATACCGGCGCCGCACCGACTCGCGCGACCTGACCGTTATCGACCCGGTCAACGACGTCGAGTTCTTCTTCCTGCGCCCGAAGGACATCGCCATCTACGTCGGTTCCGGCGAGCTCGATCTGGGCATCACCGGCCGTGACCTGGCGCTGGATTCGGCGGCGCCGGTCACCGAGCGGCTCGCTCTGGGGTTCGGGTACTCCTCCTTCCGCTACGCGGCGCCGAAGGGCCGGGACTGGAAGATCGAGGACCTCGCCGGCCTGCGGATCGCGACGTCGTACCCCAACCTGGTCCGCCGTGATCTGACGGCGCGGGGGATCGAGGCGACGGTCATCCGCCTCGACGGCGCGGTGGAGATCTCCATTCAGCTGGGGGTGGCCGACGCGATCGCCGACGTCGTCGGCTCCGGCCGGACGCTGCGCCAGCACGATCTGGTGGCGTTCGGGGAGTCGCTGTGCGACTCGGAGGGCGTGCTGATCGAGCAGGAGGGCGCGAGCCGCGGCGATTCGGCGCGCAACCAGCTCGTCGCCCGCATCGAGGGCGTGGTGTTCGCGCAGCAGTACGTGATGCTCGACTACGACTGCCCCAAGCCGGTTCTCGACGAGGCGGTGCAGATCACTCCGGGTCTGGAGTCGCCGACGATCTCACCGCTCGCCGACGACTCGTCGGTGGCGGTGCGGGCGATGGTGCCGCGCAAGGGTCACAACGCGGTGATGGATCGGCTCGCCGAGATCGGGGCGCGGGCGATCCTGGCGACGGACATCCGGTCGTGCCGCGCGATGCGCGGCGCCGAGTAGCCGCGGCCGAGCGTCCGGCGCGTCAGCGCCCGGGGCAGGTGCCGGGGGCGGCGATGCCGACGAGACGCTGTTCGGTCCAGGTGAGTAGTTCGGGTACGAGCGGGGAGTCCTCGGCGACGAGCCCGAGGTGGTCCCGGCCGGGATAGCTGCGGTAGTCCAGGGCCCAGTTCTCGGCGCAGCGGTCGCGCACGTAGCCGTCCTGCACGGCGGCGGTGACGAGGGAATCGGTGGCGCCCTGCGCGAGCAGGACGGGCACGGCCGTCGTGCCGGTGGGGACGTTCTCCGCGAGGCGGCGGCCGAGGGGTCCGGTGGTGGGGTCGGTGCGCAGCACGGACCGGTCGCGACTGAGCGAGAGTGCCGACAGGACCGAGACGTAGACGGCGGGTTCGGACAGGCACCTTGTCGCCATCTCGCGCACGAGGGTGCGGGCGGCGGGCCCGACGTAGGTGTCGCCGTCGACGTCGTCGTAGACCGCGGTGTAGGCGGCGAGGACGTACGAGGCGAACACGCTGCCACCGGGAACGGTGTCGAGTCCGGTGGTCAGCGCGACGGTGTCGCTGGCGGGGGCCATCGCGGCGATCCCGGCGACGGGTGTGTCCGGGGCGTAGGTGGGGGCGAGCAGCCCCGCCCACAGGGCCGCGTGCCCGCCCTGGGAGTGCCCCCAGACGACGGTGCGGTCGGCGAGGTCGAGGTGGTCGAGGCGGTGGGCCGCACGCACAGCGTCGAGCACCGAGCGTCCTTCGCCCTGCCCGATCAGGTACGGGTGCGGGCCTGCGGTGCCCAGGCCGACGTAGTCGGTGGCCACCAGGGCCCAGCCGCGGTCGAGGAGCGCGGACTCGGCGGGCAGGGCGCCGGCGCCGAGCGGGTCGTCGAGGAGCGCGGACTCGGCGGGCAGGGCGCCGGCGCCGAGCGGGTCGTCGAGGAGGGTGGGCGCACAGGGTTCGGCGAAACCGGTGGTCCCGTGGGCCCAGGCGATCACCGGTCGAGGTCCGGGCGGGGCGTTCTTCGCGACCACGACCAGGGCGCTGGCCACGGCGGGCTGGTCGTCGTCGCGGGTGGTGGTGTAGAGGATGCGCCAGGCCTCGGCGCCGTCGGGGACGGCGCGGGTGAACGGTTCGGCGCGCAGCAGCGCGCCGGGATGATCGGGCATCCGGTGCGGTGCGGTGTAGAACGCGTCGACGACGGGGGAGCCGGCGCGGAGGCGGACCGCCACGCCGGCTGCGGCGACGGCCACGAGCAGCGCGAGAACCGCCACGGCCGGTCGCCGGTACCGGGCCGGGGTGCGGCGGGGCGCCGTCGGGGTGGGTCCGGGGGTGCGGTCGTCGAGGGCGGCGAGTCCGTCGCCGATGCGGGCGAGGCCGAAGAACACGGTGCGGATGCCGAACAGGAAGGCGACGACGAGGACCGTGACGTCGGGCCAGCGCCAGGCGAGGACACCGAACACGATGTCGGCGAGGCCGAGGACTGCGGTGGTGAGTCGCTCGTCGAGGTCGCCGCGGGCGGCGCGGACCAGACGCAGGGCGCCGCCGACGACGAGGGCGAGCGCGACGGCGGGGGCGAGCAGATCCAGGGCCCGGCCGAGCCAGGCGAGGACGGCGATGCCGAACCCGATCCAGGCGAGGGCGGTGGCGGTCGCCGCCGCCCCGGCGTGGGAGCGGTACGTGGCGAGCAGGTCGGCGGTGCCGGCGGTGATCGCGGCCAGGCCGATGAGCAGGCCCAGCGCGGACAGTGAGGTCAGCGGTCTCGTCGTGAGCAGCAGGCCGAGCAGCAGGCAGACGAGTCCGAGGAGCACGGACGTCCACCACGGTGCCGTGCGCAGCGCGGCGGTGGCGGCGCGGGCTCTGCGGTGGGGACCGGTCGCGGGCATGTCGTCCTCCCCTGGTGCCGACCGAAATGTCCGGTCGAGTGTGGCACGGTCCGCCGGCGCCCGCCCGGTGATCGGTGCCCGCGGCGGGGTCAGCGGGGGCGGACCTGCACGGTTTGCGCGATCCGTCCGACGGCGCCGTCCTCGTCGTACAGCACCCCGGCGGTCATGCCCACCCCGTCCGGGCCGGTGGACGTCTCGGCGCTGATGCCGACCCACTCGCCGACCGGTTCCCGGAACAGGTGCACCGTCAGGTCGGTGTTGAGGAAGGTCCAGACGGCGGGGTCGAGTTTGGAACCGACGCCGTTGGCGACATCGGCGACGGTGAACAGCCGCTCGACCGGGGTCGGGGCCTCGCCCTCGACGAGCGCCAGGTCGGTGCGCAGCCACGCCGCCGACGGCCCCGGCGCCCCGATCGGGGTGATCGTGCGCCAGTCCAGGGTGCGCACGAATCCGGTCTGCCAGAACGCCGAGCCGGGGTGTTCGACGACGCCCTGCGCCGGCGGCGGCAGCGGCGCGTCCGCGGCGTGGGCGACCTCGGGCAGGTCGGCGGTCTGCATGCGCCAGGCGGTGCCACGGGCCACCGCTCGGGGGGTGCCGTCCGGGCCGGCGGCCCACAGCTCGGCGACGACGAGTTCGACCTTGCGGCCGGGGCGGTCGATGCGGGTGCGGACCTCGATCTCGGTCAGCGGCACCGGGCCGAGCAGTTCGACGCAGATGCGGGTCAGTCGGGCGTCGGGGCGGCGGCCGCAGCGTTCGAGGGCGCGGGCCAGCAGCGCCGACGGCGGGGCGCCGTGCTGCATCGTCGGTGCCCACGTGCTGACCGTATGGGCGGTGGGCCGAAACCGTTCGACGGCAGTGCCCCCGTCGCCGGGGCCGCCGTCGATCGGCACGAAGTACGCCGCGTCGCTCACTCGCTCGTTTCCTCCTCTGGACGGGCCGCGCCGGCGGGCTCGTCCGGCCGGCCCGGATAGGGCGGGGCGGTGCCGCCGAATGCCGGGCACCGCACCCGATGATCGCACCACCGGCACAGCGGCCCCGGGTTGGGCTGGAAGTCCCGTGCGTCGGTCGCGGTGCGCACGGCCGCCCAGAGGGCGCGCACGGTGCCCTCGAAGCGGCGCAGTTCGTCCCCGTCGGGGGTGTAGTCGAGCACCTGTCCGTCCGCCAGGTACAGCAGCCGCAGCCGCGCCGGCACCACCCCGCGGGTGCGCAGCACCATCAGCGCGTAGAACTTCAGCTGGAACAGCGCCGCCGCCTCGCCGGTCTCGCGGGGTGCCCGGCCGGTCTTGTAGTCGACCACGCGCACCAGCCCCTGGGGGGAGATGTCGATCCGGTCGACGAAGCCCCGCAGCCGCAGCCCGTCGTCCAGTTCGGTTTCCACGCGCAGCTCGCACGCTTGCGGGGTGAACCCGGTGGGATCCTCGAGTGCGAAGTAGCGGGCGACGAGGGCGCGGGCCTCGGTGAGGAACCGGTCGCGCTCGCCCGGGCCGATCACGTCGGCGAGGTCGGGTGCCTCCTCGAGCAGCCGCTGCCACGCCGGTGCCACCAGCTCGCCGGCGGGTCCGGGCCGCCGCTCGGCGGCCGGCAGCGCGAACAACGCCTCGAGGGCTGCGTGGACGACGCTGCCGCGCAGCTGGGCCCGCGACGGGACCTCGGGGATCCGGTCGATCGCCCGGAACCGGTACAGCAGCGGACAGCGCTTGAAGTCGGCGGCGCGCGACGGCGACAGCGCCGGCGTCCGCGGGGCCGCGGGCCGGTCGTCGGTGGGGGGCGTCGTCGCGGCTGTGCTCACACCTGGCAGGGTATGGCCCGGGACCGACACGGTGTCGGTACCGGCGGAGCGGACGAAGGTGGATACGGCGATGGCAGCAGGTGGACTCGGGCGCAGCGGACCGTTCGAGGTCGGTGACCGGGTGCAGCTCACCGACGCCAAGGGCCGCAAGTACACGGTGGTGCTCGAGGCGGGCAAGGAGTTCCACACCCACCGCGGCGGCATCCTGCACGACGCGCTCATCGGCACGGACGAGGGCAGCGTCGTCACCTCCACCAACGGCACCCCCTACCTGGCGCTGCGGCCGCTGCTGACCGATTACGTGCTGTCCATGCCGCGCGGGGCGCAGGTGATCTACCCCAAGGACGCCGCGCAGATCGTGCACGAGGGCGACGTGTTCCCCGGCGCCCGGGTGCTCGAGGCGGGCGCCGGTTCGGGTGCGCTGACCTGTTCGCTGCTGCGGGCCGTGGGGCCGACCGGCCGGGTGATCTCCTACGAGGTGCGCGACGACCACGCCGAGCACGCGGTGCGCAACGTCGAGACGTTCTTCGGGGAGCGTCCCGGGAACTGGGATCTCACGGTGGGCGACGTCGCGGACTACGACCTCGACCGGCACGGTCCGGTCGACCGGGTGGTGCTGGACATGCTGGCCCCCTGGGACGCGCTGCCGACGGTGGCGAAGGCGCTGGTACCCGGTGGGGTGCTGATCGTGTACGTGGCGACGGTGACTCAGCTGTCGAAGGTGGTCGAGGCGCTGCGTGAGCAGACCTGCTGGACCGAACCGCGGTCGTGGGAGTCGATGGTGCGCGGCTGGCACGTGGTCGGCCTGGCCGTGCGTCCGGAGCATCGGATGCAGGGGCACACCGCGTTCCTGGTCAGCGCCCGCCGCCTCGCCGAGGGCACCGTCACACCGAAGCCGCAGCGCCGGCCCAGCAAGGGCTGACCGCTCCGGTCCGCACGGCGGCCGAGCCGCCTGATCCGCACGGCGGCCGAGCCGCCTGATCTCCACGGCGGCCGAGCCGCCCCGGTCACGAGCAGTTCAGCGACCCCATCGCCAGGAGCTGGCAGGTGCTCTCGTCCTCCAGCCGCCAGGTGCCGTCCTCCCGCTCGAACGTCAGCGGCATCGGGGCGCCGCCGTGCGGACCGGTGACCTGCACGGTTGCCGAGACCGTGTCGTCGTCGACGGCGTTCACGGACTCGACGTCGGCGGTGAGCGGGTAGCCGGCGAGCACCCCGTTGAACTGCTCGAGCAGCGCGCCCCGGTCGTCGCCGTCCTCGACCACCACGGCCTTGTCCGCCGCCGACACCGCCGGGTCGAAGAACGTCGTCAGTACCGCTTCGAGCTCGCCCTCGGTTGCCGCGGCGGCGGGGCCGGCCGCGGACGTCGTCGCGGCGGAGGATGTGGGCGACCCACCGGCGGAGTCGTCGGCGGCGCAGGCGGGCAGCGCGGTCAGTGCGGCGACGGCGACGGCGGCAGCGGCCCGTCTGGTGCGAGTGGTCACGGGAATCCTTTCGACCCGGCAGAGAGAAAGGCAAGGCTAACATCGGTATCGGGGATTCGGGCCCGCGGCCGTGAGGAGTCCGACACGCATTCGCAGCATGCCGATTTCGCGTCGCACCACACAGTCGGCCGTCTGCCGGTAGCGTGGAAAGACCGATAGTGGAGGGAGTCGCACATGAGCTCGACAGAGAACCCGGATTCGGTTGCGGCGGCACAAGAACTCGAAGCGCTGCGCGCCGAGGCGACCGCCCTGCGGCGGCGGCTCGTCGAACCGTCCGAACAGGTCCGTGACCTCGAGGCCCGGATCGACTCCCTGACCGTGCGCAACGGCAAGCTGATGGACACGCTCAAGGAGGCGCGCCAGCAGCTGATCACCCTGCGCGAGGAAGTCGACCGGCTCGGTCAGCCCCCCAGCGGCTACGGGGTGCTGCTCGGCATCTACGACGATCAGACCGTGGACGTGTTCACCTCCGGCCGCAAGATGCGGGTCACGGTGTCCCCGAACCTCGAACCCGATGGTTTCGTCTCCGGCCAGACGGTCCGGTTGAACGAGGCGCTGACCGTCGTCGAAGCCGGCGGATTCGAGCGGGTCGGAGAGATCACCACCCTGCGCGAGGTCCTCGACGACGGCACCCGCGCCCTCGTCGTCGGACACGCCGACGAGGAGCGCATCGTGTGGCTGGCCGCGCCGCTCGCCGCCGCGGCCGCCGCGGCGGCCGGCACCGTCGAGGTGAGCGAGGACGCCGAGCCGTCGTTCAAGCTGCGGCCGGGTGATTCGCTGCTGGTCGACAGCAAGGCCGGCTACGCCTTCGAGCGCATCCCCAAGGCCGAGGTCGAGGACCTCGTCCTCGAGGAGGTTCCCGACGTCGACTACAACGACATCGGTGGCCTCGGCCGGCAGATCGAGCAGATCCGCGACGCGGTGGAACTGCCGTTCCTGCACAAGGACCTGTTCCGTGAGTACGCGCTGCGCCCGCCCAAGGGCGTGCTGCTGTACGGCCCGCCCGGCTGCGGCAAGACCCTCATCGCCAAGGCCGTCGCCAACTCGCTGGCCAAGAAGATCGCCGAGGCCCGCGGCGAGGATTCGAAGGAAGCGAAGTCCTACTTCCTCAACATCAAGGGCCCCGAGCTGCTCAACAAGTTCGTCGGCGAGACCGAACGCCACATTCGGCTGATCTTCCAGCGGGCCCGCGAGAAGGCCTCCGAAGGCACGCCGGTGATCGTGTTCTTCGACGAGATGGACTCGATCTTCCGCACCCGCGGCTCCGGTGTGTCGTCGGATGTCGAGACCACGGTGGTGCCGCAGCTGCTGTCCGAGATCGACGGCGTCGAGGGTCTCGAGAACGTCATCGTGATCGGCGCGTCCAACCGCGAGGACATGATCGACCCGGCGATCCTGCGGCCCGGCCGACTCGATGTGAAGATCAAGATCGAGCGGCCCGATGCCGAGGCGGCGCTGGACATCTTCTCCAAGTACCTCACCGAGGGACTGCCGGTGCACGCCGACGACCTCGCCGAGTTCGGCGGGCACCGCGGGGCGTGCGTGCGCGCCATGATCGAACGGGTCGTCGACCGGATGTACGCCGAGAGCGAGGAGAACCGCTTCCTCGAGGTGACGTACGCCAACGGCGACAAGGAGGTCCTGTACTTCAAGGACTTCAACTCCGGCGCGATGATCCAGAACATCGTCGACCGCGCCAAGAAGTACGCGATCAAGTCGGTACTCGAGACCGGCGCGCCCGGTCTGCGGGTGCAGCACCTGCTCGACTCCATCGTCGACGAGTTCGCCGAGAACGAGGACCTGCCCAACACCACCAACCCGGACGACTGGGCCCGGATCTCCGGCAAGAAGGGCGAACGCATCGTCTACATCCGCACCCTGGTCACCGGCAAGAACGCCAGCGCCAGCCGGGCGATCGACACCGAGTCGAACACGGGCCAGTACCTGTGACGCCGCGCCGGTGGGGTCGCCGCGTCCCGCGGCGGCCCCACCGGCGTGCGACGCGACCGGCAGGAGGCTGACCGTGCCGCTGCCCCGCGCCCTGGCCCGGTTCAACAGGGTCGTCACCAACCGGCTCGCCCGGCCGGTGGCCGGACACCTACCGCTGACGGCGGTGATCGAGCACCGCGGCCGGCGTACCGGGCGCCGCTACCGCACCCCGGTGCTGGTGTTCGGTCGCGACGGCGGCTACCGCATCGCCCTGACCTACGGCCCCCGCACCGACTGGGTGCGCAACGTCCTCGCCGCCGGCGGCTGCACCCTGCACACCCGCGGCCGCCGCATCGACCTCGTCGACCCCGTGCTCGGCCGCGACCCGGCCGTGCGGTGGGCGCCGCCCGGCGTCCGCACGGTCCTGCGCGCGACCGGCTCGGTCGAGTATCTCGACGCCGCCGTCGCCCCGTCCGCCGCCCGCCCCGGCCCGCCCGGCCCGGCCGGACCGGCACCGATCACCTAATCTCGACGTCATGCAGCGGATCATCGGCATCGAGGTCGAGTACGGGATCTCCTCACCCAACGAGCCCACAGCGAACCCGATCCTCACGTCCACCCAGGCGGTCCTGGCGTACGCGGCCGCCGAGGGGGTGCCGCGCGCCAAGCGCACCCGCTGGGACTACGAGGTCGAATCCCCACTGCGCGACGCCCGCGGATTCGACCTGGGCCGCTTCAACGGTCCGGCCCCCGTCATCGACGCCGACGAAGTCGGCGCCGCCAACATGATCCTCACCAACGGCGCCCGGCTGTACGTCGACCACGCCCACCCCGAATACTCGGCGCCGGAGGTCACCGACCCCCTCGACGCGGTGATCTGGGACAAGGCCGGCGAACGGGTGATGGAGGCCGCCGCCCGGCACGCCTCGAGCGTGCCCGGCGCGCCGCGCCTGCAGCTGTACAAGAACAACGTCGACGGCAAGGGTGCCTCGTACGGCACCCACGAGAACTACCTCATGGCCCGCGACACCCCGTTCTCGGCGGTGGTGGCCGGGCTGACCCCGTTCTTCGTCTCCCGCCAGGTGATCACCGGTTCCGGCCGGGTCGGCATCGGCCAGTCCGGCGACGAGGCAGGATTCCAGCTGTCCCAGCGCGCCGACTACATCGAGGTCGAGGTCGGGCTCGAGACCACCCTCAAACGCGGCATCATCAACACCCGCGACGAGCCGCACGCCGACGCCGACAAGTACCGGCGCCTGCACGTGATCATCGGCGACGCCAACCTCGCCGAGATGTCGACCTACCTCAAGGTCGGCACCACTGCGCTGGTGCTGGACCTGATCGAGGCCGGGGTGGACCTGTCGGACCTGCAGCTGGCCCGGCCGGTCACCGCCGTGCACCACATCAGCCACGACCCCACGCTGCGCAAGACCGTCGCCCTGACCGACGGCCGTGAGCTGACCGGCCTGGCGTTGCAGCGGATCTACCACGAGCGCGTCGCGAAGTTCCACGACGGCACCGACGACAAGCGGGTGCGCGACATCCTCGACAAGTGGGCGATGATCCTCGACCTGCTCGAACGCGACCCCATGGAGTGCGCGCACCTGCTGGACTGGCCGGCCAAGCTGCGCCTGCTCGAGGGCTTCCGGAACCGGGAGGGCCTGGCGTGGTCGGCGCCGCGGCTGCACCTGGTGGACCTGCAGTACTCCGACGTGCGGCTGGACAAGGGCCTGTACAACCGGCTCGTCGCCCGCGGCTCGATGGAGCGCCTGGTCGCCGAGCCGGATGTGCTCGACGCGGTGCACACCCCGCCGTCGGACACCCGCGCTTTCTTCCGCGGCGAGTGCCTGCGCCGGTTCGGCGCCGACATCGCCGCCGCCAGCTGGGACTCGGTGATCTTCGACCTCGGCGGCGAATCCCTGGTACGCATCCCCACCCTCGAGCCGCTGCGGGGCAGCCGCGCGCACGTCGGCAAGCTGCTCGACTCGGTGGATTCGGCGGCCCAACTGGTCGACGAACTGACCAGCTGACCCGTCCCGGGCGGGCGCGACACGCGCGTAGTCGCGCGGAGTGTCGCATCTGCTCGGTAGGGTGGAGGTCCGAGCAGTCGGAGCTCGCACCGGCCGAGGCCGGAGCGGGCCCCACGAACGAACGAGGAGGTCGACCGCTATGGCTCAGGAGCGGACCACACGCGGTGGCGGAGGCGACGACGACGAGGTCGTCGGCGACGGCGGTGCCGGTCAGGAACGACGCGAGAAGCTCGCGGCCGAGACCGACGACCTGCTCGACGAGATCGACGACGTGCTCGAGGAGAACGCCGAGGACTTCGTGCGTGCGTACGTGCAGAAGGGCGGCCAGTGACAGCGGAGCGTTCGCCGATCCCGTTCCCCGTCCACCCGCCGCGCATGCCGTTCGGTTCCCCGCTGTCCTCGTTCTCCGACCACCTGCGCATGCATGCGCCGGAACTGCTGCCGGAGAACCGTCCCGGGCTGCGGGGCGCCGACGCGGACATCGCCCCGCACGGCACCACGATCGTCGCCGTGACGTTCGCCGGCGGCGTGCTCATCGCCGGTGACCGGCGCGCCACCATGGGCAACATGGTCGCCAGCCGCGACGTGGAGAAGGTGTTCGTCACCGACAGCTACTCCGCGGCCGGTATCGCCGGCACCGCCGGCCTGGCCATCGAACTCGTGCGCCTGTTCGCGGTCGAGCTCGAACACTACGAGAAGATCGAGGGTGTGCCGCTGACCTTCGACGGCAAGGCCAACCGGCTGTCGTCGATGGTGCGCGGCAACCTCGGGGCCGCGATGCAGGGCCTGGCGGTGGTGCCGCTGCTGGTCGGCTACGACCTCGAGGCCCCGGAACCGCAGCGCGCCGGCCGGATCGTGTCCTACGACGTGGTCGGGGGCCGCTACGAGGAGCGCGCCGGCTACCACGCGGTGGGCTCGGGATCGCTGTTCGCCAAGTCGTCGCTGAAGAAGCTCTACCGCGCCGACGCCGACGAGGCGGCCGCGCTGCGCACCGTCGTCGAGGCGCTCTACGACGCGGCCGACGACGACACCGCCACCGGCGGCCCGGACACCACCCGCGGCATCTATCCCACCGCGGTGGTCATCACCGCCGACGGCGCCACCGAGGTGCCGGAGCAGACCTTGTCGGCGCTGGCCCGCACCGTGGTCGCGGACCGCACCGTCGCCGAGCACGGGCAGGGAGGTGCGCAGTGACGCTGCCGTACTATGCGTCCGCCGAGCAGATCATGCGCGATCGCTCGGAACTGGCGCGCAAGGGCATCGCGCGGGGCCGCAGCGTGGTCGTGCTGATCTACGCCGACGGGGTGGTGTTCGTTGCCGAGAACCCGTCGAAGGCGCTGCACAAGGTCAGCGAGCTCTACGACCGCATCGGGTTCGCCGCGGTCGGCAAGTACAACGAGTTCGAGAACCTGCGGCGCGCCGGGATCGTGCACGCCGACATGCGCGGCTACTCCTACGACCGGCGCGACGTGACCGTGCGGTCGCTGGCCAACGCGTACGCGCAGACCCTGGGCACCATCTTCACCGAGCAGCCCAAGCCGTACGAGGTGGAGATCTGCGTCGCCGAGGTCGGCCGCGCCGACTCCGCCGACACCGCGCAGCTGTATCGCATCACCTACGACGGCTCGATCGTCGACGAACCGCAGTTCGTGGTGATGGGCGGGCACACCGAACCCATCGCCACCGCCCTGCGCGAGTCGTACCGGCCGGGTCTGTCCCTCGCCGAGGCGGTGCAGGTCGCGGTGCAGGCGCTGCAGCAGGTGCCCGCCGCCGGGGCCGAGATCGGCACCCGGGTGCTCGGCCGCGCCGAGCTCGAGGTGGCGGTGCTCGAGAAGCCGCGCCCGCGTCGCGCGTTCCGCCGCATCACCGGCGCCGCGCTCGACCAGTTGCTGCCCGGCACCGGCGAGCGGTCCGGCGACGACACCGGCACCACCGGGCCGGACGGGTCGGGGCCCGTTCAGGGTTCCTGATCGAGGGGCCGGTAGAGGGTGAGCTCGCCGGGGACGCTGCGGAACTCGAACAGCGCGCCCTCGGCGAGCACCTCACCGTCGGTGGCCAGGGCGACCCGGCCGCTGCGCACCCGCACCGACAGCGCCGGCGCTTCGCGCCGCACGTGGATCGGGGATCCGGCGAGGCTGCCGGTGACCGCGGCCGCGAGCAGCCGGGTCCGCGACCAGTGCAGGTCGGCCCGCAGATACCGCACGTCCAGGGTGCCGGTGTCGATGCGGGGCCGTGACATCGGCACCCGGTCGTCCGGCGCGTACCGGCCGCTGCCGACGAACAGCAACCACACCGCGGTGGGCACCCCGTCCAGCGACACCCGCAGCGGGCTCGCGGTCGCGAGGACCGCGGCCAGCGCCGCCGCCGCGGCCGGCCACTTGCCGATCCTCGGCTCCCACCGCTCACGCAGCCGCACCGAGTCCGGATAGCCGCCCACGCTGGCGGTGTTGACGAACACGTGTCCACCCCGGTCGGCACCGTCCGGGCCGGACCGGTCGGCACCGTCCGGGCCGGACCGATCGGGACCGTCCGGGCCGGTGCCGTCCACCCACACCCGGCCGAGGTCGACCCGCAGCGCCTGCCCCCGCTCGACCGCGCGCACGGTCTGCTCCAGGTCGAGCAGCCCGGCGTCGCGGGCGAAGTGGTTCAGGGTGCCGCCCGGGAACACCGCCAGCGGCAGCCCGTGCGCGACGGCCGCGCTCGCCGCGGCTCGCACGGTGCCGTCCCCGCCGTGGACGCCGAGCGCTGCGGGGGTGTGCTCGGCGACGAACCGGTCCAGCTGGGCGGTGAACTCCTCGTCCGGGTCGAGGGTGACCACCCGTGCCTGGGGCAGCGCCGCCGCGATCACGCCCGCGTCGTCGTCGCGGCCGGCGCCGGGGTTGACCAGCACCAGCAGGTCCCGGCCCTGCGGCAGGGCCGGGGCCGGGCCGGGCGGGCCCAGCCGGGCGGGCTCGTCGGGGCGCACCGCCCACCAGCGGCGCGTGGCCAGGGCCACCGCCGCACCGACGGCGACGCCGGTGACCACGTCGGCCGGCCAGTGCACCCCGGTGTGCACCCGGGAGTAGGCGACCGCCGCGGCCACCGGCGCGAGCAACGCCCCCGTCACCGGGGATTCGAGGGCCATCCCGGTGGTGAACGCCGCCGCCGACGCCGAATGCCCGGACGGGAACGACGACGAGCGCGGCGTCGGCAGCGAGCGGCGCAGCGGGCCGTCCTGCCGGGCCGGGGGCCGGCGGCGCGGCAGCAGCGGCTTGAGCACCCCGTTGGCCAGGGCACTGGCCCCGGCCAGCGCCAGCATGCCGCGGACGGCGCCGCGGCGGGGCCGGCCGCCGATCGCGGCGCACGCCGCCGCGCAGCTCATCCACAGCCGACCGTGGTCGGCGGCGCGGCTCAGGCCCCGCAGCACGGGGTCGGCGGGGGAGGGACGCAGGGCGGCGCTGCCGGCGAACAGGGACCGGTCCAGGCGCGTCAGCGGGGCGGGAGCGAAGATCACGGGTACAACCGTAATCTCGTTGCGGCTCATGCTCGGTGGTTCCGCGCGGTACTGTCGAAGTGTGCAGCGACGAATCATGGGCATCGAGACGGAGTTCGGCGTCACGTGCACCTTCCACGGGCACCGGCGGCTGAGCCCCGACGAGGTCGCCCGGTATCTGTTCCGTCGGGTGGTGTCCTGGGGCCGCAGCTCGAACGTGTTCCTCCGCAACGGGGCGCGCCTGTACCTGGACGTGGGTTCGCACCCGGAGTACGCGACCGCCGAGTGCGACGACCTCCTCCAGCTCGTCGAGCACGACCACGCCGGGGAGCGGGTGCTCGAGGAATTGCTGATCGACGCCGAACAGCGCCTCGCCGAGGAAGGCATCGGCGGCGACATCTACCTGTTCAAGAACAACACCGACTCGGCCGGCAACTCCTACGGCTGCCACGAGAACTACCTCGTGGTGCGGGCCGGGGAGTTCTCCCGCATCTCGGACGTGCTGCTGCCGTTCCTGGTGACGCGGCAGCTGATCTGCGGCGCCGGGAAGGTGCTGCAGACCCCCAAGGCCGCGACCTACTGCCTGTCGCAGCGCGCCGAGCACATCTGGGAGGGCGTGTCGTCGGCGACCACCCGGTCCCGGCCGATCATCAACACCCGCGACGAGCCGCACGCCGACGCCGAGAAGTACCGGCGGCTGCACGTGATCGTCGGCGACTCGAACATGTCCGAGCCCACCACGATGCTCAAGGTCGGCTCCGCGTCGCTGGTGCTCGAGATGATCGAGGCCGGCGTGGCGTTCCGCGACTTCGCCCTCGACAACCCGATCCGGGCCATCCGGGAGGTCAGCCACGACCTGACCGGGCGGCGGCCGGTGCGCCTGGCCGGGGGCCGGCAGGCCAGCGCCCTCGACATCCAGCGCGAGTACCACGGCCGGGCGGTGGAGTACCTGCGCACCCGCGAACCCGATCCGCACGTCGAGCAGGTGGTGGATCTGTGGGGCCGGGTGCTCGACGCGGTCGAGTCGCAGGACTTCGCGAAGGTGGACACCGAGATCGACTGGGTGATCAAACGCAAGTTGTTCCAGCGCTACCAGGACCGCTACGACCTGGAGCTGTCCGACCCGAAGATCGCCCAGCTGGATCTGGCGTACCACGACATCAAGCGCGGGCGCGGGGTGTTCGATCTGCTCCAGTGCAAGGGGCTGGCGGCGCGGCTGACCGACGACGAGTCCGTCGACGCGGCCGTGCACACCCCGCCGCAGACCACCCGGGCGAAGCTGCGCGGCGACTTCATCGCCGCCGCGCAGGACGCCGGCCGGGACTTCACCGTGGACTGGGTGCACCTCAAGCTCAACGACCAGGCGCAGCGCACGGTGCTGTGCAAGGACCCGTTCCGCTCCGTCGACGAGCGCGTCGAACGGCTCATCGCCTCGATGTAGCGTGCCGCGGGTCGTCCGCGTCCGGTAACCGGGTCGGCCGGCGGGCGGGGGATTAGGCTGCACCGCGTGGCGAATTCCAAAGTCGAGCGGCTGGTGAACCTGGTCATCTGCCTGCTGTCCACCCGCCAGTTCCTCACCGCCGAGAAGATCCGCGCCTCCGTCGCCGGATACGACGAATCGGGCAGCGACGAAGCGTTCAGCCGCATGTTCGAACGCGACAAGAACGAGCTGCGCGACCTGGGCATCCCGCTCGAGACCGGCATGCCGTCGCGGTTCTCCACCGTCGAGGGCTACCGCATCAACCGCGACGCCTACGAACTGCCCGAGATCGAGCTGACCAGCGCCGAGGCGGCCGCCGTCGCGGTGGCGGCGGCACTGTGGGAGTCGCCGGAGCTCACCTCCGCGGCGCAGGGCGCGCTGCTCAAGCTGCGCGCCGCCGGGGTGCAGGTCGATGCCGACCCGGCGGGCGCGATCACCGCGATGCCGACCCGCAGCCGCGGCTCCGAGCCGGTGCTGGGGCAGGTGCTCGCCGCCGTCGACACGCGCCGCGCGGTGCGCTTCCGGCACCGCAGTTCCCCGACCGACCCGTGGACCGAGCGCACCGTCGAACCGTGGGGCGTGGTCACCGTGCACGGCCGCTGGTACCTGGTGGGGTTCGACCGGGACCGGGGGGCGCCGCGCACCTTCCGGCTCTCCCGCATCGACGACGACGTCACCGCGTTCGGCCCCGCCGGGGTCGTGCGGATCCCCGACGGGGTGGACCTGCGGGCACACGCCCTGACCGCCACCACCTCCGGCGACGTGACCGGGCACGCCCGCGTATGGGTCGCGGACGGGCGCGCGTTCGAACTGCGCCGGCTCGGCACCGAGCACGAGCGCCGCGCGGTCGGCGACCGTCCCGGCACCGTCCTCGACGTTCCGGTGCGGTCGTGGGAGTGGATCGGGCGGGTGATCGCCGGGCAGGGCGCCGACGCGCTGGTGCTCGACCCGCCGGAACTGCGCGCGGAGGTGCGCCGCATCCTCACCCGGGTGCTGGCCACCACCACGACGGCCACCGTCGGTGCCGTCTCGAACAGCGGCGGCGGTGCCGTCTCGAACAGCGGCGGCGGTGCCGTCTCGAACAGCGGCGGCGGTGCCGTCTCGAACAGCGGCGGCGGTGCCGACCGGGGGGAGAGCCGATGAGCACACGACTGTCCGGGCGGTTGACCCGGCTGCTGAACCTGGTGCCGTACTTCACGGCCCATCCGGGGATCAGCGCCGCCGAGGCCGCCCGCGATCTCGGAGTCACCCCGAAACAGATCATGGACGACCTGAACCAGCTGTGGGTGTGCGGGCTGCCCGGCTACGGTCCCGGCGACCTGATCGACCTCTCGTTCTCCGAGGACAGCATCGTCGTCACCTTCACCGCCGGGATCGACCGGCCGTTGCGGCTGACGTCCACCGAGGCCACGGCGCTGCTGGTGGCGTTGCGGTCGCTGGTGGAGATGCCCGGCGTGGTCGACCCCACCGCGGCGCTCGGGGCGATCGCGAAGATCGAGGCCGCCGCCGGCACCGCGGCCGCCGCCGACCGCACGCCCGCCCCCGCGCAGCCCGTCGCCGAGGATCCGGTCGCGGCGACCGTGCGCTCGGCGGTGCAGCACCGCCGGGTGCTGCACCTGACCTACTACTCGGCCTCCCGCGATGCGGTGTCCGAACGCGACGTCGATCCGATCCGGATCGTGCTGGTCGGCGAACACACCTACCTGCAGGCCTGGTGCCGGGCCGCCGAAGGGGTGCGGCTGTTCCGGTTCGACCGCATCGACGCCGCCACCGAACTCGACGAACCGGCGGACCCGCCCGAACGGGCGCTGCGCGAGGACGACCACCTCGACCTGTTCGCCGGCGACCCGACGCTGCCGGCGGCCCGGTTGCGGATCGACCCCGGCTACGGGTGGCTGCTCGACTACTACCCGCTGATCGACGTGCGGGTGCACGACGACGGGGTCATCGACGCGGTGATGCACTACGCGTCGCTGGACTGGATGGCGCGGTTGACCGTCGGCCTCGGCGCGGGGGTCAGTGTGCTGGGTCCGCCGGAGCTGGTCGCGGCGGTGCGGGACCGGGCGCAGGCCGCCCTGGCCGCGTACGACGCCCCCGCCGGGAACGGGCTGTGAACCTGCTCCGAACTCGTCGTGAACGCCCCTGTGCGGCGCGCCGGTGCAGGGTCGGTCCGGTAGCATCGACGCCAGCAGATCAGTGGAGGTTGATAATGGGTGCAATGAGCCCCTGGCACTGGGCCATCGTCGCGATCGTCGTGATCATCCTGTTCGGTTCGAAGAAGCTGCCCGACGCGGCCCGCGGTCTCGGCCGGTCGCTGCGCATCTTCAAGAGCGAGGTCAAGGAGATGCAGAACGACGACGCGCGCCCCGCGCAGCAGCAGGCTCCGAGCCCGTTGCCGCCGGCCCAGCCGGCCCCGGCCCCCGTGGAGCCGCAGCCGCAGACGCCGCAGCCCGAATCACGTTCGGCCTGACCGTATTTCCCTGACCGGGGCATCCGTGCGGATGTCCCGGTCCTCCGCTGATCCCGGCGGCCGTGACAGGAGCTGAGAACCGCACCGTGCGCATCCCGTTCGATCCGCGTCGAAGCCGGCGCAAGACCAATCCCGACGGCACCATGTCGCTGGTCGAGCACCTCTACGAACTGCGCACCCGCCTGCTCATCGCCCTCGCCGCCGTGGTGCTCACCACGATCGTCGGGTTCGTCTGGTACAGCGCCGGCCTGTTCGGGCTCCCGAGCCTCGGCGAGATCCTGCGCGGCCCCTACTGTGATCTGCCGGCGTCCGCGCGCGCCGACATCAGCGCCGACGACAGCTGCCGGCTGCTCGCCACGGGACCGTTCGAACAGTTCATGCTGCGGCTGAAGGTGGCGCTGACCGCGGGCATCGTGCTGGCCTGCCCGATCTGGCTGTACGAGCTGTGGGCGTTCATCACCCCCGGCCTGTATGCCAAGGAACGCCGTTACGCGATCGGCTTCGTCGTCTCCGGCGCGGTGCTGTTCGTCGCCGGCGCGGTCCTGGCCTACCTGGTGGTCTCGCACGCGTTGTCGTTCCTGCTCACCGTCGGTAACGACGTGCAGGTCACCGCGCTGTCGGGCTCGGAGTACTTCGGGTTCATCATCAACCTGCTCGTGATCTTCGGGGTGTCCTTCGAGATTCCCCTCGTCATCGTCGCGCTCAACGCCGTCGGGGTGCTCAGCTACGCCAAGCTCAAGTCGTGGCGGCGGGGGCTGATCATGGCGATGTTCGTCTTCGCCGCCATCGCCACGCCCGGCCAGGACCCGTTCTCGATGCTGGCGCTGGCCGCGGCCCTGACCCTGCTGCTCGAACTCGCCATCCAGCTCGCCCGCCTCAACGACAGGCGCCGCGCCCGCCGCGACCGGGAACAGGGCTGGGGCGACCTCGACGACGACGAGAGCTCCCCGATCACGGCACCCACCCCGGTGCCCGCGCCCACCTCGACGGTGCCGCCCGGCCCCACCGCCCGGCCCGCGCCGCCCGACTACTCCGACACCCTCTAGCCGCCGCCTGTGACCGACTCCACCGACACCGGATCCACCGCGACCGCGCTGCCGCCCCGGCTCGCCGAATTCGCCGCCGAGCTGTCCTTCCCGCTCGATCCGTTCCAGGTGCAGGCCTGCCGCGCCCTCGAGGGCGGGCACGGCGTGCTCGTGTGCGCCCCCACCGGCGCCGGCAAGACCGTCGTCGGTGAGTTCGCCGTGCACCTGGCGCTGCGCGCCGGCAGCAAGTGCTTCTACACCACCCCGATCAAGGCGTTGAGCAACCAGAAGTACGCCGATCTCGTCGCCCGCTACGGCAAGGCCTCGGTCGGCCTGCTCACCGGCGATCAGTCCGTCAACCCGGATGCCCCGGTGGTGGTGATGACCACCGAGGTGCTGCGCAACATGCTCTACGCCTCCTCGACCACCCTGATCGGGCTGACCCACGTGGTGATGGACGAGGTGCACTTCCTCGCCGACCGGTTCCGCGGCGCGGTGTGGGAGGAGGTCATCCTGCACCTGCCCGAGGACGTGCGCCTGGTCAGCCTGTCCGCCACCGTCTCCAACGCCGAGGAGTTCGGCGACTGGATGGAGACCGTGCGCGGCGACACCACCGTCGTCGTCGACGAGGTGCGGCCCATCCCGCTGCACCAGCACGTCATGGTCGGCCCCCGCATCTTCGACCTGTTCGAATCCACCGCGCACCCGGACGCCGCGGACGGCACCGGCCGCCGCGGCGTCGTGGTCAACCGCGAACTCGTCGAGCAGGTGCGCCGCCGCGCCGCCCTCGACTCGACCGGCCGGTGGGGCGGTCCCCGCGGGCGCATCGGGTTCCGGCCGCTGCCGCGTCCGGAGGTCGTCGCCCGCCTCGACCGGGAGGGGCTGTTGCCGGCGATCACCTTCGTGTTCAGCCGTGCCGGCTGCGACGCCGCCGTCGGCCAGTGCCTGCGCGCCGGTCTGCACCTGGCCTCCGACGCCGAGACCGCGCAGATCCGGGCCATCGTCGACGAACACACCGGCGACCTGCCGCGCGCCGACCTCGAGGTGCTCGGCTTCCGGGAGTGGCGCGCCGCCCTCGAACGCGGCATCGCCGCCCACCACGCCGGCATGCTCCCGGCCTTCCGGCACACCGTCGAGGACCTGTTCGTCCGCGGCCTGGTGCGGGCGGTGTTCGCCACCGAAACCCTCGCCCTGGGCATCAACATGCCGGCCCGCACCGTGGTGCTCGAGAAGCTGGTCAAGTACAACGGCGAAACCCATGCCGAGCTCACCCCCGGCGAGTACACCCAGCTCACCGGGCGGGCCGGGCGCCGCGGCATCGACGTCGAGGGCCACGCGGTGGTGCTGTGGCAGCCGGGCCTCGAGCCCGCCGACGTCGCCGGGCTCGCCTCCACCCGCACCTTCCCGCTGCGCAGCTCGTTCCGCCCGTCGTACAACATGGCGGTCAACCTGATCGACGCGGTCGGCGCCGAGCACTCCCGGGCGCTGCTCGAGCGGTCCTTCGCCCAGTTCCAGGCGGACAAGTCGGTCGTCGGCCTGACCCGCGGCATCGAACGCAACGAGAAGGCCCTCGCCAAGCTCCGCGATCAGCTCGGCGGCGAGGACGGCGACATCATCGACTACCTGCAGCTGCGTGAGGAACTCACCCAGCTCGAACGGCGACGCGAACGCCAGGCCCGGCAGGACCGCCGGCAGGCCGCGGTCGCGTCGCTGCTCGCGCTGCGCCGCGGCGACATCGTCGCCATCCCCGGCGGCCGGCGCACCGGACTGGCCGTCGTCCTCGAAACCGACACCGACGTCACCGACCCCCGGCCCCTGGTGGTCACCGCGGACGCCTGGTCCGGGCGGGTCTCGGCCGCGGACTTCCCGGCACCGGCCACCGCGCTCGGCAAGCTCCGGCTGCCCCGGCACGCCGACGCCCGCACCGCCCGGGCCCGCCGTGACCTCGCGTCGGCGCTGCGCAGCACCGGGATTTCCGCGCCGCGCCGCCCCAAGCACGCCAAGAACGGCGACACCCGCGAGATCGACGACCTGCGGCGGCGCCTGCGCCGGCACCCGGCCCACCAGCATCCCGACCTCGAGCGCCTCGCCCGGCTCGGGGAACGCTACAACCGGCTCGGCCGGGAGGTCGCACAGATGCGCCGCCAGTCCGCGGCCACCATCAACTCCCTCGCTCGCACCTTCGAGCGGATCGTCGCGTTGCTGACCGAGCGGGGCTACCTCACCGCCGGCGACGACCCGTCGACCACCGAGGCGGGGGAGCGGCTCGCCCGCATCTACAGCGAGAGCGACCTGCTCGTCGCCGAATGCCTGCGCCACGGCGTGTGGGCGGGACTCTCGCCCGCCGAGCTCGCCGCGGTGGTCTCGGCGGTGGTGTACGAGGCGCGCGTCGAGGAGGGCGCCACCGAGTACGGGCCCACCGGGCCGCTGCGCCGCGCGCTCGCCGACACCGTCCGCCTGTGCGGGCAGCTGCGCGCCGACGAGGTTCGTTTCAAGCTGCCCCCCACCCGCGAACCGGATCCCGGGTTCGTCGATGCCATCTACACGTGGGTGAGCACCCAGTCGTTGACGGAGGCCCTGATCGCCGCCGGGGCCGCCGGACGCGACCTGTCGGCGGGCGACTTCGTGCGCTGGTGCCGGCAGGTGATCGATCTGCTCGACCAGATCCGCACCGGCGCGGTCGACCCTCAGATCGCGAAGACCGCCGCCCGGGCGATCGGCGCGATCCGGCGCGGTGTCGTCGCGGTCGATGCGGCGTGACGACACCGCGTGTGGTTTGATACGCGCGCTGCCACACGGCTTTCTCGTGGTGGGTGGGGCGCTACGGCTACGGTAATTGGACACAGCGAAGGCAGGTGGAGGCGACAATGAGCGGTCCGCACGACCCGCAGGATTCCGACGATTCGACCAAGCAGTGGGCGCCGTCCCCCCCGCCGTCCTCCGGAGCCGAGCAGGGGCCGGCCCCGACGCAGGCGTTCGGCACGCCGCAGCAGGGGCAGCCCGCCGGCCAGCAGTGGGGCCAGCAGGGCCAGCAGACCCCCGGCCAGCCGCAGCAGGGCCAGCCGCAGTGGGGGCAGCAACCCGGCCAAGGCCAAACCCCCGGCCAGCAGTGGGGCCAGCAGCCCGGCCAGGGCCAGCAGTGGGGACAACCCCAGCAGGGTCAGCCCCAGTGGGGGCAGCCCGCCCAGGGGCAGCAGTGGGGCCAGCAGGGTCAGCAGACCCCCGGCCAGCCGCAGCAGGGCCAGCCGCAGTGGGGGCAGCAGCCCGGCCAGGGCCAGCAGTGGGGACAACCCCAGCAGGGTCAGCCCCAGTGGGGGCAGCAACCCGGCCAGCAGTGGGGGTCGACCGGCGCGAGCCAATGGAATGCCGGTGCGCCGCAGCAGAAGTCGAAGACCGGGCTGATCGTCGGCCTGGCCGTCGCCGGGCTCGTGGTGATCGGCGCGATCATCGGCGCCGTGCTGCTCCTCGGCGGCAACGACACCCTCGACCCCGAGGCCGCGCAGGCCGGCGTCGAGAAGGTCCTCACCGAGTCCTACGGCGCCACCGACGTCTCCGACGTGCAGTGCCCGGACGGTGAAGAAGTCAAGGCGGGCAACAGCTTCGAGTGCACCCTCACGGTGGACGGCCAGTTCCGGTCGGTGACGGTGACCTTCACCGACGACGAGGGCACCTACGAGGTCAGCCGCCCCAACTGAGCGCGCCGGTCCGTCGCCCTCACCCCGCGGCCAACGCCGCGGTCAACCGGGCGACGGACCGCCCGATCCCCAGCTCCTGCGCCAGCCGCTCCAGCGCCTGCGGATCGACCGGGGTGGACGGCACCGTGTCCGGCCGCGACACCCGGACGGGGGCGTCGGTGGCGACCCGCACCACCGGCACCGCCGCGTCGAGATACGCGCCGGCGTCGATCAGCTTGCCGCGCACCCCCTTCGCCAGCCCCGACTCCGGGTCCACCGCTGCCGCGCGCAGCGCCGTCAGCGACCCGTACTGCAGCAGCAGGGTCGACGCGGTCTTCTCCCCGACGCCCTTCACCCCCGGCAACCCGTCCGACGGGTCCCCGCGCAGCGCCGCCAGCTCGGCGTAGGCCGCGCCGGCCCGCTCGGGTGGCAGCCCGTACCGCGCCGCCACCTCGGGCGGCCCGAACAGCTCGGCCTTGGCCAGGCCCCGCCCGACGTACAGCACCCGCACCGGCACCGAGCCGTCGCGCACCACCTGCAGCAGGTCCCGGTCCCCGCTGACCACCAGCACCGGATCCCGGGACTCGCCGGCGGCGAGAGTACCGATCACATCGTCGGCCTCGAACCCGGCCGCGCCGGCGGTGGCGAGGCCGGCGGCGGCCAGCACGTCGGTGATCATCGGCACCTGCGACGGCAACGCCGCCGGCACCTCCTCGACGGTGCCGTCCGAGCCGGCGGCCACCCGGTGCGCTTTGTAACTCGGCACCGCCGCCACCCGGAACGCCGGCCGCCAGTCCAGATCCAGGCACACCACCAGCCGCGCCGGCCGATGCTTGGTGATCAGCGACGCCACCATGTCGGTGAACCCGCGCACCGCGTTGACCGGGCGGCCGTCCGGGGCGGTGAGCGACTCGGGCAGCGCGTGGAACGCGCGGAACCACAGGCTCGCCCCGTCGAGCAGCATCAACGGGCCGGTGGGGGGCACGGGGGCGGCGGACGCCGGCGTCGCAGTCACGACGATCATCCTGCCAAACGCCACTACGCTGTCCGCATGAATTCCCCCGCGCGCCGCTTCCCCGCCTCCGCATACGCCGACCGTCTCGCCCGGGCCGCCGCCCTCGGCCGCGACGCCGGCCTCGACGCGCTGCTCGTCACCCCCGGCCCGGACCTGCGCTACCTCCTCGGTTCGCGGGCGGAATCGTTCGAACGGCTCACCTGCCTGGTGGTGCCCACCGACGGCGCCCCCGCCTCCGTCGTCGTGCCGCGGCTCGAGCTGGCCGCCCTCACCGACTCCGCCGCCGCGGACCTGAACCTGCCGGTGCACGACTGGGTCGACGGGCAGGACCCGTACGCGCAGGTGGCGGCGCTGCTGCCGGAGCGCCCGCGCACCGCGGTCGCCGACGCCATGCCCGCCCTGCACCTGGTGCCGCTCGCGACCCGGTTCGCGGTGCCGCCCGTGCTGGCGACGGAGGTGGTGCGGCAGCTGCGCATGATCAAGGACGACGCGGAGGTCGAGGCGCTGCGCCGCGCCGGCGCCGCCATCGACCGGGTGCACGCGCAGATGGGACGGTGGCTGCGGCCCGGGCGCACCGAGGCGCAGGTCGCGGCCGACATCACCGCCGCGATCGTCGCCGAGGGCCACACCGAGGCCGCGTTCGTCATCGTCGGCTCCGGCCCGCACGGCGCCGACCCCCACCACGAGGTCTCCGACCGGGTCCTCGAACCCGGCGACGTCGTGGTCGTCGACATCGGCGGCCCGGTCGAGCCCGGCTACTACTCCGACTCCACCCGCACCTACAGCCTCGGCGCGCCCGCCGCGGACGTCGCGGCGAAGGTGGCGCTGCTCGAGGCCGCGCAGCAGGCGGCCGTCGACGCGGTCCGGCCCGGGGTCAGCGCTGCCTCGGTCGACGCCGCCGCCCGCGACGTGCTCGCCGCGCACGGCCTCGCCGAGGTGTTCGTGCACCGCACCGGGCACGGCATCGGGCTGTCCGTGCACGAGGAGCCGTACATCGTCGACGGCAACACCGATGTGCTGCGGCCCGGGATGGCGTTCAGCATCGAACCGGGCATCTACTTCCGCGGCGCATGGGGTGCGCGCATCGAGGACATCGTGGTGGTCACCGAGGACGGCTGCGAGCCGCTCAACCACCGGCCGCACGGGCTGACCGAGCTGCCGGGATGACCGGCCCTACCGGTCCAGCACCGAACCCATCACCCGTTCGACGGTGATCTCCACCACCACGCGGGTCGGGTTGGGCCGCGGCGGCCGGTACCGCGCGGTGTAGCGGCGCACCCCCTCGGCGACGGCCTCCGGGTCCGTGCGCACCCGGGCCGGACCCTCGAGGGTGAGCCAGCGGCCGCGCTCGACTTGGCTGACAGCGCCGTACCCGCCGCGCTCGGCGTTGAGCGCCTTCTGCGACGTCGCGTTGGTGATCACCCGCACCACCGCGGCGTCCGGGTCCCAGGTGAAGCCGACGGCCACCACGTGCGGGCTGCCGTCCGTGCGCAGCGTCGTCAGGGTGCCGAGATGGTATTCGGTGAGGAACTGCAGCGCGGCATCGCCGAGCGCGGCGGGGGTTCGGGCCATGCCTGCGACGGTAGCCGAACCCGGCACCGCCGGACCCGCCCCGGCGCCGCCCGGGCACACTGGTGCGGTGAGCAACGAGCAGGGTTCGATCGTCGTCTTCGGGGGCCGCAGCGAGATCGGGGCGGCGGTGGCCGTGCGGCTGGCCCGCGGCCGCACCGTGGTCCTGGCCGCGCGCCGCGCCGGGGACCTCGAGCCGCAGCGCCGCGCCGTGCTCGACGCCGGGGCCGCCGCCGTGCACACCGTCGAGTTCGACGCCGACCGGCTCGACACCCACGAGCAGGTTCTCGCCGACATCCGGGCCCTGTACGGCCCGATCGACGTCGCGGTCCTCGCGTTCGGCATCCTCGGCGACCAGCGCCGCGCCGAACACGACGCCGCCCACGCCGTCGCGATCGTGCACACCGACTACGTCGCCCACGTGGCGCTGCTCACGCACCTCGCGGCGCAGCTGCGCGCCCAGGGTTCGGGCCGGATCGTGGTGTTCTCGTCGGTGGCGGGGGTGCGGGTGCGCCGGGCGAACTACGTGTACGGCTCCGCGAAGGCCGGCCTCGACGGATTCGCCGCCGGCCTGGCCGACGCGCTGCACGGCAGCGGCGTGTCCCTGCTGCTGGTGCGGCCCGGGTTCGTGATCGGCCGGATGACCGAGGGCATGAGCCCCGCGCCGCTGTCGAGCACCCCGGACCGGGTCGCCGATGCGGCGGTGCGGGCGTTGCACCGCGGCCGCGGCGAGGTGTGGGTGCCGGCGGTGCTGCGGCCGGTGTTCTTCGGGATGCGGCTGCTGCCGCGCCCGATCTGGCGGCGGCTGCCGCGCTGACCGGCGCGGTCAGCGGCGGCGCGACTCGAGCAGCCGCAACCACACCTCGCCGACCGTCGGATATGCCGGTACCGCATGCCACAGCGTCTCGAGCGGCACCGCCCCGACCACCGCGACGGTGGCCGCATGCAGCAGCTCGGCCACGTCGGTGCCCACGAACGTCGCCCCCACCGCGGTGTCGGTCGCGCGGTCGACGACGAGGGCGGCGCGGCCGGTGAAATCGTCCCGGGCCAAAGCGGATCCGGCCACGGCGATGTCGACCTCGAGCACCTCGACGTCGAGGCCGTCGGCGCGGGCGCCGGCGGCGGTGCGGCCCACCGACGCGACCTCCGGGACGGTGAACACCACCTGCGGCACCTGCCCGTGGTCGGCGCTCGCCCGGTAGCGCGGCGCGTCGAGGTCGCGGCCCTCGGCGCGGGCGGCGATCACGTCGCCGCACACCCGGCCCTGGTACTTGCCCATGTGCGTCAGCGCCGTCCGGCCGGTGACGTCGCCGACGGCGTAGAGCCAGCGTCCGTCCGTCCCGGCGACGGTCATGTGGTCGTCGGTGCGCAGCGGGCCGTCCCCGGCCACCCCGACCGCGTCGAGACCGAGGTCGGCGGTGGCGGGCCGGCGTCCGGTCGCGACGATCAGCTCGTCGACCTCGAGGTCGCCGCCGTCGTCGAGACGCAGCCGCACCGGGCCGCCGTGGAGGCGCCCCACGCCGGTGTCCGCGACGTCCGGGCGGGCCACCTCCGCCACCGTGGTGCCGAACCGCAGCCGCACGCCGTGCTCGCGCAGCGCCGCGGCGACCGCGTCGCCGGCGAACGGTTCGGTGCGGGCGAGCAGCCGCTCCCCGCGCACCAGCATCGTCAGGTCCTCGGTGCCCAGCTCGCGCAGCCACGTGGCGACCTCGCAGGCGACGACGCCGCCGCCGACGATCGCGGCGCGCCGCGGCACCTGCTGCAGGTTCGTCGCGTCCCGCGACGTCCACGGCCGGGCGGCGCGCAGCCCGGGCAGGTCGGGGACGGCGGCGGTGGTGCCGGTGGCCACCACCACCGCGTGCCGTGCCCGCAGCCGGCGCGGCTGCGGGCCGTCCACGGTGACCTCGCACGGCCCGCTCAGCCGGCCGTGCCCGCGCACGACGTCGATCCCGGCGCCGCGGGCCCACTCGACCTGCGCGGCGTCGTCGCGGCCGCTGGTGAACGCGTCGCGGCGGGCGAGGACGTCGGCGACGTCGACGCCGTGCGCGGCGACCTTGGCGGCGACGCCGGGCATGTGCCGGGCCGCGCCGAGCACCTGCCCCGGTCGCAGCAGCGCCTTGCTCGGCATGCACGCCCAGTAGGAGCATTCGCCGCCGACCAGTTCGTGTTCGACCAGCACCGCGGTGCGGTCGCTGCCGGCGATCGCATAGTCGGCGGCATTCTCCCCGGCGGGCCCGCCGCCGAGGACGATGACATCGAACACGTCGGACTCGGAACCGGCACCGATGGTCATGACCTCACGGTAGGCCGCGCCCGGACCTCGCGACCCCGGAATGCGGCGACCCCGGAATGCGGCGGCCGCGGCGCGGATCAGCGCAGGGCGGGGGAGTCGGCGTCGAAGATCAGCCCCATCGGGGCGAGCACCCGCACCACCTGTTCGGCGGCCCACTCGTCGAGGTCGCACAGCAACAGCACCGGCCACGGCGTCACCACCAGGGGGCGGTCCACGGCCGCGAGGAACTCCGCCATCCGCGCCGGCAGCACCGCCCCGGGCAGACCGCCGCCGAGGGTGACCGCCCCGTCGGGCTGGTCGAGCCATCCCACGGGCCGGGCCGGGGCCGGCGGGTGCGGCGCCGCCGGCTCCGACGGCTCCAGGCCCAGGGCCGCGAGGGTCGCGGCGACGCCGGCGCGGCGGGGCCGCTGCGCCGCCGCGACCAGCGCCTCGACGACGTCGCCGGGGGGCAGACGCACCCCCGAGTCGGTGCCGTCGAGCAGCAGCGCCCACCGCCCGTCGGGCAACGCCAACGCCCCCACCTCGGGGGCCAGGGCCGCGATGTCGCCGGTGCCGTCGTCGATCCCGACGACGATCTCGCGGTCCGGTACGGTCCCGTCGAGGCGGTCCTGCACCCCGGCCAGCGTCTCCCACACGTCCACGTGCCCGCCGATGCGACCGGACAGCGGCGAGACGAGCAGGCGGTGCCGGTGCTCGCCGGGCAGGTCGAAGCCGTGACCGGTCAGCCGCGCGGTGAGCTCGGTGCGGTCCCCGCGCATCCCGAGGCCGCCGGCGGTGAGGACGAGGGTGCCCCCGGCGTGCTCGTGGGCGAGTTCGGCGAGGACCTGCAGCTGCGCCGCGGTCAGCCGGCCCCCCGGGAGGGGTACCTCGACCAGGTCGGCCACGGCGGGATCATGGGCATGCGGCATGCCCTCCAGGCTAGACGGCGCCGGTCGGCGCGCCGGCGGCGCGGTTTTCCGTAGGGTGTGCCCCATGACCCCGACCTTCGCCGACCTCGCCGCCGCGAAGTACGTGCTGCTGACCACGTTCCGCAAGGACGGCACCCCGGTGCCGACCGCGGTGTGGGCGGCCGCCGACGCCGACCGGCTGCTGGTGTGGACCGTCACCGACTCCTACAAGGTCAAGCGGCTGCGCCGCGATCCGCGGATCACCCTCGCGGTGTGCGACGTGCGCGGCAACCCGCGCAGCGACGCGGTCCCCGGCACCGCCACCGTGCTCGATGCCGCCGGCACCGAGCGGGCGCGGGCCGTGATCGCGCGCAGATACGGGATCCTCGGGTGGCTCACGGTCAAGGGCAGCGTGCTGCGCCGCGGCCGCGCCGGCACCGTCGGCATCGCCTGCGCCGTCGACGCGGGCGCCACCGCTCCGGAGACGGGCACCCCGGCCCCCGGGCACGGCGGGTGACGGGAGCGCTGCGATGCCGCACAGCTGAGAGCGCGTCGACGCACATCCGATGCCGGCGGTCCGGGGTGCGAGGCACGAAGCCTTCGACAGCTGTGCTGCTAGTGCGGTAGCCGGGCGCCGCCGGGGGTGGTGGCGAAGACGTGGGCGTGCGACGGGTCGATGCGGACGTGCACGACCTGGCCTTTCTCCGGTGGATTTCGCCAGTGGACCCTGGCCACCATTGGCTCGTGCCGTCCGCCCACCTGAGTGCGTCCGAAGATGAACGCTTCCGAGCCGAGTTCTTCGACCACGTCGACCTCGAGTTTCAGTCCGCCGGGGTCGGCGATCTCGACGTGCTCGGGCCGGATCCCGAAGACAACCTCCCGGCCGGCGGCCGCCAGGGTGTCCCGCGGCACCGGAATCACCTGCCCGCCGAAGCGGATTCCGCCGTCGGTGACGGGCACGGTGAACAGGTTCATCGACGGTGAACCCATGAATCCGGCGACGAAGACGTTCGCGGGCCGGTGGTAGAGCTCGCGCGGTGACGCGCACTGCTGCAGCACCCCGCCCTGGAGGACGGCGACCCGGTCGCCCATCGTCATCGCCTCGACCTGGTCGTGCGTGACGTAGACGGTGGTCGTGCCCAGGTGGCGCTGCAACTGGGCGATCTGCGTCCGGGTCTGCACCCGCAGCTTCGCGTCGAGATTCGACAGCGGCTCGTCCATGAGGAACACCTGAGGCTGGCGGACGATGGCGCGGCCCATGGCAACTCGCTGCCGCTGGCCCCCCGACAACGCCTTCGGCTTGCGGTCCAGATACGCGCCGAGGTCGAGCATGTCGGCGGCCTCGGCGACGCGGCGGCGGATCTCGGACTTGTCGGTACCGGCGAGTTTGAGCGCGAAGCCCATGTTCTCCGCGACGCTCATGTGCGGGTAGAGGGCGTAGTTCTGGAACACCATCGCGATGTCGCGTTCCTTGGGTTCGGCGTGCGTGACGTCGCGGCCGCCGATGGTGATGCGACCGCCGTCGACGTCCTCGAGGCCGGCGAGCATGCGCAGCGACGTCGACTTACCGCAGCCGGACGGGCCGACCAGGACGAGGAATTCGCCGTCCTCGATGTGTAGGTCGAGTTGGTCCACCGCGGGGCAGTCCGAACCGGGGAACAGTCGGGTCGCGTGGTCGTACGTGATGGTTGCCATGAGAAAAGAGAGTCCCTCCACCGGCAGGAACGTGCCGGACGATCCGAGTGAGGTGAGTGGTGTGGGTATCGGTGCTGTCAGGGCGTCGTGGTCGAACTGTCGGTACCGGTGAACGGCACGTAACTCGAGGAGGAGATGGTGCCGAATTGCGGTCCGTCGCCGTTGTCGAAGCCCCACGTCGTCCAGTTGCCGTCCCGTGTCCGCCGCATCTGCACCGCGTACAGGTCGGCGGTGTCGATGTTCGCCGCCTCGGTGATCTTCCACGGCCCGAGCGGGGACTGTCCTTCGGCGATCCAGGTCCCCGCTTGGTGCCCGGCGTGAACGCTGGTGTTCTTGGGCGCGCAGGAGAACACCAGGACCGGTTTCCCGTTGACGGTGTGTGCCTGCAGGACTTCCATCTCGCCGAATCCGGCGGGCGTCGAGAGTGGGGGGTGGATGTGCCAGTGGCTCAGGTCCTTGCTGGTGGCGTGGCCGACGACGGCGCGGCCCTCGGGATCGCCGGAGTTGGCGCGGGCGGTGATCAGCATGTGCCACCGACCGGCGTGTTCGAAGACGTAGGGGTCGCGCCAGGCTTCGTCCGGCCAGGTGCCCTCGCCGAGGCGTTCGTACCAGCGGCCGTCGGCCTCGAGGACGAGGTCGGGGTCCTTGGTCCAGGTGACCAGGTCCGAGGAGGTTGCGCGGCCGATGCGTTGTACGAGGCCGTTCTCGGCCCGGCTCACGCCGGTGTAGAACATGCTCCAGCGTCCGCCGGTGTCGCGGACGACGGAGCCGGTCCAGGTCGCGAGGTCGTCGAACGCCGGGGCGTCGGAGGCCGCCACTGCGTCGGCGGTCAGGGTCCATTGCTCGCCGTCCCGCGAGGTCGCGTGTCCGATGGCCGCACGGTAGTGGCGGCGTTCGCGGTCCTGCAGGGCGCGCGAGGCGCGGAGGAAGAACAGGTGGTAGTCGGTGCCGTCGTCGGTCATCCAACTGTCCCAGACCCAGTGGTCGGGAAGGGCGAGGCGCATCAGGTCTCCTGGGGTGTTCGGCAATCGGGGCGCGACCGTCGTGCTCTCAGCACGGAGAGTCGTCTGCGGTCGCCGCTGTCGGCCGCCTTCGGTCCGGCGCCGGTCCGGTGCTGGCGCGGACGGTGAGTGTCACCGGGGCCGTGACGGCGGTGGGTACGCCGCCGTCCGCGGTGGGGCTGGGATTCAGCGTTTCGAGGACCAGGCGGGCGGCGATCTCGCCCTGCTCGCGGACGGATTGGTGCACCGTGGTCAGGTCGGTGAGTGCGGCGAGGGGGTGATCGTCGATCCCGACCACGGAGACGTCGTCGGGTATCCGCAGGCCCCGGCGGCGCAGGGTTCTGATCGCGCCGAGGGCGAGTTCGTCGCTGTGCGCGAACACAGCCGTCGGGGCGCGCTCCGGGGCCGCGTCGAGAATGTCGGCCATCGCCGATGCGGCGTTGAGGCCGCCCCAGTCGACGTCGCGGATGAGAGCGTGATCGACCGCGATCCCGGCCTCGGTCAGGGCGTCGACGTACGCCGCCGAGCGGCCCGGGCGGGCCGGCCAGCCCGGCTGGTCCGGGTCGTGGGCGGCGATCATGGCGATGCGCCGGTGGCCCAGTTCCAGGAGGTGGTCGACGGCCAGGCGGCCGGCACGATAGTCGTCGATGCAGACGTAGGGGTAGTCGGCGTTCTGCCCGCCGGCGGCGATGATGCTGACGCCCATCAGGGCGAGCCGTTCCTGCTCGTGCTGGTCGACCGGGAATGCGACCACCACGACGGCGTCGACCTTCCGGCGGGCGGGCAGCCGGGTGAAGAAGTCGTGGCGGTCGTCGGGGCCGCCGACCTGGTACAGCAACAGGTCGAAGTGGGCCGCGGAGAGCACCGTTTCGATGCCGCTCACCATCTCGCCGAAGAACCAGCGCTCGATGTGGGGGACGGCCAGCGCCACCCGTCGTGTCGGGCCGCCGGCGAGGCGGACCGCATCCGGGGAGACGACGTAGTCGAGACGGCGGGCGGTGGCGAGGACCTTCGCCTTCGTCGCCGCGGACACACCGTACGAGTCGTTGAGGGCGCGTGAAGCCGTCGTCAGTGAGACCCCGGCCTCCCGGGCGACGTCGCTGAGGCTCAACGCTGCAGGTCGATTGGACACAAGCCCGATGGTAGACCGATCGACCTTGATTTCGGAAGCGCTTCCGACATACGCTTCGGAAGCGCTTCCGAAATGTGATGCGCATCTCAACGCGGAGGAGTTATGGACTCACACCACTCGACCCCGGCCCGGCGGGCACGCAGATTCGCCGCCCTCGCAGGCGCCGCGGTCCTGCAGACGGTGGTGGCGTGCGCGCCGCCGGGCAGCGGTAACACCGCGACCGTCCCGACCGACCCGGTGCCGGTGAACATCGATCTCGGCACCGACCCGATCGAGTTGACCCTGTACGACGGTGCGGGGTTGAAGAAGATCGACGAGGCCCTGATCGCGGCGTTCACCGAGCGCCATCCGAACGTGACCATCACCCCGCGCTACGACCCGGACGAGGTGCAGGCCGTCAACGCCCCCCGGGTGCTCGCGTCGGAGAATCCGCCGGACATCGCGCGGATCATCGCGCTGCCCGCCGCGGTAGCCAACCACCAGCTCACGGCCCTCGATCCGTGGGCCGACGCCTACGGCTGGAACACGCTTCCGCCGGGGCAGAGTGCCATGTACCGGGTCGATGCGAACGGAATCCGCGGCACCGGCCCGCAGTACACGATGGCCAGCGGGTTCACGGTGACCGGGCTCTACTACAACAAGGAGCTTGCGAACCGGATCGGGATGGTCGAGCCGCCCACCACCGTCGCGGAATTCGAGCAGGCCCTGGCGTCGGCGAAAACTGCCGGACTGATCCCGATCATGGCCGGCAACAAGAGCGCGCAGGTCACCTTCCTGGTCCAGATGATGCTGAACACCGCCCTCGGCCCGGACGCGGTCAACGGCTGGGTCTTCAACGCGCCCGGCGCCACCCTCGACACCTCCGCCGCGGTCGACGCGGCCGCGGTGGTGGCCGGCTGGGCAGCGAAGGGCTACTTCCCCGCGGACACCAACGGCACCGACGCCACCGCCGCCGCCGGACGGTTCGCTGCGGGCGAGGCCCTGTTCTATGTCTCCGGGAACTGGGATGCCGCGACCCTACAGGCCAAGATGGGCGAGAACGTCGGCTTCACCCTTCCACCCGCGCCCGCCGGGTCACCCGTGCTCGCCATGTCCGACCCGGTGTCGAACTTCGCAATACCCTCGGGGTCGGACGACAAGAACGCCGCCGCAGCCTTCCTGGACTTCCTCCGCTCCGACGCGGGCCGGCAGGTCGTGGTCGACGCCGGCTTCGCCCCGTCCGGTACCGGCCCGGTCCCGGCCACCGCACCCGGATCGCTGGGCGCCCAGATCCAGGCGGCCTTCGACATACTGGTCGCCGCCGACGGCCAGGTCCAATTCGTCCAGAACGCCACCAACGGCATGTCCGGCACCTGGCTACCGCAGGTCCAGATGCTCGTCGCCGGCCGAACCACGCCCGGCGAGATGATGGCCGCCGTCCAATCCGCATACGAGCAGGACCTCCTGAGATGACCTCCACCGCACACGCCCCCCAGACATCCCCCACCCGGGCGTTCCCGCATCGCGTCGCAACCCGGCCGGGGCGGGGCCACCGCGCCAAACGGGCCCTGACCGGATGGCTGTTCGTCCTGCCCGCCGCGGCGGTGTACACCGTCTTCGTCCTCCGGCCGCTGCTGAGCACCCTCTGGTACTCCCTCTACAACTGGGACGGCATCTCCGTCGGCAGCTGGGTGGGGCTCGGCAACTACCGCCGCGTGCTCACCGACCCGCAGCTGCTGTCCTCGATCGGGCACGCGTTCTTCCTCATCCTGTTCTTCACCGTCCTCCCGGTGATCGGCGGCCTTCTCGTCGCTGCCCTGCTCCAGGAGATCCGCATACGCGGCCTCGGAACCCTCACCCGCACCCTGCTGTTCCTACCGCAGATCATTCCCGGCGCGGCCGCGGCGGTCGCGTGGGTGTGGATGTTCTCGACCAACGGCACCGTGAACCAACTGCTCTCGGCCGTCGGCCTGGGCGGGCTCACCCGCTCCTGGCTCGGCGACTTCGACTGGGCCCTGCCCGCCGTCGGCGTCATCGGCACCTGGCTCGGCCTCGGATTCTGCACCATCCTGCTGATGGCCGGCATCGGGAAGATCGACATCTCGATCTACGAGGCCGCCCGGCTCGACGGCGCCAGCTTCCTCAGCACCTTCCGATACGTCACCGTTCCAGCCCTGCGGGCCGAGATCGGGGTCTGCGTCACCGTCACCATCATCGCCGCCCTCGCCAGCTTCGACATCGTGTTCATGTCCACCCAGGGCGGACCCGGCTACGCGACCACCGTGCCCGGCGTCCTGATCTATCAACTCGGCTTCACCGAATCCCGGGTCGGTCTCGCCAGCGCCCTCGCTGTCGTCCTCACCGGCCTGATCCTGATGGTCATCCTGCCGATCCAGCGCTTCTTCAGAGAGAAATGATCATGAAAACCTCCGCTCGCCAACGGATTCCCGGACTCGTCCTGCTGCTCGGCACCATGATCTTCTCGATCCTGCCGTTGCTCAGCATGCTGTCGGCGGCACTGCAACCGCAGGGCACCGTCCCGCTCGGGCTGTCGTGGCCGTCGAACCCGCACTGGCACAACTTCCTCGACGCCTGGCGCGTCGCGGAGGTGACACCGCTGATGGTCTCGAGCATCATCCTCGTCGCCGGCGTCGTCCCCGTCGCAGCGCTGTTCGCTGCGATGGCCGGTTACGGGCTCGGGCAGCTGCACGTGCCCGGAGGCACCGTCGTCTTCCTGCTCCTGCTGCTGGGGTTGACTCTCCCGAAGGAGGCGACGATCGTGCCGCTCTACTACCAGCTGCGCGAGATGAACCTGCTCAACACCCGCCTCGGACTCATCCTGGTTCTCATCGGCACGTTCACGCCCTTCGCCGTCTTCTGGATGCGAGCCCATTTCCTGTCCATGCCGAAAGAGCTCACCGAGGCTGCGGCCCTGGACGGGGCGGGCCCCTGGCAGGCGTTCCGTCACATCCAGATCCCGCTCGCGGTCCCGGCGCTGGCCTCGCTGTGTCTGCTGCTGTTCCTGTGGACCTGGAACACCTTCCTGCAGGCCATCGTCCTCATCGACGACCCCGGTAAGCGGACCATGGCGGGCGCACTGCAGAACTTCGTCGGCCAATACTCGACCGACGTCGTCCTTCTCAACGCCGGATCCCTGCTGATCATGGCCCCGACCATCGTGGTGTTCCTGCTGTTCCAGCGCCACTTCGTCAAGGCGATGATCGCCGGCGCCGTCAAGGGCTGACCGTGCCCGCCCACACCACCACCACGCCCACACCACCCGCAGGGGAAACCATGCCCACATCACGACAGTGGTGGCACGACGCTGTCATCTACCAGGTGTATCTGCGCAGCTTCGCCGACGGCACCGGCGACGGCATCGGCGACCTCGCAGGGCTCGCCGAGCGCCTGCCGTACCTCGTCGACCTCGGCGTCGACGCAATCTGGATCACCCCCTGGTATCCGTCACCGATGGCGGACGGCGGCTACGACGTCGCCGACTTCCGCGACATCGACCCCCTCTTCGGCACTCTCGACGACGCGGACACCCTGCTGGCCGCCGCCCACGCTGCCGGACTCCGCATCATCATCGACCTGCCCGCCAACCACACGTCCGACACCCACCCCTGGTTTCGGGAGGCGTTGCGCAGCGCCCCCGGTTCGCGGGAGCGCGCCAGGTACTTCTTCCGCGCCGGCCGCGGCGACACGGGCGAACTCCCGCCGAACGACTGGATCAGCGCATTCGGCGGACCGGCCTGGACCCGCACCACCCGAGAGGACGGACAAGCCGGCCAGTGGTATCTGCACTTGTTCGCACCCGAACAACCCGACCTCGACTGGACCAACCCCGAGGTCCGCACCGAATTTGCTGACGTTCTGCGCTTCTGGTTCGACCGCGGCGTCGACGGCATACGCATCGACGCCGTGTCGGCGATGGCCAAGGTTCCCGGACTGCCGGATGCCGGCCACGCACCGGGAGCCCGGTTCGAATCCAGCACGTGGGTCGACAATCCGCACTGGGATGTCGACGAACTTCACGACATCCTGCGCGAGTTTCGCACCATCGCCGACGAATACGGCCCCGACCGCATGTTCGTCGCCGAGGCGATCGTCCGCAGCCCCGAACGTCTGGCCCGCTACGTGCGTCCCGGCGAGTTGCACACCGCCTTCAACTTCGACTTCCCCAGAGCCGGCTGGGACCCGGCAGCACTGCGCGAGGCCATCGACCGCAGCCGCGAGGCGCTCCGCGAGGTCGGTGCGCCGACCACCTGGGTGCTCTCGAGCCACGACGAGACCCGCCACCTCACCCGATTCGGGCGCGCCGAAACCAGCACACTGCCGATGACCCTGACCGCCGCCACCGACTCCGATCTCACCCTCGGCACCCGCCGCGCCCGCGCGGCGGCCCTGCTCATGCTCGCCCTGCCCGGCGGTGCCTACCTCTACCAGGGCGAAGAACTCGGCCTCGAGGAAGTCACCGACCTCCCTGCGGAACTGCTGCAGGACCCGACCTGGGAACGGTCCGGGCACACCATCCGCGGCCGCGACGGATGCCGGGTCCCGCTGCCCTGGAGCGGTGACCACCCACCCTTCGGGTTCGCCGCCGACCACGTCCAGCCGTGGCTACCCCAACCCGACAACTGGAAGTCGAAGACCGTCGCCGCCGAATCCGACGACCCCGATTCGATGCTCACCCTCTACCGCACCGCACTACGACTCCGACGCACACTGCCCGCCCTGCGCGATGACTCTTTCGGCTGGCAGCCGTCGGCCACCGATGCCCTCGTCTTCGACCGCGGACCGACGTTTCGGTGCGTCGTGAACCTGTCCCGTCAACCGGTTGCGATCGACCCGGACGCAACCGTCCTGCTCGCCTCCGCCGCCCTGACCGATGCCCGTTCTCTGCCACCGGACACCGCAGTCTGGCTGCGCACCAACCGATAGGGCCGTGACACAGCCACTCCATCGAAGAACTTGTCGGATCCGGCGGTGACCACATCGAACGAGCCTTCTCGCCCAAATCCGCCCGATTTTCGGGGGACACTACGTCGAGCCCGTAGGTCGGCAGCCCGGCCCGGTTCCACCGCGCCCTGCCCTGAGCGCCGGGCTCAGCGAGCGCGGCTGACCGACGACATGTGGAAGTCGGGGACCCGCAGCGGCGGCATCGCGGTGCGGGTGAACCAGTCCTTCCATTCCCGCGGCAGGGTCCGCTCCGTGCGGCCCGCCTCGGTGGTGCGCCGCAGCAGATCCAGCGGGCTCTCGTTGAACCGGAAGTTGTTCACCTCCGCCGTCACCGCACCGTCCTCGACCAGGTACACGCCGTCGCGGGTCAGACCGGTCAGCAGCAACGTCGCCGGGTCGACCTCCCGGATGTACCACAGCGTCGTCAGCAACAGTCCCCGCTCGGTGCGGGCCACCATCTCGTCCACGTCGGCCGCGCCGCCGCCGGTCAGCACCAGGTTCTCCCCGGGCGCCGCCACCGGCGCCCCGAACTCGGCGGCCGCGGCCCGCGGGTACGCCAGCGCGTGCACCGCGCCCCCGCGCACCCAGTCGACCCGCCCGGCGTCCATCCCGTTGTCGAACACCGACACCGAGTTCGACGAGGCGGTGGCCGCGACGAACGGCGCGTACTCCAGGCCGGGGGCGGCCGGATCGGAGAACAGGGTCAACGGCAGCGCGGTGAGCCGTTCGCCGACGCGGGTGCCGCCGGGCCGCGACAGCGCGGTGTGCCCCTCCTCGGCGCCGCGGCCCTCCATCGACCACATCAGGTAGATCATCAGGTCCGCCACCGCCGACGGCGGCAGCAGCGTCTCGTAGCGCCCGGCCGGGAGGTCGACCGTGCGGCGCGCCCAGTCCAGCCGCCGCGACAGCTCCGCGAGCAGGGACGGTGTGTCGACGTCGGTGAAGTCGCGGGTGCCGGCCCCGGCCCACGCGCTGGCCCCGTTCAGCCCGCCCCGCTTGCCGTTGATCTCCACCGATCCTTCCGGCTCGGTGAACCGGCGCCGCACCCCGTTGGAGGTGCCCAGCCAGGTCGTCGACACCCGGTGGTGGGCGAAGCCGTAGAGCTGATCGGCGCCGTCGAATCCCGCGGCGAGATCGTCGACGAGCCGCCCGAACACCGAGATGTCCGTCCCGGCCGCGGCGTCGGCCCAGTCGCCGGGCACGCCGTCGCCGCCGACGAGCGGCATCGCGTCCTCGGCCGGGGACGCCGCCGCGGCCGCCGCCCCCGCCGCCCGCACGGTCGGGGCGATGTCGGCCGGGTCGACGCTGCTCGACGTCACCACCCCGACGCGGGGGGTGTCGCCGCGCTGCACCGCGATCACCGTCCAGCTGCGCGAGCGCGAGATCCCGTTGGTGGTCATCGAATTTCCGGCCCACCGCAGCGACGCCTCGCCGGTGTCGGTGACCAGCACGATGGTCTCGTCGGCGGTCGAGCAGCGCAGCGCCCGCTCGAGCAGTTCCTGCGCCTCGATCATCGCCCGCCCTCCGCGCGTGTGTTGAGCACGTTCACCGACCGCAGCAGCGCCGACGGGCAGCCGTGGCTGACCGGGGCGACCTGACCGGGCTGGGCCTTGCCGCAGTTCACGGCGCCGCCGAGCTGCCAGGTCGACGGCCCGCCGACCGCCTCGAGCGACCCCCAGAAGTCCGTCGTGGTGGCCTGGTACGCCACGTCGCGCACCTGCCCGGCGAGTTCGCCGCCGCGGATCCGGTAGAACCGCTGACCGGTGAACTGGAAGTTGTAGCGCTGCATGTCGATCGACCAGGACTTGTCACCGACGACGTAGATCCCGTCGTCGACCCGGGCGATGAGGTCGGCGGTGGTCGTGTCGGCCGACGGGTCCGGCTGCAGCGACACGTTCGCCATCCGCTGGAGCGGTACGTGATGCGCCGAGTCGGCGTACGAGCAGCCGTTCGAGCGTCCCAGGCCCAGCCGCGGCGCGAACACCCGGTCGAGCTGGTAGCCCACCAGGATCCCGTCCCGCACCAGGTCCCAGGACTGGGCGGCGACCCCGTCGTCGTCCCAGCCGACGCTGGCGAGCCCGTGCGCGACGGTGCGGTCCGCCGTCACGTGCATGACGTCGGTGCCGTAGCGCAGCGTGCCGAGCCCGTCCGGGGTGGCGAACGAGGTGCCCGCATAGGCCGCCTCGTACCCGATGGCCCGATCGTATTCCGTTGCGTGCCCGACCGATTCGTGGAGGGTCAGCCACAGGTTGGTGGGGTCGATCACCAGGTCCGTCGGCCCGGCCTGCACGCTGGGGGCCGCCGCCTTCTCCGCCAGCCAGCCGGGGATCCGCTCCAGCTCCTCGTTCCAGTGCCAGTGCGCGTCGCCGGCCAGATACTCCCAACCCCGCCCCACCGGCGGGGCGAGGGTGCGCATCGTCTCGAACTCGCCGGTGCGCCGGTCGACGGCGGTGGCCTCGAGCTGCGGTGCCACCCGCACCCGCTGCTGGGTGATCGTCGAGCCGGCCAGGTCCGCGTAGAACGTCTGCTCCTTGATCTGCAGACAGCTCGCCGTCACGTGATCGACCCCGTCGGTGTCGAGCAGCCGCCGCGAGAAGTCCGTCAGCCGCGCCACCTTCTGCGCGGTGGGCACCGTGAACGGATCGACCTCGTACGGTGACACCCACACCGCGTCCGGGTAGACCGGTTCGTCGGCGAGCTCGACCCGTTCCCGGTTCAGCGCCCGCAACGCCCGGGCCACCTCGATCGCCTGCCCCGCGGTCGCCGCCGCGACGGCGGGACTCAGCTCGGCGTGCGAGGCGAACCCCCACGTGCCGTCGACCACCACCCGCACGGCCAGCCCCGTGTCGACACTGTCGACGGCCGCCTGCACGGCGCCGTCCCGCAGGCTCAACGACTGGCTGTGCACGCGATGCACCCGCAGATCCGCGTGGGAGGCGCCCGCAGCGCGGGCGACGGACAGCGCGGCGTCCGCGAGCGCCCGCAGCGGCAGGGCGAGGAAGTCGGCGTCGACGGTGCTCACCCGCAACACCGTAGCGGCCCGTGCGCCGGCTCAACCGAACTGCTGCCATCCCAGCCGCACCACCATCACCAGCACCACGGTCAGCAGCACCACCCGCACGAACCCCGAGCCGCGCCGCAGCGCCGTCCGCGACCCGGCCACCGCGCCCGCGATGTTGCACACCGCCAGCGCCAGCCCCAGGGACCACCACACGTGCCCGGTCGCCGCGAAGTACACCAACGCCCCGAGGTTCGACCCGAGATTGATCACCTTCGCCATCGCCGCCGAGCGCACGAACTCGGTGCCGAGCAGCGTCGCGAACGCGATGATCAGGAACGTGCCGGTGCCGGGGCCGAGCAGCCCGTCGTAGAAACCGATCACCGCGGCCGCCAGCAGCACCACCAGCACCGTGCGCCGCAGCGTCGGGCGTTCGTGCGCCAGCGTCGTGCCGACCTGCGGTCGCAGCGTCACGAACACCGCGACCGCCACCAGCACCACCATCACGATCGGAATGAACAGGTCCCTGTCGATCCGCGAGACCGTCGCCGCACCCGCCGCGGCCGCGACTGCGGCCAGCGCCGCCGCCGGAGCCAGGACCGGCCACTGCAGCCGGATCCGACGGGCGAACGTCACCACCGCCGCGCCGGTGCCGCAGATGGCGGTGAGCTTGTTCGTCGCCAGCGCGGCCGCCGGCGTCAGTTGCGGGGCGACGACGAACAGTGCCGGCAACAGGATCAGCCCACCCCCACCGACGACGGCGTCGACCCACCCCGCGGCGGTCGCCGCCACCATCAGAACCGCCCAGTCGCCCGCACCCACGCGGCCATTCGATCACAGCGGTCGGGAGCAAAACCGCCGCGCCGTTCGTTGACCGGGTGTGACCGTCGCATCCGCATTCGTGCCGCCCCCGGCGCCTGGGAGGATCACCCCATGATCGCGCTGCTGTTCCTGGCCTACGTCGTCGTCGAGATCGGGGTGCTGGCCTGGCTCGGCTCCACCCTGGGCATCGGCGCGACGATCCTGCTGTTCCTCGGGGTGAGCGTCCTCGGCTACCTCGTCCTCGGCGCGCAGGGCCGGCGTGCCCTGCAGAACCTGGGCCGCGTCCGCAGCACCGCCGCCGACCGTGCCGGATTCGCCGGCGCCGCCGACCGTGCCCTCACGGACGGCGCCCTGATCGGTGTCGGTGCCGCCCTCGTCCTCGTGCCCGGCCCGGTCACCAGCGCCGCCGGAATTCTGCTGCTGCTGCCCCCGACCCGGGCCCTGCTGCGGCCCGCCGTCCGGGCCGTCGCCGCCCGCAAGGTGGCCGCGGCCGCCGCCCGCGGCGGCGGATTCCGCGGCGAACGGCTCGTGGTCGTCGACGGCGAGGTCGTCGAGCACACCGTCGTCGGCACCCCGCGCCTCGGCGCCGCGACACCCGGCGCGGGCACCGTGCTCGAGGGGGAGATCGTCGACCCCCCGCAGCGCCCGCACCTGCCCTGACGGGGCACACTGGGTAGCCGTGAGTTCCCCAGCCCCCCGCACCCAGCTTCTCGTCGGCGGCCGCATCTACAGCGCCAGCGCCCCCGACGCCACCTCGATGGCCGTCACCGACGGGCAGGTCGTGTGGGTGGGGGAGGACCGGCCCGGCCGCGCCCTGCACCCGGACGCCGAGACCGTCGACCTCGACGGCGCGTTCGTCGCACCCGCGTTCGTCGACACCCACGTCCACGTCACCGCGCACGGCCTGGCCCTGACCGGCCTCGACCTGTCCGGCACCCCCTCCCGCGAGGACGCGCTGCACCGGCTGCGCGACCACGCCGCCCGGCACGCCGACGCCCTCGTCTGGGGCCACGGATGGGACGAGACCCGCTGGCCCGACCCCACCGCACCGACGACCGACGACCTCGACGCCGCCGCCCCGGGCCGCGCCGTCTACCTCACCCGCGTCGACGCCCACTCCGCGGCCGCCTCCACCGCGCTGCGCGCCGCCACCGACCTCGTCGGACTCGACGGCTACCACCCGCAGCGTCCGCTCACCGCGGCCGCGCACCACACCGTCCGCGCCGCCGCCCGCGCCCTGCTCACCCCCGCCCAGCGGGCCCGCGCCCGCGCCGCCGCCCTCGACGACTACGCGGCACACGGCATCGTCGCCGTCCACGAGTGCGGCGGCCCGGACATCGCCGGCCGCGACGACTTCGCCGAACTGCTCGCCACCGACCACGCCGTGCAGGTCCGCGGCTACTGGGGCGAGGCCGTCACCACCGCCGACCAGGCCCGCGCGCTCCTCGCCGCGACCGGCGGCCACGCCCTCGGCGGCGACCTGTTCGTCGACGGCGCCCTCGGGTCGCACACCGCGTGGCTCGCCGCGCCCTACACCGACCGCCCCGACTGCTGCGGCACCGCCTACCTCACCGTCGAGCAGATGGCCGCGCACCTGCGGGCCTGCACCGAAGCCGGCATCCAGGCCGGCTTCCACGTCATCGGCGACGCCGCCGTCGACGCCGCGGTGCAGGCGTTCGCGGCCGTCGTCGCCGAGCTCGGCGGCCCGGCCGTCGCGGCCCGCGGGCACCGGCTCGAACACCTCGAGATGGTCACCGCCGAGCAGACCGCCCGGCTCGGCGGCTGGGGTGTGATCGCCAGCATGCAACCGGCCTTCGACGCGCTGTGGGGCGGGCCGGACGGGCTGTACGCCACCCGCCTCGGCGCCGACCGCGCCGCCGGGCTCAACCCGTTCGCACCGCTCGCCGCGACCGGCATGTCGCTCGCCTTCGGCTCCGATGCACCGGTCACCGCGGCCCGGCCGTGGCCGATGCTGCGCGCCGCCGTGCACCACCGCACCCCGGGCAGCGGAATCTCCCCCCGCGCCGCGTTCGCCGCCGCGACCCGCGGGGCGTGGCGCGCCGGCGGGGTGCGCGACGGAGTCGCCGGCACCCTCGACCCCGGCGCGCCCGCGTCGTACGCGATCTGGGAGGCGGACGAGCTCGTGGTCAGCGCCCCGAAGGACAGCGTGCAGCGCTGGTCGACCGACCCGCGGTCGCGGGTGGCGCCGCTGCCGGACCTCGAGCCGGGCACGCCCGACCCGGTGCTGCTGCGCAGCGTGCACCGCGGCCGCGTCGTGTACGCACGGTGATCGGGCCGCGCGCCGCCGCCCGGCCGGTGGTGGCCCGCAGCGTCGCCGCCGTCGCGGCGGGGCTGCTGTTGTTCACGAGTTTCCCGCCGCGTCCGCTGTGGTTCCTCGCGCCGCTGGGCATCGCGCTGCTCACCACGATCCTGGCGGCGCCGACGCGGCGCCGCCGTGCCGGCTTCGGCTACGGCTACCTCGCCGGCCTGGGGTTCTTCGTGCCGCTGCTGCCGTGGATCGGCGAGTACGTCGGCCCGCTGCCGTGGCTGGCGCTCGCGGCCGCCGAATCCGTGTTCGTCGGCCTGTTCGGGGTGATCGCGGTGCAAGTGCGTGCCCTGCCCGGTGCCCCGGTGTGGATCGCGGCCGGCTGGAGCCTGACCGAATACCTGAGGGCGAGCGTGCCCTTCGGCGGCTTCCCCTGGGGCCGGCTCGCGTTCGGGCAGCCGGACGGGCCGCTGGTCGGTCTCGCCGCGGTCGGCGGGGCGCCGCTGGTGTCGTTCGCCGTGGCGCTGACCGGCACCGGCCTGTGGGCGTGCGGCCGCGCCGGCCTGCGCTACGCCCGCGGGCACCGGGAGCGGTCACCGCTGCTGCGGGCCGCCGCGGTGACCGTCGCCGCGCCGCTGCTCGCGCTGGCGACCTGGCCGGCGCTGCCCGCCCCCGAGTCGGGCGAACGCATCGTCACCGTCGCCGCGATCCAGGGCAGCGTGCCGCGGCTGGGACTGGACTTCAACGCCCAGCGCAAGGCCGTGCTGAACAACCACGTGGCCCGCACCCTGGAGCTGGCCGACCGGGTCCGGGCCGGCACCGCGCCGCGCCCGGACGTGGTGATCTGGCCGGAGAACGCCTCCGACATCGACCCGCTGCGCAACCGCGACGCGGCCGCCGACATCGGCGCCGCGGCGGCCGCGGTCGGCGCCCCGATCCTGGTGGGCGCCGTGCTGGTCAACGGGGACGGCACCACCACCAACTCGGTGATCGTGTGGGACGCGGCCGGCGGGCCGGGGGAGCGGCACGACAAACGCATCATCCAGCCGTTCGGCGAGTACCTGCCGTACCGCTCGTTCTTCCGGTTGTTCTCCGACTACGCCGATCGGGCCGGGCACTTCGTACCCGGCGACGGCGACGGCACCGTCCACGCCGCCGGCATCCCGATCGGCGTGGCCACCTGCTACGAGGTGGCGTTCGACCGGGCGCTGCGGGACTCGGTGCGCGCCGGCGCGCAGCTGCTGGCCGTGCCCACCAACAACGCCACCTTCGGCGACACGGAGATGACCTACCAGCAGCTGGCGATGTCCCGGGTGCGGGCCGTCGAGCACGGCCGTGCCGTGGTGGTGGCCGCCACGAGCGGGGTCAGCGCGATGGTCGCGGCGGACGGTACGGTCACCGAGCGCAGCGCCTTGTTCGTGCCCGAGGTGCTGGTGGCGCAGGTGCCGCTACGCACGACGGCTACGCTGGCTACTCGGCTCGGACCGATTCCGGAGCTCGTGCTCTGCGTCGGTGCCGTCGCCGCCGTCGGCGTGGCGCTGGTGCGCTCGCGCGGGCGGGGCACCACCGTGCCGGCCGCAGCCGGCACCGCGAGATGACCGGTCCACGGCCGGTTCGACAGGAAGGACCTTCGATGGCAGCGGCGACGCCGGCCGGGAACGACAGTGCGCCGAGCGCCCGGACCCTGGTGATCATTCCGACGTACAACGAACGCGACAACATCGGCCTGATCGTCGGCCGGTTGCACGCCGCGCTGCCGCACACGCACGTGCTGATCGTCGACGACGGCAGCCCGGACGGCACCGGGGACGTGGCCGATCGTCTCGCCACCGCGAGCGAGGGCCGCATCCACGTGATGCACCGCACGGAGAAGAACGGTCTCGGCGCCGCGTACATCGCCGGGTTCCGTTGGGGACTCGAGCGCGGCTACACCGTGCTGGTGGAGATGGACGCCGACGGCAGCCACGCCCCCGAGCAACTGCACCTGCTGCTCGAGCGGATCGACGCGGGCGCCGACCTGGTGCTGGGCTCGCGGTACGTGCCCGGCGGCACGGTCGTGAACTGGCCGTGGCACCGGGAGGTGCTCTCCCGCGGCGGCAACATCTACTCGCGGCTCGCGCTGGGGGTGAGGATCCACGACATCACCGGCGGCTACCGCGCCTACCGCCGCGAGGTGCTCGAGAAGCTCGATCTCGCCGCGGTCGCCTCGCACGGCTACTGTTTCCAGGTCGACCTCGCCTGGCGGGCCGTGCAGGCCGGGTTCACCGTCGCCGAGGTGCCGATCACCTTCACCGAGCGGATCATCGGCGAGTCGAAGATGAGCGGCAGCATCGTGCAGGAGGCCCTGATCAAGGTCACCGTGTGGGGTGTGCGCAACCGGTGGACGAAGCTGCGCGGTCTGCTGCGCCGCTGAGCAGCGGCCGGGGGGAGGGGTGGACGCCGACGGGCGTGCACCCCTCCCGGGTGCCGGGGCTCATTCGACGTTCTTGACCTCGATCTTCTTCCCGGCCTCCTGCTGCTCGGCGAGACCGATCGACACGGTCAGGATGCCCTTGGTGTAGGACGCCTCGACGTCGTCGTCCTTCGCACCCGGGGGCAGGGTCACCGAACGGCGGAACGAGCCGTAGTGGAACTCCGAGCGTCCACCCTCGGACTTCTCCTCGGTGCGTTCGGCCGTGATCTCGAGCTGCCCGGCGTTGATCGAGACGTTGATGTCCTTCTCGGGGTCGAGCCCGGGCAGTTCGGCCCGCAGGACGTACCGGCCGTTCTCGACGCGGTCCTCGACGCGGATGAGGTTGCCGCCGAGGGCGGGACGCAGGCCGGTGAAGGGGAAGGCGTCGAAGAACTCGGACAGGTCCGGGAACACCGAACGGGGACGGCGCGCTGGCACAGTGGACATGTCTGCTCCTCTCTGGGAGTCGGATCGATGGGGAGGTCGTTCCGACTCCATTCGACTCCTCTCGACGAGGTCCCGACAGGGCCGGAAGTCCCGGACCCGGCGGCGCCGAACGTTCGAAGAAGAGGTACTAGGGCAATCGATCGTTCGGCACCGAGCAGGACCGCCGAACGTTCGTCAGGCCGGGTCCGCGGTGCGACGATCGCGTTCGCGCCGCAGCTCGGCGACCTGCACCTGCAGCTCGGCGATGTGCGCGCGCGCCTCGCGCAGCTGGGTTGCCCGCTCGTCGGCCAGTTCGGCGCGCACCATCGCCAGATCCGCCTCGAGTTCGGCGACGCGCTGCCAGGCCTCGGCCGCGGCCCGCAGCGCCTCGTCGCGTTCGGTGCGCAGCCGTGCCGCCTCGAAGTCCACCGCCCCCGTCCCCGCCGCCCGGGGGGCTGCCGGCACGGCGCCGATCCGGGCCGCCGCGGCCTCCGGTGGCCCCGGATCCGGGGAGGGGGCGGCACCGGCGGGGGCGGAGGTCCGGCGTTGACGCTCGCGCCAGGCGCGCGCACGTTCGGCGCTGTTGGCGTACTGCTTGCGGCGGCCGCCTGTCGCCGGGGTCTCCCCGATCGGTGTGCCGCCCGACGAGGCTGCATCGCTCACGACCGCAGGTTACCAGGGCGAACACCTCCGAACGTTCGAAACAAACGTTCGGAGGTCACGAATGGGTCATCTTTGCGAACGTTCGAATCGTTCGTTCGGTTTCGGTCGTTCTACCAGGTGACGGACAGATCGTCGGCGACACCCAGGTCGGCGCACAACCGGCGGATCGCGCTGCAGTCCTGCACCACCCGCCGCGGATGCGGCGCCGCCGCGGTGTCCGCGAGCATCTCCCGCCCGCCCGGAACGCGCTCCGCCTCCACGATCGCCGCCCAGGTTCCCAGATCGCTGCCGGTGAAGGCCTCGATGCCCGCCGCCAGGGCCTCGACCAGCTGCGCCCGGTCGCCGGGCCCGAGATCGGTGAACACCATCTTCAGCAGCTCGGCCGCGAGGGAGGCGTGGCTGAGCTCGTCGCGCCGGTGCAGGGCCACCGTCGTGCGGTTGACCGGCTGCAGATCCTCGTCCTCGGTCATCAACCCGAGAAACGCGCTGATGGAGGTCTCCGCGACGGTGGTGAACGCCAGCCGGATCAGGGCCTGCGCCCGCGGATCCGGCGCCGCGTCGACGGCGGCGCGGTGCTCGCGCACGGTCCGGCACGGCGGCAGCGCCGACTCGGGCATCCGCCAGCCGCGACGCCGGCGGATCACCGCGCTCGCGTTGAGATGCATCAGGGTGTGGTACTGCTCGTCGACCATCGCCTGCAGCACCCCCGCGGTGACGGTGTCCGACGGTCCGACCTCGAAGAAGTCCGTCGTGATCAGCGCGAAGCCGGGGTTGACCACGTACTGCTCGATGTCCATGACGTTCTTGTTGTACGCGATCCACCCCCAGCCCCGCAGCCGGGCCCGGCGCTCCTCGTCCAGGGCACGGTACGCGGGGTGGGCGTGGAACGGCACGAGTTCGTCCGGGAAGTCCAGCCGGGTCGGATCGAACAGCTCGTCGAGATCGGGTTCGCGCTTCTTGACCGTGGCGCGCCGCCCCCATGACCGCGCCAGGCCCCGCACGACGGCGCTCTCGACGACGTCGTGCGGATCGTGGTCGGGCAGCGCGGGCGCGAGCAGCGGGCCCCGCGCCCCGGACAGATCAGGCTCGGCCATGGCGGCTCTCCGTTTCCTCGTGCGTCAGCTCCGCGAACAGTCCCGCACACAGCTCCCGATACCGGTCGGCGTCCGCGCCCAGCGGCGTTCCGGCCCGGGCCAGCAGGTCCGCGAACCCGGCCACCGAACCGGCGCCGACCACTGCGTCGAGTTCGTCGAGGGAGGCGCGCAGCGCCGCCCGGGCGGCGGCCGCGTGCGGATTGCCGGCCTGCACGTCGAGATACACCTCGGGCGCGCCGGCGGTGATCCGCGCGAGCAGCGCCCGCAGCAGCACGTGCGGCGGCGGTGCCGTCGCCCCCGCCACCGACGGGGACACGTCGAGCCGGCCCAGCGCCAGCCCGAACGCCAGAACGGCCGCGTGGGTGGCGGCCTGGGTGGCCGCCGCGACCCGGTCGTGCTCGTCCGCCGTCAGCCGCACCACCTGCGCACCCCACCGGCCCAGCGCCCCGACCAGCGACTCGACCGCCGGGCCGGGCCGGTGCTCGACCACCGCCACCGGCCGGCCGGCCATGCCCAGCGCCGGCGCGAACATCGGGTTCAGCCCCACGCACTGCGCGGACCACCCCGGCTCGCGCACGGCCCGCGCCCACGCCGACTTCACCGACAGCGTCTCGACGAGCACCGCGGCCGGCGACAGCAGCGCACCGAGCGGGGCGGCGGCGGCGAGTGCGGTGGTCTCGGGCAGGGCCAGCACCACTGCCGGAGCGACCCGGACCGCGTCCCGCATCGCCGCCGTGGGGGCGGTGACATCGCCGCGCAGCGCGGCCGGGTCGTCGCCGGCGGCCGGGTCGATCACCACCACGGCGGTGCCGTCGCGACGGAACGCCTCGACCAGCATCCGGCCGACCGCGCCGGCACCGCCGGCGACGACCACGGGACCGGCCGCGGCGTTCACGCGCGGGGGCCGTCCTCGGGCGACTCGTTCACCGACAGGGTGCGGCGCATCGCCACCGCCTTGACCATCGTCTCCTCGAGCTCGTCCGCCGGATCCGACAACGCGACGATGGCGCCGCCGATTCCGAACCCCACCTCGTGCTCGGTGGCGACCATGGTGCGGATGACGATCGACAGATCCGCCGCCCCCGTCGGGGACAGATATCCCAGCGCCCCCGAATACACGCCGCGGGGGCCGTCCTCGAGCTTGTCGATGATCTCCATGGTGCGCAGCTTCGGAGCCCCGGTCATCGACCCGCCCGGGAACGCGGCCCGCACGCAGTCCACCGCGGTCGCATCCGGGCGCAACGTGCCCCGGACCGTGGAGACCAGTTGGTGCACGGCCGCGTACGTCTCGACGTCGAACAGCTTCGGCACGTGCACCGAGCCGGGTACGCACACCCGCGAGAGGTCGTTGCGCACCAGGTCGACGATCATCAGGTTCTCCGACCGGTCCTTCTCGCTGTCGAGCAGGCTCTGCCGCAACGCCCGGTCCGCGTCCTCGGTGGTGCCGCGCGGCCGGGTGCCCTTGATCGGCTTCGACTCGACCACCCGGTCCGGGCCGATCCGCAGGAACCTCTCCGGCGAGGCGCTGAGCACCGACACCTCCGGGAAGCGCAGCAGGGCGCTGTACGGGGTCGGGCTGAGTTCCCGCAGCGTCTCGTAGGTACGCAGCGGATCCACGCTGCGCTCCACGGTCGCCGCATTGGTCAGGCACACCTCGTACGTCTCGCCGCTGCGGATCTCGGCGATCGACTGGGCGATCAGCTCGAGGTACCGCTGCGGCTCGTGCCGCAACCGCACCTGCGGATCCTGCTCCGCCCGCACCAGCGGCGCCGTGGCCGGCGCCGTGGCGGACTCCGGCAGGGACTCGAGCACCGCGGCGGTCTCGTCGAACCACGCGGTCGTGGCCGGCTCACCGGTCCGCTCGCTCAACGCCAGCAGATAGCAGCAGCGCGCCTCGTGGTCGAGCACGACCGCGCGGTCGGCGAACACCATCGCCGCGTCCGCGATGGGGGACGTGTGCACCAGCTGGCCGCCGGTGTCGGCCTTGAGCTCGTACCCCAGGTAGCCCACGTACCCGAGAGCGAACGCGAACGGCAGGTCGTCCCGCCGGGCGACCGTGCGCTCGGCGAGGCGACGGTCGACGTGGTCGAAGAAGGTGGTGTGGAACTCGGCGACCGGTTCCCCGGCCCGCTGTTCGCGCACCAGGGTCTCGGCGACGCTGTAGGTGACGAACTCGGCGCGTGGTCCCGATCCGTCCCCGAGGATGGAGAACCGCGAGTTCGGCTCGGTGGCGGCACTGCCGTCCAGCCAGAAGCTGTGCGGGCCCTCGGCGAACAACGCTTCGAACACCCGCTGCGGGTCCGGGTTGTGTGCGATCCGGCGGCTCTCGAGCACCAGCGCCGGGGGCGGGGCCGTCGGCGCTGGCGGTAGGGCCGGCTCCGGCGGGTGGGGCCGGGCCGGGGTCGCGTCGCGGAAGTTCGCCAGCAGTTCGCGGCCGTACTCGGTGCAGATCGATTCGGGGTGGAACTGCACCCCCCACAGCGGACGGGTCCGGTGGGCGACCCCCATGAGCAGCCCGTCCTCGGTCCAGGCGACGGCCTCGAGCTCGTCGGGCACCCGGTCGACGACCAGCGAGTGGTATCTCACCGCCGCGAACGGCGAGGGAATGCCGGCGAACAACCCGGTGCCGGTGTGCCGGATCCGCGAGAGCCGTCCGTGCACCGGTTGCGGGGCGCGCACCACGTCGCTGCCGAACAGGTTGCACAGGCCCTGGTGGCCCAGGCACACCCCGAGCACCGGCAGACCGGAGTCGAGCAGGGCGTGGGAGCTGATCCCGAAGTCGCGGGCCCGGTCGGGCCGCCCCGGCCCGGGGGAGACGACGACGTTGTCGAACCGGTCCAGGTCCAGGCACTCCCACGGGGTGTCGTTGCTGACGACCGTGGGCGCAACACCGTTGACCTCCGCAAGCAGGCTGTAGAGGTTGTAGGTGAACGAGTCGTAGTTGTCGATCAGCAGGGTGCGGATCGAACCGGCGGGCGGCGGCGCGGCCATGACCGGCCTCAGGTCCGGGTCTCGCGCAGCTCGGCCGACGCCGAGCCGGTGCCGTCGATGATGAGGTCCTCGACCCGGCACGCCTCAGCGATGAGCAGCGCGTACAACGAGTGCAGGAACTCGGGCGACATGGCGTTGCGGTGCGCGTAGGTCTCCGCGCGGTCGTGCACGACCTGCATCCGCCCCGGCTGCAGCATCGGGATGGCGTGCCGCTGTTTCAGGTGCGCGATGCGGGCGCAGATCCGCAGCCGGTCCCGGACGTCGTCGAGGAGCCGGGCATCGACGCGGTCGAGTTCGGTGCGCAGCCCGTCGAGCAGGCGGTCCGGCGTGGATTCGGCGGTGCCGCCGGCCCTGCGGTCGTTGCTGTTGTCCATTGCTTCTCGCCCCCTGTACCACGTCCCGAAACCCCAGTGGGTCATTCCGTTTCGCGTCGTCCGAGGTCGCCGGTCCGAGAATCCGGCCGGTGTTCGATCATGATGACACGCGCGCGAAGGCGCTGTCGGCGTTTGATCTTTTTGTGCCGTGCGCGCAACACGGCCGACCCCTGGGGGCCCGTGATACGCGATGCCGCCCCCGGGACGGATCCCGGGGGCGGCATCGTGAGGTGCCGGTGGGGGCGGGTCAGGCGCCGCGCCGCTTGGTCTTGAGCAGTTCGAGGCGCTCCTTGAGCAGTTCGTCGAGCTCGTCGATGGAGCGGCGCTCGAGCAGCATGTCCCAGTGGGTGCGCGGCGGCTTGACCTTCTTAGTCTCCGGTGCCGCGCCCTCGACCAGGGAGCCTTCCAGGCCGTTCTTGCAGATCCAGGTGCCGGGGATCTCCGCGTCGTCGGCGAACGGAACGTCGAACTCCTCGCCGTTGTCACAGCGGTAGCGGGCGATCCGCCGCGGCGCCAGATCGTGGTCACGGTCGGTCTCGTAGCTCACCGCCCCGAGCCGGCTGCCTCGCAGTACACGATCTGCCATGGTGGTGTCCTCTCTTGTGTGCTCCGCCCGGTGCGCTCGCCTCCGAGGGAAGCGAGCGTCCACAGTGCGGTCGACATCGGCGGATGCCGACCACTCTTGTCAACGCCCGCGCGGTCGAATCGGTTCCCGACCGCCCCGGGGCCGTGGGCGCGGGTCATTCTACCGGGCTGCCCCGGCCGCTCCGGCGCCGCGGGCCGGTAGGGTGTGCGGCCATGACCGGACGTACCCGTAAACCGGAGAACTGCCTCTGGTGCGGCCGGCCGGTCGCCGACGCCCCGCTCGGGCGCCGCCGCCGCTATTGCCGCCGCTCGTGCCGCCAGCGGGCCTACGAGCACCGCACCCTCGCCCGGGAGGCGGGCCTGCCGGAGGACGCGGTGGTCCTGACCGCCGACGAGGCGAGCGCGGTCGCCGACCGCGCCTTCGAGGTGCGGTGCGCGGCCGAGGACGTCGCGACCGCGGTGGGCGAGGGCGCGGGTCCGGAGGAGCTGGCGCCGCTGTGCGCCGACCTGGTGCGCCTGGCTCGCGCCGCCGAGCGGCTCCGCTGAACCGGGCTCCGCCGAGCCGGCGGCGGCCTCAGGCGAAGAACGCCCCCATCGTGTACACCACCTGGCAGAAGGTGCCGTCGACGTACTGCACGGAACCGAACAGTGCCGACAGCACCGGCCCGGTGCCGGTGTCGAGGGTCTTCGACAGCTGCGGCACCCCGCCGACGGTGTCGTCGAGGGTGGCCACGCCGCCGCGGAAGTTCTCCATGTTCAGCCATACGAACTTCAGGTCGGCCCGCGCCGGCAGGGTGGGGATCGTGGGGGAGACGAAGATCTTCAACTGCCCGATCTGCACGGGCGGCACCGCGTTGGGGCCGGGCTGGGCCCAGCCGGTGGTCATCGCGTACGGGGTGAAGCCGCCGCCGCAGCCGAGCCCGAACGTGGGGGCGGGCTGCATGAACGGCTGCGGCGTGTTGCGCGGCGGCGGCTCGAACAACGCCGGGGTGCGGGCCGCGTCGAGCAGGGACTCCACCGCCCGCAGCGCCTCGGGGGAATCCGCGGCGGCCGCCGCCCGCAGCGCATCCGGCGGCAATCCCGGGGGTGCCGGCTCCGCGACGGCGTGGGCGGGCACGGCCACGGCGACAGCCGCGGCCGCCGCGGCGGTGAGCGAACGAACGGTCCATCGACGCTGCTGCATCCAGAGCTCCTCGAGGATGGGGCGGGCACGGGCGACGGCGTGGTCGGCTCGACAATAGGGGGACCGGGTCCGCCGCGGGGCGTTTCCGGGGTCCGGTTCGAAAAGCGGTTACCGAAACTGTGATTCGAGCGCATCCGGTGACCGGATCGCGATCGAACGGTAACAAATCCTCGTCGATTCGCCGCGAGCGCCGCGACAGGTCCCCCCTCCGGTCTCGACTCGGGATCGATGCGGCCCGAGGGGTCGATTTTTCGGTCCGGTTTCGGGCCGAGACGTCGTCGCGGTGGTCTAGCTTGAGGGAGCGCTCCTGTCACACATTCGAGGGCGCGGACGATCGAAGGGGAAAGAGCTACAGCCACGTCGATCCGACCGAGGGGTTTTCCTGCACGGTGCCGGGGGGTGCCAGGACATCACTGGAATCACTTTCGTGAAGGGGAGTTCGTTGCAAGAGCGGCTGCACATTCCGCCCGGGGCCTTCCCGTTGTCCTCTGCCCAGCGCTCGATCTGGTTCGCACAACAGCTGGCACCCGAGGTGCCCGTCTGCATCGCCCAGTACGTCGACCTGCCCGGGGACCTCGATCTGGATCTGCTGCGCGAGGCCGCGCACGAGGCCGCCCGCGAGTTCCAGTCGCCGTACCTGCGGGTCGTCGAGGTCGACGGTGAGCCGTACCAGTACGTCGATCCCGACCTCGACCTCAGCGACATCCCGCTGCTGGACTTCTCCGATGCGCCCGATCCGATGGCCACGGCGCAGCAGTGGATGAACACCGACTACGCCACCCCGGTCGATCTGGCCGACGACTCGCTGGTGAACATGACGATCCTGCGGATCGGTGAGCGACGGCACCTGTGGTACAGCCGGATCCACCACGTCGCCCTCGACGGCTTCGGTGCCATGACGATGGTCAACCGGATCGCCGCGCTGTACTCGGCGGCCCACGAGGACCGCGTCCCCGAGCCACCCACCGCCGCCGACCTGCACGACCTCTACCAGTCGGATCTCGACTACCGCGGTTCGAACCGGTACGCGAGCGACCGGGACTACTGGATCGGGCGGGTCGCCGGGCTCGAGGATGGATCGACCCTGGCGCGGCGGGCGGTGCCGACCGCCGCGCGCAGCACCCTCGAGAGTGTCACCCTGCCCGACGACCTGGTCGCCCGATTGACCGACGCCGATGCCACGAGCGGATCCTCGGCCGCCGCGACGGTGGTCGCGGCGGCCGCGTGCTATCTCTCCCGGCTGACCGGCCGCGCCGACGTGATGCTCAATCTGCCGGTGTTCGCGCGCACCACCGCGGCGGCGAAACGCTCCGGCGGCATGCTCGTCAACACCGCACCGCTGCACATCCGTCTCGAGGACGACGACACCCGCGCCGACCTGGTGCAGCGGGCCCAGCTGGAACTGACCGGTGCGCTGCGCCACCAGCGGTTCAGCCTCGAGGACCTCCGCCGCGAGACCGGCACCGCCGGCCGGGCCCACAGCTACGGCGGACCGATGATCAACGTGATGCTCTTCCGGCAGGAGATCACCCTCGGCCCGGTCCGCGGCGAGTTCCACATCATGACCTCGGGTCCGGTCGACGACCTGCTGGTCAACATCTACCAGAGCGGCACCCCCGCGCGGACGTTCCTCGACTTCCGCGGCAACCCCAACCAGTACGAGCCGGACGAGCTGCGCGCACACCACGGCAGCTTCGTCGAATTGCTCGCCGAGTTCCTGCGGGCCGACCCGGACACGCCGGTCGCCCGCATCCACCACGCGACCGCCACCGTCGCCGAGCGCCTGCGGCGCGATGCCGACGTCGAGCGGTTCTGGCGTGCCGCCCTGGCGGGGGCGCCCGAGCACCTCGAGCTGCCTGCCGACCGCCGCCGCACCGGCCCGCGCGCCCCCACCGCCGCCCACCTCGAGGTGCCGGTCCCCGCCGCGCTCGGGGACCGGGGCACCGAGCTCGCCCGGCGTCACGGCGCCACCTCCACCGAACTACTGCACGCCGCCGTCGCGGTGCTCGTCGGCCGGCTCACCGCCGGCACCGACACTCTCGTCGGCGTCCCCGGCCCCGCCGGGGCGCTGCCGCTGCGGGTGCAGTTCGACGAGAGCGAGCCGTTCGCCGCGCTCCTCGGCCGGGTCACGGCGATACACGCCGCCGCGACCGCCCACGCCGACGTGCCGGCGGACCGGCTCGCCCGAACCTTCGACGGGCAGCACGTGCCGATCCTGCCGGTGCTGCTCGACAGCGGCGAGCCCGCCGGGGGCGGCGGGCTCCTCGCACACGCCGAAGTCGCGGTGCACACCGCGACCGGCCCCGAGGGCACCCGCCTGAGGTGTACGTACGCCGCTGACCTCTTCGACGCCGATACGGCGCGATCGTTCTGCGAACGTTTGCTGCGGATCCTCGACGCCGTCACCGCCGACCCGACGGCACCGATCGGGGACGTCGACATCGTCTTCCCCGACGAAGCCGCGGAGCTGAGCCCGGTCCGCGGACTGCCCGGCTCGTCCCCACAGCTGTGGCCCGAGATCCTCGCCTCCGTGGCCGCGCACGTGCCCGACGCGACGGCCCTGGAATTCGAGGGCCGCACGATGACGTACGGGGAGCTCGACGCCTGGTCCAACCGGGTCGCCCGGGTGCTGATCGACGCCGGCGCCGGCCCGGAGACGTTCGTTGCCCTCGGCATCGCCCGGTCCCTCGAATCCGTGGCCGCGATCTGGGCGGTGGCCAAGTCCGGCGCCGCGTACATGCCGGTCGACCCCGCCTACCCGGCCGAGCGGATCGAGTACATGCTCGCCGACTCCGGGGCCGTCCTCGGCGTGACCACCACCGCCCACCGCGACGGCTTGCCCGCCGACGTGCCGTGGCTGGTGCTCGACGACGCGGAGTTCGTCGCGGCGCTGGACTCGGTCTCCGACGGGCCGCTGTCGGACCTCGACCGTCACGGCGCGCTGCATTTCGACCATCCCGCCTACCTGATCTACACCTCCGGGTCCACCGGCCGCCCGAAGGGCGTGGTGGTGCCGCACCGCGGGCTGGCGAACCTGTGCGCCGAACTGCACGGCCGGCACAGCCCCACCCCGCACTCGCGGGTCTCGCACTTCTCGTCCCCGAGCTTCGACGCCTCGGTGTACGAGTACATGACCGCGTTCGCGATCGGCGCCACCCTCGTCGTGGTGCCCCCGACGATCTACGGCGGCGAGGAACTGGCCCGCTTCTTCCGCGAGCAGCGCATCACCCACGCCTTCTCCACCCCCGCGGCGCTGGCCTCCGTCGATCCGGAGGGCGTCGCCGCCGAGTCGGTCACCGTCGCCGGCGACGCGTGCCCGCCCGAACTCGTCGCCCGCTGGTCCCGGGGCCGGCGGATGTTCAACGCGTACGGCCCGACCGAGTGCACGATCGTCGTCAACATCTGCGGTCCGCTCGCGCCGGCCCCCACGATCCCGATCGGCACCCCCGTGCGCGGCACGCACGAGGTCGTCCTGGACTCCCGGCTGCGGCCGGTGCCGATCGGCGTCGCCGGCGAGCTGTACATTGCCGGCCCGGGTATCACCCGCGGCTACCGCGGCAAGCCCGGGCTCAGCGCCGGCCGGTTCGTCGCCGACCCGTTCGGGGCGCCGGGGGAGCGGATGTACCGCACCGGCGACGTGGTGCGCTGGCGGCGCGACGGCGCCCTCGAATACCTCGGCCGGTCCGACTTCCAGGTCAAGGTCCGCGGCTTCCGCATCGAACTCGGCGAGATCGACGCGGTCCTGACCGCCCACGAGGACGTCACGTTCGCGGTGACGATCGGGCACACCGCCCCGTCCGGCGACACCGTGCTGGTGTCCTACGTGCTGCCCGCGACCGGGCGCACCGCCGAACCCGCCACCCTCACCGCGCACCTGTCGCGGAGCCTGCCGGCGCACATGGTGCCCACGGCGATCGTCGTCCTCGACGAGATCCCGCTCACCCCGGTCGGCAAGCTCGACCGCCGCGCCCTGCCCGTGCCCGTGTTCGCGGCGGACGGCACCACCTACGTCGCGCCGTCCACCGACGCCGAGAGGACGGTGGCGCAGGTGTTCGCCGAGCTCCTCGGCGTCGACCGCGTCGGTCTCGACGACAGCTTCTTCGACCTCGGCGGAAACTCGCTGATCGCCACCCGTGTCGTCGCCCGCATCAACGCCGCCCTCGGCACCGACCTGGGGGTCCGGGCACTGTTCGAGGCCCCCACGGTGCGGACCCTCGCCGCCCTCACCGCCGACGTCGGCACGGGCACCCGGGTGCCGCTGGTCGCCGGGCCCCGTCCGGGGGTGCTGCCGGTCTCCGCGGCCCAGCAGCGGATGTGGTTCGTCAACCAGCTCGACACCGCCTCGCCGGCCTACAACATCCCGATGGCGATCCGGCTGCGCGGCCGGCTCGACCGGGACGCGCTCGCCACCGCCGTCACCGATGTGCTCGCCCGCCACGAGGCGCTGCGCACCGAGTTCCCGGCCACGGCCGACGGCCCCGTCCAGCGGATCCGCCCGGTCGAGCAGGTGCGCCTCGATCTCACCGCGACGACCGTCGCCGCCGAGGAGCTGCCGCAGCGTCTGGCCGCCGAGGTCACGGCCGGGTTCGACGTGGCGGTGCAGGTGCCGGTGCGGGCGCGGTTGTTCGCGCTCGGCGACGGGGAGCACGTGCTGGTGTTCGTGGTGCATCACATCGCGGCGGACGGGGCGTCGATGGCGCCGCTGGCCCGGGATCTGATGACCGCGTACGCCGCCCGCACCGGCGGCCGCGCCCCCGACTGGACGCCCCTGGAGGTGCAGTACGCCGACTACGCGCTGTGGCAGCGGCAGGTCCTCGGCGATCCGGCCGACCCGGATTCGCTCGCCGCCGCCCAGCTGCGGTACTGGCGCGAAACCCTTTCCGGCGCACCGGAAGTGCTGGCGTTGCCCACCGACCGGCCCCGCCCGCCGCAGCAGTCGTTCCGCGGCGCCACCGTCCGCTTCGAGGTCGGCGCCGAACTGTACCGGGCGGTCGGCGACCTGGCCCGCACGCACGGCGCCACCCCGTTCATCACGGTGCACGCGGCCCTGGCGGTGCTGCTGGCCCGGCTCTCGGGCAGCGACGACGTCACCGTCGGCACCCCGGTCTCCGGTCGCGGCGACCGCGCCCTCGACGATCTGGTCGGCATGTTCGTCAACACCGTCGTCCTGCGCACCCCCGTCACCGCACAGCACACCTTCGCCGAGCACCTGACCCACATCCGCGACCGCGACGTCGACGCCCTCGCCCACGCCGACCTGCCGTTCGACGCCCTCGTCGACGCCGTCACCGACCACCGATCCGAGGCCTACGCGCCCCTGTTCCAGGTGATGCTGGCCTTCCAGAACACCGAGTCCGCCCACTTGCGGCTGCCCGACCTGACCGTCGACGTCTCCGAAATCGACACCGGCACCACCAAATTCGACCTGCACCTGATGCTGGCCGAGGTCCCCGGCGACGACGGCGCCCCCGCCGCCCTCACCGGCGCCCTGTCCTACGCGACCGACCTGTTCGACGCCGGCACCGTCACCGCCCTCGCCGACCGCTTCGTGCGGCTGCTCACCGCCGTGACCACCACCCCGCACGTGCCCGTCGGCGACCTCGACCTGCTCGAGCCGGGCGAACGCGAGCTGATCCTGCGGTGCTGGAACGCCACCGACGCCCCCCGCGGCCCGCACACCCTCGCCGACCTGTTCGCCCGGCAGGCCGCCCGCACCCCCGACGCCATCGCCGTCGTCTTCGGCGACGAGGCCCTGACCTACGCCGAGTTCGATGCCCGCACCAACCGGCTCGCCCGGCGGCTGATCGCCGAGGGCGTCGGCCCGGACCGCCTCGTCGGGCTCGCGATGCGCCGCTCGATCGAGCTGCTCGTCGGAATGTACGCGGTGATCAAGGCCGGCGGCGCCTACCTGCCGCTCGACCCCGACCACCCCGCCGACCGGCTCGAATACGTTCTGGGCAACGCCCGTCCGGTGTGCGTGCTCACCACCGCCGCCGACCGGACGGCGCTGCCCACCCCGGCCCCGATCCTCGAGGTCGATCGCCTCGACCGGACCGGCGCCTCCGACGCCCCCGTCGCCCCGGAGGAGCGCACCGCCCCGCTGACGGGGGACCACCTCGCCTACGTGCTGTACACCTCCGGCTCCACCGGCCGGCCCAAGGGCGTCGCGGTCGCTCACGCCGCGATCGTCAACCGGTTGCGGTGGATGCAGCACGCCTACCCGCTCACCGCCGAGGACACCGTCCTGCAGAAGACACCGTTCACGTTCGACGTGTCGGTGTGGGAGTTCTTCTGGCCGCTGCAGACCGGGGCGCGCCTCGTCGTCGCCGCACCCGACGGGCACCGCGATCCCGCCTACCTCACCGCCGTCGTCGAGCAGCAGCACGTCACCGTGGCGCACTTCGTGCCGTCCATGCTCGCGGTGTTCGTCGCCGCCACCGACCCGGCCCGCTGCACGTCGCTGCGGTTGCTGTTCTGCAGCGGCGAGGCGCTGCCCCCGGCCACGGTCGCCGCCGCCCACGCCGCGTTCCCCGCCGCGGACCTGCACAACCTGTACGGGCCCACCGAGGCCGCCGTCGACGTCACGTTCTGGGCCTGCACCGACGACGACGTCGACGTCGTCCCGATCGGCGCCCCGGTGTGGAACACCCGCGTCCACGTCCTCGATGCGCGGCTGCACCCGGTTCCCGTCGGCGCCGTGGGGGAGCTGTACCTGTCCGGCATCCAGCTCGCCCGCGGCTATGTCGGGCGCGGCGACCTGACCGCCGACCGGTTCGTCGCCGATCCGTTCGGTCCGTCCGGCACCCGCATGTACCGCACCGGCGACCTCGTGTCCTGGCGCCGCGACGGCAATCTGATCTACCTGGGCCGCACCGATTTCCAAGTCAAGCTCCGGGGCCTGCGGATCGAGCTCGGTGAGATCGAGCAGGCCTTGCTCGCCGACCCGGCCGTCGCGCAGGCCGCGGTCGTGGTGCACCGGCACCCCGCCGGCGCCGCCGACGGCTCCGACGGGGTGCTCGTCGCGTACGTCGTGCCCGAACCCGGCCGAAACAGCGATACCGCGGCGAGCCGTGCATCCGATACCGCGGCGAGCCGCGCATTCGATACCGCGGCGAGCCGCGCATTCGATACCGCGGCCCTGCTCGGGGCCGCCGCGGCCCGGCTGCCCGGCTACATGGTGCCCGCCCACGTCGTCGTCCTCGACCGGTTCCCGCTCAACCCCAACGGCAAGCTCGACCGCAAGGCACTGCCCGCCCCGGACCTCACGGCCGTGCGTGCGGCGGAGCACGTCGCGCCGCGCACCCCGGTCGAGCAGGTCCTGGCCGAGGTCTTCGCCGGCCTGCTCGGGGTGGAGCGTCTCGGCGTGCACGACAGCTTCCTGGATCTGGGCGGCAACTCGCTGCTGGCCATGCGGCTGGCCGCGCGGATCGCCGCGGCGACCGGCACCGACGTGGGCGTGCGTGATCTGTTCGACGCGCCCACCGTCGCCGCCCTCGCCGAGCGGCTCCGCGACCGCGATGCCGCGGCGCGGCCCGCGCTGACCGCCGCCGCGACCCGGCCCCCCACGATCCCGCTGTCCCCGGCCCAGCAGCGCATGTGGTTCATCAACCAGTTCGACACGACCTCCCCGGCCTACAACATCGCCGTCGCGCTGCGTCTGACCGGGGAGCTGGATCTCGCGGCGCTGCGGGCCGCTGCCGCCGACGTCGCCGCGCGCCACGAGACGCTGCGCACCCGCTACCCGCTCACCGACGACGGCCCGATCCAGGTCGTGCTGCCGGTCGCGGTGGCGCAGCCCGACTTCACCGTCACCCGCGTCGAGACCGAGGACACGGTGCCCGCGCACATCGACCGGATCGTCGGCGCCGGGTTCGACGTCGCCACCGAGGTGCCGGTGCGGATCCGGCTGCTCACCCTCGCCGACACCGACCACGTGCTGGTCCTGGTCGTGCACCACATCGCCGCCGACGGGTTCTCGATGGGACCGCTGGGCCGGGATCTGATGATCGCGTACGCCGCCCGCGCCGGGGGTCACGCCCCCGGCCGGTCGCCGCTGCCGGTGCAGTACGCCGACTACACGCTGTGGCAGCACACCGTGCTGGGCGACGAGTCCGATCCCGCCTCCACCGCCGCCCGGCAGCTCGCGTTCTGGCACGACGCGCTGGCCGGGGCGCCGGAACTGCTCGAGCTGCCGTGGGACCGGCCCCGCCCGGTGCAGCAGTCCGGGCGCGGTGCCCGCGTGGCGTTCGAGATCGACGCCGACACCCACCGCGGCATGCTCGCGCTGGCCCGCGAGCACGACGCGTCGTTGTTCATGGTCGTGCATGCGGCGCTGGCGGTGCTGCTGGCCCGGCTGTCCACCAGCGACGACATCGTGGTCGGCACCCCCGTCGCCGGGCGCGGTGACCGCGCCCTCGACGATCTGGTCGGCATGTTCGTCAACACCGTGGTGCTGCGGGCCCGGGTGGACGAACGAGAACGGTTCGACTCCCTGTTGCGGCGGGTCCGTTCGGCGGACCTGGCGGCGTTCGGCCAGGCCGACGTCCCGTTCGAGCGGCTCGTCGAGGCCCTCGACCCGCCCCGGTCGACGTCCTACCCCCCGCTGTTCCAGGTGCTGCTCGAGTTCCAGGACATCGAGCGCCCCGAGATCGCGCTGCCGGGGGCGACGGCGCGGGTGCTCGACCTCGATCCCGGCCTGTCGCCGTTCGACCTGCAGCTGTCGATCGCCGAGCGGCCCGGCGGCGGATCCGGCGTGCGGGCGGCGTTCACCTACGCCACCGACCTGTTCGACGCGGACACGGTCGCCTCGTTCGCGGACCGGTTCGTGCGGATCCTCGACGCGGTCACCGCGGATGCGTCCGTGACGGTGGGGGACGTGGAGATCGTCACCCCGCGTGAGCTCGCCACCCTGGCCCCGGCGCGGGGCCGGCCCGCGGTCTCCCCGCAGCTGTGGCCCGAACTGCTGTCGTCGGTGGCGGCGATCGTGCCGGAGGCGGTCGCCCTGTCCTTCGAAGGCCGCACCGTCACCTACGGTGAGCTCGACGCCTGGTCCAACCGGCTCGCCCGCGTCCTCACGAGCCACGGGGTCGGACCGGAATCCTTTGTGGCCCTGGGAATTTCGCGTTCGATCGAGTCGGTCGCGGCGGTGTGGGCGGTGACCAAGTCCGGGGCGGCGTTCGTCCCCGTCGACCCCGGCTACCCGCCCGAGCGGATCGCCTACATGCTCGACGACTGCCGGGCCACCCTCGGCCTGACCACCACCGCCCACCGCGACGTGTGGCCCGCGGACGCGGTGTCGTGGCTGCTGCTCGACGACCCCGGCCTGCGCCGCCGCCTCGACGACGTCTCGCCCGCCCCGGTCACCGACGACGACCGCCGCACCCCGCTACGGTACGACCATCCGGCATACCTGATCTACACTTCCGGCTCGACCGGCCGCCCGAAGGGCGTCGTCGTCACCCACCGCGGCCTGACCAACCTCAACGCCGAAGTGCGCGAACACTTCTCGATCACCCATCGGGCCCGCGTCTCGCACCTGGCGTCGCCGAGCTTCGACGCGTCCCTCTTCGAGCTGACCAAGGCGTTCTGCGCCGGCGCCACCCTCGTCATCGTGCCGCCCAGCGTCTACGGCGGCGAGGAACTCGCCCGCATCCTGCGCGAGGAACGCATCACCCATGCGTTCGTCACCCCCACCGCCCTCGCGTCGCTCGATCCCGCGGGCCTCGACGAGCTGCGCGTGCTCGTCGTCGCCGGGGAGGCCTGCCCGCCGGAACTGGTCGACCGCTGGGCGCCGGGCCGCCACATGTACAACGGCTACGGCCCGTCCGAGGCCACCATCGAGACCAGCGTCAGCCCCGACATGCGCCCGGACACCACCGTCACCGTCGGTGGCCCCGCCATCGGCTTCCACGAGGTCGTCCTCGACGAACGGCTGCGGCCCGTCCCCATCGGGGTCGCCGGCGAGCTCTACATCGCCGGCGCCGGCCTGGCCCGCGGCTACCACCGCCGACCCGAGCTCACCGCGTCCCGGTTCGTCGCCGACCCGTTCGGGGCGCCGGGGGAGCGGATGTACCGCACCGGCGACGTGGTGCGCTGGCGCACCGACGGCACCGTGGAATACCTCGGCCGCTCCGACTTCCAGGTCAAGGTCCGCGGCTTCCGCATCGAACTCGGCGAGATCGACACCGCCCTCGCCGCTCACGACGACGTCGCCTTCGCGGTGACGATCGGGCACACCGCCCTGTCCGGCGACACCGCCCTGGTCGCCTACGTCCTGCCGGAGACCGGCCACCACGTCGATGCCGCCGCGCTGCGGGGGCACGTCGCCGGGCAGCTGCCGGCGCACATGGTGCCCGCCGCGATCGTCGTCCTCGACGAGATCCCGCTCACCCCGGTCGGCAAGCTCGACCGCCGCGCCCTGCCGGTACCCGACCTGTCGGCCACCGGCGAATACCGCGCCCCGGCCACCGACACCGAGGCCACCCTCGCCGACATCGTCGCCGAGGCCCTCGGCCACGAGAAGGTTTCCGTCGACGACAGCTTCTTCGACCTCGGCGGAAACTCGCTGATCGCCACCCGTGTCGTCGCCCGCATCAACGCCGCCCTCGGCACCGACGCCGGCGTGCGGGTGCTGTTCGAGGCCCCCACCGTGCGGACCCTCGCCGCCCGCATCCTCGACGACCACGCCGGTGGCACCCGCGTCCCCCTCACCGCGGGCCCGCGCCCCGACCGGATCCCGCTGTCCCCACCCCAGCAGCGGATGTGGTTCGTCAACCAGTTCGACACCGCCTCGGCCGCCTACAACATCCCGATGGCGATCCGGCTGACCGGCCGCCTCGACCGGGCGGCGCTCACCGCCGCCGTGCACGACCTGATCACCCGCCACGAAACCCTGCGCACCTGGTACCCGAACGAGAACACCGGCCCGGTGCAGCTGGTCACCGACCCCGCCCAGGCCACCCCCGACCTCGATCCGGTCCCGGTGTCCGCCGACGAGCTGCCGCAGCGTCTGGCCGCCGAGGTCACGGCCGGGTTCGACGTGGCGGTGCAGGTGCCGGTGCGGGCGCGGTTGTTCGCGCTCGGCGACGGGGAGCACGTGCTGGTGTTCGTGGTGCATCACATCGCGGCGGACGGGGCGTCGATGGCGCCGCTGGCCCGGGATCTGATGACCGCGTACGCCGCCCGCACCCGGGGACAGGAGCCGGCGTGGGCGCCGCTGCCGGTGCAGTACGCCGACTACGCGCTGTGGCAGCGGCAGGTCCTCGGCGATCCGGCCGACCCGGATTCGCTCGCCGCCCGGCAGCTCGAGTTCTGGCGCACCGCCCTGGCCGACCTGCCCGAGATCCTGTCCCTGCCCACCGACCGGCCCCGCCCGCCGCACCAGTCGTTCCGCGGCGCCACCGTCCGCTTCGACGTCGAGCCCGAGCTGCACCGCCGGCTCGCCGACCTCGCAGCCGCCCACGGCGCCACCGTGTTCATGGCCGTGCACGCCGCCCTCGCGGTGCTGCTGGCCCGGCTCTCCGGCAGCGACGACATCGCCGTGGGCACCCCCATCGCCGGCCGCGGGCACCGTGCCCTCGACGATCTGGTCGGCATGTTCGTCAACACCCTGGTGCTGCGCACCCCCGTCGCCCCCGGCCTGCCGTTCGCCGATCACCTCGAACGCACCCGCGAGGTCGACCTCGCCGCCTTCGGGCACGCCGACCTGCCCTTCGAGAGGCTCGTCGACGCCCTCGCCCCCACCCGCGCCACCGACCACGCCCCGCTCGTGCAGGTGGTCCTCGAATTCCAGAACAACGAACGCGCCCACCTCGCCCTGCCCGACCTGACCGTCGACGCCCTCGACGCCGACGCCCCCGTCGCCAAGTTCGACCTGCAGCTGACCATGGGGGAGAACCCGGCCGCCGGCACCGACCCCGCCGGCATGACCGGGGCCTTCACCTACGCCACCGACCTGTTCGACGCCGACACCGTCACCGCGTTCGCCGACCGGTTCCTGCGGGTCCTCACCGCCGTCACCGCCGACCCCGCCCGACCCGTCGGCGATCTCGACCTGCTCGACCCCGCCGAACGGCCCGCCGCCGCGCGACGCCCCGACCCCGACCGGCACGCCGAGACCCTCCCCGCCCTCTTCGCGCGGTCCGTCGCCGCAGCACCCGACACCGTCGCGATCACCGCCCCCACCGACCCGGCCACCCCGGCGCTGACCTACCGCGAACTCGCCGCGCGGGCCCGTCGCCTCGCCCGCGCCCTGATCACGCACGGCGCCGGACCCGACCGGCTCGTCGCCGTCGCCGTGCCCCGCTCGACCGACCTGATCGTCACGCTGCTCGCCGTCCTCGAGACCGGCGCCGGATACCTGCCCGTCGACGTGTCCTACCCGCCGGAACGGCTCGCGTTCCTCTTCGCCGACGCCCGGCCGGTCTGCATCGTCACCACCGGCGCCGACGCCGCCACCCTGCCCGCGGGGGACGCCCCGGTGCTGCTGCTCGACACCCAGGACACCGCCGCCCGGCTCGCGGAACTGCCCGACGGCCCGCTCACCGACGCCGACCGGCTCGGTGTGCTGCACCCCGACCACACCGCCTACGTCATCTACACCTCCGGCTCGACCGGCCGCCCCAAGGGCGTCGTCGTCCCGCACCGCAACGTCGTCACCCTCCTCGCCGAAACCCACGACAGGTTCGGATTCGACGAGCACGACGTGTGGACCATGTTCCACTCGTACGCCTTCGACTTCTCGGTGTGGGAACTGTGGGGCGCACTCGCCTACGGCGGCCGCCTCGTCGTCGTCGACCACCACACCGCCCGCTCCCCGGAGGCATTCCTCGACCTGCTGCGCCGCGAGCACGTCACCGTGCTCAACCAGACACCCACCGCGTTCTACCAGCTGATCGAGGCCGACCGCGCCGCCGGCGAGCACACCCTGTCGCTGCGCTACGTCGTCTTCGGCGGCGAAGCCCTCGACCTCGCCCAGCTCGAACGCTGGTACCGCCGCCACCCGGACACCGCGCCGGTGCTGGTGAACATGTACGGCATCACCGAGACCACCGTGCACGTGACCTTGCAGCCGCTGGACCGGCAGTTCGCCGCGACCGCCTCGGCCAGCGTCATCGGCGACGCCATTCCCGGCCTGACGGTGCACGTCCTCGACCGGCGGCTGCACCCGGTGCCGGCCGGCGTGATCGGCGAGATGTACGTCTCCGGCGGGCAGGCCGCCCGCGGCTATCTCGGCCGCCCCGCCCTGACCGCCGCGCGCTTCGTCGCCGACCCGTTCGGCGGGCCCGGCGCCCGCCTGTACCGCACCGGCGACCTCGCCCGCCGGCGCCGCGACGGCCGGCTCGAATACGTCGGCCGCAGCGACTTCCAGGTGCAGCTGCACGGTTTCCGCATCGAGCTGGGGGAGGTGGAGGCGGCGCTGCTGCGCTGCCCCGGCGTCGCCCGCGCCGTCGTGGTGCTCCACCGCGACGACCGCGCCGCCGACCGCCTCGTCGGGTACGTGGTTCCGGAGACCGCCGCGACCGTGGATGTGGCCGCCACGCTGAACCGGGTCGCCGGTGACCTCGCCGCCTACATGGTCCCGGCCACTCTCGTCGTCCTCGACACCCTGCCGGTCACGGCCACCGGCAAGCTCGACCGCAAGGCCCTGCCCGACCCCGACTTCGGGGCGCTGGCCACCGAGACCCGTGCCCCCGCCGGCCACCTCGAAAAGCAGCTCGTCGAGCTGTTCGCGCAGGTCCTCGGCCTCGAGACGGTCGGAGTGGACGACTCGTTCTTCGCGCTCGGCGGCGACAGCATCATGTCCATCCAGCTGGTCTCGCGCGCCCGGGCCGCCGGGATCGAGCTGACCCCTCGGGATGTGTTCGAACGCAAGACCCCCGCCGCGCTCGCCGCCGTCGCCACCCTCGGCGACGGCCCGGCCGTCCTCGCCGAACTGCCCGGCCGCGGCGTCGGCCCCGTGCCCCTGACCCCGATCGTGCGGTGGATGCTCGAACGCGGCGGCAGCATCGACCGCTACTCCCAGGCCGCGCTGCTGCGGCTGCCCGCCGGCCTGGACCGCGTCACCCTCGCGGCCACGCTGCAGACGGTGCTGGACCGGCACGACATGCTCCGCGCCCGCCTCGTCCCCGACGTGGACGACCCCGCCGGGGTCGGCCTGCAGGTCCGCGGTCCCGGCGCGGTCACCGCCGACACGCTCATCCACCGCGTCCCCGTCACCACCGCCGCCGACACCGACGACTTCTTCGCCCTCGCCGCCGCCGAACTCGACGCCGCCGCCGACCGGCTCGACACCGCCGCCGGAATCCTGCTGCAGGCGGTGTGGTTCGACGCCGCCGCCGGCTCCGGGCGTCTGCTGCTGGTCGTACACCACCTCGCCGTCGACGGCGTGTCCTGGCGCATCCTCGTTCCCGACCTCGCGGTCGCGTGGGCCGCCGCCCTCCACGGCACCGCGGTCGAGGAGCCCCCCGCCGGCACCTCCGTGCGGCGCTGGGCGCACGCCCTCGTCGAGGCCGCGCACCGGTCCGACCGCGTCGCCGAACTCGACCGCTGGACCGCGATCCTCGACGGTGACGACCCGCTGCTCGGGGACCGTCCCCTCGACCCGGTCGTCGACACCAACGCCACGGTCCGCACCGTCTCCACCGACCTGCCCGCCGACGTCACCGCCGCGCTGCTGACCGCGGTGCCCGGCGCCTTCCACGGCACCGTCAACGACGGCCTGCTCACCGCCCTGGCACTGGCGGTCACCGCCTGGCGCCGCGACCACGGCACCGACGTGGACGACGTGCTGGTCGGCCTCGAGGGACACGGCCGGGAGACCGCCGTCGCCCCGGGCGCGGACCTGTCCCACACCGTCGGCTGGTTCACCACCATCCATCCGGTCCGGCTCGACCTGAGCGGTGTCGACCTGCCGGACGCGCTGCGCGGCGGCGACGCCGCCGGTGCCGCGATCAAGGCCGTGAAGGAACAGCTCGCCGCCGTCCCCGACCACGGCCTCGGGTTCGGCCTGCTGCGCTACCTCAACGCCGGCACCGCCGTCCGGCTGCGGACCCGCCCCGCCCCGCAGATCAGCTTCAACTACCTCGGCCGCCTCACCCCGGCCCTCACCGAAGCGGACACCCCGTGGCTGCCGGTCGACGCCTTCGACCGCGGCGGCGCCCAGAGCCCGGACATGCCGGCCGCCGCCGCCGTCGACATCAACGCCGTCACCGTGCCCACCCCCGACGGGCCGGTGCTGCGCGCCACCTTCTCCTACCCGCAGCACCTGCTCGCCGACGCCGACGTCGCCGCCCTCACCGACCGGTGGGCGGCCGCGGCCGCCGCCCTGGCCCGGCATGCCCGCGACCCGCACGCCGGCGGCCTGACCCCGTCCGACGTGCCCCTCGTCGCCCTCGACCAGCCCACCCTCGACCGCCTCGAACGCCACTACCGGGCGGCCGGGCACGACACCGGCCTGGCCACCGTGTGGCCCGTCGCCCCGCTGCAGGCCGGGTTGCTGTTCCACGCCCTGCTTTCCGCGCAGTCCGCCGACGCCTACGTCGTGCAACTCGTCCTCGACCTGCACGGCACCGTCGACCCGGACCGGCTGCGCCGCGCCGCGCAGGTGCTGCTCGACCGGCACCCCAACCTGCGGGCCGCGTTCGCCGACGACGGCTCCGGCGGCTTCGTCCAGGTCGTCCCCGCCCGCGTCGAACTGCCCTGGACGGTGCTGGACCTGACCGGCCTCGACGATCCGGACCGTCAGGCGGCGCGCCTGCTCGACGAGGACCGCCGCACCCGATTCGACACCGCCGTCGCCCCGCTGCTGCGCGCCACCCTCGTCCGGGTCGCCGCCGACCGGTACCGGCTGGCCCTGACCAATCACCACATCCTGCTCGACGGCTGGTCCACGCCGCTGCTGGTCAAGGACCTGCTGCTGCTGTACGCCACCGACGGCGACACCGCCGCGCTCGACCGGCCCCGCAGCTACGGCGACTATCTGCAGTGGCTGGCCGGGCAGGACCCCGACACCGCCGCGGACGCCTGGGCCCACACCCTCGCCGGTCTCGACGAGCCCACCCTGCTCGCCCCCGCGCACCGCCCCGGCCGCACCGCCGCGGTCTCGCAGGACCTCGACCTGGACCTGCCGTCCGGTCTCGCCGCGCGCCTCGACGCCGTCGCCACCGACCGCGGCGTGACCGTCAACACCGTGGTGCAGACCGCGTGGGCGCTCGTGCTCGGCGCGCTGACCGGCCGCCACGACGTCGTCTTCGGCGCCACCGTCTCCGGCCGACCCCCACAGGTCGCCGGCATCGAGTCGATGGTCGGGCTGTTCATCAACACCGTCCCCGTCCGGGTCACCGTGCGGCCCGCCGAGACCCTCGGCGCCCTGCTCGACCGGGTGCAGGCCGAGCAGGCGGCCATGCTCGACCACCACCACATCGGTCTGAGCGCCATCGAACGCCGCGTCGGCGCCGCCGCCGGCTTCGACACCCTCACCGTGTTCGAGTCCTACCCGGTGGACCGGGCCGGGTTGACCGAGGACACCGACATCGCCGGGATGCGGGTGGCCGGCATCAGCGGCCACGACGCCGCGCACTACCCGCTGAGCATCGTCGCGCACCCGGCCGGCACCGGCGACACCGCGACCCTGCACCTGCGGCTGAAGTACCTGCCCGAGGTGTTCGACCGCCCGGCCGTCGAGACCGTCGCCCGCCGCATCGAGCGGGCCCTGACCACCCTGGCCACCGATCTCGACGCCCCGGCCGCGGCCGTCGACGTGCTCCTCGACGACGAACGCGCCGTCCTCGCCCCGGTCCGCGGTCCCGCCGGCGGCACCACCCGCACCCTGCCGGAGCTGTTCACCGCGACCGCCGCCGCCCATCCGGACGCCGTCGCGATCGTCGACGGCGCCGCCCGGTGGACCTACCGCCGGCTCGACGAATGGTCCACCCGCGCCGCCCGCGTCCTGCTCGACCTCGGCGTGGGTCCGGAAACCTTCGTGGCCCTGGGGATTTCGCGATCGTTGCACTCGGTGGCCGCGATGTGGGCGGTCACCAAGACCGGCGCCGCGTTCGTGCCCGTCGACCCGAACTATCCCACCGACCGCATCGCCTTCATGCTCGCCGACAGCGGCGCCACCCTCGGCGTGACCACCGCCGCGCACCGCGACACGCTGCCGGACACCGCCCGCTGGCTCACCGTCGACACCGACGCCTTCGCCGCCCGGCTCGCCGACGCCTCGACCGACCCGATCGGCGACGCCGACCGCCGCAGCCCGCTGCGCCTGGACCACCCCGCCTACCTCATCTACACCTCCGGCTCCACCGGCCGCCCGAAGGGCGTGGTGACCACCCACCGCAGCCTCGAGAACTTCGCCCTCGACCAGCGCAGCCGGTTCGGCGCCGGCCCCGGCGCGACCGTCATGCACTTCTCCTCGCCGAGCTTCGACGCCTCGATCTTCGAATACCTGCTCGCGTTCGGTTCCGGTGCCACCCTGGCGGTCGTACCGCCCACCGTGTACGGCGGCGACGAACTCGCCCGCGTCCTACGCGCGCACGGCGTCACCCACGGCTTCATCACCCCCGCCGCCCTGGCCTCCCTGCCCCCCGACAACCTCGACGCCTTCGCCGAGCTCGCCGTCGGCGGCGAGGCATGGCCGTCGGAACTGCGCGACACCTGGGCGCCCGGCCGGCGCCTGGTCAACGCCTACGGCCCCACCGAAACCACGATCATGGCCGCCATCAGCGCCCCGATGACCGTCGCCGGCCCCATCACACTCGGCGGCCCGCTGCGCGGCGTCCGCGCCCTCGTCCTCGACGCCGCCCTGCGCCCCGTGCCCGCCGGCGTCGCGGGCGAGCTGTACCTCGGCGGCCTCGGCCTGGCCCGCGGCTACCACGCCCGCCCCGACCTGACGGCCGGCCGGTTCGTCGCGGATCCGTTCGGGGCGCCGGGGGAGCGGCTGTACCGCACCGGCGACGTGGTGCGCTGGACCGACGCCCTCGAACTCGAATACGTGGGCCGCTCCGACTTCCAGGTCAAGGTCCGCGGCTTCCGCATCGAACTCGGCGAGATCGACGCCGCGCTGTGCAGCTACCCGGGCGTCGCATTCGCCGCGACCCTCGGCCACACCGCCCCGTCGGGGGAGACCGTGCTCGTCGCCTACGTCCTGCCCACCCCCGGACACGACATCGACGCCGACGCCCTGCGCGCGCACGTCGGCGACCGGCTGCCGGCGCACATGGTGCCCGCCGCGGTCGTCGTCCTCGACGAGATCCCCCTCACCCCGGTCGGCAAGCTCGACCGCCGCGCCCTGCCCGCACCGGACCTGTCCGGCGGCAGCGGCGACTACGTCCCACCCGCCGACGCACTCGAAACCGCCGTCGCCGGGGCGTTCGCCGACGTCCTCGGCCTCGACCGGGTCTCGGTCACCGACAGCTTCTTCGACATCGGCGGCAACTCCCTCGTCGCGACCCGCGCCGCCTCCCGCCTCGGCGCCGCCCTCGGGGTCGACCTCGGGGTGCGGGCCCTGTTCGAGGCCCCCACCGTCCGCGCCCTCGCCGCCCGCCTCGCCGAAACCCCGGGCGCCGAACCCGCCATCGGCACCGGACCGGCCCGGCGCCCGCGTCCCGACCGCATCCCGCTGTCCCCGGCCCAGCAGCGCATGTGGTTCGTCAACCAGTTCGACACCAGCTCCCCGGCCTACAACATCCCGCTCGCGATCCGGCTGACCGGCCATCTGTCCGTCGCCGCGCTCGACACCGCCGTCCGCGACGTCCTGGCCCGGCACGAGAGCCTGCGTACCGTCTACCCGGCCGGCCCCACCGGGCCCGTGCAGCGGATCCTCGACGCCGACGACGTCGGCCTCACCGTCGACGTCGTGCCCGCCACCGAGGACACCGTCGTCACCGCCGCCGCAGAGTTCGCCGCCACCGGATTCGACGTCACCGTCGACGTGCCGCTACGGGCGCGGGTGTACACCCTCGGCCGCGACGACCATCTCGCCGTCCTCGTCGTCCACCACATCGCCGCCGACGGCTTCTCCACCGCCCCCCTGGCCCGCGACCTGATGACCGCCTACCAAGCCCGCACCCGCGGCGACGCCCCCGCCTGGGCGCCGCTCGAGGTGCAGTACGCCGACTACACCCTCTGGCAGCTCGGCCGCCTCGGCGACGCCGACACCCCCGGCTCCCTCGCCGCCACCCAGCTCGACTACTGGCGCACCACCCTCGCCGGCCTGCCCGAGGTCCTCACCCTCCCCACCGACCGGCCGCGGCCCGCGCAACGGTCCTTCCGCGGCGACGTCGTCCGCTTCCCGATCGACGCCGCCCTGCACGACCGCCTGACCCGCCTCGCCCACGCCCACGGCACCACCGTGTTCATGGCCGTCCACGCCGCCCTCGCGGTGCTGCTGGCCCGGCTCTCCGGCAGCGACGACATCGCCGTGGGCACCCCCATCGCCGGCCGCGGGCACCGTGCCCTCGACGACGTCGTCGGCATGTTCGTCAACACCCTCGTGCTGCGCACCCGCGTCCCCGGGCAGATCACCTACACCGACCTGCTCACCGACGTCACCACCACCGACCTCGACGCCTTCGCCCACGCCGACGTCCCCTTCGAACAGGTCGTCGACGCCGTCGACCCCGCCCGCTCCACCGCCCACGCGCCGCTGTTCCAGGTCTCCCTCGAATTCCAGAACACCGAACGCCCCCGCCTGGAACTGCCGCACCTGACCGTCACCGGCCTGCCCCTGGATCCGACGGTGGCCAACTTCGACCTCGAACTGTTGCTCGGCGAGAACCACGACGACACCGGCGCCCCCACCGGCTTCGACGCCGCCCTCGTCTACGCCACCGACCTGTTCGACGCCGACACCGTCGCCGCCGTCGCCGACCGGTTCGTCCGCCTCCTCGACGCCGTCACCGGCGCCCCCGACACCCCCGTCGGCGACCTCGACCTCGTCACCGCCGACGAGACCCGCGCCCTGGTCCCCGCGCACGGCCCGCACACCCTCGGCACCCGGCTGTGGCCACAGATCCTCGCCGACGCCGTCGCCGTCGATCCCGACGCCCTCGCCGTCGTCGACGGGCCCCGCCGCGCCACCTACCGCGATCTCGACGCCCACTCGAGCCGCCTCGCCCGGATGCTCGTCGACTACGGCGTCGGCCCCGAGACCGTCGTCGCCCTCGGCCTGCCCCGCAGCCTCGACTCCGTGACCGCGCTGTGGGCCGTGACCAAGACCGGCGCCGCCTTCGTGCCCGTCGACCCGAGCTACCCCCGCGACCGCATCGAATACATGCTCGCCGACAGCGGCGCCGCCCTCGGCCTCACCGTCACCGCCCACCGCGACGGGCTGCCCGCCACCGTGCCGTGGTTCGCCCTCGACTCCGCCACCACCGTCGCCGAACTCGCGCCGTACCCGCCCGAACCCCCGACCGACACCGACCGCACCGCGCCCCTCGAACCCGACCATCCCGCCTACCTGATCTACACCTCCGGTTCGACCGGCCGACCCAAGGGCGTCGTGCTCACCCACCGCGGCCTGTCCGACCTCGCCGTCGAGGAACACCTCCACCTCGACGTCCGGCCCGGCAGCCGCGTCTCGCACCTGGCCTCACCGAGCTTCGACGCCTCGGTGTTCGAACAGATGATGGCCCTCTCGGCCGGCGCCACCCTCGTGATCGTGCCCCCGACCGTGTACGGCGGCGACGAACTCGCCGACGTCCTGCACACCGAACAGGTCACCCACGCGTTCATCACGCCCACCGCGCTGGCCTCCCTCGACCCGGACGCCGTCGACAGCCTGGAGGTGCTCCTCGTCGCCGGCGAGGCGTGCCCACCCGAACTCGTCGCCCGCTGGGCCCCCGGCCGCCGCATGGTCGATGCCTACGGCCCCACCGAGGCGACCATCATGACCTCCGTCAGCGACCCCCTGACCCCGGGCGAACCCGTCACCATCGGCCGGCCGACCCGCGCCTTCCACGCCGTCGTCCTCGACACCCGGCTGCGCCCCGTGCCCGTCGGCGTCGCCGGCGAACTGTATGTCGCCGGGCCGGGCCTCGCGCGCGGCTACCACGCCCGACCCGACCTGACCGCCGCGCGCTTCGTCGCCGACCCGTTCGGGGTGCCGGGGGAGCGGATGTACCGCACCGGCGACGTCGTGCGCTGGACCAAGGAGCACGACCTCGAGTACGTCGGCCGCTCCGACTTCCAGGTCAAGGTCCGCGGCTTCCGCATCGAACTCGCCGAGATCGACGCCGCACTCACCGGACACCGGGACGTGGCGTTCGCCCACACCATCGGCCACACCGCCCCGTCGGGGGAGACCGTCCTCGTCTCCTACGTGCTGCCCGCCCCCGGCACCGCCCCCGGCCCCGCCGACATCAGAGAGCATGTGTCGCAACACCTTCCGGCGCACATGGTGCCCACGGCCGTGATCGTGCTCGACAGGATCCCGCTCACGCCCGCCGGCAAACTGGACCGGCGCGCCCTGCCGGAGCCGGACTTCTCGGCGCTCGGCGGCGCCTACCGCGCCCCGGCCACGGACCTCGAGCGCACCGTGGTGGGGGTGTTCGTCGAGCATCTCGGCCTCGACCGGGTCTCGGTCGACGACAACTTCTTCGACCTCGGCGGCACCTCGCTGCTCGCCACCCGGATGCTGCCGGCGCTCGGCGAACGTCTCGGCCGTCCGGTCCCGCTGCAATCGATCTTCGTCCATCCGACCCCCGCCGGCCTCGCCGCCCACCTCGGCGGCCCGCAGGAACGCACCGGCATCGACGAGGCCCTGCAGGTGCTCGTGCCGCTACGTGAAGGCACCGGCGCACCGCTGTTCTGCCTCCACCCGGCCGCCGGCCTGTCGTGGGCGTACGCGCCGCTCGCACAACGCATCGGCGGCGACCGGCCGGTCTACGGGCTGCAGCTGCCCACACTCAGCGGCGGCCCCGCCCCGGAGTCCGTCACCGCGCTGGCCCAGCGGTACGTCGAGGAGATCCGGCGCATCCAGCCCCACGGCCCCTACCACCTGCTCGGCTGGTCGCTCGGCGGCGTCGTCGCCCACGCGGTCGCCGTGGACCTGCGCCGGGCGGGGGAGCGCGTGGACACCCTGGCCCTGCTCGACAGCCACCTCAGCGTCCGGGGCGCCGGGTCGGTCGGGGTCCGCGACATGCTCCGCGACCTCGGCGTGCCGGTCGACGCCGAGCAGGACCCGACCTACGACCAGGCGTCGGCGCTCCTCGACGCCGCGCTCGGCGGCGGCACCGGCCTGACCGCCGCGCACCTCGAGCGGATCCACCGCGGCTCGGCCGCCGCGTTGCGGGCCGCCCGCCGGCACACGCCCGCCACCTTCGACGGGGACGTGCTGTTCTTCACCGCCACCCGGTCCGCGGCACCGGCGCCGGCGGTCGCGGCCTGGCACAACGTGGTGTCGGGGGAGATCCACCAGTACCGGATCGACTGCGACCACCACGAGATGGTGGCCCCGCACGCGGTCGAGGCGATCGTGCGGGTCCTGTCGGCGCGGCTGGCGGACACCGCGATCACCGGCGCGGGCCCGCGGGGCTGAGACCACCGCCCGGCACATCGGGGCGGACCGGATCGACCTCCCGGTCCATAACGTCAGAAGGCGACCGCGCTTGCGCGGCCGCCACGTCCCGGCGATCTCGCCCTCGATGAGCACTGCGCGCGGCCCTGACGAGCTGCCGCCGGCCCCTCCGGTCATATATCCGATCCGGCGCGTCGACCCAGAACAGGTCGGCACGCGGCGGGGACGTGGGGTCTGCGACCGATCACCGCCCGAGCGGGCTGTAGAAGACCAACCCGTTGCCCTTGTTGTCGTACACCACGGCGCGGCGCTCGTGCGCGTCGTCGTACGGGCCCTTCACGATGCCGCCGCCGGCTTCTTCGATGGCCTTCGCGGCGGCGTCCACGTCGGCGGTCTTGATGCCGACGACCACCTGGCCGTGGATCGGATGGTCGATTGCGGTCGCGAGTGCGAGGGTGACCCCGCCACCGTCGAGGGCCGCGAAATGAGCGCCGTCGCGGAACTTCAACGCCATGCCCAGGGTCTCGCTGTAGAACTTGATCGACTCGTCGAGATCGTCGGTCGACAGCACGATCATCTTCACTTCATGGCCGCTCACGAAAGTCCTCCTTCGGCGAATGTCCGGAAAGCCTAACGGGATCGACACCAGGGCAGCGAGAGTCGATCGTCCCTTCGAGCGCCGCCGGTCGACCCCTCCCAGTCCGATTTTTGTCACAGTGACGTATCAGGGTCGATGAATTTTGTGCGGCGCGAGGGGAGGGGAGGCGGTTCGAGGCCGGCGGTGTCGGCAGCGCCGCTGGTTACCATCGACGAGTGGACCGTGCCGCCAGACTCGTGCTCGCTGTCGACCGTCAGGGCGGCCGATGCCTGTGGTGCGGCAGACGGTTCGGGCCCCTTGGTACCACCGACCACCGAACACCTCATGCCGCGAGTCAAAGGCGGTCCCAGCATCGCCGTCAACGAGGCTGCCGCGTGCCCGCGGTGCAACGCGGATCGCGGACACATGGGCCCGATCGACTGGCTCGCACAGTGCCGACACCGACACGGATGGACCCCTCAGGCGAGTCTGCTGGCAACGCTGCTGACCGAGTTGAACCTCGAATTCGACAGCGCGGGTGGACATCGCCGCGCCAAGCGCTACCTGTCCGGCCAGCTGCGGCGTTGCCGACCCGGCGACCGCTGAGGGACGCTGACCGGGATTCACCCCAGCAATCGTCACTGTGACGAATTCCTTCGCGAGAGGCCCGCAGGGGGGCGAGGGCACGCCACGCCGGAGCACGTGGTCGATTGCTGATCCCGGGGTGGCATCCGGCCGCTCGGCGGCAGGCACGTCCGGGCTCTGGGCGGCGCGGTTCGGCAGCGAGCCCGCGATACAAAGTGCCCGACGTTGCGCCGCGACGCCGAAAGCCGAGCAGGTGAACGTCGTCACGACGGGCAGGCCCGCGACATTCTCGACACCCGACCGGATCCCGCGTCGGCGAAAAGGCTGGTCGAGGCCGGTACTCGTATTGCCGATAATCCACATTATGTCAACTAACGGATCGGAGAACTCCCCAGCCGGGATCGAATACAGTGCCGAGGTGGTCGACGCCCCGCGTCGCGACGGCGGAGGTGATCGAGCCGACGGCGGATTGGATCCGCTCCGGCAGCGACGCCCGCCGCCTCGGCAACGCCGGGAACGGCGGGAACGGCGGGCCGCCCCATGGAACGGCCGGTGCGCTGCTGCGACGTTCTTCGGCGCGACGGCCGATCGCCACATACGGGATCACGACATCTCGCAGACGATCCGACCTGCCGTGAAGATATACCGCACGGACCCGTCCCGACGCCCCTGCGGCGCGCGACGTTCGGCATGGACGAGGCCTCCTCCCCGATGCCCGAGCACCCCGACGGCCGGGAATGTCCCGCGCCGCCGGCGACCGGCCGGCATGCCCGGCCCCACGGCGCACCGCGTCGATCCTCTCGTCGGGGTCGGCGCCGCACTCCTCGCCATTTATAATAACGATTATGATGGATAATCACCGTTATCCATCATGCGCGGCAGAGGTCGCGGCGGGTACGCTCCCCGGATGCCGGCGGAACGCCGCCGTGTGGGCAATCCCGGGGTCGCCGTCCTCCCTTGCGCCCCGGGCGCGACGAACCGGCCCGCCGTGCGGGCGAGCGCCGGGAAGGCAACCCTCGCGCTCGTCCCCGGGCGGCGATACGTCTCGCCCACCCCCTCCCGTCCCGGACCTCTCCCCGCACGGCACCCCCTTCCGCGTCGACGTAGATTCGGGTTCGACAGGTATGGTCGGTTCCGCCGGGCCGGCCCGGGGTACGGGAGGGACGTCGATGCGGCCGAGCGTGTGGTTGACCCCGGGCGAGCTGTCCGCCCGCTCCGGGGTGGCGGTGTCCGCGCTGCACTACTACGAGGCCCGCGGCCTGATCGACAGCAGGCGCACCTCCGGGAACCGGCGCACCTACCGGCGCGACACGCTGCGTCGCCTGGCGTTCATCCGGGTCGCCCAGGGCGTCGGAGTCTCCCTCGACGAGATCCGGGAGGCGCTCGATTCGTTGCCGGACAGCCGGGTGCCCACCGCCGCGGACTGGGCCCGGCTGTCGCGGCAGTGGCACGACCGGCTCACCGAGCGGATCGAGGCGCTCACCGCCCTGCGGGACAGTTTCACCGACTGCATCGGTTGCGGCTGCCTGAGCCTGGCCTCGTGTCCGCTGGCCAACCCCGGCGACGTGCTGGGAGCGCAGGGGCCGGGACCGCACCGGCTCGGCAGGTCCGTGCCCCGATAGGAGTCCGGCACCCGCGCCCCGCCTCGGGTCTCCACTCCCCTTTCCTGTTGTCACACCGTTCCCGTCGGTCCCGGATGTCACACTGGTATCGCACAGGTGTACGACCGGTACGTGAGGAGGGGCATGACGAGCCGGGTGGATCCGGGGTTGCTGGACTGGGTCGCCGCGTATCTCGAGACGTTGCAGACGGCGAAGCGGTCGGCGCACACCGTCAAGGCGTACCGACTGGATCTGCAGGCGGTGTGCGAGGAACTCGGCGTCAAGCTCTCGGTCGCCCCGGAGGACCTGTGCGTGCAGGACATCACGATCCGGGCGATGCGCTCGGCGTTCGCCGCGTTCGCGCGGGAGCGGCAACCGGCGTCGGTGCGGCGGGCCTGGTCGGTGTGGAACAGCTTCTGCAACTTCCTCGTCTCCGAGGGGGTGTCGGAGGGCAACCCGATGGCGTCGATCGCCCAGCCGAAGCGGCCGCAGCACACCCCGAAGTCGTTCACGCCCAAGGCGATCGGTCAACTCGTCGACACCCTCACCGTCGAGGCGCAGCGCCCCGCCGCCTCGGGCCGGGAGTGGCCTCAGCGCGATCTGGCGCTCATCGCGACCCTGTTGCTGACCGGCATCCGCTCGGAGGAGCTGATCCGCCTCGATCTCGGCAGCGTTCTCGGCGGCACCGAGGCGCCCGTGCTGCGGGTGATGGGCAAGGGATCGGTGGAACGGCGGATTCCGCTCGAGGAGAGCTGGACGGCGATCGTCTCCGGGTACCTCGAGGAGCGCTACACGCGGTTCCCCCCGTCCCAGCGGTCCCGGCGCGGCGACGACGAGACGCCGGCGGTGTGGGAGCGCTATCCCCCGTCCGATCCGTTGTTCGTCGGCGCCGACGGCCGGCGCATCACCCGCGGCACGCTGCAGTACCGGGTGCGGCGGATGTACCGGATGGCGGGCATCGAGGGTGAGCGCAAGCGGGGCGCCCTCGCGCACGCGCTGCGGCACACCTTCGCCACCAGTCTGGCCGACGGCGGCGCGACGATGGTGGAACTGCAGCAGTTGCTCGGACACCGGTCGCTGCAGACCGTGCAGATCTATACGTCGGCGACGGACGACGCGGTCCGGCACGCCGCGCGGCACAATCCGGTCTACGGGCTGCTCGACCGGCGCGAGTGAGGCCCGGCGCGCGGGGCCGGCCGGTGGCGGGACGCGTAAGCCTGTGGTGAGCGGGTATTGCTGACAGACTGGGGGCGGCGCGGGAGCCCCGTCGCTCGTCCCGCCACCGGTTGCCCGGTCGACCCGAGACATCGAGGAGCACGGAATGAGCATCCAGTCGGTTGAGCCACGTCGTCACCATGTCGTGGTGATCGGATCCGGATTCGGGGGCCTGTTCGCCACCAAGGCCCTCGCACGTGCCGACGTGGACGTCACCGTCGTCGCTCGGACCACGCACCACCTCTTCCAGCCGCTGCTGTACCAGGTGGCGACGGGCATCCTGTCGGTGGGCGACATCGCGCCCCCGACCCGCCTGGTGCTGCGCAAGCAGAAGAACGCGCAGGTGCTGCTCGGCGACGTCGAGTCGATCGATCTGACGCAGCAGACCGTCACGTCCCGGTTCCTCGAGCACGAGACGGTGACGCCGTTCGACAGCCTGATCGTCGCCGCCGGTGCCGGGCAGTCGTATTTCGGCAACGACCAGTTCGCCGAGTTCGCGCCCGGCATGAAGACGATCGACGACGCGCTCGAGCTGCGCGGCCGGATCCTCGGGGCGTTCGAGCAGGCGGAACTGTCCGAGGATCCGGCCGAGCAGCGGCGGCTGCTCACGTTCGTGGTGGTCGGGGCGGGCCCCACGGGGGTGGAACTCGCCGGGCAGATCGCGGAGCTGTCCCATCACACGCTCCGGGGCGCGTTCCGCACCATCGATCCGTCGTCGGCGCGGGTGGTGCTGCTCGACGGGGCACCGGACGTGCTGCCGGTGTACGGGGGCAAGCTCAGCGCCAAGGCCCGTCAGACCCTCGAGAAGCTCGGCGTGGAGATCCAGCTCAACGCGATGGTCATCGACGTGGACGCGACGGGCCTGACGATCAGGGAGAAGGACGGCACCGAGCGCCGGATCGAATCGCAGTGCAAAGTGTGGTCAGCGGGCGTGTCGGCGAGCCCGCTGGGCCGGCAGCTCGCCGAGCAGTCCGGCGCCGAGGTCGACCGGGCGGGCCGGGTCCAGGTGAATCCGGACCTGTCGCTGCCCGGTCACCCGAACGTGTTCGTCATCGGCGACATGATGTCGTTGGACAAGCTGCCCGGCCTGGCGCAGGTGGCGATGCAGGGCGGTAAGTACGCGGCGCGGCAGATCGTGGCGGGCCTGTCCGGTCACAGTCCGGCCGAACGCAAGCCGTTCAAGTACTTCGACAAGGGTTCGATGGCCACGATCAGCCGGTTCAGCGCGGTCGCGAAGGTCGGCAAGCTCGAGATCAGCGGGTTCGTCGGCTGGGTGGCCTGGCTGGGGATCCACCTGCTGTACCTGGTGGGGTTCTCGAACAAGCTGTCAACCCTGCTGTCGTGGGCCACGACGTTCCTGACCCGGGGCCGCAACGAGATGGCCTCGACGGAGCAGCAGGTGTTCGCCCGCAACGCGATCGATCGGCTGCAGCGGCACACCGAGGAGGCCGAACGCGGCAGCCGCCGCGCCGCGGGCTGAGACGCGGCAGCCGCCGCGCCGCGGGCTGAGACGCGGCCGCCGCCGCGCCGCGGGCTGAGTCGCGGCCGCCGCCGCGCCGCGGGCTGAGGCCGGTTCCGGCGGCCCCACCGCTGTGGTCAGCCCCCCAGGGCGTCGGGATCGAGGATGTTGGCGAGGCGCACCTGCCCGTGGGCGACGGTGCGGTCCTGTTCGTCGGTGATGGCGACCTGCCACAGCTGCTGGCTGCGCCCGCGCTGGATGGGGGTGGCGGTGGCGGTGAGCACACCCTCGCGGGTGGCGCGGATGAAGTCGGTGTTGTTGTTGACCCCCACCACCTTGCCGCGGTCGCCAAGCCAGATGCTGCCGGCAAAGCTGGCGACGGACTCGACGACCGCGCAGTAGACGCCGCCGTGGACGATGCCGAACGGCTGGTGCTGGGTCGGGGTGACGGTCCAGTGTGCGCGGACCCGGTCCGGGCCGAGTTCGGTGAACTCGAGGCCGAGGACGGAGCCGAAGCCGTTGTTGTGCTGTTCGGTGACGGCCGCGGGGTCGGTCAGGTGCTCCTGCGTGGGCAGATCGGTCATGTGTCACTCCGTCCGGGTCGTGCCAGCTCCCTGGCGCGGGCCCGGCGGCGGTCGCCGGGTCTGGAAGGGATGCTAGGACATCGCCGGTGGCACGCAGTGCCGGGACGAGCCGGCGGGCCTCGCGTCGTGGACGCGAGGCCCGCCGCGGGAAGGACCGGGAGTCTCTGCAGCCCTCAGGACTCCGGCGCGGTCCGGCGGTCGCAACACTCTCGACTATAGGGAAGGCTTGCCTAATTTGGCAAGCCCTCGGACCGGCAGGCCCAGCGTCAGGAACGCATCCAGCAGAAGCTGGCCGCGACGCGCCGCGACGGAGCGGGAGGTGCCGGCCAGCAGGGGAATCTGGGCCGCACCCGCCACGACGGCGCGGCCCAGGAGGGACCAGAACCGCAGCGCGTCGGTGGGGGCGCACAGTGCCAGCGAGGCGTGCGCGGCATGCAGCGCGGTGCCGGCCCGGTGGGCGGTCCACCGCGCGAGCGCCTCCTCGCACGGCAGCACGACGACCGTGTCGTCGGCGGCCGCGGGATCGTCGGGCAACACGCGCAGGGTGTCGTCGGCGACCGCGGCCCAGTCGATGCCTCCGTCGCTGTCCTGGTGGATCCACAGGTTGTCGAGTCCGGGGTCCCAGCAGCGCGCCTCGAGCAGGTAGGGGGCGAGCACCCGGCCCGCGACGACGTGGACGAGGGCGCCGGCCACCTGGTCGGCGGCGATCCGCGGGTCGGCGACATCCTCGAGCGCGCGGGCGTGGAGCAGCGCGATCCGCCGGTCCCGCTCGGCGTCGGCGAGCCGCCACCAGCGGCGGCGCGGCTCGTCGTCGATGCGGGCGACGGCGTAGACGCGCGGGGCGTGCGGCGTCAGCAGGCGCAGGCGGGCGTCCGTGTCCACGAACGCGCGGACCTGCGCTGCGGTGGATCGGGGTGGCAGCAGGGTTGTCATCCACACCTCCTGATCGGCGAGCTGCTGTGGTTAGGTAAGCCTAACCATTACATTACGGGCCGGCGGATGCAACCCGGAAGATAGGGTTCGGTAACCTAACCTCCGTTCGGCCGAGTTCGCGTCCCCCGAGGAGCCCGCCCCTGTGACCACCCTCCGCCCCCCGGACACACCGGCCTCCGCCGCTGTACCTCCCTCCCTGGCCCGACGCCTCGTCGCCGAGGCCCTCGACCTGGCCCTGCTCGCCGTTCCCGCCGGCATCGGCCTGCTGCTCGTGCAGGCACTCGCCGACGCCAACGGCGGCGGGCAGACCGACCGGGTCGTCTTCGGGGGCACCGCACTGGCCGCCACCGTCGGCCTGCAATGGTGGAACCGCGGGCACCGCGAGGGCAGCACCGGGTGCAGCCTCGGCAAGCAGTGGACCGGCCTGATCACGCGCGACGCCGCGGACGGCGGCCCGGCCGGCACGCGGCGCAGCCTGCTGCGGCGCGGCACCGAGGTCGTCACCGACCGCGTCGCCGCCGCCGCGGGCTTCACCCCCCGCGCCGCCGACACGAGCCTCGCGGCGCTCCGCCGTCGCCGGCTCCTCGGCCTGCTCGCCATCGGCGGCGTCCTGGGGGTGGTGCTGCTCGCCGGGATCGCCGTCGGCGCGCGACCGATGACCATCGCCGAGGTCGTCCACGCGCTGACCGTCGACGACGGCTCCGACACCGACGTCATCGTGCACACCCTGCGGATCCCGCGCACGGTCCTCGGACTCGTGGTCGGCATCGCACTCGGCGTCGCCGGCGCCCTCATCCAGGGCCACACCCGCAATCCGCTGGCCGACGCGGGACTGCTCGGCCTCAACGCGGGCGCCGCGTTCCTGGTGGTGCTCTCGATCTACCTGCTGGGCATGTCCACCCCCGCCCAGTACCTGTGGTTCGCCTTCGCCGGGTCCCTCGCCGCCAGCGTCGTGGTCTTCGGGCTGTCCTCCCTCGGCGGTGGCCGCGCCGGGCCGCTGAGCCTGGCCCTGGCCGGCGCCGCCGTCGCCTTCTTCCTGCAGGCCATGACGCATGCGGTGGTGCTGCTCGACCAGACCACCCTCGACGGATACCGGTTCTGGATCGTCGGCTCCGTCGCCGGACGCGACCTCGAGGTGCTGTGGCAGGTGCTGCCGTTCCTCGCGGCCGGGCTCGTCATCGCGGTGGCCAACACGCCCGGCCTCAACGTCCTCGGACTCGGCGAGGACGTGGCCCGCTCCCTCGGCACGAACGTCGTCGCGGCCCGCACCGTCGGCATCGTCGCCATCACCCTGCTCACCGGCGCGGCCACGGCGGCGTGCGGGCCGATCGCGTTCATCGGGCTCGTGGTCCCGCACGTGGCGCGGGCCGTCACCGGACCCGACTATCGCTGGCTGGTCCCCTATTCGGGCCTGCTCGGCGGCGCGCTGCTCGTCCTCGCCGACGTGATCGGCCGGATCGTCGTGCGGCCCGGCGAACTGCAGGTCGGCATCGTGCTCGCGCTGATGGGGGCGCCGTTCTTCATCGCCCTGGTCCGCCGGCGCCGGCTGGTGGCGCTGTGACCGCGCCCGCGACGACGCACCCCGCACCGGACCGGCCGACGGTCCCGTCCCGTCCGGCCCTGCGGCTCGGCCCGGTCTCGCTCGTGTGGCGCCCGCGCATGGTGGTCGTGTGCCTGGCGCTGGTGGTGGCGACGTTCCTGCTGCTGTGCGTGGGCCTCGGCCGGGGCGACTATCCGTTGTCGGTGCCGCAGGTGCTCGCCGTCCTGGCCGGCGGCGGGGAACAGCTCGACCGGTTCATCGTGCTCGAGTTGCGGCTGCCCCGTGGCCTGGCGGCGGTGCTCGTCGGCGCGGCCCTGGCCGTCTCCGGGGCGCTGACCCAGACGGTCTCGCGCAATCCCCTGGCCAGCCCCGACATTCTGGGCATCACGGCCGGGGCGAGCGCGGCCGCCGTCGCCCTGATCGTCGCCACCGGGTCCGGAGTGCTCGGCGGGGCGCTCGGCGCGCTCGGCCTGCCGCTCGCGGCGCTGCTGGGGGGCCTGCTCACCGCGGCGGCGGTGTACGTGCTGGCCTGGCGCGGCGGCGTCGAGGGCTTCCGGCTGGTGCTGATCGGCATCGGCGCCAACGCCCTGTTCGTCGCGCTGACCAACTGGATGCTCGTCTCGGCCGACATCAACGACGTCTCGCAGGCCCAGGTGTGGCTCACCGGGTCGCTCAACGGTGCCGGGTGGTCCCAGGTGGTGCCCACGGCGCTCGCGCTCGCCGTGCTCGGCGGCTGGCTCGTCACCGGCGCGTTCACGATGGGCGCGCTGCGGCTCGGGGACGACACCGCCCGCTCGCTCGGGGTGCGGCTGCAGACCCAGCGGGCGGTGCTGCTGCTCTCCGCGTGCGCGCTGGCCGGGATCGCCACCGCGGCGGCCGGCCCCATTGGGTTCGTCGCATTGGCCGCCCCTCAGGTCGCGTTGCGGCTGGTCCGCTCCCCCGGCCCGCCGCTGATCGCCTCGGCCCTGACCGGGGCGGCGCTCGTCGTCGCGGCCGACATCCTCGCCCGGACGGTGCTGCCGGTGGCCCTGCCCGTCGGGCTGGTCACCTCCGCGCTCGGCGGCCCGTTCCTGCTGTACCTGCTCGTGCGCTCCAACCGAAAGGTCTCCGTATGACCGGCATCTCCCGCGACATCGGCGCGCCCGCAGCCCAACCGGCGGCGGCCGCGGCGCCGCGGCTCGTCGCCGAGCACCTGGCCCTGGGCTACGGCGACCGGCTCGTCGTCGACGACCTGGATCTCACCGTGCCCACCGGCGTGATCACCACGGTGATCGGTCCCAACGGTTGCGGCAAGTCCACCCTGCTGCGGGCCCTGGGCCGGCTGCTGCGCCCGCGTCGCGGCACCGTGCTCCTCGACGGGCACGCGATCTCCTCGATGCGCACCCGCGACGTCGCGCGGGTGCTGGGGATGCTGCCGCAGGCCCCCGTCGCGCCGGAGGGCCTGACCGTCGCCGACCTCGTCGCACGCGGACGGCATCCGCACCAGTCGTGGCTGCGCCAGTGGTCCGCCGACGACGAGGGCGAGGTCGCCGTCGCGCTGGAACGCACCGGCATCGCGGATCTGGCCGACCGCCCGGTCGATCAGCTCTCGGGCGGGCAGCGGCAGCGGGCGTGGATCTCGATGGCGCTGGCGCAGGGCACCGACATCCTGCTGCTCGACGAGCCGACCACCTATCTGGATCTGGCGCATTCGGTGGAGGTGCTCGACCTCGTCGACCGCCTGCACTCGGAGCTGGGGCGCACCGTGGTGATGGTGTTGCACGATCTGAATCTCGCGATCCGCTACAGCGACCATCTCGTGGTGATGAAGGACGGGCGGATCGTGCGGTCGGGGGCGCCGGCGGAGGTGATCACCGAGGAGTTGCTGCGGGAGGTCTTCGCGCTCGACGCCGCGGTGATCGACGATCCGGTCTCGGACCGGCCGCTGATCGTGCCGATCGGCACCCGCCACGTCGTCGGCACCGCGGGCGGCCCGGCGGCCACGAGAACACGTACTACTTCGGGTAGTACGACACGTACGTCGGAGACCCGGTAAACTCGTGTCATGGCAGCACTCGGAGAACTCGAACGCGCAGTGATGGACCACCTGTGGTCCTCCACCGAACCCCAGACCGTCCGGCAGGTCCACGAGGCCCTCGCCGCCCGGCGCTCCCTCGCGTACACCACCGTCATGACCGTTCTCCAGCGCCTCGCGAAGAAGAACCTCGTCATCCAGCAGCGCGACGACCGCGCCCACCGTTACGTGCCGGTGCACGGCCGCGAAGAACTCGTCGCCAGCCTCATGGTCGACGCCCTGGATCAGGCCGACGAGTCCGCCGGCCGGGTCGCCGCCCTCGTCCACTTCATCGGGCGTGTCAATCCCGACGAGGCCGCCGCGCTGCGCGAGGCCCTCGCCGCCCTCGAGGCCGAGGAGGAAGGGCACGCCCGTCCCGCCGTCGCCGACCCGGGTACCGGTCGGGCGAGCTGACTGGCACACTCGGTGCCATGAACGCGACCACTGCGCTGGTCTTCGGCATCCTTGCGCTGCTGCTGGCAGGACCGGTACCGGCCCTGCTCAGCCGTGCCACCTGGCCGTACCGCAACCCCCGCGCCGCCCTGGTGCTGTGGCAGGCGGTGGCCCTCGCGGCCGTGCTGTCCGCGTTCAGTTCCGGCCTGGCCATCGCGTCGCTGCTGCTCGTCCCCGGCGAGGACGGCCGCCCCACCACCGCCCCGCTGCAGGAGATCGACGCGCTGGGCCTGCCCCTGTGGCTGACCTACGTGGTGGTCTTCGCCCTCACCCTGCTGATCGGTGCACGGTTGATGTATTCGATTCTGCGGGTCGGCGTCCGAACCCGCCGCCGCCGGGCCCGGCACCGCATGCTCGTCGACCTGCTCGACCGGCGCGACAGCGGCGCGTCGGTACGCCAGCTGTCCTACGTGCGCGTCCTCGACACCGCCGAACCCGTCGCCTACTGCCTGCCGGGCCTGCGGCACCGGGTCGTGCTCAGCGAAGGCACCCTCGACCACCTCGGCGACGACGAGATCCGCGCCGTCCTCGGCCACGAGCACTCGCACCTGCGGGCCCGGCACGACCTCGTGCTCGAGGCGTTCACCGCCGTCTACGAGGCGTTCCCCCGCTGGGTGCGGTCCAAGTCGGCGCTCGGCTCGGTGCAGCTGCTCGTCGAGATGCTCGCCGACGACTCCGCCGTGCGCGTCACCGGACCCACCCCGCTGGCCCGGGCCCTGGTGGCCTGCGCCGGCGCCCGCACCCCCCAGGGCGCCCTCGCCGTCGGTGGCCCCTCCACGCTGCTGCGGGTCAAACGCCTCGCCGAACCCGGACCGGACCTGCGCACCGCCGTCATCGCGTACGCCGCCGCCGTCGCGATCCTCGTCGTGCCCACCATCGCGGTCGCCGTGCCGTGGCTGACCGAACTCGGCCGCCTGCTGCGCGCCTGGTGAACCGGCGCCGGCCCCACCCGTAGCACGCCCCCGATTTCGATCCCGTCCGGGTTCGGGGGAAGCTGTACCCATGACCGTCGAACGCACCGAGAATCCCCGCGCCCAGATCGGCGTGACCGGCCTGGCCGTCATGGGATCGAACATCGCCCGTAACTTCGCCCGCCACGGCCACACCGTCGCGCTGCACAACCGCAGTGTCGCCAAGACCGACGCCCTGCTCGAAGCCCACGGCGACGACGGCGACTTCGTGCGCACCGAAACCATCGAAGAGTTCGTCGCCGCCCTGCAGAAGCCGCGCCGGGTGCTCATCATGGTCAAGGCCGGCGAGGCCACCGACGCGGTCATCGAGGAACTCGCGAACGCGATGGAACCCGGCGACATCATCATCGACGGCGGCAACGCCCTCTACACCGACACCATCCGCCGCGAAGCCGCACTGCGCGAACGCGGCCTGCACTTCGTCGGCGCCGGCATCTCCGGCGGCGAGGAAGGCGCCCTCAACGGGCCGTCGATCATGCCCGGTGGCCCCACGGAGTCCTACGAGGCCCTCGGCCCCCTTCTCGAGTCCATCTCCGCCCACGTCGACGGCACCCCGTGCTGCACCCACATCGGCCCCGACGGCTCCGGCCATTTCGTGAAGATGGTGCACAACGGCATCGAGTACGCCGACATGCAGCTCATCGGCGAGGCCTACAACCTGCTGCGCGACGCCCTCGGCTACGACGCCACGACGATCGCCGACGTGTTCTCCGAGTGGAACACCGGCACCCTCGAGTCCTACCTGATCGAGATCACCGCCGACGTCCTGCGCCAGACCGACGCCACCACCGGCAAGCCCCTCGTCGACGTCATCGTCGACGCCGCCGAGCAGAAGGGCACCGGCCGCTGGACCGTCAAGTCCGCCCTCGACCTCGGCGTCCCGGTCACCGGCATCGCCGAGGCCGTCTTCGCCCGCGCCCTGTCCGGCTCCCGCACCCAGCGCGCGGCGGCCCGCGGCCTGGCCTCCGGCGCCCTCGGCGACAAGCCCGCCGACGCCACACAGTTCACCGAGGACATCCGCCGCGCCCTGTACGCGTCGAAGATCGTCGCCTACGCCCAGGGCTTCGACCAGATCGCCGCCGGCAGCGCCGAATACGGCTGGAACGTCGACCGCGCCGCCCTGGCCACCATCTGGCGCGGCGGCTGCATCATCCGCGCCCAGTTCCTCAACCGCATCAAGGAGGCCTACGACGCCGACCCGCAGCTGCCCAGCCTGATCCTCGCCCCCTACTTCCGCGAGGCCATCGAAGCCGGCATCGACAGCTGGCGCCGCGTCGTGGCCACCGCCACCATGCTCGGCATCCCCGTCCCCGCGTTCGCCTCGTCGCTGTCGTACTACGACGGGCTGCGCGCCGAACGTCTGCCCGCGGCCCTCACCCAGGGCCAGCGCGACTTCTTCGGCGCCCACACCTACGAGCGCATCGACGCCGACGGCAAGTTCCACACCCTCTGGAGCGGCGACCGCAGCGAGATCCGCGCCTGACCGCGCCCGCACCGACGCCGACGTAGGGCATAGTTTGTGCCCATGAGCGGCACCGTCACGGCGTCCGTCGTGTGCGCGCTGGCCGCCGCGATCCTGTTCGCGGCGGCCAGCGTCGCCCAGCAGCGCTCCGCCGAAGCCGTCCCCGCCGGCGAGTCCCTCGTCGCCGCCCTGATCCGCAGCCCCCGCTGGTGGGCCGGGGTACTCGGTGACGGCGGCGGCTACCTGCTGCAGGTCGCCGCGCTCGCCCTCGGGCCGGTCCTGGTGGTCCAGCCGCTGCTGGTGTCGTCGCTGCTGTTCGCCCTCCCCCTGTCCGCGGCGTTCTCCGGGTCTCGCATCACCCGTCCCACCTGGCTGACCGCGGCGGCACTGTGCGCGGCTCTCGTCGTGTTCCTCGTCGTCGGCGACCCCACCGCCGGGGAGATCGACGCCCCCGGGCACGAGTGGGTGCTCCCGCTCGGCGTGGTGTGCGCCGTCGTGCTCGCCGCCACCGCGATCGGGCTGTTCGGCCGCGACCGCGGCACCCGGGCGCTGGCCCTCGGCGCGGCCAGCGGCCTGCTCTACGGGGTGGCGGTGGCGTTCACCAAGTACGTCACCGACCTGTTCGAGCACGGCCTGCGGCCCGTGGTCGGCGCCTGGCAGACCTGGGCCCTGGTCACCGCCGGCCTCCTCGGCGTCTACCTGCAGCAACGCGCCTTCCAAGCCGGCCCGCTCGCCGCATCCCTGCCGGCCGTCACCATCGGCGAGCCCCTCGCCGCCGTCTTCCTCGGCATGACCGTCCTCGACGAACGGCTCCGGGTGGACGGCCCGGGACTCGCCCTCGTCGTCGCCTCGGTCGGCGTGATGCTGATCGCCACGGTGGCGCTCTCACGCAGCCAGGCCCGGCTCACCGCACCCGCCGGCGCCGGCGCGTAACATTCGCCGGGTGCGCTTCCTCGACGGTCACCAGCCCCCGTACGACCTGACGTACGACGACGTGTTCCTCGTCCCGGACCGATCCGCCGTCGCATCCCGGTTCGACGTGGACCTGTCCACGGTCGACGGCTCCGGCACCACCATCCCCATCGTGGTCGCCAACATGACCGCCGTGTCCGGCCGCCGCATGGCCGAGACCGTCGCCCGCCGCGGCGGGCTCGTCGTGCTCCCCCAGGACCTGCCGGCCGGCACCGCCGCCGAGACCGTCGCGTTCGTCAAGAGCCGCCACCTCGTCGCCGACACCCCCGTCACCCTCGGCCCCGAGGACTCCGTCTCCGACGCCCTCGCCCTGCTGCCCAAACGCGCCCACCGCGCCGTCGTGGTGGTCGACGAGAACCGCCGCCCCGTCGGCGTCGTCACCGAGGCGTCCTGCCGCGAGGTGGACCGGTTCGCGCGGCTGCGGTCGGTCGCCATCCGCGACTTCGCCACCGCCCCCGTCGGCTCGTCCCCGCGGGAGGCGTTCGCGCTGCTCGAGGCCAAGCACGACCCGTTGGTTGTCCTCACCCACGACGACGGCACCCTCGCCGGGGTCCTGACCCGCACCGGCGCCGTCCGCGCCGGCATCTACAGCCCGGCCGTCGACGCCGACGGCGCCCTGCGCATCGGTGCCGCCGTCGGCGTCAACGGCGACGTCGCCGCCAAGGCCGCCGGACTGGTCGACGCCGGCGTCGACCTGCTCGTCCTCGACACCGCGCACGGGCACCAGGAGAAGATGCTCGACGCCCTGAAGCGGATCAAGGCGCTCGATCTGCCCGTCCCGCTCGTCGCCGGCAACGTCGTCTCCGCCGCCGGCACCCGCGAACTGCTCGACGCCGGCGCGGACATCGTCAAGGTCGGCGTCGGCCCCGGCGCCATGTGCACCACCCGCATGATGACCGGCGTCGGGCGCCCCCAGTTCTCCGCCGTCGCCGAATGCGCCCACACCGCCCGCGACCTCGGCGCGCACGTGTGGGCCGACGGCGGTGTGCGTCACCCCCGCGACGTCGCGCTCGCCGTCGCCGCCGGCGCCGCCAACGTCATGATCGGGTCCTGGTTCGCCGGCACCTACGAATCCCCCGGCGAGCTGCGCTACGACGAGACCGGACACCCCTACAAGGAGAGCTTCGGCATGGCCTCCAAGCGCGCGGTGGCCGCACGCACCGTCGACGACTCCGCCTTCGACCGCGCCCGCAAGGCCCTGTTCGAGGAGGGCATCTCCACCTCCCGGATCCGCATCGACCCGCAACGGCCGGGCGTGGAGGACCTGATCGACCACATCTGCTCCGGGGTGCGCAGCACCTGCACCTACGCCGGCGCCCGCACCCTCGAGGACCTGCACGAGCGGGCCGTGCTCGGGGTCCAGTCGGCGGCCGGCTTCGCCGAGGGACGGCCCCTGCCCACCGGTTGGTGACCGCGCCGCCGCTGCGGAGCCGGACACGGCCCGTAGAATGAGGCCTCACCGTGAAACGCCCGCCCCTTTTCGATGATCGGGCCCGACGAGAGGAACCCGGTGCCCGCGGCACCCACCACCACTTCGACAGGACCCCTGGCCACCGCGGCCGACGCGGAGTCCGACTCCGCCGGTTCGGAGGGCTCCCCTAGCGAGCCGGGTGACAAACCCGGCGGGACCTACTCGACACCGGAGCGCAGCTTCCATTCGGCACCGGAGCGGAGCTCCCGGTCGGCACCGGAGCGGAGCTCCCGGTCGGCACCGGGACGGTGCTGATGTCCGTCTTCCTGTCCATTCTCAGCCTGGTCGGCTTCATCGCCCTCACCGCGGGCACCGCCGTGTTCGTGGCGGCCGAATTCTCCCTGACCGCCCTCGAACGCAGCACCGTCGACGCCCACGCCCGCGACGGCGACCTGCGCGCGCGACAGGTGCAGCACGCCCACCGCACCCTGTCCTTCCAGCTCTCCGGCGCCCAGCTCGGCATCACCATCACCACCCTGATCACCGGCTACCTCGCCGAACCGGTCCTCGCCCGGTTTCTCGACCCGCTGCTGCGCGCGGCCGGGCTCGGCGCCGGCGTGGCCTCCGGCATCTCCCTGGCCCTGGCGCTGATCATCGCCACGTCGTTCTCGATGATCTTCGGTGAGCTCGTGCCGAAGAACCTCGCCATCGCGCGGCCCCTGGCCACCGCCCGCGCCACCGCGGGCCTGCAGGCCGGCTTCTCGCTGGTCTTCAAGTGGGCCATCGTCGGGCTCAACGGCGCCGCCAACCGGATCGTGCGGCGATTGGGCATCGAACCGGCCGAGGAACTGCGCTCGGCGCGCTCCCCGGAGGAACTCGGTTCCCTGGTCCGGGCCTCGGCGGAACGCGGCGCCCTCGACGAGAACACGGCGCTGCTGGTCGGGCGCTCGCTGCGCTTCGGGGAACGCACCGCCGAGGACCTCATGACCCCCCGCGTGACCATCGAGTCACTCGACGTCCACGACACCGTCCTCGACCTCATCGACGCCTCGTCACGCACCGGCTACTCCCGCTTCCCCGTCGTCGACGGCGATCTCGACGCCACCGTCGGCGTCGTGCACGTCAAGCACGCGTTCACCGTGCCCGCCCGGCGCCGCGCCCACACCCAGCTGCGCACCCTCGCCCGGCAGGTGCCCGTCGTGCCGTCCACCCTCGACGGTGACGCGGTCATGGAACGGGTCCGCTCCGACGGCATGCAGGTCGCGCTCGTCGTCGACGAGTACGGCGGTACCGCCGGCATCGTCACCATGGAGGACCTGATCGAGGAGATCGTCGGCGACGTCCGCGACGAGCACGACGAACCCGAGCCCGAGGCGCAGCGCGTCGAGCAGGGCTGGTCCTGCTCCGGGCTGCTCCGCATCGACGAGGTGGCCCACCTGACGGGATACCTCGCCCCGGACGGCGAGTACGAGACCCTCGGCGGCCTGATCCTCACCGAGCTCGGGGAGATCCCCGCATCCGGCGACGAGGTGCTGCTGCCGCACCGGCCCGGCGACGCCCATCACCGGTGGCGTGCCCACGTCCTCGAGATGGACGGGCACCGCATCGACCGGGTCCTGCTCGTCCCCGTCGACGAGCCCGCCGGCGAGGACGACCACGCACCGGACGACGAGAGGGGGGACCGGCGATGAACGACTGGCTCGCGGTGCTGCTCACCGTCCTGCTGCTCGCCGGCAACGCCTTCTTCGTCGGCGCCGAGTTCGCCCTCATCACCGCCCGCCGCGACCGGCTCGAAACCCTCGTCGGGCAGGGCAAGAAGAGGGCACGGACCGTCATCGACGCGGGCGAGCACCTGTCGCTGATGCTCGCCGGGTCCCAGCTCGGCATCACCATCTGCTCGATCCTGCTCGGCCGCGTCGGCGAACCGGCGATCGCCCACCTGATCGAACAACCCATGCATGCGCTCGGCGTCCCGGACTCCCTGCTGCACCCGATCGGCTTCGCGCTCGCCCTCGCGATCGTGGTGGTGCTGCACATCCTGCTCGGCGAGATGGTCCCGAAGAACATCGCCATCGCCGGACCGGAGCGGTCGGCGATGCTGCTCGTGCCGGCACACCTGCTGTTCATGAAGGTGGCCCGGCCGCTGATCGCCTTCTACAACCTGTGCGCCAACGTCAGCCTGCGGTTGCTGCGGGTGGAACCGAAGGACGAACTCGACGTCACCGTCACCGAGATCGAACTGTCCGAGATGATCGGTGAGTCCCGCTCCGAGGGGCTGCTGGACGAGGAGGAACACCGGCGCCTGACCAAGGCACTCGCGACGAGCGGACGAACCGTCGCCGACGTGACGATCCCCCTGTCCGGGGTCCGCACCGTTCCGCTCGGCCCGGCCGGCACCACCCTCGGGGCCGTCGAGCGGGCCGTCATCGAGACCGGCTACTCCCGGTACCCGGCGGAGACCCCGGCCGGGGAACTGGCCGGCTATCTGCACCTGAAGGACGTGCTCGACCTCGTCCGCGACGAGTCCGCGGGACCGGACACGATCATCGCGACCGCGGAGATCCGGCCGTTGCCGCCGGTGCCGGTCGACGCCCCCCTCGACGACGCCCTGTCGCTGCTGCGGCGCACCAGTTCCCACCTCGGCGGAGTCGTCGACGAGCACGGCAGGGTCATCGGCATCGTCGCGCTCGAGGACCTCGTCGAACAATTCGTCGGCACCGTGCGCGACACCACCCACCGGATCGCCGACCCGGGACCGGGACCCCGGACGTGAACCCCGCCCCGACCACCCCGGCGCCCGCCGGCCGGCGCAGCACCGCGATGGAATCATTGCAGCACCGATGCAGTCGTTACGGGCGGGAACCATGAGTGCGGTCCTGGCACCCGAGCAGTGGCTGCCGCGCCGGGAGCGGCACCGCCACCGGCTGACGGCGCTGCTCGGCCCCTACCTCGACCGGCGAGCGCGCGGCGCCACCCACCCGGTGATCGACTTCCTGTTCACCTACTACAGCTTCACGCCGTCCCAGCTCATGCGCTGGCACCCCGGCTTCGGATCCACCCTCACCGGCTCCGCGTCGGCGGAGTACGCCACCCTGCGGGGCTACCGGACCACCGGCACCGGGGTCACGGTCGACCCCACCCACCTGGCCCGGCGGCGCGAGACCGTCCGATACGTCGCCGGCCTGCTCGAGGCCACCGCATCCCGGCCCGCGCACTTCGGCTGCTTCGGTCTCCACGAATGGGCGATGCTCTACCGCACTCGGCCCGAAGACGTCCGCCACAGCTCCGTACCCCTGCGCCTCGGCCACACCGGCACCGACACCGTCGTCGAGTCGTTGCAGCTGCGCTGCACGCATTACGACGCGTACCGGTTCTTCACCCCGGACGCCGGCCCCCTCAACATCGAACCGCTCACCCGCGACGACCAGGTACGGCGGGAACAACCGGGCTGCCTGCACGCCGCCATGGACCTGTACAAATACTGCTACAAGCTCACCCCGCTGCTCGACACGGACCTGACGGTCGACTGCTTCGAGCTGGCCTACGCCGCCCGGGAACTCGACATGCGGGCCAGCCCGTACGACCTGAGCGAGTACGGCTACCCCCCGGTACCGATCGAAACACCCCGCGGACGAGCGGAGTACGTCCGCGAGCAGACGGTCCTGGCCGAGCGGTCCACCGCGCTGCGCGCGGCGCTGCTCGACCGGTGCCACCGGCTGCTCGACGCCGACCGGGAGCACGCCGGCCGCCGCTGAGCGGACACCGCCGCCTGCCCTCTCCCCGGGACGTCCCCGGCGCGCGACTCGGCACCCGCGACGATCGATATCCCTCCCCGCCGGGTCTACGCTGAAGTCTGGAGAGGCCACGACCCGATGCTGTACGTCTCCGTCCTGGGTGAGCAGTCGATCACCGACGACACGACCGGCGCCGTCGTGACGCGGTCCCCCCGCGGCACGACCCTGGTCGCCTACCTCGCCCTCCACGCCGGAGTTCCACAGCCCCGCCAGCTCATCGCCCCCCTGTTCTGGCCCGACTCGACGACCGCCCAGGCCCTGACCAACCTGCGCCGCGAACTGCACCACCTGCGCCGCGCCCTCGACGACGACCCGGCCGTCGGAGTGACCTCCCGGGATCTGTGCTGGCGCGACACCGAGACCAGCCGGGTGGACCTACGGACCTTCACCGTCGAGTACCACGCCGCCCTGGCGGCCGCGACGAGCGGCGACGACGAGGCGGCGCTGCGGCACGCCACCACGGCGCTCGCCGAATACCGCGGCTCCCTGCTGCCCGGCATGTACGACGACTGGATCCTCGAGGCCCGTTCGGATCTCGAACGGCACTGCGTCGACCTGTGCGATCTGCTGTGCCGGCTCCGGGCCCGCACCGGCGACCTCCCCGGGGCGATCGACGCCGCCCGCCGCCGGATCCACCTGCGGCCCCTGGAAGAGGGCGGATACCGCACCCTGATGCACCTGCAGGCCGAGCACGGCGACCGCGCCGCCGCGGTGAGCACCTATCACCGCTGCGCCGCCCTCCTCGAACGTGAACTCGGGGTGGCACCGGACCCGGCGACGCGCACACTCGCCGACCGCCTGCTCGCCCACGCGGCCCCCACCGCGGCCGCCCGCCCGACCGCCGAGCCGGCGGCCCGGCGGCCCGGACTCGCCGCCCCGGCACTCGTCGGACGCTCACGCGAACTCCGTCGGCTGCACGAGGCGTGGCGCACGGCGGCCGCCGGCCGCCCCACCCTCGTCCTCGTCACCGGCGGCGCCGGCGTCGGCAAGACCCGCCTGGTCGCCGAGATCGCCGACACGGCCCGCGCACAACCCGCAGTGGTGGCGAGCACCCAGTGCTTCGGAACGTCCGGACGGCTCGCCCTCGCCCCGGTCGCGGACTGGCTCCGCACCCCCGCGGTCCAGCCCACGCTCGCCGCGCTCGACCCGCTCTGGCGCGCCGAGGTCGACAGGCTCGTACCGTCCGGCACCACCCGCCCGGAACCCGGCGCCGGCCTCCGGGCGATGGTCGACGCCTGGCAGCGCCTCCGGTTCTTCGAAGGCCTGGCGCGGGCCCTGATCGGCGGCGGCCGCCCGGTCCTGCTGACCCTCGACAGCATCCAGTGGTGCGACCCGGAGACGCTGACGTTCCTGACGTTCTGCCTGTCCCTGACCCCCGACGCGCCCCTGATGGTGGCCGCGACAGCCCGCACCGACGACACCGACGAGAGCCGGGACCTCGAGCAATGGGCCGTCCGGATGCGGACCGCCGGTCTGCTCACCGAGCTGCCACTGCAGCCCCTGGGGGTCTCCGGCACCGCCCGCCTGGCCGAGGCGCTCGGCGGGTGCCCGCTCGACCTGCAGGACGCCGAACTGCTGCACGCGACCACCGGAGGCTTCCCGCTCTACATCATCGAAGCGATGCACAGCGGACCGGACCTCGCCCCCGCCGGCAGCCTGGCCGACGTGCTGCACGACCGGATCGAGCAGGTGAGCCCCGCCGCACGGGACGTCGCCGGACTCGCCGCGGCGGTAGGCCGCAACTTCACCCTCGACCTGCTCACCGAGGCCAGCGACCTCGACGCCGACGCCGTGGTGCGCGCCGTCGACGAGCTGTGGCAACGCAGAATCCTGCGACAGTTCCGCGACGGCTACGACTTCTCCCACGACCTGCTCCGCGACGCCGCCTACGCCCGGATCAGCCCGCCCCAGCGCTGGCTGCTGCACCGCCGTCTCGCGCAGAGCCTCGAATTGCTGCACGCCGACGACAGCGACAGCGTCTCGGCGCAACTCGCCGAGCAGTACGCCCGCGGGGGACGACCGGACCGGGCAGTGGCCTACTACCGTCGCGCGGCCGATGTCGCCTCGAGCACCTTCGCCCACACCGAGGCGATCCGACTGCACAAGAAGGCGCTCGTCATCGCCCGCACCCAATTCGAGGGGCGCAGCGCCGCCGTACAGGAACTCGCCGTCCGCGAAGCGATGGCGGCGCCGCTCAACGCCAGATACGGCTACTCCTCCCCCGAACTGCAACAGACCCTCGAGCGCTCGATCCGGCTGGCCGCATCCCTCGGCCGCAAGGACTCCCTCCTGGCCGGCCTCGTCGGGCTCTGGTCGTCGCGGTTCGTGCAGGGAAACATTGCCGGCGCCCACGAGGTGGCGACCCGCGCCCTGACCCTCGTCGACCCCGGCTCCCCGCTGAGCGGATCGGCCCACTTCGCATTCGCCGGTTCGGCGGTCGAGCTCGGCCGCCCCGAGGAGGCGCTCCACCACTTCGACCGCGCGGCCGCACTGACCCGGGGCGCTCCCTCGTTGACCGTCGGCACCCGGCCCGACGTGCACGGCAGCGCCTGGGCGGCACACGCCCACTGGCTGCTCGGCCACAACGACGCCGCACTGACCTGCTGCAACGAGGCCGTCCGGCTGGCCCGGACGATCGATCATCCGTACAGCCTGGCCGTCGCCCTGGCCTACAGCGGCATCACCCACCACCTGCGGGCAGACCCCGCCGCCCTCGACGTCGCCGTCGCGGAACTGACCGACCTGTGCGTCCGGTACGGATTCGCCTACTACAGCGAGTGGGCGCTGATTCTCGGCGGTTGGTCCCGCGGCGGCGAGGCCGGCCTCACGCAGGCGCGGCGCGGCATCGACACACTCCGAGCGGCCGGTTCGTTCGCCCGGATGCCGTACTGGCTCTCGCTGCTCGCCGACCTGTCGGTGCGGGAAGGAGATCCCGGCGCCGCCCGCGCCGCGCTCGATGCCGCCCTCGTCGCCGGACAGGCCCGCGACGACCTGTGGTGGCTGCCCGAGGTGATGCGGATGCGCGCGGCGCACGACGACCACGACGCCGCGATCGCGCGGCTGCGCGCCGCCGCCCGGACCGCGGCCGCCCACGGCAGTGCCGCCCTGCTCCGGCGCTGCGCGCGGGACCTCGCCGAACGCGGCGTTCACCTGCCGCTCCCGGGCGTTCCCCCGGCCCCGTGACCGGCTGCGCGCACTCGAACGCTGCGCGAACGCCTTCTTCCTAGGGTCGACGGTACAACGCCCGCAACGGCGAGCGACCGACCCGAAAGGGACTCCCGTGACCACCATCTCGACCCGGTCGGCCGGCGCCGTGCCGTACGACGACCTGGCCGCGGCCCTGCGCGGCGACCTGATCACCCCCGGCGACACCCGCTACGACACGGCGCGTGCCGTCTACAACGGCATGATCGACAAACACCCCGCGGCGATCGCACGCTGCCGGGACGCCGCCGACGTCGTTTCCTGCGTCCGCTTCGGCCGCGCCCACGCCCTCACCCTGGCCGTGCGCGGCGGCGGGCACAACGCCGGCGGCCTCGGCGTGTGGGACGACGCGCTCGTCGTCGACCTGTCCCTCATGCGCAGTACCACGGTCGATCCGGCACACCACACCGTCCGCGTCGACGGCGGATGCACCTGGGGCGACGTCGACCACGCCACGGTCGCCTTCGGCATGGCCACCCCGTCCGGCTTCCTCTCGTCCACGGGTGTGGGCGGGCTGACCCTCGGTGGCGGCATCGGCTATCTCTCCCGGCGCTTCGGGCTGACCGTCGACAACCTTCTCTCCGCCGACGTGGTGCTCGCCGACGGCACGCTCGTGACGGCCGACGAGAACTCGCACAGCGACCTGTTCTGGGCGCTGCGCGGCGGCGGCGGGAACTTCGGCGTCGTCACCTCCTTCACCTTCCGCTGCCACGACATCGGCGAAGCCGGCATGATCGTCGGCGGCCCGGTGCTCTACGACCTCGCCGACACCGCCGACGTCATGCGCTGGTACCGGGAACTGCTGCCGGCGCTCCCGGAGGAACTCAGCGGCTGGATCGCGCTGCTCACCGTCCCACCCGCCGCCCCGTTCCCCGAGGACCTCTGGGGCCGCAGGTGCTGCGGCATCGTCTGGTGCTACACCGGACCGCACGGCAAGGCCGACGAGGTGCTCGAGCCCATCCGGACCTACGGCTCGCCGCTGCTGGTCGGCCTGCACGACATGCCGTTCACCGTGCTGCAGAGCGCATTCGACGCCCTCTACCCGCCCGGCCTGCAGTGGTACTGGCGGGCGGACTTCTTCGACGAGATCACCGACGCCGCGATCGACGTGCACTGCCGGTACGGGCAGCAGCTGCCGACCGGTCACTCCACCATGCACCTCTATCCCATCGACGGCGCCACCAGCCGTGTCCCCGAGGACGCGACCCCCTTCGCGTACCGGGGCGGCGGATGGGCGGGAGTCATCGTCGGCGTCGACCCCGACCCCGCCAACGCCGACCTCATCACGCGGTGGGCCCGCGACTACTGGGAGGAACTGCACCCGACCTCCGCCGGCGGCGCCTACGTCAACTTCCTGATGAGCGAGGGACAGGACCGGGTCGAAGCCGCCTACCGCGGGAACTACGACCGGCTCACCCGGATCAAGCGGCGCTACGACCCGGACAACGTCTTCCACATCAACCAGAACATCCGGCCCGCCGCACCCGACCGGTAGCCCGGAACCGCACCTGCCCGGAGAGGAACGGGACATGCCCACCCACAGGCTGGAAACGGACTATCTGGTGATCGGCTGCGGCGCGGCCGGCATGGCGTTCGCGGACGCATTGATCACCGACTCCGACGCGGACGTCGTCATGGTGGACCGGCGGCACGCACCCGGCGGACACTGGCAGGAGGCCTACCCGTTCGTCCGGCTGCACCAGCCGTCCGCGTACTACGGCGTCAACTCACTGCCGCTCGGTACGGACACCATCGACGACGTCGGCCCGAACCGGGGCATGTACGAGCAGGCGGGCGCCCCCGAGATCTGCGCGTACTACGACCGGGTCATGCGCCGGCGTCTCCTGGCATCGGGATCCGTGCGGTACTTCCCGATGAGCGAGTACGTCGGCGGCCACCGCTTCGTCTCCCGGGTCGCCGCCGACCGGTACGAGGTGACGGTCCGGAAGGCGCTCGTCGACGCCACCTACCTCGAGCCGGCGGTCCCGGCGACGTTCGCCCCGCCGTTCGACGTCGCCCCCGCCGTCCGCTGTGTCCCCGTGAACGCGCTCGCGCGGGTCGCCGAGCCTGCCGAGCGGTACGTCGTCATCGGCGCCGGCAAGACAGCGATGGACGCGAGCCTGTGGCTGCTGCGGATGGGAGTGCCACCGGACGCCGTCCGCTGGATCAAACCGCGCGAGGCCTGGCTGCGCAACCGCTGGTTCGCGCAGGGCGGCGAACTGGTCGGCAACCTGATCGACGGACTCGCCCGGCAGATGGAAGCCGCAGCGCAGGCGACGAGCACGGACGACCTGTTCGCCCGGCTCGAGGCGAGCGAACAGCTGCTGCGCGTCGACGAGCGAGTCACCCCCACCATGTACAAGGGCCCGACGGCGAGCACCGCCGAACTCGCCCAGCTCCGGCGCATCGACGACGTCGTCCGCCTCGGGCACGTCCGGCGCATCGCACGCGACGAGATCGTGCTCGACCACGGAACGATCGGTACCGGGCCCGACCACCTGCACGTGCACTGTGCCGCCCCGGGCCTGAACCCGGCCCCGGCCGTCCCGATCTTCGAGGAGGGCCGTATCACGCTGCAACCGATCCGGACCGGGCTCATCCCGTTCAACGCCGCCCTCGTCGGATTCGTGGAGGCCACCGGCCGGGACCTGGCCGAGAAGAACCGGCTCTGCCCACCGAACCGGCTACCGGACGTCCCCCTCGACTGGATCCGCGGAACGCTCGTCGAGACGAGCGCCGAGTACGCGTGGTCGAAGGAACCGGACATGGCGGACTGGCTCGAGCGTTCCCGCCTCAACACGTCCCGGGGGCTCCGGCACCGCGCCGACCGGCCCCTTGTCCGGGAAGCGACGAGGCGATTCGGCACCCACGTCCGCCCCGCCCTCGCCAACCTCACCGGACTGCTCGACGACGCCCGGCGGGCCGCGTGAGCGCCCGGCCGCCCGGCCCGCCCGGGCGGGCCGGGTTCGCGGGCCACCCCGTATGATCTGAGCGATTACGGCTACTCGCCGATCACGATCGAGACCGCTTCCGGGCGCGCACAGTACGCCCGCGAGCGGTCGGCGCTCACCATCGCGCCGCGGCCCTGGAGAGGAGCTGCTGAATCGATGTACCGCCCCGGCGGCGGGTCGAACCGACCTGCCCGAAACTACCGGCGGGTAACGTGAGTGCTGTTCGTCGTGCTGCCCGTCGGCACCGCCGACGCGAGCGCACAGGTCCCGGAAAGAGTGAGGCAGGTAATGACTGAACGCGTGCAAGTCGGTGGACTCCAGGTCGCCAAGGTGCTCTACGACTTCGTCGTCGACGAGGCGATCCCCGGCACCGGGGTGGACGCGGCCGAGTTCTGGGCCGGCGCCGACAAGGTGATCCACGACCTCGCCCCCCGCAACCGCGCCCTGCTCGCCGTGCGCGACGACCTCCAGGCGCAGATCGACACCTGGCACCGCGACCGCAAGGGCCAGCCGCACGACGCCGCTGCCTACAAGGCGTTCCTCCAGGACATCGGCTACCTCGTCCCCGAACCCGCCGACTTCCAGGTCACCACCGGCGGTGTCGACGCCGAGATCGCCACCACCGCCGGGCCGCAGCTCGTGGTGCCCGTCCTCAACGCCCGCTTCGCCCTCAACGCCTCCAACGCCCGCTGGGGCTCGCTGTACGACGCCCTCTACGGCACCGACGCCATCTCCGAAGAAGGCGGCGCCGAGAAGGGCACCGGCTACAACAAGGTCCGCGGCGACAAGGTCATCGCCTGGGCCCGCAACTTTCTCGACACCGCCGCCGCCCTCGCCACCGGATCGCACGCCGACTCCACCCGGTACTTCGTCGACGGGAAGGAGCTGAAGGTCGAACTCGGCGACGGCACCGTCACCACACTCGCCCAGTCCGAGAAGTTCGTCGGCTACCTCGGCGAGAAGGACGCCCCGACGTCCGTGCTGCTGCGCAACCACGGTCTGCACGTGGAGATCCAGATCGACCCCGAATCCCCGATCGGCAAGACCGATGCCGCCGGTGTCAAGGACGTCGTCCTCGAATCGGCCATCACCACCATCATGGACTTCGAGGACTCCGTCGCCGCCGTCGACGCCGACGACAAGGTCATCGGCTACCGCAACTGGCTCGGCCTCAACCGCGGCGACCTCGCCGAGGAGATCTCCAAGGGCGGCAAGTCCTTCACCCGCGCCCTCAACGCCGACCGCGTCTACGTCGCCCCCGACGGCTCCGACCTCACCCTGCACGGCCGGTCCCTGCTGTTCGTCCGCAATGTCGGCCACCTCATGACCAACCCCGCCGTGCTCGACTCCGAGGGCAACGAGGTCCCCGAGGGCATCCTCGACGCGCTGATCACCAGCCTCGCCGCCGTGCACGGCCTGTCCGTCGGCGAGGACACCGGGCCGCTCGCCAACAGCCGCACCGGCTCGATCTACATCGTCAAGCCCAAGCAGCACGGCCCCGAGGAAGTCGCCTTCACCACCGAACTCTTCGGCCGGGTCGAAGAGGTGCTGGGCCTGCCGGCCAACACCCTCAAGGTCGGCATCATGGACGAGGAACGCCGCACCACCGTCAACCTGAAGGCCTGCATCAAGGAGGCCAGCGAGCGCGTCGTGTTCATCAACACCGGATTCCTCGACCGCACCGGCGACGAGATCCACACCTCCATGGAGGCCGGCGCCATGGTGCGCAAGGCCGAGATGAAGAAGCAGAAGTGGATCCTCGCCTACGAGGACTGGAACGTCGACACCGGCCTGGCCACCGGCCTGCAGGGCAAAGCCCAGATCGGCAAGGGCATGTGGGCCATGACCGACCTCATGGCCGACATGCTCGAACAGAAGATCGGCCAGCCCAAGGCCGGCGCCAACACCGCCTGGGTCCCCTCGCCCACCGGCGCCACCCTGCACGCCACCCACTACCACCAGGTCGACGTGTTCGCCGTGCAGGACGAACTGAAGGGCAAGCGCCGCGCCACCGTCGACGACATCCTCACCATCCCCCTCGCCCCCAGCACCGACTGGACCGACGAGCAGAAGCGCGAGGAGCTCGACAACAACTGCCAGTCGATCCTCGGCTACGTCGTGCGCTGGATCTCCCAGGGCGTCGGCTGCTCCAAGGTGCCCGACATCCACGACGTCGCGCTCATGGAGGACCGCGCCACCCTGCGCATCTCCAGCCAGCTGCTCGCCAACTGGATCCACCACGGCATCGTCACCGCCGACGACGTCGTCGCCGCCCTGCAGCGCATGGCCCCCGTCGTCGACCGGCAGAACGCGGGCGACTCCACCTACCTGCCGATGGCCCCCGACTTCGACGGCAGCATCGCCTTCCAGGCCGCCAAGGAACTGATCCTCGAAGGCACCACGCAGCCCAGCGGCTACACCGAGCCGATCCTGCACCGCCGCCGCCTCGAGTTCAAGGCCGCCCACGGCTGCCGAGCCTGAGCCACGGCCCACGGCCCCCGATCCACCGGATCGGGGGCCGTGGCGTCTCACCGGCCGATCACTAGACTCCGGGAACGGCGGGGCAGGCACGACGACAGGCAGGAAACACGTGGGTCGACATCGCGGCACGGGCCGCGCCAGAGGCGTCAGCAAGGGCCCGATCATCGCCGTCGCCGTAGCACTCGCACTCGTCCTCGCCACCGTCGGCTGGTTCCGCCTGCGCGAACGCATCGACGAGCAGGCCACCGAAGCCGCGCAGACCTGCGTCGAAGGCGACGCGCTCCTCGACGTCGCCGCCGATCCCGCCGTCGCCCCCACACTGACCACCCTCGCCGCCCGGTGGGTCACCGACACCCGCCCCGTCGTCCGCGACCACTGCATCGACGTGCGCGTCACCCCCGTCGCCACCACCCCGGCCACGACCGCCCTCACCGCCGATCCCCGCTGGGACCCCACCCTCGGCCCCCCACCCGCACTCTGGGTCCCTTTCAGCAGCGACGCCACCGCGCGCGCGGCACAGGCCCTCGACGGCCAGACCCGCTCCCTCGCCACCTCCCCGGTCGTGCTGGCCGTCCCGGCCGAGCTCGAGCGCGCCCTCAGCACCGCCGGCACCGGATGGCGCCAGCTGCCCTCCCTCCAGTCCGACGGCAGCACCCTCGCCGGCCTGGGCCTCGACGGCTGGGCCGGCCTCCGCCTGGCCCTGCCCACCGGCACCGACGCCGACGCCACCACTCCCGCCCTCGAGGCCGTCGCTGCCGCAGCCACCGACGCCGGAACCGGTCCCCTGACCGCCGAACAGGCCGCCTCCCCCGCAGCCACCTCCGCCGTCGGTGCGCTCGCGCTCGGCGCCGACGCCCTCGGAGACGGCGCCGGACCGACCACCGCCGCAGCCCTGACCACCCTCGCCGACGGGCCCGGCGCCGACGGGGCGGTGCACGCCGTACCGATCACCGAGCAACAACTGCACACGGCGGTCGCCTCGGGTGGCGCCGCCGGCCTCGTCGAATTCGTTCCCGCCGGCCCCACCCCCACCGCCGACTTCCCCGCCGCCGTGGTCGACGCCCCGTGGGTCGACGAGACCCTCTCCCGCGCCGCCGCCGAACTCGCCGGCCACCTCCGCGAACCCGACGCGGCCCGCGTCCTCGCCGACGCCGGCTTCCGAGTCGACGGCCAGCCCGTCCCCCGCACCGACGCGGTTCCCTTCCCCCGCATCGAACAGAACCTGAACCGCGCCGCCCCAGCCGTGGCCGACATCCTCCTCGACCACCGGCGCGCACCCGTCGCACCCCGCGCCACCACGATCCTCCTCGACACGTCCACGTCCATGGGAACCGTCGAGGGTGACGACACCCGTCTCGCCCACATCGCCACTGCCCTGGACCAGCACGTCTCCCGCTCGCCGGATGCCTCGACACTCGCCGTGTGGGTCTTCGCCCGCGACCTCGACGGCACGACTCCGTACCGCGCCACGGTGGCGCGCGGCACCCTCACCGCGGACCAGCGCACCGCGCTGACCGCCGCCCTGACCGGTGCCGACACCACCGACGGTTCCGCCGTCTACCGGTCTCTGGCCGCCGCCTACGTCGACGCCGTCCGCAACCACACCCCCGGCAGGCCCAACTCCGTCCTCCTGATCACGGACAGTGCCAACGACGACGACACCTCCCGCCAACGCATCCTCGACCTCGTCGCCGCCGCCGGCGACCCCGATCGACCCGTCCGGATCGACGTCGTGGCGCTCGGCGACGACACGAACCGCAACACCTTGCAAACACTCGCCGACCGCACCGGCGGTGCGCTCGTCCCCGTCGCCACGACCGACGGACCCGATCTCGCCGCCGCCATCCGAAAGCTGATGTCCTGACACCGTGATCCGCCTTCTCGTCGCGGGGACGTTCCTCGCCCTCGTCACCTTCTGGCTCCACCGCCGTCTCGTCCGAGCCCCCGGCCTGCGCGGCCGCTCGGCAATCGCTGCGAACACCGCGCTCGGCGTCCTCCTCGTCGTCGCTCTGATCGGCGCGCAGAGCGGCACGTCGCTCGACCCGCGCTGGGCCCGCCCGTTCGGATTCCTCGGCTGGACCTGGCTCGGCGTCGTGCTGTACCTGGTCCTCGGCACGCTCCTGATCGGGATCGTGTGCCTCGCGGCGCGAGCGGTACGCCGTTTCCGGCGCGGCGACGCCCACCCCCCGGATCCCTCCAGGCGGCGCGCCCTGCAGATCGCGACGGGCACGCTGACCGTCGCCGCGGTCGCCGCGGTCGGCTACGGCACGGTCGAGGCCGCTCGGCCCCGGGTCGTGCACACCCGGATCCCGTTGCGCCGGCTTCCGGCCGGATTCGACGGGATGCGGGTCGCCCTCGTCACCGACCTGCACGTCGGCCCGTCCCGCGGCCGCGAATTCACCCGTCGCGCGGTGGACCTCGTCAACGCGCAGCAGCCGGACCTGATCGTTCTCGGCGGGGACCTCACCGACGGCACGATCGCGTTCGTCGGGCAGGATCTCGCTCCCCTCGCCGACCTGCGGGCTCCCCTCGGGGTCTACGGAGTCAGCGGCAACCACGAGTACTACGCCGACGACGCGCTGTCCTGGCTCGATTTCTGGGAAACCCTCGGCGTACGCACCCTCCGCAACGAACGAGTCGCCCTGGAGCGCGGCGGCGATGTCATCGATCTCGCGGGCATTCACGATTACTCGGCACCGGCCCCGAACGAAGCGGATCTCACCGCAGCGTTGCAGGGCCGCGATCCCGAGCGCTTCGTCCTCTTGGCCGCCCATCAGCCCCGGCAGGTGTTCGAGGCCCGCGACCACGGCGTCGACCTGCAATTGTCCGGCCACACGCACGGCGGACAGATGTGGCCGCTCGGATACGTCGTGCCTCTGCAACAGCCGACGGTGACGGGACTCGACCGGTTCGGCGACACTCTCGTGTACACCTCCCGCGGTACCGGCGCCTGGGGTCCGCCGGTACGGATTGCCACCCCTCCGGAAGTGGCAATCCTGGAACTGAAGACCTTCCCGGGCTGACCTTTTCGTCTGGGCTGTTTTTCTGTGGTTGTTTCGCGGTTGAGGTGACGTGGGGTGTGGTTCGGTTATTTATAAAGTTCCGTTAGGCTCGGAATACTGTCCGTAGTCTTTCGGGGGCTGGGCTACCGACACCCAGCCCCCGAAAATGCGCTCAGCTGCTGTAGGCCTCCAACGGCGGGCACGAGCACACGAGGTTCCGATCCCCGTACGCCCCGTCGATGCGGCGCACCGCGGGCCACACCTTCGCGCGGCTCTGCCCCAGCGGATACACCGCGATCTCACGGCTGTAGGGGTGGGTCCACTCCCCGACCAGGCACTGGGCGGTGTGCGGTGCGCCGCGCAGTGGGTTGTCGTCCACCGGCCACTCCCCTGCCCCGACGCGATCGATCTCGCCGCGGATGGCGATCATCGCGTCGATGAACGCGTCGAGTTCGGAGAGATCCTCGCTCTCGGTGGGTTCGACCATCAGGGTGCCCGCGACGGGGAAGCTCATGGTCGGCGCGTGGAAGCCGTAGTCCGCCAGGCGCTTGGCCACGTCGTCGACCGTGACCCCCGTATCCTTCGTCAGGGGGCGCAGATCGAGGATGCACTCGTGCGCCACCATGCCGTTCTCGCCCGTGTACAGGACGGGAAAGTACTCGTCGAGCCGGCGCGCGATGTAGTTCGCCGACGCGATCGCCGTCAGCGACGCCCGCCGCAGGCCTTGGGCCCCCATCAGCTTGATGTACGCCCACGTGATCGGGAGGATGGAGGCCGATCCGAAGGGCGCCGCCGACACCGGCCCACCGCCCCCGAGACCCGGTTCGGCCGGGTGGCCGGGCAGGAACGGCACCAGGTGCGCGCGCACGCCGATCGGCCCCACGCCGGGGCCGCCACCACCGTGCGGGATGCAGAAGGTCTTGTGCAGGTTCAGATGACTCACGTCGCCTCCGAACTTGCCGGGACGCGCCAGACCGACGAGGGCGTTCAGGTTGGCGCCGTCGATGTACACCTGCCCGCCGGCGTCGTGCACGGCACCGCAGATGTCGGCGATCTCGTGTTCGTAGACCCCGTGGGTCGACGGGTACGTGATCATGATCGCGGCGAGACGTTCGGCGTGGTCGGAAATTTTCGCACGCAGATCGTCGAGGTCGACGTCACCGTTGGACCGGCACGCCACGACCTCGACGCGCATGCCGGCCATGACCGCGGAGGCGGCGTTGGTGCCGTGCGCACTCGACGGGATCAGGCAGGTGTCCCGATGCTCGTCGCCCCGGCTCAGGTGGTAGTGGCGGATGGCGAGCAGCCCGGCGTACTCGCCCTGGCTACCCGCGTTCGGCTGCAGGCTCACCGCGTCGTACCCGGTCACCGCGGCCAGCCACCCTTCCAGGTCGCCGATGAGCCGGCGGATGCCCGCGGTCTGCTCTGCAGGGGCGAAAGGATGCAGCGCCGAGAACTCGGGCCAGGTGATCGCCTCCATCTCGGTGGCGGCATTGAGCTTCATCGTGCACGAACCCAGCGGGATCATGGTGCGGTCGAGCGCAAGGTCCATGTCCGACAGGCGGCGCAGGTACCGCATCATCGCGGTCTCGGTGCGGTATCGGGTGAACGCCTCGTGCTGCAGGTACGCGCTCGTGCGCGCGAGCTGCCGCGGCACGGCGGGTGTGGCTGCGGCCGAGGTGTCCTCCGCCCCGAACGCGGCCAGGACCGCGGCCACGTCGGCGTCCCGGGTCGCTTCGTCGCACGAGATCCCCACGTGGTCCCCGTCGACGCGACGAACGTTGATGCCGGCCTCGAGCGCCGCCGCGACGACCGCGTCGGCGCGGCCGGGAACGCGGGTCAGCACGGTGTCGAAGAAGCTGTCGTGCACCACGTCGATACCGGCCGCCTTCAGCGACGCCGCGAGACGGGCGGCCTGGCCGGCCACGCGGGTCGCGATCCCGGCCAGGCCCTCGGCCCCGTGGTACGACGCGTACATGGCAGCGAGCACCGCGAGGAGAACCTGTGCGGTGCAGATGTTGCTGGTCGCCTTCTCGCGCCGGATGTGCTGCTCACGCGTCTGCAACGCCAGCCGATAGGCCGGTGCGCCGTCCGCGTCGACCGACACACCGACGAGCCGGCCCGGAAGGTTGCGGGCATGGGCGGCGTGCACGGCGAGATAGCCGGCGTGCGGCCCGCCGAACCCCATCGGCACGCCGAAGCGCTGGGTGGTGCCGAAGCACGCGTCCGCGCCCTGTTCCCCGGGCGGGGTGAGCAGAGTGAGCGCCAGCAGGTCCGCGCCCACCGCGACGAGCGCCCCACGCTCGTGCGCCGCCTCGACGAGGGGGCCCGCGTCGAACACCCGGCCGGAGGCACCCGGGATCTGCAGGACGACGCCGAAGAACTCTCCCTCGGGCAGGCCGTCGTCGACGAGGTTCGCGGTGACGATCTCGATCCCCAACGGTTCTGCCCGGGTCGCCAGGACCGCGGCGGTCTGGGCGAACAGGTCGGCGTCCACGACGACCCGCGCACTCCTGGACTTGCGGTTGGCGCGCTTGAGCAGCGTCATCGCCTCCGCGGCGGCGGTCGCCTCGTCCAGCATCGACGAGTTGGCGACCTCCATACCGGTCAGGTCCGAGACCATGGTCTGAAAGTTGAGGAGCGCTTCGAGGCGCCCCTGGCTGATCTCCGGCTGGTACGGGGTGTATGCGGTGTACCAGGCGGGATTCTCGATGATGTTGCGCAGCAGTACCGGCGGGGTCAGCGTGCCGTAGTACCCCTGGCCGATCATCGATGTCGCGACGGTGTTCCGGCCCGCGAGTTCCTGCAGCGCCGTCAGTACCTCGTGTTCCGACATCGGCGCGTCGAGCGACTCGAGTCCGTCCGCGACTCCGTCGGCCCGGGCGTCGAGGATGCCGGCGGGCACCGCCTTGACGGCCAGCTCGTCGAGGGATTCGACGCCGATGACGTCGAGAATGCGGCGCAGTCCCGCCGCGTCGGGGCCGACGTGGCGGTCGGCGAAGGTGTACGTAGCGGCGTCGGTCATCGCGACTCCCTGAGGTCGGAGGTCCGCATCCGCGCAGGGGGTCGCACGGTGCGTGTCCTCCCCCTCTGTCGCGAGCTCGCCGGGGCGAGCGCCTGAGAGATTCGGTACCGGAGCGAGCCGGCCCTTTCCCCGTGGGCGGGTGGGTGCTCCCACCGCTTTCCAGAGACGTCGGTGCCCGCACGGTCCTCGATGCCTGAGAGATTGACGGGGAGGTGCTGCTCCTTCGGCGTCCGGAACAGGTCCGGAACTCTCCCGCACGGCGGCGACGTATCACCGATTCTAGGGCACGGGGACACCCGGGCAGCACCGAGGCCGCAGGTGTTTCGTGTGACGAGCGTCTAGCCGATCCGCCGATTGACACGTTCGCGACGGCGGGAGGCCAGTTCGTCCTCGGGACGCTGCTCGATGTCGCCGCCGTCCGCCCGCTCGGCCGGGAAGTCGGCGATGCTGCCCGTCAACTCCCGCATCGCGCCGCTCACCGCGATCCCGAACACGCCCTGTCCGCCCTGCAGTAAATCGACCACCTCTTCCGGTGAGGTGCACTCGTACACGGTGGTGCCGTCGGAGAACAGGGTGATCTTCGCTAGGTCCCGTACTCCGCGTTCCCGGAGGTGGTCGACCGCTACCCTGATGTTCTGCAGGGAGATGCCCGTGTCCAGCAGACGCTTGACGATCTTCAGGACCAGGATGTCCTTGAACGAGTAGAGCCGTTGGCTGCCCGAACCCGCCGCGCCCCGGATGGACGGAACGACCAGATTCGTCCGCGCCCAGTAGTCGAGCTGACGGTAGGTGATGCCGGCGATCTGGCAGGCGATCGGCACGCGGTAGCCGACGAGCTCGTCAGGCACCGAATCGTCCGGGAACAGACCCGGCTGCATCTCGTCGGCGTCGAGAGATGCCCGTGACGGGGCCTCGCGGTCGACGGCGTCGAAGCTGAGCTGCTGTCCCTGCGGCCGATCTCCCACTGTTGTGACTCCCTCTCGCGTGCACAGGCGTGCCCCGGAACGAACGACGGGCGGATCCCCCACCCCATCCGATCGTCGAGCGCCCGCTTGACCCACCGAGTCGATCCGTAGCGATTCACTCAGCGTACGCCCCGTGCGAAAAGTTGGGCAGCAACACGCCGACCGGACAACGATCTTCCGGTCCTGTACCACTCGTCGCAGAGCGCGCCCCGGCCACCGTGACCGGGAGTCGCGACAGAACCTCGGCGATGGTCGACGATCAGCCGTCCGTCGCCTTGAAGTCGTCGGGGGACACGGATTCGAGAAACTCCTTGAACTTCTCGACCTCGTCCTCCCGCTCATCCGGCATGACGAGGCCCGCTTCCACCAGCACCGGCTCCTCCACGAAGACCGGCGCGCCGATGCGCAAGGCTACAGCGACCGCATCGGAAGGACGGGACGACACGCGCAGACCACCGTCGAAGACGAGATCGGCGTAGAACGTCCCCTCTTTGAGATCCACGATCCGGACCTCCTGGAGGGTGCGGCCGAACGCATCGACCAGATTCTTGATCAAGTCGTGCGTCAGAGGCCGGACCGGCTCGACACCCTGCTGTTCCAGCGCTATCGCCGTGGCCTCCATCTGGCCGATCCAGATCGGCAGATACCGATCACCGTCGACCTCGCGCAGCAGAAGGACAGGCTGATTCTGCGGTTGCTCGACCCGAATCCCCACTACTCGCATCTCGCTCATCGAGCCGCCTCCCATCCCTGCTGTGCGTCGGTGGCGAACCGTCCGCCGATATCCCCCTGAATTCTAGTGCCAACGAGCCGCCGTCGTCAGAGTCGTTGCCACCGCTGCCACACTCACCGATCGAGAGCGCCCCGAACGGCCGCCTTGACGAGGCACGTGTGCATCGTCAACGACAACGCCGCCAATTCCCGCACCATTTCCTCGGCCCGGGCGCGCGCCCCGACGTCCCGGCCCTTCGCGACCGGACCGGCGATCTGCGCCACCAGGCCCGCCTCCCGGTCGGCCGCGAGCTTGAAGGCACGCAGGTGCCGGACCTCGAGGCCGAACTCGGACATGGCCTTGGCGGTGCGAGCCAGCAGCACCGCATCCTCGTCGAAGAAGCCGGCCGCGCCGGGCACGATGAGCCCGGCGCGGATCAGCTCCGTGAGGAAGGACGATTCGATGCCCGCCTGCCGGCACAGGTCCTCCCGGCCGACCCGCACCTCCCGGTCCGTGCGCAGATCCTCCGGCGACACCTCGCCCGGCGCCACCGCCAGGGGCCGGGGCCGCTTCGGGCGGCTCTCCACCGAGCCCACCGTCGCGACACCACGGTCGATCGCCTCGAGCTGTTCCTTGATCACCTTCAGCGGCAGGTACTGGTCCCGCTGCGCGGTCAGCACGTACCGCAGGCGCTCGCAGTCCGCGATCGAGAAACGTCGATAACCCGACGGGGTGCGTTCCGGACTGATCAGTCCCTCGGATTCGAGGAAGCGGATCTTCGAGATCGTCACGTCCGGAAACTCGGGACGGAGCCGATCGAGCACGGACCCGATCGACATTCCCCCCGGTGACGGCTGGCGGGCAGCGGTCATCAGCTACCCGTGCCCTGCGAACCCCGCGGGCCGGTGAGGAACACCAGCCGGAACTTTCCGATCTGCACCTCGTCGCCGTTCGCGAGAACCGCCGAGTCCACCGGCTCGCGGTTGACGTAGGTGCCGTTCAGGCTTCCCACATCGACGACCTGGAACTCGCCCTCGTCCTGACGGAACTCGGCGTGCCGGCGGCTCACCGTCACGTCGTCGAGGAAGATGTCGCTGTCCGGGTGACGCCCGGCCGACGTCGTCGGCTGATCGAGCAGGAAACGCGACCCGGCGTTCGGGCCGCGCTTGACGACGAGCAGCGCCGATCCTGTGGGAAGCCCCTCGACCCCCGAGACGGGGGCCTCGGTCGTCCCCGTGCCCGCGCCGGTGGTATCGAGTTCGTTCAGGAAGTCGGCACGAAACACCGAAGTGGTTTCCGCAGGGGTTTCCTCGTAGCCCGCGTTGCCGTTCTCGCTCACCGTATCTCCTTATCCGTTCGACCCTTCGGGATCGCTCCCCCTGGGCCGCAGTTTCGTTCAGCCACGATCACTTCCGGTACGGACCCGCGCCCCGACCCGGCACACGCCTACCGTTGACCGTACCCTGCGCAACGTCCTTCGTGCAGGCAGACGCGGTCCCGGCCGGACGCGGCGTCAGTTCTGCGTGATCGCGCGGTACCCGTCCGCGTCGAGCGTGCTCGCCAGAGCGGCGTCGAGCTCGTCCTTGCTGCCGACCTCGAGGTCCACCAACCAGCCGGCCTCGTACGGATCGCTGTTGACGAGCTCGGGATTGGCATCCAGATCCGGGTTCACCCCAACGACTTTCGCCGTGAGCGGCGCGAACACGTCGGAAACGCTCTTGGTCGACTCCACCTCGCCGAACGAGTCGCCCGCGGTGATCTCCGCTCCCGTCTCCGGCAATTGCACGAAGACGACGTCGCCGAGCTGTGACTGGGCGTAGTCCGTGATGCCGACGCGCGCAGTCGCGTCACCGGTTCGGCGAACCCACTCGTGCTCCGCCGTGTAACGCAGATCGGCGGGTGTTCGGAACTCACTCACGACAGGTCCTTTCGGGCAGCGACATTCGCGTGGAACGCCGGGTTCAATTACCGGGCTGAGAGTATTGTCGCGGCTCGATCTCCCGCAAGGCGGGTACCTCGACCTGCGGCGACTGTTCGATCTGTACCGACCCGCCCGCGCGCGCCACCGTGTCGACCACGCCGCCGGGGATGTTCAGAGCCGCCGCCAGCGTGGGCGCGTCCCCGATCGCGGCGACGGCGTAGGGCGCTGCGATCGATCGATCGTCGACGACCAGCGCACCGGCGGTGCCGCCCACCCAGGAGTCCACGCCGATACGGACGGCGGGGCCGCCGGTTCCGGCGACCTGGACGGCCTCCGCCCCCGCGGCGCGCAGCTCCTGGATCGTGTCGAGGAGGACTTCCGGTCCCACGCCGCGCCGAGGGTCGGCAATGGTCAAGATCACTCCCGGACCGGCCGCCGGGGCGGTACCCACCTGGATCTCCAGGGCCGAGAGGCGCTGCTGCGCCTCCGCGAGTGCGGCTTCGGAGCCGTTCCGTTCCAGGCTGGCCAGCGTCTGTTCCAGTGTGGTGATCTCCTGCCGCAGCTCCGCTTCGCGGCGGTTGAGGTTGTCGAGCACCACCAGCAGGTCGGCCGGCCGAGCGGAGTCGAGCGCGTCGCCCGAACCGGTGTTCCTGACCTGCGTGGCGATTCCCACGCCCAGCACCACCATGAGCAGCGCCGCCAGGGCGGAGAAGACGATCCGAGAGCGGCGCGCCGCGCCGCTCTCGGCCGGTTCGTGCCATTCGTGCTTGCCCTCATGCATCCGGCTACGCCCCGAACAGTCTGCGTCGCAGCGCGGATGCATTGCCGAAGATCCGGATACCGAGGACCACGACGACCGCGGTGGAGAGCTGGGTGCCCACCCCGAGCTGGTCGCCGAGCCAGACGATCAGTGCGGCGACGAGCACGTTGAAGGTGAAGGAGACGACGAACACCTTGGCGTCGAAGATCTCGTCCAGATAGGCGCGTAGTCCCCCGAAGACCGCGTCGAGCGCGGCGACCACCGCGATGGGCAGGTAGGGCTGGACCACGTCGGGAACCTGGGGGCTGAAGATCACACCCACGGCGATGCCCACGCCGAGGGCCAGCACCGCATAGAGGGCGTATCCGCGCTTGGTCGCCACAGTCTTCACCGCTCTCCCGTTTCCCGTGCCGATGCGACGTCGCGTACCGAGGCGCCCGGCAACGCGAGGTCCGTCGCCTCCGTGATGGTGAAACCTACCCCGTACAGCTGTTGCACCCCCGACATACGCAGGTAGGCGTCGCTGACGACGAAGCCGGTCTGCAGTTCGGCCGGTGACCCGACGGCGGCGACCGTGTAGGGCGAGAAGACCGGCTGGTTGTCCACGAGCATCGCTCCCCCGGCCTGCCGGACGGTGACACCGGGACCGACCCGTACCCCGTTGATCGCGACGGCCTCGGCCCCGCCGGCCCAGAGGGCGTTGACGACCGACTGCAGGTCGCGGTCGAGGATCACCGAGGTGCTGCGGGCGCGGTCCTTCTCCGCGGAGTCCGTCAGGTCGGGACGCGAGGTCGGATCGGCGAGGGTGACTGTGATGCCGGGGCCGCGCACGGGAGCCGCGGCGGCGGCCTCCTCGGCTCGGGCGAGCCGGTCGAGCACCGCCGCACCCTGTTCGTCGTCGGCGAGCACCTCGATGCGGCGCTGTTCCACCTGGGTGGCCACGTCGTCGCGGGTGGCCGCGAGTACGTCGTTGCGGTCCTCGGCGGTGCGGACGGTGGCGAGGATCTCGTTGCGTGCCTGGTCGGTACCGGATTCCCGCTCGATGTTCTGGGCGTAGGCCACTCCGAGGACGAGTCCGGCGAGCAGGCCACCGAGGACCAGCCAGAGCCCGATGCCGACCCGGCTGGGCCGGGCGTGGCCGGCGGCGCGGTCGTGCGCCGCGGCCGCGTAGCCGGGGTCGAGGTGGTCCTCGAGAAGCGCCTTGAGCAGCGACGGCACGGGGTTGCGGCGGATCTGCTCCCAGTTGCGGCTCATTCGGTGGCAGGCCCTCCCGGGGTGGGTACCGCACGGGCCGTCCGCACCGCCTGCGACAGGTAGAGCACGCCCGTCCACACGTAGAGGGCAGTACCCCAGAGGAGGGCGGCCCACCCCGCGGGCGCGAGGACGCCGGCCGCGGCGGGAAGCGCTTCCGCGGCCAGCAGGAGCGGCAACGCGAACATCAGCAGGAAGGTGGCGCCCTTACCCAGGTACAGCACCTCCGGGGGCGGCAGGCCACGGCGACGGTAGACGGCCAGGGTCGGAGCGAGGACCAGCTCCCGGCCGATCAGAACCACGGCGATCCACCACGGCACTATGCCGCGGGCCACCAGGGCGAGGAGGGTGGTGACGACGTAGAGGCGGTCGACGAGCGGATCCAGCACCGCGCCGAGCCGCGAGGCCTGGTCGAGCAGCCGCGCGAGCTTGCCGTCGGCCCAGTCGGTGATTCCGCTGAGCATGAGGACCGCAAGCGCCCATCCGTCGGCGTGCCGGACGAGGACCAGATAGAGGAAGATCGGGATGCCGACCAGGCGGACGACGCTCAACACGTTGGGGACGGTGACGATGCGGTCGGATCGAGCCGGCGCACCGGCCGTCGTCGCGTCGTTCATCGTCCGTCCTGTCGTTCGGGTGGGGTCGGTTCCGACAGCCTTGCACACACCTCGTCGCCGCCGGCCGGCCGACTCGTCACCTCCACGCGAACACGGGCTGTTCCAGGTCGTCGATGCGGGTGCTGCGACGGTGGAGCACGACTTCCCGGAACTGGTACACCACCGCCGCGGTGGGGGCGTGGACGAGATGTCCCCGGAACGGCCACTGGATCACCGGCTTGTCCGATTCCGGTATGGCGACGAACCGGGGTTCGCTGTCGAGCTCGGATGCGGTGACGGCATAGAGTGCGGCCACCTCGTCGGGGTTGGGCACGAGATCGTCGATCGCGGCATCCGCCCAGACGACGTACGGGGAGATGACGTAACCCGAGCGGGTGATGTAGTCGTCGAGGCGGCCGAGAATGCCGCCGGGGTCGGTGCGCAGGCCGAGTTCCTCGTGCAGCTCGCGCAGCGCGGCCACCTCGGGTGTCTCCCCGTCGTCGAGACGTCCGCCCGGCAGGGCGAACTGGCCGGGGTGCGCTCGCAGACGGGTCGGGCGGCGGGTGAGCGGCACGACAGGGTTGCCGTGCCCGTCGTCGAGTACGGCGACGACCACCGCCGCGTGACGCCGGCCTTCCAGCGGCAGGGAGCGGGGTTCGAACGCGGCGAGCGCCGACCCGATCTCGGTCGGGTCCAAGGGGTTCGGGACGGTCATTGCGTCGACATTAGGGGGTGGGGACTGCGATTCTGCGCATGGATCGCCGAATCGGTCCGCCCCGTGGGTCCACCCGGTGCATAGTTGTCCGAGGAAACGAACGGATCCCAGGGGTACACGAGGACGTGAGCATGCAGCGCACCACCCGACCGATGGCCGAGGTCCGCCGGGGAGTCGCGGACCGGGTGGTGGGCCGGGCCCGGGAAACCGACCTCCTGCTCGCTGCCATCGGCGCGGGGCGCGACGTGCTGCTCGAGGGGCCACCGGGCACCAGCAAGTCCACCCTGCTCGGCGCCATCACCGCCGAGCTCGGCAGTCCGCTGATGTTCGTCGAGGGGAACGCCGATCTCACGCCGGCACGCCTGGTCGGCTATCACGATCCGGCACGGGTGCTGTCGGAGGGCTACCACGAGGACAACTTCGTGCCCGGCCCGCTGGTGGCGGCGATGCGGGCCGGCGGGGTGCTCTACCTCGAAGAGTTCAACCGCTCGCCCGAGGACACACTGAACAGCCTGCTGACCGCGATGGCGGAGCGGCGGATCACGGTGCCGCGGGTGGGCACGGTCGAGGCCGATCCGGCGTTCCGCGTGGTGGCCTCGATGAACCCGTTCGACAACATCGGCACCGTCCGGTTGTCGATGAGCGTGCACGACCGGTTCTGCCGGCTGGCGGTGGACTATCAGGACACGCAGGCCGAACGTGAGATCGTCGTCCGGCGCACCGGGTGCGGGTCGGCGCGGCTCGTCGCCGACGCGGTAGCCCTCACCCGCGCCACGCGCGGGCACCCTGACCTGCGCGGCGGGTCCAGCGTCCGCGGCGCGATCGACCTGACGCTCGTCGCGATGCAGCTGATCGACATGCGGGACGTGCGCGGCGAGCTGCCGGACTCGGCCGACCCGCCGCGCGATCTGCCGCCGGCCTACACCGGCGCCGTGCTCGACGCCCTGCTGGTGGCTTTGTCCGGGCGGATCGCGGTGGACGAGGTCGCCGAGACCACACCCGAGGCGGTGTTGCGGGAGATCTGGCAGGACCACTTCCTCCTTCGCCCCAGCTCCGCGGCCCCCGGTTGAAGAGCCGTCCCCGCGGACGGCCCCGTGCACCGGCGCGCCCAGCGTCACTCCACCGGTCGGGGAAAGCCTTTCCGGCGCAAGCCGAAGCAGCTGTCGACGGTCCCGACGCTGTACGAGAACCGAGGCAGCGGCCAGGGTTTGGCGATGGTCGGCGGTCCGCATCGTCAGGGGCGCAGCCCCGGAACGGGTCCCGGTGCGGGTCCCGGGATGACCGACGAGCCGGCCGAGGTGCTGACACTGGGCGAACTCGATGCGTCGGGCCCTGCCGGCGACGCCGAGGTCCGACGCCGGGCCCGCGAGATCGCTGCGCGCCTGTCCGTGCCGCGCCCGCGGCACCGTCGCCTGCCTCGGCGGGGCGTCGGCAGACTGCGAACCCTGCCGTATCAGGACGGCGCCGAGGAACTCGATCTCGACCGCACCGTCGAAGTGCTCGCGGAGGACCCGCTCGCGCGGTCGACCGATCTGGTGATGCGGGACCGGATCCGCGACCGCCGGAAGGTGGTGCTGGTCGTCGACATCTCCGGGTCGATGCGCGGCGAACGCATCCGCACCGCCGCGGCCGCGGTGGGTGCCGTGGCCGGCGAGCTCGGCCACGACGATCTGGCGGTGGTGGCGTTCTGGTCCGAAGCCGCCGTGCTCAGCGCTCTCGGTGAGCCGGTCTCCCCGGCTCGGCTCGTGGACCTGCTGCTCCGGATCCCGAGCAAGGGTCTGACGAACGTCGGCTTCGCGCTCGAGGTGGCGGCGCGTCAGCTCCGGGACGTACCCGCCGACGAGGGACGGGTGCTGTTGCTGTCCGATTGTGTGCACAATGCCGGGCCCGATCCGCGGACCGCCGCCTCCCGGCTCTCTCGGCTCGACGTGCTCGCCGACATCTCCGGCGAACACGATCTGCTCACCGCCCGCGATCTCGCTCATGCCGGCCGTGGGCTGGCCCTGCCGATCCGGGGCCACCGCGACGTCGCTGCGGCCATCTCCCGCGCGTTCGGCGCCTGACTGTGCGCGGTGCCTCTTGGGGGGTTTCGGTGGGGAGCGTGGAGTCGTGATGAATTTCGGAAAATACTTCTGTTCCGTACTGGTCGGATAATGTAAGCCGGACTTGGGTGCGCCGAGCGGTCTTCTTCTTGAAATTATTGTGTTCCGTTTGCTTCGAATTCGGATGCGGCGGTGTCAGCGGGGGCCCGCGCCCCTCCCCTCTCGTGCCCGAGGGGGCACCGCTCGGAACGGGCGGGAGAACCGCGCCGTCGTGGCTCGCTCATCGCGCCCGGTCCACGTCCACGCACAGGATCGCCGAGTCGCTCAGGGGCTTCCCAGGTACAACCGCCCGGCATGCTCGACGACGCCCGTCACCTCGCCGAAGGGCACATCCCGGCACCCGAAGTCGTGCAGCAGGCGGCCGTCCTCCCCCACCCCAGCACCCAGGTCGTGCGAGCGGGACGAGCCAGTCGCGCCACCGGCAGCCGCCACAACGCCCGGCGTACCACGGGTCAGCTGCCTCCGAGCCGGTCGAGGACACCATTGCGGGGCGCAACCATCGCCACCCACATCCGGCCGCCGCGCGCCCGGGAGACGTTGTCCGGCATTCCCGGAAGGTTCGTCATCAGCGGCCGCGGGGCGTGGGGGCACGGACCGGCAGTCCGGTCAGGCAGTAACCGCCGGTTTCGGCGAACAGGACAGTGGATTCGTCCTCCGTGAGAGTGATGCCATTCGGGAAGTGGAGCCGGTCGAGTACGACAGGGACCGAACCGTCCGGGTCACGGCGCAGCAGCCGGCCGCTGCCGCGGTGCTCGGGCAGGGCGCCCACGTAGTGGTCCAGACCGTGGCGGGTGTGGACCGGGTGGGCCCCGCGCCGCCCGCGTTCAGCTCTCCAGGCGCTTCTTCAGACCGGTGAGCGTACTGTCGACCAGGCCCTTGATCACCCGATTCCGCAGGAAACCGGGCAGCGGCAGGTTGTGGTGGATGGTCAGCTCGTACGTGACGGAGGTGCTGGCCGGACCGACCGCGTCGAGTTGGTAGCGCCCTTCCTGCCCGGTCTGCAGGCGTCCTTGGAGCATCGACCAGCTCATGCCGTCGTCGCGGTGCCGGTAGGTCAGGGTGTAGCTGTCGGTACCGACGGTGGCCGACGCCTTGAACCGGGCGGTGCGCGGCAATCCGGTCTCCTCGTCGACCTCGAGCACCTCGGCCTCGAGGATCTCGGGGATCCACTCGGTCTGGCTCTCGAGGTCACGGATGGTCGCGAGCACGGTGCCCAAGGGCGCCTCGACCTGGACGGTCTTGGTGGCGCTGTCAGTGGGCATGCTCGCCGTCCCCGTAGTAGCCGAGCCGGAGCAGGGTGGTGATCTCGCTGATCAGCGGCATCCGCGGGTTGGTGCGGTTGCTCAGGTCCTGGAACGCGGTCATCGCCAGCTCCGGCAGGGCGGCGAGGAACTCGTCCTCCGCGATGCCGATCTCCTTCAGGGTGCGCGGCACCCCCATGCGGCGGAGCAGGTCCTCGACACCCTGGAAGAGCCGGCGGCGGCTCTCCTCGGGTTCGTGCCCCCCGAAGACGATCCGCCCGAGCTGAGCGTACTTCTCGGGCGCGACGTACGCGGAGTAGCCCGGGGCCGGCATGAACTTGGTCGGCAGGCTGGCGTTGTAGCGCAGGGTGTGGGGCAGGAACACGCCGTTCACCCGGCCGTGGGCGATGCCGAACCTGGCGCCGACGGAGTGCGCGAGGGCGTGGTTCGTGCCGACGAAGGCGTTCGAGAAGGCGAGTCCGGCAAGAGTGGCGGCATTGGACATGTCGGTGCGGGCGGACAGATCGTTCGGGTCGTCGTACACCCGCGGCAGCGCCTCGAAGATCAGGCGCGCGGCCTGGACACAGAACGCATCGGTGTAGGGCGAGGCGAAGATGGAGGCTACCGCTTCCAGCGCGTGGGTCAGCGCGTCGATGCCGGTGTCGACGGTCAGGGTGCGCGGCATCGAGAGGGTGAGCATCGGGTCCACCACCGCCATATCCGGAACCAGCGAGTAGTCGACGAGGGTCTCCTTGCGGCCGGCGACGGTGAGGACGGCCGCGGGTGAGACCTCCGATCCGGTGCCGGCGGTCGTGGGGATTGCCACCAGCCGCAGCTTGTGTGGATCCTGCGGGTATTCCGCCATGCGCTTGCGGGGGTCGAGGAACGGCAGCGTCAGCTCCGCGAGATCCTTCTCCGGGTGTTCGTAGAACAACCGGATCGCTTTCGCCGCGTCGATCACCGACCCACCGCCGATGGCGATGAGCAGGTCCGGCGGGTACCCCTCGAGCAGCGCAACGCCGCGGCGGATGGTGGCCTCGTCCGGTTCCGGTTCGACCTCGCTGAACACCTTGATGTGCTCCGCGCGCAGGTGGGCGCGGAGCTCGTCGACGACTCCCCGCTGTTCGCTCAACGCGTCGGTGACGACCACAACGCTCGTACACGGGACCTCGCGGAGGTTCTCGAGGGCACCGGCATTGAAGTAGGTGTTGGAGGGCACGCGGAACCACTGCGGCGGGGTGCGCCGGTGCGCGACGGTCTTGATGTTGAGCAGCTGCTGGTAGTTGACGTTCTCGGTGGTGCTCGATCCGCCCCAAGTGCCGCAACCCAGGGAGAAGGTGGGGGTGAGGTTGTTGTAGATCCCGCCGAGCGCGCCGACCGCGGTGGGGGCGTTGACGAGGATCCGTCCGGTGCGCACGGCCAGACCGTAGGCGTCGATGACCGCCGGATCGGTGGCGTAGATGGCGGAGGTGTGGCCGAGGCCGCCGTGTTCGGTGACGAGCACGGCGGCGTCGATGCCGTGCTGGACGTCGCGGGCGCGCACGAGACCGAGGACGGGCATCAGCTTCTCCTGCACCAGAGGGTGCGCGGCGAGCTGGTCGAGGTCGGAGGGCAACGGCGCCAGGAGCACCTTGACCGCTGGATCCACGGTGAAGCCCGCGCGGGCGGCCAGTTCGGGAGCCTGCTGGCCGAGAGCGGCGAGGTTGACCTTGTCGCCGCAGCCGAAGGCGAATTCGGCCACCGCGGCGGCCTGCTCGTCCGTGAGTACGTGCGCCCCCATCCGCTCGAACTCGGCGACGGTGGCGTCGTAGATCTCGTCGTCGATGATGCAGGTCTGTTCGGCGGGGCAGATCACGGAGGCATCGAAGGTCTTCGAGATGAGGATGTCGACGACGGCGCCCTTGATGTCGGCCGTGCGGTGCAGATAGATGGGGGCGTTGCCGGGTCCCACGCCGAGCGCGGGTTTGCCGGCCGCGTTGGCGAGGGAGACGATCTTCTGCCCGCCGGTGACCCAGATGAAGTCGACCCGAGGATGCTTGAACAGGTAGTGGGTGACCTCGTGGGCGGCGTCGGGAATGACCTGCAGCGCGCCGGGGGGCATACCGGCCGCTTCGGCTGCCGCACGCAGGATCTCGACCGTGCGTTCGCACGACCGCACGGCGAAGGGCGAGGGCCGGAAGATGACGGCGTTGCGGGTCTTTGCCGCGACGATCGCCTTGTACAGCACCGTGGAGGTGGGGTTGGTGACCGGGGTGATCGCCAGGACCACGCCGATGGGTTCGGCGACGCGGACGATGCTGCGCTCGACGTCCTCCTCGATCACGCCCACGGACTTCTTGTCCTTGAGGTAGTCGTAGAGGAACTCGGTGGCCACGTAGTTCTTGACGACCTTGTCCTCGAAGACGCCGAATCCGGTCTCCTCGATCGCCACCGATGCCAGTTCCGCGGCCGCCCGGATGCCGGCCTGCGCCATGGCTTCGACGATCGCGTCGACCTGTTGCTGGTCGAGGGTGCGGAACTCGGCCGCCGCGGTGGTCGCCGTGTCGACGACCGCGTCGATCTGCTCGTGCCGGACCGGGCCGGTGTCGACGGCGGGAGTCGCCTCCGCCGTGGCGGCGTCGCCGGTGCTGTTGGTGGCCTGGGATTCGGTGCCGATCCGGGTTTCGGTCATGTTGTCTCCTCGGACTGGAGATGCCCGTCGCGCCTCGGTGTGGCCGCGGCTCCTGTTCGCGACAGTACTCGCGGCTCGAGGTGTTGACTGCGGTCTTTGGACCCTGACCGTGGGCCTTTCGCGGAGCTGCCGCTGCCGCACCCTGGGCGGCTGGTTCCGGGGTGGGCCGGAGCAGCACGGCAGTCCTGGAACCGGGCCGCGGAGGGTGGCCCGCACGCGAACGAGGCGGTCCCGGTGAATTCGGGACCGCCTCGTCGTGGGTCGGGCTGACAGGATTTGAACCTGCGACCACTTGACCCCCAGTCAAGTGCGCTACCAAGCTGCGCCACAGCCCGTCCGCGCTCTCGTCGAGCGCTCGTTGAGATTACAACAGGGACGGACCGATTCACCAATCGCCTGGTCAGGACCGTTTCGGGTGCTACTTGCCGCGGCGGTCCCGTTTCTCGCGCACGCGCACGGAGATCCGCACCGGGCTGCCCTCGAAGCCGAACTCCTCGCGCAGCCGCCGCTCGAGGAATCGGCGGTAGCCGGCCTCGAGGAAGCCGGTGGTGAACAGCACGAACGTCGGCGGCCGGGTGCCGGCCTGGGTGGCGAACAGTACCCGCGGCAGGCGGCCGCCGCGCATCGGCGGCGGAGTCGCGGCGACGACCTCCTTGAGCCAGGTGTTGAGCCGGCCGGTGGAGATGCGCTTGTCCCAGGACTCGAGGGCGGTCTCCATGGCCGGCACGAGCTTCTGCACGGCCCGGCCGGTCTTGGCGGAGATGTTGACGCGCGCCGCCCACGGCACGCGCAGCAGATCGCGTTCGATCTCCCGGCTCAGCTCGTAGCGGCGATCCTCGTCGACGAGGTCCCACTTGTTGAAGGCGATGACGAGGGCGCGGCCCGCGTCGGCGACCATCGAGATCACCCGTTGGTCCTGCTCGGTGATGGGCTCGGAGGCGTCGATCAGCAGCACCGCCACCTCCGCGGCCTCGATGGCGCCGCGGGTGCGCAGCGAGGCGTAGAACTCGGCCCCGGAGGCGGTGTTGACGCGCTTGCGCAGGCCGGCGGTGTCGACGAACCGCCAGGTCTTTCCGCCGAGCTCGACGAGGGAGTCCACCGGGTCGACCGTCGTGCCGGCGACGTTGTGCACCACCGACCTTTCGTCGCCGGCCAGCTTGTTGAGCAGGCTGGACTTGCCGACGTTGGGCTTGCCGACCAGCGCGACACGACGCGGGCCTCCCCCGCCGGTGCCTTCGCGCGGGGTCTGCGGCAGCACCGAGAGCAGCTCGTCGAGCAGGTCCCCGGTGCCGCGACCGTGGGTGGCCGACACCGAGTACGGCTGCCCCAGGCCCAGCGACCACAGGGCGGCCGCTTCGGACTCGACGCGGTCGTCGTCGACCTTGTTCGCGACGAGCAGCACCGGCGTCTTGGAGCGGCGCAGGACCCTGGCGACCGCCTCGTCGACGGCGGTGGCGCCGACGGTCGCGTCGACGACGATCAGGATCGCGTCGGCTGTGCGCATCGCAATCTCCGCCTGCCGCGCGACGGACTGTTGCAGGCCCTTCGCGTCGGGCTCCCAGCCGCCGGTGTCCTGCACCATGAATCGGCGGCCGTTCCAGTTGGCCTCGTACGAGACGCGGTCGCGGGTCACGCCCGGCACGTCCTCGACGACCGCTTCGCGGCGGCCGATGATGCGGTTGACCAGGGTCGACTTGCCGACGTTGGGTCGTCCGACCACGGCGACGGTCGGCACGGGCACGAACTCCTCGAGTTCGTCGTCCCCGACGAGCTCGAGGTCCCAGTCCGCTTCCTCCGACCAGGTGCCGTCGCCGGCGAATTCCGTCACATCCTCGCTCACAGGGTCGCTCCCGTCTGCTCGGCGACCACGGCGGCGAGCGCGGCGATCACTTCGTCGATGTCCATGTCGCTCGTGTCGACGACGACCGCGTCGTCCGCCGCGCGCAGCGGGGAGACCGCGCGGGTGGAGTCGAGGTGGTCGCGGCGCTGCACCGCGGCGAGCACCGCCTCGTAGTCGTCGCCGCGGCCTTCGGCGATGTTCTGCCGGTTGCGCCGCTGTGCCCGGGCCTCGGCGGAGGCGGTGAGGTAGATCTTCACATCCGCGTCGGGGAACACGACGGTGCCGATGTCGCGCCCCTCGACGACGATGTGCCCGGCGTCGCGGCCGATGCTCTGCTGCGCTGCGACGAGGGCCCGACGCACCGCGGGGACGGCGGAAACGGCGGAGACGGCGCCGGTGACCTCGCCGCCGCGGATGATCTCGCGGACGTCCTCCCCGGCGAGCCGGATGTCCTCGACTTCCGGGTCGGTGCCGATCGACCAGGGCAGGGACGCGGTGGCGGCGGCGATGGCGGCGGGATCGGTCAGGTCCGCCCCCGCTCGCAGGGCGTGCAGGGTCGCGACCCGGTACATGGCGCCGGTATCGAGATAGGCGGCGCCGAGGCGGCGGGCGAGCCGCTTGGAGACGGTGGACTTGCCGGTGCCGGACGGGCCGTCCATGGCGACGATCAGGGAGCTCACAGGCCCACCGCCTGGTAGAGGCCGCCGACTTCCTTGCGGCCGAGCACCCGCAGGGTGCCGGGTCGCTGGTCGCCGAGCGCGACGGGTCCGATGTCGGTGCGCACCAGGCGGATCACGGGGTGGCCGACGGCGTCGAGCAGGCGGCGCACGATGTGCTTGCGGCCCTCGTGCAGTTCGAGGCGGACGAGGGACTGGCCCTCGTTTACCTGCAGGAGCGCGAAGGAATCGACCTTGGCGGGGCCGTCGTCGAGTTCGACGCCGGCGCGCAGCTGCTTGCCGATACCGCGCGGGAGGACGCCCTTGACGGTGGCGAGGTAGGTCTTGGTCACCTCGTAGGAGGGGTGCATGAGCCGGTGGGCGAGCTCGCCGTCGTTGGTGAGCAGCAGCAGCCCTTCGGTGTCGGCGTCGAGCCGGCCGACGTGGAAGAGGCGTTGTCCGGCGGCGACGCGTTCGGAGACGATGTCGCCGACGCAGGGGCGCCCGAGGTCGTCGGACATGGTGGACTGCCAGCCGCGCGGCTTGTTGAGCACGAGGTGGACGAGGTCCTTGTTGACGACGACGCGCACGCCGTCGACGCGGACGACGGCGTTCTCGGGGTCCACGCGCAGGCCCTGTTCGGTGACGATGGAGCCGTCGACCTCGACGCGGCCGGCGGCGATGAGTTCCTCGGCGGCGCGGCGGGACGCCACTCCGGCCTGGGCGAGGACCTTCTGCAGGCGCATGCCTTCGCCGGCGGGCAGTTGGGGGCGCTCGGCGGCGTGCTGGTGCCGGGCGGGTTTGGCGTTGCTGATCTTGGGGAGGGCCGCCGGGCGCTGGGCCTGGGGCTTGGGGGCGGCGGGACGGCCGCGCTTGTTGAGCGGGGTGTCGCCCTTGCGGTGTGCCTTCTTGGGCGTGGCCGCGCGGGCGGCGGGTTCGCCCCGTCGTTCGCGCGGGGGGTTCCCCGCGCGGGAGGTGGTCTTTCTGCGGTCCGGTGTGCCATCACGGCGAGCGGGCTTGTGCACTTTTTTCCTGTCTCAATCGGGATCGAACGGCGCGGGCGAGGTGGACTCGGTGCGCGGGTTCCTTCCCATTCTCGCAAATCGTGGGTCGGCCTCGAGACTTTCGCTGATGTCGTCGATCACATCGACGTCCGGGAGCAGCGGCGCGAGGGGCGGCAGGTCCTGCAGGGAGGCCAGGCCGAGGCGTTCGAGGAACAGTTCGGTGGTGACGTAGCGGGTGCCGCCGGTCTCGGGGTCGGTGCCGTCCTCGGCGATCAGGTCGCGGGCCAGGAGGGTGCGCATGACGCCGTCGACGTTGACGCCACGGACGGCGCTGACGCGGGCGCGGGTGACGGGCTGGCGATAGGCGACGACGGCGAGGGTTTCGAGGGCGGCACGGGTGAGCTTGGTGCGGGCGCCGCCCTGCAGGAGCCGTTCGACGTACGGGGCGTAGTCACGGCGGGTGTAGAAGCGCCAGCCGTCGCCGGCGTAGCGCAGGTCGATGCCCGAGCCGCGCGCGTCGAGGTCGGCCGCCATGCGGTGCAGGGTGGTCTCGACGCGGGTGGCGGTGACGCCGATCGCGTCGGCGAGCTGGGCGTTGGGGGCGGGGGTGTCGACGACGAGGAGCAGCGCCTCGAGGGCGGCGGCGAGTTCGTCGTCGGTCATCTCGAGCAGTTCGGCGTCGAGTCCGCGCGGGTCGGGGTCCGGCGTGTCGCTGCTCACCCGTAGTCCTCCTCGAATGTGGTGACGGCGTCGTCGTTCTCGCCGGTCCAGGCCACCTGGAGCGGCCCGAGCGGCTCGGGTTGGTCGAAGGTGACGGCTCGTTCGCGGTAGAGCTCGAGCAGCGCGAGGAACCGGGCGACGATCTGCAGGCTGTTGTCGCATTCGGCGACGAGTTGGCCGAAGGTGGTCCAGGTGCCGGCGCCGTGGGCGCGCAGCAGGGTGAGCAGGCGGGCGGCCTGCTCGGGGACGGAGACCCGGGGGGTGTGGAGGTGGTCGAGGCCGACGCGGGGTGGCGGCTTGGGCCGGAAGGCGGCGGCGGCGATCTCGGCGAACCGGGCCGCGTCGACGCCGAGGACGACCTCGGGCACCAGGTTCTCGTACTGCGGTTCGAGCGAGACCGCGCGTGGGTAGCGGCGCAGGGCGGCGGCTTCGAACTCGGCGAACAGGTCGGCGATCTGTTTGAAGGCGCGGTATTGCAGCAGGCGGGCGAAGAGCAGGTCGCGGGCCTCGAGCAGGGCGAGGTCCTCGGGGTCGTCGACGTCGCCGGAGGGCAGGAGGCGGGCGGCCTTGAGGTCGAGCAGGGTCGCGGCGACGACGAGGAACTCGGTGGTCTGGTCGAGTCCCATCTCGGGGCCGCGGGCGCGGGTGTAGGCGATGAACTCGTCGGTGACCTCGTGCAGGGCGACCTCGGTGACGTCGAGGCGGTGCTGGGAGATCAGGGTGAGCAGCAGGTCGAAGGGGCCCTCGAAGTTGCGCAGCCGTACCTGGAAGCCCGCGGGGGGCGGGGCGGGGCGGGCAGGGTCGGGCGCGGCCGGGCCGGGGGTGTCGACGGTCACGGGCTATCGGCCGGAGCGGTGGATCACTTCGCGGGCCAGGGCCCGGTAGGACTCGGCGCCGGCGGACTTCGGCGCCCAGGTGGTGATGGGTTCTCCGGCGACGCTGGTCTCGGGGAACCGGACGGTGCGGGCGATGACGCTGTCGTAGACGAGGTCGCCGAAGACCTCGACGACCCGGGACATCACCTCGCGGGCGTGCAGGGTGCGCGAGTCGAACATGGTCACGAGGATCCCGGCGAGGCTGAGCTTGGGGTTGAGCCGGTCGCGCACCTTGTCGACGGTGTCGTTGAGCAGGGCCAGTCCGCGGAGGCTGAAGTACTCGCATTCCATCGGGATGATCACCGCGTCGGCGCAGGCAAGGGCGTTGACGGTGAGCAGGCCGAGGGACGGCTGGCAGTCGACGAGGATGTAGTCGTAGCGGTCGAGGACGGGGTACAGGGCGCGGCCGAGGGCTTGTTCGCGGCCGACCTCGGAGACGAGCTGGATCTCGGCGGCGGACAGGTCGATGTTGCTGGGCAGCAGGTCCAGGCCTTCGACGCGGGTGTGCAGCAGTACGTCGTCGACGGAGACGCCGCGTTCGACGAGGAGGTTGTGCACGGTCAGGTCGAGGTCGTGGTGGGCGACACCGAGACCGGCGGACAGGGCGCCCTGCGGGTCGAGGTCGACGAGCAGGACGCGGCGGCCGTATTCGGCGAGGGAGGCACCGAGGTTGATGGTCGAGGTGGTCTTGCCGACCCCGCCCTTCTGGTTGCACATCGCGATGATCTTCGCGGGCCCGTGGCTGGGCAGCGGCTGCGGTTCCGGGACGTGCCGGCGGGGCCGGCCGGTGGGGCCGAGCTCGGCCTCGGGTTCCGCGGTGTGGGTGTGCTCCGGGCCGGCGTGTGCCGCGTCGGCGCCGGGGCGGCCGTGGAGCAGGGCGTGCTGTGCTGCCGGCGCTGTGTCCGCTGCGGGCGGTTGTGGTGTCCCCACTATCCCCTGCTCCCCCTGTCCTGCTCGCTCGGCTGTCGGATCAACGCTACCGCTTCGGGTGGTGCGATGGCGCCGTGGACACGCCCTGCCGTCGCGGGCGCTATCGGGCGCGGGGGTGGGCCCCGGCCCACACCTCGCGCAGCGCACCGGCTGTGACCTGCGTGTAGATCTGTGTGGTGGTCACCGAGGCATGGCCGAGCAGTTCCTGCACCACGCGCACGTCGGCGCCGCCGTCGAGGAGGTGGGTGGCGAAGGAGTGGCGCAGGGTGTGCGGGGAGACGGCGGCGGTGACCCCGGCGCGGGTGGCGGCGGTCTGCAGCACCTGCCAGGCGCTCTGCCGGGACAGGCGGCCGCCGCGGGCGTTGAGGAACAGTGCGGGGGTGCGGCCGGTGGCCAGCGCGGGCCGGCCCCGCACGAGATAGGCGTCGACGGCGGCCAGGGCGGGACGGCCGACCGGCACGACGCGTTGCTTGCCGCCCTTGCCGCGCAGGAGCACCGACCGGTTGGTGGTGTCGAGGTCGTCGACGTCGAGGCCGACGGCCTCGGAGATGCGTGCCCCGGTGGAGTACAGCAGTTCGAGCAGCGCCCGGTCGCGCAGGTCGCGCGGCCCGTCGGCGCTGGTGCCCGCGGAGCCGAGGATGGCCAGCACGTCGGCGACGGACAGGGCCTTGGGCAGGCGCCGGCCCGCGGCGGGGGGTTTGACGGCGCGGGCGACGTCGACGGGGGTGCGGCCTTCGGTGGTGGCGAAGCGGTGCAGTCCGCGCACGGCGACGAGGGCGCGGGCGGCGGAGCTGGCCGCGAGGGCGGGCCTGCCGCGGTCGGGGTCGCCTCGGCGCAGCGCGGTGACGAAGTCGCCGACGTGCTCTTCGCGGACGTCGGCGAGGTCGTCGATGCCGCGGTCGGTGAGGTGGTCGAGGTAGCGGGTGAGGTCGCGCCGGTAGGACGCCAGGGTGTTGGGGGCGGCGCCGCGCTCGACGGTGAGGTGGTCGAGGTAGGCGTCGAGCTGGCGGGCGAGCACCGCGTCAGTTCCCGTCGCGCTTGGTGCGCAGCAGGGCGCGGGGCCGGTCGGGCCACTCGGCCTCGGCGGGGCGCAGGGCGCCCGCGTCGCGGCGGGTGGCGGCGAGGGCGAGGATCCCCGACACGGCGGTGGCGTTGACGATCCGGCCGCCGAGCACCATGGCGACGGCCTCGTCGACGGGGACGCGGCGGATCTCGAGGTCCGCCTCCTCGTGTTCGGGGTCGGGCCGGTCGGCCTCGGACAGGCCCCGGGCCGCGTACACGCGCACGGCCTCGTCGGTGAATCCCGGCGAGAGGGCGAGGTCGACGAGCAGGTCCCAGCGGGCGGCGGCCAGGCCGGTCTCCTCGGCGAGTTCCCGGCGGGCCGCGTCGAGCGGGTCCTCGCCGGGCGCGTCGAGCAGCCCGGCGGGCAGCTCCCAGAGGCGGTGGCCGAGCGGGTGGCGGTACTGGTGGATCAGGATCAGCCGGTCCTGCTCGTCGACCGCGGCGATCGCGACGGCGCCGTGGTGTTCGACCACCTCCCGTTCGGCCTCGTGCCCGTCGGGCATGGCGACCCGGTCCACACGCAGCGACACGATCGCGCCGGTGTAGATCCGGCGCGTGGACAGCGTCCGGAACTCGTGTCGCTGCGTCACGGTCGGCTACTTGCCGCCGGCGGTGGCGTTCTCGGACGTGGTGACCACCGCGTCGCCGCCGTCCACGTCGACCTCGTCCGCGTCGTCGCCGTGCACGTCCACGGGCAGGCGCTCGGCGGCCTTGTACCGCAGCGCGGCTGCGATGAACGCGGAGAACAGCGGGTGCGGGCGGGTGGGGCGGCTCTTGAGCTCGGGATGCGCCTGGGTGGCCACGAAGAACGGGTGCAGGTCGGCGGGGTACTCGACGAACTCGACGAGATGCCCGTCCGGGGAGGTGCCCGAGAACCTCAGGCCCGACTTGGCGATCCGGTCGCGGTAGGCGTTGTTGACCTCGTAGCGGTGGCGGTGCCGCTCGGAGACCTGCTCGCCGCCGTAGGCGCGGGCGACGACCGAGCCCTTGGCGAGTACGGCCGGGTAGGCGCCGAGCCGCATCGTGCCGCCGAGATCGGCCTCGCCGGCGACGGCCTGCTCCTGATCGGCCATCGTGGAGATCACCGGATGGGTGGTGTCGGGATCGAACTCGGCGGAGTTCGCGTCGGTGATGCCCACCGAGCGGGCCGCCTCGATGACCACGCACTGCAGGCCCAGGCACAGGCCGAGCAGCGGGATCTTGCGGGTGCGGGCGTAGCGGATCGCGCCGAGTTTGCCCTCGATGCCGCGGATGCCGAAGCCTCCGGGGATCAGGACCGCGTCCACGTCGCCGAGCGCGGCCTGGGCGCCGGCCTCGGTCTCGCAGTCGTCGGAGGGCACCCAGCGGATGTCGACCTTGGCGCGGTGCGCGAAACCACCGGCGCGCAACGCCTCGGTGACCGACAGGTAGGCGTCGGGCAGGTCGACGTACTTGCCGACGAGCGCGACCCGCACGGTCTCACGCGGCTGGTGCACCCGGTCGAGCAGGTCGCCCCACACGGTCCAGTCCACGTCGCGGAACGGCAGGCCGAGCTGGCGGACGACGTAGGCGTCGAGTCCTTCGCGGTGCAGGACCTTGGGGATGTCGTAGATCGACGGGGCGTCGGGGCAGGAGATGCAGCCGTCGACGTCCACGTCGCACATCAGCGCGATCTTCGCCTTGAGGGCGGCGGGGACCTCCCGATCGCAGCGCAGCACCAGCGCGTCGGGCTGGATGCCGATGTTGCGCAGCGCCGCCACCGAGTGCTGGGTGGGCTTGGTTTTCAGCTCACCCGACGGGGCCAGATAGGGCACGAGGGAGACGTGCAGGAAGAAGACGTTGCCGCGGCCGACGTCGTGACGGACCTGACGGGCCGCCTCGAGGAACGGTTGGGACTCGATGTCGCCGACGGTGCCACCGATCTCGGTGATGATCACGTCGGGAACGTTGCCGTCCTTGTCGGGGCCGGCCATCGCCATGATCCGGTTCTTGATCTCGTCGGTGATGTGCGGGATCACCTGGACGGTGTCGCCGAGGTATTCGCCGCGCCGCTCCTTGGCGATGACCGTGGAGTAGATCTGGCCGGTGGTGACGTTGGCGGCGGCGTTGAGATCGCGGTCGAGGAAGCGTTCGTAGTGGCCCACGTCCAGGTCGGTTTCGGCGCCGTCCTCGGTGACGAAGACCTCGCCGTGCTGGAAGGGGTTCATGGTGCCGGGGTCGACGTTCAGGTAGGGGTCGAGCTTCTGCATGGTCACGCGCATGCCGCGCGCGGTGAGAAGAGCGCCCAGGCTCGATGCCGTCAGCCCCTTGCCCAGTGAGGAGGCGACGCCCCCGCTGACGAAGATGTGCTTGGTGGCGGTACGCGAGTGGCGTGACTGTGGCAAAGAAGCTCCCGTGACGTCTGGTGCAGGACTTCGGACTGATGACGGAACTGCTGGGGCCTGCACGACCCACGGAACTTCACGGTAACACCTGTCGTGGGTCCCGCGTGCACGACTCGCCCGGATCGGACGGGGATCACACCGTTCGCCGCGCCGCGCCCCTCAGCGGGCGGCGGTTCCGACGGTGACGGCGCCGGCGTTGGGGCCGGTTCCGTACCGGCCCGACACCCCGGCGAGCTGTTCCTGCAGCGCCAGCACCGTGGTGATGCGGCCGGATTCGCGGTCGACGGTGTCGACGGTGGACAGACCGGCCGACAGCGCCGCGTCGGCCCGCACCACCGCGACGGCCCCGTTGCCGACGGCGGCGCCGGGCCGCCCGGCCAGGACCGTGCCGGCACCGCGGGAGTCGAACGCGGCGGCGAAGCGGGCCAGCAGCGCACCGCGGTTGCCGCCGCCCTCGGCGCCGGCTCCCCCGTCGCCGGTGACGACGATGGCGGTCTGGGCGGGTTCGACGGTCCCGTCGTCGTACGCGACGAACCCGCCGCCCCGCAGCGTGGAGAGCGCGAGGTCACGTTCCTGGGGGGTGCTGCGCGGCTGCCCGCTCGCCGGCTCGACGAGCAGCACGGCTCCGAGCAGGTCCCCGGCCAGGCTGCCCTGATCCACGGCGCCGGTCTGCAACTGCACCCCGGCGGGGACGACGTTGGTGACGGTGGTGCGCAGCTGGTCGGCGCCGGCGGCGTCGACGAAGGGCTCGGTCAGCGAGATCCGGCCGGTCACGGCGGCGCCCGCCGCCTCGACCGTGCGGATCACCGCGTCCAGGTCCGCCGGGTCGGTGTCGGGAGTGGCGATCATGAGCACCGTGCGGCCGGCGAGCGCGTCGCGCACCACACGCCCGGACACCGCGGCGTCGAAACCGTCGGCCGCGTTGAGCTGCTCGGTGAGCACGTTGGTGCGGTCCTCGGCGTCCTGTAGCCGGCCCTGCAGTTCGGACCGGTCGTCGCGGAGCCCGGCGACGACGCTGTCCGACAGCAGCCCGGAGCCGAGGACGATGCCCACGGCGAGGGCGAGGAAGACCGCTGCGATCGAGATTGCGTGGTGACGCAACGAGATCACGCGGTCAGCCCCTGCACCCACACCACGAGACTGTCCCAGCTCTGCACGGCCCAGTCCACGACGTCGCCGCCGAGGTTGGACACGATCAACGCGACGATCACGGCGATCAGCGCGGCGAACACCAGCAGGGCGATCACCCCGCCGGAGACGCGGCTGCGGTAGAGGGTGGCGACGGCCTTGGCGTCGACCAGTTTCGGCCCCACCTTCAGCCGGGTCATGAACGCCGACGGGTTGCTGTCACGGCGGCCCTGGTCGAAGAACTCGTCGAGCGAGACGGTGCTGCCGACGGTGACGATGAGGGCGGCGCCGTGATGGTCGGCCAGCAGCAGCGCCAGGTCGGCGGGGGCGCCGGTGGCGGGGAACGTCATCGCGCCGATGCCCAGGTCCTGGATGCGTTCGAGACCGGGGGCGTGGCCGTCGTGATCGGCGGGCAGCACCACCTCGGCGCCGGACTTGAGGGTCTCGGTGCCGATCTCGTCCGGGTCGCCGACGATCAGATCCGGCCGGTATCCGGCCCGGACGAGGGTGTCGGCGCCGGTGCCGACGCCCACGAGGATCGGCGAATACTCCTTGATGAACGGCTTGAGGTTCTTCAGGTCCTGCTCGTGGTCCGGCCCGTCCGCGACCACCACCACGTGCCGGTCGCGCAGGTCCACGTCGACGTCGGGCACTCCGACCCCGTCGATGAGCAGCGGGCTCTCCGAACGGATGAACTCGATGGTGTTGCCCGAGAACGCCTCGAGGTGGTCGACCAGGCCGGTCTTCGTCTCGATCATGCGGTCGGAGATCTCGGTTTCGGTCTGCTCCTCGCCCTGGATCAGCAACCGTTCCCCGGAGTAGACACCGCCCTCGTGCAGGCGGACCTTGGCGCCGTCCTTGACCTTCTTGAACACCTCGGGACCGGTGTTGTCGATCAGGGCGATGCCGTTGGCGACGAGCACCTCCGGGCCGAGGTTCGGGTAGCGGCCGGTGATCGACGTCGAGGCGTTGACCACGGCGGTGACCCCGGCCTCGACGAGCGCGTCGGCGGTGACGCGGTCCATGTCGACGGCGTCGAGAACGACGATGTCGCCGGGACCGACCCGGCGCAGGAGCCTGGCCTGGTTCTTGTCGACCCGGGCAATGCCGCTCACTCCGGGCAACGTTTCGTTATTGCGTGACAGCAGCGCCGGCATCTTCATGGCATCGATGATGAACCCGGGCCGGGGCCGGGCAACGGAGGCGCGCCGGGCGGGATCAGCCTCGTCGTTCGGCGTGCGCGGTGGCGAGCAGTTCCTCGGCGTGGGCCCGGCCCGTCTCGGTGTCGCCGAGGCCGGCGAGCATGCGGGCGAGCTCCGCGACCCGCTCGGTATCGGTGAGCGCGCGCACCCCGCTGCTGACGACGCCCCCGGCATCGTCGACTTTGTCGACGACGAGGTGGGTGTCGGCGAACGCGGCGACCTGCGGCAGGTGGGTGACCACGATGACCTGATGGGTGCGCGACAGGCGGGCCAGGCGCCGGCCGATCTCGACCGCAGCCCGACCGCCCACCCCCGCGTCGACCTCGTCGAACACCATCGTGGCGCCGCGTTCGGACCCGGCCAGCACCACCTCGAGCGCGAGCATGACGCGGGAGAGCTCACCGCCGGAGGCGCTGCGCGCGATGGGCAGGGACCGGGCCCCGCTGTGCGCGGCGAGCCGGAACTCGACGTCGTCGACGCCCGAGGTGCCGGCGTGCAGCACCCGCCCGCCGACCTTCAGCGGTGCGGTGTCCTGCGGCCCCGCCTCCCGGTCCCGCACCTGCACGTCCAGACTCGCCCGGCCCATCGCCAGGCCGGACAACTCCTTGCTGACCGCCCTCGCGAGCTTGTCGGCGGCCTTCCTGCGGGCGGCGGAGAGGGCGGTCGCGGCCTCGGCGGCGGCGGCCGCCTCGCGATCGGCGCGCGCGGCGAGGTCGGCGACCGCATCGGCGGACACGTCGATCCTCGACAGCCGGTCGCGGGCCTCGCGAGCCCACTCGAGCACACCGTCGATGTCCGCGGCGTACTTGCGGGTGAGCGATTTCAGCTCCGCCTGGCGGTTCAGCAGCGTCTCGAGGGCCCCCGGGTCCGACGGCAGGTCCGACAGGTATCCGGACAGCTCGCCGGCGACGTCGGTGACCACCGCGATGGCCTCGTCGAGCCGGGGACCGAGCTCGCGCAGGGCCGGGTCCTCGGCCGCCTCGAGCCGCGCCCGCGACTCCCCCAGCAGATCCAGAGCCGCCGCGGCCACGTCGTCGCCGTCCCCGCCGGTGAGCGCGGCCTGCGCGCCCTGCGCGGAGTCTCGCAACGAATCGAGGTCGCCGAGCCGGCGCACCTCGGCCACGATCCGGGTGTCCTCCCCCGGCTGGGGGTCGACGGCGTCGATCTCGTCGAGCGCGAACCGCAGGCGGTCCGCCTCCTGCGCGAGCTCCCGGGACCGCTCGGTGCGTTCGCTCAGCTCGGCCCGCGCGGTCAACCACCGCTGGCGGTGCTCCTGGTACGCCGCCAGCAGCGGCGCGATCGCCTTGCCGGCGAACCGGTCGAGGGCGGCGCGCTGCTGGTCGGGCCGCAGCAGCCGCAACTGGTCGTTCTGGCCGTGCACGGTCAGCAGCGGATCGGTGAACTCCGACAGCACCCCCACCGGGACGCTGCGCCCGCCGAGGTGGGCGCGGGAGCGGCCGTCGCTGCCGACGGTGCGGACCGCGATGATGCTGCCGTCGTCGTCGCGCTGGGCGCCGGTCGTCTCGAGCAGGCGTGCCACTTCCCGCTCGACGTGGCTGGGCACCCCGCCCGCCGCGCTCGACCCGGCGTCGGCATCGATGCAGAAGCGACCCTCCACGACGGCGCGGGAGGCGCCGACACGGACGCGGGTGGGGTCGGCGCGCGCCCCCGACAGCAGGTGCAGGCTGGTCACGACCATGGTCTTGCCGGCTCCGGTTTCGCCGGTCAGGACGGTCAGCCCGCCGTGGAACTGGGCGCCGGCCTCGGAGATGACCCCCAGATTGTCGATCCGGATCTCGGCAAGCACCTCACAGTCTCCTTCCCCGCCAGCCCTTCACCGGAAGATCGAACTTGCGCACCATGCGGTCGGCGAACGGCGCCGAGTCCAGCCGCACCCACCGCACCGGGTGCTTGCCGCGCACCACCTCGAGTCGGCCGCCGGCGGGCAGGTCCAGGGTGCGGCGGCCGTCGCAGAACACCAGCCCGTCGTGGCTGCCGGCGAGGGTCTCCACGGCGATCAACGACTCCGGGCTGGTCACCATGGGCCGGGCGAACAGGGCGTGCGCGTTGCTGGGGATCACCAGCAACGCCTCGAGTTCCGGCCACACGATCGGGCCGCCGGCGGAGAACGCGTACGCGGTCGATCCCGTCGGGGTGGCGATCAGCACGCCGTCGCACCCGAACGCCGACACCGGCCGGCCGTCGACCTCGAGCACCACCTCGAGCACGCCCAGACGGGACTTGTTCTCGAGGCTGGCCTCGTTCAGCGCCCACCCCCGGTCGACGATCACGTCGTCGACCCGGATCGCGACGTCCAGCGTCATCCGCTCCTCGACCCGGTACTCGCGGCGCACCACCTGCGCCAGTGCCTCCTCGAGATGTTCGGCCTCGGCCTCGGCGAGGAAACCGATGCGGCCCAGGTTGATTCCGAGCACGGGCACCCCGGCGCGCTGGGCCAGTTCGGCGGCGCGCAGGAAGCTGCCGTCCCCGCCGAGCACGATCACCATCTCGCAGCCCCGGGCGGCGTCCGGTCCGGGTTCGACGATGCGGACCCGTCCGTCCGGGCCGGCGAGCGGACCCAGACCGGTGCTGGCGACCTCGTCGTCGAGCACCCGCAGCCCGATGCCGGCCTCGCCGAAGATCTTCGCCATGCGCTGCGCCGTCGCGGCGATCTCGACCCGCCCCGAGTGGGACACGAGCAGGACCTCGCGGGTCGCCCGCTCCGGGCCGGTCGCTGCACTATCTGCGGTCACTGGGGTCCTTCCTGCACGGCTCGTTCGACGAGTTCGACCACGTCCGCGCCCAGTTCGACCGGGCCGGGTTCCCCGGCGCGCAGCCACAGGAAGTACTCGACGTTGCCGGACGGGCCGGGCAGCGGACTGGCCACCACCCCGAGCGTACGCAGCCCCAGAGCCTGGGCCTCCCGGGCGACACCGAGGACCGCCTCGGTGCGCAGAGCCGCATCCCGGACGACGCCGCCGCTGCCGACCCGCTCCTTCCCGACCTCGAACTGCGGTTTGACCATCGGCAGCAGATCCGCGCCCGGAGTCACGCACCGCACGAACGCCGGGAGCACCAGCTTCAGCGAGATGAACGACAGATCCGCCACCACCAACTCGACCGGCCCTCCGATCGCGTCCGCACCGATGTTACGCACGTTTGTTCGATCGATCACGTGGACGCGCTCGTCGGACTGCAGCCGCCACACCAACTGGCCGTAGCCCACGTCGACGGCGACGACCTCGCGGGCGCCCTCGTGCAACAGGACGTCCGTGAAGCCGCCGGTGGAAGCCCCGGCGTCGAGGCACCGCCGTCCGGTGACCCGCAATCCCTGGGGGGTGAACGTCTCGAGGGCGCCGAGCAGCTTGTGGGCCCCTCGCGAGGCCCACGCCACCTCCTCGGCGACCTCCGTGACCAGCAGGGGCGCCCCCGGATCGACCTGGGTCGCGGGTTTCGTCGCGACGGTGCCGTTGACGAGGACCCGCCCAGCCGTGATCAGTTCACCGGCGTGCTCGCGGGACCGGGCGAGGCCCCGGCGCACCAGCTCCGCGTCGACTCGCGCTCGCCGGGCCACGTCAGATCTTGTCCACGGTCGCGAGCGCCTGGACCAGCAGGTCGTGCGCCTGTTCGAGCAGCTGCGCCTGCCGCGGGATGATCTCGGACGGATCGGGCTCACCGTCGGCGGTGACGTCGCGGGCGCGCGTGAGCAGACCCTCGACCTCGATATGGATCGACGCGGGATCCACGCCCGGATGGGGGCGTGGAAGGTGGTCGCCTGGGCGTGGAATCGACGTGCTCATCGTCGACCACGCTAGTGCATGCCGGTGACGAACCGGCACACCACGCAGACCCGACTCAGCGGGATATTCCCCACCGTGCCAGCAGGTCGTCCGCCGCCACGACCCGACCGAAACCGGGGTTGGCCCAGGCGACGTCGAGCACGGCCCGCAGCGCGGCCATCGGGTCCGCCGCGAACTCCGAAGCCAGGTGCACATCCCGTCCGTCGAACGACACCGCTCCCGGCTCGCGCGGTCCCACCCGCAGCGCGGCCGCCTCGGCGTCGAGACCGGCGAGCGAGTCGGCCACATAGGTGGGGCGCTGATCCTGCGGCGCCCGGAGCAGGTCCGCGACCGTGCTGACGCCGGTCAGCACCAGCAACGAATCGGCGCCCACGGCGTTCGCACCGGCGATGTCGGTGTCGAGCCGGTCGCCGACCACGAGCGGACGCGAGGCGCCGCTGCGCACGACGGCGTCCTCGAGCAGCGGCGCGGCCGGTTTGCCCGCCACCAGCGGCTCACAGCCCGTCGCCGACCTCAGGGCCGCGACCATGGAACCGTTCCCGAGCACCAGGCCCCGCTCGGTGGGCAACGTCGAATCGACGTTCGTCGCCACCCACAGGGCGCCGGAGCGCAGTGCGAGCGTCGCCTCGGCGAGGATCGCCCACCCGGTCTCCGGGGAGTGTCCCTGCACGACCGCCACAGGCTCGGCGTCCGCGGAACGCACCGGAGTCAGACCGACCGCGGCGACCTCGTCGACGAGGGCCTCGGTACCCACAACCAGCACCGGGGCGCCGACCGGGACCCGCTCGGCCAACAGCCGGGCCGCGGACTGGGAACTGGTGACCACGCTCGACTCGTCGGCCGCGAAACCGAGTTCGCGCAGGTGTTTGGCGACCTCCGCCGGGCGACGGCTCGCGTTGTTGGTGACATAGAACAGCCGCTCGGCACCCTCCGACAATGCCTCGCGGGCCCCGGGCACCGCCTCGGCGCCGCGGTAGACGGTGCCGTCCAGATCGAGGAGGAGTACGTCGTAGAGCGCCCGCAACGACGCGCCGCCGGATGTACCGGTCACTGATCCTCTCCGGTGAGCTCGGCGACGCGTTCCTCGGCGTCGGTGTCCCCCTCGAGATCCGCCGCGGCGGCGTTGAGGAACCACTTCAATCCGTCCTCGGTACGTCCCGCGGCCACGAGTGCATCCGCGTACGCATAGAACAGGCGCGCGGCGGACGGGCCGGTGCGCGAGGCATCCAGGTCCGGGGTCTGCAGGGTGACCACCGCCTGGTCGAACTGTCCCAGATCCATCCGGGCGCCCGCCACGACGATGCGCAGCTCGGTGGCCTCGTCGCCGGTCAGCGCCCGAGCCTCGTCGCTGCGGCCCAGCTCGATCGCGCGCTCCGGCCGGCCGAGACCGCGCTCGCAGTCCGCCATGACCGCCAGCAATCCCGGTCCCCCGGCCATTCGTCGGGCGGCCCGCAACTCGGACAGCGCCTCCGCCCATTCGCCGGCGTGGTAGGCCGTGATGCCCGCTGCCTCACGAACCACGGCGATACGGCCGGCGCGCTGCCGCGCAGCACGAGCGTGCGCCAGCGCCAGACGGGGATCGTCGTCGATCAGGCGGCCGGCCATGACCAGGTGCCGGGCCACTGCATTGGCGTTCGACTTGTCGAGACTCAGCAGGTCCCGGCGGATCGTCGGATCGAGGTCCGACGCTTCGACGTCCTCGGGCAGGTCCGGCTCGTCCGGCCGGGCTTCGCGACGCGGAGCCGGAGCACCCTCGCGGCCACGGCTCGGGCCGAATCCACCCTCGCCGCCACGGCGACGCGGAGCGCCCCCGTCTCGCCGTTCGGGTCCGTGGCCAGCACGGGACGTGCCCGTGCGCCGATCGTCACGGCCCCGATCGTCGCGCCGGTCACCGGTGCGCCGATCGTCCCGACGGTCGTCGTTTGTGCCTCGATGCGGGCGCTCGCTGCGGGAACGGTCGTCGCGGGAACGGTCGTCGCGGGAACGGTCGTCGCGCCGCTCACCGTAGGGCCGATCTCGCCGGTCCCCCGACGGGCGATCGCTGTGGGGTCGCTCCGAGCGGCTACTCCCGCGGGAGTCGTCCGCGGAGCCCTTCGCCGGCTCGCTTCGCCGTTCCCCGCGGAAAGTGCGGTCCTCGCCGCGACGATCCGGTCGGCCGGCGACTCCCTGCCGGCGATCCTCGCCGCGGGCCGGGCCCCGGTCGCCACCCTGGCGGCGCTCGCCGCTGTCTCCGCGTCCCGACCTGGGAGTGGACCCTCCACTCCGGAAGGATCGACGCTCACCATCGTTGTCGGACACAGAAAAATCCTTTCATGAAAAACCAGAAAAACCACGAGAGGGGACCCAACTGGTGGGTCCCCTCTCGTAAACGGGTGTTCGGCGGTGTCCTACTCTCCCACACCCTGTCGGGTGCAGTACCATCGGCGCTGGAGGGCTTAGCTTCCGGGTTCGGAATGGGACCGGGCGTTTCCCCTCCGCTATGGCCGCCGTAACTCTGTGAAACTGTCCACACTCCTTCGGAGTGAATGGAGTGAACGCCGCCCTCTTTCACGGGGGCTGCGCCCACTCGATTCCCCGAAGAACATGGTGAATCGAGTGTGTTGTTTCAGATACCGCACAGTGGACGCGTAGCTTCTTTGTGGTAAGTCCTCGGCCTATTAGTACCGGTCACCTGCATGCGTTACCGCACTTCCAGTTCCGGCCTATCAACCCGGTGGTCTGCCGGGGGCCTTACCCCCTCGAGGGGGTGAGAAACCTCATCTTGGAACAGGCTTCCCGCTTAGATGCTTTCAGCGGTTATCCCTTCCGAACGTAGCCAACCAGCCGTGCCCCTGGCGGGACAACTGGCACACCAGAGGTTCGTCCGTCCCGGTCCTCTCGTACTAGGGACAGCCTTCCTCAAGTTTCTAACGCGCGCGGCGGATAGAGACCGAACTGTCTCACGACGTTCTAAACCCAGCTCGCGTGCCGCTTTAATGGGCGAACAGCCCAACCCTTGGGACCTACTCCAGCCCCAGGATGCGACGAGCCGACATCGAGGTGCCAAACCATCCCGTCGATATGGACTCTTGGGGAAGATCAGCCTGTTATCCCCGGGGTACCTTTTATCCGTTGAGCGACACCGCTTCCACATGCCGGTGCCGGATCACTAGTCCCGACTTTCGTCCCTGCTCGACCTGTCGGTCTCACAGTCAAGCTCCCTTGTGCACTTGCACTCGACACCTGATTGCCAACCAGGCTGAGGGAACCTTTGGGCGCCTCCGTTACATTTTGGGAGGCAACCGCCCCAGTTAAACTACCCACCAGGCACTGTCCCTGAACCCGATCAGGGTCCGAGGTTAGAGGTCCAATACGATCAGAGTGGTATTTCAACAACGACTCCACCCACACTGGCGTGCGGGCTTCCCAGTCTCCCACCTATCCTACACAAACCGAACCGAACACCAATACCAAGCTGTAGTGAAGGTCCCGGGGTCTTTTCGTCCTGCCGCGCGTAACGAGCATCTTTACTCGTAGTGCAATTTCGCCGAGTCTGTGGTTGAGACAGCAGAGAAGTCGTTACGCCATTCGTGCAGGTCGGAACTTACCCGACAAGGAATTTCGCTACCTTAGGATGGTTATAGTTACCACCGCCGTTTACTGGGGCTTAAATTCTCAGCTTCGCGGAGTGAACTCCGCTGACCGGTCCTCTTAACCTTCCAGCACCGGGCAGGCGTCAGTCCGTATACCTCGTCTTACGACTTCGCACGGACCTGTGTTTTTAGTAAACAGTCGCTTCTCTCTGGTCTCTGCGACCACCCCCGGCTCACGGAGCAAGTCCGGTCACCGGGACTGGTCCCCCTTCTCCCGAAGTTACGGGGGCATTTTGCCGAGTTCCTTAACCACAGTTCTCTCGATCGCCTCGGTATTCTCTACCTGACCACCTGTGTCGGTTTGGGGTACGGGCCGTGTGAAAGCTCGCTAGAGGCTTTTCTCGGCAGCATAGGATCATGGAATTCGCCTCATTCGGCTACGCATCACCTCTCAGGCTGTGTGCGACACGGATTTGCCTGTGTCACGCCCTACGGGCTTACACCGGTACAACCACTGACCGGCCCCACTACCTTCCTGCGTCACCCCATCGCTTGGCTACTACCACCGAAGGTCCCGTGCAGCAGGCTCTCGGCTCCCGAAGGAACTCGATCACCCTTTGGACGGTTAGTACCGATGATTCACCAGGGGCGCGTTCACACGGGTACGGGAATATCAACCCGTTGTCCATCGACTACGCCTGTCGGCCTCGCCTTAGGTCCCGACTCACCCTGGGCGGATTAACCTGGCCCAGGAACCCTTGGTCATTCGGCGGACGAGTTTCTCACTCGTCTTTCGCTACTCATGCCTGCATTCTCACTCGCGCAGCCTCCACACCTGGATCACTCCGGCGCTTCCCCGGCTGCACGACGCTCCCCTACCCACCCGCACCACTGCCGGACGATCCGTGGACCCTCCGGGGTGTTGTGCGAGTGCCGCGGCTTCGGCGGTGTACTTGAGCCCCGCTACATTGTCGGCGCAGAACCACTTGACCAGTGAGCTATTACGCACTCTTTCAAGGGTGGCTGCTTCTAAGCCAACCTCCTGGTTGTCTCAGCGATCCCACATCCTTTTCCACTTAGTACACGCTTAGGGGCCTTAGCCGGCGATCTGGGCTGTTTCCCTCTCGACTACGAAGCTTATCCCCCGCAGTCTCACTGCCGCGCTCTCACTCACCGGCATTCGGAGTTTGGCTGATTTCGGTAAGCTTGTGGGCCCCCTAGACCATCCAGTAGCTCTACCTCCGGTGAGAAACACGCGACGCTGCACCTAAATGCATTTCGGGGAGAACCAGCTATCACGGAGTTTGATTGGCCTTTCACCCCTACCCACAGCTCATCCCCTCAGTTTTCAACCTAAGTGGGTTCGGGCCTCCACGACGTCTTACCGTCGCTTCACCCTGGCCATGGGTAGATCACTCCGCTTCGGGTCTAGAACATGCCACTACAGACGCCCTGTTCGGACTCGCTTTCGCTACGACTACCCCACACGGGTTAACCTCGCGACATGCCACTAACTCGCAGGCTCATTCTTCAAAAGGCACGCCGTCACCCCCAGCAGACCAAACTGCTCGAAGGCTCCGACGGATTGTAAGCGCACGGTTTCAGGTACTATTTCACTCCCCTCCCGGGGTACTTTTCACCTTTCCCTCACGGTACTAGTCCGCTATCGGTCACCAGGGAGTATTCAGGCTTATCGGGTGGTCCCGACGGATTCACAGCAGATTTCACGGGCCCGCTGCTACTCGGGTATTCGAATCGACAGTCACCGCGTTTTCGTCTACGGGATTCTCACCCTCTACGACAGGCCGTTCCAGACCATTTCGACTAACACAGGCGATTTCTCACTGTCGGCCGGCGCGGCAGCACCGACACATCGAACCCCACAACCCCGAACACACAACCCCTGCCGGGTATCACATGTATCCGGTTTAGCCTCTTCCGTTTTCGCTCGCCACTACTCACGGAATCACATGTTGTTTTCTCTTCCTGTGGGTACTGAGATGTTTCACTTCCCCACGTTCCCTCCACACGCCCTATATATTCAGGCGCGGGTAACACGACATCACTCGTGCTGGGTTTCCCCATTCGGAAATCCTCGGATCACAGCTCGGTTGACAGCTCCCCGAGGCATATCGCAGCCTCCCACGTCCTTCATCGGCTCCTGGTGCCAAGGCATCCACCGTACGCTCATAAACACTTACAACAAAGATGCTCGCGTCCACTGTGCAGTTCTCAAACAACACACAACAACCCCTACCGCAAGAAAACCATGTCCTCTTGTTTCGCGGATCATCGTCGCTGACAAAACACTCGCGTGTTCTCTCAGGACCCAACAGTGCACCGATATAACCACCGCAGAAGGACACTCGGGTCCTTCCCGCGCGGTGATGACTGTCAGCGTTCCACCCATGAGCACCACCGGATTACGTGTGAATCCGAAATGGCTCTGCCTCGCTCCCCCGGCACCTGTGTGCTGGTCCGAGCAAGGAGTTGCTCCTTAGAAAGGAGGTGATCCAGCCGCACCTTCCGGTACGGCTACCTTGTTACGACTTCGTCCCAATCGCCGATCCCACCTTCGACGGCTCCCTCCCACGAGGGGTTAGGCCACCGGCTTCGGGTGTTACCGACTTTCATGACGTGACGGGCGGTGTGTACAAGGCCCGGGAACGTATTCACCGCAGCGTTGCTGATCTGCGATTACTAGCGACTCCGACTTCACGGGGTCGAGTTGCAGACCCCGATCCGAACTGAGACCGGCTTTAAGGGATTCGCTCCACCTCGCGGTATCGCAGCCCTCTGTACCGGCCATTGTAGCATGTGTGAAGCCCTGGACATAAGGGGCATGATGACTTGACGTCGTCCCCACCTTCCTCCGAGTTGACCCCGGCAGTCTCCTGCGAGTCCCCAACCGAATTGCTGGCAACACAGGACAAGGGTTGCGCTCGTTGCGGGACTTAACCCAACATCTCACGACACGAGCTGACGACAGCCATGCACCACCTGTACACCGACCACAAGGGAAACCCCATCTCTGGGGCGGTCCGGTGTATGTCAAACCCAGGTAAGGTTCTTCGCGTTGCATCGAATTAATCCACATGCTCCGCCGCTTGTGCGGGCCCCCGTCAATTCCTTTGAGTTTTAGCCTTGCGGCCGTACTCCCCAGGCGGGGCGCTTAATGCGTTAGCTACGGCACGGATCCCGTGGAAGGAAACCCACACCTAGCGCCCACCGTTTACGGCGTGGACTACCAGGGTATCTAATCCTGTTCGCTACCCACGCTTTCGCTCCTCAGCGTCAGTTACTGCCCAGAGACCCGCCTTCGCCACCGGTGTTCCTCCTGATATCTGCGCATTTCACCGCTACACCAGGAATTCCAGTCTCCCCTGCAGTACTCAAGTCTGCCCGTATCGCCTGCAAGCCCGCAGTTGAGCTGCGGGTTTTCACAGACGACGCGACAAACCGCCTACGAGCTCTTTACGCCCAGTAATTCCGGACAACGCTCGCACCCTACGTATTACCGCGGCTGCTGGCACGTAGTTGGCCGGTGCTTCTTCTGTACCTACCGTCACTCGCGCTTCGTCGGTACTGAAAGAGGTTTACAACCCGAAGGCCGTCATCCCTCACGCGGCGTCGCTGCATCAGGCTTGCGCCCATTGTGCAATATTCCCCACTGCTGCCTCCCGTAGGAGTCTGGGCCGTGTCTCAGTCCCAGTGTGGCCGGTCGCCCTCTCAGGCCGGCTACCCGTCGTCGCCTTGGTGGGCCGTTACCCCACCAACAAGCTGATAGGCCGCGGGCCCATCCTGCACCGGAAAACCTTTCCACCCCGGAACATGCATCCCGAGGTCCTATCCGGTATTAGACCCAGTTTCCCAGGCTTATCCCGAAGTGCAGGGCAGATCACCCACGTGTTACTCACCCGTTCGCCACTAATCCACCCAGCAAGCTGGGCTTCATCGTTCGACTTGCATGTGTTAAGCACGCCGCCAGCGTTCGTCCTGAGCCAGGATCAAACTCTCCGTTGAAGACTCACAATCAAACCCCGAAGGGCCGATCAGTCATAGACATCGAGCCAAATCACCAGCAAAAAACTCAAACCAGCAAAAAACACTGACCACCACAGACGGAAGAATGCGGCAGCCAGCAACAACCACCCCCAAGAGGGGCGGTCGCACCAAAAATATTTTGGCACTGACATTCATCGGCACACTGTTGAGTTCTCAAAGAACACGCACACACCATCGCTCCGCGCCTTACTCCGGGGCAACCGTTCTAGCCTAACACTCTGAACTCGCGGACGCAAACACTGTCTGCGATCTTCGTGTTGGCTGCTCGACCGATCAGGGCGCAACCGCTTTCCGTACCTCTCGGTCCGGGTCGGCGTCCGTGTCGCTCGAACGACGACAAAGTTACGCCACCGCTAACGGGCCGTCAAATCCGCAGGTCAGCGGCCCGTCGGCGGTGGCGGCAGTGCGCTCAGCCGCGTTCGACTCGCACGCCGGCAAAGTTGCGCTTGCCTCGCCGCAGGACAAGCCAGCGGTCGTGCAGCAGATCCGCGCTCGACGGGGTCCACTCCTCGGATGAGATCCGTTGGTTGTTCACGGAGGCACCCCCCTCCTTGATCGTGCGTCGGGCAGCGCCCTTGCTCTCGCACAGGCCGGTCGCGACGAGCAGGTCCACGATCGTGCCGGGCTGCCCGTCGTGCACTTCCGCGACGGAGGCCTCCGCCAGCGCGGCCGAGAGGGTCGCTTCGTCCAGGTCCGCCAACTCTCCACGACCGAACAGCGCCCGGCTCGCAAGTTCGACCGCCCGGGTGTTGGCCTCGCCGTGAACGAGGGTCGTCATTTCGGCCGCAAGGCGGCGCTGCGCCTCGCGCGCCTGCGGTCGCTCGGCCGTCGCCGTCTCGAGTTCGGCCAGTTCGTCCTGATCCAGGAACGTGAACCACCGCAGGTACTTCACGACGTCGGCGTCGGCGGCGTTGACGAAGTACTGGTACCAGGCGTACGGCGTGGTCATCTCCGGGTCGAGCCAGAGGCTTCCGCCGCCGGTGGATTTCCCGAACTTCTTGCCGTCGGCCGAGGTGACGAGCGGGACGGTGAGCGCGTGCACGGCGGCACCGTCGGTCCGTCGGTTGAGCTCGACGCCCGCGATGATGTTGCCCCACTGGTCCGACCCCCCCACCTGCAGCGTGCACCCGTGCTCGCGACGCAACTGCACGTAGTCGTTGGCCTGCAGCAGCATGTAGCTGAACTCGGTGTACGAGATGCCGTCGCCCTCGAGCCGGCGCTTCACCGTGTCGCGAGCGAGCATGACGTTGACGGAGAAGTGCTTGCCGATATCGCGGAGGAAGTCGACGACGCTGAGCGAGGAGGTCCAGTCGGCGTTGTTCACGACGATCGCGCTGGTCGGCGAATCGTCGAAGTCCACGAACCGCTCGAGCTGACCGCGGATGCGTGCGGCCCATTCGGCGACCGTGTCCGCCGAGTTCATGGTCCGCTCCCCTACCTCCCGCGGATCTCCGATCATGCCGGTAGCGCCGCCCGCCAGCACGATGGGCCGGTGGCCCGCTCGCTGGAAACGCTTCAGGGCCAGCAACGGCACGAGGTGACCGGCATGCAGACTCGGCCCGGTGGGATCGAATCCGGCATAGAGCGTGACCGGGCCCGCGGCGAGATCGCGGCGGAGTGTGTCGAGGTCGGTCGATTGGGCGATCAGTCCACGCCAGGTCAGTTCGTCGAGGATGTGCTCAGTCACCGCTCGATCATCCCATCCGACGGGGAGCGGCCGGCGCGCGCGGGCTGCGCCGGTACGCCGACACCCCCACGGCGCCGGGGATCCACAGCCGCCACGGTCGTTCGGCCGCGACACTGATGCCCACGCGTGGGCCCGACGCGACCCGGTCGACGTCACCCAGAGTGAGTTTCGCGGTTGCGCCATCGTCGAGCACATCGATCCCGTTGTCCGCCAGCGTCAATCCCAAGGCGGCCGCGAGGTTGCCGGGTCCGCGGGCAAGGTTCGGTGCGGGAGTCCCGGCCGTTCGCCGGGAACGGACGATCTCCTCCCCCGCGACTACTTCGGCACCTCGCAGCAGTACCGCCGCGGCCACTCCGTCGGGCCCCACGGAGATGTTCGCGCAGTGGTGCAGCCCATAGCTGCGGTAGATGTAGAGATGGCCGGCAGGGCCGAACATCACCGCATTCCGCGGCGTACGTCCCCGGTAGGAGTGCGCCGCCGGATCGGGCCAGGGACCGTCCTCGGGCCCGCCGTAGGCCTCGACCTCCGTGATCCGCAGGACCACCTCGCCCGCGCACAGCGTGGCGCCGAGGATCGTGTGCGCCGCAGTCAGCGGGTCGACCCCGGTGAGCCGCTCGAACGCCACGCTCAGTCCGCCACCCGGTCCTCGGTCCAGCCGGCCACGCCGCGCGCGACGAAGTCCTCGTGTTCGGCCTCGGTCACCGCTCGGGCCTCGTCGACGAGGAGGACGGGGATGCCGTTCTCGATCGGATACGCGCGGCGCAACCGCGGGTTGTAGAGAACCGAATCGTCCACGAGGAGCAGCGGCCCCTTGTCCTGCGGGCAGGCCAGGATGCTCAGCAGCGTGGGATCGACAGCCACGGTGGTCCTCTCGACGGTGGTGCGGGACTCGGACGGCCCCAGGCTACCGTGCGCCCGGTGCCGGACCTGTGCCGACGCCGGTGAATCTCGCCGCGACCGCTTTGGTGAACCGCTTGTAGGTTCCGGTCGCCGGGTCGGCGAACCACGACCGCACGGTCGGCTTCGGCAGGCCCCGCGCCGGCAGGTCACCGGACATCGGCCGATACGTGGGCCCGAGTGCGATGTGCGGCACGACATGGACCAGGTCGGGCCGTTCCGGAGCGGGAACCGCGTCGAGTGCCGCCGTGATCTCGGCGGCGCTCGGCGCGCGGTTCTCGCGCAGGGTGCACGCGGCCACGGCGACTTCGGTGTCTCCGGTGCGCACGCCGTATACGACGCAGAGATCGACCCGCGGGATACCGCCGAGGGCATCCACCACCGGCTGGCCGTACACCGGTCCGTGCGGGGTGCGGATGACACTGTGCTTGCTGTCGAGCAGCCAGTAGTCACCGTCCTGGTCTCGTCGGAAGAGGTTCTCGGTGGGCACCCACACGTCGCCGAGTTCGAACACTCCCCGCATGACGCCGGGCAGCGCTTCCGTCGACGCGCTGGGCCGGCCGAGCAGGAGGCCGACCTCGCCGGCGGCGCTCTCGCGGACGAAGCCCCGCGCGTCCTCCACCAGACGACCGGTGGTCGGGTCCCACGCCGCCAGGCGTGCCTCGGCGCTGCCGGGCAGCGGCCGTCCCTTGCATCCGATCTTGGCACCCGAGACGTTGGCCAGGACGATCTCGCCGTCGGTGGAGGCATAGAACTCGAGCACCTGGGCGGGAGCGAAGCGTTCGAGGGTCCGCCGCCACAGGCCGGGCGTCATGCCCGAGCCGATGAAGAGGCGGACGGGGTGGATCTCGTCGATGTGCAGTGCCGGGCTGTCGAGGACGTCCCGCATCATCGCCCAGGTGTAGGTGACGACGGTGACGCCGTAGCGGTGCACTTCCTCGCTGAAGCGGGCGGGGTCCAGGCCGTGGGACAGGGCTATGCGGCAGCCGCCGGCGAGCGCGCCACCGAAGCTGACCAGGAGACCGGACGAATGATGAAGCGGGGCAAGGCAATACACCGTGTCACCACGCCCCAGTGCGGCGGCGGTGGCGGTGCCGAAGGCCGAGAGCGCCCATCGGTGGTTGGAGATCTGACGCATCTCCAGGGTGTCGCCGCTCCCGGTGAACAGGAGGAAGGCGAGTTCGCGCGCGACGCCGGGGTCGGGCGCATACCAGCCGGGGAGTTCGACCGTGGTGATGTCGAGGTGTTCGAGATCGACGACGTCGGCGCCGGCCGGGATGTCCAGTTCGCGGATGCTGCCACCACCGAGGACCAGGGCCGGGATGCCGGTGGCGATCGCCTGCTGGAGGTTCTCGGGATCGGTGATGATCTTCTGGACGGCGCCCAACCGGATGGCCTCGTCGAGGTCGGGGCCGGGCGGGAGCAGGACCGACACCGCGCCGATGCGGGAGACGGCCGTGACCGCGGCCATCGCACTGGGACGGGTGTCCATGAGGACACCGATGTGGGCGGCGGGGCGGACACCGGAGTGCACCAGCCCGCGCACCACGTTGTCGATCCGCCGATTGACGTCGGCGAAGGTGTAGACGCGGTCCTCGTAGATGAAGCACTCGCGGTGCGGCCCCTTGCGGCACTGCTCCGTCAGGACGCCGGCGAGCGAGATGCGGGTTCGTGGCTGAATCTGTCCGAGCCGGGCCAGGCGCGGAAGGGCCCGGGCCGCCTCCCCCGACAGCTCCCGGGCCCCGCGCACCGTTTCGGAGGCCAGGTCGGCGATGCCCTTGCCGACCTCCACACCGACCTCGGCGATGGTGGCGACGGTGTGGGTGAGGCGGGCCGCGACGGACACCCCGGTCTCTCCTTCTGCGTGGAGCTCGGGGATCGCCATCCGGCCGACGCCGACCGGCCGGTCGCCGTGCCCTTCCCGCCACTGCACCCATTCGCCGACGGCGGGCCAGGTCTGCCGCGCCGCGGTGCCGCCCACGACGAGCCCGAAATGGCCTGCGCGCAAGGAGTATTCGAACACCTGAGCCCGGGGGGCGGCCTTGCGTATGCCGCGCACCGCGAGGGGCTGCCCGATGTCGTCCACCTCGCCGACGAACGCGAGGATGGGGCAAGTGATCTCGGCCAGGCTCACGGCCCGGTCGTTGATGACGAAGCCGCCGCTGACCATGCGGTTGTGCACGATGAACTGGCGAAGCAACTCGGCCACTGCAGGACCGGACCAGGCCACCCACCCCTCCGTGTCGAGGAAGCGGCGCTGAGGTTCGCGCGGCAGGAGGGCTTCCCGGTCGTGCAGCTGCATGAGGAACTCGATGCGCGAACGCACGGTCTTGACGGGGTCGAGGAACTGGAAGCCTGTCTTGGCCATCCACCCGGTGATGGCGAGCCGGTTGAAGACGTGGTCGGCGAGGAAGTCGGCGGCCCGGACGGCGACGCCCTCGGGAATCCCGAACGGCAGGGCGGCCAGGGTGTCCACGGGGCTGCCGAAGGTGATCAGGCTGGCGACGTGCCGACTGCGGCGGTAGGCCGCGGCCTGATAGCAGAACATGCCGCCCTGCGAGTACCCGGCCAGGTGGATGTCCCGGCCGGTGTATTCGTGCACGTGATCGATGATCTCGTCGAGGGCGATGATGTGGTCGGTGAGGGTGCGGTCCCACCCGCCTTCTTCCCGGTCCGGGGAGCCGAAGTCGACCACCCAGGGGTCGAGACCCATCGAGTGCAGGATGCCGACGGCTCCGGTATCGCGGGTGACGTCGTAGACGTCCGCCGACATCATCATCGGGGGGACCAGCACCACCGGAGCAGCATTCTCGGCGGCGTCGGATTCCGGGTAGTAGTGCCGCAGCCTGTACATGCCGGTCCGCTCGACGATCTGGAACGGCGACGGTGTCGCCCCCGTTTCCAGACCGCCGTGACGGACCACCTCGAGGCCGTTCTGCGCGGTCGCCACCACGCGCCGCAGGGGCCCCATCACCGATCCACCGCCCAGTGCCACGAACCTCTTCCCATCCGCCGAGTTCTGCGTGTGTCCACCCTGTCAGGAATGACAGCCTGCCACATTACGTCGAGGCGATGGCCCTGTTCACCGAGCGGGCCGGTCAGCTGCGCACCCAGTCCCGCAGCGCGCGAGCGGCGGCACGAACTCCGTCGAGCTGTTCACCTACCCGGGCGCCCGCGGTGCCGCCGCGGGCGTTGCGGGAAGCGATGGAGCCCTCCACGGTGAGCACCTCGCGGACCTGCGGCGTCAGCGCGGGGTCGACCGCCGTCAGCTCGTCGTCGGTGAGTTCCTCGAGGCCGACGCCGCGCGCCTCCGCCGCGCGCACGCACGCCCCGGCCGCCTCGTGTGCGACGCGGAACGGGACACCCTGGCGCACCATCCACTCGGCGATGTCGGTGGCGAGGGTGAATCCGGCGGGTGCCAACTGGGCCATACGATCGGTGTGGAAGGTCAGGGTGGACACGAGACCGGTGATCGCCGGCAGCAGCAGCTCGAGCTGCAGGACCGAGTCGAACACCGGCTCCTTGTCCTCCTGCAGGTCCCGGTTGTACGCCAGCGGTTGGGCCTTGAGGGTGGCGAGCAGGCCGGTGAGGTTGCCGATGAGGCGACCTGCCTTGCCCCGGGTCAGTTCCGAGACGTCCGGGTTCTTCTTCTGCGGCATGATCGACGATCCGGTGGACCACTCGTCGGCGAGGGTGATGTAGCCGAACTCCGGGGTGCTCCAGAGGATGACCTCCTCCGCCATGCGGGAGAGGTCGACCGCGATCATGGCGAACACGAACGCGGCCTCGGCGGCGAAGTCGCGCGCGGAGGTGGCGTCGATCGAGTTCTCGGCGGCGGAGTCGAAGTTCAGTTCTGCCGCGATCGCGTCGGGGTCGAGGCCGAGGGAGGAGCCGGCGAGCGCTCCCGAGCCGTACGGGGACACCGCCGCACGCGCGTCGAAGTCCCGCAGCCGCTGCACGTCGCGCAGCAGCGGGTGGGCGTGCGCGAGCAGGTGGTGCGCGAGCAGTACCGGCTGTGCTGCCTGCAGGTGGGTCTTGCCCGGCATCACCGCGGCGGGATGCGCGGCGGCCTGGTCGGCGAGGGCGTCGACGACGGCGAGGACACCGTCGGCGATACGTCGCGCCGCGTCGCGCAGCCACATCCGGAACAGGGTGGCGACCTGATCGTTGCGGGAGCGGCCGGCTCGCAGCCGGCCGCCGACGTCGGGACCGACCCGCTCGATGAGCCCACGTTCGAGGGCGCCGTGGACGTCCTCGTCGGACTCGGCCGGGGCGAACGCGCCGGAGGCGACGTCGGCGCCGAGCCGGTCGAGGCCGTCGAGCATGGTGGCGAGGTCGGCCTCGCTGAGCAGGCCGGCCTTGTGCAGCACGCGCGCGTGCGCCTTGGAGGCCCGGACGTCGTAGGGGGCGAGCGCCCAGTCGAAGTGGGTGGACTTGCTCAGTGCCGCCATGGCGGCGGCCGGTCCGGATGCGAACCGGCCGCCCCACAGGGCGCCCTCGTTGGTGCCGTGACTCTGGATGCCTTCGGCATCGTGACTCCGGATGCCTTCGGCATCGTGACTCCGGATGCCTTCGGCATCGTGACTCCGGATGCCTTCGGCGTCGTGGGCGGTCATGACTACAGGCCCAGGTCCCGCTTGGCGGCGACCTTGGAGGACAGGCCGTGGATCTGGACGAAGCCCTTGGCGTTGGACTGGTCGAAGCTGTCGCCCTCGTCGTAGGTAGCGAGGTTGAAGTCGTACAGCGATTCGGCGCTGCGGCGGCCGTTGACGGCGATGTGGCCGCCGTGCAGGACGAGCCGGATGTCGCCGGAGACGTGCTCCTGGGTGTTCTGGACGAACGCGTCGAGCGCGTACTTCAGCGGCGAGTACCAGAGACCGTCGTAGACCAGCTCGCTCCAGCGCTCCTCCACGCGGCGCTTGTACCGGCCGAGTTCGCGTTCGAGGGTGACGTGCTCGAGCTCCTGGTGGGCGTGGATGAGGGTGAGAGCGCCGGGGGCCTCGTAGATCTCGCGGCTCTTGATGCCGACGAGGCGGTCCTCGACCATGTCGAGGCGGCCGACGCCTTGGGCGCCGGCGCGGCGGTTCAGTTCCTGGATGGCCTCGAGCACGGTGACCGGCCGGCCGTCGATCGCGGTGGGCACGCCCTTCTCGAAGGTGATGATCAGCTCGTCGGGGGCCTGCCAGTTGAGGCTGGGGTCCTCGGTGTAGTCGTAGACGTCCTTGGTGGGGGCGTTCCACAGGTCCTCGAGGAAGCCGGTCTCGACGGCACGGCCCCACACGTTCTGGTCGATCGAGAACGGGGACTTCTTGGTGACGTTGATCGGCAGGTTGTGCTCGCCGGCGAAGGCGATGGCCTTCTCGCGGGTCCAGGCGTAGTCGCGGACGGGGGCGATGACCTCGAGGTCGGGGGCGAGGGCGCCGAAGCCGACCTCGAAGCGGACCTGGTCGTTGCCCTTGCCGGTGCAACCGTGCGAGACGACCGTGCCGCCGTGATCGCGGGCAGCCTTGACGATGTGCTTGACGATCAGGGGGCGGCTGATCGCGGAGACCAGCGGGTAGCGGTCCATGTAGAGGGCGTTGGCCTGGACGGTCGGCAGGCAGTACTCCTCCGCGAACTCGTCCTTGGCGTCGACGACGACGGATTCGACCGCGCCGCAGTCGAGGGCGCGCTGGCGCACGACCTCCATGTCCTCGCCGCCTTGGCCGAGATCGATGGCGACGGCGACGACCTCCTTGCCGGTCTCCTTGCCGATCCAGCTGATGGCGACGGAGGTGTCCAGCCCGCCCGAGTAGGCGAGTACGACGCGATCGGCCATTGTGTTTGTGCTCCTTCTTGATTGAACTTGCGTCTATCGGTGCTCGGTGCGCGATCGGATCAGGCCAGGGATTCGATCTTCGCGGCGAGGTCGGCTCCGGTGAGGGGCTCGCGCGCGATCACCGCGATGGTGTCGTCGCCGGCGATGGTGCCGACCACTTCGGGTAATGATGCCCGATCGAGTGCGCTGGCCAGATAGTGCGCTGCTCCGGGTGGGGTGCGGAGCACGGCGATGTTGCCGCTCGAGTCGGTGGAGACCAGCAGTTCGCCGAGCAGGCGGGAGAGCCGGTCGGTGCCTCCGGACACGCCGCGGACGGGGCTCCCGTCCTCGGGGACGACGTACACGCCGGGCCCGCCGTCGGCCCCGCGGAGCTTGACCGCTCCGAGCTCCTCGAGGTCGCGGGAGAGGGTGGCGTTGGACACCTCGATGCCTTCGGCGGCCAGCAGCGCGGCGAGTTCCGGCTGGCTGCGGATCGCGTGGGTGGCGACGAGCGCGGTGATCCGGGCCTGCCGGGCCGCGCGGGTCGGGGCCGCGGCGGCGCCGGCCGGTCCGGCGCCGCTCGACGGTTCGGCCACGCTGCTCACGGTTACCGTTCGCGCTGCTCGAGCAGCCACACGAGCAGCGCCTTCTGTGCGTGGAGGCGGTTCTCGGCCTCGTCCCACACCACCGACTGCGGTCCGTCCAGGACCTCGTCGGTGACCTCGTCGCCGCGGTGGGCGGGCAGGCAGTGCAGCACGACGGCGTTCGGGTCGGCGAGCGCGAGCAGCTCGGCGTTGACCTGGTACGGGCGGAAGGGACCGACGCGGTCGAGTCCGTCGTTCTCCTGGCCCATGGAGGTCCAGGTGTCGGTGACGAGGGCGTCGGCGCCGGCGACGGCGGCGCGCGGGTCCTCGGTGAGGGTGATCCGCGCGCCGGTTTCGGCGGCGCGGGCGCGGGCCGCGTCCACGACGGCGGGGTTCGGGACGAAACCGGCGGGGGCGGCGATCGTGACGTCGATGCCGGCGGTGACACCGCCGAGCAGCAGCGAGTGCGCCATGTTGTTGGCACCGTCGCCGAGGTAGGTCAGCTTCAGCCCGTGCAGCTCACCCTTGTGCTCGCGGAGGGTGAGCAGGTCCGCGAGGACCTGGCAGGGGTGGTACTCGTCGGAGAGGGCGTTGACGAGGGGCACGGTGGCGCCTTCGGCCATCGCCTGGAGCCGGTCCTGGCCGAAGGTGCGCCAGACGACGGCGTCGACGTAGCGGGACAGGACGCGGCCGGTGTCCTGCAGGGTTTCCTCGCGTCCGAGCTGGGTGGTGCGGCCGTCGACGACGACGGCGTGGCCGCCGAGCTGGGCGATACCCATCTCGAAGGAGAAGCGGGTGCGGGTCGAGTTCTTCTCGAAGATGACTCCGACGCCGCGCGGGCCCTCGAGGGGACGGGCCGAGAACGGGGCCTTCTTCAGGGCCGCGGCGAGGTCGAGGACCTCGCTCTGCTGCGCGGGCGTGAGGTCGTCGTCCTTGAGGAAGTGCTTCACCATGGGTCTAGTTTCCTTCCTGCTGGGCGGCGTCGAGCACGCAGGGCAGCGTCGCGACGAACCCGTCGGCCTGTTCCTGGGTGAGGATCAGCGGCGGCGCGAGGCGGATGACGTCGGGGGCGGCGGCGTTGACGAGATAGCCGGCGTCCCGGGCGGCCGCTTCGACGGCGGGTGCCTTGGTGTCGGTGAGGACGATGCCGAGCAGCAGGCCGGCGCCTCGGACGTGGTCGACGAGGGGGTGCCCGAGCGCTTCGATGCCGGTGGCGATGGATTTGCCGACGGCGTCGACGTGGGCGAGCAGGTGCTGTTCGTCGATGGTGCGCAGGACGGCGAGCGCGGCGGCGGCGCACACCGGGTTGCCGCCGAAGGTGGTGCCGTGCTTGCCGGGCTGGAAGAAGTCGGCGGCCGGTCCGGTGGCGACGACGGCGCCGATGGGCAGGCCACCGCCGAGCCCCTTGGCGAGGGTCATCACGTCGGGCACGATGCCGACGGCCTGGTGGGCGAAGAACGTGCCGGTGCGGGCGATGCCGGTCTGCACCTCGTCGAGGACGAGCAGCGCCCCGCGTTCGGCGGTGATGCGGCGGGCGTGGGCCAGGTAGCCCTCGGGGGGCACGACGACGCCGGACTCCCCCATGATCGGTTCGAGGAACACGGCGGCGGTGTTCTCGTCGACGGCGGCGTCGAGGGCGTCCGCGTCGCCGTAGGGGACGAATTCGACGCCGGGGGGCATGGGTTCGAACGGGGCGCGCTTGTCGGGCTGGCCCGTGAGTGCCAGGGCGCCCATGGTGCGGCCGTGGAAGGCCTTCTCGGCGGCGATGATCTTGGGGCGTCCGGTGAGCCGGGCGAGCTTGAACGCAGCCTCGTTGGCTTCGGTGCCGGAGTTGCAGAAGAACGCCCGGCCGGGGTGCCCGAAGTGCGCGAGGAGACGCTCGGCGAGTTCGACGACGGGTCCGCTGGCGTAGAGGTTGGACACGTGGCCGAGCGTGTCGAGTTGCGCGGTGACGGCCTCGCGGATGGCGGGATGGCGGTGACCGAGGGCGTTGACGGCGATGCCGCCGAGCAGGTCGAGGTACTGCTTGCCGTCGGCGTCGGTGACGACGGCACCGTCGCCGGCGACGAGGGCGACCTTGGGGACGCCGTAGTTGTTCATCAGCGACCCGGCCCAGCGCTGCTGGAGTTCGGAGGTGCCGGTCATGAGGTGCCTTCCTGGGTGGGTGCGGTCGTCCGGGGGTGGGTGGGAGTGACCATCGTGCCGATGCCTTCCTCGGTGAGGAGTTCGAGCAGCACCGAGTGCGGCTGGCGTCCGTCGATGACGTGGGCGGTGGGCACGCCGCCGCGGACGGCCCGCAGGCAGGCCTCCATCTTCGGGACCATGCCGGCGTCGAGGGACGGCAGCAGATCGGCCAGGGCGTCGGCGTCGATGCTGGTGGCGAGGGAACTGCGGTCGGGCCAATCGGTGTAGAGGCCCTCGACGTCGGTGAGGACCACGAGCTTCTCCGCGCCGAGGGCCTCGGCGAGGGCGGCGGCGGCGGTGTCGGCGTTGATGTTGTGGACCACGCCGTCGGCATCGGGGGCAATGGTGGAGACGACGGGGATGCGGCCGGCCGCGATGAGGTCGTGGACGGCGGCGGGGTCCACGGTAGTGACGTCGCCGACGAGACCGATGTCGGTGTCCTCGCCGTCGACGACGACCGTGCGGCGGGTGGCTGTGAAGAGGTGGGCGTCCTCGCCGGAGATGCCGACGGCGTACGGGCCGTGGGCGTTGATCAGGCCGACGAGTTCGCGGCCGACCTGGCCGAACAGCACCATGCGGACGACGTCCATCACCTCGGGGGTGGTGACGCGGAAACCACCGCGGAACTCCCCTGCCATGCCCAGTCGCTTCAGCATGGCGTTGATCTGCGGTCCGCCGCCGTGGACGACGACGGGATGGACGCCGACGGTGCGCAGGAACGCCATGTCGGCGGCGAAGGCGCGCTTGAGGTCGTCGTCGATCATGGCGTTGCCGCCGTACTTGACCACGACGATCTTGCCGCGGAACTTCTGCAGCCACGGCAGGGCCTCGGCGAGGACGTACGCCTTCTGGTGGGCGGTGAGCTGCGCGATGGGATCGGTGGCCATATCGGTTCCGGTCATGACGAGTAGGCCGAGTTCTCTTCGACGTAGCCGTGGGAGAGGTCGGTGGTGCGGATGGTCACCTCGGCGTCGCCGACGCCGAGGTCGATGTCGAGGGCGATGTCGGGGCCGGAGAGGTCGACCTCGCGGGCGCCGGGGGCGCCGACACCGTCGATGCACACCGGGGAGCCGTTGAACGTGACGGAGATGCGGTTCGGGTCGAGGTCGATCGGGGCGATGCCGATCGCGGCGAGGACGCGACCCCAGTTGGGGTCGGAACCGAACAGGGCGGTCTTGACGAGGTTGTCGCGCGCGACGGTGCGCGCGCCGACGAGGGCGTCCTGTTCGCTTGCGGCGCCGCGGACGGTGACGGTGACCCGCTTGGTGACGCCCTCGGCGTCGGCCATCATCTGCCCGGCGAGGTCGTCGCACACCGCGAGGACGGCGGCGTCGAGCTGTTCCTGGGTGGGGGCGATGCCGCTGGCACCGGACGCGAGCAGCAGCACGGTGTCGTTGGTGGAGGTGGACCCGTCGACGTCGAGGCGGTCGAATGTCAGCCGGGTGGCGGCGCGCAGGGCGCGGTCGAGCTGCTCGGCGGTGGCGACGGCGTCGGTGGTGACGACGCACAGCATGGTGGCCAGAGCGGGGGCGAGCATGCCGGCGCCCTTGGCCATGCCGCCGACGTTCCACTTGTCGGCGTGGTGCAGGGCCGCCTGCTTGGGCACCGTGTCGGTGGTCATGATGGCGTAGGCGGCGTCGGTGCCGCCGGAGATGCCGCCGGCGAGTTCGTGGACGATCTCCTCCACGCCGGCGAGGACCTTGCCCATGGGCAGCCGGTCGCCGATGAGCCCGGTAGAGCACACGGCGATCTCGCCCGCACCGGTCTCGGTGCCCCAGTTGCTGAGGGTTTCGGCGACCTTCTCCGCGGTGGCGTGGGTGTCCTGGAACCCGCCGGGGCCGGTGCAGGCGTTGGCGCCGCCGCTGTTCAGGATCACCGCGCGCAGGGCGCCGGAGGTGAGGACCTGCTGCGACCACAGCACGGGTGCGGCCTTGATCTTGTTGGTGGTGAACACGCCGGCGGCGGTCAGCTCCGGACCCTCGTTGAAGACCAGCGCGAGGTCCGGGTTGCCGGAGGCCTTGATGCCGGCGGGGATGCCCGCGGCGCGGAACCCGGCGGGCGACGTGACGCCCTGGGTGCGGATCAGGCGTCCGCCGGCGATGTCGACGGCGTCGGCGTAGACGTGCTCGTCGGTGGAGTGTCTGTCGATGCTCACGGGGCGACTCCCACGGTGGACAGGCCGGCGGTCTCGGGCAGGCCGAGTGCCAGGTTCATGGACTGCACCGCCGCGCCGGCGGTGCCTTTGGTCAGGTTGTCGAGCGCGGCGATGGCGACGAGGACGCCGGCGTCGGGGTCGACGGTGACGGCGAGCTGCACGGCGTTGGAGCCGAGCACCGCACCGGTGGTGGGCAGCACCCCTTCGGGCAGCACCTGGACGAACGGCTCGTCGGCGTAGGCCTTCTCGTACACGACCCGGGCCTCGGCGGCGGTGGCCGTGGTGGGGGCTGTGCAGGTCGCGAGGATGCCGCGGGGCATCGGCGCCAGCACGGGGGTGAAGGAGACGGTCACGGCGGCGTCGGTCAGGGCGGCGAGGTTCTGCTTGATCTCCGGCGTGTGCCGGTGCGCTCCGCCGACGCCGTAGGCCCGCACCGAGCCCATCACCTCGGAGCCGAGGAGGTCGACCCTGGGGGACTTGCCGGCGCCGGAGGTGCCGGACACGGCGACGACCTGGACCCTCGGCTCGACGACGCCGGCCGCGACGGCGGGGGCCAGGGCGAGGGTGGCCGACGTGGGATAGCACCCGGGGACCGCGATGCGGGTGGCGCCGATCAGGTGCTCACGCTTGCCGGGCAGCTCGGGCATGCCGTAGGGCCAGGTTCCTGCGTGGTCGCCGCCGTACCAGCGTTCCCAGTCGGCCGACTCGGACAGACGGAAGTCGGCGCCGCAGTCGATGACGACGGTGGTGTCGGGCAGTTGCTCGGCGATGACGGCGGAGTGGCCGTGGGGCAGGCCGAGGAACACGACGTCGTGGCCGGCCAGGGTGTCGAGATCGGTGGCGCCGAGGATGCGGTCGGCCAGCGGAAGCAGGTGGGGATGGAACTCGCGGAGCGTCGCGCCGGCGTTGCCGCCGGCGGTGAGCGCGCCGACGACGAGCCGGCCGTCCTGATAGGCGGGATGACCGAGAAGCAGGCGCAGGATTTCGCCGCCCGCGTACCCGCTGGCCCCCGCGACGGCGACCCGAATCGGTGACTGTGCGGTCGCCGTGAATTCCGGTGAGTTACCCATACGATTGATTATGCATCATCATGCAACTTCATTCATACGGGTGGGTCGGACCGGACCGGCTCACCCCTCGGCCAGCGAACGGCGGATCTCGGTCAGCTTGTCGGCGGCGGCCCGTCGGCGCTCGTCGAACTGTTCCTCGAGCGTGCGCCCCGCCGCGCTCTCGCGGGCGAGTTCCTCCGCACCGATCGCCGTGCCTGCGCGGCGTTCGATCTTCTCACGCACCGAGTCGAACGTGGGCACTCCGGCCGAGGTGTAACCGGCGGCCGCCCCCTCGGCGGGTGTCACGTCCGGCCCGACCGGGGACGGCGGGACGTCCGGCACCGACGGCGAGCCCGGTTCCGCCGGTGTCACGTCCGGGACCGACGGAGAACCGGGCTCGGCCGGGGTGACGTCGGGCACGGGCGCGTCCGGAGCGTCGGGGTCGGGGGACGACGGATCCGTGGTCATGCTCCCAGGCTACGTCCGCAGGCCCGGGTCAGTGCCGCAGTTCGGCACCGACGGCGGCGGACGCCGACGCGACGGCGGCGGCGCGGGCGGCGCTGGCCTCGTCCTCCGTGAGCGTGCGGTCTGCCGCCCGGAACCGCAGCGCGAAGGCGAGCGACTTGCGGCCCTCCCCGACCTGCGCCCCCTCGAACACGTCGAACAGGCGAATGTCCTCGAGCAGCTCGCCGCCACCCGCGCGCAGCGCTTCCTCGACGTCGGCGGCCGGGACCTCCTTGGCCACGACGACGGCGACGTCCTGCAGGACGGCGGGGAACGGGGAGACCTTGGGCGCCGGCAGCGACTCCATGATCGGCAGCGCGTCGAGGTCCAGTTCGAACGCGCACGTGCGGGCGGGCAGGCCGCCGCGCTCGAGCACCGCCGGGTGCAGCTCGCCGGCATGGCCGACGACGACACCGTCGACGAGCAGCTCGGCGCAGCGGCCCGGATGCCAGGGCAGGTACTGCGCCGCGCGGCGCTGCAGCCGCACACCGGCGGCGGCCGCGACGGTCTCCGCCGCGGCGAACGCGTCGGTCGCGTCCGCGGGCCGGCCCGGGCCCCACGGCCCGGCGGGCTCCCGCAGGCCGCACAGCACCGCCCCGACATGGACGGGCTGCGCGGGCAGCGATCCTTCGAGCAGCGCGATCTGCTCGTCGGTGGGACGCCGGTCCACCGGCAGCGGCGGCACGGGCCGGGTGCCGGGTCCGGGCAGGACGACCTGCGCGATCGCATAGAGCGACAGGTCGCGCTGGCCACGGGAGACGTTGCGGGCGAGCACCTCGAGCAGGCCGGGCAGCAGCGTCGTCGCCAGCTCGGGGCGGTCGGCCTCGAGCGGGTTGAGAACCTTGGTGGTGGTGCGGCGCGGGTCGTCGGCGTCGAGACCCCACGTGTCGAACACGTGCGCCGGCAGGAAGACGGGGGCGAGGACCTCGACGTGGCCGTCGGCGGCCAGGGCGCGGCCCACGGCGCGGCGGCGCTTCTGGCTCGGGGTCAGTCCGCGTCCGGCGGGGGCGGCGGGGAGCACGGACGGGATCTGCTCGAGTCCCTCGAGCCGCAGCACCTCCTCCACCAGGTCGGCCGGCTGGCGCAGGTCGGGTCGCCACGTGGGCGGCGTGACCACCAGCTGGCCGTGCCCGTCCGGGCCGACGCCGACCTCGACGCCACATCCGATCTGGGTGAGCCGGCGGGCGGCGGTGCCGGTCGGGTAGGCGACCCCGGCCATGCGGTCGGGCAGGTCGATGTCCATGCGGATCGAGACCGGCTCGACGGGGACCGAGATGTCGGTCAGGACCGGCTCGACGCGGCCACCGGCGATCTCCACGAGCAGCGACGCGGCCCGGTCCAGCGCCGGCAGCGCCACTTCGGGGTCGACGTTGCGCTCGAACCGCTTGCCCGCCTCGCTGACCAGCTTGTGGCGCCGCGCGCTCCGGAACACGGCCAGCGGATCCCAGGTGGCGGCCTCGAGGAGGACGTCGGTGGTGGTGCCGCTCACCTCGGTGGCGACGCCGCCCATGATCCCGGCCAGGGAGATCACGCCGGAGTCGTCGGTGATGACGACGTCCTCGGGGTCGAGGTCGCGTTCGATGCCGTCGAGGGTGGTCAGCTTCTCCCCCGCCTTCGCGCGCCGCACGACGAGCTCACCCTGGAGGGTGGCGGCGTCGAAGGCGTGCAGCGGCTGGCCGAGTTCGAGCAGCACGTAGTTGGTCACGTCGACGGCCGGGGAGATCGGGCGGATGCCGGACAGCAGCAGCCGCCGCTGCAGCCACCACGGGGACACGGCCTTGGGGTCGATGCCGGTGACCTTGCGGGCGGCGAAGCGGGTGGCGTCGGTCTCCGGCTCGAGCCGGATCGGGTAGGCCTGGCCGCCGTCGGCCGGATTGGGCACGACGTGCGCGGGGTCGGCGAACTCGAGGTCGAAGCCGCACGCGAGTTCGCGGGTCAGGCCCCGCAGCGAGAAGCAGTAGCCGCGATCGGGGGTGATGTTCAGCTCGATGACGGTGTCGCCGAGGCCGAGCAGGTCGTTGGCGTCGGTACCCGGTTCGGCGGTGCCCTCCTCGAGGACGAGGATGCCGGAGTGGTCCTTGCCGATGCCGAGCTCGGCGACGGAGCAGATCATCCCGTCGGAGACCCTGCCGTAGGTCTTGCGGGAGGCGATGGCGAAGCCGCCGGGCAGCACCGCGCCGGGCAGCGCGACGACCACGAGGTCGCCCTCGGTGAAGTTGCGGGCGCCGCACACGATGCCGCGCGGGGCGTCTTCGCCCACCTCGACCTGGCAGAAGCGGATGGGCTTCTTGAACTCGGTGAGCTCGGTGATCTCGAGGACGCGGCCGACGACGAGGGGGCCGTCGAGGCGCGCGAGGGTGTCGACCTCCTCCACCTCGAGTCCGACCCGGACGAATCCCGCATCGAGTTCCTCGGCGGTGACGTTCCACTCGGGGGTGGCCCGCTGCAGGATCTCGGTCAGCCAGGACTGCGCTACTCGCACTTGTGCTCAGCTCTTTCGGTCGGTTCGGTGGTCGGGTCTCGGGTCGGGCGGCGTCAGCCCTGCACGCCGAAGGGCATGGTGAATCGGACGTCGCCCTCGACGATGTCGCGCATGTCGGAGATGCCGTTGCGGAACTGCAGGGTGCGCTCGAGGCCCATCCCGAACGCGAAGCCGGTGTACTCGTCGGGGTCGATGCCGCTCGCGCGCAGCACGTTGGGGTTGACCATGCCGCAGCCGCCCCATTCGACCCAGCCGGCACCGCCCTTCTTGTTCGGGAACCACACGTCCACCTCGGCGGACGGCTCGGTGAACGGGAAGTAGTTCGGGCGCATCCGGGTTCGGGTCTCGGGTCCGAACAGGGCACGGGCGAACGCGTCCAGGGTGCCGCGCAGGTGGGCCATGGTCAGACCCTTGTCCACGGCCAGGCCCTCGATCTGCGAGAACACCGGGGTGTGGGTGGCGTCGAGCTCGTCGGTGCGGAAGGTGCGGCCGGGGCACACCACGTAGATCGGGATGTCGCGGTGCAGCATGGTGCGCACCTGCACCGGCGAGGTGTGGGTGCGCAGCACCTGCCGTGAGCCCTCCGGCGCGATGTGGAAGGTGTCCTGCATCGTGCGGGCGGGGTGGTCCGGCAGGAAGTTCAGCGCGTCGAAGTTGAAGTGCTCGGTTTCGACCTCGGGGCCCTCGGCCACCTCCCAGCCCATGCCGACGAACACGTCGGCGATCTGGTCGGAGATGATCGTGATCGGGTGCCGCGCGCCGGCGGGCCGGCGGTTGGCGGGCAGGGTGACGTCGATGGCCTCGGCGACGAGGACCGCGGCGTCGCGTTCGGCGAGGAGCTCGGTGCGGCGTTCGTCGAAGGCTGCGGTGACCGCGCCGCGGGCCGCGTTGACCCGCTTGCCGGCGTCGGCGCGCTGGTTGCCGGGCAGGCCGCCCAGGGCGCGCTTGGCGAGGGAGACGGGGGCCTTGTCGCCGAGGTGGTCGATCTTGGCCTGCGCGAGCGCGTCGAGGTCGGGGGCGGCGGCGAACGCGGCCAGCGCGGCCTGCGTGGACGCGGCGAGCGACTCCTCGCTCAGGGCGCTCGGATCGACTGCCGGCGGGGTGCCGCCCTCATTCTTGGCCACGACCGGTGCAACTCCTTCTTCGGGCGAACGGTGGGTGTGGTGCCACGTTCGGCGTCGAACGGATCGCGCCAGCGCAGCACCCAAATCCTAGGCGATGGCCGGGCCGCGCTAGGGCACGGCCCTGTCGGCGCGATGCTGCACGCGGGCGCTTGCGTACAGGCAGATCGACGCGGCGGTGGCAAGGTTCAACGATTCGGCGCGGCCGCGGATGGGGATGCGCACCCGGTGGTCGGCCCGCGCCGCGACCGCCGGGTCGAGGCCGTGGGCCTCGTTGCCGAACAGCCACGCCGTGGGGGCGGCGAGCAGCTCGTCGGCCTCGTCGAGATCGACCTCGCCGTCGGCGGCGGTGGCGAGCACCTGGAGTCCGGCGGCGGCGAGCGCGTCGAGGACGGTGCCGGTGTCGCGTTCACGGGCGAGCGGGAGGTGGAACACGCTGCCCGCGGAGGCGCGGACGCACTTGCCGTTGTGCGGGTCGACGCTGTCGCCGGCGAGGACCACCGCGTCGGCGCCGACCGCGTCGGCCACGCGGATGACGGTGCCGGCGTTGCCGGGCTCGGCGATCTCGACGGGCACGGCGAGCAGCCGCGGCGGCGGGGTCAGGGCCCGGGCGAGCGGCACGTCGAGCAGATCGCACACGGCGACGATGCCGGGCGGGGTGACGGTGTCCGACAGCCGGGCGGCCGCGCGCTCGGTGACGGTGGAGACCCGCACGTGTCGGCGCCGGGCGGCGCCGAGCAGATCGGGGTAGCGGGCGGCGGCGGCCTCGGTGACGAACACCTCGTGCACGACGGCGGTCGTGAGGGCCTCGCCGACGGAGTTCTCGCCCTCGGCGAGGAAACGGCCGGCCTTGCGGCGGTCGGAGGTGCGCAGGAGTTTGACAGCAGAAACGACCCGTGGGGTGCGCTCGGTGAGCGGGTCCACGGGTCGTTCCTGTGCTGGTCGGTCGTTCAGCGTCGTCTCGGCGTTCGGCGCTGCGCTCAGGCGGCGTCGGCCGGCGCGTTGACGTCGGCGGGCAGCGCGGCCTTGGCCACGGCGACCAGGCCGGCGAACGCCTCGGCGTCGGAGACTGCGAGCTCGGCGAGGATCTTGCGGTCCACCTCGACACCCGCGGCCTTCAGGCCCTGGATGAAGCGGTTGTAGGTGATGTCGTTGGCGCGGGCAGCGGCGTTGATGCGGCTGATCCACAGCTTGCGGAAGTCACCCTTGCGCGCGCGACGGTCGCGGTAGGCATAGGTCAGCGAGTGGAGCTGCTGTTCCTTGGCCTTGCGGTACAGACGCGAGCGCTGCCCGCGGTAGCCCTTGGAAGCCTCGAGGATCGAACGGCGCTTCTTCTGGGCGTTGACGGCCCTCTTCACGCGTGCCACTGATATGTCCTGTCAATCTCGGGGGGCAGTCGATCGCCCCCGGGGGTCGGTCGGGGAAAGAAGCTCAGATGCCGAGCATGCGCTTGACGCGCGGGGCGTCGACGTCGGAGACGGCGGCCTTGCCGTCGAGGCGACGCGTCACCCGGGAGGACTTGTGCTCGAGCAGGTGGCGGCGGCCGGCCTTCTGGCGCAGGATCTTTCCGCTGCCGGACACCTTGAATCGCTTCGCGGTGCCGCTGTGGGTCTTCGACTTGGGCATGGAGTCCTCAGTTCGTCGGGGATTTACTCGTGTTCGTCCGGCTTGCGCGCAGCGGCCGGCCGGGCGGTGAGCCCGGTCGACCGGCGGAGCTACGCGGTGCCGTCGCCTGCCGCGGGCTTGTCCGCGGCAGGAGCCGGCCTGGCGACGGAGGCCTGGGCGGTCTCCTGCGCCTTGGCGCGGGTCTTGGCGCCCTTGTGCGGGGCCAGGACCATGGTCATGTTCCGACCGTCCTGCTTGGGGGCGGTCTCGATGAAGCCGAGATCGGCGACGTCGGCGCCTAGGCGCTGCAGCAGCCGGAACCCGAGCTCGGGGCGGGACTGCTCGCGGCCGCGGAACATGATCGTCACCTTGACCTTCGACCCCGCCTCGAGGAAGCGCACCACGTTGCGCTTCTTCGTCTCGTAGTCGTGGTCGTCGATCTTCGGCCGGAGCTTCTGCTCCTTGATCACGGTCAGCTGCTGGTTCTTGCGCGACTCGCGCGCCTTCTGGGCAGCCTCGTACTTGAACTTGCCGTAGTCCATGATCTTGCAGACCGGCGGACGGGCGTCAGGGGCCACCTCGACCAGATCGAGATCGGCTTCGAATGCCAGGCGGAGTGCATCTTCAACACGCACGATTCCGACCTGTTCCCCACCCGGTCCGACGAGTCGGACCTCGGGAACTCGGATGCGTTCGTTGATGCGGGTCTCAGCGCTGATGGGGCCTCCTAGGTAGAGCGGTGCGGTCCGGGTGACCGCGCCGCAGCACATGGGGCCGACTTCCGACGAAAAACCCCGCCGACGGTGCTTGCGCACCGGGCGGGGTCCGAATACCGACCGGCCCGACGGACCCCACGACGCGAAGGCCGTGCGCTCTCGCCCCCCGATCACTCGGGGTGCACGCTCCCCGGATACCCCGGTGGGCGGCGGACCGGACCACTGAGCGAAGGTCATGACCAGGTCATGTGCCGCGCAGAGGTGGGAGTCGGACTCCACTTTGCTGCCCACGCGCAGAGCACGCGGACGGTCGTGACTCACAGCCTAGCAAACTTCGGGCCGTCGATCGAATCGCCGGCCGCGGCCCGACCCGCCCCAGCGGCAGCGAGGCGCGGGTGGGATCGTGGACCCATGACCGACACCCCCGATCCGACCGTGGCCGGTGACGTCCGGCACCTGGGCGAGATCCCGGCCGTCGAGGTGATCAGCCGCGCCGCCGTGATGCTCATGAGTTCCGCCGCCGAGAAGCTCGGCCTGGCCGACGAGGATCCCGAGGCCGGCACCCACCGCGACCTGGACGAGGCGCGCCGGGTGATCACCGCCCTCGCCGGGCTGGTCACCGCGTCCGTGGAGTACCTCGGCCCGCACGCCGGGCCGCTGCGCGAGGGGCTGCAGGCGCTGCAGCGGGCCTTCCGGGAGGCGTCGGCCTACCCGGACGAGCCGGGCAAGGGCCCGGGCGAGAAGTACACCGGCCCGGTCTTCTGACCCGGCCTCGGCCACCCCGGTCTCAGCGCAGCGGCACGCCCGGCTCCTCCCAGGCCCGCAGGCGCCGCAGCAGCGAGTCCTTCTTGCGTTGGTGGTCGGCCATCCGGCCCAGCACGTCGTCGAGGAAGCGCACCGCGTGGTCGACGTACGGGCCCTTGTTGAGCATCACGCACTCGGCCCGGCCCGACGCCGCGGCGTCGGTGATCTCCGCGCGCGACGGCCGGCCGGTCCGGGCGAGGGTGTCGAGGACCTGCGTCGCCCAGATCACCGGGACGTGCGCCGCCTCGCACACCCACAGGATCTCCTCCTGCACCTCGGCCAGCCGGCCGTAACCGGCCTCGACGGCGAGGTCGCCGCGCGCGATCATCACGCCGACCCGCGGCGAGTGCAGGGCCGCGAACAGGATGGACGGCAGGTTCTCGAACCCCGCCACCGTCTCCACCTTGAGGATCACCCCGAGCCGCGCGCCGCCGAGTTCGGCGAGCCGGTCCTGCAGGCGCGCGACGTCGGCGGCACTGCGCACGAAGGACAGGCTGACCGCGTCCGCGTGCGCGACCACGAACGGCAACCGGTCCAGGTCCTCGTCGGTGAGCGCCGGCAGCCGCAGCTCGGTGTCGGGCAGGTTGATGCCCTTGGCCGTCCCCAGCCGGGAGCCGCGCAGATCCGCGTCGGTGATGCGGATCCGCAGCCGCCCCGGAGCGGCCTCCTCGACGATCCCCCCGATCCGGCCGTCGTCGAAGAAGATCCGGTGCCCGATCCGGGTGTCCTCGAACACCCGGGGCAGGGTGCAGCCGATGCGGGGCGGGTGGGCGTCGGGGTCGGCGGGCGTGAGGTCCGGATCCAGGATCAGCTCGTCGCCGACGTGCAGGGTGAGCCGCCGTTCGCGCGGCGGGAGGGCCGCGACGGCGGTGGCGTCGCCGCGCGCGGTCAGCCGGGTGCCGGGCACGAGGTAGGCGGTGTCGGTCAGCTCGGTGCGCACGTCACCGGCGGCGGTGCCGGTGACGACCAGCATGCGCTTGGAGCCGCGGGTGTCGCGGAAGGCGATGCGGTCGCCGGGTCGGCGCCGGGCCAGCCACAACTCGTCGGTGACGGGGACGACGACCTCGCCCGCGGCGGCCGCAGAGCCCGGGCGGGTGAGCCGCACCTGGACGGGTGCGACGGTGCGGCCGAGCGCGTCCCGTTCGGGTTTGGCGTGCACGACCGCGGGACCGGGCGCGACGGGGCCCGTGCGCAGCTTCGGGCCGGCGAGGTCCATGGTGACGGCGACGTGCCGGCCGTGGGCCCGTTCGGCGCGGCGCACGTGGTCGATCATGGCGGCCCACGCGTCCGGGCCGTCGTGCGCGCAGTTGATCCGGACGAGTTCGGCGCCGGCGCCGACGATCCGGTCGACGAGTTCGGCGTCGGTGGCCGCCTCGCTCGGCAGCGTCACCATGATGCGGGTCCGGCGGCCGCCGTGGACGGGACCGAGCAGTGCGGTGGCGTGGCGTTCGAGCAGGCGCTCGCCGGTGACGAAATCGACCGGACAGGGCCGGGCATCGATCTCGGGCAGGTCGGCGAGGCTGCCCACGGCCCGGCGCACCGCGTCGACGGAGGCCAGCACGTGGGCCTCGGCGCGCCCCAGGGACGAGAGCCCCCACGCGGCGAGGTCGGACTGCAGGTCGCGGATGTCCCGGCGCCGCAGGGCGACGTAGTGCGCCAGGTTCTCCGCGCCGGGCCGGTGAGCGGGGTGGGCCTGGGCCCAGCGCTCGTCGGCGTCCGCGGCGGCGACGAGCCCGTCCCGCAGCTCGTCGAGCGCGGCGGCGAGGGCCGCGAGGTCGCCGTGCGCACCGGTCATGCGCCCACCGTAGGGGCGCGGAGTTTCGCGAGGTTTGCGCCCGGTTGAACAATGTCGTTCCGGCAACGACCGTGTCGGTGACCCGCACCGTCGCCTGCATCCCCGAGGATGGGTGTCGTGGGCGCACACGTGATCCTCGTTCCCGGATTCTGGCTCGGCGCATGGGCATGGGAGGCCGTCGCCGAGGACCTGCGGGCGCGGGGGCACAGGGTCGACGCCCTGACTCTGCCCGGGCTCGGGTCCGTCCGGACCGACCGCTCCGGCATCACCCTCGACGACCACGTCGGTGCCGTCGTGGATGCGGTGGCGGGCGGTGCGATCGTCGTCGCGCACAGCGGCGCCGGCCCGGTCGCGTACGCGGCGTCGGACCGGGTCCCGACGGACGTGGCCCGCCTGGTGTACGTCGACTCCGGTCCGCTGCCGGATGCCGCTGCACTGCGACCGGATCTCGATGCCGCCGTGGCGGAGATCCCGCTACCGCCGTGGGCGGAGCTCGAAGCCGACGGCAACAGCCTGCACGGGCTCGACGACGCTGCGCTGCAGCGGTTCCGGGAGCGGGCGGTGCCGCATCCGGCCGGTCCGGCGCGGACTCCGCTCGCCCTGCACGACGACGCCCGCCTGAGGGTGCCGACCACCGTCGTGTGCAGCAGCTTCCCGTCCGGGGCGATCCCGCGGATGGCGCAGTCGGGGCATCCGGTGGCGTCCGAGCTCGGCCGGTTGACCGACGTGGAGTACGTCGACCTGCCGACCGGTCACTGGCCGATGTGGTCCCGTCCCGCCGATCTCGCGGCGGCGATCGATTCGGCGACGATCGATACGGCGACGATCGATACGGCGGGGCGCCGCTGACGCGGTCGCTCGCTACCGGCCCGCGGCGAACAGGTCCTCAACGAACGCTGTGACGTCGTCCAGGGACGCCCGCATCGTCTCCAGGTGGCCGACGGGATACGACCGGAACACGAACCGCTCCCCGGCCGCGGTCAGGTCGGCGACGAGCTTGAACGTGAACGGCGCCGGGGTGACGGTGTCCGTCAGGCCCTGGCCGAGGAACAGTGGACGGTCGTAGCCGCGGGTGGGGATCTCGAGCATGTCGCGGGCGGCCCGGACCAGGGCCGGATCGTCGGTGCGTCGCGCCAGCAGGTCGCCGATCGACAGATCCCCGACCTCGGCCGCCGCCTCCTGGTAGCACAGGTCCTCGAGCCGGGCGAGGACCTCGCGGCCCCGCGGGCTGAGGAAGCGGTCGACGTCGACGTCGGGGCGGGTCGCGCGCATCCCGGCCAGCAGGTAGGCGATGAACACGGTGGTGCCGGTCAGCGGCAGCGGCGGAAGGCGCGGGTCACCGAACGGCACGAGGTGCTCGATGTTCGACGGCACGCCCAGCGCGACGGCGCCGCGGTAGTCGAGCTCGGGTGCGTACCGGGTCGCGAGGGAGGCCGCGACCATCGCGGCTTGACCGCCCTGCGACTGGCCGAGTGCGACCCAGCGGGACCCGAGGGAGGGTTCCACCGCCCGCGCGGCGCGCACCATGTCGATCAGGGCGTGGGCCTCCGACGGCCCGTCGAGGTAGGCGTGGAGGCCGGGGGTGCCGAGACCGGGGTAGTCGGTGGCGACGACCGCGTATCCCTGGGCGAGCCAGTGCGCCAGGTATCCGTTGTCGATGCGGCCGTCGACGGTGGGGGCGCACCGGTCCGCGATTCCGACCGCGCCGTGTCCCCACGACACCACCGGCCAGCCGCCGGTGGGCGCGGCGCCCGACGGCACGAAGACCGCGCCGGTGCTCAGGGCCGGCACCCCGCGCGGTCCGGTGGTGCGGTAGGTGAGCACCGACGCGGCGGACGCACCCGGCAGCCACCACTGCCGCGGCAACGGATCGACCCGGACGACGGTGCCCGGCGGGTCCGCCTCGCTGCCTGCGGGCCGGGCCGCCGCAACCCCGGCCGTGAGCAGCATCGCCGTCACGAGCGCGGCGACGATCCCGCGGACACGACCACCGGAGAACGTCCGTGCCACCCCATCCCCCTTCGCGGTCCGCGGCGCGTCGGCGCCGAGGTCAGCTCGCGGCCGCCACCTTCCGCGGCGCGCGCTTGCGCGCCGGCTTGCGGGCGGGCGCGGGCTCCTGGGCGACGGACTCGGCGAGCGCCTCGCGCAGGAACGTGCCGGTGTAGCTGCCCTCGACCGCCGCGACGTCCTCGGGCGTGCCCTGCGCGACGACGGTGCCGCCGCCGGAGCCCCCTTCGGGGCCCATGTCGATGATCCAGTCCGCCGTCTTGATCACGTCGAGATTGTGTTCGATCACGATCACCGTGTTGCCCTTGTCGACGAGCCCGTTGATCACGCCGAGCAGCTTGCGGATGTCCTCGAAGTGCAGACCGGTGGTCGGCTCGTCCAGCACGTACACGGTGCGGCCCGTCGACCGCTTCTGCAGCTCCGCGGCGAGCTTGACGCGCTGCGCCTCGCCCCCCGAGAGCGTCGGGGCCGGCTGGCCCAGGCGCACGTATCCGAGGCCGACGTCGACAAGGGTGCGCAGGTAGCGGTGGATCGAGGTGACCGGCTCGAAGAACTCGGCGGCCTCCTCGATGGGCATGTCCAGCACCTCGGCGATGGTCTTGCCCTTGTAGTGCACCTCGAGGGTCTCGCGGTTGTAGCGGGCCCCGTGGCACACCTCGCACGGCACGTACACGTCGGGCAGGAAGTTCATCTCGATCTTGAGCGTGCCGTCACCCGAGCAGGCCTCGCATCGGCCGCCCTTGACGTTGAACGAGAACCGGCCCGGCTGATAGCCGCGCACCTTCGCCTCGGTGGTCGCGGCGAACAGGGTGCGGATCTTGTCGAACACGCCCGTGTAGGTGGCCGGATTCGACCGCGGGGTACGGCCGATCGGCGACTGGTCCACCTGCACGAGCTTGTCGAGCTGGTCGAGCCCGTTGACGCGGGTGTGCCGGCCGGGCACCTGCCGCGCGCCGTTGAGCTTGTTGGCCATGACCGTCGCGAGAATGTCGTTGACCAGGGTCGACTTGCCGGATCCGGAGACACCGGTGATGGAGGTGAGCACGCCGAGCGGGAAGGCCACGTCGATGCCGCGCAGGTTGTTCTCGCGGGCGCCGACGACGGTGACCTGACGCTTGCGGTCCACCGGCCGGCGCTGCTCCGGCACCTCGATCCGCTGACGTCCGGACAGGTACGCGCCGGTGAGCGACTCGGTGCACTCGAGCAGTTCCTTGTAGGGGCCGGTGTGCACGACGCGACCGCCGTGCTCGCCGGCGTACGGCCCGATGTCGACGACCCAGTCCGACGCGCGGATGGTGTCCTCGTCGTGCTCGACGACGATCAGCGTGTTGCCGAGATCACGCAGCCGCGTGAGGGTTTCGATGAGCCGGCGGTTGTCGCGCTGGTGCAGGCCGATGGACGGCTCGTCCAGGACGTACAGGACACCGACCAGGCCCGAGCCGATCTGGGTGGCGAGGCGGATGCGCTGTGCCTCCCCGCCGGACAGGGTGCCGGCCGCGCGGGACAGGGTGAGGTATTCGAGTCCCACGTCGAGCAGGAACCCGAGACGCGCCTGGATCTCCTTGAGCACCTGCCCTGCGATGGCCTCCTCCCGCGCCCCGAGGGTCAGGGCGTTCAGGAACTCGGCGCACTCGGCGATGGACAGGTCGGAGACCTCGGCGATGGACTTGTGTCCGTGCTCGCCCGCGGCGATCGTCACCGCGAGGATCTCCGGACGCAGCCGCGCGCCCTCGCACGTGGGGCACGGGATCTCCCGCATGTACCCGTCGTAGCGTTCCTTCATCTGCTCGGACTCGGTCTGTTCGAGCCGGCGGTGCAGGAACGGCATCACGCCCTCGAACTCGGCGTAGTACGACCGTGTCCGGCCGTACCGGTTCTTGTAGCGGACGTGGACCTGTTCCGGGCTGCCCTCGAGGATGGCCTTGCGGGCCTTGGCCGGCAGCTTGTTCCACGGGGTGGACATCTCGAAGCCCATGATGTCGGCGAGCCCGGACAGCAGCCGGGTGAAGTACTCGGAGGTCTGCCCCATCGACCAGGGCGCGATCGCACCGTCCTCGAGGCTGAGTTCCGGGTCCGGCACGACGAGCTCCGGGTCGACCTCCTTGCGGATGCCGAGGCCGGTGCATTCGGGGCAGGCGCCGTACGGGGAGTTGAACGAGAAGGACCGGGGTTCGAGTTCGTCGATGGACAGGGGGTGCCCGTTCGGGCAGGCGAGCGTCTCGGAGAAGCGACGCTCGCGGTCGGCGGCGTTCTCGTCCCGGTCCACGAAGTCGAGGACGACGATGCCCTCCGCCAGGCGCAGCGCGGTCTCGATCGAATCGGTGAGCCGCTGCTTGGCGCTCGCCTTGACCGCGAGGCGGTCGACGACCACCTCGATGTCGTGTTTCTCCTGCTTCTTCAGCTTCGGCGGATCGGTGAGGGGATAGACCACTCCGTCGACCCGCACGCGGGCGTACCCCTGCACGGTCAGCTGCTCGAACAGGTCGACGAATTCCCCCTTGCGGGTGCGCACGACCGGGGCGAGCACCTGGAACCGGGTGCCCTGCTCCATGTCGAGGACCTGGTCGACGATCTGCTGCGGCGTCTGCCGGGCGATCTGCTCCCCGCACTGCGGGCAGTGCGCCGTGCCTGCGCGGGCGTAGAGCAGGCGCAGATAGTCGTAGACCTCGGTGATGGTGCCCACCGTCGAGCGCGGGTTCCGGTTGGTGGACTTCTGGTCGATGGACACCGCCGGCGACAGGCCCTCGATGAAGTCGACGTCGGGTTTGTCCATCTGGCCGAGGAACTGGCGTGCGTAGGCGGACAGCGACTCGACGTAACGGCGCTGCCCCTCGGCGAAGATCGTGTCGAACGCCAGGCTCGACTTGCCCGACCCGGACAGGCCGGTGAAGACGATCAGGCTGTCACGCGGCAGGTCCAGGTCGATCCCCCGCAGGTTGTGCTCCCGCGCGCCACGCACGATCAGGCGATCCGCCACGCCACGTCCCTCCTCGTCGGATCCCCTGGACGGTCGGATCCGGTCGCATCTCGATTCACCGACGTCACGTCGCGCAACTCGGCCCTGGACCATGGTAGGCGCGCCCACCGACACGTTCCGGTTCCCGACCGCCGCGCACGCGGGCGACGGGCCTCGGCGGTAACGTGCCTCACATGTCGCAGCAGCCCTTGGTCATCGACGACGACTACACCGGCGAGGTCACCCCCGGCGGTCCCGCGCAGCGCCGCACCGTGCCCGGCGCGACCATCGTCAAGCTGTCCGTCGGACCCATGGACAACAACACGTACCTGGTCACGGATTCCGCCACCGGCAGATCTGTGTTCCTCGATGCAGCGAACGAGCCGGAGTTGCTGACCCGGTTCCTCGCCGAGCACGCCCCGAAACTCGAGCTGATCGTCACGACCCACCAGCACTGGGACCACTGGCAGGGCCTCGAGGCGGTCGCGGCGTCGACCGGGGTTCCCACGGCGGCGCACCCGCTCGACGCCGAGCAGCTCCCGGTCACGCCCGATCGGTTGCTCATGGAAGGCGACACCGTCGCCGTCGGCGAGCTCGGTCTCGAGGTGATCCACCTGTCCGGGCACACCCCCGGCTCGATCGCGCTGGTCCTCACCGAGGCCGGCACCGGACGGCACCACATCTTCACCGGTGACTCCCTCTTCCCCGGCGGCCTGGGCAAGACCGCGGACTCCGAGAAGTTCACCTCGCTGTACGACGACGTCGACACCAAGCTCTTCGGCCGCTTCGGTGACGACACGGTGATCTACCCCGGCCACGGCAAGGACACCACCCTGGGCGCCGAGCGTCCGCATCTCCAGGAGTGGCGCGAGCGCGGTTGGTGAGGGACGCGACCGCCCGCGGCCTCGCGTCCGCGATCGCTGCATCGAGCAGCCGGGACGCGCCCTGGGCCATCGTCGACAGATTCGCCCACGCCAACCGCCGCGCTCACGTCGTCCCCCAATCCCGGAAGTCCGACGCGGCCGCCACCTGCACCTCACCCAGTGCGTCCAGGTCCGCCAACGTCCAGGCGACAGCGAGTGCACATAGATTGCGGAAGAAGACCGCCCAGAACTGGGCATTTCGGGCTCTTCCGGACTTGGAGTGCATCGATCGCGTGGGTGAGGTTGCCGCAGTGCAGCAACGACCGGATCCGATAATGGAGAAGGTTGCGGAATCCGAGAGCGTGCCGACGTAGCCCTTCGAGCCGGCCGTTGATCGCCTCGGTCGGCCCGTTCGAGGCCCGGTACTCAAAGTACGCCAGCACATCGGCCCTGCGCCGATGCAGCGTGCGCCCGAGCTGAGCGAGTTCATCGAGACCGTCCGGGAGACCGGAGCGGATCGTGTCGATCACCCGGGTCAGTTCCGTCCTGCCACGCCGACGGTCGTGGTCGGCGTAGGCGTCGATGACGTCCTGGTAGACCCGCCACGTGACCGCGAACGGCCGGTGCCGATCGTCGACGACCACGCCTCGAGACGTCGGCGTTTCCGGTCGCTGAGCAACTCCTGCCGGGTGCGGGCGGTGCGGCGGACGCCGTAGAGCGGATCCCCCGATCGGCCCCGGTGCCCGCGGGTGTGCTGCTGGATGCGCTGTCGACACAGATCCAGCTTGGCGCTGGCCAGGGCGACGATGGGGAATGGTCCCTCACCGCCGGCCGTTGCCGCCAAACTCCCCCTTTCGTCGCTCGAAACCCCGCGGCCACCGCGTCTTCGCCTTCAGCGTGCCCAGTACTGCAGCATCGGTTCGTCGGCCAGTTGCGTACCTCCTCGGGTGATGATGAGTGCGTCCCGGTCGATCCAGTACTGCACGCCGTCGTTTGTCACGACGTACCCGAGTTCGGTGCGGACCGGATCGTCGATCTCGATGGGGGCCCCGTCGCTGAGCCGTACCCCCTTGTAGTACAGCCGACCGACCCCGGTCTCGCAGATGACGACCAGCGACTGCGGGGTACGACCGATGAGTACCGCCAGGTTGGTGTAGTTGCAGCGTCCCCCCGGAACACCGATGAATCCCTGCGCGTCGGTACCGGGAACAGTCGGCAGTTGTGCCGCCGTGCGGGGTGCGCTGACCGTCGAGGAGGGAACGGGGTTGGTCATGCGCGGTGTGGAGGATGGGCCGGTCGGCAATAGCTCAATGATGTTTACGGTGAACTTCGGCACGGTGGTGCGGCCCCCGATCTGGGTGTCGTAAGAGTACGACCCGTCCACCTCGACGTACATCTTGACGATGTCGTCCTCGACCACGTTGGCCACCAACGCGGATTGGTCGGCCTCGAGGGCGGTGTTCTGGTCGTAGTCGTACGGGCTGTCCTGCAGGACGGCGGCGGTGTCGGCTCGGAAGCGGTCGGTGCCGGTGGCTGAGTCGAACTGGGTCACCCGGCCGTAGACGACGATCTTCCGTCCCCTAAAAGCATCCGGGTCTTTCACCAGCAGAGCAAAGTCCCGCTCCGAGATTTCCTGATAGGAGACCGGATCGAGCTTGGCGGGGTCCTCCGGCTGTGTGGTCATCGCGCCGCCATCCACGACTGAGGATCGGCTGGAGCTCAAGGTGGAGTCACCTCCACTGCACGACTGGACGCTGAGGATGAAAACCACAAGGCATGCCAGCACAGCCCAAGGCCATTTCGACTTCTTCCGCTTCCCCGGCTGCGAAGGCGGGGCCTGAAAGGCTCCGTAACCTGGCACAGTTCCAGGATTACCGGGATAGCCGTAAGGCTGTTGAGGGTACCCATAGCCTTGCGATGCCGTCCCATACGGCTGTTGCGCCCCTGTAGGTGGCTGGTCGGGATGAGGGTATGGGGGCGGCTGTGTCATGCCTTCGTCCATTCGGTGGAGGCCTGCCCTCGTATTGGAGCGGACCAAGTGGTTCGCTAGGACTATCACGAAGTGACACCGGCCGTTACAGGACCATTCCTGGGAGTCGTCCCCGGGAGCCGTCTCGCCGACGCCGTAAACGTCCAGGCTGCAAGCGGATGGGCTATCAGGGAAGAGGGTTGCGAAGGGCGGTACTCGCGCGTCCAGCGGTCAGAATGAGGCGTCCCACTTTCCGATGCTGACCTGGCATTCCTCGGCCGCAGGCTCCTCAGTGAAGGACATCACCTTCCCGATATGCTCACGGAGCACCTCAAGCACCTCGGCTAGGGTTACCCGACCGGTTCGATGTCCGGGAGCCTCCAGGTCTTGTCGAACCATGGTTCCAGCGGCCCATAGAGGCGGAACATCGCGAACCAGCCCTTGCCGGGCAGGGTCTGGACCCAGCTGTGGCCCTCGGCGGGCGGTTCGGGTCCGAAACAGACGTCGACGGAGCCGTCCTCATTGGTGGTCACGTCCGCGTCCTGGCTGGTCACCGACGGCCACTGCTGATCGGTCTGCAGCATCGAACGGGTCTGGGTGTCGTAGACCAGGATCGACCAGAAGTTGTTCACCGGTACGTTCGGGGGCACGTGCAGCCGGTAGGTGCGGCCGCCGTCGAACGGCGCGCCGGTGGCATCGACGAAGACGTTGGCGTACTGCGACCCGGTCCCGACCATCTTCTGATCCCATGCCGGGCTTGTGCTGCCGTACACGAAGTAGAGCTGGGCGGCGGAATCGAGCAGCAGAACCCCGTCTTCCGTGCAGGAGTAGCCGCCGAGGAAGCCGGAGCGCCATGCGCTGCCGGGGTAGAAATACGCCCCCTGCTGACGGAACCGGTAGGTCAGGGCACGAGCAGTCGCGTCCCCGACCATGGCCGCTTCGGCGAGGATCGCGCGCATCCGCTCGTCGGGGTCGAACGGCCTGTCCTGCCGGATCCCGACCGACGCGAACATCCCCAGGGTGAGCGGGTCGGCCGACTCCGGCGGCTCGGACTGCACCACCTCGTCGAGAAGCTCCCAGAAGCGGTGGTCGGCCGGGGCGACCGCGCACATCGGCTCGGGCGAGACGTTGACGAATCGCGTCGGGGACGGGTCGTCGGCTTGGGCGATCGGGTAGATCCGGGTGCGGTTCTTGATCATCTCCACCGCCGGCTGCGGGTCGCCGCGCTCGTCCCGGAAGCCCCGCCAGCCCACCCAGACGCCGTAGGTGCGCGACCGCACCACGAAATCGCCGTCCGGGGCCTCGCCGTCGTAGCCCGGGGGCACGAACAGGAAGCGGCCGCCCTGGCCCTGGTCGGGTCCTGTGATGCCGACGTCGATCACCCACCGGCACCAGGAGTCGATCGCGGCGCCGTACACCTTCGGGGGCACCTCGACGACGACGGGCCCGTCGTGCAGGTCGAGCCAGGCGTAGTTGTACGAGGTGCTCGTGTTGTACACCAGCCCAATGAAGCGCGGGTGGACCAGGTCCTCCCACATCACCAGCGTGGAGTTCGCCGGCCCCCACTGCACCAGCGCCCGGCGCATCGCCGCCACGGCCACCGGGGCCAGCCCCAGCAGGTACGCCTGCACCGCCCGCTGGAAGTCCAGGTTGTCGAACAGCGTCCGGGTCGTCGCATCGTCGGGGAACCCGTCGAAGAACCGCAACGTGCCCAACCGGGTCCGGACCTCGCCCGGCACCTCGATACCGGGCGGAATCGGCGTGGTGTTCGCATGTGATGTCATCTCGCTGTCCTCCTGTGTCGCATGCCCTTACCGCACCCCTCCGCCGCAGACCGGACCGTGTGCTTCACCCGCCGGGCCGACGTGGACGCCTCGTTCGGGCTTGTGCACCCGGCTTCATCCGAGAAGCGGGTACCGGAGCGCCGGTCCCGACCCCGACGCTGTGCGCGCAACGCTCGGCACCTCTTCGGTTCACAGACCGCGATCGATCATGTCGAGGATCTCCTCGCTGGTCGCGGCACGAATCCTGCCGACGGGATCGGCATGGGTATCGTCGGCCGCAGCAACTTCGGCCAGCAGGTTCCCCAACCGCTGCGCGATCGCCGACCGCGCCGCGCTGTCTTCGCCGAGCTCGGCGATGGTCGCCCGAAGCCGGTCGACATCGGCGAGGGCAACCGACACCGGGTCCGGAATGAGTTCGGCTCGCAGAAACTCGGCGACGGCACGCGGGCTCGGGTGGTCGAACACCATGGTCGGCGGCAACCGCAGCCCGGTGACGGCACCGAGATGGTTGCGGAGCGCAACAGCCGCCAGCGAGTCGAAGCCGAGTTCCTTGAACGCCTGGTCCGGGTCGACCGAGTCCGAGGCGTCGTAGCCGAGTACGGCGGCGGCGCCGGCCCGTACCAGGTCGAGCATCAGGTGTCGCTGTTCGGGAATCGACCGGTCGGCGAGGCGCTGCGCCCACTCCGCCGGCCCGGACGCCGTCGATCCGGTCCCGACCGGATCCGACCCCGCGGCGCGCGGGCGCGATTCCCGGATCAGACCACGCATCGGGGCCGGAACGTGGGGGGCGGCCGAACCGGAGGGGTCGAACCGAGCGGCCGCCACAGCGGGGGCACCGGCGGTCAACGCGCTGTCGAAGAGCGCCAGCCCGTCGGCAGCGGTCATCGGTACCAATCCGCTGCGGCGTGCCCGGACGAGATCGATCGCACCGAGGTTGTCGGTCATGGCGCTCGGTGGTGCCCACATCCCCCACGCGATCGAGAGGGCGGGCCGCCCGAGGGCGCGGCGGTGATGGGCGAGAGCGTCGAGAAACATGTTCGCGGCCGCGTAGTTCGCCTGCCCGGGGGCTCCCAGGATGCCGGCGAGCGACGAGAACATGACGAAGGCTCGCACGTCGCATTTCGCGGTCAGCCGGTGCAGGTGCCAGGCTGCGTCCACCTTCGGCCGCAGCACCGCGTCGAGACGTTCGGGGGTGAGCGACGCCAGGGTGCCGTCGTCGAGCACTCCGGCCGCGTGGATCACCGCCGTCAGTGGGTGCTCGGACGGTATCCGGGCCAGTAATCCGGCGACTGCCGACTCGTCGGAGGTGTCGCAGGCGACGATGCTCACCTCGGCCCCCATGCCGCCGAGTTCGCGGCGCAGCCGGCCGCAGCCCTCGGCGTCGGGTCCGCGGCGGCTGGTCAACACCAGATTCCGGGCCCCGTGCTCGGTCACCAGGTGGCGCGCCACCAACGATCCGACCGTGCCGGTGCCGCCGGTGACGAGAACGGTGCCGCGGGGATCGAGGGGCGATCCCGACTCGTCGACGGCGCGCATACGCCGCAACCGAGGCGCATACAGGAGGTTGTGCCGGGCCGCCAATTGCGGTTCCCCGCTTGCCGATGCCGAGGTGAGCACGGCCTCGGCGTCCGACTCGTCGTCGAGGTCGATCAGCAGGAACCGGCCCGGGTTCTCGTTCTGCGCGGAGCCCACGAGGCCCCACACCGCCGCGGCCGCGAGGTCGGCGCGAGCGTCCCGGTCCTGCCCGTCGTCGGTGACCATCGCGTTGCGGGTGACGATCACCAGCGGGCTGTCGGCGACAGCGTCCTCGTCCAGCCACTCCTGCAGCAGCCGCAGCACCCGCGCGCACAGTTCGTGGGTCGCGTCCGGACCGTGCTCGCCCTCGGTGCGGCACCCGACCAGCACCGTCCACGGACGCCGATCGTCGTCGCCCGGCCCGCACTCCATCGCGGTGCGCAGGGCCCCCACGTCGGGATAGCGCGGCAGCGCCGCGCCGAGGCCCCGGTCACCCGCCCCCTCGGCACCGAGGACCGCCACCGGACCGCGGGGCCGCTCGGATGAGGCACCCTCCACCCGAACCCAGGTCAGCCGGTGCAGTCGCCGGGGCGCCGCACGGGCTGCCCCGTCCGCGGCGACCGCCCTCGGCACCACCCGCAGCGCATCGACCGTCAGCACCGGTCCCCCTCCGGGGCCGGTGGTGACGACGCGATACCGGCCGTCCTCGCTCGGCGCGAACCGCACCGACACCGCCTCCGCACCGACGGTGTGCAGCCGGATTCCCGACCAGGTCAGCGGCCAGCCGTCCCGCCCGAGAACCGGCTCGAGCGCCGCGTGCAGCAGCTGCGGATGGATACCGAAACCGCTGGTGTCGGTGCCTTCGTCGAGGTGCACTTCGGCCTCGGCGTCGCCCGGGACGCGCGGCGGTGCCCCGGCGACGACGTCGTCGATCGTCGCCGAGGCGTTCGGAATCCAGGTGTCCGCGCCGTCGGTCTCCCCCGGGTTCGACGAGATGGTGACGGTGCGAGTGTCGGGGTTGCCGGCCGGCGACACGAGCACCCGAATCGATGCCGTCCCCGACGACGGGAGGATCAGCGGGCGGTGCAGGGTGAGTTCGTCGATGTGGTCGAGACCGGCTCGTCGGGCGACATGCAAGGTGAGTTCGACCAACACCGCCGGTGACACCGTCCGCGGGCCATCGGTCGACGGCGGGTCGCCGTCGTCGGCGGGCGGTGCCACGAGCCAGGTATCCCGCTCGAGCGAGAGCTGTCCGGTGTACAACGTCGCGTCGTCGTCGAGTGTCACCGCGGCGCCGAGCAGCGGATGATCCGCCGGGCTCAGCCCCAACTCCGTCGGATCGCCGGGATTTCGCGCAGGCGCCGACGGCCAGAAGGAACGACGCTGGAATGCGTAGGTGGGCAGGTCCACCCGGCGACGACCGGGCAGCACCCGATCCCAGTCGATCGTGATGCCCTGCACGTAGGCGGCGGCGACCGCTTCGATGATCTCGTGGGTCTCGTCTCCGTGTCCGGGCAGTGTCGCGATCGCGTTCGGGACGATCTCGGCCGCGTGTGTGGCCAGGGCCGCGCCGGGACCGACTTCGACACAACGGGTGACGCCGAGTTCGTCGAGGGCGCGAATGCCGTCGTGGAATCGCACCGGTTGCCGGATGTGCCGGGTCCAGTAGTCCGCCGACCCGAGTTCGTCGACGGTCGCGAGGCGCCCGGTGACGTTGGAGACGACCGGCATCTTCGGCGACTGTGGGGTCAGGTTCGACACGACGGTGGCGAATTGCCCGAGGATGGGTTCCATCAGGGTGGAATGGAAGGCCCGCTCGACCCGCAGGCTCGTGGTCGTCATGCCGGCCGCGGACAGTTCGGAGGCGACCGCGTGCACGTCGCGTTCGCCGCCCGCGAGGACCACCGATTCGGCGCCGTTGACCGCCGCGAGATCGACCCGGCCATCGATTCGCGTCACGACATCTCCCGCGCGTGCGCGCACGGCGATCATCCGGCCCGGTTCGGTCGACTGCATCAACCGTCCGCGCTCCCCCACCAGGGCGGCGGCATCGGGCAGGCTGAACACCCCCGCGACGTGTGCGGCGGTGATCTCTCCGATCGAATGGCCGATCAGATAGTCGGGGGTGATGCCCCACTCCCACAGCAGCCGGCAGAGCGCGACCTCGACCGCGAACAGCGCCGGTTGGGTGTATTCGGTGCTGTCGAGTTTCGCGGCACCCCCCTCGGTGTCACCCCAGATCACCTGCCGCAGCGGAATTTCCCTGTGCGCGTCGAATGCGGAACACACGTCGTCCAGGGCCGCCGCGAACACCGGGTAGGCATCGTAGAGGCCGCGCCCCATCCCGATCCGTTGCGCACCCTGGCCGGTGAACATGAAGGCCGTCTTGCCGCGGGTGCTCGTCCCGGCGACAACGTTGCCGCCCGGTCGCCCCGCGACGATGCGGGCCAGGCCCTCGCGTAGGTCGGCCCGGGTTTCGCCGATCACCGCGGCGCGGTGGGAGAAGCCGGATCGGGTGGTTGCCAGAGAGTATGCGAGGTCGGCGAGATCCGGAGCGTCGTCCCCGCTCTGCGAGACGAACTCGTCACTGTCGAGGAACTCGGCCAACCGGGCGGCCTGCGCACGCAGCGCATCACCGGTCTTTCCGGAGATCACCCAGATGAGCGGCGTTGCGGATCGGGGCGCCACCTCGGTCGGTGCGGCGCCGGGTGGCTGCTCGAGGATCACGTGCGCGTTCGTGCCGCTGATGCCGAACGACGAGACCCCCGCGCGACGGGGCCGTCCGGTGTCCGGCCACGCCACCGGTTCGGCGAGCAGGGAGACCTCGCCGGCGGGCCAATCGACGTGCCGGGTCGGGGCGTCGCTGTGCAGGCTCGGCGGCAGCACCCCGTGCCTCATCGCCATCACCATCTTGATCACGCCGGCCACCCCCGCCGCCGCCTGGGCATGGCCGATGTTCGACTTGACCGAGCCGAGCCACAACGGTTGCCCCGCCCGACCGTGCCCGTAGGCGGCCAGCAGCGCCTGCGCCTCGATGGGGTCACCGAGCGTCGTGCCGGTGCCGTGTGCCTCCACGGCGTCGATGTCGGCGGGGCCGAGCGCGGCGTCGGCGAGTGCCCGGCGGATCACCCGCTCCTGGGACGGCCCGTTCGGGGCGGTCAATCCGTTGGAGGCCCCGTCCTGGTTGACCGCCGATCCGCGGACGATCGCCAGTACCCGGTGGCCGTTGCGCCGGGCGTCGCCGAGTCGCTCCAGCACCACCATTCCCGCGCCCTCGGCGAGCCCGGTGCCGTCTGCCCGGTCGGAGAACGGCTTGCACCGTCCGTCCGGGGCGAGCCCCCGCTGGCGGCTGAACTCGATCAGCACGCCGGGAGTGGCCATCACCGTCGCCCCGCCGGCCAGCGCGAGCGCGCATTCGCCGTCGCGCAGCGCCCGCGCCGCGAGATGCACGGCCACCAGCGACGACGAGCAGGCGGTGTCGACGGTGACTGCGGGACCGGTGAAGCCGAGGGTGTAGGAGATCCGGCCGGACGCCACGCTGTTGCTGGTCCCGGTCATCAGATAGCCCTCGGCGTCGACAGTGCGCTGAGTCATCAGAGAGAACCCGTAGTCGCCCCCCATCAGCCCGACGTACACCCCGGTGTCGGTGAGTCCGGGCGAATTCGGTGGGATCCCGGACTGTTCCAACGCTTCCCAGGCGCTCTCCAGGAGCAGCCGGTGCTGCGGGTCCATCGCGATCGCCTCGCGCGGGCTGATGCCGAAGAACGCGGCGTCGAATTCGTCGGCGTCGTAGAGGAATCCGCCTTCGCTCATGTACGTCGTGCCGCTGCGGTCGGGGTCGGGGTGGTAGACGTCGTCGAGATTCCAGCCTCGGTTGCGGGGGTAGGGCCCCACGGCGTCGTTGCCGTCGCGGACGAGTCGCCACAGGTCGTCCGGGCAGTACACCCTGCCCGGGTACCTGCAGGCCATCCCTACGATCGCGATCAGCTCGTCGTCCCCGCGAGTCCGCGTCGGTCGGGTCGGCTGCGGAGCCGCAGCGCTGCCGATCAGCCGAGCCTCGAGCTCCCGGGTGAGCGCCTCCGCGGTCGGATGATCGAACACCACCGTCGCGGGCAGCGTGACGCCGGTGGCGGTGGCGAGCTGATTGCGCAGTTGCACGGCGGTCAGCGAGTCGAAGCCGAGTTGCTTGAAAGCCCGTTCCGGGTCGATCGCTTCTTTTCCGTCGTGGCCGAGCACGGCGGCCACATGGGTGGTGACGAGGTCCAGCAGCCGGCTGTGACGCTCTCCGGGATTCAGCGCCCGCAACTCCTCGGCGAGGCCGGTGGGCGGCTCGGCGGCAGCGGCGCGACGATGACGGCTACCGAGGACCCGGCGCAAGATGGGCGGGATCGACTCACCGTCGACCCGAGCGGAACGCGTCGCGAGCCGTATCGGCACGACCAGCGGACTGTTCACGGCAAGCGCCGCGTCGAACAGGGTCAGCCCCGACTCCGGGCTGATGGTGTCGATGCCGGTGCGCCGCAACCGGTCGAGGTCGGCCGCGCCGAGATGGGACGTCATCCCGCTGGGGCGGGCCCACAACCCCCAGGCCATGGCGATCGCCGGCAGCCCGCGGACGCGGCGGTGCTGCGCGAGTGCGTCCAGGAACACATTCGCCGCCGCGTAGTTTGCCTGGCCGGCGCCGCCGAGCACACCCGCCGCGGAGGAGAAGAGCACGAACGCCGACAGCTCGCGGTCGCGCGTGAGTTCGTGCAGATGCCAGGCACCGTCCGCCTTGGGCCGGAGGACGGCGTGCAGCTGGTCCTGCGTCAAGGTGGCGGCGGTGGCATCGTCGAGCACCCCGGCGGCGTGGATCACGCCCGACAGGTCGGGAATGGCGGCCAGCAGAGCGGCCACCGCTGCCCGATCGGCCACGTCGCAGGCGGCGACGCTAACCTCGGCCCCCGACTCGGTGAAATCGGCGCGCAGTGCGGCCGCACTCTCGGCGTCGAGCATGTGTCGGCCGGTCAGCACCAGCCGCCGCACGCCGTATCGCGCTACGAGGTGGCGGGCGATCAGTCTGCCGATGGTTCCTGTGCCACCGGTGATCACGACCGTGCCGCCCGGGCCGAAGGGCGGCGGGCCCGATTCGGGTGCGGCGTCGGGCGGCGTCACCGCGGCGAGCATGGGCGCCAGGAGTACACCGTCGCGGATCGCCAGCTGAGGTTCGTTGCAGGCCAACGCCGTTGCCAGCACCTCAGGACGGGCGAGGGCAGGGGCCGCCGCGTCCAGGTCCACCAGGGTGATGCGGTTCGGATGCTCGTGTTGCACCGCACCGAGCAGCCCCCACGCGGGCGCGGCAGACACGTCGATCGGGTCGTCGTCGCGGACCGCCACCGCGAGCCTGGTCGTCACCAGCAGGCGGGTCTCGGCCAGGTGATCCGCGCGGAGCCAGGACTGGACCGCCCGCAACGTCGCCTCCGCGGCGGCGTGCACCCGGGTCGGCATGTCCGGCCCGTCGCCCGGTTCGCAAGCCAGCCACAGCACGCGACCTGCGTGATCACCGCCGGTGAGCGCCTCCTCGAGCGGCACCAGGTCGGCCGAAGCGGTGGTGGCGGCACCGACGGGCATCCACGCCACTCGGTAGAGGCTGTCGCCGGTCCCGGCGGCCGGTACGCGCGTATCCCCGAGCGGCCTCAGCGCCAACGAATCGGCGGTCAACACCGGTTTACCGGCCGCGTCGTACGCGGATATCCGGTAGCGGTCGGGCCCGATCGGGGTGATGTGCACGCGCAGGGCGGTTGCGCCCACCGCGTGCAGCTGCACTGTGCCCCAGGCGAACGGCAGCCGGAGGTCGCGTGCACCGGTCGCGGCGGTTCCGAGCGCGATCAGGTGCAGCGCCGCGTCGAGCACCGCCGGGTGGATCCCGTATCCCGCGACCGCCGCAGCCGGGTCCTCGCCGTTCAGCCGCACTTCGCCGTACAGGTCGTCACCGCGGCGCCACGCCGCCCGGAGTCCTCGAAAGCTCGGGCCGTACCCGTAGCCGGCCTCGTCGAGCAGTCCGTAGAGCCCTCCGATGTCGATCGGCGTGACGTCGGCGGGCGGCCACCGGTGTTCGGCGAGGTCGGTGGTCTCCGAGCCCGGGGTGAGGGTGCCGGTGGCGTGCCGGGTCCACGGAGTCTGCTGTGCGGCATCCACCGGCCGCGAGTGCACCGACACCGTGGCTCGGCCGGTGTCGCCGTCCGCGAGCACGCTCACCTGTAGGGCGACGTCCCCCTCGGCGGGAATCCTGGCGGGTGCCTCGAGGGCGAGTTCGTCGAGCCGGCCGAACCCGACGCGGTTCCCCGCGTGCAGGGCGAGCTCCACGAACGCCGTGCCGGGCAGGATGACGGTGCCGCTGACCGCATGGTCGCTCAGCCACGGAAGACGTCGCGGCGACAGCACGCCCGTGAACACCACGCCCCGGCCGTCACCGAGTTCGACCGACGCGGCAAGCATCGGGTGTCCACCCGTGTCCATGCCCGCCGACGTGACATCACCCTGCGGCGCGGGACTGTCCAGCCAGTAGCGGCGGTGCTGGAAGGCATACGTCGGCAGGTCCACCCACGGCCGCCCACCGTCGCGCCGAGCCCACCCGACCCGGTCCCACTCGATGTGCGCCCCGGACACGTGTGCCTCGGCGAGGGCGGTGGTGAACTGGCGTAGGCCTGCCCGGTCGCGCCGGAGGGTGCCGAGGGCGCGACCCGCGATGCCGGCCGCGTCCAGGGTCTCCTGCAGCGGCACGGTCAGGACCGGATGGCTCCCCGACTCGACGAACAGCCGATACCCGTCGCGGGCCAGAGATCTCGTCGCGTCCTCGAAGCGCACCGGCCGGCGCAGGTTCCGGTACCAGTAGTCGGCGTCGAGTGCGGTGCCGTCCATCATGTCCCCGCTCACCGTCGAGTAGAACGGGATCCGCGAACGCTGCGGGGTGATCGGGGCGAGAGCGTCGAGAATGGGCCTGCGCAGCACCGAGACGTCCGCGCAGTGGGAGGCGTAGTCGACGGTGATGCGCCGGGCCTGGACACCGTCGGCCTGCCACCGCGCGACCAGTACCTCGAGGGCGTCGCCGGGGCCGGACACGACCGTGGCGGCCGGACCGTTGATCGCCGCCACCTCGACGGTCCCGGCCCAGGGTTCGATCTGCTGCCGCACCGCGTCCGCCGGCAGACCCACCGACGCCATGCCACCGCCGCGCCGGGCCGATTCCGTGATCACCCGGCTGCGGGCCGCGACGACGAGCGCCGCGTCGGGCAGGGTCAGCGCGCCGGCGACGTGGGCGGCGGCGATCTCGCCCTGCGAGTGCCCGACCACGGCCGCCGGTTCGACGCCGTGTGCGTGCCACAGCCGCGCAAGACCGACCATCACCGCGAACAGCGCGGGTTGCACGACGTCGGCCCGGTCCAGGGCCGCCGGATCGCGGTCGCGGAGCACGTCGAGCAGCGCGAACCCGGTGTGCGGGGCCAGGGCGTCGGCGCACTCGCGCAGGCTGTCGGCGAACACCGGGGAGGACTCCAGCAGTTCGGTGGCCATGCCCACCCACTGCGCGCCCTGCCCGGGAAAGACGAACACCGGCCGGTCGCCCGCCTCGACCGCCACGCCGGTGATCACACCGGGGTCGGGGGCGCCTCGGCCGAGCGCGTCGAGACCGGACAGCAGGGCCGTCCGGTCGGTACCGAGCACGGCGGCACGGTGGTCGAAGGTCGCGCGGGAGGTCAGCAGCGGGCCGGCCACCTGGGCGGGTGTCAGCTCGGGGTGGTCGGCGACGTAGTCCCCCAGCCTGTGGGCCTGCGCGCGCAGCGCCGGTTCGGTGTGGCCCGACACGAACCAGGCCACGACGTCGTCCGATCCGTCGATCCCGTCGGTGGGCGCAGCGTCCGGCGGTGGGGTCGGCCGCTCCAGCACGACGTGGGCGTTCGTGCCGCTGATGCCGAACGAGGAGACCGCCGCCCGGCGGGGCCGGTCGGTCGCCGGCCATTCCCGGTTCTCGGTGAGCAGGGACACCGATCCGGCGGACCAGTCGACGTGGGGGGTGGGGCGGTCGACGTGCAGCGTTCTCGGCAGCACACCGTGCCGCATCGCCATGATCATCTTGATCACTCCGGCCACTCCGGCGGCTGCCTGGGTGTGCCCGAGGTTCGACTTCACCGAGCCGAGCCACAACGGCCGGTCGGGGGGCCGATCGCGGCCATAGCCGGCCAGCAGGGCGGACGCCTCGATGGGATCGCCCAGCGTGGTGCCGGTGCCGTGGGCTTCGACCGCGTCGACGTCGGCCGGGCCGAGTCCGGCGTCGGTCAGGGCCTGCCGGATCACCCGTTCCTGGGCCTGCTTGCTCGGGGCGGTCAGGCCGTTGCTGGCGCCGTCCTGGTTCACCGCGCTGCCGCGGACGACGGCGAGGATCCGGCGGTCGTTGCGCTCGGCGTCGGACAGGCGTTCCAGCGCGAGGATCGCGGCGCCTTCGCCCCACGCCGTACCGTCGGCCGCGGCGGAGAACGCCTTACAGCGCCCGTCGTGGGCCAGTCCACGCTGCCGGCTGAACTCGACGAACACCGCGGGCGTCGACATGACGGTCGCCCCGCCGGCCAGGGCGAGTTCGCACTCGCCGTTGCGCAGTGCCTGCATGGCGAGGTGGACGGACACCAGGGACGACGAGCATGCCGTGTCGACGGTGATCGCGGGTCCGTTCAGTCCGAAGCTGTATGCGACACGGCCGGAGGCGACACTCATCGCGGTGCCGGTGATGAAGTAGCCCGCGAGTTCCTCGGGCGGGGCGCCGCCCGCCCGTGCCGAGTAGTCGATTCCGGACAGACCGGTGAAGACGCCGATCTGCCTGCCGTGCACGGACCGCGGATCGATGCCGGCGTGCTCGAAGGTCTCCCAGCTCGTCTCGAGCAGGAGTCGCTGCTGCGGGTCCATCGCCAGTGCTTCGCGAGGCGAGATTCCGAAGACCTCCGGGTCGAAACCCGCTGCATCGTCGAGAAAGCTACCTTGCACCGTGTACGTCCTGCCGGCCTGCCGGCCCGTCGGATCGTAGAGATCCGCCGCTTCCCAACCCCGGTCCGTGGGGAACCCGGAGACGGTCTCCGAACCGGATTCCACCAGGTGCCACAGATCCTGTGGGGAGCGGACGCCGCCGGGGAACCGGCACCCCATCCCGACGACGGCGATCGGTTCGCGACTCACCCCCTCGACCTCGCGAAGCTTCTCCCGGGCCTGATAGAGCTCTGCGGTCACCCGTTTCAGATAGTCGAGGAGTTTCGCGTCATCGGCCATAATCGAGCTCCAATCCGAGAGCCGTCGTGCCAGCGCCGAGAACTCGATGGTATCCGCCGCCCCCACCCGGACACAGCGATCTGCTCGTGCGATCGTGACCGGTGCGTCGTGCGAGACGACTGTGGGCACGCCACGGACGAATACCTTCCGGAGCGCTCGGCGACCTCCGAGGCCTTCCGATCGAGTTGCTCGTCGGGCTCCTGCCGTGCACTGAACACGTAACCCGGCCGACACGTATCCGCAGGCACCAGCGGGTCCTAGACTGTGGCGATGGGCATCGCTCCGGATGTCGGGGCACCGCGTCGGCGCGGCACCGCCCGATTCGGTGCCACCCGCCGCCGCGGGCTCGGGCCACCGTCCGGGTGCCGCTTGCGCCGGCGCATCCCGACGACCCGCGCCCGAGGCCCTGTCGTCGACGACCTCGCCCCGGCCCCCGTGCCGCCGTCCGCCCATTCGCCGTTCCGCCGCGACAGGCCGACCGCACATCCACTCTCGACTTCCGCTTGGAGGACCACATGACCGTCACATCCACCGACACATCGACCGAACTCCTGACCCGACTGCGGAAGGCCTACGCGACCGGACGCACGCGCGATGCCGGATGGCGCATCCGCCAGCTCCGCGGCATCGAGAAACTCGCCGACGAGCGCGAAGCCGAGATTGCGGCCGCCCTGCAGGAGGACCTGGGCCGAAACGCGGTCGAAGCCTGGCTCGGCGACGTCGCTTCCACCCGGGCCGAAGCCGCCTACGCCCGCAAGCGGGTCCGGCGATGGATGCTTCCTCGACCGAAGTCCTTGTCGATCAACCAGTTTCCCGCACTCGGCTGGGTGCAGTACGAGCCGATGGGAGTGGTCCTGATCATCGCACCGTGGAACTACCCGGTGTATCTGACGCTCGGTCCGCTCGTCGCGGCAGTGGCCGCCGGAAACTGTGCCGTGATCAAACCGTCGGAGCTGGCCCCCGCCACGTCCGCGCTGCTCGCCCGGCTGATTCCGCAGTACCTCGACCCGGAGGCCGTCGTGGTCGCCGAAGGCGATGCCGAGCTCACCCAGAGCCTGCTCGCGCAGGGATTCGATCTCGCCCTGTACACCGGCGGCACCGAGGTGGGCCGCAAGATCATGGCCGCCGCCGCCCCGCAGCTCACGCCGGTGATCCTCGAACTCGGTGGCAAGTCTCCGGTCATCGTCGCCGAGGACGCCGATCTCGAGGTCACCGCGCGGCGCATCGCCTGGATCAAACTCCTCAACTCCGGACAGAGCTGCATCGCGCCCGACTACGTACTGGTCGAGCGGTCCGTCCGCGACGGGCTCGTCGACAAGATCGTCGACACGATCGCCCTGTTCCGCAGCGAGGAACCGCAGCCGGGGATGCGGGTGGTCAACCACCGTCACTTCGATCGGCTCGAGGCGTATCTGGAGTCCACAACCGGACGCATCGTCACCGGCGGCAGGTGCGATCGTGACACTCTCACCGTCGAACCGACCGCGATCGTCGATCCGGCACCCGACGACCCGGGCATGACGGACGAGATCTTCGGGCCCATCCTGCCGATCCTCACCGTCGACTCGGTCGACGCAGCCCTCGACTTCATCGGTGCCCGCCCCAAACCCCTTGCAGCGTACGTGTTCTCCAAATCCCTGAACACCCAGAAGAAGATCACGCAGCGAATCAGCGCGGGTGGCGTGGTGGTCAACCACGTCGGCATGCACGTCCTCGCCCCACAACTGCCGTTCGGTGGCGTGGGCGCCAGCGGAATGGGGGCGTACCACGGGCGCTACGGTTTCGAGGCGCTCAGTCACCGCAAGGCGGTGCTCGTCAAGCCGTTCCGCCCGGATCCGGCGATGAACTACCCGCCCTACACCCAAGCTGCGCTGAAGATCATGCGGCGCCTGTTCTGAGCGGTCCACCGACACCGTCGGGAGTGGAGGGCACCGGCACGGCCGAGGAGGGATCGGCCGGTAGCGTAGTGGACGGCCTCGACGACTCGGAACCGACGAGCCGCGCATTGCTGCGGTCCTGACTCGTCGCCCACGGACGCAGGGGCCGCAACTCGGTTACCCGGCACCCTCGGTCCCGACAGCCCCGGCCCCGCGGTCGTGCCCGTACCCTGGGGAGGTGACCACGAGGAGGTCGCCGTGACAACCCGTCCGAGACCCGTCGAACCTGCCGCCGGGCAGGAGTCGGTGTGGGACTACCCGCGCCCGCCCCGCGTGGAGACCTTCACCGGCTCGATCACCGTGGAACGGGGCGGCCGGACCATCGCGTCGAGTACGCGCGCCTGGCGGGTACTGGAGACCAGCCATCCGCCGACCTACTACCTTCCCGCCGACGCCTTCGCCGAAGGGGTGCTTCGGGAGACGCCGGGCTCGTCGTGGTGCGAGTGGAAGGGCAGGGCAAGCTACTACGACCTGGTGACCGACTCGCGGGTCGCGCCGAAAGCGGCATGGACCTACCGTGATCCCACCCCCGCCTTCCGCGCGATCGCCGGGGCCGTCGCGGTGATGGCCGCCCAGGTCGACCGGTGCACCGTCGACGGCGAGGAGGTCGTCCCGCAACCCGGCGGGTTCTACGGCGGCTGGATCACCAGCTCGGTCGTCGGCCCGTTCAAGGGAATCCCTGGATCGGCGGGCTGGTAACCGCTCCGCAGTACGTCGACGCCGATGCGTACCTGCGGGCGAGCGCGAGCATAGACTGGGTCCATGGGCATCGTTTCCGATGTCGATACGCACCGCGTCGGTACAGGGCACTCCCGCTGCGCGGTGGTCGAGTCCAGCTTTCCTTCCGGCACGAGCTTCGAGAGTTCACCCGGGCGGTCACGCACCGGCCCGCACGAAGCCGTACCACCCGGATGCGGCGGCGAACGACCGTTCCTCGGCGCCGCCTGCGTCGAGGATCCCGGCGCCGACCGTTCCGACCGCGCCGGGCAGGAGAGGAGTCGTCGTGACCGATGACGGAATGACCGGCCGCGTCGTGGTCGGAGTGGACGGTTCGGAGCCGTCGAAGGGGGCACTGCGCTGGGCACGATTCGTCGCCCGCTCGGCAGGGTTCGAGGTCGACGCCGTGGCGGCATGGGAGATTCCCTGGGCCGCCGCGGAAGGCTGGCCGAGCGATTGGGATCCGGAGCGGGAAACGTCCGGGATGCTGCACGAGACGGTCACCGGGGTCCTCGGGAGCGAGCCCGGCGTGTCCGTGCAGGAACTGGTTCGCCGCGGCGGAGCCGCGCGCGTCCTGCTCGACGAGAGCCGCGACGCGCAGTTCCTGGTGGTGGGAAGCCGGGGGCACGGCGGCTTCAGCGGCCTGCTGCTCGGTTCGGTCAGCGCCGCATGCGCCGAGCACGCACACTGCCCGGTGCTGGTCATCCATGGCGATACCCCGCCTCCGCCCGTCTCGCCCTGAGGCGATCGCGGCGACGATCCCGCGCCCCCGTCGCACCGCTGTCCCCGATCTGCCGGTCCGGTCGTTCCCTTCCCCGGATCGGTCCCCGCCGCGTGTTCTCGTCCCGGAAAACGCTGCGAACAGCACCCGGTGCGGCGGATGATCGAGAAACAGCGCCCGAGGGCGGTGGATCGTACGCGCGACCCTCCCGTTCCTGCGCGTGTCCGACTCGTTCGCTCGACCTTCGGGAGAGGCCCGCCATGAGACTCGGCATCCTCGTTCTCGCCGTCGGCGCGTCGCTGCTCGCCGGCACCGGTGTTGCAGCGGCCGCCGATCCGGCCGTCCTCGGCGGCGGTTCCGGTATCGTCATGGACGGCCGGAACTACTGCACCCTCACCACGATCGGCCCCGATTCCGGGGGCCGGCTGGTCGGATTCACGGCGGGGCACTGCGGAAACGCCGGGTCCACGGTCGCCTCGGAGGCCGATCCGGACGCCGGTGTGGTCGGCACGATCGCCTACACCGATGCGGACTTGGACTACGCGGTGATCGTGTTCGAGCCGGCGAAGGTGGCGCCCGTGAATCGGGTGGGAAACACGACGATCACGGGGATCGGGGGACCGGCGCAGTTCCCGGACATCGTCTGCAAGCAGGGCCGCACCACGGGGCATACCTGCGGGGTGGCCTACGGCGATGTGTTCGGTTCGGGGCAGACCTGGACGCAGACGTGCGTCGACCTCGGCGACTCGGGAGGTCCGGTGGTGGTCGGAACCACGCTCGTGGGCATGGTGAACGGCTATCTCAGCGTTGCCTGCCTCGGTCCGGAGGTCGGCACGAGCATGACGGCCGTCGTCGGTGACGCCGATGCGCGGGGCGGCGCCGGGGCGGGGTTCCGTCCGATCTAGGAGGCGCAGGTCGAGACGATGTCGCCCGGGTGAGGGGCGGACCTGTCGGACCGGCGGCCACGCACCCCGGGGGTTCTCCTCGGTCAGCCGACCTCGGCGAGAAAACGCTCCAGGATGCCGGTGACCCGGGCCGGGTCTTCCAGCGTCGAACTGTGGCCCACCCCGTCGAGTTCCACCAGTCGCGAGCCCGGGATCAGCGCGTGCATTTCGCGGGAGAGATGCGGCGGCATCTCGACATCCAGTTGTCCCGCGACGATCAGCGTCGGCACGCTCACCGCGGGGAGCTCGTCCCGGATGTCGGGGCGGACCATCATGCCGAGCATCGTGTTCGCCAGTGACGACCGGTCGGCCTGCGCCCACCGCCTGCGCCACGCCTGACGCTCGGGTTCCCGGGCGGGGTCGGTGCGGAACGGTGCGCCGTAGAGTTCCTTCTCGATGCCGCGCAGCACGAGGGCAGGTGACGGCCCGAGGAGCCGGGCCACGGCCGTCAGGGCCAGGTGCAGCGGGTACTTCGCGGGCGGGTGCGGGGTTGCGCCGGTGTTGAGCAGGGTCAGCGAGCGCACCTGGTCCGGTTCCCGCGCTCCGATGCGCATCCCGACGAAGCCGCCCATCGACAGCCCCACCAGATGCGCGGGTGCGAGGTCGAGCCGCCGGATCACGGTGAGCACGTCGGCGGTCAGTTGCTCGAGCTGGTAGCCGCTCCGGGCGTGCCCGGAGCGGCCCTGTCCCCGGAAATCGAGGGTGAGGCAACGGTATCGATCCCTCAGCGCCGCGATCTGCGCCTCGTACATTCGCCCGTCGAAGAAGAACCCGTGCAGGAACAGGATCGGCTCGCCCTCACCGCCGGTGTCCTCGCAGTACAGGTCGACGTCCCGCACCCGCAGGTACGACCGGCGCATGTCCGGAACTCGGGGCGTTGTCATGGCATGCTCCGTTTCGAGCTGTGACGGGGACCGTCGCGGAATGAGGTCGAGGATCGGTTCCGAGCACCGCCGGTGTCAAGGGGGGCCGCAGCAACCGCAGTGGCGCCGTGGATCCGTGTGCCCGCGATCTCGCGACACCACTTCAGCACGTGCAGTTGTGCCTCGGTCAGATTCGTGAAAGCCTGATCGGCCCAAGAGCTTCCGCGCACATACTGCACCGCGCGTTCGACCCGGGGTTTACGCTTCGGTGACCGCACCCGCGCCGGATCGGGCCGGGCCGTCCGGTCCGTCGCCGGCGTCGGCAGGGGCCTCGGTGCGACCGTCGCCGCATTCTTCGGCTGCGTCGACGACCGCGCCGGCGCAGCAGCGGTGGTGGTACCGGACTGGACTCGGGTGGTGGGCCGGTACGGGATCAGCCGTTTCGCGGCCGGTGCCCCGTCCCCGACGGCGGCCGGCACCGGCCAGTCCACCAGCCCGGTGCTGCCGAGGGCGGCCAGCGTCGCCGCGGCCGCCGGGGTCGAGTCGGTGACCAGACGAGCGGATGTAGCACGTATTCCCGGAGATCCTCGACCGTCGATTGGCCCACCGCCGAAGACCATCCTGCGGCGGGAACCCGGCGCGTTCACTGCCGAAGCCCGGCCGGATGCGACAGACTCGAAGTCATGGCCTCGTCCGCGCCCGCCCACACCACGTATCTCGCGTCGTCCCGGGGGGACCTGCCGCGATGGCAGGACATCCTGCCGAAGGCACGGCACGTCGAGCACCCCGGCCCCGAGCGCCACAGCATCTACCTCGACACCGACGACCGCGATCTGCGGCACTGGGACAGCATCCTCCGGTACCGAAATCCCGGCCCCGACGACGAGCCCGGCTGGGAACTGGCCGTTCCCGGCGGCACGCTCGGTACCGAACTGCACCTCGCCTCCACCGACAGCGACCTCGTGCCCGACGAACTCACCGCGGCGGTGGCGGGCCTGACGGGCGGGCGGCCGCTGCGACGCTCGGTCACCCTCGGCATCGGCGAGCACCGGCACGAGTGGTACGACCGCAAGGACCGGCTGCTCGCGCAGATCATCGTCGAGACGGTCCAGGCCACCGTGATCGGCCGGGCGGCAACCGTCGAACAGTGGCACCAGCTCGACCTCGACCTCGGTACGGCGGCGACGAAGAAGCACCGCACCGCCGTCACCGCGGCCCTGGCCCGCGCCGGCGCCGCACCGGCCCCGCACCGCAGCGAGCTCGAGCACGCCCTCGCCGCAACCGACCCGGCCCCGGGCCCCCACACCCCCACCGGGAAGGCCCCCACAGCGCGGCGGATGCTCGGTGCCTACCTCGACGCCCAGATCGAGGCGATCGGCGCGGGGGACGTGTGGCTGCGCCGCGGTCTGGACCCGATACATCCCACCCGGGTCGGTATCCGGCGGCTGCGCAGCACCCTCCGGGTGTGGCAGGACCTGTTCGAACCCGCGCAACGCACCTGGCTCGATTCCGAATTGTCTTGGTATTCCGGGCTGCTCGGTCATGTTCGGGATCGGCAGGTGCAGCGCGCCCGGCTGGCCGCCGCGCTCGAGACACTGCCGCCGGAAGTGGTGATGGGCCCGGTGGCGTCCCGGCTCGACACCGATCTGCTCGCCGACGAGCGCCGCCACCTCGACGAGGTGCTGCGCGCCCTGGACTCCGACCGGTATCGCATGCTGCTCGCCGCGCTGGCACGCTGGCGCACGCAGCCACCGCTGACCGACCATGGGGACGGTGCGCGGGTGATCGAGAAGGCGGTGCGCACCGCCGAACGCACGGCCCTGAGCCGGGTGCGGGCCGCCGCCGACGAGGACGAGGCGGCGCCGAGTCGGGCCCGCAAGGCCGCCGAGCGGGCCCGCTATGCCGTCGAGTTGGCTGCCCCGCTGCTGGGCCGCACACGCGCGAAGCGCAAGATCGCCCGCTACACGAACATCCAGCAGGTCCTCGGCGAACATCGGGACAGCGCCGTCGCCACCGACCTGCTGCGCGAGTTCGGTGCCCGGGCCGGGACCACACCCGGGGAGAACGGGTTCACCTTCGGGTTGCTGTACGGGCTCGAGCTGCAGGCGGCCGAGCGGGCCCGTCGCCACGCCGCCGACCTGGCCACCTGAGCGGCACCCCCTGGTCCGGTCGAGGCGGCGGCGCGCCTCGTCGAGGCTGCCGGCCTCGGTCACCGTGTGCACCACCGCGCCGATCCCCGGGAGCCGTCACTGCACCACCGCGGCGAGGGTCGGTCGATCCATGATCCGAGCAAGGTCGTGATCGACCTGGCGATGGCGGCGACTGCCGCGATGCCGCACAGGACCCGCATGGCGGCGTATGCCGCGATGGGGGTCCGACCCCCGGCGGAGCACAGGGCGGGTGCTCGACGTCGAGCAGGCTGCGACGGTAGCCGGCCATGGGCCGCCAGGTCCCCCGGAGGTGGGCGAATGTCGGGGAACGCAGTACCGGGCGGGGCCGCTCTTCGGGTGACGGTCATCGCGGTGCTCTCGTCTGGTGGGCCGGCTGTCCGCTGTCGGTGACCCGGAACACCGGGTAGCGCGGTGCCACAGCCGCCAACTCTTCCAGGGTGGGTGCACCGGCCAGGCCGAAGTACATGTCCGCCTCCCGGGCGATCCGTCGGTTGCCGGGTTGCCGTCCGCCCCGCAGCAAGTAGGCGCGGAGGAGGCCGGCCCGGTCGGCGACCGGCACCTCGACCAACGTGACAGCCCTGCGTCGGCGGCCGCGGGCCAGCATCGCGCGCCCGCCGGCGGCCCCCACGTTGCGGGCCCACTGGGACTGCCCGGCCAGCGACAGCAGGTACTGCTCGCCGTCGTGGTCCAGCAGCACCAGGTTGGTCCGGCGCACGACACCGGAGCGGCGCCCGGGAACCTCGAGCGTCACGACATATCGCGGGCTGAGCCGCAGCCGGGTCAACGCGTGACCCAGCCACTGCAGCCGGGCGTACACCAGCGGTGGGGGCCGATACCGGCCCGCTCCGCCGTACCGGGGTGCGGCCACAGCGACCCGGAGCGTGCGCAGCCCCCGGCGCAGCCGACCGGCCCGAGGCCGGTCCAGTTTCCGGGCCAGGTGGTGCAGTGCCTCGGCCGCTGCGGTGGCCAGCGGCAGCCCGTGCCCGGGAGCGAGCACCCGCGGCTCCAGCGCCGCCAGGGCAGCGACGGACCGCACCGCCGCCGGCTGGTCCCAGGTGGTGTACCGGGGTGGTCCGGCGAGCCGCCGCCGGCCGGTCAGCGTCCCGAGGACCGAGTTCAGGTCCACGGTCACCGCGGCGTCCCCGGCGATCAGCACGCCGTCGCTGCGTCGCAGGTAGGCCACGTGACCCGGGGTGTGCCCGGGGGTGTGCACCCATTGCCAGTCGGGCAGCGCCGGCACCACGCCGCCCGGCCCCAGCGGACGCACCACGTCGGTGAGGCTGCCCGCCTGTTCGATCCGGGCCCGAGTCCGCCGGGGCAGCAGCCGCATCAGCGGGATCACCACCCACCGGTCCAGCGGCATCGTGTACTCCGGCAGGTACCGGCCCGGGGCCATCGGCAGCTCAGCGGGGTGGACGTACACCGGCACCCCCCAGGTCCGGGCCAGGGCCCCGGCGGCCCCGGAGTGATCCGGGTGGAGGTGGGTCAGCAGAATCGCCGCCGGCTTCGTGCCCGTGCCGAACAGCGACTCCGCCGCCGCGGTGATGGTCTCGGCGCTGCCGGCCCAGGCCGCGTCCACCAACACCCACGTCGACCCCGACGCGATCAGGTAGACGTTGGAGGCGGCGGCGCTCCGGCCGGCCCGGAGCAGGTGGACGCCGGGGGCGATCTGGTGCGGTCGGGCACGGAAGGTCATCGGGTGCCCCTGCTGCGGTGGCCGCTGCCGGGTTGCGCGTGCGCGACGCCGCGCCCGGCCTCGAGCCGGTCGCGGGCCCGGGCCGCCGGCAGCGCCAGGATCACCCCGCCGAAGGCCAGCACCATCAGCCCGTACACCCCGGCAGGACTCGTCGAACCCCACACCGCGTGCATCACCAGAGTGCCCGGGACCAATCCCAGGTAGCCGACCACGCCGGCTCCCAGCGCCCACGGCCACATCCGCGCCAGGGAGCGCCTGGCTGCGCCGAAGTGCTGCGGGGATACGGCCGGCCAGGCTGCGCCCAAGCCCAAGACGATGCCCAGCAGGGGCGGCCCGAACCCGCCGCCCACGGCCAACAGCAGCAACGACAGCCCGAGCAGCAGCGGCCCTGCGTGCCGGCGGTGCACGCCGACGATCGCCCAGGCACCCAGCGCGGTCGCCACCACCACGGTGACGACCCCGGAGACCAGCAGGTCGGGGAGCACGGTCAGGGCGGGCTCGCCGCCGAGGGCCTCGAACGCCGCGTGCTCGGGCCAGGACCGGATCACCCACCCCGGCGGTGGGCCCGAGCCCTGAAGCATCTCCCCGACCCCGTGCTCGATGCCGGCCAGGGCGGCCAGCGCCCCGAACACGGCGACCACGGTCCCGGTGGCGGCACCCGGCCGGACCTGCTGCCGGCTGCCGCCGGACTCGGCGTTCTCTGCGGTGGTCACCCGAATCACCCCGGGGCGGTCACGGGGGCGCCGGTCGACTCGACTACGTATTCCGCGGAACCGGCTTCGGATGCAGTCATCTCTCACCTCGGATCCTCGAAGGTGTGCACGGCGCCCTTCTCCGACCGCGGTTGCGGTGGGTGCACCCACTGTAGGTGCGCATTGCGGCAGATCGGCACGAGATCTCGTGCCGATCTGCCGAAGAAGCCACACGACCCCAGAAACCGCCACTACAGGCGGCGAGCGGGAACGCCGCCCAGCTGCGGGCCGGTCCCGCCTTCCACCGCGGGAGTGCGGTGTGCGCAGGCGCGGTCATGACTGCCGCGGTGGGTGAAAGTCCAGTTCCTGCAGCGTGGTCAGGGAGGTCGACGGCAGGTCGGGGAAGCGAATCGCTCTCATCGAAAGAGCCATTGAGGTTCGACGTCGAGTTCCACACCCTCCTCGCACACGCCGCCCAGAATCCGCTGCGGGTGACGCTGCACGGTGCCCTCCGAGCCTCGAGCGGCGTCAAACCCGCCCGACGCCCGGACCCGGTCCCCGCCGGCCCCGAACTGCCGGATACACCATCGCCGGCCGAGACGAGGTGAACAGTCTTGTCCCCGGCTACCCGATCATCCTCGAGGACCCGTTCCGCGCCGAATCCTGGCGACAGACGAGGCCCCTCGTACCAGCTCCAGCTCTGGGGTGCGGCCAACACACCGACGTCGCCGCCGCGCGGCCAACCGCTCGCTGAGCGTCCGCTGAGAAGGCGGTGCGTCACGCGTATCGGCGAATGGCCAACCGGGGCCGACAACCGGCCGACAGCCGACTTCGGCGTCGCGGCCGACGCCGCCGCGACGCGGACGCGTAGGTCGACGAGTCGGGTTCTGCTGCCGCACAATGGTTCTCGGGGAACATGCGACCCCAGGCGTGGGTGCCCGCCGACAATGCCCGCTCCCTCGATGGACAGGCCGCTGGTCGTCCGTTCGATCGCCCCGCCTCCGATCCCACGGGGATATGATCAGGGCATTCGACCAACCCCGGCTATGAGTGAGGCAGCCGATGGCCGAGAGCGATCCGCTGGCGACGCAGCGGGAGACCCCGCCGCGCATCGTGGCCGAACTTGTCGCGGCCGGGTTCGAGGACGTGCACGAGATCGGCCGGGGTGGTTTCGGCGTCGTCTACCGGTGTCGGCAGCCCGCCCTGGACCGCACCGTGGCGATCAAGGTGCTGACCTCGGAACCGGACCCCGACAACCTCGAACGCTTCCTGCGTGAGCAGCGCGCAATGGGGCGGCTGTCCGGCCACCCGAATATCGTCACCGTCCACGAGGTCGGCGCCACCGCATCCGGTCAGCCGTACATCGTGATGGAGTACCACCGCCGCAACTCGCTCGAGGCCCGGATCCGGGAGCAGGGCCCACTGCGGTGGGAGGACGCACTCGGGATCGGCGTCAAGATCGCCGGCGCGTTGGAGACCGCGCACCGCATGGGCATGCTGCACCGGGACGTGAAACCGGCGAACATCCTGCTCACCGACTATGGTGAGCCGCAGCTGACCGACTTCGGAATCGCTCGGGTCGCCGGGGCTTTCGAGACCGCCGCCGGCGCGGTCACGGGATCTCCGGCGTTCACCGCCCCGGAGGTGCTCGCCGGACAATCCCCCTCCCGCTCGGCGGACGTGTACGGGCTCGGCGCGACTTTGTTCTGTGCCATCACCGGGCACGCGGCGTACGAGAGGCGCCGCGGCGAATCCGTGGTCGCGCAGTTCCTACGGATCACCCGCGGGCCGGCACCTGACCTGCACGGCGGCACCGGCATCCCGGATGATGTCGGCGAGATGCTCGAGCGCGCGATGGACCGGGATCCGACCTCACGCACCGGCACCGCCGCCGCATTCGGCGAGCAGTTGCGTGCGGTCGAGGAACACCACGGGCTGCCGGTGGACGAGCTACCGGTGCCCGATGCCAGCGAGCCCACCGACCTCGGCGCCGCGCACCCCCGCGCCACGACCGGCACCGGCCGCCGGCGGCGGACCGGATCCGGCCGGCTGACCCCACCGGTGCCTGCCACGCGGCTGCGCCCACCGACGGCGACCCGCCCCCTGGTGGTCCGCGAGCGCCTGCTGCGGCTGCTGCGTGTGGGTGGGCGGCGCATCCTGACGGCCATCACCGCCCCGCCGGGCTTCGGCAAGACCACCCTGGCCGCACAATGGTCGCGCGAACTGGCCGACAACGGCGTCCAGGTGGCCTGGCTGTCCGTCGACAGTGACGACAACGGGGCCGTGCGGCTTCTGGCGCATCTGCTCGAATCCCTCCGACAGGTGCGGCCGGCCCTGGCCCAGGATCTCGGCGCGGTCCTCGAGGAGTACGGCGACGACGCCACGCAGTATGTGCTCACCGCGTTGATCAACGAAATCCAGGAGTCCGAGGAGCACGTCGCTCTGATCATCGACGACTGGCACCGAGTCTCCGACTCCGCGACCATCGCTGCGATGGCGTACCTGTTGGACAACGCCGACCCCAATCACCTGCAGATCATCGTGACCAGCCAGGCGCGCACCGGACTGCCGCTGAGCCGCATGCGGCTGCGCGACGAGCTGATCGAGGTGGACGCGGCCACCCTGCGGTTCGACCCTCCGGAGGTACGACGGCTGCTGGTCGAGCTGGCCGGACTCCGCCTGACCGACAACGACGTCGACGCACTGACCCGCGCCACCGGCGGCTGGGTGGCCGCGCTGCAGCTGGTTTCGCTGTCGCTGCGCGACAGCGACGATCCGGCAGGGCTGATCCGCGGAATCACCGGCCGCCACCATGTCATCGGGGAATACCTCGCCGAGAACGTCCTCGACACCCTCGAACCCCGAATTCTCGAGTTCCTGCTCGCCACCTGCATCTGCGAATACGTCTCTGCAGAGCTGGCAACCGTGCTCACCGGAACGACTCGATGCCAGTCGTTGCTCGAGGAGATCGAGGACCGCGGCCTGTTCCTGCGCCGGATGGACGAGGACCGCACCTGGTTTCGCTACCACCACCTGTTCCGAGAGTTCCTGCAACGCCGAATCGAACGCGAGACCCCCGAACGTGTGACGCAGCTGCACCGCACCGCGGCCCAATGGTTCGCCGAGCACGCGATCATCCGCGACGCGGTGACCCACGCCCAGGCCGCGGGGGATCAGGAGATGGCCGTCGACCTGGTCGAACGGCACGGCGCGAGCCTGCTCGAGCACTCCCAGGTGACGTCCACGCTGGCGCTTCTCGACAAGCTACCCCCGGCGGTGCTGTCCAACCGCCCCCGCTTGCAACTGATGGTGGCATGGACCACGATCCTGTTGAACCGCGTTCGCCCCGCCGAACAGGCCCTCGAGGCCGTCGAATCCCTCCTCACCACCGCGCCTCTCACCGCCGACGAGACCGAGGACCTGCGAGCCGAAGTCGGGGTGGTGCGTGCCGTCGTAGCGGCCCGGTGCGACCGCTTCGACACCATCGACGAGCTGGTCCGCCCCAGCCTGGCCCGGGCCGACTCGCTCTCACCCTGGGTAGTGTCCGCGGCCGCGAACCTCGCCAGCATGGCCGCGATCTACCGGTTCGATTTCGACGCGACGGAGCGGCTTCAGGAGTGGGCCGCGCCATACCACGCCCGCAACCACGGGCCATACGCCCACATGCACAGCTATTGCTGCCTCGGCCTCGCCGCGCACGAACGACTCGACATCGCCACCGCCGAGGAGCGGTTCCGGCAGGGTCTGCGGGTATCCCGCAGCCGGGGCGACGGGCACTCTCTCGCCGCCCGACTCGCGGCGTCACTGCTCGGCGAGCTGCTGTACGAGCAGGACCGCCTCGACGAGGCGGAACGACTCCTCGACGAGGCCTACCTGCTCGGCTACGAGGGCGGTGCCGTGGACTTCAAGGTGGCCCGGTACGCGATCGGCGCCCGGATCAAGGCGGTGCGGGGCGATCGCGCGGCGGCCGCGCAGCGCCTGGATGCGGGCGCTCGGGCCGCGCACACGCTGACGTTGCCCAGGCTGCGGGCCCGGATCGAGGAGGAACGCGTACGGTTGCGACTGCCCCCGACCGCCGGCATTCCCCCGCGCCCCCCGATCGCCTATCCGGAGCGGCGCCGGCCGGTGCACGGGGTCGACGCGATCACCGCCCAACTCGACGAGACCGTCGCCATCTGGGCACTGCTCGACGACGACACACCGGCGTCGACGGAGTTGGCCTGCACCTGGGCGCAGGAATGGGTGGACATACTCGCAGACGCCGGCCGGCCGCGGGCGCTACTGCAGGCACGGCGGCTGCTGGTCGACACCCTCGCCGCGGCCGACCGCGCCGACGAGGCCAAAGAGTTGCTCGCGACGATCACCGCGCAATGCGCCACGCTCGGCATCGTGCGCTACCTGCTCGACGGCGGGCCGCACCTGGTGGCGCTGCTCGCGGATCTGCGCGCGGACTGGGAGGCCGGGCGGTGGCGAGACGAGTGGCCCGCGGTGCCCGACCGATTCTGGGACGCGGTCACCCCGACAGAACCGTGATGCCCCGCCCATGCGCTCATCGCATCGTCCACAACCTCAGCGGCGCATCCACCCGCATCCCGCGGCCCCACTCCGACCGCGGGAGGGCGCGAACCTGCGGACCAACGCCCGGCCTCGTCGCGCCACCCGCCAGACTGGTCGATGCGTTGGTCAGAATCTGCCGCGCGGGGTGTTCGGCCGACGATCGGGTGTGCGAGAGGATGAAGCGTTCCTGACGCTCTCCGTCACGGTGCGTTGTTCGAGGTAAACCGCCGCAGTGGCCGAATCCGAATTCCGGCGTTCTGCCCGATGCGGTCACCGATGCCGGGGCGCAGCGCACGGCCACGTCCGGGCCCTGCTCATCCGTCGCCCTCCACGTGGGCGGGGATCGCTTCGCGGCCACCATGGTGGTCCTGCCGGAAGGGCTGTACTTCGGCCGGCTGGGCACCGACAGCGCCGACGACCTCGTCGACGCGTATCCGGCCGGCACCCTGGCCCTGCCCACCTGCGGGGCCGCGCCGTGTTCTCGCTTCCGGCACAGGCCGCCGAGCGCGCCGCACGCCAGGCCTGCGGCATCACCGCCGTCGACGCGCTCGAACACCTCTGCGAGACCGTCGGACCCGATTCGGACAGCCCCACGGTCGACGCGCATCTGGCGCAGCGCCGGTACCGGGTGGTGGTGCGCGCAGGGAAGCCGCAGACTCCGTCCACCACGGATGCGGAGCCGGCGCACCGGTCGCCTGGAATCGGTGGATTGTCGAGGAACTACACACGATCCCGTCCGAGCCGACTTGTCCACGCCGCTCCCCTCACCGGCGCAGTCCACCTACAGAAAAAACTCTGCGGCTCAGACCTGCTGCAGCCGCGGCCCAATTGTTGCCGGATGACCGGGGAACTCCGACTTCGCGGGCGGCCGCGGGATTGCTCCAACCGCGGGCGCAACTCACCACCCGATCCTCTATCGGGAGGAGCCGCTACGGGGAGTGCTCGAGTCCCGTCTCGCTCGGTGACCTTCGGACCGCATGGACCCGATAAAGCTCATGCTCGCCGGCGAAGCCTTTCAGCGTGTACCTGCCCGCCGGCTCCGCGGCCACTGCCGCGCTGTCCAGCCGACGCATCGCCGCGACGTCGACAAGCACCTCGAGTGGTTTGGCGATCGAAGCGATGCGGCTCGCCCGGTTGAGCGGTCGACCGATCCAATCACCGGCACTGCGCACGGCAGTGCCCCATGCGATCCCGGCATGCAGCGGCGGAAGACCCTGCCGGTGCGCGGCAGCAAGGAGCTCCAGCACCACCGTGACCAGACTCGTCGGGTCCGGGGACAGCAGCAGCACCGCGTCCCCGACGGTCTTCACGAACCGCACCGGCGGGGCCACCACATCCGTGGTCAGAGCATCGAGTCGATCGGCCAACTCGCCGAGCTCCGATGGCGACAGTTGCTCCCCGAGACCGGTGAACCCGACCAGATCGGCGAAGCACACCGCGACCTCGTGTGCCCCGGGATCACGGTGATCGACCGTGTCGGCGTGGATCTGCTGACGCAGATACTGCCGAAGGCGCGTGGTGACGGCGCGACCGAGCAAGCGGGATTGAAACTCCGCGAACCGTCGCAGCTCACGGGCATAGCGCAGTGCCATCTCGGGGTGATCGGCGTCGGCATCGAGCTGCCGCTGAATCAAGGACACGGTCGCGCCGGCGAGGGTCGCGGTATTTCTGCCCACAATCCGGGCGAACGCGAACAGGTCGGCGTCCGCGCCGCCGAGAGCGCGGTACTCGGCCAACAGCCGGGCCAGACGCAGGTCGTCCTCGCTGTAGTCCGCCGCCCCCGCGGTCGACACCCCACGGCCCATCGAGCGAAACCACCGCTCCACATCCGACCTGGAGAGGCCGGTCCGCCCCGAGATCTGTTCGATCGTGTAGGTGACCCCGCGGGGAGTCAACGCATCGTCGAACAGCAGATATCCCAGCTGGCCTCGCCGGGTGGCCTCGGTCAGCGCTGCCACGTTTGCGCCATGGTCGGCGAGGTGCAGCAGGACGCGGATGCGGCGTGCTCTGGCTACTCCCCCCAGCCCGTCCAGCAAGCCGGCCGCCGCGAACTCACGAACGCGACGTCGGCGGCACAGCCGGGACGGCGCGGACAGCAGACGCCTCGCCAACGAAAGGAGCACTTCTGGATTGTCCCGGCTCGCGCCGCCTCCTGTCCCAGGAGTCTCGCGTCCATGACGACGACGTCGAAACGACCGGCGTCGGACATGGCCACTGCTGCCGCAAACGTCGCTCGGTACCTCGGGGTGACCCGGATGCCCTTCAGGATCAGCACTCGGTACCGGTGCCTCACATGCAGCACACAGAACCCGGTCGGTCGATCAGGGCGGTCGCCTCGACGTCGACGAGCCGTGCCTGAACGCCGTGGGCGAGCGCACCGAGAATCCGGGGCACCGCACCGCCGGAGGACGCGATCGCTCGCGCTGCCGGCTCCGGCCGACGGCCGGTGCTCTAATTCCTCCCCGACTCACACGGCCGCAACCCCCGAAAAAGCCTGTCCGGGTCGAGTTCGGCGGCCGGGGGAACGACCACACCGATCGCCCGGGCCTCGGTCACCGCCCGGGCGAGCAACAGGCGGGCCTGCTCGTAGCGGCACCGAAGGTCCTCGGGCAACGCAACATCGCGCAGTGCGACTCCGGCGGGGACCTCGTCGAGCGCCTCTGCGACCAGGGATCGCACGATGAGAATTCCTGTCTGCACACCCTCGACCGCCCAGCGTTGTTGCCAATCCATGCCGACCGCCCTCGACTCGGCTCAGCACCGATTTCACCTGCCGCAATTATCCGCCCCGCAAGTCCCTGTAGTCACGCCTCGAAGCTGGGCACCGCCGTCGGCGTCGGTGCACATCGCCCGCAGTTGCTCGAGGGGGACCGATTCCGCGAGCGGTCTACTCCGCTTCGGCAGTGAAGTACCCCGCCAGGCGCGCCTCCGCGAGAGCGCCTCAACAGATCCGTTGCCTGCACCTCCAACACCAGGCCGATACAGACGAGATCCACCATGTCGGTGATTCCTTCGCCTCGTTCCAGGCGCAGGATCGTGTGGTGGCTGACGCCGCTCGCCTTGGCGAGAGCGCCGGGAGTCAGGTGCCTGCGGAGTCGCTCCACTCGAAACTCCTCGGCAACCGGTCGCTGTGGTCGATTCCGCGGTCGTCGGGACAGATGACCCGGCCATGACTCGAACCTACGTCACCGAACGTGCAGGCGACAGAAGTGCGGGCGACGAAAGGGGCCCGCCGCCGACCGGCCGAGGATCAGTGCTGAACCCCGTCAGGCCTCGGTGACACGGGGCTTCTGATCCTCGACAACAAAGCTGGCACGGGTGTGGATGGGCGCGCCCGGGCGCCGGACATAGGGAACGACGCGGAAGTCGTTTCGCCACACCTGATGATCCAGGTCGACGCGCACGTATCCACGCTGCGCGTTGAAGAACTTCATGTCGGGGTTGGCGGCCAGCAGGCGGCGCCCGGTGTCGTTCATGTCGGCGCCGTCGCCAGCTGAGGTGATCGACGTTCCCGAGAATTCCGCCGCAACGACCGGTGATTCCGGATCGGTGTAGTCCCGGCGCAAGTCGGCGACGATGTTCTGGTGACGGTCCCCGGTGATCACCACCAGATTGCGGACGCCGCGATCCGCCGCAGCGCCGAGGACGGTGTTGCGATCGGCGACGTACCCGTCCCAGGAATCGGACGACACGACCGTCTCCGGCCCGGGATCGTTGTCGGTCTGGCCCATCGCCACCTGATTGCCGATGATCTGCCAACGGACCGCCGAGTCGATGAATCCATCGATCAGCCAGTCCCGTTGCGGTGCACCCAATATCGTGCGGTCGGTGTCGAGCCGGTCGGCGCAGTTCGCGGTGACGTCCTCCCCGCAGGCCTGCCGGTCCCGATATTGCCGTGTATCGAGCATGGTGATCTGCGCGAGATCACCGAAGCGATAGCGACGGTGCAGGCGCATCCCCGGCCCGGAGGGCCGCTGCGCGAGTCGCAGCGGCTGATGCTCGTACAGCGCCTGGAAGGCAGCGGCTCGGCGCCGACGGAACAGCGCGGAGATGCGATAGATATCGATGCCCAGTCCCGGCGCATCGGCGGCCCAGTTGTTGTCGACCTCGTGATCGTCCATGGTCACAATCCAGGGAAAAGCTGCATGTGCGTCCCGCAGCGGCTGCTCCGCTTTGTACTGTGCGTAGCGCAACCGGTAGCCGGGCAGATCGACGGCTTCGTCACGGTCCACTCCCATCGACATTCCCTCACGGCCGCGCCTCCACCCGCGTTCGTAGATGTAGTCGCCCAGATGGACGACCAAATCGAGGTCCTCATCGCTCATGTGCTCGTATGCGGTGTAGAACCCCGAACTCCACGATTGACAGGAGGCGAACGCAAACCGCATCCGCGAGGTGGGTTGTCCCGGAGCAGGGGCCGTGCGGGTCCGGCCCACCGGAGAGATCGCCGAGCCGGCACGAAACCGGTAGAAGTACCAGCGAGAGGGCTCCAAGCCGTGGATCTCCGGGTGCACGCTGTGGGCGAGTTCGCGCGTCGCGACAGCCGTACCGCGCGTCACCACCTGCCGGAAGCTCTCATCGTGCGCGACTTCGTATTCGACGGTCACCGGATCCCACCCCATGCCGCCGCGCCCGCCGGGGGCAAGCGGGTCCGGTGCCAGACGGGTCCACAGGACGACACCGTCCGGTGTCGGATCTCCCGATGCCACACCGAGTACGAACGGGTCATCTCCTCGCCACCGCGGCGCCGGCAAGCGCGCGCTGCTCACCCCCGACGTACCCACCAGCACCGCAGCCGCTCCGGCCATACCGACTCGCAACACCTGCCGACGGGAGAGGGACATACACCACGGTATATCCCGGCTGCGGTCAGCGAGCCGGACGACGGGGTGCATCACTATCGAGACTGCTCCAGGCCCGCTTCGGCCGCCGGTGCCGCCCTGGCAGCCCGAACCTCACCCGCCTGCCCCCGCACCGGCGCAGTACACGTCGCTCGTCGCCCCCGGCCCCGATTGGCTGGCCGAGCGGCTGTGCGACCGACGGATCGTCCGGCTGACGGGTCGTCTCGACCACGCTCGCGCTGCTCGACACCTCCGGCGACGACCCGGTGCAGCTGTGGCCGCACGACGTCGAGGCCGACCGGCAGCAGTTGCGGGCACTGCAGCAACACCTCGCGGACGTCTGCCGGCGCCCCGTGGAAGAGATCGCCGAGAACATGCGCGCACACCGGATCCTGACCGCCGAGCAGGCCCGTGACTACGGCCTGATCGACGCGGTCGGCGGGAACCGGACGCCGCCGCGCCGCGACCGCCGGGTGACGCGGCGGTCAGCCGAGGAACACCGCGACCCGATCCGCGAGATCGAGCAGCGGCTGCGGGAAGACGCCGAGCACCACCGTCATCACCGCCCCGGCGGCGACCGCGACGGTTGTCAGCACACTGGGGACCACGACCGTCGGGGCGTCGCGGTCCGGCTCGTCGAAGAACATCAGCACGATGACGCGCACGTAGAAGTACGCCGCGATCGCGCTGCTGACCACGCCGACGATCACGAGTGGAACGGCTCCGCTGCCCGCCGCCGCCCCGAATACGGCGAACTTACTGACGAACCCGCTCGTGAGCGGGATGCCGGCGAACGCGAGGAGGAACAGGGCGAAGACCGCGCCGACGAGGGGTGAGCGCCGGCCGAGCCCCGCCCAGCGGGACATGTGGGTCGCCTCCCCGAGATCGTCGCGGACCAGGGTCACCACGGCGAACGCGCCGAGGGTGCTGAATCCGTAGGCGAACAGGTAGAACATCGTCGACGCCAGCCCCGCCCGGTCGGCGGCGATCAGGCCGGTGAGGATGAAGCCGGCGTGGGCGACCGACGAGTAGGCCAGCATCCGCTTCACGTCGTTCTGCGTCACGGCCAGCACCGATCCCGCCACCATCGTCAGGATCGCGACGCCCCACAGCAGGGGACGCCAGTCGTCGCGCAGCCCGGGCAGCGCCACGTAGAACACCCGCAGCATCGCGCCGAACGCCGCGACCTTGGTGGCCGCCGCCATGAAGGCGGTGATCGGTGTGGGCGCCCCCTGATAGACGTCGGGGATCCACGAGTGGAACGGCACCGCCCCGATCTTGAACAGCAGGCCCACCGCGAGCATCGCCGCGCCGATCAATGCCAGTGTGTCCCCGTCCGCGCGGCCCGCGACGGCGTCGGCGATGCCCGCCAACCGGACCGTGCCCGCGTAGCCGTACAGCAGCGCCACGCCGAAGAGGAAGAAGGCCGAGGAGAACGCGCCGAGCAGGAAGTACTTCAGTGCCGATTCCTGCGAGAGCAGGCGCTGCCGCCGGGCCAGGCCGCACAGCAGGTACAGGGGCAGCGACAGGACCTCGAGCGCGATGAACATCGTGAGCAGGTCGTTCGAGGCCGGGAACAGCAGCATCCCGCCGACCGCGAACAGCACCAACGGGAAGACCTCGGTCTGCGACATCCCCACCGCGGCGGCCTCGCGCTCGGCGAGGCTGCCCGGCACCGCGGACGCCTGCGGGGCGAATGCGTCGGCACCGCCGGCGCCCGTCGCCGCCGCCGCGCCCGGTCCCCCCGCAGTGGCGGCGTGGGCGCCCGGCTCGATTCCGCGTTCGGCGACGAGCAGCACCGCGAGGATCGAGACGAGCAGGATGGTGCCCTGCAGGAACAGAGTGGGCCCGTCGACCGCCACCGCGTCCACCGCGGCGGTGTACCCGGGCGCGGCCTCGGCGGAGAAGTCCAGCCCCGCGGCGAGCACGACGACGGCCACGAACGCGGCCACGAGACCGCCGAGCGCGAGCAGCAGCTGGCTCGCGTACCGGCCGCGGCGGGGAACGAACGCCTCGACGAGCACTGCGGCGACGGCCACCCCGAACACGATCAGCATGGGAGAGAGCGGGCCGTATTCGAGGTCGGGGGCCGGAATCGCCTGAGCGAGAACGGTGGTGCCGTCCGAGAGAGTCACCTGTGCGTCCCTCCGTGAGTGTCGGGCCCGGTCCCGCCGCCCGCGACGGGCTCGGCCGGCGCGGGCGGCGCCGGATCGGGCTGGTCGACCGTGACCAGGACCCGGCTCACCGCCGGGGTGATCACGTCGAGGGCGGGTTTCGGATACACGCCCAGGACGAGGAGCAACGCGATGAGCGGCACCACGACGGCTAGTTCGCGGGGCACCAGATCGGACACGTGCTCGTTGCCGTCGGTGACCGGTCCGGTCATCATGCGCTGGTACAGCCACAGCACGTAGATCGCCGAGAGGACGAGTGCGAGCACTGCGAACACGGCAGCGACCTGGTAACGCGGATACGTGCCGATCAGCACCAGGAATTCGCTGACGAACGGCGCCAGGCCGGGAAGGGACAGGGTCGCCAGTCCCGCGACGAGGAACGTGCCGGCCAGGACGGGGGCGACCTTGCGGACGCCACCGTAGGCGGCGATCGCGCGGGATCCCCGCCGGGAGACGAGGAACCCGGCGATCAGGAACAGCGCCGCGGTGGAGATGCCGTGGTTGACCATGTACAGCGTCGAACCGGCCTGCCCCTGGCTGGTCATCGCGAAGATGCCGAGGATGATGAACCCGAAGTGCGAGATGGAGGTGTAGGCGATCAGGCGCATCACGTCCGTCTGGCCGATGGCGACCGCCGCGCCGTAGACGATGCCGATCACCGCGAGCGTGACGATCACCGGCGCGAAGTACACCGACGACTCGGGAAACAGCTGCAGGCAGTAGCGCAGCATGCCGAACGTGCCGACCTTGTCGACCACGGCCATCATCAGCACCGCCCCGGCCGGGGTGGCCTGCACCGCGGCGCCGGGGAGCCAGGTGTGGAACGGCCACAACGGTGCCTTCACTGCGAAGGCGAACATGAAGCCGAGGAACAGCGCGTGGAGCACCACGGCGTCGGCGCCGAGACCGCCGCCGGTCACGGCGGCGACGATGTCCCGGAAGTCGAAGGTGCCGGCGCCCTGCCGGGCGGTGACCACGTACAGCCCGATGACTGCGGCCAGCATGATCAATCCGCCGAACAGGTTGTAGAGCAGGAACTTCACCGCCGCGCGGGAGCGCTGCGTGCGGTCCCCGAGACGATCCCCGAATCCTCCGATGAGGAAGTACATCGGGATGAGCATCGCTTCGAAGAAGATGTAGAACAGCAGCACGTCGAGGGCGGTGAACGACACCATCACCATCGCCTCGACCGTCAGCATCAGCGCCATGTACAGCTGCGTGGTGCGCCGCGGCGCGGATCCCCGAGCGGTCGCGACGGACTCGGCCTGGGTCGCGTCGTTCCAGCCCGCCAGCATCAGCAGCGGAAGCAGCACCGCGGTCAGCAGCACCAGCACGAGCGCGATACCGTCCACGCCCAGCGTGTATCGGGTGCCCAGGGCCGGAATCCACTCGTGGGATTCGACGAACTGGTACTGCTCACCTGCCGGATCGAATCCGACCGCCAGTGCGCAGGCCAGTACGAGCACCACGGCCGCGACCGCCAGCGCCGTCGTCTTGGCGAGGCTTCGCATGCGGGCGGGAAGCGCCAGCACGACGACGGCACCGACGAGCGGAACCACCCACAGGGTCGTCAACCAGGGAAAGTCGTCCACTACAGCCTCCCCAGCACCATCGTCGCGACCACGACGGCCGCGCCTACCAACATGGACAAGCCGTAGGACCGCACGAAACCGGTCTGCAGGTGCCGCATCCGGGCGGACAGCGCGCCGACCGTGGCGGAGATCCCGTCGACCGCGCCGTCGACGCCCTTGTCGTCGACGGTCACCAGGGTCGAGGTCAGGGACCGTCCGGGCCGCATGAACGCCGCCTCGTTGACCGCGTCGCCGTAGAGATCCCTGCGGGCGGCGACGGTGAACACCGATACCTCGGCGGGGGCGACCTCGGGAATGTCGCGCCGAGCGTACTGCCGGTAGGCCACCGCGGCACCGGCGAGCACGACGGCGAGGGTGAGGGCGGTGGTCACCCACACCGGCAGCAGGTGTTCGGCCTCGTACGTCCCCACCACCGGCTCGAGCCAGTTCTGCAGCGCTCCCCCCAGGCTGAGCGCAGCACCGGCGCCGACCGAACCCACGGCCAGCACGATCATGGGCACCGTCATCACGGCCGGCGCCTCGTGGGGATGGACGTCGGCGGCCCAGCGACGCCGGCCGAAGAAGGTCATCAGCATCACCCGCGTCATGTAGAACGCGGTGATGCCGGCACCGAGCAGGGCGGCCGTCCCGAGGACGACGCCTTCGGCGCCGCCCGCTCCGAAGGCGGCCTCGATGATCTTGTCCTTGGAGAAGAAGCCGGCGAACGGCGGGATGCCGATGATCGCGAGGTAGCCGAGGCCGAAGGTGACGAACGTGACGGGCATGACGGTGCGCAGGCCGCCGTAGCGGCGCATGTTCACCTCGTCGTTCATCCCGTGCATCACCGATCCGGCACCGAGGAACAGTCCGGCCTTGAAGAAGCCGTGGGTGAGCAGGTGCATAATCGCGAAGGCGTACCCGGCGGGACCGAGGCCGGCGGCGAGGACCATGTAGCCGATCTGGCTCATCGTCGACGCGGCGAGCGCCTTCTTGATGTCGTCCTTGGCGCAGCCGATGACGGCCCCGAACAGCAGGGTCACCGCGCCCACGAGCACGACGGCGAGTTGCGCGGTGGGGGCGAGGTCGAAGATCGCATCGGACCGGACGATCAGGTAGACGCCCGCGGTGACCATGGTGGCGGCGTGGATCAGCGCCGACACCGGTGTCGGGCCTTCCATCGCGTCACCGAGCCAGGACTGCAGCGGCACCTGCGCGGACTTGCCGCAGGCGGCGAGCAGCAGCACGAGGCCGAGTGCGGTGAGCACGCCGTCGCGCGCACCCTCGGCCCCGCCGAAGACGTCGTCGAAGGTGACGGAACCGAACGTCGCGAACATGATCATCATGGCGACGGCCAGGCCCATGTCGCCGACGCGGTTGACGACGAACGCCTTCTTCGCGGCGGTTGCGGCGGACGGCTTGTACTGCCAGAACCCGATGAGCAGGTACGAGGCGAGACCGACACCCTCCCAGCCCACGTACAGGCCGAGGTAGTTGTCGGCAAGGACGAGCAGCAGCATCGCCGCAAGGAAGAGGTTGAGGTAGGCGAAGAACAACCGGCGCCCGGGAGCGGCGGAGCGACCCGACGAACCCGGAGCGGAGCCGGCGGAGCGACCCGACGAACCCGGAGCGGAGCCGGCGGAGCGACCCGACGCATCCGGAGCGGAGCCGGCGGAGCGACCCGAGGGGTCGGGGCCGTGTGCCATGTACCCGACCGAGTAGATGTGGATGAGTGAGCCGACGCCGGTGATCAGCAGCACGAAGCACATCGACAGCTGGTCGAGCTGGAGCCCGAAGTCGATCTGCAGGCCCGCCACCGGTATCCATTCGAAGAGGCTCTGGTTCACGGCACGGTCGGCGGCGTCGCGGCCGAGCATGTCGACGAAGAGGGCGACCCCGAGCGCGAACGAGGCGAGTGCGGTCGCGCATCCGAGCAGGTGTCCCCACGTGTCGCTGCGCCGGCCGGCCAGCAGCAGCACGGCCGCGCCGAGCAGCGGCAGTGCAGGCAGCAGCCAGACGGTGGACGAGATTCCGCCGTTCATGCCGGTCCGCCCGTCGGGGCGCCGCCGGCGCGGGCCGTCGTCTCGGGCACGGTAGTCTCGGGCGCGGTCGTCTCGGGCACAGTCTCCTCCTCGTGCGTGTGCGGACGGGCTGTCCGGGGTCGTCAGTACTTCAGGAGGTTGGCGTCGTCGACGGACACCGAACGCCGGGCGCGGAAGATGGTCATGATGATCGCCAGGCCGACGACGACCTCGGCGGCGGCGACGACCATGGTGAAGAACGCGATGACCTGACCGTCGAGGTTGCCGTGCATGCGGGCGAACGTGACGAAGGCCAGGTTCGCCGCGTTGAGCATGAGCTCGATGCACATGAACACGACGATCGCGTTGCGGCGCAGCAGGACACCGGCCGCACCGATGGTGAACAACAGGGCGGACAGGTACAGGTAGTTCTCGGGGTTCACCGCGATCCCTCCTCACCGGACGAGCCGCGTCGGGGTGCGTCGCCCGCGCGTGGGCCGGCTGCTCCGTCGGCGGACATCGCCCGCCGCCGGAGCACCTCGCTGACCGACAGGTCCGAGTACGATCCGTCGGGCAGCCGGGCCGGCACGTCGACCGCGTTGTGGCGGGCGTAGACCCCGGGACTCGGCAGCGGGGTGGCGCGGCCGCCGGCGCGGAAGCGTTCCTGCGACAGTTCCTGCTGGGTCTTGCGCAGCCCGAAGCGTTCCCGATGGGCGAGGACCATGGCGCCGATCGTGGCGGTGATCAGCAGGGCTCCGGTGAGTTCGAACGCCCAGACGTACCGTACGAAGATCAGCTCGGCCAGGCCGGCGATGTTGCCTGCGGCGTTCGCGTCGTCGAGGCCGGCGAACTCCCCGACGGCGGCGTTGCCGAGACCGCCGACGAGCAGCAGCCCGAATCCGAGGCCGGCCGCGATCGCGGCGACCCGCTGGCCGCGCAGGGTCTCGACGAGCGCGTCGGAGGAATCGACGCCGACGAGCATGACCACGAACAGGAACAGCATCATGACCGCCCCCGTGTACACCACGATCTGCACGACGCCGAGGAACAACGCGTCCTGGGCGATGTAGAACACCGCGAGGATGATCATGGTGACGGCGAGGAACATCGCCGAGTACACGGCCTTGGTCGCGGTGACGACGCCCAGTGCGCCGATCACCGCGAGTGTTCCGAGGATCCAGAACAGCACGGCCTCACCGGTGGACGTGCGGGTGAAGGCCTCGGCCGCCAGCAGCGCCGGAGTCATCGGGTCCATCGAGACCACTCCCCTCTCCGCCGGTCACGCCACATCGCGGCCGCCTCGCGGCTGCGTCGGTTCCCGGTCGGCTTCGACGGTTCCGTCGGCGGCCGACGTGGTGCCGGGCGCGGCCTCGGTCACCGTGCCGAGGTAGTAGTCCTCGTCCGTCGTGCCCGGGTACATGTCGTGGGGCGGGGCGGCCATGCCGGGCGCGAGCGGCGCGAGCAGCCTGGTCTTGTCGTAGATCAGGTCGGTCCGGTTGTCGTCGGCCATCTCGTACTCGTTGGTCATGGTCAACGCCCGCGTCGGGCAGGCCTCGATGCACAGCCCGCACCCGATGCACCGCAGGTAGTTGATCTGGTAGACGCGTCCGTAGCGCTCCCCCGGCGAGTATCGCTCGGTGTCGGTGTTGTCCGCACCCTCGACGTAGATGGCGTCGGCGGGGCACGCCCAGGCACACAGTTCGCACCCGATGCACTTCTCCAGTCCGTCGGGATGGCGGTTGAGCTGATGTCGGCCGTGGTAGCGCGGTGCGGTCGGTTCCTTCTGCTCGGGGTAGCGCTCGGTCTGGGCCTTGTGGAACATCGCCCTGAAGGTCACTCCGAATCCCGCGATGGGATCGAGGAAGTCAGGCATCGCGGTTCTCCTCGGTGGTCGGATCGGAACGGCGCCCGGCGCCGCCCTCGGCGGCTGCGGCGACGGGGGTGCGTCGCCGCCGCGGCGGCAGCGTCTGGCCGGGCAGCGGCGGGACGGGGAAGCCCCCGGCCATCGGGTCGAACGGCTCGGCGGTCGCCGCAACCGGAGGGGCCGCCGTCCCGCCGGGGGTCCCGGTGGGCCGGGGGCGGCCGGCGCGCATGCGGTTCCACATGAGCGACGGCACCGCCAGGGCGACGACGACACCCGCCGCGGCGAGGACGAACTGCCACCGGTCCAGGCCCTCCGTGCGCAGGACGCGGATCACGGCGACGACCATGATCCAGGCGAGCGCCACCGGAATCAGCACTTTCCAGCCCAGGTTCATGAACTGGTCGTACCGCAGCCGGGGCAGTGTGCCGCGCAACCATACGAACAGGAACAGGAATCCCCACACCTTGAGGACGAACCACAGCAGCGGCACCCAGCCGGAGTTCGCGCCCTCCCACATGTTCAGCGGCCACGGCGCGCGCCAGCCGCCGAGGAACAGGGTGGTGGCCAGCGCCGAGACCGTCACCATGTTGACGTACTCGGCGAGCATGAACATCGCGAACTTCAGCGACGAGTACTCCGTGTGGAAGCCGCCGACGAGTTCGCCCTCGGCTTCGGGCAGGTCGAACGGTGCCCGGTTGGTCTCGCCGACCATCGCCGTGACGTAGATCAGGAACGAGGGCAGGAGCAGGAAGACGTACCAGACGCCGTCCTGGGCGGCGACGATGCCGGAGGTGGACAGCGTGCCCGACAGCAGGAAGACGGCCGCGAACGAGAGGGCCATCGCGATCTCGTAGGAGATCACCTGCGCCGTCGAGCGCAGACCGCCCAGCAGCGGGTAGGTGGACCCGGACGCCCAGCCGGCGAGCACGATGCCGTAGACGCCGATCGAGGTGGCCGCGAGGATGTACAGCACGGCCACGGACAGGTCCGTCAACTGCAGCGGCGTGCGCTGGCCGAACACGGAGACCACCGGCCCGAGCGGGATGACGGCGAACGCCATGAACGCCGGCACTGTCGCGATGATCGGCGCGAGGACGTAGATGGGTTTGTCCACGCCCGCGGGCACGATGCCCTCCTTCAGGGCGAGTTTGACGCCGTCGGCGAGGCTCTGCAGCAACCCGCGCGGGCCCACCCGGTTCGGGCCGACCCGCATCTGCATGCGCGCCAGGATCTTTCGCTCCGCAAGAATCGCGACGAGCACCGTCAACACCAGGAAGGCGAAGACGGCCACCGCCTTGACGACGACCAGCCACCACGGATCCTGACCGAACGACGCCGGATCGGGGTACCCGGACTGCGCCGACAGGGCACCGGGAACCGGCACCGCCGCGGCGCCGAACAGAACGGCGTCACTCATCGGTCACCTCCTGCGACCGGGCGTCGCCCCGGCGGATCCGGACGGTATCCCCCACGGACGCGGCCAGTTGCCGATGCACCGCGCATCCCGGCGAATTGAGCGGCACCCACACGACCCGGTCGGGCATGTCGGCGATCGCCAAGGGCAGCGTGATCGAGCCCCGGTCCGTCGCGACGGTCACCGGATCCCCGGCGTCGGCGCCGATCTCGGCGGCGGTGACGGCGGACAGCCGGGCCACCGGCCGGCGGGCGGTCCCGGCGAGATGCGGTTCGCCGTCCTGCATCCGTCCGCGGTCGAGGAGCATCCGCCATCCCGCGAGCACCGCCTCACCGGGGCCCGGCTGCGGGCGGTCCCGCGGCGCGACGTCCGGCGGACCGGCAGGTGCGCCGTCCCAGGAACCCAGCGCCACGAGCTCGTCGAGAGCCGCCGCGGCGTCGACGAGGCCGAGGCGGACGCCCATCTCGTCGGCGATCGCGCCGAGGACCCGCTGATCCGGCAGGGCGCCGGTGTTGCGCAACGCGGCGGCGAAGGGGCGCGCCCGGCCCTCCCAATCGAGGAAGGTTCCCGGTTTCTCCACCGCGGGTGCGACGGGGAAGACGACGTCGGCCCGGTCGGTGATCGCGCTGCGCCGCAGTTCCAGGCTGACGACGAAGCCGGCGGCGTCGACCGCGGCGACAGCGGCGTGCGGGTCGGGCAGGTCGTCGACGTCGACCCCGCCGATCACCAGGGCTCCGAGCGTGCCCGACGCGGCGTCGGCGAGGATCTGCGCCGTGTCCCGGCCGGCGGACGGCGGCAGGTCCGGCACGCCCCAGACGGCGGCGACCTGGCGTCGGGCGTCGGCGTCGGTGACCGGTCGGGCGCCGGGCAGAAGTCCCGGCAGGGTCCCGGCCTCCAGCGCACCGCGTTCACCGGCCCGCCGCGGGATCCACGCCAGCCGCGCGCCGGTGTCGTCGGCGAGACGGCCGACGGCCGACAACGCCCCCGGCACCGCGGCCAGCCGCTCCCCCACCAGGACGACCGCACCGGGTCGGCGCAGGAGCTCGGCGGTCTCCGCTTCGTCCCGGTGTCCGGGCCGACCGGCGAGGCGGAGGGTGTCGAGCAGGTCCGGTTCGGCGCCCGGGACGGCCGGCAGGAGCCGGCCGGACAGCTTCTCGAGGCCACGGCTCGCGAACGGTGCGATCGCGCGCACCGCCAGCCCCCGCCTGCGGACCGCCTTGCGCAGCCGCAGGAACACGATGGGCGACTCGTCCTCGGGCTCGAATCCGGCGAGCAGCACCGCGGGGGCGTTCTCGAGGTCGTCGTAGGTCACGGCGCCGGCGCCGGGCCACCGGCCGGCGACCCGGGCCGCCAGGAATTGTGCCTCCTCCGCGGAATGCGGACGCGACCGGAAGTCGATGTCGTTGGTGTCCAGGCCGATACGCGCGAACTTGCCGTACGCGTACGCGTCCTCGACGGTGACGCGGCCGCCGACGAGCACGCCGGTACGGCCGCGCGCGGCGGTGAGGCCGCGGGCGGCGACCCGCAGGGCGTCGCGCCACGAGGCGGGTGCGAGCGTGCCGTCGTCGCCCCGGACCAACGGGGTGGTGAGGCGGTCGGGCTGGGTGGCGTAGGTGAAGGCCCACCGGCCCTTGTCGCAGTTCCATTCCTCGTTGACCTGCGGGTCGTCACCGGCCAGCCGGCGCAGCACCGTGCCGCGCCGGTGGTCGGTGCGCTGGGCGCAGCCGCTGGCACAGTGTTCGCACACGCTCGGGCTCGACACCAGGTCGAACGGCCGGGCGCGGAACCGGTAGGCCGCCCCCGTGAGCGCGCCGACCGGGCAGATCTGCACGGTGTTGCCGGAGAAGTAGGACTCGAACGGTTCCTTCTCGTAGATGCCGACCTGCTGCAGGGCGCCGCGTTCCATCAGTTCGATGAAGGGGTCGCCGGCGATCTGCTGGGAGAACCGTGTGCACCGGGCGCAGAGCACGCATCGCTCGCGGTCCAGGAGGATCTGCGAGGAGAGCGAGATCGGTTTGGGGAACGTGCGTTTGACCTCGGTGAAGCGGGACTCGGCACGCCCGTTCGACATTGCCTGGTTCTGCAGGGGACATTCGCCGCCCTTGTCGCAGACCGGGCAGTCCAGCGGATGGTTGATCAACAGCAGCTCCATCACGCCCTTCTGCGCCTTGTCGGCCACAGGCGACGTCAGCTGCGTGTGCACGACCATGCCGTCCGTCACCGGGGTTGTGCACGAGGCGACGGGCTTGCGCTGGCCCTCCACGTCGACCAGGCACTGGCGGCACGCGCCGACGGGTTCGAGCAGCGGGTGGTCGCAGAATCGGGGAATCTGGACGCCGAGCAGTTCCGCGGCGCGGATGACGAGGGTGCCCTTCGGGACGCTGATCTCGACGCCGTCGACGACGACGGTCACCAGATCGGGCGGGGTCGGCAGGCCGGTGGTGTCGTGGTTGGTGTGGACGCTCATCGCGTACCCCCGTCGTTCGGTCGGCCCGCACCGGCCCCCGCCATGAGGGTGGACAGGTGCGGGTCGAACGGGCAGCCGCCGTGCTCGAAGTGCGCCAGGTACTCGTCGCGGAAGTATTTGATCGACGACGTGATGGGGCTGGTCGCGCCGTCGCCGAGTGCGCAGAACGACCTGCCGAGGATGTTGTCGGAGAGGTCGAGCAGCTTGTCCAGGTCGGCTCCGGTTCCGTCGCCTCGCTCGAGCCGCCGCAGGATCTGCACCAGCCAGTAGGTGCCCTCCCGGCACGGTGTGCACTTGCCGCACGACTCGTGCGCGTAGAACTCGGTCCAGCGCAGCACCGCGCGCACCACGCAGGTGGTCTCGTCGAAGATCTGCAGTGCCTTGGTGCCCAGCATGGAGCCGGCCCCGGCGACGCCTTCGTAGTCGAGCGGGACGTCGAGGTGCTCGTCGGTGAAGAGCGGCGTCGACGAGCCGCCGGGGGTCCAGAACTTCAGCCGGTGCCCGGCCCGCACGCCGCCCGCGTAGTCGAGCAGTTCCCGCAGGGTGATTCCCAGGGGCGCCTCGTACTGGCCGGGTGTCGTCACGTGACCGGACAGGGAGTAGAGCGTGAAGCCCGGTGACTTCTCGGTGCCCATGGAGCGGAACCACTCGATCCCGTTGTGGAGGATCGACGGCACGCTCGCGATCGACTCGACGTTGTTGACGACCGTCGGGCGCGCGTACAGGCCCGCGACGGCGGGGAACGGCGGGCGCAGCCGGGGCTGGCCGCGTCGGCCCTCGAGGGAATCCAGCAGCGCGGTCTCCTCACCGCAGATGTACGCCCCGGCGCCGGCGTGCACGACGAGTTCGAGGTCGTAGCCGCTGCCGAGGATGTCGCGGCCGAGGAAGCCCGCGGCGTAGGCCTCGGCGACCGCGGCCTGCAGCCGGCGCAGCACCGGCACCACCTCGCCGCGGACGTAGACGAAGGCGTGCGCGGCGCGGATGGCGTACGCCGCGATGACGGCGCCTTCGACGAGCGCGTGCGGTGTGGCCAGCAGCAGGGGCATGTCCTTGCAGGTGCCCGGCTCGGATTCGTCGGCGTTGACCACCAGGTAGTGGGGTTTGCCGTCACCCTGGGGGATGAAGCTCCACTTCACGCCGGTGGCGAAGCCGGCGCCGCCGCGGCCGCGCAGGCCCGCCTCCTTGACGGTGGCGATCACCTCGTCCGGGGGCATGCGCAGTGCCTTGCGCAGGCCCTCGTATCCGTCGTGGCGGCGGTAGGTATCGAGTGTCCAGGACTCGGGCTCGTCCCAGTACCGGCTCAGGACAGGGGTCAACGGCACGTCAGCCTCCTTCGGATCGGGGTCCGGCGACCGGGCCCGGGTCGGAGGACTGTTCCGGCTCCGGCGCGGGGGCCCGCATGCCCCGCTCACGGGCGATGCGCAGGCCCGCGAGCGATGCCGCACCCGCGCTGCCGCCCGCCGCCAGGGCGCCGGGACGCTCGTCCGGGAACCCGGCGAGGATGCGGGCGGTCTGCCGGAAGGTGCACAGCGGTGCGCCCCGGGTGGGCGTGACGGGGCGGCCGGCGCGCAGGTCGTCGACGAGCGCGCGGGCCGAGTCCGGGGTCTGGTGGTCGAAGAACTCCCAGTTGACCATCACGACGGGTGCGAAGTCGCAGGCGGCGTTGCATTCGAGGTGCTCGAGGGTGATGGTGCCGGCCTCGGTGGCGTCGCCGGCGGCGTCCTCCGCGGTGCCGGCGGCTGCGGTGCGCAGCCCGAGGTGTCCCTCGAGCGCTTCGAGGATCTCGTCGCCGCCCATGATCGCGCACAGGGTGTTGGTGCAGACGCCGACGAGGTAGTCGCCGGTGGGCTCGCGCCGGTACATGGAGTAGAACGTGGCCACCGCGCCGACCTCGGCGCCGGTGAGCCCGAGCCGGTCGGCGCAGAACTCGACGCCGGCCGGGGTGATGTACCCGTCCTCGGACTGCACCAGGTGCAGCAGCGGCAGCAGGGCGGAGCGTGGCTGCGGGTAGCGGCCGATGATCTCCGCGGCGTCGGTCTCGAGGCGGGCCCGCACGTCCGCCGGGTACCGCTCGCGGGCGCCCGGCCGCACCAATCGGGTCCGCTCCTCGGGTCGTGGGCCGAATTGGATGAACACCGGGCCGGGGGCCGGGTCCGGCTCGATCGCTACTCGCTGCTCCTGCGTCAACGGTCCACTCCCCCCATCACGGGATCGATGCTGGCGACCGCGGCGATGACGTCGGCGACCATGCCGCCCTCGCACATCGCGGACACCGCTTGCAGGTTCGTGAAGGACGGGTCCCGGAAGTGCACCCGGTACGGCCGGGTGCCGCCGTCGCTGACCATGTGCACGCCCAGTTCCCCGCGCGGGGACTCGACGGCGGTGTACACCTGGCCGGGTGGGACGCGGAAACCCTCGGTGACGAGCTTGAAGTGGTGGATCAGGCCCTCCATCGAGTTGCCCATGATCTTCCGGATGTGCTCCGGGGAGTTACCGAGACCGTCCGCGCCGAGGGACAGGTCGGCCGGCCACGCGATCTTCTTGTCCTCCACCATGACCGGCCCGGGTCGCAGCCGGTCGAGACACTGCTCGACGATCCTGATCGACTGCTTCATCTCGTCGATCCGGATCAGGTAGCGGCCGTAGGCGTCGCATCCGGTGTCGGTGCACACGTCGAACTCGTAGGTGTCGTAGCCGCAGTACGGTTGCGACTTGCGCAGGTCGTGCGGCAGGCCGGTCGAGCGCAGGACGGGGCCGGTGATGCCGAGGGCCATGCAGCCGGTCAGGTCGAGGTAGCCGATGCCCTGGGTGCGGGCCTTCCAGATGTGGTTCTCATTGAGCAGGTCCGCCATGTCCCGCAGCCGCCGGGGCAGCAGGTCGAGCAGGTCGCGGATCTTCTCGACCGCCCCGGCCGGCAGGTCCTGCGCGAGCCCGCCCGGACGGATGTAGGCGTGGTTCATGCGCAGACCGGTGATCGTCTCGAACACGTCGAGGATCAGTTCCCGCTCCCGGAAACCGAGGAACATCGCGGTCATCGCGCCGAGTTCCATGCCGCCGGTGGCCAGGGCGACGAGGTGCGAGGAGATCCGGTTGAGCTCCATGAGCAGCACGCGGATCACGGTGGCCCGTTCGGGGATCGCGTCGGTGATGTCGAGCAGCTTCTCGACGCCGAGGCAGTAGGCGGTCTCGTTGAAGAACGGCGACAGGTAGTCCATCCGGGTGACGAAGGTGACGCCCTGGGTCCAGGTGCGGTATTCGAGGTTCTTCTCGATGCCGGTGTGCAGGTAGCCGATTCCGCAGCGGGCCTCGGTGACGGTCTCGCCCTCGATCTCGAGCACGAGCCGCAGGACGCCGTGGGTCGACGGGTGCTGGGGCCCCATGTTGACCACGATGCGTTCGTCGCCGCGGTCGGCGGCCGAGGCGCGGGCGGCCTCGACGATGCTGTCCCAGTCCTCGCCGACGACGGTGTGGACCGGCCCCTCGGTGATGTCGGTCATCAGCTGTACGCCCTCCGCTCGTCGGGCGGCGGGATCTCCGCCCCGTGGTACTCGACGGGGATGCCGCCGAGCGGATAGTCCTTGCGTTGCGGATGCCCCGACCAGTCGTCGGGCATCTCGATGCGGGTCAGCGACGGGTGGCCGTCGAACACGATCCCGAAGAAGTCGTAGGTCTCGCGCTCGTGCCAGTCGTTGGTCGGATACACCCCGTACAGCGACGGGATGTGGGGGTCGGCGTCCGGGGCCGACACCTCGAGCCGGATGCGGCGGTTGTGGGTGATCGACATGAGCGGGTACACCGCGTGCAGTTCGCGGCCGGTGTCCTGCGGGTAGTGCGCCCCGTCGACGCCGAGGCACAGTTCGAAGCGCAGGTCCGGTTCGTCGCGCAACCGCCGGGCCACCTCGGGAAGGTGCTCGCGACGGACGTGGAAGGTCAGCTCACCGCGGTGGACGACGACCTTCTCGATCGCCGCCTCGACATCCACCCCGGACTCGGTGACGGCGGCGTGCAGGGCGTCGGCCACGTCGTCGAAGTACCCGCCGTACGGGCGCGGGGTGCTCCCGGGCAGGGTCACCGGGCGTACGAGCCGCCCGTAGCCGGAGGTGTCGCCGCTGCCGCGGACCCCGAACATGCCCGTGCGGACGCCGATCACCTCGGCGCCGCCGTCGGGCCGCGCCGGCAGCGTTCCCTCGGGGCCGGTGGTGGCCGCCCGGTCCACCGGCAGTGCGGTGTCCTGCGCGCGCGTCGCGGGATCCGTAGGGCGCGAGGACCGTTCGTTGTCGGAGGAGGAGGTCACCGGGCCGACCCCCGCACCTGGAGGGTGGGCACGACGGGCCGGGCGGCAGCCAGGGCCGCCTCCTCGGCGGCCTGCACGGCCTTCTCCCGGTCCACGCCGAGCGGCATCTGCTGGATCTTCTCGTGCAGCATCAGGACGGCGTGCAGCAGCATCTCCGGCCGGGGCGGGCACCCGGGTAGGTAGATGTCGACGGGAACGATGTGGTCGACACCCTGGACGACGGCGTAGTTGTTGAACATGCCGCCCGAGGAGGCGCACACACCCATGGCCAATACCCATTTCGGCTCGACCATCTGGTCGTAGACCTGCCGCAGCACCGGGGCCATCTTCTGGCTGACCCGGCCGGCGACGATCATGAGGTCGGCCTGTCGCGGCGAGGCGCGGAACGCCTCCATCCCGAACCGTGCGATGTCGAACCGCGGCGACACGGTGGTCATCATCTCGATCGCGCAGCACGCGAGCCCGAAGGTCGCGGGCCACAGCGAACCCTTGCGCGCGAAACCGGCGAAACTCTCCACCGTGCTCAGCAGAAAGCCGCTCGGCAACTTCTCCTCGAGACCCATGTCCGACTCTTATCACTTTCGGTCGGTGTTCGAATCCATTACGGCACAATCCCATTCCCTGTCGCAGTCATTCCCAGCCGAGACCACCCCGCCGCCACTCGTAGACGTAGGCGACGGCGACGTTGAACACGAACAGCGCCATCGCGGCCAGCCCGAAGACCCCCAGGGCATCGAGGTGCACGGCCCACGGATAGAGGAACACGATCTCGATGTCGAAGATGATGAACAGCATGGCCGTCAGGTAGTACTTCACCGGGAACCTGCCGCCGCCCGGCGGCTGCGGCGTCGGGTCGATCCCGCACTCGTAGGCTTCGAGCTTGGCTCGGTTGTAGCGGCTCGGGCCGATCACCGAGGACACGACGACCGAGAACACCGCGAAGGCGACCGCGATCCCTCCGAGCACGAGGATCGGGATGTAGACGTTCATGGCGCCTGGCTCCTCTCCGTGCGAGCCGGCCACCCGCGCCGACCCCGTTGCCCTTGCCGACCTCCACCGGCCGCTGGGGCCGAACGATCACGATACGGAGACAGTGCCGTGAGTCACTTCAACCGCATCATTGTGATGTACGGCTCAGCCTACCGGCGCGGTGTCCCGCCGAGGCGGATACGACGCGGCGTGATTTCTCCGTTTCGCCCGACCCTTGCGGGGGTGCCGGGACGCCGGGACCGGCAGATCGCCCGGACCGTGGGCCGATGCCGGCGCCCGCTTCGCGCCGCCCTCAGGTGGTGCCGCGGCCGCGCAGCAGCGCGACGACCGTCTCCGCGAGGCGGAACGGGTCGAGAGGCCGCGGCACCGCGGCCTCGGCGCGGGACCAGTCGGCCAGCCACGCGTCGTCCGCCCGGCCGGTCAGCACGACGACGGGCGGGCACTGTTCGAGTTCGTCCTTGAGTTGCTTGGCGATCCCCATCCCACCGGCGGGGGCCGCCTCGCCGTCCAGGATCGCGAGGTCGATACCACCGGCGTCCATGCGGCGGATCACCATCGGCTCGGTCGCCACCTCGACGAAGTCGAGTTCGGGGAGTTCGGGATCGGGTCGCCGGCCCAGCGCCCGGGTGACCTGCTCGCGCGTGTCGGCGTCGTCGCTGTAGACGAGAACGCGCAGGGCGGCAGGACGGCTGGTACTCGCGGTCGAGTCGGTCACGGAGCAGATGCTACTGGCCGGAACGGAGGGCCCCCGGGAGGCGAGCCGCGGCACGCACGGCTCGCGGCCGCCCGCGCCCCGCCGGTCCCGCCGACGGCAGGCGACCGGTCCCCGTGCTCACCTGGCGTTACCGGGTGAGGAGAGCCAGGCTGCCACGAGGGCCGGTCACACCGCCGATTCTACTCGCCCGGAAGAGCTTCGGAATCTCCCGGCCCCTTCCCCTCGGAACCGGCGGCGGCCTGGGCGTACCGGTGTTCCGGCAGCACCAGCATGCGGGCGTACGCGATCGCTCGGGGCGTGGTCGCGAAGACGTGCCGCTCCTCGCTGTCCTTGGTGGTGAAGACACCCAGCGCGGACAGCGGCCGCAGGTGCTCCGGTTTGGCCCCGGAGATCAGGACCGTGATGTGCCGGTGCTCGAGCTTGGTGATGGCGTCCTTGAGGACCAGGGCGCCGGTGGCGTCGATGGCCGTCACCCGGGACATGCGCAGGATCACGACCTTGACGTCCGTGACGTCGGCGAGCTCGAGCAGGAATCGGTGGGCCGCGGCGAAGAACAGAGCACCGTCGATCCGGTACGCGACGATGTGCTCACGCAACAGCTCGTGTTCCTCGGCGGCGTGATCCCCTTCCTCGTCGAGGGGAACCTGCTCGATCCGGGCGGACTTCGCGACCGCCCGCAGCGCGAGCACCGCAGCGAACCCGACACCGATCGCGACCGCCGTCACGAGGTCGAGGGCGACGGTGACCAGGAACGTCACCGTCATGACGATCGCATCCGCGCGGCTGGCCCGCGTGATCGCGACGATCGAGGCGGTCTCGACCATGCGCACCGTGGTGGCGAGCAGAACGCCGGCGAGCGCGGCAAGGGGGATCTGGGCGACGAGCGGCGAGGCGAGGTAGACGATCCCGGCGAGGATGACGGCGTGGGTGAGGGCGGACAGCCGGGACCGCGCCCCCGAGCGGACGTTGACGGCCGTCCGGGCGATCGCGCCCGTGGCCGGAACGCCGCCGAACAGGGGGGCGGCGATGTTGGCCAGGCCCTGCCCGAACAACTCCCGGTCCGGGTCGTGCCGGGTGCCGACGCTCATCGAATCCGCGGCGGTCGCGGACAGCAGAGATTCGAGGGCCGCGAGCGCGGCCACCGCGAGCGCCGGCGCGAGAAGCGACGTCAGCTCACCCAGGTCGAGGAATCCGAGGCTGGGGGCGCTGAAGCCGGACGGGATGGACCCGATCCGCGTGACGTCCAGATGGAACAGCTGTGCGACGACGGTGGCCACCACCACCGCGACGAGCGAGAACGGCAGCTTCGGCAGGTACCGGCCGCCGATCAGGATGGCCGCCGCGACAAGCACCGCCACGACCGTGGGCAGAAGGGACGGCTGGTCGACGAACTGCCGGGCGGCGTCGAACGCGCTCTGCCACACCTTCTCCCCCTCGGCGTGGGCGATGCCGAGCGCGGCCGGAACCTGCTGCAGGGCGATGACCACGGCGATCCCGGCGGTGAAGCCCTCGATCACCGGGGCGGGCATGAACCGCACCGCCCGGCCGATGCCGGCGAAGGCGAGGACGACGAGAACGACGCCGGCGACGAGTCCCACCGCGAGGACGCCGGAGGCGCCGTGCTCATGGAAGATCGGCACCAGGACGACGGTCATCGCGCCGGTCGGGCCCGACACCTGGAAGCGGGAGCCGCCGAACACGGCGGCGACCGCTCCCGCGACGACGGCGGTCGCGAGGCCCGCCGCGGCCCCGAGACCGGAGCTGATGCCGAAGCCGAGCGCGAGGGGCAACGCGACGAGGGCGACGACGAGTCCGGCGGTCAGATCGGCGCGGGGCGAGCGCAGGGCCGGTTTCCACTCGACCCAGCGCGGCATCAGCGCGGCGACCGACCGCGCGGCGCGAGCCACGACGGTGCCGGCTCCCGCCGCCTCTTCCTCGGTGCGCCCGGTCACCGCATCCTGCTGCTCTGCCGACATCGACATCGTGCCTCCACCACAAACAATAAATAAGCACTTAATAAAGTCTGCAATCAATGCGCGCGAAGCGCCCCGGTGCGCGACCGGCTCAGCGGCGCGCTCGGCCCGCCGGTTCGGCTACGTCGTCCTCGAGCAGCTCCGCCTGTCCGGCGACCACCCCCGTGAGGATGGCGCGGGCGACGCCCAGCAGTTCCGCGACCCGCGGCGACGTCAGCGCGTACGTCACCGACAGCCCCTCCCGGCGCGCGGTGACCAGGCCTGCGCGCCGGAGGATCGCCAGTTGCTGGGAGAGATTGGCGGGTTCGATCCCCACCTCGGGCAACATCTCGGAGACGGCATGCTCGCGCTCGCTGAGCAGCTCGAGGACGCGGATGCGCGCCGGATGTCCGAGCGTCTTGAAGAAGTCGGCCTTCATCCGATAGAGGGGCTGACGCGCCTGCGCGACCATCACCGTTCCCGTCGTCCGAGCCACCGCCGGCGGGCGATGCCGTTACTTGCGTAGTTTAGCAATCAAAGAGGTAGGGTGTGCGTGACATGCGACACACCGGACACCGACACCGTCGGCACCCGGCGCGGTTCGGGAACGCGCCGCACGCCCGAGCCGGGCGAGGCTCGCGGACATCTGCGCGGGCGAGACCCGCGGAAGCCGCACGCGACGCAGGTACGCGGTGTCGGTCACCGCGGACCAGTCGCACGTCTGGCTCACCGCAGCGCCCCCGGTCGTCCCGGTGAAGGACCACTCCCACCGGATGCCGAGCGGCGGCGTGTCCGGGTTGGCCGGCAGCCACGCCAGCAGCCGGTCGGGTTCGAACGCCACCACGTGGTTGACCACCGGATACGCGCTGCGCCCGGGCAAGTGCACCTGCGCGGAGAAGCGCTGGCCGACGGCGGTGATCGGGGGCTGCCCCGCGGGCACCTGCACCGTGCCCGAGCCGTCGATCTCGCTGTGCCGCAGCGGGTCCCGCATCACCCCGAACAGCGCCGCGGCCGACACCGGTATCGTGGCCTCGACCCGGACCGATGTCGTCGTGCGCACCACGCGCACCCCGGCCCCACCGATGTCGCCGACCCCTGCCGCTTCTCCCCCATCGTTCACGCCGCACATCGTGCCACCTCGGCGCGCAATCGTTGCGCGGCGTCCGGAGCGTGATCCGGGTCGAACGCGCATATCGCGCCGGGCGGCGGGGTATGCGTGCAAAGGTGGAACCGCCACCGATCACGGGAGGAAGCACATGATTGTCCGCAGAATTGCCCGCCCCATGCTCGCGTCGGTCTTCGTCGCCGGGGGCATCGACGCGCTGAGAGACTCGTCCACCAAGGCGGCGGCAGCGCAGCCGGGACTCGACCGGGCGGTGGGCATGCTGCCCGACACGGTGACGCAGAAGCTCCCGGACTCGGTGAGCGAGAAGCTCACGAACGATCCGGAGACACTCGTGCGGATCAACGCCGCCGTGCAGATCGGGGCGGGTGCGCTGCTCGCGGTCGGGAAGGCACCGCGGCTGGCGGCTCTTGCCCTGGCCACCACGCTCGTGCCCACGACGGTGGCGGGTCACGACTTCTGGAACGTCGAGGATGCGGAGGCCCGGGCCATCCAGCGCACCCAGTTCCTCAAGAACGTCAGCCTGCTCGGCGGGCTGATCATCACCGCGGTGGACACCGAAGGCAAGCCGTCGCTGGGGTGGCGCGGACGGCGGGCCGCACGGCGCGCCCAGGAGGCCGTCGCCGGTGTCCTGCCTCATCAGGACGACGGCGCGGGCGAAGCGGTCACCGAGAGCCTGCACAAGGTGGCCGAGCGGGTCCGGGTCCTGTCGGAGGAGGCAGCGGAGGTGGCCGGCACCGCCCGTGAGCGTGGAAGCCACCTGCTGGGCGTTGCCCGCGAGCGCGGACCCGAGCTCGCCGAGGTCGCCCGCGAGCGCGGCACGCACCTGCTCGACGTCGCCCGCGAACGCGGCCCCGAACTCGCCGACGTCGCCCGCGAACGCGGCACCGAACTGCTCGACGTCGCCCGCGAACGCGGCCCCGAACTCGCCGACGTCGCCCGCGAACGCGGCACCGAACTGCTCGACGTCGCCCGCGAACGCGGCCCCGAACTCGCCGAGGTCGCCCGGGAACGGAGTTCGCTGCTGTGGGGCACGGCCCGTGAGCGCGGCCCGGAGCTGGCGAAGGTCGCCCGCGAGCGGGCGCTGACGGCGGAGGAGCGTTCCCTGTTGCTGGCGCAGCAGGCCCGTCACCGCGCCGAGGAGGCCCTCACCCGCGCCCGCCTGCAGTTGCAGCGCTGACAGCACGGTCCCGCACCCGGCGATTCTGCGCGGGTGCGGGACCGCCACTAGACTTCTTGGGCACTTCGTGGCGGCGCACCCGCCGCCCGTCCGACCCCGAGGAGACCCCTTGCCGGCCGATGGCCTGTCCCACCCCGACCAAGAGCGTGAGCAGGTCTACCTGTCGATGCTGTACGGCCACCTCGACTCCATGCGGGCCTACGCCAAGACCCGGCTGAGCCGGGTGCTGCTCGACACCGGCGGCACTCCGCAGGCCCGCAGCGAGCGGGAGTCCTTCACGCAGCTGTACACGGAGGACATCGCGAAATACGACGCGGCCGAGCACGGGCTGTGCTTCGGCCGGATCGACGTGCGCGACGGCGAGGACGGCGACGGGACCGAGGTGCGGTACATCGGCCGCATCGGCATCCTCGACGAGGCGAACGACTACGAGCCGCTGCTGCTGGACTGGCGGGCGCCGTTGGCCCGGCCGTTCTATCTGGCGACGCCGGCGGCGCCGGAGGGCGTGACGCGGCGCCGGCACATCCGGTCGCGCAGCCGCGCGATCACCGCGCTCAACGACGAGTACCTCGATCTCGACGCGGCCCAGGCGCACGACGCCACCGTCTCGGCGGGGGGTGTCGCCGGCGAGACGGCGCTGCTGGCCGCACTGAACGCCGCGCGGACCGGGCAGATGCACGACATCGTCGCGACGATCCAGGCCGAGCAGGACGCGATCATCCGGTCCGAGCACAAGAGCGTGCTCGTCGTCCAGGGCGGCCCGGGCACCGGGAAGACCGCGGTGGCCCTGCACCGGGCGGCGTTCCTGCTGTACACGTACCGTCGGCAGCTCGCGAAGAGCGGTGTGCTCATCGTCGGACCGAACTCGACGTTCCTGGACTACATCGGGCAGGTGCTGCCGTCCCTCGGCGAGACCGGCGTGTTGCTGTCCACGATCGGTGACCTGTACCCCGGGGTGCGCGCGAGCGTCGAGGATTCCCTCGAGGCAGGCGCCATCAAGGGCTCGCTCGACATGATCGAGGTGCTGAAGAAGGCGGTGCGGGACCGTCAGGAGATCCCGACGACGCCGATCCCCCTGGTCTTCGACACCTACCGGCTGACCCTCGACCGCAAGACGGTCACGCGGGCGCGGGGCCGGGCCCGGTCGTCGCGCCGGCCGCACAACCTGGCTCGCCCGATCTTCGTCTCCGCGGTGGTGGACGCGCTCGCCGACCAGCTCGCGTCGATCATCGGTGCGAATCTGGTCGACGGCGGAAACCTGTTGAGCCGGGACGACATCGACGACATCCGGGCCGAGATGCGGGCGGACCGCGACATCACGGCGGCGATCGACTCGCTGTGGCCGCAGCTGAGCCCGCAGCAGGTGCTCGCGGAGCTGTTCGCGTCCCGGGAGCGGCTCGCGTCGGCGGCGCCGGAACTCGACGAGGACCAGCGCGCCCTGCTGCTGCGCCCCTCGGCGACGCGGGTGTTCAGCGCCGCGGACGCGCCACTGCTCGACGAACTCGCCGAGTTGCTCGGCGTCGACGACGCGGCCGAGCGGGAGCGCGTCGCGCGGCAGTGGCGCAAGCAGATCGCCGACGCGCAGGGCGCCCTGGACATCCTGACGGGGTCGGCCCCGCAGGATCTCGAGGACGAGCTGGATCCGGAGATCCTGATGGCGTACGACCTGATCGACGCCGACCAGCTCGCGCAGCGACAGAGCCGCTCGAGCCACGAGACCACGGCCGAACGGGCCGCCGGGGACCGGACCTGGACGTACGGGCACGTGATCGTCGACGAGGCGCAGGAGCTGTCCGAGATGGCCTGGCGGATGCTGATGCGGCGCATCCCGAACCGTTGGATGACCCTGGTCGGCGACACCGCGCAGACCGGCGATCCGGCCGGCAGCTCGTCCTGGCAGCGGATCCTGGAGCCGTACGTGGCCAACCGGTGGAAGAAGGCCGAGCTGACCGTCAACTACCGCACGCCCGCGGAGATCATGGAGATCGCACATGCGGTCCTCGCCGAGATCGATCCGCACCAGGTGCCGCCCCGCTCGGTGCGCGAGTCCGGGTTCACACCGTGGGTCCGGAACGTCGACGCGGACGGCCTTCTCGAAGCCGTGCACGGCGCCCTCGCGGCCGAGGACGGCCCGGGCCTCACGGCGGTGATCGTGCCGCACGATCTCGCGGCGCAGTGGGCGCATCTGCGGTCGGATTCGGTGCGGGTGTCCACCGTGAAGGACGTCAAGGGACTGGAATTCGATTCGGTGCTGCTGGTGGAGCCGACCGCCATCGTGGCGGAGTCGCCTCGCGGGCTCAACGACCTGTACGTGGCGCTCACCCGCGCCACCCAACGGCTCGGGGTGCTGCACACCGGGGAACTGCCCGAGGCACTGGCGGCGCTGGTGGCGCCGGCCCGGCTGTGACAGGTCACCGATGTGCCGTTTCACCGCCTGCGCCGTTCGGCCGGGCGGTATGTTGCGGACGAACGTGCGACCGGTCGGAGCGGGAGGCGGGGCGGTGAGAGCGGTGTGGCCTCGGGGGCGCTGGGCGCGCATCCTGGCAGGGTTCGGGGTCCTCGCCACCACCGCGGGTTGTGCGGGGACCGCGGCCTCGGAGGACTCCGCGGCCGCCATCCCGGTCACGGTCCCGATGGCGGCCGCACCGGTCGAGGCGGAGGCGCTGGACGGGCCGGCCCTGCGGTTCAAGCAGGCCCTGGCCGAGGCCGGGCTGGCCGCTGGGGTGCCCGACGAGACGCTGGTGGCACTGGTCCGGGGGACGTGTGCCCAGCTGGCCGCCGGCCTGCCGGAAGAACAGATCCTCGGCTCGGTCCGGTCCGTCGCGGCCTTCGCGGCGTCCGTCTCGCGGGCGGCGTTGCAGGGCGACGACGCCGCCCGGTTCTACGTGGGTGCCGCCCGCGAGACCTACTGCTGATCGACGCGTCAGCGGACGGTGTGCACGATGAGCACGTCCGAGGTCGACTTGCGGGCCAGATCCGAGGGTACGGAGCCGAGCAACCGGCCGGTGAGGGTGTTCAGGCCCCGGTTGCCCACGACGAGCAGGTCCGCCTCCACCTCGTCGACCAGTTCGAGGAGCGAGTCGACGGGAGCCCCGACGACGGCCCGTTCGAGGACGTTCTTGGCGCCGGCTGCGTGGGCCTTCTCCCGGGCGGTGCGCAGGATGTCGTAGGTGGGCGCCGATCCGGTCACCTGGTAGGCGTCCTCACCGAGCACGTCGGCGGCGCGGGCACTGTCCTTCGGATCCACCGGGTAGTAGGCGCACGCGATGACGAGACGGGCCTCGGCGTCACCGGCGAGAGCTGCTGCCTTCTCGACGGCGCGGTACGACGACTCGGAACCGTCGGTTCCGACGACTACGGTCCGGTAGGCGCTCATGCATTCCTCCATGAAATTGGTCGGGTTTCGCCGGCGGGCGACCGTCGTTGCGTCCCCCTTCCGACTGCTGCGTCGACAGTAGCGGCCGACCGGACGGGGTTGACGACCTTTGGGGTGGATCCCACAGGGCCCGCCGCCGCGCGCTCGACGCCACTGACGACCGTTGACGTTACCGTGCGTCACCGTAACGCGGGCCGAACATCTGCGCGGGGAACACGCCGGACTCCACGATGGCGTCCCGCCACGGCAGCGCGAGCTCCGTCAGCCGGTCGGCCTTGTCTTCGCCCAGCGCCGCCCACGGCACCGCCGCGAGGTCGTCGGTCAGGTCCTCGACGAGTTCGCGGACCTCGAAGCCCTCGTCCGTGAGCGCACCGGAGCGGTCGAGCAGTCCGCGCGAGCGCAGCGCCGTCTCCGCGTCGGCCCACTCCTCCTTGCTCCAGCCGCGGCGCGCCCGGGCGAAGTCCTCGCTGAACCCGATCCCCGCGGCGGTGTGGGTGACGAGGGCCTCGATCCCGGTCAGGCCGGCGGTCTGCAACGCCGCGACGTGCCCGTCGCCCCGGTATTCGCGCAGCAGGGTCAGCGCGTGCCACAGGATCAGGTGCGGGGCGTCCGGCCACGGCAGGTCGGCGTGCCCCGCGTACAGCGGCCGGCCCTCCGGTCCCGGGACGGCCCGGGCGGCGCTCGCGGCGAGGTCCGCCGCCTCGCGCATCTCCGGCGAGTCCAGCACCTCGGGCCCGAGGATTCGGGCCAGCGACTCGTCGATGCCGCGCAGCCGGGCGGCCACGACGGCCTCCGGGGTGGCGAGCCGCCAGGCGTGCGGGATCGCGGACGCGACGAGACGGGGACTGAAGTTGTAGAAGGTGGCGGTCACGACGCCCGCCCCGACCGCCCCGAGCGCGGCGGAACGCGCCGCGAAGTACCGCATCCGGCCGGCCTCGAGGCCGGTGTCGCCGAGCGCGGCGTCCACTTCGGGGGCGAAGTACCCGACGGAGTGGATCAGTTCGAGGGCACGGGCGATGCGGCCGGCAGACTGTGGGTCCATGCCGCAGACGCTACGCGAGGCCGGCGGCGTCCATCCCGCGCAGTTCCTTCTTCAGGTCGGCGATCTCGTCGCGCAACCGCCCGGCCAGTTCGAACTGCAGCTCGCGGGCCGCGTTCATCATCTGGTCGGTCAGTTCCTGCACGAGGTCCGCGAGTTCGGCCCGGGGCATGGACTTCACGTCGCGGCCCTCGTAGACGCCGGCGCTCACGGCGCGACCGGATTCCCCCTGGGCGCGGCGGCCGCGGGAGGCGTTGCGGCCCGAGCCCCCGACCTCCACGGTGTCGTCGGCCTCCTCGTAGACCTGGTCGAGGATGTCGGCGATCTTCTTGCGCAGCGGCTGCGGGTCGATGCCGTGCTCGCGGTTGTACGCGATCTGCTTCTCGCGGCGCCGCTCGGTCTCCTCGATGGCACGCGCCATCGAGTCGGTGACCTTGTCGGCGTACATGTGGACCTCGCCGGAGACGTTGCGGGCGGCCCGGCCGATGGTCTGGATGAGGCTGGTGGTCGAGCGCAGGAACCCCTCCTTGTCGGCGTCGAGGATCGCCACGAGCGAGACCTCGGGTAGGTCGAGGCCCTCGCGGAGGAGGTTGATGCCGACGAGGACGTCGTACTCGCCGAGCCGCAGCTGCCGGAGCAGCTCGACGCGCCGGAGGGTGTCGATGTCCGAGTGCAGGTAGCGCACCCGGATGCCTAGCTCGAGCAGGTAGTCGGTGAGATCCTCGGACATCTTCTTGGTGAGGGTGGTGACGAGCACCCTCTCGTCCCGGTCGGCGCGCTCGCGGATCTCGTGTACCAGGTCGTCGATCTGGCCCTTGGTGGGCTTGACGACGACCTTCGGGTCCACCAGTCCGGTCGGCCGGATGACCTGTTCGACGAACTCGCCGCCGGCCTGCCCGAGCTCGTACGGGCCGGGGGTGGCCGACAGGTAGACGGTCTGGCCGATGCGGGCGGCGAACTCCTCCCAGGTCAACGGGCGGTTGTCGACGGCCGAGGGCAGCCGGAACCCGAATTCGACGAGGTTGCGCTTGCGCGACATGTCCCCCTCGTACATGGCGCCGATCTGCGGGACGGTGACGTGGGACTCGTCGATGACCAGCAGGAAGTCCTCCGGGAAGTAGTCGATCAGGGTGGCCGGCGCGGAACCGGCGGGACGGCCGTCGATGTGCCTCGAGTAGTTCTCGATGCCGGAGCAGAACCCGACCTGGCGGATCATCTCGAGGTCGTACTGGGTGCGCATCCGCAGGCGCTGCGCCTCGAGCAGCTTGCCGCGGTTCTCGAGGTCGGCGAGACGGTCCTCGAGTTCGGCCTCGATGTCGGTCACAGCCCGTTCCATCCGCTCCGGCCCGGCGACGTAGTGGGTGGCGGGGAAGATCCGCAGCGAGTCCACCTTGCGCACCACGTCCCCCGTCAGGGGGTGCAGGTAGTAGAGCGCGTCGATCTCGTCGCCGAAGAACTCGATGCGCACGGCGAGTTCCTCGTACGCGGGGATGATGTCGACGGTGTCGCCCTTGACCCGGAACGAGCCGCGCGTGAACGCCATGTCGTTGCGGGTGTACTGCACGTCCACCAGCAGGCGCAGCAGGGCGTCGCGGGGCACCTCCACCCCGACCTCGAGCGCGATGGAACGGTCCAGGTAGGACTGCGGCGTGCCCAGGCCGTAGATGCACGACACGGACGCGACCACCACGACGTCGCGACGGGAGAGCAGCGCGGAGGTGGCCGAGTGCCGCAGCCGTTCCACGTCGTCGTTGATCGAGGAGTCCTTCTCGATGTACGTGTCGGTCTGCGCGATGTACGCCTCGGGCTGGTAGTAGTCGTAGTACGACACGAAGTACTCGACGGCGTTGTGCGGCAACATCTCCCGCAGCTCGTTGGCGAGCTGCGCGGCGAGGGTCTTGTTCGGCGCCATCACCAGGGTGGGGCGTTGCACCCGCTCGATCAGCCACGCGGTGGTGGCCGACTTGCCGGTGCCCGTGGCGCCGAGCAGCACCACGTCCTTCTCCCCCGCCTGCAGGCGGCGCTCGAGTTCGTCGATCGCGGCCGGCTGATCCCCGGCAGGCTTGTGGTCGCTGACCACCTCGAACCGGCCCTCGGCCCGTTCGATCTCCCCCACGGGGCGGAACTCGGAGTGGGCGACAACGGGATGCTCGCTTGCGAACGCCATGGGAACCAGGGTAGGCGGCGGCACCGACAATGCCGATCGGCGGCGGCAGGGACCCGGTGCCTGGCCGCCGGGACACGGAGTCATCCGCCGGGACACGGAGTCGTCCGCCGGGACACGGAGTCGTCCGCCGGGCATGATCGGTCGGACCGGCCCGCCCGTCCACCGTCGGCTCTCGTCGGACCGTCCGCCCGGGAGACCGCGAAATCCAGGGGGTACACGTGAACGCTCGCAACGACCCGAAGCCCGCGGTGGCGCCCCCACCGGACTATCGGGTCCACACCCGGCTGGACCTGAAGAACGACACGCGGGCGGCCGCGGCCGTCCGGACCGTCCTCGTCCTCACCGTCGCCGTGCTCCTCGGCGCGGCAGTGGTCCTGGGCCTGCCGCTGCGGAGCGGGTGGGGCACGGCGCCCACGGTCGTCGTCACCGTCGTGGCGTGCCTCGGCTACCTGGCGGTGCACGAACTGACCCACGGCCTGGTCTCCCGGATCCTCTCCGGCGTGCGCCCGACGTACGCGGTGCGGTTCCCCTTCCTTACGACGGGCAGCGACGCCTGGCTCACGCGGAACGCGGCCGTGACCGTCACGCTCGCCCCCGTGGCGCTGTGGGGCGCGGTCCTGGTGGCCTTGCTGTTCGCCGTGCCCGTCGACTTCGTCCTCACCGTCTTTGTCGTCACGGTGGTGAACTTCGCGGGGTCGGCCGGCGACTACGTCCAGGCCGGCGCGCTGTGGCGGCTGCCCGCCTCCGCGCTCGTGCAGGACAACGGGCACGAGACGACGACGGTGGTGCCGGCCGGGCCGGCGGGCCGGTAGGTCCGGCACCGGCGGGTTTACCGGCCCGGACCGCAGTAACGTTCAGCCCATGCCCGAGGCGAAACTTCACCACGTAAAGGTCGAGACCTTCGATGTGGCCGCGCACACGAACGTCGACCCGAAGGGCATCGTGCGGGAGGTGGAGGTGTACCGGGTCGAGCGGTGGGGCCTGTACATGGCGCGGCCCGCCGACCACCCGCAGTTCGGGTATCTCGAGTCGTGGCTGCTGCCGGACCTCGGCCTGCGCGCGTCGATCTTCCACTTCCGGCCCGGTTTCGAACGCGACCAGGACCGGTACGTCGACGTCGGCGAGTTCTGGTGCGAGGGGAACGTGTGGCACTCGCGCGACCACTACCTCGATCTCGTGGTGCGCACCGGCCGCGACACCGCCGTCGAGGACGTCGACGAACTGCTCGCCGCCGCGGCGGCGGGACTGCTGGATCCGGGGACCGCCGAGCGCGCGGTGCAGCGGGCGTTGCGGGCGGTGGACGGCATCGCCACGCACGGCCACGATCTCGATGCCTGGCTGGCCGCGCTGGCCATGCCGGTCAGCTGGCGCTGAGCGGGTCCCGCCTCGGTCCGGGCGTCAGGCCGACCAGCCGGTCTTCTCTGCCCACTCCCAGGCACGCGTGTAGGCGCCGTCGAACCAGGGGGCCTTCTCCCCGGCGTAGACGGCGGCGGCCTCGGCCGGGTCGTGCCGGGCGGCCGCGTCACGGGCCGCGGCCTGCTTGATCTCGGCGAATTCGGCGACGGCCTCGGGGTTCGCGCGCAACCAGTCCCGCAGCAGCAGGGCGAACTGCTGGCCGGGCCAGCCCTGCACCCGCAGATGCACGTACGCGGGCCGACCGGGGTCGGCGCTGCCGTGCAGGCGCGCGCCCCACACGGCCGGGTCGGTCTCGCCGCCGGCACCGTACGACGGCCGCGGGTCGTCGTGGTCGACGTGGGCGATGCGGGGGAATCCGGCGCCGGCGAGGGGGTCCTCGAGTGCGTCCGCCGCGGCGAGGTCCGGCACGGTGATCTGGAGGTCGAGCACATCGACGGCGGCCAGCCCGGGCACGGCGGTCGAGCCGATGTGGTCGATCCGCACGGCGCCGCCCCCGGCGGCGAGCGCGAGCCGGCCGATCAGCCGCTGCGCCTGCCGGTGCCAGTCCGGATTCGGGTCGCGGAGCACCGGCGCCGGCTGCACGGGGGTGCGGCTGCGCAGGTTCGCCTCGAACGGCACGAGCCGCTCGGTCCACAGGGCGCGCACGGCCGCCGCGAGGGCGTCCCGGTCGCCGTTGTTGTCCAGCCAGACGTCCGCGGCCGCGCGGCGCTGTTCGTCGGTGGCCTGGGCGGCGATGCGGGCACGCGCGTCGCCCTCGGGCATCGCCCGCAGTTCGACCAGGCGGCGCAGGCGCTCGCCGGCGTCGGTGTGCACCACGGCGACGAGATGGAACGCGGGCGCCATGCCGCCCTCGACGAGGAGCGGGATGTCCTGGACGACGATGGCGTCGGCGGGTGCGGCGGCGACCAGTTCGGCGGTGCGCGCCCCCACCCGGGGATGGGTGATCGCGTTGAGCACCGCCCGCGCCTCGTCGCTGGCAAAGGCCTTGGCGGCCAACGCCGGTCGGTTCAGGGATCCGTCCGGCAGCAGGATGTCGTCACCGAAGGCCGCGGCGAGTTCGGCCAGGCCCTCGGTGCCCGGCGCGACGACTTCGCGGGCGATGGTGTCCGCGTCGACGAGCACCGCCCCCAGCGCGACGAGTTCGTGGGAGACGGTGGATTTGCCCGCTCCGATGCCTCCGGTCAGTCCGAGTCTCAGCACGTCGAACAGTGTCGCATCACCGATCCGGGTGCCGGACACCGGTCGGTCGTCACACTGCAGTCACAACGGGGTCACGGACTGGTCGCGACCTGGGATTTCGTCGGCAACACGCCCATCTCACCCGCCTCGCCTGCCCCAGTATCATCGGCGCGTCGGATATCGTCGGACCGAGCGTCCGACCATCGTCATTACCCGCCCCACTCGAAAAGGCACCGCATGCGATCCTCCCCTCAGCTGCCCGGTCGGCATCGCCTCGGCATGGAGAACGGTGTTCACTGCATCCTCATCCCCGAGGTCGCCGCCGCGCTCGCCGAGCACCGGCGTAACTGGTTCACCATGCTGCTCAGCAACGCCCGCCACAGCCAGGCGGCGATCCGCAAGCGCGCCGCCGAACTGCCGGCCCAGTGGGCCAGCACCCCGGCGGTGAGCTGAGCACCTCCGGCATCCGGTCGGCCCCCGGAAAAGGCCGCGGCCCCGCTCCTCGAGGAGCGGGGCCGCGGCCTTTTCCGGGGGGACCAGCGTCCGGTGCAGGCTGTCTGCCGGCGCGGAGAACGCGAGGGGCCCCGCACCGGCAGGTGCGGGGCCCCTCGATCGAACGTGTCAGGCGTTGCCGGACAGCTTCTCGCGCAGCGCGGCGAGCTGCGCGTCGCTGGCCAGCGAACCACCGGTCGACTCGGCGGTGCCGGTCTCGGCACCCGTCTCCGACGAGTAGTTGGTGCCGGAGACACCCGCGGCAGCCTCGGCGGCCTCGTCGGCAGCCATCTTCTCGATCTGCGCGGTGTGCATCTTGTGGCGACGCTCGGCCTCCGCGTAGCGGGACTCCCACTCCTCACGCTGCTTCTCGAAGCCCTCGAGCCATTCGTTGGTCTCGGGGTCGAAGCCCTCGGGGAAGATGTAGTTGCCCTGCTCGTCGTAGCTGTCGGCCATGCCGTACTTCGACGGGTCGAACTCGGCGTTGTAGTCCTCGTTCGCCTGCTTCAGCGACAGCGAGATGCGGCGACGCTCGAGGTCGATGTCGATGACCTTGACCATCGCGTCGTCGCCCACGGCCACGACCTGGTCCGGAACCTCCACGTGGCGCTCGGCGAGCTCGGAGATGTGCACCAGGCCCTCGATGCCCTCCTCGACGCGGACGAACGCGCCGAACGGAACGAGCTTGGTGACCTTGCCCGGGACGATCTGACCGATCGCGTGGGTCCGGGCGAACTGACGCCACGGGTCTTCCTGGGTGGCCTTGAGCGAGAGCGACACGCGCTCCCGGTCGAGATCGACGTCGAGAACCTCGACCGTGACCTCGTTGCCGACCTCGACGACCTCGGACGGGTGGTCGATGTGCTTCCAGGACAGCTCGGAGACGTGCACCAGACCGTCGACCCCGCCCAGATCGACGAACGCGCCGAAGTTGACGATGGAGGACACGACGCCCTTGCGGACCTGGCCCTTCTGGAGCTGGTGCAGGAACTCGCTGCGGACCTCGGACTGGGTCTGCTCGAGCCAGGCGCGACGCGACAGGACCACGTTGTTGCGGTTCTTGTCGAGCTCGATGATCTTGGCCTCGATCTCCTTGCCGACGTACGGCTGCAGATCGCGGACGCGGCGCATCTCGACGAGCGACGCGGGCAGGAAGCCACGCAGGCCGATGTCGAGGATCAGGCCGCCCTTGACGACCTCGATGACGGTGCCCTTGACGGCCTCGTCCTTCTCCTTGAGCTCCTCGATCGTGCCCCACGCGCGCTCGTACTGCGCACGCTTCTTCGACAGGATCAGGCGGCCTTCCTTGTCCTCCTTGGTGAGAACCAGGGCCTCGACCTCGTCGCCGACGGAGACGACCTCGTTGGGGTCGACGTCGTGCTTGATGGAGAGCTCGCGGGACGGGATGACGCCTTCGGTCTTGTAACCGATGTCGAGCAGCACCTCGTCGCGATCAACCTTGACGATGGTGCCTTCCACGATGTCGCCATCGTTGAAGTACTTGATCGTGGCGTCGATGGCGGCGAGGAAATCCTCGGCGGAGCCGATGTCGTTGACGGCTACCTGCGGCGAGGTGACGGTGGTGGAGGGCATGTGTTGAGTTGCTCCGGACGGGTTGGTATCGGTTGATGAAGTTCGGTCGGACAAGCGGCCCGCGCGCCGCGCGAACGCCACGCACACTCCGCCGCGGGCGCCCGCGCCGGATCCTTATCGGGCCACGGGCGGACACTCGCGATCATCAGGCTACGCGTCCCGGTGCTAGCTGGGCAAACCCGGCCCGGGCGCGGCGGGCCCGCGGCTCTACGCTGAACGACATGTCCGACGACCGTCACGCCCACGCCCAGTCCGTCCTGGGAGCCACCCGCGCAGGTCGGGCCCGCCTCGGCACGCGGGACAGTGAGCGCGCGAGCCGCACCTGGTGGGACGCCGACGCCGCGGACTACCACCGCACCCACGGCGAGTTCCTCGGCGTGGACTCGGCGGAGGGCGAGTTCGTGTGGTGCCCGGAGGGGCTGCACGAGGGCGACGTGCACCTGCTCGGCGACGTCGCCGGCAAGGACGTCCTCGAGCTCGGCTGCGGGTCGGCGCCGTGCGCCCGCTGGCTCGCGGGCCGGGGCGCCCGGGCGGTGGGTCTGGACATCTCCATGGGGATGCTCGCGCGCGGGCTGACCGCGATGGACCGCGGCGGGCCGCGGGTACCGCTCGTGCAGGCCGGCGCGGAGGACCTGCCCTTCCCGGACGAGAGCTTCGACATCGCGTGCTCGGCGTTCGGGGCGGTACCGTTCGTCGCCGACTCGGCGCGGGTCATGCGGGAGGTCGCGCGGGTACTGCGCCCGGGCGGGATCTGGGTGTTCGCGGTCAACCACCCGATCCGCTGGATCTTCCCGGACGACCCCGGTGAGCGGGGACTGACCGCGATGCTGCCGTACTTCGACCGCACCCCGTACGTGGAGGTCGACGAGGCCGGCGTCCCCACCTACGTCGAGCATCACCGCACCGTCGGGGATCGGGTCCGAGAACTCGTCGCGGCCGGCCTCGAGGTACGCGACATCGTCGAACCCGAATGGCCGGAGGGGCTCGACCGCGAGTGGGGCCAGTGGAGCCCGCTGCGCGGGGAACTGTTCCCCGGCACCGCGATCTTCTGCAGCCGTAAACCGGACTGACCCGCCCGCGACCGCCCGCCCGGCCGATCACCCGTCCGGCCGATGCCCGGTCCCTGCCTGTGTCATGGTCGTGGGGTGACGCCCGCCGAGGACGACTCCGGCGCACCGCGAGCGCCCCGCGCCGATCACCGCGACCCGCCGCGGCACGGCGGCCGGTTGCTGCCCACCACGCGGCTCGACGCGTTCTCCGACGGCGTCTTCGCGATCGTGATCACCCTGCTCGTCCTCGAACTGGACGTACCCGAATCCGCAGCCCGGCTGCTCGAGGACCTGCGCGCCGAGTGGCCCTCCTTCCTGGGATACCTGGTCAGCTTCGCCTTCATCGGTGGTGTGTGGGTCGAGCACAGCAACCTCACCCGGTTGCTGCGGGCGACCGACGGGGTCTTCCTGCGCCTGAATCTGCTGCTGTTGCTGTTCGTGACCTTCCTGCCGTTCACCACCAGCCTGATGGCGACCCACCTGTCCGACGCGGCGCGAAGGCCGGCCACGGTGGCGTTCGGCCTGAACCTGACCCTGGCGATACTCATGAGCAACGTGCTGATCGCCTACGCCGTGCGCAACGCCGACCTGACCGACGAGGCGGGCCGGGCCGAACTGCCGGCGCTGGCCCGGGAACGATGGTCGGTGGCGGTACTCATGGCCGCATCGACCCTCCTGGCGGCGTTCCTGCCGCAGCTCGCGGTGGCGTTCTACCTCGCGGTGGCGATGCTTCTGCTCGTCGAGCCGTTCCGGCTTCTCCGGGCGCCCCGGCACCGAGCAGGCACCGGGTCCGCGTGAACCGGCACCCGGGGGCCTTCGGCCCTTCTGGTCGCCGGAGCGGCCGCCTATGTTGGGCAGCAGGACGACCCGTCCCTCCCACAGACGGGAGACGACCGTGAGCGAGCCTGCGACCCCGGGGCAGGACGATGCCCTGCTGCTCTCGGTGGTCCGGGATCTGGTGGCCGAGAGGTACACGGTCGATCGCGCGGCCGGCACACGGCTCGACAGCGTCTTCGATCGTGATCTCGGGCTCGACAGTCTCGCGGTCACCGAGCTGATCTCCCGCGTCGAGGATGCGTTCGGGGTGAGCCTGGAGCGTGGGGTGCTCGGCACCGTGACCACCCCGCGTCAGCTGCTGACGGCGGTGCACCACGCACCCGCGCGGGAGCGCCGCCGGCCGGTGCCCGCGCGACGGGCGGCGCCCCCATGCACCGACCGGACGCCGGACGCGACCGCGACCCTGACCGAGGCGCTCTCGTGGCACGCCCGCACCCATCCGGATCGGGTCCACCTGCGCATTCTCACCGAGGGACACCAGAGCGAGATCAGCTACGGCGAGCTGCATTCCGCGGCTGCCACGGTGTCCGCCGCGCTGCTCGCCCACGATCTCCGGCCCGGTGACGCGGTCGGCCTCATGCTCCCCACCAGCCGGGACTACTTCACCACGTTCACCGGCGTGCTCCTGGCCGGGGGCGTCCCGGTACCGGTCTATCCGCCGGCGCGTCCCTCCCAGCTCGCCGAGCACCTCCGTCGGCAGGTGCACATTCTCGACAACGCACGGACCCGTGTGCTGGTCACCGACCCGGAGGCCGCCCGCCTGGCCCGGTTGACGCGCGGCCAGGTTGAGACGGTGCGCCACGTCCTGACCCCGGGCGACCTGGCCGGCTGCGGGGAGGCGACCGGCGGACCGCGCGGCGCCGGCGACATCGCCCTGTTGCAGTACACCTCCGGCAGCACCGGCGACCCCAAGGGCGTGACCCTGACCCACGCGAATCTGCTCGCCAACATCCGTGCGATGGGCAAGGCAGCCGAGGTCTCCACCTCCGACGTCTTCGTCAGCTGGCTGCCGCTCTACCACGACATGGGCCTGATCGGCGCCTGGTTGTCCGGCCTGTACTTCGGGGTGCCGCTGGCGGTGATGTCCCCGCTGGAGTTCCTCGCCCGCCCGGCGCAGTGGCTGTGGGCGATCCACACCCACCGCGGCACCCTGTCGGCGGCTCCGAACTTCGCCTACGAGTTGTGCCTGCGCCGAATCGCCGACGCCGACGTCGAGGGGCTCGACCTCGGCTCGCTGCGCATGCTGTTCAACGGCGCCGAGGCCGTGAACGCGGACACCGTGATCCGGTTCGGCGAGCGGTTCGCCGCCTACGGACTCCGCCGCGAGTCCCTGGCCCCGGTCTACGGGCTGGCCGAAGCATGTGTCGGCCTCACCTTCCCGCCTGTGGGACGGGGACCGGTGATCGATTCGGTCGCCCGCGAACGTTTCCTGCGCACCGGCCGGGCGGCCCCCGCCACCGACGAGGACCCGAACCCGCTGCGCTTCGTCGCCTGCGGCCGGCCGATCCCGGATCACCGGATCCGGGTGGTCGACTCGGCTGCGAACGTGCTCGGCGACCGGCGCGAGGGCCGGATCGAGTTCCGCGGCCCCTCGGCCACCGCGGGGTACTTCCGCAACCCGCAGGCGACCAAGGCGCTGTCCCGGCACGGCTGGCTCGACACCGGCGACCTCGGCTATCTCGACGACGGCGAACTCTACGTCACCGGCCGCATCAAGGACCTCGTCATCCGCGCGGGCCGCAACCTGCACCCGGAGGAGCTCGAGCGGGCGGTGGGCGAGATCCCGGGACTCCGGAAGGGCTGCGTGGCGGTCTTCGCGACCTCCGCGCAGACCGCCGGCACCGAACGCCTGGTCGTGCTGGCCGAGACGCGCGAGACCGAGACAGCCACCCTGGACCGGCTCCGGGAGCGCATCGTCGGGGTCTCCGTGGATCTGCTCGGAACACCGCCGGACGACATCGTGCTCGCCCCACCCGGAACGGTGCGCAAGACCTCGAGCGGCAAGATCCGGCGTTCCGCCACCCGGCAACGCTACGAGCAGGGCGACGTGCGGGCCCGTCCCCGGCCGGTGTGGTGGCAGCTGACCCGCTTCGCGGTCCGCGGCGCGATCCCGAGCCTGCGGCGGGCGGCGCAGCTCGTCCGGACCGGTGCGTTCGCCCTGTGGTGCTGGTCGATGGTATTCGCGGTCGGCCTGCCGACCCTGATCGCCATGGCGGTGCTGCCCCGCCTCCCGGCGCGCCGCGCGGCCGCGCGCAGGGCCGCCCGCGGTCTCGCCCGCCTGACCCGCACCCCGGTGACCGCGCAGGGGGCCGAGCATCTCGTGCGGCTGCCGAACTGCGTAGTGGTCGCCAACCACGCCAGCTTCCTCGACGGCATCGCGTTGTCGACGATCCTGCCGGGCCGCTACACGTTCGTGGCCGGGGAGGTCTTCGAGCGCAAGCCGTTCGTCGGTTTCCTCCTGCGGCGGATCGGTACGCGGTTCGTCGAACGGACCGAACGTGAGCAGAGCGTGGCCGACGCCGATCGGCTGGTCGAGGAGGCACGCGCCGGGGGCCGCCTGGTGGTGTTCCCCGAAGGCGCGCTGTCGCCGGTGCCCGGGCTCCGGTCCTTCCACCTGGGTGCGTTCGTGATCGCCGCACGGGCGGGTCTTCCGGTGGTCCCCGTCGCGATCACCGGCACCCGCGCGATGATGTGGCCCGATCACGGCAGGATCATCCACCGCGGAGCGATCCACCTCGTCGTCGGCGAGCCGATCCTCCCGTCCGGAGACGGCTGGGACGCGGCCGTCGCGCTGGAGCGCGCAGCGCGGGCCGTGATCGCCGAACACTGCGGAGAGCCCGACAGCGGCCGCTGAGGAGGCCCGACCGCTAGAGCAGCTTGGACAGGAACGACTGGGTTCGTTCGTGCTGCGGATTGCGCAGCAGTTCCCTGGGAGCACCGGCTTCGACGACCACGCCGCCGTCCATGAACACCAGTTGGTCGGCGACCTCGCGGGCGAAGCCCATCTCGTGGGTGACCACCATCATCGTCATCCCGCCGGCGGCGAGGTCCCGCATCACCGCGAGAACCTCGCCGACGAGCTCGGGGTCCAGGGCGGAGGTGGGCTCGTCGAAGAGCATGAGCTTCGGCTCCATGGCCAGGGCGCGGGCGATGGCCACGCGCTGCTGCTGGCCGCCGGAGAGCTGGGCCGGGTAGGCGTCGGCCTTGGCCGCGAGCCCGACCTTGTCGAGCAGTTCCCGCCCCAGCGCGACGGCGTCGGCGCGGCGCATCTTCTTCACCAGCATCGGCGCCTCGATGACGTTCTCGAGGGCCGTGCGGTGCGGAAACAGGTTGAAGTGCTGGAACACCATGCCGATCTCGCGGCGCTGCTTGGCCGCCGCCCGCGGGCTCAGCTCGTAGAGCTTGCCCCCGCGTTCGGCGTAGCCGACGAAATGGCCGTCGACGTGCAGGCGGCCGGCGTCGATGTTCTCGAGGTGGTTGATGCAGCGCAGGAAGGTGGACTTACCGGAGCCGGAGGGCCCGATCAGGCATGCCACGGTGCCGTCGGGCACGTCGAGCGACATGCCGTTGAGCACCCGCAGGGCACCGTAGCTCTTGTAGACCCGGTCGGCCTGGACCATCGGTGTCATCGGCGTTCTCCTCCGGGGATGTCGGGTGCCTGCGCCGCGCCGGGCTCGACGGGGACGGGCTTGCCCTGCGCGTCGGCGAGAGCCTGCAACTGCCGCGCGGTGAGCTGGCGGCTCAGGCCCTTCGAGTAGTGCCGTTCCAGGAAGTACTGGCCCACCATGAGCAGGCTCGTGATGGCCAGGTACCACGTGGCGGCGACCAGCAGCAGCGGGATGGGCTGGAAGTTGGCGCCGGAGATGTCCCGGGCGCGGCCGTAGAGCTCGAGGCTGTACGGCACCGCCGCGACCAGCGAGGTGGTCTTGAGCATGCTGATGAGCTCGTTGCCCGTCGGCGGAATGATCACCCGCATCGCCTGCGGCAGGACGGTGCGGCGGATGGTCTGCGACCACGACATGCCGAGCGCCACCGAGGCCTCCGTCTGGCCTTCGGGGACCGAGCCGATCCCGGCGCGCACGATCTCGGCCATGTAGGCGGCCTCGTTCAGCCCGAGGCCGATCACGGCGAACAGGAAGGCGGCGTTGATGCCCTGCAGGTCGATGTGCACGAACTGGTGCACGAACGGGATGCCGAGGTCGAGCTGCTTGTAGATCGAGGGGAACAGACCCCAGAACACCAGCTGCACGTAGACGGGGGTGCCGCGGAAGATCCACAGATACACCCACGAGACGGTCTTGAGCACCGGGTTCGGTGACAGGCGCATGACCGCGAGGAGCACGCCGAGGAGCACGGCGAGCAGCATCGCCAGCACGGTCAGCTGCACGGTCTTCCAGGCCGCCTCGGTGATGCGGCGGTCGAACAGGTACTGCGCGTACACGTCCCAGCGGTACGCCTCGTTGGTGGCGGCGCCGTAGAGGAACAGCGCCAGCAGCACGGCGACGACGATGCCGGCGATCCAGCGGCCGGGCCGGCGCAGCGGCACGGCCTTGATGGTTTCCGGTTCGGTCTGCGGTTCCGGTCCGGTGACGGATGTCGAGCGGTCGCTCATCGCACCCCTTTCGCTCAGCTCGTCGCCGCGTTGATCTGCGCGGTGTCGATGGTTCCTTCTTCCATGCCCCACCGCTGCGCGATGCGCGCGTAGACGCCGGAGTCGATGAGGTGCTGCATCGCCTGCTGCAGCACGGGTCCGAGGGGCGAGCCCTTCGCGACGACGAAGCCGTAGGGGGCGGCGTCGAACACGGCTCCGGCGGTTTCGAGCCGGCCGTCGCTACGGGCGATTGCGTACGCGGTGATCGGCGAGTCGGCCGAGAGGGCGTCGACACGGCCGAGGATGAGGGCGTTGGTGGCCTCGTCCTGGCTGTCGTACTTGACCTTGTCGATCGGCGGTTTGCCGGCGGCGACGCACGCCTCGCTCTTGGCGGGCACCTCGTCGATGTCCTCGTAGGTGGTGGTCTGCACCGCGACCCGCAACCCGCAGGCGTTGTCGGGGTTTACGTCGTCGCCGACGCGCTGGGCCCATTGCACGCCGGCGCTGTAGTAGGTGACGAAGTCGACGGACTGTTCGCGTTCCTCGGTGTCGGTGAACGACGACGAACCCATGTCGAACGTGCCGGCCTGGACTGCGGGGATGATGCGGTCGAAGTCGGATTCGCTGAACACCGGACGGACGCCGAGGACGTCGCCGAGGGCGTCGACGAGTTCGACCGCGAAACCGACGATGCGCCCGTCGTCGTCCTTGAACTCGTTCGGGGCGTACGGCACGTTGACGCCCACCTTCAGCTCGCCGGTCGCCGCGACGGGCGCCGGCAGCTGGTCGGCGATCGCCTCGACCCGTTCGGCGCCGACCGGTTCGCCGGGCGGCACGGTCGACTCGGTGTTGACGACGCAGCCGGACAGGACCGCGGCCGTCAGCAACGTCCCGAGCAGCCCCGCGACGAGGCGTCGGCGGCCGGTCGGTCCGGTAGGTGCTGGTTCGTCCACAACCGCACAGTATCCATCGGCGGGCCCGGATTACGGAATCCGCCCCGGACGGCCCTCGGTGTCGACGGCCGCACCTGCCTACCGGTCGCCGGCGGCGACCGGTACGTAGTTGCCGACGTCGGCGACGACGCCGAGCTCGAGCCGGAACGCGGCCGGGTCGAACCCCCGGCGTGCGTGGCTCTCCTGCAGGGCCGCCCGGGCCCGCTGCAGTGCCGAGTGGTCCGCCCAGCGCACCACGGTGACGATGTTGTATTCGCTCGGGCCGGAGCACAGTTCGACGACGTCGTCGCCGTGGAACCCGGGCTGGGTACGCAGCTCGCGGTGCGTCTCGTGGACCGCGGCGAGGAAGGTCTCCCGTGCGGCCGCGGGCACGGAGAACTTGTCGATGCGCAGGATCTCGGTCGTCATGGCGGCCACGGTAGGACCTCGAGCCGACTCGAGGTCAAGAGCTGCGAGCTCAGCGGCGACGAGTGCGGGCGACGACGGCCTCGGTGAATTCGGCGGTCGAAGCGAGGCCGCCGAGATCCGCGGTGGCCACGCCCGCCTCGACGGTCGCGTCGACGGCGTGCTCGATCCGGCGGGCCGCGGCGGCGAACTCCGGCAGGTCGTGGGCGGTGCCGAGCCGGTCGAGGAGCATCGCGGCGGACAGGATCAGTGCCGTGGGATTGGCGCGGTTGCGGCCGGCGATGTCCGGGGCGGCGCCGTGTGCGGCCTGCGCCATGGCCTGGGTGTCGGATGCGTTGATCGACGCCGCGGTGCCGAGCGAGCCGGACAGTTCGCCCGCGAGGTCGGAGAGGATGTCGCCGAACATGTTCTCGGTGACGACGACGTCGTAGTCGGCACCGTGGCGGACGAGGTGGGCGGCCATGGCGTCGACGTGCTCGTCGTCCACCGTCACCGACGGATACTGTGCGCCGATCTCGCGGCAGACGTCCCGGAACAGGCCGGTGGTCAGGGACAGGACGTTGGCCTTGTGCACGATCGTGACGCGGCGGCGGCGACGGGTGGCGAGCCGGAAGGCCGTGTGGGCGATGCGTTCGCAGGCCGCCCGGGTGACGACGCCGACGGCGAGCGCGACGTCGGGGGTGGGCATGAATTCGCCGCTGCCGACGACCATGTTGCGGTCCGCGTAGAGCCCTTCGGTGTTCTCCCGCACGATGACGAGATCCATGCGCGGGGACACGGCGCGGACACCGGGCAGGGCGCGGGCGGGACGGATGTTGGCGTACAGATCGAACCGCTTGCGGATCTGTCCGCCCGGGGTGAGCTGCGCGCGGAACGGGTCGGGATAGGCGGCGCTGTCGTGCGGTCCGAGGATCCACGAGTTCAGGCCCGCGAGTGCGTCGAGGGTGGATTCGGGGGTGGGTGTGCCGTGGGTGGCGATCGCATCGGCGCCGAGCGGCAGCGGCACCCAGTCGATCTCCGGGCCGTGCACGGCGGCGACGGCGGCGTCGACCACCCGGCGGGCGGCCGGGACGATCTCGTGACCGATCCCGTCTCCTTCGAGCAGTCCGATGCGGTGCGGGGCGGGGATTGCGACGGCGTCGGTCATGCGGCAATCATTACCCACCATGGTGCAGTCGGTGGAACTGCTCCTCGACGACCGTCTGGATCAGGCGGTCCGCGAGGAATGGTCGCGGTTGCTGGACGTGGGACTGTCCAGTCAGGCCCGCAATCGGTCCGAGTCGAACCGCCCGCACATCACGCTCGCGGTCGCCGCGTCGATTCCGCCGGGCGTGGAAGGGGCGATGCGGGAGCAGATCACGGGCGAGCCGTTGCCGGTGCGGCTCGGGGGGATGGTGCTGTTCGGCTCGCGTACCGCGACGGTGGCGCGGCTGGTGGTGCCCACGGCCGAACTGCTCGAGCTGCAACGGATGGTGTTCGCGCTGATCGACGGTTGTCCGGGTGTCCCGGCGCACATCCGGCCCGGCGAGTGGACCCCGCACGTGACACTGGCCCGCCGGGTGCCGCCCGGCCGGCTCGGATCGGCGCTGACGGCGACCCGAGCGGGCACCCGGGAGCTGACGGGCGTGTCGGCCGGCATCCGGCGGTGGGACGGCGAGGCGCGACGCGAGTGGCGGGTGGTGTGACGCCGCGCCGCCGCGGCCCGGTGCCGGGTCAGACGCGGTAGTCGCCGAACTGGGTTTCCTCGCGGTGGGTATCGGGCGTCCGGCCGGCCAGCGCCAGGGCGTCGAGCGCCACGAACACGACGAGGACGAACAGGAGGACGGTCATGGTCTCAGCCTGGTCCGCGGACCGACCCGCCGACAGCGGCAGAAACGACACGTATCGTCGATTTCCGGCCAACCTGGTGGCAGACTGGGCGGCATGCTGACGACGGTGGTCGTGCCGCTGTTGCCCCGCACCGAGGCCTTCGAACTCGGCGTCGCCTGCGAGGTGTTCGGCTTCGACCGATCCGACGACGGGCTGCCCGTGTACGACTTCAGCCTCGTCGCGGGCAGCCCCCGCCCGGTCACCACCCGGTTCGGGTACACGATCGACGTCCCCTACGATCTCGATCGCCTCGACGACGCGGATCTGATCGTGATTCCCGCCGGCGGCACCGGAATCGCCGACCTGGACGAGTCGTTCGTGTGCGGCGTCGCCGACGAGATCGCCGACCTGCAGCCGCTGTTCGCCAAGCTGCGGGCGGCGGTGGACCGTGGCACGCGGGTCGCGAGCCTGTGCACGGGAGCGTTCGTGCTGGGCGCCGCCGGCCTGCTCGACGATCGCCGCTGCACCACCCACTGGCGCCACGCCCCGCGGCTGGCCGAACGCTTCCCGGCCGCGAAGGTCGATCCGGACGTGCTCTACGTCGACGACGACCCGGTGTTCACCAGTGCCGGCACCGCCGCCGGAATCGACCTGTGCCTGCACATCGTCCGCAAGGAACAGGGCTCCGACGTGGCCAACGGCATCGCGCGCCGGATGGTGGTCCCGCCGCACCGCGACGGCGGGCAGGCCCAGTACGTCGCCATGCCGCTGCCCACGGCACCCGCCGAGACACTCGCACCCCTGCTCGACTGGATGACCGAGCACCTCGACGAGGATCTGCCCGTGGCGGCGCTCGCCGCGAAGGCGCACATGTCCGCGCGGACCTTCGCGCGGCGGTTCCTGGCCGAGACCGGGACGACGCCCGCCCGCTGGCTGCGCGATCAACGGGTCCTCGCGGCCCAACGGTTGCTCGAGACCACCGACCTGCCCGTCGACGTCATCGCCGACCGCGTCGGCTTCGGGACGGCCGCGGTCCTGCGGCAGCACTTCCTGCGCCTGCGCCGCACCACCCCGCACAGCTACCGTCGCACCTTCCGCACCGAACCCGCCCGCGTGCGGTGACCCACCGGGTGCCCACGGACGCGCTCGGAGCCGGCGCAGCAGGTATCGACGGGGGTATCGACGGGCAGAACGGGTACCCGCGGGAAGAAACGGTCGCGACACGACGTTGACGCGTTCAGTACCCGACCGAAAGGATCCCCGTGGCCACCCAGACTCTCACGCAGCAGAACTTCGACGACATCATCACCGGTAACGACGTGGTTCTCGTCGACTTCTGGGCATCGTGGTGCGGGCCGTGCCGCTCCTTCGCCCCCACCTTCGAGTCGTCGTCGGAAAAGCATCCGGATGTCGTGCACGCCAAGGTGGACACCGAGGCCGAACAGGGCATCGCGGCGGCGGCGAACATCCGGTCCATCCCGACGATCATGGCGTTCCGCGAAGGCGTCCTCGTGTTCAACCAGGCCGGCGCCCTGCCCCCGGCCGCGCTCGAGGACCTCGTGACCCAGGTCAAGGCCCTCGACATGGACGAGGTGCGCCGCCAGATCGCCGAACAGAACCAGAAGCAGGGCTGAGCGACCCCGGGTGCGCACGTCCCGCCGCGACAGGGCGACGGGACGTGCGCACCGCCGTGTCGGGATCAGTGCGCGGCGGCGTCCCAGCTGCGCCCGAAGCCGACCGAGACGTCCAGCGGAACCGACAGGTCGATGACCGAGGCCATCTTGTCCCGCACCAGCTGCTGCACCTGTTCGCGCTCGTCGGCGGTCACCTCGAGCACCAGTTCGTCGTGCACCTGCAGGAGCATGCGCGACCGCAACCCGGCCCCGCGCAGCGCCGCCTGCACGTCGATCATCGCGACCTTGATGATGTCGGCGGCGGTGCCCTGGATCGGGGCGTTGAGCGCGGCCCGCTCGGCGACCTCCCGGCGCTGACGGTTGTCGCTGTTCAGATCCGGCAGGTAGCGCCTGCGGCCGTAGAGGGTGGAGGTGTAGCCGTCCTTGCGGGCCTGCTCGACGACGGCGTGCAGGTAGTCGCGCACGCCGCCGAAGCGGTTGAAGTAGGCCTCCATCTGTTCGCGGGCCTCTTCGGTGGAGATCTTCAGCTGCTGCGCCAGCCCGTACGCGCTGAGCCCGTAGGCCAGCCCGTACGACATCGCCTTGACCCGTCGCCGCAGCTCCGGAGTGACCTCCTCGATCGGCACCCCGAACGCCCGGGAACCGACGAAGCTGTGCAGGTCCTCGCCGGTGTTGAACGCCTCGATCAGGCCCTCGTCGCCGGAGAGGTGCGCCATGATCCGCATCTCGATCTGGCTGTAGTCCGCGGTGAGCAGCAGGTCGTAGCCGGGGCCGACGACGAACGCGTCGCGGATGTGCCGGCCCGCCTCCGTGCGCACCGGGATGTTCTGCAGGTTCGGCTCGGTCGAGGACAACCGGCCGGTGGCGGCCACGGTCTGGTTGAAGGTGGTGTGGATCCGGCCGTCGTCGGCGATGGACTTGACCAGGCCGTCGACCGTGGTCTTCATCTTCATCGCTTCCCGGTGCGCGAGCAGGTGCTCGAGGAACGGGTGCCCGGTCTGCTCGAACAGATTCTGCAGCGCCTCGGCGTCGGTGGTGTAGCCGGTCTTGGTCTTCTTCGTCTTCGGCATCCCCAACTCGTCGAACAACACCACCTGCAGTTGCTTCGGTGAGCCGAGGTTGATCTGCTTGCCGATCACGTCGTAGGCGGCCGACGCCGCGGCGGCGACGTCCGCGGCGAAGCCGGACTGCAGGTCGTCCAACCGTCCGGCCTCGACCGCGATTCCGGTCGTCTCGAGGTCGGCGAGCACACCCAGCAGGGGCAGTTCCATGTCGGTCAGCAGGGCGGTGGACTCGATCCCCTCGAGCTCGGTGTCCAGGGCCGCGGCGAGGTCCACCACCGCCCGGGCCCGCAGAATCGCCGCCTCCGCGGCCTTCGCGTCGGCGGCGTCGGCGTCGTCGAGCAGCGAGAGCTGCTGCTCCCCCGACTCCTCCACCCGAAGCTCCCGCTTGAGGTAGCGCAGGGACAGGTCGTCGAGGTTGAAGGTGCGCTGGCCGGGACGCACGAGGTAGGCGGCGAGGGCGGTGTCGCTGGTGACCCCGGCCAGCGTCCACCCGCGGCCCCGCAGTGCGTGCAGGGCCGCCTTCGCCTCGTGCAGCGCCTTGGGCACGGCCGCGTCGGCCAGCCAGGCGGCGAGCGCCGCCTCGTCCTCGGGCGTGAGGGTGGTGGTGCTCACGTACGCGCCCTCACCGTCGGCCGCGGCGATCGCCACGGCCGTGGCGTCGCCGCCGTACGGGACGCAGGAACCGAGCACCGCCATGCCGTGCCGCACGCCCGGCACGGCGTGCGCGGCGAGCCATCCGGCGAGCGTGCCCGGCTCGAGCACGCCGCCGCGCACCTCGAAGCCCTCCTCGGCCTCCGGCTCGACCGAGCTGAGGGTCGCGAACAGCCGGTCGCGCAGCACCTTGAACTCGAGGTCGTCGAACAGCCGGTGGATGCGGTCACGGTCCCAGGGGGTCAGGGCCAGCTGATCGGGGGTGTAGGGCAGGGCCATGTCCCGCACCATCTCGGTGAGCTGACGGTTGAGCAGCACGCTGGACAGGTGTGCGCGCAGGGCGTCACCGGTCTTCCCGCGGACCTCGTCGACGCGGTCGACGAGCTCGGTGAGGCTGCCGAACTCGCGGATCCATTTGGCGGCGGTCTTCTCCCCCACCCCCGGGATCGAGGGCAGGTTGTCGCTCGGATCCCCGCGCAGCGCCGCGAAGTCGGGGTACTGCTGCGGGGTCAGGCCGTACTTCTCCTCCACCGCCCCGGGCGTGAACCGGGTCAGGTCCGACACCCCGCGCCGGGGATAGAGGACGGTCACGTCGTCGGTGACCAACTGCAGCGAGTCCCGGTCGCCGGTGACGACGAGCACCCGGTACCCCTGGGCGGCGGCCTGCGTGGCCAGGGTCGCGATGATGTCGTCGGCCTCGTAGCCGGGCTCGGCCATCACCGGGATGCCCAGCGCCTCGAGCACGTCCTTGGTGATGTCGACCTGACCGCGGAACTCGTCGGGCGCCGAGCTGCGATTGGCCTTGTACTCGGGGTACGCCGCCGCCCGGAACGTGTCGCGGTTGACGTCGAAGGCCGCGGCGACGTGGGTGGGCTGCTCGTCGCGCAGCAGGTTGATGAGCATGGAGGTGAACCCGTACACCGCGTTGGTGGTCTGGCCGCTGTGGGTCTTGAAGTTCTCCGCCGGCAGGGCGTAGAACGCGCGGAACGCCAGGGAATGCCCGTCGAGCAGCAACAGGGTCGGTCGGTCGCCGGCGGTGGCGGCGGGCGCGGAGGAGGTGGATGCACGAGTCACGGTTCCTCAGTCTAGGGACCGGCTCGGACAACCCGGGCCCCTCCGCGACCGTGCGCTCGGCGCGGCACCCGAAACAGAACAGATACGCGGCGGAAATCGCAGAGCCCCGTGGAAAGCGGTTGCAGCCGCTAAAGTCCGGTTCCACGACGCCGGTCCCCCGGCGCCGCGCTCGACGACCCGACGTGATCCGGAGGACCTGCGTGGCCCCATCCGTGCCGCTCCGGGGGCGACCACCGATACCTCGGCTCGCCCCGACGCTCCTGCTCCTGCTCGTCGCACTCGCGCTCGCCGGTGTCGGAGCCGGGGCGGCCTCCGCGCAGGAACCCACCCCACCCCCGGCGCCGACCACCACCGCGCCGCAGCCGAGCGAGGAGGTGCGGGTCAGCGGCAGTCTCAACAACGCCGGGCAGCGCCTCGGCGGGGTCACGGTCCGGGCCCGCGACGCCGCGGGCGCCGAGGTCGCCCGGGCCACCTCGGCGCCCGACGGGCGCTGGCAGATGACCGTACCCCCCGGCACCTACACGTTCGAGGTGGACGAGCAGTCCCTTCCCGAGGGGGTGAGCGTGCAGGCCGCCGTGCAGCGCGACGTCGCCGCCGGCCGGGCGAACACGGTCATCTTCTCGTTCGGCGAGTCGCGGTCCGGGTTCGCCACCTCGGGGTGGGAGACGCTGATCCGCACCGTCGTCGACGGACTGCGGTTCGGCCTCGTGATCGCGATCGCCGGGGTCGGGCTGAGCCTGATCTTCGGAACCACCGGCCTGACGAACTTCGCGCACGGCGAGCTCGTGACCCTCGGCGCGGTGGCCGCGTGGATCTTCAACGTCAGCCTGGGTATCCAGTTGATCCCCGCGACGCTGCTCGCGATCGTGGTGGGCATCGTCATCGGCCTGCTCAACAACGGGCTGATCTGGGCGCCCCTGCGGCGCCGGCGCACCGGCCTCATCGCACAGCTGGTCGTGTCCATCGGCCTGGCGATCTCGCTGCGCTACCTGATCCTCGCGCTGTTCTCCGACCGGGCCGAGGCGTTCGCCGACTATCAGGGCCAGCGCCAGCTGGAATGGGGTCCGATCGCGATCACCCCGGTGAACCTGGCCTGCATCGTGGTCAGCCTGGTCGTGCTGGTCGGGGTGGCCCTGCTCATCCAGCGCACCCGCATCGGCAAGGCGATGCGGGCGGTGGCCGACAACCGGGATCTGGCGGCCGCCTCCGGCATCGACGTCGAACGCGTCGTCCGGTTCGTGTGGGCCCTCGGCGGTGGGCTGGCCGCCCTGGGCGGCGTGCTCTTCGGCCTGTCCGAGCTCGGGGGCCGCGTGCAGTGGGAGATGGGCTTCAAGCTGCTGCTGCTGATGTTCGCCGGGATCACCCTCGGCGGCCTCGGCACCGCGTACGGGGCGTTGCTCGGCTGCGTCATCGTGGGCCTGCTGGTGCAGTTGTCGACGCTGGTCATCAACCCCGACCTGAAGTACATCGGCGGCCTGCTCGTGCTGATCCTCATCCTCGTCGTCCGGCCCCAGGGCATCCTGGGCAGCCGGGCAAGGGTCGGGTGACCGCCGTGGACATCGCTGCCGTTCTTCAGGTTTCCTTCGCCCAGTTGATCGGGCCGTCGGCGATCTTCTACGCGCTGCTGGCCATCGGGCTGAACCTGCACTTCGGGTACGCCGGACTGCTCAACTTCGGCCAGATCGGGTTCGCCCTGCTCGGCGGGTACGGCGTCGGGATCATGACCGTCACCTACGACCAGCCGCTGTGGCTCGGCATCCTCGTGGGCCTGGCCGCCTCGGCCCTGCTGGCCCTGGTGCTGGGCATCCCCACGCTGCGGCTGCGCGCCGACTACCTCGCCATCGTCACCATCGCCGCCTCCGAGATCCTGCGGCTGGTGTTCCGGTCCACCGCCTCGGATCCGGTGACCGGCTCGACCAACGGCCTGTTCGGGTTCGCCGGGCCGTTCACGCAGCTCAGCCCGTTCGACTCCGGGCGGCAGTACTCGCTGCTCGGGATGCGGTTCTACGGCGACGACCTGTGGGCGATGGTCGTGGGCTGGACCCTGGTGCTGATGCTGTGCGGGCTGGTGTATCTGCTCAGCCACAGCCCGTGGGGCCGGGTCCTCAAGGCCGTCCGCGAGGACGAGGACGCCGCCCGATCGCTCGGCAAGAACGTGTTCGTGTACAAGATGCAGGCGCTGGTGCTCGGCGGCATGATCGGCGGGCTCGGCGGCGTCTTCAACGCGCTGCAGACCAAGTCGATCAACCCCGACTTCTACTCCACCGCGCAGACGTTCTTCGCCTTCGGCGCCCTGATCCTCGGTGGCGCCGCCACCGTGTTCGGTCCCGTGCTCGGCGCGATGCTGTTCTGGTTCCTGCTCACCGTTCCCGATGCCCTGCTACGCCAGTCCATCTCGGGCCCGGACCCGCTGCTGGCCCTGTCCGAGCAACAGGTCGGGGCGATGCGCTACATCCTCCTCGGTGTGCTCATCGCAGTCATGATGGTGTTCCGGCCCCAGGGCATCCTCGGCAACAAGCGGGAGGTGCAGCTCGATGCCTGACGCGACCCTCTCCGCGGCGCAGCGCTCCGCGCTGTTCGACTCCGTGGCACGCGAGCCCGGCGCGGACAAACCGGATCCGATCCTCGTGGTGGACGGGCTCTCCCGCACCTTCGGCGGCCTCAGAGCGGTCGACGTGGCGCACCTCGAGATTCAGCGGGGGTGCATCACCGGGCTGATCGGGCCGAACGGCGCCGGCAAGACCACGCTGTTCAATCTGCTCACCGGCTTCGACCGCCCCGACACGGGGACCTGGAGCATGGACGGGATGCCGCTCGGCGGCCTGCACCCGCACCAACTGGCGCGCCGCGGGATCGTGCGGACGTTCCAGCTGACCAAGGCGCTGTCGAAGATGACGGTGCTCGACAACGTGCGGCTCGGCGCGACGGGCCAGCGCGGGGAACGGATGCTCGGTGCGCTGCTGCCGTGGATGTGGCACCGGCAGGAACGCGCCGTCACCGAGCGGGCTCGCGAACTGCTGGCGCGGTTCGCCCTGGACGCGAAGGCCGACGACCTGGCCGGCTCCCTGTCCGGCGGGCAGCGCAAGCTCCTCGAGATGGCGCGGGCCCTGATGACCGAGCCGACGGTGGTGATGCTCGACGAGCCGATGGCCGGGGTCAATCCCGCGCTGACGCAGAGCCTCCTCGGGCACATAAAGGCCCTGCGCGACGACGGGATGACCGTGGTGTTCGTCGAACACGACATGGACGTCATCCGCGACATCTCCGACTGGGTGGTGGTGATGGCCCAGGGCTCGGTGATCGCCGAGGCCCCGCCGGACCAGCTGTCCTCGAGTCCGGCCGTCGTCGACGCCTACCTGGGCAGCCACCACGACCAGGCGCTCGAGTTCGACGACGAGGGCAACCCCGTCGGCGCCACGGCCGCGCTCGCCGTGGCGATCGAGGAGGCCGAGGCCCACACCCTCGAGTCCGGCGGCGACCTGTCCGAACCGAGCGCCACCGTCCTCGCCGACATGCCCGGCGCGGCCGGGCAGCCCGAGACCGGTACCGAGCCTCCGACGCAGGAGAAGCCGTGAGCGAGACGCCCTCCCCCAGCCCGGCGCAGATGACCGCGGCCGAGCGCGCGGCCACTCCCGAGGAGCACGCCCGTCTCGCCGAGGGGGCGCTGGTGCGCGCCGACGACATCGTCGCCGGGTACTTCCCCGGTGTCGACATCCTGCGCGGCTGCAACTTCTTCCTCCGCGACGGCGAGATCGTCGGCATCATCGGACCCAACGGCGCCGGCAAGTCGACCCTGCTCAAGGCGCTGTTCGGGTTGATCCCGGTGCGCCGCGGCACGGTGACGCTGCGCGGCGACGACATCACCGCCGCGCCCGCGCACGTACTGGTGCGCAAGGGTCTCGGCTACGTGCCGCAGACCCGTAACGTGTTCCCGTCACTGACCATCGAGGAGAACCTCGAGATGGGAATCTACTTGCGGCCCAAGAAGTTCGAGGAACGTTTCGCGTTCGTCGCGGAGCTGTTCCCGCTCCTCGGTGAGCGCCGCAAGGTCAAGGCCGGTGCCCTGTCCGGTGGTGAGCGGCAGATGGTGGCGATGGGCCGGGCGCTGATGATGGATCCGTCCGTGCTGCTGCTCGACGAGCCGTCGGCGGGCCTGTCGCCGATGTTCCAGGACGAGGTGTTCATCCGCTGCAAGAAGATCAACGCCGCGGGGGTGTCGATCATCATGGTCGAGCAGAACGCGCGACGGTGCCTGCAGATCTGCGACCGCGGCTACGTGCTCGACCAGGGCCGCAACGCGTACACCGACACCGGGCCGAATCTCATGCACGACCCGAAGGTCGTCGAGCTGTACCTCGGGACGCTCGCGGGCAGCCAGGAGAAGAAGCGCAGCTGACGGGTGGCCGACGGACGGGGCCGGGAACCGATCGGTTCCCGGCCCCGTCCGCGGGGCCCTCGCTACTCACCGACCACGATGTAGTCCTCGGTGGTGAGCCTGTTGTCCGGCCCGAACACCAGGTGCCCGTAGGACCCGATGCCGGGCTCGCCGGCGTCGGTGAAGTTGAGCCGGCCGGTGACACCGTCGTAGTCGATGTCCTGGCCCCCGCGCAGCAGATCCAGGCACTGCTGGTAGCTGGTGCACGTCGTGCCGTCCTTGGTGACGCTGTTGATGTTCGCGGCGATGTCCACCCCGGCGGTGGAGCCGGCCTGTTCCGCGGCGAGCGCCGAGATCACCACGGCGTCGTACGATTCGCCGGCATAGTTGAAGTCGATCAGCGCGGGATCGATGGCCTTGAGCCGATTCTGGAAGTCCGGGCCGACGTCCGTGAGCGGAGTGGTGCCGCGCATCGTGTCGACCAGCCCGGGCGCGACGGCCTCACCGAGGGCGTTGCCCATGTTTCCGTCCACGCCGTAGACGAGCATGCCGTCGGACGGCCCGATACCCACCTCGTGCATGCGGGTGAGGATCTTCGCGGACTCCTCGAACCCGATGATCGCCACGGCGTCGGGGCCGAAGTTCTTGATCTGGTCGACCTCGGCGTTGAACGACTGCGCGTTGGGGTCGTAGATGATCTTCTGGACCTGGTCCTCCGGCACGCCGGCCTCGACGAGGTTGTTCTGGGTGTTGGTGGCCAGGCCGGTGCCGTACGGGTCGTTGAGCGCGATGATCGACACCCGCTGGGCACCGTCGTCCGAGATCAGCTGCGCCAGGGCCTGCGCCTGCAGCACGTCGGTGGGGGCGGTGCGGAAGTACAGCCCCTTGTCGGGATAGCAGACGAACTGGTCGGAGGTGTTCGCCGGCGAGAACATCACCACCCCGGCGCTGGCGATCTTGTCGAGCACCTTCAGCGACACCGACGACGAGGCCGCCCCCACGATCACCTGCGTTCCCGCCGCGAGTTCCCGGTCCACCGTGGAGTTCGCGGTGTCGGTCGTGGTGTCGCCCGAGTCGCCGGTGATCAGCTCCACCGGCTGGCTCAGCACACCGCCGGCGGCGTTCACGTCGTCCACCGCGAGCCGCACCGCCGCCACCTCCGGGGGCCCGAGGAAGGCGAGGCTGCCGGTCTCGGGAAGCAGGGTGCCGATCTTCAGCGGGGTCGTCACCGGCGTGGCACCGGCGGTCGCCTGCGCGGGTTCGCAGTCGGTGGTCACGGTCGTCGCGGACGCCGCGCTGTCACCGGAACCGCCCGCGGCGGAATCGTCGCTGTCCGAGCTACAACCCGCGAGGGCGAGAGACGCTGCTCCGAACACCGCAGCGGCGCGGACGAAGGTCCGTCTGGCCATCCAACTCTCCTTCGATCGGCATGCACACCGTCCCGGATGCGTCACCGGGACGTGGCCAGAAACCTATCCGTCCCGCGCCGTCCGTGAACCCGGGCGAAATCCTTGTGACGCGACCGTTATCGAAGAATTAACGCCGGTGTGACGGGGAGCTCCGTCATCCCGCCGCGGCACCACCCAGCGTCTCGATGACCACCTCGGCGACGTGCTTCATCGTGGTGCGCCGATCCATTGCCGCCCGCTGGATCCAGCGGAACGCCTCCGGCTCCGTCATCGCATGCTTGTCCATGAGCAGGCCCTTGGCTCGGTCGACGAGCTTGCGGGTCTCGAACCGCTCGGTCAGCCCCGCCACCTCGCGCTCGAGTTCACGGATCTCCGCGAACCGGCTCGCCGCCACTTCGATGGCCGGAACGAGATCGGACTTGGAGAACGGCTTGACGAGATACGCCATGGCGCCGGCGTCCCGGGCACGTTCGACAAGTTCGCGCTGACTGAACGCCGTGAGGATGACCACAGGCGCGATGCGGCGGGCGGCGATCTCCGAGGCGGCGTCGATGCCGTCGCGCCGGGGCATCTTCACGTCCATGATGACCAGGTCGGGCTTCAGCTCCTCCGCCAGCTCGACCGCCCGCTGCCCGTCGCCGGCCTCACCGACGACCTCGTAGCCTTCCTCGCGGAGCATCTCCACCAGATCGAGCCTGATCAGCGCCTCGTCCTCGGCCACTACGACGCGCCGCGGCTGAGCGGGATTCTCGTGCGGGGCGGCTGTCATCGTCGGCCATCTCCTGTCGCTCGGGCGGCCCCCGCGGAGGGGGTGGAACGTTAGAAGGGTACCGGTGGTCGACGGCAGTTACCGATCTTCTACAGTGGTCTCCGCACGACGCCCCCGTATCCCAATTGGCAGAGGAAACGGATTCAAAACCCGTACAGTGTCAGTTCGAGTCTGACCGGGGGCACCCACAGTGCGCCGCCTCATCGGAGCGGCGCCCCGAGCGACCCGCGGGCCCCCGCCCCGTCGCCCTCTCGACCGGTGCGCCGCGCCGACGTCCGGGACCGCTGGTAAGGTGCCGATTTCGGTTGCGCCGGCCGGTGTTCCGGTCGGGGCCACCGCCGACCGTTCCCGGGCCCTGCGGAACGCGGATCGAGATCGGAGAAGGCATGGGACGCGCCCTTCCCGTCGTGGCGGCCTGCGCGGCTGCGCTGCTCGCCCCGGCTCCGAGTGCGGCCGCGCACGTGCCGGACGATCGGATCGTGCTGCGCCCGGGCGACGGCATCACCTTCACCGCCGCCGATCCCGCGCCGGGTTGGTGCTCGGTCGCCGCGGTCGGCCACGACCGCGCAGGGCGGCTCGTCGCCATCACCGCCGGCCACTGCCGGCAGACCGGCTCGGCCGCCGTGTGGAAGGCCGGCGAGCAGAGCCGCGGGCCTGTCGGCACCGAGACCTCCGTCCACAGCTCCGGGTCGGTGGACTGGCTCGGAATACCGACCGACGCGGTGCCGGACTATGCGGTGCTCCAGCTCGACGAGACGAGGGTACGCGGCTCGAACACCTCGGCGCCGGACGCCGACGGCGAGGTCGTGGTGCTCGAGTCGATCGGCTCGCTGCCGGACGGCGACCAGGACATCGGCAGGCACTGCGCGGCCGGGCACACGACCGGGATCGCGTGCGGGCCCGCCCCGCTCGTCGACACGCTGGACGTCGCCGGCACCCGCGACGTGCTGGTGAACCCGAACTCGGTCAACTCGTGGCTCGTGATGCAGCAGGGCGACTCCGGCGGCCCGCTGGCCCGCACCGACACCCACGAGTGGCTCGGCCTCGCGGTCGGATACCGGCCGAACGACGTGCGCTTCGCGGTGTACCAGCGGGCCGACCGGATCATCGAGGACCTGGACGCCCGGGGCGGCATCGGCGCGGGATTCACGCTCGTGTGCACCCCGTGACGAGTCAGGTCGTCGCCTCCGCGGACGTCGTCGCCGTGCCTGCGCCGGCGGCGGTCGGCGTCCCGGGGCGGTGCATCGAGGCCGCGGCACCGCGGTGGTTGTGCTCGGTGACCACCACCTGGCCCGCGGCGATGGCCACCGCCACCGGCCACTCGATCAGATCCAGCGCTACCAGCGCCGCCAGCCCGGCGAAGTAGGCGAGCTGGTCGGGCCGTGGGATCCCGACTCGGCCGACGAGGGGCAGGTGCACGGCGAAGCGTTCGGCGTCGCGGGCGAGCCGCGCCATCGTTCGGTGGGATTCCCAGAAGGACTGTTCGTCGGCCATTCTTTCCTCGCTCGTCAACTTCGGTTCACCTGACGTCCCTACCGTCGGGGGCATGTCGAACCCGATGGCCGCCGTGGGCCCGGATGCGGTGGTCGGCGCCGTGGTCCGGCTGCTCACTCCCCCGCTGTGCGAGCTGTACGCCGTGTTGATGCGCGCCGGCGTGGTGGTCGTGGTCGACGACTGACACCACCGGCCGAACTAGCTCGTCGCCACGGGGGGAGTCTTCCGTGCCGGCTGCGCCGTCGGTGCGGGTGCGGTGACCGCCCCGGGGGCGGCGGCGGTCGCGCCGGGACGCACCGGGCCGGGGCGGGGCGCGAGGAGCCGGACGGCGAGCGCGCCTCCGCCGACGGCGACGACGACCGGCCATTCCACGAGCCCGGTGAGCCCGAGCGCCGCGAGGGTCAGCGCCGCCGCCGGGGTGGAGCCGGAGCCGCTGCTCACACCGGAGCGGGCGCCGTCGAGCGCACCGCGCACGCTGCCGACGAGCCCGCCGACAGCGGCGCCGCCGACGGCTCCCGCGGCGCTGGTGGTGGCGTACGCGGTGCGGGTGACCAGGTGGCCGGTGGTGTCCAGTAGCTGCATGGCACGTCCCTGCTCTGCTTTCGGTCGCCAGCGTGCGCGGGGTCTCGGCGGGACGGTGGCGCGGGGGTCTGCGGAGAGCTCGGCGCCTCGAGGAGCCGTCGTTCCCGGGGCACGGCGGCCGTGACGGTCGGACTCGCCCCTACTGTAGTCCCGATGTCGGCGAGAGCCGAGCGGTCGGCGCCGACGTTTTCCCGGAAGCGCCACCGGCATCCCGGGACTCGAGCACCGATGTCACCACCTCCCCGATCGCCGGCAGCCGGAGCGCGGCGGTCGGTGCGACGGCGGCGGCCACGGTGGCCGCCGCAGCGCACCCGAGTGCCTGCGTCCATCCGACCGGACCGACCGGCACGCAGCCCAGCAGCCCGCTGACCCCCGGCGTGCTGATCAGCACGGCCATGGCGGCGAGCGAGCCGAGGACGGTGGCGACGACGAGGGGGCTGCGGGACTCGAGCAGTGTCTGCCCGAGCTGAGCGCCGACGAGCGCGACGAGCGCCACGGTCGACGCGCGCGGGTTCGAGCCCGTGACTCTGGCCATCGCCCACGCCGCGGTGGCCGCGGCCGCGGTCGTGGCGCCACGGGCGGCCATGGCGTGCAGCAGCACGGACTCGTCGGGCCGGGGCGCGGGGCCGGAGCCGTCGGTGCGGGGGGTGCTGACGGCGAGGGCCGCCGCGGGCAGCGCGTCGGTGAGCATGTTCACCAGCAGCAGCTGGCGGGCATTGAGCGGCGAGCGGCCGGTGATCAGGCTACCGAGCAGCGCGAAGGCGACCTCGCCCGCGTTGCCGCCGAGCAGGACCGACACGGCGGCCTGGACCCGCTGCCACAGCACACGGCCCTCGTCGAGCGCGTCGAGCAGGCCCGCGACGCGGCCCTCGAGCAGCACGACGTCGGCCGCGCCGCGCGCGGGGTCGCTGCCGCGGGAGGCCACGCCGATGCCGACGCTCGCGGCCCGGATCGCGGCGGCGTCGTTGGCGCCGTCACCGACCATGGCGCACACGTGTCCGGTGTGCTCGAGGGCCTGCACGATCTGCACCTTGTGCTCGGGGGACATCCGGGCGAAGACGAGGCGCTCCTCCACGGCTCGTTCCCGTTCGGTGTGCGAGAGTCCGTCCCATTCGGCACCGCTGAGCACCTGATCCGCCGTGACGGGCAGGCCCAGTTCGCCGGCGATCGCGACGGCGGTCACCGGATGGTCGCCGGTGACGAGCCGGACGGCGACGCCCTGCTCGAGCAGCGCGGGCAGCAGTCCGGCCGCGTCGGCCCGCGGTGTGTCGGACAGCCCGATGAGGCCGACGTGCCGCAGCCCGTTTCCGGACAGCTCCGCGAGGGCGTCGGGATCGTCTGCCGCCCCAGCGGTTTCGGCATCGGTCAGGTCGCGCTGTCCCACGGCGATGACCCGCAGTCCGTCGGCGGCCAGGGCGTGCACCCGCTCGCGGACGTCGGGATGGTCGTCGCCGTAGGCGCCGAGCATCATCTCCGGCGCACCCTTGACCGCGAGGTGGTTTCCGGCGATCGCAGCCGCGTAGGCCCGGCCGGACCGGAACGGCAGGTGGGCCGTCCGTTCGGCGGCCCGGTCCGCGACGGCGGCGGCGTGCGCGGACTCGACGATCGCGACGTCGGTGGCGTGCTCGGGTGGTCCCCCGTTTGCCGGAATGCCGGTGCGGGCGGCGCAGGCCAGCACGTCCTCCCGGGTGAAGCCGGGGGCGGGTTCGACCGCCGCGACCCGCAGGCGGTTCTCGCTGAGTGTGCCCGTCTTGTCGAAGCAGACGACGTCGACCCGGCTGAGGGCCTCGATCGAGCGGGGCGCCCGCACGAGGGTCGAGCGCTTGGTGAGCCGGCGGGCGGACGCGACCTGCGCGAGGGTGGCCACGAGCGTCAGCCCTTCCGGCACGGCCGCGACGGTGACCGCGACCCCGCTGGTCACCGCCGCGCGGACCCCGGTGCCGCGGAGCAGGCCCAGCGCGGCGACGAGGACGCCGCCGCCGAGGCTGACGGGCAGCGCCCGGCGGGTGAGGGTGCTCAGCCGTGCCTGCAGGCCCACCTCCCGGACCCGCGCGGGCGCCATCGCGGTGGCGCGACGGGTCTCGGTGGCCCCGCCCACCGCCGTCACGACCGTCACCGCGGTGCCGGTGAGCACGGTGGTGCCCGCGTAGAGCATGCAGGCGCGTTCGGCCAGCGGGGCCCCCGGCGTCGAGTCGCTCTGCTTGACGACCGGGAGCGACTCCCCGGTCAGTGCCGACTCGTCGACCTCGACCCCGTCGGCGTGGAGGATGCGCCCGTCCGCGGGCACGACCTCGCCGGGACGGACCTCGACGACGTGCCCGGGACGCAGCCGGGCCGCGGGGACTCCGACGTATCGCCTGCCGCCGCGTGGTCCGGCGACGCGGCGCGCGGGCGGATCCTGCACCGCCAGAAGCCTTTTCAGAAGTCGCTCGGCACGCAGGCGCTGGGCGGCCGAGATCGCGGCGTTGAGCAGCAACACCGATCCCACGAGCACGGCGTCGAGCGGCGAACCGAGCACCGCACTCGCCGCGGAACCGGTGGCGAGGACGGGGGTCAGCGGGTCGGACAGCTCGGTGCGTACCGCACGGGTGAAGTCGACGGCGGAGCCGACCGGGCGGGTGCCGACCCGCCGCACCACCCGCACCGCCCGCGTGCGGGTCCGCACCCGCCAGCCGGAATCCTCCGCGGGCAAGAACAACTCGTCCGGCGACGGCGCGGGGAGGAGCGCGCACACCTCGGCCACCGACAGCGCATGCCAGTCGTGGGCCGAACGCGGTGGCGGCAGCGGCGCGGCGAGCGCGGTGCGGGCCGCCGACGTTCCGGCCCACAGCCCGGCCGCGGCACCGGCGGTGACCGATTCCGGACCGGTGCCCGGCACACCGGGCAACATGAGCAGCGCTCCGAGGGCGGAGGCGTCGCGGGCGATCTCCACGCCGCGCCGGCTCGCGGTCCGGGCGGCCGGGAGCGCGTGCAGGATCCGCCACGCACCGGTGAGGTCGCGGACCATCAGGTCCGCCGGCCAGGGCGGCCGGCTGCCGTCGCGCAGGACACCGATGCCCACGTCGGCCAGGGCGAGGGCCTGCGCCGCCTCGGCGGTGAGGACCACGACGGTGCCGCCGCCGCGCTGCAACCTCTCGACGATGCCGAGCAGTGCGGCGTCCATCGACTCGACGAGAGGTTCGAGGCGATCGAATCCGTTCCGCAGGGAGCCCGCCCCCTCGTCCTCGACGGAGACCACGACGATCCCGGCGCGCCGGGCGGCGGCGAGCACGGCGGACGCGTAGCGGTCGTGGACGGGACCGATCAGCACCCGCGCGTCGGCGGGAAGGTGCCCGGGCACGTCCGGCACGGCGGAGACGGGGTGCCAGCCGGGGGTGAGGACGCCGCGTTCGACCGCCGTCCGCGCCCGGTCCCACACCACGCTGCGGTCGCGGTCGGGCACGCCGTTCAGGCGCGTCACCGCGAGCCCGGGGGTGTACAGGGCGCGGGGGTCGACGACGATCGCGTCGACCCGGTCGAGGCGGCGCAGCACGGCCGGTCGCAGGGTCAGCACGCCGCGGGCGGCGAGCCCGCGCGCGAGGGTGGCGGCGAAGGATTCCCGCGCGGTGCGGGTGGCCTTGGGGACGGCGACGAGCGCCGCGGAACCGGCGGTGGTGGGTCGGCCGGTCAGGAGCCCGGCCGCCGCCGCGCCGGCGAGGCCGGCCCAGCCGGCACGGTCGGTGTAGCGCTCGACCGGACCGGCCGGGGGTTCGGTGGGACGGACCGGCCGGCGCGGGCAGCGGGCCGTGGCCGCGTGGGGGGCGAGGTCCGGTTCGAAGTCGCGCCAGGCGCGCCGCATCGCCAATGTCTCGCCCACGAGGACGGTCCGGGTGGCGGCCTCGACGGCGGAGGAGGCAGGCGAGAGGGTCAGGGTGTGCAGCACGGAGGTCCCGGCGGCCAGCAGCAGGTCGGCCCTGCCGGGGCCGAGCGCGGACTCGACGAGAGCGCGGATCCGCGGGTGGTAGTCCGACACGAGGACCGGAGCGGCTGCGCCGCCGTGCAGGCGCGGCAGGCGCAGGTAGCGCCCCGCCGCGGTCAGCGCCAGTCCGGTGCCGGCGGTCGCCGCGGACACGCCCCGCCGGACGAGCAGGACGTCGTCGCCCGGCAGCTCGTGCGGAACACCGCGGGGTGCGGTTGCGGCGCCCTCCGCTTCGGCGTGTTCGACGACGCGCCGGAGCGTGCCGGCCGTCGGTCCGGCCGGGTCCGTGGACACCACGAGACGGCACCAGGGGCGGTGCAGTTCGGCTGTGGCCACGCCCGGTGTGTCCCGGATCGCGGCGAGCACCCGGTCGCCGAGCGCCTCCCCGTCCGGGCCGTCGAGGCCGCGGACCTCGATCCACGTTCGGGCACCGTTCGCTGCGCAGCGCCGGGCGGGGCGCCCGCCGGCCGCCTCCCGGGCGACGTCCGCGACGAGCTGGACAACGGCCGCGGGGGCGGGGGCCGCGGCGGCGGTGACGGGTGCGCGCAGCAGGGCCGCCCCCACGCCGGCCGCCGTGGCGGCGCCGACGATCGCGGTGTCGAGGGCGACGCCGGCACCGGCGGCCGCCACCCGCACGCCGGCCCGCAGGGCGGATCCGGGAAGGGCCACGAGGGTGGCGACCGAACCGCGCGGACGCCGCCGGTAGGAAGTGCTGTGGTGCATGGTGTCCTCCTCGGCTGCCGCACGAGCGTCCCGGCTCGGGACCGGACACCGGGTGCCGACGCTCGGACATGCCCGCCGGCAGTCGCCGGCATCGAGGTCACCGCGCTTTCAGCGTAGTTCCGCCGTCGGGCGGTGGACACGTCTCGGGGTGATTCGCCCGGTGACCTCGCGTGGAGTTCAGCGGACGCTCTCGGTGACCGTCCAGCGACCCTCCCCCTGCAGTTCGAGCACCCGGTCGTGGAAGCTGTCGAGGGTGCTGCGGTGCCCGACGCTGACGAGGACGCTGTCCGGCAGCGCCTCGCGCACGGTGCGATAGAGCGCGTGCTCGAGTCCCTCGTCGACGGCGGCGGTGGCCTCGTCGAGGAACACGGTCCGCGGCCGGGCCAGCAGCACCCGCGCGAACCCGAGGCGCTGCTGCTCCCCGGGGGACAGCACGCGCGCCCAGTCGGTGTCGTCGTCGAGGCGTTCCCTCAGGTGCCCGAGGTGCACACGTTCGAGCACCTCGCCGAGTTCCGCGTCGTCCCGTACGGGCGGACGAGGATACGACAGCGCTTCGCGCAGCGTCCCGAGCGGCACATACGGGTCCTGGGACAGGAACAGCGCGTCGCCGTCCGGGCGCGCGATCCGACCGTGGGCGTACGGCCAGAGCCCGGCGAGGGAGCGCAGCAGCGTCGTCTTGCCGCTGCCGGACGCGCCGCGGACGAGCAGCGCCTCGCCGGGGGACACGTGGATGTCGAGGCCGGTCACGAGCGGCCGGCCGGCCGGGGTCCGCACGTCGAGACCGCGCAGGTCGAGGGTGTCACCCTGCTCGGTCGCGACGAGGACGGGCAGCTTCGCGGACTGGTCGGTGGCGTCGACCAGGCCGTTGAGACGGATGGTGGTCGCCCGGAACGCGGCGAAGTCGTCGTAGGACTCGCGGAAGAAGGACAGCGAGTCGTGGACCTGACCGAAGGCGTTGCCGGTCTGCATCACGTCACCGAGGGTGACCTGACCGGCGAACAGCCGCGGCCCCTGGATGAGAAACGGGAAGATCACCGCGATCTGGTTGACGGTCAGGTTGAAGCCGTCGAACTTCAGGATCCGGAACACGATGCGCCACCAGTTGCGGATCACCGCGGCGAATCGGCCCAGCAGGCCACCCCGCTCGACGTTCTCGCCGCGGTAGAAGGCGATGTTCTCGCCGTACTCGCGGACGCGGACCAGGGCGTAGCGGTAGGTGGCGCCGAGCTTCTCGTTGAGGAAGTTCAGCCGGATCAGCGGCCGGCCGATCCAGAACGCCACCGCGGTGGTGACCAGCACGTAGATGTAGACCAGGAACACCATTCCGCGGGGGATCTCGGTGCCGAACACGGTGATCGGGCCCGACAGGTCCCACAGGATGCCGGTGAAGCTGACGATGGACAGCACCGCGGTGACCGCCCCCATCGACAGGACGCGGGTGGTGGTGACGAAATCGGTGACGTCGACCTGGATGCGCTGATCGGGGTTGTCCACCGGCTTGTCCACGAACCGGTCCCGGTAGAACGCCCCGGTGTCGAGCCAGGTGTCGACGAGCCGGTTGTTCAACTGGGTGCGCCAGTGGATGTCGAGGGTCTGACCGAGCAGGTACGCGACCAGGCTGCGCGCCACGTGGATGGTGGCGAGCACGGCGAAGACCCGCATGAACCGCCAGAACGCGGCCTCGTCGAGGTCCTGGATCGCGGTGTAGAAGTCGTTGTACCAGTACGAGAACAGCACGTTCATCCGCACCGCGAAGACGGTGAACAGCAGAACCAGGGCCACGAGTCCGAGCGGGCCGAGGCCCCGACGCGGATCGAAGTAGGGCCACGCGATGCGCCACCACTGCCGTCCCCAGTGGGTCGTTCGCGCGAGCAGCGCCACCACGACGACGAACACCACCGTTGTGATCACATACGCCTTCAGCGTCCACCAGACGCTGTCGACGAGCACACTTCCCCATTCCATCCGTCGCCGCTCCCGTCTCCCGCGCGATCGCGCGGTCCATGCGAGAGATTGTGGACCCCGCCCCGGGGTGCGCGACGCCGATTCCGCGACCGATCGTGGGGCTGCCCCCGCGGCGGAGCCGGTGGCCGGCGCGCGCCGGGCACCGGACCGCTGCTTCGTCACGGGTTCTGCGGGTATCCGACGGTCATGGAGGTTCTGGGCATTCTCATTCTCGTCGGGGTGGTCGTCTACGTGGTGGTCCAGCGTCGCAGGAGCGGGCCACGGAGGTGACCACGGCTCGGCCGGGCTCGCCGTGCGGTCGAGCCCGGCTGGGCCGTGCCCGCAGGACGGAACGATCCGCGGGTGCACACGAACGTCGCCGGTCCTCGCTCCTGGCGGCGAGGACCGGCGACGGGGTCGGTGGGTGGCTGTCAGCGGGTGCCGGGCACGGTGCGGTGCGTCGTGGTCCGGCGGGTGAGCAGGAAGCCGAGGGCGATCATGGCGGCCCCGAGCACGAAGTGCAGCCAGTCGTCGGCGGAGTTGACCGGCACGAAGTTCGCCGAGCTGTCCTTGTCGATCACCAGTCCGTAGAGCCACAGCACCAGGTAGATGATGCCGCCGCCGATGAGGTAGGACCGAGCGGCACCGACCGTGCGGGCCATCGCGACGCCTGCCACACCGAAGAGCAGATGCACGATGTTGTGGAGGATGGAGACCTCGAAGATCCCGAGCAGCAGCGCCCCGGACTCGTGCCCGGCGAACGTCATGGTGTCGTAGTTGGTCGTGATTCCGGGAACGAACCCGAGAATGCCGACGAGGAGAAACACCACACCGACAGCGAGGGCCGCTGTCTGCACCGGTGTCCGGGTCATAGTTCGTCCTGCGTGCTCGGCCATGGCCGGCTCCTTTCGTTCGAACAGGTGACCGGAGCGGAGTGGCTGCGGCTGCCGGAGAGATACCTCCGTGGGCGTTCGTGAAACCTTGCCCGCGAGGATTTTCGTGGGACGGCGACGGGCCGTGCGTGCTGCCGATAGGAACGGTCACCGGTCCCGGGTCATCGGCCCCGGCCGCGGGTCGGTTCCGGCGGGGGTGAGCTGGGCGACCAGTCGGGCAGCGACGTCGCGCAGCTTGACGTTCTCGTGCTGGGACTGGCGCACCAGCACGGCGAAGGCCTCCTCGGCGGTCAGACCGCGCGCGGCCATGACGATCCCGACGGCGTGGTCGATGGTCGGACGCGAGCGCAGGGCCCGATCGAATTGCGTGATCTCCGCCCGGGCCCGGGCACAGCGACGGGCCTGCCGCAGTGCGGTCTCCACGGCCGTCGTGAACACCTCCACCAGCGTCTCGTCCAGAGAATCGAACCCGTGGTCGTGCTCGCTGTAGAGGTTGAACGATCCGGCCGTCTCGTCGTCGATCCGCAGCGGCGCGGCCAGCGAACTCGCCGTCCCGAACCGTTCCGCGCGCTCGGCGAACGCCGGCCAGCGTCGCCGCATCTCGGCGCGGTCCGCGCGCACCACCTGGCCGGTCCGCACGGCGTCGAGGCCCGGACCGGCGCCGGCGAGGTACTGGGCGTGGTCGAGTTCGTAGAGCAGCGGATTGCTGCAGGCCTCCGTCTCGGGGCGGCCGCCCCGCAGGACCGTCACCCCCGCCATGCCGGTCTCGGGCACGATCTTCACGACGTTGCCGACGAGCAGGTGCAGCAGCTCGGGCAACTCGTCGCCCTCGTCGAGCGCGGCGGACAGCCTGCGCAGCGCCACGACGATCTCCCCGACTCGTCCACACAGTGGATCGTTCCCGGCCATGTCCCCGTCCACGACTGCATCCCCGTCGGTCGTTCTTCTCACAGAATGCACCCGGTGAGACCGGCCGGGCACAGTTCTCGGGTCATCTCGTGTGACCTCACCGCCCGAGGCGCTGCGCCAGGTATCCGACCAGGCCGTCGAGGGTGCTCAGGTGCGCGTAGTCCGCCTCGGGGATGTCCACCCCGAGCGACGAACGCAGTCCGATCAGCACGTTCAGCCAGTCCATCGAGTCGAGGTCGACCTGCTGGCGCAGCGGCCGGTCCCCCGCCAGTTCGATGTCCTCGATCTCGGGGGCGACGTCGGCGATCGCGGCGACGACGGCGGCGCGGATGTCGGCACGGGCGGTCTCGCCGGTATTGGTCTCGTCGGTGGTCACGATCTCACCTCACAGTCGTTCCGGGTGCTGGAGCAGTTCGGCGATCTCGGCCAGGAACAGGGCGCCGCGCCGGCCGTCGCTGACCCGGTGGTCCGCGGCGAGGGTCGCGGTGACCACCGGGACGGGCCGCACCGCGTCGCCGTCCACCCACGGGCGCCGGGTCGGCTTGCCGAAACCGACCAGTGCGACCTGCGGCGGGTAGATCACCCCGTACACCGAGTCCACGCTTTCCTCCCCCAGGTTGGTCACGGTGACGGTGGGGTCGGACATCTCCGAGCTGCGCAGCGAGCCCGCCCGGGCGCGCTTGACGAGGTCGGCGAGGGCCGCCATGAGCTGGGGCAGGGCGAGGTCGGCGACGTCGTGGATCGCCGGGGCGATCAGCCCGCCCTGGCGCAGGGAGACCGCCACCCCCACGTGCGCGGCCGGGGCCGGGTGGAACTCGCCGTCGGTCCAGAATCCGCTCATTTCGGGGTACCGGCGGGTGGCCAGGGCGACCGCCTTGAGCAGCAGCGCCGCAAGCAGGACGCGCTCGGTGACCGGGCGTTGCGCGTTGTACTCGGTGAGCCAGTCGAGGGCCCGCGCGAGCGGGATCTGTTCCGACAGGTAGTAGTGCGGAATCTCCCGCTTGGAACGTCCCATCGCGGACGCGATGGCGCGGCGCATCTCGGCGGCCTTGTCGATCGGGGCCCTGGCCGGTGCCGCCGCGGCGGCAGCTCGTGCCGGCGCCGGCGCGGCGCCCGCACGAGCCGCCGCCCGATCGACGTCCTCGATCGTCACCGACTCCCAGGGTCCGGTGCCGGTCACGGTGTCGAGGTCCACGCCCAGCTGCCGGGCCTGCCGGCGGGCGGCCGGCGAGACCCGCCGCCGCGCGGCCGGGGCGGCCGGAGCGGGCGCCGGCGGCGCCTCGGCGACGGGGGCGGCGCCGCCGGCCGCGGCGACGGGGGCCACCACCGGGGCCGCGGCCGCCGGGGCCTCGGCGACGGGCGGAGCGTCCTCCCCGGGCTCGAGCAGGGTTGCCATCACCGCGCCGACCGGCAGCGTGACACCCGGTTCCGCGACCAACCGGTGGACGACCCCGTCCCGCCAGATCTCGACCTCCACCTCGGCCTTGGCGGTGTCCACCGAGGCGATCACCTGGCCGCGCTCGACCGTGTCACCGGGCGCGACGCGCCATTCGGTCAGGGTGCCCTCGTCCATGTCGGCGCCGAGGGACGGCAGGGTGAACTCGAACACGTCGCCTCCTCAGCTCTCGCCCATCAGGGCCAGCACGGCGGCGACGATCTTCTCCGGCTGGGGAATGGCCGCCTGCTCCAGGTGCCGGGCGTAGGGCACCGGCACCTCCTCGCTGCACACCCGCGCCACGGGTGCGTCGAGGTCGTAGAACGCCTCCTCGGCGATCCGGGCGGTCACCTCCGCGGAGAGGCCGACGCTGCGCCAGCCCTCGTCGACGACCACCACCCGGTGGGTGCGACGGACGGAGTCCACGACGGTGGCCGTGTCCAGCGGGCGCAGCACCCGCAGGTCGACGACCTCGGCCTCGATTCCGCTGCCCGCCAGGGTTTCCGCCGCGACGAGGGACTTGCCGACGGTGCCGCCGTAGGCGACGAGGGTCACGTCGCCGCCCGGCCGGAGCACCCGCGCGCTGTCGATGTCGACCGGTTCGTCGGGGTCGATGTCGGCGGTGGTGTTGTAGAGCAGTGCGTGCTCGAACACGACGACCGGGTCCGGGTCCGCGAGAGCGGGGGCGAGCATGCCGCGGGCGTCCCGCACGGTCGCCGGGGCCAGCACCCGGATGCCGGGGATGTGCGCGTACCACGCCTCGAGGCTGTGCGAATGCTGCGCGGCCAGCTGCCGCCCGGCGCCGGTGGCCATGCGGATCACGATCGGCACGGAGAACTGGCCGCCGGACATGTGGCGCAGTGCGGCGGCGGTGTTCACGATCTGATCGAGGGCCAGCAGGCTGAAGTTGACGGTCATGATCTCGACGATCGGCCGCATCCCGCCGAGCGCCGCACCGATGCCCGCACCGACGAAGCCCAGCTCGGACAGCGGGGTGTCGCGGATGCGTTCGGGTCCGAACTCGTCGAGCAGGCCCTTGGTCACGGCGTACGTGCCGCCGTATCGCCCGATGTCCTCGCCCATGAGGAACACCCGCGGATCGGTGCTCAGGGCGTCGTGCAGCGCGGCGCGCAGGGCCTCGCGGTAGCTGAGTTTCACGATGCCTCCCCGGCCGGTGTGGTCACGTCGCGGAGCAGGTCGGACTCCGGCTCCCAGGTGCCGGCCTCGGCGAAGGCGACGGCGTCGTCGACCTCGGCCACGGCCTGGGCGTCGAGCTGCCGGAACTGTTCCTCGGTGAGCAGAGTCAGCGCCTTCAGCCGCGCCGAGAACGTGTGGATGGGGCCGCGTTCCTTCCACCGTTCGACCTCGGTCTTGTCGCGGTAGAGCTCGGGGTCGAACATCGAGTGGGCACGGAATCGGTAGGTCTGGAACTCGAGGAACATCGGTCCGCCCGTGCTGCGGACGTGGGAGACCCCGGCCCGGGCCGTCTCGTGGACGGCGAGCACGTCCATCCCGTCCGTCCGGAGTGTGGGCACCCCGAACGCGGCGGCCTTGGCGCACAGGTCGGTCTGCGACTCGGACCGGGCCAGGGCGGTGCCCATGGCGTACAGGTTGTTCTCGCAGCAGAACAGCACCGGCAGCTGCCACAGGGCCGCGAGGTTGAGCGCCTCGTGGAACGCGCCCTCCGCCATCGCCCCCTCACCGAAGAAGCACGCGGTGACCCGCGGGATCTTCTGCATCTTGTCGGCCAGCGCGAGGCCCACCGCCAGCGGCAGGCCCCCGCCGACGATCGCGTTGCCGCCGTAGAAGCGGGTCGCGGCGTCGAACAGGTGCATCGAGCCGCCGCGCCCGCGGGAGCAGCCTTCCTGCTTGCCGAACATCTCCGCCATGATCGCGTTCATGGACAGCCCGTGGATCAGGGCGTGCCCGTGCTCACGGTAGGTGCCCACGACCGTGTCGCCCGGGTCGAGCGCGTGCAGCGCGCCGACCGCCACGGCCTCCTCCCCCACGTACAGGTGCAGGAATCCGCGGATCTTGCCGGCGCCGTAGAGTTCGGCGGCCTTCTCCTCCATCCGGCGGATGCGCAGCATGTCGGCCAGCAGCGCGAGCGCGAAGTCGCGGTCGTAGGGGAATCCGGCGGCGCCCCCGCCGGCCTGCTCGGTGTCGCTGGTCATCCGGCCACCTCCGGGGTCTCGAGCGTCGACGTGTCGCCTTCCGCGAGGCCGAGTTCGCGGGCCTTGAGCAGCCGGCGCAGGGTCTTGCCGCTGCGGGTGTGCGGCAGCGAGTCGACGAACGTGAGTTCCTTGGGGGCGACGGCCGCACCGAGCCGGACGCGGGCGTGCCCGATCAGCTTGCGGCGCAACGCGTCGTCGGGTTCGACGCCGCGCTCGAGGACGACGAACGCCTTCACCCGTTCGCCGAGGATCTCGTCCGGCACACCGATCACGGCGGCTTCGAGGACGGCCGGGTGTTCGGCGAGCGCGCTCTCGACCTCGAACGGTCCGATGAGATGGCCGGCGGACTTGATCACGTCGTCGGCGCGGCCGACGAACCAGAAGTATCCGTCGGCGTCGCGGCGCGCGAGGTCCCCGGTGAGGTAGAGATCGCCGGCGAAGCACTTGCGGTAGCGCTCGTCCTGGTTCAGGTAGCCACGGAACATCGACGGCCAGCCCGCCCGCAGCGCCAGTTCACCCTCGGTGTCGGCGGCGGTGACCTCGTGCACCGTGCCGTCCTCGTCGCGGCGGACGATCCGGGCGTCGACGCCGGGCAGGGGCCGGCCCATCGATCCGGGCTTGATGTCGAACGCCGGCGTGTTGGCGATCATGATGCCGCCGGTCTCGGTCTGCCACCAGTTGTCGTGGATGGGCAGCCCCAGCACCTCGGTGCCCCACCACACGGCGTCGGGTGCCAACGGCTCGCCGACGCTGGCGACGAACCGCAGGTTCGGGAACCGGTAGCGTCCCGCGACCTCGGGTCCGGCGCGCATGAGCATCCGGATGGCGGTGGGGGCGGTGTACCACACGCTGATCTGCTGGTCCTGCAGGATCCGGTACCACCGTTCGGCGTCGAACTCGGCTTCGTCGACGATCGAGGTGACGCCGTGCAGCAGCGGCGCGACGATGCCGTACGACGTGCCCGTCACCCAGCCGGGATCGGCGGTGCACCAGTAGATGTCGTCGGGATGCAGGTCGAGGGCGTAGCGGCCGGTGGCGTAGTGGGTGACGACGGCGCCGTGCACGTGCAGCGCCCCCTTGGGGGTGCCGGTGGTGCCGCTCGTGAAGTGCAGCAACGACGGGTCGCCGGCGGTGGTGGGTGTGGGATCGGCGGCCGGCTCGGCGGCGTCGAGCAGGGCCCGTAGGTCGAGGGTGCCGGGAACGTCGGTGGCGGCGTCGTCGTCGCCGACGAGCAGCACGTGCTCGAGGGTCGGCACCCGGTCGCGCACCCCCGCGACGCGCCGGTGGTACAGCGCCTCCGTGGTCACCAATACCTGTGCGGAGCCGAGTTCGAGGCGGGTGAGCAGGGGTTCGGGACCGAAGGCCGAGAACAGCGGGGTGACGACCGTGCCGTTGCGCAGGGCACCGAGGACGGCGATGTACAGCTCGGGGATCCGGCCGGAGAACACGAACAGCCGGTCGCCCTTGCCGATTCCGAGGTCGCGCAGGACGCGGGTGAAGCGGCGGACGCGGTCTGCGAGGTCGCCGTACGACAACTCCGTGACGTCGATACGGCCCGTCGCGTCACCGGCACCGAGGAACCGGAGGGCGGGACGGTCCCGCAGCGGGCCGTCGGCGTGCCGGTCGACCGCCGACCAGGCGATGTTGCACCCCCCGCCCGGGGGGCCCGGCACCTGCGCCGCCGCCTCGTCCCACGTGAACCGGGCACAGGTGGCCTCGTAGTCCGACAGGTTCGGCGGGACCCGCAGGTCGTCGGCCGTCTTGCGGATCACCGCGTCGCTGCTGGTCGTCACGGCCGCTCCCTCCGGTGCAGATCGCGTCGAGCCGATCATGCGCCGCCCGGAACGGCCGGCATAGGGGCATTGGTCCCTCGGGCATCCGCCGCACGGGCGTGCGGGTGCTGCCGCGGACCCGCACGGACACGACGGGGAGCCCTCCGGGCCTTCGACCGTCCCGCGTTGCCGGCGCTCGCAGCGGTGCATGCCGGTGTGACTCACGGTGACGGCGATCCTGCCGAGGATCCCGTCGACGCAGGCTTCGGCTTCGGGCAGCCCCACCAACCGAAGCCTGCGCCGGCGTCGGTCGCTGACGCGGTGCGGGACCTGCTGGGCGAGAACACTATCCGGGATGTTGCGTGCCGAGAACCCGAGCCGGTCCGATCCCGGATCCGGCCCTGCCAGCGCCGCACCCCAGCCGGGTTCGGCAGATCCGCTCCGGTCCTCTCCCGTTCTCCCGTCGTTGCCCCCGGGTTGCCCAGCGGGGCAGACTGTCTGTCGACGCTGGCCTGCCGAGCCGCAGGGCATCCGAGGAGGCGATCGTGGAGCTGCACATCGTGGCGATCGACAAGCCCGACGACATGAACGTCGTCGTCGGGCAGGCCCACTTCATCAAGACCGTCGAGGACCTGCACGAAGCACTGGCCGGGGTGAGTCCCCACCTCCGGTTCGGAGTCGCGTTCTGCGAAGCCTCCGGACCTCGCCTCGTGCGCTTCTCGGGCAACGACGACCGGCTCGTCGAATTGGCCAGGCGCAACGCCCTGGCGGTCGGCGCAGGCCACTCGTTCTTCGTGTTCGTGGAGGACGGCTATCCGGTGAACATCCTGAACACGCTGAAGCAGGTACCGGAGGTATGCGGCATCTTCTGCGCCACGGCCAACGCCGTCGAGATCATCGTGGCCGAGACGGAGCTCGGCCGAGGCATTGCCGGGGTGATCGACGGGAACCCACCCCTCGGCGTGGAGACGAGCGCCGACGTCGCCGACCGCAAGGCACTGCTGCGCACGATCGGTTACAAGCTGTGACCGCCCGTGCGCCCCATGACGCGCACAGGGCCCCGGGGCGAGGATGTAGCGCTCGTTGACCGGTCGAGGCTCGACGTCGGGGCCCGGTGTGCGTGCGATCGCCCGCCGCCCGGGATCGGGACCCACCCGCCGACCGGCTCATTGCCGCTGACCGGATCGCCGGTCCCCGTTCCCGGACCGGATCGCACCGGCGGCGTGCATCGCCGGGCGATCCGGATGGTCGTACCGCACGACGATGTCGGCCTCCGCGGCCGCGGCGGCGTCGTGCTCGAGCAGCGGCGGGATCGTCCAGCGGTCCTCGTCGGGCGTCAGCCGGCCCAACGCGGCCCGCGACATCGCCAGGTGCACCGCGACGTCGAAGGCGAGTCCGCGACCGAGCAACATCGGGCCGGCGACCACGAGCACCTGACCGTCGGGAGCGTCCACCCGGCGGGCACGAGCCGACCGGTCCCCCGCCTCGTCCCACAACCGCGGCAGCCATCGCTTCTTTTCGTGAAGTCCCCGAACGACTTCGCGGTCGAGCGCGCCGTAGTCGAACCAGTTCGTCCGGTAGCTCTCGTAATCGGTGCGTCCGTGCTCGAAACGGAGCGAGGCCGGGCGCACGAAGTCGTGGAGCGACAGCACTGCCGCCGGCCGGCCCTCGACGCGCAGGCGCGCGGCGACCTCCTCCGCAAGGTTCAGCGGTGCGGCCGCGTCGGCGGCAGAGATCCCGACGCACACCCGTCGGCGGTGCCCGGCTGCGCGTTCGGCGATGACGCCGGCCAGATCGGCCGGGTTGATCGGGGTGAACATCGTCATCGGCCCAGTTTCCGCCATCGCAGGGCCACCCGCTCGACAGAATCCTCGGCTTCGGCGTGGTGCCGTCACCCCGCGGGCCGGACGATGATGTTGCCGACCTTGTGGCCGGAGTCCACTCGCGTGTGGGCCGATACGATCTGGTCGAGACCACCGATGTCGTCGGTGACGGCGACGAGCCGACCGGCGGCCGACAACTCCAGGAGGAACTCGACGTCCTCGGGTCGCTCGGGCGCAGCACCCGTCTTGACATCGGCGCCGGGGCGCATGGTCTCCCATAGGTTTGCCACCGCAAGCAACAGAACGCCCCCGTCGGTGAGGAGCTTCCGTCCGGACGAGGGGGTGAGGTTGCCGACAGTGTCGAGTACGACGTCGAAGCGGTCGGTCAGGTCGGACACATCGGTGACCGTGTAGTCGATGACCTTGTCGGCGCCGAGGTCGGAGACGAGGCCGAGATTGGCGGTGCTGGTGACGGCCGTGACGGTGGCGCCGAAATGCTTGGCCAGCTGAACGGCGTTGGTTCCGATCGCGCCCGACGCCCCGTTCACGAGCACAGAATCGCCACGTCCCGGTGAGGCCTTGTCTCGCAGGAAGTGCAACGCGGTGGTCCCGCCGAAGAGCAGCGCCGCCGCATCCGGGTGAGTGACCGCTGCCGGTTTGCGAACCACCCGCTCCGCCGGGACCGTGACGTATTCCGCGTGCGCCCCCATTGCGAGTCCGGTCATGCCGCACACTTCGTCGCCACGGGTGTACCCGCCGGCCCTCGCGCCGACCGACTCGACGACACCGGAGAAGGTGCCGCCCAGGATCTTTCGCCTGGGCCGGAACACGCCGAACATCAGCCGGGCGAACGGGCCGAATCCGCGGGGGAAGCGGGCCGCGCGGATCCGCGAGTCCGCGGCCGTCACGGCCGCGGCGACGACGCGGACGAGGACTTCCGTGTCCCGGGGGACCGGAGTGGGCACCTCCGCGACGCGGACGACGTGCGGTGGCCCGTACCTGTCGACGATTGCGGCCTTCATGAGCCCTCCCTTACGGATGTAAGTCTTGTCCGGGAAGACTAGGCTTACGCCTGTAAGTACGCAAGAGTCGTGAGGGAGACATGAACGAACGGCCGGGGCTGAGCCGCATCGGGATCATCGAGGCCGCGGTTCGCGTAGCCGACCGCGGCGGCCTCACCGCGGTGAGCATGCGCAACGTCGGCAAGGAACTCGGCGTGGAGGCAATGTCTCTCTACCACCACGTCGCCAACAAGGACGATCTGCTCGATGGCCTCGCGGACTGGATCTTCGCGGGAATCGTGCTGCCCGGACCGGGCGAACCGTGGCGGCCTGCGATGTTGCACCGGGCGACCTCGGCGCGGAACGTGCTCGCCCGGCATCCCTGGGCGCTGACCTTGATCGAGTCCCGCCGTTCGCCCGGTCCGTCGCTCTTGCGGCACCACGACGCCGTGCTCGGTTGCCTGCGCACGAACGGCTTCCCGGTTGCCCTTGCGTCCCACGCCTTCTCGGTGATCGACGCATACGTGTACGGCTTCGTGCCCACCGAACTGAAACTGCCCTTCGCGTCGGCGGACGGCGCCGAGGAGTTCGCCTCGGAGATCGACGTGCCGGCCGACGCCTACCCCTACCTGGCGGAAATGGTCGGCGAACTGGTGATCGGAAAGGACTACTCGTTCGCGGACGAGTTCGACTACGGACTGGGGCTGATCCTCGACGAACTCGACCGCCGCCGTCGCCGGGTGGAGGAATGAGAAGCGCCCCACGCGGGACGAGGGACTGCGCGGCAGGCGGCGGACCGGGCGGTGACGGCGAGGGCGCGTGTGTGCGCGCCCCCGCGGCCGGCCGGCGGGGGCGCGGACACGGTCGCCCACGTCAGCCGCGGCGCGGGAAATGACGGATCAGCCCCTCCTGCACGACCGTCGCCACGAGTTCCCCCTCGAGGGTGAAGTAGCGGCCCGTCGCCAGCCCGCGCGATCCCGCCGCGACCGGGGACTCGGTGGCGTACAGAATCCACTCGTCGAACCGGACCGGCCGGTGGAACCACATGGAGTGGTTGACGGTGGCGGCGACGATCCGGTCCAGCCCCCAGGACAGCCCGTGGGTGGTGAGGATCGAGTCGAGCACGGTGGTATCGGAGCTGTAGGCCAGGGTGGCGGCGTGCAGGAGCGCATCCTCGGGCAGCGCGCCGTCGGCGCGCATCCACACCCGGTTGTGCGAGAGACGTTCCCCGGTGCCCTTGAGGATCCAGGCGGGGTCGTTGGCGTACCGCATGTCGATCGGCTTGAGGGCGTTGACGAAGTGCGGCAGGTGATCCTCGAACCCGGACAGGTGGTCCCCGAGCGGCGGCAGCACATCGGGGTAGGGCACCTCGGGAACGCTCACCGCATGTTCGAGCCCTTTGCCCCACCGCTGGAAGGCGGCGAGCATGACGAACAGCTCCTGGCCGTTCTGGGAGGCGGTGACCATGCGGTTCGCGAAATCCCGGCCGTCGCGGTGCCGGACCACCCGGTACTCGATCGGCGCCTTGACGTCGCCGCCGCGGATGAAGTGGGCGTTGAGCGCGTGCACCGGCCGGTCCCCGACCGTGCGGCCGGCCGCGATCAGGGCCTGAGCGACGAGCTGGCCGCCGAAGGTGCGGCTGCCCACCTGGATCGGGTGCTCACCCCGGTAGAGGTCCTCGTCGACCTGCTCGAGATCGAGCAGGTCGACGAGGACCTCGAGATCGGTCGCGGTGCGACGGCTCAATGGGTGTCCTTCTCCCCGATCCGGTGCACGTGGATCAGGTTGGTCGACCCGGAGCGGCCGGGCGGGGACCCGGCCACGATGACCACGAGGTCGCCGCGCTGGTACCGGCCGAGCGAGAGCAGCGCCGCGTCGACCTGCTGCACCATCACGTCGGTCGTGTCGACCGGCTCGACGGAGAAGGTCTCGGTGCCCCATGTCAGCGCCAGCTGGCTGCGGATGTGCGGGACCGGGGTGAACGCCAGCAGCGGCAGCCGGGTGTGCAGCCGCGCCAGGCGCCGCACCGTGTCGCCGGACTGGGTGAACGCCACCAGCGCCTTGGCGTCGAGCCGCTCGCCGATGTCGCGCGCCGCGTAGGAGATCACCCCGCGCTTGGTGCGCGGCACGTGGGTCAGCGCCGGCACCCGGGTGGGATCGGACTCCACGGCCGCGATGATGCGGGCCATCGTCCGCACCGTCTCGACCGGGTACTTGCCCACCGACGTCTCGCCGGAGAGCATCACCGCGTCCGCACCGTCGAGGACCGCGTTGGCGACGTCGGAGGCCTCGGCGCGGGTCGGCCGGGAGTTCTCGATCATCGACTCGAGCATCTGCGTGGCCACGATGACGGGCTTGGCGTTCTCGCGGGCGATCTGGATCGCCCGCTTCTGCACCAGCGGCACCTCCTCGAGCGGCATCTCGACGCCGAGGTCACCGCGGGCGACCATCACCGCATCGAACGCCAGCACGACCGCCTCGAGATTCTCGATGGCCTCGGGCTTCTCGAGCTTGGCGATCACCGGCACGCGGTGGCCCACCCGATCCATCACCTCGTGCACGAGCTCGATGTCGGCCGGGGAGCGCACGAACGACAAGGCGACGAAGTCCACGCCGAGCCGCATGGCGAACTCGAGATCCTCGATGTCCTTCTCCGACAGCGCCGGAACCGAGATGTTCATCCCCGGCAGGGACACGCCCTTGTTGTTGCTGACCGGCCCACCCTCGGTGACGCGGCAGACCACATCCCTGCCCTCGACGTGCTCGACGACCAGGCCGACCTTGCCGTCGTCGACGAGCAGGCGATCCCCCGGGCGCGCGTCGTCGGCGAGCTGCTTGTAGGTGGTCGAGACCCGGTCGTGGGTTCCCTCGACGTCGTCGACGGTGATCCGGACGATCTCGCCGGTATTCCACACCGTCGGCCCCTCGGCGAACCGGCCGAGGCGGATCTTCGGGCCCTGCAGGTCGGCGAGGATGCCGACGGCATGCCCGCTGGTATCGGAGGCCTCCCGCACGCGGCGGTAGTGGGCCTCGTGATCGGCGTGTTCGCCGTGGCTGAAGTTGAGGCGGGCCACGTCCATCCCGGCGTCGACGAGTTCCCTCAGGACCTCGGGGTCTGCCGTGGCCGGGCCCATGGTGCAAACGATCTTGGTGCGTCGGGTCACGCGGTCGAGCCTAGTACCCGTGCGGCGGTGGCGGAGCACAGCCGGTGCAGCGCCGACGCCGTGCCCGCTCGGCCGAGGGCCGACGTCCGGTTGCCCCGGGCATCGGTCCGGCCGTCCCCGTACCTCCGCCGGATGCGGCGCCCGATCTCGTCGGTGCCGGAGCGGCCCGCGGAACCCCCTGTGACGGAGACGGATCCGGCGGCGTGCGCCCGCGGCGCAGGACGGCACTCCCGTCCGGACGGCGGGGGCGGGGCACGGAAACGGCGCGGCATCGATCGCGGCCACCCCACGCGATGCATAAAATGTGTGTCATACAAGAGAGATATTCGTACCGGAGAGCCCGCTTCCCGGCGGTCCGGGTCCGCGCCGGCGTCGCCCGGGAATTGTCTCCGGCACGGAAGGTTTCCTGTGGCGATCGGGTAGATTCGGCACACCGGAGGCCATGGCAGCGAGGACACCGAACGAGGGAATCTGAAATGGAGAAAACGAGGAAGGAGCCGCTACCGCACTCCCGCCGCGGTGTCTACGGCATCTCGGTGGCCTCCGAGCTGTCCGGGGTCGATCCGCAGTCCATGCGCCTGTACGAACGCCGCGGACTGCTCAGCCCCGCGCGCACCGAAGGCGGCACCCGCCGCTACAGCGACGAGGACGTGGCGCGCCTGCGACGCATCGGCGAACTCCTCGCCGAGGGCATCAATCTGGCCGGCATCGCCCAGATCTTCCGCCTCGAGTCGAACCACGCCGAACTGGCGTCCCACAACGCACGTCTCGAATCCCACAATGCCCGGCTCGAATCGGACAAGGCTCGCCTGGAATCCGACAAGGCCCGGCTCGAGGATGCCAATGCGCGACTCGAGTCGGACAACGCGCGCCTGCGGGCGGACAACGGCAACAGCTGAGCGACCTCCAGCGGACACCCCCGGCCGCCGGACGGCGCGGGGTGTGCAATGCGCTGTCCGGCGGCCGGTGATGTCTGCGCGCAGCGGCGGGCGAAGGACCCGGCCGGCGGCTCGCCCGCTCAGCGGGCTTCGTCCGCGGCCTGCCGTTCGGTGCGCGCGCCCTCGTGCGCGAGGGTTCCGGCCGAGTTCTCGAGATGCGCCCGGACGAACCACTGGAACTTCTCGAGGTCGCGCGTCTGCCCGATGAGCAGGTCCTCGGTGATCGGATCGATCTCCCCGACCTCCGAAATCGCCTTGCGGCAGTCCCCGATCACGCCGTCGTACACCAGGTCGAGGGCGGCGAGGTGGGCCTGGGCGGTGTCCCGCCCCACCGAGTAGTCGTCCCACGAGCGGTCCTTCTCGATCGCGCCCGCGGTCCCCTTCGGGGACGACCCGAGCGCGGCGATGCGTTCGGCGACGTCGTCGGCGAATCCGCGGACCGCGTCGACCTGCGGATCGATCATCTCGTGCACGCCGATGAAGTTCGGTCCCACGACGTTCCAGTGAACGTGCTTGAGGGTGAGGTGCAGGTCGTTGTAGGCGCTGAGCCGATTCTGCAGCACTTCGGCCACCCGGACGCCCTCGCTGTCGCTCAGGCCGGGGACGGTGAACTTCGCCATCTTCGATTCCTCCTACAGGCTCGTGTGTAGTACCTCCGCGGGCCGTCTCGCCGGCCCGCCGGTGTCGGCACTTAGGTGCCGGGCACCCCGCAGCCGGATTACCCCGGCACCCGGGCGCCGAAACCGCCGGCAAGCAAGCCCGTGCCACCCTCCGCGGGAAGGACATCGTCGATACCCTCCCCGTCGCACCGCACCGGGCCGGTGTTCCGCAGTAATTGCATCTTCCATTTGACAAAATTTCTATTGTGCGAGACAGATTATCTACCGGCGGGGTGCGGGGGCGTCGCTTCCCGGGATACCGAGCGCGGCGAAGTGCCTCCGCGCCCCGCCCCGAGTGATACACAAAAACTACTTGTCATAAGTACGAGTTCGACGGCAGTCGCCGGAGCGACCGGCCCCGGTGTCGAGCAAGGAGGCGCGACGCGATGACCGCAGCGGACCTGGTGGTGGTGGCCAATCGGCTCCCCGTGGACTACGACCCGTCGGCCGACGACGGGCGCGGCGGGTGGCGCCGCAGCCCGGGCGGGCTCGTCACCGCCCTGGAGCCGGTGCTGCGCGCCGCCGACGGCGCGTGGGTGGGCTGGCCCGGCGCCCCCGACGTCGCCTTCGATCCGTTCACCGAGGACGGCATCACGCTGCATCCGGTCTCCCTCACCGAAGGCGAGGTCGCCGGCTACTACGAGGGATTCTCCAACGCGACGCTGTGGCCGCTGTACCACGACGCGATCGTCGCTCCCGCCTACGACCGCACGTGGTGGCGGACATACGTCGCGGTCAACCGCCGCTTCGCCGAGGCCGCGGCCGACGCGGCCGCCCCGGGCGCGACGGTGTGGGTGCACGATTACCAGCTCCAGCTCGTGCCCAAGATGCTGCGCGACCTCCGGCCCGACCTGAAGATCGGCTTCTTCCTGCACATCCCCTTCCCGCCCACCGAGCTGTTCCTGCAACTGCCGTGGCGCACCGCCGTCGTGGAGGGCCTGCTCGGCGCCGACCTGGTGGGCTTCCACCTGCCCGGCGGCGCCCGCAACTTCCTGTTCCTGGCACAGCGGCTGCTCGGTCTGCACACGAGCGCGCACTCCGACCTGGACTCGTGCGTGGGCACCGTCGACGTCGGCGACCGGCGGGTGCAGGTCGGCGCCTTCCCCATCTCGATCGACTCGGCCCACTTCGCCGAACGCGTCCGGTCCCCCCACATCCGCGAGCGGGCCGCGCAGGTTCGCGAGGAACTCGGCAACCCCGAGACCCTGCTGCTGGGCGTGGACCGGCTCGACTACACCAAGGGCATCGACATTCGGCTCGAAGCGCTGCACGAGCTGCTCGACGAGGGCACCCTCGACCCCGAGAAGGTCGTCATGGTGCAGCTGGCCACCCCGAGTCGCGAGCGCGTGTCCGCCTACGCCCAGTTGCGCGAGGACATCGAGCGCAAGGTCGGCCACCTCAACGGCGAGTACGGGCAGCTGGGCCGGCCGGTGGTGCACTACCTGCACCGGCCCGTCGACCGCGACGAGCTCATGGCCCTGTACAGCGCGGCGGACGTCATGCTCGTCACACCCCTGCGCGACGGCATGAACCTCGTCGCCAAGGAGTACATCGCCTGCCGGACCGACGGCACCGGTGCCCTCGTCCTGAGCGAGTTCACCGGGGCGGCCAGCGAGCTGCGCCGCGCTCATCTGGTCAACCCGCACGATCTCGACGCCGTCAAACGCGCGATCGTCATCGCCGCCACCGAGGAACCGGCGACGGCGGCGCGCCGGATGCAGTCCCTGCGCACCCAGGTGCTCCACCACGACGTCGACCGGTGGGCCAACGCCTTCCTCACGGACCTGCGCGCGAGCGGATCCGGCACCACCGCGGCCGCGAGCGCCTGAATCACAGCCGGGCGCGGGCTCGAAGCGGGGTCGGCGGCGCCGACGGAGGACGCCCTCGACCCCGGCACGCCGTGACCGTCGACAGCCCGTGCGACGGCGGAAGGGGCGATGCGGTTCGGCCGCATCGCCCCTTCCGGCCTCTGCGATCAGTCGTCGGTGGAGTTCTCGGCGGTGGGGTTCTCGGCGATTTCCGGGGCGTGCTCCCGAGTCGCCATGCCGCCGTTCCTGCCCTCGTCCACCGGGCCGGGCCGGCCCCCCTTGGGCCGGTTGCCGTCGGTCGGCTTCTTCTCCGTCACGGATTCTCCTTCGGCCGGAAGTCCACGGTCACGGGCCCGGACGATCGACCTCACCGCGCCATGCGCCGTCGGCGACGCCGCGTTCCTCGATGAACTGCTTGAAGTGCCGCATGTCGCTCTTCACGCGGCGATCGAGGAGGCCGAGCTTGTCGGCGACGTTCTCGAAGAAGCCCTCGGGGTCGATGTCCATCTGCGCGGTGACCCGCGTGGTGGTGTCGTCGAGCCGGTGGAAGGTGATCACGCCGGCGTGGTCCGGCCCGGCGTCGGACCTCCATGCGACGCGCTCGTCGGGATGCTGCTCGGTGATCGTGGCGTCGAACTCCTTCGTCCCGCCGGCGACCTTGACGACCCAGTGGGTGTGGGTGTCGTCGATCTGGCGGATCCGCTCGACGCCCTCCATGAAGCGGGGGAACTCCTCGAACTGCGTCCACTGGTTGTAGGCCGTACGGATCGGGACATGGACGTCGACCGACTCGGTGATCGTGCTCATGACGCTCCTTTCCTGCGGCGACCGGTGCGCCGCTCCCGGGTGGCCTACCCGGGCGGCCGAGCCGGGAAACGCCGGGGGTCCAGATGCAGCGACCGGGGATGGACCGGCGCCGGCAGCGTCGACTCGCCCGTGAGGAACGCGTCCACACCGCGCGCCGCCGCGCGTCCCTCGGCGATCGCCCACACCACCAGCGACGCACCGCGGTGGGCGTCGCCGCACACGAACACCCCCGGGGCCGAGGTCTGCCAGCGCTCGTCGCAGTCGAGAGTGCCCCGGACGCCGGGGGTCAGGCCGAGGGCGTCGAGGAGCGGTCCGCGCTGGACCCCCTCGAAGCCGACGGCGAGGAGGGCGAGGTCGCAGGGAATCTCGAAGGGGTCCCCGAGGGGGAGGCGGCGCGCGTCGACCTCGGCCAGTTCGAGCGCCCGCACCCGCCCACGGGAACCGACGAAGCGCTGCACCGTCACTTCGAACCGGCGGGTCCCGCCCTCCTCGTGCGCGGGCGCCGTTCGCAGCACCCACGGCGCGAGCGGCCACGGCGTGACGTCCTCGTCGCGGCGTCCGGGCGGCCGGGGCCGATAGTCGAGCTGGGTGACGGAACGCGCGCCCTGACGCAGTGCGGTGCCGAAGCAGTCGGCGCCGGTGTCCCCGCCGCCGACGATGACCACGTGCCGTCCGGCGGCGGTGAGGGCCGCGGGCCCGTCGCCCTCGCACTCGTGGTTGGCGGCGACGAGGTACTCCATCGCGGGGTGCACCCCGCCGAGTTCCCGCCCCGGGACGGCCAGGTCGCGGGCGCGGCCGGCCCCGACCGCGAGGACCACCGCGTCGAAGCCGGCCCGCAGCGTGGCGACATCCGGGTCGATCCCGGCCTCGGTGCCGGTGCGGAAGACCGTGCCCTCGGCGCGCATCTGCGCGAGGCGCCTGTCGACGAGGGCCTTGTCCATCTTGAACGCCGGGATGCCGTAGCGCAGCAGTCCGCCGAGCCGGTCGGCGCGCTCGAGGACGGTCACGGCGTGTCCGGCGCGGGTGAGCTGCTGGGCCGCGGCGAGACCCGCCGGTCCGGAGCCGACGACGGCGACGGATCTCCCGGTGCTGCGGACCGGGGGGCGCGGCGGCACGCGGCCGTCGACCCAGGCCCGGTCGGCGATCGCCCGCTCGATCCGTTCGACGGTCACGCCCGCGGTGTGGTCGTCCCGGGCGAGCACGCAGGCGGATTCACAGGGTGCCGGGCACAGCCGGCCGGTGAACTCGGGGAAGTTGTCGGTGGCGTGCAGCCGGTCGGCGGCCTCGGCCCACAGGTCACGACGCACCAGGTCGTTCCATTCGGGGATGAGGTTGCCGAGCGGGCAGCCGGTGCCGGCGCTGTGGCAGAAGGGGATACCGCAGTCCATGCAGCGGGCGGCCTGCTCCCGGATCGAGAGCGCCTCCTCGTCCGGGGGCTGCGCCCGGTGCACCTCCGCCCAGTCGCGGACGCGCTCGGCGGCGGGCCGGCGCGGCGGTTCGCGTCGGTCGTAGCGCAGGAATCCGCGGGGATCAGGCACCGTCGGCTCCCACCGGGGTGGGGCGCTCGCACGCCGCGGCGCGGACGCGGATCAGATCCTCGGGCACCACCGCGGTGAACCGGACCGCACTGCCGGGCCATTCGGCGAGGATCTCCCCGGCGACCGCCGATCCGGTGCGCGCGTGGTGGCGGGCGATCAGGTCACGCAGCGGAGCGAGGTCGCCGTCGTCGACGGGCTGCAGTTGCACGGAGGCGGTGTTGACGCGGCCGGGCTCGAGGTCGAGGACGTAGGCCAGCCCCCCGGACATGCCGGCGCCGAGGTTGCGGCCGGTGGCGCCGAGGATCACGACGCGGCCCCCGGTCATGTACTCGCAGGCATGGTCGCCGGTGCCCTCGCACACGGCGTCGGCGCCGGAATTGCGCACCGCGAAGCGCTCCCCCACCCGGCCGTGCAGGAACAACTCCCCGGAGGTGGCCCCGTACAGGACGGTGTTGCCGGCGACGATCTGCTCGTGCGGGTCGAACGGCGCGGCCGGGTCGGGGCGCACCACCACCCGTCCGCCGGACAGGCCCTTGGCGACATAGTCGTTGGCGTCGCCGGTGACGGTGACGGTGATGCCGACGGGCAGGAAGGCACCGAGGGACTGCCCGGCGCTGCCGTACAAATCGATCCGCACCGTGTCGTCGCTCAGGCCGGTGGGGCACCGTCGACCGGCGGTCCAGCCGAGCAGGGTGCCGACGGCGCGGTCACGGTTGGTGACGGCGGCGGTGAGATGCACGGGACGGCCGTCGTCGAGGGCGGGGGCCGCGCGGGCGATGAGGTCACGGTCCAGCGGCGCGTCGGGCGGTCCGGCGGCGGGGCGGGTGCGGCGGCGCTGCGGGGGTGCCCCGAGGGCGTCGGCCGGCGGGGTGAACAGGGGTGCGAGGTCGAGTCCCCGGCGACGCCAGTGCTCGAGTGCCGCGTCGGGTTCGAGCAGGTCGACCCGGCCGACGGCGTCGTCGAGGCGGGACAGGCCCAGCGCCGCGAGCCGCCGGCGCACGTCCCCGGCGACGAACCGGAAGAACTGCTCCACGAATTCCGCTCTGCCGGTGAACTTCTCCCGCAGTTCGGGGTTCTGGGTGGCGATGCCGACGGGACACGTGTCGAGGTGGCACACCCGCATGAGGATGCAGCCGAGGACCACCAGGGGCGCCGTGGCGAACCCGAACTCCTCGGCGCCGAGCAGCGCCGCGATCATCACGTCGCGGCCGGTGCGCAGCCCGCCGTCGCACTGCACGGTGATGCGGTCGCGCAGGCCGCTCAGCACGAGGGTCTGCTGGGTTTCGGCGAGCCCGATCTCCCACGGGGTGCCGGTGTGCTGCAGGGCGGTGAGCAGGGCCGCCCCGGTGCCGCCGTCGTGGCCGGAGATCAGCACCACGTCGGCATGGGCCTTGGCGACGCCGGCGGCGACGATGCCGACGCCGACGCCGCTGACGAGCTTGACGTGGATGCGGGCCTGCGGGTTGGCGCACCGCAGGTCGTGGACGAGCTCGGCGAGGTCCTCGATGGAGTAGATGTCGTGGTGCGGCGGCGGGGAGATCAGTCCGACGCCCGTGGTGGCGTGCCGGGTACGGGCGATCCACGGGTACACCTTGTGGCCGGGAAGCTGGCCACCCTCACCGGGTTTCGCTCCCTGCGCCATCTTGATCTGCAGGTCGGTCGCGTCGGCGAGGTAGGCGGCGGTGACACCGAAGCGGCCGCTGGCGACCTGCTTGACGGCGCTGCGGCGCAGCGGGTCACCGAGGCGGTCGGGATCCTCCCCGCCCTCCCCCGAGTTCGACCGGCCGCCGAGGCGGTTCATCGCGACGGCGAGGGTCTCGTGCGCCTCACCGGAGATCGAACCGTAGCTCATCGCCCCCGTGGCGAAGCGGCGCACGATGTCCTCCACCGGCTCGACCTCGTCGAGCGGGATCGGATCCGCGGCGACGGTGCGCAACAGCCCGCGCAGGGTTCCGCCCGCGGCGGCGAGCCGGTCGATCTCGGCGCAGTACCGCGCGTAGACGTCCGCCCGCCCGGTGCGGGTCGCGTGCTGCAGCAGGAACACCGTCTCCGGGGTGAACAGGTGAGGTTCGCCGTCGCGTCGATACCGGTAGACGCCCCCACTGTCGAGAGCCGTTTCGGCGCACCGGTTCTCGAAGGCGGTCCGGTGCCGGCGACGGGCGTCGCGGGCCAGGTCGGCGAGGCTCGCGCCGCCCAGCCGGGAGACGGTGCCGGGAAGATACGCGTCCACGACCTCGCGGGCAAGGCCGACGGCCTCGAATGTCTGCGCCGCCGTGTACGAGGCGAGGGTGGAGATTCCGAGCTTGGCCATCACCTCGCGAACCCCGGAGACGACGGCGCGCCGGTAGTTCGCCGCGGCCGTCGCCGGGTCCGTGCCGGGGATGCGCCCGGCGGCCGCGAGTGAGCGCACGGTGTCGAGGGCGACGTAGGGGCACACCGTCGCGGCGCCGAATCCGACGAGCGCGGCCACGTGGTGGACCTCGCGCGCATCCCCGGATTCGGCGATCAGCGCGACGCGGGTGCGCCGCCGCGTGCGGACGAGGTGGTGGTGCACGGCGGAGACGGCGAGCAGGGAGGGGATGGGGACGCGGTCCGGCCCGCAACCGCGGTCGGTGACGATCAGGATGCCCCGGCCGGCGTCGATGGCGGCGTCGGCGGCGCGGCGCAGGTCCGCGAGCCCGGCGGCGAGGGCCTCGCCGGGGTCGCCGCCGGCCGCGAAGTGCGCGGGCAGGACCCGGGAGGCGAGGTCCGGGCGCGGCCCGTCCGGGCCGAGTGCCGCGACGGCGGCGAGTTCGTCGGTGTCGAGGACCGGGCCGGGCAGCACCAGTTGCCGGCACGACTTCGGGGACGCGTCGAACAGGTTGTCCTCCGGGCCGGCGACGCGCCGCATCGAGGTGACGACCCGTTCGCGGATCGCGTCCAACGGCGGGTTGGTGACCTGCGCGAACAATTCGACGACGTAGTCGTAGAGCAGCCGGGGACGCGGCGACAGCACCGCGGGGGCGATGTCGGCGCCCATCGAGCCGAGCGGTTCGGCACCGGTCGCGGCCATCGGTTCGAGCAGCACCTCGAGGTCCTCGCGGGTGTACCCGAACAGCCGGTGCGTCCGGCCCTGGTCGTGGTCCGGGGCGGGGTGCCCGCCCGGGCGGGGCAGATCCGCCAGGTCGATCTGCCCGTCACGCAGCCACCGACCGTAGGGGTGGGCGGCAGCGAGGGTGTCGAGCAGTTCGTCGGGCGGCACGATGCGGCCGGCGACGGTGTCGACGAGGAGCATCCGGCCCGGCTCGAGTCGGCCCTTGTGCACGATGTGTTCCGGTGGCAGGTCGAGGATTCCGGTTTCACTGCCGAACAGGACGCGGTCGTCGGCGGTGCGGCACCACCGGCCGGGTCGCAGCCCGTTGCGGTCGAGCACGGCACCGAACAGCCGTCCGTCGGTGAAGGGCAGGCACGCCGGCCCGTCCCACGGTTCGAGCAGCGCGGCGTGGAAGCGGTGGAAGGCGCGTCGCCGGGGATCGAGGTCGGGCTCGTTCTCCCATGCGGGCGGGACGAGCATGGTCACCGCGTGCGGCAGCGAGCGCCCGGCGAGGTGGAGCAGTTCGAGGACCTCGTCGAGGGAGGCCGAGTCCGACATGTCGGGGGCGCAGACCGGGAACAACCGGGTCAGGTCGCCGGGCAGCAGGCCGGTGCGCAGGAGTCCCTCGCGGGCGTGCATCCGGTTGCGGTTGCCGCGGATCGTGTTGATCTCGCCGTTGTGGGCGCTGTACCGGAACGGTTGGGCGAGCCGCCACGACGGGAAGGTGTTGGTGGAGAAACGGCTGTGCACGAGCGCGATCGGGCTGGCGCAGCGCGGATCGCGCAGGTCGGGGAAGAACGCCGGCAACTGCTGTGCCGTGAGCATGCCCTTGTAGACGACGGTGCGGGCGGACAGCGACGGGAAATAGACGTCGCCGGTGTGCTCGGCGCGGCGCCGCAGCGGATACACCCGCCGGTCGAGGTCCACGCCGGCGGGCCGGACGCCGCCCGTGCGGGGGGCGGCGACGAACAGCTGGCTGATGTGGGGTCGGCACGCTCCGGCGGTGCGCCCGAGGCCGGACGGGTCGACGGGAACCTCGCGCCAGCCGAGGATCTGGAGATCCTCCTCGGCCGCGAGCGCGTGGATCCGCCGTCGCGCCGTCGCCCGGCGCCGCGGGTCGCGGGGCAGAAAGCACAGGCCGGTGGCGTAGTACCCCGGCGGCGGGAGTTCGAAGCCGGTGACGGCGTCGAGGAGCGCGGCGGGGACCGCGAGGGTGATGCCGGCGCCGTCACCGCTGGCGGGTTCGCGACCGCAGGCGCCGCGGTGGCCGAGGTTGCGCAGCGCGGTGAGTGCGTCGGCGACGGTGCGGTGGGTGCTGCGGCCGCGCAGGTCGACGATCGCGCCCACGCCGCAGGAATCCGATTCGCGGTCGGGGTCGTAGAGTCCGCGGGCCTCGGGCATCCCGGAATGCCGCACCGGTCCACCTCCACGTCGCCGGTGTGGCGGCGACGTCGCGCGTCGTCGGATGGGCGGCCCCGACGGGGTCGCCACGACGGGCGTGCGCTGCGGTATGGGTGGCCGGACCAGTTCCGCCCGACGATCGAACCGGGGATCGGTCCCGGTGGCGGCCAGTCTACGCGCGCGACGGCCCGCCGCGCGAGAGGCGCGACCGGCCGTCGGGTGGGTGGGTCAGGGCCGCAGCGGGCGGCCGTCGGAGTCGCGGACGCTGCCGGTGAGCATCATGATCCCGTCGATGACGGACCACACCCAGATCACCGGGATGATCACGAAGCCGACCAGGAGGATGGTCAGCAGTCCGCCGATCCACAGCCCCAGGAGCTGGATGAGGCCGACCGCGGTGCTTCCGAGGTAGAGCCGCCCGACCCCGCAGATCCCGACGAAGGGCAGCAGCAGCTGCAACAGGCCCGCGGTGGTCTTCGACTTGTCGGAGTAGGGCTCGCCCGTCGCCGGATCCCGTCCGTACGGCGCGGAGGGATCGCCGTAGGCGCCGTAGCCGGTGGGACCGTAGCCGCCGGTGGGACCGTAGCCCGGCCCGCCCGGGGACGGGTGCTGCGGCCCGCTCTGGAACTGCGGGTCGGGGGCCCCGTAGACGGGTCCGCTGCCGGCGTACTGCCCGCCGGTCGGCGCCTCGGTCCCGCCGGTGTGTGCGGTGCCGTACTGCGCTTCGCTCGACGGCGGTGGATAGCTCGGCGTGGTGCCCCAGCCGGGACCGTTGCCCATTCCGGAGTAGGTGTCCCAGCCCGGTCCGGCCGTGCCCCATGTGGGCGCGGTCGACTCGGTGGTGGGCGGCGGAACGGACAGCGACGCCTGGGCGGTCGGATCGTAGTCGGCGGTGCCGCCGAACGTGGGCAGCTCCGCGGTGGGGGCCGGCTCGCCGCCCTGCGGCGCGGCGCTCGACCCGGCAGCGGGGGCGGCCTCGGCGTCGGACTGTTTGCGCAGGTCCGGTCCGGCGGACGTCTCGTCCTTCTTCCGCAGATCCGGGCCCGTGGGGTCCGGGGATCCCGCGTCGGATGTGGTCACGACTTGTCCCCTCCGTTCTCGCTGCGCCTACCTGTCTCGACCTTACCGCCGGCCTCGGCCGATGCCACGGGCCCGGATGCGCCGTCCCGCTTCTCGTCGTCGGCCGCCCCACCGTCTCCGATCCCGTCGCCGGTTGCGGTGGCATCGGCTGCGGCCGCGGTGGCGCGGTGCGGGTGACGGGACTTCAGTTCCTCCGGCGCTTCGCGACCCTTGCGGGCGAAGACGACGTAGGCGACGGCGAGGACGAACACGATGGCGGAGGTGAAGGAATTGATCCGGATACCGGCGATCTCGGTGGCCGGGTCGGACCGCATGAGTTCGACGAAGAAGCGGCCCGCGCTGTAGCCGGCCACGTAGAGCGCGAACAGCCGGCCGTGTCCGATACGGAAGCGCCGGTCGACGAACACGAGCAGCAGCACGACGAGCAGGTTCCACACCAGCTCGTACAGGAACGTCGGATGCACCACCGCCGCGACCTGCCCGGTGGAGATCCCGTCGATCAGGTCCGGGCTGGTCTGTCCCGCGTCGTTGCGACGCTCGTAGATCTCGAGGCCCCACGGCACGGTCGTCTCCCGGCCGTAGAGTTCCTGGTTGAACCAGTTGCCGAGCCGGCCGATGGCCTGCGCCAGCAGGATCGCCGGGGCCACCGCATCACCGAGGGCGGGCAGCGGCACACCGCGGCGCCGGCACCCGATCCAGGCGCCGACGCCGCCGAGGGCGACCGCCCCCCAGATCCCGAGTCCGCCCTGCCAGATCTTCAGCGCGTCGACCGGGTCGGCGCCCGCGCCGAAGTACTTCTGCCAGTCGGTGGCGACGTGGTACAGGCGCCCTCCGATCAGGCCGAACGGCACCGCCCACACGGCGACGTCGAGGACGGTGCCCGGCTCACCGCCGCGGGCGACCCAGCGGCGGTCGCCCCAGAAGATCGCGACGACGATCCCGACGATGATGCACAGGGCGTAGGCCCGCAGCGCGATCGGCCCGAGGTACCACACCCCCTGCGGTGGACTGGGCAGATACGCCAGGACGGTAGCGGCGGCGGGCACGGCGGTGGAGGTCACGTGGCCACGCTAGCCGAGCGCACGCCCTCCGCGAGTTCCGTGGTGAGCGTGCGCAACGCATCGGGGCCCTGCGCCACGGCGGCCACCAGCGCCGAGCCGACGATCACCGCGTCCGCGTAGGCGGCGATCTGCGCGGCTTGTTCCCGGGACCGCACGCCCAGGCCGACACCCACGGGGATCTGCGAGTGCTCCCGCACCCGGGCGACGAGTTCGGGCGCCATGTCGGAGACGGCGTCGCGGGCGCCGGTCACGCCCATCGTGGAGGTGGCGTAGACGAACCCGCGGCAGGAGTCGACGGTCATGACGAGCCGCTCGGCGGTCGACGACGGGGCGACCAGGAAGATGCGGTCGAGCCCGTGCCGGTCCGCCGCCGCGATCCACTGCTCGGCCTCGTCGGGGATGAGGTCCGGGGTGATGATCCCCAGTCCCCCGGCGGCAGCGAGGTCGCGGGCGAATTCGTCGATCCCGTACTTGAGGACGATGTTCCAGTAGGTCATCACGACGGCGTGGCCGCCGGCCGCGGCGACGGCCTCGACGACGCGGAACACGTCCCGCACCCGGAAGCCCGCGGTGAGCGCCTCGTCGGCGGCGGCCTGGATGGTGGGTCCGTCCATCACCGGGTCGCTGTAGGGGATGCCGACCTCGACGATGTCGCAGCCGGCCTGCACGAGCGCTTCGAACGCCTCGATCGAGCGCGGCAGGTCGGGGTACCCGGCGGGCAGGTAGCCGACGAGCGCGGCGCGGTTCTCGGCCTTGCATCGGGCGAAGACCTCACCGAGGCGGGACTGCGGCTGCTGGGCGCTCACTGCGCGGATCCTTCCGTCGTGTCGGAGGTGGCGGGGTCGGCGGGAAGGAGCCCGAACCACCGCGCGGCGGTGTCGACGTCCTTGTCGCCCCGGCCGGACAGATTGACCAGCACGACGGCGCCGGAGCCGAGTTCGCGGCCCAGCTTCAGGGCCCCGGCGACGGCGTGCGCCGACTCGATGGCGGGGATGATGCCCTCGGTGCGCGAGAGCAGCGAGAACGCCTCCATGGCCTCGGCGTCGGTGACGGGCCGGTAGTCGGCGCGGCCGATGTTCTTGAGGTAGGAGTGCTCGGGTCCGACGCCGGGGTAGTCCAGGCCGGCGGAGATCGAGTGCGACTCGATGGTCTGGCCGTCCTCGTCCTGCAGCAGGTAGGAGTAGGCGCCGTGCAGCGCGCCGGGCGTGCCGCCGGTGATGGTGGCGGCATGCCGCCCGGTTTCCACCCCGTCGCCGCCGGCCTCGAAGCCGACCAGGCGGACACCGGGGTCGTCGATGAAGGCATGGAAGATGCCGATGGCGTTGGATCCGCCGCCGACGCAGGCGGTGACGGCGTCGGGCAACCGGCCGGTGAGCGCCTGCACCTGCGCGCGCGCCTCGAGGCCGATGATGCGCTGGAAGTCGCGCACCATCATGGGGAACGGGTGCGGGCCGGCGGCGGTGCCGAAACAGTAGTAGGTGTTGTGGGCATTGGTGACCCAGTCGCGCATGGCCTCGTTGATCGCGTCCTTGAGGGTGCGCGAACCGCTGGTCGCGGCGACGACCTCGGCGCCGAGCAGGCGCATCCGGGCGACGTTGAGGGCCTGCCGCTCGGTGTCGACCTCGCCCATGTAGACGACGCAGTCGAGGCCGAGCAGGGCGCAGGCGGTGGCGGTGGCGACGCCGTGCTGCCCGGCACCGGTCTCCGCGATGACCCGGGTCTTGCCCATCCGCTGGGCGAGCAGGGCCTGCCCGAGCACGTTGTTGATCTTGTGAGAGCCGGTGTGGTTGAGATCCTCGCGCTTGAGCACGATCCGGGCGCCGCCGGCGTGTTCGCTCAGCCGCTTGGCCTCGTACACCGGGGAGGGCCGGCCGGTGTAGTCGCGCTGCAACCGATCGAGTTCGTCGAGGAATCCGTTGTCGACCCGCGCCTTGTCGTATTCGGCGGTGACCTCCTCGATCACCGCCATCAGCGCCTCGGGGACGAACCGGCCGCCGAAGACCCCGAAGTGGCCGCCGGGGTCGGGTTCGTGCGCGGTGTGCTCGGCCACTGCGGCGCTCATGCGGGGCAGACCGCGGCCCTTGGCGGAAAGTACGGGATCGTCTGTGCTCACCCGTCCAGTCTGCCCCAACGGCGGCCCCGGCCCGTCGCCGGGTCCGGCCCGTCGGCGCCGCGCCGGAATGCGGTCAGCGTGCGGGCTTCGGGCAGGACGGATGGGTGCCGGCGGTGACCAGTTCGGCGACCGCGTGGCGCGGGTCGCCGCTGGTCACCAGTCCCTCGCCGACGAGCACCGCGTCGGCACCCGCGCCGGCGTAGGTGAGCAGGTCGGAGGGACCGCGCACGCCGGACTCGGCGATCTTGACGACCTCGGTCGGCAGTCCCGGCGCGATGCGGGCGAACGTGCTCTTGTCGACCTCGAGGGTCTTGAGGTTGCGGGCGTTGACCCCGATGACGGTGGCGCCGGCCTCGAGGGCACGGGTCGCCTCCTCCTCGGTGTGCACCTCGACGAGCGCCGTCATGCCGAGAGATTCGACGCGGTCGATCAGCGACGTCAGCACGGGCTGCTCGAGCGCGGCGACGATGAGCAGCACGATGTCCGCGCCGTGGGCACGCGCCTCGTGGATCTGGTATGGGCCGACGATGAAGTCCTTGCGCAGCACCGGGATCCGCACCGCGCGCCGCACGGCGTCGAGATCGTCGAGACTGCCCTGGAAGCGGCGCTGCTCGGTGAGCACGCTGATCGCGCGGGCACCGCCGGCCTCGTAGGCCTTGGCGAGTTCGGCGGGGTCGGTGATGTCGGCGAGCGCCCCCTTCGACGGGCTGGCCCGCTTGACCTCGGCGATGACGGCGATTCCCGGCTCGAGCAACGCGGCCTTGGCGTCGATCGGCGGGGGCGCGGCGGCAGCGGCGGCCTTGACCGCGGCGAAGTCGAGGACCGCCTCCCGGGCGGCGACGTCGGCGCGCACCCCTTCGAGTATCGAGTCGAGAACTGTCATCGTGGCTCGAAGTCCTTTCGCCCCTGTCAATCCGATGTGAGAAAACTCATCGGAGTTTCTTGAAGAGTAGTGTGCGCGCTCACCGGCCCGTGCGGCGGGTCCCCGAATCGTCGGCGCCGCCCTCTCCCCCTCGATCGGCGGCCGGGTCGTCGGCGACGTCCACCGTGGGGTCCTCGCCCGCGTCGAGCGCGTCCCACAGGGTGCGTTCGGTGACCGGCTCGTCGGCGGTGTCCCGGCGGGTGGTGGCCTCGCGGCGGGCGGCCGGGCTGTCGTACTTCGACGACAGTCCGGCCTCGGCCCGCGGGGTGCGCCACAGCTGCACGGCGGCGGCCAGCGCGGCCACGGCGCCGGCGAGGGCGAGCGCGGCCGGCCCGGCCGCGACGGTGAGGGAGGTGACCTCGGCGCGTGCGGGCAGCTCCGCGATGCGCGCCGCGGTCGCGTCGTCGGCGCCGCCGGCGAGCAGCCCCACCGCCGGGACGGCGGCGGCGACCGCGACGACCGCGACGAGCACGGCCAGTATCCGCAGCGCCCATCCGCGCACCGCGAACGACGCCGCGACGGCCGCCAGCAGCGTCAGCGCGAGCGGAGTCAGCGCCGCCGCCCAGGTGCCGCCGACGAGGGTGGTGACCCGGTCCTCGCCGAGGCCGTCGGAGGACGTGACGGTCACCCAGGTCAGGCGGCTCGCGCCCCACAGCGCGACGGCGCCGATCGCGAGCAGCAGCGCGGCGACCGCGCCGGCCCGCCGCCGGGGCGCGCGGGTGGCGCTCACCTGCGGTCCCCCTCGTACGGGGTGAGGGTGCCGGCCGCGGCGACGGCGGAGAGCACGGCCATGGCCTTGTTGCGGGCCTCGGTGTCCTCGTAGACCGGATCGGAGTCGGCGACGACGCCGGCACCGGCTTGCACGTAGGCGACGCCGTCCTTGACCAGGGCCGAGCGGATGGCGATGGCGGTGTCGGCGTCGCCGGCGAAATCGAGGTAGCCCACGATGCCGCCGTAGATGCCGCGGCGGGTCGGCTCGAGTTCGTCGATCAGTTCCATCGCCCGGACCTTGGGCGCGCCGGACAGGGTGCCGGCGGGGAAGCACGCGGTGACCGCGTCGAGGGCGTGCCGGCCCGCGGCGAGGCGGCCGGTGACGGTGGAGACCAGGTGCATGACGTGGCTGTAGCGCTCGATGTGCCGGTAGTCGTGGACCTTGACGGTGCCGGGCTCGCACACCCGCCCGAGGTCGTTGCGGCCGAGGTCGACGAGCATGAGGTGCTCGGCGTTCTCCTTCTCGTCGGCGAGGAGGTCCTTCTCGAGGAGGATGTCGTCCTCCTCGCTGGCGCCGCGCCAGCGCGTCCCGGCGATGGGATGGGTGGTGGCGACCCCGTCGGCGACGGTCACGAGCGCCTCCGGGCTCGAGCCCACGATGGAGAACGCCGTGCCGCCGGAGCCGTCGGGGACGTGCATGAGGAACATGTACGGACTCGGGTTGGAGGCGCGCAGCATCCGGTACACGTCGATCGGCGCCGCGTGACAGTCGATCTCGAAGCGCTGGGACAGCACCACCTGGAACGCCTCGCCGGCCTCGATCTCGCCGATGAGCCGGCGCACGTCGGCGCCGAAGCTCTCGGTCGTGCGCTGGCGCCGGTAGTCGGGGGCGGGCCGGGCGAACGTGGAGACGGTCGACGGGGCGGGCGCGGCCAGGGCCGCCGTCATCCGGTCCAGCCGGGCCACCGCGTCGTCGTAGGCCTCGTCGACGCGTTCGTCGGAGCCGTCCCAGTTGACGGCGTTGGCGATGAGCGTGATCGCACCCTCGTGGTGGTCGACGGCGGCGAGGTCGGTGGCGAGCATCATCACCGTCTCGGGAATCTGCAGGTCGTCGACGGCGTGCTCGGGCAGCCGCTCGATCCGTCGCACGACGTCGTAGCCGAGGTAGCCGACCATGCCGCCGGTCAGCGGCGGCAGGCCGTGCAGCCGCTCGGTGTGCAGCAGCTCCAGGGTCCGGCGCAGCACGTCGAGCGGGTCGCCCCCGGTGGGGGCGCCGGCGGGCACGTGGCCGTACCAGGTGGCCTCCCCGTCGACGACGGTGAGCGCGGCCGGGCTGCCGGCGCCGATGAACGACCACCGCGACCACGACCGGCCGTTCTCGGCGGACTCGAGCAGGAAGGTGCCGGGCCGGTCGGCGGCGAGCTTGCGGTACGCCGACAGCGGGGTCTCCGCGTCGGCGAGCACCTTGCGGGTCACCGGAACGACGCGGTGCTCGGCGGCGAGCAGCCGGAACTGCTCGCGGGTGGTGGTGGAGTCGGGTCGGCCGCCCTCGGTGAGGTCGGGGGCCGCTGCGGGGATGGTGGTGGGCTCGCCGGACATGGCGCCCATCATCCCAGGGCCTGCCGCGGCGGGCGCGGCCGCGGTAGCGTCGCCGGACATGAGAGCCGGTGACATCGCCCCCGATTTCACGTCGAGCGACCAGGACGGCCGTCCGCGGACGCTGTCCGCGCTGCTGGCGGACGGGCCGGTGGTGCTGTTCTTCTACCCGGCCGCGTTCACCCCGGTCTGCACGGCCGAGGCGTGCCACTTCCGGGATCTGGCGGCCGAGTTCGCCGCCGTCGGCGCCACCCGGGTCGGGATCAGCACCGACCCGGTGGACCGGTTGGGCGCGTGGTCGACGCGGCAGTCGTTCGACTACCCGCTGCTGTCCGATCCGGACGGCGCGGTGGCGGCGCAGTTCGGGGTGCGCCGGGGGCTGCTCGGCCGGCTCTCGCCGGTCAAGCGGACCACCTTCGTGCTGGACACCGACCGCACCGTCCTCGAGGTGATCGCCAGCGAGGTGCGCCCCGGCGTGCACGCGGATCGCGCGCTCGCGGTGCTGCGGGCCCGGCGCGCGAGCCGGGACTGACGGTCAGTCCACCTGGACGGAACGCTTGGCCAGGCCCATCCAGAACCCGTCGATCACCTGCCGGGGCGCCTGCTCCGGGTCGCTCGACGCGCCGAGGGTGACGAACAGCGGGGCGAAGTGCTCGATCGTGGGGTGGGCGTACGGCATGCCGGGCGCCCGGGTGCGGAAGTCGAGCAGGCCGTCGACGTCGCCGGCAGCGAGCCGCTCGGCGGCCCAGGCGTCGAACTCGGCGGACCAGCCGGGCGCGACGGCCTCGGGGCGCGGGTCGCGCAGGAACGGCAGGCCGTGCGTGGTGAAGCCGGAGCCGATGACGAGCACCCCCTCCTCCCGGAGCGGGCGCAGCCGCCGGCCGAGCGCGAGCAGGCGCTGCGGATCGAGGGTGGGCAGCGAGATCTGCAGGACCGGGATGTCCGCGTCCGGGTACATGACGGTGAGCGGCACGTACGCGCCGTGGTCGAGACCGCGGTGTGGCTGCTGCACGACCGGTTCGCCGTCGGGCATCAGCGCGGCCACCTTGCGTGCGAGGTCGGGGGCGCCGGGCGCGGGGTAGGTGACCTCGTAGAAGCGGCGGGGAAAGCCGCCGAAGTCGTACACGAGCGGGGTGCCGGTGGTGGTGGCACCGATGGTCAGCGGCGCGGACTCCCAGTGCGCGGAGACCACGAGGATCGCGGTGGGGGTCGGCAGGTCGGCGGCCCAGCGTTGCAGCTGCGCCACCCACGTCGCGCTGTCGACCAGGGGCGGTGCGCCGTGGCTGAGGAACAGGGCGGGCATGGGGCTCACACGGACTCCTAAGGTTGAAGCTTCAACAATACTACCCGATACAGCACCGGCACCGTCCGAAATGTTCCCGGCCTGCGGGGATGGATCGGCGCGGGCGCGGGTATCCGCCCCCCATGACCGGAACAGAGGGCCTGAAGGTGGTCGTCACGGGCGCGACCGGAAACGTGGGCACCAGCGTCACGGCGGCGCTCGGCGCCCAGGACGCAGTCGGATCGGTGGTCGGCATCGCCCGCCGCCCCACCGACTGGCGCTGCCGCAAGACCGAGTTCGTCGTCGCCGACGTCGCCGACGACGACCTGCACGAGCTGCTGCGCGACGCGGCGGCCGTCGTCCACCTCGCCTGGCTCTTCCAGCCCACGCACAAACCCGAGATCACCTGGCGCAACAACGTGCTCGGATCGATCCGGGTGTTCGAGACCGTCGCCGAGGTGGGCGTGCCCACCCTCGTCCACGCGTCGTCGGGCGGCGCCTACTCGCCGGGACCGCAGGACGAACGGGTCGACGAGCGCTGGCCCACCCACGGCTGGCCCGGCGCGGCGTACCCGCGGGAGAAGGCGTACCTCGAACGCTGGCTCGACACGTTCGAACTGCGGCACCCCGACATCCGGGTGGTCCGGATGCGTCCCGGATTCCTCTTCAAGCGCGAGTCCGCGACCGCGCAGCGCCGGTTGTTCGCCGGGCCGCTCCTCCCCGGCCGCCTCGTCCGGGCCCTGCCGGTCGTCCCCCGCACCGCCGGACTGCGGATGCAGGTCCTGCACACCGACGACGCCGCCGACGCCTACGTCCGGGCCGTGCTCCGGCCGGTGCGGGGCGCATTCAACCTCGCCGCCGAACCCCCCGTCGACGCCGAGGTCCTCGCCGAGATCCTCGGCGCCCGCACGGTGCCCGTCCCGCCGGCGGCGCTGCACGCGGCCGTCGCCGCGGCCTGGCACGCACGGCTCGCCCCCGCCTCCCCCGGCCTGGTCGACACGGTGCTGCGGCTGCCGCTCATGGACTGCACCCGCGCCCGCACCGACCTCGAGTGGATTCCCCGGTTCTCGCCGCGCGCCACCCTCGAGGAGTTCCTCACCGGGCTCCGCGACGGCGCCGGGCTGCCGACACCGCCGCTGGCGGAGGACAGCGTGGGCCGCCGGCTGCACGAGGTCGCCACCGGCATGGGACAGCGCCCCTGACCGCCCGCCCCGACGGACGCCCGGCGTCCCGCGCCGGCCGTCCCGATAGGGTGGACGATCGAGAAAGGACGGTGCATCAGTGGGCTCCGCACAGATCGACGACACCGAGTGGCTGACCGCATCCCAGCAGCGGGCCTGGCGGAAGCTGGTGGCGCTGATCACCCGCCTGCCGGCCGCGCTGGACACGCAGCTGCAGCGCGACTCCGCGCTCACCCACTTCGACTACTCGGTCCTCGCCGAGCTGTCCGAGGCACCCGAGCGGCGGCTGCGGCTGTCCGAGCTGGCACAGCTGTCGAACGCGTCGCTGTCCCGGCTGTCGCACGTGGTGACCAAGCTGGAGAACGCCGGATGGGTGTGCCGCCGGAGCGTGCCCGGCACGCGCGGCTCGTACGCGGTGCTCACCGACGCCGGCATGACCAAGCTCGTCGAGGCGGCACCCGGTCACGTCGCGACCGTCCAGGCCCTGGTGTTCCAGGGCCTCGACGACGATCAGGTCGCCGCGCTGACCGACCTCGGTACCGCGCTGCTCACCCAGCTCGACAAGGGCATCGCCGCCGGTACCGGGAAGGCCTGACCGGGCAGGGTGCACCCCCGCTGTGGCCGCGGCCGCTCACCCGTCGAACCCTCACCCGTTGAAACCCCGGGCCCGCAGATCGCGGGCCAGATGGTCGCGCTGCTCGATCACCAGGCGCCGCAACGCCGCCGGGGCGTCGGCGTGCGCGTCGAGCCACCGGTCGCACGGCCCGAGCGTGTTTCCGGCGGGGAACAGACCGACCACGATCCGGCGCGCGATCTCGATGCTGCGCTCGGACCACACCGCCCGGAGCGCGACGAAGTAGTCGTCGTCGTACGGGGCGATCAGATCCCGGTGCGCCCCGGCCCGGAACCCCGCGATGGTGGCGTCGAGATGCTCGTTCGACAGCGCCGTGTCGGAGAAGACCGCACTCCAGGCCTGCGCCTTGACCGCGGCGAGCGGTCGCGCGGCCAGGGCGCGCAGGTGCGCGGCCCGTCCGGAACCGGTGTCGTCGCGGGCGAGTTCGCCGTCGAGATCGGCCGGCTCCGCGTGCCCGGTCGCCGCCAGCGCGGTCCACATCTGCCAGCGCAGATCCGGGTCCAGCGGCAGCCCCACGGGTGCCGGACCGGTGCCGTCGAGGATCGCGCGCAGGTCGGCGGCGTGGGCGTCGTCGACAGTGGCGGCCGCGGCGACCGCGCGGGCCCAGGCGAGCTGCTCACCCGATCCCGGGGTGGCGGCGAACACGGCCGTCCATGCCGCCTCGAGCCAGACGCGACGCTGCCGGGACCGGCTCGCGGCGGGCAGAAAGTGCTCGATCGCGTAGGGTGCGTTCGCCAGCAGTGCGGCCAGCAGGGCCGGATTCGGTTCGGCCACCGCGAATCCGCGGACCATGGACAGGTACCGCGCCGCGGTCAGCTCGCTGTCGCGGGTGGCGTTCCACAACGCCGACCAGATCAACCCCCGGGCCAGCGGGTCGACGACACGATCGAGCGAATGCTCCACCGTCTCCAGCGACCGCGGGTCGAGCCGCACCTTGGCGTAGGTCAGGTCGGCGTCGTTGAGCAGGATCAGCGGCGCGGCCACCGACTCGATCGGTGTGCGCTCGGCCTCCAGGTCGACCTCGACCCGCTGCCGGCAGACCAGGTCGCCGGCCTCGTCGAAGTCGTAGTGGCCCACAGCCAGCCGGTGGGGCCGCGCCGGCGTCTGGACGATCGCGGACCGTCCCTCCCCCGCGTCCTCGAGCATCAGGGTCGACACGCCGGTGGTCTGCAACCAGGCGCGCGCCCACCCCGAGAGGTCTCGTCCCGAGGTCGCCGACAACTCGGTGAGCAGATCGGCGAGGGTGGTGTTCCCGAAGGCGTGCCGGCGGAAGTAGCGCCGTGCACCCTCGAAGAAGGCGTCCCGCCCCACGTACGCGACGAGTTGTTTGAGGACTCCCGCGCCCTTCGCGTACGTGATGCCGTCGAAGTTCAGTTTGGCGGCCTCGAGATCGACGATGTCGGCGACGATCGGGTGGGTCGTGGGCAACTGGTCCTGCAGATAGGCCCAGGCCTTGCGCCGATTGGCGAAGGCGACCCAGGCGTCGGTCCACTCGGTGGCCTCGGCACTGACCAGCGAGCCCATGTAGTCGGCGAACGACTCCTTGAGCCACAGGTCGTCCCACCACTTCATGGTGACGAGGTCCCCGAACCACATGTGGGCCATCTCGTGCAGGATCGTGTTCGCGCGGGCCTGGTACTGCGCGGCGGTGGCGGCTCCGCGGAACACGTACGCCTCGGTGAAGGTGACGCACCCGGGGTTCTCCATGGCACCGAGGTTGTATTCGGGGACGAACACCTGGTCGTACTTGCCGAACGGGTAGGGGTAGCCGAAGTGGTCGGCGTAGAAGTCCATTCCCTGCCGGGTCACCTCGAAGATCGTGTCGGCGTCGAGGTACCGCGCCAGGGAGGCGCGGCACAGCACGGCGAGCGGCACGGCGAGTTCGTTCCGGCTCCAAGAAGATTCGGCGTGGTGGTACGGGCCCGCCACGATCGCGGTGATGTAGGTGGAGATCGGCAGCGTCGGTGCGAACACCACCTTCTGCGCGTCGCCGATCGACTCGCGTTCGGCGACATGCTGATTGGACAGCACCTGCCATTTCGCCGGGGCGGACACGACGAACGTGAACGGCGCCTTCAGATCCGGCTGCTCGAAGCACGCGAACACCCGTCGCGCGTCCGCGGGTTCGTACTGCGTGTACAGGTAGGTCTGCCCGTCGGCCGGATCGACGTACCGGTGCAGGCCCTCACCGGACCGGCTGTACTCCGCGGCGGCGACGACGGTGACGACGTTGTGCTCACGCAGGCCGCTCAGCGCGATGCGCGCGCCGTCGTAGCGGACGGGCACCGGCTCGCCGTTGAGCACGACCGACTCGACGCCGGCGCCGAGGAAGTCGAGCCACGTCGCGTCCGCGGCTGCCGTGAACTCGAGCGTCGTCGTGGTCGCGAAACAGGTGCTCCCGGCATCCGGGGCGCCGCGCAGGTCGAGTTCCACCCGGTAGCTGCGGACCGTCACCGCCCGGGAACGCTCGGCGGTTTCGGCTCGGGTCAGATTCGCGGACGCCATACGCCGATCCTGCCAGGATCCGCTCGCCGAGATCGACGGCCGGCAGCGCCCGTCGCGGGGCGCCCTGTCCCGGGGGCGGTGCACCTCACCCGAGCGGGACACCCCCGACGCCCCACTGCTCCCGCGGCACCTCGGTGATGGTCACCCACACCGACGTCGCATCCTTGCCGGTTGCCTCGGCGTAGGCCTTGGTCACCGCCTCGATGGTGGCGCGCTTCTGTTCGACGGTGAGACCGGGGGTCTGGCTGATCTGGATGAGAGGCATGGGGAGATTGTGCCGCACCGCCGACGGAGCGGGCACCGGGAGGTGTAACGAAACAATCCGGTCGGTCGATTTGGTTCACGACCGCCGTTCACGACCTGCCTCGCCTCTCGGAAGGATGCAGCATGGGATCCTCGGAACTGTTCACGGAGTTCGTCGGTTGGGCCGCAGAAGGTTTCCTCACGGACGATCCGATCCGGTCCGCCATCGGCACCGTCGTGTACCTCGGCCTGGGTCTCTGGAGCCTGCTCACCGGCGCGCCGATCGTCATCTGACGCCCGCGACACCGCCGGTGTGTCCTTTGGGCGGCTGGAGCCGCCCAAAGGACGCACCGGCGCCGAAGGCGCCTACTCGCCGGCGAGCAGGACGTCGGCGTCGAAGCACGTGTGGGTGCCGGTGTGGCACGCGGCCCCGACCTGGTCGACGACGAGCAACACCGTGTCGCCGTCGCAGTCGAGCCGCACCTCGTGCACGTACTGGGTGTGGCCGGAGGTCTCGCCCTTGACCCAGTACTGGCCGCGCGAACGCGAGAAGTAGGTGGCGGTACGGGTCTCGAGGGTACGGGCGAGCGCCTCGTCGTCCATCCACGCCATCATCAGCACCTCGCCGGTGGCACGTTCCTGGGCGACGGCGGCGAACAGCCCCGCCTCGTTGCGCTTGAGCCGCGCCGCGATCGCCGGATCCAGCCTGCTCATCGCACCTCGATCCCCTCGGCGCGCATCGCCGCCTTGACCTGCGGGATGGTGAGTTCCCCGAAGTGGAACACGCTGGCCGCGAGGACCGCGTCGGCGCCGGCGTGCACGGCGGGGGCGAAGTGCTCGACAGCTCCCGCGCCGCCGCTGGCGATCACCGGCACGTGCACCGCGGCGCGCACCGCCTGGATCATCGGCAGGTCGAAGCCGGACTTGGTGCCGTCGGCGTCCATCGAGTTCAGCAGGATCTCCCCCACGCCGAGTTCCGCGCCGCGGCGTGCCCATTCGACGGCGTCGATGCCGGTGCCGCGGCGGCCGCCGTGCGTGGTGACCTCCCATCCCGACGGGGTGTCCTCCTCGCCGTCGGGCACGGTGCGGGCGTCGACGGACAGCACGATGCACTGCGACCCGAACCGCTCGGACATCTCGCGCAACACCTCCGGGCGGGCGATGGCGGCGGTGTTGATGCTGACCTTGTCCGCGCCGGCCCGCAGCAGCCGGTCCACGTCCTCGACGGTGCGGACGCCGCCGCCGACGGTGAGCGGGATGAACACCTGCTCGGCGGTGCGGCTGACCACGTCGAGCATGGTGCCGCGATCGCCGCTCGACGCGGTGACGTCGAGGAAGGTCAACTCGTCCGCGCCCTGCAGGTCGTACGCCGCGGCGAGTTCGACGGGATCACCGGCGTCGCGCAGGTTCTCGAAGTTCACCCCCTTGACGACGCGGCCGGCGTCGACGTCCAGACACGGGATCACCCGGACTGCCAGGGTCATGGAATTCGGTCCTCCTCGGGGACGGGACCGGGAAGCGATCCCACGATGTCGAGTATCTCCTCGTGCACGCCGGGGGCGCCGGCGACCACAGAGCCGGAGCCGATGCGCCAGGGCTTGCCGGCGAAGTCGGTGGCGAGACCACCGGCCGCCCGCACCAGGGCCACGCCGGCGGCGTTGTCCCACGGGTGGTGCCCGAAGACGACGGCGGCGCCGAGCACCCCGGCCGCCGTGTACGCCAGGTCCACCCCGGTGGAACCGTGCATGCGCAGGCGCGACACCCGGCGGCTCAGCTCGGTGATGACCTCGAGCCGGCGCCGGCCCGGGATACGCCCGCGGCTGTCGATGTCGAAGCTGCCCACGCCGACCATCACGTCCGCCAGCGCCGCCGGCTGCAGCGGCGGCTGGGGACGACCGTTGCGCAGCAGCGGCCCGTCCGCGGCGGCCGCGAACCGGTCGCCGACGAACGGCAGCCAGGTCAGCCCGAGGATCGGGTCGCCGTCGCGGACGAGTGCGAGCAGGATTCCGGCGGTGGGCAGCCCGGCGGAGTAGTTGACGGTGCCGTCGATCGGGTCGAGCAGCCACACCGTGCCCGAATCGGCTTCGGGACCGCCGAACTCCTCACCGTGCACGGCAATGCCCGTGCGCCGCTCCAGTTCCGTGGAGATGCGCCGTTCGAGTTCGAGGTCGAGGTCGGTGGCGAAGTCGTTGGGCCCCTTGTCCACCGAGCGCGGCGCGCCGCGACCGGCGACGAAACGCTGCGACGCCGCGTCGAGCACCTCACCGGCGACGGCGAGCAGGCTGGACAGATCGGCGGGCGCGGTCATCGGATCAGCGTGAGACCGCGTCGAGGGCCTCGGTGAGCGTGAACCGGCCCGCGTACAGCGCCTTGCCGACGATGGCGCCCTCGACGCCCCGGTCGACGAGGCCGGCGATCGCCCGCAGATCGTCGAGGGCGGACACGCCGCCGGAGGCGACGACGGGAGCGTCGGTGGCTGCGCAGACCTGGGCGAGCAGATCGAGGTTGGGGCCGGTGAGCGTGCCGTCCTTGGTGACGTCGGTGACGACGTAGCGGCTGCAGCCGTCGCGGTCGAGCCGCGCGAGGACCTCCCACAGGTCGCCGCCGTCGGAGACCCAGCCGCGGCCGCGCAGGCGCCACTGCCCGTCGATGAGCTTGACGTCGAGCCCGACGGCGATGCGGTCGCCGTACTCGGCGATGGCGCGGGCGCACCAGTCGGGATCCTCGATGGCGGCGGTGCCGAGGTTGACGCGAGCGCACCCGGTGGCCAGCGCCGCCTCGAGGGACTCGTCGTCGCGGATCCCGCCGGAGAGCTCTACCTTCACGTCCAGTTCGCCGACGACCTCGGCGAGGAGTTCGCGGTTGGAGCCGCGTCCGAAGGCGGCGTCGAGATCGACGAGGTGCACCCATTCAGCGCCGGCGTTCTGCCACTCGAGGGCGGCGTCGCGGGGAGAGCCGTAGCTGGTCTCGCTGCCCGCCTCTCCCTGGACGAGGCGAACTGCTTCACCGTTGGCGACATCGACTGCAGGCAAAAGGACCAGGCTCACTGCGCCCATGCTAGTGGGTCGCGGCGGTCGCCGAGAACCGGCCCCGACGGTCACCCCGCACCGTCGCCGCGCGGCGTGTCGTCACCGTCGCCGCGCGGCGTGTCGCTGCCGTCGCGGCCCGGCGTGTCGCTGCCGTCGCCGCGCGGCGTGTCGCTGCCGTCGCGGCGCGGGGTGTCGTTGCCGTCGGGACCGAAGGCGCGGCGCGTCGTCCGGGTCGAGACGACGCCCATCGCGGCGATCGCGCCGGCCACGCCGGCGAGGGCGACGATCAACCCGACGACGGGCCCCGGTCGCAGCACCACGATGACGACGGTGGCGAGCAGGAGCACGCCCGTGGCGGCGCCCAGTGCCGTCAGCGCGAGCCGGCCGAGCGAGAACTCCGGCCTGGCCGGGTCGTCGCCGCCGGCCCCGCCGCGGTTCACAAACTGCCGACCCAATTGCGCAGCAGCTCGGCCCCCGCGTCGCCGGATTTCTCGGGATGGAACTGCGTCGCAGACAACGGGCCGTTCTCGACCGCGGCGAGGAACCGCCCGCCGTGCTCCGCCCAGGTCAGCGCGGGCGGAGCGAACAGCTCCGACGGCGGCAGCTCCCACTTCTGCGCGGCGTAGGAGTGCACGAAGTAGAACCGGGTGTCGCGGTCCATGCCGGCGAACAGCACGCTGTTGTCGGGGGCCTCGACGGTGTTCCAGCCCATGTGCGGCAGCACCGGCGCGTCGAGACGTTCGACGGTGCCGGGCCATTCGCCACATCCGTCGGTCTCGACACCGAATTCCACGCCCTTGTCGAAGAGGATCTGCATGCCGACGCAGATGCCGAGCACCGGGCGGCCGCCGGCGAGTCGCTGCCCGATGATCCGGTCCCCGCGCACCGCCTTCAGTCCCGCCATGCACGCCGCGAACGCGCCGACGCCGGGCACGACCAGGCCGTCGGCGGCGAGCGCGACCTGCGGGTCGGCGGTCACCTCCACCTGCACGCCGGTGCGCGCCACCGCGCGCGTCGCCGAATGCAGATTGCCGGAGCCGTAGTCGAGGACGGCGACCTTGGTTGCGCTCATGGGCTCGATTCTATGGGGCCGCGGCGGGCCGCTCCGACGGCCCGGCGATCCGGGCGAGCAGCGGCAGGATCGGCACGAGCAGCGCAGCGGTCGCGAACGCGGCGGGATAGCCTGCGACGGTGGCGATCCCGCCGAGCAGCAGCGATCCGGCCCCGGTGCCCGCGTCGAAGCCGATGTTCCAGGCGGCGCTCGCGGCGCCGACATGGGCGGGCCCGGCGCGACGGAACGCAAGCATCAGGGCGTCGTTCTGCACGACGCCGAAGCCGAGGCCGAATGCCACCGCCGCACCGAGCAGGACCGCCGCGCCGCCGCGATCGTCCGCGGCGAGCGCGAACGGCACCATCGCCACGGCGGCCAGGCCGAGCCCGGCCGGCAGGAGCCGGCCCGCGCCGATCCGGTCCGCGACCGCACCGGCGCCGTAGCGGCCGACGAGGGTGGACGCGCTGATCAGCGCCAACGCGAGCGCCACCTGGCCCGAGGCCGCGGGCACGGCGATCGACAGCAGCGAGGTGAGGCCGCCGTAGGCGACGGCACCCGCGGCGATCGCCACCGCCGGCAGGGCCAGAGCCCGCAGCGGCGTGCGGCTTCCGGCCGCGCCGGTCTGCCGGGTGACCACCTGCGGCAGGCGCGCGATCGCGACGAGCGCGAGCGTGGGCACCGCCGCGCCGAGCACGAACACGGGTGCGGTGGAGGCCCGCTCGGCGACCGCCAGTCCGAGCGGCAGTCCGACCATCTGCGCCGCGGCGATCGCGATGCCCTGTGCGCCGGTGGCGCGGCCGAGCAGCCGGGCGGGCGCGAGTTCGGCCACGAGGGCGGCGCTGGCCACGGTGATCATGCCGAAGCCGATCCCCCGCACCGCGGAGGTCGGCAGCACCACGGCCGGGTGCAGCGACAGCAGGAGCAGCAGCGACGGCAGGCCCAGCAGCAGGCATCCGGCGGCGAGCACGGGCCGGTAGCCGCGGGCCCGCACCAGGCGCGGCACCGCCGGTTGGGTGAGCACCGTCGCGCCCATGAACACCGCCGTCACCGCGCCGGCGAGGGTGCCGCTGCCGCCGGCGTCGGCGACGGCCCGGGGCACTACGGGCAGCAGCAGGGAGAACCCGGCGAACGCGCCCGCCGCCATCGCCCAGGCGGCGGGCAGCCCCGGCACCGCGAACAGGCCCGGCCGATCCGACGACGTCAGAGCAGCCTCAGCACACCGGCGATCGCGGCGAGCAGGGTCAGCGCCAGCAGCACCCCGGCGAAGAGGGTGTTGCCGCCCCGCCACGTCGACCAGGTGCCACCCGCGGCGAGGCCGGCGAGCATGAACAGGCCGTACGTCAGGACGACGTCCACTACAGGGTGCCCTTGGTCGACGGCACGCCGCTGACCCGGGGATCCGGTTCGACGGCCTGGCGCAGCGCCCGCGCGACGGCCTTGAACTCGGCCTCGGTGATGTGGTGCTGGTCGCGGCCGTAGAGCACGCGTACGTGCAGGGCGATGCGGGCGTGGAAGGCGAGGGATTCGAACACGTGCTTGTTGATCACGGTCGAGTACGGCACGCCGGGGTAGCCGCCGATCACCGAGTGCACCATGTAGTCCGGTTCGCCGGTGTGCACGCAGTAGGGCCGGCCGGAGACGTCCACCGCCGCGTGCGCGAGGGTCTCGTCCATCGGAATGAACGCGTCGCCGAAGCGGCGGATGCCCCGCTTGTCCCCGAGCGCCTGATTCAGCGCCTGACCGAGGACGATCGCGGTGTCCTCGACGGTGTGGTGCGCCTCGATCTCGATGTCGCCCTGGGCGCGCACGGTCAGGTCGAAGCTGGCGTGCTGACCGAGCGCGGTGAGCATGTGGTCGTAGAACGGGACACCGGTGGTGATGTCGGTGCGGCCGGCGCCGTCGAGGTTCAACTCGACGACGATGGACGACTCCTTGGTAGCACGCTCGATCCGCGCGGTGCGCGGGGTGGGGGTGGTCTGCTCGCTCATCGCCCGTCCTCGATCTCGGTGGCGGCGAGCTTCTCGCTCACCCGTAGCAGTTCGTCGTTCTCGTGGGCCAGGCCCACGGTGGTGCGCAGGAACCCGGGGATACCGACGTCCCGGATCAGCACACCCTCGTCGAGGTAGCGCTGCCAGGTCGCGGCGGCATCGGCGAAGCGCCCGAACAGGATGAAGTTCGCGTCCGAGGGCACCACGTGGTAGCCGAATCGGGTCAGCTCGGTCGCGATGCGGTCGCGTTCGGCGCACAGCCGCGCGACCGAGCCGAGGGTCTCGTCGGCGTGCCGCAGCGCGGCCCGGGCGGCAGCCTGGGTGATCACCGACAGGTGGTAGGGCAGCCGCACGAGCAGCAGTGCCTCGACGAACGCGGGCGCGGCGGCGAGGTAGCCGAGCCGGCCCCCGGCGAACGCAAACGCCTTGCTCATGGTGCGCGAGACGATCACCTTGGCCGGGAACTCGTCGATCAGCGCGAGCGCGCTGGGGGCGGCGGAGAACTCGGCGTAGGCCTCGTCGACGATCACGATGCCGGGCGCGGACGCGCAGATCGCGCGCAGCTCGTCGAGCGGGATGCTGTGCCCGGTGGGGTTGTTCGGGCTGGTGACGAACACCACGTCGGGTTGCTGCCGGCGGATCGCGGCCACCGACGAGTCGAGGTCGAGGGTGAAGTCCTCGCCCCGGTAGGTCGGCAGCCACTCGGTCTGGGTGCCGTCGGCGATGATCGGGTGCATCGAGTAGGACGGCACGAATCCCATCGCGGATCGGCCCGGCCCGCCGAAGGCCTGCAGGATCTGCTGCAGGATCTCGTTGGACCCGTTGGCGGCCCAGACGTTCTCGACGCTCACGCCCACCCCGGTCTGCCGGGTCAGGTAGGCGGCGAGGTCGGTGCGCAGCGCGACGGCGTCACGGTCGGGGTAGCGATGCAGCTGCGCGGCGGCCTCGCGCACCGACTCGGCGACGTCGTCGATCAGGGCGCGGGTCGGTGGGTGCGGGTTCTCGTTGGTGTTGAGCTGCACCGGCACCGTCAGCTGCGGCGCACCGTAGGCGGACTTGCCGCGCAGGTTCTCCCGCAGCGGCAGGTCGTCGACGGTGATGCCGGATCCCGGGGCGCTCACTGCAGGTCCTCGAAGCGCAGCCGCACGGCCTCGCCGTGCGCGGGCAGGTCCTCGGCGGTGGCGAGGGTGATCACGTGCCCTGCGACGTCCTCGAGCGCCTCGCGGCTGTACTCGACGACGTGAATGCCGCGCAGGAACGTCTGCACGCTCAGTCCGGACTGGTGCCGGGCGCAGCCGGCGGTGGGCAGCACGTGGTTCGAGCCGGCGCAGTAGTCACCGAGGCTGACCGGCGCCCAGGGGCCGACGAAGATCGCGCCCGCGGCCCGTACCCGCGCGGCGACCGCGGAGGCGTTCTCGGTCTGGATCTCGAGGTGCTCGGCGGCGTAGGCGTCGACGACCTTCAGGCCCTGGTCGAGGTCGTCGACGAGGACGATCCCGGACTGGCTGCCCGACAGCGCGGTCCGTACGCGTTCGCGGTGCTTGGTGAGCTCGAGCTGGGCGGCGACGGCGGCGTCGACGGCGTCGGCGAGCTCGGCGCTGGTGGTGACGAGGACCGACGCGGCCATGACGTCATGCTCGGCCTGGCTGATCATGTCGGCCGCGACGTGGACCGGATCGGCGGTGTGGTCGGCCAGGATCGCGATCTCGGTGGGGCCGGCCTCGGCGTCGATGCCGACGACGGCGCGGCACAGGCGCTTGGCGGCGGTGACGTAGATGTTGCCCGGGCCGGTGATCATGTCCACGGGCGCGAGTTCGGCGTCGTCGACGGCGGTGCCGTCCGGTGTCACGACGGCGGTGCCGTCCGGTGTCATATCGGTGCCGCCGTAGCTGAGCAGCGCCACGGCCTGGGCACCGCCGACGGCCCACACCTCGTCGACGCCGAGCAGGGCGGCAGCGGCGAGGATGGTCGGGTGCGGCAGGCCTCCGAAGTCCGCCTGCGGCGGGGACGCGACGACGAGCGACTCGACGCCGGCGGCCTGGGCGGGCACCACGTTCATCACGACCGACGACGGGTAGACGGCGTTGCCGCCGGGCACGTACAGCCCCACCCGCTCGACCGGCACCCAGCGTTCGGTGACGGTGCCACCGGGCACGACCTCGGTGACGGTGTCGGTGCGGCGCTGGTCCTGGTGCACCGTGCGGGTGCGTTCGATCGCGACGACCAGCGCCGAGCGCACGGCGGGATCGAGTTCCTCGAGGGCCCGGTCGAGTTCGGCCTTCGGCACCCGCACGCGGTCGGGGCGCACCCCGTCGAACTTCTCGCTGTAGTCGAGGGCGGCGGCGGCGCCTCGGTCGCGCACGTCCTCGACCACGGGCCGCACCTGATGCAGCACCGCGTCCACATCCACTCCGCCGCGGGGCAGCGCGCCCCTCAGCTCCGCAGTGGTGGGGGTTCGACCACGCAGGTCGGTGCGGGCAAGCATGAGGTGTCCTCTCTCGCGAACGGGGGTCCGTTCCATTATCCGTGATGGCGGCGATCGCCCTCGACGGCAGTCCCCGAACGCGCCGTCCGTGCGCCTCGGGGCGGCCGGCGGCCGGACCTATGCTGACCACATGGAGGACGATGTGTCGCACCCCCCGACGTTGGGGGAGCTGATCCGCCGGCAACGTGAGCTCGCCGAGTTGCCCATGCGGCAGCTCGCCGCGATGGTGGGGATCTCGAACCCGTATCTGTCGCAGATCGAACGGAACCTGCGGGCGCCGAGCGAACGCGTGCTGCAGGCCATCGCCGAGCAGCTGCATCTGTCGGCGGATGCGTTGACGGCCGAGGCGGGGCGGCCGGATCCGGGAGAGTCCGCGGTGGTGCACGCGATCCGGGAGGATCCGGATCTGACGAACGCGCAGCGGCGGTCGCTGGTGGAGATGTACGAGGCGTTCCGGGAGGTGACCGTGGGTAAGCGGCGCCGGGGTGCGCGCTCCGACGACGATGCGGAGTGAGTAAGGTCACATCGGACGGCATAATGTGAGCCATCCTCAGGTTTCGGCTGGTGGGGCGCCGCGTCCCCGCCCGCCCGCCCCACGTGCAGCTCGCATGTACTTCGCGGTAAGATGCGCGACCCGGCACGCGGTGTCACCCTCGGGGCACACCCCTCTTCCCCATCTGGAGATGTCCCTTGCTCGACCACGTGCACAAGAAGTTGAAGTCGACCCTGGACCCGATCGGCTGGGGTCCCGCGGTGAAGTCGGTGGCCGGACGCGCCGTCCGCAACCCCCAGGCCGTCACCGCCGCCACGACGGAATACGCGGGCCGGCTGGTGAAGATCCCCGCGGCGGCCACCCGCGTGTTCAACGCCGACGATCCCAAGCCGCCGATGCCGCTCGACCCGCGGGACCGCCGTTTCTCCGACACCGCCTGGCGGGAGAACCCCGCGTACTTCTCGCTCCTGCAGAGTTATCTCGCCACGCGGGCCTACGTCGAGGAACTCACCGACGCCGGCGCCGGCGATCCGCTGCAGGACGGCAAGGCCCGCCAGTTCGCGAACCTGATGCTCGACGTGCTGGCCCCGTCGAACTTCCTGTGGAATCCGGGCGTGCTCACCCGTGCATTCGAGACGGGCGGGGCAAGCCTGCTGCGCGGCGCCCGATATGCCGTGCACGACGTGCTCAACCGCGGCGGCCTGCCGCTGAAGGTGGACTCGGACGCGTTCACCGTCGGCGAGAACCTCGCGGCCACCCCGGGCAAGGTGGTCTATCGCAACGACCTGATCGAGCTGATCCAGTACACGCCGCAGACCGAGCAGGTGCATGCGGTGCCGATCCTCGCCGCGCCGCCGTGGATCAACAAGTACTACATCCTCGATCTCGCACCCGGTCGCAGCCTCGCCGAGTGGGCGGTCCAGCACGGCCGCACCGTGTTCATGCTCTCGTACCGGAACCCGGACGAGTCGATGCGGCACATCACCATGGACGACTACTACGTCAACGGCATTGCCGCCGCGCTGGACGTGGTCGAGGAGATCACCGGGTCGCCGAAGATCGAGGTGCTGTCCATCTGCCTCGGCGGCGCGATGGCCGCGATGGCCGCCGCGCGCGCATTCGCCGTCGGCGACAAGCGCGTGACCGCCTTCACCATGCTCAACACCCTGCTCGACTACAGCCAGGTCGGGGAACTCGGGTTGCTGACCGATCCGTCCACGCTGGACCTCGTCGAGTTCCGGATGCGGCAGCAGGGCTTCCTGTCCGGCAAGGAGATGGCCGGCAGCTTCGACATGATCCGCGCGAAGGACCTCGTCTTCAACTACTGGGTCTCGCGGTGGATGAAGGGCGAGAAGCCTGCGGCCTTCGACATCCTCGCGTGGAACGAGGACAGCACGAGCATGCCCGCGGAGATGCACTCGCACTACCTCCGGTCGCTGTACGGCCGCAACGAGCTGGCCGAGGGCCTCTACGTGCTCGACGGACAGCCCCTGAACCTGCACGACATCACGTGCGACACCTACGTCGTCGGCGCGATCAACGACCACATCGTGCCCTGGACATCGTCGTACCAGGCGGTGAACCTGCTGGGCGGCGACGTGCGCTACGTGCTCACCAACGGCGGGCACGTCGCCGGCGCGGTGAACCCGCCCGGCAAGAAGGTGTGGTTCAAGGCCGTCGGGGCGCCGGACGCCGAGACCGGCTCGCCGCTGCCCGCGGATCCGCAGGTCTGGGACGACGCGGCCACCCGCTACGAGCACTCGTGGTGGGAGGACTGGACGGCCTGGTCGAACAAGCGCGCCGGGGAGCTGGTGCCGCCGCCGGCAATGGGCAGCGCCGCCCACCCGCCGCTCGAGGACGCTCCGGGCACGTACGTCTTCAGCTGAGGACTTGCGCGTTAGCATTCATCTTGCTAACCTGCTAACAGCGTCCTCCGAGGCGCCCTCACACACCCGAACGGAAGGTACGCCATGACCACCGCCAAGACCCCCGTCGACGCCGCTGTCGCCAAGACCACCGCCGACACAGCCAAGGCCAACGAGGCTGCTGCCAAGGCCACCGCGGACGCCACCGCCGCCGCTCAGAAGATCGCCGAGTCGGCCACCACCGCCGCGAACCAGGCCACCGCCGAGTTCACCAAGGCTCTCGACGAGAGCGCCGCCCGCCTGAGCGAGTTCAACGACAAGGTCGTCGACGCTGCCAAGCAGAGCGGCAACCTCACCGTCGACACCTACGAGCGCGCCGTCACCAGCCTGCTCGACCTGCAGGAGAAGATCGCCTCCGCCACCCCGATCGCCTGGGTCGAGGACCTCACCAAGGCGCAGGTCTCCTTCGCCCGTGAGCTCACCACCACGGTGACCACCACCGCACGCGATCTCCTCAAGTGATCGATTGTGCGTCTCTTCCGACGCGATCGCGTCGGAAGAGGGGCACCACGCACCGGGCGCCGGTTCAATGAACCCCATGAACGCCCTGCAGACCGTCGCGATCGCCGCCGCCCCGTTCCGTCTCGGGGCGGCGGCGATCGCCGGCTGGAGCACCTACCTGGCCACCCTGAGCCGACGCGGCGCGCACCCGCTCGACGTCGCCGGCGACATCGCCGACTGGTGGCGCGTGCTCACCGACCGCGAACCCCCGCGCTGGGCCCACCCGTGGCCCGTCGCGCACTCCTGGCCGCTCGCCCGGCTGCGTGACTGCAGCGACCCCGACGCTCCCGCCCCCGAGGCCGTCCCCACCCTGCTGCTGCCGCCGCAGTCCGGATCGCACTCGTGCATCGTCGACCTCTCCTCCGACCGCAGCCAGGTCTCCGCCCTGCGCAGCGGCGGGTTGTCGCGGCTGTACTGCCTGGACTGGGCGCCCGCCGGCCCGGTCACCGACGGCGCCTCCCTCGACGACCATCTCGCCGTCCTCGCCGAGGCCGTCGAACTGCTCGGCGGACGGGTCAACCTGGTCGGCGGCAGCCAGGGTGGCTGGCTCGCGGCGATGCACGCCGCACTGCATCCGCGGACCGTGCACAGCCTCACCGTCGCGGGGGCCCCGATCGACTTCCACGCCGACCGTCCCGGTGCCGGAGCCCTCGAACACGTGCCACGCTCGGTGTCCGCGTCCGTGCTGAACCTGTGGTACGACGCCTCTCGGCTGTTCGGGGTGCTGCCCACCGACCCGGTGAGCGAGGTCCAGCGCAGCCTCGAACTGCTGGGCCTGCTGAACGACCCCGACACCCTCGGACAGGCGATCGACGAACGACGGTGGTTCCTCTGGCGCCAGGAGATCCCCGCCGCATTCCGCACGTGGATCCTCGAGCACCTGTTCGTCGGCAACGACCTCGTCGCCGGGGCCGTCACCACCGCGGCCGGTCCGGTGGACCTGGCCGCGATCGAGTGCCCCGTGCACATCGTCCTCGGCCGGCACGACCTCGTGGTGCCACCGGGACAGGTCCTCGCCCTCGCCGACCACGTCAGCACCCCCGCCGGCGACATCACGGTGCACGACGTCGACGCCGGCCACCTCGGCTTGTTCGTCGGCCGGCGCGCCCTCACCGAGCTGTGGCCTCGGCTCGCGGCCGGGATCGCCGCGCACTCCCGATGAGGACCGCCGACGCGGCGGTGCGGAGGGCCGCCGTCGCGGCGGTGCGGAGGGCCGCCGTCGCGGCGGTACGGAGGGCCGCTGCCGCGGTGGTGCTGACGGCCGCCCTCGCGGCCGCCGCCGCGGCGGGGTCCTCCCCGCCCGCCCACGCCGCGGGAAACGAGTTCCTGTGGGGCGTGTCGAGTTCCGGCTTCCAATCCGAAGGCTCCCCGCCGGACAGCAACTGGACCAGGTACGCCGCGTCGGGCCGCACCCACGAACTCGTCGGCACCTCGGTGGATTTCCGTCACCGCTACCGGGAGGACATCGCCGCGGCCGCGGACCTCGGGGTGGACGTGTTCCGGTTCTCGGTCGAGTGGTCCCGCATCCAGCCCACCCCGCACGGCTGGGACGAGGCCGAACTGCGCTACTACGACGACGTCGTCGCGACGGTGCGCGGACACGGCATGATCCCGATGATCACCCTCGACCACTGGGTGTACCCCGGGTGGATCGCCGACCGCGGCGGTTGGCGCGATCCCGCCACGGTCGGGGCATGGCTCGCCAACGCCGAGCAGGTCGTCGCCCGGTACGCCGGGCTGGGCGCGATGTGGGTGACGATCAACGAACCGACGATCTACGTCCAGAAGGAACTCGCCTTCGGCGGGATCGACGCTGCCGACGTCCCCCGCATGTTCGACGCCCTGGTCGCCGCGCACCGCTCGATCTACGCCCGGATCCACGAACTGGACCCGGGCGCGCGCGTGACGTCCAACTCCGCGTACATCCCCGGGGTGCAGACCGGACTCGACGCCCTGTTCGTCGACCGGGTCCGCGACACCCTCGACTTCCTCGGGCTCGACTACTACTACGGAGCCACCCTCGCCAACCCGAGCGCGATCCACGCGCTCACCGACGACTTTGCCTCGATCGTCCCGCATCCCGACGGGATGTACGAGGCGCTGATGCACTACACCCGCCGTTTCCCGGGGCTGCCGCTGTACGTCGTGGAGAACGGAATGCCCACCGCCGACGGGGCGCCCCGCGCCGACGGCTGGACCCGGGCGCGACACCTGCGCGAGCACGTCGACCGGATGCGCCGCGCCGCGGCCGACGGCGCCCCCGTCTTCGGGTACAACTACTGGTCGATCACCGACAACTACGAATGGGGAAGCTACACACCACGTTTCGGCCTTTATACCGTCGACGTGCGCACGGATCCGAACCTGACGCGCCGTCCCACCGACGGGGTCGACGCCTACCGGGCCGTCACCGGTGAGCCGTGGCCGGTGCCGGTGCCGTGCTGACCGGCCCGGCCCGGTCGTAGAATCGCCCGATGACCTGGCAGACGTGGGTGGCCCTGCTCGGCGCCGCCTGGGTGATCAGCCTCTCCCCCGGCGCCGGCGCGATCGCGTCCATGTCCTCGGGCCTCGCCCACGGACTGCGGCGCGGCTGGTGGAACATCGTCGGGCTGCAGTTCGGCCTGCTGCTGCAGATCGTGGTGGTCGCCGCCGGCGTCGGCGCGGTCCTCGCCGGGTCCGCGGCGGCATTCACGGTGATCAAGTGGTTCGGCGTGGCCTACCTCGTGTACCTGGGGGTGCGCCAGTGGCGCACTCGCCCCACCGAGGTCGACCCCGGCGCGGCGCCGGGACTCGGCTCGGCGCCGGCGCTGGTGGCGCGCGGGTTCCTGGTCAACGCGAGCAACCCCAAGGCGGTGGTGTTCATGCTTGCCGTGCTGCCGCAGTTCCTCGATCCCGCAGCCCCGCTGCTGCGGCAGTACCTGATCATCGCGGCGACGATGGTGACCGTCGACATGATCGTCATGACCGGCTACACGGGCCTGGCGGCGCGGGTGCTGACGCTGATGCGCTCGCCGCGCCAGCAGCGCATCACGGGCCGGGTGTTCTCCGGGCTGTTCTTCACGGCCGCCGCGTTCCTGGCCACCGTGCGCCGCGCAGCCACCGCGGCATAACGGCCGGTCAGTGCGGCCGCGGCGCCACCCCGAGCCGCTCGCACGCGGCGTGATACAGGGCGACCACCGCGGTGCGGATCCCCGCCCGGTCGGAGACGGGCTCGAGCCACGGCACCCGCACCGTCGTCTCGATGCCGCCGACCTCGACGACCCACTCGCCGAACTCGGTGTGCACGCCGGTCATGCGGGCGGCGCCCGCCGTGGGTTCCGCGAACGCGCGGACCACGAGCAGGTTGTCGTCGGCGTGGTCGTCGTTCATGTGCCCGGTCACGGCCGCGACGACGGCGGCGTCGAAGGAAGTCACGCCGGCGAGCCTAGCCTCACCGATCGCCGTCGGCGCCCGCCACCCCGACGGTGCGTTCGAGCGCGGCGAGCTCGTCGTCGAGGTGCGCGATCAGGCGATCGAGCTGCGGGACGCTGCGGCTGCACGAGGTGAGCCCGAACGCGATCCGGTCGTCGGTGCTGGTGCAGGTGATGTTCAGGGCCTGCCCGTCGACCGGCACCGACAGCGGGTACAGGGCGTCGACGCGGGCGCCGTTCCAGTACAGCGGCTCGACCGGGCCCGGCACGTTGGAGACGATCACGTTGAACGGCGGCCGCACCACGGCCCGGTTGCCGGTGAGCACCCCGACCGCGAGCGGAGCCATGCCGAGAGCGCTCGTGGCCAGCAGCGCGGTCTGGGACCGGCCCCGCATGGACTCCTTGCCGTCGACCATCGCGTCCCGGATGGCGGCCAGGCGGGCCGCCGAATCGTCGACGTGGGTGGCGAGCGGGCACATCAGCACGCCCACGTCGTTGCCGCCCTCGGTGGTCTTCCCGCGACGCAGCGACACCGGCACCATCGCGACGAGCGGATCGTCGGGCAGGGCCTCGTGGTCGAGCAGGTAGGCGCGCAGCGCTCCCGCGGACATCGCGAGGACGACATCGTTGACGGTGGCGCCGGCGGCCTCGGCGACGCGCCGCAGCCGCGTCAGCGACCAGTCGTGCGCGGCGAAGCGGCGGCCACCGGCGATGGACACGTTGAGCATCGTGCGCGGCGCCGTGAGCGACACCGCGCCGCCGCGGCCCCGCAGGGCCCGGTCCACGGTCCCCACCAGCGCGGGCACCATCCCGGCGGCCTCGTCGACGACGCCGCGCACGGCCCGCACGGTCATGCTCGGCAGGTCGAGCGCGGTCCCGACCGCGGAGTGCGGCGGGTCGGCGGACGGGAAGCGCGCCCAGGGCGCCGGCATGTCGGTGCGGTCCGCGTCGGTGCTCAGGGCCCGGTGCAGCAGCCGCATCGCGCCGACACCGTCGGCGAGAGCGTGGTGGATCTTCGTGTAGATCGCGTACCGCCCGTCGGCGAGGCCCTCGATCAGGTGCATCTCCCACAGCGGCCGGCTGCGGTCGAGGAGGGTGCTGTGCAGCCGCGACACCAGGGCGCGCAGTTCGGCGATGCCCCCGGGGCGTGGCAGGGCGTCGCGACGGACGTGGTGTTCGAGGTCGAAGTGCGGGTCGTCCTCCCACGCCCACATCCCCAGGGTGGCGAGGGAACGGACCGCGCGCCGGCGCCACAGGGGCGCGACGTCGTCACCGGCGAGGGCCGCGTCGAACAGCGCGCGCAGGGAACGGGCGTCGCCGCCCGGCGGCGGCTGCAGCAGGATCAGTCCCCCGACGTGCATGGGATGCTCGCGCGACTCGCCGAGCAGGAACATCGAGTCGATCGGGGACATCGGCAAACGCATGCGAGGTCTCTCCGTTCCCCGGTGACGGGGAACTGGTTAGTGGCGGACCCCCTGTGACCCGCCGGACGCGCGCCGCCGCCGTGAGGTGCCTCACGGCGGCGGATACGTAGCCAGTTGTACGCGATCGATGCGGCCGGTGCCAAGCGCGGCCCCGGCGTGGCGTCACATGTCGAGACCGAGGTCGAGGACGGTCACCGAGTGGGTCAACGCACCGACGGCGAGGTAGTCGACCCCGGTGCGGGCGTAGTCCGCGGCCACGTCGAGGGTCAGGCCCCCGGAGGACTCGAGGCGGGTCTGCGGCGCGTGCGTGTTGCGCCGTTGGACCGCGATCTGCGTCTGCCACAGCGGGAAATTGTCGAGCAGGATCAGCTCGACGTTCTCGGCGAGCACCTCGTCGAACTGCTCGAGGCTGTCGACCTCCACCTCGCACTCGAGGTCGGGGGCCTGGGCCCGCACGGCCCGCAGCGCCGCGACCACCGAACCGGCGGCGACGACGTGGTTGTCCTTGATCAGCGCGGCGTCGCCGAGACCCATCCGGTGGTTGACACCGCCGCCGACCCGCACCGCGTACTTCTGCAGCGCCCGCAGGCCCGGCAGCGTCTTGCGGCTGTCGCGGATCTTCGCGTCGGTGCCGGCGACGGCGTCGACCCACTGCGCGGTGGCGGTGGCGATCCCGGACAGGTGGCACATCAGGTTCAGCATGGTGCGCTCGGCGGTGAGCAGGCCCCGGGTGGGGGCCTGCACCGTGAGCACCGCCTCCCCCGCCGCGGCACGATGCCCGTCGACGGCCCGGTCGAGCACCTCGTAGTCGCCGGCACCGAGGACCTCGTCGAGTACCAGCAGACCGATGTCGATCCCGGCGACGGTGCCGGGGCTGCGCGGCACCACCGACGCCGTGGCCACGGCGTCGGCCGGCACCGTGGCGGCGGTGGTCACATCCGGGCCGTAGCGCAGGTCCTCGTCGAGGGCGACGCGCACCAGCGCGAGCGTCTCGTCCCGATCGAGTCCGGCGGGCAGCTCGGTGCTGGCCATTCAGTGTGCTCCTGTGAGTTGTGGTGTGCGCAGCGTGATCTCGCCGTCGGCGTCGAGACGCGTCTCGAGGCTGCGACGCTGCGCGGGGTCGGATTCGGGATGGTCGTCGCGGGTGTGGCACCCGCGGCTCTCGGTGCGGGCGCCGGCCGCGAGGGTCAGGGCCCGGGCCGCGACGGTGAGCGCGGCGTCCTCGAGCGCCGCCGCGTCGGTGCACCGGCCGGTCGGGGCGGCGGTGAGGCCCGCCCCGGCGACGGCGAGCCCGGCGGCGTCGCGGACGACGGAGGCGTGCCGGGTCATCAGCTGCTGCAACGCCGCCCGGTCCGCGCGGGGCCGGACGGGCAGGTCGGCGTCGGCGGTCTCGACGCGCAGCCCCCCGCGCTCCTCGGCCGCGGCCAGACCGGCGCGCTCGCCGACGACGAGGCCCTCGAGCAGGCTGTTGGAGGCGAGCCGGTTGCCGCCGTGCAGGCCGGTGCGGGCGACCTCGCCCGCCGCGTACAGCCCGGGTACACCGGTGCGGCCGCACACGTCGGTGACGACCCCGCCGCACGAGTAGTGCGCGGCCGGAGCGACGGGAATCAGGTCGCGGGCCGGGTCCAGGCCCACCTGCGCCAGGGAGGCGGTGACGGTCGGGAAGCGCCGCGCGAACCCGTCCAGGTGCCGGGCGTCGAGCAGGACGTGGTCGTCGCCGAGCTCGGCGAGCCGGGTGGCGATGGCACGGGAGACGACGTCGCGCGGCGCGAGGTCGCCGAGGGGGTGCACCCCGGCGGTGACCGGGCGGCCGGCACTGTCCACGAGTCGGGCACCCTCGCCGCGCACGGCCTCGCTGACGAGCGGGCGGCGGCCGACGGATCCGGCCGCGAACAGCACGGTCGGGTGGAACTGGACGAACTCGAGGTCGGCGACGGCGGCACCGGCGTGCAGGGCCAGCGCGATACCGTCGGCGGTGGCGCCGGGCGGGTTGGTGCTGCACGCGTACAGCTGCCCGAGGCCGCCGGTGGCCAGCAGCACGGCCGGGGTGTGGACGACACCGAGGCCCCGGTCGTCGAGGACGAGCAGGCCGGTGACGCCGCGCGTGTCGGTGAGGACGCGGGCGGCGGCGGCACCGAAGAGCACCGGCAGTCCGGCCGCGCCCAGGGCACGCTGGATCTCGGCACCGGTGGCGTCGCCGCCGGCGTGGATGATGCGGCGGGTGCTGTGGCCGCCCTCGCGGGTGCGGGCGATGCCGCCGTCACGGCCGCGGTCGAACACGGCTCCCAGGTCGGTGAGGGCCGCGACGGCGTCCTGCCCGCCGGAGACGATGGACCGCACGGCCGTCTCGTCGCACAGGCCGGCGCCGGCGGCGCAGGTGTCGGCGACGTGGGAGTCGACGGAATCCGCCGGCCCCGGGGCGACGACGGCGATGCCGCCCTGCGCGTACTGGGTGGCGGTGTCGGTGGGGCCGCCCTTGCTGACGGTCAGCACCCGCAGTCCGCGCCGGGACGCGGCGCGGGCGGCGGTGAGGCCGGCCACGCCGCCCCCGACCACCACGAGGTCGGCGCGGGCTTCCCAGCGGATCGTGTCCCGCCGCTCCGCTCGACCCGCGCCGACGCCGGAGGACATCGTCACTCCCCGCCGCCGGGGTTGCCGATCGCGATCATCCGCTGCACCGACTGCCGGGCCCGCTCGGCGACGGCCGGGTCGACGTGGACCTCGTCCTTGCCCTCCTGCAGGCAGCGCAGCAGCGCGGCCGGAGTGATCATCTTCATGTAGGGGCAGGACGCGCGGTCGTTGACGGCCTGGAAGTCCACGCCGGGCGCCGCCTTGCGCAGCTGGTGCAGCATCCCCACCTCGGTGGCGACGAGGACCTGCTTGGCGCCGGTGGCGCGGGCCGCGTCGAGCATGCCGCCGGTGGACAGGATCTTGACCTTGTCGTCGGCGACGAAGCCCTCACCGGCGAGGTACAGCGCGGAGGTGGCGCAGCCGCACTCGGGGTGGACGAACAGCTCGGCGTCGGGGTGCGCCTTGGACTTGGCGGCGAGCTCGTCGCCGTTGATCCCGGCGTGCACGTGGCACTCGCCCGCCCAGATGTGCATGTTCTGCCGGCCGGTCACGCGCTTGACGTGGGCGCCGAGGAACTGGTCGGGCAGGAACAGCACCTCGCGGTCGGGGTCGATGGAGGCGACGACGTCGACCGCGTTCGAGGAGGTGCAGCAGATGTCGGTCAGGCCCTTGACCTCGGCGGTGGTGTTGACGTACGAGACGACGACCGCGTCGGGGTGGTCGGCCTTCCATTCGCGCAGCTGGTCGGCGGTGATCGAGTCGGCGAGCGAGCACCCGGCCCGCTCGTCCGGGATGAGGACCGTCTTGGCGGGGCTGAGGATCTTCGCGGTCTCCGCCATGAAGTGCACGCCGCAGAAGACGATGGTGTCCTCCTCGGCCTCGGCGGCGATGCGCGAGAGGGCGAGGGAGTCGCCGACGTGATCGGCGACGTCCTGGATGGCGGGCAGCTGGTAGTTGTGCGCCAGCAGCGTGGCGTTGCGTTCGCGCGCCAGTCGCCGGATCTCCTCGGCCCACTCCGGGGTCGCCTCGACGCCGGTGTAGCCGCCGGGTCCGTCCTGGATCGGGGTGTGCGCGCCCGCCCACGTCGTAGTGGTCATGGCCTGCTCCTTCGCCGTGCACCGGGCGGGCTTTGCCCGGATTTCCGTATTCGGGGGTTTTCGACTTAGGATCGAAAACATGACACATGGTAGCACCCTTCACGAAGTGCTCATCGTCGTGTTCCAGGTTCGCCGATTTCCGGACACCCAGGGCGGCACGAAGACCGAGCTCGGGGTGCTGTTGTGGCAGCGCGCCCTCGACCCGGAGGCGGGCACCTGGTCGCTGCCCGGCGGCCGCCTCCGCGACGACGAGGACCTCACCACCTCCGCCCGTCGCCAGCTCGCCGAGAAGGTCGACGTGCGCGAGGTGGCGCACCTCGAGCAGCTCTCGGTGTTCTCCGATCCGCACCGGGTGCCGGGACCGCGCACGATCGCCTCGACCTACCTCGGGCTGGTGCCGATCACCTCCGATCCCCACCTGCCCGAGGACACCGCCTGGCATCCCGTGTCGGACCTGCCGGCGATGTCCTTCGACCACGGGGTCATGGTCGAGAACGCACGCACCCGCCTGGCCGCCAAGCTCTCGTACACCAACATCGCCTTCGGGCTGGCCCCCGCCGAGTTCGCCATGTCCACGCTACGTGAGATCTATTGCGCGGCACTCGGATACCAGGTGGATGCCACGAACCTGCAGCGCGTGCTCAAGCGCCGCGACGTCCTGACCCCCACCGGCACCACCGCCCCGCCGGGGCGTGCCGGCGGCCGTCCCCCGGCACTGTTCCGCTTCACCGAGTCGCGCCTGCGCGTCACCGACGAGTTCGCCGCCCTGCGCCCGCCGGGCTGACGGTTGGTGTGGTTCTCTGCTTCGGTATCGGCAACTGCAGGACGGCCCAGCCGAGTGGACGGTGGCGGCGAGCGCGTAGTGAGCTACCTCGAGGAGGTCGGTGCCGGCAAACGCGCCGAATCCGCGGAGCCGCTCGTCGCGGTGGCACAGGGCTGCGGCGAGCCGGCCGAGCCGGTTCGGGGGCTCGGCGAAGAATCGCGGGCGCGCGCCTCGCGTTCACCGAGATGTTCGGCGCCGTCGCCGTCCGTTGGGGGCTCCGGCGGCAGACGGCGGCGTCGGCCGGCAGCGGGTGCCCGCAAGTGGGCCCGCTCGAAGGCCTGAGAGTCGTCCGGGCGGATGCGGACCGCGTCCCCCTCAGGGGCGACATCGAGAATCCGGTAGGTGTCGTCGATCAGCGTCATCGCCACGGCAGTGCACGGTAGAAGCTCGACGTCAACGCTCGGTCACACGCCGATGAGCATCGCCTCCGCCTCCGTCGGTGGTGACCCGCTGGGATCCAGGGCCACCACCGACGGAGTCCGTCAGTTGAGGCGCTGCGGGACGCCGTAGGTGACCACGGTGTCGTTGTTGGCGGTGATCGCGCGGGCGAACGGCCGGACCGTCACCGGCCCGACGGCACCGGAGACCGAGCCGTGCACGCCGGCGATCCGGACGGTGACCGAATCCCCGTCGAACTCGTGATCCTCGACGATGGCGACCTCGGTGATGCCGCCGGGGGCGAGTTCGACCTCGATCTCCTGCTCGGGAATGATCGAGCCGCCGATCGTCGCGCCGGTGCTCGCGTCGAGGCCCAGCGCGAATTCGGGTGCCAGTTCGACGTTGACGCCCACCTCGTTGCCGACCTCCCAGTCCAGGCTGGGGGTGAAGATGTGCACCACCGCACCGGGCACCGCGACCGGGTAGCCGATCTGATATCCGAGGGTGAGCTTGGTGCCGGTGTAGTCGGCGGCACCGGGCCCGGTGATGTTCACGGTGGCGGAACCGTCGTGGAAGAACTCGACACTGAGCGGGGAGCTGTCGAGCGGGAGAACGCCCTGGATGGAGGTGTCGGCCTGCAACACCTCGATCGCGTTGCCGTCCGCGAGGGGCAGCACGCGGGCGTTGTCGACGGCGGCGGTGGCGGCGCCCGGGCCGACGAGCACGCTCAGCGCCACGGCTGCGGTGAGCGCGGTGCCCCGGACGACATTCGGACGGAATCGGTTGCCGGAGAAGCGGTGGACCATCGTGACGACCTCGTTCCTGGAGGGTGGGAAGTGGCGTGACCTCCGACACGCACGCACAGCCTAGAAGCAGCACACGCGATTTCGCCGGACGAACCGGGGCGCGGCGTGTCCTGAACGTGACGCCACCACGGGCGGGCAGGCAGGATCACAGCACTCCGGCAGCGCCTGGTTCACACCGCTGTGGCACCGACCGGCCGCCCATAGATGACAAGTTCCGCGAAAACCTACAGCGAGGTCCGGCACATGCCGGCCTTACGTATACCGGGCGTCGGCCGGGTACCGGGGGAAGCCGTCGCCGGCCGCGCGCCAGTCGGCCAGCCACCGCTCGGTGAGTTCCGTGCCCTCGGCCCGCAACGCCGCCAGGTGCCGCGGACTCCGGTCGAGTTTCGAGGCGTGGTCCAGCGTCCACGCCGAGTCCCGGCTCATCTTGATCGTGCGGACCACGACGGTCTTGCGGTCCGTCAGGGGCGGGGCGTCGTTGCCGTACTTGTCGATCCACCGGTTGACGGTGAGGATGTGGTCGAGTTCCTGGTTCAGCGACAGGTTGCCGGCCAGATCGTTCTCCCGGTCGCGGATCTCCTCGAGACCGACGCGCAACGAGGTCGGCGAGTACTCCTGCGGGTTGATCCGCACCACCCAGATCTCGTCGGGCTTGTCGTCGCAGGTCTCGGTGTCCAGCAGGTCCCGCACCGGCGGGTTCTGCGAATACAGGCCGTCCCAGTAGTAGCCGGTGCGCCGGATGGTGGTGCCTTCGTCCGCAGTGGGGAACTCGAGGTTCTCGATCGGTTGTGCGGGCAGCAGCTCGGGCAGCGTGCCCGACGCCGCCACCCCGTCGAGCGACAGGGCGCGGCGCATCCGCCACCGCGTCGCGCCGTACTGGTCGCGCTCCGGCGGGGGCTTGAGCCCCAGTTCCTCCAGGGTCTTGTCCGAGTCGAAGGTCTCGAAGTTGCCGCTGAGCACCTCGATCGCGCCGGCGATGACCCGGACATTGTTCTGGGCGAGGAGCTTCCAATCGACCGAGTCGAAGTCCGGGCAGAGCGAGGCGAGCAGGCCCTGGAATCCGAGGTACTCCGGGCGGGCACCCACCGATCCCAGGCCGAGCAGCCCGAGGCGGCCCGCCGCGGCGTACGGACTCGATTCGGGGAGGGCCACGCCCGCGGCCTTCCAGCGCAGCAGCACCTGCCCGGCCAGGTTGTGCAGCGTCTCGGCGGGGTTGGTCGCCGCGAACACGGTCCACAGGTGGTCGAGTCGTTCGACGGCCTTGTCGACGGTGCCGCAGTCCGGGTCGGATCCGTTGGGGGCCAGGCCGTACCAGGTCGCAAGCGCGCACAACGCGCCGGCGGACGTGCCGCTGAACGAGACCAGATCGAAGGAGGTGCCGCCGTCGGCGTCCCATCGCTGCTTGGCCCGCAGAATCGAGGTGAGCGCACCCCAGGTGAAGGCGACGTGCGTGCCTCCACCCTGACAGGCGATGGCAATCTTCTTGCGCCGCACGGACTGCACCGACACGTTGATCCTTCCGGAGGGGACGTCGCGCTGATTGTGTCGCATCTCCGGCCGCCTGTCCGCGCGGGCCCCCGGGCGCGGCGGTCCCTCCCCGGCCGCACCCGCCACGGTCGGCGGGCGCGGCCACGCTCAGCGACGTTCCGTCAGGCTCGAGTCGAGCGTCCCGTGCCGGGAGCACCGGGCCCACCAGCCGTCGGGGGCGACCTGCACGATCATCCGGCGCCCGCACTGCTCGCAGAACCGGGGCGGCTCGAGACCGAGCCGGGCCGCGGCCGGGACCGGGGCGTTCTCGTCGACGGGCCGGCCGGTGAACGGGTTGAACACGCCGGCCTCCTAGAGGGTCTCGCCGAGCGCCTTGATCGGCATCTTCAGCTCGCCGAGCAGGTCGATGTCGGACTCGGCCGGCCGGCCGAGGGTGGTGAGGTAGTTGCCGACGATGACGGCATTGATGCCGCCGAGGATGCCCTGCTTGGCGCCGAGGTCGCCGAGGGTGATCTCGCGGCCGCCGGCGAAGCGCAGGATCGTGCGCGGCAACGCGAGCCGGAACGCGGCAACGGCCTTGAGCGCCTCCGCCGCCGGCAGGACCTCCAGATCCCCGAACGGGGTGCCCGGGCGCGGGTTGAGGAAGTTCAGCGGCACCTCGTCGGGCTCGAGCGCGGCCAGGTCGGCGGCGAATTCGGCACGCTGTTCGAGGGTCTCCCCCATGCCGAGGATGCCGCCGCAGCACACCTCCATGCCGGCCTCGCGGACCATCCGCAGGGTCTCCCACCGCTCCTCCCAGCTGTGGGTGGTGACGACCTGCGGGAAGAAGGAGCGGGCGGTCTCGAGGTTGTGGTTGTAGCGGTGCACTCCCATCGCGGCGAGCTGGTCGACCTGCTCCTGGGTGAGCATGCCGAGCGAGCAGGCCACCTGGATATCGACCTCGTTGCGGATCGCTACGACCCCGGCGGCGACCTGGGCCATGAGCCGCGCGTCGGGCCCCCGGACGGCGGCGACGATGCAGAACTCGGTGGCACCGGTCTTGGCGGTCTGCTTGGCGGCCTCGACGAGGCTGGGGATGTCGAGCCATGCCGAGCGGACCGGGGAGGCGAACAGCCCCGACTGGGAGCAGAAGTGGCAGTCCTCGGGGCAGCCGCCGGTCTTGAGACTGATGATGCCCTCGACCTCGACCTCGGGGCCGCACCAGGTCATGCGGACCTCGTGGGCGAGGCCGAGAAGATCCTCGAGCCGCTCGTCGGGCAGCTGCAGCACCTCGAGGACCTGCTCACGGTCGAGTCCCTCGCCACGCCCCAGCACCTGTTCGCGGGCGAGGGTGAGGATGTCGGCACGGGCGGGGGCCTGGGTCACGGTCGTCTCCTGGAGGGTGCGGGTCACGGCGAACTTGAACACCGTTCACTTGAACGCTGTTCAGGCTAGGGTGGCGGTGGTCTACTGTCAACGCGACGGATGGTCGGGAACCAGGTACGACGGGAGCGAACGGTGCAGTTGCGACGCGGCGACGTCCTCGACGGCGCGATGACGATCCTCGACGAGTACGGTCTCGGCGACCTGACGATGCGCAAGCTCGCCACGTCGCTCGGCGTCCAGCCCGGGGCCCTGTACTGGCACTTCCCCAACAAGCAGACCCTGCTCGGCGCGATGGCCGACCGCATCCTCGACGGCGTCGACGCCCCGTCCACCGCCCCCGCCTGGGACGGCGCACTCACCGAACTCGCGCACCGCTTCCGCGCCGCACTGCTCGCCCACCGCGACGGCGCGGAACTCGTCGCCGCGACCTACGCGTCGCGGCTGACCACGTCGCGCGTGCGGGAGGCGTTCGTCGCAGCGGGCCTGCGGGCGCGGTTGTCCCGCGCCCACGCCGAGCTCGCCGGGTACGCGCTGCTGCACTACGTCCTCGGCCACACCGTCGACGAGCAGTCCCGTCTGCAGCTCGCCGAACTCGGGGCGCTGACCCGCAAGCCCGTCTCCCCCGACGTGTCCACCGAGACAGCGGCCGGCTCGGACGTCGACCTGCTCGACGGGGATCCGTCCGTGCGGTTCGACTTCGGCCTGACCCTGTTCGTCGACGGCATCCGCAGCCGCCTGCGCGAGGGCGATCCCGCTGCGTCGCGGCCGAATGTCACACCGGTGCAACCCAGGCTGACTCAGGTGGTCCATGCGACACGCTCCCTGACCAGGGGAGATGTCAGTGGGTCGAGCAGCACGAGAGGCGAAGAAGGCTAGGTTCTTCGCCATGCGCATGACGAAGGTGTCGATCGCCAAGGCCGCAGCCGCGGTCGGTGTCAGCCGACAAACCGGCTACCGGTGGGAGGACGAGGCCAACGGCACCGTCCGCCGTGCCCCGCACTGGGAGCACGGCGGACGGTCGTTGTCCCTGGGCGAGCGGGAGCTTGTCGCCCTCGGACTCGCCCGCAACGAGTCGGTCCAGACGATCGCCGCGCACCTGGGCCGGCACCGGTCGGTGATCTACCGGGAGATCGAACGCAACAGCAACCGCGACGGTAGCTACCGCGCCGTGTCGGCCCACGCGCGGGCCTGGACCCGAGCACTGCGACCGAAAGTCGCCAAGCTGATGGCCGCACCCGAGTTGCGCGCGTATGTCGTCGCCAAGCTGAAGCTGCGCTGGTCCCCGCAGCAGATCTCGGCCAGGCTGGTGGTCGACTTCCCCGACCGAGCGGAGATGCGGGTGTCCCACGAAACCATCTACCAGGCCGTGTATGTGCAACTGAAAGGCGAACTGCGAAAAGAGCTTTCGGAGTATCTGCGGCGCCGGCACACCCGTCGGGTGCCGCAGGGGCGAGTGCCGAGCAGTGCCCGCCATATTCCCGACAAGATCCTCATCTCCCAGCGGCCCGCCGAGGTCGAGGACCGGGCGGTGCCCGGGCACTGGGAGGGAGATCTGATCATGGGGGCGCGCAACCGCTCGGCGATCGGCACCCTGGTCGAGCGCACCACCCGGTACGTGGTGTTGCTGCACCTGCCGAAGGTCCGCGACGTGTCCGGCGTCCGCGATGCGATGATCGCCGCGATGCGGTCGTTGCCGGAGGTGATGCAGCGGTCGGTGACCTGGGATCAGGGCCACGAGATGCGTGCTCATGCCCAGATCACCATGGCCACCGACGTCGCTGTCTACTTCTGCGATCCGCACTCGCCGTGGCAGCGCGGCACCAACGAGAACACCAACGGTCTGCTCCGGCAGTACTTCCCCAAGGGCACCGACCTGTCGGTGTACACGCCCGAGGACCTGCAGCAGGTCCAGGACGAGTTCAACGGCCGCCCCCGGCAGACGCTACGCTGGCGCACGCCAACCGAAGCGTTCACCGAGCTTGTCGCATCGGCCGCCTGAAACCGCCCCACCTGAACGCATGTGACATTCGGCCACCAGGACGGACGGGGGTCGGCCGCGCGGTGGCCTGCTACCGGTGGGCCGAGCGGGTGGGGTCAGCGCCGGAACAGCTTGTTGCCGAGCCAGACGATCGGGTCGTACCGACGGTCGACGACGCGTTCCTTCATCGGGATCAGCGCGTTGTCGGTGATGTGGATGTTCTCCGGGCACACCTCGGTGCAGCACTTGGTGATGTTGCACAGCCCGAGTCCGTGCTCCTCCTGCGCGGCGGTGCGCCGGTCGGCCACGTCGAGCGGGTGCATCTCGAGTTCGGCGATCCGCATCAGGTACCGGGGACCGGCGAACGCCTCCTTGTTCTCCTCGTGGTCGCGCACCACGTGGCAGACGTTCTGGCACAGGAAGCACTCGATGCACTTGCGGAACTCCTGCGACCGCTGCACGTCGATCTGCTGCATCCGGTACTCCCCCGGCGCCAGGTCGGGCGGGGGCGCGAACGCCGGTATCTCCCGGGCCTTCTCGTAGTTGAAGGACACGTCGGTGACCAGATCGCGGACCACCGGGAACGTGCGCAGCGGGGTCACGGTGACCACCTCGTCCTCGGCGAAGACCGACATCCGGGTCATGCACAGCAGCCGCGGACGGCCGTTGATCTCCGCCGAGCAGGACCCGCACTTGCCGGCCTTGCAGTTCCACCGCACCGCCAGGTCGGGAGCCTGGGTCGCCTGCAGTCGGTGGACGATGTCGAGGACGACCTCGCCCTCGTTGACCTCGACGGTGTAGTCACGCAGTTCACCGCCACCGCCGTCGCCGCGCCAGATCTTGAATGCCGCCCGGTACCCCATGGCTACGGCCTCCGTCCCGGATGTTCCGCGAGTTCGTCGTCGGTGTAGTACTTGGCGAGTTCCTCGAAATCGAACAGCGCCAACAGGTCCGGTCGCATGGGCACCTGCTGTTCGGGTGCCACCGTGACATCCGGGATCGACTCGTCACCACCGTCCGTGCGGCACACGAGCAGCGTCCGGCGCCAGTTCGGGTCCATCGACGGATGATCGTCGCGCGTGTGCCCGCCGCGGCTCTCGGTGCGCAGCAACGCCGCCCGGGCCACGCACTCGCTCACGAGCAGCATGTTGCGCAGGTCCAGGGCGAGGTGCCAGCCGGGATTGAACTGCCGATGCCCCTCCACGGCGACGTTCCGGATCCGCGCCCGCAACGCGCCGAGGACGTCGAGGGCACGGGCGATCTCGTCGGCGCGCCGGATGATGCCCACCAGGTCCTGCATGGACTGTTGCAGCCCGGTGTGCAGGGTGTAGGGGTTCTCCGCCGTCGCGGGCTCGGCGGGATCGAACGGGGCCAGCGCCGTACGCGCCGCGGCCGTGACGTCCGCCTCGGCGACGCGCGGGCGGTGCCCGAGGCCCTGCACGTAGTCGGCGGCGCCGAGGCCGGCGCGCCGGCCGAACACCAACAGATCCGACAGGGAGTTGCCGCCGAGCCGGTTCGACCCGTGCATGCCGCCCGAGCACTCGCCGGCGGCGAACAGTCCGGGCACGGACGCGGCACCGGTCTCCGGATCGACCTCGATGCCGCCCATCACGTAGTGGCAGGTGGGGCCGACCTCCATCGCCTCCGCGGTGATGTCGACGTCGGCGAGCTCCTTGAACTGGTGGTGCATCGACGGCAGCCGCCGGACGATCTCCTCGGCGGGCATGCGCGAGGCGATGTCGAGGAACACCCCGCCGTGCGGGGTGCCGCGACCGGCCTTGACCTCGGAATTGATGGCGCGGGCGACCTCGTCGCGCGGCAACAGGTCCGGGGTGCGGCGGTTGTTCTCCTGGTCGGTGTACCAGCGGTCGGCCTCCTCCTCCGTCTCCGCGTACTGGCCTTTGAACACCGGTGGGATGTACGAGAACATGAACCGCTCGTTCTCGGAGTTCTTCAGGACCCCGCCGTCGCCGCGCACCCCCTCGGTGACGAGGATGCCCTTGACGCTCGGCGGCCACACCATCCCGGTGGGGTGGAACTGGACGAACTCCATGTTGATCAGGGCGGCCCCGGCCCGCAGCGCGAGAGCGTGACCGTCGCCGGTGTACTCCCACGAGTTCGACGTCACCTTCCAGGACTTGCCGATCCCGCCAGTGGCCACGACGACGGCGGGCGCCTCGAACAGCACGAACCGGCCGGACTCGCGCCAGTACCCGAACGCACCGGCGATGCGGCCCTCGGCGTCCTTCAGCAGTTCGGTGACGGTGCATTCGGCGAACACCCGCACCCGGGCGTCGTAGTCGCCCGTGGCGGCGTGGTCCTCCTGCTGCAGGGACACGATCTTCTGCTGCATCGTGCGGATCAGCTCGAGGCCGGTGCGGTCACCGACGTGCGCCAGCCGCGGATAGGTGTGACCGCCGAAGTTGCGCTGGCTGATCCGGCCGTCGGGGGTGCGGTCGAACAACGCACCGTAGGTTTCGAGTTCCCACACCCGGTCGGGCGCCTCGCGGGCGTGCAGTTCGGCCATGCGCCAGTTGTTGAGGAACTTGCCTCCTCGCATGGTGTCCTGGAAGTGCACCTGCCACGAGTCGTGCGGGTTGGCGTTGCCCATCGCGGCGGCGCAACCGCCCTCCGCCATGACGGTGTGCGCCTTGCCGAACAGCGACTTGCACACGACCGCGACCCGCAGTCCGCGTTGACGCGCCTCGATGACGGCGCGCAGCCCCGCCCCGCCCGCGCCGATGACCACCACGTCGTAGCTGTGCCGTTCGACGTCCGCCATCCAGTCCTCCTTCGCTGCCGAGTCGGCCCGGGGCCGGCGCCCGGGCCGTCGTCGTGGCTCAGCCGACGAACCGCAGGTCCGAGATGGTGCCGCTCGCCACGAGCATGATGTAGAAATCCGTGATCATCAGGGTGCCCAGCGTGGTCCACGCCAGTTGCATGTGCCGGGTGTTGAGCCGGGAAACCGCCGTCCAGATCCGGTAACGCAGCGGGTGTTTCGAGAAGTGCTTGAGCCGGCCGCCGGTGACGTGCCGGCACGAGTGGCACGAGACGGTGTACGCCCACAGGAGCAGCACGTTCCCCACCAGGATGAGGTTGCCGAGGCCGAAGCCGAACCCGCCGCCGGAACCGTGGAACGCGACGATCGCGTCATAGGTGTTGATCGCCGAGATGACGAGCGCAACGTAGAAGAAGTAGCGGTGCGAGTTCTGGATCAGCAGCGGCAGCCGCGTCTCCCCCGTGTACCGGGCGTGCGGCTCGGCGACGGCGCAGGCCGGCGGCGCCAGCCAGATCGAGCGATAGTAGGCCTTGCGGTAGTAGTAGCACGTCAGCCGGAATCCGAGCAGGAACGGCAGCGACAGGAACGCCAGGGGGATCCACATGGGCAGCTCGCCCACCCACGTCCCGAAGTGCCGGGCGCCGGGCACGCACGACGCGCTGACGCACGGCGAGTAGAACGGCGTGAGGTAGTGGTACTCCTCCACCCAGTACGCGGTGCGCACGAAGGACCGAATCGTCGCGTAGACGACGAAGACGGCCAGCCCGAGCGTGGTGAGCACGGGCGGTTGCCACCACCGGTCGGTGCGTAGCGTGCGCGCCGCGATCCGGGCCCGCGTCGAGGACCGGACGCCGGCGCCTGCCGCGGGGGCGCTCACCGCGAGCCGTGCAGGCCGCCGAGCCCCTCGTCGTCACAGTCGACGCCGCGGAAGATCTCGTCGTACGGGGTGTCGGGGATCGGAATCCGCTCGCCGGCCGGCCGGGACGTCTCGCGCGGCGGCGAGGCCGCCAGATCCTGCGCGTCGATGTCGAGCCGGTCCACGTCGTTGATCAGGCGGCGCACCGCAGCGGCGTCGCCGTACCTCGACCGGAGCGAGGTCAGGCAGTGCCGAAGGTGACCGATGGTGCGGTGCAGTTCCTGCATTTCGGTGGTGGACATTCGTACCTCCGAGAGGGCGGTCGGCACGTCGACACCTGCCGACTCGATGTGACAGCTATCACAGTACGACATTCGCGCGGCAACACATGCGAATCCGGCGATCGGCGCGTAAACGCCCCGCCGGGCGGCCTATCCGCCCCGGATCCGGACATTTCAGTCCAGGAAATGTGAAATCTCTGCTACAGGTTTCGAAAATCCCGCATCCGGGAAAGCTTTGGTGCCAGTGTGAAAACAGCTCGCGCTGAAGAGAGTAAGGACCGAAACCGTCATGCAGACCACCTTGTTCGCCTCCGCCGCTTCCCGTCGCGCCACGGCCTCGGCCGGCTCGGCCATGAGTACCGAGGAGATCAAGCGCCGCATCGAGGCGATGTTCGCCGAACCACGCACCGACGAGCGGTCGGCGAGCACCGGGCGCGCATGAGGTCGACGACGTCGATGTGGAAAGCAGGGGATCAGATGAGTTCAGGATCGATCGAAGGGGTACCGGCCGGCGAACTGCTGATCGTCGGTGACTGCTCCCGGGTGCTCGACGGCGCCCGCGGTGCCGAGCTGCGGACGTGGGCGCGTCACCACGGACTCGGTTTCACCGACACCTTCGCCCCGGGCCGGGTGGTGTGCGCGATCGTCACCGAGGAGGTGCTCGACGGCGCCTGCTCTCCCGCCGAGGCGATGACGATGCAGTCCGTGCGCGCCGCCGGCATCCCCTGCGTCTGCGTGCACGACGCCCCCGAACGGATCCTCGAGGCACTCGTCGAACACGACCTGCTCGGCGACACCGTGACCCGGTCCCGCGGGGACGTCACGGTGCCCGCCGGGACCGTGTGCACCTCGGTGTTCGCCCTGAACGGTGACGCCGGGGCCCGCCGGGACCCGCAACCGGCCTGACTCCGTCCACGAAATCGACTCCGGCCCCGGCGCGTCGTGCGCCGGGGCCGGAGTCGTTCGGTCGACCAGCCGTCGGGCGAGCAGGAGACGCCGCCCCGGCGGCCCGGATCAACCCGAGAAGGCCGAGGCCTCCTGCGGCAGGTGCCAGCGCATCGCCACCACGGTGCCGTCGGAATTGACGGCCAGGTCGGTGTCCGCGGCCAGGTTCCGGATCAGCGTCAGGCCGTGCCCGCGCGAGCTCCCGGCGGTCGGCACGGCCGATTCCCGCCAGTGCCCGCGATCGGTGACGACGATCTCGACGCACCGGTCCTGAGGCGAGTACTTCGCCTCGAGGTCGACCGTGCCGTCACCGTCGGCGTAAGCGTGCTCCACCGCGTTCGCGAGCGCCTCGTAACTGGCCAGCAGCACATCCTGGCCACCGACCTCGGCGAGCCGCAGGCCGCTGAGCCACCGATCGAGAGCCTGCCGCAGCATCGTCACCTGCGAGGCCTCGGCGCGTACGCCGCGGTAGTACAGTCCGGTCGTCAGAAAGGCTGGTGCTACGCCTCGCGTCTGCATCCTCGTTCCCTCGTCGTCGACAGGTCCCCGACCGGTTCGTGTCCGGCGTGCCAGGTCTCCGCCCGGCGCATGCCTCCCTGCCGCCCTTGTCGGCTCATGCCTCCCTGCCGCCCTTGTCGGCTCATGCCTCCCTGCCGCCCTTGTCGGCTCATGCCTCCGTGCCGGCCTTGTCGGCCTGCAGGGCGGCCAGCGCCTCGTCGAGGCGGCTGTGGATCGGGAACACCTCGTCGAGCCCGAGCAGCGACAGGGGCCGCGCGGTGGCCGAGCCCTGCGCGACGACGGCGTAGGGGATCGTGCCGGCGGTCTTCTTCGACAGGTCCACCAGCACGGCGATGCCCACCGAGGCAAGGAAGTTGACGGCACCCAGGTCCACGATCAGACCCCGGCACTTGTCGTTACCCAGGGTGGCGACGGCTTCCTCCTCGAGCTGCGGGGCGCTGACCAGATCCACGTCACCGGCCACCGACAGCACCGCGATGTCGCCGCTCCACGTCTGGGATACGGCCATGATCGGCTGTTCGGAAGTCGCTTCGTTCATCTGTCCATCATGCAAGACTCTGTCCTCCTGTGCGATAGCGGGTCCGATCCGGGGATCGGAAGTCAACGGGGTACACCCACGGCGAGCAGGGCGATGTCGTCCTGCGCCCGCAGGCTGGGAATCAATTCGGAAAGCTCGGCGACGAGGCTGATCGGGGTGGCGTCCGGCACTCGCGCGGAGAGGAATGCGACGACGTTCTCCTCCCCGAAGATCTCCCGCCCGTCGGGGCGGGCCTCGGTGAGTCCGTCGGTGTAGAGCAGCAGCGTCTCCCCCGGCTCGAGGTCGACGGTGCACGCTCCGAAGCGGGCCTCGGACAGCGCGCCCACCAGCATGCCGCGCACGCCGACCGCAGCGCAGACCGCCCCCGAGCGCCGCAGCAGCAGGGCGGGCGGATGCCCGCCGGTGGCGAGGGTCACCCGGGCGCCCTCGCGACCCTCGAGGTTCGGTTCGATGATCCCGAGCATCACGGTGCAGAACCGGTGCTGCTGCGGGTCGAGCAGCAGGACGGTGTTGAGTTCGGCCAGCGCCAGCCGCGGGTCGGAGAATCGCACGGCGGCCGCCCGCAGCGTGTACCTGATCAGCGAGGTGACCGAGGCCGCGACGGGCCCGTGCCCCTCGACATCCCCGAGGAAGAACGCCCACCGGTCGTCACCGAGGTGGAACACGTCGTAGAAGTCGCCGCCGACCTGCTGGGAGGACGCCGCATGGTAGTGGCACGCGAGCTCTATGCCCTCGATGGCCGGCAGCGACGGCGGCAGCAGGGTCCGCTGCAGGGTCGTGGCGAGTTCGGCGAGCACGTGCCGGTCGCGCTCGGCCTGCAGCCGCAGGTCCCGTTCGGCCCGGACGGTGGCCAGCGCCGACAACCGCAGCTCCAGCTGATCCATCACCACCGACGCGAGGTCCTCGAGGACGGACAGGTCCGCGGCGGAGACCTCCCGGGGCCGGGTGTCGAGGACGTTGACCGTGCCGAGCCGGTAGCCGTCCGCGGTGGTGATGGGGGCGGCGGCGTAGAACCGCACCCCCAGCTCGCCCTGGACGAGGGGATTCTGCGCGGTCCGCGGGTCGGTCCGGGCATCGGCCACCACATAGGGACGGTCGCAGAGAATCGCGGAGGCGCACAGGCCCGGGTCGCGGTCGATCTGCCGCACCCCCTCGAGGCCGTGGGCGGCCTTGAACCAGATGCGGTCCTCGTCGACGATCGTCACCGTGGCGATCGGGGTGCCGAACCAGGACGCAGCCAGTCGGGCGATCCGGTCGAACGTGCCGTCGGCCGGGGTGTCGAGAATGTTGTAGCGGGAAACGGCCCGCATGCGGGCAGTCTCCCACTGCTGGTGATCGAGCACCGTCATCGCCTGCGCTGTCTCCTACACCGACTTCCGGTCCTGCCTCGGTCGGTGAAACGCAGCAGTCGACACCCAACGCGACGAGCACTGCGTAGCACTGACGTAGGGACGCGTAGTCGGAACGCGTACCTCACAGGCACTACGGCTGGTGTCTCAACCGCATCGGACACCCTACCCGAACTCGCCGTCTTCGCACATTCGTTCACCTGCAGGAAACGTGCCGGGGCGCCGACCGGGGGCCGCGACGGGCGTCAGGATCGCATCGGCAGCCCGGTCCGGTCGGCCGGCAGCCAGCGTGCGGCCTGCTCGCCGAAGGCCACGGCGTCGAGGGCGCCACTGTCCGCCGGGATACGCCCGAGGACGGGCACGCCGGTCACCTCGGGCAGGTCCTGCAGATTGCACCGCTCGGCCAGACCGGGCTGCTCCGGCCACGCGCCGATCACCAGGCCCGCGCACTCGACGCCGCCGGCCTGCAGCGCGGCGACGGTCAGCGCGCTGTGGTTCAGGGTGCCCAGGGCGGGGGCCGCCACCACGACGGTGGGGGCGCTCAGCGCGGCGGCGACGTCGAGGAGGGTGAACCCGTCCGCACCCAGCCGGACGAGCAGCCCGCCGGCCCCCTCGACGAGCACCAGGTCGTACGCGTCCGCGAGTGCCCGCACGGCGGTGACGACGTCGGGCAGGTGCAGCGGCGACCGCCCGCTGCGCCGCGCCGCGGTGTCCGGTGCGAGCGGCTCCGGGTAGCGGGCCAGTTCGACGGTGTGGACCCGGTGCCCGGTGAGCCGGGCGATCTCGGCGAGGTCGCCGGGTGCGTCGTCGGCGACGCCGGTCTGCGCCGGTTTGCACACGGCGACCCGCAGGCCCGCCGCGGCGGCCACGGCGGCGTAGGCCGCCGTGACGACGGTCTTGCCCACCTCGGTGGAGGTGCCGGTCACACACAGGACGGTCATGCCCGCACCCCGGCCAGCACGTCGGTGAGGACGCTTTCGATGCGGGCGAGCTCGTCGGCGCCGAGATTCGCGCGCGCGGTCAGCCGCAGCCGGGACGTGCCCTCGGGGACGGACGGCGGCCGGAAGCAGCCGACGTGGACGCCCCGGCTGCGGCACGCCTGGGCGGCGTCGAACGCGACCTGCGGGTCACCGAGGATCACCGACACCACCGCCGACGTGGGGGCGGCGACGCCGGTGATCCGGGCCAGGTCGGCGGCCCGTTCGAGCACGGCGGTGGCCCGTTGCGGCTCGTCGCGCAGCACGCGCAGCGCACCGCGGGCGGCGCCGACGGCCGCGGGCGCGAGACCGGTGTCGAAGATGAAGGTGCGGGCGGCGTCGATCAGGTGGGCCCGCACGCGGGTGTCGGCGAGGACCACGCCGCCCTGCGAGGCCAGGGACTTCGACAGCGTGGCGGTGACCACGACGTCGGGTTCGCCGGCGAGACCCGCCTCGTGGACGAGTCCGCGGCCCCCCTCACCGCGGACTCCGACCCCGTGGGCCTCGTCGACGAGCAGCAGTGCGCCGTGCGCGCGGCACGCCGCATGCAGTTCCGGCAGCGGCGCGAGGTCTCCGTCGGCGCTGAACACGGAGTCGGTGAGCACGAGGGCGCGCCGCTCGGTGCGGGTGGCGAGGGCCGTCCGCACGAAGTCGACGTCGGCGTGCGGGGCGACCTGCACCCGCGCGCGGGTCAGCCGGCATGCGTCGACCAGGGACGCGTGGCAACCCGCGTCGGAGACCACGAGGGTGTCGCGGTCGGCGAGGGCGGTGACGGCGCCGAGGTTGGCGGCGTAGCCGCTGGCGAATACGAGGCCGGACTCGGCGCCGGTGAACTCGGCGAGTTCACGCTCGAGCAGTTCGTGCTCGCTGGTGGTGCCCGTGACGAGGCGGGATCCGGTGGCGCCGCCGCCCCACCGGCGCAGCGCGGCGGTCGCGGCGGCGAGGACCTCGGGGTGCCGGACGAGCCCGAGGTAGTCGTTGGAGGCGAGGTCGACGGTGCCCGGTGCCGGGGTGCGCGGATGCAGGGTGCGGCGCAGGCCCGCCGCGCGACGGGCGTCGGCGACGTCGTCGAGCCACTGGAGGCTGGCGAAGGCGGTCATGTCGGCAGACCCTACCTGAACACTGTTCAAGTGACGCTCCGGGCGGCCGATTCCTCCCCGTGCGGTGGCTGCCGGCGGTGACCGCCGCCCCGCGAGTTCCCCGCTCGTGACCCGGCGTGCCGGGCCGGATCAGGCCCGGGCCGCCGCGCACATCCCCGCGGCGATCCTCTGCACGTCGTCGGCGCTGCAGACGTAGGGCGGCATCGCGTAGATCAGGTTGCGGAACGGGCGCAGCCACACTCCGGCCGCGACGGCGGCCGCCGTCGCGGCGCCCATGTCCACCGGCCGGTCCAGTTCGAGCACGCCGATGCCGCCGAGCACCCGCGCGTCCACCACGCCCGGCAGCTCCCGCGCCGGCGCCAGGCCCGCCTCGAGGCCGGCGGTCAGCGCGGCCACTTCGCCGCGCCAATCCCGTGACAGCAGCAACTCCACGGCAGCGACGGCAACCGCGCACGCGAGCGGATTGCCCATGAACGTCGGGCCGTGCATGATGCCGCCGCCCTCGCCCGCACTGACCACTTCGGCGACGGCCGATGTGCACAGCACCGCGGCCAGGGTCAGATAGCCACCGGTCAACGCCTTGCCGACGCACATGACGTCCGGCGCGACGGCCGCGTGGTCGGCGGCGAACAGCTCCCCGGTACGGCCGAACCCGGTGGCGATCTCGTCGAAGATCAGCAGCAGCCCGTGTGCGTCGCACATCCGGCGCAGCTCGTTCAGATAGCGGGGGTCGTGGAAGCGCATCCCGCCCGCCCCCTGGACCACCGGCTCGACGATCACGGCGGCCAGCTCGTCCGTATGGGCTTCGAGCAGCGCTTCGAACTCGGCGACGTACGCCGGATCGAACTCGCGGGGCGGCGCCGGGGCGAACACCTGCCGCTGCAGCACGCCGGTCCACATCGAGTGCATGCCGCCCTCGGGGTCGCACACGCTCATCGGCGCGAACGTGTCGCCGTGGTAGCCGCCGCGCCACGTCATGAGCCGGTGACGTCCCGGCCTGCCGGCCGCGCGCTGATACTGCAATGCGAGTTTGACCGCGACCTCCACCGACACCGACCCGGAATCGGCGAGGAAGACCTTGTCCAGACCGTCGGGGGTGATCTCCACGAGCAGCTCCGCGAGCCGCGCGGCCGGCTCATGGGTGAGGCCCCCGAACATGACGTGGCTCATCCGGCCCAGCTGCTGCGTGACCGCCGCGTCGAGGACCGGGTGGCGGTATCCGTGCACGGCGGCCCACCACGAGCTCATGCCGTCGACGAGTTCCCGGCCGTCGGCCAGCCGCAGCCGGGTCCCGTGCGCCTCGTCGACCACGAGCGGCGCGGTCGATGCAGGGACGGCTCCGTAGGGGTGCCACAGGTGCGCCGCGTCGAGCGCGGCGACCCGGTCGGGACTCAGACGACGAACGGTCACGAGGATCGACTGTAGGCGTCCCCGCCCCGGGGCCGATCGTCGCCTGTGCCGGGGAGGATCGCTCGCCCCGTACGCGACCGTCGATCCGGTTAGGGTTGCGGTCATGGAACCCACCGAGCCGAGCACGTCCACGGAGGCCCTCCCGGCCGACATCCCGGTGTGGCCGGGGAGCGCATATCCGCTCGGCGCGACCTACGACGGGGCGGGCACGAACTTCGCCCTCTTCTCCGAGGTCGCCGAGAAGGTCGAACTGTGCCTGATCGCCAAGGACGGCACCGAGACCCGCGTGCCGATCGAGGAGGTCGACGGCAACGTCTGGCACGTCTACCTGCCCACGGTGACCCCCGGCCAGCGCTACGGCTACCGGGTGCACGGCCCCTACGACCCGGCGCAGGGTCTGCGCTGCGATCCGAGCAAGCTGCTGCTCGACCCCTACGGCAAGGCCTACGACGGCGCGTTCGACGGCGATGCGTCCCTGTTCTCGTACGCGATGGTCGGGGCCGAGGACGCACCGTCCGAACCGGAGCATTCGGCAGGAGCCGAGGAGGCACCGTCGGCGCCGGAGCCGGCGGCCCGGGCCGCGGAGGACGCCGGCGCCGAGGCCGCCGGGGACACGACCGCCGACGAGGCGGACGACTCGGACGGGACCGGGTCCGGCGAGACCGAGGGCGACGGGACCGGGGACGACGGGGCCGGGGACGACACGGCGGCCGAGTCCGCCCCCGAGCCCGCCGCACCGGCGAATCCCGATTTCCCGCAGCTCGATTCGCTCGGGCACACGATGACGACCGTGGTGATCAACCCGTTCTTCGACTGGGCCTCCGACCGGCACCCGCGCCGGCCCTACTACGAGACCGTCATCTACGAAGCCCACGTGAAGGGCATGACCGCGACCCATCCCGGCGTGCCGGAGCAGCTGCGCGGCACCTACGCCGGACTGGCGCACCCGGTGATCATCGACCATCTGCAGAGCCTCGGGGTCACCGCGATCGAACTGATGCCCGTGCACCAGTTCATGCACGATCAGGTCCTGCTGGACCGTGGGCTGCGGAACTATTGGGGCTACAACACCTTCGGCTTCCTGGCCCCGCACCTGGACTACTCGTCGGCGAGCAACCCGAGCGGCGTCGTCGCCGAGTTCAAGGCGATGGTGCGCGCCTACCACGAGGCAGGCATCGAGGTGATCCTCGACGTGGTCTACAACCACACCGCGGAGGGCAACCACCTGGGACCGACCATCTCGTTCCGCGGCATCGACAACGCCGCCTACTACCGACTGGTCGACGACGACAAGTCCTACTACATGGACTACACCGGCACCGGCAACAGCCTCAACGCCCGCCACCCGCACACCCTGCAGCTGATCATGGATTCGCTGCGCTACTGGGTGACCGAGATGCACGTCGACGGCTTCCGCTTCGACCTGGCCTCCACCCTGGCCCGCGAACTGCACGACGTGGACCGGCTGTCCGCGTTCTTCGACCTGGTGCAGCAGGATCCGATCGTCTCGCAGGTCAAGCTGATCGCCGAACCGTGGGACGTCGGCGAGGGCGGCTACCAGGTGGGGAACTTCCCCGGCCTGTGGACCGAGTGGAACGGCAAGTACCGCGACACGGTCCGCGACTACTGGCGCGGTGAACCGGCCACTCTCGGCGAGTTCGCCTCCCGGCTCACCGGCTCGTCGGACCTGTACGAGGCCACCGGCCGCCGCCCGAGCGCCTCGATCAACTTCGTCACCGCGCACGACGGCTTCACCCTCGCCGACCTCGTCTCCTACAACGAGAAGCACAACGACGCCAACGGCGAGAACAACATGGACGGCGAGTCGCACAACCGGTCGTGGAACTGCGGCGCCGAGGGCCCCACCGACGACCCGGAGGTGCTGGCCCTGCGGCAGCGGCAGAGCCGCAACATCCTGGCGACGCTGATGCTCTCCCAGGGCACCCCGATGATCGCGCACGGCGACGAGTTCGGGCGCACGCAGCAGGGCAACAACAACGTCTACTGCCAGGACAACGAGCTGTCCTGGATGGACTGGTCGCTCGCGGAGACGAATGCGGACCTGCTGGACTTCACCCGCAACGTGATCGCCCTGCGCCGGTCGCACCCGGTGTTCCGGCGGCGGCGGTTCTTCGAGGGCCGGCCGATCCGCAGCGGCGAGCAGTCCCGCGACATCGCCTGGCGCACCCCGGCGGGCGAGGAGATGACCCCGGAGGACTGGGACAGCGGGTTCGGCAAGTCGCTGTCGGTGTTCCTCAACGGCGAGGGCATCCACGAGCCGAACCAGCGCGGCGAACGCGTCGTCGACGATTCGTTCCTGCTGTGCTTCAACGCCCACGACGAGCCGATCGACTTCGTCACCCCCGACGGGCCGCACGCACAGGAATGGTCGGTGGCGCTGGACACGGACGTGCCGGACGGACTGCGCGAACAGGTCGTGACCGCCGGGGGGTCGGTGCGGGTGCAGGCCCGTTCGCTGCTGGTGCTGCGGAGGACCGCATGAGCCCGCGCCCGGTGTCGTCGACGTATCGGCTGCAGCTCACCGGCGACGGGACGACCTTCGCGGACGCGATCGCGCTCGTGGACTACCTCGAGGCGCTCGGGGTCTCACACGTGTACCTGTCCCCCGTGCTCAGCGCCGCGGCCGGATCGACCCACGGCTACGACGTGGTGGACCCGACCACGGTGTCGGCGGCGCTCGGCGGCCGCGCGGGCCTCGAGGCCCTCGCCCGCGAGGTCCGCTCCCGCGGGATGGGTCTGCTGATCGACATCGTGCCCAACCACGTCGGCGTCGGCGATCCCCGCGAGAACCCGTGGTGGTGGGACGTGCTGCGGCACGGCCGCGACTCGCGGTACGCGACCTACTTCGACGTCGACTGGGCCGCGGACAACGGCACCGACGGCCGGATCGCCCTGCCCGTGCTGGGTTCGGCGGCCGACGTCGAGGAGCTGACCGTCGACCGCACCGGCGACGAGCCGACGCTGGCCTACTACGAGCGGCGCTTCCCCGTCGCCCCGGGCACCGACGCCGGGACCGGAGCGGAAGTACATGCGCGGCAGGCGTATCGGCTGGTGCCGTGGGACAGCGGCCTGATCGGGTACCGCCGGTTCTTCACCGTCGACGACCTCGCCGCGGTGCGGGTGGAGGATCCCGCGGTGTTCGACGCGGTGCATGCCCAGGTGGCGTCGTGGATGGACGACGACCTCACCGACGGCGTCCGCGTGGACCATCCCGACGGCCTGGCCGACCCGACCGGCTACCTGCGGCGGCTGCGCGGGCTCGTCGGCCCGGACCGGTGGCTGGTGATCGAGAAGATTCTCGGCGACGGCGAACCGCTCGACCCGACCCTGCCCGTCGACGGCACCACGGGCTACGACGCGCTCGGCGAGGTCGGTGCGGTGTTCCTCGATCCGCGGGGCGAGAAGGACCTGAACGCGCTGTCACTCGACCGCACCGGCACCCCCGGCGACGCCGAGTGGCTGCACGCGCAGGAGAAGCAGATCAAGCGCGCGGTGCTGCAGACGGGGCTGGCGCCGGAGGTGCGCCGGCTGGTGCGGGCCGTGCGGCGAGATGCCGCCGATGCGACCTGCCCGGACGAGCGGCTGCGCGACGCCGTGATCGCGGTGGCGGCCGAACTGCCCGTGTACCGGTCGGACTATGCGTCGCTGGGCGGGATGCTGCCCCGCATCCTGGGTGACCGCGCCCGCGCCGACGCCGCGCTCGAACCCGCCCTCGAGGTGCTGGCCCGGGCCCTGGCCCGCGGCGGAGAGGCGGCGGCCCGGTTCGGCCAGGTGTGCGGTGCCGCGACGGCGAAGGCCGTCGAGGACTGCCTGTTCTACCGGGCGGCGCGGCTGGTGTCGCTGCAGGAGGTCGGTGGCCACCCGGGACGGTTCGGGTTGCCCGTCGCCGAGTTCCACCTGGCGTGGGCGGAGCGGGCGCGGCGGTGGCCGCGGGCGATGACGTCGCTGTCGACGCACGACACCAAGCGGGGCGAGGACGTCCGCGCCCGCATCGGGGTGCTCTCCCAGGTGCCGCAGCTGTGGGCGGCGTGCCTGTCCGAATGGGAATCCGTCGCCCCGCCGCCGGACGCCGCCACCGGGCTGTTCCTGTGGCAGAACCTGTTCGGCGCGTGGCCGCGCGACGGCGTGGTGACCGGGGAACTGCGGTCGCGGCTGCGCGAGTACGCCCGTAAGGCGTTGCGGGAGAACGGCTTGCGCACCACCTGGACCGAGGTGGACGAGGAGTTCGAGGGCGCGGTGGCGGCCTGGCTCGACGCGGTGTGCGACGGGCCGGTCGGCGCGTCACTGACCGAGTTCGTCTCGTCCCTGACCCCTCATTTCTCCGCGGATTCGCTCGGGCAGAAGCTGCTGCAGCTGCTCGGACCCGGCATCCCCGACGTGTACCAGGGCACCGAACTGTGGGAGGACTCGCTCGTCGACCCGGACAACCGGCGGCCCGTGGACTTCGCCACCAGACGCCGGCTGCTCGCACAGGACGCACCGCCGGCCGTGGACGACGCCGGCACCGCGAAGCTCGCCGTGGTGCGGACGGCGCTGCGCCTGCGCCGCGAGCGGCCGGCGAGCTTCGTCGGCGGGGCCTACGTTCCGCTGTCCGCGTCGGGGCCGGCCGCCGGTCACCTGATCGGGTTCGGGCGGGGCCCGGCGGCCGAGGAGGTCGACGTGGTGGCGCTCGCGTCGCGGCACACTGTCACGCTGGAGGAAACCGGGTGGGGCGACACGACGCTCGACCTGCCGCCGGGACTCTGGGTCGATCGGCTCACCGGGCGGCGGCTGTCGGGAACGGTGTCGCCGGCGGAGGTGTTCGCGGATCTTCCCGTTGCGGCGCTGGCCCGCGATTAGGAATTCTCCTCCTGGGGGTGGACGGCCCTCGGCCGGCGACGCCGGCCGAGGGACCCGGCGACCGGGACGAGCCGGCGGTTCAGCTCACACCGGTCGGCGGTGGCCCCGTGGGGGTCTCGAGGCCTGTGCGCCCTTGCGCGAGGACGACGCGCGTCACCTTACGCAACAGCCATCCCTTGATCCCGGGAAGACTCGCGGCGATCTGCTCTTCGATGGCCAGCTTGTCGTAGTACGAGCGGAGCCGGTGGATCCGGGCCGACCCATCGAACTCGTAGACCGTGGCCACCAGAGCTCGATATGCGATCCCCCGGTACGTCTGGGTCATCCGACCTGGGGTTACCCCAGGGTCGTGTGGCGGGAGGGGTCACCCCCCCTTCGGCGTGGCGTGGCCCGGACCGAGCGGTGCTAGTCACCGGTCGGGGCCACCGCCGAGGTACTGCGCGACAGGGGCGCTACAGCGTTGGTAGAGGAGCTGACGGAGGACGTCGTGGCAGTGTCGGCCTCGCTCTCCGGCAGGGGCAGGAGGTAACCGATGAGTACCACGGGAGATCGTCGGTCTGCCCGGAAAGCGAAAGCCCGTGCCGATCGCGCGTTGTGCCCGGTCGCGGTATCAGCCACCTTGGGGCTTCGGGTCGCTGATGTGGCGGAGGCGATGCGCGCCCACGCCGTCGCGAGGCCACTCGACGTCGCGACCGCCGGGCGCCGGCTCCGCGGCGCGGAGCCCATGCCGGACCGGGTCTGTCAGCTGCTCGCCCGCAAGGCCGTACGAGCAGCTCGGCGGTGCGCCGGCAACGGAGCCGGGCGTTTCGAGGAGGAGCATGCGAACCTGCTCCGGTCCGAGCGGGTGCACCGGCTCCTCGAATCCGGCAGGCGCCGACGCTTCGACGAGCCGGCGATGATCACGGTGCGGGACGTCGCCTTCCGGGCGGCGAGACCTTGCGCGCGGCGCGACGGCGGGCGATCTCTCGGACGGCGAGCGGGCGGCTCTGCGGATTGTGGGTGTGGACCCGGGACTGCCCCGCACCGCTAACGCAGGCGCAGCAGGACCAGGGCCAGGGCCGTGCCGTCCTCGCCGAGCTCCGCGGCGTATCGGCGGATCACGCTCATGTCGTGGGCGTGGGTGACGCGGGGCGCGCCCGTCCCGACCCGGAGCTGCCCGATCCGTCGTTCGAGCGCGATGCGGCGCCGCACCACGGCGAGGAGCTCGGCGTCGAGGCCGTCGATGTCGGCGCGCAGACGGGGCAGTTCGGAGTCGGTGGTGCCTGGTTCGGCAACGGCGGTCATGATGCCTCCCTTCGGGATTCGGTGTGTTCGCTGCATCGATACTCCCGCGCGGGCGCGGCGGGTAACAGCCACCCCAGGTGGCGGATTCGCCACCCCGACGGGGTCACTGTCACCGACGCGCCGTCGGATCCGGTCACAGTGCCCGCCGGTAACCGCGGATCACCGGCACGGCGCACACCGCGAGCAGGGCGACCGACCAGGCCACGGTGCGCAACAGCGGCCCCTGGACGGCGCCACCGAGGGCGAGCGCCTGCATCGTCTCGACGGCACTCGTCATGGGCTGGTTGCGGATCACCGGCGCAAGCACCTCCGGGTACGCACCGATCGGCACGAACCCCGGGTTGAAGAACAGCATCAGCGTGCACAGAAGCGAGATCGATTCGATGACAACGGTTTTCGCGGCCATGAGCGCGGCCGCGGTGACCAGCGCGGCGAACGCCACCCCGAACAGCACCGGCACCGCCAGGAAGCCGATCGCGGCGAGCGGGCCCCGCTGGAAGCGGAAGCCGAGGACGAAGCCGGCGGCGACGATGACGACGGTGGTCACGGCGATGCGCACCGCCTCGGCGAGGAACCGCGACGCCAGCGCCGACGCCCGGTGGACGGGCAGCACCCACAGCCGCGCGGGCAGCCCGGCCGCGCATTCGCGGCCGAGCGTGACGGCGCCGGCCAGCGAGCCGAGCAGGGCGCTCATCACGACGACCATCGGCACCGTCCCATACAGGGCGTCGTGCCCGGCGAACGCCGAGACCTGCCGGCCGAGCACCGCCTCGAGCATGAGCAGCAGCAGCACCGGGTAGGCGAGGCTCTGCAGCATCGTCATCGGATCCCGGCGCCACCGGGTGAGCAGGCGCCCCGCCTGCAGCCAGGTGTGCCTGACGAGAGCGGGTACCGAGTTCTCGGGTGCGGTCACGGTGGTGCTCATCGCTGTCTCCGATTCGTGCGGGCCGCCAGGGGGACCACGACCAGAAGGATCCCGCCGAGCCACAGCAGCGTCGGCGTCAGCGCGGTGGCGGTGGCGGTGCCGTCGGCGAGACCGCGCAGGCTCGACGTGAACTGTGAGACGGGCTGGTTGCGGACGAACGGCTGGATCCAGGCCGGAAACTGGTCGATCGGGACGAAGCCGCAGGAGAGCATCCCGAGCACGAGCTGCGGCAGCATCAGTGCCTGGGTCGTGGCTTCCGGGCTGCGGAACAGGGTGCCGATCACGTCGGCGCCGAGCGTGAGGACCATCCCGACGGTCAGCGCGAGTGCGCAGAACCCGACGGCTGCGGCGGTTCCGGCGAACCGGAACCCGATCACGTGCCCGCAGCCGATCGCCGCCGAGAGCGACAGCGCGCACTTGACGGCGCTCGCGGACAGGCGCGCGGCGAGCGGCACGGCCGCCGCGATCGGCATCGTCGCGAAGCGGCGGTCGATGCCGTGCACCGCGTCGGTCGCGGCCAGGAAGGCGGCGGAGATCGCGGTGAAGGACACAGCCTGCAACGCGATCAGCGGCATCAGGAACTGCCCGTAATCGACGGTTCCGCCGGTGAACAGGGCGATCACGCGTTGCAGCGGCACGTAGAACCCGACGGTGAACACGAGCGGCGCGACGAGCGCGGTGACGAGTTCGCCGCCGCGGATCGCCGGGATCAGGGTGCGTACGGACAGCACCCACCACTGGTAGAGCGGCGAGGGAACCGGTGCGACGGTCGTCGTGGTCATGCCACCACCTCGAATCGCGGCCGGGCGGCGGTGAGGGCGAGGAAGACCTCGTCCAGCGACGGTCGCCGCAGCGCGATGTCGGAGACGGCGACGCCGTGGGCGGCGACGGCGGTGGCGACCTGCGCCAAGGTGCCGGCGCCGTGCGGCGCGGGGATCGTGACACGGTCGGCGGCGACCTCGATCGCCGCGGCCGGCGCGAACCGGCCGAGCACGTGCGCCACGGCCGGCACGTCGGCCACCCGCACCGGGACGACCTCGCAGAAGGTGGCGCCGACGCGCTGCTTCAGCTGGGCGGGGGTGCCCTCGGCGACGACGGTGCCCCGGTCGATGACGACGATCCGGTCGGCGAGCAGGTCGGCCTCCTCGAGGTACTGCGTGGTGAGCAGCGTGGTGACGCCCTGGGATTTGAATCCGGCGATCAGGTCCCAGACCCGTTGGCGGCTGCGCGGATCGAGCCCGGTGGTCGGCTCGTCGAGGAACACCACCTGGGGCGGGACGACGAGCCCGCAGGCGATGTCGATGCGGCGGCGCATGCCGCCGGAGTACTTGCCGACCCGCCGGTCGGCGGCGTCCTCGAGGTCGAATTCGGCGAGCAGTTCCCGCGCCCGGGCGCGGGCCGCGCGGCGCCGCAGCCCGAGCAGCCGGGCGAACAGGACCAGGTTCTCGAAGCCGGTGAGCATGTCGTCGAGGGCGGCGTACTGGCCGGTGAGCATCACCGCGCGGCGCACCCCGGCCGCGTCGGCGACGACGTCGTGGCCGGCGACGACGGCGCGACCGGAATCCGGCCGCAGCAGGGTGGACAGGATGTTCACGGTGGTGGTCTTGCCGGCGCCGTTGGGGCCGAGGACGCCGAGGACCTCGCCGGCCTCGGCGGTGAAGCTCACGCCGCACAGGGCCGGGACCGGCCCGAAGCTCTTGGTGACGGCGTCGACGAGGACGGCTGGGGTCGAGGGGGACATGGTGCTCCGTTCGGAAGGGGTGGACTGCGGGATCAGGACGCGGCGAGGTACCGGTCGTCGCCGAGGTGCCGATCGAGCACCGCGGCCAGGGCGGGCACCGCGTCGGGTGCGGTCATCCGGTCGTGCTCGACGTCGAGCAGGTGGTTGTGCATCGCGCCGGTGACGTAGGGCCCCCAGCCGGCGAAGCCCCCGGCATGGTGCGTCTTGTCGGCCGTCGCGGTGACGAAGACGAGATCGCCGTCGTAGAGCGGCGGCCGGTACCCGGCGAGCAGCGATGCCGAGCCGTTGTAGGCGGCGGTCATCCGGTCGAGGTGACCGGCGTCGACGGGGGCCCCGGTGTGGGTCCGGATCAGCGCGGCGGCCTCGGCCGCCGTCAGCGCCGGATCGGCGTCGGGCAGGCCCAGCGACGAACCGAGGGTGGCGACGAGTTCGCCGACCGTCAGCGGTTCCGGCGCGGCAACGTCGCGGGCGATCAGGTCCGCGTCGAGCAGCGCGAGCAGCGCCACCTCCTCGCCGGTCTCGCGCAGCCGCGCGGCGACGGCGTGGGCGATGAATCCGCCGAGGGACCAGCCGAGCAGGTGGTACGGGCCGCTGGGTTGGACCGCGCGGATCTCGTCGACGTATCGCTCGGCGTACGCGGCGATCGTTTCCGGGGCGTCCTCGAGGCCTTCGAGATGCGGGGACTGCAGTCCGTACACCGGCCGTCCGGGGGCGAGTTGCGCGGCGAGCCCGGCGTAGCACCAGGCCAGTCCGGCCGCCGGATGCACGCAGAACAGCGGGGCGCCGTCGCCCTCGGTGCGCAGCGGCAGCCGCACCGCGAACGGTGAGTCCGGCTGCCCGGCGGTGTCCGCGGCCTCGATGCGGGCGGCCAGGGCCACCGGGGTGGGCGCCGAGAACAGCTGGATCACCGGCACGGTGGTCCCGAGGGCGGCGCCGAGCCGATCGCAGACCCGGGTGGCGTCGAGGGAGTTGCCGCCCAGGTCGAAGAACGAATCGTCGATCCCGACCTGCGCGAGGCCGAGCACCTGCGCGAACGCGGCGACCACCGCCTCCTCCGTCGGTGTGCGCGGAGCGCGCCCCGAGCCGGCCGCGAACACCGGCTCGGGCAGCGCCGCCCGGTCCAGCTTGCCCACCGGGGTCAGCGGCACCGCGTCGAGCACGACGACCGCCGCCGGCACGAGATGGGCGGGCAGCAGCTCGGCCACCTGCGCCCGCAGTGGCTCGGCCTCGAGCTCGCAGCCCGGCGCCGCCAGCACGTACGACACCAGCACCGGCGACCCGGCCGGACCGGTCCGGCCCACCGTCACCGCATAGTCCACCTGCGACAACCCGGCCAGCACCGCGTCGATCTCCCCGACCTCGACCCGCATCCCGCGGACCTTGACCTGATGATCACCCCGGCCGAGGTACTCGAGTTCGAGCCGGCCCCCGGCCCGCACCCACCGCACCAGGTCGCCGGTGCGATACATCCGCGCCCCCGGGACCTGCGGATGCGCCACGAACCGGCCCGCGGTCAACCCCGCCCGCCCGTGATAGCCCCGCGCCAGCCCGTCCCCGGCCAGGTACAGCTCCCCCACCACGCCCACCGGGGCCGGCCGCAACCGCCCGTCGAGCACCAGCGGCGTCACTCCGCGCACGGCCGATCCGATCGTCACCGCCCGTCCCGGCGCCAGCGGTCCCGCCGTCGCCCAGATCGTCGCCTCCGTCGGCCCGTACAGGTTCAGCATCGTCCGCCCCCCGGCGAACCGCTCGACCAACTCGGCTCCGACCGCCTCCCCGGCCACCGCCAGCACCTCGACCGACGTCAATGCCGCCGGCTCCAGCGTCGACAACGCGGCGGGGGTGACGACGAGGTGGCTGACCTGGGCCGCGCGAAGCCGGTCGGCGAGTTCGGCGCCGCCGACCACCGTGGGCGGTACGACCACGAGCCGCGCGCCGACCGCGAACGCGGCGAGCTGTTCGAACACCGCGGCGTCGAAGCTCGGCGAGGCGATGTGCGCGATCCGGGCCTGCGCGGTCAGCGCCAGGGTTTCCCGCTGCGCGGCGACGAGGTTGCCCAGTCCGCGGTGGGTGACGGCGACCGCCTTCGGGGTGCCGGTCGAGCCGGACGTGTAGATCAGGTAGGCGGGATCGTCCACGTGCACGGCCGCGGCGCGCGGCCGCTGCGGGACGAGTGCGAGACGCGTGTCGGCGTCCGGGCCGTCGAGCACCAGCCACCCGACCGAGCCGGGCAGGCGGTCGTGGTGCGCGGTCACGGTGACGCCCAGGACGGCCCCGGAATCGGCGAGCATGTACTCGATCCGTTCCTGCGGGTGCCGCGGGTCGACGGGCACGAACGCCGCTCCGGTCCGTGCGACCGCCCAGACCGCGAGCACCGATTCGAACGATCGGGTCAGTGCCAGGGCGACGAGGGTGCCGGGACCGGCGCCGCGCGCGGTGAGCGCGTCGGCGAGCAGCGCCGCGCGGGCGTCGAGCTCGCGATAGGTGACCTGCCGGTCGTCGGTGACCACGGCGACGGCGTCGGGTCGCGCGGCCGCGGCGGCGTGCAGCAGCTCGGGCAGGGTCACCGGGGTGACGGGCTGCGGGCCCGCGCTGGTGCGCAGGTCGTCGGCCTCCTGCGCGTCGAGCAGGTCGACGTCGCCGATCGCGGCGTGCGGGTTCTCGGCGACCGCCGTCAGCAGCCGGCCGAAGCGGGCGGCGAGGGTCCGCGCGGTGCCGTCGTCGAACAGGTCGGTGGCGTAACCGAGCGTCACCTCGAGACCGGCGGGTTCGCCGTCGGCGGTCGTGCGTTCGCGCAGTGTCAGGCTCAGGTCGAAGGGTGAGGCCTCGTGGGCGACGTCCTGCAGCTCGATGCGCAGGCCCGCGACCTCGAGCTCCGGCTCCTCGAAGTTCGCCAGCGCGAGCGAGACCTGGAACAGCGGGTGGTGCGCGGTGGACCGGGCCGGGCGCACCGCCTCGACCACCTGATCGAACGGCAGGTCGGCGTGGGCGAACGCGGCCAGGTCGGCCTCGCGCACCTGCGCCACCAGGTCGGCGAAGGCGACGTCCGGCCGCACCGGGGTGCGCAGGACCACGGTGTTGACGAACATCCCGACCAGGTCGTCGAGTTCGGCGGCGCCGCGGCCGGCCACCGCGGTGCCCACCGCGATGTCGTCGCCGGCGCCGAGGCGGGACAGCAGCGCCGCGAGCGCGGCGTGCAGGGTCATGAACATCGTGGCGTGTTCGGTGGCGGCGACGGCCCGCAGCCGGGCGTGCACGTCGGCGTCGACGGCGAGGTCCACGTCGGCGCTCGCCATGGACTGCACGGCCGGGCGCGGCCGGTCGGTGGGCAGGGTGATGCGGTCCGGGAGCCCGGCGAGGGTCTCCACCCAGAATTCGCGCTGTTGCGCGGCCGTCGATTGCGGATCGGTCTCGTCGCCGAGGATGTCGCGCTGCCACAGCGTGTAGTCGGCGTACTGCACCGGCAGCGGCGCCCACGCCGGGGCCGCACCCGCGGTGCGGGCGGCGTACGCGGCGATCAGGTCCCGGGCCAGCGGCGCCACCGACACCCCGTCCGCGGCAATGTGGTGCAGCACCAGCACCAGCACGTGCTCCTCCGCGCCCAGACGCAGCACCCGGGCCCGCACCGGCAGGTCCACGGTCAGGTCGAAGCCGGCCCCGGCGAAGCCCGCCACGGCGGCATACACGTCGGCAGGTGCCTCGGTGAGGTCGAGGGGGACGCCGGCGTCGACGGCCACCTGGTGCGGGCCTTCCGCGTCGGCGGGGAACACGGTGCGCAGGCTCTCGTGCCGGTCGGTCACGTCCCGCCATGCCGTGGTCAGGGCCGCGGCGTCGAGGGGCCCGGACAGGCGCAGCGCCACCGGGATGTTGTACGCCGCGGAGGTGGGGTCGAGCTGGTTGAGCACCCACATGCGCTGCTGCGCCGGGCCGAGGGGCACGCGGGCCGGCCGGGGCCGGGCCGTGAGGGCGATCCGCGGGGCGGGACGCTCGAGCAGCCGCACGGCGAGCCCCGCGGGGGTGGGCGCCTCGAACAGGTCGCGCACCGCCAGGGCGGAGCCCGCGGAGTTCAGGCGGGCGACGACGCGGGTGGCGTCGAGGGAGTTGCCGCCCAGGTCGAAGAACGAATCGTCGATCCCGACCTGCGCGAGGCCGAGCACCTGCGCGAACGCGGCGACCACCGCCTCCTCCGTCGGTGTGCGCGGAGCGCGCCCCGAGCCGGCCGCGAACACCGGCTCGGGCAGCGCCGCCCGGTCCAGCTTGCCCACCGGGGTCAGCGGCACCGCGTCGAGCACGACGACCGCCGCCGGCACGAGATGGGCGGGCAGCAGCTCGGCCACCTGCGCCCGCAGTGGCTCGGCCTCGAGCTCGCAGCCCGGCGCCGCCAGCACGTACGACACCAGCACCGGCGACCCGGCCGGACCGGTCCGGCCCACCGTCACCGCATAGTCCACCTGCGACAACCCGGCCAGCACCGCGTCGATCTCCCCGACCTCGACCCGCATCCCGCGGACCTTGACCTGATGATCACCCCGGCCGAGGTACTCGAGTTCGAGCCGGCCCCCGGCCCGCACCCACCGCACCAGGTCGCCGGTGCGATACATCCGCGCCCCCGGGACCTGCGGATGCGCCACGAACCGGCCCGCGGTCAACCCCGCCCGCCCGTGATAGCCCCGCGCCAGCCCGTCCCCGGCCAGGTACAGCTCCCCCACCACGCCCACCGGGGCCGGCCGCAACCGCCCGTCGAGCACCAGCGGCGTCACTCCGCGCACGGCCGATCCGATCGTCACCGCCCGTCCCGGCGCCAGCGGTCCCGCCGTCGCCCAGATCGTCGCCTCCGTCGGCCCGTACAGGTTCAGCATCGTCCGCCCCCCGGCGAACCGCTCGACCAACTCGGCTCCGACCGCCTCCCCGGCCACCGCCAGCACCTCGACCGACGTCAATGCCGCCGGCTCCAGCGTCGAGAGCACCGACGGCGTGAGGACCATGTGCGTCACCTGCTCGGCATCGAGCAGCGTGGCGAGTTCGGCGCCGCCGACGACGCCGGCCGGAACCGACACCAGGCAGCCCCCGGAGCCGAACGCGGCCAGTTGTTCGAAGATCGCCGCGTCGAAGCTCGGCGAGGCGAAGCCGAGGACCCGCGCGTCCGGTCCGACCGCGAGCGAATCATCCTGGGCGCGAACGATGTTCGCCAACCCGCGGTGGGTGACCGTGACGGCCTTCGGGGTGCCGGTCGAGCCGGAGGTGTAGATCAGGTAGGCGGCGTGGTCGGGATGCAGCGGCCGGGTCCGGTCCGCGTCGGTCAACGGCGCGGCGGATTCGGCGGCGGATGCGGCCCGCAGCGCCGGGTCGTCGAGCTCGAGCCAGGTGAGCGCGCCGGGCAGCGCGGACCGGTGCGCGGTCGTGGTCAGCCCGAGCGTGGCACCGCAGTCGCCGAGCATGTGCGCGATGCGCTCGGCCGGATACGCCGGGTCGACGGGCACGAAGGCGCCGCCGGCCTTGGCGACCGCCCACACGGCGAGCACCGACTCCGCCGAGCGGGGCAGCGCGAGGGCCACGCGCACGTCCGGGCCCACCCCGGCGGCGACGAGCAGGCGGGCGAGCCGGCCGGCGGCGGCATCGAGTTCCCGGTAGGTCCAGGTGGTGCCGTCGGCACGCACGGCCGGGCGCTCGGGGTGCGCCGCGGCGGCGGCCCCGAGCAGCGTGGGCAGCAGCCACGGCCCGACACCGGCGGGACCCGCCGTCGCGTGCAGGGCGGCGGACTCGGCGGCGTCGAGCAGATCCACGTCCCCGACGGGCACGGCCGGGTCGGTGGTGACGGCGGTGAGGAGCCGCACGAACCGCGCGGCGATCGTGCGCGCGGTGGCCTCGTCGAACAGGTCGGTGGCGTAGGTGAGGGTGGCGTCCAGCCCGGCGGGCCGGCCGTCGTCGCCGGTGTGTTCGCGCAGCTCGAGCCCGAGGTCGAACTGCGAGGAGCCACGCTCGACGTCCTCGACGGCGATCTCGAGCCCGTCGATCTCGAGGGTGGGTGCCGCGAAGTCGGCCAGCGCGAGGGAGACCTGGAACAGCGGGTGGTGCGCGGTGGACCGGGCCGGGCGCACCGCCTCGACCACCTGATCGAAGGCGACGTCGGCGTGGGCGAACGCGGCCAGGTCGGCCTCGCGCACCTGCGCCACCAGGTCGGCGAACGTGGCGTCGGGCCGCACCGCGGTGCGCAGGACCACGGTGTTGACGAACATCCCGACCAGGTCGTCGAGTTCGGCGGCGCCGCGGCCGGCCACCGCGGTGCCCACCGCGATGTCGTCGCCGGCGCCGAGACGGGACAGCAGCGCGACGAGCGCGGCGTGCAGGGTCATGAACACGGTGGCGTTCTCGGCGCGGGCGAGGCGGCGCAGCGCGGCGTGGACGCCGGCGTCCACGGTGAAGGCGACGTCGGCGCTCGCGCCGGACTGCACCGCGGGTCCGGGCCGGTCGGTGGGCAGGACGACCCGATCCGGCAGGCCGGCCAGGGTGCGGGTCCAGAAGTCCAGTTGCCGGGCGGTGGTCGAGTCGGGGTCGTCGGGCTCGCCGAGCACCTCGCGTTGCCACAGCGTGTAGTCGGCGTACTGCACCGGCAGCGGCGCCCACGCCGGGGCCGCACCCGCGGTCCGGGCGGCGTACGCGGCGATCAGGTCCCGGGCCAGCGGCGCCACCGACACCCCGTCCGCGGCGATGTGGTGCAGCACCAGCACCAGCACGTGCTCCTCCGCGCCCAGGCGCAGCACCCGGGCCCGCACCGGCAGGTCCACGGTCAGGTCGAAGCCGGCCCCGGCGAAGCCCGCCACGGCGGCATGCACGGCGTCCGCGGGGACGTCGACAAAGTCCGGACCGGTGGGCGCCGCGTCGACGATCACCTGGCGGGGGCCCTCCGCGTCGGCGGGGAACACGGTGCGCAGGCTCTCGTGCCGGGCGGTCAGGTCGCCGAAGGCGGCGGCGAGCGGGGCGATGTCGAGCCGGCCCCGCAGGCGCAGCGCCACCGGGATGTTGTAGACGCCGGACGCGGGGTCGAGCTGGTTGAGCACCCACATCCGGTGCTGCGCCGGGCCGAGGGGCAGGCGGGCCGGCCGCTCCCGTCGCCCGAGTGCGACGGCGGCACCGGTGCGGCCCGCGGCGCGGGTGGCCAGCGCCGCGGGGGTGGGCGCCTCGAACAGATCGCGCACCGCCAGGGCGGAGCCCGCGGTGGCGTTGATGCGGGCGATCACCCGGGTCGCGTCGAGGGAGTTGCCGCCCAGGTCGAAGAACGAGTCGTCGGCGCCGAGCCCGTCCAGGCCGAGGACGTCGGCGAAGGCGGCGGCGGCGGCGGTCTCGACCGGTCCACGCGGTGCGCGGGCCGGGCGCCGGCTGCGGCCGAAGTCCGGCTCCGGCAGCGCCGTCCGGTCCAGCTTGCCGACCGGGGTGAGCGGAACCTCGTCGAGGACGACGACCGCGGCGGGCACGAGATGGGCGGGCAGCTGTTCGCCGAGCCGGTCCCGCAGCCGGTCCGGGTCCAGCCCGCGGCCCGGCACGGGCCGCACGTAGGAGACGAGGACGGCCGAGCCGGTGGGACCGGGACGGCCGAGCGTGGCCGCGAAGTCCACGTCGGCGACGGCGGCGAGGGCCGCGTCGACCTCCCCGAGCTCGACGCGGATGCCGCGCACCTTGACCTGGAAGTCGGTGCGGCCCAGGTATTCCAGCACCGGGCCGCCGTCGGCGGCGCGGGTCCAGCGCACGAGGTCACCGGTGCGGTACATGCGCTCCCCGGGCCGTCCGGGATGCGCGACGAACCGGCTCGCGGTCAGCTGCGGACGGCCGTGGTAGCCGCGCGCCAGCCCGGGACCGGCCAGGTACAGCTCTCCGGCGGTGCCGAGCGGCACCGGCCGCAGCCAGCCGTCGAGGACTTCGGTTTCGGTGCCGGGCACACCGGCGCCGAGGGTGACGGGCGCATCGGCGGTGAGGGGGGCGACGGTGGCCCAGATGGTGGTCTCGGTGGGGCCGTAGAGGTTGAACATCGTGCGGCCGGGCGCCCACCGGCGCACCAGGTCGGTGGGGACGGCCTCACCGCAGACACCGACGACCCGCACGGTGTGCGCGGCGGCCGGGTCGAGGGTGGCCAGCACCGCGGGGGTGAGGACGAGGTGGGTGACGCCCGCGTCGGCGAGCCGGTCGGTCAGTTCGTCGCCGCCGACGACCGTCGGGGGTACGACGACGAGCCGGGCGCCGGCGGCGAACGCGGCGAGCTGTTCGAACACGGACGCGTCGAAGCTCGGCGACGCCACGTGCGCGACCCGTGCCGACGGGGTCGGCTCCAGCACGGCGAGCAGTGCGTCGACCAGGTTGCCGAGGCCCCGGTGGGTGACCGTGACGGCCTTCGGCGTCCCGGTCGAGCCGGAGGTGTAGATCAGGTAGGCCGGGTCGTCGAGCCGGGCCGGTGACGGCACCGCGGGGCCGGCCGGGGTGCGGCGGGCGGTCGCGGGATCGTCGAGCACCAGCCACGTCGTCGCGGAGCCGGGCAGCCGGTCCCGGTGGGCGGTGACGGTGACGCCGAGGCGGGCGCCGGAATCGGTGAGCATGTGCTCGATCCGGTCCAGGGGGTGGCGCGGGTCGACGGGGACGAACGCGGCGCCGGTCTTCGCGACCGCCCACACGGCGAGGACCGATTCGAGCGAGCGGGTCAGCGCGAGCGCGACCAGCGTGCCGGGTCCGGCGCCGTGCGCGGCGAGCAGCCCCGCCAGGGCGGCGGCCCGGTCGTCGAGTTCGCGGTAGGTGAGCTCGGCGGTGCCGGCGACGACGGCGACCGCATCCGGGTGACGGGTGGCGGTGCCGGCGAGGATGTCGGCGAGGGTGACGGCCCGGTCGCGGGCCGGCACGAATGGGGCGTCGACGCCGGGGGCGCCGAGCGCGGCGATGCGGCGGTCCGGGGTCCGGGCGAGCGCACCGAGCAGCTCCGCGCACCGCTCGAGGATGCGGCGCGCGACGCCGTCACCGACCGAGGCGGGGCGGTAGCGCACGCTCAGCTCCGGCCGGGCGCCCGGCTCGACGATCAGGCTCACGGGGTACGGGGTGGCTTCGGCGCCGGTGACGCCGAGGACCCGCATTCCGGCGCCGTCGGCGGTCGCGGACAGGGCGTCGCGGTCGAGCGGGTAGGACTCGACGACGGCGAGGGTGTCGAACAGTTCGGTGACGCCGGCCGCCCGGTGGATCTCGGCGAGCCCGAGGTGCTGGTGCTCGAGCAGCGCCGCCTGTTCGGCCTGGAGGCGGCGCAGCAGGTCGGCGCCGGTGTCGGTGGGCTGCAGGCGCACCCGCACCGGCACGGTGTTGACGAACAGGCCGAGCACGGCGTCCACGCCGGGCAGCTCGGGCGGGCGGCCGGAGACGGTGGAGCCGAACACCACGTCGGTGCGGCCGGTGAGCTCGGCCAGGGTCAGCGCCCACGCCGCCTGCACGACGGTGGCGAGGGTGACGTCGTGGGCGCGGGTGGCAGCGTCGAGGGCGGCGGCGGTTTCGGCGCTCAGCGCGACGGTGTGGGCGGCGCCGCCGGTGTCGGCGGGGTCGTCGTGCGGGGCGACGAGGGTGGGGGCGTCGATGCCGTCCAGGGCGCGGGCCCACGCGGTCCGCGCGGCGACGAGGTCCCGGCCGGCGAGCCAGGCCAGGTGGTCCCGGAACGACGGCGCCGGTCCGGGCACCGCCGCGCCCGCCGCGTAGGCGGTGAGCAGTTCGGCGACGAGCAGCGGGGTGGACCAGCCGTCGAGGACGAGGTGGTGGTTGGTCAGCAGCAGCCGGTACCGGTCGGCGGCGGTGCGGACCAGGTGGACGCGCAGCAGCGGCGCGGCGGCCAGGTCGAACCGGTCGGCGCGGTCCGCGTCGAGGATGCGCGCCAGCTCGCCGTCGGTGTCGGCACGGCCGCGCAGATCGGTTTCCCGCCAGGTCACGTCGGCCGTGCGGAGCACGACCTGGAGCGGGCCGGCGGCCGTGTCGCGGAAGGCGGCCCGCAGGCTGTCGTGCCGGTCGACCACGGACTGCGCCGCGGCGCGGAGCCGGGCGGGGTCCACGGTGCCGGCGAGTTCGAGCACGGTCTGCACGGTGTAGTCGTCGGGGGCGTCGGTGGCGGCGTACCCGGTGTGGAACAGCAGCCCGGCCTGCAGCGGGGACAGCGGCCACACGTCGGCCAGGCCTCCGCGGTCGCGCTCCCACGCGTCGATCCGGTCCTGGTCGACGGCGACCAGCGGGAAGTCGGAGGGGCTGTGACCGCCGGCGGCCGGGTCGCCGACGTGCCAGGCGAGCGCGGCGAGCGCGGCCACCCACAGCTGCGCGAACTCGTCGACGGCGTCCTCGTCGAGCAGGCCGGTCGCGTAGGTGAAGGTGGCGGCGAGGCCGTCGGCCTCGACGGCGGCGTCGATGTCGAGCACCGCGGGCAGCGGCATCTGCGGTTCGCGGGTGGCGGCGGTGCCGAGCGGCAGCCACGGTCCCTCGACCGTGGTGTCGATGCGGCCGAGGAAGTTGAACGCGATCTGCGGGGCCGGATGCGCGGGCAGGGTGCCGGCGACGTACCGGAGCAGGCCGTAGCCGATGCCGTGGTCGGGAACGGCGGCGAGCCGTTCCTTGACCGACCGGATCGCCGCGCCCGCCGCGGCACCGCCACCGAAGGCGTCGTCGACGTCGATGCCGGTGAGGTCCACGTCGAGGGGGTGCACGGTGGTGAACCATCCGACGGTGCGGGACAGGTCGGCTCCGGGGACCGCCGCCTCCTCGCGGCCGTGGCCCTCGACGCCGACGAGCGTCGCGGGGGCGGTGCGGCCGCGGTTGCGGCGCCACCGCTCGGCCGCCAGGCCGAGCGCGGCGAGCAACGCCTCGGCGGTGCCGCAGTGGAAGCGCTGGGGCACGGCGGTCAGCACGGCGTCGGTGACCTCGGCGGGCACGTGCACGCGCAGCCGGGCGGAGGTGGCGACGGTGTCGCGCGCCGGATCGAACGGCCGCTCCCCCAGTGCCGGGTCGGGCGTCGCGAGAATCCGCTCCCACAACGGCAGTTCGTCGCTGCGGTCGGCCTCGGTCAGGCCGTGCGCCCACCGGCGCAGCGACGTGCCGACCGGGGCGAGGGCGGGCGCGGCACCGCCGGCGAGGTCGGTGTAGGCGGCGGCCAGGTCGGGCAGCAGGATGCGCCAGGACACCGCGTCCACGGCGAGGTGGTGGACGACGGCCACGAGCAGGTCGTCGCGGCCGTCGGGCGAGGCCAGCCACTCGAACTGCGCGACGATCCCGGCGGCCGGATCGAGTCGGTCCGCCGCGGCCTCCAGCGCGGCCGCGGCGGCGCCGCGTGGCTCGTCGACGGCGGCGCGGCGCAGCACCGCGTCGGCGGCGACCGCGCCGACGGGGAGCACCTCGAGCGTGCGGGCAGCGGTCAGCCGCATCCGCAGCGCGTCGTGCCGATCGAGCAGCGCCTGCACGGCCCCGGCCAGGTGCGCCGGGTCGGGATGCTCGGGCAGCCGGATCAGCACGGCCTGCCCGTACCGGTCGACGGGCCCGCCGCCGGCCAGCAGTTCGGCGACGATCGGGGTGGTGTCGACCGGACCGGTGCCGCCGCCGGGGAGTTCGGCAAGGACTGCGCCGGCTCCGGTGTCCGCCACCGCGACGGCGGCCAGAGCGGCGACGGTGCGGCGCTCGAAGACGTCGCGCGCGGTGAACCGCAGTCCGGCGGCGCGGGCGCGGGAGACGAGGGTGATCGCGACGATGCTGTCGCCGCCGAGGGCGAAGAAACTGTCGTCGGCGCCGACTCGTTCCACGCCGAGCACCTGGGTGAACAGGGCGGCGATCACTTCCTCGCGGGCGCCCTCGGGGGCGCGGCCGGCGGTGGGGGTGCCGAAGTCCGGGGCGGGCAACGCGGCGCGGTCGATCTTCCCGACGGGGGTGAGCGGCAGTTCGGGCAGCACGGTGATCGCCGCGGGCACGAGGTAGGCGGGCAGGGTGTCGGCGAGTTCGCCGCGCAGGGCGTCGACGTCGACGGCGGCGCCGGCGTGCCCGACGACGTAGGCGGCGAGGACGGTCGCGCCGGCGGGCGTGGTGGCGCCGACGGTGACGGCCCGGGCAACGGTGTGGTGCCGGAGCAGCGCGGCGTCGACCTCGCCGAGTTCGACGCGGAACCCCCGGATCTTGACCTGGTGATCGGTGCGGCCGGCGAACTCGAGCGCGGCGGCTGCGCCGCCGGTGTGTCCTTCGGGCTCCCCTGGCAGCCCAAAGGACGCACCGCGCCAGCGCACCAGGTCACCGGTGCGGTACATGCGTTCTCCGGGCGCGTACGGGTCGGCCACGAAGCGGGCGGCGGTCAGGTCGGGGCGGCCGAGATAGCCGCGGGCGATCCCGGCGCCGGCCAGGTACAGCTCGCCGGTGACCCCTGCGGGCACGGGCTGCAGCCGGCGGTCCAGGACGAGGGCGCGCATGCCGCGGATCGGGGTGCCGACCCCGACCCGGTCGCCGCGGTGGTGCGGAGCCGCGAAGGTGGCGGTGACGGTGGCCTCGGTGGGGCCGTACGCGTTGAGGAACGCCCGGCCCACCGACCACCGATCGGCCAGGTCGGGCGGGCAGGCGTCGCCACCGACGACGACCGTGCCGATCTCGGGGTGGTCGTCGGGGTCGAGGGTGGCGAGCACGGCCGGGGTCGCGTCGAGGTGGGTGACTCGTCCGGCGCGGAGAACCTCGGCGAGCTCGGTGCCGCCATAGGCCTGCGGCGGCACCACCACCAGGGTGGCGCCGGCGGTGAAGGTCACCAGCAGCTCCTCGATCGAGGAGTCGAAGGCCGGCGAGTACAGGTGGGTGGCGCGCGAGCCGGCGGCGACGGCCAGACGCGCGCGGGCGTCGTCGGCGAGGTTCGCCAGGCCGGCATGGGTGACGACGACCCCCTTGGGGGTGCCGGTGGAACCGGAGGTGTAGACGACGTAGGCGGCGTGCTCGGGCCGCAGCGGGATTCCCCGCTCCGCGTCGGTGACCGGGCCGGCGTCCGCCGCCGTGACCGCGGCGACGGTCGCGGGGTCGTCCAGGGCGATCCAGTCGGTGTCGTCGGGCAGTCCGTCCCGGTGCGCGGCGACGGTCAGGCCGATGCGGGCGCCGCTGTCGCGCAGGACGTGCTCGAGCCGGGCCCGGGGGTGACCGGGGTCGACGGGCACGAACGCGGCTCCCGTCTTGGCGACGGCCCACACGGCCTGCACCGATTCGACGGACCGCGACAGCGCCAGCGCCACCGTGGTCTCCGGGCCGGCGCCGCGGGCGAGCAGCAGCCGGGCGAGCCGGTCGGTGGCGGCGTCCAGGTCGGAGTAGGTCACGGTGCGCGCACCGTCGATCACCGCGACGGCGCCGGGGTCGAGGGCCGCCCCGGCGGTGAGCAGGTCGGCCAGGGTGCGGGGCGGCACCGGATCGGCGCCGCGGGCCGGGACGAGGGCGGCGCGCTCGTCGTCGCCGAGCAGGTCCAGGTCGGCGAGACGCCGGTCGGGTGCGGCGGTGGCGAAACGGTGCAGGAACGCGAGGAACCGCCGGTGGTGCGCGGCGAGCTCGTCCCGGTCGTACAGGTTGGGGTTGGCCTGGAAGTCGAGGTGCGTGCTGTGGCCGCCCGGATAGAGGTTGACGAACAGGTCCTCGATGAGCCCGGAGGTGAGCACGTGGACCCGCCCGGTGAGCGCGCCGAGCCGGACCCGGTGGTCGAACAGCATGAGGTTGACCGAGGGGCCGAACCCGGCGGCGTGATCGCCGGTGAGACCGAGGTCGCGGGCGATGTCCTCCTGCCGGTACCGCTGGCGGCGCAGTGCCCCGGTCAGCTCGAGTTCCGCCGCGGCGATCACGGCGGCGACGGTGGCGGCGTCGGTGCGCAACCGCAGCGGCACCACGTTGGCGAGCATGCCCCCGGAGCGGCGCAGCGTGGCGGTGGTGCGGGCCGAGACGGGCAGGCTGAGCATCACCTCGTCGTGGCCGGTCATCCGGGCGAGGTAGGTGCCGAACGCGGCGACCACCAGCGGTGCGAGGCTCGACCCGCGCCGGGCCGCGGCGTCGCGCAGGGCCTGCTCGGTGTCGGCGGGCAGCTCCGCGCCGACCAGCAGCGGGTGCGCGTCGGCGGGGGCGGCCCGGCCGGCCAGCGACACGGGATCGCTCAGCCCGGCCAGGTGCTCGGTCCAGTACGCACGGTCGGCCTCGAACCGCGGGGAGCGGCGGTAGGTCTCGTCCGCGGCGACGATGTCGGGCAGCGCGGCGGTGCGCGGCGTGTGCACCGCGGTTCCGGTGACGGTGGCGGTGTAGAGCTCGGCGGTGCGCGCGACGAGGGTCATCGCGCCGACGCCGTCGAGGGCGATGTGGTGGATCCGGGCGTACCAGAACCAGCGGTCCTCGGCGATGCGGAGCACGGCGGTGACGGCGAGCCGGTCGGTGCACATGTCGACCGGGGCGGTGTAGTCGCGCTCCATCCATTCGCGGGCCGCGGCCACGGGATCGGCCTCGCCCCGCAGATCGACCACCGTCAGCCGCTCGCCGGTGTGCACGACCGTCTGGAACGGGTGGCCGTCCTCCTCGACGATGCGCAGGAAGCCGGTGCCGAACTCGCGTCCGACGGCACGGGCGGCACCTTCGAGGGCGTCGAGGTCGAGGTCCCCGGCGATGTCGACGTACTGGGCGATGTTGACGGGCGTGGCGCCGGCCAGGTGCTGTGCGAACCAGATCCCGCGCTGGGCCGCCGAGAGCGGGAACGCGCCGGCGGGCTGCGGGGCAGCGAAATGTTCTTGGGCGACCGGGCTTTCGTGCAACACGGGGGTACTCCTGACGACCGGTGGACTGTGCTGCTTCCACGGTCGTCCGCAGACCCCGGTGCCGATACCGACCCCAGCGGTGGGCGCGGCACCCGCAGGGGTGGTCGAGAATCACCCTCGGGTGCGAGAACTCCTCAGCCGGTCCAGCCCGCGGTGGGATCGCGCCGCCACAACAGGTCGTGGATGGCGTCGACGGCGTCCCCGGCGGAGGTCACGGCGAGCACCCCGGCGGCGGGCAGCGGCCACCCCCCGATCGAGATCACCGGGACGCCGGTGCGGACGGCGAGCGCGATCTCGCTGAGCGTGCCCCAGCTGCCGCCGACCGCGATGAGCGCCTCGCAGGTGCGTACCAGCAGGGCGTTGCGCATCTCGCCGAGACCGGTCGGGATCGACACGGTGAGGTACGGGTTGGCCTCCGCGCGGTCGTCGCCGGGCAGCAGGCCGAGGGTGGTGCCGCCGGCCTCCGCGGCTCCGCGCGATGCCGCGGCCATCACCCCGCCCAGTCCCCCGGTCACGACGACGGCGCGTCGCGCCGCGAGCAGCCCGCCGACCTGACGGGCGATCCGGCGTTGTTCGGCCGTGGCCTCCGCGGGCCCGACCACGCCGACATACCGCTGCGCATCCATGACGCGATTGTCCACCACCCAGGGTGCAGAAGTGGCCCCCTGAGGTGAAATCCACCACCACCGGGGTTGCTCGCCCGGCACCGGCATCCGGCGGATCCTTGTCCGCATGTCCACCCTCCGCACCGAGCGTCTCGTACGCCGCCATACGGTGATCGCCGACGACGGCGTGCCGCTCGCGGTCCACGAGATCGGCGCGGCCGGCGCACCGCTCACCGCCGTGTTCGTCCACGGGCACTGCGGCCGCACGGAAACCTGGTCGCCTCTTCGGGATTCGCTGCTCCGGCGCCGCGGAGCGACGCTGCGGATGGTGTTCTTCGACCACCGCGGTCACGGCGCGTCCGGCACCGCCGGGCCGGAGACGTACACCGTCGAGCAGCTCGGGCGCGATCTCGCGGCGGTGCTGCGCGCGGTCTCCGCCGGTCCGGTGGTGCTGGTCGGCCACTCGATGGGCGGCATGACGATCCTGTCCTACGCCCGTCAACATCCGCACGAGATCGGCACCCGGGTCGCCGGGATCTGCCTGATCGGCACCGCCGCCGGTGATCTCGGCCGGTCGGGGCTCGGGCGGTACCTCGAGAGCCCCGCGGTCGAGTTGTTCCACCGCGCGGTGCAGCACGCACCCGGCGCCGTGCAGCACGCGCTGCACCTGGGCGGACGGGCGGTGCGGCCGCTGAGACGGGCGGCGCAGCGACGCGCCCCCGGTTCCCGGTGGGCGGCCCTGCTGGCGGTGCTCGCGAACGACACGCCGGTGGTGACGATGGCGGCGTTCCTGCGATCGTTCGCCGTGCTCGACGAATCCGCCGCGTTGGCGGTGCTCGCCGCGGTCCCCGCGCTCGTGCTGTGCGGGTCGGCGGACGAGTGGACCCCGTTCGAGCTGTCCGCCGGTCTCGCAGCGCGGCTGCCGCGCGCCGAGCTGGTGCGGGTCGACGGCGCCGGGCACTCGGTGATCGCCGACCGCCCCGCGGAGGTCGCGCGGGCCCTCGGCAGGTTGCTGCAGCGGGTGGGGTGAGCCGCAGGTCAGAGGTCGCGTTCGGTGATGACGCCGCTGTGCAATGCGAGCTCGGCGAGCCGGACCCGCTTCTGGTTCTGCGGCAGATCCTCGACACCGAACTTCGCGAACAGCGCCCGCAGATGCGTCTTGACGGCGTCGACGCTGAGGAACAGCTCGGTGGCGATGTCCTGGTTGGAGGCGGGGGTGGCGAACGCGGCGCCGTGCTTGTAGGGCCGGCACAGCGCGAGCAGGATTCCGCGTTGCGTCTCCGTGAGCGAACGCACCGTCGGCAGCTCCGACGCGACGCGGGTCGCCTCGTCCGGTCCGGCACCGATCTCCTGGAAGGTCAGTCGGATCGAGCCGATCCGGATGCTGTCGCCCTCCCGCAGGCGGCGGCGTCCGGTGATGCGTTCCCCGTTGAGGAACGTGCCGTTGCGGGAGAGCCCGTCGTCGAGGATGGTCCAGTGGGTGCCGATCCACTCCACGACGGCGTGCAGGCGGGAGACCTCGTTGTCGCCGGTGAACGCCACGTCGGAGCTCGGAGCACGGCCGATGGTGACGCGCGGCGACTCCGGCGACAGCTCGAACCGATGCTGCCGCCCCTGCTTGTCGACATACGACAGACGCGATTCGGTGACGACGCTCATCACAACCTCCAGGGCGCGGACTCAATCCTGCCCGTAGGTTGCAGCGTCGGCAAGGGGGTCGCGTCCCAACCGCAGCAGCGTCGCCGCCAGCGCCGAACCGTCCCGCCCCAGTGCCGCGGTGAACCGCGCGAGCACCGCCATCTCGCGACGCGTGTGCGCCGGCACCGTTCCGTGACCGGCGCGGCGCAGCCGGCCGGCGTGGTGCGCGAGACCGGTCCGGCGCCGGATCGCGGCGACGATCTCGGCGTCGACCCGGTCGATCTCGTCGAACACGTGATCCAGTTCGGCCGTGCCGGCGAGGGCGGTGGGGTTCGGGGTGAACGTTTCCGACGTTACGGTCACGGGGCCTCCACGGGATTGGCGGTCGGTCGCCCCATCGTGGCTCGGGAACGCCTTGTTCCCCAAGGACCCCTGGGGTGGGGAACACCCCACCCCTCAGCCGAGCAGAAGCGTCACCGCCACGAAGTAGATGACGATGGAGAGCAGGTCCTGGATCACCGTGGCGAGCGGGCCGGACCCGAACGCCGGGTCCTTGCCCAGCCGTTGCAGTGCCCACGGCAGGACCATCGCGACGGTGGTCGCGATGGTGCTGGCGGCCAGCACGGCCGATGCCACGGCGACCGCGAGATCCCGGTTTCCCGTCATGAGCAGCACCGCCGGCAGCATCGTCGCACCCAGCAGCGCCCCCACCGACAGGCCGGTCAGCACCTCGCGGCGCACGATCCGGCGGATCCCCACACCCACCGAGAACCCGCGGATGACCAGCGCCTCGGTCTGCGTACCGACCGCGTCCGCCAGGTACACGATGCCCGGCACGAAGTAGGCGACGGCGAGGTCGGCGTCGAGCTCGGCCTCGAAGACCTGCATCAGGCGGGCCGAGACCATGGCCCCGACCAGACCGACGACGAGCCACGGCAGCCGGTGCCACAGGCGTCGACGGATTCCCTCGACGCTCGAGGCCCGTGCCGCGTCCACCGAGTGCACGAAGCCGCCGAGCCGGGCCATGTCCTGGTCGTGCTCGTGCAGCAGCACGGCGAGCAGCTGCTGGGGCGCGATGAGACCGCGGAACCGGCCGCGGCCGTCCACGACGGCGAGGCCGGGTTCACCGTGCTGAACAGCCTTCCACGCGGCCCGTTCCTGCGCGGTGTCCGGACGCACCACCGGCGGATCCGGATCCATCACGTCGCTCATCCGGGTGGTGCCGGGGGCTGCCAGCAGCCGTTCGATCGTGACGAGACCGACGAGCACCTCACCGGCGAGCACGGCGACGACGGCGGCGCTGTCGAAACTGTGCTCCCGCATCCGGTCGAGCACCCCGGCAACCGTGTCGTCCGGCCCGGCAACCGGGACGGCCGCGAAGCTGTGCCGCAGCGCGGTGCCGGGACTGCCCTGCTCCCATGCCTGTGTGTCGGCAGATTCGACCATGCCCCACCGTTCCTCCGGCCGCGCTCGTCCCGAGGTTCGATCGTGCCACGGCCGGCACCACCGCCCGATCCCGGCCGTGGCGATAATGTGCCGGTGAGTCCACGCGAGCGCGCCCCCCGACCCGGCCCCACCACACCCTGCCCGTGCGGCCGGGGCCTGCCGTACGGCGAATGCTGCGGGCCGTTCCTCGCCGGCGGGCACGCGCCCACCGCCGAACAGCTGATGCGTTCGCGGTACACCGCCTTCGCGGTGGGCGACGAGGCGTATCTGCGCCGCACGTGGCACCCCGGGACTCGCCCGGTGCGGCTGGACCTCGATCCGGCGCAGCGGTGGACCGGGCTCGAGGTGCTGCGCACGAGCGGCGGCGGGTTCCTGCACACGGAGGGAACGGTCGAGTTCCGCGCCCACTACAGGTTCGGCGGTCACGCGGACGTGCTGCACGAACACAGCCGGTTCGTCCGCGAGGACGGCCGTTGGCTCTACGTCGACGCTCTCGGCTGACCTGGCGGGCGCGGTTCGGTCGTTCGGCGTACTCAGTCGAAGAGGGCGAACGCGCGCGCCACGAAGAACGCCGCCACTCCGAGCACGATCAACGCGATGAGCAGGATCGCGAAGACGGGCATCACCCGGCTCGGGTTGGGTTGGGGATGCGACAGACCGGAGGTCTGTCCGGCATCGGGCGGCGTGTCCCCGGGCTGCACTCCCCCGCCGGCGTCGAGGCCGGGGGTGTCTTCCGGCTGAGGTCCGGGGTTCTGGGTACTCACGTGCGCTCCTGGTGTCGGCGGTGCGGGAACGGTGCCGAGAGCAGCGCCTCGGCCCCGACGACATACCCGGTTTCCGGCCGCGTAATCCTCGGGCGCGAGCGTCAGCCGAACGGTCCGGGCAGATGACGCGAGAACCAGACGGCCTCGCCGAGCGGCTCCGTCGCCGCGTCGAGGTGCCCGCTCACGTCGGTGAGAGCGTCGACGAGCCCGGTCACGGCGATCTCGTCGGCGAGCGGCAGGGACTCCCGGTCGAGTGCCTCGGCGGCCTCCACGATCGCGGCGATCTCGCGGGCCAGGTCGAACAGCTTGTCGCGAGTGGCACCGACCCGGGACGCGAAACTGGCGTGACTCATGGGGTCCTCTCGGGCAACGTCGTGGGTTCGCGGTCCCCGTCGCCGTCGAGGCGACGTATGTCACCGTCCGCCCCCGGGCGGGGCGCGGACGGTGAGGCCCTGTCTCAGCTCAACCAGCCGAACAGGTCGCGGAACAGATGCATGAACCAGTTGAACTCAGGTCGGAAGTTCCACATGACCGATTTCCTCCTTCCCTGCCTCGACGTCCCGACCCACTGTCTCGGATATCCGGCGGAATATGATCCGAAACACATTCGAGCGCCCCACCGCCGGGACCCCTCACGATTCCGCCGGCCCGGCGGTCTCGGGGACGTGCAGCGGCCGGTTGTGGCCACTCGCGACGACCCGGGGCGCGAGCCCCGCGATCCGGGACATCGATTCGCGCGCGTAGGCCCGGTTCCAGGTGGTGAGGCGGGGCGGACCGGACGTCCCGCGCCTGCGGCGCAGCAGGCCGGGGCAGCGAGCTCACGTCGACCGTCAGCACGGCGCCGCCGGTGATCGCCACCCGGCCGGACCTGCGGAACAACGCGAGGTGCCCCGGTGTGTGCCCCGACCGCACGAGGTAGACGTTGGCCTCGGTCAGGCCGCGGCCGGCCCCGAGCCGGTACACGCCCGCGGCGACCTCTTCCGGATGCGGCCCGTTCCGGGCGGTCGTTCCCGAGCCCGTGCCCGCCGCGGTGCGCCCGCGCCGGGAGGGCGCCCCGTCTTCGGTGCAATTCTCGGACGCGAGGAACCGCGCGGACCTGGTTCGGTAAATTCCATTTTTCCGTAGGCCGTGGATTCCACATATCCGGTGCGCCGGTCTCCGCGGCGCACGCTGGGGCGCCACCCCGGCTGCCGCGGCGCGCCGTCACCCGCCGGATCGGTCCCGCCCGGCCGGGGCGAAGTGCTCCGAGAGATGCCTCGCGACCTCGTCCGGTTGCTCGAGCGCCACGGAGTGCCCCGCGGCATCGACCGTGACGTGCCGGCCTCCCGCGGCGTCGGCGATGTTCACCGACGAGATCGGCGGCGGGTAGGCGTGGTCCTCGCGGCCGGCGACGGCGAGGACCGGCACGCGGCAGCCGGCCAGCTCCTCGACGATCCGTCCGCGGTGGATGACGCCGTGGGCCGCGTCTCCGATGCGCGGCCCGAGCCGGGCGATCGCCGCGCGCCAGGTGCTCGTCATCGCGCTCTCCTGAGCGAGGCTCGAATCGCCGAACATGATGTACATGATCGTGTCGACGACGTCGGCCGTGCCGTGCTCGGTGAGGTGGCCGACCAGCGGAGCGAACTCGTCGAGCTTGTACTCCTCCTCCGCCGACGAGCCGAGTGCGGCGGCCGTGCGGAGCAGTTCGGGCCGTCGCGCGGCGAGCCGCAGCGCGACGAATCCGCCGAGGGAGTTCCCGACGACGTGACAGGGTGCGAGATCGAGATGCTCGATCAGGGCCGCGGCGTCCTCGGCGAGAACGTCGACCGCCAGTTCGTCCCGCGCCGCCGGGGCGCTCTCACCCTGCCCACGATGGTCGTAGGCGACCACCCGGTACCCGTCGTCGGCGAATTTCTGCACGAGCGCGTCGAACATCGTGTGATCGAAGAAGAGCGAGTGGCTGAACACGATCGGCACCCCGTCGCGCGGACCGACGTCGACGAAGGCGAGTTCCGTCCCGTTGACCGATGCTCGAAGCATGAGAAACCTCCTGGATCCGGGCCACCGCACCGCGCTGTGGCGCTCGTCACTACACTGCCGACGAGCGTAGGGAGCGGTCCGGTCGCAGCACTCGTCGATCCGCGCAGGACCCTGCCCGTCCCGCGCACGGCCGGTGAGGAGGTCACGGTGACAGCGGACTACCAGGTGCAGTTCACGACGACCCGCCGCGTGCCGCGGCGCGACCGCGCCGAGTTCTGGACCGACCACGTGCGGTTCAACCACGGCACCCTGGACTACTTCTTCCCCGCTCCGGGCGAGCGGTCGCCGGCCGACTTCGCCGGCGCCACGCACGTGCAGCGCTGCGGGAATCACCAGCTCGTCGAGTTCTGGTCCGATCGGATCACCTACGCGCGGACCGCGCGGCACGTCCGGGCGGACGACGACCGGAGCATGCGACTGTTCGTGCCGAAATCCGGCACCCTCACCGTCGCGCACGACGGGGTCACGCTGCCGGTGCCGGTCGGCCGCGCGGCCCTCGTGTCGATGGCCCGCCCCTTCGAGCTCCTCCATCGCGCGCAGACCCGGGCGTGGGTGCTCACCGTGCCCGAAGGGTGCCTGCCCGACCGTGCCGTCGCCGACGGGCCGAGCGTGCTCGACCTGCGCCGCGGCGTCGCGTCGGTGGCGGAGACGATGACGCGGGCGCTGGCCCGGGAACGGAAGTCGTTGTCCGGTCCCGCATTCGTCACGATCAGCGCGCGGGTGATCGAACTCGTGGCCGTCGCCCTGGCCGACCTGCGCGACGGCATCCGCCCGGGCGGCCTGGAGGCGGTGGCCGCGGCCGCCCGGGCCTACGTCGACGAACGTTCGGACGATCCTGACCTGACACCGGCGTCGATCGCGCGCGACCTGGGCTGGTCGCTGCGGCAGCTCCAGCTCGCGTTGCGGACGGCCGGCACCACGCCCGCCGAACTGCTCCGCAACCGGCGGCTGGACCGCGCCCGCAGCCGCCTCGAGGACCCACGCTGGAGCGCGGTCGCCGTGGGCGACATCGCGTTCGCCTCCGGCTTCGGATCGCTCGGCGCGTTCGGGACGGCGTTCCGTGCCCGCTTCGGGACCACCCCGCGGGCGGTGCGCGTCCCGGCCCCGGCGGCCTGGCCGTGAGGAGGCGGCACCGGCTCAGCGCAGCAGCGTCGCCCGCAGGGTCGCCGTGAGCCACGCCCGGTACTCGTCCACGTCCCAGCCGCAGTCGCGGCGCAGCAGCGCATGCACCTGCGGAGAACCCAGCGTGTAGAGCACGTGTGCCGCGTGATCGACGCTCACGTCGTCGCGCAGCAGCCCGTGCCGGTGCAGCCCGACCGCGATCGTGCGCGCGTTGTCCGCGGTGGCGCGGGCGTCCTCGTCGGCGAACCGGCGCATGTCCGGGTCCGCGCCCGACGACTCGACCGAGGTCATCAGCAGCCCGCCGGCCCGCTCGAGCAGGTCCGCGCCGTAACGGACCACCTGCTCGACGATGCGTTCGGCGTCCGATCCCGCCGGGCCGGAGGCGACCCGCCCCGGGCGCGAACGCTCGGCCGGAGCCGGATCGTCGCCGGCCGAGTCCGCGGACCCGCCCGCGACCGCGGCGTCGAGCGCCTCCCGGAACAGTTCGGACTTGCCGCCGGGGAACGCCGTGAAGACGGTTCGCACGGCGACCCCGGCCGTCTCCGCGATCTGCTTGACCGTGGTGCTGACGTACCCGCGATCGACGAAGAGCCGGGCGGCAGCGTCGACGACGGTCGCCCGGGTACGGCGCGCGGCCTCCTCGCGCAGCGGCGAACTGTAGGTCCTCTTGGCATGCTGGGACATCGATCTCAGCGTATCAGCATCGGTTGCATCGAAACTGCAACAGATTTCGGAGGCCTGCAGGCGCGACGACGACCGGGCATGCTGGTCGGGTGCATACCTTCGAGGTCTGGGCTCCGACCCCGCAATCCGTCCGGCTCCGCGTCGACGGCACGGACCACCCCATGCGCCGGGACGACGACGGCTGGTGGCGCGCCGAGGTCGACGCCTCCCCCGGTGCCCGCTACGGGTACGTCCTCGACGACGACGAGACCGTGCTGCCCGACCCGCGCTCGCCGCGGCAACCCGACGGCGTGCACGGCCTGTCCCAGCTGCACTCGCTCGACGAGAGCGCCTGGACCGACGCGTCCTGGACCGGTCGGCAACTCGCCGGCGGAGTGGTCTACGAGCTGCACGTGGGCACCTTCACCGATGGTGGCACCTTCGACGCGGCCGTCGACCGCCTCGACGACCTCGTCGAGCTCGGGGTGGACCTCGTCGAGCTGATGCCGGTCAACGCCTACAACGGCACCCGCGGCTGGGGCTACGACGGGGTGCTCTGGTATGCGGTGCACGAGCCGTACGGCGGCCCGGACGGCCTGCAGCGCTTCGTGGACGCCGCCCACGCCCGCGGCCTCGGGGTGATCCTGGACGTGGTCTACAACCATCTCGGACCGTCCGGCAACTACCTGGACCGCTACGGCCCGTACCTGTCCGGCGGGCAGGGCACGTGGGGCGCATCGGTCAACCTCGACGGGCCGGACTCCGGCGAGGTGCGCCGCTACATCCTCGACAATGCCCTGCGGTGGATGCGGGACTTCCATATCGACGGGCTGCGCCTGGACGCGGTGCACGCACTGGTCGACCACACCGCCGTGCACGTGCTCGAGGAACTGGCCGTCGCGACGTACCGGATGTCCGCGCACCTCGGCCGGCCGCTGAGCCTGATCGCCGAGAGCGACCTGAACGATCCGAAGACGATCTCGCCCCGCGCCGCCGGCGGCTACGGCCTGCAGGCGCAGTGGGACGACGACATCCACCACGCCGTGCACGCCGCCGTCTCCGGCGAACGACAGGGCTACTACGGCGATTTCGGTTCGCTCGACTGTCTCGCCCGCACCCTGCGGCACGGGTTCTTCCACGCCGGGACCTATTCGAGCTTCCGCGGGCGCACGCACGGGCGCCCGCTCGACGTCGGGCGCATCCCGGCGAGCGCCCTGCTCGCCTACACGTGCACCCACGACCAGGTGGGCAACCGGGCGATCGGCGACCGGCCCGGTCACTACCTCGACCACGGTCAGCTCGCCGTCAAGGCCGCGCTGGTGCTCACCTCCCCCTTCACGCCGATGTTGTTCATGGGCGAGGAGTGGGACGCGAGTTCACCGTTCCAGTACTTCACCTCCCACCCGGAACCCGAGCTGGCCCGGGCCACCGCCGAGGGACGCCGGCGCGAGTTCTCCGAGCACGGATGGGACGCCGAGGACGTGCCCGACCCTCAGGATCCGGAGACGTTCCGGCGGTCGACCCTGAACTGGGCCGAGCGCGCCGAGCCCGGCCACGCGCGGGTGCTCGACTGCTACCGGCAGCTGCTGGCGCTGCGCCGCGAACGCGCCGAGCTGACCGATCCGTGGCTCGAGCACCTGCACGTCGACTACGACGAGGACGAGCGCTGGATCGTGATGCACCGCGGCGGCCTTCATGTGGCGTGCAACCTCGGGCCCGACCCGGTGACCGTGCCCTTCGGTGGTGCTCCCCTGGTGTGGTGGGAGCCGGTTGTGGTCAACCGGACCGGGTCCGCGACGCTCGTGCCGGGGCACTCGTTCGTCGTGCTCGACTCTGCCGTCACACCGCGGGTCTGAGGCCGCGCAGGGTCACCGCAGGCCGTAGGCCGCGCAGGGTCACCGCAGCCGGAGGCGCACAGGATCACCGCCGGCGGAGCATGCGCAGGGTCAGCGCGGCGGTGGCCGCCAGGATCACCGCCGTGGCGGCCGCGGCCCCGTGCGTGCCGGCGACGAACGCGTCCCGCGCCGACTCGAGCAGGGCCTCGGCCTCCGCCGCCGGGAGTCGTCCGGCCGCGGCCACCGCGCCGCCGAGGGTGTCGAACTCGTGGCCGGAGCTCGGAATCCCGAGCCGGGAACGGTAGACGGCCGTGACGACGCTGCCGAGCACTGCCACCCCCAGCGCGACACCGAGTTCGTACGCCGTCTCCGACACCGCCGACGCGGCGCCGGCCCGGTCCGCCGGGGCGGCCCCGACCACCAGGTCGGTGGTGAGGGTCAGCGCGACGCCGACCCCCACGCCGATGAGGGTGAAGCCGACGACGAACAACCCCGCCCCGTGGGTGGTGCCGAGAGCCAGCAACATCGCCGCACCCACGGCCGCGATGGCCAGAGCACCCGACAGGACGGTCCCGACGGGCAGGCGCCGCACGAGCCATGCCGCTCCGAGCGAGGACAGAGCGCTGGTCGCGGTCCCGGGGAGCATCAGCAGACCCGCCTGTAGTGGTCCGATCCCGAGCACCAGCTGCAGATACTGCGACCCGAAGAACAGCACCCCGGCGAGGGCGAAGATCGCCAGCAGATTCGTCAGTACGGCCGCGGAGAACTCGCGCCGCCGGAACAGAGTGAGATCGAGCAGCGGGTTCTTCGCGACCCGCTGACGGTGCACGAACGCCGCGGCGGCCGTCAGACCGCCGCCCAGCGCGACCAGCGCGGCGGCATGCGGGCCGTGCAGCGCCGTTTCCTTGACCGCGTAGACGATCGGAACCACGGCCAGCAGCGACAGCGCGGCCCCCGGCAGGTCGAAGCGGCCCGGGTGCGGATCCCGCGATTCCGGGACGAGGAACGGCCCGGCGAGGACGAGCACCGCCATGATCGGCAGGTTGATCAGGAAGACCGACCCCCACCAGAAGTGTTCGAGCAGCCAGCCGCCCACGAGCGGGCCGAGCGCGGCGCCGCCGCCGGCCATCGCGCCCCACACGCCGATGGCGACGGTCCGCTCCCGCGGGTCGGTGAACATGTGCCGGATGAGCCCCAGGGTCGCGGGCATGAGGGTGGCGCCGGAGATTCCCTGCAGTGCACGCGCCAGGATCAGCATCTCGGGGCTCACCGCCCACGCCGCGACGGCCGAGGCCGCGGCGAAGCCGACGGCGCCGACCAGCAGGAGCCGGCGACGGCCGACGCGGTCGCCGAGCACGCCCATCGTCACGAGCAGGCCGGCGACGGCGAACGAGTACACGTCGATGATCCACAGCAGCTGCACCCCGCTCGGGGCCAGATCGGCACTGAGGAAGGGCAGGGCGAGGTCGAGAACGGTCGCGTCGACCGCGATCAGCAACACGGCACAGGCGAGTACCACCAGCCCCGCCCAGGTGCGCACACCCGCGGGCGCAGGCCCGGTCCCCGCGTCCGCCGGGCGGAGCCCCGGCATCTGCCCGGTGTTCGTCATCCGTCTTCCCTCCACACTGAACCGTCCAGCCGGTACAGAAATACGGTAGCACCGACCGTCCGGACGGTACAAAGACAATCGGTAGAATCGGCCCATGGCCTCCGACACCCGCGACCGCATCCTCGACGCCCTCGAACGCACCCTCGTCGACGTGGGGGTCGCCCAGGTGACGCTCGAGGGCGTCGCGGCCGCCGCGGGCGTCTCGAAAGGCGGCCTGCTGTACCACTTTCCGACCAAGGAGTCGATGCTCGCCGCGATGGTGCGGCGCCTCGGCGAACGGGGCGACGCCCGGCTCGCCGATGCCGTCGCCGGCGGCACCCCGGTCGCGGAGTGGTATCTCGCCGATCCGGACGAGACCGGCGACGCCGCGGAGATGGCCCTGTTCCGGTCCACGGTGGCGGCGCTGCGCAGTGCCGACGGCCAGCACGACGACGTGCAGCGCGCGGTGGTCGAGGTGATGCGCTCGTGGGACGAGGGCCTGCGCGCCGAGATCGACGATCCCGTCACCGCCGAGATCGTGCGCCTCGTGGGCGACGGCATCTACCTCGGTGCGATGCTCGGCCTCCCGAAGCCCGATCCGGAACTGCACAGACAGGTGGTCGCCCGCCTGCTCGGCTCCGCACACCCCTGATCGCCGGAACCGCCGCCACACCCGCACCGATCGGAATCACCCGGGCGGCGCACGCGGTTCACGGGCGCCGGCACACACCGGACGGGCGGGCCCGGCGGGGACAACACACCTCCCCCGCCGGGAATCCCGTGCGGCTCAGGTGAGATAACGGTAGGCCGGCGAGCCCGGCTCGAGCCGCTGCGCCTCGATCGGCGAGGCCGACATGCGCGCCAGCAGCGGCGACAGGCCGTCCGCCGCCCCGAGTTCGATGCCGACCAGCGCCGCCCCGAATTCCCGGTTGTTGCGCTTGACGTACTCGAACAGCGTGATGTCGTCGTCGGGTCCGAGCACCTCGTCGAGGAACCGCCGCAACGCACCCGGCTCCTGGGGGAAGTCCACCAGGAAGTAGTGCTTGAGGCCGCGGTGCACGAGGGAGCGCTCGATGATTTCCCCGTAGCGGGAGACGTCGTTGTTGCCCCCCGAGATCAGGCACACCACCGTCGAGCCCGGCGCGATGGTCAACCCCTCGAGAGCAGCGACGGACAGCGCGCCCGCGGGCTCGGCGATGATGCCCTCGTTCTGGTACAGATCCAGCATCGCGGTGCACACTGCACCCTCGTCGACCTGGGTCATCCCGAACGGCCCGGTGCCCAGACCGTCGTTGCGGAGCGCCGCGACCAGCGGCAGGTTCGCGTGGGAGACGATCTCGGCGCCGAGCCGGGAGACCACCGCGTACGGCACGTCGCCGACCCGCTTGACGGCGGCACCGTCGACGAACGGATCCACCTCGGGCAGGGTCACCGGTCCGCCCGCGACGAGGGCCGCGGTCATCGACGCCGCGCCGGCCGGTTCCACCCCGACGATGGAGGTGGACGGCGACTTCTCGTGCAGGTACGCCGCGATGCCGGCCAGACAACCGCCACCGCCGACCGGAACCAGCACCAGGTCCGGCGCCGCGGGCAGCTGCTCGAGCACCTCGCGGGCGATGGTCCCCTGCCCCGCCGCGGTGCGCGCGTCGTCGAACGGCGCGACCATCGTCGCGCCGGTACGCGCGACGTCCTCGGCGGCGGCGGCCGCCGCCGCGTCGAACGTGTCGCCCGTGGGGATGAGTTCGACGAAGGCACCGCCGTGCGCACGGATGCGGTCCCGCTTCTGCTTCGGGGTCCGGGTGGGCACGTAGATCCGGCCCATCACCCCCATCGCCCGGCAGGCGTAGGCCACACCCTGCGCGTGATTGCCGGCGCTGGCCGTCACCACACCCGCCTCGCGTTCGGCGGGAGAGAGCTGCGCCATGACGTTGTATGCGCCGCGCAGCTTGTAGGAGCGGACGCGGGTGAGGTCCTCGCGCTTGAGATAGACGTTCGCGCCGGTGAGGACGGAGAGCCGCTCGCTGTGCTCGAGCGGGGTGGGCGCGACCACCGCCGAAATTCGCTCCGCCGCGGCCTCGATGTCGGCCACGCTCAGGGCGGGCAGGTGCATCGGATCGGCGGCTCGCGAGGTAGTGGTCACCTACCTATGCTGCCACTGCCCGCCCGGAACCCCCAACGCGGGTTTCGTCACCCCGCCGGCCACACCCGGCTCCCGCGCTCGCGCGTCAGCGCGGTTCCAGGATCAGGAGCGGGATCTCCCGGTCCGTCTTCTTCTGGTACTCCGCGTAATCGGGGAAGGCCTCGACCGCGCGCCGCCACCACAGATCCTTCTCCTCGCCGTGGACCTCGCGGGCGGTCATGTCCCGGACCGTCGGCCCGTCACGCAGTTCGACGTGCGGGTCCGCCAGGACGTTGTAGTACCAGACCGGATGCTTCGGGGCACCGCCGAGGGAGGCGACCACCGCGTAGACGCCGTCGTGCTCGACCCGCATCAGCGGGGTCTTGCGCAGCTTGCCGGTCCTCGCTCCGCGGCTGGTCAGCACGACGACGGGCCGGCCGTTCAGGGTAGTACCCTCGGTACCGCCGGAACTCTCGTACAGCGCCACCTGGTCGGCGGCCCACTGGGACGGACTCGGTTCGTATTCTCCGGTGAGAGGCATGGCCCCGATTCGACCACGCCCGGCCGCCCCTCGCTGCCAAAACACGGCTCATCTGTCAAACCACCAGCGAAGAAGGGTCGCCAGGCAACCGACGTGCATTCAACGTCTCGACCAGCCGCCGGATCACTGGCTTCGGCTCGGACTCCCGATGCAGCCGCAACGCGCGTTCACGCAGCTGGCTGGGCACTTCCACATTCTCACGTGTATGGGTGCCAGAATATGATTAGCGTGACTAATTATCGGTTACATTGGCAGTTCGGGGCGTGGACACTCGAGAAGGACCGGTCTTGCTGTATTCGCCGAAGCGCGTCTGCCGGCCGGTCGGCCGCGACGATCGCGCCGACGGCAAGACGAAAGGATGCTGGTCCGAGTCCGTCACAACGGTGGCAACGTACTGATCGCATGGAAGCCCAACGGTTTCATTCCGGGGTGTCCGCGCACCGCCGCGCCTACCTGCGCAAAGGATGCAGGTGCGGGCCTCGACCTCACCGACCACGCGGTTGACCGGCGCCGGCGTGGGGCGACAGTCAGCCAGGTCGAACCAGTCCGAGAGGGACTCGAGCAGCCAGGGGTGTCGAGCAGACCGCCGACCAGCAGGACGGGCAGTCCTCCCGCCTCCAACGGTGGGGCCGTAACTCCTCGGACCAGGTTGTGTGACTGCTGCCGCTGCCGAAGGGCACGTGCCTCCTCGTACAGGGGCACGTGCAGCGCGGTGGCGAACCGGTCGGCCGCACGCAACAGATCAACAGCCATGTGATAACTCTTGCGTGGATGACCTCGGTCACTCGACGGGGAAATCCCTCGAACTCGCCGTCCACCCGCTCCGATCGGGGACAACCCGGCGCGTCCGGTCCAGGGTTTCCCCCGTCGCCGGTCACCGTGCCCGTGCCGAATGCTGTTCTACGTCAACCATTCGTGCCGGCGGCTCATCACCCGCCCGGCGCACACTGCGAGGGAGAACACCTTGACCAAGAACGTGTGTCGTGCAGCGGTGGCCGCCCCCAAGGCGATCCATCCCGTCAGGCTCGGCCCGCTTGCTCCCGCATCCGCGTCGATGTTCAGGGTGCCGGTCGTGGGCGGGTCGTGGGCGCGGCACTGTCACGTCGAGCGCCCACCTATCGGGAATCGGCAGGTCAGGTAGTCGACTACTCGTTACCGCCGCAGGACGAAGTGCGAGGCCTTCTGCACGGATGCTCTCCCCAGACCCGATATGGGACTTGCGAGTGCGTCGCAGGATGTGCCGATGAAGTGAGGGCGTCATGACCGAAGACGCAGCGATCGCCGAAGCCACGGGACGGTTCACCTCCGCCCGGCGCCGAAGCGGCTCGCCCGGCAGCGTGTCCGCCGTCGTCCGGTCCGGCCGCTGACTGCACGGTTCGTCCTGTCCCCACCCGTGGCATTTCCTCTCGGGGTAGAGATTTGCAACCTGGGGTGCCTACTGGGGGCAGCGGCGCCGGCACATTGTGGTAGGCGATCAGCTGCGCACCAGGCGGAGCGCAACGATGCAGAGATTCCGGGTAGGCCCGGCGCTCCCGAACCTGACCCCAGCCCCTACGTGTGGGGTCGCCCAAGGGCACCCGTGACGGTGACCCGATCGGGCCAGACCTCACCACATCGGGAAGCGACAAGAAGAGCAGGGACCGAAGTCCCGGGAGGAGCACGGCATGGTAACGAGCGGTCGAAGTCATGGACGCGAACAGCGGCGGGTCGTCGACTACCTGGTCGATGCGGTGGCCGCGCTGGGCGTGCGGAACATCTTCGGGGTGGACGGCGCCAACATCGAGGACCTCTACGACGCGGTCTTCGATGCCGACGTGGATGTGACCGGGGTGGTTGCCAAGCACGAGTTCTCCGCGGCCACCATGGCCGACGGGTACGCACGCTCGTCGAGTGGGCTCGGTGTTGTCGCCGCCACCTCGGGTGGTGGCGCGATGAACCTGGTCGCCGGACTGGCCGAGTCCTACACCTCGCGGGTGCCGGTGCTGGCCCTGGTCGGTCAGCCACCGACCACGTTGGAGGGCGGCGGGGCGTTCCAGGATTCCAGCGGCCGGGCGGGTTCGATCGACGCTGCGCGGTTGTTCTTCGAGATCTCCCGCTACTGCGCGCGGGTCGAGCGGCCCGAGGACATCGCCGAGCACCTGGAGCGGGCGGTGTCCGCGGCGCTGTGCGGTGGGCCTGCGGTATTGCTGTTGCCCAAGGATGTTCAGCAGGCCACCGTTACGGGGCCCCGGTTCACCCCGCCGACCCGCCGGGTGGTTCGCGATCACATCGGGCTGGCCCGGGTCGCCGAGATGATCGCCGCGGCCCGGCGGACCGGCAAGATCGTGCTCATCGTCGGCGATCAGGTGGCGCGCAACGATGCCCGCGCGCAGGTGCGGGCGTTGGCCGTCGCGTTGGACGCGGCGGTCGGGGTGGCACCGGATGCGAAGGATTGCTACGCCGCCGACGAGCATGGATTCTGCGGTGTGGCAGGCATAATGGGCCACGCCGAACTCGTCGACGCCGTGCAGCAGGCGGCGTTGTGCCTGCTGGTGGGCACCCGGATGCCGATGACCGCACGAGCCGGGCTCGACGGTGCGCTGGCCGGAGTGCCGGTGGCCAGCATCGGCGCCGAACCACCCTATGCGCCCACGGTGCACGCGGTGAGCATGGACCTCGGGTCGACACTGGACGAGCTCACGGCGCTGTTCGACGTCGACGGCGTACCGGAACCGGCAGGCCCGCAGGCCCTGACGACGCTGGAGGTACCCGACTCCTCGGGGCCGGGGCTGCGCTACCGCGAGGCCGTGGAGGCGATCACAGCGATGCTGCCGGCGGGAGCGGACGTGTTCGCCGACGCCGGGAACACGGGCGCATCGGTGGTGCATCATCTTTCGGTGCCCCGCGGCGGGCGGTTCGTGGTCGCCCTCGGGATGGGCGGCATGGGCTACAGCTTCGGCGCGGGGATCGGCTCGGCGTTCGCGCGGAACAGAAGGACGTTCGTGATCGCCGGGGACGGCGCGTTCTTCATGCACGGCCTGGAGATGCACACCGCGATCGAGCACGACCTGCCGGTGACATTCATCGTGTTCAACAACAACGCGCACGCGATGTGCGTGACCCGCGAGCAACTGTTCTACCGCGATCGATACAGCTTCAACCGATTCCGGCCGGCCCTGCTCGGCGAGGGGATCGCGGCGATGTTCCCGACGCTGCCGGCATTCGCCGCGCGAAGTGTCGGCGAGCTGACCGACGCGCTGGCACGCAGCGCGCACACCGAAGGGCCGTCGTTCGTAGCGGTGGACTGCGATCCCGACGAGATACCACCGTTCCTGCCGTTCCTGACCAGCCCCCGATAAAGAACCGAAGGAGAGAAATCGTGACCATCAGTCTTCCCGCTCTGAGCGACATCGCCGAGGATCTGATCCCGGGTGTGCTGCGGATCGAAAATTCCGACAAGGAGGCCACCACACCGATCATCGTGGACATGCTGCGGTCGGTGTACCCGCACGACCAGGTGTTCGGTCAGTTCTGCCCGGTCAACGCCTACATCGCGGCGCCGCCGCGTGAGGTGTACGAGTACCTTGCGGACACCCGGTGTCTGGAGGAGTGGACCTACAGCCTGCGCGGGTTCACCGAGACCGACGAGCCCGGGCTGTGGCTCTCCTACGACCGACTCGGCGACCAGACGAAATGCTATGTGCGCACCGTCGCGAACCCCGACGCGATGACGGTGGACTACCACTGCGCGTGGGACCAGGGCCGACACCTGTGGATGATCTATCTGATGCGGGTGGTCGACGCGCAGGTGGTGCTCAACAAGCCCGGATCGGTGGTGCTGTGGACCAACTGCCGCCACCCGTTCTACGACGAGAACCCTTACCCGGAGACGGCACCGGCGAACCGCCCGGTGTGGGTCGGCGACTTCTGGGACATGTTCTCCGCCGGACATCAGTTGGAGATGGACAACCTCAAGGCCATCTGCGAGTACCGCGCCACCCACGGTCTGCCGATCAAGCCGGAATGGATGAAATGAGCATGACAGTGCACGCACCGATGACAGCGGCCCGGCCCACGGTCAGCCTGGTCGACGTCGCCAGCTATCTACCGGAGAATCGGGTTCCCACCGAATACTTCACTCAGTTCTCCCGCTCGGACCGGATGGCGAAGAACGTCATGTTCCGCTCGCCGAAGTATCGGCACCACGTGGCCCGTGACGAGACTGCGGTGGACATGGTGGAGCGGGCGGTGGCCCCGCTGATCGACAGGCACGGCGCGGACACGATTTCGAACGTGGATGTGCTGCTCACCCACACCCAGCTGCCCGACAACCCGGTGCTCGGCTGCGGCCCGGAGGTGGCCCGCCGGTTGGGATTGCGCCCGGACTGGGTGATCGACGTGCACAACGGCGGCTGCGCGTCGTTCGTGCACATGATGGCGCTGGCCCGGACCATCCTGCAGAGCTCCGATGCGACCACGGCGCTGGTCGCCACGACCCAGAACAGTGCGGGACAGGTCTTCACCCAGAGCGAGATCCGAGGGTTGGCGCATGCCTCGGTCCCCGGCGACGGCTGCGGGGTCGGCCTGCTGACCAAATCCGACGACGCCCCGATCCTGGGCATCGAATGCCGCACCTATCCGGAGTTCGGTGGGGACATGACCTTCGAGGGAGTTCCGGTCTCCGATCGCAAGTACTGGGAGCCGGGCCTCGGGCAGGTCTGCGTGGGGTTCACCGAGTCCAAGATCACCAAGGTGTTCGCCCGCGGCAACCGGCTGGTGCCGGAGGTGGCGCTGGCGGTCTGCGATCGGATCGGCGTGCAATCCGCCGATGTCGACACCTTCGTCACCAACCAACCCAACCGGCTGTTCCTGCGGAACTGGCGCGAGGCCATGCAGCTGACCCCGGAGCAGCACCCGGACACCTTCGACGAGTGCGGAAACCTGTTCGGCGCCGGCATTCCGGTGACGCTGGATACCGCCAATCGGGACGGGCGCATCGGCAACGGATCGCTGGTGGTGCTGGCCGGATTCGCCCACGCCGGCGACTTCGCCGGTGCGGCCGCCGTCCGATGGGGAGCGGGGCCGACGCCATGACCGGCGAGATCGCGGAGGCGACGACACCGTCGGCGGGGAGCGGCGTGACCAGGCCGATGCCCCACTTCGAGCTCGGGCTGAGCGAGAACCCGTTCCCGCCGTTGCCGTCGGTGCTGGCGGCGCTGTACGAACAGATGGCCCGGGCGAATCGATATCCGGAGTTTCTGCCGCAGCGTCTTCCCCGGATCATCGCCGACCGGGTCGGTGTGGACCCGGAGCAGGTGGCGGTCGGTTCGGGCGCGACGGGGGTGGCGATGCAGATCATGCAGGCCGTGCTGCGAAGCGGCGAAACCATCGTGTTCGCGAACCCGACGTTCGACGGTTATCCGATCATAGCCGACATGTTGGGCGTGGAAGCGGTGGCGGTGCCGCTCGATCATGGTGGTCGCCAGGATCTGTGTGCGATGGGCGAGGTGGTCGACGACCGGACCGGGCTGGTGGTGGTGTGCCGGCCGCACAACCCCACGGGCACCCTGGTCTCCGCGGCCGACCTGGAGGTGTTCCTGTCCTCGATTCCGCCGCAGGTGGTGGTGATCCTCGACGAGGCCTACGTCGAGTTCATCGACGCCGCCGACGCGGTCGATGTGCTCGGACTCATTCGCCGCTACCCCAATGTGCTGGTGCTGCGGACGTTTTCGAAGGCATTCGGGCTGGCCGGGCTGCGCATCGGGTACGCATTCGGAGGGCGGGAGCTGGTGGCGCGGGTGCGGCGCCGGCAGCTGCCGTTCGGGATGAGTTGCGCGGCGGTGGCGGCGGTGACCGCCTCCTATGCGGCGGAGGACGAGCTGCAAGCCCGGGTCGCGCGGATCACCGCCGAACGCGAACTCTTGTGGGTGGCGTTGCGGCAGAACGGGGTGCATGTTCCCCGCAGCCACGCCAACTTCCTCTACCTGAACGGGTCGCGCATCGCACCGGCGCTGCAGCGCGCCGGCATCGTGGCAAAACCCTACGCCGACGGCAGCGCCCGCATCGCGGTGGGCGATCCCGCCGCCGGCCGCGCGGTGCTGCGGGCACTGCAGGCGATCTGAGGGCCGCGGTATGTCGACGATGTTGCCGCGTGCCTCGCAGTTACGTGCGGCCGGGCGCGGTGCTGTTCGCACGCTCACCGCCGGGGCCGATCCCGATCGCTATTTCCGGTGGCGGCGCGACCGCGACGGTGACCCGTTCGAGGTCCGGTTTCCCGGCTTCACGCCGATCCTGTTCACCGGACATCCCCAGGGTGCCCGAGATATCTTCCGTGCGCCCGTCGATCTGGTCGAGCCCCCGACACCGAATCCGATCGCGCCGCTGGTCGGGGACGCGTCGCTGATCTTGATATCCGGAGAGCGGCACCGCCGGGAACGGAAATTGTTGACACCACCGTTCCACGGGCAGCGGATGCGGGCATACGGCGAGATCATCCGCGATTCGACCCTCGACGAGATCGCCGACTGGACTCCGGGACGCATCGTCGACTCGCGGTCTGCCCTTCGGGCCATCACCCTGCGCGTGATCCTGGAGGCGGTGTTCGGGCTCACCGGCGCTGAACGCCCGGCCGAATACATCCGGGTGGTCGCCGATTTCCTCGCCGCCTACACCGGCCCGCTGATGTTGGTTCCACCGCTGCGCCGCGGTGTGTTCGGACACGCGCCCTGGGATCGGTTCGTCCGCGCCCGCGACGAATTCGATGCGTTGCTGACCGAGGACATCGAGCGCCGGCGCGCGGACCCCGAGGACGGCCGGGTGGACGTCCTGAGCATGCTGCTCGCCGCGACCTACGAAGACGGGTCGCGGATCGACGACGGCGAGCTGCGCGAGGAACTCCGCACATTGCTGGTGGCCGGGCACGAGACCACCGCGACCTCGGTGTGCTGGGCGTTGTTCCATCTGCACCGCCACCCTGAGGTCCGCGAGCGGGTGATAGCCGAGGTGCGGGACCTGGGCGCGACGGCGGCGCCCGAGGACCTCGCTCGGTTGCCGTACCTGGACGCGGTGTGCCACGAGACGCTGCGGTTACACCCGCCGGTGCCGATCGTGCTGCGCCGGCTGACCGGGCCGCTGCACGTGCGCGGCGTCCCGGTAGCCGCGGGCGCAACGGTCGGTATCGCCCTGCCGCTCCTGCATTCGCATCCGGATGTCTGGGAACGACCCGACCGGTTCGATCCGGAGCGTTTCGTCGGGCGGCGCTACAGCCCGTTCGAATTCGCGCCGTACGGCGGCGCGCATCGACGGTGCATCGGGTTCGCCCTGGCGGAGTACGAGATGCCGATCGTGCTGGCGACCATCCTGTCGCGGGTCCGGCTGGCTCTGCCGGAGCGGGCCCTACGCCGGCCGCCGCCGGTGTCGGTCCCACACAACATCGCGACCGGGCCGCGAAGGCCGATCATGTTCGAAGTGTTGGGCCCGCGGCACCAGGACGACCGTTCGGACGGGTCGTCGGTCCCGCACGGTCCGGGGTGATGTCGAGCGCGGCGGCGCCCGGTGTTCCGGGCGGGGATGAATCCGATTGCCGACGATCGAGAGCAGGATCGAGATGAGCACCACCACCGACGGCTACCCGGCCGGGCCCGGGTCGCAACGCCCTCGCCATGGTGCAGACTGCGGCGCTCACGGCGGCGCCGGTAAACGCGACGACGAGCCGCGACACGCGGCATCGGAGGAACAACAGCTCACCACCGCGCACGGCAAACGATCGCGAAGGAGCGACGACGTCATGCTGACACGGCTCGCCACCCTCATCGTCGACCGTCCCCGCCGGGTTCTCGCCGGCGCCCTGGCCTTCCTGGTGCTCGCCGGTGTGTTCGGCACGGGTGTCTCCGCCGAGCTGAAGGTCGGCGGTTTCGACGACCCCGGCTCGGAATCGTCTCTGGCCGAGGCCTTCCTCGACGAGCGCTTCGGCGGCTCCACACCCAACCTGGTGTTGCAGGTCACCGCCCGCGCCGGCGATGTGAACAGCCCCGAGGTGATGGCCGCGGCGCAGCGGCTCGAGCGGCGGATCGCGGCGGAGCCGGAGGTGACCGAGGTCGGCTCCTACTGGACCACGCGGCTGCCGGATCTGCGCAGCACCGACGGCCGGTCCGGGCTGGTGCTGCTGCACGTCGGCGGCACCGCGGAACAGGCCGCCCGGCACACCACGACGATCCTCGCGGAGCTGCCCGAGGACCCGGCGGTGCGGGTGGCGGCCGGGGGCAAGCTGGGGCTGACCGACGCCCTCGAGACCCACGTGGCGCAGGACCTGAAGCTGGCCGAATCGATCGCGCTGCCCGCGACGCTGTTGCTGCTGATCATCGTGTTCGGCAGCGTGGTGGCCGCGCTGCTGCCGCTGAGCCTGGGCGTGGCCTCGATTCTGGCGACGATGCTGGTGCTGTTCGTGCTGGCCCAGGTCACCGACGTGTCCGTCTACGCGCTGACCGTGGCCACGGCATTCGGGCTCGGCCTCGCCATCGACTTCGGACTGCTGCTGGTGTCCCGGTTCCGCGAGGAGCGGGCCGCCGGGCATCCACCACGGGAAGCGGTGATCGAGTCGGTCGCGACGGCCGGCCGCACCATCTTGTTCAGCGCGGCCACCGTGACGGTGGCGATGGGCGGGATGCTCGTGTTCCCCATCTACTTCCTGCGGTCGGTCGGGTTCGCGGCGATGGCGGTGGTGGTGACGGCGGCCGTGAGCGCAGTGGTGGTGCTGCCGGCGATTCTGGCACTGCTCGGTGGGCGAATCGACTCGTTGGCGGTGCGGCGCCGACGCGACCGGCTGGCGGCGGATTCACCGTTCTGGCGTCGCACCGCGGCGGCGGTGACGCGCCGACCGGTGCGCGCCGCGCTGCCGGTGCTGATGCTGTTGCTACTGATGGGCCTTCCGGTCCTGCACGCCCGGTTCGCGACCCCGGACGAGCGAGCGCTGCCGGTCGATTCGGCCGCGCGTCAGGTCACCACCGCGATCCGGGACGACTATGCCGCCGACAGCTCGGACGCGGCGATCTTGGTGGCGCGCAACGACGCGGCGGCGCTCGAGCGGGTGGCCCGCGAGGTGTCCGCGCTCGACGAGGTGGCCCGGGTGGACGGCGCCTTCGGCCGCTACCAACACGGGATGCTGGTGGCCGGTCCGGGACCGCAGAGCGCGCGCTTCACCGCCGACGATGCCGGGTACGTGCTGGTCGAACCGACGGTGGACGCGCAATCGGAACCGGCCCAGGACCTGGTGCACGAGATCCGGGCGCTGCCGGCGGTGGCCGAGAACCGCGTTGCCGTCGGCGGCCCGACGGCGACGCTGATCGACAGCAATTCCGCGATCGCCGGCCGTCTGCCGTCGGCACTCGCACTGCTGGCCGTGTCGACCTTCGTGCTGTTGTTCCTATTCACCGGAAGCATGATCGTGCCGATCAAGGCGCTGCTGCTCAACGTGTTCGTGCTCATCGCGGTGATCGGCGCGATGGTGTGGCTGTTCCAGGACGGGCACCTGGCCGCGATCACCGGCGTGACGCCCGCACCGCTGAACATCGGCATGGTGGTGCTGCTGTGCTGCATCGCGTTCAGCCTGTCGGTGGACTACGAGATCTTCCTGCTCAGCCGGATCAAGGAGGCGCGCGACGGCGGGGCGGACACCACCGAGGCGACCATCGAGGGCCTGGGGCGCGTCGGGCGGATCGTGAGCAGCGCGGCCGCCCTGCTCACCGTGACCTTGCTGTCCTTCTCGACCGGACTGTCGTTCATGCAGATGTTCGGGATCGGCACTGCGCTCGCCGTACTGATGGACGCCACACTGGTGCGCGGTGTGCTGGTGCCGGCGTTCATGCGGGTGGCCGGCGAGTTCAACTGGTGGGCACCGGGACCGCTGCGCCGACTGCACGCGCGGATCGGGGTGCGCGAGTCCCCGAGGTCGTCCGCTCCCGCAGGGTCGCGGCCAGGCAGCTGAACGTTCGGGTCGGCTGCGGCGTGCACGGGCTGCGCCACCAGCGGGGACTGTCCAGCGGCAGCGTGCCGAACAGCGTCCCCATCACGATGGTCCAGGCTGTCCCTGTGCCGCCGCGGGATTTCGCAGGCCGGGCACGCGAGCTGGGAGGACAGCGCGGTGGCGACCTGGTGTTCGACCACGGTGTCCTGCACCGCGGCGAACAGGTGCTCGGCCCAAACATCGCGGTCGAGGGTTTTCCCCGTCGCCGGTCACCGTGCCCATGCCGAATGATGTTCTCCACGTCAACCACTCGTGCCGGGTGCAACACCCGCCGAAACACACCACGAGAAGAACACCTTGAACAAGAAAGTGCTTCGCGCAGCGATGGCCGTTCCCGAGGCGATCCATCCCGTCAGGCTCGGCCCGCTTGCTCCCGCATCCGCGCCGTTGTTCAGCGTGCCGGTCGTGGGCGCCGTCCCGCCCGACGTGGCGAGGTTGCCGCGGAAACAAGAGTCGGCTACTCGTTACCGCCACGCGGTGAAGTGCGACGGCTTCGTCAAGGATGCTCTCCTCATACCCGATATGAGACCGGCAAGTGCGTCGCAGAATGCGCCGATGAAGCGAGGCCTTCATGATCGAGGACGCAGCGATCACCGAAGCCACGAGACGGTTCACCCCCGGCTCGTCGCCGAACAGGCTCGCCCGGCAACGTGCCCGCCATCGCCCGGTCCGGCCGCCGACTGCACGATCCGTCCCGTCCCCACCCGTGACCCTTTCCCTCGGTGTGGAGATTTGCAGCCGTCGGTACTTCGTGGAATCCATGGTGTCGGTCTCGGTTCCACGGTGAACCGCCGACAACCACCGACCTGATACGCGATAGTTGCCAGGAGCTGGAGATGAACCCACTTGCGTTCCCCCAATCGGACGAGCGATCGATCACAATCGAGTTCGACGAGCTGCACAACGAGATCGACCACATCGACGCGGAAATTCTCGCGGCGGTCGTCCGGCGCACGGAACTCTCTCGGAGAGTTGCCGCGGTCGAGCGGGCCTGCGGCGTCACCGGCACCCCGTACAAGCGCGACCTCGCGGTGATCCACCGCTTCGGAGTGCTCGGTAAGGAAGGCCACTCGCTCGGCAGCCTGCTGATCCGGCTGGCGCATCCGCGCAACCACCGCTGAACTTGCCACCCCAAACCCGACAAGAGGAGGACTTCCGATGAGAAACATCCGACTCAGAAACATCCGACGTGCCGGGTCGGTGGCAGCGGCAGCGGCGCTCGGTCTGCTGGCAGTCGGCACTGCGTCCGCGACCCCGCCGGTCGCCACACCCGAACCCGGCGGGGTCATCCGCATGGACCTGGCACCAGGGGAAACGTGGGAGTGCGAGGGATGGAGTCTCGAACCGCCGTACCTACAAGTGGTCCCGGACTTCTACAAATTCGAGACCGGACCGAACCCGATCTTCTTCCGATACACACCCGGTACCCGAGCGTTCATCCAGTGCATCGGCACGGGTGCACCGTACTACTACGTCGGCCCAATCGTGACCGCCATCCCATAAGTTCGCGCACGCACTGTCAGCTTCGCTGATGGCCGGCTGCAGCGGATGATCTCGCCGCTCGTGCTCATCGATGTCCTCGATGAGCACGAGGCCCGGTTCTTCGGCCAGATCGGTGCCGCCGCCCTCGCGACCTACCAGCCCGGTACCGCAGGAACGGTGAGAGCGGCGCCCCTGCCCGAGGTGGCTGACGAGCTGACCGAGTGGGGTGTCTCGAGAAGGACGAGGTCCGTGCAGGTCGAAGGGTCGGAGCCGGTAGCGCGAAGCCGGGGCCGTCCCCCGCCTGGAATCGGGTGCTGTCCCGGCAACCGCGTCGCCAGGGGAGGCAGTCGAAGCGCCCTTGACGACGACCACGGGCGGGGTGGATCGCGTACAGCGCCCGGCGGTGATCACACGCAGTCCTTCACGCTGTCCCGGAAGGAGTTGGCGAGCTGCGTCCGGGAGCGGACACCAACCTTGCGATAAACCCGTCCCAGGTGCATCTCGATCGTCTTGACACTGAGGAACAGCTGCGTGGCGATCTCACGGTTCGTGCCACCGTTTGCAGCAAGCTGGGCCACCTCCAACTCCTGTGCGGTGAGCGCGTCGGCAACGCTTCCACTTCGCGCCTTGGCTGGTTGCCCGGCGGCGGTGAGTTCGGTGGCCGTCCGCGCCGCCCACAGGCGAGCCCCAATGCGCTCGAACCCGTCGAGTGAGCAACGAAGATGCTCGCGCGCGTCGCGCCGACGACCCGCCCGACGGAGCCGTTCGCCATAGCACAATCGCGTGCGGGCCGCATCGAACGGCGACGGGCACCGAGCGTGGAAGGCGAGTGCCCGCGAAAAGAACTCGTCGTAATCCCCATCGCCAGCTACCAACGCCATAGCCCGCCAGATCAAAGCACTGAGCGCCGGAGGCAGCGTCAATCCTGCGAATCCCCCCAGCTGATCTCGCATTGTGGCGCTGATGTCCGCACCGACCCGAACGTAGGCCTCGATGAGATCCAGGGACGAGACTCGCACCACCATCGGGTCGCGTACATCCGGCTCCGGGCCTCGATTGACCTCTTCGAGGTATGGAATCGCCCGATCGGGTCGGTTCAGGCTCAGCTCGAGCAGGCCCAATCCCTCCAGCGCCACGTGATGCATCACGCCCAAGCGGGTGACCTCACGCTGTCGCAGCGATTCTGCAGCATGAGCACGGCAGGACTGTTCGTCACCAACTTGCGCTTCGAGCAGCGCAAGGCAGCCCAGCGCCGGACACAGCGTGAAGACGTCACCGATACCGGCCGCCAGTTCGGCCGCCTCCGCAGCCGCGGACCGGCCCGACTGCAGCCGTCCTCGCCTACTGTCGGCGAGCGCTGCAACATGCAGCGCCAGCGGTAGATGGCCCAGCGCGCCGCTGCGCCGTAGCTGATGAAGCAACGGATCGAGGAACCCCCGCGGATCGATCTCCTCGCCGTACCAGGTCACACCACTGAGCGCGCCGACAAGGACCCACTCGAGGTCGGGCTCACCTGCCGCAGGCTTCCGGGTCGACGCGGCCGCCTCCCGCATCCACCGCATGCCGTCCGACTCCTGGCCCATCAGTGTCAGAGCGTTCCCGATGACGGTCTTGCTCAGGAGTTGGGTGTTTCCGTCGGCCGGGGAAGCTGAGTGGGCGGCCTCCCGCGCGAGCGCACAGGCGCCCGCGGGATCACCCGCTGCCAGCGCTCCAATGGCAGCCGTGGCCCGCAACGAGGCCGCCCGCGCGGGGTCTACCTCGCTGACCGCAACCGCGCCGGCCTGCCACACCATGCGGGCGACGCTGGCCCGTCCCGTGTGAAGTTCAATTCGACCGCGCATGTCCGCGATGTCGGCATGCAGGACGGGATCGACCGTGTACTCTTCGGACTTCCTCAGCAGTCGCAGCGCAGTGTCAAGCTGTCCCGCGGAGTGCGCCGCGTTCGCGGCGGCACAGAATCGGCGCGCCTTCGAGGGGCCGTCCGTGGAGAGTTCAGCGGCGCGCTCGAGCGCCAGAGCGGCGCCGGCATAGCCGCTGCGTCTCAGCGCATGGTCTGCAGCCTGTTCGAGGGCTCGAGCGGCGGCCTCGTCAGGCCCCAGAGCGGCCTCGGCGAGGTGCCAGGCCCGGCGTTCCGCCTGTGACGGCGCCGTCATGACGGAGGCAACAGTTCGGTGGAGTGCCCGTAATTGGCCCGGTGTCAGATTGGTCAGTACGGCAGTACGCAGCAACGGGTGCACGAAATGAACATCGGCGACCTCGACGGCGACCAGCCCGTTGTTCTCGAGCGATTCCAGCGCGGCACAATCTCCAGGTTCCGCCGCCAGCGCGGCGAGCACCACCTCGAGGCCATCACCGGCGGCGACCGCGGTGATGCGGAGCGCGTGCAGCGATGCACGGTCGAGGGCGGAGATACGCGGGCCGAAGATGCGTGATGCGGCGTTCTCCGCCGAGAATGGCGCTCGGAGCGGGTCGGTGCCGGTCAGCTCAGCGCGGGTGAGGGTGCCGCTGACCTCATGCAATGCCAGTGGGTTGCCTCCGAGTTCCGCGGTAAGCGCGCGCACGACCTCCTCGGCGGGTGCAGCCGCGAATCGGGCGGTGAGCAACTCCGCGGCGGAATCCTCGTCGAGCGCGCCGATGTTCAGCTGCTCGATGTCCGCGAAGCCTCCGACGTCGCGCGTGGCGATCAACAGCACGAGTCCCTCGGCCCGCAGTCGGCGTGCAGTGAAGGCGAGTGCCTCGGCGGTGGAGACATCCAACCATTGCGCGTCATCGACGAGCACGAGAGTCGGGGATCTCTCGGCCGTCGTCGCGAGCAACTGAAATGCCGCCGCGCACACAGCGAAGCGGTCACGGGGTCGTTCCGCGCTGAGCGTGAGCGCGCAGCGCAGGGCGTCCGCCTGAACGGCGGGCAGCGAACCGAGCCGATCAAGGACGGGCGTGAGCAATCGTCCTAGCGCTGCGAACGGGAACATGGTCTCCGCCTCGACCCCGCTCACGGACAACACTTTCAGTGTGCGAGCGCCGTCGCGGGCGTAGCGCAGCAGGCTTGTCTTACCGATCCCAGGATCCCCGGTGATGACGAGCGCGGCGCTCGCCCCCGTCAGGGGTTCCGCCAACAACTGATCAATTCGTGCGCATTCCGGCCGCCGCCCGAAAAGCACATTGGAATCGTTTGGGGTGCCGCTCGAGGCGTCGTCGAACACCCGATTGTGCCGCACCATGGTCGATTCGTGCATTGCTCCTTCTCGCTCCTTTATGAGTTCTAGGAAGTTTTCAAATCGACTCGATCAAGTCGTTCCCGGAGCGTTTTCGGTTCGAGAACTCCACCGGAATGGCAGCACCGTCACGCCAGCCGGATCGGTCCGCAACATCTTGTAGCAGTACATCCTTTCGCGGCCCACGGCCGGATATCCGAGCGGCCGCTCGAGGAGACCGTCATACACGGATACCGACATCAATTGATGGACTTGTTCGACATAGAGGCCGTTCGGACCTCCACATGGGGCCGTCCACCCAGGTCACGAGCGCGTAACCGACGTCGTCCACGCCTCCCCGATGGCCGTTCATTTGTTCCAAACTGAGATTTGCCTCCTTGTCTATCTTCCGCTCGCTCGACCACCCGGAAACCCACCCTGGGTGGGCAATCGATCCACCCTCGGTGTTCCGTGCGGTCCGGCGCAGTCGCCAGTGAGCGATGTCATCTCTGCCCGATCGTGCGCTGGCGCAGTCGCCACCAACGATTTGCAGCATGTTCATCCGACTCGCGCGTCGTACAATCTTGCAGATTGCGCCGAAAAACGGCGCGCTGTCCGGTGCACTACTCGCGCAGCGGGCGCACCGCTTCTGCCGAGGCGTTCCAGCACTCGATTCGAATTCGAAGATTATCGAGCTCATACATCAGCCAGTGATCGCCGCAACGGACTCCGATTGCACCGCGCGTCTGCTACTTCGTCCGCCGTGGTTGTTGTGCGCTGATCGAGTAGTTACTGCACCACCTGATCGTCTTGGCTCGGGAGACAGTAAGCCCGAGTAGTCGGCTACTCCATTCCCTGAGCTTGATTTTTGACCTGTGCGGTTTACACCGGCCGGTTCCTGCATGTCGGTTCTGACGCGTTTGCCCGCGTGGAAATACGGAGCGGGACGGGTGTTCTTCGAGCCGAAGGGTCGTCCGGGACCGGGCCGGGAGGGTCTCGGCGCACCGGCCGGAGTGGGCATCGTCCGGCAGATGCACCGACACCCGCGACGGACCCGGGCCAGGGTCAGCCGGCCCGGAGGCCGCGGTCGCTCCCAGGGTCGGCGCAGGTCCTCGGCCAGGGGCCGGGCGAGCCGCAGCTGGGCATGCGCCACGATGACGATCCAGGTCCAGCGATCGGCCGTCTCGGGACGGCGGATCGTCGGCGCAGTCCACTCCGACGCCTGCTTGAACTTCTTCGAAGGTGTGCACGAGGAAAGAAGCGGCGCAGAAACATCTGCCACAGTCCGTCGACGTGGTCACCTCCTACGGTGGGGTCCGAGTACCACAGCCATACCGGGGCCGGGTGCCGGTTCCGGGCAGATGGCCGACGGTCAGTGGGATTACCGTGCCCTCGACGATCGGCAGTGCTCCGGGATGCTCGGCCCACACCCCTTGGTGGATGAGCCTCGGGTTCAGCTGATTCCATGCGGAGGCCGTCGCCGTTCCGTACCGGCCGGTGGCCGTGCTCGTGGTGGCCGCGGGTGGGGGCCAGCTGCTCAGGTCGGCGAACCGGCCCCGGAACGCCGCCAGGTCGATACGCGTATCGATTGCTCGGCTGCTCGCCGACGGCCCGCACGTCGGGCACACTGATGCCCACGGCCACCATGTGTCCTCGTCTCGAATGTTTCTGTGGAAGGAACCCCAAGATGATCGGGTGGTAACCGTCGCGAGTCGCCGCGACACGCCGAACAACACCGGCCCCTACAGTCGCAGCAGGTCGCCGAGGTGAAGAATCGAGCTCAGAGTGCATCCGAGAACGCTACGAGCCGGTGGCGAGGCATGTGAAGTGTGGGAACAGGTGAACTCCTGGTAAGTCAAGAGTGCTTACGTCACGACCCGACCAAGAGTTCACTGGCCATCATCGCTCATCGCGCCGTGCCCGGCATGCCCCACCCCGGACACGGCCCCCGGACACCAGTGCGCGGTGTACCGTCGTCGTCGCTCACCGACGCCCAGTGGGCGCTGCTCGAGCCGCCCGTGCCGCCGCCGGGCAACATCGACGGCGAGGGCGACGACCCGACCGCCGGGACCCGGCGTCACCGCGCCGATCGGCAATGTTCGGTAGACCGAAAACAAGTCTGCGAGTAGCCTGGCGGACGGGTTCCCCGAGGCGCACGGAGGTCGAGATGACGACGATGGATTCGCCCACCCCCACCCGCCGCCGGCCCGCGTCCGTCGACGTGGCCGGAACCGCATGGCCGCTGTACAAGCTCGAGGCACTCGTCGCGGCCGTCCTGGTCCTCCTGGCGCTGTTCGCGATCACCGCGGATGCGCAGACCGCCGTGCTCACCGCCGCCGCGACCGCCACCGTCGTCTGGTGGGCCCGCCTGCTGCACTACCGCCGCGACACCTGACCGCAGCGACACCCGACCGCAGCGTCGTCCGACTGCAGACACCGTCGGCGGGTCAGGTCGCCAGGCAGGCCGGCCCGAGCAGAGCCTTGAGATCCCCCATCAGCGCCGACGACGGCTCCACCCGCAGGCTGTCGTCCACCTTCAGCACGGTGACCTTGCTGCCGGAGATCAGCCGGACGTGCACGTCCGAGGTACCGGGGTGGCGGGTGAGCACGCTCTTGAGCGCCCCGACCTTGTCGGGGGTGCACAGCCGGGTCGGCATCGACACCGACAGCGGCTTGGCCACCCCGACCTGCGACAGGTCGGGCACGGCGAGATCGTTGGCGATCAACGAGATCCGGTCGTCGCGGATCGACACCCGCGCCTTGACCAGCACCACCGAGTCCTCGACCACGTCCATGCCGTACACCGAGTAGGACTGCGGGAAGAAGAGCACCTCGATGCCGCCGGCGAGATCCTCGAGCTGCGCCGACGCCCAGGTCAGACCGTTCTTGTTGATGCGGCGGTTCACCGACGCGAGGATGCCGCCCACGGTGACCTGGGTGCCGTCCTTGATCGCGCCCTCGAGGATGGTCGGGATCGCGGTGTCCGACTGCTGGGCGAGCACGTGCTCGACGCCGTTGAGCGGATGCCCGGACACGTACAGGCCCAGCATCTCCCGTTCGAGGGCGAGCTTGTGCTTGGTATCCCACTCCTCCTCGGGGATCTTCACGTTGAACACCGAGGTGACCGACTCGTCGGCGTCCGCGCCGCCGAACAGGTCGAACTGCCCGATCGCCTCGGCCTTCTTGGTGCCCATGACCGCGTCGATCGCGTCGGCGTGGACCAGCATCAGGCCCTTGCGGGGATGGCCGAGCGAATCGAACCCACCGGCCTTGATCAGCGACTCGGTGACCTTCTTCGAACATGCGAGCGCATCGATCTTGTTGAGGTAGTCGGAGAAGTCGGTGAACCGGCCCTTCTCCTCCCGCGCCCGGATGATGGACGCCACAACGTTGGTACCGACGTTGCGCACCGCGCCGAGGCCGAACCGGATGTCCTCCCCCACCGACGCGAAGTCGACCCGCGACTCGTTGACGTCGGGCGGCAGCACGGTGATGCCCATCTTGCGGCAGTCCGACAGGTAGACCGCAGCCTTGTCCTTGTCGTCGCCGACGGACGTGAGCAGGCCCGCCATGTACTCGGCGGGGTAGTTCGCCTTGAGGTACGCCGTCCAGAACGAGACGAGGCCGTACCCGGCGGCGTGCGACTTGTTGAACGCGTATCCGGCGAACGGAAGCACTGTGTCCCACAATGCGGTGATCGCGGGCTGGGAGAAGCCGTTGTCGAGCATGCCCTTCTGGAAGCCGCCGTACGCCTCCTCGAGGATCTCCTTCTTCTTCTTGCCCATGGCTCGCCGTAGCAGGTCTGCCTGTCCGAGCGAGTAACCGGCCACCTTCTGAGCGATCTGCATGATCTGCTCCTGGTAGACGATCAGGCCGTAGGTGTCGGCCAGGATGTCCTTCAGCGGCTCCTCGAGCTCGGGGTGGATCGGCTTGACCTCTTGCCGGCCGTTCTTGCGGTCGGCGTAGTCGTTGTGGGCGTTCATGCCCATCGGGCCGGGCCGGTACAGCGCGAGCACGGCGACGATGTCCTCGAAGCCGGTCGGCTGCATCCGGCGCAGCAGATCGCGCATGGCGCTGCCGTCGAGCTGGAACACGCCCAGGGTGTCGCCGCGGGCCAGCAACTCGTAGGTGGGCGGATCCTCGAGCGGCAGCGTGTCCAGGTCGAGGTCGATGCCGCGGTTGTTCTTGATGTTCTCGATCGCGTCACCGATGACGGTGAGGTTCCGCAGACCGAGGAAGTCCATCTTCAGCAGGCCGATGGCCTCGCACGACGGGTAGTCCCAGCCGGTGATGATCGCGCCGTCCTGCGCCCGCTTCCACAGCGGGATGGCGTCCATCAGCGGCTCGGAGGACATGATCACCGCGCAGGCATGCACGCCGGCGTTGCGGATCAGGCCCTCGAGGCCGAGCGCGGTGTCGTAGATCTTCTTCACGTCCGGGTTGGATTCGATCAGCGCCCGGACCTCGGCGGCCTCCTTGTACCGCTCGTGGTTCGGGTCGGTGATGCCCGACACCGGAATGTCCTTGGCCATGATCGGCGGCGGCAGCGCCTTGGTGATCTGGTCGGCGATCGCGAAGCCCGGCTGGCCGAACTGCACGCGCGCCGAGTCCTTGATCGCGGCCTTCGTCTTGATGGTGCCGAACGTGATCACCTGGGCGACCTTGTCGTTGCCCCACTTCTCGGTCGCGTACCGCACCATCTCGCCGCGGCGGCGATCGTCGAAGTCGATGTCGATATCGGGCATGGACACGCGCTCGGGGTTGAGGAACCGCTCGAACAGCAGGCCGTGCGGGATCGGATCGATGTTCGTGATGCCCATGGCGTAGGCGACGAGCGAACCGGCGGCCGAGCCTCGACCCGGACCGACCCGGATACCCACCTCGCGGGCGTGGTTGATCAGGTCGCCGACGACGAGGAAGTACGCCGGGAAACCCATCTCGCAGATCACGTCGATCTCGTAGTCGGCGCGGCGCAGGTATTCGTCGGGCGCGCCGTTCGGGAAGCGGCGGTCGAGGCCGCGCATGACCTCCTTGCGCAGCCAGCTCGCCTGCGTCTCCCCCTCGGGCACGGGGAAGATCGGCATGCGGTCGCGGTGGGTCCACACCTCCTCGTAGGACTGCACCCGCTCGGCGATGAGCAGCGTGTTGTCGCACGCGCCGGGCACCTCGCCGTCCCACAGCGCCCGCATCTCCGCGGCGGACTTCAGGTAGTAGCCGTCGCCGTCGAACTTGAAACGGGTCGGATCCGACAGCGTCTTGCCGGTCTGGATGCACAGCAGCGCCTCGTGGTTCTCGGCGGCATCCTTGGTGACGTAGTGGCAGTCGTTGGTGGCCAGCGGCGGGATGCCGAGCGTGCGGCCGATCTCGAGCAGGCCCTCCCGGACGCGGCGCTCGATGGACAGGCCGTGATCCATCAGCTCGAGGAAAAAGTTGTCCTTGCCCCAGATCTCCTGCCACTTCGCGGCCGCCTCGAGCGCCTCGCGGTCGTGGCCGAGACGCAGCCGGGTCTGGATCTCCCCCGACGGGCAGCCGGTGGTCGCGATGATGCCCTCGGCGTGGTGGGCGATGAGGTCCTCGTCCATACGGGCCCACTTGCCGAGCTGGCCCTCGATGGAGGCGAGCGAGGACAGCTTGAACAGGTTCCGCAGTCCGGTGGCGTTCTCGGCCACCATCGTCATGTGCGTGTACGAGCCGGAACCGGAGACGTCGTCGGACTTCTGGCTCGGATCCCCCCACTGCACGCGCTTGGTGCTGAACCGCGACTCCGGGGCGATGTAGGCCTCGATGCCGATGATCGGCTTGATCCCGAACTTCGTCGCGGCGTTGTAGAACTCGCTGGCGCCGTACATGTTCCCGTGGTCGGTCATCCCGACCGCCGTCATCCCCAGCCGCTCGGCCTCCTTGAACAGGGGACCGACCTTCGCGGCGCCGTCGAGCATCGAGTACTCGGTGTGGTTGTGCAGATGAACGAACGAGTCAGCCACGCGTGCCTCTCCCGGAAGGTCTGTGAGCATCCCGAGTGTAGGCCTCCCCGGCGACGGGATCGGACCGCCACACCGGCGCCGGCGGCGAGTCGTGACCGGTGTTACTCCGGTGTACTCGAGGTGACCGGTTCGAGGCGTCCGCGCGCCGTGCGGGCCCGCAGAACGGCGTCGACGGTGAACACCGCCAGCGCGGTCCAGATCAGCCCGAAGCCGATCCACCGCGAGGCGGGCATGTCCTCGTGCAGCACCAGCACGCCCCACGCCATCTGCAGGCCGGGGGTCAGGTACTGCAGCATGCCGAGGGTCACCAGCGGCACCCGCTGGGCGGCCGCCCCGAACAGCAGCAGCGGCAGCGCCGTGACGAGCCCGGCCGACACGAGCAGCAGCGAGTGCCCGGCCCCGTGGCCGGTGAAGGTGCCGGTGCCGGTGACGGCGAGGAAGACCAGGTAGCCCGCCGCGAACGGCACGGCGACGATGCCCTCCCCCGTCAGCGACGTCCGCGGATCGAGCGGCACGATCTTCTTGACCACCCCGTACAGCGCGAACGAGAACGCCAGGGTCAGCGCGATCAGCGGCGGCCGGCCGTAGTCCACGGTGATCACCGCCACCGCGGCGGTCGCCACGAACAGGGCCGCGACCTGGGCGCGGCGCAGGCGCTCCCGGAAGAACAACACCCCGAACAGCACGCTGACCAGCGGGTTGATGAAGTAGCCCAGCGCGGTCTCGACCACCCGGCCCGACACGACGCCGTAGATGTACGTACCCCAGTTGACGGCGATGGCCACCGACGCCGCCGCGACCAGGGCCCACACCCGCACGCCCAGTCCCCGCAGCGAGCCGAGCCGGCCGAGCACGGCGAGCAGCAGCAGCATCGCCAGCAGCGTCCACAGCACCCGGTGGGCGAGGATCTCGACGGGTCCGGCGGGCTCGAGCAGCCCGAAGAACGCCGGGAAGAGTCCCCACGTCAGATAGGCGCCGAGCCCGCACACGATGCCGGCGTCGAAGCGCGATGCGGTGCTGCTCACCGCTCAACGGTAGGGCCCGGTGGCGCGACCGCGCGCGCCGGGTGGATCAGAACGACACGGTCGGCGGCAGTTCCGTGCCCGCCGGAGCGGTGTAGAACTCGCGCTCGCGCACACCCGCCGGTCCCGCGAAGAACATCCACGGGATCGTCTTCAGCGACGTGTTGAGCCGGCCCGCGGCGTCGTTGTAGTACTGGCGGGCGAAGGCGAGCTGGTCCTCGGTCTCGCCGAGCTGGCGCTGCAGATCCAGGAAGTTGGCCGATGCCTTCAGGTCCGGGTAGTTCTCGGCGACGGCGAGCACGTCGAACACCGCCTTCTCGAGCCGGGCGTCGGCCTGGGCCTTCTCTGCGACCGTGCCGCCGGAAGCCGCCCGCGACGCGGCGGTGCGCGCGGCGGTGACCTCCTCGAGCACGCTCTTCTCGTGCGCCGCGTAGCCGCGCACCGTCGCCACGAGGTTCGGCACCAGGTCCGCGCGCCGGCTCAGTTGCACGTCGATGCCGCCGAGGGCCTCCTGGGCCAGCACGTCGGCGCGGCGCAGCCGGTTGAAGCCGACCACGAACACGGCACCGATCACCACCACCAGCACGACGACGATCACGATTGCGGTCACCATGGAGCCGCCCTCCTTCCGTAGCCCGGCACCGGTGCGGACGCGCCGGTGCCTCGTTCACCGCGGCGATCGGTCACCACGAGCCGCCACCGCCGCCGCCACCACCGCCACCACCGCCGCCCGACGACGAGGACTGCGACGCGGTGTACGCGCCGATCGACGACGACAGGGCCGACTCGAAGCTGTCGAATCCCCCGGTCCCCGAGGCGAATCCGTGCACTCCGACCGGATACGGGTACCACGCCGGCGCCGGCGGCTCGGACCCGGTGACCGTGCGGTACTTCTCCGCCCACCGGTCGGCCACGCCGAACGCGACCGCGTGCGGAATGTAGCGGGTGTAGAGGTCGCGTTCCGCCGAGAACCGGTAGCGGTCCTCGCTCGACGGGGTCACGAGCATGCGCCGGAACCCACCGGCACGCGACCACATCTCGCGGCCCTTCGCGGTGCGCCGCGTCCCCGCCTCCGGCCGCAACAGCTCCCATCCGCCGAACACGAACGCCGCCGCCGGCAGGCCCCACATGCTCGGCCACACCGGCACCGCGAACCCGACCACCGCGAGGACCAGCGCCAGCACCACCGCCGCCTTGCCGAGACGCTCGCGGGCCGACGGGGCCACCAGTCCCTCGGTGCGGGCCCAGATCCGGCACTGCGACGCCAGCTCCGTCGTCGCCTTCGACAACCGTTCCCCCGCCGACTTCGAGCCGTCGGCCCGCAGCACCGCGCCGGGGTACGAGATCTGCAGTGCGTCGCCGACCGCCCGGGTCACCGGGTCCGTCGCCGCCCACCTGTCCGCGGACGCGACGCCGCGGACCTCCCACACGTCGGACTTCTTCCCGCCGCCGGCGGGGCGCAGCTCGACCAGTTCCTCCTCTGCGGCGTACAGCAGCGTCGCCGCGAGCGGCGCGGGCCCGGGCCGCTCGGAGGCGAGGTAGACGGTCTGCACCGGTCCGAAGCCGTCGGGCGGCGAGTACAGCACCGGCAGGCCCGGCTCGGGTTCGCGGGCTGTCCACGCCCACCGGGCCGCGACGGCGAATCCGAGCAGGCTCAGCATCGCGACCACCGCCACGACCGGCGCCGACCGCCCGAGGATGGGATCCCAGACGACCGGCCAGGGCACCGTGGCCCGGGCCGGGGCGTCGAGCCCGAGCCCGATGCGCACGTTCACCGCCGTCCGGGGTTCGAGCCCGGTCACCCCGACGGAGACGGTGTCGGTGCCGGCCCCGCCGAGGATGCAGGCCGCCCCCGACACCGCACATTCGACCAGGCCGGACGCCGCGGGCAGCCGCACCGTGATGTCGGCCCGGTCGATGGCCATCTCCCACCCGCCGGGAACCACGCTCCAGTGGAACACCGAGCCGACCGGGGCGGCCGTCCCCGCGGCCGTGTCGAACGTCGCGGCGGCGCCGCCCGGTGGGTCGAGGACCCCCTCGGTGGTGTACTCGATGCGATAGGTGTGGGTGCCCGGCTCCAGGTACACGTCGGGGTCCCCGATCTTCGCGACGACGAATCGGTGTCCCTGTTGCCGGCTCGTCTCGAACGGCTCGGGCGCGCCGTCGCGTTCGACGGAGACGATCTCGGGGATGTGGCGCACGTGCGGATCGGCGCCCGTGGTGACGTCCCAGTACCGGAAGATGCCGTGCCGGCCGGCCGGGAAGGCGACCGTGACGGTTTCGGTGGCGGTGAGCCCGCCGTCGGCCTCGACGGTGTAGTCGGCGGTGTAGTTCGTGATCCGCGCCGGATCCGACGCGGCGGATGCGTCGCCGGTGTCGAGTCCGGCGAGCAGCGGCCACAGCAGACCGGTCGCAGCGAGCAGCGCAACCAGGAGATACCCCAGAACCCGTGCCACCGCGCCACCGTACCCACCGGCGAGGCGTCTGTCCCGCCGATCCTGCGCGACCGGATCTCAGGGCTCGCCGTCGTCCGGTCCCGGAGCGACGACGTCGACGTGCTCGGGCAGCAGCGGGTTCACCGAGAACGCGCCGGCGACCGCGTCCGCGGGCAGCAGTTCGACGGCGCGGACGCCGGGGGCCGCGGCGAGCTCCGACGCCGTCGCCGGCGCGACGCGCACCACGACGCCGACGACGCAGGCGCACCCGTCCGCGAGACGATCGGCCGAGACCGCGGCGACGCGCGCGGCCCGGTCGGCGCCGCCCGCCTGCCGCAGCCGGCCCGCCGCGACGGCGGGCGCACGCAGCAGCGCCTCCCGATGGGCGGGCACGGCGACCGGGACCAGTGGGGTCTGCACCCGCTCGATCGGGACGCGGAACAGCACCTGCGCGATGCGAGGGTCTCCCGGCAGCGCCGCCGCCTGCTCGACCGTCACCGGCGTCGCGAAGGACACCAGGCCCCACCGCGGTTCGCCGGTGCCGGACTCGACGCTCGCCTGGGCGCGCGCGAGGTAGCCGGCGACCGCCTCGCCGTGGTCGGGGCCGAGGGTGTCGGTGCGCACCGTCGCCGTCCGGGCCGGCGTGAGCAGCCCGGCCGCGAGCACCGCCAGCAGCAGTGCCGCCGTCGCCGCCCACGGCAGGGACACGCGCCGCACGGTCAGGCGCTGCGCAGCACGGCGAGCGCGTGCTCGAGGTCGGCCGGGTACTTGCTGGTGATCTCGATCCAGCGCCCGTCGGCGGGATGCGCGAACCCGAGCGACCGGGCGTGCAGCCACTGCCGCTCGAGGCCGAGCCGCTCGGCCAGGCGCGGGTCGGCGCCGTAGGTCAGGTCACCGCAGCAGGGGTGCCGCAGCGCGGAGAAGTGCACGCGGATCTGATGGGTGCGGCCGGTCTCGAGGTGGATGTCGAGCAGGCTCGCGGCCTGGAACGCCTCGATCGTGTCGTAGTGGGTGATGCTGGGCTTGCCGTCGGCGGTGACGGCGAACTTCCAGTCGCTGCTGCGATGCCGGCCGATCGGCGCGTCGATCGTGCCGCTGCTCGGATCGGGGTGCCCCTGCACGAGGGCGTGGTAGCGCTTGTCGATGGTGCGCTGCTTGAAGGCCCGCTTGAGCACCGTGTAGGCGCGCTCGGACGTCGCGACGACCATGACCCCGGACGTGCCGACGTCGAGGCGGTGGACGATGCCCTGCCGCTCGTGGGCGCCGGAGGTGGAGATGCGAAATCCGGCGGCCGCCAGTCCGCCGATCACGGTCGGCCCGGTCCAGCCGACGCTCGCGTGCGCGGCGACGCCGACGGGCTTGTCGACGGCGACGATGTCGTCGTCCGCATAGAGGATCTCCATGCCCTCCACGGGCGTCGCCTCGATGGTGAGGGGCCGGGGCGGCTCGGGCAGTTCCACCTCGAGCCAGGAACCGGCGGACAGTCGATCGGACTTGCCCGCGGCGGCACCGTCGACCAGGACGGCTCCCTCCTCGGTCAGGGCGGCGATCGCCGTGCGCGACAGGCCGAGCAGCCGTGCCAGGCCCGCGTCGACCCGCATCCCGTCGAGCCCGTCGGGGACGGGCATCGCCCGGGTTTCTCTCACTTGTGTGCTTCCTTTCTGCTGTCGGAGGAGCCGGTCTTCCGCGAGCCGTCCGGTTCGACGCCGAAGACGGTCAGCGCCACGAGCAGGATCGCGCCGCAGACGATGGCGGAATCGGCGACGTTGAACACCGGCCACCAGCCGACCGACACGAAGTCGACGACGTGGCCCTGCAGCGGGCCCGGGGAACGGAAGATCCGGTCGACGAGATTACCCAGCGCGCCCCCGAGGACGAGCCCGAGTCCCAGCGCCCACCAGCCCGATCGCAGCGTGCGGCCGATCCTGACCACGCCCACCACGACGGCGACGGCGACCAGGGTCAGCAGCCACGTCATGCCGGTGGCCATCGAGAAGGCGGCGCCCGGGTTGCGCACCAACGTGAGCGTCACGGTGTCCCCGACGATCGAGACGGGATCGGCCGGATCGATGTAGTGGACGGCCAGCACCTTGGTGAGCAGGTCGAACCCGAAGATCACCGCGGCGAGGGCGAGCAGCTCGCGCAGCCGCCGGGCCGGCGCGGGCGCGTCCTTCGCCGGGGTTCCGGCCGAGGACGACGCAACCGGGGGTTCCGCGACGGCGTCGGGGTGGGCATCGTGCTCGGTGGGGTCGTCGGTCACCCTGCCATCATCCCCCATCCGAGGAGCGCGACGGCCACCCCGCCCGCCGTGGCTACCCTGGGGTGCGTGCCTGTGCTGCCCAGATTCGCCCGCCCGAGGGCCCGCTCCCTCGGTGTGGCCCTGTCCCTGACCACCCTCCTCGCCGGGTGCGGCAACTCCGCCGACGGTGCCGCCCCCACGTCGACGGCGACCTCGACGGAGGTCACGGTGCCCGTCGCCGCGGTCACCGCGGTGGTCCTGGAGCCGGGGGCCGAGCCGCGCAGCCGGATCCGGCTCACCCCACCCGTCGACACGAGCCAGCAGGTGGCGCTGACGACCGCCTCGCAGGTCTTCCAGTCGATCGGCGATCAGCCGGCACAGGACTTCTCCACCCCCGAACTGACGTTGCCGCTCACCGCGCGGGTGAGCGACGCCGTGTCGGACGCCTCGCCGAGCAGCCTCGTGGACCTGCGGATCGACGACGCCACCTCGCCGGATGCGGCCCTCGCCGCAGCGCTCGGGCCCGCTCGGGGATCCGAGGCGGGACTGACGATGTCCCCGTCCGGCGCGGTGAGCGCGCTGCGGCTCGATCCCACGCCGGACTCCGCGGACATCGCCCGATCGGCCATCGAGCAGGCCTTCTACCAGGCCGTGTACCGGATGGTGTCGTTCCCCGAGGAGGAGATCGGCGTGGGTGGGGTGTGGGAGATCCACCAACAGGTGATGAGCGGGATGGCGCTCGATCAGGTCGCCACCGCGAGCCTGCTCGAGCGGGACGGCGACCTGCTGACCGTGCACCTGCGCATCACCCAGACCCCGCGCGAGGCCACCTGGGCGCTGCCGAACGGGTCCGGTCGGCTGACCATCGACCGGTACGAGATGACCGGCGAAGGCACGATGACCATCGACCTCGGCCGGCCGCTCCCGATCGCCGGGGACCTCACGGTCGGCGGGGAGCAGGCGTACAGCGATCCCGCGGGCACCACCCGTCTGGCGCAGACCCTGGTGGACCGGGTGCGCTGGCAGTCCTGAGCGGACGGGCGGACGCGGCGGCGGCCGGGGCGGATCTCCGCCCCGGCCGCCGTGTCGGTCTACGTCAGGCGCAGGCCGGCGACTGCAGCTGGGCCGTCGCGACGATGGCGCAGGCGTTGTTCTTCGACAGCTTCCACACGCCGTTCTCCGCGACGAAGTCGACGGTGCCGACGGCGGGCTGCTGCGCACCGGCCAGCAGGGTCTCGATGCCGGCGGTGACCGTGCCGTTCTGGTTGTCGTTGACGTCCAGGACGGTGATCTGCGCGCCGGCTTGCTTGGCCGCGGCGGCGACCTGGTCGATCAGGGCGGGATCCTGCTCGGCACCCTGCACGAGGTTCACCTTCTCCTCGGCCGGGACGGTCTCGTCGAACGCCTTGGCCAGCATGGCGTTGAGGTCCTCGACGGTCGGCACCGGCGGGTACTGCGCGGCGGCGGTCGTGGTGCTGGTGGTGGTCTTCGCCGAGGTCGAGGTCGAGCTACCTCCGTCGTCCGAGCTGCAGGCGGACATCGTGAGGGCGGCGGCCAGAGCCACCGTGGCGACAGTGATCTTGCGAAGCTTCAACTTCTCGTCCTTCTCGTTCTCGATCGTGCACGGGTGTACCGTGCTCGGTTCATCCAGCAGCGGATGCTCCACCGGGACAGCGGATCGCCCGTAAGCGTACCCGGCGGTAGTAAGAAGACCGTGAGAGCGGCGGGGCCCGCGCGCTCACCCGAGGCCGGCGAGCGGATCGGCCTCGGAGAGGGCGGGATCGTTCTCGTCGAGGGTGCGGGCCGGCCCCGGCCCGGTCGAGCGCGTCTCGAAGCGGATCGTCACCACGCCGTGCCCGGCGCCCTGCACCCAGCCGTGTCCGAACTCCGGATGCCGCACGTCCGTGCCGGGACGCCACCGCCGTCCCGTCACCGTCGTGAGGTGCTCCGGCCCGGCGTCCGGCGACGACTCCACCGGGTCCTCCGGGGGCTGCTCGAGCTCGGGGAACAGCGACTCCTGCCGGATGCTGGACAGGCCGGCGAGGCTGACGCCGACGAGGCGGATCGGGCCGATCTCGAGCGGGTCGAGCACCAGCCGCTGCGCCGCCGCCGTGAGCGTCGCCACATCCTCGGTGGCGTACGGCAGCGTCGACGAGCGGGTGAGGATGCTCATGTCGGCCTTGCGCAGCTTGAGCACGACGGTCCGGGCGGCCCGGCCGTCGCGCCGCAACCGGCGATGCGCTGCGGCGGCGCTGCCGGTGACGGCACGTCGCAGCTCGGCGAGGGTGACGATGTCCGTCGGGAACGTCGTCTCGGCGCTGACCTGCTTGGCGTCGGCGCGTTCGACGACCGGTCGATCGTCGTGCCCGTTGGCGAGCCGGTGCAGCGCCGGGCCGACCGTGGCGCCCAGGATCGAGGCCGCCTCCGGGACCGGCAGCGCCGCGAGGTCACCGATCGTGTCGATGCCCAGACGCCGCAGGCGCTCCTCCGACACCGGTCCGATCCCCCACAGCTTGCGTACCGGCAGGCCGTGCAGCAGTGCCAACTCCTCCTCGGGACGCACGACGAGCGCTCCGTCGGGCTTGGTGAGGCCGGAGGCGATCTTGGCGATCTGCTTGCCGGAGCCGGCGCCGACGGACGCGACGAGGCCGGTGCGGGCCCGCACCTCGTCGCGCAGCCGCGCACAGAACCGTTCCACGTCGTGGTGGGCGGCGCCGGCGAGCTCGGCGGGTTCGGCGAACGCCTCGTCGAGCGACAGCGTCTCGAGCACGGGGATGCGCTCGCGCAACACGTCGAACACGGTCTGGCTGAGCGCCTGGTACAGCACCCCGCGCGGCGGCAGCACCACCGCGGCGGGCCCCACCAGCCGGCGGGCCCGGCTCATCGGCATCGCCGACCGCGCCCCGAAGACGCGGGCTTCGTAGCTGGCCCCGGCGACGACGCCGCGCGCGCCGAGGCCGCCGACGAGCACCGGCCGACCCCGTAGGGTCGGCCGGGTCAGTTGTTCGGCGGAGGCGAAGAAGGCGTCCAGGTCCAGGTGCAGCACCCAGCGCCGACCGCTCGGATTCACCACGGGGGGCACCCGGGCATCCTCGCCCCTCGCACCGACATCACGCCCGCATCGGCGTCACCGCCGTCGTGGCCGCGCCGCGCACCCCGGTCACCGGGACGCTCATGCCTTGACGATGGCCGCGCGCACCCCTTCACCGAGGTCGAGCGCCCCGTCCCCGGCGGGCGCGAGTTCGAAGCTGGTGGCGAGCACCTCCGAGGCGATGAGCTCGCGGTGCCGCAGTGCCCAGTCGGCGCGGTCGGCCGGCACCTCGAACACGACGGAGATGCGGTCCGAGACGTCCAGGCCCAGGTTGCGGCGCGCGTCCTGCAGCTCGCGGATCCGGTCCTTCGCCCAGCCCTCGGCCTCGAGCTCCTCGGTGACCGTGGAGTCCAGCACCACCAGGCCGGCGCCGCCGGGCAGCGCGGCCGTCGACTCCGGCTCCGCCGCGACCAGGCGGGTGGTGTACTCCTCCGGCAGCAGCGCGATACCGGCGGCCGTGACGGTGCCGTCGGCCGCCTCGGACCAGTCCCCGGCCTTGACGGCCCTGATCACCGTCTGCACGTCCTTGCCGAGGCGCGGTCCCGCGGCCCGGGCGTTGACGACCAGCTCGAAGCGGCCGTGCGCATCGACGTCCTCGGTCAGCTCGACCGACTTGACGTTGACCTCGTCCTGGACGAGCTCGGCGAACGGCTGCAGCCGGTGCGCCTCGGGGGCGGCGACGGTGACCTGCGGGAGCGGCAGCCGCACGCGCAGCTTCTGGGCCTTGCGCAGCGACAGCACCGTCGAGCACACCGAGCGGACCTCGTCCATCGACTCGACCAGGGCCGGGTCGGCCGGCAGGTCCCCGGCGGCCGGCCAGTCCGCCAGATGCACGGAGCGGCCGCCGGTCAGGCCGCGCCAGATCACCTCGGTGACCAGCGGCAGCATGGGGGCGGCGAGGCGGCTGACGACCTCGAGCACCGTGTGCAGGGTGTCGATCGCGTCGGCGTCCTCGTCCCAGAACCGGCTGCGGGAGCGGCGCACGTACCAGTTGGTGAGGGCGTCGCTGAAGGTACGCAGCTCGTCGCATGCTCCGGCGATGTCGACCACCTCGAGCGCGTCGGTGATGGCGTCGCGGGTGGCGGCGAGCTTGGCCAGGATGTACCGGTCGAGCACGTGCGGCGAGTCGGTGCGCCACGTGCCGGGCTTGGACGCGTACAGCTGCAGGAAGCTCCACGCGTTCCACAGCGGCAGCAGCGCCTGCCGGACGCCCTCGCGGATGCCCTGCTCGGTGACGACGAGGTTGCCGCCGCGCAGGATGGGCGAGGACATCAGGAACCAGCGCATGGCGTCGGAGCCGTCGCGGGCGAAAACCTCGTTGACGTCGGGGTAGTTGCCCTTGGACTTGCTCATCTTCAGCCCGTCGTCGCCCAGCACGATGCCGTGGGCCGCGACGGTCTTGAACGCGGGGCGGTCGAACAGCGCGGTGGCGAGCACGTGCAGGGTGTAGAACCAGCCGCGGGTCTGACCGTTGTACTCGACGATGAAGTCGCCGGGATAGTGCGAGTCGAACCATTCGGTGTTCTCGAACGGATAGTGCACCTGGGCGAACGGCATCGACCCCGACTCGAACCAGCAGTCGAGCACCTCGGGGACGCGGCGCATCGTCGACTTCCCGGTCGGGTCGTCCGGGTTGGGGCGGGTCAGCTCGTCGATCATCGGCCGGTGCAGGTCGCTCGGCCGCACCCCGAAGTCGCGTTCGAGCTCGTCGAGGGAGCCGTACACGTCGACGCGCGGGTAGGCCGGATCGTCCGAGACCCACACGGGGATGGGGCTGCCCCAGTAGCGGTTCCGGCTGATGTTCCAGTCGCGGGCACCCTCGAGCCACTTGCCGAACTGGCCGTCGCGGATGTGCTCGGGCACCCAGGTGATCTGCTGGTTCAGCTCCACCATGCGGTCCCGGAACCGGGTCACGGCGACGAACCACGACGGGACCGCCATGTAGATCAGCGGCCGGCCGGACCGCCACGAGTGCGGGTAGGAGTGCTCGATCGTCTCGTGCCGCAACAGTTTTCCGGCGGCCTTGAGGTCCTTGATGATCACCGGGTTGGCGTCGAAGACCTGCAGACCCTCGTAGGGCGGAACGAGGGCGGTGAACTTTCCGCCCGGATCGAGCGGCTGCACCAGCTCGATGCCGTTGCGCTGGCAGTACTCCATGTCCTCTTCACCGAAGGCCGGTGCCAGGTGGACGATTCCGGTGCCGGAGTCGGTGGTGACGTAGTCGGCCGCGATGATCCGGTGGGCGTTCTCCCGGCCCACGAAGAAGTCGAACGGCGGCTCGTAGGCCAGGCCGACGAGGTCCGCGCCGGTGTACCGGCCCAGCACCTCGGGTTCGTCGCCGAACTCGCGGGCGTAGTGACCGAGTCGGTCCTCCGCGAGCACATACGTCCTCGCGTCGTCACCCTCGCCCACGCGGACGGCGACGTAGGTGATGTCGGGGTGCACCGCGATCGCGAGGTTGGACGGCAGCGTCCACGGCGTGGTGGTCCAGATCAGGGCGTTGGCGCCGTCGAGTTCGCTGCCCGGTGCGCGCACCACCATGTCGACGGTGACGGCCGGGTCCTGACGCATCTTGTAGGCGTCGTCGAGCCGGGTCTCCTGGTTCGACAGCGGGGTCTGCTCGTACCACGAGTACGGCAGGACCCGGAAGCCCTGGTAGATCAGGCCCTTGTCGTAGAGCTGCTTGAAGGCCCACATGACCGACTCCATGAAGTCGAGGTCCAGGGTCTTGTAGTCGTTGTCGAAGTCCACCCAGCGGGCCTGCCGGGTGACGTAGTCGCGCCACTCCCCGGTGTACCGCAGCACCGACGTCTTGCAGTAGGCGTTGAACTCGGCCAGCCCCATCGTGTCGATCTCGGACTTGTCCTTGATCCCGAGCTGCTTCTCCGCCTCGAGCTCGGCGGGCAGGCCGTGACAGTCCCAGCCGAAGCGCCGTTCGACCTTCTTGCCGCGCATCGTCTGGAAGCGCGGGATGAGGTCCTTGACGTAGCCGGTGAGCAGGTGCCCGTAGTGGGGCAGGCCGTTCGCGAAGGGCGGGCCGTCGTAGAAGACGAACTCGTCGGCGCCGTCGCGATTCGCGACCGAGGCGCGGAAGGTGTCGTCCTTCGCCCACCCGTCGAGGACCTTCACCTCGAGCTCGGGGAAGTCGATGCCCGAGTCCTTGGCGACCCCGTAGTCGACGCGCGGGTATCCGCCGGTCGGTGCGTCGGGGGCCTGCGGGCGGTCGGGGGTGCTCTTCGTCACAGCGTGACTCCTCGTGCCTAGACGTGTCCGGCACGGGGACGATCGCCGCGCCCTGTGCGCCGGCAACCGCGGTACCACCCCGCTTGCACCGTCCCTCCGGGCTCTGCCGGCCGGACGGGCCTCTCGTTCGGGCTGTGACGGGCCCACCCGTTCGGTTCTACTGAGTCGTGCCGGTCGGCACGGCCGTTCTTCCGAAGGCTCCCCGGTGATGGCCGGATCGACGCCGTCCCCGGCGGCTGCCGGGGGAAAGCACTGCAAACTGTTCTCGGACTATTCTATGCCGCCGCGCTCACTCGCTCGGATCGCGTCCCTCGCGGCGCCGTCTCGGCTCGGATCCCGTCGTCGTCGGGGGCGCGGTCCGCTTGCCACTCAATGCGCTGATCAGCAACAGGACCGCGCCCACCACACACACGACGATGCAACCCCAGGCCCACAGCACGGACCCCGTCATGAGGGCCACGACGAGCATGCCGAAGCCGACGGCTGCAAGGGCGAGAGTCACCACCAGCACGGCGCACCCTCATCGGAACCCGACCATCGGACCGCCGCCTCGATCAGCTGTTGCCCTTGGCGAAGGACGTGGAACCGAACGAGGAGTTCGACTGATTGAACGCCTCCTGGCCACCGTCGACCGGCACGGCGGAACCGCGCTGTTCGAGCTCCTCGAGCTGAGATTCGAGGTAGGACTTCAGGCGCACCCGGTACTCGCGCTCGAAGGTCTTGAGCTGCTCGATGCGGCCCTCGAGCACCGAGCGCTGCTGGTTGATCGTCGCCATGATCTCGGTGTGCTTCTTCTCGGCGTCCGCCTGCAGCGCGTCGGCCTTCTCCTTGGCCTGGCGCAGCTGCGTCTCGGAGCGGGTGCGGGCGTCGGCGAGCATCGCCTCGGACTTCTGCCGCGCGTCGGCGATCATCGCCTCGCTGCGGGTGCGCGCATCGGAGATGAGCTGCTCGGAATTGGTGCGGGCGTTGCGCAGCAGCTCCTCGGCCTCGGCCTTGGCGTCGCCGGTGAGGCGGTCCGCCATCTCCTGGGCCAGGCCCAGGACCTTGGCGGCCTGCATGCTCGCGTCTCCGGAGGCCGGTGCGGCCGCAACCGGTGCGGGGGCCGGTGCGGGCGCCGGCGCCGGAGCGGGTTCCGGCGGCTTCGGCGCCTCGACGACGCGAGCGGGCTCCGGTTTGGCCGGCTGGGCCGGTGCCGCCGCGCCGGGTCGGGCACCCTTCTTGGCCTCGGCGAGCTCCTGGTCGAGCTCGGCCACCCGCTGCCGCAGGTCGGCGTTCTCCTCGATCAGGTGGGTCAGTTCCTGCTCGACGAGATCCAGGAACGCGTCGACCTCGTCCTCGTTGTAGCCACGCTTTCCGATCGGCGGCTTGCTGAACGCGACATTGTGCACATCAGCTGGGGTCAGCGGCATGGAAGGATCCCTTCACGCGTCGTGTGAGCGGTCAAGCAAGCATTCAGTTATATCCACAGTGCGTCACGCGTATCAAACTCACTGTAACTGGCACCCCATTCTGGCACAGGGCGGCTTTCGCGCGGATCGTCCGAGCAGGTGTCGGCCCTCAGAGCGTCCCACCTCGGGGAATGAACGCCATCAGGAAGTAGACGATGAACAGCAGCACCATGATGGACAGATCCAGTCGCACTCCCCCGAGATTCAGCGGAGGAATGAGCCGGCGCAACAGTTTCACCGGCGGATCGGTGACCGTGAAGATTGCTTCGAGAACGACGACGACGAATCCCGTCGGCTTCCAGTCCCGCGCGAACGTCCGGATGAACTCGACAATGATCCGGCCGATCAGCAGCAGCCAGAAAATGAACAGCAGGAACCAGAGCACCTCGAATACGGCCACCCGCCCACTCTGCCCGACGACGGCGGATCGAGCCAAACCGAAACGCCCGGCGTCCGGTGTTGTACACCGGGCACCGGGCGTCGACCGTGCCGGAACCGCCGCTGCGGGTTCAGGTCACTGCTGGTTGTAGAACCCCGTCTCCGCGATCCGGCGGCGCTCCTCGGCGGAGACGTCGATGTCCGCCGGGGAGAGCAGGAACACCTTGGTGGCGACCTTGTCGAACGAGCCGCGCAGCGCGAAGGCCAGCCCGGCGGCGAAGTCGACGAGCCGTTTGGCGTCGGCGTTGCTCATCTCCACCAAATCCATGATCACCGGGGTGCCGTCGCGGAACCGCTCGCCGATGGTGCGGGCCTCGCCGTAGTCCCGGGGACGCAGCGTGGTGATCTTCGACAACGGGCCTCCCTCGTCGAACAGTGCGCCGCGACGGGCCTCGGACCGTTCGAGCCGGCCCTCGGAGCCGAGCGACGACCGCGCGGCGGCGCGGGCCGGCGGCGGGGTCGGGCGCGGTGCGCGGGCCGTGATCGGCTCCACGCGGGCCGCCCGCACGGGGGGCTCGTAGCGATCGAAGCCGTCCGGCTCGAAGTCGCGGCCGGCGTCCTCCCGGCGCGCCGCCTTGTACTCGTCGCGGTGCGACGGGCCGTAACCACCGCCGGCGTACGGCGGCTCGTCGTACTCCCGGTCGCGCTCACGGCGGGCGCTCGCGGGGTCGTCGAGGTAGTCGTCCTCGTATTCCTCGAGCGGCACCATCCCGAAGTACGCCTTGAACTTGTGGAGTGAGCTCATGGATCAACCTTCCTCGCGCGGCGGTCGACACTCAGGCTAACGGCCGCGAGCCCAACACCGCGGTTCCGACACGCACGCATGTCGAACCCCATCGCACCGCCGCCTCGAGGTCGCCGGACATGCCGGCCGACAGTTCGGTGGCCTCGGGATGATCGGAGCGCAGCCCGCTGTGGAGACCGGCGAGCCGTTCGAATGCGGCGTCCGGGTCCCATCCCAGTGGCGGCACCGCCATCAGGCCCCGCAACTCGAGTCCGCCGGCGGCGGCGACCTCGTCCGCGAGTGCGGGCAGGTCCGCGGCGCTCACCCCGCCCCGCTGCGGATCGTCGTCGAGGCTGACCTGCAGCAGCACCCGTACGGGCGTCTCGCGGTCGCCGGACTCCCGCGCGGCCTGCGCACCGGCGTCCAGTGCGTGCGCCAACCGGACGCTGTCGACCGAGTGCACGGTGTGGGCCCAGCGGGCGACGGCACGCGCCTTGTTGCGCTGCAGCCTGCCGATCATGTGCCATGCGACAGCGGGATCGGTTGTACGCGAACGGAATTCGGCAACCTTCGCGGCGGCCTCCTGTTCGCGGGATTCGCCGAAGGCCCGGCACCCGAGTCCGTAGAGGATCTCCACGTCGGAGACCGGGAAGAACTTCGTCACCGGCAGCAGGGCGATCTCCGCCGGGTCGCGGCCGGCGGCCCGGGCCGCGGCGTCGAGCCGCTCGCGTGCCCGCCGCAGCCCGTCCGCGATCTCGGCGCGCCGCGCGCCGGGATCCGCTGCGCTCACCGGCCACCCCCGGCACCGGTGGCCGATACGGCCTCGAGCCAGATCACCGCCGCCAACCGCCCGGTCGGCGCCTGACGGCGATGACTGAACAACATCGGATCCTCGATGGTGCACCGGGGATCCTCCGCGACCGCCACGACGCCGTGCGCGCGCAGTTGCCGGCGCAGCCCCGCGCGCAGGTCCAGCCCGGGCGTGCCCCGCACGGTGCGGGTGGCGCTGCCGGGCAGGTGGGCCTCGACGTCGGCCTGCATCGAGGCGGGCACCTCGTACCGGCGTCCGCTCGCGGCGGGCCCGAGGAACGCGCCGATGCGCTCGCGGTGCGCACCGAGCTCGACCATCGTGTCCAGGACGCGGGGAACGATGCCCACGCGGGCGCCGATCCGGCCCGCGTGCACCGCGGCGATCACGCCCGCCTCCTCGTCCGAGAGCAGCACCGGCACACAGTCCGCGCTCAGGGTGACGAGCGCGAGGCCGGGCTCGCGCGTGACCAGGGAGTCGGTCGCGGGCACCGGGCCGTCGACCGGGCCGTCCACGACGGTGACGTTGCGGCTGTGGATCTGCTCCATCCACACCAGCCGCTCGTAGGGCTGCCCGATCGCCGCGGCGAGGCGGCGACGGTTCGCCTCGACCGCCGCCGGGTCGTCACCCACGTGGTCACCGAGATTGAACGAGTCGTAGGGCGGGGCGGAGACGCCGCCGGCGCGGGTGGTGACGACCCGCCGCGCCCGGAGAGCCGACTGTGCCACCGTCACCGGCGCATGAAGATCGGCACGTCGACGTCGTCGTCGCCGTCCTCGTCGACCTCCACCGGCCGTGCCGGCTGCGCAGACCCGATCGGCGGCAGCGAACTGCCCGCGACGGGCTGCTGCTCGCGCGCCGGCATCTCCTCGGCCCGCTCCCGCTCCGGGCGGCCGACGTCGCCGGCACGTCCCGCGCCGATGGTGCCGCCGCGCGTTGCGGTGGTCGGCGGGGCCGATTCCACGGGACGCCGCGCCGGGGTGCCGCCGTCGAACCCGGCCGCGATGACGGTGACGCGCACCTCGTCGCCCAGGGAGTCGTCGATGACGGTGCCGAAGATGATGTTCGCGTCGATGTGGGCGGCCTCCTGCACCAGCGAAGCCGCCTCGTTGATCTCGAACAGGCCGAGGTCGGAGCCGCCGGCGATGGACAGCAGCACGCCGCGCGCGCCTTCCATCGACGCCTCGAGCAGCGGCGAGTTGATCGCCGCCTCGGCGGCCTTGATGGCCCGGCCCTCACCGCGGGAGGAACCGATGCCCATCAGCGCGCTGCCGGCGCCGGACATCACGCCCTTGACGTCGGCGAAGTCGACGTTGATCAGGCCGGGGGTGGTGATGAGGTCGGTGATGCCCTGGACACCGTTGAGCAGCACCTCGTCGGCGGAGCGGAACGCGTCCATGAGGCTGACGGCGGCGTCGCCGAGCTGCAGCAGCCGGTCGTTGGGGATGACGATGAGGGTGTCGCAGGACTCGCGCAGGGTCTGGATGCCCGTGTCGGCCTGGCCGCCGCGGCGCTTGCCCTCGAACGAGAACGGCCGCGTGACGACGCCGACGGTCAGCGCACCGAGCTTGCGGGCGATGCTCGCGACCACGGGCGCGCCGCCGGTGCCGGTCCCGCCGCCCTCGCCGGCGGTGACGAAGACCATGTCGGCGCCCTTGAGCACCTCTTCGATCTCGTCCTTGTGGTCCTCGGCGGCCTTGCGGCCGACCTCGGGATCCGCGCCGGCGCCGAGCCCCCGGGTGAGCTCACGGCCCACGTCGAGCTTGACGTCGGCGTCGGACATGAGCAGGGCCTGGGCGTCGGTGTTCACCGCGATGAACTCGACTCCCTTGAGTCCCTGTTCGATCATGCGGTTGACCGCGTTCACGCCGCCACCGCCGATACCGACGACCTTGATTACGGCGAGGTAGTTGTGCGGGGGCGTCATGGGCTCTCGCCTTCCTGAGAAATCGGTCACGCTTCGATCATCATCGGGTGAGGTACGGACAAACCCTCAACCACAGGTCGATGGTTATGTCAAGTATCTCGACTGCTGCGAAACGCTATGGCACGGTGGCGGCGATCCGCCAGCAGGCGCGCCGACGGCGGTCACGATTTTCGTCGCCGTGCCTCGATCGCCGTCCGCGCCGTCATCGCACCGTCGGCAGGTCGGGGCCCGCCACGTCGTAGGTCCGGCCGGGCTGGGTGAGCAGCGGCAGCACCACCTGAGCCTTGCGCTCCGAGCGCTCCACCCCTCCCCACACCACGATCCGGCCGTCGTGCAGCGTGAGCGAGACCTCCGACGCCGACGGAGCGGCCACCTCGCCCACCTGGACGCGCAGCTCGGGCGGCAGCGCCTCGAGCACCTCGATCGCCGCGGCCGTCGCCGGATCGCCGGGACCGGGGCCGGGGGTGACGAGGCGCGGGGTCAGCATGGGCGGCGGCTCGACCGCGAAGTCCACCCCGTCCGCGTCGAGCGAGTGGGTGCCGTCCGGCGCGTCGACGAAGAACACCGCCTCCCGCTCGGTCACCGTGACCCGCACGGTGGACGGGTACACGCGCTGTACCCGCACCGACGCGGCCCGCGGCAACGTGGCGACCCGCTGCGCCGCCGCCGCGGTGTCGACCTGCAGCAGCGGCGTGCCCTCCGCCAGCTCGAGGCGGGCCAGCACCTCGTCCTGCGGGATCGCCGTCGCGCCGACGACCTCCACGTTGCGCACCGACAGCAGCGGCGACAGCCAGGCGGCCGCGATCAGTCCGAGCACGGCCGCCACCACCGCCGCGCCGATCAGCACGGTCCGCACCCGCACGGACCGGCCCGACGGCCGTCGCGCGGGCCGCGCCGCCCGGCGGGGCCGGGTGCGGGTGGCGGAGGCGGGCGTCACGACCCGACCGGCCCCGGTCCGGCAGGAGCCCCCGGCCGCAGCCGGCCCGGCTTGCTGCGCAATGCGTCGAGGATCTGGCGCCCGAGCATGGTCACGTCGCCGGCGCCCATGGTGATCACGACGTCGCCGGGACGGCTCAGCCGCGCGACCTGCCGCGGCACGAGGGACAGATCCGGCTGGTAGTGCACGGGCTTGGACACCGATCGCGCGACGAGGGCTCCGCTCACGCCCGGCCGGGGCTCCTCCCGCGCACCGTAGACGTCCAGCACCACGACCTCGTCGGCGAGGTCGAGGGCCGCACCGAACTCGGTGGCGAAGGTCTCGGTGCGCGAGTACAGGTGCGGCTGGAAGACGACGATCACGCGGGGTCGTTCGGTGCCGGTCTCGGTGTAGCGGACCGGTTCGCCGGCGACCAGTTCCGCGGCCGCGGCGAGGACGGCGCGGACCTCGGTGGGATGGTGGGCGTAGTCGTCGAACACCCGCACGCCGTGCTCGCGGCCGCTGTACTGGAATCGCCGGTGCACGCCCCCGAAGCCGGCCAGGCCCTCGACGGCCTCCTCGACCTGGGCGCCCGCCTCGAGGGAGGCGAGCAGTGCGGCGAGCGCGTTGAGGGCCATGTGCCGGCCGGGGACGGACAACCGCACCGTGCGCGGCGCCGCCTCGTCGGCGAGGTGGAACTCGGCGACTCCCCCGACGTCCTTGGCCTCCCAGTTGAGCAGCCGCACGCCGACCGGCACGCCGTCCACCTCGGCGCGGTCGCCCACCACTGCCGCCGTGCCGTATCCGGTGATCCGCAGGTCGTCGGCGCGACGGGCCGTCGCCCGCCGCGCCAGGGCGGCCGAGCCGGGGTCGTCGAGGCACGCCACGAGCAGCCCGCCGGGGGCGATGCGGTCGACGAACTCGTCGAACACCCGCACGTATGCCTCTTCCGTGCCGAAGAAGTCGAGGTGGTCCGCCTCGATGTTGGTCACGATCACCACGTCGGGGTCGTACTGCAGCAGCGAGCCGTCGCTCTCGTCGGCCTCGGCGACGAACACGTCGCCGCTGCCGTGGTGCGCGTTGGTGCCGGACTCGTTGAGCTCGCCGCCCACCGCGAAGGACGGGTCGAAGCCGCAGTGCTGCAGCGTCACCACCAGCATCGACGTCGTCGATGTCTTGCCGTGCGTGCCGGCGACCAGGAAGGTGCGGTGCCCGCGCATCAGGGCCGCCAGCACCGCCGGGCGCAGCAGGACGGGAACGCCGCGTTCCCGGGCGGCGACCAGCTCGGGGTTGTCCTGGGGGATCGCGGCGTGGGTCGTCACCACGGCGGTGGGGCCGCCCTCGAGCAGATCCAGCGCGCTCGCGTCGTGTCCGATGCGCACCGAGGCCCCCCGCGCGCGCAACGCCAGCACGCCGCGGCTCTCCTTGGCGTCCGATCCGGAGACCTTCCCGCCGCGAGCGAGCAGGATCCGGGCGATGCCGGACATCCCGGCCCCGCCGATACCCACCATGTGCACCCGCTCGAGCTGCGGGGGCAGCTGCTCGCTCATCGATCACTCCTGTTCGCTTCCACGCCTGCGACGTCCAGCACGATCCGCGCCACCTCGGCGGCGGCGCTGCGGTGGCCCGCCCCTGCCGCACGCCGTCCCATCTCGGTCAGGCGGGCTGCGTCGCGCAGCAGGGGGATCACCGCATCGGCCACGAACGCCGGCGTCAGTTCCTCGTCCGCCACGATCATTCCACCTCCCGCCGCCACCACCGGCCGGGCATTGAGTTCCTGCTCCCCGTTGCCGTGCGGCAGCGGCACGTACACCGCCGGCAGGCCGACCGCGGACACCTCGGCGACGGTCATCGCCCCGGAGCGGCAGATCACCGCGTCGGCGGCGGAGTACGCCAGGTCCATCCGGGTCAGGTAGGGCACGGCGACGTAGGGATACCGGTCGTGCTCGGGACGTGCGGGCACGTCGAGGGTGTTCTTCGGGCCGTGGGCGTGCAGCACGGCGATGCCCGCCGCGGCGAGCGGACCGGCGGCTCCCGAGACGGCCTCGTTGAGCGAACGGGCGCCCTGCGAGCCACCGAACACCAGCAGCACCGGCCCCTCCGGGGGGAGCCCGAAGTGCGCCCGCGCCTGCGCCCGCAGCGCCGCCCGGTCCAGCCCGGTGATCGACGACCGGACCGGGATGCCGACGATTTCGGCGTCGCCGCGGCGCACGATCCCCGAACCCGGGACGGCGGCCAGGACACGCTCGGCGCGCAGGGCCCCGATCTTGTTGGCGATGCCGGCGCGGGCATTGGCCTCGTGCACGACGACGGGGATGCGGCGCCGGCGGCGCAGCGGTCCGGCACCGGCGGCCAGGTAGGCGGGCAGCGCCACGTAGCCCCCGAATCCGACGACGACGTCGGCGTGGGTGTGGTCGAGCACCTCGCGGGTCCGGCGGACCGAGGCGAGGACCCGCGCCGGCAGCTTGGCCAGGTCGGCGGTGAGCTTGCGGGGCAGCGGCACCGGCGGGATCAGCTCGAGTGGATACCCGCGCTGCGGCACGAGGGTGGTCTCGAGCCCCCGCTCGGTGCCCAGCGCGGTGATCGTCGCCGTCGGCACCAGCCGGCGGATCGCGTCGGCGACCGCGAGGGCCGGCTCGATGTGCCCGGCGGTGCCACCCCCGGCCACCACCACGGACAGGGCAGACTGCTCGCCGCTCACCTACGGTTTCCTCGCTCTCCGGTTCGTCCGTCTCTGCTGTTCGTCGTGGTGCCCGCGCGGCGCCGCGGCTGCCGTGGGGGTTGGTCCCGCGGGGCGGCGGGCTGCGCCGCGCGGCCCTGACCGCGGGCGCGTTCCTGCGGCGTGCGGCCCCGTGGGGTCTGCCGCTCCCGGGTCGCCGTGCCGCCGCCCCGGTCGGCGGTGCCGGCCCGGCGTGCCTCGATCCGGCCGGGGTCGGCACGCCGGGAGGCGTCGAGCCGCACGGGTTCACCGCGCGACGGCGTGTACTGCTCCGGCTTGGGCAGCCGCAGCAGCCGCCCGAAGCGGCCGTCCTGCCCGGCGTGCAGGGCGGCGACGGCCTCGGGTTCGTGCCGCGCCGCGTTGGCGATCAGGCCGAACATCAGCAGCGTCGTCGCGGTAGAGGTTCCGCCGGCCGAGACGAGCGGAAGCTGCAGGCCGGTGACGGGCAGCAACCCGACGACATAGCCGATGTTGATGAAGGCCTGCCCGATGATCCAGGTGGTGGCGGTGGCGGTGAGCAGCCGCAGGAACGGATCCACCGATCGCAGCGAGATCCGCAGGCCGGCGTAGGCGAACAGACCGAACAGGCCGATCACCGCCAGGCCGCCGAGGAAGCCGAGCTCCTCGCCGATGATGGCGAAGATGAAGTCGTTGTGTGCGTTGGGCAGGTAGCTCCACTTGGCGCGGCTCTGCCCGAGCCCACGGCCCCAGAACCCGCCGTCGGCCAGGGAGAACTTCGCCTGACGGGCCTGATAGCCGATGCCTTGCGGGTCCGCGCCGGGGTTGAAGAAGGCCCGCACCCGCGCGGACCGGTACCCGGCGGTCAGCGCGAGGAGCACCGCCAGGCCGGCGGCGGTACCGACGATCGTCAGGAACACCCGCAGCCGCAGACCCGCGAACCAGAGCAGCGCGAGGACGATGATGGCGAGCGAGACGGTGGTGCCCAGGTCGGGCTGGAGGATGATCAGCAGGGTCACCACCAGGGTCGCCGGGACCAGCGGAACCATCATCTCGCGGGCGCTGGAGCGGTCGCCGCGGCGCGACGCCAGCAGGTGCGCGCCCCACACGGCGATGGCGATCTTGGCCAGCTCCGACGGCTGCAGCGACACGCCGGCGATGACGAACCACCCCCGGGTGCCCTGGGACAGCGTGCCGATGCCGGGGATGAGCACCAGCACCAGCAGCACGACGGTGACCGCGAACGCCGGGAACGAGAACCGGCGCAGCACCCGCACCGGAACGATCAGGGCGAAATAGAAGATGACCAGGCCGAGAGCGGCGAAGATCGCCTGCGAGGTGAACAGGCCGTAGGCCGAGCCGTTGGTGGCGACGGCCTCGACGCTCGACGACGACAGGACCATCACCAGGCCCAGCACGGTGAGCAGCACCGCGATCGTGACGATCAGGTGGAACGAGGCCAGCGGCCGGGCCAGCCACAGCCCGACCCGGTTCCGCGCCGTCCCGTCGGCGGGCTGCGGGGCGTTCACTGCCCCGTCCCGCCCCCGCGCAGCTCCTCGACCGCGGCGGCGAACGCGCGACCACGCTGCGCGTAGTCGGCGAACATGTCCAGCGACGCGGCGGCCGGCGCCAGCAGCACGGTGTCGCCCGCCGTCGCCAGCGACGCCGCCTCACGCACCGCGACCCGCATGGCCGCGGGTCCGTCCGCCCCCGGCAGCGCCACCCGGCGCGCCGCAGCCGGGGCCGTCCTCGGTTCGCTCGTGCTCATCTGCCCATCGTCGCGCGTGTCGAGGAGGACCATGGGGACCTCGGGGGCGTGTCGCGCCAGCGCGTCGGCGATGCGGTCGGCGTCGCGGCCGAGCAGCACCACCCCGGCGAGGCGGGGTGCGACCTCCGCCACCAGGTCGTCGACGTGGGCGCCCTTGAGCAGGCCCCCGGCCACCCACACCACCCGGTCGTGGGCGAGCAGCGACGTGCGGGCCGCGTGCGGATTGGTGGCCTTCGAATCGTCGACGTACTCCACGCCGCCGACGGTGCCGACCGGGGCGGCGCGGTGCGGACCGACCCGGTGCCGGCGCAGACCGTCGTGCACCGCGGAGGCGGGGACGTCGATCGCGCGGGCCAGCGCGGCGGCGGCGAGCGCATCCGACAGGCCGGCCGGCCCGGCAGGGGTCACGTCGACGACCGAGGCGAGCACCGCCGAGTCGGCGAAGGCCCGGTCGACCAGAACGTCGCCACTGATGCCGAGCTCACCGGGCTGCGGGTAGCCGAGCGTGAAGCCGACGGTGACGACGGCACGGGACCGGTCGCGCAGGCCCCCGGCGATCGGATCGTCGAGGCCGAGCACCCCCACGGTGCCGGACAGCGCCCGTGCCTTGGCGTCGATGTAGCCCGCCATCCCGCCGTGCCAGTCCAGGTGGTCCTCGGCGATGTTGAGGATCACGCCGGCCTCGGGCCGCACGGACGGCGCCCAGTGCAGCTGGAACGACGACAGTTCCACGGCGAGGACGTCGGCGCGGGGGTCCGCGCGGCGCAGCGCGTCGAGGACCGGCAGGCCGATGTTGCCGCACGCCACGGACGCGAGCCCGGCGGCCTCGAGGATCGACTGCAGCATCGTCGTCGTCGTGGTCTTGCCGTTGGTGCCGGTGACGACGAGCCAGCGCCGCGGCGGGCCGTAGATCTCGGCGCGGTCGATGCGCCAGGACAGCTCGATGTCGCCCCAGATCGGTACGGCGGCGCCGGCGGCGTGCGAGAGCAGCGGCGCGTCGGGCGCGAAGCCGGGGCTCGTCACGACCAGCGCATACTCGTGCAGCGACGACGCGTCCGCGACGAGGTCGTCGAGATCGACGGTGTCGGCGCCGAGCTCACGGCAGCGCGCGAGGGCCTGCGGGTCGCGGTCGGTGACGGTCACCGTCGCGCCGAGGTCGCTGAGGGGGGCGAGGGTGGCACGACCGGACATCCCGCCGCCGGCGACGAGCACGCGGGCGCCGCGGAGCCGGTCCAGGTCTTGGCGGCGCAGTTCGTCTGTCACGGTGTCAGTCCCCGATCGCCGCTAGGTATTCGCTGTAGAACAGGGCCATGCCGATGGCCGACGCGATGGCGGCGAGCAACCAGAACCGGATGATCACCGTCGTCTCCGCCCAGCCGCCGAGCTCGAAGTGGTGATGGAACGGCGCCATCCGGAACACGCGACGCCGGCTGGACCGGAACACCGCCACCTGGATGACGACGGACGCCGCCTCGGCGACGAACAGGGCGCCGATGACCACCATGAGCAGCTCGGTGCGCGTGGTGACGGACAGGCCCGCGAGCATGCCGCCGAGGGCGAGCGAGCCGGTGTCGCCCATGAAGATCTTCGCGGGGGCGGCGTTCCACCACAGGAAGCCGATGCACGCGGCGGCGCCGGCGGCGCACAGCAGCGCCAGGTCGAGCGGGTCCCGCACGTCGTAGCAGCCCTTGCCGGGGTCGGCGACGCACGAGTTGCGGTACTGCCAGAACGTGATGATCACGTAGGCGCCGAGCACGAGGCTCATCGACCCGGCGGCGAGCCCGTCGAGGCCGTCGGTGAGGTTGACCGCGTTGGACCACGCGCTGACGAGCAGGTACACGAAGAGGATGAACACCACCGCGCCCATCGAGACGGTGGCGATGTCGCGCACGTAGGACAGGTGGGTGCTGCCCGGGGTGAGTCCGTCGCCGTTGCGGAACTGCAGGGCGAGGATGCCGAACGCGACCGCGGCGACGAGCTGGCCGACCAGTTTGGCGGTCTTGTTCAGGCCCAGATTGCGCTGCTTGCGGATCTTGATGAAGTCGTCGAGGAAGCCGACGCCGCCGAGGGCGGTGGTCAGGCCCAGCACGAGCAGACCCGAGGCCGACGGTCCCTCCGCACCCTCGTAGGCCAGGCCGATCGCGTGCGCACCGAAGTATCCGGCCCACAGGCCGGCGAGGATCGCGACGCCGCCCATGGTCGGTGTGCCGCGCTTGGACTGGTGGCTCTGCGGTCCTTCGACGCGGATCTCCTGACCGAATCCCTGCCGCGAGAATGCCTTGATCAGCACCGGCGTCAGCAGGATCGACACCGCCAGTGCGATTCCCGCGGCGAAGAGGATCTGTCTCACCGTGCGGCCTCCGTTTCCGTTCCTGCCGTACCCGCCGTTCCCGCGAGGATCGCCTCCGCCACCGTCCACAACCGGACGGACTGCGAGGCCTTGACCAGTACCAGGTCGCCGGGCCGCAGCTCGCGCTCGAGGAGCTCGATCGCGGCGGCGGCGTCGGGGACGTGGCTCGCCTCGTCGCCCCAGGATCCTTCCATCACCGCACCCTGGTAGAGACCGCGGACCGGGCGGGTCGCGCCGACCGCGACGATGCGGGTGACGTCCAGGCGCACCGCGAGCCGGCCGATGGCGTCGTGCTCGACGACGGACTCGTCACCGAGTTCGCCCATCTCCCCCAGCACCGCCCAGGTCCGGCGCGGGCTGTCGCCGGCGCGGGCCATGGTCACCAGCGCCTTGAGCGCCGCCCGCATCGAGTCCGGGTTGGCGTTGTACGCGTCGTCGACGACGGTGACGCCGTCGGCACGGGTGCGCACGTCCATACGGTGCGCCGACACCGCGCCGGCACCGCCGAGCGCGGTCGCGACCTGCTCGGGCGTGGCGCCGCACTCGAGCGCGACGGCCGCGGCCGCCAGGGCGTTGCCGATGTGGTGCTCGCCGTGCACCGCGAGGGTGACCGTGGTGCGGCGCTCGGTGCCGTCGTCGCGCACGACGAGGGTGAACGTGGGACGGGCGTGCTCGTCGAGGTGGACGTCGGTGGCCCGGACCTGCGCGGCCGGGTCGCTGCCGACGAGCACCACGCGGGCGCGGGTGCGCGGTGCCATCGCGGCGACCAGGGGGTCGTCCGCGTTGAGGATCGCCACGCCGCCCTCCTCGGCGGCCGGCAGGGCCTCGACGAGCTCCCCCTTCGTCCGGGCGATGACCTCCTGGGAACCGAATTCCCCCAGGTGGGCGGTGCCGACGTTGAGCACCACCCCGATGCGGGGCGGCGCGACGGTGGCGAGGGCGGCGATGTGCCCGGGTCCGCGGGCCGACATCTCCAGCACCAGGAATCGGGTGTCGGTGGTGGCGCGCAGCGCCGTCCACGGATGCCCGAGCTCGTTGTTGAAGGAGCCGGGAGGGGCGACGACCGGGCCGAGCGGCGCGAGCACCGCGGCAAGCAGGTCCTTCGTGGAGGTCTTGCCCGCGGATCCGGTGACGCCGACGACGGTCAGCCCGTCGGCGGTGAGCTCGTCGACCACGGCGCGGGCGAGGGCACCCAGCGCGGCGAGGACGGCGGCACCCGAGCCGTCGGGGTCGTGTTCGAAGGCCAGCGAGTTGGTCTCGACCGGCGGCACCGGCGGCACCACGACGGCGGGCACACCCACCGGTCGGGCGGCGAGCACCGCGGCGGCGCCGGCGGCGATGGCGTCGGCGGCGTGATCGTGCCCGTCGGAGCGGGCCCCCGGCAGCGCCAGGAACAGCCCGCGCGGGGTGACCTTGCGGGAGTCGAACTCGACGGTGCCCGTCACCTCGACGGCCGGGTCGTCGACGTCGTGCAGTGTCCCGCCGACCACCTCCGCGATGCGGGCGAGTGTCATCGGGATCATTCGGTGCCTCCGTACTGCTCGCTACCTGCGCCGGCGAACCGGTCGATGGCCGCGGCGAGCACTTCGCGGTCGTCGAAGGGGTGCTTGACCCCGTGGATCTCCTGGCCGGTCTCGTGGCCCTTGCCTGCCACGAGGACGATGTCGCCCGGGCGTGCCCAGCGCACGGCCGCCTCGACGGCGGCGGCCCGGTCACCGATCTCGCGGATCTCCCCCCGCTGCTGTTCGGGGACGGCGCGGGCACCGGCGAGCAGCGCGGCGCGGATGACCGCCGGATCCTCGGTGCGGGGGTTGTCGTCGGTGACGACGAGCAGGTCCGCCCCACGGGCTCCGACGTCGCCCATGAGCGGACGCTTGCCGTGGTCGCGGTCGCCGCCCGCACCGACGACGACGGCGAGCCGGCCGCCGGCCGCCCGTCCGCGCAACGTCGCGATGACGGCCTCGAGCGCGGCCGGCTTGTGCGCATAGTCGACGACGGCGAGGAAACCCTGCCCGCGGTCGACCCGCTCCACCCGTCCGGGTACGTCGACGTCGGCGATGCCGGCGGCCGCGGCGTCGACGTCGACCCCGACCGCCGCGCACACCGCGACGGCGAGGGCGGCGTTGGCGACGTTGTAGTGGCCGGGCAGGCGCACCGCGACGCGCCGTGCGGTGCCGTCGGGCCCGGCGAGGGTGAACACCTGGGATCCGGACGGCTCGGTGCGGACCGCCGTCGCCGTCCAGTCGGCGGTTCCGGTGGTGGCGACGGTGCGCACCGCCTCGGGCTCCGCAGGGTGGGCGGCCCGGGCGATCCCGGCCATCCGCACGCCCCACTCGTCGTCGATGCACACGACGGCACGGCGGGCCCGCACGGGCGAGTCCGCCGCGAACAGCCGGGCCTTCGCCCCGAAGTAGTCGTCGAGGTCGCGATGGAAGTCGAGGTGGTCCTGGGACAGGTTCGTGAAGGCACCGACCGCGAAGCGGACCCCGGCGACCCGCCCCAGGGACAGGGCGTGGCTCGAGACCTCCATCACCACGGTGTCGATGCCCTGCTCGCGCATGGCCGCGAACAGCGCGTGCAGCTGCGGGGCCTCGGGGGTGGTGAGCGCGCTGGGGACCCGCCGGCCCGCGAGGCGGGTCTCGATGGTGCCGACCAGGCCCGTGACCCGCCCGGCGGCGGCGAGCCCCGCCTCGACCAGATAGGCGCTGGTGGTCTTGCCGGAGGTGCCGGTGATGCCGACGACCTGCATGTGCTGCGACGGGTCGCCGTAGATGGCGGCGGAGACGACGCCGAGGACCGACCGCGGATCCGGGTGGACCAGCACCGGCACGGGGCGGGTGACGACGGCGGCGAGGTGCTCGCATCCGGCGGCGTCGGTGAGGACGGCGACAGCACCCCGTTCCAGGGCCTCCGCGGCGTATTCGGCGCCGTGCGCGCGGGCGCCCGGGAGTGCGGCGAACAGGTCGCCGGGCTGCACCCCCTGGGCCCGCAGGTCGACGCCGGTCACGGACACCGGGATGCCCGCGGCGGGGGTCGTGGCGCCCGGTGCGACGGTGCCGACGGTGGCGCCCACGGCGGCAGCGAGGTCGCGGAGCTGCGTCACCGGTGGATGCTCGGGTCTCAGGCCGCCTCCCGGCGGGGACGGGTCCGGACTCGACGGCACAGGCACCAGGCTCCTCTCGCTCCGCGGCAGTGTCTCCTGCCGTTCCTCTACTCCCGCGGCCGCGCTGTTCCCGAGCACCGGGGCTCGACCGCGGTGTCACGGTACCGACGTGTCAGGTTACCGACGGGCGGCGGTGCCGCCGACACGTGCTCGGCGATCGACCGCACCCGCGCGGCTCAGTCCACCTGCAGGATCAGCTTGCTGCCCGGGTCCGCCGACAGCGGCACGCCCTCGCGCTGCAGCAACCACGAGGCGATCGTGTGGAACAGCGGTGCGGCGGACTGCCCGCCGCTGCCGTCGGCGCTGCGGGTGGGCGCGTCGAGCATGATGCCGATCACGTAGCGGGGGCGGTCGGCGGGCGCGATCCCCGCGAAGGTGATCCAGTAGTTCGAGTTCGAGTAGCACTTGCATGCGGGGTCGACCTGCTGGGCGGTGCCGGTCTTGCCGGAGACCTGGTAGCCCTCGATCGCCGCCGGGGTGCCGGTGCCGCGCTGGTTCCCGGTGTCGTCCTGCACCACGGCGCGGAACATGTCGCGCACGGTGGCGGCGGTCTGCGGGCTGACCACCCGCACCGGGTCCGGCCGGGGTGTCTCGGTGCGGGTGCCGTCGGGTGCGACGACCGCCCGGACGACGCGCGGCGGAATCCGCTCGCCGTCGTTGGCGATGGCCTGGTAGATCCCTGCCATCTGGAGCAGCGTCATCGACAGGCCCTGCCCGATCGGCAGGTTGGCGAAGGTGCCGCCGGACCACTGCTCGCGGCTCGGCACGCTGCCGGCGGACTCGCCCGGCAGGCCCACGTCGGTGCGCTGCCCGAGGCCGAACAGGCCGAGCATCTGCGCGAACCGGTCCTCGCCGACCCGTTCCGCGAGCATCAGGGTCCCCACGTTGGAGGACTTCCCGAACACACCGGTGGCGGTGTAGGGCACGACGCCGTGGTCCCACGCGTCCTTGACGGTGACGCCGGCCATGCGGATCGTGCCGGGCACCTGCAGCACCTCGTCGGGGGTGGTGAGGCCGTCCTCGATCGCGGCGGACGCGGTGACGATCTTGTTCACCGACCCCGGCTCGAAGGGGGTGCTGACGGCGGGATTCCCGAGTTCGGCGTCCTTCGGGTTGTTGCCGACCCCGATCGACGGGTCGAACGTGCCGTCGTTGGCCATGGCGACGACCTCGCCGGTCCGGGCGTCGAGCACGACGGCGGACGCGTTCTTCGCCCCGGACAGGTCCTTGGCGCGCTGCACCTGCTGCTGCACGTAGTACTGGATGTCGGAGTCGATGGTCAGTTCCACCGCGGAACCGTCGACGGCAGGTTGCTGATCGCGCCAGCTGCCGGGGATCACCGCGCCGTCGGAGCCCCGATCGTACGTCGAGGAGCCGTCGGTGCCGGCGAGCACGGAGTCCATGGAATCCTCGAGACCGAGGAGGCCGTGCCCGTCCCAGCCCGTCGCGCCGACGAGGTTGGCGGCGAGCGAGCCGCCGGGATACAGCCGGATGTCCTGACGCTCGAGACCGACCTTGTCGTACTCGTCGACGAGCGAGGTCGCCACGGCCGGATCGACGCCGCGCGCCAGATAGACGAAGGTCTCGTCGCTGCGCAGCTTGTCGAGGATCTCGTCCTCGGGGGCGGCCGCTCCGAGCGCCTCGTGGATCGCCTTCGCGAGACCCTCCAGATACGCGTCGGTCTCCGGCTGCGTCGGGTCCTCGGCGCGCGCCTCGTCCAGCTCTCGCCGGACGCGGACGGGCTGGAAGGTGAGCGCCTTCGCCTCCATCGTGTAGGCCAGCGGACTGCCGTTCCGGTCGGCGATGGTGCCGCGGGTGGCAGGCTCGACGAGCCGCGTCGTGCGCTGGCTGGCCGACTCGGCGGTCAGCTGCGGCGCCTGGACGACCTGAACCCACAGCAGTTGCACGGCCGCGACCCCGAGGGCCAGGAACATGACTGCGCGCCCGTACCGGTAGCGGAACCGGAACCCGGTGGTGTCCGCTCCGCCGGAGGCCTTGCGCGGGCGGGTGCGCCGGGCGGGCGCCGGCCGGCGGGAAGGAGCAGGGCGGCCGCGGACCGGCCGGGAAGACGGTGGGGTCCCTCGCCTCACCGGCGCCCGTCCTCGGCGTGCGTCGCAGGGGTCACGGGCACCAATTGTTCCGGCTGACCGGGCGCGGCCCCGGCATTGCCGGGCGACGGCGTGGCGTCCGGGGGTGCCGGGGCAGGCTCCCCGGCCGGTACCGCCGCAGTAGCCCCGGGCGGCACCGCCGCAGTAGCCCCGGGCGGCACCGCCGCAGTAGCCCCGGGCGGCACCGCCGCCGCAGCCCCGGGCGGCACCGCCGCCGCAGCGGACGGCGCGGCGCCCGGGGTCGTCGCGGTGGGGGCCTCACCCGCGGCGCCGGCCGACGGCGCGGCGGCCCGGTCGGTGCCGGCGGACGGGGTCAGCGGCCGCGGGTTCTCGCTCCCCGCGCTACCCGCGAGCGGCGGAAGCTGGGCCCGGGTCCGGTCATCGGCCGCCGGGGGGTTCAGCGGCGCGGCCGGTGCCCCCTCGGCGGGGGCCGGGGTTCCCACCACGCGCACACCGCCGTCGTCGCCGACGACCAGGCGCGCGACCTCGCCGGTGGGGATCATGCCGAGCTTTGCAGCCTGCATCGCCAGCACCGGCGCCGAGTTGCCGGTTTCGACGTCGCGCTGCAGCACGGCGCGCTCCTGGATCAGGCGCTGGTTGTAGTCGCGTGCGGCGCTGAGCTGGTAGGAGTCCTCCGCGGCGCGCGTGGTCAGCAGCAGGGTTACGGCCATGCCGATGCCGAGGAGACCGATAATGGTGGCCACGAACGGAATTCGCGCCGCCACACTACCGCCGCGGCGAGCCGGTGCGGGAGTCGCCGTGTCCGGGGTCAGGTGCGCCGTGCGACGGCTGCGCCGCTGATACGCCCGCTGCGCAGCCGTGGATCGAGCCGGACGGCGAGCAGGTGCTGCCACCTGTACGGTCATCGGTTACCTCCTGGCGATTCGTTCCGCGGCACGCAGGCGCACGGGCGCCGAACGCGGATTGGCCTCGATCTCCTGCTCCGTCGCCCGTTCCGCCCCGCGGGTGAGCATCCGCAATTCGGGCCCGGTACCCGGAAGTTCCACCGGGAGCCCCTCCGGGCTCTTCGACTTCGTCAGCGGGGTGAGAATCTGCTTGACCACGCGGTCCTCGAGGGACTGGTACGACATGAACACCACCCGTCCCCCGACGGCGAGAGCGTCCAGGGCGTCCGGGATCGCGGCGCGCAGCGAGTCGAGTTCCCCGTTGACCTCGACCCGCAGCGCCTGGAACGTGCGCTTGGCGGGATGGCCGCCGGTGCGGCGGGACGCGGCCGGAATCGCCCGGTACAGCAGCTCCACCAGCTCCCCGCTCGTGCGCAGCGGCGTCTTCGCCCGCTGCCGCACGATCTCCGAGGCGATCTTCCCGGCGAACCGCTCCTCCCCGTAGGTGCTGAGTATGCGGGCGAGGTCGCCGTGGCTGTAGGTGTTGAGCACGTCGGCCGCGGTGACGCCCGTGGTGGGGTCCATGCGCATGTCCAGGGGTGCGTCGCGGGAGTAGGCGAAGCCGCGCTCGGCCTCGTCGAGCTGCATCGAGGACACGCCGAGGTCGAACAGGATCGCATGCACGGAGCCGACCCGATCCAGCCCGCACGAGGCGAGGGCGTCGGCGATGCCGTCGTAGCGGGTGTGCACGAACTGCGTGCGGTCGGCGAACGGCGCGAGCCGCCGGCGGGCGACGGCGAGGGCCTCGGGGTCGCGATCGAGCCCGATCAGGCGCACACCCGGATAGGTCCGCAGGAAGTGCTCGGAGTGTCCGCCGAGACCGAGGGTGGCGTCCACATAGATCGCGCCCGGGCCGGCGGCATCGATGGCGGGGCCGAGCAGTTCGTCGGCGCGGCCGAGCAGGACGGGGATGTGACCGAAGCTCTCCGGACTCCCGGCCTCCGGAACTGCCGCCGCCGCGTCCTGACCCTCCGCCATTCTTCCTCCGGTTGTCCTGCTCGGTTCGTGGGCGATCGGATCGTGGCTTCGGTCGGGGGGGTTCGCAGTCACGCCTCCGGATACGACCGCGGCGAATGCATCGAGGTCTCTGTCCGAACTGGAAACCTGGCGTTGGGGAAGTACGTCAGGGTTCCGTTTCACGAACCTGGCACTGGGGAAGTGTGTCAGGGTCGCTGTCGGGCAGAGGCCTCGCGGCACTCGCCGCGGTGGCACTGCGGTCGCTGCTGCGGTTCCGGTCACAGAATGTCGTGCAGGGCCTCGTCTCTCGCTTCCGAAAACTCTTCCTCGTGCTCGGCGAGGTATTGCTCCCACGCCGCCGCGTCCCAGATCTCCAGGTGTTTGACGGCACCGATCACGACGCAGTCCTTCGTGAGCCCCGCGTACTTGCGGTGGGCGGCGGACAGGGTGATCCGGCCCTGCGCATCGGGACGCTGCTCGTCGGTTCCCGCCGCCAGGCTCCGGAGGAACGCCCGGGCCTGCGGATTGCTCCGCGAGGCCGCGGCGGCGCGCTCGGCCAGGGCGGCGAACTCGTCGCGCGGAAAGACGGAAAGGCTGTGGTCCTGACCCTTCGTGATCATCAACCCTCCCGCCAGTTCGTCTCGGTACTTCGCGGGCAGCGTGAGCCGCCCCTTGTCGTCCAGCTTGGGTGTGTGGGTACCGAGGAACACTCGACACCCCCCGCCACGCCCCGGCCGGACCCTGCCTACTACCCGACGGAGGAACCCCTCCGCCGCGACCCACACTACCCCACTTTCCCCCACGTTCAACCGCTTACGCGCCCGCGCGCGGCGCCGTTTTTCGACTGTGCGCAGTTCACGGCGGGTGGGGCGGAGTGGGCGACGACGCACGGCGCGGGCAGCGTCGCGACGCGCGGACCGAGACGCGGGCGCGGGACAGCGAACCCGGACGCGGGAAACACGCTGGTCGGCTCCGTCGCCTCCGCTGCGCGCCGGTCCCGGGAGCCGGAGTGGGCGGAAGTGGGGTACGAACGTGGGGGACGGTGGGGCGCCCGGCGCCGCGGCCGCCGCTCGTCCGGGAACGACGAACGGCGCGTCCCGTGGCGGGACGCGCCGTTCGTGAGAACTCGCGTGGAAGTACTGTCGCGCTACTCCTGCTCGAAACGCCGGCGGAAGCGGTCCTCCATCCTCTTGCTGAACCCTCCACCGGACTTGCGGCCGCCGCGGGACCTACCATCCCCGGCACCGCGGCTTGCCCCGCGGGGACCGTCACCGACGCCTGGACCGCGCTTGCCTCCGAGGAGGAGCAGGACCCCCGCGCCGAACATGACGATGAATCCGACGAGACTGATGATCGGGAACCCACCCGGCTTCACCGGGAGGGCGACGCCCGCGATCAACAACGCCAAACCCAGTGCGAACAACGCGCCGGCCTGGAGCCGACGCCGACTGGACGCCATCCCCATCCGGCTTCCCCGGACGGTAGAGGCGAACTTGGGATCCTCAGCATAGAGCGCGCTCTCGATCTGTTCGAGCATGCGCTGCTCGTGCTCGGAGAGTGGCACGGTACCTCCCCCGGCACTAAAACGGTGGCCGCCGGATCTGCGGTCCAGATCGACGGGGGGCCGACTTTGACGGCCGCCTGGCTCAATAATACGAGTACATCCCGGCGGGGACCACCAACTGGGGATTCGAGTTCGATCACGGTTCCGAAGGTCCTGCGTATGACGGACCGACGACCCTGGCCCGGGCCGTCGAACGACCCGGGCTGCCCCCTGCACCGATCATGCGCTGCGCCGGTCGTCCCCCGACCTCGAATTCCCGGACGCCGACGGGTCGTCCGCGCCCGTCAGGTAGTCCTCCACCTCGTGGAGAAAGCGGCCCACCTCGTCGTAGAAGCGGCTCGCCTCGTCGGCGGGCACGGAACGCGTGACCCCCGCCTCGATCGCCGCGCGGGTGTCCGAACGATCGGCGAAGAAGTCCGCCCAGGCGGCGAACTCCGGCTCCGCGCGGGCCATGAGCACCCAGGCGTTGCGGGTGCGGGGACGCCGCGCCGGCCGCACCGCCCGCAACTCGGCGCCCGCGAGCACGGCGCCGGCACCGCGCAGGGCGGCGAGATAGGCCAGGTGGAATCGCTCGGACGGTTCCGGAGTGCCGGCGGCCGCCGAGAGCAGCTCGTCGGCACGGTCGAGCAATGTCGCGGCGCGCGACGACACCGGGCGGGCGGCGCAGTCCGATCGGCCGACGGCCCGCGGGCCGGTCGCACCCGACTGTGCGGTTCGTGACGTGACCATCACTCCGAACACCTCCTGCACCCCGCCGGGGCACCGGCCGGGTCACGGCCCCGGCGATCCGGCGATGTTCGCTTCCCTCGAACATCGCCGGATCCCCGGTATCGAACATCCGTTCGACGTATTCAATATAGCTGCACCTACCGACACGTCGTCAAGGGAAGGCGGTCCAGTCCCCGTCATGAGTACGGATGCGACCCCGCGGGGCGCGGCGCCGATCCTCGTCGATCTGTCCGCTGCCGAGTTCCGCGCGCGACTGCCCGAGGTGCTGCCCATCTACGTGGCCGCCATGCGATACCCGCGCGGCACCGAGTACCACCGCGCGCCCATGTGGTCCGAGCACTCCGCCCGGCCAGGATGGAAAGCTGTCGCGGCGGCACTGCCGGACGAACCGTCGAGGCTCGTCGCGATCGCCTACGGCTATCGCGGGTCGCCGCACCAGTGGTGGAATCAGCAGGTGCGGACCGGGATGCGCCACGCCGGCTACCCCCCGGAGACGATCGACGCCGTCCTCGGCGACTACTTCGAGCTGACCGAACTGCACGTGCGGCCGGACGCCCAGGGTCACCGCATCGGGGAGGCGCTCCTGCGCCGGTTGCTGAGCGACCGCCCCGAGCGCACGGTCCTGCTGTCCACTCCCGAGATCGCCGGCGAGGACAACCGGGCCTGGCGGCTGTACCGGCGATTCGGGTTCCGCGACGTCGTCCGGCAGTTCCGGTTCACCGGGGACGCCCGCCCCTTCGCCGTCCTGGGACGGGACCTTCCGCTCGAAGGTCCGTAGCGTGGGCGGGGTGATCGATGCCGTCGTCGTGGGTTCCGGGCACAACGCCCTGGTGAGCGCGTGCTATCTGGCCCGTGCCGGCTGGTCGGTGGAGGTGCTCGAGAAGGACACCGTGCTCGGCGGCGCCGTGTCGACCGTGGAACGCTTCCCGGGCCACGCCGTCGACCGCGGCTCGTCGGCCCACGTCATGATCCGGCACACCGGCATCGTCGAGGAACTCGAGCTCGCCGCCCACGGCCTGCGCTACGTCGACTGCGACCCGTGGGCGTTCGCGCCCGCCCCCGTGGGCAGCGACCGTCCGGGCATCGTCTTCCATCGTGATCTCGACCGCACCTGCCGATCCGTCGAGGCCGCATGCGGAGCGCGCGAGGCCGACGCCTACCGCCGCTTCGTGACGGTGTGGGGTCCGCGCAGCGCCCGGGTGATGCGCTCGTTCTCGGTGCCGCCGACCGGCCGGCACCTGCTGTCGTCCTTCTGGGGCCTCGACACCGGCAGTGGCGGCAGCGACCTCTCCCGGCAGTTCCTCACCACCGGCGACGCCCTGCTCGACGAGTACTTCGACGACGAGCCGCTCAAGGCCGCCCTCGCCTGGTTCGGTGCCCAGTCCGGCCCCCCGATGTCCGAACCCGGCACCGCCCCCATGGTCGGCTTCGCCGCGCTGATGCACACGCTGCCGCCCGGCCGCGCCGTCGGCGGAAGCGGCGCGCTGACCCGGGCCCTGGCCGCCCGCCTCGCGGTCGACGGCGGCGTCGTCACCCTCGGCGATGCCGCCGCCGAGATCCGCCGGGCCGGGGACGGCTGGGCGGTACGTACCGACTCGGGACGCACCGTCACCGCGCGCACCGTGATCGCCGGCTGCCACGTGCTGACCACGTTCGATCTGCTCGAACGCGGCGGATTCGACCGCGCCCGCCTGAACGCATGGCGGCGCCGGATCCGCGTCGGCCCCGGCATCGGCATGGTGCTGCGCCTGGCGACCGACGCGCTGCCGCGGTACCCCAGCGGTCCCGCCGACGAGTCCGACGCCGTGCGGGGCCTGCAACTGCTCGTCGAGGACCGCGCCCGGCTCCGGCTCGCGCACGGCGCGGCACTGGCGGGGGAACTACCGCCGCGGCCGGCCGTGCTGGCCATGAGTTTCACGGCGCTCGATCCGTCGATCGCACCGCCCGGCGAACACCAGGTGACCCTGTGGTCGCAGTGGCACCCGTACCGGCTCTCCGGTGGCCGGCGGTGGCCCGCACTGGCCGAGTCGGAGGCGGATCGGATCGTCGCCGAGATAGAGCGCTTCGCCCCCGGCTTCGCCGGTTCCGTCCGGCACCGGCACATCCAGACCCCGCACGAGATCGAACGCGAACTGGGCCTGATCGGCGGCAACGTCATGCATGTGGAGATGTCGCTGGACCAGATGTTCATGTGGCGGCCGCTGCCGGAGCTGTCCGGGCACCGGGTGCCGGGTGCCGACGGGCTCTATCTGACCGGCGCGTCCACCCATCCCGGGGGCGGGGTCTCCGGCGCGAGCGGGCGCAATGCCGCGCAGCGCGCGCTCGCCGACGCCGGGGGTGGCCCCCTGCGCCGGGTGCTGGGGCGGTGGCGGCGATGAATCGCCTGCCCGCCGTTCTCGCCGGCGGCGCGATCGCCGCGCAGATCGCCTATCCGCTGACCACCGGCCAGGCCCGCGACGTCGTCACCGTCGCGGTGGTCACCCTCCTCGCGGCCGCCGGGCTCGCGCACGCTGCGGCGCGGCGCGGCCTCGCCTGGACCGCCGGGTTCTTCGTGATCACGGCGGGTGTCGGCTTCGCCTCCGAGGTCGTGGGGACCGCCACCGGATACCCGTACGGCTGCTACGCGTACGCCACCGACCGGCTGGGTCCCGCCCTGTTCGACGTGCCCCTCGTGGTGCCGCTCGCCTGGACCGCGGGGATGTACCCGGTCTGGTACGTGGCCTCGCTGCTCGCCCGCGGCGGGATGCCGTGGCCGGGCGGGAACCGCGAGCGGGTGACCCGTATCGCGCTCACCACGGTGGGGATGGTCGGCTGGGACCTGTACCTCGACCCGCAGATGGTGTCCGACGGACAGTGGAGCTGGTGCAACGGCGGCGGCCTGCCGGGCATCGAGCAGATCCCACTCACCAATTATCTCGGCTGGGTCCTCGTCGCCACGCTGATGGCGGTGGGGCTGGACCTGCTCGACCGGACCGGCCGGGTACACCCGGGCAACGACACCGTGCCGCTGGTGCTGTTCCTGTGGACGTGGCTCGGGTCTGCGCTCGCCCACGGCGTGCTCCTGAGCGCCCCGGAGCTGCGGTACTCGGCCGTCTACGGCTTCGCGGTCATGAGCGTGCTCGGCGTCCCGCTGCTGTGGTCGCTGCGGCGACGCGCCGGGGCAGGGGCTCGCGTCTGACACGTCCCCGCGCTCCTGGCACGATGGCGCTGTGCGCCTGCCCACCTCGCCCCGCTCCCGCCGACGGACCCTCTCGGCGGCGCTCCTGCTCCTGCTCGTCCCCGTGCTCGCCGGCTGCCTGCGGGTGCAGGCGACGATGGGGGTCTCGGCCGACGACCGCGTCTCCGGCCAGATCGTCGCCGCGACCATTCCCGCCGACGAGAACGACAAGGGACCGCAGCTGGTGGCCCCGGACTCGCTCGCCGACCGGGTCCGCGTGCAGGAGTACGACCAGGACGGGTACGTCGGCAGCCAGGTGTTCTTCAGCGATCTGAGCTTCGGCGACGTCCAACAGCTCGGGTCGATGTCCGACCAGACCTCGGGCACCTTCCAGCTCGCGCTGCAGCGCGCCGGAGACCTGGTGAGCGTCAACGGCAAGGTCGATCTCGAGTCGGTGCCCGTGCAGGGCACCGACGTCCAGATCACGATCGCGTTCCCGGCGCGGGTGGCCACGACCAACGGCACCCGTGAATCCGACTCGATCGTCACGTGGAAGCTGCCGGCCGGTGAGGTGAGCACGTTGCGCGCCGAGGTCCGCTACGCCGACCCGAACACCCGGGGATTCGCCGGCTGGGCGGGTATCGTCGCCGGCGTCACGACAGGCGTCGCCGCGATCATCGGGGTCCTCGCCTGGATGAACCGCAACCCCGCTCCCCCGCGGCAGCGCACACGCGGCGACGCGACGGCGTCCTAGGGCGATGCGGGCGCTGGTCGGGGTCGTCCGCGCCGGGGCGGCCGCCGCGACGCTGGGAGCTGCCGTCGCCGTCGTCAATCGCCTCACCCTGCCCCGGCTCGTCCCGGGTGGTGTGGTCGACGAAGCGGTGACCGTGATCGTTCCGGCCCGCAACGAGGCCCGGCGCCTGCCGGATCTCGTCGCGGATCTGCGGGCCCAGCGGGGTCTGCGCCGGCTACGGGTGGTGATCTTCGACGACGACTCGGCCGACGGCACCGCCGAGGCGGCCCGGCTGGCGGCCGGGGACGATCCCCACGTCACGGTGATCCGCTCGACCGCGCCGCCGCCGCCCGGCTGGACGGGCAAGGCCGCGGCGTGCGCCCGCGCGTACGCGGCCACCGATCCGTCCGGCGTGGTCGTCTTCGTCGACGCGGACGTGCGGTTGGAGCCGGGCGCGGTGGCGGCAGCGGTGACGCTGCTGCGGGACCGGCGGGCCGACCTGCTCACCCCGTGGCCCTTCCAGCGGGCCGGCTCCGCCGCCGAACAGCTCGTGCAGCCGCTGCTGTTCTGGTCCTGGTTCGCGACGCTGCCGGTCGCGGTGTCCCACCGCTCGCGCCGGCCGTCGACCGCGGTCTCGTGCGGCCAGTTCCTGGTGTTCGACGCGCCGGCGTATGCCGCTGTCGGCGGGCACGTCGCGGTCGCGTCCAGTCCCACCGAGGACCTCGACCTCGCCCGGGCACTGCGCCGGGCCGGCCGGCGCACGATGGTGGCTGCGGCCGGCGACGTCGCGTCCTGCCGGATGTACGAGGGCGCTGCGCCGCTGCGGGCCGGGTACACGCGCTGGCTGTGGTCGGCGTTCGGCCCGCCCGCCGGATCCGCTGCGGTGCTCGTCGCCGCGGCGGCGACCTACGTGCTGCCTCCCGCGGCGGCTCTCCTCGGCCGCGGACCGGTCCGCGGCTGGGGGGTGGTCGGCACCGCCGCGGCTGTCGTCTCCCGGACCCTGGCCCGTGCGACCGAACGCGGCGGTGAGCCCGGCCCGTCCGACGTGGCGGCCGCACTCACCCACCCGTTCGCGGTGTGCGGGTTCGCGGCGCTGACGAGCGACTCGCTCCGCGCGCGCCGCGCCGGCCGGCTCGGCTGGAAGGACAGGCCGCTGCCCTGACCGCTCGATCAGACCGCCGTCGGCACCGCGATGCCCAGGCGGGCCAGCACCTCGCGGGTGGCCCGGGCGAAATTCAGGGTGATGAAGTGCAGGCAGGGCGCACCCTCGGCGATGAGCCGCTCGGCCATCTCGGTGGCGACGTCGATGCCCACCTCGCGCACGGCGGCGCGATCCTCCTCCGGGCCGTTCCCGGCGGCCCGGACGAGGCGCTCCTCGAGCGCGGCCGGCAGCCTCGACCCGGAGAGTTCGAGGCTGCGCCGCGCGGTACGCAGCGACGTGATCGGCATGATCTCCGGAATGATCGGCTTGGCGCCCTGCTCCGGGTCGTAGGCCACGACCCGGTCCCGCAGCCGCAGATAGTCCTCGACGTCGAAGAACATCTGGGTGATCGAGTACTCGGCGCCGGCGCGCAGCTTGTGGACCAGGTACCGCGTGTCGTGCTCGAGGTCCGGGGAGCGGTGGTGCCCCTCGGGGAACGACGCCACCCCGACGTGGAAGTCACCGAGGTCGCGGACCAGCCGAACGAGTTCCTCGGCGTACTCGAGGCCCTCCGGATGCCTGGTCCATTCTCCCAGCGGGTTGCCCGGCGGGTCGCCGCGCAACGCCAGGATGTTGGTGATGCCGCGATCGGCGTATGCGCCGACCATGGCGCGCAGTTCGTCGATGCTGTGCCCGACGGCGGTCAGGTGCGCCACCGGCAGGAGCGTGGTTTCCTGCGCCAGCTGACCGGTGACCCGGACGGTGCGGTCGCGGGTGGAACCGCCCGCTCCGTACGTCATCGACACGAAGGCCGGGCCGAGGCGCTCGAACTCGCGCACGGCGCGCCACAGGCGCGCCTCCGCGTCGGCGTCGCGCGGCGGGGAGAACTCCACCGAGAACGGGATCCGTGCGCCTCGGGGCGCACGGAGTCGGTCCACCACCGACGGCGTACGGGATTCTCCGCCGCCGTCCGGCCCGCTGTCGGAATCGAAAGTCACCCGACCAGCATAGGGGCACGTCGGAGCGGGCCGAACCGGGGCAAGCCCCTCGACCGCCGGATAGGGTGGGCTCGGGTGTGCCCGGCGCCTTTCGGGCTCGATCCGTGGCCGCACCCACCGTCGCCCGACGGGCCCGTCCACACACGACCAGGAGGACGCCCTGTTCACCGGATCCGAACCCGTGCCCGCCGCCTTGTTCCCCGATCTCGTCGAGGGCGCCCTGCGCGACTTCTTCGTCTCCCGGATCGAACTCGTGGAGCCGATCGGCGGCGGCTACCCCGAGGCCGTCACGGCACTCGAATCGTTCGTGCTGCGAGGCGGCAAGCGGGTACGCCCGGCGTTCGCGTGGAACGGCTGGCTCGGGGCCGGCGGCGACCCGTCGGGGCTCGACGCGCCCGCGGTGCTGCGGGTCTGCTCCGCACTCGAACTGGTGCAGGCCTGCGCCCTGGTGCACGACGACATCATCGACGCGTCCACCACCCGGCGCGGCTTCCCGACCGTGCACGTCGAGTTCGCCGACCGGCACCGCGCGTCGGGCTGGCGCGGCCGGCCCGAGCAGTTCGGTGCCGCCGTGGCCATCCTCCTCGGCGATCTCGCTCTGGCCTGGGCCGACGACATGGTCCGGGAGGCGGGACTGGAGCCGGCCGCGACCGCGCGGATCGCACCGGTGTGGTCGGCGATGCGCACGGAGGTCCTCGGCGGGCAGTTCCTCGACATCGCCGGAGAGGTGTCGGCCGACGAGTCCGTCCCCGCGGCGATGCGGGTCAACCGGTACAAGACCGCCGCGTACACGATCGAACGGCCGCTGCACCTCGGCGCGGCCCTCGCCGGGGCCGACGACGCGCTGATCACCGCCTACCGGGAATTCGGCACCGACATCGGGCTCGCCTTCCAGCTTCGCGACGATCTGCTCGGGGTGTTCGGGGATCCGGAGGTCACCGGCAAGCCGTCCGGCGACGACCTGCGCTCGGGCAAGCGAACGGTGCTGTATGCGCTGGCCCTGGAATCCGCCGACGCCCGTGACCCCGGCGCCGCGCGGTTGCTGCGCGAGAGTATCGGCTCGGACCTGTCCGACGCGGACGTGGAGAGGCTGCGGACGGTCATCACCGAGCTCGGGGCCGTGGAGCGGGTGGAACGCCGCATCGCCGCGCTCACCGACACCGCGCTGGCGACCCTCGACGCCTCGGGCGCGACGGACGAAGGCAAAGCCCGCCTGCGGGCGGCGGCGCTCCACGCGACGCGGCGGGCCGCGTGATGCGCACCGTGACCGGCGCGGAGCGGGTCGTCGTCGTCGGGGCCGGACTGGCCGGGCTCTCGACCGCGCTGTACCTGCTCGGTGCGGGCCGCAAGGTGACCGTCCTCGAGCGCGAGGCGACCGTCGGCGGGCGGGTGGGTGTGCACGCCGGGCCCGGATACGAGATCGACAACGGGGCCACGGTGCTCACCATGCCGGAGCTCATCGCGGACGCCCTGGCGGCGGTCGGCGCGGACTTCGAGTCCGTCACCCCGGCGGTGCGGCTGCGACGGCTCGCCCCCGCGTACCACGCCCGGTTCGCCGACGGCACGACCCTGGACGTGCACACCGATCCGGACGCGATGGTCGCCGAGGTCACCCGGGTGTGCGGCGCCGAGGAAGCGCAGCGCTACCTGCGGCTGCGCTCCTGGCTCGCCGAGATCTTCGACGCCGAATTCGACCGGTTCATGGCCGCGAACTTCGACTCCCCCCTCGACCTGGTCGCCTCCCCCGCGGCGGCGCGCGACCTGGCGACGTTGCTCCGCCTGGGCGGGTTCGGCCGGCTCGGGGCGCAGGTGAACCGCCGGATCACCGACCCGCGGCTGCGCCGGGTGTTCACCTTCCAGGCGCTGTACGCGGGCGTCGCGCCCGCGCGGGCCTTGGCGGTATACGGCGCCATCGCCCACATGGACACCTCCCTCGGTGTGTACGCGGTGGAGGGCGGCATGCGGGTGCTGGCCCGCGCCATGGCCGACGCGATCGTCGCCGCCGGCGGCGACCTGCGCCTCGGCACCGAGGTCACGGGCCTCGACTTCGACGGCCGGACGGCCACCGCCGTCCGCACCGCCTCGGGCGAACGCGTCCCGTGCGACGCCGTGGTGCTGAGCCCGGATCTTCCCGTCGTGGACACGCTGCTGCCCCCACGCCGGCGACGACGCGTGCTCGCGTCGCCGTCGGCCGTGGTGCTGCACGGAAGCGTGCCGTCCGCCGTCGCCGCGCAGTGGCCCGCCACGCACCACCACACCATCGACTTCGGTGCGTCGTGGGAGGAGACGTTCGCCGAGATCAGCGCGGGCCGGGGCCGCGGCCGGCTGATGAGCGACCCCTCGCTGCTGATCACCCGGCCGGCGCTGAGCGACCCGGGTCAGAGGTTCCTCCGCGACGGCGTGTCGCACGAGCCGCTGTCGGTGCTCGCGCCCTGCCCCAATCTGGACAGCGCCCCGTACGACTGGTCCGCTCTGGCCGACCCCTACGCGGCAGAGCTCCTCACCGTCCTCGGCCGGCGTGGATACGGCGCCGTCGCCGACGAGTTCCGCATCGACCACATCGACACCCCGGCCACTTGGCAGGCCAGGGGCATGCTTGCGGGCAGCCCGTTCTCCGGGGCACACGTCTTCCGGCAGACCGGACCCTTCCGGCGACGGAACCTGGATCCGCGCCACCCCAACGTCGTGCTCGCGGGATCCGGAACCGTGCCGGGCGTGGGCGTGCCGACGGTCGTGCTGTCGGGCCGGCTCGCCGCCGAGCGGCTCGGCGTCCGCGCCGCGCGGTGAGCGGTGGACCGCCGGCGGCCGCGGCTGAACTAAACTGTCACCTCGTTCACCTGTCCGCCCGCGCCGCGCCCGGGCCCCGCACCGTCCACGACTTCCCGGGGGAGGAACTCGCAACCATGTCGTCCCCTGCCCCTTCCGACGCTGCACCACAGCATCCGTCGAAACCGCAGCCTCCGTCGGAATCGCAGCCGCCCGCCTCGCCGCCCGTGCGGAGCAGACCCGGCGACTTCCTGCGAAGCCCGGCCGGCAACACCGGCCTGCTGGGTGCGCTCGGCGCCGCATTCGTCACGTTCGGTGGCTTCGGTGCGGGCAGCGTCCGGCGGGAGGACCCGCTGCTCGAGGACCTGTACCTGTCCTGGTTGCGGTTCGGGCACGGCCTGCTGCTCTCGACGATCCTGATCTGGGCCGGCGTCCTGTTGATGATCGCCGCCTGGGTGCGGCTGGGCCGGAGCACCCTCGCCGGGCACGTGACGCTGCGCGAGCTGTGGACGGTGCTGCCCATGTGGGTGGCGCCGCTGCTGGTGGCCTCGCCGATGTTCAGCCGCGACGCCTACTCCTATCTCGCCCAGGGGGCGATGCTCCGCGACGGCTTCGACCCCTACCTCGACGGTCCGGTCGTCAACCCGGGCGTCCTGCTGGACAACGTGAGCAACGTGTGGAAGACGACCACCACCCCGTACGGTCCGGTGCATCTGCTGCTCGGTGCCGGCATCACGTCGCTGACGGGGGACGACGTCGTCACCGGCACCTGGTTGCTGCGACTGACGATGCTGCCGGGACTGGTGCTCACCGCGTGGGCGGTGCCGAAGCTGGCGCGCCGGCTCGGCGGCAACCCCCGCATCGCCCTCTGGCTGGCAGTGCTCAACCCGCTGATCCTGATTCATCTCATCGGCGGTGTCCACAACGAGATGCTGATGGTCGGTTTCATGATCGCCGGCATCGTGCTCGTGCTGGAGGGCCGGCACGTCGGCGGCATCGCACTCGTGTCCGTCGGTGCGGCCGTCAAGGCGTCGGCGGGCATCGCCCTGCCGTTCCTGGTGTGGATCTGGATTCTGCACGAACGTGACCGCGCCCGGGCGCAGGGCCGCGAACCGGCCGCTCCGATCGTGCTGTTCGTGAAGACCGCAGGCGCGGGGCTGCTGGTGTTCGCGGCCGTGTTCGGAGCGGCCTCGGCGCTCGCAGGCGTCGGTATCGGCTGGCTGACGGCCCTGTCCGGCTCCTCGAAGATCATCAACTGGCTGTCGCTGCCGACGATCATGGCGCACGCGGTCACGTGGTTCACGCCCTGGCAGCTGGGGTCCATCCTCGACGTCACCCGCATGCTCTGCGCCGTGGCCCTGGGGGTGATCATGGTGGTGACGTGGTGGCGGTTCCGGCACACCGAGCGCGACGCCGTGCTCGGGATCGTGATCACGCTGACCGCGATCACCGTGCTCTCGCCGGCCGCCCTGCCGTGGTACTACTCGTGGCCGCTCGCGGTGGCCGCGGGCTTCGCCCTGTCGACGACCACGTTGGCAGTGCTCGTAGGCCTGTCCAGCTGGCTGATGCTGATCTTCAATCCCGACGGCTCGATCGGCATGTACAACCTTGCCCACGTGATCCTGGCGATCGTCATCTCGGTGATCGCCGCCGTGTCGCTTCGCACCGTCGACCCGCTGCGGCTGCGCGCGCGGCGCGAGCCACCGATCACCGCCGTCTCCCCGGATCCGAGGTGACCGTGACCGAGACCGACGCGGGATTCCGCTACTGCGAGGAGCTGGCGGCCACGCACGGCCGGACGTACTACCTCGCCACCCGCCTCCTGCCCCGCCCGCGACGGTCGGCGGTCCACGCCCTCTACGGGTTCGCCCGCCTCGTCGACGACATCGTCGACGTGACCGCGGTCGACGACCCGGCCGGCGCGGCGCTGCAGGTGACCGCGACGGAGCGCCGGCTGCACGCCGCGCTCGCCGGTGATCCCGGACCGGCGGACGCCACCGGGTTGGTGGTCGGGGCGCTGGCCGAGACGATCCGGCGCTACGACCTGCCGCTGGACTACTTCGAGGCGTTCGTCCGGTCGATGCGCATGGACATTCCCGGCACGCCCGAGTTCCGGGCCCGCTACGACGACATGCCGCAACTGCGGGAGTACATGTACGGCTCCGCGGCGGTCATCGGGCTGCAGTTGCTGCCGGTGTTCGACGTGGCCGACATCGACGCCGCCGCACCCTACGCCGCGGCGCTCGGGGAAGCCTTCCAGCTCACGAACTTCATCCGCGACGTGGGTGAGGACCTCGATCGGGGGCGCACCTACCTGCCGGCCGACACCTGGACCGCGTTCGGGGTGGACGTCGCACTGCTCGAGCACGGCCGACGCACCGGCGGGAGCCCGGATCCGCGGGTGCGCCGGGCCCTGGCCCACTTCGTGGCGCTGACGCGCGCGGAGTACCGCCGCGCCGAGCCCGGTCTGGCGCTGCTGCCGGACCGGATCCGGCCCGGCATCCGCACCGCCTTCGAGCTGTACGGAGGAATCCTCGACGAGGTCGAGCGCAGCGGGTACCGCGTCCTCGACGTGCGCGCCGTGGTCCCCACGCGGCGCCGTGCGCGGGTCGCGCTGACACAGCTGGCCCGCCTGCGCTGAGCCGCCGGAGTCAGAAACCGAGCGCCTGCGCCCGGCGCATGACCTCCCGCCTCGCGTGGGTGTGCATCGCCGCCGCCGGGGAGCCGCCCGCGAGCGTGTCGTCCTCCCGGAACATCCAGTTCAGGATCTCGTCGTCCCGGAATCCCCCGTCGTGCAGCACCGCGATGAGACCGGGGATGCCCGTGAGGATCCGACCGTCGTCGTCGAAGAACGCCGCCGGCACGGCCAGCACGCCGTCCCGCTTGATCGCCAGCAGCTGGCGGTCGCGCAGCAGCTGGTGGACCCGGGTGATCACCAGGCCGAGCTGCTTCGCCACGTCGACCAGTTGCAGCACGGGTACGGAGCGGTCGAGGACGTCTTCGCTGTAAGGGATAGCACTCACGCCGCTAACGTTATCGGGTTCGCGGCGGCTGCCACGACGGGCCGTCGGGTGATCACCGCGGCGAGCCGCGCAGTGTCACCGCGGCGAGCCGCGCAGTGTCACCGCGGCGAGCCGCGCACGTGTAACCGGGTGGTTCGTGCGCTGGCTACGATCGACAGAGGCGCACCCGACGGCCCGACCCGTCGCACGCCGCACCTACGCAGGAATCGACGGCATGAACACGGGGGTACACCGGGTGAGCTCTGGAGGCGACCGCCTGATCGGCACGGTGCTCGAACGGCGCTACCGCATCGAGGCACCGATCGCCCGTGGCGGCATGTCCACCGTGTACCGCGGCACGGACCTGCGGCTCGACCGTCCGGTAGCCGTGAAGGTCATGGATCCGCAGTTCGCGGCCGATCCTCAGTTCCTTGCGCGGTTCGAGTTCGAGGCGCGGTCGGTGGCCCGGTTGACCCATCCGGGTCTGGTGGCGGTGTACGACCAGGGGCAGGACGGGGACCATGTCTTCCTGGTGATGGAACTCGTCGAGGGCGGCACGCTGCGCGAACTGCTGCGCGAACGGGGCCCGATGCCACCACACGCGGCGGCCGCCGTCGCGGCGCCGGTGCTGGGGGCGCTGGCGGTGGCGCACCGCGCCGGCCTGGTGCACCGCGACGTCAAGCCGGAGAATGTGCTGATCTCCGACGCCGGGGAGGTGAAGATCGCCGACTTCGGGCTCGTGCGCGCGGTCGCCGCGGCGACGACGACGTCGCGCAGCGTCATCCTGGGTACCGCCGCCTATCTGTCGCCGGAGCAGGTGACCACGGGCACCGCCGACGCGCGCAGCGACGTGTACGCGACCGGGATCCTGCTGTTCGAGATGCTCACCGGGCGCACCCCGTTCACCGGCGACACGTCGCTCTCGGTGGCCTATCAGCGGGTCGACAGGGATGTCCCGGACCCCGGTTCCCTCATCGACGGGGTCCCGGAGCAGTTCGACGAACTGGTCCGGCACGCCACCGAGCGGGAGCCGGGTGAGCGGTTCCCGGACGCCGCGGCGATGGCCGCTGCGCTGAGCGAGGTCTGCGACGTCCTGGCGCTGCCCCGCTACCGGGTGCCCGCACCGCGACGGTCCGCGCAGCATCTTTCGGCCGTCGCGGAACCGGCGACGGCCGCGGTGGATCCTGCGCCGCCGACGGTGGCGGTGCGCGCCGCGGCCCCACCCTCGCGGCCGCTGCCCCCGCCCGCGATGCCGCCCGGACCGGCGGCCCAGCTCGCCCCCGTGGGCCCGCAGCACACGAAGGTCGTGACCCAGCAGCACCCGCGTGCCGAGTTGTCGGGGCCGCAGGCCGAGCCTGCCCGGGTCCCGGTCGCCGATTTCGCCGCCGAGCGCCGACGTAACCGGCGGACGACGCTGCTGTGGCTGCTGGCGATCCTGGTGCTGGCCCTGGCCGTCGGTTTCGGCGGATGGTGGCTCGGGTCCGGACGGATGACCACCGTGCCCAGCGTGCTCGGCGCCGATCGGGACACCGCGCTCGCGGCGCTGCAGGCGGCCGAGGTGACTCCCGAGGTGCAGGGCGAGTACTCCGACGACGCCTCGGTCGACACCGTGCTCGGTACCGACCCGGAGGCGGGCAGCCGGGTCGCCCGGGGTGACGAGGTGGTGCTGCTCGTCTCGCTGGGCCGGCCGACCGTGCCCACCATCGTCGGGGGCGGCGACCGCGACGTGGTGGAGCAGGAACTACGCAACCGGACCCTCGTCCCCGTGGACGGCGGCACCGCCTACAGCACGGCCGTCGAGGAGGGCGGGGTCGCGGCCCTCGATCCGGCGCCCGGCACGGTCCTGCCGGTGGGAGCGGAAGTCAAGGTGATCGTCAGCAAGGGATCACCGCCGGTGGATGTGCCCGACGTCGCGGGCCGCACGGTCGACGAGGCCCGGCGGGCCCTGGACACGGTCGGCCTCACGGTGCGCGAGACGCGGGAGGTGTTCGACGCGGAGGTCGACGCGGGACGGGTGGCGGGCACCGACCCGGCGGTCGGGAACCGGGTCAACGCCGGCGGCAGCGTCACGCTGCTGGTGTCGAACGCGGTGAAGGTGCCCTCGCTGCTGGGCCGCACGGTCGCCGCGGCACGCGACGAGCTCGGCCGGCTGGGGCTGGACGTGGAGGTGCGCCAGTTCGCGGGCTCCGACCGTTCGGTGGTGATCGGTCAGAGCCCGGGCGCGGGCGACCGGGTCGAGCCGGGCGGCACGGTGACTCTCACCGCACTGCCCTGAGGCCCCTGACGACCCGGAAGGCCCCGGGACCCGGCCGCTCCGCGGAGGGTCAGCCGCGGAGCATCTCCGCGACCAGGAACGCCAGCTCGAGCGACTGCTGGGTGTTCAGGCGCGGGTCGCACGCGGTCTCGTAACGGCCGTGCAGGTCGATGTCGGAGATGTCCTGTGCGCCGCCGAGGCATTCCGTGACGTTCTCACCGGTGAGTTCGATGTGGATGCCGCCGGGATGGGTGCCCAGGGCGTTGTGCACCTCGAAGAAGCCCTGCACCTCGTCGACGATCCGGTCGAAGTGCCGGGTCTTGTACCCCGTGGACGCCTCGTGGGTATTGCCGTGCATCGGGTCGCACTGCCAGATGACCTGGTGACCGGTCGCCTGCACCTTGGCGATGATCGGGGGCAGCAGATCGCGCACCTTCGCGTGCCCCATCCGGGAGATGAGGGTCAGCCGGCCCGGCTTGTTGGTGGGATCGAGCCGCTCGACGTACTCGGCCGCCATCTCGGGTGTGGTGCTGGGGCCGATCTTCAGGCCGATCGGGTTGGCCAGCAGCTCGGCGAAGGCGATGTGGGCGCCGTCGAGCTGGCGGGTGCGGTCACCGATCCACAGGAAGTGCGCCGACAGGTCGTAGAGCCGGGGGTGCCCGTCGGTGTTATCGAGCCGGAGCATGGCCCGCTCGTAGTCGAGGACCAGCGCCTCGTGGCTGGCGTAGATGGTGGCAGCCTTCAGGTTGGGATCGACGACGCCGCACGCGTCCATGAAGCGCAGGCCGCGGTCGATCTCGGAGGCGAGGGCCTCGTACCGCGCGCCGGCCGGGGAGGATGCGACGAACTCCCGGTTCCAGTCGTGCACCCGGTGCAGGTCCGCCTCGCCGGCGGCGGTGATGGCCCGGACCAGGTTCATCGCGGCGCTGGCGTTGGCGTAGGCGCGGATCAGCCGGGACGGGTCGTGCGCACGCACGGCGGAATCGGCGACCAGCGAGTTGATCATGTCGCCCCGGTACGACTGCAGCCCGAGCGCGTCGATGTCCGACGACCGCGGCTTGGCGTACTGTCCGGCAATCCGCGCGACCTTCACGACCGGCAGCGACGCGCCGTAGGTCAGCACGACGGCCATCTGCAGCAGCGTGCGGATGTTGGCCTTGATGTGCGGCTCGGTGTTGTCGGCGAAGGTCTCGGCGCAGTCACCGCCCTGGAGCAGGAAGGCCTCACCCCGCGCGACCGCGGCGAGGTGGTTCTGTAGGTCCTCGACCTCGCGGGCCACGGTGATCGGCGGCACGCTCTCGAGCACGGTACGCATCGCCGACGCCTGGTCCTCGGGCCAGCTCGGCTGCTGCAGGGCGGGCTTGGCCAGGGCCGCGTCCAGCCTTTCGCGCAGCTCGGCGGGGAGCGGCGGAAGGGTCGGCAAGCGGTCGATCGGCACATCGACAGTCCAGTTCACACCACCAGGATATGGCCCCGGCGCGACGAGGGACACGCACCCCCGGGTGGGTCGATGCCACACCCCGTCCCGCCGGCCCGCCCGGCGGCCGCGGCACCCGGTTCAGCGGTACAGCCGCGCGGCCTCGATCGCCTCGAACTTGGCGAGGTTGTGGCGGGCATCGGCGAGGGCGTCGTGGTTGTCGTCCGGCACCGGCGGCAGGGGGGGCTTGCCGTGCTGCTCCCAGTGCTGGCGCAGCTCGCGGGTGAATTTGGGCAGCGCGTCGGGCAGTTCCGGCATGGTTCCCCAGAGCTGGACGAGCGCGACGTGGTCGTAGGCCCCGAGCCAGGCCCACAGCTCGGGCTGGATGCCCGGCCGCGGGATCAGGAAGGACATCAGGTCGTCGCGGATGCGGGTCCGGGACTTCCAGGCGGGATGCGCCGGGGGCGGCAGCTTCGGCAGTACGTGCCGCCGCACCCAGGGCCCGGCCCGCTCGGGGTCGAACTCCGTCGACACCGCATAGAATTCGCGCCCGTCCTCGCAGGCGACACCGATCGACACGAGCTCGATGGTGCGACCATCCTCGATGAACTCGCAGTCGTAGAAGTAACGCACGTGCGCACATTATGCCCGGCCGCGGCCGGGCGGGTGTCGCCGGTATCCGGCGTCAGCCGGCCTGCGTGTCGGGCAGGCGATCGGCGTCGGCGGCCGTGGCGGCCGCATCCTGTTCGGCGGGCCGGTTCTTCAGGGAGGCCGCGTAGATGTCGACATATTGCTGGCCCGACAGGCGCATCAGCGCGTACATCACCTCGTCGGTGACGGTGCGCTCGACGAAACGGTTGCCGCCCATGCCCTCGAAGCGGGAGAAGTCGATCGGTTCCCCGATCCGGACCGTCACCTTGGCCGGCTTCCACATCTTCGACCCGATGGGGTTCATCTCGTCGGTGCCGATCATCGCCACCGGGATGACCTTCACGCCGGTCTGCAGGGCCAGCCGGGCGATACCGGTCTTGCCCTTGTAGAGGCGGCCGTCCGGCGACCGGGTGCCCTCCGGGTAGATGCCGAGCAGCTTGCCCTGGGAGAGGACGCGGACGCCGGCGTTGAGGGCGTCCTGCGCGGCGTCGGCGCCGGTGCGGTCGATCGGGACCTGCCCGACCGCGGAGAAGAACCAGCGCTGGAACCGCCCCTTGAGCCCGGGGCCGGTGAAGTACTCGCTCTTGGCGAGGAAGGTGATGCGCCGCGGTACCACCAGGGGAAGGAAGAAGGAGTCGAGGACGGCTTTGTGATTACTGGCGAGGATCGCGGGGCCGTCGGTCGGGATGTGCTCCGCCCCTTCGATTTTCGGCCGCCCCATGAGCCAGAGCAGCGGCCCCAGCAGGACGTACTTGAAAAGCCAATACCACATGGCGTCCTTCCCCGTCTCCGAAACGCGCAGGCAGATCGTGCCTGCCGGTCGACTCTACGACGGCGGGGTGTCGCCGTGCACACCGTGGCACGCCGCGGTCCCGCCTCACAGCGATGGACGTGACGATCATCTCAGCCGCCTGGTCCGTTTCGTCCGGACCGGGACGATTCGCGGGCGAGGTCGGCCGCGCCCACCAGGCCGGCGGCGTCGCCGAGGTGCGCGGCGCGGACCCCGGCGAGCGGCCGGTGACCACGCCCGGTCAGGGCCGCCGCGTAGTGACCGCGGGCGTCGTCGAGGAACAGAGACGCCGACCCCGACACCCCACCCGCGATGACGACCAGGTCCGGGTCGTAGAGGTCGGCGACCATCGCCAGGCCCAGCCCGAGCCAACGGGCGAACTCGGCCATCGCCGCGACGGCGAGCGGGTCGCCGTCCTGCGCGGCCTCGGCGATCCGTCGTCCGGTCAGTGCCCCGGGATCCGCCGCGACGTCACGGGTGAGCGGGGAGGACCGGTCCGGGTCTGCCGCGAGCAATTCGATCGCCGTGTCGACCAGCGCGGTGCCGCTGCAGTACCGCTCCCAGCAGCCCCGCTTCCCGCACGCGCAGGGCCGCCCGTCGGGAACCACCTGCAGGTGCCCGAGTTCGGGGGCGATGCCGTGCGCGCCCCGGAACGGCACACCGTCCAGGAGCAGGGCGGCGCCGACCCCGGTGCCGACGGCCACCAGCACGGTCGTGCGGACACCGGCGGCCGCACCGAACCGGTACTCGGCCCACGCCGCGGCGTTGGCGTCGTGCTCGAGGATCACCGGCAGGCCGATCCGCGCGCTCATCCGCTCGGCCACGGGCACGTCCGCCCACGGCAGGTGCGGGGCGAAACGGACGACGCGACGGTCGGCGGTGAGGAATCCGGCGACGGCGAGCCCGACGGCGGTGACCTCGTTGCGTCCCGCCAGGCGGGCGACGGTGCGGTCGAGGGCATCCTCGAGGGCGCGGCCCGAGTGCGGGGTCGGCGACCGGACGGTGTCGACGACGGATCCGGTGCCGTCGACGACGGCCGCGCGAATGCTGGTGCCGCCCACGTCGATTCCGATCGTGAGTCGATCCGTGCTCACGGTGTGGACCCGATCAGCGCCGGATCGTGACCGAGATCGGCACGAACGCACCGCTGCGGCCGGGAGCCGGGGGCGGGGTCTGCGGATCCGGCCCGTCGGGGCCGGCCCCTGAGGGCGGAAGGTACCGGGCGAGCAGGTCCCGCAGCAGGGCGATCAGGGCCGCGATCTGGGTGGCGAGGCGGGTGAGGAGTTCGTGCGGCTCGCCCCGCACCGCGGCCGCGACGGCGCACAGCGGGCACCAGCTGCATCCGCTCGGCGCCGAGGCGGGCGCGGCGGCCGCGTCCCCGGTCGTCGCGCCGGGCGCGGGCCGGGCGGGCGGTGCGGGTTCGGCGAATCGCTGCACCGTCTGCTCGAGCCGGTCGAGAACGGCGTCGGCCAGCGCCCGCAGTTCGGCGACGAGGACGTCGTGATCGGCGCTCACTGCGGCCACACCGCGGGATCGGGACGGAACCGCACCAGCAGGTCGGATCCCTCGAACTCGGCGCCGGAGACGGTGCAGCGCCGCAGACCGGACGCGAGCCGCACCCGGCGACGCATCCCGTCGGCACCGATCACCAGGTCGTCGTCCACCCGGCCGAGTGTCAGCGATGCCGCGTCCGCCAGCGGCAGATGCATCCGCATCGTGTACACCGCATCCACCCCTGTCCCCGATTCGCGCTGTACCCGCACCGGCTCCACGCCGGAATCCTCCGGCGTATGCGGCGCCACGCCGTCCGGGTACAGCGACTCCGCAAGCGCCGCCAGAGAGGCCAACCCTACCGGTTCGGTGCATCGCTGCTCGCACTCGACCACGGCGACGGCGCCGAGAATCGTCTCGATCTCCGCCACGATCCGGCGCTGCCCCCCGCGCTGCTCGGCGAGCCAGGTCGCGGCGGGCCCGGCCTCGTCCGCCGGGAAGTCCGGGACGGTCCGATTGACGAGCACGCGCGCCAGCCGCAGACCGGACAGGGCCGTCCAGGACCGCAGCCGCCGCGCCTCGGCGACGCCGAGTCGATCGGCGGTGGCGACGAGGTGGACCGAGGTGCGGGAGTGGTCGGCGAGCAGGTCCCGCACGGTCGCGGTGTGGTCGACGACGCGGTCGACGAGCGCCACGACCAGGGCCAGACGCGGGTCGGCACCCGTCGCCGCGACGATGCGGCTGTGCCGGGGCCAGATCCGCTCGATGTACTCCGACACCGTCGCCGGCGCGGCGAGCGTGCGGAAGGCGTCCGCGGACGCGGGGAGGTCGACGATCACCGCGTCCCAGCGTCCCGTGTCGGCCAGGCGGGCCACCTCGCCGAGGGCGAGGATCTCCTGCACGCCGGGCAGCCCGGTGACTTCCTCGGGTGCCGGGATGCCGAACCGGTCGCCGTGCTCGTGGGCGCCGCCGGCGGCGGCGAGCGCGGCCAGGAGCGCGAAGCGCTGCTCGAGCAGGGCGAGCGAATCGATCTCCAGCGTGTCGAGGCCGCCGGTGACCGGGACGATGCGCGCATCGACGGATCCCGGCGTCGCCGGGTCGACGGCGAACACATCCGTCAGCGAGTGCGCCTGATCGAGGGAGACCACGAGGGTGCGAACCCCGGAACGAGCCGCCGCGAGGGCGGTCGCCGCCGCGAGGGTCGTCTTGCCGGTGCCCCCCTTGCCGACGAAGAGCTGCACGGCGGCGGGGCCGGGCCGCCCGGCGTGCCCGCTCAGCCTTCCACCCGCTTCTTGAGTTCCTTCAGCGCGGTGTCGGTGATCACCTTCTCGGCCTTTCGTTTGAACAGGCCGATCATCGGGATGGTCAGGTCCACCGTCAGCTCGTAGTACACGGTGGTGCCGCCCTCCGGCGCTTCGGTCAGGATGTAGGAGCCGAACTGGGCCTTCTGGATCTCGCCCGCGACGAGCTCCCAGCTGACCGATCGGCCGTCCGGGGCCCACTGGTAGACCAGCTCGTAGGTGTCGCGCACCACCCCTGCGTCGAGCACGAACCGGACCCGCTCCGCGCGTCCCCCGGACTCGACGGCGAGCACTTCCACGGACTTCGCCGCCGAAACCCAGGCGGGGTACGCGTCGAAGTCGGCGATCACGGCCATCACCCGATCGGACGGAGCATCGATGGTGATCGACCTCTTGGTCTTCTCGGCCATGCGACCAACGCTTCCTTTCCCTCTGTCCCCGCCGTCCGTCCCACCGGTCGGCACACGCGGGAACCGTTGTCTATCACACCGTAGTAGTTCCGGGGAGGGCTCGTCGCCTGCAGGTGCTCGGCCGTCGGATCAGGGATTTCCGTCCCGGGGCGGTTCGCCGGCGGCGCGGCCCGCGTCCAGTCGCCGTTTGACGTCGAAGGTCATGGCCTTGCCGGCGACGCGACGCCGGTGGTTCATCGTGGCGAGGTCGAGTTCGCCCACCCGCTCCGGCGGCACCCCGGTCGGTTCGCAGTGCAGGAAGTAGTGCACGATCGCGCCGTCGAGCATCGGCTCGAGCCAGACCTCCATCGTGCCGTTCAGCGCGCCGGCGACCGACCACCGGATGCCCTTGTCGGCCCGGTCCTCGCGGACCGTCAGAGCCAGGTCGGGCCACCACGCACGCCAGCGGCGGGGCTCGGCGATCTCGGCCGCGATCCGCCGCGGCGACGCGGCGACGAAGGTCTGATCGGCCACCTGAATGCTGCTCACGGGGAAAGCTTCACACACCGCCGGTTCCGGCTCGTCCAGGGGGCCGGGTCGGTCGGGCGCGCGGGCCGGTCGGGGCGTCAGGCCAGCAGGCGCCGCAGTTTCGCACCGAGCACGTCCCACCGCCATTCGGCGCCGACCCAGGCGCGGCCCGCCGCGCCCATCGCCGCCGCCCGGTCGCGGTCGGCGAGGACGTCGGCGACGGCGCCCGCGACCGCCGCGACCGACGTGCCGTCGACGACGACCCCGGTCTCCCCTGCGCGTACGGTCTCCGGCGCACCGCCGGACCGGCCCGCCACCACGGGCACCCCGGTGGCGGACGCCTCGAGGTAGACGATCCCGAGACCCTCGACGTCGAGGCCGGCGCCGCGCGTACGGCACGGCATCGCGAACACGTCCGCGATGGTGTGGTGGGCGGGGAGTTCGGCAGCCGGCACCCCGCCGGTGATCACGACGTGGTCGTCGACCCCGACCGCGCGGACCAAGTCCCGGAGGCGGTCCTGGTACGGGCCGCCGCCGACGATCACGAGCACCGCCCCGTCGATGCGACGGCGGACCTCCGGCAGCGCACGGATGAGCATGTCCTGGCCCTTGCGGGGCACGAGCCGGGACAGGCACAGCACGGTGGGCCGGTCGCCCAGCCCGTACCGGGCGCGCAGTTCCGCGCGAGCGGCGGGGTCCGGCCGGAACACCTCGGTGTCCACGCCGGAGGGCAGATGCTCGAGCCCCGCGCCGGGCCCGAACGCCGAGGCGAATCGACCGCGGGTGTACCGGCTGACGTACGTGACGGCGTCGGTGTGGTCACCGATGCGGCGCAGCGCCTGCCGTCCGGCGGGCACCATCGACCAGCCCACCTCGTGCCCGTGGGTGCTGGCCAGGACCCGGCGGGCACCGGCGCGGCGCAGCACGGGCGCGAGCAGGGCGAGCGGCGCCGCGGCGCCGAACCACACGTTCTCGCAGGCCCGGTCGCTCATCAGCCGGGTGGCCCGCCGTGCCACTGCGGGGGTCGGCAGCATCAGGGTGGTGGGGTGGCGGACAACCTCGAAGGGTTGCCGGGCGTCGAACTTCACGTGGCTGTCACCGCGCCATCGCGGGGCGTACACGACGAGTTCGTCCGGGGGCAACTGGGACGCGAACGCCTGCAGGTAGGACTGGATCCCCCCGGGCCGGGGCGGAAAGTCGTTGGTGACCAGCAGCGTTCGGGGCATGCGCTCACCGTAGGCGGTGCCGTGGCGGGCGCGGACGCCGGGTCAGCCGACCCGGGCCGGCACCTGCGCCTCGAGCCAGGTCTGCCATCGGGCGACGAATTGCTCCGCATCCGCACCGAGCACGTCGCCGAGCGCGGCGTCGAGTTCCGCGGCGTCGACGGGCCCGGTGGCCAGCCGCCGGTACAGGGCGGTGAGACGATCGCCGCCGAACTCCCCGGCGACGAACGTCGCGATCGACCACGCGCTCTCGTACGCCAGACGCGCACCGTCGCCGGCGAAGTCGGCGTCTGTAGGCAGCGCGGTGGGCGCCCCACGCTCGGCGACGGCGGCGGCGAGGGTGGGCGCGATGACGCCGAGGGCACCGTCGGCGTTGCGGTAGCCCACGTAGTCGGCGTAGCCCTCGAGGATCCACAGCGGCGACCCGTCGACCGTGTCGGTGCGGGCCGCGACGTGGGTGAGTTCGTGGCGCAGGATCGCCCGCAGGCCCGCCGCGTCCAGCCGCTGCCCGGCGGCGGGGCTGAAGACGATGCGCTGGCCGGTGGTCTCGCCGCGCTCGTGGTCGACAGCGTCGGACACGGCGACGGCGGCGATCTCCGCGCCGTTGTAGCGGCTGCCGACCTGGGCGGTGAACTCGTCGTGCGAGGCGGTGACGAGCACGAGGGCGCGGCGGGGCCACTCGGTTCCCCACGCGGCGTCCACGGCCTCCACCGCGGCCTCGAGTTCGCCGGCGATGTCCGAGACGAGGGACGAGTGCTCGGGGTGCCCGACGACGAGGGACCGCCCCCCGGCCCCGGTGTCCACGGCCCGGACCAGCAGCGGTCCGTAGTCCCACGGCCCCCGCCAGGTGGTGGTCTCCGCACCCGGCAGCGGGCGGTCGTCGACGAGGCGCCACTGCTCACCCCGGCGGGCGAGGAGCAGCGTGACGGGCTTGCGCGTCGGTTCGTCGTCGATGCCCTCGACGGCGTAGCGCAGCAGGACGGTGTGGGCGCGGGCCTCGTCGGCGCCGAGGCGGGCCCCGACGTCGTCGGTCACGTCGGTCCCGGGGTCCTGGCCGAGCTCGTAACCGAAGTCCGCCAGCGGCAACGCGGCGAGGGCCTCGGCGCGCCGCACCTCCGCGTCGAGCAACCCCGGGCGGGCCTGCGGGTCCACGAGGGCCGCCAACGCCGCCCGGTCGGCGGAGCGCACGGCCCGGGACCAGGTGTCGAGCAGCCCCTGCACGGCCGTGCGCGACGCCGGTTCGGCCGGCTCGTCGTCGGGCGTGAACGCGAGCGTGAGGCCGACGGCCACGACCGCGACGATCAGCCCGGCCACGCCGAGTCGCTCCCACCGGCGGCTGCCGGGGGGACGGCGGGACGAATCGGGCGCGGGCACGGCGGCCAGTGTAGGTCGCGCTCACACCGGCACCGTGGGGGTGGCGGCACGACGGGCGTCAGTACCGGCGGGCGTTGTGGAACGGCATCCTGTCCATCGGGGCGACCTTGACGGGCACGCCGTACGTGGAGGCGTGCAGGACGTTGCCGTTGCCCGCGTACAGCCCCACGTGCGAGGCGTCGTCGTAGAAGGTCACGACGTCGCCGGGCTGGAGCTGGTCGCGCGGGACGGGGGTGCCGCCCTGGGCCTGGGCCTGGCTCGAGCGCGGCAGGCTCTTGCCGATCTGCTTGTAGGCCCACACCACGAGGCCGGAGCAGTCGAACGCGGAGGGGCCGGTGGCCCCCCAGCTGTACGGGCTGCCGATCCTGGTCATGCCGGCCTGCAGGGCACCGCTGCCGCTACCGGGGGCGAGGCCCGACAGGATCTTCTCGGCGTCGAATCCCGGCGGGAACGGCGCGCCGGCCAGCGTGGCCTTCTCCTCGGCGCTCAGCTCGGCGAAGGCGGCGAGCACCTCGTCGATCTGGGCCTCGAGCTCGCTCTGCTGCCGCTGCAGATCGTCGCGCACGGCTTGCGCCTGCTCGGCGGCGGCACGCGCCTCGTCGACCGAGCGCTGGGACGCCAGCGCCGCCTCCGCGGCGGCCGACGACGCGGTGCGGAATCCCGCGACCTGGTCGGCGGTCTCCTGGGCGATGACGTCGAGCGCCGACATCTGGTCGAGCAGCTGCTGGGGTGAGTCGCTGACCATCAGGGCGAACAGCCGGTTGGTGCGGGCACCGCGGTAATTGGCGACGGCGAGCTTGTCCACGGTCGGGCGGAAGACCGCGAGTTCTGCTTCCGCGGCGGCCAGCGCCTCGCGGTCGCGGGCCAGCTCCGCGTCGGCGGCGCGCTGGGCGTCGACCTTCGCGTCGAGATCGATTCCGGCATTGTGCAGCGCCTCGGTGGTCTGCTCGGACTTGCGCGACAGCTCGGCGAGCCGCTCCAGGGCGACGGTGGGGCTCTCCCCCACCGGGTCGGCTCCGGCCGGGGCGGCCGCGAACGCCACCGTCAGCAGCACTCCGATTGCCACCAGCGCCCGAAGCGACCGTTTCGTCCTGTCCACCACCACGGGACCAGGTCCTTTCGTTCGACGTTGCGCACCCGTTACCCGAAAAATCTCGATCAGGTTACGGAAGGGCATTGGTTCGTGTCTACCCACCGGTAGGTCACGCAGCGCCGGGTAGGCGAATCCCGGAAAACCGGCGGGGGCGGACCGGCATCGACCGGTCCGCCCCCGCTGCGCCACTGCGTGGCAGTCGTCGAGTCGTCGCTCAGTAGCGACGGGCCCCGTCGACCGGCATCGAGTTCACCGGGGCGACCTTCACGGGCTGGCCCGAGGTCGACGCGTGGATGACGTTGCCGTTGCCGATGTAGATGCCGGAGTGGCTGCCGCCGTAGAAGGACACGACGTCGCCGGGCTGCAGCGCCGAAACGTCCACGGCGCGACCGGCGGAGGCCTGCTCGTAGCTGGTGCGCGGCAGGTTCAGGCCGGCCTGCTTGTAGGCCCACTGCACCAGGCCGGAGCAGTCGAAGGCGTCCGGGCCGGCGGCGCCGTAGACGTACGGGGCGCCGAGCTTGGTGTGAGCGGCGTCCACGGCGCGCTGTGCGACCGAGGTGACCGGCGCGCTGAAGGGCGCGGCCGGCGCCGGCGCGGCACCCTGCGGGGCCGGCGGGACGAGGTTGGTGACCTCCGGCGGGAGGGTCACACCCGCCGGCAGCTCGAACGAGCCGACGCCGGGAATGGTGATCGGTTCCGCGAGGGCGGGACCCGCCGAAACAGTGACCGCGCCGAGAGCGAGGGCACCGGCGACGACGGCGCGCCGCACGGTGCGCTTGGAAATCTGAGACGCCACGAGGGGGTTGCTCCATTTCTTCCGTTCGTCCGCCGACCGAGTTAGCTGACGGGTTCGGGCTGGGAAGATCAGCCCTACCCCTCGTCCCGCTGGCGCGGTCGGAGGGGATTCACCCCAGAGGACAACGTGGGTCCCCGGCTCGGGCACCCGCTGCGGGTGCGCCGATTAGGCGGTGACCGAGCGGCGTCTCCCCTCTGGTGGTTCGACATCCTCACCGCTTGGTCTCGAAAAGATTACGAAATCGCATCGGAGGATGTCGACCGTCCGCGCCGGAGACGCCGCGGATTGACGGGTATGTCCGATTCGGGTCCGACGGCCCGGCCCGTTCGATCACGGAAACATAACGGTCGGTTCGGGACGCGGCAGGCCCGCGGCCGCTCCGGGCGCCTCCGGCGGCCTGCGCCCGGAACCCGTCGCGTTGTCGCAGGTCGAACCGGCGATCACGAGCGCATCGACGAAGCGAGAAGCCGCCGACCGAGGCGGCGCCTGCCCTCCGGTCGCGGTATCGATACCCTCTCGCGCCGCCGCCCACACCCACACGGCCGACCGAAGGTGTGATCCTCGTCTCTCCGGACCGTTCCGGGTGTCTCCGCCCCGTCCCCGGGGTGTCGGACCCGCCCCCTACCCTGGCGTCGTGACCGTGCCCCACCGAACCGAGCCCGCCGTCGGGGTGCAGCTCGGTTTCGACGAATTGGACACGCCGCTGCGGGAGACCACCTTCGTCGTCGTCGATCTCGAGACCACCGGCGGCAGCTCCACGGACGACGCGATCACGGAGATCGGGGCGGTCAAGATCCGCGGCGGCGAGGTGCTCGGCGAGTTCGCCACGCTCGTCGACCCGGGCCGGTCGATCCCCCCGAACATCGTGCAGCTCACCGGCATCACGACCGCCATGGTCCGTGCCGCGCCCCGGATCGAGCAGGTCCTGCCCTCGTTCCTCGAGTTCGCCGCCGGATCCGTGCTCGTCGCGCACAACGCGGGCTTCGACGTGGGATTCCTGCGGGCCGCGGCGTCCCGGTCCGAGGTCGCGTGGCCCCGCTTGCAGGTACTGTGCACGGTCAAGCTCGCGCGCCGCGTCCTCGGCCGGGACGAGGCACCGTCCGTGCGGCTGTCCGCGCTCGCCGAGCTGTTCCGGGTGTCCACCACGCCCACGCACCGCGCCCTCGACGACGCCCGGGCAACCGTCGACGTCCTGCACGCGCTCATCGACCGCGTCGGCAACCAAGGGGTACACAGCCTCACCGAACTGCGGGACTATCTGCCGGCCGTCACCGCCGAGCAACGCGCCAAACGGTCCCTCGCGGCGCACCTGCCGCGGCGGCCCGGCGTGTACCTGTTCCGCGGGCCCTCGGACGAGGTGCTGTACATCGGGACCGCGGTCGACCTGCGCCGCCGCGTGCGCAACTACTTCACCGGATCCGAGACCCGGCCCCGCCTGAAGGAGATGGTGGCACTCACCACCCGGATCGATCACGTCGAGTGCGCCCATGCCCTCGAGGCCGGGGTGCGGGAGCTGCGGCTGCTCGCCGCGCACGCCCCGCCCTACAACCGTCGCTCCAAGTTCCCCACCCGGGGCTGGTGGATCACCCTCACGGACGAGGCGTTCCCCCGGCTGTCCGTCGTCCGCACACCGACCACGGCGCCCCCGGCCCCGACGTGCGGCGGCCCGACCGACGCCGTCGGCCCGTTCTCGTCGCGGGCCGACGCCGTCGCCGTCGCCACCACCGTCGCCGAGTTCTGCCTGCTGCGGACCTGCACCCGGCGCATCCCCCGCACGAAACGGCACGGCGAGCACTGCCCTCCGGAGGCCGTGGGGGCCTGCGCCGCCGCCGCGGCCGGGCTGCAGACCCCCGTCGAGTACGCGCGGCAGGTGGACCTCGCCCGGGCGCTGCTGCGCGGGGAGGACGACGCGCCGCTGCATCGGATGCGCGAGCGCATCGACCACCTCGGCGCCGCCGAACTGTTCGAGAGCGCGGCCCGGCTGCGGGACCGGGCGGCCGACGCCGTGTTCGCGCTGCGCCGGACGCAGCGCCTGGCCGCCCTCGCGGCGGTGGACGAGCTGATCGCCGCCCGCCGACGCGCCGAAGGGGGCTGGGAGTTCGCGGTGATCCGGGCCGGCCGGCTCGCGGCAGCGGGAGTCGCTCCACGCGGCGTCCCGCCGATGCCCGTCGTCGACGCGATCGCCGCCGCGGCCGAGACCGTGCGCCCGACGACCGCGCCGCTGCGGGGTGCGCTCGTCGAGGAACTGGGACTGCTGGCCCGCTGGCTCCACGACGACGGAGTCCGCATCGTCCGGACCACCCAGGGCTGGTCCGAGCCGCTCCGCGGCGCCGGGGCGTGGGCGCAGTGGGGTGAGCTCGCCCGAACGGCACGCGCCGGGGCCGAGCCGGTCACGATCGCGCACCCCCTACGCTGAGGGCTCGCCCGCAGGTCCGTCCCCGGAAGCCGAGGAGAGCAATGATCCACGCCATCGTCCTGATCCACGCCGACGCCCACCGCATCCCGGAGACCGCCCAGGCGGTCGCGGACCTGGCCGGCGTCGACAAGGTGTACTCGTGCGCCGGCGACATCGACCTGATCGCGGTGCTGCGGGTGCGCGACCACGAGGAGATCGCCGAGGTGGTCACCCGCGGGATCAACAAGCTCGACGGCGTGACCAGGACGGCGACGCACATCGCCTTCCAGTCGTACTCGAGCGCCGACGTCGAGGCCGGGTTCTCGATCGGCGAATAGGACGGACGCCCCGGCCCGTCGTCGCGCTCAGCCCGCGGCGGCGAGCCGGTTGGTCACCTCGACCCAGCGGGCGAGCACCGCAGCCGCCGCGCCCGAGTCCAGCGCCTCGGCTGCCGTCTGCATCCCCGCCGCCAGGGCACTGGCGAGCGATCCCTCGAACCCCCGGAAGGCGGCGATCGCCCCGGCGGCGTTCAGCAGGACCGCGTCGCGTACCGGCCCGTGCTCCCCTGCGAGCACCGCCCGCGCGATCGCGGCGTTCTCGGCGGCGTCGCCGCCGCGCAGCGCGTCGAGCGGCACCCGGGCGACGCCGAGGTCGGTGGGGTCCAGGCTCACGGTGCTCACGCTGCCGTCGCGGACGACGTACACCGTCGACGTCGTGGAGGTGGTCAGTTCGTCCAGCCCGTCGTCGCCCCGCACGACGAGCGCCGAGTTGCCCCGCTCGGCGAGGACACCGGCGACCGTGCCGATCAGCTCCGGAAAGGCACATCCGATCAGGCCGGCGCGGGGCCGGGCCGGGTTGGTCAGCGGCCCGAGCACGTTGAACACCGTCGGGATACCGATCTCCTTACGCGGTGCGGCGGCGAACCGGAGCGCCGGGTGGTAGACGGGGGCGAAACAGAACCCGATGCCGGCCTCGGCGACCGACTCCGCGACGGCCTCGGGACCGAGGCTGATGTGCACGCCGAGCGCCTCGAGCACGTCCGCGCCGCCGCTCTTCGACGAGGCCGCCCGGTTGCCGTGCTTGACGACGCGGATGCCGCACGCGGCCACCACCAGCGACGCCATGGTGGAGATGTTGACCGTGTTCGCCCGGTCCCCGCCGGTGCCCACGATGTCGACGACGTCGTCGTCAACCGGCACCAGCCGGGCGTGGCCCAGCATCGAGTCGGCGAGACCGAGCAGCTCCTCGGGCGTCTCCCCCTTCATCTTCAGCGCGACGCCGAACGCGGCGATCTGCGCGGCCGTGGCGTTGTCGGACATGATCTCGTCCATCGCCCACTGGGCCTCCGCACGCGCGAGGTCGCGTCCGGCGGTGAGCGCACCGAGGACCGCCGGCCAGCTCCGGGCCACCGCATCCGCCTGTCGTCCAGCGTTCATCGCACCTGCCCTCGCCGCATCTCGCTACTCGGTGCGCCGCCGTCGTCGGCGGCGCATGCCGGAAGAGCTTAGCCAGCGCCGATCTCCGGCTGCAGGGCGTCCCACCCGAGCGCGGTACCGCCGAGTCGTTGCGCCAGACCGGCCATCCGCGACCGCTCCTGCGAACAGTGCAGCGCATCGAGCACCTGCACCCGCTGCAGCAGCACGGCCTCGCGGCCGGGCCCGGCCGGGTTCGCCGGCTGCGCCGGGGCGTACCCGTCCTGCGCGGCCAGGGCGATCGCCCGCTCCACGGAATCGGCCGGCAGCTCGAGGTGGTGCCGCAGGACGGCCTCCGCCTCCGGCGACCAGGCCGGTTCGGTCGTCGCACCCCGCTCGAGGGCGGTCGAACAGGCCTCGACGTCGTCGAAGGACGAGACCACCACCACCAGGTCCGGCCGCGCCGGATCCAGGGGCTCCGGACGCCTGCGCGAGAACGCTCGCCGGACCCGGCCCCACACCCCTCCGCCACTGCTCATCGCACCACGATCCCACGCGCCACGGGCGGTGCACGACCGCCCCCGGAAAATGCGACCGCACGGCGTCCACCAGCGAAGACGCGCCGATTTCGGCCCCGATTGCCCACGAGTTACTACGAGCAGTCATACTTGCGAACGTGACGAGCGCAGTAGGGACTTCAGGAACTGCAATCACCCAGCGCGTGCACTCGCTGAACCGGCCCAATCTGGTCAGCGTCGGCACCATCGTGTGGTTGTCCAGTGAGCTCATGTTTTTCGCAGGGCTCTTCGCCATGTACTTCGTGGCGCGGGCGCAGGCCGACGGCAACTGGCCGCCGGAGCCTGTCCATCTCAATCTGGCGTTGGCGGTGCCGGTCACCCTCGTGCTGATCGCCTCCTCCTTCACCTGCCAGATGGGTGTGTTCGCCGCCGAACGCGGCGACGTGTTCGGCCTCCGGCGTTGGTACATCATCACCCTCGCCATGGGCACGTTCTTCGTGCTCGGCCAGGGCTTCGAGTACACCCAGCTGGTCGGCGAGGGCGTGACGATCTCGAGCATGGTGTGGGGTTCGGTCTTCTACATCACGACCGGCTTCCACGGCCTGCACGTCATCGGCGGCCTCGTCGCCTTCGTGTTCCTCCTCGTGCGCACGAGGGTCAGCAAGTTCACGCCGGCGCAGGCCACCGCGGCGATCGTCGTCTCCTACTACTGGCACTTCGTCGACATCGTGTGGATCGCGCTGTTTGCCACGATTTATTTCATCCGTTAGCCAGCTGAACGCCCAGGCAGCCCCCTGACGTCCAGTCCGTCCCGACATACCAAAGGGATACAGATGAGTTCATCACCACCTCTCGCTTCCGAGGGTGACATGCCCGGTCAGTCCGCGGCCGCGTCCGCCAAGTCCCGCCGTCAGCGCAAGCTGCGCCGCCGCGTCACCGGTGCGCTGGTGCTCGCCCTCGGCCTGCTCAGCGCCGGCTTCCTCGCCTCCGCGCTGACTCCCGCGCCGCAGGTGGCGACGGCGAACGAGGACCAGTCGGCCCTGATCCGCGAAGGCAAGCAGCTCTACGAGACCTCCTGCGTCACGTGCCACGGCGCCAACCTGCAGGGTGTGCAGGACCGCGGCCCCAGCCTGATCGGTGTCGGCGAGGCGGCCGTGTACTTCCAGGTCTCCACCGGCCGCATGCCGATGATGCGCAACGAGGCCCAGGCCGTGCGCAAGACGCCGAAGTTCGACGCGGCCCAGACGGACGCCCTCGGCGCGTACATCCAGGCCAACGGCGGCGGCCCGACGCTCATCCGTGACGAGAACGGCGAGATCGCCCAGTCCTCGCTGCGCGGCGACGACGTCGCCCGCGGCAGCGAGCTGTTCCGCCAGAACTGCGCCTCGTGCCACAACTTCACCGGCCGTGGCGGCGCGCTGTCGTCCGGCAAGTTCGCGCCGGCGCTGGATCCGGCGAACGAGCAGCAGATCTACACGGCGATGCTGACCGGCCCGCAGAACATGCCCAAGTTCTCCGATCGTCAGCTCACGCTGGAGGAGAAGGAGGACATCATCGCCTACGTCAAGGCGTCCGGCGAGACGAACAGCCCCGGCGGATACGGCCTGGGCGGATTCGGCCCCGCCTCCGAGGGCCCGGCGATGTGGGTGGTCGGGATCGTCGCCGTCGTCGGTGCGGCACTGTGGATCGGAGCAAGGTCATGAGTGGCGGCGAAACGCCGAACAAGCACACGATCGAGAACCTCGATCAGATGAGCCGCGACGATCTCGTCGCGCTCGGCACCAACCTCGACGGCGTGGACGTGGCGTTCCGCAAGGACCGCTGGCCCGTCGCGGGCACGCGCGCCGAGAAGCGCGCGGAACGGAACGTCGCCTTCTGGTTCGGGCTGGCGGGTGTGTCGGCTCTCGCGTTCATCGCGGTCTTCATCTTCTGGCCGTGGGAGTACCAGGGCCCCGGTGAGGACAACTACACGCTGTACAACCTGTACACGCCGCTGCTGGGCCTGACCCTGGGTCTGGCCATCCTCGGCGTCGGCGTCGGCGCGGTGCAGTTCACCAAGAAGTTCATCCCGGAAGAGGTGTCGATCCAGGATCGGCACGACGGAGTCTCTTCGGAGGTCGATCGGCGGACGATCGTCGCCGAGCTCTCCGACTCGCTGGACACCTCCACGCTGCCGCGTCGCAAGCTGATCAAGCGCACGGCACTGTTCGGTGGCGGCGCGCTCGGCCTCGGCCTGATCATGCCGCTCGGCGGCCTGATCAAGAACCCCTGGGCCGAGGGCGACGAGTCGCCGCTGTGGGTCTCGGGCTGGACGCCCCGGTACCCGGGCGAGACGATCTACCTGCGTCGCGACACCGGACGCCCGAACGACATCGTCCTGGTCCGCCCGGAGGACCTCGATGCCGGCGGCATGGAGACCGTGTTCCCCTTCCGCGAGTCGGACCGCGGTGACGAGCACGCCCTCCTCGAGGGCCTGCGCGGCATCCGCAACGCCGTCATGCTGATCCGCCTCCGGACCGAGGACACGGCGAGGGCGATCAAGCGCAAGGGTCAGGAGAGCTTCAACTACGGCGACTACTTCGCCTACTCGAAGATCTGCACCCACCTGGGCTGCCCGACGTCGTTGTACGAACAGCAGACCAACCGCATCCTGTGCCCCTGCCACCAGTCGCAGTTCAATGCCCTGGAGTACGGCAAGCCCCTGTTCGGTCCTGCTGCTCGCGCACTGCCGCAGTTGCCTATTACAGTGAACGAAGAGGGCTTCCTCGTCGCCAACGGTGACTTCATCGAGGCTCTCGGTCCGGCATTTTGGGAGCGTCGCCCGTGAGTACTGCAACACCATCCCGCGCCGCCCACGCGGCGGAGAACATCGACTCGCGCTATCACCCGGCCGCCGGGCTGCGGCGTCAGATCAACAAGGTGTTCCCCACCCACTGGTCCTTCCTCCTGGGTGAGATCGCCCTGTACAGCTTCGTGATCCTGCTGATCTCGGGTGTGTACCTGACGTTGTTCTTCGATCCGTCCCTCGCGCACGTCACCTACGACGGCGCCTACACCCCGCTGCGCGGCGTCACGATGTCGCGTGCGTACGAGACGACCCTGGACATCTCCTTCGAGGTGCGCGGCGGTCTGTTCGTCCGGCAGATCCACCACTGGGCTGCGCTGATGTTCGCCGCGTCGATCATCGTGCACCTGCTGCGCGTGTTCTTCACCGGTGCGTTCCGCCGTCCGCGTGAAGCGAACTGGGTGATCGGCTCGCTGCTGCTGATCCTGGCGATGTTCGAGGGCTTCTTCGGCTACTCGCTGCCCGACGACCTGCTTTCCGGCACCGGCCTGCGGGCCGCGCTGTCCGGCATCACCATCAGCATCCCGGTGATCGGCACCTGGATGCACTGGCTGATCTTCGGCGGCGACTTCCCCGGCATGCTCATCATCCCGCGCCTGTACGTCGCGCACGTGCTGCTGATTCCGGGCATCATCCTCGCCCTGATCGCAGCCCACCTGGCCCTGGTCTGGTACCAGAAGCACACCCAGTTCCCCGGCCCCGGCCGTACCGAGCAGAACGTCGTCGGTGTCCGGATCCTGCCGGTGTTCGCGGTCAAGTCCGGTGCGTTCTTCGCCATCACCTTCGCCGTGCTGGCGCTGATGAGCGGTCTGCTGCAGATCAACCCGGTCTGGAACATCGGCCCGTACAACCCGTCGCAGGTGTCCGCCGGCTCGCAGCCCGACATCTACATGATGTGGACGGACGGCCTGGCCCGTATCTGGCCGGCGTGGGAGATCTACCTGTTCGGCCGCTACACGATCCCCGCGGTGTTCTGGATCGCAGTGATCATGGGCCTGGTCTTCACGGTCCTCATCGCCTACCCGTGGATCGAGAAGAAGTTCACCAAGGACGATGCGCACCACAACCTGCTGCAGCGTCCGCGGGACGTGCCGGTCCGGACCGCGATCGGCGCGATGGCTCTGACGTTCTACGCCATCGCGACCATCATGTGCATCAACGACATCATCGCCTACAAGTTCGACATCTCGCTGAACGCGATGACGTGGATCGGCCGCATCGGCATCCTGCTCGGCCCGCCGCTCGCCTACTACCTGACCTACCGGTTCTGCCTGGGCCTGCAGCGCAGCGACCGCCAGGTGCTCGAGCACGGCATCGAGACGGGCATCGTCCGTCGACTGCCGCACGGCGAGTACATCGAGATCCACCAGCCGCTCGGCCCGGTGGACGACCACGGTCACCCGATTCCACTCGAGTACCAGGGTGCACCGGTGCCGAAGCGCATGAACAAGCTCGGCACCGCCGGCAAGCCCGGCGCGGGCAGCTGGTGGAGCGCGGACCCGGCCGAGGAGGCGACGGCACTCGAGGCCGCGCACCACGAGGCCGAGGTCGAGCAGCGCGCCATCCTGAGCGAGTACCAGACGCGCGTCCACGGCACCACGGACGGCGACGGCAAGGCGCACTGACGGTCGCTCGAGTCCGAAACCACGGGAGGGGCCCCGAACCGGAAACGGTTCGGGGCCCCTCCCGTTTCTCCGTGGTCCCTGCGGCTTCCATCCCCGGTGGCTTCCGGTCGGTGCGGACGACCGGATCCGGTCCCCGCACCCCACCCCTCCCCCACTGCGACGGACGGCCGGGAACCCGAGCGGACCGTCGGCTCACCGGCCCTCGGACGGGCCGGGCGTGTCGCGGTACGCGAGTCGGTTCGAGCGCGGTACCGCATCGGCGTCTGCCCGGGGGCGCGCGGTGTCCTGCCGCCGCGTTCCGCGCGGTGTCCTGCCGCCGCGTTCCGACGGGACCATCCGGGTTCGATTCCGACCCGCGGCGCGGTATCACCCCACCGCCGGCACGGCGGCGAGCGCCACCTCGACGAGGTCGCCGCCGTAGTACCTCAGCAGCGCCCGCCTGTGGATCCGCCGTGGCTACGCCGGGCGGGTGAGTAGGCGTGAGGGCTCTCGCGGCCGGGACAGCGGCGCGCCGCGACACTGCCCGCCCGGCACCCCCGGCGTCGGCCCCGTTCCCCACGACCGGGCCATGGACGATTCCCCGGTGACACCCCGCCGAGCCGTGACGCGAACCGCGCACGGCGAGCACGGCCCGAGGCTCCCCGTCCGGGCACGGAACGGAAACGGCCGCGGGGCGGCCTCACCGTGTGGTGAGGCCGCCCCGCGGCATCGGATCTACGCGCTGTGTGCGCTCAGTGCTTCTCGGGTCCGACGTGGTACTCGAACACCAGGCCGGCCGCAGCAGCGAGGATCAGGATCACGGCGAGGACGATCAGCCACGGCTGGAAGAAGGCCAGCGCGATGGCGGCGAACGCAGCCGCCCCGGCCAGCAGGATCGGCCAGTAGCTACCCGCGCTGAAGAAGCCCAGGTCGCCTGCGCCGTCGCTGATCTCGGCCTCCTCGTAGTCCTCCGGGCGGGTGTCGAGGCGACGGGCCACGAACCGGAAGTAGGTGCCGACGATGAGCGTCAGGCCGGCGGAGAGCACGATCGCCGTCAGGCCGGCCCACTCGATGCCCGTGCGGGACAGGCCGGTGAACACTCCGTACACGATGGCGACGAGCACGAAGAACACCGTCACGACTTCGAAGAGCTTGGCTTCGATCTTCATATCAGCTTGTCCTTGGTCGGAGGTTTACCGGTCAGTTGCCCGCGGTGACGACACCACTGGCCGCGCGGTCGGTGCGGTCGGTCTTGAAGGGGGTGGTGGACGTCGCGACCGGGGACTCGCCGATGCGCTCGAGCGCCTGCGCGTTGGTCAGGCCCTCGCCACCGTCCTCGACGGGCTTGCGGAGCTCGATGTACTCCGCGAACCGCTCCGGGCTCACCGCGCGGACCTCGAAGTTCATCATGGCGTGGTAGGTGCCGCACATCTCGGCACAGCGGCCGACGAACGCGCCTTCCTCCTGGATCTCGGAGATCTGGAAGACCGGATCGGAGCTGTTGTTCAGCGGGTTCGGGTTGACGTCACGCTTGAACAGGAACTCCGGCACCCAGAAGGAGTGGATCACGTCGGACGAGGCGAGCACGAACTCGATCCGGCGATCGGTCGGCAGGACGAGGACCGGGATCTCGTTGCTGGTGCCGACCGTCTCGATCTTGTTGTAGTGCAGGTACGACAGGTCCTCGGCCTCCTGGCCGTGGATCGGGGCCGGGATCTCGTGCTCGCCGCCGGCATGCTCCTCGGTGTCGCCCTCGACCGCGGCCTGCGCGATCTCGTCCGTCCCCTCGTAGCGCGCCGTGCCCTCACCGAGGTCGACGGTGCGGTAGCCGAACTTCCAGTTCCACTGGAACGCCGTGACGTCGACGACGACGTTCGGGTTGTCCTCCTTCTCGAGGACGTAGTTCTGCACCACCACGGTGAAGTAGAACAGCACCGCGATGATGACGAACGGGACCGCCGTGTACAGCAGCTCGAGCGGCACGTTGTAGGCCGTCTGCCGCGGGAATTCCGGCGAGTCCTTCTTCTTGCGGTGGAAGATGACCACCCAGAAGGTCAGGCCCCACACCAGTACACCCATGACGAGGGCGGCGACGACCGACCACGTCCACAGCTCACGCATACGCTCGGCCTGCGGGGTAATCCCCTCCGGCCAGCCGAAACGCAGGACTTCCTCGCTGCTACATCCCGTCAGCAGCACGGCTGCAATACCGAGAGATGCTGCCAGCCCGAACCGCCGAAGGATCCGACCTTGCGCCACGTTCACGCCTTCCTGATCGCCGCAATTCCACTAGGGCACACCCGGAGGGCAGACCCAATTACTACGCAGCGTAGACCAAACCCGGCCGCGATCCATCCCCGGGGCGCACACAACGTGTCGCGTCGTCGCGTGCCCGCTGCTCACGGCCCGGGTCGACGCCGGCCACCGGCTGCCGCGACCCCCGGCCTGCGGCATACTGCCATGCAGACCGTCGGTCCCTGCTGCGGCAACATCCCGGGGGCCGAATCCATCCCAACCGGAATGAGGTATCGGACGCCGTGTGCGGACTGCTCGGGTTACTGACCACTGACGGCACCAGCGACGACGCCGTCGCCAGGGTCGACTCCGCGATGCACTGCCTGCGTCATCGCGGACCGGACGAGCACGGCACCTGGCACGACGGCGACCTGGTCTACGGGTTCAACCGGCTGTCGATCATCGACATCGCGCACTCGCACCAGCCGCTGCGGTGGGGCCCGCCGGAGTCCCCGGAGCGCTACGCCCTGACCTTCAACGGTGAGATCTACAACTACGTGGAGCTGCGGGCCGAGCTGGCGGAGAAGTACGGGGCGCAGTTCGCCACCGAGGGGGACAGCGAGACCATCGTCGCCGCGTACCACTACTGGGGCACCGAGGCGGTGCGACGGCTGCGGGGCATGTTCGCGTTCGCGATCTGGGACACCGAGACGCGCGAGCTGTTCCTCGCCCGCGACCCGTTCGGCATCAAGCCGCTGTTCCTCGCCACGGGCACCGGCGGCACCGCGTTCGGCAGCGAGAAGAAGAGCCTGCTCGAGCTGGCCGATCTGATCGGGATCGGCACCGAACTCGACCCCCGCGCCGTCGAGCACTACACGGTGCTGCAGTACGTTCCCGAGCCGGAGACCCTGCACAAGGAGATCCGGCGGCTCGAGTCCGGCTGCTACGCCCGGGTGCGCCCGGGGGGCCGGCCGGAGATCACGCGCTACTTCGAGCCGACGTTCCCGGTCCGGCCCTTTGCCGCAGGCCGCGAGCGCGACCGGTACCGGGAAATCGCCGAGGCGCTCGAGGATTCCGTCGCCAAGCACATGCGTGCCGACGTGACGGTCGGGTCGTTCCTGTCCGGCGGCATCGACTCCACGGCCGTCGCGGCGCTCGCGATGCGGCACAATCCGAACCTGATCACGTTCACCACCGGGTTCGAGCGCGAGGGCTACTCGGAGGTCGACGTGGCGGCCGAGTCCGCCGCCGCGATCGGCGCCCGCCACGTCGTCAAGGTCGTCTCCCCCGCCGAGTTCGCCGCGGCGATCCCCGAGATCGTGTGGTATCTGGACGACCCCGTCGCCGATCCCGCGCTGGTGCCCCTGTGGTTCGTCGCCAAGGAGGCCCGCAAGCACGTGAAGGTGGTGCTCTCCGGGGAAGGTGCCGACGAGCTGTTCGGCGGCTACACCATCTACCGCGAGCCGCTATCGCTGAAGCCGTTCGAGTACCTGCCGAAGCCGTTGCGGCGCGCGGCCGGGAAGCTGTCCGAGCGCATCCCCGAGGGCACCCGCGGCAAGAGCCTGCTGCATCGCGGGTCGATGACCCTCGAGGAGCGGTACTACGGGAACGCCCGCAGCTTCAACGACGCGCAGCTGCGGGCGGTGCTGCGCGACTTCCGTCCGGAATGGACGCATCAGGACGTCACCGCACCGATCTACGCCCGCTCCGCCGGCTGGGATCCCGTCGCGCGGATGCAGCACCTCGACCTGTTCACGTGGCTGCGCGGCGACATCCTCGTCAAGGCCGACAAGATGACGATGGCGAACTCGCTGGAGCTGCGGGTGCCGTTCCTGGATCCCGAGGTCTTCCGCGTCGCCTCGCAGGTGCCGCTGGATCAGAAGATCACGAAGAACACCACCAAGTACGCGCTGCGCCAGGCCCTCGAGGATATCGTCCCGCCGCACGTGCTGCACCGCGCGAAGCTCGGCTTCCCCGTGCCGCTGCGGCACTGGCTGCGCGGCCCGGAGCTGTTCGAGTGGGCCCGCGCCGTGATCGCCGAGTCGGGCACCGAGCACCTGCTGGACAAGGCGGCCGTCGGCCGGATGCTCGACGAGCACCGCGAGGGCCGCGTCGATCACAGCCGCCGGCTGTGGACGGTGCTGGTGTTCATGATCTGGCACGGCATCTTCGTCGAGCAGCGCATCGTGCCGGACATCCAGGAGCCGGCCTACCCCGTCGAGGTGTAGGGCCGCTACGCGGCCGGTGTGTCCTTTGGGCGGTGGGAACCGCCCGAAGGACACACCGGCCGATCACGGCAGGATCGCGGCGATCTCGTCCGCGGCCGTCTGCCCGTACGCGACTGCCAGCCGCTTGACCGCGTCGGGACGGTCGAAGGTCCATTCCTGGGTGCCGGTCGTCTCGAGCACGAGCACCGCGACGAGCGAGCCGAGCTGGGCGGCACGCTCGAGACTGAGGCCCGCGCGGTGTCCCAGCAGGAAGCCCGCCCGGAATGCGTCGCCGACGCCGGTGGGATCCACCTTGGCCCGCTCGGGCACGACGCCGACGTGAATCCGGTGGCCGTCCCGTTCGACGATCTCGACGCCGTGGCCGCCGAGCGTGGTGACGCGCAGACCGACCATTGCGCGGATCTGCTCCTCGGTCAGGCCGGTCTTCTGCTGCAGGAGCCCCCACTCGTACTCGTTGGTGAACAGGTAGGCGGCACCGTCGATCAGCCGGGCCGCCTCGTCGCCGCTCAGACGGGCGAGCTGCTGGGACGGGTCGGCCGCGAACGGCATGCCGAGCTGTCGGCACTCGTCGGTGTGCCGGGCCATCGCCTCCGGGTCGTTCGCGCCGATCAGGACCAGATCGACCCCGTGCGCCCCGGTCACGTCGGCGAGGGAGATGTCCCGGGCCTCGGACATCGCGCCGGGATAGAACGAGGCGATCTGTGCCATCGCCTCGTCGGTCGTGCACACGAAGCGCGCGGTGTGCGCGGTCTGCGACACGTGCACGGGGTCGCAGTTGACGCCGTTGCCCTCGAGCCACGCACGGTACTCGGCGAAGTCGGCGCCGACCGCCCCGACGAGCACCGGCGACCCGCCGAGCACACCCATCGCGTAGGCGATGTTGCCGCCCACGCCGCCGCGACGGACCACCAGGTCGTCGACCAGGAAGCTGAGCGAGATGTGGCTGAGCTGGTCTGCGACGAGCTGCTCGGCGAAGCGTCCGGGGAAACGCATGAGGTGGTCGGTGGCGATGGAACCGGTCACGGCGATGGTCACGTGGCTGGGCCTTTCAGCGAAGGACTGGGACCGATCTCACGCTACCCGCACCCACCCGCACAGCACTGCGGCCCCGACGCGAGTGCGCGTCGGGGCCGCAGTGCGGACCGCGTCCTTCGGACACGGGCGGACTTACGTCAGTTGAACGAATCGCCGCAGGCGCAGGAGCCGGTGGCGTTCGGGTTGTCGATCGTGAAGCCCTGCTTCTCGATCGTGTCGACGAAGTCGATCGACGCGCCTTCGACGTAGGGGGCGCTCATGCGGTCGACGGCGAGAATGACGCCGCCGAAGTCGCGGGTGAGGTCACCGTCGAGCGTCCGGTCGTCGAAGAACAGCTGGTAGCGAAGGCCCGCACACCCACCCGGCTGCACGGCGATGCGCAGCGAGAGGTCGTCGCGGCCCTCCTGGTCGAGCAGCGCCTTCGCCTTGGCGGAGGCGGCCTCGGTCATGGTGACGCCGTGAGTGGCGGTCTCTTCCTGCACAGTCATGGGCGCTCCCTAGTCTTTCGTGTTCCAACCCGGTTGCCTCAACGGTACCGCGCGCGCATCTATTCCTCATGCGCGCCTCGGACCGCACGCGGGCCTGACCGGGGGCGATTTTCCGGCCGGGACGGTTTTCCCATAGCCTGGAGGGGTGAAGTTGCTACGCCGCGGCGGTTCCGACGAATCCGACAACGGGGACCTCGGCGCGTCCGAGTCCGTCGCCGACCCGCAGTCCGAGGGCGGCAAGGGAACGACCGGCAAGGGCCGTCCGACCCCGAAGCGCCGAGAGGCCGAGGCCCGCCGGCGTGGTCCCGTCGCTCCGGCTCCGTTGACCGCCAAGGAAGCCCGGGCGCGCCGCAAGGCCGCCAAGCAGTCCCTCTCCAAGGAGGAGCGCAAGGCGCAGTCCGCGGAGCGCCGCGCCGCCGCCGGCGAGCGCCGCACCCGCATGCTCGCGGGCGAGGAGAAGTACCTGCTGCCGCGCGACAAGGGGCCCGTGCGGGCCTACGTGCGCGACCTGGTGGACAGCCGCCGCAACCTCGTGGGCCTGTTCATGCCCATGGCGCTGGTCCTGATCATGACGATGTTCCTCGGGCCGGTGGTCCAGCAGTACGTGACGCTCGCGATGTTCGCGATGATCGTGCTCATGGTGATCGAGGGGATCTACCTCGGCCGCCTCGTGAACAAGAAGGCCCGGGCCCGCTTCCCCGACACCACGGAGGGCGGCTTCGGCCTGGGGTGGTACGCGTTCGTGCGAGCCTCGCAGATCCGCAAGCTCCGGGCGCCGCTGCCACGAGTTTCCCCCGGCGACGCCGTCTGACCGCGCGGGCCTGCGCACCGGTCAGTGGTGCGGTGCTCGGCGCGCATCGATCGTGCTGCGCACCCAGCCGGCCGACGGGTCGCCGCACAGGGGCGACGACGGATCGTGCGGCCGGAAGTGGTTGTGGCGCCACCAGGCCCGCGTCACCCACCGCGGGGCGGGGCGGGAACGGGCCCGCGCGAGTTCGAGGCCGGCGACGAGCGCGGCCAACACGAGGACGATCACGACGACCTGGCTCATGACGGACAGTCTGTCGCCGGTGCAACGCCCGAGACAGTGGCAGCAAAGCCATCTACCGTCGATTTTCTGCCACGGCGCGGGTTGATAGCGTCCAGCGGTGGCTTCGACCTCCGCCACTTCGTGAAAGGTGCCCCGTGAGCAGCGAATCGGTCCACTCCGCCGACGTCGTCTTCCCGCCCGTCGTCGCCCCCGACCGGGAGGTCCGCCGGCGCGCCGACGCCCGGCAGCGCGATCTCACCAAGCCTGCCGGTTCCCTCGGCCGGCTGGAGGAGCTGGGGTGCTGGGTCGCGTCCTGCCAGGGGCAGGTACCGCCCCACCCGTTCACCCGTCCCCGGGTGGTGGTGTTCGCCGGCGATCACGGTGTGGCCCGCGGCGGTGTCTCGGCGTATCCCCCCGAGGTGACCGCTCAGATGGTCGCCAATTTCCTCGCCGGCGGCGCCGCGGTCAACGTTCTCGCCGCCACCGCCGGCGCCGGGGTCCGGGTGGTGGACATGGCCGTCGACGGGGACACGGATCCGGCGGTTTCCGCACACAAGGTGCGCCGGTCGAGCGGCTCCATCGACCGGGAGGACGCGCTCACCGAGGAAGAGACCCTCCAGGCGATCACCGCCGGGCGAGCCGTCGCCGACGAGGAGGTCGATGCGGGAGCCGACCTGCTCGTCGCGGGTGACATGGGGATCGGCAACACCACCCCCGCGACGGCGCTGATCGCCACGCTCACCGGCACCGAGCCCGTCGCGGCCGTGGGACGCGGCACCGGCATCGACGACGCCGCCTGGATGCGCAAGGTCGCCGCGATCCGCAACGCGATGCGCCGCGCACGGCCCCACGCCCGCAACCCGGTGGCGCTGCTGCGCACCGCGGGAGGCGCCGACCTCGCCGCGATGGCCGGGTACCTCGCGCAGGCGTCGGTACGCCGGACCCCGGTCGTGCTCGACGGGGTCGTCGTCACCGCCGCGGCGCTCGTCGCCGAGGAACTCGCCCCGGGAGCCCGGGACTGGTGGATCGCCGGGCACCGCTCCACCGAACCGGCCCACACGCTGGCCCTGCGGCACCTGAATCTGGATCCCCTCGTCGACCTGGGGATGCGTCTCGGCGAGGGCTCGGGGGCGGTCGCCGCGCTGCCGATCCTGCACGGCGCGGTGGCGGTCCTCACGAACATGGCGACGTTCGCCGAGGCCGGCGTGAGCACCCGCGACGAGGACGCCACGCCGGGCGCCGATCCGCGCGACGACTGATGCGTGGCATCGCCCTGCAGCGACTGATGCGTGGCATCGCCCTGCGGCGACCGATGCGTGGCATCGCCCTCGCCCTCTCCTGGCTCACCGTGCTGCCGGTTCAGGGACCGGGGCGCATCGATCGCGGCGCCGGGGGCGCGGCTATCGCCGCGGCGCCGGTCGCCGGCCTCGTGCTCGGTCTCGGGACCGCAGGCGTGCTGTGGGCGGCGGTCGCCGCCGGCTGCACTCCCCTGCTCGCGGGCCTGATCGGGGTGGGGTTCCTGGGCCTCGCGACGCGCGGCATGCACCTCGACGGCCTGTGCGACACGGCCGACGGGCTCGGCTGCTACGGACCGCCGGAGCGGGCTCGTGAGGTGATGAAGTCGGGCGGCGCCGGACCATTCGGGGTGGCCACCCTGGTGGTCGTGCTCGGTGCGCAGGCCGCCTCGTTCGGGGCGCTCGCCGACGCGCGATCCTGGCCCGCCGTGATCCTCGCCGTCACCGCCGGCCGGGTCGCGGTCGTCCTCGCCTGCCGACGCGGCGTGGCCGCAGCCCCGGGCAGCGGGTTCGGTGCCCTGGTGGCGGGGACACAGCCGCTCGGGGTGGGCGCGCTGTGGGCCGGCGTCGCGCTCGTCGCGGCGGCCTGGTGCGTGCCCGGCTCCTGGTGGGCCGGCCCGGTGACGGTGGCCGTGGCGCTCGGTGCTGCACTGCTACTGGTGCGGCACTGCGTCCGCCGGTTCGGCGGCCTCAACGGCGACGCGCTCGGGGCCGGCCTCGAGACGACGGTGACGATCGTGGCCGCGGCGCTGAGCGCGGCCGTCGCGTAGGCCCGGCCGAGCCGGGCTCAGCGCAGGGTGGTGAGCCAGCCGTGGGTGTCGGCGAACGTCCCCCGCTGGATGCCGGTGAGGGTGTCACGCAGGGCCATGGTGACCTTGCCGGGCTCGCCGTCGGCCACGGTGAACTCGCCGTCCCGGCTCTTGACGGTGCCGACCGGGGTGATGACCGCCGCGGTGCCGCACGCGAAGACCTCGGTGATCTCGCCGGTGGCGACCTTCGACTCCCATTCCTCCACCGAGATCTTGCGCTCCTCCACCTCGAGGCCGGCGTCCCTGGCCAGGGTGAGCAGGGAGTCGCGGGTGATGCCGGGCAGCAGTGAGCCGGACAGCTCCGGCGTCACCAGCCTCGCGTCGGCGCCCGATCCGAAGATGAAGCACAGGTTCATGCCGCCCATCTCCTCGATGTAGCGGCGCTCGACGGCGTCGAGCCACACGACCTGGTCGCAGCCCTGCTCGGTGGCCTGCGCCTGCGCCAGCAGCGACGCGGCATAGTTCCCGGAGAACTTGGCGTCGCCCGTGCCGCCCGGCGCGGCCCGCACGTACTCCTGCGAGATCCACACGCTCACCGGCTTGACGCCGCGGGGGAAGTACGCGCCGGCCGGGGAAGCGATCAGCATGTACCGGTACTGGTTCGCGGGCCGCACGCCGAGACCGGCTTCGGTGGAGAACATGAACGGCCGCAGATACAGCGACTCCTCGCCACCGGCGGCGGGCACCCATTCGTGGTCGGCCTCGACCAGCTCCGCGATCGAACGGACGAACAACTCGTCCGGCAGCTCGGCCATGGCCAGGCGCCGTGAGGACCGGCGCATCCGTTCGGCGTTGGAGTACACGCGGAAGGCCGCGATGCTGCCGTCGGGCTGCCGGTAGACCTTCAGACCCTCGAAGATCGCCTGCCCGTAGTGCAGCACCATCGCGGCCGGGTCGAGCTGCATCGGGCCGTACGGCTGGACGGTGGCGTCGTGCCAGCCGCGGCCCTCGGTGTAGTCGATCGTGACCATGTGATCGGTGAAGTACCGGCCGAACCCCGGATCCGCCAATATCTCTCCACGCCGCTCCGCGGAGGCGGGCGAGGGGTGCGGAACGTGGGCGAATTCGAGGACACCGGTCATGACCGTTGATCCTATCGAACCGCCCGCGCCGCCCTACTTGGTGTGGTCGGGGACGAACGGTGGGACGACCAACCGGGCGCGCAGGGCGCGTCCCCGGACGTCGACCGCGACCTCGTCACCGGCGGCCAGGCCCGCCGCCGTATCGAGGAGCGCCAGCGCGATACCGACCTTGAGCGTCGGGGAGAACGTGCCGGACGTGGTCTCCCCCACCGCGTTTCCGTCGCGCAGCACCTTCAGGTCCGGCCGCAGCACGCCACGGTCGAGCGCCTGCAGCCCCCACAGCCGTCGCGCGGGACCGGACTCCTTCTCCGCGACGAGCGCCGCACGTCCCCGGAACGCCGGCTTGCTCCAGCCCACCGCCCAGCCGCAGCGGGCCTGCAGGGGCGAGATCGCCTCCGACAGCTCGTGCCCGTGCAGCGGGTAGCCCATCTCGGTGCGCAGAGTGTCGCGGGCCCCGAGCCCGGCAACCTGACCGCCGGCGGCACGCACGGCGTCGGCCAGCGCCCGGAACAGCGCCTCGGCGTCGGCCCAGCGCGGCACCAGTTCGAAGCCGCGCTCACCGGTGTAGCCGGTGCGGCACACGCGGACCGGCACGCCGTTCCACTGCGCGTCCACGAAGCTCATGTAGCCGAGGTCGGTGGGCAGCCCCAGCCCCTGCAGGACAGCTTCGGAGGTCGGTCCCTGCACGGCGAATACGCCGTGGTCGCGGTGCTGGTTCGTCACCGTCACGCCCTCGGGCGCGTTCGCGGCGAGGACGGCGACGACCGCGGCGGTGTTCGCGGCGTTCGGCACGAGGAACAGCTCCTCGTCGGAGACGTAGTAGACGATCAGGTCGTCGGTGACACCCCCGGACTCGGTACAGCAGAGGGTGTACTGGGCCTTGCCCGGGCCGATCTTGCGCAGGTCGTTGGTGAGCGTCGAATTGACGTAGTCGGCCGCGCCCGGACCGGCGACGAGGGCCTTGCCCAGATGGCTGACGTCGAACAGGCCCACGTTCTCGCGCACGGCGGTGTGCTCGGCGACGGTGCCGGCGTACGAGACCGGCATCTGCCAGCCACCGAAGGCCGCGAAGGTCGCACCGAGTTCGGTGTGGACGGCGTGGATCGGGCCCTGCAGCAGTGACTGGTCGCTCATGCGCCCCACGCTATCCCACCCCCCGGGATCATTAGCATCGGTGCCACGACCCCCTTCCCCCTAGGAGACGCCCGTGAGTGCCCTTTCGCCCACCCTGCCCGAACTCGTTCTCGCCGGAAGCGTTTCCAAGCGCGCGGACGTCCTCGTCATCGGCCTGACCGCAGGCGACGACGGTCCCGAGGCCCTGCTCGGCAACGGACTGGTCGACGAGGACGTCCTCGGCGGGCTGCTCGACGCCCTGCAGTCCGTCGGCGCCAAGGGCAAGGCCGAGGAGGTCACGCGGATCCCCGCGCCCGCCGCCCTGCCGGTCACCAGCGTGCTCGCCGTCGGGCTCGGCGCCGCCGGCAAGATCGACGCCGAACAGGTGCGCCGCTCCGCCGGCGCCGCGGCGCGCGCCCTCGCCGGCGCCTCCGTGGTCGCGACGACCCTGTCCGCCGTGGATCTCGGGGCCGCCGCGGAGGGCTTCGCGCTCGGCGCGTACACGTTCACCGAGTTCCGCACCGCGAAGTCGAACTCCGGCGACGTGCAGCCCCCCGCCCGGATCGAGCTGCTCGTCGCGTCGCCGCGCGCCCGCGAGGTCAAGGCCGCGCTGGCCCGGGCGACGGCCGTCGCCGAGGCGGTCGCCACCGCCCGCGAGTTCGTCAACACCCCGCCGAGCCACCTGTTCCCGGCCGAGTTCGCCGACCGCGCGCAGGCGCTCGGCGCCGCCGCCGGGCTGCGGGTCGAGGTGCTGGACGAGAAGGCGCTCGAGCAGCAGGGCTACGGCGGCATCGTCGGGGTCGGCAAGGGGTCGTCGCGCCCGCCGCGGCTCGTGCGGCTGAGCTACTCCGCCAAGAAGCGCAAGGCCCCGAAGGTGGCGCTCGTGGGCAAGGGCATCACGTTCGACACCGGCGGCATCTCCATCAAGCCGGCCGCCGGGATGGAGAACATGACGTCCGACATGGGCGGGGCCGCGGCGGTGGTCGCGACGGTCGTGCTCGCCGCGAAGCTCGGGGTGGCGGCAGACGTGACCGCGACGGTGCCGATGGCCGAGAACATGCCGTCCGCGACGGCACAGCGTCCCGGCGACGTGCTCACCCAGTACGGCGGCACCACCGTCGAGGTGATCAACACCGACGCCGAGGGTCGTCTCATCCTTGCCGACGCCATCGTCCGTGCCTGCGAGGACGAGCCCGACTACCTGATCGACACCGCGACGCTCACGGGCGCGCAGATGGTCGCCCTGGGGACGCGGACGCCGGGCGTCATGGGCACCGACGAGTTCCGGGACCGTGTCGCACGGCTCTCGCAGGAGGTGGGCGAGAACGGGTGGGCGATGCCGCTGCCGGCCGAGCTGCGCGCGGACCTGAACTCCCGGGTGGCCGATCTGGCCAACGTCACGCCGCACCGGTGGGGCGGGATGCTCGCCGCCGGCCTGTATCTGAAGGAGTTCGTCGCCGAGGGCGTGCAGTGGGCCCACATCGACGTGGCCGGGCCGGCTTTCAACACCGGAAGCCCGTTCGGCTATGTCGGCAAGGGCGGCACCGGTGTGCCGGTGCGCACGCTGTTCGCCGTCATCGAGGACATCGCGGCCAACGGCTGATCCGTCCGGCGCGTCCCTGCCGGGCGGCAGGGACGCGCGGGCGCGCGTGACCCAACCCTCGTCGAACGCCGCGATTGGATCAGTGCAAGGATGGTCGAGGTCATACCCGGCATCGGGTGTGGTCTCAATCGAACACCGCAAGACACCGCACGAGACCGTGGCCTCGAGCACAATGGTCTGCGACCACACAATGGTCCGCGACCATCGGTCGGCACAACTCAACACACCCGAACACAACCGTCGAGGAGTCAACAGACATGGCCTTCTCCGTCCAGATGCCAGCGCTTGGTGAGAGCGTCACCGAGGGAACTGTCACGCGATGGCTCAAGCAGGAAGGAGACACGGTCGAAGTCGACGAGCCGCTGCTCGAAGTTTCCACGGACAAGGTCGACACCGAGATCCCCTCGCCCGCGGCCGGTGTGCTGGTGAAGATCGTCGCCCAAGAGGACGAGACGGTCGAGATCGGCGGCGAGCTGGCGGTGATCGGTGACTCCGCCGACGACGCGGGATCGTCCACCACCCCTTCTGCCGCCCCGACCGAGGAGGCGGCACCCGAGGAGCAGCCCACCCCCGAGCCCGAGCCCGAGCCCGAGCCGGAACCCGAGCCCGCTCCGGCTCCGTCCGGTTCCGACGCCGGCGCCGGCGCCGCCGAGGGCACCCCGGTCACCATGCCGGCGCTCGGCGAGTCCGTGACCGAGGGCACCGTCACCCGGTGGCTGAAGTCCGTCGGTGACGAGGTCGCGGTCGACGAACCCCTGCTCGAGGTGTCCACCGACAAGGTCGACACGGAGATCCCGTCCCCGGTTGCCGGTGTGCTCCTCGAGATCAACGCCCAGGAGGACGACACCGTCGAGGTCGGTGGGCAGCTCGCGGTGATCGGATCGGGAACCCCGGCCGCGGCACCGTCGAAGCCCGAGCCGAAGCCGGAACCGAAGCCCGAGCCGAAGGCGGAACCGAAGCCCGAGCCGGCGAAGCAGGCGGCCCCCGAGCCGGTGAAGCAGCCCGCCCCCGAGCCGGTGAAGCAGGCCGCTCCGGCCCCCGCTCCGGTCCCCGCGGCCGAGGAGACCTCGGGTGGAGCCACGCCGTACGTGACGCCCCTCGTCCGCAAGCTCGCCGCCGAGCACGGCGTCGACCTGTCGACGGTGTCCGGTACCGGTGTCGGCGGCCGCATCCGCAAGCAGGACGTGCTCGCCGCTGCCGAGGCCGCGAAGGCCCCCGCCGCCCAGGCGCCGGCGCCCGCCGCCAAGGCCCCGGCCGCCGCTCCGGCCGCGACCGCCGGTGTCCGTCCCGAGCTGGCCCACCTGCGTGGCACCACGCAGAAGGTCAACCGGATCCGCCAGATCACCGCGATCAAGACCCGCGAGTCCCTGCAGACCACCGCGCAGCTCACCCAGACCTTCGAGGTCGACGTCACCAAGATCGCGCACCTGCGGGCGCAGGCCAAGGCGACCTTCGCCGAGCGCGAGGGCGTCAACCTGACCTTCCTGCCTTTCTTCGCGAAGGCCGTCGTCGAGGCCCTCAAGGCGCACCCGAACATCAACGCCTCCTACGACGAGGACAAGAAGGAGATCACCTACCACGCGGCCGAGCACCTCGGCATCGCCGTGGACACGGAGCAGGGTCTGCTCTCCCCGGTGATCCACAACGCCGGTGACCTGTCGCTGGCCGGCCTGGCCCGCGCGATCGCGGACATCGCCAAGCGTGCCCGCAGCGGTGGCCTCAAGCCCGACGAGCTGGCCGGGGGCACCTTCACGATCACGAACATCGGCAGCCAGGGCGCCCTGTTCGACACGCCGATCCTGGTGCCGCCGCAGGCGGCGATGCTCGGCACCGGTGCGATCGTCAAGCGACCGGTGGTCGTCACCGACGAGGTGGGCAACGAGTCGATCGGTGTCCGTTCGATGTGCTACCTGCCGCTGACCTACGATCACCGGCTGGTCGACGGCGCGGACGCAGGCCGGTTCCTCACCACGATCAAGCACCGCCTCGAGGAGGCGGCGTTCGAAGCCGACCTGGGTCTGTGACCCACGGGGTGTAGCCCGGCACTCACCGGACCCGCAGCGGGGGCATCGTCACACCGACGAGGCCCCCGCTTCCGCGTTCCGATCCCCGCAGATGCGGGAGAATCTCCGGCATGCGCATCCTCGTGGCCGGCTCGTCGGGGCTGATCGGAACTGCCTCGGTCGCGTGGCTGCGGGCGCACGGCCACGAGGTGCGCCGCCTGGTGCGGCGTCCGCCGGGGGCGCCGGACGAATGGTCCTGGGACCCGCGGACGGGGCGGGTCGATCCCGCGGCGCTCGACCGCGTCGACGCCGTGGTGAACCTGTGCGGGTCGAGCGTGGGTGCGCGGCGCTGGTCGGGCGCGGTGAAGCAGGAACTGCGCGACAGCCGGATCGTCCCCACCGACGTCCTCGCCGCCGCCGTCGCGGCCGCCGGGGTGCCGACGCTGGTCAACGCGGGCGCCGTCGGCTTCTACGGGGACACCGGCGAGACGGTGGTGGACGAACGCAGCCCTGCCGGGCAGGGGTTCGTGGCCGACCTGTGCCGCGACTGGGAGGCCGCGACGGCGCCGGCGCGTGAGGCCGGGGTCCGCACGATCGTTCTCCGCACCGGGATCGTGCTCGCGCCGCACGGGGGCATCCTGCGCCGGCTCGAGCCGCTGTTCCGGCTCGGGCTCGGTTCCCGGCTCGGCGACGGCCGGCAGTACATGTCGTGGGTGGCGCTCGAGGATGCGGTGGCGGCGGTGGGCTTCGTCCTCGGTCGCGGCGACATCGCCGGACCGGTCGATGTCACCGGGCCGGCCCCCGTGACGAATGCCCGGTTCACCGAGGCGCTGGCGCACTCGGTGCACCGGCTCGCGCCGTGGACGACCCCCGGTTTCGTGGTCGCCGCGGTCGCCGGGGAAATGGCGCGCGCACTGGTGCTCACCGGGCAGCGTGCCCTGCCGGCGGTGCTCGAGTCGACGGGCTTCGAGTTCCGGTACCCGACGATCGGTGCCGCCCTGGGAAACGCGCTCGCGTCCTGAAGTCACCTCTTCGCGAGGGCTCGCCGACGGCGTAGGGTCGTGGACTATGAGCAGCGCATCCTCCTCCGCCCGTTTCGATTCCGAACCCGTCGCGGTGGCGCACCTGGGGCTGATCGGTTACCTCGAGGCGTGGGAGCGGCAACGGGAGATCGCCGCCGACCGGGCCGAGGGCCGCGGTGTCGACACCCTGCTGTTGCTCGAGCATCCGCCCGTGTACACCGCCGGTAAGCGCACCGCCCCCGAGGATCGCCCCACCGACGGCACCCCGGTGATCGACGTCGACCGCGGGGGCAAGATCACCTGGCACGGTCCCGGCCAGCTGGTGGGCTACCCGATCATCCGGCTCGGCGAACCCATCGACGTCGTCGGCTACGTGCGACGTCTCGAGCAGGCCCTGATCGACGTCTGCACCGACCTCGGGCTCACGTGCGGCCGCGTGGACGGTCGCTCGGGCGTGTGGCTGCCGGCCGAGCTGCGCGACGGGCACTGGCTGCCCGAGCGCAAGATCGCCGCCATCGGGGTGCGGGTGCAGCGCGGGGTGACGATGCACGGGTTCTCCCTCAACTGCGACGCCACCCTCGACGCGTTCGACTCGATCGTCCCGTGCGGCATCCGCGACGCGGGTGTCACCTCGCTCACGGGTGAGCTCGGACGGGACGTCACCGTCGCCGAGGTGATGCCGGCGGTGACGGCGGCGGTGATCGACGCTCTCGACGGCCGCCTGCCGGTGACGGACCACGACATCGAGCGGGTGACGTTCGAACAGGCCGTCGGTGCCGAGCCGCCGCAGACCCCGCGGCCGGAGTTCACCACGGTGCGGTACGGCTGATCGCCGCCCGCCACGGCCGCGCCCCCAGGGTGGGTCCGGCCGGTACCGGCGGGCGTAGGATCGAGCCCGTGACTGTGGCCCCAGAAGGACGCAAACTGCTGCGGATCGAGACCCGAAACGCGCAGACGCCGATCGAACGCAAGCCGAACTGGATCAAGACCCGGGCGAAGATGGGCCCGGAGTACACCGAGCTGAAGGGACTGGTGCGGCGCGAGGGCCTGCACACGGTCTGCGAGGAAGCCGGTTGTCCGAACATCTACGAATGCTGGGAGGACCGGGAGGCGACGTTCCTCATCGGCGGCGAGCAGTGCACCCGTCGATGCGATTTCTGCCAGATCGACACCGGTAAGCCCGCCGAGCTCGACCGCGACGAGCCGCGCCGCGTCGCCGAGTCGGTGCAGGCGATGGGTCTGCGGTACTCGACGATCACCGGTGTCGCCCGCGACGATCTGCCCGACGGCGGCGCGTGGCTGTACGCCGAGACCGTGCGGCAGATCCACGAGCTCAACCCGGGCACCGGCGTCGAGAACCTCATCCCCGACTTCAACGGCAAGCCCGAACTGCTCACCGAGGTCTTCGAGTCGCGTCCCGAGGTCCTCGCGCACAACGTCGAGACCGTCCCCCGGATCTTCAAGCGCATCCGCCCGGCGTTCCGCTACCAGCGGTCGCTGGACGTGATCACCGCGGCCCGCGAGTTCGGCCTGGTGACCAAGTCCAACCTGATCCTCGGCATGGGTGAGACACCGGAGGAGGTCACCGAGGCGCTGCACGACCTGCACGCCGCCGGCTGCGACATCGTCACCATCACCCAGTACCTGCGTCCGTCGCCGCGGCACCATCCCGTCGAGCGGTGGGTCAAGCCCGAGGAGTTCGTCGCGCACTCGGAGACCGCCGAGGAGATCGGCTTCGCGGGCGTGATGGCCGGGCCGCTGGTCCGGTCCTCGTACCGCGCGGGCCGCCTGTACGCGCAGGCCATGGCACACCACGGTCGCGAATTGCCCGCCGCCCAGGCGCACCTGGCCGAGGGGGGCACAGCGGCCCAGGAAGCCAGCTCCGTGCTCGCTCGCCTCACGCCGTAGCCGTACCGGACCCGCGGTGGTGAAGGGGTCACCGCGGGGAAAGTATCCTGGGTGCATGGCGAAAGGCAGCAAACCCGACAAGGAAGCGAAGGCCGCGGCGAAGGCCGCGCGCAAGCAGGCGTCGAAGGAGCGGCGAACCCAGCTCTGGCAGGCGTTCCAGCTGCAGCGCAAGGAAGACAAGCTGCTGCTGCCGTGGATGATCGGCGCGATCGTCGTCTCCACCCTGGTGTTCTTCCTGATCGGGCTGATCTTCGGTATCGAGTGGTTCCTCCTGCCGGTCGGCCTGCTCGTGGGGGTGCTGCTCGCGTTCGTCATCTTCGGTCGCCGGGTGCAGAAAACGGTCTACGGCAAGGCCGAGGGCCAGGCCGGCGCGGCGGCGTGGGCGCTGGACAACCTGCAGGGCTCCTGGCGCGTCACGCACGCGGTGGCCGGCACCGCGCAGCTCGACGCCGTGCACCGCGTCATCGGCCGCCCGGGCGTGATCCTGGTGGCCGAGGGATCGCCGCAGCGCGTGAAAGCGCTTCTCGCACAGGAGAAGAAGCGGGTGGCGCGCCTCGTCGGCGACACCCCGATCTACGACGTCGTGGTCGGCAACGACGAGGGCCAGGTCCCGCTGTCGCAGCTGCAGAAGCACCTGTCCAAGCTGCCGCGCAACATCGACACCAAGCGGATGGACGCGATCGAGGGCCGGCTGGCCGCCCTGAGCACCAAGAAGACCGGCGCCGCGCTCCCGAAGGGTCCGATGCCGGCCGGCGCGAAGATGCGCAGCGTCCAGCGCACCATGCGCCGCCGCTGAGCCCCGCTCCGACGACGGGAGCCTGCACCCGGATCGACCCGGTGCAGGCTCCCGTTCCGCGTTTCGGGGGCGGGTGCGTCAGCGGGACCGTACGAGGGCCGTGCCGGTCGCCCGGTCCTGCAGGCCGCGGCCGTCGACGTCGGTGACGATCGCCGGCGCGATGAACACGAGCAGCAGCTGCCGCGCCAGGGCGCGAACCGGCCCCACTCGTGCGGGCGCGTCGACCCGGGCGACCTGGAGGCCGACCAGATACTGCCCCGGGGTGAACGAGAACAACGTCACCGTGAGCACCCCCACCACGAACCACACCAGCAGGGTGTAGGTGGACAGCTGAGGGTTCTCGAAGGGACGTTCGCCGACGATCGCGGTGGCGATACCGACGGAGGTGAACCAGTCGATCGCCAGAGCGCTCGCCCGCCGGCCGGTGCCCGCGAGCGCGCCCGGCCCCTCCTGGGGCAGGCCGAGCAACTGCCCGCGGTAGTCCTGGGCCTTTTCCTGCCCCTTGGGGATCGCCGCAGCGGGTCCGGAGAGCCAGCTGCCGGTCATACGTGCCATGCTGTCCAGGATAGGGTGCAACGAGCGGACCGGCCCGACCCCACGTGCACGCCGGTGACTTCTACCACAAAAGTAGTCCTCACGACACCGGAAGACGAGCTGTAACATCGGTGAAACATGGGATTGATGGTCGGGCAACACCAGCTCAATACGGTCTGTATCCGACGCAGACGCCCCATCCCCATGGCGCGCATTGACTGAAGGAGCACAAGCGTGGCGTTCACCTCGGCCGAAGAGGTCATCAAGTACATCGAGGACGAAAACGTCGAGTACGTCGATATCCGATTCAGCGACCTCCCCGGCGTTCAGCAGCACTTCTCGATTCCCGCGAGCGCGTTCACCAAGGACGTGTTCGAGGACGGCTTGGCGTTCGACGGCTCGTCCGTTCGCGGCTTCCAGTCCATCCACGAGTCGGACATGATGCTGCTGCCCGACGTCACCACCGCGCGCATCGATCCCTTCCGGGCCGCCAAGACGCTGAACATCAACTTCTTCGTCCACGACCCGTTCACTCGCGAGTCCTACAGCCGGGACCCGCGCAATGTCGCCCGCAAGGCCGAGGAGTACCTCGTCAGCACCGGCATCGCCGACACCGCGTTCTTCGGTGCCGAGGCCGAGTTCTACATCTTCGACTCGATCCGCTACGACTCGCAGATGAACGGCGCGTTCTACGAGATCGACTCGGTCTCCGGTTCGTGGAACACCGGCGTCGAGCTCAACGCCGACGGCAGCCCCAACCTCGGCTACAAGGTCCGCCCGAAGGGCGGCTACTTCCCCGTCGCACCGTACGACCACTACGTGGACCTGCGCGACGAGATCTCCACCAACCTGCAGAACGCCGGCTTCGAACTCGAGCGCGGCCACCACGAGGTCGGCACCGCCGGTCAGGCCGAGATCAACTACAAGTTCAACACGCTGCTCGGTGCGGCCGACGATCTGCAGCTGTTCAAGTACATCGTCAAGAACACCGCCTGGAAGCACGGCAAGTCCGTGACCTTCATGCCGAAGCCGCTGTTCGGTGACAACGGTTCGGGCATGCACGTGCACCAGTCGCTGTGGAAGGAAGGCAAGCCGCTCTTCCACGACGAGTCCGGCTACGCGGGCCTGTCCGACCTGGCGCGCTGGTACATCGGCGGCATCCTGCACCACGCGCCGTCGCTGCTCGCGTTCACCAACCCGACGATCAACTCGTACCACCGTCTGGTGCCGGGCTACGAGGCTCCGATCAACCTGGTCTACAGCCAGCGCAACCGCTCCGCCGCCGTGCGCATCCCGATCACCGGCAACAACCCGAAGGCCAAGCGCCTCGAGTTCCGCGCCCCGGACTCCTCGGGCAACCCGTACCTCTCGTTCGCCGCGCAGATGCTCGCGGGTCTCGACGGCATCAAGAACAAGATCGAGCCGATGGCCCCGGTCGACAAGGACCTCTACGAGCTCCCGCCGGAGGAGGCCAAGAACATCCCGCAGGCTCCCACCAGCCTCGAATCGGTCATCGACAACCTCGAGCGCGACCACGAGTACCTGACCGAGGGCGGCGTGTTCACCAGCGACCTGATCGAGACCTGGATCTCGATCAAGCGGGAGCAGGAGATCGCTCCGGTCAACCTGCGGCCGCACCCCTACGAGTTCCAGCTGTACTACGACTGCTGAGCCGGTTCCGCACGTAGTTCGTCACGAGTCCACCCGCCTTGCGATTCCGCAAGGCGGGTGGACTCGTGTCTACGGCCTCGTCGGCCGGAGAGCGCGACCTCCCCGCCGCCGGCCGCGCTCGGCGTGCGCCGAATCTGCTATCCGGCGTGCGCCGCGTCCCGCTCGTGCGCGGGCGATCTGTCGCCCGGTTCACCCCCTCGGCGGTGTGCGGTGAACGTGGCGGCGACGCACAGCAGTGCGACGACGAAACACGCCAGCGTGTACCACAGGTTTCCCACCGGATCTCCGGTGCTCGTCACGCCGTCGACGGCACGGAGGAAGTCGGGCAATGCGGTCGCCCAGAGGAACGCCATGACGCACAGGTACACCACGCTGTAGGCCTGGACGAAGCGGTTCGTGTAGGGAGGAACGTCCGGCTCGCCCCGCCGCAGCCGCACCCATCGGCGCACGAGCACCACGCTCGCGACGAGTGTGACGACGACCAGTTCCACCGCGTACAGCACTCCCCGGACCGTCGTGCTTCCCATGCCCAGGACCGTCGCCGGGAGCGGGAGGACGAACGTGCCCAGCGACGCCAGCAGGCCGATCACGACCGTGCGCCACACCAGCTCGAGACCGGAGAAGTGCCGGCCGCGGTCGACGTGGCGACCGACGAAGAACTGCACGCACAACGCGAGTGACATCGGCCAGAGCGCGGCGAACACCACCACACTCGGGAGCGGGACCGCATCGAACATGGGCTGGTTGACCGGATTCGTCACCGACCAGTGCCACCATCGCAACTGCGGTCCGAGGTGGTCGAAGATCTCGTAGAACGCGTGGTGAACGAAGCCCACGCAGACCGCACCGACGAGAACCCCGTAGCGCCGGAAAACGCCCAGCATTCTGACGATCTCGAAGGCCAGCGTGGCCATCAGCGGGTAGATCGCGACGATGTACAGCGGGAGCCGGCCCCACAGGAACTCCACCGTGAACACGTTGTGGGCGAACATCGTGTCCACGTGCTCCTCGATGCCGAATGCGGCGGGGAAGTACAGCGGTGGCTCGATGAGGAACAGGTAGGCGGTGGCGCCGAACCAGAGCACCAGGTTGGTGGGATCGCCGTGGCGACGCAGGCGCACGACGGCGAGCACGAGCGCGAGCACGGCACCGAACACGACGGTGACCTCGAGAACCGGAAGGGTCCAGTTCTCCAGGGCCGACGGGTTGCGGACCTCGACGAGGCCACCGGCCTCCTCGCACGAGAAGCCCAGGGACGTGGCGAGTTCGGCGAAGGTGGGTGAACACAGGTCGGTCATCGCTCCGGCCCCCCTACGATGCGACCGCGTCGGCGGTGTACCAGCGCGTGACGTCGTAGCCGTCCTCGTAGCGCCGGAACCACACGTCCGCGAGTGCCGGCAGCTTCTCGTGGGCCGGGTTGTGCTTCGGCAACTGGCTCCGGACGACTCCCGCCAGGGCGACGAGTTGCTCACCGAGCGGGAGATCGTCGAACGCGCGCGGCAGGGGGCCGTGGTCCTCCGCGTGCAGCAGCGGCAACCACGTGCGCAGGCGCTGCTTGCGCCGGTAGGACGCGAACATCGACAGAGCGTCGATCCTCCGGTCCGCCAAGGGAACATGCTCGTTGAAGCCCTCGCAGGCCAGCCGGATGACCTTCAGCACATGACGGAAGACCGACGGGGCCACGCGCATCCGGTAGATGTCGGAGCCGACGACGGAGTCGAAGACGACGAGCGCCGAACTCCGATGTTCGACCTCCTCGACGAAGTGCCAGATGAACAGCGACGCCACCCGGTCGTCTCCGGGCCGGAACAGGGCCGCCTCGTTGTCGAGCATCAGCTTGAACACCGGAGTGAAGGTCGCTTCGAGATCCGCGGTGTAGGCGAGCCGGTAGTTCAGCGAGGTCTCCGCGGTGAGCCGGTCGAACTCTCCGATGACGTCGTCGAGAGTCTCCCGGAGCCCCGGGTACTGCTTGATCAGGGCCCTGACGTGTTGGCGGTGCGCGGTCGAGTGCTGCCCCTCCTGACGCATGAACGCGTCCGCCTCCGCGGCGACCTCGGGGTCGGTGATCAGCGGCTTGGTCTGGAGAATCATCTTCACGATCATCTTCTCGAAGCCGATCGCCAGGAACGAGACCGCGTTGGCCATGCTCGAGAAGGCCGGATTCGCGTCGTTCCACAGGAAGGGCACGTCGTAGTCCTCGAACGCGAAGTTCATCTTTCGGATCTGCAGATCGGTCACGCGCTACCCCTCGTCGTCCGGAAATGGGCTGGGCCGGGGCCCCGCAGAGGCCCCGCGCCGCGGTGCCGTGATCATACATAGATCGACCAACACGTATGATGAGAACGTGTTATCGAAACCGTGGACGGCCCCGCGGGCGGCGGGCCACCCCGTGCTACCGTCGGTCGTTCGAGCGGACGGCCGACAGGCCCCACCATGCGGAGGGCCCGCCGTTCCGGATGCGGTGCGATCCGAGGAAGCGGAGCAGTGGCACGGAGACGCGGGTGGGGCGGCAGCCCACCGGAGAACGACGACGAAGCGTCCCGCCGGATCGTCTCCGCTGCAGTCGATCTGATCGGGCGTACGGGTTCCGTCATCAGCATCGCCGATGTCGCGGAGTCGCTGGGCGTCATCCGCCAGACGGTGTACCGCTACTTCCCCAGCGCGGATGCACTGATGCGGGCCGCGGCGATCGCATCGGTCGACGGATTCCTCGCTCGACTGACCCGGCACATCCGCGGCATCGAGGATCCCGTCGACGCGATGACCGAAGGCGTGGTCTACACCCTGGCCGAGGTACGCCGGACGCCGCATCTGGGCATCCTGCTCACGGGCACGTACTCGAACGTCCATCCCGACGGCCTCACCTCCGAAGAGGCACGCGAGTTCGGGATGACGATGATCAAGCGTTTCGACGTCGACTGGGAGCGCTACGGGTACGACGACGCGGCACTCCACGAACTCGTCGAATACGTGCTGCGCACGATGCAGTCGTTCTTCGTCTCCCCCGGCAACCCCCCGCGGAGCGACGACGAGCTGCGGCGCTATCTCCGACGCTGGATGGGCGCCGCGATCCTCGCCCAGTGCCCGACCGCGGCACGCGCCTCCTCCGGCGGCGTCCGAGACGACAGCGCGTGACGGGAACCGGCCCGGACCGGCGATCCCGGTGCGCCCGCCGGTGCCGATCGCCGCGCTAGACCGGCTCGGGCTCGCGGACGACCTGCGGCGTCTCCGCCCGCTCGGCCGCCTCGGCCCGCAGCCGCTGCCCGAGCACCGACTTGCGCCGACCGTAGACGAAGTAGATCACCACGCCCAGGGCCATCCAGGCCACGAACCGCATCCACGTCTCGACGGACAGGTTGAGCATCAGCCAGCCGCACGCGAGGACCGCGAGGATCGGCACCAGCGGCACGAGCGGCACCCGGAACCCGCGCGGCAGGTCGGGGCGGGTCCGGCGGAGCACCATCACGCCGATGCACACCAGCACGAAGGCGAACAGCGTGCCGATGTTGACCATCTCCTCGAGCACACCCATCGGGAACACCGCGGCGAGGACGGCGACGATGCCGCCGACCAGCAGGGTGATGCGTACCGGGGTGCCCTTACGGCCCGTCGTGGCCAGCTGCCGCGGCATCAGCCCGTCCCGGGACATCGCGAACAGCACGCGGGTCTGGCCGAGCATCATCACCATCACGACCGTGGTGAGGCCGGCGAGGCCGCCGACGTTGATCGCCATCTGCGCCCACGTGATGCCGTGCGCCTCGAACGCGGTGGCCAGCGTGGCGCTGCCGTCGCCGACGAGCGCGCTGCCCGTCCGCAGGTCGGTGTACTTCACCATGCCGGTCAGCACCAGCGTGACGCCCACGTAGAGGACCGTGACGATGGCGAGCGAGGCGAAGATGCCGCGCGGCAGCGCCTTCTGCGGGTTCTTCGTCTCCTCCGCGGTGGTGGCGACCACGTCGAATCCGATGAATGCGAAGAACACCAGGCTCGCGGCGGCGAGCAGGCCGTACCATCCGTAGCTGCTGCCGTCGGCTCCGGTGAGCGCCGAGAACAGCGACTGGTGCACGCCGCTCGCGGTGCTCTGCGCCCCCTCGGCCGGCGGGATGTAGGGCGAGTAGTTGCTCTTGTCGATGTAGAAGACGCCGACCACGATGACCAGCAGGACGACCGCAACCTTGATGGCGGTGACGACGGCCGACACCCGCGAGGACACCTTGGTGCCGACGACGAGCACGACCGTGATCGCGCCGACGATGAGCAGCGCCCCCCAGTCGACCGCAAGCGGCCCGAGATGCATCGTGGTGTGCCCGCTGCCGCCGAGCATGCCACCGAGGTACAGCGACCAGCCCTTGGCGACGACGGCGGAGGCGAGCGCGAACTCGAGGATCAGGTCCCAGCCGATGATCCAGGCGACGAACTCACCGAAGGTGGCGTACGAGAAGGTGTAGGCGCTGCCGGCGACGGGGACGGTCGACGCGAATTCGGCGTAACACAGGGCAGCGAGACCACACGTGATCGCGGCGAGCACGAATGCCAGCGAGATCGACGGGCCGGCGACGTTGCCCGCGGTGCGTGCGGTGAGGGTGAAGATGCCGGCGCCGATCACCACGGCGACGCCGAACACGGTCAGGTCTTTGGCGGTCAGCTCTCTTCGCAGCCGCGAACAGGGTTCGTCGGTGTCCGCGATCGACTGTTCGACGGATTTGGTGCGCCAGATGCCGACTCCGGGCATGGTGTGCTCCTCGGGATGGGATTGTGGGCCCGCCGGACCTCGTGGGCGACCGGGGGCGTGACACTCGCAGGCGACGCATTGTGGTGCCGCAGAGCGGGATTGCGTGAGCAATTCAGTGCAGCAATCATGGCACTGTCACAATTCGTGTCAATATCTTCCGCACCAGCTATTCACAATGCTCAAATGTGATGCGCATCACAACAGAAAGGGTGTCACCGTGCTCAGTTTCGATCGGCTCGACGCGGCTCTTCTCGCCGAGCTCACCCACAACCCGCGGGCCGGCATCGTCGATCTGGCAGCGAAGCTCGGCGTCGCGCGCAACACCGTCCAGTCGCGGATCCGGAAGCTCGAGGAGTCCGGCGCCGTGACGGGATACCGGCCGGTGGTGGATCTGCCGAAGCTCGGCCTGCCGCTGCAGGCGTTCATCGGCGCAGAACTGGTGCAGGCCCGGATGGGTCACGTCATCGCGGAGCTCGAGCGGTTCCCCGAGGTGCTCGAGGTGCACGCGACGACGGGCCGGGAGGACCTGCTGATCCGGATGGCGGCGCAGTCGCAGGAGGATCTGCTCCTGCAGCTCGAACGAATCCATGCGATCGAGGGCGTCGCGCACACCACGACCACGCTGGCGCTGACGACGCCGGTGCCGTACCGGACGCAGCCCCTGCTCGAACACCTCACCCGCGACTCCGGGCACGGGCGCTCCGCGCCGGTGAGCGACCGGCACTGAGGGACCGGCGTCGAGGGACCGGCGTCGAGTGACATCGGTCTCCGGGTACGCGAGAAGGGGGAGGCACCGCGGTGCCTCCCCCTCGCCGTACCGCCCGTCAGGCGGCGTCGATACGCCGCTCGGCGACCCGGTTCGCGGCCGCGCCGGGCCCGATGTCCAGGGTCCGCGACATCTCGAAGATCTCGGCCGTGCGGTCGAAGATCGCGTCCACCCGGGACCGGACGACGGTCGGGTCGGATCCGTCGACCTCCCCCGCGACCTGGATCAGGCCGCCGGCGTTGGCGACGTAGTCCGGCACCCACGTGATGCCGCGGTCGCGCAGGATGTCCTCGACCTCCGGGCGGGCCAGCTGGTTGTTCGCCGCACCGCACACCAGACGCGCACCGAGGACTCCGGCGGTCGACGGGGTCAGCGTTCCCCCCAGGGCACACGGTGCGTACACATCCAGCGGCGCCGCGACGACGCCGTCGGTGACCCGTGCCGCCGGGAACTCGGCGGCCACCCGGGCGAGAGCCACCGGGTTCACATCCGAGACCACCACGTCGGCGCCGTCCGCGGTGAGCAGCCCCACCAGTTCGTAGCCCACCTTCCCGAGCCCCTCGACACCCACGGTGCGGCCGGCGAGAGTCGTTGTTCCCCAGACATGCTCGGATCCGGCGCGCATCGCCTGGAACACGCCGAGCGCGGTGAGCGGCGAGCTGTCCCCGGATCCGCCGGCCGCGGGAGTGCGTCCCACCGCGTGCGAGGTCTGGCGGCCGATCACGTCCAGGTCGCCGGCGTGGGTACCGACGTCGGCGGCGGTGATGTAGCGGCCACCGAGGGACTCGACGAACCGTCCGTACGCGGCGAGCAGCGCCTCGCTCTTGTCCGTGGCGGGGTCACCGAGGATGACGGCCTTGCCGCCGCCGAGGTTCACGCCCGCGACCGCGGCCTTGTAGGTCATGCCCCACGACAGCCGCAGCACGTCCTCGAGCGCCCGGGCCTCGTCGGCGTACGGGTAGAAGCGGGTGCCGCCGAGCGCGGGCCCGAGCGCGGTGGAGTGGATCGCGACGATCGCGCGCAAGCCGGTCGCGGCGTCCTGACAGAAGACGACCTGCTCGTGTGGGCGGTCGGACAGGCACCGGGATCGGCCGAAGACACCGGCGGGGGCGTCGGAGGTGGCCGAACGGGCGAGGGTCGAGGTGGTCACGTGATGGGTTCCTTTCCGGAAGAATGTATTCGGGATGTCGAGAATCGGTGGCGGCTCAGAAGTCGATCTCGACGCCGAGCTCGGCGAGCCGCGCGCGGTACTGCTCGACGGAGCGCAGCTTGACGTCCTCGTAGCCGCGGACCGTGTCCGGCAAAGCCGCGACCTGCACCGCGCGGTCGTAGGTATCGGCATCGAGGTCGGCGGCGAGGCGATCGACCGTGGCGGTGTAGTGCGCGAGCAGGGCGCGCTCGACCTTCCGGACGTGCGCGTAACCGAACGGATCGAGGCGGGTGCCGCGCAGGCGCCTGCCCTTGGCCAGGATCCGCAGCGCCGCGTGCGACTTCGGTCCGAACCCGATCTTCTTGGTGCGGCCGAGCGCCCGCAGGACCGGCGGGTGCAGCCGGTAGGTCAGCTGCTCACCGCCGGGCACCTGAGCGCGTACCTCGTCGAGGAATGTGGGGTCGACGAGCAGTCGCGCGACCTCGTACTCGTCCTTGTAGGCGGTGAACTTGAACAGCCCGCGCGCGACGGCCTCGCTGAGGTCGGTGCGGTCGGTGACACGGCGTTCGGCCGCCCACACGGACTGCACCCGGTCGATGTAGCGGGCGGCGAGGCGTTCGCCCTGGAAGTCGATGAGCGCGGCGGCACGCACCCGCACGAGCCGCAGCACCTCGCCGTCGAGGGTGGTGTCCGCGAACAGGGCGTCCGGGGCGACGGTGACCTTCGGCTGCGGGCGGGCCGGTTCGGTTGCGGCCGCGAACGCGCCGGGGTCGGCGATCGCCACGCGGCCCCACCGGAACGCCGCGATGTTCGCCGCCACCGCGACACCGTTGATCTCGATCGCCTCCTCGACGGACTCGGCGGGGATCTGCAGGCCGCCGAGTTGATGGGCGGCGCCGACGATCAGGAAGTTCGCGGCGGCGGTGTCGCCGAACAGTGCCTGTGCGGCGGCGAGAGCGTCGAACGAGGCCGACCGGCGGGTCGCCGCGTCCAGCCGGGACAGCAGCTCCTGTTCGTCGGGGTGGCGGATCGACCTGTCGTACACCATGTCCCCGGTGGGGGTGCGGCTCGTCGAGGCCACCGCAACGGTCGTGGCAGGATCGGCGTAGGCGAGGTTCTTCGCATCCGCCGCGGTGAGCAGGTCCAGCGCCAGCAGGCACGACGCCCCGCCGGTGGTCACCCGGTTGCCGGGTTCGAGACCGTCGGCGGCGAACCGTAGGTGCGAGACCACCGGGCCGGCCTTCTGGCTCATACCGATCTGGTCCAGGGATTCGACGTCGAAGCCGGCGCGCAGCGCGGCGGTCGCGAGCACCTGGTTGACGGTGACGATGCCGGTGCCACCGATGCCGGCGAGGAAGATGTTGCGGGTGCCCACCGCGGAGCCGGGATCGGGGTCGGGCACGGCCGGGGGCACCGGGACGGTGCGGCGCTGCGGCGTGCGTCCGGGCGCGACCTCGACCGTCACGAACGACGGGCACTCCCCGTCGAGGCAGGAGTAGTCGGTGTTGCACGACGTCTGGTCGATGCGGGTCTTGGACCCGAACTCGGTGTCGACCGGCTGCACCGACAGGCAGTTGCTCTTGACGCCGCAGTCGCCGCAGCCCTCGCACACCGCCTCGTTGATCACCACGCGCGTGGTGCGGGCGGGCAGGGTGCCGCGCTTGCGCTGCCGCCGCGCATCGGCCGCGCAGTGCTGGTCGTAGATGAGCACGGTGACGCCCGGGACCTCGCGCAGCAGCCGCTGCGCCTCGTCGAGCCGGTCGCGGTGCCAGACCGTCACGCCGCGGGCGAGGGAGCGCTTGCGGTGCCGCTTCGGTTCGTCGGAGCAGACGATGATCCGCCGCACCCCCTCGGTGGTGAGCTTGTGGGTGAGCGCGGGAATCGTCAACGCGCCCTCGGCGTTTTGCGCCCCGGTCATCGCGACGACGTCGTTGTAGAGCAGCTTGAAGGTGATGTTCACCCCGGCCGCGACGCACGCCTGCACGGCGAGCTGGCCGGAATGGAAATACGTTCCGTCGCCGAGGTTCTGGAACATGTGCGGGATGTCGGTGAACGGTGCCTGACCGATCCACTGCGCGCCCTCGCCGCCCATCTGGGTCAGCCCGGTGACGGCGCTGTCGGCGCGGCCGGACATCGTGACGAGCGCGTGGCAGCCGATGCCGCCGCCGCCGATCGAGCCCTCCGGCAGGGCGGTGGAGCGGTTGTGCGGGCAGCCGCTGCAGAAGTACGGGGTGCGCTTGGCCGACAGCACCTCCAGGGGCAGCGACGGGAGCGGCGCGGGTCCGAGGTCCACGTGGCCGCGCAGTACCCGGCGCAGCGGCCCGCGGATCCGGCCGGCGGTCAGTTCGCCGTCGACGGGCATCAGCGGGCGGCCGTCGGCGTCCTTCTTGCCGACGATGCGCGGCGGGGCGTCGGTGCCGTAGAGGATCTCGCGGATCTGGGTTTCGACGAACGCGGTCTTGTCCTCGACGACGACGAGTTGGTCGAGGCCGGAAGCGAATTCGCGGACCAGGTCGGGGCCGATCGGGTACGGCATGCCGATGCGCAGCAGCCGGATCCCGGCGCGATGCAGGTCGGCGTCGGTCACCCCGAGGTCGAGCAGCGCCTGCCGCAGCGCGTCGAACGTGGTGCCGGTGGCGGCCAGCCCGATCCGGGCGTGCGGGGGGTCGACCTCCACGACGTCCAGCCCGTTGGCCTTCCCGTAGGCGTGGACCATCGCCCAGCGCGGCCCGTACAGGTCGGCCTCGGCGATCACGCTGTCGCTCGGCGCAGCCATCGGACGCTGACGGTAGACGAACGGCTTTCCCTCCCAATCGATCTCGGGAACCGTGATGCGCAGGTCCGCGACCGAGCCGTCGACGGACCACGCGCCGTCGGCGACGTCCGCGACGATCTTGAGCGCGACGAGGCAGCCCGAGGCGCGCGACAGCGCGACCCCGTGCAGGCCCATCGAGACGATCTCGGCGGCGTTGCGGGGGAAGAGCACCGGGATGCCGAGGGCCGCGAGGGACCGTTCGCTCACCGCGGGCACGGTCGACGACTTCGATGCCGGGTCGTCGCCGACCATCAGCAGCACGCCGCCGTTCGGGTCGACGCCGTACATGTTGGCGTGCCGCAGCGCGTCGGTGGCCCGGTCCAGACCGGGGCCCTTGCCGTACCAGACACCGACGACAGCATCGTGGGTGGGCGTGCCCGCCCCGAGCCGGCCCTGACTCCCCCACACGGACGTCGCGGCGAGTTCCTCGTTGAAGCCGGGCACGAAGGTGATGTCGTGCTCGGCGAGAACCTTCGGCATGCCGTGCAGCAGCTTGTCGAGGCCGCCGAGGGGGCTGCCGGGGTACCCGGAGACGAACGTGGCCACGCGACGTCCGTCGCGGATGTCGCGCACGTGCTGCTCGACGAGCTGCCGGGCGATCGCCTGGACGCCGGTGAGCAGCACCGTGCCCGAGCCGGAGCGGTACCGGTCGTCCAGGTCGTAGGGAAGACGCTCGATTTCGCGGACCGCGGTCTCGGTCATCGCACACCACCGTTCCTTTGCTGCGACATGTGTTGTGCAGCGTCGCTCAAGTCACATCAACTGGTGCAGCAATGATCGACATAGCTGATTGATTTCGTCAACACACAAGTTTTCAGCGAATCATAATGTTCAAATGTGACCCGCGACACACTCGACAAATGGTCACCGTGATCAGCGGGCGGGTGTCGCACCACCGGCGACGCGGACCCGGCCGGCTCGATGCGCCGTAGCGGACCGGCCCGTCCGCCCTCGCTCCGGGGTCCGACACCGGCTTCGTGCGCGGTTCCGTTCGATGGGCAGATCGGGGCCGTGGACACCGATGCCGGGGACACCGATGCCCGGGGGCACCGATGCCGAGGGCACGGCCACCGAAGCCGTTCCGCCGAGGCTGCCAGTTCTGCCGGATTTGTCAGGAGCCGGGAGTACCCTGAAGTGGCGCCGGCCGGTTCCGGGCCGGAGCGCCTGGGGAACTGCCGATGAAAGCTTGCGTACCCCGCCATGCCGGGGCACTGTCGTCCACGGCCGGACCGTCGTCCGTGCCGCGGGGCCGCGCGCCGCCGCCCGGTCCCGTCCTCCCGACCGCGCCGATAGACCACATCTGACGGACCCCGCTCACCGGCATGCCCGGGCGAAACGGGTGTCCCCCACCGGATTCACTCCATCGCGACATCGTTCCCGAAAGGACGTTGTCATGCGCACCACCCTCCCGGCCGCCCTGTGCGCGGCCGCCGCCACCCTCCTTCTCGGATCCGGCATCGCCGCAGCGCAACCCGCGCCCGATGTCGTCGGCCTCAGCGAACAACAGGCGATCGCCCTCCTGGACGCGGAAGGCATCCCGTACCGGATCACCAACCGCGCCGGCAATCTGTCCGGCGAGTGCCGCGTCACCGAACAACGGGATCGCGGCTATCGCACCGAAGTCGACTACGTGTATGACCACGACGACGACGAGTTCGATCGTGTCGAACGGCAGGTGTGGTTGGGCGTCGGCCTCGTCGTAGTCTGCCGCTGACCTCTCGCTTCGCGAACCGCATCGCGCACCACCGTGCGCCCCTCGCGACCCGGGGGGGATGCACGGCGGTGCCGCATGCGCCCAACCGATCCGGCGGAATCGCCTCGCCGAACGCGTTCTCCCGCACCCTCACCGGGCACGCATCGAGCGCCTTGCCCGAATTATCCAGTCCCGCAGGGGAATCACCCCCTGGTGGCACCCGACGTCCGGGGGCGATCGGCCCTCACGCCTGCGCCGGGATGTCCAACGGCTCGACGCGGGCACGGAGCCGGAGGACGTCCGCGTTCACCGAGTACAGGGCGTCGAGGAACGCGACGGCGAAGGAGCCCGGGCCCGTGGCGTTCCCGTCGGCGATCTCCGCGGCCACCGCGACGTGGGCGTGCGCGGCGGCGAGTCCGATCAGCGCCGTGGGGGCGACGGCGAGGTATGCCGCAGCGAGGGCACCGAGCGCGCAGCCGGTGGAGGTCACGCGCGGGAGCAGAGCACTGCCGCCACCGATGCGCAGGCCGGTCGTCGCACCGGCGGCGTCGCGGCCGACGAGGTGGTCCACGGGACCGGAGGCGGACACCGCGTCGGCGTGGGCCAGCAGCGCCAGCGCGGCCGGCACCGCGGCGGCGGGGTCGTCGGAGCTGTCGACGCCGCGGGTGTCGCCACCCAGACCGGCCAGCGCGATGACCTCGGAGGCGTTGCCGCGGATCGCCGTCGGACGGAACGGGAGCAGATCCGCGGCCAGGCCGGTGCGCCACGGGAGGCCCCCCACGCCGACGGGATCGAGCACCCACGGGGTGCCCGCGTCGCGGGCGGCCTCGGCGGCCAGGGTGAACGCCGCCGCCGTCCCGTCGTCGGGGGTGCCGAGGTTGATCAGCACGCCCCCGGCGATGCGGGCGAATCCGGCGGCCTCGTGGACGTTGTCGATGTGGGCGTTGCTCGCGCCGGCGGCGAGCAGGACGTTGGTCAGGAAGTTGGCGGAGACGACGTTGGTGAGCGACTGCACCAGCGGCACCCGGGCGCGGAGAGCGTCGAGGGCGGCGGCGAGATCGTCGACGGTCGGGGGAATCGGGGCAGTGGTCACGATGAAGTCCTGAGCTGGTTCCACGGGAGGTCGGGGCCTCACGTCCCGAACACCCGCTCCACGACCCCCCGGGCACGTCGAGTGACCCGCAGATAGTGGTCGAGGAACTCGGAGGCGTCACCACCCGACCAGCCGGCGACCTGGGCGACCGCCGACAGCAGCTTGCCCGGGCCCGGCAGCTGGTCGGTTCGCTTGCCGCGCACCAGCACGAGCGCGTTGCGGGCGCGGGTGGCGGTGAGCCACGCGTCGCGCAGCAGTGCGACGTCCGCGCTGCTGAGCAGTTCTGCGGCGCCGATCGCATCGAGCGTCTCGAGCGTCGAGGTGTTGTGCAGCGACTCGATGTGGTGCGCGTGCTGCAGCTGCAGCAGCTGCACGGTCCACTCGATGTCGGCCAGGCCACCGCGGCCCAGCTTGGTGTGGGTGGCGGGGTCGGCACCGCGCGGCAACCGCTCCGAGTCGACCCGGGCCTTGATCCGCCGGATCTCGCGCACCGCGTCGTCCGACACGCCGCCGGCCGGGTACCGGGTGGCGTCGATCATGTGCAGGAACTGCAGTCCGAGCTCCGCGTCGCCGGCGACGGCGTCGGCCCGCAGCAGCGCCTGCACCTCCCAGTTCTGCGCCCACTGGGCGTAGTACGCCTGATAGGACGCGAGGGTGCGCACCATGGGTCCGCTGCGCCCCTCGGGGCGCAGGCCGGTGTCGACCTCGAGCGGCGGATCCGTGCTCGGCGCGCCGAGCAGGGTGCGCACCCGCTCGGCGACCTGGTTCGCCCACTTCACCGCGGCGGTTTCGTCCGCCCCGGGGTTCGGCTCGCAGACGAACAGCACGTCGGCGTCGGACCCGTAGCCCAGTTCGCCACCGCCCAGACGCCCCATGCCGATCACCGCGAGCCGCGCCGGCGCCGGCCCGTCCTCCTGCTCGGACGCCTTGATCACCGCGGCCAGGGCAGCCTCGAGCACCGCCGCCCACACCGCGGACAGTGCGCGGCACACCTGCGGTACGTCCAGCATCCCGAGGATGTCGGCGCTCGCGACGCGGGCGAGTTCGGCCCGGCGCAGCGACCGGGCCGCGTTGATCGCCTTGTCGGGGGCGTCGTAGCGGGCCGAGGAGGTGACGATGGCCTTGGCGACCTCGTCGGGCCGCGGTTCGAGGAGCCGGGGCCCGCCGGCGCCGTCGGCGTAGAGCCGGATGACGTCCGGGGCCCGCAACAACAGGTTGGACACGTAGGCGGAGGACCCGAGCACGGTCATGAGCCGGTCCGCGACGGACGGCTCGTCGCGCAGCGTCCGCAGGAACCACACCCGGTCGACGAGCGCCTCGGACAGGCGGCGGTAGGCGAGCAGCCCGGCGTCGGGGTCGCTCGTCTCCCCCAGCGCCTCGAGCAGTTGCGGCAGCAGCAGCGCCTGGATGCGGGCCTTGCGGGAGGCACCGCCGGACAGTGCCGTCAGGTGGCCGAGCGCGTTCTCCGGTGCGCTGTAGCCGAGCGCGGCGAGCTGCCGGACCGCGGCGTCGGGCGACAGCCGCAGCGCCTCCTTGTCCACCCGGGCCACCGACTCGAGCAGAGGCCGGTAGAACAGCTTCGCGTGCAGCTTGCGCACCCGCGCCGAGTTGCGCTTGATCTCCGACTCGAGCACCCCGAGCGCGTCGTGCCGTCCGTCGGGGCGCATGTGCGCGGCGCGGGCGAGCCAGCGCATCGCCTCCCGGTCCTCCGGGGGCGGCAGCGTGTGGGTGCGTTTGAGCCGCTGCAGCTGCAGGCGGTGCTCGAGCAGCCGCAGGAACTCGTAGGAGGCCCGCAGGTTCGCGGCGTCGTCGCGCCCGACATAGCCCCCGTCGGCGAGGGCGGACAGCGCCTGCACGGTGTTCGGTACGCGCAGCGCCTCGTCGGCGCGGCCGTGCACCAGCTGCAGCAACTGCACCGCGAACTCCACGTCGCGCAGGCTGCCCCGGCCCAGCTTGAGTTCCCGCTCGCGCAGCTCGGCGGGCACGAGTTCCTCGACGCGCCGGCGCATCGCCTGCACCTCGGGCACGAACGCCTCCCGCTCGGAGGCCGTCCACACCATGGGGCTGAGCGCCTCGACGTAGCGGCGACCGAGGTCGAGGTCGCCGGTCATGGGCCGGGCCTTGAGCAGTGCCTGGAACTCCCACGTCTTGGCCCAGCGCTGGTAGTACGCGACGTGCGAGTCCAGGGTGCGGACCAGTGCGCCGCGCTTGCCCTCGGGACGCAGCGCGGCATCGACCTCGAAGAACGCCGAGGTGCCGATCCGCATCATCTCCCCGGCGATGCGGCCGGCGCGGGCGTCGGCCGGCTCGGCGACGAACACGACGTCGACGTCGCTGACGTAGTTGAGCTCGCGGGCCCCGCACTTGCCCATCGCGATGACGGCCAGGTCGACGGGGCAGGGACCGTCCGGGACGACGCTGGCGACGGCCACCGCCAGGGCCGCCGTCAGGGCCGCGTCGGCGAGGTCCGCGAGCCGCTGCCCCACCTCGAGGTACGGCAGGACCGGTTCGTTCTCGACGACGGCCGCGAGATCGGCGGCCGCGAGCAGCGCCAGCTGGTCGCGATAGCCGGTGCGCAGCGCAGCCACGGCCGCCGGACCGGTGATCGTCGCCCGGTAGATCAGACGGTTGTCTCCCGTCCCGGCCTCGGGTTCGGCCTCGACGTAGCCGAGCATCCGATCGGTGAGGGTCCGCCGGTCGGGCAGCTGCAGCGTCCCGGCGAGGCCACGCCACCGATCCGGGTGGGCCACGATGTGGTCGCCCAGGGCGGACGACCCGCCGAACAGGCCGAACAACCGGCCGCGCAGCCCCTTGTCGGTGCGCAGCGCCGCGTCGAGTTCGGCCCAGCCGTCGCCGAGCGCGTCGTGCAGCCGGGCAAGGGTGCGCAGGGCGAGGTCCGCGTCGGGTGCGCGGGAGAGGGCCCACAGCAGTTCGGTGCTGTCGGTGTCGGTCCAGCCGAGCTGCCGGAGTTCGTCGGGTGCGGTCGGGGCGAGGAGGCCGAGCCGACCGGCGCTCGGTATCGCCGAACGCGCCGTCGGCGGTCTCACCATGCCGCCACCGTCGCTCCGGCGCGGGACACTACCGCCCGAGTGGGCACGGACCTCACCTCTTCGTCGTCGTCGACCGTCCGGTCCGCGGCGACGCCCTCGTGCGGCCGCGGCCGGCAGGGGTTACAAGCCCAGGTACTGATCCAGTTCGTACGGGGTGACCTGGCTGCGGTAGTTCTCCCACTCCGTCCACTTGTTGCGGAGGAAGAAGTTGAACACGTGCTCGCCGAGCGCCTCGGCCACCAGTTCCGACTTCTCCATCTCGCGCAGGGCGATGTCGAGGTCGGTCGGCAGCTCCCGGTACCCCATGGCGCGCCGCTCCGCGGAGGTCAGCGCCCACACGTCGTCCTCGGCCTCGGGGGCGAGCTCGTAGCCCTTCTCGATGCCGCGCAGGCCGGCGGCGAGGAGCACCGCGAACGTCAGGTACGGGTTGCAGGCCGAGTCGGGCGTGCGGATCTCCACCCGGCGCGAGGACGCCTTGCTCGGCGTGTACATCGGCACCCGCACCAGAGCGGAGCGGTTGGACGGGCCCCAGCAGGCCGCGGTGGGCGCCTCGCCGCCGTGCACGATGCGCTTGTAGGAGTTGACCCACTGGTTGGTCACGGCACTGATCTCGTTGGCGTGCTCGAGCACCCCGGCGATGAAGGCCTTGCCGGTGGCCGAGAGCTGCAGCGGATCGTCGGGATCGTGGAAGGCGTTGTTCTCCCCCTCGAACAGGCTCATGTGGGTGTGCATGGCCGACCCCGCGTGCTCGCGGAACGGCTTGGGCATGAACGTCGCGCGCACGCCCTCCGACATCGCGATCTCCTTGACCACGTAGCGGAAGGTCATCACGTTGTCGGCCATGGACAGCGCGTCGGCGTAGCGCAGGTCGATCTCCTGCTGACCGGGCGCGGTCTCGTGGTGGCTGAACTCGACGGAGATGCCCATCGACTCGAGCGCGTCGATGGCGTGGCGGCGGAAGTTCGGGGCCGAGCGGTGCACCGACTGGTCGAAGTAGCCGCCGTCGTCGGCCGGCACGGGCGGCGCGCCCGGTTCACCGTTCTCGACGAGGAAGAACTCGATCTCGGGGTGCACATAGCAGCTGAAGCCGAGGTCGGATGCCTTGTTGAGCTGGCGGCGCAGCACGTGCCGCGGATCGGCCCAGCTGGGGGTGCCGTCGGGCATCGTGATGTCGCAGAACATGCGGGCCGAGTACTGCTGACCCTTGCTGTCGGCCCACGGCAGCACCTGGAAGGTCGAGGCGTCCGGCCGGGCGACCATGTCGGCCTCGGAGATGCGGGAGAATCCCTCGATGGCCGAGCCGTCGAACCCGATGCCCTCCTCGAAGGCTCCTTCGAGTTCGGCCGGGGCGATCGCCACGGACTTGAGCGTTCCGACCACGTCGGTGAACCACAAGCGCACGAACCGAATGTCGCGCTCTTCGAGGGTGCGGAGCACGAACTCCTTCTGGCGATCCATACGGCCGAGACTAGGCACAGTGCGTTAAATCCGTGTTACATCCGCGGGTTGTGGCCCCGGCGTGTCGCTCACATCGTCGCGCCGTCAGCACCGCGGGTCCGCCGCCGGCGCCTGCCCGGTCACGAAATACCTGATCACCGGGTCGTCGACGCAGGCCTCGCCGTCGAGCACGACGGTGTGCTGGGTACCCGTGAAGGTGACGAGTGCGCCGCCGAGTTGCCGCGCGAGGTCCACCCCCGCCTGGTACGGCGTTGCGGGATCCTCGGTGGTGGAGACGACGAGCACGGTCGGCAGGCCCGGCACGTCCGGGGTGTGCGGCTCACCGGTGTGCGGCACCGGCCAGAAGGCGCACAGATCCCGCGGCGCGGCGCCGCTCGCGCGGCCGTCGTCGAGGAACGGCGCGGCCTGCCGGTACAGCCGGTCGGCCTCGGCCGCGACGGCCGCGTCCGTCACCGGCGGGTCGTCCACGCACCGGATCGCGTTGAAGGCGTCGGTGGAGTTGGTGTAGGTGCCGTCGTCGCCGCGTCCCTCGTACAGGTCGGCGAGCAGCAGCAACGTGTCGCCCCGGCCCTCGGTCAGCGCCGCGAGCCCCGCCCGCAGCGAGCCCCACAGCCGCGGCGAGTACAGACCCTGCTGCACCCCCGTGATCGCGTCCCGGTGGCTCAGGCCGCGCGGATCCGTGGTCTCCGCGGGCGCCGCGATCAGCGGGTCCACCAGGGCCCGGAACCGGCCCACCGCCGCGGCCGGGTCGGTGCCGAGGGCACAGTCGTCGTGGCGGGCGCAGTCCGCCGCAAACGCGTCGAACGCCGTCTGGAATCCGGCCGCCTGCAGCAGGACCTCGTCGAGGGGGTCCTGCTCGGGGTCGAGCGCACCGTCGAGCACCATCGTCCGCACCCGGTCGGGGAAGGTCTCCGCATAGAGCGTGCCGATCCGGGTGCCGTACGAGAACCCGAGGTAGTTCAGTTTCTCGTCGCCGAGGACGGAGCGGAGCACGTCGATGTCGCGCACGACCTCGCGGGTGCCCACGTGGGCGAGCAGGCCGGTCTCGGCGCGCTGCGCGCAGGCGTCGGCATAGTCGCGGTGCCGCTGTTCCGTCCGCGCGATGCCCTCGGGGCTCATGTCGCCGTCGTCGGACGCGCGGTCGGCGTCCGCCTCGGCGTCGGTGCGGCAGCGCACTGCGGGCTCGGAGGCCCCGACGCCGCGGGGATCGAATCCGATCATGTCGAACCGGTCGGTCAACTCGGTGCCGTCGGCAACGGTGGCGAGCCCGATCCCGGCCGCACCCGGCCCGCCGGGATTGACGAGCAGCGAGCCGATCCGCTGCCCGGACGCGGGCGAGCGGGAGATCGCCACCGTGATCGTCTCCCCGTTCGGGTCGTCGTAGTCCAGCGGCACCGTGATCCGCGCGCACTGCACGCCGCGGGGCAGTTGCTCGGCGTCGGGGCCGTAGTCCCGGCAGGACCCCCACTGCACCTGCTGCGCGTAGAACTGCTCGAGGCCGGCCGGGGCGCCGATCGGCGACGTCCGCGGCGGCGCGGTCTCGGTCGTGGTGCTGCAGCCGGCGGCGAGCAGCACCGCGGCGGTCAGCGCGACGGCGCGCGCCGGGACGCGGAGAGAAGGGGACGACACCCAGCGATGGTGCCACGGGCAGCATCCGCGCCGACGCGGCCGGTTCGGGTCCGGCCCGCCGCCGCATCCGGCGGATGTGACCAATCGCACCGCCGGCGCCGCTACTGCCCGAATGGAGCCGGTGGCAGACTGAGACCGTCATCACCCAACCCGGGGACCCGCACGGGCCTCGAGGCAGAAAGGGACCTCTGATGTCCGAATCCACCGCTGCCCTCTACGGCGGCTCCGCCCCGTCCGCCGCCCCTCGGCGCAAGACGCGGGTCCATCACCTGCAGGCCATGAAGGCCGAGGGCCGTCGCTGGGCCGAACTGACGGCGTACGACTACTCGAGCGCCCGCATCTTCGAGGAGGCCGGCATCCCGGTGCTGCTCGTGGGCGACTCCGCCGCCAACGTCGTCTACGGCTACGACACCACCGTGCCGGTCACGGTCGACGAAATGCTCCCGCTGGTGCGCGGCGTGGTGCGCGGCGCGCCGCACGCCCTGGTGATCGCCGACCTGCCGTTCGGCACCTACGAGGCGTCGCCCGAGCAGGCTCTCGCCACCGCCATCCGCTTCATGAAGGAGGGCGGCGCCCACGCCGTCAAGCTCGAGGGCGGCGAGCGGGTCGCCGCGCAGATCGCCGCGATCGCCGCCGCCGGCATCCCCGTCCAGGCCCACGTCGGGTTCACCCCGCAGTCGGTCAACAGCCTCGGCGGATTCCGCGTGCAGGGCCGCGGCGACGGCGCCGAACAGCTCATCGCCGACGCCATCGCCGTGCAGGAGGCCGGCGCCTTCTCCGTGGTCATGGAGATGGTGCCCGCCGACATCGCCGGCCAGGTCACCCGCAAGCTGACCATCCCCACGGTCGGGATCGGTGCCGGCAACGAGTGTGACGCCCAGGTCCTCGTGTGGCAGGACATGGCCGGCTACACCAGCGGCAAGACCGCGAAGTTCGTCAAGAAGTTCGGCAGCGTGGGCGACGAGCTGCGCCGCGCCGCGGCCGAATATGCTGCAGAGGTGGCGGCCGGGACGTTCCCCGGTCCCGAGCATTCCTTCTGATCCGGCAGGACGAGGGGAACCTGCGGCCGGTCCGGCCGGAGGTTCCGCTCACCCGTAGGCCCGGGCCTTACCGACCCGCGAGGTGCACCCCACATGATTCGTCCCCGTCGCACACTGCTCGCCGTTGCCGTCGCCGGTGCGACGATCGCCGCCCTGGGCGGGTGCGCGTCCGGCGGTCAGCCCGCCCCCACCGGCTCGACCACCGCGTCGACGCAGCCGACGACCGGCACAGGCGCGGCGGCCGAGCCGAGCGCGCTGCCCGGTGGGGTCACCGAGGCCCAGGCCGCCGAGCTGTGCTCGCAGATGGAGGCCCAGCTGCAGAGCTGGCGGACCTACACCCCGTCCATGAGCAAGCCCGGCTTGAACCTGCTGGTCGGCGAGTGGGCGGCCCGCAACGGGATCGACATGCTGGCGCTCGCCCAGGACCGTGACCGTGTCGACACGATCGCCTCGGCCCAGTGTCCGGAGGTGCGCAGCCAGGCGCTCGAGGCCCTGCAGATCCCGACCCTCGCCTCCGCGCTGGTCGGCTTCTGATGCCGTTGCGGCGGCCGTACCCGCCGATCGAGCCGTACGAGCAGGGCCTGCTCGACGTCGGCGACGGCCAGCGCATCTACTGGGAGGTCAGCGGGAATCCCGCCGGCAAGCCGGTGGTGTTCCTGCACGGCGGTCCGGGCGGCGGCACCATGCCCGCCCACCGGCAGTTCTTCGATCCGGAGGCGTACCGGATCGTGCTGTTCGATCAGCGCGGCTGCGGTCGGTCGGTGCCGCACGTCGCCGAGGGCGCGGATCTGTCCGCCAACACCACCGAGTATCTGCTCACCGACATCGAGACCCTGCGGCGACGTCTGGGGATCGGCCGCTGGCAGGTGTTCGGCGGCTCGTGGGGGTCGACGCTGGCCCTGGCCTATGCGCAGCGCCACCCGCACCGGGTCACCGAGCTGGTGCTGCGCGGCATCTTCCTGCTGCGCAGCAGCGAGATCGACTGGTATTACAACGGTGGCGCCGGACAACTGTTCCCCGAGCTGTGGGAGCGTTTCCTGGAGCCGCTGGCCGGGGCGCCGGACGGTGAGCATCCCGTCGACACGTACCACCGGCTGCTGCATTCGCCCGACCCCGACGTCGCGCTGCGGGCCGCCGTGGCGTGGTCGACGTGGGAGGGGGCGACCAGCGCCCTGCTGCCCACCCCGGAACGGATCGTGGAGACGTCGGAACCGCGTTTCGCTCTGGCGTTCGCGCGCATCGAGAACCACTACTTCCGCAACCGTGGCTTCCTCGAGGAGGGGCAGCTGCTGCGCGACGCCGGACGGCTGCGCACCATCCCCGGCGTGATCGTGCAGGGTCGCTACGACGTGGTCTGCCCCGCGACGAGCGCGTGGGAACTGCACAAGGCGTGGTCCGGCTCGGAACTCGTCGTCGTCGACGACGCCGGGCACGCCGCGAACGAGCCCGGCATCACCCATCACCTGCTCGAGGCGACCGACCGCTTCCGCTGATCCTCACCCGAGGCGGCCGAACCCGACGACCGCCGAGTCGGACGTGACGTCGACGGTGTGGACGCGGATGCGGCCGAGTTCGTTGCCGCCGACCGTCGTCGCGGTGTCGCCGTCGACCGCGACGACGATGTTGGTGTGCTGGCCGACCCACAGCTCGTTCTCGTACAGCACCACGTCGCCCACCGCCGGCCGGTACCCGTCGCCGGCCGGTTCGAATCGTCCGACCGACTCGTAGTACTCCTGCAGGGTGTACACGCCGGGGATCCGCCAGTGCCCGGAATGCGGATTGGCCAGCGGCCGATCCGCTTCCCGCATGATCCAGCTGACGAAGTTCGCGCACCAGGGCTCCTCGGCGCCCTCGGAGTAGAACGTCCCGGGCCGCTGCGTCCGGTGTTCGTCCTCGAGCAACTCCACGATCCGCGCCTGCGGGAGCGTCAACGCCGACGTGTCCACGTCCGGGAAGTCGGCGGTGTCCCAGGGCAGATACCGGCTCGGTGCCACGCGGAACACCAGCACCGCCAGGAACACAAGCACCGTCGTGAGGACGGCGAGGCCGACGAGCAGGCCCCGCGGCCGGCGCGGCGGTCGGGTCGCGTTCACGGCCGCCGCTCCCGCCCGGCAGCGACGTCACGCCGGGTACGCAAACCGCACCTTCCGGGCCTGCGGGTCGGCGTGCGTCAGCCGGATCCGGATCCGGCTGCCCTCCTTCGGCTCGCCGGCGCACGGGGCGATCACGGTGGCGTCGGGCACGAACACCTCGGCGTCCCGGCGGCCGTTCGCCGCACGCAGGACCGTCGCCTCGAACGACTCCCACACGTGCGGGGCGAGGACCGTCGCCTCGGTGAGTTCGATGCACGCGCGGGTCACCTTCCCGGCGAGCGCGTCGGAGCCGGACATCGTCTCGGGAAGCTCCGGGAGCACGGCGCGCACCGGGTCCGGCACGTCGGTGCCCGCGCAGAGCGCCAGGCACACCTCCGTCACGAACCGGTCGGCCAGCCGCCGCAGCGGCGCGGTGACGTGTGCGTACGGCGCACCGATCGCCCCGTGTCCCGGCTGCTCCGGAATCGCACCGTCGAACGCCACGTACGACGCGCCGCGCAGCAGCGCCGGGGCCTCGCTCATCAGCACCAGGGTGCCGGGCAGGTTCACGTCGAGGCCGGCCAGGAAGGTACCCACCGGCACCTGGTCCGGCCACGGCACTCCCAGGGCGGAGGCGGTGCGCCGCAGTTGCGCCACGGCCTCGGGAGCGGCCGGTGGCAGGGTCCGCAGCAGCCCGATCCGCGCGTCGAGCATCAGTCGCGCCGCACACATCCCGGTCAGCAGCGACACGTGGGAGTTCCAGTCGTCGACCTCGGTGCGCGGCTGGGTGGTCAGCCGCCAGCCGTTCCCGTCGGCGACCACGTCCTGCTCGGGCAGGCGCAGTTCGATCGCGCCGCGTGCGCGGGCCGCGGCCTCGCGGAGCCGGCCGAACTCGGATAGTGCCGCGATCGACGGGTGCACGACCCCGGCGTCGACGCCGGCCTGCACTCCGGCGTAGTCGAACCGGGCGACGGACCGGACCAGTGCGCGCCGCACGCTCACGTCCACGGGCTCGGCGGCGTCGTCGAGAACGATGCGCCACAGCGCCGCCGGACGCACGCGGCCGGGGAGGAGGCTGGCCGAATCCTCGGACAACGGCCGGGGGTGCAGCGGGACCGACCCGTCGGGCAGATAGTAGGTCTGTCCGCGGCGCCGGCTCTCGCGGTCGAGCGCGCCGTCGGGTGCGACGACGGCCGCGACGTCGGCGATCGCGTAGTGCAGGACGAAGCCGTCGACGGTGCGCTCGAGGTGCAGCGCCTGGTCGAGATCCATCGAGCCCGGCGGATCGATGGTCACCAGGGGCAGATCCGTGCGGTCCACCCGCGCGGCGGACCAGCGGTCGACCGCGGCCTCGGCCTCGGCGACGGCGGGCAGGGGATAACTGTCGTCGAGCGCGAACTCGGCGCGGACGGCACCGAAGTCGATCGCGGGCGCGACGACGATGCGGGTGTTCGTCACCGTGCTGGGGAACCGCTCAGCGGTTCCACTCCTCGTCGGCCTCGTCCGCGGCCTTGTTGCGCTCGGCCGCGATCTCGAGTGCCCGTTCGGCGGTGGCGCGGTCCGGATACGGCCCCATGCGGTTCAGCGCACTGGGGTCCTTTCCCTGGCTGACCTTTCCGGTGTGGACGTCGTAGTACCAGCCCTCGTCGCTCATGACTCCCAGTCTGCCCCAACCGACGCCGAGTTTCGGGGTAACCCGCACGCGCGGCGCGGCTGGTACCGTCGGCCCCTGGTCCCCGCTCGACGACTCGAAAGGCACCGCATGTCGTACCTGCTCTACGACTTCCTGCTCCCCTACCTGGGGCACGAGGCCGCCTCCTACTGGGCGCACCTGCTGGTCGTCGCCCCGATCTGAGCCGGGTGGGCGGACGAGCCGGCCTGTAAGCCGGATCCTGTACCCCGCCGAGGCGGGGTGGCGACCATCCATCTGGGCACACCGTCGCCGGGTACCTCGAGCGGTTCACCCGCAGGCTCGGGCGAGCAGCCCTCGGACACCTGCGCAGCCGCACCGAACGAGTCGGTGCGGCCTTCAACCTTGCTCCGGGCGGGGTTTACCGAGCCGCCCCGGTCACCCGGGGCGCTGGTGCGCTCTTACCGCACCGTTTCACCCTTACCCACCCCGAGGGGTGGGCGGTCTGTTCTCTGTGGCACTGTCCCGCGAGTCACCTCGGGTTGCCGTTAGCAACCGCCCTGCTCTGTGGAGTCCGGACTTTCCTCGATCCAGGGCCTGGCACCGCCACGGTGCCGGTTCCCTGAGCCGCGGTCGCCCGGCCAACTCGTCCGCGTCGATCAGGGTACTGCCTCACCTGTCTCGAATGCGAACTACGGTACCGCCATGGCGAGATATGTGGCCCTGCTGCGGGGAATCAACGTCGGTGGCATCACCATCGCGATGGCGGATCTGAAGGACGTGTTCGCCGGGCTCGGTTTCGGCAACGTCCGCACCGTGCTCGCTTCGGGCAACGTGGTGTTCGATGCCGACACCGCCGACACCGCCGAAGCGAAGGCCCGGATCGAGGCGGCCCTGCGTGATCGATTCGGGTACGAGGCGTTCGTGTTCGTCCACGATCAGGCGGCCGTCGCGGCGATCGTCGACGCCTACCCGTTCGAGGAGCGTGACGGCCGGCACGCGTACGCGGTGTTCGTCGCCGATCCCGCGGTTCTGGACGAACTGGCGGCGACGGCGGAGGGTCTCGACCCGGCGGTCGAACGCGTCACCCGGGGCAACGGCGTCCTCTACTGGGACGTCGAGCGCGGGCAGACGGTCAAGAGCGCCTTCGGCCGGAACACCGGCAAACCGCGCTACAAGGCGGTGACCACGACGCGGAACCTGCGCACGCTCCGAAAACTCCAGGTGTGAGCGGCCGGGACGCTGCCGGCGGTGTGTCCTTCGGGCGGTGGGCGCAGCCCGAAAGACACACCGGCGCCGACGGCGCCTACAGGTGCGACGTGTCGTTGACCAGCCGCACGGCCGCGCCGCCGTCGGGATAGAACTCGGCGATGCTCAGCGACGCGAGGTCCAGGTGCAGGCGGTACAGCAGCGACGGCCCCGCGTCGAGCGCCATCTGCAGCAGTGTCTTGATCGGCGTGACGTGGGAGACGACGAGCACGTTCGCCCCGCCGTACTCCGCGACCAGATCGTCGCGGACGGTGGCGAGACGGCCGCGGACCTCGTCGAAGCTCTCCCCACCCGGCGGGCGCACCGACGTGTCCCCGAGCCAGCGCCGGTGCAGATCGGGATCGCGCTGCGCCGCCTCGAGGAAGGTCAGCCCCTCCCACTTGCCGAAGTCGGTCTCGATGAGGCCCTCGTGCACCGTCACGGGCAGACCGAGCGCCGACGCCGCGGCATCGGCGGTCTCCCGGGCCCGCCCGAGCGGCGACGACACCACCGCGGCGACGTTGCCGCGCTCGCCGATGCGACGCGCGGCCGCGCGGGCCTGCACACGGCCCAGTTCCGTCAGCGGCGGGTTGCCGCGGCCGGAGTAGCGGCGCTCCACCGACAGCGGGGTCTGCCCGTGCCGCAGCAGCAGCATCCGGGTGGGCGTGCCGACAGCGCCGGTCCAGCCGGGCGACTTCACCGGTGGGGCCGCCGATTCCGGTGTGGGAGAAGCGGATTCGGAACCCGAAGCAACCGACGCGGCGGCGTCCATCGCCTCGTTGGCGAGCCGGTCGGCGTAGGCGTTCTCCGCGCGTGGCACCCAGGTGAACTCGACCCGCGAGAATCCCCGGGCCAGCTCGCGGGCGCGGGCGGCGAGCGGAATCATGTCCGGGTGCTTGATCTTCCATCGGCCCGACATCTGCTCGACGACGAGCTTGGAATCCATCCGGACGTCGACCTCGTCGGCCCCGAGTTCGGCGGCGGCGGTCAATCCGGCGATCAGGCCCTGGTATTCGGCCACGTTGTTGGTGGCGCGGCCGATGCTCGCGCTGCGCTCGGCCAGCACCGCCTCATGGTCGGCGCCGAAGACCACCGCACCGTAGCCGGCGGGGCCCGGGTTGCCGCGCGAGCCGCCGTCGGCCTCGACAACTACCCGGCTCAAATCCCGGATTCCTTGGTACGCACCAGGATCGCGTTGCACTCGGGGCAACGTACGAGGACCTCGGGGGCGGCGGCGGCGATGCGAGCGATCTCGCCGCGGTCGAGCTCGAGGCGGCATGCGCCGCACCGGCGCGCCTGCAGCAGGGCCGCGCCGATGCCCGTCTTCGTCCGCTGCGCCTCGTACTGGTCGACCAGCTCGGCCGGGAAAGCCTCCACGAGTGCCGCGCGGTCGCTCAGGCACCGCTGCTCGGCGACCTCGATGTCGGCGAGCGCCTCGTCGCGCAGGCGGACCGCGTCGGCGAGTTCCTCGTCGACGCTCGACAACCGCGCGCCGGCGTGGTCGTGATCGGCCTTGGATGCCTCCCGGCGTTCCATGACCTCGAGCAGCTCGTCCTCGAGCAGGGCCTGCCGGCGTTCGAGGCTGGTCAGCTCGTGCTGGAGTTCGGACAGCTGCTTGGCGCCCACTCCGCCGGCGGCGAGGAGCTTGCGGTCGCGATCCTCCCGCTGGCGGACCGCCTCGACCTCCCCCTCGAGCTTGCGAATGTCGCGGTCGAGGTCGTCGAGGATGATCTCGACAGCGACGGCGGCGTCCCGGCGCGCGGTGCGTTCCGCCTCGAGCCGCTCGACCTCCTGCTGTTCGGGCAGGGTGCGGCGCCGGTGCGCCAGGCGGGTCACCTCGGTGTCCACAGCGGCGAGGGCCAGGAGCTTGGACTGCACGGCGGGTTCGACGTTCACTCGGCGGGTTCCTGCTTTCGGCGACGAGATCAAGGGCGGGTGGTAGCTGCCTACCGTACCGCGCGGCCGGTCACGGGGAACCCGGACCTACCGGGCTGCGGTGGTCCAGGGATCGGTGCGCAGCGCGCTGACGCGGGTCGACCAGCCGTCGCGGTCGGCGAACACGTCGTCGAGCACACCCTTCGCCTGGGCGCACCACGGGTACTCGCTGGCCCAGTGCGCGACGTCGACAAGCGCGGGGCCGCCGGCGCGCAGGTGCTCGTCGGCGGGATGGTGCCGCAGGTCCGCGGTGACGTAGGCATCGACGCCGAGCCGGCCGACGGTGCCGAGGAAGGAGTCGCCGGAGCCGCCGCACACCGCAACGGTGCCGATCATCCGGTCGGGGTCGCCGGCACCGCGCACCCCCCACTCGGTGGCCGGCAGTGCGGCCGCGACCCGCTCGGTGAACTCGCGCAGCGTCTGCGGCGCCGGGAGTTCTCCGACCCGGCCGAGACCTCGGGAGCCGGGCAGATCGGCGAGTTCGAGCACGTCGAACGCGGGTTCCTCGTACGGGTGCGCCGCGCGCAGGGCAGCAAGCACCCGGCCGCGCACCGATCGCGGGGCCACGACCTCGATGCGGTCCTCGGCCAGGCGTTCGAGTTCGCCGACGGTGCCGACCGCCGGATCCGCCCCGGCCTCGGGACGGAACTGTCCGGTCCCGGAGGTGGTCCAGGAGCACTCGCGGTAGTTCCCGAGCCGGCCCGCACCGGCGTCGAACAGGGCGGCGCGCACCGTCTCGGCCGAGTCGGCGGGCACGAGGACCACCCACTTGTCGACCGCCGGTTCGGGCTTGGGTTCGATCGGCCGCAGGCCGGTCAGGCCGAGCGCCTGTGCCAGCGCATCGGACACGCCCGGGTCGGCACGGTCGGCGTTGGTGTGGGCGGTGAACAGCGCGCAGCCGCCTCGGATGAGCCGGTGGATCAGGGCGCCCTTCGGGGTGTGCGCGCCGACGGTGTCGACGCCGCGCAGCAGCAGCGGGTGGTGCACGAGGAGCAACTGCGCACCCCAGGCCAGGGCTTCGTCGACGACGGCGGCGGTCGCGTCGACCGCGAGCAGGACCCTGCTCACGGGCTCGGAGGGATCACCGGCGACCAGCCCGACGGAGTCCCACGACTCGGCCAGCGACGGCGGATAGGCCGTCTCGAGCACGTCGATCACCTCGCGCAGCGCCACCGCCGTCACCGCTCCTCCTTCGTCGTCTCCCGGGTGCTGCCCGAGACCCTACGCGGCGGGCTTCGCCGGGAGCCGGGACAATGGGGACGTGACGACTCTCGCCGACCTGCATCCACTGCTGCTGCCCGCGCCCGTCGTGCTGTTCGACCTCGACGGCACCCTCACGGACTCGGCGGCGGGCGTGCTCGACGGGTTCCGGCATGCGCTCGCCACGGTGGGCGTTCCGGAACCGGCGCACGACGAGCCACAGCGGGTCCTCGGTCCGCCGATGATCGACACACTGCGCGGGCTCGGTCTCGACGAACAGCAGGTGGATCGGGCGCTGACCGCGTACGTCGAGCGCTACGACGCGCGCGGCTGGGCGGAGAACTCCGTGTTCGACGGGGTGGCGGCGATGCTCGAGCGGGTGCGCGACGCCGGGAGCCAGCTCGCCGTCGCGACGTCGAAGAACCAGGGCTTCGCCGTCCGCATCCTCGAGCACTTCGGGCTGGCCGCCCACTTCGAGTTCATCGGCGGCGCGAGCGACGACGGGAGCCGGCGGGCGAAGTCGGACGTGATCGCGCACAGTCTGGCCTCGCTCGGGGTGGACCCGGTCGCCGCGGAGGACGGCGGCACCGCGGGCGTGGTCATGGTCGGCGACCGCGAGCACGACGTGACGGGCGCGGCGCGGTGGGGTATTCCGACGGTGTTCGTCGAGTGGGGGTACGGCGCCGACGACGAGGCGGCCGTCGCCCACCGGTCCACGGCGAGCGTCGACGAACTGACGAGGATGCTGACCGGTGACCGCTGAGCGCCTGCACGTGACGTTCGTGTGCACCGGCAACATCTGCCGGTCGCCGATGGCCGAGAAGATCTTCGCCGAGCACCTCCGCCGGGCCGGTCTCGCCGAGCGCGTGCGGGTCACCAGCGCCGGCACCGGCGACTGGCACGCCGGCGAGGACGCGGATCCACGCACCACGGACCTGTTGCGGCGGCACGGCTACCCGACCGGGCACTGCGCCCGGCGCGTGACCGACGAGCAGCTCGCCGCCGATCTGGTGGTCGCACTGGACGCCGGCCACGACCGGGTGCTCGCGCAGCTCGGGGTGCCCGCCGAGCGCCGGGTGCTGCTGCGCAGCTTCGACCCGGACGCCGAGGGCGAGTCGGTACCGGATCCGTACTACGGCGACCGGCACGAGTTCGAACTGGTCCGGCAGCAGATCGAGGCGGCGATCCCGGGCCTGCTCGACTGGGTGCGACGGCAATGAGGCCCGCGTCACCGGTTACCGTGGTTACGTGCGACGACTGACGTTCCTGCTCCGCCCGAGCTGGCTGGTGCTGGCCCTGGTGGTGGGCGGCTTCGCCTACGCGTGCTTCACCGTGCTCGCGCCGTGGCAGCTCGGCAAGAACACCACCACCGAGGAGCGCAACGACCGGATCACCGCCTCGCTGGCCACGGACCCCGTGCCGGTGGAGGAGCTGCTGACCGGTGCCGCGCCGGCACCGGAGGACGAGTGGCGGCGCGTCGTCGCGACCGGGTCCTACCTCCCGGATTCGGACCTGCTGGTGCGGTTGCGCAGCGTCGAGTCCTCCCCCGCCTACGAGGTGCTCACGCCGTTCCGGCTCGCCGACGGCCGCACCGTCCTGGTGAACCGTGGATACGTGCGCCCGGAGCGGGGCACCGAGATCCCCGGGTTCGCCCCGGCACCGGCCGGTCCGGTGACCGTCGACGCCCGCCTGCGGATGTCCGAGGGGACCGCCGAGGGCAAGACCCCGTTCCGCGACGCCGGCCACACCCAGGTCTACTCGATCGACCCTGCGCAGATCGCGGCGTTCACCGGCCTGGAGCTGACGGGCGGATACCTGCAGCTGTCCGAGAACCAGGCCGGGGGGCTGGGCACGATCCCGTTGCCGCAGCTCGACGCCGGCCCCTACCTGTCGTACGGGCTGCAGTGGGTGGCGTTCGGGATCATGGCGCCGCTGGGCCTGGGGTACTTCGTATGGGCGGAGCTGCGCGAGCGCCGCAAGCGGAAGGACCCGGCGCCGGCCGCCGCCCCCGAGGCCGAACCGGTGCCCGCTCCGGTGGAGCGCAGCACCGAAGACAAGCTCGCCGACCGTTACGGCCGGTCCCGTTGAGCCACCCAGGCGAGGAGCCCGCGATGCACGCGACGATCGACGACTACCTGGCCGACAAGGATGCCGCCGCCGTCGACATGTTCTGCCGGCTCCGCACGCTCGTGCTGGGCCTCGGCGACGACGTCGAGGAGCAGGTCCGCACCGCCGAGGTGCGGTGGGGGCGCGGTCGCGTGTTCGCGGCGGCATTCGTCTATTCGTCGCGGCTCGAGATCGCGATCGACCTGCCGCGGCGGGTCCATCACCCGCAGCTGCGGGAGGCCTTTCCGACCACCGGAAAGGTGACGACCCACCGGTTGAGCATCGCCACCCCGGATCAGCTCGACGACGGCGTCGTCGCGTTGCTGGCGGAGGCGTACGCCACGGTCGGCGCAAGCACCCGATAGCAGGTTCCGCAGGGCGGTGAGCCGCGACGGGCGTCAGACGTAGAGCTGCTCGATCCGGTCGGCGAAATTGTCGACCACCAGCTTGCGGCGCAGCTTCATGCTGGGCGTCAGATCCCCCGCCTCGATGGACAGCTCCCGGTCGAGGACCGTGAACTTCTTGATCTGCTCCCAGCGGTTGAGCCGGTCGTTGAGCCGGTCGATGCAGCCGGCGATCAGCTCGCGGGTCCGCTCGTCCCGGGCGATCTCACCGAACTCCCTGCCGGCCATGCCGTTCTTGTCCGCCCACTCCGTGATCGCCTCGGCATCGAGACCGACGAGGGCGACGCAGTAGGGCCGGCTCTCGCCGTACACGACGATCTCGCTGGCATAGGGGCAGATGCCCTTGAAGGTGGCGGAGATCGCGGACGGCGCGACGTACTTGCCCTGGCTGGTCTTGAACAGATCCTTCTTGCGGTCCGTGATCCGCAGGAACCCGTCGGCGTCGAGTTCCCCGATGTCGCCGGTGTGGAACCAGCCGTCGGGTTCGAGGGCCTCTGCGGTGGCATCGGGCCGCTCGTGATAGCCGTCCATGACGCCCGGCCCGCGCAGCATTACCTCCCCGTCGCCGGCGATCCGCACCTCCGTGCCCGGGAAGGGCCAGCCGACGGTGCCGAGCCGGTACGCGTACGGGCGGTTGATGAACGACGCGGCGGACGTCTCGGTCAGGCCGTACCCCTCGAGGATGATGATGCCGGCCGCGTCGAACCACTGCGCCACGGCACGGTCGAGCGGGGCCGCCGCCGAGACGAAGAACCGCAGGCGACCGCCGAAACGCTCCTTGATGGTGGAGAACACGAGACGGTCGGCGAGCCGATACCGGAGCCGGTCGAGGCGAGAGGGTGCGCGGTCCTCCTGCCGGGCCTGCGAGACACGCAGTCCGACGCCGAGGGCCCAGTCGAAGATCTTCTTCTTCGCCCCGCCCTCCTCGGCGATCATCGCCTCGATGCGGGCGTGTGCCTTCTCGAAGATGCGCGGCGCCGCGCCCATGAAGGTGGGATGCACGACGGCGAGGTTCTCGACGATCTTCTCGACGCGGCCGTCGATCACGGTGGTGAAACCGATCTGCAGGGGCAGCGCCAGCATGACCTTGCCGAAGGCGTGCGACAGCGGCAGCCAGAGGAAGTTCAGATCGTCGGGTCCCAGGATGTTCACCGCGTCGACGGCCGCAGCCGTGTACGTCCACCCCGAGTGCGGCAGCAGCACGCCCTTCGGCTTCCCGGTGGTGCCGGAGGTGTACATGATGCTGGCCAACTGTTCGGGCCGGATCGCGTCGACCCGGTCGGCGACGACGCGGGGCGACTCGGCAAGCAGTTTCCGGCCCCTGTCCTCCAGGTCGGCGAGGCTGATGACCCAGTCCCCGTCGCCCTCCCCGTCGATGACCACCACGGTCCGCACCTTCGGCAGGTCGGCGCGGTGGGCGACGAGCTTGTCGACCTGGGTCCGGTCCTCCGCGATCACGACGCCGCTGCCCGAATTGGCGACGATGAAGGCGACGTCGGGGGCGTTGGTCGTGGGGTAGATCGTGGTGGTCGCGGCACCGGCGCACATCACCGCGAAGTCGGCGAGCACCCATTCGTACCGGGTCGACGACGCGACCGCGACCGGATCCTGAGGCTGGACCCCCAGGGCGATCAGGCCCGCGGCGAGCGTGTCGACCCGCTCGCCCACCTGCCTCCAGGTCACGCTCTCCCAGCCGTCACCCTTCGGATACCGGAAGGCCTCGGCCTCGGGAGTCGCCGCAACCCGGTCGACGAACAGCCGGGCCACCGACGGCGCCCGGTTGTCGAGCTTCGAAGAGTCCACCGGTTCGTCCGCCACCCGCAGCGCAGCCATGCGCCGAGTGTAGGACTGTCCCGGTCTCCGACGTGGGCGGTTGCGCAAACGAGGGCGCCCCCGGTCACCGACGCCGGGCAGGTACCCGCGGGAGTCGTAGCGCGACAACGTAGCCGACGGTCGACATGACCGCCATGGCGCCGACGGCGAAGGTCAGGGCCCGGTTCCTGGCGTCGGCGTTGATCCGCACGAGCTCGTCGGCAGCGGGACCCCCGACGCCCCGCGCCGCGAGGTTGGCACCGACCTGGTCGTCGCTCAGCGCGGTGACCTGGACCTGCTGGTCTACCGTCTGCTGGACGAGCTGCTTCTCCGCGGCGTTCAGCACGGCGCTGTCGTCCACCCCCGACTGGAACGAGGAGACCAGCGCCGTCGTCAGGAACGCACCGGCCAGTGCCACTCCGAGTGAGCTCCCGAGGTAGTTGATGCTCCGCGACAGGCCCGTCACGTCGCTCACCTCCTCCGCCGGCGGCGTCGACTGGATCAGGTCGGTCAGCGTCATCGTCATGCCCTGGCCGACACCGAGGAGGAAGAGCCCCGGCGCGAGCGCCAGGCCCGTCGCGGTCTGCCCCGTCTCGCGCGGGTCGAACATGGCGGCGACCGCGACGCAGCCCGCGATCATGAACAGGAACGACCACAGCTGGGCGGTCCGATGAGTCATTCGGCGGCCGGCGACGAGCCGGGCCGCCGCCGAGGCGGCGACGATCAGCCCCAGCGTCACGGGCAGCATGGCAAGGCCGCTCCACAGCGCGTCGAAACCCAGCGTCGTCTGCAGGAAGACCGGCACCAGGAACAGGACACCCGCGGTCACCAGCGCCTGCATCGCCAGGGTCTCCGAGCCGGCCCGCGTCGTCCGATTTCGCAGCACCGCGATCCGCACCAGCGGATCTCGACCGTTCGTGACGAGGTGGCGCTCCCACGCGGCGAACGCGACCAGGACCACCAGCCCGGCGCCGCCCAGTACGAGCACGGGCGACACCCCGCCCCGTTCGAGCACCGTGTACCCGAGCACCTCGAAGTCCTGCCGGGCCCGGACCAGGCCGTACCTGCCGGCCAGCAGCGTCCCGACGACGAGGAGCCCGAATCCGGTCGCGGACAGCACCGCTCCCAGGACGTCGAACCGGCGATCCTCCGCCGGAACGCTGCGTCGCCCCGGTTCGGCGACCCGGCGCATGAGGAGCAGCACGACAACCGTCACCACGGTTCCCATGAGGAACGACACCCGCCAGCTCAGGAAACTGGTGATCACGCCACCGACGATGGGGCCTGCCGCCGCGGCAACCCCGCCGACCGTCCCGATCGTCGACAACGCCCTCGTCCGCGTGGCGCCGGTCAGGGCGTCGGTGAGCAGGGCAAGCATGGCCGGGATCATGAGCGCCACGCCGATCCCCTGGAGCAGGGACCAGCCGACCAACATGAAGACGATACTCGGGCCGACGGCAGTGATGAGCGTGCCGAGCCCGAAGATCTGCGCGCCCAGGACGAAGGTTCGTCGGTAGCCGAGACGGCCTCCGAGCTTGCTGCTCGTGATCAGGAACGCGGCGATGACGAGGGAGTACAGCGAGATCGCCGACTGTACGGCGGTCAGAGTGGTCTGCAGATCCGCGACTATGGCCGACATGGCCACGTTCATGGCGGTCGAGTTGTAGACCATCAGGAAGTTCTGGACCGCAAGGGGGAGGAACAGGGCTCCGGCGACGCCCGGTCCCGGTGTGCCGGTCCTTCCGCCGCCGTTCACGTCGGCATGGGCGACGACCCTGATGCCGCCGCGCCCGCGCGGACACCGACTGCTGCCGCGGCCGCGGCGGACACAACGGAAAGGGCGATGCCCGGAAAAGCGGGTGCCACCCCGGCGGACGACGTTGCGGTACCACGAAGTCGCACGACGAGCCTCGATTCTGCCCGTGGCCGGTGGCATCACGACCGGCCCGTGAGTTCGACGGTACGACCTCCGGACGGCCCGACGGCGAGAATCGGCGACGTGCCTGGTTCCGCCGTTCGACGACGATCTCGCGACTCCGTTCAGTCTGGGCCACAACAGGTCCGAAGGGTCGAGCCGGGAGTGGTCGGTCAGGCGGTGTGCTGATCGGAGACACCCGGCCGGCGCTGCCGGCTCCCCGAGCGGCCATCGGCGGTACGTATCCGCGAAGGTGGAGGATAGAAGTCCCACAGACGCGTCACATCTCATCGATGCCCACTCCCGTCTGCGAAAGCGCAGACCTGTCTCAGGCAGATGGAACGTGATGGACGAGGTAAGCGGTGCGATCCGATTCCCGGCCGCGTTCACCGCGATCGAGAACCATTTCACATGGAAGCTCCAGACCGACGACGGCCGGACCGGCTTCGTCCGGATGGCCGAGGACTACGCGCGGCGACACCACACCCGGCTCGATCTGCCGGCGTTGCGCGCGTTCGCCGATCTGCGTAACGCCCGCAACGCCCACTCGCGTCTTTCGGATTCGACGATCCGCTCCGCTCGGTCCTCGAGGAGATCCGCCGGCACCACTACTCGCAGTTTCCCATCTGCGACGACCGCACCTACCGCGGTCTGCTGACCACCAACTGCATCGCACGCTGGCTCGCACACCGCCTGGCCACCGACGAGATCGTCGAAGGCGAGACCGTGGGCGCGGCACCGGAGTTCGTCGAGCCCCACGATCGAGCCATCCATCTGTCCCGCAAGACGACCGTGCCGCAGGCCCTCAAGAAGCTCTCCCCACCCGCCGACGGCGGACTCCCGCCGACCGCCTTGATCATCACGCACAGCGGCAAGCCCCACGAGAGCCCACTGTCCCTCGTCGTCGCGGACGACCTGCCGGTCCTGGTCGCCGCGATGAGCGCGGGAACATAACTGGGCACATTGCCGATACTCCTGTCGACGGCGGCAACTCGATTCCGACCGGGAGGTCCCCGTGAGACCCGGCGAAGTGCGGCTCGGCCAAGGAGTCTGGTGGGCCGAGGAATATTGGCGGGTGATGGGCGTCTACGACGACGGCAGACTGCTGCGCCTGGCGAGACCGACGCACTTCGAGGACGGCAGCTTCTCGTTCACCGAAAACGTGGTCAACGACGTACCCCGTCGAGTTCGTCTCGCCCCCCGACTCGCGTGGACCGGCTGGACATAGCAGGCGACGACAGCGCCACTCCGGGTCACGAAGAGGGAATCGTGAGATCACTCTGCCCAACGGCATCGTCATCGAGGACGACGACCCATCCGCTGCCGCGGCCGCTGCCCTCGCGGGCCTCGCACCCGTCGTTGACGATGCCGGCCCCGCCCCGAATGACGTCCCGGACGAAGAATCCGCCGGTTGCTCGGAGGACGCGGCACTCGAAGCCCTGCACATCGTGCGTGCTCGACCGAAGCCGGTGACCGCCACGTACCTCGCCAGGAGATCGGGCATCACCCCGGAGGACGCCCTGGAACGACTCGCGATGCTTGTCGTGATGGGCCGGGTCGAGCAACTGTCCGACGGCATCTACCGCCCGATCGACAACGTCAACGACGTCGACGAGAGCGAGCCTCGGGACACCGCGGCGATGAATGCCGGCACCCCGGCCGAGGAGTCCGAGACGGTGCCCTCCGCGGAACCCGACCCCTTCGATGCGATCATGACTTTCAGGCGTGAGGTGCAAGCCCTGCTACCGACCCGACGTGACCGCGAGACCTACGACCTGTTCGTCTCCCGACGCAAGCGTTTGTCGAGTGCACGTGCCGCTGCGCTGCTCGAGCTGTCCCATCGTCGGGCGATACAGGCTCGGCTCGACGACGACCGCGACCGGCAAACCTTCGAGTTGTTCGTCGAGAACGACGCCTTCCAGTCGGAGGGCACGGTCGCCGGTTCGCTCTTCATCACCCGCCGTGAGGCCGAGGACCGGCTGCAAAGACTGGTCGCGCGCGGAGTCATCGGACGCAAACCAACCGGCTACGGGACCTACCACCGCTACTACGCCATCGACTGACTTTCTCCGAGTAGGCGAACAGTGCTGGACTGCACCCTTCGGGCGCTCATAGACGGTCGGTAACAACGCCACCAGCAGCTTCTGCGACATCCTCTGGTTGTCGAGGATCTGCGCCGACCGGTCCGCCGAGGAGTCCATAGCTCCCGATCACCGCGGCGAGGAATTCACTGTGCAGGTCCTGGCTCGCCGAGAACGGCTGCATGGTGCCGTCTGCGCCTGCTGCAGGGTCTCGGACTCCTCGAGCCGGTCCCGAATGTAGGTGACGACGTTGCGCACGCTCGAGTCGGGGTGGTCACCGGAGCAGGCACTGCGGGACCGGCGCATACCCGAGGGGGCGACGAACGAGCGGCACTCGTTACCCGCCGGAACGATTCGAGGATCGGGTCGGGCAGTCGGCGCAGCGCCGGACGGCTGCCGGGCCGTGTAGTCCGTACGCTGTGCCGTCCATCCGGCCTCACTGCGGAGCGGCTGAGAGGGCGGGGAAGACCACGCGGTAGACGGACGGAACGGCACCTCCGGGCGTCAGTCGCCGGTCCCTCCGAACTCGGGAGGGGTGTCGCGGTAGGTGAACGGTTCCAACGTCACCATTGCGCCGGTGCCTTCGTCACCGTCGACGAGTTGGGCCGCCGTGGCTCGGAATTCCACGCCGACGGTCCTCACGTACCCGTCCGCCTCCCACTGCCCGACCCTCCACCGCAAGTAGTCCCGCAGATCGTCCAAGCTCGCGAAGAACGTCACCGACTTGGGTGCGAGAACCACGCCGTCCTGCCGCCACGACTCTTCCAGGCCGTAGTAGCCGCGGGTGTGGCCGGCCCAGACCTCGTCGAGGGGCACAATCAATTCACTGGGATCGCGTATCGGAACAGGACGCCATCCGTCCTTCGCGGGCTTGCCCTCGAGCACACGATCGGGTGCGCCACTGAGCGTCACGAGGGCCTGCATCTCGGCATCCGGCAGTTCGCGGAACGCCGCGGGGCCGTTGACTGCATTCGAGCTCTCCAGGGGCGTCCCCGCTTTTCGCTCGTGCACCGGGAACGCCGGCGTCAGCCAGTGGATGGGCTGCAAGTAGATTCTGCGAACGCCGGGCTCCCCAGTCAGCTTGGTGACCGTGCAGAACCCGACCACGGACTTCGAATCGGTCTGATAGGCCGCCACCACGTCCCCGGCCGTCACTTCTTCGGCGAGATGCTTGGACACCTCACCCGACAGCGTCGAGTAGTCCCCGCCCCACTCGACAGGTGCACCTCGACTGAACACGCCCCGTAGCCAGTCACCGTAATACCCGGACGGCCCGCCTTCCGCGGCGTTGCACTTGTAGAGCCAGAACCCCATCTCTACCTCTCCCGGTGACCGCAACAGACCGAAGCTGGGCCTTCCCAGTCCGGGGTAACCTCGCGAACTCCGCCTACCCGTTTCTGTGCCTTTCAAAAGCGGCGGGTCCTCGATTGGGAGAATCGGCCGCCGGTGGCTGGTGCCGCCCGCACAATCGCAACCACGGAGCTGGACGGTAATGACCTCGGAAGGCTGCGCCGAGTCGCGGACCCACTCAGTGTCCGGACGTCAGAAGCAGGTGATTTCACGCCCTGGCTTGCCGAGAACATCGACCTCCCGGCTGAGTAGCTCGAGAGGCCGTTGACGGTCGTGTCCACACAGGTCGCTGTCGGCGAATTCTGCTTCGACATCCAGGCGGAGGACGACAACGGCCGCACCGTCGTCATCGAGAACCAACTCGAGCGAACCGATCACGGGCACCTGGGCAGAGCCTGATGTACGCAGCCGGCTTCGACGCCGCGGCCATCGTTTGGGTATCGACACGGTCGGTGAAGATCACCGAAGCGCGCTCGACTGGCTCAACGAACGCACTGACAGCTCGGTCGGCTGTTCGACGACGACCTCGAGGCGGTCGCGAGCGCCCTCTCGGAGGCGCGAGCTCGGGCGAATGTGGGCAAAGCCCTTCCGGCGGTGAGGTACCGGACCCTGAACAGGCTGCTGGGCAGCGTGGGTTGCAGCAGCTGCTCGACGGCACCTATGACATCCCCGGCGTCGTGCGTACGCGCTACGGGGATACCCGTCACCATCCTCCAGGTCGGCCTCACCCAGGTGAGTGCGCTCCTTCCACCCAGGGCAGCGGTTCATGAATGCCACAACCGGCGACCTCGAGACCGTGACGGGTGTACCACGCCGTCCCGTGTTCCCTCGTCGATCCGGCACACAGTGAGGGCAGAGACGGCGCATCCTGAGTGGGTGGCGCGAGCCGTCGGGTCGGCGGCGGAGAATCTCGGCAAGGGCTATCGACACAGGAGGACGCGATGACCTCACCTGCGAACAGCACCCCGATTCCGCCCGGCATCGAGATGCCGGACGAGGTCCGCACCCGGTTGGGCACGCTGCGGTCCTTCGACGGAGTCCCGGACGACGAGACGACCCGGACACTGTTCGACAACCTGGACTTCCAGCGGGCGGTGCAGGCGTACCTGCTGGCGCAGCATCCGGTGTCGTGGGCGGCGTGGCGCCGGGGGCTGCTGCGCTGGGGCCCGGCGAACACCACGATGGCGCTCTGGGAGGACCTGTGCCACCCGTGCACCGTCGGACCGGCGATGCACACGACCGTTGTGTACTTCTACATGTGGATCGACCTCCACGACGGACCCCTCGTCCTGGACGCCCCGCCCGACGTGTACGGCCTGATCGACGACTCGTGGGGGCGCTGGGTCGTCGACATCGGCGCCACCGGACCCGACAAGGGCCAGGGTGGCAAGTACCTGTTCCTGCCGCCTGCATACGACGGCGAGGTCCCGGACGGCTACTTCGTGGTGCGGTCCCGTAGCTACGGGATGTGCCTCGTCTCGCGCGGTTTCCGCGACGAGCACGGCGACCCGCATCCGGCCGCCGACATGATCAAGGCGAAGACCCGGGCTTACCCGCTGGCTCAGGCCGACGACCCGCCGCCGATGCGATTCGTGAACGTCTCCTTCGAGCCGTGGGTCACCATCCCGGCCGCCGACTACCAGTACTGGGAGCTGCTCAACGAGGTGGTGCAGTCCGAGCTGCCGGAGTCATCCGACCCGGTCACGCTGGGGATGTTCGCCGCCGTCGGCATCCAGCACGGCAAACCGTTCGACCCCGACGAGCGGATGCGGGCAATCCTGACCGAGGCAGCCGCGGTCGGCGACGCGACCGCCCGCGCGCTCCTCTACCGGGTCCGCCAGCCCGAGGCACGCTACTACCCGGACGGCGCCTGGCGGGTCTTCCTCTTCGCCGGTTACCAGTTCCAGGACAATGGCGCCGCGATGCTCGACACCGCCGCCGCGCTCGGCTTCATAGGGAGCGGATCGAGTCCGGCGTACCTGACGGAGATGGTCGGCGCCGGATCGCAGTATGTCACGGCGTTCGTCGACGCCACCGACGCGCACTTCGACGGCGGCAGGACCTACCGGCTGCACGTCCCGCCGAACGTGCCGGTCAACACCTTCTGGTCGATCGTCGTCTACGACACCCAGACCCGGTCGATGCTGCAGACCGACCAGGAATGGCCCACCGTTGCCAGCGACCGCGACATGATCTCGAACGCGGACGGCTCCGTCGACGTCCACTTCGGTCCCGAACGGCCGGAGGGCAGCCGCAACTGGATCCAGACCCTGCCCGGCAAGAGCTGGTTCGCGATAGTCCGGCTCTACGGTCCGCTGGAACCGTGGTTCGACAAGACATGGAGACTGCCCGACATCGAACCGCTCGCGTAGCAACCGGGAATGGTCCGCCCTGACGGCCGGTGCCTCTCCACCGGCCGTCAGAGACGTCACGCCGACTTCTGGTCGGTGTCCGGCGGGTGGTCGAGCTTGCGACGGGCCGCGGTGACGGCCGCGTCGACGGTCGAGTGTGCGTCTGTAACGACACTGGCGATGCCGGTCGCGCTGAGCAGGTCGCGCACCTGGCCGATCTCGCCGGCGAAGAGCAGCCGAATGTGGTGGTGCTCGAGGTCGGCATACAGCCGGTCCAGCATCTCGACGGCGGTGATGTCGATTCCCGGCACAGCTGCGGTGTCGAGGACGACGGCCCGCGTGTCGTCATGGACATGGCCGCGTACGGCCGCTGCCACGTTGTCGGCGTTGGCGTAGATCAAGCCGGACTCGGGCCGCAGCACCACGATTCCGGGCTCAGTGAGCGCGTCGGGATGGCGCTGCAGGTCGACCCAGCGGCTCTTGTCCGGTGTGCGGCCCAGCTCGGCGACGTGGGGCCGCGAGGCCCGGAACAGCAGGAGCAGGACCGACACCGCGACACCGAGGAAGAGCCCGGGAAGGATGTCGAAGACCAGCACACCCACCATGGCGCTCGCCGCGGCGAGGAAGTCCGCGTACGCCGCGACGCCGTAGATCCGCCGCAGGCTCGGGGTCGCCAGGCGCGCGTACTTGCGCAGCGTCCGGAAGTCGACGAGCTTCGTGACGGCCGCGATCACCACGGCGGCGAGGGTGGCCTCCGGCAGGTTCGCGAACAGACCGGTCAGGAACAGCAGCGTCATCACCGTCAGCGCCGCCACGACGATGCCAGAGATCTGCGACACCGCCCCGGCCGAGACGTTGACCGCGGTCTTCGACAGGGACCCGTTGACGATCATCCCGGAGGACAGTCCCGCGCCGATGTTCGCTGTGCCCACCCCGAGCAGCTCCTGGTTCGGATCGATCTCGTAGTGTTCCTTGGCGGCGTAGTTCTTGGCTGCTCCGACGCCCTCGGCGAACGCCACCAGCAGGATCCCTGCCGCCGACGCGAGCAGCGTGACGTAGTCGGATCCAGGGAGGCCGGGGAGCCCGAGCGGAGGTAGCCCGCCTTCGATCCGCCCGACGATCTCCACTCCCTTGGCGTCGAGGCCGAGGACCGAGACGGCGACGATTCCCAGGACGACCGCGACCAGCGGTGCGGGCAGCCGGGGCGACACCCTGTGCAGGACCAGTACGACCGCAAGGGAGCCGGCGCCGACGGCCAACGTCCAGCCGTTCGTCCCACCCAGCGACGTGACCAGGTGCCAGGCTTTTTCGAAGAAGTCCCCCTCTCCCCTCGGGACTCCGAAGAGCTTCGGGAGCTGGCCGACGATGATCGTCAGCGCCAAGCCGACGATGAACCCCTTCAGCACCGGCTCGGAGATGAAGGAAGCCAGAAACCCCAGACGCAACAGCCCCGCGAGAATCCCGAGCGCACCGACCAGCAGCGCCAGACCGGCCGTCAGCGCTGCCGAATCGGCGTCACCGGAAATGCCGGCAACAGCAGCACCCGAAAGCGCCGCGGTGGCCGCCATCGGCCCCACCACCAGGTGCCGGGAGCTGCCGAACAGCGCGTAGAGGAGCAGCGCCGCGGGCGCGGCATACAGGCCGATCACCGGGGACACCCCGGCGATCGTGGCGTACGCGAGGGCCTCGGGCACCAGAACCGCCCACACCGTCAGGCCGGCCAGCAGGTCACGTCCCATCTGGTTGGCTCGATAGCCCTCGAACGACGTGAGCAGCGGCACCTTCACAACACGAGCACAGCAAACCCGGCCCGGCCACGACAGAGCCCAAAGGCCCCGGGTGACGCCGCACGATCCCCGGCACACCGCGGCCCCGGCCTGGCCGTGTCCGCGGGCGTCAACGTGAAGGCCCTGCAGTGGGTGTCGGGTGGGCAGAATCCCCCTCGAGCGGTGAAGGACCGGCCGCTGACCAGGTCTTTCACCGCCACTCCCCTGGTGGGCGCGGAGGGTTTCGAACCCTAGACTAGCCCGAGATCAGCGGGCCGATAATCCTCTGAGCAGGGGTTTTCACGCTCACTCGATCATGCTCACTCACGCTCACCGATGCCCGAGTGTGGGCAAAACGTGGGCACGGCGTTGCCGCGATTCAGCGCGGGCGGACTACCCCTATCGGACCGTCGACGATGTGATGCTCAAGGGGGTGAGCACGCGCGCCAGAACAGAACACATGAGCACGACTTGCACGGACCAGGACGGGTAGTGAGCGTGTCGGAGGCGTCTCGTAGTCTTCGATCATGAGCGAAACGCCGGAGACGTTGCATCATTACACGACAGCGGCGGGTTTGATGGGAGTATTCGAACCTCGCAAGTTCGGCGGCTGGAACGTTCCCGAGACTCGCTCGCTGACGTTGTGGGCGACTGATGCTCGGTATCTGAACGACGCTCAGGAGTTGACGTTCGCGGCCGGAGTCTTGGCGAGGGCGATGCGCGATGTAGTCGATCGTTCCGATGCTGAACATGCGAAGGGCATCGACGAGCTGGCCGAGCGCATCAGTGAGGGAAACTTCCTCGACCCCGACGACGGCGAGACGCTCCACACAGCCTATGTGACGAGTTTCTGTAAAGAGCCAGATCTTCTCAGTCAGTGGCGTGGGTATGGAGCCAACGGGTACTCCATCGAATTCTCCGCGCAGGTACTCAGGAGATTCCTGGTGCCCGTCTTGGAGCAAGCGCTGGGGCACCTAGGGACGCCGTTCCTGGGAGGAATAGAGCTCGCCCCGGTTCAGTACAAGATCGACGCGACCTTCATCGAGCGCGCGGCCCGGAAGATCGTCGATCCGGAGAATCGTCCCTCAGCACTTCGTCTGGCCCTCGAGTGTCTTGCTCAGTTCAAGCATCCGGCGTTTCAGGAAGAACAGGAGTGGCGGCTGTTCGTCTCGCTGGGGGAGACCTCCACTCGGTGTTCTTTCCGTGTGTCGGCTCAGGGCATGTTAATCCCGTATCTGCCGCTTCGATTCACTCCCTATCAACTCAACGAACCGTCCGAGGATACGCGTTACCGCGGGCTGATCGCCAAGTCAGTGTGGGTGGGTCCGAGTCCCGACCAGCAGCTGCGTGCGGAGTCGGTGACGCGGATGTTGCGGCAATTGTCCTTCACCGATGTGGATGTCGAGACGAGCGACACTCCCTTCCGTGGCTGACTGATTCTCGGCGGCGGCCAAGCGAGCCCGACGTCAGGCGGTGACTTCTTCTCGGGCACGTCACAGGGTCGCGTACATCGCAAAACGGGTCAGTCCGCTGATTTCGCTGAGCTGGGCTGCGCTGTACTCACCGGATTCGTAGGCGGCGAGCAGGCGCTTGCGCTGCAAGGCAGACAGCTTCGGCTGCCTACCTTTAAGTCGGCCGGCCTTCTTCGCCTCCGCCATGCCCTCGCGGGTCCGGGCGCGGATGAGGTCGGACTCGAACTCGGCCATTAACGCCAACGTGCCGAAGAAGAGCTTTCCGGTCGGGTCGGTCAGGTCATTGACGGAGCCGCCGATGCTCAAGCGGGTGCCCCTGGCTTCGAGTTCGCCGGCGATGTTGCGGAGGTCGACGGCGGAGCGGCTGAGGCGGTCGAGTTTGGTGACGAGGGTTGATGAGGCTCAGCGAAGGTGCTCGCTTGTACTCAACGAAGGTGCCCACTCGCGGGCGGGTTCACTGTAGCGGTTGTCGGGTGCCGGTGGTGGCTTGACGGAGCTTTTCCGACCGGGCGTGGTGGTCACGCAGGCGGTAGGAATCCCCGTCGAGGTTGAGCACGACCGAGCGGTGCAGAAGCCGGTCGAGCATCGCGGCGGCGACGGTCGTATCGCCGAGGACCTCACCCCATTTACCGACACCCCGGTTGGTGGTGATGATGATCGAGGTCTTCAGATAGCGTTGCGCGACAACCTGAAACAATGCGGATGCGGCTTCGCCCGGTAACGGGAGGTAGCCGAGTTCGTCGATCACCAGCAGCGTCGGCCCGGCGTAGAACCGCATCGTCGTCGCCCACCGGCCTTCGATCGCAGCGCGGTGGCAGCGGGCGGCGAGGTCGGCGGCGGTGGTGAAGTAGGTGCGGTATCCAGCGTGCGCGGCCGCCCTCGCCACACCCACCGACAGGTGGGTCTTTCCGACCCCCGGTGGCCCGATGAGCAGGACGTTCGTCGCGGTTTCGAGGAACCGGCAGGTCCCCAGCTCGGTGATCAGAGCCCGATCGAGTCCGCGGGCTGCGTCGTAGTCGAAGTCGTCGAGACAGGCCTGGGGTGGGCAGGCACGCGAACCGCAACCGCCCGGCCAGCCGGCGGGCTTCGGTGGCGTCGACCTCGATCGACAGCAGCTGTTCGAGGGCTGCGGTCATCGACAGTCCGTCCTTCTGGGCCCGGTCGAGCACCGACGGCAGCGCTTCGGCCGCATCGTGCAGCTTCAGGGTGGCCAGGTGTCCCCGCAGACGCTGAAAAGACTCGTCGAGGTGGTGGTGTCCGGGGTGGTGGGCATGCGAGGGTGTTCCTTCCGCGGGCGGCACGCGCGTAGGCGGCCAGATCGATGACCGTCGAGGTCGGAGTGTCCGATGGTGCGTGAGAGTGCGTGGTGTCGGCGCGCAATGCTTCCGCTGCTGCCAGTGCATCCCGTCCGGGTGGGATGCGTTCCTTGCGTCGGTGCGGGCGACCCCCGGCCACCACCACGGCGGCCATCGCGACCTGCTCGAGGGCGTGGACGTGGCAGTGATCGCGCACGACCGCGCCGGCCCCGTCCGGAGCGAGGCGGTGGCGGGCGACGGTGATCTGCGAGGCGGTGACGATGTCGATCACCTCGTCACCGAGTCGGCGGGTGACCTGCACCTGTGCCGCGGCCAGTTCCGGGGGCACCGAGTAGCGGTTGCCGCGGTAGGCCACCAACGCCTGCCTCGACACGGTGCGGGTCTCGGCCACCGTCACCGGATACGGGACCGGCGGCGGGGTGAGGGGTTCGGTGGCGGCGATCGCCGCCACCGTCGATTTTCCTTCGGGGGTGGTCCGCGGTCGGATGTCGGCGCGCAGGCGGCAGAATTCGTCCAGGCTCACCTGCGCCTGCTCGACGGTGACCTCGTCCGGCAGCGTTCGCCACCATCTCTGCGCAGCAGTCAGATTCGCTTTCTCGACGACGCTTTTACGGTTCCCGGCCCGGGGCGGGCAGATCGCGACCGAGACCCCATAGTGTTGGGCAGCGCCGGCGAAGGACGCGGTGACCTTCCCGCTGTCGGGGTGACACACCGTGGACATTCGATCGAACCGCCAGATGCGGGTCAGTCCGCCGAGCTCGCGGACGATGCGGTCGAGGCCGTCGATCAGATGGTTGGGTCGTCGCCGGGGCGAGCCTCCCGCGCCACCGCCCGGAATGCGCCAGCGAGCCGACCAGCAGATACGTGGTCTTGCCCCAGCCCCACGAGGTGGGTGGGTCCGGCAGCTCGAGCCAGTCCCACTGGGTTTCCTCACCCGGTGGATGCTCGACGACCGCGTTGGGGCGGTCGGTCTCCCCTATCTCTGGAAGGTGGAGAAGTCACCGGACCAGATCAGGCTTCCCTCGGTCACAACTGTCTCTGTCAGTTGCGCTTTGTTGACCTTATAACCCTCACGCACGGTCTGTCTCGATCCGGGCGGAATGGCACCCTGCGTGCCGAAGCCGATCTGATCCGCCGTCGACACGATCCGCTCAGCAGGTAGACCGGCCGGCCCGTAGACCAGGGTGGGAGCGCTCCACTCCCACGCGTCGATGATCTGATCCCCGGCGTTGAAAATCTGGAAGGTTAAAACTGTAGCTGGACCGTAGTTGGTGACTTCGTCGGCCACCGACAGGATGCTCACCTCCGCTCCGTTGCGGCCTACGCCGGTGTCGTACGGACCCAGCACTCCCGAGACCCTCTGGTCTTCGACGGTGGCGGTGACAGGTGGTGACGGCGAATGGGTGGCGGAAGGAAATACCAGTTCGTTGCCGTTCGAGTCGCCGCCCCCGCAGCTGGCTAGTAGTGCGGCTCCCACTGCGGCAAGTGTCATCACGGTGAGAAAGTGTCTTCCAGCCATGGTGTGTCTCTTCTCGAAGCCTTGTGTCGTGCTCTATTTATCGGCTCGTGCGGCTTCGACGTTGCAGAGCTCATTCGAATCGCTCACTCCAAGTGAACCGAGTTCCAGTTCGCTCCGCGCGATGACATGGTGAAGCCAGGGGGGGCGAGCGACCGCGACGATATCGACCACAACGCGGATTGGACGCTTCTCGAACGGCGTGCGTTCGCAGAGGAGAGTGTCCTACGTGCCGTGGGCATGTGGAGCAACGACGGTGGTCAGCGGAGATCGGAACCAGAAGGTGGTGCCGTCGTCTGTGTGCTCAACCGAGAGTCCCTCATCGAAGGCATCCCTCCGTACGGACGCCGTCCTGCTGCGGTACTCGGAGGGATGCCGGTGACCAAGACGGAGGCGACGTGTACGGGCCCGGTCCGTTCCGCCCTGAGGCGCGCGTACTCGATGTGTCCGCAGCATGGACAGCCGCCAACGCACGAAGTCGGGCGCTTGGATCAGTTTCGGGTCGTCGGGGGTCAACCCGTCCTCGATGAGGGCCTGCCGTTCTTCTGGGTCCAAATCTGTTTGGACGCATCATCCTCAGCTTCCGTTCCTCCGGCCGGCTTGACCCCCGACTGCGCCGCACCCGTCAGGAGCGATGAGCAGGCGGCGGTCGCCGACCTCAGCGCGCAACCGGACTTGACGTGTAGGACTATTAGAGGAATGGATGAAGCGAACTCGTGGTCATCCAGTCTGTTAGGGGATATTGAGAATCTCTCGCATCGTTGCGCCTGCATGGCTAAGCCGAGGAGACCCAAGGATGGTACGACTTGGAACCTTGGTGCCGGCTACGCGGTCAAGCAGCGCGCAGACCAACAACCACCTGCCCGTCACCGCGAGAGCACGAAGAGTCGCTGGGTCTTTGGCCATAGGAGTGTGATGTTTAGACCCGTTATAGTACCGCCTGAACTCCGCAGCCCACTTTTCAGATGAGCCTACCCATTTCTCAAACGGGTCACCGACACGCCGCGCGAGAGCTTCCGCGTAACTCTTGCCGGCCTTGGCCCAAGCCACTTTCTTTCCACTATGGAAGGCAACCCACAACTCGATAGCGGCCCCCATCCGGATTATTGCAGTTTCAACCGTGTCAGGACCGCTCCGATATGGCGTCGTCACGGTATCAACCACCACGGGATGCTGCCTCCGCAGGTTCGACCACCGCGCAATCCCTGCCGCACCTCCGAGATCGGCCAGTGAGACATGCAAGGGTAACCGGTCCTTCGGAAGGAGCGCAGCCTTTGGAATGTGCATTGCACGTCGCGTCCACAGCACAGGACTCCCAACTCCGGCCCCCTTCCATCGGACGTTGGCTGGCTCCGCCTGAACGAATCCACCCCTGAGCAAGTTGAGCAAGTCTTGACAATCTAAAAGCGGCTCAAGGAATTGGCCGAAGGACCGCGGCCTGGCTGCAGACACCTCTATGTCCACCCCAGTATTAACGGTAATCGGCGGCCGGCCAGGATCGGACAGATTCCAAAAGCCTTGAACTGTTAAAGACAGGTTTGAAGGAAGGGAACGCTTGGCCACCTCAGGATTCGATTGGCGCAGGTCTAGCGTGGCCGCATTCACCCGATTCTCGCCGTCCCTCTGAATATGCGTGGTGACGGAATTCATGCCAGCCCAGTCCCCCAAACCGTGGAACCGCAACGCTGCCGACGCCAAGTGCCCTCCGGATATTTCGCCGATATCGATGCCAGAGACCATTGAGTCTGCTCGGTAACGCAGCACCGAGGCACGCCCGTCACCAATCCGGATCGCTGCGCCAACTTGTGGATTGACATCGAGCAACAGCCCAGTACCATGAGGGGTCGATAAAGCGAGCATCGCTGGTGCCTCTGGTTCAAATAGCAACGGGCCGCGCAATGCCGGGTCCTCATCTAATACCTCAAATTCGATGTGTCCCTCTTCATGGCAGCGAACGTATCCCCGCATGGGGTCTTGATCGAGATCGATGGCTCCGGCCCCGTTATAAGGCCACCCGAATGCCGTAGTGCCATCAAGAATGCCCTTCTGAACTTCCAGGGGGGATGCCATATCCAATCCTATCTCGTAGGCTCCTTGCAAAGTCGTCAGCGCAGATAATCGCGGCCTACGCTATGCGCTGTCTAGTGACAGCGCGCGTCCCCAGTCGTTGCCACACCCATGCATTCTCCAAGTGAACGTCCGGGGTGTGGTCTGCCTGTCCTAGATCGTTCCACCCCCACAGTCTGAACCCACCCATCCCATGGATGGTCTCCGGCCTCGGCGGATGAGGTGACCAGAAGCAGCCCACGGCTTAACAGACGACGGCGTAGGCCATGGACCACTTGTCGAATTGCAATTTGCGGCCGCTGTAGAAATCTTCCGCAGTACATTCCGCCAAGGCCTGGAGCTTCATCGTCATCGATTCGTACGGATCGAACTCGCTGCCGCCGCGGAAGGGGAGCCGGCGCGCTCCTAGCGCTCGGGCAAGGATTTTCTGACCGGTCGCCAGTACGTCCTGCCACGATCGCTGTGCGGCGTCGGAGCGCACATAGTAGACCGCATGTGCTCCTGCGAAGGGGCTGATCGCAATGGCGTCATACTTGTACGGTTCGTCTCGACCAGAATCCACAACCAGGATCACGTAGGTGTGATCAATTGCCGAGGTGTCCACGTCGAGACTGTCCTTGCCGTGGAACTCACCTCGGGCGAGGAAGCACCGATCTGGACCGAAGTAGGCGATCATGTCGTCGAGGACGCCGAAGCGGTCCTCGTCCAAGTAAACAGAGCTGCCGTATAGAGCCCGTACGCGACTAGGTGAACGCAGGTCGTCCATTGTGAACCCGCTGCGGTACCGCGGGTCAGCAGTGACTGGAGCCGACGGCTGCACAGGTGTCGCCACCGGCCTCAGTTCCTGATATCTCTGATAGGCGGGGACTGGGTCCTTCCATCGGCTCACCGAGCTGAACTGCATATCGAGGATTCTGCGGAGCAGCTCTCGCAGCTCCTTGCCCCTCTGCTGCGGGTTACTCAAGTAGTCCTCGAGAAGCGTGACCGCCTTACACTCGTGTTCGCGGATCGATGGCCCCTGCAGTCGCGTCAACCTTCCACCCGTGGGCTTGCTGAGCTCACGAGCAAGAGACAACCGCCGCACCATCAGCGGCGCTTCGCCGGATAGCAACGCGATGAACAGCAGTCCCTTCAGGCTCGTACGCACGGTTGTGGGCAATGAGACCTGCGGGTCATCCCAGATCAGCTCGTGCTCGACGGCAGGAAATACAAGATTCGACACAGTCGACGGACGTGGTCTGTCTCCTTCCCGCTTGGTCACCAACCTGTGAAGTTGGAAGTCCTTGCTTGTGCTCTCGATGAACGATCGGATCGATAGCACGCTTCGCGCGTAGTCCGCCAAGGTCACGAAGGCAATTGGGATGCCTTCCGGCGGCAGTGCGGCGACACGTGACGATCGCGTCGCGTCGATATAGCGCAGAAAGTTGACCGTGCAGATCGGTTGAAGTCGTTCATCGAGACCGAACAGGGTCCGTAGCTGCTGCGCCAGCTGATCTCCGCCGAGCGTGCCTACTACATCGTGGAGAGTCGGCTCACTACCGCGGCGGATATCTGAGTTTTTGATCAACGTCTCCCCATTCCGAAAGATCATCAGCCTTGTCGACGCGGAGCGCCTTAGGCCACATTCAGCCGTCTGTAGATCGTCGGTAGCAGCGTCCCCAGCAGCTTCTGCGACAGGTCCTGGTTGTTGAGAATCTGCGCGGACAGGTCCGCCGAGGATTCCATCGCGCCGATCACCGCGGCCAGGAACTCGCTATGCAGGTCCGGGCTCGCCGAGAACTGCTGCATGGAGTTGTTCTGCGCCTGCTGCTGCAACGTCTCGGACTCTTCGAGCCGATCCCGGATGTGGGTGACTACGTTGCGCACGCTCGAATCGGGGTGATCACCGGAGAACAGGTCGTTGATCTTCGCGATGACCTCCTCGAGCGCCACCATCTCCGGATCGCGGACGGTGCCGGTACCGGCCTCCTTGGCCGGTGCGAGGGCGACGTCGCCGGTGAGCTTGCCGTCGGTGGTGGCCTGCTCGTGCTGGGCGATGTAGTCGAAGTCGACGGTGGACAGGTCGATCTCGTGTCGGAGCTGGTCCCGGGTGATCTGCGGGGCCAGGTGCCGCAGAAAGATCGACAGCTTCTCGAGCGACGGGTCCTCGTAGTCGACGATCTGGGACAGGAAGTCGTACTGGCGCAGGAAGGTGCCGACGTCCTTGCGGAACATCTCGAGCTCGTCGAGCGCGACGGTGTCCCCGGCCTCGGTGGCGGTGCGTTCCCGGTCGCGGAACCGATCCCTCGCCGGGGTGATCCACTTGGTCAGCGCGTTGTTGCCCTTGTCGGCGAGGTAGTCGGCGACCAGGCCGTCGACCTCGGAGTCGAGGTAGACCCCGGCCGCGTCGAGCTTGGCCATCGTGGTGTGCACGATGTTCGGGTCGGTGACATCGGCGAGGGTGGTGGCCTGGTAGTACGGCTCGAACGCCTCGACGATCTCCTCGGCGGTGTTGGCGAAGTCCAGCACGAACGTCTGATCCTTGCCCGGGGCGGTGCGATTGAGCCGTGAGAGGGTCTGCACAGCGGCGACGCCGGAGAGCTTCTTGTCGACGTACATCGCCACCAGCAGCGGCTGGTCGAATCCGGTCTGGAACTTGTTGGCCACGAGCATCACCTGGTACTCGTCGGTGGCGAACGCCTCCCGCAGCTCCCGCCCCTTCAGACCGGGGTTAAGGGTGGTCTCGGTGGCCTTCTCGACGCCCGAGTCGAGGTCGGTGACCTCGCCGGAGAACGCCACCAGCGCGGCGACGTGGGTGTAGCCGTGGTCGGCGACGTACCGGTCGAAGGCGAGCTTGTAGCGCACCGCGGCCTTGCGCGAGGAGGTCACCACCATCGCCTTCGCGTGACCACCGAGCCGCCGGGCGACGTTGCTGCGGAAGTGCTCGACGATGATGCCGACCTTCTGCGAGATGTTCGTCGGGTGTAGCTTGACCCAGTTCATCACCGACTTGATCGCGGCCTGCTTGTCCACCAGTTCGCCGTCGACGCCGTCGGTGACGGCGACGGTGCCCGCGGTCGCGGTGGTCTCGGACTCGTACGAGCGGCCGCTGTGGGTGAGCCGGAACGCGGTCTTGTAGGGGGTGTAGTTCTTGAGCACGTCGAGGATGAAGCCCTCCTCGATCGCCTGCTGCATCGAGTACAGGTGGAACGGCTGCGGCGTGCCGTCCGGCCCCGGGCGTCCGAACAGCTCCAAGGTCTTGTTCTTCGGGGTCGCGGTGAACGCGAAGAACGACAGGTTCGTCGCCTGCGCCCGTGCGGTCATCTCCGCCGCCAGGATGTCCTCGGCGTCCACGGTGCCACCGTCGGCGAGTTCGTCGATCTCCGTGGCCGTCAGGGCCGATTTGAGACGCTTGGAGGCTTCCCCGGCCTGAGACGAGTGCGCCTCGTCGGCGAGGACCGCGAAGTTCTTCCCCTTGAGCTTGGCCTGGTGGCGGATCAGCTCGAGTGCGTACGGGAAGGTCTGGATGGTGACGATGATGATCTTCGTCCCACCCGCGAGCGCGTCCGCCAGCAGCTGCGACTTCGGTCCGCCGAGCCCGTCGATGTGTGCCACCACGCCGGGGGTGCGGTCGATCTGCCGGATCGCCTCCTGCAACTGCGCGTCGAGGACGTTGCGGTCCGTGATGACAAGGACCGAATCGAACACCGGCGCGTTGGTGTCGTCGTGCAGCACCGACAGCCGGTGCGCGAGCCACGAGATCGAGTTGGTCTTGCCCGAGCCGGCCGAGTGCTGGATCAGGTAGCGATGTCCCGGTCCCTCGGCACGGGCCGCGGCGATCAGCTTCGTCACCGCCTCCCACTGGTGGTAGCGCGGGAAGAGCATCGTCTGGCTGCGGGTCTTCTTCCCCGAGACCGGATCGTGCTTCTCGGTGATCTGCAGGTGCAGGAACCGGCCGAGGATGTCGAGCCAGGTGTCGCGCTGGAAGATCGTCTCCCACAGGTACGCCGTCGGTGACCCGTCCGGGTTCGGGGGGTTTCCGGCATGCCCGTGATTGCCCCGGTTGAACGGCAGGAAGACGGTGTCCTTTCCCGCGAGCTTGGTGGTCATCTGCACCTCGCTGTTCGACACCGCGAAGTGCACCACCGCCCTCGACCCGAACGCCAGCAGCGGCTCACCCTTCGGCAGACGATCGTGCTTGTACTGCAGCACCGCGTCCGTGATGTTCTGAGTGAAGTCGGTCTTCAGCTCCGCCGTAGCGACGGGGATGCCGTTGACGAAAAACACCAGGTCGATGCTGTTGTGGTGGCGGGTCGAGTAGTGCACCTGTCGCATCACCCGCAGCCGCACCGCCTCGTACTTCTTCGCGGTGGTGGCGTTGAGCGAGGTGTTCGGCCGGAACTGGCACATCGAGAACTGGGCATTGAGGTCCTTGAACCCCCGCCGCAGCACCGACAGGGTGCCGCCGTTCGCCTTCGGATCGGCATCGAGCGCCTTCGCCAAGGTAGCCAACACCCCCTGCCGCGCCTTCGCCAGCGCCTCTCCGGTCAACTCCGACTTGACCCGCTTCGCGAGTTGCTCCGGCTGCGTATCGGCCAGCCATCCGAACACGTCTGCGGGGAACAGGGCGAGTTCCCGGTCGTAACCGACATCCGTCGGCGAGTGCAGCCACCCATGTGTCGCGAGGTGTTCGCAGAGTTCGGTCTCGAATGCTGACTCATGGTGCTGAGCCATGTCAGACCGCTCCTCGTACGTCGATCTTGCCTGTCACTGCATCTGCTATCAGCGCGGAACGGTACTCACGCATCGTCTCGATTACCGCGTTTGCCTTGTCGATGAGGGCGTCGATCTTGGCGCATCGCCTATCGAGGAAATCAACGATCGTCTGTTGTTCTGGCTGTGGCGGGAGTGTGATCACTAGGGATCGGATTTCTTCGACATTAATCCTCTTGAAAGTCGAACCAATCATCATGAGGTCGATCTGGGTCCGGACCAGGCCGGAACGAAGGACATACCACGCATACTCTGAGTCCAACTCCTGCGAATCTGGTCGCAGCAGACAGACATCTTGTCCCATCGCGAATGGTACTGAGCCATTCGGGACCTGGGCCACTTCGCCGACGGTGGCATTCCTACTAAAGATTAAATCGCCCGCGCGCGGATGACGCCCTCCCTCGATCAAGAGGTTGTAGAAGGTATCGGTGGTCTCCTTCGCTTCGGATAGGTCCACATACCGGGATTGAACCTCGCGGATACTTGCGAGTGGGAATCCATCGTCTACGAACTCCGCCGTAACGTGCTTGCAGTCCCGTACAACACATACGTGCTTCAGCGGAGTGAGCACCCAGCCGCTTGGGACAGTGCGCAGTCCTGGGAACTCGGACGTCGTCATCTTGACGTCGGGGTCGAGGCCCTCGGCAACGGCGTGGGTGATGGTGGCGGTGCGGTCTTCGCGCAGGGTGGCAATGAGTTGCTCCTGCTTGCCGATCAGCGCATCGATCTTGGCGGTCTCACGATCGAGGAATCTGGCGATGGCGCATTGTTCATCGCGCGGAGGCACAGCAAGGGTGATCTGCTTCATGGCCGAGTACCTGGTAGACCACAGATCAGCGACGATTCCGCTCCCGAATCTGTAGAACTCCTCCTGGAACGCTCTGCTTCGAAGCAGGTGATGGACGAAGCTGGTCTCGATATCCCTGGGCTCAAGGACTGTCGATATCACGGACACACTGCCATCTCGATCTGAGACCCCAGCAGATCCCTTCCGGTCGGACCGGCTGTTGATGACAAAGTCACCGGCGAGTACGAGCTTGCGGTTCTCGGGATTGTCGGTCTTCGCGGCGGTCTCGAGTTGTGGGACGATCCCCTCCTTCGTCACCGATAGCGGTGGGTAGTCAGTGTCACTGACCGTCGTCTTCCGCTCTGTGAAGTGGAAACCGAGTGGGCGAAGCTGCCAGTGCGTAGGGACATCCCCGAGCCATTGTTCATCCGTGTTCCGGTACGCGTCGTACGCACGCCAGTTCACGCTCCGACCTCCATGAGCATGGCCTGGATTTCGGTGACGAGGCCGCGCAGGTCCTTCTGGATTTCTTCGAGCGGCCGAGGGGGCACGTATCGGTAGAAGTGCCGGGTGAAGGGTATCTCGTAGCCGATCTTGGTCTTGTCGTGATCGATCCAGGCATCCGGCACGTGTGGCAGCACCTCGCGGGCGAAGTACTCCTCGATGTCCTCGGCCAGCGGCACGTTCTCGGTGTCGCGCAGCGCCGGGTCGGGTTCGGGTTCGCCCTTGGAGTTGGTGACGATGTCGGCCTCGGGGTCGTGCTCCCCGAAGGTCGACCAGATGGTCTTCACCAGCGGAGCGCCGGGTCGGCTGATCCCGGCGTCGCGCAGAGCACCTTTGAGTTCGTCGACGAAGGTGTCCCGGTTCGTCCACTTCCAGCCGACGAGGGTCTCGAGTGCCTTGCGGATCGCGGCCTGTTCGCCGTCCTTGAGCTTGGCGATGCTCTTCTGGGCGAGAACCTCCTCGATCCCGTCCTCGGTCGGCTCGAATCGCAGTTGGAGAGGGCGTTCGACGGTGACGGTGGCGTAGCCGAACTCCTCGCCGCGGAAGACCTTGGAGTGGGCAGGATGGGTGTCGGTGCCCTTCTCGTTGCGATACCGGTCGTAGAGCTTGCAGATGCGCTCGATGTCCTCGGGGCGAAGATACTTGCGCTTGGAGCCGAGTGACTTGCGCATCTTGCCGTACATGTCGACGGCGTTGATCAGCTGGACCTTGCCGCGACGCTGCTCGGGCTTGTTGTTGTCGAGAATCCAGATGTAGGTGCTGATGCCCGTGTTGTAGAACATGTCCACCGGCAGCGCGATGATCGCGTCGAGCAGGTCGTTCTCGATGATCCACTGCCGGATGTTCGACTCTCCCGACCCCGCCCCGCCGGTGAACAGCGGCGAGCCGTTGAGCACCATCGCCAGGCGGCTGCCGCCCTCGCCGCCCCGGACGGGCTGCATCTTCGAGATCAGGTGCAGCAGGAACAGCAGCGATCCGTCGGAGACGCGGGGCAGGCCGGGGCCGAAGCGGCCGGCGAAGCCGCGCTGCTCGTACTCGTCGGTCACTGCCTTCTGCTGGGTCTTCCACTCGACCCCGAAGGGCGGGTTGGACAGCAGAAAGTCGAAGTGCCGTCCGGAGTGGCCGTCGTCGGTGAGGGTGTCACCGAGGTAGATGTTGTCGACGTCCTGCCCTTTGATGATCATGTCGGACTTGCACATCGCGTACGAGCGCGGGTTGATCTCCTGCCCGTAGAGCACCGGGCGGGCACTGTGGTTCATCTCGATCAGGTGGTCGTAGGCCGTCGAGAGCATCCCGCCGGTGCCCGCGGCGGGGTCGTAGATGGTGCGCACGGTGCCGGGCTTGGTCAGCGCGTCGTCCGCAGTGTGGAAGAGGATGTCGACCATCAACGCGATCACCTCACGCGGGGTGAAGTGATCACCGGCCTGTGCGTTGTTGGATTCGGCGAACCTGCGGATGAGCTCTTCGAAGATGTAGCCCATGTCGTGCCCGGAGACGACCTTCGGGTGCAGATCGACCGCGGCGAACTCCTTGACGATCAGATACAGCCGGTCCGACTTCTGCAGATCGGCGATCAGGTCCGGCATCCGGAACCCCTCGAACACGTCCCTCACGTTCGGGGAGAACCGCTCGATGTAGTCGATGAGGTTGTCGGCGACACCTTCCGGATCGGAGACCAAGGAGGCGAACGTCCACCGAGAGGTGTTGTAGAACGGCAGCTTGAACTTGCTCTTCAGCACCACGCCGGGGTCAATCTTGAGCCCCTGGACCTTCTGGTACTCGGCGAGGACCTGGTCCTTGGTCGGCTCGAGGATGCTGTCCAGCCGCCGCAGGATCGTGAACGGCAGGATCACGTCGCCGTACTGGTTCGGCTGATACGGCCCGCGGAGCAGGTTCGCGATGCTCCAGATCAGGTCGGCATTGGTCTTCGCCATGGTGGGGCTGGTCTCCTCGGTCGGTCGGTCCGGATGAAGTTACCCGAACGAAACAGACAGTCGGAGCAGACACTGCGGGTCGGGCGTGTACCTGAGGTGTCGACGAACCTTCCGTGCCCGTTACCCACTGAACGGCTTTCGCGGCACTCGCCCACCCCCGGTCGCGCCGGACCCCTCTGACCGTTCCCCATCTGGCTGTCGATCGCCCGCAGTGAACAACAACGCAGGAGTGCTCTCGCGTGCACGGTGGAGGCCACCAACGGGGTGTCAGTCGTCGCGGCGCTCGATGTCGGGAGTGGAGGCGTCGAGGTACGTAAACGGTTCGTAGGTCACTGTCATGCCGGAACCGGCACCATCCACCAGTTGGGCGGACGTCCCGTTGGACCATTCGCCGACGGTGTTGTGGTAACCGTCGGCTTCCCACCCCCCGACTTGGGTACTCACGTAGTCATTCAGATCGTCCAGGTTCGCGAAGAACGTCACCACCTTGGGCTTGATGAGCACGCCCTGCATCCGCAACGACTCCTCCAGGCCGTAGTAGCCTCGGCCGCTGCCGGCCCAGACGTCCTCGAGGGGCACGACCAGGTCGGCGGGATTGCGGACTGCAACAGGCTTCCAACCGTCGCGCGGGGGTTTTCCCTCGAGCACCCGCTCGGGTGCCCCGCTCAACGTCACAAGGGCCGTCATCTCCGCGGTCGACAACTCCCGAAACGCCGCCGGTCCATTCACCGCGACCGAATGCTCCAGCGGTGTACCTACCTTCCGCTCATGGATCGGAAACGCGGGCGTGAGCCAGTGGATGGGTTGGAGGAAGATCGTGCGATCGCCGGCCTCCCCAGTCAGCCTGGCGACCGTGCAGAACCCCACCACAGACTTCGAGTCGGTCTGATAGGCCGCTACTACGTCGCCGGCCGCGACATCTTCGGCGAGGTGCTTGGACACCTCCGGCGACAACGTGGAGTAGTCCCCACCCCAGTCGGTCGGCTCACCCCGACTGAACACGCCCCGCAGCCAATCTCCGGCATATCCGGACGGTCCGCCTTCCTCGGCGTTGCACTTGTAGAGCCAGTACGTCAACGTGTGTTCCCTTCGTGGCGGCACGGTTGCGGAACGAATAGACCGATGGTCACCACATCATGGAGCCACCTCAATGCGAAAGTCATGCCCGACACGCGGTTACGCGTGAACCGGTCGAACGGTGGCCAGGCGGTACCTATGCGGCCGAGTCAGTGTCTTCGGCGAGCAATCGATACAGCGTCGCGCGGCTGACGCCGAGGTACTTGGCGATGTCCTTGCCGGTGTGCCCGTCGGCTTTCATCCGGCGGGCGGTGGCGATCGCCTGGGCGTCGTGGACCTTGCGGGGGCGACCGAACTTGGTGCCGTTTCTCCGCGCCGACTCGCGTTTGAGGGCGGTGCGTTCCTTAGCCAGCTCGCGCTCGAACTCGGCCATCGAGGCGAGCACTCCGATGACCATCCGTCCGGTGGCCGTCGACGAGTCGATGCCGTCCGAGGTCGAGACCAGGGTGACACCCCGCTTCGTCAGTGCACGGACCACCTCAAGGATGTGCAGCGTGTTGCGGCCGAGCCGGTCGAGCTTCCACACGACGACGGTGTCCCCCTCGCGGACGTACTCAAGCAGCGCGGCGAGTCCCGGCCGATCGTCGCGGGCACCGGACATCTTGTCCTGGAAGACCTTGGTGACGCCGGCCGCATCGAGGGCGGCCTCCTGCTGTTCGAGGGTCTGCGCCACGGTGGAGACGCGGACGTACCCGATGCAGGTGCCGGTTTTGGCGACTGTCTCGCTCACACATCCAGCATGTGTCAAATGTCGTCGGGCGTCAATAATGAGACACTGCGTTGTGAGACAAACATTCGAGACACATCGACCTGCGGGAATGGACGTCGCACAGGCCTCGGCCGCGATTGTCTCAATGAGAACTAATTTGAGACACCTTCGCCGCAGCGGTCGACTCGTCAATATGAAAGTCACGCACGGTAGATTCGCCCCATGACCTTCCCGGACCCCACAACTGGATGGGTTACGTTTTTTGTTGTCACGGCGACAGTTGCGGGCGCAATATTCGCGCTGCTCACCGTCGCCCTCCAGGTCAGTCGAGACGGCTGGAAGAACAGCCCCCTTCGGACATACGCCGCGTTCTTTGCAGTTAGCGAGCTCGCCGCTCCCCTATTCGTAAGCCTCATCGCACTGATACCTCCCGCCCACCGATGGTGGCTAGGAGCGCAGATTGCGGGTTCCGTCGGACTGTTCCTGATTCTGGGATTCCTTGGACTATTTGCGTTCACCTGGGGCGAGAGGTCCCGGAGTGCCTTCCGCCCGCTCGACTATTTCCAAGTGGTTGGGAGCTGCTTGGTATCTGGAACCGTCTTTTTTCTGCTCCTCTTCTCGAGCCTTAATCGTGACGACGGGAGTCCGATCGCAGCGCTGTGCGTATGGCTTGTGATGTCCGGCATCAGCGAATCGTGGCTGCTACTCATCGCCAAGCCAGCAGTACCGCGCATTTCGGGCGCAGCGGCATACTCGCCAGGGGGTCGGCAAAGTCGCGTAATCCCACGTCAAATGCTCAAGAGCAGGTCGACGGGACGATGTGGGTCTCGGCCGTGATGCCGTAGCGCGGCGGCGATGTTGGTGTGCCCGGCGAGACGGAACCACCCGATGACGGTGTTACGGAGGGTGGCCATGACCTGCAGTCCGGCCGGTGCGCGCCTCAGTCAGGGCGAAGTAGAGCACCGGCGTCGCCCACGCGAGCACACCAATACCGGCGAACCACACCACGCGCGCGGTCTCGCTCTGCAGCAACGCGGAGTTAAGCACCGTCCACATCGCGAGCACGACGAACACGACCACACCGATCAGCACCCAGTCGAGCACGAACGCCGCCGCACGCACACCGAACGTCGCCGGCATGCCGGGAGCCCGGGACGGACCCGCCACCGGCGGGGAGGGCCGCCTCGGCGGTATCGGGTCGGTACCCGGCGACGGTATCGGCTCCGTCGGCCGCGCAGAGACCGGAGCGGACACCGCTGCGCGGGCCAGGCGCTCGAGCACGAACGCGGTGACCGCCAGCCCCAGCAGCACCAGGGTCAGCGCACAGGCCAGGACGAGACCGAAGCCAGCGGAGAACTCGCCCTGCGACCAGTCCACGTTGTTGTCGAAGACCGCGCCCCGGACGTTGAACATCTGCGACAGCGCGGTCACGAAGCCGATCAGCGCGAGCACCGCCACCGTGACCGCCGCGGCCGCCCGCACCCGCATCCCCATGGACGTCAGGCCGGCACCGGCGACGAGCAATCCCAGCCAGATCGCCCAGACACCGGCGCTGCCGGTCTCGTCTTCGAGCGCAGCGGCCGCGTTGCTCTCGACGAACCCGACGTAGTCCGGATCGAGACCACCCAAGGTGACCATGGCATCGCCGATCCCGTTCATCGACGCGGTTGCCGAGGTGCGCGTCCCGTCGTCGTAGTACATGTCGTTGATGTGGCCCCACTCTAGGAACACCGACAAGGCGAGCACTAGACCGCCAGCGACGATAGCCAATCCCACCATCCAGCGCGGGCTGCCACCGACCACAGGGGCCGGATCAGGTTCGCGCGGCCCGGGGCCGCGCCGAAACGACGGGTCGGGTGCGAAGCCGTTGCTCATGGTTACCCCCTGGCTGTCACCGGAGTCTTCACCCGAACCGCGGAGCCACCCGCTGCCGGCCTCCGCGGCGCGCGGAACCACACGCGCGTGCCCCTGCGGCCAGTCACGTCAGGTCACCGTCGACGCGGAACACTGTGGTCCACTGCCGCACCGACTCGTGGCCAGTGTCTGCCGCGACCTGCTCGAGGGCACAGGTGCGCTGGCGCAGCCGCTCATCGAGAAATCGCTCGAGCACCGCGGCGCGGGACGGAGCGGCGGTGTTGACGATGGCCTCGATGTGCCCGGCCCCCCGGGCCGAGCGACAGGTGCGGTGCGGGGTGGTGCCGTGATCGTGCAGGACATGTTCGAGGAACTCCCGGTAGTCGCGCACGTACTTCAACCGCCCGCCCAGTCGGCGCTGGTCGTGACGGTCCGCCGTGCAGGCACGACGTGTAGCGAGAAGGCGCTCCCGGATACGGACAAGCCGCACGACGGCGCGAATCTCTTGAGTCAACGTCCTCGGGCACAAACAGGTCGTCGGCGTGGGCATAGTACTTGCACTCCCCCTGTGTCGATGCGTGCGACAGCGATGACGCTGTCCTCATCCCCGACACGGGCGCATACCACCTTCACGTCACTGCAAAACACACAAACCGGCGCGAGTGGACGGCATCGCGGCCCGCTGGCGTGTGCGTGCTTGCCGGGAGGTGCTCGAGGTCGCACCGCGCTCCTGTAGGCCGGCATGTACGTGCCGCATGACTTCGCACCACCCCCGTCCTACTAGCTGACCCGGCCGCTACCAGCAGGTCGCCGTGGAATTACATGAAGCCGGTTCCTGGTGATGGGACCTGCCGGACGCTCTCGTCGCACCCATCGACGACGAGCTTGTCGCGATCGAGGGCCGAGTGATCCACCGCCTGGTACCCGGGAGCGTGACCCCAAGCGCCGCGAACGCAAGATCAGGCACGCACCCTCTCCTCGGGGCACCTGGCGTGCGAGGTGTGCAACTTCGACTTCGAGTGGACCTACGGCGTTCTCGGTGCGGGTTACGCCCACATCCATCACGTCGTGCCCCTGCACGCCTCCGGCGTAGTGAGGAACTCGCTCGACGATCTGGTGGTGGTGTGCGCCAACTGCCCATGTCATGCTGCATCACGGCCGGCGCTGGAAGACACCCGAGGAACTGCGGAACCTGATCCAGCTGAACGAATAGTCCTTCCTGTCAGCGTTCGAGGCGCACCCCCGAAACCAGCCGCTCAGAGTTGGTCGATGGGATGCGGTTCTCCGACCTGCGCGCAGCCGTCGACCAGTTCGTCCAGCTTCCGCAAAATCTGACCCCACATCTCCCGCGGCACGACCGCCTTCACCGCCGCGGTGATCCGCTGGAGCTGGACCATCAGGTCGGGAACGTCCGGGCTAGGAGAGGTCTCCTGTGTGATGGCGTGGAGCTTCTCCGCGGCCCGCAGCCCGATCTCGACGCTCACGGTGGTGCCATCGTCGATAAGGTTTTGGAACGCCTTCTGCATGACGACCTCGAACATCGCAATCGGCGTCAGCGCGACTGCCACGCCCTCGGCGAAGTCGATGCGGTTCTCCCGGGCGCGGCGTTCGACGACCTCCCGATAGGTGGCCGCCGCCGTCTGCTGCACCGGAAAGTGCCGCGCGCAGTGCCGACGGACCGAGTCGACCGTGACTCTCTGCTCGTCCGCCGTGGCGTCCTCCGCGGCGAGAGCCCGGACGATGCCCGCATACGACGCTCCCCGAGCCAACATCTGGTTCACCGTCCCGCGGACATAGTCGTCCCGGCACACCCGACAGCGCGGTTCGATCCGCGGACTGTGCGCGCCCTCAGTCAGGGCTACGGACCCGAGCGCTTCGTCGACGAGGTCGCCGACGACCTGTGACTCATACATGACTGTGCTCCTTACGACCAGGGCGTATTCCGCCTCACTTCTTATTGCTTCAACAGGCACCTGAGCGGCACTACGCCGCACTTGCTCTCCGATTGCCGATCTTCCGCGGAGTGGACTTCTCTACGGCCAGCGGCACGCGGACAGCGCAGGACCGTCGAACCGCGGGTCGTCTTACGGCATCGGAGTGATTCACCGACGACGGTGGTTGCCCACCTCATCCGGACAACCATCGGAGGTGCTCGGGGGTGCGGTGGGCCGCGGGGAGGTGGACAAAGGTGGACGTTGTCCACCTCGACTGCGAATCGCCGCGAAGTCCGCCCCGCAAAACCCCTGGTTAACAACAAAATGGTCTTTCACGTAGGAGAAATTCCTACGGGGTGGGGTGGACAATGTCCACGTGTCCACCCCCTGTCCACCCGGTCGGTCCTACGCAAGACACAGCTTCTTATCCTCACCCATGACTACGTGGCCTGCGTCGATCTGCACCGCGACGGCGTCGTCGAGATGGTCCCGGTCTCGCGACGGGAGCTTCTTCCTGACCGCCCCGCGCGTCATCGGGCCGTTCGCGGTGAGGTAAGCGATGATGCGCTGCCCTACCCGCCGGACGGCATCACTCGTCTTGATCTTGTCGACGACCAACTCCCGCTCGGCCTCCAGTCGACCGCGGGCCTCATTCTTCCTGGCCGACACGGTGGCGAGCGCATCGAGCACGGAGTTGCGCACCTGGTCGGACTTGCGCATCACGATCCCGGACAGGTACCAATCCTGCTCGTCGATATTCAGGCGTCCGTCGAGCACCGCCAGAGCAAACGCGACCTTCTCCCGGACGAACAGGGCGTGCCCGTCGAGGGCGTCCGATTCACCGCGCTGCCGAGCCACGTGCGCAGTCTTGATCATCCGCACTGCGCACTCGGGGACTTCGACGACGTACCGTTGCCGATCGTCCCGGAGCAGTTCGGGCAGGATCGACAGGGGTGCCGGTTGCTCCGGAGTGTCTTCCGAGATGGTGGAGTCGGTGGCCGGCATCCACAGGAACCGCTGCGGCGTGCCTCCGGGGGCGTCGTCGATGAGCGGACCGGCCTTCTCGGGCTGCACACCAACGACCATGGTGAGCCGGTAATTGTGCTTGCCGATCAACAGGCGCTTGGACGGATCGGCGTAGCTGAAGCCTATCTCCTCCCCCGAGAACGCACTGCGGAGCCGCGACATGATGGTCGACCCCTGGCGGCCGGCTAGGGCGGTGAGCGTGTCCACCTCCGGGATGGTGAACATCACCGCCGTGCGGTCCCGCTCCAGCGTCCGCCTGGAGATGTGGGCGTACTGGTGTGCCAGGCCCTCACCGGAGCCAGCAGGCGCAGCATGGATCTCGACGGGCAGCACCTCCTCGGCCACACCCTCGCACGATCCCTTCCCGTACCCGGACGGGGCAACCAGGGCGAGCAAGAGGTTCACCGACCCGGGGCTACCGATCAACGGCGGCAGCACCACATTGGGCGGGATCGTGGTCAGCGCCCGGCAGAACACCACACCGAGCACTCCCCACGGCGAGGTCATGCGAGCGTAGGCGAACTGCCGAATCGTGGACAGATACGGGCGGCTGTTCCAGAACTCCTCGAACAGGACCTCGTCGCTCTCCTCGTCGTCGTCCCGGTGACCACCGAGCTGGTCGCGCACCTCGGTGTCGGTCATCGTCGACACCCGCTGCACCGCCCACCGGAACCCGCCACCCACCTCGTCGGGCTGCACCACCCGAGGCGGGTCGAGCACCTGGCACCAGTGGCGTAGCGCCTCCTCGACGGAGAACAGTGCCGCGTCACGATCAGCCTCGGTGATGCACCCGAGCCGGTGGGCCGCTTCCAGCCGGACACAGCGGTCCATCAGCCACTGATGCCGACCATTCCTCGGTCGGTCGGCCCTCCAGCCGGTCACCATCTTCGCCACGTAGGCACACGTGCCCGACCCGAACTTCCAGTCCGACGGCGAACTGACCATCTCACCGAGGGCCGGCGTGTCCGAGTCGATGCGCGGGCACCACTCGTCGAGGAACTCCTCGATCCGCTCGACGCTCAGCGGACCACCGATGTCCCGCTCGGCGTATGCCCCGACGGGGTGGTCCGTGTCCTTCCAGTTCGTCGTGCCGGGGACCCGCAGTATTCGGGCCAGGTCCGACACCGAATCCAGGGAGGCCGAGTACTTCTCGGCGACGTTCGCGGCGAAGCGACCAAACCGGCGACTGAGCTGGCACGCCCGATCCCGAGCATCCGGAGTGTCCAGTCGGCCATCCTCGATCGCCCACAGCGGCTGCAGACCGTGCCCGGAGTGAATCACCACCGACGGCCGGGTACCGATCAGCTCCGACACTCGATCGATGAACTCCTGAGCCTTGCCAAGACCCTGGAACGCCCCCTCCTTGACATCCACATCGAGATACAGCGCGGCCCAGCGAGTCACGTCTCGTTCACTGCCCCTCCTGCCACCGTCGCGGACCGGCCCGGTCGTCGGATTGATCGAGAACCAGACGTCGGCCTCGGCGGGCAGGGAGTTCACCACAGCGCCCGCACGGGCCGACTGGACCACAGCCGACGTGAACCGGCCACCAATGGGCCTATGGCACACACCGGTGAACTCGTCGTCTCTTCCCCCGAGGGTCTCGAGAACGTCATCGAACCTGAGCCGAAGACGCTCGCAATTCGACGATTTTCCTTCCTGGACCGGGGAACTCACGTCACATCCTTCAGGCCCGACATGTTCCCTCGGGCGAACATGAACGGTGACGGTAGGATCGGTGGTGGTCCGGCTGACCATCCGATCCGCCTCGTCCTCAGCGGGGCAGATCTTCTTTCCGGAGTTCACCGCCGATCGCCTCTCGCGAAGGCGGCCTGGATCGAGGCGAGCTGTTCCTGGCTGAGTTCGGGAGCGCGGTCGACCAGCTCCTTCGCCGCCTGGTACGCCTCCTCGTCGATGTTCGGGAACATCGCCCGCAAGTTAGACACGGCGACCACCGGCCTGCTCCTGCTCCCGAAGCCACCGCTCCACCGCTTCGCGGCGGTAGTAGACCTTGTGCCCGATCCGCACATGGGGCGGCCACTCTCCGCCGCCGGTCCGTCCCCTGACCTCCCCGGCCAACGAGATGCCCATCCACTGGGCGAACCTCCGCCGCGACATCAAATCACTCATCCCACTGCTCATCGTGAATCCCTGATCGGTCGATGGCGACCGTCGCCGAGCGGGACGAGGGTGTCCCTCTCGTCTCTTAATGCGGGAGACGGACCAAATGAGAGTGACCGCGAGCGGAATCGATCACTTGAGTCACCTCGGGCTGACGAACGGCCAGTCAACGCATGGAGACAACTCGGTTCTCTACGACCCGGATCGGCTGACGCCGAGACATGGCTGGCACCTCTAGGCATAAGGTCTCGATCAGTAGAGAGAGCCAGGGTCGACGCCATCTTGTTCCTGAGCGACATCGGCATCTGGAGCCACCATCTCGATGGCCAGTTCTTCGTGCTCTTCAACGAACTCGACAGTTCCACGGACCGCAGCGGCAACCTTCCAGAGTGCTTCTGCCAGGTCTCGCGCATCCCAATAGGTGAGGAAAATTGTCAGGTCCGGGCCAGCAACGAAGCGCAGGTTCAACTGCACGTCAGTCTCGATTCCGTCTCCCCACCACACGATCGGAGACGCCTCGGTGTGGTCGACGAAACGATCCGTACTGACCGTGAGCCCCTTGGGACTGAGAGACGGGTATGAATGAGCGTTGGAGCGGTTGTCGTCTTTCATGCTTCCCCCTGTTGGTCACACGCCGACAGCAAAGGCCGCGGTGCTTGACATGCGAGCCCGCAGACGTGCCGAATCGAAGCTCAATGCCCCTGTTTCGCACGGTTCGCAAGACGACGTACCCCCGCGCCGCGTACTGGCAGACATCACAGCTTCTAGTCGCCGCGAGCGTCGAACAACGCCGCGAGAGCCCGTAATCCCTCCGGGAGTCGTGCGCGATTGCCCTGATCGTCCTCGCAGAACGTCTCGAGAAGCTCAGGAGAAGCCACGACCGTTTCCAGAAGCGAGACGGCGAGATCGACAGCGATGGCAGCCTCCATCGCGAATGCCGGTGCCGGCTCTTCGCCCGAAGATGTGTGCAGTTCGAGTTGGACCTGGTGCGCAACCTCCGTCAGGTCGAGATCGGGAGTGTTCCACGCAATGGAAGCAAGTCCGAACCGCTCGACGTGCTGCTCGGGCAGGACGTCAGACAGATAGCGCGCTGGTCGCCGACGGTAGGTGCGTAGCTGGTTGTGAGTCATCGGAATTCCTTCAAACTTGTGGATGACGTCGGAACGTGCATCGATTCCTACTGCACGAGTTCGGAACTGAACTTCGGAACGGTTAGTCCCGTAGCGGATCGCCACGTTGGTCCGATCTCGTACAAGCCCGTTTCTCGCACCAAGACTCGATATCAGGCCAGCGGTAGCGAATCTGCCGGCCGGTGACCCGGATGAACTGGGGGCCGATCCCGAGGTAGCGGAGTTGAGCGCTCTGTTGCTTGGTGATGCCAGCAAACGCGCAGAAGTCGGCATCGGTCGCCAGTGGTCGCATGTCTGCCATCTCATGCTCCATCATTTTGATGTCTTCCAGCTCATAATCGAGCCATGTACTCCATGATTGACCAAGAGAGCGGAGACGTCAATATGATTCTTGAACACTCTATTTTGATATGTCACACTCAAACTATGCCCCCGAAACAGCGGATCGCTCCCGGGCCGGTCGGCACCACGGTTGCCGCGAACGTGGAACGCCTCCGACAGGCCCGAGGTCTCTCATACGTCGAGGTCAGTCGGCGAATGAAGCAACTGGGTCGCCCGATCGCAGCACTAGGACTTACCCGCATACGCGACCTACAACGGCGTGTCGACGTCGATGACTTGGTAAACCTCGCCCACGCGCTCGACGTAAACCCGGTCGATCTTCTACGTCCGGCGTCCGAAGATTCTGGAGAGCAATCCGAGTGGACTCCTCCTTCTAGCGACGTTCAACAGACCCTTGAGTGGCTCAAGACTCCCGAAGTTCACCGCGGCGAGGCACCACCGTTCCCACCGAACGCGCGCATCGGTCCGGTCCGACTGACGGTTCGAGTCCGACACAACGCACCGCCCATAGAGATCGACCTCGTTCCCGTGCTTGAACACCTCGACGCCACGCAGTCGGAAGAAGGGGACATCGATGGCGACGATTGAGTCCTACTCGACGAAGTCCGGGAAGCGATACCGGGTCCGCTACCGGACGCCGGATCATCGACAGACCGACAAACGCGGTTTTCGCACGAAGCGCGACGCGCTGGCCTTCGCTTCTTCCGTTGAGGTCTCGAAGCTGAAAGGCGAGTACATCGCCCCCGCCGACGCGAGAACGACGATCGGAGACCTCGGAGAAGCCTGGTTGGCTCGGCAGACACACCTCAAACCGTCCTCCCGCCGCCCTGTCGAGACGGCGTGGCGTCTTCGAGTGGCTCCCCGATGGGGTGACGTGCGCTTAGGCAACGTGCGTACCACGGCCGTGCAGCAGTGGGTATCCGACCTCCACACCGGTGTCGGCGGCGAAAAGCCCGTTGGGGCCACCGTCGTGATCCGGACGTATCAGGTCTTGGCAGCGATACTAGACGATGCCGTCCGCGACCGTCTCATCGCCTCGAACCCTGCGCGAGGAATCAAACTTCCGCGCAAGCCGAAGAAGCGACCTGTGTATCTCTCACACGATGAGGTGGCTCGGCTTGCCCAGGCGACCGGACCCTACGAGCCATTGGTGCTCATGCTCGCCTACACCGGCCTTCGATGGGGCGAAGCGACCGGCATGCGAGTGCGCGATCTCAATCTCTTGAAGCGTCGAGCGACCGTCGACGAGAACGCCGTAGAAGTTGGCGGCGAGATCGTCGTCGGGACACCGAAGGGACACAAGCGCCGAACCGTGCCGCTGCCGGCCTTCCTGGTGCCCTATCTGGCCCGTCAGTGCGAGAACAAGGGACCGGGCGATCTGGTGTTCTCGGACGAGAACGGCCATCACCTTCGTCGCCCACACACGAAGTCGGGCTGGTTCGACAAGGCCGTCGCCGCCGCCGAGGTCGCCCGGGTCACGCCCCACGATCTCCGGCATACAGCGGCAAGCCTGGCCGTGTCCGCCGGCGTGAACGTCAAGGCGCTTCAGCGGATGCTTGGGCACGCGAGTGCTGCGATGACTCTCGACGTCTACGCCGACCTCTTCGACGACGACCTCGAAGCGGTCGCCAGCGCTCTATCGGAGGCACGAGCCCAGGCGAGTGTGGGCAAAATGTGGGCAGAGAACGGATCGGCTGCGCAAAAAGAAACCTCTGACCAGGTCTTTCACCGCCACTCCCCTGGTGGGCGCGGAGGGTTTCGAACCCCCGACCGCTGGTGTGTAAAACCAGAGCTCTACCACTGAGCTACACGCCCGCAAATCCGACGGCTCGCGCCGCCGGACTGTGCCTCAGGACTTTAGCGCGGCCAGCGCTCGCACCCAAGCGCCCTGGTCACGGGGTTCGCCGGGCTGATTCTCCTCGGCGAACCGGATGATGCCGTCCTTGTCCACGACGAACGTGCCGCGGTTGGCGAAACCGAACTTGTCGTTGAACACGCCGTAGGCCTGGGCGACGGCGCCGTGGGGCCAGAAATCGGACAGCAGCGGGAAGGTGTAGCCCTGCTCGGCGGCCCAGATCTTGTGCGTGGGCGAGGCCCCCACCGAGACGGCGATGATCGCGGTGTCGTCGTTCTCGTACGTCGGCAGGTCGTCCCGCACGGCGCACAGCTCGCCCTGGCAGACCCCGGTGAACGCCAGCGGGTAGAACACGAGCAGCACGTTCTTGTGCCCGCGGAAGCTCGACAGGGTCACTTCCTGGTTGTTCTGATCCTTGAGTGTGAAATCGGGCGCCTCGGCACCCACCTCGATCGCCATCGCGTCGGTCGTCCTTACTTCGGTGGAGGTGAACTGAGCGGTGCGCTCAGCGCTTGGTGCGGGCGGCCTTCGGCTGCACCAGCCGGCTGCCCACCCAGTCGCCGAGGTTGGCGGTCGAGGTCTGGGTCAGGCCGGCGGTCGTGGCCGATTCGGCGATCTCGCTGGGCTCGACGTGATCCGCGCGGCCGGTCTTCGGGGTCAGCACCCAGACGACGCCCTCGTCTGCGAGCGGGCCGATCGCATCCATGAGCGCGTCGACGAGGTCCCCGTCGCTGTCGCGCCACCAGAGGAGCACCACGTCGACGACCTCGTCGGAGTCCTCGTCGAGCAGGTCCGATCCGATGGTGTCCTCGACGGCGGCCCGCAGGTCGTCGTCCGTGTCCTCATCCCAACCGAGTTCCTGAACCACCTGGTCGTGGGTGATACCGAGCTTCTGAACGTAGTTCTGGGCGTCCGCCGCGGCGACCACGGTGGTGTCCTCCTTCGGTTGGGCCGCGGGCCTGCCGCGTACCGGATGTCACGAGCGATTTTTCAAAGCGAACATCCTCGGGGGGCTCAACGCAAGCCGAATCGCAAGGAAAGTCACAACATTCTTCCGGGGACGTTACCGCGAGGAGCTCCGCACCGCCGATTCTGCCGCGCGGAGTCGAACGGTCCGGATACCCGCCTCGCGGCCGCTTCACACCCGGGGGGATGCCTCCCACCGCGCGATGGGGGAAGATGAGCAGTGCATCTCGTTCAGATGTCGATGAGTCGGCTCCCACAAGAGCCGGCCTACGGAGCGGGCGCCACACCTGCGCGCCCCACCACGATGAGGAGCAGACGTTGACAGACCTGATCCACGAGCCCGATTCCTCGACGAGCGCCGCCACACAAGGCGCCTCGGAAGCGGGATCCTCGCCGAACACCAGCGGGGCCTCCGACGGCCGCGTGCGGGTCATCCGCGAGGGCGTGGCCTCCTACCTGCCGGACATAGACCCGGCCGAGACCACGGAGTGGCTCGAGTCCTTCGACGGGCTGCTCGAGTCCGCCGGTCCTGCGCGTGCCCGGTACCTGATGCTGCGCCTGCTCGAGCGTGCCGGCGAGCGCCACGTCTCGATCCCGGCACTGACCTCGACCGACTACGTGAACACCATCCCGACCGAGAACGAGCCGTGGTTCCCCGGCGACGAGGAGGTCGAGCGTCGCTACCGTGCCTTCATCCGGTGGAACGCCGCGATCATGGTGCACCGCGCGCAGCGCCCCGGCATCGGCGTCGGCGGCCACATCTCCACCTACGCCTCCTCCGCGGCGCTGTACGAGGTGGGCTTCAACCACTTCTTCCGCGGCAAGGACCACCCCGGCGGCGGCGACCAGATCTTCATCCAGGGTCACGCCTCTCCCGGCGTCTATGCCCGCGCCTACCTCGAGGGGCGCATCCCGGCCGAGCAGCTCGACGGGTTCCGCCAGGAGGCCAGCCACGCCGACCAGGGCGGCGGCCTGCCGTCCTACCCGCATCCGCGGTTGCTGCCCGACTTCTGGGAGTTCCCGACGGTATCGATGGGCCTCGGCCCGATGAACGCGATCTACCAGGCGCGGTTCAACCACTACCTGAACGACCGCGGCCTGAAGGACACCTCCGACCAGCACGTGTGGGCGTTCCTCGGCGACGGCGAGATGGACGAGCCGGAGTCGCGGGGTCTCGCGCACGTCGCGGCGACCGAGGGTCTGGACAACCTCACGTTCGTGGTCAACTGCAACCTGCAGCGCCTCGACGGTCCGGTCCGCGGCAACGGCAAGATCATCCAGGAACTGGAATCGTTCTTCCGCGGCGCCGGCTGGAACGTCATCAAGGTGGTGTGGGGTCGTGAGTGGGACGCCCTGCTGCACGCCGACAAGGACGGTGCGCTGGTCAACCTGATGAACGCGACGCCGGACGGCGACTACCAGACCTACAAGGCCAACGACGGCGCCTTCGTCCGCGAGCACTTCTTCGGCCGCGACCCGCGCACCAAGGAACTGGTCAAGAACCTCAGCGACCAGGAGATCTGGAACCTCAAGCGCGGCGGCCACGACTACCGCAAGATCTACGCGGCGTACGCGGCGGCGATGGCGCACAAGGGCCAGCCGACGGTGATCCTCGCGCACACGATCAAGGGGTACACCCTCGGCAAGCACTTCGAGGGCCGCAACGCCACGCACCAGATGAAGAAGCTCACGCTCGAGGACCTCAAGTACTTCCGCGACCTGCAGCGCATCCCGATCTCGGACGCCGAGCTCGAGGCGAACCCGAAGATGCCGCCGTACTACCACCCGGGCAACGACTCCCCGGAGATCCAGTACATGCTCGAGCGGCGGCGCGCGCTCGGCGGGTTCCTGCCCGAGCGCCGCACCGCCAAGGCCCCGCTGACGCTGCCCGACGACAAGGCCTACGAGGTGATCCGCAAGGGCTCCGGCAAGCAGCAGGTGGCCACCACCATGGCGCTGGTGCGCATCATGAAGGAGCTGCTGCGCGACAAGGAGATCGGTCCGCGCATCGTGCCGATCATCCCGGACGAGGCCCGCACCTTCGGTATGGACTCGTGGTTCCCGTCGCTGAAGATCTACAACCGCAACGGCCAGCTGTACACATCGGTCGACGCGGAACTGATGCTCGCCTACAAGGAGAGCGTCGTCGGGCAGATCCTGCACGAGGGCATCAACGAGGCCGGTTCCACCGCGTCGTTCACCGCCGTCGGCACCTCGTACGCCACGCACGGGTTGCCGATGATCCCGCTGTACATCTTCTACTCGATGTTCGGCTTCCAGCGCACCGGCGACGGGCTGTGGGCGGCGGCCGACCAGATGGCCCGCGGTTTCGTGCTCGGCGCGACGGCCGGCCGCACCACCCTCACCGGTGAGGGCCTGCAGCACGCCGACGGGCACTCGTTGCTGCTGGCGTCCACCAACCCGGCGGTGGTGTCGTACGATCCTGCGTTCTCCTACGAGCTCGCGCACATCGTCAAGGACGGTCTGCGCCGCATGTACGGCGGCACGGAGGGTGTCGACGGGTTCGGCGGCGAGAACATCTTCTACTACATCACCCTCTACAACGAGCCGTACGTGCAGCCGGCCGAGCCGGAGAACCTCGACGTCGAGGGCCTGCTCAAGGGCATCTACCTGTACCGCCGCGGCGAGGGCTCCGGGCCGAAGGCGCAGATCCTCGCCTCCGGTGTGCTCATGCCCGAGGCGCTGCGGGCGCAGGAAATGCTCGCCGACGAATGGGGCGTGGCCGCGGACGTGTGGTCGGTGACCTCGTGGGGCGAGCTGCGCCGTGACGGCGTCGAGTGCGAGCGGCAGGCGCTGCTCGACCCGGGTGCCGACGCTCCGACGCCGTACGTGGCCAAGGTCCTCGCCGACGCCGCCGGTCCGTTCGTGGCGGTCTCGGACTGGATGCGCGCGGTACCGGACCAGATCCGGCAGTGGGTGCCGGGCGACTACACGACGCTCGGCGCCGACGGGTTCGGGTTCTCCGACACCCGCCCGGCCGCGCGCCGGTTCTTCAACATCGACGCGGAGTCGACGGTGGTCGCGGTGCTCGCCGCCCTCGGCCGGGACGGCGCGATCGATCGCTCGCAGGCGGTCGAGGCGGCCCGGCGGTACCGCATCGACGACGTGGCGGCGGCTCCGGAGCAGACCTCGGATCCCGGCGTGGCCTGATCCGACCCGCTCCGCCGCGGGCGACGGGCGTAGTTTCGTCCCATGGTCGCAGAACCCGCAGAGCCGCGTCCGAGGCGGGCACCGGGCGTCCCTACCGGGCGTCCGGTGCCGCCGGCGCGGCCGGAGCGTGATCCCCTGCCCGACGCGCTCCTGCGCCGGGTCAAGCAGTTCTCCGGGCGGCTGTCCACCGAGGCCGTCCACGCCATGCAGGAGCAGTTGCCGTTCTTCGCGGATCTCGACGCGTCGCAGCGATCCAACGTGCAGCTGATCATCCAGACGGCGGTCGTCGACTTCCTCGAATGGGTGCGCAACCCCGACAGTGATCTGCGGTTCAGCCTGGACGCGTTCCAGGTGATCCCGCAGGATCTGGCACGCCGGCTGACGCTGCGCCAGACCGTGGACATGGTCCGCGCCGCCATGGAGTTCTTCGAGCAGTGGCTGCCCGCGCTGGCGCGCAACGAGCAACAGCTCGTCGCACTGACCGAGGCGACGCTGCGCTACGGCCGGGAACTGGGCTTCGCCGCAGCCTCGGTCTACGCCAGCGCGGCCGAGTCCCGCGGCGCCTGGGACACCCGCCTCGAGGCGCTGGTCGTCGACGCGGTGGTCCGCGGCGACACCGGTTCGGACATGCTCTCGCGCGCCGCGACGCTGAACTGGGATGCGACGGCGCCGGCCACCGTGATCATCGGCACTCCCCCGCCGAACGAGGGTGTGTCGGTCGTGACGACCGTGCACTCGATCGCGCAGCAGCACGGCCGCGCCGCGCTGGCAGTGGTGCAGGGCGAGCGGCTCGTGATGGTGGTCAGCGGGGAGCTGCACGGCAGCATCGAGGCGATGACGTTCCGCTCCGAGCTGATGCGCAGCTTTTCCGACGACCCGGTGGTGATCGGTCCCACCACGCCCACCCTCGCGTCGGCGCACGCGTCCGCGGTCGAGGCGATGGCCGGCATGGAGGCGGTGGCCGGGTGGCGAGGAGCGCCGCGGCCGGTGCATGCGGCGGAACTGCTGCCGGAGCGGGCGCTGCTCGGCGACGCGGGGGCGATCGCCGCGCTCGAGGACGACGTGGTGGCTCCGCTCACCGAGGCGGGTCCGGCGCTGGCCGACACCCTCGACGCATACCTCGACTGTGGGGGTGCTGTCGAGACCTGTGCCCGACAGCTGTTTGTTCATCCAAATACCGTCCGGTACCGGCTCAAGCGGATCACAGAAGTCACCGGCCGCGACCCCACGAATCCCCGTGATGCTTACGTGTTGCGGATAGCCGCCACCGTGGGAAGGCTGGCTCGAAGTCATAACGAATTACGAACTCCAGTCCCACCAGTCTCCCGTTTCACACTGCGCGAACCGGGCACGTAACGGGAGGCGGCGTTCCGTCGATGGTGGACGCCGACGTGCTGTTTTGTGGGAACCCTACAAAACAGCAAGCGAGAGTTCATCCCTACCGACATCTCGCAAGGCCCTGTCCAGGGTGTTCTCTGATCATCGTGATTTCGCTGCTCGCCCCCGGTCAGGGCTCCCAGACACCCGGCATGCTCGCCTCCTGGTTGGAGCAGCCCGGCGCCCGCGATCGCATCCAGCTGTGGTCGAAGGCCTCGGGCCTCGACCTCGAACGCCTCGGCACCACCGCGACGGCCGAGGAGATCACCGACACGGCGGTGACCCAGCCGCTGGTCGTCGCGACGGCGCTGCTGGCCTACGAGGAACTCGAGGCCCGCAACCTCGTCCCGGACGACACGATCGTCGCCGGCCATTCGGTCGGCGAGCTCGCGGCCGCGGCAATCGCCGGGGTCATCAGCGCGGACGAGGCGGTCATGCTCGCCGCCGTCCGCGGTGCCGAGATGGCCCGGGCGTGCGCGATCGAGCCGACCGGGATGTCGGCCGTGCTCGGCGGCAACGAAGAGGACGTGCTCGCCCGGCTGGCCGAACTCGACCTGACGCCGGCCAACATCAACGCGGCCGGCCAGATCGTCGCCGCCGGTCGCCTCACGGCACTCGAGGAGCTCGCGGCGAACGCTCCGGAGAAGGCCCGGATCCGGCCCCTGCCGGTCGCCGGCGCCTTCCACACCGTATTCATGGCCCCGGCCCAGGAAGCCGTCGCCGAGGCCGCGGCGAAGATCGTGCCCAGCGATCCGACCCGCACGCTGCTGTCCAACTCCGACGGGGCACCTGTCACATCCGGAGCGGACGCACTGACCAAGCTTGCCGCGCAGGTCACCCGACCGGTGCGCTGGGACCTGTGCACCGCGACCCTGCGCGCGGCCGAGGTCTCGGCGGTCGTGGAGCTTCCCCCGGCCGGCACCCTGGTCGGCATCGCCAAGCGGGAGATGCGCGGCACGCCGACCACGGCACTCAAGACCCCTGAGGAGATCTCAGCGCTGGCCGAATCGCTCCGCGTCGGCTAGTTTGCTGCGCGCGCGTCGCGCAGTACGGGACCTGCCCTCGACGGGCACCCGGAATCCGGGCGGAATCCGCCACCCGGTCCGATCAGCAAGACGAAACGAAGAAGGGAGCCACAACGTGGCCGCCACCCAGGAAGAAATCATCGCCGGTCTCGCGGAGATCATCGAAGAGGTCACCGGCATCGAGCCCTCCGAGGTGACCGTCGAGAAGTCCTTCGTCGACGACCTCGACATCGACTCCCTGTCCATGGTCGAGATCGCCGTGCAGACCGAGGACAAGTACGGCGTGAAGATCCCCGACGAGGACCTCGCCGGCCTCCGCACCGTCGGTGACGCCGTCGCCTACATCCAGAAGCTCGAGGCCGAGGGCGTCCAGGCCACGAACGACAACGAGTGAGCTCAACCGTGACTTCCGCCTCTCCCCGCACCGGGACATTCCCCAACGTCGTCGTCACCAGCCTCGCGGCCACGACATCGATCGCTGGTGACGTGGATGCCACGTGGAAGGGCCTGCTCGCCGGTGAGAGCGGCATCGATACGCTGACCGGCTTCGTCGACGAGTTCGACCTGCCGGTTCGCATCGGCGGCAAGCTCAAGACCAGCCCCGACGAAACCCTCTCGCGCGTCGAGATCCGCCGGATGAGCTTCGTCGAGCGGCTCGCGCTGGGCCTCGGCCGCACCGTGTGGGAGAACGCGGGCAGCCCGGAGGTCGACCGCGAGCGCCTCGGTGTCGTCATCGGCACCGGTCTCGGTGGCGGCGAAGCGCTCATCGACGCCGTCGACAAGCTGCGCAACGACGGCTACCGCAAGGTGTCCCCGTTCGCCGTGCAGATGGTCATGCCGAACGGCCCGTCGGCGACGGTGGGCCTCGAGCTCGGTGCGAAGGCCGGCGTGCTGACGCCGGTGTCCGCCTGCTCGTCCGGCAACGAGGCCATCGCCCACGCCTACCGGATGATCGCGATGGGCGATGCCGACATCGTCGTCGCCGGTGGCGTCGAGGGTCAGCTCGACGCGGTCGCCACCGCCAGCTTCGCCATGATGCGGGCGCTGAGCACCCGCAACGACGACCCGAGCAGGGCGTCGCGTCCGTTCGACAAGGACCGCGACGGCTTCGTCTTCGGCGAGGCCGGCGCGCTGATGGTGCTCGAGACCGAGGAGCACGCCAAGGCGCGCGGCGCCACCATCCACGCCCGCCTGCTCGGTGCGGGCATCACCTCGGACGGATTCCACATCGTGGCACCCGATCCCGAGGGGACGGGCGCGGCGCGTGCCATGACGAAGGCCATCAATGGCGCCGGCCTGTCGCCGTCCGACATCGGCTTCGTCAACGCGCATGCCACGGCCACACCCATCGGCGACATCGCCGAGGCGAAGGCGATCAATTCCGCGGTCGGCAACCATGCCGCGGTGTATGCACCGAAGGGAGCCCTGGGGCATTCGATCGGTGCGGTCGGCGCGCTCGAAGCGGTCCTGACGGTCCTGAGCCTGCGGGACGGGGTCATCCCGCCCACGCTCAACGTGGACAACCAGGATCCAGAGATCGATCTCGACGTCGTGAAGGGCGAAGCCCGTTACGGCCGGATCGATTTCGCGCTGAACAACTCGTTCGGTTTCGGTGGGCACAACGTTGCGCTCGCGTTCGGCCGGGCCTGACCCGACCGGACTTCGCTCGCCGTCGGGGTGGGGGTCTCGTCACGGGACCCCCACCCCCGGCGCCCATCCCCCGCTCTTGCCTTGCCCGAGGAGAACGCGATGACCGTCCTGGAACCTGCTCAGACGCGCGACGCCGCCGTCGACCCCCGCGATCCGCTCCGGAGGCTCGAGCGACTGTTCGACGCGGGCACCCTGAGCCTGCTGCACCCCCGGGACAAGTCCGGCATGCTCGCCGCGATCGGTTCCATCGACGGCGTCCGGACCGTCGCGTACTGCTCGGACGCCACCGTGATGGGTGGCGCCATGGGCGTGGACGGCTGCAAGCACATCGTCGACGCCATCGACACGGCCCTCGAACAGGACGTCCCGATCGTCGGGCTGTGGCACTCGGGCGGCGCTCGGCTCGCGGAGGGCGTCGACTCCCTCCATGCCGTCGGCCTGATCTTCGAGGCCATGGTCCGCGCTTCCGGCCGGATCCCCCAGATCTCCGTGGTTCTCGGCTTCGCGGCGGGCGGCGCCGCCTACGGCCCCGCACTCACCGACATCGTCATCATGGCGCCCGAGGCCCGCATCTTCGTCACCGGCCCCGACGTGGTGCGCAGCGTCACCGGCGAGCAGGTCGACATGGAATCCCTCGGTGGGCCGGACACCCACACCAAGAAGTCCGGCGTCGCCCACATCGCCGCCCACGACGAGGACGACGCCCTGCACCGGGCCCGTCGCCTCGTGTCGATGCTCGCCGAGCAGGGCGAGTTCGACCTCGACGCCGCCCGTCGCGGCGACACCGACCTGCGGGCGCTGCTGCCCGAATCCCCCCGCCGCGCCTACGATGTCCGCCCGATCGTGCACGAGCTGCTCGACAACGTCGAGGGCGAGTCCACCTTCGAGGAACTGCAGGCCGGATGGGCCCGGAGCGTCGTCACCGGCTTCGGCCGGCTCGGCGGACGCACGGTCGGCGTCATCGCGAACAATCCGCTGCGTCTCGGCGGCTGCCTGGACTCCGTCAGCGCGGAGAAGTCCGCGCGTTTCGTGCGCCTGTGCAACGCCTTCGGCGTTCCCCTCGTCGTCATCGTCGACGTGCCCGGCTACCTGCCCGGCGTGAGCCAGGAGTGGGAGGGCGTGGTCCGTCGCGGAGCCAAGCTGCTGCACGCATTCGCCGAGTGCGAGGTGCCCCGCGTGACGCTGGTGACCCGGAAGATCTACGGCGGCGCCTACATCGCGATGAACTCGCGGGCACTGGGCGCGACCGCCGTGTTCGCCTGGCCGGACGCCGAGGTCGCCGTGATGGGCGCCAAGGCGGCGGTGGGCATCCTGCACAAGCGGGCCCTGGCCGCGGCGCCGGAGGAGGAGCGGGAGGCACTGCACGACCGTCTCGCCGCCGAGCACGAGGCCATCGCCGGCGGCGTGGGCCGGGCGATGTCGATCGGCGTCGTCGACGAACTGATCGACCCGGCGACGACCCGCAGCACCCTCGCCCAGGCGCTGGCCGCGGCTCCCGCGCGCCGCGGCCGCCACAAGAACATCCCGCTGTAGGCGGCTGCGCCGCCGGTGCGTCTTTCGGGTTGCCCCAGCAGCCCAAAGGACGCACCGGCCGCGCAGCGGCCTACCCCACGTTCCGGCGCAACCAGGTCACCTCGGCGCCCTCGCCGCCGCTGCGGTAGGGCTCGAGCGCCTCGTCCCAGGCCGTTCCCAGCACCCGGGTCAGTTCCTCCTCGATGTTGCCGCCGGCGAGCAGCGCCCGCAGCCGCATCTCTCCGACCACGACGTCCCCGTTCGCGCTCGTGTTGCCGCGCCACAGCCCCAGTCCCGGCACGTGGCTGTAGCGCTCGCCGTCGACGCCGTCGCTGGGGTCCTCGGTGATCTCGAAGCGGATCATCGGCCACACCCGGAGGGCGTCGACGAGGCGTGCGGCGGTCCCCACGGGACCCGCCCAGTTCACAGTCGTGCGCAGTTGTCCGACGTCGACCGGTTGACCGATCCAGGTGAGATCCGGACGGCAATCGAGGGTGGCGGCCAGTGCCCATTCGATATGCGGGCAGACCGCAGCAGGCGACGAGTGGATGTAGACCACCCCGGTCGTCGCATCCGCGAACTGGTTCGACGCGCGCACTACACACCTCCACTTCGACGAGGGACGTCTTCCCCAACGGCCTGACATCGAAGCGGTCGCGCATGGCGACAGGGGACAGTCTGCCTGTGTTACTCCTGTTTCGCTAGGGAACGGATGAGGAATTTGAGAATTCGGTGAGTACGTCGTCCGCGAGGGCCGGCCACCGCGGCTTGGCCCAGTCGCCGAAAGCCCTGTCGGTCAGCGCGACACACGCGATCTCCGCGCGGGGATCGACCCACAGGAATGTACCGGATTGGCCGAAGTGCCCGTACGTTTCGGGCGAATTGGCCGAACCGGTCCAGTGCGGGTTCTTCCGGCCGCGGATCTCGAACCCGAGCCCCCAGTCGTTGGGCTTGTGCATGCCGTATCCGGGCACGATCCCGTCGAGCCCCGGGAACTGCACCCGGGTGGCCTCCGCGAGAGTCTGCGCGGACACCAGGCGGGGCGCGAGCAGCTCCGCGGCGAAGTGCGTCAGGTCGGCGAGCGACGACTGTCCCCCGTGCCCGGCGGGTCCCGGCAGCGACGATTCCCGCATGCCGAGCGGCTCGAAGACGGCCTGGGTGAGGTATTCGGGGAACGGGATGCCGGTCTCACCCGCGACGAGCTCCGCGAGGATCTCGAAGCCCGCGCTCGAGTAGATCCGTCTGCGCCCGGGCTCGGCCTGCGCCCGGCGTTCGTCGAAGGCGAGTCCCGACGCGTGTGCCAGCAGATGGCGGACGGTGGATCCCGCCGGACCGGCGGGCTGATCGAGCTCGACCGCACCCTCCTCCACGGCGACGAGAACCGCGTAGGCGACGAGCGGCTTGGTGACCGACGCGAGACGGTAGAGCCGCAACTGGTCGCCGTGCCCGGCGACGACACCGCCGCCGCGGGTGAGAACCGCGGCGGCGGCGTGGTCGACGGGCCAGTCGGAGATCGCGTCGAGGCTGTTCACGTACCCAGCCTAGAAGACGGCGCAGGCTACCGCGCGATCACCGATCGGCGTCGGTGTACTTGATGACGCCGCGGATGTTCTTCCCGTCGAGCATGTCCTGGTAGCCGTCGTTGATCTGTTCGAGGGTGTAGGTGCGGGTGACCATGTCCGCGAGGTTGAGCTGTCCGGACTTGTACATCGCCAGCAGGTTGGGGATGTCGACCCGCGCGTTGCAGCCGCCGAAGATGTTGCCCTGCAGATCCTTCTGCAGCATCGCGAACAGGAACGCGTTCAGCTTCACGTCCATGTCCGTCATGTGCCCCATCGCGGTGACCACGCAGCGGCCGTTCTTCGCCGTCAGCTGCAGGGCCTCCTCGACGTATTCGCCGCGCATCTCGCCCACGGTGATGATCGTCTTGTCCGCCATGCGGCCCCAGGTGGTCTCCATGATCGGCATGAGCGCCTCGGCCATCGACGCGTAGGCGTGCGTCGCGCCGAACTTCAGGGCCTGCTCCCGCTTCCACGGCACGGGGTCGATCGCGAAGATCTGCCGCGCCCCGGATGCGACGGCGCCCTGCAGCGCGCTCATCCCCACACCCCCGATGCCGATGACGGCGACAGCCTCACCGGGCTTGACGTCTGCGACGTGGGTGGCCGACCCCCAGCCGGTGGGCACGCCACAGCCGACGAGGGCGGCCAGCTCGAACGGGATGTCCTTGTCGATCTTGACGACCTGGGTCTGGTTGACCGTCATGTAGGGCGCGAAGGTACCGAGCAGGCACATCGGGATCACGTTCTGGCCGCGCGCCTGGATCCGGTAGGTGCCGTCGGAGATGGCCATGCCGCTGAGCAGGCCGGCGCCGAGGTCGCACAGGTTCGAGTGGCCGGTGGCGCACGACGGGCAGCGGCCACAGGCCGGAATGAAGGACAGGACGACGTGATCGCCGACTTCGAGGCCCACGACTCCCTCGCCGACCTTGGTGATGACACCGGACCCCTCGTGGCCACCCATCGCCGGGAAGGACGGCATGGGCGTCGCTCCCGTGACGATGTGGTGGTCCGAGTGGCACATGCCCGCCGCCTCCATGCGGATCTGCACCTCACCCGCGACCGGGTCGCCGATCTCGATTTCCTCCACCGACCACGGCTCGTTGAGACCCCACAGGATCGCGCCCTTGGTCTTCATCTGCATCGCCCTCCGTCACAGTGCGTGTGTACGCATGTGACCATAGCCACAAGACGGCGAAATTGGAACAGGTTCTATGTGTGGCGCGCTGCCGGGTCCCCGCCCGGTCCCGGGTGGGGACTCCGCATGGACACGGCAGCCGAAAGCCGGACCGCCCCCCAGGGCTCCGCCCACCGTCACCGAACCCTCCCCGCCGGCCGGGGCAAACCGGACCGACCGCGCGAACAGGACTCGGACCAGGGTGAATCGCAGGGTGAAGCTCGGGAACCGCGTAACCCTCGGCCGTCCGGCAGCGGTGTAGACGGCATGAACGTGATCGCGTCGCTGCTCGTCGCGTGGGTGGCCGTTGCTGCGGTGGTTGCCACGATTGTCGGGGCAGCGATCGCCCTCAGAGCCGAGCACCGGTCGCCGCGGTCCGCCCCGCGGCGGACGAACGGGCCACGGCGGTCACCGCACCGTGCGGCACGCAGCGAGCGACTCCGCACCGGCGTGTGCGCGAACTCGCGGGACTGACGCGACGAACGCCCCCGCCCCGTCTGCTCGAGGCGGGGGCGTCCGGTATGCGGTGACGCCGAGCGTCGGGGTGCCCGGCGCCACCACGATGTCCATCGACCGGCCGCCGGCGGACGTAACGGCCGACGAGGGTGATAGCCGGGGTGATATTCACGGCCCGGGGTGACGCCGTGGGTGAAGACCTCCGGGCCCGACCGGCGCCGCCGAGTCCGCGAGATTTCCAAGCAGGGCTGCCCGACCCGGATGTTCGGATAGCTTGGCTGTCGTACCTGCAATTTCGGCGGGCGATTCCGTAGGAGCTGCGCGTGAGGCAACATCCGACTCTCGTCTTCCACGGTGCCGCGAAGACGGTGACCGGCTCGTGCATGGAGGTCGCCCTCGGCGACACACGGATCCTGGTGGACTGTGGCCTGTTCCAGGGCTCACGCAGCCTCGAGGAGCTGAACCACGGCGACTTCGCGTTCGCGCCGCACGAGATCGACGCCGTGGTCCTCACCCATGCCCACATCGATCATTGCGGCCTGTTGCCCAAGCTGGTGGCGCAGGGTTTCGACGGACCGATCTTCTGCACCGGCCAGAGCGCCGACCTGCTGGAATTCATGCTCGCCGATGCCGGGCGCATCCAGGAATTCGAGGCCGAGCGGCGAAACCGGCGGCGCGATCGCACGCGCGAGAAGCGGTTCGTCCCGCTCTACACCGAGGAGGATGCGCTCGCCGCGTGGGGGCAGACCCGTGCGGTCGCACTCGAGGAGTGGTTCGAGCCCGCCGCGGGCTTTCGTGCGCGACTGTGGAACGCGGGGCACATCCTGGGTGCCGCATCGGCGGAGATCGAGGCGGGGGGCGTGCGCCTGCTCTTTTCCGGCGACCTCGGCCCCGCGCAGAAGGCGTTCCACCCCGATCCCGAGGGCCCATCCGGATCGGACCATGTCGTCTGCGAATCCACCTACGGCAATCGGACTCGGGTGCGGATGACGATCGACCAGCGACGCGACCTGCTCGAAGAGGAGATCCACCGGGCCGTCGGGCACGGCGGCAATCTCGTCATCCCCGCCTTTGCGCTGGAACGGACCCAGGAGCTGCTGCTCGACATCGCACACCTCGCCGACGAGGACCGCATCCCCGCGGTACCGGTGTTCGTCGACTCACCGCTCGCCAACCGCGCCACCTCGGTGTTCGCCGAGCATGCGGGCGAGCTCGAGGACCTCGAGGGGAAGGACATCTTCCGCCATCCCGCGATCCATTACGTCGACGACGCTGCCGTCTCCAAGCGGATCAACGACATGTCGGGCGCGATCATCATCGCCGCCTCGGGCATGTGCGAGGCGGGACGCATCCGTCATCACCTGAAGCACAATCTCCACCGCCGGGATTCGACGATCCTGTTCGTCGGTTTCCAGGCGCAGGGCTCGCTGGGCCGCGTGATCCTCGACGGCGCGAAGCGCGTCCGCATCTCGGGTCAGGATATCGACGTGCGAGCGCAGATCCGCCGGATCGACAGCTACTCCGCCCATGCCGATCAGACCGAACTGCTGGACTGGATCAAGGCGCGCAGCCCCGTGTCGGGCAGCCTGTTCCTCGCGCACGGCGAACCGGAGGCAGTCGCTGCGCTGGCCGAACTGGTGCGGGAGGTCGACCCTTCGCTGTCGATCATCACCCCGGCGATGGGGGAAGGCTACGTGTTGGCGCCCGGCACCCCGGCCACGCGAATACACCCCGCCCGCGCGGATATGCCACGCCTGACCGGCCGCGATTGGCAGAACGACTACGCCGAACTTGCGGTGAGCCTCAAACAGCAGCTCGCGCGCATCGCGGATGCCGGCTCGCGCCGGAAGGCCATCGCCGAGATCCACGAGATCCTGGACAGCTACACGGACGTCCGCGACGCGGGGCGGCGGACGAAACGGGGTTGAACCGAGCCCGAAGCGAGAGCCACATCGCCGACGGTCGCCCGAATTGCACCGATCGGGACCTTATGCCCTACCCGAATGGGCCGTTCTACTTCACATCGCCCCGCAGGCCGAATACGCTCGGATCCGGCCGCTATCCCCCCTGCACAGTGGCCCTGCCCCGCCGGCGACGACGCGCGAAGCCGGCGGGGCTTCGCTTTCTCCCTTCGGCACCCCTGCTGTTTTCTCCTCTTCGGCATCCCTGCTGCTTCTCCCCTTCGGCACTACTGCCGCGGCCGCACGAGGTCGGCGTGGCGCTGCGGTGAACGCCCGCACCGACCGGGCCGGCTACCTCTTGCGGGCGGTGAGCAGCAGGTACTCGGCGTCGTACGCGGTCCGGCCGGGCTGCCCGGCCCGGTTCCAGTCGGTGAGGAACTGCAGGAACTTCCGGTCGAGATCTGCGGTCCGGTCGGGGTCCACGGCGTTGAACCGGTACACCGCGATCGTCGGACCGTAGTTGTGCTTCCAGTACTCGCGGAACTCGGTCGGATCCGCGCTGTGGTCCATCACCACGATTCGGCGATCCATGCTCAGGTCGGTGATCCGATCGCCGAACAACTCCCGGACGTGCTGCTCGTCGCCCCACAGCGGGGGCGGCGAAGCGCCGGGCGGCGGTGGCGGCGCATACGGGGCCATGAGCCGGAACAACTGACCGATGAAGCCCTCCGGCGTCCAGTTGATCATCGCGATCGTCCCGCCCGGCCGGCACACGCGGAGCAGCTCGTCGGCGACGGCCTGGTGGTGGGGTGCGAACATCGCCCCCACGCTCGAGAGCACGACGTCGAAGCTGCCGTCGGGGAACGGCAGGGCCTCGGCGTCCGCTTCCACCCACTCGAGGTCCACGCCCCGCTCGGCCGCGGCTGTGCGGCCCGCGACGAACAACTCCGGCGTCAGGTCGGCGGCGGTGACGATCGCGCCCCGTTCGGCGGCCGGGATGGCAGCGTTGCCGGATCCGGCGCCCACATCGAGCACCCGCCGGCCCGCCGTCACCCCGGCCGCGGCGACGAGCGTCGGGCCGAACGTCGGGATCAGGTCGGCCGCGACCGCCGGATAGTTCCCGGCCGCCCACAGCGCCCGGTGCTTGGCCTTCAGCGCCCGGTCGGCGTCACGTTCCACGGTGCCGGTCATGGTTACTCCTTCGTCCGGTGTTGCGGGACCGTGCCCCGCACTGGCATCCACACAGACGTCACCGCCACCGCGGGGACGCACACCCGACCCGGACGGGGCGTGCCGGCACCGGCGACTTCGGCAGGGGACCTGCGTCCTTTCGCCGGTACCGTCGTCTGTGAGGGACACCGCCCGTACAGCGCCCCTTCCCCGGAGGACCAGACCATGACCAGGGCATCGACCAGTTCCGCGGCCGGCGCGGACGCCGTGACCACCGAAGCCATGACCACCGAAGCCATGACCACCGAAGCCGTCTGGCGCGAGTTCGGTGCGCAGCTCCGCGCCTTCGTGCACCGGCGGATCGCGGATCCGGACCGCGCCGACGACGTGCTCGGCGAGATCCTGCTGCGCGTCCACAAGAACCTCGGCCGTGTCGAGGACCGCGAGCACCTGATCCGGTGGGTGTATCGGATCGCCCGCAGCGCGATCATCGACGACTACCGCCGGGCCGCCCGGGATCGGGACCGGCTCGCGCCGCTCACCGGCGATGCACCCGACCAGGCCGGGCAGGAATGGGACGACGACGCGGCGACCACGCTGCGGGAGCTGGCCACCTGCCTGCGCCCGCTGCTCGAGGGGCTCTCCCCCGAGCAGCGCCGAGCCGTCGAGCTGACCGACCTCGAAGGACTGACCCAGGCCGACGCCGCCGCCCTCGAAGGCGTATCCCTGTCCGGAATGAAGTCCCGCGTCCAACGCGGCCGGCGGAAGCTGGCCGAGCTGCTCGGACGGTGCTGCGCGCTGACCCTCGATGCCCACGGGATGCCGATGGACTACACCGCCCCGACCGACTGCCGCTGCGCCGGCAGCCCCCGCTGATCCGGCGCGCCCCGGTGTGCCGTCGCAGGACGGCCCACCGGGGCGAGTGCTGTCAGCCGCAGCAGGCACCCGCGACCGGGCTGTCCTCACTCGCGCACGCAACCGCACACGCCGAGCCCGTCAGCCCGTCCGGGTTGGAGGGGTTGTCGTCGGTGACGGCGTAGTACTCCCACCACCCGTTGGGCACGTCCGGCGCGTCGACGAACACCTTGTCCTGCACGGCATGGCAGCACAGATCCTGCTCGGCCACCGTGGCGGTCAGACCGGCGGCGCGGAACCGGGCCAGCGCTCCGGACACCTCCTCGGAGCCGGCCGCCTCGATCCCCAGGTGGTTCAGGCGTTCGCGCGCACCGGGATTCTCGATCAGCACCAGCTTCAGCGGGGGATCCTCGATCGCGAAGTTGGCGTACCCGGGGCGCTGTTTGTGCGGGGACACCCCGAACAGCGCGGTGTAGAACTCGGTCGCCGCGGTGATGTCCTCGACGTTGAGAGCGAGCTGGACTCGGGTAGCAGACATGGTGGTCACTCCTCGAAATCGGGACACCGGCCCGGGAATCCACCGCGGATTCTCGTCACCGTGTGTCCTCCCTACTGACGACTGCCGCCCCCGACGGACGCACCCACCGGCACCCGCGCCCCGAGGATGCGTCCCTCGCGCCGCTGCAACGTCGGAAAGAAGACCCAGCCACTGTCACGAAAGGTGCCGTCATGAACACCACTTTGGCCCCGCTGCCCGAGAACTGGAACCGCGCAATGGCCGTCGTCGCCCATCCCGACGACCTCGAGTACGGCGCCGCCGGCGCCATCGCCCGCTGGACCCGGTCGGGCAAGTCGGTGGCCTACGTCATCGCCACCGACGGCGAGGCCGGCATCGACGGCCGCACTCCCGCCGAGGCGGCACCGCTGCGACGCCGCGAACAACTCGACGCCGCCGCCGTGGTCGGCGTCGAGGACGTGACGTTCCTCGGATACCGCGACGGTGTCGTCGAATACGGACTCGACCTGCGCCGCGCCATAGCCCGCGAGATCCGGCGGTTCCGTCCGGAGGTGTTGATCACCGCCACGTACGAGCCGACCTACGGCCTGAACGGTGGTCGGATCATCAACCAGGCCGACCACCGCGCCGTGGGCGTCGCGGTGCTCGACGCCGCGCGCGACGCCGGCAACCGCTGGATCTTCCCCGAGCTGCTCGACGAGAACCTGCCACCGTGGGACGAGGTCGGCCTCGTGTACCTCATGGGCGCGAACCAGCCTTCGCACGCCGTCGACGTCACCGAGAGCCTCGACGCCGGTATCGAGTCACTGCGCGCCCACCGGTCCTATCTGGACGGACTGGGCCGGGACTTCGATCCCGCGGCATTCCTGCACGAGTTCACCGCGGCGGCCGGAGCGCGCATCGGCGTGCAGCACGCCGTCGCCTTCCAGCAGATCCGGCTCCAGGGAGTGTGACGGTCGAAATCCCGGAGGGTCCGCCGGCACCTGCGCCGCCACCGTCCACGTTTCGTCCGGCCCGAGCGCCCGGTGCCGACTTCCGGGCCGGGAAAACGGCGGGCCGGGCGGGCCCAAATTCGCGACCGAATCGATTATGGGGCAAGCGAATTCAGACTTTTCCCGGCGGGCACCGAACCATCCAGCAGGCCGGTAGGACTGGGTGGACGGCAGTGGCGAGAAACGGGCGGCACCGATTCCGATGTCCGGTTTCGATGTGGATGGTGGGAAACCGGTGGGATTTCGAACGCACTCGCCCATCGCCGCCACGGCGCACTGCTCCGCTGTCACCGACGCTACCGGCACGGTGGTGCGAGGGTGTGCGCACGCGTTCTTCGTCGATGCACCTGGTCCCTGCGGGGTCGGTGGTGCAGTTCTGCTAACGGCACGCGGGCGCACGAAACCGGATATGGGCATCGAGGCCCCCGTTCGGGGTGCGAGGTAGCAGCTCGGCGGTGGCTCCGCTGGCACGGGCAAGTTGCGCGACGATGGCCAGGCCCAGTCCGCTGCCTTCGGTGTCGGTGCGGGCACGCCAGAACCGATCGAAGGCCCGGAGGCAGTCCTGCGGGGACAGGCCGGGGCCCTGGTCCAGGACGTGCAAGTCGACGACATCGGCGGCGGCGACCGGGGCGACGGTGACCTCGATGGTGGATCCGGGGTCGGACACTGCCAGGGCGTTGTCGAGGAGGTTGTCGATGATCTGCTCGGCGGCGCCGGGCACGGCGAACGTGAGCGCGGCCGTGGGTGCTGTCACGGTGAGCCGGACGTCGGATTCGTCGGCGAGCGGTGCCCATTGTTCGACGCGCGTGCGCGCGATCTCGGCCAGGTCGATCTGCTGGGGTGCGGTGCCGGCGTCGTCGGCGCGGCTGAGCACCAGGAGTGCATCGATGATGTGCTGTAGCCGCAGGGCCTCGTCCTGGGCCGAGGCGAGGGTGCTGCGGACAGCATCGGGATCGGACTCGACGAGGTCGGCTGCGCTGTCGAGGCGCAGGCGCAGGGCGGTCAACGGGGTGCGCAACTGGTGGGAGGCATCGCCGGCGAACGCGCGTTGCTGGCGCAGCAGGTACTCGAGCCGGTCGGCCATCCGGTTGAACGAGCGAGCCAGGCTGCGGATCTCCGGCGCCCCGGCGTGCTCGGGGGTGCGTGCCGCCAGGTCGCCTTCGGCGAGTTGTTCGGTGGTGCGGCGCAGCTGCTGCAAACGGCGGGTGACGGGGCCGGCGATGAGGACGGCCACGATTCCGGCCAGGAGCACGGTGATGCCGGCGACGAGCCAGAGCATGCGTAGTTGCCGGTGGACCTGGTCGGTCACCACCTGGGCTGGGTAGGTCAGCCGCACAGCGCCGACGACGCTCTCGCCGCTGAGAACCGGGACCGTCACGTACAGCAGGTCCGTGCCGAGACTGTCCGAACGGCGTTGGCCCGAGGTGATCTGTCCCGACAGTGCCGCACTGATCTCTGGGCGGGACAGATAGGAGGCGCCGGCGCTGGATTGGTCGTCGTCGGAGGTCAGCACGGCGGTGCCGTCGGCGTCGACGATCACCACCCGGGCGCCGCTGGCACGGTGATAGCGCCGGGTGTCGGCGGCCAGTGCCGGATCGATTCCGGTCCTGGCTTCGAGAGTGTCCTCGCTGCGGCCGGCGAGCAAGAACGCGTCCCGCTCGAGGGAGGTGGTGATGCGTTCGCGTTCGACCTGCATCAGGTAGTTGCCGAGCGGGACGTCCTGTACTACCACCACGACGAAGGTGACGGCCATGAACGCGGCCATCAACCGCCATCTCACGGACGATCCCCGAGCCGGAAGCCGACCCCGCGGACTGCTTCGATCCAGCAGGGGTCGCCGAGCTTCTTACGGAGGGCGGCCACATGGGCATCGACGGTCTTGGTGGTGCCGTACCAGTTGGCACCCCACACCTGGTGCAGGATGTCCGAGCGCCGGTACACCGCACCGGGATCCTCGGACAGGTAGCTGAGCAGATCGAATTCCTTCGGCGTCAGGTGGATCTCTCGTTCCTTCAGGTGCACCCGTCGAGTACGGCGGTCGAGGGTCAGGCCCCCGATCGTGCGGATGCCGGTGTGCTCGTGGGCTGTCTCCCCGGGTGCGCCGACCCGCCGTCCGACGGCGCGGATACGGGCGATGAGTTCGCGCATTCCGAACGGTTTGACCACGTAGTCGTCGGCGCCCAATTCCAATGCCAGGACCCGGTCGATTTCCTCCCCGCGGGCGCTGAGCACGATGATCGGAATCGGCGACCGGGCGCGAATGGTGCGACAGACGTCGGTGCCGTCCATGTCCGGTAGCCCCAGATCGAGCAGGACGAACTCCGGGCCCGACTCGGACACCGCCGCGACGGCATCGGCGCCGGTAGCCACCCACCGGGCGTCGAACCCCGCACGGGTCAACCCGTCGCACACCCCGGCGGCGACGGATTCGTCGTCTTCGACCACGAGCACCTGCATGCCCCGAATTATCGGCGCGCACCGAGCCGGGCGTCGATCCGACCACCGCCGGGGGACGAACCCTCGAGTGATCTTGGACGAATCTTGGATCTTTGCGGGACCATCCTTCGCCGATCCGTCCCTACGGTGAAGACATGAGATCGAAAGTGGCGGTGGCTGTTGCCGTGCTATTTGTCCTGGCGATCGGAGCAGCCGCCCTGGCCGTCAACACCCGGATCCTGAGCACCTCCTCGAACAGTGACATCGGACGCGCGAACGAGGTACTCGTCCCCAGCAGTCCCACTTCCGGGGCACCGAGCATCTCCGCCCCGACTCCGGCAACGACCCCCACGTCGACCCGCACGGCGGTACCGACGCGCGAACACGAACCGCCGTCGAGCGAGGATCACGAGGAGCCGGACAGGACCGAGCATGAACCCGACGACTGACCCGCGCCTGTCGGGGCGGTCGCCGGCGCATCGGTCCAAGATCACCGCCTCGATCCTGTCCGGCGGTGCCGTGCTCGCCATCGTGTCCGCCATGGCCGCCAATGCCCCCGATCGCTTCGCCGACTCCGGCGCCGACCCCGGCCAGGTCGGCGGGGCCGCTTCCTCGACCGCTGCCACCGGCGGCGTGTCCGATCGAGCGGACACGGGCGCAGTGCCCGCGCCGGCTCCCGGCCGCAGCGCCGCGACTGCTCCACACGGCGTCTCCCGCGGATCAGGCGGCTGAGATGGCTTCTCCTCCGCATGCCGGCGCGGCCGGCGCCCGAGCCGGCAGCGAGGCGACGACGATGCGGGCCGTCCGGCAGGACCGTCGCCCCGCTATGGGCGGCACCGCGGCGATCACGGTGGTCGGCGGGCCACCGGGTCTCGTCGACGACTGCTTCGCATTGCTGGACGAAGTCGAACAGGCGTGGAGCCGGTTCCTCGACACCAGCGACGTCTGGCGGCTGAACTGGGCGCAGGGGCGACCGGTGCAGGTCCGCTCCTGCACCGTCCGCCTGGTGCGCGAACTGATCCACGCTTGGGCGCTGACCGACGGCGCCTTCGACCCGACCACGCTGCCGCAGCTGGTCGCCGCCGGCTACGCCACCAGCAGCACCGACCCGACCCGGACTACCATGCTGCCCGACACCGCCACTTGGCCGGGATCCATGACCGACATCGACATCGACGGTCCTCTCGTGCGGCTTTCTGTCGGCACCACCCTCGACCCCGGGGGGCTCGGCAAAGGACTGGCCTCCGACATGCTCACCGAGTTCGTCCTCGACCGCGGCGCCGACGGCGTCCTCGTCGAAGTCGGCGGAGACCTCGTCGTCGCCGGAGCCGCGCCCGACGGCGGCGCCTGGACCATCGGCATCGAGGACCCTTTCACCGGTGAGCTGCTGACCGTCGTGCGGTTGACGCGTGGGGCCGTGGCCACCTCGAGCCGCCTGGTGCGCATGTGGACCGGCGCCACCGGTCCTGCCCACCACCTGATCGACCCGGCCACCGGCGTCAGCGCTGTCACCTCGACGGTGACCGCCACCGTCGTCGCCGGCAGCGGCGCACGGGCCGAGGCCTTGACCAAGCTCGCCTTCGTCCGAGAACCCGAGGCCCTGCTGGGGCAGGTCCCGCGTCTCGGCGGTGCCGCCCTGGTGCTGTCCGCCGACCGGCGACAACGGCGTTCCGTAAACTGGAGCGATTTCGAATGAGCGATCTGCACCTGTGGTGGTACGTCACCCGCGCCAGCGCCCTCGTCGCCTGGGTCACCCTGACCGTCGCGGTGCTGTGGGGAGTGCTGCTGTCGACGCGAATCCCGCAGACGGTCGCCAACCCGGCGTGGTTGCAGGATCTGCATCGCTGGCTCGGTGGCACCGCCCTGATCATGACCGGCCTGCACATGTTCTCACTCGTGCTCGACTCGTGGTCCCGGTTCTCCCTCACCGACGTGCTCGTCCCGCTCTCCGCCGGCTACCGGCCCTGGCCGGTAGCCCTGGGCGTCGTGGCGTTCTATCTCCTGCTCGCCGTCTACGGGTCCTCGCTGCTCCGGGCACGCATGTCGCCGCGGTGGTGGAAGCGCCTGCACTACGGCAGCTATGCCGCAGTGGTGCTCGTGACGTTCCACGCCGGATGGTCCGGCACCGACGCCGGCGCCTGGGGATATCGACTTGTCGCGTTGATCCTGGTGGTCTCGACGATGGTGGCCGTGCTGACGCGTGTTCTGACCGGTGGCGGTCGGCCCCCCGCGTCCCGTCGGACACCGCGGCGGCCGCGGTCGGCACCACAGCCGATGACCGTAGGCGCTACGCATCTGCTGGCCTCCGGCATCGTCGGCATCGACCTGACCGCCCGCGACGGGGGCGAGCTGCCCGTGTGGACACCCGGATCGCATGTGACCGTGCACCTGCCCCACGGCCTCCAGCGCCGTTACTCGCTGTGCGGCGACCCCGCCGACCGCACCCGATACCGGATCGCGGTGCACCGGGCGCCGCACTCCCGGGGTGGCAGTTCCTGGTTGCACGCCAGCGCCCGCCCCGGCACGGTCCTGTACGTCGGCCCGCCGGAGAACCACTTTCCGCTCGAACCCGCACACGACTATCTCTTCCTGGCCGGGGGCATCGGGATCACCCCGATCAAGGCAATGATCGAATCGCTGCCGGCGCACCGCCGATGGCGGCTGATCTACCTCGGTCGCAGCCGAGCCACCATGGCGTTCTGCGAGGAACTCGAGCAGCGATGGCCGCAGAACGTGAGTATCCATGCCCACGACGAAACCGGCAGCCGCCTCGACCTTGCCCCCATCCTCGCCGCTGCCACCGCCGGCGCGGTGTACTGCTGCGGCCCCGCGGCGATGACCGACGAGGTCGTCGCCCGGGTATCGCCCGCACGCCTGCACATCGAACGGTTCACCGCGGCACCGGGACAGTCCCCTGGTCCGCGTCGGCCGATCGATGTCACCTGCAGCCGCAGCAATCGTCACGTGCACGTGTCGGAGAGCCAGTCCGTGCTCGAAGCGCTCGAGCACGCTCGTGTACCGGTAATGGCCTCGTGCCGGGAGGGCGTGTGCGGGGCGTGCGAGACTCGGGTATTGGCCGGCGAGGTCGAGCATCTCGACGCGGTGCCGCACACCCCGGGCAAGGATCGGCTCGGGGTCATGTATCCGTGCATCTCCCGCGCCCACAGCCCCACTCTGGTCCTGGATTTGTGACGCGCCCGGCCGGGCGTCACGGTTGCCAAGGTCAGCCGTCGCCATTCCATCCCGGATCCGGTGGCAACGATCGGCCTCACCGGCGCGGGGGGTTGCACGGAGAGTACCGAGCGCCACCCACCCCGGCGATCATCGCCGGCAGCATCTTTCGATGATCGGCTCGCCGGCGTGTACCGCCACCAGGTCGACCGATCCCGCCCGCCGGTTCTGTCGGGCTCGGCATACTGGACGGGCACAGCGCGCCCCGGTCGGCGGCGCCGCGGCCACGGTCGGGCATCGTGCGCACCGGCAGGGGCCGTGGGCCGGAACATCGGGAAGGTCGACGGGTGATGCAGCAGCGCATCGAGGACTACGCGTTGATCGGTGATCTGCACACCGCCGCGCTGGTGGGCCGGGACGGCTCGATCGACTGGTTGTGCCTGCCCCGGTTCGATTCCCCGGCGTGTTTCGCGGCGCTGCTCGGTGACGACGAGGCCGGACGATGGCTGCTCGCCCCCACCGACGGCGGTCTGTGCACCCGGCGGGCGTACCGCCGCGACACTCTCGTCCTGGACACCGAGTGGGTCACCGCCACCGGGACGGTGCGGGTCACCGACTGCATGCCGGTGCGGGCCGAGGCCGCCGACGTCGTCCGAGTCGTCGAAGGCCTGGCCGGGTCGGTGCGGATGAACACCGAGCTGCGGCTGCGGTTCGACTACGGTCACGTCGTCCCGTGGGTGCGCCGCGTGCCCGGATCCCTGACCGCGGTCGCCGGGCCGGATGCGGCCTGGCTGCGCACCCCGGTGCCGTTGCACGGTCACGACATGAGAACAACCGCGCAGTTCGAGGTCCGCGCCGGCGAGAGCGTCCCGTTCGTGCTGACCTATGCCTTGTCCTACGGGCACACCCCCCGCCCGCTCGACGCCCTGCGAGCGATCGCCGACACCCAGGCGTACTGGACGGAGTGGATCGAGCGGTGCGACTACACCGGTGAGTACCCCGAGGCCGTGCACCGTTCCCTGATCACGCTCGAGGCCTTGACCTACCGGCCGACCGGGGGGATTCTGGCCGCGGCCACCACCTCGCTGCCCGAGCAGATCGGCGGCAGCCGCAACTGGGACTACCGGTACTGCTGGCTGCGGGACGCCACCTTCACCCTGCAGGCCCTTCTCGGCTGCGGATTCGTCGCCGAAGCCCGGGCCTGGCGGAACTGGCTGGTGCGGGCGGTGGCCGGGAATCCGGCGGACCTGCAGATGATGTACCAGCTCGACGGGGCCCGGCGGGTGCCGGAATACGAGGTGCCGTGGCTGTCCGGCTACGAGGCCTCCGTGCCCGTGCGCATCGGCAACGCCGCCGCCGGGCAGTTCCAGCTCGACGTGTGGGGTGAGGTGCTCGACGGTCTGCACCTGGCCCGGCAGAGCGGCCTTCGCGGTGACCCGGCCTGGGACATCGAGGTGGCATTGCTGGACTTTCTCGAAGGGCACTGGCAGGAACCCGACAACGGGCTGTGGGAGGTACGCGGGCCGGCTCGCCCGTTCGTCCATTCCAAGGTGATGGCGTGGGCCGGGGTCGACCGCGGTATCCGGGCGGTCGAACGGTTCGGTCTGCCCGGCCCGGTCGACCGTTGGCGCGTTCTGCGCGAACAGATCCGAACCGAGATCCTGACGAAGGGATTCGATCCCCACCGCGGCACCTTCACCCAGTTCTACGGCAGCCGCGGCGTGGATGCGGCGTCGCTGCTCATTCCCCGCACCGGGTTCCTGCCGTGGGATGATCCCCGCGTGCTGGGCACCGTGGCCACTGTCGAACGTGAGCTCAGCCGGGACGGCTTCCTGCTGCGTTACCGGCCGGAGCTCGAACACGTCGACGGCATCGCCGAGCCGGAAGGAGCGTTCCTGGCCTGCAGCTTCTGGCTCGCGGACGCCCTGCACGGCGCCGGCCGCACTCGCGACGCCCACGCCCTGTTCGAGCGGTTGCTGTCGGTGCGCAACGACGTCGGGCTGCTCGCCGAGGAGTACGACCCCCACGCCCGTCGGCAGCTCGGCAACGTGCCCCAGGCCTTCAGCCACGTGGCGTTGGTCAACACCGCACGCCACCTCGCCGGCCATGCCGTCCATACCCACCGCCCCACCTCGCGGTGACCACCCGAGCAGCCGTCCGGTCCGGGTCGACCACCTGCTGCCCTCGACGCTCTGCGCGAGCGCCGTGTGTCCCCGATCGCCGAGCGGTCGCCGATCTGGGCCTTTCCCTCGTCGACCGGGATGCTGAGCGACTCCAACAGCTTCCGCAAGTCCGGGCGCCGTCTTTGCAGCTGCCGTCGGCGACGAAGGCGTCCACACCCATAGGTTTCGGCTATCGAGGCCGGACGTAAACCGTCCTGAACAGGGACGATTGTGGGGCGGGCGGGGCTCGAACCCGCGACCAATGGATTACACGCCAATACTTGCAATCGGTTCCTTGTAGTTATCATCTTCCATTGCCCCGCAAGGAAATCGATTCCATACAAGTCCAAGCCTACCGACCGTTTCTCGGCGTGTCCGGATCATAAACGATGAATAGGTGTTGGTCTCCGACCAATGAGCGTTACACCCCGAGTGCACACAAGCCGGCCCGACGCACATCGGAGGCAGCATCCTCGGTGTCGGTCAAGTCCAACCCCGGATCGCGGGACAAAGGAGCGACCCGCAGCGGCACTTTGGTCGCTCCGACCACCCGACGTCATTGCCCCTGACCAACAGCCGTCATCGGAGGCCGAGCCTGCCGCCATCCAGCAGCAGAGACAAGGGACCACGAGGTCCTCCAGCCTCAAACCGCTCGGGCTTGGCAGGGTTCACTCAACGAAGCGCAGCTTCCCCTAGGGTGTCAGCATGGCAGAAATCGACGCGCGCAGCCGAAGTCCATTCAGGTTCTCTACGACTGGTACGTGAACGGTCGACTCATGGTCAATAGGCGATATCAAAGGAAGCTGGTCTGGACCCTGGATGAAAAACGCGAACTAATTCAGTCCATCCGAAAGAACTATCCAATACCCTCCATCCTCGTAGCCGAGATACCAGGGAATCAGTACGAGATTATCGACGGACTGCAGCGGCTATTCAGCATTTTTTCCTTCATCGAGAATGCGTACTCCACAAAAGACGAGCTATTTTTCGATATTGAGGAGTTCCCGTCCGCTAAATCGAGGTCTGAAACAAAACCCTTTTCCGACATTGGCACTGGAGCCAAAATAAGTCGGGCCGAGGTAGTCAATATCATCGGCTACAACGTACCGATATCCATTCTGCGAGGCGCATCAGACGATGAAATTGATGAGGTGTTTCGTCGAATAAATACCTATGGTCGACAACTAAGCGATCAAGACCGCCGCCAATCCGGTGTCCAAGACAGCTTTGCCAACATGGTGAGAACTCTTTCATCCGCATTCCGCGGAGACTCGTCCTCGGACTTGATAGGTCTTGACATTATGCCGTCAATTAGCATCGATCTCCCCAAAACAAATCATGGGTACGGAATCCAGTCCGATCAAACTTTCTGGGTTAAAGAGGGAATCCTTCGATCGACAGATCTCCGGGATAGCGAAGACGAACAGTGCCTTTCCGATATAGCAGCATGCATCGTCGGAGGCCAACTAATTAGGCGCTCCAAGGATGCGCTCGACGAGATATACAATCAGGGAAGCCCGGAAAACAATCGCATGCGGGAGGCTCTGGCCTTCTACGGAGCCGAGAAGTTCAGCGAGGAGTTGCACTACTGCGTCGAGGAGATCCAGAAGTGTTGCGAAGCTGAGGGTTACACTCGAATGCGGAACCTGCTATTTGAGACACCGAGTAACAACAGCTTCTCTGCGGTATTCGCCGCTATCGTGATCGCATTCCACCGAGTTCTAATCCAGAGGCGGCGTCGAATTTCTGACTACGGAGCAGTCAAGAAGGCCCTGAAGAATATAAATAGGAGGATAGATACCGGGCGCGGCTCGACAACCGTAGCAGAACGCGAAAAGAACATATCTGCAATAGTCGGATTAATCGAGCCTAGTACGGTTTCGGACGATCTTTCATCCGTATACACGAATCACTCGTTCATTCAGATCGATGAACGCATTCAACGCTCGCAGATCGAGTCTTCCGGATATGAACTCAAACAAGGCCTACTGACGTTGTCGCCCCATAATCGCGGAATTGACGCCTCGATAATCGACAAAGTCTGCAAGAATATTTGCGCAATTGCGAATAATGGACCCGATCAGGACGGTACCATCATCCTTGGTGTGGCGGACAAAGAGGAAGACGCCAGGAGAGTCGAGTCACTCGACCAAATCCTGGCCAAACCCGTCGGCAAGAAGTACGTGGTCGGACTTAACAGGGAAGCCAAATTCCTAGGAATTTCACCGGAGGACTATTTCTCCAAGTGGCGGAATGGCATTGCTGGCTCAGCCCTGAGTGATCCACTCAAGAAAGATGTACTGTCTAATATTTCCTGGAATAACTATCATGGATACGGACTAATTGTCATAGCGGTTCCGAAACAAAAACAACTCTCCTTCTTCGGGGACGCTATCTATGCGAGAGAAGGCGACAATCTCCGGTCGATTACAGGCCCGAAGGATATTGCAGGGTTAGCAGCAAGATTCCAATAGCGAGAATTCTCGGCAGTCCCTCTCACTGGGACTGCCGAGAAAATGGCAGCCCACTTCTCCAACTACCCTCATCACAACCGATAGGAATGCCATTCAGTGGTGACGCCAATGACGCTCAACCTTTGGTGGCTCTTCGCAGTTGGTAGGGGCGTGATGTTGTCCGACCCCGTGCCGTGTCGGTGATTGAAAAAGGGCCCGCGCCCTTGTGAGCTGGGTGTTCTTCAGGCAACCAGACCAGCAAGGAACGCGGGCATGCTCCACAGTAGTGGTTCACTGCTGCTCGATCTCGACGGCGTCGTCGTCGAATCGGTGCGGCGCGTCGCCGACGGCAGTCGGACCTGAGTTAGGACATTTCGCTTAGTACCCCGCTTCGAACCCGAGGCGAGACAGAATTTCCTGGTCGGCGGCCGGGATCTGCGGCGGGAAGTCCTGGACGGCGGCGTTGATCGCGATCGTCGAGGTCCGCAGCGGCCGCAGTTGTTTGACCACTCGTGCGATCGCGACACCGGTCCGGTCCTGAACACAGCGCGCGACTGCCAATGCCGCGAACACGATGGTCAGGTGTGCTTCGATCGCGTCGCGGGTGCGGTGGAACATCGGCCGTGCCCGCAGATCGGTCTTCGACATCCGAAACGACTGCTCGACATGCCAGAGATCGTGGTACTTGCCGATCACCTCACCCGGTTCCATCAGCGTGACCGGAATGTTGGTCACGTATCCCTTCAGGCCGACGAGGGACCGGGCCCTGCCCAGGGCGGCATCATCGAGTTGCTGACCGGCCGTGGTGGTCTTGACGAACCGAGTGGCCTTGGCTTTCTTCGTGCCGTCGACGACCGCCTTCGCCCGCGCTTCCTGCGCATTGAGGGTTTGGTTGTCGCGCACGGCGCGTTTGCGGGTGTACTGCCAGATCGCCCGCCACGAGGTGGGGTGCCGCACCGGATCCCAGACCGGTTCGGCTCGTCTCTTCACGGTGTTGACGACACTGCGGGCGTGCCGGGGTGTGACGGTGTCGATGATCTGCCCGTCGGTGAACACATCACCGTGCCAATGGAAATGAGACGTCAGATCAGCGGGCGCCTTCGTCACCCGGGAGCCGACGATGAACTTCAGGCCCGCCTCGTCGAGCGCGGTCAGGTTCGAGGCGGAGAGCATGCCGGCGTCGGCGGCGATGACCATCTCCACACCGTCGACGCCGTGGCGGGTCTGGAACTGGCGCACGATCGGGATCAGGGTGTGGGTTTCGGCCTTGTTGCCCTCGAAACAACCGATCTCCAAGGGGAAGCCGGTTCGATCGACGAGCAGTCCCACCACGATCTGTGGATCGACCCGCCGCTCCTTGCTGTAGCCGACCTTGCGCAGGTCGTCTTCCTTCTCGGCCTCGAAGTACAAGGTCGTCACATCGAACAGCAACAACCCCAACCCGCCGGTGGCGGCGGCGTATTCGAAGCAGCGGCGGGCGATCCGATCCCGGTAGTCACCGGTGAGGATCTGCGCGAGGTGGCGTTGAATCGTTTTGTACGACACGGTGTCCGCACCGAGATCGTCGAGGACACGCAGGGCATCGATCTTCGAGGTCGGTTCGACGATGCGTGCGATCACCAGATCCTTGAACACCGCATCGTCGAGGACGTCGAAGCCGAGCCGGTCGTAGACCGAGGCGAGTACGTCGTAGAGCAGCCGGGCGGTGGTGCGCACGGTCCGGCCCGGACCGGCAACCTCCCGACCCGCCGTGGGCGGCGACACGGATAGCTGTCCGGTGCGCCAGTCGGCGACGTCGGCGATCTGCTCGACCGGTGACGGTACGTCGAGCTCGAGCATGCCTTGGTCGCCGTGCAGGAGGTTGCGGGCTCTTTCGAGAAGGATGCCCAGCTCGACGTCGGTGTGCGCGGATCCGACGTGCGCGATGATCTCGTGGCGGCCCCGATGTTTGCGCACGAGCTGCACCGCGACCGCGCCGGATGCGGTGCGCACTTTCCGCACGAATGCCACCGCCCGAACCTACCCGCTTAGTGTCCCGATCGGCTTTCGCGGGATCACGAAGGCGCAGGTGACGAGCCTGCCGAGCCTTCTACCCGCCAGTAATGTCCCAACTCAGGTCGAATCGGTGCGGCGCGTCGCCGACGGCAGTCGGATCGTCCGGCTCGGCACCGACCCTCGGTGGGTCGGCGTGTGCCCGCAGTGCGGGCAGAAGTCGACACGGTCGAAGGGCTGGGTCACCACCCGTCCCCGCGATGTGCGGGTCGGCCCCGACCGTCCCCGACTCGAATGGTCTAAGCGGAAGTGGTTGTGCACCAACACCTCATGCGAGCGGAAGGTGTTCACCGAGTCGGTGCCGGGCATCCCGGCCCGTGCCCGGGTCACCCCGCGGGCGAAGACGATGATGGCCGCGGCCGTCCTCGACGACGACCGTTCGGTGGCCGCCGTCGCCGCCGAGTACCGGTGTGGGTGGCACACCGTCCACGATCGGGTCGTCACCGTCGCCGACACCACACTCGACGACGAGCCCGGGCCGGTGACCGTCCTCGGCATCGACGAGACTCGCCGCGGCAAGGCGAGGTGGGAGACCGACCCGGTCACCGGCGCCCGGCGGTGGGTGGACCGGTGGGACACCGGCCTGGTCGACATCGCCGGCGATCGGGGCCTGCTCGCGCAGGTCAACGGCCGCAGCTCGGCGGCGGTGATCGACTGGCTCGATGCACGCGACGAGCAGTGGCGCACGCAGATCACCCACGTCACGATCGACCTGTCGAGCGTGTACGCCAAGGCGGTGCGCGAGGCCTTGCCGCACGCCCAGCTGGTGGTCGACCGGTTCCACCTGGTCAAGAAGGCCAACGAGGTCGTCGATGCGGTGCGCCGACGGGTCACCCATACCCAGCGGGGCCGGCGCGGCCGCAAGAGCGATGTGGAGTGGATCAACCGCCGCCGGCTGCTGCGCGGCGCCGAGACCCTCACCGGCGAGCAGCGGACCGAGCTGTTCACCAAGCTGCTCGCCGCCGACCCGAGCGAGGAGATCGCCGCCGCCTGGATCGCGAAGGAGCTGCTGCGCGATCTGCTGGCCTGCACCGCCCGTGGTGGGCTGCGGCACGAGATCCGGGCCGCGCTGTATCGGTTCTACAAGTTCTGCGCCGCCTGCTCGGTGCCCGAGGTCACCGCGCTGGCCCGCACCGTCGAGACCTGGCAGGACCCGATCGTCCGAGCGATCGAGACGGGCCTGTCGAACGCGCGCAGCGAGGGCTTTGGGCCGGATCGTCAAGCACGTCGGGCGGATCGCGTTCGGGTTCCGCAATCCCGAGAATCAACGGCGCCGGGTACGATGGGCCTGCACCCGCCGCTCCCGGCGGAGCACACCCAGCCGGCATCAATGCCACTGCTAACTGCGAAGAGCCCCTTTGGTCCATAGGTGCCTTAAGATTCCCATTCCCGTGGATGGGAATCATTGGCACCTATGGCGGAGTCTATGGTCCACACCCACGATCCGCCCTTGCCATACCCCCGCCGTTCGGTGCTGACGCCGGCCCGCTTCCGCGCCTTCTTCACCGCATTGTCCACGAGCCCCGCGGCTCGGGTCGCCTTGAGCACGTCCGCCGCCGGCGCCGAACCACCGCACTCGATCAGGTAGCCGCGAATCACCGTGGTGATCTCGTCGCGTTCCTCTGCGTCCTCGTCGGGGCCGTTGAGTAGCTCGCGAGCATCGCGGCTTGTCTCTCCCAGCCATCGCAGAGCTCCTACTTCTGTTTCACCATTGTCGGTCCCGACGGCAGTTGAGACGATCTCGCCCTCCATAGACCGGATCCGCGGCGCGAGGTTGGCCTTGGTGTTGGTGACGAAAAGATGCCCCGAATCGTCGTCCTTGGCGACCGACAGCACCGAACGCGCAACCTGCGACCACGCGATCGAACCGAGGATCAACTTGCCCGTATCCGCTCCGTCCCGTTTGCCGAAGTGACAGAGGCCGAACACGACGCAGCCCTGCCGGGCGGCGAGCTGGGCGAGAGGCTCGAGATACTGGCGGACTGCCCGGTCGTCCCGGCCCGACAAGTCCGCCGACATCGACGACGTGGCCGCATCGAGCACGACGAACGCGACGTGCTCCTTCGCGATGATCCGCTCGAGCGCGAGATTGTCGAGCGGGAGCACAAGAGTGCCGGCATCGGTGTGCGCAGTCTCGACGTCGACGAACAGGACTCGGCTCATGTCGGCACCAGCCGCTTTGAGTCTCGGGGCGACGGTGAACTCTCGGGAATCCTCGGAGTGCACGTACAGCACGTTCCGAGGTGTGCCGTGCAGTTCCCCTTCCAGCGTGCCGCGGGTGATCTGCGCGCACAGTGCTGCGGCGATCGTCGACTTGCCGAGGCCTTCCCTACCGGCAAGAAGCGTCAACGACCCGGCAGGAATCCAGTCCTCGATCACCCAGCGCACGCGCTGGAGCTTCACGTCCGAACCGCGGGTGACCTTCAGTCGCCGGCCTGCCCTACCTCCGACATCGATCGGCACGAGCTCATTGAGGCCATGGCCCGCCGCGACATGGTCTGCCGCATCCTTGCCGGTCGCCGCCTGGACTATCGCCACACCCGCAGCGATCGGCTCGACAATCTCGTACACCTGCAGCGCATGCTTACGGCCGGGCTCATCGTCGTCGGCGACGATCATCACGGTGTGGCCGGCCAGTGGAGACCAATCGAACAGGCCGGCCTTACCAGCTCCCATCGCCGGGGACACCGCAGTGGCACCGACGGACTCCATTGCCAGCACATCTTTCTCGCCCTCGACTACGTAGACCGGATCGCCGGTTCGGTGGTCGTCGAGACGCTCGGCCCGGAACAGGTCACGGCCCTTGGTGTTCCCGGATTGGCTGAATCTCTTACGCCCGCGGTCGTCGTAGCTGCGGAACACGGTCCGACCGTCGCGGTATGCGTAGGAAGTACCCGCAGGGTTGTCGAACAGGTCGGACAGGGTCAGACCCAACACATCCAGAACAGCGGCCTTGTCGTCTGCGTGCGAGTTCATGAGCACCTGGCCCGCAATCTGCCGGAAGGTCACGGACCTATCGGCGGCCGAGTGCCCGGGAGCTTGCGCTGCTGCAGTGCTGTCGGGGCCGTCTCGCCACACCAGGCCGTGTTCGAGCCAGCGATCCCGGAGTCGGTCGAGCGCGGTCATAGTGGAACCGGACGATCTGCGATTGGTGTGCATACCTATGTCTTTCGGACACCCCCGAAGAGCCGGCATCGATCGGATACCGGCCCCTCGGGGTAGTGGTCAATGGAGCTGCGCGCAGCCGACTTTCGTCACTGGATCAGTTGTGCCCCGGCCTGGTTCAGCGAGCACATCGCAGGTACCGTCATGGTTGACCTGCCTTTCTGGTGATTGGTTCGGTTCGATGCGCCGTCGGCGGGACCCGGAGCTCCAACTCCCCCGCCGGCGGCGATGTTCGTGCCGTAGTCCTCATTGGGATCCACCGGCGAACTGCTCGTTCTCCCAGGCAACGCAATCGCTGAGCTTGTAGCGCGCGTGCCGGCCGATCCTGGCGAAACGCGGACCCCTCCCCTGACTCGCCCACTGCGCGAGCGTCTTCGCGGGCACCCTCAGCCTATCGGCAACTTCTTGCCGGGTGAGCCATCTATCCTCGCCGGTCTGCATCTCGACTCCTTGAATGGGACTAGTTGCGAACTGTCCCGACAAGAAGTAGCACGTCGAGAGTTCGAGATCAAGACTCTCTGTCGGGACTGTTCGCGATGTGTCAAACTGGTCGCCATGCCGAGCTTCACGACAACGAACGGTCCACTCCCTGAGAACTCCGGATGGTCGCTGTACGGCGGTCGCCTGTTCGCCCAGGTGCCTGCGCGAATCACCGCAACTTCGACCGACGACGACGTCGAACCCCTCGAACACCACGTCGAGTTGGAGATCGATGTGGTCGAGGGTCGACTTGCCTGCACCGAACTTCGCGCAGTCAGGACCGAGGACGGTCCACCGATCACCTCGGACCATCTGCGCCGCATTCCCGTCAGCAGCTGGGTCGAACTGGCCGCCGAGAAACTTCGCGTCGTGCAGGCCATCGAACCCGATCCGGATGGAAAGTCTTTCCGGTCAATCGATTTCGCCTGGCCGTCGACGGAGTTCGTCGACGATGGCCCGACCGAGGAAGCACTCGAATCGATTTCGCAGATCTTCGCGTTCTGCATGGCCACGGGACAGAAGCCGATTGCCGTACTCACGCGCGAGTACGGCCTCACCAAGCAGACCGCGTCACGCTGGATCGCGACGGCGAAACGACGTGGGATTCTCGTCGAAGAACATCGGAAGGTCGAAGGCGATGGCGCGGGGTAGACCCCCGCTGCGCATCGGGCAGCACGGCAAGATCACACGCAAGGATCTCGGCCGCGGAGTCTGGCTCGCACGATGCAGGTTCCGTGACGACGACGGCGTGGTTCGCATCGTCGAGCGCCGCACCCCGCCCGGACGACGCGACCCGTACGGCAAGCTCGCCGAGGACGAGTTGCTCGAACACCTCGGGTCACGACGCACGCCAAGCGAGGACGAGGTGACGAGCGCGACGACGATCGCAGCACTCGTCCGGACGTACCTTGCACGCCTCGAAGAGGAGGGCCGAGCCGCCGCAACGATCGACACCTACAAGTTCGCGGCAGGGAAGCTCGAGAGCAAGCTCGGCGGTGTCCGGGTGGGCGAAGCCACCGCTCGCCGCGTGGACACCGCGATACGGGCGATGAGCAAGGCGCACGGGCCGACGATGGCGCGACAGGCGAAGACGATTCTGCGTGGTGCGCTCGGCCTCGCAGTCCTTGCGGGCGCACTCGACAGCAATCCCGTTCGAGACGTCTCCCCGATCAAGTCCAAGACGCCACCGGCAGGTGCTCGCGCACTCACCGCCGACGAGCTGCGCGCACTGCTGGTCGCGCTCGGCGAATCCGAGTACTGCAAGGCGAACGATCTCGTCGACCCGATCACGCTCCTCATCGCGACCGGTCTCCGACGCTCGGAACTGCTCGCACTTCGTTGGGTAGACGTCGACGACGAAGCGGGAACGGTCGCGGTGACCGGCAAGGTTGTGCGTGCAAAGGGCGCCGGCTTGCAGCGCGTGCAAGCCGCGAAGACCGCCGCTGGGCTGCGAACCATCCCGCTGCCGACGTTCGCGATGGAGGTGCTCGAGCGTCGCGCAGCTCAGCCGCAGCAAGGAACGCTGGGGATGATCTTCCCGTCGACCGCCGGCACGCTTCGCGATCCGAACAACTTCGGCAAGCAGTGGCGCAAGGTCCGCGACGATCTCGGGGTCGAGGACACCACGACCCACAGTTTCCGGAAGTCCGTGGCCACCCTGATCGACGAGGAGGGTCTGTCGCCCCGCGTCGGAGCCGATCACCTCGGACATCGACACGTCTCCATGACCATGGACCGGTACATGTCCCGGGGCCGGACGCACTCCGCAGTCGCCCGGTTGCTGGACCGCGTCGTGGCCGAAAAAGATGAATAAATGATGGATCGGTCCACCGAAGTGAACCGAAACACCCTTTGACGTGGGGCGGGCGGGGCTCGAACCCGCGACCAATGGATTATGAGTCCACGGCTCTAACCGACTGAGCTACCGCCCCGTCCGCGCGCATCCGGAGGTACGCGACGTGTGGCGAATGCTACCGGCTGCGGCGGCCGGCCCGCGTCGCGGGTCACCCCCGTGTCGCCCGGCGCGGGCTGTCGCCGACCCGTCGCGGCGGCACCACACGGCTCCTGTAATTTCCGTCACACTCAGCGTCTTTCGTGGCGGCGCAGACGAGAAAACCCCTCCCACCCGAGATCGGGTGGGAGGGGTTTTCTTGGAGCTCCCCCGGCTGGACTCGAACCAGCAACCGTTCGATTAACAGTCGAATGCTCTGCCAATTGAGCTACAGGGGATTGTCCTGCGGTGCTCCGCCGTTTCCCGCGGTGCGTGAAGAACTGTAGCGCCCCACCCGACGCGGCACCAAATCGCCTGCCTGTGAGCCCGAGGGCGAGGATCGGGCAGGATGGGTGGGACGTTGACACGGCTGAATGGAGACGACGTTGATCGGACTGTTGGTGGGGGTTGCCGCGGGCTACGTCCTGGGGACACGGGCGGGCCGCGCCCGGTACGAACAGCTCAGCAGGACGGCGAAGGCGGTCGCGGGTAGTCCGGTGACGAAGAAGGCGATCGAGGTGAGCCGGCAGAAGCTGGCCGACTCGCTCAGCCCGGAGCCGAAGCTCGAGCCGATGAAGCCGCTCGACGAGCAGACCACGATCCTCGTCCCCCGCGACCAGTTGCGGCGGTGACGCGGGTGGCGTGAGTTCAGCCGGCCAGGCCGTCGCCGCTGGTGTCGCCGATGGCCTGGTCGAGCAGGCTGCGCCGGTACTGCTCGAGCGCAACGAGGTCCCCGAGCAACGAGTGGAACTCGTCGGATTCGGTGGCCGGGGAGATGCGCTGCAGTTTGGACTTGAGTTCGGCGACCTGCTCCCCCACCCAGACCTCCTGCAGCCGGGCGAGGACCCCGCCGATGTAGCGGGGCATCCGGTCCTCCTCCGCGGGCAGCGGGTCCACCGCGAGTTCCATGACCAGCGAGTGCACCATCGGGTCGGTGGCGGCGCGCCCGACGGCGTCCACCCATTCCGCGCCGCCGAGTCCCGCGCTCGTCCCGCCGACCGCGGCCACAGCCTCGCGCACCGCCGCGTAGGCCGGGTCGGTGAACGTCTCGGCGGGCAGCGAATCGAACACGGTGCCGGCGATGCCGGGGTACTGCAGCGCCGCCTTGAGGGCGTCGCGCTGCGGCCACAGCGCCGGATCGTTGGGGCGGGGCCGGCGCAGGACCGTGCCCGCCGCGGCCGTCTCCGCCCGCTGTTGCGGCGCGGCGGTGCGCGGCTTCTCGTCGCCGCCGCGGGCGACGCGCCGGGACTCGTCCTGCACGCGCCGGCGCACGGCCGGAATGTCGTCCCAGCCCACCCAGTGCGACAGCTGCACCGCGTAGCTGTCGCGCAGCGTGCGTTCCTTGATCCGGGCCACCACGGGAACCGTGCGGCGCAGCGCCTCCACCCGCCCCTCGGCGGTGTCGAGGTTGTGTTCGGTGAGGATCGACTTGACGACGAACTCGAACATCGGGGTGCGCCGGGCGACGAGGTCGCGCACCGCCCCGTCGCCGGACTTCTGCCGCAGCTCGCACGGATCCATGCCCTGGGGCGCGATCGCGACGAACGTCTTGGCCGTGGTCTTCTGGTCGCCCTCGAACGCCTTCATCGCCGCGGCCCGGCCCGCTGCGTCGCCGTCGAAGGTGTAGATGATCTCACCGCGGAAGTAGCTGTCGTCCATGAGCAGGCGCCGCAGCATCGCCAGGTGCTCGTCGCCGAATGCGGTACCGCACGCGGCCACAGCGGTTTTCACGCCCGACAGGTGCATCGCCATGACGTCGGTGTAGCCCTCGACGATCACGGCCTGGTGCGCCTTGGCGATCTCCCGCTTGGCCAGGTCCAGGCCGAACAGCACCTGAGACTTCTTGTAGAGCAACGTTTCCGGGGTGTTGACGTACTTCGCCGTGAGCGTGTCGTCGTCGAACAGCCGACGGGCACCGAAACCGATGACGTCGCCGGCGAGATTGCGGATCGGCCACAGCAGCCGCCGGTGGAACCGGTCGATGGGTCCGCGGCGCCCCTGTTTGGACAGCCCGGCGGCCTCGAGCTCGGCGAACTCGAAGCCACGGGTGAGCAGGTGCTTGGTGAGGGCATCCCAACCGTCGGGGGCGTAACCGCACCCGAACACCTCGGCCGCGGACTCGTCGAAGCTGCGCTCGGTCAGGTAGTCCCGCGCCGCCTGCGCGCCGGGCGTACGCAGCTGCTCGGCGTAGAACTCCTGCGCGGCCGCGTTGGCGGCGACGAGCCGGGCGCGGGTGCCCCGGTCGCGCTGCACCGACGGACCGCCGCCCTCGTAGTTGAGGGTGTAGCCGACCCGGTCGGCGAGCTGCTCGACGGCCTCGACGAAGCTGATGTGCTCGATCTTCTGCAGGAACGAGTACACGTCGCCGCCCTCGCCGCAGCCGAAGCAGTGGAAGTGACCGTGGTTGGGGCGGACGTGGAAGGACGGGGACTTCTCGTCGTGGAAGGGACACAGCCCCTTCATCGAGTCGGCGCCGCCGCGCCTGAGGGCGACGTACTCGCCGACGATGTCCTCGATCCGGACGCGGTCGCGGACGGCCGCGATGTCTCTGTCTGAAATACGCCCGGCCACGACGACGAGTCTAGGCGCTACCCCCAACTCGCCTGAGCGGCGAGGCTGTCGCGGTCGATCCGTTCGAGCCGGGCCTCGGTGCACGAGGCGATCTGGTCGACGATCACCCGCATGCGGGCGGCGTCGTCGACGGCGGCGTCCCACAGCGGCACGAAGAACGGGTCGAGGCCGACCGGCGCCGTGCGCATCAGCCATTCGGCGACGCGGTGGATCCGTTCACGTTGCCGTTCCTGACGCTGCCGGTGGGCGGCGTCGGACATCACGAACTGCAGGGCCATGGTCTTGAGCAGCGCCACCTCGGACGCGACGACGGGCGGAACGACGAGGTCGGCGTCGTAGCGGGTGACGGGCCGGTCGCCGGTGACGGCACGGGTGCCGATGATCGCTGCCGTCGCGAATCGGCCGACGAGCTCGCTCGTGAGGCGCTTGAGTGCCACCGAGCACGCGAGGCTGCCGTCGTAGGTGTCCACGGCCTGGACCACCGGCATCTGCGACAGTCGCTTCGCCGCCTCCACCAGCTCGTTCGGGTCCAGGCCGGAGAACTCGCGCATGCCGAGATCGACGAGCGTGTTCACCGACGCCGGGTCGGTGAGCACACGCAGGTCGATCCGTCCGTCGATGACGCCGTCCTCGACGTCGTGGACGGAGTAGGCGACGTCGTCGGACCAGTCCATGATCTGGGCCTCGAGGCACTTGCGCCGGTCGGGCGCGCCGTCGCGCACCCAGGCGAGGACCTCGGCGTCGTCGTCGTAGGCACCGAACTTCGCGCCGGGCGCCGGGCGGGTCCACGGGTACTTCAGCGTCGCGTCGAGTGTCGCGCGCGTGAGGTTCAGACCGGCGCTCGTGCCGTCGGGGTGGAGGATCTTCGGCTCGAGGCACGTGAGGATCCGCAGATTCTGCGCGTTGCCCTCGAACCCTCCGCAGCTCGCGGCCACCTCGTCGAGGGCGCGTTCCCCGTTGTGGCCGTACGGCGGGTGTCCGATGTCGTGCGCGAGGCCGGCGAGGTCCACCAGGTCGGGGTCGCAGCCGAGGCCCTCGGCGATGCTGCGGCCGATCTGGGCGACCTCGATCGAGTGGGTGAGCCGGGTGCGCGGAGTGTCACCGTCGCGGGGGCCGACCACCTGGGTCTTGTCGGCGAGCCGTCGCAGCGCAGCGCTGTGCTGGACGCGGGCACGGTCCCGCGCGAACGGCGTACGGCTCGCGGTCGCCGGCTCGGCACCGGCGAGCGCCGACACCTTCGGGACCTCGGCGACGCGCCGCTCGAGTTCGTGTTCGCTGTAGCCCGGCATCACGTCCTCCTTCACTGCGCGGCCGTGTAGGGGAAGTCCGCCGAGTCGTGGGTGAGCTGGTACCAGATCAGCGCGCCCGTCTCGCGGGCGATCCCGTGCAGCTGCGACTCCCGGGTGTACACGGCGGGGCCGGTGCGGGTCGGCGCGGTCCACGCGTCGAGACCGGCGTCGCGGGCCATGGTGCGAGTGCGCAGCGAATGCCACGGATCGCTCACCAGCACCGCGGAGTGCAGTCCCTGCCCGGCCATCTCCCGGCTGACCGCCTCGACGCTGAGCAACGTGTCCGACCCCTCTTCGACGGCGGTGATCGCCGACTCCGGCACTCCCTGCGCGATCAGGTAGTTCTTGCCGGACGCCGCCTCGGTGAACAGGTCGCCCTCCTGCTTGCCGCCGACGGTGACGATCCGCTCGGCCACCCCGTTCTCGTACAGGGTGAGGGCCTGGTCGAGCCGGGCCTGGAACACCGACGACGGGGTGCCGGAGTACTGGGCGGCGCCGAGGACCACGATGGCGTCGGCCCGGCTCCAGTCGTCGATGCGCGCCACCTGCCACACGCGGACCGCGGTTCCGGCGAGGACGGCGATCGCCGCGAGCAGCACCCCGAGCACCAGCCGGCGCGTCCAGCGCGCGACGCCCGCACCGAACCCGCGCGGGGGTTCGGGCAGGGACGGGGCCGGGCGTGGGCGGGCTGCGGTACTCACTCCCCGATTCTGCCAGTGTTCCGAGCGCGCCCACCCGGCGACGCGCCACGGGCGACAGCGCATGCGAGCCGATAGATTCGACGCATGTCACCGTATTCGGTCGCCGTCCGGCCGCTTCCGGCCCGCCCGCTCCGCCGCTCGCTGTCGATGTCGGTGCCGATCCTGCTCGCGGCCCTGGCCTGGCTGGTGCTGCCCGGTTCGGCGACGGCCGAGCCGCCCTTCCGGCTTCCCCAGCCGATCACCGACACCGCCGGAGTACTGGATCCGGCGGCGACGGCGCAGATCCAGCAGGCAGCAGACGCGCTCTACGCCGAGCACGGGGTGCAGTTGTGGGTGGCGTACGTGCCGACGTTCTCCGGACTGTCGTCCGACGACTGGACCGAGCGGACTGCGCAGGCCAGCAACTTCGGGACGGACACGGCCCTGCTCGCCGTGGCCACGCAGGACCGCGAGTACGCGCTGTGGACGCCGAACGCCCTGTCCGGGGTCACCGCGTCCGAACGGGACGCCATCAGCGCGGACCGGATCGTGCCGCAGTTGCGCAGCCAGGACTGGGCCGGGGCCGCGGTGGCGGCGGCCGAGGGTCTCGACGCGGCGTTGTCGGCGTCGGGTTCCGGCTCCGGCACCACGCTGCTCGTCGGCGGCGGAGTGATCGCGGCCGGGGCCGGGGGGGTGTACCTGTACTCCCGGCGCGCGAAGCGCAAGCGGGCCGAGGCGGGCGCCCAGGCGGCGGCGGCCACCGACCCGACCGACACCGACGCGCTGCGCGAGCTGCCGCTCGAGGGCCTCGAGCTGTACGCCCAGAAGATCCTGGTCGAGACGGATAACGCCGTTCGCTCGAGCGCCGAGGCGCTCGAGCTGGCGCGCGGAGAGTTCGGCGATGCCGCGGTCCAGCCGTTCGACCGCGCCTATCGACAGGCGCAGTCGGCTCTGGCGTCCGCGTTCGAGATCCGGCAGCGGCTCGACGACGCCATCCCCGAGACGCCCCAGCAGCAGCGCGACATGCTCGTGCAGTTGATCTCGTCGTGCGGCCAGGCCGACCGGGAACTCGACGCGCAGGTCGAGGCGTTCGACCGGATGCGCGACCTCCTGCTCGACGCACCCGCCCGCCTCGACGCGCTCACACAGCGCGCGATCGCGTTGCGCGCGCGGTTGCCCCAGGCCGAGGCGACGCTGACCGAACTGCGAACGGAGTTCCCGGCCGGCGCGCTCGCCCCGATCACGGACAACGTGACGCTGGCGCAGGACGAGATCGAGTTCGCCGAGAAGTCCGTCGATCAGGGCCGCACCGCGGTGGCACGTCCCGTCGGCGAGCAGGGCGACGCCGTGCGAGCCATCCGCGAAGCGGAGGGTGCTCTCGGGCACGCTGCCACGATGCTCGACGCAGTCGACCACGCCGCCGACGACATCCGGCGGGCGATCGCGACGTTGCCGGCCGCGATGGCCGACGCCGCACAGGGCATCGCCGACGCCGAACAGCTCGCCGCCGCGGGTGGTGCGGAACTCGCCGAGGCCCGCAAGGCCGCGCAGGCGGCCCTCGACCACGCCCGGGCGGACATGAACACCGACCCGCTGGGCAGTTTCACCCGGGTCGTGGAAGCGGACGCACGACTCGACGCGCTGCGCGATCGGACCCGTCAGGCGCAGGAGGAGGCGCAGCGCACCCGCCGGCGCCTCGAACAGGATCTGGGGGCGGCTCGATCGCAGGTCACCGCCGCGGCGGACTTCATCGGGACGCGGCGCGGTGTGATCGGCGCCGAGGCCCGCACCCGGCTGTCCGAGGCGCAGCGCCACCTGGACGCCGCGCAGCGGCTCGCCGCGCAGGAACCGGGGCAGGCGCTGCAGCACGCTCAGGCGGCCGCGACCCTCGCGGCGAACGCGCTGCGCGCAGCGCAGAACGACGTGCAGCGCTGGGAGCGTCAGCAGCGTCCGCCCCGCGGCGGCGCCTCCGGCGGCAATATCGCGGGTGCGGTGCTCGGCGGAATCCTCATCAACAGCATCCTGACCGGTGGCCGCGGGGGCGGCTTCGGGGGCGGGGGCTTCGGCGGAGGCGGGGGCTTCGGCGGAGGCGGCGGCTTCGGGGGGTCGAGCGGGGGCCGGTTCTAGTCCCGGCCGCGCAGCGTGAGAGGGCCGGTCGCGCGAGGCGGCCGACCCTCTCACGGAGGCTCTGTGGTCAGGCGCCGATCAGCCGCTGGGCGAGGTAGCCCTCGACCTGGTCGAGGCCGACGCGCTCCTGCGCCATGGTGTCGCGCTCGCGGACGGTGACGGCCTGGTCCTCGAGGGTGTCGAAGTCGACCGTGATGCAGAACGGGGTACCGATCTCGTCCTGGCGACGGTAGCGGCGGCCGATGGCGCCGGCGTCGTCGAACTCGATGTTCCAGTGCTGGCGCAGCTGCGCGGCGAGGTCCTTCGCCTTGGGGCTCAGGTCCGCGTTGCGCGAGAGCGGCAGCACCGCCGCCTTGACCGGGGCGAGCCGGCGGTCGAGGCGCAGCACGGTGCGCTTGTCGACACCACCCTTGGCGTTGGGCGCCTCGTCCTCGCTGTAGGCGTCGACGAGGAACGCCATGAGCGACCGCGTCAGGCCCGCTGCCGGCTCGATGACGTACGGGGTGTACCGCTCGTTGGTGGTCTGGTCGAAGAAGCTCAGGTCGGCGCCCGAGTGCTGCGCGTGCGTCGACAGGTCGAAGTCGGTGCGGTTGGCGACACCCTCGAGCTCACCCCACTCGCTGCCCTGGAAGTGGAAGCGGTACTCGATGTCGACGGTGCGCTTCGAGTAGTGCGACAGCTTGTCCTGCGGGTGCTCGTACAGGCGCAGGTTGTCCTTGTTGATGCCGAGCCCGGTGTACCAGTCCATCCGGTAGTCGATCCAGTACTGGTGCCACTGCTCGTCCTCGCCCGGCTTGACGAAGAACTCCATCTCCATCTGCTCGAACTCGCGGGTCCGGAAGATGAAGTTGCCCGGGGTGATCTCGTTGCGGAAGCTCTTGCCGATCTGGCCGATTCCGAACGGCGGCTTCTTGCGCGACGTGGTGAGCACGTTCGCGAAGTTCACGAAGATGCCCTGTGCGGTCTCGGGGCGCAGGTAGTGCAGCCCCTCCTCGCTCTCGATCGGGCCGAGGTAGGTCTTGAGCATCATGTTGAAGTCACGGGGCTCGGTCCACTGGCCCTTGGTGCCGCAGTCCGGGCAGGAGATCTCCGACATGGGAACCGAGTCGGGATCGTCGAGCTTGTTCTTCTCGGCGTACGCCTCCTGCAGGTGATCCTGGCGGTGGCGCTTGTGACAGCTCAGGCACTCGACGAGCGGATCGTTGAACACCCCGACGTGGCCCGACGCCACCCACACCTGACGCGGCAGGATGACCGACGAGTCCAGACCGACGACGTCCTCGCGGCTGGTGACCATGTTGCGCCACCACTGCTTCTTGATGTTCTCCTTGAGCTCCACGCCGAGCGGCCCGTAGTCCCAGGCCGACCTCGTACCGCCGTAGATCTCACCGCAGGGGTAGACCAGACCCCGGCGCTTGGCCAGGTTGGCGACGGTATCGATCTTGGATTTCGGTGCCACTCGGATTCACTCCATCTTCGATGCGGGGTTTCGCAGCGTGCGTCGACCCGTAAGCCTATCGCTCCGCTCGGGGCGGTCGAACTGCACGCCGGTTGACATGCACATTCATGCATATCAAAATGGAATCGGTTTGCAATAACGCGGCCGCCAGTCCACGAAGGAGATCCGTTGAGCGTTGCCGACACCGGCCCCGGCGGCGACGCCGCGGCCCCGGACCGTCCGCACGACGACTGCCGCCCGGGATCGGCGACGCCGTCCCCCGTACCCGCCCCGTCGCGGGAAACCCTCGCCGCCGCCGGCGAGCTCCTGCGCGCGCTGGCCGCACCGGTGCGCATCGCCATCGTGCTGCAACTGCGCGAATCCGAACGCTGTGTACACGAACTGGTCGGCGCGCTCGGCGTCACCCAGCCGCTGATCAGCCAGCACCTGCGCATCCTCAAGGCCGCGGGCGTGGTCCGCGGCGAACGCGCCGGCCGCGAGGTGCTCTACCGTCTGGTCGACGACCATCTCGCCCACATCGTCGTCGACGCCGTCGCCCACGTCGAGGAAGGTTGACCGTAGTCGTGTCGCCCGCCCACAAACCCGTAGTCGGAGTCCGCTCCACCAAGCAGCGCAGCGCCATCTCCGCGCTGCTCGACGAGATCGAGGAGTTCCGCTCCGCCCAGGACCTGCACGACGAACTGCGCAAGCGCGGCGAAGGCATCGGCCTGACCACCGTCTACCGCACGCTGCAGTCCCTCGCCGAAGCCGGCACCGTCGACGTGCTGCGCACCGACAGCGGCGAGTCCGTCTACCGGCGCTGCTCGTCCGGTCACCACCACCACCTCGTGTGCCGGGCGTGCGGTTACACGGTGGAGGTGGACGGGCCGGCGGTCGAGCGCTGGTCGCACGAGGTGGCCGAGGACAACGGTTTCGTCGACGTGAGCCACACCGTCGAGATCTTCGGCACCTGCCGCGACTGCGCGGACGCCGCGCCGGCGACGTCGCGCTGACCGACGACGGTCAGCGGCACCCGCAGCCGTCGCAGCCGCACCCGCCCAGCAGGTCGACCACCTCGCCGGCAGTCTCGTCGCCCGGCTCGTCGAACACGCACGCCCGGCCGCCGAGCCGCGCCGCCAGTTCGGGCACATGCGGCACCAGCGCCGCGACCACCGCGACCGCGCGCGCCAGGTGCACCGGCACCAGCGGGCGCGCCGGGACGCGCTGCACCGCCGTCACCCGGTCCTGGTGCAACTCGAGCCGCGCGTCCGGCCATTGCGCCTGCAGGTCGACGAGGACCTCGGCCGCGCGGGTACGACCGGCGATCCGCTCCACCAGGTACGTCGTCAGCTCCACCACCCCGGCCCGCGAATCGACGACGGCGTAGGTGAGCACATCGTCGACCCAGATCGGCACGTCGCCGTCCGTGTCGGGTTCGATCTCCTCGGCAAGGACCGCCGAGAAGACACGCAGCACGGCCGCACGCAGCGCGTCGTCGTTCCCGGTGGCGATCGGGGAGTCCCAGTCGAGTTCGCTCACTCGGATCCGCCCGTGCCCGTGACGGCCGAGCGCGCGTCGCCGGCGCCGCCGAGCACGAGCAGCAGCATCGTGGTCAGGGGCGAGTCCCGAAGGCCGGTGGCGGGGAAGGAGTACCGCAGCACCACGTCCGCCTCGGCGTCCCGCTCGACGAGGTGTATCGACCCGAACTGCAGCGCGTCGGCCGCCCCGGCGACCCGCGTGCGCAACGCGTCGTCGAGCGGCAGGTCCCACGCGAGGACGCCGGTCAGCGACACCACGTCGAGACCCTCGGTGAGGGTCACCACCCGCACGGCGCACGGCACGCCCGCATAGTCGAATCCCAGCGCATCGTCGCCGTTCGTCCTGGGCTCGTGCATGGCGACGAACTCCGCCAGCGCGGCCGCGACCCGGTCGCGCAGGCCGAGGCCGCTCGGGTCCACCCCGCCGGGGGCCGGCCTCCGCTCCTCCGGTCCCGTTCCGGCGCCCGTCACTTCACGCCCCCGAAGCGGCGGTCGCGCGAGGCGTACTCCACGCAGGCGGCCCACAGGTCCCGACGGTCGAAGTCGGGAAACATCTTGTCCTGGAACACCATCTCGGCGTAGGCCGACTGCCAGAGCAGGAAGTTCGAGGTGCGTTGTTCCCCGGACGGCCGCAGGAACAGGTCCACGTCCGGCATGTCGGGCTCGTCGAGGTACCGCGCAACCGTGGCCTCGGTGACGCGTTCCGGGTCGAGCTCACCCGTGGCCACGCGACGCGCGATCTCCCTTGCGGCATCGGCGATCTCGGCGCGACCTCCGTAGTTCACGCACATGGTGAGGGTCATCACGTCGTTGTCGCGGGTCAGTTCCTCGGCGATCTCGAGTTCCTTGATGACGCTGCGCCACAGCTTCGGCCGGCGTCCGGCCCAGCGCACGCGTACCCCCATCTCGTGCATCTCGTCGCGGCGGCGGCGGATCACGTCCCGGTTGAAGGCCATGAGAAAGCGCACCTCGTCCGGGCTGCGCTTCCAGTTCTCGGTGGAGAACGCGTACGCCGAGAGCCACTTGACGCCCATCTCGATGCACCCGCACACGGTGTCCATCAGCACCGCCTCGCCGCGTTCGTGGCCGGCGGTGCGAGGCAGACCGCGTTCCTGGGCCCAGCGGCCGTTGCCGTCCATGACCAGGGCGACGTGCCGCGGGATCAGTTCGGGCTGCAGACCCGGCGGGCGGGCGCCGGACGGGTGCGGGTCGGGTGGCCGGATCTCGCGGTCACGCGATGCTTGCGGGGTGCGGCGTCGAATCACGCTCCCCATCCTGCCCGACCGTCTCCCCGCCCACAGCCACCGCATGGGGACGGCCGCGTTCGATCAGCGGCAGGGTCCGCAACTGCCGCTCCAGATGCCACTGCAGGTGGGCGGCGATCAGGCCGCTGGCCTGCCCGCGGGTCGCCTCGGACACCGTGTCGGTGCCCTGCCAGCGACCGTGGAAGAGCGCGTCCATCAGATCCAGCACACCCGCGCCGGGGGTCGCGGCGCCCGGCGGCCGGCACCGCACGCATACCGCTCCCCCGGCCGCGACGTGGAACGCGCGATGCGGGCCGGGCTCGTCGCAGCGAGCGCAGCGGCTGATCGCCGGCGCCCAGCCGGCGTAGGCCATGGCCCGCAGCAGGTAGGCGTCGAGGATCAGTTCCGGCGGCCGGACCTGGTCGGACAGGGCACGGAGCGCACCGACGGTGAGGCGGTGCAGCTGCGGGGCGGGGGCGCGCTCCTCACCGGCGAGCCGTTCGGCGGTCTCGAGCACGGCGCACGCGGTGGTGTAGCGGCCGTAGTCGTCGACGAGGTCGGCGCCGAACGCATCGACGGTCTGGACCTGGGTGATGATGTCGAGGCTGCGGCCCGGATGCAACTGCACGTCGATGTGCGCGAACGGCTCGAGCCGCGCCCCGAACTTCGAGCGGGTGCGCCGCACCCCTTTCGCGACGGCCCGCACGAGGCCGTGGCGACGGGTGAGCAGCGTGACGATGCGGTCGGCCTCGCCCAGCTTGTGCTGGCGCAGCACCACCGCGTGATCCCGGTACAACCTCACCCTGCGAGTCTGTCACGCCGGGCCGACACCGAGGCGGCGGCGCGGATTTTTCGCGTTGTTCACAGGCCCGGCCGACCCGAAACGCGGTCGTCACCCTCCCTGCAACCTGCACAGCAGAACCCCCTGCGGTTCGGTCATTTTCGCCCTTGCCGAACCGGGCCGGACCCAGCACCATCGGACGACATCCGGTGCGGCGACGCCCGTAGCGCGGGGCCCAGGCGGGCCTGCACCCCGCGGCGGCGCCGATCCCCCGGCCCGATGCCTCAGCCCGCTGGAGGAGCCACCCGTGACCACCGCCCATATCGTCTTCCTGCTCGGCCTCGTGTCCCTCCTCGTGGCCATGGCCCTGCGCAAGAACGTGATGATCCCGGCAGTGGTGGCGACGTTTGCCACCGCCCTCGCCTACGACGGCAACGTCGCGAACGCCGTGATGGCGGTGTTCCGGGCGACGCTCACCTCGGGCTCGGCGCTGTTCGAGATCTTCGTCGTCATCGCGGCGGTCACCTCGATGCTGGCCGCGATGCGGAGCATCGGCGCCGACGAGATGATGGTGCGGCCGATGAGCCGGTGGATGATCAACGGCCGCGTCGCCTACGTGGTGCTGTTCGTGTTCACCTATCTCCTGTCGCTGTTCTTCTGGCCGACGCCCGCCCTCGCGTTGATCGGGGCCGTGCTGCTGCCCGCCGCGATCAAGGCCGGGCTGCCACCCCTGGGTGCGGCGCTCGCCCTGGCGATCTCGGGTCAGGGGATGTCCATTGCCTCGGACTACGTGATCGGGCTGGCCCCGTCGATCTCCGCGAGCGGCGCCGGGGTGCCCGCCGACGACATCGCCGGTCGCGCGCTGGTGATCTCGCTGATCGTCGGCGTCGTCGCCGCGGCGCTGGCCTGGTTCCTCACCGTGCGCCGCCGGATGACGGGCGGCGCCGGCACGCCGGGGACGGGCGGCGGGGGCGGGCACCCCGGATCCGCGGCCGGCGGCGGCGCACGCAACCCCGTGCCGGCGAGCGCCGCGCCAGCGGAGCCCACGCCCGAGCGTGCGGTCGACGTTCTCGAGGACGAACTTCCCGGATACGACGAGGGCACCCGCATCACCGGCCGCCCGCGCCTGGCCCGCCGGTGGGCAGTCGGTGTACCGGCCGCGTTCGCCGCGGTGCTCGTCTACATGCTGCTCGGCCGGTTCACCGACCTCGTGCCGTGGTCGGACGGCGCCGGCGCGTCCCTGGTGGGCGGGACGGCGATGATCCTGATGGCACTGGTGACGGTCACCGCCCGCAGGCAGGAGGCGCTCGAGTTCTGCGCGACGCACTTCGTCGACGGCCTGTCCTACGCCTTCAAGGCGATGGGCATCATCCTTCCCGTCGCGGGATTCGTGTACATGGGCATCCCCGACTACTCCGGTGCGATCCTGGGTCTCGAGGACGGTACCGGCCCGGCCTTCCTGTTCGACGCCGTCGAGGGCGTGCAGGGCTTCATCCCGGACAACGGACTCTTCGTCGCCCTGAGCATGCTCGTGATCGGAATGGCGATGGGCCTGGACGGGTCCGGCTGGGCGGGCCTGCCGCTCACCGGCGGCCTGGCCGCCGCCCTCGCCCCGCAGTCGGGCATCGACACCGCGACGCTCGCCGCCATCGCCCAGAACGGCGCCACCTGGACCGGCGGGGGCACCCTGGTCATCTGGTCGTCCCTCGTCGTGGTGGCCGGCTTCTGCAAGGTCTCCGTCACCGACATGGTCCGCCACCTCGCCGTTCCCGTCGTGACCGGCCTCGTCGTCGCGACCCTGGCCGCCGTGGTCATCTGGTGACCTCGGCCGACGTGAGCACACCCGTCCCCGACTTTCCTTCTATTCCCTACCCCGAGGACCCGACGATGGATTCGATTCCCTTCCGTTACGACCCACAGCGCTGCGCGCTTGTCGTGATCGACATGCAGAACGACTTCTGCTCCCCGGACGGCGCCTTGGCGCGCTGCGGTTTCGACGTGACGGCCGCGGTCGCCATGGCACCGCGCCTCGCCGGCCTCATCGCATCGGCGCGGGCCGCCGGCGTGCAGATCGTGTTCGTCCGCACCCTTCACGACGAGACCACGGACACGCCACAGTGGCTCGGACGGGTCGGCGACGGACCCGACGCGGCCCGCACCGGGCTCACCTGCCGGCCGGACACCGCGGGCGCCGAATTCTACGGCGTCGCACCGCAAGACGCGGATGCGGTGGTCGTCAAGCACCGGTTCAGCGCGTTCGTCGGCACCGACCTCGACGACGTCCTGCGCTCACGGAACATCGAATCGCTGCTGTTCACCGGGGTGGCCACCGAGGTGTGCGTCGAGTCGAGCCTGCGCAGCGCCCTGTTCCACGAGTACTGGGTGTCCCTGGTGGAGGACTGCGCCGCGACCTACAGCCCGGCCGCTCACGATGCGTCGGTGGCCGTAGTGGCCCAGAACTTCGGCACCGTGGTGACCGCCGAGAAACTCCGGGCACTGTGGAGCGCGGCCCCCGTCTAGCGGCGGCGGGCGCCGGGATCGCTCAGGTGGCGCTGCGCTCGTCGGCGCCCATCGCGCCGAGCACGGCCCGGCGGGTGGCCGGACCGCCGGTGATCCGGCTCTCGCTCACGCCGTTGATCAGCAGCCGGCCCCAGCGCTGCTCGTCGAACTCGGCGGGCGCGGTCGAGTCGAGGAACTCCTCGACCACCCGCACGAACCGGATGGGATCGTCCCGGAACGGGAAATGGCCGGCGCCGCGGAAGACGTCGAGCCGGGAATGGGGCATCGCCGAATGCGCCAGGTGCGCGTGATCCACCGGGATCACGCTGTCGTGCTCACCCCAGATCAGCTGCACGGGCAGGTCCTCGGTCAGGTAGCAGCGGTCGAGCATCGTCACCACCTGACCACGCCAGTCCACGACGGCCCGCAGCGTGCGCAGGAACGCCTCGCACGCGGTGGGATCGGGCAATCCGCTCAGGACCCGGATCAGATCCGAGGTGTCGTGCAGCAGGACCCCGGGACGCAAGGGGGTGTCGTGCCACCGGCCCAGCAGGCCACCGGCAATGCGCATCGCGGGCATGGCGCCCGGTAGGCGCAGCAGCTTGAGCGCCTCGCTCAGCCCCGGCAGGGACAGCAGGCGCAACGCCGGGTGAACGTCCTTGGTGACGCCACCCGCGGCCACCAGGACGAGCCGGTCGACCATCTGCGGGAACTGGTACGCGAACTGCATCGCGACGCCGCCGCCGAGGGAGTGCCCGACCACGGTGACGCGCTCGATGCCCAGGACCGACAGCAGGTCACGCACACCGTTGGCGTACCCGGCGACCGAGTAGTCGCTGCGGGGCTTGTCGGAGCGGCCGTGGCCGAGCAGGTCCGGTGCGATGACCGTGTACCTGCGGGCCAGGTGCGGGATGACCTCCCGCCAGGTCGAGGAGTTGTCGCCGATCCCGTGGATCAGCAGCAGCGCAGGCCCCTCGCCGGCAATCCGGAACGCGCGACGGTACCCGTGGATGGTGCGGAAGACCATCCGCGTCTCCGTGTCCGGTACGCGCCGGAGGTTGCGTGTGCGCGATGAACCCATGTGTATCTCCTGACAGCCGGTCCCTACGACACCCCGGGGAGGCTCCCGCGATATCCCCGGGGGCATACCCAACCGCTCGTCGCGCCCCCCGCCAATGTGACGAGCGCCACATTTCTGCGCATCCCGCCCTCGACGAGACGAACTGGAACGCGTTATTGTTCGTTCGAACGAACACCACGAAGGGGGACGCAGCCGTATGACCGCACCACGGGCAGACACCCGAGCGCCCGGCCTCGCCGCCGAGGCCGCCGCCCTCGCCGCCGGCGCCACCACGTCCGTCGCCGCGACGCGCGCGGCCCTGGAACGCATCGAGGCCGGCAATCGCGCACTCAATGCCTTCCGTGGCGTCCGCCGGGAGCAGGCGCTCGCCGAGGCCGAGGAGGCCGACCGGCGTCTCGCCGCCGGCGTCCGTCTCCCCCTGCTCGGTGTGCCGGTCGCGGTGAAGGACGACACCGACATCGCGCACGAGATCACCGCGTTCGGATGCGCCGGCGAGTTCGCCGTCCGCGAGGAGGACGCGGAGGTGGTGCGGCGGCTGCGGGCCGCCGGCGCCGTGATCGTCGGCAAGACGAACACCCCCGAACTGGGGCAGTGGCCGTTCACCGGCGGCAGCGCCTTCGGCCACACCCGCAACCCCTGGCACCGGGACCACACCCCCGGCGGTTCGTCGGGGGGCAGCGCCGCCGCGGTCTCGGCGGGCCTGGTGTCCGCGGCGCTCGGCTCCGACGGCGCCGGATCGGTCCGCATCCCGGCCGCCTGGACCAACCTCGTGGGAATCAAGCCGCAACGCGGCCGCATCTCGATGTGGCCCGACCCCGAGGCCTTCCACGGCCTCACCACCCACGGCACCCTGGCACGCACGGTCGCCGACGCCGCACTGCTGCTCGACGCCGTCGCGGGCAACCACGTCGGCGACCTGCACGAAGCCGAAGCCGTCACGGTGTCCGACGCCGTGGGTCGCGATCCGGGCCGGCTGCGGATCGCGCTCTCGCTCGCGCGCCCCTACACCGCCACCCGCACCCGACTGCACGCCGAGATCCGCGCGCGCGTCGAAGCCCTCGCCGGCACGCTGCGTGCCCTCGGCCACGACGTGACCGTCGCCGACCCGGCCTACGGAAAGCTGCTGGGCCTGAACTTCCTGCCCCGGTCGATGGCCGGCATCGACGACTGGGTGCGGCGGCTGCCCGACCCGGCCCTCGCCGACCCGCGCACCCGCGCGAACGCCCGCACCGGCCGGCTGCTGCGCGGCCGTCCGCTGCGCGCCGCTCGCGCCGCCGAACCACGCATCCGCCGGCGCATCGGCACGATCTTCGACCGCTTCGACGTCATCCTCGCCCCCACCACCGCCACCCCACCCCCGGTGGTGGAGGCGATGGACGGCCTCGGGGGCTGGGCCACCGACAAGGTGATCACGGCCGCCTGCCCCTACACCTGGCCGTGGAACGTCCTGGGCTGGCCGAGCGTGAACATCCCGGCGGGCTTCACCGGATCGGGCCTGCCGGTCGGCGCCCAGCTCATGGGACACGAGAACGCGGAGCCCCTGCTGATCTCCCTCGCCGCCCAGCTCGAGTCGGAACTGCGCTGGGATCGTCACACGCCGCAGCGGTGGTGGTGACCTCGATGGGCACGGACGTCCGCGGCGCGATCGTGGCCGCGACCCTGCATCTGATCGGCACGGACGGCATCGCCGCGATCACCAACCGCCGCATCGCCGCCCGGGCGGGAGTCTCCCTCGGCTCGATCACCTACCACTTCCCCACCCAGTCCGACCTGCTGCGGTCGGCGCTGACGACGTTCGTCGCAGACGAGACCACGCGGTTGCGGGATCTGGCGGAGGACTACCGTGGTCGCGGACTGAGCCTGGCCGACGCCGCGGCACTCACCGGACAGGTCGCCGAGGACCTGTCGTTCTCGGCGGAGCGGATCGCGCCGTTCGAGCTCTACGTCCAGGCCGGCCGGGATCCGCAGTTGCGGGAGGCGGCGGCCCGATGCTGGGCCGCCTACGACGCGCTGACCGTGACCATCCTCACCGAACTCGGTGTCCCCCGACCGGAGTCGGTCGCCCCGACCCTGGTCGCGACCATCACCGGACTCCAGCTGCGCCGCCTGGCCACCGGCGCCGCGCCCGACCTCTCGGCGGCGGTGCTGCAGCTGGTGCGCAGCACGGTGCCCGCCGCGGCGGACTGACCGCGGGCCGCACACGGGTCAGGCCAGGGTCGCCACCACGAAGACCGCATACGCGACGAGCGCACTCCACGCGACGGCGTCGACGGCCCGGCGCGGGGCGCGCGTCGCGAACAGGGCCGACGCCGCGGCCAGCAGCATCCAGCACGCCGGATGGGCGTAGCGGATCGCGGCCGACTGCACGCCGGTCGTCTCGTCGGCTCGCGCGGGCACGACGAAGAGCCACAGCACGGCGAACGCCGACGAGGCGAGCGCAAGGAGGAGACCGAACGCGACGCGGTGACGCACGATCATGCCTCGCAGACCGCCTCCGGGGTCACCGGCCACGACCACCTCCCGGGCGGACCCGACCGGTCGGCGCGAGCGATGCGGGAGAGGGCACTGCGCATCCCTTCCTGTCGGGGCCCCTCCGACGACACCGCACGCGACGGTCAGAAGCCGAGGCGGCCGAGTTGCTTCGGATCGCGCTGCCAGTCCTTGGCGACCTTCACGTGCAGATCGAGGTAGATCTTCACCCCGAGCAGCTTCTCGATCTGGGAGCGGGCAGCGGTGCCCACCTCACGCAGGCGGGCGCCGCCCTTGCCGATCACGATGCCCTTCTGGCTCGGCCGCTCCACGTACAGCAGCGCATGCACGTCGAGCAGCTCGCCCTGCTTCTCGGTGCGACCCTCCCGCTCGGTGATCTCCTCGATCACCACCGCGAGCGAGTGGGGCAGCTCGTCGCCGAGTCCCTCGAGTGCGGCCTCCCGGATCAGCTCGGCCATGAGCGTCTCCTCGGGCTCGTCGGTCAGTTCGCCGTCGGGGTAGAACGCCGGCCCGGGTTCCATGTGCGAGGCGAGGACGTCGATGAGGACCTCGAGCTGCTCGCCCGAGGTGGCGGACACGGGCACGACGTCCACGTCCGGTCCGAGCAGCTCGGAGACGGCGAGCAGCTGCGGCGCGATCCGCTCCTTGCTCACCTTGTCGATCTTCGTGACGATGCCGATCAGCTTCGTGCGCGGGGCGACCTGCCGCACCTGTTCGACGATCCAGCGGTCGCCGGGGCCGATCTTCTCGTCGGCCGGGATGCACACGCAGACCGCGTCGACCTCCGAATAGGTGTCGCGCACCAAGTCGTTGAGCCGCTGCCCGAGCAGCGTCCGCGGCCGATGCAGGCCGGGGGTGTCCACGAGGATGATCTGTGCGTGTTCACGGTGCACGATGCCCCGGATGGTGTGCCGGGTGGTCTGCGGACGCGACGAGGTGATCGCAATCTTGCTGCCCACGAGCGCATTCGTCAGCGTCGACTTCCCGGTGTTGGGCCGTCCGACGAAACACACGAAGCCGGAACGGAAGTCGGGGTCGGTCATACGAGCTCCTCGTCTGCGGTGCCGGCGGTGCGGATCGGCACGGTGGGTGTCGTGGCGTCGACGGCCGCGGTCACCCGTCGACCGATTCCTCGGCGGCGGTCTCGGCCGTCTCCGTCGCGGGGACCCGTTGCACGTACACGGTGTTGATGCGGACCCGGCCCCGGGCGTCGCGGCCGCCCTCGCCGCGCAGCCGCAGACCGTGGGTCTCCACTTCGGAACCCGGCAACGGTACCCGGCCGAGCACGAACCCGAGCAAACCGCCGACTGTGTCGACCTCGATGTCGTCGAGCGCAACGTCGAACAGGTCACCGAGGTCCTCGACGGGCAACCGCGCGGAGACCCGGAAGGTGTCGTCGCCGAGATCCTCGACGGGCGCGATCTCTCCGGTGTCGTACTCGTCGGCGATCTCGCCGACGATCTCCTCGATGATGTCCTCGATGGTGACCAGCCCGGCGATGCCGCCGTACTCGTCGACGAGCAGCGCCATGTGGTTGCGGTCGCGCTGCATGTCGGCCAGCAGATCGTCGAGGCGCTTGGAATCCGGCACGAACACCGCCGGGCGCATCACCTCGGCGACGGTCACGCTCCGGCCGCCGTCGCGCGAATAGTAGGTCTGCTGCACCAGGTCCTTGAGATACACGACGCCGCGGATGTCGTCGACGTTCTCGCCGATCACCGGGATGCGGGAGTGCCCGCTGCGCACCGCGAGCGACGTCGCCTGGCCGGCGGTCTTGTCCACCTCGATCCACACCATCTCGGGGCGCGGCACCATCACCTCGCGTGCGGTGGTGTCACCGAAGTCGAACACCGACTGGATCATTCGCCGTTCCTCGGCGGCGACGACGCCGCGCTCCTGCGCCATGTCCACCAGCTCGCGCAGTTCGATCTCGTTGGCAAACGGCCCGTTCCGGAATCCCCGGCCGGGGGTGATCGCGTTGCCGATCAGGATCAGCAGCCGGCTCAGCGGGCCGAGCAGGACACCGATCACGCGCAACGGCACGGTCCCGGCCAGGGCGATGGGGTACGCGTGCTGGCGACCGAGGGTTCGGGGGCCCACGCCGATCACCATGTAGTCCACGAGCACCATGATCACGGCGCTGGCGACCAGCGCCCCGGTGTGGCCCATCCAGTCGAGCAGCGCCGCCACCAGCACCACCGTCGCGGTGATCTCGCACAGGATGCGCAGCAGCACCATGAGATTGACGTACCGCGGCCGGTCCTCGAGGATCACCAGCAGCTTCTGCGCGCTGGGCCGCTCGCCCTTGGCGAGTTCCTCCACGCGGGCCGGGGAGACGGTGTTCAGCGCCGAGTCGACCGCCGCGAACAGCCCGCCGAGCGCCACCAGCACGACGGCGACGACGACGAGCGCGGGGGCGCTCACGCCAGTGCTCCGATCACGAGGCCGCTACCGCTCGGTCGGGTCGAAGAAGCCGGCCTTGCCGAGGAGCTGCTGATCGCGGGCCGCGAGCCTGGCCTCGTGCTCGGCGCGCCGCAGTTCCTCGTACCACTCCTCGAGGAGCTGGTTCTGCAGACCGAACATCTCCTTCTCCTCGTCGGGCTCGGCGTGGTCGTACCCGAGCAGGTGCAGCATCCCGTGGACCGTGAGCACGGCGAGTTCGTGCGCGAGCGAATGGCCGGCCTTCTCGGCCTGTTCCGCGGCGAAGGACGGGCACAGCACGATGTCGCCGAGCATCGAGGGGCCGGGCTCGGGGGCGTCGGGGCGGCCGCCGGGCTCTAGTTCGTCCATGGGGAAGGACATCACGTCGGTGGGGCCGGGCAGGTCCATCCAGCGCATGTGCAGATCGGCCATGGTGTCGGAGTCGACGAGCACCATCGACAGTTCCGCGGCCGGATGCACGTCCATCCGGGCGATGACGAACCGCGCGATGTCGATCAGGTCCTCCTCGGCGACGTCCATCCCCGATTCGTTCGAGATCTCGATGCTCATCTGTGGCATTCCTTCTGGGCAAATGCGGACACGGCGGGTACGAGACGGGCGGGGCCCTCGGTCACGGTCACCGGCGCGGCACCCGGCTCTGGGCTGCTGCCCGCCGCTGGGCCCGGTTGCCCATGGCGACGCCGGCCGGCCGATCGGCCTCGAAACGCTCGTAGGCGTCGACGATGTCGGAGACGAGCCGGTGCCGCACCACGTCGCTGCTGTCGAGGACGGCGAAATGGATGCCGTCGATGCCCTCGAGGATCTCGGCGGCGGCCGCCAGGCCGGAGCGGGCACCGCCGGGCAGGTCCACCTGCGTGGTGTCGCCGGTGACGACGATCTTGGAACCGAAGCCGAGACGCGTCAGGAACATCTTCATCTGCTCGGCGGTGGTGTTCTGCGCCTCGTCGAGGATGATGAACGCGTCGTTGAGGGTGCGTCCGCGCATGTACGCCAGCGGCGCGACCTCGATGACCCCGGCCTGCATCAGCTTCGGGATGGCTTCCGGGTCCATCATGTCGTGCAGCGCGTCGTGCAGCGGGCGCAGGTACGGGTCGATCTTCTCGTGCAGCGTGCCCGGCAGGAAGCCGAGCCGCTCCCCGGCCTCGACGGCGGGCCGGGTGAGGATGATGCGGGTGACCTGCTTCGACTGCAGCGCCTGCACGGCCTTGGCCATGGCGAGGTACGTCTTGCCGGTGCCCGCGGGCCCGATGCCGAACACGATCGTGTTGGTGTCGATGGCGTCGACGTAGCGCTTCTGGTTGAGGGTCTTGGGCCGGATGGTCTTGCCGCGCCGGGACAGGATGTCGAGGCTGAGGACGTCGGCCGGCGAGTCGGACAGACCCTGCGTGAGCATGCCCACGGTGCGGCGCACCGCGTCCGGGGTCACCGCCTGCCCGCGTCCGACGAGGGTGACGAGCTGCCCGAGCACCCGTTCCGCGAGCGCGACGTCCGCCGGCGCGCCGGTGAGGGTGACGGAGTTGCCGCGTACGTGGATGTCCGCACCGAGGGCCCGTTCGAGGGCGATGAGATTCTCGTCGGCCGAGCCGAGCAGCGCCGCCGCAGCTTCGGGCGGCAGGTCCAGGTGGGAACGGACGGTGGTCCGTTCGGCGTTCCCGGTGTCTCGGGTGTCGTCTGGTTCACTCACGTGGACGGTACGGCCTGCTTTCGGTTCGTCTCGCGCACGACGGGCGTCGTGACGATGCCAGTCTAGCGCCGGGCGTCCCCGCGCCCCACCGCATTGCCGCCCGGGCCGTGCGCCGCGCGCCGATCCCGCTGCGCTCGCTGGGCCCGCTGGACGACGTCGACGGCCCGCTCCGGCGGGACCCCCATGAGGACGAGGGCGGCCAGGGCGACGGTCTCCCCCGCGTCGTGCACCACCCCGAGATTGGCCTGCTCGAGGGTCGCCATGGTGAGCCCCTCGAGCATCCCGACGAGGACGACGGCCGGAAGGTAGGCGGAGAACACCCCCGACCGGCAGCCCCGCTCCACGATCGCGAGGGTGCGGGCGCGCAGCGGGGCGATGAGTTCGCCGATGCGCTCGTCGCCGACCTCCTTGCGCGCGAAGGACAGCAGCACGCGGAAGCGGTCACCGACGGGCCAGGTCATCAGGGCCGCGGCGGCGAGCGCCAGGTCGGGCTCCTCGGGGTCCGGCCGGTCGACCGCGGCGGCGAGCGCGGCAGCCGCCTCCTCGGCGATGCCGTCGACGAGCGCCTCGCGGTTCGGGAAGTGGGCATAGACGGTGCGGCGCACCACGCCGGCGGCCTGCGCGACGTCGTCCATGCTGGCGTCCGGGTCGGCGGCGAAACACCCCATCGCCGCCTCGAGGATCCGGGCTCGGTTCCCGCTCGTCCGCCGCCGCGGCCCCCGGACCGGTTCCGCCACGCTGACACCTTCTTCCGCCGCCGGGTGTGACGTCCGTCAACTCTACTTGCACACGAGTGTGCAAATTTCTAACTTGCACAGTGTTGTGCAAATTGCTGCCGATGCCCGCATCCCGTGAGGAGCGCCGATGACCTCGATCCTGACCCGCTCGACCGCAGATCCCACCCGCCCGTATCCGCGACGGTGGGCCGGCCTCGCCGTGCTCTGCCTGAGCCTGCTGATCGTCGTGATGGCGAACACCGCGCTGATCGTCGCGGCGCCGAGCATGCTGCGCGAACTGCGGCTCACCAGCACCGACATGCAGTGGGTGATCGACGGCTACACCGTCCCCTACGCCGCGCTGATGCTGCTCGCCGGCGTCCTCGGCGACCGCTACGGCCGGCGGCGCGCCCTCCTCGCCGGCCTGGCCGTCTTCGCCGCGGGGGCCGTGTTCGGCAGCCTCGCCGGCACCGCGACCGAGGTGATCGTCGCCCGCATCACCATGGGGGTCGGCGCCGCGGTGATCATGCCCGCGACCCTGTCCCTGCTCGTCGCCATGTTCCCGGCCTCGGAACGGCCCCGCGCCATCGCCGCCTGGGCCGCGACCTCCGGACTGGCGATCGCGCTCGGCCCGTTGCTCGCGGGCTGGCTGCTCGAACAGCACGCGTGGGGTTCGACCTTCCTCATCAACGTGCCGATCGCGGCGTTCGCCGCGGTCGCGGCGCTCGCGCTGGTGCCGCCGTCCCGGGCCGAGCACCTCACCCGCATCGACTGGGCCGGCGGCGCCCTGTCCGTGGCGGCCGTCGGCGCCCTGGTCTTCGGCATCATCGAGGGCTTCCACTTCGGTTGGAACGCAACGTCGCTCGGATCCCTGGCGGTCGCGGCCCTCGCCGGTGCCGCGTTCGTCGCCTGGGAACTGCGCCACCCGCAGCCGCTGCTGGACCTCGGGCGGGTCACCGACCGTTCCGTCGGCGGCGCGTGCCTGTCCGTGCTGCTGCTCTTCCTCGCGTCGTTCGGGGCGATCTACTTCGTGGCGCAGCACTTCCAGTTCGTGTTCGGCTACAGCCCCCTCGACACCGGTCTGCGCCTGCTCCCCCTGGCCGGGGCCGTGTCGATCGGATCGGCCGTGAGCGGGCGGCTGGCCCCACGCCTCGGTGCCCGCGTCGCGATCGGTGCCGGAACGGCCGTCGCCGCGGCCGGCGTCCTCGCTCTCGCCCTCGTCGACGACGGTTCCGGATACGGGCTGTTCCTCGTCTCGCTCGTGCTCCTCGGCCTCGGCATCGGGCTGGCCGCACCCCCGGCCACGGACCTCGTGATGAGCGGATTCCCCGAGTCCGACCTCGGCGCCGCAGGGGGCCTGAACGACACCGCGGTCGAGCTCGGCGGATCCCTCGGCATCGCCGTGCTGGGCTCGGTGCTGGCCACCACCTACCAGCGCGAGATCTCCGGATTCCTCACGGGACTGCCGCTCGCGACTCTCGACGGGCCGATGGCCGCCCAGGCCGACGCGGCCGTCGCTGCGGCGGGCGATTCGGTCGGCGGTGCGGCGATCGTCGCCGAGGAGCTGGCGAAGAACCCGTTCGTCTCCTCCTACGCCCAGCCGCTTCTCGACGCATCGGCCTCCGCCTTCTCGCAGGCGATCACGTCGGCGAGTCTCGTCGGCGGCCTTGCCCTGGCCGTCGGCGCCGTCGTCGTCGTCGCGGTCCTGCCCCGCCGCGGCTGAGCGCTCAGCCCGCCGAGCGCGCCCCCGAGCCCAGCGGTTCGGGGGCGAGCAGCAGGTCGCGCGACAGCGCCCAGCTGCGGGTCCGCTTGTCGAGGAACGCGAAGTGGTCCTCCCCGTCGACGACGTGCAGTTCCACCGGATCGCCCGCGGCGACCGCCGCCGCGGCATAGCGCTCGGCGACCTTCACCGGCACCTGGGCGTCCTCGGTGCCGTGCACGAGAGCGACCGGCACACCGATCGGCACCCGGTGCCGGGGCGACGCCGACCGGTACAACTCCGGATCCGCGTCGTAGGGCTGACCGAACAGGTCCTCGATGTACCCGATCCGCCGGCCGCGTTCACCCGCGGACGCGAGGTCGAGCGCACCCGCCTGGGAGACGACGAGTTCGGGGCGCACCTGCGTGCGCTGGCCCGCGAGCCACACGGCGAGCTGACCGCCGGCCGAGTGCCCGACGACCCGCACCCGGGCCGGATCGAGTTCGACACCCGCGGCCAGGGCCCGCTCGGCCACCGCGGTGGCGACGGCGTCGAGGGCCGCGACGACGTCGGCGGACATCTCCGGCCACCGCCCGCCCGCGCCGAGCCGCCGGTACTCGACGTTCCACGCCGCCACACCGTGCGCGGCGAGTTCGAGCGACAGCGGCGTGCCGAGGTTGAGGTGGTACTTCCCGCTCCAGAAGCCGCCGTGGACCACCATCACGACGGGCACGGGCCCGGCCGGATCCGCGGCGTCCGGCAGGTACAGGTGGCCGAACTGCTGCGGCTGCGGACCGTAGGCGATACGGGTTCGGGACATGCGTGACACGCTAGTGCAGCGGCAGCCGCGCACCGTGCGGGAGCCGCAGGGGCTCATGTGGACGACCAACTTCCCGCGCTGGAGGCGATCGTCGGCTCCGGCAGCTACCCGACGTTCGCCCGGACACTCGTCGCACTCTCCGCGGAGGGCTACGACTTCGACCTCGACCACCTGTTCGAGCTAGGCCTGGGTGCGCCGCTCGACGGCCTGGCCGTACGGCTCGACCGCCGGGCCCCGTGAAGCGCGGTCCGCGCGGCGAGATCCCCAGGAAAACCCGGAACCGGAAGCCTCCGAACGCGTTCCGGAGCCGGTTCCCGGGTCATTCGACGGGCCGGGCACTCCACCGTGCGGTGAGCACTCCCACCGCTCCGAGCGCGACGGCCGCGGCGGTGGACGTTCGCAGCACCGTCGGCCCGAGCAGCACCGGCCGGGCCCCCGCGGCCGTCAGCGCCGCGATCTCGGCGTCGTCGACGCCGCCCTCCGGCCCGACCACGAGCATCAGCTCGGGGACGTCGGCCAGCGGCAGCGCGGCGAACGGTTCGGTTGCCGACTCGTGCAGGACCGCCGCGACACCCCCGCGGGCGACGGTCGCGCGCACGGCCTCGGCGACGCCCGCGGTCCGCTGGACCGGCGCCACCTCGGGAACGTGGGCGCGCCGGGACTGTTTCGCGGCCGCCACCGCGACGGCCTGCCATCGCGCGACGCCCTTGGCCGCCTTCGGCCCGTCCCAGCGGGCGACGCACCGCGCGGCCTGCCACGGCACGAACGCGTCGGCACCCGCCTCCGTCGCCAGCTCCACGGCCAGTTCGGAACGATCGGACTTCGGCAACGCCTGCACCACGGTGACCCACGGGCGCGGTGCGGGGACCTCGCGCCGAGCCAGAACGCGGGCCTCGAGCCGGTCCTTCGCGGTGGCCGTCACCTCCACGTCGGCGACGTGGCCGCGGCCGTCCGACAGGACGAGGCGCTCACCCACCGCGATGCGCCGCACCGTCGCCGCATGGCGGCCCTCCTTGCCGTCGAGGACCGCGACAGCCCCGGCCTCGGGCAGCGGATCGAGATAGAACAGGGTTGCGGCCACCGCCCGGGCCTCAGCGCGCGCTGAACGCGTCGCGCAGCCGGGAGAAGAAGCCCCCGGCGTGCTGCGAGCCGGTGGTGACGACCTCGGGCACCTCGTGCTCGCGCTTGCGACGGAACTCCTCGAGGAGCTTGGACTGCTTGCCGTCGAGCTTCGACGGGACCACCACCTCGAGGTGGGCGTGCACATCCCCGCGCACCCCGGAGCGCAGTTTGGGCATGCCGTGGCCCCGCAGCACCGCCACCGACCCGGGCTGCGTGCCGGGTTCGACGGTGATCTCGGCGGGTCCGTCGATGAGGGTGTCGAGCACGACGGTGGTGCCCAGCGCCGCGTCGACCATCGGGATCCGGATCGTGCAGTGCAGGTCGTCGCCGTCGCGCACGAACACGTCGTGCGCCTGCTCGATGATCTCGACGTACAGGTCGCCGGCGGGGCCGCCGCCGGGGCCGACCTCGCCCTGCGCGGCCAGCCGGATGCGCATGCCGTTGCTGACACCGGCCGGCACCTTGACCGTGATCTCGCGGCGGGCCCGCACCCGGCCGTCGCCGCCGCACTTGCGGCACGGGTCCGGGATCGTCTCGCCGGCGCCGCGACAGGTCGGGCACGGCCGCGAGGTCATCACCTGGCCGAGGAACGAGCGCTGCACCGACTGCACCTCACCGGCGCCGCCGCACGTCTCGCAGCGCACGGGCTTGGAGTCGCCGTTGGTACCGGACCCGGCGCAGCCGTCGCACAGGATCGCGGTCTCCACGGCGATCTGCTTGCTGACACCGGTGGCGCACTCCTCGAGCGTCAGCCGGGTGCGCAGCAGCGAGTCCGCGCCGGGCTGAACGCGGCCCCTGGGCCCGCGGGACGTGGTGGCCCCGCCACCGAAGAACGCCTCGAACACGTCGCCGAGGCCGCCGAAGCCGGCACCGGAGAAGCCACCGCCCGCCCCCGGCCCGGACCCGAGCGGATCCCCGCCGAGGTCGACGATGCGCCGCTTCTCCGGGTCGGAGAGCACCTCGTACGCTGTGGAGATCTCCTGGAACCTCTTCTGCGCCGCCTCGTCCGGGTTCACATCCGGGTGGTGCTCGCGCGCGAGCTTGCGATACGCCCGCTTGATCTCCTGATCGGTCGCGTTCTTCGACACGCCGAGCGTCCCGTAGTAGTCCCGTGCCACGTGAGTTCTTCGTCCTTCTCTATTCGCACAGATGTTGTGTCGTCGGATGGTCCGTCCGCGCCGCCCGGCGCTCAGCGTTCGCCGAGTACCTCACCGATATAGCGGGCGACCGCAGCCACCGACGCAATGGTCCCCGGGTAGTCCATCCGGGTGGGGCCGAGCACACCGAGGCCGCCGAAGACGGTGCCCGCGGCACCGTACCCGGTGGACACCACGGACGTGCCGCGCATCTGCTCGACCTGGGTTTCCTCGCCGATCCGCACCGTCACGCGACCGGCGTCCTGCGTCGCCGCCAGCAGCTTGAGGACCACCACCTGCTCCTCGAGCGCCTCGAGCACGGTACGCAGCGAGCCGGGGAAGCCGGCGTGCGGGTCGAAGTCGGCGGCGTTACGCGTCAGGTTCGCTGTGCCGCCGAGCACGAGCCGCTCCTCGGGATGCTCGACCAGGGTTTCCACCAGCACGGTGGCGCAGCGGATGACCGCATCGCGCAGCTCGTCGGGCGCGTCCTCGGCCAGCTCGCTCACCGCGATCGACGCCGCGGCGAGCCGCTTACCGGTCAGCGCGGCACCGAGCAGGTCCCGCAGCCGCGACAGGTCCTCCTCGCCGAGGACGTCACCGAGCTCGACGATGCGCTGGTCCACCCGGCCGGAGTCGGTGATGAGCACCAGCAGCAACCGGGCGGGGGTCAACGCGACCACCTCGAGGTGGCGGACCGACGAAGCCGACAGCGTGGGGTACTGCACCACCGCCACCTGCCGGGTCAGCTGCGCCAGCAGCCGGACGCCGCGCCGCAGCACGTCGTCGAGGTCCACACCCGACTCGAGGAACTGCAGGATCGCCCGGCGCTCGGCCCCCGAGAGGGGCTTGACGTCGGCGATCCGGTCGACGAACTGGCGGTAGCCCTTGTCCGTGGGAACCCGGCCGGAGCTGGTGTGCGGCTGGGTGATGTACCCCTCGGCCTCGAGCACGGCCATGTCGTTGCGGACCGTCGCGCTGGATACGCCCAGGTTGTGGCGCTCGACGAGCGTCTTCGAACCGATGGGTTCCTTGGTGGACACGTAATCGGCCACGATCGCTCGCAACACCTGGAAGCGCCGTTCCTCGGTGCTCGACATCCCGCCCACCTCCGTCTCTGCTGTCGCACCCGGAACGGCACGCACCACCGCAGGACGGTGCACTGCGTGCCGTTTCGCTCCAGTTTAGTCGCCGGTCCCGGACGGCGAGCGGGACGGCGCCCGCCGGCGAGGCGTCGTAAGTTGGTGCCATGATTTTCAAGGGCGTCCGGGACGGCAAGCCGTATCCCGACCACGGGCTCTCGCTGCGCGACTGGGCGCAGATCCCGCCCCGGCAGGTGCGGCTCGACCAGATCGTCACCACCACGAAGGTGCTCGAGCTCGACCGGCTGCTGTCGGAGGACTCCACCTTCTACGGCGACCTCTTCCCGCACGCGGTCCAGTGGAAGGGTGTGCTGTACCTCGAGGACGGCCTGCACCGGGCCGTGCGCTCGGCGCTGCGCAACCGCACCGTCCTGCATGCGCGAGTGTTCGACTACGACGCCCTGTTCCCTCACGCCCCGGACGCCGACACCACCGAGGCGTAGATATCGCACCGCTGCGCGGCCGGGACATCGCACCGCTGCGCGGTCGGGACATCGCACCGCTGCGCGGTCAGGACATCGCACCGCTGCGCGGTGAGGGCGCCGGGCGGCTGCGCGGTCAGGTCAGGATCGCGCGCACCACCGCGTCGGCGAGGAGCCGGCCGCGATCGGTGAGCACCAGCCGGCCGGCGCGCAGGTCGGCGAGGCCGTCCGCGACGACGGTCTCGGCGGCGCGTCGTTCCTCGGGGGCGAGCACGTCCAGCGGCAGGCCGGTGCGCAGCCGCACCTCGAGCATCACCCGTTCGGTGTGGACGTCGCCGGCGGTGAGCAGTTCGCTGCCCCCGACCGGGAGCCCGCCGGCGGCGAGCGCGTCCGCGTAGCGCGCCGGGTGCTTGACGTTCCACCAGCGGACGCCGCCGACGTGGCTGTGCGCGCCCGGCCCGGCCCCCCACCAGTCGCCGCCGTCCCAGTAGCCGAGGTTGTGGGCGCACCGCGCCGACGGATCGTCGGCGCGCGCCCAGTTCGACACCTCGTACCAGGTCAGGCCGGCGGCCTCGAGCCGCGCGTCGATGCGCTCGTAGCGGGCCGCGAGCACGTCGTCGTCGGGGGCCGGCAGTTCGCCCCTGCGCACCCGGCGGGCGAGCGCGGTGCCATCCTCGACGATCAGCGCGTAGGCCGAGACATGATCGACGTCCGCAGCGAGCACGGCGTCGAGGGACGCGTCGAGGTCCTCGTCCCGCTCGCCGGGGGTGCCGTAGATCAGGTCCAGGTTGACGTGGTCGAATCCGGCGGCCCGCGCCTCGCCCGCGGCCGCGACGGCCCGGCCCGGGGTGTGCGTGCGGTCGAGCACCGCGAGCACGTGCGGAGCGGCGGACTGCATGCCCAGCGACACGCGGGTGTAACCGGCCCCGCGGATGCCGTCGAAGAACTCCGGCGACGTCGATTCCGGGTTGGACTCCGTCGTCACCTCCGCGCCCGGGGCGAGGCCGAAGCTCGACCGGACCGCCGCGAGCACCTGCGACAGGCCGTCGGCACCGAGCAGCGACGGGGTGCCACCGCCGACGAAGACGGTCTGCGCCGCCGGGGCGCCGAGCAGTCGCGCCGCGATGTCGAGCTCGCTGCGCAACCCCTCGAGCCACGACTGCGGAGACGCGGACGTGCCGAGCTCTCCGGCGGTGTAGGTGTTGAAGTCGCAATAGCCGCAGCGGCTCGCGCAGAACGGGACGTGCACGTACACGCCGAACGGGCGGGAACCGACACCGGCGAGGGCCGAGGCCGGCAATTCGAACCCTGCTCCGACTCCGACATTGGTTCCACTCACTCCCCCAGTGTTCCAGAAGGCCGACCGGAGCCCGCCGCCCGGACACGGCCCGGACACGCCACCCCGGCCCGGCGCTGTCACCTCGGCATTTCCCCGAAATTCGGCGTAAATACCGCCACGTTTCGAGAACAGGCCCGTGACATGGCACAATGGTCCGCATGACCGGACCCGGAGTGCGACTCGTGGCGCGACGCCACGTCGACCTCAAGCGTGTCTGTGCATCGCGGTGTCTGTCCTGCACCGCCGGTTTCTGCGCCAACTGTCGATAGTCGGCCCCACCCCCGGCAGCCCCCGCTTCCCGCCGGGTCGAGGCATGTCCGCGCCGGGCTCAGCCCGCCCTGCCGATCCCGATCCGGTCCCTCGCGAACTCCAGGAGTACCCGTATGTCGTCGACCACCGACGTCTCCCCCGCCGGCGATACGACCGAAACCGCCGCGGCCCGCCGCCGCCCGGCCCGGCCCGCCAAGCAGCGCGCGGAGGGCCAGTGGGCCCTCGGCTACCGTGAGCCGCTCAACCCCAACGAGCAGGTCAAGAAGGACGACAACCCGCTCAACGTGCGCCGGCGCATCGAAGACATCTACGCGCACACGGGATTCGACGGAATCGACCGGAGCGACCTGCGCAACCGCTTCCGCTGGTGGGGCCTGTACACGCAGCGCGAACAGGGCTACGACGGCACCTACACCGGCGACGAGAACATCGATCTGCTCGAGGCGAAGTACTTCATGATGCGGGTGCGCTGCGACGGCGGCGCCCTGAACCTCGCGCAGTTGCGCACGATCGCGGGGATCTCGACCGAGTTCGCTCGCGACACCGCCGACCTGTCGGACCGCGAGAACGTCCAGTACCACTGGATCGAGGTCGAGAACGTCCCGGAGATCTGGCGCCGTCTCGAATCCGTCGGCCTGAAGACCACCGAGGCGTGCGGCGACTGCCCCCGCGTGGTGCTCGGTTCCCCCCTCGCCGGCGAGTCCCTCGACGAGATCATCGACGGCACACCGGCGGTCGAGGAGATCGTCCGCCGCTACATCGGCGACCCGAAGTACTCGAACCTGCCGCGCAAGTTCAAGACCGCGATCTCCGGTCAGCAGGACGTGGTGCACGAGATCAACGACGTCGCGTTCGTCGGCGTGAACCACCCCGAGCACGGCCCCGGCTTCGACCTGTGGGTCGGCGGCGGCCTGTCGACGAATCCGATGCTGGCGCAACGGGTCGGCGCGTGGATCCCGCTCGCCGAGGTGCCCGACGTGTGGGAGGCCGTCGTGTCGGTCTTCCGCGACTACGGCTACCGCCGCCTGCGCTCGAAGGCGCGGCTGAAGTTCCTGATCAAGGACTGGGGCGTCGAGAAGTTCCGGGACGTTCTCGAAACGGAATACCTGAAGCGGCCGCTGCTGGACGGACCCGCGCCGGAGAAGCCGGCGCGCCCGATCGACCACGTGGGCGTGCAGAAGCTGCGCAACGGGCTCAACGCGGTCGGCGTCGCCCCCATCGCGGGCCGGGTCTCCGGCACGATCCTCGCCGCCGTCGCCGACGCGGCCGAGAAGGCCGGATCCGATCGCATCCGCTTCACGCCGTACCAGAAGCTCATCGTGCTCGACGTCGCCGACGAGAAGGTCGATCAGCTGATCGCCGACCTCGGCGAACTGGGCCTGCCCGCGAACCCGACGCCGTGGCGCAAGAACCTGATGGCCTGCACGGGCATCGAGTTCTGCAAGCTCTCGTTCGTCGAGACCCGCAAGCGCTCGCAGGCGCTGGTGCCCGAGCTCGAGCAGCGCCTCGCCGACATCAACGCCCAGCTGGACGTTCCGGTGACGATCAACATCAACGGCTGCCCCAACTCGTGCGCGCGTTCGCAGGTCGCCGACATCGGCTTCAAGGGCCAGCTCGTCGACGACGGGGACGGCAACCAGGTGGAGGGTTTCCAGGTGCACCTCGGCGGGACGCTCGGCATGGATGCCGCGTTCGGCCGCAAGCTGCGCCAGCACAAGGTGACCAGCGCCGAGATGGGCGACTACATCGAGCGCGTGGTGCGCAACTTCGTCAAGCACCGCACTGCGGGAGAACGCTTCTCGCAGTGGGTGCTGCGCGCGGACGAGGCCGATTTGCGATGACCGGGGAGCAGACGATCGAAGGACGGAACGTGACCACGACACGGACAACGGAGGAACTGAGGGAGCTGGCCGCGCAGGGGGCGGCCACTCTCGACGGCGCCTCGGCGCGGGAACTGCTGCAGTGGACCGAGGAGAACTTCGGCGACTCGTACATCGTGGCGTCGAACATGCAGGACGGGGTGCTCGTGCACCTCGCGGCGCAGGTGCATCCCGGCGTGGACGTGCTGTTCCTCGACACCGGTTACCACTTCGCGGAGACCCTCGGCACCCGTGACGCCGTGGCGCAGGTGTACGGCGTCAACCTGGTCGAGGCCAAGGCGCAGCAGACGGTGGCCGAGCAGGACGCACTGCTCGGCAAGGATCTGTTCGCGCGGGACCCCAACGAGTGCTGCCGCCTGCGGAAGGTGGTGCCGCTGAAGGAGACCCTGAAGGGCTATCAGGCGTGGGTCACCGGCATCCGCCGGGTGGAGGCCCCCACCCGGGCCAACGCCCCGCTGATCTCCTTCGACGATGCCTTCGGGCTGGTGAAGATCAACCCGATCGCCGCGTGGTCCGACGAGGACATGCAGAACTACATCGACGAGCACGGGATCCTCGTCAATCCCCTGGTCGACGAGGGCTATCCGTCCATCGGGTGCGCCCCCTGCACCGCCAAACCACTACCCGGAGCCGATCCGCGCAGCGGACGGTGGGCCGGCCGAGCCAAGATCGAATGCGGGTTGCACGCCTCATGACACTCATCGACACGAATTTCTCCGAATCCCGGCGCAAGTCGGACGGCGACAGGTTCGACACCCTCGACGCGCTCGAGTCCGAAGCGATCCACGTCTTCCGCGAGGTCGCCGGCGAATTCGAGCGCCCGGTGATCCTGTTCTCGGGCGGCAAGGACTCGACGGTCCTGCTGCATCTGGCGCTCAAGGCCTTCTGGCCCGCGCCGCTGCCGTTCGCGCTGCTGCACGTCGACACCGGGCACAACCTTCCCGAGGTCCTCGAGTTCCGCGACCACGTCGTCGAGAAGTACGGGCTGCGGCTGCACGTGGCGAAGGTCGAGGACTACCTCGCCGACGGCCGCCTCACCGAGCGGCCCGACGGGATCCGCAATCCGCTGCAGACGGTGCCGCTGCTCGACGCCATCGCCGAGAACCGCTTCGACGCGGTGTTCGGCGGCGGCCGCCGCGACGAGGAGCGCTCCCGCGCCAAGGAGCGGATCTTCTCGCTGCGCAACGCCTTCGGCCAGTGGGATCCCAAGCGGCAGCGGCCCGAGCTGTGGAACCTGTACAACGGCCGGCACGCCCCCGGCGAGCACGTGCGGGTCTTCCCGCTGAGCAACTTCACCGAGCTCGACATCTGGCGGTACATCGCCCGGGACAACGTCGAACTCGCCGGCATCTACTACGCCCACCAGCGCCCGGTGTACCGGCGCGACGGCATGTGGATGACGCCCGGCGTCTGGGGCGGCCCGGCCGAGGGTGAGGAACTCGAGGTCCGGTCGGTGCGCTACCGCACGGTCGGCGACGGCTCCACCACCGGCGCGATCCTGTCCGAGGCCGCCGACAACGAGGCGATCCTCGCCGAGGTCGCCGCGTCGCGGCTCACCGAGCGCGGGGCGACCCGCGGCGACGACCGCGTTTCCGAAGCGGCCATGGAGGACCGCAAGCGAGAGGGATATTTCTGATCATGAGCGACCTCCTTCGACTCGCCACCGCCGGCAGCGTCGACGACGGCAAGTCCACCCTCGTGGGCCGGCTGCTGTACGACACCAAGTCCGTGCTGGCCGACCAGATCGACGCGGTCACCCGCGCCTCGGTCGACAAGGGTCTCGACACCCCCGACCTGTCCCTGCTCGTCGACGGCCTGCGCGCCGAGCGCGAACAGGGCATCACCATCGACGTCGCGTACCGCTACTTCGCCACACCCCGGCGCAGCTTCGTGCTCGCGGACACCCCGGGACACGTGCAGTACACCCGCAACACCGTCTCGGGTGCGTCCACCGCCCAGCTCGTGGTGCTGCTCGTCGACGCCCGCAAGGGCGTGATCGCGCAGACCCGCAAGCACGCCGCCGTCCTCGCGCTGCTCGGCGTGCCCAAGCTCGTCCTGGCGGTCAACAAGATCGACCTGGTCGACGACCCGGCGCGCGTGTTCGCCGACATCTGCGACCAGTTCAACGCCCTGACCCGGTCGCTCGGCTGGTCCCCGGAGGACGTGCAGGAGATCCCGGTCTCCGCCCTGCACGGGGACAACGTCGCGGTCCGTTCGGAGAACACGCCGTACTACGACGGTCCGACGCTCATCGAGCACCTCGAGTCCGTCCCGGTCGACGCCGACGTCCACGGCCGTCACGAGATCGGGCTGCGGTTCCCGGTCCAGTACGTGATCCGGCCCCGCACCGCCGAGTTCCCGGACTACCGCGGCTACGCCGGACAGGTCGCGGCGGGCAGTGTCCGTCCCGGCGACGAGGTCGTGATCCTGCCCGCGGGCACCCGGACCACGATCGAGCGGATCGACACCGCCGACGGCGAGCTCGACGTCGCGCACGCCGGCCGCAGCGTCACGCTGATCCTCGCGGATGACGTGGACGTCTCCCGCGGCGACGTCATCGCCGCCCCGGCCGCCGCCCCGGAACCGATCGGCCAGTTCGAGGCGACGGTGTGCTGGCTGGCGGAGAAGCCGCTGCGGCCCGGTGCCCGGCTGCTGCTCAAGCACGGCACTCGCACGACGCAGGCGATCGTCGGGACGCTCGAGGAGCGCTTCGACGAGCAGACCCTGACCTCGGTTCCCACCCCCGAGTCGCTCGAGCTCAACGAGATCGCCCGCATCACCGTCCGGGTCGCCGAGCCCATCGCGGCCGACGACTACAAGGTCAACCGGCGCACGGGCAGCTTCCTGCTCATCGATCCCGCGGGCGGCAACACCCTCGCGGCGGGCCTGGTGGGCAACAGCCTCGCCGAGATCGAACTCGGGGACCGCGTCCCCGCATGATCCCGCTCGTCGCCGTCGCGCACGGCAGCCGTGACCCGCGCTCGGCGCGCGCCATGGCTGCCGTGCTCGCGGCGCTGCGGGAACGCCACCCGGGCCGGGACGTGCGGCTTGCGTTCCTGGACCTGAACACCCCGTCGGTGGGGCAGGTCGTCGACGCCGTCGCCGCCGAGGGACACCGCCGCGTGGTGGTGGTCCCGTTGCTGCTGGGCAGCGCCTTCCACGCCCGCGTGGATCTGCCCGCGCTGCTCGCCGAGGCCCGCGCCCGGCACCCGCTTCTCGACGTGATCCAGGCGGACGTCCTCGGCGCCGACGACCGTCTCGTCGCGGCGGCCCGCGAGGCGATCGCCGCCACCGGTGTCTCCCGGACCGACCCGACGGTGGGCGTCGCGCTGTGCGCGGTCGGATCCCGCCGCCACGACGCCAACGCCGCCACCGACGCGATCACCCCGCGCCTGCTGCGGGGCACGTCGTGGGCGTGGGGCCGGACGTGCTTCGCCACCGCCGCGGCACCGACCGTCGTCGACGCCCTGGCGGCCCTGCGCGCCGCCGGCGCCACCACCCTCGTGCTCGCGCCGTGGATGCTCGCCCCCGGCCTGCTGTGGGACCGCGCCGTCGCCGCCGCCCGGGCGGCGTTCCCCGAGGTCAGCTGCGCCACCACCCTCGCGGCCTCCGATTCCGTCGGGCTCGTGATCGACGAGCGCTACCGGCAGTCGCTCGTGCACGCCGGGACCGCCGCGCGCCACATCGCCTGACAACCACCGATTGTCTCTGGCGCACGCCGGTCCTATCGGGACAGACTGGAGTCGAGGCAAGGAGGCATCGTCATGGCCACAGCACCGATTCGGCACGGGATCGTAGTCGGCATCGACGGTTCGGACGGCTCGTTCTCCGCGGCCCACTGGGCCGCATCTGCCGCCCGGATCTTCCGCGAGCCGCTGCACCTCGTCAACGTGCTGCCCGATGCGCCGAGCGCGACCGGCGGCAGATCCAAGGAGGAGTTCGCCAAGCTCCTGCAGGCCGACAGCGAACGGCTGCTCGAACGCGCCCGCCGGGCGGCGCTCGACGGCCGCACGGACGTCACGATCGAATGCAGCAGCCGGCCGGGACCGCCGGCGAAGACCCTCGTCGAACTGTCGAAGACCGCCCGCCTGCTGGTGGTGGGCCGGACCACGACCGGCGAACTGCGCTCGATGTTCGCCGGCTCCGACGTCGTCCGCGTCGCCAACCACGCCCGTTGCCCGGTCGTGGCGTGGCGGGGCGAGGGCGATCACGAGGAGGTGGACACCCGGCCGGTCGTCGTCGGCGTCGACGGCAGCGCGTTGAGCAACGCTGCCATCGAGCATGCGTTCGAGTTCGCGTCGTTCCTCGGCGTACCGCTGATCGCCGTGCACGCATGGACCGAGCAGTCGACCCTGCGGGGCTACGACGAGTCCGCCCGCTTCGTCGACTGGACGACGTACGCGGAGCAGAAGGTCGCCGACCTCGCGGAGAGCCTGGCCGGCTGGCGCGAGCGGTATCCCGACGTCGAGCTGCGGACGGAGCTCGAGCGCCGCGGCGCGATGGTGGCCCTCATCGAGCGTTCCATCGACGCGCAACTCGTCGCGGTGGGCAGCCACGGTCGCAGCACGATCGCGTCGGCTCTGCTCGGCTCCACCGGCCAGGGCCTGCTCCATCACTCCCGCTGCCCGGTACTCATCTGCCGCGAGTGACGCATGCGGCCGTGACCTCCGGTCGCGCAAGGAATTTCGAGCGCAGCAGTCCGCAGGGCGCGCGGATCCCCGGCTCCGTCGCCCTAGTTCGCCGCGTCGGCGTAGATCACGGCGATGCTGCCGGTACCGGGCCGGAACAGCTCGGCGTCGACCGTGCTCCAGCCACCGAGATCCTCGACGGTCCACAGTCTTTCGGGAGCCGGGAAGTCGTCGGCGAACTCGCGTGCGGCACCCGGGTCGGCGGGCCGGAATCCGGCCGCCGCCCACAGCCGTTGCGCCTCCCCGGTGTAGAGGAAGTCGTTGAACTCCTGGGCCGCCCGCACGTCGGGTGCGTTGTCGATCACCGCGGCGGGGCTGTCGATCCGGAGAGTGGTGGTCAGGGGGACACGCCGGACGGCGGCGCCGTCGCGCTCGAGCCGCAACGCCTCCTGTTCCGAGAGGAGCAGCACGTCGCCGGCACCCTGCACGAACGCCTCCACGGCCTCTTCGCCGCTCGCGGGCGAGGTTTCGACGCGGTCACCGACGAGCGCGGCGAGGTAGTCCAGCCCCGCCTGCGGATCGGCACCGCCGTCGCTCGTCGCGGCGTACGCGGCGAGCAGGTTCAGCTTCGCCGCACCGGAGGCCGACGGGTCGGGGGTGATCACCTCGAGACCGGGCGCGAGCAGATCGTCCCAGCCCGCCACACCCCGCGGATTGCCCTCCCGCACGACCATCGTGACGACGGACCCGTACGGGACTCCCCGGTACGCTCCCGCGTTCCAGTCCGGGTCGACGAGTCCCGCGTCGACGAGGCCGGTCAGGTCCGGCACCGATGCGAAGGTGACGAAATCGGCCGAGGCGCCGTCCACGACGGCGACGGCCTGCTGCGCGGACGGACCGGACGCGACGTCGAACCGGACGTCCTCGCCGGCCTCGGTGGCGCCGAACGCGGCGATCACCGTGTCCAGCGCCGCCCGGGCACCCTCGTGGGCGTACAGGTCGACGGTGGGCCCGGAGGCGGCCTCGGCCGCGTCGCCGCGATCGCCGGAGCCGGCCGAACACGCGGTGAGCACGACGGCCGCGATCGAGGCGAGCGCCGCGACGCGCCGGCCCGGACGAGATTTCACGACGTACCTCCGGCGCAGGGTCAGCGGGTCAGCAGCCAGGCCACGACGACGAGAACGAGCAGGGCCAGCAGGGCCAGGGTCACGCGCGAGCGTGGCATGTCAGCGATCCTCCGTCTTCCGTTCGGACGCGGCCGGCTCTCTGCGTCCGACGGCCGCGAGCACGCCCGCGAGGGCGCGGTCGAGCAGCCAGGCCACGCCGGCGCACAACGGCACCATGACGACCAGCACCAGCGCGACCTGCGGGACGAAGGGAAGGCCGGCCAGCCACAACTCGAAGCCGTCCCACCACGATGCCACCCGATCCACGCCCCCACCCTAGTCGTCGCCGTTTCGGTGGACGCCGACGGCCGGGTGCCGGGATCATGAGGTGATGGCACAGACGTTTCCGGGGTCCGGGATCTCCTCCGCGCATTCCCACCCGCCACACCGCAGCCCGTACCCGCCGATCGACGACTACGCGTTCCTGTCGGACTGCGAAACGACATGCCTCATCGCGCGCAACGGGGCGGTGGAATGGATGTGCCTGCCCCGGCCCGACTCGCCCAGCGTGTTCGGGGCGATTCTCGACCGCAGCGCCGGGTACTTCCGTGTCGGACCGCACGACCGCACCGTGCCCGCTGCACGCCGGTATCTGCCCGGCGGACTGATCCTCGAGACCACGTGGCAGACCGAGACGGGATGGATGGTGGTGCGGGACGCGCTGGTGATGGGGCCCTGGCACGCCGTCCAGGAACGATCGCGCACTCACACCCGGACGCCGACGGACTGGGACGCCGAGCACATTCTGCTGCGCACCGTCCGCTGCGTGAGCGGGACGGTGGAACTCGACGTCAGTTGCGCGCCGGCGTTCGACTACCACCGCGCCCCGGTGCGCTGGGAGTACACGGGCAAGGTGTACGAGGAGGCCACCGCGTTCTGCACCGGCGGCGAACCCGGCGAGCATCCCGAACTACGGCTCACCACCGACCTCCGGCTCGGGCTCGAGGGCGGCGAGGCTCGGGCACGCACCCGGATGGTCAAGGGCGACAAGGCGTTCGTCGCGCTGTCGTGGTCGGATGTGCAGTGTCCCGCCACGTTCGAGGAAGCCGCCGCGAAAATGGCGGAGACGGCCGACTTCTGGCGCGAGTGGATCACCACGGGCCGTTTCCCCGATCACCCCTGGCGGAGTTACCTGCAGGCCAGCGCCCTGACCCTCAAGGGCCTGACCTACGCACCGACCGGCGCCCTGCTCGCGGCGGCCACCACGTCTCTTCCGGAAACGCCTGGCGGAGAACGGAACTGGGACTACCGCTACGCGTGGGTGCGGGATTCCACGTTCGCACTGTGGGGCCTGTACACCCTCGGCCTCGACCGGGAGGCCGACGCGTTCTTCGCGTTCATCTCCGACGCCTCCCGCAGCGAGGACGGCCGGTTGCAGCCGCTGCAGGTGATGTACGGCGTGGGTGGGGAGCGCGTGCTCACCGAATCGCAGCTCGACCACCTGTGCGGCTACGACGGGGCCCGTCCGGTGCGGATCGGCAACGATGCGTATCACCAAACGCAGCACGACATCTGGGGCGCCATGCTCGACTCGGTGTACCTGCACGCGAGGACCCGCCGGCACATGCCCCAGACCTTCTGGCCGGCCGTGCAGCGGCTCGTCGGCCAGGCCGAGGACCACTGGCGCCTGCCCGATCGCGGCATCTGGGAGGTCCGGGGAGAGCCGCAGCATTTCACCTCGTCCAAGGTGATGTGCTGGGTCGCCCTCGATCGCGGCGCGCGACTGGCGCGCATGCAGGGCCGCCCGGACCACGCCGCGCGGTGGGACGCCGTCGCCGACGAGATCAAGGCGGACATTCTCGCCCACGGCGTCGACGAGCGCGGGGTGTTCACCCAGCGCTACGGTCATCCCTCCCTGGACGCGTCCGCGCTGCTGGTCGTGCTGCTGCGGTTCCTGCCGGCCGACGACCCGCGGGTGCGGGCGACGGTCCTGGCGATCGAGGACGAACTGACCGAGGACGGCCTGGTCCTGCGGTACCGGGTGGACTCCACCGACGACGGATTGACCGGCGAGGAGGGCAGCTTCACGATCTGCTCGTTCTGGCTGGTCTCCGCCCTGGTGGAGATCGGCGAGGTGGAACGGGCCCGCACCCTGTGCGAACGACTCCTCGGCTACGCCAGCCCGCTCAAGCTCTACGCCGAGGAGATCGACCCGCGCTCGGGCCGGCACCTGGGCAACTTCCCCCAGGCCTTCACCCACCTGGCGCAGATCAACGCGGTCGTGCACGTGATCCGGGCGGAGGAACAGATCGCGGCCGGGGAGTTCCTGCCCGCGCGTCCGGCGCCCTGACCCGCTACCCGAAGCGGCGCAGCAGTTCCTCCGCGCGGGTCGCGATGTCGCGGACGATCTCGCCGGCGGGCCGCTGTTCCCGCACGAGTCCGGCCGCCTCGCCCGCGTAGACCACGCCGAGCCGGGGGTCGTTGCCGTCGTACGCGGCGGCGAGGGTCTCCTCGTCGGCGCCGCGCCCGTGCCACTCGGCGGTGTAGTCGTTCGTCAGGGCCCGGCCGCCCCACCGCGCCGGCCACGGCTGGTGCCGGGCCCGGTCGAAGACGTCGGTGTAGACGGTGTCGGTGCTGCTCGCCGCGACGAGCCTGTCCCGGGCATACTCCGGGCCGACCGTCTCGGGGCTCGCCAGCAACGCGGTGCCGACGAGCGCGCCCTCGGCGCCGGCCGCGAGCACCGCGGCCAGTCCCCGTCCGGACGCGATGCCGCCGGCGGCGAGCACCGGCAGCGACGTCGATTCGAGCACCTCCTGCAGGAGCGGCAGCGTCCCGATGCGGCCGGTGTGCCCGCCGGCCTCGTGTCCCTGCGCGACGACCGCGTCGACCCCGGCGGCCTCGACGATCCGCAGGTCCTCGATCGTGTTGATCTGGGAGATCGCCAGGGCGCCCGCCGCGTGCACGCGCGGCACATAGGGCGCCGGATCGCCGAAGGACAGCGACACCACCCGGGGCCGTTCGGCCAGCACCGCGTCGAGAAGACTGTCGTCGGCGGCCAGCGACCACGTCATCAGGCCGAAACCGAGCAGCCCGCCGCCGAGTTCGCGGGCCACCGCCGACTCGGCCGCCAGCCATTGCGGGGTGTTGTAACGCGCGGCTCCGATCAGACCGAGGCCCCCCGCGCGGGTCACCTCGCCGGCCAGCCGGCCGCCGGCGCGGCCTCCCATCGGGGCGCCGAGCAGCGGGACGGTGATGCCCAGGGTGCGCGTGAGCCAGGTCTCGAGCACGGTGGGCTACTTCCCCTTCGGCTTGTCGGCAGACGCCTCGGACGAGAGCGCGGCCACGAACGCCTCCTGCGGAACGTCCACCCGGCCGATCGTCTTCATCCGCTTCTTGCCCTCCTTCTGCTTCTCGAGCAGCTTGCGTTTGCGGCTGATGTCGCCGCCGTAGCACTTGGCGAGCACGTCCTTGCGGATCGCGCGGATGTTCTCCCGGGCGATGATCTTCGACCCGATCGCCGCCTGCACCGGGACCTCGAACTGTTGCCGCGGGATGAGCTCCTTGAGTTTGGTGGTCATCTTGTTGCCGTACGCGGCCGCCGCGTCCTTGTGGACGATCGCACTGAACGCGTCGACGGCCTCGCCCTGCAACAGGATGTCCACCTTCACCAGCGCGGCTTCCTGCTCGCCGGCCTCCTCGTAGTCGAGGCTGGCGTAGCCGCGGGTGCGGGACTTCAGCGAGTCGAAGAAGTCGAAGATGATCTCGGCCATCGGCAGGGTGTAGCGCAGCTCGACGCGGGTCTCGGACAGATAGTCCATGCCGCCGAGCTCGCCGCGCCGCGACTGGCACAGTTCCATGATCGAACCGATGAACTCGCTCGGGGAGATGATCGTGCACTTGACGATCGGCTCGTAGATTTCGCGGGCCTTGCCCTCGGGCCAGTCCGACGGGTTGGTGACGATGTGCTCCTGCCCGCCCTCGAGCACCACGCGGTAGACCACGTTCGGGGCGGTGGAGATCAGGTCGAGGCCGAACTCGCGCTCGAGCCGCTCCCGGGTGATCTCCATGTGCAGCAGGCCGAGGAAGCCGCACCGGAATCCGAAGCCCAGAGCCACCGACGTCTCGGGTTCGTAGGTGAGCGCGGCGTCGTTGAGCTGCAACTTGTCGAGAGCGTCGCGCAGGACGGGGTAGTCCGACCCGTCCACCGGGTACAGGCCGGAGTAGACCATCGGGCGGGGCTCGCGGTAGCCGGTGAGCGGCTCGGCGGCGCCGCCGCGGGCAGAGGTGACGGTGTCGCCGACCTTCGACTGGCGCACGTCCTTCACGCCGGTGATGAGATAGCCGACCTCGCCGACGCCGAGACCGGCGGTGGCCTTCGGCTCGGGCGAGACGATGCCCACCTCGAGCAGCTCGTGGGTGGCGCCGGTGGACATCATCTTGATCTTCTCGCGGGGCACGATCTTGCCGTCGACCACACGCACGTACGTGACGACGCCGCGGTAGGTGTCGTACACCGAGTCGAAGATCATCGCGCGGGCCGGCGCGTCGGGGTCGCCGACCGGCGGCGGCACCTGCCGGATCACCTCGTCGAGCAGTTCCGGCACGCCCACGCCGGTCTTGCCCGACACGCGCAGCACGTCCTCGGGCTCGCAGCCGACGATGTGGGCGAGCTCGGCGGCGTAGCGGTCCGGGTCGGCCGCGGGCAGATCGATCTTGTTCAGGACCGGGATGACCGTCAGATCCTTGTCGAGAGCGAGGTAGAGGTTCGCGAGGGTCTGCGCCTCGATGCCCTGGGCGGCGTCGACGAGGAGCACCGCGCCCTCGCATGCCTCGAGCGCACGGGAGACCTCGTACGTGAAGTCCACGTGCCCGGGCGTGTCGATGAGGTGCATCACGTAGTCCTCGCCGTCGACCTGCCACGGCAGCCGCACGTTCTGGGCCTTGATGGTGATCCCGCGCTCGCGCTCGATGTCCATCCGGTCGAGGTACTGGGCCCGCATCTGGCGCTCCTCGACCACACCGGTGAGCTGCAGCATGCGGTCCGCGAGCGTCGACTTGCCGTGGTCGATGTGCGCGATGATGCAGAAGTTCCGGATCTTCGCGGGGTCCGTGAACGTGGTGTCGGCGAAGGTGCTGATGTCGGGCTCCTGACTCGGACGGGCAGCGGCCCTGGCGGGACGCGGTCACCCCTGCAGAATATCCAAGTCGCGGCGGGTCCGGTCCCGCGGCCGCACCTGCGCGGCCCCGCACGCCGCTAAGCTCGCCGACGTGGCTGGCACATGGAAGAAACTGGGCAGGCAACTGGGACGGCTCGCGGTCGAGCAGGGACCGCGATTGCTCGAGCAGGTGCAGCGCTCCGGCGCCCTCGACCGGGCCCGGACCGCGCTCGGCTCCGGTGCCGCCGACACCGCCCGGCCGGTCCCGAAGCCCGGCCGCCCGGTGACCTCCCACACCGCTCCCACCGCGCAGCGCGCCCGGCGGATCGCCTACGCCCCCGACCTCGACGGCCGCGCGGACCCCGGCGAGATCGTGTGGACGTGGGTGGCCTACGAGGAGGACGCGACCCAGGGCAAGGACCGGCCCGTGCTCGTCGTCGGACGCAACGGTGGCACCCTGCTCGGCCTGATGCTGTCGTCGAACAACGACCGGGACGGTCACCGCGACTGGCTGGCCCTGGGCAACGGCAACTGGGACGCGGGCAGCCGGCCCAGCTGGGTCCGCCTGGACCGCGTGCTGGACGTGCCCGAGGAAGGCATCCGGCGCGAAGGCGCGGTGCTCGACCGGGCCCGGTTCGAGCAGGTCGCCGCGCGCCTTCGCGCCGAGTACGGCTGGCAGTAGCCGGCCCTCGCCTTACCGCCGGCGGGCGCCCGCCACCCGCGCCGTGGACGGCCGCAATCCGGCGAACCGCCCGAACAGCGACCGGTAGACCAGCGCCCCGAGGGCGCCGCCGATCAGCGGGAACAGGATGAACAGCCAGAGCTGTCCGAGCGCGCCGTCCTGGTACGGCGCGACCGCGATGCTCCGCGCCGGATTGACCGAGGTGTTGTCGATCGGGATCGAGACCAGGTGGATCACCGCCAGGGTGAATCCGATCGACACCCCGGCCAGCAGGACGTCCGAGGCCTGGTCCGTCGCGGCGAGCACCACGAACACCAGCAGCGCGGTAAGCAGCACCTCGACGACCATGGTCGCCCCGATCCCGTAACCCTCGACGAGCACACCGCCGAGCGGGCCCTCCACCGCCGACGGGCTGTGCGGGCCCCAGCCGTTGGCGCCGAGCCCCTGCGCGGCCCGGTCGTAGGTGGGCAGCGACTGCGCCACCGAGTAGATCGTCACGCCCGCGACGAGGCCGCCGAGGACCTGGGCCACGACGTAGAACACCGCCCGCTTGAGGGTGACCTGGCCGATCGCGAGCTGGCCGACCGTCACCGCCGGGTTCACATGGCATCCGGAGATCGGCCCGATGGCGTAGACGAGGAACAGCAGGGTCAGCCCGAACGCCAGCGCGACGCCGAGATTGCCGACCTTGTCCCCGGCGAACACCGCCGTGCCGACCGCGGAGAAGACCAGCACGAACGTGCCGATCGCCTCCGCGGCGTACTTCTTGGCGTCCGAGAATTCGTCCTTCTCCACGGCCTCGAGCGCGGTCTCGTGCTCGGTCTCGTGCTCGGCGGCCCCGGGTGCCCGGTCCGCCGCCCGGCCCTCGTGGCCCGTCTCGCGTTCGTTCGTCATGCGCCCACCTCGCGTCGTGCGGTCCCGCGGGACCGGATCCGATGTGTCGAACTTCGGCACTGGCGAGCACCACGGGTCGAAGACGGGCTCACAGGCCGCACAGCACTACCGCAACAAGACACAGCGGACACTACGCAAGCCGGGTGACCTCCACAACAACGTCGAGTGCCGTCGAACCGCCGCCGGAGTAGATGCCCTTCAGCGGCGGCACGTCCGCGTAGTCCCGGCCGGTACCGACGGACACGTGCTGTTCACCGACGACCGTGGCGTTGGTCGGGTCGTAACCCCACCACGAACCGGTCCAGGCCTCGACCCACGCGTGCGACTCCCCCGCGACGGTCGCCCCGACGGGGGCAGCGGCCGTCGGATGCAGGTAACCCGACACGTACCGGCTGGGAATTCCCATGCCGCGCAGCAGGAGCAGCGTCAGGTGCGCATAGTCCTGGCAGACCCCCTCGCGTTCCTCGAAGGCCTGCACGGCCGAGGTGTGCACCCCCGTCGTGCCGGGGACGTAGGACATCTCGTCGTGCACCCACTGCGCCGCGGCCAGCACCGCGGCCACCGGATCGGCACCCTTGGCGATCTGCCGGGCGACCCTGGCGAGACCGCGATCGGCCGGCACGTACCGCGACGGCAGCAGCACCTCGTCGTAGCGGTCCCGGTTCTCCTCGCTGCGCAGTTCGTCCCATCCGATCGCCTCGTCGGGCACCGCGGTCTCCTCGGTCTCCACCACCGACAGTCCGGTGACCTCCAGCGAGGTGTGCGGCGCGTGCAGGTCGAACGCGGTCACCGCCGTGCCCCAGTAGTCGACGTACCGGTACGACCGTGTCGCCGGGGTGGTCTCGACCCGGTTGAGCACGACGGTCTGCCGGCTGTCCGCGCGGGGCGTGAGCCGTACCTCGTTGTACGACGAGGTGACCGGCGCGTCGTACGCGTACCCCGTCTTGTGGACCACTCGCATCCGCCAGGTCACAACTCACCCTCCACGATCGTCTCCCCCTGTGCCGCGCCGGCATCGGTCCAGGCCACCCACGGCGCTGCGTGGAAGTACTGCAGCGCGATCGCCTCGCCGACCTGCCGGCACATCTCCTGCAGCGACTGCAGGCGCGTCTGCAGATCCTCGAGCAGCCGTCCGGGGGCGAGGAACTCGAGTTCGCTGCGGGCACGGCCGAGCAGACGTTGCGCCTCGTCCCGGGCACCGATCCGGCTGTGCGGATGCCGGTCGAGCGCACCGAGGCACCGCTCGGCCTCGCTGATGGCGAAGAACACCGACCGCGGGAACAGCCGGTCCAGCAGCATGAATTCGAGCACCAGGCTCGCGTCGAGGGCACCGCGGTAAGTGCGCAGGTAGGTGTCGTGACCACCGACCGACCGCAGGACCGTCGCCCACGTCGGCGAGCCCGGGCGGTCGCCCGCCCGGGAGAGCAGCAGCCGTACCACCATGTCGACGCGTTCGATGGACCGGCCCAGCAGCAGGAAGCGATAGCCGTCGTCGCGGCTGAGCGTCGAGTCCGCCAGGCCCGCGAACATCGCCGCACGCTCCTCGACGTACCGGAAGAACTCGTGCGGTCCGAGCCGCTGGGCGGCCCGCTTGCGCTCGGCGAGACCGTTGTAGGTGGCGTTCAGGCACTCCCACATCTCGCTGGAGGTGACCTCGCGGGCGCCGCGGGCGTTCTCGCGCGCGTGCGCGACGGAATCGACGATCGACCCCTGCCCCTGCCGGTCGAACGCGATCAGGTCGACCACGGTGGACACGTCCAGCACGCCCGGCGGCTCGGCGAATCCGAGTACCCGCAGCAGCTGCCGGCAGGTGCGGTCGGGGTCGACCGTGGAGTCCTCGAGCAGCTGGTGCACCGCGACGTCCATGATGCGGGCGGTGTCGTCGGCGCGTTCGACGTAGCGGCCGATCCAGAACAGGGACTCGGCATTGCGGGCCAGCATCAGCGCCCACCCCCGAGCCCGCTCTGCTGCTGCTGTTGTTGCTGTTGCTGTTGCGGGCCGCCGATGTCGGGTCCGTGCTCGACCTGCGCGCCGTGCGCCGGCCGGTCGACCACCTGGGCGCCGCCGAGTTCTCGTTCCTCCCCGGAACTGCGCGCGGCGAGCACCCACGTGTCCTTGCTGCCGCCGCCCTGGCTCGAGTTCACCACGAGCGACCCTTCGGGCAGCGCGACGCGCGTGAGACCGCCGGGCAGCACCCACACCTCCTCCCCGTCGTTGACGGCGAAGGGCCGCAGGTCCACGTGACGCGGCGCGAGCCGGTCCCCCACCCGGGTGGGAACGGTGGACAACTGCACGACGGGCTGGGCGATCCAGCTGCGCGGGTCGTTGCGGATCTTGCGGGTCATGGTCTTCAGCTCGGCGGGCGAGGCGTCGGGACCGAACACGATGCCGTACCCGCCGGAGCCTTCCACCGGCTTGATCACGAGTTCGTCGAGACGGTCGAGCACCTCCTCGCATTCCTCGTCCAGCCAGCAGCGCAGCGTGTCGACGTTGGGCAACAGCGGCTTCTCGCCGAGGTAGTAGTCGATGATCTCGGGGACGTAGGTGTAGACGAGCTTGTCGTCGCCGACACCGTTGCCGACGGCGCTCGAGATCACGACGTTGCCGGCGCGGGCGGCGTTGAGGATGCCGGCGACGCCGAGCACGGAGTCGGGACGGAACTGCATCGGATCGAGGAAGGCGTCGTCGATCCGGCGGTAGATCACGTCGACCTGCCGTTCGCCTTCGGTGGTGCGCATGTAGACCGCGTTGTCACGACAGAACAGGTCCCGGCCCTCGACGAGTTCGACACCCATCTGCCGGGCCAGCAGGGAGTGCTCGAAATACGCGGAGTTGGCCACGCCGGGGGTCAGCACCACCACGGTCGGGTCGGCAGCGTTGAGCGCGGCGGCCGCCCGCAGCGCCCGCAGCAGGTGCGAGGCGTAGTCGCCGACGGGACGCACCCGGTGCTCGCGGAACAGGTCCGGGGCGATCCGGGCCATCACCCGCCGGTTCTCCATGACGTACGACACCCCGGACGGCGAGCGCAGATTGTCCTCGAGGACCCGGAACGTGCCGTTCTCGTCGCGGATCAGGTCGATGCCCGCGACGTGGATCCGGACGCCGTTGGGCGGGACGATGCCGACGGCCTCGCGGTGGAAGTGCTCGCACGAGGTCACCAGCCGCTTGGGGATGACGCGGTCGCGGAGGATGTGCTGCTCGCGGTAGACGTCGTCGAGGAACATCTCGAGCGCCTTCACCCGCTGGGTGATGCCCCGTTCGAGGCGGGCCCACTCCGCCGCCGCGATGACCCGGGGCATCAGGTCGAGCGGGAAGGGCCGCTCCTGTCCGGACAGGGAGAAGGTGACGCCCTGGTCGGTGAAGGCGCGGCCGAGGGCCTCGGTGCGCGCCGCGAGCTCGTCGGCGCCGGTGGAGACGAACCGTTGGTGCAGCCGCCGGTAGGGGGCTCGCACCCCACCGGCCTCGTCGAACATCTCGTCGAACGCGAGCGTGTAGCCGGGCACGTCGCGATAGCCGTCGAACACCCCGTCGGAACGCCTGCGCGAGCGGGAGCGGTCGGGGGGTCGGGCGACGGTTGTTCGGCTGCTCATGCCCGAAATCCTGCTACAGGATGCCGGGCTGTGCAGTGCCGGAAACCCGCTTGTCACCTGCCCGTCACCACCGGCGGTTCCGGCGCCCGGTTTGGGGTTTGCGACAGGCCGCTGGTATCGTGGTCCGTCGGTGCCGTAGTGCGCCCAGAGCTTTCCGACCAACTACCAGCAAGACGACAGGATTTTACGCGTGGCCAACATCAAGTCCCAGGTGAAGCGGATCCGCACCAACGAGCGCAACCGACTCCGCAACCAGTCGGTCAAGTCCTCGCTGCGCACGGCGATCCGTTCCTTCCGCGAGGCCGCGGCCGCCGGTGACAAGGACAAGGCCACCGAGCTCCTCGTCTCCACCAGCCGCAAGCTCGACAAGGCTGCCAGCAAGGGCGTGATCCACGCCAACCAGGCCGCCAACAAGAAGTCCGCCCTGGCCAAGGTCGCCAACGGACTCTGAGGTAGAACGCAAGCTCTGCTCCGGAAGCCGCCCCGTCCCTCGGACCGGGCGGCTTCCGTCGTCTAGTGGGTCCGGCCGGCCAGCCCCGCGACGCGGCGCACGGCGCGCTCCACCGCGTAGTCGGCGTCCGCGGCCGCGCCCTTGACGTCGGCATTGAGGTCGGCCACGACCTGCAGCGCCGCCCCGATCGATCCCGGGTCCCACGCGCGTGCCTGGGCCTGAGCCTTCTTCACCTTCCACGGAGGCATCCCGAGCTCGGATGCCATCTTGAACGGGTCCCCGCGCCCGGCCGAGCCGACCCGCGCGATCGTGTGGACAGCATCCGCGAGGGCGTCGGCGAGCAGGACGTGCGCGACGCCCCGATGCGTCGCCCACCGCAACGATTCCAGCGCCCCCGGCTCGTCGCCCGCCACGGCCTTCTCGGCCACCTCGAACCCGGTGACCTCGGCCTTGCCGGAGTAGTAGCGCTGCACGGCTGCGGCGTCGATCTTGCCGCCCGTGTCGGCGACCAGCTGGCTGCACGCCGCTGCCAGCTCCCGCAGGTCGGAGCCCACGGCGTCGATGACCGCCTGTACGACCTCCGGCGCGACCCGCACACCCGCCGCGCGAAACTCCGCACGCACGAAGTCCACCCGCTCGGCCGCCTTGGTGATCCTGGCGCACTCGTGGGTCTCGGCGCCGCACTTCTGCAGGGCGCCCACCATGGCCTTCGCGCGGCCGCCGCCACTGTGCAGGACGACCAGGGAGACCCCCTCGGGCGGTTCGGTCGCCGCATCGAGGATCAGCGCGACGGCGTCCTTGCCGGCCTCCGCGGCGGATTCGAGGACGACCACCCGGTCCTCGGCGAACAGCGACGGGCTCAGCAGCTCGGCGAGTTCGGCCGCGCCGGCGTCCCCGGCGCGCAGCCGCGAGACGGGCAGCTCGGACCCCGCACCCGTCCGCGCCCGGACGTCACCGACGATCCGCGCGACGGCGCGTTCGACGAGGAGGTCTTCGTCACCGAGCACGAGATGCAGCTGCGGGTTGCTCACGGATCGATCGTGCCACGACGGCCGGACATCACCGCCGGTGCCCCGGGCCGGCGTCCACGCCACAGTCGCGGCAGGCACCGGGCGGCGACGAGCCCGCCCCCGACGGCGACTGCTCCGCCCACGCCTCCGGGCACGGGCACCTCGGCCAGGGGCAGGTCGGCCGCGCGGTCCGCCACCTCGAGGATCCACCACAGCATGGGTGCGGTGCCGCGGGCGAGCAGCTCCGCCGCCGTCGGCGACGCCGTGGAGACCACCGCGACGGTGGTACCGAGCACGGTCAACGGCGGAAGTACCGGCGCGACGAGGATGTTGGCCGCGACCGCCACGACGCTGACGGTGCCGGACAGTGCGGCGACGATCGGGGCGGTCACGACGAACGCGGCCGCCGAGACGGCGCACACCTCCGCCGCCGAGCGGGGCCAGCCGCGGGCCCGCAGCCGGGTCACCCAGGCCGGCGCCACCAGCACCAGCCCGGCGGTGGCCGCGACCGACAGGGCGAACCCGACGTCCGTCGCGAGTTCCGGTGCGGCGACGAGCAGGGCGCCGACCGCGCCCGCGAGGGCCGGCAGGCCGTGCCGGCGCCGGCCCGTCACCAGAGCGAGCAACCCGATCGCTCCCATCGCGGCGGCGCGCAGCACACTCGGCGACGGGCGCACGACGACGACGAACGCCACCAGCGCGACCGCCGCGAGCGCCGTGCCGGTGCGGGGGCCGAGGCCGAGGCCCCGCACGGCGAGGAGCACCGCGCCGAGGACGATGCTGACGTTGGCCCCGGACACCGCGGTCAGGTGGGTCAGTCCCGCCACCCGGAAGCTCTCCCGGACGTCGTCGGACAGCCGTGAGGTGTCGCCGACGACGAGGCCCGGCAGGAGCCCGGCCGCAGCGGGCGGGAGCACCGCTCCGGACGCCGAGGCGAGCCGCTCGCGGATCCGTCCCGCCCACTGCTGCACCCGCGAGGGGGCCTGCACCGATCGGGGCGGGCCGTCGACACGGACCACGGCCACCGTCAGATCCGCGCCGTCCGGTTCGGCGAGCCGTCCGCGCAGGGTGATCCGCTGGCCCGGCAGCAGCTCCGCCCACTCGTCGACAGGGGCGAACACCACGACGGCGCCGCCGCCCGAGTACCGGTCGGGTCCCAGCTCGGCGCGGTGCAACGTTGCCGGCACCAGCACCTGGTCCCCGCCGAACGCACTGTCTCCCAGTCTTTTCGGGTCCTCCGTCGGTTCGACCACCAGGGTGGCCCAGCCGGCGCGTGCGGCCGCGGCGGCGAGCGGATGCGTCTCGGCCGCCCACACCCGCAGTGCGACCGCCGCCGAGAATCCGGCAGCGACGACGAGAGCGGCGAGCAGCGGCCGGGCCGCGGCACGAAGCCGTCGTCGCCGTGCCACGACGACCGTGGCCACCGCGCACACGGCGGCCGTCGCCGCGATCCCGAACGAGACCCGCCAGCCGGCGTGCAACCCGAGCGCGGTTGCGGCCCACGCCGCGACCGCGCCCGGCACCAGTCGCGCGTCGTCGCGGTCGGGCGCGGTCACACCACGACCAGCGTCCGCAGGCGTGCCAGCCGAGCGGGACCGATCCCGTCGACCTCGGCGAGCTGTTCGATGTCGGTGAACGGCCCGTTGTCCCGGCGCCACGCGACGATCGCGGCCGCGGTGACGGGACCGACGCCGGGCAGCGCATCGAGCGTCGCCTCGTCGGCGGTGTTGAGGTTCACCGGCCCCGCCCCGGGGGCGGCGCCGGGCTCCCCGACCCCACCCTCGCCGCCGGAGCCGGACACCCCGCTCGCCGGCGGAACCGGCGGCGACGCACCCACCACGACCTGGTCTCCGTCCGCGAGCCGCTGCGCCAGATTCAGGGTGGCCAGGTCCGCACCGTCGAGGGTGCCGCCCGCGGCGGCGAGGGCGTCGGCGACCCGCGCGCCGGGCGCGACCCGCACCAGGCCGGGCTTGCCCACCAGGCCCACCACGCTGACCACCACCTCGTCCGGCGCCGTGTCCTGCCGGGACGCAACGGGGTCGGCCGCCGGTGCCGCAACCTCCACCGCCGGCAGCGGCGGTACCGGCTCCGCGACGGGACGATCGCCCCAGACCACGACGAGTGTGGCCAGCACCGCCACGACACCGACCGCGGCGAGGGCCCCGGCCCCACCCCGGCCGGTCTGCCAGCGCGCCGCGCGCAACCGCTCGAGCGGACCCGGCGGCTCGACGGTGCCGGCCGGGTCGTACCACGGGTGCGGGTCGTCGTCCGCCTGGTGCGGGATCGTCGGCGCCGCCGATGCCCGATCGCCGGCGGACCGGGCGATCGCGTCGAGCCGGCTGCGCACGAGATCGTGCTCGTCGCTGCTGCCCATGGCGCGACGCTAACCGGATCCGGCCGCCGTCCACGCGGCCGCCGAAGCGATCCGGCGAATCTGTGGATGAATCGTGTGCCTGTGGACAACCCCTACGCGCGGGAGACGACCACCCCGACGGCGCCGGGACCGACGTGTGCGCCGAGAACCGCGTCGAGTTCGGACACCGACAGCGCGGTGCCGGCGGGCAGCCGCTCGGCGAGCTGCGCGACGAGCTGTTCGGCGCGTTCGGGGGCCTCGCGGTGGTGGACGGCCACCGCGGTCACCGGGTCCGCGGTGTCGACGACGCCGTCGACCAGCTTCGCCATCGCCTTGGTCATGGTGCGGGTCTTCTCCCGCAGCACCAGCCGGCCGTCGACGAGGTGGAGCACCGGCTTCATCGCCAGAGCGGTGCCCAGCAGGGCCGTGGCGGTGCCGATGCGGCCGCCACGGCGCAGATGGTCGAGCCGGTCGACCACCAGCAGGGTCCGGCTGCGGGCGGCGACCTCCACAGCCCGTTCGTAGACGGCCCGCACGCTCGCACCGGACCGGGCCAGCTCCGCCCCCGCCAGGGCAGCGAATCCCAAACCCATTGCGGTGGTTCGACTGTCGACCAGCTGTACCCGGTCACCGAGGGCGTCGGCGGCGTAGCGGGCGGCCGACCAGGTACCCGACAGCTCACGGGACAGGTGCACGGCGACCACGCCGTCGCCACCGCTGTCCGACAGCGCCTCGGCGTACGCCTCCGTCAGTTCGGCCGGGGAGGGACCGGAGGTGGTGACGCCGGACAGGTCGGCGGGCAGATCGTCCACGCCCTCGCGCAATTCGACACCGTCGACGATCACGTGCAGCGGCACGACACGGATGTCGTACCGCTCCACCATTTCCGGGTCGAGACAGCACGACGAGTCGGTCACCACTACTACAGACACGCCGCCTACCGTATGTCCTCCGCGGCGGCGCGCGCATCCCGGCGCACCATCCGTACCGCCTCGAGAACCGCGGCGGCCACCTCGCTGTGACCGTCCCAGCCCCAGTGGATGCCGTCCGGGTTCGCCGCGCCGGAGTGGATGTCCGCGTGCACGGCCTCGCCGAGATCGACCAGGGGAACCGACTTTTCGGACGCCCAGCGGTTGATCGCCCGGGCCGCGGCGGGACGGCCGCGGTGCACGGCGCGGTACTGCTCGCTGCGATGCACCGACGGCAGCGTGCCGATCACGGGCAGGTCCGGCCGCATGTACGCCAGCGACTCGCGGATGGTTTCGAGGTAGTCCACGCTGACCCGGGGCGGCAGGGCCACCGGCCAGCCGAGGGGCGAGAGCCGGGGCTGCAGCCATCCGTAGGTCTCCCGCACGACGCGGCGCAGGCGCGGCGGCCGCACGTAGCGCAGGGTCTCCCGCAGCGCCGTCGGCAGAGGGGACGGCAGGGTGTCCATGCCGCCCACGGCCAGCACGACGGCACCGGCCCGCGGGATCGTCGCCCACACGCGTGGATCCTGCGTCATCGCCCACCACGCGTCGCGTGTCGTCCACCCGATCCGCGCGACGAGTTCGACGTCCCAGTCGAGTTCCCGCGCCACGATGTTCGGCCAGATCCGCGGATGGTCCGCCGGCAGTCCGCCCTTCGGGCCGTAGTAGCTGAGCGAGTCACCGATCACGAGCAGCGTCGGCCGCTGCGGCCCGGCCACCGGCCGTGGGTCAGAGGACGTCATCGGCCGCCACCGTAGCCGTCGCGTTCCACACGTCGAGCCGCCACGCGGGCTGGTCCCCGTATCCGCTGAGCTGGACCCAGCCGGTGTTGCCGAGTCCGCCGAGGACCGGCCACCGGTCGACCGGGAGATCGAGCAGTGCGGCGGTCAGTGCCGCGATCAGTCCGCCGTGCGCGACGACGATGATCGGCCGCTGCACCCACTGCTCGTGTTTGTCGAGCAGTTCCTGGATCACCGGGGCGCTGCGCCGGGCCACGTCGACCCGGCTCTCCCCCTCGGGAGGCGCCCAGGTGGCGTCGGCCCGCCACGCTGCCCGCGCCCCCGGGGACACCGAGTCCACGTCGTGGTGGGTCAGGCCCTGCCACCGGCCGAGGTGGGTCTCGCGCAGCCGCGGATCGATCGCCACCGGCAGGCCGGCCTGGTCACCGAGTTCGACGGCGGTGTCGTAGGCGCGCCGCAGATCGGAGGAGACGATCGCCACGGGCCGGTGCTCGACGAGGATCCGGGCGGCGGCCACGGCCTGACGCCGCCCCAGCTCGGACAGCTCGGTATCGAGCTGCCCCTGCATCCGGCTGGTGGCGTTGTACTCGGTCTGCCCGTGACGCACCAGGATCAGGCGCCGGACCGGTACCCGATGGGTCACCGGTCGCCCGGCGTGTCGTCCGCGGTGGGCGTGGCGTCGTCGGCCGCGGGCGACCCCGCGCCGGTGTCGTCGGCCGCGGGCGACCCCGCGCCGGTGTCGTCGGCCGCGGGCGACCCCGCGCCGGTGTCGTCGGCCGGCGCGGGAGCGCCGATGCCGTCGACGGTGATCACCGGGCAGTCCTTCCACAGCCGGTCGAGTGCGTAGAAGTTGCGTTCGTCGTCGTGCTGGATGTGTACCACCACGTCGACGTAGTCCAGCAGCGTCCAGCGACCCTCGCGGGTGCCCTCGCGCCGCACGGGCTTGTGGCCTGCCAGCCGCAGCTTCTCCTCGACGTTGTCGACGATGGCGTTGACCTGACGCTCGTTGGCCGCGGAGGCGATCACGAAGCAGTCGGTGATGACCAGTTGCTCGGACACGTCCAGCACCACGACATCGGTGGCCAGTTTCTCGTCGGCCGCGCGGGCCGCGATGCGTGCCATCTCGATGGCTTCTGCAGTTGCCGTCACTGCGTGGTCTTCCTCTCGGGGTGGGGGTGGGACTCGGGGTGGGGGTGGGACTCGGCGTGGGGATATGACACGGTCGCCGCCCCGTCGAGGCGCCGCGAGTTCGCGGGCCGGTACAGGTTGCGCTTGGTGATGTACTGCACCACCCCGTCCGGCACCAGGTACCAGATGGGCCTGTGGTCACGCACCCGCGTCCGGCAGTCGGTCGAGGAGATCGCCAGCGCGGGGATCTCGACGAGACCGACGGTGTCGGCGGGCAGTTTCTCGAGGTGTTCGGCGAGATGCTCGACGTGCAGGTCGTAGCCCGGACGCGACACTCCCACGAACCGGGCCAGCTCGAACAATTCGGTCCAGTTCTGCCACGACAGGATCGAGGCGATCGCGTCGGCGCCGGTGATGAAGTACAGCTGGGCGTCGGGCATCAGCGAACGCAGGTCGCGCAGCGTGTCGACAGTGTAGGTGGCCTTGTCCCGCTCGATGTCGACCCGGCTGACGGAGAACCGCGGATTCGAGGCGGTCGCGATGACCGTCATCAGATAGCGGTCCTCGGCCGTGCTGACCTCGCTCCCCGACTTCTGCCACGGCTGTCCGGTGGGCACGAACACGACCTCGTCGAGGTCGTACCGGTCGGCCACCTCGCTGGCTGCGACGAGGTGCCCGTGGTGGATGGGGTCGAAGGTGCCGCCCATGACACCGACGCGACGTCGTGTGTCACCGACGCCCTGTCGTGTGTCACCGTCGCGACGTCGCGGCGCCGGATTCGGGGCGGATGGCTCATGCACGATTGTCCAGCTTACGGGTTCACACCGGCAGCAGGCCCGCCACCACCTGCGCGAGCTGCTGCGCGGACCGGCACTCGTGCATCGTGATCACCTCGCCGTACGCCTTCGCCGCCGAATCTCCGGCTCCCCATTGGCCGCGGGGTTCCGGGTTGAGCCAGTGGGCGTGCCGGGCGACGGCCACCAGGTGCTCGAGGGCGCCGAGGTTGGGATCGCGGTAGTTGGTCCGCGCGTCACCGAGCACGAGCAGGGAGCTGCGGCTGGTGAGGCTGTGCGCGTACCGCTCGGTGAACACGCCCAGCGCGTGACCGTAGTCGGAGTGGCCGTCGTAGGCGATCAGCTCGGCCTCGCGCAGCATCCGCGACATAGCGGCCCCGAGGTCGGCGCCGGCGGAGAAGTGGTGGGTGACCTCGTCGGTGCTGTCGATGAACGCGAACACCCGGACGCGGGAGAACTGCTCGCGCAGGGCATGCACGAGCAGCAGGGTGAAGTGGGAGAAGCCGGCGACCGACCCGGAGACGTCGCAGAGCACCACCAGCTCCGGACGGGCCGGGCGCGGCTTGCGGTTGACCAGGTCGATGGGCACCCCGCCGGTGGACATCGACTTGCGCAGCGTCCGGCGCAGGTCGATCGCTCCCGCACGGGCCCGCCGCCGGCGCGCGGCGAGCCGGCTCGCCAGCAGCCGCGCCAGCGGGGTGACGCTGCGGCGCAGCGCGGTGAGCTCGGCGTCGGTGGCACGCAGGAAGTCGACCTCCTCGGCGAGCTTGGGCACCCCGTAGGTGGCGACGCGGTCGCGTCCGACCTGTTCGGCGGTGCGGCGACGCGTCTCGCGCTCGACCATGGCCCGGAAATCCGCCACTCGGCGCGCCGCCGTGCGGCGCGCCACCTCGGTGGCGTACTCGGTGTCCTGAGCCCGCTCCTCCGGGCCGGCGTTGCCGAGCAGGCCCTCGAGGATCTTCGAGACCAGCGTTTCGGGCGACACCTGGCGCAGCGCCTGGTACGCCGAGAACGACGGTCCGTTGCCCGAGGTGTACTGCCCCAGCTCCTCGACGATCTGCGCGGTCAGCAGCTCGACGAGCTCGACCGCGTCGGCGGAGTCGTCGGCGAGTATCTCGGCGATCAGATCCCGCAGCGCCTCGAAGTCGATCTCGCCGTCCGGGGTGCGCGGCAGCGCCGGATCGATCCCGCCGGCCTCGCGGCGGCCGACCGCTGCCGGGAACCACAGGTCGAACAGGGCATCGAAGGTCGGGCGGTGGGTGGGCCGGCGCAGCAGCGCGCACGCCAGCCCCTCGCGGAGGGCGTCCCGGTCGAGCAGGTCGAGCACCGACATGACCCGGCCGGCATCGACGGTCTCGGACGGTCCTACGGGAATGCCGCGGCGGCGCAGTGCCTCGACGAACCCGACCAGGTGGCCGGGCAGGCCGTGCGGCGCCGCCGGCCCCTGGTCCCGCACCGGCGGGCGTGCCCCGGCCATGTCAGTTCAACCGCAGCTCGGCCGCGGCCCGCAGCTGATCGGACTGGTGTTTGAGGATCACCCCGAGCGTGGCCCGCACGGCGGCGTCGTCGAGGGTGTCGAGGCCCAGGGCGAGCAGCGTGCGACCCCAGTCGATCGTCTCCGCCACCGACGGCAGCTTCTTGAGCTGCATGCCGCGCAGCACCCGGACCGTGCGCACGAGCTGCTCGGCGACCGTCTCGGGCAGCTCCGGTACCCGGCTCGCCAGGATGCGGCGCTCGAGGTCGGCGTCGGGGAAGTCGAGGTGCAGAAACAGGCAGCGTCGCTTGAGTGCCTCGGACAGCTCCCGCGTCGCGTTCGAGGTGAGCACCGTGAAGGGCTTGCGGGTGGCGCTGATGGTGCCGAGCTCGGGCACGGTCACCGCGAAATCGCTGAGCACCTCGAGCAGCAGACCCTCGATCTCCACGTCCGCCTTGTCGACCTCGTCGACCAGGAGCACCGTCGGATCCTCCCGGCGGATGGCGGTCAGCAGCGGGCGCGGCAGGAGGAACTCCTCGGAGAACACGTCCTGCTTCGTCGCGTCCCAGGAATGGTCGGTGCCGGCCTGGATCCGCAGGATCTGCTTGGCGTGGTTCCACTCGTACAGCGCCCGCGACTCGTCGACACCCTCGTAGCACTGCAGCCGCACCAGCTCGGCGCCGGAGGTCTGCGCCACCGCCCGGGCGAGCTCGGTCTTGCCCACCCCGGCGGGGCCCTCGATGAGCAGCGGCTTGCCGAGGCGGTCGGCGAGGAACACCGCGGTGGCCGTGGCCTTGTCGGCGAGGTATCCGGTCTCGGCGAGGCGGTCGATCACCTCGTCGACGTCGGCGAAGATCGGCGGGGTGGTCGGCAGCGCACGGTCCACGCTGTGTCCTTTCGTCGGGGCCGGCCCTGTCGGGTCCGGGTCTCGTCCGGTCCGGTCTCGTCGAGCGCTGTCGCGAACCCTCAGGCCGGCCGGGTGTGGCCGTCGCCCCACACCACCCACTTGGTGGAGGTGAGTTCCGGCAGTCCCATCGGGCCGCGGGCATGCAGCTTCTGGGTGGAGATGCCGATCTCGGCACCGAACCCGAACTGCTCGCCGTCGGTGAACGCCGTCGAGGCGTTGACCATAACGGCTGCGGCGTCGACCCGCGCGGAGAACTCCCGGGCCGCCGCGAGGTCGGAGGTGACGATGGCCTCGGTGTGGCCGGTGCCGTACCGGTCGATGTGCGCGACGGCCGCGTCGAGGTCGTCGACGACGGCGAGCGCGATGTCGAGGCTCAGGTACTCCTCCGCCCAGTCGGCCTCGGTGGCCGGCTCGAGGCCGGGCAGGTCACCGTGCACGGTGACGCTGTGGTTCTGCAGCACATGCAGCAGCCGGGGTACGGCGGTGTCGGCGACGGCCTTGTCCACCAGAATCGTCTCGGCGGTGTTGCACACGCTGGGCCGGCGGGTCTTGGCGTTGACGACGATCTTCTCGGCCATGTCCAGATCGGCCGACGCGTGCACGTACACGTGGCAGTTGCCCACGCCCGTCTCGATGGTGGGCACGGTGGCGTCGCGGACGACGGCGGAGATCAGGCCGGCACCGCCGCGCGGGATGACGACGTCGACGAGTCCGCGTGCCTGGATGAGGTGCGTGACCGAGGACCGGTCCGCGCTGGGCAGCAGTTGTACGGCGTCCTCCGGCAGCTCCTGCATCGCGAGGGCGCCGCGCAGGGCCTCGACGAGGGCGGCGTTGGAGTGGGCTGCCGACGACGACCCGCGCAGCAGGGCCGCGTTGCCGGACTTGAGGGCCAGGCCGAAGGCGTCGACGGTGACGTTGGGCCGGGCCTCGTACACCATCCCGACGACGCCGAGCGGCACCCGCATCTGCCGGATCTCGAGGCCGTTGGGCAGGGTCGAGCCACGGACCACCTCGCCGATCGGGTCGGGCAGCCCCGCGACCTGCCGCAGCCCCGCCGCGATGCCCTCGACGCGGGCCTGCGTCAGCCGGAGCCGGTCGAGCAGGGACTCCTCGGTGCCCGCCGCGCGGGCGGTCTCGATGTCCTCGGCGTTCGCGGCGAGCACCGCGTCGGACGCGGCGAGCACCGCGTCCGCGGCGGCGTGCAGGGCGGCGTCCTTCTGCGCGGTGGTGAGCAGGGCGAGCCGGCGGGAGGCGACGCGGGCGCGACGGGCCGCGGCGTGCACGGCCTCGCGGGTGTCCCCGGCGCCGGTCGCCCGGACGTCCCCGGAAACGGTTGCAGATGAGTCAGGGGTCACGGCAGTCATGGCCCCCAGACTAGTCCGCGCCCGGGCGGATCAGCGCAGCCCGGTCCCCCCGCGCCAGGGCGGATCAGCGCAGCCCGGTCCCCCGCGCCAGGGCGGTGTCCACCAGCGTGGACAGCAGCGTGCGGTACTCGAGACCGCTGGCCTCCCACATACGCGGGTACATCGAGATCGACGTGAACCCGGGCATGGTGTTGATCTCGTTGATCACGGGCCCGTCCTCCGTGACGAAGAAGTCGACGCGGGACAGGCCCTGGCAGTCGAGGGCGCGGAAGGCGCGGACCGCGAGCTCCCGGATCCGGTCGGAGACGTCGTCGTCGAGCTTGGCGGGCACGTCGAACTCGCACACGTCGTCGAGGTACTTGGTGTCGAAGTCGTAGAACGCCTCGTGATCGCCGGACGGGTCGGGCATCCGGATCTCGGCGACGACACTGGCGCGCACGTCGCCGTCGGGGAACTCGAGCACGCCGCACTCGACCTCGCGACCGACGATCGCGGATTCGACGATCACCTTCGGGTCGTGCCAGCGGGCCTTCTCGATCGCCGCGTCGAGCGCCGCCCAGTCGGCGACACGGCTGATCCCGATGGAGGAGCCGCCGCGGGCGGGCTTGACGAAGACCGGGAGGCCGAGACGCTGTTTCTGCTCCTCGGTGAGGGTCGCGGCGCCGGGGCGCAGCACGATCTGGAATCCGACGGGCAGGCCCTCGGCCGCGAGCAGCTTCTTGGTGAACTCCTTGTCCATCCCGGCGGCGCTGGCGAGCACGCCGGGTCCCACGTACGGAACGCCGGCGAGCTCGAGCAGCCCCTGGATCGTGCCGTCCTCGCCGTAGGCGCCGTGCAGCACCGGGAACACGACGTCGACGGAGGCGAGCACCTTGCCGAACTCGCCCTCGTCGAGGGCGACGATGTCACCGGCCCGAGTGGGGTCGGCGGTGAGCACCAGCGCCGTTCCCTCCGCGTCGACGGTCGGCAACTCGCGGCCCGCCTTGGCGAGCCGTTCGGGATCCGTGTCGGCGAGCACCCAGGCGCCGTCGGTGGTGATGCCGATCGGGACGGCCTCGTAACGCTGCGGGTCGAGGTGGCGCAGGATGCTGCCCGCCGAAACGCAGGAGACGGAATGTTCGTTGCTGCGGCCGCCGAAGACGACGGCCACCCGGATACGGGGTGTGCTCACGGCACAAACCGTACCGGTGCCGCCGCCCCGGTAGATACCCGAGTCCTGCTCAGCACCGGGAGAGCGCGCGGTCGAGATCGTCGAGCAGGTCGGCGGTGTCCTCGATCCCGCAGGACAATCGCACGAAGCCGGCCGGTACGGGATCGCCCCAGCGGGCGCGCCGGTCGGCGGTGGTGTGGATGCCCCCGAAACTGGTCGCGGCGGTGACGAGCTCGCTCGCCGCGACGAACCGGTGGAACTGCTGTTCGCCGTCGAGCCGGAACGTCACCAGCGGCCCGAACCGGCGCATCTGTGCCGCGGCGACGGGGTGGGCGGGATCGTCGCCCAGACCGGGGTAGCGGACGCCGCGCACGGCGGGATGCTCGCGCAGCATCGACGCCGCGGCGAGCGCGTTGGCGCACTGCCGGTCGAAGCGCAGCCCGGCGGTGCCCAGGCTGCGGTGCGCCAGCCACGTCTCGAACGGGCCGAGGACGGTCCCGGAGAGCAGGCGCTCCCGGTCGAGGGCCGGCACGAGTGCATCGTCGGCGACAGCGAGGTACCCCATCAGCAGATCGCTGTGCCCGCTGAGCGATTTCGTGCCGCTGGCGACGACGATGTCCGCGCCCAGCGCGAGCGGCTGCTGCCCCAGCGGGGTGGCGGTGGTGTTGTCCACCAGCAGCAGGGCGCCGGCCGTCCGGCACAGCGCCGCGGTGGCGCGCAGATCGACGACGTCCAGTCCCGGGTTCGACGGGGTCTCGGCCAGCACGAGCGCGCCCTCGCCGGCGCCGGCGAGGACAGCGCGGAGACTGCCGTCGCCGAACTGGGCGGCGGTGAGTTCGTGGACCGTGATCCCGAGGGGCTCGAGGCGTTCCCGCGCGTATTCGCGCACCTGGTAGTACCCGTCGGCGGGGACGACGACGGTGCCGCAGCCACGGGTCAGCGCCCGCAGCGCGACGGTGACCGCGGACATCCCGGACCCGACGACCCGGGCCGCGGCCGCGCCCTCGAGCGCGGCCAGCGCGGATTCGAGGGCACGCCAACCGGGATTCGAGGCGCGGGCGTAGGTGTCGGTCTCCGTGCCCTCCGCGCCGAGCTGGTAGGGGGCGGCGAGGACCGGACCGGGCTGCAGCGGAGCCCCTGGAATATGTTCGGCAGCAACCGCTTTCACGCAGCGTGTGGAGTCACCCGGCACGGTCTCACTCCGGCTTGATCCGGCGGCCGAGCAGCAGCCCGATCGCCTCGGGCACCGACATGCCCTCGTAGCAGACGCGGTGCACGGCGTCGGTGAGCGGCATCTCCACGTCGTAACTGGCCGCCAGCGCCCGGACGGAGGTGCACGACTTGACCCCCTCGGCCACCTGGCCGTGCGTGGCCTCCTGGGCGCTTTCGAGTGTCCCTCCCCTGCCCAGTCGCTCCCCGAACGAACGGTTACGCGACAGCGGCGAGGTGCACGTGGCCACGAGGTCGCCGACACCCGCCAGCCCGGCCAGGGTGGTCGGCTTGGCACCGAGGGCAGTTCCCAGCCGGGTGATCTCGGCCAGCCCACGGGTGATGATGGAGGCGATCGTGTTGTCGCCGAGGCCGACACCGGCGGCCATGCCGCACGCGAGCGCGATGACGTTCTTGCACGCGCCGCCGATCTCGCAGCCGATCACGTCGGTGTTCGTGTAGGGCCTGAAATACCCTGTTGCACATGCTCTTTGAATCTCGAGCGCCCGAGTGGAGTCGGAACACGCGATCACCGTGGCGGCGGGCTGCCGATCGGCGATCTCGCGGGCGAGATTCGGCCCGGACAACACCGCGATGCGGTCGTGTTCGGCACCGGTCACCTGGGCGATCACCTGACTCATCCGCATGAGGGTGCCGCCCTCGATGCCTTTCGCCAGGCTCAGCAGGGTCGCGTCGGAACCGATGTCGTCGCGCCACGCCCCGAGATTCGCGCGCAGCGTCTGCGACGGCACCGCGAGGACGAGGAAGTCCACTCCGTCGAGTGCGACGCGGTGATCCGCGGTGGCGCGCAACGTCGAGGGCAACTCGACGCCCGGCAGATAGTCCGGGTTCTCGTGCCGGGCGGCGATCGCCTCGGCCACCTCCGCGCGCCGCGCCCAGATCGTCACGTCCGTTCCGGCCTCCGCCAGTACCTTCGCGAAGGCCGTCCCCCACGACCCCGCACCCAACACCGCAGCCTTGCTCACGCAGTCCCCTTACTCGTGTCCGATCCCGTCCGCAGACCACCGCCGCGACCGCTCCAGTATCGCCCACCGCCGCGCCCGCGACCGTCCTCGTCGCCGACTGGCAGAATCGACGACCATGACCGCCGCGCACGCGCTGATTCCCGTCAAGGCCCTCGGCCTGGCGAAGTCGCGGCTGGCGCACGTCCTCGACCCCGGCACCCGAGCGGCCCTGGTGCTCGCGATGCTCGACGACACCCTCCACGCGGCGCTGGCGGTCGAGGGGCTCGCCGTCACCGTGATCACCACCGACGCCGATGTCGCCGCGCTGGCTCTCCGCGCGGGGGCGCACACGCTCGCCGATCCCCCCGCCGTCGACACGGCCGGCACCGCCGTCGATCCGCTGAATGCGGCGCTCGCCGCCGCGGCCCGGCGGGTGCGGTCCCGCGAGCCCGGCGTGGATCTGGTCGCGCTGCACGCGGACCTGCCGGCCCTGCGGCCCGCCGAACTGTCCGCGGCCCTGACCGCGGCGCGCGAGGTCGGCCGGGCGGTCGTCGTGGACCACACCGGCACCGGCACCTCGGCGCTGCTGCACTGCACGACCGAACCGCTGCACCCGCTGTTCGGTCCGGACTCGGCGCACCGTCACGTGCGGGCGGGAGCCCACCCCCTGGCCGGGGACTGGCCGGGACTGCGGCTCGACGTGGACACCGTCGCCGATCTCGAGGCCGCCACGGCGCAGGGCGTGGGGCCCGCGACGGCCTCGGCTCTGGGGCGGATCGGATGGCCGATGCCCGTTCGTCATCCCGACTTCGGGTGACGTACGTCGACGGATTGTCCGCCGTTCCGAAACTGAGGGATGATCGACGTGTGAAACACGGCGATTCCACGGACCAGCGCATCGACACCGAACCTCCCGGGTTCGCCGGGGCATCCGGCGACGGCGGAGCCGGACTCGACGGCACCACCGCCACCCGTTCGGCCTCGGCGCCGAGCGCCCCGCCCGCAGCCACGATGCTGCAGGCGGTCGCCGACGGCTTGCCGCTGGACCGCTACCTCAACCGGGAACTGAGCTGGCTCGACTTCAACGCGCGGGTGCTCGCGCTGGCCGAGGACACGTCTCTGCCGCTCCTCGAACGCGCCAAGTTCCTTGCGATCTTCGCCTCGAACCTCGACGAGTTCTATATGGTGCGCGTCGCCGGCCTCAAGCGCCGTGCCGAAACCGGCCTGTCGGTCCGCTCCGCCGACGGGCTGTCGCCACGAGCGCAACTCGCGCTCATCGCGCGCAGCACCCAGGAGATCGCGCGCCGGCACGCTCTCGTCTTCCTCGATTCGGTCCTGCCCGCCCTGACCGCCGAAGGCATTTCCATCATCGACTGGGAGGATCTGACCGACGACGAAAAACAGCGCCTGACCGCGTACTTCGTCGAGCAGGTGTTCCCGGTGCTGACGCCCCTCGCGGTCGATCCGGCACACCCGTTCCCGTACATCAGCGGGCTGAGCCTCAACCTCGCTGTCACCGTGAAGGATCTGGAGTCCGCCGGGGAGCACTTCGCGCGGGTGAAGGTGCCGGACAACGTCGATCGCTTCGTCCGGGTCCGCCGGGAAGGCTCCCCGGACGAGATCGACGCGTTCCTGCCTCTCGAGGAACTCATCGCGGCACATCTCGACGTGCTGTTCCCCGGCATGGAAATCGTCGAGCACCACGCCTTCCGGGTCACGCGCAACGCCGACTTCGAGGTCGAGGAGGACCGCGACGAGGATCTCCTCCAGGCGCTCGAGCGGGAACTCGCCCGTCGCCGCTTCGGTTCTCCCGTGCGTCTCGAGGTCGCCGACGACATGACCGAGCACATGCTCGAACTGCTGCTGCGCGAGCTCGACGTCGATCCCGCCGACGTGGTGCAGCTGCCGGGACTGCTGGACCTGTCGAGCCTGTGGCAGGTGCACGGCGTGGACCGCCCCGACCTGAAGGACCGGCCGTTCGTGCCGGCCACGCACCCCGCGTTCGGCGAACGCGAGACCCCCAAGAGCGTGTTCTCGACGCTGCGCGAGGGCGACGTGCTGGTGCACCACCCCTACGACTCCTTCTCCACCAGCGTGCAACGGTTCATCGAGCAGGCCGCAGCCGACAGCCAGGTGCTCGCGATCAAGCAGACCCTCTACCGCACCTCCGGCGACTCCCCCATCGTCAACGCACTGATCGCCGCGGCGGAGGCCGGCAAGCAGGTGGTGGCGCTGGTGGAGATCAAGGCCCGCTTCGACGAGCAGGCGAACATCAAGTGGGCCCGCAAGCTCGAACAGGCCGGCGTGCACGTGGTGTACGGCCTGGTGGGACTGAAGACCCACTGCAAGACGTGCCTCGTGGTCCGCCGGGAGGGCTCGCTCATCCGCCGCTACTGCCACATCGGTACCGGCAACTACAACCCGAAGACCGCCCGGCTCTACGAGGACGTCGGCCTGCTCACCGCCGCCCCGGAGATCGGCGCGGACCTGACCGATCTGTTCAACACGCTCACCGGTTACTCGCGGATGGCGAAGTACCGCAACCTGCTCGTGGCCCCGCACGGCGTGCGGGCGGGCATCATCGAACGGATCGACGCCGAGATCGAGCACCACGCGGCCGGTCGCGACGCCCGGATCCGCCTGAAGGCCAATGCGCTGGTCGACGAGCAGGTCATCGACGCGCTGTACCGCGCCTCCTGCGCGGGGGTGCCGGTGGAGATCGTCGTGCGCGGCATCTGCGCGCTCAAGCCCGGAGTACCCGGACTGAGCGAGAACATCACGGTGCGGTCCATCCTCGGGCGGTTCCTGGAGCACTCGCGCGTCCTGCATTTCCGGGCAGCCGACGAGATCTGGATCGGCAGCGCCGACATGATGCATCGCAACCTCGATCGCCGGGTGGAGGTGATGGCACAGGTGAAGGATCCCCGGCTGGCGGCGCAACTCGACTCGATCTTCGAGTCGGCGCTCGACCCGGCCACCCGGTGCTGGACGTTGCGGGCCGACGGAACCTGGCTCGCGTCGCCGGCTCCCGGAACCGCGGCCCGTGACCATCAAGAAGAGCTCATGCGTAGCCGTAGCTCCTGATCGGAAGGATGTCGGTGTCCCCCGTTTCCGACAACGCAATGCGAGCCAACATCTTCGCCGCCGGGGCTGTCCTCTGGCGACGGAATCCGACCGACCGGAACCGTTTCGATGTGGCGGTCGTGCACCGGCCGCGTTACGACGACTGGTCCTTCCCCAAGGGCAAGCTCGATCCCGGCGAGACCCCGATCGTCGCCGCCCTGCGCGAGATCGAGGAGGAGACCGGGATTTCGGCGCGTCTCGGCCGGTATCTCGGCAAGGTCACCTACCCGGTGCCGGGTCACCGCAAGCTCAAGCGGGTGGACTACTGGGCCGCCGAGAAGCGCAGCGGGGAGTTCACCCCCAACGACGAGGTCGACGAGCTGCGCTGGCTCGCACCCGACGACGCCTTCGCGGCCCTGTCGTACCCGATGGACCACACGGTGCTGCGCCGCTTCCAGGCCCTGCCGCCGGACACGGCGACGGTGCTGATCGTGCGGCATGCCAAGGCCGGCAGCCGCAGGAATCACCGGGGCGACGATCGGGACCGGCCGCTCGACGCGGCGGGCCGTGCCCAGGCCCAGGCCCTCGTTCCGCAACTGCTCGCGTTCGGCGCCGACAGCGTGGTCGCCGCGGACCGGGCACGCTGCGTGCAGACGGTGCAACCGCTCGCGGACCGGCTCGGGATCGACGTTGCCGTCGAACCCTCCCTCACGGAGGAGGAGTACAGCGCCGACCCGCAACTCGGGCGCAAGCGGGTGCTCGACCTCGCCCAGCGCGGCGGGGTGCCGGTGATCTGCAGCCAGGGCAAGGTGATCCCGGACCTTGTGCAATGGTGGGCCGAGCACGACGGGATCACCGCGCCGAACACGCGTAACCGCAAGGGCAGCACGTGGGTGCTGTCGCTCGCCGGCGACCGGCTCGTCGCGGTGGACCACATCGACAGCCCGCTGCCCGCCGGGCCCGCCTGAACGCGCTTCGGCGGCCATCGAGGTTCCCCCCGATGGCCGCCGAACGGACGGTATCCGGTTGGCAGCCCTAGTTCTCGGCAGCCCTACTCCCAGCAGCCCTACTTCTTGGCTGCAGCCTTCCGGGCCGGCGCCTTCTTGGCCGCGGTGGTCTTCTTGGCCGGAGCCTTGGCCGCGGTGGTCTTCTTCGCCGCGGTGGTCTTCTTGGCCGCGGTGGTCTTGGCCGGAGCCTTGGCCGCGGTGGTCTTCTTCGCCGCGGTGGTCTTCTTGGCCGCGGTGGTCTTGGCCGGAGCCTTGGCCGCCGTGGTCTTCTTCGCCGCCGTGGTCTTCTTGGCCGCGGTGGTCTTGGCCGGAGCCTTGGCCGCCGTGGTCTTCTTCGCCGCGGTGGTCTTGGCCGGAGCCTTGGCCGCCGTGGTCGCCTTCTTCGCCGGAGCTGCCTTGGCGGCAGTCTTCTTCGCCGCCGCGGTCTTCTTGGCCGCGGTCTTCTTCGCGGCCGCGGTCTTCTTCGCCGCGGCAGCCGCGCCCCGCTTGACGGCCGGACCGGTCGCGGGGAGCTTCTGGCTGCCGGCGATGACCGCCTTGAACTGTGCGCCGGGGCGGAACGCCGGCACCGACGTCGGCTTGACCTTCACGGTCTCACCCGTGCGCGGGTTGCGCGCGACCCGCGCCGCGCGGCGGCGCTGCTCGAAGACGCCGAAGCCGGTGATCGTGACGCTCTTACCCGAGTGCACTGCGCGCACGATCGCGTCGACCATGTGCTCCACGGCCGCCGTTGCAGTGCGCCTGTCCGAACCGAGTTTTTCGGTCAGAACATCGATCAGCTCTGCCTTGTTCATTGCATTCCTCCGCACATAACGGTCCACCGTCAGACCGACTCGAGTCCACGGTAGACCCGCAAACGGGCAAGAGTCTATGTGCCACGCCAATTCTCATGCAAATTACAGGCGGGCCGGATCCGAACGTGTCGTCGGATCCGGCCCGCCCAGGCCCGATTCGGGGCCGGATCAGGGCGCCGGGAGGGTCCGCGGTTTCCAAGACGGCCTTGCGTTTTCGAACTCGGAAATCGCCTCTACCTGCCGTAACGTGAGCCCGATGTCGTCGAGACCCTCCAGCAGACGCCACCGGGTGTAGTCGTCAATGCTGAACGGCACCACGGTGGTTCCGGCGGTCACGGTGCGATGCTCGAGGTCGACCTCCAGCTCCAGTCCCGGCTGTTGTTCGATGAGTTTCCAGAGCAATTCGACGTCCGGCTGCTCGACCTGAGCGGCCAGCAGTCCGGCCTTTCCGGAGTTGCCCCGGAAGATGTCGGCGAAGCGGGACGAGATCACGACGCGGAAGCCGTAATCGGACAGCGCCCACACGGCGTGCTCGCGGGAGGACCCGGTGCCGAAATCCGGCCCGGCCACGAGGACACTGCCCCGGTCGAACGGCGGAGTGTTCAGTACGAAGGCCGGATCCGTGCGCCAGGCGGCAAACAGCCCGTCCTCGAATCCGCTTCGAGTGACCCGCTTCAGATACACCGCGGGGATGATCTGGTCGGTGTCGACGTTCGACCGGCGCAGCGGAACGCCGATGCCCTTGTGAGTGGTGAAGGCTTCCATCGAAATTCTCCTTCGGTTCCGTGACCTAGTCCAGATCCGCCGGAGCGGAGAGAGTGCCGCGCACCGCGGTCGCCGCGGCGACCTCAGGCGAGACGAGGTGGGTGCGCCCGCCCTTGCCCTGGCGGCCTTCGAAGTTCCGGTTCGAGGTCGATGCACAGCGCTCGCCCGGCGCCAGCTGATCCGGATTCATGCCCAGGCACATCGAGCAGCCGGCCTGGCGCCATTCCGCGCCCGCGGCCGTGAAGACCTCACCGAGACCTTCGGCTTCGGCTTGGGCACGAACGCGCATCGATCCGGGTACGACGAGCATACGAACGCCGTCGGCGACCTTGCGGCCCTGGAGAACTTCCGCAACGGCGCGCAGATCCTCGATCCGGCCGTTGGTGCACGAGCCGACGAAGACGGTGTCGACCGGCACCTCACGCAGCGGGGTTCCGGGCTCGAGTCCCATGTACCGCAGCGCCTTCTCGGCCGCGAGGCGCTCACCCTCGTCCGCCATCGCCTCCGGGTCGGGCACCGACGCGCCGAGGGGCGCGCCCTGGCCGGGGTTGGTGCCCCACGTGACGAAGGGCGTCAGGGACGAGCCGTCGATGTGGACCTCGGCGTCGAAAACCGCGTCCTCGTCGGTCTTCAACTGCTCCCACGCGGCCACCGCGGCGTCCCAGTCCGCGCCCTGGGGGGCGTGCGGGCGGCCCTTCAGGAACTCGTAGGTGATCTCGTCGGGCGCGATCATCCCGGCCCGGGCGCCCGCCTCGATGGACATGTTGCAGATGGTCATCCGTGCTTCCATCGACAGCTTCCGGATCGCCTCGCCGCGGTACTCGAGCACGTAGCCCTGGCCGCCGCCGGTGCCGATCCGGGCGATGACGGCGAGGATCAGATCCTTGCTCGTGACGCCGGGCGGCAGTGCGCCGTCGACGGTGATCGCCATGGTCTTGAACGGGCGCAGCGACAGTGTCTGGGTTGCCAGCACGTGCTCGACCTCGCTCGTGCCGATGCCCATCGCCAGGGCACCGAAGGCGCCGTGGGTGGAGGTGTGGCTGTCGCCGCACACCACCGTCATGCCCGGCTGCGTCAGGCCGAGCTGCGGTCCGACGACGTGGACGATGCCCTGTTCGACGTCACCCATCGGATGCAGCCGGATGCCGAACTCCTCGCAGTTGCGGCGCAGCGTCTCGACCTGGGTGCGCGAGACGGGGTCGGCGATGGGCTTGTCGATGTCGACCGTGGGCACGTTGTGGTCCTCGGTCGCGATGGTGAGGTCCGGCCGCCGCACGGGCCGATCCGCCAACCGCAGACCGTCGAACGCCTGCGGGCTCGTGACCTCGTGCACGAGATGCAGATCGACGTAGATCAGGTCCGGCTGTCGCGCCGCGCCCTCTCCCGTACCGCGCACGACCACGTGCTGGTCCCACACCTTCTCCGCCAGAGTCTTTCCAGCCATCTTCTCCACCTGTCGTACGTGACGAACGCGGATCCCGTTCTCGGGGCTGTCCCGGGCCGCGAATGCTGTCGTCCCCGCCCGGTTCCGCGTGGGTTATGCTTCCCATTATGCGAGACGGAGGTATCGACCTATGAGACAGCATAGCGGGATCGGAGTGCTGGACAAAGCGATGGCCGTCCTCCATGCAGTGGCGGAGCAGCCCTGCACTCTCACCGAACTGTGCGCCCGCACCGGACTTCCCCGCGCCACCGCCCACCGGCTCGCGGTCGGGCTCGAGGTGCACCGGCTGCTCGCCCGCGACGGTGACGGCCAGTGGCGGCCGGGTCCCGGTCTGGCCGAACTGTCGGCAGGCGCGGGCGACGCACTCGTCGACGCCGCCTCGCTCGTGCTGCCGCGCCTGCGCGAGATCACCGGCGAGAGCGTGCAGTTGTATCGACGGGAGGGCACCCACCGGGTGTGCGTCGCGGCCCTCGAACCCCCGACGGGCCTGCGCGACACCGTCCTCGTGGGGGCCCGGCTGCCGATGACCGCCGGGTCCGGAGCCAGGGTCCTGCTCGCCTGGGCCGACGCCGCGACGCAGCGGGCGATCCTGCCGGAGGCCGCATTCGGCGAGCGGGTCCTCGCCGAAGTCCGGCGCCGGGGCTGGGCGCAGAGCGTCGCCGAACGCGAACCCGGGGTCGCCTCGGTGGCCGCCCCCGTGCGCGATGCATCCGGGGCCGTCGTGGCCGCGATCTCCGTCTCGGGACCCGTCGACCGCATGGGCCGCCGGCCCGGGGCGCGCTGGGCCGCGGACCTGCTGGCGGCCGCCGACGCGCTGCAGAAGCGACTGCAGTAGCCCGTCCACCCGCCGGCTCCTGTGCGACAGTGCACGGATGGGAACCAACCAGCGCACACAGATCACGATGACCGACGCCGAGATCGGCGACTTTCTCGAACGCAGCCGCGTCGCGACGATGGCGACGATCGGCCCCGGCGGCCTCCCGCACCTCGTCGCGATGTGGTACGCGGTGCTGGACGGCGAGATCTGGTTCGAGACGAAGCTGAAATCGCAGAAGGCGGTCAATCTGCGGCGCGACAACCGGATCAGCGCCCTGGTCGAGGACGGCCACACCTACGACACCCTGCGCGGCGTCTCGCTCGAGGGGCATGCCGAGGTGGTCGAGGATCGAGAGGTGCTGTTCGAGGTGTGCCGCAGCGTGTGGGAACGCTACACCGGCCCCTACACCGCGGAGTTGCGGCCCGCGGTCGAGCAGATGATGCACAAGCGCGTCGCGGTGCGGGTCGTCGCGGACCGGACCCGGTCCTGGGACCACCGCAAGCTCGGGATGCCGGCGATGCCGATCGGCGGCAGCACGGCACCGTACCTGTTCGAGGCCCTGGAAAACCGGGCGACAGACGCCGGGTTGCCGAGTTAGATTCCGGGATGTCCCGGACCGAGCTCCGGGTGAGGGAAGGGAGACAGCGATGAACGACCCGAGCGGGGACCGGATCGCGGAGCAGTTCCGCGCAGCCCTCGAGCGCAAGAATCAGCACGCCCGTCGCGGCTCGGACCATCTCGACGGGAGGGCCAAGGCGCAGGCGCCGCACGGCAGCGCCGACCACCGCCGCAATTTCCGGCGCAAGAGCGGATGACGAGCACAAACAGCGAAGGTCCCTCCGATCCGTGGATCGGAGGGACCTTCGCGTGGTAGCCCCGACGGGATTTGAACCCGCGCTACCGCCTTGAGAGGGCGGCGTCCTAGGCCGCTAGACGACGGGGCCAGGAACTTTCACTGCTCAGAGAAGAACGCCCTTCGAACTCGCGATCGAAGGGCCGTCCGTGGTAGCCCCGACGGGATTTGAACCCGCGCTACCGCCTTGAGAGGGCGGCGTCCTAGGCCGCTAGACGACGGGGCCAGGAACTTTCTTCTCTGTTGCTCCTCCCACCCTGCGGCGGGAAGCTCAGCCAGCTTAACCGGCCGAGGCTCGGTGACAAAATCACCGGGCAGACGCTGGGGTACCAGGACTCGAACCTAGAATGGCTGAACCAGAATCAGCTGTGTTGCCAATTACACCATACCCCAATGGCTTGTTCCGAAGACCTGCCTCGCGGCGCTGCGGCCTCCGTTCCGAACCGAGAAGAAGGTTAGCACCATGGGTGCCCCCAATAACAAATCGCCAGGTCAGAGCGGGTAAATCCACAACCTGCGCGACGCCGGGCCGACCGCGGGGGCGCCGCGGCCGGCCCGGCACCGCTCAGGCGATGCGGGCCCGGGCGGCACGCAGGCGCGTGAGCGAGACGTCCCGGCCGAGCAGTTCCATCGACTCGTACAGGGGCGGGCTGATGTGCGAGCCCGTGAGCGCCACGCGCACCGGCGCGAAGGCCTTGCGGGGCTTGAGGCCGAGCTCGTCGATCAGCGCGGCCTTGAGGGCCTCTTCGAGGGCCGCCGCGCTCCACTCGGCCACACCGTCGGCCGCGGCGATCGTCGCGTCCAGCACGGGCGCGGCGTCGGGGCCGAGGTTCTTGGCCGCGGCCGCCTCGTCGAGCGTGAAGTCGGCCTCGGCCACGTAGAGGAACTTCAGCAGGTCCCACGCGTCCGAGAGCACCACGATGCGGGTCTGGACCAGCTCGGCCGCCACCGCGAACCGGGCGTCGTCGACGTCACCGGTGATGTGCCCGTGCTCCACGAGGAACGCCTTCAGCCGGGCCGCGAAGTCGGCCGGTTCGAGCATGCGGATGTGCTCGGCGTTGATGGCGTCGGCCTTCTTCTGGTCGAACCGGGCCGGATTCGAGTTGACCTTGGCGATGTCGAAGGCGGCGACCATCTCGTCGAGCGAGAAGACGTCACGGTCGTCGGCCAGGCCCCAGCCGAGGAGCGCGAGGTAGTTGAGCAGTCCCTCGGCGATGAAGCCACGGTCGCGGTGGATGAACAGGTTGGACTCGGGGTCGCGCTTGGAGAGCTTCTTGTTGCCCTGCCCCATCACGAACGGCAGGTGGCCGAACTCGGGCGTGAAATCGGTCACGCCGATGCGCTGCAGCGCCTCGTAGAGCGCGAGCTGGCGCGGGGTCGACGAGAGCAGATCCTCGCCGCGCAGCACGTGGGTGATCCGCATCAGGGCATCGTCGACGGGATTGACGAGCGTGTACAGCGGGATGCCGTTGCCGCGGGTGAGGGCGAAGTCGGGCACGGTGCCGGCCTTGAACGTGGTCTCGCCGCGCACCAGGTCGTTCCACGTCAGGTCGTGATCGGGCATGCGCAGCCGCACCACGGGCTTGCGCCCCTCGTCGCGGTACGCCTGCCGCTGCTCCGCGGTCAGATCGCGGTCGTGGTTGTCGTAGCCGAGCTTCGGGTCGCGGCCGGCCGCGCGGTGGCGCGCCTCGACCTCCTCGGGCGTGGAGAACGACTCGTACGCCTCGCCCGCCTCGAGCAGCCTGGCGACGACGTCGAGATGCAGGTCGCGGCGCTGCGACTGCCGGTACGGCTCGTACGGGCCGCCCACCTCGGGACCCTCGTCCCAGTCGAGGCCGAGCCACCGGAGCGCGTCGAGGATCGCCTGGTACGACTCCTCGGTGTCGCGGGCGGCGTCGGTGTCCTCGATGCGGAACACGAAGGTGCCGCCGTGGTGACGGGCGAAAGCCCAGTTGAACAGGGCGGTGCGCACGAGGCCCACGTGCGGGGTTCCGGTCGGGGACGGACAGAAACGAACGCGTACTTCGCTGTTGGTCATGGCTCACTCGGGTCGAGGGATCGAAAAGTCCCCTCCAGGCTAGTCCCGGGCGTGCCGGCCGCGAAGCCGCGGTCCGCCTGCTACCTGCGCTTGGCGGTCACCGGATTCGTCAGCGTGCCGATGCCCTCGACGGTGATCGAGACGGTGTTGCCGTCGACGATCGGCCCGACCCCCTCCGGGGTCCCGGTGAGGATCACGTCGCCCGGCAGCAGCGTCATCACCGCCGAGATCCACTCGATCAGCTTCGGAATGTCGTGCACCATCAACGACGTTCGGCTGCGCTGGCGCGTCTGCCCGTCGACCTCCGCGGAGATCTCGAGATCCGAGGGATCGATGTTCGTCTCGATCCACGGGCCGAGGGGACAGAACGTGTCGTGCCCCTTGGCCCGCGTCCACTGCCCGTCCTGCTGCTGATGGTCGCGCGCGGAGACGTCGTTGGCGACGGTGTAGCCGAGGACGACGTCGAGGGCCTTCGCGGCCGGAACGTCCTTGCAGGGACGGCCGATGACGACGGCGAGCTCCGCCTCGTGGTGGACGAGGCCGCTGCTCGGCGGGAGCACGATCGGCGCCCCCGGGCCGACGATGGAGGTGTTCGGCTTGAGGAAGATCACCGGCTCGTCGGGAACCTCGTTCCCGGATTCGGCCGCATGGGCGGCGTAGTTGCGGCCGACGCAGACCACCTTGCTCGCCAGGATCGGCGCGAGCAGCCGGACGTCGGCGAGCGGCCAGCTGCGGCCGGTGAAGGTCGGGGTGCCGAAGGGGTGTTCGGCGATCTCCTTCGCCGTCGCGGCGTCCCCCTCTCCCTCGATGCTGACGAAGGCGACACCGTCCGGGCTGGCAATTCGACCAAGGCGCATGCCGGGGAGTCTATCCGTGTCGCCGCTGGCGGCCCTGCGGACCACGGGACGCAGGTATAGGCTGCCACCGGGAAGTTCACAATACGGGAATTTTGTTTCAGATAGTGAGATGACATGACGGTTCGGGACATCGGCGCGCGGCGCTGGGTCATCCTGGCGCTCGGCGTGTTCGCGCAGGCGGCCCAGGCGGTCCTCGTCAACGGCGCCGCCTTCCTCATCCCCGCGCTCCACGCGGATCGCGGGCTCACGCTCGCCCAGGCCGGAACACTTTCGGCCGCGCCGATATTCGGGGTCGTGTTCAGCCTCGTCGCGTGGGGTGCCCTGGCCGACCGGTACGGCGAGCGGCGGGTCCTGGCCGCAGGGCTCGCACTGGCTGCGGCGGCCACGGCCGCAGCCGCCGCCAGCGGGACCCTGCCGATGCTCGCGCTCATGCTCGCTCTCGGTGGTGCCGCCGCGGCGAGCGCCAACGCCGCGAGCGGTCGCGTCGTCGTCGGCTGGTTCCCGCCGCACCAGCGTGGTCTCGCCATGGGGATCCGGCAGATGTCGCTGCCGCTCGGCGTCGCCGTCGCCGCGTTGACCATTCCGCCGCTCGCGCGCGACCACGGAATCGGCTCGGCCCTGGCCTTCTCCGCCTCGGTGTGTGCCGTCGCCGCGGTGGCGTGCGCGGTCGGCATCGTCGACCCACCGCGGCCGGAACGCGGCCGGGCCGCAGAGCTCGGCCTGCTCGACAACCCCTACCGTGCCGGGCGGTCGCTGCAACGGATCCACGCCGCGTCGGTGCTGCTGGTGGTGCCCCAGTACGTGGTGTGGACCTACGCGCTGGTGTGGCTGATCTCCGAGCGCGGCTGGACCGAGTCCGCCGCGGGCCTGGTCATCACCGCCGCGCAGTTCCTCGGTGCGCTCGGTCGCGTCGCCGCCGGCGGGTGGTCCGACCGGGTCGGCAGCCGCCTGCGGCCGCTGCGGCTCGTTGCGCTCTCCGTCGTGCTGTCCATGGCAGCGCTCGCGGCCGCCGCGCTCACCGACTCGGCCGTCGCCGTCGCGCTGCTGATCGTGGCATCGGTGACGACGGTGGCCCCGAACGGGCTGGCCTTCACCGCCGTCGCCGAGATCGCGGGACCGTTCTGGGGTGGCCGCGCGCTCGGCATCCAGAACACCGGCCAGTTCGTCGCGGCGGCGTGCGTGGGTCCCGCGTTCGGCGGGCTCATCGCACTGACCGGCTTTCCCGCGGCGTTCGCGCTCGCCGCGCTGATCCCGGCCGCCGCGGTGCCCCTGGTCCCCCGCAAATGAGCCGGTGCGGCCTCCCGGACACCGGGAGGCCGCACCGAGACCGGATCAGAGGGCGGCCGCGATGCGGTCGCCGACCTCCGTGGTCACGATCGGGCCCGTGCCGCGGGCGGCGAGGTCCGCCTCGACCGCACACTCGACCCGGGCCGCCTCGTCCGCCCGGCCGAGGTGGCGCAGCAGCAGGGCGACCGACAGGATCGCCGCGGTCGGGTCGGCGATGCCCTTGCCCGCGATGTCCGGGGCGCTGCCGTGGACCGGCTCGAACATCGACGGGTTGGTGCCGGAGGCATCGATGTTGCCGCTGGCCGCCAGGCCGATGCCCCCGGTGACCGCACCGGCGAGATCGGTGATGATGTCGCCGAACAGGTTGTCGGTCACGATCACGTCGAACCGGCCCGGGTCGTCGACCATGTAGATGGTGGCGGCGTCGATGTGGCAGTAGGCCGTCTCGACCTCCGGGTACTCCGCGCCCACCGTCTCGACCGCACGCGTCCAGATGGCACCGGCGTTGGAGAGCACGTTGGTCTTGTGGATCAGGGTGAGGTGCTTGCGCCGGCTCTGCGCGAGCTCGAAGGCGTAACGCACGACGCGCTCGGCACCGAACCAGGTGTTGACCGAGACCTCGGTGGCGATCTCGTGGGGGGTGCCGACGCGGATGGCGCCGCCGTTGCCGGTGTAGGGGCCCTCGGTGCCCTCCCGCACCACGACGAAGTCGATCTCCGGCTGCGCCGCGAGCGGGGACTTCGCCCCCGGGTACAGCCGCGACGGCCGCAGGTTGACGTGGTGATCGAGCGCGAACCGCATGTTCAGCAGCAGGCCCCGCTCGAGCACGCCCGGGGTGACGGACGGGTCGCCGATGGCGCCGAGCAGGATCGCGTCGTGCGCGCGGATCGCCGCCAGGTCGGCGTCCGGGAGCAGTTCCCCGGTGGCGTTGTACCGCCGGGCACCGAGGTCGTACTCGGTGGTCTCGAGATCGGGGACCAGCGTCCTGAGCACCTTGAGGGCCTCGGCCGTGACCTCGACACCGATGCCGTCACCGGGGATGACCGCAAGCTTCATGGGCACACACTCTCTTCCTCTTCGCGACGACGGCCGCGACCGTGCTCGACGATCGCGGCCATCGGATACAGCGGGGGGTGGTTCAGGACAGGTCGACCTGCGCGACGCGGGCGTCGAGCCGCTCCACGATCTGCGCGACCTCGGTGTCGCCGACGACCCGGTCGACCCGCAGGATCACCGTGGCGCCGGGGCCCTCGACGTCCTGGCTCAGTGCCGCCGCCTGGATGTCGATCCCGGCGTTGCCGAGGACCGTGCCGAGGACACCGAGCACGCCCGGGCGATCCTCGTAGTGGACGACGAGGTTGTGGCCCTCGGCGCGCAGGTCGAAGCTGCGGCCGTTGATGTTGACGATCTTCTCGATCTGCTGCAGGCCGGTCAGCGCACCGGTGACGGTGGTGACGAGACCGTCGGCGGCCACGGCGCGGACCTCCACCGCGCTGCGGTGGGTGGAGGCCTCGCTGTGCTTGTCGACCTCGACACTCACGCCGCGCTGCTCGGCGAGGGCCGGGGCGTTGACGAAGGTGACCGGCTCGTCGCTGCTGGCGGAGAACAGGCCGCGCAGCGCGGCGAGGCCGAGGATCTCGACGTTCTCCGCGGAGAGTTCGCCGCTGGCGACGACCTGCACGTTCTGCACCGCCTCCGGCGAGAGGGTGCCGGCGATCAGGCCGAGCTTGCGCACGAGCTCGAGCCACGGTGCGACCTCCTCGCCGACCGGGCCGCCGGAGACGTTCACGGCGTCCGGGACGAACTCACCGGCCAGGGCCAGCAGCACGCTCTTGGCGACGTCGGTTCCGGCGCGGTCCTGGGCCTCGGTCGTGGAGGCGCCGAGGTGCGGGGTGACGACGGTGTTGTCGAGGTCGAACAGCTTCGAGTCGGTGCAGGGTTCGGAGTGGAAGACGTCGAGGCCGGCGGCGCGAACCTTGCCGGAGACGAGGGCGTCGTGGAGGGCGTCCTCGTCGATGAGACCACCGCGGGCGGCGTTGACGATGATGACGCCGTCCTTGGCCCGCGCGAGCCGCTCGGCGTTGATCAGGCCGGCCGTCTCCTTGGTCTTGGGCAGGTGCACGGAGATGAAGTCGGCACGCTCGATCAGCTCGTCGATGTCGACCAGTTCGATCCCGAGCTGGGCGGCACGGGCCGGCGGCAGGTAGGGGTCGTAGGCGATGACGTGGGTCTCGAAGGCGGCGAGGCGCTGCGCGAACAGCTGCCCGATCCGGCCCAGACCGACGACGCCGACCGTCTTGCCCAGGATCTCGGTGCCGTTGAAGCTCGAACGCTTCCAGGTGCGCTCACGCAGGGTGCGGTCGGCGGCGGGGATCTGCCGGGCCGTGGCCATCAGCAGCGCCACGGCGTGCTCGGCGGCCGAATGGATGTTGGACGTCGGAGCGTTGACGACCATCACACCGCGCTCGGTGGCGGCCGGGATGTCGACGTTGTCGAGGCCGACGCCGGCGCGACCGACGATCTTCAGCCTCGTGGCGGCGGCGAGGACCTCGGCGTCGACCGTGGTCGCCGAACGGACCAGCAGGGCGTCCGCCTCGGGCACCGCCGCGAGCAGCGCGGGACGGTCCGGACCGTCGACCCAGCGCACCTCGACACCGTCACCGAGCGCATCGACGGTCGACTGCGCCAGCTTGTCGGCGATCAGGACAACGGGACGGCCATTCTGGCTCACGTGCGAACTCCCCTGTGGTTGGTTTGTCTGACGGGTCGTCGACGGCGCCGCACCCCGAGGTGCGCGAATGCAGCCGTGACCGGGCTCAGTTTAGTGCCCGGGCCGTGGCCCCGGGGCCACGGCCCCGGAATGGGTTGCCTACTGGTACGAAACGACCCACGCCCGCGGCGCCACGGCCGCGGTCCGTTCGGACCCGAACGCCGGCGAATCCGAGCCGGGAAGGCCCTCCGGCCGATCCGGTACCTGGTGCCGCCGTCCCGGCGCGAGCCGCATTCCGGGTCCGGAGCGAGACCGTCCGGGTGGCACCTGTGGTCCGGCGAACCTGCGCCCGGGGGAACGTCGCTCGCAGACCACCGACGAGTTCCGTTCGCACGGGCACCGTTTCGCCGGGACCCTGCACCAGGCCGCGGCCCGGCGCGAGTGGACCGCGAGGGCGGAACGCCGTGCCCCGGCTATGCGGGGCCGGGACCCGCGGTGGATCGCCGGTGCCGGAACGCGACGACGGCGGTGCGGACCGTCGGATAGAAGCGGTCCCGGGTGAACCGATCTCCCAGCCCGAACCGCACCAGCCGGTCCTTGATCGGACCCTTCATCGCGGCGAAGGCCAGGTGGATGCCCTTGCCCGCCAGGTACCGGTCCAGGTCGACGAGTTCGTCGACGGCGGTGGTGTCGAGGCCGGTGATCGGTTCCGCGGCGATCACGACCCACTCGACCGGCTCGGGCGATTTCGCGACCAGCGAGCGGACGTAGTCGTCGAAGATCGAGCCGTTGGCGAAGAACAGCGGGGCGTCGAACCGCACGAGCAGCAGGCCCGGGATCCGATGCCCCTCGGGGTGGCGGTTGATGTCGTGGAAACCCGCGACGCGGGTAAGCTCGACGAGTTCGGTGCGGTACGGCGACCATGCGTGTCCCACGACGGCGACGAAGGAGAGCCCGATGGCGACGAGAATCCCCTCGAGCACCCCGACGAGCGCCACTCCGAGGAAGGCCGCCGCCGCGAGACCGGCCTCGATCCGGCTCATCCGCCACATGCGGATCACGCCGCGCACGTCGATGAGTGCCGAGGCGGCGACGAGGACGACCGCGGCGAGGGTCGCCTCGGGCAGATAGGCGGTCGCGCCGGGCGCGAGCAGCACGAACAGCAGCACGGCGGCGGCGCCGACCACCCCGACGAGCTGGGTGCGGGCACCGTTCTGCTCGGCGACGGGCGTGCGCGACGAGCTCGCCGAGATGGGGAAACCGCTGAACAGCCCGGTCGCGACGTTGGCGGCGCCGATGGCCTTCATCTCGGTGCTGCCGTCCACGTCGTCGCCGCGGCGGGCGGCGAACGTGCGCGAGAGCACGCCGGTGTCGGCGAACGCGATGAGCGCGACGCCGGCCGCCGGGCCGAGCAGTGCGAGCACGTCGCCCCAGCTCACCGCTGCCACATCGGGCGTCGGCAGTCCCGACGGCAGCGCCCCGACCATGACGATCTCGTCGGTGAGGCCGAGCAGCGCGGACACCACGGACGCCCCGACCACGGCGACCAGGACACCCGGGATGCGCGCCCGCAGGAGGCGGAACGCCAGGATGACCGCCAGGGACGCCACACCGACGGTCGCCGCGACGAGGTCGACGTCGCCGGCGGCCACCGCCCGGACGATCGCGGCGGTGTCCTGGAGCAGGCCCGGCTCGTCGATCGAGAAGCCGAGCAGTTTCGGGAGCTGACCGACCACGACGACCAGCGCGATGCCGTTGAGATAGCCGAGCCTGATGGGCTTGGACAGCAGTTCGGTGACGAAACCGAGGCGCAGGAAGCCGGCGACGACGAGGATCACGCCCACGAGCAGGGCCAGAACCCCCGCGAGCGCGAGCGCCTCCTGCGGGTCGCCCGTCGCGGCGAGCGGGAGCACCGCCGCGGCGATGAGCGGGGCGAGGGACGAATCAGGCCCGAGCACAAGCACTTTCGACGGACCCACCAGCGCGTACACCAGCAGCGGGACGATCGTGGCGTACAGGCCGGCGTAGGCGGGCAACCCGGCGGCCGTCGCGTAGCCCATGCCCGCGGGGATGAGCAGCGCGGTGAGTGCCAGGCCGGCGGTGATGTCGGGGCGCAGCCACTCCCGGCGGTAGGTGCGGGCCGTGACGACCCCCGGCAGCTTTCCCAGGCCCCAGGACATCAGCGCATTATCCACCCTGGAACGCCGACGGCCCGACACCACAGCGGTGCCGGGCCGTCGAAGCGGCGGGATCCGATCAGGCGGTCTCGGTGATCGGGCGGTCCACCCAGCTCATCAGGTCGCGCAGCTGCTTGCCGACGACCTCGATGCCGTGCTCGGCGTTCTTCTTGCGCAGCGACTCGAGCTCCTTGTTGCCGCCCTCGACGTTGGCGACGAGACGCTTGACGAAGGTGCCGTCCTGGATGTCCTTCAGGATCTCCTTCATGCGCTCCTTCGTGCCGGCGTCGATGACGCGCGGCCCGGAGAGGTAGCCACCGAACTCGGCGGTGTCGGACACCGAGTAGTTCATGCGGGCGATGCCGCCCTCGTACATGAGGTCGACGATGAGCTTGAGCTCGTGCAGCACCTCGAAGTACGCCATCTCCGGGGCGTAGCCGGCCTCGACCATCACGTCGAAACCGGTCTTGACCAGTTCCTCGGTGCCACCGCAGAGGACGGCCTGCTCACCGAACAGGTCGGTCTCGGTCTCTTCCTTGAAGGTGGTCTTGATGACGCCGGCCCGGGTGCCGCCGATGCCCTTGGCGTAGGACAGCGCCAGCGCCTGGCCCTCGCCCTTGGGATCCTGGTGGACGGCGATGAGCGCGGGGACGCCCTTGCCGTCGACGAACTGGCGGCGCACGAGATGGCCGGGGCCCTTCGGGGCGACCATCGCGACGGTGACGAACTCCGGCGCCTCGATGAGACCGAAGTGGATGTTCAGGCCGTGGCCGAAGAACAGCGCGTCGCCGTCCTTCAGGTTCGGCGCGATGTCCTCCTTGAAGATCGACGCCTGCGCGGTGTCGGGCGCCAGCAGCATGATGACGTCCGCCCACTCGGAGACCTCGGCCGGGGTGCCGACCGCCAGGCCCGCCTCCTCCGCCTTGGCCCGCGACTTCGAGCCTTCCTTCAGACCGATGCGCACCTCGACACCGGAGTCGCGCAGGCTCAGCGAGTGCGCGTGTCCCTGGCTGCCGTAGCCGATCACCGCGACCTTGCGGCCCTGGATGATCGACAGATCGGCGTCGTCGTCGTAGAACATCTCGACTGCCACAGTTGTTACCTCTCTCAGCAAATAAGGGTGTGTTCAGGCTAACGGGTGGCCGTGATCGACTTCGGACCGCGTCCGACCGCGACGACCCCGGACTGCACGATCTCGCGGATGCCGTAGGGCTCGAGCATCCGCAGCAGGGCGTCGAGCTTGGACCGGGTACCGGTGGCCTCGATCGTGAGCGACTCGGGCGAGACGTCGATCACCTTGGCGCGGAACAGATTCACCGTCTCGATGACCTGCGTCCGCACGCTCGCGTCCGCCCGCACCTTGATCAGCAGCAGCTCGCGGGCGACCGAGGCCTCCTCTTCCTGCTCGACGATCTTGATGACGTTGACGAGCTTGTTGAGCTGCTTGGTCACCTGCTCGAGGGGGAACTCGTCGACGGTGACGACGATCGTCATCCGGGAGATCTCGGGGATCTCGGTGCCGCCCACCGCGAGGGATTCGATGTTGAACCCGCGGCGGGAGAACAGGCTCGCCACGCGGGCCAGCACGCCCGGCTTGTCCTCGACGAGAACGCTGAGGGTGTGACTGGTGCTCACTGACGATCCTCTCCTGCTGCTGCGGCGCCGCGCTGGTCCGGGTGCTTCTCGTGCTCGAGTGCCTCGTGGATGACGGCCGGCTCGGCGGCCGCCTCGTCCTCGTCGAACAGCGGGCGGATGCCCCGCGCCGCCATGATCTCGTCGTTGCCGGTGCCCGCGGCGACCATCGGCCACACCTGGGCGTCCTTGCCGACGATGAAGTCGATGACCACCGGACGGTCGTTGATCGACTGCGCCTGGCGGATCGCGTCCTCGACCTCCTCCTCGCGCTCGACGCGGATGCCGACGCAGCCCAGAGCCTCGGCCAGCTTGACGAAGTCGGGGATGCGCAGGGTGTGGGTGGCCAGGTCCGTGTTCGAGTACCGCTCCTCGTAGAACAGCGTCTGCCACTGCCGCACCATGCCGAGGTTGCCGTTGTTGATGAGCGCGACCTTGATCGGCACACCCTCCACCGCGCAGGTCGCCAGTTCCTGGTTGGTCATCTGGAAGCAGCCGTCGCCGTCGATGGCCCACACCTCGGCGTCGGGCACGCCCATCTTGGCGCCCATGGCCGCCGGAACGGCGTAGCCCATGGTGCCCAGGCCGCCGGAGTTGAGCCAGGTCCGTGGCTTCTCGTAGTCGATGAACTGCGCGGCCCACATCTGGTGCTGGCCGACGCCGGCGCAGTAGATCGCGTCCGGTCCGGCGAGCTTGCCGACCTTCTGGATCACGAACTCCGGCGAGAGCATGCCGTCGGCGGGCCGGTCGTAGCTGAGCGGGTAGGTGCGGCGGATCCCGTCCAGGTACTCCCACCACTGGGCGTACTCGAGCGTGGTGCCCGTCGCGAGATCCGCACGGATCGCCTCGATCAGCTCGACGATCACCTCCTTGCAGTCACCCACGATCGGCACGTCGGCGTGCCGGTTCTTGCCGATCTCGGCCGGGTCGATGTCCGCGTGGATGACCTTCGCGCCGGGCGCGAACGAGTCGAGCTGACCGGTGACGCGGTCGTCGAACCGCGCGCCGAGCGTGATCAGCAGATCGGACTTCTGCAGGGCGGCGACCGCCGCGACGGTGCCGTGCATGCCGGGCATGCCGCAGTTGAGCCGGTGAGTGTCGGGGAACGCACCGCGCGCCATGAGCGTCGTGACGACCGGGATGCCGGTGAGCTCGGCCAGCTCGAGCAGCTCCGGAGAGGCCTCGGCCTTGATGACACCGCCGCCGATGTACAGCACGGGCGACTTCGCCTCGGCGATCAGGCGGGCGGCTTCACGGACCTGCTTGCCGTGCGGCTTGGTCACGGGACGGTAGCCGGGCAGGTGCATCTCCGGGGGCCAGCTGAAGGTGGTCTGGGCCTGCAGGATGTCCTTCGGGATGTCCACGAGCACCGCGCCGGGACGGCCGGACGCGGCCAGGTAGAACGCCTCGGCGAGGACGCGGGGGATCTCGGCGCCGTCGGTCACGAGGAAGTTGTGCTTGGTGATCGGCATGGTGATGCCCGAGATGTCCGCCTCCTGGAAGGCGTCGGTGCCGATCAGACCGCGGCCGACCTGGCCCGTGATCGCCACGACGGGGACAGAGTCCATCTGCGCGTCGGCGAGCGGGGTGACGAGGTTGGTGGCGCCGGGGCCGGAGGTGGCCATGCACACGCCGACCTTGCCGGAGGCCTGGGCGTATCCGGTCGCGGCGTGGCCGGCGCCCTGCTCGTGGCGGACCAGCACGTGCCGGACCTTCTGCGAGTCGAACAGCGGGTCGTAGACGGGGAGGATCGCACCGCCCGGAATGCCGAATACCGTGTCGACTTCGAGCTCCTCGAGGGCCCGGACCACCGACTGTGCGCCGGTGACCCGCTCGGGGGCGACCTGGCGACGGTTACCGGACTGGGTGGCCGCGGCCGCGGGCGACGGGGCTGCGGCCCCGGGCTTGCGCGGCGAAGGTTGAGGCCTTGCGGTTGGTGCGCTCACTGCGATTCCTCTGGTTCTGGCTCCGGGCAACAAAAAACCCCCGTCAGCAGCATCTGCTGTACGAGGGTGGCGCGTCGTGGGCGAGTTGCGAGAAGCGGCTCAGGCGACGACGCGCCGGCCGATTACGAGCAACCCATTCTGATTCACGCGCTCGACGGTAGGCGCGCGAAGGTCCGACAGTCAACTTGGTTCGGTCACCTGTCCCAGAATGTGAGATGCCTCGGCTGCAATGGGAAGATGGTGAGGTGTCATCTCCACAGCAGCCCGTGCCACCACGCCCATCATCCCATACGGCCGAACAGCAGCCGCAGGTCATCCAGATTTCCCGGCTCGCGCTGCTCGCATGTGGGTTCGTGCTGCTCGGAGTGGCCTCCCCGGCCCTGGCCTGGCCCGCCGCGTTCGGCTGGATGGTGGTGATTCCGTTCCTCGTCGGCGCGTGGGTGCTGCGGGTGCGCACCGTCGTCGGGCCCGAGGGCATCACCGCCCGGTCCGCGTTCTCGACCCGGACCCTGGCCTGGGACGAACTCGACGGCCTGCGATTCCCCAAGCGGGGCTGGGCGCGCGCCCGCCGCACCGACGGCACCGAGGTACCCCTGCCGGTCGTCACGTTCGGCCGTCTCCCCCAGCTCGCCGCCGGTAGCGGCGGTCGCATCACCGACCCGTATGCGGCCGCGCGCGAGGCGGAGGCACGGGAGCAGGCCGCGGACACCGAGCCGGACGCGGACGTCGAGTCGAAATAGCACACGAGTAAATTCGAAGCCGCCCAGGCCCGCTCCGGCCCCGTCCGGCGGAGCCCGGTCCCCGGCGTCGCCGCGCCCGCGCAGCACACAGCCCCGAAGCAGCCCCAGCCCCGAAGCAGCCCTAGCCCCGAAGCAGCCCTAGCCCCCGAGGAACCCGATGCCCCCGTTGAGGTCACGCACCACCACCGCCGGACGCAACGCCGCCGGGGCCCGCGCCCTGTGGCGCGCCACCGGCATGACCGACTCCGACTTCGGCAAGCCGATCGTCGCGATCGCGAACTCCTACACGCAGTTCGTGCCCGGCCACGTCCACCTCAAGGACGTCGGCGAGATCGTCGCCGAGGCGGTGCGGGCCGCCGGCGGTGTGCCGCGCGAGTTCCACACCATCGCCGTCGACGACGGGATCGCCATGGGCCACGGCGGCATGCTGTACTCGCTGCCCAGCCGCGAGATCATCGCCGACTCGGTGGAGTACATGGTCAATGCGCACACCGCCGACGCGCTGGTGTGCATCTCCAACTGCGACAAGATCACCCCCGGCATGCTCAATGCCGCGATGCGCCTGAACATCCCGACGGTGTTCGTCTCGGGCGGCCCGATGGAGGCCGGCAAGGCGGTGGTCGTCGGCGGTGTCGCGCAGGCCCCCACCGACCTGATCACCGCGATCTCGGCGTCGGCCAACGACGCCGTCAGCGACGACGGCCTCGACGAGGTCGAGCGCAGCGCCTGCCCCACGTGCGGGTCGTGCTCGGGCATGTTCACCGCGAACTCCATGAACTGCCTGACCGAGGCGCTCGGACTGGCACTGCCCGGCAACGGGTCGACGCTGGCCACCCACGCGGCACGCCGGGCGCTGTTCGAGCGGGCCGGCACCACGGTCGTCGAGGCGGCGCTGCGCTGGTACCGGGACGAGGACGAGTCGGTCCTGCCGCGCAACATCGCCTCCCCCGCCGCGTTCCGCAACGCCATGGCGCTCGACGTCGCGATGGGCGGCTCGACCAACACCGTGCTGCACACGCTCGCCGCGGCGCAGGAGGGCGAGGTCGACTTCGACCTCGGCACGATCGACGCCATCAGCCGCAAGGTGCCGTGCCTGGCGAAGGTCTCCCCCAACTCGGACTACCACATGGAAGACGTCCACCGGGCCGGCGGCATCCCCGCGATCCTCGGCGAGCTGCGCCGCGCCGGGCTGCTCGAGACGGACGTGACCACGGTCCACACGACGAGCTTCGACGAGTGGCTCGATACGTGGGACGTGCGCTCCGGCAAGGCCTCCGACGAGGCGATCGAGCTGTTCCATGCGGCCCCCGGCGGTGTCCGCACCACCGAGCCGTTCTCCACCGCCAACCGCTGGTCGTCGCTGGACACGGACGCCGCGGCCGGCTGCATCCGGGACGTCGAGCACGCCTACACCGTCGAGGGCGGACTGGTCGTCCTGCGCGGCAACCTCGCTCCGGACGGCGCGATCCTCAAGACCGCCGGCATCGACGAGGACCTGTTCACCTTCGAGGGCCCGGCGTTGGTCGTCGAGTCGCAGGAGGAGGCCGTGTCGGTGATCCTCGGCAAGAAGGTGCAGGCCGGGGACGTCGTCGTGGTCCGCTACGAGGGGCCGTCGGGCGGGCCGGGCATGCAGGAGATGCTGCATCCCACCGCGTTCCTGAAGGGCGCGGGACTGGGCAAGCAGTGCGCCCTGATCACCGACGGCCGGTTCTCCGGCGGCACGTCGGGACTGTCGATCGGCCACATCTCGCCCGAGGCGGCGTCCGGCGGCGTCATCGGTCTGCTCGAGAACGGTGACCGGATCCGCATCGACGTCCCCACGCGCACCCTCGAGGTCCTCGTCGACGACGCCGTCCTCGCCGAGCGGCGCGCCAAGATGGAGGCTTCGGAGCGCCCGTGGCTGCCGGTCGACCGGCAGCGCACGGTCACCACCGCCCTGCGCGCCTACGCCGCGTTGGCCACCTCGGCCGACAAGGGTGCAGTCCGCCGGGTGCCGTAGGCACCGGTGCGTCCTTCGGGCTGTTCCTGCCGCCCGAAGGACGCACCGTCCGCGTCAGCGGCCGAATATCCAGAGGCAGACCCCACCCGCGACGCCGAGCAGCAGCGCGACGAACGAGCCGGCGAACGGCCGGGTCGCCCAGCCGCGGGTGCCGTCGACCGCGACCCGACCGGGACCGGTCAGCACGATCACTGCGGCGGCGGCCGCGAGCAGGGTCTCGTACTCCACCCCGTCCGGCGCGAAGTACTGCAGTCCCGGCTCGGCGGACTGCCGGAACAACCACGCGTTGATCATGATCGCCAGCACGGCGGCGGCGGCGAGCGGGGTGAGCAACCCGAGGATCAGCAGCGCTCCGGCCGCCACCTCCCCCACCGCACCGAGCACCGCGAGCAGGGCCGGACGCTGGTAGCCCGCGTCGGCGAGCATCGCCTCGAACCCGTCCATGCCGGGGCCGCCCCACAGCCCTGTCAGCTTCTGCACCCCGTGCACCACCATCGTGCCGCCGACGACGAGCCGCAGCACGAGCAACCCCAGGTCCAGTGTGCCGCGGCGCGCCTTCGCCGGCCCGGGCGCGGCACCGGTCTCCGCTCCGATCGGCGCCGCGACGGCGCCCGCGGGCTCGTACCGGTGCATCCGCTCGGTGGGGGCGACGTCGGAGTCCGCGTACCCGTACTGCGCCGGGCCGCGCCGCTCGAAGGCGGAGTTGTCGAGATCGAGGTCGTCATCGGACTCGAGCATCGACGAGCGGGGGCGCTGCAGCTCCAGGGTGGGATTGTCGTAGGGACTCGACACCGGCTCCGCGGCATCCTGCGGCGTCGGCTCCGGGACGTGGTCTTTCGCCTTGTCGGTCACCGAACCAGGGTAGGTCGCCCGGGTCGGCCGACCCGGGAACCGAGTCGGGGCGCGCCGCCCCGGTAACGTCATGGTCATGACGAGGCGCGCGAGAGTCGGTGGGTCGCGACGGATGCGAGCGACGGTCGCGTCGATCGTGGGTCTGCTCGCCCTCACCACGTCGTGTGCCCGTTTCGACGACGCGACCACCACCCCGTTCACGCCGGAGCCGAGCTTCGACGCGGGCGCCGAACTCGAACCGCTCGAGCCCCCGACGACGACCACGACGCCGGGCGCACCGCCGACACCGCCGGGCCCGTGTCAGGACCCCGACCCCGCGGTGGTCGCCACGTGCCTCGACACCACGGGAGGGCTGGTCACCATGCCGGACGGCGGCTCCGCTCTCGTCGCGGAGCGGCGCACGGGCCGGATCCTGCGGGTGGCACCGCGGACGGAACCGGTGGAGGTGGCCACCGTGCCGGTCGACGGTTCCGGCGACGGCGGGCTGCTCGATCTCGCGCTGTCGCCGACCTTCGACGAGGATCGGCTGCTCTACGCCTACATCACCACCCCGACCGACAACCGCGTCGTGCGGCTCGCCGCGGGCGACGTCCCGAAGCCCGTGTTCACCGGCATCCCGCGGGGGGCGAGCGGGAACGCGGGCGCGCTCGAGTTCACCTCACCCACCGACCTGGTGGTGCTCACCGGCGACGCCGGGAATCCGGCCGCGGCCGCCGATCCGGCGTCGCTCGCCGGGAAGCTGCTGCGGATGCCTCTGCCGGCGCCGGGCGCGGCCGCGGCGCCGTCGGTCGTGCTCTCGGGGATCGGAACGGCCGGCGACGTGTGCCGGGATCCCGCCGGAAACCTGTGGGTCACCGACCGCACCGCGCTCGAGGACCGGCTGCAGCGTGTCGGAGTGGACGGCGCGGTGGGCGCGTCCCCCGCCTGGACGTGGCCCGAGCGTCCGGGCGTGGCCGGATGCGCGGCCGGTGCGGACGCGGTCGCGGTGTCGCTGACGGACGGCAAGGCGGTTGCGGTGGTCGCCATCGATCCGGGAACAGGGGCGGTGACGGCGGCGCCCGTGCCGGCGGTGCAGGACCGCTACGGCCGTCTCGGCGGCGCGTCGGCGGGCGGCGACGGGCAGCTGTGGGTGTCCACCGTCAACAAGGCCGGCGGCGAACCGGGCCCGAACGACGATCGGGTCGTGCTGATCCAGTTCCCCGCCGGCGGGGGCGGCTTCGACTAGCCGGAACCGTTCGTCTCGGGGTACGTCACGACAGCGTGAAGGGCGGCTCGGCCGCGTCGGTGAACGCGCCGCTCACGTTGCCCAGCAGGCCCGGTTTCGCAAGGTCGAGCTTGCGGCAGGTCGAGAAGTCCAGGTCGGCCGACCGGGTCCACACGATGTTCGGGCTGAACGACGATTCGAACATGTACAGCCCCTCGGTCAGGTCCGTCAGCGTGCGCCAGATCGTCATCGAGATGTTCGGCCGTTGCGGATCGGGTTCGCCGAACGGTTGCGCGACATTGCGCATGACGCTGAGCAGCGCCGCATACGCACGGGCCGGGGTCTCCACGGCGGGCAGTCGGTCGAGATAGTAACTTGCCCGGACGAAGCGGTCGGACGCCTCCGTGGTGCCGGGCAGCGGCTCGGATCCCCCGAAACCGGTAAAGCTCTTCCGGAGTTCGATCTGCTCGTCGTACGGCGGTGAATTCGTCATGACGGTGTTCGCGCGGCCGTGATGTATCCGCAGCGTTCCACCGATGTGCTCGAGGATCAGGGAGTCACCGCTCGCGTCCTCGAGGGCCAGATGCACGGTCGCGGGACGCTGGGAGCGCGGCTCGATCAACGGTCGGACCTGGAAGGGCCGCTCGGCCATCAGGGCGAGGCACTCGTCGACGGTGCCGCACAGGTCCAGAAAGATCTGCGGCCACAGGGACACCGCGAGCGCGGGCAGTTCCGGGTCCCGTTCCCCGAAGTCCGCCTCCGCGAGCCACAGCACGTGGGCGGCCAGGCCGCGCTCGTTGATCCCGTCGCTCGTGGCGTTGTCCCAGACGGCGGCCACGAGACTGCCGTACCGGGCCGTCCAGGTCACCGGGTCGGGATCGCGGTCGTGCCCGATCCTGTCGACCCCCCGCGGAAGTGACCACAGGTTCGTGTCCATCTCCTCGCGCCAGTCCATGTTCCGGCCGACGAGAACGCCGTGCCCGCTTCCGGTCCACATTGCCCGAGTGCACATTGATCCTCCGCGATGTCCGACGAGAAATCCGGCCGCCCGTGCGCCGTGAGCGTCGACCCGCCCCACGACGACAGTGACAATACGGACGTTTCGGTCGAATCTCAGCGTTTTCGCGGCGGATCCGCCCGCACCCGCTCCCGCGACGGTTCGGATTACTCGAATTCGACTGTGTCGCAATTGCTTCCGGCACACTTCCCCGTTCGACCCGGGACGGTGCAACAATGTCGCCGATCGGTCCGAAGCAGTGGCACGCCCGAGGGAGGGGCCCGCATGACCACACGCCTGAATCCGTACATCAGCTTTCGCGACAATGCCCGCCAGGCCATGGAGTTCTACCGATCCGTGTTCGGCGGAGAATTGGATGTGAGCACGTTCGCGGAGATGCACGCGAGCGACGACCCGTCCGAGCAGGACAAGATCATGCATTCGATGCTGGCGAGCCCGAACGGTCTCGTCCTGATGGCGGCGGACACCCCCAACCAGATGAGCTACAACCCGGGGGACAACATCTCGATCTCGCTCAGCGGCGACGACGAGGCCGAGCTGCGGGGCTACTGGGACCAGCTGAGCGACGGCGGAACCATCGCCATGCCGCTCGAGCGAGCACCGTGGGGCGACCACTTCGGCATGTGCACCGACAAGTTCGGCATCCAGTGGATGGTGAACATCGCCGGCGACACGCAGTAGACACACGGGCGGCCTGCCATCCCGGCAGGCCGCCCGCTCGCGGAAGAACCTCTCGTGGAAGAACTCAGCTGCAGGCGGCGAGCACGAGCTCCTTGACCAGGGCCGGGTCGGCCTGGCCGCGGGTGGCCTTCATCACGTCGCCGACGATCTTGCCGGCCGCCTGGACCTTGCCGCTGCGGATCTTGTCGGCGATGTCGGGGTTGGCGGCCAGCGCCTTCTCCACCTCCGACTTGATGAGCGAGTCGTCGCGCACGACCACGAGTTCGGGGTGCGCAGCGAGGATCTGCTTCGGGTCGCCCTCACCGGCGAGCACGTAGTCGACGACCTTGCGGGCGAGCTTGTTGGTGAGCGTGCCGTCGGCGACGAGGGCGATCACCTGCGCGACCTGCTCCGGGGTGATCGGCAGCTCGACGAGCTCGACGCCGCGGGTGTTGGCCTGCTGGGCCAGGTAGGCGACCCACCAGGACCGGGACTCGGAGGCGGGGGCGCCGGCCTCGGTGGTGGCGATGATCAGGTCCAGGGCGCCGGCGTTGACGAGGTCGCGCATCTCCTCGTCGGAGATGCCCCACTCGGCCTGGATCCGGGCGCGCCGCAGCCACGGCAGCTCGGGGAGGGTGGCGCGCAGGTCCTCGATCCACTCCGCGCTCGGGGCGATCGGTTCGAGGTCCGGTTCCGGGAAGTAGCGGTAGTCCTCCGCGGTCTCCTTGCGCCGGCCCGGCGAGGTGGTGCCGTCGGCCTCCTGGAAGTGCCGGGTCTCCTGGATCACCGTGCCGCCCGCGGTCAGGACCGCGGCCTGGCGGCGCATCTCGTACCGCACGGCGACCTCGACCGACTTGAGCGAGTTGACGTTCTTCGTCTCGGTGCGGGTGCCGAACTCCGCCGCTCCGATCGGGTTGAGGGAGAGGTTGGCGTCGCAGCGCATCGAGCCCTGGTCCATGCGCACGTCGGACACGTCGAGGGCCTTCAGCAGGTCCCGCAGCGCGGTGACGTAGGCGCGGGCGACCTCGGGGGCGCGCTCGCCGGCGCCGACGATGGGCTTGGTGACGATCTCGATGAGCGGCACCCCGGCGCGGTTGTAGTCGAGCAGCGAGTGGCTCGCCCCGTGGATGCGGCCCGTGGCGCCACCGACGTGCAGCGACTTGCCGGTGTCCTCCTCCATGTGCGCGCGCTCGATCTCCACGCGCCACGTGCTGCCGTCGTCGAGGACCACGTCGAGGTAGCCGTCGGTGGCGATCGGCTCGTCGTACTGCGAGATCTGGTAGTTCTTCGGCTGGTCCGGGTAGAAGTAGTTCTTCCGCGCGAACCGGCCCCACGGCGTGATCGAGCAGTTCAGCGCAAGGCCGATGCGGATCGCCGACTCCACCGCCGCCTGGTTGACGACGGGCAGCGAGCCGGGCAGGCCGAGGCACACCGGGCACACCTGCGTGTTGGGTTCGGCGCCGAACGTGGTCGGGCACGGGCAGAACATCTTGGTCGCGGTGTGCAGCTCGACGTGCACCTCCATGCCCATCACGGGCTCGAACTTCGCGAGCACCTCGTCGTAGGCGAGCAGATCATCGGACATGGCGGCAGTCATGCGCTCGATTTTAGACGGTGCCGCCATGCGGCGAACCGGCCCTCACGCGCGGCGCGACCTCACCCGAAGATGATCCGCATCTCCTCGTAGCGGTCCTTCGGCACCCGCTTGTGGTTGGCGAGCGCCTCGTCGAAACCGACCCGGGCGATGTCGGTTCCGTGCAGCGCCACCATGTGCCCCCACTCCTCGTCGGCGACGAGATCGGTGACCGCCATGCCCAGGCGGGTGGCGAGCACCCGGTCGAAGGCCGTGGGCACGCCGCCGCGCTGGATGTAGCCCAGGATCGTGGCGCGGGTCTGGATGCCGGTGCGCTCCTCGATCATCGGGGCGAGGACGTCGGCGATGCCGCCGAGCCGCGGCCGGTCGAACTCGTCGCGCCCCTTGTCGGAGTACGCCTCGGTCATCTCCGGCAGGGTGAATCCCTCCGCGACCACCACCATGGGGGCCCGGCCGCGGTCGCGGACGCTGGTGACCCATTCGCAGATCTGCTCGATGCTCTCGGGCTGTTCGGGGATGAGGATGGCGTGGGCACCCCCGGCGGTGCCGGAGTGCAGCGCGATCCACCCCGCCTCCCGGCCCATCACCTCGAGGACCATGCAGCGCTTGTGCGAGTTGCCGGTGGTGCGCAGCCGGTCGATCGCCTCGGTCGCGATCTCGACGGCGGTGTCGAAGCCGAAGGTGTAGTCCGTCTGGCCGAGGTCGTTGTCGATGGTCTTCGGCACTCCGACGATCCGGATGCCCTCCTCGAACAGCCGCTTGGACGCGGCGGCCGTGCCCTCGCCGCCGATGGCGATCACGGCGTCGACGCCCATGCGCTCGAGCGTGCGGGCGATGTTCTCCGCGCCGCCGTTCGGTCCTTGATAGGGGCCGAACCGGCTGGTGCCGAGAATAGTGCCGCCCTGATGCGACAATCCCCGAACCTTGCTGCGATCCAAGGGGATTGCGTCGCCTTCCACCAAACCACGCCAGCCGTCGAGGAATCCGACGAACTCCTGACCGTAGACGGTCCTGCCCTTGAGGACCGCTCCGCGGATCACCGCGTTCAGGCCGGGGCAGTCCCCGCCGCTGGTGAGAATGCCGATGCGCGTCATCCGTACCTCCGTGCCGGTCGTGCAGGTTGTCGGTGGTCCTCCCGGCAATACTGCCCCGGCGCGGCGCCCGCGGCATCCCGATCGCGGGTGCCGCTCACCCCGGCACGACCAGTCCGGACTCGTACGCCAGTACCACCGCCTGCGCCCGGTCCCGCAGGTTCAGCTTCCCGAGCACCTTCCCCACGTGCGTCTTGACCGTCTGCTCCGCGACGAACAGGTGCGCGGCGATCTCCTGGTTCGACAGCCCGCGGGCGATCAGCTCGAGCACCTCGCGTTCGCGCGGGGTGAGGACGTCGAGCGCCCGATCGCGGCCGCGGCGCGGCGACCGCCGGCGGGTGACGTCCGCGATGAGGCGGCGCGTGACGGTCGGCGCGAGCAGCGCCTGGCCGTCGGCGACGACGCGGACCGCCCGGATCAGTTCGTCGGCGGGCGCGTCCTTGAGCAGGAATCCGCTGGCGCCCAGGCCCAGTGCCTCGTAGACGTAGTCGTCGATGTCGAAGGTGGTGAGCATCAGCACACGTGTCGGCGGATCGGTGCGCCCGGCGAGGATGTGCCGGGCCGCGTCGAGTCCGTTCATCTCGGGCATCCGCACGTCCATCAGGACCACGTCGGGACGCAGGCGGGCCGCCTCCGCGACGGCCCGCCGACCGTCCGGGGCGTCGCCGATCACGCTGATGTCGGGTTGGGCGGCGAGCAGGGCGCCGAAGCCCTGCCGCACCATGGCCTGGTCGTCGGCGATCAACACGGTGATGGGGGTCGCGGCTGCGCTCGGGTCCGTCACGGCCTCAGCCTAGGCCGCCGGGACGCGCGGCAGCTGCGCTCGCACCTCGAATCCACCGCCCGGGACGGGATGGGCCACGAGCCGCCCTCCGACCGCCAGCGCCCGGTCGACCATGCCGCGGATGCCGTTCCCGCCGCCGCGGTCCCCGGGTCCGGGCTCCGCGCGCCCGGGGCCGTTGCGCACGGTCACGCTCACCTCGTCCGGTCCGTACGCCACGCCGACCTGGACCGGTGCCCCGGAGGCGTGCCGGGCGGCGTTGGCGAGCGACTCCTGCAGGATGCGGTACACCGTGAGCGCGGTGGCGTCGGAGACACCCGCCGGGTCACCGTCCGTCGCGGTGGACAGGACCATCCCGGCGCGCCGCGCGCCCTCGAACAGGTCGCCGAGCCGGTCGAGGCCGGGCTGGGGAGCCTGCGCCCGTTCGCCGTCGCCGTCGCTGACGTCGGCGAGGTTGTCGCTCCGGAGCACGCCGAGCATGCCGCGCACCTCGTTGAGCGCCTCGCGGGCGGTCGCCCCGATGGATTCGAACTCCGCGCGCACCGGTTCGGGGACCTCGGGCAGGCGGTACGGGGCGCTCTGCGCCTGCACCACGACGAGGGACATGTGGTGCGCGACGATGTCGTGCAGGTCGCGGGCGATGCGGGCCTTCTCCTCGAGGATCGCGCGGCGGGCCCGCTCGAGTTCGCTGACCTCCTCCTGCCGAGCCAGCTGCCGCCGGGAGAGCACGAGCCACCGCACGAGCAGGCCGAACACCGCCATCGCGGTCAGGCCGAGCGCCCAGCCCCAGCCGTTCTGCCCCGGCACGTGGGTGAAGAACAGCACCACGGTGGCCGCCCACACGAGCCCGGCGATCTGCAGGGACGCGCGCATGCTCACCGCGACGAGCAGCGCGCACAGCACGAGGATGTGCACCACCTGCCAGGGGTAGTCGTAGCCGGGGACGAGGTCGAAGGCGCGCGGGATCGCCAGCGCGGCCCCGGCCGAGACCGCCCACCCGAGGGCGGGATCGGTCCGGATCGCCACGAACGGCCCGGCCGCGAGCGCCGCGACGACGGGCATCAGCGGTGCGGGCACCTCGTGGGTGAGGTGCAACGTGGGCCACGCGACCGCGTACAGGATCAGCGTCGCCGCCACGATCGCGATCGTCCACCAGCGGCCTCGGCCGCGTTCTCTCGTCCAGCGCACGGCACCACGGTAGGCACGGGACGCCCGCACTGTCGTCATACCAGGGGGTGAGATGCGCCTGGCTCCGTGGGGGCAGACGGCCGCGGCCGGACCGCTCCGGCGTGGGATCCGCGGCGGTCCCCGTCGTTCCTAACGTCCGTGCCATGCGCAGACGAGCGACGACAGTGATGGTGGGTACGGCCGCGGCGCTGTTCCTGGGAACCGTTGGGGCGCAGGCTGGTCCGGAGGGGGAGCCGAGGCCGCACGGGGGCGCCACGGCGGCGGCGGTGGCGGCGCTGTCCGACGGCGACACCGCGGCGGCGCTCGAGGTCTTCCCGGCCGGCTTCGAGCCGGCGATGCACTACCGCCCGGTCACCGAGGACGGGATCCTGGTGGATCCCCTCGGGGGCTGCTCGTCCCCCGTCCCCCTGCCGAAGTTCTTCGAAACACCCTGCCGTGAACACGATCTCGGCTACGACCTGCTGCGATACGCCCGGTCGGTGGGACACGAACCGGGTCCGCAGGCGCGGCGCGGCCTGGACGCCCGGCTGAGCCGGCACCTGCACGAGGCGTGCCGCACGGCGGCTCCCGGCGACGGCTGGTGCGTCCTCACCGCGGATGTGGCGTCGATTGCCGTGCGGTTCAATTCGTGGCGGCAACGCGACGCGGCACCGGTTCCCGAGTCACCGCTGCCGTACGCGGCCGTGGTGTGGACGTTGGCCGCGGCGGCGCGGTGGGCGGTGCGATGAGGGCGCTCGCGGCGTCCGCGGCCGCGGACGCGGGGGTCGATTCGCTCGCGCGGCGCTGCCCGCGGGTGGCGACGACCGTGGCGGTGACGATCGCGGTGTGGGTCTCGCTCGCGCCGTCGCTGCTGCCCCGTGCGGCCCTGGCACAGGCCGCTGCCTCCGGATGCGCCGCCGCAGCCGCGGCCGTGGCCGGCGGGGTGCGCCGCCGGCGGCACGGGGGATCCGCGCGGCCCGGGGCCGCGCGGCCGGCGGCGCTGGTCGTCGCGGCCGGCGCGCTCGGGTGGGCGGTGCTCGCCGCGGCGCAGTGGCAGGACGCGTTGCGGGCGTCGATGGGGCGACCACCCGCCGGTCCGGCGCACTGGATCGTTGTATGTAGTTGTGCCCCCTTGATATTCGCGGCAGTACGGGCGATCGGCCGGGTTCCGGGGGCGTGGCGCCGGCGGGCCGGCACCCGCGCGGTCGCGGCCACGGCTGTCACGGTGGCCATGGGCGTCGGCGTCGCGATTGTGCCCGTGGGGCTCGGGCAGGCAGACCCGGTCGCGAGGCCCGTCGCCGCCGCGGTGGCCGGCAGTCCGTCGTCCCTGGTGTCCTGGGAGTCCCTGGGCGACGAGGGCCGCCGTTTCGTGACCCTCGACGCGCATCCCGGCGCGATCCGCACGTACGTGGGGCTCGGATCCGCTGCGGACGCCCGCTCGCGCGCCGCGCTGGCCGTGCGCGAACTCGACCGCGCCGGTGGGTTCGCCCGCGCCCACGTCGTGGTGGCGGTGCCCACCGGCTCGGGCTGGATCGACCCCGGCGCGGTGCGGGGGTTCGACACGGTGTTCGGCGGCGACGTCGCGCTCGTGGCGCAGCAGTACTCGGCCGCGCCGAGCTGGGTGACGTTCCTGTTCGACCGGAACGCGGCCGCGGCGTCGGCCCGCGCCCTCCTGACGGCCGTGCGCGCCCACCTCGACACCCTGGACCCGGTCCGGCGCCCGCAGCTGCACGTGTACGGGCAGAGCCTCGGGTCGATCGGGGGCAGCGCCGCGCTCGCCGACCACGCATCGGCCGCGGCGGGTCCCTGCGCGGCGATCTGGGCGGGTCCGCCGGCCGGCGCGGTGCGCACGGCCGGAGCGATCGTCACCGCGAACACGTCGGATCCGGTGGTGTGGTGGCAGCCGTCGCTGCTGTGGTCCCCGCCCGACCTGTCCCGAGCGCGACGCGACGCGCCCGTGCCGCGGTGGCTGCCGGTGGTCAGTTTCGTGCAGGCGACGCTGGACCTGCCGGTGGCGCTGGACGCGGCCCCCGGTCACGGGCACCGCTACGGCCCGGACCAGGCCCGGTGCGACCACCCCTGACCGGGACGGAGCACCGGGCCTCGGCCGGACTCAGGCGACGATCGGGCCGCGTGCGGCCTCGAACGCGGCGCCGACGCGGTAGAGGCGCTCGTCGGCGAGCGCCGGGGCCATGATCTGCAGGCCGACGGGCAGCCCGTCGTCGGCGGACAGCCCGGACGGCACGGACATCGCGCAGTGCCCGGCGAGGTTGGTCGGCAGCGTGCACAGGTCCGACAGGTACATCGCCAGCGGATCGTCGACCTTCTCGCCGATCTTCCACGGGGTGAAGGGGCTGGTCGGCGAGACGAGGACGTCGACCTGCTCGTACGCCTTCTCGAAGTCCCGCGCGATGAGGGTGCGGACCTTGAGCGCCTGCCCGTAGTAGGCCTCGTAGTAGCCGGAGGACAGCGCGTAGGTGCCGATCATGATGCGGCGCTTGACCTCCTTACCGAACCCGGCGGCCCGGGTGGCGGCCATGACCTGCTCGGCGCTCATCGTGCCGTCGTCGACGCGCAGGCCGTAGCGCATGGCGTCGAAGCGGGCGAGGTTGGAGGAGACCTCGGACGGCAGGATCAGGTAGTACGAGGCGAGCGCGTACTCGAAGTGCGGGCAGGAGACCTCGACGACCTCGGCGCCGAGTTCGGTGAGCGTGGCCACGGCCGCGTCGAAGGACGCCAGCACGCCCGGCTGGTAGCTGTCCGAGTGCAACTCCTTGACGACGCCGACGCGCAGGCCCTTCAGGTCGCCCTGCGCGCCCTCCCGGGCCGCCTGGACGACCGGCCGGACGGGCGCGTCCACCGACGTGGAGTCGCGCGGGTCGTGGCCGGCGATCACCTCGTGCAGCAGCGCCGTGTCGAGCACGGTGCGGCCGCACGGGCCGCCCTGGTCGAGCGACGACGCGCACGCGACGAGGCCGAACCGGGAGACCGTGCCGTAGGTGGGCTTGGTGCCGACCGTGGCGGTGACGGCGGCGGGCTGGCGGATCGAGCCGCCGGTATCGGTGCCGATGGCCAGGGGCGCCTGGTAGGACGCCAGCGCGGCCGCGGAGCCGCCGCCGGAACCACCGGGGATCCGGGTGGTGTCCCACGGGTTGCGGGTGGGACCGAAGGCGGAGTTCTCGGTGGACGATCCCATCGCGAACTCGTCCATGTTGGTCTTGCCCAGGATGGGGATGCCGGCCCGCCGCAGCTTCGACGTCAGGGTCGCGTCGTACGGCGACATCCAGCCCTCGAGGATCTTCGAGGCGCACGTGGTGGGCATGTCGGTCGTGGTGAACACGTCCTTGAGGGCGATCGGCACGCCGGCCAGCGGCGACGCCGGGCTCTCGCCCGCGGCGACCGCGCGGTCGACCTCCGCGGCGGCGGCCAGCGCCTGCTCCCCCGCGACGTGCAGGAAGGCGTGGTAGTCGCCGTCGACCTCGGCGATGCGGTCGAGGTGAGCCTGGGTGACCTCGACCGACGAGACGTCGCCGGAGTGGATGCGGTCGGCGAGGTCGGCCGCGCCCAGCCGGGTCAGGTCGGCGCTCATTCGCCCTCCCCCAGGATCTGCGGGACGGAGAAGCGGCCGTCCTCGACGAGCGGCGCGGCGGCGAGCGCCTGCTCCGGCGTCAGGCCCGGGCGCACCTCGTCGGGGCGGGTCACGTTGGTCACCGCGTTCGGGTTGGCCATCGGCGCCACATCGTCCGCAGCCACCTCCGACACGGCCTTGACGTGGCTGAGGATCGTATCCAGCTGGCCGGCGAACTCGTCGAGTTCGGCGTCGGTCAGCGCGAGCCGGGACAACCGGGCGAGGTGCGCGACCTCGTCACGGGAGATGGCAGGCACCTTCGGTGACCCCTTTCCGATGAAGAAACGAACGTCCCGTCCAGGGTAGTGCGTGCCGACCGGGACGGTTTCGCCGGTTCCCCGGACCCGCGCCGACCGCCCGCCGTGTTGCAGTTCGGAGAAACACCTGTGTCGTTCGTGTGACAACGACCGCGTGACCGGCGGTTTCCTGTCCCGTCTCGGCGCAGCACCGCCGGACCGGCATCCGGCGGTGCTGCGGGGGTGAAAAGATGGTGTCCGTCGCCGGCCGAGCGCCTCGGCCGTGACTTCGGAATCGGGGAAAGGACGCACGTGTCGTACCTGTTACGCGTCCAGCTTCCCGACCGGCCGGGCAGCCTCGGTTCACTCGCCGTCGCGCTCGGTTCGGTCGGTGCGGACATCCTCTCGCTGGACGTCGTCGAACGCGGCGCCGGCTTCGCGATCGACGATCTCGTCGTCGACGTCGACGCCGGGTCGCTGCCGGACACGCTCATCACGGCCGCCGAACGCCTCGAGGGCGTGACGGTGGACTCGATCCGTCCCTATGCGGGAATCCTCGACACCCACCGCGAACTCGAGCTGATCGATCAGGTCGCCACCGCGCGCCACGATCGGCTGCAGGTGCTCGTCGACGGGGCGCCCCGGGTGCTGCGCGTCGGCTGGGCGACCGTCGTCGACACCGGCCCGTACGGGGTGTACCGGGTGGTCGGCAGTTCCGGCGCCCCCGAGACCCGGCCGGCGGAGGTGCCGTGGATGCCGCTCGAGAAGCCGATGCTGCTCGACCACGAGGGCGAGTGGGTGCCCGACCTGTGGCGAGCGATGAACACGACCCTGGCGGCGGCGCCCCTGGGGACCCAGGGCCGGGTGCTGATGCTCGGCCGGCCCGGCGGCCCGGAGTTCCGCCCGTCCGAGGTGGCCCGGCTCGGCTACCTGGCCGGCATCATCGGAACCGTCCTCGGCTGAGCGGAACGGCTCAGACCAGCTCCCGGACCAGGGTGCTCAGCTCGACGCCGGGCACCGGCGCCCAGTCCCGCTCGGGGACGGGGACGAATCCGTTGCGGTCGTAGATGCGGCGCGCGTCGACCATGTCCGGCTGCGTGGAGAGCACCACGGCGCGATCGCCGCGGTCGTAGGCGGTGTCGAGGACGTGCCGCACCAGCGCCGACCCGACACCCCGGCCCCGCGCCGACGGCGCGACGGCCAGCATCCGGAACTCGAGCTCGCCCTTCTCGGCGATGTGGGCGAAGCGCGACGCCGGCTCCGCCAGCGTCACGGACCCGACGATCTCGCCGTCGGCGAGCGCGACCACCACCTCGGCGTGCTTGTCGCGGGCGGCGGTGTCGCGCAGACGCTCGGCGTACGGGTCGTCGGGCTCGACGAATCCGCCGCCGACGTACACGTCGACGGTGAGGGCGCCGACGGCGTCGTACTCGTCCGGGCTCACGCGTCTGATCTCGATCACTGGAGGACTATCCCAGTGACCGCCCCTTCCGCCCAAACGGTTTCCGGGCGATCTCCGTCACACCGGCTCCGGCCGCCGGTCAGCTCTCGAGCTCGCCGAACTCCTCCTCGATCGCGTCCTGGCCACCCGAGACGCCGTCCGGGCCGAGTTCGAGCAGCCGGCGGAACCCGTCCTCGTCGAGGACGGGGATGCCCAGCTCGGCCGCCTTGTCGGCCTTCGTTCCCGGGGCATCGCCGACGACGACGAACGCGGTCTTCTTCGACACCGAACCGGCCGCCTTGCCGCCGCGGAGCAGGATCGCCTCCTTGGCCTGATCCCGCGAGAAACCCTCGAGCGATCCGGTGACCACGATCGACAGGCCCTCGAGGGTGCGTTCGATGGATTCGTCGCGCTCGTCGAGCATGCGCACCCCCGCCGCGCGCCACTTCTCGACGATCGCGACGTGCCAGTCGACGGCGAACCATTCACCCAGGGCCGCAGCGATGGTCGGTCCCACCCCCTCGACGGCGGCGAGCTCGTCCACGGACGCCTCGCGGATCCGGTCGAGGCTGCCGAATTCGGTGGCCAGCGCCCGTGCGGCGGTGGGGCCGACGTGCCGGATCGACAGTGCCACCAGCACCCGCCACAGCGGCTTGTCCTTGGCTGCTTGGAGATTCGCCAGCAGGCGCTTGCCGTTGGCGGACAGCGCCCCCGCCTTGGTGCGGAAGAGCGACGTCCGCAGCAGGTCCTCGGCGGTCAGGTCGAACAGGTCACCCTCGTCGGCGATCACCCCGGCCTCGAGCAGCGCGGTGGCGGCCTCGTAGCCGAGCGCCTCGATGTCGAATGCGCCGCGGCCCGCGACGTGGAAGACCCGCTCACGCAACTGTGCGGGGCAGTGCCGCTGGTTGGGACAGCGCAGGTCCACGTCACCCTCCTTGGCGGGGGCGAGCGGTGTCCCGCACTCGGGGCATTCGGTGGGCATGACGAACTCGCGTTCGGTGCCGTCGCGCAGGTCCACCACCGGGCCGAGCACCTCGGGGATGACGTCACCGGCCTTGCGCAGCACCACCGTGTCGCCGATGAGCACGCCCTTGCGGGCCACCTCCGCCGCGTTGTGCAGGGTGGCGAGGGAGACCGTCGACCCGGCCACCGTGACCGGTTCCATGTAGGCGAACGGGGTGACCCGGCCCGTGCGGCCGACGCTGACGCGGATGTCGAGCAACGTGGTGGTCACCTCCTCCGGCGGGTACTTGTAGGCGATCGCCCACCGGGGTGCGCGCGAGGTGGTGCCGAGCCGGCGCTGCAGGGACACCTCGTCGACCTTGACGACGAGCCCGTCGATCTCGTGTTCGACGTCGTGGCGGTGCTCGCCCCAGTACCGCATCCGGGCGACGACCTCCTCGACGCCGACGACGCGGGCGGTGTGCCCGGAGACGGGCAACCCCCAGGCGGCGAGGGCGGCGTAGGACTGCGACAGCGACACCGGCTCGAATCCTTCGACGCGGCCGAGCCCGTGGCAGATCATCCCGAGGCGGCGCCGCGCGGTCACCGCGGGGTTCTTCTGCCGCAGCGATCCGGCCGCGGTGTTGCGCGGATTGGCGAACGGGGCCTTGCCCTCGGCGACGAGGGCGGCGTTGAGCGCGTGGAAGTCCTCGAGCCGGAAGTACACCTCGCCCCGCACCTCGAGAACCCGGGGGACGGGAAATTCCTCGGTGGCGGTGAGCCTTTCGGGGATGTCGTCGATCGTGAGGGCATTGAGCGTGACCTCCTCGCCGGTGCGGCCGTCGCCGCGGGTGGCGGCACGGCGCAAGCGGCCGTCCTCGTACACCAGACTCAGCGCGACGCCGTCGATCTTCACCTCGCACAGGTAGTGCAGGTCCGGACCCGTCTCGGCCTCGACGCGGGAAACCCAGGCGCGCAGTTCGTCCTCGGTGAAGACGTTGTCGAGGCTGAGCATCCGCTCGAGGTGGTCGACGGCGGTGAAGTCGGTGGCGAAGCCCCCACCGACGAGCTGCGTCGGGGAGTCCGGGACGCGCAGGTCCGGGTAGTCGTCCTCGAGCTGCTTCAGCGCGCCGAGCAACTGGTCGAAGGCGCCGTCGGAGATGATCGGCGCGTCGCGCACGTAGTAGCGGAACTGGTGCTCGCGCACCTCCTCCGCGAGCTGCTGCCAGCGCTCGCGCACGTCGGGCGGAGCTTGGGTGGGCGCGTCCGTCGATTCACTCACGCCGGAAAGACTAGTCGAGCGATACGACGTTCCCGGCCGCTGCGGAGCCGAGCGATTCCGGGTCGTCCGCGAACGCGGCGGCGACGTCGCGGGCGAGGCGCAGCGCCCGGCGCGCCCACGTGGGATCGGCGCCGGCCAGGCCGCAGCGCGGGGTGACCCCCACCGAGCGCAGCGTGGCGCGGGGGAAGCCCAGCCGGTCGATCAGCGTGATCGCGGGGGCCGCGACGTCACGCCAGGTGGGGACGGCCGTGTCGGGTGCGGTGGACGGCACCAGCCCGAGCAGGAGGGTGGTTCCGGCGTCGATCAGCTCACCGATACCGTCGAGGTCGGCGGCGGTGAGCTGCGCGACGTCGAGGGCGACGGCGTCGACGCCGCTGCGGCGCAGCAACCCGGTGGGCACGTCGGCGGCGCAGCAGTGCACCGCGACGGGGCGGCCGATCGCCGCGATCGCGGCCTCGAGCAGGTGCTGCGCCTCCGGCTCGGGGAGCGCCGGCACCGATTCGAGCTTCGTGCGTCCGGTCAGGGTCCCGGCGAGGACGGCGGGCAGCGCAGGCTCGTCGAGCTGGACCACCACGTGGGCGCCGAGGCGGCGGGTCAGTTCCGCGGCGTGCCGCGCCAGGCCCTCGCCGAGGGACTCGGCGACGTCGCGCACGGCGCCGCGATCGGTGAGCACCCGCCGGCCCCCGGCCAGCTCGGCGTGCGCGGCGAGGGTGAACGGGCCGGCGGACTGCACCTTCAGGAATCGACCGGGACCGAGACCCGCTGTCTCCCATGCCTCTTCGAGTGCATCGAGATCTCGGCGCAGCAGATCCCCGGCGCGGGCGGCGACCGCGCCGCGGCGACCGCCGAGCCGGTACCCGGTGGTGGACGTGTCGAGGTGCAGGTCGACCAGCAACGCGCCGGTGCGGCCGATGAGATCGGCCCCGAGCCCGCGGGCCGGCAGCTCGACCAGGTGCGGCAACGCCTCGAGCTCGCCGAGCACGGTCGCGGCCGATTCCCGGGCGTCGGTGCCGGGCCACGACCCGATGCCGGTCGCGACGCCGGACCAGGGGTTCGGGATGTTCGCGGTCACCGGGACGTGGCCGCCGTGCCGGTACCGACGATGGTGCCGCTGCCGAGGACGACGTCGCCGCCCGCGTCCGGCCGGTACAGCACCACGGCCTGTCCGGTGGCGACGCCGGTGAGCGGTTCGCGCAGGGTCACCGCGAGACCGGTGCCGGCGGGCTCGGCGACGGCCGCCGCGACACCGCCGTGCGCGCGGACCTGCACGACGCATTCGACCGGTCCGGCCGGCGCGGCCCCGCTCGTCCACACCGCGCGCTCGGCACTGATCGCCCACACCTTCAGGTCTTCCGCGGAGCCCACCTTCACCGTGCCGGTGTCCGGCTCGATCGCGGTGACGTAGCGGGGGCGGCCGTCCGCGCCGGGGCCGGCGATGCCCAGGCCCTTGCGCTGTCCGACCGTGAAGCCGTGCACCCCTTCGTGTTCGGCGAGCACGGCGCCGGACCGGGCGTCGACGACGCGGCCGGGACGCACCCCGATGCGGGCACCGAGGAAGGCGCGGGTGTCACCGGAGGGGATGAAGCAGATGTCGTGACTGTCGGGCTTGTCCGCGACCGCGAGACCCCGCTCGGCCGCTTCGGCGCGGATCCGCTCCTTCGGGGTGTCCCCGACCGGGAACATCGCACGCGCGAGCTGGTCGGCCGTCAGCACACCGAGCACGTACGACTGGTCCTTGCCGGCGTCGACCGCGCGACGCAGGACACCGTCGTCGAGCCGGGCGTAGTGGCCGGTGGCGACCGCGTCGAAGCCGAGGGCGACGGCCCGGTCGGCGAGGGCCGCGAACTTGATCTTCTCGTTGCAGCGCAGGCACGGATTGGGGGTCTGGCCGGCGGCATAGGACTCGACGAAGTCGTCGATGACGTCCTCCTTGAACCGGTCGGCGAAATCCCAGACATAGAACGGGATTCCGAGCACGTCGGCGGCGCGGCGCGCATCCCCGGCGTCCTCCTTGGAGCAGCAGCCCCGCGACCCGGTCCGCAGCGTGCCCGGCGCCGTGGACAGCGCCAGGTGCACGCCGACCACGTCGTGGCCGGCGTCGACCGCGCGGGCCGCGGCCACCGCCGAGTCCACGCCACCGCTCATTGCCGCGAGCACCCTCATCGACGTCACCTCTCTCGACTACCGGCGCCGGCCAGTCCGGCGGCCCGCGCCCGTCCCACCACCTGCGGCAGCGCCGCCACAACGGCCTCCACGTCGGCGCGAGTCGACGTGTGGCCCAACGAGAATCGCAACGACCCGCGGGCCGTGCGGGGGTCCGCCCCCATCGCGACGAGCACATGGCTCGGCCGCGCCACCCCGGCGGTGCAGGCCGAACCGGTCGAGCACTCGATCCCGGCCGCGTCCAGCAGCATGAGCAGCGAATCGCCCTCGCAGCCGGGGAAGGTGAAGTGTGCATTGCCGGGCAGGCGGTCCGCGCCGCGCGGGCCGTTGAGGACCGCGTCCGGGACCACGGCCGTCACACCGGCGATCAGTTCGTCGCGCAGCGTCGTGAGCGCGACGGTGCGTTCGCCGAGTTCGGCCGTCGCCTCGCGCAGCGCCGCGGCCATGCCGGCGATCCCGGCGGTGTCGTGGGTTCCCGACCGTACGTCGCGCTCGTGTCCGCCGCCGTGGGTGAGGGGCACGCACGGCACCTGCCGGCCCAGCAGCAGGGCACCGACACCCTGGGGACCGCCGAACTTGTGCGCGGCGATCGTCATGGCGGCCAGCCCGCTCGCGGCGAAGTCGACGGGCAGATGGCCGACCGCCTGCACGGCGTCGCTGTGCACGGGCACCCCGTACTCGGCGGCGACCGCGGTGAGCTCGGCGACGGGCATCACGGTGCCCACCTCGTTGTTGGCCCACATCACCGACACCAGGGCCGTCTCGTCGGCGTGCTCGGCGAGGGCCATCCGCAGCGCATCCGGCTCGACGCGTCCGTCGGCGTCGACGGCCAGCCAGGTCACCTCGGCGCCCTCGTGCGCGACGAGCCACTCGACGGCATCGAGCACGGCGTGGTGCTCGACGGCGCTCGCGATCACCCGGCGACGGCGCGGATCGGCGTCGCGGCGCGCCCAGTAGATGCCCTTGACCGCGAGGTTGTCGCCCTCGGTGCCGCCCGAGGTGAAGACGACCTCGGAGGGACGCGCACCGAGGTCCGCGGCGATGGACTCCCGGGCCTCCTCGATGCGGCGCCGCGCCGCGCGGCCCGACCCGTGGAGGGACGACGCGTTGCCGACCGTCGCGAAGATCTCCGTCATCGCCGACACGGCCGCGGGCAGCATCGGGGTGGTCGCGGCGTGATCGAGGTAGACGGTCGTCGAGGTGCCGGAGGCTCCGGCGGCGTTCGAGGTCATGACCGAACCAGGATAGCGGGTCGGGGCTCGCGCCCGTCGCGCTCACCGTCCGGCCCGGAGCTCCTCGCGACCACGGGTGTCGTGCGCGGCGGCGGCCCGGCCGAGCCTGGCGAACTCGGCGCCGTCGTCGTGCCGCCGGCGCGCGGACCGTTCACACCGCGCGGCGAGGTCGCGGCGATCGGAGCCGGGCCGCTCGAGCGGGGCGAGCACCACCTCCGCCACCACGCCCCGGTGCCGCAGGAGCCGTCGCAGCGACGCTCCCATCGTCTCGTCGCCGACGAACGCCGGGCCGGTGGCGATCGTCCCGGCGGCGTCGGCGTACCGGAGCCCGACCGGCTGCACCGGGCGCTGCGCGTCGATCGCCGCCTGGAACAGTGCCGGACGGAACCCGCCGTACGCCCTGCCGCACCACGTCGTGCCCTCCGGGAACGCCGCGATCCGCTCCCCCGCCAGGAGGCGGTCGCGGATCCGCGACACCACGACGGGCAGGTCGCGCAGACGCTCGCGCTCGATGGGTATGACCCGCATGCGGCGGGCCAGCGCGCCGAGCAGTCCCCACTCGAGCAGGTCGCTGCGCGCGACGAACCCTGCCGGGGCAACCGCGGTGAGCACCAGCACGTCGGTCCAGGACACGTGCGGGGCGACGACGAGCACGCCCCCGCCTCCCCCGCCTCCCCCGTCGCCGCGGTCCCGCAGGTCGGTCACCGTCAGCCGCAGCCCGGCACAACGCAGCAGGACGCGGGCGAACGCACGCTGGGCGGCGAGGCGCCCCGGGCGGGGCAGGAGCCGGCCGGCGGTCAGCAACGGGGCGGTTGCCAGGACCGCCACCACGAGCACCCAGCGCGCCGCCGCCGTGACGAAACTCACTCGCCCCGGATCGGCCGGAAGGCAGCCGGTGCCGCAGGGACTGGCCGGCATCCAGGCGTGGGCGCGGGTGTTCACGCCCGCGCTCCTGCGGCCGCCTCGGCGCTCTCGGCGGCGGTCCGCAGCCGCTCGAGGTAGCGCGCGTTGGCTCCGGCGAGGCTCTGCAGCGCGACGAAGTCGGCCACCCCGAAGTCGGGGTCGTGGGCGGGCTCGCCGCAGATGCGAGCACCGAGCCGCAGATACCCGCGCAGCAGCGGCGGCAGCACCGGCCGCCCGGGTGACGGGATGTCGTCGAGGGGGCGGCCGTCGACGACGACCGGGGTCCGGGGAAGCACCCGCCGGGCCGGCTCGACGGAGTGCCGGGCCAGCAGCACGTCGCGCACTCCCCGGACGTTGGCGCCGGGCACGTCGGACGGGTGGGTGCGCATCGGCACCGACACGCACCCCATGACCCAGTTGTGCCCGGTGAGTTGCAGGTAGTGCAGGATCCCGGCCCACATCAGCGACAGGACCGAGCCGGAGCGGTGGGCGGGGTCGACGCAGGCGCGGCCCATCTCCACCGCCCGCAGACCGTCGGGATCGAGGGCGGTGAGATCGAATTCGGTGGCGGTGTAGTAGCCCCCGGCGGCGCGTGCGGCCTCCGGCGGCAGCATCCGGTAGCAGCCCACCACCGCGCCGGTGTGGTTCTCGCGCACCAACAGGTGGTCGCAGTACTCGTCGAAGCGGTCGGCGTCGAGGCCCGCGGGCATGCCTGCCGGGAGGTGGAATCCGGGTTCGGCGGCGAAGACGCGGTAACGCAGCCGCTGTGCGGCCTCGCGATGTTCGCGGTCGGCGGACACGAGCAGGGAGTACCGCGGCCCCGACAGCACCGCCTCCGACAGCCCCGGGTTTTGGGCCGGCACCAGCAAAGTGGTCATGGCGCAATGTGTATCGAGCCGGTACGTCGCGGCAGGGGCGGCACGGTGTCGCCTCCGTGCACGTCCGGTGAACATGCCCGGGTACGCGTGCGGCCCCGCACCCTGGACGGGTGCGGGGCCGCGGCGGGACCTCGGGATCAGCCCTTGTGCTTCTTGATCTCCTCGGTCAGCTGCGGAGCGACGTTGAACAGGTCGCCCACGACGCCGTAGTCCGCGATCTCGAAGATCGGGGCCTCTTCGTCCTTGTTGACCGCGACGATCGTCTTGGACGTCTGCATGCCGGCCCGGTGCTGGATGGCGCCGGAGATGCCCAGCGCCACATACAGCTGCGGCGAGACGGTCTTGCCGGTCTGACCGACCTGGAACTGGCCCGGGTAGTAGCCGGAGTCGACGGCGGCGCGGGAGGCACCGACGGCGGCACCGAGCGAGTCGGCGAGGTCCTCGACGACGCTGAACTTGTCGGCGCTGCCGACGCCGCGGCCGCCGGAGACGACGATCGACGCCTCGGTCAGCTCGGGACGGTCGCCGCCCACGATCGGGTTGCGCGCGGTGATCTTGACCGCGTTCTCCTCCTGCGCCGGCACCTCGACGTCCACGCGCTCGGCGGCGCCGGCCTGCGGCTGCGCCTCGACGGCACCCGGACGCACGGAGACGACCGGCACCTCGCCGTTGGCCTTGGCGTCGACGGTGTACGCGCCACCGAAGATCGAGTGCACGGCCGAACCGTCGGACTTGACGTCGATGACGTCGCAGAGCAGACCGGAGCCGATGCGCGCGGCGAGGCGGCCCGACACCTCCTTGCCCTCGACGCTGGCGGCGGTGATCACCGCGGCGGGGCTGGCGGACTCCACGAGCGAGGCCAGCACGTCGACCTTCGGGGTCACCAGGTAGCCCTCGATGTCGTCGGACTCGGCGGCGTAGACCTTGGCGGCGCCGGCGGCGGCGAGCGCGTCCTGCAGCTTGTCGGCGGTGCCGGCCGGACCGGTCACGACCGCGGCGGGCTCACCCAGCGCACGGGCGGCGGTGATCAGCTCGGTGCTGACCTTCTTCAGCGCGCCCTCGGCGTGCTCGACGAGCACGAGTACTTCTGCCATTGCTCTTTCTCTCCCTTGGGTATGTCTGCTGTGTCGCGTGGGCGCGATCAGATGATCTTCTGGCCGACGAGGTACGCGGCGATCTTGCTGCCGCCGTCACCCTCGTCCGCGACGCGCTCACCAGCGGTACGCGGGGGCTTCGGGCTGACACCGGTGACGGTGCTGCCGGCGTTGGCCACGCCGAAGATCTCGGGGTCGAGCCCGATGTCGGCGAGAGTGAGGGCCTGAACTTCCTTCTTCTTGGCGGCCATGATGCCCTTGAAGGACGGGAAGCGGGGCTCGTTGATCTTCTCGGTGACCGAGACGATGGCCGGCAGCGTGGCCTCGAGGGTGAAGACACCCTCGTCGGTCTCGCGCTCGCCGCTGACCTTGCCGTCGGCGACGGTGAGCTTGCGCATGTGGGTCAGCTGCGGCAGGCCGAGGTACTCGGCGATGATCGCCGGCACGGCGCCCATCCGGCCGTCGGTGGCCTCGTTGCCGGCGATGACCAGGTCGACGCCCTCGATCTGGCCGAGAGCCGCCGCGAGCGCGTACGCGGTCTGGATCGCGTCGGAGCCGTGGATGGCCGGGTCGTTGAGGTGGATGGCCTTGTCGGCACCCATGGACAGCGCCTTGCGGATCGCGTCGGTGGCGCGGTCCGGACCGGCGGTGAGCACGGTGACCTCCCCGCCGTCGCGCTCCTTGATGAGCAGGGCTTCCTCGACGGCGCGCTCGTTGATCTCGTCGAGCACCGCGTCGGCGGCCTCGCGATCGAGCGTGAAGTCGCCGTCGCTGAGCTTGCGCTCGGACCACGTGTCGGGGACCTGCTTGATCAAAACGACGATGTTCGTCATGGGTCTACGTCGACCTCCTGTGTATGACTGCCTGGGATCGGCGAGGCGCAACGCCTTGACCGAGCTCTCGTGCTTCGCACGGGGGTGTGCGATAGATTACCTCACGCTAAGTTACCCGCTGGTAACTTGGATGGGAACCTCGTTCACCATAACCACACGAAGGGAGCCGCACGGCTGTGATCTGGACCACCGATGACGAGGTCGACAAAGGTGGGGCTAATGTCTGGGCGGTGAGCGAATCCCCCGTCCCCGCCGGCGACGCCCCTCAACTGCCACTCACCGGCGAGCGCACCGTTCCCGGCATCGCGGAGGAGAACTACTGGTTCCGCCGCCACGAGGTGGTCTACCGCGACCTGCTGCCCCGGTGCGCCGGCCGCACCGTGCTCGAGGCGGGCGCCGGCGAGGGCTACGGCGCCGACATGATCGCGGGCGTCGCCACCGCCGTCGTCGGCCTCGACTACGACGAGAGCGCCGTCGCGCACGTGCGCGCCCGCTACCCGCGCGTGGACATGCGGCACGCCAACCTCGCCGACCTGCCCCTCGCCGACGCCTCCGTGGACGTTGTCGTCAACTTCCAGGTCATCGAGCACCTGTGGGACCAGTCCGGGTTCCTGCGCGAATGCCACCGCGTGCTCCGGGACGGCGGCGAACTGCTGATCAGCACCCCCAACCGCATCACGTTCTCCCCCGGCCGCGACACCCCGCTCAACCCGTTCCACACCCGCGAGCTGAACGCCGCCGAACTCACCGAACTGCTCGAGGGAGCCGGCTTCCGCGTCGCCCTGACGACCGGGGTGCACCACGGCCCCGCCCTGCGCGCCCTCGATGCCAAGCACGGCGGCTCCTTCATCGACGCCCAGATCGAGCGCGCTCTCGCCGGCGAGCCCTGGCCCGCCGGCCTGACCGCAGACGTCGCGGCCGTGACGGTCGACGACTTCCTCCTCGCGCCCGAGAACATCGACGCCAGTCTGGATCTCGTCGCGATCGCGGTGAAGGATCCGGCGCGGTGACCACTCCCGCCACCCGGCGGGAACCGGGACTGTTCGCGCTGGTGCTGCACTCGCACCTGCCGTGGCTCGCCCACCACGGTCGCTGGCCGGTCGGCGAGGAATGGCTCTACCAGTCCTGGGCCGCGACGTATCTCCCGGTGACCGACGTCCTGCGCCGGCTTGCCGCCGAGGGCCGCACGCGCCTGGTCACCCTCGGGGTGACGCCCGTGCTCGCCGCTCAGCTCGACGACCCCCACTGCCTGACCGGGATGCACCACTGGCTCGGCAACTGGCAGCTGCGCGCCCACGAGGCCGCGGGCATGCGGGAGCCGGCCTACCGTGCGCTCGGAGCCCGCGAGCACCGGCATGCCGCCGCAGCCCTCGAACAGTTCGAAACCCGTTGGCGTCACGGCGGATCCCCGGTGTTCCGCGAACTCGTCGACGCCGAGGCGGTCGAACTGCTGGGCGGGCCGCTGGCCCATCCCTTCCAGCCTCTGCTCGATCCCCGCCTGCGGGCGTTCTCCCTCGCCGAGGGACTGGCCGACGCGCATGCCCGCTGGGCGCACACACCGCAGGGCATCTGGGCGCCCGAGTGCGCGTTCACCCCCGGCATGGAGGCCGGATACGCCGCCGCCGGCGTCGGGCACTTCATGGTGGACGGTCCCGCCCTGCGCGGCGACACCACGCTCGGCCGGACCGTGTGGGACTCCGACGTCGTCGCCTTCGGCCGGGATCTGCAGGTGTCCTACCGGGTCTGGTCGCCGAAGTCCGGCTACCCGGGCCACCCCGCCTACCGGGACTTCCACACCTACTGCCACGACACCGGGCTCAAGCCCGCCCGCGTGACCGGCCGCACCGTCGCCCCACAGGACAAGGCGCCCTACGACCCCGATCTGGCGTCCGCGGCCGTCGACCGCCACGTGGCCGACTTCGTCGACACGATCCGCCGCCGACTGCGCCGCGAGTCCGACCGCATCGGGCGCGACGCCCTGGTGGTCGCCGCCTTCGACACCGAGCTGTTCGGCCACTGGTGGCACGAGGGCCCGCTGTTTCTCGAACGGCTGCTCCGGGCGCTGCCGGAGGCGGGCATCGAGGTGGGCACTCTCGCCGACGCACGCGACCGCGGGTACGTGGGAGCACCCGTCGACCTGCACGACACCTCGTGGGGGTCCGGGAAGGACTGGCGGGTGTGGGCCGGCGAGCAGGTTCGCGACCTCGTACAGCTCGACGAGGAGGTCGTGCGCACCACGCTCGACACCCTGGACAAGGCCCGCGGCGCCGCCGGGGCCGGCCGCCCCGCGCTGCGCAACCGGGTGCACGACCAGATGCTGCGCGAGGCGCTGCTGACGGTGTCGAGCGACTGGGCATTCATGGTCAGCAAGGACACCGCGGCCGGATACGCGCGGGACCGGGCCCACAAGCACGCCCACGCGTTGCGCGAGATCGCCGCGGCGGTCGCCGCAGGCCGCGACGAGACGGCGGCGCGCCTGGCCGCCGGCTGGAACCGGGCCGACAATCTGTTCCCCGGGCTCGACGCCCGCCGCCTGCCCGACCGGATGGGAGCCCCCTCGTGAAGGTGCTGATCGTCTCCTGGGAGTACCCGCCCGTCGTCGTCGGCGGCCTCGGCCGGCACGTGCACCACCTCGCCACCGAGCTCGCCGCCGCCGGCCACGAGGTGGTCGTGCTCTCCCGGCGGCCCACCGGCACGGACGCCACCACCCACCCCACGATCAGCCACATCGCCGAGGGCGTGCTCGTGGTGGCCGTCGCCGAGGACCCACCGCACTTCGACTTCGGCGAGGACATGCTCGCCTGGACGCTCGCGATGGGTCATGCCATGGTGCGGGCGGGGCTGAGCCTGACCAAGGGCGGCATCGGCGACGGCTGGTACCCGGACGTGGTGCACGCGCACGACTGGCTCGTCGCACACCCCGCCGTCGCGCTCGCCGAGTTCTTCGACGTACCGCTGGTGTCCACCCTGCACGCAAGCGAGGCCGGCCGGCACAGCGGCTGGCTGTCGGGCCGCGTGAACCGGCAGGTGCACTCGGTGGAGTGGTGGCTCGCCAACGAATCCGATCGGCTCATCACGTGTTCGGCATCGATGAACGAGGAGGTCGCCGCGCTCTACGGGCCGGACCTGCCGCCGGCGACGGTGATCCGCAACGGAATCGACGTCACCGCGTGGTCCTACCGGGAGCGGGCGCCGCGTTCCGGGCCGCCGCAGCTGCTGTTCGTCGGCCGCCTCGAGTACGAGAAGGGCGTGCAGGACGCGATCGCCGCCCTCCCCCGGATCCGGCGCACGCACCCCGGCACCACCCTCGTCGTCGCCGGGGAGGGCACCCAGTTCGACTGGCTGCGCGAGCAGGCGCGCGTGCACCGCGTCGCGCGGTCGGTGACGTTCGTCGGCAACCTCGACCGCATCGAGCTGCTCGGGTGGCTGCACCGCGCCGATGCGATCGTCCTGCCGAGCCGCTACGAACCGTTCGGGATCATCGCACTCGAGGCCGCGGCCGCCGGGACGCCACTCGTCGCGTCGACGGCCGGCGGCCTCGGGGAGGCCGTCGTCGACGGCTCGACCGGCCTCTCGTTCGCACCCGGCGACGTCGCGGGGCTGGCGTCGGCGGTCCGGCGGACCCTCGACGACCCCGCGGCCGCCCAGCGACGGGCGCGGGCGGCGCGCGAGCGGCTCACGGAGGACTTCGACTGGCGGCTGGTGGCCACCGAGACCGCCCGTGTGTACTCGGAGGCGAAACGTCGTGTGCGCCATCCGCTTCCGCGACCGACGATTCCCCAGCGGCCGTTGCCCGGCCGGTGACCGGCGCTGCCGGCCCGCGTCACCGGGACGGCAGCAGCGGAGGCTCGCGGTGCGCCCAGGGCCGGGCCCGCTCGAGCTGTGCCGCGAGCGACAGCAGCAGTCCCTCCGAGCCCAGCGGCCCGAGAAACTGCACGCCCAACGGCAATCCCGCCGCGGTCCAGTGCAGTGGCACCGAGATCGCCGGGCGCCCGGTGATGTTCGCGAGCTGGGTGTACGGCGTCCGGGCGAGGTTCTCGTCGACGATGCGGTCCATCAGCCCGGCCCACCGCGCCGCGCGGCCCAGCCGCGCCGTCACGATCAGGCGCGCGGCCCCCTGGAGCGCGGGCGGCGTGGCCAGTTCCCCCACGCGCGCCGGCGGATACGCCAGGGTCGGCGTGAGCAGCAGGTCGTACCGCTCGTGGAACGCGCCGAGCTGCTGCGTATACCCGTTCCACCGGCGCAGCGAGGCGAGATAGTCCGAGGGCCGCACGGAGTCGCCGAGCGCGGCGAGGAACCGCGTGTCGGGCTCGAACGCGTCGGGGGCGCACCCGGTGCGCAGGCGCGCCTGCCGGACGTCGGCGGCGAGCCAGGCGAACCACATCGTCAGCCAGTCGGTGGACAGCCGCCGCTCGTCGATCCCCGTCGCCGCGGGTTCGACGGCGTGGCCCAGCTCGGCGAGCAGCGCCGCGGCGTTCTCGACGGCCGTGACGGCCTCCGGGTCGACGCCGGTGCCGATCGGGGAGTCCGTCGCGAACCCGATGCGCAGCGTCCGCGGTGGGGTACTCCCCGCGGACGCATACGACTCCTGCGGTGCCGCCGTGAGATAGGGCCCGTTCGGGTCCGGACCGGCCAGCACGTCGAGCATGGCTGCCGCGTCGCGCACCGTGCGCGTGACGACCCCGTTGCTGACCGCCCCGTGCCGGTCCTCGTCCACCTCGGGTCCGCTCGGCACCAGGCCCCGGCCCGGTTTGAGCCCGACCAGCCCGCAGCAGGCGGCCGGAATGCGGATCGAGCCGCCGCCGTCGTTCGCGCCGGCCGCCGGGACCACGCCGGCGGCGACCGCCGCCGCGGATCCGCCGGAGGACCCGCCCGGCGTGTGCGCGGGATTCCACGGGTTGCGGGTGGGACCGTTCGCCACCGGCTCGGTCACCCCCTTGACCCCGAACTCCGGAGTGTTCGTCTTGCCGAAGAGGACGAGGCCCGCGTCCAGCCAGCGATCGACGACCACCGCGTTGCGCACGGCGGGCAGCTCCGCCAGGGACCTGCTCCCGCTGCCGGTCGGAATCCCCGCGACGTCCTGGAGAAGATCCTTGACCAGGAACGGCACCCCCGCGAACGGACCCTCGAGGCGCTCCGCGGCCCGGCTGCGCGCCTGCTCGTCGAGCCGGCGCACGACGGTGTTCAGTGTGGGCTCCACCGCGTCGAGCCGGGCGAGGGCCGCGTCGAGCAGTTCGCGCGGCGTGACCTCGCGGCGGGTGACGAGTTCGGCGAGCCCCACGGCGTCGTAGCGGCGGTAGTCGGCGTAGTCCATCGCAGGCGCCCCGGATCAGGAACCGGGTTCCGCCGCCGGTTCGCGGCCCGCCTTCTTGCGCGCGATGTCCTCGAGCGCGGCGACGTACGCGGCCCGGTCGGCGGCACCGGACTCCCAGTCCGTGCGGCGGTTCCTGACCACCTTGGCCGGCGATCCGACCGCGATGCTGTAGTCCGGGATGTCGCCCTTGACCACCGCGTGCGCGCCGAGGACGCAGCCGCGGCCGGTGCGGGTGCCGCGCAGCACCGTGACCTTCGTCGCGATCCAGGTGTCGGGTCCGATCCGCACGGGGCTCTTGACGATCCCCTGATCCTTGATCGGGTACGTGATGTCCTCGGTGCGGTGGTCGAAGTCGCAGATGTAGCACCAGTCGGCGACGAGTGTGGAGGCGCCGATCTCGATGTCGAGGTAGGTGTTGACGACGTTGTCCTTGCCGAAGACCACCTTGTCGCCGATGCGCAGCGACCCCTCGTGACAGCGGATGGCATTGCCGTCGCCGATGTGCACCCACCGGCCGATCTCGAGCCGGGACAGCTCGGGGACGGAATGGATCTCGACGTTCTTGCCGAGGAACACCATGCCGCGCAGGATCACGTGCGGGTTGGCGAGCTTGAACTTGGCGAGCCGGTAGTACCGGACCAGGTACCACGGCGTGTACGCCTTGTGCGCCAGCACCCATCGCAGCGAATCGACGGTCAGGAATCGGGCCTGATCGGGATCCCGCCGACGAGAACCCCGCCACCTCGTGCGCAACGGTGCGCCCCACATGCTCGTCATGGTTGCCAGCGTACGGTCCGCCTCGCGCATCGAGTGCGCCACCCGGCCCGATAGTGTGGCCCATCGGGTCATTCGAGCCATGGCGAGGAGATGAGTGATGCGGGCTGCCCTGCGGACGGTGATGCTGACGGCCTCGGCGGCACTGGTGTTGACCGGATGCGGCAGCGACGGCGGCCCGGTCGACGTCCTCGCCGCCGGGGCGTGGCCGGGTCGGTACGCCGACGCCCGCAACAGCAACACCGCGCCCGCCGACGGGCTGCGCGACCTCGCGCCCGCCTGGTCACGTCCGCTCGGCGGCGCCGTCACCGCGCCCGCGAGCGTCGCGGCGAACGGACAGATCTTCGTCACCGCCGCGACCGCCGCCGGCTGCAACCTCGTCTCGTTCCAGATCGACACCGGCCGCAAGCGCTGGTGCACCCGCCTCGCGCCGGGGGTCACCGGGGTGACTCCCACCGCCGACGGCGTGGCCAACATCTACGTCGGCGAGGAGGGGGCGATGGTGTCGTTCAACGAGCACGGCCAGCGGCGCTGGCGGATCCCGGTGAGCGGGACGCCGGGCACCGCACAGTTCACCGGCGACGGAAACCTCGTGTTCGTCACGCATTTCGGTCAGGTCAACGTGCTCGACCCGCAAACGGGCAGGCACGCCGCCCCGATCTTCGACCTCGTGCCCACCCCCGGGGTGGCGGACGGGACGAACGTGCCACGGCTGCCCAACGACCACGGTCTGGCCGCATGTTTCGGCGGATCGGAGGACTGCCCGGTGGCCACCACCCCGGCGGTCGATCTCGGGACCGGCCGGATTCTGGTGACGCTGTGGCGGCCGGGCGCCGATCGCGCCGCCGTCGTGTCGATGCGCTACACCGGCGGCGACGATGCGCGGGTGGTCGAGGAGTGGTCGCAGCCGGAGCTTCCGGGCGGCGCGACGACCAGTCCCGTGCTGTCCGCGGACGGCGCCACAGTGTACGTGCACGACGGCGAGGGAGCCCTGTGGGCCCTCGATGCCGGGACCGGGACGCCGCGGTGGAGCCACGACCTCGGGTACACGGCCTCCACCGGACCGGCGGTGTCCGCCGACGGACTGCTGGTCCTCGCGCCGGGGGGCCGGACCGGCGACCTGGTGGCGCTGCGCGACACCGGTGAGGCGGCCGAACTCGTGTGGCGCCGCGGCGACGTGCGCCAGCTGGGGGTGCCGGCGCTGACCGCCGACGGCATCGGATACACGGTGGCCCGAGCCGACGACGGGTTGGCCGCGCTGGTGTTCGACGCCGCCAGCGGGGAGACGCTCGACGAGGAGACCCTGCCCGACGCGGCCGGATTCTCGGTCGGCACCGCGGTCGGGCCGGCTGGCGAGTTCGTCACGGCGACGCTGCCGGGCGACGTCTACGTGCTCCGCTGACCTTTCGCCGCGGGCGGCGACGGCTCAGCCGGCGATCTGGATGAGATTGCCGCAGGTGTCGTCGAAGACGGCGGTGGTGATGCCGCCCATTTCGAGGGGCTCCTGGGTGAATCGCACCCCGAGGCTGCGCAACCGCTCGTACTCGGCGCGCACGTCGTCGACCGCGAACGAGGTGAACGGGATACCGTCGGCGACGAGGGCCTCCTTGAACGGCCGGACGGCGGGATGGCCGTCGGGCTCGAGGACCAGTTCCGGCCCGTCCGGTTGCTGCGGCGAGACGACGGTGAGCCACCGCGCCTCGCCCAGGGGGACCTCGGTCTTCTTCACGAAACCCAGGACGTCGGTGTAGAAGGCGAGCGCCTTGTCCTGGTCGTCGACCAACACGCTGGTGAGGGTGACCTTCACTGCGACTCCTTTCGATGCGCGACCGTCCATCGGTCGGCGAGGCCCTGCAGTGGCGCAACGTCCACATGATGGAACTTCGATCGCCCCTCGCGGCGGGTCCGGACCAGCCCGGCCTCCTCGAGGATCGCCAGGTGCTGCGAGATCGCCTGCCGGGACGAGCCCAGGCCGTGCCGCGAGATCAGTCGTGTGCACAGCTCGAACAGCGTCTGGCCGTCCCGGTCGACGAGCTCGTCCAGGATGGCCCGCCGGGTCGGATCCGCCAGCGCTTTGAAGACGTCGACCACACCGTCGAGAATACGCAAGTATTTGCTTGCATATCAAGACCCGCACCGGAACGACCCACCCGGCCGGGACAGGGCTCAGCGACTGGGTTCGCAGACGAACGCCGTCGGGGTGCGGCCGATCCGCGTGAGCACGACGCTCAGCGACCGCGATCCGCGCAGCTTCAGCCGCGGCCGGAGCACCGCCGGATCGACGTCGACCCCTCGCACGAGAATCTCCGCCACCCCACAGTCCATCGACGAGAGCGATTGCCGGAGAGTCTTTTCCGTGTACTTCAGTCGATCGAGAACGCGGAATCCCCGCACCCCCGCGGGGAGGGTGTCGCCGGTGAGATACGCGATCCGCGGATCGAGCTGCCACAGGCCGTGGGCGGCCGCGTAGTGCCGCACCAGCCCCGCACGCACGATCGCCCCGTCGGGATCGACGATCCACTCCCCCGGTTCCCGCTCGGGGATCTCGTCCGGCTCCGCGTCGGTGATCTCGAATACGGCGCCGCCCGAACGCAACACACTCGCCCGTCGCCGCACGCCCGGCGTGGCCAGACCCGGGGAGTACAGGCATGCCTCGCGGACGCCGCCGTCGAGCGAGACCACCTCGACCTCCCCCGCCCAGTCCAGCGCATCGAAATCCAGTCCGGGGGCACACTTGACGGCCAGGTCCCGTCCGGCGTAGGCGTCGAGCAGGTCGGGCAACGGCGGCATCAGGGCCGCCGGGTCGTGCGTGCGCCGGCCTTCGGATCGGCGGGCCGGATCGGCGATCACGGTGGTACCGCGGGTGATCGGGCGCAGCGCGTCGGCGCGGGCCAGCGCCGCCCCGGGGACGTTGTGGGCGGCCATCGCGAGGCGAACGGGGTCGAGATCGCTGCCGACCACCGCCTCCGCGACCCCCACCAGGGCCGCCAGCTCGGCGCCGATCGAGCACGTCACGTCGTGGACGCGCCGGCCGGCGAGCCGGCGGGCCCGATGCGCGGCGACGGACGCCGGCGTCGCCTGCTGCAGCGCGTCGTCGGTGAACAGCCAGCCGCCGGCAGCGGGCAGCTTCGCGACCGCCCTGCGGCGCAACAGCACCGTCTCGGTCAGCGGCGCGGTCAGATCGGCGAAACGCGTACGCGCCCAGCCGATGTCGGCTAGGCGCGTCCGCGCGGACAGCTCCCGGGCGGCCACCTCCGCGAGATCGGCCGCGCCCTGCGACGAACGCAGGTACGCGACGTCGGCGAGGGTGAACGCGTAGCCCACACTACTTGCCGGGCTTCACGCCGGTGATCATGACGTTGTAGAAGAAGCTGCGCGGGACCACGTGCCTGAGGACCTTCTCGTCCACCCAGCTGAGCGTGCGCCACCCGCCGAACGCGAAGCGCGCCCAGCCCCAGCCCAGCTTCTCCGCGGGCACCGCGGCCTCGAATGTGCGGACCGGCCAGCCCAGCAGCGCGGCCGCGAACTCCTCGCTGCTCGCCTTCACCTCGACCGCGCCGGCCGAAGCCGCCATCCGCTCCAGGTCCGACGGGTCGAAGGTGTGCAGGTCGACGACCGCCTCGAGCGCCGCGGCACGGGAGGACTCGTCGAGTTCGGCCTGCGGCCGCCGCCAGTCCCGCAGGAACGGCAGCTTCGTGACGTTGGTGGTGGCCTCCCACGTGAGGCGGCCGAGCCAGCGCGCGTAGAAGTTCCCGACCGTGCTGGGCTCGCCGGCGAAGACGAACCGGCCGCCCGGCTTCAGCACCCGCAGTACCTCCCGCAGCGACTGCTCGACGTCGGGGATGTGGTGCAGCACCGCGTGACCGACGACGAGGTCGAAGGTGTCGTCGTCGTACGGGATCGTCTCGGCGTCGGCCACCCGGCCGTCCACGTCGAGGCCGAGGTGCCCGGCGTTGCGCAGCGCCACCTTGACCATCCCGGGCGACAGGTCGGTGACCGAGCCGGTCCTCGCCACTCCGGCCTGCATGAGGTTCAGCAGGAAGAAGCCGGTGCCGCAACCGAGTTCGAGGGCCCGCTCGTACGGCAGGGGCTGGTCACCGGCGGCGGCGTCGAAACGACCCTTCGCGTAGTCGATGCAGCGCTCGTCGTAGGAGATCGACCACTTCTCGTCGTAGGTCTCGGCCTCCCAGTCGTGGTAGAGCACCTGCGCGAGCTTGGTGTCCCGAAGGGCGGCCGCCACCTCCTCGGCAGTGGCGTGCGGGTTCGGCGCGGGGTCGACCCCGTCGGTCCTGCTTGCAGTCATGAAGGGCATCCTACCCATCGGTAAGGAATGAACAAGTTCCAGTTCCGGGGTGCCTACTCCCCGACGAACTCGGCCTTACCCGGGCCGTTGGCGACGAAGGACTCCATGCCGATCGTGCGGTCCTTCGTCGCGAACAGGCCGGCGAAGACGTGCTGCTCGATCTTCAGCCCCGTGTCCAGGTCGGTGTCGAGGCCCTGGTCGATCGCGGCTTTGGCCGCCGCCAGTGCGCGGGTGGCGCCCCGGCTGAACTGCGACGCCCACGCGCGCGCCGCGTTGTACACCTCGTCCGGGGCGACGACCTCGTCGACCAGCCCCATCTGCAGGGCCTCGGCCGCACCGACGAAGCGGCCGGTGAACACCAGATCCTTCGCCCTCGACGGGCCGACGAGGCGGGCGAGGCGCTGCGTTCCGCCGCCGCCCGGGATGATGCCGAGCAGGATCTCCGGCACACCGACCTTCGCGTTGTCGCCGGCGATCCGCCGGTCCGCACCCAGCGCGAGCTCCAGGCCGCCCCCCAGCGCGTAGCCGGTGATCGCGGCCACCGTCGGCTTCGGGATCTCCGCCACCGACCCCAGCGCCGACTGCAGATCCGCGATGATCTCGCTCATCTGCACGTAGCTCAGCTCGGCCATCTCCTTGATGTCCGCGCCGGCCGCGAACACCTTCTCACCGCCGTAGACGATCACCGCCTTGACGTCGGAGTGCACGGTCGCCTCGCGCGCAGCGGCCCGGATCTCCTCCTGCACCTGCCGGTTGAGTGCGTTCATCGGCGGCCGGTCGAGCCGGATGGTGCCGATACCGTCGGAGACCTCGAGTGTCACGAATTCAGCCATGAGGCACAGGCTAGTTGGCATCCCGGGCGGCCCACGGATGCGGCCCCGCCTCGTAGTAGCCGTCCTGCTCGGGGAACTCCACCCGGAGCTGTCCCTCCCAGGTGATCCGGGTCGGCAGGATCGGCGTGATCTGCGGCTCCGCAGCGAGGATCTCCGCGACCGAGCCGAACCGTGACAGGGCCGTCAACTGGCTCCAGGTCGGGGGCAGCAGCACACTGCCGCCCTCCTGCCAGTGCGCGATCGCCTCCTGCGGAGTCTGCCACCGCACCTCGTCGGCCTCGCTCGTCTCGCCGTCGGCGATCTGTCCCTCGGGGGCCGCCGCGACGAAGAACCTCGTGTCGTAGCGACGACCCTCTCCGACCGGCGTGATCCAGTTCGACCACGGCCGCAACAGGTCCGCACGCAGCACCAGCCCCTCACGTTCGAGGAACTCGCCGAAGGTGAGCTCCCGAGCCTCGAGCTGCCTGCGGGCCTCCCCGAACGGTGTCGTGTCCGCCACCACGGTGTCCGGTGTCGCACCGGCGAGCAGCACCCCGCACTCCTCGAACGTCTCGCGCACGGCCGCGAGGACGAGCGCCTGCGCGAGCGTCTCGGAGGTGCCGAACCGCTCCGACCACCAGGGCACGGGCGGTCCCGCCCACGCCACCGTCGCAGCGCTGTCCGACGGGTCGACGCCGCCGCCGGGAAACACCGTCATGCCGCCGGCGAACGCCATGCCGCGCACGCGCTGCAGCAGGAACACCTCGACGCCACGGTCGCCGTCCCGGACGAGGATCACCGTCGAGGCATCCTTGAGCGGCATCGCCGCTGCACCCGCGGGTTCTCCCGAACGTTCGATAGCCATACTCACAAGTTACGGCATGACGTGACGCACAACTCATCCACCCGGCTGCTCCGCGCGGCGGTGTGCTCGGCCGCGGCTCCGCGACGCGCGGCGGTGTGCTCGGCCGCGGCTCCGCTCCGCTACGCGCGGCGGTGCCTCCCGGGCTGGTACGTGCGGCGCGCGAAGAACCGGCCGTCCGCCTTGTCGAGCGTGATCGCCTGGCTGAACGCATCGCTGAGGTTCTCACCCGTGATCACGTCGTCGAGCAGACCCTGCGCCACCACCTGCCCCTCCTTGAGCAGCATCGCGTGGGTGAAGCCCGGCGGGATCTCCTCCACGTGATGGGTGATCAGCACGATCGCCGGAGCGTCCGGGTCGGCCGCCAGCACGCCGAGCCGCGCCACGAGCTCCTCACGACCACCGAGGTCCAGGCCGGCGGCGGGCTCGTCGAGCAGCAGCAACTCCGGATCCGTCATCAGTGCCCGGGCGATGAGCACGCGCTTGCGCTCACCCTCGGAGAGCGTGCCGTAGGTGCGGTCGGCGAGATGCTCGGCGCCGAGGCTTTCGAGCATCTCCACGGCGCGTGCGCTGTCCACCTCGTCGTACCGCTCGCGCCAGCGCCCCAGCACGCCGTACCCCGCGGAGATCACCAGGTCCACGACCTTCTCGTCGCCCGGCACACGGTTCGCCAGCGCCGACGACGACATCCCGATCCGGGGCCGCAGCTCGGACAGGTCGGTCTTCCCGAACGTCTCCGCCAGCACGTGCGCCGTCCCCGATGTGGGGAATGTCTCCGCTGCGGCCACCCGCAGCAGCGACGTCTTACCCGCCCCGTTCGGACCGAGGATCACCCAACGTTCGTCGAGTTCCACCTTCCAGGACACGGGACCGACGAGGACGTTGCCGCCCCGCCGCACGAGCACGTCGTCGAATTCGATGAGCAGATCGGGATCAGGTTTTGCCACGCCGACCATCTTTGCGTACGCGCACGAGCGGTTCACGGCAGGATCGCTTCCGTGTCGTACCCCTCGCCTCCACCGCACCCCTCCCCCGCACCCGGCGAGCCGCCGGTGGGACCTGCCGTCGCCCGGTCCGACGCCGGTCCCTTCCCGCTGGGCGCCTTCCCCGGCGACGACGGGACGCGGTTCGCCGTGCACGCGCCCCACGGCAGCCGTGTTCAGCTCTGCCTGATCGACGACGCCGGCCGCGAGGAACGCATCGACCTGCCGGACAAGACGTACGGCGTCTGGCACGGCGCGGTGCCGGGGGTCCGCCCGGGCCAGCGCTACGGCTACCGCGTGCACGGCGCGTGGCAGCCCCGGACCGGGCTACGTGCCAATCCGCACAAGCTGCTGCTCGACCCGTGGGGCCGGCAGCTGACCGGCGACATCGGCGACACGGCCCGCTTGCTCGGCTACGAGCGCACCCCGTTCGGCGATGCGTCGACCGTGGACTCCCTCGGCCACACACCGCTGTCGGTGGTGGCCGACAACCCCGGCCGGGCCCGGCACAACCGTCCCGGCACGCCGTGGGAGCAGACGGTGATCTACGAACTGCACGTCGGCTCCTACACCGCCCGCCATCCCGCCGTCCCCGAGCAGTGGCGCGGCACCTATCTGGGTCTGACGGCGCCGGCCGTGCTCGAACACCTGGTCGGCCTGGGGGTCACCGCCGTCGAACTGCTGCCCGTGCACGCCTTCCTCACCGAACCACCCGTACGGGATCGCGGCATGCGCAACCACTGGGGTTACTCCACCGCTTCGTACTTCGCGCCCCACCCGGGCTACGCGGCCACCCCCGGCAACGAGATCGCGGAGTTCCGGACGATGGTCGACACGCTCCACGAGGCGGGCCTCGAGGTGATCCTCGACGTGGTCTACAACCACACCTGCGAATGGTCGGTGGACGGCCCGCACGTGTCCTGGCGCGGCCTCGACGCGCCCGGCTACTACCTCCTCGACGCCACCGGCCACGACATCGACCTGACGGGCTGTGGCAACACCGTCGACGGCAGTTCCCCGGTGGCGGTGCGGATGATCTGCGACAGCCTGCGGTACTGGGCGACGGAGATGGGTGTGGACGGCTTCCGGTTCGACCTGGCCAGCGCGCTCGCCCGGCCGCGAGGCGGCGACTTCGATCCCCGGGCGGCGGTGTTCACCGCCATCACCACCGACCCCGTCCTGACCCGGCTCAAGCTGATCGCCGAGCCCTGGGATGCGACCCTGCCCGGCTACCAGCTCGGCAACATCGGTCCCCAGTGGTCGGAGTGGAACGATCGTTACCGCGACTCGGTGCGGCGCTTCTGGGCGCGCGGTGCGGGAATCCGGGAGGTCGCCTCCCGGCTCGCGGGCTCGGAGGACCTCTACGGCCGGCACACCCACCGGCCGTGGATGTCGATCAACTTCGTCACCGCGCACGACGGTTTCACGATGGCCGACCTCGTCAGCTACCGGCGCAAGCACAACGAGGCCAACGGCGAACAGGGCCGTGACGGTAGCGACAACAACGAATCCGTCGACCACGGCGTCGAAGGACCCACGGACGATCCGCGGATCGTGGCCGCCCGGGCCCGGCACGTGCGTGCGCTGCTCGCCACCCTGCTGCTGTCGACCGGCACCCCGATGCTGCTCGCCGGCGACGAGTTCGGGCACTCCCAGGGCGGCAACAACAATGCCTATTGCGTGCCCGCCGACGTCCCGGTCCGCGACGCCTGGCCACTCGACTGGGAGCACGCGGACCAGGAACTCGTCGAGTTCGTGCGGCAGACGTTGCGTCTGCGCAAAGTGGTGCCGGTGCTGCGTCAGGGCCGCTTCTTCGACGGCAGGGCCCGCCAGGTCGGCTACCCCGACCTGGTGTGGTTCGGCGCGGACGGAAGGGAACTGCAGGAGGCGGACTGGCTCGACGAGAACCGGCGGACGCTGCAGGCGTGGGTGGACGGCTCGCAGCTGGGCACGGTCACCCGCGCGGGCGTTCCGCTGACGGACAGCAGCGGCCTGCTCGTGCTGCACGCAGGCGGCCCCACCACCCTGACCCTCGGCCGGGCCGAGTGGTACCACGGTGCGATGGTGTGCGCCTTCGACTCGAGCTCCCTCGACGGAGAGCCCGCGGATCTCACGCCGCTGCCCGCCGGCTCGACGTTCCCGCTGACCGGGCCGACGCTGCTGGTGTTCCGGATCGCGACGTGATCAGCCCGGGACGGCGACGACCGTCACCGACCCCGGCGTCACCTCGGTGAATCCCGCGTCCCGTACCGCCACGGCGGTGCCGGCGTCGACCCGCTCCGTCAGGTACCGCCACCGGGCGGGGTCGGCGTCGCGCACGGCACACACGAATCCGGAGTCGGCCCATGCGCCGGCGCGCTCGACGTCCAGGGCCCCGGCCAACAGCATCGCGGCGTGGCCGACCTGTGCCGCGGCCTTCCCGACGGTCATGCCGAGCGCGGCGTCGATCCACAGCACCGGAACTCCGGCGGGCGGATCGCCCGGGGTGTCGTGGGGCAGATCGGTGCCGCCGATCTGCAGCCGCGAGATGCGCGGATCGAGAGCGCCGACGGGCCCCGGGACCAGTGCCCGGGCGTGTGCCCCCCGGTGTTCGACGGTGATTCCGTCGACCTCCTGCGCGGCGCGCCACTGGGCACCGCGGGCGCGACGGCTGACCTTGCGGATGCGCGCGTCGGTCCACGCGAGGTAGGGCTCGCGCCACGGGCCGGGTTCACCGGCCGGCCCGGTCCCGACGCGTGGGTCCAGGCACAGCGCGATTGTCGCCATCGCAGCAGCCTCGAGCAGCGCGCTACGGGAGGGCGGATCCTGCTTGGGGATGTGCAGCACGATCGGCATCGCGAGCACCGCCCCGGGGTCCTCCGGGTCCGGTCGATGCCCGTAGCCGCGGGCGAGGACACCGTGGCGAGCCACGAAATCCGCACCGTGGCGAGCCACGAAATCCGCACCGTGGCGAGCCACGACATCCGCACCGTGGCGAGCCACGACATCCGCACCGTGGCGAGCCACGACGTCGGGACCGAGCGGGGCCGTGGCCTCAGGCACCGGTGTCGAGGGGCACGCGGCGCAGGGTGCCGTCGACCCGGTCGGCGGCCTCCACCTCGTCGCGGGTGACGCCGAGGACGAACAGCACCGCGTCCAGGTACGGGTGGGACAGCGCGGTGTCCGCGACCTCGCGTAGCGCCGGCTTGGCGTTGAAGGCGATGCCGAGCCCTGCCGCGCCGAGCATGTCGATGTCGTTGGCGCCGTCGCCGACCGCGACGGTCTGCTCGATCGGCACGCCGGCCTCGGCGGCGAACTCCCGCAGGGCACGGGCCTTGGCGGCACGGTCCACCACCTCGCCGACGACGCGGCCGGTGAGCTTGCCGTCGACGATCTCGAGCGTGTTCGCCCGGACGAAGTCCAGTTCGAGTTCGTGGGCGAGGCCGTCGATGACCTGCCGGAAGCCACCGGAGACGACGCCGCATCGGAAGCCGAGCCGGCGCAGCGTGCGGATGGTGGTCCGGGCGCCGGGGGTGAGCTCGAGGTTCTCGGCGACCTCGTCGATCACCGACGCGGGCAACCCGGCCAGGGTCGCCACCCGCTGGTTCAGCGACTCGGTGAAGTCGATCTCCCCGCGCATCGCGGCCTCGGTGACGGCGCGGACCTTGTCCTCCACGCCGGCGTGCGCGGCGAGCATCTCGATGACCTCGCCCTGGACGAGGGTGGAGTCGACGTCGAACACGATCAGCCGCTTCGAGCGGCGGGCGAGACCGGCGCGCTCCACGGCGATGTCGACACTGAGGCCCGCGGCGACCTCGGCGAGCCCGGCGCGCAATCGGACGTCGGCCTCGGCGCCGGGGTCGGCCGCGGTCACCATGAGTTCGAGACCTGTCACCGGATAGTCGGCGATGCCCCGGATCGAGTCGATGTTGGCGCCCTGCCGCGCGAGCTCACGACCCACCGAACGCAGCGCCCGGGCGCTGACGGGACTGCCGAGGACCACAACGGCGTGGGTGGACACGGTCGAGCCGATACCCGGCTCGACACCGGTCTGCACCTGGGCGTGCATGCCGATGGTGGCCATGGCGGCCTCGATCTCGTCCTGCAGGGCATCGGGATCGGCGGGGCAGGAGACCAGCACACCGAGGGTGAGCCGGCCCCGGATCACGACCTGCTCGACGTCGAGCAGATCGACCTCGTGCCGGGTGAGCGCCGCGAAGAGCACAGAGGTCACGCCGGGATGGTCCGGCCCCGTCACAGTCACCAGCATCGCGGTGTCAGACGCCACCTACGTCTCCGATCCTTCGTCCGTCGCGGCACATGCTCACTCATTGTGCCAGGTGAACGGGGTGCCGAACGAGCAGGGGTCCACCCCGGAAGAATGCGCGAGGCCCCGCCCGTCGGGACGGGCGGGGCCTCGGGAAGCGTCGATCCGGTGTGCGGATCAGCGGTCGGCGGGGGTCCTCTCGGCACCCTCGCTCAGCGCCACATGGTTGTGCTTGTTGCTGCCCGGACCGACGTGCGCCTCGGCGCGGATGCGGTCCACCATGTGGGGGTAGTGCAGCTCGAACGCCGGGCGCTCCGAGCGGATGCGCGGCAGCTCGTAGAAGTTGTGCCGCGGCGGCGGGCAGCTCGTCGCCCACTCGAGGGAGTTGCCGTAACCCCACGGGTCGTCGACGGTCACGACCTGGCCGTACCGGTAGCTCTTGAACACGTTCCACAGGAACGGCAGGGTCGAGGCGCCGAGCACGAAGGCACCGACGGTCGAGATGATGTTCAGGGTGGTGAACCCGTCCGAGGGCAGGTAGTCGGCGTAGCGGCGCGGCATGCCCTCGTTGCCCAGCCAGTGCTGCACCAGGAACGTGGTGTGGAAGCCGAGGAAGGTCAGCCAGAAGTGCCACTTGGCGAGACGCTCGTCGAGCATGCGCCCGGTCATCTTCGGGAACCAGAAGTAGATGCCGGCGTAGGTGGCGAACACGATGGTGCCGAAGAGCACGTAGTGGAAGTGCGCGATGACGAAGTAGGAGTCCGTCACGTGGAAGTCGAGCGGCGGGCTGGCGAGGATGACGCCGGACAGGCCGCCGAACAGGAAGGTGACGATGAAGCCGACCGAGAACAGCATCGGCGACTCGAACGTCAGGTGGCCCTTCCACATGGTGCCGATCCAGTTGAAGAACTTCACGCCGGTGGGCACCGCGATCAGGAAGGTCATGAAGGAGAAGTACGGCAGCAGCACGGCGCCGGTGGCGTACATGTGGTGCGCCCACACCGCGATCGAGAGCGCCGCGATGGCCAGGGTCGCGTAGACCAGGCCGGTGTAGCCGAAGATCGGCTTGCGCGAGAAGACCGGGAAGATCTCCGAGACGATGCCGAAGAACGGCAGCGCGATGATGTACACCTCGGGGTGGCCGAAGAACCAGAACAGGTGCTGCCACAGCATGACGCCGCCGTTGGCGGGGTCGAAGATGTGCCCGCCCAGGTGGCGATCGACGAAGAGGCCGAAGAACGCGGCGGTCAGCAGCGGGAACGCCAGGAGGATGAGCACGCTGGTGATGAGGATGTTCCAGGTGAAGATGGGCATCCGGAACATGGTCATGCCGGGGGCGCGCAGGCACACGACGGTGGTGATGAAGTTGACCGCACCGAGGATGGTGCCCAGACCCATCACGCCGAGGCCGAGGACCCAGAAGTCACCACCGACGCCGGGCGAGTGCAGCTCACTGGTGAGCGGGCTGTAGGCAGTCCAGCCGAAGTCGGCCGCACCACCGGGGGTGATGAAGCCGGCGGTCACGATCGTCGCGCCGAACAGGTACAGCCAGTAGCTGAACGAGTTCAGACGCGGGAACGCGACGTCGGGCGCGCCGATCTGCAGCGGCAGGATGTAGTTCGCGAAGGCGAACACGACCGGGGTCGCGTACATCAGCAGCATGATCGTGCCGTGCATGGTGAACAGCTGGTTGTACTGCTCGTTCGACAGGAACTGCAGACCCGGGACCGCGAGCTCGGTGCGGATGAGCAGAGCCATCACGCCACCGATGAGGAAGAACGCGAACGAGGTGACCATGTACATGATCCCGAGCATCTTGGGATCCGTGGTCGTGATCATCTTGTAGAAGAACGAGCCCTTGGGTCCCTGCCGCGGCGGGTACGGCCTCGCTGCAGCTATCTCCGGGACTGGCTGGGGCGCTACGGCAGTCACTAATCCTCCTGATTGCGCGCTCGACTCGCAGTGCGAGACGAACGTTCTCTGGCTTGCGCTGATCGAATCGTAGACGGTGCGACCACCGCACGCTCACCGGGTCCTACTCAGTGTCGTACTCGGCGGTCGAGCATACCGGCGGGGGTCTGTGACCCACGCAACCCGGGGCCGTGGCACACCTCACCGAGCACACGGTTTCGCCCGCACACTAAGGTAAGCGTTCCCTAACTGTTTGCGATCCCGAGAGACGAGGTCCACCGTGTATCCCCTCCCCCTGCGCCGCGGCATCGCCGCCCTGGCGGCGTCCCTGACCGCGGCCGTGCTGCTCGCGGGCTGTTCCTCCGGCGAGACGGCCGAGCAGACCCCCGCCACCGCGGGCTTCCCACGCACCGTCGAGCACTTCCGCGGAACGACCACCGTCGAGTCCCAGCCGCTGCGGGTCGTCGCGCTCGACACCAGCTACGCGGACGCGACGCTGCTGCTCGAGTCCGACCTCGTCGGCTACGTCGACTACCGCACCGAGGGACTGCCCGACTACCTCGGTGACAGCCGCCGGCAGTTCGCCGCCGAGGCCACCTCCGTCGGTGCGGTCTCCGACGCGAGCCTGGAGAAGATCGCCGCGCTGCACCCCGACCTGATCCTGTCCGCCGACGTGCGCGACGGCGAGAACTACGACAAGCTCTCCGCCATCGCGCCCACGGTCTTCTCCGAGAGCACCGGGCCGACGTGGAAGGACAACATCCGTCTCGCCGCGCGGGCCCTCGGCAAGGAGGACCTCGCCGAACAGAAGATCGCCGACTACGAGGCCCGGGCGAAAGCCATCGGCGACGAGATCAACGCCACAGCCGGCAACCCCACCGTCTCGGTGGTCCGCTTCGCCGGTGAGCCCACCGCCCGCCTCTACCGCACCACGTCGTTCAGCGGCATCGTCCTCGAGGACGCCGGCCTGGCCCGCCCCGCGAGCCAGGGACCCGACCCGGCCGATCCGAGCAGCATCATGAACGCGATCAGCCCCGAACTCATCGGCGAGGCGGACGCGAATGTGATCTTCGTCAGCATGTACCGCGACGGGGAGGGCAAGTCCGAGGCGGCGGCGCAGCCGTTCCTCTCCAACCCGCTGTGGCAGAACCTGCGCGGCCGGAAGGTGGACGTGGACGACAGCCTGTGGATGACGCCGGTGTCCATCCAGGGCGCGCACGAGATCCTCGACGACCTCGCCGAGGCGTTCGGGGTCGATCCGCACACCAGTTAACCTGGACCGTCCCCTAGACAGGAGTGGTCGTATGCCCGCAGCGTCCCGGTCTCGCGCCGTCACGTGCACCGTCGCCCTCGCCGCCGTCGCGGCACTCGGGTTGGCGGGATGCGCGGAGGCGACGGACGATCCGGCGAGCAGCATCGTGCGCACCACCACCCGCATCGCCGGGGCGGCCGTCGTCGGGATCGAACGCGACACGACCACCGCGTGCGCGCTCCCCAGCCCCCCGGACCCGGGGCAGCCCGCCGGCGGCACCCGGTCGGTGATCCACACCGGCGGCGTCTCCGAGGTGCCCGCCGACCCGCAGCGGATCGTCGTGCTCGACGCCGCCGCGATGGACGCGGTGTGCGCCCTGGGCCTGTGGGAGCGGGTGGTCGGCACGACCACCGACGTCGCCCGGGCCGAGTACCTGGGCACGGGGATCGCGACGCTGCCGTCGGTGGGCACCACATCGGCGCCCGACGTCGCGCTCATCGACGGCGTGGAGCCGGACCTCATCCTCGGCTCGTCCGCCGACCCGGAGCTCTACCGCCGGCTCGGCACCGTCGCGCCGACGGTGCTCGTCGGCTCCGACCCGGTGTTCTGGCGGCAGCAGTTCCTCCGCGCCGGCGAAACACTCGGACGCTCGCAAGCGGCCGGCCGCGTGCTCGACGACTACCGCGCGACCGCGACGGACGTCGGCAAGGCGGTGACCGCGTCGCAGACCCAGGCGTCGATCGTGCGGTTCAACGGCGACGGCGCCGTCGTCGAGGGCACCGCCTCGTTCGCCGGACAGGTCCTCGCCGACGCCGGCGCCGCGCGCCCGCCCGCACAGCGGTTCGGTGTGCAGGACGGGCGCGCGGACGCCCCGCTCGACGAGGCCGACCCGGCCGCCGCGGAGGGCGACCTGATCTACGTCCGCTTCGCCGGCGAGGACGGCGTCGCGCACGGCAGCGAGGTGATGGACTCCGAGGCGTGGCTCGAGCTCGGGGCGGTCACCGACAGCCGGCTGTTCGCGGTGGACGACCTGGTGTGGTCCACGCCCGGCCCGGTGGCCGCGAAGGCCGTCCTGACGGATGTGCGCAACACCCTCAACGGCTATTCCAACTGAGTCGACCTCGTCGAAAGGCGCCCGGGGACATGCCTATTCCGGAGTTCGTCGCGCAACTGCGCGCACAGGTCGGTCCCGCGCCGCTGTGGCTGCCCGGCGTCAGCGCCGTCGTCGTCGACCCCGACGGACGGGTGCTGCTGACCCGTCGCGCGGACAACGGCCTGTGGGCCGTGGTCTCGGGCATCCTGGAACCCGGCGAGGAACCCGCCGTCGCGGCCGTGCGCGAGGTGCGGGAGGAGACCGGCGTCGACGCCGAGATCGTCCGGCTCACGAGCGTGGACGTGACCGCTCCGATCACCTATCCCAACGGGGACGTCGCGCGGTACCTGGACGTGTGCTTCCTGATGCGCCCGACGGGTGGCGTGGCCCACGTCGCCGACGACGAGAACCTCGAGGTGGCCTGGTTCGCGCCGGATTCGTTGCCGCAGAACATGACCGCCACGTCGGTGCTGCGCCTGGAGAAGGCGCTGCGGGACGTGCCGGAGGCGTGGTTCCGCCGCCCCTGACGGTGCGCCTGACGCCCACCTGACGGCCGAATGTCACACGTGCTCGATCAGATCGAACGCGTGTGACATTCGGCCACAACAGGTGGACCGTGGGGTCAGAAGTCCCAGTCCTCGTCCTCGGTGACGACGGCCTTGCCGATCACGTACGAGCTGCCCGAGCCGGAGAAGAAGTCGTGGTTCTCGTCGGCATTCGGGGACAGCGCGGACAGGATCGCCGGGTTCACGTCGGTCTCGTCCTTGGGGAACAGCGCCTCGTAGCCGAGGTTCATCAGGGCCTTGTTGGCGTTGTACCGCAGGAACTTCTTGACGTCCTCGGTGAGCCCGGCCTCGTCGTAGAGGTCCGCGGTGTACTGGGTTTCGTTGTCGTACAGCTCGAACAGCAGATCGAAGACCCAGTCCTTGAGCTCGTCGCGCTCGGCCTGGGTGATCTGCTCGAGGCCGCGCTGGTACTTGTAGCCGATGTAGTAGCCGTGCACGGCCTCGTCGCGGATGATCAGCCGGATCATGTCCGCGGTGTTGGTCAACTTCGCCCGCGACGACCAGTACATCGGCAGGTAGAAGCCCGAGTAGAACAGGAACGACTCGAGCAGCGTCGAGGCAGCCTTGCGCTTGAGCGGGCTGTCGCCCTGGTAGTAGTCGAGGACGATCTGCGCCTTGCGCTGCAGGTTGTCGTTCTCTTCCGACCAGCGGAACGCGTCGTCGATCTGGCGGGTGGAGCACAGCGTCGAGAAGATGCTCGAGTACGACTTGGCGTGCACCGACTCCATGAACGCGATGTTGGTGAGCACCGCCTCCTCGTGCGGGGTCACCGCGTCCGGGATCAGCGACACCGCGCCGACGGTGCCCTGGATCGTGTCGAGCAGGGTCAGACCGGTGAACACGCGCATGGTCAGTTCCTGCTCGTACTCGGTGAGCGTGCCCCACGACGGGATGTCGTTGGACACCGGGACCTTCTCCGGCAACCAGAAGTTGCCGGTGAGGCGGTCCCACACCTCCGAGTCCTTCTCGTCCGGAACGCGGTTCCAGTTGATCGCCGAGACGCGGTCGATCAGTTTGACGTGGGCGCCGTCGGCCGGCGAGTGCGCGCGGGGTGCGGAGGTCATCTGTCTTTCCCTACCTGAGTTTCGATGTGTACCGGCAAGATTCGTCACAGCATGCAGGAGACGCAGCCCTCGACCTCGGTGCCCTCGAGCGCCATCTGCCGCAGCCGGATGTAGTACAGCGTCTTGATTCCCTTGCGCCAGGCGTAGATCTGCGCCTTGTTCACGTCGCGGGTGGTGACGGTGTCCTTGAAGAACAACGTCAGCGACAGGCCCTGGTCGACGTGCTGGGTGGCCGCCGCATACGTGTCGATGATCTTCTCGTACCCGATCTCGTACGCGTCCTGGAAGTACTCCAGGTTGTCGTTGGTCAGGTAGGGAGCGGGGTAGTAGACGCGGCCGATCTTGCCCTCCTTGCGGATCTCGATCTTCGACGCCACCGGGTGGATGGAACTGGTGGAGTTGTTGATGTACGAGATCGACCCGGTCGGCGGCACGGCCTGCAGGTTCTGGTTGTAGATGCCGTGCTCCTGGACCGACGCCTTCAGCGCACGCCAGTCGTCCTGCGTGGGAATCGCCACGTCGGCGTCGGCGAAGAGCTGCCGCACGCGGGCGGTGGCCGGCTCCCACACCTGGTCGGTGTACTTGTCGAAGAACTCGCCCGAGGCATACTTCGACTCGGGGAAGCCCTTGAAGTACGTGCCCCGCTCGATGGCGAGCCGGTTCGACGCGCGCAGCGCGTGGAACAGCACGGTGTAGAAGTAGATGTTCGTGAAGTCGACGCCCTCTTCGGAGCCGTAGAAGATGCGCTCACGGGCGAGGTAGCCGTGCAGGTTCATCTGCCCGAGGCCGATCGCGTGGGAGTCGTTGTTGCCCTGCTCGATCGACGGCACCGAGTAGATGTGGGTCTGGTCCGACACGGCGGTCAGCGCCCGGATCGCCACCTCGATGGTGTGCGCGAAGTCCGGCGAGTCCATCGCCTTGGCGATGTTCAGCGAGCCGAGATTGCACGAGATGTCCTTGCCCACATGGCTGTAGGACAGGTCCTCGTTGAACGTCGACGGCGTGGAGACCTGCAGGATCTCCGAGCACAGGTTCGAGTGGGTGATCTTGCCCTGAATGGGATTGGCCCGGTTGACGGTGTCCTCGAACATGATGTACGGGTAGCCGGACTCGAACTGCAGTTCCGCAACCGTCTGGAAGAACTCGCGCGCCTTGATCTTCGACTTGCGGATGCGCTTGTCGTCGACCATCTCGTAGTACTTCTCGGTGACGTCGATGTCGGCGAACGGCACACCGTAGATGCGCTCGACGTCGTACGGCGAGAACAGGTACATGTCCTCGTTGCGCTTCGCCAGCTCGAACGTGATGTCGGGGATGACGATGCCCAGCGAGAGGGTCTTGATGCGGATCTTCTCGTCCGCGTTCTCGCGCTTGGTGTCGAGGAAGCGGTAGATGTCGGGGTGGTGGGCGTGCAGATACACCGCGCCGGCGCCCTGGCGGGCCCCGAGCTGGTTGGCGTAGGAGAAGGAGTCCTCGAGCAGCTTCATGATCGGGATGACGCCGGAGGACTGGTTCTCGATCTGCTTGATCGGCGCCCCGTGCTCTCGGATGTTGCTCAGCAGCAACGCAACCCCGCCTCCGCGCTTGGACAGCTGCAGTGCCGAGTTGATCGAGCGGCCGATGGACTCCATGTTGTCCTCGATGCGCAGCAGGAAGCAGGAGACGGGCTCGCCGCGCTGCTTCTTGCCGGAGTTGAGGAACGTCGGGGTCGCGGGCTGGAACCGGCCGGAGATGATCTCGTCGACGAGGTGGGTCGCGAGCTGCTCGTCGCCGGCGGCCAGGGTCAGCGCGACCATGCAGACGCGGTCCTCGAACCGCTCCAGGTAGCGCTTGCCGTCGAACGTCTTGAGCGTGTACGAGGTGTAGTACTTGAACGCACCCAGGAACGTCGGGAAGCGGAACTTCTTCGAGTAGGCGTGCTCGAAGAGCTGCTTGACGAACGGGCGGGAGTACTGCTCGAGCACCTCGGGCTCGTAGTAGTTCTCCTCCACGAGGTAGTCGAGCTTCTCCTCGAGGTTGTGGAAGAACACCGTGTTCTGGTTGACGTGCTGCAGGAAGTACTGGCGCGCGGCGGCGACGTCCTTGTCGAACTGGATCTCGCCGTTGGGCCCGTAGAGGTTCAACATCGCGTTGAGCGCGTGGTAGTCGAGTCCCTTGAGGGATTCGTCGATCTTGGCGCTCGCTGCCGGCGCGGCATCGGTGACGGTCACGGTGCTTGCTCCCACTGTGAGTAGACGGGTTCGCCGCGCACCCGTATCCCCGACGGTGACGCAGCGTTGATGGAGTGGACGAGTGTGGGTGAGGTCGCGGTTACGCCGACTGCAACGCCTGCGCCCAGAACTGTGCCAGGCCCTCGCGGACGCGCTCGACGTCCTCGGCGGTACCCATCAGTTCGAACCGGTAGAGGTACGGGACCTTGCACTTCTGGGAGACCACATCCCCGGCGTAACAATAGGATTCGCCGAAGTTGGTGTTGCCGGCGGCGATGACCCCGCGAATCAGCGCACGGTTGCGCGGATTGTTGAGGAACCGGATGACCTGCTTGGGCACGAAGTTCGTGTCCCGGCCGGTCGCGGTGGTGCCGCCGCCGTAGGTCGGCAGGATCAGCACGTACGGCTCGTGCACCTCGAAGGTGCCGTCACGGTCGTGCAGCGGAATCCGGGTGGCCGGCAACCCCAGTCGCCGGACGAATCGGTGCGTGTTCTCCGATGTGCTCGAGAAATACACCAACGAGGTCATGGATGTCTCACATCACTTCGCTCGGGTCCGGCGACCGGCCGCAGGGGCGGTGGGTCGGCGCGCGACGGGTCAGGCGGCGACGGCGAGGGCCTTGATCCGGTCCGGGCGGAAGCCGGACCAGTGCTCGTCACCGGCGACCACCACGGGGGCCTGCAGGTAACCGAGGGCCATCACGAAGTCCCGCGCTTCCGGGTTCTCCGAGATGTCGACGACGGCGTACTCGATACCGGCCTTGTCGAGGGCACGGTAGGTGGCATTGCACTGAACGCAGGCAGGCTTGGTGTAGACGGTGATGTTCATGGTTTCCCCTTTTCGACAACCTGACGACTGACTGCACAGCAGTGCCTCGAGGCCCGTCGTACCAGCACGATCCCGCTTCCCCGAGGGACCGGAAACGATCAAGCCTTCCAGCGCTCTAGACACTACACCTAGTGGCCGACAGATTCATAGAACGCGAGATGTTGTGAGTTACAGCCGTGATATTCCCAGGTCGTTACTCACCGCGCGGGGCTGTCGGGCAGGTACGGGAGCACGTCCTCGAGGTGCACCGGAAGCCGGCGCACCCGCGCCCCGGTGGCGTGCCGGAGGGCATTGACGACCGCCGCGGCGCTGCCGACGATGCCGATCTCCCCGACCCCGCGCGACCCCATCGGTGTGGCGTGCCGGTCGTCCTCGTCGAGCCAGCTCGCGTCCACGTCGCCGACGTCGGCATTGGTGGGGATGTGGTACTCCGCGAGGTCGTGGTTGACCACGTGGCCGGTGCGGGGATCGCGGATGCTCTCCTCGTGCAGGGCCATGGAGATGCCGAAGCACATCCCGCCGATCAGCTGCGAACGGGCGGTGCGGGGGTTGACCACCCGGCCCACGGAGAACACGCCGAGCATCCTCGGCACCCGGATCTCGCCCGTGTCGACATCCACCCGCACCTCGGCGAAATGCGCGCCGAACGACTGGATGCGGTAGTGCTCGAGCGCGGGATTCTCCTCGGCCGTCGCCGATGCCTCGGCACCCGGCTCCGGCCGATCCCCGTGCCGCTTGCGGAACGCGTGGGCCGCGGCGACGATCGCCGTGCCCCACGACGAGGTACCGGAGGATCCGCCGGCGACGGTGGCGTTCGGCAGGGCCGAGTCACCGATCTCGAGATGGATGTCCTCGGGCCGGCAGCCGAGCGCGTCGGCCGCGACGAGGGTGAGCGTGGTCCATGCTCCGGTCCCGATGTCCGCGGCGCCGGTGCGGACGGTGAAGCGCCCGTCGCCGTCGTGCCGGACCGCGACCTCGGTGCCGGGGTTGACCAGGTGCGGGTAGCTCGCCGCGGCCACTCCGGTCCCCACGAGCCACCGGCCGTCGCGGCGGGTGCCGGGCGTGCGGTCGGCGGCGTCCCAGCCGAAACTGCGACTCCCCTCCCGCAGGCACTCCACCAGCCGGCGCGAGGACCAGGGCCGGCCGGACTCGGGATCGGCGGGCGGGTCGTTGCGGACCCGCAGTTCGATCGGGTCCATGCCGCACGCCACCGCCAGCTCGTCCATCGCGACCTCGCCGGCGAACATCCCGGGGGCCTCCCCCGGCGCACGCATCCAGTAGGGCGCGGGCACGTCGAGCGCGACGATGCGGTGCGAGGTGCGCCGATACGGCGAGGCGTACATCCCCCGCGACGACACCGCCGTCTGCTCCGCGTACTCGCGCACGTGCGAGGACTGCGAGAAGGCCTCGTGCACCATGGCTTCGAGACGCCCTTCCCGGCTCGCGACGAGGCGGACGTGCGAGACGGTGGGCGGCCGGTAGCCGACGTACCCGAACATGTCCTGCCGGGACACGGCGAACTTGACCGCCCGACCGGGCAGCAGGCGCGCCGCCATCGCCGCCACGACGTCGTGCGCGTGCGGCGCCCCCTTGGACCCGAAACCACCCCCGACGTAGGGACTGATCACCCGCATCTGCTGGGGGCGCAGACCGAGCACGGGAGCCAGCGTGGAGACCACGCCGTGGGCGCTCTGCGTGGAGTCGTACAACGTCAACGACTCGCCGGACCACTCGGCCACGACCGTGTGCGGTTCGAGGGGGTTGTTGTGCTCCTCCGGGGTGGAATACCAGCCGTCGACCACGACGCCGTCGCGCTCCGCGGCCTCGGCCGCTGCGGCATCGCCCTGTTCCGTGTCGGTCGGATATCCGCCGTTGGCCTGTTCCGGGGCATAGCTGCGCGGGTGGTCGTGCCGGAACGCGACGTCGTGCGGCGCGGACTCGTACTCCACCCGGACCAGTTCGCTTGCGTGTCGCGCGATCTCGGGCGTCTCGGCGACCACGGCGGCGACGATCTGCCCCCGGAAGGCGACGTCCGGGCTCTGCAGGACCGCGTACTCGGCCTCCGAGGTGTCCGCCAGGCGGGGGGCACTCCACGGGGTGAGAACGGCGAGCACGCCGGGCAGGGCCTCCGCCTCCGCGGTCTCGATGCGGGTCACCGTTCCCCGCGCCACGGTTGCCGTGACCGGGACGAGGTAGGCCGGGTCGTCGACCGGATGCTCGTACGCGTAGGGCGCGGTTCCGGCCACCTTCCGCGGGCCGTCCACCCGCGGCGTCGACGTGCCGATCGGGCGCTGGGCCGAGTGGGTCATGCGACTGCCTCCGAGGTGAGTTCACGCAGTACCGAGACGAGGGTGCGGCGCAGCAGCGGCACCTTGAACTCGTTGCCGTCGAGGGGCCGGGCATCGGCGAGTTCCGCGTCGGCGGCCGCAGCGAAGACGCCGTCACCGGGGGCGCTCCCCAGCAGGACGTGCTCGGCGCGATGGGCGCGCCACGGCCGGTGCGCGACGCCGCCGAGGGCGATGCGGCATCCGGTGACGACGCCGTCGGCGACCGTCAGGTCCGCCGCCACCGAGACGAGCGCGAACGCGTACGACGCCCGGTCGCGCACCTTGCGGTACGTCGAGACGGCGCCTTCGGGCGCCGGGATCTCGACGTCCAGGATCAGCTCGTCGCGCTCGAGCACCGTGTCGTACTCGGGGCTTTCGCCGGGAAGCCGGTAGAGCTGCTCGACGGGGATGCACCGCTCCCCCTGCGATCCGAGCACCGTCACCTGGGCGTCGAGCGCGAGCAGCGCCACCGCCATATCCGACGGGTGGGTGGCGACGCACTGTTCGGAGGCGCCGAGGATGGCGTGGTAGCGGGTGTAGCCACCGATCGCGGTGCAGCCGCTGCCCGGGGTGCGCTTGTTGCACGGGATCGACGGGTCCCGGAAGTACACGCAGCGGGTCCGCTGGAGCAGATTGCCGGCGGTGGTGGCCATGTTGCGCAGCTGCGGGGAGGCGCCGGCCAGCAGGGCCCGGGCCAGGACCGGGTACCGGCGGCGGACGATCGGGTGGGCGGCCAGGTCGCTGTTGCGCACGTTGGCGCCGACGCGCAGCCCGCCTTCGGCGGTCTCCTCCACGATGTCGAGCGACAGGCGGGAGACGTCGACGAGGACGTCGGGCGCGGTGACGCCGAGCTTGAGGTGGTCCACCAGGTTCGTGCCGCCGGCGAGGAAGGCGGCACCCGGGTGGCCGGCGACCGCGGCGACCGCGGCGGCGGGATCGGCAGGCGTCTCGTAGCGGAACGTCTTCACGAGCAGTGCCCCTCCCCGCGCGCGACGTGGCGGAGCGCTTCGACGATGTTGGGGTAGGCCGCGCAGCGGCACAGGTTTCCGCTCATGCGTTCGCGGATCTCGTCGTCGGTCAGTTCCGGGTCCTGTGTGAGGTCCGCGGTGACGTGGCTCGGGGAACCCTTGGCGGCCTCGTCGAACATCCCGACGGCGGAGCAGATCTGGCCCGGTGTGCAGTAGCCGCACTGGAAGGCGTCGCATTCGACGAACGCCTGGGGCAGGTGCGAGGGACCGTCGTCCGCGATGCCGGCGGCGGTGACGACGTCGGCGCCGTCGTGGGCGACCGCGAGCGACAGGCAACTCACGATGCGCCGGGAGTCGAGCAGGACCGTGCACGCGCCGCACTGGCCGTGGTCGCAGCCCTTCTTCGGGGAGTAGATCCCGAGCCGGTCGCGCAGGGCATCGAGGAGCGTGGTGCGCACGTCGACGGTGCAGCGGCGCTCACGGCCGTCGACGCGCAGGGTGATCGTGTGCTCGTGTTCGCCGGGACTGTCGCTCTCGTGCGCCATGGGCTCCTCCGTCGCGGTGGGGACTGGCGAGGTATTCCCCGCAGCATGCCCCGGCAATCACGGCTGCGGGCGCGAATGGGGTACGGACGGTGACGGCCCCGGACCTGGCGTGGTCCGGGGCCGTTCGGTGTGCGGCCGGCTCAGGCGTCGACGAGTTCCCGGCGGGCGTCGGCGAGCTGGGCGAGCAGCGCGGAGATCTGCTCGGCGACCTCGGCGTTCTCCTTGGGGTGGGCGTCGCCGAACTTGTCGATGGTGCCGCCGATGGACAGCTGCAGGCCCGTCCGGCTGCCGGCGATGCCGAGCGCCTTGACGGTCTCCTCGAGCGCCCACTTCGCGCCGTTGCCGCTGGGCGAGGCGCTGATGACGGCGACGGGCTTGCCGGCCAGGGCGCCGGCGCCGTACGGGCGGGAGAGCCAGTCGATGGCGTTCTTGAGCACGGCGGGGATGGTGCCGTTGTACTCGGGGGTGACGAGCAGGAGGGCGTCGGCCTCGCTCGCCGCGACGCGCAGCGCCCCGGCGGCGACGGGCGCGCCGGTCTCGCCGTCGAGGTCCTCGTTGTAGAAGGGCACCTCGCCGAGGCCTTCGTACACGGAGACCTCGACGCCCTGCGGCGCGACGGCGGCCGCGGTCTCGGCGAGGCGGCGGTTGACGGAGGCGGAGCGCAGGCTGCCGACGAGAGCGAGAACGCGGGTCTGGGACATGGGGGTGTTTCCTTCGGTTCGGGTGTCCGGGTCTGACTCCACTCTAAACGGACCGCGGTCCACTTCCATTCCCGGGCGGTACTGTGACGTGGTGAACATTCCGCTGCTGCCGCTGGTCGGGGACGAGGGCGTCGAACGGTGCGACGCGGCCCGCAACCGGCGCCGGCTCCTCGAGGCGGCCTCGCTCCTCGTCGCCGAACGCGGCGTCGACGCGGTCACGATGGACGCCGTCGCCGCGCGCGCCGGGGTCGGCAAGGGCACCGTCTTCCGCCGCTTCGGCTCCCGTGCGGGACTCATGCGCGCCCTGCTCGACCATTCCGAACAGGCCCTGCAGCAGCAGTTCCTCACCGGTCCCCCGCCGCTCGGACCCGGCGCCGATCCCGTCGACCGGCTCGTCGCGTTCGGTCGTGCCCGCATCCGTCTCGTGGAGGTGCAGGGCGAGGTGCTCCGCGCCGCGGAGAGTTCCGCCGAGGCCCGGTTCAATGCCCCGGCACGGGCCGTCAGCCTGACCCACATCGAGGTCCTGCTTCGCGCTGCGGGTGTCGACGGCGACCTCCCGCTGCTGGCCCAGGCCCTGTTCGCCCCGCTCGAGGCCACCCTGGTCCTGCATCAGTGGCGCGATCTGGGGTTCTCGCTCGACCGGCTCGCCGACGGGTGGGCGGACCTGGCCCGCCGCGTCGTCACGGCGCCGCCCGCCGCCGGGCGGGCGGTACCGTGACCGGCATGCGGCGGACTCTCGGGCTCTCGATTCTCCTCGCGCTGGCCGCGACGACGGCCGCCTGCGCGGGCGACGGCGCCGCCGCCCCGCCCCAGGACCCGGCCGTGCTCGTGGGGCGGGCGTTCGTCTCCACCGCCGTGTCGGGCCCGCAGATTCCCGGCGGCGGCCCACTGGTCGTGGAGTTCCCCGATGCGGGCCGGATCGCCGCCACCGCCGGCTGCAACCGTTCGTTCGGGTCGGTGGAACTCGGCGACGGCGTGCTGCGCGCCGATCGGCTCGGCAGCACTCTCATGTCGTGCCCGCCGCCGCTCGACCGCGCCGACACCTGGCTGTCCGATCTGCTGGCGTCGGAACCGCGCTGGCGTCTCGACGGCGACGTACTCACCCTCGACGGCGGCGAAGTGTCCGTCTCACTGCTCGACCGCACGGTCGCCGACCCCGACCGTCCCGTCGTGGACACGCACTGGGTGCTCACCGAACTCGTCACGGCCGACGCGGTGTCGACCTCCCGCGCCCTCGAGGACGCCGCGCCCACCCTGACCGTCGCCGGCGACGGCACGGTCTCGGGCAGCACCGGCTGCAACCGGTTCACCGGTACCGCCACCGTCGGAGACACCGTGGTCACGTTCGGGCCGCTGGCCACCACCCGCGCGGCGTGCCCCGACCCGGAGCTCGCGCGGATCGAGTCGGCCGTCCTGGGAGTGCTGTCCGGCGAGGTGCGGTACACGGTCGAGGGTGCGGCGATGCGGCTGACCGCCGCCGACGGTGTCACCGGTCTCGGATACACCGCCCGCTGACGAGCCGGCTTCGGCTCAGTACCGCTCGACCAGCCACTGCGCGAGTGCGCGGGCACTGGCATCGACCTTGGCCGGCCAGTCCAGGGCGGTCTCGTCGGCGTGGTCGCTCACGTGCTTGACGAGCCGGCACTGCGCGCCCATGCGGGATGCGGCGAGCGCGACCGCGAAGCCCTCCATGTCGACGAGGTCGGCGCGGGCGGCGAGCGCGTCACGCACCTGCGCGTCCGAGACGAAGGAATCGCCCGTGGCGAGCACCGTCCCGTCCCCGTCGTCGAGTTCGAGCACGTCCTCGACCGGGTAGCCGAGGCTGCGCAGCACCTCGCTGCTGATGTCGTGATTGATCACCGCCGAGGGGACGTAGAGGCCGCCGTGGTGCAGGTGTAGCGCCCCGGCGGTCCCGATGTTGACCACCACCGGCGGGGTCCCGCGCCGGTGCCGCGCCAGCGCCTCGGTCACCGCGACGGCCGCGTGCACCTTGCCGATGCCGGTGATCACCGTCTCGTAGTGCGCCGGCACGTGCGCTGCCTCGGACTTCGTGGCGGCGACGACGAGGATCTCGGTCAACTCTTCTCTCCCAGCGCGAGGGTCGCGAGCGCCGCCCGGTGCAGCGCCCGCCCGTACCCCGCACCGTAGCCCGCCGCGTGCACCGCCAGCGGATGCAGCTGGTGCATCGGCACGCGCTCGCGCCATCCGGCCCGCAGCGGGCACGTGGCGTCGTAGGCCGCGACGATCTCGTCGAGCCGGGGGCAGCCGAACAGCGCCAGCATCGCCAGGTCCGTCTCGCGATGACCGCCGTGCGCCGCCGGGTCGATCAGCACCACCCCCGCGGCGGTCCACAGCACGTTGCCGTTCCACAGGTCGCCGTGCAGGCGGGCGGGGGGTGCACCGTCGTCGAACTCCCCGGCGGCGACGCGCGCGCAGGCCCGCTCGACGTCGGGCAGCTGCGCGGCGGTGACGCTGCCGGCGTCCACCGCGATCCGCAGGAACGGCTCGACCCGTTCCACCACGTAGAACTCGCCCCAGCTCGCGTGGACCGTGCTACTCATCGGCCGCTTGCCGATGAACAGCTGGCCGTCGAATCCGTCCGGTGCGCAACCGAATCCGGCGGCGCCCGCGGCGTGCATACGCGCCAGGCGAGCGCCGAACTCCCGAGCCGCCGCGGCGGTGGGGGCCGCCTCGGTCAACCGCTCGAGGTCGATGTGGTCCACCCCGACGTCGCGGACACCGGCAACGGGCATGCCGGCGTCCGCGAGCCAGGCCAGCCCGGCGGCCTCGGCGCGGAAGAAGTCGGGGTGAGCCCCGGCCCGGTGCTTGCGGAAGACGTCGCTGCTCATCGCCACGAGTGTGCCCGCGGCGCGCCGCGCATGTCACCCGAGCAGACCGTCGGGCGTCCCGCTAGGGTTCGGAATATGGCGAACCTTCGCGAGCAGATCATCGAGGAACTCGGCGTCCGGCCGACGATCGACCCCCGGGCGGAGGTCCGGTCCCGCGTGCAGTTCCTGAAGGACTACGTCGTGTCGACCCCCGCCAAGGGGTTCGTTCTCGGCATCAGCGGCGGTCAGGACAGCACCCTCGCCGGCCGGCTCGCCCAGCTCGCGGCGGAGGAACTGCGGGCCGAGGGCCGCGAGGCCGAGTTCGTCGCGGTGCGGCTGCCCTACGGCGAGCAGGCCGACGAGCACGACGCGCAGGTCGCGCTGGAGTTCATCGGTCCCGACCGCTCGTTGCGGATCAACGTCAAGCCCGGTGCCGACGCCTCGGCCGCCGAGGTCGGGCAGGCCATGCACGAGATCTACGGCAACGGATCGCAGCTGAGCGACTTCGTGCGGGGCAACATCAAGGCCCGCGAGCGGATGATCCTGCAGTACGCGATCGCCGGCGAGCTCGGCTACCTGGTGGTCGGGACGGACCACGCCGCCGAGGCGGTGACCGGGTTCTTCACCAAGCACGGCGACGGCGGGGTGGACCTGACCCCGCTCGCCGGCCTGACGAAGCGGCAGGGCGCAGCGCTGCTGCGCGAACTCGGGGCCCCCGACAGCACCTGGCAGAAGGTGCCGACCGCGGATCTCGAGGAGGACCGGCCGGCCCTTCCGGACGAGGTGGCCCTGGGCATGACCTACGCGGAGATCGACGACTACCTCGAGGGCAAGGACGTCACCCCGGAGCTGGCCGAGAAGCTCGAGCGGACGTTCCTGAACACCCGGCACAAGCGGACGGTGCCGGTGTCGCCGTTCGACACCTGGTGGCGCTGACAGCCACCCCGCCCGGCGGCCGGGGCCGATCCGCCCCGCCCGGCGGGTCGGGCCTGATCCGCTCAGCCCGGCGGCCGGGCCTGATCCCGTCAGCCGCCGGCGAACGGCGGGAGGACGTCGACCGTAGGTCCGGCGGCGCGTCCGAGGTCGCGGGTGAGTTCGGAGTCGATGAGGAACGCGGCCACCGACAACACCCGCGCCATCTCGGCGCCGTGACGGTCGATCAGGGCGGTCTTGAGGGTACCCAGATCCACCGACGGCGCCAGCGCCACCGTCTCCTTCTCCACTCCGGCCGCGTCCGCCGCCGCCGCGAAATACCGCACCTCGATGCCCGTCACGGTCTCACCCACCGATAGCTCCCATGCTGCGCTGCGGCGGGGTGAAGTCCGCCGCGTCGATGCCGTGTCCGGCCCACTTGTTCCACATTGCACCACGCCACAGCGCGGCGAGCTCGTCGTCGTTCGCGCCGCCGCGCAGCGCCGCCCGCAGGTCGGTCTCCCGGTCGCTGAACAGGCACGAGCGCACGGTGCCCTCCGACGTCAGGCGGGTGCGGTCGCAGTCCGAGCAGAACGACCGGGTCACCGACGCGATGATGCCGACCGTCGCGGGCCCGCCGTCGACCGCCCAGCGTTCGGCCGGCGCCGACGGGTCCTCGCGGCCGACCTCGGTGAGGGCGAAGCGGGCGGAGAGCACGTCGAGCAGCCGCTGCGCGGGCACCATGTTCGCCCGGGCCCACTCGTGGTCGGCGTCGAGCGGCATCTGCTCGATGAACCGCAGCTGCACGCCCTCGTCGAGGCACCAGGCCAGCAGGTCCGCGGCCCCGTCGAGGGTCTGCGGCATGAGCACCGCGTTGACCTTCACCGGCGCGAACCCGGCCGCCTTGGCCGCGCGGATCCCGTCGAGCACCGAATCCAGCCGATCGCGCCGGGTCAGCCGGGCGAACCGCGCGCGGTCGACCGAGTCCAGGGAGATGTTGACCCGGGTCAGGCCCGCCTCCGCCAGCGCCCGGGCACGATGGGCGAGTCCCACCGCGTTGGTCGTCACCGCCAGCGGGATGCCGGGGACGGCGCGCGCACACCCGGCGACGATCTGCTCGAGGTCCCGCCGCATGAGCGGCTCCCCGCCGGTGAAGCGCACCTCCCGGACCCCGAGCCGGTGCACCGCGACGGCCACGAGCCGCACGATCTCGTCGGCGCTGAGCAGCCGCTCGCGCGGGATCGCCGGCAGCCCCTCCTCGGGCATGCAGTACGTGCAGCGCAGCGAGCACTTCTCGGTGATCGACACCCGCAGGTCGCGCGCGACACGCCCGAACCGGTCCAGCAGTTCGGGGGTGTCGGGCCGGTCGGAGACGTCGTCGGCCGCGGCAGGGCGCACCGCCGGGATCCCCACGTGCACCGCGGTCATCGGGCCTCCGTCCTCATGACCCTCAGTATGCCGTCGCGGGCCCCGTCGTGCGGGAGGAGCAGAAACCACGACCCGGACGAGGACGCACGGCGCCGCGAGCGGTGTGCCTAGGATTGGCCCATGGCGGGCGGCAGGCGGTCGGTGGAGGAGCATGCGCGACACGTGGCGACGTTGCTCTCCCCGTTGCTGATCCGCGGTACCGAACCGGTGCCGCTGCTCGAAGCGCTCGGCCGGGTGCTGGCCGAGGACGTCGTCGCTCCGATCGACCTCCCCACCTTCCGCAATTCGCAGATGGACGGCTACGCGGTCGACACGGCCTCGCTCACCGCGGCGCCCGCGACCCTGCCCGTGCGTGCCGTCCTCGCGGCCGGCGACGGGGTCGTCGCGCACGTGCCCGGGACCGCCACCAAGATCATGACCGGCGCGCCACTGCCCACCGGTGCCGACGCCGTCGTTCCCGTCGAGGACACCGTGCCGGTCGAGGACACCGTGCCGGCCGAGGACACCGTGCCGGCCGAGGACACCGCGGCCGAGGGGCGGGGACTCCGGGTCACGGTGTGCACGCTGCCCGAACCGGGGGCATACGTGCGCGAGCGCGGCAGCGACATCCACCGCGGTCGCACGCTGCTGCCCGCGGGCACTGTCGTCGCGGCCCGGCACGTCGCGGCGCTCGCCGCCGTCGGCCTGACCCACGTGTCCGTCCGGACTCGGCCGCGCGTGGCGGTGATCTCGACCGGCAGCGAACTGGTGCCCGGAGGAAGCGTTCTCGCCCCGGGCAAGATCCACGACTCGAACGGGCCGGCCCTGGCCGCCAGCGCGGCCGCCAACGGGGCGCTGGTGGTCTCGGTGGATCGCAGCGGCGACGATGCGGAGGTGTTCGCGGCGAAACTCGCTCGCGCCGCCTCCGTCGCCGAGGTGGTGTTCACCTCGGGCGGGGTGTCGAAGGGCGACTTCGAGGTCGTCAAGGACGTGCTCGGCCCGCGAGGGGCCGAATTCGTGTCGGTGGCGATGCAGCCGGGCGGTCCGCAGGGCACGGCACTGGTGGATTCCGTGCCGGTGCTGACCTTCCCCGGCAATCCGGTCAGCGCGCTGGTCTCGTTCGAGGTGTTCGCCCGGCCGGTACTGCGGGCCGCCGCGGGGCTGCCCGCCGTCGAGCCCGAGACCCGTCCTCTGTCAACAGGTCTCAGCTCCGTGCCGGGCAAGCGCCAGTTCCTGCGCGCTCGCCGCGACGGCGGCGCCGTGGTGGCGATCCCCGGCGCCGGGTCCCACCTGATCGCCGCGATGGCCACCGCGGACGTACTGCTCGACATCCCCGCCGACACCTCGGACCTCGAACCCGGAGAACTCGTGAAGGTACTACCGCTATGACCGAACCGCACGACCTCACCCCGCCCGACGGCGGGGCCCTGAGTCACCTCGACGACAGGGGCCGCGCCCGCATGGTCGACGTGTCCGGCAAGGCCGACACCGCCCGCGTCGCGGTCGCCGCCGGCGAACTCGTCACCACCGCGGAGGTGGTGTCGCTGGTGCGGGCCGACGACATGCCCAAGGCGGACGTGCTCGCCACCGCGCGGATCGCCGGGATCGCGGCGGCCAAGCGCACGTGGGAGCTGATTCCGCTGTGCCACCAGTTGGCGCTGTCGTCGGTGAAGGTCACCTTCGGGTTCACCGACACCGCGATCACGATCGAGGCGACGGCAAAGACGAAGGGCCCCACAGGCGTCGAGATGGAGGCCCTCACCGCCGTCGCGGTGGCCGGGCTGACGTTGCACGACATGGTCAAGGCCGTCGACCCCGCCGCGGTGCTGAACGGAGTGCGGTTGGTCTCGAAGGAGGGCGGCAAGCGCGGGCACTGGCAGCGCGACGAGGCGGAGACCGCCGCACCGGCGGAGGACGAGACCGTCACGCCGGACGAGGACGACATCCTGGAGCAGGCCGGCGTGCCGGCGACGGTGCTCGTCGCGTCCACGGGTGTGGCTGCCGGTACGCGGGAGGACAGGACGGGCCCGCTGATCGCGGACTTTCTCGAGGCGCGCGGCTTCACGGTGCGGGGTCCGCTGGTGTATGCCGACGCGGACATCGCGTGGGGCCTCGAGGACGCGCTCGCCGGCGACCCGGCCCTGGTGATCTCCACCGGCGGGACCGGCGCCTCCCCCACGGACGCGACCCCGGAGGCGACGCTGGCGCTGCTGGACCGCGAGCTGCCGGGGGTCGCCGAGGCCATCCGCCTGCGCGGCCTGCAGGCCACCCCGCACGCCTCGCTGTCACGCGGCGTGGCCGGGCTGGTGGGCCGCACGGTGGTGGTCAATCTGCCCGGCTCACCGGGTGGCGTGAAGGACGGGCTGGCGGTGCTCGAGCCGATTCTCGGCCACCTGCTGGCCCAGGTCGCCGGAGGAGGCGCGCATGAATGAGCTGCTGGCACGGATCTCGGCCGAGCCGCTCGACCCGGCGTCGGTGGACGCCGCGGTCGCCGGCCCCCAGCACGGGGCGGTGGTGCTGTTCAGCGGGGTGGTGCGCAACCACGACGGCGGGCGCGCGGTGAGCGCGCTCGAGTACCGGGCGCACCCCGAGGCGGAGCGATTCCTGCGTCGCTGTTGCGAACAGGTGGCGGCGGAGTCGGGACTGCCGGTCGCCGCGGTCCACAGAGTGGGCGATCTCACCATCGGCGATCTCGCGCTGGTGGCGGCGGTGGCGGCACCGCACCGGGCCGAAGCCTTCGCTGTGTGCGCCGAACTGGTCGAACGCATCAAACGCGAGGTCCCCATCTGGAAGCGGCAGCGATTCGCGGACGGTCTGTCCGAGTGGGTCGGCCTCGACGCGTGCGCCGACGAGCATCCCGGCGTGGGGTAGGCTGCGGTAGTTCGGGCATCACGACGATGCTCACCGTCGTGGGATACCGGCGGGCCGGGATCGTGCCCGGTTCCGCATGCAATACCGGCATCGGCTTTCCTTGCGGCGATCCACTGCGCCCTCCGAGATCGTCTCGGGGTGCGTGCACGCTGCATCGAAAGGCAGTTCTGTACCTATGACCGTTTCCTTCTCCGACCTCGGCGTCCCCCGGACCCTGGTGGCCTCCCTGGGCGACAGCGGCATCACGAGCCCGTTCCCGATCCAGGTCGACACGCTGCCCGACACGCTGGCCGGCCGTGACGTGCTCGGCCGGGGCCGCACGGGCAGTGGCAAGACGCTGGCGTTCTCCATTCCGCTCGCCGCGCGCCTGGCCGGCCGCGCCACCCGCGAGGCCGGCCGCCCGCGTGGGCTGGTGCTGGCCCCCACCCGCGAGCTGGCCACGCAGATCGCCGCGGTCGTCGAGCCCCTCGCGCGGGTCGCCGGGCTGCGGGTGACCACCATCTTCGGCGGAGTGTCGCAGAACCGGCAGGTCGACGCGCTGCGCCGCGGCGTGGACATCGTGATCGCCTGCCCGGGCCGCCTCGAGGACCTGATGCGGCAGAAGTTCGTCACGCTCGACGCGGTGGAGATCACCGTGCTCGACGAGGCGGACCACATGGCCGATCTCGGCTTCCTGCCCGGCGTGACGCGCATCATGAACGCGACCCCCAAGGACGGTCAGCGCCTGCTGTTCTCGGCCACGCTGGACAACGGCGTCGACAAGCTCGTCAAGCGGTTCCTGCGCAACGAGGTGCTGCACTCGGTCGACGAGGCGCACTCCCCGGTAGCGGCGATGACCCATCACGTGTTCGACGTCGACAACGCCGACACGAAGAAGGACCTCGTGCGGACCCTGGCGTCCGGTACGGGCCGGCGAATCCTGTTCATGCGCACCAAGCATCAGGCCCGCAAGCTCGCCCGTCAGCTCACCGAGTCCGGCATCCCGGCGGTCGATCTGCACGGCAACCTGTCGCAGAACGCGCGCGACCGCAACCTCGCGGCGTTCTCCTCCGGTGAGGCGCGTGTGCTCGTGGCCACCGACGTCGCGGCCCGCGGCGTCCACGTCGACGACGTGGAACTGGTGGTGCACGTCGACCCGCCGGCCGAGCACAAGGCGTACCTGCACCGTTCGGGCCGTACGGCTCGCGCCGGGAGCACCGGCGACGTCGTGACCGTGGTGCTGCCCGAGCAGCGCAAGGATCTGGCCGTCATCATGCGCAAGGCCGCGATCAAGGTCACTCCGGTGCGGGTGACGGCGAAGTCGGAGCACGTGCTGGACCTGGTCGGCGAGATCGCCCCGCACGTGAGCCCGTCGGTCAAGCAGGCCGCACCGGCCCCGTCCGGCGGTGGATCGCGACGGCCGGCCCGGCGCAGCGGCAGCGGGGCCGCTCAGCGCGGCGCCCGGCAGCACGGCGGCGGGGCCGCCCGGCAGCACGGCGGCGGGGCCGCCCGGCAGCAGGGCGCGTCGCGGCAGGAGCAGCCGGCGGCCCGGCAGGAACGCGCCGGCCAGGCCGGGGGGCGCCGGCGTCGCCCGAATCACACGTCGGCGACCGCCGCACGGTAGGTAGGTCCCCGCTTCCGGACCCGCGCTCAGCGCGGGGTGAACCGGTGCACGGCCAGCATCGCGTCTGCCGGCACCGGTTCGGTCGGGACACATTCGGCGAGCCGGGCGCGTACCGCCTCGGGGTCTAGATCGGCGCCGATCACGACGAGCCGGGTGGTGGCAGGGACGTCGCCCGTGCGCCGGACGGGGTCGAAGCGGATGTGGTCGCCGACGGTGTGCAGCAGGTAGGTGCGCGTGCGTCCCCCGGCGACGACGTGGACGTACCCCTTGATGCGGAACACCCCGGCCGGCTGGTCCTCGAGGAAGTCGACGAGGGCACGCGGGTGCAGCGGGACGGGGGACTCGAAGTCGACGGCTTCGTAGCCGTCGTGCAGGTGCGTGTGGTCGCCGTCCTCGTCGTGTTCCTCGTAGAGCAACCGGTCGAGGCTGAGTTGTTCGCCGGGTTGCGGCTCGGGGCGTTCGGGGATGTCGAACAGCAACGCCGGGTCGATGCGCCCGTGCACTGTGGACACGATCGCGGCGCGGTCGTTGAGGCGGCACAGCAGTTCGAGCAACTCGTCGTGGGCGTCGCCGTCGATGCGGTCGGTCTTGTTGAGCAGCACGAGGTCCGCGAGCGCGACGTGCTGATCGAGTTCGGGATGCCGGTCCCGGACGGTGCCGAACTCGGCGGCATCGACGACGAGGACGAGACCGCCGTAACCCACGTATTCGTTGCCCGAGCCGACGACGAGCCGGATCATGTTGCGCGGCTCGGCGAGTCCGCTGGCTTCGACGACGATGACGTCGATGCCGGAGGTACGGTGCGCGAGCCGGTCGAGCATCGCGTCCATGTCGGCGACGTCGACGGCGCAGCACAGGCAGCCGTTGCTCAGCGAGACCATGGAGTCGACCTGCCCGGCGACCATCATCGAGTCGATGTTGACCGAGCCGAAGTCGTTGACGATCACGCCGATTCGCGCGCCGCGGTTGTTGCGCAGCAGGTGATTGAGCAGGGTCGTCTTCCCGGAGCCCAGGAATCCTGCGACGATCACCACGGGGATCCGCTTGTTCGCCATGAGGCGAGCCTAGCGGTGCGTCCCGCCGGCCGGTCCGGGACGGGACGCACCACGGGCCTCGTCAGTTGCCCCGGCGGATCCATTCCTCGAGATGCGGGGACTCGGTGCCGATCGTCGTGCCGTCGCCGTGACCGGTGTGCACCTTCGTCTCGGCGGGCAGGGCGAACAGCTTGTCGCGGATCGAGCCGATGATGGTCGGGAAGTCCGAGTACGAGCGTCCCGTCGCACCGGGACCGCCGGAGAACAGGGTGTCGCCGGTGAACAGCTCGCCCGCCTCCGGCAGGTACAGGCACGTCGAGCCGGGCGAGTGCCCGGGGGTGTGGATGACCTGGATGTCGGTGCCCGCCACCGCGATCCGATCCCCGTCCGCGAGCGGCCGGTGCGCGACACCGGGGTGGGTCATCTCCCACAGCACGTCGTCGGCGGGGTTGAGCAGGATCGGGGCGTCGAGCTTGTCGGCCAGCTCGGGGGCGACGGTGACGTGGTCGTTGTGCCCGTGCGTGCACACGATCGCCACCACCTTCCGGCCGCCGACGGCGTCGATGATCGGCTGCGCGGTGTGCGCGGCATCGATCACGACCACCTCGTCGTCGTCGCCGACGAGCCAGATGTTGTTGTCGACCTCCCACTCGCCGCCGTCGAGGGCGAAGGTGCCGTGGGTGACGACCCGATCGATACGCAGGCGGTGCCTATCCCCCGTCGCTCCGCTCGCCCCGGTCACAGGACCACCACCGAGCGCAGCACCTCGCCGCGGTGCATGGTCTCGAACGCCTTCTCCACCTGGTCGAGGGCGATGCGCTCGGTGACGAACTTCTCGAGCGGCAGCCGGCCCTGCTGGTAGAGGTCGACGAGCATGGGGAAGTCCCGCTCGGGCAGGCAGTCGCCGTACCAGGACGACTTGAGGGACCCGCCGCGGGAGAAGAAGTCGATCAGCGGCATCTCGAGGGTCATCTCCGGGGTGGGCACCCCGACGAGGACGACGGTGCCGGCCAGGTCGCGGGCGTAGAACGCCTGCTTCCACGTCTCCGGGCGGCCGACCGCGTCGATGACCACGTCGGCGCCGAAGCCGCCGGTCAGCTCCTGGATCGCCTCGACCGCGTCGACCTCGGCCCCGTTGATGGTGTGGGTAGCCCCGAGGTCGGTGGCCCACTCGAGCTTCCTCGGGTCCCGGTCGACCGCGATGATCTTGTTGGCGCCGGCGAGGCGGGCGCCCATGATCGCGGCGTCGCCCACGCCGCCGCAGCCGATCACCGCGACGGAGTCGCCGCGGGTCACCCCGCCGGTGTTCACCGCGGCACCGAGGCCGGCCATCACCCCGCAGCCGAGCAGGCCGACGACGGCCGGGTCGGCGCTGGGGTCGACCTTGGTGCACTGCCCTGCGTGCACGAGGGTCTTGTCGGCGAACGCGCCGATGCCCAGGGCCGGGGTCAGCTCGGTGCCGTCCTCGAGGGTCATCTTCTGCGTGGCGTTGTGGGTGTCGAAGCAGTACTGCGGGCGGCCGCGCTTGCAGGCGCGGCACTGCCCGCACACGGCCCGCCAGTTGAGGACGACGAAGTCCCCGACGGCGACCGAGTCGACGCCCGCACCGACGGACTCGACGACACCGGCGGCCTCGTGCCCGAGCAGGAACGGGAACTCGTCGTTGATGCCGCCCTCCCGGTAGTGCAGGTCGGTGTGGCACACGCCGCACGCGGCGATCGCGACGACGACCTCCCCCGGCCCCGGGTCGGGGATGACGATCGGCACGACCTCGACGGGAGCGCCCTTCGCGCGGGCGACGACGCCCCGGACCTGCTGTGGCATGACGGTGTCTCCTTCTTCTCGTGCGGTGCTCGCGCGACGTCGGCGACGTATCGCGGTATGCGCACACGCTATCGGCGGCGCGGCACCCCGGTACCTGATCGAAGGAGTGGATCGACCTGACCGAAAGACCAGTCCCCCACTTTCGACCCCGAAATGCCGAAGTGTCGTTGATCGAGTACGGAAGTCCGGCTAAGCTTCGGTATGACCGCCCTCACAGGGCGCAGCGTCCAGGCGAGGCGACCCCTCGCAGGCCCGAGGAGTGCAATGTCGATCGCCAACACGGTGACCCTCCCCCACCCCCGCAGCGAAAGCTGGGACTGGCAGCTGCACGCGGCGTGCCGGGGCCACGAGTCGTCGGCCTTCTTCCATCCCGAGGGGGAACGTGGCCGCGCACGCGAACTGCGCGAGTACCGCGCCAAGCTCGTCTGCGCCCGGTGTCCGGTTCTCGAGCGCTGCCGCACCCACGCACTGGAAGTCGGTGAGCCGTACGGCATCTGGGGTGGCATGTCGGAGTCCGAGCGCCGCTCGCGTCGCGCCGCCGCGGATCGGTCGGCCCGGTGGGGCATGCTCGGGCGCTGACGCGACCCGCCTGCGCCGCGACGCGGCGCAGGCGCAGGCGCCGACCAGGGAGGCACGAATGGACTCACCCGGCCACCCCGGCCCGCCGATTCTCGTCGTCATGGGGGTGTCCGGCTCCGGCAAATCGACCGTCGCGGCACTCGTCGCCGAGGCCACCGGATGGGACCTGCTCGAGGGCGACGACCTGCATCCGCGTGCCAACGTGGAGAAGATGGCCGCCGGCCGGCCGCTCAGCGACGCGGACCGGGCGCCGTGGCTCGCGGCGGTCGGCGCGTGGATCCGGGACCACACCGGCCGGGGCAGGCCGGGGGTGGTGACGTGCTCGGCGCTGCGCCGCCGCTACCGGGACGACCTCGCCGGCGAGAACGTGGTCTTCGTGCACCTGGCGGGCACGCGCGAGCAGATCCGGGAACGGCTCCGCACGCGGCGCGGCCACTACATGCCGGCCGACCTGCTGGACTCGCAGTTCGACACGTTCGAGCCGCTCGAACCCGACGAGGCGGCGATCGTCGTCGGCATCGACGCCGAGCCCGCCGACGTCGCCGCCGAGATCGTGGCGCGGGCGGCCGAGTGGACGCGCGGGACGGACGTCAGCCCGCGGCCTTGATCCCCGCCTCGGCGCCGAGCGCGGCCGCCTCGCCGCGGGTGCTCACCCCGAGCTTGCGGAGCACCGAGGCCACGTGGAACTTGACCGTCGACTCGCTGACACCGAGCCGCTCGGCGATCACCCGGTTCCGCCGGCCCGCGACAAGGTGCTCGAGCACCTCCACCTCGCGTGGCGCGAGGACCGCCAGCGCCTCGAGTGCGGGGCTGCCGGCCACGGGTGCGGGCATGTCGAGCGGTAGCCGGGCCGCGACCCGGCAGCCCCAGCCGGGCGTGGACTCGGCCTCCACGGTGCCGCCGAGGGTTTCGGCCCGGTCCCGTAGCTGCCGCGCGAGGTCGGCGGCGTCGGCCTCGCCGTCACCGTCGTCCCGGATGTCGATCAGCAGGTCGGTTCCGTCGCAGTTCCAGGCGACCCGGACGCGGCCGAGGTTCGCCTGCGCGGACATCGCGAGGACCGCGCCGCGGGCGAGGGCCCGGGCCGCATGCGCGACCTCGCCCGGCAGCGCCCGCCCGTCCACCGGCGGGGCGACCATCTCGAGGACCACCTCGCGGTGCCGGAGCAGACCGCGCAGTTCACCGTGCAGCCTAGCGAAGGCGGTGGTCACCGCCTCCTCGGCGAGTTCGCGGTGCCGGTCGACGGCCGAGCGCAGCCCGATGAGGGCATTGGTGGCGGTTTCGCGTGCGGTGATGCGGGCCCGGGTGTCGTCGAGGTCCCTCGACCGCAGCGTCGCGAGGATCGACTCGAGCGTCATCGCATGGGCCTCGGTGAGCTCGGCAACGGTCCGTGCGCGTTCGGAGGAGGCGGCGCGGGATTCGGCGAGGTACGCCGGGCTGGCGTTTCGGACCTGCAGCTGGATGCCGGTGGCCACCACGGCGAACAGGGCCCGGACCAGCTCGAGGGGAATCGAGCCGGTGCGGGCACCGCCCGGGACGAGCACGAGCAGCGTGTCGGTGGCGTCGAGGATCGCCCACACGTCGCGGTCCCGGCCCGCGATCCGGGCCGGGCCGCGACGGATCTGCCCGGTCGCGAGTTCGCTTCGGACGCGGTCGAGTTCGGCAATGGTCACGCGGTCGACGATCGCCGGGTCGCCGGCCACCTTGCGGGGCCGGCCGGTGCATTCCCGCGTGAAGATCACCAGGGCGGTGTGCGGGACCAGGTCGGTGAGCAGCGCCGAGAAGCGCTGGCCGATCTCGGTGAGCGGCCCGACCAGTACGTCCCGCAGATTCGTGATCAGCGTGTCGGGGGCCGGGATCGGGGTGTTCACTCCGGTCACGATAGCGCGCGCGGCCCGGCGACCGGCCCCGCCGATCAGTGTGTGGCCACCGAGGCGGGTGTGTCGGCGGACCGGGCGTCGGCGGTGTGCGCCTCGAACCGCAGCCGTCCCACGGCGACGGCGGCGAGCACGAGGGCGCCGGCGACGAGCAGGTAGAGCTGGGTGGGCGACCAGTGCAGGTCGAGCAGCGCACCGGCGACGATCGGCGAGGCGATGGCCCCGAGCCGGCCGACGCCGATGCCCCAGCCGACGCCGGTCGCCCGCACCGACGGCGCATACACCGAGGGCGTGATCGCGTACAGGCCCGCGATGCACCCGTTGACGAACACGCCGATGAGGGCGCCGAGGGCGAACGCGACGACCACCGCGACGGTGGCGGGGACGAAGACCACGAGCAGAGCGCCGGCGATCACCATGTACGACGCCAGGACCCGCTTCAGCGCGAATCGCGCGGACAGCGCGCCGAGCAGCGTTGCGCCGAAGATGCCGCCGAGGTTCAGCAGCACGCCCCCGGTGATGCCCTGGTCGGCCGACAGGCCCGCTTCGACGAGCAGCTTCGGCGTCCAGCTCGTCACGAAGTAGAAGGCGAACATGGTCAGGAAGAACGCGGCCCAGACGAGCAGCGTCGAGCGACGCTGCCGCGGTGCGAGGAGGCTGCCGACCCTGACGCCGGACCGCGGCCCGGAATCGTCGGCCTGTCGCGGCGCGGGCAGCGCGGCGAGCGGCTGGTGCCCGGCGCGGACCGCGAACGCGTTGATGCGGGCGAGGGCGTGGGCGGGCCGCCGGGCGAGCAGGAAGTCGAGGGATTCGGGCAGGCGGAGGTACACGACCGGGATGATCACCGCGGTGCAGACGCCGCCGAACAGGAAGACGGATCGCCATCCGTAGGAGTTCTGCAGCACGACGGCGATGATGCCGCCGACGGTGGCGCCGACGGCGTAGCCGGTGGAGTTCAGGCTCACCGCCAGCGCGCGCCACCGGTTGGAGGCGTACTCGCTGGCGATGACGTTGCTGCTGGCGAGGATTCCCCCGATGCCGACGCCGGTGAGGGCGCGCAGCAGCCCCAGCTGCAGGGCGCTCTGGCTGACCGCGGAGGCAAGCATGCCGATCGACGCGATCCCCAGGCAGAGCAGGATCATGCCGCGGCGGCCGATCGTGTCGGCCCACGGCGCGAGGAACAGCGAGCCCGCGGCCATGCCGAACAGGCCTGCGCTGAGCAGGCCGAGCGCCGAACCGGACAGGCCCCACTCCTGGGACACCGACTGGGCGGTGAAGGCCATGACGAGCACGTCGAAGCCGTCGAGGACGTTGAGCAGCACGCAGATCGCCACCGCGCCCCATTGGAAGCGCGTCATCGGGCTGGTGTCGATGCGTTCACGTAGATCGATTGCCATGTATCGGGCCCCTGTTCGAAGGATGTGAGGCGAGTCACCTGCGAGGAGCGTGATGGATCGGATCACAACGAATCCACCCTCCTTCCGGATACCGGAAGGGCACCGCCCGACTTTCCGCCATCCGGAAGTCGGGTGGCGCCCGTCACGTGCCGCCCGTCACGGTGGAGGCATCCGCCGGTCGCTCGGACCGGAACCATCCCCGTGGAGACGAGACAACCATGACGAAGATCGCCCGGAACCAGTGGTATGTGGCCGCCTACGGCCGCGAGATCGACCGGGAACTGTTCGCCCGGACCATCTGCGACGAGCCGATCCTGTTCTGGCGCACCGAATCCGGTGAGGTCACCGCAATGTCGGACCGGTGCGTGCACCGCCGCTTCCCGCTCTCGCAGGCGCCGAGCCGCCTCGCGGGCGACACGGTCGTATGCGGCTACCACGGCTTCACCTACGGGTCCGACGGCGGCTGCGTGGCCGTGCCGGGCCAGAAGCGGGTGCCCCGCACCGCGCGACTGAAGTCGTACCCGGTGGTCGAGCAGGACTCGTTCGTGTGGATCTGGATCGCCGACCCGGACCGTCCGGCCGAGCCCGATCCGACCCGCATCCCCCGGGCGCCGTGGCTCGACGCGCCCGGCTACGCCGTGGCCTCGGGCATGGAGCCGCTGCGGGCGCGCTACAGCCTGCTCGTCGACAACCTGATGGACCTCTCCCACGAGACGTACCTGCACGGCGGCTACATCGGCACCCCCGAGGTGGCCGAGACCCCCATCACCACCGAGGTCGACGACGAGGCCGGGATCGTCTACGTCTCCCGGCACATCGCCGACGCGGAATGCCCGCCCTTCTACGCCGAATCGACCGGCCTCGAGGGCCGCATCACCCGGTGGCAGGACATCGAGTACCACCCGCCGTGCCTGTACCTGCTGCACAGCCGGATCGCGCCCGTCGGCGTGCTGCCGCCCGAGACCGGACCCGACAGCGACGCGTTCCACGTCGAGGTGGTCTACGCGATCACCCCGGAGACCGAACACTCCACTCACGATTTCTGGTCGGTGGCAAGGGATTTTGCGCTCGAGGACGAGAAGGTCACCGAGTTCCTGCGCGAGAACAACCGCACCGTCGTGCTGCAGGACGTCGTCGCGCTCGACCGGCTCGAACAGGTGCTCGCCACCGAACCAGAGGGGTACCAGGAACTGAGCATCAACATCGACGCCGGCGCTCTGGCCGCGCGGCGGATCCTGCAGGCGATGACGGCGGGCGGCACCCTCGCCGAGACGAGGTAACCGATGTCCTCGCAACCGAACCGGATGCTGCGCGGGCCCAACGTGATGCGCGTCGTGTGGCTGCCCGGCTCCGACCGCCTCGAGGGAACGTGCCATTGCGGTGCCCGGCACGTCGCCGAGGATCCCGTCACGCTGTGGGACTGGCTGCTCGCTCATCCCGTCGGCCACGCCGACGCCCTCCCCCGGCCGCCCGAACCGACCCGCGAAGTCGCTCACGCGTAAGGACCCGACCATGACATTTCCGGAAAACAACTCCCCGGCAAACGAATTCGGCACCGACCTCGAAATCGTCGAGCGGACGGAACCCGCGGACGGCGTCGTCGCGTTGCGCCTGCGGCACCCGGACGGCGGGCCCCTGCCGCCGTGGAGTCCCGGCGCGCACATCGATCTCGTGCTCGACGAGGACCTCGTCCGTCAGTACTCGCTGTGCGGCGACCCGGCCGACACCGGGACGTGGCGCATCGCCGTCCTGCGCGAGGCCGACGGCCGCGGCGGCTCGCAGTACGTGCACGACAAACTCGCCGTCGGTGACCGCGTCCGCGTTCACGGACCCCGCAACAACTTCGACCTCGCCCCGGCGCCGCGCTACCTCTTCCTCGCCGGCGGGATCGGGATCACCCCGATAGTGCCGATGATCGCCGCGGCCGAGGCGGCCGGCGCCGACTGGTCCCTCGTCTACGGAGGCCGCCGCCGCGCCTCGATGGCGTTCGCCGACGACCTCGTCACCCGCTACCCGGGCCGGGTCACCCTCGTGCCGCAGGACGAACGGGGCCCGCTCGATCTGCCGTCGCTGCTCGGGGACCCGCGTCCCGGCACCCTCGTCTACTGCTGCGGCCCCGCCGGGCTGCTCGACGCCGTCACCACCGCCTGCGCCGACCGGCCCGCCGGGTCGCTGCGGATCGAACGGTTCGCCGCGAAGGAACAGTCCGCTCCGGTGCGCTCGGACGGCTTCGAGGTGGAGCTGGCCCTGAGCGGTACCACCGTCACCGTCGCGCCCGACGAGAGCGTCCTGGACGCCGTCGCCGCCGCGGGTGTGCAGGTGCTCTCGTCCTGCCGCGAAGGTACCTGCGGCACCTGCGAGACCACCGTGCTCGCCGGCACGGTGGACCACCGCGACTCCCTGCTGACCCCCGAAGAACAGGCCGCGCACGACACCATGCTGATCTGCGTGTCCCGCGCCGCCTGCCCCCGCCTGGTTCTCGAACTCTGACTGCCCGAATCCCGAGGTGACCGCCGTGACCGTCGCAATGCACCCGCCCACCCTCGACGACGACCCGTTCGACGACGCCGTCCTCGCCGACCCGTACGAGTTCCACGCCCGGCTGCGCGCCGCCGGACCGGTGGTGTACCTGCCCCGATACGACGTGTACGCGACGGGCAGGTTCGAGGAGGTCCACGCCTGCCTCACCGACTGGCGCACCTTCGTCTCCGGACGAGGGGTCGGCCTCGCCGACTTCGCCCACGAGACGCCGTGGCGTACCCCGAGCCTGCTGCTCGAGGCCGACCCGCCGGACCACACGGTGGTGCGGGCGGCCATGGGGGCCGTCGTCTCGCCGCGCACCGTGCGCGCGCTACGCGCCGGGTTCGAGGCCGAGGCCGACGCCCTGGCCGACGCGCTCGTGGCCCGCGGTGAGTTCGACGCCGTCACCGATCTCGCCGAGGTGTTCCCCCTGCGGGTGTTCCCGGACGCGGTGGGGATCCGGGAGGACGGCCGCGAGCATCTGTTGCCGTACGGCGCCATGGCGTTCAACGCCTTCGGGCCCCGCAACGACCGCGTGGAGAAGGCACTCGCCGCGTCCGGGCCGACGCAGGAGTGGGTCGCGGAGTCGTGCCGGCGGGAGAATCTCGCGCCGGGCGGGTTCGGCGCGCAGATCTGGGCGGCCGCCGACCGTGGTGACATCACCGCCGAACAGGCGCCTATGCTCGTTCGATCCCTGCTCACCGCCGGCGTGGACACCACCGTTCACGGCATCGCCAACACCGTCTACGCCATGACGCGGTTCCCCGGGCAGTGGCAGGCGCTGCACGCCCGGCCGGCGCTCGCGAAGTTCGCGTTCGACGAGGCGCTGCGCTGGGAATCGCCCGTGCAGACCTTCTTCCGCACCACCTCCACCGACACCGAGGTGGCCGGCGTCCCCATCGGCGAGGGCCGCAAGGTCCTGCTGTTCCTCGGCGCCGCCAACCGCGACGAACGGCGATGGGGACCCGATGCGCACGTCGTCGACATCCACCGCTCCGCCGGCGGACACGTCGCGTTCGGCATGGGCATCCACCAGTGCGTCGGTCAGCCGATCGCGCGGCTCGAGGCCGAGGTGCTGCTCACCGCGCTGGCACAGCGGATCCGGCGGATCGAACCGGCCGGGGATCCGGTGCCGCAACCGAACAACACGCTCAAGGGCTGGGCTAGCATTCCGCTCAGAGTCGAACCGGCCTGACCGGAGCAGTTCCCGAGGAAGGGGTGAGCACACCGTGACCCCCACCGGCGCCGCCCGCCCGGCCACCGGTTCCGTCACGGTACGCGCGCTCACCCTCCTGGAGGCGTTCACGCGCGAGCAACCCAACCTGACCCTGAGCGAGATTTCCCGGCGCACCGGCCTGCCGCTCACCACGGTGCACCGGCTCGCCGGGGATCTCACCGAGTGGGGCGCGCTGGAACGCGACTCGTCCGGCCGATTCAGCATCGGCCTCCGGCTGTGGCAGGTCGCGGCGCTCGCGCCGCGCGGCACGCTGCTGCGTGAACTGGCGCTGCCCGTGATGGAGGACCTGTCGCAGATCACCCAGGAGAACGTGCAGCTCGGTGTGCGCGAGGGAACCGAGGTGGTGTTCGTCGAACGCCTGCGCGGTCAGCGGGCGGTGAAGACCCTCACCCGGGTCGGCAGCCCCTTTCCCATCCACGCGTCCGGCCTGGGACTCGTGCTGCTCGCGTTCGCACCGCGCTCCGTTCAGGAGGAGGTGCTGGCCCGGCCGCTGGAGCGCTTCACCGAACGCACCCTCACCTCCCCCGCCGAGCTGCGCCGGGTCCTGGCCGAGGTACGCCGCTCCGAGATCGCGGTGAGCGACCGGCAGGTGACGATGGAGGCGGTCTCCGTGGCCGCACCCATCTTCGAGCGGCCCGGCGTCGCCATCGCGGCGCTGTCGATCGTCGCCGCCGCGGACACCGCGCAGGTCACCGCACTGTCCCAACTGGTCCGCGCCGCGGCCCGCGCGATCGGCCGCTCCCTGCGGCCCGGCGGATTGACGAGCAGCGATGGGTGAACCGGCCCGCACCGTGCCGCGGCTGCTGCTCGACCGGGTGGCCCGCACGCCCCACGCGGAGGCATTCCGGCACCCCAGCGGCGACGACTGGACGAGCGTGTCGTGGACCGAGGTGGCCGGCCGGGTCACCGCCCTCGCCGCCGGGTTGATCGGCCGTGGAATTCGCCCGGGCGCGCACGTGGCCGTCTGCGCCGCCACCAGCTACGAGTGGATCCTCGCCGACCTCGCGATCGTGTGCGCCGGGGCGGTCACCGTGCCGGTCTATCCCGCCACCCCGCCGACGGAGGTGGTGGCACTGCTCCGGCACTCGGGCAGCGTGCTGACCTTCACCGACCGGCCGCTGCCCACCGCGCCGGTGCTGCACCTGGACCGGCTCGGCGAACTCGAGGCCGAGGGCCGGCGGCTCCTGGCCGCCGATCCCGGAGCGGTCGCGGCCCGCATCGCGGGCGTGACGCCCGACCACCTGGCCACCCTGATCTACACCTCCGCCTCCGACGGCACCGCCAAGGGCGCGTGCCTGCCGCACGCCGCCGTCACCTACGAGGCCCGGGCCATGGCCCGCCTGGGCATGCTCACGCCCTCGGACCTGCAACTGCTGTGGCTGCCGCTCTCCCACGTCTTCGGACGTGCGCTGCTGTTCGTGGGCGTGCACCTGGGCGTGCCGACGATCGTCGACGGCCGTGCCGATCGGGTCGTGCAGCGCCTCGGCGAGGTCCGGCCGACATTCCTCGGGTCCGTTCCCCACGTGCTGGGCAAGATCCGCGCCGGCGTGGAGTCCGGTGCCGCGGATCTGGGCCGGTTGCGGTTCGTGATCTCCGGCTCGGCGCGGCTCGACCGTCCGCTGGCCGAGTGGTTCGAAGGGGCCGGCGTGCCGGCACTCGAGGGATACGGCCTCACCGAGACCGCGGGTCCGTGCTGCGTCAACCGCCCGGACAGCCGGCGCCTCGGTTCCATGGGCCGGCCGCTGCCCGGCACGCAGGTGCGCATCGCCGCCGACGGGGAACTGCTCGTCCGCAGCCCCGCCGTCATGTCCGGATACCACGACGACGCCGAGCGCACCGCCGCAGTCCTCGACCGCGACGGGTGGTTCCACACCGGCGATCGCGCCGTCGTCGACGACGACGGTTTCGTCACCCTGCGCGCCCGCAAGAAGGAGGTGTTCAAGACCTCCACCGGCAAGTACGTCGCGCCGGTCGCCGTCGCACGCCGGTTCCGGGCACTGTTGCCCGGCGCGGACCTCGTCGTGGTGGGCGAGCACCGCCCCTACTGCGTAGGACTGGTGGTCCCCACCTCGGGCCGGGCGATCCCCCCGGCCGAGGCCGCGGCCGCCGTCGCCCGGCTCAATGCGGAGCTCGGCCGCTGGGAACGCATCCGCCGGTTCACCGTGCTGCCCGCACCGCTGCCGCCCACGGAGGTCGACGCGCACGGACGCCCGCTGCGGGAGCGGGTGCTCGCGCGCTGCGCCGAGGTGGTGCGCCGGCTGTACGAGGGTTGATCAGGGGCGGTAGCCCGGCTCGGTGCGACCGGCGTCCCAGGTGCGATCGGCGTCCCAGGTGGACACCGCCCAGATCACCACCACGTCGATCGCGATGATCGCGAGCGACCATCCCGGGTAGTAGGGCAACCACAGGAAGTTCGCGATGATCGACAGCGCCGCGATGACGATCGCGGCGACGCGCGCCCACGTGGCTCCCGTGACGAGAGCGAGACCGATCACGGCCACGAGGATGCCCAGGATCAGATGCACCCAGCCCCACGCCGAGACGCTCCAGGAGAAGGTGTACTCCTGGCCGACCACGATGATGTCGTCCTTGGCGATCGCGGCGATGCCCTGCAGAACCTGCAGGACGCCGACCGTCGCGAGCAGGATGCCGGCCGCGATCGACGTGCCCGCGGCGAAGCCCTGCTTCAGGCCGGACCCCGTTGCAGGTCCACTGTCGTGGCGGACCGCGGCGGGGCCGCCGGCCTCGTGGGCACCACCACCGTGGCGCGCGGACGCACCCGCCGCTGCCGTGGAACCTGCACCGGCGGTGGCACCTGCACCAGCCGTCGAACCTGTGCCGGCCGTCGAACCTGCACCGGCCGTGGCACCCGCACCGGTTGGAGAACCCGGGGTAACGCTCGAACCTTCGGACACGACAGCTCACCTCTCCCGTTTTCGAAGCGATCCTTCACAGTGTGCGCCGCCGGACGAGAGCGTGGAGCAGGTTCCGAGGGTGAAAAATGTCGGCATTGCCCGGAGAAGGGGGCCGCCGCGGTGGGAGAAGAATCCGGAGAGAGCCGGAGGGAGTGGAGCTAAGGGGACTCGAACCCCTGACCCCCACACTGCCAGTGTGGTGCGCTACCAGCTGCGCCATAGCCCCGTGCAGAACAATCGGGCCACCCGCGGTGGCCTCTCACGACGAGAGGCGAGAGCATTCACTCTCGCCTCTCGCGGTGATGGTGGAGCTAAGGGGACTCGAACCCCTGACCCCCACACTGCCAGTGTGGTGCGCTACCAGCTGCGCCATAGCCCCGTACTTGGATCGTCACCCGGGATTCACTCCCCGGTGCGAGAAGAAAATTACACCATCGCCGTCGACGACAACAAATCGCCTGGTCAGCGGCGACAGTGCGGGCGACGGTGGTCGGACGGCCGACCACCGTCGCCGCCGCCTCAGCCGAGTTCGGCCACCCAGTTGTCGTTGCCGAGGGCGTCGATCACCGTGCCGTTGTGCACCACCGCGGGGGTGCCGGACGCGCCCGCCGCCGCGAGCGCCTGCCGTCCCGCCTCCGCGTCGACGGCGGCCTGCTCGACGCGCGCGCCGTCGGCGACGCACTGCGCCGCCTCGTCGGACGCCCCGGCGTCCCGCGCCATCTGTGCCAGCTCGGCGTTGGTGAGGTCGCTGTCGCTCCGCTCGGCGGGCTGGTTCTCCGGCGAGAGCAACGCGGCGTGGAACGCGGAGAACGCCGTCGCATCACCGGTCTGGGCGACACACTGGCCGGCCGCGACCGCGCGGGTCGAGTAGTCGCCGCTCGCGGAGAGCTGATCGAGGAACGCGAGCATGTGGTACCGCACGGCGACGTCGCCGGCGTCGACCGCCTGCGCGAGTTCCTGGCCGTGCTTGTGCTCGAGCTCGGCGCAGTACGGACACAGCGGATCCTCGAACAGGTCGATCGTGGTCGCGGCGTCGGGAAGACCGAGCACGATGACACCGTCGTCCTGCAGCTCCACCTGCACCGCGGTGTTCTGCACCGTCCCGTAGCCCTCGTTGCGCGCCTTGCCCCGGTTCGACTGCCACAACACCCCCCCGATGACCAGCACCGCGATGACCAGGACCGCGATGCCGCCGAGGATGAAGGTGGACTTGCTCGACGTCGGCTCCGGCGTGTACTTGACCGGTTTGACCTTCTTCGCGCTCACGGAATCTGCCCTTCGCTGCTCGGGGATCGATGCGGGATCACTCTGCCATCGCGGGCTGAGTGCGTGCTGAGAGCCTCGCCCGTGAGCCGAGACCGAGCGCGAACGGACTGCGCGGGAACACCGTCAACCACCCGGCCAGGGCGAGGAAGCCGAGGTCTCGTGCGATCTCCCCGGCGTAGTCCCAGCCGTTCACGTCCGCCGCTCCACCGCCGCCGAAGCATCCGCAGTCGATGGACAGGCCGCGGGCCCAGACCGAGGCAATCACCGCGATCAAGGTCAGCAGCGCAGCCGCGCCCACGACCGCTGCGGCGCGCACCGCGAGTCCGATCAGCAGCAGCAGGCCGAGCACGAGTTCGAGGATCGGCAGACCGGCCGCAACGGGCCGTACGAGCGCCTCGGGCAACAACTGGTATGCGCGGACGGCCACGACGGTCTGTGACGGATCGGCGAACTTGATCCATCCGGAGATCAGCCACACGGCAGCGAGACCGAGCCGGGCGATCAGGCTGAACAGGGGAATCCACACCCCTTCGACAGTACCGACGACTGGGGTCAGATCTCCGTGGCTTCGGTCACTGTGGGTTTCCGGGCGGGCCGCGGCGCCAGCGCCCAGGGCACGGCGACGAGCAGCATGACGGCGCCGGTCACGGCGAAGGCGGCCCCGTACGACACCTGCTGCGCCAGAATTCCGGCGGCGACCGGTCCGATCACTGCCCCCACATCCGCGGTCATCTGGAACGTCGCCAGCACCGGGCCCCCGCGCGCCCTGCTGCCGACCACGTCGGCGACGGACGCCTGCTGGGCCGGGTTCATCAGGCCGGACCCGACGCCGGCCAGCAGCGACGTCGCGAAGAACAGCGCGAGGTTCGTGGTGAGGCCCATCGCGATCGTGCTGGTCCCGCACACCACCAGCCCCAGCAGGACGAACGGGCGGCGGCCGAACCGGTCGGACAACCGCCCGGAGACCATCAGGACCAGGGCATTGCCCACGGCGAACACCGTCAGTGCCACCCCGGCGAGGCCGGCGTCGCGCCCGAGGACCTCCACGACGAACAGCGGCACCATCGCCACCCGCACGCCGAAGACGACCCAGCCGTTGGCGAAGTTCGACCCGAGCGCGGCCCGGTACACCGGCGACCGCAGAGCCTCCCGCAGCCGCATCACCGGCATGGCGCCGCCGGAGTCCGGCACGGCAAGCGCGGAGTGGCGCAGGCTCACGAACACGACCGCCGCCGCGACGAGCAGCGCCACCGCATAGATGAGGAACGGTGCCCGCAGGCCCAGCCCGACCAGGGCGCCCCCGGCGAGGGGGCCACCGATGTTGCCGAGCAGGAAGCTCGTCGCGTAGAGCCCCGACACCCGGCCGCGCGCGTTCGGCGGCGAGATGCGAATCAGCAACCCGAGCGCCGAGACGGTGAACATGGTGGAGCCGATGCCGCCGAGCGCCCGGAACAGCAGCAGCTGCCAGTAGTCCGTCGCGAAGGCGCAGGCGCCGGTGGACAGCGCCACGATGAGCACACCGGCGGTGTACACCGGCCGCTCCCCCAGCCGCTGCACGAGGTTTCCGCTCGCGGGGGCGAACAGCAGGCGCATCGCCGCGAAGGCCGAGATGACGACGGACGCCGCGGTGACCCCCACCCCGAAGCTGCGCGCGAACTGCGGCAGCGCGGGTGCGACGAGACCGAAACCGAGGGCGATGACGAAGGCCGCGCTGACCAGGACCCAGATCTCCCGCGGCAGGGCGGCGTCGCGTGTTCGCATGATGGCCTGATGTTAGCGACGCGCACGACCGGGAGGGCGGGCGCGTCCCGCCGGTGCGGGCTCAGCCGAGGACGTGGGACACCAGGTCCCGCGCCGCGTCCTGGACGCGGGCGAGATGCTCCGGGCCGAGGAACGATTCGGCGTAGATCTTGTACACGTCCTCGGTGCCGGAGGGCCGGGCCGCGAACCACGCGTTCTCCGTCGTGACCTTCAGGCCCCCGAGCGCGGCACCGTTGCCCGGCGCGGCGGTGAGGGTCGCGGTGATCGGCTCGCCGGCGAGTTCGGTGGCGTCGACCTGGTCGGGCGAGAGCTTCGCCAGGACGGCCTTCTGCTCGCGCGTCGCGGGCGCGTCGACCCGGGCGTACGACGGGTCGCCGTAGCGCTCGGCGAGCTCGGCGTAGCGCCGGGAGGGGGTCGTGCCGGTCACGGCGGTGATCTCGGACGCGAGCAGGGCCAGCAGGATGCCGTCCTTGTCGGTGGTCCACACCGAGCCGTCGCGCCGCAGGAAGGAGGCGCCGGCGCTCTCCTCTCCACCGAAGCCGAGGCTGCCGTCGAGCAGGCCGGGAACGAACCACTTGAAGCCCACCGGCACCTCGAGCAGACCCCGGCCCAGGCCCGCGGCCACGCGGTCGATCATCGACGAGCTCACGAGGGTCTTGCCGACCTTCGCCTCGGCCGACCATCCGGACCGGTGCCGGTACAGGTAGTCGATGGCGACCGCGAGGTAGTGGTTCGGGTTCATCAGCCCCCCGTCGGGGGTGACGATGCCGTGCCGGTCGGCGTCGGCGTCGTTGCCGGTCGCCAGGTCGTAGCGGTCGCGGGCGCCGATCAGCGACGCCATCGCGTTGGGCGACGAGCAGTCCATCCGGATCCTGCCGTCGGTGTCGAGGGTCATGAACCGCCAGGTGGCGTCGACGAGCGGGTTGACGACGGTCAGGTCCAGCCGGTGCCGCTCGGCGATCTCGCCCCAGTAGTCGACGCTGGCGCCGCCGAGCGGATCGGCGCCGACGCGCAACCCGGCGTCGCGGACGGCGTCGAGATCCACGACGTTCGGCAGGTCGTCGATGTAGGCGGCGAGGAAATCGTGCCGGCCGGCGTCGGCGAGCGCCCGGACGGCGGGCACCCGGCGCACCCCGTTCAGCCCCGCGGCGAGCAGTTCGTTGGCGCGCGCCGCGATCGCCGACGTCGCATCGGTGTCGGCGGGCCCGCCGTGCGGCGGGTTGTACTTGAAGCCGCCGTCGCGGGGTGGATTGTGCGACGGGGTGACGACGATGCCGTCGGCGCGGGCACCGGATCCAGCGCCGGCGTTGTGCCGCAGGATCGCGTGGCTCACGGCCGGGGTCGGCGTGTAGCGGTCGCGAGCGTCGATCACCACGTCGACGCCGTTGGCGGCGAGCACCTCGAGTGCGCTCGTCCACGCCGGCTCCGACAACGCGTGGGTATCGCGGCCGAGGAACAGCGGACCGGTGATCTGCTGCGCCGCCCGGTACTCGACGATCGCCTGGGTGGTGGCGAGGATGTGCTGCTCGTTGAAGGCGCCGTCGAGGCTGGAACCGCGGTGACCGGAGGTGCCGAAGGCCACCTGCTGCATCGGATCCTGCGGGTCCGGCGTCACCGTGTAGTACGCGGTGACCAGGTGCGCGAGGTCCTCCAGATCCTCCGCCGCCGCCGGTTGTCCCGCTCGTTCGTGCGCCATGTGACCTCCTCGTCCACCCGACCTTGCCCTGCTCATCTTGCCCGCCCGGCGTGCCCGGCGCGCGCCGATCGCCGTCGGTCAGGACGTGAGGGCATACCCGGCCCAGGCCGCGGCCGTGCCGGCGAGCACGCTCACCGCCGCATACACCGTCGCGGTGACCGGGCGGCGCACCCGGACGAGACCGACCGTCTCGACGGCGAATGTCGAGTAGGTGGTCAGGCCCCCGCAGAACCCCGTGCCGAGCAGCGCGAACGTCGAGGGCGCGAGCGCGGCCCCGGACAGCACACCGAGCAGCAGGCAACCGAGGACGTTGACGGTCAGGGTCGCCACCGGGACGCTGCGGTAGGAGCGGACGTGCCGGCCCGCGAGATAGCGCAGGACCGCTCCGGCACCGCCGCCCAGGGCGACGAGCAGGACGGTCATCGGGCCGTCCGGTGCCGCCACGCCTCGCCGGCCGCCATGCCGGCGCGCGCCGCCGCGAGTGCCCCCACGAGCGTCACGGCCACATAGACGACGGCAGTCGCGGGGTGGCGGACCGCGTCGACGGCGAACGTGGAGAAGGTGGTGAACCCGCCGAGCACACCGACGCCGAGGAACAGGCGCCACAGCCGGTCGGGACCGAGCATCGCTGCGACGACGCCGAGCAGCAGCGAACCGGCGATGTTGATCGCCGCGATCGTCCAGATGCCAGGGAATTGCACGGACAGCGCGTATCGGGTGACGGCGCCCACCGCGCCGCCCGCGGCGACGACGGCCGTCGGCTTGTACTCCATGCCGGTAACCGTAGAGGTCCGGCATATGCGAAGGACCCCGGCCGGGTGGCCGGGGTCCTTCGCGTTTCCGGTGGAGCTGCCGGGAATCGAACCCGGGTCCTCCGCCGCCTCGCCAGGGCTTCTCCGTGTGCAGTTCGCTATGTCTCTACTTGGATCTCCCGGTCCCGCGAACAAGCCGAGATGACGATCCCAGTCGCTGTTTGTTGTCCCGTCCGGCTCCGCGACCGAGCCGTACGGTGGAGCTCCCTAGTCGATGCCAGGATCCGGGGCGGGAGCACACCCGGTCTGACAGAGACGCACTCGCTTAGGCAGCGAGGGCGTACTCGCGCTGAGTAGACTCGGCGCTTATTGGTTTGCAGCGACGCTTACGGTGGTCTCTTGCCTGCACCGACACGCTTCCCCTAGCTCAACGTACGCAGTCGAAACCGTTCAGCCCCGTACGTACCTGCGGCCTTCGCAGGACTACCCACTTTAACGCGCGGACCCCCCTCCGTCATTCCCATTTCCACCGTGATGCGAATGACGTGGCTCACAGCCCTCAGGCGGCCGCGGTGATCATGCCGACGGCGGTGAGGGCGAGCACCATTCCGGTCATCTGGCCCCGCCCGATGTGCTCGCCCAGCACGACCATCGCCAGCAGCACGGTCGCCGCCGGGTACAGCGCGCCGATGACGCTCACCAGCGACAGCATGCCGCCCTGGAAGGCGAACATCAGCGCACCGTTGGCGATCACGTCCAGCACCGCGACCGCGATGATGTGCGGATAGACCCGGCTCGGCGGCCGGATCATCTGCCGCACGCCCAGGGCCACCGCCCACACGACGAGTGTCGCCGTGAGCCGGGACATGCCGAGGGGCCACAGGCCGGTGCCCGCGGGGACGCGGTGCAGCGCGACGAACATCAGCGCGAACGCGACTCCGGAGCCGACGGTCAGCCACGCCACGTTCGCGGTGAATCGGGGTTGCTCGTCCCCGGCGACGCCTTCCTTCGATTCGCGACTGACCAGCACGACGGCGACGAGGGCGATCGCGATGCCGGCGTAGGCGACCGGTCCGGGCCGCTCCCCCGTCGCGATCCCGACGAGCACCGGGATACCGGCCACGAGCACGGCGGTGAGCGGGGACACCACCGACATCGGGCCCGCGGCGAGCGCGAGATAGAACCACCAGATCGCGAGCCCGCCGGCGACACCGGCCGCCGCACCCCAGCCGAGGGACTCGGGGGTGAGGTCGCCGCCCACGAGCGGCGCGGCGGCGAGCACCAGCAGCAGCGACAGCGGGTACGAGACGATCACGAACCGCAGCGCCGCCACCCGGCGGGACGCGACCCCGCCGAGGAAGTCGCTCACCCCGTAGCCGACCGCGGCCACCAGGGCGAGCACGATCGCCGTCAGCGCATGCCCTTCACCCGCCGGCCGAGCTCGCGGGTCACCTCGCGCTCGGCGGTGCGACGGGCCAGGTCCTGCCGCTTGTCGTAGTCCTGCTTGCCCTTGGCCAGCGCCAATTCGACCTTCACCTTGCCGTCGGAGAAGTACATCGACAGCGGGACCAGGGTCTGGTTGCCCTCGCGGGTCTTGCCGACGAGGTTGTCGATCTCCCGGCGGTGCAGCAGCAACTTGCGGGTGCGCCGGGGCGCGTGGTTGGTCCACGTGCCGTGCCCGTACTCGGGGATGTGCAGCCCGCGCAGCCACACCTCGCCGTCGTCGACGGTGGCGAACGCGTCGACGAGCGACGCCTTGCCCTCGCGCAGGCTCTTGACCTCGGTGCCCAGGAGCGCGACTCCGGCCTCGTACGTGTCGAGAATGGTGTAGTTGTGCCGTGCCTTGCGATTCGTGGCGATGACCTTGCGGCCCTTTTCCTTCACTTTCGGGCCCCTCCGGTCCTCGATGCGTCCGACAGATCTGTGTACAGCATAGGTAGCGGACGCAACGAGATATTCCCGCGCACCGACGCGCGGCTATTCACGCACGTACAGGCGCAGGGTGACGTAGGCGGTCAGGGCCGCCATGCCGACGCCCACCAGCACCAGGATCGGCGAGACCAGCAGCACGTCGCTGTTGGAGATGCGGGCGACGATGTTGGCCTCGTAGACCTCCGAGAGCACCTCGTCGACGAAGGCGCCCTTCGCGACGAACAACCCCGCGATCGCCAGCGCCGCGCCGATCACGGCCGCCACGACGGCCTCGAGCAGGAACGGCAGCTGGGTGTACCAGCGGGTGGCGCCGACCAGCCGCATGATGCCCACCTCGGTGCGGCGGGTGAACGCGGCGATCTGCACCATGTTCGCGATGAGCAGGATCGCAGCGACCGCCTGGACCGTGGCGATCGCGAATGCGGCGTTGCGGACGCCGCCCAGCACGCTGAACAGCCGCTCGACGAGGTCCTTCTGATTGAGCACGCTGTCGACGCCGGGACGGACGGCGAACTGGTCCTCGATCACCCCGAAGCGGTCGGGATCCGAGAGCTTGATCTTGAACGAGGCCGGGAAGCTCTCGGCACTGACGAGCTCGGCGAGCTCCGGCTGGTCCTTGAAGACCCGCTCGGTCGCGTCGGCGACGGCGTCCTCGCGGTTGAGGTACTGCACCGACACCACCGCCGGGGTGTTCTCGAGGTCCGAGCGCAGGGTGCGGCAGATGTCCTGTTCGCAGTCGGGGTCGAGGGTCGAGATGTCGTCGGTGAGGAACACCTGCACCTCGACCCGGTCGAGGAAGATCTGCTGCGTCTTGTCGGCCATCTGCACGACGAGCAGACCCGCGCCGAACAGGCCGAGGGAGATCGCGGTGGTCAGGATCATCGCGACGGTCATGGTCAGGTTGCGGCGCAGGCCGGTGACGACCTCGCTCAGGATGAAGCTGGCACGCATGGAGTGTCGAAGTCCTTCGGTTGCCGGAGGGGCGAGAGCGATGGGAGCGGGAGAGCGCGGTCAGCGACCGACGCCGTAGACGCCGCGCGCCTCGTCGCGCACGACCCGACCGAGATCGAGCTCGACCACGCGGCGCCGCATGGAGTCGACGATGTGGTGGTCATGGGTGGCCATGAGCACGGTGGTGCCCGTGCGGTTGATGCGCTCGAGCAGCATCATGATGTCCTGGCTGGTGTCCGGGTCGAGATTGCCGGTCGGTTCGTCGGCCATGAGCACCAAGGGCCGGTTCACGAAGGCCCGGGCGATCGCGACGCGCTGCTGTTCGCCGCCGGACAGTTCGGTGGGCAGGCGGTCGGCCTTGCCGGACAGGCCGACGAGGTCGAGCACCTCGGGCACGGTGCGAGCGACGACCGAGCGGGGCTTGCCGATCACCTCGAGTGCGAACGCGACGTTCTCGGCCACCGTCTTGCGCTGCAGCAGCCGGAAGTCCTGGAATACGCAGCCGAGGTTCTGCCGCAACCTGGGCACCCGGCGCGCCGACAGGCGGTTGACGTGGAAGTCCGCCACGTGGATGTCACCGGAGGTGGGCGTGTCGTCACGCAGGAGCAGCCGCAGGAAGGTCGACTTCCCGGAACCGGACGGGCCGATGAGGAAGACGAACTCGCCCTTGTCGATCTCGACGCTCACCTTGTCGAGGGCGGGCCGGGTCGACGTCTTGTACGACTTGGACACATTCTCCAGGCGGATCACGCCGCCATGCTAGCCGTTATCGGACGGTGACCTAAGGAACCGACTCGCCGGTAGGTTCGGCGGGGGACGAATCGCCGAGGCCGGGAATCGGAATCTCGGGCAGCCGCAGGCCGGGCTGAGTCGTCGTGGTCGTCGGGGCCGGGGCCTCGGGAACGGTGCGCGAACCCGCTCCGCCGGGCGTGGATCCGGTCCCGGTCGGCGCCGGCGTGGTCGTCGTCGGGGTCGGCTCCGTACTGGTCGGCGTGGGGCTCGGTTCGGCGGTGGTGGGCTCGGGCACGTACGGCACGTACGGCGTCTCGCTGACGACCACCGCGCCCGGCGGCGCCGTCGCCGTGCCCTGTTCCTCCTCCGGGTTGAGGTACAGGTAGAGCACCCACAGCCCCAGCCACACCAGGCACAGGGCCAGGGTGGCGGTACGCAGCCGGCCGCCGAAGACGTGGTCCGGGATGTGGAACCTGCGAGGCTCGCTCACCGCACCGCCTCGATCCCGTGGATCGGGGTGGACGTGTCGAGCTGTGGATGGACGGTGAGGCCCTGCCGGCGCAACGCGAGCGCGACCCGCACGCGCAGTTCCCGTCCCACCTGGAACTGCTTGCCGGGCAGGGTGCGCGCGACCATGCGAACGCTGACCTGGTCGACCTCGAGGCTCTCGACGCCCATCACGGTGGGCTCGTCGAGCAGCAGTTCCTTCAGCTTCTCGTCCTCGAAGGCATTGACGCCGACCTCGTGAAGGATGTCGTTGACCTCCGCGATGTCGGCCGTGACCGGGATCGGCACGTCGACGACCGCACGGGCCCAGTCCTTGGAGAGGTTGACGGCCTTGTTGATCTGCCCGTTGGGCACGGTGATGACCTCGCCGGCGGCGTTGCGCAGCTTGGTGACGCGCAGGGTGACGTCCTCGACCGTGCCGACGGCGTCGGCGGAGGCCCCGGTGACCGAGATCTGGACCGTGTCACCGAACCCGTACTGCCGTTCGGTGATGATGAAGAATCCGGCGAGAATGTCCTGGACGATGCGCTGGGCGCCGAAGCCGAGCGCCGCGCCGAGGACGGTCGCGGGGGCCACCAGGCTGCCGATGGGCAGCGCGAGGTAGTCGAACACCTTCAGGGTGGCGACGATGTAGACGAACGTGATGACCACCCAGGTGATCACCTGCGCCACCGAGTGCCGGTGTTTCGTCACCTCCGAGCGCACCAGCGCGTCGGACTGCTGATACGTCTCGTCGATGCGGCGGGTGATGCGGCCGCCGGTCCAGCTGACGAACCGCGCGACGAGGACAGCGCCGAGCACGGTCAGCGCGATCTGCAGACCGCTGGTCGACAGCCAGTCGAGGAGCCTGGTACCGGGAAACAGGGTGGATCCTCCGTAGCCGTGTTATTGATTCTGCTTCTGGTTCTCGCGCATGCGCCACCGGATGCCCTCTTCGAGGAACCCGTCGATGTCGCCGTCGAGGACGGCGGCCGGGTTGTTCACCTCGTACTCGGTGCGCAGGTCCTTGACCATCTGGTACGGGTGCAGGACGTAGGAGCGCATCTGGTTGCCCCACGAGCTGCCGCCGTCGCCCTTGAGCGCGTCCATCTCCGCGCGCTCCTCCTGCCGCTTGCGTTCGAGCAGCTTGGCCTGCAGCACGCGCATGGCCGAAACCTTGTTCTGCAACTGCGACTTCTCGTTCTGGCAGGTGACGACGATGCCCGTGGGGATGTGGGTCAGGCGCACCGCGGAGTCGGTGGTGTTGACGGACTGCCCGCCCGGGCCGGACGAGCGGTACACGTCGACGCGGATGTCGTTCTCGTCGACGTCGATGTGGTCGGTGGTCTCGACGACCGGCAGCACCTCGACCTCGGCGAACGACGTCTGGCGGCGGCCCTGGTTGTCGAAGGGGCTGATCCGCACGAGCCGGTGGGTGCCCATCTCGACCGACAGGGTGCCGTACGTGTAGGGCGCCTTGATCGCGAAGGTCGCGGACTTGATGCCGGCCTCCTCCGCGTACGAGGTGTCGTACACCTCGACCGGGTAGCCGTGCTTGTCGGCCCACCGGATGTACATGCGCATGAGCATCTCGGCCCAGTCCGCGGCGTCGACGCCGCCGGCGCCGGCGCGGATGTTGACCAGCGCGTCGCGCTGGTCGTACTCGCCGGACAGGAGCGTGCGCACCTCCATCGCCTCGATGTCGGTGCGCAGGCCGGCCCGCTCGGCGTCGGCGTCGGCCATGGCGGCGGCGCGGTCCTCACCCTCCTCGCCCTCGGCGAGTTCGTAGAGCACCGGTAGGTCGTCGAGGCGGGAGCGCAGCTCCTCGACGCGGCGCAGTTCGCCCTGGGCGTGCGAGAGCTGGCTGGTGACCTGCTGCGCGTGCTCCTGGTCGTTCCACAGCTCCGGGTCGGCGGCCTGGTGCTCGAGTTCGTCGATACGCCGACGCAGCTCGTCCACGTCGAGAACCGCCTCGACGGTCTCGAGGGTGGTCGCCAGTTCGGCCAGGTCTGCGGAAACATCGGGATGCACGATTCCCAAGGTTACCGGGTGTGCGGCGGTACCTCGCCACCGCTCGGGGCCCGGTGGGCTCTCGGCTAGCGTCTGAGGCATGAGCACCGACCTCTCGGCCGATCTGGACCTCGCCCTGCGCCTCGCCGACGAGGCGGACGCCATCACGCGCACCCGGTTCGGCGCCCTCGACCTGACCGTCACCGACAAGCCGGACCTGACACCGGTGTCGGATGCCGATCTCGGCGTCGAACGCGCCGTGCGCGGCACCCTCGGCGCCGAGCGCCCGGGCGACGCGATCCTCGGCGAGGAGTTCGGCGGCGACGCGGTGTTCACCGGCCGGCAGTGGGTGGTCGATCCGATCGACGGGACGAAGAACTTCGTGCGCGGCGTGCCGGTGTGGGCCAGCCTCATCGCCCTGCTCGACGACGGCGTGCCCGTGGTGGGGGTGGTGAGCGCCCCGGCGCTGAACCGTCGCTGGTGGGCCGCGGCGGGCGCGGGCGCGTGGATGGCGCACGACGGCGCAGAGCCGCGCCGCATCGCCGTCTCGCAGGTCACCGACCTGTCCGCGGCGTCGCTGAGCTTCTCGAGCCTGTCCGGCTGGCGCGATCGCGGTCGGCGCGACGAGTTCGTCGCGCTCACCGACGAGGTGTGGCGGGTGCGGGCCTACGGCGACTTCTATTCGTACTGCCTGCTCGCGGAGGGTGCGGTCGACATCGCCCTCGAGCCCGAGGTGTCCCTGTGGGACCTGGCCGCGCTCGACGTGCTGATCCGGGAGGCGGGAGGCCGGTTCACGAATCTGGACGGTGCGGCCGGCCCGCACGGCGGCAGCGCGGTAGCCACCAACGGGGCGCTGCACGAGGGCGTGCTCACGCGCCTGCGGTGATCCGCGCGGCTCCCGCCCACCCCGAACTTACTCGATAGTAGACACCTACCTTACTCCGGAGTAAGGTAGTGGTGTCCGTCCCCACATCGAGAAACTTCTGGTGATCATGAGCAAGCAAGAGAGTGTGGCCCGGAACACCCCTCGCGACACGTCCGCGGTGGGCCTGAATCCCCTCCGACGGGACGCCATGGGCGCCGCGATGCGGGTGCTCACGCGGATCACCGGTTCGGAACTCGCGGACCGGTACAACCTCCGGCAGGCCATCGACCGGGTGACCTACCAGTCCACCAAGACCGGCTTCAAGACGCTCGGCGCCGCCACCCGCACCTTCAAGAAGGTCACCGGCGGCAACGCACCTCAGCGCCTCGACCCCGCCGTCCGCACCGACCTGTTCGACCTGACCCCCACCGACGATCAGCAGATGATCGCCGAGACCGTCCGCGAGTTCGCCGCCGAGATCCTGCGGCCCGCCGCGCACGACGCCGACGAGGCGGCCGCCGCCCCCACCGACCTCCTCGCCCGGGCCGCCGAACTCGGCATCACCCTCGTCAATGTGCCCGAGGCGTTCGAAGGAGCCGCCACCGAGCGGGGCGCGGTCACCAACGCGCTCGTCGCCGAGGCGCTCGCCCACGGCGACATGGGGCTGGCCCTGCCGATCCTCGCGCCGAGCGGCGTCGCGGTCGCCCTCACCCAGTGGGGCACCGAGGAGCAGCAGCGGACCTACCTGCCGGCGTTCGCCGGGGACGACGTCCCGCAGGCCTGCGTCGTGATCACCGAGCCGCGCGCCCTGTTCGACCCGTTCGCGCTGCAGACCAAGGCGGTGCGCTCCCCCAGCGGTTACCGGCTCAACGGCGTCAAGTCCCTCGTGCCGGCCGCCGGCAGCGCCGAACTGTTCGTCGTCGCCGCCGAGCTCGACGGCAAGCCGTCGCTGTTCCTGGTCGAGTCCGACAGCAAGGGCGTCGCGATCGAGGCCGACCCGTCGATGGGCCTGCGTGCCGCCGGGCTCGGCCGGCTGCATCTGACCGACGTCGCCGTCCCGCAGGCCGCCCTGCTCGGCGACGCGGACGCCGACGCACGCGCCGAGCAGTACGCGGACGCGGTCCGCCTCGCCCGCCTGGGCTGGGCCTCCCTCGCCATGGGTACCGGGCAGGCCGTGCTCGACTACGTCGTCCCCTACGTCAACGAACGGGAGGCGTTCGGCGAACCGATCAGCCACCGGCAGGCCGTCGCCTTCATGGTCGCCGACATGAAGATCGAGCTCGACGGCATCCGGCTGGTCACGCTGCGCGGCGCGGCCCGCGCCGAGCAGGGCCTGTCCTTCGCCCGGGAGGCGGCGCTGGCCCGCAAGCTCGCCACCGACAAGGGCATGCGGATCGGCCTCGACGGCGTCCAACTGCTCGGTGGCCACGGCTTCACCAAGGAACACCCCGTCGAACGCTGGTACCGCGACCTGCGCGCCGTGGGCGTCGCCGAGGGCGTCGTCCTCGTCTGAGCCGCCCGATCCGGCAGCGTCACCTCACACCTAGGAATCTGTGATGATCAATCTCGAACTTCCCAAGAGGCTCAAGGCGTCGGCGAACCAGGCGCACCAGGTCGCCGCGCAGATCTTCCGTCCCGTCTCGCGCAAGTACGACCTCGCCGAGCACGTGTACCCGGTCGAGCTCGACACGATGGCCGCGATGGTCGAGGGGTTGAACGACTCCGGCCAGGGCGCCTCGGGCGCGGCGCTCGGCCGCGGCGACGAGCCGAAGAAGCAGGCCGGCAACGTCAACGGCGGCAACATGGCGTCGCTGCTCAATGTGATCGAAACCTGCTGGGGCGACGTGGGGCTCACCCTGTCGATCCCCTACCAGGGGCTCGGCAACTCGGCGATCGCCGCCGTCGCCACCGACGAGCAGCTCGAACGCTTCGGCAAGGTGTGGGCGTCGATGGCGATCACCGAGCCGAGCTTCGGCTCCGATTCCGCCGCCGTGACCACCACCGCCGTCCTCGACGGCGACGAGTGGGTCCTCAACGGCGAGAAGATCTTCGTCACCGCCGGCGAGCGCTCGACCCACGTGGTGGTGTGGGCGAGCGTCGACAGGTCGAAGGGGCGCGCGGCGATCAAGTCGTTCGTCGTCCCGCGGGACGCCCCCGGCCTGAGCGTGGCGCGCCTCGAGCACAAGCTCGGCATCAAGGCCTCCGACACCGCCGTCCTGGTGCTCGACAACTGCCGGATCCCGAAGGACAATCTGCTCGGCAGCCCCGAGGTGAACGTCGAGAAGGGGTTCGCGGGGGTCATGCAGACCTTCGACAACACCCGCCCGATCGTCGCCGGCATGGCCGTCGGCGTCGCCCGCGCGGCGCTCGAGGAACTGCGCGGCATCCTCGCCGAGGCCGGCGTCGAGGTGTCCTACGACATCCCGGCCTGCAACCAGCACGCCGCGGCCGCCGAGTTCCTCGCGCTCGAGGCCGACTGGGAGGCGGCCTACCTGCAGGCGCTGCGGGCCGCGTGGATGGCCGACAACAAGCATCCCAACTCGCTCGAGGCCTCGATCTCCAAGGCCAAGGCCGGCCGCACCGGCACCGCGGTCACCCTCAAGGCCGTCGAACTGGCCGGCACCTACGGCTACTCCGAGCGTCCGCTGCTCGAGAAGTGGGCGCGCGACTCGAAGATCCTCGACATCTTCGAGGGCACCCAGCAGATCCAGCAGCTCATCATCGCGCGACGGCTGCTGGGCCTGTCGAGCGCCGAGCTGAAGTAGCAGGTCACAGACCACTTCTCCGAGGGGTCGGGCCCCCGCCGTACGCACCGACGGTGGGGGCCCTCTGGCGCTCCGGGGGCGGTCCGCTACACGCGAGAGCCGGCGGAATCGTCCTCACGTGCGCGGCGGAGATCCTCGCGGAGGGCGACCACCTCGGCCGTCAGCGCGGCCACCTGCGCCCGTGTCGCCGCCTGGCTCGCCTCGTCCTGCTCGCCCACACGCTCGACCGGCCAGGACGCCGACGTGGCCGTCACGACACCGAGCAGGGCGATGCCCGCGATCATCAGGGCGGCCGCGATCAGCCGGCCGGTGGCCGTGACGGGGGCGAAATCGCCGTAGCCGACCGTGGTGACACCCAGGTGAGCACCATCACCGCCTCGCCCACCCGCGCCGTGCCGTCCCCCGGCTGGGCGAGCACCAGCCATGCGTACGCGGCCAGGAACATCCCCGCCGCGGTGGCCATCGGCCATTCGGACAGGCGGCGCCACCGTTCCTCGGTCACTCGAACGCCCCGGAGGCGAGGGATCGGATCACGAACGGATCCTGCCGTCACCGCCGCGCGGGCCGGAATCGCCTCCCGTCCGGGTGCCCGCCGGCAATTCGGACGAATGTCCATGACTGTGAGGCGCGTCACCACTAGGGTTGCGGTGACGCGAATCCGGCACGAGCTCGAAGGGGACAGCATGCCCGGGCAGGACATCATCGACAGGATCACCGGTGCCGCCGGGGGGGTGACCGACACGCTCGGCGCCGTACGGGTGCTCGCCCGCTCCGGGCTGCTGCACTTCCCCCGGGTGGACCACGGGATCGGCACCCTCGTCGCGGTGAGCCGCTACGGTCCGTTCGCCGGACCGGTGCACGCCCACGCCGCGCGTGGCTTCGACGCCGTCGCCCTCGTCGACGAGCGCGGCCGGCTGAGCTACCAGGAACTCGAGGCGCAGTCGAACGCGCTCGTGCGGGCGCTGCAGGCCGACGGCGTCGCGGCGGGGGACGTGATGGGCCTGATGGCCCGCAACCATCGCGGACTCGTTCTCACCATGCTCGCCGCCGCCAAGCTCGGCGCGAAGCTGGTCATGATGAACACCGGGTTCGCTCCGCGGCAGCTCGCGGACGTCGCCGCGCGCGAAGGTGTGGGCACCTTCGTCTACGACGCCGAGTTCGCGGCGGTGGCGGCCGCCCTGCCGCCGGAGGTACGGACCTACAGCTCGTGGCCCGAGGGCGACGAGCCGGGCCCACCGGGCATCGAGTCCGTGCTCGCGCAGTTCGATGGGTCCGCCGTTCCGCCGCCGAGCACGCTGGGCGGTTTCGTTCTGCTCACCAGCGGCACCACCGGCACACCCAAGGGCGCCCCGCGCGAGCGCACGTCGCCGCTCGCCTCGGCGCAGTTCCTGGACCGGGTACCGCTGCGGCCGGGACAGACGATGCTGATGGCGGCGCCGGCGTTCCACGGGACCGGAATCTCGCAGTTCGGGCTCGCCCTGGCGTTGGGGCAGACGGTGGTGATGGAGCGACGGTTCGACCCGCTCGAGACGGTTCGCCTGATCGAGCGGCACCGGGCCAACGTGCTGGTCGTCGTGCCGACCATGCTGCAGCGGATCCTGGACCTCGGCGGCGAGACGATCGGGCGGTACGACACGTCGAGCCTGCAGATCATCTTCTCCGCCGGGTCCGCGCTGTCGCCGGACGTGTGCCGGCGTACCCGTGAATACTTCGGCGACGTGCTGCACAACCTGTACGGCTCCACCGAATGCGCGGTGGCCACGGTCGCTACTCCCGAGGACATCCGCCGGGCGCCGGGCACGGCCGGACGGCCGCCGGTGACGTGCCGGGTCGAACTGTACGACGAGGCCGGCAACCGGATCACGACGCCCGGCGAGGTGGGCCGGATCTTCGTCGCGAGCGGTCTGAGCTTCGACGGCTACACCGACGGCCGGGACAAGGAGCGCATCAACGGTCTGCTCTCGACCGGCGACGTGGGGCACTTCGACGAGGACGGGCTGCTGTTCGTCGACGGCCGAGACGACGACATGATCGTCTCCGGCGGCGAGAACGTGTACCCGCTCGAGGTGGAGAACCTCCTCGTCGAGCGGGACGACGTGTTCGACGCCGCGGTGGTCGGCGTGGAGGATCCGGACTTCGGTCACCGGTTGCGCGCCTTCGTGGTGCCGGCGGAGGGCTCCGAGCGCGACGCCGAGGAGATCAAGGAGTACGTCAAGGCGAACCTGGCCCGCTACAAGGTCCCGCGCGACGTCGTCTTCCTCGACGAGCTGCCGCGCAATGCGACGGGAAAGCTGCTGCGACGCGTGCTCGTCGACATGAAGCCCTGAGCACATGGGAAGGGCCCGGCACCGGATGATCCGGTGCCGGGCCCTTCCACTTGGTAGCGGGGACAGGATTTGAACCTGCGACCTCTGGGTTATGAGCCCAGCGAGCTACCGAGCTGCTCCACCCCGCGTTGCAAGAACGAAGTTACACGGCCCGATGAACGGAATGCAAATCGCCTGGGCGAAGGCCGTTTTCGCCCGTCATCCTGTGTCCTGGGACACACTCGCGCGACGACCCCGCTCACATAACGGTGGAATAACAATCGCGTGGCGAGGCGGCCCACCTGCAGTGCGAGAGCGGCTGCCCCGGCCGGACGCCGAGTCGTCCTCGAACCGACGGGGCCCCGCGCACCTCGTGCGCGGGGCCCCGTTCGTCGCGGAAGGGATCAGCCGCCGGTGGACTGGTACGCGTCCACGGCCGCCTGCACCCGTTGCAGCGCCCGGCCGTAGGCGGCGAAGTCGCCCGTGCTCTGGGCCGCACTGAGCTCGGCCAGCGCCGCGTCGAGTTCGGCGACCGCGGCCGCCCGGTCCGCGGGAGCCGGGGCGGGAGCGGGGTTCGGCGCCGGAGCGGGCGCCGGAGCCGCTGCCTGACCGTCCTGCTCCGTCCCCTCGACCGGCGCGGTGGGCGCCGACTCGCCACCCGGCGCGGTGGCCGCACTGCCGACACCGGCCCCGAAGACCTGGTCCAGCGCCGCGGCGAGGGTGGGGGCGTAGCCGATGCGCACGCCGCCGGCAGGGCCGGGCTCGCGATAGCTGACGATCACCCGGGACAGCTGCGGGAACGTCGACGTGCTCCCCGTCGCCGAACTGCGTTCCGTGTACATCGGCTGGACGTAGAGGATCCCGCCCTGGGCGATGGGCAACGTCAGCAGGTTGCCGTACTGGATCCGGTTGGATCTCTCGAGCAGGGTCCGCTCCGACGCGACGCGCGTGTCGGAGATCATCGCGTTCTGCGTCTGTTCGGGACCGAACGTCTGGGTGTCGGTCGGCAGCCGCAGGATCGTGAACCTGCCGTAGTTGTCCGGGTCCGAGTCCACCGAGATGTACGCGGACAGGAACTGCCGGTTGAAGCCCACCATCGCCGAGGTGAGCCGGAACGACGGGCGGGCCGTCTCCTCGTCACCGATCAGCACGTAGTACGGCGGCTGGTTCGCGGTCGTGTCCACCGTCGGATCGCTCGGCACCGACCAGAACGCGTTGTTGGTGAAGAACTCGCGCGGGTCGTCCACGTGATACTTCGCGAGCATCTCGCGCTGCACCTTGAACAGGTCCTCCGGGTACCGGAAGTGCGAGCGGAGCTCGTCGGAGATCTGATCCTGCGGGGTCACCGCATCGGGGAAGACACCCATCCACGCCTTCAGGACCGGGTCCTGGTCGTCGACCTGGTAGAGGGTCACGGTGCCGTCGTACGCGTCGACCGTCGCCTTCACCGAGTTCCGGATGTAGGAGACCTCCTTGCGGGGCAGCAGCCGGCCGGTGTTCTGGTCGACGCTGTCCTCGACGAGCCCTTCGAGGGAACTGCGCTGCGCGTACGGGTAGTTGTCGAGCGTGGTGTAGGCGTCGACGATCCACACGATGCGCCCGTCGACCGCGGCGGGATAGGCGTCGCCGTCGGCGGTGAGCCACGGCGCGACCTTCGTCACCCGGTCCCGCGGGTCGCGGTTGAACAGCAGCTTCGACTCGCTGCCGATGGCGCTCGAGAACAGGATGTTGCGTTCGGCGTACTTGGACGCGAACGCGAGCCGGTTGAACCAGTTGCCGATCGAGACGCCACCCGAGCCGGTGTAGGTGTACTGCGCGGTGTCGGTGTCGTACTCCCGCGGGGCCTCCCCCTCGGCGGCACCGACGATCGCGTAGTCGGGCTCCTCCTGCGCGATGACCTCACCGAAGTAGATCCGCGGCTGCTCGACCGGAATCACCTGGTTGCCCGACTCGAGCGATGCGATGTCGCTGACCATGTACACCGGGTAGCCACTGTTGCTGTTCGCGGCCTCTTCCGCGGACTCGCTGGCGGCCGCGTTCACCCGGTTGGCGGGAGCCGCGACCAGGCCGTTGCCGTGGGTGTACACCGTGTGCTTGTTGATCCAGTCGGTCTGGTTGCCCGTCAGGCTCGACGGCGACAGCTCGCGGGCGGCGACGATGTAGTCCTCGCGCTCCCCGTCGATCTCGTACCGGTCGATGTCCAGCGACGGCGGGAACCCGTAGAAGTTCTTCAGCTGCTGCTGCTGGGTGAAGGTGCGCGGCAGCACGTTGGGATCGAGCAGGCGGGTGTTGGCGATGGTGGTCACGTCCGCCGGCACGTTGCGCGGTGACGTGGTGCCCACGCCGGGGTAATCCCGGTACTCCACGATCTCGTCCGTGATGCCGTAGGCCTCACGCGTCGCCGCGATGTTGCGCTCGATGTACTCGGACTCCTTGACGGCGGCGTTCGGCCGGACGGAGAACTGCTCGACCACCAGCGGCCACACGGCCCCGACGAGGATCGACGAGAGCACGAGCAGGGCCGTCGCCATCGCCGGGATGCGCAGGTCGCGCAGCACGATGGCCGCGAAGAACGCCACCGCGCAGATGACCGCGATCGCCATCAGGATCAGCTTCGCGGGCAGCACGGCATTGATGTCGGTGAAGCCCGCGCCCGTGAAGGTGGGCTCCTTGCGCCCGCTCCACAGCAGTGCGTACCGGTCGAGCCAGTACGCGATCGCCTTGAGCGCAACGAAGATCCCGGCCAGCACGGCCAGCTGGATGCGGGCGGCGCGGGTGAGGCTGCCGCCGCGGCCGGCGAGCCGGATGCCGCCGAAGATGTAGTGGGTGACCAGGCTGGCGAAGAGCGCCAGGATGACCGCCACGAACATCCAGTTCAGCAGGAAGCGGTAGAACGGCAGGTCGAAGGCGTAGAACCCGACGTCCAGCCCGAACTGGGGGTCCGTGGTGCCGAACGAGCCGCCGTTGAAGAACATCTGCACGGTCACCCAGCTCGCCTGCGCGATCAGGCCCGACAGCAGGCCGAGCACGATCGGAATGCCGAGGCCGAACGTGCGCAGCCGGGTCATCACCGTGGTGCGATACCGCGAGATGGGGTCGTTGGGCCCGGATGCGGGCACGAACACCGGCCGCGATCGGTACGCCAGCAGCAGCGCCAGCCACACCACACCGCCCACGAACAGGCTCACGAGGAGGAACAGGACGATCCGGGTCAACAGCACCTTCAGGTACACGTCACGGAAGTCGACCTCACCGAACCACAGCCAGTTGGTGTAGGCGTCCACCAGTCGGGGACCGACCAGCAGCAGCACCGCGGCCACCACGGCCAGGCTCAGCAGGATCTTGCTGCGTTTCGACAGCGAAGGTACTCCGGTGGGGGGCCTCATGCCCACGTGCCACACTCCCAATTCTCCGGCGACGCGAACGCGCCGCAGCTGTTCACCCCGACTGTCACCCACGGCACTCGCGGTGACCGTTTCGCCCCACTCTACGGAATGAGGCGACCACCACGCCGCGCGGCGACGAGACCCGGCGACGATGCAAGGATATGTCCGTGAGCGACAGTCATCCCGTCCCGTCCGAAGACGCCCTGCGCCGGTGCGTCGGTGAGATCGTCGACTTCGTCGACGCCGGTGGCTGGGGACAGCCGCCGACGATGTTCGCGCTGGTGCCCACGGCCCTGCTGGCGGCGTCGGAACCCACCCTGCTCGACCAGCTCGACGAGGGCCACGAGTACACCCCGGTGGAGCAGGAGGCCTTCCCCGACGACGTCGAAGGCGGCAGCCCCGCCCTCGACGAGTTCCTCGCCACCACCAGCTGGCCCGATTCCGTCGCCGGCTGCGCCCTGGTGCAGGAGATCGTGGTGCTGCCCCCGAGCGCGGAGTCGGATCTCGACGACGCGCTGGTGCCGCTGCTCGCCGATCCGCACGCCGCCGACGAGGCCGCCCGGGCCGCGGCGCACGGGCACCCGGAGCGGCGCGATGCCCGCCTGATCGCGGCGGTCCTGCGCGACGGCCCGTCGCTGTCCCTGCTGCAGCTGAGGCCCACCGACGAGGACGACCCGTTCGCCGGGATCGAGCTGCGCACCTACGACAACCTCGCGCCGAACGTGGTGTCCGCCCTGTACGCGACCCTCGAACCGGGCGACGACTAGGACCGGTCCCGCACGACGGCCTAGCCGCAGGTGGGCGCGTCGCCGCCGGCGGCGAGGGAGCCGAGCGCGTCGATCGCGCCCTCGAGGGTCTCGACCTTGACCAGCCGCATCCCGTCGGGGGCGTCGCTCTGTGCCTCGGCGCAGTTGTCGGCGGGCACGAGGAACACCGTGGCGCCGTCCTCCGCGGCCCCGACGAGCTTGTGGGTGATGCCGCCGATCGGGCCGACGACCCCGTCGGAGTCGATGGTGCCGGTGCCTGCGACGACCTCGCCGCCGCTGAGCTCGCCGGGGCTGAGCTTGTCGACCACGGCGAGGCTGAAGATCAGCCCCGCCGACGGGCCACCGACGTCGGCGAGGTTGAACGTCACGTCGAACGGCACGTCCGGGACCTCCTCGGGGCTGATGCCGAGGAAGCCCTTGTCCGGGTCGTCGGGGCGGGCTCCCACGGTCACCGAGGCGGTCTGCTCGACCCCGTCGCGCACCAGCACGACGTCGACCGGGGTGCCGGGCGCGACGGCGGCGACGGCCCGCTGCACGCTGCCGGCGGTGGTCACCGGCTCCCCGGCGACGGTGACGAGCCGGTCGCCCTCGCGCAGCACGCCGGCGGAGGGCCCGGACTCGCCGACCCTGGCGACGCGCAGGACGACGGGCAGGTCGAGGTGGTGCAGGGCGGCGAGTTCCGCGCTGCGTTCGGACTGCTCGAACTGGGCGGCGTCCGCCTCCTTGACCTGTTCCCTGGTCGCGGTGGGCGGGTAGATCTGCTCGCGGGGGGCGATCCCGTACCGGCTGCCCAGCCACGCCGAGAGCGCCTGCGCCACGGTCAGGCGGTCGCTGACCCCGACCGTGGTCATCACGAGCTCGCCACTGGTGGGGTCGGTGTCGGCGCCCTCGATGGCGACGACAGCCTTGCCGTCGATCTCGCCGAGGGTGTCGAACGTCGGGCCCGGACCGAGCGCCACGTACGGCACCTTCACGTTCAGCGCCACCGTCACCAGCAGCAGCGCGGGGAACAGCGCCGCCAGGATCGTCACGAGCCGTCGATTCACCCGGCCAGGGTATCCGGAGCGGCGATGTTCGCGATCAGCGTGATCGCGGGGGCCGCCACCCCGCGGTGCGCCTTGTACCGTTGACGACATGAGCGACACGCCTTTCGGATTCTCGAATCCCGACGACGACCCGGACCGCAGGAAGGACTCCGGTTCCGGCGCCGAGGGATCCGGCGCCGAGGGCGCCGGCCCGGAGGGCGCCGGGTCCCAGGGCGGCGCCACCGGCGGGTTCCCCTTCGGTTTCGGGGCCCCCGGCGCAGGCGGTGCCCCGTTCGGCGCGGGTGGCGACAACCCGTTCGGCGCGCAGGGCTTCGACCCGGCGGCGCTCGGGCAGATGCTGACACAGTTCGGTCAGATGCTCAGCGGCATGGGCAGCGCGGTGGGGTCCGGCGGTTCCGGGCCGGTCAACTACGAGGTGGCCGGCAAGCTCGCCCGCCAGCAGATCGGCTCCGTCACCCCGGTGTCGTCCGGGTCGGCGGATGCCGTCCGGGACGCCGCACATCTGGCGGAACTGTGGCTCGACGGGGCGACGACCCTGCCCGCGGGCGCGACCCGCACCGTCGCGTGGACGCCCGTCGACTGGCTCGACAACACGCTCGAGACGTGGAAACGCCTGTGCGATCCGGTGGCCGAGCAGGTCAACGGCATGTGGATGCAGGGCCTGCCGGAAGAGGCCCGGGCGATGGCCGGGCCGATGCTCGGCATGTTCTCCCAGATGGGCGGGCTGGCGTTCGGTTCCCAGCTCGGACAGGCCCTCGGGCAGCTCGCCAAGGAGGTCCTGACCTCGACCGACATCGGCCTGCCGCTCGGGCCCGCGGGCACCGCGGCGCTGATGCCCGCCGCGATCGAGGCGTTCGGTGACGGACTCGAGCAGCCGGCCCAGGAAGTCCTGGTCTTCCTCGCCGCCCGGGAGGCGGCACACCAACGGCTCTACAGCCACGTGCCGTGGCTGCGCTCGCGCCTGCTGTCCACTGTGGAGGACTACGCGCGTGGCATCCGGATGGACTTCTCCGCGATCGAGGACCTCGCCCAGGGTATCGATCCCATGGCGCTGACGGATCCGTCGAAGATCGAGGAACTGCTCAAGGGTGCGGCGTTCGAGCCGCAGACCACCCCCGAGCAGAAGCAGGCCCTCGAACGCCTCGAAACGCTGCTCGCCCTGGTCGAGGGCTGGGTGGAGACCGTGGTCGCCGACGCGCTCGGCGACCGGCTCCCCGGGGTGGCCGCGCTGAGCGAGACGCTGCGCCGCCGCCGCGCGAGCGGCGGGCCCGCCGAGCAGACCTTCGCGACTCTCGTCGGTCTCGAGTTGCGGCCGCGGAAGCTGCGCGAGGCCGCGGCCCTGTGGCGCCGGCTCACCACCGATGCCGGGCCGGACGCGCGGGACAAGGTATGGGCGCACCCGGATCTGCTGCCGGACTCGTCGGACCTCGACAACCCGGCCGCGTTCCTCGACCGCGTCATCGGCGGAGAAGCGGCGGCGTTCGACGATCCGATCGCCCAGCTGCGCGAGACCGAGGCGCGCGAACGCGCCGAGCGGGAGAAGGGCGAGCCGGGCTCCGGCGAGTCCACCGATCCCGACGAATCCGCCTGAACGCACATCGGGCCAGGTAGGCGCCGGTTTTACCCTGTGGACAACCCGCCTCGGGCACAGGTGGTGCGACGGGGGTTGCTGTCAGGCTGACGGCATGACCACGGCAACGCATCCACAGTCCGGACCGGCGCTCGACCCTGCCCTCGAGGTGCTCCACCGACCGGACGGCACGGTGCAACTCGGGTGGGGCCCGGACACGGCGGCCGTCCTGTCCCCCGGCGCGGGGCTCGACGCGTTCGGCCTCTCGACGGTGCTGCGCCTGCTCGACGGGCGCTCGTCGCGCGAGGAGATCCTCGCCCGCACCGCGCGGGCGGGGCTGCCGGGCGCCGCCGTCACCGCCCTGCTCGACGAGCTGACCGCCCTCGGTGCGGTCCGGGATCCCGGCGTAGCCGCGCTGCAGGTCCCCCGGGTGCGGGTGCACGGGCGCGGGCCACTGGCAGACGCGCTGGTCGCCCAACTGACGGTGTCGGGCACGCGGCTGCGCCGGTCCGCCGTCTACACCGGCGACAGCGACGTCGCCCGCTGGGACGCGCAGTGCGTGCTGCTCACCGACGCGCTGGTGCCCGACCCCGGTCTCGTCCGCGAGCTGATGCGGCACCGTGTGCCGCATCTGCCCGTACTGCTGCGCGACGGCCGCGGCATCGTCGGCCCCTTCGTCGTCCCGGGCCGCACGAGCTGCCTGCGCTGCGCCGATCTGACCCGCACGGATCTCGATCCGCACTGGCCGCAGCTGGCCGCCCAGCTGTGCGACCGCGTCGGGTGTGCGGAGCCCGCAGCGGTGCTGGCGACCGCGGCCCTCGCCCTCGGACAGCTCGACGCGATTCTCGCCGCCTCGCCGTCCACGCCGCCCGCGACGTTGGACCGGACCCTCGAGGTGGATCTGCGCAGCCATCGACTCACGTCGCGGCGCTGGTTCCGGCACCCGGACTGCGGGTGCGGAGGCACACCCGCGTGAAGCGGCGCACCGCGCCGGTCACGCAGCGGCGCACCGCGCCGGTCACGCAGCGGCGCACCGCGCCGGTCACGCAGCGGCGCACCGCGCCGGTCACGCAGCGGCGCACCGCGCCGGTCTGACGCCGTCAGGCATGATGGTGGGCGTGGCCGAAATCCCCCGCAGAAGCAGTTCCCGCACCGCCAAGCTCGCCAGCATCCCCCTCGGGATCGCCGGTCGCGCCGCGGTGGGATTCGGCCGGCGTCTGGCCGGAGGGGACCGCGAGGAGATCGATGCCGAGCTCGCGGCGAAGGCGGCCGAGCAGCTGTTCACGGTGCTCGGCGAGCTCAAGGGCGGAGCCATGAAGGTGGGCCAGGCGCTGAGCGTGATGGAAGCCGCGGTGCCGGAGGAGTTCGCCGAGCCGTACCGGGAGGCGCTGACGAAGCTGCAGTCGGCGGCGCCGCCGCTACCGGCCAAGGCGGTCCATCGCGTCCTCGATCAGCAGCTCGGCGCCCGCTGGCGGGAGCGCTTCGCCTCGTTCGACGACATTCCCACCGCCTCGGCGAGCATCGGCCAGGTCCACCGGGCGGTGTGGGCGGACGGCCGCGAGGTCGCGGTGAAGGTTCAGTACCCGGGCGCCGACGAGGCGCTGCGCGCCGATCTGCGCACCCTGTCGCGGTTCGCGGGACTGTTCGCGACGGTGATGCCGGGCACCGACGTGCGGGCCGTGCTCGACGAGCTGACCGCGCGCACCGAGGAGGAACTCGACTACCGGATCGAGGCCGACAACCAGCGGACGTTCGCCAGGGTGTTCGCCGACGATCCCCGGTTCGTCGTGCCGCGGGTCGTCGCCAGCTCCCCGAAGGTCTTTGTCACCGAATGGCTCACGGCGACACCGCTTTCCATGATCATCGCCGAGGGAACCCGCGAGCAGCGCAACCGGGCCGGGGCGCTGCTGGCCGAGTTCCACTTCGCGTCCCCGGCACAGGTGGGGCTGCTGCACTGCGATCCGCACCCGGGCAACTTCATGCTGCTCGACGACGGCCGGCTCGGCGTCATCGACTTCGGTGCCACGGCCGCGATGCCGAACGGGTTGCCGCCGGTGCTGGGCCGGATGGTGCGGCTGGCCCTCGAGGAGCGCTTCGACGAGCTGACCACGCTGCTCTACGAGAACCGGTTCGTCCTGCCGGGCCGGGAGGTCACCGAGCAGGAGATCGCGGACTACCTGCGCCCGTTCACGGATCCGATCCACACGGAGTCGTTCCACTTCACCCGGGCCTGGCTGCAGAAGGCGGCGGGCACCGCCACCGACTTCTCCGGATCCAACTTCCGCACTGCGCGGGCACTGAACCTGCCGCCGGAGTACGCGAACATCGTCCGCGTACTCCTCGGCTCCGTCGGTATCTGCGCGCAACTGGACGCGCACGCGCCGTACATGCGGATCCTGTCGGCGTGGCTGCCGGGATTCACCGATCCGGTGGACTGACCTCCCGGCAGCCGGTCCGGCCTAGGCGCACACCAGTTCCTTGCGGGGGCGTCCCCGCGGACGCTTGCGGGCGACGACGACACCCCGTTCGAAGATCTCGCCGCCCCACACGCCCCACGGCTCGGCACGGTCGAGTGCCGCGGCGAGGCAGTGGGCGCGGATCGGGCACCGGCCGCACAGCGCCTTGGCTCGCTCCAGTTCGGTCGGTGATTCGGCGAACCACAGGTCCGGATCGCCGTCGCGGCAAGGCAACTCGCGCACGCGCGTCGTATGGTCGACGTCGAGCGTTGCGGTCTGCACGATGGATGTCTCCTCTGTCTGGTTCGGATGCGATGCGCGAACCGGGCAGAAGACGAAGAAGGCCACGGTCCGCTGGGCGGTGTCCGTGGCCGGAAGGCGAATGAAGATTACCGGGGTGAACCTCGGTGGCTTCGGGGCACGGACGAAGGGGCGGCTGCTCGCACGCGGGCGACGCGCGGAGTGCACGCGCCGGCGGCGACGGGGGCGCCGGCGACGGGGGCGGCGACCACCACTGCAGCTGCATCGAAGCCGAGCATCGGGGCCACCTCCTTCGTCGTCCGCGCACGGGCCTTTCCCGTGACATCGACCTCCAGCCTAGGAACTCGGCCGTCGATCGCACAACCCATTTTCTACCTGCGGTTTTACCGCAGCTTTGCGAACCGCTACAGATCGAGGGTATCGGGCGCGCGTTCACCGCGCACGACGGCGAGCACGTCCGCGCCGAACTGCTCGAGTTTCTTCGCCCCGATGCCGGGGATGGCGACGAGGGCACGGTCGTCGCCCGGCCGCTGCTCAGCGATCGCGATGAGCGTGTTGTCGCTGAACACCACGTAGGCGGGGACCTTCATCTCCTTGGAACGTTCCCGGCGCCAGTCCTTCAGCGCCATCAGCAGCGATTCGTCCAGGTCCGACGGGCAGCCCTCGCAGCGCCCGAGCATGGTCGCGGACGACCCCATCAGAGGTTTTCCGCACACGCGGCACTGCGGCCGCTTACGTTTCGGCGACGCGGGGGCCGCGATCCGGGAGGCCGGCGAGTCGTCGGGGATCAGACCGTGCAGGAACCGGGACCGCCGCCGCGACCGGCGGCCGCCTTCGGTGCGCGAGAGCGCCCAGGACAGTTGCAGGTGCACGCGGGCGCGGGTGACCCCGACGTACAGCAGGCGGCGCTCCTCCTCGATGCCGGCCTCGTCGGGCGGCGTGGAGCTGTCGCCGACGACGTGCACGATGGGCAGGGTCCCGTCGGTGAGGCCGACGAGGAAGACCGCGTCCCATTCCAGGCCCTTGGCCGCGTGCAGCGACGCGAGCGTCACGCCCTGCACCGTCGGCGGGTGCCGCGCCTCGGCCCGCGCCGCCAGGTCACGCAGCAGACCGTCGAGATCGAGGTCGGGCTCGTGCCCGAGGAGCTCCTCGGTCAGCTGCACGAGCGCCCGCAGCGATTCCCACCGTTCACGGGCCTGCGCACCGGCAGGCTCGGCCTCGGTCAGGCCGAGCGGGGCGAGCACCGCCCGCACCAGCGTGACGAGGGCGGCGCCGCGATCGGCGCCCTCGGGCAGGTCGTCGCGGCCGTGGGCCTGCCGCAGCGCGCCGACCGCCTGGCGCACCTCGGCGCGGGTGAAGAAGCCCTCGCCGCCGCGGACCTGATACGGGATACCGGCCTCGGTGAACGCCTGCTCGTAGGCCTCCGACTGGGCATTGATGCGGTAGAGCACCGCGATCTCGGCGGCGGGCACCCCCGATCCCAGTAGCTTCGCGATCGACTTGGCCACGGCCTGCGCCTCGGCGGGCTCGTCGTCGTACTCGGCGAACGCCGGCTCGGGTCCGGGCGGGCGCTGGCCGACGAGCTGGAGGCGGGTCCCGGCGATGCGGCCGCGTGCCGCACCGATGACCCGGTTGGCGAGGGACACCACCTGCGGCGTGGAACGGTAGTCGCGTTCGAGCCGGACCACGGTGGCGTCCGGGAATCGGCGGGAGAAGTCGAGCAGATACTGCGGGGTGGCACCGGTGAACGAGTAGATCGTCTGATTCGCGTCGCCGACGACGGTGAGGTCGTCGCGGTCGCCGAGCCACGCGTCGAGCACGCGCTGCTGCAGGGGCGTGACGTCCTGGTACTCGTCGACGACGAAGCAGCGGTAACGGTCGCGGAACTCCTCGGCGACGGCAGTGTGCTCCTCGAGCGCGGCGGCCGTGTGCAGCAGCAGGTCGTCGAAGTCGAGGAAGATACCGTCGTCGCGCACCTTGAGGGACTCGTAGCCGGCGTAGACGGCAGCCACCCGTCCGGCGTCGGCGGGGGGCTCACGCCGGGCCCGGGCCACCGCGGCCGGGTAGTCCTCCGGCGCGACGAGCGAACCCTTGGCCCACTCGATCTCCGAGAGCAGGTCGCGCACGGTGTCGGTGTCGGTGGCGAACCCGGCACGGTGCGCGGCCTGGGAGACGACGGCGAACTTGCGGTCGAGCAGCTGCCACGGCGTGTCGCCGACCACTCGCGGCCAGAAGTAGCGCAGCTGCCGCAGCGCGGCGGCGTGGAAGGTACGCGCCTGCACCTGCGGCCCCGAGCCGCCCACCCCGAGTTCGCGCAGCCGGCTGCGCATCTCCCCGGCGGCGCGGGCGGTGAACGTGACGGCGAGGACCTGGCCGGCCGCGACGTGTCCGTGGGACACCAGGTGCGCGATGCGGCGGGTGATGGTCCGGGTCTTTCCCGTCCCGGCACCGGCGAGGACACACACCGGGCCCCGCGGCGCGAGGACCGCCGCCGCCTGCTGGGGATCCAGGCCCTCCACCGATGCATCTGCTCGCATGGGCTCCATCATGGCAGGACGCGGTGACAGGCCTCCGGCCCACACCGACTGTGGTGGAGAACACATTTCACCGTCGCGCGGAACAGCGGGTGCCCCGGAGTTGTTGTGCGCACCGTGACTACGACCGATGCTCCCGCCCTGACGCTCTACACCACCGACTGGTGCGGCTACTGCCGCCGCCTCAAGAGCCAGCTCGACGAGCACGGCATCGGCTACGCCGAGATCGACATCGAGGCCGATCCGTCCGCCGCCGAGTTCGTCGGCAGCGTCAACGACGGAAACCACGTGGTCCCCACGGTGAAGTTCGCCGACGGCAGCACCGCGACCAATCCCCCGCTGTCCGCGGTCAAGCAGGCGCTCGGTCTCTAGCCGACGGCACCGCATCCGCCGGGAGCACCGGGGAGCTCAGGTGGTGTATCCCGGCGGGGCCGGCACGGCGTGTTCGGCTGCCCGGCTGACCTGCTCCCATGCCGCCCAGTCCCGGATGCGCTGCTGAGCGAGTCCGACCGCGGCGTCGTAGACGACGCTGCCGAGGATCAACCGTCTCGGCGGGGCGTCGCTGTCCACGGCTGCCCGGACCGCGGCCGCGGCGAGCGCCGGCTCGCTGTCGACGCCGCCGGCGGCCGACGTCGCTGCCATCTCGGCGCGCAGCGCCGCATAGTCGTCGAGCGGCGCAGTGGCGGGCATGTCCTTGTACAGGTCCGTCCAGTATCCGCCGGGTTCGACGATCGTCACGGCGACCCCGAAGTGTGCAGCCTCGGCAGCGACCGCCTCGCTCAGTCCTTCCAGTGCGAACTTGCTGGCGCTGTACAACCCGGTGGTGGGAAATGCCGCGATCCCCGCAACACTGGAGATCTGCAGCAGGTGGCCCGGGCGCCGGCGCAGCGCCGGCAACACCGCCTGCGTGACCCACAGCGCTCCGAAGAAGTTGGTCTCCATCTGAGCGCGTGCCTGCTCCTCGGTGAACTCCTCGACGAAGCCCGTCCACATCGTCCCGGCGTTGTTGACGACGACATCGAGGCGCCCGAAGTGGTCGACAACCCGATCGACCGCCGCGAACACCGCCGACCGGTCGGTCACGTCGACGTCGACGGTGAGCACCCGCTCGTCGTCCCGGAACTCGGGCACGGCGGTTGCGGTGCGGGCAAGAGCGGCCACCCGGTCTCCTGCGGTGAGCGCCTCCCGGGTGAACGCTCGGCCTAGCCCTCGGCTTGCCCCCGTGACCAGCCATATCCGCTGCTCGACCATACCGGTGCCTCCTCAAATCTAGACGAGACGGATCGTCTCGCCATGTGAGTATGCGGCCCTCGTTCCCTTTTATCAAGACGGTCCGTCTCGTCTCGGTTTGGCTATGCTGGGTTCCATGCCGCCGAGAACCACCCGCCGCAGCGACGCCGCCCGGACAGCGATCCTGACCGCCGCGGTGGAGTTGGTCGGTGAAGTGGGCTACAGCAAGTCGAGCATCGAGGCGATCGCTGCCCGAGCCGGCGTCGGGAAACAGACCATCTACCGGTGGTGGTCGTCGAAGGGATCGGTGCTGCTCGACGCCTACCTCAACGCAAACGTGGGCGGCGAACCGGAGGACCCGCAGGGCCTACCGAACACGGGCGATCTCGTCGCCGACATGAGGGCGGTGCTGCGCGCCACCGTCGACGAACTGAACGATCCCCGGTTCGAACGGCCGTTGCGCGCGCTGACCGTCGCCGTACTCGAGGACGAGTCCCTGGCCGCCGAATACTCCCGTCGTCTCGACGAGCCGACGCGGCAGATGAAGAAGGAGCGGCTGCGCGCGGCGCAGCGACAGGGTCAGCTGTCCTCCGATGTGGATCTCGACGCCGTCGTCGACACCCTCTTCGCCCCCGTCGCCCAGCGCTGGCTGCTGCGCTCCGGTCCGCTGACCTACGAATACACCGATCACCTCGTCGAGACCGTGCTCACCGGTCTGCCGAGGCCAGGGTCCTGACCGGTTCAGTTCCCCCGGACCCAGCCCTCCAGCATGCCCCGGGCGATCGAGATCGATCCCGGCAGCAACAACGGGGCGTCGGCCGGGGAGGCCCAGTCGCCGAGCGCCAGCGCGGCCCGCACCTCGTCGCGGGTGAACCAACGGGCCTCGGCGATCTCCCCGTCGAGGAAGGCCAGCGGATGCTCCGGATCGGCGACGGCGGAGAACCCGATCATCACCGACCGCGGGAACGGCCACGGCTGGCTGCCGAGGTACCGCACGTCTCGCACGTCGACGCCGACCTCCTCGCGGATCTCCCGCACGACGCAGGACTCAAGCGACTCCCCCGCCTCGACGAACCCGGCGAGCACGGAGAACCGTCGCTCCGGCCACACCGGCTGTCGCGCCAGCAGGACCCGGTCCGCGCCGTCGTGCACGAGACAGATGATCGCCGGGTCGGTACGCGGGAACTCCTCGTGACCGGTGCTGGTGCTGATCCTCGACCAGCCGGACAGGGTCGGCTCGGTCGGCGCTCCGTCCAGTGAACTGAAGCCCGCGTTGTCGTGCCAGTTGAGCAGGGCCACCGCGGTCACCATCAGACCCGCGTCGGCGTCGTCGAGCCGGTCGCCGATGCGGCGCAGGTCGGCGACCGTTCCGGTCTGGGCGAGCACCCGGATCGCCCACACGTGCCGGTCGCCGCGCACACCGAGGAACACCGCGCCGGGCACCGGCTCGGGTCCCAGCTCCACCGCCGCGGCGAACACCAGGGCGTCGCCGTCCACCGGCACCTGCCCGCGACGATCGACCCGCAGCAGATGGGCCCGGGACCAACCGTCGTGCAGGGCCGCGGCGTCGCCCCGCAACTCCTCGGCGCGGTCGACGACCGCACGGGAGAGCAGGGGGGTGTCGGACAGCTGGAAACGGCTCACGACTGCACCCTAGCGGCGGCGCGGGCTCAGCCCGACACCCGCCGGATGTAGAGCAGCTTGTCGTCCGCCTCCACGGCGTCGACCTCGGGGGACCCCACGCGCAGCAGGCGGCCGTCGCGCACGACTCCGAGCACGATGTCGGACAGGTGCCGGGGCGATCCACCCACTTCGTTCGGTTCGACGTCGCGTTCGGCGATCGCGAATCCCGCCTCCGGGGTGAGCAGATCCTCGATCATCTCCACGACGCTCGGTGTGGTGGTGGCGATGCCGAGCAACCGGCCCGCCGTCTCGGACGAGATGACCACCGAGTCCGCGCCCGATTGACGCAGCAGGTGCGTGTTTTCCGATTCGCGGATGGCCGCGACGATCTTCGCCCTCGGGGCGATCTCGCGGGCGCTGAGCGTGACGAGCACCGCGGTGTCGTCGCGGTTGGCGGCGACGATGATCGCGGCGGCGTGCTGAACGCCCGCCAGGCGCAGCACATCCGACTTCGTCGCCGAGCCCTGTACCGTCACCAGCCCCTGCCCGGCGGCGGTCTCGAGTACCACCGGATCGGTGTCGACGACGACGATGTCCGACGGCGGAACCCCGTCGCCCAGCATCGCATCCACCGCGGTACGGCCCTTGGTGCCGTATCCGACGACGACGGTGTGATTACGCACGCGGCGCCTCCAACGCTGAATCTTGAACGCCTGGCGCGAACTCTCGGTCAGTGCCGAGAGCGTCGTACCGACCAGGACGATGAGGAAGAAAATCCGCAACGGCGTGACGACCAGGACGTTGATCAGTCTCGCCTCGGGTGTGAACGGGGTGATGTCGCCGTAGCCGGTGGTCGACAGCGAGACGGTCGCGTAGTAGATGCAGTCCAGCAGCGACAGTGCGTCGCCCTGGGCGTCGCGGTAGCCGTCCCGGTCGAGGTAGACCACCAGCACGGCGAATGTCAACGCCACCACCGCATATCCGACGCGGCGAGTGATGGCCCGGCTCGGGCTCGTCTGCAGCTGCGGCACCCGCAGGATGCCCACCAGCGCGAAGTCCGGGCGCTCGGTGAGCACGTCGGAACGGCTGAAGCGGGCACGCAACCTACCCGGCATGGCGGCGCTCCCGCGGTGTTCTCGGCTCCGGTGACGCGGTCACCGACGTTCTCGTTGCTGACATCGGCTCGCAGCCTACGCGTCGGCCGCTAGTGTGGCGCGCATGTCCACACTCCCGTCCCAGCGCGCGGCGCTGCGGCTGTCCGCGCTCCTCCTCGGAGCGGGCGCGGCGCACTTCGCCTCCCCCCGGCCGTTCGACCGGATCGTGCCGACGGCGCTGCCGGGCTCGCCACGCACCTATACCTACGTCTCCGGGGTGGCCGAGCTGACCGCCGGGACGGCGCTTGCGATTCCGCGGACCCGGCGGCTCGGCGGGACGCTGGCCGCGGCCCTGCTGATCGCGGTGTTCCCCGCCAACGTGCAGATGGCCGTGACATGGCTGCGCAGCGAGCGGCTCTCCCCGGCCGCGAAGGCGGTCGCGGTGGCCCGGCTGCCGCTGCAGGTGCCCCTGATCGCCCAGGCTCTCACGGCGCGGCGCAACGCCCCGCGCCGCTGACCGCCGCTATCGCTCGCCGGCCGACGGGCGGTCCGCGCCGGCGCTGCGCACCAACCGGTCCAGCCGCTCGGCGCCGGGCAGGTCCTCCGGCGCGATGGTCCGCCCGGTGCGCACGTAGTGGAATGCGGCCCGCACCTTGTCGAGAGGCGGCACGGCCGGTCGGCCCGTCGCGCGGAACGTGCGGGCGGCCATCAGCTGCGCCCAGGCCAGTCGGTACGCGGCCAGCTGCATCGCCACCGCCTCGAGCCGGTCCTCGTCGGGCTCGGCGCCGGTCTTCCAGTCGATGACCGTCCAGCCGCCGTCCGGGTCCTCGAACACCGCGTCGATCCGGCCACGGATCACCACCCCGGCCAGCGACGTCTCGAACGGAACCTCCACCTCCACCGGGCTGCGCTGCGCCCACCGCGAGCGCAGGAACGCCTCCTGGAGCCGGTCGAGTTCGGTCTCGTCGCCGCCGGCGTCGTCCGCGCCGGGCAGTTCGTCGAGGTCGAGCAGCCGCGTGGCGCCGTATCGCCGTTCGAGCCAGGCGTGGAAGGCGGTGCCGCGGCGCGCCAGCGGATTCGGCCGGAACGGCAACGGACGGCGCAGCCGCGCCGCCAGCGCGGCCGGGTCCGCGGCCAGATCCACCAGCTGGCTGACCGACATCTGGGCGGGCAGCATCACCTCGGCACGCTGCTCGGCGCGCCGGGCCCGCTCGGCGAGCAGCGCGTCGACGTCCGCGGCCCAGTCGTCGGGGTCGTCGTCCGGGGTCGCCGGGGGTTCGGGTTCGGGCTCCTCGAGCATCGCGAGGACCAGGGCCGCGCCCTGCTCGACGAAGGGACGCCGCACCCCGAGGGGATCGCGCGGCCACACGGCGGTGTGCGGATCCGCGGTCATCGGGTTCTCGGTGCCCGGCTCCGGCGCCGGAGCCCAGGTCTCGATGCGGCCGAGCCCGGGTCGCGCCGCCACCAGCTCGTGCAGTTCGGACAGAAACGGGGACGGTCCCTTCGGGTCCGTTCCGGACTCGGCCCAGTGGTGCCCGGAGACGAACAGGGCCCGCTCCGTGCGGGTGAGCGCGACGTAGAACAGGCGCCGGTCCTCGTCCAGTTTCCGGCGCTTGAGGGCGTCCTTGTGCGTGTCGATGCAGTTCTCGAGCGATTTGCGGTCGTAGACCTCGTCGAGATCGAGGACGGGGACGCCGTCGCTGTTCTCGCCAGGCAGCGCCCGGTCGCCGCGCAGCGACGGCGGCAGTTCCCCGAGGGCGCCGAGCCATGTGCTGCCGGCCGTCGACGAGGGGAACACCCCGGCGGTCAGGTGCGGGACCGCCACCACCTCCCATTCGAGGCCCTTGGCCGAGTGCACGGTCAGCACCTGCACCCGTTCGGTGGCGACCTGCACCTCGCCCGGAGCGAGTCCGCCCTCGATCGCCTCGGCGGCGGAGAGGTAGGCGAGCAGGCCGGTCAGCGTCGCCGAACCGCGGCTCGCGTACCCGGCGACCACGTCCGCGAAGGCGTCGAGGTTCTCCCGGCCGACACCGCCGTCGCTGCCCGCGCGGGCCTGCGCCTCGATGCCGATGCCGAGAACCCGCTCCACCTCGGCGACGAGCTCCGTCAGCGGCTGGCCCAGCCGCTCCCGCAGGGACGCCAGCTCCTTGCCCAGCGCGACGATGCGCGCGTAACCGAACTCCGAATACCGATGCGGCGGACCGGGATCGGAGAGTGCGTCGGCGATCCCAGCCTGTTCGGACTGCTCGCCCGGCAGGGCGCTGTCGAGCGCCTCGGCGAGGGCGGCCGAGTCGCTGACCGTGCCGGCGACGCCGAAGCGGCCGCCGATGGCGAGTTCGCCGGCCCGGCGCCACAGCGCCTTCAGGTCGGCGGCGCCGAGCTGCCAGCGGGCACCGGTCAGCACCCGCACGGCCGCGCTACCGGCCGTGGGGTCCGCGGCCAGCCGCAGCATCGCGATCACGTCCGCCACCTCGGGGGTGTGCAGCAGGCCGCCGAGACCGACCACCTCGACGGGCAGGCCGTGGGCTCGCAGCGCCTCCGCGATCGGCGCGGCGTCGGCGTTGCGGCGCACCAGCACCGCCGCTGTCGGCGGCGACGCCTCGGCGGCCCGGGCGGCCGCGTACTCGGCGGCGATCCGCCCGGCCACCCATTCCCGTTCGGCCTCCACGTCCGGATGCAGGGCGAGCCGGACGTCGCCGGGGGTCGGCTCCGGCTTCGCCCGCAGCGTGCTGACCTGGACACCCTTGTGCCGCAACGGTTCCGATGCCAGATTTGCCAGCTCCAGCGCCTCTGGGGGGTTGCGCCAGCTGGTGAGCAACTCGAGCCGGGGCGCGGGGCTGCCGTCCGGCAGCGGGAAGTCCGTCGAGAACCGGGGCAGGTTTGCCGCGGACGCGCCACGCCATCCGTAGATCGACTGCATCGGATCCCCCACCGCGGTCACCGCGGGCATCCGCTCCGAGGCGCCGCCGGACAGGGGACCGCCGAACAGCGACGACAGGAGGACACGCTGCGCGTGGCCGGTGTCCTGGTACTCGTCGAGCAGCACCACCCGGAAGCGGGCCCGCTCGGCGCGGCCGACCTCCGGGTGGTCGCGGGCCATCCGGGCGGCGAGCGACATCTGGCTGCCGAAATCCAGCGCGCCCTCGCGGCGCAGCGTCTGCGCCAAGCGCTCGACCAGGGGCAGCAACTCGATCCGGGCCTGCTGCGCGTCGAGGATGTTCAGCAGGGTCTTCGACGGTCCCCCACGCTGATTCGGGCCGGCGGGCAGCGTGTGCACGAGCTTGTCCAGCTCGGTGTGCGCGACGCGCAGGTCCTCCGGCTCGACGAGGTGCTCGGCGAGCTGCCCCGACAGGGCCAGCACGCACTCGGTGACCGACGCGGGATTGCGGTCGGTGTCGAGGTCGCCGTCCCAGGCGCTGACCACGCGGTACGCGAGCTGCCACAGCTCGGTCTCGGACAGCAGGGTCGCCGACGGTTCGATGGGCAGCAGCAGCCCGTGCTCACCGAGCAGGCGCCCGGCGTACGCGTGATAGGTGCCCACCTCCGGCTCGCCGGCGAGGATGCGGGCGCGCAGCCCGCCGGTCGGGTCGAGGTCGCGCACCAGCGCCGATCCGGCGAGCTTCGCCAGCCGCCGGCGGATCCGGGTGGTGAGCTGCTGGGCGGCCTTGCGGGTGAACGTCAGGCCCAGCACCTGTTCCGGGTCGACGAAGCCGTTCGCGACGAGCCAGACCACGCGCGCCGCCATCGTCTCGGTCTTGCCGGCGCCGGCGCCGGCGACGACGAGCGTGGGCTGCAGCGGCGCCTCGATCACCGCGGCCTGCTCGCCGGTCGGCGGGAACTGCCCGAGCGCGGCGGCCAGCTCGACCGCACTCACCGTCGGTGGTGCCACTATCCCGTCACCTGCCTGCCCTCGTCGTGCGCCGGGCAGCTCGACAGGACCGGGCAGTGCCGGCACCCGTCGTTGACCCGGGCCAGGAACTGCGGTCCGCGGGTGGCCGCGGCTGCTTCGTGGATCACGTCGCGCCAACGGTCGAGCGCCTCGGCGTCCAGCGGGGGCTGTACCCGCTGGGTGGCGCCCTCCTTGTTGTGCGGTTTGGCGACGAACACCAACCGTGCCCCGCCGGGTTCGCCGGCGGGCTGCCCGTCGATCGCGCCCGCCGCGGCGGCGACCTGGTAGGCGGCCAGCTGCGCGTGCTGCTGCGCCGCCTCCTTGGTGACCGGATGGCGCGCGGTCTTGACGTCGATGATCACGGGCCGCCCGTCGGGGTCGCGCTCGAGCCGGTCGATCCGGCCGCGCAGCCGCACCCGAGGCTCGTCCTCGGTCCGGGGTTCGAGGATGCCGTCGACGGCGATCTCGACCCCGACCTCGGTGAGCTCGCCACGGGTGCCGCGCAGCCACGCCGAGAACGTGTCGAGCATGGCGCGGGTGCGTTCGAGCTCGCGACGGGCGTACCACTGGGAGCCGAGATCGACCGAGTCCCATGCCCGTTCGAGCGCCCGCTCCACCTGGTCGGGCGGGATCCGCCCGGCGAGCGCCTGCACCAGCGTATGCACCAGACTGCCCGCGGCGGCGTGGGTGTTGTCGCCGTCGGAGCCGCCGTGCCGCTCGAACATCCACCGCAGCGGGCACGTGGTGAGCTGTTCGACCGTCGACGGCGACAACGGCACCGCGTCGGCCCCGGGGTCCCACAGTTCCTGTTGCGTGCTGGGCTCGGCGGTGCCGTACCACTGGTCCGGATGCGCGCCCCGCACACGGGCCCGGGCGAGCCGCGCGAGCTGTGCGGCCGCCCGGCGCTGCCGCTGCGGATCGTCCCGGGCCACCACGGGATCGCACACCACGCTGCGCAGCTCGGCGACGAGGGTGGGGAGGGCGAGTACCCGGGTGCGGGTCTCCTCGGGCAGCACCGAGACGTCCTCACCCGCCTCGTCGACGACGTCGTCGGAGTCCGCGCCCACCAGCTCGTCGACGAACCGGGACCGCACCATGTCGGTGTCGCCGCCCACCGATTCGACGGCGGTGACGAGCAGGGTGCGCCGCGCCCGGCTGCACGCGACGAGGAACAGGCGGCGCTCGTCGGCCAGTAGCGGCGCGGTGCGTGAGAGCCGCGTCGAGCCGTCGCCGCCGCCGTCGGCCCCGGACACCGCGTCGATCAGCGTCTCGATGCCCAGCAGGGTGCCGCGGGCCCGCAGGCTCGGCCACAGGCCCTCCTGCACGCCGGCGACCGCCACGACGTCCCACTCCCGGCCGGCCGCCGAGTGGGCACTGACGACGGTGACCGCCTCCGCCGGCGCGACCAGGCGGGTGCGGACGGTGCCCGGGATCTCCTGCTCGGTGAGGTAGTCGACGAATCCGGCGAGCTGGGCGCGCGGCAGCCGGTCGACGTAGTCGGCGGCGGCGTCGAACAGCGCCACGATGCCGTCGAGGTCGCGGTCGGCCTGCGCGCCGACCGGACCGCCGCGTTCGGACGCCGCGGCCCACTTGCGCTCGAGTCCGGTGGCCTGCCACGCCTCCCACAGCACGTCCTCGATGCCGCCGCCGCGGCGCGCGGCCTCCCGGGCCTTGCGCAGCACGGCCTGGGCCTTCTTCAGCGGCGCCGCCTCGACGTCGGTGAGTCCGCGCTCGAGCCGTTCGGCGTCCTCGCCCTCGTCGTCGACGAGCAGCAGTCGCAGCAGTTCGGCGGAGTCGCGGTCGCCCCCGGCGGCGAGCTCGACACGGCGCAGGCCGCGACGCAGGCGGCGCAGGGCGACCGGTTCGGCTCCGCCGACGGGCCCGGACAGCAGGGCGAGCGCCTCCTCGCCGCCGAACGGCAGCCCGGACAGTGCCCGCAGTACGAGCAGCAGCCCGGCGACGCCGTGCTGGCGGGCCAGCGGCAGTTCGGAGGCGGCCGTGGTCACCGGCACGCCGGCCGCCAGCAGGGCGCGCCGCAGCGGGGCGAGCGAGCGCGGCACCGACCGCACCACGACGGCCATCCGGGACCACGGCACCCCGTCGACGAGGTGGGCGCGGCGCAGCGTGTCGGCGACGAGCGCGGCTTCCTTCGCCGGCGTCGGCAGCACCCGGACCCGCACGGTGCCCGGGTCGTCCGACGGGACGGCGGGTGCGCCGCGGTGCGGCGGGAGGCCGGACAGCCGGCGGGTGATACGGCCGACGAGTTCGGCCACCTCGGGGGCGGCTCGGTGGTTGGTGCCGAGCACCACGCGCCGGCTCGGGTCGTCGTCGACCAGCGCGGCGAGGAAGGCCGGGTCGGCACCACGGAAGGTGAACACCGCCTGGTCCGGATCGCCGGCGACGGTGGTGGTGCGGGTGCCGAGCCCGACGACGCGCACCAGTTGCGCCGCCTGCGGGTCGAGATGCTGGGCGTCGTCGACGAGCAGGTGCCGGATCCGGGACCGTTCCCGTGCGAGCAGGTCGGGGTCGGTGACGAACGCGGCGAGGGCCGCCCCGACGAGTTCGGCGGCGTCGAGGGCGGGCGCGGTGGCCTCGGGCGCCTCGATGCCGACCGCGCCGCGCAGCAGCATGATCTGCTCGTACCGGGCGGCGAATTCGCCGACGGCGACCCACTCCGGCCGCGACCGCCGCTGCCCGAGCTCGATCAGGTCCTCGGGACCGAGGCCGCGTTCGTTGGCGCGCAGCATCAGGTCCCGCAGCTCCACCGCGAAGCCGGTCATGCCGAGCGCGGGCCGCAGCCGCTCGGGCCACATGCCCGCGCCGTCGTCGAGATCGCCGCGCAACAGCTCGCGCAGGACGGCGTCCTGCTCGGCGCCGGTGATCAGGCGCGGGGGCGGGTTGCCGTGCGTGGACGCCTGCAGCCGCAGCACCGCGAACGCGTACGAGTGGACGGTCCGCACCAGCGGTTCCCGCGTGGCCCGGGGACCACCGGGAACCGCCCCCACGCGGAGCAACCCGGCGGTGATCGCCTCTCGCACCTCGGTCGCGGCGCGCCGGGAATGGGTGAGCACCAGCACCGACTCCGGGTCGGCGCCGGCGGCGATCCGGGACACGGCCAGGTCCACGAGCAGCGCGGTCTTACCCGTCCCGGGGCCGCCCAGCACCTGCCACGGCCGCCACTGCGGCATGGGCGGCGAATCGGCGAACACCCGCTGCACGTCCTCGGGCCACTGTCGCTGCGGCGGCGCCTCGTCCGGCCTCGGCACCAGCCGCACCTCGGCCTGCCGGGGCCGGGCGTCGGGGCGGATGTCGGCGTCGGTCATGGGGCCATTCCAGCAGACGGGACCGACACCGCCGCGGAGCGGCGAATCCCGCACCGCCGCGGAGCGGCGAATCCCGCACCGCCGCGGAGCGGCGAATCCCGCACCGCCGCGGAGCGGCGAATCCCGCACCGCCGCGGAGCGGCGAATCCCGCACCGCCGCGAAGCGGCGAATCCGACAAGGCCGCGGAGCGGCGAGTCAGCCGGGCAACGGAATGTTCTGCAGCCGGACCTGACCGCGCGCCAGGGTCCTGCCGCTCTCGGTGCCGGTGACGGTGACGAGCCACAGCTGCTGGACGCGGCCCTGCTGAAGCGGTTCGGCGACGACGTCGACGCGCTCCCCCGTGCTCGAGCGCAGGAAGTCGGTGCTGTTGTGCACCCCGACCGCGAACTGGCCGCGGTCCTGGACAGCGGCGCTGGCCCCGACGCTGGCCGCGGATTCGACGGCGGTGGTGTAGACACCGCCGTGCACGACGCCCCACGGAGTGTGATGGTCCCGGCTCAGATCGATGTGTCCGGTGACCCGGGTGCCGGAGACCTCGTCGAGCACGAGGCCCGCCGCCTGCAGGAAGGCGCTGCCGGCGGGGAGATCGGTAGAGGTGGTGTCCATGGCGTCACGCTAACTTCTGAAATTACAGTTAGCAAGGGTCTAGCCTCGATGCATGCGCTGGTTGGAGACGGACACGGCGAACTGTTCCGTGCAGCGGACACTGGACGTGATCGGCGAGAAGTGGACCCTGCTCGTCCTGCGGGAGGCGTTCAACGGCGTGCGCCGGTTCGACGACATGCGGCGACACGTCGGGATGTCCGAGCCGATCCTGGCCGACCGCCTGCGCAAACTGGTGGCCGCGGGAATCCTGCGCCCGGTGCCGTACCGGCAGGCCGGACACCGCACCCGCAACGAGTACCGGCTCACCGACAAGGGTCTGGACCTCTTCCCCGTCCTCGTCGCCCTGCTCCAGTGGGGCGACCGCTACTGCGCCGACGAGGACGGGCCCCCCGTGGTGGTTCGCGACCGGGTGAGCGGCCGGCCCGTCGCCGCGGTGGTCGTTCCCGCCGGCACGGCCGGACTGACCGCCCGCGAGACCGAATCGACCCCGGGTCCGGGAGCCCGGCCCGTCCCCGCCGACCGGCCGCACCGGTCCCGCGCGAGCGCATCGGCTGCCACCGGAACCGGCCGCGGCCCTGACACAATCGACGGGTGAACGAACTGCACACCCATCTGTTCGGCCCCGCCGACGGTCCGCAGCTGCTCGCCCTGCACGGCCTCACCGGTCACGGCCGGCGCTGGGAGCACCTCGCGTCGGAGCACCTGCCCCAGGCCCGGGTCATCGCGCCGGACCTGCGCGGGCACGGCCGCTCCCCGTGGACGCCGCCGTGGAACTTCGAGACGCACGTGCGGGACCTGCTCGCCGTCCTCGACGTCCACGCCTCGGGTCCGGTGCTGGTGGTCGGGCATTCGTTCGGCGGCGCCCTCGCCGTGCATCTGGCGGCGACCGCCCCCGAGCGGGTGCGCGGGCTGGTGCTGCTGGATCCGGCGATCGGGCTGCCGCCGGAACGCATGCTCGAGATCGCGGAGCTGACCGTGCAGCACCCCGACTACACCGACGCGACCGAGGCCCGCGCCGACAAGACGAACGGCGCGTGGGGCGAGGTCGATCCCGCGCTGCTCGACGCCGAACTCGCCGAGCACCTGATCACCCTCGACTCGGGCCGGGTCAACTGGCGCCTGTGCGTTCCCGCCCTGGTGACGTCGTGGAGCGAGCTGGCGCGTGAGTTCGTCCTGCCACCGGCGCACCTGCCCACGATCGTCGCGCGGGCCGCGAAGGTGCAGCCGCCGTACGTGACCGACGAGTTCCGGGCCGCCCTCGCCGACCGCCTCGGCACGAACCTCACGGCGCTCGACATCGACTGCGACCACATGATCGATCAGGCACGACCGGAGGAGACCGCGGCCCTCGTCCGGAAGCTGCTGTAGATGCCGGCAACGAGCGAGGCGGACGTCGAACGCGTCCGGGAGCTGGTGGCCTCCGTCCCCGAGGGCCGCGTGACCACCTACGGCGACGTCGCCGCGGCGGCCGGCCTGTCCAGCCCGCGCACCGTGGGCTGGATCATGCGGACCGACAGCGCGGACCTGCCGTGGCACCGGGTGGTCCCGGCCTCCGGAAGGCCCGCCGCGCACCTGGCCCACCGGCAACTCGCCCGGCTCGAGCTCGAAGGCGTGCCGATCCGCGACGGCCGGGTCGATCTCGCGGCGGCGCGGCACCGCTTCTGAGCCGGCTCACACCAGCGGTGGTGCCGCTCGCCGCGGCTCGAGGACGGCCGCGCCGAGCCCGGCCAGCACGTCGACCGCGGCGAGCAGTTCCGCGACCGGCCGGGTGAACGGCAGGCGCTGATGGTCGTCGAACGCGTGGCCGGTGCCGAATCGGGTGCCCGGCAGCAGGACGAGTCCCTGCCGTTCCGCCGCGGCGACGAGGCGGGTGGAACCGATGCCGTCCGGCAGCCGGCACCACAGCGACAACCCGCCCGCGGGCGGGACGAACCGCCACCCGGGCAGGCGTGCGGCGACGGCCGCGGCGAGCGCCTCCTGGCGGGCGCGCAGCCCGGCGCGGCGCTCGTCGAGGATCCGCTGCCACTGCGCGAACAACTCCACGGCGGCGAGCTGGTCGAGGATCGAGACGCCGAGCTGGCGTCGCAGCAGCACCTCCCGCACGCGCGCGACGGTCGCCCGGTCGCCGCGCACCCAGCCGATCCGGATGCCGCCCCAGACCACCTTGCTCAACGAGCCGACGTGCACGGTGGCCGCGTCCGGGACCGCCGCCCCGAACGGCTCGATGTCGTCGCCGGCGAACGACAGCTCCGCGGCGACCTCGTCGACGACGGTCAGGACGCGGTGCCGCCACAGGGTCGCGGCGAGGGACCGCCGCGCGGCCACGCTCAGGCTCACACCGGTCGGATTGGCGTGGTCGGGCATCAGGTACGCGACGGTCGGGGCGTGCTGCCGCGCGGCGCGATCGGCCTCGTCGACGATCACGTCCGGATCGTCGACGTCGACGGGCACGGCGACGGACTGGGCCCCGGTCGCCGCGATCGTCTCGAGCGCGCCGGGATGGCTCGGATGCTGGTGCAGCACCCGTCGTCCCGCCCCGACGACGGTGTGCAGGACGGCGTCGAGTCCGTCCGCCGCGGCGGCGGTGATCAGCACCTGCTCGGGGTCGGTCGGCAGTCCGCGGGCGGTGTACCGCGCCGCGACGGCGGCACGCAGCTCGGGCAGGCCGCTCGGCGCGTACCCGTGACCGGCCAGCAGGTCGGGCAGCCGGGTCTGCGCGACCGCGTAGGCGGCGGTCAGCAGGGACGACGCCTCCGGGGCGGCGTTGCCCAGGTCCAGCACGCCGGGCACGGGGGCGCCGAGCGCGGTGCCCCACGGCTGCCGGCCGTCGGGAGCGGCAACGAACGTGCCCGCCCCGTGCCGGGTGAGCGCCCAGCCGTCGTCGCGCAGGTCGCCGTAGGCGGCGGCCACCGTGACGCGGCTGACGCCGAGCGCGTCGGCCAGCGCCCGCTCGGCGGGCAGGCGCGCGCCGACCGGGAGCCGGCCGTCGGCGATGCGGCGGCGCAGCGCGGCGGCGACGGCCCGGTACAGCGGACCGCGGTCGGCTCCGACGTCGCCGAGCAGCGCCGCGAGCCGGGCCGCGGACGGGGTGGCGGACACGTCCTTCATACAGTCCACTTTCGCACGGTGGACCGGGATCTCCGGTCCACCGGCCCGAGAGAATAGGACCATGATCTTCCTGGTCGTTCTCCTCACCGCGCTCAGCCTGGCGGCGGCCACCTGGACAGTGCTGGACACCGCGCAGGGCGGCCGGTGCGGGATCGGCGGGCCGCCGCGCAGTCACCACACGCCCGACTGACCGCCCCGGCACACCGCGCCGGCCCGCGTCGGGCAGCATGAGCTCATGAGTTCGCTGACCGACGTCGAGGCCGTCATCGTCGCGGGCGGCCGCGCGACCCGCATGGGCGGCGTCGACAAGCCCGCACTCGTCGTCGGGGGCCGGCGCATGCTCGACATCGCGCTGGCCGCGGTGGCCGGGTGCCGCCGGATCACCGTCGTCGGACCACGGCGCGACGATCTCGACCCGGCGGTGGTCCAGGTCCAGGAGCAGCCCGCCGGGGCCGGGCCCGTCGCCGCCCTCGCCGCCGCGGGTCTTCACGCACCGGTGGTGCTGGCCCTCGCCGCCGACCTGCCGTTCCTCACCGCGGACACGGTCACCGCACTGGTGGAGACCCTGCGCGGCGCCCCCGGAGCCGACGCGGCGTTCGCTGTCGACGACTCGGGCCGGATCCAGTTCCTGCTCGCCGCGTGGCGTGGTCCCGCGCTCGCCGGCCGCCTCGCCGCGCTGGGGACGGATCCGGCCAATCAGCCGATGAAGGCCCTGCTGCCGGAGCGCTACGTCACGGTCCCGGTGGCGGGGACCGCGGACTGCGACACCCCGCAGGAGCTCGCGCAGGCCCGCGCCGCGCGTCCCGGGCTCGTCGCGGCCGACCCCGCCGCCGCCCGCGCGGAGATCCGGCGGTCGTTGCCGCGGTTGCCGGTCCGCACCGTGGCGCCCCAGGCGGCGGAGGGTGCCACCCTCGCCGCGCCACTCGTCGCCGCCGAGGCCCTGCCGCGGGCCGCGGTGTCGGCGATGGACGGGTACGCCGTCGCCGGCGACGGTCCGTGGCTGCTGCGCGCCGAGGTCCACCGGGCCGGCGCGACCGAGCCGTTCACCCTGCACGACGGCCAGGCCGCGCGGATTGCCACCGGTGCCTACCTGCCGCCCGGCGCGACGACGGTGGTGCGCGACGAACACGTCGAGGTGACCGACGGCACCGTGACCCGGATGCCCGGCGCCCCGGTGCGCGACGACGCGCGCCGTCGCGGGGAGGACTGGGCGCCCGGTCACGTGCTCGCCGAGGCGGGCACCGCCCTGGGCCCGGCGGTGGTCTCCGCTGCGCTGAGCGGCGAGGTGACCGCCGTGCCGGTCCGCGGGCCCGTCCGGGTCCACGTGGTCGTCACCGGCGACGAGATCCGCCGCGACGGGCCGCTGCGCGACGGCCAGACCCGCGATTCTCTCGGCCCCGTCCTGCCGCGGTTCGTGCAGTGGTGCGGCGCCGCCGTCGCCGGCGAGGCGCACCTGCGCGACACCGTCGATGGGTTCGACCGGCTGCTCCGCGAAGCCACCGACGTCGACACGATCGTCGTCACCGGGGCGACCGGCGGCGGGGCCGCCGACCAGCTGCGGGCGGCGCTGGCCCGCGCCGGCGCGGCGATCGTCGTCGATCGGGTCCGGTGCAAGCCGGGCGGTTCCCAGGTGACAGCGGTGCTGCCGGACGGTCGTGTGGTGCTCGGCCTGCCCGGCAACCCGGTCGCGGCCGTCGCGACGCTGCTGGTGATGCTGCCCGCCGTCGTCGACGGGCTGACCGGACGACGGCCGGAGCCACCGTGGACCGCGCCGCTCGCCAACGCCTCGCAGGTGAGCGGCGACGTCACCCGGCTGCTGCCGGCGACACAGACCGACGACGGGCTGTGGGTGTGCGACAACGCGATCCGCACCGCACACCTGGCGGGGCTGATCGGGCGACGGGCGATCGCGCTCGTGCCGCCCGGCGCGGCGGACGGCGATCCGGTGGAACTGGTGCCGCTGCCACACTGACCGGCGCGCCGGTCAGGCCGGGTGCGCGAGGACCCGGTATCCGGTCTCGTGGAGCCGCCGGTGCTCCGGCCACCGGTCGCGGGTCCAGCCGGGTTCGGTGTGGGCCGCGACGATCGCGGCGGTCGTCGCGGCGTGCAGGTCGAACTCGAGGTCGCGGCGCAGTTCCGGCAGGACGGTCCGCTCCCCCGCCGTGCGCGCCTGCACGATGGTGGCGACCGTCTCCGCGACCCGCGCGTCGGCGCAGCGCAGCACGCGACGATGCGCGAACGGCAGCACGACCCACAGCACCGCGACGGCGACGAGCACGCCGATCACCGTCTCGAGCAGGCGGTCGCGGGCCACCACGGCGAAGTCGTGCGGCACCCCGGCGCCGCCGAGCAGCAGCGCGAGCGGAGTGATGAACACCATCGCCACGCCGTAGTTCCGGACCAGGTACTCCTCGGTTCCGGCGAGCAACACCGCGACCACCACGACGAGCGCGACGGCCGTCGGGGCGGCCCACACGACCGCGGCCAGCACGCCCAGACCCACGACGGTGCCGGCGAACCGGTGCAGGCCCCGGTAGCTGCCCAGCACCCGGTCGGGTCCCTGATGCAGCACCATCGCCGCCGTGATCACCGCCCAGTCCGGCCGCCCGACATCGCACGCGAGCGCCAGTGCGCCCGCGACGGGACCGGCCACGACGAGGCGGAGGACGATGGTCCAGGATCGACTGCCGGGCCGGGCGGCCCGCGCCAGCCGGTATCGCGCCGACGGGCGCGGCAGCGGTGGTTGCGGCCGCAGATCGTCGGTCTCGGAGGCGGCACCCTCGTCGGTTCCTGCGACGACCGTCGCGAGCCGCAGGTGCGCCGCTCGGAGCGTCCGGGTCAGCGGATGCGCGCCCCCGCCCAGCCGCCCGTCGTGCAGGCACATCCACGCGGCGTGCAGCGCCCGGACCGCCTCGTGCCGCGGCCCGGTCTCCGCCGGGGCGCGCAGGCAGGCGTCGACGGCCTCCACGGCCGCCGCCACCGCGGCACGCTCGGGTGCGCGGGGCCGAGCCAGCGCGCCCGACATCGACACCACCACTGCCGTGCCCGCGCCGGCCGCGGTCCACGACACGACCGCACCGACCGGCACGCCGGCGCTCGGCAGTGCCGCCGCGATCTCCAGGGTGAGCAGCGGCAGGAACGCACCGGGTGCACCGAAGCGCAGCGCGTCGACCAGGAAGGCGCCCACGGCGACGACCGCCGTCATCACCGCCACGAGCAGGAGCCACGTCCATTCCGAGCCCGAATGCACGAGCGTGCCGACACCGGCGCCCAGACCGGCCAGCGCGACGAGCACCGCCGCGACGACCATCACCACCTGCCACCGCGCCCGGTAGGCGCGGCCCTCGCCGTAGACGACGGCGAACGCCCCGAGGGCGGCCGTCGCGGCGACGGGCCCGTGACCGAGCGCGAGGCCTGCCAGGCCGGGCAGCGCCACCGCGGCGGCCGCGCGCAGGGCACCGGGCCAGCGCCGGCCCCGCCGGGGCACCCCGAGCAGGAGCGTCCGCGCAGGCCCCGGCGCCGGGATCGGCGGGCTCGCCGCGTCACTCCGGGACCCGGCTCCCGGATCTGTCACCGCTTCGGACACGAGGATCGACGATACGGCGCGCACCCGCGGTCGGCGGCGCCGTGTCGGCAAGGTCACCCGCGCAGCGGGCCTCCGGCGAGCAGCGCCGTCGCCGCCGACCGGTACCGCTCGGCCACCAGGCGCACGATCGAGTCGTGCACCCCGAGCGGGGCCGCCACCCCGTCGGCGCCCGCATCGGCGAGACGCGCGTGGAACAGCCCGTCGGCGAGCAGGTACGAGGCGACGAACACCCGGCGCGCACCCGCGGCGCGCAGTCCGGCGACGACGTCCGGCACGCGCGGGGCACCCGTGGCGACGTACCCGACGCGCACGGCGACGCGCGCGAGGGCCGACAACATGTCCGCGGCCCGTCGCACGTCGCCGAGGGCGCGGGGGTCGGAGGAGCCCGCCGCGGCGAGCACCACCGCGTCACCGGGTTTCCAGCCGGCCGCGGAGAGCCGGTGCAGCAGCACCCGTGCGAGCACCGGGTCGGGTCCGAGCGCGCGGGTGACCGCCACGGCGGGATGCCCACTGTCGGCGACCTCGCGTGGCACGTCGGCGTGCACGTGGTAGCCGGAGGCGAGGAAGGCGGGCACCAGCACGGTGGGCCGGCCGGAATCGCGCAGCACCTCCGCCGGCGAGGGTCCGAGGACGTCGACGAACGCGACGCGGGTGGCGCCCACGTCGCGGGAGACGGCGTCGGCGAGGGACGCGATCATCTCGACGCCGCGCGGATTGCGCGTGCCGTGAGCGACGAGCAGCAGGGCCGGGTCGATCATGGTCACAACTCCTGATCCGGAACGGGGTCGGCCGGAGACGATGCCCCTAGCCGAGCGGGTATTCCTTGTCGGCGCAGCCCACCGGGTCGACCGCGAGCCGGTAGCCACGCTTGACGACGGTCTGCACGATCGTGGGGGCGCCGAGCGCGGACCGCAGCCGCGCCACGGCGGTCTCCACGGCGTGGGTGTCGCCGCCACCGCCGGGCAGCGCGGCGAGCAGTTCCTCACGCGAGACGACCCGGCCGGGCCGGGCGGCGAGGGTGCGCATCAGCGCCATCGCGGCGGGCGCCAGGCAGCGGATCTCGCCGTCGACCACGACGCAGCGGCCGCGGACGCTGAGGACGTGCCCCCCGGCCTCGATGCGGTGGGCGCGCCGCGGCAGCTCTTCGGCCAGGTGCCGGGCGAGGGATCCGAGCCGGGCCCGGGCCGGTGCCGAGACCGGCACCTCCAGCTCGACCAGCGGCGCGGCCGTCACGGGCCCCACGCACACCGCGGTGACCCCGGTGCGCAGCGCGCGCAGCATCAACTCGAGCATGCCGGTGGCCTTGGAACGCATCAGCAGCGACGCGACGGCCGGCGCGCTGGTGAAGCTCACCGCGTCGATGCTGTGGTCGGCGATCTGCTCGATGAGCCGGTCCAGCGCGGTGGGGTCGTCGGGCGGGGTCCACCGGTACACCGGGACCGCCACCACGTCGGCACCGGCGTCGCGCAGCACCTCGCACAGGTCCGCGCCGGGTTCCCACTCGGTGCGGGCGCCGTGCAGCTGCACCGCGATCCGCACCCCCTCCACACCCTCGGCCAGCAGGTGCTCGAGCACCTCCGCGGACGACTCCGACGCCGGCGACCACTCCTCCCGCAGGTCGGCGGCCCGGATCGCGCCGGTGACCTTCGGCCCGCGGGCCAGGATGCGGCTGCCGCCCAGGGCCTCGCCGAGCTGCTCGGCGAGGCCCCAGCCGTCCGCGGCCCCCATCCAGCCGCGGAAGCCGATCGCCGTGGTGGCCACGGTGATGTCCGGCGGGGTGTCGAGGATGTCGCGCGTCACGCGCTCGAGCTCGGCGTCGTCCGCGAGCGGGATGATGCGGATGGCGGGTGCGTGGACAACCTCCGCGCCGCGCCGGGTGAGCAGGGTGGCGAACTCGTCGGCGCGGCGTGCGGCGGTGATGCCGATCGTGAAGCCGTGCAGCGGCGCGTTGTCCTCGCTCACGAACGCTCGCCGTAACCGCGGTGCACGGGCACGAGGCTGTGGATCTGGACGACACCGGCCCACACCCGCACGTCGTACACGGGCAGGCGGACCGACGGATCGTCGAGGCAGCGTCCGTCGTCCAGCGAGAAGACCTGCTTGAGCAGCGGCGAGGCGACGGTGGGCTCGCCGCTGCGGTCGCCGACGATCCCACGCGACATCACCGCGGCGCGGCCGAACGGATCGAAGTTGCCCACCGCCCGCAGACTGCCGTCGTCGAGCCGGAACAGCGCGGCCTGCTCGCCGCCGCGCAACAGCACGGCGACGCCGCGGCCGGGGATGAGGTGACTGAGCGGGCACGCCGACGTCCACTCCAGACGCCCGTCGTACACGCTGGCACGCGACGCGCGCTCGGGGGTGTGCGTCTCGATGACGGTCATGAATGTCCTCCTTGGAACTACGGACGGAATTCTCCGGGGCCGGTGTTTCTCGGGCGTTAACCCGAGATTCCCTCACGGTAAGAGGGCATTCCGACCAGCACCGGCACCTTCCGCTTGCCCGAGTCGTCGAACCGCACGGTCGGGTCGGCCACCTCGGGCGCGTTGACGAACGACACGAACCGGGACAGCTTCTCGGGGTCCTCGAGCACTCCCTTCCACTCGTCCCGGTACCCGGCGACGTGCTTGGCCATCGCCGCCTCGAGCTCGTCGCCGATGCCGAGGCTGTCCTCGCACACCACCGCCCGGAGGTGCTCGAGCCCGCCCTCGAGGGACTCGAGCCAGGGCGCGGTGCGCTGCAGGCGATCGGCGGTGCGCACGTAGAACATCAGGAACCGGTCGATGTACTTGACGAGGGTCCCGTCGTCGAGACCACCGGCGAGCAGCTGCGCATGCTTGGGCGACTGGCCGCCGTTGCCGCACACGTACAGGTTCCAGCCGTTCTCCGTGGCGATCACCCCGACGTCCTTGCCGCGCGCCTCGGCGCACTCGCGGGCGCAGCCGGAAACGCCGAACTTGAGCTTGTGCGGTGAGCGCAGCCCGCGGTAGCGCAGTTCGAGGTCGACGGCCATGCCGACCGAGTCCTGCACGCCGTACCGGCACCACGTCGAGCCCACGCAGCTCTTCACGGTGCGCAGGGACTTGCCGTACGCCTGGCCGGATTCCATGCCGGCGTCGACGAGCCGCTGCCAGATGAGCGGCAGCTGCTCGACCCGCGCACCGAACAGGTCGATGCGCTGGCCGCCGGTCATCTTGACGTACAAGCCGAAGTCGCGGGCGATCTCGCCGATGACGATGAGCTGCTCGGGGGTGCACTCCCCGCCGGGCATCCGCGGCACCACCGAGTAGGTGCCGTTCTTCTGGATGTTGGCCAGGAAGTGGTCGTTGGTGTCCTGCAGCGCCGCCTGCTGCCGGCCCAGGATGTGGTCCGAGTCGGTCGAGGCGAGGATCGAGGCGACGACGGGCTTGCAGATGTCGCAGCCGGTCCCCTGGCCGTACTTGGAGATCAGTGCCGAGAACGTGCGGGTGTTCGTGGCCTGCACGATCTGGAACAGCTCGGCCCGGGACTGCTCGAAGTGCTCGCACAAGGACTTCGACATGACCACACCGGACGCCGCGAGGAGCTGCTTGACGGTGGGCAGGCAGCCGCCGCACGTGGTGCCGGCGCCGGTGCAGGCCTTGACCTGGGCGATGTCGCACGCGCCGTCCGCGATGGCACCGCAGATCGTCCCCTTGGTGACTCCGTTGCAGGAGCACACCTCGGCGTCGTCGGGCAGCGACCCGGCGCCCGGCTTCTCTCCCGCCGGGGAGATCAGCGCCGCGGGGTCGCCGGGCAGCTCCCGGCCGACGAGCGGCCGCAGCGACCCGTACGCGGAGGCGTCGCCGACGAGGATGCCGCCGAGCAGTGTCTTCGCGTCGTCCGAGACGACCAGCTTGGCGTAGGTGCCCTTCGCGGCGTCCGACAGCACGACCTCGAGGGCGCCCGGAGTGGTGGCGTGCGCGTCGCCGAAGCTCGCGACGTCGACGCCGAGCAGCTTGAGCTTCGTGGACAGGTCGGCGCCCGGGAACTCGGCGGCGCCGCCGAGGAGCCGGTCGGCCACCACCTCGGCCGTGCTGTAGCCGGGGGCGACGAGGCCGTAGCAGGTGCCCTCGACGGCCGCGCACTCGCCGATCGCGTAGACCGCGTCGTCGGTCGTGCTGCGGCAGCCGAGGTCGGTGCGGACACCGCCGCGCGGGCCCAGCTCGAGCCCCGCGTCGCGGGCCAGCCCGTCCTGGGGACGGACGCCTGCGGAGAACACGAGCAGCGCGGCGTCGATCACCGACCCGTCGGACAGTTCCACCCTCAACCCGCCGGGGCCCTCGGTGATGCCGGCGGTGCCGACGCCCGTGTGCACCGTCAGCCCGAGATCGGTGACGAGCCGGGCGAGGAGCGCACCGCCGCCCTCGTCGACCTGCAGCGGCATGAGCCGGGGGGCGAACTCGACGACGTGCGGCGTCATGCCCAGCATCCGCAGCGCGTTGGCCGCCTCGAGGCCGAGGAGCCCGCCGCCGACGACGACGCCGACCGCTCCCGGAGCGGCCCGCTCCGCGCCGGCCCGGATGCCGTCCAGGTCGTCGAGGGTCCGGTAGACGAAGCACCCGGCCAGATCCTTGCCGGGAATCGGCGGGACGAAGGGGTACGAGCCGGTGGCCAGGACGAGCGCGTCGTACCCGATCACCTCACCGGCGTCGGTGGTGACGGTGCGCCCGGCACGGTCGATCGCCGCGGCCCGGGTGCCGATCCTCAGCTCGACCAGGTCGTCGCCCTCGTACTCGTTGCCGGCGAGGGCGAGTTCCTTCGAATCCCACGAGCCGACATAGGAGGACAGTCCCACGCGGTCGTAGGCGGGCAGCGGTTCCTCGCACAGCACCGTCACCGACCAGAGGTTCTTCTCGTCGCGGGCGCGCAGCGCCTCGACGAAGCGGTGGCCCACCATGCCGTGTCCGACGACGACAACAGACTTGTGGCTCATACCGTTTCCTTCTTCCTTGCGTACGTGATGGGGGGCCGGCCGCGGTCAGACGCGGGTGGCCACCGTGTCGGCGGTGACGTCGCGCGGTGCGGGCGTCTCCGCGGGCGGGGCGGTGGGTCGGCGCAGGAACACGGCCCAGGTGACGACGATGCAGACCAGGTAGAAGGCGAGGAACACCCAGAACGCCATGGTCGCCGACTTGGCTTCGCTGCTGTAGGACGCGCGCAGCACCAGGTTGATCCCGACGCCGCCGAGTCCGCCGATGGCGCCGGCGAATCCGATCAGGGCGCCGGACATGCTGCGCGCCCATGCGGCCTTCCCGGCCCGGTCGAGCGAGTCGAGGCTCTGCGCCTTGGCCTCGAAGATGGACGGGATCATCTTGTAGACGGAGCCGTTGCCGATGCCCGAGAGCAGGAACAGGGCGATGAACCCGAGGACGAAGGTCACCATGATGCCGCCGGTGGCGGCGCCGGCGGTGGCGTCGTCGAGGGTGCCGGCGGTGACGAGCAGTCCCGCCGCGAGGGCCATTGCCGCGAACGTGTACAGCGTGATCCGGCCGCCCCCGATCCGGTCGGCCAGCGTGCCGCCGAGGGGCCGGGCGATCGAGCCGAGCAGCGGGCCGATGAACGCGATCTGCGCGGCGTGCAGGGAGGCCTCGGCGGCGGTCGCGCCCCCGGCCAGGAAGTTGATCTGCAGCACCTGCCCGAACGCGAAGCTGAAGCCGATGAAGGAGCCGAAGGTGCCGATGTAGAGGAAGCTGAGGATCCACGAGTCGCGGTACCTCAGGGATTCGCCCATCGCCCGCAGGTCGGCGCGCTGGTCACCGAGGTTGTCCATGAACAGGGCCGCGCCGAGCGCGGCGAAGGCACACAGCACCAGGTAGACGGCACACACGATCCACGGCTCGGTGTTGCCGACGGTGGCGATGACGAGCAGGCCGACGAGCTGGACCACCGGCACGCCGATGTTGCCGCCGCCCGCGTTCAGGCCCAGCGCCCAGCCCTTGAGCCGCTGCGGGTAGAAAGCGTTGATGTTGGTCATCGACGAGGCGAAGTTGCCGCCGCCGAGTCCGGCGACCGCGGCCACCACCAGGAAGGTGGTGTACGAGAAGCCGGGGTTGAGCATCAGGTACAGGGCCGCGACGGTGGGGATCAGCAGCACCAGCGCGCTGAACACCGTCCAGTTCCGACCGCCGAACCGGGCCGTGGCGACGGTGTAGGGAATGCGCAGCAGCGAGCCCACGAGGGTGGGCACCGCGACGAGGAAGAACTTGCCGGCGGGATCGATGCCGTAGACGTCGGCCGGCATGAACAGCACCATCACGGACCAGATGGACCAGACGGAGAAGCCGACGTGCTCGGCCAGGACGGACCAGATCAGGTTCCGCTTCGCGATCTCCTTGCCGCCGGCTTCCCATGCCGCCGTGTCCTCGGCGTCCCAGTGTTCGATGCGGTGCTTGCGCGCGAACTTCGCACGCAGGCCTTCGGTCGGTGATACTCCGGTCGTTGCGGCCACCCCATGCCCCTTCCTCGGGTCGGTATCGATGGACCCAAGGTAGGAAACGGGTGTTGCCGCGGTGCTGCCCTCGGTGACTGCCGCGTCAAGAGATGCTCACCTGCGGCAGGAGGCCTCCGTGAGGTCGGCGCCGCGGGTGCTCGCGGGCTGTGGACCGGCACCGGAACCGCCCCAGGTGTCCTCGACGTACCGGGGCCGGCAGGCGACCCGGCCGGCGATGAGCACCACGAGCGCCGCACACCCGAGGAACGCGAACGGCGCCGTCCAGCCGCCGGTGGCCTCGCGCAGCACACCGACCAGCACCGGGCCGAGACACGCGACGGTGTAGCCGAGACCCTGGGTGAAGCCGGACAGTGCGGCGGACGCTGCGTGGGTGCGGGTGCGCAGATTGATCAGGGTGAGCGCCATGGGGAACGTGGTCGGCCCGACGCCGATCGCCAGCACCCACAGCGCCGTGGCCGTCAGCGGCGCGAGCAGCAGACCGGTGAACCCCACCGCGTAGCACGCCACGCACACGACGACGAGCGGGAACGGATCCCGCATGCGGGCGCACGCGGCGGGAGCGACGAACGAGGCGGTCAGGCCGACGAACGAGAACAGGGCGATCATGGCGCCGCCGAGCGCCTCGCTGCCGCCGGCGTCGAGCAGCACCGCGGGGATCCAGGTGAACATCGAGTAGGTGATCAGCGAGGTCATGCCGAACATGCCGGCCATGCCCCACGCGACGGGCGAGCGCCACACCCGGCCGGGCGTGGGCTGGGAGTGCGGCGCGTCGCCGGCGGCCGGACGCGTGCCGCGGGCCCGGTACAGGACGCCGATCCACGGGATCGCCGCGGCGAACGCCCACGCCGCCCACAGCCCGATGGACCAGCGCCACCCGGCGGCCTCGGCGACGGGGACCGCCGCGAGGGCCGGCAGCACCGTCCCGATCTGGACGCCGACGATGTACACGGTGCTCACGACCGCGAGCCGGTCGGAGAAGTACCTCTTGACCAGTGGCGGGATCACCACGTTGCCGACCCCCATCCCGGCGAGCGCGAGCGCGGAGAACGCGAGCAGTGTCCACGTCTCGTGGGTCAGCGCGCGCGCTGCCATGCCGAATCCGGCGGCCAGCATCGCGACGAGGGCCGTGGCCTCGAGTCCGGCCCGGCGCGCGATGACGGGGGTGAGCAGCCCGAACACCGCGAACATCGCGGTCGGCACCATGCCGAACACGCCCACCACGGCGGGCGCGAAACCGAGCTCGGCGCGGATCTGCTCGGCGAGCGGGCTGAACGAGGTCACGGCGAGGCGCAGCGTGAGCGCGGACATCACGATCGCAACGAAGACCAGGAGCCGTCCCCGCAGGAGGGACGGGGACGAGGATCCGGCACCGGTGACAGCCACGAGTGAAATCATAGGATGACCCGACGTCTATCGTCGAAGGCGTTTTCCGGATGCAGGAAGGATTCCCATGCGCACCGTGCGACGCACCAGCCTCATCGCCCAGGTCACCGAGCAGTTGCGCGACCAGATCCGCACCGGCGCCTGGGCGGTGGGCACCCGCATCCCTCCCGAACCCGCCCTGGCCGAGCTGACCGGGACGGGCCGCAACACCGTGCGCGAAGCCGTGCAGGCGCTCGTGCACTCGGGGCTGCTGGAGCGGCGGCAGGGCTCGGGCACCTACGTCGTCGCCACCTCGGAGGTGGGCAGCGCTCTCGGCACCTACTTCGCCGACGCCCACGAGCAGGACGTGCTCGAACTGCGGCAGGCGCTGGACGTCACCGCCGCAGCGCTCGCCGCCCGGCGCCGCACCGACGCGGACGCCGCGCACCTGACCGAACTGTTCGACGCGCGGATGCGCGCGTGGGCCGACCCGCGTTCGGCCGCCGCTCTCGCCGCCGACGTCGCCCTGCACCGCGCAATCGTCGAGGCCAGCCACAACGCCGTGTACCTCGAGTTCTACGACTCGCTGCTGCCCGTCATCGAGGAGACGATCCGGCGCCGCGTCGACGAGACGGGGGCGGGGTTCCACGACGAGCACCGCGAGCTGGTGCTCGCCGTCGTCGCGGGAGAGCCCGGCCGCGCCACCGCCGCCGCGCTCGCGATGTTCGGGGAGCTGCGCGGCGGCGAAGGCTAGAGGAGCAGCCGCACCAGATCCGAGGTGTGTGCCAGCCCCGGGAACGCCTCCTCCGTGGAGCGCGGATGCAGGGCGTGCACGGCGAGCCGGAACATCACCGCGCGCAACAGCATCTGCGGCCATTCCGGCAGGTCCTCCCACCGGCCGATGAGCTCGTCGTCGGCCCCGCCCCACGACAGCGCGTCGACGACGGCGACACCGGCCGCCCACGACGCGGGCCGCCAGTAGGGGGTGATGTCGGTCAGGCCCGGCGCGGCGCTGCCGGCGAAGAGCACGGTGCCGAACAGGTCACCGTGCACGAGCTGATCGGGCAGGTGGACCGGCTTGCGCAGCGTCGCGAGCTGGTTGATCAGGTCGATGCTCTTGCGTCCGTCGGGAGTGACGGTTTCCGGGGCGCCGGCGGCGCGGGCGGTGCGCAGGGGCACCGCCTCCCACGCCGCGCGGTCGGCGGCGACGAACACGTCGACGTCCTCCCACGGCGCCACGGGCGGCTGCATGAGGAAGCGCGGCCGCTCCAGCTGGGCGGTGGCCGCGTGCAGCCGCAGCGACAGGGCCACCACCTCGTCGTGCCGCGGTTCGGAGGTGCCCACGATGTAGGTGTCGGCGCGCCAACCGGAGACGACGTAGCGGCCGTCGGTGGAGCGGACGGGCCGCGCCAGTCGCACCCCGTCGACCCCGAGGGTCTCGCGCACCTTCGCCGACCACGCTGCGCGGGCATGGTCGGCGACCGGCGAGAGCACCACGTCGCCGCACCGCCAGCCACCGTCCCAGTCCGCCCCGAGCGGGACCGGTTCGACGTCGCGGAGGCCGAAGGTCGAGCGCACGTGCTGCGGGGGTTCGAGGGGACTCACGGGGCACACCGTACAGTCGGCGCCGCCCCGTTGAGGGGAAGGCACTCCGTTACCCGGGGACACCATTCCCGCATCGTTATCTTCCCCGTATTCCCCTCAGTACACGGGCAGCGAAGGGTCCACCTGCTGCGCCCACGCGAGCACCCCGCCCTGCAGATGCGTGGCGTCCGCGAAACCGGCCTCCTTCAGCACTGCGAGGGCCTCGGCCGAGCGGATCCCCGTCTTGCAGTGCAGCACGATCGGCCTGTGCTGCGGCAGCTCCGCCAGCGCCTCGCCGGAGAGGATGCGGTCCTTCGGGATCAGCCGCGCCCCCTCGATGTGGACGATGTCCCACTCGACCGGCTCGCGCACGTCGATCAGCTCGATCTCCCGGTCCGACTCGAGCAGCCGGCGCAGCTCGGTCGGGGTGATGGTGGACTCGGCGAGGGCGGCTGCGCCGTCGTCCGGCACCACACCGCAGAAGGACTCGTAGTCGACCAGCTCGGTCACCGGCACCCGGCCCGGGTCGCGGCGCAACGTCACCGTCCGGTAGCTCATCGCGAGAGCGTCATAGATCATCAGGCGTCCGAGCAGCGACTCGCCGATGCCGGTGATCAGCTTGATCGCCTCGGTGGCCATGATCGACCCGACGGACGCGCAGAGCACCCCGAGCACGCCGCCCTCGGCGCAGGACGGGACCATCCCGGGCGGCGGCGCCTCCGGGTACAGGTCCCGGTAGTTCAGCCCCCGCCCGTCCGGTGCGGCCTCCCAGAACACCGACACCTGTCCCTCGAACCGGAAGATCGACCCCCATACGTACGGCTTGCCGGCGAGGACCGCGGCGTCGTTGACGAGGTAACGGGTGGCGAAGTTGTCGGTGCCGTCGAGGATCAGGTCGTACTGCTCGAATAGTGCGACGGCGTTGCCGGGGTCCAGGCGCACCGGGTGCAGCCGCACCTCCACGTTGTCGTTGATCCCGCGGATCGTGTCGCGGGCGCTCTCCCCCTTGGGGCGGCCCACGTCGGCGATCCCGTGGATCACCTGCCGTTGCAGGTTGGACGATTCGACATCGTCGAACTCGACGATGCCGAGGGTGCCGACACCCGCCGCGGCGAGGTAGAGCAGCACCGGCGAACCCAGGCCGCCGGCGCCGATGCACAGCACCCGCGCGTTCTTCAGCCGCCGCTGCCCCACCACCCCCACCCCGGGGATGATCAGGTGCCGGCTGTAGCGGGCCACCTCCTCGCGCGTCAGGTCCGCAGCGGGTTCCACCAGAGGTGGTAATGGGCTCACGACAGCTCCTCGGCCGGCTCGATCGGGCGGTTACCCGATTGTCCCATCCTCACGCCCGCGGATACGGCCACGGGTTGAACCTGCAGGTGAGTCCGTCGCGGGGGACGAGGCCCTCGGGATCGAGGCCGGCGATGTCGTCGTTGGCGGTGCCGAAGGACTGCTGCATCATGATCGGCGCGAGGCCCCCGTCGCTGCCGCACCCCTCGTGGGCGGCGAAGCCGATGGCGTGCCCGACCTCGTGGTTGATCTGATACTGACGGTAGGAGCCGATGTCACCCTGGAATGCGACGGCGCCACGCACCCACCGCGGCTCGTTGAGCAGGACCCGGCCCAGGCCCGGGTTGTAGCACGACACCTCCAGCTCGATGTCGTACCCGCAGCCCTGCCGGATCGTCATCTGGGACGTCAGCGACACCCGGAAGTCGGGCACGCCCTGATCGACGCGACGGAACGCGAACGCCGGGTCCTGTGTCCAACTCTTCGGGTTGGCCAGGGTCTCGTCGACCATCCGGGCGAACGCCGCGTCGCCGCCGTAGCCGGTGGCGTCGACCCCGTCCTCGATCTCCACGGTGTAGGTGTAGACGCGGCCGGTGCCGACCTGACCGCTGGTCCCGGGCACCACCCGCCAGGTGCCGGCGCCGGCCACCGTGAACGGCCCGCCGTCCGGGAGCGCGCCGGACGGCAGATCGGCGGGGAACGTGCCGTCCGCGACCGGCGCGGGCACGCCCACCACGTCGCCGGATGCGGCCGCCGCGTCCCCGGCCGCCGTGGCCTCGGGCGTGCTGCCACCGGTGCGCAGCGCATCCACCAGGACGATCACCGTGAGGACCGCGAGGACGGGGATGGCGTAGGCCCGCCATCCGTAGGTCGCGACGAACCGGCCGAGCCGGGTCTGCCTGCGCACCCCGCGGTCCGGGCGCGGCGGACGAGGAACCTTCTCCCCGCCCGAGACGGGATCCCACTGAGCTCGCAGAGGCTGGTGGGAAGGGGCGCGGCTGCGTCGCCGGTCGGACGTCCGGTCCTCGGGTGTCCGGTGCGGACTGCGCACCGGGCGGCGCGGTGTGTCCGTCACGCCGGCTCCTGCTCGGTCGGTCACGGTTGCCAGACTCTCATACGGCCGTCGCCGGCCGTGCCGGGTCGCCGAGCGCGGGCGCCGACCGCCGCCACGCCGATGTGGCGCCGCGCACAGTGGGCCTTCGGCTGGGATACTCGTGGGTAGGGGTGCACGGCACCTCGAGGCCCCCCGGCCTGTAACGTGCAGAGACGATTGCACGTCGTAGTGGTAGGCATCACTTCGACGAATTTTTCGGATTGGGAGCGACATGACCGAACTCGCAGCCCGGACATCGTCCGGCCGCGCCACCAGCTCGGGCAACGGCACCGGCACTCGACGCGGCGCCCGGATGCCGCGGGACGAGCGCCGGGTCCAGCTCCTCGCTGCAGCCAGCGAAGTCTTCGTCACCCGCGGATACCACGCGGCCGGCATGGACGAGATCGCCGAGTGCGCCGGGGTCAGCAAGCCGGTGCTGTACCAGCACTTTCCCGGCAAGCTCGAACTGTACTGCGCTGTGCTGCAGAGCTACGTCGACAGCCTGATCGCCGGAGTCCGCCAGGCCCTGCGGTCGACGACCGACAACAGGCAGCGCGTCCGCGCCGCGGTGCAGGCGTTCTTCGACTTCGTCGACAACGACTCGCAGGGTTTCCGTCTGGTGTTCGAATCGGACCTGATGGGCGAGCCGCAGGTGGCCCACCGCGTGGAGCAGGCCACCGAGGCATGCGTCGACGCGGTGTTCGACCTGGTGAGCCACGACTCCGGTCTGGACCCCTACCGGGCGCGCATCCTGGCGGTCGGCCTCGTCGGCACCAGCCAGTTCACCGCCCGCTACTGGCTCGAGGCCGCCCGGCCGATTCCGAAGGAGGACGCCGTCGACACCACGGTCGCTCTCGCCTGGGGTGGACTCTCGCACGTGCCGCTGCAGCCGGAGCTGCGCAGGCGGTAACCGGAAGGCGCCGACCAGACGGCGCCGACCCCAGGGCCGGGGCCGCGCCCGCGACGACAGAAGGGCCGGGGCAGCAGCCCCGGCCCTTCGTCGTGATGCCGTCGTTCTAGGTCGCCGCGAACCCGACCTTGCGAATGTCGGCGGGGCCGATCTCGACGTAGGTGACCCGCGCCGCCTGCACGATGAGCTTGCGGCCCTTCTCGTCGACGAGTGTCAGCACGCCGTCCTTCTCGCCGGCCAGGGCTTGCGCCACGAGCGACTCGACCTCGTCGGGCGTCTGCTCGCTGATCACGGTGAGCTCGCGGGGACTGTCCGCAACACCGATCTTGACCTCCACGGTCGACCTCCGAACTCTCAGGGCTCTACAGCTGTCCCCGCCCAGGCTAGTGCAGTCCCAGCACCGCCATCCGCTCGGCGTGCTCGAGCTGCATCCGGTCGAACAACGCGGCAATGTCGGTGAGATCACCGGACGCGGCGATCACCAGATCGGTGAGGTCCTCACGCTGGGCCATCACGTACTGCGCCTGGGTGATGGCCTCGCCGAGCAGCCGCCGTCCCCACAGCATCAGCCGGTCCTTGTCGGCCGCGCTGCGCCGCACCGCCTCGCGCACCTCGTGCACCACGAACTCCGAGTGCCCGGTCTCGGCGAGGACCTCCCGCACGACCTCCGCCACCTCGGGGGCGAGGGTGCCGGCGATCTCGCGGTAGAAGTCGGCGGCGATGCCGTCGCCGACATACGCCTTGACCAGCGACTCGTGCCAGTTCGAGGGGTTCGTGGACGCGTGGTACGCGTCGAGGGCGCGCCGGTAGGGCTCCATCGCCGTGTAGATCTCCACGCCGCGCGCGGTGAGCGCGGCGTGCAGCGTCTCGAAGTGGCTCATCTCCGCGGCGGCCATGCTCGCGAACGCCACCCGCCCCTGCAGGCTCGGCGACATCCGTGCATCGTCGGCGAGGCGGTAGAAGGCCGAGATCTCACCGTAGGCGAGCACCGCGAACAACTCGGCGACGCCGGGATGATCGGCCGGGACGCGCGCCGGAGCGGCGGGTGGACGAGACTCTGCGGCGGACGGCGACGTTTCGGCTCCCATGACGACACAGCGTAGTACCCAGCCGGTGACCGCGCGGCTCACGGTACAATGGTCCTGGAAGGCCGCGCCTCGAGGCGCCGACCACCGGCCCCGCGGACTTCACCGATGATGTGCGCGCACCCGATCGCAGATCGCTGCCGCGCCTCGCAGAGCCCGTTCCGGTCGCTCTCGCTGAGGCGCAGGCCGGTCGCCTCTCCACTCGTGCGTGCGTGCCGAGACCAGGAAGGCCAGACCCCTGAGCAAGATCACTGTCGACCACGAAGACGACGCCACCGAAACCACGGTGTCGGCCCAACTCGACTCCACCCACACCCCGCCCACGTTCGGCGAGCTGGGCGTGCGGGACGAGATCGTCCGCGCTCTCGCCGAGATGGGCATCGAGCGCACCTTCGCCATCCAGGAGCTGACGCTCCCCCTCGCCCTCGCCGGCGACGACCTGATCGGACAGGCGCGCACCGGCATGGGCAAGACCTTCGGGTTCGGTGTCCCGCTGCTGCACCGCCTCACCACCACCGCGTCCGGCACCACCGCCCTCGACGGAACGCCCCGCGCCCTGGTGATCGTGCCGACGCGCGAGCTGTGCCTGCAGGTCACGCAGGACCTCGAGAACGCCGCCAAGTACCTCCGCGGCGCCGACGGACCGCTGAAGGTCCTGTCCGTCTACGGCGGGCGCCCGTACGAGACACAGGTCGACGTGCTGAAGAAGGGCGTCGACGTCGTTGTCGGGACCCCGGGCCGCCTGCTGGATCTCGCCAACCAGGGTCACCTGATCCTCGGCAAGATCGGCATCCTGGTGATGGACGAGGCGGACGAGATGCTCGACCTCGGCTTCCTCCCGGACATCGAGCGCATTCTCGGCATGGTGCCCGACCGCCGCCAGACGATGCTGTTCTCGGCGACGATGCCCGGCCCGATCATCACGCTCGCCCGCACCTTCCTCACGCGCCCGACGCACATCCGGGCCGAGGAGCCGGAGTCCTCCGCGGTGCACGAGCGCACCAACCAGCTCGTCTACCGCGCGCACGCACTCGACAAGGCGGAGCTGGTGGCGCGGGTGCTGCAGGCCGAGGGCCGGGGCGCCACGATGATCTTCACCCGCACCAAGCGCACCGCGCAGAAGGTCGCCGACGAGCTCGCCGAGCGCGGCTTCGCCGTCGGAGCCGTGCACGGCGACCTGGGGCAGATCGCCCGGGAGAAGGCCCTCGACAGGTTCCGCAAGGGCAAGATCGACGTGCTCGTCGCCACCGACGTGGCCGCCCGCGGCATCGACATCGACGACGTCACCCACGTCGTGAACTACCAGTGCCCCGAGGACGAGAAGACCTACGTCCACCGCATCGGCCGCACCGGCCGGGCGGGGCGCACCGGCATCGCCGTCACCCTGGTCGACTGGGACGACATCCCGCGCTGGCAGCTCATCGACAAGGCCCTCGACCTCGGCCTGTCCGACCCGGTCGAGACGTACTCGAGTTCGCCGCACCTGTTCGAGGAGCTGGGCATCCCCGAAGGCACGACCGGCACGGTCCGCAAGGCGCCGGCGGAGCGGCCCGCCCGCGAGGAGGCCGCCGAGGCCGCCGAGGACGCGGCACGACCCAAGCGCACCCGGGTCCGCCGGCGCACCCGCGGTGGCCGGCCCGACTCCGGAAGTGCCGAGAACACCGGACCCGAGAACACGAGCGCCGCGTCGGAGCAGGCCGAGGACTCCGGGGACGGGACGGCGGCGCCCGCACGCCGGCGCCGGCGCCGGCGCCGCGGCGGTTCCTCCGCGACGGCGAAGAGCGACACGGTCACGGCCTCGGCTGCCCAGTAGTCGGCCGCGATGCTCGCACCGGAGCGCAGAACCCGGGCGGACCTGATCGCAGCCCTCCTGCTCGCCGTCGCGGTCGTCGCGGCGGCGAGCGTCGTCTGGCTGCGGTCGGACGCACGCGGCACCGTGTCCGTCACGACCGACGCGGCACCCGAGGCGCCGGCGTCCGCGACGGCGGTGCCGTCGACGCTGACGGAGGCGTGGCGGGCCCCCAGCGGTGCGACGTCCCGTCCGATCGCGGTCGGAGGTGTCGTGGTCACCGGCGACGGCGGCACGGTCACCGGCCGCGCCCTCGACTCGGGCGCCGAGCTGTGGCGCTACGGCCGCGACATGCCGCTGTGCGGGGTCGTGGAGGACTGGCGCACCGCCGTGGCGGTGTACCGCGACCAGCGGGGATGCAGCCAGGTGACCCAGCTGGTCCCCGATTCGGGGATGCGCGGGGCGCAGCGTTCCAGCGACGCCGACGACGCAGTGACCCTCACCGCCGCCGACACCCACGTGATCTCGCGGGGCGACACCCGCCTCGAACTGTGGCGGTCGGATCTCGTGCGCACGCTCGAGTACGGGCGCGTGGACGCGCCCGTCGTGCCGGGGGCGCAACCCCGCAACGGGTGCACGCTGCGCTCGGCCGCGGCCAGCAGCACCCGGCTGGCGGTCGTCGAACGCTGCCCGGGCGAAGAGGCGGACCGGTTGACGCTGCTCGAGACGACCCCGGAGGCAGACTCCCAGCCGAAGGAGATCGCCTCGTCGGTGCTGCCGGAACTGGGGCCGGACGACATGGGTACGCGCGTCGTCGCGGTGAGCGGTGAGCGCACGGTGCTGTACCTGCCGCCCACCGCCTCGTCCGGGCCCGTTCTCGCCGGATACGACGCCGCCGGCACGCTGACCGCCCGGCACCCGCTGTCGGCCGCGGCGACGCCGGACGCGGTGTTCCCCGCCGCGGTGCAGGGTTCGTTCCTCACGTGGTGGTCGGGCACGGAGACCGTCGCCCTCGGCGGCGACGACCTGGTGCCGCGGTGGACGCTGCCCGGGACGACGGGCACCGGCGCCGCCATGGCCGGGGCCCTGCTGCTGCCGGTGCGCGACGCCCTCGCGGTGGTCGAGCCTGCCACCGGGGCGGTGCAGGGCCGGATTCCGGTCGTGCGCGACGAGGCGGGAGTGGTGAACGTGGCGGTCGCCGGGACTTCGGTGCTCGAGCAGCGCGGGCCGCAGGTCGTAGTGCTGCGATGAGCCCCCGAGGAACTCACCGCGCACCTCACGACGTGAAGGTGACCAGCTTCTTGCCGTCGCGCCAGTGGGCGAGCAGGTTCTCGGCCAGCTCGCGATAGGCCTCGGCGCCCTTGTTCTTCCGGCCGGCGAGCACCGACGCCCCCGACGCCGACGCCTCCGCGAAGCGCACGGTGCGCGGGATCGGCGGCGCGAGCACCGGCATGTCGTACCGGTCGGCGACGTCGGCGAGCACGTCGCGGCTGTGCGTCGTGCGAGCGTCGTAGAGCGTCGGCAGGGCACCGAGGAGCTCGAGGTCGGGGTTGGTGATCTGCTTGACCTCGGCGACGGTACGCAGCAGCTGCCCGACGCCGCGGTGCGCGAGGGTCTCGCACTGCAGGGGCACGAGCACGGACTGCGCGGCGGTCAGGCCATTGAGCGTGAGCACGCCCAGCGACGGCGGGCAGTCGATCACGACGACGTCGAAACTGTCGAGCAGCGGGGCCAGCGCCCGCCGGAGGGTGAACTCCCGCCCCGGCCGCATCAGCAGCAGCGCCTCGGCCCCGGCGAGGTCGATCGTCGCGGGCAGCAACGTGAAGCCCTCGTCCGTGTCGAGCAGAACCTCCTTGGCCTCCGCCGCCCCGACCAGCACGTCGTGCACCGAGCGTTCGAGCCGGTCGGGGTTGTGCCCGAGCGAGAATGTCAGGCATCCCTGCGGGTCCAGGTCGACGACGAGCACCCGCTGCCCCAACCCGGCCAGGGCGGCCGCCAGAGACGCGACGGTGGTCGTCTTCGCGACGCCACCCTTCTGATTTGCCACCGCAAGTACCGTTGTCACGGAACGATCCTCGCCTAAAAGTCGTCCGAACGCGAGAATCGACCGCGACTTCCGCCGTCCGGCGGGTCGCCGATCCCCACGAAAGGCCCCCGATCGTGATCCGCCGCGCCCGTCCCGCCGACGTCGACGCCCTCACCGCCCTCGTCTACGAGCTGGCCGAGTACGAGAAGGCCCGCGCCGAGTGCACCGTCGTGCCCGAGCAGCTGCACACGGCGTTGTTCGGCAGGGACGCCGCCGCGTTCGCCCACGTCGCAGAGGACGCACAGGGAACGGTGGTGGGCATGGCGCTGTGGTTCCGCAACTTCTCCACCTGGGACGGGGTGCACGGCATCTACCTCGAGGACCTGTACGTCCGGCCCGAGCACCGGGGCCACGGCCACGGCCGCGCTCTGCTCGCGGCACTGGCCCGCGAATGCGTCGACCGCGGCTACAGCCGCCTGAGCTGGTCGGTGCTGGACTGGAACACGCCGTCGATCGGGTTCTACCGCTCGCTCGGCGCCGTCCCGCAGGACGAGTGGACCACCTTCCGCCTCAGCGGGCAGGCACTCGCCGCGCTCGGCGGAGATCAGGCCACGTCGTCGGCGTCCGGGGCGTAGTCCTGCGCCAGCCAGCGCGTCGTCGGCGGGCTGAACAGCAGCACCAGCGCCGGCACCACGATCAGGGCGAGCAGGATGCCGAGCACGACCTGGTGGGAGTCCGTCAGCAGCGACCAGGCCACCGGCAGCAGCAACAGCTGGGCGACGATCGCCACGGCCCGCCCCCACCGCTTGCCCCGCAGCAGCGCGATCCCGGCCGCGAGCACGCCGCCGAACAGGATCCCCAGCCACAGTGCGAGGCCGTAGCCGTTGCCGACCGTCTGGTCGTGCCCGCCCGTGAGGGCCCGGACCACCGAGACCACAGCGAAGCCGATGGCGATCACGCCTTCGAGGACGACGAGACCACCCGCGGCTCGAACGGTCGACGGAACGGTGCTGCGTGGCGACTCGGTGGACACCCGGCCAGCGTAGTGGACCCGTACGAGACCACTTAGGCTGATGCTCCGTGCGCGCACTGCTGATCGTGAACCCCAACGCGACGACCACCACTCCGGCCGGTCGCGACCGGCTGGCCCGTGCGCTCGCCGACCGGGTCTCCCTCACCGTCGCCCACACCACCCATCGGGGGCACGCCGCCGAACTGGCCCGCTCGGCGCACGCCGACGGGATGGACGTCGTCGTCGCGCACGGCGGCGACGGCACCGTCAACGAGATCGTCAACGGCCTGCTCGGCACCCCGTCGGAACGGGTGGCCGACCCCACTCTCCCCCTGCTCGCGGTGGTCCCCGGCGGCTCGGCCAATGTCTTCGCCCGGTCGCTGGGCGTGGACGCCGATCCGGTGACGGCGACCGAGCAGTTGCTCGACCTGCTGGCCCAGCGCACTACCCGCCGGATCGGCCTCGGCCACTGCGACGGCCGGTGGTTCGTCTTCAATGCGGGACTCGGGCTCGACGCGCAGGTGTGCGAGGCCATCGACCTGAGCCGGCTGGGCGGGCGGAAGGTCACCACCGCGCGTTACGTCGCGCATTCGATCACGCAGTTCTTCAAGTCGAAGGGCGCCGAACCCGCGCTGACGTTGACGCTGCCCGGCCGGCCACCGATCCCGGGCGTGTACTACGCGTTCGTCTCCAATTCGAGCCCATGGACCTACCTCGACAAGCGCCCGGTGCATACCAACCCGGGCACCTCGTTCGAGACCGGGCTCGGAGTCTTCGCGATGACGACGACGGCGGTGTTCGCGAGCCTGCGGGTGGTCCGCCAGCTGCTCGCGCGGCGCGGCGATCCGAACTCCCGTCGCCTGGTGCGCGTCGACGACGTCGCGCGGGTGCAGGCGGTGTCGTCCCGGCCGATCGGCCTGCAGGTCGACGGCGACTACCTGGGCCTTCGCACCGAAGTGGAGTTCGTGTCGGTGCCCGCCGTGCTCGACGTCGTGGCCCCGTGTCCCGGGCGCGCCGACGCCCGTACGTGATCCGGGTTACATTTTCGTTTCCCGAGGTGTACAAAGGAAGTTCGAACCCAAATACCCGGGACACCGTCGGCGTGAGCTTCCCCACGGTCGTGACGTTTTCTATTGACTTCACGCTGGTTCGTGAAAGCATTCACAAGTAACCGCGCGGAAACACTTGCCGACGCGCACATGAACTTGCCACCACGATCAGCCGGTGCGACGAGCACTATCGAAGGAGAGTAGAAGCATGGACTGGCGCCACAAGGCCATCTGCCGCGACGAGGATCCCGAGCTGTTCTTCCCCGTCGGCAACAGCGGTCCGGCCCTCGCGCAGATCGCCGACGCCAAGCTCGTGTGCAACCGCTGCCCCGTCACCGCCGAGTGCCTCTCGTGGGCCCTCGAGTCCGGCCAGGACGCGGGCGTCTGGGGCGGCATGAGCGAGGACGAGCGTCGCGCCCTCAAGCGCCGCAACGCCCGTACCCGGGCACGCACCGCGGTCTGACGCGACCTACGCCACAGAGCTCCGGGAAGGCCCGGCACCGTTTCGGTGCCGGGCCTTCCCGCGTCCGGAGGCCGCGCTCCCCCGTCCCGGCAGGGACACGGCGACACCGTCCCGGCAGGGACACGGCGACACCGTCCCGGCAGGGACACGGCGACACCGTCCCGGCAGGGACACGGCGACACCGTCCCGGCAGGGACACGGCGACACCGTCCCGGCAGGGACACGGCGACACCGTCCCGGCAGGGACACGGCGACACCGTCCCGGCAGGGACACGGCGACACCGTCCCGGCAGGGACACGGCGACACCGTCCCGGCAGGGACACGGCGACACCGTCCCGGCAGGGACACGGCGAGACCGTCTCAGCCGAGTGTCACCCGGCCCAGCGGAACCCGCAGCCGCGCGTCGGTGCCGGTCGGCGCAGCCCGTTCGAGCCGCAACGTCCCGCCGAGTTCCGCGGCGACGAGCGTGCGCACGATCTGCAGGCCCAGGCGGTCCGAACTGCCGAGGTCGAACCCCTCCGGCAGACCCTTGCCCTCGTCGTGGACCACCACGTCGAGCCAGCGGGCCGACCGCTCGGCGCGCAGCGTCACGGTGCCGGAGGCACCCGGGTCGAAGGCGTGTTCCACGGAGTTCTGCACGAGTTCGGTGAGCACCATCACCAGCGGTGTCGCCCGCTCGGCGGGGAAGACCCCGAGGCTGCCCTCCCGGCGCACCCGGACCTGGCTGCCCACGGCCGCGACGTCGACGACGATGGGGATCAGCCGGTCGACGACGTCGTCGAGATCGACCTCCTCGTCCACCGACATCGACAGCGCTTCGTGCACGAGCGCGATCGACGTCACCCGGCGTACCGCCTCGGCGAGGGCCTGCCGGGCCTCGGTGTTGCCGGTGCGCCGTGCTTGCAGCCGCAGCAGGGCCGCGACCGTCTGCAGGTTGTTCTTCACCCGGTGGTGGATCTCCCGGATGGTGGCGTCCTTGCTCAGCAACGCCCGGTCGCGCCGCTTGACCTCGGTGACGTCGCGGATGACCACCGCAGCGCCCTCGAGCCGGCCGCCGGGCGCGAGCACCAGCGCGCGCAGCAGCACGGTGGCGCCGCGGGCCTCGATCTCCATGGGCCGTCCCAGCTTGCCGTGCACCGCTCCGCGCAGATAGGTCTCGACGTCCTCGCTCTCGAACGGATCGGTCACCAGCGCGCGCGTCGTCTCGATCAGGTTCTGGCCGAGCAGGTCGGAGTTCAGGCCCATCCGGTGGTAGGCGGACAGGGCGTTCGGGCTCGCGTACACCACCCGGCCGGACCGGTCGAGGCGGATGAAGCCGTCCCCGGCCCGCGGACTGGACTTGGTGTCGGATCGGGATTCCGGATTCGGGAAGGTGCCTTCGCAGATCATCGTGAACAAGGCGTCGGCGCATTCGAGGTAGGCGGTCTCGAGGGCGCTCTTGGTGCGCCGCGCCACGGTCGCCGCGTCGCGGCTCAGGACCGCGATGACCTGCCCGTCCCAGCGGACCGGCACGGCCTGACGGCGCAGGGGCGCGACGTGGCTGGGCCGTGAGTCCGCGGAGACGACCACTCCGGTCTCGAGGGCCCGCAGCACGTGTGGGTGCTCCCGTTCGGAGACCACCGAACCCACCATGTCCTCGGGCAACACGGTCGAGGCGGTGGTGGGCCGGCACTGCGCCACGCACACCACCCCACCCGGCTCCGCGCTCACCCACAACAGGACGTCCGCGAAGGACAGGTCCGCGAGCAACTGCCATTCGCCGACGACCCGCTGGAGGTGATCGACCGCACCGCCCGGCAGGTCGGTGTGCTCGGCGAGGAGGGCACTGAGGGTGGACACGGGGGGCACGTGCGGACTCAGGAGATGACCGCGATGAGATCGCCCTGCTGGACGACGTCGCCGACGACCACGTCCAGCGATGTCACGGTGCCCGACGTCTCGGCGAGCACCGGGATCTCCATCTTCATGGACTCCAGGATCACCAGTGTGTCGCCTTCGGCGACGACGTCCCCCTCCTGCACGACCACCTCGAACACGGTGGAGACCATCTCGGCGCGCACGTCCTCGGCCATCGGGCACCTCATTCCACGAAGAAGACGGTGGCCCTGCTTTCAGGGCCACCGGACCACACGTGAAACACTGTAATGAACCAGAAAGGAGATCGGACCATGGGTAAGCGAGGCCGCAAGAAGCGCAGCCGCAAGGGCAACGCCGCCAACCACGGCAAGCGTCCCAACGCCTGAGGCGCGCGCACACGCGTGAGGGGGCCGGAAGCAGCTGCTTCCGGCCCCCTCACTCGTTGGTGGCTCAATCCCGGACGTCGGTGCGGGTCGTCACGACGACGGTCCGCCGGATCTCTATCAGCAACCGCTCCCGGAGGCCCTCCGGAGCGTGCTCGCCGCCACATTTGCGGCTCAGCAGGGACTTGAGCTGGGACTCGAGCCCGTACGCCTCGAGGCAGGACCCGCAGTCGTCGAGATGGCGCTGCAGGCGCTCACGCGACCGATCGTCGCACTCGCTGTCGAGCAGCAGGTAGACGTCCGCGATCACCGCGGAACAGTCGAGCTGATCGAAGTCGGCCGACTCGCTCACCTCGAGACCTCCTTCTTGTCCGCACCGTCTCCGACGGCCGCGTCGACGGCTCCGCTCCGGTTGAATCCCCGCTCCCGCGCGACATCGGCCAGCAGGCCGCGCAGCTGCTTGCGGCCGCGGTGCAGCCGCGACATCACCGTGCCGATGGGGGTCCCCATGATCTCCGCGATCTCCTTGTACGGGAAGCCCTCGACGTCGGCGTAGTACACCGCCATCCGGAACTCCTCGGGCAGCTCCTGCAGCGCAGCCTTGACGTCGTCGTCGGGAAGCGCGTCGAGCGCCTCGACCTCGGCCGACCGCAGACCGGTGGAGCTGTGCTCGGCGGTCGCCGCGAGCTGCCAGTCGGTGATCTCCTCCGTCGGGTACTGCGCGGGCTGGCGCTGCTTCTTGCGGTAGGAGTTGATGTAGGTGTTCGTCAGGATGCGGTACAACCACGCCTTGAGGTTGGTGCCCTCCTTGAACGAGGAGAAGGCGGAGAACGCCTTGATATACGTCTCCTGAACCAGATCCTCCGCGTCCGCAGGGTTGCGGGTCATCCGCAGGGCCGCGCCGTAGAGCTGATCGAGCAGGGGCAGTGCATCCCGCTCGAACCGTTCGGCCAGTTCCGCACCAGACTCCTCGACCACACCGATCCCTTCACTTGCCGTATCCGTGAAGGCTACCGGTCGGGGCGGGCACAGCACAGGCACGCGGTACTCCCTCGCTCTCGGTTACCGGCCGCGCCCGATCGGGGCGGCCACCCGGAATCAACACGACAGGTCCGGCCCTTGTTCCCTACATTGGCGCGCATGGCCTCGACCTCCACTCCCGCGACGAAGCTGCTGCTGCGCGAGAACGTCACCCACCGCGTCCACGAGTACCCGCACGACCCGCGGGCCGGCTCCTTCGGCTCCGAGGCCGTCGAGATGCTCGGGCAGCGGCTCGGGGTGGTCCCCGCGCAGATCTTCAAGACCCTGGTGATCAAGCTCTCCGACGGCAAGCTCGCGGTGGCCGTGATCCCGGTCCCGGCGACCCTCTCGCTCAAGGCGGCGGCGGCCGCCCTCGGTGGCGGTAAGGCGGTCATGGCCGAGCGCAGCGACGCCGAGCGCGTCACCGGCTACGTCCTCGGGGGGATTTCACCGCTGGGCCAGCGCAGCCGGCTGCGCACCGCCGTCGACGCCTCCGCGCAACAGTGGGATCGGGTCCTGTGCAGCGCGGGACGCCGCGGCCTCGAGATCGAACTCGCGCCGGCGGACCTGGTGCGGCTCGCGGGCGCGGTGGTGGCGCCGATCACCACCGGGGCCTGATTCGGCGCCGGGCGTCAGAGCAGGGTGAGCTGCTCGGCGGCGGGCGAGGCCGGGGCGAGCAGTCCGGGACCGTGGTTGCGGACGCTGCCGACCTCGGCCGACGCCGGATCGTGATCGAGACCACCGCCTCGCGGCTCGACTTCGGATCGGACCACCGCGACCACAGCCCGGCCGTGCAGTGGCGCGAACCGTCCCGCGGGGACATGTAGTACGGGATCCGCCCGGCCCAGCCAGCCTTGCCGGCAGGGCCGGCCCTGCCGTCGGCCGACGACGGGTCGTGCTGCCACTCGTACCAGCCGTCCGTCGGCACCAGGCACCGCCGGTGCCGCACCGGCCGCGCGAAAGCGGGCTCGAGCGCGGCCGATTCGGGTCGGGCGTTGAAAAGCGTTGCGCTCCGGACAATCTCGGTGGCGAACGACGGGACGGGCCCCCAGCGCATCCGCCGGATCCGCCGTCACCGCATGCCGGCCGCACACGGCTTCGAAGTGTGGCAGGTGTGGCCCTCGCGCGGATGGGCGAAGATGGACGGGTGAATCCGTGGAGTGCGCCCCGAGCCGAGTCACCCGTCGACAGTTCCGTCACGCTGCCCGGGTCCAAGTCGATCACCAACCGCGCCCTGATCCTCGCCGGCCTCGCGGACGGCCCGTCGACCGTGACCGGCGCGCTGCGCAGCCGCGACACCGACCTGATGATCGGCGCCCTGCGCGGACTCGGCGCGACGATCGACGAACGCGACGACGGCACCACCCTGCACGTCACCCCCGGCCGGCTGCACGGCGCCCGGGTGGACTGCGGCCTGGCCGGCACGGTGATGCGATTCGTGCCGCCCGTCGCGGCACTGGCCGACGGCGACGTCTTCTTCGACGGCGACGAGCAGGCGCGCACGCGGCCGATGGGCACGGTCCTCGAGGCCCTGCGCTCGCTCGGCGCCGACGTCGACGGCGACACCCTGCCCTTCACCGTGCACGGGCGCGGCCGCCTGCGCGGCGGTGTCGTCACCATCGACGCGTCCGGCTCGTCGCAGTTCGTCTCGGGGCTGCTGCTGTCCGCCGCGGCGTTCGACGAGGGCGTCACGGTCCGGCACGCCGGGGCGGCCGTGCCGTCCATGCCGCACATCGACATGACCGTCGACATGCTGCGCGAGTCCGCGGTGACGGTGGACACCACCGTGCCCGACACCTGGCGGGTCGCGCCGGGCCCGATCCGCGCGGTGGACCGCGTGGTCGAGCCGGATCTGTCCAATGCGACCCCGTTCCTGGCGGCCGCGGCCGTCACGGGCGGCACGGTGTCGGTGCCGCGGTGGCCGCAGCGCACCACCCAGGCCGGCGACGCGATCCGCGGCATCCTCCAGCAGATGGGCGCCGACGTCGCCCTGTCCGGCGGCACGCTCACCGTGCGCGGCCCGGAGCGCCTGCGCGGCCTCGACATCGACCTGCACGACGTGGGTGAGCTCGCCCCCACCGTCGCAGCGCTCGCGGCGCTGGCGACGACCCCGTCCACGCTGCGGGGCATCGCGCACCTGCGCGGGCACGAGACGGACCGCCTGGCCGCCCTGGCCACGGAGCTCGGCAAGCTCGGCGGCGCCGCGACCGAGACCGCCGACGGCCTGCACATCGTGCCCGCGCCGCTGCACGGCGGGCGCTGGCATTCGTACGCGGATCACCGGATGGCCACGGCGGGCGCGATCGTGGGCCTCGTGGTCGACGGCGTCGAGGTCGAGGACATCGGCACGACCGCCAAGACCCTGCCGAACTTCCCCGAGCTGTGGGCCGGGATGCTGACGGGAGCACGCTCCTGAGCCGGCGCACCTACGACGAGTCCGATGTCCGGATCCGTCCGGGCAAGGGCTCGCGTCCGCGCACGAAGGACCGGCCGGCTCATCTCGACGCCGCCGAGGCGATGGTGGTCTCGGTCGACCGCGGTCGGTGGGGCTGCGTGCTGGGCGGCGATCCGGCACGGCCGGTGGTGGCGATGCGGGCCCGTGAGCTCGGCCGCACCCCCGTCGTGGTCGGCGACCGGGTCGCCGTGGTCGGGGACCTGTCGGGACGGCCCGACACCCTGGCGCGGATCGTGCGGGTAGAGGAGCGCACCACGGTGCTGCGCCGCACCGCCGACGACACCGACCCGTTCGAGCGGATCGTCGTGGCCAACGCGGAGCAACTGCTGATCGTCGTCGCGCTGGCCGATCCGCCGCCGCGGACCGGGCTGGTCGAACGGTCCATGGTCGCCGCGTACGCGGGCGGTCTCGACCCGGTGCTGTGCCTGACCAAGAGCGATCTCGCCGATCCGGCCGAGTTCACCGCGCAGTTCGCCGACCTGGACGTCCGCGTGATGCTGGCCGGACAGGATCGGGACCTGACGGAACTCCGGGAGATGCTCACCGGCAAGGTGACGGCCCTGATCGGCCACTCCGGCGTCGGGAAGTCGACCCTGGTCAACAGACTCGTCCCGGATGCCGACCGGGCCATCGGGGCGGTCTCGGGCGTCGGGAAGGGCCGGCACACCTCCACGCAGTCGGTGGCGTTGCCGCTGCCGGGCGGTGGTTGGGTGATCGACACGCCCGGTATCAGGTCGTTCGGACTCGCGCACATCGGCGCCGACAACGTGATCGCCGCCTTCTCGGATCTTGCCGAGGCGGTGGAGGCCTGCCCCCGCGGCTGCACCCACCTGGGCCCGCCTGCGGATCCCGAGTGCGCGCTCGACGAACTCGAGGGCAAGTCCCGGCGCCGCGCGATGGCGGTGCGGGCTCTGTTGACCGCGATCGCCGCGAACGAGACCTGGTGACCGAGAGCCGGTGATACGGGCCCGCGACGCCGAGCGCCCGGCGTCACGGGGACGCCGGGCGCTCGATGCGGGCTCGGGATCAACGCATGCCCAGGAGGCGGCGCACGCCGCGGACCCGGCGGTTCTCGCGGATCGCGGTCGCCAGACCGCGTCGCCGGCCGGTCGCGGGGTCCACCACGGCGGTGCCGCCGAAGCCGCGTTCGGACGCGGTTTCGGGTGCGGCGTCCGGGGTGTCGGCGAGGTACTTGTTCGGCAGCGACAGCTTGGCGATGGTGCGCCACGACTTGAAGTACTGCACCGCGAGCGGGCCGGTGGTGTACGGCAGGTCGTACTTGTCGCACAGCTGCCGGACCTTCACCGCGATCTCGGCGTACCGGTTGGACGGCAGGTCCGGGAACAGGTGGTGCTCGATCTGGTAGCTCAGGTTGCCGGTCATGAAGTCCATGACGGGGCCGCCGGAGATGTTGGCGCTGCCGAGCATCTGCCGCAGGTACCACTGCGCCTGCGACTCGTTGTCGACGTCGGCCTTGGTGAACTTCTCGGCGCCGTCGGGGAAGTGCCCGCAGAAGATGACCGCGTTGGTCCACAGGTTCCGGATGACGTTCGCCGTCATGTTCGCGGTCAGCGTGGACTTCCAGGCCTTGCCCGTCAGCGCCGGGTAGACCACGTAGTCCTTGACGATCTGGCGACCGATCTTGTCCCCGACCTCGCGCAGCTTGCGCTTGGTCTCGGCGCGGTCGTCGCGGCCCTTGGCCACCTTGCCGAGCTCGAGATGCTGGACCGCGACGCCGTACTGGAACAGCAGGGCGAGCAGCGCGTTGTAGACGATGTTGCCGTAGTTGAACGGCGACCAGCGCTGGTCCCGCGTGACCCGCAGCAGGCCGTATCCCACGTCGTCATCCATGCCGAGGATGTTGGTGTACTTGTGGTGCAGGTAGTTGTGGGTCTGCTTCCAGTGCGCGGACGGGTCGGCGTTGTCCCACTCCCAGCTGGCGGAGTGGACCTCGGGATCGTTCATCCAGTCCCACTGCCCGTGCATCACATTGTGCCCGAGCTCCATGTTCTCGATGATCTTCGAGACGCCGAGCAGGCCCGCACCGAGCAGCCACAGCGGACGCCGGCGGCTGCCGAACAGCGCCGCGCGCCCGCCGAGTTCCAGGCCGCGCTGCAGCCGGATCGTGTTGCGGATGTAGCGGGCGTCGCGTTCGCCGCGGGAGTCCTCGATGTCTCGCCGGATGGCGTCGAGTTCTCGGCCGAGGGCCTCGACGTCCGCCTCCGTGAGGTGCGCGTACTCCTTGATGTCCGAAATGGCCATGCGCCTACCGTACCGTAGGTTACGAGTCCGTAGGTTACGGAGATGTAGCTTGTGCGGCAGATCACTTCCGCCGGGCGGCGCGTTTGGCGGCGCGCAATGTCTGCAGCGCGGTCGCCAGCCCCTCGCGACGCTCCCCCACCGACCGCACCCGCGGCAGATCGGGACGCCGGAACTTGCGCTCGGACGAGGTCTCCGGGGCGTCGTCCGACGTCGCCCGCAACCACGCGTCCGGCAACGCCAGCTTGTGGATCGTGCGCAGCGCCAGCAGGTACTGCTTGCCGAGCGGACCGCTCGTGTACGGCAGGTCGTACTTCGCACACAGCGTGCGCACCCGCTCCGCGATCTCCGGGTAGCGGTTGCTGGGCAGGTCCGGGAACAGGTGGTGCTCGATCTGGTAGCTCAGGTTGCCGGTCATGAAGGCCATCACCGGACCGGCATCGATGTTGGCGCTACCGAGCAGCTGCCGCAGGTACCACTGGCCCTGCGTCTCGTTCTCGTACTGCGCCACGGTGAACTTCTCGGCGCCGTCGGGGAAGTGACCGCAGAAGATCACCACGTACGCCCACAGGTTCCGCACCAGGTTGGCCGTGAGGTTCGCGGTGATCGTGCTGCGCCACGCCCGGCCCGTCATGGCCGGGAACAGCACCAGGTCCTTGCCCAGCTGCCGCGCAATTTTCCGGGCAAAGTCCTTGGTGGGCTGGGAGTTCCGCTGCCCCGGCGGCACGCCGCACGCCTTCTTCTCGGCTCCGAGGTCGTGCAGGGCGATGCCCCACTCGAAGGTGGCCGCCAAGATCAGGTTGGCCACGGGCTGCAGCAGGTTGATCGGCCGCCACTTCTCGTCGCGCGTCATCCGCAGGATGCCGAATCCCACGTCGTCGTCCATGCCGACGATGTTCGTATAGGTGTGGTGCGCGTAGTTGTGGGCGCGCTTCCAGTGCTGCGACGGACCCGTCTGGTCCCACTCCCACGACGTCGAGTGGATCTCCGGGTCGTTCATCCAGTCCCACTGCCCGTGCATCACGTTGTGCCCGAGCTCCATGTTCTCGATGATCTTCGACAGGGAGAGCAAGCCCGTGCCGAGCAGCCACAGCGGACGCCGGCGGCTGCCGAACAGCGCCGCCCGGCCGCCGATCTCGAGCACGCGTTGCAGCCGGATCGTGTTGCGGATGTAGCGGGCGTCGCGCAGCCCCCGGGTGTCCTCGATGTCGCGACGGATCGCGTCGAACTCGCGGCCGAGTTCCTCGATGTCCGCGTCGGTGAGGTGCGCGAACTCGGTGATGTCGGTGATTGCCACCGGGGTCCTTCCCCCTGGTCCGGGTCGGTAGTGCGTCAGGCGCCGAGCGTGCAGTCTCCGGCAGCCGCGGAGATGCAGGTCTGAACCCGCTCCCCCTCGGCGTGTTCCTTGCCGGACCGGAGATCGACGACGTGCCCCTTCTCCAGGGGCACCACACAAGTCTGACAGATTCCCATCCGGCAGCCGAACGGCATCAGGGCGCCGGCGCTCTCACCCGCCTCGAGCAGGGTCGTCGCACCGTCGACGGTGACGGTCTTGCCCGACTTGGCGAAGGTCACCGTGCCGCCGGCGCCGGAGGTGTCCGCCCGGGTGACGGCGAAGCGTTCCAGATGGAGCCGCTCCGGCAGGCCCGCGGCATCCCAGAACCGCTCCATGTCGTCGAGCATCGCCTGCGGGCCACACGCCCACACCTGGCGCTCCCGCCAGTCCGGGCACACCGTGTCCAGCTCGGCGAGGGTGAACTTGCCCTGCTCCCGCGTCAGCCGCACGTACGGGCGGTACTGCTCGTGGTCCGCACCGAAGCGGGCGATCTCGTCGGCGAACATCACCTCGGGGGCGGTGGGCGCCGAGTGCACGTGCACGACGTCGGGCAGCTCGGCATGCGCCTGCAGCGACCGGCGGTCGAGGGTGCGCAGCATCGATATGATCGGGGTGATGCCGCTGCCCGCGGTGAGGAAGAGGATCTTCGGCGGCGGGGGGTCGGACAGGACGAACTCGCCCTTGGGCGCGGCGAGCCGCACGATCGTGCCCGCGGGCACGCCGCTCACGAGGTGACTCGACAGGAAACCGTCGGTCATGGCCTTGACGGTGATCGAGATGAGCTTGCGGTCCCAGGTGGGCGACGAGGTCAGCGAGTACGAACGCCAGTGCCAGCGGCCGTCGACGTGCAGCCCGATGCCGATGTACTGGCCCGGCGCGTACCCGAAGTCGAAGCCCCAGCCGGGCTTGATGACGAGCGTCGCGGAGTCGGCGGTCTCGCGGCGGACCTCGACGATGCGGCCGCGCAGCTCACGCGCCGACCACAGCGGGTTGGCGAGGTGCAGGTAGTCGTCGGGCAGGAGCGGTGTCGTCAACCGCGCGGCCGCGCCGCGCAGGAGATTCGACACGGATCGGTCCCTCGTCGCGACATGCGCCGCCGGCCGCTCGATCCAGTCCTTCAGACCCATCCGATCACTTCTCCTCGTCCAGGGGCTACGCCTCCGTAGGTTACCAGCTCCCTACGGAGGCGTAGGTTGCGGCGAGACAGCCGTCACACTCGGGGCCGGGAGCAGCTCAGAGCAACTCGAGCAGGAACTGCAGTTCCTGGGCGGCGTACCAGGCGAGTTCGTGGTCCTCGGCGTCGCCCAGCACGAACTCCGCCTCCTCGTCGCCGAGGTCGGCCGCGTCCACGACCGGGAGGGCACGGGCGATGTCCGGCTCCGCGGCGGCGAGGTCCACGTGCACCGACGCGACCGCGGACAGCGGCACCGGTCCGGGCAGCCGGACCACCGCATCGTCGAGATCCGGGCGCAAAGTCACCCCGTCGACGTCCGCGGCCACGACCACCCGGCGCAGGCCGAACTCGGGAGCCGGGTCGTCGTCGGCCCGGCCGGCGAGCAACCGCAACGAGGCGCGGGCCGCCTCGGCCATCGCGACCTCGGCGAGTTCCTCGTCGTCGCCGGAGGTGTACGCCTCGCGCAACGCGGGGGTGACCGCGAACGCGGTGCGGCTCACCGCCTCGAACTCGCCGTCGGCGACCAACCGCTTCAACGTCTCGATCGTGGCCGGCACGTACACCCGTGTCACAACTCACCTACTGGCATCCAACAACTCCTCGAGCGACTCGTGCAGCAGCGACGTCAGCACCTCCACATCGGGCATGGCGTCGCGGTCCGCATTCAGACCGTAGTAGACGTTGCCGTCGTACGACGTCAACGCGACGCTCAGTGCCTGGTTCTTCAGCAGGGGCGAGATCGGGTACATCTCGAGCACCCGCGCCCCGGCGAGGTAGAGGGGATGCTGCGGACCCGGTGCGTTCGTGATCATCAGGTTGAACATGCGCTGGGAGAAACCACTCGCGACACGCGCCCCGACCGCGTGCATGGTCGCGGGCGCGAACCCGGACAGCCGCATCATCGACCGCGCCGGCACCCGCCGGCCCTGCCGCGAGTAGGCCTCCCCGGCGTGCGAGATGTGGGACAGGCGGACGACCGCGTTCGGTTCACCGACCGGAAGGTCCACCAGGAAGGTCGAGACCTCCCCGCGCGGCCCCGCCGCGGACACGTCCCCACCCTCGTCGGGCGCATCCGGGTCCTGCGTGTACACCGACATCGGCACCATCGCCCGCACCACCGTCGCCTCCGTCAGCGGCTCCCCGCGTGAGAGCAGCCAGTACCGCAGCGCCCCCGCGATCACCGCCAGCACGACGTCGTTGATGGTGCAGCCGTAGCGGGCCCGGATCTTCCGGTACAGCTCGAGATCGGCCTTGACCACCGCGAACCGGCGGTTGCGCGAGATCGAGGCATTCAGCGGGCTGCCGGGCGCGGACTGGGCGGCGGTGCGCGCCAACCGGCCCACGACATCCAGCGCCTCGCCGGCGGTGGCGGCCAGATCGCCGACGGCCGCCCGCAACCCCGACACGGCCTCGCCGGGGCGGGCCACCAGCTCCGCGAGCGCGCCGAACACCAGCGCCGAGTCGCTCGGCTCCGGTTCCGGCATCCACAGCTCCTCCGGATCCACCCGGGGAGTCTCGGTGGGCTCGAAGAGCACCTGCCCGATCTCGAGTGCCTCCTCGCCGTCCACCAGGGCCGAGTGGGTCTTGGTGAACAGGGCGCACCGGTCGCCGGCCAGGCCCTCGACGAGATACATCTCCCACAGCGGGCGCGAACGGTCGAGAGGACGGGAGATCAGCCGGGCCAACAGGTCGTGCAGCTGCGCTTCGGAGCCGGGCCGCGGCAATGCCGAGCGCCGCACGTGGTAGGTGATGTCGAAGTCGCGGTCGTCGACCCACACGGGCCGCGCCAGGCCGAGCGCGACCTCGCGGGCCTTCTGCCGGTACCGCGGCACCGCCGCGAGACGTCGCTCCACCAGCCGCAGCACGTCCTCGTAGTCGAGCCCACCGCGCGGCTGCTCCAGGATGGCGAGCGAGCCGATGTGCATCGGCGTATTGCTCGTCTCCAGAAAGTAGAACGACGCGTCCTGAGCCGACATCCGGTTGGTCATCGCCCGACATCCCCCTCGTCCCGCGGCGCCCCGGCCCGCGACGACTCGCCGAGGCCGAACAGCACCGTCAATTCCGCCACCACCTCGGCGGCATCGGCATGATGCACGCCGACCATCCCCGCCGCGACCGCGCCGTCCACGTTCACCCGCAGGTCGTCGACGAACACGCACGCCGACGGTTCGAGCCCGAGACGCCGGGCCACCAGCAGGTAGCTGCGCGGGTCCGGTTTGGCGGTGCCCACGTCTCCGGACAGCACCACCTCGTCCACCAGCCGGCCGCGCCCGAGATCGCGCAGCGGGCCGGCCGCGGGACCACCCGGATCGTTGCTGAGGATCGCGGTGCGCACGCCGCGCCGGCGCACCTCGGCGAGCACCCCACCGAGCGCGGCCGCGTCCGTGCCGGGGCCCGCGAGCACCCCACCGAAATCGAGCACCAGTCCACGCATCGCCTCACCCTAGTTCGCGAGCACCGGTTCGGCGATGCAACAGCCCGAACGACGCGGCGACACCGGACCCGCCATGCTCGCGCCTCCTCGGCGCGGATGTGGCACCATGACCGGCGACTCCGTCCTCTCCCGGGGTCCGCACACCGGGCGTCGGCCGTTCCGCGCCGACGTCGCCCCCCTGGATCCGGGAGAACCGATGACATCTCCGCACGGCGACGCCCACTACGTCCGGCGCATCGTTCCGTTCGAGCCGCCGGTGCAGCGCTGTTGCCCGGCCGGACCGCATCGCCGGCACGCGCGGCGCCGCCTCACCCCGCACGACGGCCGCTCGGTGCGCGCCTCGGCGCCGCCGGCCGGCCGGCCGCTGCCGGAGGTGGATCCGGCGGCGCGACGGTTCGCCGACCTCGCGGCCCGGTTGATCCTCGAGGTGGCCGACCGGCGCCGCCCGGAGACCCAACTCGCCGCGGTGCTGCATTCGTCGCTGCACGCGACCGTCGCCGCCGTGGCGAAGTCGGGCGACACGGGGACCGCGGTGCTCCTGCGGACCCGGCTGCGCGCGGTCGACGCCGACACCGCCGAGTTGTTCGGCTCCTACGGCCGCGGCCACCGCGTGTTCGCGCTGGCCGGCCGGGTCTCGCGCCATCCCACGACACGCCGGACGCCACACGGCTGGCTGATCACCACCGTGTGGCTGGGCTGACCGGACGACGCGGCCGGGCCGGCGCTCCGGCCGGGTCGTCAGCGGCGGCGCTGCGCCTTGGTCTGCTTGCGTGCCGCCTCCCGGCGCTGCCGGCGGGTGCCCGTCGTCCCGGGCGCGGACGCGGCCGGCGACGATGTCGCGGGGCTGCGCCGCACCTGGGCACTGCCGTCCTCGGCCGGCCCGGTGTAGGTGAGGTTGCGCTCCTCGTCCTCGTCGAGCCCCTTCGCGCGCAGCGCGGCCGGAGCGGGCGCGGGAGCAGGAGGTGCCGGGGCGGGAGCAGGCTTCGCCAGGGTGGGGGCGGCCTGCGCCGTGACGGCCGCGGACGCGGCGGTGACGCTGACGCCCGGGGCCGGCTGCGGCTGCGCCGCCTCGACCTGCAGGTTGAACAGGAATCCGACGGACTCCTCCTTCAGGCCCTCGAGCATGCCGATGAACATGTCGTAGCCCTCCCGCTGGTACTCGACGAGCGGGTCGCGCTGCGCCATCGCCCGCAGGCCGATGCCCTCCTTGAGGTAGTCCATCTCGTAGAGGTGCTCGCGCCACTTGCGGTCGAGCACCGACAGCAGGACGCGGCGCTCGAGCTCGCGCATGCCGCCCTCGCCGGCGACGGCGTCGATCTCCGCCTCGCGGCGGGCGTACGCGGCGCGCGCGTCCTCCAGCAGGGCCTCGCGCAGTTCCTCGCGGCTGAGGTCCGCGGGCTCGCCGTTCGTGGAGACGGTGAGTTCCTTGTGGTCGATGCCCACCGGGTAGAGGGTCTTCAGCGCCGTCCACAGCTGCTCGAGGTCCCAGTCCTCGACGTAGCCCTCGGCGGTGGCGCCGTCGACGTACGCGGTGACCACATCCGCGATCATGTGCTCGACCTGGCCCTCGAGGTCCTCCCCGCGGAGGATGCGGCGGCGCTCGTCGTAGATGACGGTGCGCTGCTGGTTCATCACCTCGTCGTACTTCAGGACGTTCTTGCGGATCTCGAAGTTCTGCTGCTCGACCTGCGTCTGCGCGCTCTTGATGGCCTTCGAGACCATCTTCGCCTCGATCGGCACGTCGTCGGGCAGGTTCAGGCGGGTCATGATCGACTCGAGCGCCGCGCCGTTGAAGCGGCGCATCAGCTCGTCGCCGAGCGAGAGGTAGAAGCGCGACTCACCCGGATCGCCCTGCCGGCCGGAACGGCCGCGCAGCTGGTTGTCGATACGGCGGGACTCGTGCCGCTCGGTGCCGAGGACGTACAGGCCGCCCGCCGCCCGGACCTTGTCGGCGTCGGCCTTGACCTCGGCGTTGATCCGCTCGATCACCTCGTCCCAGGCCGCCTCGTACTCCTCGGGCGTGTGGACCGGGTCGAGACCCCGCTTGCGCAGCTCCACGTCGGCCAGGATGTCCGGGTTGCCCCCGAGCACGATGTCGGTACCGCGACCGGCCATGTTGGTGGCGACGGTCACCGCGCCGGACCGGCCGGCCTCGGCGATGATCGTCGCCTCCTGCTCGTGGAACTTGGCGTTGAGCACGTTGTGCGGGATGCCGCGCTTGGTGAACTGCTTGGACAGGTATTCGGAGCGTTCGACGCTGGTGGTGCCGATCAGGACCGGCTGGCCCTTGGCGTGGCGCTCGGCGACGTCGTCGACGACGGCCGCGAACTTCGCCTCCTCCGTCTTGTAGATCAGGTCGCCCTGGTCCGCGCGGACCATCGGCTTGTTCGTCGGGATCGGGATCACGCCGAGCTCGTAGATCTGGTGCAGCTCCGCGGCCTCGGTCTCGGCGGTGCCCGTCATGCCGGAGAGCTTGTCGTAGAGGCGGAAGTAGTTCTGCAGCGTGATCGTGGCGAGCGTCTGGTTCTCCGCCTTGATCTCGACGCCTTCCTTGGCCTCGATGGCCTGGTGCATGCCCTCGTTGTAGCGCCGTCCGACGAGGATGCGGCCGGTGAACTCGTCGACGATGATCACCTCGCCGTTGCGGACGATGTAGTCCTTGTCGCGCTGGTACAGCTCCTTGGCCTTGATGGCGTTGTTGAGGTAGCTCACCAGCGGCGAGTTCGCCGCCTCGTACAGGTTGTCGATGCCGAGCTGGTCCTCGACGAGCTCCACCCCCGCCTCGTGCACGCCGATGGTGCGCTTCTTGATGTCCACCTCGTAGTGGACGTCCTTCTTCAGCAGCGGCGCGATCCGCGCGAACTCGGCGTACCACTTGCTCGACGCGTCGGCCGGGCCCGAGATGATCAGCGGCGTGCGGGCCTCGTCGATGAGGATCGAGTCGACCTCGTCGACGATCGCGAAGTTGTGGCCGCGCTGCACGAGATCGTCGAGCGAGTGCGTCATGTTGTCGCGCAGATAGTCGAAGCCGAACTCGTTGTTGGTGCCGTAGGTGATGTCCGCGGCGTACGCGGCGCGCCGCTCGGCGGGCGGGAGGCCGGACAGGATCACCGCGGTCTCGAGCCCGAGGGACCGGTGCACCCGGCCCATCCACTCGGAGTCGCGCTTGGCGAGGTAGTCGTTGACCGTCACCACGTGCACGCCCTCGTCGGCGATGGCGTTGAGGTAGGCGGGCAGCACACAGGTCAGGGTCTTGCCCTCACCGGTCTTCATCTCGGCGATGTTGCCGAAGTGCAGCGCCGCGCCGCCCATGATCTGAACCGGGTAGTGCTTCTGGCCCAGCACCCGCCACGACGCCTCGCGGGCCGTCGCGAACGCCTCGGGCAGCAGCTCGTCGAGGGTCTCGCCGTCCTGGTAACGCCGGCGGAACTCGTCCGTCTTGGCCCGCAACTGCTCGTCGGTGAGCGTCTCGAACTCGGGTGAGAGGGAATCGACGTGGTCGGCGATGTGCTTGAGCCGCTTGACCATGCGACCTTCACCGACTCGGAGCAGCTTCGACAGCGACAGCACGGGCGTGTTCGTCCTCAATCTCGGGTACAGCACGGGCAACGAAAATCCGGCCGAGGCCTGTATCGACCCCGGCCGGATTCCATGGTAGGCGGTCTTTCAGCGAGGTGACGACGGGCGACCGCTCGGCAGGGTGGCGCGCGAGGCGCCGCCGCTCCGCGGTGCGGTCGTCACACCAGCCGGATCAATCCGTAGTCGAACGCGTGCCGGCGGTAGACGACCGAGGGACTGTCGGTCTCCTTGTCGTGGAACAGGTAGAAGTCGTGCCCCACCAGCTCCATCTCGTACAGCGCGTCGTCGACGGTCATCGGCTCGGCCGTGTGCTCCTTCGTGCGCACGATCCGGCCCGGACCTGTGGGCTCGGGCTCGTGCTGTTCCAGCGAGATCTCCGGTGAGATGCCGAGGGAGTCGTCCTTGGCGAGTTGCGCGGTGGCCTCGGCGACCGAGACGGGGGTCTTCTCCCCGTGGTGCACCTTGCGGCGGTCCTTCGTGCGACGCAACCGCGACTCCAGCTTGTCCGTCACGGACTCGAAGGCGGCGTAGAAACTGTCCGCGGACGCCTCCGCGCGCACCACCGGTCCCTTGGCCCGAGCGGTGATCTCGACTCTCTGACAACTCTTCAGCTGCCGGCGATTGCGCTCGTGCTGCAACTCCACATCGAACAGGAAGATCGTCGGGTCGAAACGTTCGAGCCGAGCGAGCTTCTCGGACACGTAGACCCGGAAGTGATCCGGGACCTCGACGTTGCGCCCCTTGACGACGATGTCGGCGCGGGGACCGTTGGACTCCGCAGTACCGGCTTCGGCCTCTGCAGCGGGAACCTTGGACTTCGAAGGGATCGTCACTCGTACCTCCCGAGTACGGCCGGCGCAGCTCGCGCGCCGGCATGATCGACGAGCGCGAAACGCGCTCCGCCCGACACGACGGTCAGGGGCGTTTTGCGCCCGCTACCTGTGTTTTCGGGTCTGAGGGCGACGGTAGTACGGAACGGCGGGGAGTGCCACCGTTCCGTCGAATTTCACGCCGTGGTCACCTCGTGGCAGGACTGATGTCCCCTTTCTCGCGGACCCACGTCCCGCGGCGCAGGGCCCTCCGGCTCGCTACGCGGCGGCGATCACCAGCACCCCGCACGGGCGATGGCCCGCGGCCCGCAGGACCCGCACCGACTCCGCCGCGGTGGCGCCGGTGGTGACGACGTCGTCGACGAGCAGCACCGCCGCCCCGGGCGGCGGACCCGCCGCCGTCCGGATCCGCACCCGGCCGGCCAGGTTGCGCTGCCGCTGGGCGGCCGACAGCCCCACCGAATCCCGGACGCCGCGCCCGGTGCCGAGGAGGCCGCAGACCTCGAGCCGCCGGTCGTGGCCGGCGGCCACGCGCGCCGCGCGCGTCACCGGGTCGCCGCCGCGTGACCGCGCCGCCCGCGCCCTCGTCGGGGCGGGCACCACGACGACGGGTCCGGCGGGCAGCTCACCCCAGCGCCGCAACCGCGACACGGCGGTCGCCAGCGCGAGGCCGAGCGGGACGGCCAGATCGCGCCGGCCGTGTTCCTTGGCCGCGATCACCGCGCGACGGCGGGCGCCGCGGTACGGCCCCAGCGCCCACACCGGCACGCCGGGATCGACCCGGGGCCGGACCCGTGCAGGCACGTCCGCCAGTTCCCGGGCACAGCGCCGGCACCAGCCGACGCCGGCGAGTCCGCAACCGCCGCACTCGACGGGCAGCACCAGATCCAGCAGCGAGGTCAGCACCGCGCCAGTGTGGCCGCCGGCCCCGACATCCCGCGCCGGACCGTCAGCCCGGCAGGACGGGGACCGCCTGCAGCCCGGTCAGGCCGGGTACCTCGCGCCAGTACCGGTCGCCGGCCGGATCGGCGTTGTTCAGCTGGAACACCGCCCGCGAGTCGGCCACGAACTCCGAGGTCGTCGACGCCTCGACGGCGACCACGGGCGGGGTGAGGTTCCGGCTCGGCAGGGCGTCCATGCGGGAGCCGTCCACCGCGACCTGCACGACGGGCACGTCGGAGGCGGACCGTGCCACCACCACGGTGTCCGGGGTGCTCCAGTCCAGCGACAACGCCGGGCTGCCGAGGCCGATGGCGATCTCCCGCGGCGTCGTGAGCGAGAACTCGCCGTTCGACTTCTGCACGACCACCGCGACGTACACGCGGCCGTCCACGATCATCGCCGCGCGCACGCCGTCGCGGGAAAGCCGCAGATCGCTGATCACGTTGCCCACGGCCCGCACGGAGCCGGCGTCGACGGGGAGGACGGTGACCCGGCCGGTGCCCGGCTCGCGCACCACGCGCACCACGTTCGTGCCGTTGACCACGGCCCACACGGAGTTGTCGTCGAGCGCCCACGTCGGCCGCGTGATCGATTCGCCCTGCAGGGCACGTGCCGCCGTCCCGTCGCGGTAGGGGCCGATCAGCAGCTCGGCGGTGGCTTCGGGGGCGGGACGCCCGGTGTCTGCGACGGCGGCCGCGAGCTCGCCGTCGTGCGACAGCGCGACCGAGCGCAGGTTCGTCGCGGCGCCGAAGGCCCCGGGCACCGGAGTCACCCCGGTCTCGGCGACACTGACCAGCCCGCCGCCCCGCAGGGCGTGGAGGCCGATGGTGGCGCTCGAGGTGGCCAGCGGGTTCATCGACGCCACGTCCGCGGTGGTCCAGCCGTTCGGGAACCGCTCGTCCAGCGGCTGACCGTCCGCGAGCAGCACGTAGGGCCCGGTGATCTCGGCGTTGGCGAGGGTCCAGATCACCTGTGCCGCCAGCATCTCGCGGCTCTCCTTGCCCAGGGGCTTCAACCCCAGGAAGTCGATCCGGACGCCCCCGAGACCGACACCGACCTGGGTCGTGCGGCCGTCGGCCTTGGTGATCGGCCCCCGCACGGACACCCCGGAGCCGAGTTCCGTGCGCACGGCCGGTGCCAGGGCCGCCTTCGGGCCCTCGATGAGCAGGTCGATCAGCTGTGCCGCGGTCTGGTCCTGGGTCGCGGCGATCCAGCGGGGGTCGGGCACGACCGTGCGCCCGGACGGGTCGACGAAGTACAGCGAGCGTCGCTGGTAGCCGTTGAGGAACTGCGGGCGGTCCATGACGACGCCCGGTCCCATCTCGTCGATGCGCCACTCGCCGCCCGTGAGCACGAGCGTGATCCTGGTTTCGAACGGTCCCTCGTCGGCGCGGTAGACCCCGCCCTCCTCCAGGTGCCCGACCCGGTTGGCGCGGATGACGTACGTCGCGCGCTCGGCGCTGCGCGACTCCGGCAGCACGTCGACCTTGTCCACGATCGTCGCGCTGGCGGCGTCGTCCCACCCGGCCGACATGTCGGCGGTGAGGAACTGCCGGGCCGCGAGGTGGCGGTTCGCCGGGTCGGTGCTGGCGCGCAGGAAGTCGCGCAGGAGCAGGTCCGGTTCCCGGCCCGGTGCCGGCGGGGGGACCGAGGTGGTGGTGGGCTCACGGGCGATGGTGCCGACCGCCTGCGGCGACGACGAGTCCGGCAGGCTGGCACACCCCGACACGGCGACGGTCAGGCCGAGCATCGCCGTGAGGATCGTCTTCGTGCCCCTCATGTGGCGGCTCCTTCGGGCGGGACCGGCACGTGCGCCGAATCCGCGGCCGTCCCGGCGTCGTCGCCGGTCCCGGCATCCGCCGACTCCGCCTCGGCCGGCGCGGCCGCTCCCGGCAGCGGGCGGCCCTGGACCGCACGGACCGTGCTGGGAACGAGCGGCAGCGGACTGCGGCCGACCTTGCGTCCCCGTTCCCGCGGGAGGGTCAGCCGGAAGCAGGACCCCTGGCCGGGCTCGCCCCACGCCTCGAGCTTGCCGTTGTGGAGGTTGGCGTCCTCGACGCTGATCGCCAGGCCGAGACCGGTTCCGCCGGACCGCCGGACCCGCGACGGGTCCGAGCGCCAGAACCGGTTGAAGACGAGTTTCTCCTCGCCCGGACGCAGGCCGACGCCCTGGTCCCGGACGATGAAGGCGGCGGCGTTGTCGTCGGCGCGCAGGCGCAACAGGATGGGTTTTCCCTCCCCGTGGTCGATGGCGTTGGCGAGCAGGTTCCGCAGGATGCGCTCGACGCGGCGCGGATCCACCTCGGCGGTGACGGGTTCGCCGGGCAGGTCGACGATCAGCTCGGTCCCGCTCTCGCGGGCGAGGTGCCGGACGGTGGAGACCGCGGCACGGGCGCACATCCGCAGGTCGAGCTGCTCGGCCGCGAGCTCGGCGACGCCGGCGTCGTGACGGCTGATCTCGAGCAGATCGCCCAGCAGGCTCTCGAACCGGTCGAGCTCGGTGACGAGCAGCTCCGAGGCCCGCTTCAGGGACGGGTCGAGTTCGTCGCTGCCGTCGTGGATCAGGTCGGCGGCCATCCGCACCGTCGTCAGCGGGGTCCGCAGCTCGTGACTGACGTCCGAGGTGAACCGCTTCTGCAGGTTGCCGAACTCCTCGAGCTGCGTGATCTGCCGCGACAGGCTTTCGGCCATCTCGTTGAAGGACATGGCCAGGCGCGCCATGTCGTCCTCACCGCGCACCGGCATGCGTTCCTTGAGGCGGCCGTCGGCGAACCGGACCGCGATGCGCGACGCCGAGCGGATCGGCAGCACGACCTGGCGCGCGACGATCATCGAGATCGCGGCGAGCAGCACGAGCAGCACGCCGGCGCCGACGAGCAGCGTGCCCCGCACCAGCGACAGCGTGTTCTCCTCGCCCGCCAGCGGGAACACCAGGTACAGCTCGAGGGTGGAGATGTCCGACGCCGTCGGGGTGCCCACGATCAGGGCCGGGCCGGAGTAACCGTCCGGATCCGACACGGTCGCGAACTGGTAGGAGATCTGGCCCTTCTGCACGAAGGCGCGCAGGTTCTCGGGGATCTGGTCGGCAGGACCGCTCGACGTCGGGGCGCGCGGTCCGTCGCCCGGCACGATCAGCACCGGGTCGAAGGTGCCCGCGACGCCGGTGTCCTGGCCGGCGTCGCTGCCGCGGTTGGTCAATGCCGCGGCGGCCCCGTCGAGCCGTACCTGCAGCGAACCGGAGTCGTCGGCGCCGGCGAGCTGGCCCTCGACGAGTGCGCGGGAGCGCTCGACCTCCTCGGTGGCGGCGTTGATCTTCACCTCGAGCAGCCGCTCGGTGATCTGGCTGGTGAGCACGACACCGAGGACGAGCATCACGATCAGCGACAGCGACAGGGTCGAGACCACGACCCGGAGCTGCAACGATCGCCGCCACGTGTGGGCGAGCCGGTTGCTCACCGCACGTGACCACCTCAGCAGCGGCAGGGTCCTCCTCGTGATCCGCCGCCGCAGTCGGTACCCACCGATCACGGCGGTCCGGCCTTGTAGCCGACGCCACGCACCGTCAGCACCACCTCGGGATTCTCGGGATCCTTCTCGACCTTCGCGCGCAACCGCTGCACATGGACGTTCACCAGGCGGGTGTCGGCCGCGTGCCGGTAGCCCCAGACCTGCTCGAGCAGCACCTCACGGGTGAACACCTGCCGCGGCTTGCGCGCGAGCGCCACCAGCAGATCGAACTCGAGCGGCGTGAGAGAGATCAGTTCGTCCCCGCGGCTGACCTTGTGGGCGGGAACGTCGATGGCGATGTCGCCGATGGAGAGCACCTCGGCCGGTTCCTGCTCGGTGCGACGCAGCCGCGCCCGGACCCGGGCCACGAGTTCCTTGGGCTTGAACGGCTTGACGATGTAGTCGTCGGCGCCGGATTCGAGCCCGAGCACCACGTCCACGGTGTCCGACTTGGCGGTGAGCATCACGATGGGCACGCCCGAGTCGGCCCGCAGCACCCGGCACACGTCGATGCCGTTCATGCCCGGGAGCATGAGGTCGAGCAGGACGAGGTCGGGCCGGATCTCCCGGACCGCGTTCAGCGCCTGCGAACCGTCACCCACCACGTACGGCTCGAATCCCTCGCCCCGCAGGACGATCGTGAGCATCTCGGCGAGCGCGGTGTCGTCGTCGACAACCAGAATCCTCGGCTTCATGGCTTCTATCGTGTCACTCCTCGACCGTGGTGAAGCTGATTTGAGATCTCGGCGGCGAGTTGTCGCGGATCGGCGTCGGGTCCGGCAACCCGCCACGGCGACATCCACTGTCGGCGTGCGAGGTCGTCGTACACCTGCCCGGTCCGGGCCTGCAGACCCGAGTCCCGTTCGTACGCGTCCCGATCGCGGGCCGTGTCGGCAGCGGCGCGACTGCGGGCCCGCTGCGCAGCCAGTTCCACGGGCACCCGCAGCAGCAGCTGCAGATCCGGTACGGGCAGCGCGAACCGATCGAACTCGAGCTCGCGGACCCATTCCACCGACGGCCCCGAGCCGTCCTCGTGGTGCCGCGCGGCGGTGTAGGCGGCGTTGGACGCGACATACCGGTCGAGCAGCACGATGTCGTTGTCCGCCAGGAGCTTCCGCAACTCGTCGGCGGCGTCGCGCCGATCGAGGGCCCACAGCAGGGCCATCGCCTCGATGCTCGAGGCCGCGTCACCGTGCCGGCCCCGCAGGGCCTCGGCACCGAGGTCGGCGTGCACCGACACGCCGTAGCGCGGAAACGCGAGCGTCGCGACGACGAATCCCGCAGCGCGCCAAGCCTCGACGAGGCCCGCGGACAGTGTCCGCTTGCCGGCCCCGTCGAGCCCCTCCACGACGATCAACGCGCCCATCGGCGGTGTCCTGCGATCCTCGCTACCGTGCTCAGTACCGGTAGTGCTCGGGCTTGTACGGGCCCTCCACGTCGACCCCGATGTACTCGGCCTGGTCCTTGGACAGCTTGGTGAGCTCGCCGCCGAGGGCCTCGACGTGGATGCGGGCGACCTTCTCGTCCAGGTGCTTGGGCAGGCGGTAGACCTCGTTGTCGTACTCGTCCGGCTTGGTCCACAGCTCGATCTGGGCGATCACCTGGTTGGCGAACGAGTTGCTCATCACGAACGACGGATGGCCCGTGGCGTTGCCGAGGTTGAGCAGCCGGCCCTCGGACAGCACGAGGATGGAATGCCCGTCGGCGAAACGGAACTCGTCGACCTGCGGCTTGATGTTGATGCGGGTGACGTCCGCCGCCCGCTCGAGGCCGGCCATGTCGATCTCGTTGTCGAAGTGGCCGATGTTGCCCAGGATCGCCTGGTGCTTCATGCGGCGCATGTGGTCGAAGGTGATGATGTCCTTGTTGCCGGTCGCGGTGATCACGATGTCGGCCTGCTCGATGAAGCCCTCGACCGTGACGACATCGAAGCCGTCCATCAGCGCCTGCAGCGCGTTGATCGGGTCGATCTCGGTGACGGACACGCGCGCACCCTGCCCGCGCAGCGCCTCCGCGCAGCCCTTGCCGACGTCCCCGTAGCCGCACACCAGGGCGGCCTTGCCGCCGATGAGCACGTCGGTACCGCGGTTGATGCCGTCGAGCAGCGAGTGCCGGGTGCCGTACTTGTTGTCGAACTTGCTCTTGGTAACCGAGTCGTTGACGTTGATCGCGGGGAACGCCAGGTCGCCGCCGGCCGAGAGCTGGTACAGCCGCAGCACACCGGTGGTGGTCTCCTCGGTGACGCCGCGCACCGACTCGGCGATCGCCGTCCACTTCTTCGCGTCCTGCGCGAGGGACTCGCGCAGCAGCGCCAGGAACACCCGGTACTCGGCGGAGTCGTGCTCCTCGTCCACCGGCGGCACCACACCCGCCTTCTCGAACTGCGCGCCCTTGAGCACCAGCATGGTGGCGTCACCGCCGTCGTCGAGGATCATGTTGGCCGGCCGCGGTGTCCCGTCGGCGGCGGCGGGCCAGGTGAGCATCTGCTCGGCAGCCCACCAGTACTCCTCGAGGGTCTCGCCCTTCCACGCGAACACCGGCACACCGCGCGGGGCCTCCACGGTGCCGTGCGGGCCGACGACGACCGCAGCGGCGGCATGGTCCTGGGTCGAGAAGATGTTGCACGAGGCCCAGCGCACCTCGGCGCCGAGCGCGACGAGCGTCTCGATCAGCACGGCCGTCTGGACGGTCATGTGCAGCGAGCCGGAGATCCGCGCGCCCTTCAGCGGCAGCACCTCCGCGTACTCGCGGCGCAGCGCCATCAGGCCGGGCATCTCGTGCTCGGCCAGCCGGATCTCCTTGCGGCCGAATTCGGCGAGGGACAGATCAGCGACCTTGAAGTCGATCCCATTCAGCTGGTCGGCCACGAGCTTGGTGTCGGACACGTGAGAATGCCTCTCCTGTTGTCAGTCGGTTCTGCCAACAGGCTATACAACTCGCTGCTCAGTCGTGCCGGGCGGAGCGATCGATGAACGGCCCGAGCAGCTCCGCCAGGTCCGCGGCGACGTCCCGGTCGGACTCGGGCGGCATGGAGATGTAGCTCATCGCGATGCGCACGATCGCGCGGCCGAGGATGCCCGCATCCGACGCGGACGCCTGGACCCAGCTGCGCTGGAAGGTTTCCGACAGCCGGGCGGAGGCCCGCTCGATGAGCGGCGCCGAATCGGTGGTGATCAACCGCAACAGGTCGGGCTTGGCCTCGCCGCGCAGCAGCGACTGGATCAGCGGGTCGGCGCTGCTCTCGACGAAGAACGACGTGAACCCCTCGACGAGGGCGTCGCGCGCCTGCCCCACATGGCTGTAGATCGCGTCGTCGACGGCGTCGACGAACTGATCGACCAGGCGCAGGGCATACGCCTGGGCCAGGCCCTGCCGCGAGGCGAACTCGTTGTAGAGCGTCTGCCGGCTCACACCGGCGCCCCGGGCGACGTCCGTCATGGTGACGGCGGACCAGTCGCGGGCGGTGAGCAGGTCCCGCATGGCATCGAGCACCGAGTTGCGCAGCAGCATCCGGCTGGCCTCGTGGAACGGTACGCGTTGCCGGTCCTCGGGTTCCCCGGCTCGCGGGGGCTCCCCGGCGGGGGACGATTCGTGCACGATCGACATGCCGCGACGTTTTCACGCGGGGCGGGTCCCGTCAACACGAATGGAGCTAGCGGCGCGGCGCCGCCGGTTCCGCCAGTACCGAGTGCCGGCGACTGTAGGTGAAGTAGACGACCACGCCGATCACCATCCACACCACGAACCGCAACCACGTCTCCACCGACAGGTTGGCCATCAGCCACACGCACGCGAGTACCGCGAGAATCGGCACGAGCGGCACCGCGGGCACCCGGAATCCGCGCTCGAGATCCGGACGGGTCCGGCGCAGCACGATCACCCCGATCGAGACCAGGACGAACGCGAAGAGCGTCCCGATGTTGACCATCTCCTCGAGGGTGCCGAGCGGAATGAGGCCGGCGAGGACGGCAACCACGACCGTCACCAGCACGGTCGTCCGCACCGGGGTACCGTGCCGGCCGGTGTGCGACAACCGTCGCGGGACGAGGCCGTCGCGTGCCATCGCGAACAGCACCCGGGTCTGACCCAGCATCAGGACCATCACGACGGTGGTCAGGCCGGCGAGGGCACCGACCGAGATGAGGTTCTTGGCCCAGTCCATCCCGTTCAGCGCGAACGCCGTCGCGAGCGTCGACTCGTCTCCGGCCAGTTCCTTGTAGTTCACCATCCCGGTGAGGACGAGGCTCACCGCCACGTACAGCACGGTGACGATCGCGAGGGAGCCCAGGATCCCGATGGGCACGGCCCGCTGGGGATGCCGCGTCTCCTCCGCGGTGGTGGCGACCACGTCGAACCCGATGAATGCGAAGAACACCAGGCTCGCCGCGGCGAGCAGGCCGTACCACCCGAACGTGCTGCCCCCGGCCCCGGTGAGGAACGAGAACAGCGACTGCCGCAGGCCCTCACCGGTCGAGGCAGATTCCGACGGCGGGACGTACGGGGTGTAGTTGTCGGTGTCGATGTAGAAGACGCCGAGCGCGACAACGAACAGGACGACGGCGATCTTGATCGAGGTGATCACCAGCGACACGCGCGAGGAGAGCTTCGTGCCCGTGGCTACGAGTACGCCGATCACCACGACGATCAGGATCGCACCCCAGTCCACCTTCACGGGCCCGAGAGAAGCCACCGGCGACAGGCCGCCGAGCACCTCGCCGAGATACAGCGACCAGCCCTTGCCGACCACGGCGGCGGCGAGAGCGAACTCGAGGATGAGGTCCCAGCCGATGATCCATGCGACGAACTCGCCGAACGTCGCGAAGGAGAAGGTGTAGGCGCTCCCGGCGACGGGCACGGTCGACGCGAACTCGGCGTAGCACAGCGCCGCGAGCGCGCAGGCCACAGCCGCGAGCACGAACGCGAGGGACACGGACGGGCCGGCGACGTTCCCGGCCGTCCGGGCCGTGAGGGTGAAGATGCCGGCGCCGATGACGACGGCCACGCCGAACACGATCAGGTCCCACGCTGTGAGGTCCTTGCGCAGACGGGAATCCGGTTCGTCGGTGTCGAGGATGGATCGCTCCACCGACTTGGTCCGGAACAGTCCGCTGCGGGATACGCCGCCGGTCTCGGTCATCGGGCACTCCCCTTTCTCCGGAGCGGAAGTACCCGGAGTGGCGCCCTCCCAAGCCTAAGCCACGGGGGGTACGGAACAGGTCGGGCTCGAGGTGGATCAGCCGAACGGCGGGGACGGCGGCCCCGACCCGGCCCTCGGGTCGTCGATCGCGGACAACGAGCCGAGGGAGAACAGCACCCCCTCATCGATCGGAAACGAGCGTGTTTCCGCTAGTCCACGGGAACGCCGGTGTCCGCCAACCGCGCGCGGAACAGTTGCGCCGGCTCTCCGGCCGCCCGCACCGTGACGGCCGGGTCGGAGGCCGACAGCCACACCGCCTGGCCGGCCGACAGCTGCAGGCTCCGCCCACCGCATTCCACCCCGGCCACCCCGGCGGTGCACAACAGGATCTGCGGGCCGCACGGCGGCAGGGTGACGGCGTCCGGTGCGGCACCGGAGCCGGCGGCGACGTCGACGCGTGACAGCGCGAACTCCGGGGCCGGAGTCCGGTAGCGCACCTCGCCCGGCCCGGACGGCTCCGGTTCGAGGATCGGCACGTCCACGGGACGGAAATCGAGCACCCGCAGCAACTCCGGCACGTCGACGTGTTTCGGCGTGAGGCCGCCGCGCAGCACGTTGTCCGAATTGGCCATGATCTCCACGGCCATGCCGTGCAGGTACGCGTGCAGGTTCCCGGCGGCGAGGAACAGGCCCTGTCCCGGCTCGAGGGTGATCCGGTTGAGCAGTACCGCAGCGAGCACCCCCGCGTCGCCCGGGTAGAACTCGGCCAGCTGCAGCACGGTCCGCACCTCCTCGGCGAACGAGGCCGTGCCGTTGCCGTTGTGCGTCGCCAGGTACGTCACGCAGCCGTCGAGCACCCGCGGCAGCAACGCCGACAGCACCGACTGCGGCAGGGTGATCCAGATGGTGAACAGCGCCCGCAGGCCGTCCGAGTCGGGCTGCCCGGCGAGCAACCCGATGTACGGGTCGAGCTCGGGAACCTCGAGGGCGCCGAGCAGCTCGACGGTGCGGTGCGGATCCCGGAAACCGGCGAGCGCCTCGAAGCGGGTGAGCGCGACGACGAGTTCGGGCTTGTGGCTCGCATCGCGGTAGTTCCGCACCGGCGACTCGAGGGGCAGGCCCGCGGCCTCCTCCCGGGCGAAGCCCTCGGCGGCCTGTTCGGCGCTCGGATGGGCCTGCAACGACAGTGGCTCCTCGGCGGCGAGCAACTTGAGCAGGAACGGCAGCCGGGGTCCGAACCGGCTCAGTGTCGCCGGCCCCAGATGCCCGCCCGGATCGGCCTCGAGCACGTCGAGCAGCGATGCGCTCCCGCCCGGGCTGTCGCCGTTGGCGCTCACCACGCGCGCCGGGTCCGCGGGATGCGCACCGAGCCACAGTTCCGCCTCCGGATGTGCGGACGGCACGGTACGGCCGCACAGCGCCGCGATCGCGGTGCGCGAACCCCAGGCATACGAACGCAGCGCACCTTCGAGTCGGAGCACTAGCAACCACCGACCAACCGCAGATAGGCCGCGGCCATCTCGAATCGCACGGCCAGCACCGCCACCTGCTCCGGCACCGGCGGCACCGCCTTCGCCTCGAACTCCCCCACCACCGATACCAACTCCATGTCCGGCAGCGCTGCCGCGCGCCGCTCCGCCTGCCGCCGATCCTCCTCCACGCTCAGCACGAACACCCGCGCCGGGGGTGCGGGCACCGGCCCGTCGAGCTGTTCGTCGTGGAAGAACGGATCGTAGGGTTCCCCGCTCGCCGACGGCCTCGCGATGAGCCGGTCCCGGGCGGCGAGGACGTCCGACAACGCCGACGCCGACGCGATCACCCCGGCCACCTGCAACAGGGACTCCCCGGCGTGCCGGGCCAGCGCGGCCGTCACCGCGGAGTCGCCGGCCAGCGCCACCCGACGCGACTGGATGCGGGCCGCGAGCGCCTTCGCCGGGTTGTGGAACACCTCGCTGCCCGGCTGGTCGCGACCGGCCTCCGCGTCCGCCGAATCGGCGAGGTCGGCCAGCGGGGGAACCGCGCCCGCCGTGCGGGTGGCCTCCATCGCGACCACCACCGCGAGGAACACGGCGAGGTGCCGCAGGAGTGAGTACGCCACCGGCACCCGGATCCGCGGGGGCAGCAGCGTCGCACGGCCGGCGGTCGCCGCCCGGATCGGCCCCTCGTCCGGGGCGTCGACGACCACCTCGGCCCCGCGCCGCAGGGCCGCGGCGACCGACTCGGCGAGCTGCGGGTCGCCCGCGTCGTCGCCCGCGACGACGACGACGTCGAGCGGGCCGACCCACGGCGGCGTGACGGGGGCCGTGACCAGCGGCACAGCCGAGCGGGCCGCAAGCATCGCGACGACCAGCTCGCCCGCGCGCGCGGCGCGCGCGTCGCCGCACACGAGCACCACGCTGCGGGGGTGCAGGCCGTGCAGGCGGTCGAGGATCTGCTCGTCGACGGCCGCGGCGGTGGCCCGGATCTGGGCCCCACCGAGCGCGGCGAACCGCAGGATCCCGTCGACGTCCGCGTCGATCAGGGCGTCCGTGTCGTCCAAGTCGAGGAACGAAGAGGGAGCCGTCATGGCTGCGCCACCATCCTTCCGACTCGAACCGTCCCGGCGCCGGGCCCCGGGAACTCGATTATCCCCGCCACGGATACTTCCGTCACGCGCGCACGATTGCCAGGATTTCCCTCACCAGCGCGTCGACCTGTTCGGCGGTGCGGGCCTCGACGTTGAGCCGCAGCAGCGGCTCGGTGTTGGAGGCGCGCAGGTTGAACCAGGCGCCGTCGGCGAGGTCGACGGTGACGCCGTCGAGCCGGTCGACCGATTCGGCACGATCGCCGAATGCCTCGAGCACGGCGGCGGTGCGCTCCGCGGCGTCGGCGACGGTGGAGTTGATCTCCCCGGACGCCGCGTACCGGTCGTAGCCGGCCATCAGCTCGGACAGCGGCCGGTCCTGCCCGGCGAGCGCGGCGAGCACGTGCAGCGCGGCGAGCATGCCCGAGTCCGCGCCCCAGAAGTCGCGGAAGTAGTAGTGCGCGGAGTGCTCCCCCCCGAACACGGCCCCGGTCTCGGCCATCTGCTGCTTGATGAACGAGTGCCCGACGCGGGTGCGGACGGGCTTGCCGCCGAGTTCGGCGACCAGTTCCGGCACGGCGCGCGAGGTGATGAGGTTGTGGATGATCGTCGACCCGGGTTCCTTGGCGAGTTCCCGCGCGGCCACCAGCGCGGTGACCGCCGACGGAGTGACCGGCTCGCCGCGCTCGTCGACGACGAAGCAGCGGTCGGCGTCGCCGTCGAAGGCGAGTCCGAGGTCGGCACCGGATTCGCGCACGAGCTTCTGCAGGTCCACCAGGTTGGCGGGATCGAGCGGGTTGGCCTCGTGGTTGGGGAAGGTGCCGTCGAGTTCGAAGTACAGCGGCACGAGGTCGATCGGGAGCGCGCCGAACACCGCCGGCACCGTGTGCCCGCCCATGCCGTTGCCGGCGTCGACGGCGACCTTCAGCGGGCGCATCGCCGACAGTTCCACCCGCGAGCGGACGAACGCGGCGTAGTCGGCGAGCACGTCCCGTTCGGAGACGGTGCCGGGGGCGCCGTCGAAGTCCGGGACGCCGGCGACGAGTTCGGCGGCGATGGTGGCGAGGCCGGTCTCCTGCCCGACCGGCTTCGCCCCGGCCCGGCACAGCTTGATGCCGTTGTAGCGCGCCGGGTTGTGGCTCGCGGTGAACATGGCGCCGGGGGCCTCGAGGATGCCGGAGGCGAAGTACAGCTGGTCGGTGGAGGCGAGTCCGATGTGCACGACGTCGAGTCCCTGGGCGGTGACGCCGGCGGCGAAGGCCTGCGACAGCTGCGGGGACGATTCGCGCATGTCGTGGCCGATCACGATGCGGGTGGCGCCGCCGTCGCGCATCAGGCGAGCGAAGGAGGCTCCGACATCACGGACGAACCCCGCATCGAGCTGTTCTCCCACCACGCCACGCACGTCGTATGCCTTGACCACGGCGGACACGGACTCGGCAGATCTCGCCACTGTTGCTGCTCCTGATCGTCGACTGGCACCGCCGCCTCCGCGGCGGGCACGGTCAGCCTAGTGGGCGACGATCAGGACGTGGGATCGGGCAACACGCGCAGGTGGCCACGGCGGCCGGTGCGGGCCGTGGGCGGCGCGGCCAGCGCCGTGGGGACACCGGAATCGGTGTCGTCGGAGTCGGTTCGGGCACGCTCGCCGAGACCGGCCTCACGCACCGCTTCGGCCAGGGCGGTCAGGTCGTCCTCGTCCGGAGTGCCGGTGGTGAAGGCACCCTCGTACCGGACCAGCTCCCACCCCTTCGGCGCGGTGATCCGCGAGCCGTGCGATTCGCACAGATCCCACGAGTGCGGCTCGGCGACCGTCGCCAGCGGACCGACGACCGCGGTGGAGTCCGAGTACACGTAGGTCAGCGTCGCAACAGCAGGGTTCTTGCACCCAGGCCGGCAGCATCGACGCAGTGATCTCACAGTCGGAGAGTAGCGCGCCGTCCGCCCGGGGACTATCCGGACACACCGGAGAACCCGGTACGGATTTTCGTGTCGTACTGTCCAGAGCATGCACCGATCGCGCCGTTCCCGCCCCGTGACGTCCCGCTCGGTCGCGCGACGCGGCCGCGGCGTGCGCGGGCCGTTGTTCCCGCACGAGTTGCCGGCGTGGCGCTCACGGGCGGAGAAGTTCGACCTGCTCGTGCTGGGGGCGTTCGCCCCGATCGACGCGCAGTGGCACGACCGGCTGACCAAGCTCGATATCGCCGTCGACGAGGTGCCCAAGATCCGCGCCCTCGACCCCGACTCGGTGAACTGGCCGTCGGAGGTGGTCGCGGACGGTCCGGTGCCGCTGTCGCGACTCGTGCCCGCGGGGATCGACCGCCGCGGCGCCGCGACGCGGGCCCGGATCGTGCTCTTCCGCCGCCCGCTCGAACTGCGGGCGAAGGATCCCGAGGATCTCACCGATCTGGTCCACGACGTGCTCGTGCACCAGGTCGCCACCTACCTCGGCGTGGAACCCGAGGTCATCGACCCCGAGCTCGGCGGCTTCGACGAGGACTGACGTCCTCAGACGATGCCGCGCTTGAGGCGCCGGCGCTCCCGCTCCGACAGACCGCCCCAGATGCCGAAGCGCTCGTCGTTGGCCAGCGCGTATTCGAGACACTCGTCCCGGACCTCGCAGCCCAAGCAGATCCGCTTCGCCTCCCGGGTCGATCCGCCCTTCTCGGGGAAGAACGCCTCGGGGTCCGTCTGCGCGCACAGCGCGCGTTCCTGCCACTGTTCGTCGCCACCGTCGGACGGGTCGCCGAAACCATCGATCAGGCTGAGCACGGGTCGCGCGGGCGCGTCCCCCCCGATGCCGTCGATGTCGTCCCGAACGTCCTCGCCTGCAGTGTCGATGCCTGCAGTGTCGATCCGAGAGCTCTCGAACCATTCGCGCTCGTCGGCCATCGTTCGCCTCCTCACCTGCAGCGCTGCAACTCTCGTCGAAACCGGCCCACTCCGCGCCATCCCCGGTCGAACATGCGTTCGAATGCAGTTCACCACAACCGATCTCGGCCCCGGTTCACTGGAAATGACACTTATGTGATTAGACACGTGGGGCGTGTCGCGGTCAAGCCGAGCGGCGCCGCTGCCTTACCATCCGGGGTTCTCCACCGTGCCGGTGCGCACCCGCCGCCCGGGCGCGCAGGCACCCCGGCAGCCCACCCGGCGCACCGCCTAGGCTTGCCCTGTGAACGTGACTGTATTGGTCGGCGGCGTCGGAGGTGCGCGTTTTCTCACCGGCGTGCGCCGGCTCCTCGGCATCGAACCCGGCCGCGACCTCGACCCCGACGCCGCACACCGGGTCACCGCGATCGTCAACATCGGCGACGACGTCTGGATGCACGGGCTGCGGATCTGCCCCGACCTGGACACGTGCATGTACACCCTCGGCGGCGGGATCGACACCGAACGCGGATGGGGCCGGGCCGACGAGACCTGGCACGCGAAGGAGGAGCTGGCGGCCTACGGCGCCACACCCGACTGGTTCGGTCTCGGCGACCGCGACATCGCGACCCACCTGCTGCGCACCCAGTTGCTGAGCGCCGGATACCCGCTCTCGGCCGTGACCGAGGCCCTGTGCGACCGGTGGAAGCCCGGCGTCACCCTGCTCCCGGTCTCCGACGACCGCAGCGAGACCCACGTGGTCATCACCGATCCGGCCGACGGCGAGCAGCGCGCCGTGCACTTCGAGGAATGGTGGGTCCGGCACCGCGCGCAGGTCCCCACGCACAGCTTCGCGCACATCGGCGCCGAGAAGGCCGCCCCCGCTCCCGGAGTGCTCGCGGCGATCGAATCGGCGGACGTGGTGATCCTCGCCCCGTCGAACCCGGTGGTGAGCATCGGCGCGCTCCTCGCGATCCCCGGCCTGCGCGGCGCGCTGCGCACCACGTCCGCGAAGATCGTCGGCCTCTCGCCGGTGATCGACGGAAAGCCGTTGCGCGGCATGGCCGATGCCTGCCTCGACGTGATCGGCGTCGAGTCGACCGCCCAGGGCGTCGGGCGGCACTACGGCGCCCGCAGCGGCGCGGGCCTGCTCGACGGGTGGCTGATCCACTCCACCGACACCGCCGATGTGCCCGGCGTCGAGGTGCGCAGCGTGCCGCTGCTCATGACCGATCCGGACGCGACAGCCGAGATGGCTCGCGCCGCATTAGAACTGGCAGGAGTGACCCCGTGACCATGCCCACCGACACGGCCACCGGGACCGCCGCCGGAGTGCGCGACCACTCCCCCGGACGGCCGATCGAGATCCTCCCGGTGCCGGGCCTGCCCGAGTTCCGGCCCGGCGACGACCTCGCCGCCGCAGTGGCCACCGCCGCACCCTGGCTCGCCGACGGGGACGTCCTCGTCGTCACCAGCAAGGTCTTCTCCAAGGTCGAGGGCCGCATCGTCGACGCCCCCACCGATCCCGAGGCCCGCGACACGCTCCGGCGCCGCCTCGTCGACCAGGAGGCCGTACGCGTGCTCGCCCGCAAGGGCCGCACCCTCATCACCGAGAACCGGCTCGGGATCGTGCAGGCAGCCTCCGGGATCGACGGCTCCAACGTCGCCGCGTCCGAGCTCGCCCTGCTGCCCGAGGACCCGGACGCGAGCGCCGCGGCGCTGCGGGAGCGCCTGGGGACCCTGCTCGGCGTGACGGTCGCGGTGGTCGTCACCGACACGATGGGCCGGGCCTGGCGCGTCGGCCAGACCGACGCCGCGATCGGTGCGGCCGGGATCCCGGTCCTGCACGAATATGCCGGATCCCGGGACGCGCAGGGCAACGAGCTGTTCGTCACCTCCGTCGCCGTCGCCGACGAGATCGCCGCCGCGGGCGACCTCGTCAAGGGCAAGCTGGGCGGGGTACCGGTCGCGGTGGTCCGCGGTCTCGACCTGCCCGACAACGGTTCCACCGCACAGGAACTGATCCGCGGCGGGGAGGACGACCTGTTCTGGCTCGGCACCGCCGAGGCACTCGAGCAGGGCCGCCGTGAGGCGCTGCTGTTGCGCCGGTCGGTGCGCGAATTCTCCTCGGAACCGGTCGATCCCGAGGATCTGCGGGACGCGGTCGCCGAGGCGCTCACCGCTCCGGCGCCGCACCACACCCACCCGGTGCGGTTCGTCTGGGTCCGCACCGAGCAGGTCCGCCGGCGGCTGCTCGACCGCATGCGCGAACGCTGGGCCGCCGACCTCGCCGGCGACGGGCTCGACCCGGCGGCGATCGACCGCCGGGTCGGCCGCGGCGCCATCCTCTACGGCGCCCCCGAAATGATGATCCCGTTCTGGGTTCCCGACGGCGCACACAGCTACCCCGACGCCCGCCGCACCGCTGCCGAGGCCACGATGTTCACCGTCGCCGCCGGCGCTGCCGTGCAGGGGTTGCTGGTCTCGCTCGCCGTGCGCGGGCTCGGCAGCTGCTGGATCGGGTCGACGATCTTCGCCCCGGACGTCGTGCGGCGTGAACTCGGCCTGCCCGGGGACTGGTCGCCGCTCGGCGCGATCGCGGTCGGGCACCCCCTCGAGCCGGCGACGCCGCGCGTCGCCCCCGCGGCCGGCGACCTGCTGCTGGAGCTTTGAGGTGACCGCGTCCACGCTGCACGCCTCGGCCGTCGACCGGCTGCAGAACTGGCGGACCGACTCGGTGGATGCGGAGTCGCTGCGGCACACCATGCTCGCGTTCCTCGACGCCGCGCCCGAGGGGTGCCTCCGCAGGCACGTGCCCGGGCACGTCACGGCGTCGTCGCTCGTGCTCGACGCCGACCGCCGGCACGTGCTGCTCACCCTGCATCCCCGGGTGGGGCGGTGGATCCAGCTCGGCGGGCACTGCGAGGAATCCGACGAGACGGTCGTCGGGGCGGCGCTGCGGGAGGCGACCGAGGAGTCCGGCATCGAGAACCTGGTCATCGATCCGGAACTGCTCTCGGCGCACACCCATCCGATCACCTGCTCGCTGGGCCGCCCGACCCGGCACCTGGACCTGCGGTTCCTCGTCGTCGCGCCGCCCGGGGCCGTGCCCGTCCGCAGCGCGGAATCGACCGACCTGCGCTGGTGGCCGGTCGACGCGCTGCCGCCGGAGGCCGAGCACGACACCCTCGGGCACCTGCTCGGCCTCGCCGCCGCACGCACCGGGGCGGGCCCCGCCGTACGCACCGGGGCGGGCCCCGCCGTGCGCACCGGGGCGGGCCGTTAGACCGGCTGCAGCGTGGGGCGTTTCGGTTCGATGCCGTCGCCCGAGGAGGTGCCGCGCAGGCGCCGCCCGACCCAGGGAATCAGGAATTCGCGTGCCCACCGGCGGTCCTCGGCCCGCTTCGCCGCCGAGACCACCGGCGCGGCATCGAATTCGGCCGGGGTGAGCGTGTGCGACACACCGAGGAGATCGAGCACGCGGATCGCCATGTTCCGGTGCCCGGCCGGCGACATGTGGAGCCGGTCGAAATCCCACATCCGCAGGTCGCGGTACTCGTCGAACCGCCAGAAGTCGACGATCGCCGCACCGTGGCGGTCGGCGATCGCCCGGACCAGCTCGTTGTAGACGGCCCAGCGGCCGCGCAGCACCCCGAACACCGGCGCCCAGCTGCCGTCGTAGGCCGTCCACACGAGCACTCGCGCACCCGTGGCGGCAAGCTTGCCGATCGCGTCGTCGTACTCGGCCGCCAACGCGTCGAGGTCAAGCTTCGGGCGCATGAGGTTGTTGCCACCGGCGTAGATCGTCACCAGGTCGGGTCGCATCGCGATCGCCGCGTCGAGCTGCTCGTCGAGGATCGGGCGCAGCAGCCGTCCGCGCACGGCGAGGTTCGCATACCCGAACCCGGGGTTGTCGCGGGCGAGCTCCTCGGCGACGAGGTCCGCCCAGCCACGCAACCCGTTGGGCCGGGCCGGATCCGGGTCCCCGACGCCTTCGGTGAACGAATCACCCAGCGCCACATACCGTTCGAACTTCATTCGTGGACCCCCCCGTGCTCACACGTCGGTGCTGAAACGGATCCCCCCGTCGGGGATCTGCACACCGGGCCAGACCCGGGCGCCGCGCAGCAGCTCGCAGCGCGCCCCGATGTCGGCGCCGTCGCCGATCACCCCGTCGCGGATCAGGGCGCGGGGACCGACCCGGACCCCGAATCCGATGATGGACCGCTCGATCACCGCACCGGCCTCCACCCTCGCGCCGTCGAAGATCACCGCGCCGTCCAGGCGTGCGCCGGCGCCGATCTCGGCGCCGCGGCCGACGACGGTGCCGCCGATCAGCAGGGCACCGGGCGCGACGGAGGCACCGGGATGGACGAGGGATTCGCCGCGCTGCCCACCGAGCGCGGGCGACGGTGCGATGCCGCGCACCAGGTCTGCCGAGCCGCGCACGAAGTCCTCCGGCGTGCCCATGTCCCGCCAGTAGGCGGCGTCGACGTGCCCGTACACGCGCTTGCCCTCCGCCAGCAGGGACGGAAAGACCTCACGTTCCACGGAGACCGGACGACCCTCGGGGATCGACTCGATGATCTCGCGCTTGAAGACGTAACAGCCGGCGTTGATCTGGTCCGTCGGCGGATCCTGCGTCTTCTCCAGGAACGCGGTGACCCGGCCCTCCTCGTCGGTGGGCACGCACCCGAACGCGCGGGGGTCGCCCACGCGCACCAGGTGCAGCGTCACGTCGGCGTCGGTGCGCAGGTGCGTGTCGAGCACCGCACCGAGATCCGTGCCGCCGAGGACGTCACCGTTGAAGACCATGACGTTGTCGGCGCGCAGCCTGGGCAGCACGTTGCGGATGCCGCCGCCGGTGCCCAGCGGCTCCGCCTCGGTGACGTACTCGATCTCGAGACCCAGTTCCGAGCCGTCACCGAAGTAGTCCTCGAACACCTCCGCCTTGAAGGATGTTCCGAGCACCACGTGCTTGATGCCGGCCGCACGGATGCGCGTGAGCAGGTGCGTCAGGAACGGCACGCCGGCGGTGGGCAGCATCGGCTTCGGCGCGGACAGGGTCAGCGGCCGCAGCCGGGTCCCCTGCCCGCCCACCAGGATCACCGCATCGGTGTGCGGCGCAGCATCGTTCGTCATCGTGTCCCCTGTTCCGTGGTGTTGCCCGCCTCGGCCGCCCGCGCCCGTTCGCGTGCCGCCGCGGCCACCGACATCCTCGACCGGGCGGCGAGCCCGGCCCGCAGCGCCCACCGCAGCGGCGCCTGCCACGGATGCGGGTGCCGGTCCGCCTGGAACCGGTACGCGCTGTCGTGGTGGGCCGGCAGCATGAGTTCGGGATGCCGTCCTGCGGCGTGCCCCTTCGCGTGGGTGACCTCTGCCGAGGGCACGTACACGTTGAGCCAGCCCGCCCGGCCGAACCGGTCGCCGAGATCGACGTCCTCCATGTACATGAAGTAGCGCGAGTCGAAGCCGTCGACCGCGTCGAACGCCGCCCGCCGCACCAGCAGGCACGACCCGGACAGCCAACCCACGGGGCGTTCGGAAACGGTCTCGTTCTCCTGCCGGTACCGCTGCGTCCACGGGTTCTTCGGCCACACCGTGCCGAGCAGCGCGTGCCCGGCGCCGGAGACCAGCCCGGGCACCGAGCGCGCCGACGGATAGACGGTGCCGTCGGGTTCGTAGATCAGCGGGCCGAGGGACGCCGCGCGCGGCCAGCGACGCGCCGCCTCGAGCAGCCGGTCCAGCGACCCGGGTCCCCAGCGCACATCGGGATTGGCGACGACGACGAACTCCTCCGCCGGATCGACCTCCGCGACGGCCCGGTTGACGGCCCCGCCGTAGCCGATGTTGCCGCCGGTGTGCAGCAGCCGCACGTTCGGGTGCCGGGCCGCGGCGTCTTCGGGGGCGCCGTCGGTGGACCCGTTGTCCGCCAGGATCACACGGGTGGGCAGGTTCGTCGCGCCGGTCAGCGAGGTCAGGAAGTGCTCCAGATGCTCACCGGGCGAGTAGGTCACCGTCACCACGGTCAGCTTCGAACTCACGCCGTCACCTTAGCCGCCGGGCGCGGTCCCGCCGAATCACGCCCTGGCCCGCAGGGCGCCGATCGCGGCGTGCAGCGCAGGCCGCCACGGCCGGAGCGGCGTCAGCCCGGCCGCCGCCCACGCGCTGCCGTCGAGGACGGAGTACGCCGGGCGGGGCGCGGGCCGCACGAACTCGTCGCTGCCGCAGGGCTGCACGCGGCCCGGGTCGGCGCCCGCCTCGGCGAACACCGCACGGGCGAGGTCGAACCAGCTGGCCTGCCCGGAGTTCGTCGCGTGCAGGACCCCGCCGGGCACCGCACCGGCGCGGGTGGCGAGTTCGAGGAGGCCGTCGGCGAGATCGGCGGCGTAGGTGGGGCAGCCGACCTGATCGTCGACGACGCGCACGGTGTCGCGTTCGCGTTCGAGCCGCAGCATCGTCGCGACGAAGTCGTTGCCCTCGCCGGTGTAGAGCCACGCGGTGCGCACCACGTGGGCGGTCGGCAACCGGTCGAGCACCGCGCGCTCCCCCGCGAGCTTGGTCCGGCCGTAGACGGTCCGAGGCCCGGTCGGATCGCCGACCCGGTACGGGCGGTCCCCGTCGCCGGCGAACACGTAGTCGGTGGACACGTGGATCAGGTGCGCTCCGGCGGCGGCGCACGCGGCGGCCAGATGGGCCGGTCCCCACTCGTTGACCGCGGCGGCGTCCTCCACATGGGTCTCGGCCGCGTCGACGGCGGTGTAGGCGGCGCAGTTGAGCACGACGGCGCCCGGTTCGACGAGCGCGGCGACGGCATCCGGATCGGTGATGTCCGCCTCCTCCGCGCCGACGCCCCGGATCGGGAGGCCGGCCGCGGCGCCGCGGGTGAGCAGGTGACGGCCCAGCTGTCCGCGGGCTCCGGTGACGAGAACGGTCTGCACGGGCACGAGTCTGGCACGCCGGGGCGGCTGTCACCCGGTAGCCGTCGCGGCTGTCACCCGGTAGCCGTCGCGGCTGTCACCCGGTAGCCGTCGCGGCTGTCACCCGGTACGAGCCGGGCACGCCGCGGCGGGTGCCACAAGGGCCGCGGTCTCGGCAGTAGCCTGGGTGCGACCGCCGACGCCCGACGAGAGGACCGCCAGGTGCCGCCAGAGCCGCCCACACGCCGAGTGCCGGCGCGCGACGCGGGGGGAGGATCGGGGGTCTTCCGCGGCCGCCCGCTGCGGATCGCCGTCAGCGTCGCCGCGGCGCTCACCCTGGTCGTCACCGGCGTCGCATGGCGCGGCATCGATTCGCTGCGCTCGTCGCTCGCCACGGTGGGCGGGCTCACCCTGGGCGACGGCCGGGACGGCGCCCTCGACATCCTCCTGGTGGGCACCGACAGCCGCACCGACGCGCACGGCAATCCGCTGTCCCAGCGCGAACTCGACGCGCTGCGGGCCGGCGAGGAAGTGGCCAACAACACCGACACGATCATCCTGGTCCGGGTGCCGCTCGACGGCACCTCGGCCACCGCCATCTCCATCCCACGCGACACCTACGTCGAGGTGCCCGACATCGGGATGTCGAAGATCAACGCCGCGTTCGGCGCCACCAAGGAGACCGAGCGGCTGCGGCTCGTCGAGGCCGGCGAGTCCGATGCGGCCGCCGAGAAGGCGGCCACGCAGGCGGGCCGGGAGGCACTGGTCGAGTCGGTCGCCGACCTGACCGGCGTCACCGTCGACCACTACGCCGAGGTCGGCCTGCTCGGGTTCGTGCTGCTCACCGATGCCGTCGGCGGCGTCGACGTGTGCCTGAACAACCCCGTCGACGAGCCGCTGTCCGGGGCGAACTTCCCCGCCGGCGAGCAGACCCTCGACGGCGCGGACGCCCTGAGCTTCGTCCGGCAGCGCCACGACCTGCCGCGCGGCGACCTGGACCGAATCGTGCGCCAGCAGGTGTTCATGGCCTCACTCGTACAGAAGGTGCTCAGCGCGAAGACGCTGAGCAACCCGTCCAAGCTGAACCAGCTCAGCGCGGCCGTGCAGAGGTCGGTGGTCCTGGACTCCGACTGGGACATCCTCGACCTGGCGACCCGGATGCAGGACCTCGCCGGCGGCGCCGTGCAGTTCTCCACGATCCCCGTCCAGGACCTCAACGCGATGACCGACTACGGCGAATCGGTGGTGCAGGTGGATCCGGAGGAGGTGCGCCGCTTCGTCGCCGACCTCGTCGATCCCGGCTCCGGCGACGACGGGTCGCAGCCGACGACGAGCGCGGCACCGGAGGTCGATGCCGGCACGATCACGGTGGACGTCGCCAACGCCGGTGGTGTCGGCGGCCTGGCCTCCCGCGTCGCGGCCGTGCTCGTCGGCGACGGCTTCGTCGAGGGCGGCGTCGGCAACCACACCGGCCGCGCGGTGGACGAGTCGACGGTCTTCGCCGCCGACCCCGAGTCCGACCAGGCGCGTGCCGTCGCGGAGGCGCTCGGCGGCCTGGCCACCGCCGCCGACCCGTCGCTCGACGCCGACACGGTGCGGGTGGTGCTCACCGCGGACTACGCGGGGCCGGGCACGGATGCGAACGTCACCTCCGTGGCCTCCGGATCGGATCTCGTGAGCGCCGGGGCCACCCCGACGTCCGTCCCGGCCGCCCCGCCGATCGACGCCGGCTCCGCCGGCCCCCGCTGCGTGAACTGAGGAACGAGGAAGCTGTGACCACCCTGACCGACACCCTGCTCGATCCGATCCTGGCCGCCGACCCGGCCGGCCCCCGCATCACGTGGTACGACGACGCGTCCGGCGCCCGGATCGAGCTGTCCGCGGTCACCCTGGCGAACTGGGCCGCCAAGACGGCGAACATGGTGCGCGACGAGTTCGGTCTGCTGCCCGGCGGCCGGGTGGCCGTCCTGCTCCCGGCTCACTGGCAGAGTGCCGCGGTCCTGCTCGGCGCATGGTGGGCCGGCGCCGAGGTGGTGCTCGAACCCGACGACGCGGACCTCGCGCTGGTCAGCGCGGACCGTCTCGACGATGTCGCGGACGTCGCCGAGGTCGCCGTCCTCTCGCTCGACGCGTTCGGCCGGCCCGTGCCGGACCTGCCGGTGGGGGTCACCGACTACGCGACGCACGTGCGGGTGCACGGTGACCAGTTCCGCTCCGCCGGGGACGGCGGACCGGTGCTCGACGGACGGACGGCCGGCGAGGTGATCGCGGCGGCCCGGGACGCGGCCGCGGCCGCCGGCATCACCGGCGCGGACCGGGTGCTGTCGAGCCGCGACTGGGGCACCCCGCAGGCGCTGATCGACGGCCTGCTCGCCGTCCTCGCCGTCGGCGCGTCGCTGGTGCAGGTGAGCAACCCGGATCCCGCCGCCACCGACCGACGGGTCGAGAGCGAGAAGGTCACCGCCCGGCTGAACGGCTGACGCGCGGCAGGCTCAGGCGACGTAGCCGCCGTCGGCGAGGCCGGCCTCGATCTCGAACCGGTTGCGAGCACCCGGGTGGCGCAGCTCCTCCCACACGTAGCGGACGGCGAATCCCGCCCCGTACCGCGCCCACTGATCGGCGTGGACCGCCTCGTGCCGCAGGATCCGGCGCGACGGTGTCCGGCCGGTGAGGAACACCCCGCCGATCGTCGTGCCCGAGCGGGCGTAGCCGCTGCGCATCCCGGTGCACACGTAGAGTCCGAACTCGTCGTCGAAGCCGACGCGGCCGCCCCATCCCCGAGCCCACAGCAGGGCCAGGGCCGTCACCGCCCGGGCCTGCGCGTCGCCCCGCGACGCGCGCGACCGTTGCAGGTCGGCACGCGCGTCGCGGGGGCTCACGGGCCCGAGCCTATCCGGCCGACAGTGCCTCCACCGGCGACACCGCCGCCGCGCGCCGCGCCGGAAGCAGCGCCGCGACCACACCGGCCACGCCGCCGGCGACGACGATCCCCAGCAGCTGCAGCCACGGCACCGACGGCAGGACGAGCTTGTCCACGCCGAACACCGACGCGGTCCCGGCGACACCGAGGATCAGTCCGAGCGCGACGCCGAGGCCCGAGGCCACCCCTGCCACGAGCAGCGCCTCCTGCACGAGCAGCGACCGGATGCCGCCGCGGCCGAGCCCGACGGCCCGCAGCAGTCCCGTTTCCCGGCGCCGCTCGAGCACCGACAGGGCCATGGTGTTGCCGACGCCGATCAGGGCGATGAGCACGGCGACCGACAGGAGGCCGCCCACCACGAGCAGCATCGTGTCGAGCACCTGCTCGATGGTGCGGCGCATCGCGACGGCGCCGCCGACCTCGCTGCCCGGGGCGGCCTCGGCCGCGGCGCTCGTGACGGCGCGCTGCGCGGCGGCGATCGCCGCGTCGTCGTCGATGTCGGCCAGCCGCAGCCACACCGCCTCGGTGCGCGTCGCCCCGGTCAGCGCGGGCAGGTCGGCGTCATCGACGAGGGCCGGGGCGCCCTCGGTGCCGTCGACCACGGTGAGGGTCCGACGCCCCCGCTCTCCGGCGACGTCGAGCCGGGAACCCGCGGACACGCCGCGTCCGGCACGCTCGTCGGGCGACAGGGCGATCTCCCCCGGTCCCGGCAGCGTGATGTCGGTGCGCAGGGTGCGGCCGACGTCGACCCGATCCACGCCGAGCACGCGCAGGTCCACTCCGCCGACGGCGAGGGTGACCGCCTGCAGGTCCGCGGTCTCCGCGACCCCGTCGATCGTGTGCAGGCGTTCGCCGAGGCCCGCCGGAAGGCCCTCGTCGCCGGCGGCCGTGACGGTCACGTCGACGGGGAACTGGCCGTCGATGGCCGCGGGCGCGCTCGCCTTCACCGTGGCCACGCCCACGACGATCGTCGCGGTGAGGGTGACGCCGAGGATCAGCGCGGTTGCCGTGGCGGCGGTGCGGCGCGGATTGCGGCCCGCGTTGCCGGCGGCGAGCTCGCCCACGGGCCCGCCGATCCGCGCCAGGGCACGCCCCGCACCCTGCACGACCGCCGGGACGATGCGCCGGGTCGCGGCGAGGAATCCGACGAATGCGAGCAGCCCGCCCGCACACGCGACGAGGACGTTGACTCCCAGGACGCCCGCGGTCAGCAGCAGGGCCCCGGCGACGAGGCCGACCGTCGCGACGATGCGGCGCAACCAGGACGACCGTGCCGGCTCCGGCGTGCTCTCCATCGGATGGAGCGCGGCCAGCGGCGCGACGCGGGTGGCGGCCCGTCCGGGGCCGGTGGCGGCCAGGACCGTCACGACGATGCCGACGAGTAGGCCGACGACGACGGTGAGGGGCCCGACCGCGAGCGACCCGATGGGCAGCGGTGCGTCCCACGCCCGGGCCGCCGCGACCACCGCCGCGGCGAGCCCGATTCCGGCGAGGACGCCCGCAACCGAGGCCACGGCGCCGACGAGCAGCGCCTCGAGCAGGACACTGCGCCGTACCTGTGCGGCGGTGACCCCGACGCAGCGCATGAGGGCCAGTTCCCGGGTGCGGGCGGCGAGCACGACCGCGAAGGTGTTGGCGATCACGAGCGCGGACACCACGACGGCGATCGCCCCGAACGCGAGCAGCACGTTGCGCAGCAGGTCGGCGTCGCCGAAGTAGCGCGCGGCCACTGCGGCGGACCGTTCGGCGCCGGTCCGGACGGTCCATCCGGGCAGCGCCTCGGACACCCGGTCGACGAGGTCGGCGGCGGTGACGGTGCCGTCCCCCGCCAGGCGCAGTTCCCACCCCGGTGCGCCGCCGGCCCATCGGTCGACCTGCGCTCCGGTCCCGAACACCGCCGCGTCCGCGGCCTGCGGGGTTCCGGCCAGATCGACCTGCCCGACCACCGTCACGGTCGCGGGCTCGCCGCCCTCGGCATCCGTCACGGTCAGGACCGTGCCGAGCGGCACACCGGTGGTCGAACCGACCGCGATCTCGGAATCGGCGGCGGGCCATCGGCCGTCGGCCAGCCGCTGCCAGCGCAGGGCCTCGTCGCCCCCGACGGAGGTGACGTCGGCGTACGAGGGCACACCCTCGGGACCGGTGTAGCGCACCGGCGCGGTCAGGTCCACCGCGACGGCGCTCACGCCGGGCACCGCGGCCACCCGGGCCGCGAGCTCCTGCGGCCGCTCGACGGGCGCCGGCGGCGACTCGGGCGCGGTGACGACGGCGTCGGTGCCGCGGTACTGGGCCGCGAGCGAATCGGTCACCCCGGCGCGCACCGTGTCTCCGAGGACGAGAGTGGTCACGACGTAGGCGACCGCGACGAGGACGGCGAGGACCGAGGAGAGGTACCGGCCGGCGTGTGCCCGGGCCTGGGCGAGCGCCAGCCGTCGCATCAGCGCACCTCCTGGAGCGCGGCGGTGCCGAGGCGGCGCATCGTGTCGAGGACGGTGTCGGGCGTGGGCGCGGCGATCTCGCCGGCGGGCCGGCCGTCCGCGAGCAGCACGACGCGGTCGGCGTAGGACGCGGCCACCGGGTCGTGGGTGACCATGACGACGGTCTGACCGGTCTCGCGCACGCTCGCCCGCAGCAGGCCGAGCACCTCCGCCCCGGAGCGGGAGTCGAGGTTCCCGGTCGGTTCGTCGGCGAAGACCACATCGGGTTGGGGCAGCAGGGCCCGCGCGACGGCGACCCGCTGCTGCTGGCCGCCGGACAGTTCGTGCGGCAGGTGCCGCAGCCGCCCGTCGAGGCCGAGGCGGGTGACGACGTGGTCGCGCCATTCGTCGCTCGATCGCCGCCCGGCCAGCCGCATCGGCAGCAGCATGTTCTCCTCGGCCGTGAGCACGGGCAGCAGGTTGAACGCCTGGAAGACGAATCCGATGCGGTCGCGCCGTAGTTCGGTCAGCCGCCGGTCCCCTGCCCCGCTGATCTCGTCGTCCCCCAGGAAGATCCGCCCCGAGGTCGCGGTGTCCAACCCGGCGAGACAGTGCATGAGGGTGGACTTCCCGGATCCCGACGGCCCCATGATCGCCGTGAAGGCTCCCTTCTCGAAGGCCACGCTCACCCCGTCGAGCGCACGCACCTCGGCGTCGCCCCGGCCGTACACCTTCACCAGCTCTTCCGCACGCACGGCGGCGGTTCCCACATCGTTGTCGTCCATGCCGTCGACGCTAGGAACCGCGCCGCACCGGCACATCGGAGCGCGGGCGGATCTTCCGTCCGCCGCGGGTCCTACCGTGGTATGACCGGCCGCGACCACGACGGGCGGACGGCCGGAGCCGCGCAGCCGTGCGCCCGCAGGTTCACGGTCCGTCCGCCGCGCCGAGCAGATCCTCCGGCCGGACCAGTCCCGCACGGAACGCGAACAGCACCGCCTGCACGCGGTCCCGCGACGCTGTCTTCGAAAGCACCCTCCCCACATGCGTTTTCACGGTGGCTTCCGACAGCACGAAGCGTTCGGCGAGTTCGGCGTTGGTGAGGCCGTGCGCCATCGCGACGAGCACCTCGAGCTCACGCGGGGTCAACTCCGGCGGAACCCGCACGGCCGGACGACGATCGGGCGCGCCGTCGCCCCCGAGCAGCGGACCGACGTGCCGCAGCAGACGGCGGGTGGCGCGGGGCGCGATCACCGCGTCGCCGCGGTGCACCGTGCGGACCGCGGCGAGCAGATCCTCCGGCGGCGCGTCCTTGAGCAGGAACCCGCTCGCGCCCGCGCCGAGCGCGGAGACGACGTACTCCTCGGTGTCGAAGGTGGTGAGCATCACCACCTTCGGCGCGTGCGGGCGGGTGAGCAGCCGGCGGGTGGTCTCGATCCCGTCCAGGCCGGGCATCTGCACGTCCATCAGCACCACGTCCGTCTCGGCCCGTGCGAGCGCGTCGAGGGCGGCGTGCCCGTCCGCCGCCTCGGCGACCACCGTCAGGTCCGGTTGCGAGTCGAGCACCATCCGGAAGCCGGCCCGCACGAGGTGCTGATCGTCGACGAGACCGACCCGGACGGGTCTCGGCTCCGGGCCCGAGTCCGGCACGGTCTCTCTCCTCTCAGTGGTACGGAAGCAGCGCATGGACACGGTAGCCGCCGCCCGGCGCCGGACCGGCGGACACGGCGCCGCCGTGCAGCCGGGCGCGTTCCGCCATGCCGATAAGTCCCTGCCCGCCCGGGCGGGGCTCGACGAGGGCCGCCGCGCCGCGACCGTTGTCGACGATCTCCACCTCCACGCGTTCGGGCAGCCATGCGAGGCGGACACGGGCGTGGGCGCGGGGGCCGGCGTGCCGCAGCACGTTGGTCAGCGCCTCCTGCACGATGCGGTACACGGTCAGGCCCGTGCCCGCGGGCAGGTCGCGCCGCGGACCGGTGACCGTGAACTCGACGTCGAGCCCGCCGCCCCGCAGATCGGCGATCAGCTCGTCGAGGTCGTCCGGCCCGGGTGCGACGCGGAACTCGCGGGGTCCGTCCTCGCGCAGCACCGCCAGCAGCGAGCGCATGTCGCTCAACGCGCGCCGGCCGGTGTCGGCGATGGCCGTCAGCGCGGACACGGCCTCCTCGGGGTGCTGCGGGGCGGCGTACCGGCCACCGTCGGCCTGGGCGATCACGACGGTCAGCGAATGCGCGACGATGTCGTGCATCTCCCGGGCTATGCGGGTGCGCTCGCCGAGCGCGGCGAGCTCGGTCTCCTTCTCCCGTTCGAGTTCGAGAAGGCGGTTGCGCTCGCTGAGGTTCGCCATCTCCTCCAGGCGCAGATTCCGGATACGCCCGAACGCCCATGCCCCGGCGAGGAATACGACCACGAACACCGCGGACACGGCCATGCCGAGGGCGGAGCGGTCTTCGATGTTCCCGAGGTAGCGGATGCCCGCGAGGGCACCGCCGGCGACCGCCGCGGCGAGGCCGAGGGTGCTCGCCCACCGCGGGCCGTAGGCGGCGAGGGCGTAGACCGCCGCCGGGACGGCCACCGGGGCGACGGGGCTGACCGTCGGCACGGTCGCCAGGTGCACGAACGCGGCGGCGGCGACCACGGCCGTGGCCGGCACCACCCGGGTGCGCCGCCACGCCAGCGGCACGCTCAGGACGAGCACGAGGACCGCGTCCCACCAGCCGGGCTCGGAGGTGGCGACGACGAGCAACCCGAAGGCGGTCAGCAGAGCGGCCAGGACCGCGTCGATGGTGCCGGTGTGGGTGCCGCTCCACCGGTACCACCGCTCGAGGCGAGTGGGGGCGGGCACGGCGCGGCCGTCAGCCCAGCAGCTTCCGCCGCAACGCGTCGTCCTTCTCGAGCACCATCTGCTCGAGGCCCGCCTGGAACTGCTCCATCCGGCCCCGCAGCGCGGGGTCGGCCGCGCCGAGGATACGGGCGGCGAGCAGGCCGGCGTTGCGGGCGCCGCCGATGGAGACGGTCGCGACAGGCACCCCGGCAGGCATCTGCACGATCGACAGCAGCGAGTCCATGCCGTCGAGGTACTTCAGGGGGACGGGCACGCCGATCACCGGGAGCGGGGTCGCGGAGGCGACCATGCCCGGAAGGTGGGCGGCACCACCGGCGCCGGCGATGATCACCTTGATGCCGCGTCCGGCGGCGTCGCGGGCGTAGTCGAGCATGCGCTGCGGGGTGCGGTGGGCCGAGACGACCCCCACCTCGAAGCGGATGCCGAACTCGACGAGCGCCTCGGCGGCGGCCTCCATCGTCGGCCAGTCCGAGTCGCTGCCCATGATCAGGCCGACCTGTGCTCCGTCAGTCACCGTGAGAATCCCATCCGTCGGTCCACACTCCGTGCGAGAGCCAGTGCGCCGCGCGTTCCGCGCGTTCGCGCACCGCCGCCACGTACTGCGGGTCGTCGATCGACCCGGACGCGTCCCCGAGCACGTTGACGTGCCCGATCTTGCGGTCCTTGCGCTCGCCCTTGCCGTAGAGGTGCACACGCACGTCGGGCATCCGGGCGAACAGGTGGTGCAGCCGCTCGTCCATGCTCATCGCGGGCGCCTCGGGGGCGCCGAGGACGTTCGCCATCACCGTCACCGGGGCGATCGGTGACGTGTCGCCGAGCGGGTAGTCCAGCACCGCGCGCAGGTGCTGCTCGAACTGCCCGGTGCGGGCGCCGTCCATGCCCCAGTGCCCGGAGTTGTGCGGCCGCATCGCGAGCTCGTTGACGATCAGCTCGCCGGTCTCGGTCTCGAACAGTTCGACCGCCATGACTCCGACCACACCGAGCTCGGCGGCGATGCGCAGGGCCAGCTGCTCGGCGCCGGCCTCGATGTCGGCCCGCAGGTTCGGGGCGGGCGCGATGACGACGGCGCACTGCCCGTTCAACTGCACGGTCTCGACCACGGGCCAGCTCGCGCCCTGCCCGAACGGCGAGCGCGCGACCATCGCGGACAGCTCCCGCCGCCACGAGACCTTCTCCTCGGCGATGAGCGGCACCCCGGCCGCGAGCTGCTCGGCGACGATCCGCTGCGCCTCGTCCACGTCGTCGGTGATCCACACACCGCGACCGTCGTAGCCGCCGCGCGCCGACTTGATCACGACGGGCCACCCGTGCTCGTCGCCGAACGCGGTGAGGTCGTCGACCGAGGTGAGCTCGGTGAACGGCGGCACCGGGGCACCGAGCTCCGCGAGGCGCCGGCGCATCGCGAGCTTGTCCTGCGCGTAGATCAGGGCCTGCGGCGGCGGCTGCACGCTGACGCCCTCGCGCTGGAGCACCTCGAGATGCTCGGTGGGCACGTGCTCGTGGTCGAAGGTCAAGGCGTGGACGCCGGTCGCGGCACTGCGCAACGCGTCGAGATCGGTGTGGCTGCCGAGCACCACGTCGGGGCTGACCCGCGCGGCCGGATCGTCCGGGCTCGCGGCCAGCACCCGCAGGGTCTGGCCGAGCGCGATCGCGGCCTGGTGGGTCATCCGGGCGAGCTGGCCGCCGCCGACCATCGCGACGACCGGCATACCGGTGGGCAGCGTGCGGGGAGGGTGCGAAGGGGCGTCGCCGGCCGCGGAGGCGGGAGTCGCGGCGGCCGAGTCCGGGGGTGTAGCGGTCACGGCTCTCCATGGTGTCACAGCGGGCGGCGGGCGCGGCGCCGCGCTCCCGCGCGACACCCCGTCGTTCCTGTGGTAAAGCTGATAAACCGCCCGCGGGTTCGTGTGTTCGGATCCCGGTTTCGTAGACTCGTCCGGGTGTCTTTCGTCGATGCTGCCGTGAACCGAGTCCCCGAGCCTCTGCGGGGCCTGTTGCTGCGGCACCACGAGTTGATCAAGTTCGCGATCGTCGGCGGCACCACCTTCGTCGTCGACTCGGTCATCTTCTACACCCTCAAGCTCACGGTGCTCGAGGAGAAGCCGGTGACCGCCAAGGTCATCGCCGGGGTGATCGCCGTGATCTGCTCGTACGTCCTCAACCGGGAATGGTCGTTCAAGAACCGGGGCGGCCGGGAGCGGCACCACGAGGCGCTGCTGTTCTTCGCCGTCAGCGGCATCGGCGTGGTCCTCAGCTTCATCCCGTTGTGGATCTCGAGCTACGTGTTCGACCTGCGGGTGCCGAACGTCAGCCTCACCATGGAGAACATCGCCGACTTCGTCAGCGCCTATCTCATCGGCAATCTGCTGCAGATGATCTTCCGGTTCTGGTGCTTCCGCCGTTTCGTGTTCCCGGAGGAGATGAACCCCGGCGGAGACGACGTTCCCGAGCACGAGGAACTCGCCGAGGAAGGCCTGGGACACTCCTGAGTCCGGTCCCCGCCGCCGCGGGTCAGCCGAATCCGGTCCCCGCCGCCGCGGGTCAGCCGAATCCGGTCCCCGCCGCCGCGGGTCAGCGTGGTTCCCGGATCCCCGCGGGGGCGGACTCGTCGCGGGTCGAGCCGAGGAACAGGGCGAACAGGGCGGGCCGCCGGCGTTGCAGTTCCAGGCGCCCGCCGTCGGCCTCGGTCAGGGCACGGGCGAGCGCGAGTCCCACCCCGGTCGAGCCGGTACCCGAGAAGCCGCGGTCGAAGATGTGCGGGGCCAGCTCGTCGCTGACGCCGTCACCCTCGTCGGTCACCTCCACGCACACGGTCGATCCGCCGCCGTGGGTCGATACCCGCCGCACGGACACCGTGCACGTTCCACCGCCGTGCATGAGGGCATTGTCGACCAGCACCGCGACGGCCTCGCGCAGCCGGGATCCGGTTACGCGGCTGCGCAGCGACGGATCCCCGCTCAGCAGCAGTTCCCGGCCCGCCTCCTTGTAGGGCCCCCGCCAGTCCGCGATCACCCCCGCCAGCTCCCCCACGACGGACACCTCGGTGCGCAGCTCGGAGCCGCTGTTACGGGACGCGCGCACCAGCTCGTCGATGGCGGTGGTGAGCCGGTCCACCTGGCGCATCGCCTCCTCCGCCTCCTCGACGACGGCCGGGTCGGCGTGGGTGGACAGCTCGTCGAGGCGCAGCCGCACCGCGGTCAGCCGGGACCGCAGCTGGTGCGAGACGTCGCCGACGAGGGCGTGCTCCCGCTGCAGGCGCCCGGCGATCTCCACGGTCGCGGCGTCGAGGACGTCCGAGACGCGGTCGAGTTCCGGGATGCCGTGCCGGCGTGGATCGGGCCGGAAGTCGCCCTCAGCCAGCCGGCGGGCCCGTGCCGCGACGTCGCGCAGAGGGTCGGCCAGCCGCCGCGCGGTGACGACGGCGACGACGGCGCCGACGGCCATGGACAACAGCACCAGCAGCGTCACCCCGACCAGGACCTGCCGCTGCAGCAGGCGCATGTCCTCGGACGGCGCCTCGAGCCGCAGGGATCCCGACGTTCCCATCGACAGGGACTCGACCAGGGGGTTCGGGACTGCGGCGGCGCCGATGTCGAGGCGGGCCGCGGCGTCCTCGGGGGTCGGGTAGACGACGAGGAGGCGGCCGCCGTCGGGAACGACGAGCCGCAGCGAACTGGTGTCGAGGCCGCCGACGACCAGGCCGTCGGCGCCCTCCTGGGCGATGATCTCCGCGGACATGCGGTCGAGCCGGTCCTGCAGGTCCCTGCGAGCGGTGTCCTCGACGAACAGCCAGGCGGTGTAGGCGAGCGGGACTCCGAGCAGCAGGGCCACGAGCAACGAGCCCGCGAGGACCGCGAACAGGATTCGGCGGCGCACTCCGGTCCCGTCAGTCGGTGTTCAGGCGGAAGCCGACGCCGCGGACGGTGGCGATGCGCCGCTCCCCGGCCGGGCCCTCGTCACCGATCTTGCGGCGCAGCCAGGACATGTGCATGTCGAGAGTCTTGGACCCGCGCAGGTCGGCGTCGCCCCACACCTCCTGCAGGATCACGTCCCGCGAGACCACCTGGCCGGCGTGCTCGAGCAGCACCCGCAACAGTTCGTACTCCTTGTTGGCGAGGGTGACCTCGGAGCCGTCGACGAGCACGCGCCGGGCCGCCCGCTCGAGCCGGATCCCCGCGACCTCGACGATGTCCTCGGGCTCGCCGCCGCCACGGCGGCGCAGCAGCGCCCGGACCCGGGCCATGAGTTCGGCGAGCCGGAAGGGCTTGCCGACGTAGTCGTCGGCGCCGGCATCGAGGCCGACGACGAAGTCGACCTCGTCGGTACGGGCGGTGAGCATCAGGACGGCGAGGTCGGAGCGGTGGGCCCGGATCTGCCGGCACACCTCGAGGCCGTCGATGCCGGGCAGCCCGAGGTCGAGGATGAGCAGTTCGTAGTCACCGGACAGGGCCCGTTCGAGCGCGGCGGGACCGGTCTGTTCGACGGTGACGTCGTATCCCTCCCGGCCCAGCGCCCGGGACAGGGGCGCGGCGATGGCTTCGTCGTCTTCGGCGAGCAGGACTGCGGTCACGGATCCAGCGTACGGATCGGCACCGGCCGTCCGGCGCGTTACCAGGCTTTGCGACTCGGCCCGTCGGGTCGGGGTTCCCGGTCCCGCGCCGGGTCGGCGTGGAACGCCTGCTGGTACAGCAGGGCATGCACGCGCTGCACGTCGGGGATGTCGTCGAACTCGAGCGGATCGTCGGCCGCGGAGACGATGACGAGGGTGCCGGTGCGCAGGATCCGGTCCAGCAGGCCGTGCCGGAACTGCACGTTGCTGATGCGGCCCATCGGGATGTCGATGCCGGAGTGGGTGAGCACGCCCTGCCGGACGAGCACCCGCCGGTCGGTGACGATGAAGTGGGTCGACAGCCAGCTCACGAGCGGCGCCAGGCACTGCCAAGCGACGATCGCCGCCCACAGCACCGCGAGCACGATCGTCAGCGTGCTCGCGGTGGAGCCGTCGAGCCGGGCCTGGCTCAGGCCGAGCAGGAATCCCGCGAGCGCGGTGGCGACCAGGAAGATCGCCGCCGGCACGATGAGCATCTTCCAGTGCGGGTGCCGGTGCAGCAGCAGCCGTTCCTCGGGGGCGAGGGCGTCCTCCGGGTATCCCATGCCGGACACGATGGCACAGCCGCGGCGCCGGGCGCCCGTGCCGGGTCAGGGCACCGGGCGCAGGTGGGTGATGTCCCCGGCCGACACCGCGATCGGCTCGCCACCGTCGTCCGGGGTGATGACGATGCGGCCCTGCTCGTCGATGTCGACCGCGACGCCGTGCAGTTCCGTGTCGCCCGGCAGGACCGCCCGCACCCGGCGGCCGAGCGTGCCGCACCGGTCGCGGTAGGCAGCGGCCAGCCCGGCGACGTCCCAGCCCGCGACGTACCACTGCTCCCACCGGCGGCCGAGTTCGCGCAGCAGGGCCTCGGCGAGTGCGGTGCGATCGAGTTCGGTCGCCCCGGCGAGCGCGAGCGACGTCGCGGTGGGAACCGGCAGCTCGTCCTCGGTGAGCGAGACGTTGAGGCCGATGCCCACCACCACGGCGGGCTCGGGGTGGGTGCCGGCGACCTCGGCGAGGATGCCGGCCACCTTGCGGCCCTCGACGAGCACGTCGTTGGGCCACTTCAGTTCGGCGTCCACTCCGGTGACCGAGCGGATCGCGTCGACGGTGGCGATGCCGGCCAGCAGCGGCAGCCAGCCCAGGTCGGCGAGGTCGATGCCGGGCATGCGCAGCAGCACCGAGACGATCACCTGGGCGCGGGGAACACCGGTCCATCCACGCGAGTGCCGGCCCCGGCCGCCGTGCTGGAACTCGGCGAGCAGGACGCGGCGGTCGGCTCCGGGTTCGCGGGCGGCCGCGAGCAGGTCGGCGTTGGTCGAGGCGGTCTCGGTGACGACGTCGAGGCGCCGGTAGAACGCGTCGGGGTCGGCGCCACGCACGAGCGCGGCGCGCAGCCGGGCGGCATCCAGCTCGCGCCGCACGGGCGCGGGGTCGACGGGCGGGCGCTGCGGTTCGGGTTCGGTGGGCATCCGCACAGCCTAGGATGGGCAGCGAAACGTACTCGCCGGTAGCTTCAGTTCAATGATTCAACACAAGCGGGGCCTCGGTGCGCGATCGCTGACTGACGCTCGCTAAGCTCATGGGCCATGACCACTGTCCAGGAGCCGTCCGCGCCCGAGGCGGCGAGTACGCCCGATATCCACACGACTGCCGGCAAGCTGGCGGACCTGCGCAATCGCCAGGCTCAGGCTCAGGCCCCGAGCGGTGAGGCCGCCGTCGAGAAGGTGCACGCGAAGGGCAAGCTGACCGCCCGCGAGCGCATCGAAGCGCTGCTCGACGAGGGCTCGTTCGTCGAGCTCGACCAGCTCGCCCGGCACCGCAGCACCAACTTCGGCCTGGCCGAGAACCGCCCGGTCGGCGACGGCGTCGTGACCGGCTACGGCACCATCGACGGCCGCGACGTGTGCGTGTTCTCGCAGGATGCGACCGTCTTCGGCGGCAGCCTCGGCGAGGTCTACGGCGAGAAGATCGTCAAGGTCATGGACCTGGCGCTCAAGACCGGCCGCCCGCTGATCGGCATCAACGAGGGGGCGGGCGCGCGCATCCAGGAGGGTGTCGTCTCGCTCGGCCTCTACGGCGAGATCTTCCACCGCAACGTGCAGGCCTCCGGGGTGATCCCGCAGATCTCGCTGATCATGGGCCCGGCCGCCGGTGGACACGTCTACTCCCCCGCCCTGACCGACTTCGTGGTGATGGTCGACCAGACCAGCCAGATGTTCGTCACCGGTCCCGACGTCATCAAGACCGTCACCGGTGAGGACGTCACCATGGAGGATCTCGGCGGCGCGCACACCCACATGGTCAAGTCCGGTGTCGCGCACTACGTCGCCGACGGCGAGCAGGACGCCCTGGACTACGTCAAGGACCTGCTGTCCTACCTGCCGAGCAACAACCAGGCCGCCGCGCCGCGCACCGAGCCGACCGACCCGATCCTCGGGTCGATCGAGGAGTCGCTGACCGAGGAGGACATCGAGCTCGACACGCTGATTCCCGACTCGGCGAACCAGCCGTACGACATGCACGAGGTGATCCGTCGCCTGCTCGACGACGACGAGTTCCTCGAGGTCCAGGCCGAGCGCGCCCAGAACATCATCGTCGGCTTCGGCCGCGTCGACGGCCGGTCCGTCGGCATCGTCGCCAACCAGCCGACCCAGTTCGCCGGCTGCCTGGACATCGACGCGTCGGAGAAGGCCGCGCGCTTCGTGCGCACCTGTGACGCGTTCAACGTCCCGATCGTCACGCTCGTCGACGTGCCGGGCTTCCTGCCGGGCACCGAGCAGGAGTACAACGGCATCATCCGCCGCGGCGCCAAGCTGCTGTACGCGTACGGCGAGGCCACTGTCGGCAAGATCACCGTCATCACCCGCAAGGCCTACGGCGGCGCGTACGACGTGATGGGCTCGAAGCACATGGGCGCGGACGTCAACCTGGCCTGGCCGACCGCGCAGATCGCCGTCATGGGCGCCTCCGGTGCCGTCGGCTTCGTCTACCGCAAGCGCCTGCTCGAGGCGGCCAAGAACGGCGAGGACGTCGACGCGCTGCGCCTCGAGCTGCAGAACGAGTACGAGGACACCCTGGTGAACCCGTACGTCGCCGCCGAGCGGGGCTACGTCGACGCGGTCATCCCGCCGTCGCACACCCGCGGGCAGATCGTGGCGGCCCTGCGGCTGCTCGAGCGCAAGATGGTCACGCTTCCGCCGAAGAAGCACGGGAACATCCCCCTCTGACGGCCGCACGGCCGAGACCATCCCGGCCGGCTCGGTCCTTCCGAGCCGGCCGGGCCACGACCCCACGAGAGGGACGACATGACTTCGAACGCGCAGCGATCCCGCTCCCGCGTCCTGCCCACCGGCTCCGGTAGCCTCCCGGGAGGTGTGTTGTGACTGCGGTAGCTGAGGAGAAGACCATCATCGACACCGAGGTGACCGAGGTCGCGGCGGCCGAGGAGGCCCCGGCGGCGGCGCCGGCGGCCGAGACCGCCGCCCCCGAGGCGGCCGCGGCGATCCGGATCGTCAAGGGCCGGCCCTCGGACGTCGAGATCGCCGCGCTGGTGGCGGTGCTCGCCGCGGCCTCCGGGTCCGCCGCCCCGGCAGCGGACGACCGCCCGCGCGAGACGTGGGGCGACCCCACCCGGATGCACCGCCGGACGGCGCCGTTCTCGCCGTACTCGTACCCGAACCTGGGCTGATCATGGCGAGGCTGGTGCTCGCGTCGGCGTCCCCGGCCCGGTTGTCCGTGCTGCGGTCGGCCGGCGTCGCGCCCATCGTGCGGGTGTCCGCGGTGGACGAGGATGCGCTCGCCGCCGCACTCGGTCCCGGGGCACCGCCCGCGGTGGTGGTCACCGAATTGGCCCGCGCGAAGGCGGCGGACGTGGTGCCCGGCCTGGTCCGGGACAGCCTCGGCGACGACACCCTCGTCGTGGGCTGCGACTCGATGCTGCTCGTCGACGGGCAGTTGCAGGGCAAACCGGGGACGGTCGAGGTGGCGCGCGAGCGCTGGCGGGCGATGGCGGGACGCAGCGCCGACCTGCTCACCGGGCACAGCGTCCTGCGCCTGCGCGACGGCGAGGTCGTCGCCCAGGCCGCCGACCACAGCAGCACCACCGTCCACTTCGGCCGCCCCACCGCGGACGACCTCGAGGCGTACCTGGCCAGCGGCGAGCCGCTGCAGGTGGCGGGGGCGTTCACGCTCGACAGCCTCGGCGGCTGGTTCGTGGAGCGCATCGAGGGCGATCCCTCCTCGGTGATCGGGATCGGCCTGCCGCTGGTGCGTCGGCTCCTGGCCGACGTGGGGGTGTCGGTGGCGCGGCTGTGGGCCGCGAACACGGCCGAAAGCCCTTCAGTTTAGGCTTGCCTTGCCTTAGCATCGGGGCATGAGCGATTCCCGTGCCCTGCCCATGTCCGAGCGCGACTCCGCACACCTGCCCGGCCACTGGCTGCTCGCCCGGCTCGGCAAGCGCGTGCTGCGCCCCGGAGGCGCGGGGATGACCACCCGCCTGCTCGTGGATGCGGACATCGAGGGCAGCGACGTCGTCGAACTCGCGCCCGGCCTCGGCCGCACCGCGCGGGAGATCCTGGACCTGGCGCCGCTGTCGTACACCGGCGTCGAACACGACGAGGCCGCGGCCGAGCTGACCCGCGCCGCGATCGGCGACCGCGGCCGCTGCGTCGTCGCGGACGCCGCTGCCACCGGCCTCCCCGACGCCGGCGCCGACGTCGTCGTCGGGGAGGCCATGCTCACCATGCAGACCGACGCGGCCAAGGCGCGCATCGTCGCCGAGGCCGTGCGGACGCTGCGCCCGGGCGGCCGGTACGCGATCCACGAACTCGCCCTCGTCCCCGACGAGCTCGACGATGCGGTGAAGACGGAGATCCGGCAGGGCCTGGCCCGGTCCATCAAGGTCAATGCCCGGCCGCTCACCGTCGCCGAGTGGCGAACCCTGCTCACCGAGGCGGGCCTGAGCGTCGACGTCGTGCGGCTCGCCCCGATGGCGCTGCTGCAGCCCGCCCGGTTCGTCGCCGACGAGGGCGTCGTCGGCACCCTGCGCTTCGTGCGCAACGTGCTGCGCGACGGCGACGCCCGCACGCGGGTGCTGGGCATGCGTGCGACGTTCACGACGTACCGCAGGTCGATCGCGGCCGTGGCGATCGTCGCGACGAAGCCGCGGTAGCCTGCGGTCGTGAGCCCCGCCGCCGCGCCGCAGCCCGAACCCGCGACCCCCGCCCTGTCGTATCTCGCCGACGTCCGCGACGCCGTCGAGCCCTACCCCGACCGGCCGCGCCCACAGCGCGTCCTCGTGGCCGAGGGCGCCCGCGTGGTGATCTTCGCGTTCGACGCCGGGCAGGAACTGCGCGAGCACACGGCCGCGTTCCCGGTGCTGCTGCAGGCCCTCACGGGCCACCTGCAGGTCACCGCCGACGGGCGCACCGTGGATCTCGAGCCCGGCGGGGTGGTGCACATGACCACCCGCCTGCCGCACGCGGTGCGGGCCGTCGAGCCGTCCCGGCTCATGCTGACGATGCTCGATCCAGCTGCGCGCTGAGCGCCGCCGCGATCGCGGCCGCCTTCGCCTTGGCCCGGTCCGCGTTCGCGCCGGCGAACAGCGCGTCGACGCTGTCCGTCCACAACCGCACCCAGCGGTCGAAGCGCGCCGCGCCGAGACCGTGCTGCCGGTGCAGGGCCGTGTGCACCGGAACCAGCCGGCCCCGATAACGGCCGGTGCCGAACAGGACCTGCTCCCAGAAGTCCCCGACGACCGGCAGGTGCTCGTCGAGACCCACGACGGCCAGCGTCGCGAACGCCGCCTCGAGGTCCGGATCCGTCAGCGCCCGGTCGTAGAACCGGCGCAGCAGCCGATCGATGTCGGCGCGCGTCGCGAGGTCGGTCGGGGCGGACGGGGAGCGCAGCACGTGTCCCGACGGTACCGCCTAGAATCGACGGCGCACCTCGTCGTCACCGGATTGCCGATCACCGAACTGTCACCACTGCCTCAGGAGCCACCTGTGCCCGTCGCGCCCGACGCCAACCCGTCCTTCGCCGCCTACGCCGATCCGACCCGCCTGGTGTCGACGGAGTGGCTGTCCGCCCATCTGGGTGCGCCCGAGGTGAAGGTCGTCGAATCGGACGAGGACGTGTTGCTCTACGACGTCGGCCACATCCCCGGCGCCGTGAAGATCGACTGGCATCTCGACCTCAACGACCCGGTCACCCGCGACTACATCGACGGCACGCGGTTCGCCGCCCTCATGGACCGCAAGGGCATCCGCCGCACCGACACGGTCGTCGTCTACGGCGACAAGTCCAACTGGTGGGCCGCGTACGCGATGTGGGTGTTCACCCTGTTCGGCCACGAGGACGTGCGCCTGCTCGACGGCGGCCGCGACGCCTGGATCGCCGAGAACCGCGACACGACCCTCGACATCCCGGTGAGCACCACCACCGGCTACCCGGTGGTCGAGCGGGACGACGCCGCGATCCGGGCGTTCAAGGACGACGTGCTGGACCATCTCGGCAAGGGCCCGCTCGTGGACGTGCGTTCCCCGCAGGAGTACACCGGCGAGCGCACCCACATGCCGGACTACCCCGAGGAGGGCGCCCTGCGCGGCGGCCACATCCCCACGGCCGTGTCCATCCCGTGGGCCCGCGCGGCGGCGCCGGACGGCCGGTTCCGGTCGCGCCCCGAGCTCGAGGAGATCTACGCCGACATCGCGCCGGACTCCGACGTCATCGCCTACTGCCGCATCGGGGAACGGTCCAGCCACACCTGGTTCGTGCTGACCTACCTGCTCGGCTACCAGCACGTGCGCAACTACGACGGGTCGTGGACCGAGTGGGGCAACGCGGTGCGGGTGCCGATCGTCAAGGGCGAGGAGCCCGGAGAGGTGCCGGCCCGGTGACCCTGCCCGCTCCCCTCGCCGAGATCGTCGACGATTTCGCCGCCGTCGAGGGCCAGGACAAGCTGCAGTTGCTGCTCGAGTTCAGCCGGGAACTCCCGCCGATCCCGGCCGAGCTCGAGGAAGCGGCGATGGAGCCGGTCCCCGAATGTCAGTCGCCGCTGTTCCTGTCGGTCGATACGGCCGACCGGGAGCACGTGCGGCTGCACTTCAGCGCGCCCCCCGAGGCCCCGACCACCCGCGGATTCGCATCGATCCTGCATCAGGGGCTCGACGGTCTCAGCGCCGAGCAGATCCTCGAGGTGCCCGACGACTTCTACTCGGCCCTCGGGCTGGCCGACGCGGTCAGCCCGCTGCGCCTGCGGGGAATGAGCGCGATGCTGGCGCGCATCAAGCGGCATCTGCGTTCCTGAGATGCCATGGAGTTCACCGAACTCGAGGACTACCCCATCCCGGCGGGTGTACTGACCGAATGGCTGCCGTGCGTCGCAGCGGATGCCTGGAGCACCGATCCGCGACCGGTGTCGTACGTGCATGAGGCACATCTGCGGCGCACCGCGGGCAGCCGGTACGGCGACGTGCCGGACGCGTGGCTGGGCACCGCCTTCGAGGTCGCGGGACGCCTCGAGGAGGAGCCGTTCCGGCGCGCCCTGGAGCGGTGGATCGACCGGCACGAACCGCTGCGCAGCCAGGTCGTCCTGAGCGGTGACGGCGCCGTCGGCTCCGGCGGCGTGACCCGGCGGACCGCGCCGCCGGGCGCGGTGTCGGTCCGATTCGTCCGGCACCTGCCGTCCGCCCCGGACGACATCCGCGAGCACCTCGAGCAACTGCTGGCCGACTGCACCGAGCCGCACACGTGGCCGGCGTATGTCTTCGCCACCCTCGAGCCCGAGGACGGGGACGCGTCCGCGGCGTCGTTCACGGTGTTCTTCGCCGCCGACCACGCCGTCGCCGACGCCTACTCGGTCGTGCTGGTCGCCCACGAGATCACGGCCCTGTACGAGCAGGAGCGGTCCGGCCGGCCGGCCGGACTGTTCCCCGTGGGCAGCTACATCGACTTCGGTGCCGCGGAGCGGGCGGACGCCGCCGATCTGGCCGGCGAGCACGAGGCCGTGCGAATCTGGCGGGAGGCCCTGACCGCCGGCGGCGGCGCGATGCCCGAGTTCCCGTTGCCCCTCGGCCCCCGGCCGGCCGGTGCGGTGCCGCAGCGCCGTCTGTCGATGCGGATGCTCGACGACGACCGGGCCAACCGCTTCGCCGCCCGCTGCCGGGAGGCCGGGCACGGCTTCTTCGCCGGCACGCTCGCGTGCCTCGCCCGCGCCACGGTCGAGCTCGCCGGGGTCGACCGGTTCCGGACGATCGCGCCGTCCCACACCCGCAGCGGTCCGATGTGGGCCGGGGCCCTCGGCTGGTTCGTGGGGCTGCGCCCGGTCGACATCGATGCGGCCGGGGCCACGGACTTCGCGACGCTCACGGCGCGCGCGGGCGCCGAGCTGCGCCGCACGCGGGCGAGCGCCCGGGTGCCGTTCGACCTGGTCGGCGAACTGCTCGAGGTACCCATGCGACCGCGATTCCTGGTGTCCTACATGGACGTTCGCTTCGTCCCCATGGCCGCGCAGTGGCCGCAGTGGAACGCCCGGACGCTGCGCAGCCGCAGCTACACGCACGACGTGTTCCTGTGGTTCAACCGCAGCCCGAAGGGAGTGAACCTGGCGGGCCGGTTTCCCGACACGCCGACCGCCGCGGCCAACGTGCCGTCGTTCGTCGAGCGGGTCCGGGAATTGATGCACGAGGCGAGCGAGGGCCGCGAGTGGGACACGCCGGAACACGGGAACGAGGGCGCTTCCGCTACCGGCCGGTAATGTTGCCGGGTTCCGGGCGACCCGTAGGGTGTAGGGGCTATCCGGTTACATCGTCTATCGGATTGGCGCCTACACTCCCAGAGACGGCAATAACCTAACGATCGATCAACAGGAGGCTCCGTGCCCAGTCATGCCAGCGCGCACATCACGAAGGTGCTCGTCGCCAACCGCGGCGAGATCGCTGTGCGGGTCATCCGAGCCGCCAAGGATGCCGGTTACGGGAGCGTGGCCGTCTACGCAGAACCCGACGCCGACGCCCAGTTCGTGAAGCTCGCCGACGAGGCATTCGCGCTCGGTGGCCAAACCTCCGCCGAGTCCTACCTGGTGTTCGACAAGATCCTCGACGCCGCCCGCAAGTCCGGTGCCGACGCGATCCACCCCGGCTACGGCTTCCTGTCCGAGAACGCCGACTTCGCGCAGGCCGTGATCGACGCCGGTCTGATCTGGATCGGCCCCTCCCCGCAGGCCATCCGCGACCTCGGCGACAAGGTCACCGCGCGGCACATCGCCGAGCGCGCCAAGGCACCCATGGCCGCCGGCACCAAGGATCCCGTCAAGAACGCCGACGAGGTCGTCGAGTTCGCGAAGCAGTACGGCGTGCCGGTCGCGATCAAGGCGGCCTTCGGTGGTGGCGGCCGCGGCATGAAGGTCGCGCACACCATCGAGGAGATCCCCGAGCTGTTCGAGTCCGCGACCCGCGAGGCCATCGCCGCCTTCGGCCGGGGCGAGTGCTTCGTCGAGCAGTACCTCGACAAGGCGCGCCACGTGGAGGCGCAGGTCATCGCCGACCAGCACGGCAACGTCATCGTCGCCGGCACCCGCGACTGCTCGCTGCAGCGCCGCTTCCAGAAGCTCGTCGAGGAGGCCCCCGCGCCGTTCCTGACCGACGAGCAGCGCCGCCGCATCCACGAGTCCGCCAAGGCCATCTGCCGCGAGGCCGGCTACTACGGCGCCGGCACGGTCGAGTACCTGGTCCAGGGCGACACGGTGTCCTTCCTCGAGGTCAACACCCGCCTGCAGGTCGAGCACCCGGTCACCGAGGAGACCGCCGGCATCGACCTGGTGCGCCAGCAGTTCCGCATCGCCAACGGCGAGAAGCTCGAGCTCACCGAGGACCCGGCCCCGCGCGGGCATGCGTTCGAGTTCCGCATCAACGGTGAGGACGCCGGCCGCGGCTTCCTGCCGGCCCCCGGTCCGATCAGCGTGTACCGCGAGCCCTCGGGCCCGGGCGTGCGCGTCGACTCCGGTGTGGTGCAGGGCGACGTCATCGGCGGCCAGTTCGACTCGATGCTCGCCAAGCTGATCGTCACGGGCGAGACCCGCACCCAGGCCCTCGAGCGCGCTCGCCGCGCCCTCGCCGAGTTCGAGGTCGACGGCCTGGCCACCGTGATCCCGTTCCACCGGCACATCGTCGAGCACCCCGCCTTCGTCGGGGACGGCGAGAAGTTCGACGTCTACACCAAGTGGATCGAGACCGAGTGGGAGAACACCGTCGAGCCGTACACCGGCGGTGGGGTCGCCCCCGAGGACGAGGACGAGGCGCTGCCGCGGCAGAACGTCGTCGTCGAGGTCGGCGGCCGCCGCGTCGAGGTGTCGCTGCCCGGCCAGTTCACCCTCGGCGCCGGCGGCGGTGCCGCCAGCGGGGCGCTCCGCAAGAAGCCGAAGCCGCGCAAGCGGGGCGGCGCCCACGGCGGCAAGGCCTCCGGTGACGCGGTGACCGCGCCGATGCAGGGCACCGTCGTCAAGGTCGCGGTCTCCGAGGGTCAGGAGGTCGCCGAGGGTGACCTGATCGTGGTGCTCGAGGCCATGAAGATGGAGAACCCGGTCAACGCGCACAAGGCCGGCGTCGTCACCGGCCTGTCGGTCGAGCCCGGCGCCGCCATCACGCAGGGCACGGTGCTCGCCGAGCTCAAGTAGCAGTTCCGCCTGCGACGGCGCGCCCCGCGAATCCTCGGATTCACGGGGCGCGCCGTCGTTCGTTCCGGGACTAGGGTGGTGATATGGCCGATTCACCGGAGGTCCGTATCGGCACGGCCGAGCGCGAACAGGCCCAGCGCCTGCTCGGCGAGCACTTCGGTGCCGGTCGCCTCACCCTCACCGAGTTCGAGGACCGCAGCGGCCGCATCGCCGCCGCCGTCACCCGCCGCGATCTCGCGGTCCTGTTCATCGACCTGCCCACCGTGACCGGCCGGGCCGACGGGCACCGGCGCGGGTGGTGGCTTCTGGTCCCGGTGGTGGTCCTCGGACTGGTCGCGTTCTACCAACTCCTGGAACCGAACGTGTGGATCATGACGGGCGCGACGGTCGCCGCCACCGTCGCCGTCCTTGCCGCCCGCGCCCGCGGCGGACGACCGCGCACGGCCGAGCCGGCCTTTCTCCGCGACGTCCCGCCGCTCCCCGCGCCCGCCTCCCGGGACCCGCACTCCCGGGACCCACAGCCATCCGCGACGCGCGACGTCCCGGACCTGGTGTGGCTGCTGACGATGAGCATGTTCGCCGTCGCGCCGGCGCTGGTGCTGCGGCACCCCATCGCGCTGCTGATCTCCGCCGTCGCGCTGATCCTGATCATCTCCCGGGCATTCCGGACCGGGACCGGCGGGACCGGTCGCTGACGACCCATTAGTGTGGACCCATGGCCGACTCCCCCGAGGTCCGCATCGGCACCGTCGAACGCGAACAGGCACTGAACCTGCTCGGTGAGCACTTCGGTGCGGGCAGGCTCACCCTCGTCGAGTTCGACGAGCGCAGCGCGAAGGCGGCCGCCGCCACCACCCGCGCCGAACTCGACGCCCTGTTCACCGACCTTCCCCCGGCGACCCCGAACACGCCTGCGCCGGTGGACGACACCGCGAAGGCCGAGCAGCGGGAGAGGTGGCGCACCGCCGCCATGGGGCTGATCCCCCTCGTCGCCCTCCTGCTGTTCTTCGTCTCCGGCAGCTGGTTGTGGTTCCTGCTGATCCCGGCCGCAGGCATCCTGTACTCCGCGACCAAGGGCACGAAGGGCGGCTGCTGAGTGGACCCCGTCGAGATCAACGCCGGCAACTGGTACCTGCTCGCCGAACGCCCCGACGAGTGGGCCGCCGGCACGGGCTACCACTGGTCGGTGCGGGAGGCGACGACCGCCGATGTCGAAGCCACCGTGGAACTCCGGCCGGACGGGACGCTGACCGGGTCGGCCGAACCCGGTTGCGAGGATGCGCTGGCCGCCGCGTTGGCCGCCGTGCGCCGGTTCGCCGAGAGCGCCTGGAAAATGGCGGTCACCGAATCTACATGACCGCCCGGTTCGTTCCGGTGGCGCTCACGCTCGTGGTCGTCACCGTGCTGCTCATGCTGCCGGGCGATACGACTCCGTCGGCGTTCCCGCACGCCGACAAGATCACGCACGCACTGATGTTCGCGGTGCTCGCGTACGCGTCCCGCTTCGCCCGGATCCCGCCCGCCGCGACCGTCGTCTGGCTCGCCGTGTACGGGGCGCTCACCGAGGTCCTCCAGGCCGCCGTCGCGGTGCGCCGGTCGGGGTCGGTGTGGGACTGGTGCGCGGACCTGGCCGGGGCGCTGCTCGGGCTTGCGCTGTACGCCGCAGTGCGTCGTCGTTCCCGAGCACGGACGTAGGTGCTCGCGTCCGCCGATACGACTTCCCCGCCGCCGCGGGGCGTCCCGAGCAGCAAGAACGGACGCCGGTCGTGGTGTCGCCTCCGGACGGTACGCTGCGCGCATGCCGCATCCCGTCATGTTCGACGAGGCCGATCCGCTGCTGGCACGGGTACGCGGGCTGGCGCTGACCTTCCCGGGGGCCGCCGAGAAGATCTCGCACGGCAGGCCGTTCTTCTACACGAAGACCGCGTTCGCCGTGTACGGCGGGTCCGTCAAGGCTACGGGCGCCCAATTCCCGCGGTCTCTGCTCGTCAAACCGGACACCGACGAGCACGATGCGCTGCTCGGGCAGGCACACACTTACACCCCGGCGTATCTGGGTCCGTCGGGGTGGATCGGGTTCGATCTGGATCGGGCCGACGTCGACTGGGACGAGGTCGCCGAGTTGCTCGACATGTCGTTCCGGGTCACGGCACCGGCGCGGCTGGTGCGCGAGTTGGACGGCCGCGTCGGATGATCCGGGCCGCGGCACCGCCGCGCCGGATCTCACCCCAGTAGAGCCTGCCCGAGCCGGTCCCGATCGGTGTTCGTGAGCCCCAGGCCTTCGTCGACGTACCGGTCGAACGACCCGAACGTGTCCTCTGCCGTCGCGAATGCCACCTCGAGGTACTCGGCGCGGACGCCGAGAACGGATTCGAGGTCCGCACGGTCCACCCCCCTCTCGGCGAGCGCCGCGAGGATCGGTTCGAACACCGGCAGCAGCAACTCGTTGGTCAGAAGGTAGTCCTCGAAGACCGAGTCGAGCTCGACACCGACCGCCCGCAGGAGCACCGCTGCGGCCCAGCCGGTGCGGTCCTTGCCGGTGGTGCAGTGCACGAGAACCGGGGCACCGTCGTCGGCGAGCAGCGAGTGCAGCAGCGTCCGATACGCTGCCCGGGCGCTCGGCAGCAGCACGAAGTCGCGGTAACTGCCCCGCAGGTACTCGGCGCCGCGGCCGTCCCCGAGAATTTCCCGGGCGAACGCGGCGTCGGTCAGCAACTCCTTCATGTGCGCGGCGATCGAACCGTGCTCACGATCGGCGAGCACGTCGAGTGGACGATGCCGGACGCCGGCCGGTACCCGGTCGGGCGCCGCCTCCCGTTCCGCGGCCGTGCGCAGATCCACGACCGCCGTCAGGCCGAGGCCTTCGAGTAGGCGTGCATCCGCTTCGGTGACCCGGCTCAGGTCGGTCGATCGGTACACCACGCCCCGGCGCACCGACGCGCCGTCCCGGGTGGCCCACCCGCCGATGTCGCGCAGGTTCGGGATCGACTTCGATTCGAGCCCGGGTGTTCGGGCAGGGCTACTGGCGGCGGAGTCCGACATGGGCCCACCCTAGCCGGGTCGATTCAGGCTGTCGTGCCCGCTTCTCCGGCGCCGCACGACCGGTCACCCCGTCGTAGCTCCGCCAGTTCCTCTTCTTCCAGTGCGATCACTCGGCGGTGGAGAGCTTGGATCGCGGCCATGCACACGCCGTCGGCGTCGACGACCGGGATCGGTTTCGTGCGGCGTTCTCGCTGCCGCTTTCCGGGGTGTTCCGGCGAGTTCCGGACACATCACAACTGTGGCTGTCGATGCTCGTTCGGCCGGATCCGTGGTGACACCGGATTCCGGCACCGTGGTGACACCGGAGGCGTTCCGTGCCAGCACGGTGGTGCCCGCGCCGACGTGGGAGGAGACTGAGACGGTCCGGGAGGAGGCCGGGGTGCGGCAACGAGTGATTCAGCTGCTCGTCGTGGTCACCGTGGTGCTCGTCGTGTCGATCGCCGCGGCGGTGGACCGGTCGCCGACGGGACTGCGGGATCCGGCGCGCACGCTCCTGCTCGGGCCGCGCGAGTCCTTCGCTGCCGCCGAGGGCCCGTTCCTGCCGGTGTTCGGCCCGACCGAACTCGGGTTGTTCCTCGGCGCCGGTGTGGCGTTCGTCGTGGCCGGCGCGATCGCGTGGAACACCCGCCCGCACGACCTGACCGGTCCCCTCGTCCTCATCGCCGGCCTGCTGTGGTTCCTCGGTGGTCTGCGACGCTCCGGCGAACCCGTGGCCTTCACCGTCGGCGTGGTGGCGACGAACCTGTACCTGCCCGTCCTGCTCCAGGCTCTCGTGGGGTTCCCGACCGGTCGGCTGGAACGACCGTGGCAGCGCGTGTTCGTCGGTGCCGCCTGGATTCTCGCCACGGTCGGCATCGTGGCCGAGTGGCTGTTCTTCGATCCGCGAACCGCACCCGCGGCGTCCCCGTCGACGTCGACGAATCTGCTTCTCCTGCGCGATGATCCGTCCCTCGCACGGATCGTGCAGCTCGTCGTCGGGTTCTGCGCCTTCCTGATCGTGGTGACACTCGTGGTGGTGGTGGTCGCGCGCTGGCGGTCGGGGTCGCCGGCGTACCGGTCCGGGTTCGCTCCCCTCGGCGTCGCATACGGCGTCTCGGCGGTAATCACGCTCGCCGTGCTCTCCAGCGCGGTGAACCTGCCGTGGTCGCCGCCGACCTGGGTGCTCAACCTGCGCTACCCGGCCACGGCGTTGTTCCCGCTGGCGGTCGCGGTCGGCCTCGTCCGGTACCGGCTCGCACGAGCTGCGGTCAGCGACGCGATGGTCGAGATCGGCACCGCGCCGCTCGGTCTCGGGTTCGTCGACGCGCTCCGACGCGCCGTGCATGACCCGAGCCTGGTGCTGTGGACCTATGCGCCGGAGCGCGCGGCCTACGTCGATCCGGACGGGTCGGTCCACGCTCTTCCCCGCCGTTCCGATTCTCGCGCGGCGACCATCCTCGAACGCGGCGGCACTCCCGTGGGGGCCTTGGTGTACGACCCGTCCCTCGAGACCCAACCCGAGCTGCTCGCCGCGGTCCACAGCGCCACCGCGCTGGCCCTCGAGCACGAACGGTTGCAGGCGGACCTGCAGCTCCGGCTCGACGAGGTGCGGCGCTCCCGCGAACGGATCGTCGCCGCCGGCGACATCCAGCGGCGACGCCTCGAGCGCGACCTGCACGACGGCGCGCAGCAACGGCTCGTCGCCGCGTCGCTGTTGTTGCGCCGCGCCCAGCGCGCCGGGGAGGAGGCCGATCTGCGCCGGCTGCTCGCGGACGGTGCCGCCGAACTCGACACCGCCCTGACGGAACTGCGGGAGCTCGCCCGGGGTGTCTACCCGGCGGTGCTCACCGAGCGCGGGCTCGCGGCTGCGCTGCGCTCGCTGGCCGAGCGGGCACCCGTGCCCGTCGGCATCGACGACGGCCTCCCCGGCCGGCCCTCGCCTCCCGTCGAGCTCGCCGCGTACCTCATCGGGGCGGAGGCCGTCACCAATGCCGGAAAGCACTCCGGGGCCACCGCCGTCCGCATCTGCCTGCACCGGGCGGGTGATGCGCTGCGCATGACGATCCGTGACGACGGATGCGGTGGCGCGCGGCCGACGCCCGGCGGGGGGCTGGACGGGCTGCGGGATCGGACCGAGGCTCTCGGCGGCGACCTCGTGCTCGACAGTCCCGAGGGCCGCGGCACGACCGTCGACGTCACGCTCCCGTTCCACCTCGACGTCGAGTCCTGACCGGCCCAGTCCGCCGGACGGTTCCCGGCCCGGCGGATCAATGCCGTGCCACTTCTCCCAGCACGCGGTCCAGCGCGTCGAGCGCCTCGTCCAGTTCGGCGGTGGTGACCGTCAGCGGCGGCCGGAACCGGATGCCGCGCTGCCCGGTTCCGATCATCAGCACGTGCTCGTCGACCCGCAGGCGGGTGAGCACGGCGTCGCGGACGGTGGGCGTGGGCAGGGTGAACGCGCACATCAGGCCGCGTCCGCGCGGCTCGCCGACCAGCCGGTGGCGGCCGGCGAGCTGGTTCAGCCCGGACAGCAGATGCGCCCCGGTCATGCGCGCCCGGTCGACGAGCCGGTCCCGCTCGATCACCTCCAGAATGCGCCGGGCGCGGACCATGTCGGTCAGGCTGCCACCCCAGGTGGAGTTGAGCCGCGACGAGACCATGAAGACGTTGTCGGGGATTTCGTCGATCCGGCCGCCGGCCATGATGCCGCAGACCTGGGTCTTCTTACCGAAGGCGACAATGTCGGGGGCGACGCCGAACTGTTGGTACGCCCAGGTGGTTCCCGTCAGCCCGACGCCGGTCTGCACCTCGTCGAAGATCAGCAGCGCATCGTGACGGCGGCACAGGTCTGCCATGGCCTGGAAGAACTGCGGCCGGAAGTGATGGTCGCCGCCCTCGCCCTGGATGGGTTCGGCGATGAAACACGCGATGTCGTGCGGATTCTCGGCGAACGCCCGGCGCGCCTGCTGCAGCGCATGCGCCTCCGCGGCCTCGACGTCGCGGTCGTCGGCGAGGTAAGGCGCGTCGATGCGCGGCCAGCGGAACTTGGGGTACCGGGCCGTCTTGATCGGGTCCGTGTTGGTGAGGGACATCGTGTAGCCGGTGCGACCGTGGAATGCCTCGGTCAGGTGGAGAACGCTGCCCCCGAGGTCGGAGCCGAGTCCGCGCGCCTCGTTGAGCCGGCTCTTCCAGTCGAAGGCCGCCTTGAGTGCGTTCTCCACCGCGAGCCCGCCGCCGTCGACGAAGAACAGGTGCGGCAGAGCCGGGTCGCCGAGCACCCGCGCGAAGGTGTCGACGAACCGGGCCATCGCCACCGTGTAGATGTCGGAGTTGCTGGGCTTGTTCGCGGCGGCCGCGGCGAGTTCGGCGGCGAACGCCGGGTCGTCGACGATGTCGGGCGGGTTCATCCCGAGCGCGGAGGACGCGAAGAACCCGAACATGTCGAGGTAGGTCGTGCCGTCCCGTTGATCGACGAGCCGCACGCCCCGCGATCGGTCGAGGTCGAGGACGAGGTCGAACCCGTCCACCAGTAGATGTTCGCGCAGAACGGCGTGTACCCGGCTCGGGGGCAGCTCGCGGGCACCGTCCGGGTGTCGGAATGCAGTGCTCATGCCCAGAGAATACGTCAAAGTTCCGTCAAGATCGGCGCGATAAAGGAAGATCACCCCTTTATTCGGCTATCGTTCGTAAAATGTTTGGAGGATGACGGTGCTGCGGGTGGCCACATTCGCCGTCGCACGGATCTCCTGGAGCAGTTGTTCGAGCGCCCGCGGCGAGGCGACGCGCACGAGCAGGATGTAGCTCTCGTCCCCCGCCACGGAGTGGCAGGATTCGATGGCGTCGATGTGCCGCAACCGCGCCGGCGCGTCATCGGGTTGGGACGGGTCGAGAGGGGTGATCGCGACGAACGCCGACAGCATCAACCCGAGCGCTTCGGGATCGACCTTCGCCGCGTATCCGCGGATCACCTGCCGGGCTTCGAGGCGGCGAACCCGGGACTGCACCGCGGAGATCGACAACCCGGCCTTCTCGGCGAGAGTGGCCAGCGTCGCCCGGCCGTCCACCACCAGTTCGCGCATGAGCAGCCGGTCGATCTCGTCCAGGGACTCCTTCGAGTTTTCCGCCATCAGCGCAGGCTAATCGAACCGGAAAGGACATCGACGATGAATCCGACTGGCAATCTGCACGATCGCGCCGCGGCCGCGCTGCGTCGCTGCGGGGCGAGCGCCCCCGCCCTCGACGGCGCCCACACGGTCACCAGCCCGATCGACGGCTCGGAGCTCGCGCGGTTGCACCCCGCCCGCGGCGCGGACGTCGACGCCACGGTCGCCGCGGCGAGCGCGGCCTTCGGGCACTGGCGGCAGGTCCCGGCGCCGATGCGGGGACGGCTGGTCCGCAGGCTCGGGGACCTGCTCGGCGAGCACAAGTCCGATCTCGCCGAGCTCGTCACGCTCGAGGCCGGGAAGATCCCCTCCGAAGCGCTCGGCGAGGTGCAGGAGATGATCGACATCTGCGAGTTCGCGGTCGGCCTCTCGCGCCAGCTCTACGGCCGCACGATGCCCTCCGAGCGACCCGGCCACCGGCTGATGGAGACGTGGCATCCGCTGGGGGTGGTCGCGGTGATCTCTGCGTTCAACTTCCCCGTCGCCGTGTGGTCCTGGAACACCGCGATCGCGCTCGTGTGCGGTGATCCGGTGGTGTGGAAGCCCTCCGAGAAGACCCCGCTCACGGCGCTGGCCTGCCACGCGCTGCTCGAGCGGGCCGCGGGCGACGTGGGCGCCCCCGCCGGCCTGCACCACGTCCTGGTCGGCGACGCTGCCGTCGGCGAGGCGCTGGTCGACGATCCGCGCGTCGCGCTGGTCAGCGCGACGGGCTCGATCCGGATGGGCCGCATCGTCGCGCCCCGGGTGGCGGCGCGGTTCGGGCGCTGCCTGCTCGAACTCGGCGGCAACAACGGCGCGATCGTCGGCCCCTCCGCCGACCTCGACCTCGCCGTGCGGGCCGTGGTGTTCGCCGCGGCCGGCACCGCCGGGCAGCGCTGCACCACCCTGCGACGGCTGATCGCCCACCGCTCCGTCGTCGACGAGCTGACCGAGCGGATCGCCAAGGCCTACTCGAGGCTGCGGGTGGGCGATCCGTTCGACGACGGGGTGCTCGTCGGACCGCTGATCGACGGCCGTGCCCACGCCGCGATGCAGACCGCGCTCGAGCGCGCCGAACTCGACGGCGGCATTCTCGTCACGGGCGGCGACGCTGTCGAGGTCCCCGGTGACGGGGTGTACGTCCGGCCCGCGGTCGTGCGGATGCCGGCGCAGACGGACGTGGTGCGGGAGGAGACGTTCGCCCCGATCCTCTACGTGCTGACCTACGACGGCTTCGACGAGGCGATCGCCCTGCACAACGGGGTACCCCAAGGACTTTCGTCGTCGATCTTCACCACCGACCAGCGTGAGGCCGAGCGCTTCCTCGCCGCCTCGGACTGCGGCATCGCCAATGTCAACATCGGCACCTCCGGCGCGGAGATCGGGGGCGCGTTCGGCGGCGAGAAGGAGACCGGCGGCGGCCGCGAGTCGGGTTCGGACTCGTGGAAGGCGTACATGCGCCGCGCCACCAACACGATCAACTACTCCGACGATCTGCCGCTGGCGCAGGGTGTGGAGTTCGGTTGAGCGACAATCTGGTTCCGTACCGACTGTGGGGGTGCCGACCGGACCGGTTCGACACCGAGATCGAGGGCGAGTTCGCGTGGACCGACCACATCGTGCGGACCCTCGGCGCGGCGTTCGAGCCGGCCGGCGCCGAGATCCGGAGGGAGGTGTCCCTGCTGCCGGAGACACACGGCGTCAGCGTGCGCGCGGACGGGCTGACGCTGGGCATCCTCGGCGACGGCGACGCGCTGCGCTACGGGCCGGTGCTCCGCCGTGTCGTCGCAGGCGGGTATCTGCCGACCGTGCCGGGCCGCATCTGGGCCGCCGATGCGGGCGCCTACAACGACGACCCGGCCCGCAGCGGCCGCGTCATCGCCCGCGTCTCGGTCAGCCTCGGCGCCCCGGCCCGACTGGTGCCCCGCAACGATCCTCCGGACGTGCCCTACACGCTGCTGCCCCCGGGCCGGACCCTCCAGGTCACCGGGGAGGAACGACACTTCGACCTGCTGCACCCCTACGCCGACCCGCCCGGCAAGTACGCCCTGCTCGTCACCCTCCACGAGGCGGACGGCGCGCTGGTGGAGGTGCGGGTGGACGACCGGGCGTGTGGATACCTCGGCCGGCGGTCCAGTGCGCGTCTGCTGCCGATCGTGACGCACCTGTCCGCGCGTGGACTCCGCACCGCCGCGCGGGCCGCGGTGAGCGGATCCCGGCTGGCGGCCGAGGTGACGGTGTCGGTGACGCCGGCCGACGAGATCGACGAGCGCGTCCTGGACGGACCGCCGGTGGTCGTGCCGCGGCTGGCGCCCGGCCCGGTCGCCGACCCGCCCGACCCGGTGCTGCCGATGCACCGGTACCACGGGTGGGGCGGGCAGATCGTCGTGCAGGGCGACCGGCTGTGGATCCTGCGGGAGGGCCCCGTGGCGCGGGCGTTGGGTCCGGTTCCGTTGACGCCCAAGCGGATCCGTCTGCGGGACGTGGTGGACGTGCAGTTCCGCCCGGCGCTGCCACAGACCGACGGCCTGCTCCGGATCGTGACGGGCAGCGGCCGGGACGGCGCGCCGGCGTCGGCGGATCCCGACACGGTGGTGTTCCACCATCCCGACCGGCAGCGATTCCAGGCGCTCGCCGAGTGGCTGCGGCACGTCGCAGCCGTGAACGCCGGACCGCCGTCGTGAGAGGCACCCCTCAGGGCCGCCGCAGCAGCTCGGCCTCCCCCGGCTCGACGACGATCGTGGCCGGTTCGGTCCGGCCGTAGTACCGCGTACGCAGGAGCCAGCTCCGCGCGTGGGACAGTTCCGAGCGCCACCCGGCCAGGTAGTACTTCCGGCCGAAGCGGGCCATGACGGCCGCCGGTGGCCCGCCCGGCCGCACGGTGGCCCGGCCGTGCAGCCGCAGGACGGGTCCCCGCTCGCCGTCGTCGAGCAGCACCACGACGTCGGGATTCGCGGCCGCGTTGCGCGCCGCCACGGTGCTGCGACCGGTGCCGAAGTACAACCGGCCGTCGACCTGCACGAACCACAGCGGGGCCAGGGCCGCCGCGCCCTTCGGGGAGCGGGTTGCCAGGCGCGCGACGAGGGCACGGTCGAGGAAGTCGCGCACGACGGCGTCGTCCGCCTTCACGCGTCCCGCTCCTCGTGCAGGGTCGCGTAGTCCCACGCGGTGGCCCGCCGGGGCGTGAACACGAACCAGGCGAGGTCCTCGCGACCGTCGGGGGCGGGGGCATCCGCCGCGGCGAGGCGTCCGCGCCAGTTCACCGCCCGCAGCTCGAACCAGAATTCGCCGTCGTCGAGCAGGACGGTGACCCGGTCGAGACCGGCCGACGGCGGCACCGACTCCCGCGGCACACCGACCCACAACTCGCCGTCGCGTCGCCGGACCCGCGCGGGCAGCGCAGTGACCGCACCGGCGTCGTCGAACGCGACCGCCGCCCGACCGTGCTCGAGCAGCCTGCCGGCAAGCGATTCCGGTTCGACGCGCTGGGTGATCCGCCCCATGCCGACAGACGATACCTCCGGATCATCCGCGGCGGCCGGGATCGCGCGGGGCCGGCCGGATCCGGATCGGTTCGGGCACCGTGACGGTCTCGTTGCCGGGCAACGGCTCCCCGCGGCGCCGCCCGACGTCGGCAACCGTGTCGACGTCCGCGAGCGGCTGCGCCCCCTGCCGCGCGACGGTCTCGTCGTAGAGCTCGAACCACGGGAATCCGCGCCCGGTGTAGTCGGCGGCGACCAGGGGCCGGGTCGGTGGGTCCTCCCCGGTGACCGTGCGCCACTGCTCGCTGTTCACCAGGTGCACGTCGACGACCGAGCGGTGGTCGAGGTCCCACGCATCGTGCGGTTCGACCGGGGTGGCGACGCCCTGCTCGACGGACCCGCCGGCACCGAGCCCCATGGCCGCGGCCGGCGCGAAGGAGTGCATCGGACGGCGGGCGTCGAACTCGGCACGTTCCTCCCATCGTCGCGCCCGCATGGGGTACGCCGCGATGCGGACCCCGCCCTGCGCCGGCCCGGACCGCAGCTGCTCCTCGACGCTGTAGCCGGAACCGAGTGGCATCGCGACGAACTGGCGCACCCGCCCCTGCGCCACGACGAAGCCGTCGAGCCACGGTTGCGCCGGCACCTCGAGGTAGTCCTCGCGTTCGAAGTCCGGCACCGGCGACCAGGTTTCGCCGGTGAGCGCGTCGACGTCCCCGGCGGCGACCTTCACCAGGAACGGGTACCGGGACTCGAACCCGAGCCAGCACGCCTCCGACTGCCACATCGGCATCACCAGTCCGCCGCGGGACCGCCACGAGTCCGGTATCCGGGCGTCCTCGAGTCCGGCGACGGTCCGCAGCGGGAACCGTCCCAGGCCGGGCGGCAACGGGTAGGTGTTGCCGTCGTCCGGCACCCGCAGGGTGCGGTGGAACGAGACGGCCATGCGGGCGGCGGCGTGCACCTCGGGGAACTCGACCACCAGGCGGTCCTTCTCGAGAGCGAGCGCCACGTCGTCCCTCCTGTCCGCATGCTCCGGTGCCGTTCACGTGCGGGTGAGGGTACGCCGAGCGGACGGGCCGGTCGAGCAGTTGCGCCGAGCGCCTCTCGGCTCACGTGACCCGGGCCACAGCTGTGGTAGACCAAGGGGCATGTTTCCTGGGAACTTCGTCGCCACGACCCCCGACAAGCCCGCTATCGTGCGGCCCGCCACCGGGGAGTCGCTCACCTACCGGCAGCTCGACGAGAGCTCCGTCCGCCTCGCGAAATACCTGCGCGCCGCCGGCCTCGAGCGGGGCGACCACATCGCGCTGATCTCGGACAACGACCTGCGGGTGATGGAGGTCTACTGGGCGGCGCTGCGTTCCGGCCTGTACGTCACGGTGGTCAACTGGCACCTCACCCCCGCCGAGGCCGCCTACGTGGTCAACGACTGCGGCGCGAAGGTGCTCCTCGCCTCGGCGGGCGCGGCGACCGCGATCGACACCCGTTCCGGGGCCTACCCGAACGTGATCCGCCGGCTCGTGTACGGCGGTGCACTGCCCGGCTTCGACGACTACGCCCACGCGCTCGCGGCATTCGATGCCTCGCCGCTGGAGTCGCAGCCGCGTGGTCAGGACATGCTCTACTCCTCGGGTACCACCGGCCGGCCCAAGGGCATCAAGCCGAAGCTGCCCGAGGGGCAGGTCCAGGACGTCCCGGACCCCTACACGGCGGTGTTCGCCCCGATGTACGGCTTCGATGCCGAGTCGGTGTACCTGTGCCCGGCCCCGCTGTATCACGCTGCGCCGCTTCGCTTCTGCGGAGTGGTGCAGTCCGTCGGGGGCACGGTGGTCCTCATGGACCGGTTCGAGCCGGAGGAGGCGCTCGCCCTGATCGAGCGTTACCGCGTCACCCACAGCCAGTGGGTGCCGACGATGTTCGTGCGGATGCTCAAGCTCCCCGAGGAGGTGCGCGGCAAGTACGACATGTCGAGCCTGAAGGTCGCCATCCACGCAGCGGCGCCGTGCCCGCCGGAGATCAAGCGCGCCATGATCGAGTGGTGGGGCCCGATCGTGTACGAGTACTACGCCTCCACCGAGGGCGCCGGGGCCACGTTCATCGACTCGGAGCAGGCGCTCGAGCACCCCGGATCCGTGGGTCGCGACGGCGTGATGGGCGTCGTCCACATCTGCGACGACAGCGGCGCCGAGCTGCCGGTCGGTGCCACCGGCACGGTGTGGTGGGAGCGCGACGAGCGGCCGTTCGAGTACCACAACGACCCGGAGAAGACCGAGGAGGCGACGCACCCCGATCATCCGACCTGGACCACCAGCGGCGACATCGGATACCTCGACGAGGAGCGCTACCTGTACCTCACCGACCGGGCCGCGTTCACGATCATCTCCGGCGGCGTGAACATCTACCCGCAGGAATCGGAGAACGTCCTCACCCTGCACCCCAAGGTGTACGACGTCGCGGTGATCGGGGTCCCCAACGAGGAGATGGGCGAGGAGGTCAAGGCCGTCGTCCAGCTCGCCGACGGCGTCGAGCCCGGACCCGAGGTCGAGCGCGAGCTCCTCGACTTCGTCCGCGAGCGCGTCTCCCACTTCAAGGCGCCGCGCAGCATCGACTTCTCCGACGACCTGCCGCGCACGCCCACCGGCAAGCTCGTCAAACACAAGCTGCGCGCCCGCTACCTCACCCCGGCAGGCTGACCGTGTCCGCCGATCTCGCCGAACTCGCCAACCAGCTCCCGGCCGGCGCGCTGATCACCGATCCGGACCTGCTCGCCGGGTACCGGCAGGACTGGGCCCGCGATCCGGACGCGGCGGTGCCGCGCGCGGTCGTGCGGGCCACGCGCACGGCGGACGTGCAAGCCACACTTCGGTGGGCGAGCGCCCACCGGGTGCCCGTGGTGCCGCGCGGCGCGGGCACCAGCCTGTCCGGCGGGGCGGGCGGGGTGCCGGGCGGGATCGTGCTGAGCACCGAGCGGATGCGGGCGATCACCGTGGACCCGGTCACCCGCACGGCGGTCGTCCAGCCGGGACTGCTCAACGCCGAGGTCAAGCGGGCCGCGGCCGAGCACGGGCTGTGGTATCCGCCCGACCCGTCCTCGTTCGAGATGTGCACGATCGGCGGCAACGCGGCGACCAACGCCGGGGGGCTGTGCTGCGTGAAGTACGGCGTCACCACGGACTACGTCCTCGGCCTCGAGGTGGTGCTCGCCGACGGCACCGCGGTGCGGCTCGGCGGACCCCGCCTCAAGGACGTGGCGGGCCTGTCGCTGACCAAGCTGTTCGTCGGCAGCGAGGGCACCCTCGGCATCATCACCGAGGTGACCCTGCGGCTCCTCCCGCCGCAACCGCCGGCATCGACGATGGTCGCCACGTTCGGCTCGGTCCAGGCCGCGGCCGACGCGGTGCTGGCCGTGACGGCCACGTTGCGCCCGGCGATGCTCGAGTTCATGGACCGCGCCTCGATCAATGCGGTCGAGGACGCGCTACACATGGGACTGGACCGCGACACCGAGGCGATGCTCATCGCCCGGTCCGACGCGCCGGGCACGGCCTCGGCGCAGGAGATCGCGACGATGGTGCGGGCGTGCGAGGACGCCGGTGCCGAGGAGGTGTTCTCGACCGACGACCCCGAGGAGGGCGAGGCGTTCGCGGCGGCGCGGCGGATGGCCATCCCGGCGGTCGAACGGACCGGCAGCCTGCTGCTCGAGGATGTCGGCGTGCCCCTGCCGGCCCTGCCGGCACTGGTCGGGGGTGTCGCCGAGATCGCCGACCGCAATGCGGTGACGGTGGCGGTGATCGCGCACGCCGGCGACGGCAACACTCATCCGCTGATCGTGTACGACCCCGCCGACGCCGACCAGACGGCCCGCGCGCACGTGGCCTTCGGGCAGATCATGGACCTGGCGATCGCGCTGGGCGGCACCATCACCGGGGAGCACGGGGTGGGCCGGCTGAAGAAGGCGTGGCTGCCGGATCAGGTGGGTCCCGACGTGATGGCCCTGACCCGGCGGATCAAGGCGGCGCTCGACCCGGAATCCATCCTCAATCCGGGCGTCATCCTCTGAAGCAAGATCGAGTACGGTGGCCGCGTGCGTGAGGACCGAATCCAGTGAACGCCCGTACGCCCTTGTCGCCGGCGGGCCTGCCGCTGCGCGACACCCGCTACCGGACGTTCGAGCAGTACCCGGAGTTCGCCACGGCGACAGCCTGGCTGCGCGACTACGTGCGCGCCGCGGTGCCCAACCCGAGGATGAGTGAACGCGAGTACTGGTCGGTGGTGTGCCTGCCGCCGCACGACGGCTCCATCGAGGCGGAACCGCTGGTGAGCGTGCACGTCGGCGCGATCGAGGCCGCGGGGCTGTACGTGGAGGCCCCGGCGGCGCAGCCCCGCCGGATCGGCGGCCGGGTCACCGTGGCCGTCGACGACCTCGAGGCGGCCGCCGGAACGAGCGTGGACGTGCTCGCGGCGGCCCACTCGGACCTGCGGTTCCGCCCCGACGGGCCGGTCGTGTCGATCGGCTGGTCCGACGGACCCGCCAGCCGCGCGCAGTTCGCCGCCGTGCCGTGGGAGCCGGCCGCCGCCGCACTCGTCGGACGCGTGATGCGCAACGGCAAGTGCCGATGGTCGGCTCACCACTGCGCGCAGCTCGCTCGGTTCGCGCTGGCCGACTGACGTCCGGCCCCCGACCCGCCGGCCGGGGGCCACCGGCACGAGCGCGGCGTCCGGGAAACCTCCGGCGTGTCGTACCGGCGGTGCACCATGGAACGGTGACCGACGTCCTGACCCGTTTCTCCGAGCCCACCCGGCAGTGGTTCGCGGGCGCGTTCGAGGCCCCGACCGCCGCGCAGCTCGGGGCCTGGGAGTCGATCTCGTCCGGCGCGCACACCCTGGTGGTGGCCCCCACCGGGTCGGGTAAGACACTCTCGGCGTTCCTGTGGTCGCTCGACCGCCTCGCGGCCACCCCGACCGAGCACTCCGGCACCCGCGTGCTCTACGTCTCCCCGCTCAAGGCCCTCGCGGTGGACGTGGAACGGAACCTGCGCTCGCCGCTGGTCGGCATCACCCAGACCGCGCGGCGGCTCGGCCTCGAGCCGCCGGAGATCACCGTCGGCGTACGCTCGGGCGACACGTCGGCGGCGGACCGGCGCGCCCTGATCCGCACCCCGCCGGACATCCTCATCACCACCCCCGAGTCGCTGTTCCTCATGCTCACCTCCGCGGCGCGCGAGACGCTCGCCGGCGTGGAGACCGTCATCGTCGACGAGGTGCACGCCGTCGCCGGAACGAAACGCGGTGCGCACCTTGCTCTTTCTCTCGAACGGCTCGATCTGCTGCTCGGGCGGCCGGCGCAGCGGATCGGCCTGTCGGCGACGGTGCGCCCGCACGAGGAGGTGGGCCGGTTCCTCGCCGGGACCGCGCCGATCCGCATCGTCGCCCCGCCGTCCGCCAAGACGTGGGATCTCACGGTGCGGGTGCCCGTCGAGGACATGACCGAACTGGGCGTGCAGCCGGAACCCTCGGACGACGGGATGCCGGGGGTTCCGCAGGCCGGGTCGATCTGGCCGCACGTCGAGGAGCAGATCGTCGACCTCATCGTCGCGCACCGTTCCACCATCGTGTTCGCCAACTCCCGCCGCCTCGCCGAGCGGTTGACGGCCCGGCTCAACGAGATCCACGCCGAACGCGAGGGGGAGGCGGTGGACCGCCGGCCCCCGCCCCCGGCGCAGATCGGGGCGCCCACCGAGGTCGCGTTCGGCGCGCAGCCGCTGCTGGCGCGGGCGCACCACGGCTCGGTGAGCAAGGACCAGCGGGCGCTGATCGAGGACGACCTGAAGTCCGGGCGGCTGCGCTGCGTCGTCGCCACCTCGAGCCTCGAACTCGGCATCGACATGGGTGCGGTCGACCTCGTGATCCAGGTGTCGGCACCACCGTCGGTGGCGAGCGGACTGCAGCGCGTCGGGCGGGCGGGCCACCAGGTGGGCGAGGTCTCCCGCGGGGTGCTGTTCCCCAAGCACCGCACCGACCTGGTGCACTGCGCGGTCACGGTCGAACGGATGGTGGGCGGGCACATCGAGGCCCTGCAGGTGCCGGCCAACCCGCTGGACGTGCTCGCCCAGCAGACCGTCGCCGCGGTCGCCCTCGAGCCGCTCGACGTGGACGAGTGGTTCGACACGGTGCGGCGCAGCGGCTCCTTCGCGACGCTGCCCCGCTCGGCGTACGAGTCGACGCTGGACCTGCTGGCCGGGCGGTACCCGTCGGACGAGTTCGCCGAGCTGCGGCCCCGGGTGGTGTGGGATCGCACCGCCGGCACCCTCACCGGCCGGCCGGGCGCGCAGCGGCTGGCCGTCACCTCGGGCGGCACGATCCCCGACCGCGGCCTGTTCACCGTGTACATGGTCGGCGAGAAGGCCACCCGGGTCGGAGAACTCGACGAGGAGATGGTGTACGAGTCCCGGGTGGGCGACGTGTTCGCGCTCGGCGCGACGAGCTGGCGCATCGAGGAGATCACCTTCGACCGGGTGCTGGTCTCCCCCGCCTACGGGCAGCCCGGCAGGCTGCCGTTCTGGCACGGTGACGGAGTCGGCCGCCCGGCCGAACTCGGCGCCGCCCTGGGGGCGTTCGTGCGCGAACTGGGGCACGCCGATCCGGAGGACGCCGCCGCCCGGTGCCGTCGCGGCGGCCTCGACGACAACGCGACCGCCAACCTGACACGGCTGCTCGAGGAGCAGCGCAACGCCACCGGCCACCTGCCCACCGACCGGACCCTGGTGGTCGAGCGGTTCCGCGACGAACTCGGCGACTGGCGCCTCGTGCTGCACTCCCCGTACGGGATGCGCGTGCACGCGCCGTGGGCGCTCGCCGTGGGCGCACGGCTGCTCGACCGGTACGGCGTCGAGGCCGCGCCCACGGCCTCGGACGACGGCATCATCGTCCGGCTCCCCGACACCGAGGATGCCCCGCCCGGCGCGGAGGTGTTCGCCTTCGACACCGACGAGATCGAGGACCTGGTCACCGAGCAGGTGGGCGGCTCGGCGCTGTTCGCCTCCCGCTTCCGGGAGTGCGCGGCGCGGGCACTGCTGCTGCCGCGGCGCACGCCCGGCAAGCGGGCGCCGCTGTGGCAGCAGCGGCAGCGCTCGGCGCAGCTGCTCGACGTGGCCCGTCGCTACCCAACCTTCCCGATCCTGCTCGAGACGGTGCGGGAATGCCTGCAGGACGTCTACGACCTGCCCGCCCTGCGGGACCTGCTCGGCCGCGTCGCCCGGCGGCAGGTCCGCATCGTGGAGGTCGAGACGGCCACCGCGTCACCGTTCGCGACCTCACTGCTGTTCGACTACGTCGGCGCGTTCATGTACGAGGGCGACAGCCCCCTGGCAGAACGGCGTGCCGCGGCCCTGTCGCTGGACTCGACACTGCTCGCCGAACTGCTCGGGCGTGTGGAGCTGCGGGAACTGCTCGACGCCGACGTCATTGCCCGGGCCGAACTGGAGCTGCAGCACCTGGCCCCGGACCGCAAGGCCCGCGACGCCGAAGGTGTCGCGGACCTGCTCCGGCTGCTCGGCCCGCTGACCGAGACCGAGATCGCCGAGCGCACCACGGCCGATCCCGCCGCATGGCTCGACGAGCTGGATGCGCAGCGACGGGTGCTGAAGGTGTCCTTCGCCGGCCACGAGCGGTGGTCGGCCATCGAGGACGCCTCGCGTCTCCGGGACGCGCTCGGGGTGCCGTTGCCGATCGGCGTGCCGACGGCGTTCGTCGAGCCGGTGCCCGATCCGCTGGGCGACCTGATCGGCCGGTACGCCCGCACCCACGGCCCGTTCACCGCGGCGGAGGCGGCGGCCCGGTTCGGGCTCGGCACCGCGGTGGTGCAGGACGTGCTGCACCGGCTGGCCGCCGAGAAGCGGGTCAGCGCAGGTGAGTTCCGGCCCGGCACGACGGGCGCCGAGTGGTGCGACACCGAGGTGCTGCGGCGGCTGCGGCGACGGTCGCTCGCGGCGGCACGACACGAGGTGGAGCCGGTCGGCACCGCCACCCTCGGCCGGTTCCTGCCGGCGTGGCAGCACGTGGGCGGCGGCCTGCGCGGGGTGGACGGGGTGGCCGCGGTCGTCGAGCAACTGGCCGGGGTGCCGGTGCCGGCGAGCGCTCTCGAGCCGCTGATCCTCGCGCCGCGGGTGCGGGACTACTCCCCCGCGATGCTCGACGAACTCACCACGACGGGCGAGGTGCTGTGGGCGGGGTCGGGGCAGATCTCCGGCAAGGACGGCTGGGTGTCGCTGCACCTGACCGACACCGCCCCCCTGACCCTCGCGCCGGCGGCCGAGATCGAACAGACCGACGTCCACCGCGGCATCCTGGACACGCTCGCGGGCGGCGGGGCGTTCTTCTTCCGTCAGCTCACCGAGGCCCTCGGCACCACCGACACGGAAACCGCCTCGGCACTGTGGGATCTCGTGTGGGCCGGCCTCGTCTCGGGGGACACGCCGGCCGCGCTGCGCGCCCTCGTCGGCGACACCTCCCGCGCGACCCCCGCGCACCGCACGCCCCGACGCGCCCCGCGCGCCCGGATGTACCGCGGCCGTCCGGCGCTGCCGAGCCGGACCGGGCCACCGACGGTCGGTGGGCGGTGGTCGCTGCTGCCCGACCGGGAAACCGATCCGACAGTGCGCGCCCACGCCGCCGCGGACCTGCTGCTCGAGCGCTACGGTGTGGTCACCCGCGGCGCGGTCGTCGCCGAGGGCGTGCCGGGCGGCTTCGCTCTGATGTACAAGGTACTGAGCCGGTTCGAGGAGACGGGGCGGTGCCGCCGCGGCTACTTCGTCGACACGCTCGGCGGTGCGCAGTTCTCCACCCCGGAGGTCGTGGACCGGTTGCGGTCCTACGGCGAGTCGCTCGAGGGCCGCCACACCGGCACACCCGCGGTGACGCTGGCCGCGTGCGACCCGGCGAACCCGTACGGCGCGGCACTGCCTTGGCCGAAGTCGGCGGCGCCCGAGGACTCGCCGCGGCACCGCCCCGGCCGCAAGGCCGGGGGGCTGGTGGTGCTCGTCGACGGCGAGCTGGGTCTGTTCGTCGAACGCGGCGGCCGCACGGTACTGACGTTCACCGAGGACCCGGGGACACTCCGCGGTGCGTGCGCGTCACTGGCCGGGTCGGTCAAGGGCGGGGGCCTCGACACGCTCGTCGTCGAGAAGGTCGACGGCAGTTCCATTCACGGTCACCTGTTCGCGGAATTCCTCGCCGAGGCCGGCTTCTCGGCCACCCCCCGCGGTTTCCGGTTGAGGGCCTGATGCCCGAGGGCGACACCGTCTTCCAGGCGGCCACCCGGCTGCGCCGCGCCCTCGCGGGAAAGCCGTTGACGCGCTGCGACATCCGCGTGCCCCGGTACGCGACGGTCGATCTGACCGGCACCGTGGTCGACGAGGTGCTCGCCCGGGGCAAGCATCTTCTGATCCGCGTCGGTGCGCACACCCTCCACACCCACCTGAAGATGGAGGGGGTATGGGACGTCCACGCGCCCGGGACCCGCTGGCGCCGTCAGGGATATCACGCCAGGATCGTGCTCGCGGTCGCGGACGCCGAGGCCGTGGGCTTCGACCTCGGGATCGTCGAGGTGCTGGACCACGACCGCGAGGAGGAGGCCGTGGGACACCTGGGACCCGATCTGCTCGGCCCGGACTGGGACCCGGCAGCCGCCGCCGCGAACCTGATGCGCGATCCGGGCCGACCCGTCGGTCTGGCGCTGCTCGATCAACGGGTGATGGCCGGGGTGGGCAACGTGTACCGGTGCGAGCTGTGCTTCCTGCGGGGCGTGCACCCGTCGACACCGGTCGCGGACGCGGGAGATGCGGCCGCCTGGGTCGATCTGGCGCACCGCCTGCTGGTGTTCAACCGGGACCGCGTCAGCCGGATCACCACCGGCGACCGCCGGCCCGGCCGGGGCACATGGGTATACGGACGCGCGGGCAAGCCGTGCCGCCGGTGCGGAACCACGATCCGGACCGGCATGCTGGGGTCGGCGAGCGACCCGGATCGCAAGATCGACTGGTGCCCTCACTGTCAGCCGCGCGACGGGGACGGCTGAGCCGGCGCGTCCCGCCGGCTCGGTCGTCCCGCAGCTCGGTGGTTGCGCAGCTCGGTGGTTGCGCAGCTCAGTGGTTGCGCAGCGCGTCGATGAGCTCGCCCTTGCGCTTGGACGAGTAGCCCGAGATCCCGAGCTCCTTGGCCCTCTTCTTCAACTCGTCGACGGTCCAGTCCTCGTAGGACCCCGACGTACCGCCCTTGTGGCCGACGGAGGACCGGCCGCGCTTCGCCGCCGCGTTCGAGATCCGGGCGGCCTTCTCCTTGGAGGCGCCGTCGTCGCGCAGTTCCTGATACAGCTTCTCGTCCTTGATCGACGACCTGGGCATGATGCCCCTCCCTTCGTCGAGCGTGCCGTCGTCTCGCGGATACCCCTCCGCCTGCGGCCCTACACTTCCGGCCTGGACGAGCAGGCCCACGCAGTGCCGCACCAACCGCTCCGGCGACACCGCGACGGTGCCGTCCAGATAGCCGATGAACAGGCTCGTCAGCGCCCCGACGAGCCCGACCGCCACCATGTGCCGCTCCTCGCGGTCGGCGATCGCCGTGAGCTGCTGCTGGACGAGCAGCACGAACGTGGGAGCGAGGTCGAGTCCCTGACCACCGAGCGACGGCTCCCGCAGCGGGCCGAGCAGCAGCACCCGGCCCAGGGCCGGGCGGTCGACGATCAGCTCGACGAAGGCCCGGACCGCCGCCTCGGGAAGATCCCCCGGTCGCGGGGCCGTACCGACCGCGGCCTCCAGCGCCGTGCGCACCCGTTCGCCGACGGCGGCATACACGGCGCGCACGAACGCGTCCCGGTCGTCGAAGCTTTCGTAGAAGTACCGTTCCGTCAGTCCGGCCGCCCGGCACACGGCGCGCACGTTGACCGCCGGCCCCTCGGGCGCGCCGAGCAGATCGATGCCCACCGAGAGCAGCGCGTCGCGGCGTGCCCGCCGGCGTTCCGCCATGTCGGTGCCGCCCCAGCGCCGTCGCACCCTCTCCACCACCGCGATCCCGTCGTCGACCACCTGCGTCGTCGGATCCTACGCCGCGGCCCGGACGCAGCGGATGTGTGCGGTCGCAGGCTCCGTACGACCGCCGTCTGTCACCCTTGTCGGCATGGACTCCGATGCCCACGCGCTCCTGCACGGTCCGTTGTTCTCCCGGCGCACACCTCTGGACCGGGACAACGCCGCCAGCCGTATCAGCGCCTACATCTACGGCAACGTCCTGGTGCTCGCGGCGCTGGTACCGATCATCACCGGCCCGAAGTACGTCGGCATCGCGATCGTGCTCGGTACGGCGCTGTCGACGTTCGTCGCCCACGCGTTCGCCGAGGCGGTCGGGCACACCGTGCGCCAGGGGACCCCGCTGACCCGGGCGGAGAAGATCGCCGAACTGCGCAATTCGGTGCCGATCCTGAGTTCGGCGGTCCTGCCGTGCGTGATCCTGGGACTCGGCTGGCTGGGCTGGCTCGAGCCGCGCACGGCCCAGCTGCTCGCCGAGGTCGCCGTGCTGCTGCGGATCGGTGGCATCGTCTTCGTCATCGGCCGCCTCAACGGGGAGCGGCCGGGGCGGACCTCACTGGTGAGTGCCGTCGCACTCACCGCGGTTGCCGCGACCGTGGTGCTCGTCAAGGTCATCCTGACCCACTGACCTTCCCGGCCACTGACCTTCCCGGCCACCGACAGGGCTGGGACGCGCGCCGGTGGCGCCTCAGACGCCCGTCGGGACCGGCTCGAGGATCTCCGCGCGGGCCTCCGGGGCGGCGGCCCGCAGCGCATCGGCGGACTCGTCGTCGGGCCGGCTCTGCGAGCGGATCTCCGCTTCGACCCGGGCCCGGTAGGTCGCAATCTCCTGCTCCACCGTCGCGGCATCCCAGCCGAGGACGGGGGCGACCAGGCGGGCCGTCTGCTCGGCGCAGTGCACGCCGCGGTGCGGGTACTCGATGGAGATGCGGGTGCGGCGGGCGAGGATGTCCTCGAGATGCAGCGCTCCCTCCGCGGCCGCCGCGTACACGACCTCCACCTGCAGGTACTGCGGCGCATCCGTGAGCGGCTCGAGCAGCTCGGGACGGTCGGCCGCCAGTTCCAGCATCTCGTCGATCAGCGACCCGTACCGGTCGAGCAGATGCTTGACCCGGTACGGGTGCAGGCCGTACCGCTCGGCGAGCTGCATCGTCTGGTTCACGAGCGCGAAATAGCCGTCGGCACCCACCAGCGGCACCCGCTCGGTGATGGACGGGGCGATCCGCGCGGGGATGTCCTCGGCCGCCAGGTCGACGGCGTCCTCGGCCATCACGCGGTAGGTGGTGTACTTGCCGCCGGCGATCGCCACGAGGCCGGGTGCGACCCGGGCGACGGCGTGCTCGCGCGACAGCTTCGACGTCTCGTCGCTCTCCCCGGCCAGCAGCGGCCGCAGGCCCGCGTACACGCCGTCGATGTCGTCGTCGGTCAGCGGGACGACCAGGACCCGGTTCACGTGGTCGAGGATGTAGTCGATGTCGGCCTTCGTCGCGGCCGGGTGGGCGAGGTCGAGGTTCCAATCGGTGTCGGTGGTGCCGATGATCCAATGGCTGCCCCACGGGATCACGAACAGCACCGACTTCTCGGTGCGCAGGATGATCGCCGAGTCGCTGACGATCCGGTCGCGCGGCACCACGATGTGCACGCCTTTCGAGGCGCGCACCCGGAACCGGCCGCGCTGCCGGGACAGGGCCTGGATCTCGTCGGTCCACACCCCCGTGGCGTTGATCACCACGTGCCCCTTCACCTCGGTGACCGACCCGTCCTCCGAGTCGCGCACCCGCACGCCGGAGACGCGGTCGGCCTCGCGCAGGAACCCGACCACCTGGGTCGAGGTCCGCACCACGGCGCCGTAGTGCGCGGCCGTGCGGGCGACGGTCATGGTGTGACGGGCGTCGTCGACGACGGTGTCGTAGTACCGGATCCCGCCCACGAGCGAGTCGCGCTTGAGCCCGGGCGCCATGCGCAACGCCGCGGAGCGGGTCAGGTGTTTCTGCGCGGGCACGGACTTGGCGCCGCCCATCCGGTCGTACAGGAAGATGCCCGCGGCAATGTACGGGCGCTCCCACACCCGGTGGGTGAGGGGGAAGAGGAACTTCAACGGCTTGACCAGATGCGGCGCCAGCGTCGAGAGCGACAGCTCACGTTCCCGCAGCGCCTCGCGGACGAGCCCGAACTCGAGCTGCTCGAGATACCGCAGCCCACCGTGGAACATCTTCGACGAGCGGCTCGACGTGCCGGAGGCGAAGTCCCGTGCCTCCACGAGGGCGACCTTCAACCCGCGGGTGGCGGCGTCCAGGGCGGCACCGGCGCCGACGACGCCGCCGCCGATGACCACCACGTCGAACTGCTCCGAACCGAGCCGTCGCCACGCGTCACGGCGCTGCTGCGGCCCGAGAATCTGGACGCCTGGTTGGTTGGTCACCGCATCGCTCCCGTGAGTCGCCGACGTTTCCGCACTCAGGCTAGTAGGTTCGTCCGCAGACTGCCGTCCCGAACCATACGCCCGGAGAGGTTGCCGTGACCCGATACATCGCCGCGATCGATCAGGGGACCACGTCGAGCCGCTGCATCATCTTCGACCACGACGGCCGCATCGTGGCCTGGGCCCAGACCGAACACGAGCAGATCCTCCCCCGCGCCGGCTGGGTGGAACACGATCCGGAAACGCTGTGGCTCAACACCCGCGAAGTCGCCGCCCTGGCCCTGGCGAAGGCGGATCTGACACGCGCCGACATCGCCGCGATCGGCATCACCAACCAGCGCGAGACGACGGTCGTGTGGGAACGCTCCACCGGCCGGCCCGTCCACAACGCGATCGTGTGGCAGGACACCCGCACCGATCGCCTGGTCGAGCAGCTCGCCGGCGACGCGGGCGTGGACCGGTATCGCAAGGCCACGGGCCTGCCGCTGTCGACGTACTTCGCGGGCCCGAAGGTGCGGTGGATCCTCGACAACGTCGAGGGCGCCCGGGAGAAGGCGGAGGCCGGCGAGCTCGCGTTCGGGACGGTGGACAGCTGGATCCTGTGGAACCTCACCGGCGGCACCGGCGCGGGCAACCGGCAGCCGGGAGTGCATCTCACCGACGTCACCAACGCCTCTCGCACGATGCTCATGAATCTCGAGACGCTGCAATGGGATCCGGACATCTGCGCGGACTTCGGGATCCCGATGTCGATGCTGCCGGAGATCCGCAGCTCGTCGGAGATCTACGGGTACGCCCGCGAACGCGGGCCGCTCGCCGGCGTCCCGGTGGCGGGCATCCTCGGCGACCAGCAGGCCGCGACGTTCGGCCAGGCGTGCCTGTCGCCGGGCGAGGCGAAGAACACCTACGGGACCGGGAACTTCCTGCTCCTCAACACCGGGACGACGCCGGTCCGGAGCGAGCACGGGCTGCTGACCACCGTCTGCTACCGCGTCGGCGACGCCCCGGCGGTGTATGCCCTCGAGGGTTCGATCGCGGTCACGGGGTCGCTCGTGCAGTGGATGCGCGACAATCTCGGGCTCATCCGCACGGCCGCGGAGATCGAGGATCTCGCCGCGACCGTCCCCGACAACGGCGGCGCGTACTTCGTGCCGGCGTTCTCCGGCCTGTTCGCGCCGCGGTGGCGCCCCGACGCGCGCGGCGTGATCGCCGGGCTCACCCGCTTCGTCAACCGGGGGCACCTGGCGCGCGCCGCGCTCGAGGCGACCGCCTACCAGACCCGCGAGGTGATCGAGGCGATGCACGCCGACTCCGGCGTCGAGTTGCACACCCTGAAGGTGGACGGCGGGATGGTCGTCAACGAAACCCTGATGCAGTTCCAATCGGACATCCTCGGCGCCCCGGTGGTCCGGCCCGTGGTCGCCGAGACCACCGCGCTCGGCGCGGCCTACGCGGCGGGCCTGGCGGTCGGCTTCTGGGACGGCGAGGACGACATCCGGCGCAACTGGGCGGCCGGCCGCACCTGGGAACCGAAGATGGACGCCGCCGAGCGGGAGCGGCTCTACGCCGAGTGGAACAAGGCGGTCGAGCGGACCTACGGCTGGGCCTGAGCCGCGTTACGCACGGGCCGTCCTGTGCTGCAGGGCGCGCACGGCGCGGCCGAGCCGGCGCGCCGCCTCGGCGAGGTCGGCCTCCCCGGCGGTGGCGAAGCACAGCCGTGCAGTGCGACCGTGGTCCCCGGACACCGCGAAGGCGGTCCCCGGCACGAACGCGACACCGTGCTCGGCCGCGACGGGCAGCAACTCGGCCGTGTCGAGCTCACCGGCGAACCGCACCCAGGTGAACATGCCGCCGCGCACGGCGGAGGAGACGACCGCGTCGCCGAACTCCGCGGCGAGGGCGGTCGACAGCGCCGTGGCCCGGGCGCCGTAGGTGCCCCGGAGCCGGTCGAGATGCCCGGCGTACCAGGGCCCGTCGGCGAGGAGCGCGGCGGCGATCGCCTGGGTCAGGGACGAGCCGCACAGATCGGCGCCCTGTTTCAGCAGCTCCACGGCCGCGCACAGCCGCCGGTCGCCGTGCAGCCAGCCCACCCGTAATGCCGGGGCGAGGGTCTTCGAGGCACTCGAGAGCCGGACGACGCGGTCCGACCAGGACGCGACGGGCGCCGGAGGTGCCTGTCCGAACCACAGCTCGCCGTACGGATCGTCCTCGACGACGCGGAATCCGTACCGGTCGGCGAGGGCCGCGAGGTGCCGGCGCCGAGCCGCGGACAACACGACCCCGCGCGGGTTGTGGAACGTGGCGACGGTGTGCACGAGCACCGGCCGCTCCCCCGCCGCCAGGAGGCGTTCGAGCGCCTCCGTGTCCATGCCGTCGTCGTCGAGCGGTACCGGGACCACGCGGGCCTCGGCGGCGTGGAAGACCTGCAGCGCACCGGTGTACGCGGGCTCCTCGACGATCACCGTGTCACCCGGGTCGAGCAGCACCTGAGCGAGCAGGCTCAGCGCCTGCTGGGAGCCGTGGGTGACGACGACCTCGTCCGGGTGGACGGCGCGTCCGAGCCGCTCGCCCTCCCGCGCGGCGAGCACGGCGCGCAGGTCCCCGCGACCGGAGGTCGCGGCGTACTGGGCGGCAGCCGGGTCACGGAGCACGGTGGCGGCCGCGTCGGCGATCTCCGCGGTGGGCAGCAGCTCGGGCGCGGGGAGCCCGCCGGCGAGGCTGAGGACGTCCGGTCGGGCGGTCAGGGCGAGCAGATCACGGATGGCGGAGCTGCGCAGGCCGCGCAACCTGCGGGCGGTGCGGATACTGCCGTCGACGGACACGGGAACTCCTGGACGGGTTGAGAGAAGACCTCTTTCGTCCCGGGTCCGCGGTCGGCGCGAGGCTGTCGATGACGGACCGGATCCGGTCCTCGCCCCACCGTAGCACCACCTGCCCATAGCGTGGAATGCTGATCCCGCACTATGGAACACTGATCCGGTGGGGCGAAGCCGGCGCGGGAGCCGCGGCGCGCCGGCCTCGGGGAACCCTCATCCCGGAACGTGCTCACCCGGCAGGGGGTGCAGCACCCGCGTACGCATCGCATCGGCAGCGACGTCACGCGGGTCGGTGAGGTAATACTCCCGGAACGGCCCCTCGGCCGCGAGACCGCGCTCGTCGAGCCACCCGAACAGTGCGTGGTAGGCGACCGGCAGCAGCGCGACCGGACCGACGAAGTCCACGCCCGCGAAAGTCCCGCCCGGCAGCGTCGTCGTGGCAGTTTCCGCACGTCCGAGCGGGGACCGCAACTCGAGACCGACGCCGAACTGCACCACGCCGTCGAGGGTGGCCGGGTACTGCCCCACCACCGGCGCGTCGGTGGGCAGCCCGGCGCTCGACGCGTCGGCCAGCAGCGCCGTCACGAGGTTCGTCACATTCGAATCCAGAGATTCGGCGGTCGATTCCCCATTGCGCCACAAGACCGTTCGATCCTCGATCCAGTGCCGGCGCACGGCGAGGCCGCCGGCTTCGGCCTCGGCGAGGGAGGCGACGAGGGCGAGCGCCCGGTGCTTACGGGCGGCCTCGCGCTCGATCCGCTCCCGCTCCGCGGCGAGGACGACCTCGGTGTGTCCGGGGTCCTGCAGGAGGAGACGGATCGCGGGGACGGATACCTCGGCTCTGCGCAATACCGCGATGCGCAGAGCCGAGGCGAGCTGCTCGCGCGAGTAGTACCGGTATCCGGTACGCGGATCGACCCGGCCTGGAGCGAGCAGCCGTTCGCGGTCGTAGTGGCGCAGCGTCCTGACGCTCAGCCGGGACATCCGCGCGAACTCGCCGATGCTCAGCCATCCGTCGGCCGGGCTCACCCGGTCACCACCGCCCCGCTTCCGGCAACCTCCGGCGCGTACGGGATCACCGTGATGACGTCGACGAGCAGGCCGTCGGGATCGACGGTCATGAAGTGCCGCTGCCCGAAGTCCTCGTCGCGCAGTTCCAACGCGACCGGGAGTGCGAGGTCGCCGGCGCGCGCATACACGGCGTCCACGTCGTCGACCTCCACCGAGATCAGCACGCCGGCGGGAGCGGAGAGGTGGGCTCGGGGAATCGTCTCGTGGCCGCGTGCCACGAGACCGAGCTGCACGGTCTCGTCGGTCGCCGCCTGCAGCTGCGCATACCAGCCGCTGTCGAAAACCACACGCAGACCGAGCAGCCCGGCATAGAAGTCGCGGCTGCGGGCGACGTCGTGAGCGGGGACCACGGGGAAGATGCTGTTCGTTCGCATGCGTCCACCGTCGACCCTCCCCCAGCGAGAGAGTCAAGAACGTCGACGCCGGTCATCCCGCTCAGTCCAGGTGGTCGTCGTGCCGCATCAGCTGGCGCGCCGCCTCGGTGATCGACCCGGTCAGCGACGGGTACACCGAGAAGGTGTGGGCGAGATCGTCGACGCTGAGATTGTTCTGCACCGCGATCGCGATGGGCAGGATCAGCTCCGAGGCGGTGGGGGCGACCACCACGCCACCGATCACGACGCCGGTGGCGGGACGGCAGAAGATCTTCACGAAGCCGCGGCGCAGCCCCGACATCTTCGCACGGGGATTGGTGTGCAGCGGCAGCATCACGGTGCGGGCCGGCACCTCGCCGTTGTCGATCGCGGCCTGGCTGACGCCGACCGTGGCGATCTCGGGCCGCGTGAACACCGCCGAGGCGACGGTCTTGAGCCGGATCGGGCTCACCCCCTCGCCGAGGGCGTGGTACATCGCGATGCGGCCCTGCATCGCGGCCACCGACGCCAGCGGCAGCAGCCCGGTGCAGTCGCCGGCGGCGTAGATACCCGAGACGGACGTGCGCGAGACCCGGTCGACCTGGAGGTAACCGCCCCGGTCGAGTTGCAGGCCGACCTTCTCGAGCCCGAGGTCGGAGGTGTTCGGCACCGAGCCGACCGTCATCAGGGCATGGCTGCCCTCGACGATGCGCCCGTCGGCCAGCTTGACCCGGATCCCGTTCGCGGTGCGCTCGACGGCGTCGGCACGGGCGTGCTTGACCAGGTTCACGCCCCGCTCGGCGAAGGCGTCCTCGAGCACGAGGGCGGCGTCCTCGTCCTCGTGCGGCAGCACCCGGTCGCGGCTCGAGACCAGCGTCACCTGGACACCGACCTCCGTGTAGGCGGAGACGAATTCGGCGCCGGTGACACCGGAACCGACGACCACGAGGTGCTCGGGCAGCGCGTCGAGGTCGTAGAGCTGACGCCAGTTGAGGATGCGGTCGCCGTCCGGCTCCGCGCCGGGCAGCACCCGCGGGCTCGCGCCGGTCGCGATGAGCACGACGTCGGCGTCGAGGATCCGCTCCTCGCCCGTGAAGAGGTTGGCGCGCACCTGGTGCGCCGCCATCCCGACCTGGCTGTCGATGAGCTCGCCGCGGCCGCTGAGCAACTGCACGCCGGCCGCCTCGAGCTTGGTGCGGATGTCCGCGGACTGCGCGCGGGCGAGGCTCTTGACCCGGGCGTTGACCTCGGGCAGCGCCACCCCGGAGCTTTCGAGCTGGACGCCGAGGTCGGCGGCTCGGCGCATGTCGGTGCGGATGCCGGTGGACGCGATGAACGTCTTGGACGGCACGCAGTCGAAGAGCACGCAGGCACCGCCGACCCCGTCCGAATCGATCAGTGACACGGTCGCGCCGTACTGAGCCGCCACCAGCGCCGCCTCGTAGCCCGCAGGGCCGCCGCCGATGATCACGATCCGGGTCATTGTTCTCCTCTGTATCGATTCCGAGATGGTCCTCGGTCCGGGTGTGCGGGCGCCGGGGTTGCCGAACGTCCGCAGACACGCTATGCCACCGGCCCCGTCCTGCGCACGCGGACTCGGCCACGCAGCGGCCAGCGCCCCGTGTCCTGCGCCGGACGGTCAGCCATTAGCCTGTACCCCGTGCCGATCTACGCCGCCTACGGCTCCAACATGCATCCCGAGCAGATGCTGCAGCGCTGCCCGCATTCGCCGATGGCCGGAACCGGCTGGCTCCACGGCTGGCGGCTGACGTTCAGCGGCGGCGACATCGGCTGGGAGGGTGCGCTCGCCACCGTCGTCGAGGATCCCGACTCGAAGGTGTTCGTGGTGCTGTACGACGTACCCGACGAGGACGAACGCAGCCTCGACCGGTGGGAGGGCTCCGAACTCGGCATCCACCGCAAGATCCGGCTGCGCGTGGACACCGACGACGGTCCCGTGCTCGCCTGGCTGTACGTCCTCGACGCGTACGAGGGCGGCCTGCCGTCGGCCCGCTACCTGGGCGTGATGGCCGACGCCGCCGAGATCGCGGGAGCCCCCGCCGACTACGTGCGCGACCTGCGCACCCGCAACAGCCGCAACGTCGGGCCGGGCCGGCCCGACAGCTTCTAGTCCCCGGCCGGCCGGTCCGGGTAGAACGGCACGGGGACGCCGACCCGCAGCGTCACCGGATCCCCGGCCTGCACGTCGTGCGACGCGGCCCGCTGCGCCCGGATCGTCTGCCCGGCGCCGGTCACCCGCACCTCCGTCAGTGCCCCGCCGAAGGCGATGTCGAGCACGGTGAACTTCGACGGCTCGTCGGCCGCGGCGACCTGCACCTGTTCCGGGCGCACGAGCACGTGACCCTTGCCGTGGGCCGGGGCGGCGAGCGGGACCGCACCGATCACCGTGTGCGCGCGGTCGCCGTCCGCATCGGCGTCGAGCACGACCGAATCCCCCACGAATGCGCCCACCTCGAGCGTCGCGGGCCACCGGTAGACCTCCTCCGGGGTGCCCACCTGGGCGACACGCCCGCCGAGCATCACCGCGACCGTGTCCGCGATGGCCAGGGCCTCGGCCTGGTCGTGGGTGACCAGCACGGAGGCGACCTCCTGGTCCCGCAGCAGGGTGCGGACCTCGGTGCGCAGGCTGGCCCGCAGCCCGGCGTCGAGGGCGCTGAACGGCTCGTCGAGCAGTACGACGGACGGGTTCGGGGCCAGCGCCCGCGCCAGCGCGATGCGCTGCTGCTGGCCGCCGGACAGCTGCGACGGCTTGCGCTGACCGGTGCCGGCCAGGCCGACGAGGTCGAGCAGTTCCGCCACGCGGCGGTGCCGGACGGACTTCTGCCGCACCATCGATCGCCACGTCGGCTGCACCAGCCCGTAGCCGACGTTGCGCGCCACGCTCAGATGCGGGAAGAGCGCACCCTCCTGCGGCACCAGCCCCACCCCCCGGCGCTCCGGCGGCAGAGCCGTGAGGTCGCGTCCGTCCGCGACGACGCGCCCCGCGCTCGCCGGGTGCAGACCCGCGACGACGCGCAGCAGCGTGGTCTTGCCCCCGCCCGAGGGCCCGAGTACGGCCAGCAACGCGCCTCGCTCCACCGTCAGCGAGACGTCGCTGACGACCTCGGTCCGCCCGTACCGGGCGCATACGCCCTCGATGGAGAGCCCGCTCATTCCTCACCGCCACTTTCCGCATCGACCCGGCCCCGCAACAGTCGGCCCAGCACCAGCGACGGCAGCGCGGCGATGAGCACCAGGATCGCGGCGTACGGGGCCGCCGAACCGTATTCGAGGGTCTCGGTGTACTTCCACATCCGTGACGCCAGGGTGTCCTCCCCGATCGGCACGAGCAACAACGTCGCGGGCAGTTCCTTCGCGATGGTGAGGAACGCCAGCGCCGCGCCCGCCACGACACCGGGCGCGGCCAGCGGGATCATCACCCGGACGCCGGTCCGCAGCCGTCCGCTGCCGAGGGTCGCGGACGCGTCCTCGAGGCCGAGCGGGATCGAGGCGACGGCCGCGCGGATCGACCCGACGGCGAGCGGCAGGAACAACACCGCGTAGCCGATCACGAGCATCGGGGTGTGCTGGTACCACTGCGGCAGCAGCCGGATACCGAAGAAGACCAGAGCCAGACCCACGGTGATGCCGGGCAGCGCGAACCCGACGTAGGAGGCGCTCTCGGTGAACCGCGCCACCGGCGAGGTCGAACGCGCCGCCAGGGTGCCCACCGGCAGGGCCAGCGCCGTCGTCAGCAACGCCCCCAGGGCCGCCACCCACAGCGTGTACGTCGTCGCCGTCCAGATCCCCGCCCAGTCGATCGCCGCCTGCTGCGAGAACCACAGCCAGCGCGCAAGTCCGGCCAGCGGCACGCCGACGCTCACCACCAGCACGACGGCGAGGAACGTCAGGGCCGTCCACCGCTGCCCGCCCAGCGGCACGGCCGCGACGGCTCGTGGGGCGCCGGAACCGACGCGCGCGGTGGCCCCGCGGCGCACCCGGCGCTCGGAGACCGTCAGCGCGACGGCGAGAACGACGAGCACCAAGCCGAACACCGCGGCCGGGGTGCGGTCGAGCAGCCCCCGGTAGCTGCCGTAGATGGCGAGGGTGAAGGCCTCGTACCGCATCAGCGCGACGGCGCCGAAGTCGCTGAGGGTGTACAGCGCCACCAGCAGGCCGCCGGCCGCCGCGGTCGGCCACACCTGACGCAGGGTCACGGTGAGCGTGGTGCGCAGCCGGGACCGGCCGAGGGTGCGGGCCACCTCCTCGAGTCCCGGATCGACCGAGGCCAGCGCGGCGGACACCGGCAGGTACACGTACGGGAAGCTCGCCGCGGTGAGGACCAGCGCGGCCCCCGCGAAACCCGCGAGGCCGGGGAACTGGGCGATGTAGACGAAGCCGGACACGTACGACGGGATGGCGAGCGGAACGCTCAGCGCCAGGGCGAACCACCGCCGGCCGGGCAGGTCGGTGCGTGCCGTGAGCCACGCGGCGGTGACGCCGATCACGAGGCAGGCGACGGTGACGGTGAGCGCGAGAATGCCGCTGCGCCACACCAGATCGAGGGTGCGCTGCCGGAACACCAGCGACCACACGCGGTCGGGGCCGTCTGCGAACGCACGCATGACCAGGTGTGCCACCGGGGCGAGCGCGAACACCGAGACACCCAGCGCAGCCAGCGTGAGAACGGGCCGGCTGCGCCGGGTGGGACGGAGAGCGGCGAGCTGGATCAGATGAATCCCAGCTCCTGCAGCAACGCCTGGGTCTGCTCGAGCGAGGCGAGTTCGGCGAGTTCGATGTCGGAGTTGCCGATCTCCGACAGCGGACGCAGCTGGTCCTTGGTCTCGACGCCCTCGACGACCGGGTACTCGGCCGTCTCGTCGGCGAAGTAGGCCTGGGCCTCGGGCGAGAGCAGCGCGGCGACGAACTGCTCCGCCTGCTCCTTCTGGTCCGTGGTCTTCAGCACGCCGGCCCCGGCGATGTTCACCAGCGCGCCCGGATCACCGGCCTGGAAGTAGTAGACCTGCACGTTCAGGTTCTCGGCACCGCGCTCGTCCGCGAGGCCGTACCAGTAGTAGTGGTTGGTCAGGCCGAGGGTGACCTGGCCGGTGTCCACACCCTCCATCAGCGGGCCGTTGCCCTCGAAGGCCACCGGCTCGTTGGCCTTGAAGGCCTCGAGCCAGGCGCGGGCCCCGTCCTCGCCGCGCGCGACGCGCAGCCCGGTGACGAACGCCTGGAACGACGCGTTGGTCGGGGCGAAGCCGATCTGGCCCTTCCACTTCGGGTCCAGCAGGCCGTCGATGCCGGTGGGCAGATCCTGCGGCTGCACCTTCTCGTCGTTGTAGACGAGCACGCGGGCGCGCGCGGAGGTCGCCACCCAGGTGCCGTCGGCGGCGCGGTAGTCGGCGGGAACCAGCTCGGTCACCGACGCCGGCAGCGTCTCGAGCAGCCCCGCCTGGTCCAGCAGGCCGAGCGCACCGGCGTCCTGGGTGAACACCACGTCGGCCGGCGAGGAGCCGCCCTCCTCGACCAGCTTTCCGGTGATCTCGGGGGTGCTGCCGTAGACGACGTCGACCTCGAAGCCGAGGGTGCCCTCGAGCTGGTCGATCAGCGGCCCGACCAGGTTCTCGCTGCGCCCGGAGTACAGGGTGAGCGCACCGGTGGAGCCGCCCTCGGACTCACCCGATCCCGAGTCGCTGCCGCACGCGGCCAACACGGCGGCGACGACCCCGGCCGACAGTACGGCGACAGCTCTGCGTCGAAAATGCATCCGGACCTCCTGGCGTGAGCGACGACTCACAGGCAACGTACAGGTTGTGCAAGCCTAACCTGATCCCAGGACCAGGTTCGTCATCACCCGTACGCCGACGGCCAGGGCCCGCTCGTCGAGATCGAAGTCGGGCTGGTGGATGTCGAGCTTCGGCCCGGTCCCCCGCCACACACCCAGCCGGGCCATCGCCCCCGGAACCTGCTCGAGGTACCAGGAGAAGTCCTCCCCACCCCCGGACTGCGGGGTGTCCGCCAGCGCGTCCGGGTCGATCGCGCGCACCGCGTCCTCGACCATCCGGGCCGACACCTCGTCGTTGACGACGGGCGGCACACCGCGCCGGTAGTCCAGCTCGTAGCTCAGGCCGGTCGGCGCGAGCAGACCGTGCACGATCTCGCGCACCATCGGCTCGAGCAGCTCCCAGGTCTCGTGGTCGCCGGTGCGGACGGTGCCGGTCAGCATGCCGGTGCGGGGAATCGCATTCGCGGCCTTGCCCGCCGTCACCGCGCCCCACACCATCACCGTGCTCGTGCGCGGGTCGATGCGCCGGCTGAGCATGCCCGGCAGCCCGGTGATCACGGTGCCGAGCCCGTACACCAGATCGCCCGTCAGGTGCGGGCGGGAGGTGTGCCCGCCCGGCGAGTCGAGGACCAGTTCGACCGTGTCGGCGGCCGAGGTGATCGCCCCGACCCGCACCCCGACCCGGCCCGCCTCGAGCCGCGGATCGCAGTGCAACGCGAAGATCCGGGCCACCCCCTCGAGCGCGCCCGCGGCGACCACGTCGAGCGCGCCGCCGGGCATCACCTCTTCGGCCGGCTGGAAGATCAGCCGCACACCCACCGGCAGCTCGGGCACCGAGTGCAGCGCCAGCGCCGTGCCGAGCAGGACGGTGGTGTGGGCGTCGTGCCCGCAGGCGTGTGTCACGCCCGGCACGGTGGAGGCGAACGGCAGGCCCGTCAGCTCCTGCATGGGCAACGCGTCCATGTCGGCACGCAGGGCGATCCGCGGGCCCTCGGGGCCGAGATCGCAGATCAGGCCCGTGCCGCGCGGCAGCACCTTCGGCTCGAGCCCGGCGGCGGCGAGCGTGCTCCCGACGAACTCGGTGGTGGCGTACTCCTGACGGGCCAGTTCGGGATTGGCGTGGATGTGCCGGCGCCACGCCGACAGGTCGTCGGTGTGCTCGCCCAGCCACTTCTCGATGTACGGGTTCATCGGCGCGCCACGTTCTCGAGCAGCCGTGCACGCTGCGTGGGATCGGTCGCCGCCCGGGCCGCCGTCGCGGCGAGCGCGCGGGCGCCGTCGAGGACGGCGAGGTCCGCCGAGGCGGTGACGCACGCGGCGGCGAACGCCGCCTGGTGGGTCACCGCCCCACCCGAGTCGAGACCGATCACCGGGTGGATACCCGGCACCACGTTCGTCACGTTTCCCATGTCCGTGCTGCCCAGCGGGCGCGATCCTTCCTCCTCGACGGGCAGCGGCGTGCGCCCGAGACCGATGATCTCCTCACGATAAGCCCGGACCAGCCACGGGTCGGGAGTCAGTTCGGTATAGGTCGGCGACACGGTGCGGATCTCGTGCGTGCAGCCGGCGGCGAGAGCCCCCGCGGCGAAGCAGTTCCCGGCGCGCTCGGACAGGTCGGCGAGGGAGTCCGCGGTCGTCGCCCGCAGGTAGTACAGCAGTTCGGTGTGCGCGGGCACGATGTTCGGGGCGGTGCCGCCGTCGCTGACGATGCCGTGGATCTGCTGGCCGGGCAGCAGATGCTGACGCAGCAGGCCGACGGCGACCTGCGCGACGGTCGCGGCGTCGGCGGCGTTGCGGCCGTATTCGGGGGCGGCGGAGGCGTGCGCCTCGCGACCGGTGTAGGTGACGGCGATGTCGGCGAGGGCCAGCGACGTCGCCCCGGTGATGTCGAACGGGCCCGGGTGCACCATCAGGGCCATGCCGACGTCGGCGAACACACCGCGCTCGAGCATGAGCACCTTGCCGCCGCCGGTCTCCTCGGCGGGCGTGCCGATGACGCGGACGGTGATGCCGAGGGCGTCGGCGACCGCGGCGAGACCCAGGCCCGCGCCGGCGGCGGCGGCGGCGATGATGTTGTGCCCGCACGCGTGCCCGATTCCGGGCAGGGCGTCGTATTCGGCGCAGATGCCGACGACGAGTTCCCCGCTGCCGAACCGGGCGTCGAACGCGGTGGGCAGATCGGCGATCCCGGTGCGGACCTCGAATCCGCCGCCGCGCAGCAGTTCGACGATCTTCGCGGCGCTGCGGTGTTCGTCGAAGGCCAGTTCCGGCTCGGCGTGGATCGAATGCGACAGGGCGATCAGGCCGTCCGACGCAGCCTCGATCGCCCTGTCCGCATCGCTCGTCACCCGCTCAGTCTGGCACGGGCGGAACGAGGGCACCTCACCCGAGGCGGAAGTTCGACTCGTCCGTCTTCGTCTCGAGCGCCGCGATCAGCGGCGCGTGCAGACCGCGCTTGATGCCCGCCAGGTTGGCGCCCCGGGTGCCGGTCAGGGCGGCGGCCCGCTCGACGGCGGCGGCCAGCACGGTGTCGCCGTCGACGGCGCGATCGACGATGCCCGCCGCGAGGGCGTCACCACCGCCGAACCGGCGGCCGGTCGTGGTCGCCTCGACCGCGGCCTGGATCGGCAGCCGCTCGCGCAGCAGTGCGGACATCCCCACGGTGAACGGCATGTTCAGCGACACCTCGGGCAGGCACCAGAAGCCGCGGTCGGCCCGCATCACGCGGAAGTCGTGGGTCAGCGCGAGCATCGCACCGGCACCGAACGCATGGCCCTGCACCGCCGCGACGGTGGCCGCGGGGAAGGTGAGGATCCGCCCGTACAACTCGTGGACGGAATCGAGGTAACCCGGCAGCCCGGGGAGGTTCCCGAAGATCCAGTCGGTGTCGAGGCCGTTGCTCCAGAACTTCCCGGTGGCCGCGGTGACGAGCGCCGCGGGGCCGTCGTGCGCGACGACCTCGTCGAGCAGCGCGTGGACGGCGGAGAGCCAGTCGGGGTGGAAGCGGTTCTCGGTGTCGCCGCCGGAGCGGTCGCCGAGGTGGAGGACGAAGACGTCGCCGTCGCGTTCGAGGTATGGCATGCGGAGAGGATAGCGCCAGAACCTACCGGTGAGTAACAACACGGTTGGCGCTAGGGTCGACCGACATGGGAGCACCCGACGCCATCGCCGACCCCCCTGCCGAGGCCGCCCGCGCCGCCGCGGCACTCGCCGAGCGCACCGGCGTGCCCGAGCACTCCGTCGCGGTGGTGCTCGGCTCCGGCTGGCGCGCCGCGGTGGAGCGCTTCGGCACGGCGGTCGCCGACGTTCCGATGAGCGAACTGCCGGGATTCGCCCCGCCCACCGCCGAAGGACATTCGGGCACCGTGCATTCGGTGCGGGTCGGCGAGACCCCGGTGCTGCTCCTCGCGGGCCGCACCCACGCCTACGAAGGGCACGACCTGAGCCGCGTCGTGCATCCGGTGCGCACCGCCGTCGCCGCCGGCGCGCGCACCGTCGTGCTCACCAACGCCGCCGGCGGCATCCGGCCCGATCACGCGGTCGGTCAGCCGGTCCTGATCTCGGACCACCTCAACCTCACCGGACGCTCGCCGCTCGTCGGCGCCCAGTTCGTCGACCTCGTCGACGCCTACTGCCCGAGGTTGCGCGCCCTCGCCCGCGAGATCGACCCCACCCTCGGCGAGGGCGTGTACGCCGGCCTGCCCGGCCCGCACTACGAGACCCCCGCCGAGATCCGCATGTTGCGCACACTCGGCGCGGACCTGGTGGGCATGTCCACCGTCCACGAGACCATCGCCGCGCGTGCCGCCGGCGCCCGGGTCCTCGGCATCTCCCTGGTCACCAACGCCGCGGCGGGGATCACCGGCGAGCACCTCGACCACCACGAGGTCCTTGCGGCGGGACGGGCCGCCGCCACCCGCATGGGCGACCTGCTGCGTGAGCTGGCGGGCCGGCTGTGACCCTGCGCTTCGGCACCGCCGGGCTGCGCGGCCCCGTCGGCGACGGCCCGGACTGCATGAACGAGGACGTGGTCGTCCGCACCACCGCGGGCCTGGCCCGCTGGCTCGACGCGCGCGGCTCCGGCGGCGGCACCGTGGTCGTCGGCCGCGACGCGCGCACCGGATCGGCCGAGTTCTTCGCCGCCGCCACAGAGGTTCTCGCGGCCGCCGGTTTCGACGTCGTGGCGTTGCCGCGCCCGCTCCCGACCCCGGTGACGGCGTACGCCGTGCGGACGCTCGACGCGGTCGCGGGTGTGCAGATCACCGCGTCGCACAACCCGGCCACGGACAACGGCTACAAGGTCTACACCCGCGGCGGCGCACAACTGGTCGAGCCGGACGACCGGGAGATCGAGGCGGCGATCGACGCCGTCGGCGACGCGTCGTCGGTGCCGCGCGTCACCGTCGCACCCGCGGGGGACGAACTGGTGGCACGGTATCTCGCGCGCGTCGCGTCGCTGCCGCGCTCCGCGGCGCGGGAACTCCGCGTCGCGCTGACGCCGCTGCACGGCGTCGGCGGGGAGACCGCGGTGGCAGCCCTGCGCGCGGCCGGCTTCGGCGACGTGCACGTCGTCGACGCACAGTTCGCGCCCGACCCGCGCTTTCCCACCGTCGAGTTCCCCAACCCGGAGGAGCCGGGGTCCGCCGACGCCCTGCTCGCGCTCGCTGCCGAGGTCGGCGCCGACATCGCCGTCGCCCTCGATCCCGATGCCGACCGGTGTGCCGTGGGCGTCCCCACGCCCGACGGCTGGCGGATGCTGCGTGGCGACGAGACCGGGGTGCTGCTGGGCGACCGGATTCTCGCGGGGGCCCCGCGCGGTGCACTGGTGGCGACGACGATCGTCTCCTCGTCCCTGCTCGGCAAGCTCGCCGCCGCGCGGGGCGCCCGCTACGCGCAGACCCTCACGGGCTTCAAGTGGCTCGCCCGCGCGGGCGACGGGCTGGTGTACGCGTACGAAGAGGCCCTCGGACACTGCGTCGACCCGGATGCGGTGCGCGACAAGGACGGCATCGCCACGGCGATCGTCGTCGCGGACTACGCCGCGGAGCTGAAGACCCGGCGGCGCACGCTCGTCGACGCTCTCGACGCTCTGTACCGCGAATTCGGGCTGCATCTCGGCGATCAGGTCTCGATCCGGGTGACCGACCTCGCGCGGATCGGGGCGATCATGAGCCGGCTGCGGTCCGCGCTGCCGGCCGAACTCGCCGGGGAGCCGGTCACGGCCACCGACCTCGCGACGGCGGCCGGCCCGCTGCGCACGGACGCGGTGGTACTCGAGGGGGCGTCGGTGCGGGTCGTGGTGCGGCCCTCGGGCACCGAGCCGAAGCTCAAGTGCTATCTCGAGGCGGTCGCCCCGGACGGTGACCGCGGCGGCGCGACGGCGCGCCTACGGGCGTTGCGCGCGTGGGCATCCGCGCTGAGCGACGGGTAACCACGCACGTCGGTGCCGGCGGTGCCCGCGTGTCGCGGTCACAGCCGGCACCGGAGCGACGACGATTCTCAAAGGCGGTGCGGCACCCCGTATGTGATGACGGTGTCGTTGTTCGAGGTGACAGCCCTGGCGTACGGGCGGATCGTGACCGGGCCGAGCGCTCCCGAGACCGAGCCGTGGACTCCCGCGAGCCGGACGGTCGCCGCCCTGCCGTCGAACTCCATGTCCTGGACGAATGCCACGTCGGTGATGCCGCCGGGCGCAAGATCGACCTCGATCTCCTGGGAGGGGATGATCGAACCGCCGATCGTCGCGCCGGTGCTCGCGTCGAGCCCGAGCGCGAACTCGGGGGCGAGCTCGACGCCGATGCCGAACTCGTTGCCAACCTCCCAGTCGAGGCTGGGGGTGTTGATGTGCACGATGGCACCGTTGAGGGCGACGGGATAGCCGATCTGGTATCCGATGGTCAGTTTGGTGTCCTGGAAGGAATCCGCGTCCGGCCCGGTGATGTTGACCGATACGACCTCGTCGTGGAAGAACTCGAAGCTGACGGGCGAGCTGTCGAGCGGCGGATAGGACTGGATCGACGTGTCGGCCTGGAGCACTTCGATGGCGTTGTTGTTGCCGAGGGGCAGCGTCCGGGCATTGTCGACAGCGGCTCCGGCACTGCCGGACCCCACCACCATGCCCAGCACTGCGGCCGCACCGAGTGCGGTGGCCCGGGCGCACTGTCGAAACCTGTTGCCGGAGAAGGTGTTGATCATCGAGCGGACCTCATTTTCGTGGACGGTCGAGGGCAGTGGACGAACCAACCGATCTCGGCGAGCGTAACCACAGAAGCCCCGTCCGGAAGGCGAGTTGATCATCTTCGCCGAAACGAGACGGAATCGGCCGGACACACCGCCGCTCCGGACCGGACCCCCTCACGTCCGGCACCGCAACCGGAATCTCTTCCTGTCCTGCGGTTTCGCGGGTTCCGGGCCGGATGCCGGCGAGGCGCGCAATGCCGCGGAGCCGACCCGCACCAGATCCCAAAAGAAACTCTATTGTAATCCTGTCACACAACAGACAAAGAGGACATACAAGACTATCTCGGCGCCGATGCGGATCGCTGGTGCGGCGCAAGCGGATCCGCGAGCCGCCTCAGCGAGGTCCGAACTGGCGGTCGCCGGCGTCCCCGAGTCCCGGGACGATGTACCTGTCCTCGTTGAGTCCCTCGTCGATCGTCGCGGTCACCAACCGGACCGGATGACCGGAGTCGGCGAGCGCCGCCACCCCCTCCGGGGCCGCGACCACGCACACCGCGGTGACGTCGGTTGCTCCGCGCGTGACCAGCAGCTCGATCGTGTGGACCATGGAGCCGCCGGTGGCGAGCATCGGGTCGAGCACGTAGACCGGCAGGCCGGACAGGTCGTCCGGGAGCGACTCGAGGTACGGCACCGGCTCGAACGTCTTCTCGTCCCGGGCCAACCCCACGAAGCCCACGCGCGCCTGCGGGATCAGCGCGTGCGCCTGCTCCACCATGCCGAGCCCCGCGCGCAGCACCGGCACCAGCAGCGGGGGCTGCTGCAGGCGCACACCGGTCGTGCTCGCGACGGGCGTGCGCACCTCGAACTGCTCCACCGGGGCGTCCCGGATCGCCTCGTAGATCAGCATCTGGGTAAGCCGGCGCAGCGCGTACCGGAAGGCGGCGTTGTCGCTGCGCTCGTCACGCAGGGTCGTGAGGAGAGCGGCGGCGAGCGGATGGTCGACGACGAGCGAATCCATGCCGGAAGGATAGAACGCGGCCACCGTGTGCCTGCCGCCGAGTGGGGCCGCGGACCACCCGCCCTCGGGCGGCGATCGACGGTCCGTGCCTGCCGGGTTCTCCGTCGCGGTTCTCCGTCTCGGCGCGAAGCCCACCGCAGGTGTGCCATCGTGACAGTCGGGCGTGCGGGGAGACGGGACGGGTGCGCATGTGGGAATTCGTCGACGAGCGGAAGGCGCAGATCGCCTTCAGCGCCTACCAGCACGTGAGCCTGGTCGTGCAGGCCGTCCTCCTCGCCACGATCGTCGCCGTCGTGATCGCGGTGATCGTCACGCGCGTCCCGCGGCTCGAACCGGTGGCGAACGCGCTCAGTGCCATCGGTCTGACGATCCCGTCGTTCGCCCTGCTCGGCATCCTGATCCCGCTCGTCGGAATCGGCGTCACCCCGGCGTTCATCGCCGTGGCGTTCTACGCGGCGCTGCCCGTGCTGCGCAATGCGGTCGTCGGCCTGCAGGGCGTCGACCGGGCGCTCGTCGAGTCGGCGCGAGGCCTCGGCATGGGCGAGGTCGGCACCCTCACCCGCGTACGGCTCCCCCTGGCCTGGCCGGTCATCCTCGCCGGGGTGCGGGTCTCCACCCAGATGTCCATGGGGGTCGCCGCCATCGCCGCCTACGTCCTCGGCCCCGGCCTGGGCTCGTTCATCTTCACGGGCCTGTCCCAGATCGGTGGCGCCAACGCCCTGAATTCCGCGCTCGTGGGCACGGTGGGCGTGGTCGTGCTCGCCCTCGCTCTCGACGCACTGCTCCTCGCGATCGGCAAGGTCACCGTCTCGAAGGGAATCCGAGCCCGATGAACACGCCAGCACATTCCGCCGGGGGCATCAGCGGCACCGACATCGACCTGGTCGACGTGGTGAAGACCTTCCCCGGTCAGGCCCGGCCCGCCGTCGACGGACTGAGCCTGCACATCCCGGCGGGCGAGATCGTGATGTTCGTCGGTCCGTCCGGTTGCGGCAAGACCACGTCGCTGAAGATGATCAACCGGCTCGTCGAACCCACCTCCGGCACCATCCTGATCGGGGGTGAGGACGTCCGTTCCGCGGACGTCGACGACCTGCGCCGGCGGATCGGGTACGTGATCCAGGGCGGCAGCCTCTTCCCGCACATGACGGTCGCCCAGAACATCTCGATCGTGCCCCGGCTGCTGGGCTGGGACAAGCGACGGACCGCGGACCGGGTCGTGGAGCTGCTCGAACTGGTCAACCTGGATCCCGGCAAGTACTGCGACCGGTACCCGCGGGAGCTCTCCGGCGGCCAGCAGCAGCGGGTCGGCGTCGCGCGGGGCCTGGCCGCCGACCCGCCCGTGGTGCTGATGGACGAGCCGTTCGGGGCGGTCGATCCGATCACCCGGCACCGGCTGCAGGACGAGCTGCTGCGCATCCACGAGGAACTGCGCAAGACGATCGTGTGCGTCACCCACGACATCGACGAGGCCGTGAAGCTGGGCAACCGCATCCTGATCATGGAGGAGGGCGCGCACGTCGCCCAGTACGACACCCCCGAGGTGATCCTCTCGGCACCGGCGAACCGGTTCGTCGAGAAGTTCGTCGGCGCCGGGTCCACCCTCAAGCAGCTGTCCCTCAGCCGGGTCGACGACCTCGACCTCGTCGACGGCACCACCGCCACCGTGGGAAGCCCCGCCGCCGAAGCTGTCTCCCGCGCCGCGGCGAACGACGACGACACCGTCGTGGTCCTCGACCAGCGACGGCGGCCGGTGGCGTGGCTGTGGGTGCACGAGCTCGAGGGCGCCGAGTCCGTCCCGGCCGGCGAACCGCAAGGCGTGATCACGCTCGATCGGCACGCCACGTTGAACGATGCGCTCGACGCGATGCTCACCTCGGCGCACGGGGCCGCGATCGTGACCGGCCGGCACGACGAATTCCTCGGATTGGTGAACTTCGAGTCCGTCACCAACCGGATCCGCCCCACCGGTCCACGCTCGGCGGGGCCCGGCGCCGACGACACCGGGAGCCGCATATGAGCCTCGACGCCGAGCCGGCCGCGCCGTCGCGCGCCGCGGGAACCGAGACACGCTCGCGCGACGCCGGCGCGGGGCGTGAGAACACGGGGCTGCTCGTCGTCATCCCCGTCCTGGTGGCGGTGGTGTTCGCCGCGTGGGCACTGTGGCGGGGCAACGCCGACCTCGACTCGATCGAGGCCCGGCAACTCGACTGGACCACGATCACGACCCTGCTCTGGCAACACGTCGGGCTCACCGTGGTCTCGGCGATCCTCGTCGTGGCGGTGGCCGTCCCGCTCGGCATCGCCCTGACCCGGCCGAGGTCACGCGCACTCGCACCCGTGGCGGTGGGGATCGCCAACGCGGGCCAGGCGGCCCCGGCCATCGGCCTGATCGTGTTGCTCGCGATCTGGCTCGGCTTCGGATTCGGAACGGCGGTCGTCGCCCTGACCCTGTACGCCGTCCTTCCGGTGCTGCGGAACACGATCACCGGGATCGAGGGCATCGACCCCACGCTCGTCGAGGCCGGCCGCGGAATCGGCATGTCCGGCGCCGGGGTGCTGCTGCGCGTCGAACTGCCGCTCGCCGTACCGGTGATCATGACCGGCGTGCGCACCGCCCTCGTCCTGCTCGTGGGCACCGCCACCTTGGCCACGTTCATCAACGCCGGCGGCCTCGGTTCCCTCATCGTCACCGGCATCACCCTCTTCCGGTATCCGGTGCTCGTCAGCGGGGCCCTGCTCGTGGCGCTGCTCGCCCTGCTCATCGACTGGGCGGGCCGGGTCCTCGAACTCACGGTGCAACCGAAGGGGCTGCGCCGGTGACCCGGATCCTGCTGCCCCGCATCGTCGGATCCCTGCTCGTCGCGGCGACCCTGACCGCCTGCGGACTCGGAACCGCCGGCGGCTTCGTCCCCACCGGCGAGCTCGCCGGTCCCCTGCAGTCCGTCCAACGGCTCGACGGGGCGAGCGTCGCGGTCGGGTCGAAGAACTTCTCGGAAGGAGTCCTGCTCGGGAAGATGGCGGTGATCCTCCTGCGCTCGGCCGGTGCGGACGTCACGGATCTGACCAACATCCCCGGCAGCGCCAGTTCCCGCCAGGCGCAGCTCGAGGGACAGGTCGACCTCCAGTGGGAGTACACCGGAACGGCCTGGATCGCCTACCTCGGACACGAGGAGGCCATCCCGGACGAGCAGGCCCAGTACCAGGCCGTGCGCGACGAGGACCTGCGCGAGAACGATCTGGCGTGGCTGCCGCCCGCCCCCATGAACAACACCTACGGCTTCGCGGCCACCAGCCGCAACGCCCAGCGCCTCGGCGTGGACTCCCTCTCCGACATCGCGAACATCCCGGTCGCCGAACGCACCTTCTGCGTGGAATCCGAGTTCGCCAACCGCAACGACGGCCTGCAGCCGATGCTCGAGACGTACGGGATCCCCCTCGGCTCCGGGGTCCCGCGGGAGAACATCAAGACCCTGGACACCGGGGCGATCTACGAGGCGACGGCCCGGGGCGAATGCAACTTCGGGGAGGTGTTCACCACGGACGGACGGATCGAGGCGCTCGATCTCGCGGTGCTCGAGGACGACCGCACGTTCTTCCCCATCTACAACGTGGCCGTCGTCGTCCGCGAGGAGACCCTCACCGAGAATCCGCAGATCGCCGACCTGTTCGCACCCGTCACCCGGGAGCTGACCGACGAGACCCTCATCGAGCTGAACGGGCAGATCGACGTCGACGGCCGGGAGCCGGCCGAGGTGGCCTACGACTGGCTCGTGGAGAAGGGCTTCATCGAGTAGGACGGGGTGTGCGTGATGGCCGAACGCGCCGAGGCCGCGCCGCGCCTCACCGGCCGGATCCTCCTGACCGTTCTCGGTCCCGCGATCGCCTACGCGATCGCGGCCGTCGACCCGCTGATGCTGACCCTCAATCTGTCCACCGTGGGCCGCGGTCTCGACGTTCCCGCCGACCGGATCGGGATGCTCGCCGCCGCCTCCACCCTCATGGTGGCCGCATCCGTCCTCGCGGTCGGGACTCTCGGCGACCGGTTCGGGCTCGCGCGCATGCTCGTGTGGGCCCTCGTCGCCAACATCGCCGTCGGGTTGCTGTCGTCGCTGGCGCCGAACTATCCGGTGCTGCTGCTGATGCGCTTCCTGGACGGCCTGGCGCTGACCGCGCTGCTGGGACTGTCGCTGGCGCTCGTCACCGCCTCCGTTCCGGCCGAACTGCGGTCGACGGCTCTCGGCGTCCTCATGGCCGTCGACACGGTCCTGTACGGCATCACTCCGGCGGTCGGCGGGTGGGTCGTGGAGACGTTCGGCTGGCGATCGCTGTTCCTCGTCACCCCGCCGCTTGCGCTGATCGCGCTGACACTGATCGTCCGGTTCGTCGACGAACCACCGCGCCGGGCCGCGGGCGGAGTCGACGTCCTCGGTGTGAGTCTGTTCGGGGTGGCGCTGCTCGGCCTGGTGGCGGGGATCGGAGCGGTGCCCGACGGGCTCACCGAACCGCGCGCCTGGGTGCCCCTGAGCGTCAGCGTCGCCGCCGCCGCGACGTTCGTGTGGCACGAACGCAGGACGCCGGAGCCGGCCCTGAACCTGTCGCTGTTCGGGCGCCGCGCCTTCGTCCTCGCGGTGCTCGCGGTCCTGACCGTGAACCTGCTCGCGGCCGGTCTGGGAACAGTGCTCGGCCAGCTCGGCGACTACGTGCTGGGCATGTCCTCGCAGGCCGTCGGACTGCTGTACCTTCCCGGCACGCTCGTGATCGCCGCGGCGAGCGTGCTGGCCGGCCGGATGATCGCCGCGCACACCGCGCGCCCGGTGCTGGTGACCGGACTGTTGGTCATCGTGCTGAGCGGCCTCGTGACGGCGGCGACGGTCGCCCCGACGATGACGGTCGCGGCGCTCGTCGTGGCGACGTGGACCAGCAATCTGGGCGGATTCGTGGCCGGAACCGCGACCGCCGACACGATCCTCTCGCAGGCCGAGACCGGCAACACCGGGTCGATCGCCGCCGTCCAGCCGGCGTTCGGAATGATGGGCTACGCCCTCGGCCCGACCGTCTACATCCTGCTGCTCGACGCGTTCTACCGGCGAGAAGTGCTCGAGGACGCCGAAACTCGCGGCATCTCGGTCCAGGAGGCGGAGCAGGCCGAGCACGCCGTCACGATGACGATGTCCCACAGCGGCGGCCCCACCGGGTACGACCCCAACCTGGTGCAGCTCGCCCACGGGCTGACCCTCGGCGTCGACTTCACCGAGGGCGTCGCGACCACCATGCTGATCGTCTCGGCGCTGCCGCTCGTCGTCGCGGTGCTGGTCTTCTTCCTCATGCCGCGACGACCCGACGGCGCCGGCGCGCGCACGCCGTGACGGCCGATCCGCCACTGCCGTGCGCGGATTCGTGCGCCCGGTTCCGGGGCCGGTGCTCCTCGCGGCCGGCCCCGACGGTTGCGGTGTCCCTCCGGAACGGGTTCAGTGCACCAGCTTCAGCCCGATCACGCCCCCGACGATCATGCCCAGGAACACGACTTTCGACGCCGACACCGCCTCCTCGCCCGTGGCCATCGCGAACGCCACGGTGAGCACCGCACCGATCCCCACCCACACCGCGTAGGACGTCCCCACCGGCAGCCGGCGCATGGCATACGCCAGTCCCGCCATGCTCGCGACCAACGCCGCGACGAACACCACCGACGGGCCGAGCCGGCTGAGTCCCCGGGACCGATCCAACGCGGTGGCCCACACCGCCTCCAGCACCCCGGACACCACCAGAACCAACCACGACATCACAGCCTCCGACGGGCCGTCTTGTCGCACACCGGGTACGGCGCCCCTCGTCCGGGAGCCCGGTGAGGCAGGCTCGCGTCCACGGTCCCACACCCCGTGACGGGGAACAAGTTCGCCCTCTGCGTGGCGGGACAGCGGGACGCGCTCGCCCGTGGCGTCCGTACCGCGGGGCCGCAGGGAACCGGGCCGCCGCCCGCTGCGTCCAAGCGGTGGAAGGACGATCCGTTTCCACGGAGGGGAGCAGGCCGAATGGACGCAGGCACCGGCAACGGCAACCACGAGGTGGTACGCGCCCGGCCCGGGACGATCGCGGCGTTCGGGCACACCGCCGCGGCCCTGGGCGAGCGGCTGCACGACGCCGCCGCCGACGCACGCGCGGCCGATCCGGCACCGCTCGGGACGGTGTTCGGCCCGGTCGGCGCCGAGTTCCTCGCCGCGTTCGCGGCCACCCACCGCGGCCACGGAGCGGAACTGACCCGTCTCGGTGACACCTTCGACGCCATGGGCGCCATCGCGGGTGCCACCGCGGCCGCCTACGAACGCGTCGTCGCCGCCCAGGCGGCACGGCTGAACGCCGCCGGGGCCCCGCGGTGACCGCGGCGCCGGGGGCGGATCTGCTCACCGCTCCCCTGGCCGAGCTGTTGTCGGCGTTCGGCGCCGGAGCGGTCGGCACCGACCCGGCCGCCGTGCTGCGGTCGTGCGCCGAACTGGTCGACGGCGTGCACTCGGTGGGCCGGGCTGCGCTGGGCGAACTCGCGTGGGACTGGGCGGGGGCCGCGGCGGAGACGGCCGTGCGCAGCGGCGAGCGGGCGCTCGCCGACCTCGTCGCCGCCGCCGACCGCGGGACGGCCATCGCCGACGTCGCGGCGGACGCGACCACGACCGTCCTGACCGGTGCAGCCGAAATCGCCCGGCTGATCGAATCGTTCACGACGCTGGCCGAGCGCTCCGCTCCCCTGGCGGCGCTACCGCAGGGGCAGATGATGTTGCTGGTCGCGGCGATCGAGCACATCGCGGCCGGGCTCGACGTGCTTACCCGGGTCACCTCGTCGCTCGCCGAGCAGACGACCAGGATGGCGGAGCTGATGCCCTCGGAGCCCGCACCGGCAGCACCGACGGCCGGCGATCCGGCCGCCTCACCGGCCGGCGAGCTGCGGGCCTTCGGCGGCAACGGCACCGAGGTGCGGCTGCCCGACGGCAGCGTTGCCGTGGCACCCAATCGGGCGGCGGCCGAGGCGGTGCGTCACGCGCTCTCCCAGCAGGGCACGCCCTACGTGTGGGGTGGCACCGCACCGGGGCAGGGCCTCGACTGCAGCGGCCTGACCCAGTGGGCGTACGGGCAGGCCGGGGTGCAGATTCCGCGCCTTGCGCAGGAGCAGGACGTCGGCACCCCCGTCGAGGCGAGCGCGGTGCAGCCCGGCGACCTCGCGGTGTGGGACGGGCACGTCGCGATGATCGTCGGAAACGGCCTCATGGTCGAGGCCGGCGACCCGGTGCAGCTGTCGCCGATCCGGACCACGAACAGCGGGATGGGGTTCCAGGGCTTCTTCCGTCCCACCGGCCCCACCGGCTAGGCCGGGAACCGAGGGGCGCGGCGTCGCGTCCAACCGGGTATGGACACCGCGGAGACGACCATCACGACGGCGACCGCCCGGAACCGGTCCGGCACCGTCTCGGTGCGCACCACCGAACAGGGCCTGCCCGTCGACCTGCACATCGATCAGAGCGAACTACGTTACGGGGCAGCACAACTGGCCGAACAGATCGTGTCGCTGTGCCGTCGCGCGACACTCGAGGCCGCCGCGCTGCACCGAGAGGAGCTGGCGGGCAGGGGAATGCCGGAGGGACTGCTGAACCGGCTGGGACTGCCCACCCACGACGACGTGCAGCGCGCACGCCGCGACGACGCGCGGACGGCCGGCTCTCCGTCGGCGACCGGGTGGTGAGCGCGATGTCGGCGAGCGATCAGCGGATCACGGAGATCGTGGACGGTGTGCGCACGCGGCTCGGGGCCCTGCAGGATTGCGTGGCCGCACTCGGCGTGGTGTCGGGCGCCGCGACGAGCCCGGACGGCCTCGTGCGGGCCGAGGTGGACGGCAACGGCGCCCTGACCCGGCTGTGGCTCGACGAGGCGCTGAGCGGGCTCCACGCGCGCGACGTGGCGGCATCGATCCTGGCCACGACGCACGAGGCGGCACGGGCCGCCGCCGCCGAACGAGCTCGTCTGCTCGGGGAACTTCGCGGTGCACTCGGGTGACGGTCGTCTCATCGGCGCCCAGCTATGTCTTCGGCCGGGACATGGCTAGGCTTGGCGACCATGGCTGGAGACATCGTCCCGATCGAGCTCGGTCTCACCGACGGCGACGTCGTGACCCTCTGGGCGCCGCGGTGGCGCGAGGGCGACGACGAATGGGAGGCGTTCCTCGGCCACGGTGACGATCTGTACGCGTTCGGTGCGGTGGCCGAGCTCGTCGCGTTCGTCCGCTCCGGCGCCGACAACGACCTCGTCGAGCATCCGGCCTGGCCGGTGGTCGCGAAACTCTCCGCGGAGGAGTTCGAGCCGGACGAGAGCCATTCGTACGACCTGATCGGCGTGCCGGAACTGGTGGCGGACGACGCGGACCCGGAGTCCGTCGCCGAATTGCAGAACACGTTCGACATCGTCTCCGTCCTCGGCGACGTGTGCGAGCTCGAGTCGGTGACGAAGTTCTTCGAACGGGCGGAGATCGAGGCGCTGCTGAGCCACGGTGTCGCGGCGTTCGAGGGCCGCGAGGGCGGGGAGCTGTGGAACCGGGTCGGCTCCGCCGTCGCCGAGGACTGGGACGGGGTGATCGACGCGCTCGACGCCGTCGTGACGTCCCCCGAGGTCGACGCCGGGCTCGTCGCCGAGGCCGAGGCGGAACTCGTCGCGGCCGAGGAGAACATCGTCGAGGCCGAGGACGCCGCCGAGGAGGCGGAGGACGAGGAATACGAGTTCGTCGACGGGGACGAGAACGAGGACACGAGCTTCTGGACGGCGGTCGGAATCGACCCGGTCAAGATCATCGCCTCCGACGGCACGTGGTTCACCCTGCGCTGCTACCTCGACGACGACGCGCTGTTCCTCGGCCGCGACGGGACGATCCTCGTGTTCCCCACGGAGCGGGCGCTGGCGCGCTACCTGGCCGACCACCACGACCACGATCTGGCGGCGCTCAGCACCTACGACGACATCCGGCACGCGGCGACGGACGGTTCCCTCGAGGTCGAGGTGACGGACGAGAACGTGTACGTGCTGCCCGGGATCGCGGACGACATCGAGCACGGTACGGAGGCGGTGGACGCCGATCAGCTGGATCTGGCGGTCGAACTGTTCACCGACGCCGCGAACTACGCCGAGGACGACAGCACCGACGCCGCGCTGGCCGGGTCGACGGAGCTGGGCTGGTTCGTCAACTACGTGCTCGAGCCGGATCCGACGCGGCTCGCGCCCAGCGCGCCGTTCACCGCGGAGGCCGAGGCGTGGCGGGCTCTCGAGCGGGAGTTCGAGACCCGGCTGCACAAGCACTGATCGTCCGGCGGAGCACCCGCCCGACCACCGGCGGGGCGAACAGCGTCCCGGGCGGATCCACCATCGCCGCGACGCGGAAGAATGCGCGGACCACCTCGGGATCCTGCGCGGCGGCGGCGTGGACGAGCGGCAGGTAGCGGTTGGCCAGGCGCACTTTCGCGCTGCGCCGGCCCTCGACCTGCGGCCAGGCGAGGTCGCCGCCGGTGGCCATGTCCCAGGGCACGTCGACGACCTTCGCCATATCCCGGAACCATCGATGCGGGTCCGGCTCCCGGCCGCCCTTCAGGTGTTCGGCGAGCAGCCCGGCTTCGAACGCCGCGACGCTCATTCCCTGCGCGTAGATCGGGTTGAAACTGCATGCGGCGTCGCCGGTCACCAGCAGTCCCTCCGGCAGCCGCCGGCACCGTTCGTAGCGCTGCCGCCGACTCGCCGGAAAGTGGTACGACCGGGGCGCGTCGAGCGGCTCGGCGTCCCGGATCGCGTCGTACACGTCCGGGCGGGGCAGGGACCGCAGGAAGTCCACCCAGCCGTCCGGCGAGGACGGGGGCCGGTGCCCGAGCATGCCCACCGCCGTCACGAGGCAGCGACCGTTCTCGATCGTCTGGATGGCGGCACCGCGCGGGTACGGCGGCGACGGCGCGAGCAGAATCCCCAGGTCGCCACCCATGAGTGCCGGATCGGAGGCGTAGGTGCGCGTGACGTACGTGAGGTCGACGCGCACCTCCTCCCGCTCGGGCGGGTGGTATCCGAGCCGCTCGAGCCACGCCGGGGTTCGCGAACCACGGCCGGTGGCGTCGACGACGAGATCGGCGTCGAGAACCTCCTCGACGCTGCCGTCCGCCCGGCGGAGCACGCGCACGCCGGTGACCTTTCGGCCGTCCCGGCTCACGGTCAATCCCAGCGCGTCGCAGCGATCGACGATCCGCACTCCGGGACGTGCGGCGACGCGGGACCGCACCCGATGTTCGAGATTCGGCCGGCTCGCGCTCACCGCCGTCAGGTCGCTCTCCGCCTGCCGGAGGCGGTGGCCACCGAGATACCAGCGCACGTCGCCGCACTGGTCCACCATCGGTGCACCGTCGCCGGCGAGATCGGCGGTGAGCCCGGGCAGCAGTTCCTCCATCGCGCGCATCCCGCCGGCCACCAGCACATGGATGTGCCGACCCTGCGGTACGCAGCGCCGTGCCGCGGCACCGTCCGGCAGTCTGTCGTGATCGATCACCACCACGTCCGAGTACGCATCCGACAACACCCGCGCGGCGAGCAGACCGGCCGTTCCCGCGCCGAGGACCACGGCGCGATCACCGATACGTGTCACCATTTCCGGCACCTCCTCGTTCGAGTGCGAGAAGCATGCGTCCGGAATCTGCTCGGTCACCAGTCCGTTCGGTGCTCGGTTGTGCTCACTGCCGGCGGCCGTACACCTCCTGGTCCCACAGCCACGACACGATCCGCTCCACCCCGGTGGCCAGGTGCCTCCGATAGGTGCTGAACGGCAGTCCGAGCGCTGCCGCGGCCGACTCCTGGGTCGCCGCCGGCCGCAGATACGTACGGTCCACGGCCCGCAGCAGTTTGTCGTCGCGGGGATGGTCGGCGAGGGTGGCGACCGCGTCGCGCAGCACCTGCTCGAGCAGCGCGACGTCGGGTTCACCGGCGCCGGCCCGGTCGTGGAGCACCCGGGTGCGCAGCAGGGGATTGCGGGCGAGCAGAGCGTGCTGCCGCAGGTCGTGCAGGCCCTGCTTGACCGACTGCGCGAACTCGGGTTGGGAGAGTACGAGCAGCACGGGTGCGCTGGGCACCGGCGGCGACGGACCGCGGGCCAGCGCCCGTTCCGTCACCCGTTCGAGCCAGGCGCCGACCGGGACGCGCCGGAAATCGTGGGCGAACAGGCCGAATCGGCGGGGACCGACGACGAAGTCGCCGCCGTCGACCCGTGGGAGGTCGGCGACGGCGAAGTAGTCGTCCCACCGGTCCGGCTCGGCCAGGACGAGCACGTCGTAGGCGAGGCCCCGGGTGGTGAGGTATCGCTGCATCGTGAGGATCGGGACCGCGTTGAGCGTCGGCGAGGGATCCTGGTACGTCTCCCGGTCCACGACGAATCGGGTCTGGGTGACGACGTCGCCCTCGCGCACCGGCGTGCCTCGCCGCGCGGCCCGCCATGCCGCCGCGGCCCCGGGGTCGCGGTCCCGGTCCTCTTCGGAGGCGCGGGTGAGGTCCAGCAGCCCGATCACTCCGCGGACGGTTCCGTCCGGGCAGCGCAGAACGAAGAAGCCGTCCGGTTGCCGGTCGAGCCACCGCTGCGCGAGCCGGGCGGACTCGGCTCCCTCCGCGGTCCGGATCAGCTCGACGACCGCCGCGTGCTCGGCGGCGGTGGCGGGTTCCGGATAGTACCGGCCCCAGCTCTCCCACTGCACCGGCGAGAGCACGCCGGCGAGGTGACGGAACACGAACTTCAGGTCGAAGATCGCCTGTTGTTGCCGTCGGCCGGTCGCCGAGTCGAGGGTTCGGTGGATGTGCCGCCACACCCGGCGGAAGACGTCGGCATAGCTGTCGGCGTCCCGCCACCACAGGTCGGCGTCGATGACGTCCCGAGCCAGGTCGTGGGGATGGAGGCCGTCGGCCCCGGTCTCGACGAACGAGAGGCCCCGAAGCCACCGGAATGCGTCGTGGGCGCAGTCGTCGCCGGTGCCCAGCGCGTCCCGCAGGAGCGATTCGGTGGTCACGCGTGCGAGTGCGCACACTTCCAGGGCCCGGCGATGCACGGTGCCCGGTTCCTCGTCGACGAACCGGCGCAGCAGCGTCCCCACGAGGTCGGGACTCAGCGGATCCGCGTCGGCACGTCCGCCGCGGAGCACCGCGTCGGCGAGCAACGACAGCGCCAGCGGATGGCCGTGTGCCACGCGGCAGAGGCGGTCGTGCAGGTCGTCCCGGACCCCGACGGCGCGCAGGTAGTCGACGCTCTCCCGGGGTGCGAGATTGCGCATCGACACCACCCGCAGCAGATCGCCCCATGCGAGGTCCGAGCGCCACTGCGGCGACGGCGGACTCCGCCCCGCGATCACGGTCACCGCGCTGTCCGGCAACCGCGGCAACAGATCCCGGCGGATCCAGCCGTCGATCGGTGCGAGTGCCTCGTACGTGTCGATCACCATCACCAGCCGTTGCCCGGAGGCGGTGGCGATTCGATCCGCGTCCAGGTCGAGATGCTCCGCCAACGAGGCGAGCACGGCGGCCGGGGCGGGAACGAGGTCCCGCCCGTCGAGACGCACGAGGACCGAACCGGCCCCGACGGCGAGATCGGCCACCTCGTCGAGCAGGCTCGTCTTACCGATCCCTCCGGGCCCGTACAGGTACAGCACCGAGAACGGGGGCCGGGGCGAGTCGAGGGCGGCACGTACGAGTTCGAGCTCGGCCGAACGACCGACGAACCGACGCCACCGGCGCGCGGCGAGCACGTCGCCGAGAGTTGCCGAGGGCGGGACGCGATCGCCCATACCTCGACCCTACGAGGTGAGGTTCGCCGAGGGTACTGTCCGACGAGGGGACTGTCAGCCGATCAGGACGGCGTAGCCGGGCTTGATCACGTCGTCGATGAGCTCGAGCCGCTGGTCGAACGGCAGGAACGCGGACTTCATCGCGTTGATCGTGAACCGCTCCAGGTCGGACCATCCGTACCCGAACGTCTCGACCAGCCGCATCATCTCCTTGCTCATCGTCGTGTCGCTCATCAGGCGGTTGTCGGTGTTGACGGTGACCCGGAACCGCAGGCGCGCCAGCAGGCCGAACGGATGCTGCTCGAGGGTGTCGACGGCGCCGGTCTGCACGTTCGAACTCGGGCACAGCTCGAGCGGGATCCGCTTGTCGCGGACGTAGTTCGCCAGCAGGCCGAGGGTGGCGGCGCCGTCCGCGGCGACGGTGATGTCGTCGACGATGCGCACGCCGTGGCCGAGGCGGTCGGTGCCGCAGAACGCGATGGCCTCGTGGATGGACGGCAGCCCGAAGGCCTCCCCCGCGTGGATCGTGAAGTGCGCGTTGGCGGCGCGCATGTACTCGAAGGCGTCGAGATGCCGGCTCGGTGGGTAGCCGGCCTCGGCACCGGCGATGTCGAACCCGACGACGCCGCGGTCGCGGAACCGCACCGCGAGTTCGGCGATCTCCCGGGACCGGGCCGCGTGCCGCATCGCGGTGAGCAGCAGCCGCACCCGGATCGGCTGGGCGCCGGAGGCCTCCACCGCGGACTCCCCCGACCGGAACCCCTCGAGCACGTGCTCGACCACGGAGTCCAGGTCCAGCCCCCGCTCGAGATGCTGCTCGGGAGCGAAGCGGACCTCGGCGTAGACGACGCCGTCGGCGGCGAGGTCGAGCACGCATTCGCGGGCTACCCGCTCGAGGCCGTCCGGGGTCTGCATGACGGCCACGGTGTGCGCGAACGTCTCGAGGTACCGCTCGAGCGAGCCGCTGTCGGCCGAGTCCCGGAACCAGCGCGCCAGCTCGGGTTCCGTGCCGGCCGGCAGCCGGTAGCCGCAGGCATCGGCCAGCTCGAGTACGGTTCCCGGCCGCAGACCGCCGTCGAGGTGGTCGTGCAGAAGCACTTTCGGCGCGGTCCGCAGCGCGGATTCGGTCAGTGTCGTCGTCGCCGGCTCCGTCATGCCCCGACGGTAGTCGGCTAGGCGGTGATCCGCTCGACGACGAGCGGCCGTGTCGCCGGCGTGGAGTCGGAGATGTGCACGCCCTCACCGAGCGTCGCCATCGCGGCGGGGAACTTCGCCGGGGTGTCGGTGTGCAGGGTGGCGATCGCGTCCCCGGCGCGGACCCGGTCCCCCGGCTTGACGTGCAGCTCGATCCCCGCCGCGGCCTGCACGGGTTCGCCCTGCCGTTCGCGGCCGGCGCCGAGCCGCCACGCGGCCACACCCACCGCCATCGCGTCGAGTTCGGCGAGCACGCCGTCGCCGGGTGCGCGCAGCACCTCGGTGTGCCGGGCGACCGGCAGGGGCGCGTCGGGGTCGCCGCCCTGCGCGGCGATCATCGCGCGCCACCGGTCCATGGCGGTGCCGTCGCGCAACTTGTCCGCGGGGTCGACGTCGTCCCGGCCGACGGCGGCGAGCATCTCGCGGGCGAGGGCGAGGGTCAGCTCGACCACGTCGGGCGGGCCGTCGCCGGCGAGCACCTCGACGGCCTCCCGCACCTCGAGGGCGTTGCCCGCGGTCCGGCCGAGCGGGACGTCCATCCGGGTGAGGAGCGCGACGGTGTGCAGCCCTTCGTCCTCGCCCAGCTCGACCATGGTGCGGGCGAGTTCCCGGGCGTCGCCGAGGTCCTTCATGAAGGCCCCGGAACCGACCTTGACGTCGAGGACGAGGGCGCCGGTGCCCTCGGCGATCTTCTTGCTCATGATCGAGCTGGCGATCAGGGGGATGGACTCGACGGTGCCGGTGACGTCGCGCAGGGCGTAGAGCCGGCGGTCGGCCGGGGCGAGGTCGGCGCCGGCCGCGCAGACGACGGCGCCGACCGCCGGGTCGGCGAGGATTTCGGCGATCTCGGCGATGCTCAGCTCGGCGCGCCAGCCCGGGATCGATTCGAGCTTGTCGAGGGTGCCGCCGGTGTGGCCGAGTCCGCGGCCGGAGAGCTGCGGCACGGCGACGCCGCAGGCGGCGACGAGCGGGGCCAGCGGAAGGGTGATCTTGTCGCCCACACCGCCGGTGGAGTGTTTGTCGACGGTGGGCAGGCCCAGGCCGGTGAAGTCCAGCCGCCGGCCCGAGTCGATCATGGCGGTGGTCCAGCGGGCCGTCTCGGCGCGCGTCATGCCCCGGAAGTAGACGGCCATCGCGAGGGCGGCCATCTGCTCGTCGACGACGACACCACGCGTGAACGCCTCGATGATCCAGTCGATCTCGGCTCCGCTGAGCTCCTTGCCGTCCCGTTTGCGGGTGATGATGGACAGGGCGTCAGGCACGGTCGGCACCTCCCGCCTCGCGCACCGCGTCCAGGTCACCGGGGCCGAACGCGTCGGGCAGCAGCTCGGAGATGGGGCGCGGACCGCGGCGCGTGTCGACCTCGAGCTCGGGGCCGCCGTGTTCGAGGAGGATCTGCCGGCAGCGTCCGCACGGGCTCAGGACGGCCCCGCGGGCATCGCAGACGGCGACGGCCCGCAACCGCCCGCCACCACCGGAAATCAAGTTACCGACCAGTACACATTCGGCGCACAGACCCACTCCGTGTGAGACATTTTCCACATTGCATCCGACGACGATCCGTCCGTCGTCCACCAGCGCCGCGGCCCCCACGGGGAATCGGGAGTAGGGCGCGTACGCGCGGCCCATCACCTCATGTGCTTTGGCGCGCAAGGTTTTCCAGTCTACGTCCGGCATGGTTGTCCATCCTGTCACGGTGGCCGATTCCACGGTTCACCGGCCCGGCCGGGCCAGATCACAGTTGGAAAGGCAAACCTAACTTGTTATTTGGAGGCCGTACGAACCGCTACTCGAATTAGTTCCCGACTTTCGGATAGGACTAAAGTCGGTCCAAGTCGGTTCAGGTTCACGTCGAGCCCGTGCTGCGGAATCCCCCAGAGGCTGGAGAGGCTCGACGCGTCCACCATTGACGTTGGAGGCACAGCACTCGATGAGCAGCACGACTGAAGCCGCTCCCGCACCGGGGCGCACACGGTCGCTTTACCGGGGAGACCCGGGCATGTGGTCCTGGGTTCTGCACCGGATCACAGGCGTGGCGACATTCTTCTTCCTTTTCGTTCACGTCCTGGACACGGCACTCGTCCGGGTCAATCCCGAGACCTACGACAGTGTCATCGAGACCTACAAGAATCCCGTCGTCGGTCTCATGGAGCTCGGGTTGGTGGCGATGGTGCTCTACCACGCCCTCAACGGCCTGCGCGTGATGCTCGTGGACTTCTGGTCCAAGGGCCCGCAGTACCAGCGGGTGATGCTCTGGACGATCCTGGCGATCTGGTTCGTGGTGATGATCCCCGCCGCCGGTCGCATCTTCTACAACATGTTTGCGGGGCACTGACATGAGCGCAGCGACGAAGAATTGGGCACTGACATGACTGAAGCGAAGACTCTGGGCACGGCGTACGACCGCCCGGCCAGCCTGGACAACCCGCGCTCCCCGCGCCGCGCCGCGAAGAACAACTTCGAGCTCTACGCGTGGCTGTTCATGCGCCTGTCCGGCCTTGCACTGATCATCCTGGTGCTCGGCCACCTGTTCATCATGCTGATGCTGGACGAGGGCGTGCACCGCATCAACTTCGCGTTCGTCGCCGGCCGCTGGTCCAGCCCGTTCTGGCAGTTCTGGGACCTGACGATGCTCTGGCTCGCCCAGCTGCACGGCGGCAACGGCCTGCGCACGGTCATCGCGGACTACTCCCGCAAGGACTCGACCCGATTCTGGCTCAACACGATCCTGGTCGTGTCGATGATCCTGATCATGGGCCTGGGCACCTATGTGATCTTCACCTTCGACCCCAACATCGTTGCGAGCTAGGGGAGCTACGACTTCATGCAGGAACATCGTTATGACGTGGTCATCGTCGGTGCCGGCGGCGCCGGCATGCGTGCGGCCATCGAGGCCGGCCCCCGCGCCCGCACCGCAGTTCTGACCAAGCTCTACCCCACCCGCAGCCACACCGGCGCCGCCCAGGGCGGCATGTGCGCCGCCCTCGCGAACGTCGAGGAGGACAACTGGGAGTGGCACACCTTCGACACCGTCAAGGGTGGCGACTACCTGGTCGACCAGGACGCGGCGGAGATCATGGCCAAGGAGGCCATCGATGCGGTGCTGGACCTCGAGAAGATGGGGCTTCCGTTCAACCGCACGCCCGAGGGCAAGATCGACCAGCGCCGGTTCGGTGGCCACACCCGTGACCACGGCAAGGCCCCGGTGCGTCGCGCCTGCTACGCGGCCGACCGCACCGGCCACATGATCCTGCAGACGCTCTACCAGAACTGCGTCAAGCACGACGTGGAGTTCTTCAACGAGTTCTACGCGCTCGACATCGCGCTGACGGAAACCCCCGAAGGCCCCGTCGCGACCGGCGTCATCGCGTACGAGCTCGCCACCGGCGAGATTCACGTCTTCCATGCCAAGTCGATCGTGTTCGCGACCGGAGGCTCGGGCCGCATGTACAAGACGACGTCCAACGCGCACACCCTCACCGGTGACGGCATGGGCATCATCTTCCGCAAGGGCCTGCCGCTCGAGGACATGGAGTTCCACCAGTTCCATCCGACGGGACTCGCGGGCCTGGGCATCCTGATCTCCGAGGCCGTGCGCGGCGAGGGCGGCATCCTCCGCAACGCCGACGGCGAGCGCTTCATGGAGCGCTACGCCCCCACCATCAAGGACCTCGCGCCCCGCGACATCGTCGCCCGCTCGATGGTGCTCGAGGTGCTCGAGGGCCGCGGCGCCGGCCCGAACAAGGACTACGTCTACATCGACGTGACCCACCTCGGTGAGGACGTCCTCGAGGAGAAGCTCCCGGACATCACCGAGTTCGCCCGCACCTACCTCGGCGTCGACCCTGTCACCGAGCTCGTGCCGGTGTACCCGACCTGCCACTACGTGATGGGCGGCATCCCCACCAAGATCAACGGTGAGGTGCTGCGCAACAACGAGGACGAGGTCCCGGGCCTCTACGCCGCCGGCGAGTGCGCCTGCGTCTCCGTCCACGGCGCCAACCGCCTCGGCACCAACTCGCTGCTCGACATCAACGTGTTCGGCCGCCGCGCCGGCATCGCGGCCGCCGAGTACGCGAACACCCACGACCACGTGGACCTGCCGGAGGACCCGGCCCGCAACGTCGTGGAGTGGCTCGAGCGGATCCTGGGTGCCGGTGGCAAGGAGCGCGTGGCGGACATCCGCAGCGAGCTGCAGCAGTCCATGGACAACAACGCCTCGGTGTTCCGCACCGAGGAGACGCTCAGCAAGGCGCTCGAGGACATCCACGCCCTGAAGGAGCGGTACAAGAACATCACCGTCCAGGACAAGGGCAAGCGCTACAACAGCGACCTGCTCGAGGCCGTCGAGCTGGGCTTCCTGCTCGAAATGGCCGAGGTCACCGTCGCCGGTGCGCTCAACCGGAAGGAGTCGCGCGGCGGCCATGCCCGCGAGGACTACCCGACGCGCGACGACGAGAACTTCCTCAAGCACACCATGGCCTACAAGGAGGGGACGGAGCTGATCTCCCCCATCCGCCTGGACTACAAGCCGGTGGTGCAGACCCGCTACGAGCCGATGGAGCGGAAGTACTGATGACAACCCTCGAGAAGAACGAAGCCGACGTCTCGAACCTGCCTCCCGTGCCAGAGGGTGCCACCATGGTCACCCTCAAGATCGCGCGGTTCAACCCCGAGGACGGCAAGGGTCAGCACTGGGACAGCTTCCAGGTTCCGGCGCTGCCGTCGGACCGCATGCTCAACCTGCTGCTGTACGTGAAGGGCTACCTCGACGGCACCCTCACGTTCCGCCGCAGCTGCGCGCACGGCGTGTGCGGCTCGGACGCCATGCGGATCAACGGCGTCAACCGCCTGGCCTGCAAGATCCTGATGAAGGACATGCTGCCCAAGGACGGCAAGCCGGTGACCATCACCGTCGAGCCGATCCGCGGCCTGCCGGTCGAGAAGGACCTCGTCGTCGACATGGAACCCTTCTTCGACGCGTTCCGCGCGGTGAAGCCGTTCCTCATCGCCACCGGCAACGAGCCGACCCGCGAGCGGATCCAGTCGCAGGCCGACCGGGCCCGCTTCGACGACACCACCAAGTGCATCCTGTGCGCGTGCTGCACCACCTCGTGCCCGGTGTACTGGAACGACGGCAGCTACTTCGGCCCCGCCGCGATCGTCAACGCGCACCGGTTCATCTTCGACAGCCGTGACGAGGGTGCCGCCGAGCGCCTCGACATCCTCAACGACGTCGAGGGCGTGTGGCGCTGCCGCACCACCTTCAACTGCACCGACGCGTGCCCCCGTGGCATCCAGGTGACGAAGGCGATCCAGGAGGTCAAGCGCGCGCTGCTGTTCGCCCGCTGATCTGCTTCTGCTCCACGGTGAAGGTTCCCGTCACCCGGTTCCACCGGGCGACGGGGACCTTCACCCGTTTCAGGGAACCACCACGCCGCGGCCGCGGATGCTGCCCTCGCGCAGCCGCCGGTACGCCGCCGGCCCCTCGTCGAGGGTGAACGTCTCGGTGTGGATGTCCAGCCGGCCGGCGCGGGCCAGCGCGACGACCTCCATCAGTTCCGACCGGGTGCCCCAGTACGGGGTCACGACGGAGGCGCCGAACGGGATCATGAAGAACCCGACCTTGGCGTGTGCGCCGGCGTGGATGCCCACGACCGAGATGTGCCCGTCGACCGCGACCACCTGCTGCGCCGTGTCGATCGTCGACTGGGCGCCGACGAAGTCGAACACCGCCGTCGCGCCCTGACCGCCGGTCAGTTCCCGGATCGCGGCCGCCGCACCGGCGCCCGACTTCACCGCCGCGTCGGCGCCGACCTCGCGGGCGAGGGCGAGACGGTCGTCGTCGAGGTCGACGGCGATCACGCGGGCCGCGCTGACGGCGCGCAGGATCTGGATGCCGACGTGGCCGAGCCCGCCGACACCGATGACGACGGCCGTCGAGCCCGGCCCCAGCAGCGGCAGGACCCGGGAGATCGCGTGGTACGGCGTCAGACCGGCGTCGGTGAGCGGCGCCGCGGCGACCGGGTCGAGGTCTCCGATCGGGACGAGGTGGCGCGCCGAATCGACGATCATGTACTCGGCCATCGACCCGGGCGAGCCGAGACCGGGTGGCGTGATGCCCAGGTCGGCGGCGCGGGTGCAGTAGTTCTCCCGGCCGCGCGCGCAGGCGTGGCACGCACCGCAGCCCCACGGCCCGTACACGGCGACGGCGTCCCCCACCCCGAATCCCGTGACGCCCTCGCCGAGTTCGGCGACGGTGCCGACACCCTCGTGGCCGAGGGTGAGCGGCAGGCCGTAGGCGTACTGCGCCGCCGGCATGTCCATCACGAAGATGTCCGAGTGGCACAGCCCGGCCGCGGTGACCTTCAGCAGGATCTCACCCGGCCCGGGCGTCGGGGTGGGGATGTCGACAACGACCGGCTCGGAGCCGATCTCGGTGTACTGGACGGCTTTCATGCGCCCGACTCTACGGCCGGGGGTGCGTGCCCGCCCGATACTGCAGCGAATCTTCCGCTGCGCGACGCCGGCCGTTCCGGCCCCGGACGTCAGGCGACACGGACGAGCATCTTGCCGACGTTGCGCCCGCGCATCAGGTCGAGGAAGGCATCGACCGAGTTGTCGATCCCGTCGACGATCGTCTCGTCGAACACCACGTCGCCGGCGGCGAGCCACGGCCCCATCTTCGCCGCGAATTCGGGGAAGAGGTGGGTGTAGTGGCCGAGGGTGAAGCCCTGCAGGGTCAGGCCGCGGGTGATGATGTTGGCCATGTTGTCCGGCCCGGGCGTGCGCTCGGTGTTGTTGTACAGGGCGATCGCGCCGCACAGGGCGGCCCGGCCACCGTCGCGCAGGACGTCGAGCGCGGCTTCGAGGTGGTCGCCACCGACGTTGTCGAAGTACACGTCGATGCCGTCGGGTGCCGCACGGCGGAGCTGGCGCCGCACGGGCGCCGACTTGTAGTCGAACGCGTCGTCGTAGCCGTAGCGCTCGGTGAGCATCGCGACCTTGTCCGCGGATCCGGCGGAGCCGAGCACGCGGGTCGCGCCCTCGAGCCGGGCGATCTGTCCGACGGCGGTGCCCACGGCGCCCGCGGCCCCGGAGACGAAGACGGTGTCGCCCGGCTGCATGCGGGCGATGTGCATCAGGCCGACGTAGGCGGTCAGTCCCGTCAGGCCGAGGATGCCGAGGTACGCGGAGTTCGGGACGCCCGGAAGCTCGTCCACCACGCGGAAGGCCGCGGCGTCGCCCTGCGCGACGTCGCGCCAGCCGAGGTCGTGCAGCACGACCGAGTCGACCGGGTGGGCCGGCGACGTCGACTCCACGACGCGGCCGACCGCGCCGCCGGTCATGGTCTCCCCCAGCGCGAACGGCGGGATGTAGGACTTGACGTCGTTCATCCGCCCCCGCATGTAGGGATCGACCGAGACGAACTCGTTGACGACGCGGACCTGGTTGGGTCCGAGGTCGGGCAGATCGACCGTCGCGGTGCGGAAATCGTCGTGTGTCGGCCAGCCGACGGGGCGTCGGACCAGCTGGATCTGGGTACTCGAGGTCACAGGGCGTGAACCTTCCTCACGTGCCGAGCCGCCGGGAGCTGTCCCCGGGCGCCTCCGAAGTATTGAACTGACCGTTCCAATATATACTGGAACGGTCTTTGCACAACGGGGAACGGAAGGGCACATGGGACGGCCACCGGAGTTCGACACCGCAGACGTCGTGGAACGGGCACGGGATCTGTTCTGGGACAAAGGCTTCGAGGCCACCTCCGTCCCCGAGCTCGAGCGGGCGACGGGGCTGAACCGGTCGAGCCTCTACAACGCCTTCACCAGCAAGCGCGGATTGTTCGACGCCGCCGTCCGCGACTACCTCGACCGCGTGGTGCGACCCCGGCTGCGCGTCCTCACCGACGAGCCCACCGCGCCCGATGCCGCGGCACGCTACTTCCGGGCACTGGCCCGCACCGTGGCCGCCCTGCCGGACGACTCGCCGCGCCGCGGCTGCCTGCTGCTGAACAGCACCGCCGGCCTTGCGGCCCACGACGAGACGCAACGCGCGGTCGTCACCGCCTACCGCGCCGAACTGACCACCGCGTTCACGCACGCGCTGCGCGCCCTCGACCCCGCCGCCGACGACGAGGCGCTGGCCCGCCGGGTACGGGTGCTGGCGTCGCTGTCGCTGAGCACGCTGCTGCTCGCCCGCGTCGACCGCGACGAGGCGGTCGCTACCGCCGAAGCCGCGATCGCACAGCTCGACGAATGGCGCGCGAGCGCTCGCTGAGCAGGACCCCGCCGAGGGCCCCGGCACCGACGAGCGCCAGACCGCCGCGCAGGCCGGGCCCCTCGTGCACCTCCACCCGCGGCGTGATCCGAGCCAGCTCCGGCGGCGGCACGTGGGCCATGACCAGATTCTCCTTGGACGATGCCGCCCACGCCGTGGCGAACAACACCATCCGGGCGGTCAGGTTCGCGAAGACCAGCACGCCGAGGATCGGGCCGAACGCCACCCCGGCGGGGCCGCTGGTGACCCGGGAAAGGTAGATCGAGCCGACCTGCTTGAACACCTCGAACGCCACGGCGGCGAGCAGGCCGGCCCGCATCGCGCTGCGGAAGGTGACGGGCTCCCGGGGCAGCCGGGCGATCACCCAGGTGAACAGCAACCACGTCGCGCACACGGCGATGGCGATCGTCGCCACCGTCAGCGCCACCCCGATGCCGGGCACGTTCTCGAGCCGCAGCACCCCGACGAAGAGGTCCATGACGGGGCCGCTGCTGGCGGCCGACAGGGCCAGCGACGCCACGATGGCGAGGCCCAGGCCGAGGAGGGTCAGCGCGTCGTTGACCTTGGTGCGCACGAACCCGTCCTTGACATGCGGATGGTCCCACATCGCCGTGAGCGCGTCCCGCAGGTTGGTGATCCAGCCGATCCCCGCATACGCGGCGGTGAGCAGGCCCAGTGTTCCGACGGCGCTGCGGGAGGCGATCGCGGAGTCCACCAGACCCTGCACCGTCGCACCGAGTTCGCCGGGGATGTTCTGGGCGATCGCGGTCTGCAGCTGCTCGAGGGTCTCGGGCCGGCCCGCGAGCACGAAACCGGCCACCGAGAACGACAGCATCAGGATGGGAATCAGGGACAGCACACTGAAATACGTGATCCCCGCGGCGTAGTAGTCGCCCTTCTGCTCCTGGTACCGCAGGCCGGCCCGCACCAGGTGGTCGAGCGACGGATGCGCTGCTCGTTGCCGGTCGACGAATCCCGGTTTCGACGGTTCGGTGGAATCGTCGGCCATCGGTGGGCAACTCCTTCCGCGTTCCGTCGCCCCGGGCTGTGTGCGGGGCACGCCCCCGGCTACTTGCGGGGCAGGAATCCCACCCTGTCATAGACCTGCCCGAGTGTCCGGGAAGCCACCTCGCGGGCTTGGTCGGCGCCGGTCGACAGGATGCGCAGCAGTTCCGCCTCGTCGGCGAGGTACTCGTCGACCTTCGCCTGCAGCGGCACGACGAACTCGGTGAGCACCTCCGCGGTGTCGGCCTTGAGGTCGCCGTACCCCTTGCCCGCGTAGCCGGCGACGAGTTCGTCGACCGGCCGGCCGGACAGGGCGGCCTGGATGGTGAGCAGGTTGCTCACGCCGGGCTTGTTCTCGAGGTCGAAACGGATCTCGCGCTCGTTGTCCGTCACCGCCGACTTGATCTTCTTCGCCGACACCTTCGGATCGTCGAGCAGGTTGATCAGACCGGCCGGGGTGGCCGCGGACTTGCTCATCTTCGCAGTGGGGTTCTGCAGGTCGTAGATCTTGGCGGTGCCCTTGATGATCTGCGGCTCGGGAACGACGAACGTCTTGCCGAACCGGGTGTTGAACCGCTGCGCGAGATCACGGGTCAGCTCGAGGTGCTGGCGCTGGTCCTCCCCCACCGGCACGCGCTGCGGGCGGTACAGCAGGATGTCCGCCGCCATCAGCACCGGGTAGGTGAACAGGCCGACGCTGGCGTGCTCGGTCCCCTCCTTGGCGGACTTGTCCTTGAATTGCGTCATCCGGCCGGCCTCGCCGAAACCGGTGATGCAGCTCAGAACCCACGCCAGCTCGGCGTGCTCGGGCACCTGGCTCTGGACGAACAGCACCGACCGATCCGGGTCGATGCCGACGGCGAGCAGCTGAGCGGCGGCGCGGAGGGTGCGCCGGCGCAGCCCCTTCGGATCCTGCGGCACGGTGATCGCGTGCAGATCGGGGATGAAGTAGTAGGCGTCGAACTCGTCCTGCAACGGAACCCACTGTTGCAGCGCGCCGAGGAAGTTCCCGAGGTGGAACGAGTCGGAGGTCGGCTGGATACCCGACAGCACCCGGGGCCGGGCGGTCGGCGCGGTGGTGTTCTGTTCTGCAGTGCTCGCCATGGTTGTCGATACTTTCACGTGCGCGGAGAGCCGCTCGCGGGAGGTCGGCTCCGATCGGCGGATCCGCCCGGATCAGCGGAACTGCACGGTGACCGGGGCGTGGTCCGACCACCGCTCGGCATAGGTGGCGGCACGCTCGACGCGGGCCTCCTTCGCCCGCTCGGCCAGTTCCGCCGTCACGAGGTGGTAGTCGATCCGCCAGCCGGCGTCGGTGTCGAACGCCTTGCCCCGGTAGGACCACCACGAGTACGGGCCGTCGACGTCCGGGTGCAGGGCGCGCACCACGTCGACCCAGCGGCCGTCGGCGAGCAGCGTGTCGAGCCACGCGCGCTCGCTCGGCAGGAATCCGGACTTCTTGACGTTGCCCTTCCAGTTCTTGATGTCGCGTTCGGTGTGGGCGATGTTCCAGTCCCCGCACACCACCATGTGCCGGGCCGCGGCCCCGGCCTCGGCGGCGCGGTGGTTCAGGTGCGTGGCGAACGACGCCATGAACCGCTCCTTCTCCTCCTGCTTCGGGGTGCCGGCCTCGCCGGTGGGTAGGTACAGGCTGCCGACGGTCACGTCCCCGAAGTCGGCCTCGACGTACCGGCCGGAGGCCGCGAACTCGTCCTCGTCGAACCCGATGCGCGAGGCGTCGGCCGGGCGCCGCGACAGGATCGCGACCCCGGCACGGCCCTTGGCCTCCGATTCGGCGGACACCACGTACCACCCGGCGTCGAGGGCGGGCGCGATCGCCGCGTGGAACTGCTGCTCGGTGGCGCGCACCTCCTGCAGGCACACGATGTCGGCCTGCGCGGTGGCCAGCCACGCGAGCAGGCCCTTGCCGGCGGCGGCACGGACGCCGTTGACGTTGACGGTGGTGATGACGTGAGGCACGACGGTCACCGTAGCCGACGGGCCGGACCCGAAACGACGACGGGACGCCCCGGTGGGGGGCGTCCCGTCGTGTGCGGTCCGTGCGTCAGGCGCGGGCCTTCTGGAGGTTCTCGTCGAGCGCGGCGAGGAACTCCTCGGTGGTCAGCCATGCCTGCTCGGGGCCGATGAGCAGGGCGAGGTCCTTGGTCATCTGTCCCGCTTCGACGGTCTTGATGACGACGTCCTCGAGCTGCTGGGCGAAGTCGATGACCTCGGGGGTGTTGTCGAGCTTGCCGCGGTGCTCGAGGCCACGGGTCCAGGCGAAGATCGACGCGATCGGGTTGGTCGACGTCGGCTTGCCCGCCTGATGCTGCCGGAAGTGCCGGGTGACGGTTCCGTGCGCGGCCTCGGCCTCGACGGTCCTGCCGTCCGGGGTCATGAGCACGGACGTCATCAGGCCCAGCGAGCCGTAGCCCTGCGCGACGGTGTCGGACTGGACGTCGCCGTCGTAGTTCTTGCAGGCCCAGACGTAGCCACCCTCCCACTTGAGCGAGGAGGCGACCATGTCGTCGATGAGGCGGTGCTCGTAGGTCAGGCCCGCGGCGTCGAACTCGGCCTTGAACTCTTCCTCGAAGATCCGCTGGAACTCGTCCTTGAACATGCCGTCGTAGGCCTTGAGGATCGTGTTCTTGGTGGAGAGGTAGACCGGGTAGTTCTGCTGCAGACCGTAGGACAGCGAGGCCCGCGCGAAGTCCTGGATGGACTTCTTGTAGTTGTACATCCCCATGACGACGCCGCCGTCCTCGGGGATATGGCACACCTCGTGCTGGATCGGCTCGCTGCCGTCCTCCGGCGTGAAGGTGATGGTGACGGTGCCCGGGCGGTCGACCTTGAAGTCGGTGGCGCGGTACTGGTCACCGAAGGCGTGACGGCCGACGATGACCGGCTTGGTCCAGCCGGGCACCAGGCGGGGCACGTTGGAGATGATGATCGGGGCACGGAAGATGGTGCCGCCCAGGATGTTACGGATCGTGCCGTTGGGCGAGCGCCACATCTTCTTCAGGCCGAACTCCTCGACCCGGGCCTCGTCGGGAGTGATGGTGGCGCACTTGACGCCGACGCCGTGCTTCTTGATGGCGTTGGCTGCGTCGACGGTGACCTGGTCGTCGGTTGCATCGCGGTGCTCGATGCCGAGGTCGTAGTACTCGAGATTCACATCCAGGTAGGGATGGATCAGCTTGTCTTTGATGAACTGCCAGATGATGCGGGTCATCTCGTCGCCGTCGAGTTCGACGACCGTTCCTTCAACCTTGATCTTGGACATGTGCGCTTCGCGTCCTCCTAGGAAGTGTCCCTGGTCCCAAGTCGATCGCACTTTGTGGGTGCGATCGTGGTCGGCTCAATGAACCATTTATGGCGTGCTCACACGTGCGGAACACGATCCAAACAAGACGAGCGTACTGCTATCGACCCGGTCCGCCAAGCGGGCCCCGGGCTACCGGCGGGTAACTTTCGCCTGCTCAGGCGCCTCCCGCCGGCAGGTATGGGTCGCCTACCGAAGCATCCGTTCGAGCCGCTAGACTCGCGCCAGGTCATGAGTACCAGCGTGAAGCCCCGGCTTGCTGGTCGGCAACCCTCCGGCCAGGGTGGGGTGCTCCGGGTGATGACCCGGTCGTCCGGCGCCACGCCGCACGACAAGCCGGTCCGATGGAGGTATTCGTCATGAGGGTTGTGATCATGAGCTGTCGCCCCTAGCCGCCCCGACCTCCCGACCACGGCCAGAAGGACATCATGACCGACAGCGAGAACACCCGGCGCGAAGACGGCTGGAGCTTCGAGACCAAGCAGATCCACGTGGGCCAGCCCGGCGGCGGCGACACCCGCGCCCGCGCCCTGCCGATCTACCAGACCACCAGCTACACCTTCGACAGCACCGACCACGCCGCCGCCCTGTTCGGCCTCACCGAACCGGGCAACATCTACACCCGCATCATGAACCCCACCCAGGACGCGGTCGAACAACGCATCGCCGCCCTCGAAGGCGGCGCCGCCGCCCTGCTGCTGTCCTCCGGCCAGGCCGCCGAAACCTTCGCCGTGCTCAACCTCGCCGCCGCCGGCGACCACCTCGTCTCCAGCCCCTACCTCTACGGCGGCACCTACAACCTGTTCCACTACACCCTGCCCCGACTCGGCATCGAGGTCACCTTCGTCGACGACCCCGACGACCTCGACCAGTGGCGCGCCGCGATCCGCCCCACCACCCGCGCCTTCTACGGCGAAACCATCGCCAACCCCAAGAACCACCTCCTCGACCTGCCGGGCATCTCCGGGGTGGCCCACGAGCACCACCTGCCGCTGATCGTCGACAACACCGTCGCCACCCCCTACCTGATCCGCCCCCTCGAGCACGGCGCCGACATCGTCGTGCACTCGGCCACCAAATACCTCGGCGGCCACGGCACCGCCATCGCCGGCGTCCTCGTCGACGGCGGCACCTTCGACTGGACCGCCACCGGCCCCGACGGCACCGCGCGGCACCCCCAGTTCGTCACCCCCGACCCCAGCTACCACGGCGTGGTCTACGCCGACCTCGGCGCCCCCGCCTACGCCCTCAAGGCCCGCGTGCAACTGCTGCGCGACCTCGGCGCCGCGGTCTCCCCGTTCAACGCCTTCCTCATCGCCCAGGGCCTGGAAACCCTGTCGCTGCGCATGGAACGGCACGTCGCCAACGCCGCCCGCGTCGCCGAGTTCCTCACCACCCGCCCCGAGGTCACCGCGGTGTCCTACGCCGGCCTGCCCTCCTCCCCCTGGTACCGGCGCGGCCGGCAGCTCGCCCCCCGCGGCACCGGCGCCATCGTCACCTTCGAACTCGCCGGCGGCGTCGACGCCGGCAAGAAGTTCGTCGACGCACTGACCCTGCACAGCCACGTCGCCAACATCGGCGACGTCCGCTCGCTGGTCATCCACCCCGCCTCCACCACCCACTCCCAGCTCACCGCCACCGAGCAACTCGCCGCCGGCGTCACCCCCGGCCAGGTCCGCCTCGCCGTGGGCATCGAAGGCATCGACGACATCCTCGCCGACATCACCACCGGCCTCGAGGCGGTCGCGTCTTGACGGCGCGCGTCGACCGGCGCCACGTGGAGCTGCCGCCGGAGGACGGCCGTCTGGGCACGGTCGACATCGGGCCGCTGGCGCTGGAGAGCGGCGCGACCCTGCCCGACGTGACGGTGGCGGTGCAACGGTGGGGCAGGCTGTCGCCGACCCGCGACAACGTCGTCCTCGTCGAACACGCCCTCACCGGGGACTCGCACGTGACCGGCCCCGCCGGGCCCGAGCACCCGTCGCCGGGCTGGTGGTCCGGGATGGTCGGTCCCGGTGCGCCGATCGACACCGACCGGTGGTGCGTCGTGGCGACGAACGTGCTGGGCGGCTGCCGCGGCACCACCGGGCCCGGTTCGACCGCCCCGGACGGCAAGGCGTGGGGCTCCCGGTTCCCCGGCATCACGGTGCGCGACCAGGTCGCCGCCGAGGTCGCCCTCGCCGACGCGCTCGGCATCGACAGGTTCGCCGCCGTGACCGGAGGGTCCATGGGCGGCATGCGGACGCTCGAATGGATCGTCGGATATCCGGAACGGGTGCGGGCGGCCCTGGTCCTGGCGGTGGGCGCCCGCGCCACCGCCGACCAGATCGGCACCCAGACCACGCAGATCGCCGCAATCACCGCCGACCCGGACTGGCAAGGCGGGGACTACTACGGAACCGGACGGGTGCCGCGGGCCGGACTGGGCATCGCACGGCGGATCGCGCACCTGACGTACCGGACCGAGGGCGAGCTCGACACCCGCTTCGCCAACTCCCCCCAGGGGAGTGAAAACCCTTGGAACGGTGGCCGATACGCGGTGCAGAGCTACCTGGAGCACCAGGCCGACAAGCTCGTCGCCCGCTTCGATCCCGGTACCTACGTGGCGCTCACCCAGGCGATGAACCGGCACGACGTCGGGCACGGCCGGGGCGGCGTGGCCGCCGCGCTCGGATCCACCCCGGTGCCGACGATCGTCGCCGGCGTGGACTCCGACCGCCTGTACCCGCTGCGGCTGCAGCAGGAGATCGCCGACGGGCTGCCCGGCTGCGACGGGCTGCGTGTCCTCGAGTCCCGGGACGGTCACGACGGCTTCCTCACCGAGGCCGACGCCGTCGCCAAGCTCCTGTCCGAGCTCGTCACCCTCGCGCGGGGCTGAGAAGCGCGTGCCGCCGGGCCGCCGAGGCCCGGCGGTTCAGCCGGTGCCGAGAGGATCGATCGAGACCGCCAGGGCGATGATGAGACCGCCTACCACGAGGAGCGCGGACACGTCGAAGGTCCGGCTGCGCACGGCGAGCACGCCGACCAGGTCCTCGGGCACCCACAGGCGCAGCAGGCCGGCGAGCAGGGTGGCGCTGCCGAAGACGAACGCACCGCGGCGCCACCGATCCGCCACGACGAGGATCACCGCCGCGGCGATGACGACCGTCACCGCCAGCAGCGGCAGATTCCGCCGGGCCAGACGCACCCAGCGCTCCGCGCCGGCCAGTTGCACCACCGGGTCAGCGGCCGGCGAGCTGTTCGGCTCGCTCGACCACGTTCGCCAGCAGGAACGCACGGGTCAGGGGGCCGACGCCGCCGGGATTGGGCGAGAGGAACCCGGCGACCTCGCGGACGTCGTCGGCGACGTCGCCGCGCAGGCCCTCCGGCGTCCGGCTCACACCCACGTCCAGGACCGCCGCACCCGGCTTGACCATGTCGGCGGTGATCAGTCCCGGCACACCGGCGGCGGCGACGACGATGTCCGCGCGCCGCACCTCCGCGGCGAGATTTTTCGTGCCGGTGTGGCAGAGGGTCACGGTGGCGTTCTCGCTGCGCCGGGTGAGCAGCAGCCCGATCGGCCGGCCGACGGTGACGCCGCGGCCCACGACGGCCACGTGGGCACCCGCGATCGGGACCTCGTAGCGGCGCAGCAGGTGCACGATGCCGCGCGGGGTGCACGGCAGCGCCGCCTCCTTGCCGAGGACGAGGCGCCCGAGGTTGATCGGGTGCAGCCCGTCGGCGTCCTTGTCAGGGTCGATCCGCTCGAGCGCGGCGTTCTCGTCGAGGTGCTTCGGGAGCGGCAGCTGCACGATGTAGCCGGTGCAGGCGGGGTCGGCGTTCAGCTCGTCGATGACCGCCTCGAGCTCCTCCTGCGTCGTGGCGGCGGGCAGGTCGCGGCGGATGGAGGTGATGCCGACCTTGGCGCAGTCGTTGTGCTTGCCGCGCACATACGCCGCGGATCCCGGGTCGTCGCCGACGAGAACGGTGCCGAGGCCGGGGGTGATGCCCTTCGCCTTCAGCGCGGCCACGCGGGCCTTCAGGTCCTCGAAAATCTCGTCGCGGGTCGCTTTGCCGTCCAGGATCGTCGCAGTCACGACCGCCATTGTCTCAGGTCGTCCAGCCGGGGCGGAGACAGCCTCACCACAGCCGGTCCCGCCCCGGGCCGGGCACGCCGCGTCGGCGACTCGGCCGGACGGCCGCGCACGACGGTCCGACCCGGGAGCGGCTGCCGGCGAACGACCCGGAGACACCGACTGGCAAGCTGGATCGGTGTTCCGAGTGATGTTCCACGAGCCGTGTATCCCGCCCAACACAGGCAATGCGATCCGCATGGTCGCCGGGACCGGATGCGAGCTGCATCTGGTGGAGCCGCTCGGATTCGATCTCTCCGAACCCAAGTTGCGGCGCGCCGGCCTGGACTACCACGATCTGGCGTCGGTGTCCGTGCACAAGAACCTCGAGGCCGCCTGGGCCGCGCTGCGGCCGGAGCGGGTATACGCGTTCACCGCGCACGCGAGCGTGTCGTACGCCGCGCTCGAGTACCGGCCCGGTGACGTGTTCCTCTTCGGGCCGGAACCGACCGGACTGTCCGACGAGGTGCTCGCCGACCCGCACGTCACCGCCACGGTGCGGATTCCGATGCTGCCGGGCCGGCGCTCGCTGAACCTGTCGAACGCGGCGGCGGTGGTCACGTACGAGGCGTGGCGCCAGCACGGCTTCGCGGGCGCGGTCTGAGCCGGTCCGGCAGCGAACCCATCCACTCCGGTGGCCGCTCCGAATGCCCACCGACGCCGCGTGCGGAGCCTCGTCGTGGGGAAACGCCGCAACTGTGGGAACGTGGAACGGGGAGGTGAGACGTCGTGACTCTAGTCGTGCTGGTCGACCGCGACGGTCGGGAAGTCGGGACGGCCGAGAAGGTGGCGGCGCACCGCCCCCCGGCCCCGCTGCATCGCGCATTCTCGGCATTCCTGCTCGATGCCGACGACAACGTGCTGCTGCAGCGCAGAAGCCTGGACAAGTACCACTTCGCCGGCCTGTGGGCCAACAGCTGCTGCGGACATCCGCTGCCGGGCGAGAGCGTGCTCGACGCCGCGGCCCGGCGCAGCTGGGACGAACTGGGCGTGCGCCCGTCGGACCTGCAGGAGGTGGCCTCGGTCGTCTACTCCGCCCACGATCCGGACTCGTCGCTGATGGAGCACGAGTTCGACCACGTGGTCGTCGGACGCGTCACCACGGCTCCTCGTCCCGTTCCGAGCGAAGTGGCCGAGGTGCGGTTCCAGTCCCTGGCCGAGGTGGTACGCGAGGTGGAACAGACCCCGCAGGTGTTCGCGCCCTGGATGCCGCATGTCCTCGGCGCGGTGCTGCCGGCGCTGACCCGATAGGCCGTCAGCCGGCGGGCACGTCCGTGGCGGTGGCCCGCATCCGGGCCACACCGGCCCGGATGCGGGCCCGGACCGTCGCGACGGGCAGATCGAGGCGCTCGGCGATCTGCCCGCAGGTCATTCCCTCGTAGTAGGCGAGATACAGCGGCTCACCGTGCCCGCACCCGGGCGGCGTCGCCTCGGCCGCGGCCGGGACCCCGGCGTGCGGCCGGCCGGCCCGTGAGCGGATCCGGTCGGCGGCCCGGCGGTGCGCGAGCGCCGACAGCCAGGCCAGGGGGGACCCGACCTGTGGGGCATAGCGGTCGGCCGTGTGCCACACCTGCTCGAACACATCGCGGGTGACGTCCTCGGCGTCGGTGCCGCCGCGCACGACTCGGAGGACGATGCCGTGCACCTGTGCGACGGTGAGGTCGTAGAGCGCCGCGAAGGCGGCACGGTCCTTTCCCGCGACCCGGACCAGGAGGGGCCGGAGGCGGTCGTCCCCGACCGGGCCGGACCCCTCGGTCCCCGCGTCCGGCGCGCGCTTCGGGGGCGTCGGCGAGCCCGTCGTCGCAGTCATACGAACGACTGTAGACATCGCACCCTCCCGTCGCCGGGTTCGTTTTTCCTTGCGTTGCAGGAAGATCGGACTTCGTATCAATTCGTTATACATCGTTACACTTCCGTGATCTTCCTGCGTCGGGCTCGACACCGGCGACGGGGATGCTCGGGACTCGCACCGCTCCGGTACACCCGGCGACACGCTCGCCGACCGGCTGTCGGGCGAACGACTCGGAGAACAGAGATGACGGCACCACGGATCCCCCACCGCCCGAAGGGCCCCTCGGCGCTGCTCGACGGCCCGCACGCAGGCATGATCCTCGCCGGCGGCGTCACGGTCGTGGGTGCGCTCGCCGCCGTGGCGGTGGCCGGCTCCGCGCTGCTGGCCGTCGCCCTCACGGCCATCGTCGCAGGTGCGGTGGCGGTCGTCGCCGCCGCGATCTGACGGCGACGAGGTGGAAACGCTCGACGCCGTCGAAGTACCGATCCGGCGCCTCGACGACGGACTGCTCGCGGCATCACTGGTACGCGCGTCCGGGCCGTCCCCCCGCCGCCGGCCGCCCCACCGCGCGGTTCCGGCCGCCGACGTCTCCGTACTCGTCCCCGTCCACCTCGGACCGGACTCCGGCGCGCGCGACGCCCTCGGCCACGCCGTGCGCGCGGCCGCCGAATCCCGCCGCGCCGGGCGGCTCGTGGCGGTCGACGAGGTGGGGGCCGATCCGCGGGCCTCGGCGCTGCTCGCGCTGCTCGAACCGGAGATCGTGATCCTCGCGTCCGGGATGCTGACGCGGCGGGCGGACAGCGACGTCGCGCCCACTCTCCATGCCGTGGCCGCGCACGTCGAACGTACGGGCGCCGTCCTGGTGGCCGACGGGGTCGACTCACTCCGGCACCGGCGGCGGGCACTCGAACTCGGGGCCACCCACGGCCTCGGCCGGCTGTATCCGCCGGCGCTGCGAGCCGAGCCCGCCGAGCGTTTCCCGCCGAGCCCGACGTGGAGCACACCCGACGTGGAGACGCCGACCCCCTACGCCACCGTGGCGTCCGGCCGCGTCCCGGTGCGCAGCACCGAGCATCTGCTGGCCCGGATGACCGCCACCCTGGAAGCTCACGCCGCCACCGCCGGTCCGGACACCCTGGTGCTCGGCACGTTCCGGCACCTCGACCACTTCTGCGCCTCCACCCGATCCCGCTGGTCGGGCATGGCCGGGGGCGTCGCCCACGCCGGCGCCTATGCAGTGGGAATGAAGGCCGGTGTGGAGTCCGGCGTCGTCCACACGCCCCTCGACCCGGCGGACCCGCTGGCCGAGGAGTGGAACGTCGTGGTCCTCGGGGCCCACTTCGCGGGCGTGCTCTCCGCGGTGAGCACCCACCATCGGCATCCCGCCGGGGACCGTGAGTTCGACTACGTCGTGTCCTACGACCGTCCGACCGTGGTGCGCTGCGCCCGCTCGATCCTGCGACGCGGCCCCTCCCCCGCCGCTCGGCGCGGGACCGGGTGACCGCCTCCGGGGCGACGGCCGGTCAGACCCCGGCTTCGATGTCGCGGCCGGACTGCTGCCACGCCACGGTGCCGCCGGCCACCGACACGGCGTTGATGCCGCGTCCGGCGAGATAGCTGGCCGCCTGCGAACTGCGCCCTCCGACCGCACAGATCACATAGACGGTGTCGGCGTCCGGGATCTCGTCGGCGCGGGCGACGAACTCGCTGAGCGGGATGAGCGTCACGCCGGGCACCCGCACCTGCAGGTACTCGTCGCGCTCACGGACGTCGATGACGGGTGCACCGGCGGCGAGCGCGGTGTCCAATGCGGCCAGGCCGACCTCACGCATCCTGGTCGTTCCTCTCCGGGTTCGGGGCTGGTTCCGGTTTGCCGCGCCGTGCGAGGAGCCGGACTACCACGTAGACGACGGCCGCGCACACGGCGAGAAACCCCACCCACGGTAGCGCCACCCCCAAAGCGACCACCGACCCGGCCAGCGCCGAGCGCAACGCGTCCCATCCGGCGAGGACTCCGTCCCAGAAGCTGTCCCGGTCCGCGCGGCGCTCTGCCGAGATGTCCACGGTCAGGGTGGACAGCTCGATCTGGTCGGCGAGGTAGCGCTGCTGGGCGACGAGGCCGTCGAGTTCGCCCTGGCGCTGCGCCAGCGCGTTCTCGGCCTCGATGAGGTCGGCGGTGCTCGCGGCCGAGGCCATCAGTGCGCGCAGCCGGTCCACCGACGACTGCAGGGCCGCGATCCGCGCCTCGAGATCGGTGTACTGGAGCGTGACGTCCTCGCGGGTGGTCGTCAGGCTGGTCACCTCGCCGAGACCGCGGATGTCCTCGATCGTTCCGGTGAGCCGGTCCGCCGGCACCCGGACGGTCAGCATGCTGCCGGCGCCCGGCTGCTCGGTGACCGAATCCACCCGGCCGCCCGCGGCCTCGACGAGCGTCACCACCTGTCGTCCGGCCGCGATCGGATCGTCGGCACGCAGAACCAGGTGCCCGGTGACGATCTCCTTGCGCGCGGTGGCCTGCGCGTCCGCGGGCGCGGATTCGCGGGTGCCGTCGGACAGGGAGGGCTGCGGCGGCGCCCCGTCACCTGGCCCACCGTCAGCCGGCCCCTCGCCGCCTCCGGCGCATCCGGCCAGGAACCACGCGAGCAGGGCGAGCAGGAGCACCAGGGGGCGTCGCATGCCGCAGGATGCTAACGGAAGTCGCGGGACTTTCCGATGATGCGCAGATCCATGCGCTGCAACCGGTCCGCCACCACCGTCACCGCTCCCTCCGCGTTCTGCACCCGCCCGCGCACGAGCAGCGCCGGTGCGGTGTGCGCGAGCGTGCGGTACCGCGCCCACAAGCCGACGGAGCACACCACGTTCACCATCCCGGTCTCGTCCTCGAGATTGAGGAACGTCACGCCCTCGGCGGTCGCGGGACGCTGCCGGTGCGTGACCGCGCCGCCCACGAGCACCCGGGCCCCGTCGGGGACCTGCAGCAGCCGCGCCGCCGGCACGACGCCGAGCGCGTCGAGCTGCGGCCGCAGGAACTGGGTGGGGTAGCTGTCCGGGGAGACTCCCGTCGCCCACACGTCCGCGGCGGACAGTTCGACATCGCTCATGCCGGGCAGCGCGGGGGCCTGCGTCGAAGCGCCGACGCCGGGTAGCCGGTCGGGCCGCTGCGCCGCTGCGGCGCTCGCCGACCACAGCGCCTCCCGGCGGGTGATGCCGAAGCACCCGAGGGCGCCGGCCGTGGCGAGGGCCTCGGCCTGGGCGGTGCTCAGCTCGACGCGCCGGGACAGGTCCGGGAACGACGTGTACGGGCCGTGCGCCGTGCGCTCGGCGACGATCCGTTCGGCGAGCGCGTCACCGAGGTGGCGGACCGCGCCGAGGCCGAGACGCACCTCCCGGCCCCGGTTCTCGGTGGTGGCGTGGGCGAGGCCCACGTTCACGTCGGGCCCGTGGACCACGACACCGTGACGGCGGGCGTCGGCGACGAGGGACTGCGGCGAGTAGAACCCCATCGGCTGCGCGCGCAGCAGGCCCGCGCAGAACGCCGCCGGATGATGCAGCTTGAACCATGCGGAATAGAACACCAGGGCGGCGAAACTCTGCGAATGACTTTCGGGGAAACCGAAATTTGCGAAGGCATAGAGCTTCTCGTAGATGCGGTCGGCAACGTCGCCGGTGATGCCGTGCCGCTCGCGCATGCCGTCGTAGAGCCGGCCGCGCAGCCGTTCCATCTTCGCGGTGGAACGCTTGGCCCCCATCGCGCGCCGTAACCGGTCGGCCTCGGCGGCCGTGAACCCGGCGGCGTCGACAGCCATCTGCATCAGCTGTTCCTGGAACAGCGGGACCCCGAGGGTGCGTTTCAGGGCCTTCTCGAGGCAGGGGTGGTCGTAGGTGACGGGCTCGAGCCCGTTGCGGCGCCGGATGTACGGGTGCACGGACCCGCCCTGGATGGGACCGGGCCGGATGAGCGCCACCTCGACCACCAGGTCGTAGAAGACGCGCGGCTTCAGGCGCGGGAGGGTGGCCATCTGCGCGCGGGACTCGACCTGGAACACCCCGACGGCGTCGGCACGGCGCAGCATCTCGTACACCCCCTCCTCGGCGAGGTCGAGACGAGCGAGATCCACCGTGATCCCCTCGTGCTCGGCGACGAGGTCGATCATGTAGTGCAGCGCGGAGAGCATGCCCAGTCCGAGCAGGTCGAACTTGACCAGTCCCGCGGCCGCGCAGTCGTCCTTGTCCCACTGCAGCACGGTGCGGCCCGCCATGCGGGCCCATTCGACGGGGCACACGTCGGCGACGGGACGGTCGCAGATCACCATCCCGCCGGAGTGGATGCCGAGATGGCGCGGCAGGCCCTCGACCTGGGCGGCGAGCTCGAGGACGGGCGGGGGGATGTCGGTGTCGGTCTCCTGTTCCACGCCGTGCCACCGGGTGACCTGCCGGCTCCAGGCGTCCTGCTGGCCCTGCGCATAGCCGAGGGCCCGCGCCATGTCGCGGACGGCGGACTTGCCGCGGTAGGTGACGACGTTGGCGACCTGGGCGGCGTGCATGCGCCCGTACTTGGCGTAGACGTGCTGGATGGCTTCCTCGCGGCGGTCGGATTCGATGTCGATGTCGATGTCGGGGGGGCCGTCGCGCTCCGGGGAGAGGAATCGTTCGAAGAGCAGCTCGTTGCGGACCGGGTCGACGTTGGTGATGCCGATGGCGTAGCAGACGGCGGAGTTGGCGGCCGAACCTCGCCCCTGGCAGAGGATGTCGTTGTCCTTGCAGAAGGTGACGATGTCGTGCACCACGAGGAAGTAGCCGGGGAAGTTCAGCCGGCCGATGACGTCGAGTTCGTGCTCGATCTGCCGGTAGGCCGCCGGGTTGTCCTCGGGGGCGCCGTAGCGGTGCCGCGCCCCGCTCAGGGCGAGTTCGCGCAGCCGGCTGAGTTCGGTGTGCCCCTCGGGTACGTCGAACGGGGGCAGGTTCGGGGCGATGAGCCGCAGGTCGAAGGCACAGTCGCGGGCGAGTTCGGCGGCACGACGGACGGCGCCGGGGTGGGCGGCGAACAGTCGTGCCATCTCGGCGCCGGAACGCAGGTGGGCGCCACCGGTCGGGAGGAGCCGCCCCGCGGCCTCGTCGAGACTCTGCCGGTCGTGGATGGCGGCCAGAGCCGTCGCCAGACGCCGGCGGTGCGGCGTGGCGTAGTGGGCCGCCGTGCTGGCGATACACGAAAGGCCTTGATTGTCGGCAAGTTCCGCGAGCAGCGCGTTGCGCTCGTCGTCCTCGGGGAGGCCGTGGTGAGTGAGCTCGACCGTGACACGATCGGCGCCGAAGCGCTCGACGAGGTCGCGCAGTGCCGTCCCCGCCGCCTCGGGCCCCCCGACCTCGAGTGCCCGGCGGACGTGTCCGCGGCGGCAGCCGGTGAGAATCTGCCAGTGCCCGCCGGCCGCACCGGTGAGCGCGTCGTAGTCGTAGCGGGGCCTGCCCTTCTCCCCGCCCGCCAGGTGCGCGGCGGCAATCTCGCGGGACAACCGCCGATACCCCTCCTGCCCCCGCGCAAGGACCAGCAGGTGCGTCTCGTCCGCCGATCCGGCATCGAGGGAGAGCTCGGCACCGAACACGGTACGCATCCCCAGCTCGCGGGCGGCCTCGGCGAAGCGCACGACGCCGTAGAGGCCGTCGTGATCGGTGAGCGCAACGGCTTCGAGGCCGAGACGCACCGCCTCCTCCACGAATTCCTCGGGGCCGGAAGCGCCGTCGAGGAAGCTGAACGCCGAGTGGGCGTGCAGTTCGGCGTAGGGCACGGTAGGCCCGTCGGGCGGCCGGACACGCGGTTCGTACTCCCCCCGGGTGCGCGACCAGGCGGGACTGTCGCTGCCGTCACCGGGGAACTCCGCGTCGCGCCGGGGCCGGCCCGACAGCACGCGTTCGAGCTCCGACCAGGTCGGCGGGCCACTCCCCCACCCCATCCGTCACCGCCTTCGGGTCGACCTCCTGCGCTCATCGTACATATGTTCGATTGGCCGGCCGACCACCCGCGGACGACGGTCACCGCCGCAGTTCCGCCGACGTCTCCAGCCGCCCCAGTTTGTGTGGGTTGTTGATCGCGTAGAGGCGGGTGATCCGGCCGCCCTCGACCACCAGACTCACTGCAGCGGCAGCGCCCTCGACCTCGAATCGTGCGCCCGGCATCCCGTTGAGCCAGGTGCCGGCCGCCACGAAGCCCGGGGCCTTGGCCAAGCGGATCAGCAACGCCGCCAGTTTCTCGGCTCCGGCGATCGGCTTCCGGGCAGCCGGCACCACCCCGCCGCCGTCGGCGATCGCCACCACGTCCGGGGCGAGCACCTCCATCAGAGCCTGCATGTCCCCCGTCGAGAGGGCAGTCATGAACGTCTCGACGACTGCCAGCTGCTCGGCCGGGTCCACCCGCATCCGCGGCCGCCGCGCCGTGACATGCCGGCGGGCACGGTGCGCGATCTGCCGGACCGCGGCCGGGGTCTTACCCACCACCTCGGCGATCTCGTCGTACGGCGTATCGAACACCTCACGCAGCACGAACACTGCCCGCTCGACCGGACCGAGGGTCTCCAGCACGGTGAGCATCGCGATCGAGACGCTCTCGGCGAGCTCGGCGTCCTCGGCCACATCGGGACTGGTGAGCAGCGGCTCGGGCAGCCATTCCCCGACGTACTCCTCGCGTTGCCGCGCCAGTGCCCGCAGCCGGTTGAGCGCCAGCCGAGTGACGATCCGGACCAGATAGGCCCGTGCGTCCCGCACCTCCGTCCGGTCCACGTCGGCCCACCGCAGCCACGTCTCCTGGACGACGTCCTCGGCGTCGGCAGCAGAGCCGAGCATCTCGTAGGCGACGGTGAAGAGCAGGTTGCGGTGGGCGACGAACGGGTCGTCGGTCATGCCTTCGACGCTACGGCGAGCGGCGCGAGGTTGCAGGCGGCGGAAAACCCCTGCGACTCGATGCCGAGTGCAGTGTTGGAGCGGGTCATGAAGTTCGTCAGCGCGATGTACGCGGTCAGCTCCACCATCGCGGCCGGACCGAGCGCCTCCAGCAGCCGGGCCGACAACTCGTCGGTGACCGTCGGCGGGGTCTGCGTCATCGCCTCGGCGTACTCCATGACGTCGCGCTCCAGCGGCGTGAAGACATCCGACTCGCGCCACCGCGGCACCTCACGCGCCTTCGCCACGTCCAGCCCCTTGTTGTGGGCATGGAAGTAGCCGAGGTCCAGACAGAAGCTGCATCCGACCAGGCTGGCCACCGCCATGTGGGCGAACGACTTCAGGTTCTCGTCACACCGGTCCCACTTCTGAATCCGGCGACCGACCCCGAAGCTGAAGTTCAGCACTTTCCGGTTGTGCCACATCACCCCCACCGCCTCGGGCACGTCGCCGAGCATCCTTCGGGACATCCGCTTGACGAGCGCGCCGTAGATGCCGGTCAGCTCCGCCTTCGGGATCCTGGTGCTGCTGGTCATGATTCCTCCTTCGGTTATGTGCTCTCGGCATGGAGACACCGGCCACGAATCGAATGTGACATCCGAGCCGGAAATCGTTGCCGCGGGCGGCCGAACCGAGGAGGACGAATATGCACGCGGCCGGCGGCAAGCCGATCGAACCACCGCGAAGAGGACACCATCGAGCACCTCATCGCCCGGGTTCGCGCCGGACAGGGCCGCCAGGCCGTCGAGGACTCGCCGAAGGAAGCCGCCGAACCCCACCGCTTGTTCCCTGGGTGGTCCGTCACCGCCGATGCGGTGAGGACTTGCCGGCGGCGACGGGGTTGTGCGCCGGATAGGCGTGGACGAGCGCAGTGGACAGTTTCGGCACCGCATGGGTGAGGGTGTGTTCGGCCTCGTGCGCCAACCGGTGCGCGTCGGCCAGGCTCGTGTCGGCATCGATGTCGAGTTCGACGTCGGCATGCAACCGGTGCCCGATCCACCGCATCCGCACACTGCGCACGCTGCGCACGCCGGGCTCTTCGGACAACGATCTTTCGGCGGCATCGACGAGTTCGGGATCGATCCCGTCCATCAACCGCCGGAACACATCCCGCACCGCGGTGCGCAGGACCACGAGGATCGCGACGGTGATGACCAGTCCGACGATCGGGTCGGCCAGCGGGAACCCGAGGGCCACGCCGCCGGCGCCGAGCAACACGGCAAGGGAGGTGAAACCGTCGGTGCGAGCATGCAGCCCGTCGGCGACCAGAGCGGCGGAGCCGATCCGGCGGCCGACGCGAATGCGGTAGAGCGCGACGAGTTCGTTGCCGACGAATCCGACGAGCCCGGCCAGGGCGACCCATCCGAGTTGCTGGATCGGGACGGGGTTGATCAGCCGACGCACCGCCTCGACCCCGGCGACCACCGCGGACAGGGTGATCATCGCGACCACGAACAGCCCGGCCAGGTCCTCGGCCCGCCCGAACCCGTAGGTGTAGCGACGGGTGGCGGCCCGGCGGCCGAGCGCGAACGCGATCCACAGCGGAATCGCCGTCAACGCGTCGGAGAAGTTGTGCACCGTGTCCGCGAACAGCGCGACCGACCCGGAGACGGCGACGACAGCCAACTGCGCGACCGCGGTGACAACCAGCGCGACCAGGCTGATCTTGACCGCCCGGATACCGATTTCGCTGGACTCGAGCGCGTCGTCGACACTGTCCGCCGCGTCGTGACTGTGCGGAGCGAACACCTCCCGCACCGCGGCACCCCACCGGCCACCGCGTTCGTGCCCATGCCCACGACCGTGGGTGTGGCTGTGGGTGTGAGTTGGCGGTTTCGGCGCGTGGCTCATGCTCGGCCACCTTCCGTGCGTGCCGGTGCGGGATCGACGCCTCGCTCGGCATGCAGAATCCGCAGATCGTCGCCGGTGCGGTGATGACCGGGAACGCCGGGCCCGGCATGCTCGGCATTGAACACCGCGTCGGTCACCAGTTGGCGGACGTGATCGTTCTCCAACCGGTAAATCACCTGGGTGCCCTCCTTCCGAGTGCGCACCAGCCGCGCCATCCGCAGCTTCGCCAGATGTTGCGACACCGACGGGGCGGGCTTCCCCACATGCTCGGCAAGGTCGTTGACCGACAACTCTCGATCCACCAACGCCCACAACACCTGGACTCGAGTGGAATCGGCCAGCATACGGAAGACCTCGACCACGAGATCGACCTGATCGCTCGGCAACCGCCGCCGACATGAATCATTATCTGCATTCATACGCAGATAATATCCAATACGGGTGATGGACTCCACGGAAGCGCAAGACGCCTCTTGACAACTACCCTGCACAAGCGGACATCAACGGGCGCCGACAGATCGAGACCGACCAGCACCGAGGGCGCCGATCACGAGGTCGACCGCCCACCGACGCAGATGCACTAACGAAACCGGACGATTGGTTTTTCGATGGTACGCTGAGAGCGCCTCCAGGGACAGACCTCCGGGACGTGGCGTGCGCCGCGGCACGGACGGGCCTCTGGTTGCACCGCAGGGAGCGGAGGGTGAGGTTCCGTTCGGGCAGGCTCGGGGGGCCGGCCCGAACGGAACACCCCCGTCCGCACCTAGGTCACGCATGCTGTGGGGGCGGACAACGAAGCGAGGAGTGGTGATGCCCCGGGACTCCGTCGGTGCACCGACCGTCGAATCGGCAGCGGCCCCGGCCGACGCGAACGAGCCGGCCGCGGCTTCCCCTGCCGGGCGCCCGGCCCAGCAGCGCGCGATCCGGACACGACAACAGATCCTCCTCGCCGCCGCGCAGTTGTTCGCCGACAACGGCATCCACGGCACGGCCCTGGCAGAGGCCGCAGCCTCGGCCGAAGTGACCAAGGGCGCACTGACCTTCCACTTCCCCACCAAGGACGCCTTGGTCCAGGCGTTGATCACCGAACAGGAACAGCGCACCCTCGCCACGATCGGCGCGGTCCTGCACACCGACGCCCCGGCGCTCGAGCAGCTGGTCGCGCTCACCCATGCGCTGGGCCGGTTGTTCACCGAGGACCTGATCGTCCAGGCCGGATTGCGGCTGACCGGCGAATACGAACGCGCCGATCCCGAGGCGTACCGAGGCTGGATCACAGTGTTCGAGAGCCTGTTCCGACGCGCCGCAGCCGAAGGCGAGCTGAGCACCCGACTGAACCCGACAGCGCACGCCCGGTTCCTCGTCTCCGCCGTCGCCGGGGTGAATCTCCTGTCGATGGTCCTCGCCGGCCGCGCGGACCTCGAGGTCCGCCTCGACCAGATGTGGGAGCTGTTGCTGCCCGGCATCGTCCGTGCCGACCGGCACGACCGGATCCCGGTGATCCGCACAGCACGCTGACGCTTTTCTCCTACCCGTCGGCGACGGGGCGGTAGGTGCAGACGTGCACGCCCGTCCCGCTGGTGACCGTGGAGACCAGCGCGAGCGTGCGCTGCACACCGTCGCCCGGGAAGATGGACTTTCCGCCGCCGAGGATCACCGGCTCGATCATGAGCCGCAGCTCGTCGACCAGCCCTTCGTGGAGCAGGGTCCGGACGAGAGTGGGGCTTCCCATGACCATCAGGTCGCCGCCGTCGGTCTCGTGCAGCTTCCGCACGGCTGCGACGACCTCATCGCCGGGGATCAGCGTGGTGTTGTTCCACGTCAGATCCGCGTCCCGCAACGTCCGGGACACGACGTACTTCGGGACGGCGTTCATCCGATCCGCGAACGGGTCGCCGGCCCGATCGGGCCACGCCGCGGCCATCGTCTGCCACGTGCGCCGCCCGAACAGCAGTGCCCCGGTACGGCCCATCGCCTCGTCGATGGCCGCCCCCATCACCTCCTCGTCGAAGAACGGGAACGACCAGCCGCCGTGGGCGAAGCCCCCGTCGGTGTCCTCCTCCGGTCCACCCGGCGCCTGCACGACGCCGTCCAGGCTCATGAACTCACTGACCACGATGCGCACGAGACTCGCTCCTGTTCCTCGACGGGGTGTACAGCGATACAGACCATCGCGTCACCCCGAAATCATCGCCTCTCCCGTCCCTCGTGCGCACCTTCGGCCTCGAACCGGGAGGAACTCGCGACGAGAAGGCGGTTCCCGCGGCATCGGCCGAGTAGCACGCCCGGCAACCGCCCGCTCGTCGCAGGAACCTCCCGTTCGGTCCGCCGAGTACCCAGGCGCGCCGGTCCCCTTCGGGGTTGTCCCCCATTCCGATTTCCGGTGTGCGCCCGGATGTGCCGCCGCGCCCGCCCCAGCAGTATCGATCTCGTGAAGCGGGTACTGCTGCAACTGTCCGGCGCCGTCGTCGCCGTGATCGTCCTCGTCACCGCGATCGCTGCCGGCGTCGTCGTGCACGCCTGGAACTCGACGGTGGTCGACACCACCGGGCAGGTCACCTTCGACCGTCCGCTGAACATCCCACCGCTCGCGGACAGCACGGTCACGCCCGACGGGGTCCGCGTGTTCGATCTGACCATGCAGCGCGGCACCACGGACATCGGTCGCGGTCCCGGTACCCGGACCTGGGGTGTCAACGGGTCGTACCTCGGGCCGACGCTGCGTGCCGGGCGCGGCGAGCAGGTGCGGGTGAACGTCACCAACGATCTCGGCGAGACCGGCACCCTGCACTGGCACGGCATGCACCTGCCGGCCGCGATGGACGGCGGCCCGCACCAGCCGATCGCCCCGGGGGCGACGTGGAGTCCGCAGTGGACGATCGACCAGCCCGCCGCAACGCTGTGGTATCACCCGCACCCGCACGGCGCCACCGCCGACCACGTCTACCGCGGGGTCGCCGGGATGTTCCTGCTCGACGACCCGGCCGGCGGCCCGTCCCTCCCCGATCGATACGGGATCGACGACATCCCACTCGTGGTGCAGGACAAGCGGTTCGACGGCGACCAGCTCGACACCGGTGGGCCGATGTTCGCCGCCGTCGGTCTCCTCGGCGACGAGATCGTCGTCAACGGCACCCCGCGGCCCTACCTCGACGTCGCCACCGAGCGGATCCGACTGCGGCTGCTGAACGCCTCCAACGCCCGCGTCTACAACTTCTCCTTCGACGCCGGCCTGCCGTTCCTGCTCATCGGCACCGACGGCGGCCTGCTCGAACGTCCGGCGCCGATGCGCCGCATCCAGCTCTCCCCCGGCGAGCGCGCCGAGATCGTCGTCGCGTTGCCCGCGGGCACGACGACCGTGCTCCGCAGCACGGCGCCGGACCTGGGCGCGGACTTCTGGCAGACCCGGTTCTCCGGCGGTGACGACGAGTTCGACGTCCTCGAACTGCGTGCCGCGCGGACCCTCGCGCCCAGCGCGCCGGTGCCCGGGGAACCGACCACCCCCGAGGATCTCGGCACACCCACCGTCACGCGACGCATCGATCTCACCGGCTCCGGCACCATCGACGGCCGCGAAATGGACATGGCGCGCCTCGACCACACCGTCGCCGCCGGCGCCACGGAGGTGTGGGAGGTCCGCAACAGCAGCGGCGCGATCCACAACTTCCACATCCACGGCACGAGCTTCCGCGTCCTCGGCGACGGCCATCCCGCGCTGTCCGGCCCGAAGGACACCGTATACATCGCGCCGGGGCACACCGTCCGGCTGCTGATGCGGTTCGCCGGCCGCCCCGGCCCGGCGACGCCGTACATGTACCACTGTCACCTGCTCCGGCACGAGGACAACGGCATGATGGGACAGTTCGTCGTCGTTGCCCCGGGCGAGGAGCCGAACGTGCCGCACGAACCGGCCGCCCACACCGCAGTCCACGAGTAGCGTGCGTCCCATGACGTCCGCGATCCGGATCGAGGGACTGGTCAAGCGATTCGGACGATTCACCGCGCTCGACGACCTCGATCTCGAGGTCGCCACCGGCGAGGTGCACGGCTTCCTCGGCCCCAACGGCGCCGGCAAGTCCACCACGCTGCGGGTCCTGCTGGGACTGCTCCGCCCGGACGCCGGGCACGTCGAACTGCTCGGCGGCGACCCCTGGCGCGACGTGGTGAGCCTGCACCGGCGGCTCGCCTACGTGCCCGGCGACGTGAGCCTGTGGCCCGGCATGACCGGCGGCGAGGCCGTCGACCTGCTCGGCCGGTTACGCGGCGGGCTCGACCGGCGCCGCCGCGCGGACCTGCTCGACCGGTTCGAACTCGATCCGACCAAGCGCGGCCGCACCTATTCGAAGGGCAACCGGCAGAAGGTCGCGCTCGTCGCGGCGCTGGCCTCGGACGTGGAGTTGTTGCTGCTCGACGAGCCGACCGCGGGGCTCGATCCGCTCATGTCCGCGGTGTTCCACGACGAGATCGCCCGGGAGAAGCAGCGCGGGCGGACGGTGCTGCTGTCGAGTCACATTCTCAGCGAGGTCGAGGCGCTCGCCGACCGGATGAGCATCATCCGCGACGGCCGGGTCGTCGAGACCGGCACCCTCGAGGACATGCGCGCGGACCTGCGGTCCACGATCGACGCGGTCCTCGCCGCGCCCGTGGCCGACCCGACGGCGCTGACGGCGCTGCCCGGGATCCACGACGTGCGGATCGACGGCCCGCGCGTGCACTGCGCGGTCGAGCACGGCCGCGCCGGCCCGGTGCTCGCCGCGCTGGGCCGCTACGACATCCGCAGCGTCACCGTCTCGCCGCCGTCGCTCGAGGAGCTGTTCCTGCGGCACTATCACCGGCACGGCCGGGACGGGCAGGCCCCGACGTGACGGCATCGTTGACGGGGATGCGGCCGCTGCTGCGGGCCACCGCCGAGCAGGACCGCGGCAACGTCGCGCCGTGGATCGTTCTCATCACGGCGCTGTCGGTGTCGTCGGTCCTCGCCTACGGCTGGGTGTTCCCGGACGCGTCGAGCCGGCGCACCCTCGATGCCACGCTCGGCGCGAACCCGGCTCTGCGGGTCGTGTTCGGTCCGGCTCGCGACCTGACGTACGCGGACGGGTTCAACGCGTGGCGGGCCGGGGCGCTCGGCGCGTTCTTCGCGGCCCTGATGGCGATCCTGGCCGTCACCCGCAACAGCCGCGCGCACGAGGATTCGGGCCAGGCCGAGCTCATCGCCTCCGGCGTCGTCGGCCGCCAGGCCCGGCTGGCGACGGCCGTCGCCTGGGCGGCGCTGGCCTCCGTCGCGCTCGGTGTCGTCTGCGCGGGCGCGACGATCCTCGTCGGCGGCGGTGTCGCCAACTCGATCACGCTGGCCGCGACGTTCACCGCGTCCGGGCTGGTGTTCGGCGCCCTCGCGGCGGTCACCGCCCAGCTCGGCTCCTACGCCCCCACTGCCAATACCCTCGCGATCGGGATCCTCGGAGCCTGCCTGCTGATCCGCGCCTACGTCGACGTGACCACTCCGGACGGATGGGCGATCTGGACGACCCCGCTCGGCTGGGTGCAGCAGGTCCGTCCCGCGTCGGGAAACGACTGGTGGCCGCTGGCGGCCTGCCTGACGCTGACGGCGGTGCTGCTGCTGGTCGCGTTCGTCGTACAGGCGCGACGGGACTTCGGAGTCGGCGTGATCGCGCCGTCACCCGGGCCTGCGGAGGGCGGCGCGGGGACGAGCGTGTGGGGCCTGGCGCTGCGGCTGCACCGCGGTGCGCTCGCTGCGTGGGCGACGGTGTTCGTGGCGCTCGGGGTGGTGTTCGGATTCATGTCCACCACGTTCGCCGATGTCTTCGCCGACAATCCGGCGCTCGGATCGTTGCTCGGGAGCGGCCGCGGCTCGCTCGTGTTCGGTTTCGTGGTGACGATGCTGCAGCTGATGGGCATCGTCGCCGCGGTGTTCGGGGTCCAGGTGATGATGCGGCTGCGCGCCGAGGAACTGGCGCTGCGGGTCGAACCGGTGCTGGCCGGGGCGCTGACCCGGACCCGGTACTTCGCGTCGCACGCCGGGATCGCGCTGCTCGCCCCCGCGGCGGCGCTGCTCGTGGGCGCGACGCTGTTCGCGTACGTCTCGTCGGCGCGGGGTGGACAGATTCCGGCCGGGGATCTGATCCGGCAGGCGCTCGTGACGATTCCGGCGGTGTGGGTGCTGGTCGGGCTGGCGGTCGCGGTGATCGGCGCCCGGCCCCAGGCGCGGATGCTCGGCTGGCTCGGTGTGGTCGCCGCATTCGCGCTGACGATCCTGGGGCCGCTGTTCCGGTTGTGGAACTGGATCCTGGGGATCAGTCCGTTCCGGCACGTGCCGGTGGTGACGGCGGCGCCGCCGCAGTGGCTCGGGTTCGCCGTGCTCACCGCCGTGGCCGCGCTGTTCGTCGCGGCGGGGTTCGCGGGGTTCCGGCGCCGGGACGTCGGCTGAGGACCGGACGCCACTACAGTCGCGGAGCATCGGGTCGTCACCGCGAACGGAGCACACCACATGAACCGTTGGTCCACATTCGTCGTCGACCGGCGCTGGTGGGTGCTCGGCTTGGCCGTCCTCGTCGTCGTGCTCGCCGGGGTCTGGGGCACCGGGGTGTTCGGCCGGCTCTCGCAGGGCGGGTTCTACGACCCCGGCAGCGAATCGGCCGAGGTGCAGCGCATCGTGGACGACAACTTCGGTCCGCAGACCGCCGACATCATCGCGATCTACACCCCGCCGCCCGGGCGCACCGTCGCCGACATCGGACCCGAGGTGACCGCGGTGCTCGACCGGTTCGCCGCCGAGGTTCCCACCCATGCGGTCGACTCCTACTGGTCGGCCGCGCCGCCGGCGAAGCAGCTGCTGCTGGCGAAGGACGGCGGCAGCGCGGCGGCGGCCGTCACCCTCGAGCCCGGCTCGGAGATCACCGTCACCACGTTCCAGGGCCTGCTGCCGAAGCTCGAGGTCCCCGGCGTCGACGCGCAGTTCGCGGGGAACTCGGTCGTCGGCGTCGCATTCACCACCCGGCTCGAGCGCGACCTGTTGTTCGCGGAGGCGATTGCGCTGCCGGTGACGCTGGTGCTGCTGGTGTTCATCTTCGGCGGTCTCGTCGCGGCGGCGGTCCCGGTGTTCGTCGGGGTCCTCGCCGTCCTCAGTGCCCTCGCCACGCTGCGCCTGCTCACGATGTACACCGACGTGAGCTCCTTCGCGCTGAACGTCACGTCCCTCATCGGGCTGGGCCTGGCGATCGACTACGGGCTGTTCATCGTCAGCCGCTTCCGGGAGGAACTCGACTCGGGTGCCGACCCGGCGACCGCGACCCGTCGCACCGTGCTCACCGCGGGCCGCACGGTGCTGTTCTCGGGGCTGCTGCTGATGTGCGCGTTCGCCGGAATGCTCGTCTTCCCGCAGGCGCTGCTGCGCTCGCTGGGCCTCGGCGCGATCGCCGCGGTGCTCAGCGCGGCGGTGCTCTCACTCACCGCGATCCCCGCGCTGCTGGCGATACTCGGGCACCGCATCAACGCACTGACGTGGCGGGAGGGCGCCGCGCGGCGGGGCGAGGCCCGGGCCCGGCGCTTCTGGGGGGCGGTGGTGACGAAGGTGATGCGCCGGCCGGCGCTGGTCGCGGTGACCATCACCGCCGGCCTGCTGCTGCTCGCCACGCCGCTGTTGCGCGCCTCCTTCGGGGAGATCGAGTACACGGCCTTGCCGGCGGGCGACCCGGCGCGTGCCGCCACCCAGACGCTGCTCGACGAATTCCCCTCCACCGGCAACGGCGTCACGCTCGTGCTGAGGGGTGACGAGGGCTCCGGGCCCGCCCCGGCCGTGGTCACGTCGGTGTCCCGCGCGGCGGCGGACGTGGACGGCGTCGCGCAGACCGTCACCGTCGCCTCGCGGAACGACGTCGTGGTGCTGCAGGCGCTGTACGCACAGGGCGTGGAGGAGACGCCGCGGGCCGGCGAGATCGTCCGGGAACTGCGGGATCTGCCGCCCCCGCCGGGCACCGACCTGCTCGTCGGTGGCGGCCGGGCGATGGTCGACGACAGCAACGCCGCGATAGCGCGGTCGATGCCGGCAATGATCGCGATCATGGTGCTCTCGACCCTCGTGCTGCTGTTCCTGGCATTCGGGTCCGTGGTGCTGCCGCTCAAGGCGGTGGCGATGGCGGGCCTGAGCCTGGCGGCCACGTTCGGCGTGCTCACCTGGGTGTTCCAGCTCGGGAACGGAGCGGAGTTGCTCGGCGTGACCCCCAGCCCGCTGGAGCCGAGCTTCGTGGTGCTGATCCTGGCGGTGGTGTTCGGCCTGTCCACCGACTACGAGGTGTTCCTCATGTCGCGCATGGTGGAGGCACGGGCCGCCGGGGCGAGCACGGAGGAGGCGGTGCGGTTCGGCACCGAACGCACCGGCCGGGTGGTGACCTCGGCGGCGCTGCTGCTGATCGTGGTGACCGGCGCCTTCACGATCTCGGGCCTGTCGATCATGCGGTTCCTGGGTGTGGGGATGATCCTCGCGCTGATCATCGACGCGACGGTGGTGCGGATGCTGCTGGTGCCGTCGCTGGTCAAGCTGATGGGCGAGGCGAACTGGTGGGCGCCGGCGTGGATGAAGCGGGTGCACGCGAAGGTCGGCATCGGACACTAGAATCCGTTCTTACCTTGCAGTAGGTTCGGGCCATGGCCACGTACCTCGTCACGGGCGGCACCGGCTTCCTCGGCACGCACGTGCTCGGGCGACTGCTCGCGACCCACCCGGACGCCGACGTCCATGTGCTGGTCCGGCCGGCGTCGCTGCCGAAGTTCGAGGCCCTCTCCGCGCGCCTGGAGGGTGGGACCCGGCTGCACCCGCTGCTCGGCGATCTCACCGAGCCGGGACTCGGACTCGAGGCCGCGACGATTCCGCCGGCCGAGCACGTCCTGCACCTCGGCGCCATCTACGACCTCACCGCCGGAGAGGAGCAGGCCACCACGAACGTGGCGGGCACCCGCGCGGTGATCGCCCTCGCGGAGAAGCTGGGCGCGACCCTGCACCACGTCTCGTCCGTGGCCGTCGCCGGTGATCACCGCGGCACGTTCGCCGAGGACGACCTCGACCTGGGCCAGCACTTCCCGTCGCCCTACCACCGCACCAAGTTCGAGGCCGAGAAGGCGGTCCGGGCGAGCCGGGTGCGCCGGCGCATCTACCGGCCGTCCGCGATCGTGGGCAGCTCCACCACCGGCGAGATCGACAAGATCGACGGCCCCTACTACTTCTTTCCCGCCCTGGCCGCGCTGGCGGCGCTGCCGTCGCGGCTGCCGCTGGTCCTGCCCGACCTCGGCGACACCAACCTGGTGCCGGTCGACTACGTCGCGGCCGCGATCGTCGAACTGATGCATCGTCCCGGACTGGACGGGCGCACCTTCCACCTCGTCTCCCGCCCGCAACCGGTCCGCGAGGTGTTCGCGGCGCTGGCCGCCGCGGCCGGGGCCCCCGTTCCCGTCGCCGGCGTGCCCGGCGCGCTGGCACGTCCGCTGTTGTCGATCACCGCGCTTCCCGGCCTGAAGACCGCCCGACGCCTCGCACTGCGACGGACGGGCATCCCACCGGTCGTGTTCGGCCAGCTGACCTTCCCGAGCCGGTTCGCCGACCGCAGCACCCGGGAAGCCCTGCGCGGCAGCGGCATCACGCTGCCCGAGTTCGCCGGCTACGCCCCCGTGCTGTGGCGCTACTGGCGCGAGCACCTCGACCCCGGCCGTGCCCGCCGCGACGATCCGCGTGGACCGCTCGTGGGACGGCACGTGCTGATCACCGGTGCCTCCTCGGGGATCGGACGGGCGAGCGCGATCGCCGCGGCCCGCGAGGGTGCCGTGGTCTTCGCCCTCGCCCGTCGCGCCGAGGCACTCGACGCGGTCGTCGCCGCGATCCGCGCGGGCGGCGGCAGCGCGTACACGTATCCGTGTGACCTCACCGACCCGGCGGCGGTGGAACGCACCGTGCAGGCGGTCCTCGCCGAGCACGACCACGTCGACATGCTCGTCAACAACGCGGGACGCTCCATCCGGCGCGGGCTGTACCACTCGACGGACCGGCTGCACGACTTCGAACGCACCATGGCGGTCAACTACTTCGGTGCGGTGCGGTTGACCCTGGCCCTGGTGCCGCACATGCGCGCACGGCGGTTCGGGCACATCGTGAACATCAGCACCGCCGGGGTGCAGGCCCGCACCCCGCGATACGCCGCGTACATCGCCTCGAAGTCCGCGCTCGAGGGGTTCGCCGACGTCGCCGCCTCCGAAACCCGGGACGACGGAATCACTTTCACCACCATTCACATGCCGCTCGTGCGCACCCCCATGATCGAACCCAGCGGGGCGTACAACCCGGGTCCGGCGATCAGCCCGGAGGACGCCGCGCGGATGGTGGTCCGGGCCCTCGTCGAACGGCCCAAACGCATCGATGTGCCGATCGGCACCCTCGGCGAGCTCGGCGGCATCTTCGCGCCGGGCCTGCGGGACCGGATGTTCTCGCTCTACTACCACGCCTACCCCGACGCGCCCGCCGCGCGCGGCGAGCAGTGCGCCTCCGCCGACGCACCCCCGCAGCCGCGGGCGCTGCCCCGTCCGGTGCTGCCGAACCCTGCGGTGCTGCGCCGGATCGGCCGGCTACTGCCCGGCGTGCACTGGTGAGGCGGCTGCGCCGCCGGTGTGTCCTTCGGGCGGTCCCGGCCGCCCGAAGGACACACCGCACTAGAGCGCAGTTGTCTCCGTCGCCATCAGCGGTCGCACCGGCTTCGGATCGGCGCCGCAGCTGACCGGACGCGGCGGCAACTGCCGGGTCTCGACCTGCACGCGCCAGCGGCGACCGTCGCGGTGCCGCACCACCGTTCCGGCGTCGCCCTCGTCGACGACGAGCGCGTCCGCATCCGCGGGCACCTGCCCCCGCACCGCGATCTCGGCGACCTGCCCGGCCGCGGACCAGCTGCTGCGCCCCCGCAACCCCGGCAGATACACCTCGCCGCGAGCGGCGGCCGCCACGGCGTCCCGGCTCTGCGCGACGTCGAGCCGGCCGTAGGTGTAGCCCGTGGGCAGCAGGATCAGCGACGGGGCGAAGCGGTGCCCGCCGGTGTGCGAACACTCCCACACGTCGTCGCCGAACTCCGCAGCCAGCGCCGCCGCCACGGGGCGCCCCAGCACGGCACAGCACCGGTCCCGTTTGCCGTGGGCGCACACCAGCGCGACGGGCCGGTCCTGCGCACGGCCGAGGCCGGGCGCCGGGCCGGCGACGATGCGCGGGATCAGGTCGAGCAGTTCCTTCGGCTCCCCGACCTCCAGCCGCTCGCACCAGCTGCCGCCCGGATCGGAGCGGGCCAGGAGCACGGTGCGGCCGTCGCCGCGGCGGGCGGTGTCACGACCGGGCCGCCGGACGAACAGGAACCGCACTCCGGCGGCGTCGGCCGCGGCCGAGATCTCGCCGGCGAGGCCGGGGCCGAGAGCGGTGCCGTCGAGGACGTCGCGCCCCCAGCCGGACGGCATCTCGAGGCACACCCAGCCGGGGGCGGTCGCCGCGGTGCCGGGCAGGGGCTCGTCCAGCGCGGAGGCCGCCGAGCAGGCAGGAGGAAAGGCAAGGCTCACCCGCCCATTGTGTCCGTTCGGGCTAGTCGTGGAAGCGACGGCCCTCCGCGAGCTGCTGCACGAAGGCCTCGATGCGGCGTGCCCGGGTCTCCGGGCGCTTCGCGGCCTGCAGCCGGTACACGATCGCGTACCGGTTGCGGCCGTCGAGCGTGTCGTAGAAGGCCTGCGCCGCGGGATTGCCCGCGAGGGCGTCGAGGAAGTCCTGCGGCACCTGCGCGGTCGCCTGGCCGGCGTAGGCGCGCTCCCAGCGGCCGTCGGCGCGGGCGCGGGCGACCTCGGCGGCCCCGGCCGGCGCGAGCCGGCCCTCTGCCTCGAACCGTTCGGCGAGCGCCCGGTTACGCTGCGACCAGGGGCTGCGGGCCCGGCGCGGAGTGATGCGCTGCAGCCGGAAGTCGTCGTCGAGCCTGCGTGCCTGACTGTCGATCCAGCCGTGGCACAGCAGTTCCTCGACCACCTCGGCGTAGGTCACCGACGGATGCGCCGATCCCTTCTTGGCGAGCTTGACCCAGATGCCGGGCGAGTCCGTGTGGTGCTCACGCAGCCAGGCGGCGAAGGACTCCCGGTCCGGGAAGTACTCGACGGGCAGCTCGTCGGCCATGATCATCTCCCCAGCCGGCGCAGGCCCGCCCGCGTCCCCAGGCCCAGGAAGCCCTGGGACAGGTAGGCGAGAGAGCCGAGCGCGAGCACCCACTTGACGGTGCTGACCGTCGTCGCCACCCGAACGGTGGTGTCGGTGATGCGGTCACGGTGGTCGAGCAGATACAGGCCCGCGGCGTTCTCGACGTAGTCCGCCGCCGCGGCCACCGCCGGAGCGACGGCGAGGACCCGGCGGGTGTGCGCGGGCACGGGCCGGTGCTCGGCGAGCGATCGCGCACCGGCCTGCAGTGCGATGGCAAAGATCAAGGGATGCACCAGATCCCAGTAATAGTGCCGGCGATACCGCGGGACGGTGTCCGCGTCGAGTCCGTCGAGAACGTTGCGGTATGTCGCCGCGGAGAAGGCGGCCTGGATCCGTCCCACCGCCGGCGCGGCGGGGCCGAGCACGCGGGCGATGTTCGCCTGCGACACCACGAATACCGCGGCGGCGGCCAACAGTCGACGGTCGGACGCGGTCCATGTCATGCGGCGATCCTAGCGGCTGCGCCGCAGCGCGAGCGCCCTGTCGGGCCGACGGCTCGTGGGTGCCCCGTTCCCGCCCTCCCCGATCCGGATCAGCACGTGGTGATGAACTGTGCCGGCGTGCACCGTGCCCTCGTGCGTCGTGCAGGGCTGCCCTGTGTGCGGGAGTCGAACCCGCGGCGCTGCCCTCCGCGCGCCTGAGGATACAAAAAGGTCGATTCACCGCGACCCACGGCGTGTGCTCGCTTCCGATTCGGGTACCCGCTGCCCACGATCACTCGTCGATCAGATCAACCTCCCAGTTCACGCGCTGGATCTCCATGTCCACCTGCCGGATCCGGCGGGCCAGGTCGTCGGTGGTGCGCCGCAGGTCCCGGACCGACAGCGCCGAGACGTATGCCAGTTCGGACCGGAGTTGTCGCCCGTATCGGTCCCTGCTGCCCGAGGCCGCGTCCGCGGCCGCGGTCAGCGCACGGTGCCGGGCCTGCAAGGCGTCCCGTTCGGCCAGCGCGTCGGTGAGCGTGCGGTCGCCGACGCGGGTGGCGGTGTTCGTCTTGTTGATCCGAGCGATCAGCAGCGCATGCCGATCGATGGCGTCGGTGAGTTGGTCGAGGAGCTCGCCGGCATTCTCGGCGGGCTCCTCACCCTCCTGGTACCGGGCGTTGGCCACGATCCGGGTGCCGAGCTGCTCGATCCGCCGTTTCAGCTCGCCTCGCTCGGCGAGTGCCTCTGCCAACCGCATGGCGTCGAATCGTAGACGACCGGTCGTGTTCATGTGAACCCGGTTTCCGGCACCGTCGAGACCACCCAGCCGGGCGGAAATACCGTGTCCCACGTTCCGGTCCGCGAACGGCCCTGCCACGTCGGCGTGCCCGGGGGTGAGCTGCGGTACAGGCCGCGCGCGGCGGCAAGAGTGCGGTCGTACTGAGTCGGCCAACCGATGTCGGCGGCGAGCTGCTCGAGGACGGTGCGATCTCGGCTCAACGCCCGCTCGGTGTGCGCCAACGCGGGCAGCGAATCCCGCTTGTCGGTGTTGCAACCTCCGCAGGCGAGTACGAGATTGGCCAGCCCGTCGAGAGGCACCCGGGACCACGGTAGCACGTGGTCAACCGGATTTCCATCGGAAAGGCTTGTCGCACAATAGAAACACTGCGTTCCGAAGGCCTCGCGCAGCGCCACGCGCGGCTTCGCGAGCGAGACGCGGTCGCGGCCGAACAGGTGCCCCGCGATGTCGGGAACGTCCTCGTCGAGAAAGGCGTTGTAGCGGCACACGTCCTGAACCCACAGGATCTCCAGTGTCGGGGTGAGCAGACCGGACAGGCGGGCCAGCGCCGCCGCGACCCCCGGAAACAGGCGGATTACGCCACCGTGCCGGGCAATCGCCGCTCGGGTGATTCCGGAGTGCAACCAGGAGTCGTCGTAGAGGAACGGTTCGCCACGTCCGCCCGGTAGCCGCTGCAGCCGGTACAGCGGTTGCTGCGCCAGTGTGAGCGCGACCTCCGCGACAGCCTCGCGGTACAAGTCGGGCATCCGCAGCCTCGCGATGGACAGGCCGACCACCCCGCCGGCGTTCGCCGCACCGCGCAGCACCTCCACCGCCGTCAGGATCCGAGCCTTCGGCTGCGAGGACTGGCGCAACCGGTGCCCGTCGAACGGACGGACCTGGGGCCAGTACAGGTCGATCACCCGCTCGGCCAGGGCGTCGATCGGCACGTCGAGTGCCGCGGCCGGGTCCGCCGGCAGATGTTCGACGCAGAAGCCGACAAGTGCCGAAAGGGTCGCAAGCTTGTAAGTGGCGGTCCGGGCACCGGTCTCGAGGACGGCGACGACGCGCTGACCGAGCGCGAGGGCGTCCGTGGGTGGTCCGGTACCGTCCACCCCGCCACGGTAGCGCAGCGGGAGGAATCATGATGGGCAAGCTGGTCCGCGACCGGATTCCCGACATCATCGAGGCCGACGGCCGGGTGGCGCGCACCCGTGTACTCGATCGGGACGAGTACCGCAGCGCCCTGCTCGACAAGCTGGTCGAGGAAGCACACGAGCTGCGGGAAGCGCACAACGGCGACGAGCGGCTCGGCGAACTCGCCGACGTGCACGAGGTGTTCACGTCCCTGCTCGCCGCGTTCGGGATCGCCGCCGAGGAGGTGGCTGCCGCGGCCACCGCCAAGCGCGCCGAGCGCGGCGGCTTCGATCGCCGCATCTGGCTGGAATAGCGTCGGTACACCGGCAACAGGTTCCGGACGGCGACAACCGTCTCGACGGTTGTCGCTGTCCGGAAGCTCTGTCGTGGCGGAACGAGTGCTCAGGTGAGGAAGGGCAGCACGGCGGCCTCGAACTCGCGGTGCCGATCGCGGTGGATGCTGTGGCCGCAGGTGAAGTCGTGGACCGCGACGTCGCCGAGGACGTCCACAGCGGCCTCGAGCCGGGTCGGATCGACCATGCTGCCCGGCCCGCCCCGCAGGATCATCGTCGGTGCGGTGATCCGCGGAAGATGTTCCCACCACCGCGGATTCGGCGCGCGGAACTGGGTGAGCGCCGAGCTGGTCATGGAGCGGTCGAAGGCGAACGTCGCGCGCGGATTGCGCAGCAGGCTCGTCGAGGCGTGCCACAGCTCGGCCGGCGACGGCAGGCGCCCGCCGAGCACCTGCGGCGGATCGCCCGGGCGCAGCGGCAGCGGCGCCTCCTCGAGCACCAGGCGCCGCACCAGGCCCGGGCGCTGCTGCGCGACGAGGGATCCGGTGTGCCCGCCGAGGGAATGCCCGACGAGGTCGACCGTCTCGAGGCCCAGGTGTTCGCAGAGCCCGAGCACGTCGGCGCCGAACTCGTCGAAGCGGTAGGACGCGGCGCGGGCGCTGCGCCCGTGGCCGCGCAGGTCCACCGCGACGACCCGCCGACCGGCCGCGAGCAGGGACCGGGCGAACCGGTCCCACGTGCGTCCGTCGCCGCCCATCCCGTGCACCAGCATCACCGGCACCGGGTGGTGGCCCGTCCTGGGAGCCGAATCCCGGTAGGCGATCGCCACACCGTTCGGCGCGGCCGTCAGCACACTGGTCTCCACGTCAACCGAGGGTACTCACTCGTAGACGCCCTCCACATGCCAGCGGTCGTCGACGTGGATCACCAGCAGGGCCCGGGACTCCTCGAGCCGCACCTGCAGCCGCGCCGCCGCCCGCGCCGCGGCCGGGTCCCACCAGTACTCGTCCACCGGCCACGGCCCGGCCCAGGCGTGCACCCGCCAGCTGCGGCTGCCCCAGCTCAGCCGGGTGGGATCGCCGCTGAGCAGACCGCGCTCGGTCACCGTCACCGGGGTGCCCGACGCGTCCTCGAGCGCGATCGGGGGCAGGGTGGTGAGCACCACCGCCGGGGCGGGCGGGGGCAGCCGACCCGGCCACGGCGCCGACGGATCCGTCGCCGGCACCCGCTCCTCCCCCAGCGGCACGAGGGTCACCCGTTCCAGCGGGCCACGTCCGCCGCTGAGCACCCCCACCAGCACGGCTTCGCCACCGAGCAGTCCCTGCACCCGCACCAGGGCGCGCCGGGCCCGTTCGTCCTCGTCGCCGGCCCCGCCCCACAGGCCCAGCTGCAGCGCCCCCGCCGCCACCACCTCCACCGGTTCGAGCCGCAGCAGCACGATCCCGGCGGTGGGGCGGGTCGCGCTGTGCCCGGTGAGCCAGCCGTCGAGCTGCCAGCGCACCCGGTCGGCGGTGCCGTCCGGGGTCAGCGGTTCGGCGCAGCGCCACGTCCGGGCCAGCTCCTCACCGTTGCCGGTGCGGGCGGCCACCAGCAGCCGGGTGCAGGCCACCCCCGCCGCGGCCAGCCGGGTGTGCAGCAGCGCGGCGAGCGCCCGGCCGGCGAAAGCGGCCGAGTCGACCCGTTCGAGCGGCGGATCGCAGGGGCGCTCCACCACCAGATCGGGCGGCAGGGCACGACCGGACGGCGGGCGCTGCGGCCGTGCCCGTGCGCTGCGGTGCGCGGCGACGGCGTCCGCACCGAAGCGGGAGGCGACGTCGGTCGGCGACAGCGCGGCGAACGCCCCGATCGTGCGCAGACCGAGCCGTTTCAGCAGGTCCACCAGGTCGACGCGGTCCGGCGCGGTCAGGGACGGCTCCACGCAGATCTCCGAAATATTCAGGGGTGCAAGGAATTCCTCGTCCTCTCCGGGCGGGACGAGGCGGGCGTGGCGGGCGGCGAGCACCGCGGTGAACAGCTCGTCGGCGATGCCGACCTGGCATTCGACGCCGGTGGCGGCCACCTCGTCGACCAACCGCTCGGCCGCCGCCTCCTCGGAACCGAACCAGCGCACGACGCCGCGTGCAGCGAGCACCACCAGACCGGGGCGCAGCACCTCCACGCCGGGCGCCGCCGCGTCGATCGCCGCCACCACCGGCTCGAACAACCGCGCATCGCGGCCCGGATCATCCTGGGCGACATACAAATCCGGACACCGAGCCTGAGCCTCCCGTCGCCGCAGGCCCCGTCGCACGCCGGCGGCCCGGGCCGGTGCGGAACAGGCCGCCACGCGGTTGGCCGAGATCACCGCCACCGGCGCCGTGGGCGGCAGGTCGGCAGCCGCGGCGGCGGCGATCGCCGGCCAGTCCGGACACCACAGGGCCACCACCCGGGCCGGGCAGCCGGATTCGCTCACCGCGCCACCTCGGCCGGGCGGGGCACACTCCCCACCCGCGCCGGTTCTCCGGGGCGCCACTCCACTCCGGTTCGACCGGCACACAAGTCTATTCGCGCCACACGGGGCTGGAAGGCACGGCCCTGCGCGCGCACGGAAAGCCCGGTGCCGCACAGCCTGCCCCGAGCCGAGGCCGACAGTCCCCGGTAGCCGTGCACCGCGGCCTCGAGCCGCACGTGCGCTCCGTCCCACCGGCCGTCGGTGACCATCAGGGCCGCGCCCTTGCTGCGGGCCCGCGCAACCACCGCCCGGGTCCGCGCCGGCGGCACCACGGCGCCCCCGAGGCCGAGGACGACGAGGTCCATGCCGTCGAGCAGGACGGCGGCCACCTCCACCGGATCCGGTCCGGGCTCGGGGATCAGCGCGATCCGGCTCAGTTCGGCCCCCATCTCGGCGGCGGCGAGCAGGCCGAGGCGGCGATGCCCGACGACGGCGGCGTGCCCACCGGCGGCGGTGGCCGAGGCCAGCACACCGATCAGCAAAGACATTGCCCCGGAGAAACTTACGACGGATCCGCGGACCAGGCCACCGTCCGGGAGCAGCCGTGCGAGCGGCTCGGGTACCGGAAGCAGCCGGTCGACCGGCACCGGGGACGTCGCGGGCTCGGCGGGGCGGGGACGAGCACTCTCCCCCCTCACAGGAATCGCGGCGATCTGCCGCCGCAACGCCTCGAGCCGTTCCTGCCGGGGGAGCCCCGCCGGATCCTGCGACCCGCCCTCGACCGGAAACTCGGCCACCTCACCCACACGAACTCCCCTCGCCCTGCGCCGGCCGCGTATAGCACGGCCCACCGACAAACCGCGGGGAAGACGCGATTGTTCGAACACGTATTCGAACAGGTTCAGTAGACCCGACGGCGGGGCGCCCGTCAAGCGATGGCCCACCGCGGCATCCACTACCCTCGTCAAGGTGGCGGAACAGGAGCGAGCGGCAAGCGTCGTCGGCCCGGATCAGCTGGTGGCCGGACGTTATCGACTCGTTTCCAAGCTCGGCGGCGGTGGTATGGGCGCGGTCTGGCTCGCGCACGACACCCTGCTCGACCGGGACGTGGCCGTCAAGCAGGTCACCTCGACCGTGGGCCTGCCCACGGAGGCCGCCGAGGAGATCCGCCGCCGTACGCTGCGCGAGGGCCGGATCGCCGCCCGCCTCACCCACGAGCACGCCATCTCCATGTACGACGTCGCCCTCCACTCCGGCGAGCCGTGGCTCGTCATGGAGCATCTGCCCTCCCGCAGCCTCGCCCAGGTGATGAACATCGCCGACACCCTGCCGCCGCTCGAGGTGGCGCAGATCGGCACACACATCGCCGACGCGCTCGCCGCCGCCCACGCCGCCGGGATCGTGCACCGCGACATCAAGCCGGGCAACATCCTCGTCGCCGAGCGCGGCCGCGAGCTGGGCACCGTGAAGATCAGCGACTTCGGCATCGCCCGCGCCAAGGGCGACCACGACCGTTCCGGTGTGATCACCGGTACCCCCGCCTTCTTCGCACCCGAGGTCGCCCGCGGCAGCGATCCCACCGAGGCCAGCGACGTCTTCTCCCTCGGCGCGACCCTCTACACCGCAATCGAGGGCCAGCCACCGTTCGGCATCGACCCCGACTCGATCGCCCTGCTGCACCGCGTCGCCCGCGCCGAGATCATCCCGCCGACCCGGACGGGCCCGCTGACCGACGTCCTCCTCGCGATGCTGGAACCGGACCCCGCCCGCCGCCCGACGATGGAGCAGGCCCGGGACCGTCTCGCCGCGGTCGCCTTCGGGCCCGACGCCGATCCGGCACTGCTCCGCGGCCGGCCGATCCTGTCCGCCGACGGCACCGTCCCCGTGTGGGCGCGGCGCGCCACGACCCTCGTCGGTTCCCGGCGCACCGCGGGCACCGGGGGCACCCTCACCGGGTTGCCCGCAGCTCCCCACAGCGCGCCCCGCTCGATGTCACCGCGGGGCGTGCCCCGCTCGATGTCACCGCGGGGCGTGCCCCGCCCTGCGGAGCTGCTGCACCGGCTGCGGCCCACCGGTCCCCCGCCGCGCACCACGCAGGAGAAGATCGTGGCGTTCGCACCGATGGCGATGGCGATCATGGTGGCCGTGCTCGTTCTCGCGCTGATCGTGGCCCTGATCATCGCGGTCGTCGTGAGCTGAGCTTGACCTTCGGGTCGGCCGAAACTCGATGATGGGGCCGTGACCACCTCCCCAGACCTGATCACGATCGGCACCATGGCCCGGCTCAGCGGGCTCACCCCGGGAGCGCTGCGGTTCTACGGCGACTGCCGGCTGCTCGTGCCCGCCGTGGTCGATCCCGTCACCGGCTACCGGTACTACACGGTCGACCAGCGCGAGCGAGCGGTGACGATCCGTCAGCTCCGCGAACTCGACGTCCCGCTCGACGACGTCGGCCGGATCCTCGACGGCGATGCCGAGTCCGGTGCCGCGCTGCTCGACGAATACGTCGCCGAGCTGCATCGCCGGGCCGAGCGCGCGACCCGGCTGGCCTCCGCCGTCAAGGCCCGCCTCGTGGCGCCGCCGACGGTCGTCGTACCGGGCAGGCTCCTCGCCGACACCGTCGAACGCGTCTTTCCGTCCGTCGCCACGGATTCGGAAATCCCTTGCCTGACAGGCATTCTCGTTGAGGTCGACGCCGGGGCGGTGGTCCTGACGGCGACGAACCGTTACCGGCTGACCACCGGCTCCGTGACGGCCGCGGCCCGCACCGGGAACCCGTTCCGCACCGTCGCCGACGGCTCCGCGCTCCGCGGGACCGCCGCCTGGCTGCGGGAACACGAGAACGTCGGCCTGGCCCTCGACGACGACTCGGGCGCGCTCACCCTCACCGGCGCGGACGGCGAGCGGCACCGCTGCCCGGCCGTCGGGGGCACCTTCCCCGACTACGGCAGCATGCTCGCCGCCCTCGACCCACCGGTCACGCGGGTGATCGTGCACCGCGACGCCCTGGCCGGGGCCGTGCGCGACGCCGCGGCCGGCACGATCGACCTGTGCGTGCGGGCGGCGGCACTCACCGTCGGCCACCGGGGGCACGACCGCGTGCTGCCCGCCGACATCACCGGCGCCGACCTGGATCTCTCCTTCGACCGGGACGGGCTGGGAGCCGCCCTCGACACTGCCGTCGGCCCGGAGGTGCTGCTGGACATCGCCTCCTACGACCGGCCCGTCGTGATCCGTTCCGCTGCCGCCGGCGACCTGACCACCCTGGCCATGCCCGTCCGCCGAGAAGAACACCCGTGACCGCGACCCGACCATGACCGCCGTCGCCGGGGCGATGATCGCGGCGGCGCTCGCGGCCGGATCGACCGAGCGGCTGCCCACGCACGGAACTCCGGTCAGTCGATCCGCCGCCGGTGCGCCCACCGGGTGAGCGCATTGCGGTTGGACTGCTGGGTCTTGCGCAGCACGTTCGACGCGTGCGTCTCGACGGTCTTGACCGAGATCACCAGTTCCTCGGCGATCTCGCGGTAGGTGTAGCCGCGCGCCAGCAGGCGCAGCACCTCGAGCTCCCGGGGGGTGAGCGAATCGAGTTCGGGGTCGAGCGGCGGCTCGGGGACGCTCGAGCGGCCGGTGAACGAGTCCAGGACGAACCCGGCCAGGCGCGGGCTGAACACCGCGTCCCCGCCGGCGACGCGGCGCACCGCGTCGGCCAGCTCGGCCCCCGAGATGGTCTTGGTGACGTAGCCGCGGGCGCCGGCCCGGATCACCGCGATGACGTCCTCGGCGGCGTCGGAAACGCTCAGCGCCAGGCACACCGGGCCCTCGGTGATCCGCCCGAGCACCGCCACCCCGCCCCCGTCGGGCATGTGGACGTCGAGCAGGACCACGTCGGGGCGGGTGGCATCGATTCCCGCGACCGCTTCCGCGACGGTGCCGGCCTCGCCGACGACCTCCATGTCGCTCTCCCGGCCGAGTTCGGCGCGCACCCCCGACCGGAACACGGCATGGTCGTCGACCAGGAACACACGGAAACGGCGGGAGGCGTCGAGTGACGTCAAGTGGGCTGCTCCTCTGGATGGGCGTCGGTGCCCTCCCACTCTAGGGTCGTCGTCCGCTCCGGTCCGGCACCGGCACGGGGCATATGGATGCGGATCTCCGTGCCCTTGCCCGGGTTCGAGCGCACACCGACCCGGCCGCCGCGACGCTCCACGCGACCCCGGATCGAACGGGCCAGGCCCTGCCGGTCCTCCGGCACCGCGGATTCGTCGAAGCCGACGCCACGGTCCCGGACGAAGACGCTCACCTGTTCGGGTTCGACCTCGACGAACAGGTCCACGCTGTCCACCCGCGCGTGCTTGGCCGCGTTGACCAGTGCCTCCCGGGTGGCGCCCAGCAGCGCGGTGAACGACTCGGCGGTCAGGTCCTCGTCGTCGCCGGGCACCACGTCGCCGACGATCACCGGCGCCACCGAGACCCCGTACTGGTCCTCCACCTCGCCGGCGATGGTGCGCAGCGCCTCGGCCAGGCTGGTGTGCGGGGTCTCGCCGCCGCCGAACAGCCAGCGGCGCAGCTCGCGTTCCTGGCTGCGCGCCAGGCGCAGCACCTCCTGCGAGTTGTCGGCCTGCTTCTGGATCAGGGCGAGCGTCTGCAGCACCGAATCGTGCAGGTGCGACGCGATCTCCTCGCGTTCCTCGTTGCGGACGCGGGCGGCGCGTTCCTCCTCGAGCGCGCGCCACATCCGCACCCACAGCGGCACCGACAGCAGGCCGGCCCCGACCAGCGTCACCAGCACCGCCAGCACCGACGAGCGCAGGGCCGCCACGTCGACCTGGGCGAGGATCACGACACCGAGCCCGAGCACGATGAGCGAGGCGCCGCCGACCACCCGCGCCCAGGTCAGCACCGTCGGGCGGGCGGGCAGGCCCAGCACCGAACGCGGTCCCTCGGCGTCGAACTCGCGCCAGACCAGCGCGGCGCCCACCGCCACCACGACGACAGGCGCGATCACCGAGCCCACACCGCCGTTGAGCAGCCACGAAAGCCCTACGGCCAGGCCCAGTCCGATGACCGCCAGGCCCAGCGCCCGGCGCCGCTCGGTGGGCGACGGCGGTTCGGTGTCCGAGCCCTGCGGCGTGAGCGCCCACAGCAACCCGTAGGCGACGATGCCGAGGCCGGCGAGCGCCGCCAGGACCGTGAACGCCACCCGCACCTTGAGCACGTCGACCCCGAGGTGGTCGGCGAGACCACCGGCCACGCCGCCCACGACCCGGCCGCCGACCCGGCGCTCGAGGCGGGGGGTGGGCAGGTGCGGGTAGGGAACCGGCTGCATACCTTCGATACTGGCACGCGCACCCCGCCCCGGGCATCGGGGACGAACCCTGAGCCGGCGGCCGCGCGCAGCGGCAGAATTCAGGGTCGGTCCCTGATGTGCGGCGGGGCGGCGGTCGAGAAGGATGTGCAGCATGAACACGCGAAGCTTCCCCGAGCAGCTCTCGGACATGTGGCGCACCCGTCCGGTCCGGCTGCCACGGCAGGGCCATGTCGCCGGGGTGTGCGCGGGCATCGGCGTGCGGTACGACGTGGATCCGGTGCTGATCCGCGTGGCGTTCGTGGTGTCCACGTTCTTCGGCGGCGCCGGCCTGGTGCTGTATCTGGCGTGCTGGCTGCTGCTGCCGCGCTACGGCGATCAGGTCTCCCCCGCCGAGTCCCTCGTCGGCCGGGGGCACAGCTCCGAATCGAGCACCAAGGCCGTGGTGCTCCTGGTGGTGCTGGCGGTCGCGGCCAGCGCCTTCGGCCCGATGGGCCCCGGGGTCGGCGGTTCCGGGTTCGTGAGCATGGTGCTGATGCTCGGCGGCCTGTGGCTGCTGTACCAGCGCCGGCCCGAACCCCCGGCGCTGCCCGGGGCGCCGCAGCTGTTCCCACAGAACCCCTTCCAGGCCCCGTTCCAGCAGAGCCAGTACCAGCAGGCGCCCTTCGCGCAGCACACCGCCGCCACCGGGCCCGCGCCGGCGGATCCGAACTTCTGGACGAAGCCGGAACCGGACTCGCCCCGGGCCGCCGGCGCGGAGTCCCCCGAGGCGAACCCGGAGCCCCCGCAGGATCCGTTGCTGCAGCGCCCGACGCCGCCGTCCTGGGATCCGCTCGGCGTCGCACCGTTCGCCTGGGACCTGCCCGAGCCGGCGCCCGCGCCGTCGGTCGTGCCGGCGAAACAGCCCCGCTCACGGCTCACCACGACGGTGCTGGGCCTGGCGGTGCTCGCCGCGGCGGCCGCCGGCGCGGTGGCCTCCGCGGGTGAGGTCGCCTGGCTCACACCGGCGCGGATCGGCGCGATCGCGCTCGCGGTGATCGGACTCGGCCTGCTGTTCGGGGCGTTCCTGCACCGCGGCTACGGACTGCTGGTGGTGACGGGCCCGCTGCTCGGGTTCGTGGTGCTGGCCTCGCTCGTCGGGCCGATCGACACCTCGTCGTGGGGGGAACAGCTGTACTCGCCCCGCACCGCCGCGGAACTGCAGCCGGCGTACTCGGTGCAGATGGGTGCCCTGCAACTGGACCTGCGCGGGCTCGAACTCACCGAGGACGAGACCGTCACCGTCGAGACCCGCTTCGGTGCCACCGAGATCATGCTGCCGAAGAACCTCGACGTCGACGTCGTCTGCACCGAGCGGGCCTCGAACTCGTGCATGATGCAAGGCCTCGACGGCGGCGACGACGGCGTCGGCGGACCGGTCCTGACCCTGAACCTCGACACCGCATTCGGCAACTCGGAGGTGCGCCGTGGCTGACTTCGACACCGACCCCACCGACCCCACGACCGGCACCCGCCGGCGGGGCCCGTCGATCCTGATGCTGCTGTCCGCGATCGCGGCGCTGGCGGTCAGCGGGTGGGCGCTGATCGGGCCGTTCTCCCTCGAGCCGCTCGCGAACGTCGAATTCCGCTGGCTGCTCGTCGCGCTCGCCGTCGTCGTCGGCGCGGCCCTGGTGTTCGCGCCGGGCAAGAAGAAGCGCTGACACCCCGGAACGCACTGCGCCCTTCGGATCGGATCCGAAGGGCGCAGCCGCGTCTCACTCCCACTCGATGGTGCCCGGCGGCTTGCTCGTGACGTCGAGGACGACGCGGTTGACGTCGGGGACCTCGTTGGTGATGCGGGTGGAGATCCGCTCGAGGGTCTCGTACGGCAGCCGGGTCCAGTCCGCGGTCATCGCGTCCTCGCTGGAGACCGGGCGCAGCACGATCGGGTGGCCGTAGGTGCGGCCGTCGCCCTGCACGCCCACGCTGCGCACGTCGGCGAGCAGCACCACCGGGCACTGCCAGATCTGTCCGTCGAGGCCGGCCGCCGTGAGTTCCTCGCGGGCGATGGAGTCGGCGCGGCGCAGGATCGCGAGGCGTTCGCCTGTGACCTCACCGATGATGCGGATGCCCAGGCCCGGTCCGGGGAAGGGCTGGCGGCCGACGATCTCCTCGGGCAGGCCGAGTTCGCGGCCCACCGCCCGCACCTCGTCCTTGAACAGCAGGCGCAGCGGCTCGACCAGCGCGAACTGCAGATCCTCGGGGAGACCACCGACGTTGTGGTGGCTCTTGATGTTGGCGGTGCCGGTGCCGCCGCCGGACTCGACGACGTCCGGGTACAGGGTGCCCTGGACCAGGAACTCGACGGTCTCGCCGTGGGCGGCGTTCTCGCCGAGCACCTCCGACACGGCGCCCTCGAAGCTGCGGATGAACTCGCGGCCGATGATCTTGCGCTTGGTCTCCGGATCCGTCACGCCGGCCAATTCCCGCAGGAAGGTCTCGGCGGCGTCCACCGTGACGAGCCGGGCCCCCGTCGCGGCGACGAAGTCCTTCTCGACCTGCTGCCGCTCGCCCTCACGCATCAGGCCGTGGTCGACGAACACGCAGGTCAGGCGGTCGCCGATGGCGCGCTGCACCAGGGCCGCGGCCACGGCGGAATCCACCCCGCCGGACAGGCCGCAGATGGCACGGCCGTCACCGACCTGCTCGCGGATCTGCTCGATCAGGGCCTCGGCGATGTTCGCGGCCGTCCAGGCGGCGGGGATTCCGGCGATGTCGTGCAGGAACCGGCTGAGCACCTGCTGGCCGTGCGGGGAATGCAGCACCTCGGGGTGGTACTGGACGCCGGCGAGACGGCGCGCGCGGTCCTCGAACGCGGCGACGGGGGCGCCGGCGCTGCTGGCGGTCACTTCGAAGCCGGCCGGCGCGGCGGTGACCCCGTCGCCGTGGCTCATCCACACCGGCTGCGTCGCGGGCAGGCCGTCGTGCAGGACACCGCCGGTGACGGACATCTCGGTGCGCCCGTACTCGCGGTTGCCGGTGTGCGCGACGGTGCCGCCGAGCGCCTGGGCCATGGCCTGGAAGCCGTAGCAGATGCCGAACACCGGGACGTCCAGATCGAACAGCTTCGGGTCGAGTTGCGGCGCCCCGTCGGCGTAGACGCTGGAGGGGCCGCCGGAGAGCACCACGGCGAGCGGCTCACGGGCCGCGATCTCCTCCACCGTCGTGGTGTGCGGCACGACCTCGGAGTAGACCTTCGCTTCGCGGACGCGGCGGGCGATCAGCTGCGCGTACTGGGCTCCGAAGTCGACGACGAGGACCGGCCTGGACTGCTGGGTTTGCGACACCCGAACAGTCTAGAGGCCCGGTCCTCGCCCAACGAACGGCGGTTCGGGTCAGGCGACGCCGGAGGTGGAGCCGCTGCGGACCTCGACGATCGGCAGCGACAACGCGCCCGGAGCGCCCGCGGGCACCACCGGCTTCTTCGGGGCGATCGGGTCCAGCCGGCGGTAGCCCTCGCCCTGGGCGGGGCGCAGGTCCTGCTCCCCCTTGTTCGGCCACAGCGCCGCCGCGCGCTCGGCCTGCGCGGCGATCGTCAGCGACGGGTTGACCCCGAGATTCGCCGAGACCGCGGCTCCGTCGACGACGCTCAGCGTCGGATATCCGTACACGCGGTGGTACGGGTCGATGACGCCGTGCTCGGGGTCGGTCCCGATCACGCAGCCGCCGAGGAAGTGCGCGGTGAGCGGGATGTTGAAGATCTCCCCCCAGGTGCCGCCGGGGACGCCGTCGATCTTCTCGGCGATGCGGCGGGTGGCCTCGTTGCCGACGGGAATCCACGTCGGGTTGGGGTGCCCGTGGCCCTGCCGGCTGGTGACCTTACGGCGGCCGAGCAGGCCCTTCTTGGTGTAGGTGACGATCGAGTTGTCCAGGTTCTGCATGACCAGGGCGATGATGGTGCGCTCGCTCCAGTCCTTGACGCTGAGCATCCTCCCCATCTGGACCGGGTTCCGCGCGGCCTGGCCGAGGAACTTCAGCCACCGCGGGACACGGCCGCCGCCGTCGGTCATCAGGGTCTGCAGCAGACCCATCGCGTTGGAGCCCTTGCCGTAGCGGACGGGTTCGATGTGGGTGTCCGCGGTGGGATGGAACGACGAGGTGATCGCCACCCCGCGGGTGAGGTCGAGTTCCGGATCGACGCGCATCTTGCCGGCACCGACGATCGATTCGGAGTTGGTGCGGGTCAGGTGCCCGAGCCGGTCGGACAGCTGCGGCAGGCCGCCGGTGTCCTTGAGGTGGTGCAGCAGGTGCTGGGTGCCCCAGGTGCCGGCGGCCAGCACCACGTGCCCGGCGGTGTAGGTGCGACGGTTCTTCCGCTTCCATGCGCCGGTGCGCTCGGTGTCGACGTCCCATGTGCCGTCGGCGGCCCGGCGCAGGCCGGTGACCGTGGTGAGGGGGACGATCTCGGCGCCGGCGCGCTCGGCGAGCCCGAGGTAGTTCTTCAGCAGCGTGTTCTTGGCACCGTGCCGGCAACCGGTCATGCACTCGCCGCATTCGATGCAGCCCGTGCGGTCGGGGCCGACACCACCGAAGTACGGGTCGGCGACGGTGCGGCCGGGCTCACCGAAGAACACGCCCACCGGGGTCTGGATGAAGGTGTCCCCGACGCCCATGTCCTCGGCGACGGACTTGACGATCTCGTCGGCGGGGGTCATGTGGGGGTTCTGCACCACGCCGAGCATGCGACGGGCCTGGTCGTAGAACGGGCTGAGCTCGTCGTTCCAGTCGGTGATGTGCGCCCACTGGCTGTCCTGGAAGAACGGGGCAGGCGGCTTGTAGAGGGTGTTGGCGTAGTTGAGGGATCCGCCGCCGACGCCGGCGCCGGCGAGAATGAGGACGTCGTGCAGCAGATGGATCCGCTGGATGCCGAAGCACCCCAGCTTGGGCGCCCACAGGAAGCGCTTGAGATCCCAGCTGGTCTTGGCGAAGTCCGCGTCGGCGAAGCGCCGGCCGGCCTCGAGAATGCCGACCTTGTACCCCTTCTCCACGAGCCGCAGGGCCGTCACACTTCCGCCGAACCCCGATCCGACGATGAGGACGTCGTAGTCCGTCGCGCGCTGCTCACCCACCGAAACACCTCCATGACGCTGGTTGTTACTCACCAGTATGCACAGACTCGCTGTGACCACTGCCACAAGGGTGCCCTAACTGTAACCTCGAGTTCTAGAAACCGCAGGTGGGCGCCGAAAACGGCTGTGGCCGAATGTCACATCGCTTCGATCCGATCGACGTGATGTGACATTCGGCCACAGCGGAAGAGGGGGACGGCTACGCGCGGACGGTCAGGCCCACCTTCTGGAACTCCTTGAGATCCGAGTAGCCCGACTTCGCCATCGCGCGACGCAGGCCGCCGACCAGGTTTAGCGAGCCGAACGGGTCGTCGGACGGACCGGCGAGCACCCGGTCCAGGCCCGGGCGCTCGTCGTAGGCGACCTGCAGCAGCGCGCCCCGCGGCACGGACGGGTGCGCACTCGCCGACGGCCAGTACCAGCCGCGGCCCGGCGCCTCGGCCGAGACCGCGAGCGGGGCCCCGAGCACGGCGGCGTCGGCACCGCAGGCGATGGCCTTGGCCAGATCGCCCGAGGTCTCGATGTCGCCGTCAGCGATGACGTGCACGTACCGGCCACCGGTTTCGTCCAGGTAGTCGCGACGGGCGGCGGCGGCATCGGCGATCGCGGTCGCCATGGGCACGCCGATGCCCAGCACCTCGCTCGTGGTGGTGGCCCCGGCCGTCGAGCCGTAGCCGACGATGACGCCCGCCGCGCCCGTGCGCATCAGGTGCAGCGCGGTGCGGTGGTCGCTCACACCGCCCGCGACGACGGGCACGTCCAGCTCGGAAATGAACGTCTTGAGGTTCAGCGGCTCGCTCTCGCCGTGGGCGACGTGCTCCGCGGAGATGATGGTCCCGTGGATGACCAACAGGTCGATGCCCGCCTTCACCAGGTGCGGGGTCAGCGCCCGCGCGTTCTGCGGGCTGACCCGCACGGCCGCGGTCACGCCCGCGTCGCGCACCTGCGCGACGGCGGCGGCCAGCAGGTCGGGCTGCAGCGGGGCCGCGTGGAGCTTCTGCAGGTGGGCGATCGCCGCAGCCGGGTCCGCGTCGGACTCGGCGATGCCGACGAGCCTCTCGATCTCGGCGTCGACGTCGGCGTGCCGGCCCCACAGGCCCTCACCGTTGATGACGCCGAGACCGCCGGCCCTGCCCAGCTGCACCGCGAAGGACGGCGAGACCAGCGCGTCGGTGGGATGGGCGAGCAGCGGGATGTCGAATCGGTACGCGTCGAGCTGCCAGGCCGTCGACACCTCCTTCGAGGAGCGCGTCCGGCGGGACGGCACGATGTTGATGTCGTCCAGCTCGTAGGTGCGTCGGGCGGTCCGCCCCATGCCGATTTCAACCAGGTCGCGCACGCGCGTCCCTTTCTTCTCAGGTAGATGCCCCCGCCGGACACTCCGGCGGGGGCCCGATCGCGGACTCGGTGCTCTAGCGAACCACGTAGTTCGGTGCTTCGGCCGTGATCGTGATGTCGTGCGGGTGGCTCTCCTTGAGACCCGCCGCCGTGATCTGCACGAACTGTGCCTCCTGCAGCTGTTCGATGCTGGCGGCACCGGCGTAGCCCATCGCGGCGCGCAGACCACCGATCAGCTGGTGCGTCACCTGCTGCAGCGGACCGCGGAACGGCACGCGGCCCTCGATGCCCTCGGGCACCAGCTTGTCCTCGGAGAGCACGTCGTCCTGGAAGTAGCGGTCCTTCGAGTACGACTTGGCCGCGCCCCGGCTCTGCATCGCGCCGAGCGAACCCATCCCGCGGTAGCTCTTGAACTGCTTGCCGTTGACGAGGATCAACTCGCCGGGCGACTCGGCGGTGCCGGCCAGCAGGGAGCCGAGCATGGCCGTGGAGGCGCCGGCGGCGAGAGCCTTGGCGACGTCGCCGGAGAACTGCAGGCCGCCGTCGGCGATGACCGGGACGCCCGCGGGCTTGGCGACCGCGACGGCCTCGAGGATGGCGGTGATCTGCGGGGCGCCGACACCCGCGATGACGCGGGTGGTGCAGATGGAGCCGGGTCCGACGCCCACCTTCACGGCGTCCACGCCGGCCTCGATGAGCGCCGCGGCGCCCGCCCGGGTCGCGACGTTGCCGCCGATGATCTGGACTCGGTCGCCGACCTCGGCCTTGAGCTTGGCGATCATGCCGAGCACACCCGCCGAGTGACCGTGGGCGCTGTCGACCACGAGCACGTCCACCCCGGCGTCGGCCAAGGTCATGCCACGGGTCCACGCGTCGTCGCCCACGCCGACCGCGGCGCCGACGAGCAGGCGACCGTCACGGTCCTTAGTGGCGTTGGGGTGCTGCTCGGTCTTGACGAAGTCCTTGACGGTGATCAGGCCGGTCAGGCGGCCCTGTCCGTCGACGATCGGCAGCTTCTCGATCTTGTGGCGGCGCAGCAGCCCGAGGGCGGCCTCGGCGGTGACCCCCTCCTGCGCGGTCACCAGCGGCGCCTTGGTCATGACCTCCGAGACCGGGCGGTTCTGGTCGACCTCGAAGCGCATGTCCCGGTTGGTGATGATGCCGACGAGCTGGCCGTCGTCGTCGGTGACGGGCAGCCCCGAGATGCGGAAGCGCGCGCACATGGCGTCGACCTCGGCGAGCGTGGCGGTCGGCTTGCAGGTGACCGGATCGGTGACCATGCCGGCCTCGGACCTCTTGACGGTCTCGACCTGCGCGGCCTGCGCCTCGGCGGAGAGATTGCGGTGCAGGACGCCCATGCCGCCGACGCGGGCCATGGCGATGGCCATGCGCGACTCGGTGACGGTGTCCATCGCGGAACTGACCAGCGGAACGCGGAGGCGGATGTCCCGGGTCAGCTGGCTCGACGTGTCCACCTGGCTCGGGATCACGTCCGACGCGGCCGGAAGCAGCAGCACGTCGTCGAAGGTCAGACCCAGCATGGCGACCTTGTTGGGGTCGTCACCGCCGGTATGCACGTGCCCTCCGGTACTACTCATGCGGTTCGGACCCTCCATGACGCGTCGATACGGTGCGGGCGGGTGGGCCCCGGCCCGGCAACGGTGATTACGGAACACAATGTCGTGAAAGACAATGGCGTGAGCGGTGCGCACATTCCCCGGACGCTCCGAGCAACGATGCCCTGCTCGTGGACTATCGTATCGGTTTACCGGAACAGGCACACACGCGCATCCGCACGCGTGGATCCGCCCGCGTACACGAAGCCCCGCGGGAAGTCCACGGTGTGACGGCTGGCGCAGACCCCGTCGGACTGCGTACCGTGGAGTCGTGCGTGATCAGTTGCCTCCCGGTCTGCCACCGGACCCATTCGCTGGAGATCCCGACGATCCGTCCGCCGCACTGGACGCGATCGAGCCGGGTCAGCCACTCGACCCTGCCGAACGGCTGGCCGTCGAGGAGGATCTCGCCGACCTCGCGGTCTACGAAGCGCTGCTGTCGCCGCGCGGCATCCGCGGTCTGGTGGTGTGCTGCGAGGACTGCCACCAGGACCACTACCACGACTGGGACATGCTGCGGGCGAACCTGCTGCAGCTGCTCGTCGACGGTACGGTCCGGCCGCACGAGCCGGCCTACGATCCCTCCCCCGACGCCTACGTGACGTGGGACTACTGCCGCGGCTACGCGGACGCCTCGATGAACGAGGCGCTGCCGGTCGACCCATACGGCCTCGACTCCTAGAAGAAGCCTCCGCACGACGGGAAGGGCCCGCCGGGACGAATGTCCTGGCGGGCCCTTCCCGTCGTGCCTACGGCGAAGGCGGGGGAACGACGGTGGAGGGCGGGGGAACGACCGTGGAAGGCGGGGGAACGACGGTGATCGTCTGGCTGATCGACTGCTGTTCGAGTGAACTCGACGGCGCCGGCGCCGAGGCCGACGCGGTCGTCGTCGGCGAGGCCGTCGGCACGGTGGTCGGCTCCGTCGTCACCGGAGCGCTCGTCGGTCCGGTTGTCGGCTCTGTCGTGACCGGCAGCGGTTCCTGGGTGGGCACCGGCTGCGACGACGTCGGCGGCGGCAGGAGATCGACGCTGGGCTCCTCGGTGGACGTCGGCGGCACGGTTCCCGTCCCGGGCGTCGTGCCGGCGATCGTGGGATCCACCGTCGACGGGGTGGTCGCAGTGGTCGGCACCGGCGCGGGAACCACCGGCGCCGACTGGGCCGGGGGGATGGGCAGCACGGGCGGGGGCGGCGGCGGAAGGAGCTGGCTCAGCTCGGTGGTGAGCCGCTGCATCCAGTCGCCCAGCTGGTCCCGCTGGCCGGCGTCGGTGACCGACCCGGAACGCTCCTGTGCCGACTGGAGCAGTTCCTGGGCGCCTTCGGTGTCGCCGACGGCGAGCCGCTGCTCGGCCTCCTGCAGTGTCGAGGCGGTGTCGATCCGGGCGACCGTCGACTCTGCCTGCTCGCTGAAGACGACCTGCTTGACGCTCCACAGCGGGTCGCCGGGTTCGGCCTGGTAGGAGACGGCGGTCGCGCCGCCCACGGCGATGGCGATCAGGGCGGCGGCACCGGCGATGGGACGGATCAGGCGAAGCTGGGTGCGGGAGCGGGACCGGCGCTCGGCGAGCGCGTCGCGGGCACCGATCTCTCGGTTGACCGCGGCGACGATCTCGTCCAGGTCCGGTTCGGAAGGAAGAGGGTCGGCGAGGATCTCGGCACGCCAGCCCGCGAGGAGCGTGGCCAGCTCGTATTCCTCGGTCGTCTCGGTGGGCACCGGTCCGTCCCCGGAGATCGCGTCGATGAGGGCATCGTCACGGCGCACTGCCGCAATGTCCACGGGGGTGCCGTCGTCGGCGAGATCGGCGAAGAAATCGTCATCCGCGCCGTGCTTCCTACCCATTTCTCTCACCTGCTCTCGTCACTTCCTTCTTCAGTCGGGCGATGGCACGGTGCTGCGCCACTCGAATGGCCCCTGCCGTACTTCCCACCGCTGCTGCCGTTTCTTCCGCGGACAGGCCCATCACGAGCCGCAGGATCAAGATCTCCCGCTGCTTCTCCGGAAGCGTGCCCAGCAGCTTCTTCATCTGCCGGCTCGTCTCCGAGTTGAGTGCCTGCTCCTCCGGACTGTCGTCCAGCGACATCGACTCGGGTACCTCCGCGACCGGGTCCGCCCGGTTGCGGGCGGCGCTGCGGTGCGCGTCGGCGACCTTGTGTGCCGCGATCCCGTACACGAATGCCATGAAGGGGCGTCCCTGGTCCTGATACCGCGGCAACGCCGTCATCACGGCCAGGCACACCTCCTGCGCTACGTCGTCCGCGGAGAGCTGGCCACGCTCCGCGGATCCGACCCGCGCCCGGCAGTACCGGACGACCAAGGGCCGGATGGTCCTCAGAACCTGAGCGAGAGCCGTCCGATCCCCCTGCGCAGCCGCAGCGACAGCGGAGTCCAACTCCTCACCCATGACAGTCATCGATTGCGCAAGTCCTGGCGTTACAAAGTGACACGACCCCCCGGCCGGGTGTGCTTCCACTCGCAGTGGAACACCCCCAGACTAACGACACGACCGGACGGAACGGACGCACGGATGACTTCTAGGCCCGGATCGTTGCGAATCTCCCGCCGCGCCGGACGATGAGGGCGGCCGACTCGTCGCGCACGCGCCGGGCCGCATCACCGCCCCCCAGTCCGTCCCACAGCATCGAAGCAGCCCAGCGGAGCGGGACCAGACCGTGCGCGGTGCTGCGATCGAGCACGTCCAGGCACAGGTCGCGGGCGGGGGTCGGATCGGACTCGCCGGTCCACGAGGCGGCCTGCAACAGGTCGGACTTGATCAGGTGCCGGACCGAACCGCTGCGCTCGGCACCTGCCGCTGCGGCAGCGGAATGACGGCGGGCGGTGGCGAAGTCCCCGGAGGCGAGCGCGGTCTCGGCGGTGACCCAGTGCAGGCGCACGCGCTGGCGCCGGAACGCCTCGGGGTGGACGCCCCCCGCTTCGTCGAGACGTGCGGCGCAGCGGTCCAGCAGCCGGGCGGCGAGCCGGAGCCGGCCGCACCCGAGCGCGTCCGCCGCCAGGCCCGTGAGGGCGTCGCAGTGAGCCTCGACGGCCCACGGGCAGTCCGCCGGCGCGCCGGCGAGCGCCGCGACCGCCCGGCCGTCGAGGACGGATGCCTCACGATGCCGGCCGAGCTGACGCAACAGCGACGCCTCGGTGCTCGTCGCGAGGGACGCGAGCGCTCCGCCGGGGCCCGTGGCGCGGCGGAGCCGGGTCAGTTCCGCCCGGGCCGCGCTGTAGCGGCCCTGCCCGCCCAGCGCGACGGCCCGGTGCCACGACGCGACGGGATCGCCGGTGAGGGGCAGGGGGAACAGGCCGGGCCGGGCGCCGAATGCCGCCGAGGCGAGTGCGGACGCGTCGGACGGAAGGGCGATGTCGGGCACGCGCTCATGATCGCACCGCATCTCCCCCTCCCGACGCGGAGGTGGTCCGCATTCCGGGAAATATGCACCGGGGGCGCATGAATTACTCCGCACGACACTTGTGCTGCATCCGGTTGAACATTGGGTTTACGGCCTGTTAATTGCGGACATGGCGCCTGTACGCAAACCCGCGCACGCCGGGCCCGCCGACCCCGGCATTCTTGCCCCCGAGGCCCGGACGGGTGCCCTTCCGCGCCGACTGCAGGGCATATAGTCCCTGATCCGGGCTGTTCCGGGCACCGGACGGAGCCTCGAGCGGTCGAGGCGCACAACATCAAGACACAATCACGAATCGACCCCGATGTAAATATTTCGGTGGTTAATTCTCGCGGATCGGGATATGGAAATTGCCACTCCGCGAAACTGTTGACTCCATTTCGGCGGCCCCTTTACGGTTACGAAGCCTGAATAATTGCTTTGGGGGGAAAGACCTTCCGCCCACGGTCCGCTCGCCCCAGGCGAGCACGCTGCAAAGGAGTGCCCCATGCCTGCACCGAACCACTTGCCCGGACCCAACGCGGACGTCTGGGATTGGCAGATGCACGGACTGTGCCGTGGGGTGGACTCCTCGATGTTCTTCCACCCGGACGGGGAGCGTGGCCGGGCCAGGGCGCAGCGCGAGAGCCGGGCCAAGGAGATGTGCCGGCAGTGCCCGGTGATCGTGCAGTGCCGGGAACACGCTCTGGCCGTGTCCGAGCCGTACGGCATCTGGGGCGGCATGTCCGAGACGGAGCGGGAGATGTACGCGCGGCACCGACGACGGAGGGTCGCGGTCTGACCGGCCGCGACCCCCGGGACGACGAAGCCCCGCACGGGAAGTTCCGTGCGGGGCTTCGTGCCACCCGGGCCACCGTTACGCGCGGCCGGCCCGGGCGTTCGGATCCCTAGTGCGCGTGGCCGTGGCCGTGACCGGCCTCGGCCTCCTCCTCCGGCTTCTCGACGACCGCGCTCTCGGTGGTCAGCACCATCCGTGCCACCGAGGAGGCGTTGACGACCGCGGACCGGGTCACCTTCACCGGGTCCACGACACCGTCGGCGATCAGGTCGCCGTAGGTGAGGGTGGCCGCGTTGAAGCCGGATCCGGCCGGAGCCTCGCCGACCTTGTTCACCACGACCGCCCCGTCGAGGCCGGCGTTGCTGGCGATCCAGTACAGCGGGGCCGTGAGGGCCGCGCGCAGCACGGCGACACCGGTGGCCTCGTCGCCCGAGAGCGAGTTCTCGAGCGCGTCCAGCTCACGGGCGGCCTGCACCAGCGCCGAACCGCCGCCGGGCACGATGCCCTCCTCGACCGCTGCCTTGGCCGCGTTGACGGCGTCCTCGACACGGAACTTGCGCTCCTTGAGGTCGGTCTCGGTGGCAGCGCCGACCTTGATCACCGCGATGCCGCCGGAGAGCTTGGCGAGCCGCTCCTCGAGCTTCTCGCGATCCCAGTCGGAATCGGTGGCCTCGATCTCGCGGCGCAGCTGCGCGACGCGGTTCTGGATGTCCTCCTGCGTGCCGGCACCGTCCACGATGGTGGTGCTGTCCTTGGTGACCACCACGCGTCGGGCCGAACCGAGCAGGTCGAGACCGGCATCCTTCAGGGTCAACCCGATGTCGGCGTTGATGACGGTGCCGGCGGTGACGACGGCGAGATCGTCGAGGAACGCCTTGCGGCGGTCACCGAAGAACGGCGCCTTGACCGCGACGGCCTTGAGGGTCTTGCGGATGGAGTTGACCACCAGGGTGGACAGCACCTCGCCCTCGACGTCCTCGGCGATGATCAGGACCGGCTTGCCGTTCTCGGCGATCTTCTCGAGCAGCGGCAGGAAGTCGGGCAGGGAGCCGATCTTGTCGCGGTAGATCAGGATGACGGCATCCTCGAGCACCGCCTGCTGTGCGTCGATGTCGGTGATGAAGTACGGCGAGAGGAAACCCTTGTCGAACTGGACGCCCTCGGTGACGACAAGCTCGGTCTGCAGCGTCGAGGACTCCTCGACGGTGACGACGCCGTCCTTGCCGACGGTGCTCAGGGCCTCGCCGACCATGGTGCCGATCTCCTCGTCGCGCGAGGAGACGGTGGCGACCTGGGCGATGGCTTCCTTGCCCTCGACCGGGGTGGCGGCGGCGAGGAGCGCCTCCGACACCTTCTCGGCGGCCTGGGCGATGCCGCTGCCGAGCGCGATGGGGTTGGCGCCGGCCGCGACGTTCTTCAGGCCGGCCTTGATGATGGCCTGAGCGAGCACCGTGGCGGTGGTGGTGCCGTCACCGGCGACATCGTTGGTCTTGGTGGCAACGCTCTTGACCAGCTGGGCGCCGAGGTTCTCGAACGGGTCCTCCAGCTCGATCTCCCGGGCGATGCTGACACCGTCGTTGGTGACGGTCGGACCGCCGAACGCCTTGGCGAGCACCACGTGCCGCCCACGCGGGCCGAGGGTGACCTTGACGGCGTCGGCGAGCTGATCGACGCCACGCTCGAGTGCCCGCCGCGCGGTCTCGTTGAACTCGATTTGCTTGGACATGTTCTCCGACTACTCCTGGAACGAAGGATCCGGAACGGATTCCGCCCCGGGTCCGAGACGGAACTCCGGGGCGGAATGCGTGCGGCTTACTTGGCGACGACGGCCAGCACGTCGCGAGCCGACAGGATCAGGTACTCCTGGCCGGCGTACTTGATCTCGGTTCCGCCGTACTTGCTGTAGATGACGACGTCGCCTTCCTTGACATCGAGGGGGATGCGCTTCTCACCCTCGTCGTCCCAGCGGCCGGGGCCGACGGCGACGACGGTGCCCTCCTGGGGCTTCTCCTTCGCCGTGTCCGGGATGACCAGGCCGGAGGCAGTCGTCGTCTCGGCCTCGTTGGCCTGGACGAGGATCTTGTCCTCGAGCGGCTTGATGTTCACGCTCGCCACGATGAGCCCTCCACTTTCAGGGGTTCGATGGTCCGAGGCCTCTTGTCGTCCTCGGACAGGGTTTGTTCAGTCACCACGGTGACTCCGCGCGCAGTCCCGTCGTCGCGGGTGCCGGAACTCGCTCGGCGTCGACTAGCACTCTATACACGCGAGTGCCAGCGCTCAAGGGCAGCGGGTGCTGAATGTCCCCGTGTCGCCCCGGGCGCCCCATGCTGCCATCGAAGGCCCCTCGGCCCCGGGCGGCCCTCCGGTCGACCGCGCCCGCCCGGCAACGACGGCCGGAGGCCGGCCCCCGTCCGCCCATGAGCCGGGCCCGTCCGCAACCGAGGAGACCGAATCGTGACCATTCGTATCCGGGAGATGCCCGGTCGGCCACCCCGCCGGGCAGCGGTCCCCTCACAGCCCACTCCCCCGCCACTGTGCTCGCCCTGCGAGCCGGAAGAACGCCTCCGAGCTGGCACAACAGCGGAGCTGCCGGACTCGGCCCGCCTCCGCCACCGACGTCCGGCGGCCTGTCCACGGGCGGGGTAGCCGGGCCTGCGGCGCGGCCGGACGGACGGGGATCGCCGGTTTTCGACGAGCGCTCGCGGCCACCCGTCTGTTACGTTCGGATAACGGAGACCGAACGCGTGACCATTCGGTGACATTGCGGCCTCGTCCGCGTCACTGTCCGCCGGTCACGCACGGGAGGGGAACTATGCGCACGTCGCTGGGGATTTCCACCGGCGCTTCCGGAGTGGGCTCAGCCCTCGTCGTCGAGGGGTCCGGGGATCGCACCACCGAGTACCGATTTCTCGCCGCCGATCCCGACGCAGCCGGGGATCTGGGCGACCTCGTCATCGATGCCCTCTCCCTCATGAGCACCCAGATCGACGGCCACGCCGTCCCCGACGCCGTGGCGGTGGCCTACCGCACGCCCGAGCACGCGGAGGCGATCCGCTCCGCGGCGGTGCGCGACGGCCACATCGTCCACCTGGTTCCGGAGACGACCGCCGTCTTCGCCTACCTGCACGGCACCGGCCTCGTCGACACCGCCGACACCCTCGCCGTCGCCGACCTCGGGGCATCGGGATTCACCGTCTCCGTTTTCGACCGACGGTCCGGATCGGTGCTGCGCTCGGCCCGGACCGGGGACGTCGGGGGCGACGCCGTCCGTGGCCGCGTCTACGACCACGTGCGCCGCCAGATCGGCCGCACCCGCGGCCGCATTCCGATCGACACCGCCCTGTTGACGGTGCGCTGCCAGGGCGCCCTCGAGGCCCTCGGCTCCGCGTCGGCCACCAGGGTCGAACTCGGTGACGCCGGCCCCGCGGTGCCCCTGACCCGCGCCGAACTCGACGAGATGGTGGCCGATCTCGCCGACACCGCCGCGGCGTTCACGCGACGGATCTGCGGCGGCACCGAGCCGCGGCCGCAGATGCTCGCCCTCGTCGGCGGCGCCGCGGCCATGCCGGCTCTCGCCGGAGCCGTGACCTCCGCGTTCGCGGGGACCGCCGTGACGGTGCCGGAACCGGCCACGGCAGCGGCCCACGGTGCCGCGCTGCTCGCCGCGTCGTCACGCCTCGCGTCGTATCCGCCGGTGGGCGCCTCGGCGCCGACGCCGAGCACCCCCGGGGGCAAGGTATCCGGCGCACTCGCCGGGGCGCTGGTCGTCGGTGCGCTCGTCGCCGGCTACGCGACCGACCGGATCGCGTCCGACGACACGCCCGTCTCCCCCGCCGGCACCAGCGACCAGGCCACCACCCAGCCTGCGGCGGCGGTTCCCGACACCGGACACACGCAGATCCCCTCCGAGGATCCTCACGCCACCGTCACCACGACGGCTCCGGACAACGGTTACGCACGCACGCCCGCGCCGGACCCCTACCCCACCGGGTCGCTACCCCCGACGAGCACCTCGGCGACGACCACGCCGCCCAGCACGCCGGAGTCGACCACCACCGACCGGCCCGAGTCGCCCCCGGAGGCCCCGGGCACCGACCGGCCGTGGCAGTTCCCGGGAACCCTGCCGAGCGTTTCGTTGCCGACCGTCCCGCTGCCGACACCGCCCGGTACGACACCGCCCGAGAGCACGACACCGAGCCCGACGACGTCCGCGCCGACGACCGAGTCCGCACCCGCCGAGACGACGACCGACACCTCCTCGACCGCCGCCCCGGCGGAGGGAACGACGAGTTCGTCCCCGTTGCGCATCGAACCGTCGCCGGTCGGCTGAGCCGCACCGGCCGATCCCCCGCAGCGGACGGTCAGGCCGGCACCTGGGCGATCTCGACCGGCAGCCCGGGGTCGGTCCCGACGGTGAGCGCGGACGGCTGCGCACCTCCGGCGATCAGGTGCGCCCCCAGCGCCGCGATCATCACCCCGTTGTCGGTGCACAACCGCGGCCGCGGCACCCGCAGCGTGATCCCCGCGGCGGCGCAGCGCTCCTCGGCGAGTTCCCGCAAGCGGGAATTGGCGGTGGCCCCACCCCCGAGGACCAGGGTGTCCACGCCCACATCCTGCGCGGCCCGCACCGCCTTCATCGTCAGCACGTCGGCCACCGACTCCTGGAAACCGGCCGCCACGTCCGCGAGCGGGACGGGCTCGCCGGCGCGCTCGCGCGCCTCGACGAACCGCGCGACGGCCGTCTTGAGCCCGGAGAAGGAGAAGTCGTGCCGGGCGTCGCGCGGCCCCGTCATCCCCCGCGGGAACACCACCGCGGTGCGGTCGCCGTCCTGCGCGGCCCGGTCCAGCGCCGGACCGCCCGGAAAACCCAGCCCGAGCAAACGCGCCACCTTGTCGAAGGCCTCCCCGGCCGCGTCGTCGACCGTGGTGCCGAGCTCGACGATCGGCGTGCGGCCGAGGTCCTCGACGTGTAGCAGGTGCGTGTGCCCGCCGGAGACCAGCAGCGCCACGCACGGCGGCATCGGCCCGTGCTCGATCGTGTCCACCGCGACGTGCCCGCCGAGGTGGTTGATCGCGTAGAACGGCACGTCCCACGCCGCCGCGTAGGCCTTGGCTGCGGCGACACCGACGAGCAGCGCACCGGCGAGGCCGGGACCGATCGTCACGCACACGGCGTCGGGCTTGGCGATCCCGGCCGCGGCGAGCGCCCGTCGCATGGTCGGGACGATCGCCTCGAGGTGTGCGCGGGACGCGATCTCCGGGACGACGCCGCCGAACCGGGCGTGTTCGTCGACGCTGGAGGCCACCTCGTCGGCGAGCAGTTCGAGGGTGCCGTCGCCGACCCACCGGACGATGCCGACGCCCGTCTCGTCGCACGAGCTCTCGATGCCCATCACGATCACGACTGTGACTCCTTCCGCCGGTCCGGCCGGCACATGGTGTACGCGTCGGCGCCGCTCGGCTGGTAGTACCGCTTTCTGGTCCCGACGATCTCGAAACCCTCCCGGCGGTACAGCGCGATCGCCGCGTCGTTGTCGGTGCGCACCTCCAGGAACACGGGGCCGCCCCAGGCGTCGGCCGCCCGCAACAGCTCGGCGAGCAGCGCGCCACCGACGCCGCGGCGCCGCTGCTGCGGGTCCACACCGATGGTGTGGACCTCGGACTCCGGATGGATTCCGGTGCCGAGACGGGCGAGACCGGCGTAGCCGATCAGCCGGCCTTCGTCGTCGCGGGCGGCGACGTAGTGGTTCTGCGGCGCCGCCAGCTCGGCGCGGAAGGCGCCGGCGCTCCACGGGTCGTCGCCGGGGAACAGGATCCGTTCCAGCTCGGCGCACCGTGCGACGTCGGACGGCTGCAGCGCGTCGACGAGGGGAAGCGGGTCGTGGGGGCTCATTTCTTCTTCCGGTCCGCCGTCTCCACCGCATCGGGCCGGCGCAGGTAGAGGGGCACCAGGGGCTCGGGCTCCACCCCGGCGAGCAGGTCCGCGACGGCGACGGCGACCAGGCCCGCCGGAGACGGTGTGGCCACCGGATGTGCGGGCAGCGCGAACAGGTCGGTGTGCGGGCGGGACCCGGCGATCCGCAGCGACGGCTCCGCCTTCAGCTCCGCCGGCTTGCACACGCCCGGCCCCTCGACGCGGTGGCCACCGGAGTACCGCGCCCAGTACACCTCGCGGCGACGGGCGTCGGTGACGACGAGCAGATCACCGTCGCCGTCCGTGCCGTGGACGTCGGCCGCGATCGCGTCGAGGCTGCACACGCCGTGCACCGGCACGCCGAGGGCGTCGCCGAAGGCCGCGGCGGTCGCCATACCGACACGCAGGCCCGTGAACGGGCCGGGGCCGACACCGACGACGACGGCGTCGAGGTCGGCCGGCGTGTGGCCGGTGGACGACAGGCAGTCGAGGATCTGCGGAGTCAGCACCTCGGCGTGGGCGCGTGGATTGTCCGTGACCCGCACGGCCAACGTCTCGATGTCGACGCCCCCGCGTTCACCGCCGTCGTCTACCCGGACGAGACCTGCGGTGACAGCGGGGGTGGCGGTATCCACGGCGAGAACGAGCACGAGTATCCAGAGTACCGCCGAGCGCGACGGTCACCCCACCCAGGACCAGGTGGCGGTGCGCACGTCCGAGTCCGGTTCGCGGCGCAGCCGCACCCGCAGGTGCCGCTCGGTCAGTGTCTCGACCAGCCCCTCACCCCATTCCACGACGACCACGGCGGCGGTCAGGTCGGTGTCGAGGTCCAGGGCATCGAGTTCGTCGAGGGCGTTCGGACCGTCCCCGAGGCGGTAGGCGTCGACGTGGATCATCCCCACGGGTTCGCCACCGGCGCGATCGCCGGGGCGATGCTCGCGCGCGATGACGAAGGTCGGCGAGGTGACCCGGCCCTGCACCCCCAGGCCCGCGGCGATTCCGCGGGTCAGGGCGGTCTTCCCGGCACCGAGCGGACCGTCCAGGACGACGAGATCACCCGCGTGCAGTTCGCGTGCCAGGCGGCGGCCCAACGCCTCGGTGTCCTCGACCGTGGGCAGCTCGGCATACTGCTCGGTGCGTGTGCCGGTGGAGCGATCGTCACCCAATTGCGGCGCGCCTCCTGCCGGCGTCGTGGGCGAACCCGCGCTGGATGAGCCGGTCCAGCGCACCGACGACGACCTCGGGGAACTCGAGCTGGACCAGGTGCCCGGCCCCGCGGACCCGCTTGAGCTCGACGTCCGGCAACGCCGCCGCGAGCTCTTCGGAGCCGGAGAACGGGATGATCATGTCGGCGTCCCCGCACAGCACCAGCACGGGCACCTGTCCGAGCACCGGCAACGCCGCCGACTCGTCGTGCAGTTCGAGGGTGCGCAGGAAGTTCACGATGGTCAGCACCGAGGTTTCCGCCAGCATCCGGTCGGAGAACTCCACCAGCTTCGGGCTGACCACCGTCCCGTAGGACGCGGCGCGCAGGATCGGCGCGATGATCGCCTTGGCGGCCCCACGGGCGTACTGCACGAACCCCGGCGCGGTGCGGGCCAGATGCCGGAACGCGTCGATCACCGGGTTCTCGAGGTTACGGCCGATGCCGGTCTTGGTCAGCCCGGCGGCGGTGGTGGCGAGCAGGCCCACCCCGACGATGCGTTCGTCGAACAACTCCGGGCGCTGGGCGGCCAGGGCGATGGTCGTCATCCCGCCCATCGAGTGCCCGACCACGACCACCGGGCCGGTGGGGACGACGGTGTCGATGACGGTGCCCAGATCGCGGCCGAGCTGAGCGATGGTGCAGGACTTCGACGTCGACACGGCGGATTCCCCGTGGCCGCGCTGGTCGTAGAAGACCATCCGCACGTCCTTGCCCCACCGCTCCTGCAGGTGGCGCATCTGCAGATGCCAGGACTGCATGCGCAGGCAGTACCCGTGCACGAACACGATCGTCAGCGGCGCCAGGGCCGAACCCACCTCCCGGACGGCGAGGTCGACGCCGTCCTCGGTACGCACGGTGCGCTTGGGCAGCGCGAGCATCGCGTCGAAGTCTTCCTCGCCGTAGATCTCGTGCGCGGGCAGGCCCGCGGTGCGCACCGCGTACAGCCCCGCGTTCGAGCCGAGCGTGGCCAGGCTCGCACCCAACAGCCCCAAACTGCCCAACAGCGTCATCGCTGCTCGCCTCCTCCGCCACCGACGTAGGTGCGGACGGTGCGCCCGCCCACGCCGGTGACCACCTCGTAATTGATGGTGTCCAGTAGGTCGGCCCAGTCCTGCGCGGCGGGCTCGCCATGGCTACCGTCACCGAAGAAGAACGCGGTATCGCCTTCTTTTACTCCGTCCCCGTCCGGTCCGAGATCGACCACGACCTGGTCCATGCACACGCGGCCGAGCTGCGGTCGGCGGCGTCCGCCGAGCTGCACCTCGAACCGGCCGCTGAGATTACGCCGGATTCCGTCGGCGTATCCCATCGGCAGCAGGGCCACGGTGGTGTCGGCGGGCGCCACCCAGCGATGCCCGTAGGACACTCCGGACCCTGCAGTCACCTTCTTCACCAGCGCCACCCTCGTTCGCAACGTCATCGCGGGCCGGAACCCGAAGTCCCCGACCTCGGGGATCGGGGACAACCCGTACATCGCTATACCCGGTCTGACCATGTCAAAACGCAGGTCGGGGCGGGTAACGGTCGCTGCCGAGTTCGACAGGTGCACCACCTCGGGCTTCATGCCGTGGCGGCTCAGGTCGGCGACGGCCTCGCGCAGCCGGTCCCGCTGGCAGTCGATCTCGGGGTGGTCGAGTTCGTCCGCGTGTGCGAGATGGGAGAAGGCGCCGCGCAGCCGGATCGCCCCCTCCGCCCGGGCCCGGCCCAGATCCCGCAGGAACGCCGGCCACTCGTCCCGTGCCACGCCGTTGCGGTTGAGGCCGGTGTCGATCTTCGCGGTGAGCACCGCGGTCACACCCGTCTCCCGAGCCGCGGCGACGATCGACGCGAGATGCCGCGTCGACGACACCCCCAGCTCGACGCCGGCGGCGATGGCGGGGGCGAAGTCGGCGTCGACGGTGTGCAGCCACGACAGCACGGGCGCGTCGATCCCCGCGCGGCGCAGCTCGAGCGCCTCGGTCAGGGTCGTCACCCCCAGCTCCCGCGCGCCGGCGGCGAGCGCGGCCCGGGCCACCGGGACGGCACCGTGGTTGTACGCGTCGGCCTTGACCACGGCCATCACCGCCGCCTCCCCTGCGTACTCCCGCAGCCGCCGCACGTTCTCGGCCACGGCGTCGAGGTCGATCAACGCCTCGGCCTGCGGCAGGTCGTGGTGGAGGTGGTTGCGGGGTCGGGGTTCGGCCGTGGTCATGAATCTCGATCCTGCCACTGCGGACGAAGTGGCCCGCAGCACGGTGGCAGGTGTCGGGATCACGATTCGGCCATGCCCCGCAGGCTCCGCACCGCCGCGGGCACCCGATCCAGGATCGCGCTCGCCGAAGTGGGGGCGGCCCAACCGGGTTCACCGCCGCGAGCGGCGAGATCGCGACCGCCGCGAGCGGCGAGATCGTGCCCGCCGCGAGCGGCGAGATCCGCGGCGGTGGAGTGGGCGCGCGCGCCCGCCGCGGCCGCGAGATCCGGAGCCATCCCCGCGGACATCAGTGCCCCGATCATCCCGGACAGCACGTCGCCCGCGCCGGCGGTGGCCGCCCACGACCCGCCCGCCTCGTTGACGAACACGTGCCCGTCCGGGTTCGCGATCAGCGTCGACCGGCCCTTGAGCAGTACGTGAACCCGCCAGTCGGCGGCCAGTGCCCGCACCGCCGCCACCCGGTCCGGCTCGGGCCGGCGTCCGGTGAGCCGCGCGAACTCCCCGGCATGCGGTGTCAGCAGGGTCGGAGCCCGCCGGCCGCGGACCAGGTCCGGCTGCCGCGACAGCAGCGTCAGCCCGTCGGCGTCGACGAGGACGGGAAGATCGGTGGCCAGCACGTCGCGCAACGTGTCGGCCGCCTGGTGATCGGTGCCGCCGCCCGGCCCGATCACCCATGCCTGGACGCGGCCCGCCTCGGCGAACGACGGCGCGGCCACCACCTCGGGGAACCGGGCCAGCACGACGGGGGCGGCGCTGCCGGCGTAGCGGACCATGCCGGACGTCGCGGCCACCGCTGCGCCGGCGCAGAGCACGCCGGCGCCCGGGAACCGGGCGCTACCCGCGACGATGCCCACGACGCCCTGGCTGTACTTGTCGTCGTCGGCGCCCGGGACCGGCCAGATTGCTCCGATCTCGGCGGGCTCGGCCGCCACCATGCACGGCGGCGGCAGCTCGAGACCGATGTCGACGAGCTCGACCCGCCCGCACCGGGTGGGCGCGAGGGCGTGGACCGGCTTGTAGGCGCCGAATGTGACGGTCACGGCCGCGGTCACGGCCGGCCCGTCGACGGCGCCGGTGTCCGGGTCGACGCCGCTCGGGGTGTCCACGGCCACGATCGGGGCGGTGATCTGCTCGACCACCGCGGCCGCGGCCGGGCGCAGCGGGCCCCGGCCGGAGATGCCGACAACGCCGTCGAGCACGAGGTCCGGGTCACCGATCCGGTCCGGATCCGCCGGTACGGCGCGCCCGCCGGCGGCGCGCAGCGCCGCCAGTCCCGCCCGGTGCGCCCGCTCGGGGTCGAGGAGCAGCGCCGTGACCGCGACCCCGCGGCGGCGCAGGAACGCGCCCGCCCACAGGGCGTCGCCGCCGTTGTCGCCCGATCCGACGAGCAGGGTCACGCGACGACCGGCGACGGCGCCGGTGCGCGAGCGCAGTTCCGCCGCCGCGACCCGGGCGAGCCCGAACGCGGCGCGGCGCATCAGCGTGCCCTCGGGCAGGGCGGCGAGCAGCGGCGCCTCCGCCGCCCGCACCTGCTCGCACGGGTAGTAGCTGCGCATCGGGCCTCCCGCCGGGGTCGCTATTCCACCGTCACGGACTTGGCGAGGTTGCGTGGCTTGTCGACGTCGTAGCCGCGCGCCTGGGCGACCTCGGCGGCGAAGACCTGCAGCGGCACGGTCGACAGCAGCGGCTGCAGCAACGTCGGCGCGGCGGGGATCTCGATGAGGTGGTCGGCGAACGGCCGCACCGCCTCGTCGCCCTCCTCCGCGATCACCACGGTGCGGGCACCGCGGGCCTGGATCTCCCGGATGTTGCTCAGCAGCTTCGAGTGCAGCACCGCCCGGCCCTTCGGCGACGGCATCACCACGATCACCGGCAGCCCGTCCTCGATCAGCGCGATCGGACCGTGCTTGAGCTCGCCGGCGGCGAAGCCCTCGGCGTGCATGTACGCCAGCTCCTTGAGCTTGAGCGCACCCTCGAGCGCCACCGGATACCCCACGTGCCGGCCCAGGAACAGCACCGTCGACGACGCCGCCAGCTCCCGCGCCAGGCGCCGCACCGGCTCGACCGTCTCGAGCACCCGCGCGATCAGGTGCGGCATCGCGGCCAGATCGGCGTATTCGCGGGCCACCTCGTCCGGGTACTTGGTGCCGCGGGCCTGCGCCAGCGCCAACCCCACCAGGTAGTTCGCGGCGACCTGCGCCAGGAACGCCTTGGTCGAGGCCACCCCGATCTCCGGGCCGGCCCGGGTGTAGAGCACCGCGTCGGCCTCCCGGGGGATCTGCGCGCCGTTGGTGTTGCACACCGCCAGCACCCGTGCCTTCTGATCCTTCGCGTGCCGCACCGCCTCGAGGGTGTCGGCGGTTTCCCCGGACTGCGAGATCGCCACCACCAGCGTCGACCGGTCCAGCACCGGATCCCGGTACCGGAACTCGCTGGCGAGCTCGACCTCCACCGGCAACCGCGTCCAGTGCTCGATCGCGTACTTGGCCACCAGACCCGAGTGGTAGGCGCTGCCACACGCGACGACGAACACCTTGTCCACGTCGCGCAGCTCCTGATCCGACAGCCGCTGCTCGTCGAGCACGATGCGGCCCCCGGCGAAGTGCCCGAGCAGCGTGTCGGCCACCGCGGCGGGCTGCTCCTCGATCTCCTTGAGCATGAAATAGTCGTGGCCGCCCTTCTCGGCGGCCGCCAGATCCCAGTCGATCTCGAACGGGCGGGTCACCACGTCGGTGCCGCCGTCGAAATCGGACACCTGATACCCGTCGGCGGTGATCACCACCACCTGGTCCTGGCCCAGCTCCACCGCGTGCCGGGTGTGCTCGATGAACGCGGCCACGTCCGAGGCCACGAACGTCTCGCCGTCGCCGACCCCGACGACCAGCGGCGTCGACCGGCGCGCCGCGACGATCGTGTCCGGATGGTCGGCATGGGTGAACACCAGCGTGAAGGCCCCCTCGAGCCGGCGCAGCACCGACAGCGCACTGGCCTCGAAGTCCCCCGCGGTCGGCCCGTCCGCATACGCCCGGGCCACCAGATGCACCGCCACCTCGGTGTCGGTGTCGCTGGCGAACTCCACCCCGGCCTTCTCGAGCTCCACCCGCAGCGGCGCGAAGTTCTCGATGATGCCGTTGTGCACCACCGCCACCTTCCCCGACCCGTCCCGGTGCGGATGCGCATTGCGGTCGGTGGGACGACCGTGCGTGGCCCACCGGGTGTGCCCCATGCCGGTGGTGCCGGCGAAGTGCTCCACCCCCACCTCGTCGAGCTCGGCCTCGAGATTGGCCAGCCGGCCCGCCTTGCGCTCGACGGCCAGGCCGCCCGCACCGTCCAGGACCGCCACACCGGCCGAGTCGTAGCCCCGGTACTCCATCCGCCGCAGTGCCTCCACCACGACATCGAGAGCCGGGCGATGCCCGACGTACCCCACGATTCCGCACATGGTTAGCAGGGTACTGGTCCGCGACCCGCCGGTAACAACTCGTCCACGTCCCGGCGGGTGGCACGCTCGAAGCTGATCATCGGCTAACGTTCACGCCGTGGCGGCGAAACCGAAATCCCTGGCCCAGCGGCTCTCGAAGCGCGGACCGCACACGGTGCTGCGCGGCAACCTCGCTCTCGCAGGTCAGCCGGGCATCGTCTACACCCCCGCCGAGGGCTTCGGCCTGCCCGCCGTCGCGTTCGGCCACGGCTGGATGACCGGTCTCGACAAGTACTCGGCGCTGTTCGAACACCTCGCCTCGTGGGGCATCGTCGTGGCCGCCCCGAGCACCGAACGCGGGCCGATCCCGTCGCACCTGGGCCTGGCCGCCGACCTCGGCACCACCCTCGACATCTGCGTGGGCGTGCGCCTGGGCACCGGACGGATCAGCGTGCACCCCGACCGTCTCGGCCTGATCGGCCACGGCATGGGCGCGGGAGCTGCGGTACTTGCGGCGTCCCGGCGCGACGTGGCCGCCGTCGCCGCGCTCTACCCGGCCCCGACGTCGCCGCCGGCCTCGGTCCTGGCCGCGCGTGTGCACGCGCCCGGGCTCGTGCTCGCCGCCGAGAAGGACCTCGGCTCGATGGGCAGTGATGCCGTCGCCGTCGCCCAGGCCTGGGGCGGCGAGATGCTGATGCGGTCCGTCCACAAGGCCACCGACGACGGCATGATCGAGGGCCGCCGCCTGCTCGCCTTCCTCGGCGTCGGCGGCGCCCAGCGCAACACCCAGAAGGTCACCCGCGCGCTGCTCACCGGATATCTGCTGTACCGGCTCGCCGGCGACAAGACCTACGCGCCGTTCGCCGACCCCGAGGCCGAGCTTCCCGGCTCGGAGGTGCTCACCGAGCCCGACGCGATCGACCGCGAGCTCGGCACTCAGATCAACCAGCTGCTCGGGCGATAGAACTCCTCTTCGACGGCCGGCGCCGGCCCGCGCGTCGCGCCGGCGGCGAGTTCACGGGGTTCCCGGAGGCGCCGCAGGTTCTCGAGCCGGCGCTCGACCGCGTCCCGGTGCTCGGCGACGATGTGTTCGAACCGTCCGGTCACAGCGGCCCCGCCTCCGCCAGGACCACGCCGTCGGCAGGCTCCTCCTCGGGGCCCGCTTCGACGCTCTCACCAGCAGGTTCCGCCGACGCGGGCCGCCGCGCGGGGGTGTCCGCCCGCGTGCCGGGCATCCCGGCCGGCGCGGGACCGAGCGCTCCGCCGTCACCTGGTTCGTCCGGTCGCCGCGGCTCGTCGGGCGGTGCGGGACCGAGCGCTCCGCCGTGACCTGGTTCGTCCGGTCGCCGCGGCTCGTCGGGCGGTGTGGGCGGCGTGTCGTCGCCCACACCGGCGCCGGGTGTGTCGGGGTCCGTTCCCGTCCCTCCGGCGGCGGGGGCCGGGGTCTCGGGGGCGGGTGTGCGCGACGGCGGGTGTGCCGGATCCGGCGGCGGCGACGACAGCGGACGCTCCGGCTGCGGTTGCGGCGGGCCGGCCGGCTCGACGGCCTCGGAAACCTCTTCCACCACGGTCGTGGCCAGACCGAGGACCGCGCCTGTGAGTTCGCCCACGGCCGTCGCCAGCCGCAGCCCCGCGGCCACCAGGTCCGTCGCCGCCCCACACGGCGACCACGGATCGGTCACCGGAGCCACGCTCCGCGGGCCGGGATCCGGCGGCGCCAGCGTCGCGGCGAGTTCGGCGAGTACCGCCCGCACCGCTCGGTCGGTGTCGTCGCACAGGTCGAGGAACGACTCGACGGCCGTCTCCACCCCGGGCCGGAACACCTCGTCGCGCCACCGCCCGCACCATTGCGTGACAGCCGCGCGTTCGGGGGCCGGGCCCAGCGCCGAATCCCAGGCGGCGAGCTGGGCTGTCGTCGGGCCGTCGCCGCCCGCGGCGCCGGCCAGAATCGCGTCGATCTCCTCGACGGTGCGCCCGCCGACGGTCGTGTCGGCGAACTCGGCGGCCGCCCGGGACTTCTCCTCGACGATTGCGAGCACCGCGGCCGCCGCGTCGGTCAGCGCGCGACGTGCGGCGCCGAGCCGTGCCTGCAGGTCCTCGCCGACCGCCACATGACGGGCGAGCGCGTCGGCCGCACCCACCGCCCCGCCTCCGGTCCAGGCCGCCGCCAAGGCGTCGACGTAGGAGCGCTGCCGCGCGACCTCGGCACCCAGGGCACCCTCGAGCCGGGCGAACACGTCGGCGTCCGCGAGCAGGACGGCCGGATCCGTGCCGCGCTGCTCGTCGTAGCGTTCCCGCAACTGCGCACAGGACGGCAGGCCGGGGGCGCAGCGCTCGGCGCGGGGAAGATGCTCGGCGAAGAAGCGCAACCCGACGCGGCCCCCGTCGAGCACCAGGTCGAGCCGCTGCCCGCCCCCGGTCACCGGCCTCCTCCGGTCACCGGTGCCCCGTCGGCGGCAGGTCGACGGCCCGCAGGACCGACTCGGACTCCCGCTCCAGCCACGCGTACCCCCCGGCCGCGCGCCGCAGCGCCTCCGCGCGGGCGGCCGTCGCCGCCGACCACTCCGCGACCGCCCGATGCAGCCCGTCGTAGCGCGCTCGCACGACCTCGGCCTCGGACCGGTAGCGGTCGCCGGCCGCGTCCGGACCGAAGCCGACGGCGCGGCACGCACGCGCATGCCAGTCGATCTCGGCGGCCGAGTCCGCCAGGCCCTCGGCGATCACCCGGACCGCCGCACCGTCGAGCCCCACCCCGTCACGCACCGCGCCGCCCCCTCCCTCGTCCCCCCGGGTGGTTCGACGCAGCGGGAGGCGGATCGGTTCCCCGGCGGGGCAGAGCCGACAGATGGAGGCCGACAGATGGAGGCCGACAGATGGAGGCCGACAGATGGAGGCCGACAGATGGAGGCCGACAGATGGAGGCCGTCGGATCGGTGCCGTCAGACGGAGGCGACCGCTCCCGCGAGACGATCGGCGAGAGCACGGGCCACCGCGTCGTCGGCGGCCTCGACCATCACCCGGACCAGTTGTTCGGTGCCCGACGGACGCAGCAGCACCCGCCCGGTCTCCCCCAGTTCCCGCTCCACGGCGGCAACGGCGTCCGCGACGACGGAAGCCTTGGCCACCGCGGCCTTGTCCGACACGGGCACGTTCACCAGCACCTGCGGCAGGGTGCGCATGACCGCGGCGAGCTCCGCGAGGGGCGAAGCGGTCGCGACCATCCGTTCCATGAGGCGCAGGCCGGTGAGCACCCCGTCGCCGGTGGTTCCCAGGGCCGGCAGCACGATGTGGCCGGACTGTTCGCCGCCGAGGCTGAACGAGCCGCGGCGCAGCTCCTCGAGCACGTATCGGTCGCCGACGCCGGCGGTCACGACCGTGATCCCGGCCTCGCGCATCGCCAGGTGCAGGCCGAGGTTGCTCATCACAGTGGCGACGAGCGTGTCGGCGTGCAGCTCGCCGGCCTCGCGCATCCCGAGGGCGAGGATCGCCATGATCGCGTCGCCGTCCACCACGGTGCCCGTCGCATCGACCGCGAGGCACCGGTCGGCGTCGCCGTCGTGCGCGAGACCGAGGTCGGCGCCGTGCTCGACGACCGCGGCCCGGAGGCCGTCGAGATGCGTCGAACCGCAGCCGTCGTTGATGTTGAGCCCGTCCGGGTCGGCGTGCAGCGCGACGACCGTGGCCCCGGCCGCGGCGTACGCGGCCGGCCCGACGCGCGACGCGGCGCCGTTGGCGCAGTCCACCACGACCGTCAGGCCCGTCAGCGGCATGCGCACCGCCGTCGCGAGGTGGGCGAGGTAGCGGTCGGCGGCGTCGTCGGCGGTCCGCACCCGGCCGATGCCCGCGCCGGTGGGGCGGGCGACCCCGCCCGCACCGTGCAGCATGGCCTCGATACGGTCCTCGACGGCGTCGTCGAGCTTGTGACCGCCGGCCGCGAAGATCTTGATGCCGTTGTCCGGCATGGGGTTGTGCGACGCGGAGATCATCACGCCGAGGTCGGCGTCGTAGGCCCCGGTCAGGAACGCGACAGCCGGGGTGGGCAGCACCCCGACGGACAACACGTCGACGCCGGCCGCGGTCAGGCCCGCGGTCACGGCGGCCTCGAGCATCTCCCCGCTGGCACGGGGGTCGCGGCCCACCACCGCGACGGGGCGCCGGCCCTCGGCACCGCCTGCCAGCACGGTCGCGGCCGCCCCGGCGAGCCGTACCGCCAGTTCGACCGTGAGCTCGGCGTTCGCCAAGCCTCGCACGCCATCGGTGCCGAACATCCGACCCATCGAGCAAAGTCCTCCACGTCGAGAAATGCGGTCTCCGCCGTCCGCGGGCGCCGCCTGCTGTCGCAAAAAGTACGTCGATGCACGAGAGCAGGCGTCCGGTAGGGAATTCTCTACCGGCGCCTGCTCTCGTGGTCGAACAGGAGCCGAGGCTGACGAGGTCAGCGTCGGCGGCACATCAGCGCTTGGAGTACTGCGGTGCCTTACGGGCCTTCTTCAGGCCGTACTTCTTGCGCTCGGTGGCACGCGGGTCACGCGTGAGGAAGCCGGCGCGCTTGAGCGCGGGGCGATCCTCGGCGGTGACCTCGATCAGCGCGCGGGCGATGGCCAGGCGCAGGGCGCCGGCCTGACCCGACGGGCCGCCGCCGTGCAGGCGGGCATGCACGTCGAACTGCTCGGTGCGCTCGACCGTGACCAGCGGCGACTTGACGAGCTGCTGGTGCACCTTGTTCGGGAAGTAGTCCTCGATGGTGCGGCCGTTGAGCACGAAGTTGCCGGTGCCGGGCACGAGGCGGACGCGGACGACGGCCTCCTTGCGGCGGCCGACGGTCTGCACCGGGCGGTCGAACACGATCGGCGCGGGAGCCGGAGCGGCCTCCTCGGCCACGTACTCGTCCGCGGCGACCTCGACGTTCTCGGCGTCGGTGTACTCGTCGCTGTAGTTCTCGTTCACGTTCTCGGTCACTGCGCCACCTGCTTGATTTCGAACGGCACCGGCTGCTGCGCGGTGTGCGGGTGGTTCGGGCCCGCGTAGACCTTCAGCTTCTTCGCGATCGCGCGACCGAGCTTGTTCTTCGGGAGCATGCCGGTGACGGCCTTCTCCACCAGACGGTCCGGGTTCTTCTCCAGAACCTCACCGACGGTGCGGGACCGGAGGCCGCCCGGGTAGCCGGAGTGGTTGTACAGGAGCTTGTCCTGCTTCTTGTTGCCGGAGATGGCAACCTTGTCCGCGTTGATGATGACGACGAAGTCGCCACCGTCCACGTGGGGGGCAAAAGTGGGCTTGTGCTTGCCGCGGAGCAGGTTCGCCGCCTGCACCGCGAGGCGGCCGAGCACCACGTCGGTGGCGTCGATGACGTGCCACTGGCGGGTCACGTCGCCGGCCTTCGGTGTGTACGTAGACACAGATCTTCCTCGTCTATCGTTTCGCTGCTGGCCCGCGCGCCGCCGATGATCGCTTCCGGCGGCCAGTTGGGACCCGAGAAGCGACGTTCGCCGCGCACGAGGCAACGACGACGGACGACACGCCAACGGCACACGATACCGGGGAGGTGTGTGCACGGTCAAAACAGCACGACGTCCCGGCGGCCTCTCCACCACCGGGACGTCGCTCGCTACTCGTGTCGCTTCAGGCCTGCCACCTCCGTGCCAGCTCGGATTCGACGCTGCGCATCTCGTCGTTGCCCCGCGCCACGGCGACGGCGATCTGGTCGAGCAGCAGATTCAGCTCGGCGGATGCCCGATCCCACTTCTGCTGGGTGACGTGGTATTCGGACCGGGCCTGCCCGTCCCAGGTCTGCACCAGCGGCTCGACCTGTGACCTGATCCGGTCGAGCGTGTCGTTCATGCCGCGCTGCAGTCCGACGACGCGGGTGTGCAGGTCGTCGATGCCACCGAAGTCCTGCCGGATCACATCGGGTCCACTCATTCGTTCGTTCTCCTCGAGTCGTGAGTCGTGTTGTGTGCACGGGCCGATGCGCGGTTCCGCACCGGCCCGCCCGCAGCGGCGTCAGTAGCTGCCGTGGAGGCTGTCGCCGAGGACGTCCAGCGACTGCGCCTGGGCCTGGACGGTGTCCTCGTACGCCCGGCCGTTGGTACGGATGCCGGCGACGATCGCGGCCAGTGCCTCGTTGAGCTGGAGGGCGCTGCGGTCCCATCGCGACATCACGTCGGTGAACGCCATCCCCGACCGGCCCTGCCATACGTCCGGCGACGACGACACGGTGGTGCGCAGCGCACCGAGCAGTTGCTCGAGTTCTCCGTGGGAGTCCTCGATCTGCCGCGCCGCCGTCTCCATGGTCGCGACGTCGGTCGCCACCCGATTCGAACTGCCCTGCCCTGGTTGCGTCACGCCTGTCTCCTCCGTCGTCCCGCGTCCCGTATCCCTCCGGCCCACCGTGGCCGAAGCCGGTTCGCGCCTACATCCGATTGGACGCAGCGCCTGTCCGCCGGGTTCCCCTGCTCGGCGAACGAGGCGATCCGCTACTCCACCGTCACAGTGTGGACGGCCTGCTCGCATTCGTTCTTGATTCCCGCCCATTCGTCGACGAGGAATTGGCATCCGACCGCCACCTGCATGCCGGACTCGACCACGACGAACCAACGCACGAGCGAGAATTCGTCCGGCGCCTCCACGTAGGCGATCACCGGGCGGTCCGCGAAGGTGGTGTCGGGGTCGAGGTCACGGATCACCGGGGAACGTTCGTCCGCGCGCCGGGCCAGCACCTCCCCCACGCCGGCCAAGTCCATATCTTCACGAAGAAGACTGTGCACCAGCACTATTCGCCGATCCCTCCCGCCGGCGGGGACGAGTTCGACGCGCTCGGCCCCGGCAGGCACAGGGTCGCGGACCCTCCAGTCCCCCGGCAGTTCCAGCCGGACGGGCCCGAGTTCGTGACGAACCGAAGGTGGGCGCGGCATGGGCTGTCTCGTCGCCGAGGACTCATCGGCCGAGTCGCCGGCGACGGGAACCTCCGCGCCCACCGCGGGCATGTCCGCGCCCTGTCCTGCAGTCCACACCCAGCCGGCCGTCGCGGCCACGACGGCCACGACGGCCACGACGGCCCAACGGATCCGGCGGACGGGCCGGGTCGACCGGGAGGCCGGCACGGTGTGCAGCCACTGTGGGAGCGGCTCCGTGTCCCCCGACGGGACGGCCGGGGGTTCCGGCACCGCGGCCAGCACCTCGGACGCGGCGACCGGTATCACCCGGATGCCGCGGCCGAGCCGCTCGGCGATCCGCTCGCACAGCGGAATTCCGGGCGGCTCGCCCGGAATCCCCGTCACGAGGACGACATCCGGATCGACGGAACCGCACACGTTTCGCATCAGCCGGTCCAGCCGCTCGGCTCCCGCCGGCGAGTCGAGCAGTCCCTCGTCGAGGTCGGGGTCCCGCGCGATGCGGTCGACGTCGCCGCCGTCGGGGGCGCTCAGCACCGCCATTGTCACGCCGGCGCCGTCGACCTCCGCGACCGCGCATCGCTCGCCGTCGCCCACAGGCGCGGCGCGGCGCGCGGCCACCGCGGCGGTCAGGAGGACGGCATTTCGCGCGACCTGCCGGGCGGCCGTGTGCAACTCCTCCCGCCGACGTTCGCCCCACTCGGTGGGATGGACCACCACCACCGTGTCGAGGCCGGCCGGCGCGCCTGCCGTCGCCGCGACGTACCCGAGCAGGGTCGCCAGCGGCGCATCGTCGTCCGTGGGGACACGGCCGGGAGCCGATGCGGGAATCGTCACGGTCCGATCGGACCGCCGCGCGTACACCCGACCCGGGACGACCTGCAGGTGCAGCGCGTGGACGTCGCTCATTGCGGCGGCAGCCACGCCGTCTGCACGAGCGTCTCCCCGTCGCGTTGCACGAGGATGCCCCGTCCGGGCGGCATCGGGCGCGGACGCGCGGTGCCCACGAGCGCTCCCTCCTCTCGATTGCCGCTCATCACGAGGCCGGCCGCCGACAATTCCCGCAGCCGCGCGATGACCGGCTCGAAGAGAGCCCGCCCGGCTCCCCCGGAGCGGCGCGCCAGGACGAGGTGCAGCCCGACGTCCTTGGCCTGGGGCAGATACTCCAGCAGGGGCGTCAGCGGCGACTGGCTCGCCGCGGAGACGAGGTCGTAGTCGTCGACGACGACGAACACCTCGGGTCCCGACCACCAGGAGCGCTCACGCAGTTGCTGCTGGGTGACGTCGGGACCGGGCATCCGCCGCTCGAACACCGCCGCGAGGTCGCGGGCCATCGCCGACAACGTCACCGCGGACGGCGCGTATCCGCCGAGATGCTCACCCTCGACGACGCCGAGCAGGGTACGCCGATAGTCCCCGACGATGATGCGGGCCTGTGCGCCGGTGTGGGACTCCACGAGGCTGCGGCAGATGCCGCGCAGCACGGTCGTCTTGCCGCAACCCGAGTCACCGAAAACGAGCAGGTGAGGCTGCTCGGAGAAGTCGATCCCCACGGGGGCCAGTTCGGCTTCGTCGATGCCGACGGGCACGAACAACCGCCGCTCCCCGGGCGCGCCACCGGCAGCCGATCGGTCCGCGAGCGCCGCGAGCACCCCGGCCCGATCGACGCGATCGGGAAGCATGCGCACGGGCGGGGCGGGGCGGCCCGGTGCGGCCGCGGCGACGGCGGCCACCGCGTCGGCCAGTCCCGCCGCGAGGTCGACGACCTCGGAGCTGCCGTCCACACGCGGCAGCGCGGACAGCACGTGCAGTCCGTGGCGGTCGATGCCCCGGCCCGGGCGGCCCTCCGGCACCGCCGCCGCCTTCTTGCGGCCGTACTCGGAATCGGCGGGGTCGCCGAGGCGCAGCTCGAGGCGGGTCCCGAGATGGTCCCGCATCGCCGGCCGCACGTCGCCCCACCGCGGTGCGGTGAGCACCACGTGGATGCCGAAGGACAACCCCTGCGCCGCCAGCACGCCGACCTGCGGCTCCAGCGCCTCGAAATCCTGCCGGATGCTGGGCCAGCCGTCGATCACGAGGAACACGTCGCCGAAGGCATCGACGTCCGCGGCCGGACCGCCGCCCTCCCGGCGGCGGCGCAGTTCGGCCATCGACTCCAGGCCCAGCGCGCCGAAACGACCCTCCCGGCGCCGCAGCAGGGCAGTCAGTTCGGCGATCGTCCGGCGCACCCGGTCGGCGTCGAGCCGGTTGGCGACCGACCCGACGTGCGGAAGGCCCGCGAGCCCGGCGAGGGATCCGCCCCCGAAGTCCAGGCAGTAGAACTGGACCTGCTCGGGAGTGTGCGTCATCGCCATCGACAGGACGAGGCTGCGGAGCACCGTCGACTTACCGGAGCGCGGCCCTCCGACGACGACCACGTTGCCCGCCGAGCCGGCGAGATCCACCAGCAGCGGATCCCGCCGTTGCTCGAACGGGCGGTCCACGATGCCGATCGGCGTGCGCAGGGTGCTCCGCGGCAGCACGTCGCCGGTGAGCAGAGACCGCGGGACCAGTCGGTCCAGGCTCGGCGCCGCGTCGAGGGGCGGCAGCCAGACCTCGTGCGCGGGGGTGCCGTGACCCCGCACCCGGCCGATCAGGACATCGAGCACGGAACGGCTCTCCTCCGCCGGGACCGGATCCACGCCGGGCTCGGCCGGCCCGGGACCCGGTTCGAGGTGCGCGAGGGGTACTTCGGCCGTGGTGAACAGCCGCGGCCGGGAGGTCGCCGTGCCCGGCCTGATCACCGACCGGCCCGAGCGGCGGGGCTCGTAGGGACCCGACACGTAGGCAGCCGCGAACCGCACGATCTCCGCCGAGTCGCACTTGAGGTACCCGGTGCCCGGCGACGGCGGCAGATGGTAGGCGTCGGGGACTCCGAGAACGCTTCGGGACTCGTTGGCCGAGAAGGTCTTCAAGCCGATTCGGTAGGAGAGGTGACTGTCGAGTCCGCGCAGCCGGCCCTCGTCGATCCGCTGACTGGCCAGCAGCAGATGCATGTGCAGGGATCGTCCCAGCCGTCCGATCGCGGCGAAGAGTTCCGCGAATTCCGGTTGTTGCGTGAGCAGCTCGGAGAACTCGTCCACGACGACGAACAACGCCGGCAACGGAGCCAGCGCGGCACCGCCGGCCCGGGCGCGCTCGTAGTCGCCCACATTCGCGAAGTTCCCTGCCGCGCGCAGCAGTTCCTGCCTTCGGTTCATCTCGCCCTCGAGGGCGTCCTTCATCCGGTCGACCATGGCCAGTTCGTCGGCGAGGTTGGTGATCACCGCCGCGACGTGCGCGGCCGACTCGAGCCCGAGGAAGGTTGCGCCGCCCTTGAAGTCGACGAGGACGAGATTCAGTGCATCGGGGGGATGCGTCGCGATCAGACCGAGCACCAGGGTCCGCAGCAGTTCGGACTTCCCGGACCCGGTGGCGCCGATACAGAGTCCGTGCGGCCCCATCCCGCCCTCGGCAGCCTCCTTCAGATCCAGTTCGACCGGTGCACCGTCGGTTCCGATTCCGATCGGCACGCGCAGCCGGTCGCGGCCCCGCCGCGGCGACCACGCCCGCTCCGGATCGAACTGTGCGACGTCACCGAGACCGAGCAGGTCTTCCCATGGCGCCGAACGATTCTCCCCGTTGCCGGACTCGGCGACCCGCTGGGCGGCGCGGTACGGTGCCAGGCGCCGCGCCGCCGTCTGCGCCTGCGCGACGCTCGCTCCGTCCGGGACCGCGAAGGTCTCCACGCGTTCGCCGGCGCGCGCACCCAATCGGCCCTCACCGACGACGAGTTCGAGCCCGCGGGTGGCCGACAGCCGGGGCATCGACGCGGACAGGTCCAGGACCGTGACGGAGTCGAGCCCGTCGTCGAGGATCCCCGACCCGGGGCCGGGTACGCCACCGTCGATCACGATCACCAGTTGGGGCACACCGTCGACCGGTGGGGTGTTGCGGACGAACCGGCCGCGGCCCGTCAGGCGGTCGGCGAACGCGGTCTCGAGATCCCGGACCGAGCCGAACACGGTGCGGGCGCTGCCCGCACCGTCGGCGATCTCGGGGTTCTGGGCGTGCGGCAGCCACTTGACCCACTCCCACTCCGGGGCGGTGTCCGGACCGCACACCACGGCGATCCGCAGCACGTCCGTGCTGTGGAAGGTGCACAGTTGCAGCAGCATCGCCCGCACCAGATCACGGGCCGCGGGGCGATCGCCGCCGAGCGACACCGCCGCGAACCCCCGCAACGACACCGCGGTCGGCAGGGCCGGTACGACCGAGTGCGCGCGCACGAACCGGCGCAGCGACACGGCCGCCACCGGTTCGAGGTCCTCGACGGGACCCGTGTCGGGGGCGATCAGCCGGGTTGCGAGGCGCTGGCCGCTGAGCCCGACCCGCACGTGGCAGAAGTCGGCGTCGGCTCCGTCGCGTTCCCACATGCGCACCGTTCCCGCGAGCGTCCACAGCACGGCCGGGTCGGGGTGCGTCCACTCCAGGGCCCTCCGCTGCCGGTCTGCGGTGTCGTGGACCTCCCGCCGGAGCTGATCGAGATACCGCAGGTAGTCCTTGCGGTCCTCGTCGGCCTCGGCCGCTTTCGCCCCGCCTCCGCGGCCGCCGCCGGCGAGCATGCCCACCATCGAGACGATCATCATGAGCGGGAAGACGAGCGACATCGGACTTCGCGCCATCCCCGAACCGAACATCAGCGCCACCATGCCGATCATCGCGGCGACCATCACGACGGGCAGCAGCTTCGCCAGGAGATTTCCCGGCGTCGAACGCGGAATCTCCGGCGGGGCCTGCATTCTCACCTCACCCGCCGGCACGCGTGGCACCTCGCGCCGCGGCCTGCGCACGAACCGCACCGTGCTCACACCCCACCCCCGACCCGCACCGCGCTCACACCCCACCCCCGACCCGCACCGTGCCGGCCGTCCTCACGACGGCCGTCCCCCCACGGTCGACGAAGGGTAACGCACCCCTGCGACATCGGCACGCAGGCGGGCGCGAAGACGGCCTGCGCGAAGCGATGTCGTATCGTCTCCGCGAGGTCCGGGCGACACCGGGCGGGCGAGCCCGGCCCGGACCGCAGCACGGTCGGGGGACGACGGGGGGATGGACGATGACGGCTGCGCACACCGAACCGGGGCGGATCGGCGCGCCCGAACTCTGCCGCGTGACCGTGCTGGCCCAGCACACACAGGTCGACCTCGCGTTACCCGCGGACGTCCCTGTCGCGCTGCTCGTGCCGGGGGTCGTCGATCTCATCACCGCCCACCGGTCCCACAACGACTTCGACGCCTCCTCCGAGCGGGTCGAGCCCGAGGCGTGGGCGCTGGCCCGTCTCGGATCGTCGCGTCTCGCCGCCGCGCTGAGCCTGCACGAGCACGGCGTCCGGGACGGGGACCTGCTGGTGCTCGAGCACGCGTCGGCACCTGCGCCACCCCCGCTGTTCGACGACGTGACCCACAGCGTCGCGACGGCGGACGAGGCCGGCGCGGGCCGCTGGTCGCCGCGTGCGGCGGCCGCGGTCGCGGCGGTCGTCGCCCTGTCCGCGACGGTCGTCGGGGTGGGGGCCCTGCTGCGACTTGCCTCCCCGGACGGCCGGACGGCCGCCGGTGCCGGCTGCGCCGCGCTCGCCGCCCTGCTCCTGCTCGCCGGGATCCTGCTCGGGCGGGCCCGCGACGACCACCGCACCGCGGCGCTCCTGTGCGCCTGCGCGGTCCCGGCCGCCTTCGTCACCGGAATTCTCGTGGTGCCCGGCTCTTTCGGACCGGCGCACCCCATGCTCGGGGCGGTCCTGTCGGGGGCGGTGGCGACCCTGGTCCTGCTGCTGACCGCCGTCGGAAGGGCGCCCTTCGCCGCGGTCGCCGCCGTCGCCGCGACCGCCGCGGCCGCATTTCTCGTCGCCGCCTCGACCGGGATCTCCGCCTCCGCGGTCGGCGCCGGTGTCGTCGTCACGGCCCTGCTGACGGTGACATTCGCACCCCGCCTCGCCATGAAATTCGCCGACCTGCCGTTGCCGCCGGTGCCCGGTCCCGGGACCGGGACCGGGACCCCCGCGCCGCAGACCGAAGACGGCAGGGACGGACCGGACTCCCCGGACGGCGGGGACCGGTCACTGCCCGATCCCAGCGAGCTGGCGGCGGCCGCCGCGCGGGCACGCGACCACCTCACCGGGCTGATCGGTGCGGGAGCCGTTCTCGTCGTCGCGGGCGCGTGGTGTGCCGCGGCGCCGCTGTCCGGCGACGGTCTCCGCTTGCCCGGCACCGCCCTCGCCGTCGCCGCGGCGGCGGTGATCATGCTGCGCGGCCGCACCTACACCGATGCGCGCCAGGCGACGTTGCTGGTGGCAGGCGGCGCAACCGTGCCGGTGGGCCTGCTCGGCGCGGCCGCGGTCGGCGGATCCGCGCCGCCCGTCGTCGTGTTCGCCCTCGCCCTTGCCGTCGCGACCGCAGCGCTGGTGTTCGGCGTGGTCGCGCCGCGACGATCGTTCACGCCGGTGCAGCGCCGCGCCGCCGAAGTGGTCGAGTACGCGGTGATCGCGACGATCGTGCCGTTGGCCTGCTGGGTCACCGGGCTCTACGCCGCCGTCCGCGGGTTCTGACGTGGCCCGCGGCGCACGCCTCGTTGTCGTCGCCCTGGTTCTGACGGCCTCGTCCTTCGGAACGGCCCCGTCCGCCGCGGCGGAACCTCCGCCCGTCGATGCCGGGCGCCTGCCCCCGCCCGGGGAACCCGGGCCCGTCGACGACACCGGGCAGCGTTCGCCGTGTACCACGGTCGACGTCGCCGGCGACAGCGCCTCGATCCCGGAACCACAGCGCGTGCTGAACTTTCCGGCCGTGTGGCCGCTGAGTCGCGGGGCGGGGCAGCTCGTGGCGGTGATCGACACCGGGGTGGGCCGCAATGCGCGGCTGCCCGGGTTGGTACCGGGGGGCGACTATGTCTCCTCGGGCGATGGGACGCAGGACTGCGACGCCCATGGGACCCTGGTGGCGGGGCTCGTCGCGGCGCAGCCGGTCCCCGGGTCGGGGTTCGCCGGTGGCGCCCCGGATGCGCGGATCCTCACCGTGCGCCAGTCCAGCCGCCACTTCTCGGCGCGACGGTCGGATCCCGCCGACCACGATGCGCGCACGTCGCCCGGCTACGGCAACGTGCGCACGATGGCGATGGCGGTGCGCCGCGCCGCGGACCTCGGCGCCACCGTCATCAACATCTCCGAGGTCGCCTGCGCGCCGGCCGCGGAGGGCATCGACGACCCCGAACTCGGGGCGGCGGTGCGGTACGCGACCGAGGTGAAGGACGCCGTCGTCGTGGCCGCAGCCGGCAACGTGGAGGACCGCTGCCAGGGGTCGAACCCGCAGGGGCTCGATCCTCTCCGGCCGGGAGACGATCCGTGGCGCGCGGTCACGACCGTGGCCTCGCCGGCCTGGTACGACGACTACGTACTCACGGTCGGCTCGGTCGAGCCGGACGGGTCACCGTCGAGCTACAGCCTGCCGGGGCCGTGGGTGGACGTCGCCGCGCCCGGCAGCGGGGTGGTTTCCCTGCATCCCACCGCCGATGGCCTCGTCGACGCCTACCGGGGAGCCGAGGGCCCGGTGCCGGTGTCCGGCACGAGCTTCGCCGCGCCGCTGGTGGCCGCGACCGTCGCGCTGGTACGGGCGCGGTTTCCGCACCTCGATGCCCGCACCGTGGCGATGCGGATCGAGGCCACGGCGCACGCACCGGCGGAGGGCTGGAATCCGCGGGTGGGCCACGGCGTGATCGACCCCGTCGCGGCGGTGACCGCCCCGCCGAGGGAGCGGCGTCCGCAGGCGCCGGCCTCGGTGGCCGTCGCGGCGCCGATACCGCGGACGCCGCCGGATCACCGGCCCAGGGACGTCGCGGTCGTCGTGGCGGCGGTGGTGCTCGCGGTCCTGGGGGTGGCGGCGTCGGCGACCGCGCCGCTGCGGCGCCGTCGTCAGCGGCCGGCGCCGACCGGCGCCGGGTCGTGATCCGGCGCGACACCGTCGTGGGCGACGAGTGCCTCCGCCCGCCCGAGTGCAGGTCCCGGCGCGAACAGTTCGACGATCTGCCACGGCGCGGGCACCGGTTCGGAGAATCCCAGGGCGGTCGCGGCTTCCGCGTCGACGATCCCGTAGCGCACGCCGGTGTCGGCCACGTAGAAGAGGGCGCCGCGCCGCGCGCTGTCCGGCGCGACGGAGGTGGTCTGCACGAACGCCCCCCGGCCGGGCGCGAGGTAGGCGCTGTCGGCCTCGGGCCCGGCGCCGTCCGCCTGGGCCAGGGACACGGGCACCGCGCCGTCGGGCAGCGGCAGCGCGGACCCCGCCGACACCTCGACGACGGACCGCGACCGTTCGGCCGCGCCGACCCCCGGGATCCACGTCAGGCAGGCGACGGGACGGTCGCGGGCATCGACGACGGTGGGCACGGTGGCGGGAAAGGTGTCCACCGCGAGACCCCGCACGGTCGGAGCATCGCGCAGCACGTCCGGCGCGACGGCCGGGATCTCCGCGGCGCCCTGCGAGTCGGTGAAGTGGACGATCTGCGCTGTCGCCTCGGACACCTCCTGCACGCCGTCGCGCAGCACGACGTAGAACCTCTTCCCGTCGGGCACCGCGACGCGGACCACCGAACCGACGGTCAGCGATCCGATCGGATAGCCGGGTTCGCCGCCAGCACCGGGGATCCGCGGGGCCTCGAGCCGCGGCACCTCCGGGATCGCGGCGAGCAGGCCCGGCCCGACGGGACGTGCCATGCCGGCATCGATGCCGAGGACGCGGGTGAGCGCCTGGTCCGCCAGATCCACCTCGGCGCGGGAGCCTCGGTAGACCAGATGGTGCCTGCCGTCGGCCGCGACGAGCAGGGCCTCGTCGTCGGCGAGAGGCCGCACGCGCTCGCCGTAGGCCGGCTCTCCCCCGGTGACGGTCGTTGTGACGGAACGACTTCCGTCGGTCGTCACGGTGTCGCACACCGTCCACGGCAGCGGTGCCGCGACGTGTGCCAGCGCGGACGGCGCACCGGGGATACCGACGAGGGGCCCCCGGGGCCGGGTTTCGAATTCGCCGTCGGCGACGACGGCGGGGGCCTCGGGCCGCCCGAGCACCAAACGGGCGGAGGCCAGGTTGAGTACCGGGTGGAAGGCGCCGTCGATCGCGACCAGCATCGCGCCGGAATCGCGTCCCACCACGATCGCCGCGTCACCGATCCTGTCCTGCGGGCGGAGCAGAGCGAGCGCGGCGCAGCCGGCGAGGCCGACACAGGCGAGGACGGCGCCCACCGCCAGGGCACGCGACTGCGACCGCATCGGGTCGTGGATCATCCGCACGTCTCGCCGCACCAGTGCATGTTCCATGCGGCGCACCAGAAATCGGTAGCCGTTGACCTGCCAGCGCGTGGTCGGCTGCGCTCCCATCGATCCTCCCCCGTACGACGCCCCCTCCGCCGCAACACAGTACAGTTCCGCCCGGGAACGTCGGGGGGGCCGGGCCGTCGCTCGGGTGGGAACGGGGGAATCGTCGTGCAGGATGGGATCTTCCGGCGGCCGCGGCGCCGCTGCGTGGTGACGGTGGTGCGGGCGCAGTGCGCGGCGGTGATCGGCGCGACGACGGCGGCGGCGACGGGCGCTCCGCTTCCCGCTGCGGTGACCGTGGCGGTACTGGCCGCGCTGGCGGTGGCGGTGCCTGTCCACGGACTCGACGCCGTCGAATGGGGGCGGCTGTGGTGGCGGTTCCGGCGCCGTTCGCTGCGGTCCGGCCCGGTGATCGTCGACGTCGCGGCGGGCGACGATCGACCGGTCGGGGTGTGCTGGGACGGCACCGCCGTCGTGGCGGTGGTCGAGCTGGTACCGACGGCCGGCGAGCTCACCCGGCTGACACGAGATCGGGCCGAACCGCTGCGCCGGCTTCCGCTGGCCGCGATCGCCGCGTGCCTCGCCACGCACGACGTCGGCCTCGACGGAATCGACGTCATCGTGCACGGCAGCCGGGTGTGCGACGAGACCGCCGCCGGTGCGGCGTACGAGCGCCTGATCGGGCCGCTGCCCGCCGCCGCGACGCGCACCGTGTGGCTCGCGCTGCGGTTCGACTCCGTCGCCTGCCCGGCCGCGGTGGCCCGCCGTGGCGGCGGCTCGGAGGGCGCGGCGCGCGCGGTGACCGCCGCGGCGCGGCGCGTCGTGCGCGCGTTGGCGGAGCAGCATCACACCGCGAGGATCCTCGGCGCGGGAGAGATCGCCGGGGCGGTGGAGTCCGTCGCCGGGTGCGCGGATCCGGCGTTGCTCGAGGAGGATCGGGGCGCAGTACGGCTTCCCGGCGGCTACAGTCGCGCCACGGTGGTGGAGCCGGGGCACCTCGACCGGGCGATCATGACCCGGGTCTGGTCCGAGTCACTGTCGTCGGCGACGATCGCGGTTCGGCTGCGCCCCGGCGCCGAGCCGGGAGCCGTGCGGGTGGGAGCGTCGGTGCGCGGCACGAGCCGCACGCCCGAGCCGAGGATCCGGATGCCGGGCACCCGACGGCTGTGGAGCCGCGAACTGGACGGGTTGCTGGCGTCGATCCCGACGGCCGAGGTGGGGCTCGAGGATCTGATCCCGCTGCGCACCATGCACCTCGCCGACGTCGACGCCCTGGCGCTGCCGGTGACGGGATGCGGGCAGCTGCTCGGCGCGGACGAGTCCGGTGCGGCCGTGTCCGTCCGCCTGACCGGCCGGGGGGTGCGCACCGTGTATGTCGCCGGGGAGCTGTATCTGGCGCAGCAGGTGGTGTTCCGGGCGGTGGCGACGGGCGCCCGCGTGGTGATCCACACCGATCGCGCCCTGGCCTGGCGTCCCCTGCTGGCCGCGGCGGGTCCGGACCGGTTGCGGTTGGCCGGCGACGATCGGGGCTTCGACACGATCGTGTACGACGGCGTGCGGCCGGCGACGGTCCCGGCCGGGACGACCGCGATCCACGTGCACGCACACCCGGATCGGTGGCCGCGCGAGCGCCCGGACGTGTCGATCCTGCAGCCCGGAGCGGCCGGCGATCGGGTGGTGCTGGCGGTGGGTGGCCGACGGCTGTCGCTGTCGTTGGTGAGCATCGACGCCGAGGCCGCGTACATCGGCCGTCCGCGTGCCGCGCAGCCGGCGCCCGCACGCTGAGCCGGGTCCCTCAGCCGGGGTAGGGCTGGGCGGCCCGCCCGGCGCGCACGGTCCGCGCCCACCAGGCGAGCTGGTTCAACATGCGCTGCGCGGCGTCGATCGCGGCGCCGTCGGTGGTGGTGCCGTCGGCGGCGAAGGCGTGCTTGACGCGGTGGAAGCTGACCGATTCGCGGACCGGGACCATGTGCACCTCGACGACGACCTGCCGGAGTTGCTCGACGGCGCGCAACCCGCCGGAGAGCCCGCCGTAGGAGACGAATCCGATCGGCTTGGTGCGCCATTCGCGTTTGACGGTGTCGATGGCGGTCTTGAGGGCGGCCGGGTACCCGTGGTTGTACTCGGAGGTGACGACGGCGAATGCGTCGGCCGCCTCGATCCGCCGGGTGAACGCCTCGGCCTCAGGGCCGCCGGAGAGATCCTGCGGCAGCGGGGTGTCGGCGAGGTCGAGCACGCCGACGCCGAACTCGGGGCGCTGCCGTGCGGTGGCGGCGAACCAGTCGGCGACGACGGGGGCGATCCGTCCGGCGCGCACGCTGGCGACGACGATCTCGAGACGAATCGGGGCTTCGGCGTCCATGGGCCGATGGTAGGCGGCTCAGGCGGTGAGGCCGTGGGTCAGGAGGGCGGCGAGTTCGCGGTAGGCCTGGGCGTCCGGCAGGCCGGTGGCCTCGGCGACGTGGCGCTGCTGGATGCGGACCATGACAGCGGCGACGACGTCGGCGACGAACGCGGCGTGCACGTCGCGCAGTTCGCCGGCGGCGACGCCGTCGGCGATGAGGTCGCGGACGCGTTCGGCGGCGAGGCGGGTGTTGCGTTCGTAGACCTCGCGGGCGGTGGGGGCGGCGGCCATGTCCTCCATGAACTGCGCGGAGGCGGGTTCGAGTTGCCGGCCGACGGCTTCGAGGTAGGCGCGGATGCGGTCGGCGGCGCCGGTGTGGCCGTCGAGTTCGGCCTCGACGCGTTCGGTGGCGCCACGGAAGAAGTGCACGGTGGCCGCGCGGACGAGGCGGTCCTTGCTCTCGGCGAGGGTGTAGAGCGTCGACTTCGAGCAGTGCAGGCGGGCGGCGATGTCGTCGAGGGTGAAGTGGGCGAAGCCCGCGGCGAGGAACAGGGCGACGAGCTGGTCGAACAGCTGCGCCTGACGTGCCGTGCCGCGTCGGATCCCCGCTCTTGTCATACTTCATACAGTACTGCAGTATCGTTCTCAGTACTATTTCCGATCGAGGAGTCTGCCGTGCCTGTCGAGCGCCTGCTGCCCACCCCCGAGGCCTACGACCTCATCGAACTGACCCGCGACGTCGCGGACAAGGTTCTCGCCCCGCGGGTCGTCGAACACGAGCGCACCGAGACGTTCCCCGAGGGGGTCTTCCCGGCCCTCGGCGCGGCGGGGTTGCTGAGCCTGCCGTACCCGGAGGAATTCGGCGGCGGCAACCAGCCGTACGAGGTGTACCTGCAGGTGCTCGAGGAGCTCGGCGCCCGCTGGGCGGCGGTTGCCGTCGCGGTGAGCGTGCACGGGCTGTCGTGCTTCGCGCTGGCCACCCACGGCACCGACGAGCAGAAGAACAAGTGGCTGCCGGACATGCTCGGCGGCGACACGATCGGCGCCTACAGCCTCTCCGAGCCGCAGGCCGGGTCCGATGCCGCGGCCCTGGCCTGCCGCGCGACGGCCGTGGACGGCGGCTACCGGATCTCCGGATCGAAGGCGTGGATCACCAACGGCGGCAAGGCAGACTTCTACACGCTGTTCGCCCGGACCTCCGACGCCGGCTCGAAGGGCATCTCCTGCTTCCTCGTGCCGGCCGGAACCGAGGGCCTGAGCTTCGGGAAGCCCGAGGAGAAGATGGGTCTGCACGCCATCCCGACCACCACCGCCCACTACGACGACGCGTTCGTGCCCGGCGAGCGCCGCATCGGCGCCGAGGGCCAGGGCCTGCCGATCGCGTTCAGCGCGCTCGACTCGGGCCGGCTCGGCATCGCGGCCGTCGCGGTGGGTCTCGCGCAGGCCGCGCTCGACGAGGCCACCGCATACGCCAAGGAGCGCAAGGCCTTCGGCAAGAAGATCATCGACCACCAGGGACTCGGGTTCGTCCTCGCCGACATGGCCGCCGCGGTGGACTCGGCCCGCGCGACGTACATCGACGCCGCGCGCCGCAAGGATGCCGGCCTGCCCTACTCGCGGCAGGCGTCGGTCGCCAAGCTCGTCGCGACCGATGCGGCGATGAAGGTGACCACCGACGCCGTGCAGGTGCTCGGCGGCTACGGCTACACCCGCGACTTCCCCGTCGAACGTTTCATGCGGGACGCGAAGATCACCCAGATCTTCGAGGGCACGAACCAGATCCAGCGGCTGGTCATCGCGCGGCACCTGGCCGGCTGACGGTGTGAACTCCCGGCAGCCCCGGGGCGCGCACTCCCGGCGGCGTCGGGGCGCGCGGCCGTCCTCCCCGGCGGCTCGCGCACCCCGACACCGCCCGGATAACTCCTGCCGTGGAATCTGAAACATCCTCCTGTCAGATTTCGCGAACCACCTGCTACCGTGCGCCGGTGGACAGACGCCGTAGGCGTGGCCGCAGAGCCGCGGACCGGATGGAGTGGGCGGCCGACGCCGCCGACACGGTGGCGACACTCGCCGAGCTCGGCGTCCTGTTCCTGCGGCTCCTGTCGCTGCCGTTCCGCGCGGTGGCGGCGCTGCTCCGGATGATCGCGGACTGACCTCCGACCCCTCGCCGTTCCCCTCGGTATCCTGCGTCACATTTTCTGGGCAAAGCGGACAGCCTGTACTTAGATCTTGTTGGACGTACGTCCAGGATTTGTACATCGACATCGGAGGTAATTCCCATGCTGCTCGGCTCGCTCGGCTCCCTGATCGACCACGTGCTCTCCTTCCTCAGCTGGCTGATCTGAGAGACGCCTCGACGCGTAGCGAAGGGGGCGAGGTCATCCGACCTCGCCCCCTTGCTGTTTCCGTCACGCGTGCCGGGCCGCGCTACGCGCCGATCGCCTCCGCGAGGATCGGCCAGGACTCGTGCAGCGCGTCCTGCCAGTAACCCCACGAGTGCGTGCCCTGCGCGCCCGTGCTGAAGGTCGCCTCGATCCCGAGTTCGTCGAAGGTCCGCCGCAGCCGCTCGGTGCACTGGGCCGTGGCCGCCTCGATGGATCCGAGGACGACCAGGTCGACCGGATCCACCTGCCCGCCCAACGCCGCCTCGTGCGGGCCGGGCAGACCGCCGCCGGACGAGATGTACAGCGTCGTGCCGCGCAACTTCTCCGCGTTCAGCGCCGCATCGTTGGCGATCCACCCCGGTCCGCCGATCGGCCCCCACATGTTCTCGACGTCGCCGCCGCCGAGGGTGACGACGGCCTCCACGTAGCTGCGCCCCGGGTCGCTGCTCGTCTGTGCACACCCGCTGTAGGACGCCACCGCCTCGTACAGCCCCGGCGACTGCTGGGCGAGGGCCAGCACCGAGCTGCCCGACATCGACATCCCCGCGACGGCGTTGCGGCCGTCGGCGCCCAGCACCGCGTCGACGACCGGCGGCAACTCCGACGTCAGGAACGTCGCCCACCGGTGCCGGCCGAGCTTCGGGTCGTCGCGGATCCAGTCCGTGTAGTACGCGAAGGCGCCGCCCACGGGAGTGACGACGTTGACGTTCTTGCCGTCGAAGAACTCGCGGACGTCCGTCTGGTCCCGCCAGTTGGCGGCGTCCTCACCCCCACCGGCGCCGTTGAGCAGGTAGAACGTCGGTCGCGCCGCGGAGGTGTCCGCGGGCCGGATCACCTCGACCGGGATCACCCGGTCCATGGACGGCGAGTACACGTGCAGCACCCAGTCGCGCGCGGTCCGCTCCTCCACGTGATCGACGTAGGCACCGGCCGGGTCCGCATCCGCAGCCGGCTGGGCGAGCGCCGGTGCCGTCAGCAGCGACGTCGCGGCGAGCAGTGCCACCGCCACCGTCGCACCCCGTCGCCGGATCGCGGGCAAGTCCAGCAATGGGTGCCTCCCTCTCACACGCCGATCCCCCGGCCGGGCCGGCCGGGGGACGTGCTCGTCGGAACATATCACCGGCCGGCCCGGCCGCAGGTCAGCAGCAGCCGGGGCTGATGGGCCCGCGCATCTCGCGGGTGGCCGCGTTGCGCGCCGCGAGGTCGTCGTCGGCGGGATAGTCGACGCCGACGAGACTGAGCCCGTGCGCCGGGGCCACGGCCACCGCCGCGGCACGCTCCCGTTCGTCGAGCAGTGCGGTCATCCAGTCGACACTGCGCCGCCCCTCCCCCACGGCCAGCGCCGCGCCGACGAGGCTGCGCACCATCGACCAGCAGAACGCGTCCGCGCTCACGTGCGCGGTGAGGATCACGCCGACGTCCGGACCGGCGCCCGCCGCGCGACCGCCGGACACCGTCCAGTCGAAGCGCTGCAGTTCGCGGACCGTCGTCGCCCCGTCGCGCCGCTTGCAGAAGGCCGCGAAGTCGTGCAGGCCCAGCAGCGAGGTCGACGCCGCGCGCATCGCGTCCACGTCCACCGGCTTGGGCCAGGCGACGGTGTCGCGGGCCCGCAGGGGGTCCGCCCCGTACACGGCGGTGGTGAGCCGGTACTCGTAGTGCCGGCGGATCGCCGAGAAGCGGGCGTCGAAGTGCGGCGGGGCGACGGAGATGCCGGTGATGCGGACGTCGCGGGGCAGGAACCGGGCGAGACGGCGCACCAGGCGGACGAGGTCGTCCGGAATCGCGGCGGTGGGGACGTCGACGTGCGCGACCTGACCGGAGGCGTGCACCCCGGCGTCGGTGCGGCCGGCGACGGTGAGCTGCACCGGCGCGCGCACGATCGCACCGAGCTTCTCCTCGATCTCCCCGCACACCGTCCGCCGTCCGGGCTGACGCGCCCAGCCGGAGAAGTCGGTGCCGTCGTAGGCGATGTCGAGCCGCAGCCGGGTGGTGTCCACGGCGGCGGCGGAAGGGTTCTCGAAAGCAACGGGCCCGCCGCCTCCGTGGGGGGCGACGGGCTCGTTCGCTTCAGCGGATGCCGAAACCAAGTGGACTAGTCCTTCTTGGCCTCGTCGGCGTCCTTGGCGTCGGCCGCGGTGGCGTTCTCGTCCTCGATCGCGTCGACGACGGCGTCCGCGTTCTCGACCTGCGCGTCGGTGGCGTCGGCCTCGACGGCCTCGACCACATTCTCCTCGGCCGGGGCCTCGGTGGCCGGCGCGCTCTGCGAGGCGGCGACGCGCCGGGCGCGGTCGGCCTCGGACGTGACCGTCTTCTCCTTGACGAGCTCGATGATCGCCATGGGAGCGTTGTCACCCTTGCGCGGCATCGTCTTGACGATGCGGGTGTAGCCGCCGTTGCGGTCCTCGTAGAACGGGCCGATCTCCGCGAACAGCGTGTGGACGACGTCCTTGTTGCGGATGACCTTCAGCACCTCACGACGGTTGGCCAGCGTGCCGGCCTTCGCGTGCGTGACGAGCTTCTCGGCGTAGGGCCGCAGGGCCTTGGCCTTGGCCTCGGTGGTGGTGATGCGGCCGTGCTCGAAGAGCGCGGTGGCCAGGTTGGCCATCAGCGCCTTCTGGTGCGAGGCCGACCCGCCGAAGCGGGCACCCTTCTTGGGCTTGGGCATGATGAATCTCCTAGTAACGGACCGTGAGCTGCTACAGCTGCTCGGTCTCGGCGTAGTCCTCGTTCCCCTCGGCGTCGCCGAAGGAACCGGCGTCCGTGTCGCTCCAGGTACCGGTCGCGGCGTCGTAGCCGGCGACGGTGCTCGGGTCGAAGGACGCGGGGCTGTCCTTGAGGGAGAGGCCGAGCGAGTGCAGCTTGACCTTCACCTCGTCGATGGACTTCTGACCGAAGTTGCGGATGTCGAGCAGATCGGACTCCGTGCGTGCCACGAGCTCACCGACGGTGTGCACACCCTCGCGCTTGAGGCAGTTGTAGGACCGGACCGTCAGGTCGAGGTCCTCGATGGGGAGTCCGAAGGAGGCGATGTGGTCGGCCTCGGCGGGCGAGGGACCGATCTCGATGCCTTCTGCTTCGACGTTCAGCTCACGGGCCAGACCGAAGAGCTCCACCAGGGTCTTGCCCGCCGAGGCGAGCGCGTCCCGCGCGGTGATCGAGTTCTTGGTCTCCACGTCGAGAATCAACCGATCGAAGTCGGTGCGCTGCTCGACGCGGGTCGCCTCCACCTTGTAGGTCACCTTGAGCACCGGCGAATAGATCGAGTCGACCGGGATGCGGCCGATCTCGGCGCCGGATGCCTTGTTCTGAACAGCGGGGACGTAGCCGCGGCCGCGCTCGACGACGAGCTCGATCTCCAGCTTGCCCTTGTCGTTCAGGGTGGCGATGTGCAGGTCCGGGTTGTGGACGGTGACACCGGCCGGGGGCACGATGTCGCCCGCGGTCACGGTGCCGGGGCCCTGCTTGCGGACGTACATGGTGACCGGCTCGTCCTCTTCCGAGCTGACCACGAGGCCCTTGAGGTTCAGGATGATGTCGGTGACATCCTCCTTGACCCCGGGGACCGTGGTGAACTCGTGGAGCACGCCGTCGATGCGAATGCTGGTGACGGCCGCGCCCGGAATCGAGGACAGCAGGGTGCGACGAAGCGAGTTGCCGAGGGTGTACCCGAAACCGGGCTCGAGGGGTTCGATGACGAACTTCGAGCGGTCGTCGGCGATGACCTCTTCGCTGAGGGTGGGTCGCTGCGAGATGAGCATGGAGTGCCTCCTTGTGGGCGTCCGCCATATGACGCCCTGGTCGGGGTGTGGTGTCCCCCCGGACCTCGGGAGGACCGGAAGGACACCACGGCGCGAAGCGCCTTACTTCGAGTAGTACTCGACGATCAGCTGTTCCTGCAGCGGGATGTCGATCTGCGCGCGCTCGGGGAGCTGGTGGACCAGCACCCGCAGACGCGGGCCGACGACCTGCAGCCAACCCGGGATCGGGCGGTCACCCTGGGTCTCACGGGCCACCTGGAAGGGCAGCGTGCCCAGCGACTTCTCGCGGACGTCGATGATGTCGTACTGCGAGACGCGGTAGCTCGGGATGTCGACCTTCTTGCCGTTCACCAGGAAGTGGCCGTGGCTCACCAGCTGGCGGGCCTGACGGCGGGTCCGGGCGAGACCGGCGCGGTAGACGACGTTGTCCAGACGCGACTCGAGGATGACCAGCAGGACCTCACCGGTCTTGCCGGGCCGGCCGGCGGCCTCCTCGTAGTAACGACGGAACTGCTTCTCCATCACGCCGTAGGAGAAGCGGGCCTTCTGCTTCTCCTGCAGCTGGAGCAGGTATTCGCTCTCCTTGATCCGCGCGCGGCCGTGCTGGCCGGGCGGGTAGGGGCGACGCTCGAACGCCTGGTCGCCTCCGACGAGGTCGACGCGCAGACGACGCGACTTACGGGTAACGGGACCGGTATAGCGAGCCATGATTCAAACCTTCCTTTCCCGTTAGACGCGACGCCGCTTGGGCGGACGGCAGCCGTTGTGCGGCTGGGGGGTGACGTCGGAGATGGTGCCGACCTCGAGGCCCGCGGCCTGGAGGGAGCGGATCGCCGTCTCGCGGCCCGAGCCCGGGCCCTTCACGAAGACGTCGACCTTCTTGACACCGTGCTCCTGCGCCTTGCGGGCAGCGTTCTCGGCGGCGAGCTGCGCGGCGAACGGGGTCGACTTGCGCGAACCCTTGAAGCCGACGTGGCCGGAGGACGCCCAGGAGATGACGTTGCCGTTCGGGTCCGTGATGGACACGATCGTGTTGTTGAAGGTGCTCTTGATGTGAGCGGCACCGTGCGGGACGTTCTTCTTGTCCCTGCGGCGCGCCTTCTGGGTCTTCTTCGGACCGGTGCTGCGTGACTTGGGAGGCATTACTTCTTCTTTCCTGCGACGGTGCGCTTCGGACCCTTGCGGGTGCGGGCGTTGGTCTTGGTGCGCTGTCCACGCACGGGCAGACCACGACGGTGTCGCAGGCCCTGGTAGCAGCCGATCTCGATCTTGCGGCGGATGTCCGCCTGGACCTCGCGGCGGAGGTCACCCTCGACCTTGTAGGTCTCCTCGATGAACTCGCGCAGCTTGGCGAGATCCTCGTCGGAGAGGTCCTTGCTGCGCAGATCCGGGCTCACGCCGGTGGCCTCGAGGATCTCCTTCGAGCGGGTACGGCCGATGCCGTAGATGTAGGTCAGTGCGATCTCCATCCGCTTTTCGCGGGGAAGATCGACACCTGCGAGACGTGCCATGTGGCATTCCTATTCGGTGTGCGGAGGTCTGCTCCCAGCCCGTCCCCTGCGTCGTGAAACTGTGTGGTCCCGCGGCCCGGCCGAAGCCGGAACGCCGGTAGTCCGAAACACAGTGGGGCCCCGGCCTCCGAACCGGGGGTGTATCGCGCGGCTCCCCGACGAATCGGGAATCGTGACCGAACGACTGGTGCTGGAAGGTCTTCTCTAGCTTGTTGCCAAGCCGATCTTTCGAAGAGCGGGTGGTCTAGCCCTGGCGCTGCTTGTGGCGCAGGTTCTCGCAGATCACCATGACCCGGCCGTTACGGCGGATCACCTTGCACTTCTCGCAGATCTTCTTGACGCTCGGCTGAACCTTCACGGTGCGTCTGATCTCCTGTGTGTACGCCTGCGGCAGAGCACGAGGCATGCCGCAGACATGGTTCTCCCCGACCGTGCGGCCGGGGAAGCTCTTACTTGTAGCGGTAGACGATGCGCCCACGCGACAGGTCGTAGGGCGAGAGCTCCACGACAACCCGGTCCTCGGGCAGGATGCGAATGTAGTGCTGACGCATCTTGCCGCTGATGTGAGCCAGGACCTTGTGACCGTTCTCGAGCTCAATGCGAAACATCGCATTGGGCAGCGGCTCGATCACGCGACCCTCGACCTCGATGGCTCCGTCTTTCTTGGCCATATCCTCCGCGATCCGTGTTGTTCGGCGTGTGGTTGCATCGGTTTCCGTTACCGTGACGCTCGACGTGACCGGCCTGCGGACAACCGCGGGCCGGCGCGCAGGGCGCACCATCGATCTATGTTACGGGAACTTTCCCACCGGGGCCAAATGCCGAGATGCGAGGAGGACGGCCGTGCGGGCGTTGGTTCAGCGGGTGACGGGTGCCGCGGTCGCGGTCGACGGGCGCGAGGTCGCCCGCATCTCGCCCCGGGCCGGCGGTCACGGGCTGCTCGTGCTCGTCGGCGTGACCCACGACGACGACGCGGCGAAGGCCGCCACGCTCGCCCGGAAGGTGTGGACGTTGCGGATCCTCGAGGACGAGAAGTCCGCGTCCGATCTGGCCGCACCGATCCTCGTCGTCAGCCAGTTCACGCTCATGGCCGACACCCGCAGGAGCCGCCGTCCGTCGTGGTCGGCGGCCGCGCCACGCGCGGTGGCCGAGCCCCTGGTGGACGAGTTCACGACGGCGCTGCGCGGCCTGGGCGCCGACGTGCAGACCGGCGTCTTCGGGGAGCACATGGAGGTGAGCCTGGTGAACGACGGCCCGGTCACCCTCCTGCTCGAGGCGTGAACCGGCGGCGCCCGCGGCCCGAGCGAATGTATCGTTCAGCTCCTTCACGGCAGCGAGCGATACATTCGCTCGCCGCCACCGCCGCTACTCCGGGCGCGGGGTCAGGATGCGCGGACCGTCCTCGGTCACCGCGACGGTGTGCTCCCAGTGCGCGGCGCGGCTGCCGTCGGTCGTGACGACGGTCCACTTGTCGCCGAGCACCTCGGTCTCGTAGGTGCCGAGGGTCAGCATCGGCTCGATGGCGAGCACCGATCCCACCACGAGACGGGGGCCCTTGCCGGGCGCGCCCTCGTTCGGCAGGAACGGGTCCATGTGCATCTCGCGGCCGATGGCGTGGCCGCCGTAGCCGTCGACGATGCCGTAGCTCCGGCCGTGCGCCGACTCCGCGGCGCGGGTACCCAGCTCGATGGCGTGCGAGACGTCGGTGAGCCGGTTGTCCGGCAGCATCGCCGCAATCCCCGCCTCCATCGACAGCCGCGTCGCATCGCTGAGGTCGGCGTCGGCGGCGGAGAGCTCACCGACTCCGAAGGTCCACGCCGAGTCGCCGTGCCAGCCGTCGAGAATCGCGCCGCAGTCGATCGACACGAGATCGCCCTCGGCGAGGATCTCCGTCGCCGAGGGGATGCCGTGCACCACGCGGTCGTTCACCGACGAACAGATCGAGCCGGTGAACCCGTGGTAGCCCAGGAAGGAGGGGACGGCCCCCGCGTCGCGGATGACCGCCTCCGCCACCTGGTCCAGTTCCAGGGTGCTCACGCCCGGCTTCGCCGCCTTCCGTACCGCCACGAGAGCGGCGCCGACGACGGCACCCGCCGCCGCCATCGCATCGAGTTCGCCGGCGGTGCGGAACGGAACCACCTTGCGCTTGCGCCCGAAACCCATCTTCTTGCTCCTGCGTCCTTACTTGCCGAGGGCCGCGAGGGCGCGCGCGTTGATCTCGTCGACCTCGCCGACGGCGTCGACCGTGACGAGCGAATCGGCGTAGTAGTCGAGCAGCGGCGCGGTCTCCTCGCGGTAGACCCGGAGCCGGTTGCGGATGACGTCCTCGGTGTCGTCGGCGCGGCCGCGGGCGAGCATCCGCTCCACCACCACGTCCTCGTCGATGTCGAAGGACAGGACCCCGTCGAGTTGGGTGTCGAGATCCTTCAGGATGGCCTCGAGTTCGCGGGCCTGCTCCACGCTGCGGGGGAAGCCGTCGAGCAGGAAGCCGTTGGCGGCGTCGGGCTCGGCGAGGCGGGCGCGCACCATGTTGTTGGTGATCTCGGCGGGCACGAGCTCCCCGGCGTCGATGTACTTCTTGGCTTCGAGGCCGAGCGGGGTGCCCTGCCCGATGTTGGCCCGGAACAGATCCCCGGTGGAGATTGCGGGGACGCCGAGCTTCTCCGACAGGATGGCGGCCTGCGTGCCCTTGCCGGCACCGGGCGGACCGAGGAGTACAAGTCTCACTTGAGGAACCCTTCGTAGTTGCGCTGCATGAGTTGACTTTCGATCTGCTTGACAGTGTCCAGCGCGACACTGACGAGAATGAGCACCGCGGCGCCGCCGAAGATGCTGGTGGCGGTCTGGCTGCCCGAGAGGAAGAAGTTGGGCAGCGTCGCGATGAGACCCAGGTACAGCGAACCTGGAACCGTGATGCGGTTGAGGACGTAGCTGAGGTACTCGGCAGTGGGGCGTCCCGGCCGGATGCCGGGGATGAATCCGCCGTACTTCTTCATCTCGTCGGCCCGTTCCTCCGGGTTGAAGGTGATGGCGACGTAGAAGAAGACGAAGAAGACGATCAGCGAGAAGTAGATCGCGATGTAAACGGGGTTGTTCGGATTCACCAGGTATTCGTTGATGATCCGCTGCCACCAGCTCGGGTCGGTGGCCGAGGTGGCTCCGGTCAGCTGGGCGATGAGGTTCGGCAGGTACAGCAACGACGACGCGAAGATCACCGGGATGATGCCGGCCTGGTTGACCTTCAGGGGCAGGTAGGTCGAGGAACCGCCGTACATGCGCCGGCCCACCATGCGCTTGGCGTACTGCACCGGGATCCGGCGCTGGCCCTGCTCGACGAACACCACGCCGGTGATGACCACCAGCGCGACGACGAGGACGATGGCGAAGACCAGGCCACCGCGGGACTCGAGGATGGTGCGGCCCTCGGCCGGCAGCCGCGAGGCGATGCCGGAGAAGATCAGGATCGACATGCCGTTGCCGACGCCGCGCTCGGTGATGAGCTCACCGAACCACATGACGAGTGCCGCACCGGCCGTCATGACCAGCACGATCACGACCATGCCGAAGATGCTGTCGTCGGCCAGGATCGGTTCGGTACAGCCCTGCAGCAGCTGACCGCGGGCCGCGAGGGCGACGATGCCGGTGGACTGCAGCACGGCGAGCGCCACCGCGAGGTACCGCGTGTACTGCGTCATCTTGGCCTGGCCGGCCTGGCCCTCCTTGCGGAGTTCCTCGAATCGAGGAATGACCACCGTCAGCAGCTGGACGATGATGCTCGCGGTTATGAACGGCATGATGCCGATCGCGAACACCGACAGCTGTAGCAGCGCGCCACCGGAGAACAGATTGATCAGCGAGTAGATCCCGGCGGAGTCGCCGCCGCTGAGCTGATCGATGCAGGCGCGCACATTGCCGTAGTCGACGCCCGGAGACGGCAACGTCGCGCCGAGGCGGTACAGGGCCACCAACCCGAGCGCGACGAGGATCTTCCGCCTCAGGTCCGGGGTCCTGAGGGCCGAGACGAAGGCGGAAAGCAAAGATCCTCCTGGCAGGGCGAAACGGGAGACTGTGGATCGACGCGCGGGGTCCGACGGTCGACAACTCTTGAACTCTAGCAGCGCGCCCCGGACCGGTGCCGTGGCGCCGGGTCGGGGCGGCTCGCACGCGCGGCGGATGTGCTCCGCCGCGCGGCATGCGGTGGGGTGCGAACGCCGAACGGCCGCACTGCGGGACGTGCTGCAGTGCGGCCGTTCTCGAGCTGTGCGTCACGCACGAGCGAACCGGTCAGGCCAGTTCGGTCGCGGTGCCGCCGGCAGCGGCGATCTTCTCCTTGGCGGAACCGGAGAACTTGTTCGCGGTCACCTGCACGGCAACCGTGAGCTCGCCCTCGCCGAGGACCTTCACGAGCTGGTTCTTGCGAACCGCGCCCTTGGCGACGAGCTCGTCGACGCCGACCTGGCCACCCTCGGGGAACAGGCGGGCGATGTCGCCGACATTGACGACCTGGTATTCGGTGCGGAAGGCGTTCTTGAAGCCCTTGAGCTTCGGCAGCCGCATGTGCAGCGGCATCTGGCCACCCTCGAAGGCCGCCGAGACGTTCTTGCGCGCCTTGGTGCCCTTCGTACCGCGACCGGCGGTCTTGCCCTTCGAACCCTCACCGCGGCCGACGCGGGTCTTGTCCGTCTTCGCGCCCGGGGCCGGGCGCAGGTGGTGCAGCTTGATGGTCACTTGGAGGCCTCCTCAGCAGTGACTTCCTCGACAACGACGAGGTGACGCACCACGTTGATCAAGCCGCGGTTCTGCGCGTTGTCCTCGCGGACCACGGACTGGCGGATCTTCCGCAGACCGAGGGTGCGCAGGCTGTCGCGCTGGTTCGACTTGGCGCCGATGGTGCTCTTGACCTGCGTGATCTTCAGCTCTGCCATTACTTCACGCTCCCAGCAGCCTGTGCCCGGGCGCGCAGCATGCCCGCAGGTGCGACGTCCTCGAGGGGCAGACCGCGGCGAGCCGCGACTTCCTCGGGGCGCTGCAGCTGCTTGAGGGCGGCCACGGTGGCGTGCACGACGTTGATGGCGTTGTCGCTACCGAGCGACTTCGACAGGATGTCGTGGATGCCCGCGCATTCGAGCACGGCACGCACCGCGCCACCGGCGATCACACCGGTACCCGGCGAGGCCGGACGCAGCATGACGACACCCGCCGCGGCCTCACCCTGCACCGGGTGGGTGACGGTGGAGCCGATGAGCGGGACGCGGAAGAAGCCCTTGCGCGCTTCCTCGACACCCTTCTGGATGGCCGCGGGAACTTCCTTGGCCTTGCCGTAGCCGACGCCGACCAGGCCGTTGCCGTCGCCCACGATCACCAGCGCGGTGAAGCTGAAGCGACGGCCGCCCTTGACGACCTTCGACACACGGTTGATCGAGACGACACGCTCGATGTAGTTCGACTTCTCGGCGGCACCGCCGCCACGCGAGTCACGATCGCGGCGGTCGCGACCACCACGCTGGTCCCCGGTGTTGGGGCCATTCTGTCCGGCGGGGCCGTTGCCGCCGTCACGCCGCTGACGTCCCGGCATCAGGCGTTCCTTCCGTTCGAAGAGATGGTCATCAGAACTTCAACCCGCTTTCGCGAGCCGCGTCTGCGAGGGCCGCGATCCGGCCGCTGTAGGTGTGGCCGCCGCGGTCGAAGACCACGGCCTCCACGCCGGCAGCCTTGGCACGCTCGGCGAGCAGCTGACCGACCTTGGCGCCGCGCGCCTTCTTGTCGCCCTCGACCGCACGCACGTCCGGCTCGACGGTCGAGGCCGCCGCCAGGGTGGTGCCCGTCAGGTCGTCCACCAGCTGGGCGTGGATGTGGCGCGAGGACCGGTTCACGACGAGACGGGGACGCTCGGCGGTGCCGGCGACCTTCTTGCGCAGACGGAAGTGCCGACGCTGCTTCGACAGCCGACGCCGGGTGGACGCGTCCTTGCCGAGCGGAATCCGCTTGGCCTTCTGGTTCTCGGTCTGGCTCATGATCACTTACCCGTCTTTCCGACCTTGCGGCGCACCTGCTCGCCCTCGTAGCGGATGCCCTTGCCCTTGTACGGGTCGGACTTGCGCAGCCGGCGGATGTTGGCCGCGATCTGGCCGACCTTCTGCTTGTCGATGCCCGAGATCGAGAACTTCGTCGGCGACTCGACCGCGAACGTGATGCCCTCGGGGGCCTCGATCGGGACCGGGTGGCTGTAGCCGAGCGAGAACTCGAGGTCCTTGCCCTTGAGCGCGACGCGGTAACCGACGCCGTGGATCTCCATCTTCGTGGTGTACCCCTGGGTGACACCGTCGATGAGGTTCTGCACGAGGGTGCGCGACAGGCCGTGCAGCGCACGGCTGCGGCGCTCGTCGTTCGGACGGCTCACGTTGAGCGCGCCGTCCTCACCCTTGGCGATGGTGATCGGCTCGGCGATGGTCAGCGAGAGGTTGCCCTTGGGGCCCTTCACTGCGACGTCCTGGCCGTCGATGGTCACCTCGACACCCGAGGGGACGGTGACCGGAAGCTTTCCAATACGCGACATTGTGGTGGCCTCCCTTACCAGACGTAGGCGAGGACTTCCCCGCCCACTCCCTGCTTGGCCGCCTGGCGATCGGTGAGCAGGCCGGAGGACGTGGAGATGATCGCCACGCCGAGGCCGCCCAGGACCTTGGGCAGGTTGGTGGATTTCGCGTACACGCGCAGGCCGGGCTTCGACACGCGGCGCACACCGGCGAGGCTGCGCTCACGGGAAGGGCCGTACTTGAGGTCGACGACGAGGGTCTTGCCCACCTCGGCATCCTCGGTGCGGAAGTCGGCGATGTAGCCCTCACGCTTGAGGATCTCGGCGATGTTCGCCTTGATCTTCGAGTGGGGAAGCTTCACCTCGTCGTGGTACGCCGTGTTGGCGTTGCGCAGACGCGTCAAGAAGTCTGCGATGGGGTCGGTCATGGTCATGGCTGACCTGTTCACCTTTCTCGTTGCGGTTCCCATGCAACACCGGCAGTGGTGACGAATCACCGGTGCGCCGGCCGTGGGCCTACGACGAACTTGGTTTCATGCGGACCGGACGCGGATGCGACCGGCCCCTGACAGTAGTGACGGTGGGTGACCCTGCGGTCACCCACCGTTCACGTCACCAGGAGCTCTTGTGAACTCCGGGAAGCTCACCGCGGTGTGCCATCTCACGGAGGCAGACGCGGCAGAGACCGAACTTGCGGAACACCGCGTGGGGGCGCCCGCAACGCTGGCAGCGGGTGTAGGCGCGCACCGCGAACTTCGGCTTCTTGTTGGCCTTGTTGACCAGTGCCTTCTTAGCCATGGGCTCAGTTCTCCTTGAACGGGAAGCCGAGGTGCTTCAGCAGGGCACGGCCTTCTTCGTTGTTGGTGGCGGTCGTGACGACGGTGATGTCCATGCCGCGCGGGCGATCGATCTTGTCCACGTCGATCTCGTGGAACATCGACTGCTCGTTCAGGCCGAACGTGTAGTTGCCGTTGCCGTCGAACTGGTTGCCGTTGAGGCCACGGAAGTCCCGGATACGGGGCAGCGCGATGGAGACCAGGCGGTCCAGGAACTCCCACATGCGGTCGCCGCGCAGCGTGACGCGCGCACCGATCGGCATGCCCTCACGGAGCTTGAACTGCGCGATCGACTTGCGGGCCTTGCGGATCTCCGGCTTCTGGCCGGTGATCAGGGCCAGGTCGGCGACGGCGCCGTTGATCAGCTTCGCGTCGCGGGCGGCGTCACCGACACCCATGTTGACGACGACCTTCACGACGCCGGGGATCTGCATGACGTTCGCGTAGTCGAACTCCGCGTTCAGCGCGTCGCGGATCTCCTCGCGGTACCGGGTCTTCAGACGCGGTGCGGTCTTGTTCTCGGTGGTGGTCATGTCAGATGTCCTTCCCGTTCTTCCGGGAAATCCGAACGCGCTTGCCGGTTTCCTCGTCGGTCCGGTAGCCCACCCGGGTGGGGTTGCCGTCCGAGTCGATGACAGCGACGTTGGAAACGTGGATCGGGGCCTCCTGCGTCACGATGCCCCCGGAAGAGGCGCCGCGCTCGTTGGCCGAGACCGCCGTGTGCTTCTTGATCCGGTTCACGCCCTCGACGAGGACCCGGTTCTCCTTCGGGTAGGCCGCGATGACCTTGCCCTTGGCACCCTTGTCCTTGCCCGAGATGACGAGCACGGTGTCGCCCTTGTGCACCTTCATCACAGCACCTCCGGAGCGAGCGAGACGATCTTCATGAACCGCTTGTCGCGCAGCTCACGGCCGACGGGGCCGAAGATGCGGGTGCCGCGCGGGTCGTTGTCACCCTTGATGATGACGGCGGCGTTCTCGTCGAACTTGATGTACGAGCCGTCCGGCCGGCGGCGCTCCTTGGAGGTGCGCACGACGACAGCCTTGACGACGTCACCACGCTTGACGTTGCCACCGGGGATCGCGTCCTTCACGGTGGCGACGATGATGTCACCGATACCGGCGTAGCGACGGGACGAGCCACCGAGAACGCGGATGCAGAGAATCTCCTTGGCACCCGTGTTGTCGGCGACGCGCAGTCGCGACTCCTGCTGGATCACTTACTTCTCCTTGACCTGGCTGAATTCGACAGATCCGGGTGCGCGCACCCTTTTCTGTCTGCACGGCGGATTTCCGACCCGACGTGCACGGTCCGTACCCACGAAGGTGGGGCTGTCCCGGCGCTGCCTGAAGCAGGCCGCTCGAGACAACCCCACCATCGTACTGGGTCCCTTCGTCACCCCCGCGGCGGGGGGTGGAGGAGGCCTTACTTGGCCTTCTCGAGCACCTCGACCAGACGCCACCGCTTGGTCGCGGACAGCGGACGGGTCTCCATCAGCTGCACGCGGTCGCCGATGCCGGCCACGCCGTTCTCGTCGTGCGCCTTCACCTTGGTGGTACGGCGGATGATCTTGCCGTACAGCGGGTGCTTCACCCGGTCCTCGAGCTCGACCACGATCGTCTTCTCCATCTTGTCGGAGACGACGTAGCCGATGCGGACCTTGCGGCTGGCGCGCTCTTCCTTCTGGGTCACTGCCTTTTCCTCACTCATGCCGCGTCACCCGCATCCGGGCCGGAGGCCAGGCCGAGCTCGCGCTCACGCAGCACCGTGTAGATGCGAGCGATCTCGTTGCGCACGACGCGCAGCCGGCGGTTGTTGTCCAGCTGGCCGGTGGCCATCTGGAAACGAAGGTTGAACAGCTCTTCCTTCGCTTCGCGGAGCTTGGTGACCAGCTCTTCCTCGGTCAGCTCGCGGAGCTCTGTGGCGGGGGTTCCGGTAGCCATCAGAACTGCTCCTCCCTCGTCACGATCCTGCACTTGCACGGGAGCTTGTGCATCGCGCGCCGAAGGGCCTCGCGGGCAATCTCCTCGTTCGGGTAGCTCATCTCGAACATCACCCGTCCGGGCTTGACGTTCGCGACCCACCACTCGGGCGAGCCCTTACCGGAACCCATGCGGGTCTCGGCCGGCTTCTTGGTGAGGGGGCGATCCGGGAAGATGTTGATCCAGATCTTGCCGCCACGCTTGATGTGCCGGGTCATGGCGATACGAGCGGACTCGATCTGCCGGTTGGTGATGTAGGCCGGCTCGAGAGCCTGGATGCCGTAGTCACCGAAGGTCACCTGGGTCCCACCCTTGGCGGCACCCGAGCGGCTCGGGTGGTGCTGCTTGCGGTGCTTGACCCGCCGTGGGATCAACATGCGTCAGCCCTCCTGATTCTCGGTCGGAGCGGGTGCATCGGCGGAGGCGGCGCGGCCGGCGTCGGTGCTCGTCGCGGTGGTGCCCGAGGCACCGGAGCGACGGGGACGGCTCGGACGCTCGCGACGGGGGCGGTCGGCCGGGGCGGCGGCCGCAGCGGCCAGCTCACGACGGCCACCGACGATGTCGCCCTTGTAGATCCAGACCTTCACGCCGATGCGGCCGAAGGTGGTCTTCGCCTCGTACAGGCCGTAGTCGATGTCCGCGCGCAGCGTGTGCAGCGGGACCCGGCCCTCGCGGTAGAACTCCGAGCGGGACATCTCGGCGCCGCCGAGGCGGCCCGAGCACTGCACCCGGATGCCCTTGACGTTGGGCTGGCGCATGGCCGACTGGATGGCCTTGCGCATGGCGCGACGGAACGCGACGCGGTTCGAGAGCTGCTCGGCGACGCCCTGCGCCACCAGCTGAGCCTCGGACTCGGCGTTCTTGACCTCGAGGATGTTCAGCTGAACCTGCTTGCCGGTCAGCTTCTCGAGCTCGGCGCGGATGCGATCGGCCTCGGCGCCGCGGCGGCCGATGACGATGCCCGGACGCGCGGTGTGGATGTCCACACGCACACGGTCGCGGGTGCGCTCGATCTCGACCTTGGCGATGCCGGCACGCTCGAGGCCGGTGGCCAGGAACTTGCGGATCGCGACGTCTTCCTTCACGTACTCCGCGTACTGCTTGTCGGCGTACCAGCGCGACTTCCAGTCGGTGGTGATGCCCAGACGGAAGCCGTGCGGGTTGATCTTCTGGCCCACTACTGAGCTCCCTTCCGGCGGTTACGGTTTCCAGCAGACGCAGGCGCCTTGCTCTCGACGATCACGGTGATGTGGCTCGTCCGCTTGCGGATGCGGAATGCACGGCCCTGGGCGCGCGGCTGGAACCGCTTGAGGGTCGCGCCCTCGTCGACGTACGCCGTCGCGACGACAAGCGTGCTCGGGTCGAGGTCGAGGTTGTTCTGCGCGTTCGCGGCGGCGCTCGCGATCACCTTGGCGACCGGCTCGGCCGCGGCCTGCGGTGCGAACTTCAGGATCGACAGAGCCTCGTCCACGGACTTGCCCCGGACGATGTCGACGACGCGGCGCGCCTTCATCGGGGTCACGCGCACGTGGCGCGCAACAGCCCGAGCGCTGTTTGCGGGTGTTTCGGTGCTCAGCTGTGCCGAGCTCTTCGCGTTGCTCATCGGCGCTTGCTCTTCCGGTCGTCCTTGATGTGGCCCTTGAACGTACGGGTCGGCGCGAACTCGCCGAGCTTGTGGCCGACCATCGACTCCGAGACGAACACCGGCACGTGCTTGCGACCGTCGTGGACGGCGAACGTGTGACCGATGAAGTCGGGCAGAATGGTGGAACGGCGCGACCAGGTCTTGATGACCTGCTTGGTGCCCTTTTCGTTCTGCGTATCGACCTTCGCCAGGAGGTGGTCGTCGACGAACGGGCCCTTCTTGAGGCTGCGTGGCATTCTCTAACTCCCTCCTTGACTAGCGCTTCTTGCCGGTACGGCGACGACGGACGATGAGCTTGTCGGACGCCTTGTTCTTGCGGGTGCGGCCCTCGGGCTTGCCCCACGGGCTGACCGGGTGGCGACCACCCGAGGTCTTGCCCTCACCACCGCCGTGCGGGTGGTCGACCGGGTTCATGACCACACCACGGACGGTCGGGCGCTTGCCCTTCCAGCGCATGCGGCCGGCCTTGCCCCAGTTGATGTTCGACTGCTCGGCGTTGCCGACCTCGCCGACGGTGGCGCGGCAGCGCACGTCGACGCGACGGATCTCACCGGAGGGCATACGCAGGGTGGCGTAGGTGCCTTCCTTACCGAGCAGCTGGATGCTGGCGCCGGCGGAGCGGGCCATCTTGGCGCCGCCGCCCGGACGCAGTTCCACCGCGTGGATGGTGGTACCGGTCGGGATGTTGCGCAGCGGCAGGTTGTTGCCGGGCTTGATGTCGGCCTGCGGGCCGGACTCGACCGGGGCGCCCTGCACCAGGCCCTTGGGGGCGATGATGTAGCGCTTCTCGCCGTCCACGTAGTGCAGCAGCGCGATGCGGGCGGTGCGGTTGGGGTCGTACTCGATGTGAGCGACCTTGGCCGGGATGCCGTCCTTGTCGTTGCGGCGGAAGTCGATCAGGCGGTAGGCACGCTTGTGTCCGCCACCCTTGTGACGGGTGGTGATGCGGCCGTGCGCGTTGCGACCACCGCGGCCGTGCAGCGGGCGAACCAGCGACTTCTCGGGCGTCGAGCGGGTGATCTCGGCGAAGTCCGAGACACTCGCGCCGCGCCGACCCGGGGTTGTCGGCTTGTACTTACGAATTGCCATGAGTCTTCTCGTCCTCTATCTCTCGAGACCCGGCCGCCTACGCGACCGGCCCTCCGAAGATCTCGATGGGCTTGCTGTCGGCCGACAGGGTCACGAGCGCGCGCTTGGTGTCCTTGCGCTTGCCGTAACCGAACCGGGTCCGCTTGCGCTTGCCCTGACGGTTGGCGGTGTTGACGCTGGTCACCTTGACGCCGAAGACCTTCTCGACGGCAATCTTGATCTGCGTCTTGTTCGAGTCCGGGTGCACCAGGAAGGTGTAGGTGCCTTCCTCCATCAGCCCGTAGGACTTCTCGGAGATGACCGGAGCCAGCAGGATGTCGCGCGGATCCGCGATCGTGCTCACTTGCTCTCCTCCTTCTCTGCCTGGGCGGACTCGGCCGGCCCGTGGATGAACGTGTCGAGCGCCTCGACGCTGAACACGACGTCGTCGCTGTAGAGCACGTCGTAGGTGTTCAGCTGGTCCGGAGCGATCGCGTGCACGTTCTGCAGGTTCTGCACGCTCTTCCACGCCGCGAGATCCTCACGGCCGACGACGAGGAGCAGGTTCCTGCGATCGGTCAGCTCCGCGAGGAAGGTGCGCGCGCCCTTGGTCGACGGCGTCTGTCCGGCCACGAGCTCGGTGATCACGTGGATGCGCTCGTTGCGGGCCCGGTCGGAGAGGGCACCGCGGAGGGCGGCGGCCTTCATCTTCTTGGGGGTGCGCTGGCTGTAGTCGCGCGGCTGCGGGCCGTGCACGGTGCCACCGCCGGCGAACTGCGGCGCGCGGGTCGAACCCTGGCGGGCGCGGCCGGTGCCCTTCTGGCGGTACGGCTTCCGGCCACCGCCGCGGACCTCGCCGCGGGTCTTGGTGGCGTGCGTGCCCTGGCGAGCCGCGGCGAGCTGCGCGACAACCACCTGGTGGAGCAGCGCGATGTTCGCGGGGGCGTCGAAGATCTCGGCGGGGAGATCGACGGTGCCGTTGGTCTGGCCGCCGGGGGCCTTGACGTCGAGCGTCAGCTTGGTTGCGGTCTCGGTGCTGGTCATGCCCGTGCACCACCCTTCACTGCGGTCTTGACGATCACGACGCCGCCCTTGCGGCCCGGGATCGCACCCTTGATCAGCAGCAGGCCGTTCTCGGCGTCCACCTTGTGGACCGAGAGGTTCTGCGTCGTGATGCGGTCGCTACCCATGCGCCCGGACATGCGGGTTCCCTTGAACACGCGGCCCGGGGTGGCGCAGCCACCGATGGAGCCCGGGCGACGGTGCACAGCCTGCGCACCGTGCGAGGCGCCCTGGCCGGCGAAGCCGTGGCGCTTCATGGTGCCGGCGAAGCCCTTGCCCTTGGAGGTGCCGGTGACGTCGACGAATGCGCCGTCCTCGAAGACCTCGGCGGTCAGTTCCTGGCCGATCTCGAAGCCCTCGGTGTCGTCGACGCGAAGCTCGACGATGTGGCGGCGAGGGGTGACACCCGCCTTGGCGAACTGGCCGGCGACCGGCTTGGTGACCTTGCGCGGGTCGATCGCACCGTAGGCGAGCTGCACGGCGCTGTAGCCGTCGCGCTCCTCGGTGCGGATCTGGGTGACCACGTTCGGTCCGGCCTTGACGACGGTGACCGGAACGACCCGGTTGTTCTCGTCGAAGACCTGGGTCATGCCGAGCTTGGTGCCCAGGATTCCCTTGATCTGGTTAGTCATGTGTTGTCTCCGCTGCGTCTTCTACAAGCTCGCTGGTCTCGAAAGTCACTGAATGTTGACGTCGACGCTCGCCGGGAGGTCGATGCGCATGAGCGCGTCGACGGTCTTGGGCGTCGGGTCGAGGATGTCGATCAGCCGCTTGTGAGTCCGCATCTCGAAGTGCTCGCGCGAGTCCTTGTACTTGTGCGGCGAGCGGATGACGCAGTACACGTTCTTTTCGGTGGGCAACGGCACCGGGCCGACCACGCGGGCGCCCGTGCGGGTCACCGTCTCGACGATCTTGCGCGCAGATGCGTCGATCGCCTCATGGTCATAGGCCTTGAGCCTGATGCGGATCTTTTGTCCCGCCACGCTTAGTGTCCTTTTCTTGCCGCGTTTCGTAGTACCCGAACGAGTCGGGAACCACCTCGTCTGCACAGTTCCACCCGAACGGCGACGGCGAACAGCACTCTTCACACTTCGTGACCGGGCGCACCCGATCCGCATGCCGCTGTTCATCTGTCATTGTTCTCCGGCACACGCGGTCGGGCGTGTCGCCCTACTGCTCGCTCCGCGGCGTCGAACCAACGCTCGACACCACGGATCGACCTGCCGGATGCACCCGTACGGGTACAGGGAGGTACTGCTTCCGTCTTGCATGTGGCCGCGACCAGGCCGTCAGGCTCGATCCGCGACTGTCACTCGATCTCGTTCCGAGCCGCGGAAAACCGTGACCCGGTCAAGGCAACCCGACCAGTATGCAGGACCCGGTCGGCATTCTCAACTTCGCCCCGGCCGCGCGGCCGTCACCACCCTCCGGTCGACAACGTCGCGGGCGTCCGCACGGGCGCCGCCGCCCCGAGCGTGTTGGTCGGATCGGGACCCGGTCCCGGCGCCGCCGGCGTGGCCACCGGCAGCTCGCGCGGCGCCGGCGCCACGGGCGGCACGTCGCGCCACACCGGCAACGCCTCCTGCAGGGCCAGCCCCACCGAGATCAACGCGGCCTCCTGCCAGGGCAGCGCGCCCAGCTGGACACCGAACGGCAGCCCGGTCACCGCCGAGCGGCCGACCGGGAACGAAACGGCAGGGGCGCCGGTGTAATTGGCCCACTGGACGTCGCCGGCCACCCCGGACAGCACGCTGAGGCCCGCGAACGCGTCGCGGGGACAGCCGTCGTCGAGCGCGCCCGGCAACGCGATCACGTCGAGAGCGTGGTCCCGGAACATGGCGTTGTACTGGTGCTGGTAGCGCAGCCGGTCGCGCTCGAGCCCGAAGTAGTCGGCCACCGGCAGCGCGAGCGACGCCACCGCCGCGCTCACGAGCGGTGCGAGATCGATGCGATAGTCGCCGAGCCGGTCCATGAACTGCCGGTGGTAGGCCCCCATCTCCGCCGTGTCGCCGGCCAGGAGCGAATCCGGTGGGTGCGGCATCGACACCGGTACGGTCTCGGCGCCCAGCGCACGCGCCGTCGCGAGGAACTCGTCGAACAGGCGCCGCAGCTCCGGGGCCAGCCGGTCGGTCGCCCCGTGCGGCACGCCGATACGGACGCCCGCGAGCGGCGCGGTCCCGGCGGGCGGCACCAGCGGGTAGCCGCCCTCGGGCACGCCCGGGCCGGCGGCCGTCACCGGATCGTCCGCCTCCGCGCCGGCGAGGACACCCAGCAGCAGCGAGGCGTCCGCGAGACTGTGCCCGATGGGGCCGGGGTGGTCCCGGGTCCAGGTGAGCGGGATCATCCCGTGCGAGGTGATCCGCCCGTACGTGGGCTTGATCGCCGAGACGCCGCACGAGCTGGCCGGCAGCCGCAGCGAGCCGCCGGTGTCGCTGCCGACCGACAGGGGGACGAACCGGGCCGCCACCGCGGCGGCGCTGCCGCCCGACGAGCCGCCCGGGGAGTACTGCGGGTTCCACGGGTTGGCCACCTGCGGGGTGACCACGCCGATCGCGAACTCGTCGGTGTGCACGTGACCGAGCAGGACCGCCCCGGCCTCCTGCAGCCGGCGCCACACCCCCGAATCCCCGGCGGCCACGTTGTCCCGCAGCACGTTGCTCGACGCGGTGAGCGGGAGCCCGCCCACCGCGAAGAGGTCCTTGAGCGCGATCGGCAGCCCGCACACCGGCGAGACGGGCTCGCCCGACGCCCGGGCGTCGGTGAGCCGGGTCGCCGCCGCGTCGGCGGCGGCATAGGCGAGGTCTGGATAGAGGTGGATCCATGCGCCGACGCCGCCGTCGTGGTCCCGGCTGCGGCGCAGGCACGCATCGAGGAGTTCGCGCGGGTGCAACTGCCCGGACTGCAGCAGGCTCGCCGCTTCGACCGCGCTCAGCAGGGCCGGATCGATGACCGGGACGGTCCCCGGATCGGGCAGCCGGGCCGCCGGCCGGGCGCCCGCGCGCGCAGGGTGCATCAGGCCGAGCCCGACGAGGCCACCGGCCATGGTTCCGAGAAAACGACGTCGTGACGTTTCGAAACTCACCGGTCCGACCATAACGGCGGGTAGCGGAGGCCGCAGCGCACGCGCATCCCGCGCCCCTCCCCCACGGCGCACGACCGGTGCGGAATAATCCGTCGAACGGAAGCGACCCGCGCCCCGGAACGCGGGACTGAAGGAGCGCCGAATGACATCCTCTGCCCAGTCCCGGTCGCCCGGGTCCCGGCCGCTGCGCCGCAGGCCCCAGCTGTCCGACGACGTGGCGGTGCACGTCCGCAATCTCATCATGTCGGTTGGGGTCCGGCCCGGCGACTTCATCCGGCTGGACGAGACCGCGGCCGAGCTCGGCGTGAGCGTCACCCCGGTGCGTGAGGCCTTGCTCACACTGCGCGGCGAGGGACTCGTGGAGCTCGTCCCGCACCGCGGCTATGTCGTGGCCCCGTTGAGCCGGGGCGACATCGACGACCTGTTCTGGCTGCAGGGGCAGATCGCGGAGGAGCTGGCGCGACGGGCGGCCGCGGTGATCACCCCGGACACCGTGGCCGAGCTGGCCGACCTCAACGAACGCCTGGCCGAAGCGGTGCGCAGCGGGGACGGGGCGCGGATCGAGGACCTCGAGTTCGCCTTCCACCGCACACTCAACCGCGCGACCGGCGCGCGCAAGCTGTCCTGGTTCCTGCTCAACGCCACGCGCTACACGCCGGTGCACTTCTACTCGTCCGACCCCGACTGGGGTGCCGCGGCGGTGGCGTCGCACAAGCGCCTCGTGGACGCGCTGCGCCGCGGCGACGGCGATTCCGCAGGCCGGGAGACTCGCCGGCACTTCACCGACGGGGCCGGCCGGCTGGTCCGGCACCTCGACGAGATCGGCGTCTGGAGCTGACGGACGCACGGCCCGGCGCTCGCGGAAGACCGGGGCCGCAGGCACCGGCCGGTAACATCGCGGCGTGACGGCGGGATCTACTCGTCGACGGGTCCGCAAGCGGCCGACCGAGAGTTCCACGGCGGAGAGTGATGCTGAGATACCACGACGAAGCGGTCCTCGTCGACGACCTGCACAAGTCGTTCGGGGACGTCCATGCCCTCAAGGGCATCACGTTCTCCGCCCCACGAGGCTCGGTCCTCGGCATTCTCGGGCCCAACGGCGCCGGCAAGACGACGACGGTGAAGATCCTGTCCACGCTGCTGCGCCCGACCGGCGGGCGCGCGGTGATCGCCGGGCACGACGTGGTCGGCGACCCCGCCGCCGTGCGCCGCTCGATCATGATGACCGGCCAGTACGCCGCCCTCGACGAGACGCTGTCGGGCCGGGAGAACCTGATCCTGTTCGGCCGTCTGATGGGCCTCGACCGCGCGGCCGCGCGCCAGCGCGCCGACGAGCTGCTCCGCGAATTCGATCTGGTGGACGCCGGTAAGCGGGCGGTGCGGCACTACTCCGGCGGCATGCGCCGGCGCGTCGACATCGCATGCGGGCTCGTCGTGCGCCCCGAGGTCGTCTTCCTCGACGAGCCGACCACCGGCCTCGATCCGCGCAGCCGGCAGGGCGTCTGGTCCCTGGTGGGTGCGCTCAAGAAGCAGGGCATCACGGTGCTGCTGACGACGCAGTACCTCGAGGAGGCCGACCTGCTCAGCGACAACATCATCGTCATCGACCGGGGCACCGTGGTGGCGGAGGGGACGGCCAACGAGCTCAAGGCCTCCACGGGAGGCAGCTACTGCGAGATCGTCCCGGTCGACCCGAACGCGCTGCCGTGGGTGGTGCACGCCCTCGGCAACCTCGTCCCGCCCGACGTGCGCGCCGAGCTGGCCACCGCGGGCAGCAACGACCGCGTCTCGATTCCGGCGCCGCACGGCCCGGCGACGCTCGCCGAGGCGCTGCGCCGGCTCGCCCCCACCCGGATCGAGCTGGCCGACATCGGCCTGCGCCGGCCCTCCCTCGACGATGTGTTCCTCAGCCTGACCGGGCACTCGGCCGGCGCCGACACGACGTCCGCGACGACGGGAGAGCCCGCGTGACCGTCCACACGAAGAGCATCAGCGCCCAGCGGGTGCGGCACGACGCGAACATCTCGCTGCCGGAGAAGCGGGTGGGCTCGCACCGCCGGGCCGACCCGACGGTGCTCAACCAGTGGAGCGCGCTCACGATGCGCACGGTCCGCACCATGGCGCGGTACGGCGAACTCGTCGTCGCGGCGATCACCCCGGTGGTGTTCGGCCTGGGCTTCTACCTGCCGCTGAAGTTCGTGATGTCGTTGCAGGGCATCGACTACGCGCAGTACCTGATGCCGATCATCGTCCTGCAGGCGATGGCGTTCACGGCCATCTCCGCGGCACAGCTGTCCTCGGGTGAGGCGATGACGGGACTGACGACGCGGTTGCAGACCATGCCCGTGTTCAGCGCGGTCCCGCTGATCTCGCGGATGTCGAGCGCGATGCTGCGGTCCGTCGTGTCCCTGGCGGGGGCGCTCCTGTTCGGCTACGCCATCGGCTTCCGGTTCTCGGCGGGATTCGCACAGGCGGTCCTGTTCTGCGTCACCGCCCTGGCCATCAGCCTCGTCCTGTCGCTGGGCGCCGACGCGATCGGCACGCTGTCGAAGAGCCCCGAGGCCACCGCGCAGGCCCTGACGCTGCCGCAGCTGATTCTCGGCATGCTCTCGTGCGGCTTCGTCCCGGAGGAGGGCTTCCCCGAGTGGATCCGGCCGTTCGTGCGCAACCAGCCGATCTCGCAGTTCTCGTTCGCCATGCAGGACATGGCCGAGGGCGGCGTCACGTGGTCGGTCCTGTTCCCCACCGTGGCCTGGTGCGCGGGTCTCGCGCTGGTGTTCGCCCCGCTCGCCGTGTGGGCCAGCACGAGGCGGGGGTGAGCGGCAGATGAACGGACCTCCCGACATCCGTCCCGTCGACGCCAACGGCGCCGCCTTCACCTTCCCGCCGCCCGAGCACGCTCGTCCGGAGCGATCGTGGGGCGCCCTGTGGGAGCACAGCCGCATCCAGTGCCAGCGGCTGCTGCTGCGCTGGGCGCGCGATCCCGCGACGATGATCCAGGCGCTGGTCTACCCGGCGCTCACCCTGCTCATGTTCCGGGTCGTCCTGGGCAACACGGTCACCGCCGCCACCGGACAGCCCGCGATCTACGGCACGGTCCCCATGATCATCCTGGTCGGTGCCATGTTCGGGTCGGTGGTCAGCGCCGTCGGCCTGCGCACGGAGCGGCAGAGCGGCCTGCTCGGCCGCTTCTACACCCTGCCGATCCACCGGGCGGCCGGGCTGCTGGGCCGCATGCTCGCCGAGGCCGTCCGTGTGCTCGCCACGACCCTCATCATCCTGGCGGCCGGCGTCGGCCTGGGCTTCCGCTTCACCCAGGGTCTCGCCGCCGGACTCGCGATCCTCGTCATCCCCGTTCTCTTCGGCATCGGGTTCGCCCTGATGGTGACGGTCCTGGCCACCATGTCGAGCAAGCTGCCCCTCGTGGAACTGGTGTCGATCGCGTGCACCCTGCTGATGTTCTTCAACTCCGGGTTCGTGCCGGTCATGGCCTATCCGAGGTGGCTGCAGCCGGTCGTGGAGAACCAGCCCATGTCGTGTGCGATCGACACGATGAAGGCCCTGGCGATGGGCGGTCCGCTCGCGGAACCGCTGATCAAGACGCTGATGTGGTCGGCCCTCATGATCGCGGTCTTTACGATTCCGGCGATCCGGGGCTACCGGCGCGCAGCCGAGGAGGGCTGACCTCGGCGACCCCGAACGGCCGTCCCCGGCTGTTATCCTGTCCGCCGACCCGCGGCCGCACAACGGCTGCTGCAGCCACGGCACTGTCACCGCAGTGCGGCCCCTCGGAGGAATGCCGATGAAGTATGCCCGCCGGATCACCGTCGCGGTGATGGCCGCCGCCCTGACCGCCGCCGGGCCGGCGCTGCCCACGGCCGCCGCGGACACCACCGACGCCGCCTCGTTGCCGGCGCTGCTCGAATCGATGGGGCCGAGCCCCGCGGGGGCGAACAACCTCGACTGCGTGCCCTCCCCCGAACATCCCCGGCCGGTGGTTCTCGTGCACGGAACGAGAATGGACATGACCAGCTCGTGGGCCGTGGCGGCCCCGCAGCTCGCCGACCTCGGCTACTGCGTCTACGCCCTGAACTACGGGGGCATCCGCTCGCTCGTCGACCCCGGCCTCATGATCTGGGGCGTCGGGAGCATCGAGGAATCCGCGAAGCAGCTCGGCGAGTTCGTCGATGCGGTGCGCGCTCACACCGGGGCCGATCGGGTCGATCTCGTGGGCCACTCGCAGGGTGGACCGGTCTCCCGTCAGTACCTGCGGTTCGAGGGCGGCGCGGACCCGGCGGACCCGGCCCGCAACGAGGTCGACAAGCTGGTGATGCTGGGGGCGACCAACCACGGCACCACCTTCAACGGGATGCAGCAGCTGTATTCCCTGTTCGCCCGCCTGGGGCTGGGCAACCAGGAATGGGCCACCGAGCGCGTCGCGCAGATGGTGTTCGGTATCGCCGGTCGTCAGCAGCTGATCGGATCGCGCGTGCTGGCCCGGCTCAACTCCGGAACCGAGACCCTGCCGGGGATCGACTACACGTCGATCGCCACCCGTCAGGACACGGTGGCCACGCCTCCGGAGAATGCGTTCCTGCAACCGGGCGCGGACAGCGTCGTGCACAACGTGTGGGTCGAGGACGTGTGCCCGACCAGCCCGGCCGATCACCTCGCCCTCCTGGAACTTCCGGAGTCGCTGCACCTGGTGAAGTCGGCTCTCGATCCGCACTACGCCGAGACCGTGCCCGCGCCCTGCACCGCGCCGCCCGCCGGCTGACACCCGTAGATCCCCGGCATGCGAACGGCCCCTCCCGGCGGGAGGGGCCGTTCGCATGCTCACGGCGCCGGGTGTCAGACCCCGAGGGCCCGCTGCAGCACCGGCCACGAGTCCTTCAGGTCGTCCTGCCAGTAGCCCCACGAGTGGGTTCCGGTCTCGCGGAAGTTGTAGGTGGCGGGGATGCCGAGCGTATCGAGCCGGTTCTTCAGGTTGTGGGTGCAGTAGTTGGTGGCGGCCTCGATGACGCCACCGACGACGATCTGGTTCGCCAGGACACCGGCGTCCCCGTCGATCTCCGGTCCGGTCAGCGTGTCGTACGGACCGGGCAGACCGCTGCCGTTGGAAATGTACATCTCGAGCCCGCGCAACTTCTCGGCGTTGACGTAGGGATCTTTCTCCGCCCACGTCGGGTCGTTCGTCGGTCCCCACATGTTCTCGGTGTCGCCGCTGCCCCACGTCTCGACCGTGGTCTTGACGAACTGCTGGCCGATCGGATCGGAGGTCTGCGCGCAGCCGCTGTAGGCGGCGACACCCCGGTACAGTCCCGGCGCGGCGAGAGGCAGCTGGAACACCGAGGTGCCCGAGGTGGAGATGCCCGCGATCGCGTTGACGCCGGTGGTGCCGAGCGCACCGTCGACCAGCGGCGGGATCTCCTTGGTCAGGAAGGTCTCCCACTTGTTCACGCCGAGCTTGGGATCGGGGTTCTTCCAGTCGGTGTAGTAGCTGAACATGCCGCCGACGGGCGAGACGACGTTGACGTGCTTGTCCTTGAAGAACTCGATCGCATCGGTGCGACCCCGCCAGGTGGCCATGTCCTCGCCGCCGCCGGCACCGTTGAGCAGGTACAGCGTCGGCGCGGGCTTGCTGGTGTCGGCCGGGCGCCACACGTCCAGCAGGATCTCCTCGTCCATGGACGCCGAGTAGACCCAGACGAGCAGCTGCTGCTCTCCGTAGTTCTCGATCCTGGTGATGTACGACCCGTTCTCGGACGTGACGGCCGTGATGGGCTGCAGGGTGTCGGCCACCGGGTCGGCCGAGGCGAACGAGGCGCCCGTGAACAGCGGCAGCGCGAGTACCGCCGCCGAGATCGCGGCTGTTCCCAGCCTCCGAGCGCGGCTCCGCGACTCGACAACACTCATTCCGTCAACCTCCTCAGGCCCGGCGGGCGGGCGTCCCCAAGCCCCGGCGAACCGGGGTGCGCCCTGCGGCGCAGCATGTACTGAATCGACAGCACGGGCGTGAACGTTACCTTGCGTACCGGCCGTCAGAAACCTCACCGTTCACATCCGTCACATCGATCGCGTCACGATCCAACGCCGGCACGATCACGTCGAGGGCGGGGGGATCCATCATCGCGCCGTGCGCTCCGGGCACGAACCGATTCCGGACCCGCCCGGACACGTACGGGACCCACAGAACCGCCGCGTCCGCCTCCGTCGGGTGCTCGTCCCGCGCGCTGAAGAAGTCGACGTCGCCGGCGAAGAGCCCCGGTTCGTGCCGGTTGATCAGCTCCGGGGAGAGCACCGCCGCGGCGAAGATGCGCTGCACCCGCGGCGCGTCGAGTTCGATCAGCTCCCGGGGCACCGCGGCGGCCACAGCGTTCGCCGCCTCCGCCGGCAAACCGTCGCGCAGCGCGTCCGGATCCGCGTCCACTCCGAGACTGCGGAGGTTCTCGGCGAACTCGGCGCCGAAGCGGTCCGTGTCGATCCGCGGGATGCAGTCGAGCATCGCGAGGTGCTCGACCCGGGCGCCGCGGGCCTGCAACTCCACCGCCACCGCGTGGGCGAGCACCCCACCGAGCGACCAGCCGGCCAACCGGTACGGCCCCTCGGGACGGACCCGCGCGATCTCGTCGGCGTATCGCTGCGCGAGCGCCTCGATCGACGCCGGGACGAATCCCGGGTCCGTGAGCGCCGGCGTCTGCAGCCCGAAGACCGGCCGGCCGGGAGCGAGCCGCGCCGCCAGGGGCGCATAGGGCCAGGCCAGGCCGATCATCGGATGGATACAGAACAGCGGGGTCACGTCGGGCTCGCCGGCGCGCAGCGGCAGGACCACGGCGAGCGCCGCGTCCCCGCCGGCGTCGTCGCCGCCGATCCGGGAGGCGAACGACTCCACCGTCGGCGCCGCGAGCAACCAGGGCACCCGCACCTCCACCCCGAGCGCGTCCCGCAGGCGCGCGACGACCTGCGTCGCCACCAGGGAGTTGCCACCGAGTTCGAAGAAGTCGTCGTCGAGCCCGACCCGGTCGAGGCCGAGCACCTCGGCGAACATATCCGCGACGGCCCGCTGCGCATCGGTCTCCGGGGCGCGGTACGGCCGCGTGGCCGTGTCCGGTTCCGGCAGCGCATCACGGTCGAGCTTGCCCACCGGCGTGAGCGGGACCTCGTCGAGGGCGACGATCGCCGACGGCACCATGTGTCCCGGCAGCGCCCTCGCCGCCGAGGCCAGCAACGCGGCGGTGTCGACGGTCGCCGACGGCCGCGCCGTCACGTACGAGACCAACCGCACGACGCCCGCCTCGGAGGTCCGTCCGACGGTGACGGCGAAGTCGACCGCCGGATCACGGCGGAGCACGGCGTCGATCTCCCCGAGTTCGATCCGGAAGCCGCGGACCTTCACCTGGAAGTCCGACCGGCCCACGTACTCGATCTCGCCCGCCCCGGTCCATCGCACGACGTCGCCGGTGCGGTAGAGGCGGCTGCCGGTGCCGTACGGATCGGCGACGAACCGGGACGCGGTCAGCGCCGGCCGGGCGTGGTACCCCCGTGCCAGCTGGACGCCGGACAGATACAGCTCGCCGGCCACCCCGACCGGCACGGGCCGGAGCCGGTCGTCGAGGACGAGCGAGCGCGTGCCCCGGAGCGGCCCGCCGATCGTGAGCGGCCCGCCGGGGGTCAACGGATCGCTGATGTTGGTCATGACGGTGGTCTCGGTGGGCCCGTACCCGTTGTGGAACGCCCGGCCCGGCGCCCATCGCGCGACGAGCTCCGGTGGGCACGCCTCGCCGCCGACTACGACGGTCCGCAGGTCGTCGAGGCCCGCGGGATCGACCGACGCCAGTGCCGCGGGCGTCACGAACGCGTGGGTGACGCGTTCGTGACGCAGCAGTTCCGCCAGGTCCGCGCCGCCGTAGACGGTGGGCGGTGCGATCACCAGCGTGGCCCCGGGCGCGACCGCGAGCAGCAGTTCGAGCACCGAGGCGTCGAAGCTCGGCGACGCGAAGTGCAGCGCCCGGGTGGCCGGTCCGAGGCCGTAACGCTCGCGCTGTTCGGCGGCGAAGTTGGCCAGGCCGGTGTGGGTGACGACCACGCCCTTCGGCAGCCCGGTGGAGCCGGAGGTGTAGATGACGTAGGCGGGGTTGTCCACATGCAGCGGACGCGCCCGGTCACGGTCCGTCACCGGCGCGGGCGACAGCACGGCGAGTTCGGACTCGACCTCCTCGTCGTCGAGCACCACCCACGGGATCGTGTCGGGCAGGCCGGTGCGTTCGGCGGCGACGGTCACTCCCGCCCGCGCCCCCGAGTCGGTGACCATGTGCACGACCCGGTCGACCGGGTAGCCGGGATCGACCGGCACGTACGCGGCACCGGTCTTCGCGACCGCCCACACCGAGATCACGGACTCGAAGGACCGGGTCAGCCCCACGGCCACGACGTCCTCGGGCCCGACGCCGCGGGCGATGAGCAGACGCGCGAGCCGCGACGAGCGGGCATCGAGGTCGGCGTAGGTCAGCTCGCGACCCCGGTACGACAGTGCGGTGGACTGCGGGTCGCGGGCGGCGGCCGCGGCCAGCAGGTCGGCCAGCGGCACGGCCGGTTCCGCCGGGCGTCCGGTCCGTCGGACGAGATCGTCGCGCTCGGCGTCGCCCAGGATCTCGAGCTGCCCGGTCGTGCCGGCCGTCCCGGCGACGAGGCCGCCGAGCACCCGGAGGTAGCGCTGCGCGAGGTTCTGCACCGCGGAGGCCGTGAAGGCGTCCCGGCGGTACTTGAACCCGAAGGCCAGCGACTCCTCGGCCGTGGCCACCACCGTGAGCGGATAGTGGGTCGCGTCCCGGGTGTTCACGCCGGCGACGGTCATGCCGTCGATCGAGCTGGCCTGCTCGAGGCCGCTCCGGTCGATCGGATAGGACTCGTACACGAGCAGGGTGTCGAACAACGCGCCGGTCCCCGCGAGCTGCTGGATCTCCGCCAGCCCGATGTGGTGATGGTCGAGCAGGTCGGCCTGCTCGGCCTGCAGGGCACGCAGCGCCGCGTCGACCGCCATGTCCGGGTCGAGGCGGACGCGCACCGGAATCGTGTTGATGAACAACCCGACCATCGACTCGACACCCTCGAGCCCGCCGGGCCGGCCGGAGACGGTGGTTCCGAACACCACGTCGTCGCGGCCGGTGGAGCGGGCCACCAGCACGGCCCACGCCGCTTGGAGAACGGTGTTGACGGTGACGCCGAGCCGGCTCGCGTACTCGGTCAGCGCGGCGGTGGTGTCGGCGTCGATCGCGACGCGGTGCTCCGCGCCGCCCACGGCTCCCGCCTCGCCGTCACCGAGCACCTCGGCGAGCATGGCCGGCTCCTCGAGGCCGGCCAGCGCGTCCGCCCAGGCCCGGCGGGACCGGTCGTGGTCGCGCGCGGCCAACCACTCCAGGTAGGTGCGATACGCGGGCACCCGCGGCAGGATCGTCGCATCGGCGTCGGTCGCGTAGAGGGTGAGCAGGTCCTTCAGCAGCAGCGGCATCGACCACCCGTCGAGCAGGATGTGGTGGCTGCTGACGGCCAGCGTCCACGCGTCCGGGGCGGTGCGCACGACGAGGAAGCGGATCAGTGGCGGGGCGGCCATGTCGAACGGGACGTCCTGGTCCGCCCGCACCATCGCCTCCAGGTCGGAGCCGTCCGCGCCGACGGCGTCGACCTCGCGCCACGGCAGGGAGACGTCGTCGAGCACCAGCTGCACCGGCTCGCCGGACTCGCCGGCGACGAACGCCGTGCGCAGGTTGGGATGCCGCTCGAGCAGTGCCTCCGCCGCCCGGCGCAGCCGGGCCACGTCGACCCGGCCCGCGAGGTGGAGCAGCACCTGGGTGGTGTAGACGTCGGGCCGGCCGTCGGCGAGCATCGCGTGGAAGAGCAGACCGGACTGCAGCGGGGCGAGCGGCCACACGTCGACCAGGGCGGGGTACCGTGTCTCCCACGTGTCGAGGTCGCTCTGGCCGACGTGCACGAGGGGGACGTCGGACGGCGTCAGACCGCCCGCGTCGGGCCGGGCGGCGTGGGCGGCGAGCGCCTCCAGGGCGTGCACCCACAGCTGCGCGAGTTCCTCGACGTCGCCGCGGTCGAGCAGACCGCTCGCGTATCCGAAGTTCGCGTCGAGCCGGCCGCCGATCACGACGGCGTTGATGTCGACCGTGGCCATCGCGGGCGCGTCGGCGTCGTCGCGCCCCGACAGGTCGCCGAGGTCCCCGGCGGGCAGCCAGCCGAGACCGGCCGCGCCCTCGGGGATCTCGCCGGCGTCGATCCGGCCGAGGTAGTTGAAGCTGATCTGCCCGGACGGCAGCGCCCGCAGCACGGGGCCGGCGGCCGGATCGAGATAGCGCAGCAGCCCGTAGCCGATGCCCTTGTCCGGAACGGCGCGCAGGTGCTCCTTGACGGCCTTGATCGCGGCGCCCGCGGCGCGGCCCCCGGCGAACGCGTCGTCGAGATCCACCCCGGACAGGTCGAGCCGGACCGGGTAGATGGTGGTGAACCAGCCGACGGTGCGGCCGAGGTCCGCGCCGGGGACGACCTCCTCCTCGCGGCCGTGCCCCTCGAGCCGGACCAGCGCCGACGGCTCGGCGACGCCCCGGTCGCGGCGCCACCGGGCGACGGCGAGTGCCAGCGCGGCGAGCAGTGCGTCGTTGACGCCCCCGTGGAACCGTGCGGGCAACGTCGTCAGCAATGCGTCGGTCGTCGCGGGATCGACCTGGATCCGCACCTTATCCACCGTGGAGGCGAGGTCGACGGTGGGATCGAAGGGGCGCGCGCCGAGCATCGGATCGGGCCCGTCGACGATCGAGCGCCACAGCCCGAGTTCGGCCGCACGGGCCGGGACCGCGGTCTCGGCGAGGGCGTGCGCCCAGCGCCGGAACGACGTGCCGACCGGCTGAAGCTCCGGACGTCCGCCGTTCGACAGCTGCGCCCACGCCGTGACGAGGTCCGGAACGAGGATGCGCCAGGAGACGCCGTCGACGACGAGGTGGTGCGCGACGACGACGAGCCGCCCGGTGCGCGCCGCGCCCGGGTCGAGCCACACGAACTGCAGCACGACGCCCTCGGCCGGCCGCAACCGCGACTCGGCCTCGTCGAGTGCCCGCGCGGCGAGGTCGGCGAGCGCCTGTTCGTCGGTCCCGGGCGCGACCTCGATGCGGGCGACGAGCGCGTCGACGTCGACGCTGCCCGGCGGCGTGGTCGACAGCTCCCAGTCGCCGGAGCCGTTGCGGCGCAGGCGCGCCCGGAGCATGTCGTGGCGGTCGACGACGGCCGTGAGGGTTCCCACGACGCCGTCGCGGTCGATGCCGGCCGGCAGTTCCAGCGCGAGCGTCTGGGTGTAGCGATCGAATCGGCCGCCGCGTTCGACCATGAACCGGACGATCGGCGTCAACGGCATGTCGCCGACGCCGCCGCCGGGAAGCTCGGCCAGCGCGGGTACCGCCGCCTCCGCACCGACGCGCGCGACCTCGGCGAGCCCGGCCACGGTCTTGCGTTCGAACACGTCGCGGGGGGTGAAGACCACACCGCGGGCCTTCGCCCGCGACACCAGCTGGATCGAAACGATGCTGTCGCCGCCGAGCGCGAAGAACGAGTCGTCGGCACCGATCCGCTCCGCGCCCAGGACCTCCGCGAAGACCGCCGCGATCGCGACCTCGGTGGGGGTGCCGGGAGCACGGAATCTCTTGTCGCCCTTGAATATCGGAGCGGGTAGAGCCTTGCGGTCGAGCTTGCCGTTCGCGGTCAGCGGCAGCGTCTCGAGCACCACGATCGCGTCGGGAACCATGTATCCGGTGAGGAACCGGGCCACCGAGTCCAGGACCGTCGCGGGCTCGAGGTCGTGTCCCGCGCGCGGCACCACGTAGCCGACGAGGCGGTCGCCGGTGCGTTCGTCGGTGCGCACGACCGCGACGGCCTGCGCCACACCGGCGACGCCGGTGAGAGCGGCCTCGATCTCGCCGAGTTCGATGCGGAAGCCGCGCAACTGGACCTGGGAGTCGCTGCGCCCGGCGTACTCGAGCTGTCCTCGCGCGTTCCAGCGGGCGATGTCGCCCGTCCGGTACATGCGGGTGCCGGGCGCGCCGAACGGATCGGCGACGAACCGGCCGGAGGTGAGGTCGGCGCGTCCCAGGTAGCCGCGGGTGAGCTGCGCTCCGCGCACGTACATCTCCCCCGGCACGCCGACCGGAACGGGCTGCAGGCGCGCGTCGAGGACGTAGATGCCCAGCCCGGGGATGCCACGGCCGATCACGCTCGCGGCGAGTCCCGCGTCGGCCGCGGCGAGCGGCAGGTGCGAGACGTGCACGGTGGTCTCGGTGATGCCGTACATGTTGACCAGACGCGGCGCGTCCTCGGCGTGCCGGGCGTACCAGCCGGCGAGCCGCCGCAGATCGAGCGCCTCACCACCGAAGATCACGTACCGTAGTGCCGGAAGGCCCGTCTCGTCGCCGTGTTCCGCGGCCGCGCGGTCCGCCTCGGCGAGCTGGTAGAACGCCGACGGGGTCTGGTTGAGCACCGTCACCCGTTCCCTGGCCAGCAGGGCGCGGAAGTCCTCGGGCGAGCGCGAGGTGTAGTGGTCGACGACGACGAGCCGGCCACCGTAGAGCAGCGGTCCCCACAGTTCCCACACGGAGAAGTCGAACGCGTAGGAGTGGAACATCGTCCACACGTCCCGCTCGTCGAACTCGAAGGCGGGCCACGTGTTCTCGAACAGTTCGAGGACCGGCCGGTGCGGAACCTGCACGCCCTTGGGACGGCCGGTGGAGCCGGACGTGTAGATGACGTACGCGAGGTTGTCGACGCGCAGCGGGGCCCGTCGTTCGTCGTCGCCGACCGGTGCGCCGGGGACCGCGGACAGATCGAGCGCCGACACGTCGATCACCTCGACGGCGGTGTCCGGCAGCGCCTCCCGATCGGTGCCGGAGACGAGCACGCAGACGGGAGCGGCGTCCGCGAGCATGAATTCGAGGCGGTCCGCCGGATACGTCAGATCCAACGGCAGGTAGGCACCGCCGGCCTGGAGCACGGCGAGGAGTCCGACGACGAGTTCCTCGGTGCGCGGCAGGGCCACGGCCACGAGGCTGTCCGGCCGCACTCCGCGGTCGATCAGGGTACGGGCGAGGCGGTTCACGCGCGACGCCAGCTCCCCGTAGGTCAGGCTGCGGTCGCCGGCGGTGACGGCGACCGCGTCGGGGGTCCGGCCGGCCTGCGCCTGGAACCGGTCGACGAGCGTCTCGCCGGCGGCGCGGGTGCCCGGCGCGTTCCACGCCTCGAGCACGACGGCCCGCTCCTCGTCCGGCAGCAGCGGGATGTCCCCGACCACCGTGGCCGGATCGGCGGCGACCGCCGCGAGCACCCGGGTGAACCGCTGGGCGAAGGCCTCCATGGTGCCGGCGTCGAACAGGTCGGTCGCATAGGTCAGCGCCACGGACAGCCCGCCCGGCGCACCGTCCTCGGCGACCACGTCCGAGACGGTCACCTGCAGATCGAACTTCGCCTGGTCGAAGGCGAAGTCGACCGGTTCGACGGCCAGGCCCGGAAGTTCGAGGCGGGTGCGCGCCAGGTTCTGGAAGCTGAGCGCGATCTGGAACAGGGGGTGCCGCGCCTGGGACCGTTCCGGATCGAGGACCTCGACGATGCGCTCGAACGGCACGTCGGCATGGCCGAACGCCTCGAGGTCGGTCTCGCGGACGCGAGCGAGGAGGGCGGCGAACGTGTCGCCGGGGCCGACCGGGGTGCGCAGCACCAGGGTGTTGACGAACATGCCGATGACGTCGTCGAGTTCGGCCTCGCCCCGCCCGGCGACGGGCGTGCCGATCACGATGTCCTCGGTGCCGGACAGCCGCGCCAGCACAGTGGCCAGTGCCGCGTGGACGACCATGAACAGCGTGACGCCGTGCTCCCGGGCGAGGGCCGTCAGCGCCGCGTGCGTGCCGGCGTCCACGGAGAAGCCGGAGACGGCACCGCGGTTCGACGCGACGGGCGGACGGGGCCGGTCCGCCGGCAGGTCGAGCTGGTCGGGGATCCCGGACAGCGTTCTGCGCCAGTAGCCGAGTTGCTGCGCGAGCACCGACCGGGGATCGTCCTCGGCGCCGAGAACCTCCCGCTGCCACAGCGCGTAGTCCGCGTACTGGATCGCCGGCGGCGCCCAGTCGGGTTCCCGGCCGGCGGCCCGTGCGGCGTAGGCGAGCATCACGTCGCGTGTGAGCGGCCCCATCGAGAATCCGTCGCCGCTGATGTGGTGCAGCACGACGACGAGCACGTGCTCCCGTTCGGACAGCCGGAACAGTCTCAGCCGCAGCGGGACTCCGGTGGTCACGTCGAATCCGGCACCGATCTCGGCGGCGACCGCGGCCGCGAGGTCGGCCTCGCTCACCGGCGTCGGCTCCAGTCCGGCGGCCGGATCCGCGGTGGGCAGGACGACCTGGCGCGCCACCCCGTCGACCTCCGGGTAGACCGTGCGCAGCGACTCGTGCCGGAACACCACGTCGTCGATCGCCGCGCGCAGCGCCCCGACGTCGAGGTCACCTCGGAGCCGGATGGCCAGCGGCAGGTTGTTCACCGCGGAGTCGGGGTCGAAGCGGTTGAGGAACCACATGCGCTGCTGGGCGAGGGACAGCGGGACGACCTCCGGTCGCGGCCGGGGGCGCAGGGCGACGCGCCCGGTCCGGCCGACCTCGGATTCGAGGCGGGCCGCGAGAGCCTCCACCTCGGGGGTCTCGAACAGCACGCGGACGGCCACCTTGGTGTCGAGCGCAGCACCGAGCCGCGCCGCGACCTGGGTCGCGACGAGCGAGTTCCCGCCGAGGGTGAAGAAGTCGTCGTCGAGACCGACGTGGGTGAGGCCGAGCACGTCGGCGAAGATGCCCGCGACGATCTCCTCGACAGGCGTGCGCGGCCCGCGGAACCCGCGGGTTTCGAACACCGGCTCCGGCAACGCCTTGCGGTCCAGCTTGCCGCTCGCGTTGAGGGGGAAGGCGTCGAGCGCGACGAGCGCCGACGGCACCATGTACGCGGGCAGGATCTCCTTGACGGCGCCGAGCAGCTGCGCGCTCTCGACCGCCGCGCCCGGGGCGGGGACGACGTATCCGACGAGCTGCTCACCGGTGGCCGTGGGCACGACGAGCGCCACGGCCTGACCGACCGTGGGCTGCGCGAGCAGAGCCGTCTCGATCTCCCCCAGCTCGATCCGCTGACCGCGGAACTTCACCTGGAAGTCGGTGCGGCCGATGTAGTCGAGGACGGGCTCGCCGCCGGCGGTGCGGCGCCACCGGACGAGGTCACCGGTGCGGTACATGCGAGCGCCGGGGGCGCCGGCGGGGTCGGCGACGAAGCGATCCGCGGTGAGGTCCGGGCGGCCCACGTAACCACGTGCGAGTTGCCCTCCGGCAAGGTACAACTCGCCGGGCACGCCGACCGGGACGGGGTGCAGCCGGCCGTCGAGAACGTACACGCGCACGTTCCACTCGGGCACGCCGATGGGCACGCTCTGCCGCTCGTCACCGGCGGGCCAGTAGGTCACCGAGACTGCCGCCTCGGTCGGGCCGTACAGGTTGTGCACCGCGGCGTCCGAGACCCGGCGGAACGCGTCGACGGTCTCGGGCGGCAGGGCTTCGCCGATCACGAACACGTGCCGCAGCGTCGAGCAGGTGCCGGCCGGCGCATGGGCGGCGAACACGGTGAGCATCGAGGGCACGAAGTCGGTCAGCGTCACGCCGTGCCGGGCAATCGTCTCGGCGACGTACACGGGGTCACGGTGACCGTCGTGGGTGGCGACGACGAGGGTGGCGCCGGCGCGCAGGGGCAGGAACCAGCCCCACAGCGACACGTCGAAGGTGGTGGCGGTCTTCTGCAGATAGACGTCGCCGCCGGTGATCTCGTACTCGTGGGCCATCCACTCGAGCTGGTTGACGATGGCCTCGTGCGAGACGCACACGCCCTTGGGGCGTCCCGTGGAACCGGACGTGAAGATCACGTAGGCGGGGGTGTCCGGGCGGATCGGGCCGGCCGGCTCGCCGTCCCGGATCGGGTCGGGCGCGTAGCACTGCAGGTCGAGGTCGTCGACCAGGACGGGGGCGACCGTGCCGGGCAGGTCCGCCGCGTCCGCGCGGGTGCTCAGGACGCACACCGGCTGTGCCGTGGCCAGGATGTGCCCGATCCGCTCGGCCGGATGGTCGGGGTCGAGCGGGACGTAGGCGCCGCCGGCCGCGATGACCGCGTAGATCGCGACCGGGAGTTCGATCGATCGCCGGATCGCGAGGGCCACCAGGGTTTCGGGTCCGACGCCGAGACCGATGAGGTGCCGGGCGAGCCGGTTGACGCGCGCGTCGAACTCGGCGTAGGTGAGCGACTCGTCACCGAAGACGACGGCCACCGCATCCGGGTGGCGGGCGACGGCGTCCCGGTACGCGGCGAGGAGCCCGGTCGCCCGGACCGGATGCACCGCACGGTCGTTGCCGACGGCGAGGGCGCGTCGCTCGGCGGTGTCGAGGAGGTCGACGTCGCCGACCACGCGGCCGGCGTCGGCGGTGAGCGCCGCGAGCATCCGCATCAGGCGGCCGGCGAAATCCCGCACCGTGGACTCGTCGAAAAGGTCTGTGGCGTAGGTGAACTGCGCCGACATTCCGGCCGGCTTCCCGGCGTCCTCCCGCGGCGAGACGGTCAGCTGCAGATCGAACTTGGCGATGGCCCCGCCGAGGTCGACGGGCTCGATCTCCACGTCCGGCAGGGTCACCTCGGCACGGTCGAGGTTCTGGAAGAACAGCGCCACCTGGAACAGCGGGTGGTGCCCGGTCGACCGCACCGGATCGAGCACCTCCACGAGCCGCTCGAACGGCAGCTCCGCGTTGTCGAACGCGGCGAGGTCGGTGTCCTTGACCCGGCCGAGCAGTTCGGCGAACGTGGCGGCCGGCTCGATGCGGGTGCGCAGCACGAGGGTGTTGACGAACATGCCGACGAGGTCGTCGAGCGCACGCTCGCCGCGGCCGGCGACGGGCGTGCCGATCGCGATGTCCGCGGTGCCCGACAGGCGCGACAGCAGCACCGCCAGCGCGGCGTGGACGACCATGAACGCGGACGTGCCGGTCGCCTGGGCGGTGGCCTCGACCGCCTCGTGCAGGGCGGCATCGACCTCGAAGTCCACGGTGGCGCCGCGGCCCGACGCCTCCACCGGGCGGGGCCGGTCGGTCGGCAGGTCGAGCCGATCCGGGAGGTCGGCGAGCGCGCCGCGCCAGAACTCGATCTCCCGCGCGGCCGGCGACGCGGGGTCGGACTCGTCACCGAGCACCGCGCGCTGCCAGAGGGCGTAGTCGGCGTACTGCACCGCGAGCGGTTCCCACGCGGGGGCCGCGCCGCCGGTGCGGGCGACGTACGCGGTGACCAGGTCCCGCACGAAGGGGGCGATGGACGCGCCGTCGGCGGCGATGTGGTGGACGACCACGACGAGGACGTGCTCGTCGTCGGCCGACCGCAGCAGTGCGACCCGCAGCGGCACCTCGGCGGTCACGTCGAAGCCGGCCGTCGCGAGCCGGGCGACCGCTCCGGGGATCTCGTCGGGCGGCGTCGGCACCGGGTCGAGGGAGTGCGCCGCCTGCTCCGGCGGGAGGACCAGCTGGGACCCGACGCCGTCGCGATCGGGATAGACGGTGCGCAGCACCTCGTGCCGGGCCACGACGTCGGCGAGGGCCCGGCGCAGGGCATCGACGTCGAGCCCCCCGCGGACGCGCAGTGCGACGGGGATGTTGTTCGCGGCCGACGCCGGATCGAACCGGTTGAGGAACCACATCCGCTGCTGTGCCAGCGACAGCGGGATCGGGTCGGGGCGCGGCCCGGCGACGAGCGGTTGCTGCGCTCCTTCCCCGACGCAGGGTTCGACGAGTGCGGCGAGACCCTCGACGGTGGACGCCTCGAACAGCAGCCGCGCGGGGACCCGGGTGGCGAGCCGCTCCCCGAGGCGGGCGGCCGCGCGGGTGGCGACGAGCGAGTTGCCGCCGAGCTCGAAGAAGTCGTCGTCGAGCCCGGCCCGCTCGGTGCCGAGCAGCTCCGTGAACACCTCGGCCACCGCGTGTTCCGCGGCGGAGCGGGGCGCGCGGTACTCGTGGGCGGGCAGCTCCGGTTCGGGCAGGGCCGCCCGGTCGAGCTTGCCGACCGGCGTCAGGGGAATCCGGTCGAGGGGCACGATCACGGTCGGCACCATGTGCGCGGGCAGCCGGCGGGCGACGAACTCGGTCAGCGCGTCGGGGTCGACGACCGCCCCCGGCACGGGGTGAACGTACGACACCAGCCGGGCCTCCCCCGACGGGGTCGGCCGTCCCACCGTGACGGCGAAGTCGGCATCGGGGTGTGCGGCCAGCGCGGCGTCGATCTCGCCGAGTTCGATGCGGAATCCGCGGATCTTGACCTGGAAGTCGTTGCGCCCCGCGTAGATCAGGCCGGTCTCGCCCGATCGGACGAGGTCACCGGTCCGGTACAGGCGGGTGCCGCCGGGCCCGGCGACGAACCGCTCGGCCGTCAGCGCGGCGCGACGGTGGTAGCCGCGGGCGAGGCCGGGCCCTTCGAGATACAGCTCACCCACGACACCGGCCGGGACGGGGTTGAGGCGCTCGTCCAGCACGTGCGCGGTCATCCCGCGGACGGCCCGGCCGATGGTGACCTGCTCGCCGGGCTGCAGCGCGTGCGAGATGTTCGTCATGATCGTGGTCTCGGTGGGGCCGTACCCGTTGAAGAAGCGGCGACCGGGCGCCCATCGCGCGACGAGGTCGGGTGGGCACGCCTCACCGCCCACGATCACCACGCCGAGGGTGTCCAGCCCGGCCGGGTCGACGGACGCCAGGGCGGCGGGCGTGACGAAGGCGTGGGTGACCTGCCGGCTGCGCAGCAGTTCGGCGAGGTCCTCGCCGCCGTACACCGACGGTGGGGCGATCACCATGGTGGCGCCCGCGCCGACGGCGAGCAGCAGCTCGAGGACGGAGGCGTCGAAGCTGGGCGAAGCGAAGTGCAGGGTCCGCGAGTCCGGGGTCAGCGTGTACCGCTCGACCTGCTCGGCGCAGAAACCCTCGAGGCCGGTGTGGGTGACGACCACGCCCTTGGGCCGGCCCGTGGAACCGGAGGTGTAGATCACGTAGGCGGGATGCTCCGCCCGCGGCGTCCGGACCCGGTCGTCGAGCGCGACGGGCGCTGCGGACTGCTCGGCGAGGGTGGTGCGGGTCTCGGCGGAATCGAGGGCGATCCAGGGCACGGAGCCGGGCAGGCCGGGCACCGAGGCCGCGAGGGTCAGGCCGGCCCGGGCGCCCGAGTCGTCGATCATGTGCCGGACGCGGTCGTCCGGATAGTTCGGGTCGACGGGCACGAAGGCGGCGCCGGTCTTGGCGACGGCCCACACCGACAGCACCGACTCGATCGAGCGGGGTACGGCGACCGCCACCACATCCTCCGGGCCGATCCCCCGCCGGATGAGCAGCCGCGCCAGCCGGGAGGAGGCCGAGTCGAGCTCGCCGTAGCTCAGGGTGCGGTCCTCGAACACCACGGCGGGTGCGCCGGGGTCCCGTTCGACCGCGGCGGCCAGGAGCTGGGGCAGAAGGGCGACGCGGGGTCCGCGCCGGCGTGTGGGCCGCTGCCGGACCGGCCGGCGGCTGCGTGATTCGTCCGGTCGTCGGTCCCCCGAACCGTCGACACTCATCCCCGCGTGCTCCGTCGCCGGTCGTCCTGCGCGTGCACTCCAGGCATCATCCACCTCGCGTATCCCTCATCGTCCCAGCCGCTGCCCTCTGCACACGACAGTGCAGGGTGGCACGCGCCAGCCCCATTAGACCATCGGGGCGTCGGGCGCTTCGTTACGGCCGAAACCGGGCGGTCGACCGCGGATCACCCGCCGCGGTCGCCGGGAGGACGACGGAGGATACGGGTCAGCGGGCGCCCCCGATCCAGCGGTCCAGCACCGGACCGATCCGGGCGAGGGCTTCCTGCGACGTCATCTTCCAGTGGGTGGCCTGGACCGATTCGACCGCCAGGGTGCCGGTGACGTGGGCCCGCCACTGCTGCGCGGCGCGGGCGGCCGAGGTTCCGTCCTCCCCCGCGGCGAAGAACAGCAGATCACCGTCGTATCGGGCGGGCCGGTGCTCGCCGAGCAGCCGGTAGGACAGGCGCACGCCCTCGAAGAGGCGTTCGAGCCGGGGCAGGGACAGCGCGTCGAACGGGGCCGGCAGGTCGGCGACCAGCTCCAGTGCCCGCGCGGGGGTGAACTCCGCCAGGGCGACGTCGGACCCGACGTCGGTTCCGATCGCGCCGAGCAGGTCGGCGACGGTGACCGCGGAGGGGGCGGTCCCGGTCGGCGCGGTGGGCGGATGCGCGTCGAGCAGGGCGAGGGTGGCGACCTCGTCGCCGTCGGCGCGCAGACGGACCGCGACGGCGTGGGCGAGGATGCCGCCGAGCGACCAGCCGACCAGGTGGTACGGACCGGCCGGCTGGACATGCCGGATCCGGGCCGCATAGTCGGCCGCCCACGCGTCGATGCTCTCGGGCAGCGGTTCGTCGTCGCGCAGGGCCGGGGACTGCAGTCCGAAGAGGGGACGCTCGGGGTCGAGGTGGCGGGCCAGGCCGGCGAAGCTCCACGACAGGCCGATCACCGGGTGGATGCAGAACACCGGTTCGGCGGAACCGCCCGGGCGCAGGGGCAGCACCGCGTCGAACCCTGCGGTGTGATCGGCCGGACCGGGATCGCCGGCGGATGCCTCGATCCGGGCGGCGAGGGCTTCGACGGTGGGCGTGAGGAACAGCCACTGCAGCGACACCGGCAGGCTCGTGCGCTCGCGCAGCCGGGCGATCACCCGCACGGCGCTGAGGGAGTTCCCCCCGAGGTCGAAGAAGTCGTCGTCGAGGCCGACCGGGAACGCCCCGGTATCGGTTCCCCCGGCCGGCGCGAGGACCTCCCGGTATGCGGCGGCGACCTCCGTCTCGAGCGGAGTGCGCGGCGGGCGGTGGCTCCGCGGGGCGATCACCGGCTCGGGGAGTGCCGCGCGGTCGAGCTTGCCGTGCGGGTTCAGCGGCAACGCGTCGAGGGTGACGAAGCCGGCGGGCACCATGTAGGAGGGCAGGGTCTCGGCCAGCGCGGCGCGCAGCCGGGCGACGTCGACCGGCCCGGCGGCCGGGACCAGGAAGGCCACCAGCCGGTCCCCGCCGTGGACGGTGACCGCGGCGTCGCGGATCGCCGGAAGGGCGCGCAGCGCGGCCTCGATCTCCCCGAGTTCGATCCGGAACCCGTGCACCTTGACCTGGAAGTCGGCGCGCTCGAGGTATTCCAGGGTGCCGCGGCCGGGGTCGTCACCGTCGACGCGCCAGCGCACCACGTCCCCGGTGCGGTAGAGGCGTGAGCCGGGCACGCCGAACGGATTGGCGACGAACCGCTCGGCGGTCAGGCCGGGTCGGCCCAGGTACCCGCGGGCGAGCTGCACCCCGGCCAGGTACAGTTCGCCGGCCACGCCCGGCGGCACGGGGTGCATCCGCTCGTCGAGGACGAACGTCTGGGTGTTCGGGATGGGGTCGCCGATCGGCACCGACGTGTGCGCGAGTGCGGTGACCGCGTGCGCGGTCACCGAGACGGCCGCCTCCGTCGGGCCGTACAGGTTCACCAGGTCCGCGTTCGAGGCGCCGAGCGCGCGCTCCGCCGTCGGGGTGGGCAGCACCTCGCCGATGGCGAGGACGCGGCGCAGGGTGTCGGGCAGCTCGCCGGCCGAGTCCTCGAGCAGCGCCTCGAGCATCGACGGCACCACGTGCAGGGTCGTGACCTTCTCCCGGCGGATCAGGTCGTTGAGGTAGGACGGGTCGCGGTGCCCGTCGTGGGCGGTGATCACCAGGCGGGCCCCGCAGGTGAGCGCGGACCAGAACTCCCACACCGACAGGTCGAAGGTCGCGGCGGTCTTGAGCAGTACCGCGTCGTCGGGGCCGAGCTCGTAGTGCGCCCGCTTCCAGGCGATCTGGTTGACGATCGCCTCGTGCGGCACGGCCACGCCCTTCGGGCGTCCGGTCGATCCGGAGGTGTAGATGACGTAGGCGGTGTTCGCGGCGCGCAGCGGTGTCCGCCGGTCCGCGTCATCGAGCGGCGCGGGATCGACGTCGCTCAGGTCGAGGCGGTCGACGTCGAGCACCGTCCGCCCGGCCAGCGCGTCGACCCGGTCGGCGGTGGTCGACAGCACGCACTGCGGGGCCGCGGCGCCGAGAATGTACTCGTTGCGGGCCGCGGGGTGGTCGGGATCCAGCGGCAGGTAGGCGCCGCCGGCCTTGGCGACGGCGTACATCGCCACCACGAGGTCGACCGAACGCCGGATGCACAGGGCCACCGTGGATTCCGGTCCCACTCCCTGCGCCACGAGGTGGCGGGCGAGCCGGGTGACGCGCTCGTCGAACTCCCGGTAGGTGAGGGTGCCGCCGCGGAACACCAGCGCGGGTGCGTCCGGGGTGGCCGCGACCTGCTCGTCGAACAGGTCGACGAGGGTCCGGCCGGCGGTGAGGTCGGCCTGTTCGGCCTCCCATGCCCGCATCATCCCGGCGAGTTCCGTGGCGTCGTGCAGATCGATGTCGCCGACGACGGTGTCGGGTTCGGCGACGATCGCCCGCAGAATCCGCAGGTACCGGTCGAGCATGCGCTGGATCGTCGGCGCGTCGAACAGGTCGGTGGCGTAACCGAACTCGACGTCGAAACCGCCCGGGCCGCCGCCCGCACCGTGGTCGACCACCGTGACGTGGAGATCGAAACGCGCTGCGTACGAATCGCTCTCGACCGGCGCGATCCGCAGTTCCGGCAGCTCGAGGGCGTCGTGGGCGAAGTTCTGGTACGAGAACCCGACCTGGAAGAGGGGATGGCGCGCGGTGGACCGGACCGGGTCGAGCACCTCGACGAGGCGTTCGAAGGGCACGTCGGCGTGCGCGAACGCCTGCAGATCGGTGTCGCGGACCTGCTCGAGCAGCGTCGTGAACGACGCGGCGACGTCGACGTCCGTCCGCAGGGCGAGCATGTTGACGAACATGCCGATCAGGCCGTCGAGTTCGGGGGCCGTGCGTCCCGCGACGGGGGTGCCGACGACCACGTCGTGGGTGTTCGACACCCGCGCGAGCAGCACCGCGAGGACCGCGTGCAGCACCATGAACGGGGTCACGCCGTGCTCGCGCGCGAGAGCCGCGATCGCGTCGCGGGTGGCCTCGTCGACCTGCGCCGAGACCCGTTCGCCCGCATGGCCGATGACCGCGGGGCGCGGCCGGTCGGTGGCGAGCTCGAGGTGCTCGGGGATGCCGGCGAGCGCACGCCGCCAGTAGGCCAGCTGCCGGGCCGTCCCGGACCGGGGATCGTCCTCGTCGCCGAGGGCGTCGAGCTGCCACAGCGTGTAGTCGGCGTACTGGACGGGCAGGGGCTCCCACGACGGTTCCCGTCCCGCCGACCGTGCGGTGTAGGCGGTGACGAGGTCCCGGACGAGCGGCCCCAGCGACGAGCCGTCGCCGGCGATGTGGTGGAGGACCACGGCGAGCACGTGCTCGTCGTCGGCGATCCGGAAGAGCCGGGCGCGGACGGGAACCTCGCCGGTGACGTCGAAGCGCCTGCCCGCGAGGCCGGCGAGGCGGGCCGGGGCGTCGGAGTCGGTCGCGTCCTCCGGCCCGAGGTCGAGCGGAACGTCGCCGACGGCGAGGATGCGCTGCTCGCCGACGCCGTCGACCTCGGGGTACACCGTCCGGAGCGTCTCGTGCCGCGCGACGACGTCCCGCACGGCCGCGCGCATCGCGTCGACGTCGAGCCTGCCGGACAGCCGCACGGCGAGCGGGATGTTGAACACCGCCGAGTCCGGATCGAGGCGGTTGAGGAACCACATGCGCTGCTGCGCGGGAGAGAGCGGGATCCGGTCGGGTCGCGGGCGCCGCGGCAGCAGGCCGCGGGCGGCCGCCGGCGCGGCCTCGACCCGGGCCGCGAGCGACGCGACCGTGGTGGCGTCGAACAGGTCGGCGGCGGAGACGGTGACGTCGAGCGCCGCCCTGATCCGACCGATCACGCGAGTGGCGAGCAGCGAGTTGCCGCCCAGGTCGAAGAAGTCGTCGTCGACCGAGACCCGCGGCACCCCGAGCACGTCGGCGAACGCCTCCGCGACGGCCGCCTCCGCGACGGTGGCCGGCGCCCGGTACGGGGCCGACGCGATCTCGGGCTCGGGCAGGGCCGCGCGATCGAGCTTGCCCACCGGCGTCAGCGGAATGGCCTCCAGCGCGATCACCGACGACGGAATCATGTGCGACGGAAGCCGTTCGGCGACGAAGGCCGTGAGCGCGGCGGCGTCGATCGCGGAACCGGGGGCGGCGTGCACGTAGGTGACGAGACGGGTCTCCCCCGTCGCACCCCGGTGACCGACGGTGGCGGCGAAGTCGACCGTGGAGTGCGCGGCGAACGCCGCATCGATCTCACCGAGCTCGATGCGGAAGCCACGCACCTTGACCTGGAAGTCGTTCCGGCCCAGATACGAGATGCCCTCGCGGACCGAGCGCGGGGACCGCACCAGGTCACCGGTGCGGTACCTCCGGGCGCCACCGGGCGCGGCGACGAAGCGCGCGGCCGTGAGTCCGGGACGATCGTGATAGCCGCGGGCGAGGCCGGGCCCGGTCAGGTACAGTTCGCCGGCCGTGCCCGCCGGCACGGGCCGAAGGCGGGAATCGAGGACCTCGGCGGCGACTCCGCGAATCGGCCGGCCGATCGTGACGGGTTCGCCGGGCCGAAGCGGCCCGGAGATGTTCGTCATGATCGTGGTCTCCGTGGGGCCGTACCCGTTGTGGAACCGGCGGCCGGGCGCCCAGCGCGCCACCAGGTCCGGCGGGCACGCCTCGCCGCCGACCACCACCACCCCGAGGTCGTCCAGGCCGGCGGGCTCCACCGAGGCGAGGGCCGCCGGGGTCACGAAGGCGTGCGTGACCCGCTCGCTGCGCAGCAGTCCGGCCAGCTCGTCGCCGCCGTACACGGAGGGCGGGGCGACGACCATCGTCGCCCCGGCGCCGACGGCGAGCAGCAGCTCGAGCACCGACGCGTCGAAGCTGGGGGACGCGAAGTGCAGGGTGCGGGCGCCGGGGGTGAGGTGGTAGCGCTCGACCTGCTCGGCGCAGAAGGCGGCGAGCCCGGCCTGGGTGACCACGACGCCCTTCGGCTGCCCCGTGGAGCCCGAGGTGTAGATGACGTAGGCGGGATGGTCGGGGCGCAGCGGCCGCACCCGGTCGACGAAGGCGAGCGGGTCGGCCGGGCAGGCGTCGAGTTCCGTCCGGATCTCGGCGCCGTCCAGGACGACGGTGTCGAACTCCTCGGGGACGACGTGCCGGTGCCCGGCCACCGTGAGGGCGAGGCGGGCGTTCGAGTCCGACAGCATGTAGCGGACCCGATCGGCCGGGTAGCGGGGGTCCACCGGGACGAACGCCGCGCCCGTCTTGGCGACCGCCCAGACGGCGAGAACGGACCGGATCGAGCGGGTGAGCAGCACCGCGACGCGGTCCTCGGGGCCGATTCCCCGCGCGATGAGCAGGCGGGCGAGCCGGGACGACTCGGCGTCGGCATCGCGGTAGGTGAGGGTGCGTCCCTCCGACGTGAGCGCCGGCGCGCCGGGATCGCGTTCGACGGCGGCCGACAGCAGGTGCGGCAGCAGTGCCGTGGGCGTCCGGCGGCGCGAACCGCGGAGATTTCCGCGGACGGTTCGGTCGATCACCTTCATCGGCTCTCCCCTCCGAATTCCGGAGCCGTTGCGCGCGTGCGCATCCCGGCTCCGTTCACCGCCGGGGTGTCAAGAACTACGGCGACGCCCGCCCTCCCCCGGCGGTCGCCGCTCCACTGCGCCTCGCGCACCGGAACCCCGACGATTCCCGGCGCTAGAGCACTTCGTCACCATTCCACACGAAAACAAACCGTGCCACCTGTACGTATGTCCGGTAACTAAGTTACCGACGGGTAGACCGGCATTCCGGACAGGAGTCGCCGGCCCGGCGAGAGCGTCGGCGCGGCCCCGGCGCGACGTTCGTCGCGCGACACAGCGTCGCCCCGCACGGGACGAACGGCCCGGACCGCCGCACCCGACCGGCGGCGGGGAGATCCCGGCCCTCGCGCCGGATCCGCCTCGCCGCCTGCAGGTTCCGGCGGCGCGAGGCGAAGGACCTCGGCACCGCCTCCGGGCCGTTCGGCACCGCCTTCCGGCCGTTCGGCCGTTCCGACCGCACCACGAACCCCGCCAAGGCTAGACAATGCACACGTTTCATCCAACTGTTGGACAGCAGACGTTCGATGTCGAATGTGAGCTCGAACACGGCCGCCGCTCACCCATGGGTCAGCGATCCACGCCGTCGCATTCCGGGCAGGAGCCGCCGGACGTCCAGCGTGCCAGCAGCGGCCCGAGACGAGCGCACGCACTCGGCCCGGTCATCTCCCAATGCGAGGTCGGCAGGTCGTGCCGGTGCACGCCGCCGGAGACGTACGGTGACCAGTCCCGGCCCGATTCGGGATCCGGCACGGTCTGCGGCGCGGCGCCGACGAAGAGGATGCGTCCCTCGTACCGGGCCGGCACGTGCCGCTCGAGCGCCTCGAACGAGCAGTCGATGCTCGTGAGGACGGACGAGGCGAGGGTGGGATCGATCTCGTCGGCGAGCATCCCGATGTCACCGAGGGCGTACGCCGGTTCCCCGCCGCCGGCGCGGTTCGCACCGAAGGCCGCCGCAGCCACCGCGACCGGATCCACCGGGCCGCGCACGGCATCGGGCAGATAGGCGTCGAGCAGCACGAGCGAACCGACCTCGAGTCCGGCTCGCTGGAGCTGGACCGCCATCTCGTGGGCGATCACCCCGCCGAGGGACCATCCGACCAGGTGGAAGGGACCGTCCGGATGGACCCGCCGGACCTCCGAGACGTACCGCGCCGCCCAGGACTCGATCGAATCCGGTAGGTCCGACTCCCCGGACAGCGCCGGGGACTGCAGCCCGTAGACCGCACGGCCCGGCTCGACGTAGCCGGCGAGCGAGGCGAAGCTCCAGGCGAGGCCGATCACCGGATGGACGAAGAACACCGGATCGCGTCCGTCGTCGCCCTCGCGCAGCGGCAGCAGCACGTCCAGGGAGGAGTCGGCGGACCCGCTCGCCGGCGGCCTCTCCCCCGCCGACCGCTCGATCCGGGCCGCAAGGTCCCCCACCGTCGGATGGGCGAACACCCACTCGAGCGGCACCGGACGGCCGAGCCGGCGCGCGAGTTCCCGCGTCGCCCCCACGGCCACGAGCGAGGATCCGCCGAGGACGAAGAAGTCGTCGTCGGATCCGACCCGGTCCGCAGCGAGGACGTCCGCGAACACCTGCGCAACCGCACGCTCGACGGGCGTCGCCGCAGCCCGGTAGGACGCCCGCTCGGGCATCGGCGCGGGCAGCGCGCCGCGATCGACCTTGCCCGTCGTTCCGACGGGGAGCCGGTCCAGGCGCATGATCGAGGCCGGCAGCATGTAGTTCGGCAGCTCGTCCGCGAGCGCGCTCCGCAGGGCCCCCAGGTCGAGGTCCGACTCACCCTGCGCGGCAACGACATACGCGACGATCCGAGCGCCGGTCGCGGCGTCGTGGTGCACCGTCGCGACCGCGGCCGCCACGGCGGGCAGACGCAGCAGCGCCGCCTCGATGTCTCCGAGTTCGATCCGGAAACCGCGCAGCTTGACCTGGGAGTCTCCGCGGCCCACGTGCTCGAGGACGCCCGCAGGGGTCCACCGGGCCAGATCACCGGTGCGGTACAGACGGCCCCCGGCCCCGAAGGGGTCGGCAACGAACCGGTCCGCGGTCGCCCCGGGGCTGCCGCTGTAGCCCCGCGCGAGTTGCCGGCCCGCCAGGTAGAGCTCTCCGGTCACTCCCACCGGCACGGGCCGCAGCCGCCGGTCGAGTACGTACACGCGGGTGTTCCACCCCGGCACCCCGATCGGCACCTGGTCGGTGTCCGCGCCCGTGACCCGGTGCGCCGTCACCGACACGGCCGCCTCGGTGGGTCCGTACAGATTGACGAGCTCCGCCCGGCTCGACCGGCGCCACGCCCCGGCCACGGCACCCGGTAGCGTCTCCCCGATCGAGAGCACCCGCCGCACCGAGGTCGGCAATTCTCGGTCTGCACCCGCGATCAGGGCGCTCAGCAGGGACGGAACCAGGTACAGCGTCGTCACGAACTCCCGCTCGACGAGCGCGAGCAGGCGGAGCGGATCGCGGCGAGCCTCGGGATCCGCCACCACCAGCCGGCCGCCACATGTCGTGGCGCCCCAGAACTCCCACACCGACAGGTCGAACGTCGCCACCGTCCGCTGCACCGTCACCTCGTCCGGGCCGAACCCGAACTCCGCATGCATCCAGCGCAACTGGTTGACCACCGCGCCGTGGGCCACCGCCACGCCCTTGGGCACCCCGGTCGATCCCGACGTGAACAGTATGTAGGCGAGGTTCGAGGGCCGCAGCGGCGCACTGCGATCGGCGTCGGTCACCGGGGCGGCCGAGTACCGCGACAGGTCCACACTCGAGGTATCGATCACCGGGATCGGCTCCGGCACAACCTCCCTCGCGACGCGCGTGGACACCGCCGTCGCGAGCACCGTCGCCGGCCGCGCCGCCTCGACCATGCGGGCCAGCCTGGTGATCGGCAGCGACGGGTCGAGCGGAACGTACGCGCCCCCGGCGGCGGACACCGCGTACATGGCGACGACGAGGGCCACGGAGCCGGGCATCATCAGACCGACCCGGGTCTCCGGCCCGACGCCGGCCGCCACCAGCGCGCGGGCCAGCCGGGCGACGCGAGCGCCGAGTTCCCCGAAGGTCAGCTGCACGCCGTCCCCGACGAGCGCGACCGCCCCCGGGCGTTCGTGCACCTGGTGCTGGAACAGCTCGGGGAGGCAGCCGCCGCCCGCAACCTCGACCCGGGTGTCGTTCGCCGCCTCGAGCAGCGCCCGCCGCTCGTCGGCGCCGAGCAGATCGGCGTCGCCGACCGCCCGGTCGGGAACCGAGACGAGTTCGCCCAGGATCCGAACGAACCGGTCCGCGATGGACGCGGCCGCGCGTACGTCGAAGAGATCGGTGGCGTAGGACAGATGCCCGCCGATACCCGCAGGCGTCCCGTCTGCGCCGTAACTGTCGCCGACGATCAGGTGCAGGTCGAACTGGGCGATCTCCCCTGCGACGTCGACCGGAGCCGCCACCAGGTCCGGGAGTTCGAAGGCGACCGCTCCGAGGTTCTGGAACGACAACCCCACCTGGAACAGCGGATGCCGCGCCATGGACCGGGCCGGCGCCAGCGCCTCGACGAGTCGTTCGAACGGGACGTCCGCATGGGCCAGGGCCTGAATGTCCTGCTCCCGGACCTGCGCGAGCAGCGACGCGAAGGAGACGGCGGGATCGACCCGCGTGCGGAACACGAGGGTGTTCACGAACATCCCGATCAGGTCGTCGAGGGCCGCCTCACCCCGACCGGCCACCGGGGTGCCCACCGCGACGTCCTCGGTGCCGGACAGCCGGGCCAGCAGCACCGCGAAGGCCGTGTGCACGACCGTGAAGGGAGTGGTCCTCGTGGCCGCCGCGAGCGCGGCCACCCTGCCGTGAAGGTCCGCGTCGATCGTGACGGGAACCCGGTCTCCCCGGTAGGACTGCACCGGAGGCCGCGGCCGGGTCGTGGGCACGGGCAACTGGTCGGGCAGCCCGGCCAGTTCGTCGGCCCAGTAGGCGAGCTGGCGGGAGACGCGCGAGGCGGGATCGGCTTCGCTGCCCAGCACCTCCCGCTGCCACAGCGTGTAGTCCGCATACTGCACCGGCAGCGGCCGCCATGCGGGTTCGCGGCCCTCCCGTCGCGCGCTGTACGCGAGGGCGAGATCCCGCACGAGCGGCGCCACGGAATAGCCGTCGGCGGCGATATGGTGCACCACGACCAGCAGGACGTGTTCGGCCGGGGACACCCGGAACAGCCGCACGAGAACCGGAACGGACCGGGTGACATCGAATCCGACCGCCGCCGCCGACCGGACGGCGGCCTGGAGCTCCGATTCGTCGACGTCCGCCGGGCGCAGGGCCGGCACACCGGCGCCCGCGGGCAGAATCTGCTGGACCGGGACCCCGTCGACCTCGGGGTAGACGGTCCGGAGGACCTCGTGCCGGGCGACCACGTCGGCGACCGCCGACTGCAGCGCGACCGGATCCAGCCGTCCGGTCAGCCGCACGGCCATCGGGATGTTGTAGGCCGCCGCGGTCGCCTCGAACCGGCTGAGGAACCACATCCGCTGTTGGGCCGGCGACAGCGGGATCCGCTCCGGACGCGGCCGGGCCGCCAGGGCGGGCAGGCCGCCGGACCCGACGTGCCGTTCCACGGCTGCCGACAGCGACTCGATCGTCGACGCCTCGAAGATCACGCGGACGGGCACCGACGCGCGCAGCGCCGACCCGATCCGGGCGACCACACGCGTGGCGATCAACGAATTCCCGCCGAGCGCGAAGAAGTCGTCGTCGAGACCGAGCCGCTCCGCGCCGAGCACCTCACCGATCACCGAGGCGACGGTCTTCTCGATCGCGGTGGTGGGCGCCCGGAACTTACGGACGGCCGGGACCGGTTCCGGCAGGGCCCGGCGATCCACCTTTCCGGATGTGGTGAGCGGGAGTTCCCCGAGCACGGTCACCACGTCGGGCACCATGTACCGCGGCAGCAGGCGCCCCACTGCCGCGCGAACGGCGTCCGCGTCGGCCTCGGCGCCGTCCGCGGACACGACGTACGCGGCGATCTGCGCGCCGTGGGGCCCGTCGTGGACGGTCACGACGGCCTGCGCCACCTGCGGCTGCGCCAGCAGTGCCGCCTCGATCTCCCCCAGCTCGATCCGCAGACCGCGCACCTTCACCTGGAAGTCGTTGCGGCCCAGGAACTCGAGGGTACCGTCCGGCAACCACCGGACCCGGTCCCCGGTGCGGTACAGCCGCGCCCCGCCGGGGTGCGCGACGAACCGCTGCGCGGTCAGATCCGGGCGGGCGTGGTAACCGCGGGCAAGTTGCACCCCACCGAGATACAGCTCCCCCGGCACCCCGATCGGTACCGGGTTCAGCCGCTCGTCGAGAACATGCGTGGTGGTGTTGCGGATCGGACGGCCGATCGGCACGGTGCCGGCATCGGTGCGACGTCCGGCACAGCGCAGCACGGTCGCGGTGACGGTCGCCTCGGTCGGGCCGTACGTGTTGTCCAGCAGCGCATCCGAGCGTTCGGCGAACCGGGCCGCGAGCTCTCCCGGCAGCGCCTCGCCACCGACGGACAGGTACTTCAGCGCCGCCGGCAGTTCGAGTGCGGGATCGGCGAGGAACACGGCGAGCATCGCCGGAACGAACTCGAGGATGCCGACGGCCCACTGCCGCGACAGGCGGGCCAGGTACTCCGGGTCGCGATGGCCTCCCGGTGCCGCGACCACGAGCCGCGCACCGACCTGCAGCGGGAAGAACAGCTCCCACACCGACGCGTCGAACGTGATGGGGGTCTTCTGCAGCGCCGTGTCCCCCATGCCGAATTCGTAGCGCTCGCGCATCCACGTCATCTGGTTGACGACGGCGCCGTGGGTGACGGCAACGCCCTTGGGCCGGCCCGTCGACCCGGAGGTGTAGATCACGTAGGCGATGTTCGCCCGATGCAGCGGCGCCAGGCGCTCGTGGTCGGCGAACTCGGTGACCGGCGCCGGGGCGAAGTCCGATTCGTCGACCACGAGGGCCGGGACGGAATCGGGGAGCGTGCCCCGATCGCGCGTCGTGGTCAGCACCACCACCGGCTCGGCGGTGGCCAGGACGTATGCCGTTCGCTCGGCGGGGTGTTCCGGGTCGAGCGGCACGTACCCGCCACCGGCCCGGAGAACCGCATAGATCCCGACCATCATCTCGACCGATCGGCTCATGTGGACGCCGACCAGCCGATCGGGCCCGACGCCGCACGCGACGAGGCGCCGGGCGAGCCGGTCCACCCGAGAGGCGAACTGCGCGTAGGTCAGCGCGGTGTCCTCGAAGACGACCGCCGTCGCGTCGGGGGTGCGCCGCGCCTGCCGGGTGAACGCGTCCAGCACCAACCGGTCACCGAGCGGCGCGGCGGTCCGGTTCAGCTCGTCGAGCCGGGCACGTTCCTCCGCGGTGCGCAGGTCGATGCCGCCGACCGGAACGCCCGGATCGTCCGCCGCCGCCTCCAGGATCGACGCGAGTCGCGCGGCGAACGTCCGCACGGTGTCCTCGTCGAACAGGTCACACGCGTAGACGACGGATCCGGCGACCCCGTCCCGCCGCCCCTGCTCGTCGCGCATCTCGGTCAGGTGGATCTCGAGATCGAGTTTGGCGCCGCCCGTGGCCGTCCCGACCGGCGCGATGTGCAGGTCCGGCAATGCGATCTCGGAGCGGGTGAAGTTGTGCACCACGAGCAGCACCTGGAACAGGGCCGAATGCGCGGTGGACCGGACGGGATCGAGGATCTCCACGAGCCGTTCGAGCGGAACGTCGGGGTTGCCGAAGGCGGCGAGGTCGACCTCCCGCACGCCGGCGAGAAGCTCGGAGAAGGTGGCGTCCGGGTGGATCCGGGTGCGCAGCACGAGGGTGTTGCCGAACATCCCCACGAGATCGTCGAGCGCCTCCTCGCCGCGGCCGGCGACCTGTGCCCCGACGGGAATGTCGTCGGTACCGGACAGGCGGGCCAGCAGGACCGCGAGCGCGGCGTGCGCGAGCATGAAGAACGTCACGCCGTGATCCCGGGCGAGCCGATCGAGCCGGGCGGCCAACGCCTCGTCCAGGGTGAAGTCGAGGCTCGCGCCGCGCCCGGTCTGCACGGCGGGCCGCGGGCGGTCGGTGGGCAGTTCCACCAGGTCCGGCAGGTCCGCCAGCGCCGTGGTCCAGTAGTTCAACTGGCGCGCGAGCACCGACTCGGGGTCGTCCTCGGAGCCCAGCACGTCCTGTTGCCACAGGGCGTAGTCGGCGTACTGCACCGGCAGCGGAGTCCACTCCGGTGCCCGGCCCGCTCTGCGGGACAGGTACGCGGTGGCCAGATCCCGGGCCATCGGGGCCCGGGATCCGCCGTCGCTCGCGATGTGGTGAACGACGACGACCAGCACGTGGTCCCGGTCGGTGAGCCGCAACAGGGCCGCCCGGACGGGTACCGCACCGGTGACGTCGAACCCCCGGGAGACGAGGGCGGCGATCCGCGGGTGCAGGTCGTCCTCGGCCACGTCCTGTGCCGCCAGATCGAGTGGTACGTCCTCGAGCGGAACGATCACCTGGAACGGTCCGGAGTCGGAGTCGGGGAAGACGGTGCGCAGGGCCTCGTGCCGGGCGAGCAGGTCGCGCAGGGCGGCCTGCAGCGCCGGCACATCCAGCGCCCCGGTCAATCGCAGCACGAGCGGGATGTTGAAGGCGGCGGAGTCCGGGTCGAACCGGTTGAAGAACCACATCCGCCGCTGCGCGAGCGACAGCGGAATCCGCTCGGGGCGCCGCCGGGGGCGCAGGGGCATCCGGGACGGGACCGCGACCGGATCCCCCATCCGCGCCGCCAGGGCCGACACGGTCGGCGCTTCGAACAACGTCCGCACCGGGACCCGGACGCCGAGGGCGGCCTCGAGCCGCGCGATGACCTGCATCGCGAGCAGCGAGTTGCCGCCGAGCGCGAAGAAGTCGTCGGCGCGGCCGACCCGCTCGACCCCGAGCACCGCCCCGTACACGTCTGCGACCGCCTGCTCGTCGGACGTGGCGGGGGCGCAGTACTCGGCCGACTCGGGCAGCGGCACCGGCAGTGCCCGCCTGTCCAGCTTGCCACCGGGAGTGAGGGGCAGGGCGTCGAGCACGACGATGTGGCCGGGCACCATGTGGTTCGGCAGTTCCCCGGCGAGGAACTCGCGCAGGTGCGCCGGGTCGGGCACGGCGCCGGCCGCGCCGACGACGTAGCCGACGAGCCTGTCCCCGCCGCGCGGATCGGTGTGCAGCACCGTGGTGGCCTGCGCGACGGAGGGGTTCCGTTCCAGTGCGGCGTCGATCTCGCCGAGTTCGATCCGGAATCCACGCAGCTTGACCTGGAAGTCGCTGCGCCCGAGGTACTCCAGTTCGGCGACCGCGCCGGTGCTGCGCCATCGGACCACGTCCCCGGTCCGGTACATCCGCGTGCCCGGCGCTCCGAACGGGTTCGCCACGAACCGTGCCGCCGACAACCCGCTGCGCCGGTGGTAGCCCCGCGCGAGAGCGGCCCCGGCCAGGTACAACTCGCCGGCCACGCCGGACGGCACCGGCCGCAGCCGGGAGTCCAGCACCAGGGCGGCCACCCCCGGTACGGGCCGGCCGACGGTGACCGGGCGCCCGGGCTGCAGCCGCGCGAACGACGAGATGATCGTCGTCTCCGTAGGCCCGTAGCCGTTGAAGTAGCTCCGTCCCGGCGCCCACCGCGCCAGCAGTTGCGGCGATGTCACGTCCCCGCCGACGGACACGACCCCGAGACGGTCGAGTCCCGACGGATCGACCGTCCCCAGCACCGCCGGCGTGACGATGGTGTGGCTGACCCGTTCGGCCCGAAGCAGTTCCGCGAGTTCGGGTCCGCCGACGATCGTCGAGGGCACCACGACCAGGGTCGCGCCCTGGGAGAACGCGGCCATCCACTCGAGCACCGACGGATCGAAGCTGGGCGAGCACACGTGCAGGAACCGCGACCGTGACGTCACGCCGTACAGCGTCACCGCGGCACCGAGCAGCGGGTCGAGACCCGCGTGGGTGACCACCACACCCTTGGGGTGCCCGGTCGACCCCGACGTGTAGATGACGTACGCCGCGTGCTGCAGCGACAGCGGCCGTACCCGCTCGGCGTCGGACATCCGGGCGGCGGATCGTGTCGCGACGGCCCGCACGACCTCGGGATCGTCCAGTTCCAGCCGGGGCGGGGACGCGGGCAGCGCGGGGGCGTACGAGGTGGTGGTCAGGCACACCGCCGCACCGGAGTCGGCGAGCATGTACCGGACCCGCTCCGCCGGATAGGACGGATCCACCGGAAGGTGCGCGGCGCCGGCCTTCGCGACCGCCCACACGCCGAGCACCATCTCGTAGGAACGCGGGAACGCCAGCGCCACCACGTCCTCGGGGCCGACGCCGCGTGCTGCCAGTTCCCGCGCGAGCCGGGACGACGACTCGTCGAGTTCGCGGTAGCTGATCGTGCGGTCCTGGTACCGGACGGCCGGCGCCTCGGGGTCCCGGGAGACCGCCGCCGTCAGGATCTCGGCGAGCGTGCGGGCACCGCTCGGTGCGTCGTCCGGGGCACGGGTGAGCCGGTCGGCTTCGTCGTCGGCAAGGAGCGCCAGGTCACCGACCGGCACGGCCGGGTCCGCCACGGCGGCGGCCAGCAGCCGCACGAACCGTCGCGCGAATTCGGCCACCGTCTCGTCGTCGAACAGGTCCCTGGCGAAGACGAAGTCCGCCGACATTCCCGCCGGTCCCCCGCCGGGGTCCGTGTGTTCACGCAGCGTCAACGACAGATCGAACTTCGCGGTGGCCGCATCGAACGGCACCGCCGCCACGCTCAGGCCCGGCAGCTCGAGACCCGCGGGGGGCAGGTTCTCGAAGGCGATGGCCACCTGGAACAGCGGGTGCCGCGCGGTCGAACGCTCCGGGGCGAGCAGTTCCACGACGCGCTCGAAGGGGATCTCCGCGTGGGTGAACGCCTCCAGGTCGCTCTCGCGGACCCGCGCGAGATGCTCCGCGAACCCAGAACCGGGATCGACCCGGGTGCGCAGCACCAAGGTGTTGACGAACATGCCGACCATCTCGTCCAGCGCGGCGTCACCGCGGCCGGCGACCGCGGTACCCACGGCGATGTCGTGCGACGACGACATCCGGGCGAGGAACACCGCGAGCGCGGTGTGCAGGACCATGAACAGGGTCGACCCGCACTGCTGTGCCAGTTCCCCCGCCCGCCGGTGCGTCGGGGCATCGATATCGAACGCGACCCGGCCGCCGGCGAAGGACTGCACCGGCGGGCGGGCCCGATCCGTCGGGAGGTGCAGTTCCGCGGGGAGATCCGCGAGGACCCGCCGCCAGTACTCCGCCTGTGCCGAGAGGGGACTGTCCGCGTCCCGCTCCGATCCGAGCACCTCACGCTGCCACAGCGCGAAGTCCGCGTACTGCAGCGGCAACGGCTCCCATCCGGGCTCCCGGCCGGCGGCACGCGCGGCGTACGCGGTCATCAGATCGCGCGTCAACGGCGCCATCGACCAGCCGTCGGCGCTGATGTGGTGTGCCACGAACACGAGCACGTGCTCGTCGTCCGCGACCCGGAACAGCCGCACCCGGAACGGCACCTCGGCGGTCACGTCGAATCCGGTGGCCACCACGTCGGCGATCCGGTCGGCCAGCTCCGTTCCGGGCACCGATTCCGACGCCCAGTCGGGCGTGTATCCGGCGGCGGGAACGACCGTCTGGTACGGGCGCCCGTCCGTTTCGGGATACCTGGTTCGCAGGATCTCGTGCCGGACCGCGATGTCGGACACCGACTTTCGCAGGGCATCGACGTCGAGCCGGCCCGTCAGCCGGATCGCCACCGGGATGTTGTCGGCCGCGGAGGCCGGATCGAACCGATTGAGGAACCACATCCGCTGCTGCGCGAACGACAGCGGTACGCGGTCCGGGCGCTCCCGCGCCACCAGCGGAACAGCGTGTGCCGCCGCGCCACCCGACTCCAGGTGCGCCGCCAATGCCGCCACGGTCGGCGCCTCGAACACCACCGGCACCGGCACCCGGGTCTCCAGGGCCGCACCCAGGCGCGCCACCAACCGGGTCGCGAGGAGCGAATTTCCCCCCAGCTCGAGGAAGGAGTCGTCCACGCCGACGCGCTCGCGCCCGAGCACCTCGGCGAACACCGACGCGACCGTCTCCTCGACCAGGGTGCGCGGCGCCCGGTATTCCCGCTCGGCGAACACCGGTTCGGGCAGCGCCGCCCGATCGAGCTTGCCCACCGGGGTCAGCGGCACCGCGTCGAGCACCATCACCAGGGCCGGCACCATGTGGCCGGGCAGCGTCTCGGCCAACCCGGCGAGCACCGCCGGCGCGTCCATCCGGGTTCCGGCCGCGGGCAGCACGTACGACACCAGTGCCGTCTCCCCCGACGGCAGCACCTTCCCGACGGTCGCGGCGAACTCGATGTCCGGCCGGGCCGTCAGGGCGGCGTCGATCTCACCCAGTTCCACCCGGAACCCGCGGATCTTGACCTGGAAATCGCTGCGCCCGAGATACTCGATCGGGCCGTCGGCCGCGCGGCGCACCAGGTCTCCCGTCCGGTACATCCGGGTTCCCGGATCCGACCCGAACGGATCGGCCACGAACCGCTCCGCCGTCAGTCCCGGCCGGCGGTGGTAGCCGCGCGCCACCTGGGCGCCCGCCAGATACAGCTCACCCACCACACCCGGCGGCACCGGCCGCAACCGGCCGTCGAGCACGTAAGCCGCCAGTCCCGGGATCGGGGTGCCGATCGTGATCGGCTCGCCCGCCACCAGCGGCGCGCTGCTCGTCGCCAGGATCGTCGCCTCGGTGGGCCCGTACGCGTTGAAGAACCGCCGGCCGGGACCGGTCCACCGGCTCACCAGCTCCGGCCCGAAGGCCTCCCCGGCCGCCACCACCACCCGCAGGTCCGTCAGGCCCGTGGGATCCACCGAACTCAATGCCGCCGGCGTGATGAACACGTGGGTCACCGCGTCGGCCGCCAGCACCTCGGCCAGGTCGGCACCGCCGCCCACCGACGCCGGCGCCACCACCACCGTCGCACCCGCGGAGAACCCGATCAGCAACTCGAGCATCGAGACGTCGAAACTCGGCGAGCACACATGCAACACCCGCGCGTCCGCGCCGACCCCGTAGTGCTCCCGCTCGGCGGAGATCACGCCGGCGATCCCGGCATGGGTGACCGCCACCCCCTTCGGGCGGCCCGTGGAGCCGGACGTGTAGATCATCCAGGCGAGGTCCGGCCCTTCGAGCGCGCGCGTCCGGTCGGCGTACGAGACGGGATGCCCGGGCAGCTGCCCGACCTGCCCGGCCACCGCCGCATCGTCGAGCAGCACCTGTTCGACTCCGGCCGGCACCGCGGCCGCGAAATCGCGCACCGTCATGCACAGGGCCGCGCCGGAGTCTGCCAGCATGAATTCCACCCGCTCGAGTGGGTAGCGCGGGTCGACGGGGACGAACGTCGCGCCCGACTTCGCCACCGCCCACAACGCGAGCACCGACTCCACCGAACGGGGTATCGCCACCGCGACCACGTCGCCCGGCCCGACGCCCCGGCCGATCAGCCACCGCGCCCACCGCGACGACCTCTCGTCCAGCTCGCGATACGACAGGGCGGGGCCACCGGCGGCGCCCACCACCGCGGGATGGTCTCCGCGTTCCTCCACCGCGGAGGTCAGCAGAGTCGGCAGCAGTGCCACGCGCGTGGCCCGGCTACGCGACCGGCCCGGTTCCCTGCGCCGCACCCCCGGCTCTCGCCTCACGCGCCCGGACCTCGATCTGCCCGGACCGGGCTCCTGCGTTGCACTACGGATACAGCTCCTTCCACACGCGGGAAGAGCATGGAGAACTCGTCCCGCCCGGGAGGAATCTACCGGCCGGTATTCAGTTCCGCATACTCCATGGGTCGACGGCGGCCACTGTCGTCCACTGCCCACCCGCGGCAACGGACCCCGGCGGGACCTCGTCGCGGTCGGTGACGACCACGACCCCGAGGTCGTCACCCGGTGCCTCGTTCAACGCGTCTACCAGCGAAGACGGCACGAACGCATGGGTTACCCATTCGTCGGCCACGACGGCGGCGAGGTCGGCGCCGGGCTCGGGCACGATCACCACCGCCCCCGCGATCCCGGCAGCCAGGATCGCGAAGATGCGCCACTGCTCCGCCGTGAGGTCGCACACCAACGACCGCGATTCGTAGTCCAGCTTCAGCGCAGCCGCACCGCCGCGGACCACGGCGACCAGTTCGCCGTGGTCGAGCACGCGGCCGGCCACCCACAGCGCGGGGTGCTGCGGCTGCAGGACCCGGACCCGCTCCGAGTAGTCGACCGGCCGGTGGGACAGCGTGTCCACGGCGGTCACCGTCGCCGGGTCGTCGAGGCACACCCAGCGCGCGGCGGCGGACCGACGGGCGTCCGACCCGGTCGTCGTCAACCCGAGCCCGGGTGTCTCCGCAGGCGTGGCGGAGCCGGACACGGCGGGCACGATCGCGGCACCCGCCTTGGTCACCGCCCAGAGCGCGGTGATCAGCTCGGGGCCCGCCGGCACGGCGACCGCGACGCCGTCGCCGGGCCCGACGCCCTCGGCGATGAGATACCGGGCCCACTGCGACGACCGGCGGTCGAGGTCGAGGTAGGTGACCTCGACGCCGTCCGCGACGAACGCCGGGGCCTCGGGATCGGACTCCACGGCGACCTGCCACTCCTGCGGCACCGTCCGCTCGACGCGGTCGGGGACCGCCACCGGCTCGGGCTCGATGATCGTGGGCGCCGTGCGCTCGGTCTCGGTGCGGATGTCGATGTCCCCGACCACCGCGTCGGAGGTTTCCGCGACGGCGCGCAGGACGGTCACGAAGCGTTCGGCGAACGTCGCGACGGTGCCGGCGTCGAACAGGTCCACGGCGTAGGTGAACCCGACGTGCATGCCGGCGGCCGAGCCGCCCGGGTGCTCACGCGGATCGACGGTCACCTGCAGGTCGAACTTCGCGGCGAGTTCACCGGCGTCGAGGGCCTCGACGGTGAGACCCGGCAGTTCGAGGCGCGCGGCCTCGGTGTTCTGGAACGACAGCACCGTCTGGAACACGGGATGCCGGGCCGGGGAGCGCACGGCCACCACGTCGTCGACCACCCGCTCGAACGGCACGTCGGCGTGGCCGAACGCCTCGAGGTCGACGGCGCGGGCCCGGTCGAGCAGCTCGGCGAAGGTCGCCGCCGGGTCCACATCCGTGCGCAGGGCGAGGGTGTTGACGAACATCCCGACGAGGTCGTCGAGGCGCCGGTCACCGCGGCCCGCGACGGGCGTGCCGACGACGATGTCGTGGGTGCCGCTGAGCCGGGCGAGCAGCACGGCGAGCGCCGCGTGGACGACCATGAACAGCGACGCCCGGTGCTCGAGCGCGAGGGCGTCGAGCCGCTGCCGGATCTGCGCGTCGACCTCCACCGCCACCGTGCCGCCGCGCAGCGACGGCTGCGGCGGCCGGGGCCGGTCCGTGGGCAGATCGAGCAGTTCGGGCACCCCGGCCAGGCGCGAACGCCAGTAGGACAGCTGGGCACCGGCCGGCGACTGCGCATCGTCGGCGTCACCGAGGACCCGACGTTGCCAGAGCGCGTAGTCGGCGTACTGCACCTCGAGCGGCGCCCAGGCCGGCGTGCCGCCCGACAACCGCGACGCGTAGGCGGTCATCAGATCCCGTGCCAGCGGCGCCAGCGACGCACCGTCGGCGGAGATGTGGTGGACGACGAGGGCGAGCACGTGGTCGTCGGCGCCGACCGAGACGATCCGGCCGCGCACCGGCACCTGCGCGGAGACGTCGAAGCCCTCGGCGGCGAGGGCGACGACCTCGGCGAACGCCTCCTGCTCGGACGCCACCTCGACCGGCACGACCGCGGGCACCACCGCGTCGGCGTCGAGGACGTGCTGGTAGGGCCCCGTCTCGTCCTGCGGGTACCGGGTGCGCAGCGACTCGTGCCGCTCGATCACGTCGCGCACCGCGGCGGTGAGCGCCGCGGTGTCGAGGCGGCCACGCAGCCTGATCGCGAGCGGGATGTTGTAGCTCGCGGAGGCGGGATCGAGCTGGTTGAGCACCCACATGCGTTGCTGGGCGAGCGAGAGCGGCACCCGATCGGGGCGGGGCCCGGCGGTCAGCGCGGGCCGGGGCGCCGATTCCGCGTGCGCGTCGGCCCGGGCCGCGAGTTCGGCGACGGTCGGTGCCTCGAACAGTTCGCGGATCGCGAGGGCGGTTCCGAGCGACTCGTTGATCCGCGCGATCACCCGCGTCGCGATGAGCGAGTTGCCGCCGAGCTCGAAGAACGAGTCGTCCGCACCGGCCCGCTCGACGCCGAGCACGTCGGCGAACACCTGCGCGACGGCGCGTTCGGCGGCGGTGGCCGGTTCGCGGCGCCCGCCCGCGGTGGTGGCGGTCGCCTGCGGCACCGGCAGGGCGCGCCGGTCGAGCTTGCCGTTGACGGTGAGCGGCAGCTCGTCGAGGACGACCACGAGGTCCGGAATCATGTAGCCGGTGAGGAAGGCACCGAGCTGCTCGCGCACGCGGGCCACGTCGACGTCCGCGCCGGCGCGGGGCACGACGTAGCCGACGAGCCGGTCGCCGAGACCGTCGTCGCGGACCACGGCGACCGCCTGGGCCACCGCGTCGGCACGCAGCAGCGCCGCCTCGACCTCGCCCAGCTCGATGCGGAAGCCCCGCAACTGCACCTGCGCGTCGCTGCGCCCGGCGTACTCGAGCTCGCCGTCGGCGTTCCACCGCGCGACGTCGCCGGTGCGATACAGCCGGCCCGCCCCGAAGGGGTCGGCGACGAACCGCGCGGCGGTCAGTCCCGGCCGACCGAGGTAGCCGCGGGAGAGCTGGTCACCGGAGACGTACACCTCGCCCGGCACCCCGACCGGGACGGGCTGCAGCCGCCGGTCGAGCACCCGCAGCCGCAGCCCCGGCAGGGAGCGGCCGATCCGGCTGGCGGCACCGGGGCGCGCGGCGCCGCGGTCGAGGGCCAGGAACGACACGTGAACCGTGGTCTCGGTGATGCCGTACATGTTGACCAGCGTCGGCGCCACGGGCCGGCGCCCGTACCAGCCGTCGAGCTTGCCGAGGTCGAGCGCCTCGCCGCCGAACACGACGTATCGCAGTGCGAGCGGATCGGCGTCGGGACGCTCCACGGACGCGACCCGGTCGGCCTCGTCGAGCTGAAGGAACGCCGAGGGGGTCTGGTTGAGCACGGTGACCCGCTCGGCCCGCAGCAGCTCGAGGAACTGTTCGGGCGAGCGTGAGGTCAGGTAGTCGACGACGACGAGCCGGCCGCCGTACAGCAGCGGTCCCCACAGCTCCCACACCGTGAAGTCGAATGCGTAGGAGTGGAACAGCGTCCACACGTCGTCGGCACCGAACCCGAACAGCGGTTCGGCGTTGTCGAACAGGGTCAGCACGTTGCGGTGGGTGACCGCGACGCCCTTGGGGCGGCCGGTGGAGCCGGAGGTGTAGATGACGTAGGCGCGGTTGTCCGCATGCAGCGGCGCGCTCCGCTCGGCGTCGGTGAGCGGCCCGGACGGCGCGTGCGGGTCGTCGTCCTCGATGTACACCCGGGGCAGGCCGACGTCCGGCAGTGCGTCGCCGTCACCGGTGGTGGTGGTGACGACGCAGCGCGGACGTGCGTCCTCGAGCATGTACCGCAGCCGCTCCGCCGGATACGTGGTGTCGGTGGGCAGATACGCGGCACCGGACTTGAGCACCCCCAGCAGCGCCACGATCAACTCGGCCGACCGGGGCAGCGCGACGGCCACGAGCTCCTCCGGGCCCGCCCCGGCCGCGACGAGCCGGCGGGCGAGGCGGTTGGCGCGCGCGTCGAGCTCGGCGAACGAGAGGGTGCGTCCGGCGAACGTGACGGCCGGGGCGTCGGGGCTGCGGCGGACGACGGCGTCGAAGCGGTCGGCGAGGGTCGCCGCTGCGGGCACCCGGACCCCGGACCCGAGCGTGCTCCACTCGGTGAGGATCCGCTCGGCCTCGGCGTCGTCCAGGAACGGCAGCGCGCCGACCGGGGTGGCGGCGTCCACGGTGACGCCGCGCAGGATCCGGGTGAACCGGTCGGCGAGGGACCGCATGGTGGGGGCGTCGAAAAGATCGGTGGCGTAGGCGAGTTCGACGGTCATCCCGCCGGGGGCGCCGCGCTCCGAGAGCTGCTCGGCGACGGTGACCTGCAGATCGAACTTCGCGATGGCCGTGTCGAATTCGACCCCGGAGATGCTCAGGTCGGGCAGCTCCAGGGCGGACTGCGGCAGGTTCTGGAAGGTGAGCATCACCTGGAACAGCGGGTGCCGGGCCTGCGAGCGGGGCGGGTCGAGCACCTCGACGAGCCGTTCGAACGGCATGTCGGCGTTCGCGAACGCCTCGAGATCCGTGCCGCGCACCCGGGCGAGCAGGTCGGCGAACGGCTCACCGGGTTCGACGGTGGTGCGCAGCACCAGCGTGTTGACGAACATGCCGATCAGGTCGTCCAGGGCGGCCTCGCCGCGGCCCGCGACGGGGGTGCCGACGGCGATGTCGTCGGTGCCGGACAACCGGGCCAGCAGCACGGCCAGCGCCGTGTGCACCACCATGAACACGCTCGCGTTGTGGGTGCGGGCCAGGTCGGCGAGCGCCGCGTGCAGTTCGGCGTCGATCGGGACACGAAGGGCGGCACCGTGATTGGACGCGACGGCGGGACGGGGCCGGTCCACCGGGAGGGTGAGTTCCTCGGGCAGGTCGGCGAGCTGCGCGCGCCAGTAGGCGAGCTGCCGCGACAGCACGGATTCCGGATCGTCCTCGTCGCCGAGCACCTCGCGCTGCCAGAGCGCATAGTCGGCGTACTGAACCGACAACGGCGGCAACGGATTCGGCTCGTCACGGGTGCGCGCCCGATAGGAGGCGACGACGTCACGGGTCAGCGGCGTCATGGAAAAACCGTCGCCGGAGATGTGGTGCACGACGAAGACGAGCACGTGCTCCTCGTCGGAGATCCGCAGCAGCGCGACGCGCCACGGCACGGCGGCGGTGACGTCGAACCCGGTGCCGACCAGCTCGAGGACGCGAGCGGGAACGTCCTCGGCCGCAACCTCGACGGGGGCGAGATCCGGCAGTACCTCGGCCACCGGCAGTACCACCTGGTAGCCGTCGCCGTCGATCTCCGGGTAGACGGTGCGCAGCGACTCGTGCCGGGCGACGAGGTCGGCGACCGCGCCGCGCAGGGCGTCGACGTCGAGACGCCCGGCGAGCCGGATCGCGACGGGGATGTTGTCCACCGCCGACTCGGGCGCGAACCGGTTCAGGAACCACATACGCTGCTGGGCGAGCGACAACGGGATCCGCTCGGGGCGGTCGCGGGCGACCAGCGCCACGGCACCCGAGCCGGCCTGCGACTCGAGCCGCGCCGCGAGCGCCTCCACCGTCGGCGCCTCGAACACCAGCGGCACCGGCACCCGGGTGTCGAGGGCCGCGCCGAGCCGGGCGACGAGCCGGGTGGCGACGAGGGAGTTGCCGCCGAGGTCGAGGAACGAATCGTCGAGACCGACCCGCTCGACGCCGAGGACGTCGGCGAAGACGTCGGCGACGGCCTGCTGGGCCGGGGTCTGCGGCGCCCGGTACTCCCGGACCGCGAACACCGGGGCGGGAAGGGCCGCGCGGTCGAGCTTGCCGACGGGATTGAGCGGCACCTCGGCGATGGGGACGACCGCCGCCGGGAGCATGTAGTCGGGCAGGAAGCCGGCCGCGAACTCGACGAGAGCGCCGGTGTCGAGGTCCGCGCCCCCGGCGGCCGGCACGACGTAGGAGACGAGCGCGGTCTCCCCGGAGGGCAGGGCGCGGCCCACGGTGGTGGCGAACTCGACGTCCGGGTGCCGGACGAGGACCGCGTCGATCTCGGTGAGTTCGATGCGGTAGCCGCGGATCTTGACCTGGAAGTCGGAGCGGCCGAGGTACTCGATCACACCGCTGTCGTCGCGGCGCACGAGGTCGCCGGTGCGGTACATGCGCGCCCCGCCGTCCGCGAACGGGTTGGCGACGAACCGGTCGGCGGTCAGGCCCGGACGGGCGTGATACCCCAGCGCGAGCTGTGCGCCCGCCAGGTACAGCTCACCGGTGACACCGGCGGGGACCGGGCGCAGGTGCGTGTCGAGCACGTATGCCCCCACGCCGGGGATCGGGGTACCGATGCGGATCGGCTCGCCCGGGTGCAAGGGGGCACTGCTCACCGCCAGGACGGTCGCCTCGGTCGGCCCGTATCCGTTGAAGAAGTCGCGGCCGGGCGCGGCCCAGCGCTCGACGAGATCGGGACCGAAGCTCTCCCCCGCCACCACGACCACGCGCAGGTCGTCCAGGCCCTGCGGGTCGACGGACCCCAGCGCCGCGGGGGTGATGAAGGTGTGGGTGACGCGCTCGGCCGCGAGCAGCTCCGCCAGGTCCGCGCCGCCGACGATCGTCGGCGGCGAGACCACCAGGGTCGCGCCGGCGGTGAAGGCGCTCAGCAGCTCGAGCATCGACACGTCGAAGCTGGGCGAGCAGATGTGCAGCACCCGCGCCTCGGCGGTGACCCGGTAGTGCTCGCGTTCGGCGGTGATCAGGCCGGCGATGCCGGTGTGCGGGACGGACACGCCCTTCGGCAGGCCCGTCGACCCGGAGGTGTAGATCATCCAGGCCGGGTGCAGCTCGGACAGCGGCCGGATCCGATCGGCGTACGACACCGGGTGGCCGGGGCGGGCGGCGATGTCACCGGCCACGCCGGGATCGTCGAGCGCGGTCCACCGCACCGAGCCCGGCAGGTCCGCGGCGAAGGCCGTGAGGGTCAGGCCGACGGCCGCGCCGGAGTCGGACACCATGTGCAGGACCCGCTCGGCCGGGTACTTCGGGTCGACGGGCAGGAACGTCGCCCCCGACTTCGCCACCGCCCACACGGACAGGACGGACTCCGCCGAGCGGGGCACGGCGACCGCCACCACGTCGCCCGGGCCGATGCCCCGCTCGATCAGCAGCCGCGCCAGCTGCGACGACTTCTCGTCCAGCTCCCGGTACGTGAGCGTCGCCCCGCCCGCCGCGACGACCGCCGGGTGATCGCCGCGTTCCTCCACGGCCGATACCAGCAGTTGCGGCAGCAACGTCGCCTGGGTGCGGGTGCGGGAGCCCCGCTGGGGGCGGGTGGGGGCGGGACGGCGGCTGCGGGCGGGGCGTTCGCGGCGCTCGACGGCCGGCGACTGGGGAGCGATCGCCGGATCGCTCCCGCCCAGGCTGCCGTCGTGTCGAGAAGACCGCATGTAGATGCCCACATCCTTCGCTTCGGTTCCGTTGCTCGCGCGCGAACGAGCAAGCATAGTCACTGCGCCCGGCGCCCTCGGCGGGACCGTAGCGGCCGGTAGCCGCCACTCGTTCATCCACCGATGCGCCCGCGACGTTACCCTCGGGCCCCCGCCGGGACCGGACGCGGTGAGGCTCCCCCGACGAAAAGGGGAGCCTCACCGCGGCGGGCCGGACCTCAGGCGACGACGACCCGATGGGCCGTGCGCCACCGCTCGAGCAGCTCCTCCGGCGCCCGATCGACCACGACCACCACCGCCAGATCCTCGAGCCCCCCGGGTTCGAGGGTGTCGAGCGCGTCGGCGGTCAGGTGGGCATGGGTGACCCACTCGTCGTACAGGGCGGCGTCGAGTGCCTCCCCCGAGTCGGCGCCCTCCGGCACCACGACGACCGTCGCGCCGGTGGCCGTGACCAGCATCGGCTCGAGCGCACCGGCCTCCGCCGCGGTCGACCCGACCGCGGCGCTGCGCGACTCGTAGGTCAGGCCGTACTGCTCGCGCAGCTCGCCGATCCGGTCGATCAGCTCGGCCTGGGTGAACGTGCGGGTCGCGGTGACCAGGGCCGGGCTCTCGGACCCGACGACCCGGAGCCGGTCCGCGTACGAGACGGGGTGTGCGGCCTGCGCCGCCTGCTCGGCGCGCAGCTGCTCGTCGTCGAGCGGCAGCCACGTGACGGTGCCGGGCAGGCCGGCGGTGAGTTCCGCCACGGTCAAGCCCAGCGTCACCCCTGCGGCGCCCGGCGCCCCGACGAACGGGCCGCCGGGATCGACCATCAGCAGGGCCGCGCCGGTCTTGGCGACCGCCCACTGCGCCACCACCGACTGCACCGACCGCGGGACGGCGACGGCGACGACGTCGCCGGTGCCGATGCCGCGCGCGATGAGCAGCCGCGCCAGCCGCGACGACCGCGCGTCCAGCTCGCGGTACGGCACCTCGGTGCCGTCGACGGCCACGGCCGGGGCTTCCGGATCCTCCTCGACCACGTGGGCCAGCACGGCGGCGAGCGTGCGGCCGGTGCTCGCGGCCGGAGCCTGCGCCGGCTCGGCCTCGGCGACGAGGTGTGCCCGCTCCGCGGCGTCCATGAGGTCGATGTCCCCCACCGCCGCCTGGGCGTCGGCCACGAAGGCGTCGAGGACCCGCACGAACCGCTGCGAGAGCACGGTCACCTCCGTCTCGTCGAAGTACCGCTCCAGGTACTTGAAGGTGAACACGATCTCCGACTGCGCGAGGGTGAGCAGCGTCAGCGGGTAGTGGGTCGCGTCGTCGAGCCGGACGTCCGTGACGGTCATGCCGTCGAGGTCCGTGGCGGCGGAGGACAGCGCGGCCCGGTCGATCGGGTACGACTCGAACACGAGCAGCGTGTCGAATCCGATCCGCCCGCCCGCCCGCTGCTGGATCTCGGTCAGACCCAGGTAGTGGTGGCCGAGCAGTTCCGCCTGTTGTGCCTGCACGCGGCGCAGCAGCTGCGCGACGGTCTCGTCGTCATCGGTGTCCACCCGCACCGGCAGGGTGTTGATGAACAGGCCGACCATCGACTCGACGCCGGGCAGCTCGGCCGGCCGGCCGGACACGGTGGCGCCGAAGGTCACGTCGGAGCGTCCCACGATCCGGCCGAGCAGCACCGCCCAGGCCGCCTGCACCAGGGTGTTCACGGTGACCCCGAGGCTCGCGGCCAGGGCGGTCACCGCCGCGGCGCGTTCCTCGTCGAACACCACGTGCACCGAGGAGATGGCGTCCGCGTCGGGATGCCGCACCGACGGGGCGAGGACGGTCGGCTCCTCGACGCCGGCGAGTGCCTTCGCCCACACCTCGAGCGACGCCTCCCGGTCCTGCTCCGCCAGCCACTCGAGGAACTCCCGGTAGGAGCGGACGGCCGGGAGCGCGGTGGTGTCCCCGTGCGTGACGTACAGCGCCATGAGGTCCTGCATGAGGACCGGCATGGACCAGCCGTCGAGCAGGATGTGGTGGACCGTCACCGCGAGCAGCGAGCGGCCCTCGGCCACGTCGACGAACAGGAACCGGATCAGCGGGGCGGTGCCGAGGTCGAAGCGCCGGACCTGCTCGTCGCGCAGGATGCGGGCCAGCTCGGCGTCGCGGGCGTCCTCGGCGAGGCCGCCGAGGTGCTCGTGCCGCCACTGCACGTCGACGTCACCCAGCACCAGCTGCACGGGATCGCCGCTGTCGGTGACGAACACCGTCCGCAGGTTCGGGTACCGGTCCAGCAGCGCCTGCGCCGCGGCGCGCAGCCGCTCCGGATCGACCGCACCGCCGAGTTCGAGCACCGCCTGCATCGTGTAGACGTCCACGCTCGCCTCGGTCATGAGCGCGTGGAAGTGCAGACCCGCCTGCAGCGGCGACAGCGGCCACGCGTCGGTCACCGACGGGTACCGCGACTGCCACACGTCGAGGTCGTGCTGGGCGACCGACACGAGCGGCACGTCCGACGGGGTCAGGCCCCCGGCGCCCGGCTCGCGGACGTGGCGGGCCAGCGCAGCCAGGGCCTCATGCCAGTGCTGTGCCAGCTCCTCGATCTCCGAGCGCTCGACCACCCCGGCGGGGAAACCGAAGCGCGCCTCGAGCTGTGGGCCCTCCGGGCGGTACGACACGGTCGCCGCGACGTCGATCGTCGCGGTGACGGGCAGGCCGGCGGGGCGGACCGTGAGGTCGCCGAACGCATCGGCCGGCGCCCACGCACCGCCCGGGACCGGCTCGCCGTAGTGGAACGCAACCTGCGGCCGCGGAGCGCCGAGCTCCCCTGCGGAATCGGGGTCGAGGTGCCGCAGCAGACCGAAGCCGGCACCACCGTCGGGCAGGGCCCGCAGCTGTTCCTTGACCGCCTTGACGGCGGCGCCCATCGCCGGTCCCCCGGCGAACGCGTCGTCGAGGTCGATTCCCTCGAACCCGGCACGGAACGGGAATACGGTGGTGAACCATCCGACGGTCCGGGACAGGTCGGCACCGGGGACCACGGCCGCGTCGCGTCCGTCCCCGTCCACCGCGAGCAGCGTGGACGTCTCGTCGATGCCCCGGTCCCGGCGCCACCGCACCAGCGCGAGGCCGAGCGCGGTGACCAGACCGTCGCGGACGGTGCCGTGGAACCGCTCGGGCACCGCGGTGAGCAGCGCCTCCGTGTCCGCGGCGGGGACGGTGCCGCGCACGTGCTCGACCGTGGCGCCGAGATCGACGGCCGGGTCGAGCGGGCGGTTCCCGATCGGGAAGTCCGGTCCGTCGAGGATCGAGCGCCACAGTGCGAGTTCCGTGCGGCGCTCGGGCCGGCCGGCCGCCTCGACCAGCCCGTGCGCCCAGCGGCGCAGGGAGGTACCGACCGGGGGCAGCACCACCGGGCGTCCGGCCGCGAGGGCGTCGTACGCGGCGGCCAGATCGTCGACCAGGATGCGCCAGGACGCGTCGTCGGCCACGAAACGGTGGGCGACGATCAGCAGCGTCTCGCCGCGCCCGTCGTCGATGCGGACGAACTGCACCATCCGGCCCGCGGCGGGGTCGATTCGCTCGACGGCCGCCCCGAGGGCCCGCTCGGCGCGGGCCCGCACGTCGTCGGCCGCGTCCGTTTCCGGTTCCGCCTGCGCCAGCAGGGTTTCCGGGTCGACGGTGCCGGTGGCACGCACCCGCAGGGCGACGGCGCCGTCGGCGTCGTGCTCGACGATCGCACGCAGCGCGTCGTGATGGTCGACGAGCACGCCGATCGCCCCGGCCAGGGCGTCGTGGTCGACGCCGGAGGGCAGGATCACCGCCGTGGCCACGGCGAGTCGTTCGACGTGGCCGGCGGCGTCGAGCGCGTCACGCATCGCCGGCGTCAGCGGGACGTCGCCGACACCGCCACCGGGCAGTTCCGCGGGTGCACCCGCCCCACCGCCGGTGAGGGTGGCGACCTCCGCCAGACCCGCAACGGTCTTGCGTTCGAACACGTCCCGCGGGGTGAACACCACGCCGCGGGCCTTCGCGCGCGAGACCAGCTGGATCGAGACGATGCTGTCGCCGCCGAGGGCGAAGAAGTCGTCGTCGAGACCGACCTGTTCGAGACCGAGCACCTCGGCGAACACCCGCGCCACGGCCTCCTCCGTGACGGTGGTCGGCGCCCGGAACTCCCGGGCCTCGAACACCGGCGCCGGCAGCGCCCTGCGGTCGAGCTTGCCGTTGACGTTCAGCGGCAGCGCCTCGAGCACCACGAACGCCGCCGGCACCATGTACGACGGCAGGTCCCGCCCGAGTTGCGTGCTCACGTCGGCGACGTCGAGCACGACGCCGGGCTGCGGCACCACGTAGGCGATCGCCTGCGGTCCGACCCGGTCGTCCTCGCGGACGATCACCGCCACGTCCCGGATACCGTCGACGCCGCGCAGCGCGGCCTCGATCTCGCCGAGCTCGATGCGGAAACCGCGAATCTTGACCTGGAAGTCCGTGCGTCCGACGTACTCCAGGCGACCCGCTGGATCCCACCGCACCAGGTCACCGGTGCGGTAGAGCCGTTCGCCGTCCCCGAACGGCGAGGCGACGAACCGCTCCGCCGTCAGATCCGCCCGGCCGTGGTAGCCGCGCGCCAGCTGCGCACCCGCCAGGTACAGCTCACCGGGCACGCCGGCCGGGACCGGATTCAGCCGCGCGTCGAGCACGTACACCCGCGAATTCCACTCCGGGACACCGATCGGCACCGACACCCCGGTGGCGTCGTCGACCTCGTGGAAGGTCACCGACACCGCGGCCTCGGTCGGACCGTACAGGTTGTCCAACCGGGCCGTGTTGTGCGCCAGGAACCGTCGCGCCGTCGCCGCCGGCAATGCCTCACCGATCGCGAGCACCCGTCGCACCGACGCCGGGAGCCGGTCCTCGCCGTCGACGAGGAGCGTCTCGAGCATCGACGGCACCACGTGCAGGGTGGTCACGGACCGCTCCGCCGTCAGGGCGTTCAGATAGCCCGGGTCGCGGTGCCCGTCCGGCGCGGCGATCACCAACCGGCCACCGCAGACCAGCGCCGACCAGAACTCCCACACCGACAGATCGAACGTCGCCGCCGTCTTGAGCAACACCGCATCGTCGGCACCGAGCGCATACTCCGCCCGCTTCCACACCAACTGGTTCACGATCGCCCCGTGCGGCACCGCCACACCCTTCGGCCGACCCGTCGAACCCGACGTGAAGATCACATACGCCGTGTTCGACGCCCGCAACGGCGCCAACCGCTCCGCATCGGTGACCGGAGCGTCCGACAGTTCGTCGAGGTCGAGGGTGTCGAGAGTGAGCGTCGGGATCGTCTGTCCCGGTACCACGAAGCCGTCGCGCTCGGTGGTCAGCACCACCACCGGAGCCGCGACCTCGAGAATGTACCCGGTCCGCTCCGCCGGCTGGTCCGGGTCCAGTGGCACATACGCACCACCGGCCTTGACCACGGCGTACATGCCCACCAGCAACTCGACCGACCGGCGCATTGCCAGCGCCACGGTCGACTCCGGCCCCACACCCAGCGCAACAAGCTGCCGCGCAAGACGATTGACCCGGGCATCGAACTCGCCGTAGGTGAGCGTCACACCCTCGAACACCAACGCCGGCGCGTCGGGAGCGCGCCGCACCTGCTCGTCGAACAGATCCACCAGCGTCGCCGGCCCCCCGACCGCACGAGCGGTCTCGTTCCACGCCTCGAGCACCCGCACCCGCTCGGCCGCCTCGAGAATCTCGATATCCCCCAGCGCCACCGACGGATCGGCCACAATCGCCTCGAGCACCCGCACGAACCGCTCCGCGAACACCACGACGGTTGGCTCGTCGAACAGATCCGTGGCGTACGTGAGCACGCTCGTGATCCCCTCGGGGGCGCCGTCGTCGGCGTACCGGTCGGTGACCACGAGATGCAGGTCGAACTGCGAGGTCTGCAGGTCCGCGTCCACACCGGAGACGGTCAGTCCCGGCAGCTCGAGGCTCGTCGTCGCGAGGTTCTGGAACGACAGGCCCACCTGGAACAGCGGATGCCGCGCCGTCGACCGCTCCGGATTGAGCACCTCCACGAGCCGCTCGAACGGCACGTCGGCGTTCGCGAAGGCCTGCAGGTCCCGCTCCCGCGCCTGGTCGAGCAGGTCGGCGAAGGACTCGCCGGGCTCGACCCGGGTGCGGAAGACCAGCGTGTTGACGAACATGCCGATCAGATCGTCGAGTTCACGCTGACCGCGGCCGGCGATCGGCGTGCCGATCGCGATGTCGTCGGTGCCCGACAGCCGCGCGAGCAGCACCGCGAACGCGGCGTGGACGGCCATGAACAGCGTCGCGCCCCGGCCCCGGGCCAGCTCGACCAGCTGCCGGTGCAGGTCGGCGTCGATCGTGAAGTCGATCTTCCCGCCCGCGAAGGACTGCACGGCCGGTCGCGGCCGGTCGGTCGGCAGATCCAGCTGGTCCGGCAGATCCGCCAGGGCCTGCTTCCAGTACGTCACCTGCTTCGCAGCCACCGACGCCGGGTCGTTCTCGTCGCCGAGCACCCGCCGCTGCCACAGGGCGTAGTCGGCGAACTGCACCGGCAGCGGTGCCCAGTCCGGAGCGTTCCCGGTCGACCGGGCGACGTACGCCGCCACGAGATCGCGGGTGAGCGGCCCCATCGAGGAGCCGTCCGCCGAGATGTGGTGGACGACGAAGGCGACGATCATCTCGTCCTCGCCGACGGCGAACAACCGCACCCGGATCGGGGCCTCCGACGTCACGTCGAAGCCGGTGTAGGCCAGCTCGCGGATCCGATCGGCGACCTCGTCCCAGGTGGTGACGACGGGTGTCAGGTCCGGGACCACCGCCGTCACCGGCAGCACGACCTGGACCGCGCCGTCGTCGGTCTCCGGGTACGCCGTGCGCAGCACCTCGTGCCGGGTGAACACGTCCCGGATCGCGTCCTGCAGCGCCGCGACGTTCAACCGGCCCGAGAGCCGCAGCGCCACCGGCAGGTTGTAGGCCGCCGACTCCGGGTCGAAGCGGTTGAGGAACCACATGCGCTGCTGGGCGAGCGAGAGCGGCACCCGTTCCGGCCGCGGCCCGGCCACCAGTGGCACGGAGCCGCCGGATCCGGCGTGCTGCTCGACGTGCGCCGCGAGCGCCTCGACCGTCGAGGCGTCGAACAGCACCCGCACCGGCACCCGCGAATCCAGCGCCGCACCCAGGCGCGCCACCAGCTGCGTGGCGATCAGCGAGTTACCGCCGAGCGCGAAGAAGTCGTCGTCGAGACCGACCCGGTCCACGCCGAGGACCTCGGCGAAGATGCCCGCGACGATCTCCTCGATCGGAGTCGTCGGGGCCCGGAACTCCCGCGCGGCGAACGTCGGCGCGGGCAGCGCCTTGCGATCGAGCTTGCCCGAGGTGTTCAGCGGGAACTCCGCGAGCACCACGATCGCCGCGGGCACCATGTACGACGGCAGCGTCCGCGTCACGAACGCGATCACCTCGCCCGCGTCCACCTCGTGGCCCGGCGCGGGAACGACATAGCCGGCGAGCTGGTCGCCGGTAGGGGTCGGCACCACCAGCACCGCGGCCTGGTTCACCGACTCGTGCGCCAGCAACGCCGTCTCGATCTCGCCGAGCTCGATGCGCTGACCGCGGAACTTCACCTGGAAGTCGGTGCGGCCGATGTACTCGAGTTCCCCGGTTTCGTTCCAGGTGACCAGGTCGCCGGTGCGATACATCCGCTCCCCCGGCGCCCCGAACGGGTTCGCGACGAACCGGTCGGAGGTCAGGTCCGGGCGGCGGACGTAGCCGCGGGCCAGCTGCACGCCCGCCAGATACAGCTCACCCGGGACCCCGACCGGCACCGGCCGCAGCCGGCCGTCGAGGACCAGCACCCGCACGTTCCACTCCGGGACGCCGATCGGCACCACGTCGACCGGTCCGGTGGCCGGCGCCTGCCAGAAGGTGGCCGACACCGCCGCTTCGGTCGGGCCGTAGAGGTTGTCGATCGCGGCCGTGCTGATGCGCCGCACGCCCTCGATCGTCTCCGGCGGCAGGGCCTCGCCGATCACGAAGATGTGCCGCAGCGTGGCGCACGACTCCCGGTCGACGTGGGCGGCGAACACCGTGAGCATCGACGGCACGAAGTCGGTGATCGTCACCTTCTCGCGGGCGATGACGTCCGCGACGTACACCGGGTCGCGGTGGCCGTCGGGTGTCGCCACGACCAGCTTCGCCCCCACACTCAGCGGCATGAAGAAGCCCCACAGCGACACGTCGAACGTCGTGGCCGTCTTCTGCAGGTAGACGTCCTGTGCCGTCATCTCGAACTCGTCGAGCATCCACGCCGTCTGGTTGACGATGGCGCGGTGCGTGACGGCGACGCCCTTGGGCCGGCCGGTCGAGCCGGACGTGAAGATGGCGTAGGCCGTGTTGTCCGGGCGCAGCGGCGCACGCCGGTCCCGGTCGGTGACGGGCGCGTCCGAGACCGCCGACAGATCCAGCTCGTCGACGAGGACGGCGTCGACGGTGAGCCCGTCGGGAACGGTGAACTCGTCGCGGGCGGTCGTGACGATGCACACCGGGTCGGCCGTGTCGAGGATGTGCCGGACACGGTCGACCGGGTGATCCGGATCGATCGGCACCCATGCGCCGCCGGCCTCGACGATCGCGTACATGCCCACCAGCAGGTCGAACGACCGCCGGATCGCCAGGCCCACCAGGGACTCCGGCCCCACCCCCTGCGAGATCAGGTGCCGCGCGAGGCGATTGACGCGGGCGCCGAATTCGGCGTACGTCAGCTCGGCACCCTCGTAGGCCAGCGCCACCGCATCCGGGGTGCGCCGGGCCTGCGCCTCGAACCGGGACAGGAGCAGTTCGGTGCCGTCGAGGGCGTGGTCCGAGTCGTTCCACCCGTGCAGGATCTGCTCGAGTTCGGCCGCGTCGAGCAGATCGACGTCGCCGACGGGCAGCGCCGGCTGCTGTGCGATCGCTTCGAGGACCCGCACGAACCGCGACAGCAGCGTCTCGACCTGCTGCACGTCGAACAGCCTGCGCTGGTAGCGCAGGTCGAGGTCCATGCCGGATCCGACATGGATGAACAGGCTCAGCGGGTAGTGGGTGGCGTCGTTCGTGCCGACGCCGGTGACCGACATGCCGTCGATCGACGCCGCCTGGTCGGCCAGGCCCTTCTCGTCGAGCGGGTAGGACTCGAACACCGTGAGGGTGTCGAACGCCACGGTCGGCCCGGCGACCCGCTGGATCTCGGTGAGACCCAGATGATGGTGCTCGAGCAACTCGGCCTGCTCCTGCTGCAGGCGCTGCAGGAACCGCTCGATCGGCTCCTGCGGATCGAACGTCACCCGCACCGGCAGGGTGTTGATGAACAGGCCCACCATCGACTCCACGCCGGGCAGGTCCGCCGGCCGGCCCGACACGGTGGCGCCGAAGACGACGTCGTCGCGTCCGGTCGACCGGCCGAGCAGCACGCCCCACGCCGCCTGGACGAGGGTGTTGACGGTGACGCCGAGCCGGGCCGCGGCCGAGGCGATCTCGGCCGTGCGGGCGTCGTCGAGCAGCAGCCGCACGCGGTCGGCGCCCTCGGCGCCGGGGTGCCGGTCGGTCGCCGGGGCGAGCAGCGTCGGCTCCTCGAACCCGTCGAGCACCCGGGCCCACGTGGCGCGGGAGGCGTCGAGGTCACGCTCGGCGACCCACGCCAGGAACGACCGGTAGGAGCGGGCCCGCGGCAGCGGCGACGCATCCCCGCGGGTGGCGTACAGCATCATCATGTCCTGCATCAGCAGCGGCATCGACCAGCCGTCGATGAGGATGTGATGCACGGTCACGCCGAGCTGGTAGCGGCCGTCGCCGAGCGACGCGAGGACGAACCGGATCAGCGGCGCCTCGTCCATCGCGAACCGGCGCGCCTGCTCCTCCCGCCAGAACGGGACCGTCGCGCGCACGCCCTCGGCGGCGACGAGCTGCGACAGGTCGGCCTCACGCCACGGCACCCGCACGCCGGAGAGCACCACCTGCACCGGGGCACCGGCGGCGTCGGCGACGAACACCGTCCGCAGGTTCGGGTACCGGTCGAGCAGCGCCTGCGCCGCGCCGCGCAGCCGCTGCGGATCGACCACGCCGTCGAGGTCGAGCACGGCCTGGATCGTGTAGACGTCCACGCTGGATTCGTCCATGAGGGCGTGGAACAGCAGGCCCGACTGCAGCGGGGACAGCGGCCATACGTCGGTCGCCGACGGGAAGCGCGCCTCCCACGCCTCGAGGTCCTGCTGGGTCACCGACACGAGCGGCACGTCCGACGGGGTCAGGCCGCCGGCGCCGGGCTCGCTCGCGTACCGGGCCAGCGCCGCGAGCGCGTCCACCCAGTAGGCGGCGAGGGACTCGACCTCGTCCGGGCCGAGAAGGCCGGTCGGGAAGGCGAATCCGGCCGCGAGCTGCGGTCCGTCCGCACCGTCGGACACGATCGCGTTGATGTCGACGACGGCGTTGGCGGGCATGTCCGCGTCGAGGGCGGCGTCGACCCCACCGAGCGCGTCCGTCGGAACCCAGCCGATCGCGGCGAGTTCCTCGGGCACGTCCGCGGCGGACACCCGGCCGAGGTAGTTGAAGCTCACCTGCGGCTGGGTGGTGTATGCGGACAAGATCTGCGAGCCGACCGGATCGAGGTGGCGCAGCAGGCCGTAGCCCATGCCCTTGTCCGGGATCGCCAGGAGCTGTTCCTTGACGGCCTTGACGGCGGATCCCATGGCGGTGCCGCCGGCGAAGGCGTCGTCGACGTCGATGCCGGTCAGGTCCACCCGCACGGGATGCGCGCTGGTGAACCAGCCGACGGTGCGGGACAGGTCCGCACCCGGCACGACCGACTCCTCGCGGCCGTGACCCTCGAACTTCAGCAGCGCGGACGTCGCGTCGACGCCGCGGTCGCGCCGCCACCGGGTCAGCGCCAGGCCGAGCGCGGCGATGAGCCCGTCGTTGACGCTGCCGTGGAACAGCGCGGGCACCGCGGTCAGCAGCGCCTCGGTGTCGGCCGCGGGGATGTTCACGTCGAGACGCTGCACGGTCGACGCGACGTCGACCGCCGGGTCGAACGCGCGGCCGCCGAGCAGCGGGTCCAGCCCGTCGAGCACCGACCGCCACAGCTCCAGCTCCGCCCGGCGTTCGGGCGCGCGCGCGGCGTCCACCAGACCGTGGGCCCAGCGGCGCAGCGACGTGCCGACCGGCGGCAGCGCGACGTCCTGTCCCGCCGCCACCTGGCCCCACGCGACGGCGAGGTCGGGCAGCAGGATTCGCCAGGAGACGCCGTCGACCACGAGATGGTGGGCGACGACGAGCAGCACGCCGGGGCGTTCGCCGGGTCCGAAGTCGAACCACACGAACCGCAGCACCCGTCCCTCGGTGGGCGCGAGCCGGTCGAGCGCGGCGTCGAGCTCGCGCGACGCGACCGCGGTGAGCGCGGCGGCGTCGATGTCGGCGGGCACCTCGACGCGGGTGACGAGTTCGTCGGCGTCGACCGTGTCCGCGGCACGCACCCGCAGCACGGGAGCGCCGTCGGCGTCGTGCTCGAGGATCGACCGCAGCGCGTCGTGGTGGTCGACGACGGCGCCGATGGTGCGCACCAGCACGTCCCGGTCGATGTCCTTGGGCAGCGTCACCGCCACGGACTGGGAGAAGCGGTCGAACCCGCCACCCCAGCCGAGCACCTCGCGCATGATCGGCGTGAGCGGCACCTCGCCGACGCCGCCGCCGGGCAGTTCCTTCAGACCGCCGGGGCCCTCGCCCGCGGTGGTGCGGGTCGCGACCTCGGCGAGACCGGCGACCGACCGGCGCTCGAACACGTCACGCGGCGTGAACACGACGCCGCGGGCCTTGGCGCGCGAGACCAGCTGGATGGAGACGATGCTGTCGCCCCCGAGCGCGAAGAACGACTCATCGACGCCGACCCGGTCGAGGCGCAGCACCTCGGCGAACACCTCGGCGATGATCTCCTCGAGATCATTGCTCGCGGCCCGGAATTCGCGCTCCTCGAGCTCCGGTTCGGGCAGCGCGTCGCGATCGAGCTTGCCGACGGGGGTCAGCGGGATCTTGTCGAGCACGACGAGCGCGGAGGGCACCATGTGCGCCGGCAGCGAGCGGCCGACGAACTCGGTCAGCGCGGCGGTGTCGATCGTCGCGCCCGCCTTCGGCAGCACGTAGGAGACGAGCACGGTGCCGCCGGAGGGCGTCGTGCGGCCCAGCGTGGCCGCGAACTCCACGGTCTCGTGGGACGTCAGCGCCGAGTCGATCTCGCCGAGTTCGATGCGGAAACCGCGCACCTTGACCTGGAAGTCGCTGCGCCCGACGAACTCGAGTTCGAGCCGGTCGTCGTCCATGACGCGCCAGCGCACCATGTCGCCGGTGCGGTACATCCGCCCGCCGTCCGCCGTGAACGGATCGGCGACGAACCGTTCCGAGGTGAGCACCGTGCGCCGGTGGTAGCCGCGGGCGAGGGCGGCACCCGACAGGTACAGCTCACCCGCGACACCCACGGGGACGGGCCGCAACCGCGAGTCGAGAACGAGGGCGGTCGTGCCGCGCACGGGGCCGCCGATCGTGATCGGATCCCCGGGCCGCACGTGCGCATAGGTGGAGATGACCGTCGCCTCGGTCGGGCCGTAGCCGTTGAGCAGCGTGCGGCCGGGCGCCCACCGGTTCACCAGCTCCGGCGGCAGGGCCTCACCACCGACGACGACCACCTCGAGGCTGTCGAGGCCCTCGGGGTCGACGGTGCCGATCACCGCGGGGGTGATGATCGTGTGGGTGGGGCGTTCGGTGCGGAACAGTTCCGCGAGGTCGGGGCCGCCGATGATCGTCGACGGCACGACGACCAGCGTCGCGCCCTGGGAGAACGCCGCGATCCACTCCATCACCGACGGGTCGAAGCTCGGCGACATGATGTGCAGGAACCGCGAGCGGGACGTCAGGCCGTACAGGTCGATGATCGTGTCCAGCAGCCCACCGAGGCCGGTGTGGGTGACCACGACGCCCTTGGGCCGGCCCGTCGAACCCGACGTGTAGATCAGGTAGGCAGGGTGCTGCGGGCGCAGCGGCCGGACACGGTCGGCGTCGGTGATCGGTGCCGACGAGCGGGCCGCGACGTCCGGTGCGAGACCGGGATCGTCGACGACCAGCCACTCGGCGTCGTCGGGCAGGCCGGCCCGGTGTGCGGTTCCCGTGATACCCAGGGCCGCACGGGAATCGGAGAGCATGTAGCGCACGCGCTCCGGCGGGTACGACGGATCGACCGGCACGTGTGCGGCGCCGGCCTTCGCCACCGCCCACACCGCACGGACCATGTCGTAGGAGCGCGGGAACGCCACGGCGACGATGTTCTCGGGGCCTACGCCGCGCTCGACCAGCAGCCGCGCGAGCCGGGACGAGTCCTCGTCGAGCTCGCGGTAGGTGATCGACCGTCCCTCGTGCCGCACGGCGGTGGCGTCCGGGTCCAGGGCCGCACCGGCCGTGAGGAGGTCGGCGAGGGTTCCGCCGCTGACGACGTCGGTGCCGCGGACGTGGGTCAGCCGCTCGAGCTCGTGCGGCGCGAGCAGCGGCAGGTCACCGACGGGCAGGGCCGGGTCGGCCAACGCCGCGTCGAGGAGGTGCGCGAAGCGGGCGGCGAACCCCTCGACGGTGCCGGCGTCGAACAGGGACCGCGCGTAGGAGAACTCGGCGGAGATCCCGTCCGGTCCGCCCTCGGTGGTGGTGTGCTCCCGCAGGGTCAGTGCGAGGTCGAACTTGGCGCTGTCCACGTCGAACGGCACCGTGGACACACTCAGCTCGGGCAGCTCGAGTCCGGTCTCGGGGAGGTTCTCGAACGACATGGCGACCTGGAACAGCGGGTGCCGGGCCGTGGACCGCTCGGGGTTGAGGATCTCGACGAGCCGCTCGAACGGAAGATCCGCGTGGGCGAACGCCTCGAGATCGCTCTCGCGGATGTGCCCGAGATGCTCGGCGAACCCGGCGTCGGCGTCGATGTGGCTGCGCAGCACCAGGGTGTTGACGAACATGCCGATCATCTCGTCGAGTTCGGCCTCACCGCGGCCGGCGATCGGCGTGCCGATCGCGATGTCGTCGGCGGCGGACATGCGCGCGAGGAACACCGCGAGGGCGGTGTGCATGACCATGAACAGCGTCGTGCCGCTGCGCCGGGCGAGGTCGGCGGCCTGCCGGTGGGTGGCCGCGTCGATGCGGAACTCGACCGTGCCGCCCTCGAAGGCCTGCACCGACGGCCGCGGCCGGTCGGTGGGCAGGTTCAGCTCGTCGGGCAGGCCGGCGAGCGTCCGCTTCCAGTAGTCGGCCTGCGCGGAGACGAGGCTGTCCGGATCGTCCTCCGATCCCAGGACCTGCCGCTGCCACAGCGCGAAGTCCGCGTACTGCACCGGCAGCGGCGCCCGGTCCGGTTCGTGCCCCGCCGCGCGCGCGACGTAGGCGATCATCACGTCCCGCGTCAGCGGTGCCATGGACCAGCCGTCGGCACTGATGTGGTGCGCGACGAACACCAGCACATGGTCGTCGCCGGCGATCCGGAAGAGCTTGGCGCGCAGGGGGATCTCTTCGGTGACGTCGAAGCCGGCGGAGACCACCTCGGTGACCCGGGCGACGAGGTCGGCCTCGGAGACCGGTTCGGGCGTGAGATCGGGTGCGGCCTCGGCGACCGGGAGGACCACCTGGAAGGCGTGCCCGTCGGACTCCGGGTAGACGGTGCGCAGCACCTCGTGCCGGGCGACGACGTCGCGCACCGCGGCCCGCATGGCGTCCACGTCGAGCGTTCCGGTCAGCCGGACCGCCACCGGGATGTTGTTGACCGCCGACCCGGTGTCGAAGCGGTTGAGGAACCACATGCGCTGCTGCGCCAGCGACAGCGGGATCCGGTCCGGCCGCGGCTGCGGCACCAGCGGCGGACGACCGCCCCCGCCGGCGTGCTGCTCGACCGCGACGGCGAGGGCCTCGACCGTGGGCGCCTCGAAGACGACCCGGACGGGGATCTTCGCGTCGAGCGCGGCCCCCATGCGGGAGACCACCTGGGTGGCGAGCAGCGAGTTGCCGCCGAGCTCGAAGAAGTCGTCGTCGACGCCGACCCGGGCGAGGCCGAGCACCTCGGCGAACACGCCCGCGACGATCTCCTCGACGGGGGTGCTCGGAGCGCGGAACTGCCGCGCCTCGAACACCGGTTCCGGCAGCGCCTTGCGGTCGAGCTTGCCGTTGACGTTCAGCGGCAGCGCCTCGAGCACCACGAACGCCGCCGGCACCATGTACGACGGCAACGCGCCGGCGAGCCCGGACTTCACGTGCGCGATGTCGAGCACCGCGCCCGTCTCCGGAACCAGGTACGCCACGAGCTGCGTGCCCGCCCGGTCGTCCTCCCGGGCGATCACCGCCACGTCGCGCACCTCGTCGGCGCCGCGCAGCGCGGCCTCGATCTCGCCGAGCTCGATGCGGAATCCGCGCACCTTCACCTGGAAGTCGCTGCGGCCGAGGTACTCCAGGCGGCCGGTGGTGTCCCACCGGACGAGGTCGCCGGTGCGGTAGAGCCGCTCGCCGTCGCCGAACGGGGAGGCGACGAACCGCTCCGCCGTCAGATCCGCCCGGCCGTGGTAGCCGCGCGCCAGCTGTGCACCGGCGAGGTACAGCTCGCCGGACACGCCGACCGGCACCGGATGCAGGCGCCCGTCCAGCACGTAGACCCGCGAGTTCCATTCCGGCACACCGATGGACACCGAGGCGCCCGCGTCGCCCACCACGTCGCCCGCGGTGATCGACACCGCGGCCTCGGTCGGGCCGTAGAGATTGACCAGCTGCGCGCTGTTGTGTCGCAGGAACCGCTGCGCCGTCGCCGCCGGCAGCGCCTCACCGATCGCGAGCACCCGGCGCAGCGACCTCGGCAGCATCCCGTCGGAGTCGACGAGCAGCGCCTCGAGCATCGACGGCACCACATGCAGGGTGGTGACCTCCTGCTCGGCCATCAGGGCGTTCAGGTAGCCGGGATCGCGGTGACCCTCCGGCGCGGCGATCACCAGCCGGCCCCCGGAGACCAGCGCCGACCAGAACTCCCACACCGACAGGTCGAACGTCGCCGCGGTCTTGAGCAGCGCCGCGTCCTGCGATCCGAGGCCGAAGTGCTCGCGCTTCCACAGCAACTGGTTCACGATCGCGCCGTGCGGCACCGCCACACCCTTCGGCTTGCCCGTCGAACCGGAGGTGAAGATCACGTACGCGGTGTTCGACGCCCGCAGCGGCGCCCGCCGCTCGGCGTCGGTGACCGGAGCACCGGCGTAGGTCGACAGGTCGGCCGTGTCGATCGCCAGGCGCGGGACAGACCTGTCCCCCGGGATCTCGACCCCGTCGGCGGTCAGCGCCACCACCGGAGCCGCGGCATCCAGGATGTACCCGGTCCGCTCGGCCGGCTGATCCGGGTCGAGCGGCACGTACACGCCACCGGCCTTGGCGACGGCGTACATGCCGACGAGGAGCTCGATCGACCGGCGCATCGCCAGCGCCACCGTCGACTCGGGGCCGACCCCCGCCGAGATCAGGCGACGGGCAAGCCGGTTGACGCGGATGTCGAACTCGCCGTAGGTGAGCGTCTCACCCTCGAAGAACAGGGCCGTGGCGTCCGGAGTCCGGCGCACCTGCGCGTCGAACAGGTCGGGCAGGGTCACCGACGCGTCCACGGCGTGATCGGTGTCGTTCCAGCCCTCGAGCACCCGGAGCCGCTCGACGTCGTCGAGCAGCGGCACATCGCCCACCGGGAGCGACGGGTCCGCCACCACGGCTTCGAGCAACCGCAGGAACCGGCGGGCGAAACCGGCCACCGTGGACTCGTCGAACAGGTCCGTGGCATAGGTGAAGAAGCCGGTCACCCCGGCCGCGGCACCGTCCTCGGCGTGCCGGTCGGTGACGATCAGATGCAGGTCGAACTGGGAGATCTGCATGTCCGCGTCGACGTTCGCGATGGTCAGACCCGGCAGCTCGAGCCGGGACTGGGCGACGTTCTGGAACGACAGGCCCACCTGGAACAACGGGTGCCGCGCGGTGGAGCGGACGGGGTTGAGCACCTCCACGAGCCGCTCGAACGGCACGTCCGCATTGGCGAACGCCCCCAGGTCGGCCTCGCGGGCCTGTGCCAGCAGGTCCTCGAACGCCGCATCCGGCTGGACCTGCGTGCGGAAGACAAGGGTGTTGACGAACATGCCGATCAGATCGTCCAGCGCCCGCTCGTCACGCCCCGCGATGGGCGTGCCGATCGCGATGTCGTCCGTGTCGGACATCCGCGCGAGGAACACCGCGAGGGCGGTATGCATCACCATGAACAGCGTCGTGTTGCTGCGACGGGCGAGGTCGATCAGCCGGGCGTGCAGCTCCGGATCGACGGCGAATCCGGTCCGGGCGCCGGCGAAGGACTGCACCGCCGGGCGCGGCCGGTCGGTGGGCAGGTCCAGCTGGTCGGGCAGACCGGCCAGCGCGTTCTTCCAGTACGCCACCTGCTTCGCCGCAACCGAGTCCGGATCGTCCTCGGACCCGAGGACCTCCCGCTGCCACAGCGCGTAGTCCGCGTACTGCACCGGCAGCGGCGCCCACGCGGGGAACTCGCCCTGCGAACGCGCGATGTAGGCCTGCATCAGGTCCCGGGTGAGCGGGCCCGCCGACGAACCGTCGGCCGAGATGTGGTGGACGACCAGGGCGAGCACGTGGTCGTTCGCGGCGAGCCGGAACAGCCGCACCCGCAACGGCACCTCGATGGTGACGTCGAAGGTCGTGGCGCCGAGTTCCCGGACGGCCGCGACGATGTCGTTCTCGCCGACCGCGATCGGGGTGAGATCCTGTTCGGCCTGGGCGGCGGGCACGACGACCTGGATCGGGCCCTCGGCCGTCTCCGGGTAGTAGGTCCGCAGGATCTCGTGCCGGGTGACGAGGTCACCGACCGCCGCCTGCAGCGCCGCGACGTCGAGCGTTCCGGTCAGCCGGATCGCCATCGGCACGTTGTACGCGGCGGTGTCCGTGTCGAAGCGGTTGAGGAACCACATCCGCTGCTGGGCCAGCGACAGCGGGATCCGCTCGGGACGCTGCCGCGCCTCGAGCGGCCGCCGGGCGTCGGCGCTCTGGTGCTGGACGGACACGGCGAGCGCCTCGACGGTGGGCGACTCGAACAGCGCGCGGATCGGCACCCGGACATCGAGCGCGGCACCGAGCCGGGATGCCACCTGGGTGGCGAGCAGGGAGTTGCCGCCGAGCTCGAAGAAGTCGTCGTCGAGACCGACCTGTTCGAGACCGAGCACCTCGGCGAACACCCGCGCCACGGCCTCCTCCGTGACGGTGGTCGGGGCCCGGAACTCCCGGGCCTCGAACACCGGCGCCGGCAGCGCCCTGCGGTCGAGCTTGCCGTTGACGTTCAGCGGCAGCGCCTCGAGCACCACGAACGCCGCCGGCACCATGTACGACGGCAGCTGCTGCGACAGGGCCGACTTGAGCTCCGCCGCATCGAATTCCGCACCGGCGGCCGGAACCACGTACGCCACGAGCTGCGCGCCCCCACGCTCGTCGTCCCGCGCGATCACCGTCACGTCGCGCACCTCGTCGATGCCGCGCAGCGCGGCCTCGATCTCGCCGAGCTCGATGCGGAATCCGCGCACCTTCACCTGGAAGTCGCCGCGGCCCACGTAGTCGAGCTCGCCGCCCCCGTCGCCCGTCCCGATCCACCGGACGAGATCGCCGGTGCGGTAGAGCCGTTCGCCGTCGCCGAACGGCGAGGCGACGAACCGCTCCGCCGTCAGATCCGCCCGGCCGTGGTAACCGCGCGCCAACTGCGCACCCGCCAGGTACAGCTCACCGGGCACGCCGGCCGGGACCGGATTCAGCCGCGCGTCGAGCACGTACACCCGCGAATTCCACTCCGGGACACCGATCGGCACCGACACCCCGGTGGCGTCGTCGACCTCGTGGAAGGTCACCGACACCGCGGCCTCGGTCGGACCGTACAGGTTGTCCAACCGGGCCGTGTTGTGCGCCAGGAACCGTCGCGCCGTCGCCGCCGGCAACGCCTCACCGATCGCGAGCACCTGCCGGAGCGAGTTCGTCAGCGTGCCGCCGGACTCGACGAGCAACGCCTCGAGCATCGACGGCACCACGTGCAGGGTGGTGACCCCCTGCTCGGCCGCCAGGGCGTTCAGATAGCCCGGGTCGCGGTGCCCGTCCGGCGCGGCGATCACCAACCGGCCACCGGAGACCAGCGCCGACCAGAACTCCCACACCGACAGATCGAACGTCGCCGCCGTCTTGAGCAACACCGCATCGTCGGCACCGAGCTCGTACTCCGCCCGCTTCCACACCAACTGGTTCACGATCGCCCCGTGCGGCACCGCCACACCCTTCGGCCGACCCGTCGAACCCGACGTGAAGATCACATACGCCGTGTTCGACGCCCGCAACGGCGACCGCCGCTCCGCATCGCCGACCGGGCCGTCCGCGAACACCGACAGATCCGCCGCATCGAGTTCCAGAGTGCGGACAGACCTCTCCCCCGGCACCTCGAACGCGTCCCGCCCGGTGGTCAGCACCACCACCGGAGCCGCGACCTCGAGAATGTACCCGGTCCGCTCCGCCGGCTGATCCGGATCCACCGGCACATACGCACCACCGGCCTTGGCCACCGCATACATGCCCACCAGCAACTCGACCGACCGGCGCATCGCCAGCGCCACCGTCGACTCCGGCCCCACACCCAGCGCAACAAGCTGCCGCGCAAGACGATTGACCCGGGCATCGAACTCGCCGTAGGTGAGCGTCACACCCTCGAACACCAACGCCGGCGCGTCGGGAGCGCGCCGCACCTGCTCGTCGAACAGATCCACCAGCGTCGCCGGCCCCCCGACCGCACGAGCGGTCTCGTTCCACGCCTCGAGCACCCGCACCCGCTCGGCCGCCTCGAGAATCTCGATATCACCCAGCGCCACCGACGGATCGGCCACAATCGCCTCGAGCACCCGCACGAACCGCTCCGCGAAACCGGCCACGGTGCCCTTGTCGAACAGGTCCGTCGCACATGTGAACGTCGCGTCGATGCGGGCGGGCGTCCCGTCCTCGTCGTAGCGGTCGAAGACCGTCAGCTGCAGGTCGGTCTTGGCGAGCTCGAGTTCGAAGTTCGTCGGCGAGACGGTCAGCCCCGGCAGCTCCAGCTTCGTCTGCGCGAGGTTCTGGAAGGACAGGCCCACCTGGAACAGCGGGTTGCGGGCCGTCGAGCGCACGGGGTTGAGCACCTCGACCAGGCGCTCGAACGGCACGTCGGCGTTCGCGAACGCCCCCAGGTCCGTCTCGCGCACCTGGGCCAGGAACTCGTCGAACGCGACGTCGGACTGCACTCGGGTGCGGAAGACCAGCGTGTTGACGAACATGCCGATCAGATCGTCGAGCACCCGCTCGCCCCGGCCCGCGATCGGCGTGCCGATCGCGACGTCGTCGGTGCCCGACAGCCGGCCCATCAGGGTCGCCAGGGCGGCGTGGATCACCATGAACAGCGTGGCGTTGTGCCGGCGCGCCAGCTCCTGCAGGCCCCGGTGGACGTCGGCGTCGACGGTGAAGTGCAGCGATTCGCCGCGGAAGCTCTGGCGAGGGGGCCGCGGCCGGTCGGCCGGGAGATCGATCTGGTCGGGCAGACCGGCCAGGGTCCGCTTCCAGTACTCGACCTGCCCGGCGGCGACGGAGTCGGGGTCGTCCTCCGAACCGATGACGTCACGCTGCCACAACGCGTAGTCCGCGTACTGCACGGGCAGCGGCTCCCAGCCGGGCGCCTCGCCGCGGGAACGTGCCTCGTAGGCGATCGTGACGTCGCGCGCGAGGGGCGCCATGGAGGCGCCGTCGGCGGAGACGTGGTGCACGACGAACGCCAGGACGTAGTCGGAGTCGGTGATCCGGAAGATCCGCGACGCCACCGGCACCTGCCGTGTCACGTCGAAGGTCGTGGACATGAATGCGACGATCTCGCCGGTGAGGTCGTCCTCGGTGACGTCGTACGGCGTCAGGTCGGGCAGCGCGTCGTCCACGGGGAGCACGATCTGGTGCGGCTCGCCGTCCGGGTCCGGGTAGTAGGTGCGCAGCATCTCGTGCCGGCCGATCACGTCGCGGACCGCCGCCTGCATCGCGGCCAGGTCGAGCTCACCCTGGAGCCGCACCGCGAAGGGGATGTTGTCCACCGCGGAGGAGGTGTCGAACTGGTTGAGGAACCAGTAACGCTGCTGGGCCAGCGACAGCGGCAGCCGCTCGGGACGCGGTGCCGCCTCGAGCGGGCGCCGGGCGCCGGTACCGATCTGGCGGCCGACCTCCGCGGCGAACGCTTCGACGGTGGAGGTTTCGAACAGCAGCCGCAGCGGCACCGACGCATCGAGCGCCGCACCGATCCGCGAGACCACCTGCGTGGCGATCAGCGAGTTGCCGCCGAGGGCGAAGAAGTCGTCGTCGAGGCCCACCCGGTCGAGACCGAGCACCTCGGCGAACACACCCGCCACGATCTCCTCCACCGGAGTCGTCGCGGCCCGGAACGCCTTGACCTCGAACACCGGCTCCGGCAACGCCTTACGGTCCAGCTTGCCCGACGCGTTCAGCGGCAGCGCGTCCAGTTCCACGAACGCCGACGGCACCATGTACGACGGCAGGTGCGCCTCGAGGGCACGGCGGGCGAGGGTGTGGTCGAACGTCCCGGCCGCGGGGACGACGTACGCCACCAGCTGCTCGTTGCGGACCATCGCGACCGCCTGGGCCGCCTCGGTGTGTTCGACGAGCGCGGCCTCGATCTCGCCCAGCTCGATGCGCAGGCCGCGCAGCTTGACCTGGAAGTCCGTACGCCCGATGTACTCGAGTTCCCCGCCCTCGGTCCACGTCACCAGGTCGCCCGTGCGGTACAACCGCTCCCCGGGCGCGCCGAACGGCGACGCGACGAACCGGTCGGCCGTCAGGTCCGCCCGACGGACGTAGCCGCGGGCCAGCTGCACCCCGGCCAGGTACAGCTCCCCGGCCACCCCCACCGGGACCGGGCGCAGCCGGGCGTCGAGCACGTACACCCGCGTGTTCCACACCGGCGCACCGATCGGCACCGACACCACGTCCGCGTCGGTCACCTCGTGGAACGTCACGTCCACCGCGGCCTCGGTCGGCCCGTACAGGTTGTGCACGCTCACACCCGGGACCAGCGTCCGCATACGCGCCGCGACCGCGCCCGGCAACGCCTCACCCGATGCGAAGACGTAGCGGAGCGCGGAGAGGCCGGCCACGGCCGGTTCGGCGACGAACACCGCCAGCATCGACGGCACGAAGTGCGCGACCGTCACCGACCGTGCGCGCATGACCGCAGCGAGATACCCCGGGTCACGATGGCCGTCCGGCGCCGCCACCACCAGCCGTGCCCCGACCTGCAACGGCCAGAAGAACTCCCACACCGACACATCGAACGTGAACGGCGTCTTCTGCAACACCACATCCTCGGCGGTCAGCCCGTACCGCCCCTGCATCCACACCAGACGATTGACGATCGCCGCATGCGAGACGCCCACACCCTTCGGCCGGCCCGTCGACCCCGACGTGAAGATCACATACGCCGTGTTCGACGGCCGCAACGGCGCCGTCCGGTCCGCGTCCGCGAGCGGCGTATCGGAATACCCCGACAGGTCCACCGCGTCGACGCACAGGACAGTCGTCTCCCCCGGCGCCTCGAACCCGTCCCGCGTCGTGGTCAGCACCACCACCGGTTCCGCCACCTCGAGGATGTAGCCGTTGCGCTCCGCCGGCTGATCCGGATCCACCGGCACATACCCGCCCCCGGCCTCCACGATCGCGTACATCCCCACCAGCAGATCCACCGACCGGCGCATCGCCAACCCCACCAGCGACTCCGGCCCCACCCCCACCGACACCAGATGCCGCGCCAACCGGCGCACCCGCCCGGCGAACTCGCCGTACGTCAGCGACTCGTCCCCGAACACCACCGCCACCGCCTCCGGCGACCGGCGCACCCGCTCCTCGAACAACCCCACCAACGTCGCCGACGGCACCGGATGTGCCGTGTCGTTCCACACCTCGAGCACCCGCGACCGCTCCACCGGCTCGAGGATCTCCAGGTCGCCCACCGCCACCGACGGATCCGCCACCACCTCCTCGAGCACCCGCACGAACCGCGCCGCGAACCCCGCCACCGTCGACGCATCGAAAAGATCTGTCGCATAGGTGATCCCGACCGCGTATCCGGCGGAATCGGCTGTCTCGGCAGCCGTTTCGGCGAGGGAGAACTGCAGGTCGAACCGGGCGGTCGCGGCGTCGAAGTCGAGGCCCGAGACGCTCAGGCCCGGCAGCTCGAGGGACCCCATCGCCTGGTTCTGGAAGGACAGCATCACCTGGAACAGCGGGTGCCGCGCCGTCGACCGGGCGGGATTGAGCACCTCCACCAGCCGCTCGAACGGCACGTCCGCGTGCGCGAACGCGTCGAGGTCGGTCCCGCGTACCCGCGCGAGCAGGTCCGCGAAGGACTCCCCACCCTCGACCCGGGTGCGCAGCACCAGGGTGTTGACGAACATGCCGACCAGGTCGTCGAGTTCCTGCTCGCCGCGGCCGGCCACCGGGGTGCCGATGGCGATGTCGTCGGTGCCCGACAACCGCGCCAGCAGCACCGACAGCGCCGCGTGCACCACCATGAACGGGGTGACGTTACGCTCCCGCGCCACCCGTCCGATCGCGGCATGGAGTTCCGGTCCGAGCGAGAACTCGTGCACCGCACCCGCATTGGATGCGAACGCCGGCCGGGGCCGGTCCGACGGCAGGTCGAGCTGCTCGGGCAGCCCGGCGAGCGCGCCGGTCCAGTACGCTTCCTGGCTCGCGATCACCGAGTCCGGATCGTCCTCCGATCCGAGAACCTCCCGCTGCCACAACGCGTAGTCGGCGTACTGCACCGGCAGGGGCTCCCACTCCGGCTCCCCACCGGTGGCGCGCGCCGAGTACGCCACCACCACGTCACGCGTGAGCGGCCCCATGGAGAAGCCGTCGGCCGCGATGTGGTGCACGACGAGGACGAGAACATGCTCGGTCGCGGACACCTCGAACAACCGCGCCCGGAACGGCACCTGTGTCGACACGTCGAAGCCGGCCGAGGCCATCGTCAGGACCTCGCCGAGCAGCTCGGCCTCGGACACCGGGATCGGCGACAGATCGGGAATCACCCGCGAGGTCGGCAGCACCTGCTGGTACGCCACCCCGTCGGCGTCCGGGTACACCGTCCGCAGGGACTCGTGACGGGCCAGCACGTCGGCGACCGCCACCTGCAGCGCGTGCCGGTCCAGCAGTCCGGACAGCCGGATGGCCAGCGGGATGTTGTTCACCGCGGAGTCCGGTTCGAACCGGTTGAGGAACCACATCCGGCGCTGCGCCAACGACAGCGGGACCCGCTCCGGTCGGGTCCGCGCCACCAACGGCGCTCGGCTGCCGGAGGCGTCGGCCTGCTCGAGGCGCGCGGCCAGGGCGGCGACCCCGGACGCCTCGAACAGCGTCCGCACCGGAATCGTGGCGCCGAGCGCCGCGCCGAGACGGGAGATGACCTGCGTGGCGACGAGCGAGTTGCCGCCCAGTTCGAAGAAGTCGTCGTCCAGCCCGACGCGGTCCACGCCGAGGACGTCGGCGAAGACCCGCGCGACGATCTCCTCGACCGGGGTGGTCGGCGCCCGGAAGACGCGGGCCTCCTGCTCCGGTTCCGGCAGTGCACGCCGGTCGAGCTTGCCGCCGGGCGTCAGCGGGATCGAGTCCAGGACCACCACCGCATGCGGCACCATGTAGCTCGTCAGGAACTGCGCCACGGAATCCCTGACGGCGGCGCCGTCGAGTTCGGTGCCCGGTTCGGGGACGACGTACCCGACGAGCTGCTCACCACGCTGCCCGTCCCGGCGCACCGTCGCGACCGACTGGGCGACACCGGCGCACCGCCCGAGGGCCGCCTCGATCTCACCGAGTTCGATCCGGAAGCCGCGGATCTTCACCTGGTCGTCGGCCCGGCCGACGTACTCGACCACACCGGCCGCCTCGTCGCCGGGAGAGCCGAACCACCGCACCACGTCACCGGTGCGGTACATCCGGCTGCCGTCGGTGGCGTACGGGTCTGCCACGAACCGCTCGGCCGTCAGCCCGGCCCGACCCAGATACCCGCGGGCCACCTGGATTCCCGCCAGATACAGCTCGCCGGGGACGCCGACCGGCACCGGCCGCAACCGGTCGTCGAGAACGAGCACCCGCATGCCGCGGACGGGGCCGCCCATCACCACCGGATCACCGGGCAGCAACGCGTCGCTGATGTTCGACGCCACCGTCGACTCGGTGGGACCGTAGGCGTTGAAGAACGCGCGGCGCGATCCGTCGGGCAGGATCGTCGCCCAGCGCGACACCAGGCCCGGGGAGCACGCCTCGCCGCCCGTGATCACCACGCGGACGCAGTCGAGGCCCGCAGGGTCCACCGAGCCGAGGGCAGCGGGGGTCACGAAGGCATGGGTGACCGCTTCGTCCGCCAGCAGGCCGGCGAGTTCGGCGCCGCCGTACACGGAGGTCGGCGCGACGACCATCGTCGCGCCCGCGCCGAACGCCAGCAGCAGTTCGAGAACCGACGCATCGAAGCTCGGCGACGCGAAGTGCAACGTCCGGGAGTCGGCGGTGACGGAATACCGTTCCACCTGTTCGGCACAGAAGTTCACCACGCCGGCATGCGCGACGACCACACCCTTCGGCGTGCCCGTCGTGCCGGAGGTGTAGATGACGTACGCCGGATGCGCCGGAAGCAGCGAGCGTACGCGCTCGGCGTCGGACACCGGTTCCGACGGCAGCCCGGCGCCGGCCTCGACCGCCTCCTCGAGCACGAGCCAGGACACCGTGCCCGGCAGCGCGCCGGCTGATTCGGCCGATGTGATACCCAGCGCCGCACCGGAATCCGACAGCATGTACGCGATCCGCTCGATCGGGTACGTCGGGTCCACGGGGACGAACGCCGCTCCGGACCGGACGACCGCCCACAGCGCGACCACCGACTCGATCGACCGCGGGACGGCGAGCGCCACACGGTCTTCCGGTCCGATGCCGCGGGAGATCAGCAGCCGCGCCAGGCGCGACGACGCCGCATCCAGCTCCCCGTACGACACGGACCGGCCGTCGAACCGCAGGGCCACGGCGCCGGGATCGCGCCGGGCGGCGGCGGACAGGATCTCGTCCAGCGTGCCGGCGGGCTCGGCCGGTGCGCCGTGCACCGACGTCAGCGCCCGCCGCTCGGGCTCCGACAGGAACTCGACGTCGCCCACCGCCCGCGCCGGCTCGGCCGCGACGGTCCCGAGCACCCGCAGCAACCGCCGCACGAACGAGGCGATCGTCGCCTCGTCGAACAGATCGGTGGCGTACCGCAGGTCGCAGGCGAGGCCACCCGGCTCGCCGTCCTCGTCGACCGTTTCGACGAAGATGAACGACAGATCGTACTGGGACTGTTCGAGATTCGCGGTGACCGGGCTGATCGCGAGGTCGCCGAGCTCGAGGGTGGTCTGTTCGAGATTCTGGAACGCGAGCATCACCTGGAACAGCGGGTGATGGGACTGCGACCGGACCGGATCGAGCACCTCCACGAGCCGCTCGAACGGGACGTCCGCGTGCCCGAACGCCGCGAGGTCGGACTCGCGCACGCGCGCCAGGAGCCGGGTGAACGGCTCGCCCGGCGCGACCTCGGTGCGCAGCACCAGGGTGTTGACGAACATGCCGATCAGGTCGTCGAGTTCCTGCTCACCGCGACCGGCGATCGGCGTGCCGATGGTGACGTCCGCCGAGCCCGACAGGCGGCTGAGGACGGCCGCCAGGGCGGCGTGCACCACCATGAACGGCGTCGTCCGGGTGTCCTGCGCCAGCCGGACGAGACCCCGGTGCACCGATTCGTCGACGGTGAAGGCGTGCACCGAGGCACGGTTGGTGGCGACGACGGGCCGGGGCCGGTCGGTCGGCAGGTCCAGCCGCTCGGGCACACCGTCGAGACGGCGCGCCCAGTACTCGATCTGCTGCGTGACGACCGACTGCGGATCGTCCTCCGAACCGAGGGCCTGCCGCTGCCAGATGGCGTAGTCGGCGTACTGCACGGCCAACGGCTCCCAGGCGGGTGCCTCGTGCCGGGTACGGGCGTCGTAGGCGACCATCACGTCCCGCGTGAGCGGACCCATCGAGAAGCCGTCCGCTGCGATGTGGTGCACCACGAGCACCAGCACGTGCTCGGTGTCCGCGACCTGCAGCAGACGGACGCGAACGGGCACCTCGGTCGTGACGTCGAACCCGGCCGCGACGGTGCCCGCCACCGTCGACACGATCTCGGACTCGGTCACCCTCGCCGGCGTGAGGTCCAGTTCCACGCCGGAGGCCGGCAGCACCTGCTGGTAGCCGACCCCCTCCGTCTCCGGGTAGACGGTGCGCAGCACCTCGTGCCGCGCGACCACGTCCGACACGGCCGCCCGGAGCGCGTCGACGTCGAGCGTCCCGGACAGCCGCAGTGCGACCGTGATGTTGTTGACCGCCGAGCCGGGATCGAGGCGGTTGAGGAACCACATCCGCCGCTGCGCCAGCGACAGCGGCACCCGCTCCGGCCGCACCTGCGGCACCAGCGGAGGCCGGTGGGAGTCGCCGGCGGCCATCGCCGTGTCGACGAGCGTGGCGAGCTGCGCGGCGGTCGGGGCGTCGAAGAACTCCCGCACGTCGATGCGGACCTTGTGGTCGGCGTTGATACGTGCCACGACGCGCGTCGCACTCAGCGAGTTGCCGCCCAGGGCGAAGAAGTCGTCGTCGACGCCGAGACGCTCGACGCCGAGCACGCTCTCGAAGGCCGCGACGACCGTCTCCTCGGTGGGGGTGCTCGGTGCGCGGTATTCGGTTGCCAGAGAACTGAAGTCGGGCTCGGGCAGGGCCCTGCGCTCGAGCTTGCCCGACGCGTTGAGAGGGAACTCGGTCATCTCGACGAACAGCGACGGCACCATGTAGTCCGGCAGCCGCCGGCGCACGGCCGCGGCCAGTTCGGTGCGGTCGATCGGTTCGCCGTCGGTGACGAGGTAGCCGACGAGGTGGTCGCCGAGCGTCTCGTCGGAGTGCACGACGACGACCGCCTGCCGGACCCCGGGATGGTCGAGCAGGGCGGATTCGATCTCGCCGAGCTCGATGCGCAGGCCGCGCAGCTTGACCTGGAAGTCGGTGCGGCCGACGTACTCGATCAGGCCCTCGGCGTTCCACCTGACCAGGTCACCGGTGCGGTACATGCGGTCGCCGGGCGCACCGAACGGGTCGGCGACGAAGCGGTCCGCGGTCAGGTCGGGTCGGCGCAGGTAGCCGCGCGCGAGCTGGATGCCCGCGAGGTACAGCTCTCCCTCGACACCCTGCGGAACGGGTCGCAGGCCCTCGTCGAGGACGTAGAGGTCGGTGTCGGCGACGGCCGCACCGATGGGGACGACCGCGTCGTCGCCGTGGGTCGCGTAGTAGGTGACGTCGACCGCGGCCTCGGTCGGGCCGTACAGGTTGTGCAGCCCGGCCGTGGAGATCCGGTGGAATCGGGCGACGGTCTGCGCGGGCAGCGCCTCGCCCGAGGCGAAGACATACCGCAGCGAGGTGACGGCCGCGGCGGTGGGCTCGGCGAGGTAGACCGCGAGCATGGACGGGACGAAGTGGGCGACCGTGACCCGGCGCTCGATCATGGTCTGCGCGAGGTAGGCGGGGTCGCGGTGGCCGTCGGGCCTCGCGATCGACAGGCGCGCCCCTACCTGCAGCGGCCAGAAGAACTCCCACACCGACACGTCGAACGTGAACGGCGTCTTCTGCAGCACGACGTCGTCGCCGCGCAGCCCGTACTCGGCCTGTCGCCAGGCGATGTTCGCGACGATGGCCCGGTGCTCGACCGCGACGCCCTTCGGGCGGCCGGTGGAGCCGGAGGTGAAGATGACGTACGCGAGACTGTCGGCGGTCAGGGGGCCGAGCCGCTCGTCGTCGCGCACCGGGTCCGCGGATACGTCCGCGAGGTCGAGGGTGTCGACGAGCACCACGGGCACCGATCCGGGCAGATCCACCCGGTCGCGGGCGGTGGTGACCACCGCGACGGGTTCCGCGGTGTCGAGGACGTAGGCGATGCGGTCGGCGGGGTGATCCGGGTCCAGCGGCACGTAGGCCCCGCCGGCCTTGACGATCGCGTACATGCCGACGAGCAGGTCGAAGGACCGCCGCATCGACAGGCCGACGCGCGCGTCCGGGCCCACGCCGAGCCCGATCAGGTGCCGCGCGAGCCGGTTGACGCGGGCGTCGAACTCCGCGTAGGTCAGGGTCTCGCCGTCGAACTCGAGGGCGACCGCGTCCGGGGTCGCCTCGACCTGGGCGTCGAAGCGGCCCGCGAGGGTGCCGAGGTCGGGGCCGGCGGGGGCGGCCGCCGCGTCGCCGAGGACGGACGCGGCGTCGGCGAGGAGCCGGTCGAGCACGGCGGGCAGCCCACCGTCGGCGAGAAGCGCGGGCGCGAGGTTGGACAGCACGACCGGGACCAGCGCTTCGATACCGAGCACGCCCCCCATCGCGGCGTCGAGGGTGGCGATCTCCTGCTGGAGCCGGCTGTAGGTCAGCTGCGTGTCACCGTGGGCGAGGGCGACGCGGTCGGGCTCGCGGTCCACGACTCCGGCCAGCAACCGGGGCAGGTCTGCGATCGTCAGCGCCTGCTTGCCCGACGTGCCTTCAGCCATCTACTTCATCCTCCGATACCTCTGCGTGTCGCACACAGTCGTGCGCGCTCCGTCGACCCCGCGGCCACCTCGGTGCCCACGGGGTCGGACGACAGTCGATGTTCGATTATCCCGGTCGGACCGACAGCAAACGAAGCGCCCAGGTCAGAGCCCCCTACCGGTGATCTCGTCGGCCGCCGCGAGCACGGATCGGACCAGTTCGGCGAACCCGTCGGCGCCCAGCGCGGGCAGGACGCCGGGGATGAGGGTGTTCAACACCACGGGCACGAGCGCCTCCGCGGTGAGTGCCCCGCCCGTCGCGGTCGCCGTCGCGGCCAGTTTCTGCGCGAACTCCCCGAAGGTGACGTCCCGGCCGCCGTGGCTGAGCGCCACCGTGTCGGGGGCGGTCTCGGCGGCGGCGGCGACCAGGTCCGGCAGGTCCGCCACGGTCCGGGGCTTGCGCGGCGCGGCCACGCGGGCCCGTTCGGCCTCGGTGAGGATGTCGATCGCGCGCAGCCGCACCTGGGGGTCCGACGTCACCGCGTCCAGGACGCGGGTGAACCGCTCGGCGAACAGCTCGACCGTCTCCCGGTCGAACAGCGCGGTCGCGTAGGTGAAGATCACGTCGAGGCCGCCGAGGCCACCGCCGGGCGCGAACTGCTCGACGAAGGTGCACTGCAGGTCGAACTTCGCCTGATGGGCACCCGCCTCGAGCGGGGTGACCGCCAGTCCGGGCAGCTCCAGCGTTCCGGTCTCGATGTTCTGGAACGTGAGCATCACCTGGAACAGCGGCGTGTACGAGCTCGACCGCTTACGGCCGACGGCGTCGACGAGCCGCTCGAACGGCACGTCGGCGTTGCCGAACGCCGCCAGGTCCTTCTCCTTCGCCTGGGCGAGCAGGTCGGCAAACGTGTCCCCGCCGGCCACGCGGGTGCGCAGCACCAGCGTGTTGACGAACATGCCCACCAGGTCGTCGAGAGCTTCCTCGGCGCGGCCGGCGGTCGGGGTACCGACCGCGACGTCCTCGGCGGACGCGAGCCGCGACAGGAGCACCGCGAGGGCGGCGTGCACGACCATGAACACCGTCGCGTTGTGTTCGCGGGCGGTCTTCTCGATGCGCTGCGCGAGCGCCTCACCGATGGTGAACGCCACCGCGTCGCCCTGGGTCGACTGCCGCGCCGGCCGCGGCCGATCGGTCGGCAGCGCGAGCAGCTCGGGGCTGCCGGCCAGCTCGGCGGTCCAGTACCCGAGCTGGCGGGACAGCTCGCTGTCCGGGTCGTCCGGGTCGCCGAGCACCCGCTGCTGCCACAGCGTGTAGTCGGCGTACTGGACCGGCAGCTCCGCCCATCCGGGCACCTGGGCCTCGGCGCGGGCGGCGTACGCGACCATCACGTCGCGCACGAGCGGCCGCATCGAGTAGCCGTCGGCGCTGATGTGGTGGGCCACCAGGGCGAGCACGTGCTCGTCGTCGGCGACGCGGAACAATCGCGCCCGCACCGGCGGGGTCGGTGCCGTCACGTCGAAGCCGGCGCCGAGGACGCCGGTGAGCCGGTCGACGATCTCGCTCTCGGGCACGGGCACCGGGGACAGGTCCGGCAGCGCCTGCGCCGTCGGGAGCACCACCTGGACCGGGCCGTCCTCCGTGTCCGGGTACACCGTGCGCAGCACCTCGTGCCGGGCGATCACGTCGGCGACGGCGGCGCGCAACGCGTCGACGTCGAGGGAGCCGCTGAGCCGCACCGCGACGGGGATGTTGTAGGCCCCCGATCCCGGATCCACCTGGTTGAGGGTCCACATCCGCTGCTGCGCGAGCGAGAGCGGAACCCGGTCGGGCCGCGGCTCCGGCACCAGCGGCGGCCGGGCGCCGCGGCCGACGGACGGCTGGATCCGCCCCGCCAGCGCCGCGACGGTCGACGCCTCGAACACGGTCCGCACCGACACCCGGGTGTCGAGCGCGGCGCCGAGCCGGGAGGCCAGCTGCGTCGCGAGCAGGGAGTTGCCGCCGAGCTCGAAGAAGTCGTCGTCGAGGCCGGCGCGTTCGATGCCGAGAACCTCGGCGAGGATGCCGGCGACGATCTCCTCCACCGGGGTGGTGGGGGCCCGGAACTGCCCGGCCTCGAACTCCGGTTCGGGCAGTGCCCTGCGGTCGAGCTTGCCGTTGGTGTTCAGCGGCAGTGCCTCGAGGACGACGAACACCGACGGCACCATGTACGACGGAAGCGCCTGCGCCAGCGCGGTCTTCGTCGCGGCGGCGTCGAGTTCGGCACCACCGGCCGGAACCACGTAGGCCACCAGCCGATCTCCGACGTGCGGGTCGTTGCGGACGAGGACGGCGACGTCCCGCACCTCGGCGCGGGCGCGCAGCACCGACTCGATCTCACCGAGTTCGATGCGGTAGCCGCGCACCTTGACCTGGAAGTCGGCGCGGTCGCGGTAGACCAGTTCGCCGCCGCGGTTCCAGTGCACGATGTCGCCCGTGCGGTACATCCGGCCCCCGCCGAACGGGTCGGCGACGAACCGGTCGGCGGTCAGGTCGGGACGGCCGTGGTAGCCGCGCGCCAGCTGGGCACCGGCCAGGTACAGCTCGCCGGCGACCCCGACCGGCACCGGACGCAGGCGCGCGTCGAGCACGTGGACCCGGGTGTTCCACTCGGGCACACCGATCGGCACGACCGTGGTGTCGGCGTCGTCGGTCTCGTGCACGGTGACGGACACGGCGGCCTCGGTCGGCCCGTACAGGTTGAACAGGACCGCCGCGTTGTCCGCGCGGAACTGCTGCGCGGTGGCCGCCGGCAGCGCCTCGCCGATGGCGAGCACGCGGCGCAGCGACGATGCGACCTCCCCGCCTGCGGCGGTCATGAGCATCGAGAGCATCGACGGCACCGAGTGCAGCGTGGTGACGCGCTCGTCGCGCAGCAGCCGCAGCAGGTAGTCGGGATCGCGGTGCCCGTCGGCGGTGGCGATCACCAGGCGCGCGCCGGAGGTGAGCGCCGACCAGAACTCCCACACCGACAGGTCGAACGTGGCGACGGTCTTGAGCAGCACCGCGTCGTCCGGTCCGAGGTCGAACGCGTCCCGCTTCCACAGCATCTGGTTGACGACGGCGGAGTGCGGAACCGCCACCCCCTTGGGCCGGCCCGTCGACCCGGACGTGAAGATCACGTACGCGGTGTTCGCGGCGCGCAGCGGCGCGCGGCGCTCCGCCGCCGTCACCGGCGCGTCCGGCAGCCCGGACAGGTCCACGCGGTCGAGTTCGACCACCGGCACGCCGGGCACGTCGAACCGGTCCGCCGCGACCGTGACCACACAGGTGGGGGCGGCGGTGTCGAGGATGTAGGCGTTGCGCTCGGCCGGCTGATCCGGATCGAGGGGCACATACGCGGCGCCGGCCGTGGCGATCGCGTACATGCCGACCACGAGTTCCGGCGACCGTCGCGCGACGAGCGCCACCCGATCCTCCGGGCCCACGCCCAGGGCGATCAGGTGCCGGGCGAGGCGGTGGACTCGGGCGCCGAACTCGCCGTACGTGACGGCAACGCCCTCGTACACCAGTGCGACCGCGCCGGGATCCCGGCGCACCTGCTCGTCGAACAGGTCGACGAGCGTTGCGGCCGTGCCGGTCTCGTGGACGGTGTCGTTCCACGCCGTCAGGACGTCGTGCTGTTCGCGCGCGAGCAGCAACGGGTGGTCACCCACCGGCACGTCCGGCGCCTGCACGAGTGCACGGAGCAACTGCTGGAAGCGCTCGGCCACGGCACGGGCGGTGGACTCGTCGAACAGGTCGGTGGCGAACGTCAGGATCGCGTCCATCCCCGACGGGGCGCCCTGCTCGTCGTACCGGTCGCTGACGATCAGGTGCAGGTCGAACTGCGACGTGCCGCCCTCGAGGTCGATCGGCGCGACGGTCAGGCCCGCCAGTTCCAGTGCGGTGCGCTGCTGGTTCTGGAACGAGAAGCCCACCTGGAACAACGGGTGCCGCGCGGTCGAGCGAGCCGGGTTGAGCACCTCCACGAGCCGCTCGAACGGCACGTCCGCATGCGCGAACGCCTGCAGGTCGGTTTCGCGGGCCGCCGCGAGCAGTTCGTCGAACGAGCGGCCGCCGTCGACGGAGAGCCGGAAGACCAGCGTGTTGACGAACATGCCGATCAGGTTCTCGACGGCGGCCTCGCCGCGGCCGGCGATGGGCGTGCCCACCGCGATGTCGGCGGATCCGGACAGGCGGGCGAGCAGCGTGGCGAACGCGGCGTGCATCGCCATGAACACGGTCGCGTTGCGGGCGCGGGCGAGATCGCGCAACGCGGCGTGCACGTCCGCGTCCACGGTGAACTCGACCCGGTCGCCGCGGAACGACTGCTGCGCCGGACGCGGCCGGTCGGTGGGCAGGTCGAGCTGGTCCGGCAGGTCGGCGAGCGCGGTCCGCCAGTGGTCGAGCTGCCGGGCGGCGAGCGACTCGGGGTCGTCCTCGGAGCCGAGCAGTTCCCGCTGCCACAGCGCGTAGTCCGCGTACTGCAGCTCGAGCGGCGCCCACGCCGGTTCGGTGCCGGCGGCCCGGGCGGCGTACGCGGTCATCACGTCGCGGGCCATCGGGACCATCGACGAGCCGTCGGCGGCGATGTGGTGCACCACGGTGACCAGGACGTATTCGGCGGGCGCGAGGCGCAACAGCGCGATCCGCAGCGGGATCTCGCGGGTGACGTCGAAGCCGGTCGACGCGAGTGCGCGCAGCCGCGACTCCAGCTCGGCCGCCGGGACGTCGACCGGCTCGAGACCGATCGGCACCGCGGTGGCGGGCCGGATCTCCTGCACCGGACCGGAGTTCGTCTCCGGGTACACGGTCCGCAGCGTCTCGTGGCGGGCCACCAGGTCGGCCACGGCGGCGCGCAGCGCGGCGACGTCGAGGTCACCGGTCAGCCGCAGGGCCATCGGGATGTTGTAGGCCGTCGACTCCGGGTCGAAGCGGTTGAGGAACCACATGCGCTGCTGCGCCGGCGAGAGCGGGATGCGTTCCGGACGCGTCCGCGCCGTCAGCGGCACCCGGCCGCCGCCGGTGGCGTCCTGCTCGACCCGCGCCGCGAGCGCGGCGACGGTCGACGCCTCGAACAGGGTCCGCACCGGAACCTGCGTGTCGAGCGCCGCCCCGAGCCGCGAGACGACCTGCGTGGCGATCAGCGAGTTGCCGCCGAGCTCGAAGAAGTCGTCGTCCGCACCCACCCGCTCGACGCCGAGCACCTCGGCGAACGTGCCGGCGACGATCTCCTCGACCGGGGTCGACGGCGCCCGGAAGACCCGGGTCTCGAACACCGGTTCCGGCAGCGCCCGGCGGTCGAGCTTGCCGTTGACCGTCAACGGAATCGCGTCGATCACCACGAACGCCGACGGCACCATGTACTCCGGCACCAGCGCGCCCACCCCGGCGCGCAGTTCCTCGACGTCGACGGTCGCGCCGTCCGCCGGCACCACGTACGCGACGATCCGCGCCGCCCCGGGGGCGTCCTCGCGCACGATCACCGCGGCCTGCCCGACCGGCTGCTGGGCCAGCACGGCCGACTCGACCTCGCCGAGCTCGATCCGGAAGCCACGGATCTTGACCTGGTCGTCCGCGCGGCCGAGGTACTCGAGGTCACCCGAGACCGCCCAGCGCGCCACATCGCCGGTGCGATAGAGCAATCCGCCGTCGGCGGAGAACGGATCGGCCACGAACCGGGCCGCGGACAGGTCCGGACGGCCCAGGTATCCGCGGGCCAGCTGCCCGCCGCCGACGTACATCTCACCGGCCACGCCCACCGGGACGGGGTTGAGACGGGTGTCGAGGACGTAGACCCGCAGGCCCGCGATCGGCACGCCCACGATGCTCGCCGAACCGGCCTCGGCCAGGTCCGCACCGATCTCCCGGTACGACACGTGCACCGTGGTCTCGGTGATGCCGTACATGTTCACCAGCCGCGGCGAGGTGTCCCCGTGCCGGGCGAACCAGCCCTCCAGGCGGCGCGGCTCGAGCGCCTCACCACCGAAGATCACGTACCGCAGGGCCAGCTCGCCACCGGTCCCGCCGGCCGTGCGGTCCGCCTCGGCGAGCTGGTAGAACGCCGACGGCGTCTGATTCAGCACCGTCACACCCTCGCGAACGAGCAACTCGCGGAACGCCTCCGGCGAGCGCGAGGTGAACCAGTCCACGACGACGAGGGTGCCGCCGTACAGCAGCGGACCCCACAGCTCCCACACCGAGAAGTCGAACGCGTACGAGTGGAACATCGTCCACACGTCCGACGGGCCGAAACCATAGACCGACTCGGTGTTGACCATCAGCCGCACCACGTTCCGGTGCGGGATCAGCACGCCCTTCGGCCGGCCCGTGGACCCGGAGGTGTAGATGACGTACGCGAGGTTCGTGGCGTCGAGCGGCGCGGTGCGCTCCTCGTCGCGGATCGGCGCGTCGTCCACCCCCGACAGGTCGACGGTGTCGAGCTCGACCACCGGCACCGCGGTGGGCACGTCGACCCCCGTGCCGGAGAGGGTGAGCACCGCGGCCGGCGCGGCGTCGGTGAGCATGAACTCGATCCGGTCGGCCGGGTAGTTCGGGTCCACCGGCAGATACCCGCCGCCGGCCTCGAGCACCGCGACGAGCGCGACCACCAGATCCAGTGACCGCGGCAGCGCGACCGCCACGAGCGACTCCGGACCCACACCCACGGAGATCAGGTGCCGGGCCAGTCGCCGCGCCCGGGAGGCGAACTCGGCGTAGGTGAGCGCCTCGTCGCCGAACCGCACCGCGATGTCGCCGGGTGCGGCGGCGACGCGCGCCTCGAACATGTCCACCAGCGTCACGTCCGCCGGGGCGACGTCGTCGCCCAGCGAGTTCCACCGGGAGACCACGAGCTCGCGCTCGAACTCGTCGACGATCTCGATGTCACCGACCGCGACCGACGCGTCGGCCGCCACGGCCCGCAGGATCCGCAGCAGCTGCTCGGCGAACGCGGCGACCCGCAGCTCGTCGAACAGGTCGGTGGCGTAGGTCACGGCGGCATCGATGCCGGCGGCCGAGCCGTCCGGGGCCACCTGCTCCGAGAAGGTGAACTGCAGATCGAACTTCGCCGTGGGCGGGTCGTAGTCGAGCGCCTCCAGAGCGAGGCCGTCGAGTTCGAACTCGGCCTGTCCGATGTTCTGGAAGGTCAGCGCCACCTGGAACAGCGGGTGCCGGGCCTGGGAGCGTTCCGGATCGAGGATCTCCACCAGCCGTTCGAACGGCACGTCCGCGTGCGCGAAGGCATCGAGGTCGTTCTCGCGCACCGCGCTCAGCAGGTCCGCGAAGGACTGCCCGCCCCGCACGTCGGTGCGCAGGACGAGGGTGTTGACGAACATGCCGACGAGGTCGTCGAGGGCGGCCTCGCCGCGGCCGGCGACCGGCGTGCCGATCGCGATGTCCTCGGTCGCGGACAACCGGGCCAGCAGCACCGCGAGCGCCGCGTGCACGACCATGAACAGCGACGTGTTCTTCTCGTGCGCGAGGTTCTGCAGGCGGTCGTGGAGCGCCTCCTCGACGCGGAAGCGGCTGGTGCGGCCGTGCCCGGAGGCCCGCTCGGGACGGACACGATCGGAGGGCAGGTCGAGCTGGTCGGGCAGGGCGGCGAGGGTGCGCTTCCAGAACTCCACCTGCTCGGCGGCCACGGATCCCGGTTCGTCCTCGGAGCCGAGCACGTCGCGCTGCCACAGGGCGTAGTCCGCGTACTGGATCTCGAGCGGTGCCCAGCCGGGCAGCTCACCGCGGGTGCGGGCCGCGTAGGCGACCATCACGTCGCGGGCGAGCGGACGCACCGAGAACCCGTCCGTGGCGATGTGATGGGCGACGAACAGCAGCACATGCTCGGTCCGGCTCAGCTCGAAGACCACCGCGCGGAAGGGCACCTCGGTGGTGACGTCGAATCCGCGCGTCACCAGTTCGCGGGCGCGGTCCGGCAGGGCCTGCGCGTCGATGCGTTCGATCACGAGCCGCACCGGGGACTCCGGCAGGATCTGCTGGTAGCCGGTGCCGTCCACGTCGGGGTAGACGGTGCGCAGCACCTCGTGGCGCTCGGTCAGGTCCCGTATCGCCCCGCGCAGCGCGGGCACGTCGAGGGCGCCGGTGAAGCGCACGCCGATCGGCACGTTGTTCACCGCCGACTCGGGGTCGAAGCGGTTGAGGAACCACATGCGCTGCTGCGCCGGCGAGAGCGGGATGCGCTCGGGCCGCTCGTACGGGACCAGCGGCGTGCGGCGGCCGGCGCCGGCCTCCTGCTCGGCCCGCACCGCGAGGGCCTCGACGGTCGGGGCATCGAACAGGGCCCGCACCGGGATCGACGCGTCGAGCGCCTCGCTGAGGCGGGCCGCGACCTGCGTCGCGACGAGCGAGTTGCCGCCGAGGTCGAAGAAGTCGTCGTCGCGGCCGACCCGCGGCACGCCCAGTACCTGGGCGAACACGCCCGCGACGATCTCCTCGACCGGGGTCCGCGGCGGGGTGAAGGTGCGCACCTCGAAGGTGGGGGCCGGCAGCGCGCGCCGGTCGATCTTGCCGCTGGCGTTCAGCGGGAAAGCGTCCAGTGCGACGAACGCGGAGGGCACCATGTACGACGGCAGCGTGGCCGCGAGCGCGTCCTTCGCCTTCGCGGGATCGAACTCCGCACCCGGCTCGGGGACGACGTAGCCGACCAGCTGCGGCCCGAAGCGCGGGTCCTCGCGCACCACGGCGACGGCCTGGCGCACCTCGTCGAGGGCGGCGAGCTGCGACTCGACCTCCCCGAGTTCGATGCGCAGCCCGCGTAGCTTGACCTGCAGGTCCGTGCGGCCCAGGTAGTCGAGCTCGCCCGCGGCGGTCCACCGCGCGAGGTCGCCGGTGCGGTACATCCGCTCGCCGGCGGCCCAGGGGTTCGCGACGAACCGCTCGGCCGTCAGATCCGCGCGGCCGTGATAGCCGCGGGCCAGCTGGACACCGGTGAGATAGAGCTCGCCGGCGACGCCGACGGGCACGGGGTGCAACCGTTCGTCGAGCACGAGCGCGTCGGTGTTCCACACCGGCGTACCGATCGGCACCGCCCCGGCGTCGTCGGCACCCGCCGTGCGGTGGACGGTCTGGATCGTCGTCTCGGTGGGTCCGTACAGGTTGTGGACGGGCGCGTCGTTCAGTGCGCGGAACCGTGCGACGGTTTCGGCCGGAAGGCTCTCGCCGCCGCAGAAGACCTGGGTCAGGGACGCGGCGGTCGTCCGGTCGAGGTGTTCGAGGACCGCGTCGAAGACGGCGGGCACGAACTGGGCCACCGTGACGGCGTGACGCGCGATCGCCGCCGCCATTCCGGCGGGGTCGCGGTGCAGGTCGGGCGCACCCACCACGATCCGCGCCCCCACCAGCGGGGGCAGGAAGATCTCCCACACCGAGGCGTCGAAGGTGGCGGGGGTCTTGAGCAGCAGGACGTCGCCGGCCGTCGGGCCGAACCGGTCCCGCATCCACAGCAACTGGTTGACCACGGCGGCGTGCGGCACGGCCACGCCCTTCGGCCGACCGGTGGAGCCGGACGTGTAGAGCACGTACGCGAGATGCTGCGGCCGCAGCGGCGCGAGCCGGTCGGCGTCGGTCAGCGGCGCGTCGCCGTACGGCGCGGTGTCGGCCTCGTCGAGCGCCACGACCGGCACCGCGTCCGCACCGGGCAGGTGGTCCCGCCCGGACCTGGTGAGAACCAGGACGGGCGAGGCGGATTCGAGGACGTACGTGATCCGGTCCGCCGGCTGGTCCGGGTCGAGCGGGACGTAAGCGGCCCCGGCGGCGAGGACCGCGTGGATCGCCACGAGCATCTCCGTGGAGCGGCCGGCGGCCACCGCGACCACCGTGTCCGGTCCCGCGCCGCGCGCGACGAGATACCGCGCCAGCGCGTTGACCCGGGAGCCGAACTCGCGGTAGGTCAGCGCCGACTCACCCGACTCGATCGCCACGGCGTCGGGGGTGCGGGCCGCCTGCTGGGCGAGGAGATCGACCAGCGTGGCCCCGCAGTCGAGCGTGCGGCGGGGCCCCCGCGCGAGCTGCTCGACCGCGTCGAGTTCCGCGCCCGGCAGCATCGGCAGGTCGCCGACCGGCACGTCGGGCTGCTCGGTCACCAGCCGCAGCAGCCGGACGAACCGGTCGCCGACGGCGGCCACGGTCGGGGCGTCGAACAGGTCGGTGGCGTAGGAGATCTCGACGGCGAGGTCGCCCGCGTCGGTGCCGGCCGCCTGACCCTCGAGGATCGTGACCATGAGGTCGAACTTCGACACGCCCGCGTCGAGGGGCAGCTGCGCGACGGACAGCCCCGGCAGTTCCAGGGCCACGTCGCCGATGTTCTGGAACGCCAGCATGACCTGGAACAGCGGAGTCCGGGCCTGGGTGCGTTCCGGCGCGAGCACGTCCACGAGACGCTCGAACGGCACCTCGGCGTGCGCGAAGGCCCCGAGGTCGACCTCGCGCACCCGGGCGAGCAGTTCGGCGAAGGTGTCGGCCGTGTCCACCTCGGTGCGCAGCACCAGGGTGTTGACGAACATGCCGATCAGATTGTCGAGCGAGCGTTCCCCGCGGCCGGCCACCGGGGTGCCGACGGCGATGTCCCGGGACGTGCCGAGGCGGGCCAGCAGCAGCGCCAGGGTCGCGTGGACCACCATGAACACCGTCGCGCGCTGTTCCCCGGCGAGCCGGCCGAGCGCGGCGTGCAGCGACTCGTCGATGGTGAGGCGATGTGTCGCACCACGATTCGTCGCGACCGCGGGCCGCGGCCGGTCGGTCGGCAGGTCGAGCCCGTCCGGCAATCCGTCGAGCGCCTGCTTCCAGTACTCGAGCTGACGGGTGACGACGGAGTCCGGGTCGCCCTCGGAGCCGAGCACGTCGCGCTGCCACAGGGTGTAGTCGGCGTACTGGATCTCCAGCGGCTCCCAGGCGGGCTCGTTGCCGAGCGACCGGGCCGCGTAGGCGACCATGATGTCGCGGGTGAGCGGCCCCATCGAGAAGCCGTCGCCGGCGATATGGTGCATGACCGCGACGAGCACGTGCTCCTCGGGACTCAGGCACAGCAGGCGCACGACGATCGGGACGTCGGTGGACACGTCGAAGTGGGTGGCCGCCAGCGCCCGCAGCTCGCCGGGGAGCTGCGCCGGCTCGATCCGCACGGGCTCGAGCGAGACGCGAACCTCGGACGGGGCGAGCACCTTCTGGTAGCCGTACCCGTCGAGGTCGGGGTAGACGGTGCGCAGCGACTCGTGGCGGGCGAGGACGTCACACACCGCTTCCTCGAGCGCCGGGACGTCGAGCCGGCCGGACATGCGGACGGCGACGGGGATGTTGTTCGCCGTCGAGTCGGGATCGAACCGGTTGAGGAACCACATGCGCTGCTGGGCCAGCGACAGCGGCACCCGCTCGGGCCGGGGCTGCGGCACCAGCGGGGCCCGTCGCGCCGGGCCGTCGTGACCGTCGATCCGGGCGGCCAACGTCTCGACGGTCGAGTTCTCGAACAGCAGCCGCAGCGGCACCGACGCATCGAGCGCCGCACCGATCCGCGAGACCACCTGCGTGGCGATCAGCGAGTTGCCGCCGAGGGCGAAGAAGTCGTCGTCGAGGCCCACCCGGTCGAGACCGAGCACCTCGGCGAACACACCCGCCACGATCTCCTCCACCGGAGTCGTCGCGGCCCGGAACGCCTTGACCTCGAACACCGGCTCCGGCAACGCCTTACGGTCCAGCTTGCCCGACGCGTTCAGCGGCAGCGCGTCCAGTTCCACGAACGCCGACGGCACCATGTACGACGGGAGCATCTGCCCCACCGCCGACCGGGCCGCGCCCTCGTCGAACACGGCACCGGCGGCCGGCACGACGTACCCCACCAGCTGATCCGACCGGACCAGTACCACTGCCTGCTCCACCGCCGGCACGTGCAGCAGCGCCGCCTCGATCTCGCCCAGCTCGATGCGCAGGCCGCGCAGCTTGACCTGGAAGTCCGTGCGCCCGATGTACTCGAGTTCCCCGCCCTCGGTCCACGTCACCAGGTCGCCCGTGCGGTACAACCGCTCCCCGGGCGCGCCGAACGGCGACGCGACGAACCGGTCGGCCGTCAGGTCCGCCCGACCGACGTAGCCGCGGGCCAGCTGCACCCCCGCCAGGTACAGCTCCCCGGCCACCCCCACCGGGACCGGGCGCAGCCGGGCGTCGAGCACAAACACCCGCGTGTTCCACACCGGCGCACCGATCGGCACCGACACCACGTCCGCGTCGGTCACCTCGTGGAACGTCACGTCCACCGCGGCCTCGGTCGGCCCGTACAGGTTGTGCACGCTCACACCCGGCAGCACCGACCGCACCCGGGCGGCGACGGCGGCGGCGAGGGCCTCACCCGACGCGAAGACGTACCGCAACGACGAGATCCCGCCGACCGCGGACTCCGCGACGAACACCGCCAGCATCGACGGCACGAAGTGCGCGACCGTCACCGACCGTGCGCGCATGACCGCAGCGAGATACCCCGGGTCACGATGGCCGTCCGGCGCCGCCACCACCAGCCGCGCCCCGACCTGCAACGGCCAGAAGAACTCCCACACCGACACATCGAACGTGAACGGCGTCTTCTGCAACACCACATCCTCGGCGGTCAGCCCGTACCGCCCCTGCATCCACACCAGACGATTGACGATCGCCGCATGCGAGACGCCCACGCCCTTGGGCCGGCCCGTCGACCCCGACGTGAAGATCACATACGCCGTGTTCGACGGCCGCAACGGCGCCGTCCGGTCCGCATCGGTCAACGGCGCATCCGACAGCGCCGCGACGTCCACCGCGTCGACCGCCAGCACACGCACCGACGACTCCGCCGGCGCCTCGAACCCGTCCCGCGTCGTGGTCAGCACCACCACCGGTTCCGCCACCTCGAGGATGTAGCCGTTGCGCTCCGCCGGCTGATCCGGATCCACCGGCACATACCCGCCCCCGGCCTCCACGATCGCGTACATCCCCACCAGCAGATCCACCGACCGGCGCATCGCCAACCCCACCAGCGACTCCGGCCCCACCCCCACCGACACCAGATGCCGCGCCAACCGGCGCACCCGCCCGGCGAACTCGCCGTACGTCAACGACTCGTCCCCGAACACCACCGCCACCGCCTCCGGCGACCGGCGCACCCGCTCCTCGAACAACCCCACCAACGTCACCGACGGCACCGGAAGTGCCGTGTCGTTCCACACCTCGAGCACCCGCGACCGCTCCACCGGCTCGAGGATCTCCAGGTCGCCCACCGCCACCGACGGATCCGCCACCACCTCCTCGAGCACCCGCACGAACCGCGCCGCGAACCCCGCCACCGTCGACGCATCGAACAAATCCGTCGCATAGGTGATCTCGGCGACGAGCCCGTCGGCGCGGCCGTCGTCCGAGGACTCGGACAGCGTCAGCTGCAGGTCGAACTTCGCCACCGAGGTATCGATGGCCTGCGTCTCCAGGACGAGACGGGGCAGCTCCACGTGGGTCGATCCGAGATTCTGGAAGGCCAGCATGACCTGGAACAGCGGATGCCGCGCCGTCGACCGGGCGGGATTGAGCACCTCCACCAGCCGCTCGAACGGCACGTCCGCGTGCGCGAACGCCCCGAGCGCCGCCTCGCGGGCCCGGGCGAGCTGCTCGGTGAACGGCCGGTTCGGGTCCACCTGGGTGCGCAGCACCAGGGTGTTGACGAACATGCCGACCACGTTGTCGAGTTCCTGCTCGCCGCGGCCGGCCACCGGGGTGCCGATGGCGATGTCGTCGGTGCCCGACAACCGCGCCAGCAGCACCGACAGCGCCGCGTGCACCACCATGAACAGGGTGGTGCCCTGCCGGCGCGCGACCTCGTCGAGCGCGGAGTGGATCTCGGAGGACACGACGAATCGTTCGGTCCCGCCGCGGAACGACTGCCGTGCCGGCCGGGGCCGGTCCGACGGCAGGTCGAGCTGGTCGGGCAGCCCGGCGAGGGTGTTGCGCCAGTACGCGAGCTGATCGGCGATCAACGACTCCGGGTCGCCCTCGGAGCCGAGCAGTTCGTGCTGCCACAGCGTGTAGTCCGCGTACTGCACCGGCAGCGGCGGCCACGCGGGGCGCTCCCACTCGATGCGCGCGGCGTAGGCGGCCATGACGTCGCGCGCGACCGGTCCCATCGACCAGCCGTCGGCGGAGATGTGGTGCATGACGATCGCGAGCACGTGCTCGGTCGGGCCGATCTCGAACAGGTGGGCCCGGATGGGCACTTCGCGGGTCACGTCGAACCCGGTGGATGCCAGCGCCGAGATCTCCTGCTGCAGATCCTCTTCCGTGATCAACGTGGGCGTCAGGTTGGGCACCGCAGTGGCGGCGTCCGTGACGACCTGCATCGGCCCGTCCGGCCCTTCCGGGTAGACGGTGCGAAGCGACTCGTGCCGGTCGATGACGTCCATGATCGCGACCTGCAGCGCGGTGATGTCGAGCTCACCGGACAGCCGCAGGGCGAAGGGCAGGTTGTAGGTGGCCGACTCGGGCTCGAATCGGTTGAGGAACCACATGCGCTGCTGGGCCAGGGACAGTGGGATCCGGTCGGGGCGCGGCCGGGCCACGAGCGGGATGCGACGACCGGCGCCGGCCCGGTGTTCGACCCGCGCGGCCAGCGCGACGACGGTCGACGCCTCGAACAGCAGGCGCACGGGCACCTGGGTGTCGAGGGCCGCGCCGAGCCGGGACACGAGTTGTGTCGCGACGAGCGAGTTGCCGCCGAGTTCGAAGAAGTCGTCGTCCAGTCCGACGCGGTCGATACCGAGGACGTCCTCGAACGTGCCCGCGACGATCTCCTCGATCGGCGTGGTGGGGGCGCGGAAGGTCCGCGCCTCGAACACCGGCTCGGGCAGTGCCTTGCGGTCCACCTTCCCGTTCGGGGTGAGGGGGACGATGTCGAGGACGACGCACACCGAGGGGACCATGTAGGACGGCAGGAATCCGGCGACGTACTCGGTGAGTTCGTCGCTGTCGAGGCCGGCCTCGCCGTGGACATAGGTGACGAGAGTGGTCTGGCCCGAGGGCGTCTCGTGCCCGATCGTGGTGGCGAAGTCGACGGCGGGGTGGGACAGGAAGGCGGCGTCGATCTCACCGAGCTCGATGCGGTAACCGCGGACCTTGACCTGGAAGTCGGTCCGTCCGGCGTACACCAGCCGGCCCTCGTCGTCCCACCGCACGACGTCCCCGGTGCGGTACATGCGCTCGCCCGGCGCGCCGAACGGGGAGGCGACGAAGCGGTCCGCCGTCAGCGCCGGTCGCCGGTGGTAGCCACGGGCGAGGGCGTCCCCGGTCAGGTACAGCTCGCCGGACACGCCGACCGGGACGGGGTGCAGACGCGGGTCGAGCACCAGGGCACCGACGCCGGCGACGGGCGTGCCGATGGTGATGGGCTCCCCGGGGCGCAGTTCGCCACGGGTGGTGACGATCGTGGTCTCGGTGGGGCCGTACGCATTGAAGTAGCGGCGGCCCGGAGACCAGCGGGCGACCAGGTCGCCGGTGGAGACGTCGCCGCCGACGTTGAGGACGCGCAACGTGTCGAGGTCGCGGGGGTCGACCGAACCGAGCACGGCGGGAGTGATGACGGCGTGGGTCACCCCGTGCGCCTTGATCAGGTCGTGCAGTTCGGTGCCGCCCAGCACGTTCGCGGGGGTCACCACGAGCTCGGCGCCGGAGGCGCCGGCCATCAGCCACTCGAGCACCGACGGGTCGAAGCTGGGCGCGCACACGTGCAGCACCCGGGACCGGTCGGTGACGCCGTAGAGTTCGACGCTCTCCTGGACCAGCGCGGCGAGCCCGTGGTGGGTCACGGCGACGCCCTTCGGCAGGCCCGTCGAGCCCGAGGTGTAGATCATGTACGCGACGTGGTCCAGGCGCAGCGAGGCGAGCCGGTCCGCGTCGCGGACGGGCGCGGCGGACGCCCGCGCGATCGCCGCGACGGTCTCGGCGTCGTCCAGGGCGTTCCAGTCGAAGTCCGCGGGCAGCCCCGGCCGGTGCCCGGCGGTGGTCAGGCCGAGCACGGCGCCGGAGTCCCCGACGATGTGCCGGATGCGCTCGATCGGGTGCGCGGGATCGATCGGCACGTACGCGGCGCCGGTCTTGGCTACGGCCCACACGCAGTGCACCATCTCCGCCGAACGCGGGAATGCCAGTGCCACAATTGTTTCGGGACCGACGCCACTGTCGATGAGGACGCGCGCGAGACGATTGGACCACTCGTCGAGCTCGCGGTAGGTGAGAGCGGAGTCGCCGCACCGGACGGCGACCGTGTCGGGAGCGAGATCCGCACCGGCCGTGAGCAACTCGACGAGCGGCCGCTCGCTGCGGTGGAGCCCGGGACCACGGACCGAGGCGAGCCGCGCCGACTCCTCGGGCGCAAGGATGTCGATGTCACCGACGGGCGTGGCAGCGTCGGCGACGATCGCCTCGAGGATCCGCACGAAACGCTGCCCGAAGACGTCGACGGTGTCGGCGTCGAACAGGTCGGTCGCGTACTCGAACACGGCGTCGACACCGGCCGGGCGGCCCGCGTCGTCGGTGCGCTCGACGAGCCACAGCTGCAGGTCGAACTTCGCGATCGGTACGTCCAGCTCGGCCGCGGTGGCGCGCACGCCGGAGAACGAGATGTCGCGCGTGCCCGGAGATTCCACGGCGAGCGCGGCCTGGAACAGCGGGTGACGGGCCGTGGAACGGGGCGGCTTGAGGACCTCCACGAGCCGCTCGAACGGGACGTCCGCGTTGGAGAAGGCGCTCAGGTCGGAGTCGCGGACCCGGTCGAGGAGTTCCTCGAAGCGCGCCCCCGGATCGACCCGGGTGCGCAGCACCAGCGTGTTGACGAACATGCCGATCAGGTCGTCGAGGAGACGATCGCCGCGGCCGGCGACGACGCTGCCGACGGTGATGTCGTCGGATCCGCTCAGCCTCGACAGGAGCACGGCGTAGGCGGAGTGCATCACCATGAACAGCGACGCCTGATGCGAGCGGGCCACCTCGGCCAGCCCCCGGTGGGTCTCGGGCGAGATCCCGAAGCGGCGCTTGCCGCCCCGGTAGGAGGCGACCGCCGGGCGGGGCCGGTCCGCGGGCAGGTCGAGCTGATCCGGGATGCCCTCGAGTTCGCGGGTCCAGTAGGCGATCTGCTGCGCAGAGATCGAGTCCGGGTCGGATTCGAGACCGAGCACATCGCGCTGCCACAGCGCGTAGTCGGCGTACTGCACCGGCAGCGGGGACCAGGCCGGTTCGGAGCCGGCGGCCCGCGCCGCGTACGCGGCCACGATGTCGCGCACGAGCGGCTCGAAGGACGATCCGTCCGCGGCGATGTGGTGCAGCACCATCGCCAGGACGAACTCGTCGTCCGCCAGGCGATACAGCGCGATCCGGAACGGCAGGTCGACGGTGACGTCGAATCCGCGCTCGGCCAGCGCCACGACCCGGGCGAGCAGATCGGACGCGGCGACGTCGAGGACGGGCACACGGCTGTCGACGTGTTCGACCGGCAGGATCACCTGCTGCGGTTCGCCGTCGACCGCCGGGTAGACGGTGCGCAGCGTCTCGTGCCGGGCGACGACGTCGCCGAAGGCGGCGTCGAGGGCAGCGGGATCGAGCGGACCGGTCAGCCGCACCGTGAAGGGCAGGTTGTAGGCGGCGGTGCCGACGTCGAACCGGTTGAGGAACCAGATCCGCTGCTGCGCCGTCGAGAGCGGCAGCACGTCCGGCCGCGAGCCCGCCACGAGCGGCCGGCGGGCCCCGGACCCGGACTGGCGCGCCACCCGGGCGGCGAGACCCACGACGGTGGACGACTCGAACAGCACCCGCACCGGCACCTGGGTGTCGAGTGCGGAGCCGATCCGGGACACCAGCTGAGTGGCGACGAGCGAGTTGCCACCGAGTTCGAAGAAGTCGTCGTCGAGGCCCACCTCGGCGACCCCGAGCACCTCGGAGAACGTCTCGGCCACGATCCGTTCGGCGGCGGTGCGCGGCGCCCGGAACATGCGGGCGCTGTTGAACACCGGCTCGGGCAGGGCCTTGCGGTCGAGCTTGCCGCTGGTGTTGAGCGGGAACGCCTCGAGCACCATCAGCGAGGCCGGCACCATGTACGACGGGAGCGCCCGCCCGAGCGCCTCGGTCAGCGCCTCGGTGTCGATCGCGTGCCCGGGGGCGGCGACGAGGTAGCCGACGAGCTGGTCGCCCGTCGCCGTGGGCACCACGAGCACGACGGCCTGCGACACCTCCGGGGCGGCGAGCAGGACCGTCTCGATCTCGCCCAGCTCGATCCGCTGGCCGCGGAACTTGACCTGGAAGTCGGTGCGGCCGATGTAGTCGAGGTATCCGCCACCGTCCGCGCCGAGGCGCCACAGCACGAGGTCGCCGGTGCGGTACATCCGGTCGCCGGGCGCACCGAACGGATCGGCGAGGAACCGGTCGGCGGTGAGGTCGGGGCGGCTCAGGTAACCGCGCGCGAGCTGGACACCGGCGAGATACAGCTCGCCGGGCCGGCCGGGCGGCACAGGGCGCAGCCGGTGGTCGAGGACGTAGGCGCGGCTGTTCCACTGCGGCACGCCGATCGGGACGGTGGTCACGTCCTCGGGTCCGGCGCGGTGGTAGGTGATCGAGACCGCGGCCTCGGTGGGTCCGTAGAGGTTGTGCAGCTGCGCGTTGCACAACTGGGCGAACGCCGCGGCCGTCTCCGCCGGCAGGGCCTCGCCGATCACGAACACGTGCCGCAGCGTGTCGCACGAGCCGGGGCGGGCATTGGCGACGAACACGGTGAGCATCGACGGGACGAAGTCGGTGACGGTGACGCCGTGCTCGGCGATCTTGTCGGCCACGTACATCGGGTCGCGGTGGCCGTCCGGGGTGGCGACGACCAGGGTCGCACCGACGCGCAGCGGCATGAAGAAGCCCCACAGCGACACGTCGAACGTCGTCGCGGTCTTCTGCAGGTACACGTCGGACGCCGACAGCGCGTACTGGTCGTTCATCCATCGGATCTGGTTGTCGATCGCCCGGTGGGTGACGGCGACGCCCTTGGGCCGCCCCGTGGAGCCGGAGGTGAAGATGACGTAGGCGGTGGTGTCGAGGCGCACCGGCGCGAGCCGGTCGGCGTCGGCGAGCGGGCGCGTGTCCAGGCCGGTGAGGTCGAGGCGGTCGATCTCGACCACGTCGAGGCCGGCAGGCAGGTCCACCTCGTCGCGCGCGGTCGTGACCACGCAGACGGGCCGGGCCGTCTCGAGGATGTAGGCGGTCCGGTCCGCGGGATGGTCCGGGTCGATCGGCACCCAGGCGCCGCCGGCCTTGACGATCGCGTACATGCCGACGAGCAGTTCCAGGGAGCGCCGCACCGACAGCCCGACCAGGGACTCGGGTCCCACGCCGCGGGCGACGAGCAGCCGCGCGAGCGCGTTCGCGCGGGCGTCGAACTCGGCGTACGTCAGGCTCTCGCCCTCGTACACGAGGGCCGGGGCGTCCGGTGTGCGCGCCACCTGCTCCTCGAACGCCTCCAGCAGCGTGCGGTGGTCGAGGGGGTGCTCGGTGCGGTTCCACTCGGTGAGCACCTGGGCGGTCTCGGTGCCCGTTCCGAGGGGCAGGTCCCAGACGCGCCGGTCGGGATCGGAGGCGACGAACCGGTCGAAGAACTCCACGAACCGGGAGTGGTGCGCACGGGACTCCTGCGCGCCGTAGAGGTTGGGGTTGGACTCGAAGTCGATGTGGGTGTGCGTGCCGCCGCTCTTGTAGACGTTGACGCCGAGGTCCTCGATGAGACCGGTGGACAGGATGTTGATCCGTCCCACCATGTCGCCGAGGCGGACCTCGTTGTCGAACAGCATGATGTTGATCCACGGCCCGAAGAACGTCGAACGGCCGCCGGCCGCGTTGCCGGCGTCGCGGACGATGTCCTCGTGGCGGTACCGCTGGTGCCGCAGCGCACCGGAGACCGCGGCGGTGGCCGCCTCCACGAGCTGCCGCACGGTGGTGCCGGAGTCCACGTCGAGCCGCAACGGCACCACGTTGGAGACCATGCTGCCGGACCGGCGCAGCACCGCGGTGGTCCGCGCGGCGACGGGCAGGCTGAGCACGACGTCGGTGCGGCCGGTCATCTGGGCCATGTAGGCGGCGAAGGCGGCGATGACCGCGGTCGCGAGGCTGGTGTTCTCGCGTTCGGTGAAGCTGTCGACGAGCCGCTCGACGCGGTCGCCGAGGGCGGCGCTGTCGATCCGGCTGACGGGGGCCGGCGGGGCGGTGCGGCCGGCCAGGCTGGTGGGTTCCTCGATGCCCTCGATGACCGTCGACCAGTACTCGCGGTCGGTGTGGAACCGGGGTGAGTTCCGGTACGCGATCTCGGCCTCGTACACGGTGCGCACGTCCGAGGCCTTGTTGGGGCTGGGCTCGGCGCCTTCGACGGCGGCGGTGTAGAGCTCCGCGATGCGCGTCATGAAGGTGGCGGCACCGAAACCGTCCAGGGCGAGGTGGTGGACGCGGTTGTACCAGAAGTAGCGGCGCTCGCCGATCTGCAGGACGGTGGCCACGATGAGCCGGTCCTTGAGCACGTCGACCGGCGCGCTGCGGTCGGCGCGCATCCATTCGAGCGCGGCCTCGCGAGGGTTCTCCGCCGCCCGCAGGTCGACGAACCCGAGCGGCGCCTCGAGGCTGGGATCGACCAGCTGGTAGGGCTGCGCGTCGACCTCGAGGAAGCGCAGGAAGCCGGACCCCATCTCGAGGGCGGCGCGGGCGCTGGACTCCCGGAGCAGGTCGACATCGAGGTCGCCGACGAGCTCGACGTACTGGGCGATGTTCGCGGGCACGGAAGGATCGACGTGTTGCGCGAACCACATCCCGAGCTGCGCCGGGGAGAGGGGGAAGGCACCGTCCGGCACGTTCGCCGCGTTCGTGTTCGTCGCACCCGATCCGCCGACACCCAGCGAGTCCAAACCCCAACCTCTCTCTCACCGTCGGACGCAGGCCCGACCGTCGCGCCCGGTGGCCCGGGCGAGCACCGTGCTCAGGTATATCTGCAGTTCAGGGGAGGAGCGTTACACGGCGGACAACGGCGCGAACGCCGCGAGACCCGCCGGGACAACGATCCCCCCGCCTGTCGGCGCGGAGCTGCCCGAGCAGGTTACTCGCCGGTCGCCTTCCGGCCGCGTGACTTGCGCACCGGACCAATCTACAGGGTCGGTAAGGTCGGCTTCATCTTCGCTGCCGGGGGTGTCGGAGCCGTCACCACAGCACGGCGATGACGACGTTGAGGACACCGAGAGCACCGGCCGCGTGTGCGAGGGCGGCGGTCGAGCCCGGGTTCTGCCGTTCCTTCTTCATGCCGACGATCGCGAGGACGAGGATGACGACGGCGACGACGAGCTTGATACCGATCTTCATGTGGTTCAGGTCGGCGTCGTTCGCCTCGTTGAGCCCGACCAGTGCGAGACCGGTCACCACCTGCAGGATCGCGCCGTGCAGCATGCCGGCCACCACGCGCGGTTCCTTGATCACGGCGAGCCAGGAGCCGATGATCCCGGCGAGGCCGATGAAGTGCAGGATGAGGAAGATCTTGATCGCGACGTCCATGCGGCCATCGGATCACCCGAGCAGGACGGATGTCCAATCAGGCTCACCCCACCGGATGCGCCGTCCGGTGACGCGGGTCACCGCGGCTCCTTCCGCTGCCCCGCGTACCAGTCGAGCAGCTCCGGCGCGTCGACCGCGCTGCGATCCACCGTGCGCGCCGCGTCGGCGCCCTGGAAGAGCCGCTTGATCGGCACCTCGAGCTTCTTGCCGGTGCGGGTGTGCGGCACACCGGGGGCGGCGACGATGTCGTCGGGGACGTGCCGCGGCGAGGCCTGCTCCCGGATGACCGCGCGGATCTTCTCCCGCAGCTCGTCGTCGAGCTCGACCCCGTCGGCGAGCACCACGAACAGCGGCATCCAGTAGCCGCCGTCCGGCTGCTCGGCGCCGATCACGAGCGCCTCGACGACCTCCGGGAGTTTCTCGACGGCCTGATAGATGTCGGCGCTGCCCATCCGGACGCCGTGCCGGTTGAGCGTCGAGTCGGAGCGCCCGTGCATCTCCACGGTCCCGCGCCCGGTGATCGTGATCCAGTCGCCGTGCCGCCACACCCCGGGATAGACGGAGAAGTACGCCTCGCGGTAGCGGTGCCCGTCCGGGTCGTTCCAGAAACGGACCGGCATCGACGGCATGGGTGCGGTCACCACGAGCTCCCCCACGTCGCCGCGGACCGGGCGGCCGTGTTCGTCGTACGCGTCGAGTGCGACGCCGAGGTACGGCACCGACAGCTCGCCCGGCCACACCGGGACGGTGCGCACCGCGCCGACGAAGGCCGACACCACGTCGGTGCCGCCGGTGATGGACATCACCGGGACGTGTTCGCCGACGTTCTCCGCCAGCCACCGCGACGAGGACGCGGGCAGCGTGGACCCGGTGACCCCGACGGCCCGCAACGCGGACAGGTCGTGGTCCCGCCGGGGTACGACGCCCGCCTTGATGCAGGCGAGCACGTAGCCGGGACTCGTGCCGAGGACGGTGACCCGTTCCTCCGCGGCGATCCGCCACAGCCGGTCGACCCGCGAGTGTGACGGGCTGCCGTCGTAGCAGACGATCGTGGCCCCGACGAGCAGCCCGGCCGCCTGGAAGTTCCACATCATCCAGCTCGGGCTGGTGTACCAGAGGAAGGTGTCGTCGGGCCCGAGGTCGGTGTGCAGCGAGACCGCCTTGAGATGCTCGAGCACCACCCCGCCGTGCCCGTGCACGATGCCCTTCGGCAGGCCGGTGGTCCCGGAGGAGAACACGACCCACAACGGATGGTCGAACGGCACCGGCTCGGGGTCGAGGGGTTGGGCCCCGACGGTCGCCGCCTCCCAGGTGAGCGCGCCTTCGAGGTCCTGCCGCGGACCACCGAGCCGGGGCACCACGACGGTCAGCGCCAGCGACGGCAACCCCTCCCGCAGCCGGCCGACCGCCTCGGCGCGGGGGTGGGTGCGGCCGGCGAACCGGTAGCCGTCGGCGGTGATCAGGGCAGCGGGGTCGAGTTGCCCGAGCCGGTCCAGGGCTGCGGGGGCCGAGTAGTCCTGGCCGCAGGCCGCCCACACGGCGCCGATGCTCGCGGTGGCGAGCAGCGCGACCACGGCCTCCGGGATGTTCGGCAGGTAGCCGACGACGCGGTCACCGACGCCGATGCCGTGCTCGCGCAGCGTGGCGGCCAGCGCGGCCGCCTGCCTGCGCAGTTCGGCCCAGCCCAGCTCGGTGCGTTCCCCGTCCTCGCCGACGTACACGATCGCCGGGCGGTCGTCGCGCGCGTGCCGCAGGGCCTGCTCCACGTAGTTCAGTCGCGCCCCGGGGAACCAGACCGCCCCGGGCATCGAGGCGTCGGCCAGCGCCGGTCCCGGATCGGTGCGCGACCGCACGTCGAACCAGTCCCACACGTCCTGCCAGAACCGCCCGAGGTCGTCGACGGACCACCGCCACAGAGCGTGGTAGTCGGGAAGAGAGAGGCCGTGGCGCTGCTCGACCCACCGGGTGAAGGCGGTGATGCGGGCGTCGGCGACGTCCTGTTCGGTGGGGGTCCACTGCGGCGGCACCGGGGTGTCGGTCATGCCGTCGCACCCCCTCGGTGATCGCCCGAGCGGGCCTCGACGGAGCGGTGCAGGATCTGCTCCGCGTGCCGCAGCACCGGCGCGTCGACCATCCGGCCCTCGAACTGGAACACCCCCCGCTCCTCCGGCACCGCCGCCAGCACCCGCCGCGCCCACGCCACATCCTCCGCGCTCGGCGCGTACGCGGACCGGATCACCGCCACCTGACCGGGGTGGATCGCCACCTTCGCATCGAACCCGACCGCCACCGCGTCCAGCGCCTCCGCCCGCAACCCGTCGTGATCCCTGATGTTCAGATACACCGAGTCCAGGGCGAACCGCCCGTACGCCTTCGCCGCCAGCAACGCCTGCGACCGCACGTGCCGCGCCACGTCCCGATACGTCCCGTCGCCCCGGCGGGACGACTGCCCACCCAGGCCGACCACGAGATCCTCCGCACCCCACATCAGACCGACCGTGCCCGCCGCCAGGGCGATCTCGTCGACCTTCAACGCCCCCAGCGGGGACTCGATCAGCGCGATCACCTCCCGCGGCGCCAGCGACGTCACCTGCTGCGCCGACTCGCACTTGGCCGGCATCACCCGCATGTAGTCGGTGGCCGCCAGCGCCTTCAGGTCCGCCTCGTGCTCGTCGGTGCCGACGGGGTTGACCCGCACCACCGTCCGGGCCGGATCGAGCAGGGTGTCCTGCAGGCACCGGCGCGCGTAGTCCTTGTCCCCCGGCGCCACCCCGTCCTCGAGATCGAGGATCACCACATCCGCCGTCGCGGCCGCCTTACCGAACCGCTCCGGACGATCGGCCGGACAGAACAACCACGCCGGGCCGCCGACGCTGTACATAGAGACCTCCTCGATCGGGTGATCTCTTCGATGATGCGGCCCGGGCACCGCACTGTCAGCACAATCGTGACCCGAGCGCGGGACGGGTGGTCGTCCGCGCGGGAATTCCGCGCGGACGACCGGCAAGAGCGCGGATCCGTCAGGCGCCGGCCGCTGCCTCCGACTGCCCGGCCGCTGCCTCCGACTGCCCGGCCGCTGCCTCCGACTGCACCGAGCGGTGCAGGATCTGCTCCGCGTGCCGCAGCACCGGCGCGTCGACCATCCGGCCCTCGAACTGGAACACCCCCCGCTCCTCCGGCACCGCCGCCAGCACCCGCCGCGCCCACGCCACATCCTCCGCGCTCGGCGCGTACGCGGACCGGATCACCGCCACCTGACCGGGGTGGATCGCCACCTTCGCATCGAACCCGACCGCCACCGCGTCCAGCGCCTCCGCCCGCAACCCGTCGTGATCCCTGATGTTCAGATACACCGAGTCCAGGGCGAACCGCCCGTACGCCTTCGCCGCCAGCAACGCCTGCGACCGCACGTGCCGCGCCACGTCCCGATACGTCCCGTCGCCCCGGCGGGACGACTGCCCACCCAGGCCGACCACGAGATCCTCCGCACCCCACATCAGACCGACCGTGCCCGCCGCCAGGGCGATCTCGTCGACCTTCAACGCCCCCAGCGGGGACTCGATCAGCGCGATCACCTCCCGCGGCGCCAGCGACGTCACCTGCTGCGCCGACTCGCACTTGGCCAGCATCACGCGGGAATAGGGGGTCTTCGCGAGGGACTCGAGATCGGCGAGGTGGTCGGCCGTGCCGGCCGGGTTGAGCCGCACCACCGTCCGGGCCGGATCGAGCAGGGTGTCCTGCAGGCACCGGCGCGCGTAGTCCTTGTCCCCCGGCGCCACCCCGTCCTCGAGATCGAGGATCACCACATCCGCCGTCGCGGCCGCCTTACCGAACCGCTCCGGACGATCGGCCGGACAGAACAACCACGCCGGACCACCCACGGAGTCGACGGAACCCATGCTTGTCCCCTATCCCTTCTGCGTGTCGTCGGCGGGCCGGCATTGCACGAGTGTCTGGCGCACCGCGACCGCGACGACGTCGCCGTGCTGGTTGCGGGCCGTGTGCTCGAGCGTGACGATCCCCTGCCCCGGACGGGACTTGGACTCGCGCTTGTCGGTGACCAGGGTCTCGGCGTACAGGGTGTCGCCGTGGCGGACCGGCGCGGGGAACTTGATCTCCGAGAAGCCGAGGTTGGCGACGATCGTGCCCTGGGTCAGCTGCGCCACCGACAATCCGACGAGGGTGGACAGGGTGAACATCGAATTCACCAGGCGCTCACCGAATTCGGTGCCCTCACTGTAGGCGGCGTCGAGGTGCAGCGCCTGCGTGTTCATCGTCATCGTGGTGAACGCGACGTTGTCGGCCTCGGTGACGGTGCGCCCGGGGCGGTGCTCGTAGACCGTGCCGACCTCGAACTCCTCGAACCACAGTCCCCGCTGGGTGACGCGTCGCTGAGCGCTCACAGGCCGAGCTCCCGCGCCACGAGCATGAGCTGGACCTCGGTGGTGCCCTCGCCGATCTCGAGGATCTTGCTGTCCCGGTAGTGCCGGGCCACCGCGTACTCGTTCATGAAGCCGTAGCCGCCGTGGATCTGCGTCGCGTCGCGCGCGTTGTCCATCGCCGCTTCCGACGCGACCAGCTTGGCGATGGCAGCCTGCTTCTTGAACGGCTTGCCCGCCAGCATGAGGGCCGCGGCGTCGTAGTAGGCGGCGCGGGCGGCATGGGCCCGTGCCTCCATCCGGGCGATCTTGAAGGCGATCGCCTGGTTCCGGCCGATGGGACGGCCGAACGCCTCGCGCTCCTTCGCGTACTTGACGGACTCGTCGACGCAGCCCTGCGCCGCGCCGGTGGACAGGGCGGCGATCGCGATGCGGCCCTCGTCGAGGATGCGCAGGAAGTTCGCGTAGCCGCGGCCGCGCTCGCCGAGCAGGTTCTCCGCCGGCACCCGCACGTCGGTGAAGCTCAGCGGGTGGGTGTCCGAGGCGTTCCAGCCGACCTTGTTGTAGGCGGGCTCGGCGACGAAGCCGGGCGTGTCGGTGGGCACGACGATCGTGGAGATCTCCTTCTTGCCGTCGCGTTCGCCGGTGACGGCGGTGACGGTCACGATCTCGGTGATGTCGGTGCCGGAGTTGGTGATGAACTGCTTGCTGCCGTTGATGATCCACTGGTCACCGTCGAGCTTGGCGGTGGTCTTGGTGCCGCCGGCGTCGCTGCCGGCGCCGGGCTCGGTCAGGCCGAACGCGCCCAGCGCCCGTCCCGCGGCGAGCTGCGGCAGCCACTTCTGCTTCTGCTCCTCGGTGCCGAAGCGGTAGATCGGCATCGCGCCGAGCGAGACGCCGGCCTCGAGGGTGATGGCCACGGACTGGTCGACCTTGCCGAGTTCCTCGAGCGCGAGGCACAGCGCGAAGTAGTCTCCGCCCTGCCCGCCGTACTCCTCGGGGAACGGCAGCCCGAACAGGCCGAGGTCGGCCATGCCCGCGACGACCTCGTACGGGAACGTGTGGTTGGCGTCGTGCTCGGCGGCGACGGGTGCGACGACGGTCTGCGCGAAGTCGGCGACGGTGTTCTTCAGGTCCCGGTAGTCCTCGGGAAGCTGTCCGGTGGAGAGGTAGTCGGTCATCGGGGTGTCCTAGCTGTCGGTGGTGTCGGTGGGGGCGGGAACGGAGTGGGTGGGAACTCCGCTGCCGGGGACGACGCGGGCGAGGAGCTGGTCGACCTTGACCTGGTCGCCGGGGGCGACGAGGAGTTCGACGGTGCCGTCGACGGGCGTGGTCAGGGCGTGTTCCATCTTCATCGCCTCGACGACGACGACGGTGCTGCCGGCGGTGACGGTGGCACCGTTCTCGACGGGGACGGCGATGACGGTGCCGGGCATCGGGCTGGTCAGCTCGGCCTCGCCGGCGTGGGCGTCGGCGTCGCGGATGTTCGGTTCGCGGGCCTCGCGCACCGGCCAGGTGCCGCCGTCACCGGCGAGCCACAGCTGCCCGTCGCCCTCGGCGACGAGGAACTCCGAGCGCACCCCGTCGAGGGTGACGGCGAGGCGGCCGGCGTCGAGCCGGGCGGTGAGTGCCCGCTCGGGGCCGTCCTCGATCCGGGCGGTGGCGGCCTCCGGGGTGCCGGTGAGGTGCACGTGATCGGTGCGGGTGGGGGTCTGCAGCCGCACGGTGGTCGGCGCGGGTCCTCCGACCCGCCAGCCGGTGGGCCGGTCCCACGGGTCCACTGCCGACGTCGTGGACGTCGCGGGCCAGCGGCGCAGCCAGCGGTGCGCGGCCGCGGCGACGAGCACCGCGTCGGGGGTGTCCGGGGCGGTGTAGTCGTCGAGGCGGCGATCGAGCAGCCCGGTGTCGAGGTTGCCGGCCTGCACGTCGGGATCGGCGAGCAGGAAGCGGGCGAAGTCGATGTTGGTGACCACCCCGAGGACCGCGGTCTCGGCCAAGGCCCGGTCGAGCCGGCGCAGCGCGGCGGCGCGGTCGGGTCCGTGCGCGATCACCTTCGACAGCATCGGGTCGTAGTCGCTGCCGACGACCGTGCCCACCTCGAGCCCGGAGTCGACGCGGATGCCCACCCCGGTGCCGGCCTGGTTGGCGGGTTCGTCGAGCCCGACGACGGTGCCGCCGGTAGGCAGGAATCCGCGGGCGGGGTCCTCGGCGTAGACGCGGGCCTCGATCGCGTGCCCGGTCAGGGTGATGTCGTCCTGTTCGAAGCCGAGCGCCTCGCCGGCGGCGACGCGCACCTGCCACTCCACCAGGTCCAGTCCGGTGACCAGTTCGGTGACGGGGTGCTCGACCTGCAGGCGGGTGTTCATCTCCATGAAGAAGAACTCGTCCGGCGCGTCCGCGGAGACGATGAACTCCACCGTGCCGGCGCCGGTGTAGTCGACGCTGCGGGCGGTGTTGCACGCGGCCTGCCCGATCCGGGCGCGAGTGGCCTCGTCGAGCAGCGGCGACGGGGCCTCCTCGATCACCTTCTGGTGGCGGCGCTGCAGGCTGCACTCACGCTCGCCGAGATGGACGACGTTGCCGTGGGTGTCGGCGAGGATCTGCACCTCGATGTGCCGCGGGCGCTGCACGAACCGTTCGAGGAACAGGGTGTCGTCACCGAACGCGGAGGCCGCCTCGCGCCGCGCGGAGGCGAGCGCCTCGGCGAGCTGACCGGATTCGGTGACCAGGCGCATGCCCTTGCCGCCGCCGCCGGCGGACGGCTTGATCAGCACCGGGTACCCGATGTCGCCGGCCGCGGCGATCAGCTCGTCGTCGGTCAGGCCGGGCCGGGAGATGCCCGGCACGACCGGGACGTCGAACGCGGCGACGGCGTTCTTGGCGGTGATCTTGTCGCCCATGACCTCGATGGCCTTGGCGGGCGGGCCGAGGAACACGATCCCGGCGTCGGCGCAGGCCTGCGCGAAGCCCGAGTTCTCGGACAGGAAGCCGTAACCGGGGTGGATCGCCTGCGCACCGGTGCGCCGGGCCGCGTCGATCACCTTGGCGATGTCGAGGTAGCTCTCGCGCGCGGCGGCGGGGCCGAGGCGCACCGCGGTGTCAGCCTCACGCACGTGCCGGGCGCCGGCGTCGGCGTCGCTGTACACGGCGACGGACCGGATGCCCATGCGGCGCAGGGTCCGGATCACCCGGACCGCGATCTCCCCGCGGTTGGCCACCAGTACGGTATGGAACATCCCGGCTCGGCCGGTGGTATCGAACATGTTCATGTGCCTCACATCCGGAAGACGCCGTAGGAGACCGGCTCGAGGGGTGCGTTCGCGCACGCCGACAGGGCCAGGCCGAGAACTTCCCGCGTGTCGGCGGGATCGATGATGCCGTCGTCCCACAGCCGCGCGGTCGAGTAGTAGGGGTTGCCCTGGTGCTCGTACTGCGCGCGGATCGGCGCCTTGAACGCCTCCTCCTGCTCGGCGGTCCACGGGGTGCCGGACGCGTCGAGCTGTTCCGAACGCACCGTCGCCAGGACGGAGGCGGCCTGCTCGCCGCCCATCACCGAGATGCGGGCGTTGGGCCACATCCACAGGAAGCGCGGCGCGTACGCCCGCCCGCACATCGAGTAGTTGCCGGCGCCGTAGGAGCCGCCGACGACGACGGTCAGCTTCGGCACCCGCGCGCACGCGACGGCGGTGACCATCTTGGCGCCGTGCTTGGCGATGCCGCCGGCCTCGTAGTCCCGGCCGACCATGAAGCCGGAGATGTTCTGCAGGAACAGCAGCGGGATCGAGCGCTTGTCGCACAGCTCGATGAAATGGGCGCCCTTCTGGGCGGATTCACCGAACAGCACGCCGTTGTTGGCGACGATGCCGACCGGGTGGCCGTGGATCCGGGCGAAGCCGGTGACCAGGGTCTTGCCGTACTCGGCCTTGAACTCGGAAAAGCTCGAGCCGGGCCCGGCGGGGTCGCCGTCGACGATGCGCTCGATGACCTCGTGCACGTCGTAGGGGGTGCGCGGGTCGGTGGGCACCACGTCGTACAGCTCGGCCGGATCCGCGGCGGGCGCGAAGGTCGGCGCCACGTCCCACGGCCGGGGGTTGCGGGGCCCGAACGTGGCGACGATGTCGCGCACCCTGTTCAGCGCGTCGCGGTCGTCCTCGGCGAGATGGTCGGTGACACCGGAGACCTTCGAGTGCAGGTCGCCGCCGCCGAGTTCCTCCGCGGTGACGACCTCGCCGGTGGCGGCCTTCACCAGCGGCGGGCCGCCGAGGAAGATGGTGCCCTGGTTGCGGACGATGACGGCCTCGTCGCTCATCGCGGGCACGTAGGCGCCGCCGGCGGTGCACGAGCCCAGCACCGCGGCGATCTGCGGGATCCCCTTGGCGCTCATGGTGGCCTGGTTGTAGAAGATGCGGCCGAAGTGCTCGCGGTCGGGGAACACCTCGTCCTGCCGCGGCAGGAACGCCCCGCCGGAGTCGACCAGGTAGAGGCAGGGCAGCTGGTTCTGCAGCGCGATCTCCTGCGCCCGCAGGTGCTTCTTGACCGTGATCGGGTAGTAGGTGCCGCCCTTGACGGTGGCGTCGTTGGCGACGATCACGCACTCACGGCCGGACACCCGGCCGATGCCGGCGATGATGCCCGCGCCCGGGCACTCGTCGTCGTACATGCCGTTCGCGGCCAGCGGCGCGATCTCGAGAAACGCGCTGCCGGGGTCGAGCAGGGCGTCGACGCGGTCCCGGGGCAGCAGCTTGCCGCGGGCGACGTGCCGATCCCGCGCCTTCTCACTGCCGCCGAGGGCGGCGGTCGCGAGCTTGTCGCGCAGCTCGGCGACCAGCTGGACGTGCTGGTCGCGGTAGGTCCGCGGAGCGGTCGTTGGGGGGGTTGTCACAGTACCGTCCTCGCCATGGGGGTGAACGCCTGAGTTAATACTCGATAACTGAAAATAAGGTTAGCTGTGATTAACTGAGTTGTCCAGACCACATCAGGAAGGAAGGGTGCGGCCGATGACCGAGCTGAAGCCGGACACCGACGAGCAGCTGCTCACCGCGCGCGGCCGGGCCAAGGCCGACCGGCGGCGGCAACTGCTGCAGGCCGCGGCACGGCTCGTCGCCGAGCGCGGCTTCAACGGCGTGCGCCTCGAGGATCTCGGCGCGGCGGTGGGCATCAGCGGTCCCGCCGTCTACCGGCACTTCCCCAACAAGGACGCGCTGCTCGTCGAACTCCTGGTCGACATCAGCCGCCGCCTGCTGGCGGGCGGTACCGACGTGATCGACCACACCGACGAGCCCCGGCGCGCACTCGACCGGCTCGTGGACTTCCACCTCGACTTCGCGCTCGGGGAGCCGGACCTGATCCGCGTCCAGGACCGGGAGCTGCAGTCCCTCCCGGAGGACGCCCGCCGGGAGGTGCGCCAGACCCAGCGGCGGTACGTCGAGCTGTGGGTGGGCGTGCTGCGCCGGCTCGACCCCGTCCTGGGGGAGTCCGACGCTCGGACCATGGCCCACGCGGCGTTCGGGCTCATCAACTCGACGCCGCACAGCGCCGACCGGGCCTCTCCCGCGGCGACCCGGGCGGTCCTGCGGCGCATGACCCTGGCCGCGCTCGGTGCCGATCGGCCGGGCACCGCGGCCTCCGGGACCTGAACAGACACGGGACCCCGTCCGGATCTCCGGACGGGGTCCCGTTTCGCCGCTGTTACCGGACCCTGCTCCTCGTCATGGAGGTGTAGGCCAGCGTCAGCACCGCGGCCACGGCGATACTGATGATCCAGCGGATCCAGTCGATACCCTCGGTGTCGCCCTGGTCGCTGATCATGCCCCAGATCCAGTAGCCGAGCAGGGCACCGATGATGCCGATGACGATGGTGATGAGCCATCCCATCGACTGCTTCCCCGGTATCACCAGGCGTGCGAGCACACCGATGACCGCGCCGAAGATGATCGTGCCGATGATTTCTCCCATCACGGGCTCCTCTCTCGGAACATCGAACCGTGGGGACGGTATGCCACAGGGTGCGCGGAATATGCGCACTTCGGGTGAATTCCGGTGAATCTTCTGCAAAAAGTTGCGCGGTCCCGGAGGTGCGCCCCGCCCGGCGGGCGAGGCGCACCCCACGATCAGGCGTCGTGGACGATGACGCCGCGGATGTTCTTGCCGTCCCGCAGGTCCTGGTAGCCCTGGTTGACCTCCTCCAGGCTGTAGCGGTGGGTGACCAGCTCGTCGAGCTTCAGCTGGCCGGCATCGTAGAGCCGCAGCAGCCGCACGATGTCGTACTGCGGGTTCGCCGAACCGAACAGCGAGCCCTTGATGGTCTTCTGGAACAGGGTCAGTTCCGTTCCGGACACGTGCACGGTCAGCTTCTCGGGATTGGCCAGGCCGGTGATGACGACGGTGCCGCCCTTGCCCACGATCGAGGTGGCCGCCGAGACGACCTCCTCGTCGACGGTGCCGACGAGGATCAGGGCGGCGTCGGCGCCCTGGCCCCAGCTCAGCTCGTTGACCTTCTCGGCCGCCTCGGCGGCACTCGCGAAGGCGTGCGTGGCACCGAACTTCAGGGCGGTCTCGCGCTTGAACTCCACCGGGTCGACGACCACGACGTACTTGGCGCCCGCGTGCACGGCACCCTGGACGGCATTGACACCGAGGCCGCCGATGCCGTAGATCACGACGATGTCCCCGGCACGGACATCCCCGGCGTACACCGCGGTGCCCCAACCGGACGGCACACCGCAGCCGACGAGCACGGCGGTCTCGAGCGGGAGCCAGTCGTCGACCTTGACCACCGAGTGCTGCGAGATGGTGGCGCGTTCGGCGAACGTGCCGAGCATGCACATCGCGCCGAAGTCGGTGCCGCCGGAGTGGAACCGGAACGAGCCGTCCGGCATGCAGCCCTCGAGGATGGTGGCGCCCATGTCGCACAGGTTCTGCCGGCCCGTCGAACAGTACCGGCAGGTGCCGCAGTTCGGGATGAAGCTGCACACCACGTGGTCACCGGGCTTGACCTTGGTGACGCCGGGGCCGACCTCCTCGATGATGCCGGAACCCTCGTGGCCACCGACGATCGGGAAGCGCGGGGGCAGGTCCCCGTCGGTCAGGTGCAGGTCCGAGTGGCACAGGCCCGCCGCGGTGTACTTGATCAGCACCTCGCCTGGGCCCGGGCCGTCGAGGTCGAGTTCCATGATCTCGAACGGCTTGCCGGTCTCGAGCAGGACTGCGGCTTTGGTCTTCATCGTTGTTCTCCTTGAGGGTGGCGGGTGACGGGGGTCAGAGGGCGATGTTCACGGCCTTGGTCTGGGTGTAGAGGTCCAGCGCTCCCGCGCCGAGCTCGCGTCCCCACCCGGACTGCTTGAACCCGCCGAACGGCATCGCGGTGTCGAAGCCGTTGTACTGGTTGATCCACACCGAACCGGCCTTGAGCCGCCGCGCGGTGCGGTGCGCCTTCGACAGGTCCCGGGTCCAGATGCCGGCGGCCAGCCCGTAGATCGAGTCGTTGGCCGCGGCGGTGATGCCCTCGTCGGCGTCGAACGGCATGGCGGCGACGACGGGACCGAAGATCTCCTCGCGCACCACGCTGAAGTCGGGCTGCACGTCCACCAGCACGGTCGGTTCGACGAAGAAGCCCTTGTCGCCCCAGCGCTTTCCGCCGGTGAGGGCGCGTGCCCCGTCGGTCAGGCCCTGGCGCAGGTAGCCGGTGACCCGGTCCAGCTGCTCCTGGGAGACCAGCGGGCCGAGCTGGGTGGCCGGGTCGAGGCCGGGGCCGATCTTCACCTTGCTCGCCGCCTCCGCGACGGCCTCGGTGAACTTCTCGAAGATGGGACGCTCGACGAACAACCGGGTGCCGGCGACGCAGCACTGGCCGTGGTTGAACAGCCACGCATCGAGCGATCCGGCGACGGCGGCGTCGAAATCGGCGTCGGCGAAGACGATGTTCGGGCTCTTGCCGCCGAGTTCGAGAGAGACCTTCTTCAGGTTTCCCTTGGCGGCGTCGACGACCTTCTTGCCCACCTCGGTGGACCCGGTGAAGGCGATCTTGTCGACGTCGTCGTGGGCGGCGAGCGCGGCGCCGGCGTCGCCGAAGCCGGGCACGATGTTCACCACGCCGGGCGGGAAGCCGGCCTCCTCGAAGATCTCGGCGAGCAGCAGCGCCGTGAGCGGAGTCTGCTCTGCGGGCTTGAGGATGACCGTGTTGCCGGCGGCCAGGGCCGGCGCGAGCTTGAACGCGGCCATCAGCAGCGGGAAGTTCCAGGGCACGATGAGCCCGCACACGCCCACCGGCTCGCGCAGCGTGTAGGCGTGGAACTCACCGCCGGGCACGAACGGCATCGTGACGTTGACCGTGCTGCCCTCGATCTTGGTGGCCCACCCGGCGTAGTAGCGGAAGATGTCCGCCGACCACGCCGTGTCCACGGCCGCGGCGATCACGGCGGACTTGCCGTTGTCGAGGGCCTCGAGCTGGCCGAACTCCTCGGCACGTTCGGTGAGCAGATCACCGACCCGCCAGATCATGCGCTCGCGCTCGGCGGCCTTCATGGTCGGCCAGGGGCCCTCGTCGAACGCCTTGCGGGCGGCCCGCACGGCCCGGTCGACGTCCTCGGCGGCGCCGTGGGCGACGTCGGTGAGCTTGTCCCCGGTCGCGGGATCGTAGGTCGCGAAGACGCGGCCCGAGGCGGCGTCGACCCATTCGCCGCCGATGTAGAGCTGCCTGGTCCCGGAGAGAAACTCCCGGACCCGCGGAGCGACGGTGTGCTCGGCAACAGCTGTCATGCCCAACCTCCTGAAGTAGTGTGACACGGGTCATACTGCTTCGGGCAGGCCCGCGGGAACTGTTCAAGGATTGGACAGTGCGCACATGCGCATACGACGGTCAGCCGGCGATGCCGAGTGCGCGGATCCTGCTGTAGAGGGTGGTGCGGCTGATGCCGAGCCGCGCCGCGGCGTGCACCTTGTTGCCGCCGCTCTCGCGCAGCGCCTCGATGATGGCCTCCCGCTCGGCGCGCTCGCGCCCGCCCAGGCGCGAGACCCGGCTCGTCGCGCGGTACTCGACCGGCAGATCCTCCACCCGCACCGGCAGCGGGGACTCCCGCTCCGGGATGGCGGCCAGCACCGCCCGCAGCTCGGCGAGGTTGCCGGGCCACGAGCGTTCCGACAGCGCCGTCAGGGCACTGGGGCCCAGGCGCAGGTCCGGCCGGTCGAGTTCCCGGGCCAGCGCGGAGGCCAGGTCGCCGAGTTCCCGGATCCGTTGCCGCAGCGCGGGCACCCGGACCTGACCGGGGCAGCGCGCCAACAGTTCTCGCACCGTCGGGCGGACGTCGTCCAGGGGGTCCGCGGTGAGCACGAGGCGGGCCGCGGCCGGGTCGGAGAGCATCGACGAGAGCAGCGCCAGCACCGGATCCGGCGCCAGGTGCACGTGTTCGACGACCACGACGCCGCCGTCCGCCGCAGCGGCGACCGACAGCAGCCCGGCCGCCCACTCGTGTTCGCCCTCGCCGACGATCCGGGCGGCGTCGAGGAAGGTGACGGTGTCACGTACGAGTTCCCTTGCGGCCCAGGTCCGTCCGCTCCCCGGCTCGCCGAGGATCGCCACGCCACCGGTGCGCTCGCGCAGCCGTCCGAGCCGCTGCCGCAGCCGCGTCGTCGCGTCCTGCGCGACGTCGCTGCGGGGCACGGGTTCCCGCGCGGCGGCGGCGTCGAGCAGGAACAGCGCCCCGCTGCCGATGCCCGGGATGCGGTCGATCCGCAACCGGGTGCGCCCGCCGGCGGACAACGCGAAGTCCATCGTGCGGGACTCCCCCGCCGGCAGGTCGACCGCGATCGCGCGCAGCGCCGCGTGGTCGGCGGGCACGAGCAGTTCCACGGCGGCCTTGTTGGTGAGCATGATGTCCTCACCCATGGCCGCGACCGCGACGCCGCGCTGCTGCGCGGCCCGCTGGAACGCATCGACCACCCGCCGGTCCGATTCGCGGGCCCCCTCGAGCAACCGCGCCTCGATGTCGCGGGCCGCGCGGGCGAGGAACGGCACGAACAGCGGATTGGCGATCTTGCCGGCGGCGGTGATGTCGAGGATGCCTTCGATGCGGCGGGTGACGGGATGCACGAGGGGGTGCCCGTAGCAGCTGAAGTCCTTGAGGGACTCGAGGTAGTGCTCCTCGCCGTGCACCACGAGGCTCTGCCGCACCTCGAACGGGGTGCCGAGAGCGTTGGTGCCGTAGGTGTCCTCGCTCAGGGTCGCGCCGGGGACCACGCCGATCTCCTCCATGGCGCGCTGCATGGGTGCCGCGTCGAACAGCCGGGCCACGATCCGGCAGTCCCGGTCCACGAGGAGGATGCAGCAGCCCGTGCCGGCGAGCTGCGTGCGCAGCTCGTCGAGCACCGGCCGGGCGGCGTCGAGCAGCCGCCCGGCCGCGTCCGAGGGGCCCAGCAGGGTCGGCTCGGGGAGCCGTCCCGGGTCGATCCCGCTCAACTGCGAGCGTTTCCAGGACAGCGCGATCTCCGGCCGCAGACCGTTCACCCCCGCTCGGCCTCCCCGAGCAGGGCCGTGGACAGCTCCCGCATCTCGACCTTGCGGATCTTGCCGGTGACCGTCATCGGGAACTCGTCGACGATGTGCACGTAGCGGGGGATCTTGTAGTGCGCGAGCTTGCCCGTGCAGTACTCGCGCAGCGACTGCGCGTCGAGCGGCGCCGCCCCCTCCCGCATCCGGATCCACACCATGAGCTCCTCCCCGTACTTCTCGTCGGGCACGCCGACGACCTGCGCGTCGAGAATGTCCGGGTGGGTGTAGAGGAACTCCTCGATCTCCCGCGGGTAGATGTTCTCGCCACCACGGATGACCATGTCCTTGATGCGGCCGGTGACCGAGACGTACCCGTCGGCGTCCATGACGCCGATGTCGCCGGTGTGCATCCACCGGGCCTTGTCGATGGCCTCGGCGGTCTTGTCGGGCTGGTTCCAGTAGCCGAGCATCACCGAGTAGCCGCGGGTGCACAGCTCGCCCGGTTCACCGCGCGGGACGGTCAGGCCCGTGGCCGGGTCGACGATCTTGACCTCGAGGTGCGGGCCGACGCGGCCGACGGTGGACACGCGCTGGTCGATGGTGTCGTCGCTGCGGGTCTGCAGGGACACCGGCGAGGTCTCGGTCATGCCGTAGCAGATGGAGACCTCGGTCATGCCCATCCGCTCGATGACCTGCTTCATCACCTCGACCGGGCACGGGGAGCCGGCCATGATGCCGGTCCGCAGGCTCGACAGGTCGTGGGTCTCGAAGGAGGGGTCGGCGAGTTCGGCGATGAACATCGTCGGCACCCCGTACAGGGAGGTGCAGCGCTCCTCGGCGACGGCGGCCAGGGTCTGGGCCGGGTCGAAGGCGGGTCCCGGGATGACCATCGTCGCGCCGTGGCTGGTGCAGGCCAGGTTGCCCATGACCATGCCGAAGCAGTGGTAGAAGGGCACCGGGATGCACACCTTGTCGTTCTCGGTGTAGTGGCACAGCTCGCCGACGAAGAATCCGTTGTTGAGGATGTTGTGGTGGCTGAGGGTGGCGCCCTTGGGGAATCCGGTGGTGCCGGACGTGTACTGGATGTTGATCGGATCGTCGGCCGACAGGTCACGCTGGGCGGCGTCGAGCCGGGTGCGGTCGTCGGCGAGTGCGGCGCGTCCGGACTCGGCGAGTTCGTCCCATTCGGGGTATCCGAGCAGCACCACGTGCTCGAGGTCCGGGCAGTCGCCGCGCACCTCGGAGATCATTGCGGCGTAGTCGGACGTCTTGAAACTCGGCGCGGAGATCAGCATCCGGATCCCGGCCTGGGTGAGCACGTACTGCAGTTCGTGCGAGCGGTAGGCGGGGTTGATGTTGACCAGGATCGCGCCGATCTTCGCGGTGGCGTACTGGACGAACACCCACTCCGCCCGGTTCGGCGCCCAGATGCCCACCCGGTCGCCCTTGCCGATGCCGGCCCGCAGCAGACCGAGCGCGAGGGCGTCGACCTCCGCGGCGAGTTCGGTGTAGGTCCAGCGCCGGCCGGCGGCGCGGTCGACGAGCGCGTCCCGCTCGCCGTGCCGGGCGACGGTGCGGTCGAAGTTGTCGCCGATCGTGTCCCCCAGCAGCGGGGTGTTCCACGCCCCCGAGGTGTAGCTGGGCAGTTCGGGTGTGGCGAAACCGGTCATGGGTGCTCCTGCAGTGTGCGCGGCCCGGGGCGAGCGAGGGGATCTCGTGGACTCGTCCACCATGCTCGCCGATCCGGCGCCGCAGGTGTTCGGATTCTGGACAGTTGGCGGTGCGGTGGCAGCACGAGGCGCCCTCCCCGGGGTGTCGGGGAGGGCGCCGGTGGGATCAGAGCGCTCGGTCGCGGGTCTCGACGAGAGCCTTGGTGCACACGAAGCTCAGCACGCCGAGCACGGAGAGCATGATGCCGATGGCGATGCCGCCGTAGGACGCCGCGAGGGGCGCGGCCAGCATGGGCGGAATCGCGCCACCCAGGACACCGGCGAGGTTGTAGCCGAGTCCGGCGCCGGTGTACCGGTACCGGGTGTGGAACATCTCCGGCAGCAGCGCGCCGCACGGTCCGTAGGCGATGCCGAAGATGGCCAGGGTGACCATCATGCCGACGACGAACGCGACCGGCGAGCCGGTGTCGAGCAGCGGGAACAGCGCCAGCGCCCACACGACGGAGAAGCCGCAGGAGATCATGATGACGCGCCGGCGGCCGACCCGGTCGGAGTAGAGGGCGGAGAGCACGATCGCGGCGCCGAAGACGAACGAGGCGGCGATGCCGACGGTGAGGACGAACGGCCGGGAGAAGCCGAGGGTCTTGGTCGCGTAGCTGGTCAGGTACGCGGTGCCCATGTAGAAGAAGGCGAACATGATCGCCAGTGCGCCGGCCGAGAGGAGGATCTCCTTGGTCTGGTAGCGCAGGGCGTCGAGGAACGGCAGGGTGCGCTTCTCGGCCGGGGCGGCGGCGCGGGCCTCGCTCTCGGCCCGGAACACGGGGGTCTCCTCGATGGCGAGGCGCATGTAGAGACCGATGGCCACGAGAACGATGCTGAACAGGAACGGGATTCGCCAGCCGTAGTTGAGGAAGGCCTCGTTGGTGTCGCCGAGGGCCAGGCCGGTGAACAGGAAGGTGGCGCTCGACAGGGCGAAGGCGATGGCGGGGCCGAGCTGCGGGAACATCGCGTACAGGCCGCGTTTGCCCGGTGGCGCGTACTCGGCGGTGAGCAGCGTCGCGCCGGCCCATTCCCCGCCGACGGCGAAGCCCTGCGCGAATCGCAGCAGCACGAGGATGATCGGGGCGGCGACGCCGATCGTCTCGGCGCCCGGCAGCAGCCCGATGAGCAGGGTCGAGATGCCCATCAGCAGCAGCGTGGAGACGAGGGTCTTCTTGCGGCCGATGCGGTCGCCGAAGTGCCCGAACAGCATGGCGCCGACCGGGCGGGCGATGAACGCGACGGCGAAGGTCGCGAACGAGGCGACCGTGCCGGCGGTGGCGCCGAGAGCCGGGAAGAACACCGTCGGAAAGACCAGGGCTGCGGCGGTTCCGTAGATGAAGAAGTCGTAGAACTCGATGGTGGTGCCGATGCAGCTGGCGATGGCGACGCGTCGGATGCCGGGTCCGCCCGGGGCGGGGGCGGTCGGCGCGGCGGGCTTCTGTCCCGCCGGTACCACGGGGGGTTCGGCCCCCGGTGTCGACACTGTGGTCACGTCTGTCCTCCGTATTTCCGTCCGAGCCGCGGCGGCCCTGCGCCGCGCGATGGAAGGAAAGGTAGTGATCCGTCTCACTCCCCCACTACCCCCGAAAGGGGGGTGGCTGTGAGCCGGATCACGTAGTTTGCCGAACGAAGGACTTGATCGTCGCGGGGCGTCCACCCCTCACCACGCGCGGTCGTCCGCTCGGATTCCGGGACACCCGGTGGCCGAACAACTTTCGCGCCGTCTACGCTCCGTTCATGGCGACGACGACCTGGGACCCGCACGCCCCGGGGATCCTGGCACTACCGTCGGGCCGGTACGTCCGGGGCCGTGGCGTCCGACGTCCCCTTCCGGCCGGACCGCTGCCCACCCTCGGGGTGTACCTCGCGGGCCGGACGCCGCCGGCGGTCCCGTGGGACGCCCGGTGGATCCGGTGGCCCGACTTCCGCCTCCCCACCGACCCCGGCGCTGCCCGCCGGATACTGCACGAGGCGTGGCAGCGGTGCGCGACCGAACGCGTCGAGGTCGCCTGCGGCGGTGGCCGGGGGCGCACGGGCACCGCCCTGGCCTGCCTCGCGATCCTCGACGGCGTACCGCCCGGCGAGGCCGTCGCCTATGTGCGCGAACACTATTCGCACCGAGCGGTGGAGACGCCGTGGCAGCGGCGCTTCGTCGCTGCGTTCCGGTGACCGGCGGCGCCGGTCAGCGACCGGCGGCGCCGGTGAGTTCGGCGCGCATCTCGCTCCACACAGTCGCGTACGAGTCGATGTTCGGCGCCGTCGCCCACGCCAGCGCGCCGGACTTGATCTTCCCGAGCGCCTCGGCGAACAGGTCCTGATACCGCGACAGGCGCGGAACGAACGCCGACACGTCGTCGAAGAGGTTCTGCGCCTTGCGATCCAGCTCGATCAGTTCGTCGAGGAAGTTGGCGGATTCCGGGTCGGCGAGCAGCGCGGAGAGCTCTTCGTCGAGCGGGCCGAACTGCTCGAACAGCTCCGCGAGAGAATCCTCGTCGATCGAGACGCGCTCCGCGTCGAGCTGATCGGTCAGTTCCGCGACCCCTGCGTCGGTCAGGGAGATGCCGTTGCCGGTCTCCTTCGCCTTGCCCTGCGTGACCAGCGCGTCGTACGCCGCCCGCCCGGACGCGACCGACACCCCCAGATGCGCCGCGATCATCTCGGCGGTGACGGTCTCCTTCAACCGCACCGTCTGCAGCAGAGCCAGCTCGTCGACATTGCCAGCGAACGCCATCGTGTCTTCTCCTCGTCGCCCGGTCGCGGGCGGTACGTGTCACCCGGTCGGGCGGAGTACATGATTTGGCGCTTCCGGTCGCGATGTCAACCGCCCACGCGGGTACGTCACACTCTCGCCTCTACAACTCCCCCACCGTCGCGGAATCGAGCCGGTCCGCCCGCGTCGTGTCCTTCAGGTCCACACCGGAACGCCCGAGCCGGCGCGCCCCGTCGACCAGCCCCGCGACGACACGCGCGGCCGCGGCGTACCCGAGCCCCTCCGGGGGGTGGATGTTGGACACGCAGTTCCGCTCGGCGTCGGCCCGACCGGGCCGCGGCTCGTGGGTCAGGTACACCCCGAGGCTGTCGGCGACCGACAACCCGGGCCGCTCCCCGATCAGCACCAGCAGCGTGCGCACCCCCAGGGCGGCGCCGATGTGGTCGCCCAGCGCCACCCGTGCCGACGTCGCGATCACCGGCGGTGCCACGGACAGGTGCCGCGGCAGGGCCGCCACGACGGCCTCGAGCAGGGCGACGCCGTGCTCGGCCAGGGCTCGCGGCGAGAGCCCGTCGGCGAGGACCACCCCGACGTCGGCGCCGGTGCCGGGGACCGCGGACAGATCCTCGGGCAGGCGGCCCAGGTCCGGGCGGCGCAGGTACTCGCCGCGATCGCTCACCCGGCTGGTGACGACGATCGGCGCGCCGAGTCCGAGGCGTTCGACGTCGGTGGCCAGCGCCGGCACGTCGAGGGGCTGGTGCACCGCGTCGCGGGCCGCGGCGTGCGCGGCCCGGAACTCGAGCACCCGAGCGGTCGGGAGGCCGTCGCCGGCCCGGCCGAGCCCGATGCGGGCCTGGGTCGCCGACCGCAGCGGTGCCCAGAAGTCACGGTCGACGGACCCGCTCACGCCGCACCTCCCGCGAGGGCGCGCAGCGGGGAGGCCGCCGCGTCCACCGGCAGGATGTGCCCGGCTCCGTCCACCATGCCGAGACCGGAGAGCCATCGCTCGAACTCGGGGGCGGCGCGCAGGCCCAGCGCGCGACGCACGTACAGCGCGTCGTGGAACGACAGGCTCTGGTAGCCGAGCATGACGTCGTCGGCTCCGGGCACCGCGATGACGAACGCGGCGCCGGCCACCCCGAGCAGGGTCAGGAGGGTGTCCATGTCGTCCTGGTCGGCCTCGGCGTGGTTGGTGTAGCAGACGTCCACGCCCATCGGCAGGCCCAGCAGCTTGCCGCAGAAGTGGTCCTCGAGGCCGGCCCGGACGATCTGCTTGCCGTCGTAGAGATATTCGGGGCCGATGAACCCGACCACCGTGTTGATCAGCAGCGGGTCGAGCGCCCGGGCGACGGCGTACGCGCGGGTCTCGAGGGTCTGCTGGTCGACGGGGCGTCCGCCCGTGCCGAGGTGCGCGCCGGCCGACAGCGCCGAGCCCTGCCCCGTCTCGAGGTACATGACGTTGTCGCCGACGGTGCCGCGCCCCAGAGCGCGACCGGCCTCGTTCGCCTCCCGCAGCAGAGCCAGGTTCACGCCGAAGCCGGCGTTCGCCCCCTCGGTGCCGGCAATGGACTGGAACACCAGGTCCACCGGGGCACCGGCCTCGATGAGGCCGAGCGTGGTCGTCACGTGGGACAGGACGCAGGACTGCACCGGGATGTCGAAGCGCAGCCGCATCTCGTCGAGCAGGTGCAGCAGGTCGGCGGTGGCCTGTGGCGAGTCCGTGGCCGGGTTGATGCCGATGACGGCGTCGCCGCAGCCCATCAGCAGCCCGTCGAGGGTCGCGGCGGCGATGCCGCGTGGATCGTCGGTGGGGTGGTTGGGCTGCAGCCGGGTGCCGAGCCGGCCGGGCAGTCCGACGGTGGTGCGGAACGCCGAGGTGACCTCGATCGCGCGGGCCACCGCGATCAGGTCCTGGTTGCGCATGAGCTTGCTGACGGCGGCGACCATCTCGGGGGTCAGGCCGGGCGACATGGCGGCGAACGCCGCGGCCGCATCGGTTTTCGTGACGGTGTCGAGAAGCAGGTCGCGCAGTCCCCCGACCGTCAGGTGCTGCACGGACCTGTAGGCGTCGCGGTCGTGATCGTCGAGGATCAGCCGGGTGACCTCGTCGGTCTCGTACGGCACCACCGGCTCGGCGAGGAACACGTCGAGCGGGATGTCGGCGAGGACCCACTGCGCGGCCGCACGCTCGGCGTCGGATTCGGCCGCGCAGCCGGCGAGTTCGTCGCCGGAGCGGCGCGGGGTGGCCTTGGCGAGCAGGTCGACGAGGCCGTCGAAGGTGTAGGTGGTGCCGGCGAGATGCTGGGTGTAGACGCTCACTTCAGCTCGGCCTCCGCCTCGGCGAGCGCGGCGAACTCCTCGTCGGGCGAGTTCGCCACCAGCCGGTGCCGGCTGTAGAGCCCGAAGTAGGCCATGAACGCGGCGAAGGCACCGAGGGTCCACAGGGCGGCGACGGGATCGACCAGGAAGGTGGCCACGACGGCGGCCGCGGCGACGACCAGCGCGAAGGAGGTGGTGACGACGCCGCCGGGGGTGCGGTAGGGCCGCGGCATGTGCGGTTCGCGCCGGCGCAGCACGATGTGGCTGACCATCATCAGCACATAGCTCACCGCGGCGCCGAAGACGGCCATGTTGAGCAGCATCGCTCCCTCGCCGGTGAGCGAGAGCGCGAACCCGATCACGCCGGGGACGATCAGCGCCAGCATGGGCGCCTTGCGCTTGTTGGTCAGCGACAGGCTCGTGGGGAGGTACCCGGCGCGGGAGAGCGCGAACGTCTGCCGCGAGTACGCGTACATGATCGAGAAGAAGCTCGCGATCAGGCCGGCGAGCCCGATGTAGTTGACCACCTTCGCTGCGCCGGTGTCGCCGAGGGCCTCGACGAGCGGGTTACCGGATGTGGACAGGGCGTCGGCGCCGAGCGCGCCGGTGGCCAGGAACAGCACGGTCGCACCGGTGACGAGCAGCACCAGCATGGACACGATGATGCCCTTGGGCACGTTCTTCTCCGGCTCGGTTGCCTCCTCGGCGGCCAGGGGCACACCCTCGACGGCGAGGAAGAACCAGATCGCGAACGGCACGGCCGCCCAGATGCCGAACAGGCCGAAGGGAAGGAACGACGACGCTCCGGCGGCGGTCTCGTCGACGGCGATGTCGGTCAGGTTCGCGGTGTCGAACAGCCCGACGGCGGAGACGGCGAACACCACGAGCCCGACGAGAGCGATCGCCGTGATCACGAACATCGCCTTGAGCGCTTCGCCGGCGCCGGTGAGGTGGATGCCGATGAACACCGCGTACACGGCGAGATAGATCCACCATCCGTCGGTGATGCCGAACAGGTTCAGCGACTCGACGTACCCGCCGATGAACGTGGCGATCGCGGCCGGGGCGATCGAGTACTCGATGAGAATTGCTGTGCCGGTGGCGAATCCACCCCACGGTCCGAGGGCGCGGCGCGCGAAGGTGTAGCCGCCGCCGGCGGCGGGCAGCGCGGAGGACAGCTCGGCCATGCCGAGCACCATCGCGAAGTACATGGCCGCGATGACCACCGAGGCGACGAGCAGACCACCGAATCCGCCCTCGGCCAGGCCGTTGTTCCAGCCGGCGTAGTCACCGGAGATCACGTAGCTGACACCGAGGCCCGCGAGCAGCACCCAGCCCGCCGAACCCTTTCTCAGAGTGCGCTTTTCGAGATACGCACGACTCTCGGCGTGGAAGTCCGCGCCGTCGTGGTGGGCCGGGGTCTCGGCCCCGGTCCTGGGCGGGTCGGTCAACGACATGATCTCTCTTCTCGACGGAGGATGGCGACGTGTCGAGCGGGCACGTCGAGGACACCGCGCGTACTCACGGTACGAGCGGTAGGTACACACCGCGTCAGTACGCGGTCACGGAAGTGTTACGAGGAGGCGCCCCGGGGCGTCGGCACCGGGCACGCGTCGGCGGCCTCGGCCACGACGGTCGGCTCGGCGGCCGGCTCCGGACGGGCACCGGCGGCCCACCGCTTGCCGAGCAGGGGTGTGTCGCGGGCGAGGGCGTCGTTCTCGTCGGCGGTGAAGGCGCGGCCGCGGCTGAGGAAGCGCAGCCCCTCGGGCGATTCCAGGCTGAACCCGGAGCCGCGGCCGGGCACCACGTCGAGAACGAGCTGCGTGTGCTTCCACGCCTCGAACTGGGACCCGGAGATCCACACCGGGACGGCGTCGGCGCCCGCGGGCAGGTCACCGGCCGTCGCCCCCACCTGCAGCCGCAGGTCCAGCACCCCCAGCAGCACGTCCAGGTCGCCGACGACGAAGTCGCCGTCCGGGTAGCACATCGGCGCCGACCCGTCGCAGCAGCCGCCGGACTGGTGCATCATCAGCGGCCCGTGCCGCTCGACGAGACGGCGCAGGAGAGCAACCGCGTCGGCGGTGGCGACGAGGCGGAGCGGGACGGACATGGGGTGCCTTCCGGTTGTCGGCTTGCGCCTCCCCCGAGCGAATGTATCGCTCACCTCGACTGATCGAGTGGGCGATACATTCGCTCGACTCGGGGCAGGGCGGAATGGGAACGGCGCCTGCCACGTCGCAGGGGGGATGACGTGACAGGCGCCGGGTCTTCGGATCAGAAGAAGCCCTGGGCCTTCGGCGCGTAGGACACCAGGAGGTTCTTCGTCTGCTGGTAGTGGTCGAGCATCATGTGGTGGTTCTCGCGGCCGATGCCGGACTGCTTGTAGCCACCGAACGCCGCGTGCGCCGGGTACTGGTGGTAGGTGTTGGTCCACACCCGGCCGGCCTGGATGGCGCGGCCGGCCCGGTAGGCGACCCCGCCGTCGCGGGACCAGACGCCGGCTCCGAGGCCGTAGAGGGTGTCGTTGGCGATGGAGATGGCGTCGTCGAAGTCCTGGAAGGACGTCACGGAGACCACCGGTCCGAAGATCTCCTCCTGGAAGATGCGCATCTTGTTGTGGCCGCTGAACACCGTCGGCTGGACGTAGAAGCCGCCGGACAGATCGCCGCCGAGGTCGGCGCGCTCGCCGCCGGTGATCACCTGCGCGCCTTCGCTCTTGCCGATCTCGATGTAGGACAGGATCTTCTCGAGCTGATCGTTCGACGCCTGGGCACCGATCATCGTGTCGGTGTCGAGCGGGTCGCCCTGGCGCACGGCCTTCGTGCGCACCGCGGCCAGCGACAGGAAGTCGTCGAAGATGTCCTGCTGGACCAGGGCGCGCGACGGGCAGGTGCACACCTCGCCCTGGTTGAGGGCGAACATCGTGAAGCCCTCGAGCGCCTTGTCCTGGTAGTCGTCGTTGACCGAGAGCACGTCGGAGAAGAAGATGTTCGGGCTCTTGCCGCCGAGCTCGAGGGTGACCGGGATCAGGTTCTGCGAGGCGTACTGCATGATCAGGCGGCCGGTGGTGGTCTCGCCGGTGAACGCGATCTTGCGGATGCGCGGGCTCGAGGCCAGCGGCTTGCCGGCCTCGACGCCGAAGCCGTTGACGATGTTCACCACGCCCGGGGGCAGCAGGTCGCCGATGACGGAGATCAGGTACAGGATCGAGGCGGGCGTCTGCTCGGCCGGCTTGAGGACGACGGCGTTGCCGGCGGCCAGGGCGGGGGCGAGCTTCCACACGGCCATCAGGATCGGGAAGTTCCACGGGATGATCTGGCCGACGACGCCGAGCGGCTCGTGGAAGTGGTAGGCCACGGTCTCGGCGTCGATCTCGGAGATCGAGCCCTCCTGCGCCCGGATCGCGCCCGCGAAGTAGCGGAAGTGGTCGATCGCCAGCGGGATGTCGGCGTTGAGGGTCTCGCGGATCGGCTTGCCGTTGTCCCAGGTCTCGGCGAGGGCGATCGACTCGAGGTTCTCCTCGAGGCGGTCGGCGATCTTGTTGAGCAGGATGGAACGCTCGGCGACGGACGTCTTGCCCCAGGCCGGCGCGGCGGCGTGGGCGGCGTCGAGGGCCAGCTCGATGTCTTCCTCGGTGGACCGGGCCACCTCGGTGAACGGCTGACCGGTGACCGGGGTGACGTTCTCGAAGTACTGACCCTTCACAGGCGGTACCCACTGGCCGCCGATCCAGTTGTCGTAGCGGGACTGGAAGGACATCAGGGCGTCGGGCGAGCCGGGACGGGCGTACACGGTCATCGGTGTTCACTCCTCGGATGGTCTGGCACCCCCCATGCGGGGCGTGTGATCCGGAACACTACGAACGTGTGGGTTGCAACTACGTTGCGTAGCTCCGAACCTCAGATCCCGAGCTGACGGTCCAGCAGCTCGATCCGGGCCTTGACCTGGGCGAACAGCGTCGAATGCGGATCGAGGGTGGTCAGGTACGCCTCCCACGCGGCGATGTCGTCGCGCCCGTGCACCGACGCGGTCCACCGCGCGAGCAACTGGGCGTCGCCGGCCCGGAGCAGCGCGGCCTGCACCCGGGCGCGCAGCTCGTCCCGGATCTCCTCGATGCCGGGCGCGGCCGATCCGGGCAGCACCGGTCCGGCATACAGACGCACCGCCGTCGCCACATCGCCGCGGTCGAGTGCGCCGCGGACCTCCGCGACGTCGGTGACGAGTTCGCCAAGGAGCCGGTATGGGCGCGAGCCGAGCCCCTCGGGTCCGAAAACCTTTCGCAGGCGCGACATCTCGGCACGGATGGTGACGGAGTCGAGCTCGGCCTCGTCGAGCAGCACCGCAAGCCGGTCCGAGCTCAGGCCCTCGGGGTGTTCGGCGAGCAGCAGCAGGATCTCGGCGTGGCGCTGGGAGAGCGGGATCCGTTCGCCGTCGCGGTGCAGAGTGGGCCGGCCCGACCCGAACGTGTCGAGGCTCGTCCGGGCAGCCGACAACAGCCGCGGCGAGCTGAGCAGGTGCAGTCGCAGTTCCGACTCCGCGGCGGCGACCGTGGCCCGCACGAGCTGCAACACCTCCGGCGCGGCGACGCGGAGCCCACCGGTGATGTCGATGGCGCCGAGGATCCGGCCGGTGCTCGGGTCGTGCACCGGCGCGGCCGAGCAGCTCCATTCGTGCACGGTGCGGTTGAAGTGCTCGGCGGCGACGATCTGGACCGAGTGGTCGACAGCGAGAGCGGTGCCGGGCGCGTTGGTGCCCACCCGCTCCTCACTCCAGTCGGCGCCCTCGACGAAGCTCATCGACAGCGCCCGGTCACGGGCGGCGTGATCACCCTCGACCCACAGCAGCCGGCCCTGTTCGTCGCTGATCGCGACGAGCAGCCCGCTGTCGGCGGCGTCCTCCACCAGCAGCTTGCGCACGACGGGGCGGATCAGCGCCATCGGGTGCCCGGCCCGGTACCGCTCGAGGTCCAGGCCCGTGAGCAGGCTCGGCTGTTCGACGGCGTCGGGACTGATGCCGTTCCTGCGGCTGCGCAGCCAGGATTCGCGGACCACCGAGCGCACGGAGGCAGGTACGACCGACGTGTCGGCCGCGTCGAGGAACGAACTGTGCGCCGAGGACGCGCGTTGCGCCAGCTGCGACGGGTCGTCGCCGGGCCGCAGCGCCACCCAGGGGTTGGCCGAGCCGGATCGTTCGTCGGTCATGCGCTGCTGCTCATCTGCCGGTTCCTCCTCCGAACAACTGTAACCCGAGTCACAAGCACGTCCGGGTGCCCACCCGTTCGGCCAGCATCACGGCCGTCGCGTGCGGCCCACGGCTGGGCACCTGCGGGAACACGGACGTGTCCACGACGCTCAGCCCCTCGGCGGCGTGCACCCGGCACCGCTCGTCGACGACGGCCGAGGCGTCGCCGCCCATCCGGCAGCTTCCGGACAGGTGCAGCGACGTCCCGAGGTGCCGCTCGAGCCACGCGTCGCCGGGGTCGAACGCGTCCGGGTCGAGGCCGGTGCGGTCGACGACGTCCGGCATCGCCGCGAGCAGGTGCGCGGCGCGCGCCACCCCCTCGCGCAGGTCGGCACGGTCGGCCGGGTCGTCGAGATAGCGGTAGTCCAGCAGCGGCGGCCGGAACGGGTCGGCCGGGTCGAGCCGGATCGCGCCGCGGCTGCGGGGCCTCGTGAGCACCACCCCCAGGACCGGGTCGGCGACGCCGCTACCGGGGACGGACGCGGCGAACGGTGCGGTGTAGGGGCGCAGCTCGAGGTTGCCGGCGTGCAGGACGACCTGCAGCACGGGGGCCGGCCCGGGCAGCGGCACGCGGTACCGGTAGGGGACGGCGACCTCCGGATGGTCGGTGTAACCCGTGCCCACACCGGGGATCTCGATCCGGGGGGTGATGCCGTGACGGGTGAGCTCGGCGCCGTCGCCGATGCCGGAGAGCATGAGCAGCTGCGGGGAGCCGATCGCACCGGCGGCGAGCACGACGTGGCCGGCACCGACGGTCTCGCCGTCCTCGGTCTCGACACCGACTGCGCGCGCGCCCGAGAGCACGACCCGCCGCACGCGCGTTCCCGTGCGCACGGTCAGGTTCGGCCGGGCCAGCGCCGGCAACAGGTACGCGTGGGCGGGACCGACGCGCATCCCGTCGCGGATGTTGAGCGGGACGGGGCCCACCCCGTCCGGGCCGGGCGCGTTGAGGTCGTCCACACGGCGATGGCCGGCGGCGAGCGCCGCGTCGTGGAACGCGGCGCTGGCCGGGTGCAGCCGCTCCCGGGGCGTGCGGGCGACGGGCACGGGGCCGGTCGCGCCGTGCCATCGCCGGCTCACTCCGGTCTCCACGGCGTCCGCCGCGTCGGCGTCGGTCTCGGTGGCGCGGAAGTGCGGCACCACCCGATCGAACGACCAGGACGGCGGCCAGGCCTCGAAGTCGTCCGGGCGGGCCCGCACGAAATACGCGCCGTTCACTGCGCCGGAGCCGCCCAGCAACCGGCCGCGGGCGACGACGGAGCGACGACGTCCGGTCAGCCGGGCCGGGTAGGCGCAGGTCCACGGGCTGTCCGGACCGACCGGCAGGACGGTCGCGTCGAGCACCGCGGGCGGGGTGTCGGCGGTCGTGCGGTAGCCGGGGCCGGCCTCGAGTAGCAGGACCGTCCGGTCGGGGTCCTCGCTGAGCCGGGCGGCCAGCACGCAGCCGCAGCTGCCGCCGCCGACCACGACCACGTCGGCGTGCACCGGATCGGCCATGGATGCGGGTGCCCCGGCTCAGCCCCGGATGCGGGGCGCGAGCGCCGCCGGATCCCGGGCCTCGACCGCGCCCCACCACAGTCCGGCGCCGTAGGCGATGTCGTCGAGGCGCCTGTAGAACACGTAGCGCAGGGGGTCGAGGCCGCCCTCCTCACGGTGGCCGTACCAGTCCCACAGCCCCTCGGCGACGGCGAAGCCGAGGACCGCGCGACGCACCTTCGGCGAGACCACGGCGGCGACGAGCGTGACCGGCCAGTAGTGCCGGCACAGCGCGGAGGCGACCTGCCACATCCCGCCGACGAACCCCTGCGCGGTGAGCACCGCCGCGATGCGGGTCGGCTGGTCGAGTTCGGTGAACATCCGCCGCAGCCGGAGCATCGTCACCGACAGCGACGCGACCGAACCGACGACGCCGAGGCGGGTGCGGCTCGCGGCGGCCACACACGCGAACAGCATCGACCCCGACATCGACATGGTGGGCACCGAGCCGGGGTGCCGGCTCGCGAGGGGCGCCGCACCCGTGCCGTAGAAGGCCTTGCGGGTGAACCACTTCCGGAATCCGACGCGGTGGTCGTGGGCCACGTGCGCCACCGGTTCGTAGCGCAGCCGCCAGCCGGCCTCCTGCAGCCGCCAGCACAGGTCCACGTCCTCGGCGACGTGCATGGCCTCGTCGAAGCCGCCGGTCGCGGTGAGCACGTCGCGGCGGACGATGATCGCGGCGCTCGGTACGTACGAGACCGGGCTGCCGGACTTGACGGCGGCCTCGCGGCGGCCGAGATCCAGCGACGAGCGCGCGTGTTCGTAGCGCCCCAGGGCGCCCTTGTCGGGCTCGAGCGCGACGACGCGCGGGGCCACCAGGGCCACCGCAGGGTCGGAGAAGTGCCCGAGCATCACCTCGAGCCATCCCTTCCGCGGCACCACGTCCGAGTCGAGGAATGCGACGAACGGCGTTGTGGCGGCGCGCAGTCCGGTGTTGCGTGCCGCGGCCGGACCACGGGATCGCTCGTGCCGCAGCACCCGGACCGACGCCCTGGCCGGGGCGGGCACCGGGACGTCGGAGCCGTCGTCGACGACGATCACCGTCAGTCCCTCGACGGCCGCCAGCAACCGCTCGAGCCCGGCCGTGTTGTTCTTGACGGGAATCACGACGGTGACGTCGGACGTGGCAGGCAGGGCCGTGGGACGGGGGTTTCCGACTCCGGAGTCGAGCAGCCGCCGCGCCACGACGGCGGTCTGCGAGTCGACGACCTTCACGTAGCCGTCGCCGATCATCGCCGCGGCCGCCGGGGCGAGCTTGAGCATGCGGGTGGGCGAGCCGCCGATGAGCACGCGGCCGTCGGAGTAGGCGCGCACCCGCGGGTCGATACGGACGCCGAATCCGTCGGGCAGTCGGGCCGTGCTCGTCAACGGAGTCTTCCTTTCCCATCCGGCTCCCACCGGGTTACCTGTGCCGTTGCTCGATCGACGAGTTCGGCGAACCATCGTGCCCCCTGCGCCGCGCTCGCGGGCGTCGGATCCCCCAGCACGCCGTTCGCGGACACGGCGACGATACCGCCCTCGCGCATCCGTGGCATCAAGTCGGCGAGGGTGCCGGTGTTGCCCATCTCGGCGCGGGCGGTGTCCACCACGCGCGGGTCGAGGTGCAGCAGCAGGCTGGTCTCGGTGACCCCGGCGTGGGCGTCGCCGCCGGGCACGGCGAACGGCAGCCACGCCACGTCGCGGCCCTCGTAGCGCAGCAGGGACACCGCCCTGGTCAGCGGGTGCACGTTGCCGCCGTGCCAGTTGACGAACAGCAGGCGCGCGGCCCACCGGCACACCGAACGACCGTATTCGACGAGGACGGTCTCCATCGCCTCCGCGCCGAGCGAGACGGTGCCGGGGAAGCCCTCGTGCTCGCCGCTGGACCCGTACTCGAGGGCCGGCGCGACGAGCACGCCCGGCAGGGCGGCCGTCAACGCGCGGGCGATGCGGGTGTCGGTGTCGAGCGGCAGGTGCGGCCCGTGCTGCTCGAGCGCGCCGACGGGAACCGCGACCGTGGCCCGGCCCGGTTCGAGGTCGGGCCAGTAGGCGGTGGCGAGTTCGCGGGTCACCGGTCCGATGGTAGGGGTGCACCCTCCGGGTCGCCGTCGGCGGTGGCGAGGGCGCGCTCGACCCGGGCCAGCGCCCCCTGCCAGTGGGCGCGCTGAGCAGCGCGTTCGTCCGGTCCGGCGAGACGCTCCTGATGGAAGCGGAGCACGGTGCCGCGGGGCGCGGCCGAGACGGCCACCTGCACGGTACTGTCGTGGTTCCAGCCTGCGGGCCGCCAGGTCAGGCGCACCCGGTCCCCCTCGTGGCGGCTGCGCAGCTCCCCCGTGACACCGTCGTCGCTGCGCCACTCGGCACCCGGGGCGCGCGGGACCGTCGCGCCGCGGCCGAGCCACAGCTCGGGTGTGCCGACGAGCAGCCGCCACACCGCGTCGATCGGATGCGGCAGGGTCTTCGACACCCCGATCTGCCATCCGGCGTCCTTCGTCTGTCCGACCGGCATCACTTCTCCTTCTTCCGATGGGCACGAACCTTGTCACGGTTGCCGCACCGCGCCATCGAGCACCAGCGCCGCGTTCCCGCGCGGGAGGTGTCGGCGAAGACGATGGCGCAGTCGTCGGCGGCGCACCGCTTGATGCGCTCGGCGTAGGGACCGGTCAGCAGGCCGATCGCGTCGCGGGCCAGCGTCGACAGCACCTGACTGCCGGTGACGGGAGTGACCACGCCGGGCGGGCGCAGCTGCGGGGCGATGTCCGGCCGGGCGGCGGCCGCGTCGAGGGCGGCGCTGTCGGCGGCCGCCGGCCCGTCTCCGTCCGCAGACCGGTTCGCGGTGCGCCACAACACCTCGCGTAGTTCCTTGGCGCGGATCAGGTCCTCGGCGGTGACGTCGACCGCTGCCGCGGCGACGGCCCGCCCGAGCAGGTGCGTCGCGACCCAGCGCGCGAGGTCGCCCGGGGCGTGCAGCGCCTCCCACCGGGCCCGCTCCCCCTCGCCGCCGGTGTAGAGCAGATCCAGGCACGGCGCTCCGGTGTCGACGACGAACTCGATGCCCTCGGCGGAGCGCATGTCGACCCGACTCACGTAACCATATTAACCAGTTACACATCCATTGCGACGAGTTTCCGTCCGTCCGGCGGTCGGTACGGACAGAATCGAGACACCGCGAGCGGAAGGCAGGCCGATGAGCAAGCTGCTGTACTCGGCGACGACGTCGGTCGACGGATTCATCGCCGGTCCCGGCGGCGACATGTCGTGGCTGGTGCCGTACCTCGGACCGGATCCGGCGATCGACGACCTCGTCGGCGAGATCGGCGCGCTCCTCGTCGGCAACCGCACCTTCCGCGGCGACGACCCGCACAAGGGCACACCCGCCGAGGGCGAGGCGTTCGGTGGCGGCTGGAGCGGACCGCAGTTCGTGCTCACCCACCACCCTCCGGCCGAGCCGGTCCCGGGCGTGACGTTCGTCGGTGACCTCCACGCGGCCGTGGCCGCGGCCACCACGGCCGCGGGCGGGAAATACGTCAACGTGCTCGGCGCCGACGTCGCCCGGCAGTGCCTCGAGGCCGGCCTGCTCGACGAGATCTTCGTCTGCATCGCGCCGGTCCTGCTCGGCGACGGCGTCCGACTGTTCGACCGCCCGGGCGGAACCCCGCTCGCGCTGGAACGTCTCGTCGCGACCCGCGGGCCCGTCGCGACCGACATCCGGCTGCGGGTCGTGCGGTGAGGCCGCTACCCACCTTCGACGGAACTCTCGTCGCCGGACGGCGGAGGGAGCCGGATCCCGGCGACGAGGCCGTGATGATCGGAGCCGGGCAGCTCGATCCGTTCGAGGGCGGTCGCCGTGGCGCCCCGCGTGAGGATGTGATCGATCCCGACGAGGGCCGGGTAGCGGCGGTCCGCCGGATACGTCGGCACGAGCCCGCCGCCGACCCGGTCCGCGGCGTGCACGTACCCGTCGTCGAGCAGGTCGCGGAAGCGGGTGTGCGAGTACGTCGCGTTGAAGTCCCCGCTGACCACGACCGGGGCCGTGCCGGACACCGACTCGAGCTCCGCGTCCAGTCGTTCCAGCTCGGCCGCCCACGCCGGAGCGGGTGTCAGGTACGGCGGCGCGGGATGCACCGCGTACAGGATCAGCAGGCGTCCGGGACCGGTGTCCAGAGTCGCGGTCAGGTTCGTCGGCCCGAACCCGTCGAGCTTCCGGCCGGCCGAGACGGGAAACCTGCTGTAGATCCCGGCGCCCGCACCGCCGGTCGGCGTCGGGGCCAGGAAGCGATGCGGTAGCAGGTCGTCGAGCCCCGCGACCTGCAGCGCGGCCACCGCGCCCTCGGTCAGCTCCTGCACGGTGAGGACGTCGATCTGTCGCTCGCGCACCGTCCGGACCAGCGCATCGGAGTCGACCTGCCCGACCATGAGATTGGCCTGCATCACGCGGATGGTGGGACCGGATGCGGCGTCCGGCCCGTCGCCCGGGACGCCGGGCAGGTACAGCGGTCCCAGGGTCCATGCGCCGGCCGCGACGACGACGAGTGCCGACGCCAGCAGTACCGGTCGCCGGGCGAGCGCGGCGGCGATCGCGCCCGCCACCGTCCCGAGCAGCAGGTACGGACCCAGCGACGCCCATGCGATCACGGCGTTGTTCTCCACGTCCGACGCGAAGGCCATGAGCGCGGTGAGCCCTGACGCCGTCGTGACGACCGCGAAGAGGACGGCGATCCGTCGCGCCGGCGGCGGCCTCACCATCCGGCGTGACGGTTGGGCCGGATTCTGCGGCGGGGCCGTACCCGCAGCAGGTGCCGCCGCCACAGGGCTCGGCGACCCTGCACCACCACCGCGGGCGGCGGCTCCGAGGCAGGGACCGATTCCGAGTCAGGGACCGCACGCGCACGATCTATCGCCTCGAGCGCGGTGGCCAACGCCTCCGCGTCCCCACCGACGTCCGGATGCAGCCGTTCGGCCGCGGTCCGGCGCGCCCGGCGGCGTTCGCGATCTGCTTCGCTCACCATCATCACAACCTCGCATGCCGCAACCGCGCCGAGTTGCCGACCCCGATCCGGGACACCCGCCGGCACCGTGACCGGGCAAAGCCGGCGTTCCGCCGGAGATCCTCAGTATCGCGGGCCTCCCTCCGGGGCGGGAGTGCGCAGCGACGTCCGCGCCCCGAACACACCCGCGTCCGTGATTCCGGCGCGCGGGGGCCGCGTCGCCGAGGGCCTCATCGGCGGGCTCAGTTGTTCGGACCGAGGCTCGGCCGGTCGTCCGTCGTCGGAGGAACAGTCGGTTCCATGGCCGCCGGAGCGGATGCCGCAGCCTCGGTCAGCGGTACACCGGTGGCAGTGTCCGTGCCCGAACCGCGGTGGGCCGCCTTCTTCGCCAGCGCCTCGACCCTGTGCTGCACCTGTGGCACCTTGTCTTTCGCGGTCTGCGTCGCACCGCTCACCTTCTCGTGCACCGCGGGGTTGTGCCAGAGGCCGAGGGACTGATCCCTCATCTTCTCGTAGGTCTGCCGCCCGGCACGGGTACCGAGGACGAAGCCTACGGCCGTCCCGGCGGCGAAGATCACTGCTCGGACCATGCTTTCTCTCCCTTGTTCGACGAGTGCCGAGATTCGATTCGGAGGCCGCGACGAATTCCTACGGACCGGTCGCCTCTACCCTGTCGGCGCCGCCACCGCCGCGGGTACGGCAACCGACGGCGTGTGTGCCGGCGCAGACCAGCACTACGACCACCGTCCACAGCAGTGATCCGAACACCCATATGCCGACAGTGATCCCGCTGCCCACCCACAGGCCGTCGAGCACCGCGATCGACAACGGCTGCAGCACCAGCGCGTCCTCGTCACCGACAGCTTTCCCCTGCATTCGACCGCTCCTCGCCCTGTCCCCCTGTGAACCGCGAGCCCCCGCCCCTTCTCAGCGCCGTCGCCTCACCCCGCAACCGCGATCGATCCCCCTGTCCCGGGAAGCCGATCCGAGGTAAGCCGGCCACCCCGTTGCCACCCGGAAACTGCTGGGGCAAGACCGAGTTCAAGACCGGAGAGGTGGCGGTACCGATGTCGCCGCACACGTGGATCGGCGGAGGCCGCCCGATTCGTCGATCCACCGCCGTATCGAACTGCTCGTGCGCGAATACAGCAGCACCATCGCAACCCTCCGGTCCCGGTCCCCTGCCAGGAACGGCCTGGCACGTGGCCCTGCAACACATCCCGGAGTCGGCGACCGCCCGCCCTGTCACCCGTCACAACGATAGAGCAGGCAGCGGGGCTGTCGCAGAGGAACGGAGCCCACATATTCTGGGCGGACCCTGGACTCGCCGGTAGTCCGCGCGGCAGCACGGGCGGGCCGAGGTCGCCGACAATGTCGTTGTCGGGATCGTCGTTGTCGGGATCGCCCGCACCGGCGTGTATGGGTACACCACGGCGACGACAGGATCGGAGGGCCGGAAGTGGTTGTCACGACACTCGGCCGACGTCGGATCCTCGGCTACCGGGCCGCGGCCCAGGGACTCGACCGGACCTCCGCCGGGCGAGATCGGGTGCTTGCGCTCGGGGTCCAGGACACCCCGTACGGATCGGCCCGCGACGCGCTCGCCGCACGATCGGACGACGCTGCGGCAGAACATGATTCACTCGTCCTCGTATGGTCGTGGCGCGGGGCGCCGCACCTGCATCGGCCCGGGGATCTCGCGTTTCTCGCCGCGGCCCTCTGGCCGGTGAACGACACCGACGCCACGAGACGTATCGGGACCGGGCAGATCCGCGAGGGCGCCCGGCGCGGCCTGCGCGCATTCACCGAGGCGGCCGAGGCCATGGGCGCCGCGCTCACCGGCCCGATGACCAAGGGAGAGCTGAGTGCGGCGGTCAGCGCGGCGGTTCCCGCCGACCTCACCTATCACTGCCCCTCGTGCAGAACCCGACACATCTCCGGTGCGCTGTTCCAGCAGGTCGGTCTCGCGGCGCGCGTGCGGGTCTGCCCACAGGGCCGCAGCACCCACCTCGACGTCCTGCCCGAAGGGATCGGACCCGATGCGGTGCCCGAGCGCGCCGAGGGCACCGCTGCCGCCCTGCACCGGTACGCCGACGTGCTGGCGCCGGTCACACCGGCCGGGCTGGCGGCCTTCCTGGGCACCGACATCGCAACGATTCGCGCGGTCCTGCCCGACGATCTGGTTCCGGTGAACGGCCCGGCCGGGACGGGCCTGGTGCCGGCCTCGGCGGTCGCTGAACTCGACGGGGCCGCCGACGTGCGAGCGACCCGCCTGCTGCCGCCCGGCGATCCGTGGCTGCAGGCCCGGGACAGGGAGTTCCTGGTGCCGGACCGAGCGCGCCGGAAGGCGATCTGGCGACCGATCGGCAGCCCCGGTGTCGTCCTCGTCGACGGGGAGATACGAGGGATCTGGCGGGCGAGGGCCACGTCACGGGACACGCTCGCGGTGTCGGTCGAGCCGTTCGAGCCGCTGTCCGTGCGGACGCGGGACGAACTCGAGGCCGAGGCGCAGCGACTGGCCCGCGCCCGGGAGCGCACCGGCGCGACGGTGGGGTATGCCGGCTGACGATCCGGCGACCGCGCCCGGACGTGCCACCGGATGTCGGGGTCGCCGTCGACAATGAACCGGTACCCCTGTCGATCCGACGCCGTCCCGTTCGTCGTCATGTCGTGCGGCAACCCTGCCGCACAGGACACTCACCCAACGAGAGGTGCTCACCATGAAGTACATGCTGCTGATCAACGCCGCATCGGCCGACGCGAGCGACCAGTGCAGCGTCGAGGAGTGGATGGTCTACGACAAGCAGATCCAGGAGGCCGGAATCGTCGTTGCCTCGGAGTCGCTCGCGGACCTGACCACCGCGACGACCGTGCGGGTCGGCCCCGACGGTGCGCGTGCCGTCACCACCGACGGGCCGTTCGCCGAGACGCGCGAGGTCCTCGGGGGCTTCTACGTCGTCGACGTGCCCGACCTCGACGTCGCGCTGGACTGGGCGGCCCGCTGTCCCGGGGCGCGCGGCGGCGGATCCGTGGTGGTGCGGCCGATCGCCGACTTCGGGCAGTGACCGCGACGGACGGGCCGGGTGCCGGCGCCCGGGTCGACGCCGCCGTGGAAGCGGTGTTCCGGGAGGAGCGCGGTCGGCTGCTCGCCGCGCTCGTCCACCGCTTCGGCGACCTCGACCTGGCCGAGGACGTCGCCGCCGAGGCGATCGAGGCGGCACTGGTGCACTGGCCCGTCCGGGGCGTACCGGCCAAGCCGGGGGCCTGGCTGCTGACGACGGCGCGGCGCAAGGCCGTGGACCGGCTCCGGCGGGATCAGGTGTACGCCGCCCGGCTCGCCGTTCTGCAGGTGGATTCGGAACGGGCCGCCCCCTCCCACACCCCGGACGCCGGCAGTGAGATGCCCGACGAACGCCTGCAGTTGTTCTTCACCTGTGCCCACCCGGCGCTGCCGGCCGAGGACCGGGTGGCACTGACCCTGCGGTGCCTGGCCGGGCTCGAGACACCCGAGGTGGCGCGTGCCTTTCTCGTCCCGACCGCGACGATGGCCCAGCGGATCGTACGGGCGAAGAAGAAGATCCGGCAGGCCCGTATCCCGTTCCGGGTGCCGGATCCGGACGAGCTGCCGGCGCGACTGCCGGGCGTGCTACAGGTGCTCTACTCGGTCTTCACCGAGGGATACGTAGCCAGCTCGGGGCCGGACCTGCAGCGTCTCGACCTCGCCGAGGAGTCGATCCGATTGGTCCGGATCCTGCGCCGACTGCTGCCCGGCGAGCGGGAGGTGACCGGACTGCTCGCTTTGATGCTGCTGATCCATGCGCGACGCGACGCCCGGACCGGCCCGGACGGCGACATCGTTCTGCTCGCGGATCAGGATCGCGCACGGTGGGACCACGCCCTGATCGCCGAGGGCACCGCCCTCGTGCCCGTGGCGCTGACCGGCGGCCTGCCGGGCCCGTACGGAGTGCAGGCCGCGATCGCGGCGCTGCACGACGAGGCCCCCGGCGCCGCATCCACCGACTGGCCGCAGATCGTCGCGCTCTACGACGTCCTGTCCGCCCTGGCACCGTCGCCGGTCGTCGCGGTGAACCGCGCCGTGGCGGTGGCGATGCGCGACGGTCCCGAGGCCGGCCTGGCGCTGCTCGACGCACTCGCCGACGAGCCCCGGCTGCGCGGCTACCACCCGTATTCCACCGCGCGCGGCGAACTGCTGCACCGGCTCGGCCGCGACGACGAGGCCGCCGTCGCCTACCGGCGGGCGCTCGAGCGGGCCGGAACCGAACCCGAACGGGAGCACCTGCGCCGGCGGCTGGACGAGACCGGCAGGTCGTGACCGGGACGAACCCGTGGTTGCCCGCGTCTGTACGCGGACCGCTCCGAACGTAGCCGGGACCGGTTAAGTTTGCGGCCATGCAGGCAGCGGCGAGGCGGATGCTGTGCCGGACAGGGTGCGGCGGTGCGGGTGACGTGCCTGCGCGGTTGAGCAGGGGCAGGATGTCCGTTGTCGTCGCACTGCACGGGCGAGTCGCGGCACCGATCGGTATGGCCGGATGACCGGCCTCCCGGTCCTGCACATCGCCGCGGCCGACGCCGCGGCCGGTGAGAGCACCGACGTGCTGTCCCGTCTGCAGAGTTCGTCCACCGGTCTGAGCAGCGCCGACGCGGCCGCCCGGCTGGCGGTGGCCGGACCGAACGCGGTGCGCAGCCACGGCGTGAGTGCCCTGGCGGTGTTGGGGCGGCAACTGCGCAGCGCGCTGTTGCTGCTGCTGTCCGCGACCGCGGTCGCATCGTTCTTTCTCGGCGACCGCAACGACGCCGTCATCATCGGGGTCATCCTGCTGGCGAGCATCGGGTTGGGCTTCGTCAACGAGTACCGCGCCGAACGCGCCAGCGCCGCACTGCACTCGAGGCAACGGCACACCGTGGTGGTGCTGCGCGACGGCGCCGCTGCCACGATCGACGTCACCGAACTGGTGCCCGGCGATGTGGTGCACCTCGTCCTGGGCGAGCTCGTGCCAGCCGACCTGCGCCTGCTCAGCGCGACCGGGCTCGAATGCGACGAGAGTGTCCTGACCGGCGAATCGGAGCCGGCCGCCAAGTCCGTGGACCCGGTGCCGCCGGGAACGGCCCTGGCAGATCTGGCCGGGTGCGCATTCATGGGCACCGTCGTCCATGCCGGCACCGGGACGGGGGTGGTCGTCGCCACGGGCGCGGACGCCGAGTTCGGGCGCATCGCGGTCGGGCTCGGTGAACGCGAGCCGGAGACCGAGTTCCAGATCGGGCTGCGGCGCTTCTCGGTGCTGCTGCTGCAGGTCGCCGTCGCTCTGACCGCGACGATCGTGGTCACCAACCTGGTGCTGCAGCGCCCGCTGATCGAGTCGCTGCTGTTCGCCTTCGCCATCGCGGTGGGCATCACTCCGCAGCTGCTGCCGGCGGTGGTGAGCACCTCCCTCGCCGAAGGTTCCCGACGCCTGGCCCGCCGCAAGGTTCTGGTCAAACGTCTGGTGTGCATCGAGGACCTCGGTGACATCGACATCCTCCTCACCGACAAGACCGGCACCCTCACCGACGGACGGATCGGTTTCCGCGAGGCGCTGGCCCCCTCCGGTGCTCCCAGCTCGGCGGCGCTGTTGCACGGCCTGCTCGCCACCGAGACGGACACCGACACCGCCGGCGGTGTCCGTCTCGGTTCGAACGCGCTGGACACCGCCCTGTGGGCGGCGGCAGGTCCCACCGGCCCGGTCGCGGACGGGTACACCCGGCTGGCCACCCTGCCGTTCGACCACGAGCGACGCATGTCCTCGACGCTGGTGCGCGGTCCCGACGGCGAGTCCTTGATCGTGGTCAAGGGCGCGCCCGAGACCGTGCTCGATCGCTGCGCCGACGTCGGTACCGCCGCGCACACGGTGCTGAACGGCCTGTTCGCCCAAGGCAGCCGCGTCGTCGCCGTGGCGTCCAAACCCGCGCCCGGCCACGCCGATCGGCTCGTCCCCGACGACGAACACGGCCTGATCCTGACCGGCTTCCTCGTTTTCCTCGACCGGCCGAAGACCTCCGCGGCCGCTTCGCTGACCCGGCTCGCCGCCCTCGGCATCACCGTCAAGGTGGCCACCGGCGACAACCCGCAGGTCGCCGAGAAGGTCTGCGCCGACCTCGGGCTCGTCTCCGGCGGCAGCCTGACCGGCTCCGACCTCGCAGGTCTCGACGACGCGCAGTTCAGCGAGGCAGCATTGCGGGCCACCATCTTTGCCCGGGTCTCCCCGGAGCAGAAGGCGCGACTGGTCGAGACCCTGCGCACCCACGGCCGGTCTGTCGGATTTCTCGGCGACGGCGTCAACGACGCGCTGGCCCTGCACACCGCGGACGTCGGCATCTCCGTCGATTCCGCCACCGATGTGGCCAAGGACGCCGCGGATGTGGTGCTGCTCGAGAAGGATCTCGGAGTGTTGGCGGACGGCGTCACGGAAGGGCGGCGTACCTTCACCAACACGATCAAGTACGTGCTGATGAGCACGTCGAGCAATTTCGGCAACATGTTCAGCGCCGCGGCGGCCTCGGCGGTGCTGGATTTCCTGCCGATGCTGCCGAGCCAGATCCTGCTCAACAACCTGCTCTACGACACCAGCCAGCTCGCGATTCCCGGTGATCGCGTCGACGAGGAACAACTGCACGCACCCTCGCATTGGGACATCGCGTTCATCCGCCGGTTCATGCTGTTCTTCGGCCCGATCAGCTCGCTGTTCGACTTCATCACCTTCGGGATCATGCTCGGGGTGTTCGCTGCCGGGCCGGAGCTGTTCCACACCGGTTGGTTCGTCGAATCCCTGGCCACCCAGACCCTGATCGTGTTCGCGATCCGCACCCGCCGCGTCCCGTTCCTGCGCAGCCGGCCCAGCCTGGGACTGGTGCTCACCGTCGCCGGGGTGCTTGCGGTCGGTATCGCGATCACGGTCTCCCCGCTCGGCGCGGACCTGGGGTTCACGCCCCTGCCGATCGGGTTCTTCCTCACCCTGGTCGTGCTGGTGATCGGCTACCTGGTGCTGATCGAGTATGCCAAGCGCGTGTTCTACGCCGAACCGATGCGGTATCTGCCGGCAGTGCGGTGGCGCGGTCACGAACACCGGATCCACCGGCGCGCAGCCCGGTTCAGCACCCCCACCCACCTTCGGGCGCCGACACCGCCCACACCGGCACCGCCGGTGCGGTGACTTCGGCCCGCTGCCGGCCGAACATCACAGCCCGAGCATCGAACCGGCGCTGGTGCCGGCGGTCGGCCCCCGATCGCCTCGGGGGCCGGGGAGGACGATCAGTGGGGGGCGGCGGTCGACCCACCGGATCGATTGCCGAACGGATGGCGCCAATCGGGTGAGTTGGACGGCGAGCCCCCGGGCGGCGGCGGGGCGGCGCTGCCGGGCTGCGGTGCGGAGGACCGGTCGTACTCGTGCCTCGCAGCGGTGGTCTCGAGGCGGGATTCTTTCAGTTCGCGGCGAGCGAGCCGACCTCGACGCGAGGTCCGCTGCGCACCGGCGAGCAGGAGACTCAGCCCGACCGCTCCGATCGCACCGACGACGATGCCGTAGAGGAACAGTGCACCGGTCGAACCGGTGACGTGGTACCCGAAGACGACGAAGCTGTCGTCGGTCAGTGCATGGGCGGCGCCGGTGTTGCCCAACACCCCGGCCACACCGATGATCACGGCGGCGAGGAGAACGACGAGTCCGAAGATGATGAGCATGACGGCCTCCATGGCCAGGGGAGTGTGTATCTCTCCAGTCAACGCCGGGTTCGCACCGTTGTCGACCGGCTGTCGTGGAAGTCGTTGCTCCTGCCGCTAGCCGTCGAAGCCGCTGCGGGCGGCCCAGCCCGACGCGGCGAACGACTGTCGCAGGGCGGCGCGCAGGTCCGCTTCACCCGCAAGGGCTTTCATCGCGGACCGGTACTCGTGCGGGCGCCGGCCGACGAGCGCGGCGAACCCGGCACAGTGGCGCAGGAGCGCGGCGAACAGCGCCTCCTGGGACCGCAGCCGCAGCGGCGGCGCCCCCGGCGGCGCGAGGGCGCCCCACTTCGAGACGTACACGCCGAAGGACGCCGGCCGCTGTCCGCCGTCGATCTCCAGCCGGCACTCGTCGGCGGTCACGGTACGTCGCGTGTAGTTCGGCTCCGTCGCGTCGAGGCACGCGAGCTGGTCTCGGTCGAGCAGCGACGCGAACACCGGGGTGCGGGTCCCCGGCCGCCGGAACGCGGTCGCCGCGACGTAGCCGGCCACGCTGACGTGGGCGCTGTGCCCGACGGCGATGCCCTCGACCGTCGCGCGCAGGAACGGCACGGTGGTGTCGACGTTTCCGGCCGTGAACTTGCGCCGCACGACCGCCGGGCACGCGTTCGAGCCCACCGCGACGACGAGGTGCCGGTCGCCGACGCCGGCGACGCCGGCCCGGCGCAGCGCCTCGTCGAGCATCGAGTCCTCGCGCCCGTCCAGCCGTGCCGCACCGAGGCCGGCTCCCGGCCGGGGACGTGCCCGGTGATAGCCGTCCCCCCGGAGCAGACCACTGCCCGGCGCGGCCGTCCCGGGATAGAGCCAGGGGGCGGCCGCGAAATCCCCACAGTCCGTTCCGGCGGTAGAACCCACCTTCCCAGTATGGCGCCGCGAACGCGCGGTACCCTCCGGCCGTGCAGATCGAACCGCGTCCCATCGACGACGCCGAGGTGCAGTCCCTGATCGACGAGGTGCAGCTCGAGTACGTCCGTCGCTACGGCGGACCGGACCACACGTCGCTGCATCCGGAGGAGTTCACCCCGCCGCACGGCGTCTTCCTGCTCGCCCACGGCGGCGGCTCGCCGGCGGGGATCGGTGGCTGGCGCGCCCGCGACTCGGCGCATCCGGGACTGCGCGACGGCGACGCCGAGATCAAGCGCATGTACGTGCGGGAAGGCGCCCGCCGCCGGGGCGTGGCCCGACGGATCCTGGCCGAACTCGAACGCACCGCCGTCGAGGCGGGCCGGCGTCGGATGGTGCTCGAGACCGGCACCGAGCAGCCCGAGGCTCTCGCCATGTATGCCGCCGCCGGATACGAGCCGCTGCCCGAACGGTTCGGCAAGTACGCGTACTCCGCATCGTCGCTGTACTTCTTCAAGGACCTCGCGCTGCCCGGCGACGACGCGCCCCGCGTCCGTCCCGCACTCGCGGCGGAGCTGCCGGTTCTTCAGGACATCGAGCGCGCGGCCGGCCGCGCGTTCGCGGACCTCGGAATGGACGCCGTCGCCGCCGACCCGCCGCCCACGCTCGAGGAGCTGCACGAGTATGTGGCCGGCGGGCGCGCCTGGGTGTGTCTCGACGGCCACGACCGCCCGGTGGCATACCTGCTCGCCGATGTCGTCGACGGCACCGCCCACATCGAGCAGGTGTCGGTGCATCCGGACCATGCGCGCCGCGGGCTCGGCCGGGCCCTGATCGACCATCTCGCCGGCTGGGCGCGTGTCCGCGAACTGCCCGCCCTGACGCTGACCACCTTCGCCGACGTCCCGTGGAACGGGCCGTACTACCGGCGGCTCGGCTTCCGGTACCTGCGCGACGACGAACTCGGCCCGGGGCTGCGGCAGATCCGGCGCGACGAGGCCGCCGGGGGTATGGACCGGTGGCCCCGCGCGGCTATGCGACGCGAACTCTGAAGTTCTGCAAGACGTCTCACGTGCGGCGCGGTACCGCGGCGGCCCAGAATCGCCGCACCAGGTCCGTCGTCTCGGCCGGCGCCTCGAGCGGTACGAGGTACGCGGCGCCGTCGACGACGGCGCAGAACCCGTCGGGTAGCAGCAGGCTCGCCGCGCGTGCCTGCTCGGGCGTCCAGCCCTTGTGATCGCTGCCGGTGACGAACAGGGTCGGGACCGACACCCGTGGGAGCCGCTCGGTGAGGTCGGGCCGGTGCAGCGAGATGGAGACGACGGCGTTGCGCAGCGCGGCCCGGTCCGCGCGGACGAGACAGTCCTCGACGAGTGCGACCGCCTCCGGGTCGCGCTCCCTCGTTGCGGCGGAGAGCAATACGTTCGTCACGCCGGACCGGATGAACCCGGCGGCGCCGAGCGTCCGGTAGGCGGCGAGGAGGAACAGCGTGCGCGCGTGCTCCGCCCGGTTCAGCGCCTGGACGGGCGTTCCCAGCGTCACCAGCGTCCGGCACCTCGACGCCGCGTCGGTCGCGAAGACGATGCCGACGTGGCCGCCCCAGGCATTGCCGACCCAGTCGACGGGTTCGTCGATACCGAGGGCGTCGAGCACGGTGACGGCCGCCGCGGCGCATTCCCCGGTGGTGTAGCGCCGGCCGGGGTCACCGCTCGCCCCGTGCCCGGGACCGGTGACCACGACGAGGCGCCGGTCGATTCCCAGCGCGTCTTCGACTCTGCTCCAGGATCTTTCGTCGACGAACAGGCTGTGCCAGAGCACCGCGGGCCGGCCCTCCCCGTGCACGCGGACGGCGAGTGGACCCACCTCGGTCGAGATCTTCTGCATCCGTGTCATGACCGCCACCACCTCCGGTGCGACTCGGGTTGACACTGTCAATTGCTATGGTCCCGCGGTAGGTTGACACTGTCAATGGGCGGAGCCGCGCACGCCGGGAAGGGCTGGTGGACGGATGACCGACACGCTCGACGAACGGCTGCTCCGAGCCGCGCTCGAACTGCTGAGGGAGCAGCCGGCCGAACGCCTCAGCCTCCGCCGGGTGGCGCAGCACCTGGACGTGAGCCACCAGGCGCCCTACGTGCACTTCGGGAACAAGCGCCGGTTCCTCGCGGCCGTGGCGGGCACCGGACTGCAGGGCGCCGCGGCAGAGGCGGCCGCCGCCGTCGAGGCAGCCGGATCCGATCCACGGTGCCGGCTGCACGCGCTCACCGACGCCTACCTGCGGTTCGTCCGGGAGCGCCCGCACGTGCACGACCTGGCCTACGGGCCCACGGTCGACAAGGCCGATCACCCGCGCCTGCAACAGGCGGCCGCCGACTACTGGCGTCTGTTGCGCGGCACCGTGGCGGCCTGCCAGCCCGAGGGTGTGGAGGAGGCCGAGGTGCTGCGGCGGTGCGCCGCCACGTGGGGCACCGTCTACGGCATCGCCCGGCTGACCACACTGCACCAGATCCCCGCGTCGGTCCCCGGCGACCGCGACGGCCTGTTGCACGAGGCCGTCGACGTGCTCCACCGGGGCTGGCAGGCCGGCGACTCGGCCGGGATCCCGGGACAGGACCCGTCTTCCCCGTCGCCGCCGGGTCGCCGGTGACCGCACCGGCCCGATGCCGCCGTTAGCCGACTTGTTCTATTTCAAATAGAACAATATGCTTGCCCCGTGCTCATCAGACTGGACCCGAACTCGCCGGACCCGTTGTTCGTGCAACTGGCCGCGGCCGTGCGCGGCGCGGTGGCCCGGGGCGAGGTCCGGGCGGGCGAGCGCCTCCCCGGCGCGCGCGACCTCGCCGCATCGCTCGGCCTCAACGTCCACACCGTGTTGCGGGGGTACCAGCAACTGCGCGACGAAGGCCTGGTGGAGCTGCGCCGCGGACGCGGCGCGGTCGTCACCGACCGCGCCGAAACCGGGCATGCCGCTTTGCATTCCGCCGTCGCTCAGGCCGTCGCGCACGCCAAACGCGTCGGCCTGAGCGCCGACGATCTCGTCGACCTGATCAGAACGGAGTACCGATGACAGACGATCCCGGCACCGACCGGCGCCCCACCGGCCGCATCCTCCTCAGCTCCACGGCCGCACCCCTGGCCGTCGCCGCCGCGGGCGCACTCGTGCTCCGGAGCTGGCATGCGCAGCTACCGAATCCGATCGCAACACATTGGAACCTCGACGGCACCGCGGACGGATTCGCCGGCCTCCCGGCGACGATCGCACTGTTGCTCGGGTTCGGTGTCCTGTTCGCCGCCCTCGGTTTCGGTCTCGCCCGGGTCGCCGACACCGACCCTGCCCTCACCCGCGCGGTCGCCGCGACCGTCACGGGAACGGTCGCTTTCGTGACCGCCCTGATCGTGCTGGTCACCGGCTCTCAGCGGGGACTCGCGGACGCCGCCGCAGCCTCGCCGCCGGGGGCGTCTCTCCTCGCAGCACTCGGCATCGGCGTCGCCCTCGGGGCCGTTGCCGCCGCGGCGGTGCCCCGGTGGTCGCGCGGACCTGCCTCTCCCCCGGCCGCCGATGCACCGCGAATTCCCCTCGGCGCAGACGAACTCGTCGCGTGGACCCGATCGGTGGCCACCGGCAACGTCACAACGATCGTGCTCGTCGCGGCGATCGGTATCGTCGCCGCCCTCGGCGTGCTCACACGCCTGTGGATCCTGCTGGGCCTGGCCGTGCTGCTCGCCGTGCTGGTCGCGCTGACCTGCTCGATCCGCGTCACCGTCGACGTCCGCGGGGTCACCGTCGCGGGCCTGTTCGGGTGGCCGCACCTGCACACCCCGCTCGGTGCCATCGCCTCCGCCTCCGTCACCGACGTGGCACCGCTGAAGCACTTCGGGGGCTACGGATACCGCGTGGCGGTACTGGGCCCGCTGCGCGGCGCCCGAGGGTTCGTCCTGCGCGGCGGCCCCGCGCTGGTGCTGCACCGGCGCGACGGCGCACGCACCCTGGTCGTGGTCGACGATGCCGCGACCGCCGCCGGCCTCGTCAACGCCCTCGTCGAGACAGGACCGAGGCACCCCCAGTAGATTCCCGTGGAACATCTCACCTGCGGGCGGCGGAGAGTCCGGCACCGTCGATCATCCGCCGGCCACCACGTTGAGCGATCCGAGCTGCACAACACATCAACAACCAACCGGGCGCAATTCCCGGCGCGGGACGCTGCTTCGCACCACCGAACCTCACCGCTGGAGGATTTCGGAGAGCCGCCTGATGCCTTCGGCGATCTGGGCTTCGGTTGCGGCCCCGTAGGAGAAGCGCAGGAACGGTGCGGGTGGTTCGTCCACGAAGAAGTGACTCCCGTCTCCGATGAGTACCCCGGCCGCGTACGCGGCGGTGCAGATCTCGCGGGTATCTGCGCCCTGGGGCAGCCTGGCCCACAGGTGAAGGCCACCGCGCGGGACGCACGGGATGCGGATGCCGGGCGTCGTGGCGTGGATCGCGGAGGCAAGTGCGTCGCGTCGCGTCGCGAGCTCTGCGCGCAGGCGTTTCAGGTGCCGGGGCCACGCATTCGAGGTCAGGAGACCGCAGGCGATTTCCTGCACCAGCGGCGCGACGCAGAGGTCGTCGGCGGTGCGAGAGGCCCGGAGCCGTTCACCTGCCGGGCCGCGCGCGATGACCGCGCCGAGCCTGAGACCTGGGGAGGCAGGCTTCGAAAGGGTGAGGATCGATACGACGTGTCCGTGGGGGTCTTCGGTGAAGAGGGAGGGTGGGGCCTGTCCGTCGATTCCGAGGTGTCTGGCCCAGTCGTCCTCGATGATGAACGCGCCGTGTCGGGCGGCGAGTTCGAGCACCTGCTTCCGGCGCTCTGCACCGAGGACCGCGCCGGTGGGGTTCGCGCAGTTCGGCTGGAGGTAGACCACTCGCGCTCGCGTGCGTTCGAGTTCGTCGGCGAGACGGTCGACCAGGATCCCGTCGGCGTCGGCGGGCACCGACGAGAGGTTCAGGCCCGCGCTCTGCGCAGCGAGGATCGCGCCCGGATAGCTCGGGCTCTCGGTGATGACCGCCGACCCCGGCTCGGCGAGTGTGCGCATCGTGAAGACGAGGCCCTGCTGCCCGCCGGAGACCACAAGCACGTCGTTCGGGTCGGCGCGGTATTCGGAGGCGAGGATCCGCCGCAGTTCCGGCGATCCCGCTGGCGGCGTCATCATCCAGGCACGACCGCTCTTCGCCGCACGCGAGCCGATGCGATGCAGTTCCTCGTTCGGCTGTAGTTCGGGGGCGAGGTATCCCCAGGAGAGCGGGATGTGGTCGGGAGTACCGTAGCCGCCCAGGCGAGCGGCCCGGTCGGCGTCCACTCTGGCGCGGCCGAGCGCCTGAGACTGCCAGGAGAAGTCCGGTTCCGGTAGTCGTTCGCGGCCCGCCACGAACGTTCCCCGTCCGGGCTCAGCCCGGACCAGCCCGAATGCGCTCAGTTCCGAGAGAGCTGCCGAGACGGTGGCTGCACTCGCCGCGAACTCTCCGGAGAGTTCGCGGACACCCGGCAGTTTCTCCCCGATATGCATCGTCGCGATCCGCTGGCGGAGGCGTGCCGCGATTTCCGACGCTCTGTTATCATTCGACATGACGCTAGTGAATAACGTTACTCAAGTTTCTGCAAGATTGTTACGCCATCGAGCGGGCGTGACGTCGGCAGTCTCGGCGGCGCACCGATGAGCCGGGGTTCCTCTGTGCTGCGGGATGTCTCAGTCTCCGCGGTCGTCGCGGGCTTCCTCTCGGCGCTCATCAACTTCGCAGGCCCGTTCCTGATCGTGCTCGAAGCCACTCGCGCAGCGGGTCTGAACGAGGCGCAGACCGCGTCGTGGGTCTGGGCGGTGGCGATCGGCAACGGCGTGTGCAGCATCGCGCTGAGCCTGTTCACCCGTATCCCGGTGATCGTCGCTTGGTCGACGCCCGGAGCGGCGCTGCTGATCGCCTCGCTCGGCGGCTTCTCGTTCACCGAGGCCGTCGGCGCGTTCCTCGTCGCCTCGGTCGCCGCCGCAGTGGTCGGGTACACGGGCTGGTTCGGCCGGCTACTCGCCAGGGTGCCCGGCCCGGTGCTACAGGCTCTGCTCGCCGGGATCCTGCTGCCCTTCGTCGTGACCGCAGCGGGCGCCTTCACGAGCGCGCCGCTGATCGCGGGGAGCATCGTCGTCGCCTTCTTCCTCGGCAAGCGCGTCTTCGACCGATACGCAGTGCTCGCCGGACTCGTCGCCGGGCTCGCGGCGACCGGGGCGACCGGATCCTTCCGCGAGGTCGCGCCGTCGCTCGCGCTCGGCGGCCCTGTGTTCACGATGCCGGCATTCACCCCGGCCGCGCTCGTGAGCATCGCGCTGCCGCTGTTCATTGTCACGATGGCCTCGCAGAACGCACCCGGGCTCGCACTGCTCCACTCGCAGGGGTACGAGCCGAACGACCGCCTGCTCGTCGGTGCCATCTCGACGGTCTCGGCGATCCTCGCGCCCTTCGGCTGCCACGGCATCAACCTCGGCGCGATCACGGCGGCGATCGCGCTCGGCCCCGAGTCGCATCCGGATCGCGCACAGCGTTACATCGCGGGCCTCTCGGGCGGCCTCACCTATCTGCTCGTCGGCTCGTTCGGGGGCGTGCTCGTGGCCGGGTTCCGGGCGATCCCGAGCGAAACGGTTTCGGTTCTTGCTGCCGTCGCCCTGCTGGGCTCTGCCCTCACCGCACTGAAGGGGGCGATGGGCGGCGATACCCGCACCGGGATCGCGGCCCTGACCACGCTCGCGGTCACCATGTCGGGCGTCGTGTTCTTCAGCGTCGGTGCCGCGTTCTGGGGCCTCGTCGCGGGCAGCGCCGTGTACCTCCTGCTGGCCCCACGCCAGCCGGGAACCCGAACAGGCAAGGAAAGAAAGGAGAACGCAGTGATGACGTGACCGAAGCCTGAGCGCGCCGCATCCCGCATCGGATATTCGATCCTCGCGGGCGGAGAACGCTCGGACAGTACCTGGCAGTACCGCTCTGCCGAGACCTTCAACCACCGATAGGAGCCACCCATGGCAACGACCACCATTCCGACGATCCGGCCGCTCGCCCCTGCCGACGAGTGCCGCTGGCGTGTCCTCTTCCGCGAGTACCGCGAGTTCTACAAGCTGCCCGAGTCCGAGGACATCGTCTCCCGCGCATGGGGATGGTTCATGGATCCCCGACACGAATGCAAGGCTCTCGTCGCGGAAGCGGACGGCGAGATCCTCGGGTTTGCACACCATCGCCGGTTCTCCTCGCCCTACACCGGCACCACCGGTCTCTTCCTCGACGACCTGTTCACCGACCCCGCAGCCCGAGGCCGGGGCGTCGGACGTGCACTGATCGGCCGTCTCACCGAGATGGCCACCGCCGAGGGTCGCGCCGTGGTGCAGTGGGTGACCGCCGAAGACAACCACCAAGCCCAGGCGCTCTACAACACCCTCGCCACGCGAACGAGCTGGGTCACCTACGAGGCCGAACCTTCTGCGAAGTGAGCACTGCACCATGAAACCGCTGCCGCCGGAGACCCTCCGAGTGGTAGCACAGGGCGGCGGAAATGCGAGTTGATCCATTCGCCTGTCCTCGACGGTATTGGGGCCGGCCCGGAGCCGGCCCCAATACCGTCCAGCCGTGCCCTGCCTGCGGATCCCCGACCGGTAGATCGCCGACGATGATCAGTGCGTCGACCCATCTCCGCGACAGACTCGAAAACCGTTGCTGCAGCACCACATCAGGAAATCTGACGGGGTGGCGGATCATCACAAGCAGTGGCGTCCACCAATCCACCTGCCGGTGTTGGTGACCGAGTTGCCGGGTGAACGGCGCGTACCGGCCCGCCCGACCCGCTGAACCGTGCGCAGAGGCTACGGGCCGGCCGGGAAAACCTCGACGAGCGAACCGGGTTCGATGACGACCGGTCCGGCCGCGGTGCGGTGCTCCCGTCGCCCGCCGCGGGCCGGCGGGTCACCAGGCCAGCCCGAGATCGACGGCGGCCAGGCCGGCCCGCGTGCGGTTGTCCACCCCGAGCTTGGCGTAGACGCGCTCGACGTGGTTGCGGGCCGTCTTCTCCGCGATGCACAGCTCGTCGGCGATCTGCCGGTTGGACCGGCCCCGGGCGACGAGCCGCAGCACCTCCACCTCGCGGGCGGTCAGCCCGGCCGGCCATGGCGCGCGCCGCACCCGCCGGTGTCCGGCCGCCGTCAGCACCGCCTCGACCGCCTCGGCGTCGAGGCGCCCGCGGTGGGCCTCCTGCCGCAGGCGGCCCGCCGCGTGTTCGGGGGTGAGCGCACCGCGATGCGGCCGGGGTTCCCCGAAGCGCTGGTACGTCTCCGCCGCGGCGAGGAGACGATCGGCGACACTCAGGTCGCGTCCGCGCACGCCGTTGGGATACCCGGAGCCGTCGAGGCGTTCGCGGTGCGTGGTTGCGACGGCGACGACGTCCTCCATGCCGGTGACGCGGCTGAGGATCCGCCCGGTCAGGTAGGGGTACAGCCGGACCCGCTCCCATTCGGCGCCGGTGAGCGGACCGGGCTTCTCCCAGATCCGGTTGGACACCCCCATCCGGCCGAGACCGTGCACGAGCCCGGCCCGGTAGAGCACCTCGACGTCCGTCGCCGGCAGGCCGCGCAGGCGGCCCGCGGCCGCGGTCAGCTCGGCCACCGCCCGCGAATGCCCGAGCAGGCAGGGAACTTTCAGGTCGACGAAGTCTGCCATCGCACGAAGCAGCGTGTCGAGTTCGTCGCCGGCGAGGACGCGCGCACGGTCGGGCGCCCGATCCAGCGCCGCCGCCCACGCGTCCTGCTCGAGCAGACCGTCGGTGAGTTCGCCCGCGGCCTCCTGGAACACCCGCGCCACCCGCGGACAGAACTGGGTCCCGCTGCGCGCCCGCGCGACCTCGACGGCCCGCCCCGGTCCGCCGGCCCGCAGATGGACCTCGGAGACCTCCGCGAGGTGCACGATGTGCATCTCGAGGGGGATGTCGTCGCCGCGCACACCCGCGGGCAGCCCGGCACCGTCCCACCGTTCGAACGCGTAGGCCAGGGCCGCGCCGATCTGCCGGTCGAGCCCGACCCGGTCGGACAGCGTCCCCGCCGAGGCGCAGTGCGAACCGATCAGCTCGGCCATGCGACGGCGGGCGGTCAGCAGGAACGCGACGACCTCGACCCCGCGACGCGCGCCGTCGAGCCCGCGCCCGACGTGGCTGGTCAGCATCCGCAGGAACGGCAGCCCCCTCATGTCGACCCCGTAGGTATCGGCGCGGAGTGCGATGTCGTCGCCGAACAGCTGCGCCAACTCGTGCGAGTCCGCGTGGCAACCGATCCAGGCGACGAGGTTCGCGTAGTAGACGACGGCCTGCTGCCGTGCGTCCAGGCCCATGCGCTCGGCGATCCGTCCGGCCAGCACGGCGGACCGCAGCATGTGCTCCATCGGCTGCCCCAGGCCCAGGTCGATCGCCAGGGACAGCGCCGCGAGCAGCTCGGCGCGCCGCGGCCCGTCCCGCGGGCCCGGAGACGACTCGCTCCTGCGCTGCACGGCCCCATTGTCCTCCGCCGCCTGAGCCGGGGCGCAGGGCCGGACGGATGCCGAAGATGAGGCATCGGCCCCATGCTTCCGGTCACGACGCGGCGCACGATCGGGAGGACCGTATTCGTACGCCGAGGGAGGACGAGATGAAGACCACACCGCAGGAAGCCGCCGAGGAGCCCCGCGCCCTGCCCCAGGTCGCCGGCGAGCGGTTCACCGGGTATGCCGTGATCGGGGCGCCGTTCGCCAGCGGGCACTGTCTGGCGCTGCGCCGGTTCACCGCCGGGTCGGTGGGCCCCGCCTTCACCGCGGTCTGGCACCGCGACCCGCAGGGCCACTGGACCGTCTACAGCGATGCCGCGCCGGAGCACGGATGCGCCCGCTACCTCGGCGCCGCCCTCACCCGGACGGTGCGCACCGACGTCGCCGCCGAGTGGACCGGCCCGTCCCGGTTGCACATCACGGCGGGCGACGACGTCGTCTGGGACGTGCGGGTGTCCTCGTCGCCGGCCACCACCCTGGCGACCCTGGCCGGCCGGCTGCTGCCGGGTGGGGCGCGGCACAACCCCGCGGTCCTGGCCGCCGTGGCGCGCGTCGCCGGCCCGGTCCTGGGCGCCGGCCGGATCCGGCTCACCGGCGACGTGCCGAACGGACAGTGGTTCCGCGCCGCACCGCGCCGGTTGTGGTCCGCCCGCACCCTCGCCGCGGTGGTGGGCGGCGTCGACCTCGGCGCCGACGGGCCGCTGCCCGAACAGGAGCGGCTCGGCGATTTCCGGATTCCTCAGCGCGCCCTGTTCGCGACCGTCGATGCCTGGTTCGAGCCGTTCGATCCGCTGCGGCACGCGCCGGCGTCCCCGGGCGGTGCGCTCACCTGCTGACCCGTGCCGGCACTTGCGCGTGCGATGATCTTGTGGACCATCGAGGGGGTGCCATTGTCTGAAAGCATCGTGCCGGTGACGGGTAGACGAACCACGCGGGGGGCGTCCGAGGACCCTGTGTACGTTCCGCTGCGCAGCATCTCCGAGGCGGCGGCGACGCTGCAGGAGTCGGTGGCGCGGCAGAACGCCACGGACTACTACGAGGTCCGCGCGGCGATGGATGCGGAGTACTACTGGCGCGCCGTGGTGCAGACCTTTCAGATCGCCGACGAGTCGTTCCTGCACGCCTCGCGCGGCACCCAGGACGGTGCCGACATCTCGGCCCACGTCATGGCCCGCGCCGCGGACTGGGTGGCGAAGACGGAACTGGCCGTCGAGGGCTCCCGGATGTACGGGGCGCTGGTCGCATTCACCCAGGGTGTGGGCGACGGGTACGCGGCGGTGGAGTCGTGGGCCGACGCCACCAAGCGAGCGAGCCGATAGGCCGCTGCGCGGCCGGTGCGTCCTTTGGGTTGCTCCTGCCGCCCAAAGGACGCACCGGGCTACAGCCCCACCGCCGCCCGCTCCCCCTCCACGATCGCGGCATGTGCCCGTCGCGGCGTGACCGCGTCGCCGATCCGCACGACGTGGAAGGCACTGTCGCGCAGCGCTACCCAAAGATCGTCCACGGGGTCCTGATGGGTGGCCACGACCACCGCGTCCACCGTGCGGGTGTGCGCGACGGCGGTCGGATGGTGCCACAGCGCGACGTCGAGCCTGCCGCCGGTCTCGGTGACGGCGGTGACGAGCGTGTCGGTGAGCTGCGCGATGCCCTCGGCGTGTGCCCGGCGGGTCCAGTCCTCCATGTCGAGGGTCAGGCCGAGGTCCTGTCCGACGATCATCCCGGCCGTGCAGACCGTGACCGCGGCGCCGCGGCCGGCGAGCAGTGCGGCCACCGACGTCGCCTGGTGGAAGCCGAGGTCGTCGACGACGAGGACGTCGCCCTGCGGGGACACGCGGCCGTCGAGCACGTCGCGGACGTCGACGACGAGCGCGGTGTCGGCGGCCCAGTCCGGGCGCCGCGGGCGCGCCCCGGTGGCGACGACGACCGCGTCCGGTCGGTGCTCCTGCACGAAGGCGGCGTCGACGTGCACGCCGATGCGCACATCGACGCCCGCGCGGCGGCATTCGACCTCGAGGCTGTCCACCATGCCGGCGAGTTCGCCGCGGCCCGGAGCGGTGGCGGCCGTGCGGATCTGACCACCCAGGGCGGGGGTGCGCTCGCACAGGGTGACCCGGTGCCCGCGCTGCGCGGCGGTCGCGGCGGCGCGCAGGCCGGCCGGTCCGCCGCCGACGACCAGCACGCGCCGGCCGGGGACCGCCGGATCGGGTAGCAGCTGCGCCTCGCGGCCGGCGCGGGGGTTCTCCACGCAACCGATCCACCGGCCGAGCCCTACCCGGCCGATGCACTCCTGGTTGCAGGCCAGGCACGGACGCACGGCCTCGTCGTCGCCGGCGAGAGCCTTGGCGGCGAAGTCGGGGTCGGCGATCTGGCCGCGGACGACGCCGACGAGGTCGCAGCGCCCTTCGGCGAGGGCCGCCTCGGCCTGGGCGGGGGTGGTGAAGCGTCCGACGCCGACGACCGGCAGCCGCACCCGCCGCCGGATCGCGTCGGGCACGAACAACGCGTAGCCGTGGGGCGTGGCCATGGACGCCTCGATCAGGTGCAGCGTCTCGGTGGCCACGCCGATCGAGGTGTTCAGGTAGTCGACGTGCCCGCTGTCTTCGATCATGGCGGCGACGGCGACGGCGTCGTCGAGGGTGATCCCGCCGTCGGTGCCGTCGTGCCCGCTGAGGCGGACCCCCACGACCAGGTCGGACCCGACCGCCGCGCGCAGTGCCCCGACGACCTCGAGCAGGAACCGCGCCCTGTTCCGGAGCGGTCCGCCGTACCGGTCGGTGCGCAGGTTGGTGCCCGGGGACAGGAATTGCCGCACGATCGACGCCTGTGAGCACTGCAGTTCGACCCCGTCGAATCCGCCGGCACGGCAGTGCTCGGCGACGCGGGCGTACCCCTCGACGAGGTCGCGGATCTCGTGCTCCTCGAGCGCCTTGGGCACCTCCCGGAACAGCGGGTCGGGCACGGCGCTGGGCGCCCACAGCGGCAGGCCGGTGTACATGCCGCAGCCCTGGGCGCCGTTGTGGTTGAGCTGGGCGAAGATTCGCCCGCCGCGGGCGTGCACGGCGTCGGTGATCCGCCGGTACCCGGGCACCACCGCGGGGTCGTACCCGCGGATCAGCTTCTCGTAGGGCCGGTCCGTCGGGTGCACGGTGTGCTCCTCCGAGACGATCAGCCCGGCTCCACCGCCGGCCCGCGCCGCGTAGTACGCGGCGTGCTGCGCGGTGGGCAGCCCGTCCTCGGCGAAGTTGGTCAGGTGCGCGGAGAACACCACCCGGTTGCGCAGCGTGACCGGGCCGAGCCGCAGCGGGGCGGCCAGCCGTGGGTGCGGTCCGGCGGAGCAGGTTTCGCTCACACCTTCGAGTTCCCCTGGTCGAGGGCCATCTGGCTGCCGGTGACGGTCCGGGCGCGGTCGCTCGCGAGATACAGCACGGCCTCGGTGATGTCGTCGACGTCGGCGATCGGCTTCTCGGTGAGGATCGGGGCGAAGCTCGGCAGCCAGTGCGGGTACTTCTCGAACAGCGTCAGCGCGCCCTGGTCGGTGCCCATCGGGGTGTTCACGCCGTAGGGGTGGATGGAGTTGACCCGGATGCGGTACTCGCCGAGCTCCTTGGCGGCGCTCTGGGTCAGGCCGACGAGGCCGAACTTCGCGGCGGCGTAGTTGGCCTGGCCGGGCATGGCCTTCAGCCCGGCGACGGAACTCACGACGATGATCGACCCTCCGTTGCCGGCCTCGATCATGGCGGGCGTGGCGGCCTTGAGGGTCTTGAAGACGCCGGTGAGGTTGATGTCGATCAGTTCCTCGAACTGCTCGTCGGGCATCTCCCAGAAGCGGTTCCAGTTGCAGATGCCCGCGTTGGCGACGACGACGTCGAGGCGGCCGAACTGGGCGACGCCGTCGTCGACGACGGACTTCAGGGCGGCGCTGTCGCGCACGTCGGCGATGCGCGCGTGGATCTTCGCCCCCTCGGCCTCGACGAGCTGGACGGTCTCGTGGAAGTCGGCTTCGGTGACCGGTGCGTAGGAGTTGTACTCCGAGACGGGACCGGCAATGTCGACGCCGATGATCGACGCGCCCTCCCGCGCGAACCGGATCGCGTGGTTGCGTCCCTGACCGCGCGCAATGCCGGTGATGAACACGACCTTGCCGTCGAACTCGCCCATTCGTCGATCCTTCCGATCCGTAGCAGTCTGCAACAGGTTACAGTTCGGATCCGAGCGTGTGACCCTCCCGTACCGCCTGGTGGACACTTCGCGGCGCCAGGCAGTCGCCGATCCGTGTCAGCCCGGTGCGGTACAGGGTGTCCTCCGGCAGCCCCGGGGCGCAGTCGACGAGCAGCGCGCCGGCGACGTCGGTGCGCCGTCCGGTCAGCCGGTGCTCGAGTTCGACCGCGTCGGCGCCGACCCGTCGCACCGTGACCCCGAGGTGCCGGGCGACCCCGGCCCGCTGCAGCCGGGTGTTCGCCGCGACCAGGTCGCCCGTCGGCGCGAGCCGCGACCCGGCGATCGGGTCCGTCGTGGCGTACGAGACGGTATAGCCCTGGGCGGCAAGCTGTTCCGCGATGCCCACCGCGACGGGACCCCCGACGGGATCCCACACCACGACCGGCCGCACGGCGATCGGGCCACCGGCCAGCAGGCCGGCTGCGGTGACGTAGTGGCCCTCCTCGGCCGGGTACTCGGGGGGCCGGTCCCGGCTGCCGGTGGCGAGCACGACGGCCTCGCCCGCGGCCACGGCGTCCTCGAGTTCGCCGGCGGTGACGGCACGACGGGTGTCGATCCGCACGCCGAGCGCGCGGCAGCGGGCCTCGAGCCAGTCGACGAGCGCGGAGAGCGTGTCGCGTCCCGTGCCCACCGCCGCGGTGCGCAGCATCCCGCCGACGCGTCCGGCGCGCTCGACGAGGCGGACCCGGTGACCGCGCTCCGCGAGGACCCGGGCGGCCTCGAGCCCGGCCGGTCCCCCACCGACCACGAGGACGTCCCGCGCGGCGGCGGCCGGAGGCTGCGGCGCGCGCGTCTCGTGCCCGGCCTCCGCGTTGCCGATGCAGCCGACCCGGGGATTGCGGAAGTCGCGCACCAGGCAGGCCTGGTTGCACAGCACGCACGGCCGGGGCGAGCGGCCCTCGCGCACGGCGGTGACGAGGTCCGGATCGGCGATCTGCGCGCGGGTCATCTCGACGAGGTCGCCCACCCCCTCGGCGAGGGCGCGCTGCGCGGCGGCGGGGTCGACGACGCTGCCCTGCAGGACGACGGGGACGGCGCCCGCCACCGCGTCGCGGACGGCGCGGCACAGTCCGGCGTTGAACCCGGCCGGCGTGTGCGCGTCGGGCCGGTACGCGCCGGGGGCGTAGAGGCCGCCTCGCACGACGGTGAGCAGATCCAGGTCCGGCGCGAGGTCGCGGGCGTGGGCGGCGGCGTGCTCCGGGGTGATGCCGGCCCAGGGCGCCTCCTCGTCGCAGCTCAGGCGCAGCGCCAGGATCCGCCCGGGGCCGAGTTCGGCGCGCACGGCCGCGACCACCCGCCGCAACAGCAACGACCGGTCGGCGCCGTAGCGGTCGGTGCGCCGATTGGTCAGGCCCGAGAGGAACTGGCGCAGCAGCGCGGTCGGCCCGGCGTCCAGTTCGATCCCGTCGACATCGGCGGCGACCGCGACCGCGGCGGCGGCGCGGAATCCCTCGATCACCGCATCGATCTCGTCGTCGCCGAGTTCCATGGGCAGTTCCCGGACCGCGGGGTCCGCCACCCGCGACGGGGCCCACAGCGGTGCCTGGGTCCACGCGCTCGAGCCCTGCAGCCCGGCGTGGCCGAGGCCGGCCAGCACCAGGGTGCCGTGCGGCCGGCAGGCGGCGACGACGGCGGCCCATCCGGGACCGCACTCCGCGGCCAGGGGTGCCCGCTCGTAGGGCTGGTCGTGCGGGTGCACGGAGGCGACCTCGGTCACGAGCACCCCCGCGCCACCGCGCGCGCGGCGCTCGTAGTACGCCACGTGTTCGGACGAAAAGGTCCTCCCCACACCGAGATTGGTTTCGTGCGGCCCGAAGAGCACCCTGGCCGGCGCGTGGCGTCCGGCCAGGGTGATCGGTTCGGTGAGGGTGCCCATCGGCAGGTGGACCGCTCAGACTCCGAGGTCGCGCCGGAAGCCCGGCGGGACGACGATGTCGTCGGGGGTCAGCTCGTGGATCGACGTCTTGCCGAGGCCGATGAGCGCGGACCCGATGCCGCCGGCGAAGATGTCGAGGACGTTCTCCACGCCCGCCTGCCCGTTCGCGGCGAGGCCCCACAGGTAGGCGCGGCCGATCATCACGGCCTTGGCGCCGAGGGCGAGGGCCTTGACGACGTCGCTGCCGCGGCGGATGCCGCCGTCGAGCAGCACCTCGATGTCCTTGCCGACCGCCTCGGCGATCGCCGGCAGCGCCCGGATCGGGGCCGGCGTGCCGTCGAGGTTGTTGCCGCCGTGGTTGGACACCGAGATCGCGGTGACGCCCGCGTCGACGGCGCGCTTGGCGTCGTCCACCCGCATGACGCCCTTGAGCATGAACGGCGCGTCGCCCCACTGCTCCCGCAGCCACGCCACGTCCTCCCAGGTGGGCAGCGGGGTGCCCATCCACTCGCCGTAGGCGCCGAAGAACGTCGGGGCACTGCCGCCGGGCGGGGTCAGGTTCGGGGTGGTCAGGTCCGGCACCTTGCCGGTCTTCGCCCAGTCGAGCAGCCAGCTCGGCCGCAGGATGCCCTCGGGGGCGAACCGGAACATGGCCTTGAGGTCCATCTTCTCCGGAATGGCGGGGCTGCCCCAGTCGCGGCCGCTGGAGAACGACCAGTCCAGGGTCATGATCAGGCCCTTCGCGCCGGCGGCGCGGGCCCGCTCCATCCGCTGGACCAGCACGTCGCGGCTGCCCACCCAGTACATCTGGAAGAAGGTCTTGTCGTTGGCCGCGGCGACCTCCTCGATGGACTTGCTCGCGAACGAGCTCAGCCCCATCGCGGTACCGCGGGCCGCGGCGGCACGGGCGACGGCGACCTCGCCGTCCGGATGCACCGCCTGCACGCCGGTCGGGGAGATCACCACCGGCAGGGCGATGTCCTGACCCATCACGTGGGTGCCCATCTCCCGCTTGTCGGACAACCCCGCCACGTGCGGGGCGAAGCCGAGCTCGCCGAATGCCGTCAGGTTGTCCTCGACGGTGATGCCCTTCTCGGAGCCGGCCACGAGGGCACCGTAGACGGACCTGGGGAGCTTCTTCTTCGCCCGTTGCTGCGCGACCGCAACGGTTTCGAACCATTCCTTGGACATGGATCTGCCTCTCCTACTTGCACGAACGGGGCCGGCTATTGCATTCCGGCGAGCGGGTTTTCGTCGCAGGCCCGCGACGGCGGGCGCACCATCAGCTGCAACGGGACGGGCGCGCGGGGGGTGCGGCGCTCACCGGTGCGCGAGTGGTCGACGCTGGACTTGGGCACGGTGCGGTCGGCGCTGAGCGCGGATTCGCCGTAGCCCTGGACGCATTCGGGATCCGGCCCGTCCATCGGCAGACCGGTGAAGAACTTCGCGGCCATGCAGCCGCCGCGGCACGAATCGTAGAAGGTGCACTTGCTGCAGGCCCCGCCGGTCTGCGGCGACCGGAGTTCGGTGAAAAGCTCGGAGTGCTGCCACACCTGCTGGAAACCGCCGTCGGACAGGATGTTCCCGGCAAGGAACTTGTCGTGGATGGCGAAGGGGCAGGCGTACACGTCGCCCACGGGGTCGATCAGGCACACCACCCGGCCCGCGCCGCACAGGTTCAGCCCCGGCAGCGCACCGGCGCCGTCGCTGCCACCGAAGGCGGACAGGTGGAAGAACGAATCGCCGGTCAGCACACCCTCGCCGTGTGCGACGAGCCAGTTGTAGAGCTGCCGCTGCTGCTCGTGGGTGGGGTGCAGGTCGTCCCACACGTCGACGGCACGGCCGGAGGGACGCAGGCGGGTGATGCGCAGCGTCGCGCCGTACTGGTCGGCCAGGGCCTTGAACTCGTCGAGCTGGTCGACGTTGTGCCGGGTCACGACGACGGAGATCTTCGCGTCGCGGAATCCGGCCTCGGCGAGGTTCTCGAGGGCACGCACGGCCATCGCGAACGAGCCGGGGCCGCGCACGGCGTCGTTGACCTCGGCGGTGGCGCCGTCGAGGGAGATCTGCACGTCGACGTAGTCGGAGGCCGCGAGACGCGCGGCGACCTTCTTGTCGATCTTGACGCCGTTGGTGGAGAACTTCACGCCCACCTGGTGCTCGGTGGCGTAGTCGACCAGCTCCCAGAAGTCCGAGCGCACGGTCGGCTCTCCGCCGCCGATGTTGACGTAGAACACCTGCATACGCTGCAGTTCGTCGATGATCGCCTTGCATTGTTCGGTGGTCAGCTCGCGCGGATCACGCCGGCCGGACGAGGACAGACAGTGCACGCACGACAGGTTGCAGGCGTAGGTCAGCTCCCAGGTCAGGCAGATCGGGGCGTCGAGACCCTTCTCGAACTGGTCGACCAGGCGGCCGACCTTGGGCGGGCCGGAAGCTTCTCGTACTGCGGCGGATTCGAGCACAGAGGTCATGGGCTGCGTCCTCGTCGGTGGGGCGGGCGGGAGGGGGACCGGCGGGGTCTAGGCCGGCACGATCATGTGGGAGTCGGCCAGGGTGGCCAGCGCCCGCAGGTACGGACGTGCAGCCGACTCGTCGATTCCGTGCGCGGCGAGCGCGGCCCGCACGGACGGATGCTGGTGCAGGGATTCGACGATCTCGACGATCGTGGTGTTCTTCAGGAACGAGAGCTTGCGGGTCCCGAAGTGGTAGAGCAACGCCCCGAACGGCTCGGGGCGAAGCGCTACCTGCGGGTGCAGCCTCCACGTCGTATCCGGATCGAACCCTGCCGAGTCGACCTTCTGCGCGTCGAACACTGTGGTGGCGGCGTCGGCGGACACGATCAGTACACGCCGCACATGCCGTCGATGGACACCTCTTCCACGAGGGACTCCTCGACCAGGTCGGACTCGACGACGGTGTTGTCACGATCGGACATCAACTACCTCCTCGGATGGGGACTCCACGAGCGGAGCCCGGCGTCACAGACCCATTGCGCTGTGACTCGGTTCACCACTGTAATGGCATCGAGTGCACAATGTCACCCATGGAAGGCTCACACCATGCGTAGCCGCCGGAAACCGTCCGCTCGGATAGGTCGCCGCCCCTCCACCACGAGAGAGGGACTGAGCGCGATCGGGATCGAACTGTTCCGCGCCCGGGGATTCGACGAGACCAGCGTCGACCAGATCGCCGAAGCCGCCGGAATCGCCCGCCGCACCTTCTTCCGGTACTTCCCGTCCAAGAACGCGGTGCCGTGGGGCGACTTCGACGGCCACCTCGAACAGATGCGCGCCCACCTCGACGCGCTGCCGGGCCACGTCCCCCTCGCCGAGGCGCTGACCTCGGCGCTGCTCGACTTCAACACCTTCCCCGAGTCCGAGGCAGCGCTGCACCGCGACCGCATGGACCTGATCCTGCGGGTACCGGCGCTGCAGGCGTACTCGGTGGTGATGTACGAGGGCTGGCGCCGGGTGATCGCCGAGTACGTCGCGCGTCGCGTCGGCGCCGCCGCCGACGACCACTTCCCGCGCACCGTCGGCTATCTCGTGCTCGGCGTGGCGATGGCGGCGTACGAGCAGTGGCTCGCCGACGACTCGCTCGCGCTGCCGGAACTCTTGTCCGCCGGCATGCGCGCCCTCTACAGTGGCCTCGACGCGGCCGTCCCGTCCCTCGACGGTCCCGACGCCTCCCCCTCCTCGAAAAAGGCTGCGCTGCAATGACTGTGCTCGACTCACTCGCCCCCTGCCCGCCCGGCCGGTGGTCCCACGCCCACGTCACCGTCGAGAAGGTGAGCTCGGGCCCGATCGCCCTGCGCCGCGAGGGCGACCGGCTGCACGTGACCCACTCGCTCGGGCCCGACGACCTGAGTGAACGTCTCGTCGCCGGGGTCACCGCGTCGATCGCCGACAGCGACCTCGGACAGGAGGAGTTCGAGTTGACGATGGTCGGGCTGGTGCGCTCCACCCTGCCCGACGCCCTCGACGCGTGGGTCACCTACTACCGCAACTCGCTCACCGAACTGCTGGACGGCACCGCCGGGTTCGCCCCGATCCACGACAAGGCCGCCGAACTCGTCCGCGGCCGCGTGCTGGATCTCGGCTCCTGCTTCGGATTCCTCCCCCTGCGCCTGGCGCGCGCCGGGATCGCCGTGACCGCCACCGACATCCTGCCCGGCACCATGACCCTGCTCGAGGCCGTCGCGCCGCGGCTGGGCCTCGAGGTGGACACCGTCGTGTGCGACGCGGCCCACGTGCCCGTTCCCGACGACAGCGCCGACACCGTCACCGCAATCCATCTGCTCGAACACGTCGACGCCGCGACCGGTGCGGCCGTCGTCGCGGAGGCGCTGCGCATCGCCCGGGAGCGCGTGGTGATCGCGGTGCCGTTCGAGGACGAGGCCACCGCCTGCCACGGCCACGTGCGCACCTTCGACCTGCCCGCCCTGCGCACACTCGGCGAATCCACGGGTCTCGCGTTCGAGGCGTTCGAGCACCACGGCGGCTGGCTGGTGCTCGACGCGCGCTGATCCCGAGTCGGCCTCCTCCGCAGTGACCGAATGTCACATCGCGGCAGTCGGATCGCCGCGATGTGACATTCGGTCGCCGCCGCGGGCGGTCACTGGACGACGAGGTCGCGGCGGCGCATCGCGCTCACACCCGCCGTCGCGGTCGCCACGGCGACGAGCAGAAGCACCAGCAGCGGCAGCGGGCGCATGTCCGCGGCCGGCAGGGCCGGGACGTGGACGAACGGCGACAGGTCCAGCACCGCCTGGGGCAGGTCCAGCAGGGCGCCGAGCTGCCCGATGATCAACCACACGGCGAAGACGCCCCATGCGACGCTCGACGCCCGGCGCGGCGCCACCCCGACGCACAGCACCGCCATCGCGCCGACCAGGAGCACGGCCGGCACGAACGCCAGCGCGGCGGGCAGCAGATTGCCGAGCGGACCGGTGATGTCGCCGATCGTCATTCCGTAGGAGACGGCCAACGCGACGCCCGTGACGACCTGCAGCACAATCACTCCCACCGTCACCACGGCGATGTGCGCGAGCATCCACGGCACCCGCCCGAGGGCCGTCGACAGCACCGGCTCGACCCGGCCGGACGTCTCCTCCCCGTGCATCCGCAGCACCGCCTGCACCGCGTATCCGCTGGCGAACAACGCCATCATCAGGAAGATCATCGCGAAGTACGCGTCGGTGATCGCGTCGGCTCCGCCGCCGAGCTGCTTCATCATGTCGGCGACGGCACCCTCCTCGTCGAGGAAGTTGTCCATCTCGTTCGCGACACTGCCGTAGGTGGCGGCGAGGACCGCAATGCCAAGCGCCCACCACATCAGCGTCGTGCGCTGCACCCGCCACGCGAAGCCCGCGGCGGTGGGCAGCCACGTCGCCGCCCGGTCCGGCCCCGGCCGCGGCTGCACCAACCCGGCTCCGTGATCCCGCCTGCCGGTCAGCACGTACGCGGTCCACGTCGTCGCGGCGGTGAATGCGGCGAACAGCAGCAGGATCCACCACGCGTCCACGTCGTACGGCCGGATCTGCTGCGCCCACCCGATCGGCGACAGCCACGACAGCCACATGCTCGTGACGCTGACCCCGCCCGGGTCGACGGTGCCCGCGCTGTCGCCGACGGCGCGGAGCAGGAACGCGACCCCCAGCGCCGCGCCGGCCAGCCCGTTCGCGGCCCGGGCGCCCTCGGCGACCTGCGCGGTCACGGCCGCGACGGCCGCGAACGCGACACCGGCCGCCCCGGTGGCCGCTCCGAGCGCCAGAGATCCGGACAGCGGCAGTCCGAAACCGAGAGAGACGACCGTGAGCAGCAACGCGAGCGCGACATTCGCCGCGGCGACAACGATCAGGGCGGCGGTGAGCAGGGCCCGCCGACCGACCACATTGGCCCCGACCAGTTCGGCGCGGCCGGTCTCCTCGTTCTGCCGGGTGTGCCGCACCACGGCCATGGTGCTCATCAGGCCCGCCGCCAGCGCCAGGAACAGCAGCGTCTGGGCCGCGACGACCGCTCCGAGGCTGTCGCCGGAGACCAGGCCGTTGGTGGCCAGCACCACCGGGGACACGGCGGAGCTGACGGCGATGAGGTGCAGGTCTTCCTGCGCCGGATAGAGCCCCTTCAGGCTCGACACCGAGATCGCGTAGACGATCGTGATCGCGGCCAGCCACACCGGCAGCTGCACGCGGTCGCGGCGCACCGCCAGGCGTACCAGCCGGCCGGTGCCGACGAAGGCGGCACTCATGCGCCGGCTCCCTCGCCGGCGGCCGGCCGGCCGTGCGCGAGCCGCTCGCCGGGCAGATGGATGTGCTCGCCCGGCAGTTCGTCGCCGTAGTGCCGCAGGAACAGCTCCTCCAGGGTGGGCGGGGTACTGGTGAGCGACGTGATGCCGAAGCCGAGCAGCTCGCGCAGCACCGGGTCCATGTACGCCGTGTCCACCTCGCACCGCACCCGCAATCCGTCCACCTGCAGGTCGTGCACCCCGGGCATCGTGTCCAGCCCGGCCACCGGGCGCACGGTGTCGGCCACCACCGAGGTGCGGGTCAGGTGCCGCAGTTCGGTCAGCGTGCCGGATTCGACCGTGCGGCCCTGCCGGATGATGGTGACCCGGTCGCACAGCGCCTCGACCTCCGCGAGGACGTGGCTCGACAGCAGCACCGAACACCCGTCGGCGACGGCCTCGCGGACGCAGTCCCGGAAGACCTCGTCCTTGAGCGGGTCCAGGCCCGAGGTGGGCTCGTCGAACAGGAACAGCTCCACGTCCGAGGCGAGCGCGGCGACGATCGCGACCTTCTGCCGGTTGCCCTTCGAGTACGTGCGGGCCTTCTTGGTGGGGTCGAGCTCGAAGCGTTCGAGCAGTTCGGCACGGCGGCGTTCGTCGATGCCGCCGCGCAGGCCGGCGAGCAGATCGATCGCCTCGCCACCGGTGAGATTGGGCCACAGATTGACTTCGCCGGGCACGTAGGCGAGCCGCCGGTGCAGGTCCACCGCGTTGCGCCACGGGTCGCCGCCGAGCAGTTCGGCCCGGCCGGAATCCGCGCGCAGCAGCCCGAGCAGGACGCGGATGGTGGTGGATTTCCCGGAGCCGTTCGGGCCGAGGAACCCGTGTACCTCGCCCCGGTGGACCTCGAGGTCGAGGCCGTCGAGAGCGCGGGTGGTTCCGAACGACTTGACGAGCTGTTCCACGGAGATCGCCGCCGACATGCTGCCGAGGCTACGCCCCTACCGGCGTCCGTGTGGCGACGAATCGCGGAGAGGGCGGGGTCGGGTGAACCTTCGCAAATCGGTCGCCTAGGCTTCGCCGGGATCACTGGTTTCGAGGAACGGCACCGGTCGGTGCGCTGGAGAGGTGGGGGACGTGGCCGGACGGCTCGGTCGGGGAATCCGCAATGCGGTGGCGGGCGCGGTGGCGGCGTGCGCCGCGGTCGCCGGTGCCGGAACCGCCGTGGCCGCACCGGTCTACCCGGCGCCACCGGCCGACCCGTTCTACCGCGCGGCCGCCGACATCGCCGTCGCCCCCGCCGGCGATGCGCTCGAGGTGCGGCGCGTGCCCGCGCCGCCGGGCATCGTCGACGTCGAGGCGTGGCAGGTGCGTTTCCGGTCGACGGATTCGGCCGGTCACCCGATCCCCGCGGTGACGACGGTCCTCGCCCCCGTCGGCAAGGCCCCGGACGGCCCGCTGCTGTCGTTCCAGCACGTCATCAACGCCCTCGGCACGCACTGCGCACCGTCGCAGACGCTGTGGGCGAGCGACCCGAACCTCGCCGTCCGGGAAGCCCCCGCCCTCAACCTCGTGCTCCGGCGGGGCTGGACGGTCGCGATCCCGGACCATCTCGGGCCGAACAGCGCCTACGGCGCGGCGCGCCTCGGCGGGCAGATCACCCTCGACGGCATCCGCGCCGTGCAGCGGGTCCCCGAACTGCAGCTCGCCCACAGCCCTGTCGCGCTGGCCGGCTACTCCGGCGGTGGGATGGCCACCGGGTGGGCCGCGGCGCTGGCCCCGACCTACGCCCCCGAGCTGAACCTGGTAGGTGCGGCGATGGGCGGCGTGCCGATGAACATCCGCAAGATGGCCGAGGCTCTCGGCGAGAACCCGCACCCCGCCTTCGGTCTCGCGTTCGCCGCCGCGCTGGGTCTGGAACGCGAGTATCCCGAACGGATGCGGATCAGCGCCGACCTGACCCCGGCGGGCGTGGAGATGCGTGACGCGCTGGCCAATGCCTGCACCAACGACATCCTCGCGCGCGGCGCCGGGGGCAGCCTGCGGCAGGTGAGCACCAACGCCCGCCTGGCCGACGACGCCGACGCGGTCGCCGTCGCGGAGGAGAACAGCCTCGAGCTGTATCCGGGCGTGCCGACCGTGCCGGTGTTCGAATGGCACAGCCCCACCGACGCACTCATCCCGGTGGGCGCCATCGACGCCACGCTCGACCGCTACTGCGCCGCGGGTGCGCCGGTACGCCGTGTCGAGACACCGAGCCCCGACCACATGTCGGCGGCGGTGCTCGGCCTGCCGGACGCGTTCGAGTTCCTCGGCGAGCGGTTCGACGGGGTGGCCGTCACCGGGACCTGCTGAACTACGCACCGGGCTTCCCACCCCCCGCCCGACGCAACGGTCGGGGCCACCCCCGCGGGCGGGTCAGGCGTCGAAGCGCCGGCGGGATTCTTCGATGTCGCGGAGGTATCGCTGCGTCCAGTCGCACATGCCGTCGACCGTCGCACGGAGCGCCCGACCCGGCTCGGTGAGGCAGTACTCGACCCGCGGCGGCACCGTGGGATACACCGTCCGCTCGACCAGGCCGTTGCGCTCCATCATGCGCAGGTTCTGGGTGAGCATCTTGTGGCTGATGCCGTCGATGCCCTTGCGCAACTCGCTGAAGCGCAGGGTGCCGTCACCGATCGTTTCGATGATCAACAGCGCCCACTTGTTGGCGACGTCGGAGAAGATCTCCCGCGCCAGCGAGTCTGCTCGCGTCAGGTCCGCATCTTCTGGCAGGCCGCTGAGCTGCTTGGTCACCATCGAGTTCCCCAGTTACTGAAAAGTGCGTTCTTCCACGTCAGGCAACACTCTCCTACGGTTACCGAGTAACCACAAGTGACCGAGAGAAAGTGGGCAGCATGTCCATCACCCTGGTGAACCCGAACGAACTGCCGAAGATCGACGCCTACCGCCAGGTATCCGTCGCCACCGGCTCGAAGCTGGTCTTCGTCGCCGGGCAGGTCGCCTGGGACGCCGACGGCAACACGATCGGCGCAGGCGACCTCGCCACCCAGGTCGAGCAGAGCTACCTCAACGTCGGAGCTGCCCTGGCCGCGGTCGGTGCCACCTTCGCCGACGTGACGAAGCTGACCGTCTACGTCGTCGACTGGACTCCGGACAAGATGAGTGGGTTCGTCGACGGCGTCGCCCGGGCAGCCGCGAAGCTGGGCGTCACCCCCGTAGCGCCGGGCACGCTGATCGGTGTCGCAGCACTGTCCTCTCCCGAGCACCTCGTCGAGGTCGAAGCCACCGCAGTCCTCGACTGAACCGAGTCACCGCACCCCACGCCGCGTGCTCCCGGCGGGGTTGCCACACCTGGCACCCCTGCCCGTCACTGCCTACATCGTCCAGGAGGCCTCGCCCGTCGTCACCGTTCCCAGCACCCCGCCGATCTTCGGCAGCAGCTGACCACTCGCCCCGACCCGCGGCCTGCACCGATCACCGGTGCAGGCCGCGGACTCGTCCGGGCAGGGCACCGCACGCTGCGTCCACGCCCGCCCGCGCTGCCCGTGCGCCGGCACGCCCGGAAGGGACCGGTCAGATGAGCCCGCGCTTGCTGGCGGCGTACACGGCCTCGGCGCGACGGCTCACCCCGAGCTTGCGCATGATGTTGCTCACGTGGAACTTCACGGTGGTGCCCGAAATGAAAAGGCGCTCACCGATCTTCGAGTTCGACAGGCCCGCGGCCAGCAGACGCAGCACCTCGAGCTCGCGATCGGTGAGCTGTTCCTGCGGCGTGGTCTGCCCGTTGAGGGACCGCACCACCGCCGCGGCACTGCGCGAGTCGAAGGCGCTCTCGCCGCGCGACACCGCGCGGATGGCGCGCACGAGTTCGGTGGTGTCGACGTCCTTGACGACGTAGCCGCGCGCCCCGGCGTGCACGGCCCGCACGACCAGCTGCTCATCGAGGAACGTGGTGAGCACCAGCAACCCGAGGCCGGGGCGGGCCGCCGACAGCTGCCCGCACAACGCCAGCCCCTCGTAGTCGGAGCCGGCCGAGAGCTTCAGGTCCATCAGCACGATGTCGGGCCGGACCCGGTCCACCAGCGCGACCGCCTCGGCCTCGTGCGACGCCTCGCCCACCACCGCCAGGTCCGGCTCCCGTTCGAGAATCGAGCGCAGCCCTTGGCGCAGGATCGCGTGGTCGTCGACGAGAACGATGCGGACCGTGCGGTTCACCGTCCCGGGAGGGGTTGCCACGTTCATCGCTGTGCTCCTGTCCGCGCCGCGTGTGCCGACGCCGCACTGTTCCCGTTGTTTCCGGTCGCCTCGTCGGCGCCCCGCTCCGCATCGACGGCCGGTTCGGGCACCGGGATGCGCACCGCCACCCGTACCCCGCCGAGGCGGGCGCGGCGCACCTCGAGAGTGCCGCCGAGCTCGTGTGCGCGGGCCTGCATGTTGGCCAGACCGCGATGCCGGCCGTCCCAGTCGTTGTCCGCGGCCAGGCGCAGCATCAGCCGCATCCGGGCCGGGTCCCCGTTGCCGTCGTCGGCGACCGCCAACAGCACCGAGTCGGGCCGGTAGGTCAGCCGCAGCACCACGCGCCGGGCGTTGGCGTGCACCGCGGCGTTGAACAGCGCCTCCCCCGCAATGCGCAGCAGCGAGTGTTCGGCCTCGCCCGGCAGTTCGACCGGCGTGCCGCCCACCCGGACCGTGATGTCGAGTTCGCCCGGCGTGTGCGCGACGCAGAGCTGCTCGAGCATCTCGGGCAGCGACGTGCGATCCGAGTCGGACGGGTGGTTGAGCGCGTAGATCGCCGACCGCAGCTGCTCGACCGCGCGGCGCGTGAGCTCCTTCGCCAGGTCGAGGCGCTCGCCGCGCTCGGTGTCGGGAATGTCGCTGCGGCACACCTCGATCTGCATGCCGGCGGACAGCACGGCCTGGGTGACGCTGTCGTGCAGCTCCCGCGCGATGCGGTGGCGTTCCTCGTCGAGCGCCTGGTGCCGGTGGGCGGCGCCCAGCTGCCGTTGGGTCAGCTCCAACTGCCGGAGCGTGGCCTCGAGTTCGGCGTTACGGGCCTGCAGGTCCGCCGCCGCCCGGTTCGCCTCCTGGTAGGCCTGCTCCGCGCGCTCGAGCAACAACTGGCCCCGCTGATAGAGCGCGGAATTCTGCAGCGCCACCGCGGTCTGGCTGGCGAGGATCGACAGCACGGCGTGATCGGTGCCGTCGAGCGTGCGGTGCTCCGGGGTCCACGCGGCGATCGCGCCGGCCACTCCGCCGCCGAGGACGATGGGCACGAACGCGTGATGGGTGTCGACGGCCGCGTCCCGGCCGATCGACCCCGACCGGATGTCCTCGAGGCAGCGCACGACGTCGTCCGGCAGGGGCGGTCCCTCGACGTTGTCGACGAGGAACGGGGTGGCGTCGGGGCCGAGGACCAGGCGGCGCGGCCCCGCGTCGGGCAGGGTGCCGTCGGTGAGGGCGAAGACCACCCATCGGGCGCTCAGGTGGGCGCGTGCCGCCTCCGCCACGGCGCAGATCAGGGTCTCGGGGCCCTCGACGGTGCGCACCAGGGCACGCGAGATCAGCTCGAGCGCATGCACGACCCGCTCGAGGCGTTCGGCAGCCCCGCGGTACTGGGGATAGAACGTGGGCTTGCCGGAGCGCAGGCCGGTCAGCCGGGACAGGTCGGGCGCGGTCACCGGGCACCGCCCGCCCCGGTCACAGCGCCGCCCGGAACAGCGCCACCATCTGCTCGTGGGTGGCCTCGCGCGGGTTGGTGGACATGCACGCGTCGCGCAGCGCGCCGGCGGCCAGGCGTTCGAGGTCGGTCGCCTGCACCCCGAGTTCCCGCAGCCCCCGCGGCACCCCGACCTCCCGGGCGAGCCGTTCGACCCGGTCCGCGACGGCGAGTGCCGCTTCGACGGCCGGGCCGCGGTGCTCCTCGAGTCCGAGAGCGGCGGCGATCGCGACGAACGGCTCGGGATCGGACGCGGCGTTGAACCGGATGACGTGCGGGAGCAGCACCCCGTTGATGACGCCGTGCGGCAGGTCGAGCAGGCCCCCGACCTGGTGGCTCATCGCGTGCGCGGCGCCGAGGATCGCGTTGGTGAAAGCCAGGCCGGCCTCGAGGCTGGCCTGCGCCATGATCGACCGGGCCGCCATCTCCTGCGGGTCCTCGATCGTGCGTACCAGCGTGTCGGTGACGAGCCCGACGGCACGCAGGGCGTGGTGGTCGGTGAGCGGGTTGTGGGCGCGGGAGACGAAGGCCTCCACGCCGTGGGTCAGGGCGTCCAGCCCGGTGGCGGCGTTCAGGTCGTCCGGCATGGTCGTGAGCAGCCGTGGGTCGATCACGGTCAGGTCCGGGACCAGCGAACGACCGATGATGGTGATCTTGGTGCCGCGGACGGTGTCGGTGACGACGCAGAACTGGGAGACATCGGCGCCCGTGCCCGAGGTCGACGGCACCACCACCATCGGCGGGATCGGGGCCGCCGCCCGGTCCACGCCCTCGTAGTCGAGGATGCTGCCGCCGTTGGCGGCGAGCACCGCGATGCCCTTGGCGGCGTCGATCACCGAGCCGCCGCCGAGCGCGACGAGCACGTCGCAACCGTGGGCCCGGTAGGTCTCGTGCCCGGCCGTGACCTCGTGGTCCTTGGGATTGGGGGTGAGGTCACCCCACACGATCGGGGTGAGTCCCTGCTCGACGAGGTGGCCGCGAAGCTCGTCGGCCCAGCCGGCCTCGATCAGGCCCGGGTCGGTGACCAGCAGGGGCCGGACCGCGCCGAGCCGCACCGCCGCGTGCGCCGCCTCGACCAGTGAACCGATCCCGAACACGATCTCCGGGGCGTGGAACTTGGCCAGCGTCGTCGCGGTGTGCTCCGATGCGACGGCCACTACGCACTCCTGACGATCCCGATTGCTGTGATCCAGCTTACGTGGCTTCGAGCCTAGCCCCTCCACGACGGGGCGGCACCGGGCCGAACGGCAGGTGCGGTACCTGCCCGATCGGGTAGGTACGCCCGAGTGTGCCCGGGAGCCTCCGGACGCCGGCCGCGGGGTGAATACGAAGTGAATGCCACCACCGCGTACCACGCCGGAACGGGACATATAGGATGCACGTCGCAGGGGTGGACCGGATACGCAGGAAACGGGCTGCGCACCGGCGGAAACAACCCTGGGAGAGCATCATCGACGGCCGATGGATCGTGTGGTGGCACGAGGTGGACGGCGTCACATGGCACGTCCACGACACCGAGACCGCGGCGCTCGACTCGGCGTACCGGGCGCTCCACTCCGATCGGCGGGTCGGGGATCCGATCATCGAACGCCCCAACCGCACCCTGGTGCTGGGCAGTGAATTCGCCGCGTACGTCAGGGCGCGGGAGGACGCGGAGGGCCGCCTGGCGATCCGCGGCACCCACCGGGTCGAGATCCGGTACCCGCTCGGCGTGGACCGGTGGATCTCGCAGGGGTGGACGTCGGAGCGGCTCGCACGGGCGAACTACGACGAGGCCCTCGAGCACTTCCGCCCCGACCGGGTCCGGCTCACGAAGCGCGACCACTGATCCCCCGCCGGCCTACCTGGCGAACTCCACGATCGGCGCGCGGCGCACGCCGGAGATCGAGGCGTGCACGACGGACATCGGCAGGAACGCAAGGACGATCAGCAACATGACGACCTCGTACGCCACGCTGCTGCGCGGATCCGGATTGCCCTTCAACCGGCCGCGGAGCGCGGTCCATGCGATTCCATGGGCGTTGCCGACCATGATCGCCCGCACCGCCCCGAGTATCCCCTCGGCGGCGGACTTCCCGTAGACATCCACGAGACGGTGCCACGACTCGGGCGTGGGGTTGCCCCGGGTGTCGGCATAGTGCTGGGCGAACAGGACCGCGGCGACCTCGGAGTCGGGAACGTCGTCGAGGACCCCCGACAGGATGTTCCGGATCTCGGCGCTGCTCATTCCGGCCTCGAGGGCCATCTTCGTGTGGGCGTAGGAGCAGGCGCCGCAGCCGTTCACCTCGGTCACCGCCAGCATGATCCGTTCGACGAACTCGGGGCTCAGCTCGGCGCGCTTCCTGGCACCGATCAGGTGCTTCATCGATCGAACGCCCCGGTAGAAGATCCAGTAGGCCTCACGGATCGAATAGTGCTTCTTCGCGAACTGCATCGTCGTCTTCCTCAACTGTGCCCGGGATTCCGATGTGCCGGAGCACTCTCCCGTAAGCCGGCCGGTCCGCCGGCGGTGGCGTGGGCGGACGGCGCACACACACCCCGGGGGGTATTTACCGGTCCATGGTAACCATCGGCCGTTCCCCCGCCGGAGCGGGGCCGGAGGCGGCCGGCACGGGGCGCGCACTCAACGCAGTGCGTGCCCGAGCTCCGCCGCGCGGGAGAGCAACTGGGCGGCGTCCCGGGCGACGACGACGCGATCGCATTCCGGCGCGTACTCGGGCATCGCGCACGTTGCCTGGGCCCAGTAGCGCTGCGGTTCCGGGGTGACCCAGGCGAGCCGGTGCACGCGACGGCGCAGGTCCGCGAGACGGTCGGCGCGGGAGGGCAGGCCGTTGCAGCGGCCGTCGCCGACGACGAGCACGCTGGTGCGCGAGTCGACGATCCCGGCGTGCTCGGTGAGCAGCTCGTCGAGGACCCGGCCGTAGTCGCTGCTCGCCTCGAGGTCGAGGCCGGGGTGCGCCAGGACCGCGGCGAGGGCGCCGTCACCGGTGCTCGCCAGCAGCTCCCGCGTCACGTCGACGGGCCGGTCGACGAAGGCCAGGACCCGGCAGCGGTGGGCCCGGCCGTGCATGGCCTGGGCCAGGCGCAGCGTGAACGCGGTGATCGGGCGCACCGACAGGGACACGTCGGCCAGGATCAGCAGCCGGACCCGGTCCGGACGCGGGGCGCGGACGATCAGGTGGAACGGTACGCCGTCGGTGCGCATCCCGGCGCGGGCCGTGCGGCGCATGTCGAGGCGGCCGCGGCTGAACTCGCGCGGCACCGGCCGGGCCGGTCCGCGCATCCGCCGCAGCACCTCGTGGCACGCCAGCTCGATCTCGGCTCGGGACGCGACGTCACCGGCGGTGTCGGGGGCGTCGGGTTCGCCGTCCGGCAGCGGGCCGCCGAGTCCGGCCTGGGACAGTGCCGCGACGAACGCCTCGACGGCCTCGACGAGCCGGTTCAGCTGCGCCGCGGTGAGCGGTTCGTCGGCCTCGTCGTCGCCGTAGGCACGACGCGGATCGTAGGCGTCGAGCCACGCGAGGATGGATTCCGGATCGTCCCAGGACAGCGAGCCGACCACGGCGGCCCCGGGATTCGCGGCCAGCTCGCCGACGGCGGCGGCGCCGGCCCGATCCACGTCGACGGTGTAGGTGACCCCGCGCCGCCCCGAGTCGGCTCCGGTGTCCACGGACAGGGCGGCGTCCGACGACGTCATGGAGACATCGTCGTCGTCCTTGTGCGGATTGAAACCCTTGTCCGCCTCGGGGGTGTCGAAGTGGTCGCCGACCTCCGCGGCACGATCGTTGTATTCGGCGTAGCGGGCGATCTCCGGATCGTCGTCGAGTTCGAGCGCGGTGGGCAGGGCCTCGGCGAACTGCGCCCGGGGCGTGGACTTCTCGCCCGCGGCCCCGGCCGCATCCGTCGCCGCGAACAGCGCGTCGAAGGCCCGGTCGAAGCCGGGCTGCTCGTGCGGGTACTTCGCGCACACCGCACGCAGGCAGGCCCGCAGGACGTCGCGGTCGCGGGCCCCGACCAGGCCGAGCACGCGGCGCACCTCGATGGTCTCGGCGGGCGAGGCCGACACCCCGTGCCGGCGCAGCAGGCGCCCGAACACGGCGGCGACCACGTCGAGGGGATACGAGGTGCGCATCGTCGCCAGCGGCGTCACGGGCATCGCGTCACCGCCGCGCGCCGATGCCGACGCCGCCGCGGCCGCCGCCACCGCCGCGCCCCCGGAACACCGCGGTGGTCGTGTTGGCCGGCCGGGACGCGACGGTGGCCCGCTCGGGCCGCTCCCCCGCCGGTTCGGCCGGGGCCGGGACGGCCTCGGCCGGACTCCCGTCGAGACGTGCGCGGACCAGGTCGGCGTCGCCGGTGTACTTGAGGAGCGTCGCGAGCAGGATGTCGCGGATCTGCCGGAGGGAGGTGTGGTCGCCGCCGCCTCGCCGCAGGACGGTCGCGGCGCGCGCGGCGTCGATCACCTCCGAGATGGACGGGCTCTTGCGCAACGGCAGGTCCCGGAGGGTGCGGGCCAGGTCCACCACCTCGGCGGCAGTCACCGTGTCGACCTCGGGGGCCCGGGCGGTGACGATCTCGCGCTCACGTTCGGGGGTGGGATAACCGACGTGGTAGTGCAGGCAGCGGCGCTTGAGGGCGGGCGAGAGTTCGCGGGTGTCGTTGGAGGTCAGGATCACCCACGGCGAGGACCGGGCCGTGAAGGTGCCCACCTCGGGAATGGTGACCTGCCCCTCGGCGAGGACCTCGAGCAACAGCGCCTCCATGGACTCCTCGGTGCGGTCCACCTCGTCGACGAGGAGCACCACCGGTTCCGGGGAGAGGATCGCCTCGAGCAGGGGGCGCACGGCGAGGAACTTCTCGGAGTACAGGCCGAAGTCCTGCGCGGCGAGGAACCGGGACGCCTCGGCGACGTCGGGGTACGCGGCGAGCTGCTCGCCGATGCGGTCGCGCAGCATCTGCACGTGCAGCAGCTGCTTGGCGTAGTCCCACTCGTACAGCGCGCGGCTGTCGTCGAGGCCCTCGTAGCACTGCAACCGCACCAGCCTGCGCCCGCCGGCGGCGGCGAGCGCCTTGGCCAGCTCGGTCTTGCCGACGCCGGCCGGGCCCTCGAGCAGCAGGGGCCGCTGGAGCGCGGTGGCGAGGTGGACGACGACCGCGAACTCGTCGTCGGCGATGTAGTCGTGGCGGCGCAGCGCGTCGGCGAGTTCCGGTCCGCTGGCGAAGCTGGTCATCGGTGCTCCTGTGTCGTCGGCACTCGAGGGAGGTGGGTGTGCCCGGGGCGGGTTGCCCCGCCCCGGGCACGGGATCGGTCGAGCAGGTGGGTCAGTAGGACCGGTTGATGCAGTGGTCGACGACCGGGATCATCGACTCGACCGTCACCTCACGCGGGTTGCCCGGGGTGCACCAGTCGCCCTGGATGTGCTCGGAGATGGCCCGCACGGTCTTCTCGTCGCCCTTGATGACGTCACCGCGGCCGGCGTACTTGCCGGTGTTCATGCGGTTCTTCTCGTACGAGTCGACGCGCACCTGACCGAAGTTGTCGGGGATCCCGACGTCCTTGGCGAGCCGGATGGCGGCCTCGACCGCGGCGTCCGCGGCCTGGACGGTGGTCATGTTGCGGGTGTCGACGCCCATCGCGGTGGCGATGCGGGCGTAGTGCTCGTAGCGCGAGGGCAGGTTGTACTCCCACACGCGCGGCAGGGCGATGGCGTTGTTGAGGCCGTGGTGGCTGTCGAAGAAGGCGGACACGGCGTGCGAGATGGAGTGCACGATGCCCAGGCCGCCCGAGTTGAAGGCCTGCGCGGCGATGTACTGGGCGTTCATCATGCCCTCGCGCGCCTTGAGGTTGCGCGGCTCGAAGGTGGCCTCGCGCAGGTGCTTGGCGACGAGTTCGATCGAGTACAGGGCGTTGCCGAGCGACGGCGCGAAGTCCAGCCGCGAGACGAACGGCTCGGAGCCGTGGGCGAGGACGTCGAAGCCGCAGTAGGCGGTGAAGTGCTGCGGGCAGGTGTAGTACAGCAGCGGGTCGTCGATGGCGAGGGTGACGATCGTGGCCTCGTCGAAGCCGACCCACTTGTGCGGGTGCTCCATGTCCGAGGTGTCGGTGATGACGTACGCCCAGGAGGTCTCCGAGCCGGTGCCGGCCGTGGTGGAGACGGCGATGTGCGGCGGGTTCTCCTTGTTGGTGGACTTGGCGAAGCCCTCGAACTCGTTGATGTTGCGGCCGTCGTGGGCGATGACCACGCGGGCGCCCTTCGCGGCGTCGTGGCTCGAGCCGCCGCCGACGGAGATGATGGAGTCGCACTTCTCCTGCTGGTAGAGGGCGGCGGCCTCCATGACGTTGTAGTCCTTGGGGTTGGACTCGACCTTGTCGTACAGGACGACCTCGACACCCTGGTACTCGATCTTGCCGATGAGCTCCTCGATGATGCCCGAGCCGCGCAGGCCGGTCGTCATCAGCAGGGTGCGCTTGAAGCCCAGGTTCTTCGCCTCGACACCGATGATGTCGTGGGCGCCGACACCCATCAGCGCCCGGGGGAAGGGGTGGAACTCCTTGATGGGAAAGTCCCAGATCTGGTTGAGTTCGATGGCCATCGCGTTTCTCCTGGTGTGTCGGCCGGAAGTGGTGGTTCGAAGGGGGCGGCCGGTGTGACCGGCGTCTCTTCCCTTCCCCACTCTCGGGCCCGATCACGCTCCCGGAAAGGGGTTCGAGCCCGAACCGTCCGGTCGCGGGACCGAAGCCGTCCGGTCGAGCGCGCGGGCCTACCCGATCGGGCAGGTGCGGTTCCCGCTGATCGGGAGCCGACCGGACCCCGGCGCACCCCGTCCCGGTAGCGTCGTCTTGCTGATACCCTGAAACTAGAACGCGTTCTAGATTGCTTCGCCCGCTCCACGGAAGGACCGACCTGGCCATGACGACAGTCGAGGTGCCGCACGGCTCGCGATCCGCGATCCTGACCGTCTCCGCAGTCATCGAGGAGACGCCGGACTCGCGCTCGATCGTCTTCGACGTGCCGGCCGAGTTCCAGGACAAGTTCGCGTACAAGCCCGGACAGTTCCTGACCCTGCGCATCCCGAGCGAGCAGACCGGCTCCGTGGCCCGCTGTTACTCGCTGGCCAGCTCCCCGTACACCGACGACGCCCCCAAGGTCACGGTCAAGCGGACCGTCGACGGTTACGGGTCCAACTGGCTGTGCGACCGGATCTCCGCCGGCGACCGACTCGAGGTCCTGCCGCCGTCGGGAGTGTTCACCCCGAAGTCCCTCGACCACGACTTCCTGCTGTTCGGCGCCGGCAGCGGGATCACTCCCGTCATCTCGATCCTCAAGTCGGCACTGACCCAGGGCTCGGGCACGGTCGTGCTGGTCTACGCCAACCGCGACGAGGCGTCGATCATCTTCGCGGACGAGCTGCGGGCGCTGGCGGAGAAGTACCCCACCCGGCTCACCGTCGTGCACTGGCTCGAGTCCGTGCAGGGCCTGCCGTCCGCCGACCAGCTCGCCACCCTGGTGACCCCGTACACGAGCCACGAGGCGTTCATGTGCGGACCCGGTCCGTTCATGGACGCCGTGCACCGGGCGCTGCAGGCCGCAGGCATGCCGCGCTCCCAGGTGCACGCGGAGGTGTTCAACTCCCTCGCGGGAGACCCGTTCGCCGACCACACCCCCGTCGAGGTGAGCGACGAGGAGGCGGCCGACGCCGCGACCGTGGAGGTCGAGCTCGACGGCGAGACCCACACGATCCCGTGGCCGCGCTCCCAGACCCTGGTCGACATCATGCTCGCCAAGGGCATCGACGTGCCCTACTCCTGCCAGGAGGGCGAGTGCGGCTCGTGCGCCTGCACCGTCCTCGAGGGCAAGGTCGAGATGGACAACTGCGAGATCCTCGACCCCGAGGACATCGAGGCCGGCTACGTGCTCGGCTGCCAGGCCCACCCGGTGACGGACACGGTCAAGATCGTCTTCTGAGACGGCGCAGGGGCCCTCCGTCCGGCTCGTCCGGACGGAGGGCCCCTGCGTGTACGCGCCGGCAATCCCCGCCTCAGCGGACGAGAACCGGTACCTCCGCGAGTTGTGCGACCGGCTGCCGCGGGCCGCGCAGCGCCACGCCCGCCCCGGCCCCGAGGGCGAGCACGATCACGGCACAGCCGTAGCCCAGCGTCGTCGCGGTCAGCCCGAACGCGCCCGTCGCCAGGCCCGCGAGCACCGCGGGCACGGAGAACGCGAGGTAGCAGACGACGAACGTGGTGGCGAACAGGCGCCCGCGCTCGTGCGGCGCCGCCAGGGCGCCGATGACGTTCATCGCGCCCAGGAACGCCGCCCCCCAGCCGAAGCCCGCGACGGCGGTACCGGCGAAGTACGCGACGGCCCAGCCACCGAGCACGGCGGTCACGACGACGCCGACGCCGGTGGCGAGGATCGCGGTCCCCGCGACGACGACGCGCCGCGGGTCGGAGCCGCGCAGCACCGTCGCGGCAACCGAACCGGAGGCGAAGAGCGTGAAGATCGCCAGCCCCGCGACGAGGCGGTTGCCGATACCGAAGACCGTGGCCACGATCGACGGGCCGAGGGACATGTAGAGGCCGCCGAGCGACCACGCCGACAGCAGACCGGGCAGGATCACCAGGTAAGGGCCCCGCACGTCCGCCGGCACCGACGCGCTCGGCAGCAGGCTGCGCAGCGCGGCCCGGCGGGACGCGAAGCCCGGCGCGGGTGCCCGGTCGGGGACGAAGACGAGCACGAGGGCCAGCGCCAGCGCGATCACGACGACGAGGGCATAGACGAGGACGGTGGGAAGGGGCGCGAACTGCACGAGCAGGCCCGCCCCCGCGGCGCCGAGGGCGAGCCCGAGCGACGGCGCCACGCTGTTGACGAAGGATCCGAGGCGCGGGTTCGGTTGCAGATCGATCACGGCGGCGCTGACGGCGCCGGTCGCCGCGCCGACCGCGAGACCCTGCAGCACGCGGGCCAGCACGAGCCAGCCCACGTCGTCGGCGAGGACGAACACGCCCATGCTCACCACGAGCAGCAGCAGCGCCCCGATCAGGACCGGCCGGCGGCCGACGTGATCGGAGATCGAGCCGATCGTCAGCAGCGTGGCGAGCAGGGCAAGCGCGTAGACGGCGAAGACGGCGGTCAGCATTCCCGCGGAGAAACCCCACTGCTGCTGGTACAGCGGATAGAGCGGGGAGGGGGCGGACGAGGACGCGGTGAGTAGAAAGCTGGCCGTGCCCACCGCCGCGAAACCGCAACGGCGTGGCAGGGTGCGGCCCGGCGTCGGCTCCGGCATCGGACCTCCTGAGAACTCGTGCGGGAAGGCCGACAGTTCGTTGGCCAAGGCAACGATCTAGTGGAACACCCGCGCCGCGGAGATCATTCCCCCCTCTGTCACCGATCCGCAAAAAACCCCTCCCAACTGCACCGGAGCGTTACCGCAGTGCAATCCCCCACACCATTGACCGACCGGTCGATCAGGTCTATACCGAAGTCAGGACACAATCCCCACTAGGAGGCTCGACATGTTCTCCGACAGCCGGCTACAGGACTACGTGGCCGTGATCCTGGGCGTCTTCACCGCCCTCTCCCCGCTGTGGGTCGCCAACGACAACACGACGATGTGGACCCTGATCGTCCTCGGCGTGCTGATCGCGCTGACCGGACTGGCGCAGATCGTCCGGCCCACCATGGCCGCGATCGACTACGCGATGGGCGTCTTCGGCGTGCTGCTGTTCCTCTCCCCCTGGGTCATGGGCTTCACCGAGTACAGCGGTGCATCCTGGACGGCCTGGGTGGTGGGCGTGCTCACCGTGGTCGTCGCGGTGGCGGCACTGCCCGTGATGAGTGCCCGGATGCACGGACACGGCGGACTGGCCACGCACCACTGATCACGGTGCGGAAGGCCGCGACAGCGGCCTTCCGCACGCGGAGGGCGGGAGCCGAGGCCCTCGCCCTCCGTCCACACCGCCCTCCGTCCCACAACCCGGCGCCTTCGCACCCTTGCCGGTGCACCCGGAAGTGAGCGCCATGAGCACCCCGGGCTCGACACCGCCGCGCCGTCGCGCGCGGCGGGACAACGCCGCGCGTGTCCACATCCTCGACGCCGCCGAGACCCTCTTCGCCGCCCACGGCTTCGACGCCACCTCGACGACCGCGATCGCCGCCGCCGCGGACGTGCCCAAGGGACTGATCTTCTACTACTTCCCGACCAAGGAGTCGATCCTCGAGACGCTCGTCGCCGAGCGGCTGCCGGCCGAACCGATCCAGGACGTCACCGGCCTCGTCTCCCCCGGCGACCCGGCGGCCAGCCTCGTCAACCTCGACGCCGCCCTCGACCTGCGCACCCACCACTCCTCGCTGCTCCGGGTGATCTGGCGTGAGGCGGAGACGCATCCGGGCCTGCGCACCCCGCTGCGCCGGCTGCGGACGTCCCTGCAGGAGGCCACCATGCGGGTGCTGCAGGCCAGCGTGCCCGGCCCGATACAGCCGGGCACCCTGCGCACCTGCGCGACGACGTGGGTGTCGGCGATGTTCTCCGCCGCCACGGTCGACCGGCTGTTCGGCCTCGACGGGCCTTCCCCCGACGAACTCGGCGGCATCGCGCGGCTCGTCGCCGCGGGCATGACCGGGATGGGCTGAGCAGGGCGGCGGATCAGCGCGTCTCGGCCCGGGGAGCCTCGTCGCCGGGCAGACCGGCGGTCGGGTCGCCGATGCCGTCGACGAGCTGCCGGCCCGCCGGGAAGCTGAGGGCGCCGGGGGGCAGCTCGCCCGGCCTCCCGCTGAGGAACACCTCGACCCGCCCGCTGCCCGCCCACGGCCGGCCGAGGGCGTCGATGCGGCGCAGGGTCTGGGCCGCCACCGCCTCGGCGCTGTCGAACAGGCGCACACCGGGCGGCAGGTGCGCGGCGATGGTGTCGGCCACCAGCGGGTAGTGGGTACAGCCGAGGACGACGCCACCCACGTCGGGCGGGGTCCGCTGCGCCGCAGCCGCGATCGCCGCGGCCGCGGCGGTCGTGTCGCCGCGGTCGATGGCATCGGCGAGCCCGTGGCAGGCCACCCCCACCACGTCGCGGTCCCCGGCGAACCGGGCGACCAGATCGGCCTGGTAGCGGCTGGCGGTGGTCGCGGCGGTGGCCCAGATCGCCACCGATTCGCACGCCGCGGCGGCCGGCTTGATCGCCGGCACCGTTCCGATCACCGGGATCTCGTCACCGAGCGTCTCGCGCACGTGCTCGAGCGCGGTCACGGACGCCGTGTTGCACGGCAGCACGACCACCTCGGCGCCCCGGGTCACGGCCCGCTCCGCGGTGCTCACGACCCGCTCGATCACCCAGTCCCCGGGCTTCGGTCCCCACGGGGCGCCGTCCGGGTCCATCGAGAGCATCAGATCCAGTTCGGGACGCAATCGGCGCAGCCATGCAGACGTCGGCAGGAGGCCGAGACCCGAGTCGATGAGCGCAACGATCACCACACGAATCTAGCGCTCGCCGTCCCGGCGGCTAGGACGTGGGCGCGAGGATCTCCGTGATCGGCGCGCCCTCGGCGATCTTGCCTCGCATTTTCATCACCGGCCCGGCCAGTCCCGCGCCGACCACACCGGTGAGACGACCGTCGCGCTCGTAGTAGGCGAGGAACTTGCGGCCGTCGTCACGCACCACGTGCACGGTGTCGTCGGCGCGGACCGCACCGAGGGCCTGGATCTTCACGTCGTACTGGTCGCTCCAGAAGTACGGCACCCGCGCGGCGTCGGCGACGGTGGACCCGAGCAGCGCGCCGGCGAGCACCTTCGCCTGCTCCCCCGCGTTCGTCCAGTGCTCGAGACGCGCGCACCGACCGTCCGAGACCTCCCAGGCCGCGACGTCCCCGACCGCCCACACGTGCGGGGCCGAGGTGCGGCCCACGCCGTCGCACACCACACCGTTGTCCACCCGCACCCCCGAACCGTCGAGCCAGTCGGTGACCGGCACCGAGCCGATCCCCACCACCACCAGGTCCACGTCGAGGTCGGTGCCGTCGCTCAGGACCGCGCCGGTGACCCGCCCGTCGCCGCGCAGGGCGCGCACCCCCACGCCGGCCCGCACGTCGACACCTTCGTCGGTGTGCAACCGGGCCACCAGCGCGCCGACCCGCTCGCCGAGCACCGACGCCAGCGGCGTCGGCTGCGGCTCGACCAGCACCACGTCCATGCCCCGCGCCCGCAGGCTCGCCGCGACCTCGCAGCCGATGAACCCGGCGCCGACGATCAGCGCCCGCCCGCCCGGGACGACCGCCGCGCGCAGGGCCCGGCTGTCGTCCACGGAGCGCAGCACGTGCACCCCGGCGAGCCCGGCCGTGCCGGGCAACCGCCTCGGCCGCAACCCGGTCGCGACGATCAACTCGTCGAACCCGACGCTCTGCCCGTCGGACAGCGCGACGGTGCGGGCCGCCGCGTCCAGCGCCTGCACCCGCACACCCAGGCGCAGCTCGATGCGCTGGTCGTCGAAGAACTCCCGCGGCCGCAGGGTGGTGTCGTCGGTCCCGCCACGGACGACGTCCTTCGACAGCGGGGGCCGGTCGTAGGGCAGATGCGGCTCGTCGCCGATCAGGACGAGCTCGCCGTCGAATCCACCGTGGCGCAGTTCCTCTGCGGCACGCACCCCCGCCAGCCCCGCCCCGACCACGACGATCCGCTGTGTTCCCGTCTCACCCACCCGCTCCACCCTCTCCGCCAGCAGTGACCCACGCCACCGTAATCCGTGCAACTGTTTTACCAAATACAGGGACCTCCGGACAGGGCGCCGTTCATGCGAGCCGCGTGCCCCGCACCCGGGGCGGCCTGGAGTTACTACAGTCGGAGGGGACAGACCTTCATCCGGCAGGCCGACGAGGAGCCCCCATGACCAGCGACAGCGGCGCAGGCGTCAGCCGCGTGCAGTTCGGCAACGGAATCGCGCCGGGACCGGTCGACACCCAGGGGCGCACCATCATCGCCGACGCGGTCGTGGCGAAGATCGCCGGAATCGCGACCCGCGAGATCAGCGGCGTCTACGACGTCGGCGCGGGCACCGCACGCGTGGTCGGGGCCCTGCGGGACCGCATTCCCGGCGCGCGGATCAACCACGGGCAGGGCGTCGCGGTGGAAGTCGGGGAGAAACAGGCCGCGATCGACATCGGCATCGTCGCCGAATACGGCGTGGCCCTGCACGAACTCGCCGTCGCGATCCGCCACAACGTGATCGCGGCCGTCGAACGGATGACCGGCCTCGAGGTCACCGAGGTCAATATCACCGTCTTCGACGTCGTGCTGTTCGACGAGACCACCGGTGTCGCCGACGACCTGAAACCCCGCGTCCAATGACCACCCCCGCCGAGCCCGCAGAACTCGCCGCGGCCGCCGCCCGGACCGTGCCCGGCGTCGCCGACCTCCACGGCGGAGCGTTCGGCGAGGTCGCGACCTATCTGCCGGGCCGGCGCGTCACCGGGATCCGCCTCGGCTCCGACACGTGCGCGGTGCACATCGTCGTCGAGTACCCGGCCGACCTGTACGCCGTGGCGGCCGCCGTCCGCGCCCGGCTCGAGCCGCTGCTGGGCGTCCCCGTGGATGTGACCATCGAAGACATACGGATCCCGTCACCCGACGGCGAGCACCCGACCAGTGAGGTGACCCAGTGAACCACACCCCTGTCAGCAACACCGCCGTCGGACTCCTCGCGGGACTGCTGCTGGCCCTCGCGGGCATCCTCGGGGGCTTCAGCGGCCTGCTGTTCGGCATCCTGCTCGGCGCCCTCGGCATGGCGATCGGCGCCCACCGGGACGGGCTTCTCGACCTGGGCGCTCTGCTGCGGAGCCGGGGCCGTGGCTGACCCCACGCCCACCGGCCCGAGGACCCTGCCGGCCCAGGCCGGCGCCGACGCGGTCGCCACCGAGACGGTCGACCCCGTCGGGCACCGCGGCCAACTGGTCATCAAGGACCGCGCCGTCGAACGGATCGCCGCGGCCGCCGCCCTCCAGGTGCCCGGTGTGGTTCGTCAACGCGGTGGCCTGAGCCTGTTCACCGGGCGGGACCTGCCCCGCGCCGACGTCACCACCGGCGGCGGCGCCGTCGCGATCAACCTGTACATCGCCGCGGAATGGCCCTACGACGCCGCGGCCCTGACCCGGCGTGTGCACGACGCGGTGGACCGGCAGCTCCACGAGCTGACCGGCCTGCCGGTGCACGAACTCAACGTGCTCGTCGCGGCCACGTCCGTCGCCGGGCCGGCCGAGCGCAGCGAGCCGGCGGTGCCGGTCGAGTACACCGAGGCCGACATCGTCGCCCGGACGGAGTACCGGGCCCCCGTACCGGTCGTTTCGCCGCTGCCGCCCCTGGCCCACCCGGCCGCGGCCCCGGCGGCCGCGCTCATCGCCGTGGGCGCTCTGGCGCTCGCGTTCGCCGCCGCCCGGGAACTGCTCATCGTCCGCGGCACCTACGCGGGCGCGCCGTGGCTGCGGAACTCCTTCGAGTGGTTCGGCCGGCTGCACTGGCAGAGCTGGATCGCACCCGTCGCTGCGGTCCTCGTGCTGCTGGGGGTCGTGCTCGTAGTGGTGGCGGTCAAGCCGCGGCGCCGCACCCACGTGCCCCTGCAGGTGTCCGGTCCGGTCCCGACGGTGTGGATGCGCCGGACCGACCTGGCCCGGATGTGCAGCGCGCACGCGTCCACACTGCCCAGTGTGTACGCGGCCCGCACCGTCGTCGATCGCCGTCGCGCGCTCGTCAGCGTCGTGGGCTCGGGTGAGGAGTCGACCGCCGATCTGGTCGCCGCGGTCCGGGGTGCGGTGGCGCCGAATCTGGCTCTGCTCGCGGAGCCGATCGCTCTCGTGGTGCAGGTGCACCGGCCGAGGACGGCGCGATGAAGCTGCGCACCGTCCTGGTCAACCGGATGCTCACGTTCGCCGTGGGCGCCGCGCTCCTCGGCGCCGGGGCCTTCGCACTGGCCTGGGTGTGGCAGGTGCGCTTCGCCCGGGAATGGCTGGCCCGCCTGGACCGGCCGCGCATCATCGACATCCCGGACCAGTCCTGGTGGGAGGGCGCGTTGTGGACCGCCGTCGCGGTGGGGGTGACGATCGGGATCGTGCTCCTGGCGGTCAACTTCTCCCGGCGCCGGACGTCGCGGGTGCAGCTCTACGACGAGGTCACCGAGGCCACCCTGGCCGTGGAGCTCGGACCGGTGGCCGACGGCGTCGCCGGTGAGCTCGCGGCCCTGCCCGGTGTGCGGGCCACGCGCAGCCGGGCCGTGGTGGAACGCCATCTGCCGACCCTGTCGGTCACGGTGTACGCGGACCCGAACATCGACGTCGCCGACTTCACCGCCCGCGCCGAGGAGACCGCCGAGCGGGCCGCCCGGGCGCTGGGCGGGGCCCGCGTGGCGACGCAGGTACTGCTGCACCTGGATCCGGCCCACCCCGAATCCGGCGGACAGGGGTAGGCCGCCGAGCGAACGTGGCATTTCGTCGGCGTACGGAGATGAACGATACATTCGCTCGTTCCCCGGCGACGGAAACGCCGAACGGCGCCCACCCCGAAGGGTGGACGCCGTTCGACGTCAGCGAGAACTAGCTCACTTGATGATCTTCGTGACGCGACCGGCGCCGACGGTGCGGCCACCCTCGCGGATCGCGAAGCGCAGGCCCTCGTCCATGGCGACCGGCTGGATCAGCTTGACGGACATCTCGGTGTTGTCGCCCGGCATGACCATCTCGGTGCCCTCGGGGAGGGTCACAACGCCCGTCACGTCCGTGGTACGGAAGTAGAACTGCGGACGGTAGTTGTTGAAGAACGGGGTGTGGCGGCCACCCTCCTCCTTGTTGAGGATGTAGGCCTGGCCCTCGAACTCCGTGTGCGGGGTGGTGGTGCCCGGCTTCACGACGACCTGGCCACGCTCGACGTCCTCGCGCTTGATGCCGCGGACCAGCAGACCGACGTTGTCGCCGGCCTGGCCCTGGTCGAGCAGCTTGCGGAACATCTCGATGCCCGTGACCGTGGTCTTGGTCGAGGTCGGCTTGATACCGACGATCTCGACTTCCTCGTTCACGTTGATGACACCGCGCTCGATGCGGCCGGTGACGACCGTGCCACGACCGGTGATGGTGAAGACGTCCTCGACGGGCATGAGGAACGGCTTCTCGGTCTCACGGACCGGGTCCGGGATCGACTCGTCGACGGCGCTCATGAGCTCGAGGATGCTCTCGGTCCACTTCGGGTCACCCTCGAGTGCCTTCAGGGCCGAAACCTTGACGACAGGAGCCTCCTCGTCGAAGTCCTGCGCAGCGAGGAGCTCACGGACCTCCATCTCGACGAGCTCGAGGATTTCCTCGTCGTCGACCATGTCGGACTTGTTGAGCGCGACGAGGATGTAGGGCACGCCGACCTGACGGGCGAGCAGCACGTGCTCACGCGTCTGCGGCATCGGGCCGTCGGTGGCGGCCACGACCAGGATCGCACCGTCCATCTGAGCCGCACCGGTGATCATGTTCTTGATGTAGTCGGCGTGACCCGGAGCGTCGACGTGCGCGTAGTGGCGCTTCTCGGTCTGGTACTCGACGTGGGAGATGTTGATCGTGATACCACGAGCCTTCTCCTCCGGAGCCTTGTCGATCTGGTCGAACGCGAAGCTCTGGTTCAGCTCGGGGTACTTGTCGGCCAGCACCTTGGTGATCGCCGCCGTCAGAGTGGTCTTGCCGTGGTCGACGTGACCGATGGTGCCGATGTTCACGTGCGGCTTGGTCCGCTCGAACTTCGCCTTCGCCACTTGAGGGTCCTCCTGGACTGTTGTTGCTTGCAGTATGCAGCAGTGCGGTTGTTACTTACTTGGTCGTGCAGCCGACCGGGTCGGAACCGAGGTTACTCGCCGGTCGCCTTGGCGATGATTTCCTTCGAGACGTTCGCGGGAACCTCAGCGTAGGAATCGAACACCATGGAGAAGTTCGCGCGACCCTGGGTCTTCGACCGCAGGTCACCGATGTAACCGAACATCTCCGAGAGCGGAACCAGCGCCTTCACGACACGGGCACCACTGCGTTCCTCCATGGCCTGAATCTGGCCACGGCGGGAGTTGAGGTCGCCGATCACTTCACCCATGTAGTCCTCGGGGGTGGTGACCTCGACAGCCATGAGCGGCTCGAGGATGACCGGCGCAGCCTTGCGCGCGGCCTCCTTCAGGGCCTGCGAACCGGCGATCTTGAACGCCATTTCCGACGAGTCGACGTCGTGGTACGCGCCGTCGAGCAGGGTGACCTTGACGTTCACCAGCGGGTACCCGGCGAGCACGCCGTACTGCATCGCGTCCTGCGCACCGGCGTCGACCGAGGGGATGTACTCGCGGGGCACGCGGCCGCCGGTGACCTTGTTCTCGAACTCGTAGGTCGCGCCGTCCTCGCCCACGAAGGGCTCGAGGGCGATGATGACCTTCGCGAACTGGCCGGAACCACCGGTCTGCTTCTTGTGCGTGAACTCGAGCTTCTCGACCTTCTTGGTGATGGTCTCGCGGTACGCCACCTGCGGCTTGCCGACGTTGGCCTCGACCTTGAACTCACGACGCATCCGGTCGACGAGGATGTCGAGGTGGAGCTCGCCCATGCCGCCGATGACGGTCTGGCCGGTCTCCTCGTCCAGCTCGACGGAGAAGGTGGGATCCTCCTCGGCCAGCTTCTGGATCGCGGTGCCCAGCTTCTCCTGGTCGGACTTGGTCTTCGGCTCGATGGAGACCTGGATGACCGGATCCGGGAAGGTCATGGACTCGAGCACGATCGGGGCGTCCTGCGCGCACAGGGTGTCACCGGTCGTGGTGTCCTTCAGGCCGATCATCGCGTAGATGTGGCCGGCCACCGCCTCGTCGACCGGGTTCTCCTTGTTGGCGTGCATCTGGAACAGCTTGCCGATGCGCTCCTTCTTGCCCTTGGTGGCGTTGAGCACCTGGGCACCCGGCTCGATGCGGCCGGAGTAGACGCGCACGAAGGTCAGCTTGCCGAAGAACGGGTGCGCGGCGATCTTGAACGCCAGCGCGGAGAAGGGCTCTTCCTTGCTCGGCTTGCGGGTGAGGGTCTCTTCCTCGTCGCCGAGCTTGTGGCCCTCGACCTCGCCGATGTCGAGCGGGTTCGGCAGGTAGTCGATGACCGCGTCGAGCATGGGCTGGATGCCCTTGTTCTTGAACGCGGAACCGCACAGCACCGGGTACAGCTCGGAGGCGACGGTCAGCTTCCGGATGGCGCCCTTGATCTCGGCGACGGTGAGTTCCTCGCCACCGAAGTACTTCTCCATGAGCTCTTCGTCGCTCTCGGCGACCGTCTCGAGCAGCTTCTCGCGGTACTCGGCGACCTTGTCGGCCAGCTCCGCGGGGATCTCCTCGATCGTCGGCTCGGCGCCGATCTCGACGGTGCCACGCCAGGTGATGGCCTTCATCTCGACCAGGTCGACGACGCCGTCGAACGCGTCCTCCGCGCCGATCGGGAGCTGCAGGACCAGCGGCTTGGCGCCGAGGCGGTCGATGATGGTCTGGACCGTGAAGTAGAAGTCCGCGCCCATCTTGTCCATCTTGTTGACGAAGCAGATGCGCGGAACGTCGTACTTGGCGGCCTGCCGCCAGACCTGCTCGGACTGCGGCTCGACGCCCTCCTTGCCGTCGAACACGGCGACCGCGCCGTCGAGGACGCGCAGCGACCGCTCGACCTCGACCGTGAAGTCGACGTGGCCGGGGGTGTCGATGATGTTGATCTGGTTCTTGTTCCAGAAGCAGGTCACGGCGGCGGAGGTGATGGTGATACCCCGCTCCTTCTCCTGCTCCATCCAGTCGGTGGTCGAGGCACCGTCGTGGGTCTCACCGATCTTGTAGTTCACACCGGTGTAGAAGAGGATGCGCTCGGTCGTCGTGGTCTTGCCGGCATCGATGTGCGCCATGATGCCGATGTTGCGGACCTTGTTCAGGTCGGTCAGCACTTCCTGTGCCACAGGTAACCCCGCTCGTAGCTCGTGTCGGTCCTAGGGTGCGGACCAGTGTTCTCGGATGTTCAGCCGGCCTTCAGGGACCGACACAGTTGTGCGAACGGCCGGCCGGGAGGATTTCGGGAATACCGGTTCCTCCCGACCGGCATCGACTCACCAGCGGTAGTGCGCGAACGCCTTGTTGGCCTCGGCCATCTTGTGGGTGTCCTCGCGACGCTTCACGGACGCACCCAGACCGTTGCTGGCGTCGAGGAGCTCGTTCGCGAGGCGCTCGACCATGGTCTTCTCACGACGCTGACGCGAGAAGGTGACCAGCCACCGCAGGGCGAGGGTGGTCGAACGACCGGGACGAACCTCGACCGGCACCTGGTAGGTGGCGCCACCGACACGGCGGCTGCGCACCTCGAGGGCAGGCTTGACGTTGTCCAGAGCGCGCTTGAGGGTGACGACCGGATCGGTGCCGGTCTTCTCGCGCGCGCGCTCGAGTGCCTCGTAGACGATGCGCTCGGCGGTGGACTTCTTGCCGTCCAGCAGGATCTTGTTGACCAGCTGGGTGACGAGCGGCGACCCGTAGACCGGGTCGGCGATCAGGGGACGCTTCGGAGCGGGACCCTTACGTGGCATCAGCCCTTCTCCTTCTTCGCGCCGTAGCGGCTGCGCGCCTGCTTGCGGTTCTTGACACCCTGGGTGTCGAGCGAACCGCGGATGATCTTGTAGCGGACACCGGGGAGGTCCTTCACACGACCACCACGCACGAGCACCATCGAGTGCTCCTGCAGGTTGTGACCCTCACCCGGGATGTAGGCGGTGACCTCGACGGAGCTGGTCAGACGCACGCGGGCGACCTTCCGGAGCGCCGAGTTCGGCTTCTTCGGGGTGGTGGTGTACACGCGAGTGCACACACCGCGGCGCTGCGGGCTGCCCTTGAGGGCCGCGGTCTTGACCTTGGCGGCCTTGTCGCGGCGGCCCTTGCGGACCAGCTGATTGATGGTTGGCATCTACCGGCTTTCTCGTTGTCTGAAGACTGCTCGCACGAGCAACCTTGGCTGTTCTGAAATTAGGGATCCATCGGTTGGGGCAAGAGAGCCGCTGCCCCGCACCCACACCCTCGTGTGCACACGAGGTCGGGCGTGTCGCGTACCCCCACACAGGCAGCCGGGGGCTCGCTCCTGCGGTGATTCCACAGACCGCGCGCACGGCACTACCTCGCATAGGCACACAGATCGGCCCGGGCATGCCGGACACGACCCACAACGATACCCGGCGGCGCGGCGCAAGGTCAAAGCGAGCTGCGGGGGTCCGCTCGTGGCTCAACTGCTGAGGTCGAGGGTCAGTCGGGCCAGCGTGACGGCCGCCGCACACGGATCGGGAGGCGCCGAACCGGGCGCGTACTGCACCCACCAGCCGAAGATCCCCGTCGTGGACGCTCCGGCGGAGATCCCGCAGGACGCCGGGTCGTCGGGCGGGCGCATCAGCACGGCCCGCCGGCCCTCCACGGTCGTGTTCTCCACCGCGTATCCCAGCCGTTGCGCCGTCCCCCGCTCGGTGTCGAGGGACCCGGTCTCGAACCAGTTGAAGGTGACCTTCGCCGTCGCCCCCGCACCTGCGGTGTCCCACCGGCAGATCGCCCCGAAGAACCCGCGCTCGATCGCCTCGACGCCGACCGCCTCCGCGATCTGCTCGTCGGTGACGGCATCGCACTCGGTGAGCAGGCGCGTGAACTCGGCGGAGGCGCCGCCCGCTCCGGCCCCCTCCGGCACGGCCTGCCCCTCGATCGTGCTGCCGCACCCGGCGAGCACCGCGGCCAGGGCCAGCAGCGACGGCAGCGTCGCCACCCGCGTCGTCCGCGTCGTCCGCTTCACCGCTGTGCCCTTTCCGCGCTGAGCTCGGCCAGGTCGCGGGCCACCACGCACGCGTCCGCGGCCGGCGTGAAGAGCCCGTACGTGACGGACCAGTGCACGAAGTCGCCCCCGAACTGCACGCCGATCTCGCACAGCACGGTCTGCCCGAAGTCGTTCTGCGCCGAGCCCTGGAAGCCCGGGTTGCCGTCGATCTCCACGTCGATCGCGGGCCGGCCGATCAGGTCGGAACCGGCGCGTTCGCGGCCGATCGGGCTGCCGCGGTACCAGGAGAACGTCACGCTCGGGCCGCCCGCCCCGACGAGTTCCCACTCGCATCCCACCGAGTTGCGGGTGACCTGCACGAACGACCCCAGCCCGAAGGCCCGGGCCACCTCGTCGTCGGTGACCGACCCGCACGCGCCGAAGAACGGGCCCGGCTCGGTCACCTGCAGGGTGGGCGACGCGCCGGCCGGGCCCTCGGCCGGGTCCGAGCCGCACCCGGCGACGACGGCACCGACGAGTCCGAGGACCGCGACCGTGGCCAGCTTGGGAGGCATGCCACAAACCTAACCGGCCGGGTGCTGCGCCGCCGAACGCTGCCGGGCCGCGTCGAGCACCGTGTCGAGCTGCGCGGCCCAGTGCCGGACGATCTCGGCCCGGCGCCGCGAATCGTCGGTGAGGACGTCGGCGAGGCCGAGGCCACGTGCGAGGTCGAGGGTGGCCTGCACCATGCGGTGCACCGTCGCGTCGGACTCGTCCACGCCGAGTTGCTCGACGGCGACGCGGTGGGCGACGCGGCCGAAGTGTTCCTCGAGGGGGACGATGCGGGCCCGCAGTTCCGGATCGGCCGCCGCGGCCGTCCACACCTGCAGCGCCGCCTTGAACAGGGTGCCGGTGTAGTAGTCGACGAGCCGGCGCACCACGGCCTCGGTACGGGCGGCCCCCAGGGGCAGGTCCACAGTGTCGCGGCGGGCGAGATCCATACGGCTGTCGAACATGAACTCGAGCGCCGCGGTGATGAGGTCCTCCCGGGTCGGGAAGTGGTGCTGGGCCGCGCCGCGGGACACGCCCGCCCGCTCGGCGACCACCCCCACCGTGGTCGCGCCCCACCCCAGCTCCGCGAGGCAGTCGATGCTCGCCTCGAGCAGCCGGCGGCGCGTGACCCGGCTCCGATCCTGCTTGGGCTGCCGGGTCATCGCAGCGCGCCCCCGGCGGCGGGATCCCCGGGTTCGTCGTCCACCAGGACCCGTTCCATCTGGCGACGCCACACCGCCAGCTGGGGTTCGGTCAGCGGGTCGCGGGGGTCGATGGCGTAACCGAGGGCCGCCCCGCGCATCGCCTGATAGATCAGGTCGCGCACCTCGGCGAACCGGGGGCGGTTCGCGATCTCCGGACCGAAGTTCGCGGTCGTCTGCTCCTTGATCATCCGGCCCAGGAGGCGTTCGAGCGGCAGCAGCTCGGCCCGAAGTTCCTCGTGGCCGCGCGCGGCGAGCCACAGCTCCATCGACGCCCAGAAGTACGGCTGCCGGAAGTTCCACCACATCCGGTCGACCGCGGCGGCGATACGTTCGACCGGGTCGGCGGGCCAGGGATGGTCGCCGTCGAGGCCCTGGACCCCCTGGGCGGCGAGGTGGTGCACGGCGGCGACGAGCAGGGCGTCCCGCGACGGGTAGTGGTGCAGCAGCCGCCCGCGGGACACGCCGGCCGCCTCCTGGATGCGCACGGTGGTGGCGTTGGAGTAACCGTGCTCGACGAGCACGGCCACCGCCGCGTCGAGGATCCGCTTGCGGGTGGCACGGCTGCGCTCCTGCTCGCCGCGACGGCGGACATCCGGGGACGGGCTGCTCATGGCGATCAGACTAGGCAGGCCGGCGCGTCAGCTCGCGGAGGGTGACCGTCGAGGCGAGGCGCCCGGCCCGGGTGTCCTCGAGGGCCATGATGTTGATCGTGGTGACTCCGGCGGCCTCGAACGCGGCGAGGCGCTCGGCGACGTGACTGCGCGGGCCGACGAGGCACACGCCGTCGATCAACTCGTCCGGGATCGCCGCCTCGGCCTCCTTCTTCCGCCCAGCCAGGTAGAGGTCCTGAACGGTCTCGGCCTCGCGCTCGAAGCCGTAGGTGCGGGCGAGCTGGTTGTAGAAGTTCTTGCCCTTGGCGCCCATTCCGCCCAGGTACAGCGCCAGGTGGGGCCGGGCGCGGTCGCGCAGCTCGGCGACGTTGTCCCCGATCCCGACCTGGACGTTGACCACCACCTCGAGCTCCCCGAGCGCCGGGTCCCGCTTCGACTTGCCCTCGGCGAGCGCGTCGCCCCATACCCGGTGCGCGTGCTCGGGGAAGAAGAACACCGGCTCCCAGGCCTCGGCGATCTCGGCGGCGAGGGCGACGTTCTTCGGGCCGAGCGCGGCGATCATGATCGGAATGCGTTCGCGAACCGGCTGATTGATGAGCTTGAGGGGCTTGCCGAGCCCGGTGCCGCGGTCGGCCGGCAGCGGGATCGTGTACTTGCGGCCGGCGTATTCGAGCTTCTCGCGCCGCCACACGGCCCGGCAGATGTCGACGACCTCGCGGGTCCGCTGCAGGGGCGCGTCGTACGGCACGCCGTGGAAGCCCTCCATCACCTGCGGGCCGGACGCCCCGAGGCCGAGCACGAAGCGGCCGCCGGAGACGTAGTCCATGCCGGCGGCCGTCATCGCGAGCAGCGACGGCGTGCGGGTGTAGATCGGCACGACGCCCGTGCCGAGCTGCACCGTCGAGGTGCGCGCGGCCAGGTAGCCGAGCTGGCCGAAGGCGTCGAAGCTGTACGCCTCGGCGACGAACGCGATGTCGAGCCCCACCGATTCGAGTTCGACGATCTCGTCGACGACCTGCCGGAAGTCGCCCGCGTAGTCGGGCTGGATGCCGAGTTTCATGACAGCCACTGTCGTACACCCACCACTATCCAGTCAACCCTGACCGTTTTACGGACCGTGTCACGCCCGGCTCCACGACGGCGGCCGCTTCTGCAGGAACGCGGTCATCCCCTCGACCGCCTCCGCGGAGCCGAACAGCCGCGCCGACTGCTCCGCCAGCTCGTCGCCGTACCGGTCGAAGTCGGCGAGCATCCGCATCGTGGTGAGCCGCTTGGATTCGCCGAGCCCCTGCGGCGAGCATTCCCGCAGCTGGGCGAGGATCTCCCCCACCGACGCCTGCGGATCGTCGGTCTCGACGGTGACCAGGCCGATCGCCGCTGCCACCTCCGGCCCGAACCGCTCACCGGTGAGGAAGTACCGGCTCGCGGCACGGGAGGTGAGCCGCGGCAGCACCGTCAGCGAGATGATCGACGCCGCCAGCCCCAGTCGGGCCTCGGTCAACGCGAACGTCGACCGGGGCCCGGCGACGGCGAGGTCGCATGCGCCGACCAACCCCATGCCGCCGGCGCGCACGTGCCCGTCGATCCGCCCGATCACCGGCTTGGGCAGCTCCAGGATCGACCGCAGCACCGCCGTCATCTCCCGCGTCCGGGCCGCAGCCGCCGCCGCGGCACCGCCCTCCGCGGTGCTCGCCTCGCTCAGGTCGGCGCCGCCACAGAAGGTGCCGCCCTCATGGGTGAGCACGACCGCGCGGACCCCGTCGTCGGCGGCCGCGTCGGCGAGGCCCTGCCGGAGCTGCGCCACGAGCCTGGCGGAGATCGCGTTGCGGTTGTGCGGCGAGTCGAGGGTCAGGGTGGCGAATCCCTCGCTCACGTCGTACCGGACGAACGTCTCGGACACCGGCGCTCCCCTCAGTACGACCGGGGCAGGCCCAGCGAGTGCTGGGACACGAAGTTGAGGATCATCTCCCGGCTCACCGGCGCCACCCGCGCGATCCGCGCCGCGCCGAGCATGGCGGCAAGCCCGTACTCGCGGGTGAGCCCACCGCCGCCGTGCGTCTGGATCGCCTGGTCGAGCGACTTGATGCTGGCCTCGGCCGCGGCGTACTTGGCCATGTTCGCGGCCTCGGCGGCGCCGAAGTCGTCGCCGCTGTCGTACAGCACCGCGGCCTTCTGCATCATCAGCTTGGCCAGTTCGAGCTCGATCTTGCACTGCGCGAGCGGATGCGCGATGCCCTGGTGCGCCCCGATCGGCGACTTCCACACGGTCCGTTCATTGGCGTACCGCACCGCCGCGTCCAGCGCGTAGCGGCCCATGCCCACGGCCATCGCCGCGCCGAGGATCCGCTCGGGGTTCAGGCCGGCGAACAGCTGCATCAGCGCGGCGTCCGGCTCCCCCACCAGCGCGTCCGCCGGCAGGCGCACGTCGTCGAGGAACAGGATGAACTGGCGGTCCGGTTCGACGATGTCCATCTCCATCGGCGTCTTGACGAAGTTGTCCGCGTCGGTGGGGACGATGAACAGCGCCGGCCGCAGCTTGCCGCTCTTCGCGTCCTCGGTGCGGGCCACGATGAGCACCGCGTCGGCCTGGTCCACACCGGAGATGTAGATCTTGCTGCCGCGCAGGATCCAGTCCTCCCCGTCGCGCCGCGCGACGGTGGTGATCTCGTGCGAGTTCGAGCCGGCGTCGGGCTCGGTGATGCCGAACGCCATGATCTTCGAGCCGTCGGCGAGCGCGGGCAGCCAGCGTTGCTTCTGCTCGTCGGTGCCGAACTTGGCGATGATGGTGCCGCAGATGGCCGGCGAGACCACCACCAGCAGCAGCCCGCAGCCCTGCGCGGCGAGTTCCTCCTGGACCAGGGCGAGTTCGTAGATGCCGGCCCCGCCGCCGCCGTACTCCTCGGGCAGGTTCACGCCCAGGAAGCCGAGCTGGGCGGCCTCGCGCCACAGCTCGGTCAGCGGTTCGCCCTTGCGGGCCTTCGGCAGCACGTAGTCGACGTAGTTGTAGCGCTTGGCCAGGCCCGCGACCGCGGCGCGCAGCTGCTTCTGCTCGTCGGTTTCGATGACGCTCATGGTTACTCCTCGATGTCGGCCGGGGCGGACGGTTCGCCGGACTCGGCGGGGGTGACGACGGCCAGCACGGCGCCCAGTTCGACCTGGGTGCCGACGGCGACGGGCAGCTCGGTGAGCACGCCCGCGGTGGGGGCCTTGACGATGTGTTCCATCTTCATCGCCTCGAGCCAGAGGACCGGTTGCCCGGCGGTGACCGCATCGCCGACCGCGGCCCCGATCCGGATCACCGAGCCGGGCATCGGGGCGAGCAGCGAACCCGCGGCGACGTGGGCGGAGGGTTCGACGAACCGGGGGATCGCGCGCAGCCGTACCGGGCCGAGCGACGAGTCCACATGCACCGCGTCGCCGTAGCGCGCGACGTGGAACTGCCGTTGCACGCCGTCGATCGCGAGCACCACCCGGCGCTCGGTGTGCGCGACGAGGACGACGCCGGGATGGTCGTCGGCAATCAGCCCGGACCGGGTGAGCCGGTACCGCACCTCGTGTGCACCGCGGTCGCCCTCGTACCGTTTGACCTGCGGCTGCGACGGCAGGTTGCGCCAGCCGCTCGGCAGGCCGCGGGCGACCGTCGCGGCCGCGCGGTGGGCGGCGGCGTCCGCCAGGGCCGCGGCGAGCGCGGACAGCGATTCGGCCCCGGCGTCGGCGAGCGGCGCGGCGAGCGTGTCGAGCCCGTGGGTGTCGAAGAAGGCGGTGTCGGTGTTGCCGGCGAGGAATTCGGGATGCCGCAGCACGTTCACCAGCAGGTCCCGGTTGGTGCGCAGGCCGTGCACCTCGGCGCGGGCCAGCGACGTCGCGAGCATCCGCGCCGCGCGGCCCCGGGTCGGGGCGTACGAGATCACCTTGGCGAGCATCGGGTCGTAGTGCACGCCCACCGCCGAACCGTCCTCGACGCCGGAGTCCAGGCGCAGCCCGGGCTCGCGCAGCACCTCGAACGCGGCGACGCGGCCGGGCAGCGCGAGACGGTGCACCGTGCCGGACTGCGGCCGCCAGTCCTGTGCCGGGTCCTCCGCGTAGAGCCGCACCTCGATCGAATGTCCGCTCGCCGGCGGGGGTTCGGGCTCGAGGCGGGCGCCGGCGGCGACCTGCAACTGCAGATCGACGAGGTCGAGGCCGGTGGTGCACTCGGTGACCGGGTGCTCGACCTGCAGGCGGGTGTTCATCTCGAGGAAGAAGAACTCGCCGTCCGCCGAGCTCCCCGTCGCTTCGCTCGCCCCGGTGACATTCCCCGTCGCTTCGCTCGCCCCGGTGACATTCCCCGTCGCTTCGCTCGCCCCGGTCGCGAGGAACTCGACGGTGCCCGCGCCCTCGTAGTCGATGGCCTGCGCGGCGCGCCGGGCCGCCGCGAACAGCCGCTCCCGCATCCCGGGCGTGGCCTCGACGAGCGGCGACGGCGCCTCCTCGACCACCTTCTGGTGGCGGCGCTGGATCGAGCACTCCCGCTCCCCCACCGCCCACACGGTCCCGTGCCGGTCCGCGAGGACCTGCACCTCGATGTGCCGGCCCGTTTCGAGGAAGCGCTCGCAGAACACCGTCGGATCGCCGAACGCGGACTGCGCCTCGCGCCGGGCCGCGGCGAGCTGGTCGGGCAGCTCGGCCAGGTCGCGGACCACCCGCATGCCGCGGCCGCCGCCCCCGGCGGACGCCTTGATCAGCACGGGCAGGTCGGCTTCGGTCACCGCGGCAGGGTCCAGCTCGGCCAGCACCGGCACACCGGCGTCGGCCATGATCTTCTTGGCCTCGACCTTCGAACCCATCCGGGCGATCGAGTCCGGGCCCGGCCCGATCCAGGTCAACCCCGCGTCGAGGACCGCCCGCGCGAATTCGGCGTTCTCCGAGAGGAACCCGTAACCCGGGTGGATCGCGTCGGCCCCCGCCGCGCGGGCGGCGGCGATGATCGCCTCGCCGCGCAGATAGGTGTCGGCGGGGGCGGTGCCGGGCAGGCGCACCGCGGCGTCGGCCTCGGCGATGTGGGGGCTGCCGGCGTCCGCGTCGGAGAACACCGCGACGGTGCCGAGGCCGGCGCGCCGGCAGGAGGCGAACACCCGGCGGGCGATCTCGCCGCGGTTGGCGACGAGCACGGTGGTGACGGTATCGGTGTGGTTCACTGCTGCCTCACATCCGGAAGACACCGAAGCTGTCGGTGCCCTCGATCGGCGCGTTGGCGATGGCCGACAGGCACATCCCCACCACGGTGCGGGTGTCGCGCGGGTCGATGACCCCGTCGTCGTAGAGCCGGCCGGACAGGAACATCGGCAGCGACTCCGCCTCGATCTGGTTCTCGATCGCCGCACGCATCGCCTCGTCGGCGGCCTCGTCGAAGGCCTGGCCGCGCGCCTGGGCGGCGGCGCGTCCGACGATGGAGATGACACCGGCGAGCTGGGCGCCGCCCATCACCGCGGATTTGGCGCTGGGCCAGGCGAACAGGAACCGCGGGTCGAAGGCTCGGCCGCACATGCCGTAGTGGCCGGCCCCGTAGGAGGCGCCGAGCAGGATCGAGATGTGGGGCACCGTCGAGTTGGAGACGGCATTGATCATCATCGAGCCGTGCTTGATCATGCCGCGTTCCTCGTACTCGCGGCCGACCATGTAGCCGGTGGTGTTGTGCAGGAACAGCAGTGGCGTGTTCGCGCGGTTGGCGAGCTGGATGAACTGGGTGGCCTTCTGGGATTCCTCGCTGAACAGCACGCCGCGGGCGTTGGCGAGGATGCCCACCGGGTACCCGTGCAGACGGGCCCAGCCGGTGACGAGCGACGACCCGTAGAGCGGCTTGAACTCGTCGAAGTCGGAATCGTCGACGATGCGGGCGATCACCTCGCGGGGGTCGAACGGCACCTTGAGGTCGGCGGGCACGATTCCGAGCAGTTCCTCGGGGTCGTAACGCGGTTCGCGCACGTCGGGGTGGGGTTCGGGGCCCTGCTTGCGCCAGTTCAGGCGACGGACGATGCCCCGGCCGATCCGGATCGCGTCGGGCTCGTCGACCGCGTAGTAGTCGGCCAGCCCGGAGGTGCGGGCGTGCATCTCCGCGCCGCCGAGGGATTCGTCGTCGGATTCCTCGCCCGTGGCCATCTTCACCAGCGGCGGTCCGGCGAGGAACACCTTCGAGCGCTTCTCGATCATCACCACGTGATCCGACATGCCGGGAATGTAGGCGCCGCCCGCGGTGGAGTTGCCGAACACCAGCGCGATGGTGGGGATGCCGGCGGCGGACAGCTGCGTCAGGTCGCGGAACATGCGTCCGCCGGGGATGAACACCTCCTTCTGGGTGGGCAGGTCGGCGCCGCCCGACTCGACGAGGGAGATCACCGGCAGCCGGTTCTGCATCGCGATGTCGTTGGCGCGGAACCCCTTCCGCAGGGTCCACGGGTTGCTGGTGCCGCCGCGGACGGTGGGGTCGTTGGCGACGATCAGGCATTCGACGCCCTCGACGACGCCGATCCCGGTGACGGTGCTGCCGCCGACCGGGAACTCGGTGCCCCACGCCGCGAGCGGGGACAGCTCGAGGAACGGGGAATCCGGGTCGAGCAGCAGTTCGATGCGTTCGCGCGGGAGCAGCTTGCCGCGTTCGTGGTGGCGCCGGACGTACTTCTCCCCGCCGCCGGCGAGGGCCTTGGCGTGCTCGGTCTCGAGTGCGGCCAGTTCGGCGGTCATCGCCGAGGCCGCGGCGGCGTACTCTGCCGAGGCCGGGTCGAGGGTCGTCTGCAGGATGCTCACGCGGTGTACCCCAATCGTTTCGCCGCGAGCTCGGTGAGAATCTCGGTGGTGCCGCCGCCGATGCCGAGGATGCGCATGTCGCGGTACTGCCGTTCGACCTCGGACTCGGCCATGTAGCCGAGTCCGCCGAACAGCTGCACGGCCTGGTTCGCGACCCATTCGCCGGCCTCGACGGCGGTGTTCTTGGCGAAGCACACCTCGGCGACGAGGTCGCCGTCGCCGACGAGGGCTCGCTCGACGACCCGCCGGCCGTACACGCGCGCGACGTCGACGCGCCGGGCCATCTCGGCGAGGGTGCGCTGCACCGACTGCCGGGAGATCAGCGGCCGGCCGAACGTCTCGCGGTCGCGGCACCACGCCACGGTGAGGTCCAGACACCGCTGTGCGCTCGAATAGGCTTGGGCCGCAAGGGCAATCCGCTCCGAGACGAAGGCCTGGGCGATCTGCGCGAAGCCGCTGTTCTCGGTGCCGACGAGATTCTCGACGGGCACGCGCACGTCGACGAAGGACAGTTCGGCGGTGTCGGAGGCACGCCAGCCCATCTTGTCGAGCTTGCGCGAGACGGTGAATCCTTCGGCGCCCTTCTCGATCACCAGCAGCGAGATCCCGGCAGCGCCGGGACGTTCGCTGCCGCCGGTGCGCACGGCGGTCACCACGAAGTCCGCGCGGCAGCCGGAGGTGATGTAGGTCTTGGCGCCGTTGACGACGTAGTGGTCGCCGTCGCGGACGGCGGTGGTGGTCAGGTGCCCCACGTCGGAGCCGCCGCCGGGTTCGGTGATCGCGAGGGAGCCGATGAGCTCGCCCGCGAGGGTCGGCTCGACCCACTTCGCGATCTGCACCTCGTCGCCGGCGGCGACGAGGTGCGGCAGGGCGATGCCGCAGGTGAACAGGGAGGCGAAGGCGCCACCGGAGGCGCCGGCCTCGTGGAATGCCTCGCACACGGTGAGAGTGTCCGCCGCGTCGCCGCCGGACCCCCCGACGGCCTCGGGGAATCCGGCGCCGAGAAGCCCGAGGGCGGCGGCCTTCTTGTGCAGTTCGCGGGGCAGTTCGCCGTCGCGCTCCCACGCGGCGAGGTGCGGCAGGACCTCGCGCTGGACGAAGGAGTGGACGGTCGAGCGCAGGTCGCGGCGTTCGGGGGTGTCCCAGATGCTCACTCGGGGTTCTCCATCTCGGGGTTCTCCATCTCGGGGTCCTCCATCTCGGGGTCCTCCAGGAGGGTCTCGGGGATGTAGAGGTATCTGCTGCGCAGCCACTCGCCGAGGCCCTTGGCCTGCGGGTCGAAGCGGGCCTGTGAGGCGACGCCGCGGCCGAGGATGCCCTCGATCACAAAGTTCACCGCCCGCAGGTTCGGCAGCACATGGCGGGTCACGATGAGGTTCTTCGACTCGGGCAGAAGGGTTTTCAGCGCGTCGACGGTGAGGGTGTGCACCAGCCAGCGCCACTGGTCGTCGGTGCGCACCCACACCCCCACATTCGCGTCGCCGCCCTTGTCGCCGCTGCGGGCGCCGGCGACGAGCCCGAGCGGCGCGTGCCGGGTGGGCCCCGCGGGTAGCGGCGCGGGCAGCTCGGGCTCGGCGACGGGTTCGAGTGGGCGCGTCGGGGTGACGGGCGGGATCGGGACGCGGCTGCCGTCGGGCAGGACCGCCGTGTGCGGCACCTCGGCGGCGTCGACGTAGCCGGGCGTGAACACGGCGTACGGCTGGCCGTTGCCGGGCGGAGCGGTCAGCGAGAAGCCGGGGTAGCTGGCAAGCGCGTACTCGACGGCGACCGCGGAGAAGGCGCGGCCGACGACCTGCGGGTCGCGGTCGCGGACGGTGCAGCGCAGCAGGGCGCTGGCCGCCTCCTCCGTGTCGGCGTCCGGATGGTCGGTGCGGGCGAGGGTCCACTCGAGCTCGGCCGGACGCGCGGGCAGGCTCGCCTCCATCTGCCGGCGCACCAGCGCCGCCTTGGCCTCGATGTCGAGTCCGGTGAGGACGAACACCGCTTCGTTCCGGAATCCGGCGAGAGCGTTGAGGGAGACCTTCAGCGTCGGCGGGGGCGCCTCACCGCGGACCCCGGTGATGCGGACCCGGTCCGGTCCGTCCTGGGTGAGCCGGACGGAGTCGAGGCGCGTCGTCACGTCGGGTCCGGCGTAGCGGCCACCGGTCACCTCGTACAGCAGCTGGGCGGTCACGGTGCCGACGGTGACCGCGCCGCCGGTGCCGGGGTGCTTGGTGATGGTGGAGCTGCCGTCGGCATCGATCTCGGCGATCGGGAAGCCGGGCCGGTCGAGGTCGGCGATCTCGGTGAAGAACGCGTAGTTGCCGCCGGTGGCCTGGGTGCCGCACTCGATCACGTGTCCCGCCGCGACCGCACCGGCCAGGGCATCGAAATCGTCCCGGGCCCAGCCGAAGTGGGCGGCGGCCGGGCCGGCGATCACGGAGGCGTCGGTGACACGGCCGGTGACGACGATGTCGGCGCCGGCGGTGAGACACTCGGCGATGCCCCACGCCCCGAGGTAGGCGTTCGCGGTCAGCGGCGGCGGATCGGCGGCCAGGCCGAGTTCGGCGGCGCGGGCGATGAGGTCGTCGCCCTCGACGTACGCGACGGTGACGTCGAGTCCGAGCCGGCCGGCAAGCTCGCGCACGGCCGTCGCCAGCCCGGCGGGATTGAGTCCGCCGGCGTTGGCGACGATCCGCACGCCCTTGTCGACAGCGAGCCCGAGGCAGTCCTCGAGCTGGCGCAGGAACGTCTTGGCGTAGCCGAGCGCCGGGTCCTTCATCCGGTCCCGGCCGAGGATCAGCATGGTCAGCTCGGCGAGATAGTCACCGGTCAGGTAGTCGAGTTCCCCGCCCTCGAGCATCTCGCGCATGGCCGCGAGCCGGTCGCCGTAGAAGCCGGAGCAGTTCCCGATGCGCACCGCCCGTCCGGCCGTGGGGGCGCTCACGCGGTGGCTCCTTCCGGGGCGCGGCCGCCGCCGGGCGGTCCGGCGAACGCCTGCGCGAGGCCGAGCCACGCCTCGGCGTCGGGTCCGGTGGCGACGAGGTCGGTGTCGGCCCGGTGGATCCGCTGGGTCACCAGCCGGCAGAAGTCGAGGGCGGATCCGGTGACGGTCTGGGTGGCGGCGTCGGGCCCCCAGGTCCACTCCTGCCCGTCGGGGGCGGTGAGACGGACGCGGAACGGCTCGGCCGGCGGGGTGCGGCCGTGCACGGCGAAGGCGAAGTCGCGGGTGCGGACGCCGAGATGGGCGATGTGGCGCAGCCGGTGCGTGGGCGGGCGGGTGACGCCGAGCGCGTCGGCCACGTCGCCGCCGTGGGCCCAGGTCTCCATCAGCCGTGCCGTCGCCATGGAGGCCGCACTCATCGGCGGGCCGTACCAGACGATCTTGGTTCCGGCGGGGACGGCCGCGAGGGCGTCGGCGAGGGCGCGGCGGGCGGCACGCCAGTCGGCGAGCAACTCGGCCGGGGGGCGGCGGGCCTGTGCCCGCGCCCCGTCGTCGACGAACCCGTCCGGATCGGTGACCTCGCCGAGCCCGGCGACGAACGCCTCCGGGTCTTCGACGGCGGTGAGGGCGGCGCGATCGGTCCACAGCAGGTGTCCGATCTGGTGGGCGATGGTCCAGTCTTCGGCGGGGGTCGGGGTCGCCCAGCGCTCGTCCGGGAGGTCCGCGACGAGGGCGTCGAGGGACTCGCCCTCGGCACGCAGGTCGTCGAGAAGCGGTTGTAGCTCCGTCATGCGACCAGAGTCACACCCGGGGCGCAAAAAATCAAGCACTCGTGATTGTTTTTCTGGTTGAGGTGGCGCGTGCTGCCGATCGTGCTCCCGTGCGGCAACATTCGTCGCACGCGGGACGGCGGATCCCCCAGGCCACGGAGGACGGATGAGCGGCACAGCACCGGCGCCACGGGGCGGCAGCCGGACCGTGCCCGTCGCGGCCGTGCTCGGCTCGGTGCTCTCCCTGCAGTTCGGCGCGGCCTTCGCCAGCACCCTGTTCGACGACGTCGGTGCCCTCGGCACGGTCACGCTGCGGCTGACGCTCGCCGCGGTGATCCTGTGGGCGGTGGTGCGGCCGTCGGTGCGGCACTGGCGCCCGGCGCAGTGGCGCGGCGTGGTCGCGCTCGGGGCGAGCCTGGCCGCGATGAACGGCTTCTTCTATGTGGCGATCGCCCGGCTGCCGCTCGCGGCGGCGGTCACGATCGAGTTCCTCGGACCGCTCGCCCTCGCCGCGGTCCTCTCCCGCCGCCCGCGGGACGCGCTGTGGGTGGCACTCGCCCTGGCCGGGGTGGTGCTCCTCGGGGCACGCGGCCTCGGCGGGGACGGCGGCGCCCTCGACCCGGCCGGGGTCGGTTTCGCGCTGCTCGCCGCCGCCGGCTGGGCCTGGTACATCGTCGCGGGCTCGCACGTGGCCACCACCGTCTCCGGCGCGGCGGGCCTGACCGTCGCCACCACCGTCGCCGCGGCGCTCGTGCTGCCCCTCGGCCTCGGGACCGCCGGCGCCGGCCTGGCCGATCCCGCGATCCTGGCCGCCGGAGCGGCGGTGGCCCTGCTGTCCTCCGTGGTCCCCTACAGCCTGGAGATGCGGGCGCTGCGGGAGCTGCCGAAGAACGTGTTCGCGATCCTCATCGCTCTCGAACCGGCGGCGGCGGCCCTGGCGGGCGCGCTGGTGCTCGGCCAGTGGGTCCAGCCCGTCGCGGCGGTAGGCATCGCGCTGGTGATCGTCGCCGGCGTCGGCGCCCTGCGCGGCAGCGGCGACCAACGCTAGCCGTCCGCGTCCCCGGGCGCGGCCCCCTGCCGCTCGTCCCCCGCCGGCTCGGCGCGTTCGTCCTGCGCACGGTACGACGCGAGGAGCCGTCTTTCGGCGTCGCGCTTCGGGAAGGCGAAGAACACCAGGACCGCACCGGCGGCGACGACGAGAATGGCGGCGGCATACGCCTTCGTGTCCCCGTCCAGGAACGCCGTGCGCGCGGCGGACATGATGGCGTCGGCGTACTGCGGGTACCGCTCGGCGAGGTCGGCGGCGCTCGCGAACGACTTGGTCAGCGCGGCCTGCGTCTGGTCGCTGATCTCGTCCGCCTCCGGCGACGAGGCGATCGCCGCCGAGATCGACGAAACGTATCCGGCGGTGAGCAACGCCCCGAGGATGGACTGCATCACGGCCCCGCCCAGATCGCGTTGCAGGTCGGCCGTTGCCGACGCCATCCCGGCCCGGGTCACCGGGACCGAGCCGGTCAGCGAGCGGGAGGCGGGCGTGCCGGCGAAACCGACCCCGATCCCCACGAGGCCGTACGCGAGCGCGATCTGCCAGTAACTGGAGGTCTCGTCCCACATCGTCAGCGCGACCGCGAGCCCGAGGAGGATGAACGCGTAGCCGAGCAGCAGGGTGGTGCGCGCACCCCGGCTCTCCACCATCCGGGCCGAGTACGGAGCCACCACGAGCATGCACGCGGCGGCCGGAAGGATCGTCGACCCGGCGGCGAGCGTGGAGTAGCCCAGCACGTTCTGCAGGAACTGCTGACCGACGAACATCGTCCCCATCAGGGTGCCGAACACGATGATGCCCGCCACCGCTGCCACCCAGAACGTCGGCCGCGCGGCCACCTTCAGGTCGAACAGCGGCTCGGGCACCCGCCGCTGCCGCCACACGAATACCGCGCCCGCCACGGCGGTGACGGCGGCGCAGACGAGCGCCGCCGTGCCTCGGCCGCTCTCGGGTGCGAGGTTGACCGTCAGGACGAGCGCCGCCACGAACAGCACCGACACGACACCGCCGACATGATCGACCGGCCCGGAGGTCTCGTTGACGTGCGCGGGAATCAGCACGGCCGCCGCCACGAGGGCGACGGCGGCGAGCGGCACGGTGATCAGAAAGGCCGAGCCCCAGTAGAAGTACTCCAGGAGCAGGCCGGACAGCAGCGGTCCGAGCGCAGCGACCGCACCGCCGGTCGCCGACCACAACGCGATCGCGCGGGTCCGCGAGGCTCCCGACCACAGCGCGGTGATCAGCGCCAGCGTGGTGGGATACGCCAGCCCCGCGGCGAGACCACCGGCCAGCCGGGCCGCGAACAGCACCTCGACGCTCGGTGCGAAGGCCGCCACCAGACACGCGGGTATCGACAGCGCGACGCCGAGCACGAGCAGCTGCTTGCGCCCGTAGCGGTCGCCGATCGCCCCCAGGTACAGCACCGACGCGGCCAGGCCCAGCGAATACCCGACGGCGACCAGGTTCAGTTCCGTCTGGCTCGCGTCGAAGGCCCGGCCGATCGCCGGCAGCGCGATGTTGGCAACCGAGAGATTGAGGTTCGCGACGGCGGCGACCAGGATCAACGTCGCGAGGACGGCCCCGGATCGCCGGGGGCTGCGATCGACCTCGACGGCCGTCACGGCCGCGACCCGTCGTACCGCGATGCGTCCATGTCCCACTCCCGGTGCCGGCTCGGCGCCACGCCGCGTTCGCTCGTACCCCCGGCGAGCAGCGTCCTCGACGATCATGATGACGCACCGGGCGCCGGATTCGGGCCGATTGCGACGATCGGTACGCGATCAGGCGCCGCGGACGATCATCCGCACCAGGTCCCCGGCCGGGCCGGCGAGCTTGCGGGGTGGGCGCCACACCGCGCGCAACGTGCGGGCCAGATCCAGGCCCTCGACCTCGACGGTCCGCAATTCGCCGGACGCGAGGTGATCGGCCACGGCGAGGGTGCTGAGCACGGCCGGGCCGACGCCGCCGAGGGCCGCGGTGCGCACCGCGGCGCCGCTGCCGAGCTCGAGCAGCGGCGACGGCCGCGCGAACTCCCGGAGGGCCAGATCCAGCGTGTGCCGCGTCCCGGAGCCCTCCTCGCGCACGACGAGCGGCGTCGCCGCCAGTTCGGCGACGGTGAGTGGACGCCGGCGCCGCGCCCACGGGTGCGCCGGCGTGACGACCACCACCAGCCGGTCCCGCGCCACCGGGGTGCTGTGCAGTCCCGGTGGGACGGTGGGAGCCTCGACGAACCCGACGTGGCACCGGCCCTCCGCGACCGCGTCGCAGACCTGCCGCGAGTTGTGGACCTGCAGCTGGATCTGCACGTCGTCCCGGAGCCCGCGGAAGCGGCCCAGCCAGCGCGGGATGAGGTGTTCGGCGACCGTCATGCTGGCTGCCACGGTCAGCTCGGCCTGCCGGTCGGCACTCAACGCCGCGGCGGCGTCGAGCAGGCGACGGGCGTCGGCGAGGGTCTGCCGCGCCCAGTGCGCGACCACGGTGCCCTCCGGGGTGAGCGCGGAACCGGCCCGCCCCCGGCGCACGAGCACGGTCCCCAGCTGCTTCTCGAGGCGGCGCACCGCCCGGCTGGCATTGGGCTGCGCGACGCCGGCGGCCCGGGCGGCCGCGCCGAGGCCGCCGTGGTCGTCGATGCCGACGAGCAGCTCCAGAGCGGCGAGGTCCGGCCAGCGAACCGTCGGCGAATGAGGTGACCGCGTCATGCACGAATGATATGTCCGCCCACGACCCGGCGGTGTGGGGCAGACTGCAGGCCGTGGAACTTCGAGGGGTGGACGACGCGGCGGCGGTGCTCGCGGCCCAACCGTTCAGCGTGCTGGTCGGCGCCCGGGTCGCCGCGTACGAGCCGGGCCGCGCGGTGCTCGAGATCCCGCTGCGTCCGGAGTTGCTGCAGCAGTTCGGGTTCGTGCACGGCGGCGTGCTGGCCTACGCCGCGGACAACTCCCTGACCTTCGCGGCGGGAACCGTGCTCGGATCGTCGATCGTGACCACCGGGTTCACGATCGACTACCTGCGCCCGGGCCGCGGCACGCTGCTGCGGGCCGCGGCGACGGTCGTCGACTCGAGCCGGCGACAGGCGCTGTGCCGGTGCGAGATCGTCGCCGTGACCGAGGACGGCACCGAGACACGGGTGGCCGCGGCGCAGGGCGGGGCCCGGGTGATCGACCTCGACCGCCGTTCCGGCCGTGAGCCCGGATCCGGTTCGTAGGCAACGGCGCCGGCCCGGACAGGTCGACTGACCGGGGACCGGAGAGAGGAAGACCGCGATGACGGATCACACCGCCGACGCCTGGGAGATCGCCGCGGCGTACGAGCGCTATGTAGGTCGCTGGAGCCGCCCGGTCGCCTCGAAGTTCCTGCAATGGCTGCCCCCTGCCGGGGCGGGCGCCGCGTGGTGCGATGTGGGGTGCGGGACCGGCGCTCTCGCACACGCCGTCCTTGTCGCCGAGGAACCGTCCCGGGTCGTCGGGGTCGAACCGTCCGAGGGCTTCGCCGCGGCGGCCCGCACCACGGTCGACGATCCCCGCTTCGAGGTCCGGCCGGGTACCGCTGCGGCGATACCGGCCGTGGACGGCGAGTTCGACCGCGTCGTATCCGGATTGGTCCTCAACTTTCTTCCCGATCCGATCGAGGGTCTTGTCGAGATGCGCCGCGTCACCCGAGCGGGCGGGACGATCGGCGGCTACGTGTGGGACTACGCCGAGGGCATGGGAATGATTCGCGCCTTCTGGGATGCGGCCGTCGAACTGGACGAGGCGGCGCGGGACCGGGACGAGGGTGTCCGCTTCCCGCTCTGCCGGCCCGATCCCCTCCACGACCTGCTCGCGTCTGCAGGTCTCACCGGGGTGCGGATCCAGCCGCTCGAGGTTCCCACCGTGTTCGCCGACTTCGACGATTTCTGGGCGCCGTTCCTCGGCGGTCAGGGACCCGCCCCCGGATATTGCATGTCGCTGCCGGCACGGCGCCGAGCCGAACTGCGGACGGTACTCGATGCCCGACTGCGCCGCGACCGAGCCGGTCGGATCGCGCTGACCGCCCGGGCGTGGGCCTTCCACGGCTCCGTGCCCGATTGACACGGGAGTAGATCGTCCAGCCCGGCTGGAACGGCGACGGTGCGGCGGTCACGCCTGCGACGTGACGATGAGCGTGGCGGCGGCGAGGGCCAGAACGACGACCGTGACGGTCAGGACGATGTTGCGCCACCAGTGATGCCTCGCGCGGCCCTCGATGAAGCGCCTCACGCGCGCCCGGTGCTCGCGCCCGCTCGTCACGAGCAGCACGAGCGCCGGCACCAGGCACAGCAGGCCGATCACCACCACCACGGGCGCCGGGCCGGGCGCCAGGCGCAGGAACAGCAGGACCACCGCTCCCAGCCCGGTCGCCGTGCGCAGCCACGCGAGCGTGGTGCGCTCGGGCTGCAGGCCCGGGTCGTCGTGTCTCATCGTGGGCCCGAACGCGACGGCGCGGTCATATCAGGAGGGCCGCGGCGAGGGCCACGGCCCCGACCGCCAGCATCGCCGCGAGCAGGAAGGCGATCCGCGGCGGCGGCAGGGGACGTTCGGTGCGCATCGCGGCCTCGATCTGCAGCCAGCGCCGCAGGGCGGCGATCACCAGGAGCGCGGAGAACACCAGCAGCGTGCACGACAGCGTGGTCCGCACCACCGGCCCCACGACGTCGCCGGCGAAGGTCTCGAGCGCGACGGCCGCCGCGATGACGCCGAGCGCGGTGCGGATCCACGCGAGGAACGTGCGTTCGTTCGCGAGGGTGAAGCGGGCGTCGGGTTCGGCGCCTTCACGCAACGCCCGCGGCCGCCAGTCGCGCAGAGGTCTGGTCACGCCGTCGACCCTATCCCGGTGCCGCCCGATGAGACCGTCGAGGTGGGACGGCGAACCCGGTCAGGCGAGGGTGATCTCGCCGTTCTCGACGGTGACGGCCCTGCTCTCGAGGGGACGCGCGGCGGGCCCGTTCGCGACGGTGCCGTCGAGGTTGAACCGGCTGCCGTGGCAGGGACAGTTGATCGTGCCGTCCTGCACGGCCGCGACGGTGCAGCCCTGATGGGTGCAGATCGCGCTGAACGCGAGCACCTCGCCCGCGGCCGGCTGGGTCACCACGACCTTCTGATCGGGGAAGATCCGTCCCCCGCCCACGGGAATGTCGGCGACGGCCGCGAGGGGCTGTCCCGCGGCCGCGTCGGTGCCGGCGTCCTCCGCCGCGGAGGTCTGCCCGGAGGCCGGCTCGTCGCCGTAGGTGCTGCAGGCCGCCGTGGCGGCGACGGCGGCCATCCCGGCACCCAGGAGCACCGAACGGCGGCTGACGGGAGACTGCTCGAGATCCATTTTCCGGCTCCGATCGTGGGAGGGACAGTAGGGGTGGGAAAGACAGTAGGGGTGGGCCGTCAGAACGTGAGGCCCGTCGTGCGGAAGAAGTACAGCGCCGAGGTCGACCACACGACCACGATCGCCGTGAACAGGGCGCCGCCGGCCACCGGAACCGCCCATCCCGGCAGGCCTCGCCGGCTCAGCAGCAGCATCTTGGCCACGAACGCCCCGTAGAGGAGGCATCCGGCCAGCGAGTGCCACAGCACCCGCGGCTCGCCGGTGCGAAAACCGAGCGCGTACAGGCAGTGCACCGCGACGGGGACGGTGGCCAGCACCGCGAGGCGGCCCGACCACACGTGCAGGGTCCCGATCCAGCTCGGCGCCCGCAGTCCCGGCATCCGTCCGTACATCACGGCCGCCGAGGCGAGCTGAACCAGTGCGAGCACGCCGGCGAGGGTCGCCAGCCAGGCCTTGACGGCGGTCGGACTGGAGAACCCGGCGACGTTGATCGAGAAGAAGGTCGGCTCGTGCACACTGCCGTACACACCGAGCCCGACCGCGACGAGGGCACCCACCAGGAACGCGACCACGACGGGGGCCGTTCGCGGCGGTGCGACGGGATGGACCTGCGGTGTGCTCATCCGTCCTCCTCCCGGTGTCACCGCGCGGTGGCACCGTCAGAATGTGTCACTGCCGGACACCGGGTCGGCGGTCACGACCACCCCGTCGACGACCGCCGTCCCGTCCGGCGCCAGGGCCGGGGCGGGCGCGGTGCCGCCGTCGCCGGCGCGGCGCACACCGGTGACCGTCCCGTCCTGCGTGACGATCCAGCTGGCCCGGACGTCGCCCACGTTCGCGAGGTAGAGGCCGGCCGGGGGTTCGGCCGGCGCGGCGTCGAAGGTCCAGCTCCGGTCACCGAGCCACAGGGTGCCGCGCACCGTCGTGCCGTCGAACTCGCCGTCGAGGCGGGCACCGTCTCGGCCCTCGAGCTCGAGCCTGCCGTCCTCGGCATCGCCGGACAGCCAGGACTCGACTGCACTGCCGTCGCACGCGTACGCGACGGCGTCCTCGCCCTCGACGGCGATCGCGAGCGTGAGGGTTCCGGTGGCGACGGGGATCTGCGCGACGTAGGTGGCCTGCGCGGGGAAGGCCACGGCGGTCGAGGGCGCAGCCGTCGTGGTGGGGGCCGGCGCGGACGTGGCGGCCGGGCCGGGGGCGGGCGTGGGGCCGCCGTCCTCCTTGGAGACGTTGACCGCGAGCAGGACCGCGGCGAGCACCACCACCGCCGCCAACGTGATCAACGGCCCCCTGCGCACCATCGGGTCCCCTCGCCGGTCCGCACTTCAATGATGATGTCGCGGTCGAATCTACTCCGCCGCCGCCCGCCCGCTCAGCGAATCGCCCGCATCAGTCGACGACGACGTCCGCACCGCGGGCCGCGGCCGGACGCGCCTTGAGCGGCTTGCGGGCGGGCCCCTTGCTCACGGTCCCGTCCAGACGGAACCGGCTGCCGTGACAGTCGCAGACGATCTCGTCGGCCTCGACGCCGGTGATGTTGCAGCCCGAGTGGGTGCACAGCGCGACGAACGCCCGGTAGTCCCCGGCGACGGGTTGCGTCACCACGAGACGCTTGTCGGCGAACAGGACGCCGCTGCCCACCGGGATGTCGGCCGCGGCAGCCACGACCGCGGCGTCCGGACCGGGCTCCGGCGGCGTGGTCGGTGCGGCGGAGGTGCCGTCGGCGCCACCCTGATCGGCCTCGGCACCGCACGCGGACAGGACGGCGGCGGCCGCGACCGCACCGGCACCGCCGAAGAGGGCGCGCCGGCACAGACGCGGCTGTCCGGGTGCCTCGTCCGTCGCGGCGGGGCCTCGGTGGGTGGGTTCGATGCTCATTGGGTCGTCCGTTCGGGTCGCCGTCGTGCTGCCGGAACGAGGTTAGCCGCAGACACGGAGAGGGGGCCGCGACGTACGTCACGGCCCCCTCCGGACGGCCGGCTAGTGGACGGCCACCGGCTGCAGTCCCTCCCCGGCCGGATGCTTGACGCGCGTGCGCGGCAGGAACAGCGCCGGGATCACCGCGAGGGCCATGAGGACGGTCGCGACGAGGAACGTGGTCGCGAACGCGTCCGCGAGCGAGGTGAGGATCGACTCCTGCACCGGTGCGGGCAGCTGTTCCAGAGCTGCCGGGTCCATCTGCCCGCCGCCCTCGGGCGCCCCCGCCGGGGTCGCCAGGCGGCTGCTCAGGATCACCGACATGGTCGCGGTGCCCACGGAGCCGGCGGCCTGCTGGACGATGTTCATCAGCGTCGACCCGCGGGCCACGCTCTGATGGGTCAGCGTCTGCAGCGCGGCCGTCATCGTCGGCATCATCGTGGCACCCATGCCCATGCCCATGACGAACAGCGCACCGAGCAGCAGCACGTACGACGTGTCCGTGCCCACCTGCGTGAAGACGGCCATGCCGAGCGTGACGAGGGTCAGGCCGACGAGCACGATCTTCCCGGGTCCGATCCGGTCGACGAGCCGGCCGGCGACCGGCATGGTGAGCATGGCGCCGAGGCCCTGCGGCGCGAGCAGGATGCCCGCCGCCAGGGTCGACTCGCCCCGCACCTGGAGGAAGTAGCTGGGGAACAGCAGTCCTGCGCCGAAGAACGCGATCGCGAACACCGACATGGTGAGCACCGCGAACGTCAGTTGGCGGTTGCGGAACAGGTACAGGTCGATGAGCGGGTTCCGGGCACGCAGGGCGTGGAACACGAACGCGACGATCAGCGCGGCGCCGATCGCGCCCGGCACGAGGACCCGCGTCGCGGCGACGGTGCCGACCTCCGGGATGGACGAGACGCCGAACAGGAACAGCGCCAGGCCCGGCGACAGGAGCGCCATGCCGACGAAGTCGAAGGACTCGGACCGGCTGGGGCGGTCCTTCGGCAGGATCAGCACGGAGGCGACGAGGGCCACGACGCCGATGGGCAGGTTGATCAGGAAGATCCAGTGCCAGCTGGCGGTGTCGATCAGCCAGCCGCCGAGGATCGGGCCCCCGATCGGGCCCAGCAGCATCGGGATGCCGAGCACCGCCATCACGCGGCCGACCCGGTGCGGTCCCGCGGCGTGGGTCATGATCGTCATGCCCAGCGGCATGAGCATGCCGCCGCCCAGGCCCTGCACCACGCGGAACCCGATGAGCGACGTGATGTCCCACGCCATGCTGCACAGCACGGACCCGGCGACGAACAGGACGAGGGCGGCGAGGTACAGCCGTTTGGTGCCGAACCGGTCCGCGGCCCAGCCCGTGAGCGGAATCACGCTGGCCAGCGCCAGCGTGTAGGCGGTCATCGTCCACGCGACGGTCGCGTAGCTGGAGTCGAAGTCCTCCATGAACGTCGGCACGGCGACGGAGACGACCGTCACGTCGAGGATCGACATGATGGCGCCGAGCACCACCACCGACGCGATCTTCAGAACTGCCGCGTCGAGCTTGTCGCTCGCCGGCGCGGCGGCCGGGCCCGCATGGGGGGCTGTCATGGGTCGGTCCTCTCGAGGCGCGATGGCAGGCAGACCTGCCAGGATGGGATCGAGGGGGCCGGGCACCACGTCGTACCGTGCGGCGACGACGATCTCGGCGCGAGCCGCGTGTCACCCTCGACGTGCCCGGCGACCAGCGCGCGCCCCGACAGCGCGGCGGATCGACATCCCGGCCTGCGCTCCCCCGGCGGACGTCGCCGCGGGCGGTGCCGGGCACCGCCGAAAGATACTAGTCCCGACGCAGGCGGAGCCCCAACCGATTATCGGCGCACCAGACGCAGCAGGCTTCGCCCCGGCCGCGGGCGCCCGGCCGCGGTGTCCGTGAGGCGGGCGCGGTCGGTCAGCTTGACGCGCGGCCGGCCGGCGGCGCGGCCGGCCGCCCGCTCGGCCCCGTCGATCTCGTGCCATCCGCTCAGGCCCACCCGGGTGGGCCGCCGCTGCCCGAGCAGGCGATCGAGTTCCCGCCGGCCACCGGCCGGACGCGCGAGCCGGCCGGCGTCGAAGTCGGCGAGCAGGGCCGCGACCGTCTCCTTGGCGCACGCCTTGTTGGTTCCGATCACGCCGCTCGGACCGCGCTTGATCCACCCGGTGACGTACACGCCGGGTCCGGCGGCGGTGACCCGCCCGCCCTCGTTGGGGACGATCCCCCGTCGCTCGTCGAACGGCACTCCCGGGAGGGGGACCCCGCGGTAGCCGATCGAGCGCAGCACCAGCTGCGCGTCGAGGTGCAGGGCCTGCCCGGCGGGCCGGGCGACGAGCGCACCGTCGTCGCCGGCGATCAGGTCGTTGCGTACCGCGCGCAGTCCGGTGACCCGTTCGGTGCCCTCGATCTCGGTGGGCGACACGAGATAGCGGAACACGATGCGCTTGTTCCCCGGCCGGGGCTCGCGGCGCGCGTACTCGCGCGCGAGCCGCATGCGCATCGCGACCGCCGGGTCGGCGGCGGCGAGCGCCGCGCTGGCGGGATCGAGCTCGAGCTCGGTCTCGTCGACGACGACGTCGACGCCGTTCAGATCGCCGAGGGCGAGGAACTCGGGGTTGCTGTAGGCCGCCTGGGCCGGACCCCGGCGGCCCAGCAGGACGACCTCGCGGATGTTGCTCCGGCGCAGCGCCTCGAGGGCGTGATCGGCGATGTCGGTGCGGGCCAGCTCGTCGACGTCCATGGTGAGGATGCGGGCGACGTCGAGGGCGACGTTGCCGTTGCCGACCACGACCGCGCGTTCGCCGGAGAGGTCGAAGACCCGGTCGGCGTAATCGGGGTGACCGTTGTACCAGGCGACGAACTCGGTGGCGGCGTGGCTGCCGGGAAGGTCCTCGCCGGCGATGCCGAGGTTGCGGTCGGCGGACGCCCCGGTCGCGTAGACGACGGCGTGGTGATGGGCGAGCAGCTCGGCGTGGTCGATGTCGCGGCCGACCTCGACGTCGAGGTGCAGGGCGAACGCGTCGCGGCGGAACGACCATTCGAACGACTCGGTGACGGCCTTGGTACCGGGGTGGTCGGGTGCGACACCGCTGCGGACGAGTCCCCAGGGGGTGGGGAGCCGGTCGAACATGTCCACCTCGACGTTCGAGCGCTCGAGCAGTTCCTGCGCGGCGTAACAGGCCGCCGGACCGGCACCGACGACCGCCACGCGCAGGGTGCCCTGCCCCCGCGGCGGGGCCGGGACGGGTGTCAGCGGGATCCAGTTCTCGGGCATCGGGTGCGCCGTGTAGTAGTCGGCGTTGATGTCCTTGAACCGGGCCTGAGCCTCGGTGAGCCGGTCCTCCGGGAAGATCGCCTCGACCGGGCAGGCGTCCGCGCACGCGCCGCAGTCGATGCAGGCCTGCGGGTCGATGTGCAGCATCTCGGTCTGCGCGAACTCCCGCTCCTCGGGCGTGGGATGGATGCAGTTCACCGGGCACACGGCGACGCAGCTCGCGTCGTTGCAGCACGTCTGGGTGATCACATAGGCCATGTCGTGTCCTCGAAGAGCCGGGACCGGATTTCATGTGACATCCGGTAACAGTTAACTCCACTGTAGCCTCGATGTCTCGCCCCTCGCAAGATTCGCTGCAGCCCTGCCCCGCAGCTGTCAGAATCGGCAGGGGCCGACGACGAGCAGGGGGACGAATGGGTTCGGACACGGCCGCGAAACCGGCACCGGAGAAGTCCGCGGCGGAGGACGCGCTGGCGCAGCCCCTCGGGGCCGCGCCCCCGCCCGACGACGCGTTCCGGTCCACGCGCACGGTGCGCACCGGCGACGTCGACAACCGGGAACGGCTCCGTCTCGACGGCGTGGCCCGCTACCTGCAGGACATCGGCACCGACAACCTCGACGCCGTCGACGCCACCGCCACCGACCCGCTGTGGATCGTGCGCCGCACCGTCGTCGACGTGCACCGGCCGGCCCGCTTCCGCGAACAACTCGAACTGCGCCGGTGGTGCGACGCCTTGTCCACGCGATGGGCCAACGTCCGCGTGCGGCTCGACGGCACCGGCGACGCCCTGATCGACACCTCGGCGTTCTGGATCAACATCGGGCCCACCAACGGGATGCCGGCCCGGATCAGCGACCGGCTCTGGGAGCACATGGCCCGCCATGCGGAGGACACCCGGCTGCGATGGCGGGCATGGCTGCCGCCCACGCCGTCCGACGACGCCGACGCCGGCACGGCCTTCCCGCTACGGGCCACCGACATCGACCCGTTCGACCACGTCAACAACGCCGCCTACTGGCACGGCATCGAGGAGCACCTGGCCGGCCGGCCGGAGCTGCAGACCGCGCCGTACCGTGCGGTGATCGAGCACCTTCGGCCGGTCGTCGCCGGCGACGCGCTGGTCCTGCGCGCCCGTCACGAGACCGACGCGCTGACCCTGTGGTTCACGGTCGGCGACGAGGTGCGCGCGGTGGCACGCGTCGGCCGCCGGTGACCCTGACCACCTAGGGTGAACCCATGACCCGCACCCTGATCCTGTTGCGGCACGGGAAGTCCGCGTACCCGGACGGCGTCGCCGATCACGAGCGCCCCCTTGCCCCACGGGGACGACGCGAGGCCGGCCTCGCCGGACGCTGGCTGCGGGCCCACCAGCCCCCGATCGACGCCGTGCTGTGCTCGAGCGCGACGCGCGCCCGCAAGACCCTGGCGGAGGCCGCCGTCGAGGTCCCCACCGAGATCCTCGACGACCTCTACGAGGCCACGCCGGGGAAGATCGTCGACGCGATCCGCCAGGTCCCGGACGACGTGTCGACCCTGCTCGTGGTGGGCCACGAGCCCGTCCTGTCCGCGACGACGCTGCTGCTCTCGGACGACCACGACTCGGACGCCGCCCGTCAGATCATCGAGAAGTTCCCGACCTCCGCGGTGGCGGTGCTGGCGGTGCGGGGGCCGTGGCACGACCTGGGCCCGCGTGGTGCGGCCCTGGTCGACTTCCACATCCCGCGCTGACCGGGACGCCGACCGGGAATCGCCCTACTCGGCCGCGGCGGCGAGCGCCTCGAGATAGGCGTCGATGCCCCACGTCAGCGACAGCACGGTCGGCGGCGACACAGCGGCGATGAGCTCGGTGCCGTTGACCTTCGCGACCCGACCGTCGGTCACCTGCCCCATGGTCCGCGCCCACGGCTGGGCGAGCGTGCGCTCCTGGGCCGCGGCGTCGTCGGCGTAGGAGAGCAGGATGTCGCTGGTGAGCTTGCCGGCTTCCTCGAAGCTGAGGGTGAAGTAGAAGCTGGACTCGTCGGTGCTCAGCTCGGCCACGCTGGGTGCGCTCACCAGACCGAGGTCGGTGAGGAACTCCACGCGCGAGTCGGCCGGCTTGTAGACGTAGAAGGTGTCGCCGGTGTCCCAGACCGCGGCGACGGTCCTGCCCCGCAGCTGCGGATAGGCTGCCGCCTTCTCCGCGATGGTGGCCTCGGTGTCGGCGATCAGCCGGTCCGCCTCGCCGGATCTGCCGAGCGCCTGCCCGACGGTGGCGACGACGTCGCGCCACGGGGTGGCCCACGGCTCGTCCGGGTACGCGACGGTCGGCGCGATCCGGCTCAGCGTCTCGTACTGCTCCCGGGTGAGCCCGGAGTAGTTGGCGAGAATGACGTCCGGCCGCGCCGCCGCGATCTGCTCCACCGGCACGTCCGTGCCGTCGTTCGGCAGGACGGCCGGTGTCTCGGCGCCCAGCTCGGCGAGCCGGTCCCCGATCCACGGCAGCACCCCCTGCGCGTCGCCGCCGTAGGACTGGGCCGGGATGGCAACGGGCACGACGCCGAGCGCGAGCGCGGCGTCGGTGCTGCCGAAGCCCCACGTGACCACCCGCTCGGGTTCGCCGTCGAGCGTCGTGCTGCCGAGGGCGTGTTCGATCGTGACCGGGAACGCGCCTCCGGCCGCGGGCGACGACTCGCCGGCCTCGTCGCTCCCCGACGAGCACGCGGTCAGGACGAACGTGAGAGCGAGTCCGGCTGCGGCGAGCAGCCTCGGGATTCGGGTCGACGGCACAGGCGTTCCCTTCGGGTTGTTAGGAGTGCCTACCCAAACTAGCCGACGACCGGCGCGGCCGTGACGCCCACCCCGGAAACCAGGAAGGCCCCGCCCCCGAAGAGAAGAGGGCGGGACCTTCGTGGCCACGGCAGAGAGCCGGGCCGCAGCCGGTTTCCCGGCCGCGGCGACGGATCTACCGGTAGTCGCTGGAGTAACCGTAATCGTCGAGCGGAACCGCAGCGCCGGTGTTCTGGCCGAAGCCCTCCGGCGAGTAGTACTGATCCTCGTACGACGGGATCGCGTACGCGGCCGCGCGGGCCTCCTCGGTCGGCTGCACCTGGATGTTCCGGTACCGGTTGATGCCGGTGCCGGCCGGGATCAGCTTGCCGATGATCACGTTCTCCTTCAGACCGATCAGCTTGTCCGAGCGGCAGTTGATCGCCGCGTCGGTCAGCACGCGAGTGGTCTCCTGGAACGACGCCGCCGACAGCCACGAATCGGTGGCCAGCGACGCCTTGGTGATACCCATGAGCACGGGACGACCGGCAGCCGGCTCGCCGCCCTCGGCGACGACCCGCCGGTTGGAGGCCTCGAACTCGCTGCGCTCGACCAGCGAACCGGGCAGGAACTCCGTCGAACCCGAGTCGATGATCGTGACGCGACGCAGCATCTGGCGCACGATGACCTCGATGTGCTTGTCGTGGATCGACACACCCTGGCTGCGGTACACCTCCTGAACCTCGTTCACGAGGTGGACCTGCACCTGACGCGGACCCATGACACGCAGCACCTCGTGCGGATCGGCAGCACCCTCGAGGAGCTGCTGACCGACCTCCACGTGGTCGCCGTCGGCGAGGATGCCCTCGGTGCCGTTCGCCTTCCGGATCACGTGCAGACGCTGACGCTTCGACAGCTTGTCGTACACGACCTCCTCGCCGCCGTCGTCCGGGACGATGGTGATCTTGTAGAAGCGGTCGTCGTCCTCGAGGCGCACGCGGCCGGAGACGTCGGCGATGGGCGCCTTGCCCTTCGGGACGCGGGCCTCGAACAGCTCCTGCACTCGCGGCAGACCGCCGGTGATGTCCTCACCGACGCCACCCTGGTGGAAAGTACGCATCGTCAGCTGCGTACCGGGCTCACCGATCGACTGCGCGGCGACGATACCGACGGCCTCGCCGATGTCGACGAGCTTGCCGGTCGCCATCGAGCGGCCGTAGCAGGTGGCGCACACGCCGGTGCCGGTGTCGCAGGTCAGCACGGAGCGGACCTTGACCTTCCGGATGCCGGCGGCCAGCAGGGCCTCGATCGCCGGGTCGCCGAGGTCGCTGCCCCGGGTGACGACGACGTTGCCGTCCGCGTCGACCGCATCGGTGGCCAGCGTACGGGCGTACGTGCTGGTCTCGATGTGGGCGTCGCGCACCAGGCGGCCGGTCTCGTTGCCCGCGCCGTCGCGCTCGGGCTCGGCGATGACCATCTCGATACCGCGCGGGGTGCCGCAGTCGGTCTCGCGGACGATGACGTCCTGCGACACGTCGACCAGACGACGGGTCAGGTAACCCGAGTCGGCGGTACGGAGCGCGGTGTCGGCCAGACCCTTACGGGCACCGTGGGTGTTGATGAAGTACTCGAGCACGGTCAGGCCCTCACGGAACGAGGACTTGATCGGGCGCGGGATGAACTCACCCTTCGGGTTCGTCACCAGACCCTTCATGCCCGCGAGCGAGCGGATCTGGGTCATGTTGCCCGCGGCGCCGGACTTCACGATCGTCGGGATCGGGTTGTCGTCCGGGTAGTGCGCCTCCATGGCCTGACCGACCTCTTCGGTCGCCTCCTGCCACAGCTTGACGAGCGAGTCGCGCCGCTCCTCCTTCGAGAGGGCACCACGAGCGAACTTGCGCTCGAGCTGATCCGCGGACGCCTCGTAGCGCTCGAGGATCTCCTTCTTCTCCGGCGGCACCAGCACGTCGGCCATCGACACGGTGACACCCGAGCGGGTGGCCCAGTAGAAGCCGGCGTCCTTGAGCTTGTCGACGGTCTGCGCGACGACGATCATCGGGTAGCGCTCGGCCAGATCGTTGATGATCGCGGCCTGACGCTTCTTCGGCATGACGTCGTTGACGAAGCCGTAGTTCACCGGCAGCAGCTCGTTGAACAGCACGCGACCGAGCGTGGTCTGCACGGTCCAGCCGTCACCGTAGTTCCAGCCGTCGGGGAACAGCTCGGCCTCGACGTCCTTCGGCGGGCGCTGCCGCGTCAGGCGCACCTTGATCGGGGCCTGCACCGAGAGCACGCCGCGGTCGACGGCCATGATGGCCTCGGCCGGGGACGAGTACACGCCCTGCTCCGGCTCGTCGTCGGTGGCCGACCGGTACGCGCCCGGCGCGTCCTCGACCAGGCGGGTCAGGTGGAACAGACCGGTCACCATGTCCAGACGCGGCATGGCGAGCGGACGACCCGACGCCGGCGACAGGATGTTGTTCGACGACAGCATCAGGACGCGGGCCTCGGCCTGCGCCTCCGCGGACAGCGGCAGGTGCACGGCCATCTGGTCGCCGTCGAAGTCGGCGTTGAACGCCTCACACACGAGCGGGTGCAGCTGGATGGCCTTGCCCTCGACGAGCTGCGGCTCGAACGCCTGGATACCGAGGCGGTGCAGCGTAGGAGCACGGTTGAGCAGCACGGGGTGCTCGTTGATGACCTCTTCGAGGACGTCCCACACCTGCGGGCGCTGCCGCTCGACCATGCGCTTCGCGGACTTGATGTTCTGCGCGTGGTTCAGGTCGACCAGGCGCTTCATCACGAACGGCTTGAACAGCTCGAGCGCCATCAGCTTCGGCAGACCGCACTGGTGCAGCTTGAGCTGCGGGCCGACGACGATGACCGAACGGCCGGAGTAGTCGACGCGCTTGCCGAGCAGGTTCTGACGGAACCGGCCCTGCTTGCCCTTGAGGAGGTCGGACAGCGACTTCAGCGGACGGTTGCCCGGACCGGTGACCGGCCGGCCACGACGGCCGTTGTCGAACAGCGCGTCCACGGACTCCTGCAGCATCCGCTTCTCGTTGTTGACGATGATCTCGGGGGCGCCGAGGTCGATCAGTCGCTTGAGGCGGTTGTTGCGGTTGATGACGCGGCGGTACAGGTCGTTCAGGTCGGAGGTCGCGAAGCGGCCACCGTCGAGCTGCACCATCGGACGCAGCTCCGGCGGGATCACCGGCACCGCATCGAGAACCATGCCCATGGGCGAGTTACCGGACTGCTGGAACGCCGCGACGACCTTCAGTCGCTTCAGGGCGCGCAGCTTCTTCTGGCCCTTGCCGCTGCGGATGGTCTCGCGCAGCGACTCGGCCTCGGCGTCGATATCGAAGTTCTCGATGAGCTTCTGGATCGACTCGGCACCCATCGCGCCGGTGAAGTACTCGCCGTAGCGGTCCTGCAGCTCGCGGTAGAGCAGCTCGTCGACGATCAGGTCCTTCGGCTTGAGCTTGGTGAAGGTGTTCCAGATCTCCTCGAGCCGGTCCAGCTCACGCTGGGCGCGGTCGCGCAGCTGACGCATCTCGCGCTCGCCGCCGTCCTTGACCTTGCGGCGGACGTCGGACTTGGCACCCTCCGCCTCGAGCTCGGCCAGGTCGGCCTCGAGCTTCTGCGCGCGGGCCTCGAGGTCGGCGTCGCGCTGATCGGCGACGGACTTCTTCTCGACCTCCATCTCGGCCTCGAGGGTCGAGAGCTCGTTGTGGCGCAGCTCGTCGTCCACCGCCGTGATGACGTACGCGGCGAAGTAGATGATCTTCTCGAGATCCTTCGGCGCCAGGTCGAGCAGGTAGCCGAGGCGGCTCGGCACACCCTTGAAGTACCAGATGTGCGTGACCGGCGCGGCGAGCTCGATGTGGCCCATGCGCTCACGACGCACCTTGGCTCGAGTGACCTCGACGCCGCAGCGCTCACAGATGATGCCCTTGAAGCGGACACGCTTGTACTTGCCGCAGTAGCACTCCCAGTCCCGGGTGGGGCCGAAGATCTTCTCGCAGAAGAGGCCGTCCTTCTCGGGCTTGAGCGTGCGGTAGTTGATGGTCTCCGGCTTCTTGACCTCGCCGTACGACCAGTTGCGGATGTCCTCCGCAGTGGCCAGGCCGATGCGGAGTTCATCGAAGAAGTTGACGTCGAGCACGTAACTTCCTTTCCCCTTTACGGGTTTTGTTGCTGCTAGTTGTCGCTATCGCTGCCGGGGCCCGATGAGATACGCGCCGGCTGAGCGGGGCGTATCTCATCGGGTCGGCTCCTAGTTCGCGAGGTCGTCGACCGTGGCCGACTCGTTGCGGGAAAGGTTGATGCCCAGGTTGGCCGCCGCCCGCTCGAGGTCCTCGTCGTCGCCGTCGGCCATCGCGATGGCCGCGCCGTCGCTGGACAGCACCTCCACGTTCAGGCACAGCGACTGGAGCTCCTTGAGGAGCACCTTGAAGGACTCGGGGATGCCCGGCTCCGGGATGTTCTCGCCCTTCACGATGGCCTCGTAGACCTTCACGCGGCCCACCACGTCGTCCGACTTGATGGTGAGCAGCTCCTGCAGCGTGTACGCCGCACCGTAGGCCTGCATGGCCCAGCACTCCATCTCACCGAAGCGCTGGCCACCGAACTGCGCCTTACCACCGAGCGGCTGCTGGGTGATCATCGAGTACGGGCCGGTCGAACGCGCGTGGATCTTGTCGTCGACCAGGTGGTGCAGCTTGATGATGTACATGTAGCCGACCGACACCGGGTACGGGAACGGCTCGCCGGAGCGACCGTCGAACAGCGTCGCCTTGCCGTCGGGGCCGACCATGACCTCGCCGTCGCGGTTCGGCAGCGTGGAGCCCAGCAGGCCCGTCAGCTCGTCCTCGCGGGCACCGTCGAACACCGGGGTGGCGATGTTGGTGTTCGGCTCGGCGGCGAGCATGTCGTCGGACAGGTTCTTCGCCCACTCCGGACGCTCGCCGTCCCCGGCCACCTGGACGTTCCAGCCGGCCTTGCCGATCCAGCCGAGATGCGTCTCGAGGATCTGGCCGATGTTCATACGACGCGGAACACCGTGGGTGTTGAGGATGATGTCGACCGGGGTGCCGTCGGGCAGGAACGGCATGTCCTCCTGCGGGAGGATCTTGCCGATGACGCCCTTGTTGCCGTGCCGGCCGGCGAGCTTGTCGCCGTCCTGGATCTTGCGCTTCTGCGCCACGTACACGCGGACCAGCTCGTTGACACCCGGGGGCAGATCGTCGTCGTCCTCGCGCGAGAACACGCGGACGCCGATGACCTTGCCGGTCTCGCCGTGCGGCACCTTCAGCGACGTGTCGCGCACCTCGCGGGCCTTCTCGCCGAAGATCGCGCGCAGCAGCCGCTCCTCGGGGGTCAGCTCGGTCTCGCCCTTCGGGGTGACCTTGCCGACGAGGATGTCGCCGTCGCGCACCTCGGCACCGATGCGCACGATGCCGCGCTCGTCGAGGTCCGCGAGGACCTCGTCGGAGACGTTGGGGATGTCGCGGGTGATCTCCTCGGCACCGAGCTTGGTGTCGCGGGCGTCGATCTCGTGCTCCTCGATGTGGATCGAGGTGAGCACGTCCTCCTCCACGAGGCGCTGCGACAGGATGATCGCGTCCTCGTAGTTGTGGCCTTCCCACGGCATGATCGCCACGAGCAGGTTCTTGCCGAGCGCCATCTCACCGTTCTCGGTGCAGGGGCCGTCGGCGAGGACCTGGCCGGACTCGACGCGCTGGCCCTCGTCCACGATCGGCCGCTGGTTCGAGCAGGTGCCCTGGTTCGAGCGGTCGAACTTGCGCAGCCGGTAGGTGCGACGGGTGCCGTCGTCGGCCATCACGGTGATGAAGTCGGCCGAGACCTCCTCGATCACGCCCGACTTCTCGGTGACGACGACGTCGCCGGCATCGACGGCGGCACGCAGCTCCATGCCGGTACCGACGACCGGGGCCTCGTTGCGCACCAGCGGCACGGCCTGACGCTGCATGTTCGCACCCATGAGGGCACGGTTGGCGTCGTCGTGCTCGAGGAACGGGATCATGGCCGTGGCCACCGACACCATCTGCCGCGGCGAGACGTCCATGTAGTCGACCTCGGTCGCCGCGACGAACTCGACCTCGCCGCCCTTCTTGCGGACGAGGACGCGCTCCTCGGTGAAGCGGCCGTCGGCGTCGACCGGCGAGTTGGCCTGCGCCACGACGTGGCGGTCCTCCTCGTCGGCGGTCAGGTAGTCGACCTGGTCGGTGACGATGCCGCCCTCGACCTTGCGGTACGGGGTCTCGATGAAACCGAACGGGTTGACCCGCGCGTACACCGACAGGGAGCCGATCAGGCCGATGTTCGGGCCTTCCGGCGTCTCGATCGGGCACATGCGGCCGTAGTGCGAGTGGTGGACGTCGCGGACCTCGAGGCCGGCCCGCTCACGGGACAGACCACCGGGGCCGAGCGCCGAGAGGCGGCGCTTGTGGGTCAGGCCCGACAGCGGGTTGTTCTGGTCCATGAACTGCGACAGCTGGGAGGTTCCGAAGAACTCCTTGATCGCGGCCACGACGGGACGGATGTTGATCAGCGTCTGCGGCGTGATGGCCTCGACGTCCTGGGTGGTCATCCGCTCGCGGACGACGCGCTCCATGCGGGACAGGCCGACGCGGATCTGGTTCTGGATGAGCTCGCCGACGGTGCGCAGGCGACGGTTGCCGAAGTGGTCGATGTCGTCGACCTCGACGGGAACCTCGACGCCGCCGGGCGCCGTCATGGTGGTCTCGCTCGCGTGCAGGCGCACCAGGTACTCGATCGTGGCGACGATGTCTTCCTCGGTGAGGGTCGACGCCTCGATCGGCTGGCCGGCGTTCAGGCCCAGCTTCTTGTTGATCTTGTAACGTCCCACGCGCGCCAGGTCGTAGCGCTTGTCCTTGAAGAAGAGGTTCTCCAGCAGGGTCTGCGCGCTCTCCTTGGTGGGCGGCTCGCCCGGGCGCAGCTTGCGGTAGATGTCGAGCAGCGCCTCGTCGGTGCCGGCCGTGTTGTCCTTCTCGAGGGTGGACATCATGATCTCGGAGAAGCCGAAGCGCTCGACGATCTGCTCGTTGGTCCAGCCGAGGGCCTTGAGCAGCACGGTGACCGGCTGGCGGCGCTTGCGGTCGATCCGCACGCCGACGGTGTCGCGCTTGTCGACGTCGAACTCGAGCCACGCGCCGCGGCCCGGGATCACCTTGACGCTGTGCAGGTCCTTCTCGGTGCTCTTGTCGACCGCGCGGTCGAAATACACGCCCGGGGAGCGCACCAGCTGCGAGACGACGACACGCTCGGTGCCGTTGATGATGAAGGTGCCCTTGTCGGTCATCATCGGGAAGTCACCCATGAAGACCGTCTGGCTCTTGATCTCGCCGGTGTTGTTGTTGATGAACTCGGCAGTGACGAACAGCGGCGCCGCGTACGTCATGTCCTTGTCCTTGCACTCCTCGACCGAGGCCTTGACCTCGTCGAAGCGCGGATCGGAGAAGGACAGGGACATCGACCCGGAGAAGTCCTCGATCGGAGAGAGCTCCGCCAGGATCTCCTCGAGGCCACCGACGACGGGGCCGTCACCGCGCTCGGCAGCGAGCGCGCGCCAGCGCTCCGAGCCGATCAGCCATTCGAAGGAATCTGTCTGTAGATCGAGGAGCCCAGGGACTTCGAGAGGTTCGCGAATCTTCGCGAACGACACCCTCTTCGGGGCTCCGGGGATTCCGGCAACTGCCTTGGTCTGGCTAGAGACTGCCAAGATGCGTCCTTCCAGCACCTCACGCGGGCCGCTCCAACCGGTGCGACCGCCGCTGTACCTGCTTCTTCATGTGGGGCGTTATCGCTGGTCGCAACCCGAACGACAACCCCACCACGAAGTCGGCGGAACGAGCCCCGAAGGGCAACGCTCCCGGCGATGCGGTCGAAGGATGGACAGGAGGCAGCCAGCGCAAAGTCCGAACTTACACCCAAAAGTCGCAGATGTCGAGCGACGGCACGAAAAGAAGCGCCCGACCCCGGGCGCCCAGGACGCGTATTCGTGCGTGCGTACCGATAGAGTGACCGCTCACGCCGCCCGCGTCAAGAGCAACCAGGCCGATTGTCCCGTCGGAACGTCCGTCACCGGTCCCGGATCTCGGAGACCAGCCACTTGCCGTCGATCCTCTCCATCCGCACCAGCAGCGGCGCCGACGCACTGCCCTGGGCGACCGCGTCGCCCGTCGCGCTGACGCTGATGAACGCCGCGACCTCGGCGCGGTCGTCGTCGAGCATCGACGCACCGATGTGGTCGATCCGCACCTCCGTCGCGGTGTGCGTCTGCACCGCGGCCTGCTTGGTGACCTCCGCGGTCAGGTCGAACTCCTCCCGCATCGGCGGGGTGAGGACCTCGCGGATCTCGGCGAAGTCCTGCTCGATCGTCTCGTGGTTGTAGCCGTGCATCGTCTCGATCGCATGGCCGGCGGCAGCGGTGACCTCCGCCGTCGCGGCGCTGTCGACCCACGCCTCGTTGCTCACCGTCGCGCCGGGACGGGCGGCAGCGACCGCGGCGAACGCACCGAGTGCGACCGCGGCACCGCCGAGGATCGCCACCGGGCGCCAGCTGCCGCGCGCGACGGTGCCGCCGGGCTGCTCCCCCGGCTCCCGCTCCGCTCCGGCGTCCTCGACCGGTGCCGGCGTGCGCAGGCCGGGAGCGCTCTTGCGGGCCGTCTCGGACCCGGAAGCCGTGGGGGCTTTCCCGGCCGGCTCCACCGGGGCCGGTGTGGGCGCCTGCGGCGCGGTGGTCGCGGACGGCTCGGACCCGGTCGTCGCGGGCCCGGTGGTCGCGGGCCCGGTCGTCGCGGACTCGGTCGTCGCGGGCTCGATCGTCGCGGGCTCGGTCGTCGCGGGCTCGGTCGTCGCGGGCTCGGTCGTCGCGGGCTCGGGGGTCTCGGGGCGGGCGGCACCGCCCGGGGCCGGGGTCCGGCCCGTTCCCGCGATCTTGGGCCGCCGGCCCCTCGGGGGACCCATCGGATTGGGCTTGCGACGCTGCGGGGGCACTACACACTCTCCTTCATGGCTCACTCGCCTCCGGCGGATCCGGGATCGGCCGGTGCGGGCGCAGGATCGCCCGGCACGGGCGCGGGATCGGCCGGCGGCGCGGGTTGCTGCGCTCCTTCCACGGGCCCGCCGCCGAGCTGCACCGAGTCCAGCGGCTGGATCGTCTCCGCCTTCCAGATGTCGCCGTCCTTGCGCATCGCCACGTTCACGGTGACCTTGTTCTCGACGAAGTTGTCGGGCCAGGTGGTCTTCACCGCCAGGACGATCAGGGCGTTCGCCGTGTTCGCGTCCGTGTCCAGCGCCGTCAGGGAGCCGAACAGCACGTTCGCCGACATGCCCGTGCCCGTCTGTGCCACCTGCTGACGGATCTGCTGCTCCGTCGCGGCCAGGTCGCTGTTCAGGGCCTCACCGGTGATCGACGAACGCATGTTCTCGATCGACCGGTCGACGTCGGCGGCGTCGACGCTGTTGAGGTTGATCGCGGCCTGCATCGCCCCGGACAGGGCGGCGTCCCGCGCATCGGCCGTCGGGCGGTCGGCGAGCAGGGCCCGCCCCCATCCGAAGCCGAACCAGGCGGCCGCCACGAGGGCGATCACCGCCAGCACGCTCACCACTGCCAGGACGATCCTGCGTATCTTGTCGCCGCCCGCCCCCGCCGTCTGCGGGGGACGGGACGTCGTGTCTGCGGTCACTGCACCAACCTACTTACCTACTTCGGGGTGACTCCGAGCAACGGCGCGAGCTGCGTCGCGATCGGATTCAGATTGAGCTTGTCCGGATCCTGCTTCGGCGTGAAGTCCCACGGCTGGATCGTCGCCGGGTCGGCGAACACGATCCGGTTCGCGCTCCGCACGCCGGTGACGCTGCCCTGCGGGGCCTCACAGGACGCCTCCGTGTTGAACGGAAAGTCCTGTTGGGTGTCGTCGAAGTTGGGATCCCGGCGCTGCATCTCGTCGAGGATCGCCTGAGTGCCCTCGTACCCGAGGGTGCACGACGGCGGGTTGTTCGTCTCGAGCAGGATGCCCTGCCGGACCGTGCCGTCGCCGGGCGCCACCGTCCCGGCGCTGGCCGCCACGGCCGGCAGGAACGCGAGCAGCGGCTGCAACGCGACGGCCTGCGGGCCGAGCTTGTCGCCGAGCAGCGCCAGGTTCGTCAGGTTCGCCGTCAGGCCGGGGCCCGAATCCGCGACCAGCTGCGTGAGCTCCTCGCTCGCCGCCGTCCCGGTCTCGAGGAGGCGACGGACGTCCGGGTCGCTGTCGCGCAGCTGCGCGGTCACCAGGTCCAGATCCGCGCTGAACTGCCGGATCGCCGACGCCTGCACCGACTGGGTGTCGAGCACCGTTTGGCTGTCGCGGATCAGCGACACCGTCTGCGGCAGGTACTGCACTCCGGCGTCGCTGAGCTGGGCCAGGGAGTCCACGAGGGTCTGCAGCTGGCCACCGCGGCCGTCGAACGCCGCCCCCAGCTCGGTCACCACCGTGCGCAGCGAGTCCACCGGCACCGACCGGACGAGCGCGTTCGTGCTCACCAGCAGGTCCTGCACGGGCACGGGCACGTCGGTGGCTTCCTGGCCGATGACCGATCCCGCTTCGAGGTAGGGGCCCTCGTCGGTATCCGGTTGCAGATCGACGTACTGCTCGCCGATCGCCGACCGGTTCGCCACCACGGCACGGGTGGACGCGGGGATCTGCGGCCCGCCGTTGTCGAGGAGCAGCGTGACGTCGATGCCGTCCTCGGTCAGGCCGAGCTCGCCGACCCGCCCCACCGGCACGCCCCGGTAGGTGACCTCGGCGTTGGTGAAGATGCCGCCCGAATCGGCGAACCGTGCGTGGACGGTGTACTGCCCGAACCCGAGCAGGTTGTCGAGGCGGACGTACCGCGCGCCGACGAACACCACCCCGAGCAGCGCGATCACCACGAACGCGACCAGCTGTATCCGCAGCATTCGCGATCTCATCATCGCCCTCCCCCGACTCCGAGCTGGTTCAACAGGCCCTCCAGCGGATTGGCCGGCGCCGGGTCGTCGCCGGTGTCCGCCGCCGCGGCCGGCTGACCGGGCAGCGTCACCCCCGGCGGCAGTTCGAGTCCCACGGGCAGCTTCGGCGCCGGCAGCACCGGCAGCAGCGAGACCGTCGGCCAGCCCGGCCTCGGCCCGTTGCCGTTGTAGTACGGGTTCGACGGATCCACGACGGGCTTGGGCTCGCCGAACTTCGGCTGCCGGTAGACCGGCTCGCCCTGACCGACGCCGAGCGAGGCCAGCGCGTCCCCGATCTGCAGGTCCACGGCGAGGAACAGGTTGACCGAGCCACCGAGGGCGATCTTCTCGACCCCGTCGGGGAACGGCACCGTCGGGATGAACGGCAGCGCCTTCACCAGATCGTCGCCGGAAGCGGCGAGCTGCTGCAGGGTGGGGCGCAGGGCCAGCAGGTCGGCGATGAGGTCCTCCTTGGACTGGTCGAGCACGTCGGTGCCCACCGTCCCCAGGCGGTCGAGCTGACCGAGCAGTTCGGTCAGCTGGGGCCGCTGCTGTTCGAGCACCGCGGTGGCCACCGGCAGGTCGTCGAGGATCGCCGCGATGCGGTCGTTCTGTTCCGCGACCCGGACGGTGAGCACATCGAGGCCGTCGAGGGCGCGGGTGATGTCGTCGCGCTGCTGGTTGAGACCGTCGATGAGCCGATCCGCCTGTTGCAGAAGGCTCTTCGTGGTGCCTTCCCGGCCCTCGAACGCGGTGGACAGCTCCTCGACCACCGGCTGCAGCTGGCCGACGCCGCCGCCGTTGAGCAGCAGCGAGAGGGCGCCGAGCACGGGCTCGAGTTCCGTGGCGTGCCGGGTCCGGTCCAGCGGAATGACGTCGCCGTCGGCGAGCAGTTCGCGCGACGGGTCGCTCGGCGGCGGACTGAGCTGGACGAACTTCTCGCCCAGCAGACTGGTCTGTTCCACCGCGGCATACGCGTTGGCCGGCAGCTCCACTGCCGAGTCGACCACGATCCCGACGTCGGCGGTCCACCCGTCGGGACCGACGGAGACCGTCTCCACCCGGCCGACGGGCACGCCGTCCACCTTGACGGTGGACTGCGGCACGAGGTCGAGCACGTCGTCGAACTGCACGGTCACGTGGATCGGGTCGGACCCGACGTCCGCACCACCGGGCAGGGGGAGGCTCGCGGCCCCGCCGCACCCCGACACCGCCAGGGCCGTCACGCAGGCCCCGGCACCGAGAATCGCCGAGCGTCTCACTGTCCGCCCCTCTCCAGGTCCAGGCGCGGTGACTCGACACCGGGCACCGTGCCGGGAACCACCCGGCGCTGGATGTTCTCGCCGCTCAGGACGCCGAACGGCAGGATCAGATCCGGCGTCCGGACGTCGTTGGTGATCTGCTCGGCGAGGCCGGAACACTGATCGATCAGCGGCTGCATCTGCCGGCCGAGCTGCTCGAACCTCGGGTCACCCGGCACGAGCCGACCGAGGTCGATGAGCTTGCACATCACGCCCGCCGGATCCTGCAGATCGGTCACCACCAGGCGGGAGGCGAGCGACCCGGACTCCGCGTCGTAGGAGTTGACGAGGTTGCTCACCGCCAGGGGCAGCAGGGTCAGCGAGTTCACCAGTGAATCCCGGTTGGCGGCAAGGTTGTTCGTCACCGGGACCAGAGCGTCCACGTTGTCCTTCAACGCCGCCTGATTGTCGTTGACGAACTGCGCGACCACCCCGAGCGACTCCGACAGCTGGTTCAGCGCGAGCCCGAGATTCTCCCGCTCGCCGGCCAGATAGCCCGACAGGTCCGACAACTGCGCGTTGAACTCGCGCACCTGCTGATCGTTGGCCGCCAGCGCGGACACGAAGATCTGCAGGTTCTCGATGGTGCCGAACAGGTCGCCGCGCGACTCGTTGAGCGTGCGCGACGCGGCGGAGAGCTGCTCGATGGTCTGGCCGAGCGCGGCACCGTTGCCTTCGAGATTCTCGGCGCCGGTCTCCACGAAGCGCGTCAGGGCGCCGTCCTTGTTGGCACCCTCGGGACCGAGCGCCCGCGACAGCTCGTCGACGCTGGCGTACAGCTGGTCCACCTCCACCGGGGTGGCGGTCCGTTCCCGCGGGATGACGGCGCCGTCGGCCATCGTCTCGCCGCCGGTGTACACCGGGGCGAGCTGCACGTAGCGGTCCGCGACGACCGACGGGGTGATCTGCACGGCCTTGGCGTCGGCGGGGATGTCGACGCCGCGGTCGACCCGCATGTCCACCCGCACCTGGTCCCCTTCGGGGACGACCGCGGTGACCTTGCCGACCTCGACGCCGAGGACCCGGACACCGGACCCCTCGTACACCCCGACGGCCTTGTCGAAGTAGGCCGTGATCTCGGTGGTTCCCATGCGGTTGAAGACCCACCACAGCACACCGGCGATCAGTACCACGGCCGCGGTGATCGCGGCGATCAGCAGCACCATCGGGCCGCGCCGTGAGCCGCCACCGGACTCGGCATGCGACATCAGTTCTCTCCCAACGTGCGAACCGGATCGCGGTATCCGGGGATCTCCGGCAATCCGGGCGGAATGAGGTTCACGACGACCTGGTCGAACCAGCGGCCGTTGCCGACGACATTCGAGTACAGCCGGACGAACGGCTCGTACAGCTTCATCGCGCGGTCCAGATCGTCGTTGCGGTCCTGCAGGATCTGCACCACTCCCCGGAGCTGGTCGAGCGCCGGGCCGATCGTCGCCTCGTTGTCGCGGACCAGACCGGTCAGCTCGGCAGACAGCCGCTGCGTGCCCGTCAGCAGCTGCGAGATGGCCTGCTGCCGGTTGTTGAGTTCTGCGATCAGCAGGGCGCCGTCGCTGATCAGCCGGTTGAACTCCGCGTTGCGGTCGGCGAGGATCTGCGAGGTCCGGCCGGTCGCCTCGAGCAGCCGTTTGAGCTCCTGGTCCCGGCTCGCAACGGTCTGCGAGAGCCGGGTGACTCCGTCGAGCGAGGCCCGGATGTCGTCCGGTGTCTGCGAGAACGCCTCCGAGAGCGTGTCGAAGCTCGTGGCCAGCTGTTCCGAGTCGATCTCGCCCAGGGTGGTGGCCGCGGACGAGAACGCCTCGATCACGTCGTACGGGGCTACGGTGCGCGACAACGGGATCCGATCATCCGGGTCGAGCACCTCGGTGCCCCGCGGCTCGAGGGCGAGGTACTTCTGGCCGAGGATCGTCTTGATCTGGATCGAGGCCGAGGTGTCGTTGCCGAGCCAGGCGTCCTTGACCTTGAACGACACGAGCACCCGGTCCCCGTCGAGCTCGATGTCGGTGACCTGACCGACCTTGACTCCGGCGATGCGCACCTCGTTGGTGGGCTTGAGGCCGGCCGCCTCGGTGAACTCCGCGCGGTAGGTGGCGCCGGCCCCGATGATCGGCAGCGAATCCAGGAAGAACGCCGACAGGGTGGCCAGCAGGACCACGAGAATCCCGAGGGCGCCGGACACGGCCGGACTGCGACGTCTGCTCATCGTCCCTGCAACTCCTGCATCCCGTCCTGCGTGCACCGCTTGGCGGCGTTGGTGTAGATCGGCTGGTTCACCGTGGGCAGGCCGGTCGGCAGGTTCAGGTACGGAACCGAACCCGGGCCGGCGATCACGTCGATGCCGCACAGGTAGAACTGGAACCACGACCCGTAGCTCGCGACCCGGCCCAGCTTCTCGAGCTTGACCGGAAGGGTGGCGAGGACCTCGTCGACCGCGTCGCGGTTGCTGTTCAGGTTCGCCCCGAGCTGCTGCACCGCCGTGACGGAGCCGGCGATGGCCGGCCGGGTCGGCTCGAGCAGATCGGCCGTCGCGTCCGTCAGCCCGGCCAGCGACTGCACGGCCGCACCCACCGTGTCGCGGTCGGCGGCCAGCCCGCTGACCAGCGCCTGCGTGTTGACGAGCAACGAGTCGAGCTGATCGTCCCGCTCGTTGATGTTGGTGAGCACCGAGTTCAGGTTGTCGATGACCGCACCGATGACCCGGTCCTTGTCGGCGATCGTGTTGGTCAGGCTCGCCGTCGTGCGCACCAGGTCGTCGATGGTTCCGGCCTCGCCCTGGAACACCTGGACTATCTGCGACGACAGCGTGTTGACGTCCTCGGCGCTCAGGGTCTGGAACAGGGGCCGGAACCCGTTGAACAGGGTGGTCAGGTTCACGGCCGGCTTGGTGCGCTCCAGCGGGATGGTGTCGCCGCCGGTCAGCTTCATCCCCTGCATGCCCTCGCCCTGGTCGAGGGCGATGTAGCGCTGGCCGACGAGCGTCCGGTAGCGGATCGTCGCGGTCGTCGCGGCGGGCAGCCAGTCCCGGTCGGACATCGAGAACGTCACGCGCGCCTCGCGCCGGTCGACGATCTCGATCTTCTCGACCTGGCCGACGCGGACGCCGGCGATTCGGATGTCGTCGCCCTCGTTGAGCGACGTCACGTCCGTGAAGATCGCGTGGAATTTCGTGCCTCCGCCGCCGCCGAGGCTCGCGATGGTCGCCGCGAGCATTCCGGTGGCGAGGATCGTGACCACGGCGAAGACGATCAGCTTGATCAGCGGTGCTGCCAGGCCTCTCATCGGAAGCTCACCTCCGTTCCACGCAGTGCGGGCGCGCCCAGGCGCGTCGTCCAGGTCGGCACGTCCTCGGGCGCGATGCCCGTCGCCTCCGCGTACACGACGCCGAGGGCGTCCTGCTCGGCCCGCGACCCGGTGTACGAGACCTGCGTCGTCGCCGGGGTCGTCCCGATCAGCTCGCCGACGTCGTCCGGCACCCCGGACCCCTCGGGGGCCGGGAAGTACGACATGGTCTCCGGGCCCGGGTTGCGGGACGGCACCTGGTAGGAGCCGTCGTTGATCGAACCGCCGGGGTACTGCGGGAAGAACCGGCCCGGGGCCGTGACGTTGTCGTAGCAGGTGGGGCCGCGGACGTCGAGCAGGCGCGGCTCGTCCTGGTTCGGCAGGTACCGGCCCTTCGGATTGACGAACTGGACGCTCGCCCGCACGCCGGGGAACGGGTCGTCGGCCGCGAGCACCCCCGCAGCCGCGGGTGCCGCGTCGGCGAAGCCCTTCAGCATGCACGGGTACGACGGCGAGTACCGGGCCAGCAACTGCAGGGCCTGCTTGGAGTCGGCGGCGATGCTGATGATCGACCCGGCGTTCTGCTCGAGCAGCCCGGCGGTCGCCGACGACGCCCCCGTCGCCGTGACCAGCAGAGTCTCGAGCTGGTTCTCCTGTTCCACCACGGTGTTGCCGGTGGTGCGCAGGTTGTCGAGGGCGCTGATCAGATCGGGCGCGGCGTCGGAGTAGGTCTGGGAGAAGTCCGCGAGCCCGCGCAGGTCCTCCTGCACGGCCGGGAGCTCCACGTTCACCTCGCGGAACACCTGCTCGAGCCGGTCCACGGTCTGCCCGAGGGTCTCGCCGCGGCCGCTCAGGCCCTGGGCCAGGGCGCCGAGGGTGTTCGCGAGATCCTGCGGTGGGATGGCCTCGAGCAGGGGCAGCAGCCCGTCGAGCACCTCGCCGAGTTCGACGGTCTCGGCGCTCGTGTCCTGCATCAGGGTGTCCCCCGCCTGGATCGGGCGCGCCGGCCGGTCCGGGAGGATCAGCGAGACGTAACGCTCCCCGAACAACGTCTTCGGCAGCAGCTGTGCGGTCGCGTTCGCGGGGATCAGGCCGGCCTTGTCCGGTTCGAGCGCGAGATGTGCGGTCACCGTCCCGCTCTCGGCCGACGTGCCGCGGACCTCGCCGACGATCAGTCCGCGCACCTTCACGTCCGCGTTCATCGGCAGCGCGTTGCCGACCTCGTCGGTCACGAGGTCCACCTCGACGACCTTCTTGAACGTCTTGTTGTACATCGCGATGGTGACGAACAGGAACAGACCCAGCACGACGAAGAACAGCAGGCCGAGAACCCTCCGCTTGAGGGTCGAGGGAGTCGGGTTCATCCGGCCACCCTCACGGTCGTGGTGGTGCCCCAGATGGCGAGGCTGAGGAAGAAGTCGAGCACGGCGATCGTGACGATCGCGGTGCGCACTGCACGGCCGACGGCCACGCCGACGCCCGCGGGTCCCCCGCTGGCGTTGAAGCCGTAGTAGCAGTGGATGAGGATCAGGAAGAAGGCGAAGACGAGGACCTTCCCGAAGGAGTACAGCACGTCCTCGGGCGGCAGGAACAGATTGAAGTAGTGGTCGTACGAACCCGACGACTGCCCGTTGAACAGGGTGCTGATCACGCGTGTCGCGAGGTACGCGGCGAGCAGGCCGATGATGTACAGCGGGATGACGGCGACGAAACCGGCGATCATCCGGGAGGTGACGAGGAACGGCACCGACGGCACCGCCATCACCTCGAGCGCGTCGATCTCCTCGCTGATCCGCATCGCACCGAGCTGGGCGGTGAAGCCACAGCCCACCGTCGCCGACAGCGCCAGGGCCGCGACGATCGGGGCGAGTTCACGCGTGTTGACGTACGCCGACAGGAAGCCGGTGAGCACCGAGGAGCCGAGCTGCTCGAGGGCGGCGTAGCCCTGCAGACCCACGACGACGCCGGTGAAACCGGACATCATGGCGATGACACCGATGGTGCCGCCGATGACGGCGAGCGCGCCGCTGCCGAAGGTGACCTCGGCGAGCAGCCGCAGCACCTCCTTGCGGTAGTGGACGAGGGTGCGCGGGGTCCACGCGATGGCCCGCGCGTAGAACGACATCTGGTCGCCTGCCCGATCCAGCATGTCGAGAGGAGCGCGCACGATTCTGCGCCCGCGGAGCCAGATGACGTCTCCGCGGCCCTTTGCGATTGTCATCGAGTCAGGATCCCTTCGCCGGAACGATCTGCAGGTACACCATCGTCAGGATCAGGTTCGCGAAGAACAACAGAAGGAAGGTGATGACGACGGTCTGGTTGACGGCCTCGCCGACCCCCTTCGGTCCGGCACCGGGGTGCAGGCCCTTGTAGGCCGCGACGACGCCGGCGATGACACCGAAGATCGCCGCCTTGATCTCGGCCACGTAGAGGTCGGGCAACTGGGCGAGGGCCGAGAAGGACGCCAGGTAGGCGCCCGGGGTACCGCCCTGCAGGATCACGTTGAAGAAGTAGCCGCCGGCGATGCCGACGACGGAGACGAGTCCGTTGAGCAGCAGCGCGATGAGAACCATCGCGAGCACGCGCGGGACCACCAGGCGTTGCACGGGGTTGATGCCGAGCACCTCCATGGCATCGATCTCCTCGCGGATGGTGCGCGATCCGAGATCGGCGGTGACCGCGGAGCCGGCCGCGCCGGCGATCAGCAGCGCGGTCACGATGGGACTGCCCTGCTGGATCACGGCCAGCACGCTGGCGGCGCCGGTGAACGACTCCGCGCCGAGCTGCTTGATCAGCGACCCGGTCTGCAGCGAGACCACAGCGCCGAACGGGATTGCCACGAGGGCGGTGGGCAGGATCGTGACGCTCGCGATGAACCACGCCTGCTCGATGAACTCGCGGAACTGGAACGGCCGGCGGAAGGTGTTCCGCACGACGTCGACGAACAACTCGACGATGTTTCCGGCCTGGGTGAGTGCACCGTGTATCGGACGCACGAACGAGCTGGTGCCCGATCCGACCCCCATGTGTGCTCCTAGCTTCTGTGGCGGGCGGACTCGTCGTACCCGTGACCGGGGTACGCCGGGATGACCTGCGTGTCGTCGTCGCGGAAGGAATGCTCGGGGTAGGCCGGCGCGGCGTGCGTCCCGCCGGTCTCCTCGAAGGACTCGAGGATGGCCTGCTGGGCGGCCTCGGGCAGGGTGTGCAGGATGTGCCGCACGCGCTCCTGCCGGCGGGCGACGGCCTGCCGCTCGGGCATCCCCGGGGTGGCCTTCATCTGCGGCACGATGCCCTCGACGTCCTCCACCCCACCGGCGTGGTGCCCGGCGTCGACGAGGGCCTGCTCCTGCGCCATCGTCGCCTCGTCCTTCTCCTCCGACATCCCGATCGGCCCGATCATCGTGCCGTTGAGGAACTGCTTGACCACCGGCTCGTCACTGGTGAGCAGCACCTCGCGCGGACCGAACATCACCAGCTCCCGACGGAACAGCATCCCGATGTTGTCCGGCACCGTCCGCGCCAGGTTGATGTTGTGCGAGACGATCAGGATCGTCGCGTCGATCTCGGCGTTGATGTCGATCAGCGTCTGGCTGATGTAGGTGGTGCGCACCGGATCCAGCCCCGAGTCCGGCTCGTCGACCAGGATGATCTGCGGATCGAGCACCAGCGCCCGCGCCAGCCCGGCCCGCTTGCGCATGCCGCCGGAGATCTCGCCGGGCAGCTTGTCCTCGGCGCCGAGCAGACCGACGAGCTCGAGCTTCTCCATCACGATCTTGCGGATCTCGGACTCGGACTTCTTGGTGTGCTCGCGCAGCGGGAACGCCACGTTGTCGTAGAGGTTCATCGACCCGAACAGCGCACCGTCCTGGAACAGCACCCCGAACAGCTTGCGGATCTCGTAGAGCTCCTTCGAGGAGCACTGCAGGATGTCGGTGCCGTCGATGACGATCGAGCCCCGCTCCGGCCGCAGCAGACCGATCAGCGACTTGAGGAACACCGACTTGCCCGTACCCGACGGGCCCAGCAGCGCCGACACCTCACCCGCCGGCAGCGTCAACGTCACGTCCTGCCAGATCCGCTGAGACCCGAAGGACTTCGTCAACCCCTCGACAGCTACTTCGACTCCCACCATTACCTCCGCACGGCTCGATGCTGTTCCCCACTGTGGATTGCGTCACTGTAGCGCATCGAAGTGTTACCTGTGACACGGGATCCTACTAGCGAGTAAGAACACAGGTCAACTCGGGCATAACCCCCTTCGATCAGGGGTATGACCTGCGCTTATGCCGTCCCCGTGCGGCACCGACGTCAACTTAGCGCGGATGGTTTCCGCGCGCTCGGCAAACCGGTCACGAATGCGCGAAAAGGCCGCTGCCCACGGACGTGAGTCCGTGGGCAGCGGCCTTGCCGAAGCGCTCGACCGCGGTGCGGTCGGGCAGCCGGGTTCGTCTTACTTGACGGCGACCTTGGCGCCGGCCTCTTCGAGCTTCGCCTTGGCAGCCTCGGCGGCATCCTTGGCGACCTTCTCCAGGATCGGCTTCGGAGCACCCTCGACGAGGTCCTTGGCCTCCTTCAGGCCGAGGCCCGAGACGATCTCACGGACGACCTTGATGACCTGGATCTTCTTGTCGCCGGCACCCTCGAGGATGACGTCGAACTCGTCCTGCTCGGACTCGGCCTCGGCGGCGGCGGCCGGGGCACCGGCAGCGGCGACGGCGACCGGAGCGGCAGCGGTGACCTCGAAGGTCTCCTCGAAGGCCTTCACGAACTCCGAGAGCTCGAGGAGGGTCAGTTCCTTGAACGCGTCGAGCAGCTCTTCGGTGGTGAGCTTCGCCATGGTGGCGGTCCTTCCTTGTGGATCCCATGTCGCTGATCCGCGACCGGATGGGATGCGCGCCGGGGCGCGCGGGGTGGGTGGGTCAGTGATTCGCGATGGTGCGGATCAGCTTGCGGCAGACTCCTGGTCCGCCATCTTCTCCTGCAGAGCGGCCGCGAGACGGGCCACCTGCGAGGCAGGAGCATTGAACAGGCCGGCGGCCTTTGCCAAGTTGCCCTTCATCGCGCCGGCGAGCTTGGCCAACAGCACCTCGCGGGACTCGAGGTCCGCGATCTGGTTGACCTGATCCACGGACAGCGCAGCGCCGTCCATGTAGCCGCCCTTGATGACGAGCGCCTTGTTGTCCTTCGCGAAGGTCTTCAGGGCCTTCGCAGCGTCGACCGGCTCGCCCTTGATGAACGCAATGGCGGTCGGTCCGACGAACAGGTCGTCAAGGCCCTCGACGCCCGCCTCTGCGGCGGCGCGCTTGACCAGGGTGTTCTTGGCGACGGAGTAGGTGGCACCCTCTCCGAGAGCGCGTCGCAGCTGCGTCAGACTGGTCACCGACAGACCACGGAACTCCGTGATCACGGCGGCCGTCGAGTCCTTGAACTGCTCGGTGATCTCCGCAACCGCAGAAACCTTCTCAGGCTTTGCCATACTTCGCCTCCTCTCAGTAACAGTCGTTTTCCCGCTCGGGAAGTTCCACTCGAAATCCGCAAAATGCAAAACGCCCCGGTGCAGGGCACACGGGGCGTACAGAGAGAAAGACGGCATCGCAACCGATGTCGTATCTCCCCTACCTCGTCCTCCTGCGTGGGCCGCCGGGCAATCCCGGACCTTCAACCGAGTCCGCGAGCGGATCCGGTGACCAACGGTCTTGGGTAGAACATGATCGGGGTGAAGATCGGCACGCGCCGAACTCCGCAGGCAAGCGTACCCGACCGGATGTGCGGACGCAAAACGGCCGGCACGGAGCAGTTCCGTGCCGGCCATTTCGTGCGCTGACCGCGAAGACTGGAGACCAGCCTCCTACTCGGCGTCCTCCAGGAGGTTGCGAGTGCGCGACGGGTCCACCGGGATGCCCGGTCCGGTGGTGGTCGCGATCGTCACCTTCTTGACGTAACGCCCCTTCGCGGTGGACGGCTTCGCGCGCAGGACCTCGTCCAGGGCGGCACCGTAGTTCTCCACCAGCTTCGCGTCGTCGAACGACGCCTTGCCGATCACGAAGTGCAGGTTCGAGTTCTTGTCGACGCGGAAGTTGATCTTGCCGCCCTTGATGTCGGCGACAGCCTTGGCGACAGCCGGGGTGACCGTACCCGTCTTCGGGTTCGGCATCAGGCCGCGCGGACCGAGGACACGCGCGATGCGGCCGACCTTGGCCATCTGGTCCGGGGTCGCGATCGCGGCGTCGAAGTCCAGCCAACCGCCCTGGATCCGCTCGATCAGGTCCTCCGCGCCGACGGCGTCCGCACCCGCGGCCTCGGCCTCGGCGGCCTTCTCGCCGACCGCGAACACGATGACGCGGGCGGTCTTACCGGTGCCGTGCGGCAGGTTGACCGTGCCGCGGACCATCTGGTCCGCCTTGCGGGGGTCCACACCGAGGCGCATGGCGACCTCGACGGTGGCGTCGTAGTTCTTCGACGAGGTCTCCTTCGCGAGCCGAGCGGCCGCGAGGGGGCTGTAGAGCGTCGAGGCGTCGATCTTCTCAGCGGCGGCGAGGTACGCCTTGCTGCGCTTTGCCATTGTTCTGTCCTAACTTGTCACCGGAAGGTGAATGGTTCGGTCGTGGTTGTCGAGCCTGGCCGGCCCTCCCACGGGTTCCTGCTCCGGGGCTTCGTCAGCCCTGCGGTGTCACAACGCGTCGCGGCGCTCAGCCCTCGACCGTGATGCCCATCGAACGCGCGGTGCCGGCGATGATCTTCGCGGCAGCCTCGACGTCGTTGGCGTTCAGGTCTTCCTGCTTGGTCTTGGCGATCTCGCGCACCTGGTCCATGGTGACCTTGGCGACCTTGGTCTTGTGCGGCTCGCCGGAGCCCTTCTGCACGCCCGCGGCCTTCAGCAGCAGCTTGGCGGCCGGCGGGGTCTTCAGCTTGAAGTCGAACGAGCGGTCCTCGTAGACCGTGATCTCGACCGGCACGACGTTGCCGCGCTGCGACTCGGTCGCGGCGTTGTACGCCTTGCAGAACTCCATGATGTTGACGCCGTGCTGACCCAGGGCGGGGCCGACCGGCGGAGCCGGGTTGGCCTGACCTGCCTGGATCTGGAGCTTGATGAGCCCGGCAATCTTCTTCTTCTTCGGGGGCATCTCTATTCCTAGTTTCTTGCTCGGTGTGGTTCTTGCGTACTGCTATCGCAAGCTTGAGTGGGTCGGACCCTCAGATCTTCGACACCTGGTTGAAGGACAGCTCCACCGGGGTCTCACGACCGAAGATCGACACCAGGACCTTGAGCTTCTGCTGCTCGGCGTTGACCTCGCTGATCGAAGCCGGCAGCGTCGCGAACGGTCCGTCCATCACGGTGACGGACTCGCCGACCTCGAAGTCCACCTCGATGGCGGGCTTGACGGCGGTCGCGGCGCCCTCGGCGGTCGTGGCGGCGGCTGCGGCGGGCTTCTTCTTCGCCTGCTGCGGCAGCAGGAACTTCACGACCTCTTTGATCGTCAGCGGCGACGGGCGCGAGGTGGCACCCACGAACCCGGTGACGCCGGGGGTGTTGCGCACCGCGCCCCACGACTCGTCGTTCAGCTCCATGCGCACCAGGATGTAGCCCGGCAGGACCTTGCGGTTGACCTGCTTGCGCTGGCCGTTCTTGATCTCGGTGACCTCTTCGGTGGGCACCTCGACCTGGAAGATGTACTCGCTCAGGTCCAGGTTCTGCACGCGGGTCTCGAGGTTGGCCTTGACCTTGTTCTCGTAGCCGGCGTAGGAGTGCACGACGTACCAGTCGCCGGGCTCGAGCCGCAGCTGCTTCTCGAGGGCCTCCGCCGGATCGACCTCCTCGGCCGGTGCCTCTTCGGCCGGTGCCTCTTCGGCCTGTGCCTCCACGGGCGCTTCGGGCTCGTCGCCGGACGTCTCGTCGGTTTCGATGCCCGCCTCTGCCGACTCGTCGGCCGCGTCCGCGGTCACGGAGTCGTCAACAAAGACCTCGTCCGAAACGCGCTCTTCGGCCGAGGGCTCGTAGGAGTCGTTCTCGGGGGTGCTCACCGGGCACTTTCCTCTCGTCGATCACATTCGCCGGCACGCTGACGCGCTAACCGAACAACCAGCTGACGCCCTTCACGAACGCCAGATCCAATCCAAAGATGAGCGCGGTCATGACCGCCACGAAGACCACGACGACGGTCGTGTACGTGACCAGCTGCTTGCGATTCGGCCAGATCACCTTGCGGAGCTCGGCGAGGACCTCACGGAAGAAGCGCCGCAGGCGCTTGAAGATGTTCTCCGTGCCCTGGGCACCGGAGCGGGAGGCGGACTTGGCTGGCGCCTTCGAATCGGGCCGCCGGGTGGCAGCCACCGCGGTCGACGCGGGAGCGGCCGAACGCTGCTGGGACCTCTTGCCGGTGGGAGCAGCGGACGCGGAGGAAGCGTCGGGGGTCGCGTCGGTCGCCGATCCGGCGTCGACAGGGTTGGAAGTCCCTGCAGTACCGCCGTCGCGCTTACCGCGCTCCTCGCTCACATCGTTCCTCTCGGTCGCTGGCCGTCCGGGGGCAGGGGCGACAGGACTTGAACCTGCAACCTGCGGTTTTGGAGACCGCTGCTCTGCCAATTGAGCTACGCCCCTTTGGTCGATGCCTCCGCCGGGAACCGGCGTTTCGATCGACCCATCTGCGACCACATGACATGCGCGCCACCCCGCGGACCGTGGAGGTCCTCGAGAGCAGCGCGCTGCGCTATGCGATCCCAGAAGTCTTAGTGTACTTCATAGCCCCGGGACAAACCCAATCCGCCCGGCCGGTCAGGCCAGACGGACCGTTGCCGTGGCCCGCCCGAAGATCTTACGCCCTTCGGACTTTGCCACGATCGCGACCACTGCTGTCTTGCTGTCCGCGTCCACCGACTTGACCTTGCCGGAGAACTCCACCTCGGCGGCCCGATGGGCCTCGACGTAGACCGGACTGGTGAACCGAACGTTGTACTCGGTCACCGCTCCTGGGTCACCGAGCCAGTCGGTGACGAAGCCGGCCGCGATGCCCATGGAGAGCATGCCGTGGCCGACCACATCGCGCAAGCCGGCGAGCTTGGCGACCTCGTCGCTCCAGTGGATCGGGTTGGGATCACCCGATACACCCGCGTAGTTCACGAGGTTGCCGCGGGTGAGCGTGACCACCCGCGCGGGCAGCTCCTCCCCGACCGAGACGTCCTCGAACCTACGGAGCGACATGCATCATCACATCCTTGACTGCGTGGGCGATGTTCTCGTCCACCTCGCCACCGGTGCGGCCCACCAGGGTGGTCCACGTGGTCATCACGACGTTGTCGTGCTGATCCGTGATGATGTTCTTGGTGGTGATGATGTCGCTGCCGGCGGCCTGACGGAAGTCGTCGAGGTACACGTCGCAGAACAGTCGATCGCCCACCTGGATGGGCCGGTGGAACACCAGCCGCTGGTCCGTCTGCATGATCTGGCTGAGGTCGTATCCGGTGACGACCTCGTCGAACAGCTTGCGCTGGGCGATCATGCCGACGATGGAGACGAAGGTCAGCGGAGCGACGAGGCCGTCGTAGCCGAGGCCCTTGGCCGCTTCCTCGTCGTGGTGCGCCGGATTGTTGTCCAGCACGGCACGCGCGTACTCGCGGACCTTCTCGCGCCCGACCTCGTAGAAGTCCTCGACACGATAGTGATGGCCGACCATCGAGGCCGCATGTGCCGCTGCATCGAACTGGATCCCGGCCTGTTCGGTGCCGTCCACGACCGATTCTTCACTCACGGATATGCCCGTCATACGCAAAACTCCCGCAAATTCGCCCGGACGCCGGCCGGCGTGGGCGAGTTTGCGGAGAGCTCACGCGTCGACGTCGACCCTGTACGACTACTTCGACTCGCGGTGGGCGCGATGAGTGCCGCAGTTGGGGCAGAACTTCTTCAGCTCCAACCGGTCGGGGTCGTTGCGACGGTTCTTCTTCGTGATGTAGTTGCGGTGCTTGCACACCTCGCAGGCCAGGGTGATCTTCGGCCGAACGTCGGTTGAGGAGGCCACGGGATGCCTTCTTTCGCGTCAATCTGATCAACGACGATCAGGGTGGTTCATTCAACTTTGGTAGCGGTGACCGGACTTGAACCGGCGACGCAACGATTATGAGTCGTTTGCTCTACCAACTGAGCTACACCGCCTCGGTGTCGAGTGTCGCGAACAACGGCGGCACCACAATCCAGCGAGCCCCCTGACGGAATCGAACCGTCGACCTTTTCCTTACCATGGAAACGCTCTGCCGACTGAGCTAAGGGGGCGCGACCACCGTGAGCATCTCTGCTCGCTGCGGCCTCCAAAAGATTACACACACTCCTCTGCAGGAACAAAATCAGCAGCTCAGGGGCCATAAATCGGCTTTCCGGCGGCTTCCGCGCGCATCCGGGGAGGTGCTCCCCTGCCCCGCCCCGGCACGGGCCCTGCCCTCGAGCGCCGGCGGGACCCGGCACGGACGACGTCCCGGTACCCGAACGGCTGCAATGCAGAACGGCCCCGATCCGTTCGGATCGGGGCCGTTCTGGTGGCAGGTGTAGGATTCGAACCTACGTAGGCGTAAGCCGACGGATTTACAGTCCGCTCCCATTGGCCGCTCGGGCAACCTGCCGGGCGCGATCGGGACCGTGTCCCTGGCGCGTTTGAAACAATACAACGCACACCCCCCTGTTGTGCAAACCGGGTGGACAGCGGCACTGCGCCACCCGATAGCGTCGGGGCGGCAACCCGTACAGAACCGATCCGAAGTGGAGTGCTCGTGGCTGATTCGTCGTTCGATGTGGTGAGCAAGGTCGACCGGCAGGAGGTGGACAACGCGCTGAACCAGGCCGCCAAGGAACTCGGCACCCGCTTCGACTTCCGCAACACCGGGGCGAGCATCGAGTGGAGCGGCGAGGAGTCCGTCACCCTGACCGCCGACACGGAGGAGCGCGTCAATGCCGCCCTCGAGGTGTTCAAGGAGAAGCTGATCCGCCGCAATCTCTCCCTCAAGTCATTCGACGCCGGCGAGCCCACCCAGTCCGGCAAGGTCTACAAGATCAGCGGATCTCTGGTGCAGGGCATCAGCACCGAGAACGCCAAGAAGATCTCCAAGCTGATCCGCGACGAGGGCCCGAAGGGTGTCAAGGCGCAGATCCAGGGCGAGGAGCTGCGCGTGAGCAGCAAGAAGCGCGACGACCTGCAGGCCGTGATCGCACTGCTCAAGAACGCCGACCTCGACATCGCGCTGCAGTTCGTCAACTACCGGTAGGCCCCCGGGGCGCTACCCGCCGCGGGCCATGCGCTCGAGCCGGTCGATGCGCTCGGCCATGGGCGGGTGGGTCGAGAACAACCGGCTCACCCGCTCCCCCGCCCGGAACGGGTTGGCGATCATCATGTGCGACTGCGCGGCGATCCGGGGTTCGGGCGGCAGCGGCGCCGCCTGGGTGCCCCGCTCGAGCTTGCGCAGCGCCGACGCCAGCGCCAGCGGATCGCCGGTGAGTTCGGCGCCGGACTGATCCGCCTGATACTCGCGCGAGCGCGACACGGCGAGCCGGACGACCGTGGCCGCGATGGGCCCGAGCAGCGACACCAGCAGCAGAGCCAGCGGATTGGTGCCCTGGTCGCGGTTGCCGAACATGTTCGCGAACAGTGCGAGATTCGCCAGCCCCGAGATCACCGCCGCCATCGCCCCGGCCACCGACGAGATCAGGATGTCCCGGTTGTAGACGTGCGACAGCTCGTGCCCGAGCACGGCGCGCAGCTCCCGCTCGTTCAGGATCTGCAGGATTCCGGTGGTGCAGCACACCGCCGCGTGGCGGGGATCGCGGCCCGTCGCGAACGCGTTGGGCGCATTGGTCGGGCTGATGTACAGCCGGGGCATCGGCTGATGGGCCGTGGTCGCGAGCTCGCGCACGATCCGGTACACCACCGGCGCCTCCACCTCGGTGATCGGTTGGGCGTGCATCGCACGCAGCGCCAGCTTGTCGCTGTTGAAGTACGCGTAGGCGTTCATCCCGACGGCGAGAACGATCGAGCCGATCAGGATCGTCGGGTTCCGGAACAGGGCGCCGATGAACACGATGAGGGCGGACATCCCGATGAGGAGCCCCGCCGTCTTCAGCCGGTTCGCATACCCGTGCACGTCACGCCTCTTCCCGATTCGTCGATCTTGCTCGAATGTTCAACGAAACAGGGCGGGGAGCGGGTTCCCCACCGTCACTCCCCGCAACGGCCGTCCCGGCTTCCGGGTCTACCCCACGCGCGCAATCGTGTAGTCGACGAGCCGTCGCAGGGCCTCGTTCGCCGGTCCCGACGGCAGCGACGCCAGCTCCGCGCGGGCCTTGTCCGCGTACTCGCCCAGCGTCCGCTTCGCGGCGGCCATCCCCGGCGACCGTGCCAGCAGCATCAGGGCCTCGTCGACGGCGGCCTCGTCCTCCACCGGCCCGGCCAGCAGTTCCCGCAGCCGGTCGGCCTCGGGTCCGGACTCGCGGAAGGCGTAGAGCACCGGTAGGGTGTGGACCCCCTCACGCAGGTCCGTTCCCGGAGTCTTGCCGGACTCCACCGAGGCCGACGAGATGTCGATGATGTCGTCGGCGATCTGGAACGCGGTGCCGACGGCGTCGCCGAGCCGTTCCAGTTGTGCGATCTGTTTCGCATCCGCGCCGGAGAACGTCCCGCCGAACCGCCCGCTCGTCGCGATCAGCGAGCCGGTCTTCTCCCACACCACCTTGAGGTAGTGCTCGACCGGGTCGCGTTCCTTCCCGGTGCCGATGGTCTCTCGCATCTGCCCGGTCACGAGTTCGGCGAACGTCTCGGCGATGGTCCGCACGGCGTCGGGGCCGAGGGTCGACACCAGCCGCGACGCGTGGGCGAACAGGAAGTCCCCGGCGAGGATGGCGACGCTGTTGCTCCACCGCGCGTTGGCGCTGGGCGCCCCCCGGCGCATGGTGGCCTCGTCCATCACGTCGTCGTGGTACAGCGTGGCCAGGTGCACCAGTTCGACCGCGGTCGCCGCCGTGACGACCGCCGCATCGTCGGGCTCCGGCCCGAGCTGGGCGGTGAGGAGCGTGAACAGCGGACGGAACCGCTTGCCGCCGGCCTTGGCGAGATGCAGCGCGACCTCGGTCAGGAAGTCCTCGCCGTCGGACAGCTCCGAGATCAGCAGTTCCTCGACCCGGGCGAGGCCGTCCCGGACGGCGGCCGCCAGGACCGGATCGCCGAGGTCCACCCCGGCCACCACCGTGTCCGACGTCGCGCCGGACGGACCGGCGGACTGCGCCGCCCCTTCAGTGCTCACGATGAGATACCCATCCTGTTCTGTCGACCCGGCTGTTGCTGTCCGCTGTCGAATCGGCTCCACGGTAGTGAACCTAGCCGCTCCGCCGGGCGGCTACCTCCCCGAGGCACCGAAGCCGTGCCTGGAAAGATGGAGCCGTGGTGGCAGAACACGCTGCGTCCGAACCGCGGCACAACCTTTCCGAGATCCCCGACCGTACCGACGTGCTCGTCGTCGGCGCAGGTCCCGCAGGGTCGGCAGCCGCCGCCTGGGCGGCCCGCGCCGGGCGCGACGTGCTGCTCGTCGACGCCGCGACCTTCCCCCGGGACAAGACGTGCGGCGACGGCCTGACGCCGCGGGCGGTGGCCGAGCTCGACCGGCTCGGCCTCGGCGACTGGGTGCGCACGCGCACCGTCAACCGCGGCCTGCGGCTCGAGGGTTTCGGCCGCAGCCTCGAGCTGCCGTGGCCGTCGGGTTCCTTCCCGGCGCAGGGCAGCGCCGTGCCGCGCACCGAACTCGACGACCGGATCCGCCGGGCCGCCGTCGAGTCGGGCGCCGGTACGGCCGAGGGCGCCAAGGCCGTCGCCGTCGAGCGCGACGAGTCGCGGGTGACCGGTGTGACCTTCGCGACCGCGGGCGGTCGGCGCACCGTCGCGTGCGAGCGGCTCGTCGTGGCGGACGGGGTCCGGTCCCCGCTGGGCAAGCTGCTCGGCCGGCAGTGGCACCGCGACACGGCGTACGGGGTCGCGGCCCGCGCCTACGCCACCTCCCCCCGCAGCGACGACCCGTGGATCACGTCGCACCTGGAGTTACGCGACGACGCAGGCGCGCTGCACCCGGGCTACGGCTGGGTGTTCCCACTGGGTACCGGCGAGGTCAACATCGGCGTGGGCACCCTCGCGACCGCGAAGCGACCGGCCGCCGGATCGCTGCGGCCGCTGATCGAGCTGTACGCGTCGCGGCGCCGCGGCGAGTGGGGCCTCGGCGAGACCACCCGCGTGGCGTCGGCGCTGCTGCCGATGGGCGGTGCGGTGTCCGGGGTGGCGGGCCGGAACTGGGCCCTGATCGGTGATGCCGCGGCGTGCGTGAACCCGCTCAACGGCGAGGGCATCGATTACGGCCTCGAGGGTGGGCGGCTCGTCGCCGGCGTCCTCGACGCGGACGACCTCACGCAGCTGTGGCCGGCTCTGCTGCGCGAACGCTACGGCCGGGCGTTCTCCGCGGCCCGGCGGCTGGCCGGCCTGCTGACGCTGCCGCGGTTCCTGCCGGCCACCGGGCCCGTCGGGATGGGCTCGACGGCGCTGATGACGGTGGCCGTCCGGGTCATGGGCAACCTGGTCACCGAGCGCGACGAGGATCTCGTCGCGCGCGCGTGGCGGGCCGGGGGCGGCGCGTCGCTGCGGTGGGACCGCCGGCCGCTCTTCGCCTGACCCCGCCGGCCGAACGGTGCGGTCAGCGCACCGCCCGGTGCAGGGCCACGATCCCGCCGGTGAGGTTGCGCCATTGCACCGACCGCCAGCCGGCGGTCTGGATCCGCTCGGCGAGCTCGGCCTGCGTGGGCCACGCGCGGATCGACTCGGCGAGGTAGACGTAGGCGTCGGGGTTGCTGCTGACGGTCCGCGCGACCCGCGGCAGTGCCCGCATCAGGTACTCGAGATAGAGCACGCGCAGCGGGGCCGAGACGGGCGTGGCGAACTCGCTCACCACGAGGCGGCCTCCGGGCTTGGTCACCCGCGCGATCTCCCGCAGGCCGGCGTCGAAGTCGGAGACGTTGCGCAGGCCGAACGAGATCGTGGCGGCGTCGAACACCGCGTCGGCGAAGGGCAGGCGCATCGCGTCGCCCGCGACCATCGGCACCTGCCGGAACGCGCCCGCCTGCAGCATGCCCTTGGAGAAGTCGGTGGCCACCACCCAGGCGCCGGACCGGCCGAGCTCCACCGTCGACACCCCGGTGCCGGCGGCGAGGTCGAGGACCCGCTCCCCCGGCTGCAGGTCCAGTGCCGCCCGGGTGGCGCGCCGCCAGCTGCGGTCCTGCCCGAAGGACAGCACGGTGTTGGTGATGTCGTATCGCTGGGCGACGCCGTCGAACATCGACGCGACCTCGCGCGGATCCTTCGCGAGCGAGGCCCGCGACCCGTGAGTAGTTGCCACGGTCGAAACGTTACCGCTACGCGCTGCGCCGCAGCGTGCCCGGCCGGACCGAGCAGACCTGTTCGTAGTGCCCGAGCAGTTCGTGGCACACCGCGGGCCAGGTGCGGCCGAGGACGCTGCGCCGCGCGGCCGCGCCGAACCGGTCCCGCAGCATCGGATCGGCGAGCGCGCCCACCGCGCCCGGCAGCAGCTCGGCGAACCCGTCGACCGGCAGCCGGTACCCGTTGCGGCAGTGGGCGACGAGATCGCGCGGGCCGCCCGCGTCGGGTGCGATCACCGGGACGCCGCTGGCGAGCGCCTCCTGCACGGCCTGGCAGAACGTCTCGTGCTCGCCCGGGTGGACGAACACGTCGAGGCTCGCGTAGGCGTCGGCCAGCGCGTCGCCGCCGAGGTGACCGGTGAACACCGCCCCGGGCAGGAGCGGTTCGAGACGGGCGCGCTCCGGGCCGTCGCCGACGACGACGAGCCGGTAGCGGGGGTCGGCTGCGAGGCCTGCGAGTCGTTCGACGTGCTTCTCCGGGGCGAGCCGCCCCACGAAGCCCACCAGGAGCCGGCCGTCGGGCGACCATGTCCGGCGCAGGGCGGCACTGCGCCGGGCCGGGGTGAAACGCGCGGTGTCGACGCCCCGCGCCCAGCGGTGTACCCGCGGGACGCCGTGTGCGGCGAGGTCCGCGGCGGCCGCCGTCGAGGGTGCGAGGGTGCGGTCGCACGCGCGGTGGATTCGGCGCGTCCACTGCCAGGCGGCGCGGGCCGCGAGCCCGAGCCCGTAGCTGGACGCGAATCCGGCGACGTCGGTCTGGTAGACCGCGACGGTGGGCAGGTCGAGCCGGCGAGCGGCGCCGAGGCCGCCGGCGCCGAGCAGGAACGGCGACGCCAGGTGCACGACGTCGGGGGCGAAGCCGCGCAGGATGCCGGTGAGCGCCGGCTGCGGCAGGCCCACGGGCAGGGAGCTGACCTTCGGGACGTGCACCGCCGGCACGCGGTGCACCGGGATCCCGTCGTGCTGGGTGGGGGCCGGGGGCTGTCCGGCGACGGTGTCGGGAGCGACGACCAGGGCCTCGTGGCCGTGGCGGTCGAGGTGCTCGAGCACGCGCAACACCGAGTTGGTGACGCCGTTGACGTTCGGGAGGAAGGATTCCGCGACGATGGCTACTCGCACCGGTCCAGCATCGCGGCGCGGCCGGTCGGTGGGAAGTGGCCGAGGTGTCCGCCGGGCGAAGTTCCGGCGAATCTTCTAGGCCGCGGCGGCGCTGCGCCGGCGGAGATAGGTCAGCACGGGGGTCGCGATCAGCCAGGTCACCACGATCACCGAGGCCGCGGGTACGAGTGCGACGCGCACGTCACGGCCGGTGACCCGCACGAGGTCCGGGTCGGCGCGGGAGTATTCGACGGCGATCCGCTGGCCCGCGGTCAGACCCGTGGGGTACAGCACGCCGAGTTCGGGGTTGTGGGTGACGCCGTCGGGGGTGACGAAGCTGATCGCCGAGCGCAGCGAGCCCGCGGAGAGCACCTCGGCGGTGGCGGTGCCCATGTCGGAGCCGATGAGGTGATCGTTGCGCCACGCGCCGAGCACTAGGATCGCGGTGAGCACCGAGATGCCGACGGCGACGGCGAGTACCGCACGACGTGCCTTGTCGATCCCGCTCATGCGTCCGTCACAGCTGGGCACGCACGGCCGCGTGCAGTTCCCGCAGGCCGGAGCGGTCGGTGATCACCTCGAGCACCCGGATGCCGCCGGTGGGCGCGGTCCGGTCGGCCAGCGCGGCCGTCAGCGCGGACAGGTCCACCCGCTCGTGCGGCACCCGGTAGGCGGCGCACAGCGCGGCGAGATCCATGCCGTGCGGAGTGCCGAACACGCGCTCGAACACGCCGGCGTACTGCGGGTCGCCCTGCTCGAGCAGCTCGAAGATGCCGCCGCCGTCGTCGTTGGCGACGACGACGGTCAGGTTCTGCGGGCGCGGTTCGGCGGTGCCGATCAGCAGGCCGGACGCGTCGTGCAGGAACGTCAGGTCGCCCATCAGGGCGACGGTGCGGCCCTGCTGGTAGGCCAGGGCGGCGCCGACGGCGGTCGACACGGTGCCGTCGATGCCGGCGACGCCGCGGTTGGAGAGCACCTTCACCCCGTCGCGGGGGTAGCTCACCAGCGCCGCGTCGCGCACCGGGTTGGAGGCGCCGAGCAGCAGCTGGTCCCCGTCGCGCAGCGCGTCGGTGACCGCCGCCGCGACGTGCAGTCCGGTCGGCTTCGGGTGGGCGTCGAGCTGGGCGCGCACCGCCTTGTCGGTGTGGGCGGACAGGTTCCGGCAGCGGTCCAGCCAGGCCGGGTCGGGACTGCCGGTGACGACGGCGCGCGTGCCGGTGGCGAGGACGTTGCCGGACACGTCGGGCCAGCGGGGGCCGGTGGTGAGCGCGTACACGGCCACCGCCGGGTCGGCGAGCAGCTTGGACACCGGCCGGTGCAGGGTGGGCCGGCCGGTGATGATCGCCTGCCGCGGCTTCAGCTGCGGCAGCGCCATCGGGTGCAGGGGGACACCGTGGAGCGGCGCGGTGGGTTCGGCCACGGTGGGCAATTCCGACAGCTCGGGCCGGTAGGCGGAGCCGTGGCCGGAGATCACCACGGTGTCGGCGGTGATGTCGAGCTCCATCGGCACGTCGAGGGTGGCGTGCACGGTGGTGGTCCAGGCGCTGCCGTCGGGGCGGCCCTCGGGGACCGGGCCCTGGGGGTGGACGTCCGGGACGAGCGGCTCGCGTAGCGGGATGTCGAAGTGGACGGGCCCGGCGTTGCCGGAGCGGGTGCCGCGGGCGGCGGCGAGGACGCGGCTGACCGCGGAGCGCCACTCGCTGTTCTGCTCGATCCCTTCGGCCAGGCCGAGGCTGATGGTGGCGCGGACCTGGGTGCCGAACATGCCGAGCTGTTCGACGGTCTGGTTGGCGCCGGTGCCGAGGAGCTCGTAGGGGCGGTTGGCGCTGAGCACCACGAGCGGCACCCGAGCGTAGTTGGCCTCGAGCACGGCCGGCGCGAGGTTGGCGACGGCGGTGCCGGAGGTCATCACGACGGGCACCGGCCGGCCGGAGGCGACGGACAGCCCGATCGCGAGGAAGCCGGCGGTGCGTTCGTCGATGCGCATGTGCAGCCGCAGCCGGCCCGCATTGTCGGCGGCCTGCAGCGCGAAGGCCAGCGGCGCGTTGCGCGAGCCGGGGCACAGCACGACGTCGCGGACGCCGCCTCGGGCGAGTTCGTCGACGACGGCGGTCGCCTGGGCGGTGGACGGGTTCACGGCACCCAGAGTAGTGCCCCGGGCGGTACGCCCCCGATGCCCCGGGCGGTACGCCCCCGATGCCCCGGGCGGTACGCCCCCGATGCCCCGGGCGGTACGCCCCCGATGCCCCGGGCGGTGCGGGACGAGGGTCACAGCAAGAATGGGGCGATGCGCACCGTCTTCGATCCCACCGAGCTGGGCACCGGCCGCTTCTACCGACTGATGACCGCCACGATCGTGCCGCGGCCGATCGCATGGGTGTCCACCGTGTCGGCGGACGGAGTGCCCAACGTCGCGCCGTACAGCTTCTTCACCGTCGCCGCGGTCACGCCGCCGGTGGTGCAGTTCACCTCGGTCGGGCGCAAGGACAGCCTCCGCAACATCGAGGAGACCGGCGAGTTCGTGATCAACGTCGCAACCGTGCCGCTGATGGAACGGGTCAACGCGACGTCGGCGGGCTTCGCGCACGACGTGGACGAGTTCGCGGCGGTGGGCTTGCGGCCCGAGCGCAGCGAACGGGTCCATCCGCCCCGGGTCGCGGAAGCGCCGGCGGCGATCGAGTGCACCCTGCACCGGGTGATCGAAGTCGGGGACTGCTTCGTGGTGATGGGCGACGTGGTGGCCGTGTCGGTTCGGACCGACGTGCTGGCCGAGGACGGGATGCCGGACTTCGCTGCTCTGGCGCCGGCGAGCCGGCTGGGTCGCAACGAATGGGGCCTCACCCCCGCGGTGCGCCACCTCGACCGCCCCGAATGATAGGTTAGCCTCCGCTAATTTCAACGGAGGTTCGTATGGCCGTGCGCACCAAGACCACCCGCATTGCCCCGGCGAGCCGCGAGATCGTCACCGGCCGGGTGCTCGCCACCGAACGAATCGGGCCGAGCTTCGTGCGGGTGACCGTGGGCGGCGCGAACGTCGGGCGGATCGCACCCATGGGGTTCGACCAGTGGTTCCGGCTGTTCTTCCCGGCCCCCGGCCAACGGTCGCTGACACTGCCGGCCACGGCGGGCCCGCAGTGGTGGCCCGAGATGCGAGCCATGCCCGAGGCCGTCCAGCCGATCCTGCGCAACTACACGATCCGTCGCTACCGGGAGGCGGGCGCGGGCCGGTACGGCGACACGGCCGAACTGGACATCGACTTCGCCACCCACGGCGACACGGGACCGGCATCGCAGTGGGCGCGCACCGCGCAGCCGGGCGCCGAACTGGCGCTGCTGGACGAGGGCATCATGTACCACCGCCCCACCGAGGCGCGCTGGCAGATCCTCGTCGCCGACGAGAGCGCGCTGCCCGCGATCGCGGGGATCCTCGCGTCGTCCGCCGGGCGGCACCACGCGGTGCCCACCGAGGTGTTCGTGGAGGTGGACGATGCCGGCGACGTCGCCGCCCAGGAGATCGTCCCCGGCCCGGGCGTCCGGCTGCACACGGTGGTGCGGCCCGGGCGGCACGCGCCGCCCGGGCCGCACGTGCTCGAGGCCGTGCGGGCCGGCGCGCTGCCCGACGGGCCGGGATACGCGTTCCTGGCGGGCGAATCGGGACTCGTGACGTCGCTGCGCCGGCACCTGGTGCGGGAGCGGGGCCTCGCGAAGTCCGCCGTGACCTTCACCGGCTACTGGAAGTTCGGCGCCGCCAGTTATTGAGGGTGCGCCGCCAGTTATCGAGGGTGGTGTCTTTCCGGACCGCGACCGGTCCGGAAAGACACCGGGTGTCTCAGCCGGCGTGCTTCTGCACCAGCGCGCCCACGCGCGGCAGGGCCTCGACGACGTGCTTCTGCGCCGACGGGCGCAGCTTCTCGTAGACCTTCTTGATCGCCGTGCGCGACGAGGCCTCGATGCGCGCGTCCGTCACACCGAGCAGCGCGTCCGCCACCGTCTCACCGCGGGCGGTGAGGTAGTCGGCGAACGCACCGTTGCCCGCGTAGTCCTGCCAGAACGGCTGGATCTTGGCGACGAACTCCGGCAGCAGCCCCTCGACGGCGCTGGGCACGATCGACGGGCCGAGCTTCGTCACCGCCGCGTAGCCGGCCTTGAGCGCGAGACCCGACGCGCCCTTCTTGTCCGACACCTCGGCGTCGATCAGCGCCTCGACATCGGCGACAACCGCCGGGACCTTGTCGGCGCCGAGCAGGGCATCATCCAGAGCTGCAACCACTTCCACTGCCTCCGTAATGTGACTCGTGAATACGAACGCCCGGAACGATATACGACGACCCGAGCCGCACCTAGTCGAGCGCGGCGCGGCAGCGCCGGACCCGGTCGAACCACCAGCGCACCCGTTCCGGGTCGGCCCGCACGGCCTCGAGGAGCGCCGGATCCGGCGTCACCTCCCCCACCGGGAGCGCCCCGCCGGCCATCGTCCGCGGCGCCGCCACGTCGACGGTGAAGAACCCGCCCGTGCCCAGTCCGCACGCGTACGGCAGCTCGGGCAGCGCGGCCGCCGCGGCCAGTCCGGCACCCATGCCCACGGCCGAGTCGAGCGCGCTCGACACCACCACCGGCACGCCGTGGCCGGCCAACTCGTCGGCCAGCGCCAGCAGCCGTCGCACCCCGCCGAGCGGGGCCACCTTGACCACCGCCACGTCGGCGCCGCCGGCCCGCACCACCCGCAGGGGATCCTCGGCGCGCCGGATGCTCTCGTCCGCCGCCACCGGCACGTCGGGCATCCGGCGGCGCACCTCGACCAGTTCCGGCACCGTCGCGCAGGGCTGCTCGGCGTACTCGAGCGGGCCGTCGGCGACGAGCGCCGTCAGCGCAGCGACGGCCTCGTCCGCGCTCCACCCGCCGTTCGCGTCGATCCGCACGTGCGGGACGAGTTCGCGCACCGCCCGCACCCGCGCGACGTCCTGCGACAGGTCCTGCCCGGGTTCGGCGACCTTGACCTTGGCGGTGCGGGCCCCCGGGAACCGGGCGACGACGGCCGGCACGTCGCCGGGGCCGACGGCCGGGACGGTGGCGTTGACGGGCACGGTGTCCCGGCGCGGCGCCGGGTGCCCGAGCCACGCGGATTCGAGGGCCGAACGCAGCCAGTGCGCCGCCTCGTCGTCGGCGTACTCGGGGAACGGCCCGAATTCTCCCCACCCGGCGGGACCGCGCACGAGCACGAGTTCACGTTCGGTGATGCCGCGGAACCGCACCCGCATGGGCAGCGACACCACGACGGCCGCGGCGAGGATCTCGTCGACGGCGGGCAGGGCCGCGGCGGTCACGGCTGGCCGGGCAGCAGCTGGATCATCAGGGCCTCGCAGTCGGCGAGCAGCGTGCCGTCGAGGTCGTGCAGCTCGGCCGAGCAGAAGAGCTTGCGCCCCTCGACCCGGTCGACCCGCCCCTCCACGACGAGCTCGGTCTCGAGCGGGGTGATCTTGCGGTAGTTCACATGCAGGTAGCCGGTGCGGGCGATGGGATGGCCGGCCGCGTGGACCACCATGCCGAACAGGTCGTCGAACAGCAGTGGCAGGGTGCCACCGTGCGCCGCGCTGTTGCCGCCGCGGTGGTAGAGCCGGAACGTGCCGCGCGAGCGGACCGACTCCGCGTCGAACTTCTCGATCATCCACGGCGGCATCAGCAGGCTGCCGCGACCGGGCAGGTCGATGTTGAAGCCGGCCGGCGACCTGCCCTCGGGCACGACGTGCGGCTCGAGCAGGTCCCCGAGGGCCTCGGCCTGCTCGATGGCCCGGTCGACGACGTCGTCGGGGATGTGGGTGGAGACGGCGAGATCCTGCAGCCGCCGCAGCGCCTCGACGAAGCGACCGTAGTTCGGTCCCGCCTTCACCGGCGTGTACACCGGAAACCCGCCGTGGTGCTCGTAGTCCGCGTCGACCGTACGGTCTGTCTGCTCGCTCATAGCTGCACGGTATCGCCCGGCGACCGTCGCGTCGGCGCAGAGGGCCGCGACCGGAGTTCTATGGTCGACGGGTGACTTTCAATCCTGAGCTGTGGCGGCCCGTACCCGGGTTCGAGAACCTCACCGACATCACCTACCACCGGCACGTCACGCAGGGCACCGTCCGCGTGGCGTTCGACCGGCCGGAGGTGCGCAACGCGTTCCGGCCGCACACCGTCGACGAGTTGTACCGCGCGCTGGACCACGCCCGCATGACGTCCGACGTCGGCGCGGTGCTCCTCACCGGCAACGGCCCCAGTCCGAAGGACGGCGGCTGGGCCTTCTGCTCGGGCGGCGACCAGCGGATCCGTGGGCGCAGCGGCTACCAGTACGCGAGCGGCGAAACCGCCGACACGGTGGACAGGGCCCGCGCGGGCCGGCTGCACATCCTCGAGGTGCAGCGGCTGATCCGGTTCATGCCGAAGGTCGTGATCGCCCTCGTCAACGGCTGGGCCGCCGGCGGCGGGCACAGCCTGCACGTCACGTGCGATCTGACCCTCGCCTCCCGCGAGCACGCCCGGTTCAAGCAGACCGACGCCGACGTGGGCAGCTTCGACGGCGGCTACGGCAGCGCCTACCTGGCGAAGATGGTGGGCCAGAAGTTCGCCCGCGAGATCTTCTTCCTCGGCGACACCTACACCGCCGAGGAGATGCACCACATGGGTGCGGTCAACCGCGTCGTCGACCACGCCGAGCTCGAGAACGTCGCGCTGGAGTGGGCCGCGAAGATCAACGGCAAGTCGCCGCAGGCCCAGCGGATGCTCAAGTACGCCTTCAACCTCGCCGACGACGGGCTCGTCGGCCAGCAGCTGTTCGCGGGCGAGGCGACGCGGCTCGCGTACATGACCGACGAGGCGGTCGAGGGCCGCGACGCGTTCCTGCAGAAGCGGAACCCGGACTGGTCGCCCTACCCCTGGTACTACTAGGGCCTTCTCGCGCCGAGGGGGAGGTTGTCGCGACATCGCGCGAGTAGCTCCCGCGACAACCTCCCCCTCGGCGCCACAACCTCCCGATTGAAACGGCCCGAATCGGGCACACTCCTGATCATGACGGATCGCGAGCAACCACTTCCCGACCACATCCGGCCCGACGGCGTGTCCGACGAGACGGTGGCGGCGGCCGGCAAACTCTCCGAAGCGCTCGAAACGGTGGAGCAGGCCCGCGGGAACCTGTACGCCTTCCACCAGCTGATGGGCCGCGCCGACCTGCTGCTCGGCGACGCTGTGGACAAGCTCGCCGAGGCCGGTCACCGCGAACTCGCCGACCGGGTGCAGACGGAGATCGTCGGACGCAACGTCCTCGAGGGACGGTGGACGTTCCAGATCGTGGAGGACTTCGACGACGGGTACTGGACGGAGTTCCGTGAGCTCGAGCGACAGGTGCGCGACGAACTGGTCCGCGGCCGCCGGCATCTGTTCGAGGCCGAGATGAAGGAGCAGCGCCGCACCCACGGGCGACGGGGGCACGAGGCGCGCCCGGCCGAGGAGGGCTGAGATGGAGATCCTCGGCAGCCGGACGATCCTGCGGCCGGGCGACTACGACGCCGCCCTGCGGTTCTACGGTGACGTCCTGGGCCTGGCGATCTACCGCGAATATCCCGGCGGGACGGTGTTCTTCGCCGGGCAGTCACTGATCGAGGTGGCCGCGCACGGCAACACCGGGCGGCCCCAGCACTTCGAGGGTGCGCTGTGGCTGCAGGTGCGCGACGTCTACGACGTCGAGGCCGAGCTGGTGACGAGGGGGGTCCCGATCGTGCGGGGCGCCCGGCAGGAGCCGTGGGGCCTGCACGAGCTGTGGATCGCCGATCCCGACGGCATCCCCATCGTGCTGGTGCAGATCCCGCCGGACCATCCGCTGCGCCGCGACACCCGCTGACCGGTGCGTCCTTCGGGCTGCTGGGACAGCCCAAAGGACGCACCGGCCGCGTCAGCGGCCCGTCAGCGCGGCCGCGATCTGCTCGGTGTGTGCCTGCGACTCGTAGAGCTGGCGCAGCAGCCACAGCCGCAGCACCCGCGCGATCGCGCCCGCCAGAAACAGCGCGGCGCCGAGGATCGCGACGATCAGCAGCGCCGTGGCGAGGATCTGGTACGACGCGATGTTGCGCAGGTCCGCCTGGGTGAGCGAGGCGAAGTAGACGACGAACGCCGCGACGGCACCGCCGATCATCAGCACGAGCCCGCCGATGCGCGCGGGACCGTCGCCCTTCGCCGCTCCGGTGTCGAGCTTCAGGTCTGCCGCGTCCTGCCGGAACTTGGCGCGCCGCTCCTCGGTGAGTGCGGTCATGGTCATCCTCCTAGGTAGCTGGTCGAAAGTTCGTGTTCGATGTCTGCGGGATCCCCGACCCGCACGACGCGGCCCTGCAGCATCAGCGCGGCCGACGTCGCGATGGGCAGCACCGCCCGCGCGAACTGCTCGGCGACGAGGATCGACAGCCCGTCGTCGACGAGCCGGCCGACGATGTCGTACATCTCGGTGACGATCCGGGGGGCGAGCCCCATGGACAGTTCGTCGAGCAAAAGCACCGTGGGGTCGGTGCCGAGGGCCCGGGACAGGGCGAGCATCTGCTGCTCGCCGCCCGACATCGAGCCCGCGAGCTGGCCCCGTCGCTTCCCGAGGATCGGGAAGCGCTCGTAGGCGACGGCCTCGAGATCCTTCAGCGACACGCCGGTTCCGGTGGCGACCCACAGGTTCTCCCGGACGGTGAGGTTGGGGAAGATGCCCCGCCCCTCCGGAATGGTGCAGACGCCGAGCCGGGCGAGCGCCGCGGCGTCGACACCGTTGACGACGCGGCCGGCAACGCGCAGCTCGCCGTGCTCGACGGGCAGCACGCCCGAGCACACCCGCAGCGTCGTGGTCTTGCCGCCGCCGTTGGGCCCGAGCAGGGCGACCACCGAGCCCGGCTGCAGCGCCAGGTTCACCCCGTGCAGCACCTCGATGGGTCCGTAGCTCGCCCGCACGTCGACCAGTTCGAGCAGCGGGGCCGGTTCGTCGCCGGGGACGTCGACGAGATCGGTGACCGGTGCGTTCATGCGACCTCCTCGGTTCCGATGTACGCGGCGATCACCGCTGGGTCGTTGCGGATCTGCTCGGGGCTGCCCGAGGCGATGAGGGCGCCGTAGTCGAGGACGTGGATGCGCGAGCACACCCGCATCACGAGCGGCAGGTCGTGCTCGACGAGGCAGATCCCGAGACCGTCGCCCGCGAGCCGGCACAGCAGGTCCGCGAAATCGTCGGTCTCCCGCTCCGTCTGCCCGGACGCGGGTTCGTCGAGCAACAGCACGCGCGGCCGGGTCATCAGCGCCCGCGCGACCTCGACGACGCGGGCGCGGCCGGTGGGGATGTCGGAGACGTCCCGGTCGGCGACGTCCGTGAGCCCGGTCAGCTCGAGCAGCCGGTCGGTCTCGGCGTCGATGTCGTGGCGGGCGCGGGTCGCGGTGCGGTGCATGTCGCCCGCGACCCGCAGGTTGTCGCGCACCGACAGCGACAGGAACAGCTCGAGCCGCTGGAAGGTGCGGGCCAGCCCGCGCCGGGCACGCTTGTAGGGCGCCGCGCGGGTGACGTCGACACCGTCGAGGAACACCTGCCCGGAGGTCGGTTTCTGCAGCCCGGTGACGGTGTTGAACAGGGTGGTCTTGCCGGCGCCGTTGGGCCCGATCAGGCCGGTCACGGCGCCTGCGGTGACGGCGATGCTCACGTCGTCGACGGCGGTGTGACCACCGAACCGGACGGTGACGCCCCGGGTCTCGAGCAGGGTGTCAGACATGCGCGCTCAGCTCCTTCGCGACGGTCGCGGGCGGTTCGGCCGCCGGATGGGTGGGCCGTGCCGCGGGCAGCCCCAGTTCGCGGTCGAGGCGGTAGCGGCCCTCGGCGGTGTACGGCTCGTCGAGGCCGACGAGTTCCGGCGGGGTGGTTCGCCGGCGGGCCAGCTCCTCGGGGTCCAGGACCGCGCCGGGCATCAGCCATTCGCCGATCACCGGGAGCAGGAACACGATCGTGATGGTCAGCGCCGCGAACCACCAGTTGCCCAGGACGCCCGTCAGCGCCAGGACGTAGAGCACCGCGATCACGGCGCCGCCGCCGTAGAGGACCGGCCGGGCGGACAGCAGACGGCGGTAGCCCTCCACCATCTGGTGCACGCTGCCCGACGGGTTGTGACCCACCCCGATGCCGATGAGCGCGGGGCTGACCGCGGCGATGTTGCCGAGCAGCAGGTACAGGCCCTCGAGCTCGGGCTGCGTCTTCGCGAGGTTGTTGAACGAGACCATGATGACCGCGAACCCGACGCCGGCCATGAGGCCGCCGAACAAGGCCCCGCTGACGTAGCCGATGCCGGCCACCACGGTGAGCATGAGCAGGGTGAGGCCCACGATGATGCTGAAGTTCTCGCCCGCGACCGCGCCGGTGGCACTGGACATGAGGACGCCGCCGAGACCGGCGATGGCGGCCGAGAGCATGAAGACGCTCAGCTTCAGGGTCACCAGGTTCTGCCCGAGCATGGCCGACGCGGCGGGGCTGTCCTTCATCGCCGCCAGGCGACGTCCGTAGCCGCCGTTGCGCAGGGCGACGACGCCGACACCGAGCAGCGCGAACAGGACCGTCGCGGTCATGAGGAACGTCGTCTCGTCCTGCAGGTCCAGCGGCCCGATCCGCAGCGGCGGGATCACGAGTGAGCCCCCGGTGAAGATCGAGAACTTCACGCCGAACAGTTCGTGCTCGGTGGTGTCGCGCAGCACCATGTTGGAAACGAAGACGCCGAACGCCATGGTGGCGAGCGCGAGGTAGAGACCGCGCAGCCGCAGGGCCGGAAGCGCGACGAGCCCGCCGACGAGCGCGGTGACGGCCACGGCCAGCAGCACCCCCCACACGGTCAGACGCTGGTCGAGACCGGTGCCGGTGATCCCGAAGTGGAACACGACGATCGTGGCGATGGCCCCGAACGACAGGGGTGCGAGGTTCATCTCGCCCGCGTATCCGGTGAGCAGGGTCAGCGACAGCGCGACGATCGCGAAGGTCATGCCCAGCGTGAACGTGGTGATCGCGGATTCCACCATGAGCAGGCGGACGAGAGAGACGACGGCGACGAGCGCAACCGCCCACACGACGGCCTTGCGCACGCTCGGCACGTGGTAGCGCTCGCGGGTACGCATCGCCGCGCCGCGCAGCCGGTCCTGGGGCAGGACGATCAGCACCACGAACAGCGCCACCATCGGCAGCGAGACCCGCAGGTTCGACGTCCAGGCCCAGGACGAGGGTGCGTAGCCGATCAGGTAGGCGCCGGCGAGGCCGAGCACGAGGGCGCCGACGAACGTGCGCGGGATCGAGCTGAGCCGGCCGAACATCGCGGCCGCGAACGCGTCGATGACGAGCAGGGTGAGCATGTTCGCCTCGAGGCTGCCGCCACTGATCGGGGTGATCAGCACCCCGGCGAGGACGGCGAGGGTGGAGCCGAGCGCCCACGAGAACGCGGCGATCCGTTCGGGGTTGTGGCCGTTGAGCCGCAGCAGGTCGGGGTCGTCGACGACGCCGCGCATGGTGGCGCCCATCCGGGTGCGCTGGAAGAGCATGCGCAGGCCGACCGCGATCCCGATGGCCGCGACCACGCACAGGATCTCGTGGACGCGGACGAACGCGCCGAGCACGCTGATCCCGGCGTCGTCGCCGAAGAACATGCCGAGCGAGCGGGGCTTCTCGGGATGCCAGAACCACTGGGACAGGAACAGCATCCCCAGCATGACCGAGACGGTCACGACGATCTTGGTGACCTCGGCGGTGTCCCGCAGGCCCCGCATGATCACGACGTACAGCGCCAGGCCCATGAGCGGCCCCGCGAGGAACAGCACCACGAGCAGGGCCAACGGGACGGGCAGTCCCCAGCCGGCCGTGAGCTGCCAGTAGAGGAACGCACCGAGCATGGCCTGGGCGCCGTGCGCGAAGTTGAAGATTCCGGAGGTGTTGTAGGTCAGAACGAGCCCGGAGGCCGCGATCGCGTACACGGACCCGAGCACGAGGCCCAGGATCGTGAACGTCACGAATGTGTCCATGGTGAAGCCCTGTCGGTAGAGAACCGGTCGTGGGGAGGCGGGGCAGTGCCGTGCGGGCACCGCCCCGCCGGTCGGTGCAGGCCGGTCAGTCCTGCGGCTTGATCACGTTCGGGTTCATGAACTTGGTGGCGATCCGGTCGGGTCCGAGTTCGGTGCCCCACGTCTCCGGGGCGGTCTTGACGAGGTACGCGTCGTTGCACTCGAACTCGGCGGCGGTCTGCGGGAACGCCTGCGTGTAGGTCTCGCCCGTCAGCGTGACCGTCAGACCGCAGCTGGCCGGCATGTTGGCACCCGGGTCGGTCACGGCGTGCAGTCCGCCGCCGTCCCACTCGTGGATCTGCGACAGCTCGTCGATCATGCACTGCCGGGTCAGGTCGGAGCCGCACTCCTTCGCCGCGGTCGCCCACAGCAGGAACGACGAGGTGGCCTGCATGCCGAGCAGCGCGGTCTTGCCGCCCTTCTCCCCGACGAGGTCGAGGTACTGCTGCACCGCCGGCACCTTGTCCGCGTTCTCGAGCATCTGGAAGGTCATGCCCGCGTGCAGGTTGTCGAGCAGACCGCCGGCGTTCGCCTCCTCGACGGTCTGGCCGTACCAGGTCGCCTCACCCATCAGGACGGGATCGATGCCCACCTGGTCGAGCGCCTTGAAGAAGTTCAGCTCGTTCGGCACGGGCGACCGGGAGGTCCACAGGCCCTCGACGCCGCACTCCTTGAACTTCTCGGCGAACGGGACGTAGCTGGCCTCGCCGTCGTAGTTGATGGTGACGCCGCAGTTCTTCAGCTCGAACCCGGCGGCCTCGGCGATCGAGCGCACCTTGGTCAGCGACGTGATGATGGTCGGCATCGTGCTGCCGACCAGGTCGAACTTGTCCTTCAGGTCCGGCCGCAGCTGCGCCATCTGGAACCATGCCGAGCCGTTGGCGTAGTCCACCGGGAACGGCACCCCCTGATAGGTCATGGGGCCGTTGGCCGCCTCCGGCGACACCGTGAAGCCGGGCACCGCGGCGAGGTTGCAGGCCACGCGGGTCTGCTCGGCGGTCTGGTCCATCGCGAAGCCGTGACCGACCATCATGAACTCGGAGCGGCACGCGTCCTGCATGACGGAGTTGGCCTGGGTCATCGCTGCGTCGTAGTCGGTGCCGACGATCGTGCGCCCATTGATGCCGCCCTGGGCGTTGCACCAGTCGATCATCGCGGAGACGGCGTCCGACATCTCCTTGTTCAGGCCCGGGCTCTTGGCGTAGCCGCGGTCGTCGCCGTAGCCGATGCGGATCTCGGTGTCGGTCACGCCCTGGTCGGTGGCGCCCGCGGCGTCCCCCTCCCCGCACGGTGAGTCCAGGGTGCCGAATTTGTCCACCGCGACGGTATCGGCCGCGGCGGCCCCGGTCCCGGTCGCGCCGGCCCCGCCCGACGGGTCGGCGCCGCGTTCGCCGGCACAGGCCGAGAGCAGCGCCGCGGACGCCGTCAGCGCCAGCACGGTCCTGGCGAGTGTGTGCTTGTTCAAGGTCGGGTGTCTCCTTCGTCGCGGGGCTCCGTCCGGCGGAAGCTCCGGGGCGGTGTACTGCGGCGAAAGCTAGCCAGGGCCGGGAAGGGCGGGACGAGAGATTCCCGTTCAGTGAGACCTGCCGTGAAGCCGGTCACACGCTCCGCGCCGAGTGAAACTCCACACAGCGGGGAACCGGCGCACGCGGGCTGCCACCACCGGAAGGAGCCGGGGTGTCCGCGTTCACCTCGCCGTCGCTGTACTTTTACCCACCGGCTACCTCACAATCGGCAGATGTGACCGCAGAGCTTGTCGTCCTCCTGGTGGTGGTAGTCACTGCCCTCGCATTCGACTTCACCAACGGCTTCCACGACACCGGGAACGCGATGGCGACATCGATCGCCACCGGTGCCCTGAAACCGAAGGTGGCGGTCGCCCTCTCCGCCTCGCTCAACCTCGTCGGCGCGTTCCTGTCCGTCGAGGTCGCCGCGACGGTCGCCAAGGGGGTGGTCAACCTGGGCAGCACCGGCGGCGAGGCACTGCTGCTCATCGTGTTCGCCGGTCTCGTCGGCGGCATCCTGTGGAACCTGGCGACGTGGCTGTTCGGCCTGCCGTCGAGCTCGTCGCACGCACTGTTCGGCGGCCTCATCGGCGCCGCCCTCGCCTCCCTCGGGATCGACGGCGTGGTGTGGGACGGAGTGATCGGCAAGGTGATCATCCCGGCGCTGCTGGCGCCGGTGGTGGCGGCACTCGTCGCCACGGTCGGCACCTGGTCGGTGCACCGCATCACCCGCACGGTGCCCGACGAGACCCGCGGTCACGGCTTCCGCATCGGCCAGATCGGTTCCGCCTCCCTGGTGTCGCTGGCGCACGGCACCAACGACGCGCAGAAGACGATGGGCGTGATCTTCCTGGCGCTCGTCGCGCACGGCAGCCTCACCGCCGACGCGGAGATGCCGTTCTGGGTGAAGCTCTCCTGCGCCGTCGCGATCGCCCTGGGCACCTACCTCGGTGGCTGGCGCATCATCCGCACCCTCGGCAAGGGACTGGTCGAGATCGCACCGCCGCAGGGCATGGCGGCGGAGTCGTCGTCGGCCGCGATCATCCTCACCTCGAGCCACTTCGGTCTGCCCCTGTCGACCACCCACGTGGCGACCGGTTCGATCCTGGGGTCCGGACTCGGCACCCGCTCCGCGAACGTGCGCTGGGGCGTCGCCGGCCGCATGGCCGTCGCCTGGCTGATCACGCTGCCGTCCGCGGCGCTCGTCGGCGCGGTGTGCTGGGGTCTGGCCCACCTGATCGGCGGCCTGCCGGGCGTGATCGTGGTGTTCGCGGTGCTGTGCGCGCTGTCGCTGCTGATGTACCTGCGGTCACGCCGGCAGCCGATCGACGCCTCCAACGTCACCGCGGAATGGGACGGCAAGCTGGCTCCGGCTCCGGCTCCGGCTCCGGCCCCGGCCCCGGCCCCGACCCCGGCGCCGGCCCCCGAGGACGTGCCGGCCGCACCGACCACTCCCACGGAGGGACGCCCGTGAACCTGTTGACGAACACCCTGAGCTCGCTGTGGCAGGTCGTCCTCGTCGGCCTCTTCTTCGGAGCGGGCCTGCCGGCCGTCTTCGCGCTCGGCATGCGGTCGCTCGTCGCGGGGCGCGCCGGAGAGCAGGCCCGGCCGAACCCGCTCGGCATCGCCGGCGCCGTCGTCTGCTTCGCCGTCGTGCTGATCGCAATCGTCGCGGGGATACTGTTGCTGGCTTCGGACTTCCTGTCGAGCACCTTCGGCATCGACGTCTTCTGAGCCACCGCTGTCCCGCCGTCCGACCCACGAAAGAACCGCATTGCCCAAGTACTCGCTCCGTTCGGTCCTCGACTGGCTGCGCGCCGGTTATCCGGAAGGCATCCCGGCCAAGGATCACTTCGCGCTGCTTGCCGTGCTGCGGCGGCGCCTGACGGACGAGGAGATCGCCGAGGTGTGCGAGATGTCGATCGCCACGGCGCACGAGCACCCGGAGCGCTGTGTCGACTACGACACGCTCGAGCAGATCATCGCCGGGGTGCTGAACGAGGAACCGGCGGAGGAGGACCTCGAACGGGTCGCCGGGCGCCTCGCCGCGGGAGGCTGGCCGGTGGTCGCCGAGGACGGGACCGTGGTGACCGGCGACGACGGGACGGACTGAGGAGGTGCCCCCGTGACGCTTCCGCCGTTCCTCACCTCGATCATCGAGTGGCTGCGGGCCGGCTACCCGGAGGGCGTGCCGGAACAGGACTACGTGCCCCTGTTCGCGCTGCTCAGCCGGCGGTTGTCGGAGGACGAGGTCGACCAGGTGGCGCACACCCTCGTCGACGACGGGGACCTGCCCATCTCGAAGACGGACATCGCCGTGCTGATCACGAAGATCACCAACGAGATGCCGCTCGAACAGGACATCGATCGGGTGCGCCGGCACCTCGAGACCGGAGGGTGGCCGCTCACCGGCCCCGCCACATGAATCTCGAGGTGCTGCCCGTCCCCCCCGGCGACGCCGTGCGGGAGGTGCTGCCCGCACTACGGCGCATGCTCGACGGCGACGGACCGGCCCTGCTCCCCGTGCCGGTCGCCGACGACCGGGAAATCCGGAGACTGACCGAAGCGCTGCGCCCGGGCGAACCCGTCGACGACGGCATCGGCCTGGTCGTCGCCACCTCGGGCACCACGGGCACCCCGAAGGGCGCCCAGCTGACCGCCGGGGCGCTGCGGGCCAGCGGTGACGCCACCCACGAGCGCCTCGGCGGACCCGGCTCGTGGCTGCTGGCGCTGCCGGCCCACCACATCGCCGGGATGCAGGTGCTGCTGCGGGGCCTGCTCGCGGGAGCCGGGCCCGTCGTGATCGACGTCGCCGGCGGCTTCGATCCGGATCGGCTGCCGGCGGCGGTCGCCGCCATGCCCGGTGGGCGGCGCTACACGTCGCTGGTGCCCACGCAGCTGATCAAGGCCCTGGACCACCCGGGTGCCGTCGCGGCCCTCGCCGACCTGGACGCGGTCCTGCTGGGCGGGGCCGCCACGCCCGCCCCGATCCTGCGCCGTGCGCAGGACGCCGGGATCACCGTCGTCCGCACCTACGGGATGAGCGAGACGTGCGGCGGGTGCGTGTACGACGGGGTCCCACTGGCCGGGACCACGGTCCGGGTCGACGCGCAGTCGCGGGTGTGGCTCGGCGGGGCCACACTCGCGCGCGGCTATCGCGGTCTGCCCGATCATCCGGCGTTCGCCGAACCCGGCTGGTTCCGCACCGACGACGCGGGCGAGCTCGCCGACGGCGTCCTCCGCATCCTGGGGCGCCTGGACGAGGCCATCTCCACGGGCGGCCTCACCGTCGTGCCGCAGGTCGTCGAGGCCGTCCTGCTCGAGCACCCCGCGGTACGCGAATGCGCCGTGATCGGGCTGCCCGACCCCCGGCTCGGTCAACGGGTGGCGGCCGTCGTCGTCCCGGAGGTCGGCGCCTCCCCCACCCTCGACGACCTGCGAGCCTGGACCAGCGCGACGCTGGACGTCACGGCGGCGCCGCGGGCGCTGCACGTCGTGCCGGCCCTGCCGTTACGCGGCCCCGGCAAGGTGGACCGGCGGGCACTGGTCGCCCGGTTCTCGTAGGCCGACCGGGTTCGGGCGAGCGAATGTATCGCTCATCTCCTCGGGCCGACGGCATGGCACATTCGCTCGATGGCAGGATCGACGCATGGCAACCGCTGGTCAATGGCTCGAAGGCGCCCGTCCGCGCACCCTTCCCAACGCGATCGCGCCCGTCGTCGCCGGCACGGGGGCGGCGGCCGCGCTCGACGGCGTGGTGTGGGGGAAGGCTCTCCTGGCGTTGGTGGTCGCCCTGGCGCTGATCATCGGGGTCAACCTCGCCAACGACTACTCCGACGGCATCCGCGGGACCGACGACGACCGCGTCGGGCCGCTGCGGCTGGTGGGATCCGGGGCGGCGTCGCCGGCGTCGGTCAAGCGGGCCGCGTTCGCGTGTTTCGGAGTGGGCGCGGTGGCCGGGATCGCCCTGGCGATCACGAGCGCGTGGTGGCTGCTCCTGGTGGGCGCGGTGTGCATCGCAGGCGCCTGGTACTACACGGGTGGCCGCAACCCCTACGGCTACAGCGGGTTCGGCGAGATCGCCGTGTTCGTGTTCTTCGGGCTCGTCGCCGTGCTGGGCACGCAGTTCGTGCAGGCCGGCAGGGCCGACTTGGTCGGGCTGGCGTGTGCGGTGGCGGTGGGCTCGTTCTCGAGCGCGGTGCTGGTGGCGAACAACCTGCGCGACATCCCCACCGACACCGTCTCGGGCAAGCGCACGCTCGCGGTGCGGCTGGGCGACCCGCGGACCCGGACGCTGCATCTGATGCTGCTGGCCGTGCCGTTCGCGGCGTCGCTGGCACTGGTGGCGCGCACGCCGTGGGCGCTGGCGGGCCTGCTGGCGCTGCCGTTCGCGGTGCGCGCCCACGCACCCGTGCGGTCCGGCAGCCTGGGGTTGAGCCTGATCCCCGCGCTGCGGGATTCGGGCCTGGCGATGCTGGTGTGGGCCGTTGCGACCGCAGCCGCCCTGTTCCTGGCCTGAGGCGTCCCGCGCCCGGAACTTCAGTCCCGGTCGGGCACCAGCACGCCGAGCACCCAGTTGACGATCGAGATGATCAGCGCGCCCCAGAACGCGGTCCAGAAGCCCTCGACGGTCAGGCCGTAGTCGGTGAACTCGCTCAGCCATGCGGTGAGCAGGAGCATCAGGGCGTTCACGACGAGGGTGAACAGCCCCAGCGTCAGGATCAGCAGCGGCAGCGACAGCAGCTGCACGAGCGGCTTGACGAAGGCGTTGACGACAGTGAAGACGAGCGCGATCACCAGCAGGGAGATGATCTCGTTGGCGGCGCCGGTGCCGGAGCCGGTGAAGTCGATGCCGGAGACCCACTGGGCCGCCAGCCAGATGGCGACGGCGTTGAGGACCAGCCGGACCAGGAAGTTGATCATGCCGCCACTGTCGCATATTCCGGCCCCGGCGCGCGGTCGGGAACCGGTCGGTTAGGCGGCGCGACCCGGGTAGTCGCGCAGGCGGTCGCGGAGCGCCCTGCGGGACACGTGGGACTCGACGAGCGTGCAGGCGCGGTCGTCGTCGGAGCGCAGTATCCCGAGCAGGAGGTGCTCGCAGCCGATGACGCGGTCGCGGCGCGCGAGGGCTTCCCGCAGGGCGAGCTGCAGGGACTTCTTCGCGGCAGGATCGAACGGAAGGTGGCCGGCGAACGGCCCCCGCCGGTTCCGGCCGGGTCCGCGGTCGAGGACGCCCTCCCCGAAGGTCTCCTCGAGCCGGGCCCGGACCGAATCGAGGTCGATTCCGATGGCACCGAGCGCGGCGGCGTCCTCGTCGCCGAGCACCTCGGTGTCCCGGGCGAGTTCGCTGCGCACGGCCTCGGCCGTGAGGCCGACGTCGGCGAGCAGGTGCCGCAGCGTCACGTCCGCGGTGACGAGGAGGCCGAGCAGCAGGTGGGCCGGCTCGATGCGGGGAGCGTTCAGCTCCCGGGCCTCCGCCTGCGCGGTGACGACGGCGGCTCGTGCGCCGGCGGTGAATCGTTCGAACACGGCGGATCACCCACGCTTCCGGTTGTACTTCTGGTGGACGGCCTGCCTGCTCACCTCGAGCGCATCGGCGATCGCCTGCCACGACCAGCCCTGCCGGCGGGCATTGTCGACCTGGATCGCCTCGAGTCGTTCGAGCAACCGTCGCAGGGCCCGCACGGCCCGCAATCCCTCTGCGGGGTCGGGGCTTCCGGCGGCGGCGGCGAGTGTGGTGGCCTCGGTCATACCGTCAATTTACGTTGACAAGCGGGCGGACGTCAAGAAAAGTTGACGCGCCGGGCCGGGGCGCGACCGGTTCAGTACCGCGCGACGGCGCCGTCCACCGCACGCTGCAGCTCGTCCTGCACCAGGCGCGTGACGTCGCGGACCTTACCGTCGAGGTCGGTGATCGGCTCGGTGAGGAACACGCTCGCCGGGCGTGACGGGTCCTTGCCGGGCCCGTAGCCGATGCCGACGCACACCAGCGCGGGCCGCGCCCCCAGATCGCGCGAGCGGCGGACGATGTGCCCGATGCCGGTCCCGAGCGGCTGCAACCGGGTCGGGTCCCCCTCGTTGCAGGTGCCCTCGGGGAAGATCGCGACGCTGTCGCCGTGATGCAGCCGCGCGGCGGAGACGTCCATCATCCGGCGCCCGGCATCGGAGACCGCCCGCAGGCCGTGGTTCTTGGCCCGGAAGACCGGGATCCCGCCCATCATGTCGATCTTGCGGCGCTGCGACTCGTCGGCGAACAGCTCGTCCTTCGCCAGCACCCGCGTGCTGCCGATCACCGGGCGCAGCGGGGAACGCCACGCCGTCGCCGCGAGGACGTACTGATCGCTGTGGGTGAGGTGGTTGGCGACGATCAGGAGGGGCGTGCGAGCCCGGATGAGTTCGCGGAGGCGATCGCGGACCCCGTCGTCGCAGCGCACCCGGGGGCGGTACCGGGCGGCGAGCAGGGCGTAGGCCGCCCGGGCGACGGGCCGGCTCTGCCGGTGCTCGAGGTAGAAGTCGTAGACGGCTTCGTAGTTGTCCAGGGCCACGACGGGGCGTTCCATGCCCCCACGATACTCAACCTACGACACCGTAGGCTACGGCCTCGTAGGGTCGGGTGCGGCGGGCCGCGACGGCTCAGGCCTCCCACCTGCCGGTGTCCGCGAACTTCTCGAGTGTCGCGGTCGGGCCGGCCAGATCCATGCCCTCACCGGCCACCCAGCCGTCGTCGAAGTAGGTGCCCGCGTAGCGTTCCCCGCCGTCGCACAGGAGGGTGACGACGCTGCCGCGCCGGCCGTCGGCGATCATCTCGGCGATCAGGCCGAACGCACCCCACAGGTTGGTCCCGGTCGAGCCCCCGACGCGGCGGCCCAGGCTCTCGCTCGCGTGCCGCATGGCGGCGATCGACGCGGCATCGGGCACCCGGATCATCCGGTCCACCACCTGGCCGACGAACGACGGCTCCACCCGGGGCCTGCCGATGCCCTCGATCCGCGACGGCATGCCAGTGGTGTAGTCCACCGAGCCCGTCTCGTACCCGCCGTAGAACGCGGAGTTCTCGGGGTCGACGACGGCCAGCCGGGTGCGGTGGCGGCGGTACCGGATGTACCGCCCGACGGTCGCGCTGGTGCCGCCGGTGCCCGCGCCGACGACGATCCACTCCGGGATCGGATGCTCCTCGAGCTGCAACTGGGTGAAGATCGATTCGGCGATGTTGTTGTTGCCGCGCCAGTCGGTGGCCCGCTCGGCGTGGGTGAACTGGTCCATGAAGTGACCGCCCAGCTCGACGGCGAGCCGGCGTGCCTCGGCGTAGATCTCCGGCGGCCGGTCGATGTAGTGGCACCGCCCGCCCTGCGCCTCGATGAGCGCAACCTTGGCGGGGCTGGTGTTGCGCGGCATCACCGCGACGAAGTCGAGGCCGAGCAGCTTCGCGAAGTATGCCTCGCTGACGGCGGTCGAACCGGACGACGCCTCGACGATCGGGGTGTCCTCGCGCACCCAGCCGTTGCAAATGGCATAGAGGAACAGCGACCGCGCGAGCCGGTGCTTCAGGCTGCCGGTGATGTGCGTGGACTCGTCCTTCAGGTACAGCTGGACACCCCACCCGGGAGGCAGCGGATAGCGCAGCAGGTGCGTGTCGGCGCTGCGCTGGGCGTCGGCCTCGATCAGCTGGACGGCACGGTCCACCCAGTCCCGCGACGCGCTGCGATCGACGACGCCGTCGCTCACCTACGATCCTCGCCGCGCAGGCGGGCCTGCAGGTCGGCCCGGTCGGCGCGGCGGCGCGCGTCGACGGACGCGATACTCTCGTTCACCCGGCGGCGCAGCGGCGCGAACACGACGAGCGAGAGCGGCAGCGCGATCAGCACCGCGAAGAGCGCGGCGACCAGCAGGGGGATCTCCACTCCGAACAGGCGGGGCACGTAGAGGATCACCACAGCGAGCACGAGGACGAGAGCCAGCCGGGCCAGCGAGTAGAGGGCGACGTCCCGGGCCAGGGTGCCCTTGCCGGTGCCGGTGTTGCCGGGCTGGTCAGGACGGTTCTGCGATGCTTCACTCACCCGTCCAGGGTAACCGCCGCGCGCGGGCACCCTGCTGGTCGACCGTCCGTTTTGTCTATTACTTCCGCTTTACCAACCGTAGACCGTTCGAGCAACCGGGGTATTCGGTGTCAACATGGCCACGTCGATCCGAACGAGACGAAACACCCGGAAGGACCATCGATGAGCGCACCCGCATTCAACGGCGCGAAGGAATCGCTGCTGACCCCCGGCCAGGTCGCGGCCCTGTTCCACGTGGACCCGAAGACGGTCACCCGCTGGGCCCACGCCGGCCGGCTCGGCTCGCTGCGCACCCCCGGCGGTCACCGCCGCTTCCGGGAGTCCGAGGTACTCGCGCTGCTGCGCTCCCTCACCACCGAAGCCACCCGCTGATCCGAGGAGACGGAGGCCTCGTCGGGGACCCAGGCCACATCTGCACTCCCGCCACTACGAATAGACTGAAGGAGCAGGCCCGGCCGGCTGCGGAAACGCCGGCGGACTGCTCGCGGCGAGGAGGTGCGTGGTGCTCTACCTGTTGGCCATAGTCGGTGCCCTCACGATTGCGGTGCTGCTGTGGAAGGCGTTCGGTCCCGACCTTCGCTCCCGGCCGACCCGCGTGATCGGACCCGACGACGACCCGGACTTCCTGTGGAAGGTCGACCGGGAGTTCCGGCGCAGGTCCGCCGACGGCACCCCCGGACCCGATCAGGACCCCGGAGACTGATCTCCGGCCGAGTGACCTGTCCCGCCGCTGCGCTCGCCCCGGTGGCCTGTCCCGTCGCTGCGCTTGCCCCGGTGACCTGTCCCGTCGCTGCGCTCGCCCCGGTGACCTGTCCCGTCGCTGCGCTCGCCCCGGTGGCCTTTCCCGTCGCTGCGCTCGCCCCGGTGACCGCGACGCGGGAAGTCCGCGGCGACCCCCGCCGCGAGTTCCAGCAGGGCTCGCCGGGTGCGTGGCTGCAGCCGGGCCAGGTCCACCTCCGCACCCTCCTCGAGGTGCGGATCGAACGGCAGCACGTGGACGGCGCGGCAGCGCCGCGCGAAGTGCTCGACCAGCCGCTCCACGTCCACCTTGCCGGACCGGGGCCGCACGGCGTTGACCACCGCCACCGAGCGGGCCACCAGGTCCCGGTAACCGTGGGCGTCGAGCCAGTCCAGCGTCGCCGAGGCGCTCCGCGCGCCGTCCACCGATCCGGAGCTGACGACCACCAGCGTGTCCGCGTTCTCGAGAATCGCGCGCATCGCCGAGTGCATCAGTCCCGTGCCGCAGTCGGTGAGCACGATGTTGTGGAACCGTTCGAGGAGTGCCAGTGCCCGCTCGTAGTCCCGCGCGCTGAACGCCTCCGAGACGGCCGGGTCGCTGTCCGAGGCCAGCACCTCGAGGCGATGCCGGTTCTGTGAGGTGTGGGCCCGGACGTCGCCGTAACGGTGGATGTGCGCCTCGTCGCGCAGCAGCGTGCGCACCGTGCCGGACGCTCGGTCGGCGACCTTCTGGCTCAGTGTCCCCCGGTCGGGGTTGGCGTCCACCGCAACCACCCGGTCGCCCCGCAACGACGCGAACGTCGACCCGAGCGTGACCGTGGTGGTGGTCTTGCCGACCCCACCCTTCAGGCTCAGCAGCGCGATCCGGTAGCAGCCGTGCAGCGGTCCGCGCACCTGCTCGACCAGTTCGCGGCGCTGCCGGCCCCGCCGGCTGTCGCCGGGATCGATGCGCCCGCCGGTGCCGCGGTACACGGCCCGGCGCCACCCCCGCGCGGGCGCCGGCTGCACCCGGCTCACGAGAAGCGATGCGTCCAGATCCCGCGCCGACGGCTGCGCCGTCCCCGTCCGCTCGCCGTCCTCCGGCACCACGTCGTCCCCCGTCCCCGGTCCCCCACGGCCCGGCCGACGCGGACGATAACAGATCAGGTCAGGCCGGCGTACGAGTGCAGACCGGAGACGACCATGTTGATGATGAAGAGGTTGAACAGCATGGCGACGAAGCCGGCGACGTTGATCCAGGCCGCGCGCGTGTTGCGCCAGCCCGACGTCGCGCGGGCGTGCAGGTACGCCGCGTACATCACCCAGGTGATGAACGAGACGGTCTCCTTGGGATCCCAGCCCCAGAACCGGCCCCAGGCGGCCTCGGCCCAGATCGCGCCGAGGATGATGCCGGCACCGAACAGCGGGAACCCGATGATGGTGGTGCGGTACGCGAGACGGTCCAGGGTCTGCGCGTCCGGCAGGCGCTCGGCGATCCGGCCGAACACGCCGCGACCCTCCTCGCCCTTCGGGAACCGGATGCGCAGCAGGAACAGCAGGCTGGCGACGCCGGAGACCAGGAAGATGCCGCTGCCGACGCTGATGATGGTCACATGGATGGGCAGCCAGAACGACTGCAGGGCGGGCACGACGGGCGCGGCGTCGGCGTACAGCACGGTCGCCGCGAGGAACATCAGGATCAGCACCGGCACGAGAAGGTAGACCCACATGATCCGGTAGGCCGGCCGGCGCAGCACCACCAGGCCGAACAGCACCGCCGCGGCGCACGCCATCGACACGAACTCGTACATGTTGCCGAGCGGGAAGCGCTCGGTGGACAGCCCGCGCAGCACGATCGACGTGACCTGCAGGGCGGCCACCACGACGACGAGCGCGCGCCCCATGTTGCCGAGACGCTCGGACAGCGTCCGGCCCCGCGGCTCCTCCACCCGGCCCGGACCGTCCGGCGCCGAGGGCGGCTCGCCGGCCGCGCCGACGGCGACGAGCGTGCGCTCACGCTCGGCGACGAGATCGGCCCGGTGCGAGGCGTACTCGGCGATCAGCAACACCAGCGCGAGCACCAGCACCGCGAACGCCGATTCGAATGCCCAGTCGCTGTACTGCGCGAGGGTCTCGTTGAGGGTCATGCCTTCTTCTCCTGTGCTGCCTTCGCACGTGCGGTCGTGTCGTCGCCGAGCAATCGGCCGGTCAGACGCTCGAACTCGTCACCCCATCCGGCCTGGTCGGTCCGGGCGAGACCACCGAGTTCTACTACGGTACGTCGTTCCCCGTCGGCCACTGTACCGGCCGGGTAGGCCCGCACCCAGATCCGGCGGCGCTTGATCAGCAACGACACCAGTAGCCCCACCATCATCGTGATCGCCGAAACCAGCACCCAGGTCTGCGCCGGGTCGTGCGAGACCTGCAGGTTCACGAAATCGGTCGCGCCGTCGAAGCGGATCTGTGTCCCGTCGGGGAGCGTCACGCTCTCCCCCGCGAACAGGTTCACCCGGTCCTGCTTGACCAGCCGGCCCTGGTTGATCAGCTCACCGTTGAGGGAGAACAGCGACTGCGGGGTGCCGGTGTCGAGACCCGTGTCGCCCTTGTAGATGTCGATCGCGACGGCGGGATCGGTCAGCGCCGGGTAACCGGAGGACAACAGGTTGCCGTGGAACACCGCGGTGGGCGCGAACAGGCCCTCTATCGCGATCTGGTTGCGCCGCCGCTCGTCGGGATCCGGGTACATCCCGCCCGGCGGGTCGAACCGCATCGCGCCGCTGCTGAGGAAGGTGGTCGCGTCGTCGGGCCGCCACTGCAGCGTCTCGGTGCGGGTCTCGCCGTCGGGCCACGTCACCGTGAAGGACGGCGCGAAGCCGTGGCCCTGCAGGTAGACGCGGTCGCTACCGACCCGCAGCGGGTGGTTGACCCGCAGCTGCGCGTCGCGCCAGGTGTTCGTCGCCAGGTCGGCCCCCGCCTGGTAGTCGATGTTCGAGGTGAACATCTCGGCCTGCCCGTTGTCGAGATAGTCCGCGGAGAAGTCCTTCACGCGGATGCACATCGGAGTCAGGCCCGTGCCGTCGAGGGTGTTGCCCGCGCGGAACGAGTCGAACGCCGCCGGCGAGCTCGTGCAGAACTCCTCACCGTTGGCGACCAGGATGCGCTGGCCCTCGTAGCCGAACAGCTTGCCCACCGCGACCGCGGCGAGCAGACCCACCAGCGCGAGGTGGAACAGCAGGTTGCCGGCCTCGCGCAGGTACCCCTTCTCCGCGGAGAGCGTGAGCTCGCCGTCGCGCGCGCCGCGCCCCGCGGTCGTCTCCACGCCGCGCTCGGCGATGCGCCAGCCCCGCAGCTGACCGCGCACCCGGGCGAGCACCTCCTCGGGCGAGGCGTCGACCGTGGTCTCGAGGTGGTGCGGCAGCCGCGACAGGTTGCGCGGCGCCGGCACGGGCCGGGTGCGCAGCGCCCGGTAGTACTCCGTGCAGCGCGGCAGGATGCAGCCGATCAGGGAGACGAACAGCAGCACGTAGATCGCGGTGAACCAGAAGCTGCCGAACACGTCGAACAACTCGAGCCGGTCCAGGAGCGGCCCGAGGGTCGGGCGCGCGGCGATGTACTCGTCGACCTTGCCGGAATTGAGGCTGCGCTGCGGCAGCAGCGCGCCGGGGATCGCGGCCAGCGCGAGCAGGAACAGCAGCACCAGCGCGGTGCGCATCGACGTCAGGCCGCGCCAGGTGTTGCGGACGAACGCCGCGGTGCGACCGGCCGGGCCCTGCCGCGGCGGCGGGGTCGGCGACGGTGGGGCGGTGGGGGTGTCGGTGGCCGTCATATTGGCATCGTGACCTCGGAAATAAAGGCGTCCCGGATCCAGGAGACGAACACGTCCCAGGCGCCGGTGACGAGGGCGATTCCGACGGCCACGAGCATGAAGCCGCCGACGAGTTGGACGGTGCGGGCGTGGGCACGCAGCCAGCCCACCCCGCGCAGGGCCCGCGCCGAGCCCAGCGCGAGAACGACGAAGGGCAGCCCGAGGCCGAGGCAGTACGCCACGATCAACGCGACGCCCCGCGCGGCGGTGGTGCCCTCGGTCCCCGCGGCCAGGGAGATCACCCCGGCGAGCGTGGGACCGAGGCACGGCGTCCACCCGAGGGCGAAGACGCCGCCGAGCAGCGGCGCGCCTGCCAGTCCGGAGATGCGCCGGGGTTCGGGGCGGGTGTCGCGCTGCAACGCCGGGATCAGCCCGACGAACACCAGGCCCATCACGATGGTGACCACCCCGCCGATCCGCATCAGCACCTCGCGGTTGACGGAGAGCACGGAGATCGCGCCGAACACCGACGCGGTGGCGAGGACGAACACGACCGTGAATCCGGCGACGAACAGCGCGGCGGCCCCGGCGACGCGCAGGCGCCCGTCGTCGCGGACGGTGGTGGTGCGCCCGCGCGCCTCGGCGGCGGTCACCGCGGGGGCCTCGGCACCCACGACACCGGCCAGATAGGACAGGTAACCGGGCACGAGCGGCACCACGCAGGGCGATGCGAAGGACACGAGTCCGGCCAGCAGGCACGCCCCGAGGGCCAGCAGCAGCGGGCCGGACGAGGCGACCGACTGGAAGGTGTCCCCGATGCCCGCGGCGAGGACGGCCTCGCTCACCAGCGGATCACTGCTCACCACTGCACCACCCATGCCACTGCACCACCCATGTCACTGCACCACCCATGTCACTGCTCGGACGGACTTTCCGCGGCCACGCGCTCGACGACCGGCTGCAGATCGCTCGCGAGCAGTTCGGTCAGGAACACGGCGGCGACGCGGTGGTCACGGTCGAGGACGACCGTGGTCGGTACGACCGAGGTCGGGTAGTTCGCCCCCAGGGCGAGCAGCGAGCGCATCGACGGGTCGTAGATCGACGGGTAGCCCACCCGGTTGTCGACGACGAAATCCTGGGCCTTGTCGCGCTGGTTGTCGCGGACGTTGATGCCGAGGAACTGCACGCCCTGATCCTTGGTGGCCTCGTAGACCTGCTCGAGGTCGTCGGCCTCGCTGCGGCACGGGGCGCACCACTGGCCCCACACGTTGAGCACCACCACCTGGCCGGCGTAGTCGTCGAGCGAGAGGGTCTGCCCCTCGTTCATCAGGTCCTCACCCGACAGTGCACCGAGGGTGCCGCGGTCCGTGGGCGGGTCGTAGAAGATCCGGGTCTGGCCCCCGGGCGAGACGAAGTCGAAGGTGCCGCCGGTGGCGACGGCGTCGTCACCGGTGGCGCACGACGTGAGAGTGAGGCCGCAGGCCAGCGCCGCCGCCAGCGCCGCCCGTCGCGTGGCCCGGCGCCTCATGCGCCGTGGACGGTCGGGTCCGAAGCCCCGGCCGGTTCGGAGTAGACGATGTCGACGAGGGTGTCGCCCTGGTACACCAGCGAGGTCATCGATGCGAGGCTGCACTGACGGTGCTGCGGGTTGTGCCACAGCCGCTCGCCCTCGAGGAAGCGGCGCAGCGTCCACACCGGCAGCTGGTGGCTGACGCACACGGCCTCCCGGCCGACCGCGGCGATGCGGGCGGCGTTGACGGCGGCGAGCATGCGGTGCGCGATCTGCAGGTAGGGCTCTCCCCACGACGGGGTGAAGGGGTCGCGCAGCTTCCACCAGTGCCGCGGCCGGCTCAGCGCCCCGTCGCCGACGGCGACCCGCAGGCCCTCGAACTGGTTGCCCGCCTCGATGAGGTTGTCGTCCGTCGCCACCGGCAGGCCGTGCTTGTCCGCGATCGGCTGGGCGGTCTGCTGGGCCCGCTCGAGCGGGGAGGCGACGATGTGCGCGACGTCGTGGTCGGCGAGCGCCGAGGCCACCGACCGGGCCTGTGCCTCCCCGGTCACGGACAGCCGGAAGCCGGGCAGACGGCCGTAGAGGATGCCGCTGGGGTTGTGCACCTCGCCGTGCCGGAGCACGTGCACGATGGTGCGGGACTCGGACGGGGCAGGTTCGGTCACGTGGGAATTCCTCGGGTGTGCGTCGGGTGTGGTGGCGTGGGAGGGCCCGCTCAGGCGGTGGCGGCCGCCGCGGCCTTCGCTGCGTGCGGCAGTGCGTCGGCGATGCGGGAGAACGCGTCGTCGTCGAGCACGGAGGAGACGAACCACGTCTCGAACGCGCTCGGCGGGGCGTAGACGCCGTGGTCGAGCAGGGCGTGGAAGAACGCCGGGAACCGCCACGTCTGCGCGGCCTTGGCCTGCGCGTAGTCGGTCACCGGATCCTCGGTGAAGAAGACGCTGAGCATCGTGCCGGCGAACTGGACCCGGTGCGCAACGCCCTCGGCCGTGAGTGCCTCGCCGATCATCCGTCCGAGGGTGGTGGCGTTCCGGTCGAGCGCGGCGTAGGCGGCGCTGTCGGCGGCGCGCAGGCTGGCCAGCCCGGCGGCGACGGCGACCGGATTACCCGACAGGGTGCCGGCCTGGTAGACGGGCCCCGCCGGCGCGAGGTGGGCCATGACGTCGGCGCGGCCGCCGAACGCGGCCGCGGGCAGGCCGCCGCTCATCACCTTGCCGAACGTCATGAGGTCGCCGGCGACACCGTCGATGCCGTACCAGCCGGCCGGTCCCGCCCGGAACCCGGTCATCACCTCGTCCATGATCAGCAGCGCGCCGTGCTCGCGGGTCAGCTCGCGCAGGCCGGCGTTGAAGCCCGGCAGCGGCGGGACGGTGCCCATGTTGCCGGCGGCGGCCTCGGTGATCACCGCGGCGATCTTCCCCGGGTTGGCCACGAACGCCGCGCGCACCGCCTCGAGGTCGTTGTACGGCACGACGATGGTGTCCTCGGCCTGCGCACCGGTCACACCCGGCGACGTCGGCAGCCCGAAGGTGGCGACGCCGGAGCCGGCGTCGGCGAGCAGGGCGTCGACGTGACCGTGATAACAGCCCGCAAATTTGACGATCTTGGTTCGGCCGGTGAATCCGCGTGCCAGCCGCACTGCGCTCATCGTCGCCTCGGTGCCCGAGTTGACGAGCCGGACCTGCTCGACGGGCTCGATGCGCCCCACGATCTCCTCGGCGAGTTCCACCTCACCGGCCGTCGGCGCGCCGAACGACAGGCCCGTCGTGGCGGCGCTGCACACCGCGTCGACGACCGCCGGGTGCGCGTGGCCGAGGATCATCGGCCCCCACGAACACACCAGGTCGACATAGGAATTGCCGTCCACGTCGGTCAGCGTGTAGCCCGAGGCGGACGCGACGAAGCGCGGGGTACCGCCGACCGATCCGAATGCGCGGACCGGAGAGTTCACACCCCCGGGAATCACCTTCGACGCCCGGTCGAACAGTGCGGTGGAAACGGAGTCGCGGGCGCGAGATGCATCGGGGGTCGCAGTCACGACCTCCAGTGTCCCAGTTTCGCGGGATTTGCCAAAAGGCGTGGACCCTGCAACGGCGGTCGTTCCGGTAGGAATGTGACCATGGTCTCGTTCGACGACGTCCGGATCGCCCTCGCGGACCGCTTCCGGGTGGTCACCGCCGCGTTGTCCGCCGACGGCCGTGAGGTACTTCTCACCGGACCGGTGGACGTCGGTGTCGACGTCGGCGGGTTCGCGGTCGTCGAACTCGACGACGGGCGCCGTCTCGCCGTGCAGGTCCGCAGCGTGCGCATCGTCGAACGCGAGGGCGCCGACGTCGACGTCACCGTCGACGAACCGGGTCTGCCGGTGCGGTCGGTGCGGGGCCGGGCGATGGTGCGGACGCTGGCGGGTTCCGCGACCGTCCTGGGGGTGTTCGGCGACGGCCGGTTCGTCGCCACGCCGGAGACGGAGCCGTTTCCCGAGCGGCATGTGCGTCCGGCCACCGAGGCCGAGACCGCGACGATCGCCGCCGCGCTCGCCGGCACCCTCGACGTGGGCACCATGCTGCACGCCCCGGCGGTGCCGGCGCGGCTGCACCCGGCGGGCTTCGCCCGGCACACCTTCATGTGCGGCCAGTCCGGCTCCGGCAAGACGTACACGACCGGCGCGGTCCTCGAACGGCTGCTCGTCGCGACGACCCTGCCGATCGTGGTGCTCGACCCCAACTCCGACCACGTGCAGCTCGGCCGGCTGCGGGATCCGGGGGACGACTCCCCCGCCGCGCGCCGGCATCGCGAGGCCGCGACCGGAGTGCGGGTGGTACGGGCCCGCGGCGCCGACTCCGACCACCTGCTGTGCCTGGATCTCAGCGACCTTCCCCTCGTCGCGCAGGCGCTGCTGCTGCGCCTGGACCCGGTGCACGACCTCGACGAGTACTCGGCGTTGCGCCGCGTCACCGCCTCCCTCGCCGTCCCCTACTCGGTCGCGGACGTGCGGTCCGCGGCGGCGGCCGACCCCGCGACCGCGCGTCTCGCGACCCGCATCGACAACCTGGGGATCGCGGCGTGGGAGCTGTGGCGCCGGGGGGACGAACGCTCGGCCGCCGAACTCGACATGACGGCGGGCCGGTGCTTCGTGATCGATCTCGGCAGCCTGAACTCCCCCGGCGAGCGGGCCGCGGTGGCGCTCGGCCTGCTGGGCCGGCTGTGGATGCTGCGGCGGCGCCGCCTGCCGATGCTCCTGGTGGTGGACGAGGCGCACAACATCCTGCCGTCGGCCACGGCGGACCCGTTGTCGTCGAGCACCGCGGATCTGGGGGTGCTCATCGCCGGCGAGGGCCGCAAGTTCGGGCTGCACCTGTTCGTCGCCACGCAGCGCCCCGGGAAGGTGCATCCGAACGTCGTGTCCCAGTGCGACAACCTGTTGCTGATGCGCATGAACGGCAGCACCGACATCGAGGAGCTCGCACACCTGTTCTCGCACGTCCCGCCGGCGATGCTGCACCGCGCCACGACGTTCGGGCTGGGCCAGGCCCTCTTCGCGGGACCGATCGCTCCGACCCCCCTGCTGGCCCGCGTCGGGACACGGGTCAGTCCGGAAGGCGGCGCGGACGTCCCGACGGACTGGGCGCATCCTGCAGCCGATACCGGCGTTCTCACATACCCACACGAGGGGCCCGAATCGTCCTAGTGTCGAGTCCATGACGACCACAGCTGAGCACATCCGCATCACCCTGGACGGCGCGTGGCGGCAGGCGCGCGAGCGGGCCCGCGCGGATCTGGACCGGCCCGAGTTCGCCCCGCACTACACGCCGGACCTGGACGCGGCCCGGGCGATCACGCTGAAGCAGATGCGGATGCTCGCCGAATCCGGCTATGCCCGGGCGGGCTTCTCCAAGGCGGTGGGCGGGGGCGGCGACGCCGGTGGTGCGGTGGCGTCGATCGAGATGCTCGCCATGTCGGACCTGTCGCTGATGGTCAAGGCCGGGGTGCAGTGGGGCCTGTTCGGCGGCGCGATCGAGAATCTCGGCACGACCCGTCACCACGAGCGCTACCTCGGCCCGCTCATCGACCTCGATCTGCTCGGCTGCTTCGCGATGACCGAGACCGGTCACGGCTCCGACGTCCAGTCGCTCGAGACGACGGCGTCGTACGACCCGGGCACCGAGGAGTTCGTGATCCACTCCCCCACCCCGTCCTCACGCAAGGACTACATCGGCGGCGCGGCGCAGCACGCGACGGTCGCCGCGGTGTTCGCGCAACTGATCACCGGGGGCAAGTCCCAGGGCGTGCACTGCTTCGTCGTGCCGATCCGCGACGAGAACGGCGACGACCTGCCCGGCGTCACCACCTCCGACTGCGGCCACAAGGGCGGCCTGCCGGGCGTGGACAACGGGCGGATCATGTTCGACCACGTGCGGATCCCGCGGGAGAACCTGCTCAACCGGTACGCCGACGTCGAGCCCGACGGGACCTACGTCTCGGCGATCGAGAACCCGAACCGCCGCTTCTTCACCATGGTGGGCACGCTCGTGCGGGGCCGGGTCACCGTCGGCGGCTCGGCGGGTGCCGCGGCCCGCGTCGCGCTGTCGATCGCGACGCGGTACGCGTTGCAGCGCCGCCAATTCAGCGCCCCGGGCGACGAGAACGAGGTGCTGCTGATGGACTACCTGGTGCATCAGCGCCGCCTGCTGCCGCTCATCGCGAGGTCGTACGCGCTGACCTTCGCGCAGAACGAGCTGGTCTCGACCATGGACCGGATCCAGACCACGCCCGTCGACGACGTCGACCCCCAGGAGCAGCGTGAGCTCGAGAGCCGCGCCGCCGGACTGAAGGTCGCCAACACCGCCCACGCGACGCGCGCCATCCAGGAGTGCCGCGAGGCCTGCGGCGGCGCCGGATACATGGCCGAGAACCGGCTGACGGCGTTGAAGGCGGACACCGACGTGTTCACCACCTTCGAGGGCGACAACCACGTGCTGACCCAGCTCGTCGCCAAGGAACTGCTCACCGCCTACGCGGACGAGGTCCGCGGGATGAGCCCGGTGGAGTGGATGAAGTTCGCCGCCGTCACGGTGTCGGACATCGTCAAGAAGCGCACCGCCGCGCAGCAGATCCTCCAGACCCTCGTCGACACCCGGAAGGACAACGAGGAGGACGGCAGCCTCTTCGACCGGGGCACGCAGATGGCGATGTTCGAGTCCCGGGAGCAGTACCTGCTCTCGACGGCGGCGCGGCGGCTGCAGGCCGCGTCGAAGCGCGAGGAGAACATGTTCGACGCGTTCAACTTCGTGCAGGACCACGTGCTGCACGCCGCGCAGGCCCACATCGACCGGGTCGTGCTCGAGGCGTTCGTCGCGGGCATCGACTCGTGTCCCGACGAGGCGGGCCGCGAGCTGCTGTCGGACCTGTGCGACCTGTACGCGCTGAGTGTCATCGACGAGGACAAGGCCTGGTACATGGAGCACCGGCAGCTGTCGGTGGAGCGGGCGAAGGCCGTGTCACGCGGCATCAACGAACGCTGCCGGACCCTGCGCCCGCACGTGACGACGCTCGTCGAGGGCCTCGGCGTGCCGGAGCACCTGCTGGGGTCGGCGATGCTCGACGGTCCGGGCACGGACGCCGGTCGCCTCGGCTGACCCGCCGGGCCGGGTGCGCGGATCAGACCAGTGCCAGCACCCGGCACGGTCCGCCGGTGCCGCCGACGTGCTTGGGCGCGCCGACGACGACGGTCGCGCCGCGCGGCGGCACGGCCGCGAGGTTCGCCATCGCCTCGATGCCGTAGCGGCCCGCGCCGAGCAGCTCCACGTGGGCGCCGAAGTCGCTGCTGCTCGCCCGGTCGAGGCTGAGGGTGTCGACGCCGAGCCCCACGACGTTCCGTTCGTGCACGAGCATCCGCACGGCGTCGCGGTCGAATCCCGGCGCGTGCGGGATGCGCAGCGCGTCGGCGTTGACGAAGCGGGCGGGGTCGGCGAGGCGGGCCTCCCAGCCCGAGTGCATCGCGACGAACGCGCCCGGCGGGATCGGGCCGTGCTGCTGTTCCCAGGCCGCCACGTCGGCGACGGTGACCACGGAGTCGTCGTCCTGCGCGGCCTTGCCGGCGATGTCGACGACGGCGAGCGGGGCCACGAAGTCGCGCACCGGCAGCGCCTCGACGGTGGCGCCGCCGCGCACGATGTGGGCCGGGGCATCGAGATGGGTGCCGGTGTGCTCCCACAGCGACATCTCGTTGACGGCGAACCGCCCGGTGTCGAGCGTTGCGACGGGACGCATCGTGAACTGCTCGTTGCCGGGCCAGACCGGGAACTGCGGGGTCAGCGTGTGGGTCAGGTCGATCACCGCGTCGGCCCGCACGGGGGTGGTGTTCCCGCCGGCCCGTGCGGCGGGCGTCGCGGCGAGGCCCGCGGCGGTCACGCCCACTGCGGCGAGGAAGGACCGGCGGCCGAATCGGCTTCGGCTGTCCTGGATCTCGCGATACACCCGGTCGAGCACCGTCGGTGAGCACATCGTCTCGCCCTCTCAGTCGGCGGCAGGTTCCACCAGCAGGACGCGGTCGCCGCTTCCGTTGTCCGTCGTGACGAGCAGTGCCCCGTCGGGCCGCGCGGTCACCGACCGCAGCCGGCCGAATCGGCCCTCGAGCGCGGTCGCGGTCTCGTCCACCGCGCGGCCGTCGGCGGTGAGTTCGAGGAACAGCAGCTTCTCCTGCTGTTGGCTCGTGATCACCAGTGCGCCGTCCCACCCGTTCCAGCCGGCACCGGCGACGAACGTGCCGCCGGGAGTCGCGAGGGTGGGGGCGCCGGAACTCCACACGGCCCCGATCGCCCCCGGAACGCGGGCCGGGTCGGTCATGGGCACCGACTCGTCGTAGACGAACGGGAAGCGGTCGGGCCGGTAGCCGTAGTTGCCACCCGGCAGCAGCAGATTCACCTCGTCGTCGCGGCCGGTGCCCTGCTCGACCGCATAGAGTTCGCCGGTGCCGGGACGCTGCGCCAGTCCCTGCACGTTGCGGTGGCCGAGAGTGAACACCGGGCTGTTCGGATCGGGGGTGCCCGCCGCGGGAGTGCCGTCGGGATCGATGTGGAGCACCTTGCCGCCCAGGCTGTTCCGGTCCTGAGGAACCTGGGGGTCGGCGGTGTCGCCCGTGCCGACGTACAGCGATCCGTCGGGGTGGGCGAGCAGCCGGCAGCCGCCGTGACGGCCGCCCTGCCCGGCCGGAATGCCGGCGAGCACGGTGGCACCACGGGTCAATTCCGTCCATCCGGCATCGACCGTCCACGACTGCACGCGGATGTCGGTGCCGTCCGGGCCGCGATGACCCTGGCAGCTGTAGAGGGTCCGGCTCGTCCCGAAATCGGGCGCCAGCGCCAGTCCCATCAGACCGGTCTCGCCCTCGGCGTACAGGTCGGACAGGTCGGCGCGCACGTCGCGGACGTCACCGTCCGGGCCACGGGCCACGAAGCGGCCCCTGCGTTCTCCGGTGAGGATCGTCCCGTCCGGCGCGGCGACGACGTCCCAGGGCTTGCTCAGCCCCTCCATCAGTGGCGTCACGGTCAGCGCCGGCAGCGCGCCCGCCTCGGGTGGCGCCGCGTGGGCGCTCGGCGCCCCTGCCGCGAGCACGCCCGCTGCGATCGCCGCCGCGCACCTCCCCGGGATTCGCACGCGCATCTCCTCCTCGCCGGATCCCGGCGATGTTACGGAAGGCGATGCGCCGGACGGCGACGACACGCGCGGCGGCGTCAGATTCGTTCGGGTTCCGCTGCGGAGGAGTCCGCCGGGACCGACCGGAGCCGGTGCGCGCGGGCCGGAACCGCGCGGCGCGCGACGAGCACGCCGAGCACCGCCACGGCCGCGAACCCGAACAGCAGGAGCCGCGCCGAGCGCACGTCGGACGGTTGTCCCGCGTTGACGAGGACCCCGGCCAGTGCTGCGCCGAACGCGTTCGCGATCAACTGGACGGTGTTGATCGCGGCGGACGCCCTGCCGCTTTCGCGCGGGTCGGCGACGGCGTTCATCGCGCCGACCGCGAGGTGCGGCCACGCGATGCCGATGCCCGCGCCCGCGACGACCAGTCCCGTGACCCACGCCGCGACCGCAGCCGGTCCGGCCTCGTCACGCACGACGGTCGCCATGAGCGCGAGACCGAGGCCGACGAGCACCGGAGCGCTCACCACGATGCGGTGCACGGTCCGTGGCGCGGACGCCGAGGCGCTCGGGATCTCGCCGAGCGTCCACCCCACCGCGAGCGCGGCGCCGAGGAAGCCGGCGGCCAGCGGCGCGAGGCCGGCGAGGCGCTGCCCGAACAACGGGACGAACGTCTCGGCGGTCGAGGCGACCGCCAGCACTGCGATCGTCAGGTACACCCAGCGCAGCCGGGCGGTGGTGAACGTCGCCGCGGGCAGGATGCCGTGCGGGCTGCGGCGGTCGACGGCGACGAACGCGACCACGGCAGCGGACGCGACCGCGATGAGGGTGATCGTGGGCGCACTGCCGGTCACGACGGCGGCCACGCTGACCGCCAGGGCCGCGGCGGTGAGCAGGGCGAGCGAACCGAGCGGAATCCTGCCGGCATCCCGCGATCCGCGGGCGTGCGCCGGCAGGGTGAAGGGCACCGCGGCGGCGACCGCGAGCGTGCAGACCACTAGCGCGCCGAACGCCCATCGCCAGGCGTGGAACTGGGCGAACACGCCGCCGACGGCGGGTCCCGCAAAGGTCCCCACGCCCCACATCGCCGATACGAGCGCCGCGCCGCGGCTCCAGAGGCGTTCGGGCAGTGCACTGTTCAGAACGGCGTAGCCGAGCCCGGCGAGCAGGCCGCCGCCGAGTCCCTGGACCGCCCGGCCCGCCAGCAGCGTCTCCATGGACGGGGCGAGCGCACACACGAGGGTGCCGGCCGCGAAGGTCCCGAGCGCCACGAGGTAGGCGCCCCGGGGTCCGCGGGCGGCGAGGAGGCGGGCCACGGCCGTCGAGGAGATCACCGACGCGATGAGGAACACCGTCGCCGTCCACGCGTAGTAGGCGTGGCCGCCGATCTCCTCGACCGCGGTCGGCAGCAGGCTCGTGGTGAGGTACACGTTGGTGGCGTAGAGGGCAACTCCGCCGGCGAGAACCGATGCTGTACCGAGGTATTCGCGGCCGAGAAGTTCCGACCAGGAGCCGGCGCGAGTCGTGGATCCGTGCATGCCGGTGACTGTAGAGTCTCGAGTGCACTTGAGATCAAGCGCGGGGAACGGAGTCGTGATGAGCCGCACGAGCGAAGAACTGCTGGCGATCGGTGAGGTCTCCCGGCGCACGGGCGCCGCCGTGTCTGCGATTCGCTACTACGAGTCGCTGGGACTTGTGACGGCCCACCGCACCGCAGGCGGCACGCGCCGCTTCCCCCGGCACACGATCCGGCGCATCTCGATCATCCAGTTGGCGACCCGGTTCGGCATTCCGCTCGCCGAGGTGGCCGAGGTGTTCTCGGCGCTGCCGGCCGACAGGCCCCCGACCCGACGGGACTGGATGCGCATCTCGCGGGCATGGCACGAGCGCCTCGAGGAACGCAAGCAGGCGATCGACCGGATGCAGCGCGAACTGGCGGGGTGCATCGGCTGCGGCTGCCTGTCGCTGCAGGCGTGCACACTGTTCAATCCGGGCGATCGGCTGGGCGAGGACGGCGCGGGCGCGCGGCGCGTCGACCCAGGGGCACGCTAGACGGGGGCGACCTGCAGAATCTTGTCGCCGGAGCCGTTGTCGGTGGTGACGAGGAGCGAGCCGTCGGGCAGCGAGGTGAGCGACCGCAGGCGGCCGTACTCCCCCTCGAGCAGCGTCGCCGACTCGGTGACGCTGCGGCCGTCACCGGACAGGCGCAGCAGCAGGAGCTTCTCGTCCTGCTGGCTGCTGACGACGAGCGCACCGGACCACGGGCCCCACGCCGGCCCGGCCGCGAACGCCAGCCCCGGGGTGGCGATGGTGGGCGAGCCGGAACTCCACACCGCCGGGATCGCGCCGGGCACGCGCTCGGGATCGGTCATCGGCACCGATTCGTCGTACGTGCCGGGTTCGCGGTCGGGACGCCAGCCGTAGTTGCCGCCCGGCACGAGCAGGTTGACCTCGTCGTCGCGGCTGCTGCCCTGCTCCACCGAGTAGAGCCGGCCGGTGCCGGGCTGCAGCGCCAGCCCCTGCACGTTGCGGTGGCCGAGGGTGAACACGACGCTGCCCGGATCCGGGTTGCCGGGCGCCGGCGACCCGTCGGGGTTCAGGTGCAGCACCTTGCCGCCGAGGCCGGCCGGATCCTGCGGCGCCGTCGGGCGGGTGGCGTCGCCCGTGCCGATGTACAGGGTGCCGTCGGGGTGCGCGAGGATCCGGCAGCCGCCGTGGCGCCCGCCGCGGGCGACGGGCAGGCCCTCGACGACGGTGCGCTGCCGCGTCATCGTGGTCCAGCCGGGATCGACGGTCCAGGCGTAGACGCGGACGTCGTCGGGGTCGCGGTGCCCCTGGCACGCGTAGACGGTGCGGCTGGACTCGAAGTCGTGGCCGAGCGCCACGCCCATGAGCCCGGTCTCCCCCACCGCGTACAGGTCCGGCAGGTCGGCGCGCAGTTCCTCGACGCGCCCGTCGGGCCGCCGGACGACGAACCGGCCCGACCGTTCCCCGGTCAGCAGCGTCCCGTCGGGGGCCTGCACCACGTCCCACGGATGGTCGAGACCGTCGACGAGGGTGGTGACGGTGACCCGCGGCGCGGCCGGCGACTCGGGGACCGCGCTCGGCGTACCCGAGAGCACCGTCCGCGCGGGCTCCTCCGGCGCACACGCCGTCAGGACGCACGCCAGTCCCGCAGCGCACAGTCCGTGGGCGATCCGCATGCCGATCGGGCTCCTCGGGCGATCAGGGTTTGAGAACGAGGCGGGCGATCGCGTCCGAGGCCTCCTGGATCTTCGCGTCGGCCTCCGGTCCGCCCTGCCGGGCGGCGTCGACGACGCAGCCGGCCAGGTGCGCGTCCAGCAGCTTGAGCGAGACCGTCTGCAGGGCCTTGGTGACGGCGGAAACCTGGGTCAGGACGTCGATGCAGTAGCGGTCGTCCTCGATCATCCGGGCAATGCCCGCAACCTGTCCCTCGATCCGGCGCAGGCGCTTGAGCAGGTCCTCCTGGTGCGGGGTGTATCCGGCCATACCCGCATCGTACCCCTAGGGGGTATTAAAGCAAGGGTGGATCGGCGCGCTCGGCCAGCACCGTCCCGAGTTCGGACCGCAGCCGCTCGTGGTCCCTGGCCCAGGCCCGCACCAGGGCGCCGCCGCGCAACCGCAGGCCGACGGCCGTGCGACCCCGCGGCACGTTCGACAGCTCCCCCAGCGGCCGGGCCGTCTCCCAGCGCTCGGGTTCGCGGGCCCGGGGATCGGCCGGCGGCAGCACCGCGTCGATCTCCTCGAGCGGCAGCTCCTCGGTGCCGAGGCGCAGCGTCGCCGCGGTCAGCTCCACGCTCACGTGCCGCCGGGCCGCGACGACCGTCACGTACGCGAAACCGCTGAGGACGAGAGCGATCACCGGCAGGGAGACCCAGTGGACCACCGGCCCGGTCAGCAGCTCCACCGCGAGCACGACGACGCAGAGCACCGGGCCGAGCGCCACGGTGCGCCAATGCGCACCGGGCTCGTGGAATCGGGGCTCGGCCGGCTCGCTCACGTCGCGATCAGGCGCTGAGCATGCCCGGAACGACGACCAGCACCAGGGTCACCACACCCAGGACGGCGATGAGGCCGATCAGAACCAGCTCACGACGACGACCGTAGGGCCGGGGCTCCACCTGCATGAAAGTCCTCTTCGCTCGTCGGGAACGACCGCGCGGGCCGTGGGTCGTCAGACACCGTACTCCGCGCGCCCGGGGGGTCAGCTCGGGGGCAACCGAAGGAAGTACAGGTTCGGCTCGCGGCGGTGCATGAGCACGATCGCCCCGACCGAGCACACACCCTGCAGGATGCTCACGAGGCCGATCACGAGTCCGGCCCCACCGCCCAGCGCACCGACGCCGAACACCGTGGGGAGCGCCGTGAAGGTCAGGAAGACGCCGATCATCGTGAGCAGCATGCGCGCCCAGTTCCGGCCGCGGCGCATCGCGAAGACCACCAGCAGGAACAGGCCGGTGAAGGCCAGGCCCAGGACGGCGGTGATCCCGAAACCCAACGGCAGCAACGACTCCACCGATTCCCGGGGCATCTCCACCGGGGGCGTCTGCCGGGCCAGCTCGGCCGTCATCTGGTCGACGAACTCGTCCCTGCGCTCCCACATCAGCGCCACGCTCGCACCGAGGTACACCAGGCCCAGGACCGCGACCGCACACCACAGCTGGAACGCGGTCTCCACGTCCACGGGGGTGGGGCGCCGCTCCCCCGGCGCCGTCCCGGGCGGCGTGGCCGGCGGCCCGGGCCACTGCGACGGTTCGGGCGTGCTCACGTGAGCCGGCCCGCGACCTCGGCCGCCCAGTAGGTGAGCACGATGTCGGCGCCGGCGCGGCGGATACTCGTCAGCGACTCCAGAATTGCCGCGTCCCGGTCGATCCAGCCGTTCTGCGCGGCGGCGGTGATCATCGCGTACTCGCCGGAGATCTGATACGCCGCGACGGGCACGTCCGAGCGGTCCGCGACCTCGCGCAGCACGTCGAGGTACGACATCGCGGGCTTGACCATCACCAGGTCGGCGCCCTCGGCGAGATCGAGATCGACTTCGCGCAGCGCCTCCCGACGGTTCGCCGGATCCTGCTGGTAGGTGCGCCGATCGCCCTCGAGCGAGGAACCCACCGCGTCGCGGAACGGCCCGTAGAACGCCGACGCGTACTTCGCGGAGTACGCGATCTGCCCCACGTCCTGATGCCCCGCGGCGTCGAGCGCCGCCCGGATCGACGCGACCTGGCCGTCCATCATCCCGCTCGGCCCGAGCAGGTGCGCGCCCGCCTCGGCCTGCGCGACGGCCATCTCCGCGTACCGCTCGAGCGTCGCGTCGTTGTCCACCTCACCCGAAGCGCCCAGGACGCCACAGTGACCGTGGTCGGTGAACTCGTCGAGGCACGTGTCGGCCATCAGGACCGTCGCGTCGCCGAGTTCGGCGCGCAGGTCGCGCAGCGCGCGGTTGAGCACGCCCTCCGGGTCGGTGCCGCCGGATCCGCGGGCGTCCTTGTCCTCGGCCCGCGGCACGCCGAAGAGCATCAGCCCGCCGACACCGGCCTCGACCGCGGAGGTCGCCGCGGCCGGCAGCGAGTCGGGGGTGTGCTGGTACACGCCGGGCATCGAGGGAATCTCGCGCGGCGCGTCGAGCCCGTCGGCGACGAACATCGGCAGCACCAGATGCCGCGGCTCGAGGGAGGTTTCGGCGACCAGCCGGCGCATGGCCGGGGTGGTGCGCAGCCTGCGGGGACGGACATCGGGATACATCGGCGGACTCACCTTCCATGCAAGCCGTGCGCGGTTTCGGTAGCGGCAGCCACCGGAACCGCGCACGGTGGGTCAGCGGCGGGCGCGGGACTTCTTGCGGGGCGGCGGCAGCGCGCCCTCGGCCCGCAGCCGGGCGGCGTGCTCGGCGAGCGCCTCCACCAGGGGACCGATCTGGGCGGTCTCCGGCTGCACGTCCACCCGCAGGCCGAACTCGATCGCGGTCTCCGCGGTCTTCGGCCCGATGCACGCGACGATGGTGCGCGCGTGCGGCTTACCGGCGATACCCACGAGGTTGCGGACCGTCGAGGACGAGGTGAAGCACACCGCGTCGAACCCACCGGTCTTGATCATCTCGCGGGTCTCGGCCGGCGGCGGCGCTGCCCGCACCGTGCGGTAGGCCGTCACGTCGTCGATCTCCCAGCCCCGCTCGCGCAGGCCCTCGGCGAGGGTCTCGGTGGCGATGTCGGCGCGCGGCAGCAGCACCCGGTTGACCGGGTCGAAAACGTCGTCGTACGGGGCGAACTCGGCCAGCAGGCCCTCGCTGGACTGCTCACCGGAGGGCACCAGCTCGGGGGTGATCCCGAACGAGCGCACCTTGTCCGCCGTCGCCTGCCCGACACACGCGATCTTCACGCCCGAGAAGGCGCGGGCATCGAGGCCGAACGCCTCGAACTTCTCCCACACCGCGCGCACCGCGTTGGTGGAGGTGAACACCACCCACTGGTAGCGGCCGTCCACGAGACCCTTGACGGCCCTCTCCATCTGGGCCGGGCTGCGGGGCGGCTCGACGGCGATGGTCGGCACCTCGATCGGGATGGCGCCGTGCGCGACGAGCCGCTCGCTCATCTCCCCGGCCTGCTCCTTGGTGCGCGGCACCAGCACCGTCCAGCCGTACAGCGCGCGGGACTCCCACCACGAGAGCTTGCCGCGCTGCGAGACGATCTTGCCGACGGTGACGATGAGCGGCCCCACCAACTCGGAGCCGGCATCGTTGAGCGTGGCGAGGGTGGCCTCGACGGTGCGCTGTTGACGGGTCGTGCCCCGGACGGTGATCGCCGCGGGGGTCTGCGGCGCCAGCCCGTGCTCGACGAGGGCGCTGGCGGTCTCCGCGAGGTGACCGGACGTGGCGTGCAGCACCAGCGGGCCGGGCGCGGCGGCGAGCGCCGCCCAGTCCACCTCGCCGCGCACGTCGACCTCGGTGTGGCACGAGCCCAGGGCCATGCCCGCGTAGCTCGGCACGGCCGAGCCGGGGGTCAGGCCCGGCAGGACCTCGAACACCACCTGGGTGCGGGCGACGGCGTTGACCTCGGCGATCACCGAGTCGGTGGTCAGCGGATCACCGGCGACGAGGCGCACGACGTCGTGGCCGTTCTTCGCCTCCGCGACGAGGGTCTTGGCGACCTCGGTGGGCTCGCCCAGCGCGGGACGCACCTCGGCGACGGGCTCCCCGGTCTCCGGGTCCCGGCCGGCGGTGGTACCGACGAGCGCGACCACCCCCTTGTCGACGTCGGGGTCGGTGAAGGCGATCGTCGCGCCCGCGAGCACGTCGCGGGCTCGCACGGTCAGCAGAGCCGGGTCGCCCGGCCCAGCTCCCACGAACAGGATCCGTCCGGGATTGTGCTTACGGACTCGGCTCATCGGTCATTCTCCAGTGCGGTCAAATCTGCGGTAAGGGGAAACCTGGGGTGTGGACGGAGGGCGTCAAACATCTGCGGTGCCCTGTTCCGGCGCGTCGTCCGCACGGCTGGTCATCAGCTCGCGCGCACCGAGATCGAGCAACTCGCGGGCCACCGCCCGGCCCAGCTCCTCCGCGCGGTCGGGATCGCCGACGGCGCTCGCGCGCAGCACGTCCGAGCCGTCCAGGGCGGCGGCGCAGCCGCGCACGGACAGTTCCTCGATCACGCGGCCGTCGTCGTCGAGGGATTCGACGACCTCGGCAACGGCCCCGACCGGGGCGGTGCAGCCGGCCTCGAGCTCGGCGAGCAGGGCCCGTTCGGCGACGACCGCGACGCGGCTGGCGCGGTCGTCGAGGCCGGCGAGGATCTCGATCAGTGCGGTGTCCCCGGCGCGGCATTCGACCGCGAGGGCCCCCTGGGAGGGCGCCGGCAGCATCTGCACCGGCTCGAGCGACTCGGTGATCCGGTCGAGGCGGCCGATGCGCGAGAGCCCCGCCCGGGCGATGACGATGGCGTCCAGTTCGCCGGACGCGACCTTCCCGAGCCGGGTGTCGATGTTCCCGCGCAGCGGCTGGATGTCGAGGCCCAGGCCCATGGCGGCGAGCTGGGCACGCCGCCGCGGCGCGGAGGTGCCCACGCGGGAGCCGGGCGGCAGTTCGCCGAGCACCAGGCCGTCGCGGGCGACGAGCGCGTCACGCGGATCCTCACGCGGCGGCACGGCCGCGATCACCAGACGCGGATCCTGCGCGGTCGGCAGATCCTTGTACGAGTGCACGGCCAGGTCGACGTCGCCGGCGAGCAGCGCCTCGCGCAGCTCGGCGGTGAAGACGCCGACGCCGATCCGCTCGACCGGACCGGCGGTCACGTCGCCCTTGGTGGTGATGACGACCAGCTCGGCGGGATGGCCGGCGGCGATCAGCGCGTCCCGGACGGTGCCCGCCTGCGTGGTCGCCAGCAGGCTGCCGCGCGTTCCGATCCGCAGCGTGCGGCTGCCGGTCCCGGCTTCGATCCGGGTGTCCGATGCGACCTCGGCGCTCATGCCTGCCTTTCCTCTCGGGGAGCCCCCAGCGGCCCGGGAAACTGCTTCCGGGGAGCCTGCAGCTCCGTGGTGACGGCCGGATCCAGCGCGGCCGAGAGATCGGTCGCGCCGGTCACGTCGGGCAGCGCGCCGAGCTCCTTCGCCACCGGGGTGGCGACGGCCTCGGCGGCACCCGGACGCAGTTCGAACAGCTCGCGCAGCGCCTCGGCGTACTGGTCGCCGCCGGGGGTGGACGCCAGTTGCTTGACGCGCACCGTCGGCGCGTGCAGCAGCTTGTCCACGACGCGGCGCACCGTGCGGGCGACCTCCCCGCGCTGACCGTCGTCGAGCCCCGGCAACCGGGACTCGAGCCGCAGCAGCTCGCCCTCGACGACCTCGGCGGCACGCTGGCGCAGGGCGGTGACGGTGGGGGTGACCTCGGCGAGGCGCTGGGACGCGAGGTAGTCGGCGAGTTCGCCGGCGACGATCGAGCGGGCGGCCTCGGTGTCGGAGGCGGCGGCCCCGGCCGCGGGATCGCGTTGCAGCGACTCCATGTCGAAGACGGTGACGCCGGGCAGACCCGAGACGGCAGGCTCCACGTCGCGCGGCAGGCCGAGATCGCAGATCACCAGCGGGCGGGTGCTGCGCTCGGGCTGGGCGAGGGCCCGGTGCGCGTCGGCGAGGGTGACGACCGTACCGACGGCCCCCGTGCAGGTGACGGCCACATCGGCCTGCGACAACGCGGCGGCGAGCCGCTCGAACGGCATGACGTCGGCCTCGACGCCGTTGCCGCGTGCGGTCTCGGCGAGCCGCTCGGCGCGCTCGCGGGTCCGGTTGACCACCACGATGCGCCCGATTCCGGCGCGGGTGAGGTGCGCGACGGCGAGCCCGCCCATCGCGCCCGCGCCGATCACGGCGGCGGTGCGGCCGGCGAGACCGTCGAGCGATGTCGCGGCCTTGTCCAGCGCCACCGACACGACGGAGGCACCCGCCGCGTCGATGCCGGTCTCGGTGTGCACCCGCTTGCCCACGCGCAGCGCCTGCTGGGCCAGCTCGTGCAGGGCCCGGCCGGCGGCCTGCTGGGCGTCGGCGCTCGCGTAGGCGGTACGGATCTGGCCGAGGATCTGCTGCTCGCCGACCACCATGGAGTCCAGCCCGCTGGCCACGGCGAACAGATGCTCGGCGGCCGCCTCGCTGTAGCGCACGTACGCATGCTTGTGCAGGTCGACGAGGGTCAGGCCCGAGTGCTCGGCCATGAGCTCGCTGACGTCGGCCAGCGCACCGTGGAACGCGTCGACCACCGCGTAGATCTCCACCCGGTTGCAGGTGGAGACGATCATCGCCTCCGAGATGTGGTCGGAGGCCATCATCTTGTCGGTCAGCTTGGGTCGATCGGTGTCGGTGACGGCGACCTTCTCGAGGACCGAGACGGGCGCGGTCCTGTGCGAGACCCCGACGAGGAGAACACTCACGGCGCAATCACCGATCCGTTTCTTGTCGCTGCCGAGGCCACTGGGCTCGGCGTTCCTGATGCGGTGTGCCCGTTCGCGCTCGGCGCGGTGAGCCCCGACGCGGCGCGCCGGGTGTCGGTCAGGCCCGCGTGACTGCCACCCGCCACCTGGGCGAGTGCGTCGTTGCGGGCGCTGTGGAACGAGAGGACCTGCATTTCCACGGACAGGTCGACCCGCCGGACCTCGACATGGTCGGGCACCGCGAGGGGCGCCGAGGCGAAGCTCAGCACGGACCGGACACCGGAGCGCACCAGCAGGTCGCACACACCCTGGGCGGCGGCGTCCGGGGTGGCGATGACGCCGATCGTGGCACCGAGTTCGCGGGCGGCCGCTTCGAGCCCGTCGACGTGGCGGATGGTCAGGTTCCCCACCCGCGTCCCCACCCGCGCCGGGTCGGCGTCGAACAGTCCGGCCATCGTGAACCCTCGGCGGTCGAAGCCGGCGTACCCGGCCAGGGCACGGCCGAGATTGCCGACGCCGACGAGCACCACGCGGTGCCCCCGGTCGAGGCCGAGTGCGTTCTCGATGCGGGCCTGCAGGCGCAGCACGTCGTAGCCGACGCCGCGCACCCCGTTGGGCCCGAGAAAGGACAGATCCTTGCGAAGCTTCGCGGAACCGACCCCGGACGCGGTGGCGAGTTCCTCGCTCGAGACGATGAGCGTGCCCTCGTCGGCGAGCATTCCGAGGACCCGCAGATACGTCGCGAGACGCGTCACAGTAGCCTGGGGGATGTCCCGCACAGGGACACCGGGAGACGCACCCCCGCCGACTTCGGCGACGCCGCCGCGGGCAGCGTCGCCCTGCGGGGGGTGCAGCTCTGTCACGTTCGTGGCTCCTCGTCCGGCCGACGGGTACACGTCGGTCCTCACGGTGATCCGGGGGATTCGTTCACACCACGGTAACCGCTTGTGAAGCCCTGCACAAAGTTGCTCGAACGGCCCCGAATGTGCTTCTCACCTGCACGACGGTTCCGCCCAGGGGCGCTCAACCGGCGAGATCGGCCCGCAACCGCGGCTCGTCGACCTCCCAGTAGCTGTGCTCACGGCCGTCGAGCAGCACCACCGGCAGACGATCGCCGAATTCGGCGCGCAGGTCGGGATCCGTTGAGGCAGCCCGATCGACGTCGATGCACGTCAGCCCGGCTCCGAACTCGTCGCACAGTTGCTCAAGCAGAGTCAGTGCCGGCGCGCAGGCACCGCAGCCGGCTCGGACGAGGAGGGTGATCTCGTGGCAGGTGCCGGATGTGGCGGCGGGTCCGGGCAGATGTTCGCTCATGGGGTCAACTGTGCGTCATACCCCGCCGAGACGAACGTCACACCCACCGGCCACATGCGGCAACGCGCGGAGGGGGCCGTGTCGCGGGCTAGGCTGGGGCGGTCTGCCACACACGACGGCCGGCCGCCGACGAACCGGCCGGCAGCACTCGACGGCGCGGCCGTCGCGCAACAGGGAGGTGCAGGTGCCGGAACGGCCAGTGCCACACGGCTGGGGATTCGGCGAGAACCTGGCCGGCCGCGTCAGCGAGACCCTGGCGGGTCTGATCCGGCCCGGCCGGCGCCGGCTGCTGAGCAAGTTCGGCCCCAGCGAGGCCGAGGTCCGCGCGAACCTCGCCGGCCAGGCGAGCGCCGACGCCGCTCTCGCGCTGCAGGAGGCCCGCACCGAGGCCGAGCCCGCCGACACCTCGACCACCGCCGTTCCGCAGGACCTGACCGCGGCCGCGTTCTTCGACGTCGACAACACGATGGTGCAGGGCGCGTCGATCATCCATTTCGCGCGCGGACTCGCCGCCCGCGACTACTTCACCAAGTCCGACCTGGCCGAATTCGCCTGGCAGCAGGTCAAGTTCCGGGTCACCGGCAAGGAGAACTCGGACGACGTCGCCAGCGGCCGCGAGAAGGCGCTGTCGTTCGTCGCCGGCCGGTCCACGGCGGAGCTGGCCCGCCTCGGCGAGGAGATCTACGACGAGATCATCGCGGACAAGATCTGGCCCGGCACCCGGGCGCTGGCGCAGATGCACCTCGACGCCGGGCAGCAGGTGTGGCTGGTGACGGCCACCCCGGTCGAACTGGCGAACGTCATCGCCGAGCGGCTCGGTCTGACCGGCGCCCTCGGCACCGTCGCCGAATCGGAGGACGGCGTGTTCACCGGCCGCCTCGTCGGGGACATCCTGCACGGCCTGGGCAAGGCCCACGCGGTGCGGGCCCTGGCGATCCGCGAGGGCCTGAACCTCAAGCGCTGCACGGCGTACTCCGACAGCCACAACGACGTGCCCATGCTCTCGCTCGTCGGCACGCCGGTCGCCGTCAACCCGGACGCCGACCTGCGGGAGCTGGCGAAGACCCGGGGCTGGGAGATCCGGGATTTCCGCACGGCCCGCAAGGCGGCGCGCATCGGGGTGCCGACGGCGCTGGCGCTCGGCGCGGCCGGCGGAGCGCTCGCCGCCGCCCTCGGCCGGCGCCGCGACCCCGCCGCGTGACGCGGGGCCGGTGCCCTAGCCGAGAAAGACGTTGCGCCGCTTGGTGAGCAACCGGTACAGCGTCTGCTGGATGGTCTCCCGCACGTGGTCGGTGACCTCGAACAGCACCATCGGATCCTCCACCGCGGCGTCGTCGTAGACGTCGGTGGCGATCGGTGTGCCGAACTCGATGTACCACTTCGAGGGCAGCGGAACGATGCCCAGCGGACCGAGAGCCGGGAAGAGCGGGGTGATCGGGAAGTACGGAAGGCCGAGAAGCCGGGCGATGGACGTGAGGTCGGCGATCTTCGGGTAGATCTCCTCCGAGCCCACGATCGAACAGGGCACGATCGGTGCCTTGGTCTGGAGCGCGGCCGAGACGAAGCCCCCGCGCCCGAACCGCTGTAGCTTGTAGCGTTCGCTGAACGGCTTGCCGAGCCCCTTGTACCCCTCGGGGAACACCGCGACGATTTGATCCTCGCGGAGGAGCCGCTCGGCGTCGGGATGGCACGCGAGGGTGTGCCCGGCCTTGCGGGTGACGCTGCCGACGACCGGCATCCCGAAGGCGAGGTCGGCCGCGAGCATCCGCAGCGGACGGTGGGCGAGGTCGTGCACCGCGACGGAGGTCATCAGCGCGTCCACCGGCAACGTGCCGGCATGGTTGGCGACGATCAGCGCGCGGCCGTCGGCCGGAATGTTCTCGATGCCCCGCACCTCGACGCGGAACCACTTCTCGAACAGAGGCCGCAGCGCGGGCAGCAGGACGTTGTCGGTGAAATGCGGATCGAACCCGAAGTCGTCCACCTCGTAGTCGCCCGTGATGCGGCGCCGGAGGAACTCGGCGGTACCGGTGATCTGCCCGACCAGCTTGTGCCGCAGATCGTCGAGGAATCCGTCGGCCGCCGTCTCCTGCACGGGCAGCTCGGGGCGCTCGGGTGGGGTCGGCGAGCCGAGGCCGTACGTCGACGGATGACCGGAACCGGCACCCGGACGTGCGGCCGCCCGCCGCGCCGACCCCGTCCCACCGTGGAGCGGGATCACCTTGGCAACTTCTGTCATCGCGCCTCCATCCGCTCTCCGAGCGCCGAGAGCAGGACCGACTCGGTTCGATCGACCCATTCCGTCCGGACGACCCGCCGCAGTCCGACGTTGCGGGCGAAGTCGTCGAGTGCCTGCTTGGTGGTCCACCTCGGCTCGAAGCCGAGTTCGGTGCGCATCCGCGTGGTGTCCAGGCCGCGCCCGAAGTGGAAGTAGTCGAGTTCTTCCTTGTTGAACGATTTCATCACCGGCCCCATCAGTGCCTGCCCGACGGTGCGGAACAACCCGTAGGGCATCGGCACGGTCAGTCCGCCGGCCCGCCGCACGGCCTGCGACATCATCACGATGCCGTCGCCGGCGACGTTGTAGGTCCCGGGCGGCCCCGCGACGGTGGCCCGTTCGAGCGCCGAGAGGGCGTCCTCCTCGTGCAGCAACTGCAACCGGGCGTCGCGACCGAGGATGGTGGGCACGATCGGCGAGGTGAGGTACCGCGATACCGAGCCGGGCATATGGTTGCCCACCGTCGGGGCGAGACGCAGGATCGTCGCGGCGATGTCGGGCCGTCGGCGCGCCATTCCGCGCAGGTAGCCCTCGACCTCGATCATGTCGCGGGCGAAGGCGCCGGTCGGCCGCCGGCGCGCGCTCATCTCCTCGGTGAATTTCGCGGGGTCCTTCGCGCTCGAGCCGTACACCACCGACGACGAGCGCAGCACGACGCGCCGCACGGACGGGGTCTTCTGGCACACGGCGAACAACTGCATCGCGCCGAGGACGTTCATGTCCTTCATCGCGGCGCGGCTACCGGACTTGGGAGCCTTGGTGAGGGTCGACGCGTGGACGACGGTGTCGACGTCCATATTCCGGATGACCTTGCCGATGAGGGGGTTGCGGATGTCGGCGAGCACGAACTCGGCGCGGCCCATGCGCCGCAGCATGTCCTTGGTGGGCGACTGGGTGTCGACCGCGATGACGCGCTCGACCGCCGGATGCTGCGCCAGCCGGGTGACCAGGTAGCCACCGAGGAATCGGCTCGCTCCGGTCACCAGGGCCACCCTCGGCGGGTCGATACCGTCGATCTCCGAACTCACCCACATACCCCCTGCCGTCACTCCGGTCTCTCACGATACGGTGACTTTCGCAACAAAGCATTACACCGGAGTAACCGATCACCGGAATGGCCCCTGTGCGGGACCTTCGGCCCCTCGGGCGCACACTCCGCATTCCGGCCGAACCGGACATTCCGCTCGCCGGCCGCCGACGAGCCGGCGGAAACGCTCGATGCCCGCCACCGCGGGGTGACGGGCATCGGGAGATCGATCTACTTGCCGAGTTTACGACGCTGCACTCGGGTGCGGCGGAGCAGCTTGCGGTGCTTCTTCTTCGACATGCGCTTGCGGCGCTTCTTGATCACAGAACCCATCTGGGTTTTCCCTCACGTTCTCTCTAGCGTTCCTGCGCGCACGCCGGTGACGTACGCCTGTTGTCGACGCTGGGCCTCGTGGTGACGAGCTCAGCGCCTCACGACACCGGGTGGCCGGTACGACGACAAGCAATCCTACCGGGGCGGGTTTCGATCGGTGAAACCGAGGTCCGCTCCGGGTTCGATTGCGGTCGTCGACCGCTCAGCCGACGTCGAAGTAGGACGTTTCCAGGTAGTCGTGCACAGCCTTGGCGTGCACCCGGAACGAACGCCCCACTCGCACGGCGGGCAGTTCCCCGCTGTGCACCAGCCTGTACACGGTCATCTTCGACACCCGCATCAGCGCCGCCACCTCGGCGACGGTGAGGAACTGGGTGCCGGAGAGAACCGACTGACCGTCCTCGGGTTGACCCTTCGACGGTTTGCTTCCAGATACCATTACACACCTCCGGCACGTCCCGCGCCGCCGGCTTCCCCTCCGGCGGAACAGACACGCACGTGCTCGATCGAGCTTAGCGTGACCAATGGTTCCCGTGCGACGATGCGCGCGACGAATTTCCTCAATCCCCGGACGAACCGAGGGCCGCGGAGCGGTCCCGGGCCGCCGCGAGCGCCTCGTAGAACGCCGTCCGGACGCCGCCGCGCTCGAGTTCCCGGATCGCCGCCGCGGTGGTTCCGCCCGGCGATGTCACCGCTGCACGCAGGTCGGCGGCGTTCTCCCCCGACCGGGCGAGCATGGCCGCCGAACCGGTCATCGTCTGCACCACCAGCTCGGTGGTGGTCGCCCGCGTCAGGCCCAGAGCGACGCCCGCATCGATCATCGCCTCGGCGACGAGGAAGAAGTACGCCGGGCCGGAACCGGACACGGCGGTGACCGCGTCGATCTGGGACTCGGGAACCACCGTCACGGTACCCACGGACTCCAGGATCTCGCGCGCCAGCGCCAGATGGTCGGGCTTGACGTGCCGGCCGGCGGCGATCACGCTCGCACCCTCCCCCACCAGCATCGGGGTGTTGGGCATGACGCGCACGACCGGCGATCCGGCGGGCAGCTTGTTCTCGTACCGCGACGTGGGCACGCCGGCCACCAGCGACATCAGCAGCTTCTCGCGGTCGCTGTCCAGGTCGGCCTTGCCCAGGTCCGCGAGCACCACGTCCACGTCGCCCGGCTTGACCGCGATCACCAGCACGTCGGCGCCTTCGGCCGCGTCGGCGATCGAGTCGGTGACGCGGATCGAGTACTCGGTGGCCAGCTCCTCGGTCCGGGCCGGGAACTTCTCGACGACCACCAGATCCTTGGTCGCGAATCCACTCTGCAGCAGCCCCGAGACCAGCGCCTCGCCGATCCTGCCGCCACCGATCACCGCAATTCTCGTCATGGGCAACAGCCTGCCACGACCGTTGTCGTGCCCCGCATCGCCCCGACGATCAGCGCGGGATCATCGCGAGCTGGCGGCTCTGCACGACGACGGCGCCGGTGGCGTCGACGACGGTGTGGTCCTCCTCGAACCAGGCGTTGCCCAGGACCGTGCTGTCGGCCATGATCCGCAGCCAGCCGGGCGCCGGCAGTCGCCGCAGGTAGGCGGTGAGCTGCACGGTCGGAGCCCAGCCGAACAGGCCGCGGTTCATCGTGACCGGGGCCGAGATGTCCCCGGCCATCAGCGCGAACAGCACGGCGGTGTCGACGTCGGCCTCGTCCCCCGGCCACGGCCGCGCCCACATCCGCACCACCGGTTCGCCCTGCTCTCCCGCGAGGAAGCGGGCGCTGGCCTCGTCCACGACGAGGTCGGCCCCGCCGCACAGGTTCACCACCTGCGCCATGGGGTGGCCGGGCCCGATGAGGGGCGCGCCGGCGGGCGGCTGCACCGGCAGCCCGGTGACCGGGTGCGGCGCGGTGTATCGCGGCTCGCCCGCGTCGGGCTGCCCGAGCGTCACCGAGGCACGGACCGCGATGCGGTCGCCCTGGGCCAGCTCCACGTCGACCAGACCGACCTGCTTGCCCAGCTTGCGGACGGTGGTGGTCAGCTGCACGTCGCCGGGGTCGGGGGCGGCGACGAACCCGGCACTCACCGCGAGGGGCTGCACGGCCGGATCGGACCCGGCGGCCTGCAGCGCCGACCGGGCCGCCGCGGCGCACACGGCGAGCATGCAACCGCCGTGCACCTTGGGGCCGATCGTCCAGACCGGGGCGATGTGGGCGAGCCAGCGATCGTCGCCGGCGGCGTCGAGTGTCGTCAGGTCGCGGAACGGGTGGTTCTCGGGATCGGGCACGGCGTCGGTCACTGCTGCTCCTGGGAATCGGCGACGGGGCTGTCGGGGGAACCGGGTGGGAAGAACTCGGTGAAGCGGCGGGCGGCAAGGTGCTGGTGCGCGAGGCGGCGCATCGCGGTGAGGACGGGTTCGTACAGGGCCGTGCCGAGGACCGCCGCCTCGACCGTCGCATCCCGGGACCGGGTGGGCAGCAGGTCGAGGTCGAGCTCGGCGATGCCGAGCACGTGCCGTCCGTAGACGTCGATGCGCTCGTCGCTCATCGCCAGGCCGGCGGATTCGAGGGCGGCCAGGGCTCGCTCGAGCTGCGCGACGGCCGCGAACCGCGGGTCGTAGAGCTGGCCGAGCCGCTCGAGGACGCGCCGGGCACGCGGATAGTCGCGGGGTTCGGGCGCGTCGTCGTCGGGCGGGTAGGGCGGCAGCGCGGCAATGGCCCGGCCGAGGGCGACGAACAGCGACTCGTCGGTGCCGTCGAGGAGACGGACGATCTCGCGGATGCGCGGCAGCGGCAGCCCCTGGGCGGCGAGCGCACGGATCAGGGCGAGGCGGCGGACGTGCCGCTCGTCGTACCGGGCCTGGGTGGCGCTGGTCGCCTCGCCCGGCATCAGCAGGCCCTCGCGCAGGTAGTACTTCACGGTCGCCAACGGGACGCCGGTGCGGGCCACCAGTTCCGAGATCCGCATTGCCACCTCCTCTTGACATCGGATAGTACAACTATCCAGTATTGGATATTGCAACTATCCAATTGTCTGCGAGGAGGACCTCGTGCATCCCGTACTCGTCATCGCCCTCGGCGCCACCCTGCTCACCGTCGCCGGGATCGCCTTCGGCGGCACGTTCCTGCTGCGCGTCACCGGCGGGCGGGTGCCGGCCAACGAGTTGCAGAAGGCCTTCTTCCGGGCCGGTCACGCCCACGCCGGCGTCCTCGTCACCCTGGGATTGCTCGTGGCGGTGCTCACCGACGCGGTCGGCGCCTCACCCGGATGGGCCGCGGCCGGCGCGCTCGCCGTGCTCGGCTCGGCGATCCTGATCCCGGCCGGATTCTTCCTGTCCGTGCTCGGCCCCGACCCCCGGCGGCCGGGCGCGATGATCGCCTCGGTGTGGCTCGGCGCCGCCGCCCTCGTCGCCGGGGTGACGATCTCAGGCGTCGTGGTTCTCGGCGCCGGGATCGGCGCCCTGGCCTGACGCGCGAACCTGCTCGATCGCCGTCGAACGCGGATGCTCGGGCCCGGTGGTGATCGCCAGTCGGGGGGCGCGGTGCAGATGCTCGCGCGCGAAGGCCAGCGCCTGGGCCAGCGCCCGTGCCCGCGCGGACCGGGTACGCGCCCCCTGGGTGCTGACCTCCAGGACGACGTGCCCGGAGAAGTCGCTCTCGGCGAGGAGCCGGCACACCTGCTCACACGGCTGGCCCCCCTCGCCCGGGAGCAGATGTTCGTCCGTCGAAGCACCGTGGCCGTCCGCAAGGTGCAGATGGGCCAGACCACCGCCCATGCGCTCGGCGAGCGCCACCGCGTCCATCCCCGCCGTGGCGGTGTGCGAGAGGTCCAGCGTGTAGTGCGCGAAGCCGGTGTCGGTGGGATCGATCGACGGGCTGTAGGCCGACACCGCCCGGCCCGGCCCGCCCCGCTTGCGCATGCGCTGGGCGGTCCGGTCGCGGCCGCCGAAGAACACGTCGGCGCGCATCGGGTACATGTTCTCCACCGCGACGACCACGTGACTGCGGTCCTCGAGGTCCGCCACCTGATCCGCGAAGCCGTCCGCGTAGCGGCGCTGCCACCGGAACGGCGGATGCACCACCACCGACGTGGCACCGAACGATTCCGCCGCCCGCACCGACCGCTCGAGCTTCGCGGCCGGGTCCGAGCCCCACACGCGTTGCGAGATCAGCAGGCACGGCACGTGCACCGCCAGCACCGGTACGCCGTACTTGCGCACCAGCGCCTGCACCGCCCGCACGTCCTGGCTCACCGACTCGGCCCAGATCATCAGCTCCACGCCGTCGTAGCCGAGTTCGGCCGCATAGCGGAAGGCCGCCTCGGTGTTCTCCGGATACACCGAGGCGGTCGACAACCCGACCAGGATCTCTCGCGAAAGGACGCTCATGACGACGTGCGGATCAGCCGGTGGGCAGCAGGAACAACAGCGGACCGAACGTCACGAAGGCGCCCACGGCGAGAGCGATGAGCTGGCTCGTGATGTCGTCGGTGCGGCGGAGGATGCGCACCATCGCCACCAGGCCGACAATGACCAGAAGTGCGAGCGCGAACGCCACCCACGGCAACGCGTCCCACAACTGTTCGAAGCCCTTGAACAGCAGCGCGCCCGCGATGATCGCGACGACGCCCTCGCCGATCAGCCGCACCCACTGACCGATCGCGCCGCGCGGCTCACCGGTGTCGGACGGGGCCTCGTCCGGCTCCGCCGCGGCCGGGGTCTCCGCCGGGGCGGCAGTGCCGCGACGACGGCGTGACCGCGCGGACCGCTCCTCCGGCTTCTCCTCGTCCGGCTCGTCCGCAGCGACGGGCTCGCCGATCGTCTCGGTGTCGCCGTCGGCGGTGTCGTCACCGTTGCCCCGCAGGTCGCTCGCGGGCCCGGACAGCAGCCTCGGCTCGGGGGCGTCGGCGGGCCGCGTCGGCGCGCTCGCGGTCACCTCGGCGTGGGCCCGCGCCCGCCGCGGCAGGACGGCCGGGCGGATGATCTCGGTCGGCGACTCGACCTTCACCGGCTGCACCCGCTCGGCGGCTGCCGGCTCCTCGCGCGTCCGGGGCGGCGACGGCGGGACCTGGGTCTCCGGCTCGACCTTCGGCGCCTCGAGTGCGAGGGGCTCGACCTTCGGCGTCGCCGGCACCACGGGCCCCGCCTTCGCCGGTACGACGGGCTGCGCCTGTGCCGGCACCACGGGCTCCGCCTTCAGCTTCGCCGGCACGACGGGCGCCGCCTTCGGCGCCGCAGGCGGGGCGGACGCGGCCGGCTCGGCCTCCGGAGCCTCGGCCTCCGGGGCCTTCGTCTCCGGAGGCTCGGGCTCCGGAATGCTGACGGGAATCTCTCCGGTCAGTTCCGCGACCGAGATTCCCCCACTGACGCCGCGGCGGCGACGTCCGCCGGCGCGGGAATTCACCTTCTGGCCGTTCCGGGCCAGCAGCTCCGCGACGGAGATCTGCCCGGTGTCGGTGCTGTGACCGTCCGTCATTGCGAAACCACCATCAATTCGCCCCCCATCTCGGTGTCGAGTTTGCGGAGGATGAGCCCCTCTCGCAGGGCCCAGGGACAGATGTCGAGCGTCTCCACTCCCAGCGCGCGCATGGCGGCCTCCGCGACCAGCGCACCGGCGACGATCTGCTGCGACCGGTCGGAGCTCACGCCCTCGAGCTCGGCACGGTCCGCGGTCGTCATGCGGGAGATGAACGCGATGAGCTGACGCAGCCCGGCGGCGGTCAGGGTGCGCCGCACGCGCGGGCCCGCCGACGACGGGGCGGCACCGGTCAGCCGCGCCAGGGTGCGGAAGGTCTTCGAGCTTCCGACGCACAGGTCGGGAACGCCGGCCGCACGAAGCTCCTGGGCGGGCCGGACGAGCTCGGCGTCGAGCCAGTCCCGCAGCACCGCGACGCGCCGCTTGCCGGGCGGGTCCTCGCTCAGCCAGTCCCGGGTGAGGCGACCGGCGCCGAGCTGCAACGAGAACGCGCAGTCCGGGTCCTCGTCGCCGCCGAAGGTCAGCTCGAGGGAGCCGCCGCCGATGTCGAGGCACAGGATGCGTCCCGCGCTCCAGCCGTACCAGCGCCGGACCGCCAGGAACGTCAGCCGGGCCTCGTCCACGCCGGAGAGCACCTCGAGTGCGACGCCGGTCTCGGCGCGGACGCGACGGAGAACCGCTTCGGAGTTGTTGGCGTCGCGCACCGCGGAGGTCGCGAAGGCCATCAGCTCCTCGCACCCGGAGGTGCGGGCGATGCCCGCGAAGTCGGCGACCGTCTCGACCAGCCGGTCGGCGCCCTGCGGGGTGATGTCGCCGCGGTCGTCCGTGTTCTCGGACAGGCGCAGGGTGGCCTTCGTCGAACTCATGGGGGTGGGATGGCCACCGCGATGAGCGTCCACCACGAGCAGATGGACGGTGTTGCTTCCGACGTCGAGTACCCCTAGGCGCACATACATACGGTACTGGGTCTACCGTCGGGTCCTGTGACAGCAGGTATGCCCGGCGCCGCACACAAGCAGGTCCCGGCCCCCGAAGTTCCCCTCGACTTCCCGCGCGAATGGGTCGAGTTCACCGACCCGGACAACAGCGAGCACGTCGTCACCGCCGACCTGACGTGGCTGCTCTCCCGCTGGACCTGCGTGTTCGGCACGCCCGCGTGCCAGGGCATCATCGCCGACCGCCCGGACGACGGGTGCTGCTCCCACGGGGCGTTCCTGTCGGACGACGACGATCGCGCCAAGCTGGACGCCGCCGTGAGACATCTCACTCCCGAGGACTGGCAGTTCATGGAGAAGGGACTCGGCAAGAAGGGCTACCTCGAGGAGGACGACCTCGAGGACGAGCCGGCCCTGCGCACCCGCCGCTACAAGGGTGCCTGCATCTTCCTCAACCGGCCCGGTTTCGCCGGTGGCATCGGCTGCTCGCTGCACAAGATGGCGCTGCGGCGTGGCATCGAACCCCTCGAGGTGAAGCCGGACGTGTGCTGGCAGCTGCCGATCCGCCGGACCCAGGACTGGGTCGAGCGCCCCGACGGCACCGAGGTGCTGCGCACCGTCGTCACCGAATACGACCGGCGCGGCTGGGGCGAGGGCGGCCACGACCTGGACTGGTACTGCTCCGGATCGCCGGACGCCCACGTGGGCGCCTCGCCGGTGTGGCAGTCGTACGCGCCGGAACTGCGCGAGCTGATCGGCGATGCCGCCTACGAGGAGCTCGCGCGGCTGTGCCGCCGCCGCGAGGGGCTGGGCCTGATCGCCGTGCACCCCGCGACGACGGCCGCCGCCGAGCGGACGCCGGAGCCCGCCCCCTACCCCTCGAGCTTGTAGCCGAGGCCGCGGACGGTGACCAGGTGCTGCGGCTTGGCGGGATCGGCCTCGATCTTCGAACGCAGCCGCTTGACGTGCACGTCGAGGGTCTTGGTGTCGCCGACGTAGTCGGCACCCCAGACCCGGTCGATGAGCTGGCCGCGCGTGAGCACCCGGCCGGAGTTGCGCAGGAGGTACTCGAGCAGGTCGAACTCCTTGAGCGGCAGGGTGACCGGTTTCCCGCCCACGTGCACGACGTGCCGGTCCACGTCCATCCGCACCGGCCCGGCCTCGAGGATCCCGTCGTCCTGTGCGGACTCGGCGTCGCTCTCCCCGCCGCGGCGCAGCACCGCGCGGATCCGGGCGATGAGTTCACGCGCCGAGTACGGCTTGGTGACGTAGTCGTCCGCTCCCAGCTCGAGGCCGACGACCTTGTCGATCTCGCTGTCGCGAGCGGTCACCATGATCACCGGCACGCCGGACCGGCTGCGCAGCTGCTTGCACACGTCGGTGCCGCTCATGCCGGGCAGCATCAGGTCGAGCAGGACGATGTCCGCGCCGGCCCGGTCGAACTCCGCGAGCGCCGACGGTCCGTCGCCGACGACGGTGGTGTCGAAGCCCTCCTTGCGCAGCAGGAACGCGAGCGGATCCGCCAGCGATTCCTCGTCCTCCACGATCAGCACACGCGTCACTGCTGGTCCTCCGTACCTTCCGTTACCTGGTGCATCCGGCTCGCTTCCGTTTCTCGTCGTGGATGTCGGCGTGGTCGTCACCGCTCCGCCGTCAGCGCCGCCCCGCCCTCGCGGCGAGGGGAGGCGACCTGTGACTCGCGGGGGTCGGCCGAGTGGGCGGGGATGAGGAGCGTGAACGTCGATCCGGTTCCCGGCTGGCTCCACAACCGGATCTCCCCGTTGTGGTTGGCGGCGACGTGCTTGACGATCGCCAGGCCGAGACCGGTGCCGCCGGTGGCGCGGGAACGGGCCTTGTCGACCCGGAAGAACCGTTCGAAGACGCGCTCCTGGTCCTCCTTCTCGATCCCGATGCCGCGGTCGGTCACCGCGATCGCCACCTTGCCCGCGCGCAGGGACCGGCTGACCGAGACCGGCGAGCCCGGGGACGAGTAGGCGACCGCGTTCTCGATGAGATTGGCCAGGGCGGTGACGAGCAGCGTCTGATCGCCGAGGACCTCGTAGCCGCTGGGGGCGTCGGTGGTGACGGTGATCTGCGCGTTCTCGGCGGTCAGGCGGGTGCGGCGCAGCGCCTCCTCGACGACGTCGTCGACCTCGACCACCTCGAGGTTCGGGAGCTTCTCGGCCCCCTGCAGACGCGAGAGCGCGATCAGTTCGGTCACCATGTTGCCGAGCCGGTTGGCCTCGCTCTGCAGCCGGGTTCCGAAGTGCCGCACGGATTCCGGGTCGTCGGCGGATTCGAGCAGGGCCTCGGCGAGCAAGGCCATCGCGCCCACCGGCGTCTTGAGTTCGTGGCTGACGTTGGCGACGAAGTCCCGGCGCGTGGCCTCCATCCGGACCTGCTCGGAGTCGTCGTAGGCGTAGAGCGCGACGAAGCGTGCGTCGTCGTCGAGCAGGCGCCGCGCGACGCAGCGCACCGCGACGCGCTCGCGACCGCGCGGGCTCTTCGCGGTGAGGTCGAGCTCGGCGGGCTCACCGGTCTCGAGGACCCGGGTGGCGGCCGCCCAGGCCGAGTCCTCGACGAGCCGGTTGCGGACGAGGCCGAGTTCCTCGGCGCGCGGGTTGAACAGGATGACGTCGTGGAACCGGTCGACGACGGCGATGCCCGTGTCCGCGCCGTAGACGACGCGGTCGAGCACCTGGGCCATGGTCAGGTCGGCGTCCGTGCGGTCGGTGGCCCGCCCCCGGAGGAGCCGCATCAGCACGATCGCGAACACGGCACCGAGGACGGCGGCCCCGGCGAGCAGCACGGCCTGCACAACAGTCACGTCTCGAATCGTACGTAGGCACGGCGGGACGGTGACAGCGGGTCGGGGCATTCCGCCGCACGTCACGCCGCATGTTCGCGGCATTTGCCGCGTGTTCACCGGCCGTTTCCCGGGGGCCGCGGGACGGCTGCCCGCGGCCCCCGGAGGGACTACCGTCCGCCCTGGCCGGCGACGGCGGCGGCACCGGCCGCGGCCGCCTCGGGATCGAGGTACGTGCCGCCCGGGTTCAGCGGGCGCAGGTTCTCGTCGAGGTCGTAGCGCAGCGGGATGCCGGTGGGGATGTTCAGCCCGGCGATCTCCTCGTCGGAGATCCCGTCGAGGTGCTTGACGAGGGCGCGCAACGAGTTGCCGTGGGCCGTGATCAGAACGGTCCGGCCGGCCCGCAGGTCCTGGGAGATGGTCTCCTCCCAGTACGGGATCAGGCGCTCGACGACGTCCTTCAGGCACTCGGTGAGCGGCACCTCGTCGACCTCCGCGTACCGGACGTCGCTGTCCTGGCTGTACTTGCTGCCGGGCTCGATCGGGGGCGGCGGGGTGTCGTAGCTGCGGCGCCACAGCATGAACTGCTCCTCGCCGAACTCCGCCTTGATCTCCGCCTTGTTCTTGCCCTGCAGCGCACCGTAGTGCCGCTCGTTCAGGCGCCAGTCACGCACGACCGGGATCCAGTGCCGATCCGCGGCGTCGAGCGCGTAGTTGGCGGTGCTGATCGCGCGGCGCAGCAGCGACGTGTACAGCACGTCCGGCAGGAGACCGTGCTCCGCGAGCAGCTCGCCGGCACGCTTGCCCTCGGCGATCCCCTTGTCGGTCAGGTGCACGTCCACCCACCCCGTGAAGAGGTTCATCGCGTTCCATTCGCTCTCGCCGTGGCGGAGCAACACAAGTGTTCCGTTGGTCATGGGCCAATCCTGGCACGCCCGGGCGGCGGTGCCACGTCCGCACCGTTCGGCGAATCCGCCCCGCGGGCCGCACACATCGGATATATGTGACAACGGTTGTTTTCAGAACGACGTCCGGATCGGGGGATTCTCGTGTTCGACACCCGGCTTTCCCGCCGCACCTTCCTCACCGCCCTGGGCGCGGTCGCGGTCGCGCCCACGACCGCTCACGCCGCACCGCGCTCGCCCGCGCTGCGCTCGGGGGGCCGGCGCGTCGCCGTGCTCGGCGGCGGGATAGCGGGCCTGACGGCCGCCCACGAACTGATCGAACGCGGCTTCGAGGTCACCGTCTTCGAACCGACCGCCCTCGGCGGCAAGGCCCGCAGCATCCCGTCGTCGGGCACCGGGTCCGGTGGACGCGCCGACCTGCCCGGCGAGCACGGCTTCCGCTTCTTCCCGGGCTTCTACCGGCACATCCCCGACACGATGCGGCGGATCCCCTTCCAGGGCAACCCGAACGGCGTGTTCGACAACCTCGTCGCCGGATCCGCCTTCCGGATGGCGATCCCCGGCGGGCCCGACCTGACCGCCCCCGCGTCGATCGCGCCGCTGCGCCCCGACGTCCTCGACCCCGCCTCGCTGCAGGAGTTCGTGGCCGCCGCCTTCTCCCTCGGCGGCGCGATCCCCCCGCACGAGCTGGCCGTCTTCACCCGCAAGCTGGTGATGTTCCTGACCAGCAGCCTCGAACGCCGCCACGGCCAGTGGGAGCACCAGACGTGGTCGCAGACGCTCGAGGCCGACGGCAAGTCGCCGGCCTACCGCAACATCCTCGTCTCGGCGCTGACCCGGCAACTGGTGGCCGCCCGGCCCACCGTCGCGTCCACCCGCACCATCGGCATCATGGGCCAGGCGTTCGTGTGGAACGCGATGGGCACCGTCCCCGAGTACGGTCACCTGGACCGGCTCCTCGCCGCCCCCACGAACGAGGCCTGGATCGACCCGTGGGCCGCGCACCTGCGCGCCCCTCGGCGTTCGATTCGAAATGGGCTGGGCGGCCGAGGCTCTCGACATCTCCTCGGGCTCGATCACCGGAGTACGGCTGGTGGACGGCGGCGGCACCCGCGCCGTCGCCGAGGCCGACTGGTACGTCGCGGCGATGCCCGTGGAGCGGGCCGTGCCGCTGTGGTCACCGCGGATCGTCGCCGCCGATCCGCGGCTCGGAGCCATGCGGAACCTGCAGACGGACTGGATGGTGGGCATCCAGTACTTCCTGCGCCGGCCCACCCCGATCGCCGACGGGCACGTCGCCTACCTCGGCTCGCCGTGGGCCCTGACCTCCATCAGCCAGGGCCAGTTCTGGCGCGGGGACTTCGCCGCCCGCTACGGCGACGGCAGTGCCCACGACTGCCTGTCGGTGGACCTCTCCGACTGGGACACCCCCGGCATCCTCCACGGGAAGACCGCGAAGGAGTGCACCGCCGAGGAGATCGCCCGGGAGACGTGGGCGCAGATGTCGGCGTGCCTCGACGACACCGGCACCGGCGTCCTCGACGAGAACGACGTCGTCTCGTGGTTCCTCGATCCCGGCGTCCGGTGGGACGCCGCGCAGGCCCGCAACACGAACGACACTCCCCTGCTCGTCAACACCGCCGGCTCGTGGGCCGACCGTCCGGACGCGCGCACCGCGATCCCGAACCTCTTCCTCGCCGGCGACTACGTCCGCACCGACATCGATCTCGCGACCATGGAATCGGCCGGCGAATCGGCGCGGGCGGCCGTCGCCGCGCTGCTCGAGGCCGCCGACTCGCCCGCCGCACCGCCGGCGCGGTACCGCCTGCACGAGCCGCCCGAGCTCGAGCCGATGCGGCGGATCGACGCCGACCGCTACCGCGCCGGGCTGCCGCACATCCTCGACGTGTGACGTCGGGCGCGCGCTGCCCGGCGGCGAGAGGGTCCGGAGCGTGGTCCCGTCGGCACGGAAGCAGGATGCGGCGAACGGGCACGCGCCGGAGGCGGATTCGGACATACTTCCCTCGAACGCGACGAAAGGGTATGCCCGATGAGCGAGACCTCGGTCCTGGTGGTCGGCGCCGGCCCGGTCGGACTGACCACCGCGCTGGAACTGCGCCGGCGCGGCGTCGACGTCGTGATCGTCGATCGGCTCCCGGAGCCGCCGCAGTACGCCAAGGCGGTCGGTATCCAGCCGCGCACGCTCGAGGTGTGGGACGCGATGGGCGTGCTCCGGCCGTCGCTCGACGTGTCCGCGCCGATGCACGGGCAGCTCGTGTACGTCGACGGGCAGGAGGTGATGCGCCTCGAACTCGCACTGCCCGAGCACGTGCCGTACCGATTCGTCTGCATGCCCCAGTACGCCACCGAACGGGTGCTGACGCAGGCCCTGGCCGAGCACGGCACCGTCGTGCGCCGCGGCGTCGAACTGACCGGCTTCGACCGGACCGCGGACGGCGTGGTCGCCGCCCTGCGCGACGGCGAGGACACGACGCGGCTGGCCGCCCGCTATCTGGTCGGCTGCGACGGCGCGCACAGCGCCGTGCGCAAGAGCCTCGGGGTGTCCTTCGACGGCGACGCGTTCCCCGAGGAGTACATGCTCGCCGACGTCGAACTGGACTGGTCGATGCCGGCCGGTTACGGCATCCGCGCGTCGACGCGGACCGACGGCACGACGACGGACATGATGGTGTGCATCCCGCTGCCCGGCGACGGCCGCTACCGCCTGTCGACGTTCGTCGCGCCGGACCTGGCGACGTCCGCGCCCGGCGTCGGAACCGTTGCGCACGGACTCGAGGGCGGGCGCCGGCCCACCCTCGGTCACATCCAGGCGGTGCTCGACCGGCTGGCGCCGGAACCGACACGGGCGAGTGCCCTGCGCTGGTCGTCGGTGTTCCGGATCAGCCACCGCCTCGCCGGGAACTACGGTGGGGGCCGGGTGTTCCTGGCCGGGGACGCCGCGCACATCCATCCGCCCACCGGGGCGCAGGGTATGAACACCGGCATCCAGGACGCCTACAACCTCGGCTGGAAGCTCGCGCTGGCGGTGCAGGGCCGCGCCGCCGACGGCCTGCTCGACAGCTACGACGCCGAGCGCCGGCCCATCGGGGAGGAGGTGGTGGGCCGCACCGTGCGGCACGCCCGGCAGGGCATCGGGGCCGGCGAGACGGACGCGGCGACCGCGATCGCGCGCGAGGCCCAGTTGCTGCTCGGCTACCCCGGCAGCCCGCTCGTGGGCGGCGACGTGCCGGACGGCGGCGGCCCGGCCCCGGGTGATCGCGCCCCGGACGCGACGGGACTGCGACAGGACGCCGTCGCGTCGCCGCTCCGGCTGCACGAGCTGCTGCGCCACCCCGGTCACACGGTGCTGCTGTGGGCGCCGACGGTGCAGGCGCTGGCGTCCCAGCGGGAGCTGGCCGAGCGGACGGCGGACCGTTTCGGCGACGCGCTGCGGGCGTACGTGCTCGTGGCGGGACCCGCCGGGACGCCGGCCGACGGCAGGGTGCTGCGTGACGACGCGGGCCGCGCCGCGCAGGCGTACGGGTTCGGCGGTGCCGCCGCGGCCGTGGTCGTGCGGCCGGACGGCTACGTCGGGTTCCGGGCGCAGGATCCGACGATCGAGGCGCTCGCGGCGCATCTCGGCCGGATCCTGCGGCCCGGACGGTAACCGGCTACGCCGTCGGCGTGCGCAGATCCTTGCGCAGGATCTTGCCCGCGGCGGACTTCGGAACGATGTCGATGAACTGCACCCGGCGCACCTTCTTGTGCGGCGAGACGCGCTCGGCGACGAACTCGATGACCTCGTCCTCGGTCAGCTCCGCGTTCGGCTGGCGCACGACGAACGCCTTCGGCACCTCCTCGCCCTCGTCGTCGAGCACGCCCACGACCGCGGCGTCGGCGATCTGCGGGTGGGTCAGCAGCAGCGCCTCGAGCTCGGCCGGCGGCACCTGGTAGCCCTTGTACTTGATCAGTTCCTTGAGCCGGTCGACGATCGTGACGTTGCCGGCCGCGTCCACCGTGGCGATGTCGCCGGTGTGCAGGAACCCGTCGGCGTCGAGGGTCTCCGCGGTGGCCTGCGGGTTGCCGAGGTAGCCGACCATCACGTTGGGGCCCTTGCACCACAGCTCACCCGGCTCGGAGACACCCTCGCCGGTCGGGTACGCGACCTCCTCGAGCGTGCCCGGGTCGACCAGCTTGCACTCCATGTTGGCGATCGTCGGGCCGACCGAGTCGAGCGGCACGTCGTCGCCGTCGAACGGGATGGCGTGGCTGACCGGGCTCATCTCCGACATGCCGTAGCCCTGGCGGATCTTGCAGCCGAGCCGCGCGGAGACCGCACCGCCGAGTTCCTTGTCCAGGGGTGCGGCACCCGAGAACACGGTGTGCACGCTGGACAGGTCGAACTGGTCGACGAGGGGGTGCTTGGCGAGGGCCACCGCGACGGGCGGCGCGATGAACACGTACGTGCACTTCTGCTCGGCGACGATCCGCAGGAACTCCGGCAGGTCGAACTTCGGCATCGTCACCAGCGACGCCCGGTTGTACAGGGCCGCGTTGAGCAGCACGGTCATGCCGTAGATGTGGAAGAACGGCAGCACGGCGAGGACCTTGTCGTCGGCGCCGATGCCCATGCGCGGGTTGATCTGGCACACGTTGGCGACCAGGTTGGTGTGCGTGAGCATCACACCCTTCGGGCGGCCCGTGGTGCCCGACGAGTACGGCAGCACCGCCAGATGGGTGGCCGGATCGAACGACACCTCGGGGGCGGGCGCGTTCTCGGCGAGCAGGTCGCGCAGGGACGGGTGCCCCTCGGCGCCGTCGAGCACGACGAGGCGGTCGTCGGCGATGCCCACCTTGGCCGCGGCCTCCTTCGCGTGCGGCAGCAGCGGGGAGACAGTGAACAGGAACGTCGCCTTGGAATCCTCGAGCTGCTTGGCGATGTCCTCGGCGGTGTAGAGGGCATTGATCGTGGTGGCGGTCGCGCCCGCCCGCAGGATGCCGTGGAAGACGGACGCGAAGGCGGGCACGTTCGGCGAGAGCAGGCCGACGACGTCGCCGACCCCCACGCCGCGCGCCGCGAGGGCCCCGGCGATCGCGTCGATCTGCCCGATCAGGGCGCGGTAGTCGGTGACGGCCCCCGACGCGCCCTCGATCAGCGCCGGGCGACCGAGGTCCGCCTCCGCGATCGAACCGAACAGGAAGTCGTAGACACTCAGTGCCGGGATTTCGACGTCGGGAAACGGGCTGCGAAAGCTCATGGGTTCTCCTCGGGAGCAGGACTCTGTGGCACGCCGTGCCAGACGTGCCGGGAGTACGGTACCTGACCGCTGTGAAGGCAGTCACACGCACGCCGGACATTACCGCGTCGGGCGCCGTCGCGTGCCCGGTCGCGCGCGCCCGGACCCAGCCGATCGGGCAGTGCCGGCGCCCGCCCCGGCGCTCTAGGCTCGGCCGGATGACGGACGTCGTGCATTCACTGGACCCGTTCTCCGGCTGCGCCCCCTCGCCGGCGACGGTCTCGACGGACTGGGACGAGATCCGGGCGTGGTCGGACCAGGTGTACATGCCCTATCGCGTGCGGCCGAGCGGGCGCCTGCTGCGCCCGCGATCGAGCATGTTCTCCGCCGCGATCGGCGACATCGTGCTCACCCGGTTCCGGTACGGGATCCCGGTGACCGTCGACCAGCTCTCGGCCGAGGCCGGCAACATCCTGGTGCTGACGACGATCCGCGGTCACGCCCGGCACCGGGTCGCAGCGGGCGAGGTGGAGATCGACTCCGGCGCCACCTTCGTGGCCGACTGCAGCCGGATCGAGCATCGCGTCGACTTCGACGACGAGCATCTCCAGCTCAACCTGACGGTGCCGCACCGGCTCGTCGCCGACCTCGCCGACCGCTGGTTCGGCGTCGTTCCCGACGACCGTCTGTGGCAGCACAAGTGCGTCGTCGGGGCCGGATCGTCGGGCTGGAACGCGCTGCTCGCGTATGCGGTCCGCGCGATCCGCGCCGATCCGGTGCGCATCGCGCAGGGCCCGCCGGGCGCTCACCTGCAGGAGCTGCTCCTCGGTCACCTCGTCACCGAATGGGCCGCCGCAGCGGGCGTCGCGCTCGACGCCGACCGGCAGCCGGCCGCGCCGGCGTACGTCCGCCGAGCGGAACAGTACATCCGCGAGCACGCCGCGGATCTGCCCACGGTCTCCGAGATCGCCGCCGCCGTGGGCGTCAGCGTGCGCGCACTGTCGGGCGGGTTCCGCCGCCACCTGGACACGACGCCGAACCGGTATCTGAGCGACGTGCGATTGCAGCACATCCGCGACGAACTCGCCGCGGCGTCGGCCGAGTGCACCGTCTCCGCGGTGGCGGCCCGCTGGGGCTACGTCAACATGGGCGTCTTCGCCGCCGCCTACCGTCGCCGATTCGGCGAGAACCCGTCGCGGACCCTCGCCCGGGCCCGCGGACGGTGAATGCCGAAATCCGACAGCGCGTGCCGATCGGAGGTGGCCCACGTCACATCCCTGTCCGTAGCGTCCGCATCCGACGCCGGTGAGCCCACCGGCGGCGGACCCGCGCACAGGAGGAACCGTGACAGACGACTTCGCGAGCACCATGGATGCAGCCCTACGGGAACTCACCCACAGCCCGGGGGGCCTGCCGGGCGTGGTGGCCATGCTCACCGACCGGGACGACGTGGTGTATTCGGGGGTGGCCGGGGAACGGGCTGCCGGGTCCGGCACGGCCATGACCGCCGATACCGTGTTCGCCGCCTTCTCCACGACGAAGGCGATCACCGGCACCGCGGCACTCCAGTGCGTCGAGGAGGGCCTGCTCGACCTCGACGCCCCCGCCGCCCGGTATGTGCCGGAGATCGGCGAACTCCAGGTTCTCGAGGGCTTCGGAACGGACGGCGAGCCCCTGCTGCGCGCGCCGAAACGGGACATCACCACCCGCATGCTGCTGCTCCACACGGCCGGCCTCGGGTACGACTTCTTCGACGAGAACTACCGGCGTCTCGCCGAGGAGCACGGTCAGCCCAGCGTCATCACGGCGTCGAAGGCCGCGCTGCGGACCCCGCTGCTGTTCGATCCGGGCGAGCGGTGGATGTACGGCTCGAACATCGACTGGTGCGGGCTGGTGGTCGAGGCCGTGCGGGGCCGGCGCCTCGGGGAGGTGATGCGCGAACGGATCTTCGAGCCCCTCGGGATGGCGGACACGGCGTTCACCCTCACCGCCGACATGCGCGACCGGCTCGCCGTCGTCCACCAGCGCGGTGAGGACGGGACCGTCGTACCGATGCCCGAGATGGTGCTCCCCCAGGATCCGGAGGTCCACATGGGGGGCCACGGTCTGTACACGACCGTCCCGGACTACCTGAGGTTCCTCCGGATGTGGCTGCGCGACGGGGACGCGCCCGGCGGCCGGGTGCTGGCGGCCGGAACGGTCGCCGACGCGGTGCGCGGCGGTTTGGACGGGCAGCAGATCACCGCCCTGCCGGGCGTGATCCCCGCGCTGTCGAACGATGCGGAGTTCTTCCCCGGGCTACCCAAGAACTGGGCATACACGTTCATGGTCAACGAGGAGCCGGCGCCGACGGGTCGGCCCGCCGGGGCGCTCGGCTGGGCCGGCCTGGCGAACCTGTACTACTGGATCGACCGCCAGAACGGCATCGCCGGTTTCTGGGCCACCCAGATCCTGCCCTTCGCCGACGCCGTCTCGTTCGGGGGATACCTCGACTTCGAGGCCGCCGCCTACCGCCGGTCGGCCGCGTCGCGGATCCGGTGAGAACCCGACGAACCCCGCGTGCGGTGCACGCGGGGTTCGTTCGGCTGCTACGGGCGTGAGCCCGGGCGGTGGGATCAGAGGTACTGACCGCACACCGGCCACGCACCGACGCCCTGGCCGGCCAGGACGTTCTCGGCGATGGCGATCTGCTGCTCCCGGGTCGCCTGGTCGGCGGTGGGGGCGTACTGCTGGCCGCCGTAGGCGTTCCAGGTGCTCGGCGAGAACTGCAGGCCACCGTGGTAGCCGTTGCCGTTGTTGATGGCCCAGTTCCCGCTGCTCTCGCACTGCGCGACGGCGTCCCAGTTGCCGGAGGCGGCGTTGGCGGTGCCGGTGCCGAGTGCGAACGGGGTGATGGCCAGGGCCGCGGTGGCGGCGACGGTGCCGAGGGCGCGCTTGAAGGTGAAGTTTGCCATGATGCGGTTGAATTCCTCTCGCGTCTGCTGGCGAGGCACTGCGGCGGCCGACGATGTCGATCCCGCTGCCCGGATTCGGAGCTGTGCCTCGTCCCTGCCCCTCGATCAGGTATCGAGTTCCGGTCCCGCGGGGCAGAGTCAGCGGCGACGGGCCGGTGTTGCTTGCCCGGTGGTATCGGGCTGATTACGACGCTAGAGACTCATCACGGATCGGTCACGCGCTGTTTTCCGGCACGCCCGTCTCACATTCCAAGATCGGGCGGTAGCGTTTTCCCAGGTGACGTCCGAGTAATCGCCGTTTCGAAACCGTGTAGTTACACGGCCGTTATGTGACCATGCTCACAGTAATATTGTGGCTCGGGTCACCGATATCGCGGCGTTACGGCTGCGCGTCCTCCACCACGAAGGGCCGGCCGTCCTCGATCAGGTGCCGGAAGGGTTCGAGATTGCGGAGCGACTCGCCCCGCGAGACCCGCCACTCCCACTCCCGCTTGATGGAGGTGAGGAATCCGAGTCCGAGAATGACGTTGAAATCGTGGTCGGCGGCCTCGAGCACCTGGCCGAGCACCGTGTCCAGTTCGTCCGGAGTGACCGAGGCCTCCGACATCCGGCCGACGAGGTAGATGTCCCCGATCTTGTCGAGGGTGTACGCGACCCCGTACAGCCGCCGATTGCGGCGGAGCAGGTACCGGTAGACGCCCTCGAAGTTCTCGTCGGGCTTGCGGCACACGAACGCCTCGATGCGCAGGCCGTGGTTGCCGGGACTGAGCAGCGTCGTCGTCTTGAGCTTGTTCTCCCCCGGCAGGTCGACGACGAAGTGCCCACCCTCCTTGCGGGAGAACTCGAGGCCGCGATCGCGCAGCGTCGCCTCGATCGTCTCGCTCAGTCGCTCGCTCACGCCCGTACCCCCGTCGTCCGCCGGATCTTCCACACTCCGCGTTGCCGGCGCAGCGGGAACTCGCCGGTCCCGAGCGAACGGTTCCGCAGCGCACCGGCCTTACGGTAACTGGCGAGCAGACCCTCCGCGGTGTGCTCCCAGGAGAAGTTCTCCGCGTGCAGGGGCGCGGCCGCCGCGAGCGCAGCCCGCCGTCCCGGGTCCGTGACCAGCGCGCGCAGCGCGGCGGCCCAGTCGTCGGTGCGATGGCCGTCGACGAGCAGCCCGGTCTCGCCGTCGCGCACCGCGACGCCGAGGCCACCGACGTTCGCGGCCAGCACGGGGGTCCCGCAGGCCTGCGCCTCGATCGCCACCAGGCCGAACGACTCGGAGTAGCTCGGCACCGCCACCACGTCCGAGGCGCGGTAGACCTGCACCAGCCGCTCGGGTGGCTGCGGGGGCAGGAACGTCACCCGGGCGGCGATTCCGAGCTCGGCGGCCAGTTCGATCAGCGAGTGCGGCCGCTCGAGTCCCGTGCCGGAGGGCCCGCCGACCACCAGCACGCGCAGGGGTACCTCCGGGTCGGCGGACATCGCCGCCGCAGCGGCCCGCAGCAGCACGTCCGGTGCCTTGAGCGGCTGGATGCGCCCGACGAAGGTCACGATCGTCTCGCGGGGGTCGAGGCCGAGGCCCGCCCGGGCGGCCGCCCGGTCCCCCGGCCGGTAACGGGACAGGTCCGCACCCGGCGCCACCACGTCCACCCGCGACGGGTCGGCGCCGTAGCTGCGTTCGAGCTGCGCCGCCTCGTCGACCGTGTTGGCGACGAGCCGGTCGGACTCGGCGACCACCTGCTGCTCGCCGATCTGCCGGGCCGCCGGCTCGGGCACGTCACCGTCGGCGAGCGAGGCGTTCTTCACGGCGGCGAGCGTGTGCGCGGTGTGCACCAGCGGGACTCCCCACCGGTCCCGGGCGAGCCAGCCCACCTGGCCGGACAGCCAGTAGTGCGAGTGCACGAGGTCGTAGTAGCCCTGCGGGTGACGGGCCTCCTCCCGCAGCACCCCGGCCGCGAACGCGCACAGCTGCGTGGGCAGGTCGTGCTTGTCGAGCCCCTCGTACGGACCGGCCGCGACGTTGCGCACGAGCACGCCGGGTGCCGCCTCCTGCACCACGGGGTCGGCCGACGACGTCGCCCGGGTGAAGATCTCCACCTCGACCCCGCGGCGCGCGAGCTGCACGGCGGTCTGCAGAACGTAGACGTTCATCCCGCCGGCGTCCCCGGTGCCGGGCTGCGCGAGCGGCGAGGTGTGGACCGACAGGACGGCCACGCGGCGGGGACGGCTGTTCGACTTCGACGTCACTTCTCCATACTGCCCTGCCGCACATCCCCGCCCGGCTCCGCCCTCCCCTGCGCTCCGGCGCGCTGCGGCTGCTCGACGCGGCACCCCGGCCGTTCAGGAATGCTCGCCGGCCTCGAAACCCGCGACGGCGCGGCGCACCGCCGCGTGGAAGGGGCTCCACAGGAACCAGGTCCCGAACTCGCGCACCAGCGCGGACGGCCCGTGCACCTGCACGCTGCCGTCGTCGATCGCCTCGGCGAGGGTCCGGGTGCCGGCGAAGACGCGCATCAGGGCCACCGGTTCCCCGGTCACGTACAGGTCGACGTCGAACCCCGGCGGCTTGCGGCACACCGACGGCTCGCCCCGGTCCAGGACGATCCACAGGCGAATCGGGGCGGGACCGGTGTAGTCGAACTCGATCACCACCCGCCGCTGCGGCACCCGGTCGCGGTCCACCCGGCGGTGCATCCACCACGTCAGCGTCACCGGGTCGACCTCGGCGGGCACCGGTTCGGCGAACAACCACTTCACCGCCCACTCCCCGATCGCGACGAGGATCGGGGCGAGTTCGCGGCCGGCCGGGGTCAGGCGGTACTCGCAGCCGCGGGCCTGCGGGACCCGCTCCAGCACGCCCTTGCGTTCGAGGTGCCGCAGCCGGGTGGCCAGCAGGGTGCGGGAGATGCCGGGGAGGCCGCGCTCGATCTCGTTGAAACGGGTACTGCCGTAGACCATTTCGCGCAGGATCAGCGGGGTCCACCGGTCGGCGAGCACTTCGCTGCCGATCGAGACCGGACAGTACTGCCCGTACTCGCGCACATCTCCAGAGTAGGTCCAGAACGTGCACTGGGCGGCATCGATCTGCGCCCCTACCGTCGAGACATGACCACCGTAGACATCACCCAGTCCCCCCGCTCCCGCCCCCGCGAGGAACTCGCCGCCCGCACCGACGAACTGGGCCGGCGGATCGCCCCGTACGCCCGCGCCCACGACCGCGACGGCACGTTCGTCGCCGAGGCCTACGAGATCCTGCGCTCCGAGGGCCGCCTCGCGCTCGCCGTCCCGCGCGAGCTCGGCGGCGACGGCGCGACCGTGCGCGACGTCGCCACCGTGCAACGCACCCTGGCGCACCACTGCGCGGCCACCGCCCTCGCCTCGTCCATGCACCACCACGTCGTGCTCGCCGCCGCGTGGCGGTACCGGCACGGCGCGCCCGGCGCGGACCGGATGCTGCGCCGCGTCGCCGGGGAGGGACTCGTGCTCGTCTCCACCGGCGGCGCCGACCAGACCCGGCCGCGCGGGACCGCCCGGAAGGTGCCCGGTGGCTACCGCGTCGACGGCCGCAAGGTGTTCTGCAGCCAGGCCCCGGTCGGCGACGTGCTCGCCACCATGTTCCCGTACGACGACCCCGACGAGGGCCGCATCGTGCTCAACATGATGGTCCCGATGAAGGCCGACGGGGTGCGGGTCCTCGACAACTGGGACTCGCTCGGCATGCGCGGGACCGGCAGCCACGACGTCGAGCTGACCGACGTGTTCGTCCCGGACGCGGCCGTGGTCGCCCGCCGCCCGTACGGGGTGATCGACCCGCCGTTCCAGCTGGTGCTCAGCGTCGCCATGCCCGTCGTCGCGGCCGTGTACCTCGGGGTTGCCGAGGCCGCGCACGCGCACGCGACCGCGCTCGTCGCCGGGACGCCGCGGGCCGGCGACCCGAGCGTGCGACGCCAGCTCGGCGTCGCGGCCACCCGCCTGCAGGTCGCGTCGTGGGCCCTCGACGGTGCCCTCGACGTCGTCGGCGACGACCCGGTGCCGTCGATGACCACGGTCGCCGCGGTGATGACCGCCAAGGCCGAGATCGCGCGGACCGCGATCGAGGTGTGCGACCTGGCCCTCGACGTCGCCGGGGGCCGCGGCTTCTACCGGTCGAGCCCGCTCGAGCAGTGCTACCGCGACGTGCGCGGGGTCAAGTTCCACCCGCTCACGCCGGAGGAGACACTGCTGCTCGCCGGGGCGCAGGCGCTCGGGTCGGCAGCGGCTACAGCGATCCCGCGAAGCGCGTGACCTCCGCGGCGAACCGCTGCGGGTCCTCGACGAACGGGCCGTGGTCGGTGCCCTCCCAGAACGAGGTCGTCGCGTTCGGCAGCAGCGACGCCGCGTGCTCGGCGGCCGAGACGTCGACGACCGAGTCGGCCGTGCCGTGCAGGACGAGTACGGGCGTGTCGAGGCCCCGCAGCAGCTCGTCGTTGCGCACCGTCCGCGCGAACATCGCCGCCCGCACGCGGGGCGGGGTGCACAGGCTGGTGCCGAACAGCGCCTGTGCCGCGACGCCCTTGCCCTCCCCGGGCCCGGTGAGGGCCGTGCCGAAGGCGCCCAGGGCGCGGATCGCCGTCGCCGCGTCCTCGGACATCGCGTCGGGGACGGCCGCGCGCATGGCCGCCCCGACCTTGCCGCCCTTCTCGCCCCGGCCGATGCTGGTGATCGCGCCGACCAGCACGATCCCGGCGACGCGGTCGGTGCCGTGGGTCGCGAGGTAGTCGCAGATCACCAGGCCGCCGTAGGACCAGCCGAGCAGCACCGCCCCGTGGGCGCCTTCGGCGTCGAGCACGGCCTGCACGTCCGCGGCCCACAGCTTCGACTCGTCGTATCCGGTCTCCGGGGCCCCGGAGTACCCGTGTCCGCGCAGGTCGACGGCGATCACCCGGTGGGTGCGGGCCAGCTCGTCGAGCACGGCCTCGCCCCAGCACCGCGACGACTGGGCCCAGCCGTGCAGCAGGACCAGCGGGCGGTGGGCGGGATCGCCGGTGACGCGGTAGACGATGGGGGTGCCGTCGGAGCTCTCGACCTCGCGGATTGTCATGCGGGTCACCCTAGCCGGGCGAGCCGGGCCACTCCCACCGCGCACGCGCATCCGACGAGCGCGGCCACCACCGCGACCCCGATGCCCGCGCTCGACCCGGACCGGTCGATGACCTGACCGACGACGGCGGAGCCGACCGCGACACCGACCCCGAGTCCCGTGACCGTCCAGGTGATGCCCTCGGTGAGCCGGCCCGGCGGCACGATCCGCTCGGTCAGGGAGGTCGCGACGATCATGGTGGGGGCGACGGCCACCCCGGCCGACAGGTAGAGCACCGCGAGGGCCGGCACCGTGTCGGCGAGCAGCAGCGGCCACAGCAGGACCGCGACGGCCGCCGTCGCGCCGAGCAGCTGCCGCGTCAGCGGCGCCCGCAGCCGCACCGCCCCGAAGACGAGGCCGCCGAGCGCGGACCCGGTCGCGAACATCGCCAGCACCACGGTCGCGGCGCCGGGCGCGCCCCGCTCGGCGGTGAAGGCGACCCCGACCACGTCGACGACGCCGAAGATCGTGCCCATCGCCGTCATCGCCACCACCAGCACGACGAGCACCGGGATCCGCAGCACGCTCGCGCCGGGTGCCCCCGCGACGACCGGGCGTGCCGGGGGTTCGGTGCCGCGCTGGGCGGCGAGCGCGACGGTGCCGATCACCAGCAGCACAGTCCCGAGCAACGCGCCCGCCTCCGGGAACGCGGCGACGCTCAGCCCCACCGACAGCACCGGCCCGACGATGAAGCACAGCTCGTCGATCACCGCCTCGAGCGCGAACGCGGTACGCAACCCGTCGGTGCCGCGGAGCAGCTCGGTCCACCGGGCGCGGACCATGGCGCCGATCGTGGGCATCAGTCCCGCCGGGACCGCGCACGCGAACAGCAGCGCCTCGGGCGCCTCCCACCGCACCCCCGCCAGCATCGCGGCGGTCGCGGCCGCGCTGATCGCCGCGGCGACCGGCAGGACCCGGGACCGCCCGTGCCGGTCCGCGGCCCGCGAGACCAGCGGGGTGAGCGCCGCGTACGACAGCGCGAACACCGCGGCCAGGGCGCCACCGAGGCCGTAATCACCCCGCAACTGCGAGAACATCGTCACGATGCCGATGCCGACCATCGCGATCGGCAACCGCGCGACGAACCCCGCCAGGCAGAAGGCGGCGGCGCCCGGCGCGGTGAACAGTGCACGGTAGGAGCGCATTCGTGCCAGCATGCAGTACGTGAGCGTGCTGGTGTGTTTCCATGCCCATCCCGACGACGAGGTGTTCACCACCGGCGGGGTGATGCGCCTCGCCGCGGACGCGGGGCATCGGGTGGTGCTGGTCGTGGCGACGGACGGCGCCGCGGGCGAGGTCCCCGACGGGCTGCTCGGTCCCGGCGAGTCCCTGGTGCAGCGTCGCCGCGCCGAGCTCGAGGCGTCGGCGGAGACGCTGGGAGTCGCCCGCCTGGTGCCGCTGGGCTACGCCGATTCGGGCATGGCCGGGGCGCCGCAGAACGCGGACCCGGCCGCGTTCTGCAACGTCGACGTGGACTCGGCCGCGGCCCGGCTCGCGGCCGTGCTCGCGGAGGAGAGCGCCGACGTCGTCACCATCTACGACCCCAACGGCGGATACGGGCACCCCGACCACGTGCAGGTGCACCGCGTCGGCGCCCGGGCCCAGGAGCTGACCGCGCACCCGTCGGTGTACGAGGCGGCGATGAACCGGGACCACATCCGTCGCCTGCTCGCCGCCAACCCGGACGTGAGCCCGGACGCGTCGCCCCCGGACCTGGACACGTTCGGCCTGCCGGAGGCCGAGATCACCACCACGATCGACGTGTCCGCGACGATCCCCGCGAAACGGGCGGCGATGCTCGCGCACGCCTCACAGGTCGGTGACTTCGGGCCGATGCTGGCGATGACGCCGGAACAGCTCGCGAGCGCCTTCGGCCTCGAATGGTTCCGCCGGCGCGGCGCGGAGCCGACGCTGCAGGAGAACGCCCTGCCCCTGTGATCGACCCGACCGAAGAGGAGCGCGAATGGGCCACCACGTCGAGCTGAGCCGTTTCGTCGACTCACCACCCGACCGGGTGTGGCGGGTGCTGACCTCCGTCGACTCGGCCCCGCAGATCCTGAGCGGGGTGCAGGGTGTCGAACGGCTCGCGGGCGTCGGCTACGAGGTCGGCACCCGCTGGCGCGAGACCCGCACGATGTTCGGCAGGGCCGCGACCGAGGAGATGACCGTGACGGCCGTGGAGCCGGGGCGGCACACGGCCGTCGAGGCCGAATCCGGCGGTGTGCGCTACCGCACCGAGTTCGACGTGGCCCCCGAGCGGGCCGGCACGACGCTGACCGTGCGGTTCTCGGCCGACGCCGGCCGTCCGGGACGGATCCGGCGGGCGCTGACGGCGCTCGTCGCTCCCCTGGCCCTGCGGGCGACGCGTAAGGCGCTGCACCAGGACCTCGACGACATCGCGGCCGCGGCCCGGGCCGGGATCTGAGCGTCGTGTCGCTGTGCTCGAGCTACCGCGCCACCGGCGCCGACCTGCCCTTCGGTGATCCGCTGGCGGCGCACGACGTCGCGATGGAGGGGTACTTCTGGCGGTTCACCCAGCCCGGGACCGGACGGGTGGTGATCGCGCTGTGCGGCGTCAACCGGGCCGCCGACGGGTCGTGGGCGACCCTCGGCGTGGCGGCGCACCCGGGCGGATTCCTGCGTACGACGGCGCATCCGGAGGGGTTCGCCGACCCGCGGCGGCTCGGCGCGTCGGCGGGCACGGCGTTCCGCGGGGAGCCCGACCGGCTGCGCGTGGACCTCGGCGACGACGCACGCCTCGATGTGCGGGTGACGGCGCCCCGGCCGTGGCCCCGCCGCCGGTTCGGCGGATCCAGCGTCTTCCACGCGGTCCCCGCGCTCAACCAGTACTGGCACCCGTGGCTGCTCGACGGGCGAGCCGAGGGCGAGGCCGTGCTCGGGGGCGAGACGTGGAACCTGGACGGCGCCCAGGTGTACGCGGAGAAGAACTGGGGCCGAGGCGGATTCCCGGAGTCGTGGTGGTGGGGCCAGGCGCACGGCTTCACCGACTCCGCCGCGTGCGTCGCCTTCGCCGGTGGGCAGGTCCACGCCGGACCGCTGCGGACCGAGGTGACGGCGGTGGTGGTCGCCCTGCCGGACGGACCCGTGATCCGGCTGGGCAACCCCGTGGTCTCCCCGGTGCGGGCCCACGTCGCCGACGAGCGGTGGTCGCTGTTCGGGCGCGGGCCGCGGTGGACCGTCGAGATCGAGGCGACCGCCCCGCTGAGCGCCGCGCACGTCCTGCCGGTTCCGCTGCCCCTCGAGCGCCGCAACGTGCCCGGCGCCCTCGAGCACCTCGCGGGCTCGCTGAGCGTGACCGTCCGCGACCGCGGCACGCTGGTCTGGGCGGACGAGTCGCCCCTCGCGGCGCTCGAGCACGGCGGTCTGGCCCGCGCGCGGGCCGAACTGGACCGGCGGGGTGCGCCGGCGGACGCGACGGACGGCCCGCCACTGCACGGCGGCTGACCGGCGGCCCCGCATCCGCGCGCCTCCCGGTCGTCCGCGCGTGAAATCGAATCGTCTGCGCGGATAGCCATTCCGTGCGCGTATCAGACCAGCGCCCGGCGCATCGCGCCCAGCGGATCGGAGTACAGCGAACTCAAGGACACCACGCTCGCGGCGTGCGCCTGCACTCGGTCGCCGAATCCGGTGACCCGGACGTCGGCGCCCGACGGCGACGCGAGCGCGCGCGCGACGTGCGGTGCGGCCTCCGGGTACGCGGTGAACGCCTGGCCGCCGAGGATCACCCGGTCCGGGTTGAACAGGTCCCGGAGCATCGCGACGGACCGCCCCAGCACCTGTGCCCGCTCCACGAGGATCTCGTGGGCCTCGTGAGAACCGTTGCGGGCCAGCGCGTACAACGCGGAGACGGACGTGGCGCCCGCGTCGAGCAGGCCGGCGGCCCGCGCCCGGGTCAGCACCGCACGGTCGGCGACGGTGGCCTCGAGGCATCCGCGGGCACCGCAGGCGCACGGCACGGACGATCCGGTGGGCAGGTGCGACACCGAGCCCGGGCCGCCGCGCGGTGTGTGCACCCGGCCGTCGAATGCGATTGCGATACCGACGGTTTCGCGAGCGTAGAAGTACAGGGTGGCGCCCTCGACATCGGCGGTGTCGCGGTCGGGGGTGAGCAGCAACTCGGAGGCGGCCATCGCCTCGACGTGCGCGGCGACGGAAACCGGCAGGCCCAGGCCCCGGCTCACCACGGCCCCGACGGGCGCATCCTCCCAGCCGAGCCGCGGGTGGTCCACGGTTCCGGTGGCCGAATCGACGCGGCCGCCGAGCGCGACGCCCGCCCACAGCGGCGTGCGCCGGTGCCAGCGCGACGCGAAGGCCCTGGCGCTGCTGGTGATCGCCCCGAGTGCCGCCTCCTGGCCGCCGCGCGGGGTGGGGATCTCCACCGCGCCGATCACACGCCCGCGCAGGTCGCTCGCGACGATGCCGGTGACGGCCGCACCGATGTGGATGCCGACGGTCAGGTAGCGCTCGTGGTCGGTCTCGAACGGCACCCGGGGCCGGCCCACGGCACCGGACGCGGTCAGATCCGGCCGCTCCCGGAGCAGGCCCGCGGCGAGCAGCGCCGAGACCTGCCGGTTCACGGTGGCGATGCTCGCGCCCGTCGCCGTCGCCGCCTGGTCGCGGCAGATCGGCCCGCGCGCCGCGGCGACCCGGAACACCGCGGCGGCGGTGCCGTCGGCGACCTTCAGCTCGGGCGGCACGATCTGCACGCGCGTCGTCGATCGCACCCGGGCGGTGGCACTACGGGAACGGACGCCCGATCCGGAGGTCGGACGAATAATATTGGTGGACAGGACATTTGACGTAGCTACTGCAGTCACTGCGGCTCTTCCTCGAGATCGGGTCCGCAGACCCGGGGCGTGGCAGGGAGGCGCCGATCCGCTCGATCGTGAGGCAGAGGTCCACCGGCCTACGGCCGGGGGGAAACGAAGCGGGGCGCGAAGGGCGGTGTCAGCGACAACACAGTTCGCGCGCCAGCGGCAGCCGCGAGCCCAGCGCGGCGGTCACGTAGGTGACCCGCGGAGCACGGAGACGGCGAGCTGGCATATCCGCAACCTAGCCGCCGCGCGCCACTGTGTCCAATCCGCACGGCGTCCGATCCGCACGGCGACGCGGCGGCAACGGTCCCGATCACGGTGACGGAAACCCTTACGTCGGCCCGCCTCCGGTGATGAGGTCGACGGCACCAACGTTCGATCTACGAAAGGTCCTCCATGTCCGTGGATTTCGATACCCGCACCGCCTCCGCTCGCGACGTGTCCGTGGTCCGTCTGGGCGGGCACATCGGGGCCCGCATCGACGGCGTGCGGCTCGGCGGCGATCTCGACGAGGCCACCGTCGAAGCGATCCGGCGCGCCCTGGCCGAGCACAAGGTGATCTTCTTCCGGGAACAGCACCACCTCGACGACGCGTCGCAGTACGCGTTCGCCGAGTTGCTCGGCACGCCGACCACCGCGCACCCGACGGTCACCTCGCGCGGGGCGCACGTGCTGCCGATCGACTCCGACTACGGCAAGGCGAACAGCTGGCACACCGACGTCTCGTTCGTCGACCGCATCCCGAAGGCGTCGATCCTGCGCGCGGTGGAACTGCCCGCCTACGGCGGTTCGACCACGTGGGCTTCCGGGGTGGCGGCCTACGAGGGCCTGCCCGCCCCGTTGAAGACCCTGGCGGAGAACCTGTGGGCCACCCACACCAACCTGTACGACTACGCCGCCGAGAGCGCGGAGCAGCTCCGCGACGGCGCCGACGAGCGGGTCGCCGAGTACCGCGCCGAGTTCCGGTCCGAGTACTTCGAGACCGAGCACCCGGTGGTGCGCGTGCACCCCGAGACCGGGGAGCGGTCGCTGCTGCTCGGCCACTTCGTCAAGGGCTTCGTCGGGCTGAGCGGCCGGCAGTCGCAGGCGCTGTTCCGGCTGCTGCAGGACCACCAGACCCGGCTGGAGTACACCACCCGCTGGAACTGGGCCGCCGGGGACGTGGCGGTGTGGGACAACCGCGCCACCCAGCACTACGCCGTCGCCGACTACGACGGCCTGCACCGTCGCCTGAATCGCATCACCCTCGCCGGGGACGTCCCGGTGAGCGTGCACGGCGAGGCGAGCCGGTCCGTCGCCGGCGACGCGAGCGCCTACTCGGTCGTCGAGGTGCCCCGCCCGCTCGCGTCGTGACGGGCGCCGCGGTCGCGCGGACCCCCGCGCGACCGTATCCGGGGCACCCTAGGATCGCCTGCATGACGATTTCTCCCGATTCCCGCGTGGCCGTCGTCACCGGTGCCTCCTCCGGCATCGGCGAGGCCACCGCCCGAACCCTCGCAGCCCAGGGCTTCCACGTCGTCGTCGGCGCTCGCCGCGTCGACCGGATCGAGAAGCTCGCGGACGAGATCGGGGGCACGGCCCTCGAGCTGGACGTCACGGACGAGGACTCGGTGACCGCCTTCACGACGGTGCTCCCCCGGGTGGACGTGCTGGTCAACAACGCGGGCGGCGCCAAGGGCATGGCCCCGGTCGCCGAGGCGGACCTCGACGACTGGCGCTGGATGTGGGAGACCAACGTCCTCGGCACCCTGCGGATGACGAAGGCCCTGCTGCCGAAGCTCGTCGACTCCGGCGACGGCCTGATCGTCACGATCACGTCGGTGGCGGCGTTCCATGCCTACGACAACGGCGCGGGCTACACCTCCGCCAAGCACGCCCAGGCGGTGCTGCACCGCACGCTGCGCGGTGAGCTGCTCGGCAAGCCGGTGCGCCTGACCGAGATCGCGCCGGGTGCGGTGGAGACCGAGTTCTCCCTCGTGCGGTTCGAGGGGGACGCCGAGCGCGCCGCCAAGGTGTACAAGGGCATCACGCCGCTGGTGGCCGAGGACATCGCGGAGATCGTCGGTTTCGTCGCGTCGCGCCCGCCGCACGTGAACCTGGACCAGATCATCGTGCAGCCACGCGACCAGGCCGGCCCCATGCGCTTCCACCGCACCGCCGAGTAGGAACCGGTGGGCATCGAGAGGGACGCCGGGCAACGCCGCCTCTCCCCGGGGCCGTTGCTCGACGTGCGGGGCCGTCTCGCCGAGGCCGGCTGGGCCGGCACCGAGGTCCGGGCCTACGACCGGTCCCGGGTCGCGGCACCGCGGTGGCGGATCAAGGAGTGGGACTACTACTGCGTGCTCGCCGACGGCGACGACGGCCCGTTCGGTCTCGCGCTGACCGTCGCCGACAACGGCTACATGGGCCTGCTCGGCGTGAGCTGGCTCGACCTGGCCGGCCGTGCGGACACCACCGAGAACGCGATGGTCCCGTTTCCGCTCGGACGGCTGCGGTTGCCCGCCTCCGCGGACGCGGGCGATGTGGTGGTCGACCGGCGCGGAATGCGCCTCGAGTTCCGGCACGAGCGCGGCGCCCGGCGGCTGATCGTCCGACATCCCGGATTCGCGGGCGGGCGGGGCCTGTCGGGCGAGGTGGTGCTCACCCCGCCCGGTGCCGAGCGGATGGTCGTCGCGATCCCGTTCCCCGGCGACGAGCGGGCGTTCTACTACAACCAGAAGATCCCCGGCCTCACCGCCGCCGGCACCATCACGGTCGGCGGCCGCGAGCACACCTTCGACCCCGCCTCCGCGTTCGGGGTGTTCGACTGGGGCCGGGGCGTGTGGACCTACGACAACACCTGGTTCTGGGCGTCCGCATCGGGACGGCACGAGGGGCGTCCCTTCGGGTTCACCGTCGGCCACGGCTTCGGCGACACCGCCGCCGGAAGCGAGAACATGCTCCTGCTCGACGGCATGGAGCACAAGCTGGACCGGGTGCGGTTCCATCTGCCTCACGGCACCTACGACGGCGCGCCGTGGCGGTTCTCGAGCAACGACGGCCGGTTCGAGATGGGGTTCGAGCCGATCCTCGACCGCGCCGCCGACGTGAACGCCCTCGTCCTGCGCTCGACGCAGCATCAGGTCTTCGGCCGGTTCACCGGCCACGTCACGCTCGACGACGGTGCCCGGCTCGAGGTGCGCGAGCTTCTCGGATTCGCCGAGAAGGTGCGCAACCGCTGGTAGTGCGCCTTGCCTACAGCGCGGACATCGACTGCCAGGTGGGCCAGTCGATCGCCCAGTCGTACAGGTCGCCGTCCGCGGCGGACAGCTCGATCGACGTTCCGGACACCTCGACCGGGTCGCCGTACATCGCCGTCGCGAAGTACTCCTGGGCGTCCCCGAGCGAGAGGTTGATGCAGCCGTTGGTGACGTTGGTCGCCCCCTGCTGGCCGAGGGTCGCGGGGTTGGCGTGGATGAACTCGCCGTTGTTGGAGATCCGCACCGCCCAGCGTTCCCGCACGTTCTCGTAGTACGGCGGGTTGGACATCAGGAAGTCCTCGTGCTTCTCGGTGACCACGTGGACGCCGCTGCGGGTGACGTTGCGGGCTTCGTTGCCCTGCCCGTAGCTCACCGGGATGTCCATGATCGTCACCCCGTCACGCACCACCTGCATGCGGTGCGACGTGGCGTCGGCCACGACGACCTGGCTCCGGCCGACGGTGAAGTCGAGGGTGAGGTCCTCCGCCCCGTAGGCGCCGTCGCCGTAGTCGAGGCCGTAGAGCCGCGCGTCGAGGTGCACCGCCGTGCCCGGCGTCCAGTACTGCTGCGGGCGCCAGTGCGCGCGGGCACCGCCGTTGTCGTCGGGCAGCCACGCCCAGCTGCCGACGGTCGGCGGGTCGGTGCCGACCACCATGGCCTTCTCGACGGCGGCCTTGTCGGTGATCGGGCCGTCGAACTGGACGATGATCGGGGCGGCGATCCCGACCGGCTGCGCGTCGGCGATGTTCAGGTTCGCGGAGACGACCCGGTCGGGGTCGACGGTGTCGAAGCTGCCCTCGACGGCCACGGCCTCGCCGTCGGAGCCGACGGCCGTGCCGGACCAGCGGTAGGTCGCGCCGTAGCCGAGCGGTTCGGCGACGGTGTAGCTGCGGCGGTCGGCGGCGAGGGCGCCACGCACGACGGTGCTCGTTCCGACGTTCGTGAGGGCGACGTCGGTGAGCTCGCCGTCGGTGACCGAGACGCGGATCGGGGTGGTGGGGTTCACGTCGGTGGCGCCGTCGGCGGGGTCGGTGACGATCGACACGACGGGCGCGGTGCCGGTGGGAACCGCACTCCCGCCGGGGCCCGACGAGCACGCCGCGAGCACCGCGACGAGTGCGAGCAGCCCGAACCACAACAACCGACGACTTCGTTCACCCAGGTGGAGCACTCCGACGAGGGTACGCCCGCCGCGCTGTCGCGTCGCAGCGCGGCGGCAGGTCCGGCAGACCGGCTCTCAGATGAAGCAACCCACGGTGACCGGCTCCGGCTCGAGCCGCACACCGAACGCGTCCTGCACGCCGTCGCGCACCTCCCGCGCGAGGGCCACCAGATCGGCGGTGGTCGCGGTGCCGCGGTTGGTGAGCGCGAGGGTGTGCTTGGTGGACAGCCGCACCGGCGCGCCGGGGCCGGGGAAGCCCTTGCCGAACCCGGCCCGCTCGATCAGCCATCCCGCGGAGAGCTTGGTGCCGCCACCGGCGGGGAACCGCGGGATCCGCACGTCGGGCCCGACGCGTTCCTCGACGGCCGCGAGCACGCGGGGCAGCTCGTCGTCGGCGAGCACGGGATTGGTGAAGAACGATCCGGCGCTCCAGGTGTCGGGGTCGTCCGGGTCGAGCACCATGCCCTTGCCCCGGCGCAGGGCGAGCACCTGCTCTCGGACCTCCGCGGCCGGGCGTCGCTCGCCCTCCTCGGCGTGCAGGGCCGACGCCAGCTCCCGGTAGCCGATGGGGGCGCTGGCCCCGTCCGGCCGCACGGCCAGGTCGACCTCGAGGACCAGGGCGTCGTCGGAGTGCTTGAGGACACTGGTGCGGTACCCGAGCCCGAGGTCCTCGGGGCCGATCCACCGGACGTCGCCGCTGGTGCGGTCGAGCAGCCGCACGGCCCTCAGAATCGACCCGACCTCGACGCCGTAGGCGCCGACGTTCTGTACCGGGGTCGCACCCGTGGAGCCGGGGATGCCGGACAGGCATTCGAGCCCGCCGAGGCCCGCCTTCACGGTCAGGGCGACGACGTCGTCCCACCCGGCGCCGGCCTCGGCGCGCACGGTGTCCTCCCCCGGCTCGATCCCGGTGGTCGCGATGCGCACGACCACACCGTCGAACCCGCCGTCGCCGATCACCAGGTTGGAGCCGCCGGCCAGGACGAGGGTGGGGACGCGTGCCGCGTCGAGCAGGCGGACGACCTCGACGAGGGTGTCGGTGGTGGTGCACTCGGCGAGCAGCCGGGCCGGACCGCCGAGCCGCAGCGTGGTCAGCGCCGACAGCGGCACGTCCTCGGACACGGCGGCGCCCGCCTCGACGAGTTGGGCCCCAATACGCGGATCAGACACCCGCAAACGGTAGCGTGCCGACCATGGGCAGCCGCATCGACCATTACTCGCACTACGCGTTCCCCGTCGCCACGGTGCACGCGGCGCTCGTCGACGAGAACTACTGGCGGAGCCGCCTGGCGGAGATCGGTGGGCCGGGCGCGACGCTCGAGGACGTGCGCACCGGTGACGGGACGATCGACCTGCACATGACCCAGTCCATCCCGGCCGAGCACCTGCCGAGCTTCGTCACCAACTTCCATCCCGGCGACCTGGTCATCCATCGGCACGAGTCGTGGCAACCGGTGACCGGGGACCGCGCGACGGGCCGCTTCTCCGCGCACGTGGACGGGCTGCCGGGGAAGGTGGACGGAACCTCCACGATGGCGCCGGACGGCGCGGGCACCATCGTCGAGATCGACGGTGAGGCCGAGGTGCGGATCCCGTTCCTCGGCGGCAAGATCGAGGGCATCATCGTCGAGCAGATCGTCGAACTGTTCGACGTGGAGCGCACCTTCACCGCGAAGTGGCTGTCCGAACCGCACTGACGAGGCCGTTGCGGGACGGTGACGATTTCCGTCGTTCGGTAACGAACCGGTAACCTCGCGTGTCATGGCCCGGCGAATCGACTACTCCGCCCGCTATCCGTACAGCCCGGAGCAGGTGTACGAGGCGCTCTCGGACCGCGCGCACTGGGAGGCGCGCATCGTCGAGATGCGCAAGTACTCCGAGAACCACCTCGCGGAGTTCGAGGTGTCGGACGACGGCATCGACCTGGTACTGCACCACGTCCTGCCGCGCACGGAACTGCCCGAGATCGCCCAGACGGTGATGAAGAAGGACATGGTCATCACCCGTAAGGAGACGTACACCCCCTTCGGCGACACCATCACCGGCAGCTACCAGGCCTCGGTCCCCGCGGGTCCCGGCAGCCTCACCGGCACGATGGAACTGTTCGCCTCGGACGGCGGCAGCACCCTGCGCACCACCTCGGAGGCCAAGGTCTTCCTGCCGTTCATCGGCGGCAAGCTCGAGCAGCTCATGCTCGTCAACCTCGTCGACCTGTTCCGCACCGAGGCGGAGATCACCGCCGGCTGGCTCGCGCGCCGGTTCGGGTAGTCCCCTGTGCGCGCCCCGCGCCCGGAAGGTGTCGTCACCCGCGGCACCACGGGCATCAACCGCCTGCGCCGCAGCGACCGCTGGCTGATGCACCACCCCGACGTCGCCCGCGTCCTGCACTCCCGGGACGACGCGCTCGTCGTCGACCTCGGCTACGGCGCGATGCCGGTGACCACCCTCGAGCTGGCCGCGCGGCTGCGCACGGTGCGTCGCCGCCTCCGGGTGGTGGGTCTCGAGATCGATCCCGACCGGGTGGTGCCGGGGCGGGACGGCGTGGAGTTCGCCCGCGGGGGCTTCGAGCTGGCCGGGCTCCGGCCGGTGCTGATCCGCGCGTTCAACGTGCTGCGCCAGTACCCGGAGGAGGCGGTGGCTCCGGCGTGGGATCGGCTGCGGTCCGGGCTCGCGCCCGGCGGGTTGCTGCTCGACGGCACGTGCGACGAACTGGGCCGGCGGTGCGCGTGGGTGCTGCTCGACGAGCACGGCCCGCGCACGCTCACGCTGGCGTGGAGCCCGTTCCACTCGGACACCCCGTCGGACCTGGCCGAGCGTCTGCCGAAGGCGCTGATCCACCGCAACGTGCCGGGGGAACGGATCCACGAGCTGCTGCAGGCGGCGGATCGGGCCTGGGCGTCGGCGGCACCGCACGCGGCGTTCGGACCGCGCGTGCGCTGGCGCGCGACGCTGGACCTGTTGCGCGCCCAGGGCGTGCCGGCGGCATCGCAACGCCGGCGGCTGCGGGACTGCGTGCTGACCGTGCCGTGGGACTTCGTCGCCCCGACGCAGGCTCAGCCGGCCGCGAGCAGTGCCAGCTCGATGCGGTCCGCGACGGCCGCGGGCTGATCGGCGACCGCGGCGTGCAGCTGCGCCGAGGTCACCCGCCCGATGGCGATGGCGTCGCCGACGAGTTCGTCGAGGACCTCCTGGGAGACCCCACCCGCGGCGAGGTCGACGGCGGTCCGCGCGGGGGTGGTGATGCGGAAGCACCCGACCTGCTCGCAGTCCTGTGCGCGCAGCTGCCGGTGGTGCAGGGCGAGCCGGTTGCTCGGCACGGTTCTCTGGTCGGCCGTCGACAGGTGCAGGAAGCGGGGTTGCAGGTGCCCCATGCCGTGCAGGTCGGCGGCGCTCTGGTGCGAGACCACCGCCGCGCCCTCGTACCAGGCGCACCACTGCGCGAACTCGTCGAACTTCGTGTGCGGGCTGTCGCCGAGCCGGAACAGGTCCGATTCGATCCGGACCCAGTGCCCGGCCGCGATCCGGCCGACGAAGTCGATCGTGGCGATGCCGTGGGCAATGGCCTGGCGCGCGGTGAAGAAGCCCGCCTGCGCGAGCGCGGTATGTCGCAGGGCCTCGTCCGGATCCACCCGGCCGGAGGCGTCGTGTTCAGGTTCCGTCCAGCCCGTCATGCCGCCACAGTACCCGAACAACTGTGTCCCACCTCACACTTTCTGGTAGTGGGACCGCATCTTCACAGACCTTCCTCAGAGTTCTTCGGAACAATCCCGAACCATGACGAACCGGAAGCGCATCCCCTTCGCCACCATCGGCATCGCCCTCGCCGTCGCGCTGGTCGCGGTGCTCGTCGGCGCCGAGGTGTACGTCCGCAACCGTGCCACCAACTGCCTCGCGCAGTCGTTCGAGAGCGAACTCGGCACGAACGTCGACGTGGATCTCGGGTGGAAGCCGGTGCTGCTCTCGCTCGTGGACAAGCAGGTCTCGTCCGTCACGCTCGACAGCGACGACACGGCGTTCGGCCCCGCCCAGGAGATGCAGGTGCACGCCGTGGTCCGCGACGTGGATCTGCGGGAGAGTGCCGCCGGGGCCGGGACCATCGGCAGCTCGAGCGCCGACGTGGTGTGGCCGTCGTCGGGCATCCTCGCGACGGTGCAGACCCTGCCGCTCGGCTCGCTGATCACCGACGTCACCCCGGACGCGAACGCCGGCACCCTCCGCTTCACCGTGGGCGGCGCGGACCTGGTGGAGCTGACCGTGCGGCCGGAGGCCCGGAACGGGGCGATCGCCGTCGAGACGGTGGACGCGTCGCTGTTCGGCATCGGGTTGCCCCCGGCACTGGTCGACGGCATCGTCCAGATCCTCACCGAGAGCCTGCAGCAGTACCCGCTGGACATGCAGGCGACGGCGGTGTCGGTCACCGACTCCGGTATCGCGGTGACGCTCGAGGGCGGCGCCTACACGATGCCGGAGGCCCCGGCCGGACAGCAGTCGCAGAACCAGCTCGACTGCTGAGGCCGCGGCCCGATACTCGCTGAGGCCGCGGCCCGGTGCTCACTCCGGCAGGTCGTCGAGCACCGCGCGGGTGCCGGACAGGCCGAGCCGGGTGGCGCCGGCCTCGATCATGGCCAGCGCCGCCTCGGCCGTGCGGATGCCGCCGCTGGCCTTGACGCCGAGCCGGCCGCCCACCGTCTCGGCCATCAGCCGCACCGCGTGCACCGACGCACCCCCGGCGGGATGGAACCCGGTGGACGTCTTGACGAAGTTCGCGCCGGCCCGCTCGGCGGACCGGCACGCCTCGACGATCGCCTCGTCCGACAGCGCCGCCGACTCGATGATCACCTTGAGCACGGGCTCGAACCCGATCGCCTCCCGGACGGTGAGGATGTCGGCGAGCACGGCGTTGAAGTCCCCGGCGACGGCCGCTCCGATGTCGATCACCATGTCGATCTCGGCGGCGCCCTGATCCACGGCGAGCCGGGCCTCGGCGCCCTTGATCAGCGAATGGTGCTTGCCCGACGGGAAGCCCGCCACGGTGGCGACGACGAGTCCGTCCGCCCGCAGCGGCAGCATCGACGGCGACACGCACACCGACCAGACGCCGAGCTCGCGGGCCTCGTCGACGAGCGCGCGCACGTCGGCCCCCGACGCCTCGGGCTTGAGCAGGGTGTGGTCGACCATCGCGGCGACCCGGGCACGGGTGAGGGTGGTCTCCGGCATACCCGTCAGCTTTCCACAGCGATATTCCGTTGCCCGGCCCGACGCCGGTGTCCACACTGCTCTCGTGTTCATCCGACGAGAACTTCCCGCCGACGTCCCCGCGATCGGCGACGTGCACCGCGCCGCATTCGCGCCGCTCACCCCCGCCGGCGCGGAGCCGGTCGAGCCCGGCCTGGTCGAGGCGCTGCGCGCCGGCCCGGCGTGGCTGCCCCGGCTGTCACTGGTCGCAACGGACGCCGAGGGCACGGTCGTCGGGCACGTGTGCGTCACCCGCGGCACGGTCGACGGCGAGCCGGCGCTGGCCCTCGGGCCGATCGGGGTGCTGCCGGAGTTGCAGCGCGCCGGCGTCGGGGGCGCTCTGATGCACGCGGTGCTCGGCGCGGCGGACGCCCTCGACGAACCGCTCGTGGTGCTGCTCGGGCACCTGGACTACTACCCCCGTTTCGGGTTCGTCCCGGCCGCCGAGCTCGGTGTCGAACCCGATGTGCCCGAATGGGCGTCACACCTGCAGGCCCGCGCGCTCACCGCCCATCGGCCGCAGCTGCGCGGGGTCTTCCGCTACGCGCCTCCGTTCTACGAGATCGGCTAGCCCGAGCGGGCCGTCGGGGCGGCAATCGCGGTGTCGCGATGCGCTCGATTCGGCGCTGCCCGGGGTGGGAGGACTCACGTGTTCTCCGGTGTTGCGGACGGCTGTGGTGCTGTGTGCAGCCGATCGAGGAAGTGGGCGAGGGCGGGGCTGATGCTGCGGCCGTGTCGTTCCGAACCGACCCGCCGAACGAGTTCTCGCACAACGGGTCCGGTATCGAGCACCGGCTGAACCAAACCCGACCGTGCACACTGCTCGAGGACTGGCAGTAACACCCGTTCCGCTTCCGGGAGTGAGCCGACCGTGACAAGGCACTCGGTCAGCAACAAGCGGGCATAGAGGGATGCTCTGGGCCGGTCGGTGGCGCTGATCGACTCGGTGAGGATTCGGGCGCGCCGGCACGCGTGTGTCCGGTCACTGTCGGAGCCGGCGGCGAGCAGCAGCCGGATTGCCGCCTCTTCCGTGGTCTCGGCCGTGACCTGGGCGATCCCGTCAGGAACGTCGCTCGGAAGCCCGGGAGGAAAGGTGTCCGGGGAGACCTGCGATATCCCGATGCCCGTCCGGATACGCTCGTTGGTGATGTACACCGCCAGGCGGGGCAGTTGCAGTGACAGTGCCAGCCGTTCCCCTTCAGCCAGTCGCTCGGCGGCCTGTTCGTGCTGCCCCAGGCGATGCTTCAGGCGAGCGCCGATGACGTACGTGGCGAGCATGAACTCGACGGTTCCGCCTTCGGCGCCGAGGCTGTAGCTCTCGTCGAGCAGGCCTTCGGCCTCGGCGAGGTTTCCCTGTTCGTACAGCAATTCCCCGAGGAGGGCACCGGTGAGCCGGGAGCTGTAGGAATTGTCTTCGTCGGAAGCGGTGGCCAGGTGCATGGCGTGGCGCAGGCTCGTCTCGGCGCCGTCGAGATCGAGTTGTTCCCGTGCGGCCACTGCATCGAGGCAATAGCCGTAGATGACACTGAACGGCCCGGAGGCGCGGCGGTGATGCGGGCGTGCCCATTGCTGCCAGCGCCGGGCCTCGTCGAAGTCGAACCGCTGGATCTCGCGGAACGAGGCCACATCCGCGACACCGCACAGAATCCACGGGCGGAGTCTGTCGGCGCGGGCGATACACGCCTCGAGTGCCTCGTCGAGGTGGTCGAGACGGTCGTCGAAGACGGTGATGGTGGCCCGGATGAGATCGGCCTCGGCTCGGGCGTCAGCCTCTTCGTCGCCGGGCACGGTCGGCAGCACTGCCTCGAGGCGGCTGAGGGCGTCGTTGGCCGCAGCGCGGTGGTGCAGCAGCGCGTGTGCCCAGGCCACCGCCAGCTGCAGGCGTGGCCGCATCGCGCCGGCGGTCGTCGGTAGCTTGGTCTCCAACCCGAGCAGAGTGTTCATCCGGGATTGTTCGAGCAGTGGGATTGCTTCCCGCTCGACCACGTCGATCGCCGCGTCGTCGTCGCCGGCGGCGTGGAAATGATCGACCGCCGCGCTCAACAGGTGTTGATCGGCGAACCATCGGGCCGCGGTCCGGTGCAGCTCGTGCAGGCGTTCCGGGTCGCCTCGTTCGAGCCGGCGGCGTAGATAGTCGGTGAACAGGTGGTGGTAGCGGAACCACTGTCCCTCCTCGTCGAGCCGGGTGAGGAACAGGTCCCGTTCTTCGATGTCTTCGAGCACGGCCTGGGCGTCCCGGCGGCCGGTCAGGGCGGTGGCCAGGGCTGCGCACGTGCGTTCGCTGACCGCGGTGGCCAGCAGGAAGTCGAGCAGGTCCGGTTCGAGGCTGTCGAGGACGTTCTCGGCGAGGTACTCGCCGAGAGCGCGATGCCGGCCCGACAGCTGGCGGATGACCGTCCGGGGGTCACGGTGTTCGCGTATTGCCAGCGAGGCCAGCTGCAGGGCCGCCGCCCACCCGTCGGTTGTTTCCTCGAGCTCGGCAACGTCCTTGTCCTCCATGGTCAATCCGGTGGTACCGGTGAGCAGCTGGCGGGACTCGTCGACGTCGAAGCGCAGTGCGGCGGCGTCGATCTCGATCAGCTCGTTGTGCACGCGCAGGCCGCTCAGCGGCAGACCCTGCCGGGCCCGGCTGGTGACGACCAGCTGCAGGTGGTGGCACCCTTGCTCGAGCAGGAACCGGGCGATGGCCCGGCTGGCGGGGTTGGTCACCCGGTGCCAGTCGTCGAGGACCACCGCGATGTGCTGCCCGCCCGCGTGTGTCCGGTTGATCAGGGTGGTCAGCACGAACCGCTCGGCACCCTCCCCGTGTGCCTCCAGGACACGGGTCAGCTCTCTGCCCAGCCGGGGCAGGGTCACCGTGACCGCATCGACGAGATGCGCGAGAAACCAGGCGGGGGTGTTGTCGTCTTCGTCGATCGACAACCAAGCGGTCTTGCCGCCGTCGTGCTCGAGCATCCGCACGTACTGGGTGGCCACGGTGGTCTTGCCGTATCCGGCCGGGCCGTGGATCAAGATCAGCCGTGCCCGGGTCGCGGTACTGAGCCGGTCGAGCAGCCGGGTGCGCTGCACCATCGCGTGAGCCGCGACCGGGGGGCGGTACTTGGTCGCCACGGCGGGCGGGCGAGCAGGCACGGACGCACCGGCCGAAGGGTCGAGGCGCAGATACGCCGCGGTCGCGGGGGATTCGCGACTTTCCGGCTGCGGTGGGCTCTCCTCGTCCCAGACCAACGGCAACGGCAGGTCGGCAACGGTGTAACCGAGGTCCGCCCCGGCGCTGCGCAGCGCCTCCCCCAACCCCGCCGCCGTGCCGAAGCGGTGGGCGGGCTCACGGGCCATCGCCTGCTCGATCACCGCACACACACCCTCCGGAACATCCCGCTCGCGCAGATCCGGGATCGGTTCGGTGCTGATCCGCAGCAGCTGCGCCACCAGTTCCTCCCCGCGGCGCCGCGCGTAGGCCGGCCGGCCGGCCAGCGCGGTGAACAAGGTGGCGCCGAGTCCGTAGACGTCCGAGGCGACCGACGGAGACTGCCCGTGCAGCAGCTCCGGCGCGGTGTAGGCGGGAGAGCCCACCACCAAGCCTCGCGTGGTGTCCTGCCGATCCGACAGCCGGGCGATCCCGAAATCGGTCAGTTGCGGTTCGCCGTACTCGGAGATCAGGATGTTCGCCGGTTTGACGTCGCGGTGCAGGACACCCGCCCGGTGTGCCGTCTCGAGCGCCCCGGCCATCTTGATGCCGATGTCGAGAACTTCGGCAATCGTGCGGGCCCCGCGCCGGTTGATCCAGGCCTCGAGGGAGTCCCGGCGGTGGAACGGCATCACGATGTAGGGACGCCCGGTACGGGTGACGCCGGCCTCGAGCACGTGCACGATGTTCGGATGCCCCGACAGCCGGCCCATCGCCTGCTGCTCGCGCAGAAACCGCACCCGGTCGGTCTCGTCCGGGCTGGAGCTCATCACCTTGACCGCGACCACCCGGTCGAGGGCGGGCTGACGACAGCGGTAGACGATGCCGAAACCTCCCTGCCCTGCCACCCGCGGCTCGACGAAACCGGCCGCGCTCAACTCGTCCGCAAGCTCCCTCGGAGGCGGATCAGCGGGACGTTCGGCGGCGTCACCGGACACCGTGCACCCGGTCTTCGGACCGAGTCCGGCACGGCAGCAGGTGCACCACGGCACTCCCGGGAGCCGGTTCTGCCGGCCGGTGCTCTGCGGACTTGATCATGACGCCACCTCGGATTGCTTCCGATTCTAGGCGCCACCCGCAGAAATTCACTGGCGGTGGGGAGCGCGAGGGCCTGGGCGCACTGCCCATCGGGAGAGGCCGATCTGATCGTTCGGCCAGTTCGTCGGCAAGTCGGCGGACTTTACGGTGGATCCGGCAACGACCGTTGACGGTCGGGCAGGACCAGCTGTGTTCGATGAAGATGCGAGGGACCACGTGTGCGATCGGAAGGCCTACCGCGGTGCGCGTTCCTGTGGTGCAGGCTCACGCCCAGGGGTATTCGGGTCGGGGGCACGTGCAGTGAGCCGACCGACGGTACGAGCCTGACGTGAGTGAGGGTTTTCGGATCGACCGCGTCTGCGTTCGACGAGCACGGCCCCCGGGGCCGTTCTTCGCCGATCCCGGAGAAACGAACGTCTGGCTGGTCGGCGACGACCGGGACGTGGTGGTCGTCGATGCGGGTGGTCGAGCCACCGACATCGCCGACGCGGTCGGTGACCGATGTGTCACCGCGGTGATCTGCACCCAGGGTGGCCGGGCCCACGTCTCGGCCGCGGTCGACGTGGGCGTGGGACTGTGTGCTCCGATCCTGCTGCATCCGGCCGACCACGCGTTGTGGCAGGCGGTGCACGGGCAGCGTCGCTATTGGCGACTCGACGACGGGCAGCGCATCGCCGTCGCCGGTGACGAAATCCGGGTGCTGCACACTCCGGTCGCCACGCCCGGGTCGGTGTCGTTGCATCTTCCGCACCTGGGCGTGGTGTTCACCGGCGACGTCCTCCGGCACGGGTGTGAAGCGCCCGGACACACCCCGACGCCGAGCACGGCGCCCGGGCCACTGTCGGCGTTACCGGCCGACACCCGAGTTCACCCCGGCCACGGCGACAGTTTCCTTCTCGGCGAGGCGTTCTCGTCGACCGATCGATGGGTGCGACACAGCGCATGACGAACACCACGGACCGGCACGTCTTCGACGAGAACGACATCCAGATCACCGACCCCAAGTCCTACGCGGCCGGGGTGCCCGCGGTGCTGGTGTCGCTGCGTCGTGGTCTCGAGCAGATGGGCCCGCTACGCACCGCCCGCACCCTGGCCCGGCTGAACCAGCGGCACGGCTTCGACTGCCCGGGGTGCGCCTGGCCGGAGACCCCGGGGCATCGCAAGGCCGCGGAGTTCTGCGAGAACGGCGCCAAGGCCGTCGCCGAGGAAGCCACCACCCGGAAAGTCGGCCCGGCGTTCTTCGCCGCCCATTCGATTCCGGAGTTGCTCGCGCAGACGGACTTCTGGCTCGGGCAGCAGGGCCGGCTGACGCATCCGATGATCATCCGACCGGGCGGGGCGCACTACGAGCCGATCGGCTGGGACGAAGCCTATGCGGTGATCGCCGAGCACCTGCGCGCCCTGCCGAGCCCGGACGAGGCGATCTTCTACACCTCCGGCCGCACCTCCAACGAGGCGGCATTCGTCTACCAGCTGATGATCCGGTCCTTCGGCACCAACAACATGCCGGACTGTTCGAACATGTGCCACGAATCCTCCGGCACCGCCCTGACCGAGACCATCGGCATCGGCAAGGGCTCGGTGTCGGTCACCGACCTCGAAGACGCCGACCTGATCCTCATCGCCGGCCAGAATCCCGGCACCAACCATCCCCGCATGCTCTCCGTGCTCGAGAAGGCCAAGGCCAACGGCGCCACGGTGATCGCGATCAACCCCCTGCCCGAGGCCGGGTTGCTGCGGTTCAAGGACCCGCAGAAGGTGAACGGCGTGCTCGGTGACGGCGCACAGATCGCGGACGAGTTCCTGCAGATCCGCATCGGCGGGGATCAGGCCCTGTTCCAAGGCCTGGCCAAGCTGCTGCTCGAGGAGGAGGACCGTCGGCCGGGCACCGTGCTCGACCGCGAGTTCCTCGACAGCCGGTGTGCCGGGTTCGAGCAGTGGGCCGAGCACATCCGGGCCGTCGACCTCGCCACGGTGCTCGAGGCGACCGGCCTGACGCGCGAGCAGATCGAACAGACCGCCCGCGCCCTGATCGCCTCGAACGCCACCATCGTGTGCTGGGCGATGGGCCTGACCCAGCAGACCCACGGTGTGGCCACCATCGAGGACGCGGTGGCCTTGTTGCTCATGCGGGGGATGATCGGCAAACCCGGAGCGGGGGTGTGCCCGGTGCGCGGGCACTCCAACGTCCAAGGCGACCGGACGATGGGAATCTGGGAGAAGATGCCCGAGTCCTTCCTGCAGGCTCTGGACGACGAGTTCGGCATCCGCAGTCCCCGCAGGCACGGCCTCGACGCGGTCGATTCGATCCGCGCCATGCGCGACGGCGCCGCGCACGTGTTCATGGCGATGGGTGGCAACTTCCTCTCCGCGACCCCGGACACCGATGTGACCGCCGCCGCGCTGCGCAACTGCGCGCTGACGGTGCAGATCTCGACCAAACTCAACCGCAGCCACCTCGTGCACGGGCGCACCGGGATCATCCTGCCCTCGCTCGGCCGCACCGACAAGGACGTCCGCAACGGCCGCAAACAACTGGTGTCGGTGGAGGATTCGATGTCGGTGGTGCATCTGTCCCGCGGTGGCCTGACGCCGGCCGGCGAACAGTTGCGCAGCGAGGTCGCCATCGTCTGCGAGCTCGCGCAGGCATTGTTCGGACCGGATCACCCGGTGCCGTGGCGCGGGTTCGCCGACGACTACGACGCCATCCGCGACGCCATCGCCCGCGTCGTGCCCGGGTTCGACGACTTCAACACCCGGGTCCGCCGACCGGACGGGTTCGTCCTGCCGCACCCACCCCGCGACGAGCGCCGCTTCCACACCGCCACCGGAAAGGCGAACTTCGTCGTCAACGACCTCGACTGGGTACCGGTGCCCGAGGGCCGGCTGATCCTGCAGACCCTGCGCTCCCACGATCAGTACAACACCACCATCTACGGCCTCGACGACCGCTACCGCGGCGTCAAGGGCGGCCGGCGGGTGCTGTTCGTCAACGACCGCGACCTCGAGTCGTTCGGCTTCGCGGCGGGCGACCGGGTGGACCTGATCTCCGAATGGCCCCGCCCCGACGGCACCGTCGAAGCGCGCCGCGCCGACGACTTCCGGCTCGTCCCCTACCCCACCCCGGTCGGCAACGTCGCCGCCTACTACCCCGAAACCAACCCCCTGATCCCGCTCGACCACGTCGCCCGCAAGTCCAACACCCCCGTGTCCAAGGCCGTCACCATCCGCCTCGAAGCCCACACCCCTCGGCGCGAGGGTGCCGCGGCACCGGGCACGGCGCCCGGCCGGCCTTCCCCCGGATCACCCGGGCGAGGCGAACTGGTGCACCGGAGCGTCGCATGGGACGAGTAACCACCCGCACCCGCATCACCCGCATCCACGCGAACCGACAGTCGACACGCCCGGATACCGTGGTCGTCGAAGAACCCCTCGAACTCCGGGTCAACGGCACCGCGCTGGCGGTGACCATGCGCACCCCCGGCTCCGACATCGAACTCGCCCAAGGCTTCCTGCTCACCGAAGGCATCGTCGGCGACCGCGGCGACATCGCCGCGATCCGCTACTGCCACAGCACCGACGAGAACGGCCGCAACACCTACAACGTCCTCGACATCGACCTCGCCCCCGGCGTCGCACTGCCCGAGACCGGCATCGAGCGTAACTTCTACACCACCTCCTCCTGTGGGGTGTGCGGCAAGGCCTCCCTCGACGCGATCCGCCAACGCACCCGCCACGCCCCGGCCGACGACCCCGTCGTCGTCGACCCCACCGCCCTGTCGGGCATGCCGCACACCCTGCGCGAGGCGCAGAAGGTGTTCGACCGCACCGGCGGCCTGCACGCCGCCGGCCTGTTCACCGCCACCGGTGACCTGCTCGCCCTGCGCGAGGACGTCGGCCGGCACAACGCCGTGGACAAGATCGTCGGCTGGGCCACCGAAAACCACCGCATCCCCGCCCGGGGAACGGTCCTGCTCGTCAGCGGCCGCGCCTCCTTCGAACTCGCCCAGAAGACGGTCATGGCCGGCATCCCCGTCCTCGCCGCCGTCTCCGCACCGTCCTCACTCGCCATCGACCTGGCTGACGAATCCGGGCTGACCCTGGTCGGTTTCCTGCGCGAGGACACCATGAACATCTACACCCACCCTCATCGAATCGGGGTGTGAGCAATCCGCAGGGTGCCCGTCCCCTCCGGCGAGCACGTGAAGGCCGCCGCGCCGCGCTCGTCGCACGGGCGCGAGCGGGCTGTTGTGGTGGCGAGCGGGGGGTTCCTGAGCCCTCCCCTCGCGGTTCGCCGCGAAATCCACCCGCTCGACGCGGGATGTACCCGCTCGACGTCCCGGGTGCTCGCCATTCAGCATTCGGAACTGAAACGTTCGGAACTGCAATAGGGTATCGGCTGCACTCCCGCTGGGCATCCGAGGTTCCGTCCTCGGATTCGAGAACCCGAGGACGAGGCATGACCGACGCAGTGGACGAGACGGCACGGCTCGCGAGCACCTTCGACGACGCGAGCGGCGACTTCGACCGGCTCACCCCGACGGTGTGGGGCCCGGCGGGGCAGGCGCTGGTCTTCCAGCTCGGGCCCGGTCCCGGCGCGACGGTGCTGGACGTGTGCTGCGGCGCCGGCGCCTCGGCGCTGCCCGCCGCCGCGGCGGTGGGACCGACCGGCCGGGTCCACGCGATCGACATCGCCGACGAACTGCTCGAGCTCGGCCGGCTCGTCGCCGCCGAGCGGGCGCTGCAGAACATCGACTTCGTGTGCGCCGACGCCACCACGTGGGAACCGCCGTCCGCGGTCCCGGAGGCCGGGTACGACGCGCTCGCCATCTCCTACGGCGTGTTCCTGCTGCCCCACATGGACACCACGTTCGACCGCCTGGTCAGCCTGGTCCGGCACGGCGGCCGAATCGGCGTCACCGTGTGGCGGGCCGGCGCGATGGAGGAGATCAGCGCGACGCTGTTCGACGTCGTCGGCCGCCGCAACCCGGCGGTGGCGGGCCGGCCGTCGCTGCGCGACCGGACACCGCTGCACGCGATCGATCTGCCGCGCACCCTCGAGGCATGGCTCGCGGCCGCCGGCACCCACTCGGTGGAGGTACGCACCCTGTCGAATCTGCTGCCCGCCACCGAGGAGCTGTGCTGGACGCTGGTGACCGCGACGGGCCTGCGGGCAGCCCTGGCCGGGCTCGACGCCGACGCGGTCGCCGCGGTGCGCGCCGAGTTCCTGGCGGCCGTCACCGAGCGCGGCATCCACACGATCGACGCGACGACCCTCGTCGGGACCGCCACCGTCCGGCGGCCCCCGGCGACGGTGTGACCGGCCGGAACGGCCCGGATGCACACCTGAGACACTGGACGGCATGACCTCCGCTGCCTCGTCCGACGACCGTCGGTATGTACTGTCACTGGGCTGCCCCGACGCCACCGGCATCGTCGCCCGCATCTCGACCTTCCTCGCGGACGTGGGCGGCTCGATCGTCGAAGCCGGCTACCACGCGGACCCCGACAGCGGCTGGTTCTTCACTCGTCAGGCGGTGCGCGCCTCCTCCATCCCGCTCGGCCTCGACGAACTGCGCGAGCGGTTCGCGACCGTCGCGGCGGAGCTGGGCCCGGAGACCGAGTGGACGCTGCAGGACACCGGCGAGACCAAGCGGGTGGTGCTCCTCGTCAGCAAGGAGGGCCACTGCCTGCACGACATCCTCGGCCGGGTGGCCGCCGGCGAGCTGAACGCGGAGATCTGCGCGGTCGTGGGGAACCACCCCGACCTCGAGCGGGTGACCCGCCGGCACGGCATCGACTTCCATTACGTGTCCTTCCCCAAGGACCCGGAACAGCGCGGGCCCGCGTTCGAGCAGGTGCGCAAGCTCGTCGACGTGCACGATCCGCACGCCGTCGTGTTGGCGCGGTTCATGCAGATCCTGCCGCCCGAGCTGTGCGAGCACTGGGCGGGCCGGGCGATCAACATCCACCACAGCTTCCTGCCGTCGTTCATCGGCGCACGCCCCTACCATCAGGCCTTCGCGCGCGGCGTGAAGCTGATCGGCGCGACGTGCCACTACGTGACCCCCGAGCTGGACGCCGGCCCGATCATCGAGCAGGACGTGGTGCGCGTCGGTCACGCCGACACGGTCGGCGACATGGTGCGCCTCGGCCGCGACGTCGAGAAGCTGGTGCTGGCCCGCGGTCTGCGCTGGCACCTCGAGGACCGGGTGCTGGTGCACGGCAGCAAGACCGTCGTCTTCAGCTGACGTCCCGTTCCGGGGCGCGCCCGTCACCCGACCGTGACGGTGCGGCTGTGCCAGCCGGTGGCGCCGTCGGGGACGGGCGGGCGACGCTGCTCGTCCTGCACCCGGCCCTCGCCGTCCGTCGCGCGCACCTCGAGCACGTGCGTACCGGGCGTCGCGTCCCACCGCCACGTCCACTGCCGCCACGTGTCGAGGGAGTACTCCTCGGCGAGCACGGCGTCGTTCCAGGGGCCGCCGTCGACCCGGACCTCGACGCGGTCGATGCCGCGATGCTGCGCCCACGCGGTACCGGCGACGATCACGGGCCCGGGTTCGAGCCGGCCGAACGCGGCGGGGACGTCGATGCGCGAGGCCGTCCGGACGGGGGCCTTCTCCGCCCAGCCGCGCCGCGTCCAGTAGGCCTCGGCCCGGTCGAAGCGGGTCAGTTCCCAGTCGACGACCCACTTGGTGGCGGAGACGTACCCGTACAGGCCCGGCACCACCTGCCGGGCCGGGTATCCGTGTTCGAACGGCAGCGGCTCGCCGTTCATCGCGACGGCGAGCAGGGCGTCGCGGCCGTCGAGGACCGCGTCGACGGGGGTGCCGCAGGTGAAGCCGTCGACGCTGGTGGACAGGAGCATGTCGGCGTCGGGGCGGACCCCGGCCCGCGCGAGCAGGTCGCTCATCCGGTATCCGATCCAGCGGGCGTTGCCGGCCAGGTCGCCGCCCACCTCGTTGGACACGCAGGTGAGCGTGAGGATCCGTTCGACGGGTTCGAACGCGGCCAGATCGTCCCAGGTCAGCGTCACCTCCCGTTCCACCATCCCGTGGATGCGCAGGCGCCAGTCGGCGGTGCGCAACCGCGGCACCCGGAGCGCGGTGTCGATGCGGTAGAACTCCGCCGGTGAGGTGAGGAAAGGGGTGGCCCCGGGGACCGTCACCTCGGTGCCGGCCGGCACGGATGCGGCGGGCCGGGCGGGCCGCGGGATCAGGAACCGGGCGCGGTCCTCGACGGCCCGCGTCAGCCGGTCGGTGAGGTACCGGCCGGTCGCGCCGGCGGCCACGGCCACGGCGGCCGCGGAGCCGACCACCGTGAGGAACCGCCGGCGCGGCCACCCCGACGCCGGGGTCTCCGGCACGCCGTCGCGGACGTCGGATCGGGCGAGCAGCCGGATGGAGTACTGCAGCAGCGCCGCGCCCGCGAGGGCGCCGATGACCGTCGGCAGCGCGGCGACGGTCGTGGCGCCCGGCCGGCTCAGCGCCGCGTACACGCCCACCGCGGCCAGGGCGAGGACCACGAGGCCACCGCGCGGGCGGCCGGGCTGCTCGAGCAGCCCCGCCCCCACGGCGAGTACGGCCAGGATCACCGACATGCCGATGAACAGCGCCGGCTTGTCGGACGTGCCGAAGGTGTCGATCGCGAACTCGCGGGCCCACGCCGGGGCTCGGTCGACCGTGGTGGCGCCGACGGTGTAGAACGGCGACGAGGCGGGCCCGATCAGCACGGCCAGCAGTTCTCCGACGCCGAGGACCACTCCGAACGCGACGAGGCCGGCGAGGGCGCGGGCCGCGCGGTGGCGGGCCACTGTCATGGGTCTCCTCCCGGTGGACTACACCGAGGGTTCGGCGCCGCGCCCGCCGCGGATGGGACCCTCAGGCGCCGGCCGGCATGCGATCGCGTTCGGCCAGGTGCAGCAGTTCGTCGTCGAAGGCGTCGATCGCCTCGACCGAACTCATGTGCCCGATCCCGTCGAGCACCACGAGCCGCTCGAGGTGCCCGCAGGTCTTCAGGGTCTCGGCGAGCTTGCGGGCGTGCACCGGCGGTGTGAGCCGGTCCGCGGTGCCGACGAGCACGGTCGTCGGCACCGTGAGGTGGTCGAGCCCGTCGCGGATGTCGAAGGCGCTCAGCGCGGTGCCCCAGTTGCCGCGGGCCCGCGGCGTGCAGCCGAGCACGATCTTCTCGCAGAAGGCGACCTCGGCGGTGCTCGAACCGGGCGCGAGCGCGACGTACTTCAGGGCCCGGGTGGTGACGGGTGAGGCGACGAGCGGAAGGGCGGCGCCGAGGAGCCGGCGCGCGACGGGCTCCTGCACCCGCCCCAGCCGGGACGGCAGCAGCGCGGCCTCGGCGAGCAGGCTGTCGGTGCCGGTGCTCGCGAGCAGCACCCCGGAGGCCTTCTCCCGCACCTGATCGGGGTGGCGGCCGGCCCACGCGATGATGCTCATGCCGCCCATGCTGTGACCGGCGAGGACTGCCTTGCGGCCGGCCGGCACCGTCGCCTCGAGGACCGCGGCGAGGTCGTCGGCGAGGACGTCGGGGCCGAAGGTCCGGGTACCGAGGTCGCTGCGGCCGTGTCCGCGCTGGTCGTAGGTGATCACCCGGTAGCGGCCGGCGAGGGCGTTGATCTGCGGGATCCAGTAGTCGGCGTTGCAGGTCCATCCGTGGCTGAGCACGATCGGGTCAGCGTCCGGGTCGCCGTAGGCTCGGACGTTGAGATGGGCACCGTCGTCGGTGGTGAGGTCGATGACGTCGGGTTCCACCGTCGGCGGCGCGAGCAGCGCGTGCGGTGGCCGGTCGGCGGCGCGCACCACGGCGCGGCGTCGGCGGGCGCGGTAGGCCACGAGGCCGGCAACGGCAGCGGCGCCGGCCACCCCGGCGATCGCCAGGGTGGTCCTGCGGGACGGCTTCTTCACCTGTGTTGTTCTCCTGGTTGCTGGAACGACGGCCGTCGCGACGTGCGGCGGCCGGGGGACGGTCGCGCGGTCACAGGACGTGGGCGCGGCGGAGCAGCAGGGTGGACGGTCCCCCGATCAGGCCGACGTCGTCGAGGAACTCGATCGTCCGTCGTGCGCCCTCGCGGAGCCGGTCGTGGTAGTGGGTGTTGGTGCGGACCGCGGCGGTGGCCTCGGCGACGTCGAGTCCCGCGGCGGCGTAGACGTCGTCGTGGACCAGGCTCGTGACGACGAAGTACGCGGAGATGCCCAGCTGCAGCCGGACGCGTGCGCGGTCGACGCGGGAGAGGTGGCGCGTGCGGCGGATGATCTCCTCACGCGCGTACCGGATGTGGCGGGACTCCTCGATCACATGGATGCGGCTGACGGTGCGGGTGACGGGCTGGACCCGCTCGTCGCGCATGAAGTCGCGCTGCATCATGTCGAGGATCTCCTCGGCGAACAGGGTGCCGCCGAAGGCGAGCGCTCCGCTCGCGGTGGCCTTGAACAGCCGGCCGCTCTCCCGGATCCAGCGCTTCGGCCGGTAGGACGGGATCCCGAAGTGCTGTGCCGCGCGCGCGAACATCGTCGAGTGCCGGCACTCGTCGGCGATCTCGGTGAGCCCGAACTGGACGTAGGGGGTGGCGGGGTCGCGGCGGTAGAGGTCGCGCACGAGCATCTGCATCAGGATCATCTCGAACCAGATGCCGGTGCCGGCGATGCTGGCGGCCTCGTGCTGGGTCAGTACGATCCGCTGCCGCTCGGTCATCGACTCCCACAGGGCGGTGCCGTAGAGGCTGCTCCACTCGGGGGTCATGCCGTACTTGTCGGCAGGGACGGGGGCGTCCCAGTCGATCTCGAGGGCCGGGTCGTAGGAGGAGCGCGCCGCGGACGCCAGCAGGCGTTCGGCGGTGTCCTGACGGTCGGCGGTGCGGAAGGTCCGGGTGAGCGCCATCGTCGATCACCTCGTCTCGGTTGTTACCCGTTACTCGAAGTGTCACCAACCTGTCGGCGCTTGTCAAGGCTCCCGGGGAGAGCTACCACCGGCGCCGTTGCACCTCGTCCACCCGCGGCCGCACGTCGACGAGGTACACGCACACGGCGATGACCGCGATGATCCCGAGCATCATGAAGGTGCCCCAGAAGACGAAGATCACCAGCAGCGAGGCGGCGAGGATGCCGAGCCACACCGGCTTGGTGAGCTTGTCGACCGCGGGGAACGCCTCGGCCGGCTGCCGCACGGCATGCAGCAGCGCGAAGCCCGCCCCGGCGAGCGCGACGATCTGCAGAGCGAAGATGATCAGGGCGGCGAGAGAATCGACGTTGGGCACGTCCCCATGGTACGAGCAACGGCCCCCACGCGGAGGTCGCGTGGGGGCCGTCGGCGGTTCTACCGACCGGTCGAGATCAGGCGCCGGTGGTCTTGCGCGGCGCGGCCTTCTTGGCGGGCGCCTTGGCCGGAGCCTTGGCCGCAGCCGGGGCGGGCGCCTTGGCCGGGGTCTTCGGCGCGGCGGCCTTCTCCGCGGCCTCCTCGACCTTGGTGGCGGCCTCGTCGAGCTCGAGCGCGGCGGTCTCGACCCGGTCGGCGGCCTCCTCGGCGGCCTCCTGGGCCTGGCCACCGAGATCGAGCACCCGCATACCGGCCTCCTCACCGGCACCGGAGATGGCCTCGCCGACATCGCCGGCGGTCTCCTCGATCCGGCCGGCGGCGCGACCGGCGAGCTTGGCGGCCTGCTCGCCCACGGCGCGGGTCTGCCGCGCCACGGTGCCGAGAGCATCCTCGGTGAGCTCGACGGCGTCACCGAACGCGGCCTCGGCGCGGCCGATGCTCTCCTCGACGACCGGCTGCTTGCGCAGCCGCTCGATGGTCTCCTCGCCGCGCTCGGCGAGCGCGGTGTAGATGTCGGAGGCCACCTTCAGGTATGCCTCGGCCACCTTGCGCAGCTCCTCGGCAGTGAACTTCTCGCGCAGCTCGGCGAGATCCTCGGGCAGCTCGGCCGGCAGGCCCGCGAGACGCTCGCGCAGGGACTCGACGTTCTCGGTCAGGTCCTCCTGGAAGTCGGCGAGACGGCCCCGGGCGCTGTCGACCCGGTCGGTGACGTCGGTCTGGGTGGTCTCGGCGCGACGGCGGGTCCGGGCCACCACGTCGGCCACGGCCTGGACCACGGCGTCGCCGGCGCCGACGGCGGCATACAGCGGGGTGGCGAAGGTCTTCGGATCGGTCATGTCAGTTCTCCTGTTGGTCGGGGTCGGTCGCGCCCTTCGGGGCGGCGGCCTCGGATGCGGACGTCTCGGATGCGGATGCCTCGGGGGCAGATGTCCCCGGTGCGGATGCCGCCCCGGACGGGCGGGAACCGTTCTCGCGGCAGAACGATTCGTAGATGTCGAGCAGGACCTGCTTCTGCCGTTCGGTGAGGACGGCGTCGGCGAGCAGCGCATCGCGCACCGCGCTCTGCGGACGTTGCTCCAGGATCCCGGCCCGGACGTAGAGGACCTCCGCGGACATCCGGAGACCCTTGGCAATCTGACCGAGCACCTCGGCCGAGGGCTTGCGCAGCCCTCGCTCGATCTGGCTCAGGTAGGGATTGCTGACGCCGGCGAGCTGGGACAGCTGACGCAGGGACACCTGCGCCGCCTCGCGTTGCGAGCGGATGAAACTGCCGATGTCCTGGGCGGCAGTGCTGACTACCCGGGTAGCGATCTCGGTGGCGCCGGACGCGTCGTCCTTGTCACCGTCCCCCCCGTCGGCGGGTTCACCCGATTCCTTCGTGGACACAACCTCAGCGTACGCGCAAGTGCTAGCTGTAGCAAGCACTCTGCTAGCAGGTGTGGCACGTCACGCGAACAGCAGGTTCGACAGGGTGTAGATGGCCAGGCCGGCGAGCGATCCGACCACCGTGCCGTTGATGCGGATGAACTGCAGATCGCGTCCCACCTGCAGCTCGATCTTGCGGCTCGCCTCCTCGGCGTCCCAGCGCTCGACCGTCTCCCGGATCACCGCGGTGATCTCGTCGGCGTAGTTGGCGGCGATGTACCGGGCCCCATCCAGCAGCCAGCGGTCGAACTTGCCGCGTAGCTCATGGTCCTCCATCAGCCGCACGCCGAAGTGGATGACGTTCTCGGTGACCTTCGTCCGCAGCGTGCTGTGCGGATCGTCGACCGACTCGAGGATCATCCGCTTGGCCGCCCGCCACGTCGCGGAAGCCAGCTGCGTGACCTCCTCGCGGCCCATGATCTCCGCCTTGACCTTCTCCGCCTTGGCAATGGTGACCGGGTCGTGCTGCAGGTCCCGCGCATAGTCGGCGAGGAACCGGTTCGCGGCCACGCGCACCTCGTGGTCGGGGTTGGAGCGCACCTTCCAGGTGAACTCGACGAGCTCGCGATGGATCCGCTCCCCGAGCAGCAGGTCCACGAACTTCGGCGACCACGACGGCGAGTCGCGACTGATGATGCGGTCGATCGTCTCCTGGCTGCCGAGGGCCCATTGATGGGCCCGCTCGGCCAGCATGTCGATCAGCGGCATCTGCCGGTTCTCGGCGAGGAGCTCGGACAGCACCCGGCCGATGGGCGGCCCCCACTCCGGCTCGGCGATGCGCTTGACGATGGTGTTGTCGATGATCTGCTGGATGTCCTCCTCGCGCAGGACCGTCACGAGGCCCCGCAGCACCGTCGACGTCTCCTGCGCGATCCGCTCGGCGTGGTCGGGCTCGGCCATCCAGGTGCCCAGCCGCAGCGGGATCCGGGCGTTCTCGACCTTCTCCGACACCACCTCGGGGGCGAGGAAGTTGGCGCCGACGAACGAACTCAGGCTCGCCCCGAGCTGATCCTTCTTCCGCTTGATGATGGCCGTGTGCGGAATGGGGATCCCGAGCGGATGCCGGAACAGCGCGGTGACGGCGAACCAGTCCGCGAGCGCGCCGACCATCCCGGCCTCGGCGGCCGCCCGCACGTACCCCACCCATTCGCCGGCACCGCGCGACTCCTGCCAGCGGCAGAACAGGTAGACCGCGGTCGCCGCGAGCAGAAAGCCGGTGGCGACCGCCTTCATCCGCCGCAGATCCCTGCGCTTGGCGTCATCGTCGATGCTCATCAGCTGCACCTCCACCATTGTGCCGAACCCGCCACCCGCAGGGGCGGGACGCGGGTTCGGCACACCGTCCCCCCTGGGAACGGGACATCCGCACGGGGTGCGGCACACCCCCTTATAAACTGGGCGGACGATCGACAGCGAACGGATGTGCCACCCAGTGCCGAACCACCGAGTTCCCCAGCCCCTGCCCCCGACCGACACGCCGGTCCCGACAGCCGCCGCGCCGACCAAGCAGGACGGGCGCAAGCGCCGCTGGCACGAGCACAAGATCGCCCGGCGCGAGGAACTGGTCGACGGCACGATCAAGGCGATCCGGTCCCGCGGGCGCGACGTCGGGATGGACGAGATCGCCGCCGAGATCGGCGTGTCCAAGACGGTTCTCTACCGGTACTTCACCGACAAGAACGACCTGACCACGGCGACGATGCTCCGGTACGTGGAGACGATCCTCGCTCCGCGCATCTACGCGGCGGTGGCGGAGGATCTCGACGAGTACGACCTGACCCGGGTCGCGATCGCCACGTACGTCGAGACCGTCGCCTCGGATCCCGAGGTGTACCTGTACGTGATGACCAACAGCGCCGCGGCCGGGCGCGATGTCGTGGCGAACTCGGAGCGGATGATCGCCGAACTCGTCGCGACGGTGATCGGCGAGCGGCTCCGGAATCTGGAGATGGACTCGGGCGGTTCCGTGCCGTGGGCGTACGCGATCGTGGGCGCGATCCAGCTCGCCACCCACTGGTGGATCTCCAACAAGTCGATGTCGGCGGAGGACCTGACCGACTACCTCACTATGATGACCTGGGGCGGGATCTCCGGGATCGCCGCCGTCGGCGGCTCACCGGCCCGGTTCAAGAGCCGGCCGCACCCGCTGCTCCCGGAGGCCGGCACGCCGTGACCAGATTTATGTAACTGGCGTTTACATGTAAAGTCGCGGGCATGTCCGACCCACACGACGACGAACCCGACGGCTACCGCGGCCCCGCCGAGGTCACCGTCGGCGAGCAGCACGCCACCACGGAGGTGCAGCTGGCCGGAGCGTTCGACCCCATCAGCGGGCGCTACCGCTGGCGCGGCCGGATCCGCGGCCTCGCGGCAGCCCTGCCGCCGGGCACCGACCTCTCCCCCGGCACCGACCTCCACCTGACCGTGCCCGGGCCCGGCGGCCCCGCGCCGGCGACCGTCCGGATCAGCGAGACGGACCTGTGGGGCAGCCACATGGTCGACGGCGTCTCGGCCCCGCCCTATCCCACCCGCCCCGACGACACCGAGCTCGAACCCGGCTGATCCGGTCGCCGGATGTGGCACCCTCGGCATCATGACCGTCAAGAGCACCGACCCGTGGCAGACGCCGGCCGTCGAGGTGCTGCGCGCCCACGCCGGGACCAGGGTCGCCGAGATCGACACCAACGGCACCCCGGGCTTCTCCGGCGACAAGGCCACCGGCGAACTGCTCATCGAGGAACGCGGCGCGGTGCTCTCGCGGCTACAGGAGATGCTCTTCGCCAACGGGCGTTCGGGCGACCGCCGGTCGATCCTGCTGATCCTGCAGGGCATGGACACGGCCGGCAAGGGCGGCATGGTCCGCAACGTGATCGGCCACGTGGATCCGCAGGGCGTCGACCACACCTCGTTCGGCGTGCCCACCCCCGACGAGAGGCGCCACCACTACCTATGGCGCATCAACAAGGCACTGCCGCGGGCCGGGCAGCTCGGCGTGTTCGACCGCTCACACTACGAGGACGTCCTCATCGTACGGGTCCACAACCTCGTACCGGAGAGCGTGTGGAGCGCCCGGTACGACGAGATCAACCAGTTCGAGCGTGAGCTCGTCGACAACGGGACCACGCTGATCAAGGTCGCGATGTTCGTCTCGCTCGAGGAGCAGAAGCGGCGCCTGGCAGAACGGCTCGAGCGGCGGGACAAGCACTGGAAGTACAACCCGGGCGACGTCTCCGAACGCAAGCTGTGGCCGGCCTACCAGGAGGCGTACCAGGCGATGCTCGACAGAACGTCGACGGATCACGCCCCCTGGTACGTCGTGCCCTGCGACCGCAAGTGGTACAGCCGCATCGCCGTCATGGAACTGCTCATCGACGCGTTCGAAGGCCTCGACCTGGACTGGCCGCTCGCCGGGTTCGACGTGGAACTCGAGAAGCGGCGCCTGGCCGAGGCGTGAGGCGGCGGCGGGACCGGACCGTCAGAACAGGTGCGGCGTCTCGCGATGCAGACGGTGGTCGTGATGGACGGTCGTGCCGATCATCGCGATCGCCGACGCGACCGCGACGACGCATACTATGCCGGCGACAAGCGCCCACCCGCCGTTGCCGGAACCCGCGGCGTAGAGGAAGGCCGCAAGACTCACGATCGAGAGCAACGCGAGCATGTACCCGGTCCATGCGACGAACAGATTGAGCTTCATGACCGCTCTCCTTCCTCAGAGCGCCGTTGTCCCTGGTGGAGCCGACAGTACCCCCACAGTGACACAGGTCACAAGTGGGCTGCCGTCGTCGCCGCGGAGGTTTGACGGGCGCCGTACGGGGCATGTCACAACCGTGCAGCCCGCAGCGGTGCCGAACGAGGAGTGGAACAGGCAGGTCCGGCACGAGACCCCCGTGCAGCGGCTGGACCGGAACTGGTCGAGCCTGCTGCAGGAGCTGCGCGTCGTGCAGACCGGCGTCCAGCTCCTCACAGGCTTCCTGCTCACCCTGCCGTTCCAGAGCCGGTTCGACGCACTCACCGACTTCCAGCGCGGCGTCTACCTCGTCACCGTGCTCGCGTCGATCGCGGCCACCATCCTCCTCGTCGCTCCCGTGGGCATGCACCGCCTGCTCTTCCGGCAGCGCCGGCTCCCCGAGCTGGTGAACACCGCGCACCGCTTCGCCATGGCGGGCCTGCTCCTGCTGGGCGTCGCGATGACCGGCGTCGTCGTGCTCGTCGTCGGACTGGTGGTCAATACCGCCGCCGGCATCGCCGCGGGCGTCGTCACGGTCGTGCTGTTCCTGACCCTGTGGGTCGCCTACCCCTGGCGCTACCGGCGGCGGTGACCGGGCTCAGCCGGGCAGCGTCTCGCCACCGATCGGTGCGAGCACCTCACCGCTGTAGTACGACGACATCGTCTCGGAGGCGAAGAAGACGTACGAGGGCGCGATCTCGTCGGGCTGCGCGGCCCGGCCGAACGGGGCCTGCTGCCCGAACGTCGCGACCTTCTCCGCATCCATGGTGGCGGGGATCAGCGGCGTCCATACCGGCCCCGGCGCCACGCAGTTGATGCGGATTCCTCGATCCTGGAAGGACTGCGCCAGCGAGTACGTCAGCGCGAGCACCGCGCCCTTCGTCGCCGAATAGTCGATCAGCGACTTGTTACCCCGCAGACCGTTGATGGAGGCGGTGTTGATCACCGCGGAGCCGCGGGGCAGGTGAGCGAGCGCCGCCTTCGTCACGTGGAAGTAGCTGTCGATGTTCACCGCGAACGTCCGCCGCCACTGGGCGTCGTCGAGCTCGGCGAGGTCGTCCACCGGCTCCTGGTACGCGACGTTGTTCACCAGCAGATCCAGGCCGCCGAGCGCCGCGGCCGCGTCGGCGACCACCGCGCGACAGTGCTCCGCGGCGGCGAGATCGCCCGGGAGCAGATGGCATGCACGGCCTGCACGCCGCACCAGTTCCGCGGTGTGCTCGGCGTCGTCGTGCTCCTCCAGGTAGGCGATCGCGACGTCGGCTCCCTCCTTCGCGAAGGCCACCGCCACCGCGCGCCCGATGCCGGAGTCGCCGCCGGTGATCAGGGCCTTGCGTCCGGCGAGCAGGTCGCGGCCCCGGTAGTCCCGCATCTCGTCGCGGGGCTGCTCGGCCATGTCGGCCGTCGCACCGGGATAGTCGATCGTGTGGGGCGGGCGCTCGACGTCCTCGCCCCCGGGCGCCGTGTTCTCGTTGTCGCTGTTGTCACCGTTCATGCCCGGGCGGATACCCGCGCGAACCCGTCCCACACCCGCGCGCCGCAGGGCGTTTCGCACGAATCGGGTGCGGGTATCCGCGCACATGCCTGCGAATTCGCCGACCGTCGTGATGCAGTCCTCCGCCCTTCCGCGGGCCCGGGGCCCTGTCTCCCGAGAGGTGATCGAGCGGCTCGCGCGTCCGGCCGATACCGCGATCTGGCCGATCGAGGTGGCCGGGATCGACCCCTACGGCGAGGACGCCCAGCTGGCCCTGACGGTGCTGTACGAACTGTCCTACCGCGGGTTCGACGGAGTCGACGCGGGCTGGGAATGGGCGCCGGGCCCGCTGACCGTCCGGGCCGGCCTCGAGGGGCTGTTCCTGGACCGGCTGCACGCCGACGTGCCCTCGGGCAACGATCCCCAGCGGGTGCTCGACGACCTGTGCCGCGAACCCGAGGACGCGTGGGGCGTGTCCCACCACATCTGCGAACGCGGCACCTGGGAGCAGGTGCGCGAGTTCTTCGTGCACCGGTCCGTCTACCACCTCAAGGAGGCCGATCCGCACTCGTTCGCCATCCCCCGGCTCACGGGCCGGGCGAAAGCGGCGCTCGTCGCGGTGGAGTTCGACGAGTTCGGCGGCGGCCGGGCCGACCGCATGCACTCGACCCTCTACTTCGACCTGCTCGCCGCGGCCGGACTCGACCCGGGATACCTGGCGTATCTGGACCGGGTGCCGGCGGAGACGCTCGCGACGGTGAACTTCATGTCCCTGTGCGGGCTGCATCGCGCACACACCCCGAAGCTCGTGGGGTTGTTCGCCTCCGCGGAGATCACCTCCTCCCCGATGGCGCGCCGCATGGCACGCGGCCTCGAACGCCTCGGCGCGCCGAGCGCCTGCATCCACTTCTACACCGAGCACATCGAGGCGGACGCGGTGCACGAGCAGGTGCTGCGCTACGACGTGGTGGGCGATCTGGTGGAACGGGATCCGCGCTGCGCGGGCGACATCGCGTTCGGCGCGGAGGCGATGGAATACCTCGAGGGCCGGCTCGCCGCCTACGTGCTCGAGCGGTGGAACGACGACGAGTCGTCCCTGCTCGGCGCCGGAGCCGTCTGAGCGTCCCTCCGGCCGATCGCCGCCCGGCATCCGAGGTCTCGGGTGCCGGGCGGCCGCCGTTCAGTCCTGCCGGTCGGGCTCCTCCTCCTCGATCAGGTGGACGGCCGCTTCCTCGGCGGAGGCCGCGCCCCCGTCGATCCCTACGTCCGTGCCGAACAGCTCGGAATCCACGTCCTCCGCGGTGCCCTCGTCCGGCGCGACGAGGCGTCCCGCGCGCGCCCGGCCCGCCTCGGCGACGGAGCTGCGGAACTCGTTCTCCCCCTCGTCGTCCTCGCGTTCGGGCTCCTCCTCGCGGAGCCGTTCGTCCAAGGTCTCGTGGCGTTCGAGGCCGACGGGCCGTTCCATCGGCGAGAATCCCTCGTCGAGGACGTCGTCGACACCGCGGTCGATCAGGGAATCCTCCGGCTGCAACTGGTCCTCGTCGTCGACGCTGTACTCGCCGGGGACGCTGTCCCCGGGGTTCTCCGAAGTAGGCATGCACCCGACAATGCCACCGGCGCCGTCCGCGCGCCACGGATCGACGCGAAGTGCACATCCTTCCCACCACGAGCGGTTCGCGAGGTTTCGGCACATCCGATGCGGGTATCCCCTGTGCACGGCCCGGATCCGACCGGCAACGGGCACCGACAGCGAGGTGACACTCATGATCATTCTGGGTTTGATTCTGCTCGTGGTGGGTTTCCTCACCAACATCTCTATCCTGTGGACGCTCGGGATCATTCTCCTGGTGGTAGGCGCAATCCTGGCGATCCTCGGAGCGACGGGCCGGGCTGTCGGCGGCCGGAAGTACTGGTATTGACGCATGACGCGTGACGACGCGTAAACGCGTTGCGGGGCGGGCGGTTCCTCTCGGGAACCGCCCGCCCCGCGTTGTCCACCGGCGTTGTCCACCGGCGTCGTGCGCACCCGGCACGACCGGCACCCCGCCGGAACCGGCGGGTCTCAGCGTGGATCGCGCCGCGACCGGCGGTGACTGGTGTCGCACAGCGGGTACCGCTCGCTGCGCCGGCACCGGCAGATCGCGACGACGAACCGGTCCGATTCCACCTCGTCGCCGTCCTCGGTCACGATGCGCACCGGGCCCTCGACCAGGACGGGACCGCCGCGGACCAGGCGGACGACCCTGGGCTCCGCCCCCGCGGGACCCTCCACCCGCAGTCCCGGGCACAGGCCGGGCACAGCGACGCCCCCGGAAGACGTGTCCCGGGGGCTGCCGTCCGTGGCTACTTCACGGGCAGTGTGTTCGATCGGCACGGATCACCACCACTTCCTCGGTGTCGACGCCCGCGGGCAGTTCGTAACGCGCCCGCAGATACCCGGCGCGGCTGCGCATCACGGGCCCGAACGGGATCCGGCGACGCGCCACGACGGAGGCCTTGAGACCGCCGTCGCGCAACCGGACGAGGGTCTCGTCCACCCCGGAGAACTCCGAATGCACGACGAGAGCGAAACCGCCGGGAGACAACAGGTTCGGCAGGCTCCGGCACAGCGGGTCCAGCACCGCCCGCCCGTCGGCACCGGCATCCCAGCGGGCGTCACCGTCCCCGGCTGCGTGCGGTACGTAGGGCGGATTGGACAGCACCACGTCGAACGGTCCGTGCCGGTCGGCTTCGTCCAGTCCGCCGCGCAGGACCCGGATGGGAAGCTGCCGCGACCGCGCGTTGATACGCGCCGCGAGGACCGCCCGGGGAGCGATGTCCAGTGCCGTCACGGACCCGGCACCGGACATGGCCGCCGACACGGCGATGAACCCTGTGCCGGTGCAGAAGTCGAGCACCTTGGCGCCGGGGGGTGCCGCCGCACGATCGAGTGCGCCGGCGAGCAGATGCGAATCCTCCTGCGGGCGGTACACACCGGGCAGTCGCCACACCCTCCTGGGCGCCGGCACGTTACCGGACCCCGGCTGCGACGGCACGACCCCCGTGGGTGGACCGGGCGAGGGACACGTTGGACTCCGGGCGAGACGTCGTTGTCATACGTGGGAGTACCCCTCCAAGCGGCCGCCCGAAACGTGGTGCGGGCGGAAGGCGGTGACGGCGGTGCGCCGCGATGCGGGAGCCGCGGCGCCGTCCGGACGGTTGCGGAACAACGAGGGCCCGGCACGGTCGGGCTCCCGGCGCGCGCCGGCCGGCGCCGCCCCGGTCGGGGCCAGCGAACCGAGCATGAACGACAGTCCCGCCGCCACGGCGAGTCCGGCCCCGATGCCCGTGACGGCGGAAGCGGAGAGCACACCCACGCCGACGGCGGCGATCACGCAGATGCCCGCGGCGATTGCGGCGACTCCGCCTTCCACCTCGCGCAGCGCCCGCGGCACGAGGGAAGGGTTGTACACCTGCCGGATCGGTGTTCCCACTGGCGTTCCCATGACTTCTGATACCCCGTCGGCGAATCGCTCAACCCCGAAACGTGTGAATCTCCGCGTTCGGCAAGGGCACCGGGAATTCAGCTGCGCATCAGCACGTCCGAGATCGCCCCGTTCAGCCGCCGCCGAACCCTGCCGCCCACGCCGTGGTCGCGCAGGGCCGCCCGGGCCGCGTTCCACCCGCACATCCCGTGGACGCCACCGCCGGGATGGGTGGACGAGCCGGCCAGGTACACACCCTCGACCGGCGTGCGGGGACCACCGAAGCCGGGCAACGGCCGGAACACGAGCTGCTGATGGATCTGGGCGGTGCCGCCGTTGACCGCCCCCCCGACGAGGTTCGCGTTGGCGGCCTCGAGGTCGCGCGGGCGTTGCACGCTGCGGTGCACGACCGAGCTCAGCACCCCCGGCGCGTGCGCCTCGAGTTCGGCGTCGACGCGCCGGGCGAGTTCCTCCGCGGAGGCGTCGTCGGCGACACCGCGCGGCAGATGCGTGTACGCCCAGGCGCTTTCCGTTCCCTCCGGCGAGCGGGCAGGATCTGTGGTGGTCATCTGGCCGAAGATGATGAAGGGATGCTCCGGGACGCGGCCGGTCGCGAGGTCGGCCGACCAGTGCACGAGACCGTCGGCGTCGGCGCCGAGGTGGACGGTCCCGGCCGTCGCGAGCGCCGGCGAGCGCCACGGAATCGGCCGGTCGAACGCGTAGTTCACCTTCACCACGGGCGTGTCCCACTCGAAGCGCCGCAGGTCGTCGCGGACCGCGGCGGGCACGGCGTCCGCGGGCAGGAGCGAACCGAACAGTGCCGGCGCGGACACGTCGGCCAGTACCGCGCGCCGTACCCGGAACCGCTCCCCCTGCTCGGTGCGGACCTCGGTCGCCACACCGCCGCCGACCTCGATGCCGGTGACCTTCCGGCCGCACAGGATCCGGGCCCCGCTGCGTTCGCCGCGCCGCGCCAGGGCCGCCGCGAGCTCCCCGGCGCCGCCCTCGGGCACCGGATAGCCGACGTCCTGGGCGAGCATGGTCAGGACGTATCCCATGATTCCGCTGCCCGCCGAGTCCACGGGGGTGTCGGCGTGCATGGCGTTGCCGAGCAGCAGCAGCCGCGCGTGCTCACCGCCGAACAGTTCCTGGGCCATCCGGCGGGCGGGCAGCGCCAGCATCCGCATGAAGCGCAGTGCGTCCGCGGTGCCGAGCCGGCGGATCAGCCCCGCCGGGCCGCGCACCGGTGGGAACGGCTCGAACAGGGTGCTCAGGAAGGGCTCACGGATGCCCTTCCACTGCTCGGCCAGGCGGATCCAGGTGGTCCCGTCGCCGGGGTGGCGCCGTTCGAGTTCCGCCGCGGTCTCGGTGACGTCCGGATAGACCACCGCGGCGTCCTCGTCGTCCGGCCCGGCGGCGTGCCCGTACACCCGCGGCGCCCGCCGCAGCCGCAGCCCGTGCGACGCGAGGTCGAGCGCGCGGAACGCCGGGGACGCCGCCGCGAGGGGGTAGAAGGCGCTGAACAGGTCCATACGGAAGCCCGGATGCAGTTCCGCCGTGCGGACGGCGCCGCCGATCTCGTGCTGCTCCTCGAGCACCAGGACGTCCCAGCCGGCGTCGGCGAGCACGGCCGCCGCGGTCAGGCCGTTCTGGCCGGCGCCGACGACGACGGCGTCGACGGTCTCGGTGCTCACTCTCCGACGCCCTTCGGCTCCGTGGCGTGTTCGGCCATGAGCATGAGCCGGCGCAGGCACTCGACGTTGCGCGGCAGCACCAGCCGGGCCTGGATCGCACCGGGTACGAACTGAGCCGGGCCGGCGGCGGCCTTCTCGGCCATCTCGATCCGGCACCCCCCGGGCCGCTCGTGCAGGCGCATGGTGATCTCGGCCTGCCCGGCCGGCCACGCCCGCGCACGCAGCTTCAGCTCCCTGCCGGGGATCGATTCCACCACCTCGGTATGGTCGTTCAGCAGGGCGGGCCACACCCCCACCGAGTGGTGGATGCGGCTGCCCACCGCCGGCCACGCGTCGTCCACGGCCCGGATGCGGGAGGCGCCCACCACCCAGCCCGCGTACGACCAGCCGTCGGCGAGGACATCCCACACCTGTTGCGGCGTCGCCGTGGTGTCGCGCTGCGCTGTTTCGCTCATCCCGATACCCTCTCTCGTCGCTCCGCCGCGAGTGGTCACGGCGGCACGCGGCGCCCGACGGTCCCGCGGCCGAGCAGGACGCTCATCGTCTCGAGCGGCCCGCGACTGCGCAGGACCGGGCTGTCGGTGCCGGCCTCGGCCTGCATACCCGCGATGGCCTCGCGCCACACCTGGGGGCCCGGAACGGTCGGTGCCCAGTCCAGGTCTCGGCGGGCCCGGTCACAGTCGAGCATCGGGGTGTTGTAGGCCAGGTCGATCCATCCGCCGGCGATCGGTTGCAGGTGGACCTGCCAGGTCGCCTCGACGACGGCCCGCAGCACCTGCCGCGGTACGGGGATCGCACGGGCCCCGAACGCCCCGGCGATGTCGCCCGCACGCAGCGGTTCGGGGGTCGCGAGGTTGAACACGCCCGGCACCCGCCGCTCCAGGGCGGCATCGAGCGCGGCGGCCACGTCGTCGGCGTGCACGGCGGGGATCGAAGTTCCGGGGTCCACGGGCAGCAACGGCAGGTGACGGAGCACGACGTCGGGCACGTATCCCGGCACCGCGTAGCGGCGCAGCGCGCTGCCGCCCGCGTACTGGCCGATGAAGCCCGGCCGGAAACGGGTGACGATCGGCGCCGCGGCCGCGCCCTCGATCCGCTCGTCGAGCAGCCGCTCCGCCGCGACCTTGTCGACGCTGTACGCGCACGATTCGATGCCGGTCGCGGGCCACGACTCGTCGACCGCCCGGCCGTAGGCCCCGGCCGCGTACACCGCGGCGGAGGACATGTGCACCAGGTGTCCGACGCCGGCGGCGAGGGTCGCCCCGATCACGGCGGCGGTGCCGTCCACTCCGGTCCGGCGCAGATAGTCCCGCCGGTGCGAGGGCTGGAAACCCCAGGCCAGGTGCACGACGGCGTCGGCCCCTTCGAGGAGGGGGCGCAGCCCGGTCTCGGCGCCGGGTGCGGCGAGGTCGACGCTGTGCCAGGTCACGCCGTCGTAGGGGTCGGTGGGCGGTGGCACGCGCCGGGCGACGGCCACGATCTCCGGCGGCTCCGATCGCCGGGCGAGGCGCCGCAGCAGGGCGGTGCCGACGTTGCCGCTGGCGCCGGTGATCACGATGCGCTGTCTCATGATCGCAGGAGATACCCCGCCGATCTGCGTCGTACACCCGTCTGGCAGGTTTCACCCGGTCGGGGCGGGGTATGCCCGTGGGCATGACGGACTCGCAGATGGAGATCCTGTATTCCGGGACGGAGTCGGCGGCGTGGCTGGACGGTCCCGCCGAGGTGCTGCGGAAGCAGGTCGGGCGGCTGGCGGACAGCCCGATCGGGGCCGTGCTGCACGGCGCTCCCGTGGGCCACCCGCTGCACCCGGCGCTGGTGGCCGTCCCCATCGGGGCGTGGACCGCGGCCGGCGTCTTCGACGCCCTGCGACAACCCGAGACCGCGCGGCGGCTGATCGGGCTCGGTCTGCTGGCGACGCCGCCGACGGTTCTGGCCGGCTGGGTCGACTGGGTGCACACCGACACCGTGCAGCGCCGGGTGGGGTTGATCCACGCGGCCGTCAACGGCGCCGGAGCAGCCCTCATGGCCCTGTCCTACCGCCAGCGCCGCCGCAGTTCCGGTCCCGGCGCGGTGACGCGTAGCGCCGCCGGCGCGGTGACGCGTAGCGCCGCCGGCGCGGTGACGCTGAGCGCCGCCGGCACCGTACTGATCGGGCTGGGCGGCCTGCTGGGCGGGCACCTCGCGTACTCGCTCGGCGCCAATGTGCGCCCGCCCGAGGTGCCGAACGCCCCCGTCTACGATCCCGTCCTCGCCGACTCCCCCGGCGATACGGCCTGAGCGAGGCCGCACCGCAACGCGAACCGCGCGTCCGCCACCGCGGGCGCCGTCTCCTCCCCATTTCGAAGGACATGCATGAACCCCGCTCCCCGAGACGGCAACGACGACAGCGCGCCCTCCGCCTTCGTCTTCGCACCCACTCCCCTGCTCACCGTCACCATCGAGTCGTCGCCGTCGGATGTCCCGGAACTGCACGTCCACGCCGGCGGGCAGGGCTTCTGGATCGCCCGCATGGCGGTCACACTCGGCCTGAAGGTGCGGCTGTGCGGCACCTTCGGCGGCGAGACCGGCCCCGTCGTCAGCGATCTCATCGCACAGGAAGGCGTATCGGTGCGATCGGTGTTCACCGCCGGCCAGAACGGCTCGTACGTGCACGACCGCCGCGGGGGTGAGCGTGAGGAGATCGTGGAGGTTCCGCCGCCGACGCTCAACCGGCACGAGGCCGACGACCTGTTCGGCGCGGCGCTGGCCGAGGGCCTCGAGGCGGACGTGGCGCTGCTCGGTGGCCCGCATTCCGACCGGGCGGTGCCGCACGACGTCTACACCCGGCTGGCGGCCGACCTGACCGCCCTGGGTGTTCCCGTCGTCGCCGACCTGTCCGGCCCCACCATGACCGCGGCGCTCGAGGGCGGTCTCGCCGTGCTCAAGGTCAGTCACGAGGATCTCCTCGAGGACGGCAGGGCGAAGTCCGAGGACATCGACGACCTCACCGCGGCCATGAAGGAACTCGTCTCGCAGGGCGCCCGCAACGTGGTGCTGTCTCGCGCCGGCGACCCCGCCCTCGCCCTCGTCGACGGCGAGCTGTGGGAAGTCGTCGCGCCGCCGCTGAACATCGCCGACCACCGCGGCGCCGGCGACTCCATGACCGCCGGGATGGGCGCCGCGCTAGCCGCCGGAGCCACGATGGTCGAAGCCCTGCAGCTCGGTGCCGCGGCGGGCGCCGTCAACGTCACGCGGCACGGGTTGGCCACGGGGCAGCGAGAACTCGTCGACAAGGTCGCCGAGAGCGTCGAGGTCCGGCCGTTCGCGAAGGGGAAGAGCGGGAGGTAGGAACGTGAGAGCGCTGATCGTCAACGACGACGGGGTGGACAGCCACGGCATCTCGGTGCTCGCCCGGGTGGCGGTGGACGCCGGTCTCGACGTGGTGGTGGCCGCCCCCCATGCCGAGCGCAGCGGCGCCAGCGCGTCGCTCAGCGCACTCGAGGAGGACGGCCGGCTCGTCGTCGCGCCGCGGGCGTTCCCGGACCTGCCGGACACGACGGTGCTCGCCGTCGAGGCGTCGCCGGCCTTGATCGCCTTCGTCTCGATGTACGGGGCGTTCGGCCCCAAACCCGACATCGTCCTGTCGGGAATCAACCACGGCCCCAACACCGGCCACGCGATCCTGCACTCCGGCACGGTCGGCGCGGCGCTCACCGGAGCCAACCACGGCAGCCTGGCCCTGGCGGTCTCGCTGTCCGGTTCGGTCCACGAGCACTGGGAGGGTGCCGAGGTCGTCGCCCGGCACGCCCTGCAGTGGGTGCTGACGCAGGGCACGCCCGGCACGGTGCTCAACGTCAACGTGCCCGACATCCCGCTGAGCGAACTGCGCGGCCTGCGCACGGCACCGCTCGCGGCGTTCGGCGCCGTGCAGGCCGACATCGGCGAAACCGACCAGGACCCGGACGACGGGGAGCGCCAGTACGTCACCGTGACCTTCAGCGACATCCGGGCCGACGAGGCCGAGGACACCGACGCGGGCCTGCTCGCCCAGGGCTGGGCGACCGCGACGGCGTTGCGCTCCCCATTCGAGGCCGCCGACGTCGACACCGCGGATCTGCCGCGTACCGCGGCCGACCTGGTGTGACGCCGGCGGCACCGGTCAGGGCTCGAGCTGGATCTTGATCGCGCCCTCCTGCTTGCGCTGGAAGATCTCGTACGCGTGCGGGGCGTCCGACAGCGGCAACCGGTGCGTGGCGAAGGTGTCCACTCCGAGCGGATCGTCGTCGGTGAGCAGCGGCATGATCTGCGGCACCCAGTGGTTGACGTTCGCCTGACCCATCCGCAGCCGGATCTGCTTGTCGAACAGGGTCATCATCGGCATCGGGTCGGTCATGCCGCCGTACACGCCGCTGAGCGAGAGGGTGCCGCCCCGGCGCACCACGTCGATCGCGGTGTAGAGGGCGTGCAGCCGGTCGATACCGACGTGGGTCATCAGCGGCGCGGACAACGCGGACGGCAGCAGCCCCGTCGCGGTCTGCAGGGCGGTGGCGACGGGTGACCCGTGCGCTTCCATGCCGACCGCGTCGATCACCGAGTCGGTGCCGCGGCCGCCGGTGCGGTCGCGGATCATCTCGCCCAGCGAGTTCCCGGCCTCCTTCAGGTCGATGGTCTCGATGCCGCGGGTGGCGGCGCGCGCGAGCCGCTCGGGCACCATGTCGACACCGATCACCCGGTGGCCGCGGTGCACGGCGATCCGTCCGGCCATCTCGCCGATGGGCCCGAGGCCGAGCACCGTCACCGAACCCCCGTCGGGCACATGCGCGTACTCCACGGCCTGCCAGGCGGTGGGCAGCACGTCGGACAGGTAGACGAACCGCGAGTCCGGCGGCCCCTCCGGAACCGAAATGTGGGTCGAATCCGCATGCGGCACACGCAGATACTGCGCCTGGCCACCGGGCACGCTCCCGTACAGCTTCGAATACCCGAACAGCGCCGCGCCGGTGCCCTGCTCGGTGACCTGGGTGGTCTCGCACTGGGAGAACAGGCCGTCCCCGCACATGAAACAACTGCCGCACGAGATCTGGAACGGAATGACCACGCGGTCGCCGGGTTTGATCGAGGTGACCTCGGAACCGACCTCCTCCACGATCCCCATGGGCTCGTGGCCGAGGATGTCCCCCGGCGACATGAACGGTCCGAGCACTTCGTACAGGTGCAGATCCGAACCGCAGATGTTGGTGGTGGTGACGCGGATGATCGCATCGGTGGGCTGCTCGATCCTCGGGTCGGGGACCGTATCGACACTCACCTTCCGCTTGCCCTGCCATGTCACTGCTTTCATCGCCGATCCTCCCGCCCGGTGGTCCGGGCACCTCTCGTCGTGGACTGCGCGGCGCACTGCCGGACCGGCACCATGACGCACTGCCGGACCGGCACCATGACGCACTGCCGGACCGGCACCATGACGCACTGCCGGCTCTGCACGGCCTACCCCGCACGACGGGGCGCAAACCTCGACCGGCCCGGCGCAGGACCGGTGACCGGCGCGGGTTTCCCGGGCGCGACACGGGGCATTCCTCACAGGTGACCTCACTGTGGCTCTCCCGCACCGACACCGCCCGCACCGACGACACGCCGTGGCCCGAGGGCCCGGCCCGCTTCGACACCGTGGTGGTCGGCGCCGGCCTCACCGGCATGGCCACCGCCCTCCTGCTCGCGCGCGCCGGCCACCGCGTGGCCGTCCTCGAGGCCCGCACGGTCGGCGCCGTCACCACCGGCAACACCACCGGCAAGATCAGCCTGCTGCAGGGCAGCACCCTCTCCAGCATCGCCCGAGGCCATTCCCGCGACGTCCTGCGAAACTACGTGGCCGGCAACCTCGAGGCGCAACGGTGGGTGGTGCAGCTGTGCCGGGAGCGGGGCCTGCCGATCGAATCCGCGGCCGCCTTCACCTACAGCGCCGGCGAGGAGGGCGTGGCCACGGTGCGCGCCGAGCACGAGGCCTGCCGCGCGGCCGGTCTCGACGCCCGCATGACGACGGAGACGGAACTGCCGTACCCCGTGGCCGCGGCGGTGACGCTGCCGGATCAGGCGCAGACCGATCCGATGCCGTTGCTGCACGAACTGGCCCGCGAACTGCGGGAGCGCGACGGCGCCCTGTTCACCGGCTGCCGGGTCCGGAAGGTCCGCTCGGACCGGAACGGATGCGTCGCGGTCACCGATCACGGCGAGGTGCGGGCCGGGCACATCGTGCTGGCGACGGGGACGCCGATCCTCGACCGCGGCGGGTTCTTCGCCCGGCTCGAGCCCCGGCGGTCGTACGCGGCCGCGTTCGAGGTACCGGGCGACATTCCGAGCGGGATGTATCTGTCGGTGGATTCGCCGACGCGGTCGCTGCGCACGGCCTACGGGGGGCGGTACTTCCTCGTCGGCGGCAACGGCCACACCGTCGGGCGGGCACACGACCATCGGGGCGCCGCGGACGATCTCGTGGCGTGGACGGGCCGCCACTTCCCGGGTGCGAAGACCGTGGCGCGCTGGTCGGCGCAGGACTATGCGACGCTCGATCACCTGCCGTACGTGGGCCCGCTGCTTCCCGGCAACGATCGGCTGCTCGTGGGCACCGGCTACGGCAAGTGGGGCATGACGAACGCGGTGGCGGCGGCGCGGTTGCTGTCGGCCCGCATTCTCGGCGAGACGGCTCCGGAATGGGAGTCGGCGTTCCAGGCCTGGAGTCCCACAAAGCTTTTCGATCTTCCGGCAGCAACCCGGCTCAATGCCGCGGTCGCGGTGGAGATGACGCGCGGATGGGTGCGGGCCGAGTTGTCCGGCGACGGCGCGTCCCCGCCGGAGGGCCGCGGCACGGTACGCCGGGAGAAGCTCCGCCCGGTCGGGGTGTGCACCGTCGACGGCACCACGCACCGGGTGTCCGCGGTGTGCCCCCACCTCGGTGGCGTGCTGCGATGGAACGACGCGGAAGCCTCCTGGGACTGCCCGCTGCACGGCTCCCGCTTCGCCGCGGACGGGCGTCTGCTCGAAGGCCCTGCCACCCGGGATCTGGCACCGGAGTGACGTTTCCCGGTCGCCGGCCTCGGGTACGCGATCGGGGAACCTTCCCACGACGAAAGGACGACTTCGCGATGAGCGCTTCAGGGAACGGCCGGCTGGCGGGACGCACGGTCGCCGTCCTCGCCACGAACGGCGTCGAGGAGGTCGAGCTGGTCGAGCCGCGCCGGGCAGTCGAGGAGGCGGGCGGCACGGTGCGCCTGCTGTCGCTCGAACCCGGCGAGATCCAGGCCATGAAGTCCGACGTGCACGCGGCCGGCCGGCACCCGGTCGACCAGGTGGTGTCGGAGGCGTCGGTGTCGGACTTCGACGCGCTGATCCTGCCTGGCGGTACCACGAACCCCGATCATCTGCGCCAGGACCCCGCCGCCGTGGCGTTCGTGCGGGACTTCGTCGAGTCGGGCCGGCCCGTCGGGGTGATCTGTCACGGCCCCTGGACACTGGTCGAGGCCGACGTGGTCCGGGGTCGGACGCTGACGTCCTACCCCAGCGTCCGCACGGACATCCGCAACGCGGGCGGGAACGTGGTCGACGAGGAAGTGGTCGTCGACGGGAACCTGGTGTCGAGCCGCAATCCGAGGGATCTGCCCGCCTTCTGCGCCACCCTCGTCGAAGTGTTCGCGAACGCCGAGCAACACGCCGGCTAGATCACCTCACCTCACGCGATCCCGCAGCGGTAGTGCCCGTCACCGGAGGCATAATCGTTGCATGAGGGAACCGATCGTGGACGCCGGCGACACGCCGGTGGACGACGCCTTCGAACGGGTCTTCGCGAGCGGGAAGCCGCAGCGGGTCGGGAGTTTCCGCTACCTGATCGACGACGACAGGTGGGAATGGTCGGACGACGTGGCGCGGATGCACGGGTACGCCCCGGGGACCGTACGGCCGACCACCGACCTGCTGCTCAAGCACAAGCATCCCGAGGACAGGGCCCACGTCGCGGCCATGCTGGGCGCCCTGCAGCGCAACGGCGAGCCGTTCAGCAGCCGGCATCGCATCATCGACACGCACGGGACGGTCCGGCCCGTCGTCGTGATCGGCGACCGCCTGCTCGACGAGCGAGGACGGGTGATCGGCACGGCCGGTTTCTACCTGGACCTGTCCGACGCGTACGACGACGAGGTCCGGCACAGCGTCGACGAGGCGGTCTCGGCGCTCGCGCACCACCGTGCGGTCATCGAACAGGCCAAGGGCATGCTCATGGCGGTCTACGGGATTCCGGCGGACCGCGCCTTCGAGATCCTCGCCTGGCGGTCCCAGGAGTCGAATGTCAAGCTCCGCACGCTCGCCGAGCAACTCGTCCGGGACGTCACCACCGGACTCGACGCACCGGCAACGCTTCGCACCGCCTTCGACCATCTGCTCATGACCGCGCACGAGCGGATCCCGTCGCCGCGGCAGCCCGCGGGTCCGGTCACGGACTCGGCTGCGGAAGCTCGCACTCCACCTTCGGATTGACTCCGGCGTAGTTGAGGGGCCCCGCGATCACCGTCACCGCGACGGTGGCGAAGTCGGCGCAGCTCTGCTCGGCTTCTGTGAAGTACCCCCGCTGCCCGGCGGCGATCGCACCGATCACCAGCCACACCAGCACAACGAACGTCAGGATACGCATCGCTCCTCCTCCGGGGCGAAGACCCGGGAGCCGAACGGCCCCCGGGTCGTGGACGAACGACGGGCGCGACCGCCTGCGCGGCCGGTCACCGATTCACTGCGATGCGGATTCACTGCTGATGCGAGCGCTGGCGCGCCTCGTCGACCTCGGCGTCGGCGCGTGCCTTCTCCGCCTCGGCTTCCTTCTTCGCGGCCTCGCGCTGGCTGTCGGCCTTGTCCTGCTGGGCCCGTCCCTCGCGGGTGAGTTCGTCGCTGCCGACGACGGCGCCGGTCGCCTCCTTGGCCTTTCCCTTGACGTCTTCGACGACGCCCTTGACGCCTTCGCTCGGACCGCTCGTGTTCTCTGCCATGCGACTCTCCCTCAGTCGGCGTTCCTCACTTGCGAACCACGGGTACCCCGCCGGCACCCCGGCAAATCGTGCAGGACTGCGCCACCTACATCAGAATCCCCATGATCACCATGAGAAAGAGGACGACGATCAGCACGATCGCAGCGATCGTCAGAATCCCCTTGGGCGGGAATCGGTTCCGCGTCCGCGGCTCGGGGGCCGACAGACCGGAGGCCTAGCCCGAGTCGGGTGGTGTCGACCCCGGTGCCACACCCCTGCCGCGTTCGAGATCGGGGGTGCGGGCAGGCTCGGGATCGGTGCCGGGATGCGCGTGTGGGTCAGGGACGTTCCGCGGATCGGGGGTGTTCATCGCCCACTCCTGTCCCTCGGCGGCCTGCAGCCCCGGGGAACTCGCCGAGGGGCGCGGCCGGAGCATGGGGCCCCCGTCGATCGAGTTCCCGGCGTAGTCTTCGGCCAATCCGCCGCACCGCCCAGGTTGAAGCGGACAGTACGGGGTATGCGCGGGTCATGACCGAACCACTCGAGCCCGCCCAGCGCGCCGGCCAGCCGGAGAGCACCCGCTCGATCGTCCAGCTCGGCGCACTGTCGGCAGGCACGCTCTTCCTGGTCGTCGGGATCGCCGGCTTCGTCCCCGGGGTGACGGGCAACTACGACGAACTGGCCTTCGGCCACGAGTCCGGCGCCCTGCTCCTGGGCGTGTTCGCCGTGTCCGTCCTGCACAACGTGGTGCATCTGGTCTTCGGTCTGGCGGGCGTGGTCGCGGCGCGGCGCGCCGATCTGGCGCGCTGGTACCTGATCGTCGGCGGCCTGATCTACCTCGCACTGTTCCTGTACGGGCTGATCGTCCGGCCGGGGGGCAGCGCCAACGTCTTGCCGGTCAACGATGCGGACAACTGGCTGCACCTCGGCGTGGCGGTGACCATGCTCGGCCTCGGCCTGGCGGCACCGCGGATCCGGCCGGCGACGACGGTGTGAGCCGTTTGACGTGACCGAGGGTGGGGCACCCGATCCGGAGGACAGATATCGGAGAGGAGGACCGTGATGACCACGTGCGACACCTGTGGCAACGACTACGACAAGACCTTCACCGTCACCCGCGGCGACGTCTCGGGCACGTTCGACAGTTTCGAGTGTGCCGCACAGGCAATGGCCCCGCAGTGCGCCCACTGCGGTTGCCGCATTCTCGGGCACGGGGTCGAGGCCGACGGCACCATGTATTGCTGCGCGCACTGCGCCCGGCAATCGGGTCAGGCTGCGCTCACCGACCGCGCCGACCGGGCGTAGGGAGATGCTGTGACGCAGGATGTGGAGAAGCGATGGCGGGACCCGCGCGCCGCCCGCGCGGCGGTGCGGTACGCGGCCGTGATCGTCGCCGCCGCCCTGCTGCTGATGGCGGCGGTCGTGATCTGGGCCGCCGCGAGCGGTGACCGATGCGCCGACGAGGAATTCCTCGTGTGCACCGACCCTGCGCGGCTCGTCCTGGCCGTCGGCCCCACGGCGATCCTGCTCCTCGGGGCCGTCGGTGCATTCGTGCAGACCTACCGGGTGTGGCGCTCGGGCGGGACGTGGCCGATCTGGCACGGCACGGGCTGGGGGCTGATGGTTCTGACCCTGGTGTACGGGTCGATCTCGTCCGGCGTCCTCGTCGGGGGCTGAACCGCTCAGACGACGACCGGACGGGATTTCGAGGGCGACCCGCCCGGGGGTTTCGGGGCGACCCGCCCGGGGGTTTCGGGGCGACCCGCCCGGGGGTTTCGGGGCGACCCGCCCGGGCTATCCCTGCGTCCCGGGGCGCGGTGCCCCGCGCACCCCGATGGAGGAACGATGATCCGATCCAGCCCGTATCCCAGGGTGCAGCGCACCCGGATCCAGGGTTACGCCTTCGCGATCGGCATCGTGTTCCTCCTCATCGGGGTGCTCGGATTCGTGCCCGGACTGACCAGCGGGTACGGCTCGATGGCCCTCGCGGGGCAGGAGTCGAATGCGCATCTGCTGGGCCTGTTCCGGGTCTCGATCGCCCACAACGTGCTGCACCTCGCCTACGGTGCGGCGGGGATCCTCGCCGCCCGAGGGATCCGCGCGTCGCGGATCTACCTGATCGCGGGCGGCGCCGGGTACCTTGCGTTGTCGGCCTTCGGCATGGTCCTCGGCCACGACAGCCACGCCAACGTGGTGCCGGTCAACGCGGCCGACAACTGGCTGCACCTGGTGCTGGGTGTGCTGCTGCTCGTCCTGGCGGTCGATCCCCGCGGCAACCGCCCGCCGAAGCTGCCGAAGCCGGTGTGACCCGCGCCCCGACGGGGGGTTCGCTTCGGGAGAGCCGGATCAGGCCGGAACCCGCAGGGCGTGGATCGCACTCTCGAGCGAGGCGTGCGCGTGGACCGGGTCGCCGAGCACCCGCAACAGCCGGTGTACCGGCCGTCCGCCCACGAGGGCCCACCGGGAACTTCGGCGCCGGGCCAAGGTGTCGAGCTCGTCGAACACGGTCAGGCCCGCCGACCCGAAGAACTCCACGTCGGAAAGATCGAGCACCAGGCGCGACGACGGGTGCATCTGGTCGCCGGCGTAGCTGCGCAACGCCGGGGCGTTGCGCATGTCGAGCTCGCCCGCCACGGCGACCCGGACGAGGCCGGAACTGATTCTCTCCGTGGAGAAATCGGCACCCGCGGACGTATGGAAGGAGACCGGTGAGCGATCCGATCGGGTGACCCACAGCGATGTGACTTTGCGCTGAGAAACGACAGACATGAGCTTCCCATCGTGGAAAGAGGATGGAAGCGTCGACAGAGCGGGGACCGCACCGACACCGGTCACCGCGGATGTGCGGCGCCTCCGAGTCAGGCTGTGTGCTCAACCTCACCCATACCCTACGGCAGCCCCTGCGGCACCGCAAAGGGCGGATCGACGTGGCGCGGCGCCGCCCCGGCGGCGCGCGTTTCCGCATGATTGAGAACCCCGCGCCGCGGGTAGTCTCGCCAGGAACCCCCGCTCGCCCGGGCCCCCACCTGCCGCAACGGAGAAACGACACACATGGCGAACACGGCATCGATCGACTCGGCCCTCGAACGCACCCACCCCGTAGTGGAGTTGCGGGTACGGGCGGAACCAGGCCAGCTCCCCGTCCTGCGCGCGGTCGCTGCCGCCATCGCTCTGCAGCAGGGCTTCGACCTCGACGCGGTGGCCGACGTCAAGCTCGCGATCGACGAGGCGGGCACCCGGCTGATCACCCGGGCCCCGCAGGGCGCAACGTTGTCGTGCCGGTTCCAGGCCATGCCGCCGGCACTGCGGATCAGCGCGTCCGCTCCGACGGTGGACGGCGGACTGACGGCGGACTCGCGGACCTTCGGCTGGCATGTGCTCAACGCACTCGCCGACTCGGTCGAGGTGAACGTGGACGAATCCGACGAGGGCTCCGTCACCACGATCGACGTGTCCCTGACCGACAGCAGCGCTGTTCTGTGACGGGGACCGGCGCCCAACGGCGCAGCGGCCGAGCCGCCGACGAATACGCCGACGTCATCCCCCTCTTCGAGGAAATGGTGACGTTCGACGAGGACGATCCCGCGCGCGGAGTCTTGCGGGACAGCCTGGTCGAACGATGCCTGCCCCTCGCGGAACACATCGCCCGCCGGTTCGACGGCCGCGGCGAGGCATTCGACGACCTCCTGCAGGTCGCCCGCCTCGGCCTGGTCAACGCCGTGGACCGTTTCGACCCCGAGCGGGGCTCGGACTTCGTGTCCTTCGCGGTTCCGACCATCATGGGCGAGGTGCGCCGGCACTTCCGCGACGCCGGTTGGGCGGTGCGGGTGCCGCGCCGGATGAAGGAGATGCATCTGGCGCTGAGCAAGGCGACCGGGGAACTGTCACAGCGCCTGGGCCGCGCCCCCACGGCTGCCGAACTCGCCGCCGAGCTGGGCCTCGATCCGGAGGAGGTGGCGGAGGGCCTCGTCGCCGGCAACGCGTACCAGGCGGTCTCTGTCGACCGTCCGGCCCCGGCCGGGGACGACGGCGTCACCCTGGCGGACACTCTCGGCGACTACGACGCCGCGCTCGCGCACGTGGAGAACCACGAGGCACTGCGCCCGTTGCTGGCTGCGCTGCCGGAACGTGAGCGCACGGTCGTGCTGCTGCGGTTCTTCGGGAACATGACCCAGACCCAGATCGCCGAACGTGTCGGCGTGTCCCAGATGCACGTGTCCCGGCTGCTGACGAAAACCCTCGCCCAGCTGCGCGAACAACTGGGCGAGGGTTTCTAGGACCCGCAGGCCCGGGCGTCGTCATTCCTTCCCGGGCCAGGTGCCGGTGACGCGGCGGAAGCCCACCGCGCTCGCGCGGTTCGCCGCCGCGCTCACCGCACCGAAGATCGCTCCCTGCACGGCGGCGGAGACCAGCACCTCCCGCCACCCGAAGCGGCTGTCCATGGCCTCCGGCGGATCGTCCTGGCCGGCGCCGAGCGCCCACACCTTCCTGAACACCATGCCGGCGGCAACGCCCGCCAGGGAACTCACCACGAGGCTCACGGGCCGGTACAACGCCTTCTTCACATTTCCTCCACGTCTCGAGATACGTGGCGGGAGTACCCGGCCGCCGCGGTCTCACACCTGCCCGCCCGGCTCAGATGGTGGCGGCGTCGATCACGAACCGATAGCGCACGTCGCTCGCGACGACGCGGTCGTACGCCTCGTTGATCCGGTCGGCCGAGACGACCTCGATCTCCGCGCCGATGCCGTGCTCGGCGCAGAAGTCGAGCATCTCCTGCGTCTGCGGGATGCCGCCGACCATGGAACCGGCGAGGCTGCGCCGGTTCTGCGCGAGCGAGAACGCCCGGACCGTGAGAGGGTGTTCGGGCAGGCCCAGCTCGACGAGGGTGCCGTTGCGGGCGAGCAGCGACAGATAGGCATCCAGGTCGAGGTTCACCGAAACGGTGTTGACGATCAGGTCGAACGTGCCCCGCAGATCCTTGAAGGTCTGCGGATCGGTCGTTACGCGGTAGTCGACGGCACCGAAGCGCAGCCCGTCCTCCCGCTTGGCCGGCGAGTGCCCCAGCACGGTCACCTCGGCACCCATCGCCGCGGCGATCTTCACGCCGACGTGGCCGAGCCCGCCCATCCCGATCACGGCGACCTTCCTGCCCGGTCCGGCGCCCCAGTGCCGGAGCGGGGAGAACAGGGTGATGCCCGCGCAGAGCAGCGGCGCCGCGGCGTCGAGCGCAAGACCGTCGGGGATCTTCAGGACGAAGTGCTCGGTGACGACGATGTGGGTGGAGTAGCCGCCCTGGGTCACCTCGCCGTCGCGGCCGACGGCGTTGTAGGTGCCGGTGACCCGGCTGGTGCAGTACTGCTCGTCGCCGCTGGTGCAGGCCTCACACGCGAGGCACGAGTCGACGAAGCAGCCGACGCCGACGCGATCGCCGACGGCATGCCTGGTCACCTCGGCGCCGACGGCGCTCACCACCCCGACGATCTCGTGCCCGGGAACGACGGGGTAGCGGGTGCCGCCCCACTCGTTGCGGGCGGTGTGGATGTCGGAATGGCAGATCCCGGCGTACCTGATCTCGATGAGCACGTCGAGCGGACCGAGCTCACGCCGCTCGATGGTGGTCTTGACGAGGGGGCTGTCCGCCGCGGTGGCGGCGTACGCGGCAACGGTAGTCATGCAGACATGCCTACCGGCCGGCGACACGACGCGCACCCGCGGGGGCTGTCCGCGGGTGCGCGTCGACGGGCGCGGCCTGCCGGTCTACTGCCCGGCCGCGCGTCGCCGCAGACGACGTGCGGCGGCGACGAGGTTGCGCAGCGACGGCTCGAGCTGCCAGTAGTGCCGGGTCTTGAGCCCGCCGTCCGGATTCGCCCACAAGCGGTCGAGTTCGACGGATTCCGCTGCGGTGCTGAGCAGTTCGTCGAGTTCGTCGATGTCGGGGATGCGCGCCGATCGGCTCTCGTAGACGCCGGGGCCGACACCGTGCGTGAGGGCCTTGTCCTTGATGGCCTCGAGCACCCAGCGGATCGAGCGGGTCGCGACGATCGCCGTGACGTCCGCGTCGAGCCGTTCGATCGCGTCGACCACCGACGCCTGACCGGAGTAGGTCAGGTGCGTGTGGATCTGCGTCTCGGGCTTGGCGCCCCCGGTCGCGAGCCGGAACGCGTCGACCGCCCAGTCCAGGTACTCGGCCCGGCCGTCCTGCCGCAACGGCAGCAGTTCCCGGATGGCGGGCTCGTCGACCTGGATGATGGCGATGCCCGCCCGCTCGAGGTCTGCGATCTCGTCGCGGATGGCAAGCGCCAACTGGTCGGCCGTCTCGTGCAGGGGCTGGTCCTGACGCACATACGACCGCGCCAGCATCGTGACCGGGCCCGTGAGCATGCCCTTGACCGGCTTGTCGGTCAGCGACTGCGCGAACGCGATCCACTCCACCGTCATCGGCTTCGGCCGCACGATGTCGCCGTAGAGGATCGGCGGGCGCGTGCACCGCGACCCGTACGCCTGCACCCAGCCGAAGTGCGTCGTGGCGAAGCCCTCGAGCAGCTCGGCGAAGTACTGGATCATGTCGTTGCGCTCGTGCTCACCGTGGACGAGCACGTCGAGGCCGATGTCCTCCTGCAGCCGGACGGTGGACTCGATCTCCTCCTGGATGCGCTTGACGTAGTCGTCCCACGACATGCGGCCCTCGCCCAGCTCGTAGCGGGCCTTGCGGATCTCGTCCGTCTGCGGGAACGACCCCAGCGTGGTCGCCGGCACCGGCGGCAGCTTCAGCCGCTCCTGCTGCGCGGCGCGCCGCTCCTCGTACGGGACGCGGCGCCGGTGCTCGGGCCGCAGGGCGTTGACGCGGGCGCGGATCGCGTGCTTCTGCTTGAAGTGCACCGACGTCGGCGGCTTGCGCCACCGCTCCTCCGCGCCGGTGGTCAGCGCCTTGGCGAGCGAGACCACCTCGCCCACCTTCTGCTTGGCGAAGGCCAGCCGGTCCGCCACGTCGCCGGGGATGTCGTACTCGGCGAGCACGTCGTAGGGCACGTGCAGCAGCGAGCACGACGTGGAGACCACCAGGTCGGGCGTCACGGCCGCGAGGCTGCTCAGGTACTCGAGCGTGCGGTGCCGGTCGGCCTTCCACACGTTGCGGCCGTCGACGACCCCCGCGTAGATGCGCTTGCGCTTGAGGCCGGGCACCGCGGCCAGCTCCTCCGCGCTCATCCGGCCGTTGACCAGGTCGAGACCGATGGCCTCGACCTTGGTGGCGGCCAGGATGGGCAACGCCTCGCCGAGGTGACCGTAGGGGCCGGTGACGAGGAGGCGCGGGCGCAGCGGCGCGTGGGAGAGCGTGTCGTAGGCGCGCGCGAAGGCCGCGAGCTCCTCCGGGGTGCGGTCCTCGGTGAAGGAGGGCTCGTCGAGCTGCACGCACCAGGCGCCGGCGCGCGCGAGCTCCGCGAACAGCTTCTCGTACTCGGGCAGCAGCCGGTCGAGCAGCTCGAGGGTGGAGAACCCGTCCTGCTCCGACGTCTGCGAGACCTTGGACAGCAGCAGCAGCGACACCGGACCGAGTACGACCGGGCGCAGGTCGATACCGCGGGCCTTGGCGCGCTCGAACTCGTCGAGCACCGCCGCCGAGTTCAGCGCGAAGGTGGTGTTCTCGTCGAGCTCGGGCTGCCGGTAGTGGTAGTTGCTGCCGAACCAGCGGACCAGCTCGAGCGGCGGGAAGTCCTCGCGGCCCCGGCACAGCGTGAAGTAGAAGTCGAGCGGGTCGAGCTCGCCGACGAGCGGGCGGAACCGCTCGGGGATCGCACCGAACAGCAGCGCGTTGTCGAGCACGTGATCGTAGTAGGAGAACGTGTTACCGGGCACCTGGGTGAGCCCGGTGGCGGCGAGCTCGCTCCAGGTGGACTCCTGGATCTCGCGGGCCACCGCGACGAGCTCGTCGCGGGTGCCGGTGCCGTGCCAGTAGGCCTCGAGGGCACGCTTGAGTTCACGACGGGGTCCGATGCGCGGATACCCGAGGATGCTCGAGCCGTATCCGTCTGCAGTGCTGGCCATTCGGGGTCGACCTTTCCCTCGATGCACCTCGCGCCCGTGTCCCGACAGTCAGCGCGACGGCTGTGCTGTCGGCACACGGGCGCCGAGGTGCGGTGTGGTGCTACCTACCTAGCTGACTTTCTTGGCGGCACGACCGTTGTCGGCATATTCGTAGAAGCCGGCGCCCGACTTCTTGCCGACGAGGCCGGCCTCGACCATACGCAGCAGGAGCGGCGGAGCCGAGTACAGCGGCTCCTTGAACTCCCCGTACATCGAGTCGGCGATCGACTTGACCGTGTCCAGGCCCACCAGATCGGTGAGCGCGAGCGGACCCATCGGGTGGGCACACCCGAGGACCATCGCCTTGTCGATGTCCTCCTTGGTGGCAAAGCCGGACTCGACCATCCGGATCGCCGACAGCAGGTAGGGCACGAGAAGCGCGTTGGCGATGAAGCCGGCCCGGTCGGAGGACCGGACGACCTGCTTGCCGAGCACCTCGGAGGCGAAGGCCTCCGCGCGCTGGGAGACCGCGGGGCCGGTCTTGAGCGTGGTGACCAGCTCGACCAACGGCAGCACCGGAACCGGATTGAAGAAGTGCATGCCGATGACCCGCTCGGGCCGGGTGGTGGCGATGCCCAGCTTCATGATCGGGATCGACGAGGTGTTGGACGCCAGCACCGCGTTCGGATCCGTGACGATCTTGTCGAGTTCCGCGAAGATCTCGGCCTTGACCTTCTCGTCCTCGACGACCGCCTCCACGACGAGCTGGCGATCGGCGAAGTCGCCGAGGTCGGAGGTGAAGCGCAGCCGCCAGGCGGCCTGCTCACGCTCCCGTTCGGTGATCTTGCCGCTGCTGACACCGCGGTCGAGGGACCGGAGGATGCGGGCACGCCCGGCAGCCGCGAGTTCGCGGGTCTGCTCGTACACAAGTACGTCGACATGAGCGCGTGCGCACACCTCGGCGATACCTGCGCCCATGATCCCGGCGCCGATCACGCCGACGCGCTGAATCTTTTCGCTGGTCACGTCAGCTCCTACTCGTCATGTGGGGGGGTCGTGAAAGGGGTTCTGACAGGGGGTGGATACGGCGGCGGCGGGACCTGGTCGTCCGAGATCCCGCCGCGCACCTACATCCGGTTGCCGGTTCCTAGTGGAACTGGCCCTCCTCGGTGGAGCCCTTGAGGGCTGCCGTGGAGGTGTTCGGGTCGACGGTGGTGGCGATGGCGTCGAAGTAGCCGGCGCCGACCTCACGCTGGTGCTTGACGGCGGTGAAGCCACGCTCCGCGGCGGCCTTGAACTCGCGCTCCTGCAGGTCGACGAATGCGGTCATCCCCTGGCGGGCGTAGCCGTGGGCCAGGTCGAACATGCCGTAGTTGAGCGAGTGGAAGCCGGCGAGGGTGATGAACTGGAACTTGAAGCCCATCGCGCCGAGCTCCTTCTGGAACTTCGCGATGGTCGCGTCGTCCAGGTGCGCCTTCCAGTTGAAGGACGGCGAGCAGTTGTAGGCGAGCAGCTGGTCCGGGAACTCGCTGCGGACGGCCTCGGCGAACTTCTTGGCGACCTCGAGGTCCGGCACGCCGGTCTCCATCCAGATCAGATCGGAGTACGGCGCGTAGGCCTTGGCACGCGCGATGCAGGGCTCGATGCCGTTCTTGACGCCGTAGAAGCCCTCGGCGGTGCGGGTGCCGTCGAGGAACTCACGGTCACGCTCGTCGACGTCGGAGGTCAGCAGCGTCGCCGCCTCGGCGTCGGTGCGGGCGATGACGACCGTCGGGACGTCGGCGACGTCGGCCGCGAGGCGAGCCGAGGTCAGGGTGCGGATGTGCTGCTGGGTCGGGATGAGCACCTTGCCACCGAGGTGACCGCACTTCTTCTCCGACGCGAGCTGGTCCTCCCAGTGCGAGCCGGCGACACCGGCCGCGATCATGGCCTTCTGCAGCTCGTAGACGTTGAGCGCGCCACCGAAGCCGGCCTCACCGTCGGCGACGATCGGGGCGAGCCAGTTGTCGACCGAGGTGTCGCCCTCGACCTTGGCGATCTCGTCGGCGCGCAGCAGCGCGTTGTTGATGCGGCGGACGACCTGCGGCACCGAGTTCGCCGGGTACAGCGACTGGTCCGGGTAGGTGTGGCCGGACAGGTTCGCGTCACCGGCGACCTGCCAGCCGGACAGGTAGATGGCCTTGAGGCCGGCGCGGACCTGCTGCACGGCCTGGTTGCCGGTGAGGGCGCCCAGCGAGTTGATGTAGTCCTCGTTGTTCACGAGGTCCCACAGAATCTCCGAGCCGCGGCGGGCGAGGGTGGCTTCCTCGACGACGGTGCCCTGCAGCTTGACGACCTGCTCGGCCGTGTAGTTGCGGGTGATCCCCTTCCAGCGCGGGTTGGTGTCCCAATCCTTCTGGATTTCCTCAGCGGTCCTCGGGGTGCCGGTGGTCGACATCTAAGCTCCACTCTCTAGATCGGATCCGCGCCGGACGCTCTGCAGTACGTGCGTACTACTTCACATCCTTCGCGAACCTTTCGGATGTACCACTCGACAATGACACACCCGGAAAGTGCCGTCTACCTGTTGCTAGTGCCAATCTTCGCTAGTTTTTCCCGAGGCTTTGCAAAGGTTGTAAACCTTTGGCGCGTCCAACGAACCCGGCCCGGACCCCGATAGCTACCCGTCGGTAGCAATCACCTCGGCATTGTTCCCCGGCGGGCGCGCCGCCCGGCAGCCGACGACACTGCCCCGCACCCGCGGCCCACCAGCGACGGAGCCGCGGATCACCACGAAGATTGTGACGAGTTTCACACCCGGAGGTCCGGCAAATCGGGAAGTCGCCCCGGTCGAATCGGGGGTCGGCCAGGATCGCTCGACTACCATGTGCGCGTTGACCAGTCGGGGCCGGTCACGCCGCTCGGGCGTGCCCACTCCCCACTCGCACACGAGTCGAGGAGGGCGCCATCCTTTCCGCCACGTCGAAGCCGGTGATCGAGGCCACCCTCCCGGTCGTCGGCGCCCACATCGGCCAGATCTCCGAACTGTTCTACGAAAAGCTCTTCGCGGCCGCGCCGTCGCTGCGGACCGACCTGTTCAACCGCACCAACCAGGAGAACCGGGAGCAGCAGAAGGCGCTCGCGAGCTCGGTCGCCGCCTTCGCGACGCTGCTCGTCACCGAGGACGCCGCCGACATCGACGCGATCATGGCCCGGATCGCCGCCAAGCACGCCTCGCTCGGCGTCCAGGCCCCCCACTACGACGTGGTCCGGCACCAGCTGTTCGCCGCGATCGGCGAGGTGCTCGGCGACGCGGTCACCCCCGACGTCGCCGCGGCCTGGCGCGAGGTCTACACGCTGATGGCCAACTCGCTCATCGAGCAGGAGTCGGCACTCTACGACAAGGCCGGCGTCCGGCCCGGTCAGATCTGGCGCGTCGTAGTGGTCACCGACGTCCAGTTCGACGGCGCGGAGGTCGCGACCCTGACCCTGCGCTCCCTCGACGGCAGCCCGCTTCCGGATTTCCTTCCCGGACAGTACATCTCCGTCGCGACCACCCTGGGAGACGGCACCCGGCAGATCCGCCAGTACACCCTCGTGCGCAGCCACGTCCCGGGGGAGTGGGCCGTCACCGTCAAGCGGGTCCCGGGCGGGATCGTCTCCCAGCTCCTCGTCGGCGGCGTCGGCATCGGCACCGAACTCGTCGTCTCGCATCCGTTCGGCAGCCTCGTCGTCGAGGACGCCGACGCTCCCCTGGTGCTGATCTCCGCCGGCATCGGCGTCACCCCGACGCTCGCGGCGCTGCAGCACCTGGCGGCGCACCGCTCCGAGCGCGAGGTCCTGGTCGTGCACGTCGACCGGTCCAGCTACGACCATGCGCGGCGCGCCGAGACGCAGGCCCTGGTCGACCGTCTGCCGCGGGCCCGCATGCTGACCCGCTACTCCGAGTTCGAAGAGCTCCGCGAGGACGGCCACACCCCGCTCGACGGCGTCGAGCTGCCGAAGGATCCGCAGGTGTACGTGTGCGGTCCCGTCCCGTTCATGCGGTCGATCCGGCAGACGTTGCTCGGCGGGGGAGTCTCGCCCGACGCCGTCCACTACGAGGCCTTCGCGCCGGGGTCCTGGCTGGGACTCGAGTAGAGCGCTAACGTTGCGAACCTGTCGTTGCGAAGCTGCGTAGACGCTCGTACGCTGGGCTGATGCCAAAGACGTTCGTCGGCGCCCGCCTGCGCCAGCTGCGCACCGAGCGGGGACTCAGCCAAGCGGCGCTGGCCAAGACCCTGGAGATCTCGGCCAGCTACCTCAACCAGATCGAGCACGACGTGCGGCCGCTCACCGTACCGGTCCTGCTGCGCATCAGCGAGGTCTTCGGTGTCGACACCACGTTCTTCTCGTCCCAGGACGACACCCGGCTCATCGCCGAGATGCGGGAGGTGGCCCTCGATCAGGAGATGGGCATCGACGCCGACGCCCAGGAGATCGCCGCGATGGTGTCGGCGCACCCCGGGCTGGCGCGGGCCATGGTCAACATGCACCGGCGGTTCCGCAACACCACCGCCCAGCTCGCCGCCGCCACCGAGGACCGCTACAGCGACGGCAGCGGCAGCGGCACCATCACCATGCCGCACGAAGAGGTCCGCGACTACTTCTACCAGCGGCAGAACTACCTGCACGATCTCGACACCGCCGCCGAGGAACTCGCCACCCGGATCCGCTTCCACCGCGGCGACATCTCCGGCGGCATCATCAAGCGCATGGAGACGGTGCACGACGTACAGCTCGTCCGTCGCGTCGACCTCGGCGAGAACGTCCTGCACCGGTTCGACCCCGCCACGCGCGTCCTCGAGATCTCCGCGCGGCTGTCGGGCGGCCAGCAGGTCTTCAAGCTCGCCACCGAGCTCGCCTACCTCGAGTGCGGGGAGCTGATCGAGAAGCTGGTCGCCGAGGGCGCGTTCACCAGCGAGGCCTCCCTCGCCCTGGCCCGCCACGGCCTCGCCAACTACTTCGCCGCGGCGATCATGCTGCCCTACGCGCAGTTCCACGAGATGGCCGAGGACTTCCGATACGACGTCGAGCGGCTCTCCGCCTTCTACGCCGTCAGCTACGAGACCATCGCCCACCGGATGTCGACCCTGCAGCGGCCGAAGCTGCGCGGCGTGCCGTTCTCGTTCGTCCGCGTCGACCGGGCGGGCAACATGTCCAAGCGCCAGTCCGCCACCGGCTTCCACTTCTCCACCAGCGGCGGGACCTGTCCCCTGTGGAACGTGTACGAGACCTTCGCGTACCCGGGCAAGATCATGACCCAGCTCGCGCAGATGCCCGACGGGCGTCGCTACCTGTGGGTCGCCCGCACGGTCGAGCGCCGCGCCGCCCGCTACGGCCAGCCGTCGAAGACGTTCGCGATCGGCCTCGGCTGCGAGCTGCGCCACGCGCACCGCCTCGTCTACGCCGACGGCCTCGACCTCGACGACAGCAACCCCGGTACCCCCATCGGCTCCGGCTGCCGCGTGTGCGAGCGGCTGAACTGCCCCCAGCGCGCGTTCCCGCCCCTCGGGAAGGAGCTCGTCATCAACGAGCACCAGAGCTCCGTGTCCCCCTACCTCATCAAGTGACACCCGCGCGACGGCCGGACAGCCGCGCGCCCAACCCCGCTGATTGCCAGGATGGCCGTGAGACGGCGCGGCAGTGCGTCATCGATTTTCTCCACAACCGGACGATCGCTCCCCAGATCCGGTCCGGAGCGCGGAGTTCACGCCGAAGGGCACCTCCGTCGGGGCACCGTGTTCGCCATGACCGACCACACCCCGATCATGCGGCGCGACGCTGTCCGCTCCGGGCTCATCGAGGACGAGATCCGCCGAGCACTGCGCACCGGCGCCCTCGAGCGTCTCGACGCAGGCGTCCACCTGCCCAGGGAGATCGCAGCCGACCTCGACGACGCCGGCCGGCACCTGGTGCGCGTACGCGCGGCCGCCGCCAAGCTCGGCCCCGAGGCCGTGATGAGCCACACCTCCGCCGCCGTCGTGCACGGGTTCGCTCTGTGGCGTCCGGACCTCACGCTGGTCCACGTCAGCCGGAATCGACCCTCCGGTGGCCGTCGCACCTCCCAACTACACGTGCACGCAACACCTTTCGCACCAAGCGATGTGGAGATCGTGGACGGGATACGGGTGACCTCGGCGGCGCGCACGATCGTCGACACGGCACGCTGCCTGGATGCCGACCGTGCAGTGGTGCTGGGCGACTCTGCACTGAGGCTGCGGCCTGCGGCCCACGCCGCACTCCCGGCCGCCTTGACAGCAGCCGACACGCGAACCGGAATTGCGGCGGCTCGACGAATGTGCGCATTCCTGGACGGACGAAGCGAGAGCCCGGGCGAGTCGATCAGCCGCCTCCGCATTCGGGCGGCAGGTCTGCCCGGCCCGGTCCTGCAATTCGAGATATGGACAGCCGGTGGCGCATTCGTCGCGCGCACCGACTTCTTCCGGGAGGAGTTCGGCGTCGTCGGCGAGTTCGACGGCATGGGCAAGTACCGGTCTGCGGACCCCGGCGCAAGCGCCGAGACGGTGCGTCGCGAGAAGCTTCGTGAAGACGCGATCCGGGCACAGGGATACGAAGTGATGCGCTGGACGTGGTCGGAACTCTTCCACTTCGACGACGTTCGTGCGCGAATCGACGCCGCCACCCGTCGTCGCTGGCGGTAGGTCGTCCGGAAACCCGCACGGCGGCAGGACAGCCGCGCGATGAAAGGAGCGCGCCGCTGTCCTGCGGAGGCGCGGATACATCCGGACCTCGGCGTGTGCGCGTTCGGAAATCGAGCCGTAACACGGGTCACGAACTCGTCACCGCAGGACATTCCCATGCAACACCGGCCGCCTACTCTTCGGTCCACGGATACAGCGCTGTATACGCAGCCCGGATACACCGGGCCCCGTCCGGCTCCCACCTTCGAAGAAGGGCACCTCCATGCCAGTTGCCACGTCCAAGTTCGCCAAGCGCGCCGTCGCCGCGCCGGCCGCGCTGGCCGCCGTCGGCCTCGTGCTCAGCGCCTGCGGCAGCAAGGCCACCGACAGTACCGACGCTGCCGGGTCCGCCTCGTGCGTCGACACCTCCGGCGACACGATCAAGGTCGGTTCGCTGAACTCGCTGTCCGGCACCATGGCAATCTCCGAGGTCACGGTGCGTGACTCGATCGCACTGGCCGTCGAGGAGATCAATGCGAACGGCGGCGTTCTCGGCAAGCAGATCCGGATCGTGGCCGAGGACGGCGCGTCGGAGCCGACGGTGTTCGCCGAGAAGGCCGAGAAGCTGATCAGCTCCGACTGTGTGGCCGCGGTGTTCGGTGGGTGGACGTCGTCGAGCCGCAAGGCGATGCTGCCGGTGTTCGAGGACAACAACGCGCTGCTGTACTACCCCGTGCAGTACGAGGGCCTCGAGTCGTCGCCGAACATCTTCTACACCGGCGCGACCACCAACCAGCAGATCGTGCCGGCGCTGGACTACCTGAAGGAGAAGGGCGTCAAGTCCCTCTACCTCGTCGGCAGCGACTACGTCTTCCCGCAGACCGCGAACCGCATCATCCGCGCGTACGCCGAGGCCAACGGCATCGAGATCAAGGGTGAGGACTACACCCCGCTCGGGTCCACCGACTTCTCCACGATCGTCAACAAGGTCCGCACCGCCGACGCGGACGCGGTGTTCAACACCCTCAACGGCGACTCGAACGTCGCCTTCTTCCGCGAGTACTCCAACGTCGGCCTCACCGCCGCCGACATGCCGGTGATCTCGGTGTCGATCGCCGAGGAGGAAGTGGTCGGAATCGGCGCGCAGAACATCACCGGCCAGCTCACCGCCTGGAACTACTACCAGACCGTGGACGGCCCCGAGAACACGGCGTTCGTCGACGCGTACAAGGCGAAGTACGGTGCGAACAAGCCCACCTCCGACCCGATGGAGGCCGCGTACGCGTCGGTGTACCTGTGGAAGAACACCGTCGAGAAGGCGGACTCGTTCGCCGTCGCCGACGTGCAGGCCGCGGCCGACGGCGTCTCGTTCGACGCACCGGAGGGCACCGTCACGATCGACGGGGACAACCACCACATCACCAAGACGGCTCGCATCGGCGAGATCCGGGGCGACGGACTGATCTACACGGTGTGGGAGTCGAACGGGGCGATCGAGCCGGACCCGTACCTCGAGAGCTACGACTGGGCCGCCGGCCTGTCCGGCAGCTGACCACCGTGACCGGGAAGCCGACGAGAAGGGAGGCGACATGGATGTCGTTGTAGGACAGTTGTTCACGGGCCTGAGCATCGGTTCGATCCTGCTGCTGGCGGCGCTGGGCCTGTCGCTGACGTTCGGGCAGATGGGCGTGATCAACATGGCCCACGGCGAGTTCATCATGGCCGGCTCCTACACCGCGTACGTGGTCCAGCAGGTGGTCTCGGCCGCCGGGGTGTCCCTGCTGGTGTCGCTGCTCGTCGGTTTCCTGGTCGGCGGCGTGATGGGGGTGCTGCTCGAGGTCACCCTCATCCGCCGCATGTACCACCGCCCGCTCGACACCCTGCTGGTGACCTTCGGCGTGGGCCTGCTGCTACAACAGGCCGCCCGCGACATCTTCGGCGCACCCGCCGTCAACGTGGTTGCGCCGCAGTGGCTCTCCGGTGGCGTGGAGATCCTCGGGGCGGTGGTGCCCAGGACCCGGCTGTTCATCCTCGCGCTGGCCGTGGTGTGTGTGGTGATCCTGATCGCGGCGATGAAGTTCACCCCGATGGGCCGGCGCATCCGGGCCGTCGTGCAGAACCGCGATCTCGCCGAGACCGTGGGCATCTCGTCGCGGCGCACCGACATCACCACCTTCTTCCTCGGCTCCGGCCTGGCCGGCCTGGCCGGAGTGGCGCTGACCCTGATCGGCTCCACGAGTCCCACCATCGGCCAGTCCTACCTGATCGACGCGTTCCTGGTGGTCGTCATCGGCGGCCTCGGACGGATCGAGGGCGCCGTCATCGCGGCCGTCGCGCTCGGCCTGCTCAACTCGTTCATCGAATACTCCACCACCGCATCGATCGCGAAGGTGATCGTCTTCGTGCTCATCGTGATCTTCCTGCAGGTCCGGCCGCAGGGCCTGTTCGCGGTCAAGACAAGGAGCCTGGTCTGATGCCTGCCCCGACACGTCTGCCGGCGCTCACCCGACCCGGACCGGCCCGCACGTGGGCCGGGTTCGCCCTCGCCGCACTCGTTCTGTTCGCCCTCGCCCCCGCCGTGCTGTCGGACTTCCGCCTGAACCTGCTCGCGAAGTTCCTGTGCTTCGCGATCGTCGCCGTCGGCATCGGTCTCGCGTGGGGCCGCGGCGGCATGCTCACCCTCGGCCAGGGCGTCTTCTTCGGCCTCGGCGCCTACCTCATGGCGATGCACCTGAAGATCGCCGACGCCGGGCTGCGCGGCGACACCGTCCCGGACTTCATGCAGATCGCCGGCATCCGCGAATTGCCCGGCTACTGGGCGCCGTTCGCCTCTCCGCTGGTGACGATCGTCGCGATCCTGGTGCTGCCCGCCCTGGTGGCGGTGCTGCTCGGGCTCGGCGTGTTCAAACGCCGCGTCAAGGGCGCCTACTTCGCGATCCTGTCCCAGGCCCTGACCGCCGCCTTCGCGATCCTGCTGATCGGCCAGCAGTCGATCGGAGGATCGAACGGGCTCAACCGCTTCCGCAGCTTCTTCGGCCTGTCCCTCGCCGACCCGGCCAACAAGCGGATGCTGTTCTTCGTCGCCGCGGGCGTCCTGCTATCCGTCGTCGCGCTCACCCGGCAGCTGATGTTCTCCCGCTACGGGGAGCTGCTCGTGGCCGTGCGCGACCAGGAGGAGCGGGTCCGCTTCCTCGGCTACGACCCCGCCAACGTCAAGGTCGTCGCCTACGCCGCGGCGGCCTTCTTCGCCGGCATCGCCGGGGCGCTGTTCGTGCCCATCGTCGGCATCATCTCCCCCGCCGATGTCGGCGTCGTCCCCTCCATCGCATTCCTCATCGGCGTCGCCATCGGCGGACGCACGACCCTGCTCGGCCCGGTCCTCGGCGCCATCGGCGTCGCGTGGGCCCAGACCGCCCTGTCGGAGAACTTCCCCTCCGCGTGGACCTACGCCCAGGGCCTGCTGTTCATCGTCGTCATCGGGTTCTTCCCCGCCGGCCTGGCCGGGCTGGCGACGTTGCGCCGGCGACGCACCCGCACCGGCCCGGCGCAGCCGATTCCCGAACCGACCACGACGATGGAGCCGGTGAGATGACCGAACCCCACTACGGCGGCAACGCCGGCATGTCCAGCGAGTACCTCGAGATCCGCGACCTGCGGGTCAGCTTCGACGGCTTCACCGCCGTCGACGGGGTGGACCTGACCCTGCTGCAGGGCGACCTGCGCTTCCTCATCGGCCCCAACGGCGCCGGCAAGACCACCCTCGTCGACGCCGTCACCGGCCTGGTGCCGGCCACCGGGTCGGTCACCAAGTCCGGCATCGAACTGCTCGGCAAGAAGGTGCACAAGATCGCCCGCCTCGGTGTGGGCCGCACCTTCCAGACCGCGTCGGTGTTCGAACAACTCACCGTGCTGCAGAACCTCGACATCGCCGCCGGCTCCGGCCGCTCCCCGTGGTCGCTGCTGCGCCGCCGCACGACGGTGCTGCCGCAGATCGAGGAAGCCCTCGAGACGATCGGCCTGACCGACCTGCGCGACGTGCCCGCCGGCATCCTCGCGCACGGGCAGAAGCAGTGGCTCGAGATCGGCATGCTGCTCGTGCAGAACTCCGACGTGCTGCTGCTCGACGAGCCGGTCGCCGGGATGAGCCACGACGAACGCGAGGAGACCGGCCAGCTGCTGCGCCGGATCGGGGCGCAGCGCACCGTCGTCGTCGTCGAACACGACATGGACTTCATGCGCGCCTTCGCCACCTCCGTCACCGTCCTGGCCCGGGGCCGGGTCATCGCCGACGGCACCGTCGAAGAGGTGCAGAACAACCCCCAGGTCCAGGAGGTCTACCTGGGCACCGCGACCGCCGCGCAGGAGGCCTGACATGCTCGAGCTCGTCGACGTGCGCACCGGCTACGGCCGCACCGAGATCATCCACGGGGCCACCCTCACCGTCCCCGCCGACGGGGTCGTCGCCGTCATGGGCCACAACGGGGCCGGCAAGACCACCCTGCTGCGCGCCGCGGTCGGCCTGCTGCCCACCACCTTCGGCCGGATCGTGTTCGACGGCGAGGACGTCACCGCGCTGCGGCCGTCCGCGCGCGTCGCCCGCGGCCTGGCCTACGTCCCCCAGGGACAACAATCCTTCGGCCAGCTCACCTGCGCCGAGAACCTGCAGGTCGTCGCCGACGGGCGCAGACGCGGCAAGCAGCTCGTCGCCGAGATGCTCGACCTGTTCCCCGCCCTCGTGCCGCTGCTGGACCGACGCGCCGGCCTGCTCTCCGGCGGCCAGCGCCAGCAGCTGGCGATCGCCCGCGCCCTGATCACCGAGCCCCGCATGCTCATCCTCGACGAACCCACCGAGGGCATCCAACCGTCGGTCGTCGCCGAGATCGAGAACACCGTCGTCGAACTCAGCCGGCGCGGCGACCTCGGGGTGCTGCTCGTCGAGCAGCACATCGGCTTCGCCCTGCACGCCGCCCAGCGGTACTACGTCCTCGAATCCGGTCGCATCACCGCCACCGGCGACGGCGGCACGGATGCCGCCGGCACCGTCCGCGCGGCCATGGCGATCTGATGAGCACCGGTGGCACGCGGCGCGACCGGGTCTACCGGGCGCTGCGTTCGGACCTGATGACGGGCGTCCTGCCGCCGGACGCACGGCTCGGCGAGGAACGCCTCGCCGAGCAGTACGGGGTCTCCCGCACGCCGGTGCGGGAGGCGCTGGCGCGGCTGGTGTCCGACGGGCTGGTCGAGCGGCGCGAGCAGGGCCTGTTCCCCTACCGGCCGCGCTTCGACGATCTCGCCGATCTGTACGAGCTGCGGACCACGTTGGAGCTGCGCGGGATCCGTCGCGCGCTGGCCGATCCGTCGATCCGGCACGATCCCCACGTGCTCGGCGCCGAGCTCGACCGGTGGTATGCGCTGCGCCGTGACCTGCCCGAGCCGGATGCGGGCTTCGTCGGCCTCGACGAACAGTTCCACCTGGCGTTGCTGGCCTCCGCCGGCAATCCGGCCCTGTGCGACGCGCTGGCCACCGTGAACGCGAAGGTGCGGCCCGTGCGCATGTTCGACTACCTGACGCACGACCGGATCACGGCGACCGTCGACGAGCACATCTGCGTGGCGGAGTCGGTGCTCGCGGGCCGCCTCGAGGACGCCCACGCCCAGCTCCTCGCCCACATCGACACGTCCCGGGCGGTGGTGGTGCAGCGCGCCGAGCAGGCCCGGACGATGGCCCGATTGGCGCGCGCCGTGCGAGACTGACCGGCATGTCACCTCGCATCCGGCCCGGACGGTTCAGGGAGCTCGGCCCTCTCAACTGGGCGGCCTGGCGCGTGCTCTCGACAGTGGCCGGCACGAAGGACGCGCAGCTGTTCAGCACCCTGGGCCGCACCGGTGGCCTGTTCCGCGGCTGGCTGTACTACTCCGGGAAGCTCATGCCGTTCGGGCGGTTGCCCCGGTTCGAATCCGAACTGGTCATCCTCCGCGTGGCGCACCTGCGCGAGTGCGGCTACGAGCTGGACCACCACACCCGGCTCGGCCGCCGCGCCGGGATCACGCCGGAGATCCTGCAGCGCATCCTCGACGGGCCCGGGGCCCCCGGCTGGAGCCCGCGGCACCGGGCGATGCTCGCGGCCGTCGACGAGCTGGTCACCACCAGGGACCTCGCCGACGGGACGTGGAAGGCGCTGGCCGCTCACCTCGACGACCGGCGGATGGTCGAATTCTGCCTGCTGGTAGCGCAATACGACGGACTTGCCACCACCATCGGCGTGCTGCGCATCGAGCGGGACTTCTGAGAGTTCTTCCTAACCGCCGCTTTACCGCGGGCAATCTCGGCGAAACACGACGTCCATAGCGTATACAGCTATGTCGACACGTACGGATACAGCCACGGCGCAACCGCTCCGGACGCGGGTGTACCGGGAACTGCGCACCGAGCTGATGAACGGCTCGATCCCGGTCGGTGAGCGGCTGACCGAGCCGAAACTGTCCGCGCGCTTCGGCATCTCCCGCACCCCGGTCCGGGAAGCCCTCGCGATGCTGTGCGCGGACGGCCTGCTGCGCCGCGAGGAGTACGGATTCTCGCCGGTGCCGCCGAGCATCCCCCGCATCCGCGACCTCTACGAGCTGCGGATCACCCTGGAACTGCAGGGCATTGCGCGGGCGATCGACAATCCCGATGTGCGGCACGACCGCGCCGCCCTCACCGCCGAACGCGAACGGTGGTTGCGCCTGTCCGCCGACCCGCCGCAGCAGGAACCGGGCTTCGTGGTGCTCGACGAGGAGTTCCACGTCGCACTGCTCGCCGCATCGGGCAACGCGGAACTGGCGGGCTCGCTCGAGTCGGTCAACTCCCGGATCCGGCACGTGCGGATGTACGACTTCATGGTCAACAGCCGGATCGAGACGTCGATCGCCGAGCACCTCGCCATCGTCGACGCCGTGCTCGGCGACGAGCTCGAGCGTGCCCACCGGTTGCTGCACCGACACATCGGTGAATCCCTCGCGGTGGTGCTCGACCGGGTGACCCGCGCCGTCACCGCGATGTCGTTCGCGCGCTGACATCCGGTTCCGCCCCCATACCTTCCTCTTCCCCGTCACCGAAGGAGCCTGTCGTGACGTTCGCTTTCGACACCCTGCTCGTCGCCAACCGTGGCGAGATCGCCTGCCGGATCATGCGTTCGGCGCACACACTGGGGCTGAAGACCGTCGCCGTGTACTCGGATGCGGACGCGTCCGCCGCCCACGTCGAAATGGCGGACATGGCCGTGCGCCTCGGTCCCGCCCCGGCCGCGGAGTCGTACCTGCGGGCGGATCTGGTGATCGAGGCCGCCCTCGCGACCGGTGCCGGCGCGGTCCACCCCGGGTACGGGTTCCTCTCGGAGAACGCGGAATTCGCGGCCGCCTGCGAGGCGGCGGGCATCGCGTTCATCGGGCCCACGCCCGAGCAGCTGCGGGTCTTCGGCGACAAGCACACCGCTCGCGAGGCGGCGCGCGCCGTCGGCGTCCCGCTCGTCGAGGGCAGCGGCCTGCTCGCGTCCGTCGACGCAGCCGTCGCCGCGGCCGAAACCGTCGGATACCCCGTGATGCTCAAGGCCGTCGGCGGCGGGGGTGGCATCGGCATGCAGGCCTGTCACACCCCCGACGAGCTGCGGGACGCGTACGAGCGGGTGCAGCGCCTCGCGTCCGCGAACTTCTCCTCGTCGGGCGTGTTCCTCGAACGGTTCGTCGCCCACGCCCGCCACATCGAGGTGCAGGTGTTCGGCGACGGCTGCGGCCGCACGATCAGCCTCGGCACGCGCGACTGCTCGCTGCAGCGTCGCAACCAGAAGGTCGTCGAGGAGGCGCCCGCCCCGAACCTGCCCGACGCGGTCGTCGAGGAACTGCTCGCGGCGTCGCGCCGGCTCGCCTCGTCGGTGAGCTACCGCTCCGCCGGGACCGTCGAATTCGTCTACGACGTCGAACGCGGCGAGGCGTCGTTCCTCGAGATGAACACCCGCCTGCAGGTCGAGCACCCGGTCACCGAGGAGGTCACCGGTGTGGACCTGGTCGAGTGGATGCTGCGGCTGGGCCGGGGCGAGACCGAGATGCTCGACGCGCTGCCCGACGGCGGACCGCGGATCACCGGTCACGCCGTGGAGGCGCGCGTGTACGCGGAGGACCCGGGGCACGACTACCGGCCCAGCGCCGGACTGCTCACCGCCGTGGAGTTCCCGGCCCACACCCGCGTCGAGACGTGGGTGGACACCGGCACGGAGGTGAGCTCGTTCTACGATCCGATGCTCGCCAAGATCATCGTGCGCGGCGAGTCCCGGCGCACCGCGTTCGCGGCGCTCGCCGAGGCGCTCGACGACACCCACCTGTACGGCGTGCAGACGAACCTGCCGCAGCTGCGGCGCATCTGCACCGCCGAGCCGGTGCTCGAGGCCGCACACACCACCGCGACGCTGCGGGACGTGCGGGCGACGGGCCACCGCATCGACGTGCTGCGCGCGGGCACCATGACCACGGTGCAGGACTTCCCCGGCCGGATCGGCCTGTGGGAGGTCGGCATTCCGCCGTCGGGCCCGATGGACGACCTGTCGATGCGCGCGGCCAACGGCGCCGTCGGCAACCCGGAGGGGGCACCGGCGCTGGAATGCACGCTGCAGGGCCCGCGCCTGAAGTTCTCCGACCCGACGCTCGTGTGCGTCACCGGCGCCCCGGTCGTCGCCACCGTTGACGGGGTGCCCGTGCCGATGTGGGAGCCCGTGGAGGTGCCGGCCGGCGGCGTGCTCGACGTCGGCGCCCCGGCCGAGCAGGGCCTGCGCACCTACGTCGCGGTGCGGGGCGGGCTCGACGCCCCGCTCTACCACGGCAGCGCCGCGACGTTCACCCTCGGCGGCTTCGGCGGCGTCACCGGTAGAGCCGTGGCCACGGGTGATGTGCTCGGCGTGGCGGAGTCGCCCGCCCCTGCCGGCCCGGCACCCGTACCCGTGGACCGTCGCCCGGAGTTCACCCACACGTGGCATCTCGCCGTCACCGAGGGTCCGCAGCCCGCCCCGGCCTACTTCACCGAGGACGACCTGGCCCAGTTCTACGACACCACGTGGACGGTGCAGTCCCACGCGAACCGCACCGGCATCCGCCTGGACGGCCCCAAGCCCACCTGGTCGCGGACGGACGGCGGCGAGGCCGGGCTGCACCCGTCGAACCTGCACGACAACCCCTACTCGGTGGGCGCACTCAACGTCTCCGGCGACACCCCGATCCTGCTCGGTCCGGACGGCCCGAGCCTGGGCGGGTTCGCGTGCCCGCTCACGGTCGTCTCCGGTCACCGCTGGAAGATGGGGCAGATCCGGCCCGGGGATTCGGTGCGGTTCGTTCCCGTGACCGACGAGGCGGCGGTCGAGCTGCGCGGCGCGGCGGCCCGCGCCCGCGACGTCCCGCCCGTGGCGCGGCCCGCCGCGCTCGACGGCGGCCGGCTGGCCGGTACCCCGGCGTTCCTGGACCGTCCCGAGGTGGTGTACCTGCGCGGCGGCGACGACAACATCCTCGTCGAGTACGGCGACATGGTGCTCGACCTGGGGTTGCGGATGCGGGTGCACGCCCTGTCCGAGGCGCTCGCGGCCGTGCGCCTGCCGGGGATCCTCGACGTCACGCCGGGGGTGCGGTCGCTGCACGTGCACTTCGACCCGGAGGTGCTGCCCCAGCACCGGCTGCTCGGGACCCTGCAGGACCTCGAGACGGAACTGCCGGCCACCCACGATCTGGTGGTGCCCAGCCGCACCGTCCGGCTGCCGCTCTCGTTCGACGACCCGTCGATCTCCGAGGCGATCTCCCGCTACCACAGCGGTGTGCGCGACTCGGCGCCGTGGCTGCCGTCGAACACCGAGTTCATCCGGCGCATCAACGGACTCGACTCGGTCGAGCAGGTCCGCGACACGGTGTTCGACGCCGAGTACCTCGTCCTCGGCCTCGGCGACGTGTATCTCGGTGCGCCCCTGGCCGTTCCGCTCGATCCCCGGCACCGGCTCGTGACGACGAAGTACAACCCGGCGCGCACGTGGACCCCGTCGGACGCCGTGGGCATCGGCGGGAAGTACCTGTGCGTCTACGGCATGGAGTCCCCCGGCGGCTACCAGCTGATCGGGCGGACGGTGCCGATCTGGTCGGGGTACCGGCAGGCCGGCCCGTTCGAGGACGGCAAGCCGTGGCTGTTCCGCTTCTTCGACCGGATCGTGTGGGAACCGGTGAGCCCGGAGCAGCTGCTCGAGTACCGCGCCGCGTCCCTGGCGGGCCGGTTCGACGCCGAGGTCTCCGAGGGCACGTTCGCCCTCGCCGACCACCTGCGGTTCCTGGCGGAGAATGCCGAGTCCATCGACGCGTTCCACGAGCGTCAGTCCGCGGCGTTCGAAACCGAGAAGCAGGCGTGGCACGCGGCCGGTGAGTTCGACCGCACCGAGCCGGCGCCGATCGAGGTGGTCGAGCCCATAGACCCGCTCGCCGGGATGCCGGCGGGATCGGTCGTCGTCGAGGCCCCCATGGTCGGCAACGTGTGGCGGGTCGAGGTGGCAGAGGGCGAACGGGTCGCCGCCGACGACACCGCCGTCATCCTCGAGGCCATGAAGCTGGAAATGCCCGTGCCGGCAGCCGTCGAGGGGACCGTCCTGAAGGTCCTCGTCGGGCCGGGCGCGAAAGTCGCCCCCGGCACCCCCCTTCTCGTGATCGGAGCAGCATGAGCATCGTTGTGGAAAATGGACTTTCGGCTGCGCCGTCGTCGAGCAGGGCCCGGGCGGAGGCGGCGCTGCGCCGCCTCGGCGAGGTGGACCGGCCCGAGGTGTGGATCGCGCTGCGGCCGGCCGCGGATGTGCTCGCCGACGCCGACGCCGTGGACGCGCGCGTCGCGGCGGGCGAGGACCTGCCGCTCGCGGGTCTGCTCGTGGCGGTGAAGGACAACGTGGACGTCGCCGGACTACCCACCACGGCCAGCTGCCCCGAGTTCGCCTACACCCCCACGGACACCGCGTCGGGCGTCGCGCGCCTCGTCGCTGCCGGTGCGGTGATCCTGGGCAAGACCAACCTCGACCAGTTCGCCACCGGACTCGTCGGCACCCGCAGCCCGTACGGGGCGGTGCGCTGTTCCTGGGATCCCGAACGCGTATCGGGCGGATCGAGTTCGGGCTCGGCGACCGCGGTCGCGCTGGGCATCGCGGACATCGGGATCGGCACGGACACCGCGGGATCCGGCCGGGTCCCGGCCGCGCTGCAGGGACTGGTGGGCATCAAGGCCACGCTCGGCGTGATCCCGGCCCACGGCGTGGTGCCGGCGTGCGTGGACTACGACTGCCTCACCGTGTTCGCCACGTCGCTCGACCTGGCCGTGACGGCGGCGAAGGTGATGGCCGGGCCGGAACCGCGCGACCCGCGCTCCCGGAGGTGGCCGTCGGACGTGCCGTTCGCCGCGCCGTCCACGCCGCGTGTGGCGGTGCCGCGCGCGGAGGACCTCGTCGAGTTGTGCGACGAGTATCGAGAGGCGTTCGCGCGCACCGTCGCCGCAGGGCGTGCGGCGGGACTCGACGTGACCGAGGTCGACGTCTCGCCGCTGCTGGACGCGGCGACACTGCTCTACGACGGTGCCGTCGTCGCGCAGCGGTACGCGGCCGTCGGAGAGTTCCTGGCGACGAACCCCGCTGGGGCGGATCCGACGGTCGCGGCGATCGTCGCGGCCGCGGAGCGCCCCGCGGCGCACGAACTGGTGGCCGATCTCGACACCCTGACCCAGGCCAAGGCGTTCGCGGCGGACCTCCTCGACGGATTCGCCGGGCTGCTGCTGCCCACCACCACCGAGCATCCCACGATCGCGGCGGTACAGTCCGACCCGATCGGGATCAACCGGCGGATGGGCACATTCACGAACTTCTGCAATCTGCTCGACATGGCCGCGGTCGCGGTACCGGGTGCACCGACCGCCGAGGGCCATCCCTTCGGGGTGATGGTCGTGGTGCCGGCCTTCGCCGACCAGGTCGCCGTGGACCTCGCGGCGCGGTTGACGGGCGTCGCCGCGCCGGGATTCGCCTCCGGCGGGGTCGAGCTGGCGGTGTTCGGGGCGCACCTGCGCGACCAGCCGTTGCACTTCCAGCTCGAGGAGATCGGTGCCCGGTTCGTCGAGGAGGTCCACACGTCCGACGCGTACCGCCTGACGGCGCTGAACACCACTCCCCCGAAGCCCGGTCTCGTCCGCCACGGCGCCGGCCGGGGCGCGCCGATCGCCGGCGAGGTGTTCCGGGTCTCGGAGGCCGGCCTGGGCCGGTTCCTGGCCGCGCTGCCCGCGCCGATGACGCTGACCAGCGTCGAACTCTCGGACGGGCGGTGGGTCGTCGGATTCGGTTGCACGCACGACGCCGCGGCGGACGCCGTCGACATCACCGAGTTCGGCGGCTGGGTGGCCTACCGGACTCGCTGAATTCCCGCGCTGAACCGGAATCCGCTCAGGCTGTGTCGTGGGCGGATTCCGGTTCAGCGCGTGGATCTTCGAGCGACGGCCCGGGCGAACCTCCGGGCGACGACCTCGAACCGATCCAGGTCGGCCCATGTCCACCGCACGACCTCGAAGCCGAGGTCACGCAGAGCGTCCTCGCGGTGCTTCTCGGCGACGAGGTCGCGGCGGTCCGCGTACTTCCCGGCACCGTCGAATTCGCCGACGACGCCCTGCGATTCCCAGAAGAAGTCGACGCGGTACCGGCGCCCGTCCCGAGCCACGACCTCGTGTTGCAGGGCAGGTACCGGCAGGCCGAATCGCGCCATGCGCAGGCGCGACACCGACTCCCCGACACTCTCGCTCCGTCCGTCGAGCAGGTCCACGACGGCGGCGGCCCGGGACACCCCGGTGCGGTGACGGGCCGCGGCGAGAACTGCGGGCAACCGGTCGCGGGCGGACGCATCGGCACGCAGTCCGGAGTCCCCGGCGACGACCGCCTCCTCGAGTGGCAGCGACCGGCCGAGGTCGACGATGGTGCGCGCCACCGAGGTGACGCGGACACCGTCGAGCGTGACGACATCGCCGTCGCACCAGTCGGTTGCGTGGACGTGGAGGTACGTGATCCTGCGCCCACTCGCGGACGTCCGCGAGACGTGTACGCGGCGCAGATCCGCGTTCCACACGTCCAGGCCCAGCAGGACGGCGGCGGACACGTGGCTGAGCGCATCCCCCGGGCGGAGACCCGAGCCGACGTGCCGTGCCAGGACCCGGTGCCGGCCGGTGTCGTCGAGCGGGCCGTCGTCCGCCCGCCGCAGATACACGCCCCGTTTCAGCGTGACGAGGTCGCCTGTCCGCAGCGCGGCGCGGAGCCGGTCGTCGGTGACACCCTGCGCCAGCAGATCCCGTCTGGTCAGGGCTGTGGGATCGGTCATGGACCGAGCGTGGCGCATGCGCCGCGCCGAGCCGGCGCAGATCGGGACGCACCGGCACATCTGGGGATGAAGCGGCCGCCTGTGGACAACCTGGATCCGCTCGCGGAGCCGGAATCTGCCCATGCTGTGTCGTGGGCGGATTCCGGTTCGCCGCGTGGATTACCGGCTCAGCGCCGTGGCCACCGGCGTGCTCGGGCGTCCGATGAGCCGCTGCAGGTCGCCGCTGTCGGTGTCGAGGGCGCCGACGGCGATGCCCGCGTCGGAGTCCGCGAGGATAGCGGCCATCGGAGCGGGCACCCCGGCGCTCTCGAGGACCTTCGTGTACTCGTCCCGGGGCAGGTCCTTGTAGGCGACGGGCGCGCCGACGATCCCGGACAGGACGTCGGCGAGTTCCACGTAGGTGAGGCGCTCGTCGCCGCCGAGTTCGTAGATCCGGCCGGCCTGGTCGCCGGCGAGCAGCACGGCGGCGGCGGCCTCCGCGTAGTCCTTGCGGGCGGCACCGGCGACGCGGCCGGTGCCGGCGGCGCCGAACAGGGCGCCGGTCGCCTTCGCCGTGTCGACAGCGGCGGCATAGTTCTCCCAGTACCAGCCGTTGCGCAGCAGCACGACGTCCAGGCCGGAGGCGGCGAGCAGGTCCTCGGTGGTCTTGTGCTCGGCGGCCAGGGCCAGGGGGCTGCGCTGCGCGTCGAGGACGCTGGTGTAGGCCACGAGGCCGGCCCCTGCGGCCTTCGCGGCCTCGATGACGTTGGTGTGCTGCGCAATCCGCCGGCCGACCTCGCTTCCGGAGATCAGCAGGAGCTTGTCGACGCCGGCCAGGGCGGCGACGAGTGCGTCCCGGTCGCCGTAGTCGGCGACGCGCACCTGCACGCCCCGGGCGGCGAGGTCGGCAGCCTTCGCGGCGTCGCGGACGATCGCGACGACGTCGGACGGCTCGGCACCGCGGTCGAGCAGGGCGGTGACGACGTGGTGGCCGAGGTGGCCGGTGGCACCGGTGACGGCGATGGTCATGAGATCTCCTCGAGAACGGAAGTCGGGAACACCGCCATCAAACCACTTACTAATCGTAAGTGCAACCCATCAAGTAAGTACACCACGAAGTGTTCGCACATGTACGCTGGGGGGCGTGACGACGGATCCCGCACTCGAAGCGAACGTGTTTGCCCGCGCGTGCACGTCCCGGCAGGTCCTGCAGAACGCGACCGGCCGCTGGGGCGTGCTCGCCCTGGCCGCCCTGGGCGAGGGCCCGCACCGGTTCGGTGAACTGCGCCGCCACGTCGACGGGGTGAGCGAGCGCATGCTGTCCCAGACGCTGCAGCAGCTCGAGCGCGACGGCCTCGTCCACCGGCGGGTGGAAACGACCATTCCGCCCAAGGTCGAGTACAGCCTCACGCCGCTCGGCGCGCAGGTCGCCGAGCACCTGCGCGCCCTCATCGGGCTACTCGAGTCGAGCATGCCGGAAGTGCTTGCGGCACAAGCGGAGTACGACCGAACCCATCGGCCGTAGCAACGATCGTCAGCGCGGCGGCGGTTCGACCTCCACACCACCGTGCTCGTGCTCCGGGCCTGCTGCGGGATGGTCCGCGGGCAGTCGGCTGCGGAACCGGGCGGCCTCGCTCGTCGCCGGCTTCCGTGACGACGGATCGTCCGCGCTGCGATACGGACCGGGCTTCGGCCGCGGCTTGCCGCCGGGGAACGCGAGGCGCAGGATCGTCCGGTGCACGGTGCCCCACTGCCTGGACAGGGGCCCGGTGTTGTACGGCAGTCCGTACCGCTCGCAGATGTCCTTCACCTCGGGCGCCACCTCGGAGTACCGGGTACTCGGCATGTCGGGGTAGAGGTGGTGTTCGACCTGGTAGCCGAGGTTCCCGCTGATCACGTGGAACAGCGGGCTGCCCTCGATGTTGGCCGCACCGACCAGCTGGCGGACGTACCATCCGCCGCGGCTCTCGTTCTCGACCTCCTTCCGGCTGAAGGTGTACGTCTGGTCCGGGAAGTGGCCGCAGAAGATGATCGCGTGCGACCACACGTTGCGGATGATGTTGGCGGTGAAGTCCGCCGCCAGGGTGGCGAGGAACGTCTTCTCCACGCCCGGCAGGACCTTGTCGAGCACGTCGGCGACGAGGTCGGCCCGGCGGCCGGCCGCGCGGCCACCCCCGAGGCGGCCGAGTCCGCGCAGCCGGCGCCCGATCCGGGAGGTGGCCGGCTGCGGAATCCGTCCGCCCGACAGCAGCTGCACGGCGGCGAACGCGCCGGCGGAGACCAGGGGCCAGCCCACGTAGTCCTTGACGAATTGCCGCCGCGCCTTGCCTGCGATGCCCTTCAGTTCGCCGAGCACCTGCGCCGGGGTCTTCTCCCCCGCCCACAGCGCATCGAGATCGAGGTCGTGCAGCGCCACGCCCCACTCGAAGAACGCCATGAGCAGCACGTTGTAGAACGGCTGCGCAAGGTAGACCGGATGCCACTTCTGGTGCGGGTCGATCCGCATGATCTCGTACCCGAGATCCTTGTCCTTGCCGCGGATGTTGGTGAAGGTGTGGTGAATGTAGTTGTGCGAGTGTTTCCAGCCCGCCGCGGTCGACGCGGTGTCCCAGTCCCACACCGACGAGTGGATGTCCGGATCGTTCATCCAGTCCCACTGCCCGTGCATGACGTTGTGGCCGATCTCCATGTTCTCGAGGATCTTGGCCATGCCGAGGCATGCGGTGCCCGCGACCCACGCCGGCTTGGACGCCGAGCCGAGCAGCAGGGCACGGCCGGCGACGGCGAGCTGTCGCTGCGTCGCGATCACCGTCTTGATGTAGCGGCGGTCGCGCTCCCCCAGGTCGGCGTAGACCCGGTCGTGGATGGCGTCGAACTCCTTCGCCAATGCCTCGAGCGTTTCCTCGCTCAGATGCGCGAGTGGACTTTCGATCTCCGTCGTCATCTCGCGTTCCTTTCGTTCACAGCTCGATTTCGATGTCGCCTTCGGCGGTGTGGATGCATGTGCGGACCGCGGCGCCGACGGGTTCGGCGACCTCGTCCGTGCGCAGGTCCCGCACCCTGCCCGACCGCAGGGTGCCCACGCAGGTATGGCAGATTCCGATCCGGCATCCGTACGGAAGCTGCAGGCCGGCCTTCTCGCCCGCCACCAGGATCGGCGTGCCGCCGTCGCATTCGACGTCGGCCTCGCTGTCGAGGAAGTGAACCGTGCCGCCCTCACCCGACCCCGCATTCCCGCCGATGATCGGCTGGAAACGCTCCATGTGGAGTTTTTTCGGATCACCGTGCTCGTTCCAGTGCTCGACGAACGCATCGAGCATCTCGCCGGGTCCGGAGCAGAACGCCTCCCGCTCCCGCCAGTCGGGGCACAGCTCGTCCAGATCGGCCGGCGTCATGCGGCCCTGCTCCGCGGTGAGCCGCAGCACCAGGCGGAACCCGGGACGACGCGCATCGAGGTCACGCAGCACGGACGCGAAGATGACCTCGTCGGCGGTACGGGCCGAGTGCACCAGGACGACGTCGTCGAGGGCGTCGCGGTGGTCCAGGCTGCGCAGCATGCTCATGATCGGCGTGATACCGCTACCGGCACTGACGAACAGCATCTTCCCCGGCAGCGGGTCGGGCAGGGTGAACACACCCTCGACCTCGCCGAGCCGCACCACGTCGCCGGGCCGGATCCGGCGCACCAGGTGCGGCGAGACCACGCCGGACTCGACGACCTTCGGGGTGACGCTGATCAGCCCGTCCTCGGGCTCGGGATCGGAGGTCAGCGAGTAGGCGCGCCAGTGGTAGACGCCGTCGATGATCACCCCCAGCCGCACGTACTGGCCGGGACGGTGCCCCCGCCACTCGTACGCGGGACGGATCAGCACGGACGCCGCACGGGAACCTTCGGGCACCACCCGCTCGACCCGGCCCCGCAGCTCCCTGGTGGTCCACAGGGGATTGATCATCTCGAGGTAGTCGTCGGGACGAAGGGGGGTGAACAGGTGGCGCACGGCACGCAACATCATCCTGCGAATCGGATGTACCTCGGGTCGCGCGCCGCGTTCCGCCATGGGGGGAAGGTACCCCGCGTCACGGGTATCGAATCAGGTTTCGTCTCCGAAGACGACGACAGCCCGCGGCGACGTTTCGGTCGCCACGGGCTGAGGCCGGTACATCCGAACGGGGATCTGCCCGTGCGGAGGATCTTCGACGCGCTGGGATCAGAAGTTGATCATGTGCCCTGCGAGGCCGTGGATGGCCTCCTGCAGCGCCTCGCTCAGCGTCGGGTGGGTGTGGACGTTGCGGGCCAGTTCGTTGACCGTCAGGTCCCACTTCTGCGCGAGGGTCAGCTCGGGCAGAAGTTCGGAGACGTCGGGGCCGATCAGGTGGCCGCCGAGCAGTTCCCCGTGCTTGTTGTCGGCGATCAGCTTGACGAAGCCGTTGGGGTCGCCGAGGCCGTGGGCCTTGCCGTTCGCGGTGAAGGGGAAGGTCGCGACCTTGACGTCGTAACCCTCGTCGCGCGCCTGCTCCTCGGTCAGGCCGAAGCTGGCGACCTGCGGCTGGCAGAACGTCGCGCGCGGCATCATCCGGTAGTCGTCGAAGGTGAGGGTCTCGGCGCCGCCGATGGTCTCGGCCGCGACCACGCCCATCGCCTCGGCGACGTGCGCCAGCATGAGCTTGGCGGTGACGTCACCGATGGCGTAGATGTGCGGCACGTTCGTGCGCATCACGTCGTCGATGGCGATGGCGCCGCGGTCGGTGAGGGCGACACCGGTGTTCTCGAGGCCGAAGCCCTCCACGCGCGGGGCGAACCCGACCGACTGCATGACCTTGTCGACGACGACGGACTCGACGTTGCCGGACTTGTTGTCCTTGATCGCGACGGTCACCTTGTTGCCGTCGTCGTCGATGGACTGCACCGCGGCACCGGTCATGATCTTCACGCCGAGCTTCTTGTACGCCTTCGCGATCTCCTTGGAGATGTCGGCGTCCTCGTTGGGCAGCGCACGGTCGAGGAACTCGACGATGGTGACGTCCACGCCGTAGTTGGCCAGCACGTAGCCGAACTCCATACCGATGGCGCCGGCACCGACGATGAGAATCGAGCCCGGCAGCTCACGGGTGAGGATCTGCTCCTCGTAGGTGACGACGTTCTTGCTCAGCTCGGTGCCGGGCAGCAGCTTGGTGACCGAACCGGTCGCGATGATCGCGTTGTCGAAGGTCACCGTCTCGGTCCCGCCCTTGTTGAGCTCGACGGAGATGGTGTTGGCATCGACGAAGGAACCCGCACCGTCGTATTCGGTGATCTTGTTCTTCTTCATCAGGAAGTGCACGCCCTTGACGCGGCCGTCCGCGACCTTGCGGCTGCGGTCCACGGCGGCGCCGAAGTCGAAGGACACGTCCCCGGACATGCCGAACGTCTTGGCCTCTTTCGTGAAGAGATGCGCCAGTTCGGCATTGCGGAGAAGCGCCTTGGAGGGAATGCAGCCCACGTTCAGGCAGACACCACCCCAGTACTTCTTCTCGATGATGGCGGTACTCAGTCCCAGCTGTGCCGCGCGGATAGCAGCGACGTACCCACCGGGACCGGCTCCGAGGACAACGACGTCATAGTGTGAGGTCACGAACAAACAGGGTAGACCTGCCGCTCCGGCGTGTCTGCGGATGGTCCGGTTACTTGCCGGTAGCCCCGACATGAGGCACGAATCGGGCAGGCGCACGGCGTCGAGCGGGTGATCGCGCGGCCGAGGGGACTCTGCCGCGGGCGAGGGGGGACGCTGCCGCGGGCGAGGGGGGACGCTGCCGCGGGCGGGGACGCTGCCGCGGGCGAGGGGGGCGCTGCCGCGACGAACATCGAGAGCCGCCCGCGACAACCGCCCCCTCGGGCGCAAGCACTTCCTCAGCGGCGGAAGCTCCGCATCCGCCGCACGTACCGCAGCACCTTCCGCACCGGCACCGGTCGCGGCCAGTCGACGGCACGGAACCACGCCTCGCTGCCGCCGTCGACCACCACGACGGAGCCCACGAGGAAGTCCGCGGCCGGCGAGAGCATGAACTCCACCCACTCGGCGATCCGGTCCGGATCACCGAACCCGCCGATCGGAACCGGAAAACTCCTGACCCGCTTACCTTCCGGGCTCGCGAGCTGAGTCTCGAGCAACGGCGTCGCCACCGCGCCCGGCGCGAGGACGTTCAGCCGGATCCCCGACCCCGCCCAGTCCGGGATCACCGCGTTCCGGCGTGCCCAGTGGGTGACGGCGATCTTCGACGCGGCGTAGGTGAACGGGGCGGCCGCCGGCCGGATCCGGCCCGCCCGCCGCACGCCCTTCTCCAGGTCGCCCGCGAGAAACGCCCGCACCGCCGACATCGGGACGGCCGGGGTGGTGGTCGTCGAATTCGACCCGAACACGACGACCTTGCTGTTGCCGGTCGCGGCGAGCGCCGGCCGCCACCCCTCGAGCAGCTCGATCACGCCCCGGACGTTGACCTGGGCGATGGCCTGTTCCATGCCGGGCACCGGACCGAGGCCCGCGGCGAGGACCGCACCGTCGAGCCGGTTCCCGGCCCGCTCGAGGGTCTGCCGCACCGCGTCGGAACGTCCCGCCGGGGTCGAGAGGTCGGCGACGACGTCGCCCTCCTTCAGGTCGATCCCGATCACCGTGTGACCGGCTGCCCGCAGCCGATCCGCGGCGGCCCGGCCCATCCCCGACGCCGCACCGGTCACCGCATACACACCCATCGTCACTCCCTCGTCGATCCAGTTCCGACCGGCACGCTACAGTCGCAACCGTCCCGAACCAAGCAGTTGCTCGACAGCGCCCGGGGCGGTTCGGGCACACCTTCCCTACGCGCGCGCCACCTGCGCGACGGCGGCACGCAGCACGGTCTCGTACCGGTCCAGTTCCCCGGGCTCGAGCACCTGCGGACTGGTCGTGACCGACAGCGTGACCACGTCGCCGATCCCGTGCACGCCGTGGGTCAGTCCCATGACGGGCGACAGGCCCGGGAACCCGGCGGTGAAGCGCACGAGGGCGCCACCGAGCACCAGATCGCCCGCGCCGCGGTACACGCTCGACACGACCGTAGTGCCGGTGACGGTCCGCGGCACCGCGCCGAAGTCGGCGCGGGCGAGCCCGAACCGCAGCAGCGGGGCCGGGACGTGCGCGAGCGGACGATCCCGCAGATCCATGGCCGGATGCGTGATCCGTCGCCGCCGCTGCGCCAGGTCGTCCGCGATGGCCGCGGCGCGTTCACGGGGATCGCGCACGTGCGCGAACAGCCGGACGCCGGTGCTGCGGTAGGCATTGCGCGACAACCCATTTCCGGCGAGGGAGACGGGCACCTCCGCGCCGAGCCGGTCGGCCGGGAAGGCGCCGAGGAACTCGGCGAGCGCGGACCCGATCGCGGTCAGCGCACCGACGGTCACGGTCCCCACCGTGCGCAGGTCCGTCGCCGGGCACACGATCGTCCGCACGGCACGCCGCGGGCCGGGATCGGTGTTCACGGCGCTCGGCGGGCAGCCCGGCGCCGGCGGCGGGACGGCCGGATCGGCCAGTTCCCGTTCGGCGCGACCCGCGCGTGCCCCCGTCACCAGCAGCGAGCCCAGCTGGAGCGGCACCCGGGCCGCGGCCCGCAGCAGCATCACCGGCACCGCCGGCGCCTCCGGCCCGGCCGGGGCCCCGTCGCCGGCCGGGGCGGTGCCGGACAGCAACGCCCGGGCCAGGGCGGACGCGCGAGTCCCGTCCGCGAAGGCGTGCGAAACCTGCAGCACGACAACGGTTGCGGCCGCGGCGCAACGCGGTGCCCCCGTCACGCCGGGCACCAGGTGCAGTCGCCACGGCGAGGCCCGGATGTCGAGCCGGTCGGTGAGCAGCTCACCGAGGGCCTCCTGCACGCCCGGCCAGGACGGATCCGGCAGCCGGTGCACGACGAACCGGTCGGCGCCGACGGGCCCGGTCGCCCAGTACGGATAGTCCAGATCGCCCGGCACCGCCACGGCGTGCAGCCGCAGCTCGGCGACGGCCGACGCCCGTCGCCGCAGCTCCGCTACCAGACGGCCGGGGTCGCCGGCCGGCCCCTCGAAGCAGAACAGCAGGAACTGGTCGCTGCGGACGCGGTCGTCGAGCCAGTCCCGCTGGGCGTCGGAGGGGTGGAGCTGCATGCCGCCAGTGTGGCGGGTGCGGCGTTTGCGTCGCGCGCCGCGGTCCCCACCGGGTCGCCCGGGGCCGGATGGGTAACAATTGCCCTCAACGCCTCTCCTGCCTGAAGGCAGGAGATTCCCAGCTCAGACCGCAACCGCAGCACCGACTCGAAGGAGGTGATCCGATTGACTGACGTCGTCGACACCGGTGTGGCCACGCTCCGCCACAGCCAGAACCACTCTGGCAGCGTTCCGGTCCCGGCATGCGATATAGCCGCAGCCCTGGCACCGGAAGATCCGTTCTGCGAGTTCGAGACGCTGCTTGGTTCTCGCGAAACACCTCGAACACGTCATGGTCGTGTACGCGGGCCGCACCATCACCACCTTCCGGCCGGCCCGCCTGCCCCGCCCGATCAACTCCCGTTTCGCCGACCCGATCGCCGCGTCCGCGGCCTGACGAGCCATCGTCGACCTCGCCAGAAACCGCGGCCGGAAATCCTCCACCGCAATCAACTCATGGTTGTCGACCACACGTTTCGCCCACACCCGCGCCTCGTGCCGGTTCCGGCGCGCGGCCTTCGTCACGATCTTCGCCGCGTGTGTGCGGGCGCGCCGGTAGCCCTTCGACGGCGGGTGGCCCTTCCCGCGGCGGCGCGCCATCTTCCGTTGGGCTTTCGCCGGCTCCGCCACGCAGCGTTTCCGATGCCCACCGTACGACAGGTCGAATCTCTCGTCGGTGGTCGTCGCGGTCCGGGCCACACCCCAATCCACACCGATCCCGGAACCGCCCGGGGCTCCCGGTGCCGGTTCCACCTCGCGGGTCACCACGAACGAGGCGTATCAGTGCCCCGGCGAATCGCGGGTGATGCGCACACTCGACGGATCCGACGGCAACTCCCGCGACCACACCACCGGGATGCTGACACCCTTGGCGAGCACCAACCGTCCGTCCCGGATCCGGAAGCCGCGCCGGGTGTACTCGAGCGACGGCGACGTCGTCTTCCGCGACTTGTCTCTGGGGCGGCCACGCCCTTGCACCGTGAAGGATGCCTCCAACGCTTGTGCGTAGGTTCGCAGCGTCTGCTGCTGCGCCACCTGGGAACCGTCCCGCAACCACGACGAGCGTTTCCGCGCTTCGGTCAACTGCTTGGCCAGCTTCCCGAACGTAGGCCTGCCACCGGCCTTGTGTTGGTGCACCGCCTCGTTCCACAGGAATCGGCAACGATGCCACTCCTGCATCAGTGCATGTTCGGCGATACTGCCCGGCCGCAACCGGTAGTTGTAGCGCACCACCTCGACCCCCATACCGGGCACGCCAACCGGACCCACCGACAGGTTTCCTCGACACCCTCACACCCCTCGAGAGGAGGACGGCGCTTTCTCTCCCCCGTGCACGAGGGAGTATCCGCGCCGAACACCAGATGACCGACGACACGAACGACCCGTACCTCTGGCTCGAGGACGTCACCGGCGACGAGCAACTCGGGTGGGTGCGCGCGCACAACGACCGCACCGTCGACGAGTACACCCGCACCGAGGCGTTCGAGACGCTGCAGTCCCGGATCCGGGAGGTCCTCGACACCGACGCGCGCATTCCGTACGCGCGGCGTCGCGGCGAGTACCTGTACAACTACTGGCGCGACGCTCGGCACGTGCGCGGTCTGTGGCGGCGCACCACCATGGAGCAGTACCTGCGCGACGCCCCGGACTGGGACGTGCTGGTCGACCTCGATGCGGTCGCCGAGGCGGAGGGCGAGAACTGGGTGTGGTCGGGCGCGCAGGTGCTGCGGCCCGACCAGTCCCGGGCCCTGATCGGCCTGTCGCGCGGCGGCGCCGACGCCACCGTGATCCGCGAGTTCGATGTGGAGTCAAGGAAGTTCGTCGACGGACCGGACAGTTTCACGGTGCCGGAGGCGAAGACCGACATCGGCTGGATCGATGCGGACACCGTGTACGTCGGCACCGATTTCGGCGACGGCTCGCTCACCGACTCCGGATATCCGCGCCTGGCCAAGCGCTGGCGCCGCGGTACCCCGCTGTCCGCGGCCGAAACGGTGTACGAGGGCGACAAGTCCGACGTCGCCGTCTCCGCCTGGTACGACCGCACCCCCGGCTTCGAGCGCAGTTTCGTCGAGCGCGCGATCGACTTCTACACGTCGCACCGTTTCGAGTTGCGGCCCGACGGGGAGCTCGTCCGGATCGAGGCCCCGGACGACGCGAAGGTCTCCGTGTACCGCGACCACCTGCTGATCAGGACCCGGTCGCCGTGGCTCGGACATCCGGCGGGCACCCTGCTGGCCGCGAACTACCCCGAGTTCCTGGCCGGGTCGCGCGAGATGACGGTGTTGTTCGCCCCGGACGCGCACACCTCGCTGGAACAGTACGCCTGGACGCGGAACCACCTGCTGGTGGTCGCGCTGCGCGACGTGCAGACCGAGGTGCGGATGCTCACCCCGGCAGCGGACGGGTGGACCGATCGGCCCCTCGAGGACGTGCCGGCCGCGACCTCCACCTCCGTGATCGACGTCGACCCGCTCGAGAGCGACGAATTCTTCCTCAACTCCAGCGGTTTCACCGTGCCCGCGACGCTGCTGTCCGGCACGGTCGGCAGCCCGCTGGAGTCGATCAAGCAGGCCCCGGCGTTCTTCGACGCCGAGAACGTGACCGTCACACAGTATTTCGCCACCTCGGACGACGGAACCCAGGTTCCGTACTTCGTGGTGGGCCGCAACACCTCGTCCCCGGCGCCGACCCTGCTGTACGGCTACGGCGGATTCGAGAACTCGATGGTGCCGGCGTACAGCGGCGGCGTGGGCCTGGCGTGGCTCGAACGCGGGTACACCTACGTGATCGCCAACATCCGCGGCGGCGGAGAGTACGGGCCGCAGTGGCACACCCAGGCGCTGAAGGAGAACCGGCCCCGGGTGTTCGAGGACTTCGCCGCGGTGGCGCGGGATCTGGTCGCGCGCGGCATCACCACCGCCGACCGGCTCGGCATCCAGGGTGGCAGCAACGGCGGTCTGCTCATGGGCGTGATGCTCACCCGCTACCCCGAACTGTTCGGGACGATCGTGTGCCAGGTGCCGCTGCTGGACATGAAGCGGTATCACCTGCTGCTCGCCGGGGCGTCGTGGATGGCCGAGTACGGCGACCCCGACGACCCCGACGAGTGGGCCTTCCTGCGCGAGTACTCGCCGTACCAGAACACCGATCCGGACGCGGCGTACCCGCCGATCCTGATCACCACCTCGACCCGGGACGACCGGGTGCATCCCGGTCACGCCCGGAAGATGGTGGCCCGGCTCGAGGAACAGGGGCACGAGGTCTGGTACTACGAGAACATCGAGGGCGGGCACGGCGGTGCCGCGGACAACGCCCAGGCCGCGTTCAAGGCGGCACTGACGTTCACGTTCCTCGAGCGCATGCTGTCCCGGTAGGAGGCCGCGCTCACCGGTCCTTCAACCAGGCGGCGATGCGGTCGACGGTGTCCGCGTTGTCGCGGATCCACCCGTTGTGCCCCAGCGGCCGGGACTGGTGCCACGTCGTCACGTCCGCGGCGGGCATCTTCTCGAGCAGGTGCCGGGCGGCGGGGACGGGCGTCATGTCGTCGCCCTCGACGGTGACCGACAGGACCGGCAGGCTCAGCTCGGCCAGCCGCTGCTCGTAGTCGACGTCGGCGCCGCGGGGCTCGAAACGTCCGCTGCGGGCCAGGCGCGCCCAGTCCGAGATGAGCAGCCGGGACTGGCGGCCGAAACCGGCGACGTCGAGCCGATCGCCGGGCCAGAACCCGGCCACGCTCGCGGTGATCGACATCGCCGCGGACCCGAGGAGCAGACCCGGCCCGCGGATGCCCGCGTGGTGACGGTAGTAGGGGGTGCCCGCGGCGACGAGGATCAGCCCGCCGAGGCGTCCGGGATTGCGGGAGGCATAGAGCACCCCGAGCTGACCGCCCATCGAATGCCCCAGGAGGTACGGGGTGGAGTCGAGGAACCGTTCGTGCACCACCTCGAACATCGCCGGCAGGTCGACGGCCACCAGTTCCTGGTAGCCGTAGTCGCTGTCGGGTCCGGGACGGGGGCGGCTGTCGCCCTGCCCGGGCAGCTCGCAGAGCGCGGCGTCGAACCCGTGCCCGGTGAGCGCCTCGGCGACGGGCTCGTAGTAGCCCGCCGGGATGCCGAGGCCGGGCAGGATCACCACCACGGGCCGTGGCGCGTCGATGCGGGCCGGGTGTTCCGGACCGGGAAACAGGCGGACCGGCGTCGTCGTGCCGCCCGGCAGCTGGATCGGTACGGTCTCCACCGGCTCAGCCTAGGCGGTTCCGGTGTCCGGGTCAGCCGGTTCGGCGACCGGCGCGACGCCGAGCCCCGCGGCGTCGAGGGCGGACTCCGTGAGGCTGCGGCCGAGCGCGATCATCTCGGCCGCACGGTGGAAGTCGAGGCTGCGTCCCGACTTGCGAGGGACGCGGATGAGCACGTCCGGCGGGTACCCGGCGAGCTGATACCGGGCGAGGGCCGACTGCATCAGGTCGAGCGAACGGTTCATCACCTCGAAGCGGCTGAGCTTCGGGACCGGTACCGGATCGTCGACGACCTCGGTCTCCTCGGGCGCCACGTCCTCCACGGCATCGCTGCGTGCCACCTGCCCGCTGCCGAAGCGACCGACCACCGAGCGGACGACGTCGCGCTCGAGCAGTTGCGCGGCGCTGCGGCGGAAGCGGCCGATCCACTCGTCGACCGGTCGCGGCTCTGCACTCGCGTGGGCCGGGGCGCCGCCCTCGACGTCGCGCTCCTCCGCCCCGAGGCTGACACCGATGGTGACGTCGGCACCGGCGGCGAGGATCGGGGCGAGTGGCAGCGGATCGAGGATTCCGCCGTCCGCGAGCACCCGCCCGTTGAGCACGTACGGGGTGATCACGCCGGGGATCGCGATGGAGGCGCGGATCGCCACGTCGACGGGGCCGCGCTGGAACCACACGGACCGGCCGGCGGCCAGGTCCGTCGCGACCGCCGTATACGGGATCCGCAGCCCCTCGATGGGGGTGTCGCCGAGGATCTCGCGCACCTTGTCGAGGATCTTCTCGGCGTGGATGGCGCCCGGCGCGGACAGTGACACGTCGAGCAGGCGCAGCACGTCGAGCTGGGTCAACGACGTCGCCCAGCGGGTGTAGTCGTCGAGCTTGCCCGCCGCGTACAGCCCGCCGACGAGCGCGCCCATGGACGAGCCCGCCACCCCGGTGATGTCGAAGCCGCGTTCCTCGAGCACCTCGATCACGCCGATGTGGGCGTAGCCGCGGGCACCCCCGCTGCCCAGGGCGAGCGCCACACGCGTCGGTCCGGCCATGCACAGATCCTACGGAGCACACGGCGCGCGAACCCCGAGACGAAAGATCAGGGTAGGGATCGGGGCGTCACCCGATGTGGAGCCGGCCCGCCGGTCGGCACGCTGAAAGGCATGACATCCACCACGAGCAGTTCCCACTCCGTTCCCGAAAGATCCCGCCGTGGAAGGGGTTTGCTGCGCACCTCCGTCACCGCGGCCGTGTGCGCGGCGGCCGCGTCGGTGTTGCTGGGCGCCGGGACCGCGGTGTTGCTGGGCGCCGGGACCGCGGCGGCGGCCCAGCCGGCTCCGAACGTGGTCGGAATGAGCGAACACAGCGCCCGGGCCGCGCTCGAGGCGCAGGGCGTGCCGTACGTCGTGGTCAACCGCGCCGGCACGGCATCCGGCGACTGCCACGTCACCGAACAGCGCGACAGGGGCTACCGCACCGAGATCGACATGCGGTACAACCACGACAAGGACGAGTTCGAGCGCGTCGAGACGCAGGTCTGGCGGGGCGTGGGCCTGGCGGTGGTCTGCATCTGACGAGTTCTCGCGCCGCGCCGGCGATCCGGCGTCTCGAGGCGGGCCGGGATTCCGGCCCGCCTCGTCGGCTTGTCGGTTCACCCTCCCGGCCGGTGGGGGCTAGTCTCCTGGCATGGTCCGTCTGCTCGCGTCCGCGGTCGTCGCACTGCTCGCCAACGCTCTGGCGCTGCTCGTCGGTGCCTGGGTCCTGCCCGGCATGACGCTCGACGGCGTCGCCTTCGTCATCGCCGTCGTCCTGTTCACCGTGGCCGCGATGCTCGTCGACCCCCTGCTGCGTCAGCTGGCGGTGACCAAGACCCCTGCGCTCCTGGGCAGCAGCGCGCTCATCTCGACGCTGGTGGCGCTGATCGTCACCTCGCTCGTCAGCGACGGCCTGCAGATCCGGGGCGCGGCGACCTGGATCCTCGCGACGGTGATCGTGTGGGCCGTCGCGCTGATCGCCCGGATGCTGCTGCCCCTGGTGATCTTCAAGAAGACGCTCGCCAAGCGCCGCTGAGGACGAACCCCGAGACGAAAGATCAGGGTAGGAATCGGGGCGTCACCCGATGTGGCCGGCAGGCCCGCGGCGGCACGCTTGTCGCATGACATTCGAGAACAGCACCCCCGGTCCCCGTCCCTTCGCCCGTTCCCGCTCGCAGCGCATGCTCGGTGGCGTGTGCGGCGGTCTCGCCGAATACTTCGGCATCGACGTCAACCTCGTCCGCGCCGGTGTGGTGGTCGCCGCGTTCGTCACCGGAGGCGGTGCGGCGCTGGTCTACCTGGCGCTGTGGATGCTGCTGCCCGAGTGAGAGGGACGAGCTCACCGCTCTCCCCCGCGGCGTGCGCCCGCTCCGCCGGCCGGAACGGGCGCACGCCGCGCGCAACGACGGTCAGCCGTCCCGGCCGAGCCGGTCGGCGTTCGCGAGGATCACGGCACGCAGTGCCCGCTCGGGTTCGTTGAGGACCGAACGCCGCGACAGCAGCACGAACTCGACCTCCCCCGCGTCGGGCAGTCGTCCCGCGCGCACGGGAACGAGCCCCGCCGGCGGCAGCCGGGCAGCGTGGAGCACGACGCCGAGCCCGGCGAGGACGGCTGCGCGCAGGCCGTTGAGGCTGTCGGTGGTGCAGGTGATGCGCGCCCCGAGTCCGGCGCGCCGGAGCGTGTCGAGGGCGATCTCGCGGGTCAACGCCGGCGGCGGATACGTCACCAGCGGGATCGGCCCGTCGGGCTCGACCACGAAGTCCGGTGCGGCGTGGAACACCAGCCGGTCCCGGAAGATCAGCTCCCCGTGTCGCTCCCCCGGCCGGCGCTTGCCGAAGACCAGGTCGAGGTCCCCGTCGTCGAGGCGCCGATGCAGGTCCTCGCTCAGCGCGACGGTGAGCTCGAAATCCACCCGCGGATGACTGCGCCGGAACTCCGCGAGGATGGCGGGCAGTTCGTGCAGCACCAGGTCCTCCGAGGCCCCGAAGCGCAGCCGCCCGCTGATCGGCGACTCCGAGAAGTACCGCCGGGCCGCGTCGTGCCGATCGAGGATGTCCCGGGCGAAGCCCAGCATGGCTGCGCCGTCGGCGGTGAGATCGACCGCGTGCGTGTCCCGCAGGAACAGCCGGCGGCCGGCGGCCTGCTCGAGCTTGCCGACGTGCTGACTGACCGTGGACTGGCGCAGGCCGAGCCGTCGCGCTGCGAGCGTGAAGCTGCGGGCGCGTTCCACGGCCAGGAAGCTGCGCAGGTGGACGGGATCGAACACCACGGTATTCAATCACGATTTGTGATGACAGTAATCGCGGTGATCGGTTTCCTGGATGGGCGTGCGGTGGCCTAGCGTCGACTCATGTTCTCCAGGATCCCCGTGCTCGGACGCCTCGACCCCTTCCTCGTCGGCATCCTCGCCACCGTCGCGATCGCGGCGCTGCTGCCGGCCGAGGGCACGGCCCTGACCGCCGTCACGTGGGCCTCGAAGATCGCCATCGGCCTGCTGTTCTTCCTCTACGGAGCTCGCCTGTCCACGCACGAGGCCCTCGAAGGCCTCAAGCACTGGCGCCTGCACCTGACGATCCTCGCCACCACGTTCGCGGTGTTCCCGCTGCTCGGTCTGGCGACGAAGGTCCTCGTGCCGGCGGTCCTGACCGAGCCGTTGTATCTCGGCGTCCTCTACCTGTGCCTGCTGCCCTCGACGGTGCAGTCGTCGATCGCGCTGGTCTCGGTGGCCCGGGGCAACATCCCGGGGGCGGTCGTCTCCGCCAGCGCGTCGAGCCTGCTCGGCATCTTCGTCACGCCGCTGCTCGTCGCGCTGACGATGACCACGCAGGGCGTGACGTTCAGCGCCTCTGCGGTGCTCGACATCGTGCTCATGCTGCTGGTTCCGTTCCTCGCGGGCCAGCTCGTGCGCCGCTGGATCGGCGGGTGGGTCAAGGCCCACGGCAGGCCGCTGAAGATCGTCGACCGCGGTTCGATCCTGCTCGTCGTGTACGTCGCGTTCAGCCGCGGCATGAACGAGGGCATCTGGTCGAGCCTGTCGCCCGCGCGGCTGCTCGCCCTCGTGGGCGTGTGCGTCGCGCTGCTCGCGCTGGTCCTGGCGATCACGTGGTTCGGCGCACCGCGCCTGGGCTTCTCCTACGAGGACCGCGCGACGATCCTGTTCTGCGGCTCGACGAAGTCGCTCGCCACGGGCCTGCCGATGGCGACGGTGCTGTTCCCGGGCCAGCCGATCGGGCTGATCGTCCTGCCGCTCATGTTGTTCCACCAGATCCAGCTGCTGGTGTGTGCCGCGATCGCGGCGCGGCTGGCGAAGCGTGCGGTCGCCGCGGCCGTGGCGGTGTGAACCGGCCGAACACCTCACGACCGCAGCCACAGCGGCAGGAGATCCTGCGGCTGCGGCTGCGATTCGACTCCGGTCTCGGGCCCGGGACTAGTCCGTGCTGCCGGAGCCGAGGTCGGCGATCAGTTCGAGGATGGGCGTGATGAGGTCGAGCAGGCTGCCGATCATGATCTTCTCCGTCCAGGTGGTGGGTGGCTGCTAGTCGTCGCCGGCGCTCAGCGAGTCCAGGACCTCCAGCAGATCGAAATTCTCGAGTACCCAACCGATGATGTCCGCGAGAGACCCCATGGCGACTCCTCCTTGATTTCGTCGGTGTCACGGATGCGCGGCCTGGAACTGCGACCGCGACGCCATTGTTACAACATGTCACGAGTCGAGAACGCAGAAATCGGAAAAATCACCCCTCGATGGGAACGGGCCGGTCACACCGGAAACCCCGGACAGCACTCGGCCGCAGCGACGACGTGTGCCGCTGCGGCCGAGTGCTGTGGATCGAGGCAGCTCGAGAAGGGAAACCCTCCGACTCCCTCTCGGGCCGACGATCAGCTCACGGCCTGCTGGGTGGTCTCACCGGCCTCCGCGCTGCCCGTGCCGAGGATGTCGGCGAAGTCACCGAAGGTCTCCAGCAGGAGGTTGAGAATGTCCTGAACGGATCCGAGCATTGTCCGACTCCTTTGTCTCGTGTTTCTCGACCGGCCGGAATTTCCGGCCCGCCGCTTCTGCACGCGACCGGATCGTTCCCGATCACAATTCCGAGTGTGGCACGGGCCCCGCGAATTGTGCGCTGCGAGCCGGCGAATTCAGGGCGTGAGACAATTCACACCCCGGAAATGCGGCCTTGTTCTCGATGCATTTCCGCGGCATTTATGCAGGTGCAGAGCGGAAAATTCCGGAACGCGAAGATTTCCGCATTGTGAGTGCGGAAAAACGGAATGTTTAACGAAAAGAATTGCGTCCCCGGCCGCCCGGGAAGCGCCGCGCGGCCGCCCCGAACTGCACTTCAGCACTCGGCGCGGCGGAACATTTCCCCGATTTCCCGGCGGCGGCAGGCATTCCTGCACCCGTCGGAACTTCGCGCACGCCGGGGCCTGCGCTCCCCGCCGCTCGGCCCGGGCCGAGCCCTCGACGCCACGAGGCCCGGCCCCACCGAAGTGGAACCGGGCCTCGAAGACGGTCGGGCGTGGATCAGAAGTCCATGCCACCCATGCCGCCGGTCGGGTCGCCGGCGGGAGCGGCGGCCTTCTCCGGCTTGTCGGCGACGACAGCCTCGGTGGTCAGGAACAGGGCCGCGATGGACGCCGCGTTCTGCAGCGCCGAGCGGGTGACCTTGACCGGGTCGTTGATGCCGGCAGCCAGCAGGTCCTCGTACTCGCCGGTGGCAGCGTTGAGGCCGTGGCCGGCGGGCAGGTTGCGGACCTTCTCGGCGACGACGCCGGGCTCGAGGCCGGCGTTGAAGGCGATCTGCTTCAGCGGGGCCTCGAGGGCAACCTTGACGATGTTGGCACCGGTGGCCTCGTCACCCTCGAGCTTCAGGTCGTCCAGAACCGGCGCGGCCTGCAGCAGCGCGACGCCACCACCGGCGACGATGCCCTCCTCGACCGCAGCCTTGGCGTTGCGGACGGCATCCTCGATGCGGTGCTTGCGCTCCTTGAGCTCGACCTCGGTGGCGGCACCGGCCTTGATGACCGCAACGCCGCCGGCCAGCTTGGCCAGACGCTCCTGCAGCTTCTCGCGGTCGTAGTCCGAGTCCGACGCCTCGATCTCGGCGCGGATCTGGTTCACGCGACCGGCGATGGCGTCGGCGTCGCCGGCACCGTCGACGATGGTGGTCTCGTCCTTGGTGACGACGACCTTGCGCGCACGGCCGAGCAGCTCGAGACCGGCGGTCTCGAGGGAGAGACCGACCTCTTCGCTGATGACCTCGCCACCGGTGAGGATGGCGATATCGGCGAGCTGGGCCTTGCGGCGGTCACCGAAGCCGGGGGCCTTGATGGCGACCGACTTGAAGGTGCCACGGATCTTGTTGACGACCAGGGTGGACAGAGCCTCACCCTCGACGTCCTCGGCGATGATCGCCAGCGGCTTGCCGGACTGGATGACCTTCTCCAGCAGCGGCAGCAGGTCCTTGACGGTCGAGATCTTGCCCGACACGAGCAGGATGTAGGCGTCCTCGAGCACGGCCTCCTGACGCTCGGCGTCGGTGGCGAAGTACAGCGAGATGTAGCCCTTGTCGAAGCGCATGCCCTCGGTCAGCTCGAGCTGCAGGCCGAAGGTGTTGGACTCCTCGACGGTGATGACGCCTTCCTTGCCCACCTTGTCGATGGCCTCGGCGATCAGCTCACCGATCGCGGGGTCGCCCGCGGAGATGCCGGCGGTGGCGCCGATCTGCTCCTTGGTCTCGACCTCCTTGGCGGTGTCGAGCAGCTTGGCAGTGACGGCCTCGACGGCCTTCTCGATGCCGCGCTTGAGGCCGAGGGGGTTCGCACCGGCGGCGACGTTGCGCAGACCCTCGCGCACCAGCGCCTGGGCGAGCACGGTGGCGGTGGTGGTGCCGTCACCCGCGACGTCGTCCGTCTTCTTGGCAACTTCCTTGACCAGCTCGGCGCCGATCTTCTCGTACGGGTCCTCGAGCTCGATCTCCTTGGCGATGGACACACCATCGTTGGTGATCGTGGGGGCGCCCCACTTCTTCTCGAGCACGACGTTGCGACCCTTGGGCCCCAACGTCACCTTGACAGCGTCGGCGAGGCTGTTCAGGCCCCGCTCGAGGCCGCGACGGGCCTCTTCGTCGAACGCGATGATCTTGGCCATTGCGAAGTGATCCTCCGGATATGGGGGTGACACGCAGGGCGACCGCTCGTCGGGTCGCCCCATGTACGCCTTCGGCCGGAAGCAGTGCCCGCGACGGACGACCAGGGGTGTCGATATTCCCGGCCTCACCGTCCCGACCTGGCACTCACGTGTTGCGAGTGCCAAGAGCATTCTTAGCACTCGAGGGTGGCGAGTGCAAGGTCTGGAGCACCCGCCACCCCCGTCGCGCAAGACCGCTGCGGTGTGTTCTCAGCGACGCGTGGAACCGACGCCGACGGCGCACCACTGACCGGTGGCCGTGTTGACGGCGAACGACTGCGGGCCGACGCAGGTCACCCCGGTCGGATCGGCCGTCGCCCCCGACCCCCAGCCCGCGACCGACACCGTCGTCACCGGGCCCTGCGCCGAGGAATGGCTCAGTCCGCCGCCGAGGGCGTACGCGTAGGAGCGGCCACCGTTCTGGGCGCCGCTCAGGGCGGTCCCGAACCCCGTCGCGTGGGCCTCGGCCGCGCCGGCCGTCTGCGCCGCCGACACCGCGGTGCCGCTCTCGGAGGCGAAGGAGTGGGCCGTGCCGCCCTCGGCGGCCGTCGCGCCGCAGCTGGCGGCGTCGGAGACCAGGATCTCGTTGGCCGACGGCGGCGACACGCACGTCACCGGCGCCGCCGTCGCGGTACCCACGCCGAGCAGGGCGGCCGACGCGACGCCGAGAGCGGCGACGACACCGGCCCGGAGGAGGCGGCGGGGGACTACGACGGCACGGATGGATCGGATGGACAACAAGGTCTCCTCTGCGCTGGGCCGGGACTCGCTGGGCTCGGATGCCCGGACGGGGGCGACTCCCCCGGCGGCGAGGGTACCGGTCACACCCGCCCGGGGCGAGACGGCGTCACAGCGTGTCGAGGAGCTCCGGCAGGGCGGCGACCGAATCGATCACCCGATCGGGACGCTCGACCGCGAGGTCGAGCACCGACTGCCGAAACTTGCCGGTGCGCACCAGGATTCCCGTCATGCCGAGGCGCTGGCCGGGGATGACCTCCGCGTGGAGATCGTCGCCCACCACGGCCATCCGGTCCGGTTCGGTGCCCATCAGCTCGGCCGCGGCGAGGAAGCCCCGCATCGACGGCTTGCCGACCGCGACGACGGTCTGCCCGGTGAGTTCCTCGAGACCGGGCAGGTACACGCCGGTGTCGATGCGCAGGCCGTCCGCGGACTGCCACGTGGAGCCGCGGTGCATCGCGACCACCGGCACCCCGTCGAGCATGAGCTCGGCGACGCGGCTGAGGGCGCGGTGGCTGAACTCCGGCCCGGCCCCGCCGAGCACGACCACCTCGGGATCGTCCTCGTCGCGCACGATGCCCTCGAGGTCCGCCTCCACGTCGCCGTGGTTGAGCACCCAGCAGCGCCGGTCCGGGTAGGTTTGGCGCAGGTACTCGGCGGTGAGGGACGCGGCCGTCACGATCTCGGCGGGCTCGACCGGCATGCCCAGCCCGGTGAGGCTCTCGGCGATCTGCGCGCAGGTCCGCGACGTGGTGTTGGTCAGGAAGGCCCGATGCACCCCGCGCTCGCGGAGCCCGGCAAGCACCTCGGCGGCGCCCGGCACGGGCTCCCACGACGTCACGATCACGCCCTCGATATCGAACAACACCCCGTCCACGCCGGCCATGGTGTGAGCCTATCGGGTCGCCGCACCCCCACCACGCACGGACCGAATGTCACACCACGTCGATTCGATCGACGCGATGTGACATTCGGCCGGAAGGGGTGAGCGGTTACAGCGTGCGCGCGAGGCGATCGGCGAGCAGACGGGCGAACGCCGCCGGGTCCTCGAGTTCGCCGCCCTCGGCGAGCAGCGCGGTGCCGTACAGCAACTCGGCGGTCTCGCCGAGCGTCGGGTCGTCGGCGTGCCGGGCGTGCGCGTCGCGCAGCGCCGTGACCAACGGGTGGTCCGGGTTGAGCTCGAGGATGCGCTTGGTGTGCGGGACGGGCTGGCCCGACGCCCGGTACATCCGTTCGAGGGCGGGCGACATGGCGAACGTGTCGCCGACGAGGCACGCGGGCGACGTGGTCAGCCGCGACGACAGCCGCACCTGCTTCACGTGCTCGTCGAGCGTCTCGCCGAGCCACGACAGCAGGTCGGCGTACTCCTTCTCCCGCTCCTCACGCTCGGCCTCGGCGGCCTTCTTCTCGTCCTCGGTACCGAGATCCACCTCGCCCTTGGCGATCGACTGGAACGGCTTGCCCTCGAACTCGGGCACGGACCCCACCCACATCTCGTCGACCGGGTCGGTGAGCAGCAGCACCTCGAAGCCCTTGGCGCGGAAGGCCTCCATGTGCGGGGAGCTCTCGATCTGCTGCCGGGACTCGCCGGTCATGTAGAAGATCTCGTCCTGGCCTTCCTTCATCCGCGAGACGTACTCGGCGAGCGTCGTCGTCGAGTCCTCGCTGTGCGTGGACTCGAAGGAGGACACGGCGAGCAGGGTGTCGCGGTTGTCGAAATCCGAGAGCAGACCCTCCTTGAGGACCCGGCCGAACTGCGACCAGAAGGTCCGGTACTTCTCCTTCTCGGTGGTCGCCATGTCCTGGATCGTGGACAGCACCTTCTTGGTGAGCCGCCGGCGGATCGCGCGGATCTGCCTGTCCTGCTGCAGGATCTCGCGCGAGACGTTGAGCGACAGGTCCTGGGCGTCGACCACGCCCTTGACGAACCGCAGGTACTCCGGGATCAGCTCCTCGCAGTCGTCCATGATGAACACGCGCTTGACGTAGAGGTGGATCCCGGTCTTGCGCTCGCGCATGAACAGGTCGAACGGCGCCTGCGACGGGATGAACAGCAGCGCCTGGTATTCGAATGTGCCCTCGGCCTTCATCGGGACGACCTCGAGCGGCTCGTCCCACGCGTGGCTGACGTGCTTGTAGAACTCGCTGTACTCCTCCGCGGAGACGTCGTCCTTCGAGCGCGCCCACAGCGCCTTCATCGAGTTCAGAGTCTCCGTCTCGCGGACCACTTCGGCGACGGACCCCTCCCCCTCGGCGGGCTTGGTGCGTTCGACCTGCATCCGGATCGGCCAGGCGATGAAATCCGAGTAGCGCTTGACGATCTCCTTGATCTTCCACTCGGCCGTGTAGTCGAACAGGTGATCCTCGGTGTCCTCCGGCTTGAGGTGCAGCGTCACCGACGTGCCCTGGGGTGCGCCCTCGACCGTCTCGATCGTGTAGGTCGACTCGCCGCTCGACTCCCACCGGGTGCCGTCGTGCTCGCCGGCCTTGCGGGTCAGCAGGGTCACCTTGTCGGCCACCATGAAGGTCGAGTAGAAGCCGACCCCGAACTGGCCGATGAGTTCCTCCGGCGCGGCCGACTCCTGCGCCTCGCGCAGCTTGCGCCGCAGTTCCGCGGTGCCCGACTTCGCGAGGGTGCCGATCAGGTCGACCACCTCGTCCCGGGACATGCCGATGCCGTTGTCGCGGACGGTGAGGGTGCGCTGCTCCTTGTCGACCTCGATCTCGATGTGCAGATCCGAGGTGTCGACCTGCAGGTCCTTGTTGCGGAACGCCTCGAGCTTGAGCTTGTCCAGCGCGTCCGACGAGTTGGAGACGAGTTCCCGGAGGAAGGTGTCCTTGTTCGAATACACCGAATGGATCAGCAGATCCAGCAGCTGACGCGTCTCCGCCTGAAACTCGAGCTGTTCGATACCCGTGGTCATGGATGGTTCCCTTCGACAGCAGAACGTTCGACGAAATCGTACGACCGCGCCGCCCCGCTGTTCCAAGGGGCCGCCGGGCGGGCCGCGGCCGGCCGCTCGGTCTCGGATCCGACACATCCGCCCGGACCGGTTGTCGCGGGGCGGTCCGCCGCAGTGTCATGGGATGGAGTCGCGGCGCCGGCGCGCCTCGCCGGTTTCGAGAGGAGGCCCCATGGCCACCGGAACGACCCCCTCCGCCCTCCCGGGCCCGCGGCCCGTGCGCGCCCCGCGCGGTCCCGGGCTGCGGTGCCGGGGCTGGCAACAGGAGGGCGCGTTGCGCCTGCTGATGAACAACCTCGATCCCGACGTCGCCGAACGGCCGGACGACCTGGTGGTCTACGGCGGCACCGGCCGGGCGGCCCGCAACTGGGCCGCATTCGACGCGATCGTGCGGACCCTCGAGACCCTCGGCGGCGACGAGACGCTGCTCGTGCAGTCCGGCAAGCCCGTCGGGGTGCTGCGCACCCACGAGTGGGCACCGCGCGTGCTGCTGGCCAACTCGAATCTGGTCGGCGACTGGGCGAACTGGGAGGAGTTCCGCCGCCTGGAGGCGCTGGGGCTGACGATGTACGGGCAGATGACCGCCGGATCCTGGATCTACATCGGCTCGCAGGGCATCCTGCAGGGCACCTACGAGACGTTCGGGGCCGTCGCCCGCAAGCGGTTCGGCGGCAGCCTCGCCGGCACCGTCACCCTGACCGCGGGCCTGGGCGGCATGGGCGGGGCGCAGCCCCTGGCGATCACGATGAACGAGGGCGTCGCGATCTGCGTCGAGGTCGACGAGGCCCGGGTCGACCGCCGGCTCGCGCAGGGTTTCCTCGACGCCAAGGCCGACAGCGTCGAGGCGGCGCTGGCCTCGGCGCTCGCGGCACGGGATGCGCGCGAGCCCCGCTCGATCGGGGTGGTCGGCAACGCCGCCGACGTCGTGCCGGCGCTGCTCGCGCTGCAGGCCCCCATCGACATCGTCACCGACCAGACCTCCGCCCACGACCCGCTGTCCTACCTGCCGCTCGGGGTGACGGTCGAGGAGTGGCACACCCTCGCGGCGAAGGACCCCGTGTGGTTCACCGAGCAGGCCCGCCGGTCGATGGCCCGGCACGTGGAGGCCATGGTCGGGTTCCTCGATTGCGGCGCCGAGGTGTTCGACTACGGCAACTCCATCCGCGACGAGGCCCGCAAGGGCGGCTTCGACCGGGCGTTCGCGTTCCCCGGCTTCGTACCCGCCTACATCCGTCCGCTGTTCGAGGAGGGCCGCGGGCCGTTCCGCTGGGTCGCGCTGTCGGGAGATCCCGCGGACATCGCGGCCACCGACCGTGCCGTCCTTGAGCTGTTCCCCGAGAACGAGCATCTCGCCCGATGGCTCACCCTGGCCGGGCGCGCGGTGCCGTTCCAGGGGCTGCCGGCCCGCATCTGCTGGCTCGGCTACGGCGAACGGGACCGGGCCGGGCTGAGGTTCAACGAGATGGTCGCCGCCGGAGAGGTCGCCGCTCCGATCGCCATCGGCCGCGACCACCTCGACGCCGGGTCGGTGGCCTCGCCGTACCGCGAGACCGAGGCGATGGCCGACGGTTCGGACGCGATCGCCGACTGGCCGCTGCTCAACGCCCTGGTCAACACGGCGTCCGGCGCGTCGTGGGTGTCGATCCACCACGGTGGCGGGGTCGGCATCGGCCGGTCGCTACACGCCGGGCAGGTGTGCATCGCCGACGGCACCGACCTCGCCGCGCGCAAGCTCGAGCGGGTGCTGACGAACGACCCCGGCACCGGCGTCCTCCGGCACGTCGACGCCGGCTACCCCCGTGCCGCCGAGGTCGCCGCGCGCCGCGGACTGCGCATCCCGATGCGGGAGGGCTGACGCCGTGTCGCCCGGGCGGAACTGGACACTGCTCGACAACATCGGCTGCCTCGTCACGAACGACCCGGAACTCGACCGGGGCCCGCTGGGGGTGCTCGTGGACGCCGCGGTGGTCGTCGGCGAGGGTCTGATCCGGTGGGTGGGGCCGCGCGACCGGGTCCCCGAGGGGGCCGCCGCGGACCGGCACGACCTGCAGGGCCGCGCCGTGCTGCCCGGATTCGTCGACAGTCATACGCATCTCGTGTTCGCCGGGGAGCGCGCCGAGGAATTCGCCGCCCGCATGGCCGGTGCCCCCTACACCGCCGGCGGCATCGCCACGACGATCGCGGCGACCCGCGCGGCGACCGATCGCGCGCTGGGGGCGACGGTGTCGCGGCTCGTCGCCGAGGGGTGGCAGTCCGGGACGACCACGGTCGAGTGCAAGTCCGGGTACGGCCAGTCCGTCGCCGACGAGCTGCGTTGCCTGCGGGTGGCCGAGGTGTTCACGCCGGAGACGACGCTGCTCGCCGCGCACGCCGTGCCGCCGGAGTTCGCGGGCCGCCCCGACGACTACGTCCGGCTGATGTGCGAGGAGATGGTCCCCGTGTGCGCGCCGCACGCGAAGTGGATCGACGTGTTCTGTGAGCGGGGCGCGTTCGACGCCGACCAGTGCCGGGCCGTGCTGCAGGCAGGGATGGCGCACGGCCTCACCCCGCGGGTGCACGGCAATCAGCTCGGTCCCGGGCCGGGCGTGCAGCTGGCGGTGGAGGTCGGTGCGGCATCGGTGGACCACGTCACCTACACCACGGCGGCGGACGTGGCGGCGCTCGCCGGCTCGGGCACGGTGGCGACGCTGCTGCCGGGCGCCGACTTCTGCACGCGCAACCGGTATCCGGACGCGCGGGCACTGCTGGACGCGGATGTCACCGTCGCGCTGGCCACCGACTGCAACCCCGGCACCTCTTACACCACGAGCATGCCGTTCTGCATCGCGCTGGCGGTGCGCGAGATGCACATGAGCCCGGAGGAGGCGGTCCACGCGGCGACCGCCGGGGGCGCCGCGGCGTTGCGCCGGGACGACGTCGGCGTCGTCCGGGAGGGCGCACGGGCAGATCTGATCGCGTTGGACGCGCCGTCGTACCTGCACCTGGCGTACCGGCCGGGAGTGCAGCTGGTCCGGGAGGTCTGGCAGGAAGGACTGCGGATGTGAGGATTCCGGTCGACGTGCCGCCTGCGCCGTGGACAGGCCGCGACGACGGCCCCGGTCCCGAGCACCTGCGCTGGCACGACGTGGTGGCGCCGCTGCCCGCGGACGCCGCGCGGGCGCAGGTCCTGATCGGATTCCGCAGCGACGAGGGCGTGCGCCGCAACCAGGGGCGGCCCGGCGCGGCGGACGGGCCGGTCGCGTTGCGGCACGCCCTGGCGTCGCTGGCGCTGCCGGCGCCGGCGACGATCCACGACGCCGGCGACGTCGCGGTGCGCGGCGGCGCCCTCGAGGACGGGCAGCGCCGCCTCGGCGCGGCGGTCACCGCGCTGCTCGACGCGGGGCATGCGGTGGTGGTGCTCGGCGGCGGGCACGAGGTGGCCTTCGGCAGCTACCTGGGCTGGGCCGGGTCCGCGGCCGCGCGGGCCGGGACCCGCTGGGGCGTGCTGAACCTGGACGCGCACTTCGACCTGCGGGCGGCGCCCGTCGCCACGTCGGGCACCCCGTTCCGGCAGATGGCCGAACGCGAACGCGAACAGGGCAGGTCGCTGCGCTACGCGGTGGTGGGCATCGCGCAGCCGAGCAACACGGCCGCGCTGTTCGCCGCCGCGGACGAGTTCGGGGTGCGGTACCTGCTGGACGACGAGTGCCGCGCGACGAACCTGCCCGTCGTGGAGACGTTCGTCGAGGAGTTCGTCCGCGCGGTGGACGCGGTGCACCTGACGATCGACCTCGATGTGCTGCCCGGCTGGGTGGCGCCCGGGGTGAGCGCCCCGGCGGCCTGCGGCGTCGCGTTCGAGGTGGTGCAGCACGTGTGCGACGTCGTGGCGCGCAGCGGCAGGCTCGCGCTCGTCGACGTCGCCGAGCTGGCGCCGGCCGTCGACGTCGACGGGCGCACGGCCCGGGCGGCGGCCCGGCTGATCCACCGGATCGTCACGGGGCGGCCGGCGGGCGACCACCCCCGGTTCGCGGGCACCGAGCCCGGCGACGGTCCATGATGGAGGTGATGGGGTACCTCGAGATCGGGAGTGCGTCATGGCGATTCGTCGGGTGGTCGTCGTCGGGGCGGGCTTCGTCGGGTTGTCGGCGGCCTGGTTCCTGCAGGAGCGCGGCGTCGAGGTCACGGTGCTCGACCGCACCGGGGTGGCCGCCGATGCGTCGTGGGGCAATGCGGGCTGGCTGGCCCCCGCGCTGACCCTGCCACTGCCGGAGCCGGCGGTGCTGCGGTACGGGATCCGTTCGATGCTCACGCCGTCGTCCCCGGTGTACGTGCCGCCCGCGGTCGACCTGCGGTTGTGGCGGTTCCTGGCGGGATTCGCGCGGCACTGCACCGCCCGCCGGTGGCGCGCGGCGATGGCGGTGTTCGCCGAGGTGAACCGGATGGCGCTGGGCGCCTACGACGATCTGGCCCGCGGCGGTGTCGTCGAACAGACCCGCCCGGCGGATCCGTTCCTGGCAGCGTTCGCGTCCGAGGACGACCGTCGCGTGCTCGTCGAGGAGTTCCGGCAGGTGGTCGCGGCGGGCGGCGAGGTGGATTTCGACCTGCTCGACGGGGACACGATCCGCACCCTGGAGCCGCTGCTCGGCGACGGGGTGCGGGCCGGGATCCGGCTGCGGGGGCAGCGGTTCGTCGACCCGCCGCGGTTCGTCGCCGCGCTGGCGGAGTCGGTACGCGACCGTGGCGGTGAGATCGTCACCGGGTTCGAGGTGCAGGCGGTCCGGGACGGCCCGCGGGACGTGCGCGTGGTGGGCACCGGCGGCGGGGACCGGGCGGCGGATGCGGTGGTGCTGGCCACCGGGGCCCGGCTGAACGACCTGGCCCGGCCGTTCGGGGTCCGGATGCCGGTGCAGGCCGGTCGCGGCTACAGCTTCAGCGTGCGCCCGGCGCACCTGCCGAAGAACCCGATCTACTTCCCGGCCCAGCGGGTCGCGTGCACGCCGCTGCACGATCGGTTCCGCATCGCCGGGATGATGGAGTTCCGCCGGCCCGACGCCCCGCTCGACCCGCGGCGGATCCAGGCCATCGTCGACGCGGCGCGGCCGCTGCTGACCGGCGTCGACTGGGCCGCCCGGGCGGAGGAGTGGGTGGGCTCGCGTCCCTGCACCCCGGACGGTCTGCCGCTGGTCGGCGGCACCCGCTCCGCGCGCGTGTTCGTCGCCGGCGGTCACGGCATGTGGGGCGTGGCGCTGGGCCCGCTGACCGGCCGCCTGCTGGCCGGCGCGATGACCGGTGCGCGGGCGGCGGTGCCGCGGCAGTTCGACCCGCTCCGCTGACGATCAGTCCAGGGCCCCGATCGCGGATTCCGCCGCGGCGACGAGTTCTCCGCTCGCGGCGAGCCGGGCCGCGGCGTCGATCTCCGGGGCGAGATGCCGGTCCGGGCCGGGCCCGGCCACGTGCCGGCGGAGCGCGGCGACCACCGCGCCGGTGCCGGGGGCCGGGGTGAGCGGGGCGCGCAGGTCCAGTGCGCGTGCCGCGGTGAGTGCCTCGATGGCCAGGACACGGGTCAGCGCGGCGAGGCCGCGGCGCAGCTTGCGGGCGGCGGACCAGCCCATCGAGACGTGGTCCTCCTGCATGGCCGACGACGGGATCGAGTCGACGGCGGCGGGCACGGCGAGGCGCTTGAGGTCGGCGACGAGCGCGGCCTGGGTGTACTGGGCGATCATGTGCCCGCTGTCGACGCCGGGATCGTGGGCGAGGAACGGCGGCAGGCCGTGGCTGCGGGCCACGTCGAGCAGCCGGTCGGTGCGGCGCTCGCTGATGTTCGCGACGTCGGCGACGACGACGGCGAGGAAGTCGAGGACGTACGCCAGCGGGGCGCCGTGGAAGTTGCCGTTCGACTCGATCCGGCCGTCGCGGGTGACGACCGGGTTGTCGATCGCGGCCGCGAGTTCGCGTCCGGCGACCTGCTCGGCGTGGGTCAGGGTGTCGCGCGCGGCGCCCGCGACCTGCGGGGCACACCGCAGCGAGTAGGCATCCTGCACCACCGGGCAGTCCGGGGTCCGGTGGCTGGCCACGACGGCGGAGCCGGCGAGGAGCCGGGTCATGTTGGCGGCGGCCACGGCCTGGCCGGGGTGCGGCCGCAGGGCGTGCAGGTCGGCGGCGAAGACCCGGTCGGTGCCGAGCAGGGCCTCGACGCTCATCGCGGCCGTGACGTCGGCGAGCCGCAGCAGGGCGCGCAGGTCGTGGCAGGCAAGGACCAGCATGCCCAGCATCCCGTCGGTGCCGTTGATGAGGGCGAGCCCTTCCTTCTCGGCGAGCACGACGGGCGCGAGGCCCGCCGCGGCGAGAGCCTGCGCGGCCGGCACGAGCGTGCCGGCGGCGTCGCGGGTCTCGCCCTCGCCGGTGAGGACGAGGGCCACGTGGGCGAGCGGCGCGAGATCCCCGGAACAGCCGAGGCTGCCGTGCTCGGGCACCACCGGCGTGATTCCCGCGCTCAGCATCGCGGCGTAGGCCGTGGCGGTCCCGGGGCGGACCCCGGTGTGCCCGGTGGCGAAGGTGGACAGGCGCAGCAGCATCATCGCGCGGACCACCTCCCGTTCCACCTCGGGACCGGTCCCGGCGGCGTGAGAGCGGATCACGCTGCGCTGCAGATCGATTCGCGATTCCGGGGGAATGTGGCGGGTGGCGAGCGCCCCGAACCCGGTGGTGATGCCGTACGCGGGCCGGGGGTCGCGGGCGAGCGCGTCGACCACGGCACGGGCCGCGCCGATGAGGGCGAGCGCGTCCGCGGAGAGCCGGACCGGCGCGCCGGACCGCGCCACCCGCAGGACCTCGTCCGTCGAGACGGGACCGACCCCGACGACGACCTCCTCGGCCACGGCCACCTCCCGATCGATACGCGCTATCCGGATTGTGTCCCCGGCACCGGCCGGCGCGCCGCCGAATCAGGGTCGAGAAGGCCGGCTTCGCGCCGGATCGTGGTGACCGCATCGTCGGGACCGGCCACAGCCGTGTCGATCGTCAGGTGGGCACGGTCCCACGCCTCCGGTTCACGAGGCCGGCCCCAGCGTGTCCGCCACCCGGCCGAACCACTCGAGCACGGCCCGTTCGTAGACGATGCCGAAGTCCAGGGTCGCCGACGAGTACGGGTCCGCGCAGTGCTCGGCGGCGGCGCGCTCGTAGTCGGCGAGCCGGCGTTCGTGGGCGGCGCGGTGGACGGCGAGCATCTCGGCCAGCCTGCCGGGCGGCAGGTGCCTGCCGAACGCGACGGTGAGCAGCAGCGGGTAGCGGATGTTCTCCGGTCCGGGTTCGCGTTCGATCCACTCGGCGAATGCGGCGCGGCCGGAGGCGGTGAGCGCGAAGGGCTTGCGGTCGCGCGGGCCCACCTCGCCCGCCTCGACGAGACCGGCCCGTTCCATGGCGGCGAGTTCGCGATACACCTGACTGGTCGTGATCGACCAGAATTTCCCGATCCGCTCCTGCGCGGTCACCACCAGATCCCACCCGGTCTTCGGACCCTCGTGCAGGAATCCCAGCAGCGACGCCGCGGTGGCGTTGAGCGGACGAGCCGCGGGGGCATCGAGCGGACGGTCGACCATGGCGGACACCTTTCCCGGGGGCTTGACATTCCACTGTGGCATATCCACCATAGTGGTATCGACATTCCACTGTGGAACCTCAGTGGTCTCGACCCTCCGCAGGAGGCAGCGATGGAATACGTCAACGGTGTCCGGATCTCCGACCCCGAACGCGAGCGGCTCGTCGACGAGCTGGGCCGGCATCTCACCGCCGGCCGGCTCACGATCGGCGAGTTCAACCAGCGGGTCGGCGAGGTGTACCGGTCCGTCACCACCGACGAGGCGCACCGGGTACTGAGCGACCTTCCGGCGGCACCCCCGGCCTCACCCGCACCCCCGCCCGCCCCGGCCCGCACCGCGGACCGCCGGCTCCCCCTGCATCAGCGGATCGAGTGGGGAGCCTGGGCCGCAGCCGGGACGATCAACCTCGTGATCTGGGCGATCGTGTCGATCGCCGTCGGCGCGGCCGTGTACCCGTGGCCGGTCTGGGTGATCGGGCCGTGGGGCCTGGTACTGCTCGGCCGGACCCTCGCCGGACGGGAAGGCGCCGGCCACCGGGCACACCCCGGCCGCGGCTCGTCGCGGGCCCTCCCCGCCGGCGGGTGGTGCACATCCGGGTGGCGGGCGTCACAGACTCGGCTATGATCGACGGGCAGTATTTGTAACTCACGGTTACGCGAAGAATCAGGGAGGCCCCGTGTCGAAGACCCTCGAAGCCACCGTCGAGATCGCCGCATCGCCACAGCAGGTGTGGCATGTGATCTCCGACCTGAAGCGGATGGGCGAGTGGAGCCCGCAGTGCCGGAAGATGGCCGTGCTGGGCGGACCCGTCGGAGTCGGGACCAAGACGATCAATGTCAACCGCAAGGGCCTGCTCGTGTGGCCCACCACCGCCAAGGTGCTCGCCTTCGAGCCGGGGCGCCTGCTCCGCTTCCGGGTCAACGAGAACCGCACCGTCTGGTCGTTCACCCTCGAGCCCACCGACACCGGCACCCGGGTGATCCAGCGACGGGAGGCGCCCACCGGGACCAGCAAGGTCTCGCAGTTCCTCATCGACAAGGTCCTCGGCGGTGCGACCGCCTTCGACGACGACATGGTGGTCGGCATGAACGCCACCCTCGCGCGCATCAGGAACGAGGCCGAGGGCGCGGCCCTCGCACGGTGACCCTCCTCGCGTAGGCTGTGTTAGCCCGCGGGCCGCACGCCCGCGGGTCACACCGCGCGACACTAAGAGGAGCCGTGGCCCGAAAGCCCACACCCCCCGGAACCCCACCGCCCACCAGCGTCGAGCACGTTCTCGAACTGGTCCGCAAGACGATTCCACCGCTCCACCCGGCAGGCATCCCCTTCGTCGCCGCCCCGCTCGCCGTCGCGGCGCTCGGCCGCAACCGCAAGTGGGTCCGTCGCGCCGGCCTCGTCTCGGCCGCCGCCACCGCAGGATTCTTCCGCCACCCCCACCGGGTGCCGCCCAACCGGGTCGGCGTCGTCGTGGCCCCGGCGGACGGCGAGGTGGCCCTCGTCGACACCGCGGTGCCGCCCGCCGAACTCGAGATGGGCACCGAGCCGCGGCCGCGGGTGAGCATCTTCCTGTCCGTGCTCGACGTGCACGTCCAGCGCAGCCCCGTCGGCGGCACCGTCACCAAGGTCGTGCACCGCCCCGGGCAGTTCCTCTCGGCCGACCTCGCCGATGCCAGCGAGGTCAACGAACGCAACAGCATGCTCCTCGAGACCCGCGACGGCGCCGACGTGGCCGTCGTCCAGATCGCCGGGCTGCTCGCCCGCCGCATCGTGTGCGACGCGAAGGCGGGCGACACGCTGCCGATCGGCGACACCTACGGCCTGATCCGCTTCGGTTCCCGTGTCGACACCTACCTGCCCCCGGGCAGCACCCTCCTCGTCGAACGCGGGCAGAAGACGATCGGCGCCGAGACCGTCATCGCCCAGCTGCCGTGAGCCCGTCCGCCGCCTCCCCGGCAGCCCCGGAACGCAAACGCCGCGGTCGCCCGCAGGCCGTGCGGCTGCTGCCGAGTGTCATCACGATCCTCGCGCTCTCCGCCGGCCTGTCCGCGGTGAAGTTCGCCCTCGACGGCCAGCTGGGCACCGCCCTCGGCATGATCGGCGCGGCAGCGGTGCTGGACTCCCTCGACGGGCGCATCGCCCGCCTGCTGGACGCCACGACCAAGATCGGCGCCGAGCTCGACTCGCTGTCCGACGCGGTGGCGTTCGGCGTGGCCCCGGCCCTCGTGCTGTACGTGACGCTGCTGGACGGCAGCCCGTTCGGCTGGATCATCTCCCTGCTGTACGCGGTCAGCATCGTCCTGCGCCTCGCCCGGTTCAACACCCTGCTCGAGGACGACACGGTGCCCGCGTACGCCCGCGAGTACTTCGTCGGCGTGCCGTCCCCCGCCGGCGCCCTCGTCGCCCTGGCGCCGGTCGCCGCGCACATCCAGTGGGGTGAGGGCTGGTGGGACTCCTACCCCGTCGTGGCCGCCTGGACGCTGCTCACCGCCGCCCTCGTCGTCAGTCAGATACCGACCCTGGCGATGAAGTCGGTGTCCGTGCCGCCCCGCTACGCGGTGATCCTCCTGGTACTCGTGGCGGTCGCGGCGGCCGCGCTGGTCACCTACCCGTACGTGCTCATGCTCGTCCTCATCGGCCTGTACCTGGCGCACATCCCGTTCGCGATCCGCTCCAAGCGCTGGGTGGCGGCGCGGCCGGAGACATGGAACATCAAGCCGTCCGAGCGGCGCGCCCTGCGCGCCGAGCACCGCGCCCTGAGGCCACGGCGGGTCGCGATCCGGCGCGCCCCGCAGCCCCGGCAGTCCGCCGCGCGACTCGGTCTGCGCCGCCCCCGCGGACGCTGACGACGCTCTAGGCTCGGCGGGGTGAGCAGCCCCGAACTCGCGTTGACCGTCCGCCTCAACACCTCCGCGGCCGATGCGCGCCGCGGCGTCGTCCGCGTGCACCCGGAGGTGCTCACCGCGCTGGGCCTGCGCGAATGGGACGCGATCGCGCTGATCGGGGGGCGCCGCACCGCGGCCGTCGCCGGCCTCGCCCCCGCCGGCACGCCGACCGGCACGATCCTGCTCGACGACGTGACGCTCTCCAACGTGGGGCTGCGCGAGGACGCCACCGTCCTCGTCGGCCCGGTCGTCGTCCACGGCGCCCGCACGGTCGCGGTCACCGGATCGGCACTCGCCACCCACACGATCGACGACGTCACCCTGCGCCAGGCACTGCTGGGCAAGGTCCTCACCGTCGGCGACGCGGTGTCGCTGCTGCCCCGCGATCTCGGACCGGGCACGAGCACCGCCCCCACCACGCGCACCCTGTCCCGCACGTTCGGGATCGCCTGGACCACGGAACTGCTCACCGTCACCGCCGTCGACCCCGCCGCACCGGTGAGCGTGCAACCGAACACCGCGGTGAGCTGGGGCACCACCCCGGCCGGGCGGGCCGTCGCCGGCCCCCGCCCGGCCGCCGCCCCGTCGGCCCGGCCCGCGATCCCCGCACCGCCGCCACCACCGGTGGAGGACCTGGTCGGCGTGCAGACCCAGGCCGGCAGGCTCACCGAGTGGCTGAAGCTGGCCCTCGACGAGCCCGAACTGCTGCGCACCCTCGGCGCCTCCCCCCACCTCGGAGTGCTGATCACCGGGCCCGCCGGCGTCGGCAAGGCCACCCTCGCCCGCGCAGTCCTCGCCGGCCGTCGCGTCGTCGAGCTCGACGGGCCGAGCGTGGGCGCCACTGCCGCCGACGATCGGCTGCGCCGCGTGACCACCGCCGTCGCCGACCTGGCCCCCGGCGGGGTCCTGCTCGTCACCGACATCGACGCCCTGCTGCCCGCCGACCCCGAACCGGTGTCGGCGCTGATCCTCGACCAGCTGCGCCGCGCCGTCGACACCGTCGGGGTCGCGCTCGTCGCGACCACGGCGCACCCCACCGAGGTGGACTCGCGGGTCCGCTCCCCCGAGATCTGCGACCGGGAACTGGCCCTGCCCCTGCCCGACGGCGCCACCCGTCGCGCCCTGCTCGACGTGCTGCTGCGCCGGGTGCCCACCGACACCCTCTCGCTCGACGCCGTCGCCGCCCGCGCGCCCGGCTTCGTCGTCGCCGACCTGGCCGCCCTGTGCCGGGAGGCGGCGCTGCGGGCGGCGGCGCGGGCGAGCCGCGACGACACCGAGCCGAGGCTCACTCAGGATGACCTGCTCGGTGCGCTCGAGGTGATCCGCCCGCTGTCGCGATCGGGCACCGAGGAGCTGGCCATCGGCAGCGTCACCCTCGACGACGTCGGCGACATGGTCGACACCAAACAGTCGCTCACGGAGGCGGTGCTGTGGCCGTTGCACCACCCCGACTCGTTCGCCCGCCTCGGCGTCGAGCCGCCGCGCGGTGTACTGCTCTACGGGCCACCGGGTTGCGGCAAGACCTTCCTGGTGCGCGCGCTGGCCAGCTCGGGACAGCTGAGCGTGCACGCCGTCAAGGGCGCCGAGCTGATGGACAAATGGGTGGGCGCCTCGGAGAAGGCTGTGCGGGAGCTGTTCCAGCGGGCCCGCAACTCCGCACCGGCGCTGGTGTTCCTCGACGAGATCGACGCGCTCGCCCCGCGCCGCGGGCAGAGCTCCGACTCCGGCGTCACCGACCGGGTGGTGGCCGCCCTGCTCACCGAACTCGACGGGGTCGAACCGCTGCGCGACGTCGTGGTGCTCGGCGCCACCAACCGGCCCGACCTGATCGATCCGGCCCTGCTGCGCCCCGGCCGGCTCGAGCGGCTGGTGTTCGTGCCGCCGCCGGACGCCGAGGCGCGCGCCGCGATCCTGCGCACCGCGGGCAAGTCGGTGCCGCTGGCCGACGACGTGGACCTCGGCGCCCTCGCCGCGGACCTCGACGGCTACTCCGCGGCGGACTGCTCGGCGCTCCTGCGGGAGGCCGCGCTCGCGGCGATGCGCCGCAGCGTCGACGCCGCGGCCGTCACCGCCGACGACGTCGCGGCGGCGCGGAAGGCGGTGCGCCCGTCGCTGGAGGCCGCGCAGGTCGAACACCTGCGGGCCTACGCCGAGGGGCGCTGACGATGCCGGCGGCGACAGTGCGGTTGGACGAGCCGGTCGCGGGTCTCGCGGCATTGTGCGCGGGCGCCCTCGCCGGCTTCGCCGTAGCGGTGGACGGGGTGGCGCTCCCCGCCGCGACGGGCAGCGCCACCGGGCCGATCGTGTTCGCGGTGGCGGCGGTGCTGGCGGTCGCGGGCCTGCAACGCTCGGGGTCGCGCCGTACGGCGTGGTTGCTGGCGGCCGGCTGCACGGTGGTGCTGGGGACGGTGCGGTTCGCGGTACCTGCCGCCGACCCCGACACCCTCACCGTGCTGCCCCTGATCAGTGCGGGAGCCGCCGGGATCCTGCTCGGGGCGGCGGTCGCCGCGGCGTGGGGCGAACCGATCGGGCAGTGGGCGGTGGTCGTCGGGGCGTGGGCGGTGTTCCTGCTCGCCGGCCCGATGGGGACGTCCCTGCAGTCGTCGGCGCTGCCGTCGCCGCTGCAGTGGCCGCTCGCCGTCGCAGCCGGGGCCGTGGTGCTCGCCGCATTCGTCGCGGGGGCCGGGGCCCGGGTGCAGCAGCCGGAGGCGCGGCTGCCGATCGTCGCGGTCGGGGCGACGGCGGCGCTGACCGTCGGCATGCACGTGCTCGCCGGCTGGGTGGGCGAGCAGGCCACCTCGGCTGCGGCGTGGATGTGGCTGGCCGCCGCGGCCGTGCTCGCCGCGACGGTGCTCGGTGCGGAGGCCGTCGGCCGTTTCCTGCCCTTCGCAGACGGCCGGTTCCCCGTCGCCGCGATCGGGGCGACGGCCGCGGCGTACCCGCTGGTCGACGACCTGGCCGGGAGGGAGGTGTCCGCGTGGGTGCCCGCGGCCGGGGTGCTGGCGGTCGCGGCGGGAGCCGCGCTCGCGTGGCGGGTCCCGCGGGTCGAGCTGGGCCTGGGGGTGGCCCTGGTCGTCACGCTGACCGCGGCGCTGTGGCCCGACACCGCGGCGGACGGCCCGCAGTTGCTGGTGCGCGTGGCGCTGGTCGCCGCGGGCACCGGCCTGGCGCTGGGGGCGGCGCTGCCGGGTGCGGCACCGATCGCCGCGATGGGCCTGGTGCTGCCGGTCGCGGCCGCCACGGTGGCCACGGTCTGGGCGCTACCCGCCGACCCGCGGCTGCTCACCGGTGCGCTGGCGGCGACGGGCGCGGTATGCGCGTGGCGCTGCCGGAGCTGACGTGGCCGGTCTCACTCGGCCCGGACGAGACCGAGGGCGTGCAGGTGCTCGAACACCAGCATCGAACCCGGCGCGACCTCGGGCAGGGCAGCGTACTCGGCGACGGTGAACCAGCCGAGTTCGGCGATCTCCGCCGCCGGGCGCGGTTCCCCGGCCAGCTCGGCCGTGAAGCAGGTCATGTGCAGGCGAGTGCCGACCGGATGGCCGAAGGCCTCGGCCTCGAAGATCCCGACCTCGGCGACGGTGCCGTCGACGAGGCCGACGCCGAGTTCCTCGCGGATCTCCCGGTGCAGGGCCTGCTCGGGGGTCTCGCCGGGATCGATCTTGCCGCCCGCCATGTAGAAGGCGGTCTTGCCGGCGGAACGGGTCTGCAACAGGCGTCCGTCGCGGACGTACGCGAGCGCGGCGGTACGGATCGGTCCGGTCTCGGGCATGGGGGCACTCTACGATGGGAATCGGACATCGGAGCGTCGGCGGCCGATTCGCAACCGTGCGAATGCTGCCGGTAAGCTGACACCGAATCCGATTTGTCCATTTGCAGAGCAGCACGTGCATCGGGATTTCCCGGGTCCGCGCGGCTCGGGCATCGCCCCCTGTGGGTGCTGCACAACACTTGCAAGCCTGTTACACCCCGCCGCCAGGCCCGACCCCGACGGAGTGCCTTTGCTCGCCATACTCATCGCCCACGCGGTCGCCGCTCTCGTTGCGCCGCCTCTGGTCAGAGTCATGGGGAGAAATGCGTTCCTACCGCTGGCGCTCGTGCCACTGGCGAGCCTCGGCTGGGTGATCGGCAACTGGGGCACGGAACGCACGCTGCACATCGCGTGGGCGCCGGGCCTGTCGATGAACATCGACATGCGCTTCGACTCCCTCGCGGCGATCATGTCGGCGCTGGTGCTGGGCATCGGCGCGCTCATCCTGCTCTACTGCGCCCGGTACTTCACCGACGACGAGCCCCGCCTGGGGATCTTCGCCGCCGAGATGGTCGCCTTCGCCGGCGCCATGTTCGGCCTGGTGACCAGCGACAACATGCTGGTCCTCTACACGTTCTGGGAACTGACCACCGTGCTGTCGTTCCTGCTGGTCGGCCACTACGCGGAGCGGGCGTCGAGCCGCCGCGCCGCCACCCAGGCCCTGCTCGTCACCACCGCGGGTGGCCTCGCGATGCTCGTCGGCATCATCGTGCTCGGGCAGCTGGTGGGCAGCTACAACCTCTCCGACGTGATCGCGGCCGCCCCGAGCGGCTGGCTGGCCGGGGTGGGCGTCGCCCTGGTGCTGGTCGGCGCCCTGTCGAAGTCCGCGGTGGTGCCGCTGCACTTCTGGCTGCCCGGCGCGATGGCAGCCCCGACCCCCGTCTCCGCGTACCTGCACGCCGCCGCGATGGTGAAGGCGGGCATCTATCTGGTGGCGCGGCTGGCTCCGGCGTTCGCCGATGCGGCGCCGTGGCGGCCCATCGTCGTCACCCTCGGCCTGGCGTCGATGCTGCTCGCCGGCTGGCGCGCGTTCCGGGCCTTCGACCTGAAGCTGATCCTGGCGTTCGGCACCGTCAGCCAGCTCGGTTTCCTCATCGCCCTGGTGGGGATCGGCAGCCGGGAGGCGGCGCTGGCCGGCATGGCCATGGTCGTGGCCCATGCGATGTTCAAGGCCTGCCTGTTCATGGTGGTCGGCATCGTCGACCACGGCGCCGGCACCCGCGACATCCGCAAGCTCGCGCACCTCGGGAAGCGGGCGCCGTTCCTCGCGGCCGTCGCGGCCGTCGCCGCGATGAGCATGGGCGGCCTGCCCGTGTTCATCGGGTTCGTCGGCAAGGAGGCCGCCCTCGAGGCCGTGCAGGTGACGACCCTGCTGAGCCCGTGGGCCCGGATCGCGGTACTCACCGCGATCGTCGCCGGGTCGATCCTCACGCTGGCGTACAGCATCCGGTTCGTGTGGGGCGCCTTCGGACGCAAACAGCTCAAGCGCCCGAGTCCGGCCGTGCAGAACTTCCACGCCGCCGGCCCGCTGCTGCTGTTCTCCCCGACCGTCCTGGCCTTCGGCGGGTTGGCCGCCGGACTCGCGGCGCCGTGGCTCGACACGCTGCTGTCCCCCTACGCGGACACGCTGCCCAGCACCCTGGACAAGCCCTACCACCTCGCGCTGTGGCACGGCGTCGGCCTCCCCCTCGTGCTGACCGCCGTCGTCGTGGCCGGTGGCACCGCGCTGTACTTCGCCCACCGCGCGATCTCCCGCGTGAAGTTCGAGCGTCAGCTGTTCGGCAACGCCGACCGCATGTACGACGCGACGCTGCGCTTCATGGACACCGTGTCGATACGGCTGACCGGTTCCACCCAGCGGGGCTCGCTGCCGCTGACCCAGGGCATCATCCTGGTCACCCTGGTGGTGCTGCCCACCACGCTGCTGCTGGTGTTCGGCCCCGAGCGGGACATGGCGGTGCGGTGGTGGGACTCGTCCGTCCAGTTCGCGGCGGCGGCCATCATCATGTGCGGCGCCCTGGCCGCGACGGTGATGCGCAACCGCCTCGCCGGCGTGCTGCTCGTGGGCCTGACCGGCTACGGGTGCGGATTCCTGTTCGCCCTGCAGGGCGCCCCGGACCTCGCGCTCACGCAGTTCCTCGTCGAAACGCTGACCCTCGTCATCTTCGTGCTGGTGCTGCGCAAGCTCCCCGCCGAGTCCCGTCCCGAACACGTGGTGGGCCGGAAGCTGCCGCGCGCCCTGCTCGGCATCGCCGTCGGCGTCGCGGTCACGACGATCGGGGTGTTCGCCACGAACGCCCGCACCGCCGACCCGATCGCGCTGCTGCTGCCGGAGGCGGCCTACGAACTCGGCAACGGCAAGAACGTGGTCAACGTGCTGCTCGTCGACATCCGGGCGTGGGACACCCTCGGGGAGATCTCCGTGCTGCTCGTCGCGGCGACGGGTGTGGCGAGCCTGGTGTTCCGCACCCGCCGCTTCGGTTCGGCGCCGCGCGTCTCGGACGCCCCCGCGGCGCAGCTCGACGCGATGTCGTCGAGCACCGAGACGACGTGGCTGCGCGGCGGGGACCTCATCGACCCGCGGCACCGCTCGCTGGTCCTCGAGGTCACGACCCGCCTGGTGTTCCCGACGATGATGGTGCTGTCGGTCTACTTCTTCTTCGCCGGGCACAACGCGCCCGGCGGCGGCTTCGCCGGCGGCCTGATCGCGGGGCTTGCGCTGGTGCTGAGATATCTGGCCGGTGGCCGTTACGAGCTCGGCGAGGCGGTGCCCATCGACGCGGGCAAGATCCTCGGCCTGGGTCTGACGTTCTCGGCGGGGACCGCCCTGGTCTCCCTGTTCCTCGGTGCGCCGCCGCTGTCGTCGGCGACCGTCGAGATGACTCTGCCGCTGCTCGGCGACATCAAGCTCGTCACCGCACTGTTCTTCGACCTGGGGGTGTATCTGATCGTCGTCGGCCTGGTACTCGACGTGCTCCGCAGTCTCGGCGCGCGTCTCGATGCGGAGATCGTGGGTGAGAAGCGATGAGCGCGAATCTGACCATGCTCGCTCTGGTCGGGGTGCTGGTCGCCTCCGGGGTGTACCTGCTGCTCGAGCGCAGCATCATCAAGATGCTGCTGGGGTTGCTGCTCATCGGCAACGGCATCAACCTGCTGATCCTCACCCTCGCCGGGCCGGCCGGCGGCCCGCCCGTGGTCGGTGCCCGCAACGACCTGCACGAGAACATGGCCGACCCGCTGGCACAGGCGATGATCCTCACGGCGATCGTCATCACCATGGGCGTGGCCGGCTTCGTGCTGGCGCTCACGTACCGGTCGTTCACGCTCAGTGCCCGCGACGAGGTCGAGAACGACCCCGAGGACACCAAGGTGTCGCAGCGGCGCTCGCCCGCCGAGGCCCCCGACCGCGACCGTTCCGACGATCCGCTCACCGGCCTGCCGAGCCGCAGCGGCGACGCGTTCGACGCGGCCGGCAACCCGATCCCCCTGGAGGAACTCGTCAACCTGGAGGACCTCGAATCCTACGAGGACCTGCACGACGGCGACTTCGACGACGAGACGGATTCGGCCTACAGCGACGGTGAGACGGCCCGCGGGGACGACGCACCGTCCCGGGGAGGAAGGACCCGATGATCCTGTCCGCGACGGCGCTGACCCCGCTGCCCGTCCTCATCCCGATGCTGGCGGCGGCCGCGACGCTGATCCTCGGGCGCCGGCCCCGCGCTCAGCGGGCCGTGACCCTCGTTGCGCTCGTCGCCGTGCTGGTGGTCTCGGGCCTGCTGCTGTACCTCGCCGACCGGGACGGCATCGCGGTCGTGCAGGTCGGCGGATGGGACTCCCCCATCGGGATCTCCCTGGTGGTCGACCGGCTCGCGGCGCTGATGCTGGTGGTGTCGGCGATCGTGCTGCTCGCCGTCATGCTGTACGCGGTCGGACAGGGCATCCACGACGGCAACGACCAGCAGCCCGTGTCGATCTTCCTGCCGACGTACCTGGCACTGACCGCGGGCGTGTGCAACGCATTCCTCGCCGGCGACCTGTTCAACCTCTTCGTCGGGTTCGAGGTGCTGCTCGCGGCGTCGTTCGTGCTGCTCACCCTGGGGGCGAGCGCGGACCGGGTCCGCGCCGGCGTCTCCTACGTGATGGTCTCGATGGTCTCGTCGCTGATCTTCCTGGCCGGCATGGGATTCGCGTACGCCGCCACCGGCACCCTGAACCTGGCGCAGATGGCGGTGCGGATGGACGACGTGCCGGAGGGCACCCGCGCCGCGATCTTCGGCGTGCTCCTCGTCGCGTTCGGCATCAAGGCGGCGGTGTTCCCGCTGTCGACGTGGCTGCCGGACTCGTACCCCACCGCCCCGGCGCCGGTCACCGCCGTGTTCGCCGGCCTGCTCACGAAGGTCGGCGTCTATGCCATCATCCGGGCGCACACGCTGCTGTTCCCGGGCGGCGAGCTCGACAACGTGCTCCTGGTGGCCGGCCTGCTGACGATGGTGATCGGCATCCTCGGCGCCATCGCCCAGAACGACATCAAGCGCCTGCTGTCGTTCACCCTCGTCAGCCACATCGGCTACATGGTGTTCGGGATCGCCCTCTCGACGCAGGCGGGGTTGTCCGGCGCCGTGTACTACGTCGCCCATCACATCCTGGTCCAGACGACGCTGTTCCTCGTGGTCGGCCTGATCGAGCGGCAGGCCGGCTCGGCGTCGCTGCGGCGGCTCGGCGGACTCGCCCTCGCCAGCCCGGTCCTCGCGATCGCGTTCCTCGTCCCGGCGCTGAACCTCGGGGGCATCCCCCCGTTCTCCGGGTTCATCGGGAAGGTGGCCCTGCTGCAGGCCGGCGCCGCCGACGGATCCGTCCTGGCGTGGGTGCTGGTTGCGGGCGGCACCGTCACGAGCCTCCTCACCCTGTACGTCGTCGCCCGGGTGTGGACCAAGGCCTTCTGGCGGGCCCGCGCCGACGCCCCCGAGGGCGGCCTCGCCGACGCCGCCCCGTCCGCGCTGATCGACGAATCCGGGATGGAGGTCGCCTTCTCGGACCGGGCCGACGTCGGGCGCATGCCCCCGGCAATGCTGGTTCCGACGATCGGTCTCGTCGTCGTCGGCCTGGCCCTGACCGTGTTCGCCGGCCCGCTCGTCGACATCAGCGACCGTGCCGCCGAGAACCTGCGGGATCGGTCCGTCTACATCGAAGCCGTGCTGGGAGGTCAGCCGTGACGAGCCGGTCGAATCTGCTCCGCCTGTTCGTCCTGGGCTGGATGACGCTGGTGTGGGTGCTGTTGTGGGGCACCTTCAGCGCCGCGAACCTGCTCGGCGGGATCGCCGTCGCGGTGATCGTCACAGTGATGCTGCCGCTGCCGCGGGTGCCCGTCGAGGGCCGCCTGCACGTGCTGTCCGCCGTGCGCCTGGCCGCCGTGATCTTCGTGGATACGATGAAGTCCACGGTCTCGGTCGGGTGGCTCGCGATCCGGCCGGCGCCGCCGCCGGTGACCGGTGTGCTGCGGTGCCGGCTCACCATCAAGTCCGACCTGGTGCTCACCCTGTGGGCGGACATCATGAACAACATCCCCGGCACGATGGTCCTCGAGATCGACCAGGCCCGCCGGATCGTCCACGTCCACGTCCTGGACGTGGGCACCGACCGGAAGGTCGCGGACTTCTACCGCTCCGCGCGGCGCATCGAACGCCTGCTGATCTCGACGTTCGAACGCAACAACGAATGGCAGCCCAGCCCCTGGGTCGTCCGGGAGGAGGCGTGATGACGGTGATACTGGCGCTCTCGGGCGCTCTGCTGGTGGTCGCGGCCGCGCTCATCACCTACCGGGTGCTGGCCGGCCCCACCTCGCTGGACCGGCTGATCGCCCTCGACGCACTGCTGGCCATCGCGATGTGCGGGCTCGCCGCGTGGGCGGTGCACAGCCGGGATACGACGATCGTGCCGGCCGTCGTCGCTCTGGCCCTCGTCGGATTCATCGGCTCGGTGTCGGTGGCACGATTCCGGGTGCGTGACGACCAGTGACCACCGTGCTGGAACTCGTCGGCCACGTCCTCATCCTGATCGGCTCGGTCATCTCCCTCACCGCAGCGGTCGGCATCGTGCGCTTCCGCGACACCCTCTCGCGCATGCATCCGGCAACGAAACCGCAGGTGGTCGGCCTGCTGTTCGTGCTCGGCGGCGCGATGCTCATCCTGCGGGGCAACGTCGACATCTGGATGCTGGCGCTGGCGGGCATGTTCATGGTGTTGACCGCTCCCGTCATCGCCCACCGGGTGGGCCGGCTCGCCTACCGGGAGCAGCTCGGCCGCGACGGTCTGCTCAGCGGCGACGAGCGGTCGCCGGACGGGAGCTGACCGCATCCGGCCGGCGATCGCCGTCGGCCGCATGGAACGTGACGTGGAAGGCCACCGCCACCACCACCAGCGAACCGAGCAGGAGGGGCCCGGCGAGCGGTGCGTGCTCCGCCATGAGACCCGGCACGTACCGGTAGGCCGCCAGCTGCGCGGCCAGCACCGCCGTGCCGCCCGCGACGAGGCGGATGCGGAACCAGCCCCAGCCGCGGTCCGGTTCGCGCAGCGCGGCCTCGAGCGTCAGGCACAGCACCGCGCCGGAGACGAGGTCCACGCCGTAGTGGTAGCCGAAGCCCAGCGTGGCGGCGAGGGTGCAGCCGAGCCAGCCGGTGCCGAGCAGCCGCAGCCATCCGGGGCCGCCGCGGGTGTGCAGGAACAGCGCCAGCGCCCACGCGGTGTGCAGGCTCGGCATGCAGTTGCGCGGGGTGACCGCGTCGAACGGGATCGGCTGCGGGTCGGGATTCCACGGCACCGCAGCCGGCCAGAAGGTCCCCACCTGCCAGCCCGCGCCGTGGTCGCCGAAGGCGAAGATCGGGCCCACCACCGGGAACAGCATGTAGATCAGCGGCCCCACCAGGCCGATGAGCAGGAAGGTGCGCACCAGGTGGTGTGCGGGCCAGGGGCGGCCGCCGCCGACGGTGCGGAGCTGGTACACGGCGACGACGATCGCCGCGACGGGCAGCTCGATGTACACCCAGTGCAGCACCGCGTACACGCCGGGCCCGAGCCATTCGAGAGCCCGGCCCGCCAGCCACGACGGATTGCCCAGGGCGTGGTCGGCGAGCTGGACGTACTCGTCGAGCACGTCCGGCCGGGTCCGTGCGGTCAGTTCGAGCCACGTGTCGCCGATCTTGACCGAGAGCACCAGCAGCACCCCGAGCGCGATGCCGCGCAGCGCACCGCGGCGCGGGCCGCCCTGCAACGCGACGGCGGCGTATCCGGCCAGCAGCACGAGCACGATCGTCGGCCCGTTCCCCACTGTCAGGGGGCCGCCGGTGAGGTACCGCTCGGCCGCGAACGCCCCGTCGAGCAGCACCGCGGCACCGACGGCCACGTACCGCAGGCGCGCGGTCAGGCCCACCATCGCCAGCGCGAGACCGGCCCACGGCACGGACGCCGACTTCGGGATCGCGACGACGTCGCCGACGAGTCCGGGGAGCGGCCCGGGGAACCCGCTGTACCGCGCGACCGCCTCGGCCACGAGGACACCGAGGATCGCGCCGGTCAGAGCGAGGGGAACGAACAGTTGCGGCACATGCGCCGGCTGCGCCTTCGGGCGCTCCACCCCTCGGATCGACACCGGTACATGGTAAACAGCGTGTGAACTGTGCGGGAACGCGGCCGATCGTTCAGGCGCGCAGTTCCTCCACCAGCGAGTCCACCACCGCGACGAGGTCGCCGCCGGTCTGCTCCGCGATCCGGCGCTGCCGCTGGTAGGAGGCTCCCCGCACGGGGATCTGCGCCACCTGGGCGAGTTCGTCCGCACAGCCGAGCCGCGCCGCCGTGGGAGTGAGCTGCTCGAGCAGGTCGTTCAGGTCGTCGGTGACGAGGCGCTCGTGGCACACCGGGTCGAGGATCACCTCGGCCTCGAGGCCGTAGCGGGCGGCGCGCCACTTGTTCTCCTTGACGTGCCACGGCTGCAGGGTGGGCAGCTGCTCGCCCCGCTCGAGCCGCTCGTCGTAGTACACGACGAGCGAGTGCACGAGGGCGACGAGGGCGGCCAGCTCGGCCTTGTTGGTGATGCCGTCGAAGACCCGGACCTCGATGGTGCCCCACCGCGGCGACGGGCGGATGTCCCAGTGCATGCCGCCCGGCTTCGTGATGACCCCGGACTTGAGCTGGTCCTCGATGAAGCTCTCGTACTGGGCCCAGCTCTCGAAGTGGTACGGCAGTCCGGCCGTCGGCAGCTGCTGGAACATCAGGGCACGGTTGCTCGCGTAGCCGGTGTCCACGCCCGCCCAGATCGGTGAGGAGGCCGACAGTGCCAGCATGTGCGGGTACTTCACCAGCAGCGCGTTGAGGATCGGGATGACCTTCTCCGCGGACGAGACACCGACGTGGACGTGCACGCCCCAGATGAGCATCTGCCGGCCCCACCAGCGGGTGCGCTCGATCATCTCGTCGTAGTCCGGGGACCGGGTGACGACCTGGTCGGTCCACTGCCCGAACGGATGGGTGCCGGCGCAGATCAGATCCACCCCCGCGGGATCGGCGGCGGTGCGCAGCAGGTCGAGGGATTCGGCCAGGTCGTCGACGGCCTCGGCGACGGTGTCGTGCACGTCGGTGACGAGTTCGACGGTGTTGCGGAGGAACTCCTTGGTGAGCCGCGGGGTCTGCCCGGCGCGCTGCTCGACCGCGTCGAAGACGACTGCGGCGGTGTTCGACAGGTCGCGCGTCTTCTTGTCCACCAGCGCGATCTCCCACTCGACGCCGAGAGTCGGGCGGGGTGAACCGGGAAACGGTACAGGCACGAATCGATCCAACCACAGGGCCCCGGCGACCGTCGCCGGTCGCCGGGGCCCTGCAAGTAGAGTTTCGGGAGGTGGCCGTCAGGAGACGACGCCGCAGGCGAGACGCTCGCCGCCGGCGGTTTCCTGGTGGACGACGACGGACGTGCCGTCCCCGCCCTGCAGGTCGTCGAGGGTGAACGCCTCGGTGGTGACGGTCAGCGATCCGGAGCCGCCCTCGCGCACCACGACCGCACCGAGGTCACCGCTCTCGGGGATGCTGGTGTTGCCGCCGGCCTGCAGGTGCCCGCCCGCGGACAGGAAGTTGCCGGGCTCGCCGCCGGTCGGGGCGGTGGAGTTGGTCTCGCACTTGCCGACCTCGTGGACGTGGACGCCGCGGTAGCCGACCGGCATGCCCTCGAGCTCGACGGTCACCTCGACGCCTCCGTCGACCTCGGTGAAGGTCACCGTGCCGGCGGCCGCACCGGCCGGGGTCCGCAGCTCGGCGGAGTGCTCCGCGCCGCCGGTGCCGCCCGCCGCGCCCGTCGTGGCCTCCCCCGGGACAGCGCTGCCGCCGTGGGCCTCGTCGGCGCCCTCCGGCGCCGCGGAACCCGTCCACACCGGCGGGGTGGTGCCGGGGGTGTCGCTCGGCTCCTCGCTGTTCGAGCACGCGCTCAGGCCCACCGCAGCGATCGCGACGATCGGGGCCAGGGCACGCCAGGACATGCGACGGGTGGAACTCGAGGCCATCAAACCGCTCCTTCGAAGTGGCGAAAAGTCACCTGATCATAGCCGGGGGGCGGAAGCCCTCACGGCGAGGTGACGATGACGATGACGCCCGGCGACGAGTCCCGGATCCCGGCGAAGCGCGGCTGGGCCGTCACCCCCAGCGCCTCGGCCACCGCCTCCGCGGTCTGCCGCTCCCCCGGGCCCGTGCCGTAGTACACGGACGTGGTTTCGATCACGCCGTCGCTGTAGTTGCCCGTCTCCGCAACGGTGAATCCCTCGTCCTCGAGCAGGCCGGCCGTCTGGGCGGCCAGGCCCGAGACGTTGCTGTTGTTGAGCACCCGCACGGGGGCGGCGGCCCCCGCCGACGTGGTGGCGGAGACCGTCGTCGTGGCCGACGGAGCCGCACCGGGGGCGGTCGTCCTCGCCGACGTCGCGGCGAGCGGCGCCGACGTCGCGGACGTGGTCGCCGGCGCGGCCGCGGGCTCGGTCGTCGGCTCGGGAGCCGGGCTCTCGGAATCGGAGCCTCCGAGCGAGGCGAGACCGAGGCCGGCGAACAGGATGGCGAGAGAGATCAGCACCATCGCGAGCGCTCGCAGCGGCGGACCCGACGATTCCGAGGTTGTGCTCACGCTCTCGACCTTAGTTGCCGCGCCCGCCGGATCACCGTCGTACTCGTACTACTTGGTGATCTCGAAGCCGAGCCGGCGCGCGGCGCGGGCCTTCTGCCGGCTGGCCCGCAGCCGGCGCAACCGCTTGACGAGCATGGGGTCGGCCGCCAGCGCCTCCGGCCGGTCCACCAGCGCGTTGAGGACCTGGTAGTAGCGGGTCGCGGACAGACCGAAGAGTTCCTTGATCGCCTCTTCCTTGGCACCGGCGTACTTCCACCACTGCCGCTCGAAGGCGAGGATGTCGCGCTCCCGGCGAGAGAGACCGTCCGTGCCGGCCTCGTCCGGGCCGGCCGCGGGGTGGTTGTTCTCGGCGTGGTTGTTCTCGGCGTGGTTGCTCCGGTCGGAAACCTGCTCGGATTCGTTACCGATTTGCGCTGCTGCGCCGTCCATCTCACTCCTCGACTGCCTCGAATCACGCCGAGGTCCGATCGGACCCGGGTGTTTCCGAGGGCAATTCAACCACGGTGGTACGACAGGTACCGGCTCAACGGACAGGCGAGTCCTGCCCACTATCCTCTTGCACCATGGCAATACTTCCGATCCGGATCGTCGGTGACCCCGTCCTGCATCACCCGACGAAACCGGTCACCCAGTCGCCGGCCGAACTGGCCCAGCTGATCGCCGACATGTACGAGACGATGGATGCGGCGAACGGCGTCGGTCTCGCCGCCAACCAGGTCGGTGTCGACCTGCGGCTGTTCGTCTACGACTGCCCCGACCTGGACGAGGCCGGCAACGTGGTCCGCCGCCGCGGCGAGGTGATCAACCCGGTGCTCGAGACGTCGGAGATCCCGGAGACGATGCCCGACCCCGACGACGACGTCGAGGGGTGCCTGTCGGTCCCCGGCGAGCAGTTCCCCACCGGGCGCGCCGAGTGGGCGAAGGTCACCGGCACCGACGCCGAGGGCAACCCGATCGAGATCGAGGGCCACGGCTTCTTCGCCCGGATGCTGCAGCACGAGGTCGGCCACCTCGACGGCTACCTGTACGTCGACAAGCTCATCGGACGCAACGCCCGCGCCGCCAAGAAGACGATCAAGCGGGCGGGGTGGGGCGTGCCCGGCCTCAGCTGGGTGCCCGGGACGGTCGAGGACCCGTTCGGCCACGACGACGAGGACTGACGCGCCGGTGACGACCGAGCAGTCCGTACCCGTCGGCACCCGGGTGGTGCTGCGCTACCGGCTGCCCGCCGGCTACAGCCACCCGATGACCGACGTGATCGGCGAGCTGGTCTCCCTCGAACCGGCCGTGGTGGTGCGCACCGCCGGCGGCCGCCTCGTGCAGGTCGTGCCCGAGGCCGTGGTCGCGCTCAAGGCCCTCGGTGCCCGGCCGATCCGCACCGGTGAGATCCGCGCCCTCGAGAACGCCGCGGCCGCCGCCTGGCCCGGGCTGGAACAGGGCTGGATCGACGGCTGGCTCCTGCGGGCCGGCGCCGGCTTCACCGGCCGCGCGAATTCCGCCACGCCGCTCGGCGACCCGGGCACGGTCGCCGACCCCCTCGATCCGGACGTGTACGCCCGGATGCGCGAGTGGTTCGCGGTCCGCGGCCTGCCGCTGCGGCTCCTGCTGCCGGACCGGCTCGCCCGGCTCCCGCACGGGTGGGCACCGAGCGACGAGGTGCAGGTGCTGGCCGCCGACCTCGACAACGTGCCGCTGCCCGGCGTCGCCACCCCCGTGACCGTGAGCGCCGGCCCGGACCCCGGGTGGCTGTCGCTGTACCGCTACCGCGGCGCGCCGATGCCTGCCGAAGGCCGGGCGGTCGTCGAGTCCGTCCTGGGCGGCGTCCTGGGCTTCGGCCGCATCGGCGGCGACACGGAGACCCTGGCAATCGCCCGGGCCGCGGTCACCGACGCCCCCGACGGCCGCCGCTGGGTGGGCCTGACCGCCGTCGAGGTGGCCGCCGCGCACCGCCGGAACGGCCTCGGCACGCTCGTGTGCGGGGCCCTGCTGCAGTGGGGTCGCGACCACGGCGCCACCCACGCATACCTGCAGGTCGCGGCGGGGAACACCGCCGCCCGGGGCCTGTACCGGGCGCTCGGATTCGTCGAGCACCACCGCTACCGGTACGCCACGGAACCTGTCGGTCCGCTCGCCTAGAGTGGGGACGTGCGTCTTGCTACCTGGAACGTGAACTCCGTCCGTGCCCGTACCGACCGGATCCTCGACTGGCTGCAGCGGACGGGCACCGATGTGCTCGCCATGCAGGAGACCAAGTGCAAGGACGAGCAGTTCCCGTACGAGCGGTTCGAAGAACTCGGCTACCGGGTGGCACACGTGGGGCTCTCCCAGTGGAACGGCGTCGCCATCGCCTCCCGCATCGGTCTCGACGACGTGCAGGTCGGGTTCGAGGACCAGCCCGGGTTCACCAAGGACCCGGACGCCGACCCGGCACAGGAGGCCCGGGCGATCGGCGCGACGTGCGGCGGCGTGCGGGTGTGGAGCCTGTACGTGCCCAACGGGCGTGAGCTGGCCGATCCCCACTACGTCTACAAGCTCGAGTGGCTGGCGAAGCTGCGGGCCGACGCACAGGCCTGGCTCGCCGCCGACCCGCAGAAGCAGATCGCGCTCGTCGGTGACTGGAACATCGCTCCCACCGACGAGGACGTGTGGGATCCGGCGTTCTTCGAGGGCCGGACGCACACGTCGGAGCCGGAGCGGGAGGCGTTCCGCGCCTTCCTCGACGGCGGCTTCACCGACGTGGTGCGCCCGCACGCCCCGGGCCCGGGTGTGTACACCTACTGGGACTACACCCAGCTGCGCTTCCCGAAGCGCCAGGGCATGCGCATCGACTTCGTCCTCGGCTCCCCCGCGCTCGCGGCGCGGGTCTCCGGCGCGGAGATCGACCGCAACGAGCGCAAGGGCAAGGGCGCGAGCGACCACGCGCCCGTCGTCGTCGACCTCGCCGACTGAGGCGACCCGGCCGCGGCGGGGCGGAATCCGCGCGTCAGCGACGGCCGGCGGTCGGCTCGAGCGGCAGGACGACGTCCCGGTACTCGGGGTGGGCGGTGAGGAACCGTTGCACGTAGGTGCACACGGGCCGGACCCGCCAGCCACGCTGACGCGCGAGATCCAGGGAGTGGCCCACGAGCACCCCCGCGAGCCCACGGTGCCCGAAGTCCTCGACGATGACGGTGTGCAGGAAATCGACGACGGGATGGTTGCGCCCGGGCACGCCCGAGGGACGATCCGTGTCGAAATACCCGAGGATCCCGACAAGATCCCCGTTGAGGCGTAGCTCGAAGCGGTTCTGATCCTTGTTGTCGGTCACCTCGGTACGCGGCGAGTTGACGAGCATGATCCCCTCCGTGGTGCCGTAACCGAACTGTGACCTACGCCACTATAGAGCATGCAGGGTGTATCCGCCGAGACGTAGGCGGCAAATATCTGCCCTGCCCCCGGCACGGTGCTGCCCTGCCCCGGCACGGTGCTGCCCTGCCCCGGCACGGTGCTGCCCTGCCACCCCCCGCGCGGTGCCGTCCTGCCCCCGGCACGGTGCTGCGCTATGGTGGCACCGCACATCGCAACCACACGGGAGCTCGCACCAGCGGGCTGAGAGGACGGCTCGGGGCCGTCGACCGTAGAACCTGACCGGGTAATTCCGGCGTAGGGAGATCATCTCGTGAGCACAGCTGTATCCGGCTCGTCCGCGTCCGGCGCGGGCGCCGTCACCACCGGCCCCATCGAGGGCAGCACCAAGCACTACGTCGCCGTGCCCGGGGAACCGGGGATGTCGGTCCCGGTACGCCGGGTCCACCTGACCACCGGCGAGCACCACGACCTGTACGACACGTCCGGGCCGTACACCGAGTCCGACGTCGTGGTCGACCTGGCCGCGGGCCTGCCGGCACTGCGGGCCGGGTGGCCGCGGCACCCGGGCACGCAGCTCGCCGCCGCCCGTGCGGGCGTCGTCACCCCGGAGATGCGCTATTGCGCCGCCCGGGAGGGCGTACCCGCCGAGACGGTCCGCGCCGAGGTCGCCGCCGGCCGGGCCGTGATCCCGGCGAACCACCGCCACCCCGAGCTCGAGCCGATGGTCATCGGCAAGGCGTTCGGGGTGAAGGTCAACGCGAACATCGGCAACAGCGCGGTGACCTCCTCGATCGCCGAGGAGGTCGACAAGATGGTGTGGGCGACCCGGTGGGGGGCCGACACCGTCATGGACCTGTCCACCGGCCCGCGCATCCACGAGACCCGCGAGTGGATCCTGCGCAACTCGCCGGTGCCCGTCGGCACGGTGCCGATCTACCAGGCCGTCGAGCAGGCCGGTGGCGATCCGGCCGCGCTGACCTGGGAGATGTACCGCGACACCGTGATCGAACAGTGCGAGCAGGGCGTCGACTACATGACCGTCCACGCCGGGGTGCTGCTGCGGCACATCCCGCTCACCGCGCACCGGGTGACCGGCATCGTCTCGCGCGGCGGCGCCATCATGGCCGCATGGTGCCTGGCGCACCATCGGGAGTCGTTCCTGTACACACACTTCGCCGAGCTGTGCGAGATCCTGCAGCGCTACGACGTGACGATCTCCCTCGGCGACGGCCTGCGTCCCGGCTCCGTCGCCGACGCCAACGACGCCGCCCAGTTCGCCGAGCTGCGCACGCTCGGGGAACTCACCCGCGTCGCGAAGTCGCACGGCGTCCAGGTGCTGATCGAGGGTCCCGGACACGTGCCGATGCACCTGATCGAGGAGAACGTGCGGCTCGAGGAGGAGCTGTGCGAGGAGGCCCCCTTCTACACCCTCGGGCCGCTCACCACCGACATCGCTCCCGCCTACGACCACATCACCTCGGCGATCGGCGCCGCGATGATCGCCCGGGCCGGCACCGCGATGCTCTGCTACGTCACGCCGAAGGAGCACCTGGGCCTGCCCGATCGGGACGACGTCAAGACCGGGGTGATCGCGTACAGGATCGCCGCCCACGCGGCGGATCTCGCCAAGGGCCACCCGCGCGCCCGGGAACGCGACGACGCGCTCTCCCGCGCCCGGTTCGAGTTCCGGTGGCACGACCAGTTCGCGTTGTCCCTCGACCCGGACACCGCCCGCGCGTTCCACGACGAGACGCTGCCGGCGGAGCCGGCCAAGAAGGCCCACTTCTGCTCGATGTGCGGCCCGAAGTTCTGCTCGATGCGGATCTCCGCGGACGTGCGGGCCGGGCTGGCCGGCAAGGCCGCCGAATTCGCCGGCGCGGGTGGCCAGGTCTACGTCCCGATCGAATCGGTAGGGTCGCAGCCGTGAAGCTGCTGCCCCTGGCCCCGAAGGGCCGAACCCCGGTCCGTGCCCTCACCATCGCCGGAACCGACTCGGGTGGCGGGGCCGGCATCCAGGCCGACTCGCGCACCATGGCGATGTGCGGCGTGCACGCCTGCGTCGCCGTCGCGGCCGTGACCGTGCAGAACTCCGTGGGCGTCAGCGGCTTTCACGAGATCCCGCCCGAGACGGTGGCCGCGCAGGTGCGGTGCGTGGTGGAGGACATCGGGGTCTCGGGCGCCAAGACCGGCATGCTCGCCTCCACCGGGATCATCGAGGCGGTCGCCGCGGTGTGCGCGGAGGTCGGCATCGGCCGCGATCGGCCGGTGCCGCTCGTGGTCGACCCGGTGTGCGCGTCGATGCACGGCGATCCCCTGCTGCACGCGGAGGCTCTCGACGCGGTGCGGCACACCCTGATACCGCAGGCCACGGTGGTCACGCCGAACCTCGACGAGGTGCGGCTGATCACCGGCATCGAGGTGGTCGACGACGCCTCCGCGCGACGCGCCGCCGAGGCGCTGCACGGCCTCGGCGCGCAGTGGGCGATCGTCAAGGGCGGGCACCTGCGCACCTCCGACGTCAGCACCGACCTGCTGTTCGACGGGGACCGGTTCCTCGAGTTCACCAGCCCCCGCATCGACACCGGCAACGATCACGGCGGCGGCGACACGCTCGCCGCGGCGATCGCGTCGGCCCTCGCCCACGGGTGGTCGGTGCCCGAGGCCGTGGAGTTCGGCAAGGAGTGGGTCACCCGGTGCCTGGAGTGGTCGTACGACCTCGGCGCCGGGCACGGCCCGGTCAACCCCCTGTGGCGACTGCAGTCCTGATCCGCCAGATCCCGAGTTCGGGCGGTACACCCTTGGGGGCCGACGCGAACAGCCCGCGCCGGTGCGGGCGCACCTCGAGGCCGAGCGTGTCGACGGCACCGGCCGGCAGTGCGTCGAGCGTCGCGGAGGACACCACCACGTGCCCGTTCCCGGCGAGCTCCATCATGCGGGCCGCGACGGTGACGTCGACGCCCAGCCAGTCGCTGCCGATCCGCCGGGGCCGACCGGTGTGCGCGCCGACCCGGATCCGCGGCCGGTAGCCGTCCGCGGTCACCGCGGTCAGGGCGGCGCGGGCCGCGAAGATCGCGTCCAGCGCCCGTTCCGGCCGGTCGAACACCACCATCAGACCGTCGCCGAGCCGCTTGACGACGGTGCCGCCGCGGTCCGTGAACGCCGGCTCCAGCGTCCGGGCGACGCGCCGCAGCAGGTCGAGGGTGGCGACGTCGCCCGCGGCGAGGGACCACGTCGAGAACCCCACGAGGTCGGTGAAGACCACGGTGACCTCCCGGTCGCCGCGGCCGGCGCCGGCGCGTTCGAGCAGCGCCTGCCAGGCCTGCAGCACGCCGAATCCGAGTTCGTGCACCGCGCTCGGTTCGTCGACGTCGCGCCACCGTCCGGCCAGCCGGGCGACGGCCTGCGGCCCGCTGGTCCCGGCGGTGGACAGCGGATCGCCGAACCCGGGATCGCCGGGGAGCGCGCGCCGCAGCCGCCGAGCCAGCCGGACCAGCTCGGGCCGCCGGTCCACGGCCGAGAACCGGTCCGCGAGGCGACGACCGAAGCCCGGGGCCGGCGTCTCATCCATCGGAGCGGACCTCGGCGCGCTGCGGCCCGACGGGAACCCCGTCCGGTCCCGTGACGGTCCGCGCATACGTGCCCACCCCGTACCCGACGGCCGAGGCGGCGACGGCGAGCGCGGCCCGGTCGATGTTGGCGAGCGTGTCCTGCGGGCTGTGGTAGTTCGGGTCGAACGGCGCGTCGCCGGTGCCGCCCCACTTGCCCGCCTGCTCCGGGGTCTTGCGGTCGTCGGCACCGGAGAACACGCCCCCGGAGGGGATGCCCGCGTCGACGAACGGCCCGTAGTCGGAGCGGCCGTCGAAGTCGGTGCCGTCCGCGGCGACGCCCCGCGACGTCAGGTAGCCCAGGAAGGTGCGCTCGATGCCGGCCGAGCCTTCCGGTCCCGGTCCTGCGCCCACCGCGTCGGAGTCGTCGCCGTCGTAGACGAGGTAGCCGGGATTCGGCGACCCGAGCATGTCGAAGTTCAGGTACAGGGCGATGTCCTCGCGGGCGGAGTCGTCCAGGGAGGCCACATAGTCGGTGGAGCCGACCAGCCCGACCTCCTCGGCGCCCCAGAACGCGAACCGCACCGCGTTGGTGACACCCGGGTCGCTGCCGAGCTGCAGGGCCGTCTCGAGCACCGCGGCGACGCCGGTGCCGTTGTCGTTGATGCCCGGTCCCTCCGGGACGCTGTCGAGGTGGGCGCCGACGACGACCACGTCGTCGGTCGAGCCCGTGGTGGTCTGCGCGAGCACGTTGCGCGAGCGCACGCTGTCGACGCGGGTGTCGAGGACGAGGGTCACCGTGGTGGGTGCGGCGGCGAGCGCGCGGCCGTCGGCGCCGCTGATCCCCGCGGCGGGCACGAGGTCGTTGCCCTCCTCGCCGAGGGTGGCGCCGGCGAGCGCACCGTCCTCGTTGTTGGCGACGAGGAGCGCCGCCGCACCGCGTTCGGCCGCGACCTGCTGCTTGACGAAGAACGGGCACACCCCGCGCGTGACGAGCACGACGGCGCCGGAGACGTCGAGACCGTCGTAGTCGGAGGCCTCGCACCCGGGCGTGTCGTCGGCGGGCACCGGCACGAGCCGGGCGGTGAGTCCGTCCGGACCGGTGGACGGCGAGAACTCGAGGGCCCGGACCGGCACCGGCGCGCCGGCGACGGTCAGGGTCTCGGTCTCCACGTCGAAACTGCGGACGTCGAACTCCGGGGTCTGCACGTCGAATCCCGCGTCGCGCAACCGGCCGGCGACGTAGTCGACGCTCGCGTCGTAGCCGGCGGTGCCCACGGCGCGGTTGCCGTCGTGCTCGGTGGCGATGCGTTCGAGTTCCGTGAGGTGGCCGACCACCGCGTCGATTCCCACGGCCCCCGCCAGCGCGGCCGGGTCCACCGGCGGCGGCGCCGGCGGCTCCTCCGAACATGCCGCCACCAGCAGCACGATCGCCGCGACGGCGCCCCCGGCCCGTACCCGCGCTCCCCGGTTCATCCGCCGAGAATACTCACGCGTCGCGCCGGTTCACCACGACCAGCGCGGCCGCGAACACCACGGCGACGAACACCGCGAAGTACACCAGCGAACCCCACGGCCCCCAGTGGAAGTCGATGCCCTGCTCGCTGCCGAGGAAGTGGTTGGCATTGGCGAACGGCAGGAAGGGCTGCACCTGCCGGCCGAACGAACCGAACAGCGCGAACAGCGACTCGATCAGCAGCGGCCACAGCAGCAGCAGCGCGATGGTGCCGGCGGACTGGCGCAACAGCGCCCCCACCGCGACGGCGAGCACCGCGCACAGCAGCGCGTAGATCGCGACGCCGTAGATCGACCGCCACGCATCGTCGCCCTCGAGCACCAGGTCCCGCCCGGCCTCCGGGCCGGCGAGGGCCTTGGCGAGATAGAACGAGGCGAGGGCCAGCACGCCGGTCAGTACCGCGCCGAACACCCCGATCAGCAGCGCCTTGACGACGAGGACGGCGCTGCGGTTCGGCATGGCCTGGAACGTGGTACGGATGACCCCGAACCGGTACTCGCTGGTCACCGACAGCGCCGCGAGGATCATCAGCACGAGCACGCCGAAGCCGGCGACGCCGCTGACCGCGACGTCGACGGTCGGGTAGAACCGGCCGACCTCCTCGTCGACGGACATGCTCGCCTTGGACGCGGCGCCGAGGATCGCCGCGAGGCCGAGGCCCAGCGCGACGATCACGACGGTGCACCACCACGGCGACTGGGTGGAGGTCAGTTTGATCCGTTCCGCCTTGACGGTGTCCACGACCACGCTCGTCGTGCCGGCGTTGTCCACGGCCACGCTCATCGCAGCTCCCCCTTCATCGGCTGCACAGCCGGGCCCCCGGCCACGGCTCCCTGGTACTGCACGTCGTCTCCGGTCAGTTTCATGAACGCCTCCTCGAGCGACGCGTTCTGGCCCGCCAGTTCGTGCAGCACCACCGAGTGCGCAGCTGCGACCTCACCCACCTGCGCGGTGGTGACGCCGCTGACGATCAGCGCGCCCTCGTCGTCCCGGACGGTGTGGCCCTGCCCGGTCAGTGCCGTCCGCAGCGTGTCGAGCTGTGGGCTGCGCACCCGCACCGTCGCCTCCGACGCCCGCTCGACGAACTCCGCGACGGACGTGTCCGCGATGAGCCGGCCCCGGCCGATCACCAGCAGGTGGTCGGCGGTCTGCGCCATCTCCGACAGCAGGTGGCTCGACACGAGCACGGTGCGGCCCTCCGTCGCGAGGGCCTGCATGAACCGCCGGATCCACACGATGCCCTCGGGGTCGAGGCCGTTGACGGGCTCGTCGAACAGCAGCACCTTCGGGTCGCCGAGCAGGGCACCGGCCAGTCCGAGCCGCTGCGACATGCCGAGCGAGAAACCGCCCGCGCGCTTGTCGGCCACCTCGGTCAGGCCGACGAGCGCGAGCACCTCCTCGACCCGCGAGTTCGGCAGGCCGTTGGACGCGGCGAGCCAGCGCAGGTGTGCCCGCGCCGACCGGTTCGGGTGTACCCAGCGCGCGTCGAGCAGCGCACCGACGGTCCGCAGCGGCCGCTTCAGCTGCCGGTAGGGGACGCCGTCGATCAGCGCGGTCCCGGCGGTGGGCCGGTCGAGGCCGAGGATCATCCGCATCGTCGTGGATTTCCCGGCGCCGTTGGGGCCGAGGAATCCGGTGACGATCCCCGGCCGGACCGTGAACGTCACATCGTCGACGGCGACGGTGGAACCGAAGGTCTTCGTCAGTCCGGTCACTTCGATCATGACCCACAGCCTGCCCGATTCGGGCGGATCGCGCCGCGCGGGGTCGCCCTACGGTCCTGCAGGCGTCTCGATCAGTGGTTGTCGTTGCACGCGACGACGAGGACCTCGGCGTCCACCGGGCCGGTGCTGCGGAGCCGATGATCGAGGGAGGCGTCGAAATAGGCGCAGTCGCCGGAGTCCAGGGTGACGATCGTCCCCCCGTGGTCGAGTTCGATCGATCCGGAGACGACGAACACGAACTCCTGGCCGCTGTGCTCGGGGTGCGGGTCGTCGGCGAAGTCGCGTCCGGGCCGGACGACGAACGGGGACATCGCTTTCCCCAGCATTCCCGCGGCGACGGGGTGGTAGCGGTCCGCCCCGGCCCGGGCGGGGGCGCGCTCGATCGTCATCCGCGAACGCGACGCGTCGTCCGCGAACAGCTGCCCGACGTCGACGTCGAGGGCGCGGGCGATCCTCATCGCCACCGCGATCGACGGTGTGCTGCGCTCGCGCTCGATCTTGGACAGGTAGCTCTTGGTCAACCCGGTCTGCGCCGCGAGGGCCTCGAGCGTGAGCCCCCGCTCCTTGCGTAACGCTCGCACCAGCGCGGTCACGGCCCCGTCCTTCCGTCGTCACCCCTCACACGGCGAGTCTACAAAGTGTCCTGTCGAGGGCTCTCCCGACGAAAGTAGCTGTATATGACACAAAGTGTCCTATAGTCTCCCTCGTGTCCACCACAGTCGAGATCGAGGAGGCCGATCGATGTCCGGGACGTTCACCGCTACGAAAGCGGAGTTGATGCACCAGGCCCAGGCCCGCATGCGGACCCACCTTGCGGAGTCCGGCTGGACGACGCGCCAGAAGCTCGCCCTGACCTGCCGAATCCTGTTCGACGCCGGGCACGACTCCGGCCTGGCGGGCCAGATCACCGCCCGCGCCGAAGAACCGGGGACCTACTACACCCAGCAGCTGGGCCTCGGGTTCGACGAGATCACCGAGGACAACCTGCTGTTGGTCGACGAGGATCTCCAGGTTCTCGACGGCTCCGGGATGGCCAATCCCGCCAACCGGTTCCACAGCTGGATCTACCGCGCGCGCCCCGACGTGCAGTGCATCGTCCACACCCATCCGTTCCATGTCGCCGCACTGTCCATGCTCGAAGTCCCGCTCGTGGTGTCCCAGATGGACATCGCGCCGCTCTACGACGACTGCGCCTTCCTCCCCGCCTGGCCCGGCGTGCCGGTCGGCAACGAGGAAGGCGAGATCATCACTGCCGCGCTCGGTTCGAAGAAGGCGATCCTCCTGGCCCACCACGGCCACGTCGTCGCCGGGGCCGGCATCGAGGAGGCGTGCTCGCTCGCCGTGCTGATCGAACGCGGCGCCGAGCTGCAACTCGCCGCCATGGCGGCCGGCACGATCGCCGAACTTCCGGCCCGGCTCGCGCGAGAGGCGCACGACTGGACCCTCACCCCGAAACGCAGCCAGGCCAACTTCGCCTACTACGCACGTCGCGCCCTGGCCCGGCACCCGGACGCGATCGCCGGCTGAGCGCCCACCGGCCCCCGGCGAGGTTGCTCGCCCCCGCTTTCACGAGACGAAAAGGATTCTCTGCCTTGACCACACTGGAAGGCATCATCGCCTACCCGATCACCCCGTTCACCTCCGGCGCCGATGCGACGGTCGACACCGGCGCGCTCACCGCGCTCGTCGACCGCCTCGTCGGGGAGGGTGTGCACGCCGTCGCCCCACTCGGCAGTACCGGCGAGAGCGCCTATCTCACCGAGAAGGAGTTCGACACCGTTCTCGACACCACGATCGCCGCCGTCGCCGGCCGCGTCCCCGTCGTCGTCGGAGTGTCCGACCTGACGACGGCGAACACCGTCCGCCGGGCCCGTCGCGCGCAGACGGCGGGCGCCTCGGCCGTCATGGTGCTCCCCGTGTCGTACTGGAAGCTCACCGATCGCGAGATCACCTGCCACTACGCCGCCGTCGGTGCGGCGATCGACATTCCCGTCATGGCGTACAACAACCCCGCCACCAGCGGCATCGACATGAGCCCGGAACTGCTGGTGTCGATGTTCGACACCATCGACAACCTCACCATGGTCAAGGAGTCCACCGGCGATCTGTCCCGGATGCAGCGCATCGCCGAGCTCAGCGAGGGCCGCCTGCCGTTCTACAACGGCAGCAACCCGCTCGTGCTCGAGGCGCTGAGGGCCGGGGCGTCCGGCTGGTGCACCGCCGCGCCGTGCCTGCGGCCCGAGCCGTGTCTCGCGCTGTACACGGCCGTCGAGGACGGCGACCTCGCCCGCGCTCAGGCCCTGTACGCCGAACTGCGGCCCCTGCTCGAGTTCATCGTCGCCGGCGGCCTCCCCACCACGATCAAGGCGGGCCTCGGCATCCTCGGCTCGGACGTCGGGGATCCCCGAGCGCCGCTGCTGCCCCTCGAACCCGAGGGAAGAGCCACCCTCGCACGGCTGCTCTCCGCCGCCTGACGGCGCGTGTGGTGCCGCGGCCCGTCCGGCACCACACGCACGTCGAGCGACCACCCGGTCACCGTCCCCTCGGGTCCCCCTACGGTTCGAGCGGCGAGGAGGCCTGCGCCCAGAACCGCTTCGGGATGCGGCCCGCGTGCCGGGCCCGGAAGCCCGCCTCGACGGCGTGCCGCATCGCCGACGCCATGAGCGCCGGGTCCTTCGCCCGCGTCACCGCGGTCGCCAGCAGCACCGCGTCGCACCCGAGTTCCATCGCGAGCGCGGCGTCCGAGGCGGTGCCGATGCCGGCGTCGAGGATCACCGGCACCCCGGCGGCCTCGACGATCATCTCGATGTGGTGCGGGTTGGCGATGCCCAGTCCGGTCCCGATCGGCGAGCCGAGCGGCATCACGGCGGCGCAGCCGACGTCCTCGAGCCGTCGCGCCAGCACCGGATCGTCCGTGGTGTAGGGCAGCACGACGAACCCGTCGTCAACGAGCTGCTCGGCGGCGGAGACGAGTTCGATCGCGTCGGGCAGCAGGGTGCGTTCGTCGGCGATGACCTCGAGCTTGACCCAGTCCGTCCCGAGGGCCTCGCGCCCGAGTCGGGCGGTGAGCACCGCCTCGGCGGCGCCGCGGCAGCCGGCGGTGTTGGGCAGCGGCGCGATGCCGAGGCGGCGCAGCAGATCGAGCACGCCGGTCCCGGACGCCGCGTCCACGCGGCGCATCGCCACGGTGGTCAGCTCGGTGCCGGAGGCGACGAGCGCCTCCTCGAGCACCGCGAGGTTGGCGGCCCCACCGGTGCCGGTGATGAGCCGCGACGAGAAGGTCCGCCCGGCGATCGTCAGCGGCGGCAGGTCGTGGCCGGGGTCGCGGCCGGTGTTGCGCTCAGCCACCCTGCACCGCCGTGAGAACCTCGATCTGCCAGCCCTTTTCGACGCGTTCGGACCAGCGCCCCCGCGGGAACACGGCACCGTCCACGGCGACGGCGACGCCCTTGTCGGGCAGACCGAGTTCGCTGAGCAGTTCGGCCATCGTCGGCGCCTGCGCGAACCAGCGCTCCTCCCCGTTGACCGTGACACCCACCGTCGGCGCACCGTTCATGACCTTTTCCCCTTCGAGAATCGTTGTGGATCAGCATGTTTCGAGACAGCGAGGGGTTCGTCCGCGAGCTCCGCGACCACCGCGTCCGCGGTGACCGGGGTCAGCAGCACCCCGTTGCGGCCATGCCCGGTCGCGGCGATCACCCGTTCGGACAGCCGGCCGATGAGCGGCAGATTGTCCGGGCTCATGGGCCGCAGCCCGGCGCTCGCCTCGTGCAGTTCGTACTCGCCGATCGCCGGGAACAGCGCCTCGGCGTCGGCGATCAGGTCCCGCACCCCCGCGACGGTGACCTGCGTGTCGTCGGCCTCGTACTGGGTCGCGCCCACGACGAGGCCGTCCGCGCGCGGCACCAGGTATGCCGGCCGGCCGTGCACACTGCCGCGGACCGTCCGGTGCGGGGCGGGCGCCGCACCCGGGCGGGTCCGCAACCGCAGGATCTCCCCCTTGACCGGCCGCACCGGCAAGCCCGGCCACAGGCGGGCCGACGCCGCGCCCGCCGCGAGCACCACCCGGTCGGCGTCCAGGTCCGCGACGTCGCGCACCGGCACATCGACGAAGGCCACACCGGCCTCGGCGACGGCCCGCCGCAGCGCATCGACGAGGATCCGGTTGTCCACGGCCAGCTCGTCCGGGGCCAGCAGGCCCAGGCGGATGCGCGGCCCCAGCGACGGCTCGAGCTCGCGCACCTCGGCGCGACCGAGCACGCGCATCTCGTGCCCCTGAGCCGAGACCCACTCGGCGATCGTGCGCAGATCGGCCGCGTCGGCCGCGTCCAGCGCGACGGTCAGCGACGCGTCGGCGGTGAACAGGTCCAGTCCGGTCTCCCGCAACAGCTCGGCGCCGAACTCCGGCCAGCGGGCCAGCGACGCCGCGCCCAGTTCGAGGACGTGTTCCTCCCCCGGCCAGCCCTCCGACAACGGTGCCAGCATCCCGCCGGCCACCCACGACGCCCCCGCCCCCGGGGACGGGTCGTGCACGGTCACGGTCCAGCCGGCACGGGCCGCGCGCCACGCGATCGACAGCCCGATCACGCCTCCGCCGACGACGGATACGGTTCCCACAGTTCGTCCACCTCACTCCCTGCGCCGGCATGATCCGGTTCAGGTGCTGACGGTCGGGGCCGGCAGGCCCCCTCTCAGCCCCGCGATCCCCGGGACTCCCGTGTCGATTCGTTCAGTGCAGAGACTACCGTCTTCGCCGTGACTACCTACCGCGGCAACCATCCCGCCCCCCGGGAACGCCTCGCGCAGGCCCGGCTCTACCTGTGCACCGACGCCCGTCGCGACACCGGAGACCTGGCCCGATTCGCGGAGGAGGCCCTCGCGGGCGGAGTCGACATCGTCCAGCTCCGCGACAAGGGTTCGGCGGGCGAGAAGAAGTTCGGCCCGCTCGAGGCCCGCGAGGAACTCGCGGCACTCGAGGTGCTGGCGGCGGCGTGCCGCCGGCACGGTGCGCTGCTGGCCGTCAACGACCGTGCCGACATCGCGCTCGCCGCGGGCGCCGACATCCTGCACCTGGGTCAGGGCGACCTGCCGGTGCGATACGCCCGGCAGATCCTCGGCGAGGAGATCGTGATCGGCCGGTCCACCGGCAGCCGCGCGCAGGCGAGCCTGTCCGACATCGAGGAGGGCGTCGACTACTTCGCCCACGGGCCGGTGTGGTCCACCCCCACCAAGCCGGGGCGCACCCCGGCGGGACTCGAGGTACTGCGGGAGGTGGCCCGGTCGCAGCCGCAGCGGCCGTGGTTCGCGATCGGCGGCATCGACGCCGAGCGGCTGCCCGAGGTGCTCGCCGCCGGCGCCACCCGCATCGCGGTGGTCCGGGCCATCACCGCGGCACCGAATCCGCGGGCCGCGGCGGCGGCGCTGAAAGCCGCGCTGCCCGGCTGACCGTCCGCTGGAGCCGGCCCGCCGTCCGGCAGTCCGCTGGAGCCGGCCCGCCGGCCGGCAGTCCGCTGGAGCCGGCCCGCCGGCCGGCAGTCCGCTAGAGCCAGCCCAGGACCGTCGACGGCGACAGGGTCGGCACGTCCCCGGGCAGCCGGGCGCGCAGTCCCCGGTCGGCCGTCACCACCACGGTGAGCACCTGGTCCAGCACGGCCGACGTGCCCGTCGCCAGGGAGGCCAGCTCGTCGTCCCCGCTGCCGACGGCGGTGTGCACCGGGGTCCGGTCGTCGTGGATCACCGCCGCGCGGGCCTGCCCCTCGAGGACCGCTTCGATGCGGCTCACCCAGCCGAAGCACCCGTCGGGCAGCTCGACGGTGCGGGGCAACGCCTCCGCCAGCTCCGCGAGCAGTCGTGCGGTGGCGCCCGGGCGGTCACGCCACCAGCCTGTCGGCCGCGACCCGAGGACGTTGGCGGTGTCGAGCAGCATCCGCACCGCACGGGTCCGCAGGTCCGGCCAGGCCGCCGCGAACCCGGTGTGCAGCGGCATGGTCTCGACGTCGGCCTCCGGCACCCAGCGCAGTTCGGTGCTCTCCCCGTTGAGGGTCGTCTCCATCGGGCTCGGGGTGTCCGCGACGACCGTCGTGTACGTCCACCCCCCGGCCACCCCGGAGGTGACCCGCTCGGTGCGCACGCTCAGCGCCGCCGGGTCGATCCCGGTCTCCTCGTTCGCTTCCCGCACGGCCGCGGCGACGGGACTCTCGTCGCTGTCGCGGGCGCCGCCGGGCAGCGCCCACGTGCCGCCCTGATGGCTCCACGCCGCGCGGTGCTGCAGCAACACGGCCGGCGTGCCGTCGGGCAGCGGCGCGCGCAGCAGCAATCCGGCCGCGCCGAATCTGCCCCACCGGCGATCACCGTCGGGTCCCACGGCCCAGCCGTCCCCGTCACCTCGCATCGCGTCCGCCTCCCTGCCGCCCGGCCGCCGACCGCGAGCCGGGCGTCCACCGTCCTCGGACGGCAACAACATCCCGTTACTGCTTATATGCTCGCCACACACAGTGCCACATCGGAAGGGGTGCTCTCGTGGACGTGCGCGTGACCCCCACGCTCGGTGCGGTGGGGAGTCGCCTCCAGCGTAACGACGTGCCGGCCGCCGCGACCGCCCACGCCGGCCCCTCCGACGAGGTGCGCGACCTGCTGCGCTCCACCCCCGCCAAGCTCGTCACCCTCGGTGTGCTGCTCGCCGTGCTCCTCCTCGTCTCCGGGGTCGCGGCGGGCCAGACCGTCACCGGCCGCAAGGCCACCCACGATCGGTTGCTCGCCACCACCGAACCGCTCGCCGATGCCGCACAGAACCTCTACAGCGCGCTGTCGGTCGCGGACGCGGCGGCCGCCACCGGCTTCATCTCCGGCGGCATCGAGCCGAAGGAGGTCCGCGACCGCTACGCCCAGGCCGTCGGCGAGGCGTCCGCCCAGCTCGTCGCCGCCGCCGGCGGGATTCCCACCGGCGACCGTGCGGGCACCCGGCTGCTGTCCGGCATCGCCGAACGCCTCACCGTGTACACGGGCCTGGTCGAGACGGCGCGGGCGAACAACCGCGTCGGCAACCCGGTGGGTGCCGCCTATCTCGGCGAGGCGTCGAACCTGATGCAGTCGGCGCTGCTGCCGATGGCGCAGGAGCTGTACACGCAGAGCGTCTCGGCGGTCTCGTCGACGCAGCGCGCGTCGGTGCAGCCACCGTGGACGTCGATCGGTCTGCTGCTGGTGACGGTCGTCGCGCTCACCGCGGTGCACGTCATCATCTCCCGGATCAGCCGTCGCACCCTCAATCCCGGTCTGCTGCTGTCGATCGCGGCGACGGGAATCCTGCTGTGCTGGCTGCTCGTGGCCGGACTGATCTCGTCGAGCGCGACCGAGCGGGCGATCGTGCACGGGGCCGAACCGCTCGGGGTGTTCACCGACAGCCGCATCCTCGCGCAGCAGGCACGCACCGCGGAGACCCTGCAGCTCGTGCGCCGCGACGCCACCGGCGAGTACGACGCGACGTTCGACCAGAGCATGTCCCGGCTCGGCGAGCTGCTCGCCGGGTATGCGTCCGGCGAGGAGGTGGAGATCGTCACCGATCCCGCCGTGCGTGCCGCCGAGGCACGCACCGCATGGCTGGCGTCGCACAACCGCATGCAGGCCGCGCTCGACCGCGGGGACTTCCCGGCCGCCGCGATCCTCGCGACCGGTCCCGGCCCCGACGAGGCCGTCGCCCAGTTCGCCACCCTCGACCGCGCCCTCGAACGCGGCATCGACCTCGCCCGCGCCGAACTGCGCGGCAACGAGGACCGCGCCGCGCAGACCCTGTCCGCGCTCGCCCCCGCCACGACGGCGTTGACGGGGCTGGCGCTGCTCGGCATCGTCGTCGGGCTGTGGCCGCGCCTGCGGGAGTACCGGTGAACGTGCGTCGTCTCGTCGCCGCGACGGTCGTCGCCGTCGCCGCATTCACGGGCGGCTGCGCGACCTCACCGCCGGAGATCCTCGCCGACCCGGACCCGTCCTACACCGAGCCGCCCCTGCCGGAACGCGCCACCGTCGCGCCCAGTGCGGCGCCCGTCCCCCCGGAACCGGACTGCGGCGACCCCACCGCCGGCCTGCGTCCCGACGGCGCGACGACCGGACCGACCCTCGACGCGATCCGGGCGCGCGGCCGGCTCGTCGTCGGGCTCGACACCGGCAGCAACCTGATGAGCTTCCGGGATCCGGCGACCGGCCGGATCACCGGATTCGACGTGGACGTCGCGCGGGAGATCGCGCGGGACCTGCTCGGCAGCCCGGACCTGCTCGACTTCCGGATCCTCAGTTCCGCGGACCGCGAGCAGGCCCTGCAGGACTCCACCGTCGACATCGTCGCCAAGACGATGACGATCACGTGTGCCCGCCGCGAACGGGTCGACTTCTCCACCGTCTACTTCCGGGCCCAGCAGCGCGTCCTGGTGGTCAAGGGGTCCGACGTCCGCGACGTCGCCGACCTGGCGGGCCGGCGGGTGTGTGTCGTGCAGGGAACCACGTCGCTCGACCGCCTCCGGCGGCTGCAGCCGTCCGCGGCGATCCTCACCGTCCCGACGTGGGCGGACTGCCTCGTGGTGCTGCAGCAGCGTCAGGTGGACGCGGTGAGCACCGACGACACGATCCTCGCCGGCCTCGCCTCGCAGGATCCGTACCTCGAGCTGGTCGGGACGTCGATCGGCAGCGAGCCGTACGGCATCGGCATCGCCAAGGGCCGCGAGGACCTGGTGCGGTTCGTCAACGGCACCCTCGAGCGGATCCGTCGCGACGGGACGTGGACGCAGCTCTACAACCGCTGGCTCCTCGTCCTCGGACCCGCCCCGGCGCCGCCGACCCCGACGTACGTGGACTGAGAGGCCGCATGTCCGACACCGAACACGACCCGGGCGCGGCGACGCAGCGCAGCGCCCCGCCGGACGGCGGGCCCGCCACCGAGCGCAGCGCCGCGCCGGAGACGGGACCCGCGACGCAGCGCAGCGCCCCGCCGGAAACCGCACCCGCCGCCCAGCGCAGCGCCCCCTCCCGGGGCAGCGTCCCGTCGCAGCGGTCGTCGCGGCGGTCCCGGCCGCGCGTGCCCTCGCGGCGGCGCCTCGCCGGGCTCGTCGACATCCCGGTCCCCGCACCCGTCGACCCGGCCTCCGTGGTGCTCCCGGATCCGCACGTGGCCGAGGGCAAGCGGTTCTGCTGGAAGTGCGGCAAGCCGGTCGGCCGCAGCACGCCGAACGGACCGGGCCCCACCTCCGGGCGCTGTCCCTCGTGCGGCACCCCGTTCGAGTTCGTCCCGATGCTGCCGCCCGGCGCCATCGTCGGCGGGCAGTACGAGGTGCAGGGCTGCCTCGCGCACGGCGGGCTGGGCTGGATCTACCTCGCCGTCGACCGGAACGTCAGCGACCGGTGGGTCGTGCTCAAGGGCCTGCTGCACTCGGGCGACGCCGAGGCGCAGGCCGTCGCCGTCGCCGAGAAGCAGTTCCTCGCCGAGGTGACGCACCCGAGCATCGTGAAGATCTTCAACTTCATCGAGCACCCGCGCCCGGACGGCACCCCGATGGGCTACATCGTCATGGAATACGTGGGCGGGCATTCGCTGCGCGAGGTGCTCGACAGCTGTCCCGAGCCGGCCCGGATGCCCGTCGAACAGGCCATCGCGTACGTCCTCGAGATCATGCCGGCGCTGAGCTACCTGCACTCGATCGGACTCGTCTACAACGACCTCAAGCCCGAGAACATCATGGTCACCGAGGAGCAGCTCAAGCTCATCGACCTCGGGGCCGTCACCGGCGTCGAGGACTACGGCTACCTGTACGGCACGCCCGGCTACCAGGCGCCGGAGATCGTGCGCACGGGCCCGACCGTCGCCACCGACATCTACACCGTCGGCCGGACCCTGGCCGTGCTCACCCTCGACATGCCGTGGCAGCAGGGCCGCCTGGCCGACGGCCTGCCCACCCCCGAGAAGGCACCGCTGCTGGCGGAGTACGAGTCGTACCACCGGCTGCTGCTGCGGGCGACCGACGCCGATCCGCAGCAGCGGTTCCGGTCGGCCGACGAGATGGCGAGCCAGCTGACGGGGGTCCTGCGGGAGATCCTGTCGCAGCAGACCGGCGAGGAGCATCCCGGCCTGTCGTCGGTCTTCAGCCGCCAGCGGACGACGTTCGGGACGGACGAGGCCGTCGGACGCACGGATTCGATCGTCGACGGCGTCGCGCGGGACGAGAACCTCTCGGCCCGCGACGTGGCGGCGGCGCTGCCGGTGCCGCTGCTCGACCCCAACGATCCGAGCGCCGCGCTGCTCGCCGCCGCGGTGCACAGCGAGCCCCAGCAGACCCTCGACTCGCTGCGGCACGCGCGCGACAACGGGCTCGAACGCGTCGTCGGCACCGCGGACGTCTCGTTCTCCCGCGAGATCACCCTCGCGGAGGTGCGCGCCCATCTCGACCTGGGCCACGGCACCCGCGCCGCGGAGATCCTGCGCAAGCTCGAACGCGACCTCGGCGCGGACTGGCGCATCGACTGGTATGCCGGACTGGCCGAACTCGTCAACGGCGAATTCGAGTCCTCCTTCGGCAGATTCGAGAAGGTACTCGCGGCGATGCCCGGCGAGACCGCACCCAAGCTGGCGCTCGCCGCAACCGCGGAACTCATCCTGCAGCACTGGGAGAGCGACGATCCCGAGGCCTGGCGCCGATTCTGCGAGAACTACTACCGCACCGTGTGGCGCACCGACCACAACGTGGTCAGCGCGGCGTTCGGCCTCGCCCGGCAGCTCACCCGCCGCGGCGACCGGGCCGGTGCGATCGCGGCGCTCGACCAGGTACCCGCGAGTTCCCGGCACCACGCCGTCGCCCGCATGACCACGGTGCTGATCCTGTTGCACGACAGGCCGATCGACGAACTCGAGGAAGCCGACCTGCGCGAGGCCGCGCGCCGGGTGGGGACGTTGTCGCCCGACGAGAGCCGGTTCCTGCAGATGCGCACCCTAGTGTTGTCGACGGCACTCGACTGGGTGCGCGCCGGCCACTCCGCCCGCCGCGAACTCGACCCGATCCTCGACGTCCCCTTCACCGAGAAGGGACTTCGCGCCGGCACCGAGTCCGGCCTGCGCGCCCTCGCCCGCAACGCCCCCGCCCGCACCCACCGCTACACCCTCGTCGACCTGGCCAACGCCATCCGCCCCCGCAGCATCCTGTAGCCCGTCTCCGCGCCGAACGTTGAAGGGGTCGTTATGAAGACATCGGGCGAGTAGCACTCCCGACAACCGCCCCTTCGCGCGTCACCAACGGGCACCAGCCGCGTCCAAAGCTCGGCGGACACGTTCGACAACGATGTGCGGCCGTTCCCTGAGGAGCACGGCGCCCACCCGCACAACTCTCCAACCGTTCTCCTCGAGGACCGCATATCGATCGATGTCCCGCGCTCGCTGCCGCCGGTCGGTCCAGTGGTGCTCACCGTCGTATTCGACGATCACCTTCCACCGTCCCCATCCCATGTCCGCTCTCGCCAGGAATCGTCCGGAGCCGTCTCGGATGATCAGCTGCGTTTCGGGCGCAGGCAGCCCGTGTCGAACGAGCAGGAGGCGAGTTCGCGTTTCGGGTGGAGACTCGGCTCCACCGTCGACGACGGCCAGCACGCGCCGGAGCTGTGCCACGCCCCTGGCGGCTCCGCGCCTTGCCGCCACGTCGAATACGTCCGTCACCGGCAACCCCGTGGCGTTGCACAGGGCGTCCAGGGTTTCCACGGCGTGGTCGAAGCCGAGCGCGCGACCGAGATCGAACGCGGTGCGTGCCGGGGTCGTGACAATCAAGCCGCCGATCGTGCACACCTCGTGTGCGGCCAGGTCGGCCTTCCGCACGAGGATTGCCTTGGGCGCCCGCACATGAGCACCGAACGCCAACTCTGGGGGCACTTCGTCGTCGATCCATCTGGTGCCGTGCACCGCCGCGGCCGACATGCCGGCAAGTACGCCTTTCCGTCCCGACCACAGCCACGCCGCGTGCGCACGGCCGACCGCGTCGAGCACGGTGCCCTTCGATACGTACACATTGCGATGGATGCGATCGAACCGGCAGCGCAGATCGTGAGCAGTGACCCGGCCCGAAGCCACAGCTTCCGTGCCGAGGAAGGGTCGACCGGAGAAAGTCATGCGCGCAGCATGCTGGTCGCGCCGCGGCCGGGAAAGCCCGCTCACGCCACTCTGTGGACAACTCGGAGCTGTCCACAGGTACCACCTCGAGGGGGCGGCCTTCGGGAGTGGCACCTGTACGATGTCGCGCCCTCGCCCCCTTCGGCCTACACCAGCGCCGCGGCCGCGCGCGCGATGGCGAGCTCCTCGTTGGTCGGGATCACGAGGATCTCCACCTGCGACGTGTCCGCCGAGATGCGCCGCTCGCCGCGTGCGGAGGCGGCGTTGCGGGTCTCGTCGACGGCGATGCCGAGACGCTCGAGGCCGGCGAGGGCGTCCCGGCGGACGTCGACGTTGTTCTCTCCCACCCCGCCGGTGAACACGACGACGTCGACGCCGCCCAGTTCGACGAGATACGCGCCGAGGTACTTGCGCAGGCGGTGCACGTAGACGTCGTAGGCGAGCTTCGCGTCCTCGGAGCCCTCGGCGACGAGCCGCAGCAGGGCGCGGAAGTCGTTGACCCCTGAGAGGCCCTTGAGCCCGGAGCGCCGGTTGAGCAGATCGTCGATGGAATCGACGTCCATCCCGGCGCTGCGGTTCAGGTGCAGCAGCACGCCGGGATCGATGTCGCCGCACCGGGTTCCCATGACGAGTCCTTCGAGCGGGGTCAACCCCATGGACGTGTCGACGGGCCGGCCGCCGGCGATCGCGGAGGCCGACGCACCGTTGCCGAGGTGCAGCACGATCTGGTTCAGTTCCGACAGTTCACGTCCGAGGAACCGGGCGGCGCGCTCGGACACGTATTGGTGCGACGTCCCGTGGAAGCCGTACCGCCGGATGCCGTGCGCCCGGGCGACGTCCCGGTCGATCGCGTAGGTGGCGGCCGCGGCGGGCAGGGCGTGGAAGAACGCGGTGTCGAACACCCCGACGTGCGGAATGCCGGGCAGCTCCTCCCGCGCGACCTCCATGCCGATGACGTTCGCCGGATTGTGCAGCGGCGCAAGAACGGCCAGTTCCTTCACGGTGCGCACCACGTCGTCGTCGACGAGGGTCGGCTCGTGGAACACCTCGCCGCCGTGTACGAGGCGATGGCCGACGGCGATGATGCCGGCCTCGCGCAGGGGGCGGCCCAGCGCCTCCACCCAGTCGAGGACGATCCGCAGTCCGGCGCGGTGGTTCTCGATGGGACCGACGTGTTCCTCGGTGCCGGTGGTGTGGTGGAACACGACCCTGCCCTCGGGCTCACCGATCCGCTCGATGAGCCCGTGCGCCACCGAGTCTCCGGTCTCGGGGTGGACGAGCTGGAACTTGATCGACGACGAGCCGGAGTTGAGCACCAGCACGGTGCCGTCCGTCTGGGAGCTCATTCGCCGGCCTCCTGCGCCTGGATGGCGGTGATCGCCACCGTGTTCACGATGTCCTGGATCAGCGCCCCACGCGACAGGTCGTTGACGGGCTTGCGCAGGCCCTGCAGGACCGGACCGACGGCCACGGCTCCGGCGCTGCGCTGCACGGCCTTGTAGGTGTTGTTGCCGGTGTTGAGGTCCGGGAAGATGAACACGGTCGCCCGGCCGGCGACCTCCGAGTCGGGAAGCTTGGCGCTGGCCACCGACGGTTCGATCGCGGCGTCGTACTGGATCGGTCCCTCCACCGGCAGGTCCGGCCGGCGCTCGCGCACCAGGGCGGTGGCGGCGCGGACCTTGTCGACGTCGACGCCCGAACCGGACTCGCCGGTCGAGTAGGACAGCATCGCGACGCGCGGTTCGATGCCGAAGCGGGCGGCGGTGGCGGCGGAGGAGATCGCGATGTCGGCGAGCTGATCGCTGGTGGGATCGGGCACCACCGCGCAGTCACCGTAGGCGAGCACCCGGTCCGACAGGCACATGAGGAAGATGCTCGACACCGTGGACACGCCGGGTTCGGTCTTGATGATCTCGAAGGACGGCCGGATGGTGTGCGCGGTGGTGTGCGCGGCACCGGAGACCATGCCGTCGGCGACGCCGAGGTGCACCATCATCGTGCCGAAGTACGAAATGTCGCTCATGATCTCGCGGGCGCGTTCGATCGTCATCCCCTTGTGGGCACGCAGCCGGGCATACTCCTCGGCGAACGGCTCGGCGTGTTCGGACGACCTGGGATCCAGCACGGTCGCCGCACTCAGGTCCACCCCGAGTTCGGCCGCCCGGCGCCGCACCTGCGTCTCGTCGCCGAGGATCGTCAGGTCGGCGATCTTGCGTTGCAGGACGCGGCCCGCCGCGCGCAGGATCCGGTCGTCGTCGCCTTCGGGCAGCACGATGTGCCGGCGCTGGCGGCGGGCCCAGTCGATGAGCTGGTACTCGAACATCTGCGGGGTCGTGACGGACGGCCGGGGCACGTCGAGGCGGCTCAGCAACCGATCCGTGTCCACGTGCTGTTCCATCAGCGCGACGGCGGTGTCGATCTTGCGGTGCGCGCCGAGCGCCATGCGGCCGCGCGTCCGGTCGGCGGCCGACGCGGTGTCGAACGTCCCCAGGGTGGTCGTCAGGATCGGCAGGCTGGGCCTGAGTCCGGCGACGAGTTGCGCCATCGCCGGGTGCGGCAGGAGCCCACCGTTCATGATGATGCCGGCCAGCGACGGAAATCCTTCGGCGGCATTGGCATTCACAAGGGCGAGGAGCACGTCGGAGCGGTCGGCGGGGGCGATCACCACGACCCCCTCGGTGATGCGTTCGAGGATGTGTTCGGCGGTCATGCCGCCGACCATGACGCGCAGCGCCTCGCGGTGCAGCAGCTCGGGATCGCCGCTGTAGAGTTCGCCGTCGATCGCGGTCAGCAGTTCGCCCATGGTCGGCGCGACGAGGATCGGCACCTCCGGCAGCGTCCACAGCGGCACACCCCGGTCCCCGACGGCCGCGGCGATCTCGTCGAGCCGGTCGGAGGGACAGCGGTTGACGACGATTCCGGTCAGGTGGGCGTGCTGGGCGGCGAGTTCGGCCGTGCACACGCTGGTCAGTTGCGCCACCTCGTCGGGGGTGCGCCGGGAGCCGCGCAACACGAGCAGAACGGGCGCGTCGAGATTCGCGGCGATGCGCGCGTTGTAGCCGAGCTCGCTGGGGTTGGCGATCTCGGTGTAGTCGCTGCCGACGATGACGACGGCGTCGCACCGGTCCGCGACGGCGTGGTACTTGACGACGATCTCGCTGAGGGCGGCCTCGGGATCGGCATGCACGTCGTCGTAGGTGGCGCCGACGCACTCGTCGTATTCGAGGTCGACGGTGATGCGCTCGAGGAGCAGTTCGAGGATGTAGTCGGTGTCGCCGTCGGAGCGGGCGATGGGGCGGAAGACGCCGACCCGGGCGGCGGAGGCACACAGCGCCTGGAGCAGGCCGAGCGCGACGGTGGACTTGCCGGTGTCGCCCTCCGGCGCAGCGATGTAGATACTCGACACGGACTCGGCGGCGGCGCTCATGGCTCACACCCTAACGCTGCGCCGGTGCGTCCTTTGGGCGGTGGGAGCAACCCAAAAGACGCACCGGCGGCGCAGCCGCGTCAGTCCGCGAGCGGGTCGAGCGCGAAGTCGTACGTGGCCACCTTGCGGCCGGCGTCGTCGACCTGTGGTTCGAGGACAAGTTCCGGTTTCGTCGCGGTCGCGACGTCGTCGTCGAGCCACTCACCACCGGCGAAGTACAGCTGGGTGATGATCGGCTGCCTGCCGGGTGCGGTCACCCGCAGGTGCAGGTGCGCCGGGCGCCACGGGTGCCATCCGGCTGCCTCGATGAACTGTCCGGTGGGCCCGTCGGTGGGGATCTGATACGGAGCCGGCTCGATGGTGGTGATGTCGTAGCGGCCCTCGGCGTCGGCGACGACGGTGCCGCGCAGATTCCATTGCGGAAGGTGCGGGGCGAACTGGGAGTAGTAGCCTTCGTCGTCGGCGTGCCAGATCTCGATCCGGGCCCCGCCGAGGCCCCGGCCGTCGAGGTCGGTGACCTGTCCGCGCAGGACCAGCGGGGGGTGGACGCGATCCTCGTCGCGCATCGGGAGTGTGCACCGCGCCGGTAGTTCCGGTGCGCCCGGAACGTAGTACGGCCCCTCGATGCTGCCCTTGGTGCCGCGGAACCTCCGGGAGTTGACGTCCTCGATCTCGTGCTCGACGAACACGTCCAGCAGCAGCGGCCACTCGCCGCCCTCGCCCACGTCGATGAGCCACTGCTTGAGCACGCGGTACTCGTCGTAGGTGACGGCATGTTTCCGGATCAGCGCGCCGAATCCCGCGAGGGCTTCGGTCGCGATGGCGGACAGACGCTCCGGTGAGGTGTCGGCGGTGCAGCGTTCGCCCTTGAACTTGTCGGTGGCGGCGTTGCCGGATGCGGCAGCGGTGGGGTTTTCGGTGATGGTCATGGTGTCTCCCGGGAAGTGGTCAGGCACGGCGGAAATGGGACACGTCGTCGTTGCCGACGAGGTCGGGCACGGTCCAGCCGTCGAGGTCGTACTCGCTCATGAACTGCTCGGCCAGGCCCTTCATGGCGGACACGTCCCCACGGCCTTCTGCGGCGAACAGCAGCTCGGCCTTGACGTTCTCGTGGTTGCCGGCGTAGTTCCGCTCGTACAGTTCGTGGCGGCCGCCGAACTCGGAGCCGATCGAGTCCCACAGGGCCTTCATGACCTTGACCCGGTCCACGGCGGTGATGCCGTCGGAGCCGCGGACGTACTTGTCCAGGTAGGGGCGCACCTCGGGATTCTTGAAGTCCGCCGCCGACGAGGGCAGGTAGATCAGGCCCGAGGCGACGTCCTGCTCGATGATCTCCTTGATGCGCGGGTAGCCCTGCATCGCGAACATCCGGTAGGTCAGGCCGTACTCGAGCTTCGGGATGACGGTGTCGCCGATCCACGGTTCCGGGTTGTTGACCATCGCGTCGGTGAGCGACCAGAACAGGTTGCGCCAGCCGATGACCTCCCCGACACGGGTCTGCACCCCGCGGAAACCGCCGGCGCCGGTCGCGTCGAGGGCCTTCATCAGCAGGCCCGCGATGAAGTCGAGCTTGACCGCAAGGCGCGTGCAACCCTGCAGCGTGAAGCGCTGGAGGAAGCCCGAGCCGCCGAGGAAGTTGTTGATCTTCTCCACGTCCCCGTACATGAACACGTTCTCCCACGGCACGAGCACCTTGTCGAAGATGAAGATCGCGTCGTTCTCGTCCATGCGCGAGGACAGCGGGTAGTCGAACGGGGATCCGACGACGTTGGCGTTCTGGCTGTAGGAGGCCCGCGAGATCAGCTTGATGCCGGGCGCGTCCATCGGCACCGTGCAGATCAGGGCGAATTCCTTCTTCTTGATCGGCAGGCCGTAGTGGGCGATGAAGTTGTAGTTGGTGATCGCCGAGCCGGTGGCGACGACCTTGGCGCCGGAGACGATCAGGCCCGCGTCGGCCTCCTTCTCCACCTTCATGAACACGTCGCCCACCTCGTCCGGCGGCAGCGACCGGTCCACCGGCGGGTTGATGATCGCGTGGTTCCAGTACAGGACCTTCTCCTGCGACTCGCGGTACCAGCGCTTGGCGTTGTCCTGGAACGGCGAGTAGAACTCGTCGTTGGCGCCGAGGGTGCCGAGGAAGGAGGCCTTGTAGTCGGGGGACCGGCCCATCCAGCCGTAGGTCATCCGCGCCCAGGTGGCGATGGCGTCGCGGTCGGCTCGCAGGTCGTCGGCGGACTTCGGGGTGCGGAAGAACGGCATGGTCACCCCGCCGTTGCCGGTGTCGGTCGGGGCGGTGAGGGTGCCGACGTGCTCGCCGGTGTGCAGCGCGTCGTAGAGGCGCGCCGTCATGCGGATGGAGTTGCGGAACGCCGGATGGTTGGTGAAGTCCTTGACGCGCTCGCCGTGCAGGTAGATTTCGCGACCGTCGTCGATCGACGCGATGTACTCGTCGCCGGTCATCGGCCGCGAGGCGAAGGTCTGCTGCTGATTGGCCGGGTGGTCCGCGGCGACGTTCACCTTCGACCGGTCGACGGTGCCGGTAGCGGGGGCTGCTTCGGTGGTGGTCATGGTCTTCCCTTCGAAAGAGGTGGGAGCGGGGTCAGGAGGCAGTGCGGGCGAGCTGCGAGGGCAGTGGGGTGAATGTGGTGGTGGCGTCGAACCATCCGCTGTGCGGATCGTCGAGGCACCCGTTCCACGCGGTCGAGCCGGACCGGTCCCCGAGGTCGTGGAAGGTGCTGCGGAAGAACAGGAGCGGGTCCTTCTCGGCGTCGACGGAGGCGTCGACGATCTCGCCGACGAAGATGACGTGGTCACCGCCGTCGTATTCGGCCCACGGGCGGCAGATCAGGGTGGCCGCGTTGCCGAGGAGGGCGGGTGCGATTCCGGTGTCGTCCCATGTCGGCGCGACGGCCTGCGGTCTGCCGGCGAAATGCAGTGCGGTGGAGAGCTGGTCGGCCGCCAGGATGTTCACGGCGAACGGCGCGTCGTCGAGGTAGCCACACGCCTTCGACGTCCGCGTCAGCGTCACCTGGCACAACCTCGGCTCCAGCGAGATGGCGGTGAAGGCCGTGACCGTGGCCCCGTGCCGGGCGCCCTCGGCGTTGGCGCACGTGACCACAGTGACCCCGCTGGCGAACTGACCGAAGATGTTGCGAAGTGCTCGCTGGTCCATGAGGAGACCGCCTTTCTGCACGATGTGCGATCGCAGGTCGATCCGGAACGAGAACCAAAGTATGACCCGGATCACACTCCGTCGATCCGCATTGCGAAGGCGCGATCCGCATTGCGAAGCGGGCTCGGAACGCACCGGATCATCCGGGCGGCACGTGACCGTCGTCACAGTACGGTGCTAGCGTGGGGAGCTGCCCACATACCGGCACGGCACCAGTTGGGAGGGTTGGAAGGGCGAATGCGAGCACCGGAAAGCCGCGGCTTCACGGACTGGGACGAAGTGCACGACGTGGTGTCCCAGGCGTACTTCCCGCACCAGCTGACGCTCCTCAGCCGCGGGCCCGCCGCCCGCACGTCGCTGGAATCGACCCAGCTCGGCGCCGCGCGGCTGGCGCGGATCGGCTTCGGCGTGGACGTGTCGATCCGTTCCGAGCATCCCGGCGCGTACGGCATCAACATCCCCCTGACCGGGCATCTGGTCACCGCCGTCGGCCGCGACGAGGTCGTGTCGGCTCCCGGGCTGGCGACGGTCTGCCCACCCGACACCCCCACCGTCATCACCCGGTGGAGCAGTTCGTGCGAGATCATCGGGTTCAAGGTCGACCGCGACTACATGCAGCGCGAGATGGACCGCCTGCTCCCCCGTCCGGGTAGGCAGCTGCCCGCGCAGCTGGATCTGCGGGCGGGAGCGGGGGCCGACTGGCTGCGCCTCGTCCGAGCGGTCGCCGACGAGTCGCTGCGGGACAACGTCCTGCTGCGCAGCGGCCAGGTGGCCGAACAACTTTGCCGCGCCGTCACGACCGCGCTCGTGCTCGCCGCCGCACCGGACGACGGTGACGGCCCGACCGGGGTGCGGCCACGGATCGTCAAACGGGTGATGGACGCGGTCCAGCAGGATCCGGCGCGCCCGTGGACCGCCGCGGAGATGGCCGAGCTCGTCGGCGTCAGCGTCCGCCGCATCCAGCAGGGCTTCCGCGAGTGCGTCGGCATGACGCCGATGGAGTATCTCGCCGACGTCCGGCTCGAGCGGGTGCACACCGATCTGTCCCGAAGCGATTCCAGTGCAACGGTATCCGATATCACCGTCCGCTGGGGCATCATGCACACCGGGCGGTTCGCCGCCGCGTACCGGCGCAAGTTCGGCGCCAGCCCGTCCGAGACGCTGCGCGGCGGGACCGCCTGACCTACAGGCGACGTCGTCGCCGGTGTGTCCTTCGGGCGGCTGGAACAGCCCAAAGGACGCACCGGCGGCGCAGCCGCGTCAGGCCAGCGCGCGCAGGCGCGGCGCGAGGTCGCGCTCGAACAGGTCGAGGAAGCGCCGCTGATCGTGCCCCGGCGCGTGGAACACCAGATGGTTCAGCCCCGCGTCGACATACGCCGCGACCTTCTCCACCGCCTCGTCCGGATCCGACGCCACGATCCACCGCTTGGCCACCTGTTCGATCGGCAGCGCATCGGCCGCCGCCTCCATCTGCATCGGATCGTCGATGCTGTGCTTCTGCTCCGCCGTCAGCGACAACGGCGCCCAGAACCGGGTGTTCTCCAGCGCCCGCTCCGGATCGGTGTCGTAGGAGATCTTGATCTCGATCATCTTGTCGATCGCCCCGGCGTCCCGCCCGGCCTTGCCCGCACCCTCGGCCACCGCCGGCAACAACTTCCCGGTGTAGAGCTCCATCCCCTTACCCGAGGTGCAGATGAACCCGTCCCCCGCCCGGCCCGCATACCGCGCCACCACCGGACCCCCCGCCGCGATGTACACCGGGATCCCGCCCTCGGGCACGTCGTAGATCGACGCCCCCTTCGTGGTGTAGTACTCCCCGTCGAAGTCGACCCGCTCCCCGGTCCACAGCTCGCGCATCAGGGCCACCGACTCCCGCAACCGCGCGAACCGCTCCTTGAACTCCGGCCACACCCCCGCATACCCGGTGGCGATCTCGTTGAGCGCCTCCCCGGTGCCGACCCCGAGCATGACCCGCCCCGGATACAGGCACCCCATCGTCGCGAACGCCTGCGCGATCACCGCCGGGTTGTACCGGAACGTCGGGGTCAGCACCGAGGTCCCCAACTGCAGCCGCGAGGTACGCTCACCGACCGCGGTCATCCACGCCAACGAGAACGGCGCATGCCCCCCGTTGTGCCGCCACGGCTGGAAATGATCCGACACCGTCGCCGAATCCATCCCGTGTTCCTCCGCCAGCACCGCCAGCTCCACCAGCTCCCGCGGCCCGAACTGCTCCGCCGACGCCTTGTACCCCAACTTCAGACCCTGCGACACCACGAACTCCTACCCGTCTACGAATCCGGCCGGGTTCGAGTATGCCCAGACACCTGTGACGGACGCGACGTCACCTCTCGGCCTCGGCCAGATGCAGGTCGGGTTTCCAGTCGTAGACGACGCTGGTGCGCAACAGGATGTCCTGCAGGGACCGGCGGCGGCGATCCACCGCCACCCACAGCAGCCCGAACCCGAACATCACGCACAGCCCGGCGCGCAGCCCCGCCCGGACCCATCCGACGAGGTCGCCGTTGCGGCTCACCATCCGCAGCCCCATCACCACCGCGCCGACCGTGCGACCGGTGGTGGCCCAGGACACCGTCAGGTACAGCGACGCGACACCGACGAACACACCGACGGACAGCAGAACGTGGGCGTCGGGGAAGGAGAACTCCTGCGGCGAGAACAGCAACCGCACGAGTACCACGGCGAGATAGATCCCGCCCATCACGGTCAGGACCACGCCGAGGTCGATGGCTGCGGCGATGCCCCTCGTGACGATTCCGGCGGGTCGGTGGGATGGTTCCCGGTTGCTCATGCCGGTTCTTCCGGGATCTCGGCGCGCCCGAACAACCGGCCGACGAACCCGGATACCGCATCGTCGGCGTGCATACCCTGGCTGCGCACGCCGCGCATCGCCTCGGTGGACATGGACCCGGTCGATTCGCGGATGATGGTCGGCAGGTCGACGCCTTCGATCACCGCGTTCGCCAGGCCGATGAGGTCGACTCGCCCGATGATCGCGTCCACGTCGATCGTCGCGGCGACGGCGTCCAGGTCGACCCGATCGATGATCGCGCCCACGTCGATCGTCGCGGCGACGGCGTCCAGGTCGACCCGATCGATGATCGCGCCCACGTCGATCGTCGCCGCAACCGCATCCAGGTCCACCCGATCGATGATCGCGCCCACGTCCACCCGTTCCGCCACCGCGTCGATGTCCACGCGGTCCAGGATCGGTGCGATGTCGACGCGCGCCGCGATCGCGTCCAGGTCCACCCGACCGACGATCCGCTCGACGTCGACGCCCTCGGCGACGGCATCGAGGTCGACGTGGTCCCGCACGACGGCGGTGATGTCGACCTCGTCCAGCGCGGCGCTCACCACCCGGCGCACCACAGCGCGCAGCAACCGGTCCGCGATCTCGTCCCCGGCGCGCAGGGTCTCGGCGCCGCGCGCCTCGAGCGCGACGAGCGCGGGGTCCACACCCGGTAGACGACGTGCCGCGTCGACACCGAACAGGAGCATGCGACGAATCCCGTCGCCCACGGTCGCGGCGGCACCGACCGCCACGCGTACCGGGTCGGGGCCGGTCCTGCCGTTCATACCGACATCAAAGCCCTCCGGCGCCCGAAATGCACGTGGTTCGCGATCGGCCCGTCCGAGGGTCGATCGGGCGGTTCACGCGGAGCGGTCCAGCTGGGACGCAGCCCGGAGCGACGCCGGGCCGAATTCGACGGTGACGGACACGGCACCGGAATGCACGAGGAGGGCATGCACCGCCCCGCTGTACCGGCTCCGATGGTCCGCGAGGCGCCGCACATTCGGTACCGGAATTGCGGGGGCCTCCGACACGGGCAACAGGATCTCCGCGTCGAGCCGGCTGCGGCTCCCCTCGATCAGCAGGCCCTCCGCGACCACCCAGCGAACCGGCACATCATGCCGCTGCTGCACGTCGCCCACCACCAGCGCCACGTGCTCTTCGTCGTCGTCCACGACGGTGAGCAGACGCCCTCTCCGGGTTCCGACCGTCAGCGGCACGTCCGATACGAGCTCGGGACCGCCCGAGTCGATCCCCGACTGATCGTGGAACGGACATCCGTTGGTGCGCAGGACCATTCGCCTCGTGTTCCAGCTGAAGAACGGCTCGTCTGTGGTGTTCACGACTCTCGTTACCTCCTTCACGCAGTCGACGAGATGTGCTATCTCCATCTTCGGCGGGAGGAGCGGTCGCGAACTGTCCCAGATCCGGACAGGGATCCTCGTCGCGGCAACCGGCGCGGCGCGACGATCGCCCGTAGGTGACTACTCGCCGGTGAATCCGAACAGAGTCAGCTTCCGGTACAGCGACGACCGCGAGATTCCCAGCGCGCGCGCAGCGTGCACACGGTTGCCTCCGGTTTCCCGCAGGATCTTGGCGATGAGATCCCGTTCGGCGGACTCGACCGCGTTGAGTTGCCTGCGCGGACCGTGCCGGCACCATTCGGGCAGGTCCTCGACGGTGATGGCGCCCGCAGGCCGTTGTGCGACGGCGCTCCGCAGTGCCGCCTCGACCTCGTGGATGTTGCGCGGCCACGGATAGCGCGCCAGCACCCGCATGGCGTCGGGAGCGACCGCTCGGCTCTGCGATCCGCTGATCTTGCGGAGCACCTGCGCCACGACCCCGGCGATGTCGTCGGTGCGGTGCCGCAGCGCAGGAACGTGCACGGTCCGGTCGAGCGCCGCCAGCAGCGGTGCCAGGGTCTCGGACGGCGGCTCCTCGGATTCCTCCATGGTGGCCACGACGAAGATGTGCTCGGGGACGGGTTCCGCCAGGGTCTCGGCCAAGGTCGTCGTGAGTGGGGCGGGCATGGCCTGGATGTTGCGCAGCACGTACAGGGTGGGGTTGGTGGAGGACACCGTGAGCCCGGACAGGTCGGTCTCGCTCCCGTCCACGAGGATGCTCCGGCCCCCGGCGTACAGGGAGTGGAAGATCTCCGACGCGAGAGACGCCTTCCCCGTGCCCGGTTCGCCGGTGAGGAGCAACTTCGCCCCGGCGGACAGGGCCTCCTCGATCTCGTTGCAGGCGCGCATCCACAGAGCGGAGGAACCGCTCGAGCGGAGACGATCGGTGCCGGCAGCGGCCAGACCGACCCGCCCGGAGTGCAGCCGGTGCTCGCGGACCCGGTTCGGAACGGACGGAAGCGGTGCCGCGGCCGCGGCCGCCTCGGAGACCTCGACGAGGTATCCGGCGGTGTCCTCGCCCGCCAGGATCCGGGTCGCGCGAACCCGGACGGACAGGCCGGTGCCCAGCTCGACCAGTTCGTCGATGCGCGCGCGGTGCCCGATGACGTAGTCGACGTGTTCACCGACACGGCGTTGGTCCTCCGGCGCGAGGAGAGTGTGGGCGAGCGGATTCGCGAGCGACATCGCGCTCCCGATTGCCATGAGGGCCGTGCCGCCGCGAGCGTCGGCCCGCACGAACGCGTCGAACAGCGCGTGCTGGCGGGCGCTCCGGTCCCGGAACAGATTCTGTTCGATCTCCGCCGCCGCGGTCCGCACGACGGTCGTGAGCAGCGGCGAGGAATGCTCGGTGAGGCAGCTGATGTCGATGACGCCGGCGACGCGTCCGCTGAACGGGTCCCGGATCGGCGCCCCGGAGCAGGCGAACGGCTGGAACCGTTCGTGGAAGTGCTCGGCGCCCTCGATCTGCACCGGGCGCCCGGATTCCAGCACGGTGCCGACGCCGTTGGTGCCGATCTGCCCCTCGCAGTAGTCGAATCCCGGCGCGAGGGAGACATGGTCGAGCAACCGTCCGATGGCGCGGGCCCCGTCGAGGCGCATCAGCACCTGTGCCTTGGCGTCGGTCAGGGCGATGCTCACCGGGACGTCGACGGTCTCCTCCGCGAGGCGGTCCAGGACCGGCAGCGAGCACTGGACCAGCCGAGAGGTCCGGTCCACCTCGCCCGCGAACCGGACCTCCCCACCGGACGGTCGCACGCCCGCCGCGGCGGAGCGCCGCCACGACGCGGACACGACAGAGGAGACCAGCGAATCGTCCGGTTCGCCGGAGTCGAGGAATCCGGCCCGGGCGACCGCCACCCGCAGCCGTCGGTCCGCGCTCTTCATCGGGCGCCTCGCCCCGGCACTCTCGTGATGCACGTCACGCCTCCAGGGTAGCGTCCGCCCCTGGGCCGGTGCCGCTCCCCGCGGCACCGGTGTGCAGGTCGTCCACGTTCAGGCACCGTGGCCGTCGAGCCGGGCCAGCCGGGCGAGCACCGTCTCCGGGACCGCATCCGCCGGCAGGTGCGCGAGCCGGAACGCTCCGCGGGCGTCCGGTACGGCAGCGTCGTCGGCGAGCCAGTAACCGGAGCCGAGGACGTCACCCTCGTGCGCGCCGACCGAGACGGTGTCCTCGCCGCGCAGTCCGATCTCCCACCGGTAGTGCGCGGCCACGTTCGTCACCGGCACGTACGACTGCGGATCGACCGGCGGTAGCGCGGCGGCGTCGGCGCCGGGCGCGATCCGCTCGTCGAGCAGGACCGCCGAGACCGGCACCTCGGCGAAGCCGCGCAGCCAGTCCGCGACGTACATCGCCGCGGCCTCGACGCGGTCCGCGTCCAGATCCGCGACGTCTCCGGGGTGGGTCGCCGCCAGCCAGGCCCGCGGCGAGGGGATCTGCAGCACCAGCGGCAGCCGCGTCGTGCCGGCCACGGTGGCGGCGAGCGTCGCCACGGCGCGGGCGGTCGCGGCGTCCGCCAGCAGTGCCCGCAACGCGTACCCGGTCCGGGACCGTGCGGCCATCGCCTCGCGCAGGCGCGGGTCGTCCGCCGCGAGGCGGTAGTACTCGCCGAGATCGAGCAGCGTGACGTCCGGTCGCAGCAGCCCGTGGGCCTGGTTGAGGAAGTTCGACAGCGCGGTGGGATCCTCCCAGGGCACCGGGTTGCCGCGGAGCAGGACCCGGCGGCTGTAGTCGAGATGGTCGACGACGAGCGGGACCCGGCGCCCGGAGACCGGCGCGTCGAGTACGGCGGGAAACGAGATGGTCATGTTTCTGACTCCAGGGAGTGGGTGCCCGCACGGTGAGGGGAGCACACGTGCGGGCACCCGGCTTGGGTGGATCCGGTGGCCGGAGCCGGCCGGAACCGGCTCCGGCCGGACCGGTTTCAGGACTTGCGGTGGACGATCTCGCCGTGCTTGGACTCGAGTTCCTTCACCCGGGCCGTGAGCTCGGCGATCTTCAGCTCCCGCCGGTCGGGCATCATGATGATCGGCATCTTGTCGATCGTCGTGGTGACCCGCTCGGCGCCGTGCACGGTGAAGTGTGTGGCGGTCAGTTCCTCGGTGTCGCCCCAGGATCCGTAGTACAGCAGGTCCTGCGGAGGTTCGGGCGTCACGAACTTCTCGACGAACTCGCCGTAGGGCACACCGCGGGAGAGCCGGTCGCGCCGCATCGACGCGCGTAGCGTCTCCGTGGCGTCGACGTCCACGACGAACGTGTCCGGCGCATACACGACGCCGTAGATGTCGTGCGCCACCTTCGCGGAGATCCGGTCGATCTCGAGATCCGCGACCACGTCCTCCGGGGCGCGTTCGAGCGGATCTCCGTACCCTCCGCCCGTGCCCTGCGAAATCATGTACAGCTCACCGTCCTTGGCGACGTCGAACTGCAGACCCATGTGGCTGGTGCTGTACTCGGCGCCCTCGAAGGGCTGTTCGTTCATCACCTTCTCGATGGACAGGTCGAACCGTTCCGGGTTGCGGCGCAGCTCGTCGTAGACGTTGACGCCCTTGACCGTCGCGAGCGGGTAGGTGTTGCAGCCGTACCCGCCGAACTGTCCGCTGATGGAGGAGAACTTGGCACCGGAGGTCACCGTCATGAAGCCCCACAGCGGGGTGCCCTCGGCCGCCACGATCATCTCGTAGCCCATGCCGCCGCGGTACTTGCCGAAGCCCTGGTTGTCGCGGACGATCCGCTTGCTCACCAGCTGCATGAAGGGCACCTCCTCCTCCATGACCTCCTGCTCGGCCGTGTCGGCCATCGCGCAGAAGAGCGGGGAGACCGCGTCCTCGCCGTCCCGGAACGCCTTGGCGCCGCCGCCCATGCCGTTCAGGTCGGCGCACAGGTTGCCGACCTGGTCGCCGTGCTGGGTGACCCCGCCCCACAGGAAGGTGTTGATCTGGTTGAACCAGGGCGCGATGACGTTGGAGAACTTCTCCGGGTTGGAGAACTGCAGCTTGGCCCAGGGATTCTGGAGCGCCGAGAAGCCGCGGAAGGAGGCCTGCAGCGACTGGCCCATGGGGGCGTCGTAGCCGGCGTCGGACCACGTGTGCTCGTCGGAGATGATCTCGATCGGGCTCATCGCGGAGGTGCAGCGCGGCAGGTCCGGCCACCAGAACGCGAGGATGGCCTGCATCATCATCGACTTGACCGAGCACAGCGGCGAGTTGATGGCCCGGTTCAGGATCTCCGGTCCGCTGCCCCGCAGGTCGATGGTCATCTTGTCGCCCCGGACCGTGATGGAGCAGGCGAGCTTGATGAGGATGTTCTCCTTGAGGGTGGAGTCCATGAACTGGTTGAACCGGACCGTGCCGTCGGGCAGTTCCCGGATGCGCCGGCGCACCTCGGCCTCGACGTCCTCGACGGTGATCCGCAGCGCCGCGACGAACGTCTCCACGCCGACCTCGTCGATGATCTTGTCGACGCGTTCCTGGATGCGCTGGACCGCACCGATCTTCACCTTCAGGTCGGCCAGCTGGAGCTTCGGGTCGCGGACCGAGTGCTGCAGGAAGGTGAGCAGGTCGCGGCGCAGCTCGCCGCGCTCGACGATCTTGAACGGGCTCATCCGCAGGCCGTCGTCGAACGGGGTCTCCGAGCCGGAGGGCATGCCGCCCGGTTCGCAGGCGCCGTTCTCGCCCTCGTGGATCGTGGCGGCCACCCAGGCGATGATGCGGTCGTCCCGGATGATCGGCATGATCATCGACTGGTCGGTGTTGTGGACGTTGCCGAAGCGGGCGTCGTTGTGGATGAACCCGTCGCCGGGGTGGATTCCGACGGTCGGCTCGTCCTTCCAGTACTTCATGATGTACCGGATGGGGTGGTGCAGGATCGCAGAGAAGGCGATCACGCCGTGGCAGGACAGGTAGGTGACGTCCCCGGCCGCCGTGTAGATGGCCGTGGTGAGGTCGCCCCACTTGGCGCCCGGTGCCGCGCCCATCGCCTCGCACATCTCGAAGCCCTCGTCGAGGGCGCCCGCGAGGCGCTTGCGGATGCGGTCCACCTGGAGGGGGTCGACCCCGTCGGCGAGGCATTCCTGCTCGAACTCGCTGCGGGAGGTGATGTGGTGCGAACGCATGATCTCCCGGTCCGGCCCGAGGAACAGCGTCGTCTCGTCCATGAAGTCGTCGACCCACTGCTGCTCCTGCTCGTTCAGCGAAGCGGTTGCAAGGCGCTGCTCCGCAGCGGCTGTGAGGTCGTCGTGAAGTGCGGTCATGGCTGTGTCTCCTGTGTTTCTGCGCTAGTCCTTGAGGAACCAGACGGCGCCCTGCGGTGAGGGTTCGAGGCGCCAGCCCGGCTCGACGAGGTAGGTCGTGTTCTCGGTGGTGACGATCGCCGGACCGGGAATCACGTGGTGGTGACTCAGCGCGTCGGCGTCGTAGATCGCGGTGGTGATCGCCCGGGGATGCGCGACGAAATGGACGTCGCGGTGCCCGACCGGCGTCGGCAGCGTCCGCTCCCCGTCGTGGTGCAGGGAATCGAACTCGACGGTCTCACCGTTGACGTAGGACGCGACCCTGATGGTCTGGACGCGGATGCCGGCCTCGGGTGCGGCCGACCCCTCGCCGTAGCGCTTGGAGTAGATGTCGGAGAACGTACGGATCAGGTGGAGCACGTCACCGACGCCGTGAATCCGGTTGATGTCGAAGGCCACTGCCGTCGTCACGAGCTGGTTGCCGTAGCGCAGGTCCATCTCGAGGCGGTGCTCGATCGCCCCGTCGCCGACACCCTGGCGTCGCAGATCCTCCGCGCCCCGGGCCTCGAGCGCGGCGACGATGTCGTTGAATTCGTCGTAGCTGTCGTAGAGCCCGCGGGTGGTGGCGTTGTAGAGCACCACGTGGACGCCGCGCTCGTGGATGTGCAGCTGCTTCATGTTGCCGGCGCCGCAGGCGGAGAACACCGAGGAGAACGGCGGGGCGAGGATCTTGCGGATGCCGGCCTGGTCGGCGATCCCGCACGCGTGCAGCGGGCCGTTGCCGCCGTACGCGAGCATGGTGAAGTCCTCCGGCAGATAGCCGCGCACCCGCAACTCCTTGGCGATGCCGATCGCCATCTGCTCGTCGACGGACCGCTTGATGACCTTGGCGACGTCGATGACGTCGAGGTCGAGCTCGTCGCACAGCTGTTCCTCGACGGCGAACACCGCCCGCTTGCGGTTGAGCTTGATGAAGCCGTTGGCGTAGTTGTCCGGATCGAGGTAGCCGAGCAGCAGGTCGGCGTCGGTCACCGTGGGGCGCAGCCCGCCGCGGTCGTAGCAGGCCGGACCGGGGTCCGAGCCGGCGGACTCGGGCCCGAGCCGGACCGAGTGGTGGATCCGGTCGTAGCTTGCGATGGAACCACCACCGGCGCCGAGGGTTTCGAGGTGGATCATCGGGACCGAGACCAGCCAGCGGTCGATCGTGGGCTGGAAGTCGTAGTGCTTCACGCCGCCCGCGGGTACCAGTCCGATGTCGAAGGACGTGCCGCCCATGTCGGTGGTGATGATGTTGCCGATCCCCGAGGACTCCGACAGATGCTCGGCGGCACTGACACCCGCGACGGGACCCGAGTGGATGGTCTGCAGGGCATCGGTCGAGTTCATCTGGGCCATGCCGCCGGAGTTGTGGATGATGAGCATCGGCTTGTCGTAGCCCGAGTCGCGCAGGTTGTTCGCGAGCTGGCTCATGGCGTGGAACATGATGCCGTGCAGGAAGCCGTCGACGATGGTGGACGTCGCGCGGACGTACTCGCCCTTGCGCCCGGAGACCTGGTGGCCGAGCAGCACCGGGATCGCGCCGAGCTGATGCTCCGGGTACTCCTCCTGGATGATCTCCATGATCCGTAGCTCGTGGGTGGGATTCTCGGTGGCGTTCACCAGCGACACCACGAGCGCCTGCGCACCGGCGTCGACGAGTTCACGCACCATCGTGCGCACGTTCTGCTCGACGAGCGGGACGACGATCTCGCCGGCGGAGTTGACCCGCTCCTGGACCGACCGGATCAGGCTCCGGTGGACCAGCGGTTCGGGCCGCTCCGCGGCCGGCAGGTTCTGCTGCATCGACGGATCGAGTCCCTCGCCGTATCCGCGGCCGCGGGAGAGCGGGATGGTGTCCTCGAAGCCGTGGGTGACGATGGCACCGACGCGCGGGCCCTTGCGCTCGATGAGGGCGTTGGTGCCGAGCGTGGTCGCGTAGCGGACCGAATCCACCTGGGACAGGACGTCGTCCCGGTCCAGTTCGGCTCGGCGGCAGGCGAGGTCGAGTGCCTCGTTGAATCCCTGCGCCAGGTTGTGGTGGGTGGTGAGGGCCTTGGCCTCGACGTACTTGTCGTCCCAGGCGAAGAAGCAGTCGGTGAAGGTGCCGCCGATGTCGACGGAGATTCGTTTCATGGTGACGAGGTTCCTTGCGGGTCGCGGTGACTAGTGGTGGTTGTGGCGCCGGCCTTCGAACTCGCCCTCGGCGTCCTGGCCGGGGCCGTACGTGACGACCTGTCCGGGATCGGTGCCGCGTTCGAGCCACTGGGCGCGCAAGGCGTCGACGTCCCATTCCATGTCGACGGTCGGGGGGTGTCCCGGCGGGATGTACTCGGTCTCGATCTGGGTGCCGCAGCCGGGGCAGTAGTACTCGAGGATGCGGCAGTAGGCCGGGTCCGGCGAGAAGGTGAACTCGTAGCGGTCGGGATCGATGATCGGCTGGTGGATCTCGCGCGGGTCGCGGTCGTAGACCAGGGTGCCTTCCTTGTAATTGCCGCGGGCGCTGCCGAGTTCGTGCCGGCACACCCGGCACACCCACAGTTCGCTGTCGAGGTCGATGACCAGGTATTCGGTCATGGGGATCTGCATGTCGTGCATCCTTCGAACGAGCCTGCGGTCGAACAGGCTTCGGGCTCTGTCGGTCAGTGGGTGTCGGTGAGCAGCAGGTCGCCGCCGGCGGTGACGTCGAACTTCCAGCCCTCCTGCACGCGGGCGGTGAAGAAGGGGCCTTCGACGATGGCCGGGCCCTCGGCGGTGGCGCCGGGCTCCTGGTCGGCCAGCGCGAACACCGGCACCGCCCGTCGGCCGCCGGCTCCGAGCACGGTGCGCTCCCCGGCCGCCCGGGGATCGCGGGCCTCGGCGAAGGAGCCGTGCGGGAGCTCGATCCGGTTCATCCGGCGGGTGGCCACCAGGGTCAGCGCGGTGGACGCGCCGGGCAGGAGCTCGACGCACTCGCCGGGTTCGTACGACGCCTCGTCGACCGTGGCCCCGTGCGCATCCTCGGTGGTCAGGGTCCAGGAGAGTTCGCAGTCGGTGAGGGCGTGCCCCTCCTGGAACATGTCCCGTTCTGCCTTGGCCAGCAGGTCGGCCACGGCCGCGGCGAGCGTCGCCTCCGCCGTGTCCGCGACGTCGGCCTCGTAGCTCTGCCCGATGTCGGAGAACCCGATCCCGAAGGCGGAGAACACCGCCGCGAGCTTGGGGACGAGCACGCTGCGTACGCCCGCGACCCGCGCCGCGCCACACGCACTCATCGGGCCGGCGCCGCCGAACGCGGCGATGGTGGTCTCGTCGGCCTCCGACACCGCGGGCGCGACGGCGTTGCCCATCGCGGTGAAGTACGCCTGCTCCATCGCGAGCAGCGCCTCGTCGAGGGTGAGGCCGAGAGGTTCGGCCACCGTGGCGGTGACGACGGCGCGGGCCCGGTCCGCGTCGAGGGTGAAGTCGCCGTCGAGGTAGGTGGTGGGGTCTAGGACGCCGAGGAGGAGGTTGACGTCGGTGATGGTGGCGGACGTGCCGCCGAAGCCGAAGCAGGCCGGTCCGGGTGCCGCACCGACGCTTTCCGGTCCGACGGTGATCGCCCCGTCGGTGACGGTGATGATGGAGCTGCCGCCGATGCCGGCCGACTCGACGTTCGACATCGGGAAGGAGATCGGGATGCCGGCGATCGAGCCGCGGCGGTCGGTGAGGATCTCCCGCCCGGCCACCGTGCCGATGTCCGTCGTGGTGCCGCCGACGTCGATCATGAGAACGTGCTTGAGGCCGTAGATCTCGGCGAGCGCCCGGGTGCCTTCGAGGCCGCCGCGCGGGCCGGACGAGTACGTCTTGAGGGCCACGGACTTCGCGACGCGCGAGGAGGCGCCGTCGTTGCGATAGATCAGCAGCGGGTTCTTGACGCGGTGGTCGCGCAGCCGGTGCTCGGCGTTGTAGAGGAACCGTTCCATCGTCGGGTGCAGGAACGTGTTGATCACGGCCGACCAGACCCGCCGGGCCGGCGTGCGGTCGGTGGTGAAGTCCCACGAGTACAGGAACGGAACCGAGCCGAGCAGGTGGCGCGGGAACTTGCGCAGCAGGATGCCGCGCAGCTTCCGCTCGCGTCCGTCGTCGGTGTCCCCGACGGCGACGACGATGCGGGCGGCACCGTCGGTGGTGAGACGGTTGACCCGGGCGACCAGCTCCCCCTCGAGGTCCGCGGCCTCGGCGTCGACGACGGCCACCCGGGCCCCGACGAGGTCGTCGAACAGCGCCTGCTGCTCGGGGGTGCGGCGCAGCTCGTCGACAAGGGCGGCCGAGTCGGTGATGATGCCGATGCGGGGGCCCTTGCGCTCGACGAGCGCGTTCGTCCCCTGCGTGGTCGAGTAACGGATGTGCGCCGTCGAGTGCAGCAGTGCAGGCAGGTCCTCGGCTCCGTAGATCTCCTTCGACACCTTCGTCAATCCGTCGAACAGGCACTGCGACAGATCGAACGGTGTGGTGAGGGTCTTGGTGAAGCTGAATTCGTGGCCGTCCCAGGCGCAGATGTCGGTGAGCGTGCCACCGTTGTCGATGTTGATGAGTCTGTCCATCGGGTGTCCCCCGTTTCGGGTTGCGGTGATGCGGTTCGAATGAGGAAGAGCATGCGTCCGGACCCGAGGATGTGAAGTGTGCCACTTTCGGACACCCGCTATGACGTGGCTCATCTCCCGCCCCCGGACGCCCCTCGACCTGCGGATTCGAGCGCGCGTCGCCGGAACGGGGCCGTTCGGCCCCCGAACCGGCGGGAGGGGTGGGCGGCTCCCGCGGACGGGGAGTGTCCGGAATTGGGACGGTGCACCGGCGGGCCACGACGGCGGGACACCGGCACCCGCGGCGGCCGGTGCCGTCCGCCGTCGATCCACGCGAAAGCCTTGTCGAGACAGCATATTCGGTGGCACCCGACGCTCCGGGGTGGCGACGACAGGCCACGGCGGCGCCTACCGTAAGGTCGGCTCGGTGACACCGCTCGAACTGTTCCTCGTCGCCCTGGCCGGGCTGGGCGCCGGCGCGATCAACGCGCTGGTCGGTTCCGGGACCCTCATCACCTTCCCGACCCTCGTCGCCTTCGGCCTGCCGCCGGTGACCGCCACGATGTCCAACGCGGTCGGGCTCGTCGCGGGTGGGGTGTCGAGCACGTGGGGGTACCGGCGGGAGCTGCGCGGACAGTGGCCCCGGCTACGGTGGCAGATCCCCGCGTCGGTCTCCGGCGCGGTCCTCGGATCGTGGCTGCTGCTGAACCTGCCCGAGTCGGCCTTCGAGACGATCGTGCCCGTCCTGCTCGTGCTGGCGCTGCTCCTCGTCGTGTTCCAGCCGAAGCTGCAGCAGTGGGTGCTGCGCCGCTCCGGCGGCCCGGAGGAGCAGATCGGCCCCGCCCGGATGACGGCGCTGATCGTCGGCACCTTCGCAGTGGGCGTGTACGGCGGCTACTTCACGGCCGCGCAGGGCATCCTGCTGATGGGCCTGTTCGGCGCGCTGCTGCACGATCACATCCAGCGGCAGAACGCCGCGAAGAATCTGCTCTCGCTGCTGGTGAACGTCGTGGCCGCCACCGCCTACACGCTGGTCGCGTTCGACCGGATCGACTGGACGGTGGCGGCGCTGATCGCCGTGGGCTCGCTGATCGGCGGCGCCCTCGGCTCCCGGTACGGCCGCCGGCTCTCGCCCACGGCGCTGCGTGCCGTCATCGTCGTGGTCGGGTTGATCGGCTTGTACCGGCTGCTGGCCTGAGCGGTCGGTGACACACTCGAACGGTGAGCGACGAACCCACACCCGCGCCGGTCTGGAACTACCTGATGGACATGGACGGCGTCCTGGTCCACGAGGAACACCTGATTCCCGGCGCCGACGCGTTCCTGACCGAGCTGCGCGAGAACGGCACACCGTTCATGGTGCTCACCAACAACTCGATCCGCACTCCGCGGGATCTGCGGGCCCGGCTGCTGCGCACCGGGCTCGACGTCCCGGAGAAGTCGATCTGGACGTCGGCGCTGGCGACGGCGACGTTCCTGGCGAATCAGCGCCCCGGTGGCAGCGCCTACGTGGTGGGCGAGTCGGGGCTGACCACGGCCCTGCACGACATCGGCTACGTCCTCACCGACAGCGATCCGGACTACGTCGTCCTGGGGGAAACCCGCACGTACTCGTTCGAGGCGATCACCACGGCGATCCGGCTCGTCGAGCGGGGTGCCCGGTTCATCGCGACCAATCCGGATCCGACCGGGCCGTCGCGGGAGGGCTCGCTCCCCGCCACCGGGGCCGTCGCGGCCCTGATCACCCGCGCGACGGGCCGCGAACCGTACTTCGTGGGCAAGCCGAATGCCCTGATGATGCGGTCCGCCCTGCGCGCGATCGGCGCGCACTCGGAGCACACACTCATGATCGGCGACCGCATGGACACCGATATCGTCTGCGGCCTCGAGGCGGGCCTGCAGACACTGCTGGTCCTCACCGGCATCTCCACCCGGGAGTCCGTGGAGATGTTCCCCTACCGGCCCACCCGCGTCATCGAATCGATCGCGGAACTGGTGGGGCGCACCGCGAATCCGTTCTGAGCGGCATCGAGCGGGCGGTTTCGACGCCGAAGGGGAGGTTGTCGCGCATGCCACTCGGGCGATGCCGCAACAACCTCCCCGTCACCGTTCATCCATGACGCCACTGCCCGGCCCCCACCGGACCGGGCAGCGACGACGCCCCGCCGACGAGAGGATGAGGTTCTCGTCGGCGGGGCTGCTCACCTCTGAAGGCGCCTCGCTCAGCCGATGCTGAAGGGCTGGCCCCAGAGGGTGACCTGCTGGACATTGGTCCCGGTGTCGACGGTGACCTTGATGTAGTTGCGAGCCTGCGCGTAGCCGGCGCAACCGGACACGGCGAGGGTCGAATCGGTCCACGTGACGCTGCCGTTCGGGCCCTTCACGACGTTGAACGGAACATGCTGCTCTTCGTCGAAGGCGTTCGCGATGGTGCGGTCGAGGATCTTGAAGTCCTGGGCCTGGCCCGGGCCGAGCGTGACCGTGCCGTTACCGTTGATCGACGGGGTGATCGAGGCGCTCTCACCCGCGTAGCCGGCCTTGACGCCGGCGCCGCCGCCAGCGGTGCCACCCAGGTTGATCTGGCAGGCGACGATGTAGCCCGGCTGGAACTTGGTGGTGGCCTTCTCGGCACCCTGGCCGCTGATCTCGACCTTGGCGGTGCCCGAGACCCACACGTTGCGGTGCAGCGCCGTCGCGCCCATCGACGGGGAGATATTCGCGGTCTCACCGACGCGGCTGACGGTCACCGTGGTGCCGTTCAGCGTCTCGGTGATGCTGCCGTCCGGCAGCGGGACGAAGGTGTCGGCGTTTGCCGCACCGGCAGAAGCGAATCCGATGGCGACGGCGACGGTGGCGCCGATGCCGGCCGCCTTCAGACCACGGCGCAGGCCGTTGGCGATGCTGGTCTTCATGTTCTCTCTCTCGAGGGTTCGATGTTCGCGGGAGCGAAAAGCCGGAGGGAAGGGCGGTGGCGATCAGCCGATGCTGAACGGCTGGCCGTACAGGGTGGTCTTGGAGTAGTTGGCTCCGGTGACCTCGAGGACCGTGTACGCGCGGGCCTGTGCGTAGCCACCGCAGCCCTGAACCTCGATCTGGGCGTCCTGGTACCGGTAGCTGTACTTGCCGTCCTTGAGGATGTCCTTGCCGTCGATGCGCGCGAACTTCACCTGACCTGCAGAGATCGGAACACTGATCGAGCCGCTGAGGCTTCCGCCACCCGACGAGGGGCCCATGTCGAATCCGGCACCGAGATTGCCCTTCAGGCCCGTGATGTCCATCTGGCAACCAATGATGTATCCGGTCGTCAGGTGCGGAACCTCGTTCGTCGAGGTGCCGTTGGTGCCCTGCGTACCGGTGGGATCACCGGTGGCGATGCCGCCATTGGTCGGGCCGGCCTTGAGATCGGCGGGAAGGCCCTTGACGTCGACCTCGATCGTTCCGGACACCCACGCCACGCGACCAGCGCCGTTAGCAGCCAAGGAGGGCGAGATGAGGGCGCTCTCCGCGGTGCGCTTGATCATGGCATTGCCGTTCGCGGCGACGATCTCGCCGTCGGGCAGCGGCACGAAGGTGTCGGCGTTAGCCGCACCCGCGGACAGGAAGCCCAGGGCGATCGCAGCAGCAGCTGCGACACCACCGATGCGTGCGCCGCGGCGGAGGCCGGACGTGTGCTTGATGCTCAATTCATTCCCCTACTCAGGTGTGCGGTTACCCGGGCGCCCCCGGGCACGGCTGATCACGGCCGCGGGCGGCCGCCGCGGTCGATTCGGATGTGCCTTCTGGTCAGGTCGGGCGAGATACCGGTCGGTTTCTCGCACAGGCGGATTCAGGTGTCGTTGGCGTGCTGCCCCGAAGGGCACTGTGGACCGACACCCCCGCTCGGACCCCAGTTCGTTTCGGAACGATAACACGCCCGATGCGAAGGGTCACTAAACAGTTACGGCTGTGTTCCAGATCACATCTGCACACAATCGTGTGCGATCGGAGGTTTATGTGTGACCGGGAATCCGACTTGCACAGAACGAAGTTCGATGCTCTAGCGCAACCGCATCGGAATACCCGCCACGACCAAGGTCACCGCCTCCGACTCGGCGGCCACGCGCGCGTTGAGCCGCCCGAGCAGGTCGCGGAACAGCCGGCCCGACGCCGTCGGCGGCACCACGCCGCTGCCGACCTCGTTGCTGACCGCCACCACCGGCGCGGCACACGAACGCCACGCCTCGAGCAACTCCTCGACGTCCGCCTCGACCGCGGTGACGTCGCCGCCCGACCACACGTCGTGACGGTCCAGGCGGGCGGTGAGCCAGGTCCCGAGGCAGTCGATCAGCAACGGCTCGCGCGACCCGCGCAGTACGGATGCCACGTCGTCGGTCTCCACCGTCGTCCACGACCGCGGCCGACGGGCGCGGTGCAGCGCCACCCGCTCGGCCCACTCCGTGTCGCCGTCGCGCGTGCCGCCGGTCGCCACGTACGTCACCGCCGGGAACGATTCGAGCAACTCCTCGGCGTGCCGCGACTTGCCGGAGCGGACACCGCCGAGTACCAGGGTGCGCTGCGTCGCAGCGGCTTTGCCGGTCGTTTGTCCCACCGTCGTCACCTCACCGTCGTCGCCCGGTCGCGCCCCGCAGGCCGCCAGGCGGATCCGCAACTGCGCGACCGGCGGGTTGTGGTGCCCCAGATGCACGGCCACCACATCGGTCCGCTCGGTCACCGCCCCGCACGCGCGCAGCGCCCCCACCGTCTCGCCGAACGCGGGCAGCGTGTGGTGCGCGTCCCCCAGATCGATGCGGTCACCGAACGTCTCCTCCAGGAAGACCGCGTCGTACCCCGCGCCGGCGACCCGCTCGAACCAGTCCGCGGGCAGCGGGCCGGTGTCGCACGCCCACAGCAACCGGTCGCCGCCCGGGCCCTGCACGTCGTAGAGCACCGAGTCTCCCTCTCTCAGGACCCGGTGGGCGGCGGGCAGGACCCGCACCCGATACTCGCCCACCGTCAGCACGTCCCCGGCCGCGACGGGCACGAACCGCACCGCGTCGGTGGGACCCACCCAGTCCCGGCACTGGTCCAGCGTGTCGGGGGGTCCGATCACCTCGATCTCGAAATCCACTGTCGCCCAAGCACGGAACAGCAGCGCCTGCGGGCCGAGATGGTCGGGATGCGAATGGGTGAGCAGGATGTGCCGCACCCCGGCGAGGGTGCGGCCGTGGCGCAGGGCCGCGCGCGGCGCCTCGGGCCCGCAGTCGAGCATGAGGACGTCGTCCACCAGCGCCGCCGTCTGCCCGCGTATCTCGCCGCGGGCGGCCGCGTCCGAGCACGATGCGCACGTGCAGAACGGGTTCGGCCAGCCGTCGGCCGCACCCGTGCCCAGCAGCAGGACCTCCATCACGAACCCTCCGATTCGGTTCGGCCGGAACAGCTCCCGCGAACCGGAACGATGGCCGGTCCGGAACCGGGTCGGTCCAGCACCTCGACGCGCGCGCCGTACACGTCGGCGATCCGCCGGGCCGTCAGCACCTGCCGGGGCGTGCCGTCGGCGACGACGCGGCCGTCGGCGAGCAGCACCAGCCGTCCGCCGTACAGCGCCGCCGAGGTCAGGTCGTGCATGGCCGCGAGGACGGTGAGCCCGTTCTCCGCGCGCATCGACTCCACCAGGTCCAGCACGTGCTGCTGGTGGCCGATGTCGAGGGCGCTGGTGGGCTCGTCCAGCAGCAGCACCTTCGGCTCCTGCGCGAGTGCGCGCCCGAGCACCACCCGTTGCAGCTCACCGCCGGACAGCTCGGTCGCCGGCCGCGCAGCCAGCCCGCGCAGGTCGAGGCGGTCGAGCACCGACTCGACCACCTCGCGGTCGTGCGCCGACTCGGTCGCGAACCGCGGCATGTGCGGGGTACGGCCGAGCCGGATCAGGTCGGCGACGGTCATGCCTTCGGGCACCACCGGCCGCTGCGGCATGAGCGCCACCGTCCGGGCCATCGCCCGGCGTCCGGCGTGGGCGGGGTCCAGGCCGCCGACGCGGATCCGGCCGGTCGCGGGCACCAGGCCCGCGAGCGCGTGCAGCAGCGTGGTCTTCCCACCGCCGTTGGGCCCGACGAGCGCGACCCACTCCCCCTGTCCGACAAGCAGGTCCACCCCGTGCAGGACGGTCTTGCCGCCGCGGGCGACGCTCAGGCCGCGGCAGTCGACGGCGTTCACGACACCCCCCGATGCCGGCGCAGCACGACGAGGAAGAACGGGGCGCCGACGGCCGCGGTCACCACGCCGATGGGCAGTTCGGCCGGGGACATCACGGTCCGGGCCAGCACGTCCGCCAGGACGAGGAAGGCGGCCCCGATCATCAGCGACAGCGGCAGCAGCAGCCGGTGCCCCGGGCCGACGATCAGCCGGATCGCGTGCGGCACCACGATTCCGACGAAGCCGATGAGCCCGCTGGCGCCGACCACGGCGGCGGTGCCGAGGGTGGCCACGCACACCAGGACCAGCCGGACCCGGGCCGGGCTCACGCCGAGGCTCGCGGCCTCCACGTCGCCGACCGCCATCACGTCGAGCATCCGGCGGTGCAGCAGGATGACCGCGGCGGACACCACGACGTACGGCAGCACGACGACCACGTCGGACCAGCCGTCGGTGCTGAGGCGGCCGAGCAGCCACGTGTACACCTGCCGCAGGGTGTCGTCGTAGAGCTGCTGGACGAACGTCTGCGCCGCATTGGCGAACGCCGCGACCGCGACGCCGGCCAGGATGATGACGACCTCCGAACGCATCCCGCCGACGCTGCGCCCGAGCGCGTACGTGGCGGCGACGGCCACCAGGCCGCCGGCGAACGCGGCGACCGGCACCCCGGCGGCGCCGAGCGCCCCGCCGAGCGCGATCGCGAGGGTGGCGCCCAGGCCCGCCCCGCTCGACACGCCGAGCAGGTAGGGGTCGGCCAGCGGGTTGCGGAACACCCCCTGGTAGGTGGCACCCGCGATGGCGAGCATCGCGCCGACCAGCGCGCCGAGCGCCACCCGCGGCATCCGGATGTTCCACAGGATGGCCTGCTGCCGCGTCGTCAGTCCGGAGTCGACGTCGACGAACGGCAGGGCGTCGATCAGCTCGAGGAACACGCCGCGCACGGTGAGCCCGGCGGGGCCGACGAGCACCCCGACGTGCAGCGCGACCACCAGGACGAGGGCTGCCGCGCCGAGCACCAGGGCCGGGTGGCGCGCGGCGCGGGTCACCGGGTGGGCTGCGCGGCGGGTTCGGACGCGGGCGCGGCGGCCACGATCGTCCCGAGGTGCCGCACGAGGTCCACGACCCGGGGTCCCCAGCGGCTGGCGACGTCCTCGTCGAGCACGTGGACCTGGCCGGACCGGACGGCCGTCAGCTCGCCCCAGCCGGCGCGGGCGGCCACGGTGTCCGGGGTGACACCGCAGCACTGCCCGTCGGCGAGGAAGATCAGGTCGGGGTCGGCGTCGAGGACGTACTCGGCGGACAGCTGCGGGTAGGCGTCGGCTCCGGCGGCGTCGCCGATCGAACGCAGGCCGAGCATCGAGTAGATGCCGCCGATGAAGGTGCCGCCAGTGACGCTGTAGTAGGTGTCGTCGAGCTCGTGGTAGTAGGTCAGCGGGGCCGGGCGCGGGGGCAGCCCGGCGACGACCTCGTCGATGTCGCTGCGCATCGAGGCGACGAGTTCGGCCGCGTCGCCGACGTGCCCGGTGGCGGCGCCGAGCTGCTCCATCTGCGTGTACGCCTCGTCGAGGGTGGTGGCGGCGGGCAGCAGCAGTGTGGGGACGCCGGCCGCCTCGAGGCCGGAGACGAGGTCGCCGACGTCGTCCATGGCGACCACGAGGTCCGGTTCGTAGCCGAGCACGGCCTCGACGTTCGGCGAGTATCCGGACAGGGCGGTGACGGGCGCCTCCGCGGGGAAATCGGACTGGTCGTCGACCGCGACGACCTGGTCGCCGGCGCCGACGGCGTAGAGCATCTCGGTGGCGGTGGGGCTGAGGGAGACGATCGATCCGGGGACCGCGTCGAGGGTGATCGCGCCGTCGCCGGAGCCCACGGTGACCGGGAAGGTGCCGTCGCCGGACGGCGCGGAGGCCGGCTCGGATCCGCCGCTCGAGCCGCACGAGGCGGCGAGCAGGGCGAGCGCGGCGAGTCCGGTAGCGAACAGCCGGCGGGCGGGCGCAGTGGGGGCAGGCACAGCCATCCTCCGTGAGGCGGAGGACGAAAACAGCACGGCTGCAACGGATCACCGTTGCGGCACGACACCGTCCTTCGTCCGAGGACCAGTACGTGACCGCCGCGCCGGCCGACCTGACTCGTCCGGCAGCGCGCTGCCGGCCTCACAGTTGCGGGACAGTGCCGGATTACACCGGACTTCACCGATACGCTGCGGCACCCCGCCGGCAAGCGGGGTCACCGCAGCGTATCGCAGGACGCCGGGTCCGGGGACGGCGGCCCGACGCCGTCTTCGACCGGTTCCCCACCCCGGTGCCCCATCGGAGGACGTCGACATCGTCAGTGCGCCGCGCCGCGCTTCTTCCGTTTCGGAATCAGGTGCGCGATCAGGACGATGATCGCGCCCACGACGAGCCCGACGAGTGCGGACGCCACGGTCCCGGCAGTCCAGGACAGCACACCGCCGAAGCCGCCGTGCACGAGATCGCCGAACCAGTGTTCGAGATCGTGGAGGCGATCGGCCGGCCAATGGAATCCTGCCTCGCCGACGTTGACGAGCAGGATGTGGCCACCGACCCACAGCATCGCGGCGATCCCGACCACGGTGAGCACCGTCATCACCTTCGGCATCGCGGCCACGAGCCCCCGCCCGAATCGTCGACTGAACGACGATCGGCGTCGGGCGAGCGACAGGCCCACGTCGTCCATCTTCACGATCAGCGCGACCGCGCCGTACACCAGGGCGGTGATGAGGATCGCGACGACGACGAGCACCAGCAGCCGGGTGAGGAACGGTTCGTCCTCGACCGACGCCAGGGAGATCACCATGATCTCGGCCGACAGGATGAGGTCGGTGCGGATCGCGCCGCTGACCATCGACTTCTCGAACTCCGGCCCGCTCTGCCCCGCAGTCGCGTCCTCGTCGTGGTGACCACCGGTGAGTGCTTCGTAGACCTTCTCGGCCCCCTCGTAGCACAGGTACAGACCACCGGCGATCAACAGGTAGGGCAGCGCCTGGGGCAGGAACTGGCTCAGGAGCATCGCCACCGGCAGGATGATCAGGAGCTTGTTGCGGATCGACCCGGTCGCGATCTTGCGGATGATCGGCAGTTCTCGATCGGGGGTGAACCCGTGCACATAGCGCGGGGTGACGGCGGTGTCGTCGACGACGACACCGGCCGCCTTGACCCCGGCCTTGCCGGCCGCGGCGCCGATATCGTCGATGGACGCCGCGGCCGCCTTTGTCAGTGCCGCGACGTCGTCCAACAGGGCGACGAGACCACCAGCCACGGGAACCTCCCACAGTTCGGCTGTGCAGAGCCGATCGAACGACACGCAGTTGCGGGTCGACTTGTACGTTACCGAAGCACACCCGACCGCCGAGCCGGCTCTCCTTCGGTGTCCGGTACGGCCGGTGTCATCGACTCGGCAGGCCCAGGGGGCGGATCAGAGTCCGCGATGCCGGTACGGCCTCGACGTGGCTGTCGCCCCCGACGTGGCAGCGAGCTACTTCAGCGCCTGCTCGAAGTCCTCGAGCAGGTCCTCCGGATCCTCGAGCCCCACCGACAACCGGACCACACCGTCGGACAGGCCGATTGCCGCCCGGCCCTCCGGACCCATCGCCCGGTGCGTCGTCGTCGCGGGGTGGGTGATCAGCGACTTGGCGTCGCCGAGGTTGTTGGAGATGTCGACGATGCGCAGCCCGTCGAGCAGTTCGAACGCGCGCTTCTTGCCCTCGCCCTCCGGGGCGTCCAGCTCGAAGGTCACGACCGTGCCGCCGCCGCTCATCTGGGACCGCGCCAGGTCGTACTGCGGGTGCGACTCGAGGAACGGGTACTTGACCCACTTGATCGCGGCGTGGTCCTGGAGGAAGCGGGCGATCCGCCCGGCCGACTCCACCGAGTGCCGGATCCGCAGCGGCAGTGTCTCGAGGCCCTTGAGCAGGGTGTGGGCGTTGAACGGGCTCAGCGCCGGGCCGGTGTGCCGGATGAGCTGCTGCACCGGGCCGTCGATGTAGTCCTGCGGGCCGAGGATCGCCCCGCCGAGCACGCGGCCCTGGCCGTCGATGTGCTTGGTGCCCGAGTACACGACGATGTCGGCGCCGAGATCCAGGCTGCGCTGCAGCAGCGGCGTGGCGAAGACGTTGTCGAGCACCACCTTGGCACCGGCGGCGTGGGCCATCTCGGAGACCCGGCGCACGTCGACGAGGGTCTGCATCGGGTTCGACGGCGTCTCGAAGAAGACCGCGGTCGTGGGCACGGACAGCGCCTGTTCCCACTGGTCGAGGTCCTCGCCGTCGACGAACACCGTCTCCACGCCCCAGCGGGGCAGGATCTCGTTGCACACCACGAAGCAGGAGCCGAACAGGCTCCGGGCCGCGACCAGGCGATCACCCTTGCCGAGCAGCGCGGCGAGGGAGGTGAACACCGCCGACATGCCGGAGGCGGTGGCGTAGCAGCCCTCGGCGCCCTCGAGCAGCCGCAGCCGCTCCTCGAACATCTTCACGGTCGGGTTGCCGTACCGGGAGTAGACGAAGTGGTCCACGTCGCCCGTGAACGCCTGCTCCGCGGCCTCGGCCGATTCGTAGACGAAACCGGAATTGAGGTAGATCGCCTCGGAGGTCTCCTCGAATCCGGACCGCATGGTGCCGCCGCGCACGCCGAGCGTGGCGGGACGCACCGATGCCGGCAGCGGCCGCTCGAAGGCGCCGCCCCTGGGAATTGCGCTCACGACTGCCTCCACGGCAGGCCCGCGGCCCGCCAGCCCTCGGCTCCGCGATGCCTCTCGGCATCGAGGCCGCCTTCGAATCCTTCGACGATGTTGTACGACGGGGCCAGGCCCGCCGCGGTGGCCGCTTCCGCGGCCGCGATGGACCGCTGTCCCGAGCGACACAGGAACACGACCGGCCCGCCGGTCACGCCGGCGTCCTTCAGCTGCTCGACGAACCCCGCGTTGCGGGCACCGTCCGGGTAGCGCACCCACTCGACGAAAACGGTGCGGCGCCCGATGGGGGAGGTCTCGGGGACCCCCACGTATTTCCATTCGGCGTCGGTACGCACATCGACGAGCACGGCGTCCGGGTTCTCGCGCAGCAGCTCCCACGCTTGCTGCGGCGTTATATCACCTGCGTAGCTCACCGCACCAGCTTTTCACAGTTCGCGGCGAGCCGACCAGGCGGGCGGGTGGCGCCGGTCCCCGATCAGAAGGTGCAGACCCGCCAGACGTCGTCGATCCGGACGAACTGCCACGTGGCGGTCTGCTCGTTCCCGTCGAACCGGGCGCGCACGTCGGCGGTTCCCCGGTCGCCGTCCGTCTCGACGTTCTCGACGCCCTCGAGCTGCACCTCGCCGTCCACGCCGGCCAGCGGGGCCCGGTCGGCAGGGAGCCCGTCGCAGCGCAAGCGGTCCTGCGCGGGGGCGTCGCCGGCGTTGTGCGCGCGGACGTAGTCGTCGACCGTTCGCACGACGAGCTCGGTCCCGGAGGTGCTGCTGTCCGACGGCGACACCAGCTGGGCGACGAACACCCCGACGACGAGCACCACGATGATCGCGAGCGCCGCGAGGAACGGCGTCGCGCTGCTGCGGTCCGTTTCGTCCGGGTCGGGTTCGGGTGCGCGTTCGGCTGCCATGGGGCGATCCTAGGCCGCGCGGGCACGGCCCCCCGCGGGCGCATTTGCCCCAATAAACCCTCTCGAGGTAGGAATTGCCCATGGCCTCTACGCACCTCGTTCGACGTCTCGCCGTCGACCTGTGTCGAGTGAGCGCCCACATGTGTTGTCGCTGAAGCGATTTCTCGTCACGCCCGGTTCGTCGCGCAGTTTCTGCCGCTCCCGCGTGCCCATGGCAGCCACCCCTGCCGGCTCCCTTCCTCAATTAAGCTGAACCACGTCCGTCCGCACACCGAAGAGGTAGTTGACCCCTGATGACCGATCAGACTCGTCCCCTTCGCGTCGCGATCGTCGGTGCCGGCCCCGCCGGTATCTACGCCGCCGATGCGCTCATGAAGTCCGACACCGAGGTCAGCATCGACCTGTTCGAGCGGATGCCCGCCCCGTTCGGTCTCATCCGTTACGGCGTGGCCCCGGACCATCCGCGCATCAAGGGCATCATCACCGCGCTGCACAAGGTGCTCGACAAGCCCCAGGTCCGGCTGCTCGGCAACCTCGACTACGGCACCGACATCACCCTCGAGGACCTGCGCCGCTTCTACGACGCGGTGATCTTCTCCACCGGCGCCAACGCCGACCGCGCCCTGAACATCCCCGGCATCGAACTCGACGGCAGCTACGGCGCCGCCGACTTCGTCTCCTGGTACGACGGCCACCCGGACGTGCCCCGCGACTGGCCGCTCGAGGCCGAGAAGGTCGCCGTGCTCGGCGTCGGCAACGTCGCCCTCGACATCGCCCGGGTGCTGGCCAAGACCGGCGACGAGCTGCTGCCGACGGAGATCCCCGCCAACGTCTACGAGGGCCTGAAGAACAACAAGGCCGTCGAGGTGCACGTGTTCGGCCGCCGCGGTCCCGCCCAGGCCAAGTTCACCCCGCTCGAGCTGCGTGAGCTCGACCACTCGCCCACCATCGAGGTCATCGTCGACCCCGAGGACATCGACTACGACGAGGGCTCGGAGGCGGCGCGCCGCAATTCCAAGCAGGTCGACATGGTGGCCAACACCCTGCAGGACTGGGCCATCCGCGACGTCGGCGACCGCCCGCACAAGCTGTTCCTGCACTTCTTCGAGTCCCCCGCCGAGATCCTCGGCGAGGACGGCAAGGTCGTGGGCCTGCGCACCGAGCGCACCGAGCTCGACGGCACCGGCAACGTCCGCGGCACCGGCAAGTTCCGTGACTGGGAGGTCCAGGCCGTGTACCGGGCCGTGGGCTACCTGTCGCAGAACATCGCCAAGCTGCCGTTCGACGAGCAGGCCGGCACCGTGCCCAACGAGGCCGGACGCGTCGTCGCGGACGACGCCGCCGAGGGCACCGCCCGCTACCTGCAGGCGACCTACGTCACCGGCTGGATCAAGCGCGGCCCCGTCGGCCTGATCGGCCACACCAAGGGCGATGCGAACGAGACCGTCGCGAACCTGCTCGCCGACCGGGCGCAGGGGCTGCTCAATACCCCCGAGGACCCGTCCGAGGACGCGATCGTCGCCTTCCTCGAGGACAAGCAGCTGCCCTACACCACCTGGCAGGGCTGGTACCGCCTCGACGCGCACGAGCGCAGCCTCGGCGAGGCCGAGGGCCGCGAGCGCGTCAAGGTCGTCGAGCGCGAGGACATGTTCCGCGCCTCGGAGCCGCACAAGGCCTGACGCCACCCGCTCCCCCGCCGTGGCCGAATGTCACATCGCGTCGTTTGGATCGACACGATGTGACATTCGGCCACAGCCGTATCCGGAGGCTGCGACGTTCAGGTGAGCAGCACCGCGCCGAGCCACACACCGGCGGCGACGAGACCGCCGAACAGCTCGACGAGGATCGACAGCGCCACCGCCTTCGTCGCGTACACGGTCGAGAGCCAGGCGTCGCGGTGGGTGCGGTGCCGCTGCACCTCGGACAGGTACGTGCCGAGCAGAAAACCGAGCAGCAGACCGATCACCGGGACGACGAAGAAGCCGACGATGCCGAGCAGACCGCCGGCGACGATCGAGCGGGTCGGCACCCCGGCGCGGCGCATCCGTCCTCCCGGCCACGTGTACTTCACGATGCCGGTGACCAGCAGGGCCGTCGTCGCGACGGCGAAGACCGTCCACCCGACGGTGCCGCCGGTGAGGACGGCCCACACCGCGATCGCCCCGAAGATCAGCAGGGTGCCCGGCAGGATCGGCACGACGATGCCGACGAGGCCGACGAGGATCGCGAGCCCGACGAGGACCTCCGCGCCGGCGGTCACGGCGCCACCGGCCGCACGCGCGACGCCGCCTCGACCGCGCGGGCCCGCGCGGTCTCGATGTCCGGGCCGGTGGACACCGCCACACCCATGCGACGACGGACGAACGACTCGGGCTTGCCGAACAGCCGCAGGTCGGTTTCGGGCACCGACAGCGCGTCGGCGACGCCCTCGAACGCGATGCCGGCGGCGTCGATGCCGCCGTAGATCACCGCCGACGCCCCGGGCGCGAGGAGCGCGGTGTCGACCGGCAGGCCCAGGATCGCGCGGGCGTGCAGCTCGAATTCGGAGAAGCGCTGCGAGCGCAGGGTCACCAGGCCGGTGTCGTGCGGGCGGGGGCTCACCTCGGAGAAGAACACGTCGTCGCCCGCGACGAACAGTTCGACGCCGAAGACGCCGCGGCCGCCGAGCGCGCCGGTCACCGTCGCCGCGATCTCCCGGGACCGGGCCAGGGCCCGCTCGCTCATCGGCTGGGGCTGCCAGGACTCGACGTAGTCGCCGGCGCGCTGCAGGTGCCCGATCGGTTCGCAGAAGAACGTCTCGACCTCCCCGGACGGCCCGACGGCGCGGACGGTGAGCTGGGTGATCTCGTACTCGAAGTCGACGAAGCCCTCGACGATGACCCGGCCGAGGTCGACGCGCCCGCCGGCGAGCGCATAGTCCCAGGCGGCGGCGATCTCGTCGGGGGTGCGGACCGTGGACTGGCCCTTGCCGGACGAGGACATCACCGGCTTGATCACGCACGGAAAGCCGACCTCGGCCGCGGCGGCGCGGACCTCGTCGAGGGATTCGGCGAAGCGGTACGGGGAGGTGGGCAACCCGAGCTCCTCGGCGGCGAGGCGGCGGATGCCCTCCCGGTTCATGGTCAGCCGGGTGGCGCGCGCGGTCGGGATCACCTCGGCGAGACCGCGTTCCTCGACGATCGCGAGCGCGTCGGTGGCGATCGCCTCGATCTCGGGCACGACCAGGTGGGGTCGTTCGGCCTCGACGAGCGCGAGCAGGGCCTGCGGGTCGCTCATGTCGACGGTGTGCGCGCGGTGCGCCACCTGGTGCCCCGGCGCGTTCGGGTACCGGTCCACCGCGATCACCTCGACACCGAGCCGTTGCAGCGCGACGACCACCTCCTTGCCGAGCTCACCTGCGCCGAGCAGCATGACGCGCAGGGCGCCGGGAGTGAGCGGGGTGCCGATTCGGGGTGAGACCATGAGGGGACTATATGTGCCCCGCAGGTCGCACCTGGAGGACGCGATGGACGTCGCAGAACCGAACCTCGAGTCGGACACCGGACGGTTCTTCACCACGGCCGGCGTCGACCCGGCCGACGAGGTGGACTGGCAGCGGCGCGACGCCCGCATCGTCCACCACGGCACCGGCGCGGTCGTGTTCGAGCAGCGCGACGTCGAGTTTCCCGCCGCCTGGTCGCAGATCGCCACCGACATCGTCACGCAGAAGTACTTCCGCGGCACCCTCGGCACCGAGGCGCGGGAACGCTCGCTGCGCGACGTCGTCGCCCGCATCGTGGACACCGTCACCGCGTGGGGTGCGGCCGACGGTCATCTCGACGACCCGGAGGCGTTCGCCGCCGAGCTGACGTACCTGATCCTCACGCAGCGGGCGTCGTTCAACAGCCCCGTGTGGTTCAACATCGGGGTGCCCGGCACCCCGCAGCAGGCCAGCGCGTGCTTCATCCTGTCGGTCGAGGACAGCATCGACTCGATCCTCGAGTGGTACCGCCAGGAGGCGGTGATCTTCAAGGGCGGGTCCGGGGCGGGCGTGAACCTGTCGCGCATCCGGTCGTCGGCCGAACCGCTGGCGGGCGGGGGTACCGCGTCGGGTCCGGTGAGTTTCATGCGCGGCGCGGACGCGTCGGCGGGCACCATCAAGTCCGGCGGCAAGACGCGCCGGGCCGCGAAGATGGTGATCCTCGACGTCGACCATCCCGATATCGAGGAGTTCGTCGACTGCAAGGCGATCGAGGAACGCAAGGCGCGGGTGCTGGCCGCGGCCGGCTTCGACATGGGACTCGACGGTCGCGACATCCATTCGGTGCAGTACCAGAACGCCAACAACTCGGTGCGGGTGACCGACGAGTTCATGCAGGCCGTCGCCGACGGCGCCGAGTGGCCGCTGCGCGCGGTGGCCACCGGGGCGACGGTGCGCACGGTGCCGGCCCGCGAACTGCTGCACCGCATCGCGGCCGCGGCGTGGGAGTGCGCCGATCCGGGCCTGCAGTTCGACACCACCATCAACCGCTGGCACACCGCGGCCGCGACGGGCCGGATCAACGGCTCGAATCCGTGCTCGGAGTACATGCATCTGGACGACTCGGCGTGCAACCTGGCGAGCTTGAACCTGCTGACGTTCCTGCGCGACGACGGCACGTTCGACGTCGCCGGGTTCCGGCACGCCGTCGCGGTCGTGCTCACCGGCCAGGAGATCCTCGTCGGCCGCGCCGACTATCCCACCGACCGCATCGCGCGGACCTCGCGCCGGTTCCGGCAACTCGGCCTCGGCTACGCCAATCTCGGGGCGTTGCTGATGGCCCTGGGGCTGCCGTACGACAGCGACGCCGGACGGGCGTACGCCGCGGCGCTCACCGCGCTGATGACCGGGCACGCGTACGCGGTGTCGGCACGGCTCGCGCGCCGGCTCGGGCCGTTCGACGGATTCGCCGAGAACCGGGAGCACACCCTGGCGGTGCTGGCCCGTCATCGCGGTGCCGTCGACGACATCGACGAACAGGTCGCGCCCGCCGACGTTCTCGCCGCGGCGCGGGAGGACTGGGACACCGCGTGCGCCCTCGCCGCCGAACACGGGGTACGCAACAGCCAGGTGACGGTCCTCGCGCCGACCGGCACGATCGGCCTGGCCATGGATTGCGACACCACCGGCATCGAACCCGATCTGGCCCTGGTGAAGACGAAGAAGCTGGTGGGCGGCGGGACGCTGTCCATCGTCAATCGCACGGTGCCCCGGGCATTGTCGCGGCTCGGTTATCCCCCGGACAAGGTGGCCGAGCTGATCACCCACATCGACACGCACCGCACCGTCGTCGGCGCGCCGCAGTTGCGGCCCGAGCATCTGCCGGTGTTCGCGACGTCGATGGGAGACAACGTGATCGAGCCGCGCGGCCACGTCCTGATGATGGCCGCGGTGCAGCCGTTCCTGTCCGGCGCGATCTCGAAGACGGTCAACCTGCCGGAGTCGGCGACGGCGGCCGACATCGAGGAACTGTTTCTCGACGCGTGGCGGCTCGGGCTCAAGGCGATCGCGGTGTACCGCGACAACTGCAAACTGGGCCAACCGTTGTCGGCCACGGCGGCCCCGGCCGCGACGGCCCCGGCGCCGCGGCGGGAACGGCTGCCCCGGCTGCGCCGGTCGCGCACCTTCGAGTTCCGCGTCGCGGACTGCAAGGGCTTCGTCACCGTCGGCCAGTACGACGACGGCCGTCCGGGCGAGATGTTCCTGCGGGTGGCCAAGCAGGGCTCGACCCTGGCCGGAATCATGGACGCGTTCTCGATGGCGGTCAGTTACGGCCTGCAGTACGGGGTTCCGTTGCGCACGTTCGTCAACGCGTTCACCAGCACGCGGTTCGAGCCGGCGGGCATCACCGACGATCCGGACCTCCGGATCGCGACGTCGATCCTGGACTACATCTTCCGGCGCCTGGCAGTGGAGTACCTCGACGCGGACGAGCGGGCCGAACTCGGCATCCGCACCGGTGCCGAGCGCAGCGCGCCCGTCTTCGACGACGCGGTGGCCGACACCCGGCAGGGTCGTGCGCGCCGAAGCGACGCGCCGTACTGCATGCAGTGCGGGGTGCAGATGCAGCGCTCGGGTTCCTGCCACGCCTGTCCGTCGTGCGGCAGCACCAGCGGGTGCAGCTGACGCGGTCGCGGTTGCGCTGAGGGGGACGTGGTCGCGGCATCACGCGAGTGGCGTCGACGAGAACCGCCCCCTCGCGGCCACGTCGACCCTAGCCGGTGGCCTCCATCAGCGACAGCACGTTTCCGTGGGGGTCGCGGAACCACGCGACCCGCATGCCCTCGGGCGACGTCCACGCGTCGTGTTCGTCCTGGGCCATGCCGTTGTACCGGACGAATTCGACGCCCTTGGCGCGCAGCGCTTCGACGGTCTCGTTCAGGTTCGGTACCCGCCACCCCAGGGCGGTGTAACCGGTATCGGCGCGGGACTGCACCAGCGTCACCCGCACGGGCGAGCCGCCGCCCGCGTCCAGAATCAGCGTGAAGTGGTCCCGGGACAGCTTCTCGAAGCCGAGGGTGTCGACGTAGAACATCTCCGAGATGTCGAGATCGGTACTGGGCAGGAAGCTCACGAGCTGACCGCGGATCGTCATGGGAACCACTGTGCGCCTCACCCCGCGGCCAGGCAAGGTTGCGGCAACCCGTGCGTGGCGGGTCCGGGGTACTAGCATCTGCTCGTATGAGCACCTCCGAGATCGCGACCGTCCTGGCCTGGCACGACGCTGTCAATTCCAACGACATCGAGACCCTGCTGGCGTTGTCGAGCGACGACATCGTGCTCCCCACCGGGGACGACGACGAGGATCAGGGCCTCGACGAGCTGCGGGAGTGGGCGACGACGGCGGGCGTGACGTTCCGGCCCGGCCGGATGTTCGTGCACGAGGGGATCGTCGTGGTCGAGGAGACCGCCACGTGGGCGGCCGATCCGGAGCACCCGCGCAGTGAGGCGATCGCATTCCGGGTGGTGGGCGACCATGTCGTCTCGGTGTACCGGCACGACACCCTCGAGGAGGCGTTCGAGGCCACCCGGCTGAACGAGGGGGATCTCTACGAGGGATAGGCGACGTGCCGTGACCCCCGGCACATTCTAGCGATCGCTAAGGTAGCCTCCTCGTGGAATGGTCCCAACGCACCCCGAGTGAGGTTCGACGAGTGTCCGCTGAAGCTGTTGAGAAGAAGGGTCCGCTCGCGGGTATCCGCGTCGTCGAGTTCGCGGGACTCGGCCCCGGCCCGCACGCCGCCACCCTGCTCGCCGATCTCGGCGCCGACGTCGTGTGCGTGCAGCGGCCGGGCCTGATCCCGCCCGCCGGTCACCGCGACCAGATCCAGCGCGGCCGCCGCGTCGTCGAGGCCAACCTGAAGGATCCCGAGCAGGTCGAGAAGGTCCTCGGGCTGATCGAGCGCGCCGACGTCCTCATCGAGGGCTTCCGCCCGGGCGTGACCGAGCGCATGGGGCTCGGCCCGGACGTCGCGCTGGCCCGCAACCCGCGCCTGGTCTACGGGCGGATGACCGGCTGGGGCCAGGAGGGCCCGCTCGCCCACGCCGCCGGCCACGACATCAACTACATCTCCCTGACGGGCGTGCTGCACGCCATCGGGCGCAAGGGTGAGCGGCCGGTGCCGCCGCTGAACATGGTCGGCGACTTCGGCGGCGGCTCGATGTTCCTGATCTTCGGCATCCTCTCCGCCCTCGTCGAGCGTCAGAGTTCCGGCAAGGGGCAGGTCGTCGACGCCGCGATGGTCGACGGCGCGCTGGCGCTCTCGCACATGATGTGGGCGTTCCGCGGCCGCGGCGTGTGGTCGGACGAGCGCGGTGTGAACCTCCTCGACACCGGCGCGCCGTTCTACGACGTGTACGAGACCGCCGACGGCAGGTACATGGCCGTCGGTTCCATCGAGCCGCAGTTCTACGCGCTGCTGCTGCAGGGCCTCGAGCTCGATCCGGCCGAGCTGCCGCAGCAGCTCGACACCTCGGCGTGGCCGCAGATGAAGAAGCTGTTCACCGAGAAGTTCCTGTCCAAGACCCGCGACGAATGGGCCGCGATCTTCGACGGCACCGACGCGTGCGTCTCCCCCGTGCTCACGTTCGGCGAGGCCCCGGCCAACCCGCACATCGCGGCCCGCGGCTCGCTGATCGAGCTCGACGGCGTCACCCAGCACGCCCCCGCGCCCCGGTTCTCCCGTACCCCGGCGGGCCCGCCGGCCCCGCCGGCCGGCGAGGCCACCGACGTCGACTCCGTCTGGCGCTAGGCAGCGGAGCTGCCGGTGTGTCCTTTGGGCTGCCCTGGCGACCCGAAGGACACACCGGCGCCGCAGGCGCCTACAGGAGGTGCACGGCGCCCGTGTCGACCGCGTCCAGCAGGAACGCCGGGGACACGTCCGGGCGACCGGCGCGGCCCCTGCCCGCGGTGAGCTCGTCCGCGAGCCGGCGCGCGACGTCGAGCACGAGCGGGCCGCCGTCGGGCAGGAACCGGAGCAGACCCGCCTGTTCGCACCGCGCGGCGACGGAGGCCAGCAGGGTCGCCGCTTCCTCGTCGTGCCCGGCCGCGGCCAGGCAGGCCACCTCGAGCCGCTCCGCGCGCAGCAGCCTGCGCGCCCGGCGGCTGCCGCGCAGCAGTTGCACCCACTCGCCGGCCCACCGGCACGCCAGCTCGGTGTTCTCCGGCGTGGGATCGGCGAGCAGCCCCCGGATGGCCGTGGCCTCCTCGAGCTGCGCGGTCCACGCCGCCGTGCCGTGGTCGGGGCGCGGCCGCGTCCCGTAGGCGACCGGCTGCTGCCGCGGCGCCGACGGCAGCGGCCCGAGACCGAGCCGGACGCGTTCGTTCTCGACGGCCGCCGCGAGCCGCTCCAGGTTCATGGCGGCGGCCGCACGGGCGCCGTCCGCCAGTCGCGACACCACCGCCTCGCGGTCGCCGCGCACGGCCTTGAGCCGGGCACCGACGACGTACCGCGAGATCTTGAAATCCACGACCCCGCCCTCCGAGCCGAGGGCGAAGCCGTCGTCGAGCAGCCGCTCGGCCTCGTCGAGCTCGCCCCGCTCGTAGAGCAGCTCACCGAGGATCGACCCGGCCAGCACCGCGGCCGACGAGTGCCGGCCGCTGCCGCGCCGCGCCGCGCGCAGTCCCGCGCGGAAATGCTCCTCGGCCCCGGCGACGTCGAGCTGTTCGACCGCGGCCAGCCCCAGCAGGGCGCGGGCGTGCATGGTGTTGTAGGGGCCCTCGTTGAGTTCGTGGTACGGCTGCGCCACCTGCTGCAGCCGAACCACCTCGTCGTAGTCGGCCCGGTAGACCGCGGCGAACGTGGCGACGTTGAGCCCGGACGAGATCACCAGCGGCGGCAGGGTGGCGGCGCGGGCCAGGCAGTGCTCGACGAGATCGTCGGCGCGTTCCAGGCGGTCGCAGCGCAGGGCGACGATGCTGCGCACGACCTCCACCTCGACGGCGATGTCGGCCGCCTCCTCGGCGTTCACACCGTCGGCCGCGACCGCCGCCTCGACCACGTCCAGCGCGTGCAGCGCCGGCGCCGAGCGGTGCAGCAGGATGTTCCCCCAGGCGATCGACAGCTGCAGGCGGATCCGGCCCGCCACGGCGCGGCGCGGCAGCTTGGCGACGAGCCCGAGCAGCGTGGTGGCGTGCCCGTGCTCGATCATCCGGCGCCCGTTCTTCTCGACGAGGTCGACGGCGCGGTCCTCGTCGCCCGCGGCGAGGGCGTGGTCGACCGCCTCGCCGACCATCGCATGGCCCTCGTACCACTCGGACGCGGTCCGGTGCAGGGCCGGGACGCGCTCCGGGTGCTCGCGTTCGAGCCGCTGCCGGAGGAACTCGGCGAACAACGGCTGATATCCGAACCAGCGGCCGTCCTCGTCGATCCGGTGCAGGAACAGGTCCCGGTCCTCGAGGTCCTCGAGCAGGGCCTGACCACGTTCGTGCCCGGTGAGCGCGGTGGCGAGGCTGCCGCAGATGCGTTCGGTCACCGCGGTGGTGAGCAGGAACTCGACGTCGTCCGGGGGCAGCGACTCGAGCACGTTCTCGGCGAGGAAGTCGCCGATCGCCCGGTGCCGGCCGGACAGGTGGGAGATCAGTTCCCCGGGGTCCTCGCGTCCGCGCAGCGACACCGCCGCGAGCTGCAACGCGGCCGCCCACCCGTCGGTGGCGGCGGTCAGGTCGGCGACCTCGTCGTCGTCGAGGTCCAGCCCGGCGAGGTCGACGAGGAAGGTCCGCGCCTCGGACTCGTCGAATCGCAATGCCTCGTAGTCTATTTCGACGAGCTCGTCGCGCACCCGCATCCGGCTCGTCGGCAGTCCCGCGCGGGTCCGGCCGACCACCACGAGCTGCATGTGGTGGCAGCCGTTGTCGAGCAGGAAGGCCATCGCGGCGATCGTCGCGGGGTCGTCGACCCGATGCCAGTCGTCGATGATGACGACGAGTCGTTCACCGGCCCTGTGGATCTCGTCGATGAGTGAGGTGAGCACGTAACGTTCGGCCTCGTCGCCGTGTTCGTCGAGCACCTGGCCGAGCTCGCGGGCCAGCGAGGGCCGCACCTGCCGGATCGACTCGACGAGGTGGGCCAGGAACCACACCACGTTGTTGTCGTCGTGGTCGACGTTGAGCCACGCGACGGGCACGTTCCTCTCGGTGAGCGCGTAGCGCCACTGCAGGGCCAGCATGGTCTTGCCGAATCCCGGCGGGGAGTGGATGACGGTCAGTTTCCGGCGCTGCTCCGTGTCGAGGACGGCGAGCAGGCGCCGTCGCGGCACGAGCCGGCGTGTGGTCGACGGCGGACGGAACCGGGTCGCCGGCACCGGCGGGGTGGTGGCGCGCACGCCGGACCGGTAGGTGCTCCGCCGCTCCGACACGGACGGCGACGGAGGGTGACCGGGCTCCGAGCCCGGCTCGAGTTCCCCGGCTACCGGCAGCTCGTCCACCGGCAGACCCTCGTCGGCCTGCACCTCGCGCAGCAGCTCCCCGAACTCGGCGGCGGTCGCGGGCCGGGCCTGCGGGTCCACCGACATGGAACGCTCGATCGCCGAGGACAATCCGTCCGGGACGCCCTGCTCGCGCAGGTCCGGAACGGGCTGGGTGGTCACCCGCACGAACTGCGCCACGACCCGCTCGCCGCTGCGCCGTTCGAATGCCGCGTGCCCGGTCAGCGCGCAGAACAGCGTGGCGCCGAGGCTGTAGACGTCCGATGCGGGGGTGGGCACGCGGCCGCTGAGCACCTCCGGGGCCGTGAACGCCGGCGACCCGGTCACCTCACCCGCCACCGTCTCGAAGCCCCCGCTGATGCGGGCGATCCCGAAGTCCGTGAGCTGCGGCTCGCCGAACTCGGTGAGCAGGATGTTGGCCGGCTTGACGTCGCGGTGCAGGATGCCGACGCGGTGGCCGGTCTCGAGGGCGCCGGCCAGCTTGATGCCGATCCGCACCACCTCGGCCCACGGGATGGGCCCGGAGCGGCGCAGTTGCGCGTCGAGCGAGTCGCGCGGGTGGTACTGCATCACGAGGTACGGGCGCCCGGATTCGGTGGTGCCGACCTGCAGGACGTTGACGATGTTGGGATGCCCGGACAGCCGTCCCATGGCGCGCTGCTCACGCAGGAAACGCTCGAGGTTGTCGGTGTCCATGTGGGAGGTGAGGACCTTCACCGCGACGGGGCGATCGAGTGCGGTCTCGTAGCAGCGGTAGACGACACCGAATCCGCCGCGCCCGATCTCCCGCGCGTCGTCGAACCCGGCGGCGGCGAGTTCGGCAGCGAGGTCGAACCCGATGTCGCGCTGCGTCGCGTACGGATCCTTTTCGGCCACAGTCGTTCTCGCATCCGTCCGAAGTGGCGGCTCGCGGACGGCCACAACGGCATGACCGCCCGTGCGTACCCCTCGAGCATAACGCCGCGGACCGGTTCCCGGGCCCCGTCCGGCCACCTCCGAATCAGACCACGAGGTGTGGTTCCGCGAGGTCCCGGCCGCGGGCGAGCGCGTCGTACGCCGACGCCACGGACGCCACCGCCCGGCGCACCTCGTCGACCTCCCGCGCGTACGGCAGCCGGAGGAAGCGCTCGAACGCGCCTTCCACGCCGAACCGCGGTCCGGCGGCGAGGACCACACCGTGATTCGGGGCGGTCGCCGCGAGGGCCGTCGACACCGGCGTGGGCATCCGCACCCACAGCGACATCCCGCCCGGCCCCACCGTGTACTTCCAGTCGGGCAGGTGCTCGCCGAGCGCGCCGAGCATCGCCGCCCGGCGGCGGCGCAGCTGTCCGCGCCGCCGCTCGAGCAGGTCTTCGACGTCGCCGAGCAGGTGCGCCGCGGCGAGCTGCTCCATCACCGGCGTGCCGAGGTCGACGGCGGAGCGTGCCCCCACGAGCCGCGTGATCAGGGACCGGTCGGCACGGATCCAGCCCACCCGGAGCCCGCCCCACAGGGACTTCCCGGTGGATCCCACCGTCACGACGGACCGGTCCGCGCCGTACGAGGCGACCGCGGGGGGTGGTGGGGTGTCCAGCCACAGGTCCACCATCGTCTCGTCCACGACGAGCGTCATGCGGGTCTCCTGGGCGATCCGGACGAGTTCGGCCCGGCCCTGTGCGCCCATGCACAGCCCGGTGGGGCTGTGGAAGTCCGGGATCAGGAACGCCATTCGCGCCGCCGTCTGCCGCGCGGCGCTGCGCAGGCCCTCGAGGTCCCAGCCGGCGTCGGCGCCGCCCTCGGGCCGCACCGGCACCACGACCGGCCGCGCCCCGTGCCGCCGGATCGCCTCGAGCGCATTGGGATACGTGGGATGGTCGACGATCACGCGGTCGCCGGCGTCGGTGAGCACGCCGAGCAGCAGGCGCAGCGCGTGCTGCGCGCCGGAGGTGACCATGATCTGGTCGGCGTCCGTGGGCAGCCCCCGCTCCCGGTAGCGCCGCGCGATGACCTCGCGCAGCGGGGCCACGCCGATCGGCTCCATGCCGTGCGAGTCGAGGTAGGCCGGCACCGAGCGCAACGCGGCCGCGTAGGCGGACTCGATCTCGGCGGCGGGCGCGGGCATGGACGCGTAGCTCAGATCCACGGTCTCGGGCGCCCGGGCGGGACCGGGACCGCCCGCCCGCGCCGGGGCGGCGGTCCGGCCCGACGGCAGCGCGACGGTGCTGCGCGCGCCCTGCCGGCTGCGCAGGTAGCCGGCCTCGCGCAGCGCCGTGTACGCGGAGGTGATGGTGGTGCGGCTCAGGGCCAGCGCGGCGGCGAGCTCGCGTTCGCTGGGCAGCGCCACCCCCAGGGGGACGCGGCCGTCGTGCACCAGCAGGCGGATTCCGTCCGCGAGGGCCCGGTACGCGGGCCGCCGATCGGCGGTGTCCTGCCAGTTGCCGAGGTCGCGGGCCAGGGAGCCGGCGCCGATCGCACGCGTGATCACCGGTCCAGTATCGCAGTCCAGTCGGTGAAGTGGTCGCCCGTCCCCGGTCCAGTCCATACTGGCGACGTGACCACCCTCGGCTACACCCTCTTCGACACCGCCGTCGGCACGTGCGGGCTCGTGTGGTCCGCAGCCGGCATCGTCGGCCTGCAACTGCCCGAGACCGCACCTGAGCCGACGCGCGACGAACTGCTCGAGCGGTTCCCGGACGCGGTCGAGCGCCCGGCCCCGGCCGCGGTGCAGCCCGTGATCGAGGCCGTCACCGCGCATCTCGCCGGCGCCCCGGACGACCTGCGCTGGGTTCCGGTCGACTACCAGAACGTGTCCGAATTCGACACCGCGGTCTACGAGTTCGCGCGCACGATCGGCCCCGGGACGGTGGCGACCTACGGCGAGGTCGCCACCCGGATCGGTCGGCCGGCCGGAGCGCAGGCCGTCGGACAGGCCTTGGGACGCAACCCCGTTCCGCTCGTCGTGCCGTGCCACCGGATCCTCGCCGCGGGCGGCGGCATCGGCGGCTTCTCCGCACCCGGAAGCACCGTCACGAAGCGGGAGCTGCTCGCGCTCGAGCACGCCCCCGGCTTCGACGATCCGACCCTGTTCTGACGGGCAGCCGCAGCGGGTTTCAGCCCAGGATGTCGCGCCGCACGATCGTCTGGTCGCGGCCCGGGCCGACGCCGATGCACGACATGCGCGCGCCCGAAAGCTCCTCGAGCCGCAGCACGTAGTTCTGTGCGTTCTTCGGCAGGTCCTCGAAGGTGCGGGCGTCGGAGATGTCCTCCCACCAGCCGGGCATCTCCTCGTAGATCGGCGTGGCGTGGTGGATGTCGGTCTGTGTCATCGGCATTTCGTCGACGCGGACCCCGTCCACCTCGTAGCCGACGCAGATCGGCACGGTCTCGAGGCTCGACAGCACGTCGAGCTTGGTGAGGAAGAAGTCGGTGATGCCGTTGACGCGGGTCGCGTAGCGGGCGATCACGGCGTCGAACCAGCCGCAGCGCCGGGCCCGGCCGGTGGTGACGCCGACCTCGCCGCCGGTCTTGGCCAGGTAGGCGCCGTGCTCGTCGAACAGTTCGGTCGGGAACGGGCCCGAACCGACGCGGGTGGTGTAGGCCTTGAGAATGCCGAGCACCGTACCGATCCGGTTGGGGCCGATGCCCGACCCGACCGCCGCGCCGCCGGCCGTGGGGTTCGACGACGTCACGTACGGGTAGGTGCCGTGGTCGACGTCGAGCAGAGTACCCTGCGAGCCCTCGAGCAGGACCGTCTCGCCGGCCTCGAGGGCCAGGTTCAGGCGCAGCCGGGTGTCGGCGATGCGATGCTTGAAGCCCTCCGCCTGGCCGAGCACCTCGTCGACGACCTGCTGCGGGTCGAGGGCCTTGCGGTTGTAGATCTTCGACAGCACCTGGTTCTTGAACTCCAGGGCGGCCTCGACCTTGTGGGTGAGGATCTTCTCGTCGAGGACGTCGGCGACGCGGACGCCCACGCGGGCGATCTTGTCCTGGTAGCACGGGCCGATGCCGCGGCCGGTGGTGCCGATCTTCTTGGCGCCGAGGAAGCGTTCGGTGACCTTGTCGATGGCCACGTGGTACGGCATGATCAGGTGCGCGTCGGCGCTGAGCAGCAGGTTCGTGGTGTCGACCCCGCGGTTCTCGAGACCGGCCAGCTCGTCGAGCAGCACGCCCGGGTCCACGACCACGCCGTTGCCGATCACGTTGGTGACGCCGGGAGTGAGGATGCCGGAAGGGATCAGGTGCAGCGCGAAATTCTCCCCGTTGGGGAGGACGACGGTATGGCCGGCGTTGTTGCCCCCCTGGTAGCGCACCACCCACTGCACCCGGCCACCGAGCAGATCGGTGGCCTTGCCCTTGCCCTCGTCGCCCCACTGGGCGCCGATCAGGACGATTGCCGGCATTTCGCTGTCTCCTAGGGTGTCGACGTGCGGGCGCCCTCCGCCTGCAGGGTTCTGCCGTCACAGAACAGAAGCCGGGGGGACAGTCTAGCGGACCACGCGCGCGGCGCTGCCTCCGGCGTCCGCCGGTCGCCGCCCCGCCTGCGACGGGGACCGAGAATCCGCCCGACTCACCGTGCCACGTTCGGGCGCCCGGCGGCGGGGCCCGTCGTGACTAGAGTGAACGGAGCATCGTCGGCCGCGAGAGGAGTGCTCTTGACCCCCGTTGTGCTCAAGTGCGGTGACGCCCCGCTGCCGTTGACATTGACGTCCCTGACCACGTTGACCGCCCCCGTGCTTCCCGGCAAGGACGACTTCGAGGACGTGTTCGCGCATCTCGAGTCGGTCGAGGATCCCCGGCTCGTGGTGGTGGGCGGGGATGCCGCCTTCGCCGCAGCGCTGACCCGGATGATGCGCACGGAGCGGCTCGGCATCGAACTGGCCTACGTGCCCGAGCGGCGCACCCCGGCCGCCGAGGCCTACGGGCTGCGGTTCGGGTCCAAGGCCGCGACCGTCGCCCTGCAGGGCGTGGCCCGGCCGGTGCCGCTCATCCGCGACGACGCCGGCATCGCCCTCGTCGGGCGTGCCCTCGTCGAGGGTGAGGTCGGCGAGCTCGTCGGCGAGGCGTACGTGGACGACACCCGCCTGTTCAGCGGGGTCGCCCCGGGCGTGCGGATCGAGCCGATCCCCGACATGCCGGGACTGCGGGCCGCGATCGACCGGCCGCGCTGGTTCGGCGGCTACCGCTGGGTGACCGGACGCGCCGTCCAGCTCGGCTCGCCCGGCGCCCTGCTCACCCGCGACGGGGTGGCCAATCCCCGGGCGGTGAAGCGATCCACGTTCTACCGGCACGAGCACAAGTGGAAGCTGGTGCGCTGAGCCGTCCGCTCACACCGCTGCACCACGAGAGCCGTTCGCGCAGAACGCCTGTCGCCTTCGATCCGACGTCACGAGTTGCACCGGGCCAGCGTCTCGCCGGCGCCGCGGAGGGCGGCCCTCAACGACCGCGGGGCCACGACCTCGACCCCGCCGCCGAGGGCGAGGAGCTGGTCGAGCGCCACCTCCTCGGTCTCGAGCAGCAGGTCCACCCGAACCCGCCCGTCCGCGTCCGGCGGGCCCGGCTCGACGGCGGCGGCGTCGGCGCCCACCACGCGGGGCAGGCGCCGCCACGCGGCCGGGGTGAGGCGGACCGTGCAGGCGAACGTACGCAGGGCCCGGTCGAACTCCGCCGCGGACGCCGCCCAGTAGGCGGGCAGGTCGAATCCGCCGGGGCGGTGCGCGGGAGCGTCGAGCACGTCGGCGGACGCGATGCGCCCGACGCGGTAGGTGCGGACGTGACCGGTGTGGGCGGCGACGAGGTACCAGACCCCGGCCTTGGCGACGAGCCCGAGCGGGTCGAGGGTGCGGGCCACGGTCCGGCCGCCGCGCCGGTAGCGGATGTGCAGGCGGCGCTCGTCGAACACGGCGGACGCGACCCCCGGCAGGTGCGTGTTGTCGCCCGGTGCGGCGAACCAGCCTGGGACGTCGACGTGTACCCGGTCGCGCCACGCCTGGGCGGCGCTGCGCAGGGTGACCGGCATGGACCCGAGCAGCTTGCCGCGTGCCGCCTCGAGCTCCACCCCGAGGTCGGCGGCGAGGGTGGGCACCCCCAGCAGCATCAGCGCGGCGCTCTCGTCGCTGGTGAGCCCGCTCAGCCGGGACTGCCACCCGTCGAGCAGGCGGATGCCGCCACCCGGCCCGCTCTCGGTCCACACCGGGACCCCCGCGGCGGACAGGGCACCGACGTCGCGGTACACGGTGCGCACCGACACGCCGAGGTCGTCCGCGAGTTGCCGCGCGGTCAGGCCCGCGCTGCCCTGGAGCCGGAGCATCATCGCGAGCAGACGTGCCGATCGCATGTCCGCAGCCTACGCGGAAAACACTGACATCGGATGTCAGTGATACGGGGGCATGCTGGGTCCATGACCACATGGGACGAGTTCTCCGAGCAGGCACCGGATCTGGCGAAGGCGATCGCCGCACGACTGCAGGCGCACAAGCATCACGTCCTGGCGACGGTGCGACGGGACGGGTCGCCCCGCGTCAGCGGGACGGAGGTCGAGATCGTCGGCGGCCGGCTGGTGCTCGGCTCGATGCCGGGCGCGCGGAAAGCGCGCGATCTGCAGCGCGATCCGCGCTACGCCCTGCATTCGAATCCCGGGCACCACTCGATGACAGGGGGCGACGCGAAGGTCGCCGGCCGGGCCCGGGAGCTGCACGACGAGGAGAAGGCAGCCGTGCTCGCCGCCTACCCGGAGGAGGTGCCGCCGGGACCGATGCACGTGTTCGAACTCGGCCTGGCCGAGGCGGTGCTCACGTCGGTGGACGGGGAGCACCTGTACGTGGACCTGTGGCGGCCCGGTGCCGCGGTCGAACGCTTCACCCGCTGACCGGCCGGAGCTGCCGTTTCGACCCGCCGGTCGGCCCGGCACGCCGAGGGAGTTCGGCGCCCCGGGCTGTCGAGTTCAACCCGGGGCACCTTGGCCGGCCCGCATCCGGACTACGAGACGGCCCTGAACCGTTGTGCCCACTGACGCGCGGTCGAAACCTCCGGCCCCGAATACGTCCGCCCGCCGGGCATCCGTTCTCGTCGCCCCGTCGGGCGAAGTGTGGGATCCCCGCCGAAGGGGTACCCGCCCGTGGTGGCCGGCCACCGCGCGTGGCCGGCCGCAGACGTTGTCACGGGCGGGGTGGGTCGCCACCCCGGCGCACGCCGAGACCCGACGCGCCGGCCGATGTTTGGAAACGGGCGTGCGGGGCAACTCGGCCGAGACGTGAACGTCACCCGTCTCGACCGAACGGAGCATCGCAGTGTTCGAGAAGAATCCGCCGGTTCCCGGCTCACCCGCCGGTTTCGAGGTCCCGGTCGAGGAACCCACCACCCCGACGGACCCGCCACCGGCCAAGCCCGACCAGCGTGAACCCATCCCGGTCACTGCCACCGGCACCCCCGAAGACCTGCCCGACGGCGCGCGCGGGCCCCAGGGCCGGTACCTCACCACCGCGCAGGGCGCGCGGCTGACGGACACCGACCACTCCCTCAAGGCCGGTCGGCGCGGCCCCACCCTGCTGCAGGACCACCACTTCCGCGAGAAGATCACCCACTTCGACCACGAGCGCATCCCCGAGCGGGCGGTGCACGCCCGCGGCGCCGCGGCCCACGGCGTCTTCCGGGCCAACGGCGCCGCCTCGAAGATCACCCGTGCCGGGTTCCTGCAGAAGGGCGCCGAGACGCCCGTGTTCGTCCGCTTCTCGACCGTGCTCGGCTCGCGCGGCTCCGCCGACACCGTCCGCGACACACGCGGCTTCGCGACGAAGTTCTACACCGAGGAGGGCACGTTCGACCTGGTCGGGAACAACATCCCGGTGTTCTTCATCCAGGACGCGATCAAGTTCCCCGACGTCGTCCACGCGGCCAAGCCGCACCCGGACCGGGAGATCCCGCAGGCGCAGAGCGCACACGACACGTTCTGGGACTTCGTCTCGCTCCACACCGAGGCCACCGCCCACACCCTGTGGAACATGTCCGACCGCGGCATCCCCCGCTCCTACCGGATGATGGAGGGCTTCGGCGTCCACACCTTCCGCATGGTCAACGCCGACGGTGAGACGTCGCTGGTGAAGTTCCACTGGAAGCCGCGCCTGGGGGTGCACTCGCTGGTGTGGGAGGAGGCGCAGCTGCTCGGCGGCATCGACCCGGACTTCCACCGCCGCGACCTCGCCGACGCGATCGAGGCCGGGGCCTACCCGGAGTGGGATCTGGGCGTGCAGGTCTTCCCCGACACCCCGGAGCAGACGTTCGAGGGCATCGACCTGCTCGATCCCACCAAGATCGTCCCCGAGGAGCTCGCGCCGGTCCAGCTGATCGGGACGATGCAGCTCAACGCCAACCCGACCAACTTCTTCGCCGAGACCGAACAGGTGGCCTTCCACCCCGGGCACCTCGTGCCGGGTATCGACGTCACCGACGACCCGCTGCTGCAGGGCCGGCTGTTCTCCTACCTCGACACCCAGATCAGCCGGCTCGGCGGGCCCAACTTCGGTCAGCTGCCCATCAACCGGCCGCATGCGCCCGTCAACGACATGCTGCGCGACGGCATGCACCAGACCGGTATTCATCCCGGGGCGGCCCCGTACCGGCCCAACTCGCTCGGGGCCGGCTGCCCGTTCCTGGCCGGCGCCGAGGAGGCCGCGTTCATCGACGTGCCGGCACCCATCGCCGCCGCGGTCAAGGAACGCGCACAGCCGAGTTCGTACGACGACCACTTCTCGCAGGCGCGACTGTTCTACATCAGCCTGTCCGAGGTCGAGAAGCAGCACGTGGCCGACGCCTACAGCTTCGAACTCGGCAAGTGCTTCGAGCAGGCGATCAAGGAGCGGGCCCTGCGCGTGCTCGCGAACATCGATGCCGGACTGTGCGCCACCGTCGCGGCCGGCCTGGGGCTGCCGGCACCGGAGCCGACGGTGGCCCTCGCCGGTGAGCCGCTGCGCAGCGAGGCGCTGTCCCAGGTCGGTGCGACCTGGCCGATCGAGGGCCGGATGGTCGGCATCGTCGCGGACGACAGCGCCGACGTCGCCGAGGTCGCCAAGGCCGTCGCCGCGGTGGCCGCCGCGAAGGCCGTGCCGCTGGTGATCGGCCCGCACGGCGGCAAGCTCGACGGCGGCCGCAAGGAGGTGCCGATCTCGCGGACCTTCGCCACGGCCCGGTCCGTCGAGTACGACGCGCTGCTGCTCGCGAGCGCCCCGGCCGATCCGCGCGTGCGCGTCCTGGTCGACGAGACGTTCCGGCACTGCAAGGCGCTCGGCACGTGGGGCGCCGGCACCGAGGCGCTCGAGCACGCGGCCGTCCACCCCGAAGCCCCGGGTGTGGTCACCGCCGACGATCCGGAAGCGGTGGTCACCGGGATCGTCGACCTGCTCGGCGCCCACCGCGTGTGGGAGCGGGCCCAGGCCTGACCCCCCGCGCGTCCCCCGCCTGGGATGGTGGCCGAATGTCACACCGCTTCGATTGGATTGAACGCGTGTGACATTCGGCCACCACGGGCGTGTCAGGAGAAGGGCTTGCCGCCGGTGACGGCGATGACCTCGCCGGTGATGTAGCTCGACTCCTGCGAGGCGAGGAAGACGTACGCCGGCGCCAGTTCGGCCGGTTGCCCGGGGCGGCCGAGCGGGACGTCGTCACCGAAGGACTCGAACTTCTCCCGCGGCATGGTGGCCGGGATCAGCGGCGTCCAGATCGGGCCCGGGGCAACGGCATTGACCCGGATTCCCCGCTTCGCGACGTCCGCCGCCAGCCCCTTGGTGAAGTCGACGATGCCGGCCTTGGTCGTGGCATAGTCGAGCAGTTCCGGCGAGGGGCTCGTCCCCTGGATCGACGACGTGTTGATGATCGTCGAGCCCGGCTCCATCACCCCGACCCCGAACTTGCACAACCAGAACAACGCGTACAGGTTCGTCTTCAGCACGCGATCGAACTGCTCGGTCGTGATGTCGGCGATCCCGTTCATCTGCACCATCTGGAACGCCGCGTTGTTCACCAGGATGTCCAGGCCGCCGAGTTCGCGCACCGCCGTGTCGACCAGGTGCCGGCAGTGTTCCTCGGCGCGGATGTCACCCGGCACCGCGACGGCGCGCCGGCCCGCGTCCTCGATCCACCGCACGGTGTCGCGGGCGTCGTCCTCCTCGGACTCGAGATAGCTGAGGACGACGTCGGCGCCCTCACGGGCGAAGGCGATTGCGACGGCCCGGCCGATCCCGGAGTCGGCACCGGTGATCAGCGCCCGCCGGCCCTCGAGCCTGCCGCTGCCGCGATAGGTCTGCTCGCCGTGGTCGGGTGCCGACACCATGTCGGACGTGAGGCCCGGATATTCGAGCTCGGGTTGCCGCTCGCGATCCGGTGCCGGGTACTGGTCGACCGGATTGCGGGGCCGGTGCTGGTCGGTCATGGTTCCTCCCTCGAGGTCTGCGGGCGAGTGCCGGCGGCCCCGGACGGGGACCGCCGGGTCCGGCCGGTGCATACCCGGACCCGGGAGCGGGTACACGGGGGACACGGTCGGCGAATCCGAGCGCCGCAGCGCTCTCCCGGCCCGACTTCTGGAAAGGATGCGGCTGTGACGGAACACGAGAACGAGTTTCGGAGAAGCGACGAGACCCGGGCGGGTGCCGATCCGGTGCACGGCAGGCAGACGTACAACAGGGATCTGACGACCGACAGCGACTTCCCGGCCGACGACGCCCGCACGATGCGCAGCCACGCCGGCGAGGCCCTGACCGACTCCAAGGGCTGGCCCGGCTACTTCTTCCTGGGCCTCGGGCTGCTCCTGCTCGGGCTGACGCTGGTGGCCGCCGGGTACGGATTCGAGGGCTGGGCGTGGATCGCCGGCCCGGCATGCATCGTGTCCTTCGCGGTGGGCGCCGTGCTGGTCATGCTGGAGCGCAAGCGGGTCCGCGACGTCGAGGGAACGAGCCTGCGCGAGCCGCGCGGTCACTGACGCCCACCGGCCCGCCCGGCCCGGGGTGCTGCGGCTGCGCACCCCGGGCCGGCCCGGTCCGTCGTCACGACGGGTAGTGTGCCCAACCGTGAATCCACGCCCGCAGACGTCCGCGCCGATGCGTGGCGCGTTCGTGGGTTCGACCTCCGCCGCGGTCTCCGTCGCGGCCCACGGCCTGGCGGGCGGCGAAATTCCGTCCCAGTCGTCGGTGGTGCTGCTGATCGCCGCCTGCGCCGCGTTCGGCGCCGCGGTGTCCGCCATCCGGCCGTCCCGGCTGCTGCCCGCCCTGGTGCTCACCCTGGGGGCGGGACAGATCGTCGGTCATACCGTCCTCACCCTCACCGCCGAGCACGCCCACGGCCCCGGGCTCTCGCCCGCGATGCTCGGCGCCCACGCCGCGGCCCTCGTCGTCTCCGCCGCCCTGATCCGGGCGGCCGAGCAGGGCTGTGCCGCGGCGCTCGGCGTGTTGCGGCGCATCGTCGCCGCGGTGCTCACCCCGCCCCCGGCGCATGCGCCGCTGTGGGTGGCCACGCCGTCGCACCGGGCACGTCTCGTGCTGCGGGTGCTCGTTTCCGCGCAGGCCGGCACCCGGGGTCCGCCCCGCACCGCCTGACCCGATCCCGTTCCGCCGTGGCCCGTACGCCGCGGCGGCCTTCCCCGTGTGCCGACGCCCGGCGCGGTGCGCCGCCCCTCGATACGGCGCTGCGCGCTGCCGTCGCCACCGACGATCGAAACGAGCATTCGCATGTCCACGACCGACCTCGGGACGGATCGTCCCGTCCCACCCCGTTCCGGCCCGGACCGTTCCGCGGCGCCCGCGCTGCGCCCGCTGATGCTGCGGCTGCACTTCTACGCCGGCATCCTCGTCGCCCCGTTCATCCTGATCGCCGCGGTCAGCGGCGGCCTCTACGCCCTGGCCCCGACGATCGAGCAGCTCGTCTACCGCGACCAGCTGCACACCGACGCCACCGGTCCGGCCGTGCCGGTGGCGGAGCAGATCCGGGTGGCCGCCGGACAGCGCCCCGATCTCACCGTCACCGCGGTGCGGCCGGCCGCGGCCCCCGGCGAGACCACCCGGGTCCTGTTCGCCGACCCGAGCCTCGGCGAGTCGCAGCGGCTCGCCGTCTTCGTCGACCCGGTCACCGCGCGGCCGCTCGGTGAGCTGGCCGTCTACGGCAGCAGCAGCGCGCTGCCGGTCCGGACCTGGATCTCGCAGCTGCACCGGCACCTGCATCTCGGCGAGCCCGGCCGCCTCTACAGCGAGCTGGCCGCGTCCTGGATGTGGGTGATCGCGCTCGGCGGCGTGTACCTGTGGGTGCGCCGCTACCGCACGGTGCGTGCCCGCCACGCCCAGGCACGCCTGCTCACCGTCGACCGCACCGCCACCGGCCGGTCCCGCACCCTCGGCTGGCACGGCGTGGTGGGCGTGTGGATCGCGGTGGGCCTGGTGTTCCTGTCCGCGACCGGCCTGACCTGGTCCCGGTTCGCCGGCGACAACATCGCCGAGCTGCGGGCCGCGCTGCACTGGAAGACGCCGACCGTCGACGCGACCCTGACCGGGGGCGGCGCCGCGGCCGCGACGGGCCACGAGGGGCACGGCGGCCACGCCGGGCACGCCGCCGACCCGGGACTGCTCGACGCGAACATCGCCCGGATCGACTCGGTGCTGGACACGGCCGCCGCCGCGGGACTGACCGGGGTCGTCGAGGCCTCGATCCCGGCGCGCCCCGGCACCGCGTTCACCGTCGCCGAAACCCGCCAGCCCTGGGTGTACGGCATCGACTCGGTCGCCGTCGACGGCGCGACCGGCGAGGTCGTCGACGTGTCGCGGTTCGCGGACTGGCCGCTCGCCGCGCAGCTGACGTGGTGGTCGATCACTCTCCACATGGGCATCATGTTCGGGCTCGTCACGCAGGTCGCCCTGGCGCTGCTGGCGGTGGCGTTGATCACGGTCGTGCTGCGCGGCTACGTGATGTGGTGGCGGCGACGGCCCACGCGAGGGTCGGCGTGGGCCGTCGGCCGGGCCCCGGCACGCGGCGCGCTGCGCCGCATCGGCGCAGGTCCGGCGGTCGCGATCGGCGTCGCGGCCGCGGTCGTGGGCTGGTTCGCCCCGGTGCTCGGGCTGAGCCTGCTGGCGTTCCTCGTCGTCGACACCGCCGTCGGGTGGCGCATGCGGGGGCGCGCATAATGGTCCCTCGTGTGCCGATCGACGAGGAGTGCCGGTGAGCGACGATCTGTCCGCGTACCGTAAGGAGTTCGCCCGCATCGAACGAAAGGTCGCCGGCGAGTTCGACGCCGGCCGGCGGCACCGTGTCCTCGTCGCCTGCATCGTCGCGGTGGTGCTGGGTCTGCTTCTGCCGCAGTCGGATACGGAATGGTCGTGGACGGTGCTCGGCACGTGGTTCGGGCACGACGCCACGACGACGGTGCCGATGCGGATCTTCGTGAGCCTCGCCCTGGTGTTCGGCGTGGTGTCGTCCACCGCGGCGCTGTGCACGCACCGCTGGCGGCTCGCGTCGGCGTCGATGCTCGGCTCCGGACTGGCGTCCCTGTTCGGGCTGCTCGGCTACTGGTCGCAGAACGGCATGCCGGTCGAGACCCCGCACGCCCCCGGCGCCGGGATGGTGCTGTCCTGGCTCGGCATGGTGGCGCTGACCTCGCAGTGGCTGCCCGTCGTGCTCAGCCGCTCCCCCACGGACCGGCACCCGCATCCGGTGACCACGCCCGTGCTCTGACGGGGCATCCGCGCGCCGTTCCTCGGCGCGCGGATGTCCCGTGTGCACGGATCCCCTGCGCGCCGGGGGGGACGCGGCGTACATTTCCCCGCCGAATCGGCCGCACCGGGTCGGCGCATTCCTCGGCGTGCGGTCAGGAGACGACGCCGTCGCCGTCCGCGCGACGTAGCAGGTAGGTGTCCATCACCCAGCCGCGCGCGGCCTTCGCGCGGGCGCGGGCCCGCTCGATGTCCGGCAGCACCTCCCGCAGCGGGCCGGCGACGAGTTCCTCGTCGGACGTGCCGAGGTCGGCGCCCCACCAGATGCGCCAATCACCTTCGAGCCGGGCGCATTCCAGCGCACCGTCGAGCATGACGACGAGGTTGTCACCGCCGGCCGCCACCTCCTGCGCGAGCCGGCGGCCCGTGGTGACGACGATCGGGCCGCCGATCCGGTTGAGCACCAGCCGGTGCCGCGCCGCGAGCAGCGACACGCTGCTCACCCCGGGGATCACGTCGTAGTCGACGTCGAGCACGCCCCGGTCACGGATGCGCTCGACGACGCGAATCGTGCTGTCGTACAGGCTCGGATCGCCCCACACGAGGAATCCGGCGGTCTCGTGCTCGGCGACCTGCTCGCGCAGCACCGTCTCGTACGCGGCGGCCCGGGCGGCGTGCCAGTCCCGCACCTCGGTGCCGTAGGCGGACGGCGCGCGGTCCCGCGGCGGGTCCGGCACCGGGATCGTCCGGTAGTCGCCGGCGATGTGGCGACGGCAGATCTCCTCCCGCACGGCGACGAGGTCGTCGACGCCGCGCTGCTTGTCGGCGACGAGGAAGACGTCGACGTCGTTCAGCGCCCGGACCGCGGCCACGGTGAGGTCGTCGGGCCCGCCCGGCCCGATCCCGATCAGCCGCAGCCGCCTCCTCACGCGCGGTCCTCGAGGTCGCCCTCCACATCGAGGTAGGCCTGCTGCAGTTCCGCGAGCGTCGCCGGATCCGGTTCGGCCCACAGGCCGCGGTCGGCGGCCTCGGTGAGCCGTTCGACGATGCCGCGCAGCGCCCACGGGTTGGCCTCGCGCAGGAACCGCTGGTTCTCGGAGTCGAGGGCGTAGGTGCGGGCGAGGGTTTCGTACATCCAGTCGGCGACGACCCCGGCGGTGGCGTCGTAGCCGAACAGGTAGTCGACGGTGGCGGCGAGCTCGAACGCGCCCTTGTAGCCGTGCCGGCGCATCGCCGCGAGCCAGCGCGGGTTGACGACCCGGGCCCGGAACACACGGGCGGTCTCCTCCGCCAGCGAGCGGGTGCGGACCTGGTCGGGGGTGGTCGAGTCGCCGATGTAGGCCTTCGGGTCGGCACCGGTGAGCGCCCGGACGGTGGCGACCATGCCGCCGTGGTACTGGAAGTAGTCGTCCGAGTCGGCGATGTCGTGCTCGCGGGTGTCGGTGTTCTTCGCCGCCACCGCGATCCTCCGGTAGTTGGCGCGCATGTCGTCCGCGGCCGGGACGCCGTGCAGGTGCCGCCCGTACGCGAAACCGCCCCACGCGGTGTACACCTCGGCGAGATCGGCGTCGCTGCGCCAGTTTCCGGAGTCGATGAGCGGCAGGATGCCGGCGCCGTAGGAGCCGGGCCTGGACCCGAAGATGCGGCGCACCGCGCGCTCGGGGTCGCCGTGCTCGGCCTCGTCGCGGCGGGCGTGCGCGCGCACGTAGTTCAGCTCGTCGGGTTCGTCGAGGGCCGCGACGGTGCGGATCGCGTCGTCGAGCATCGCGACGACGTGCGGGAAGGCGTCGCGGAAGAACCCGGAGATGCGGACGGTGACGTCGATGCGCGGCCGGCCGAGCTCGTCGAGCGGGATCACAGTCAGCTCGCGCACCCGCCGGGACTCGGCGTCCCATTCCGGGCGCATGCCGATCAGGGCGAGGACCTCGGCGATGTCGTCGCCGGAGGTGCGCATCGCGGAGGTCCCCCACACCGACAGGCCGACCGAGGGCGGATAGCCGCCGGTGTCGTCGCGGTACCGGTCGAGCAGGTTGTTCGCGAGCGCCACGCCCGTGTCGTAGGCGAGCCGGCTCGGCACCGCCTTCGGGTCGACGGTGTAGAAGTTGCGGCCGGTGGGCAGCACGTTGACCAGGCCGCGCAGCGGCGATCCGGACGGGCCGGCGGGCACGTAGCCGCCGTCGAGGGCGTGCAGCACCGCGTCGAGCTCGTCGGTGGTGCGTGCCAGGCGCGGCACGACCTGCTCGGCGGCGAAGGCGAGCACCCGCTCGACCTCCGGGTCCGCCCCGCCCAGCACGGACTGCACGACCGTGGCGGCGCTGCCGGCCTGCCAGCCGGCGTCCTCCATGCCCTGCACCAGTGCCCGGGCCTGCGCCTCGACCGCGTCGGTCTCGGTGAGCGGCGCGTCCGGCTTCAGGCCGAGGGCGGTGCGCAGACCGGGCACGGCGTGGGCCCGCCCGCCCCACACCTGGGCGGCCCGCAGCACCGACAGCACCAGGTTCACGCGGGCCTCGCCGACGGGTGCCGTGCCGAGCACGTGCAGGCCGTCGCGGATCTGCGCGTCCTTCACCTCGCACAGCCAGCCGTCGACGTGCAGCAGGAAGTCGTCGAACTCGGCGTCGTGCGGGCGGTCCTCGAGCCCGAGGTCGTGGTCGAGCTTGGCGGCCTGGATCAGCGTCCAGATCTGGGCGCGGATCGCCGGCAGCTTGGCCGGGTCCATCGCCGCGATGTTCGAGTACTCGTCGAGCAACTGCTCGAGACGGGCGATGTCGCCGTACGACTCGGCGCGCGCCATCGGCGGGATGAGGTGGTCGACGATGGTGGCGTGGGCGCGGCGCTTCGCCTGGGCCCCCTCCCCCGGGTCGTTGACCAGGAACGGATAGATCAGCGGGAGATTGCCGATGGCGGCGTCGGTCGCGCAGGCCGCGGACAGGCCGGCGTTCTTGCCGGGCAGCCACTCCATCGAGCCGTGCTTGCCGAGGTGGACGACGGCGTCGGCGCCGAAGCCGTTCTCCACCCACCGGTACGCGGCGAGGTAGTGGTGCGACGGCGCCATGTCCGGATCGTGGTAGATCGCCACGGGGTTCTCCCCGAACCCCCGGGGCGGCTGGATCATCAGCACCACGTTGCCGGCCTGCAGGGTGGCCAGGACGATCTCGCCCTCGGGAGCGGACTGCCGGTCCACGAACAGCTCGCCGGGAGCCGCGCCCCACGCCTCGGTCATCGCGTCGGTCAGTTCCGCGGGCAGGTCCGCCGTCCACTCGCGGTACTGCGCCGCGCTCACCCGGACCGGGTTGCCCGCCATCTGCTCGGCGCTGAGCCATTCCTCGTCCTGCCCGCCCGCGGCGATCAGGGCATGGATCAGCGCGTTGCCCGCCTCGGCGTCGTCCGCGGTGTCGAGGCCCGGGAAGCCGTCACCGAGGTCGTAGCCGCGCTCCCGCAGCGCGCGCAGCAGCCGGATCGCGGACACCGGGGTGTCCAGGCCGACCGCGTTGCCGACCCGGGAGTGCTTCGTCGGATACGCCGAGAGCATGATCGCCAGGCGCCGCCGTGCGGGCGGGATGCGCCGCAGGCGGGCGTGCGCGACGGCGATGCCGGCGACGCGGCGGCAGCGTTCGGGGTCGGTGACGTAGCGGGGCAGGCCGTCGGCGCCGAATTCCTTGAACGAGAACGGCACGGTGATGATGCGGCCGTCGAACTCGGGGACGGCGATCTGCGTCGCGGAATCGAGCGGGGAGACACCCTCGTCGGAGTCGGCCCACGCGTCGCGTCCCCAGGTCAGGCACAGCGCCTGCAGGATCGGGACATCCAGGGCGGCGAGCGCTTCGACGTCCCAGGCATCGTCGTCGCCGCCGGCGGAGACGGTGGCGGGGCGGGTGCCGCCGGCGGCGAGGACCGTGACGATCAGGGCGTCGAGGGTGCCGAGCTCGGCCAGCAGGTCCGCGGGGGCACCGCGCAGCGTGGAGCAGAAGATCGGCACGGCCACGGCGCGGCCGGTGGCGTCGACCGCCTGCGCGAGATCGCGGACGAAACGGGTGTTTCCGCTGGTCTCGTGGGCGCGGTAGTAGAGGATGCCCACCCGCGGCAGGCCGGGATCGGTCGCGGCGGGCGCGTGGCAGCCCCACGCGGGCAGCGCGGCCGGCGGCTCGAAGCCCTCGCCGGTGAGCAGGACGGTGTCGGACAGGAAGGCATGCAGCTGGGCGAGGTTCGCGGGCCCGCCCTGCGCGAGGTAGGCGTGCGCCTCGGTGGCGATGCCGACGGGGACGGTCGAGTGGCTCATCAGCTCGGCGTCGGGCAGCTGCTCGCCGCCGAGCACGACGACGGGTGCGCCGTGCGCCAGGACCGCGTCGATACCGTTCTGCCAGGACCGGACGGAGCCCAGGATGCGGACGATCACCAGGTCGGCGCCGTCGAGGAGGCGGGGAAGCTCGGTCCCGACGTCGAGGCGCGACGGGTTGCCCAGCGCGTACTCGGCGTCCGAGCTCAGCGCCGACAGCAGGTCGGTGTCCGACGTGGACAGCAGCGCGAGCCGCGTCACGACCGGGCCCCGCGCAGTTCCCGATCGCCCCTGCGCAGCACGAAATCAGCCATGTTCAGTCTCCAAACCCTCGTGGACTTCCCGCGCCGTGGCCGGTCTCCTGGCTGACGGATCATCGCTGCCGCGCCGACCTTCCCGGACTTCCGTCCAGTGGTCTCCGGACCGGCGGACCGGTCCGGACGAGGGCGAGCACCTACCCGCTCACAGTGGCGAGGGCCGCGCCGGTCTCACACCGGCTTCCCGAGCACCACGGCAGGTGGAGCGTAACGCACCGCTTCCTCGTCGTGTGCAACCATGTGCCCCCATGGCCGACCTTCCCCCGGACCGGTGCCCCGGTCTGCTGCGCCCCCACCTCGCCGCCGACGGCGCGCTGGTGCGGCTGCGCGCGCCCGGCGGCAGGCTCCCGGACGGTGGACTGCGGGCGCTGTCGGCGGCGTCGACCGCCTTCGCGGACGGCGATATCCACCTCACCTCGCGCGGAAACCTGCAGCTCAGGGGCGTCACGGTGGACGAGTGCGGCGGTGTGCCGGCCGGCCTCGTCGACGCGGTGGCGGCGGCCGGGTTCCTGCCGGCACCGTCGCACGAACGGGTCCGCAACGTCGTCGCCTCGCCGCTGTCCGGGATCGTCGGAGGACGCGCCGACCTCCGTCCGCTGATCGGCGCGCTCGACGCCGCCCTGTGCGCCGAACCCGTGCTCGCGCAGCTGCCGGGCCGGTTCCTGTTCGGCCTCGACGACGGTCGCGGCGACGTCGCGGCCCTGCGCTGCGACCTCGCCGCGGTGGCCGCCGACTCGGGGTCGTTCGAGATCGCGATCGGCCGGCTCTGCGGTCCGGTGGTCCCGGCCGACCGGGTCGTCGACACGCTGATCGACCTGGCGCGACGGTTCGCGGCGGTGCGCGGCACCCGCTGGCACGTGCACCAGCTGCCCGAGGCGGGGGCCGAGCTCGGGGGCGGCGCGCCGCTGCCGCCGGCCGCCCGGTACACGATGCCGTACGGCCCCCTGCCGGGAGCGGTCTCGGCGCTGGTCCCGCTGGGCATCCTCTCGCCGGCGATGGTGGCGGCGCTGCCCGAGTCGGAGGTGATCGTCACGCCGTGGCGCGGCCTCGTCCTCGCCGGCGAACCCGATCCGCAGCCGCTGCGCGACGCCGGGTTCGTGCTCGACGGTGCGTCGCCGTGGACCCGCACCACCGCGTGCGCCGGCGCGCCGGGGTGTAGCCTCGCCGAGGGCGACACCCGTTCCGCGGCCCGGCGTGCCGTCGCCGGCGCGCCCCCGGCCGGGCACCTCCACGTCGTGGGATGCGAACGATCCTGTGGCGCCCCGAATTTCCCACATACCCTCCTGTTCGCGAGGACCCGCCCATGACGCCCACTCCCCCACCCCGGCGCTACGACTACGTCACCGACGGCGCCGACATCTACGTCCGGTCGTTCGCGACGATCCGTGCCGAGACGGACCTGTCCGCGATCCCCGCCGACGCCGAGAAGGTGGCGGTGCGGATGGTGCACGCGTGCGGCCAGACCGACCTGACCCGCGACCTCGCGATCCATCCGGACCTGGTGTCGGCGGCGCGCGGGGCGCTGCGGGCGGGCGCGCCGATCCTCACCGACGCCCACATGGTCGCGTCCGGGGTGACGCGCACGCGGCTACCCGCGGACAACGAGGTGCTGTGCCTTCTGCGCGACCCGCGGGTGCCGGACCTCGCGGCGGCGTGGGGCACCACCCGCTCGGCCGCGGCGGTCTCGCTGTGGGAGGACCGGCTCGACGGCGCGGTCGTCGCGATCGGCAACGCCCCCACCGCGCTGTTCCACCTGCTCGAGCTGATCGACGCCGGCGGCCCCCGGCCCGCCGCGATCGTCGGGGTGCCGGTCGGGTTCATCGGCGCCGCCGAGTCCAAGGAGGCGCTCGCCGCGCATCCGCTGCAGCTCCCCTACCTGGTGGTGCGGGGGCGCCGCGGGGGTTCGGCGATGGCGTCGTCCGCGATCAATGCCCTGGCCCAGGAGGCGGAGTGAACGACACCGGACGGTTCTACGGCGTGGGGCTCGGCCCCGGCGATCCCGAGCTGATCACCCGCAAGGCGGCTCGGCTGATCGAGCAGGCCGACGTGATCGCCTACCACTCGGGCACCCACGGCCGCTCCATCGCGAGGGGCATTGCGGCCGAGCTGATCCGGGAGGGGGTGATCGAGGAGGCGTTGATCTACCCGGTCACCACCGGCACCACCGACCATCCCGGCGGCTACGACGGCGCCATCGCCGACTTCTACGACGAGTGCGCGGCGCGCCTGGCCGCCCACCTCGACGCCGGCCGCACCGTCGTCGTGCTGTGCGAGGGCGATCCGCTGTTCTACGGCTCCTACATGTATCTGCACGACCGGCTCGCGGATCGCTATGCGACCGAGGTGGTTCCGGGCGTGACGTCGGTGTCCGCGGCCGCCGCGGCCGCGGCGGAACCGCTGGTGCGGCGCACCGACGTGCTCACGGTGCTGCCCGGCACGCTGCCCGAGCCGGAGCTGGCGCGCCGTCTCGCCGACACGGACGGCGCCGCGATCATGAAGCTGGGCCGTACCTTCCCCGCGGTCCGCAGCGCGCTCGCCCAGGCGGGCCGGCTCGACGACGCGGTGTACGTCGAGCGCGCGTCGATGGGCGGGCAGCGCATCGTCCCCGTCGCCGAGGTCGACGCCGACGCGGTGCCGTACTTCTCGGTGATCCTCACCCCCGGCGACCGGGCGCCGCGCAACCGGGACATCACCGACCGGTCCCGGCCCGTCGTCGCCGATGCTCCCGAGGCGGTCGCTGCCCGGGAGCTCCTCGTCGTCGGTCTCGGCCCCGCGGACGAGAAGTGGCTCACCCCCGAGGCCGCCGCCGCGCTGGCGTCCGCCGACCACATCGTCGGCTACGGGCCCTACGTCGACCGCGTGCCGGTCCGCCCGGGCCAGCGGCGGCACGCGAGCGGGAACACCGTCGAGGTGGACCGGGCCCGGTTCGCGCTCGAGCTGGCGCTGTCCGGAGAACGGGTGGCCGTCGTCTCGGGCGGCGACGCCGGGGTGTTCGGGATGGCGTCGGCCGTGTTCGAGGCCGCGCAGGATCCGCGGTTCGCCGAGCTGCCGGTGCGCGTGCTACCCGGGGTGTCGGCGATCCAGGCGGTGGCCGCGCGGGCGGGCGCCCCGATCGGCGGGGACTTCGCCGTGATGAGCCTGTCCGACCGGCTCAAGCCGTGGGAGGTGATCGAGCGGCGGCTCGCGGCCGTCGCGCAGGCGGACCTGGTGCTGGGTCTGTACAACCCGGCGTCGCGGTCGCGGACCACGCAGGTCGCGCAGGCCCAGGCCGTGCTGCTGCGGCACCGGCCGGCCGACACCGTCGTCGTAGTCGGCCGCGACGTCGGCCGCTCCGGCGAGTCGCTCGAGGTGACCACGCTCGAGAAGCTCGACCCGGCCACGATCGACATGAAGTGCCTGCTCATCGTGGGATCGTCCGGGACCACGGTCACCGACGCCGGCGCGGTGTGGACGGCGCGGTCAGTACGCACCGACTCCTGACATCCGTGCGCTGACCCGGAATCCGCGCCCGCCGCGGCGGGCGCGGATTCCGGGTCAGCGCGTGAATTCCGTGCGATCCCGCGCCGGGTCGTAGAGATGCGAGCACGCGACGTCCGGCTGCGCCCGCACGCCCAGGGCCCGGCCGACGACGATCACCGCGGTGTGCTTCAGTCCCGCCGCCTCGGCCCGGTCTGCGATGTCGGCGAGGGTGCCGCGCAGCACCAGCTCGTTCGGGCGGGACGCGAACGCCACCACCGCGGCCGGGCAGTCGGCGCCGTACTCGCCGCTCAGTTCCTCGGCGAGGGCGCGGATGCGGGTGATCGCCAGGTGCAGCACCAGGCTGGCGCGCAGTCCCGCGACGCGCGCCAGGGACTCGGTGTCGGGCATCGCCGTGGATCGTGCCCGGGTACGGGTGAGGACCACGGTCTGCACCAGTTCGGGCACGGTCAGCTCCGCGCCGAGGGTCGCGGCGGCGGCCGCGTAGGCCGGCACGCCAGGGGTCACGTCCCAGGGCACCCCGGCCGCGTCGAGCCGGCGCGTCTGCTCGGTCAGGGCCGAATACAGCGACGGGTCACCGGAACACAACCGGACGACGTCGAGGCCGCGCCGGTGCGCGTCCACCAGGTGCGCGGTGATCTCGTCGAGGTCCAGGTGCTGGGTGTCGACGAGTTCCGTGTCGGGCCGGCAGTGCGCGAGCACCTCGGCGTCGAGGTAGGTGCCGGCATAGAGCACCACCGGTGCCTTGCTCAGCAGCCGCGCCGCCCGCAGCGTCAGCAGGTCGGCCGCACCCGGCCCGGATCCCACGAAGTGCACTGTCATTTCTCGCCTTTCGTCACCTGCCACTGCACCACCGGGCGCAGCGCCTGCCAGCCACTGAACCCGCCGAGGGGTGCGGCCTGCTCCACGGTCAGCCGGGTCAGCTCCCCGCCGTGGGTCTTCCACCACTGCACCAGCGTCGCCTCGGTCTCGAGCGTCACCGCGTGCGCGACCAGCCGCCCTCCCGGACGCAGTTCCTCCCAGCACTTTTCGAGCACACCGGGAATCGATCCGCCGCCGCCGACGAAGACGGCGTCGGGGGTGTCGAGGCCGTCGAGCGCCGCCGGGGCGGGGCCGCGCACCACCGCGACCGACGGGACGCCGAGCCGCGCGGCGTTGCGCACGATCCGCTCCGCACGCCCCTCGTCGCGCTCGATCGCGACGGCGCGGCAGCGCGGATCGGTGCGCGCCCATTCGATCCCCACCGAACCGGCGCCGGCGCCGACGTCCCACAGCAACTGCCCCGGCCGGGGCGCGAGCGCGCACACCGCGGCGAGCCGGATCGGGCGCTTGGAGATCTGCCCGTCGTGCTCGAACGCGTCGTCGGGCAGGCCCGGCGCGGTGGAATAGCCCTCCGCGCCCCGGCATTCGACGCAGACAACGTTGAGGGCGGGGGCGTCGCCGGACCACTCGTCGGCGGTGGCGCTGCGGCGGGCCTCGGCGGGGGCACCGAGGTCGGAGAGCACCGTCAGCACACTCGCCCCGAAGCCGTCGCGGCGCAGCAGGTCCGCGACCTGCGCGGGCGTGCCGCCGTCGGAGGAGAGCACGATCAGCCGCCGGCCCCGCCCGAATGCGCGGCGGACGGCGTGCACGTCGCGGCCCACCAGCGTCACCACGTCCACCGACTCGGCGCTCCACCCCATCCGCGCGCGGGCCAGGGCCACCGACGACACCGCGGGCAGCACCGTCACCGCGGCAGCGCCGAGGTGGGCGATCAGCGTGGAGCCGATGCCGGAGACGAGGGGGTCACCCGAGGCGACCGCGACGATCCGCCGGTCACGATGGCGCTCGAGCAGCGCGCCGAGCCCGTCGCGCAGCGGGGAGGGCCACGGCTCCCGGACGGCGCCGGTCTCGGGCAGCAGCGCCAGGTGACGGCGCCCGCCCAGCAGGACCTGCGCGCCGAGCACCGCGTCGCGAGCGGGCGGCGGCAGGCCGTCCCAGCCGTCGGCGCCCATGCCGACGACGGTGATCTGTGAACCCATGGCGTCGAACCCTAGCCGGTGCGGTTAGACTCGGCGGCGGCAAGACAATCGAGGTGCCCCTCACGGGGATAATCGGGAAGCCGGTGCGAATCCGGCACAGGCCCGCTGCGGTGACCCGGGAGCTGTCGATCACGCGCAACACGCGCAGCCACTGGACCGACCGGTCCGGGAAGGCGATCGCACGGCGTTCGACCGGGAAGTCCGAATACCGGCCTCGATTTCAGCTGCCGAGAAGACATCCCAGCGGGAGCCTGTGGAGGTTCGAGTGCACGTGTATCCGTTCAGTGCCGTCGTCGGCTCCGACGACCTGGCGCTGGCCCTGTCCCTGTGCGCGGTCTCGCCGTCGATCGGCGGGGTGCTCGTGCGCGGCGAGAAGGGCACCGCCAAGTCGACCACCGTGCGCGCCCAGGCCGCGCTGTTGCCGCAGGTCACCGAGGTCACCGGCTGCCGCTTCGCGTGCGATCCCGCCGCCCCCGACCCGGCGTGCCCCGACGGGCCGCACCCGGGCGGTGCGGCGGCGCAGACCCGTCCGGCGCGGCTGGTGGAACTGCCGGTCGGTGCCACCGAGGACCGCGTCACCGGCTCCCTGCACCTGCAGAAGGCGCTGTCGGCGGGCACCGCCGAGTACGAGCCCGGCCTGCTCGCCCGGGCGCACCGCGGGGTGCTCTACGTCGACGAGGTCAATCTGCTGCACGACCACCTCGTGGACCTGTTGCTCGACGCCGCCGCGATGGGCCGCTGCTCCGTCGAGCGCGACGGGGTGTCGGTCTCGCACGCCGCCCGGTTCGTGCTGGTCGGCACGATGAACCCGGAGGAGGGTGAGCTGCGGCCGCAGCTGCTCGACCGCTTCGGCCTCACCGTCGAGGTGGCCGCGCCCCGCGATCCGCAGGTGCGGGCGGAGATCGTGCGGCGGCGCCTGGCGTTCGACGCCGACCCGGACGCGTTCGTCGCGCGGTGGGCCGACGCCGAGGCGGCGCTGACGCGGCGGTTGGCGCAGGCCCGCGACCGGCTGCCGCAGGTGCGGCTCGACGACGACGCGCTCGTCGCGATCGCGGAGGTGTGCGCGGCGTTCGACGTCGACGGGATGCGCGCCGACCTGGTCACCGCGAAGACCGCCGTCGCGCATGCGGCGTGGGTGGGCCGCGACGAGGTGACGCGGGCGGACATCGCGGTGGCGGCGCGGCTGGCGTTGCCGCACCGTCGTCGCCGCAATCCGTTCGACGAGCCCGGCATGGACGAGTCGCTGCTCGACGAGCTGCTCGGCGAGCAGCCGCCCGAGCCCGATCCGGACGGCCCCGACGATTCCGGTCCCGACGATTCCGGTCCGGACGGCCCCGGCGCCGGCGAGGCGACGCCGGGCCGGGACGACCGGGGGCAGGGCTCCGGTGCGGCGACGTCCGTCGCGGCCCCCGCCGAGCCCTACCGGACCCGCCTGTTCACGGCCGACCGCACCGGCCGCGGTGCCGCGGGCCGCCGCTCCCGCGCCCGCACCACGGTCGGCCGGACCGTCGGCGAGCGTCGCGGCGACACCGGCCCGATCCATCTGCCCGCCACCATCCGCGCCACCGCCACCCACCCGTGCGTGGTTCCGGTAGCGGGGACTACCGAAACCACGCACGGGTGGCAGGTGCGGCGGAAGGTCGTCGAGGGCCGCGAGGCCAACCTGGTGCTGCTGTGCGTCGACGCCTCCGGCTCGATGGCGGCGCGGCAGCGGATGACGCAGGTGAAGACGGCGATCCTGTCGCTGCTGCTCGACGCCTACCGGCGTCGCGACACGGTGGGCCTGGTGACCTTCCGCGGGGATCGCGCCACGCTCGTGCTGCCGCCGACCAACTCGGTGGACGTGGCCGCGACGCGGCTGCGGGAGCTGCCGGCGGGCGGGCGCACCCCGCTCGCCGAGGGACTGCTCGAGGCGGCCGAGACGATCCGGCGGCACCGGCTGCGCGAACCCGACCGGCGGGCCCTGCTCGTCGTCGTCACCGACGGCCGCGCCACCGCCGGGCCGGACGCGGTGGCCCGGTCCCTCGCGGCCGCCGACCGGCTCGCCGCCGCCGGGATCGACGCGGTCGTCGTGGACTCCGAGACCGGCCGGTTCCGCATGGGCCTCGCGGCCCGGCTCGCCGAGCGGCTCGGCGCCGAACACGTCCCCGTCGGTGAGGTCCACGCCGACGCGCTCACCACCGTCGTGCGAGGAAGGGCCGCCTGATGCCGAAGGGACAACCGACCGCCGTGCCGGACGACGGCCTCACCACCCGCCAGCGCCGCAACCGGCCGCTGCTGATGGTCCACACCGGCGACGGCAAGGGCAAGTCGACCGCCGCGTTCGGTCTCGCACTGCGCGGCTGGAACCAGGGCTGGTCCGTCGCGGTGTTCCAATTCGTCAAGTCCGCCAAGTGGCGCCTCGGCGAGCAGACCGCCTTCGAGACCCTCGGCGACCTGCACACCGAACGCGGCACCGGGGGCCCGATCGAGTGGCACAAGATGGGCTCCGGGTGGTCGTGGTCGCGCAAGGACGGCACCGAGGAGGACCATGCCGCCGCGGCGCTCGCCGGGTGGCGGGAGATCCAGCGCCGGCTCGCCGCCGAGCAGCACGGGCTGTACGTGCTCGACGAGTTCACCTACCCCATCGGCTGGGGATGGATCGACGCCGACGAGGTGGTGCAGACCCTGCGGACGCGCCCCGGCCACCAGCACGTCGTGATCACCGGCCGCCGGGCGCATCCGGCGCTGATCGAGGCCGCGGATCTCGTCACCGAGATGACGAAGATCAAGCACCCGATGGATGCGGGCCAGAAGGGCCAGAGGGGCATCGAGTGGTGACACTCGCGGGTGACGGCGTGGTGACACTCGCGGGTGACGGCGTGGTGACACTCGCGGGTGACGGCGTGGTGACACTCGCGGGTGACGGCGTGGTGACCGCATGACACCGCTGCCCCGGCTGGTGGTGGCCGCGCCGGCCTCCGGACACGGGAAGACCACGGTCGCGACGGGCCTCATGGCGGCCCTGCGGGCGGCCGGGCACACCGTGTCGGGACACAAGGTCGGCCCGGACTACATCGACCCGGGCTACCACGCCCTCGCGACGGGCCGGCCCGGCCGCAACCTGGACGCCCATCTCGTCGGCACCGACCTGCTCGCACCGCTGCTCGCGCACGGCGCCCGCGGTGCCGACGTCGCGATCGTCGAGGGCGTGATGGGCCTGTACGACGGGATGCTCGGCACCGACGGGTTCGCCTCCACCGCCCACACGGCCGCCGTCCTCGGTGCCCCGGTGATCCTCGTCGTGGACGTCTCCCACGCCTCCCGCTCCGTCGCGGCCGTGGTGCACGGGATGGCCACGTTCGACCGCAGCGTCCGCATCGCCGGGGTGATCCTGAACAAGGCCGGCTCGGTGCGGCATTCCGACGAGGTGGCCGAGGCCCTGGCCGCGACGGGCGTCCCGGTGCTCGGCGTCCTGCAGCGCGACGACGGGATCTCGGCGCCGTCGCGGCATCTCGGGCTGGTGCCGGCACAGGAGCGGGCCGAGGCCGCCGCCCAGCTCGATCGCCTGGCCGCACAGATCGCCGCGCGGGTCGATCTCGCCGAGGTGATGCGGATCGCGTGCGCCGCACCGGATCTTCCTGCGAGCCCGTGGGATCCGGGGGCACCGGCCGACGACGGCCCGGTCGTCGCGATCGCCGGCGGCCGCGCCTTCACGTTCCGTTACGCCGAGACCGAGGAGATGCTGCGCGCCGCCGGGTGCCGCACCGTGGTGTTCGATCCGCTGCGCGACGAACGACTGCCCGACGGCACGGCCGGGATCTATCTCGGCGGCGGCTTCCCCGAGGTGCACGCGGCAGATCTGGCCGCGAACACCGCTCTGCGCGAACATCTCCGGGCCGCGATCACGGCCGGCACACCCACCGTCGCCGAGTGCGCCGGGCTGTTGTACCTGTGCCGCGAGGTGGACGGGGCGCCGATGATCGGCGCGATCGACGCGGCCGCCCGGATGACGCCGCGCCTGACCCTCGGCTACCGCACGGCCGTCGCGCCGCGCGAGACCCTGCTCGCGCCGGCGGGCACGCGGGTGACCGGACACGAATTCCACCGAACCACGGTCGATTCCACCGACGAGCCGGCGTGGCTGCTGGGCGGGCGGCCCGACGGCTTCGCGTCCGCCACCGTGCACGCCTCCTACCTGCACACCCACTGGGCCGGGCATCCGGCGCTGGCGCAGCGGTTCGCCGACGCGGTGCGGGCCGCGACGCCGGTCCCCCCGCCGCCGCGCACGACCCGGGCCGCCGCACCGGACCTGCAGCACCACGGCGACCGGGAGGCCACGCCGGGACTGGTGGATCTGGCCGTCAACGTCTCGCGCCGGCCGCGCCCGGAGTGGCTCGACGCCGCGCTGGCCGGGTCGCTGGCCGAGCTGGATCGGTATCCGGACCCGCGCGCGGCGCGGGCCGCCCTGGCCGCCCGGCACGGACGCGACCCGCTCGAGGTGCTACCCACCGCCGGCGGCGCGGAGGCGTTCACCCTCGTCGCCCGTGCCCGTCGCTGGGCGCGACCGGCGGTGGTGCACCCGCAGTTCACCGAGCCGGAGGCGGCGCTGCGCGCCGCCGGGCACGAGGTGACCCGGGTGCTGCTGCGCCGCGAGGACGGCTTCGTCCTCGACCCGGCGCTGGTGCCCGACGACGCCGACCTCGTGATCGTCGGCAACCCCACGAACCCGACCGGCGTGCTGCACCCGGGTGCCGCGCTGCGGGCCCTGGCGCGGCCCGGCCGGGTGCTGGTGGTGGACGAGGCGTTCATGGATGCGGTACCGGGGGAAACGGAATCGCTTGCCGGCGTGTCGCTTCCGGGTGTCGTGGTGGTCCGCTCGCTCACCAAGACGTGGGCGATACCCGGTATCCGCGCCGGGTACGTGCTCGGCGACGAGTCGATCGTCGCCGAGCTCGCCGCGCACCAGCCACCGTGGTCGGTGTCCACACCGGCGGCGGCGGCGATGATCGCGTGCGCGTCGCCGGCGGCCACGGTCGAGGCGGAGCGCATCGCCGTGCAGGTCGCGGCCGACCGCGCCGTCCTCGTCGACGGCCTGACCGCGCTCGGCATCGAGGTGACCGGCCCGTCGGCGGCACCGTTCGTGCTGGCGCACGTCCCCGTGGGGACGCGGGAGCGCCTGCGGGGCAAGGGCTTCGCGGTGCGTCGCGGGGACAGCTTCCCCGGCCTCGGCGCCGACTGGGTGCGCATCGCGGTGCGCGATGCGCAGACCACCGAGGCGTTGCTCGGGGCATGGCGGGACCTGACGTGAACCCGCGCGCCGCCGGCCTCGTCCTCGGCTACCTCGCCGATCAGGCGTTCGGCGATCCCCGTCGCGGCCACCCGGTGAGCGGCTTCGGCCGGATCGCCCGGACCACCGAGCGCGCGCTGTACGCGGACCACCGGGCGGCCGGGACGCTGTTCACCGCGGTGCTGGTCGGCGGCGCGGCCGGCCTCGGCTACGGCGTGGACCGGCTCACCCGGCGTCGTCCGCTGGTGCGCACGGCGGTGACCGCGGCCGCGACGTGGACCGTGCTCGGCGGCCGGTCGCTGGCGCGGGAGGCGACGACGATCGACGGCCAGCTGCGCCGCGCGGATCTGCCCGCCGCGCGCCGTCAGGTCACCCACCTCGTCGGGCGCGACCCGTCGCGCCTCGACGCCGCCGGCGTCGCCCGCGCCACCCTCGAGTCCCTGGCGGAGAACACCTCCGACGCCGTCGTCGCCCCACTGCTGTGGGGTGCGGTGGCGGGGCCGGCGGGCCTGCTCGGCTACCGGGCCGCGAACACCCTCGACGCCCGCGTCGGCCACCGCACGCCGCGGCACGAGCGGTTCGGCTGGGCGTCCGCCCGGTTCGACGACCTGCTCAACCTGGCGCCGGCGCGGCTGTCCGCGCTGCTCGCGGCGGGCCTGGGCGAGCGGCCCGGCGCGGCCCTGACGGCCTGGCGCCGCGACGCCCACCGGCATCCGAGCCCGAACGCCGGGCCGGTCGAGGCGGCGTTCGCGGGTGCGCTCGGGGTCACTCTGGGCGGGGTGAACGTCTACCACGGCGTGGTGGAGGACCGCGGCACCCTCGGCGACGGCCCGGCCCCGGAACCCGGGGACATCGCGCGGGGCGTGCGGCTCGCGGCCCGGGTCGGCGCGGGCGCGCTCGCGGTGTCCGCGGTCGTCGCGTCCGCAAGCACCGTTGTGGCGCGAATCACGTAAGCGGTGTAACACTGTAATCAGTGATATTGGCACTTCGTCCCGAGGAGGACGACATGCGACACCATCCGCACATGCACGGACCCCGCTTCGGACGCCCGGGCGGCTGGCAACAGGCCGACGTCCCCGATGCGAGCGACGCCGCCGAGTGGTTCGCCGGACGCCTGCCCGACGACTGGTTCACCGGCCCCGCCGACATCGAGGTCGACCGCGAGGAGATCGTGGTCGTCGGGGAACTGCCCCCGCCCGAGGACACCGGCCCGGCGTCCGTCGACGGGCGCATCGCGCGGTTCCGGGAGACCACCCGGCCGGACCGCATGCGCATCGCCGACGAGGCCGAGGCCCGCTACGGCCGGAAGGTCGCGTGGGGTGTCACGCTCGGCGAGCGTCGAGTGCTGTTCACCCACTTGGCCGTTCCGGTGATGACCCGGTTGCGCCAGCCCGAGCGCAAGGTCCTCGACACCCTCGTCGACGCCGGCGTCGCCCGCTCGCGCTCCGACGCGCTCGCCTGGTGCGTCCAGCTCGTGGGGCAGCACAGCGAGCAGTGGCTCGCCGAGCTCCGCGAGGCGATGCGCAAGGTCGACGACCTGCGCACCGAGGGCCCACAGGTCTGAGATCGCGGACCGGCGCGGTTCCCGGTCGTCTGCACACGACATTGCGTGCACGGACGACTAATCCGCGCAGGAACCCGTCGCCCACGCGACGGCGTCCGCGACCGTCGCCACCGTCGGCACGCCCGCCGGCGACGGCGGGCGACGCACGACGACCACCCGCACCCCGAGTTCGGCCGCCGCGTCGAGCTTGGCGCGCGTGAGGTCCCCGCCGGAGTCCTTGGTGACGAGCACGTCCACCCCGTGGCCGGCGAGCAGCGCACGCTCGCCGTCGACGGTGTAGGGGCCGCGGGCCAGCAGCACCGTCCAGGAGTCCGGCACGTCGAGGTCCAGCGGCTCGACCACCCGCACCAGGACGCGGTGCCGCGCGAGCGGCCCGAGGAAGCGATCGAGGGTCTGGCGGCCAGTGCTCAGGAACACGCTCGCCCCCCGGGCGGCCACCGCGGCGGCCGCATCGTGGTCGTCGACCCACGTCCAGTCGCCGGTGCCGGTCCAGCCCGGCCGCACCAGGCGCAGCAGCGGCATCCCGGCCGCCGCGCAGGCGGCCGCGGCGTTACCGCTGATCCGCGCGGCGAACGGGTGGGTGGCGTCGACCACCCTGCGGATACCGTTGCCGCGCAGATACTCCCGCAGTCCGTCGATGCCGCCGAAACCGCCGATCCGCACGTCGCCGACCGGCAGGCGCGGGTTGCGCACCCGTCCCGCAAGCGACGACACGTACGCCACCCCCGCGGTGTCCAGGCCGGCGGCGAGCGCCCGCGCCTCGCCGGTGCCGCCGAGGATGAGGACGGTCACGCCAGGCCGCCCGTCAGTGTGGGCAGCACCGGCCGAGCCCCGAGCATCCCGAGCAGGGCGCCGACGTCGAGGTGCTCCTCGACCATGTCCGCGAGCACCTCGAGGCGCGCCTCGCGGGCGGCGTGGAAGCCGACGGTGCCGGTGGCGAGGTCGCGCCCGGTGAGGGCGGCCGCCTCGCGGAGCCACGCCGTGCGCAGGGCGTCGCCCTCGAGGCTGCCGTGCCACATGGTGCCGAACACCGTTCCCGCCCGGGCGCCGCCGAGGAACTCCTCGTCGCCGCCGCGGGAGATGCGGCCGTGGTGGATCTCGTACCCGGAGGCCGGCACCCCGAGCGCCGACCCGGCCGGCAGCCGCAGCACCTTCTCCGGTTCGAAACGGGTGTGCACGTCCAGCAGTCCGAGCCCGTCCACGCACGCCCCGGGGGTGCCCTCGACGCCGTGCGGATCGGAGATCCGCCGGCCGAGCATCTGGAAGCCGCCGCAGATCCCGAGCACCACGCCCCCGCGACGGGCGTGGTCGGCGACGGCGGTGTCGAGGCCGCGGCCGCGCAGCCACGCGAGGTCCGCGAGGGTGGCGCGGGTGCCGGGCAGGATCACCACGTCGGCGCCGGCGAGGGCGCGCGGATCGTCGACGAACCGCAGCCGCACGTCCGGTTCGAGGCACAGCGCGTCGACGTCGGTGAAGTTGCTGATCCGCGGCAGCATCACCACCGCGACGGTGAGCGACCCGGCGCCGTCGTGGGCCGGGCGCGACGACAGGGCGAGCGAGTCCTCCGAGTCGAGCCACAGGCCGCGCTGCCAGGGCAGGACGCCGAGCACGGGCCGGCCCGTGAGCTTTTCGAGCGACTCGAGACCGGGACGCAACAGCCCGAGGTCTCCACGGAACTTGTTGATCACGAAGCCGCGGACGAGGGCCTGATCGGACGCATCCAGCAGGGCGAGCGTGCCGTACATGGCGGCGAACACCCCGCCGCGATCGATGTCGCCGACGAGCACGGTCGGCAGGTCGCCGTGCCGGGCCAGGCCCATGTTCACGTAGTCGTGGGCCCGCAGGTTGATCTCGGCGGCGCTGCCGGCACCCTCGCAGACCACCACGTCGAACCGGTCCCGCAGGTCGTCGAGCGCACCGAAGGCGGCCTCGGCGAGGTGCTTTCGGCCGCCGGCGAACTCGCCGGCCTCGAGGTGACCGGCGGGCCGGCCGAGCACGACGACGTGACTGCGGCGGTCGCTGCCGGGTTTGAGCAGCACCGGATTCATCGCGGCCTCGGGTACGGCGCGCGCCGCCACCGCCTGGATCCACTGCGCGCGGCCGATTTCCACGCCGTCGCCGGTGACCGGGTCGACGGCCACCATGGAGTTGTTGGACATGTTCTGCGCCTTGAACGGCGCGACCGACAACCCACGGCGGGCCAGGGCCCGGCAGATCCCGGTGGTCACCACGGATTTCCCGGCGTCCGAGGTGGTTCCGGCGACGAGCAGGCCCTGTCCCACGACGGCTACGCCACGCGGACGGGCACGCGACGATCGGCGCGTTCGGTGAGGAACGCGAACGCCACGCCCAGGGCGAACCACAGGGTGGTCTGAACGATCACCGACGCAACGCGGAAGTCCCACAGCAGCGTGGCCGGAAAGCCCGTGCCGACCTCGTCGATCGTCGGCAGCACCGCATACCCGAGACCGACCACGACGAGGAACGCCAGGACCGGTCCGGCGAGCCGGACGGTACGCAGCTCCTGACGGGCGAGCGCCTTCGCGGCGGCCACCGCCACCGCGAGCGCGACGAGGCCGAGCACGACCGCCGCGACCCACAGGAGGGTGCGCTGGTCGATGGTGTCCGGGTCCCCCACCGCCGGCGGGTTGGCCGGGTACTTCAGGAACGGCACCGCTTCGATCGCGAGCCATCCCGCTCCGGCGCCGAGCAGTCCGAGAGCGGGACCCGACAGCGTGGTGCGGCGCCGGGCGAAGTGCAGCACCGACGCGAACAGCGCGCCGAGCGCCAGACCGGCGAGGGTGGTGGCGAGGATCAGGCCCACCTTCTGCCCGGTGCGGCCGACGAGGGCGTCCTCGCCGTGGCTGTGACCGGCGGACGCGGCCTCGTGCGTGTGGGAGTGCGCCTCGGTGGCCGCGTGCGTCGCGGCGGCCTCCTCCAGCGCGATCGCGGCCTCGATGTGCGGCTCGCCGACCACGAAGGCGACGGCGCCGGCGAGCAGGCCGGCAATCAGGCCGGCCAGCAGGCCGCGCAGCAGGATCCGGGTGTAGGGGCCGGTCAGCGGGACGCCTGCCGACACGGCAGCGTCCGGGTGCGACGAGACGCCGGCCCCCGGACTCGGTGACACGCCGGCCCCCGGCCTCAGTGACACGCCGGCCCCCGGCCTCAGTGGCACGGCAGGCCGAGCAGGTGCCGGCCGTCGTGCATCAGCTCATGCATGAACATGCCGGTGCGCGAGATCGCGCCCTGATCGAAGCCGACCAGGTAGAGGGTGACGAAGGCGAGCAGCACGACGGCGGTGATCGCGGCGGCCAGCGCCGCGGAGCCCATCGTGGACTCGGGGGTGTGGACAGTAGCCATGGCATCCTCCTGGGATAACGCGTCCCGTCGAAAATCCATGCGCCGAGACAGTTTTCTGACTCCCGGGCGGGTCGCCCGGTCACAGTGGCGCGACCGCTCCGGACTTGCACCGGATTGCCTGCACCTCGGCACGTGTGACGCAGGAACAGTCGCACCGTGAGCCCGCCCCTGTCAAGGCGACACCCCCGGCGGTTGTGATTCGATGACCGCCGTGGTTCGCCTCGTCCTTCTGGCCCATGCCTCGACGGAGGCGCAGCGCGCCGTCCGGTTCCCCGCCGACGAGCCGCTGTCGCAACGCGGCCGACGAGAACTGGAGCGGGCGGTCGCGCCGGTGGCCGACCGCGTCGTCGCGGCGCCGGAGCGACGGGCCGTCGAGACTGCGGCCGCGCTGGGCACGACGGCCGTGGTCGATCGGGCGCTGCGGGACCTGGACTACGGCAACTGGGCGGGGCGGGCGATGGACGAGGTGCCGGCCGAGAGCCTGCAGCAGTGGCTCACCGACCCGCACGCGGCGCCGCACGGCGGCGAGTCGATCGCGGAGCTGACCGAACGGGTGGCGCGGTGGCTCGACGAGCTGGCGCCGGGCCGGGTCGTCGCGGTGACCCACCCGGCCGTGATCCGCGCCGCGACGGTGTACGCCCTCGGCGCGCCCCCGGCAGGATTCTGGCGGATCGACGTGCGCCCGCTCGCACAGGTCCGGCTGCACGGACGCGGGGGCCGGTGGTCGCTGCGGCTGGGTTGAGCCGCAGCGACCACCGGAGGCGCCCCGCCGCGTCAGATCGCCGCGTGCAGGGCGGCACGGTGGGCCGGTTCCGCTGCCTCGAAGTGCCCGCGCAGCGTTTCCGTCTCGTACTCGGTGCGGTACAGACCGCGCGACCGAAGCCGTGGTACCACCTCGTCCGCGATGACCTCCAACCCGTCCGTCAGGATGTCCGGCTGCAGGTTGAACCCGTCGCACGCACCGCCGAGATACCACTCCTCGATGCGGTCGACGAGCTGCTCCGGAGTCCCGACAAACCCGCCGTGCCCGGAGCCGGTGTATCGAGTTTCGCGCAGGTACTCACGGACCGTCGGCTGGGTCTGCCGGATCTGTTCGAGGATGGACTCCCGGAATCCGATACTTCCCTGGAAGAGGTCGGTGTCCACCGGTCCCCGCAGGACGTCGTCGGGGAACTTCTCGTCCAGCTCGAGCTTGGCGACGTCGACACCGATCGCGTGCGACAGCCACGCCGCGGAGTACCAGCCCGGGCTGGTCTCGTACAACTCGTCGACCCGCCGGCGCGCTTCCTCCTCCGTCGAACCGAGAGTCAGCAGCAGACCGGGCAGAATCTTCACGTCGCCCGGCGCGCGCCCGTGCCTGACCGCATCGGCCTTGACCTGCCGATAGTGCTCCCGTGCCGTCTCCTGGGTGATCTCCGCCGCGAACACGCCGTCGGCGAAGCGCGAGGCGATGTCACGGCCGCCGGGCGAGCCGCCGGCCTGGAAGAGCACCGGCCGGCCCTGCGGCGAGGCGGGGGCGACGAAATCGCCGTCGTATCCGAAGTACCTCCCGTCGTATCGCACCGTTTCGCCGGTTCCCGCAGCGGACCACAGTCGCTGCACCAGCTCCGCGAACTCCGCACCGCGGTCGTACCGTTCGGAGCGCGGCACGACCCGTGACAGTCCGAAGTTCGCGGCCGAGCGGTCGTCCCGGGTGGTCACCAGGTTCCAGCCGGCTCTGCCCCGGGACACGTGATCGAGCGTGAGAATGCGACTCGCGAGCTCGACTGGATCGTTGAACGTGGTGGACGCGGTGGCGATGAGACCGACCCGTTCGGTGGCCTGCGCGACGTGCGCCCACAGGACGGTCGGATCGAGCCGGATCGGGTTGGCGTCGTACGCGGGATCCCCCAGCCCCAGCGCGTCGGCCAGGAACACGGCGTCCAGTGTGGCGCGTTCGGCGAGCCGACCGATGCGCTCCCAGTACGCCGGCTCGAGGAAGTCCCGCGCTCCCAGCAGGGGCGAGCGCCAGGCCGACGGAATGTACCCGTAGACGAGGACATTCACGCCGAGGATCACATGACCGTCTCGTCGGTTCCCCATCGAGCTAGACCCCCTGTCCCTGCGGGCGGGCGTACGGGTTCGAACCGCCCGCCGGCACCGTGCCGTTGACGTAGAAGTCACCGAGCACGCGCTCCTTGAACACCCGCGGGTTGTGGGAGGCGAGCGTCCGGGCGTTGCGCCAGTGCCGGTCCAGCGCCAGCGGAACCGCCGTCGCAGAGGCACCCAGCGCATCGAAGACGGTCGTCGTCACCTCGAGCGCCGAGTCGACGACGACCGACTGGGCCTCGTGCGTGCGGACGGTCGCCTGCACCAGCGCGACCTTCTCCGTCTCGTCGTCGCCAAGCGCGTGGGCCCGTGCCACCGCGTCGAGCGTGGCGGCCTGCTTTTCCAGGGCCGCGTCGGCCTGGAACACACGCGTCGCGAGGAAACCGATGCGCTGCTGCAGTAGCGGGTCCTGCGGAGGCGCCTGGTCCACGCCGAGAGGGTAGTTGCGCGTGCGGCGCCGCAACGCCGCAGTGCCGTCTCGGAAGGCTGCTCGGGCAATACCGACGAGCACCGACAGCAGCGCCGTCTGGTAGAAGAGCCCCTGGTAGGCGAAGCGGTCCTGGGCGGGGAAGATGCCGTGCTCGTCGACCTCGGCGTCCTGGTAGCGGGCCGATCCGCTCGCGGTGGTCTGCTGGCCGAAGCCCTCCCAGTCGTCGACCAGAGTGACGCCGGGTTGAGTGCGGGGCACGAGGACCGTGACGAGTTCGTCGTTGTCGTCGCGGCCGATGACGTCGAGCCAGTCCGCGTAGAGACTGCCGGTCGCGTAGAACTTGTTGCCGGTGATGCGGGTGACGCCGTCGGAGGTGGTGATGCGGGTGGCAATCTCGCCGAAGCTCGCGTTGCTCGCCTCCGTCCACCCGCCGCCGACGAACTCGCCCCGGCGGAATCGCTCGAGCCAGACCTCGGTGGCGGGATGGTCCGGCGCATTCAACCGATCCTCGACGAACGCAAGATGGTTGCGGAAGACATGGGAGACGTTGGGGTCTGCTTCGGCGAGTTCGGCGAGCAGCAGGAAGACCTGCTGCAGCGATGCCCCGTCGCCGCCGAGCTCACGCGGGATCCGCAGCCGCGAGAATCCCGCGTCGATCAGCCAGCGCACCTGTTCGTGCGGGAACTCACGGGCGCGTTCCCGTGCGAGGTTTCCTTCCGCGATCCGCGCGAAAACGGGCCGGTAGGTCGCGGCGAGCGTGCCGAACTCCGCAGCGGGGCGGGCAAGCAGCGACCGGATGTCGGTGGAGGTGGGTGCGGCCATGATGTTCACTTTCTGGATTGGTCTGGGGCGACGCGCGTCAGCGGTAGACGCTCGTCGTCGGCGCCGCGAACGCCGGCTGGGCTTGCGCGAGGAGCTGGGCGGGTGGCGCGAGGCCGAGGGTGGCGCGCAGCGTCACGTCGCGATCTCCGCGGCCGGTGCCGTCCACCGCGGTCAGCACGGCGAGTGCTCGGTCCAGCAGGTGCAGCACGCTCTCGGCAGCTTCGGCGGGCTCGGCCGACCGGAGCAGCACCCCGTCGGCGCCGGCGGCGATCGACTCTTCGACCGCGGTGATCACCTCGTCGTGCCGCGGCACTCCCGCGACAGGGACCTCCACCAGCAGGCCCGTGCGGCCGGACGCGGCAGCGGCCACGCTCGCGGCGTCCGGGAATCCGCCGAGAACGACGAGATCGGCCGCGGCGGGAGCCGCCGCGACCAATTCCGGATCGTCGGCATACCACGCGAGGACGGGCGCACCCTGTGGCGAGCTGGGCACGCTCAACGGTCCTGCGATGTCGACGACGCCGTGGTGGTCGATGCGCACGATCCGATCGGAGCGGACGAGGACGCCCGAGTCCTTGTCGGCGATCACGCTGTCGAGTGGCCAGCTCTGCCACAGTTCGGCGATCGCGAGAGCCGTGTCGGCCGCGGTGGCCGCACCCAGCTCGGCACCGTCGTTCAGCCCCACAGCACCCCAGGCGCTGTGCCCGTGACCACGTGCATCTCGGTGCCCGAGGAGCAGTCCAGCCCGCCCGTGCGTGAGGTGATCGAGCGAAAGTACCCTTCGCGCAAGGTTATAGGGCAGGTCGTGGTGCGCGGCGCCGGCGACCACCAGCGGCGGGCCACCCCCGGTGGCCAGCGCTGTCGCGACGATGCTCGGGTCCATGTCCGTCGGGCGCGGAGTCTCGGCCGTTCGGTCCGCGGGTGGTGTCCGGGTGATCCGATCGATCCCTACCACCCCGAATGCCGCACCGCTCGTGGACCATCGATCGAGAGATTCGCGATCGTCGAGAAGGCGACTCGCCTCGTCACCGGTGAGGCCCACTGCAACGACCGGCGTCCGGCCCGGTGCATCACGTCCTGTCATGAAATTCGTACCTTTCGTGCGCCGAGATCGGCGTTCAGCAGCTCACGGACGGCCGGCGATCTGTCGGCGTCGTGCAGGTCTTCGGTCGGGAAGGTGTCGACGAGGCGTCCGTGGGACATCACGCCGATGCGGTCACAAGTCCATTCGACGAGCCCCAGACCGTGTCCGATGAAGACACAGGTCAGGTCGAGCCGTTCGCGTAGTTCCAGGATCAGGTCGACGACGCCAGCCTGCGTGGACACGTCCAGGGCGGACGTTGGCTCGTCGAGGATCAGCAGTTCCGGGGCCGGAGCGAGCGCTCGCGCGATGCACACCCGTTGTGCCTGCCCGCCGGACAGGGAATGCGGGTACCGGTCGGCGAACTCGGCGGGCAGTCCGACCAGTTCGAGTGCTTCGACGACGAGGTTCGTTGCTCGGCCCCCGTCGGGAATGCAGCCGAATCGCCGCAACGGCCGGGCGATCTGCTCGCCGACCCGAATGCTCGGATTGAGCGAGCCGAGCGGGTCCTGGAACACATATTGCAGCCGTGGACGGATGTCGCGCAGGGTGTGCCGATCTGCACCCGCGATCCGACGACCCTGGAACTCCACCGAGCCGCCGGTCACGTCGAGCAGGCCGCCCATCAGGCGGGCGAGGGTGGACTTGCCCGAGCCGGAGGAGCCGATGAGACCGTAGATCTCTCCCGACCGGATCTCGAGCGACACGTCCTCGACCGCGACGAACCGGCGGCGGGGGGTACCGGTCCCCCAGCCACCGGCGGTGAACGTCCTCGTGACGTGGTCGAGCTTCAGGACGGCAGGCCCGGAACCGGGATCCGTGCCCTCCACGACAGGTACGGGACCGGAGCCGCCGGGCGAGGTCAACGAGCGTGGTCCGTGCCAGCGGGGCAGGGCACGGCGCTTGCCGAGCCGGGGCACCGCCGCGAGCAGTTCTCGGGTGTAGGGGTCGCGGGGTGACGAGAGCACCGTGTCCCGCGGACCGGACTCCACCACTGCGCCGCCCCGCAGCACCACCACGGTGTCCGCGAGATACTCGACCACGTCGAAGTCGTGCGTGATGAGCAGCAGGGACGCTCCGGTCGTGCGCGCCACATCCCGTAGCAGGTCCAGGACCTGCCGCTGCACGACGGTGTCGAGCGCGGTGGTCGGTTCGTCCGCGATCAGCAGCGCGGGCCCGGCGAGGCCGGCCAGCGCGATCATGACTCGCTGCCGCATGCCGCCGCTGAGCTCGTGCGGATAGGCGTCGAGTACACGGTCCGGGTCGTCGAACCCGACGCGGCGCAGCCACTCCGCGCTCAGCTTCCGCCGCTCCGCTCGCCGCGTGCGCGGTCGATGACGGGCGAGAACCTCGTCGAGCTGACTGCCGACCCGGAAGGACGGGTCCAGCGAGCTCAGCGGATTCTGGAACACCATTCCGATGCCGGACCCGCGGAAGGCGTTGAGGCGCCGCTCGGGCAGGCCGGCGAGGTCCACGGGGGCGTCGGTGCCGCCGCGGAACCGGATCGAGCCTCCGGCAAGGTGTGCCCCCGGTGGAAGGAGACCGAGAAGTGCCGCGGCCGTCAGACTCTTGCCCGAGCCGGATTCGCCGACGAGGGCGAGCACCTGTCCCTCTCTGATGGCGAATGACACGTCGCCGACCGTGGGGGCGTCGGCGGGATCGCCGGGGAAGCGGATGTTCAGGCCCCGGACCTCGAGGACCGCAACGGGCGCGGCGGGCGTCGGCGGTGTGCGCAGGTCGGTTCCGTACAGGCTGGTCATCACCGGGTTCCTCTCCGCACTCGCGGGCTGAACACGTCGTGCAGGCCGTCACCGAGCCAGTTGAAGGCCAGGGCGACCACGAGGACCGTCACGCCGGGGATCAGTGCGACGTACAGGTGCCCCGAGATGATCACCTTCGCTCCGGAGGCAATCATCTGGCCCCAGTCCGGTTCGGGTGGCTGCACGCCGATTCCGACCGCGCTGAGGCTCGCGGAAAACACCACCATCGCGCCCACGAGGCCCGTGGCGTACACGACGATCGGGCCCGCGACGTTCGGCAGGACCTCTCGCAGCATCAGCGACCAACGCCCGGCGCCGAGTGAGATCGCGGCCTCGACGTACTCCTTGCCATGCTGCTGCTTGACCTCCGCGAACACCACACGCGTGACGTAGGGCACGACCGCGAACAGGATCGCGAGCACCACCACGCCCGGACCCGGGCTGAGCAACGCGGCCAGGGCGATCGCGACGAGAATGACGGGGAACGCGAACAACACGTCGACGATCCGCATGATCACCCCCGACGCGCGCGGGCCCGCAAAGCCCGCCGCGAGCGCCGCCGCGGAGCCCACCACCGCCGCCAACACGACCGCCAGCACGGCGAGCACCAGGGACGTGCGACCGCCCCACAGCAGCCGGCTCAGCAGATCCCGTCCGAGTTCGTCGGTGCCCAGCAGGTGGCCGGGGCTTCCCGGCGGCAGGAACTTCGCGGCGGAGTCGGTGAGGACGGGATCGTACGGCGCCAGTATCGGTGCCAGCAGCGAGCACACCACGACGAGTCCGATCAGGATCACCGCGACGATGAACTGGATGCGATGACGTCGGCGACCGACGCGGGCGGGGTCCGGAAGATCGGTGGTGTCTCGCTCCTCGAGCAATGTTGCCATCATGCGCCTTTCAGGCGGGGGTTCAAGCCGTCCACGATCAGGTCCGTGATCAGGTTGACGAGGAGGTAGCACAGTGCGACGAGCACGATCCCGCCCTGGATCACCGGGTAGTCCTTACCGTTGACCGCATTGACCAGCTGCGTACCGATGCCGGGCCAATTGAAGACGATCTCGACGAAGAACACACCGGTGATCAGGGTGCCGATCTCGAGTCCCGTGATATTCACGACGCTCGGCAGAATATTCCGGAAGACGTTCTTCCCATACAGCTTTCGCGTAGGAATGCCTTGGGAAAGAAACGTCCGGAACCAGTCCGACGACCTCTCCCGGATCACCCCGATACGCACGAACCGGGCAAGCACCAGCATCGAGATCAACGCTGCCGACACCGCCGGCAGCACCAGGTGCTGCAGAAGATCGGCGAGTCCTCCGCCACCGCGCGACTCCATTCCACCCACCGGCAGCCAGCGCAGCTGCAGCGCGAACACGCTGATCAGGACGAGACCGAACCAGTACACCGACAGGTTGCTGCCGATCTGCACGAGCAGCATGACCGTGCGGTCGATCCAGGTTCCGTGAAATATGCCCGCGAGCAACCCGATCGAGGTCCCCACCACCACGCAGACGACCGCCCCCGCCGCGGTGAGGATCAGGGTGTTCACGAAATTGGGGACCAGAATGTCGAACACGGGGGTGCCCAGGGTGAGGGACAGCCCGCCGCCGTCGACGAGCAGGTTCTTCAACCACACGAAGTACTGCTCCCACAACGGCCGGTCGAGGCCGTAGGTGGCCCGGATCTCCGCGAGCTGTTCCGCCGGGAATCTCGACGCGAACTGCGCTTCGACGGGGTCTCCGGGCGTCAGCGCGCCCAGCAGGAAGGCGAGCAGCGACACGATCAGCAGAATCGGGACGATGTTGGCGACTCGGAATCCGATCCGTCGGAACCGGCTCATCGGATGTCCGTGAGCCAGACGTTCGACAGGTCGTACCAGTTGGTGGACGCGAACGTGAACCCTTCGACGTTCGGACCCGTCGCGTAGTACCGGTTCAGATTGACGGCCGGGATGACCAGCGCGCGCCGGCGCAGCTCCTCCTCCGCCTTCTGCCACAGGGCGATTCGCCGGTCGGGCTCGGCGGTGTAGAGCGCGGTCTCGATCGCCTGCGTGACCTCCGGGTACTGCTCCGGCTTCAGGCCGCGGTTGACGAGGCCGTTGAAGCCGTTGTACAGCCACTCCGCGTCGGTCTCGCCGAACTCGTCGATGTTCAGTCCGTCGCCCGGTTGCGGATTGTAGACGCGGGCAGAGTAGTTCACTCGGTCCAGGCTCACCACGTCGGCCTCGACACCGATCTCTTTCAGGTGCGCCTGCAGCCACTGGCCGACGTTCTCGTTGGCGACGTCGATGACGAGGTTGAACCGCAGCTGGCCGGGCCCGTAACCGGCTTCGGCGAGGAGCTGCCGAGCCCGATCCGGGTCGTACTCGAAGTCCTTCACGTCGGCGCGGTACGCCTCGTTACCGGGCGGGAGGAAGGAGTACTGAGGCGCGGCATAGCCGTTGTACACCTCGTCCGCGAGCGCCTGACGGTCGAGCCCGTGGACGAGTGCCTGCCGCACGCGGTCGTCGTCGAAAACCGGGTTGCGCCGGTTGAACGAGAAGTAGATCAGTTCCGCCCCAGTGCCTTCCGGTACGTGGAGGCCGGCGTTCTCAAGCGTCTCCACGTCGTCGGGCTGGACATAACTGATGAGGTCGACCTCGCCGCCCAGGAGGGACGCCACCCGGGTCTGGTTGTTCGGGATGATGCGGAAGGTGAGCGAGTCGAGATGCGGTCGCTCGCCCCAGTAGCCGTCGTTGCGCTCGAGGACGATGCGATCGCCGATGGCGCGGGAGACGAAGCGGTACGGCCCGGTGCCTTCCGGATGTTCCGCGAAGCCGTCGTTTCCGTACCGTTCCCAGATCGCCGGGTTGCCGACGGGAAGGGTGTACATCGACTGCGCGAGGATGCGCGGGAAGCCCAGGAAGGGGCGCTCGAATTCGAAGGTGTACGTGTGCTCGCCGGTGGGAGCCGCCTTCAGCAGGCCGCCGAACCACACCTTGACCCGGCCCGCGCTCTCCTCGTCGAAGAACTCGTAGGAGCGGTCCCAGACCCGGCGGACGTTCTTGTGCAACGCCTCGGCGTCGAACGAGGTGCCGTCGTGGAAGGTGACGCCGTCGCGCAACCGGAAGGTCCAGGTTCGTCCGTCCCCGCTGTGCTCCCAGCTCGTGGCGAGCACCGGCACGAGGTCGGGCGTACCCTCGGCCCGGGTGAGATCCTCGCCAACGAGCGGCTCGAAGATGTTGCGGGAGACCCGATACGTCTCCCAGAACACCTGCCGGTGCGGATCCAGGCCCCGCGGTTCGAGATACAGCCCGGTGACGAAATCACCACCATCGCTGGGACTTTCGCTCGAGTCGCCGCCCGCCGCACCACCGGATGCGCAGCCCGCGACGAGCCACACCACAGTCAATCCCGCCGCCACGGCGGCGAGACGGTTCCTTTTGCGCACTGGCACACACTTTCGTTTCAACAAACAAGCAACGACCGGTCCACCGTATCCGGGCAAATCCCCGGTCGGCACCGATTGCACTCACCGTGATTTTTTGTGCGCTCCACCCCGTGTTCGCCGCAGTCGCGAGGGTAAAAATCAGTGACGCACATAAAGGTTGATCGTTCATCGCACACCGGGCACCGTGAATCGAGGTGTGTCGGTGGCGACGACCGTCGTACGGTGTGCGACGGGTGTGACGCATCCGGAGACGCCGACACCCAATCCTGCAGGCGCACCGCTTCCTGGTACGCCTGCCGCCCGTACGACAGGAATACGCCATGCCCCCGCAGCCAACCGATCACTCCGGTCTCAAGGTCGACATTCGAGTCCTGGTCGATGAACAGGATCTGACCGGTGCCTTCGACGTCTTCCGAACCGCCATGGTGGGCCTACCGTCGTTCGATCCGCTGCCGCCCGGCACCGTCGGAAAGATCTTCGAGCCCGGCCGGACCCTCGGTGCTTACGTGGCGGGACAGCTCGTCGGCACCGTGGACTCCGCGGCGAGTTCGTTGACGTTGCCGGGCGGGCGGACGGTCGCCCACGCGGCAGTCACCCACGTCGGCGTGCTCCCCACCCACACCCGACGCGGGATCGTCTCGCGACTACTGCAGCGCCAGCTGGGGGACGCCCGTGCCGGCGGCGAGGTCGTCGCGACGCTCCGCGCGTCCGAGGCGACGATCTACGGCCGGTACGGCTACGGGATCGCCAGCCGGGCGGCCGCCGTCGAGGTGGACACCCGCCGCGGTGCCCTACGCTCCGATGCCCCGGCCGGTGATCGGGTACGTCTCGTCGACCCGGCCGGCGCGTGGGACGTTCTGCCCGGTATCCATGCACGCAACGCGGACCCGCGCCCAGGAGCGATCACCAGACCACCGGTGTGGTGGGCGGCCCAGGAGATGAGGGCGGCCACCGCGCAGGGGCCCGCCTACGTCGCTCTCGCCGGATCCGAGGGCTCCGAGACCGGCTTCGTCCGCTACCACCCGATCGGTACGGAGGCCTGGTTCGGCGGCACCGAGCGCACAGTCGTCGTCGACGACCTTCACGCTCCGTCGCGAGACACGTTCGTCGGCATCGTCCGGTTCCTCTGGAACCTCGATCTCGTCGACCGGATCATCTTCCCGACCCTTCCGGTCGACTCGTCGCTGCCGTGGCTGCTCACCGATCCGAGAGGGGCCCGGACAACCGGGCTCAGGGACGAGACCTGGCTGAGGATTCTCGATGTCGGGACGGCGCTCGGCGCTCGTGCGTATGCCGGCGGCGAGACCCTCGTCATCGGCGTCCACGACCACCTCCTCCCCGCAAACACCGGGACATATCGCGTCTCCGGAGGGGACGTGGAGACAGTCGCGCACCGCATCGAACCGGACGTCGATCTCGAAACCGATGTCGCGACGTTGAGCGGCGCGCTCCTCGGTGGCGTGCGATGGCACCAGCTCGCCGCATCCGGAACAGTCCGGGCCCGTTCCGCCGGCGCGATTGCCTCGGCCGACCGGAGCTTCGGAACCGACCTGGCGGCGTTCGCCGGGACGAATTTCTGAGATCCCCACCGTACTCCCGCCCGCTACACCGAAGGACACCTGTGAGAACACCCCGCCGACCGGCGTCACGCACCCTGCGTGGCGCTGGCATCGCCGTCACCGCGCTCGCTGCAGTGCTTGTCGCTGCCTGCACCGGCACCGCCCCGGCGAACCGCGCCGCCGACGGCGACATCGTCGCCGGCGGAACGCTGCGGATCGCGTCGCTGGCCTCCGACATGGACTCGCTCGATCCCCTGACCGGGTACGACACGAACGCCTGGGCCGTGCAGCGCGCCATCACCCGGCAGCTCGTGACGTTCCCCGGCTCGGCGAACGAACTGAAGGACGACACCGAACTCACCCCCGACCTCGCCGAGTCCTGGGACGTGAGCGAGGACGGCCGGACCTACACCTTCCACCTGCGCGACGGCATCACCTACTCGGGGTCTTCGACCCGCGAGATCGTCGCCGGCGACTTCGTCTACGCGATCGAGAGGTTCTGCGACCCGAACAAGCAGGTGGCGGCCGTCAACTACTTCCACCTGATCTTCGAGGGCTTCACGCAGTTCTGCAGCGAGTTCGCGAAGGAGCCCACCGGGGACCTCGCCGCGTCCAAGCGGTTCATCGACACGCACGACATCTCGGGCGTGCGTGCCCTCGACGACAAGACACTGGTCATCACCGCGCCGGCCAAGTCGTACGATTTCCTCGACATCCTCACCATGAACTTCGTAACTCCGCTACCGCCGGAGGTCGCGTCGAAGTACTTCGGCGACTCGCTCGAGTTCCGGCAGAACTTCCCGTCGTCCGGCCCGTACCGGATCGACACGTACCAGCCGGGCCAGCAGTTGATCCTGAAGAAGGTCGAGGGGTACAACCACGACGCCGATCCGGCCCGCAAAGCCTACGTCGACGAGATCGCGATCGACTTCACGGCCAACAGCGAGGACAGCGTGGTGCAGAAGGTGCAGTCGGGCGAGGCGGACCTCACCCTGTACATGGACGTCCCGCCACGCGCCGTGCTGAACCAGTACGCATCGACGAACAATCCCAACCTGCACACCTCCGACAGCGGCGCGGCCAACTTCATCGTGCTCAACGCCAAGCCCGAGGCGACGTTCCCCGGCGCCACCGCGCTGCGAGACCCACGAGTGCGGCAGGCCCTGGCCTATGCCGTCGACAAGGCGAATCTCGTTCAGGGACAGGGTGGCCCGATCGCCGCGAAGCCGAACGGTCAGATCGTCACCTCCACCCTGCTCGGACACGAGCCGTTCGACCCGTATGCGACGCCGGGGAGCAAGGGTGACCCGGCCAAGGCGCGGCAACTGCTGGCCGAGGCCGGATATCCCGACGGCCTCACCCTCGACGCGGTCTACCGGTCTACCGTGCAGTTCGAGAGCATCGCGGTCACCCTGAAGGAAGACCTGGCAGCGGCCGGCATCACCCTGAACCTCACCGCACTTCCCGGCACCGAGTACTCGGCCTACCTGCAGGACCCCGGCAGCCGCTACGACGTGGCCCTGAGCGGTTCGTTCACCCCAGACTGGCAGGGCCGCTCGACCCGGATGCTGCTCGGCGGCTGGCTGAACTCCGAGGCGTCGCCGTGCGGCAAGGGCAACGTCAACGCCATCTGCTACAGCAACGATCGGCTCAACGAACTCGCCCGGCAGGCCTTCCCGTCCGTCGACCCCGGGCCGATCTGGGCGGAGGCCGATCGGGTCGTCTCCACCGACCTGCCGTGGATTCCGCTGTTCGAAAAGCGCAAGAACCTCATCTCGTCCGATCGCGTGACCAACTGGACGTGGGCGTCGCTCCCGGCCCAGGCGGACTTCACCAACATCGCGATCCGGCCCGGAGCCTGACATGTCCGTGTTGAGCGTCGAGAACCTCACCGTGTCGTTCCGGTCCGGAACCGCGGTGCGGAACGTGTCGTTCGCGGTCGAGGCGGGCCGGACGCTCGGGATCGTGGGTGAGTCCGGATCGGGCAAGAGCGTGTCACTGCTCGCAGCCACCGGGCTGCTCGGGTCCGGTGCCGTGGTGCAGGGCCGCGCCCTGCACCACGGCACTGATCTGGTGACCGCGACGCCGAAGCAGTTGCGCGCGCTCCGTGGCCGCGACATCGGGTTCGTATTCCAGGATCCGCTGAGCAACCTGCATCCACTCATGCCGGTCGGCCGACAGATCGGCGAGGCCATCACCGCGCACAGGCGCGTCGACCGCGCGACGCTGCGACGCCGCGTCGTCGAACTCCTCGACGAGGTGGGCATCGCCCGCGCGCGGGACCGGATCGACGACTACCCCGTGCACTTCTCCGGCGGCATGCGCCAACGGGTGATGATTGCGATCGCGATCGCGAACGATCCGCAGCTCGTCATCGCCGACGAACCGACCACAGCCCTGGACGCGACGGTACAGTCCGCGATTCTTGGTCTGCTGCAACGCCTTCGGCAGGACCATCACATGGCGCTCGTGCTGGTCAGTCACGACCTCGCCCTGGTGTCGGACGTCGCGGACGACGTGGTGGTCATGCACCGCGGGCAGGTCGTCGAAGCCGGCCCGGCGGATCGGGTGTACACCGCACCCGCGCACCGCTACACCGAGGCCCTGCTCGCGGCCCGGCACCGGCCGGTGGCCCCACCCGTCGGTGCGCGGCCGCACCGCGCCGAACTACTGCGGGCCGAGAATGTCTCGAAGAGTTTCCGCACCGGAGGCCGCAGACGCCATCAGGTGCTCGCCGACGTCGACCTGTGCATCGGTGAAGGCGAAATCGTGGGCCTGGTAGGCGAATCCGGTTCCGGCAAGTCCACGCTCAGCCGCATCGTCGCGGGGCTCGAGACCGCCGACTCGGGCATCCTGCATTTTCGCGGCTCTCCGTATGTGCGTCCGGGACGGCAGCGCGTCGCGGTGGAGCCGCACGTGCGTCGGTCGATCCAGATGGTGTTCCAGGATCCGTACGGCAGCCTGAACCCGCGGCGCAGCATCAGCGAGATCCTCACCGCACCGTTCGAGCTGGCGGGGGAGTTCACCCCGGTCGAGATCCGGCGAAGAATCGGCGAATTACTCGCGCGCGTGGGCCTTCCCGGCGGATTCACAGCCCGATATCCGGCACAGCTGTCCGGTGGTCAGCGCCAGCGTGTCGCGCTCGCCCGGGCTCTCGCGCTGGATCCGGCCCTGATCGTCGCCGACGAACCGGTCTCGGCGCTGGATATGTCGACCGCTCGGCAGATCGTCGACCTGCTCCGCGCCTTGCGCGACGAGCAGGGAACCTCACTGCTGTTCGTCTCGCACGACCTCGGCGTCGTGTCCGCGCTGTGCGATCGGGTCGCTGTCCTGCGCGACGGCATGATCGTCGAGCAGGGGTACACCGACGAGATCTTCGCCGCGCCCCGGCACGAGTACACCCGCACCCTGTTGAGTGCCGTCCCCGGCCACGCTCGAAGGGACACCGTCGATGCCTGAACCGTGGACGAAGCTCGTCGGCCTCGGCGCCGTGGACGCCGAAGCCCCACCGGTGTCCCGCGGCGAGGCGATCCGCGCACTGATGCAGGACCACTCCGCTCGGTTCGGAGCATGGACGGTGCTGCTGGTGATCGTGGCCGCTGCGGCGGCACCGCTCGTCGCTGCGGTCGTGGGGCATGGACCCACGGAACAGTTCCGGCAGGAGGCCCTGGACGCATCCGGCATACCGGTCGGACCGTCCTTCGGGTTCTGGCTCGGTGCCGACGGGGAAGGGCGCGACGTGCTGGTGCGCACGCTGTACGGCGCGCAGATCTCGTTGCTCGTAGGGATTCCCGCCACCACGTTGGCGATGGTGATCGGGACGGTCGTCGGTCTCACGTCGGGGTTCATGGGAGGCGCCTTCGATCGGGTGACAGGTCAGGTCATCGACGTGGTGTTGTCGTTTCCGTTCGTCGTGACCGCGCTGAGCCTGCTGGCACTCAACCGAGGCGGGGACGGCAGACCGGTCATCAGCCCGGTCCTGGTGGTGATCGCGATCATCTCCGCGTTCTCGTGGACGTTCTTCGCGCGCCTGAGCCGGGGCATGGCGGTGGCGCTGCGGTCGCAGCCGTTCGTCGACGCAGCGGTGACCCTCGCGGCGGGCCGGCGGTACATCCTGTTCCGGGAGATCCTCCCGAACGTCGTGCCGGTGATCGCGGTGTACTGGGCCGTGCAGTTGCCCACCAACATCGTCGCCGAGGCCACGCTGTCGTTCCTCGGGGTCGGTATCCAAGCCCCGACGCCGAGTCTGGGAAACATGATCGCCGACGCCCAACGCACCTCGATCTATCAGGTACAGCCCTGGTATCTCCTCGGTCCCGCCGTGGCCCTGTTCGTCGTCGTGCTCGGCTTCAACACGTTCAGCAGCGGCCTGCGCAACGTCCTCGACCCCGGAAAGCGGTGAGATCGATGTTCCGGCAATTTCTCGCTCTCGTCACCCGATCGGCGACCACGCTCCTGCTCGTGCTGCTCGCCGCCTTCGCGATCACACGCGTCGCCTATCGGGATCCCGCGACGATGCTCGCGCCGCGCAACGCCACTCAGGAGAGCATCGACGCGGTGGCCCGCGCCTTGCGCCTGCACGAACCGTGGTACGTGCAGTTGAAGAACTACCTGCTCCGCGGCCCGGACATCCAGGGCGCGCCGATGGGACTCGCCCATTGGCCACCCGCCCTCGGGTACTCGTTCCGGCAGCAGACACCGGTGACGGACCTGATCCTGTCGAAGGTGCCGGTGACCGTCTCCCTGGCCTTGGGCGCCCTGGTGATCTGGATGACGCTCTCGATCGTGCTGGGCGTCGAAGCCGCCCGCCGGCCGGGCTCGGCAGTCGATCACGGCCTGTCTGCCCTGTCCTACGTCGCATTGTCGCTGCCGACGTTTCTCACCGGCATGTTGCTGTCGTATTTTCTGTTCTTCACGCTGTCGACCCACGGGCTGTATCTCTTTCCCAGCAGCGGGTACGTGCCGTTCGCGGAGAACCCGTTCGAGTGGGCACGGCACCTGCTGCTGCCCTGGCTGACACTGACCATCGCGGAGATCGGCATCTTCCAGCGGGTGGTGCGTGGGTCGATGCTCGAAGTCCTCGACGCCGACTACATCCGGACTGCGCGGGCGAAAGGACTGTCGGAGAACGCCGTCCACTACCGGCACGGGTTGGATGCGGCGTTGAACCCGGTGATCACCCTGGGCGGTCTCGAGCTTGCGGCGATCATGGGTGGGGCGATCGTGACCGAGACGATCTTCGGCCTGGACGGCGTGGGCCGACTGGCGATCACGGCGGCGCTCGAGGGGGATTTCCCCGTGGTGATCGGCACCACCGTGTTCGCCGCAGCCGTGTTCGTCCTGTGTTCGCTGGTGGTCGACGGCGTCACCCGCCTACGGGAGCCCTCCCTGGCGTGAGCAGCCTCGGCCCTACCAGGTGACGTTCTCCTCGCAGCGCCGCCCGTTGACGGTCGTCTCCACCTGGACGGTGGCGTGCTCGAGCCCGTGGGAGGTGAGGACGGCGCGGGCCGACTCGAGCACCCACTGCCCGTCGTGGTCGCTGATCAGGTGCACGGTGGCGACGTCCATGCCGGTGGTAAGGGTCCACACGTGCAGGTCGTGGACGCCGGTGACGCCGGGCAGGGCGGACAGGTCGGCGCGCACCCCCTCGACGTCGAGGTGGGCGGGCGAAGCCTGGGTGAGGATGCGCAGCGACGCCGCGGCCAGGCGCACCGCCCGCGGCACCACCCACAGGGAGATGAGGACGCCGACGACGACGTCGGCGAGGCTCCAGTCGAACAGCAGCACGAGGGCACCGGCGACGAGCACCCCGACGCTGCCGACCGCGTCGGCGAGCACCTCGAGGTAGGCGCCGCGCACGGCGAGGCTGTCCTTGGCGTCGGCCCGCAGGAGCAGCATGACGACGAGGTTGGCGGCCAGGCCGGCCGCCGCGGTGACCACCAGCGCCGTCCCGGGGATCTCCGGGGCGTCACCGATGCGGCGGATCGCCTCGTAGAACACCCACACCGCCACCGCTAGCAGCAGCGCGGCGTTCGCCATGGCGGCGAGTACCTCGGCGCGGTGCCACCCGAAGGTGCGCGCGGCCGCCGTGCTGCCCCGCCGGGCCAGGATCAACGCGACCATGCCCATGGACATGCCCACCACGTCGGTGAGCATGTGGCCGGCGTCGGCGAGCAGGGCCAGCGAGTCGATCCACAGGGCGACGCCCGTCTCGAGGATCAGGAACGCGACCAGGACGACGAGGGCGATCGCCATCCGCCACAGCCGTCCCTTCGACGGGCCGGCCCCGCCGGGAGTGCTCGTCCCGGAATGGCCGTGCGAGTGGCCGTGTCCGACGCCCATGGTCCTCCCTCCGAAGTTTCGGCAATCATATGCAGACATACGCATATGTTCAACGGAGAGGGGAGCCGCTCAGGACTCGGGGGGATACGCCGGATGCTCCACCGTCGGGGGCAGCGTGGCGATCGCCGAGACCCGCTCGAGGCCGGCCACCTGCAGCAGGTCCACGATCAGCGAACGAATCTGCGCGAACACCACCGTCGAGGACAGGCCCGCCCCCGCCACGAGGTCCGGCTTCATCTCCCGGGCCACGCTGCGCAGCACCCGGGCCGCCTCCGCCTGATCGGGCTGCTCCCCCGGCTCGGCGAGGACCATCAGCCGCAGCACGTCCACCGCCCCGGCCAGGTCCTCGATGCGCCGCACCAGCCGCGGGTCGAGGATCTCGTCGTCGCGCACGAGCGAGAGCGACCGGCGCGCCAGCACCCGCGTGTTGCGCATGGCGTTGTCGATCGGGTCCGCCGCGGCCATGAGGCGCTCGAGCCGGGGCCGGCTGTTCCAGTACAGCGGCGAGATGCGGCTCACCTCCTTGCCGCCGGAGATGTTGGCGCGCATCGCGTCGATCGCCGACTGCGTGGCCCGGGCCTCCCTGAGGGCCGCCTCGATGGGTTTCGGGTTGTTCTCGACCAGGCCGGCCTCGACCTTGCGCAGCACGTCCGCCGTGGTGGACAGCACGTTCGCCGCCTCCCGCCGCGCCCGGCGCACCGGGTGGGTGGGGATGACGGCGACGACGGCGATGCCGACCAGCCCGCCGATGAGGGCGTCGACCATTCGGTCGATACCCCCGGACCCGCCGGGCGGGATCAGGGTCGCCACCAGCACCGCCGAGTTCCCGGCCTGCATGGAGAAGATCGGGCCGCTGTTGAGCGCGACCGCCGTGCCCATCGCCATCGCGACGACGAGCGCGATCTGCCACGGGCCGCTACCGATGAACGAGATGATCAGGTCGCCGACACCGATGCCCACGGTGACACCGCAGACGAGTTCGACCGACCGTCGCATCCGCGCACCCAGTGACAGCCCGAGCGACACCACCGCCGCGATGGGCGCGAAGAACGGCTGCTCGTGCCCGACCGGCCCCGTGGCGACCCACCAGGCGATGCCCGCTGCCAGCGCGCACTGCAGGATCGGCAGCGCCGAGGAACGCAGGCGGAGCCCCGACGTGCGCAGCCGCCGGCGCGTGCCCACCCTGGTGGGTAACCGGGGACTAATCGACGCCAAGTGCTTCGGCGGCGCGCGGGTCGCAGTCCTCGAGCAGGTCGAGGCAGCGGGCATGCTCGTCGGCCTCGCCGATCTCCTTCGCCGCACGGGCCAGCGTCGCGACGCACCGCAGGAAGCCCCGGTTCGGTTCGTGGTCGAACGGCACGGGACCGAAGCCCTTCCAGCCGTTGCGGCGCAACTGGTCGAGACCGCGGTGGTAGCCGGTGCGGGCGTAGGCGTAGGCCGCGATCGTCTCGCCGCGCCCAAGGGCGGCTTCGGCCAGGTATGCCCAGGCGATCGACGCGGTCGGGTGATCGGCGGCCACCTTCGCCGGGTCCTCGTGGTTCAGCAGCGCCGACTCCGCCTCGTCGTCGCCGGGCAGCAGGGTGGGTTGGGGTCCGAGAAGGTCACCGAAAGACGTCATGGCCACCATTGTGCCCACCGCCCGAAGACGGTCGATAGGCTGCCCGGGAGAACAGCCGTCCGTCCAGCAAGGGGGATCGCGTGCCGGATCCGAAGAACGAAGACACCACCACGTCCCCCCGTCCGGCGACGGACACCCCCGGGTCCTCCGCGGAGCACGACGACGCCGAGGACCCGGCGCCGCGCGCGGGCTCGGAGCGCGACACCCCCGGCGACGACGCGCCGGCCCCGGCCGGTGCCGCGGATCCCGCCGCCGCCCCGGACACGCCGGCCGCACAGCCCGGGCCGGCCGCGGCGAGCGAGGCGGCGACCGTGGCCATCCCGGCCACGCGCCGCGCCGAGCCCGCGCCCTCCCCCGCCGACGCACCCACCGCACGCATCCCCGTCACCACGCACACCCCCAAGCAGGCGCCGCAGCGGATCGAGCCCGATCGGGCGGCCGGACGCGCGGAGCCGCAGCGGGTCGCCCCCCAGCGCGCCGAACCGCCGCGCGTCCAGCCGACGCGGGTCCCGCCGCCCCGGCCGGAGGCGCGGCGTGTCGAACCCCAGCGCATCGAACCCCAGCGCATCGAACCCCAGCGCGTCCAGCCGGTCCCGGGGCCGCAGCGCATCGACCCGGTCGCACCCGCCCGGCGCGGCCGCCGGGGCTGGGCGATCGCGGCCCTCGTCGCGGGCCTGCTCGTCGTCGCCGCGGTGGCGGCCGCGGCCGTGAAGGTCTACCTGGACGACCGGGCGGCGAACTCGCCGGAGGCTCGGATCCGGACCACCGTCGAGACCTTCGTCCGGGCGCTCGCCGCCGGCGACCTGACGACGCTGCGCACCACGACGTGCGGCGGCCTGCAGGAGTTCTACGCCTCGGTGCCGCCCGAGCAGTTCGCCGACATCCACCGCACCGCCGTCGACCAGGGCACCGTGCCCGTCGTCACGGGCATCGACAAGGTGCAGATCACCGACGGCCAGGCCATCGCGCAGGTGACGGCGCACCCGGCCGGCACCCCGACCGACGTCACCCAGCGCACCTTCGACCTGGCCCAGGAGGGCGAGGACTGGAAGGTCTGCGGGGAGTGAAACGACGCGAGCGGTGACGCGGGCCGGGCCCGCGTCACCGCTCGTGTGGGATGACCGCGCAGGGACGGATCAGCCGGCGGACACCGAGCGGCCCGCGGACTTGAGGTCGTTGCAGGCCTCGACGACCCGAGCGGTCATCGACGCCTCGGCCTTCTTCAGGTAGCTGCGCGGGTCGTAGGTCTTCTTGTTGCCGACCTCGCCGTCGATCTTCAGCACACCGTCGTAGTTGGCGAACATGTGGCCGGCGATCGGGCGGGTGAACGCGTACTGGGTGTCGGTGTCGACGTTCATCTTCACCACGCCGTAGCTCAGCGCCTCGTCGATCTCCGACTTCAGCGAGCCGGAACCGCCGTGGAAGACCAGGTCGAACGGCTTCGAGCCGGCGGGCAGGCCCAGCTTCTTCGAAGCGGCGGCCTGGCCGTCGGCCAGCACGGACGGCTCGAGCTTGACGTTGCCCGGCTTGTAGACGCCGTGGACGTTGCCGAACGTCGCGGCGAGCAGGTACTTGCCCTTCTCACCGGCGCCGAGCGCGTCGACCGTCTTCTCGAAGTCCTCGATCGAGGTGTAGAGCTTCTCGTTGATGGCGTTCTCGACGCCGTCCTCTTCACCGCCGACGACGCCGATCTCGACCTCGAGGATGATGTTCGCGTCCTTCGACAGGGCCAGCAGCTCCTGGGCGATCTGCAGGTTCTCGTCGATCGGGATGGCCGAGCCGTCCCACATGTGCGACTGGAACAGCGGGTTCTCGCCGTTCTTCACCCGCTCCTGCGAGATGGCGAGCAGCGGGCGCACGAAGCCGTCCAGCTTGTCCTTCGGGCAGTGGTCGGTGTGCAGCGCGATGGTGACGTCGTACTTCGCGGCGATGACGTGCGCGAACTCGGCGAGCGCGACGGCGCCGGTCACCATGTCCTTGACACCGAGGCCGGAGCCGAACTCGGCGCCACCCGTCGAGAACTGGATGATGCCGTCGCTGCCGGCGTCCGCGAAGCCCTTGATGGCGGCGTTGATGGTTTCGGACGAGGTGCAGTTGATGGCCGGGAACGCGAAGGAGTGATCCTTGGCGCGGGCGATCATCTCGGCGTAGACCTCGGGAGTCGCGATTGGCACGGCGGCTGTCCTCCAGATGAGAGTCGATGGGTGCCTCCCCGGGGGTGCGGGAGGCGCCAGGGTTGTCCCTGCAGTATGTCAACTGCCGGCGCGGGGACACAGTCGGGTGCCCGCCGTGATTCGGGCCACCGGCCTCCCACCGGTACTCTGGTGGCCGTGAGTGTGCTCGGAGGCCTGGAGTCCGTGACCGTCGTCCCGGAGAGCGTGACGAATCTGGCGTTGCTGCCGGGATTCCTGGACCCGGTGAACCTGCTCAACTCCTTCGGCACCTGGGTGCTCATCGGCCTGCTGCTCGTGGTGTTCATCGAGTCGGGTCTGCTGTTCCCCCTGCTGCCGGGCGACTCGCTGCTCTTCACGGCGGGCCTGATCGCCGCCTCGAAGTCCGAGGAGATCCCGCCGTTCGCGCCGCTGTGGGTGCTGATGGTGACGATCCCGATCGCGGCGATCCTGGGCGACCAGGTGGGCTACTGGATCGGCGCCAAGGGCGGCACCCGCCTGTTCAAGAGCTACGACGCGAAGATCCTCAACAAGCAGTACATCGACCAGTCCGAGGACTTCTTCCAGCGGCACGGTCCGATCACGATCGTCCTCGCCCGGTTCGTGCCCATCGTGCGCACCTTCGCGCCGGTCGTCGCGGGCGCCTCCCGCATGCGGTATCCGGTGTTCCTCACCTACAACATCGTCGGTGGTGTGCTGTGGGGCGCCGGCGTGACGCTGCTGGGCTACCTGCTCGGTCAGATCGCCTTCATCCGCGACAACATCGACATCATCTTCCTGCTCATCGTGTTCGTCTCCGTCGTCCCGATCCTGCTCGAGATCGGCAAGCACCTGATCGCCAAGCGCAGGGCCGCGGCCGTCACGGAGGCCGAGGCCACGGCCGACACGGTGCCGGTGCCGACGACCCGTCGCGACACCACGCCCTGAGCACGCGCGCGAACGCGTCCTCCATGATTCTCGCCGCGGAAACCTTCGGTCCTCTCGAAACCGCCGGGCCCGCCCTGGTGTGGCTCGTCGTCGTGACGTTCGTGTTCGTCGAGTGCGCGATCATCCTCGGACTGTTCCTGCCCGGGGACTCCATGCTGCTGACCGCCGGCGTCGTGCTGGCCGCCCACCATTCCGGTGCGGCGCAGGTGTGGGCCCTGGCGGTCGGCGCGATGGTGGCCGCGATCGCCGGGAACCAGGTGGGGTACGTGATCGGCCACCGTCGCGGCCACCACCTCATCGCCCGCCGCAACGGCCGATACCTCAACGCGGCCAACCTGCGGAAGGTCAATGTTCTGCTCGACCGGTACGGGTTCTGGGCGGTGCTGATCGCCCGCTGGATCCCGTGGGTGCGCACGCTGTCGCCGCTGGTGGCCGGGGCCGCCCGGATGAACCACACCCGGTACACGATCGCGTCCACGATCGGCGCGATCCTGTGGGCGCCCGTCCTGCTGCTCGTCGGGTTCTACTTCGGCGAATACCTCGAGCGGGTCTCGTGGCTGCTGCCGACGGTCCTCGCCGTGATGGCCGCCGTCCTCGTGGTGGGCACCGTGCTCGGCGTCCGGCAGTACCGGATCGAGATGGCGCGGCCCGCGGTGGACGTGGAGATCGCGGACGTCGACCCCGACTAGGAGTGCCCGGCCGCGAGAGCCGGATCCAGGAGGCGGCGCGGGGTGTCCGGGTCCAGGCGCACCCCGATGAAGACGATCTCCTGGCCCGGCGTCTCGCCGGTCAGAGACCACGGCTGCGCCGGTTCGAGCATCAGGTTGGGGCCGGCCTGCGACCAGATCGCCGCGGTGTCCGGGTCGTCGGCGAACCAGCAGAAGCCCTTGCTGCGCAGCACCCCGTGCAGGTTCTCCACCGCCGCCTCGAGCCGGGCCCGGTCGAAGGGGCGGTCGGCGCGGTAGACGACGCTGCGGATGCCGTACTCCTCGGTCTCCGGGGTGTGACCGCCGGCGAGCTCCTCGGCCCAGCCCGGGGCGAGCGCGGCCGCCTCCGGGTCGTAGCGGCCGGTGCCGAGGACCTCGTCGATCGGGACGGCGCCGTGGACGGTGCGCAGCAGCCGCGCCGTCGGGTTGAGCCGGCGCAGCGTGGCCTCGACGGCCCCGGCGACGGCGTCGCTCACCAGATCGGTCTTGTTGACCAGCAGCACGTCGGCGAACTCGACCTGCTCGACGAGCAGGTCGGAGATGCTGCGCTCGTCGCCTGCGCCGGCCTCGAGCGCGCGGTCGTCGAGGCGGTCGCCGCGCGCGAGCTCGGCGAGGAATGTGGCGGCGTCGACGACGGTGACCATCGTGTCGAGGCGCGCGAGCCGGCTGAGGCGGAAGCCGTCGTCGAACTCCCAGTCGAACGTCGCGGCGACGGGCATCGGCTCGGAGATGCCGGTCGACTCGATCACGAGATGGTCGAACCGGTTCTCCCGGGCGAGCCGCGCGACCGTCTCGATCAGGTCCTCGCGCAGCGTGCAGCAGATGCAGCCGTTGGTGAGCTCGACGAGCTTCTCGGTGGTGCGGTCGAGGCTGCCCTGGCCGGCGACGAGCGCGGCGTCGATGTTGATCTCGCTCATGTCGTTGACGACGACCGCGACGCGCGCACCGTCGCGGTTGGCGAGGATGTGGTTGAGCAGTGTGGTCTTGCCCGCGCCGAGGAAGCCGGAGAGCACGGTGACGGGCAGGGGCGTCGCGACGGTCATGCCGTCGACGATAGCCGTTATCGATAACCGTTTTCAAAACGGGTGCGGTCGGGCCGCGCGGCGCTCGGCCCGGGCGCCCGCTCGGCGGCCACGGCGTAGGCCGACTCCATCAGCATCCACCCGCTCAGCTGCACCGACAGATCCCGCTCGGCCACCCCCGAGCTGCGCACCGTGCCGCCGGAGAAGCGCGCGATCCCAGGGGCCGTTCCCGGCAGCCGGGCCTGGACGGACCAGTCCCGCCCGAACAGGGGCAGCCCCTCGATCTGCAGGCGGTTCGCCCACGCGGCCTGCGCGGACGCGAGCACGATCCGCGCCGCGACCCGGCGCGCCCGTTCGTCCTCGGGATCGACCACCGGCAGCGTCGTCGCGACCATCGCCAGGTACCGGACGAGGATGCCGTTGAACAACCCACCGTCCCCACCGCCGCCGCCGGTGATCACCCCCCGTTCGGTCAGCTGGTTGTCGACGGCCTCGACGAGGGCGTGCACCCGCTCCCGGTGCCGCGGATCGCCCATCCGCACCGCCAGCTCCGTTTCCAGTCCGAGCACGACGCCCTGGCAGTACGTGTAGACGGCGCGCTCGACCCGGTCGCGCCGGATCCCGTCGAAGATCAGGCCGGTCTCCGCGTCGTGCAGCGTCTCGTGGATCCAGTCCGCCATCTCCTGGGCCCGCAGCAGCTTTCCGGTGCGGGCGAGCAGCAGGCCCGCCGGGCCGTTGGCCGGGGTGTTGTAGAAGTCGTCGCGGCGCCGCCAGGGGATGCCGCCGCCCCGCTCGGGCGCCCACGCCGCGAACAACTCGTTCTCGAGGACGGCGATGGCGTCGCGGCGGTCGACGTAGAGGTGCCGCTGCGCCCGCTCGAGCGCCAGGCCGAGCCAGGCCATGTCGTCGAAGTAGTTGTTGGTCCAGCCGGCGAGGTTGCGGATCCGGTGCGAGCGCGTCAGCCGCAGCACCCGGCGCCGGCGCCGCGGCGTCGCCTCCCGCTCGGCGGCGTCGACCGCGAGATCGATCAGGTGGGCCTGCCACCAGTAGTGCCAGGTGAGGAAGAGCCGTTCGCGGCGCACCGCCGGCCAGCCGACGACCCCGAGCGCGGTGCCGGGCAGCGCCCACAGCCGCCGCACGTGCCGCGACATGACTGCAGCCTCCGCGAGATCCGCCCGCTCGGCCCACACATCCGACATGTCGTCGCCAACCTCGTCTCACCGTCGCTACCGATACCAGCTTTCCCCTATCGGCCGCTCCCCGTCGAACGTTTCTTCACCAGGCCCGGTCGAGATCGGCGTGCTGCCGGATCCAGGCGTGCATCGCGATCCCGGCGGCGACGCCGGCGTTGATGCTGCGGGTCGAGCCGAACTGGGCGATGGACACGGTCGTCGCCGCGACCTCCCGCGCCCGCGCCGTGACACCGGGCCCTTCCTGGCCGAACAGCAGCATGCACGCGCGGGGCAGCTGCGCGGTCTCGAGCGGCACCGATCCGGGTGTGTTGTCCACCGCGACGATCGTCAGTCCCCGTCCGGCTGCCCAGTCGATCAGGGAGTCGACGTCGGGGTGGTGCACGAGATGCTGGTACCGGTCGGTCACCATGGCCCCGCGACGGTTCCAGCGCCGACGGCCGACGATGTGCACGGCGGCCGCCGCGAACGCGTTGGCGGTGCGCACCACCGTGCCGATGTTCGCGTCGTGCCCGAAGTTCTCGATCGCCACGTGCAGCGGATGACGGCGGTTGTCGATGTCGGCGACGATCGCCTCGCGCGTCCAGTAGCGGTAGGCGTCGACGACGTTGCGGCGGTCGCCGCGGGCCAGCAGCTCCGGATCGTAGCGCGGATCCTGCGGCGGTTCGGTGCCGAACTCCTCGGCCCACGGGCCGCACCCGTGCGGGTGCTCGCCCCACTCGGTGGGGCCGGGAGCGTCGTCGAGTTGCACGGTCAGAAGGTCGTGTTGGAGCCGGCGGCGATCGTGAAGCCGTGACCGGTGGCGTCGTTGGCGCAGGTGACGTCGGCGTCGGTGGTCTCGCACGTGTAGCCGAGCTTGCTCAGCCGCGATCCGCTCGGCAGCACCGGGTCGTCGCCGCCGGAGGTGTAGACCGAGCCGCCCGAGCACATGAACTCCGCCGGGCCCGCGTCCTGCACGCGAATACCGTTGCCCCAGTTGACCATGCAATTCTCGGGACGCGGGGGGACCGGATCGGTGGCGCCCTCGCAGCCGGCCTCGGTGCGCGAGGGGAGTCTGACGATGCCGCAGCGGAACCCGCCGTCGGGGCTGGTGAAGTAGTACGACTCGTTGCGCTCGTACTGCACGTCCGCCAGCGTCGTCGGCGCACTGTCGGGGGCCGGCGCCGGCGGCGTGGTCGTCGTGGTCCCGGTGGCCGTCGTGGTCCCGGGGGCCGTCGGCACGGGTGCCGCGGTCGTGGTGGTGGTCGTGGCGGCCGCGCTCGCCGACGACGCGGCGGCCGGCTGCTCCCCGCCGTCCGCGGTCCCTCCGCACCCGGCCAGTGCCAGCACCGCCACCGCGGCCGCACCGATCGACGACATCCGACGCACGTTCACCCGACTCCTTCCGTCGCTGATCCGTCCGCCACTCTAGCGAGACCGCCTCAGCTGCCGGTCACCCACCGGTTGACCAGGCGATTGAGCCGGGTGGGCGTAACCTGCGCGAGGGCGGCGAACGCCTTGGCCTGCCAGCCCACCGCGTGGTGCACACCCGACGGCCGCCGCCCGGGGCGGGTCAGGTCGTAGAGATCCCGGGCGACGTCGTCGGCGGTGAGCCGGATCCCGAGCCGCCGCGCGGCGCCGACGTTCAGGTCCCGGGTCATCGCCGTCTCGACGAACAGCGGCCACAACGCGATCACCCGGACGCCGTGCGGGGCCCATTCCAGATCGAGCGCCTCGGTCAGCCCGCGCACGGCGAACTTGGTGGCGCTGTAGGTCGCGAGCTCCGGCTGGCCGTAGAGCGCCGACGCCGAGCAGAGGTTGACCACCTGGGCGCCGGGCGTGCGGCGCAGGTACTCGAACGCGCTGTGGCAGCCCGTGATCGTGCCGGTGACGTTGACGTCGACCATCTGCCGGTGCCGTGCGAGCGCGGTCGTCTCGAACGGTCCCGACGCCAGGAGGCCGGCGTTGTTGACGAGCAGGTCGAGGGTGCCGTCGGTGCAGAACCCCTTCAGCGCCCGCTCCCAGCCCGGCGCGTCGGTGACGTCGAGAACGCCGGTGACGATGCCGGGCTGCTCCGCGGCGAGCACCTCGAGGCCCGCCGCGTCGACGTCGACGGCCGCGACCCGGTAACCGCGGCGGGCGAAGAGCAGTGCGGTGGCGCGGCCGATCCCCGAGGCGGCGCCGGTGACGAACACACTGGGTGAATTCATGGATGCAGCGTAGCGACGACGGACGTGGCGCAGGTCACGGACTATCCTGGCATCGGAGGAGCAATGAACCACGTTCGAGTCGTTCGTGCCGTCGCATTCGTCACCGCCGGGTACATCGTCGTCCTGGCGCTGTGGCTGGGCCTGTTCGTCGGCAACTCCCCCGAGGGCACCGTCCCCTACCAGATCATGTTCCTGCTGGCCGCGTACGGCTCGGCGCTGGGCATCGCCATGATCCTCGCCGGGCGGCCGCCGCGCGCCGACCGCCGCCTCGCCCGCCGCGGCCTCGAGGGCTGGGCCACCATCACCTCGGCCCGGCAACTCGGCCACACCGTCGACAACGGCGAGCTGACCGAACTGGACCTCGACCTGACGGTGCCGGGCTCCGAGCCGTACCACGGACGGGTGCTCTACGAGGTCGCCCGCGAGGATCTCGCCCGGTTCGAGCCCGGCCGGGTCGTCGGCATCCGGGTCGACCCCCGCGACCGCGACCGGATCGTCCTCTGCCCGTAGGCGACGCGCGCACGAAAGTGCCTGCCGCGCCCGTCGTTACCCGCGCAGGTAGCCCCGGCGCGCGCGAGTGTCGTCCCGGCCGAGGGCGAGCTTGCCCTCGACGAGGAGCAACTGCGCGAGCGCGTACGTCGCGAGCACGAATCCCTCCGCCGCGGCCCGGGTCCGCTGCGACCGCAGCAGCACCCGCCGCACGACGATGGTGCCGTCGGACAGGGTGAAGACCAGGCCGCCGGCGCCCAGCCAGCTGCGCCGGTCCTCGTTCGGGATCGGCAGTCCGGCCACCCGCCGGGCCCCGGGCGCGAGCGCCGGATCGGCGGCGAGCGTCGCGGTGGTGCCCAGCAGGGCGCCGTACCCGGTCAGCGGCGCCGCCACCTCCGGGGACCGTGCGCCGAGCAGACCGGCGGCCCCGAGCGCCGCGACCGCCCGCGGCACCGCCGCCGACCGCGTCGGACGGGCACCGCGACGCACCAGCAGGGCTGAGTAGCAGGCCTGCATCACGGCGAACGACGACGCACCGCGCAGCAGCCGGGCGTCGTCGTCCGGGTCGATCATGAACACGTCGCCGACGGTCGCGCCGGTCAGCCCGAGCAGCAGCAGGGCGGTGTCGAGCCGGTCGGTGTGCGGGGCGTGCCGCAGCACCCGCACCGCCAGCGACGGGCCGATCAGCGGCTTGGCCACCCGCTGCAACCGCTCGTTGCCGAGCACCCCGCCCACGACCGTCGCCGCCGCGGCCGCGGCGAACACCACATGCTCGGCGTTCCACTTGTCCCGGCTGAACCATCCCATGGCCGGCAGCGTACCGACCCGCACGACGTCACCCGGCCGCCTTTCCCTCAGGAGCAACGCCGGGCGCCCGCCGCCGCCACCGCACGCAGGAACTTCGGCCGCGGCAGGTCCCGCTCGCGGGCGGCCGCCGTCACAGCCTCCGCCACCGCGGCGACGTCCGTCGCCCGGCACAGCGCGATCGCGGATCCGCCGAATCCGCCGCCGACCATCCGGGCCCCGAGCGCCCCGGCGGCGCGGGCGGCGTCGACGGCGCTGTCGAGTTCGACGGAGCTGACCTCGAAGTCGTCGCGCAGCGACCGGTGCGCGGCGTCGAGCAGCGGCCCGAGCCGGTCCGGGGCGTCGTCCCGCAGCGCGGCGACGGCGGCACGCACCCGGGCGATCTCCGTGACGACGTGCCCGGCCCGGCGCCGCAGCACCGGATCGGTCAGCGCGTCGAGCGCAGCCACGGTGTCGACCTCGCGCAGACTCGTCACGCCGAGCCGGCGCGCGGCCTCCTCGACGTCGCGGCGCCGCTGCCCGTACGGCCCGTCGACGAGGCGGTGCGGCGCGTCCGTGTCGACGACGAGCAGCGCCAGGCCGTGCGATTCCAGGTCGATCGGGATGTGCTCGACCGCTCCGGTCGCGCAGTCCAGCAGCAGTGCACGACCGGCCCGGCCGCGCAGCGCGACCTGCTGGTCCATGCCGCCGGTGGGGGCGCCGACACAGTCGTTCTCGGCCCGCGTGCAGGCGGCGGCGAGGGCGGCCCGGCCGGCATCGTCGACCGGCAGCCCGTACAGCTCGGCCAGGGCGAGGGCGACGGCCGCCTCGAGCGCCGCCGAGCTGGACAGGCCCGCCCCCACCGGCACGTCGGAGGCGATCGCGACGTCGACGCCCGCGAACCCGGGCGGGTCGAGCGTATGAATCACCCCGGCGACGTAGGCGGCCCAGCCGCCGGTGCGTCCTTTGGGCGGCTGGAGCAGCCCAAAGGACGCACCGGCGAAGCCCTCGCTGACGAGCCGCACCGTCCCGTCGTCGCGGCGACGCACCGCCGCCGCCGTGACCTGCGGCAGCGCCAGGGGCAGGCACAGCCCGCCGGCGTAGTCGACGTGCTCACCGATCAGGTTGACCCGGCCCGGCGCGCACCACACCCCCTCCGGTATCCCACCGAACTCCCGGGCGAACTCGGCCGCCGCGGCCGCGCACACCTTCATCCGGCGAGCTCCCGAAGTCGCGCCGCGATGCGTTCGGCGGAGGTGTCGCTGATCCATACACCCATCGCGGACTCCGAGCCGGCCAGGTACTTGAGCTTGTCGGCGGCGCGGCGCAGCGAGAAGATCTGGCAGAACAGACGACCGTACGGTCGCTCGTCGCCGACCGGCGCCTGGTGCCAGGCCGCGATGTAGGGGACGCGGTCCACGCCGTCGAAGAACAGGTCCACGCGGCGCAGCAACTCCCGGTAGGCCACCGCCAGCTCGTCGCGCTCGGCGTCGTCGAGGGCGGTGAGGTCCGGCACGTCGCGATGCGGGGCGAGGTGCACCTCGATCGGCCACCGCGCCGCGGCCGGCACGTAGGCGGTCCACCGCCGCCCGGACCACACGATGCGCGTGCCCGCCCGGCGTTCGGCCTCGAGCACGTCGCGTTGCAGCAGCCGGCCCGTCGCGGCGTGGTGCGCGCGGGCGCGCTGCACCAGTACCTGCGAGCGCGCCGGCAGGAACGGGTAGGCATAGATCTGCCCGTGCGGATGTTGAAGCGTCACACCGATTTCCGCACCGCGGTTCTCGAAGCAGAACACCTGCCGCACGTCGGGGGCGGCCGAGAGCTCGGCGGTGCGGTCGGCCAGCGCATCGAACACCGTGCGGGCCCGCGCGACGCTCAGGTCGGCGAACCGGGCGTCGTGGTCGGCGGTGAACGCGACCACCTCGCAGCGGCCCGTCGCGGGTCGTCGCGGCCACAGCGGGTCGCCGTCCACCGGACCGGCGACGGCGCCACCCGGCCCGAGGGCCGGGAAACGGTTCTCGAACACCACCACGTCATAGTCGTCGGCGGGGATCTCGGTGGCGGCCCGGCCCGGACGGGTGGGGCACAGCGGGCAGTCCGCGGGGTCCGGCAGGAAGGTGCGGTCCATGCGGTGCGACGCGGAGACCACCCACTCCCCCGTCAGCGGGTCGAAGCGGAGTTCGGACGCGGCCCCGGCCGACGGTAGCCGCCGCGTGTCGTGCCGCTCCCGCACCGCGCCACCACCGACGTACGGCTCGGTGTCGTCGAAATAGAACAGTTCCCGGCCGTCCGCGAGGCGCGTCGCGGTCCGTCGCACCCGCCCGGCCACGGAGAACCTAGGCGTCCTGCAGTCCCAGGTCCTGCAGACCCAGCAGGTAGCGGTACTCGACGCCCTCCGCGGCGATCACCTCGCCGGCACCGGTGGCCCGGTCGACGACGGTGGCGACACCCACGACCGTCGCGCCGGCGTCGCGCAGGGCCTTGACCGCGGTGAGCGGAGAGTTGCCCGTGGTGGTCGTGTCCTCGACCACCAGGACGCGCTTGCCGAGCACGTCGGGACCCTCGATCTGCCGCTGCATGCCGTGCGCCTTGGCGGCCTTGCGGACGACGAACGCGTCGATCGGGCGGCCGGCGGCGTGCATGACCGCGAGCGCCACCGGATCGGCACCCATGGTGAGGCCGCCCACGGCGTCGAAGTCCCAGTCGGCGACCAGTTCCCGGATGAGCTTGCCGATCAGCGGGCCGGCCCGGTGGTGCAGGGTGGCGCGGCGGAGATCCACGTAGTAGTCGGCCTCTTTGCCGGACGACAAGGTCACCTTGCCGTGCACCACCGCCAGTTCGCGAACCAGCGCAGCCAACTCCTCGCGATCACTCATCGCAACCCCTCACCGTCTCTCGTTCCACGCCGCGCCCCGAGGGCGCCGGCGACGACGAGCCTAGTCGGGGTCCGACGGTCAGGCCGCGACGGTGTCCGATCCGCCGGTCGGCGCGTCCGATCCGCCGGTCGGCGCGTCGCCTCCGGGGGCGGAGGCGGGAGCCGTCGCGACGGGCTCCGGCGGGGCCACGGCGGTGGGGGCGGGCGGGGCGGCGACCTCGAACAGCGGGACGGGTCCGACCGCGGCGAGGCGCGCGAACACCGAGGCCGGGAAGGTGATGGTCGCGGTGTTGATGGCGCGGCCGAGGTCGTTGTGGACGCGGGCGGCCCCGGCGATGCGCTGCTCGCGGGTCTGCAACTCGCGGGCGACGCGGATGAACGGCCAGTGGTTGACGCCGTCGAGGACGCCGATCAGGTCGTGCAGGGCCGCCGACAGGGTGTTCTCGGCCGCGGCCCGCTCGCCCAGGGGCAGCCGCTGGTCGCGCATGGCGATTGCCAGGGAGCGGGCTCCGACGACGGGGCTGAGCCGGCTGCGGTCCATGCCGGCGCCGGCGGAGGCCGCGACGAGGGCGGGCACCTGGTCGTAGCGGTCGTCGAGTTCGTTGGTCAGCAGGCGCAGGCTGTCACGGTGGCGCGACTTCAGCACCCGGAGGCGGCGGACGGCGACGCGCGTCCACAGCAGCAGTACCACCACGACCGCAACGACAATCACAAGAGCCACAGACGTCACAGGGCGGAATCTACCGCGGGGCCGAGGGGACGCCCGAGTCGCGACGCGCCGTGTCGGCGCGCCGTGTCCGGACCGTTACCTGCGCTGGGCCTACGTCCGTCCCCGGCCGCGGCCGACCAGGTTGGTCGCCCTGCGCACCAGGTTCTTCGGGACGAGCCGGCCCACCGTCGTGAGCACCTTGTACTGCAGGCCCGGAATGCTGATCACCTTGCCGGCCTCGAGGTCGGCGAGGGACGTGCGCACCACCGTGTCCACGTCGAGCCACATCAGTTCCGGGATCGAGCTCATCTCGATCCCGGCCCGCTCGTGGAACTCGGTGTGCACGAAGCCGGGGCACAGCGCCTGCACCCGCACCCCGGTGCCGGCGAGGCCGCCGGCCAGTCCCTCGGTGAACGAGACGACGTAGGCCTTGCTCGCCGAGTACGTCGAACCCCGCCCGGAGAGCAACCCGGCGACGCTGGCGACGTTGACGATGCTGCCCCTGCCTGCCGCGATCATCGGCGGCAGCGCGGCCCGGGTCAGCTGCATCACGGCGGTGACGTTGACGTCGAGCTGCGACTGCAGCAGAGCGGGGTCGGCGGTCCAGAATTCGCCGGACGTACCGAACCCGGCGTTGTTGACGAGCATCTCCACGCCCTCGGCGAGGCGCCGCGCGACGGAGGCGCGGCCGTCCTCGGTGGCCAGGTCTGCGGCGAGGACCTCCGAGGTGGTGCCGAAACGCGACGTCAGTTCGTCGGCGAGGGACCGCAGGCTCTCCTCGCGACGGGCGACGAGCACGAGGTCGTACCCCTTGCCGGCGAGCGCGCGCGCGAAGCCTGCGCCGATGCCGGACGTGGGGCCGGTGATCAGGGCGACGGGCCGGGTGGCAGCGGAAGTCATGGGCTAAAGCTAGCGCAGCGCGCCGGCCGCTTCCGGTGACGCGGTGGGCTCAGTGCCGCGCGGAGGGGCGGCCGGGGTCGTGCGCGACCCGGTCGAGTTCCTGCGGCTCCACGATCGGGGGCAGCACGTGCAGGATCCCGGAGAGCCGGGCGACGGTCTCGATGGCCGAGTCCCATTCCCGGCCGGTGCTGCCCACGGGGATCGAGCCGAGGGTCCATTCGCCCTCGCTCCACAGCATCTGCACGTGCGGCGGGATCGACTCGGTGTAGGCGACCATGCGCTGGTCACAGATGCGGCGGGCGATCTCGAGGTCGGTGGCGAACACGATGCGCGGACCGATGGCGCCGAGCAGGTTCATGTCCGAGTCCTTCGGCGGCGGCGTCGACTTCAGGCGCAGGTCGATGTCGACGTCGGAGCCGACCTTGCGGCGCACCGCGACGATCGTCGCGGTCTCCTCGATGTCGAAGAGGATGAACTCCTCGCCACGGCGGATGCCGTGGACCACGTCCACCGCGCCGAGATACTCCTGCTTGGCCAGGGCCGCCCGGTGCCAGTGCCCGGGCAGGGTGTCGTCGGCGGCGCTGTACTTGTAGCCCTGGGCGCGCGCCCAGATCTCGCGCACGCGGCCGGACTGTTCGCGGCGCGTGCGGTCGATGTAGAGCAGCACCAGCGCACCCGCGAGTGCGATCGCCGCCAGTCCGAACCACATAACCGTCATCGAGGGTCAGCCTATCGCGTTCTAGTTGCCCGGACCGCCGAAGGACGGCAGGGACGCGCTGACCACAGTGTCGGCGATCATCTCCCCGTCCCGCAACGGCGAGCCCTGCGCGACGACCGAGTCGCCGACCCGCAGCGCCGACGGATCGGAGCCCGCGAGCGACATGATCTGCGTCTCGGGCGTGAGCCGCACGGTGACGCTCGAGCCGCCCATGCCGCTGAGCGTGAGGGAGGTGCCGTCGTTGGCGGTGATCGTGCCGACGACGGTGCCGGCCGCGCCGATGACGTCGCCGAGCCCGCCGGGCAGCTGCTCGAACGGCAGGCCGGGCACGGCCGGGTCGGTGGTGGGCGCGGGCGTCGTGGGCGCGGGCCGGGGCACCGTGGTCGTGGTGGTCGGGGCCGCCGCGCTGCGCTGCTGCGGGTCGTCGCCGCTGCCGCCGCTGAGCAGATAGCCGCCGAAGCCGGCCAGCACGATCAGCGCCACCGCGGCGAGCAGGATCAGGCCCCAACGGCGCCGCCGGGGCGGCTTCGCGTCGAGAGCCGGGTACTCGCCGGTGTGCGGCGGGGTGGGTGGCGCCGCCCCGTACTGCTGGGTGTGCGGGTACTGCTGCGCCGACGTGTACTGCTGGGTCGGCGCGTACTGCTGGGTCGGCGCGTACTGCGGCTGGGGCCCGTAGGAGCCGGGCTGCTCGAACGCCTGCGTCGGGTTGGGCGGCGCCGCCGTCGGATCGAACCGGGGGTCGTACGCCGGGTAGACCAGGGTGGGGTTGGCGGGCGGACGGCCGTACGCCTCGGTCGGGTCGGCGGTGTGCAGGACCCGGGTGTCGTCGGCGTCCGGGTCGGTGCGGCCGGTGCCCGTCGCGCGCGCGTCGTCCGCACGCCCCTCGTCGAGCGAGTAGGCGCGCTCCTGGGGGGTGCGCGGATCGTGCGGGTTCGTCATGGTCCCTCCAGGTTAGGCGCTGCGCGCCGGTGCGTCCTTCGGGCTGGCACAGCAGCCCAAAGGACGCACCGGCGCCGTCAGGCGCCTATCACGAGGTGGTCGCCGTCGTCGCTGACGCCCACCGAGACGGTGTCGCCGTCCTTGATGTCCCCGGCCAGCAGCTTCTTGGCGAGCTGATCGCCGATCGACTGCTGGATGAGCCGGCGCAGCGGACGCGCACCGTACTGCGGGTCGTAGCCCCGCACGGCGAGCCAGAACCGGGCCGAGGTCGACACGTCGAGCGCGAGCCGCCGGGCCGCTAGACGCCCGGCCAGCTGCTCGAGCTGGATGTCGACGATCTGCTCGAGCTGCTCCTCGGTCAGCGAGTGGAAGATCACCACGTCGTCGAGCCGGTTGATGAACTCCGGCTTGAACGCCGCCCGCACCGCCGCCATGATGTGCTCCCGGTCGCCACCCGCACCGAGGTTCGAGGTGAGGATCAGGATCGTGTTGCGGAAGTCGACGGTGCGGCCCTGCCCGTCGGTGAGCCGACCGTCGTCGAGCACCTGCAGCAGCGTGTCGAACACGTCCGGGTGGGCCTTTTCGACCTCGTCGAACAGCACCACCGAGTAGGGGCGGCGACGCACCGCCTCGGTGAGCTGGCCACCCGACTCGTAACCGACGTAGCCCGGAGGGGCGCCGACGAGCCGCGCGACGGAGTGCTTCTCGCTGTACTCGGACATGTCGATCCGCACCATGGCGCGTTCGTCGTCGAACAGGAAGTCCGCCAGCGCCTTCGCCAGCTCGGTCTTGCCGACGCCGGTAGGGCCGAGGAACAGGAACGAGCCGGTGGGCCGGTTCGGGTCGGCGACGCCCGCCCGCGAGCGGCGCACCGCGTCCGACACGGCCTGTACGGCCTCGTCCTGGCCGACGACCCGCTTGCCGAGCTCGGACTCCATGCGCAGCAGCTTGGCGGTCTCGCCCTCCATCATGCGGCCGGCGGGGATGCCGGTCCAGGCGGCGACGACGTCGGCGACGTCGTCCGGGCCGACCTCCTCCTTGAGCATGACGTCGCCGTCGGAGGCGGCTCCGGACGCGGCGGCGGCCTTCTCCAGTTCCTTCTCCAGCTGCGGGATGCGGCCGTAGCGCAGCTCCGCGGCCTTGCCGAGGTCACCGTCGCGTTCGGCGCGTTCCTCCTCGCCGCGCAGCGCCTCGAGTTGTTCCTTGATTCCCCGCACCGAATCGATGGCGGTCTTTTCGTTCTGCCAGCGGGTGGTGAGCTGGTTCAGCTTCTCGCGTTCGTCGGCGAGTTCGGCGCGCAGCTTCTCGAGCCGGTCCTTGGAGGCCTCGTCGGTCTCCTTCTGCAGCGCCATCTCCTCGATCTCGAGGCGACGGACGATGCGCTCGACCGAGTCGATCTCCTCGGGGCGCGAGTCGATCTCCATGCGCAGCCGGGACGCGGCCTCGTCGACGAGGTCGATGGCCTTGTCCGGCAGGAACCGGGAGGTGATGTACCGGTCGGAGAGGGTGGCGGCGGCGACGAGCGCGGAGTCGGTGATGCGCACGCCGTGGTGCACCTCGTACCGCTCCTTGAGCCCGCGCAGGATGCCGACGGTGTCCTCCACGCTCGGCTCGCCGACGAGCACCTGCTGGAAGCGGCGTTCGAGGGCGGCGTCCTTCTCGATGTACTTGCGGTACTCGTCGAGGGTGGTGGCGCCGACGAGGCGCAGCTCGCCGCGGGCGAGCATGGGCTTGATCATGTTGCCGGCGTCCATCGCCGATTCGCCGGTCGCGCCGGCGCCGACGATGGTGTGCAGCTCGTCGATGAAGGTGATGATCTGCCCGGCCGATTCCTTGATCTCGTCGAGCACGGCCTTGAGGCGTTCCTCGAACTCGCCGCGGTACTTGGCGCCGGCGACCATCGACCCGAGGTCGAGCGCGATGACGGTCTTGCCGCGCAGGGACTCGGGGACGTCGCCGGCGACGATGCGCTGGGCGAGGCCCTCGACGATGGCGGTCTTGCCGACGCCGGGCTCGCCGATGAGCACGGGGTTGTTCTTGGTACGCCGGCTCAGCACCTGGACGACGCGACGGATCTCGTTGTCGCGGCCGATGACCGGGTCGAGCTTGCCCTCCCGGGCGCGGGCGGTGAGGTCGGTCGAGTACTTCTCGAGCGCCTGGTAGGTGCCCTCGGGGTCCGGGCTGGTCACGCGGGCGCTGCCGCGGACGGTGGTGAACGCGTCGCGCAGCGCGGCGGGGGTGGCGCCGTGCCCGACGAGGAGCTTGGCGACGTCGGAATCGCCGCCGGCCAGGCCGACGAGCACGTGCTCGGTCGAGACGTACTCGTCGTCGAGTTCGGTGGCGAGGTGCTGCGCGGCGGTCAGGGCGGCGACGGCCTCCCGGCCGAGCTGCGGCGTGGTGGTGGCGCCGGTGGCGCTGGGCAGCCGGTCGACGAGTGTCTGCGCCTCCCGGTGCACGACGGTCGGGTCCACGCCGATGGCCTTGAGCAGCGGCGCGGCGATGCCGTCGGTCTGGTCGAGCAGCGCGACGAGCAGGTGGGCCGGACGGATCTCCGGATTGCCCGCAGCGGACGCGGACTGCATGGCAGCCGTCATCGCCGCCTGGGTCTTGGTGGTGGGATTGAACGAGTCCACTGCGAACCCCTTCCCTTCATTGAGCGAGCCGGTATCAATTCTGCACCCGCCAGCCTCCCGCCGCGGGCGTTCGCATGCTTCAACGGCCCCAAAGTTGAGTTTGTTCCGCTCAACTTTATCGAGTCGTGTGACCTGCGGCACATCGCGGGGGTCATCGAGCCGCTCGACGTCGATTGTGGCCGAAACACCGCCGCGGGACTACAGTGGCGGCCGACCAGCAGAGACGGCGAGCGGGAGGGTGCGTGGAGGCCTTCGCCGTCGCCCGTGTCCAGCTCAGCTTCGCGTCGATCGTCGCGACCCCCGGCGGCGCCGAGCGCTTCGCCACGGCCTTCTACACCGCCCTGTGGAGCGACACCGTCGGCATCCGCGAGCTGTTCCCCGCGGGAATGGAGACGATGCGGCAGCGGTTCGCGACCGCCGTCGGCTGGGCGATCAACCGGCTCGGCGACCCCGACACCGTCACCGCCTTCCTCACCCAGCTCGGCCGCGACCACCGCAAGTACGGCGTCCGGCCCGACCACTTCCATGCCGCCGGCCGGGCCCTGCACACCGCCGTGCGCGAGTGCACCCCGCCCATCCTGTGGACCGACGCCCTCGACCGCACGTGGTCCGGGGTCATCACCCACGTCGTCGACACCATGGCCGCCGCCGCCGCCGAGGACGACCTGCCCGCCGCGTGGGGCGCCACCGTCGTCGGCCACGAACGGGTGCTGCCCGACCTGGCGATCATCCGGCTCGAGACGGACTCGCCCATCCCGTACCACGCCGGGCAGTACATGAGCGTGCAGATCCCGCAGCGGCCGCACATGTGGCGGTACCTGTCGGCGGCAATCCCCCCGAACCCGTACGGCCAGATCGAGTTCCACGTCCGTCGCGTGTCCGGCGGCTGGGTCAGCCCGGCACTGGTCGGCGACACCTCCGTCGGGGACCGCTGGGTGATCGGGCCGCCGCTCGGCGGCCTGCACGTCGACCGCGACAGCGGTGAGGACGTGCTGATGATCGCCTCCGGCACAGGCCTCGCGCCGCTGCGGGCGCAACTGATGGAGATGGGCATGCGGGGCGACAACCCGCGCGTGCACCTGTTCTTCGGCGGCAAGTACCCCTGCGACCTCTACGACCTGCAGACGCTGTGGCAGCTGGCCACCACCAATCCGTGGCTCACGGTCGTGCCCGTCGTGGAGGAGACCGAGAACCCGTGGTGGCACCCGGTTCCCGTGGAAGATCCGCCGCCGGGCCTGCACCGGACCCTGCACGGCAAGCTGGGAAAGGTGGTCTCACAGTTCGGCTCCTGGGCCGATCGGCAGATCCAGATCGCCGGGTCCCCGTCGATGATCAAGACCACCCTCTACGCACTGTCCGCCGGCGGCACGCCGCGGCAGAACATCAGCTTCGACCCGCTGTAGATCCGCATCTGCCGCACATTGTGTGCCGGTGAGCCTACGCACCGCACCGGCGGTGACCGCAATTCGTTCCCCTTCGAGCCGCCTCACGGGTAATTCGACCTCCGAAGCGATTCCTGGGGATCTCGTTCGGTCCGGGCAATGGACGTCCACCGTGTTGAGCGTTCCGATTCGCCCGTTGAGCCGATGTTGAGCGCCGTCCGGACACTTGTTGTTGCCCATTCACACCTCCCCCGGGAGCAAGAGATGCAACCCCGAGTGCCTGTTTACGTATACGCCGACGACTCGATACTCCGGGCCGGAGTAGTCAGTCAGCTGCGCATGCGGAGCGAGGTGGCCGTCGTCGACACCGATCCGGAATCCGCGGAGGTCGCCATCCTCGCCGCTGACGTTCTCGACGACGCCGCCATGCGGACCCTCCACGCCCTCCAGCGCGGCTTCTCGCCGCGAGTGATCCTCGTCCTGCGTGTCATCGACGACTCCACGCTCGTCGCCGCGGCAGAGGGCGGTATCAGCGGCCTGCTCCGCCGTAGTGACGCGACACCCGACCTGCTGGTCCGCACCGTCCAGCGCGTCATCGCCGGGGACGGGGTCGTTCCTCCTGACCTTCTCGGCCGCCTGCTCGGCCAGGTCGGTGCCCTGCAGCGACAGGTACTGACGCCGCGCGGATTGCGATTCTCGGGACTCTCCGAACGCGAGGTCCAGGTTCTGCGTCTGGTGGCCGACGGACACGACACCTCTGAGATCGCGCAGAAGCTCTGCTACAGCCAGCGCACGGTCAAGAACGTCCTGCACGACATCACCACCCGGCTGCAGCTCCGCAACAGATCGCACGCCGTGGCATATGCCGTCCGCGAGGGACTGATCTGAGGCCGGTGGTCGCCGTGATATCCGATGTCGATGCAGCTCTCCGCCAGCTGATCGAGCACGAGGCGATCGATGACGCGGAGGTTGATGTCGTCTTCGACGCACCGACCAAGGACTGGGCGGCCCGCCGCACCGGTCCGACGGTCGACGTCTACCTGTACGACATCAGGGAAGACCTGCGCCGACGCCAGCGTGGCCTCGTGAACGAATACGACAACGGGCTCGTGCGCGCCCGGCATCTACCTCCCCGCTACTTCAAGCTCTCCTATCTCGTGGCCGCCTGGACCCAACGTCCCGAGGACGAACATCACCTGTTGGGTCGGTTGCTGACCTGCTTCCTGCGGCACGATGCACTGCCGGGGAGCCTGTTGTCCGGTTCGCTGGCCGACCTCGGGATGCCTGTTCCGGTCGCCGTCGCGCTGCCACCGCCCGAAGACCGATCGTTCGCGGACGTCTGGACAGCGCTCGGCGGTGAACTCAAACCGTCCCTCGACCTCGTCGTCAGCATGCCCACACCTACCGGTCGTGTGCACCCGGCCGCTCCACCTGCCCTTCGCACTCCGCGCCTGTCCGCTGAAGGGAAACACGGCTCGGTTCCTGGTGAGCAGAAGCGCAGACGCACGCCGGCGCCGGACGGCTCCGATCCCGTCCCGTCCGGCCTCGAGACCTTGCCGGAGGACGCACCTCCGGCGGACGGCGAGAGTCCGTCGATCACCATGCGCAAGGCTCGCCGCAAGCAGGGACGCAACGAATGAACTCGGACGCCAACCTGCGGGATCTGCTCGACCGGTGCGCCCTGATCGAGGCACGCGTCCGCATGGTCGTGACCCATCGGCGCAGTTACGATCCAACCCCCGACGACCCCTTCCGAGGCCTGTATCTGAGCGACGAATCCGCAGTGGCGTTGCTCGACGTGGTTCCACCCCCGCCGGAGTCCGACCGCGTGGCTCGCATCGCACTGGATCGCCGGGCCGACGCGGCAGAAGCGGCGGGCGGCGACCTGCGGCTGCGTCGGCTTGCCCGGTCCGCCGGGCTGTCCGACATCGATGTCGACGCGTTGCTGATGTGCATGCTGCCGGACTTGAATTCGCGGTTCGAACGTCTCTACGGCTACCTCAACGACGACGTCACGCGGCGGAGGGCGACGATCGGCCTGGTCCTCGAACTACTCGAGCTGTCCCCCATGACAGCCGAGCACCGCGCACGATTGGCGGCAGGGGCGCCGCTGATCGAAACCGGCCTCGTACTGGTGGAGGACGAGGAGCGCCCGTTTCTCACCCGGGGCCTGCGAGTTCCGGATCGTGTGACCCAGCATCTGCTCGGCGACGATCGCTGCGACCCGGAGATCGCCGATCTGCCTTTCGATGCAGGGCATTTCGAGTCTCCCGTGTCCGGCCGGATCGCGCGGACGATACGAACAGGCCAGCACTGCACCTACATCCGGGAGTCCATCGGGTCCGGCGCTCCTGCTGTTGCCGTTGCAGCCCTGGAGGCAGCAGGTCGCTCCGCCCTGTGTGTGGACGCCAGCCGGCTGCTCGAGCACCCCGACCCGGCCCGCGCGGTGGTTGGGCTGGGCCGAGAAGCGATGCTACGCGGAGCCGGGATAGTCGTGACACCCATGGACGCGCTGGCCACACACACGGCGATCATCCGGGCGTTGTGCGAACTGACAGCACCCGTCGTTGCGATCGGAACCGTCACCTGGGATCCGCGCTGGTCGGACAGCGTGCCGCTCCAGGTCGATGCGGAGCGCCTGTCGACCGAGGACCGAGCACACCTCTGGGCCGTCGCAGCCGGGGACAGCGTCGTCGACGGCTCCCTCACCGAGGTCGCGAACCAGTTCGTGCTGGGTCCGGCACAGATCGAACGTGCGGTTCGTTCGGCGCGTATATCGGCGAGCCTGACCGGCAGCACCCTCACCGGACGAGACCTGTGCCAGGGAGCGCGGGCGCAGAACGCGGCTGGGCTGGAGCGACTCGCCCGGCGCATCGAACCCTCGGTCGGCTGGGATGATCTCGTACTCCCCCACCGCGTCGTCGACCAGTTGCACGAGCTCACCGCTCGTGCTCGCTATCGGGAACGAGTCCTCACCGACTGGCGGATGCGGCCCGGTGGCGGACGAGGGCGTGGAGTCACCGCCCTCCTCGCAGGTGAATCGGGCACCGGCAAGACCATGGCCGCCGAGGTCATAGCCGGGGATCTCGGTCTCGACCTGTACTCGGTGGACCTGGCCGCGGTGGTGGACAAGTATGTGGGCGAAACGGAGAAGAACCTCGAACGCATCTTCGCGGAAGCGAGTGGCGTCAATGCCGTGCTGCTGTTCGACGAGGCCGATGCCGTCTTCGGCAAGAGGAGCGAAGTACGCGACGCGCACGATCGCTACGCGAACATCGAGAGTGCTTATCTGCTGCAACGCATGGAGAACTTCGACGGACTCGCCGTTCTCGCAACCAATCTGCGCGCCAACCTCGACGAGGCATTCGTCCGCCGGCTCGACGCCATCGTGGACTTTCCGACGCCCGACGAGGACGCACGGCGGGCGTTGTGGCGGCATTGTTTCGACTCACCGGTACCGTGCAGTGACGATCTCGATATGGACTACTTGGCCCGATCGTTCACGTTGTCGGGCGGCAACATTCGTTCCGCAGCCATCACCGCCGCCTACCTCGCGGCGGCGAGCAACAGCGCGATCGGCATGGAACATGCCATACCCGCGGTGCGTCAGGAATACCGCAAGCTCGGCCGACTCGTGCCGGAATCCGTCGCCGCCGGGTGATCCGATCGTCACGATTCGCTACTTCGGATGCACAATCCGCCGACACATCCGAGGAGGCACCCCACCACCACGAGCGGCAAACCGGTTCCTCCGGGCGCCGCAGAGAACTGCGCATCCGCGTAGACCGCGAATCCGATCGTGACAGCGATGGCAGCGAGGCCGGCAATGATGGTCATGCCACCCTTCGGACGCAGGATGCCGATCAGCATGAGCGCGATGAGCACGATCACGACCGCCCGAGCGATGGGTTGAGTCACGTAGGTGTAGTCGTCTCCGGTAGCGACGCTCATGATGTCGCCGATACCGGGGAACCGCCGCACGGTCAGCAGCGGAACCTGCTGTGCATCACCCGTCCATGGGAGAAACGCTCCGATCAACGCGATCAGGCCTCCAAGGAGGGTCGCGGCGATCCGGATCAGCGGAAGCAGGTCGTCCGAGGTCTGGGTGAGCACGGCGCCGGCATCCACGACGATTCCGCCGTCCTCGGCACCCACCTCGAGGTTTCGGACCTTGGCGTGCCCCATTCGCGGACGCGGCGCCCGGACGGTGACCTTCGCCCAACCGGCTTGCCCCGGGGGAATGTTCAACGTCGGCGGGTCGAAGGAGAACTGGACGGCGTTTTCGGGGTCGCGGCCCACCAGTCGCGCCCGGAGAGGCAAGGCCCTGCTCCTGTTGTCGACCACGACACGCAACTGTCCACGCGAACTGTTGTGCACGGTGAACTGTTCCGGCTCGAGCCGTATCCGAGCGAGGGTAATCGGCGCCGGGGACGCTGTCTGCACGAAGGCGCCCTGGGTCTTGACGGAACCGTCCTCGTTGCTTGCCACGACCCGGATCTCCCGGGAGACCGTCTCTCCGCCCGGCGGTGGTGGAGCGGAGACCGTCATCGCGACCCGCGACACCCCGCCCGGCGGCACTTCGAGTGCCCACGCCTCGAATTCGAATCCGACGGCGCGTTCCGGATCGGAACCGTTCAGCCGCACTTTCAGTGGTTGCGATCCACGGGTGTTGTCCACCGCTACACGGCAGCGACCGTGTGTGCGGTCCTTGACCGTGATCTGCTCGGGTTCGAGTCGGATTTCGGCTGTGGCAATCGGATTCGGCGAGGTCGTGTGTATCAGGGTTCCGTCTACGGTGGCCTCACTGGTGCCGTCGGTCGCGACGACCGTGAAGGGTTTGCTGGTTTCGGCTTCCTTCCGGGGAGCAACGAGTTGGGCGCGGATGCCGACCCGGCTCTCGGAACCGGCGCGGACATCGATCTTTGCTACATAGAACAAAACCCGGACCGATCCTTCCGGGTCTCGACCGGAGAGCCGGACATGTCGGTCGACGCCACCTTTGCGGTTGTCGATGATCAGCCATCCCTGCCCGTAGGGCGCGTCGGCGGCCTTGAGGGTGCTCGGTTCGAGCCGCAGCTGCAGTGCCGACACCTCTTGTTCGATCGTCAGATGCGTCTCGATCTCGGCCTGATCGTTCGCACCGCGGATCGTGGCGCGATACGACCGTGCCGAACCGGCCTCCGGTGGTGGCACGAGGACGGCGAGTCCGATCGGAACCGTCTCCCCCGGAGGAACTTCGATGACGTCGGCGGAGAACTCGAATTCGAGGAGATCCTCGGCGTCCGAACCGCTCAACTCGAAACGTTGAGGATAGTTGCTGCTTCGATTGTCGACCTTCAGCTCGACCTTCGCCGATGTCCCGTCCCGGAGCCTGACCCGCTCCGGTTCGACGTGGAGCTGAGCGGGGTCGCCGATCGGTGGCACCGTCAACGCCAGAGCGACGTCGATGGCGGCGTCAGGATCCTCGTCCGAATGTACTCGGATCGGTAGCGTGAACCTCTGAGCGGCAGGCCATCTGGGTGCATCGATCACGACGCTGATCGTGGCCGGCTTCTCCTCGTCGGGATAGAGGGCGATCGCGGGATGCGTCAGCTTCAACCAGCCCGGAGCATCGAGCGGCACCGCCCGGAAGCGATCGACGATCGTGGAGGTGTTGTGCACCCGCAGATCGAACGTGCCACCCCCTTCCGGATCGATCGTCAGCTCCGGAGTGACGATCTCGACGCGGGGAGGACGCGCCTCACCGTGACCGCCGGCGGAGCTCCGGCTCGGGGCGGAGGGGGCAGCACTTCGAACGTCCGAACCGGTAGCCCGATCCGGTGGACTCCAGGACGTCACCACCGGGATCTGGGACGTAAGTGTGCGCCCCTCATGGGTGCCCGATCCCGACTCGAACCCGACGAACCGTCCGCAGCGAACACAGAATTCGGCATTCGCCGCGTTGACGGTGCCGCAGTTGCCGCAGATGGGTGCGACATCCGCGTTCGAGATCCGTCCTGAATCGTCCATGTCAGCCGGCTTCTTACTCGACCTACCCGTCCCCCTACACACATCGATCTGCGGCGATCATCTTCGACCTGGTCCGCCTTCGGTCTGGCTTAGGCCGTCTACAGCGTTCCCGATCAATCGTTCCAGGGGGACAAATATAGGAGGAATCATCGTCCTCGGGCGTATAGCAGGTCCCATCAGGCAAGGGAATGCTTCCCAGCGGGCAGTCGGGAGGCTCGTAACATGTTCCGTCCGCTAGGGGATAGCTTCCCGGAGGGCAGTCAGGAGGCTCGTAACACGTCCCATCCGGCAACCGAGGACTACCATCCGGACACGGCTCCGGAGGCTCGTAACACGTCCCATCCGGCAACCGAGGACTACCATCCGGACACGGCTCCGGAGGATCCACAATCGGCGGACAGGTCTGCCCCGCCTGCACCGTAGTTCCATCCGGGCACGTGGTTCCTGTAGTTCCGGGATTCGGTGTTCCCGGTCCGGGGCTTGGTCCGGGGCTTCCCGGCTTGTGAGGCTGAGTCCCCGACCCCGGCGGTACCTGCGGAATCGGGACGCATGGGCCGGTCGGGTGCTGCAGACGCTGCTCTCCCTCAGCGCATTCCGGCGGTGGTGGCGCCTGGGTCGGAATTTCTGGGAAGAAGGAGATGAGGCTGACGCGCCAGTCGTTCCCTTGTTTGACAGCAGCGACACGGTCCACGCGCATGTCGCTCTCCTCGAGAACCGCCCCGTCCGACGCCGTCACCTTCTGGTTCAGCATCACCGCACGCTCGACGGCGTTTTCGGAGTCCTTCGGGTGCTCTCCGAAGATCACCAGGGCATCGGCGATCACCGAAGCATCCGCGGCTTTCCATTCGTCCCACCACACGCTGGTTCCGCGTTCACTGGAGTGATTCGCTGCCGCGAGCTCGGGAGTCAGATACTTCGATGCCCGCTCGTAGGCGTCGCGTGTCGAGGCGTCCGTCGTCGGATACCACGTGAACATGGTTTCGAGGGCACCTTCGATGGCGTCTCGGGCTCCGTCCGGAAGTGAGTCTTCGTCGGTCCCCGTCCATGCCGACTGCGGATCCGGTTCTCCGCCTCCGCACGCCACGACGAACCCCAGCGCTGCGATCAGCGCTACGAATGCCGAGAGGAAGCGCAGCGATCTCATCAACCCTCCTGGGAGTCGATCGTCGCACGCTCCATGGTCGAAGAGCGCTGGCAAGCAACAGAATGCCCGATCGGGAACGGCAGTCGGAACGTTCGAGCAGGCATACCGGACAGCGGGGGCACGGATCCTCGACGAAAGGGCCGAACCGGCCGGCAACCCTGCCGTTGTAGAACAGGTCTGGTGATAGTTGAAGCCGTACAACGGATGCGATCGAGTCCACAAAATGCCGGCGGGATCCATGCCATGAGAATGCGTCGTGCACTCGGACGGCTCGCGGGCCTGCTCGTGGTCGTCCTGACAGTTGCATTGGGTCAACCGGGACCGGCGTTCGCCGACACCGGGGCGGGTGTCCCGTGCCCCATGAACCGGAAACCGGTCGCGGACGGCACGTTCGTCGTCTCGTCCCCGTTTGGTGCCCGAAGTGGGGGTTTCCACCAGGGCGTCGACATGGCCGGGGATGCCGGAACCGACATCTACGCAGCTCTCGACGGCACCGTCTCGGCGGCCGGGCCTGCCAGTGGCTTCGGGCAATGGATCGTGATCGACACACCGACACGTACCGGGGTCGTCTCCACCGTCTACGGGCACATGTACCCCGACGGCGTGCTGGTGCGCACCGGTGATCCGGTGAGGACCGGGCAGCACATCGCCGACATCGGATCCAACGGCCAATCCAGCGGACCGCACCTGCACTTCGAACTGTGGGAGGGCGGGCGCTTCAACGGTCGAGCCGTCGACCCCGCTCCCCTGCTCGACGAGGGCGCATCGTCGGGTTCCTCCGTGGTGGAACTGGTGGCCGCCACCACCGACTGCTCCGTCGGTGTTCTCACCCCCGGACTCGTCCCGCCCGAGTTCGTACCGTGGCTGCTGAAGGCCGGCGTGATGTGTTCGGGTATTACCGCACCGCTCCTGGCGGCGCAACTGGAGGCGGAGAACGGATTCCGGCACGGCCCTTCGGCCCCCGTCTCGTCGACGGGAGCCCGCGGCCCGGCACAGTTCATGCCTGCCACGTGGACGACCTGGGGCAAGGACTACGACGGCAGCGGACCTCCCCCGGACGTCAACAGCATCGCTGACGCTGTGATGGCCCAGGGCGCGCTGATGTGCGAGAACCACCGATCAAGCGCCGACGCCATCTCCACGGGCCGTGTGGTCGGCGATCCGGTGGCCCTGGCGCTCGCCGCCTACAACGCCGGATTCGGTGCGGTGCTGGAGGCGGGAGGCATGCCCTTCGGTGGGGAGTACACCACCCAGACACAGCCCTACGTGAAGAAGATCCTCGAGCGCGCCATGGCGTTCGCGGCCGCGCCCTGGGCGACGGGGACGACCCCACCGCCGCCGACCGAGGCGCCGCAGCCCGATGTCGGCGACCGGATCGTCGAGGTGGCCCGGACCCTCGAGGGGACATCGTGGGTCTGGGGCGGCGGCAACATTGACGGCCCGACCAGGGGTGGTATCGACAGTCCCGGCCTCACCCGGCATGCGGTGGCGCAGGCAACGGACGGCAAGGTCGTGTTGCCACGTTCGACTCAGGAACAGTGGGAGATCGGCGACCCCGTTCCGGTCAACGAACTCGACCCCGGGGACCTGGTCTTCTCAGGGTGGAACGAGTTCGACATTCCCACCCACGTCGGGATCGCGGTTGGCGGCGGCAAGATGGTGCACGCCTCGACCGACAGTGGCGTGACCGTCTCGAACTTCGACCCCGAGTCGGAGGGGCGGCGAGTGACATGAACCTCGGGAAGTGCTCCGGATCGCTGCTCGCGTCGTGCGCAGTGGTGCTCATCGCGTCCGGATGCGGGGAGAGTGTCCAGGGAACGGCCACTCCGGACATCGACCGGGAGGATCCGCTCGTCGTCATCGAGACCGCACTGGAGACGATGTTCACATGGAGGCCGGCAGAGGACGAATCGGGAGCAGCCGCACTGGAGCGGGCCGCACCGTACCTCGGTCCCGAACTCGGGTCCCAAACCGTCGTCTCTCAACCAGGACCCGGATCACAGTGGGAGCAGTGGAAACGCGACCAGGCGACCGTCCGCGCGGACGCCGCCTTCCTCGCCGACGAGCATCCCCCCGACAGCGACGACACCGTCCACCGTGTCGTCTCGATCAGACAATCGGCAACGACACCGAACGACCTGCTCATCGACGAGAACGAACACGTCGCATGGGCGATTGCGACCAGAGGTGACGACGGATGGCGGCTGACGTCGCTGCAGTTCTGATCTTCCTGTAGAGATGGGATCCCGGCATGCTCGAGAACGGCGGACGGATCTTCACCGCTGCGGTCGGTGTGGTCGCTCTCGTGGTGGCAGTGATCTTCGTCGGCCACGGTCTCCTTACCGGCCCTACTACACCTTCGGCAGTCTCCGACACGTCCATCGCCGCGAACGCACCGCCGGGTGAAGCCGACTCCAGCGCAGCGACGGGTGGCCCCGACCACCCACCTGAGGGAGGCGGAGCGCCCGACTCCGCACCAGCACCGGAGCCCAGCACCGTACCGGGACCGTACGGGAACGGCGGCGCAGGCGGAGGTGGCGCTGGCGGAGGCGGCGGAGGTGGCTCCGGCACCGCCACCCCGGAGCCCTACACCGACGCCTCGACCGAAGTCGTCACGCCGAATCCCGTACCTGTCGATGTCGTCCTCCCCCAGATCACCGGGGGCGACCCCGCCGTCACCGATACCTTCAATGCAGCGATGCGCGCCGCTCTGGACGACCGCATCGCGGAGGTACGGGCAGGTGGTCGATTGACCGGCTCGGACGGCGAGGTCGCCCATATCGGCGAACGCGTCACTAGTGGCGTGCTACTGGTGACAGCCGAATACGAGGAGTCCGCAGAGGACTTCGCAGACACCGTCGTGGTCGGCATCGACTCCGGTGACGTACTCACGCTCGACGAGATTTTCACCGACACCGCTGACGGCCTCGATCGTCTTGTTGCCGTCTCCCGCGAACTCGGCCCGAGCACCGACGCGGGCGCCTCGTTCGACCTGAATGCCGTCAGCGCCGACCCGGCATTGTTCTCTCGCTGGCTTGCGACCCCCGACGGGATGCGGATCTACTTCGCCGAGGGATCCGTCGCACCGACCTACTCCGATCTTGTGGAACTCACCGTGCCGTGGGAGGAACTGAGTACTGTGCTCGACCCGGACATGCATGCAGTCCTCACCAGCTGAGAATCCTGCCCGATCAGATGCACGTTCGGGCAGTCATCGTTGCCCGAACGGCCACGCCTTCGCATCTTTCGTACAGCTGGAGAACGGTGGATGTTCGGTGCGTACCGACGGAAGCGAGAGACCATGCGCACGCACGAGACAGATCACGACGGCGATGCGGAGCTGCGTCCCAAGGCTTCGCGACTCGACGAACCGAACTCGGCTCTCGCTCTGAGAGCGGCGTTGTCCGGACGTCTGGACGTCGCCGGACCCGAAGGCATGGCCGGGTTGCAGCGTGTCGTCGGCAATGCCGGAGCGTCGGCACTCCTCGACGAGGACCGTTCGCCCGTGCACGACGTCGTCGCCTCTGCGGGAACACCGCTGCCCACCGACCTGCGCACTGAGATGGAGGGCCGGTTCGGTCAGGACTTCGGAGACGTGCGCGTCCACAGCGACGGAACAGCGCACGAATCCGCGAAATCCGTCAATGCACAGGCGTACACGGTGGGTTCGGACATCGTCTTCCAGAACGACAGGTACGACCCCGGATCGGACACCGGCAAGCACATGATCGCTCACGAACTGACGCATGTCGTGCAGCAGCGCAATGGCCCTGTCGACGGCACCGACGCCGGCGGTGGGGTACGGATCAGCGATCCCTCGGATCGGTTCGAACGCGACGCCGTCGCGAATGCCGAGCACGTCATGGCCGCACCCGCTCCCACGACCGCGCCCTCCGGCGCACTCCAGCGAACCACGGAAGAGGGATCCGCTGCCGTGCAGCGTGAGGAGGCCGCGGAGGAAAAGGAAGACGAAACCGCCCAGACCTTCGTGCAGCGTCAGGAGGAGGAGTCCGAGGAAGAATCGGCGTGATGCCATGACTGCACCCACTCGAGTCACGAGATCCGTTGCCCCGGAACGCACTCCTGCGCGATCGGCTGCTGCTGTGCGGTCGGATTCCAACTCACTACGCCGCTTGCAGTCCGCCGCGGGCAACCACGCCGTTGCGTCTCTCGTCACCCAGCGTCTCGACGCCGGACCCGTCCAGAGCGGTTGCGTTGCGCCACCCGTAGAACCGACACCGGCTGATCCGCAGAAGGATCCGCAATGGGCCCACGCGAAACATGAGATCGAGACCAAAGCCGATGCAACCAAAGCGCATCCCCCTGCCTCGAAGGAAGTGGGCGAGGCACAGAACGCGGCCGTCGCGCCACCCGACGACAAGGAAGCCCAGGCCAAGGCCGCTCACACCGGCAAGATGGACGCCGCGAAGCCAGGAGGCTTCGACAAGGCGGGCTTCATCGCCGCGGTGAAGGCCGCGATCGCGGCGAAGGCTCCGAAGAACCTGGACGAGGCGGACAAGTTCGCGCAATCCGGCAAGGCGGATCAGGTCAAGAACGAGGTGATGAGCAAGGTCACCGGAGGGAAGCAGGCGTCCGCCCGAGAAATCAAGGATTCGACCGAGGCGACACCGGATACCTCCACTGCGAAGGACAAGCCGGTCACACCGCTTCAGCCACCCCCGTCGCCGTCCGCGCCTCCACCACCGGATCCGAAACTGTTGGCACCGAAACCTGCACCCGACGACCAGACGAGACTGGGTGCGGACAGCTGCGCCACCGACCACAAGATGGCGGAAGCCGGGGTCACCAAGGAACAACTCGCCAAATCGAACGAGCCCGAGTTCACCGGTGCACTCGAGGCGAAGAAGACTGCCGAGGAGCACGACGCGAATGCGCCCGCTGCTGTGCGCGAGAAGGAAGCTCAGGTCATCGCCGGCGCCACTGCGGATGCCGATGCCACGGCGAAGACCGGATTGAGTTCGATTACCGCCTCGAAAGGCAGTGCGCTGCAAGCCGCCGGTGCGGGCAAACAGGCCACAAAGTCCGCCGACGAAGGGGAACGAAGCCGGATCACCGGCGAGATCAAGAAGATCTTCGACAAGACAAAGGCCGACGTCGAGGGGATCTTGACCGGTCTCGACAAGACCGTGTCCGAGCGGTTCGAGGAAGGTGAAAGGAAGGCCAAGGAAGCGTTCGTCGCCGACCACCAGGCCCGCATGGCTGCGTACAAGGCGAAGCGATACGGCGGTCCTGGTGGGTCCGCGTTGTGGTTGAAGGACCTGCTCCTGGACATGCCGCCCGAGGCGAACGCGCTGTTCCTGGAATCGAAGAAGCTGTACGAGTCGCGGATGGAGGACGTCATCGGCGGCATCGCCGATCTCGTGGGCTCCGAACTCGCACGTGCGAAGGCCCGGGTGTCCGAGGGGCGCGCACAGGTCCAGAAGTTCGTCGCGGAGCAACCCAAGAACCTTCAGAAGCTGGCCGGTGATGCCGCCAAGGAAATTGGTTCGCAATTCGAAGATTTGGAGAAGTCCGTCGACGAGAAGCAGGAGTCGCTCGTCGACGATCTGGCGGACAAGTACATCGAGGCACGCAATGCGGTCGACGAGGAGATCAAGAAGCTTCAGGCGGAGAACAAGGGATTCGCAGGCCAGGCCGCCGAGGCGATCGGCGGCGCTATCGACACGGTGAAGAAACTCAAGGACATGCTGCTCGGCGTCTTCACCCGAGCCGCAAACGCCGTCGAGAAGATCATCAAGGACCCGATGGACTTCCTCGGGAAGTTCGTCAACGCGGTCAAGACCGGCATCCAGAACTTCATGTCGAACATACTCACGCACTTGAAGAAGGGTCTGCAGGGCTGGTTGTTCGGTACCCTCGCCGAAGCCGGCATCGAGATCCCCGAGAAGTTCGACCTGAAGGGCATCATCGGTCTGCTGCTGTCCCTTCTCGGCCTCACGTGGACGTCGATCAGAACCCGGATCGTCAACGTGGTCGGCGAGAAGGCGATGAGCGCGATCGAGAAGGGTGTCGATTTCGTCAAGATGATCCTCACCGAGGGCGTCCCGGCATTGTGGAAGTTCATCGCGCAGAAGATCTCGGACCTGAAAGAACAGGTGATGAGTCGCATCCGCGACTTCGTCATCACCAAGGTGATCACGGCCGGCGTGACGTGGCTGATCTCGCTTCTCAATCCTGCGGCGGCGTTCATCAAGGCCTGCAAGATGATCTACGACGCCGTGATGTGGTTCGTGGACAATGCACAGCGATTGAAGGACTTCGTCGACTCCGTCCTCGACTCGGTCGAGTCGATCGCGGCCGGCGGGGTCGGCAAGGTGGCGGCTCTGATCGAGGGCACGCTGTCGAAGACCGTCCCGATGTTGATCAGCGGTCTCGCCAGCCTGCTGGGGCTGGGCGGGATCGCCGACAAGATCAAGAGCATCCTCGAGAAGGTGCAGACTCCCGTCGGCAAGGCCGTGGACTGGCTGATCGCCAAGGCGGTCAAGTACGGCAAGAAGTTCCTCGACAGGCTGAAGAAGTCCAAGCTCGGCAAGGCTGCGGCAAATATCAAGGCGAAGGCGAAGGCCGCCTACGCCACGGGTAAGGCTTGGGCGAAGAAGAAGTTCGAGGCGGGCAAGGCTTGGGCGAAGAAGAAGTACAAGCAGACACGGAAAAAAATTAGATCAGGTACTCGATCTATCGCCGACTACATCCGAGCGAAGTGCAAGGAGTTTATTAACATAAAGTTCCATTCCGAGTTCCGACCGAAATCGAGCCGGCAGGTTCATAAGTTATACAACCGACCAGGATCACCCGACAAGCTTTACGTCGCCTCATCCCCAACTCCCCTAGCCGACGCCTTCAAGAATTGCGACGCAACAGTAAGGTCGCAAGTTTCCGATCTTGAGGGGAAGTTTCGGGACGAGATGGCGCACTACCTAAATCGACTCAACACACTGAGTGGGCGAAGCGAAGATCAATTGGTCAAACTCGGAACTGCAGCGAAAGAAGAGCTCAGGCAGATCAAGGCCGCCGGCCGCCGAGCAGCAAGAGTTCAAAAAGGCATACTGGCACTAGCTCGGGAGCACTTGAAGGACGAGTCTGCAGGACCGGGCACACACGCACCCGGAATCGGGACGATCGCACCGTATGGCGCCAAGATTAGTAGCCTGCACGGCAAGAAGCCCATACCAGAATGGAAGATGATAGCGGAACACATAATTCCGGACGCATTTATCAGACGAGCACTCATGGGATTGAAGAAGGAAGGCGAGGTCACCGCCGAGGATACAGGGTACAAGCTGCAGCCGACCATTCTCCTATATGAGGAAGCCGCAAAGAAAAAGACACACGCCCTGAAATCGAGCACATCCGGACGAGGCGATCTCAGCTTGATTCGTTCGATGAGAAACATCGTAGGAATGATCCGCGATCGAGCCGGTGGATCCGGAAAAGATCTGCGAAAATCTCCGGTACCAGAAACACTTGCAACGAAGGCAGACTGGCGCGCTTACCTGAAAGATCAGTACTCACGTCGAGTGTCGCCACAAATATTACGCATTTCCATTGAAGCTTTGACACGCACCAAAGAGGCGGTCAAGTCGGAGCAGCAGTCCGTCAAGGATCGCCGCGGAGAAAATGCCGAACCTCGGCCATCCGATTCAGAAATTGATACCTGCTATCATTCCCAACTAAGAGTACTCGGGAAGGCCATCGAGGAGCTTGTCGCGAAAGCCGACTTTCAGTGAATGCCAACTTTTTCCCGAAACCGAGAATCCACACTTCGAAGCCCCTCGATGCCAACGTATTCCCCAGACTGAACAGTCAGCCCAGTTAGACCGAGTGATGCGCCGAATGGTCGGCGCACAGCAGCCTCGAACCTTCGACGCACAGACCCGTTGATCACTTGTCTGAGACAGTTTTTCACAGTGGTCAGATCCCACCGCGCGACCTTGGAGTCCAACGGGTGCCTCCAAGCAGCCGCGAGGCCAGCCAGGCCGCCACGAGTACTCGGTTATTGAACTGTGTATGCATCGCCACACGTCGACTCGGTGGTTACTTCCGGACGAACCAGAATTTCACTGTTTGCGAACGGGCACAGTGTTCGCGCTCATACCGTAGGGCCCTGAATCCTGCCTGCGGTCTCACGCGTTGTGCCCTTTCGCGCACTTCCCCCTACCCGACCGTCCGTCCCCCCGCATCTGTGCCGCTCCACAGAATCGGGCCACCATCAACCCATCTCACCGAACGCCATCCGAGGAGGCGCCATGCCGACCTACCTGTCGCCCGGGGTCTACGTCGAAGAGGTTGACTCCGGATCCCGGCCGATCGAAGGCGTCGGGACCGCCGTCGCCGCCTTTGTCGGGTTGTCGGAGAAAGGGCTGTTCAACGAACCGACCCTCGTCAGTAACTGGACCCAGTTCACCGGTCTCTTCGGTGGTTTCGTCGATGGCGCATGCCTCGCGCGGTCGGTCTATGCGTACTTCCAGAACGGTGGCGGCAACGCGTACATCGTTCGCATCGGCGACAGCAACGGCAACAGCGGTTCGAAGTCAGCTCCCAAGCCCGTCGAGGCTGCCCCGCAGGGCATTCTCGGCAACTTCCGTGTGCTCGCGATCGACCCGGCCGCAGCCGAATCCGGCATCGAAGTAGAAGTCGTGCCGAGTGACGCAGAGCCCGCGGACGGGACCTTCAAGCTCGTCGTCCGCAGGGGCGGTGAAACCGTCGAGGAGCATTCGGGTGTCACGCCCGGACGGGGCAAGACGAATGCCGCGACCGTCGTCAACGGCCAATCCCGGACGATCAAGCTCGAACAGATCCCCAACGCCCAGGCCTCCGACGAACTCGCCGTCGGCAAGAAGGTGACGCTGGCGGCACCCGCACAACCAGCGCTGCTGCCGTCCGCTCAACTCACGACCGACGACTACGTCGGTGACGTCTCGGAACGCACCGGTTTTTCCGGTCTCGAGGCGATCGACGAGATCACCATGATCTGCGTTCCTGATCTGGTCACCGCCTACCAGCGCAGCGCGATCGACCTCGACACCGTCATCTCCGTCCAGCAGGCCATGATCGCGCACTGCGAGCTGATGGGTGACCGGATGGCGATCCTCGACCCGCCGCCCGGCCTCAATGCGCAACAGATCAAGGAGTGGAAGAGCGACAAGGCAAACTACGACTCCAAGTACGCAACCCTGTACTGGCCGTGGGTGAGCACGGACGGTGGAACTTACCTCCCGCCTTCCGGTTTCGTCGCCGGCGTCTGGGCGCGCAACGACGACACGCGAGGTGTACACAAGGCCCCCGCGAACGAGGTGCTGCGCGGTGTCGTCTCCCTGCAGACGCAGATCACCCGTAACGAACACGACCTGCTCAATCCTGTAGGCATCAACTGCATCCGCTCGTTCCCCGGCCGTGGGATCCGCGTGTGGGGAGCCCGCACGCTGTCCTCCGATCCGGCCTGGCGCTATCTCAACATCCGCAGGCTCTTCAACTACCTCGAGGAATCCATCCTCAACGGCACGGACTGGGTCGTCTTCGAGCCGAACGATCAAGCGTTGTGGGCGAAGCTGCGCCGGACGATCAGCGCCTTCCTCGTCAACGAGTGGCGTAAGGGCGCACTGTTCGGCAGCACTCCCGACGAGGCGTTCTACGTCAAGTGCGACGAGGAGACGAACCCCGCCGAGGGAATCGATGCGGGTGAAGTGGTCTGCCTGATCGGCGTGGCCCCGGTGAAGCCAGCCGAGTTCGTGATCTTCCGACTGTCCCAGTTCTCCGGCGGCACCAGCCTGGTCGCCGAGTGATCGACGTATCGAACAGTGAGGAACCGCAATGCCTCTACCGGAATTCGACAGCTCGGTAGGCCACTCGTTCGGACTCGAGTTCGACGGGCTTCAGATCAAGGCCATCACCGAGGTGACCGGCCTGAAAATGGAACAGGACGTCATCGAGTACAAGTCCAACGAAGCGAAGGACGGAAAGTACCTCGTCAAGAAGCTTCCCGGACGTTGGAAGGCCGGTGAGGTCACTCTCACCCGGCCGCTCACCGAGGACCACGGATTCGACAAGTGGATCAAGGACTCTCAGCTGGGAAAGATGAAGGACGTTCGCAAGGGCGGCGCCATCGTGGTGTACGACTACGAAGGACAGCCCGTCAAGCGATACACACTCACCAATGCCTGGCCGAAGAGCCTTGAGGTCAGCTCTATGAAGGCCGGCGACACCAGCGTCATGACGGAGAAACTGGTACTGACCTTCGAACGCGTCGAGGTGGACGGTGCGTAGAACCAGCACCTCCACCCTGACAGTGGAGCACGAGCCGGACCGTTCGGCAGAAACTTCGGGTACCCGAGAAGCGCTGCGCACGGAATTCGGTTTCCTGTTGCCCCGTGGCTACATCGATTCGGCAGGCACCGTCCACCGCGACGGTGTCATGCGTCTCGCCACGGCCCGCGACGAACTCGTCTCCCAACGCGACGACCGGGTGCGGGAGGATCCGTCGTATCTGACGGTGGTGCTGATCAGTCGGGTCGTGTCCCGGCTCGGCGGCATCGAGGACGTGCACGCCGGAGTCGTGGAGAACATGTTCGCGTCCGACCTCGCCTTCCTCCAGGATCTGTATCGGCGGATCAATCAGGACGGGCACACCCGGGCGGGCGTCACCTGTCCGGAGTGCGGATGCGACTTCGCCGTCGACATCGCCGGGGGCCGCCTGGGGGAATCGTGACGTACGGGACCGAACGTCTGCACGCCGAGGTCGCGTACATCGCCTATCACCTGCATTGGTCGTTCGACACGATCCTCGACCTCGAACACGCAGATCGGCAACGGTATGTGCGCTTGAGCCGGAACTTGGCGCCGGAATCCGCGAGGAGGTGAGCGATGACCATCCGATGGCCGTGGCAACGCCGGTCGGCCGAACCGGCCCGGACACCGCCCGAACGTCCGGACGTTCGCCCCTCGCGGACCTCTCGCGAACGGCTGTCGTTGCCCCCGGTGCAGCGGGTGGTCGAACCGATCGAGTCGACCACACAGTTCGACGGATTCACTCGAACGCTCACAACCTCCCGATCGCCGGCTCTCGTCGAACCGCTCCCGACGGTCGGCGCCGGTGTGCCGTGGTTGTCGCTGACCGCGGCCCCTACGTCTACGCCGGTGTCCCGGCACGACGGTCCAACCCCCCACACCGTCGCACAGCGGCACCACCGGCCCCCGGGCTCCCTCCAGCGAGCAAGGGTCGGTGCCGTGCCGTCCACCCCCACCGACACGGCTCCGCCGCCTGCTCCCGTTCGTCACCTCGACTCGTCGCCCGTATCGAACGAGGTACCCGGTGCACATACCGAGATCGACGAGATGGTCACTGCGTCGCCACCGGACGACGAACGGGCACTCCCTACTGTTTCGACGTTCCCGGTCGACGAGCTTCCGGTGGGACGGATCCTGCCTCTCTCTGCCCACGCGGGCCACCAGGATTCGGACCCCGCGGAGGTTGTGCAGGACCGGCCCGTGGATCCACCGTCGGTGCTGCAGCCCGAGGTCGCACAGCGAGTATCCATCGAGCCACGCCCGCAGCCCCAGCTCGAACCGCAACCGCAACGGACGCGGGCGCGTCCCCCGCATCACGAATCGCCGCACGTGGAACGGCAGAGCATCGATCGGCTTCCTCCCCCGCGCGAGCAGCCACTCCGCCGTCCCGTCCAGCGATCGGCGGCAGAAGTATCGGCGCCGTGCCTCGAACGTTCGTCATCGCCTCCGACCCCGGGGCCGGAACCGGCTCCGGCTCCGGACTCGACCGAGCATCCCGCCACACCCGAACCCCACCGTCGCCCCATTCGCCTCGACATCCGAGCCGATGACACCGCGGTCGAGACGGTGCAGCCCACACTCGACCTACCGTCGGTGCAGACACCCCCGCCTGAAGAACCTCGCCCTGCGAGCACACCGATCCCCGAACCGCTGCGTGCACCTCGTTCGGCGCCCACGTCCCTGCCCTTCGAAGAGCGCGTTGTCCAACGGGTCATCCCGTCACCCGAAGCCGTCACTTCACACGAGACCGTCATCCCGCACGACCTCGTCTCTGCGCCCCGCGTAGTCCCGGAGAGAGCGTCCCCGTCGTCGTCCTCGGTCCCTGCACCTCCGATAGTGCAGCGCGACGTTGTTCCGGTTCCGGATCCCGGAGACAGTCCGGATCCCGAGCCGAGTCCGACCGTCACGGGCCCGGTCCTCGAGGCGAGTGAACCCGCCCCGATTGTCCCCGTGGTCGCTCGTCACACCGCCGCTCCCGACCCGGTCGAACATCGATCTCGCGGCGAAGAAGCTCCGCTGCAGGTCGCCCCGAGCGTCCAACGGGTCGACGACGCTCCCACGAACGGAGCGTCGAGTCGATCGCGAACGCCTGATCCGGTTCCGAACCGAGCACCGGACGTCGATCCCTCGCCTACCCGGACCGTCCCCACCGTCTCGAGAAATTCCGAGACGCCGATCGACGCAACCAGCCCTACAAGCTCTCCTGTGCAGCCGATTTTGACAGACGAGATCGAGTCGATCGAGGCATCCGAGAACCCGGCCGATACGTCGAGCATCGCTGATGACATGACGCCGGTGCCGGACGATGTCGCGTCCCGGCCGGTGGTTCCGACACATCCCCTACCACCGACACCGACACCGACACCGGAGACGGTCCGCTCCAGCTCTACCGACCGAAGAGAACCACTCGTCCCACCGCATCGGATCCCGTTGCAGCGGAACCTCACATCTGAAACCGTCACCGCTCCTGCTGCGCCGCAACCCCACCCGACTACGTCGGTGCAATTCGTCCCGGATCCTCCTCACACAGCGGTGCAGGATGAGCCGGTTCCGCTCATGCGAGTAGCGGCCGTTCCTGCCGATCCGCCCGGGACGCCCGGCGCCCCGCCCCACCGCAACGCGGGCCATGACGTAGACCCAAGCCCCTCCGCACCCATGGTCACCCTTCGCGGTGCACCGAACCCACCGATCACAGTCCAGCGACACACCGGCACTTCGCAACCCGCAGGTATCGGATCGCCGATCACGGCTCCGGCGCCGGGACCGCTCTCCGGCGGAATCGACCGACCGGTGTCGCTTCGGGAGATGTTCGCCCACGTCGCACGTGAGGTCGACGACGACGACGTCGAGCCGACACGGCAAGCCCCCGTCGCTCAGCGCCTGGAGGAGCCTTCCCCTCCATCCGAGCCGGCTTCGACCACAGAACCACACCCTCCGACCACGGCAACTCCGATCGCCGGTACCGCGTCCCCGGCCGGCCCCCTCGCGGGCATGAACATCGACGATCTCGCCAACCGCCTCTACGAACCGATCGTCACCCGCATCAAGACGGAACTGTGGCTCGACCGGGAACGCGCCGGTCTGCTCGCCGATCCACAAATCTGAGCCGAAGGAGCAATCGATGTCGACCTCCGACGACGACCCTGCCGTGAGCGTGTGTTTCACGGTGGAGGTGGACGGCACGGACCTGGGCTCCTTCAACAGCTGCGAAGGACTCGGGGTGGAGATCGTCATGGAGCAGCGTGAGGAGGGCGGCAACAACACCATGGTGTGGCAGCTTCCCACTCGCATGAAGTTCACCAACGTCAAACTCACTCGACCGGTCGGCCCGAACAGCCGCAAACTGACCGAATGGCTCAGCCAGGCCCTCGAGGATCTCCAACCCACCACGGCTGGCATCACTGCTCGTACGGCGGACGGAACGGTCATCGCCGGCTGGTCGTTGCGCGGCGTCGTGCCGGTCCGGTGGACCGGCCCGAGCCTGAACGTCGACACCGCGAAGGTCGCCACCGAGACCCTCGAGATCGCACACCACGGCATCCTGCCGGGACCTACGAAGTGAAGGCCGACGAATGTCCGATCCGATCGCACTGGCCAATACCCCCGGCACGGCCCCGGCAAAGAAGGCTGGAAAGGCTGCCGCGAAGAAACCGTCGCCACCACCCGAGGCGCAGAGCCACGCGGAGCTGCTCCTCTACAAGGCGGAGAAGGCCGTGGGTGGAAGCAAGCGAGGCAGTTCGCTGGGGACGATCGCGTTCCAGTTCAATCCCAAGGAGATCACCATCTCCAAGTCCGCGAAGTGGGACCGGAGCCCGGCCAAAGGAACGAAGAAGGCAGGCCCACCGGAATACTCCGGGCCCGAGCCGTGCAAGCTCACCCTGGAGATGTTCTTCGACGCGACCTTCAAACAGGACACCGACGTCGCGAAGTGCGTCGACAAGCTCTTCTCGTGTTGCGTCCCGGTCGACGAGAAGGACAAGAAGCCCATGCCGCCGCTGGTGGTGCTGAAGTGGGGTGGAACCACGAGTTTCAATGCCTTCGTCACCCAGGTGAGCGCGAAGTACACCCTCTTCTCGGCGTCCGGCAAACCGATCCGCGCTGTGTGCAGCGTGAGCCTGGAGGAGATGCCGGGCGAGACGAGCCGGCAGAATCCGTCGTCGGGTTCGGTCACCCACTCCCGGGTCCACGAGGTGATCGAGGGCGACACGCTGCACCTGCTGGCCTATCGCGAATACGGAGATCCAGCCATGTGGCGAGCGGTGGCCGCCTACAACGGAATCGACGACCCGACGCGCCTCCCGCCCGGCCGATCGCTCGTGCTGCCGAATGTGACGGACCTGCTCACGAAGATCGGATCGCTGCGATGACATCGGCATCCGGACTGGAGATCGAGGTCGACGGCGATCGTCTGGCCGACGATCTCGTGGCCGTGCTCGCAACGGCATTCGTGGATTCGAGCCTGCAGGTGCCCGACATGTTTGCCCTGCGCTTCCGCGACACCGACCGGACCCTGCTCGCCAAATCGAAGATCAAGATCGGCTCCGAGCTGAGGATCGCCGTCGTCACCGACGCGGTCGCCGTTCCGGAACCGTTGGTGACAGGCGAGGTCACCGCCGTCGAACTCGAATTCGACGGTACGGGAACGTTCACGACCGTGCGCGGCTACGACGCGTCCCACCGGCTCTTCCGCGGCCGGCACACCCGGGCCTTCACCCAGACGACGGCGTCGGACGCGGCGGTCGGCGTTGCACGTGACGCCGGCATCGAACTGGGCAACATCACGTCCACCGGAACCGTCTTCGATCACTTGTCCCAGTGCGGCCGAACCGACTGGGAATTCCTCGTCGGCCTCGCGCGACGGGTCGGTTTCGAGGTCGCCGTGCGCGAGAACAAACTCGACTTCGGTCCCCGGAAACCCGCCGAGGAGGCCCCGCAGGCCGAGGGCACCTCCAGCCGGGATCCGCTCGTGCTGACCTTCGGAACCGATCTGCTGCGGGTGCGTTCGGTGGTGACCGCCGCCGAGCAGGTCGCCAAGGTTCAGGTACGGGGGTGGGACATCGCGCAGAAGCAGGCGATCGTGGCCGAAGCACCCGCGGAGACGAAGAGCGCGGTGCTGCCGACGATCACCCCGGCGGAGGTCGCGGCGACCTTCGGGGACCCCACCTACGTCGCCTCCGACGTCGCCTACCGCACCCAGCCCGAAGCCGACTCGGCGGCGACCGCTCTCGCCGAGGTGATCGGCGGGTCGTTCGCTCAGGTCGAGGCCCTCGTCCGCGGGAACCCGAAACTGCGGGCGGACACCCCGATCTGCCTGGCGAACATGGGTGAACCGTTCGACGGGAAGTACCTCGTGACCGCAGCCCGCCATCGGTACGTGCCCGGCGCCGGGGGCTACACCACGTCGCTGTCCGTCACCGGCAGGGAGGAACGCAGCCTGTTCGGGCTGTCGTCCGGCACCGGTGGCGAGGCGGACTACGGAGTGGTCGTGGCCGTCGTCAGCGACGCCCGCGACCCGGAACAGCTCGGCCGGGTCCGTCTGACCTTCCCGTGGTTGTCCGAGGACTACGTCAGCGACTGGGCGCGCGTCGTGCAGCCGGGCGCCGGGAAGGATCGCGGCGCACTCGTCGTCCCCGAGGTCGGAGACGAAGTGCTCGTCGCTTTCGAACAGAATGACCCGAATCGACCCTATGTCCTCGCCGGGCTGCACAACGGAATCGACACACCGGACACGAAGGGACCGGATCTCGTCGACGCCGGATCGGGAGCGGTCAATCGTCGTTCGTTCGTCTCCCGCAACGGACACCGGATCGATCTGCTCGACGAGGACGGGAAGACCGAAGGCATCCTGGCCGAGACCGGTGACGGACGACTGCGTCTGTCGCTGGACAAGATCGGCACCAAGATCGAGATACACAGTGACGGACGGATTCTCGTCGAGGGAACTCAGGGCGTGGTGATCGACGGCGCAGACTCGAAGATCGAGCTCACGTCGGGTGAGATCGTCCTGAAGGGCAAGCGTTCGGTCAAGATCGCGGGCGCCCGGGGAACGGTCGAGGCGGACACGACCGGCGTGAAGGTCGGCGGCCCGAGCGTGAAGGTGACGGCGAGCGCGACCGCCGAGTTCAAGTCCGGCGGACCGGCAATCGTCTCCGGTGCACTCGTCAAGATCAACTGAGGAGGTGGTCGTGCCCCCTGCCGCGCGCGTCGGTGATCCCACAGGCCATCCCGGAGTCATCGGCCCTCCGGGAGTCCCCACCGTCCTCATCGCCGGTCAACCGGCGGCGACGGTGGGAACCCCGCACATCTGCAGCTTCCCACCTCCCCCACCGCACCCACCCTCGGCGATCGTCGGACCCGGCTCGGCCACCGTCCTCATCGGCGGGATGCCTGCCGCACGGATAGGAGATATGTCCGCCTGCGGAGCTCCGATCGTCTCCGGCGCCCTCACTGTCCTGATCGGAGGTTGACCCATGTCCACCGATTTCGTCGGGCGTGGCTGGAACTATCCCGTCGGCTTCGACGCCGCGGGCGCGGTGGCGCTGGCGTCGGGGCCCCGCGACATCGAGCAGGCGATCGAGCTGATCCTGCGAACCACACCGGGCGAACGACCGATGCGACCCGAGTTCGGGTGCCGCGTACAAGATCATGTCTTCTCACCCGCCGACGACGGGACCGCGGCTGCGATCGCCGCCGATGTGCACGATGCCCTCACCCGCTGGGAGCCCCGCATCGACCTGGTCGACGTGGTGGTCCGGTTCGATCCGGACGTACCGACGACCTGCTACATCGACATCTCCTATTCGCTCCGCGAGCGCAACGACGTCCGCAATCTCGTCTTCCCGTTCTATCTGATCGTCGACGAACCCGCCGAGTCGTTCACGGCCGTCGAACCACCGCAGAGGAAGTGACTCCGTGCTCCCCGCCCCGAACCTCGACGACAGAACCTTCCAGCAACTGGTGGACGACGCACGTCGACTGGTTCAGGACAGATGCCCCGAATGGAGCGACCACAACGTCTCCGATCCCGGCATCACGCTCATCGAGACGTTCGCGATGATGGTCGACCAGCTCATCTACCGGCTCAATCGCGTCCCCAACCGGAACTACCTCAAGTTCCTGGAACTGATCGGCGTGGAGCGACGACCACCGGGAGTTGCTCAGGGGGCGGTCACCTTCTGGCTGTCCGCACCGCAACCGCAGACGGTCGTCGTGCGCGCGGAGACCGAGGTGGCGACGGATCGCACGGACGTCACCGAGCCGGTCGTGTTCTCGACGGCGGAGCGCCTCGACATCGTTCCCTGCAGCGCCGCCTGGGTGGGCGTCCAGCTGGTCGGCTCGGAACCGGTCGAACGCACCAACGAGATGCGCGGCTCGGCCGGGTTCACATGTTTCTCACCGGTCCCGCGCCCCGGGGACTCCCTGGTGATCGGCTTGTCGAATGCCGTTCCGCGCTGCGCGGTACTGCTCCGGATCGACTGCGAGGTCTCCGGCATCGGTGTCGATCCACGACGACCACCGCGGGTCTGGGAGGCCAGGACCCCCACCGGCTGGCAGCGCTGCGAAGTCGACCGCGACCAGACGGGAGGCCTGAACAAGCCCGGCGACGTGGTCCTGCACATCCCCCCGGAGCACACGGAATCGGTGTTCGCCGGCGTGCGCCGGGCGTGGATCCGCTGTCGGCTGCGGGAAACCGAGAGCGGCGAACGCACCTACTCCGAACCTCCCCGCATCCGGAAGATCACCGCCCGGACGATCGGCGGCACCACTCCGGTCATCCACGCCCGTGTGGTGCACGACGAGTTCCTCGGGGTCTCCGACGGTGCTGCCGACCAGCACCTTCGGGTGCGCCACACGCCGGTCCTGCGGTGGCCGGGATGCAGCATGGTGGTCGTCGACGCCGGCCAGGAGTCGCGGTGGCATCACGTGGAACACTTCGCCGAATCGACCGCGCAGGACAAGGTGTTCCACGTCGACGCAGTCACCGGCGAGGTGTCCTTCGGTCCCGCCCTGCGTCAGGCCGACGGGACCCTGCGGCGGTACGGTGCGGTGCCGGCGAAATCGTCGGCGATACGCATGGCCGCATATCGGACGGGCGGCGGCGCCGAAGGGAATGTCGCGTCCGGACGGATCCGGGTGCTGAAGACGAGCGTGCCCTATATCTCCCGAATCGAGAATCGCGGCCCGGCGATCGGCGGTGCACCCCCGGAAACCCTGGAGGAACTCAAGATCCGCGGACCGTTGCTGTTGCGCTCCCGCGGGCGCGCGGTGACCGCCCGCGACTTCGAGGAGTTGACACGCGAGGTCGCGCCGGAGACCGCTCGTGTGCACTGTCTTCCGTCCAACGACGCGTCCGAGGCGGGCGTGGTCCGGGTCCTCCTGGTTCCCCACGTCCGTCCAGACGATGCGGGACACATCGCCCTGGCCGATCTCGAACCCCCGGACGACACCGTCCAGCGAATCCGGCGGTATCTCGACGAACGCCGGCTCGTGGGCACCCGTCTGATCATCGAACCACCGGTCTATCGGGCCGTGACGGTCGTCGTGGTGAACGTGCGTCCGGGACCCGGATTCACTGCCGCCCAGGTCGAATCGGGTCTGCTCGATGTCCTGTACCGCTATCTCGACCCCTTGCGTGGCGGACGGGACGGCCGAGGCTGGCCGCTGGGCCGCGCGGTGCGCGACGGTGAGATCGCGGCGGCGATCAGTGCGGTGCCCGGCTTCGAGATGTCGAGCAGCACGTCGATCCGGTTGTATCCCGCGGATCCCGTCACGGGCAGTCGCGGGGAACGCGCATCGGTCTTGCCGCTGGCCGCGGACACGCTCGTTTACTCGTACGACCACCAGGTGGTGATGACGGCATGAGAGGCACCCTCGCAGCGCTGTCGTCCCCGCGACCACTCGTCGAGACAATGCCCGCGGTGTATCGACAGGATGCGCGCACACAACAGCTCTGCGACGCATTCGACGAGGTCCTCGCGCCGATACTGGCGACCCTCGATTCGTTCTGTGCCTACCTGGATCCACACACCACGCCGGAGGACATGCTCGGCTGGCTCGCCGGCTGGATCGGACTCGCCTTCGACGGCCACGAATCCGAATCCCGCCGACGCGACCTCATCGCCGCAGGAGTCCGGACGATGGCGGTTCGCGGAACCGTGCATGGGATCAGGGAGGCCGTAGCGGCCGTGTTCGACCTCGAGCCCGAGATCGAGGAGTCCGGAGGGACCGTGGGTTCCGCCACGGCCGGTGTCGCACCACCGGGAAGTCCCCATCCCTATCTTGTCGTCCGCCTGACCGTCACCGACCCGAGGATGGTCGACGAACGCCGATTCGACGCCTTGGTCGAGGCGGTCAAGCCTGCACATATTCCGCACCGAGTCGAGATTTCCGGAGGCGCCGTTTGATCAACTCTCGACGAGACCGAGTTCTTCCTGCACCCGTCGATGGTCGAGTCGTACCTGTTCGGCGGCGCTCATGTCGCCGGCCTTCTCGCGGATATCGACCATGATCCACCAGGGCCGATCCTGATAAGGGTTCAGATCCACCGCACGGTGGGCAGCGATGTCGGCTTTCACGCTGTCACCGAGCGCCACATAGTCTTCGGCGAGTGCCACGGCTGCGCTCGCAGCGGCACTGCGCAGCCGATGTCGCTCGGAGGCCACGAACTCCGCGGGACCATCTTCCTGGAGGAGGTCGCCGGTGTAGAGAGTGAGCGCGTATTCGAGGGATGCCACCCGGTCACGTGCCGCCTCCGGGTCGGTTCGGGCGGCGGCATTCGACAACGCGCGTTCGAATTCGACCACGTCCGAGAAGACATACCCGGGCGTCGCCAATCGATACGACTCGTCGCTGCGCTGCAGCGTCATCCCGTACTCACCGAGCAGACCTCGCACGCTCGAGACTGCGACCTGCAATCGGTGGCATGCCACCTCGTGCGCGGCACCGGGCCACAGCGCATCTTCGAGCACCTCCCGGTGGTAATCGAGGTTCGGGGTCATCGACAGGAGGTGCAGCAGTATCCGTGCCTGGGGCCGGAGACCTGTGAGGTCGACGATTTGTCCGAATGCCTCCAGTCGGTATCCGCCGAAGCAGAAGATCCCGATCGCGGGAAGCACGGCACCGCGGATCGGATCCGTCTGATGGGCCGTCATTGGCGCAAGTTCTTTGAGAGTGGGAGAGCGACTCTTGTCGTAGCCTGTTGCGTACGACAATGCCATCATCTCGGCTCGGTGCAGTCCGACGCCGTGTGCGGCGGCGGCTGCCTGTTTCGACCGGGCGACGATGTCGGGGGCGGCCGGGTTCAGCCCCAGGACACGACTCCACACCACGAGAACCGGCGCATTCAGGCGCTCGAAGCGGCGTGCCGCATCCTCGAACCGATCGAACGCCGTCGGGTCACGTCGGTGCAGCGCGACGAGCGCGAGCCCGAATGTCAGCAGTCCAGCGCCCCAGTGATCGTCGACCTTCTCGCACTCGACCAGCATTTCCTCGCAGATGTCGGCGCGCCACTCGGCGGGAAGGTCCCGCATGAGCACCAATTCCTGCAGGCCGCGGCAAACTCTCTCGAGCCACAGCAGGCCCTCCCGATAGCATCTCGACGCCAGATCGTTCACTACCGCAGGATCTGGCATCGCTCCGCGAAGCGCATCGACGATCGTGACCACCAACCGTGACGAGATCGCGGCAATCGGCTCGTCCGCGGCTTGCGCCTCGACCATTGCCTCTCTGGCCGAGGCGATGTCGCCCGCGCTGAGGGCGCACATCCCCTCTACGAATCGCGCCTTCGGCGCTCCTGGTTCGGTTGCGGCGCGCCCAGTGTTAGGGGCCCGCAATGCGGCCCGCAGGGGCCCGAGCCAGTGTTGCAGGAGTCGCGCGTCGACCGACGCTCCCGGCAGCCATGCCAGCAGTTCGCGCCGCTCGGATTCGCACCGTGCGACGAACTCCGGGTCGTCGAGCAACTCGCGCGCCGCTCGATAGACTTGTTCGGCTTCGGCGATGGCCCCCTCCCGCACGCGCAAGCGCGCCAACGCGAGTGCCAGCCACGGATCGGTCTGCCACTCGCTGCATGTAATAAGGGGATCGTCGTTCCCTATCGGCACGGTGCAGCTGGCTGCGTGTCGGACCAGTCGCGAGACCGCCGCCCAGTCCGATGCCTTGGCATAGGCGTGGGCGGCATGTCGGTGCTCGCCGGCCTCCTCCAACACCCGGGCTGTCCGTAGGTACCACGCCTTGGTTTCCCTCTCCCCGTTGGCTTCCAGCAATGCGAGCTCGAGGTATGTCCGGAGCACCTCGTGATACCGGAAGGTCCGACCGACGTCGTCGCACTCGGTGAACAGCTGATGTTCGGTCAACTGCTGAAGAATGCGTCCGCTGTCGCTGATTCCCAGCAGAGTGTCGCAGAGGGCAGGTGTCATGAGCTCGAGCGAGGCGGTGTGCGTCATGAACCATCGCTGATCGGCCGGCAGTTCCGCCAGAACGTTACGGGCGAGGTACGCCCGGACGAGTCTGGAGTGCCCCGTGAGGTGGCCGACGGCACGCTGCCGGTCGCAGTCCGCGAGTTTGGACGTGGCGAGATGAAACAGCTGCAAGCCTGCTGCCCATCCTCCTGTCCGGCGCGTCAGTCTGGCTGCCGGCTCAGGCGAGAGTGGCTCGCCGTAGAAGGTTGCGAACAGCTCTTCCACTTCCCACGACCGGAATCGCAACTGGTCCTGATCGATCACGCGAGCCTCGCCCGACACAACGAGTCGGGGTAAGTTGATTTCCAGGGTGCGCCGCGTTCCGAGGATGATGCGTAGACGAGGAGGGCGCAATGCGACGAAACGACCCAGTGCCGTTTCGGCGCCACTATCGGCGATCTCGTGAGCATCGTCGATGATCAACAATGCATCGACGTCGCCGATTTTGTCCAATTCGCCGAGAACAGCGTCGATCGAATTCGTTTCCGGGTCGAGAGCAACGCCCATTTCCCGAGCAGCAGCGCAGAGATATTTACCGAAGGCATGTTCGGTCGAGTCGTCCTCGGTCACCCGATACCACCCGACCGGGGAGTCAGTCGACGCGGCGACCTGGGACAACAATGTCGATTTCCCTGATCCCGCCGGACCGACGACGACGACCACGGGGGTCAACTCGTCATAGCATTGTTTCAACAACCTTTCTCGCCGCAACCCACGTTGAGCGGGCACTCGAAGTTTTGCCCTCAAAATTTCCGACGTTGGCATTTCGGATCCACCCCTGGCACCGGACTGCAATCCCCACCGTTCGAATATCCTCCCGAACGAAACCGAACGCCAGTGTTCGGTGGGCCGATTTCCGAACTCATTGCAGCTCCGAGGGACGGAACACTTACGGATGCCGCGAGTTGTAGAGCCTCGACGTCCGTGTTCGTGAGGATCCGACGTCGGTTTCTACCCGCCGCACAACCTGCCTCGGTTGCGAAACGAATCCTGAGTTAGGACATTTCGCTTAGTACCCCGCTTCGAACCCGAGGCGAGACAGAATTTCCTGGTCGGCGGCCGGGATCTGCGGCGGGAAGTCCTGGACGGCGGCGTTGATCGCGATCGTCGAGGTCCGCAGCGGCCGCAGTTGTTTGACCACTCGTGCGATCGCGACACCGGTCCGGTCCTGAACACAGCGCGCGACTGCCAATGCCGCGAACACGATGGTCAGGTGTGCTTCGATCGCGTCGCGGGTGCGGTGGAACATCGGCCGTGCCCGCAGATCGGTCTTCGACATCCGAAACGACTGCTCGACATGCCAGAGATCGTGGTACTTGCCGATCACCTCACCCGGTTCCATCAGCGTGACCGGAATGTTGGTCACGTATCCCTTCAGGCCGACGAGGGACCGGGCCCTGCCCAGGGCGGCATCATCGAGTTGCTGACCGGCCGTGGTGGTCTTGACGAACCGAGTGGCCTTGGCTTTCTTCGTGCCGTCGACGACCGCCTTCGCCCGCGCTTCCTGCGCATTGAGGGTTTGGTTGTCGCGCACGGCGCGTTTGCGGGTGTACTGCCAGATCGCCCGCCACGAGGTGGGGTGCCGCACCGGATCCCAGACCGGTTCGGCTCGTCTCTTCACGGTGTTGACGACACTGCGGGCGTGCCGGGGTGTGACGGTGTCGATGATCTGCCCGTCGGTGAACACATCACCGTGCCAATGGAAATGAGACGTCAGATCAGCGGGCGCCTTCGTCACCCGGGAGCCGACGATGAACTTCAGGCCCGCCTCGTCGAGCGCGGTCAGGTTCGAGGCGGAGAGCATGCCGGCGTCGGCGGCGATGACCATCTCCACACCGTCGACGCCGTGGCGGGTCTGGAACTGGCGCACGATCGGGATCAGGGTGTGGGTTTCGGCCTTGTTGCCCTCGAAACAACCGATCTCCAAGGGGAAGCCGGTTCGATCGACGAGCAGTCCCACCACGATCTGTGGATCGACCCGCCGCTCCTTGCTGTAGCCGACCTTGCGCAGGTCGTCTTCCTTCTCGGCCTCGAAGTACAAGGTCGTCACATCGAACAGCAACAACCCCAACCCGCCGGTGGCGGCGGCGTATTCGAAGCAGCGGCGGGCGATCCGATCCCGGTAGTCACCGGTGAGGATCTGCGCGAGGTGGCGTTGAATCGTTTTGTACGACACGGTGTCCGCACCGAGATCGTCGAGGACACGCAGGGCATCGATCTTCGAGGTCGGTTCGACGATGCGTGCGATCACCAGATCCTTGAACACCGCATCGTCGAGGACGTCGAAGCCGAGCCGGTCGTAGACCGAGGCGAGTACGTCGTAGAGCAGCCGGGCGGTGGTGCGCACGGTCCGGCCCGGACCGGCAACCTCCCGACCCGCCGTGGGCGGCGACACGGATAGCTGTCCGGTGCGCCAGTCGGCGACGTCGGCGATCTGCTCGACCGGTGACGGTACGTCGAGCTCGAGCATGCCTTGGTCGCCGTGCAGGAGGTTGCGGGCTCTTTCGAGAAGGATGCCCAGCTCGACGTCGGTGTGCGCGGATCCGACGTGCGCGATGATCTCGTGGCGGCCCCGATGTTTGCGCACGAGCTGCACCGCGACCGCGCCGGATGCGGTGCGCACTTTCCGCACGAATGCCACCGCCCGAACCTACCCGCTTAGTGTCCCGATCGGCTTTCGCGGGATCACGAAGGCGCAGGTGACGAGCCTGCCGAGCCTTCTACCCGCCAGTAATGTCCCAACTCAGGTCCGACGTCGGTTTCTACCCGCCGCACAACCTGCCTCGGTTGCGAAACGAATGTTCCGCCTATCTGTACGACGCGCGCAGAGTCTTCTTGTCCAGCTTGCCCAACGGGGTGAGCGGCAGCGCGTCGAGGAAGTCCACCGACTTCGGTGCGTGCACCGAACCCTTTGCGGCGCGGACTCTCTCGATCAGCTCCTCCGCGCGGACCGACCGGCCGTCGCGCAGCACCACGCAGGCTTTGACGGCCTCGCCCCACTTGGCGTCGGGCACGCCGACGACCGCGACGGACGCGACCGCCGGATGCGCGGAGATGACGTCCTCGATCTCGCGGGGGAAGACGTTGAATCCGCCGGTGACGATCATGTCCTTCTTGCGGTCGACGATGGTGAGGAAACCGTTCTTGTCGGCCCGGGCGACGTCGCCGGTGTGCAGCCAGCCGCCCCGCAGCGCCTCGGCGGTCTCTGCGGGTTTGCCGAGGTATCCCTTCATCACCAGCGGCCCGCGCACGCAGATCTCCCCCAGCTCCCCGCGCGGCACCTCGTTCAGGTCGTCGTCGAGCAGCCGCACGTCGAGCCACGGGACCGGCCGCCCGCACGTGGCGAGGCGTTCCGGATCGTCGGCGAGGTGGTCCTCCTTGCGCAGCACGGAGATGGTCATCCCGCATTCGCTCTGCCCGTAGAACTGGAAGAACACCGGGCCCAGCCGCTCGATGCCCTCCCGCAGCCGCGCCGGGGACATCGCCGACGCGCCGTAGAACAGGGTCTCGAGGCTGGACAGGTCGCGGCGGTCGAAATCGGGGTGGTCGAGCAGCAGGTAGATCATCGTGGGCACTAGCATGGTGGCGTTGATGCGGTGCTTCTCGATCGTCTCGAGCACCAGGCCCGGCTCGAAATACGGCAGCACGTAGAGGGATCCGCCGCGCAGCAGCGTCGGGACGAAGAACGCGGCGCCGGCGTGCGAGAGCGGCGTGCAGATCAGGAAGCGCGGCTCGTCGGGCCACTGCCATTCGGCCATCTGGATCTGGGTGAGCGTCGCGCCGGAGCGGAACGAGCCCATGACGCCCTTGGGTTTGCCGGTGGTGCCGCCGGTGTAGACGATGCTCGACGTGTCCTCGGCCGCCACCGGCGCGGCGACGAGCCGCTGCGGCGTGAACTGTGCGGCCAGGGCGAGGATGTCGGTGCCGACCTCCGACGGGCCGAGGGAGAAGACGTTCTTCAGCGTCGGCACCTGTGCCCTCAGTTCGGCGGCGCGTTCCTCGAAGTGGTTCGGATCGAAGATGAGGGTCTCGATGGCGGCGTCGTCGACGATGTAGAGGTGGTCCGACAGCGAACCCATGGGATTGAGCGCGCTGTTGCGGCAGCCGGCGACCATCGTCGCGCCCATCGAGATGAGAACCTCGGGGCGGTTCTTCGACAGCATCGCCACCGACGATCCCTGCCCCACCCCGACCGAGGCGAGTGCCTGCCCGAACCGGCTGATCTCGTCGCGCATCTCCCCGCCGGTGAGCACCACGTCGCCGAGGTACAGGGCCGGCTTCTCGGCGCTGCGCTCGAGGGCGGTGATGAGCAGGTCCGCGGTGAACACGGGCCGATGCAGGTCGGCGTACTCCTCGGTCATTGAGAGTCCTTCTCCTCGATGGTCAGCGTGGTGACGGCTCGACGTGGCGGGGATCACCCCTTCGTCACCATAACCGCTCCGGCGGCAGAATTGGAACATGTTTCATTTCGGGACGGGGCTGCGGCCCTGACCTAGAGTGGGGCCACCTTCACGCTCGAGCACCGGGAGTCACACCATGCAGCCGGCCGGACAGACCCTGCACACCACCGACACGGTGTGGTCGGCGACCGTCGTCGAGCATCACCGGCTCCGCCACGACGTCGCGGTGGTGCGCCTCGAATGCGACGACGCGATGGTGCCGTTCGCGCCCGGGCAGTACGTCGACGTCACCGTGCCGCAGCATCCCCGGCTGCCGCGCCGCCTCTCCCCCGCACTGCCCCCGTCGCTCGACGGCAAGCTCGAGTTCCACGTCCGTACCGTCCCCGGCGGCTGGGTCAGCGGCAGCATCGTCACCGCCACCCGGCCCGGCGACGTGTGGACGATCGGCGCGCCGCAGGGCGGCAACCTGCACGTCGACGACTCCGGCCGCATCGTGATCATGGTGGCCGGCGGCACCGGCCTGGCCCCGCTGAGGGCGCTGATCCTCGACGTCGCGCGCCGGCCGGACCCGCCCCAGACCTTCCTGTTCGTCGGCGGCCGCACGCCCCGCGACCTGTACGCCGCCGACATGCTGATCCTGCTCGCCGAGACGCTGCCGTGGCTGACCGTGGTGCCGGTGGTCGAGTCGGTCGACGACCCCGGGATCCCCGACGAGTGGTACGACCGCATCGTCGCCCACGTCGGCGATCCCGGGTTCCACCCCGACGAGCTGCTCGAGGGCAGCCTCGACGAGGTGGTCACCTCCTACGGGGCGTTCGGCGACCACCAGGTGCTCGTGTGCGGGTCCGCGGCGATGGTCCGCGCGACCCTGCACACGCTCGTCGAGACCGGGACCCCCGCCGAGAACGTCCGGTTCGACCCGTACTGACCGGGCCGCGACGGCCGGCCGGTTGACCGGGCGGTACGCCCGCGACGATACTCGAGGGGGCCACCAGCGCGACGAGTGAGGGCTGCGCCGGGTCGTGACCGTTCGAATCACGGGAGCTGCCATGGGTATTGCGGATTCGCACGCCGACCCCCCGACGCCGGCAATCCTGTCCCGCGCCCACCTCGACCGGCTGATCGAGGTGCTGCAGGCCGAGGGATATCGCGTCGTCGGCCCCACCGTCCGCGACGACGCCATCGTGCTCGACGAGCTCGGGTCGGGACGAGAGCTGCCCGACGGGTGGGGCGTGTCGACCGCACCCGGGCGGTATCGGCTCCGGCGACGCGACGACACCGCCGTGTTCGGCCATTCCGCGGGTCCGCAGTCGTGGAAGCAGTTCCTGCACCCCGCACGACAGCAACTGTGGTCGACCGCGCCGGACGGCAGTTACCGGCCCCCACCCGCGGACGAGACCCGGTACGCGTTCCTCGGCGTCCGCGGCTGCGACCTGGCCGCGATCGGCATCCTGGGCACGGTGCTGACCCGCGGCGCCCATCCCGACGGGGCCACCGCGCGACGGTTCCGCGGGCTGTTCGTCGTCGCGGTCAACTGCACCGAACCGGGCGAGGTCTGCTTCTGCGCCTCGATGGCCACCGGTCCCGCCGCGGGCCCGGGGTACGACCTGGGCCTGACCGAACGCATCGACGAGCAGGGACACCGTTTTCTCGTGGACGTCGGGACCGACGAGGGCGCCCGAATCCTGGACCTGCTCCCCCACCGCGACGCCACCGCGGACGAGACCACCGGGGCCCGCAACGCGGTGGCGGCGGCCGGCGACCGGATGGGACGGAGCATGCCCGAGGTCGACCTGCGGGCGATGCTCCGCGACGCCCGCGAGGCGGACGTCTGGGACGATGTCGCCGATCGCTGCCTGACCTGCGGAAACTGCACGATGGTGTGCCCCACCTGCTTCTGTACGTCGACGGAGGACGTCACCGACCTCGCCGACGGGCACGCCGGCAGGTGGCAGCACTGGGCGTCCTGTTTCGAACCGGACTTCTCCTACATCCACGGCGGTGACGTCCGGGCGTCCGGCCGGAGCCGGTACCGGCAGTGGATCTCGCACAAGCTCGGCACCTGGCACGACCAGTTCGGCAGCTCGGGATGTGTCGGCTGCGGCCGCTGCATCGACTGGTGCCCGGTCGGCATCGACATCACCGCGGAGGCGGCCCGCCTCACCGGCGCGCTCGCCACCCACGACGACGAACCGGACGGGCACCGATGACGACCCCACCGCTCGACGGCATCCGGGCTCTGGCGGGGCTGGGCCCGGAGGCGCGGGATCGGATCGCCGCGCTCGCCCACCCGGTCCGCTTCGCCGCCGGGGAGCACGTCTTCCACGAGGGCGGGGAGGCGCGCAGTTGCTGGCTGCTCCAGGACGGCCGGGTGGATCTGTACACGGTGGTGCCCGGCCGCGGCCCGGTCACCCTCGACACGTTCGTCGACGGTGACGTCCTGGGATGGTCGTGGCTGACGCCGCCCTACCGCTGGCATTACGGGGCCGTCGCGGCCGCTGCGACCTCGGCTCTGGAGGTGGACGCCGCGGCGCTGCAGGCGCTGAGCGAGGCCGACGCCGAGTTCGGATACACGGTGATGCGGGCCCTGTTCGGGGCCCTCCTGGAGCGGTTGCAGGCCACCCGGGCGCGACTGCTGGACCTGTATGCGGGTCCCGATGTTCGGTGACCTCGCTCACGACACCGCAGCGGCGCCGGGCGCGCCGATGCTGCCCAGCGCCCACCGGGTTCGCTCGCGGACCGTCGAGACCGCCGATGCGGTGACGCTGTCGCTGGCCCCGCTGGGGGCGCCGCGACCGCGGTTCCGGCCCGGGCAGTTCATGATGCTCTACGCCCCCGGGGTCGGCGAGATCGCGCTCTCGGTCAGCGGGGATCCCACCGACACGACCGGGGAGCTGGTCCACACCGTGCGGAAGGTGGGTGCGGTGAGCCGGGCCCTGCACGACGCCGAGCCCGGCGCGATCGTCGGCGTGCGCGGCCCGTTCGGGGTGGGCTGGGACCTCGAGTCGTGCACCGGCCGGGACCTGGTGATCGTCGCCGGCGGGGTGGGGTTGGCCGCGGTGCGGGCCGCCGTTCTCGGTGCGGTGGCCGCGCGCGGCGACTTCCGGCGCGTCGTGCTCGTGGTCGGAGCACGCCGGCCGGCCGAGATCCTGTATCGGCGCGAGCTACAGGACTGGGCCGACGGCGGCGTGGAGATCCGGCTGACGATCGACCAGCCGGTCCAGGGCTGGTCCGGGTCCGTCGGATTCGTCACCGCGCCGCTGAGCCGGCTCGATCTCGATCCCGCGCGGACGACGGCCCTGCTGTGCGGGCCGGAGGCGATGATGCGGTTCTCGGCCCGGGTGCTGCTGGGCAAGGGGATTCGGCCCCCGGATATCCGGGTCTCGCTCGAACGGAACATGCAGTGCGGGATCGGGCTGTGCGGGCACTGCCAGCTCGGCGAGATCCTGCTCTGCCGGGACGGCCCGGTGCTGGATTACGCGGTGGCCGGACCGCTGCTGCACGTACGGGAGCTGTGATGGACAGGCCGAAGCTCGCGGTGTGGAAGTTCGCGTCGTGCGACGGATGTCAGCTGTCCGTGCTGGACTGCGAGGACGAACTGCTCGCGCTGTCGGGGGCGGTGCAGATCGCCCATTTCCTCGAACTGTCGAGCGCCGTCGACGACGGTCCGTACGACCTGTCGCTGGTCGAGGGCTCGATCACCACCGCCGCGGACGTCGCGCGCATCCACCGGGTCCGGGAGCGGTCCCGGACCCTCGTCACGATCGGCGCGTGCGCAACCGCCGGCGGCATCCAGGCGTTGCGCAACTTCGCCGACGTCGCCGAGTTCACCTCGATGGTCTACGCCCACCCGGAGTACATCGAGACCCTCGCGACGTCGACGGCGATCGCGGCGCACGTGCCGGTCGACTTCGAGTTGCGCGGCTGCCCGATCGACCGGCGCCAGTTGCTCGAGGTGATCACCGCGTTCCTGGCCGGCCGCCGGCCGAACATCCCGAACACCAGTGTGTGCACCGAGTGCAAGCGCCGGGGATTGACCTGCGTGATGGTCGCCGACGGCACGCCCTGCCTCGGCCCGGTGACCCACTCCGGCTGCGGCGCCCTGTGCCCGGCGCAGTCGCGCGGCTGCTACGGCTGTTTCGGGCCGACGACCGACCCCAACATCGCGTCGCTGGCCGGGTGGCTGCGCACGTGCGGCATGAGCGACGACGACATCGACCGCGCCTTCGCGACGTTCAACGTCGGCGCCCCCGTGCTCGCCGAGAGGCACCGCCGTGAGCGGGAGCCGTAGAGAGCTGACGGTCCGTGCTCTCGCCCGCGTCGAGGGCGAGGGCAGACTGAACGTGTCGGTGCGCGACGGGCGGGTGCAGCGCGCGGAGCTGAACATCTACGAGCCGCCCCGGTTCTTCGAGTCGTTCCTGCGGGGAAGGGATTTCCGCGAGCCTCCGGACATCACCTCCCGGATCTGCGGGATCTGCCCCGTCGCCTACCAGGTCAGCGCCTGCAATGCGCTGGAGCAGGCCTGCGGGGTCGAGCTCGACGAGCCGGTGCTGAACCTGCGCCGCCTGCTCTACTGCGGCGAGTGGATCGCCAGCCACGTGCTGCACATCTACTTCCTGCACGCCCCCGACTTCCTCGGCCTTCCCGACGCGATCGCCCTCGCCGAGCGTCATCGGAGCGCGCTCGAACGCGGGCTGGCCCTGAAGAAGGCCGGCAACGCGATCCTCGAGCAGGTCGGCGGACGGCCCATCCACCCGGTCAACGTGCGGATCGGCGGCTTCTATCGCGCACCGAGCCGAACGGAACTCGCCCCGCTCGCCGAGCGGCTGCGCCGCGCCCTCGACGACGCGCTCGACACGGTCCGCTGGGTGGCCGGGTTCGACTTTCCCGATGTCGATCTCGATCACGACCTGCTCGCCCTGCACCGGCCGGACCGCTACGCCATCGAGGACGGGCAGATCCGGTCGTCGACCGGATCCTCCTTCGCCGCAGCACAGTTCCCGGACCATGTGGTCGAACACCAGGTCCCGCACTCGACGGCCCTGTACGCGCGGCTCGACGGGCGCCGGTACCTGACCGGACCCCTGGCCCGATACACCCTGAACTCCGCGCAGCTGTCGGACACCGCACGACAGTCGGCACACGCGGCGGGACTGGGGACGCAGTGCCGTAACCCGTTTCGCAGCATCGTTGTTCGCGCCGTCGAAACCGTCTATGCGGTGGAGGAGGCGCTCCGCCTGATCGCCGGGTACGAGCGTCCCGGCCGGCCCGGCACCGAGGTCGCCGCCCGCGCCGCGACCGGGCACGGCGTCAGCGAGGCACCGCGGGGACTGCTGTACCACCGTTACGAGCTCGGCGACGACGGACTGATCCGCTCGGCCGTGATCGTCCCCCCGACCTCCCAGAACCAGGCTGCCGTCGAACACGATCTGCGCACGCTGATCGCCGGCCGCCTGGAGCTGTCCGATGCTGATCTGACGTCGCTGTGCGAACGGGTGATCCGCAACTACGACCCGTGCATCTCGTGTGCCACGCACTTCCTCGACCTCACGATCGACCGCGGGTGATCGCGACGAACTTCGTGGTGATCGGCGTCGGCAACGAGTACCGCCGCGACGACGGCGTCGGGCCCGCGGCGGCCCGGGAGGTCGGCCGGTCCCGGCCCGGATGGCGGGTCCTGATCTCCGACGGCGAGCCGACGGCAATGCTGGACGCGTGGGCCGGGACGCGGTTGGCGGTCGTCGTGGACGCCACCGTCGGCACCGGTCCGCCCGGCGCGATCCGGCGTCACGAGATCGGGGAGGCGAGTCTCGCCCGCCGCTCGCGACACGCCGGCTCGCACAGCCTCGGCCCCGCCGAGGCGTGGGCGCTGAGCCGGATCCTGGGCGTCGACCCGGGTCGGGTCGTGGTCTACACCCTCGAGGTGACGGAGGTCGGTTACGGCGTCGGCCTGACGCCCGCCACCGCCGCGGCACTGCCCGCCGTGGTGCGGGCAGTGATCGACGAATGCGAGCGGTAAGACCGTTGCCGAGTCATCCGTTCGCGGGAACGGCTGCCTTCGCGGCGTCCTGCGCGGCGATGTACCCGAACACCAGGCCCTGACCGATCGTCGCCCCCGCACCCGGGTACGTGTTGCCGAACGCGTTCGCGGCGGTGTTGCCGATCGCATAGAGACCGTCGATCACACTGCCGTCCTCGCGCAGCACCCGCGCCCGCTCGTCGGCCTTCACGCCACCGCACGTGCCGAGGTCGCTCAGCGTCATCTTCACCGCGTAGAGCGGCCCTTCGGTCAGCGGCCGCAGGTTCGGGTTCGGCTCGACCGTCGGATCGCCGTAGTAGCGGTCGTATGCGCTTCCCCCACGACCGAATTCGGAGTCCGTTCCCGACGCGGCGTCGTCGTTGAACCGGCGGAAGGTCTCGGCGAACGCGTCCTCGGGTATCCCCATCGAGCGCGCCAGCTCGACCGGATCCGTGGCCCGGTGCGCGATGCCTGCCTTGTACCAGGAGCCCGGGATGGGCTGGCGCGGGAACAGCCCCGCCGCGAACAGGTAACTGTTGCGGTACTTCTGGTCGAAGACGATCCACATCGATTCGACCGGGTCGCCGGCCCGCTCGCGCTCGAGGACGACCTGACCGAACGACATGTAGTCCGAGGACTCGTTGGTGAACCGGCGGCCCGTGTGGTCCACGATGAACGACCCCGGCAGGGACCGTTCCGCCAGCATCACCAGCGGCGGCTTGCCCGGGGCCGTCGGCGCGACGGCGGGGAACCACCATGCCTGGTCCATCAGGTCGAGGCCGGCGCCCACCTCCTGGGCGACCTTGATCGCGTCGCCGGTGTTGCCTTCGGCGCCGAGACTTTCGTTGTCGGCGAGCCTGTCGGACTGGAACTTCCGTCGCATGGCCATGTCGTGGTCGAACCCGCCGGCCGCGAGGACCACACCGCGACGGGCGGTCACGGTCACCTCACGGCCGTTCTGTTCGAGGACCGCACCGGTCACCCGCTCGCCCTCGGTGACCAGCCGCACCAGCGACGTCTCGGTCCAGACGGGGATCCCGGCCCGCAGCACCCCCGCGAACAGGCCCGCGGCGATCGCCTGCCCGCCGGCGACGTACTGCCGGCCGAGCGCGAGGCCGCCCACACCCTGCGCCAGCCGCCGGAAGATGCGCGGGAATCCCTTGAGGGGAACCCGCATCATGAGGTTCAGCCACTTGTAGTCGGCACCGGTGGTGGGCATCGGCAGCCCCGCCTCCATCAGGCCGGGGCGCAACCGTCCGCGCTCGTCGCCGAGCACCGACGTGTCGAACGGCCGGCACTCACAGGTACGTCCGACCGCGGCGCCGCCCGGCTGCTCCGGGTGGTAGTCGGCGTAGCCCTTGGCCCAGAAGAACTTCATCGGCGTGGTGCGCCGGAGCATCTCGACGGTCGCGGCGCCGTGATCGACGAACGCCTCGCCGCGCTCGGCCGGCGCCGAGCCGTCGACCACCGACCGCACGTAGGTGTGACCCCGCTCGGGGGTGTCGCCCGAACCGGCCTCGCGCAGCACCGGGTTGGCGGGCACCCAGAACGCGCCTCCCGAGCGGGCCGTGGAGCCACCCACGTACCGGGTCTTTTCCACGATCAGCGCCGACAGGCCGAGCTCGCGCGCGGTGAGCGCGGCGGCCATACCGGTGCCGGACCCGATCACCAGCAGATCCACGGTGGTGTCGTGGGCGGGGGTCACGGCCGGTACGGGACTCGTCGCCATTTCGAATTCTCCTTCACATCGTCGCTGCCTGGTCGGGTCGCGCCTCGGACCCGAGGCGACCCACTGCACGCATGCCCGACGACGCTAGGACAGTTCCACCACGCCGGCGGGCGGGTTCCCGGCCACCGGGACGTCCGTGGGCGCGGTCGCCACCGGCTCACCGCAGCGCGCGCAAACGCGATCCCGCAACCTCCCGATGCGTGGGACGACGACCCCGGCCGGGTCCACGGTGCCGCTAGCGTCGACTCGTCTCGCGACGAACCGTCGATCCCACAGGAGCAGCCATGACCACGTCCGGCACCGTCACGCACGCCGAACGCATCCGCGCCACCGTCGTCGAGTATCTGGCGGCCGTCGCCGACGGCAGCGGCGCCGACATCGCTGCGCTGTATGCGGAGGACGCCACCCTCGAGGACCCGGTCGGCTCCGCGCCGAGGACCGGACGGGCGGCGATCGCCGAGTTCTACCGCGCACTCGAGGGCTCCCGGCGCGCGACCGAACTGCTGGCGCTGCGGGTGACCGGGTCGTGCGCGGCGTTCCACTTCCGGGTCGTCACCGAGACCGGGGGCCGGGTGCACGAGGTCGAGCCGATCGACGTGATGACCTTCGACGACCAGGCCCGGATCACGAGCATGCGCGCCTACTGGGCGCCGTCGGACATGCGGCAGCGCTGAAAGCCCCGGCACGGTCCGCCGGACGCCGGTCGCAACCCGCCGCCGGAATGACGGACACTGGAGAGATACCGAACGGCGAGAGGAACCTTATGAGCGCGGAACACACGGTGCTCGATCCCCGGACGATGCGCGACGTGCTGGGCAACTTCTGCACCGGCGTCACCGTCGTGACCGGCCACGACGGCCGCGAACCGCTGGGTTTCGCGTGCCAGTCGTTCGCGTCGGTGTCCCTGGATCCGCCGCTCGTGTCGTTCTGCCCCGCCCGCACGTCGCGGACCTGGCCGAAGATCCGTGAGATCGGCACCCTCGCGATCAACGTCCTGGCCCACCACCAGCGCGACACGTGCATGGCGTTCGCCGTCAGCGGCGGCGACAAGTTCACCGGCGTGGACTGGACGCGCGGCGACAACGGCGCGCCCGCCATCGCGGGCGCGCTGGCCCGCATCGAGGCCACCGTCGAGGCCGAGCACGACGCCGGCGACCACACCATCGTCGTCGCGCGTGTGACGGGGCTGACCGCGCTGCACGACGACGGACCGCTGTTGTTCTACCGCGGCGGCTTCGGCAGGTATGCGGGCGAGACGCTCCTCGATCCCCGCACCGCCACCGACGTGAACCCGGTGCGGTGAGCGGCGAGGCGCACGTCACGGAATAGTGGACCGGCCGGTGTGGTTGGACCGATCGTGTGCCCGGATCCCGAACCCGGGCCCCGGACACGCGAAGGATCCAGGTGACCACACCACTATCGATTCTCGACCTGGCTCACATCGGCCGCGGCGAAACCGCGCGCGACAGCTTCGCCGCGAGCGTGGACATGGCGCAGCGCGCCGAGCGGTGGGGCTACCGCCGCATCTGGTACGCCGAACACCACAACATGCCGACCATCGCCTCGTCGGCCACCAGCGTGCTGATCGCGCACGTCGCCGCCCACACGTCCACGATCCGGCTCGGCGCCGGGGGCATCATGCTGCCCAACCACTCGCCGCTGACCATCGCCGAGCAGTTCGGCACCCTCGAGACGCTGCATCCCGGCCGCATCGACCTCGGTCTCGGCCGCGCCCCCGGCAGTGACCAGAACACCCTGCGGGCGCTGCGCCGCGACCCGTCGTCGGCCGACAGCTTCCCGCAGGACGTGCTCGAGCTGCAGGGCTACCTGCGCGGCACGTCGCGCATTCCGGGCGTCGACGCCGTCCCCGGCAAGGGCACCGACGTGCCGCTGTACATCCTCGGCTCGTCGCTGTTCGGGGCGAAACTCGCCGCGCTGCTCGGCCTTCCGTACGCGTTCGCGTCGCACTTCGCGCCGCAGGCGCTCGAGGACGCCGTCGCGCTGTACCGGCGCGAGTTCCAGCCGTCCGAGCAGCTCGCCGAGCCGTACGTCATCGCAGGCGTCGGCGTGATCGCCGCGGACACCACCGACGAGGCGAATGCACTGTTCGAGGCCACCAAGCGACAGCGCATCCGGCAGATGCTCGGCCGCGGCCGCACCTTCACCGACGACGAGGTCGAGATGCTGCTCGACGCCCCCGCCGGGCAGCAGGTGCTGCAGATGCTGCGGTACACCGCCGTCGGCACCCCGGCCGAGGCGCGTGCCTACCTCGACCGCTTCACCGAGCGCGCGCAGGCCGACGAGCTGATCGTGGTGTCGTCGGCGCCCGGGCGCAAGGCGTGGCTGCGTTCGCTCGAACTGCTCGCCGACGTCAGCGGGCTCGTCCCGGCCTGAACGGCCCGTGACCGCCCGTGACCGTCCGTGACCGCCCTGAACGGCCGAATGTCACATCGTGTCGATCTGATCGACGCGATGTGACATTCGGCCACAACGGTATTGGGTGATCGAGGCCGGAGGGGCCGAGCACCTACCTGTCGCGCTGGTGCTTCGGCTTCCAGACCACCAGCGCGTTGCTGCGCGGCACCGGCACCAGCGCGCGGCGCGACGCGTGCAGTTGCGCGATCTCGGCTGCCATCTCGGACAGCCGCTGCTGCAGGGCCTCGACCTGATTGGTCAGCTCGATGATCCGCTTGATGCCCGCGAGGTTCACGCCCTCGTCCTGCGACAGGCGCTGGACCTCACGCAGCAGCGCGACGTCGCGCGGGGAGTAGCGGCGCCCGCCGCCCCGCGTGCGGTGCGGGGTGACGAGGCCGAGCCGGTCGTAGTTGCGCAGCGTCTGCGCGTGCATGCCGGCCAGTTCCGCCGCCACCGAGATCACATAGACCCGGGCGTCCGGGTCCATCGGCGAATCGTGCCGGTTGCGGTTCTCGCTCATCATGCACCTGCCCAGCCCGCCCGCGGATCGAAGCCGCTCGCCTGCTCCGCGTGCATGTAGATCCGCAGTGCGTCGATCGCCTGGTCGTCGAGGTTCTGGGGCACGGCCACCTTGACGGTCACCAGCAGGTCGCCGGCGCCGCCCCCGCGCTTGGGGACGCCGCGCCCGCGTACCCGCAGCACGCGCCCGTCGGCCGTACCGGCCGGGATCTTCAACCCGACCCGGCCCTCCAGGGTGGGGACCGAGACGGTGGTGCCGAGCACCAGCTCGCCGTAGCTGACCGGCAGCACCAGCGTCAGGTCGTCGCCGTCGCGGCCGAACACCCTGTCGGCGCGCACGTGCACGGTGACGAACAGGTCGCCGGGCGGGGCGCCGCGCAGTCCCGCCTCGCCCTGACCGGCCAGCCGGATGCGCTGGCCGTCCCGGACCCCGGGTGGGATCCGCACCGTGATGGTGCGGGTGCGGTTCTGGATGCCACTGCCGCGACAGTCCGTGCAGGGCTCGTCGATGATCGACCCGGTGCCCCGGCAGTCGTCGCACGGCTCGGAGAACCCGAACGCACCCTGGTTGCGCGAGACGATGCCACTTCCGTTGCAGCGCGGGCACACCCGCGGGCTGGTGCCGGGTCGGGCGCCACTGCCGTGGCAGGTGGTGCACGGCGCAGGGCTGGTCAGCCGCAGAGGGACGGTGACGCCGAGGGCCGCGTCGCGGAAGTCGAGCGTGGTCTCGGCGTCCACGTCGGACCCGCGCCGGGGCCGCGACGTGGTGCGCGCGCCCCCGCCGCCGGTCCGGTTGAACAGGCCGCCGAACAGGTCGCCGAGACCGGCGTCACCGGCCCCACCGCCGCCGCCACCGAACAGGTCACCGAGATCGAAGGCGGTGGTGCCGCCGGAGAACCCGCCGCTGCCGGCGCCGGGACGGAACCCGCCGCCGAAGCCGCCGGAGGCGAACATCTGCCGGGTCTCGTCGTACTCCTTGCGCCTGGCCGGATCGGACAGCACGGCGTACGCCTCGCTGACCGCCTTGAAGCGCTCCTCCGTCCGGGTGTCGCCGGGGTTGGCGTCGGGATGCAGATCCCGCGCCAGCTTGCGGTAGGCCTTCTTGATGTCGTCGGCCGACGCGTCGGAGGAGACACCCAGCTCCTTGTAGAAGTCCTTCTCGATCCACTCCCTCTGGCTCACCGGGCGTCTCCTCCTCTCGCTGTTTCCCTGTACTTACTCGTTGTCCGCACCGGAGGCCGGCTTTTCCGCCGGTGCGTCGCCCGCGTCCGTCACGGTCACCATCGCGTGCCGCAGGATCCGCTCACCGAGCCGGTATCCCTTGCGCAGCACCGTGTCGAGCACCGGGTTCGCGCCGTCGCCCTCCATGTGCACGGCCTCGTGGATCTCCGGGTCGAAGGCGTCGCCCTCGTCGCCGAAGGGCTGGAGTCCCAGGCCCGACAGGACGCCGTTCAGCTTGTCCGCCACCGACTTCAGCGGCCCCTGCTCGAGGTCGCCGTGGGCGCGGGCCCGGTCGAGGTCGTCCACGACGTCGAGCAGCTGGGTGACCACCGAGGCCTTGGCCGCCTCGGTCGTGACCACCCGCTCGCGCTCCACGCGACGCCGGTAGTTGGCGTACTCCGCGGTGAGGCGCTGCAGGTCCGCCGTGCGCTCGGCCAGCTGAGCCGACTCGGGCGACGGTTCGGCCGCGAGCGCGGCCTCCTCGTGTTCTCCCGCAGCCGGAGCCTCGGTGTCCGCACCGCCGACGGGCTGCGACCCGGTTTCCGGGTCGCGAACCTCGAAAGTGTCGGGGTCGATCCGACGCTTGTCGGTGACGGTCACCGGCTCCTGCTCGGGCTTCTCCGCCGTCACTTCTTCTCCGAGTCGGTCGGCTCGTCGACGACCTCGGCGTCGACGACGTTGTCCGAGCCGGCAGCCGCGCCGTCACCGGCGGCAGCACCCGCGTCGGCGGCCTGCGACTCGTACAGGGACTGACCGAGGGCCTGCGACTCCGTCGCGAGCTTCTCGACGGCGGTCTTCACCGCGGCGATGTCCGTGCCGGCGAGGGCGTCCTTGGTCTCCTTGATCGCGGCCTCGACCTTGCTCTTGGCGTCGGCGGCGACCTTGTCCCCGTTCTCCTGGAGGAACTTCTCGGTCTGGTGCACGAGCGACTCGGCCTGGTTGCGGACCTCGGCCTCCTCGCGACGCTTGCGGTCCTCCTCGGCGTGCGCCTCGGCGTCCTTGATCATCCGGTCGATCTCCTCCTTGGAGAGGCCGGAGCCCTCCTGGATCTTGATCGTGTTCTCCTTGCCGGTGCCCTTGTCCTTCGCGGTGACGTGCACGATGCCGTTGGCGTCGATGTCGAAGGTCACCTCGATCTGCGGGACGCCGCGCGGAGCCGGGGCGATGCCACCGAGCTCGAACGAGCCGAGCAGCTTGTTGTGCGCCGCGATCTCACGCTCACCCTGGAAGACCTGGATCTGCACCGACGGCTGGTTGTCGTCGGCCGTGGTGAAGGTCTCGGAGCGCTTCGTCGGGATGGTGGTGTTGCGCTCGATGAGCTTGGTCATCACGCCACCCTTGGTCTCGATGCCGAGGGACAGCGGGGTGACGTCGAGCAGCAGCACGTCCTTGACCTCGCCCTTGAGGACGCCGGCCTGCAGGGCGGCGCCGACGGCGACGACCTCGTCCGGGTTCACGCCCTTGTTGGGCTCACGGCCACCGGTCAGCTCGCGCACCAGGTCGGTCACGGCGGGCATGCGGGTCGAGCCGCCGACCAGGACGACGTGGTCGATGTCCTTGACGGAGATGCCGGCGTCCTTGATGACCTGCTGGAACGGCGCGCGGGTGCGGTCGAGCAGATCCGAGGTGATCTTCTGGAACTCGCTGCGCGAGAGCTGCTCGTCGAGGAACAGCGGGTTCTTGTCCGCGTCGACCGTGATGTACGGCAGGTTGATGGACGTCGACTGCGAGCTCGACAGCTCGATCTTCGCCTTCTCCGCGGCCTCGCGCAGACGCTGCAGGGCCATCTTGTCCTTGGTCAGGTCGACGCCGTGCTGTGCCTTGAACTTCTCGACCAGCCAGTCGACGACGCGCTGATCCCAGTCGTCGCCACCGAGGTGGTTGTCGCCGGAGGTCGCGCGGACCTCGACGACGCCGTCGCCGATCTCGAGCAGGGACACGTCGAAGGTGCCGCCACCGAGGTCGAAGACCAGGATGGTCTGTTCCTTCTCGCCCTTGTCCAGGCCGTAGGCCAGCGCCGCGGCAGTCGGCTCGTTGACGATGCGCAGCACGTTCAGGCCGGCGATCTGCCCGGCCTCCTTGGTGGCCTGCCGCTGTGCGTCCTCGAAGTAGGCGGGGACGGTGATGACGGCGTCGGTGATCTCCTCACCGAGGTAGGCCTCCGCGTCCCGCTTCAGCTTCATGAGCGTGCGCGCGCTGATCTCCTGCGAGGTGTACTTCTTGCCGTCGATCTCCACGGTCCAGTCGGTGCCGATGTGACGCTTGACCGAGCGGATGGTGCGGTCGACGTTGGTGACCGCCTGGTTCTTGGCGGGCTGGCCGACCAGCACCTCGCCGTTCTTGGCGAAGGCGACGACCGACGGGGTGGTGCGCGATCCCTCGGAGTTGGCGACCACTACGGGCTCGCCGCCCTCCAGAACGGAAACGACGGAGTTGGTGGTTCCGAGGTCGATACCGACCGCACGAGCCATAGTGTTTCTCCATTCTTCGCTGCGGCACACCGGTGTGCCGCATAGGTGTCCTTGCACAACCTGAGCCGGATCGGCTCAGCTGAGCGCAGTCGACTCAAGCTTGCACCCGCCCGGAATCCCGAGTCAAGTCAAAGTTGAGCCTGTGACGCTCAAGTTGTCTGCTTCCTCCAACGGCAGTCCGCCCCGCGATGTTCCCTTTGTGACTCGGATCACAACAATTGCGGGAGGCTACGATCCCGGGGTGAGCACGCGCCCGCAGCCGCCCCGCCCGGAGTTCTCCGTCACCCCGCTGCACCCCACCGCCTCCCCCGCACCGCGCGTCGGCGCCGCGGTCTCGGCCTGGGTCCTGTCGTTCGTCGTCTTCGCCGGACTGCTCGGCGCCGTCCTCCTCGACCGCGAACCCGTCCGGGACGCCCTCGAGCACTCGCTGCGCAGCGCCAACCCCGGCACCACCGCCGAGAGCATCGCCGACACCGTCGCCCTCACCCTCGCCGGTTTCGCCGCCGCCGGCCTGCTCCTCGTCCTGCTCGCCGTCGTCTTCCTCGAACTCCTGCGCCGCGGCCACCCCCGGGCACCCCTCGCGCTCGCCGTCGTCTCCGCCGCCACCGCCGCCACCGTCGTCACGGCCGTCGCCGCCCGCAGCGTCCTCGCCGACGCCGGCGACGCCACCGCCGGCGTCCTGCTGTGGGCTCCCCTGCTCTGGGCCGGGCTCACCGTCGTCGGCGCCGTCGCGGCCCGGCGTCGCTGACGCCGGAGCCAGCCACACAGCTGTCGGACATCGACAACCGTCGCAACCGCTGTCGAGGTCCGGGAGTTGTGTCTACCGTCGGGCACGTTCGGCAGCCCGAGCCAGCCGCTCCAGCACGACGTCGAACCGGAACAGTTCGGCCCACGTCCAGCGCACCACTTCGAGACCCAGCTCCCGGATCGCATCCTCCCGCAGCTTCTCCCGCCGTACTACGTCGGCGGCCACACCCGGTGCCCCGCTTCCGTACTTGCCCATGCCGTCGAACTCGCCGACGATGCCGGGGTCCTCCCAGAAGAAGTCGACCCGGGCGACGAAAAGGCCCGCGGGCGTGCGCAGCTCGTGCTGCAGTTCCGGCGGGCGAGTACCTGCCTCACGCATCCGCAGGCGGCTGAGCGACTCGCCAGGGCTCTCGCTACGCCCGTCGAGGAGACCGGCGATCCGGCGCGCCGCGGCGATTCCCGCCCTGCTCCCGGCCGCGTCGAGCACGGCCCGGAGGTCGAGTGCCGGGTGCATACGCATCGCCGAATCCCCGATCACCACCGCCTGCTCGGGCGGCAGGGTACGTGCGAGGTCGACGACGGTCCGGGCTGCGGAGGTGACGGGCACACCGTCGACGATCTCGACGTCATCGACGGCCAACAGTGCCGCGTGCGAGTGCAGATGCGTGGTGCGACGCGCACCCGTGGCACGGTTGTGCGTGAGGTGGACCCGGGAAAGGTCGGCGTCCCAGACGTCGAACCCGTGGACGATCGCCGCCGAAACATGGCTGATCGCGGCTCTCGATCCGAGCGCACACCGGACGGCGCGAATCCGGGCACGGTGCAGCTCGGTCGCGTCGAGCGTTTCAAGGACGGTGCGGGAAAGGTAGGCACCGGGAGCGATGCGCTGGAGTTCGCCCGTGCGTAGCGCCTGGCGAAGTTCTGCCTCCGTGGTCCCGGAGGCGAGGGCGGCGGAGCGGAGGATCGGATCGACCATGGCGTCGAGTCTGAGATCGATCCGGCCCGGTCGAGGCGACACGGAACCCGCAACCGCGAATCTGTGGATGAGTGCTCCGACTGTGGACAAATGTGTCCACATGCGTCTCGGACTTCGACAACCGTCGCGACCGTTGTCGAAGTCCGAGACCTGTCAGCCTGCGACGTCGGCGAGGATGCCTTCCCCGCTGCGCGCCGCCACGCTGCACGCGTTCGCGGTGAACCGGTCGAGCAGGGGATGCTCGGCGCGGGCACGCCAGGTGCGGACGGCGGCGACGCCGGCGGCGTGGATCTCCGCGGCGGTCGCCTCCGGCCCGAGACCCAGCCGCTGGGCAGGACCGATACCGAAACCGCCGATCAGCCGCTGCAGTTCGAGCAGGTCGTTCTCGCTCAGCGCGACCCGGGTCGAGCGCAGGCGGCCGAGCAAGCGCAGCTCGGTGAAGCCGTGGACGTCGGCGAGCAGCCGCTGCACCGAGGCGAGCAGCGGGCCGTCGCGGTGGGCGCGCAGGACCCGTTCGAGCGACATCAGCGCCGAATGCGCCTTGAGCTGATCGGCGCGCTGGCCGAACTGCACGTCGATCACCTGACGCAGTTCGTCGAGCCCGCTGCGCGCCACCAGTTCCGCGGCCAGCGTCGGCGAGTCCCGTACCCCGAGATGGATCAGCGTGACGGCCATGCGGATCCCGAACAGGCCGAACCGGTCGACCAGGTGCGCCCGCGTCCCCGGATCGACAGGCAGCGCAATGTCGGGGCGCGCGAACCGATCCGCCGACAGCATCGCCACCTGAAGATCCTGCGACGGCACCTGCGCGAGCGCCTCGAACGCGGCGAACTCGCTCTGCCGCAACGTCCGCGCGCCCAGCGCGAGCAGCCCCGCGACCGGCACGACGGCCTGGCACAGTCCGGTGCGCTCGAGCTCGCCCGCGAACCGGGCCGCGACCTCCTTGGCGGACATCATCGCGTCCATGCGGCCGGCGCCGACCTCGTCGGCGCGGGAGACCACGCCGATCACCCCGAGCGGGCCGGACTCGCCGCCCACGTGCTGGCCGATCCGGCCGAGGAACTGCACGTCGGCGGCACCGAGGGTGCGCATCAGGTAGACGACGGCGTCGGCGCCGGACGCTTCGTCGTCGGGGGTCAGCAGCTCGAACGTCCGGGCCGAGACGTCCTGTGACAGCGACGACGTGCCCGGAGTGTCGATGATCGTGGTCTGGGCGAGCGCACTGGCGGGCCACTCGACGTCGATGCGGTCCACCCGGTCCGCGGTCAGCTCGCCGAGGTCGAAGGTGAGCCGGCCGTCGCGGCGCTGCACCGGCACCGGGAGGATCCGGTCGCCGTCGTAGCGGGCGGTGACCGAGGGGGTCGAGCCGCTGCGGTACCACGTGACGACGCGCGTGCACTCGGTGGCGTCGGTGGGGGCGATGTCCTGCCCGACCAGGGCGTTGAGCAGCGTCGACTTGCCGGCCTTGAGAGAGCCGGCGAGCGCGACGCGCAGCGGCTGCTCGAGCCGCGCCGCACACAGCGCGAGCTGCTCGGCGGCGCGCGGGTCGCCGCCGTACCGGGCACGCGCGTGGGCGACGAGCTCGCGGGCCTGTTCGACGCTCACGCGCCGGCCCCGGCCAGCTGCGCGGCCCGCTCGCGGAGGGTCGTCAGCGCACGCACGTGCGTCTCGAGTTCGGCGATGCGGCGCTGCCGCTGCGCCTCCTCGACCGTCGCGGCCTCCTGCGCGGCGCGCAGCGACTCGGACAGCGACCGCAGCGTCTGCTCGGCCAGCTCGGTGAAGTGGTCGCGCAGCTGGCGCTGGATCAGCCGGAGCCGGTCCTTCGACTCCTTGCCCACCTGGAAGCCGACGTCGTCGGTGAACTTGCGGACGGCGACCTTGGCGTCGGCGCGGCGCTTGGCGATGCGCGCCTGCTTGTCGTCGCGATAGGCCTTGGTGCCGAGCACAACTCCCGCCCCGACGGAGATCGGGTTGACCAGCGCCATGCCCATGAGCGTGGTGATGAGCCCGAACATGAGCACGCCGCCGTAGGAGCCCTTCATTCCCACGAGCATCTTCTGGCCGACGCCGATGCGGCCCGACTCGAGGTCCGAGAGCCGGGAGACGGGCTCGAGCAGCCCCTCGAGGTCGCCGAGGCGCAGATCCGGCAGGTCCACCGCACCGCTGTCGGCGAAGTGCCGGGCGACGACCTCCGCGAGCCACACCGAACGTTCGTGGGCCCACACGAAGTTGTCGCCCACGGATTCGGCGACCTGCTCGCCCAGCCATTCCCCGATCCGCGGCCATTCCTCACCGGGGTCGCATTCGTCGACGGTGGCCTCCGCCTCGCGGGTGACCCGGCGCAGCCGGTCCCGCAGGTCGTGGTCGATGTCGGCGGCGAGGTCGGCGATGCCGTCGGCCAGGGTCTGCTGCCACTGGGCGGCCCGGGTGCGCAGCGCCTCCGCGGCGGACTTGGCGCGCTGCAGTTCCGCGACGGCCGCCGCACCGGTCTCGGGGTCGCGCAGCGCCGCGAGCTCGCTGCCCAGGCCGAGCGCGACGTGTTCGACGACCGACTTCACGTCCAGCGCGACGGACCGCCGGGCGGCGTCGGCGCCGCGCGCGACGACCCGCTCACGGAGGAACCCGTACACCGATTCGAAGCCCGACTCCTCGTGCAGCGACGCGTCGTCGAGGCGCAGGGCGTGACTGCGCAGCAGCGACGAGACGGGCAGCAGGGGCACGTCGAGGCCGGCGCGCTGCAGGTGCCCGCGGTCGGCGGCGACGATCTCGCGCCAGTGCGGGTACAGGTCCGTCTTGGTGATCAGCACCGCTGCGGCCGGGCACAGCTGCAGCACCTGCCGCAGGAAGCTCAGCTCCGGCTCGGTGAACTCCTGGCTGGCGTCGGAGACGACGAACACCGCGTCGGCCGCCGGAAGCAGACCCAATGTTGCTGCGGCGTGCGGGTTTCCGTGCCCGCCGACACCGGGGGTGTCGACGAGGACGAGACCGTCGGCGAGCAGCGGGCTCGGCACGTTCACCTCGAGCCGCAGCACTTCCCGGCCGCCCGCGCGCGGCGTGCCGGGCGTGACGTGCTGCAACTCGTCGATGGGCAGGTCCACCCGGACGGGATCGCGGCCGGGCTCGGCGAGCACGAGTTCGGCGAAGGTGCGGTCGGCGTTCTGCACGACGGTGGGCACCGCGGTGGTCTCGTCGTCGCCGACCGAGCACACCTCGAGGTTGAGGAGCGAGTTCACGAACTGGCTCTTGCCCTGTTTGAGCTGGCCGACGACGACGACCCGCAGCCGGGGGTCGACGACGCGAGTGCGCGCCGCCTCGAGCCTGGCGGCGAGGTCACCGCGCTCGGCGGCGCGGATGTGTTCGGCGGCCGCGTCGATCAGTTCGACGAGGGCCGCGCGGCGAGCGGCGGCATCTGCGGACGACGTGTGCATGGTGATCGCTTCGACTCGCCTTCTGTCGGAGTGCGGGCTGCACCGAGATTATGTCCTCCGCGACGAACGCCGGCCCCGCGTGGTGCACGCGGGGCCGGCGCCGGGTCCGTGCGGTGGGTCAGCCGAGGAAGGTGTCGAAGTCGGAATCGGTGCCGACACCGGCGCCGGCGTCGATCCCGCCGTGCAGATCGGCGTCGGCACCGGTGTCGGCGGAACCGAACAGGCCACCGGTGCCGCCCGCGCTGCCGAAGACGTCGCCGGCGTCGATGGACGACCACGCGTCCGTCGTGCCGTCGAGGGCTCCCGAGAGCTGGCCACCGAGCTGCGAGGTGCCCTCGGCCGCGCCGCCGAGGCCCGTACCGAGCGCACCGCCGGCGTCCGTGGCTCCCTCGAGCCCGCCCGTGACGGCGCCGCCGACCTGCGACGCGCCGCCCGCGGCGCCGTCGAGGCCGCCGCTCAGGCTGCCGCCCAGGTCGGTCGCGCTGCCCAGGCCGCCCGCCAGGCCACCGGTCAGCTCGCCGCCGAGGTCCGCGGCACCCTCCAGGCCACCGGTCAGGCCGCCGCCGAGCCCCGCCCCGAGATCCGCGGCGCTCCCGAGCCCGCCGGTCAATCCACCGGCCAGGTCCCCGCCCAGGTCCGCTGCCCCGTCGAGCCCGCCCGACAGTCCACCGGCCAGCCCGCCGCCCAGGTCCGCTGCCCCGTCGAGCCCGCCGGTCAATCCACCGGCCAGGTCCCCGCCCAGGTCCGCTGCCCCGTCGAGCCCGCCCGTCAACCCACCGCTCAGGCCGCTGCCGAGTCCGGCGCCGAGGTCAGCGACGGTATCCAGTCCCCCGGACACGTCGCCGGTGAGGCCGCCGACCGCCTCGCCGCCGCCGGCGAGCTGCCCGCCGAGGTCGAGCGCGCCGTCGAGGGCGTAGCCGAGCTGGCCGGTCAGGTCCGCGTCGGCGCCGAGACCGCCGCCGAGGGTGGTGGCCAGCTGGGAGCTCAGGTCCACGGTGGAGTCGAGCGTTCCGCCGAGGCCGGCCTCGAACACCCCACCCAGCGCGGAACCGAGGTTCGCGCCGGCTTCCCCGCCGACGGAGAACGCGGAGCCGAGCACCGCGGAGAGGGTGCCGTCGGCGCTCGATTCGACGGTCGTCGACAGGTCGAGCGCGACGTTGAGGGCGTTGCCGAGCTCGAGGGTCGCGGAGTTCTCGAGACCGAGCGCGCCGCCGAGGAGGCCGCCGACCGCGGTGCCGAGGTCCACGCCGCCGGAGGCGTCGCCGCCGAGGAGGGCGCCGAGGTCGATGCCGCCGACGAGCCCGCCGTCGGCACTGCCCTCGAGTACGGCGCCGAGGGTGCCACCGAGATCACCGGCGACGGAGCCGCCCGCCTCGAGCAGCGCGGACAGGGAGGCTCCGAGTCCCGCGGTCACGCCGGTGAGGGCGTCGAGGCCACCGCCGAGGTCCAGGCCACCGGCGAGCCCGGTACCGACCTCGAGGACGGATTCGAGGGCGCCGCCGAGCTGTCCGGCGAGGTCGGTGCCCAGGCCCAGCGTGCCGCCGAGGGTCGCGCCGACGGCCGTCGCGAGGTCCGCGCCACCGGCGAGGGCCGCCTCGACCGCGGTGGAGAAGCCGCCGCCCGCGGCGAGCGCGGTGTCGAGCAGACCGCCCAGCGCCCCCCCGAGCTGGCCGCCGAGCTCACCGCCGACGCCGAAGGCGGCCTCGAGCGCACCCGACAGGTCCAGGGCGGTCCCGGCCGTCGCGCCGAGCGCCGCGTCGAGCGCTGTACCGAGGTCCGCGACGACGCCGGTCGCGGCGTCGAGCCCGAGGCCACCGGCGAGGGCGCCGGAGAGCGCCGCGCCCAGGTCCAGGTCGCCCGCCAGGTCGAGCGCGCCGGAACCGATGCCGCCGAGCGCGCCGCCCGCGCCGAGGGCCGCACCGAACGCCGCACCGAGCGCGGCACCGAGATCGCCGCCGAGTTCCAGGGCCGCGCCCAGCGTGCCGGCGAGATCGGCGGCCAGCTCGGCCGCGAAGTCGGTGTCGAGGCCGAGACCGCCGCCGAGGCCACCGCCGACGGCACCCGCCAGGCCGAGCCCCGCGCCGCCGGCGAGACCGAGGCCCGCGCCGCCGGCCAGGCCACCGGTGAGACCACCGGCCGCACCGGCACCGATCGCGCCGGCCGCACCCACCGCCCCACCGAGCGCCGCGGTCAGCTCGGCGGCCGTCCCCGCGAACAGTCCGCTGTCGGCGACCAGGGGCGCGACGGCGACGATGTCGGCGTGGCACACGTCGGCGAGACCGGCCTGGGCCAGGGCGGCGTCGGGGTTCGCGCAGTAGCGGGCGAGGGCCTCTTCGTCGCGCAGCAGGCTGAGGATGAAGTCGAGCACAGCGTTGGTGGACATCGCATCTCCTGAGGTCGGTGTTCTGCGATTCACGCTACGAACGGCCCGTCCCCCGCCCAAGGGGGCGGAGTCCCCCATCGGTCCGGGGCCCGTACGGGGGCGGGGGTTAGGGGATCGGGACGGATAGGGGGATCGCCCCCGCGCCGGGGCCGAAGGTCTCGAATCGGGCTAACGACATCGTGTCCGATTACGACATCCAACGCGACACGGCGGATCCGTCCGCCCCGACCAGGGGAGCGAAACGACATGGCAACAGGACTCGGAGTCACGATCGGTTCGGCGGACTCGGTGGCGGCCACCGCGTTCGATCGCGCCGACACGTACCGCCCGGTCGTCCTGTCCCGCGCCAGCGAGCTGCACCTTCCCGCCGACGACGCGCCGCACCTCGGTCGTCGTCCGGCCGCGCCGGGTTCGCTGGTGTTCACCGACTTCGTGAGCCGGGTCGGGGATCCGGTGGGGGTGCTCGCCGACAACGGGGCGTCGTACTCCGGGGAGGACCTCACCGCCACGGCGATCGGCTGCCTGGTGCACGAGGCGTCGCGTGACCTGCCGGAGGCGCCCACGATCACGGTGGCGCATCCGGCGCCGTGGGCCGGCTACACCGTCGATGCGTTGCGCGATGCGCTGTCGCGGGCCGGTCTGCCCGACGTGACGCTGATGCCCGAACCCGTCGCCGCGGTGCGCTGGCTCGACGCCGCCCAGGGCCCCCTCGGCGACGGCGTGGTCGTCGTCTACGACCTCGGCGCCCGCACTCTCGACGTCTCGGTGCTGCGCACCGGCGCCGAGCCGGTGCTCCTCGGCCGCCCGATCGGCAGCGAGGACGTGTGCGGCGGTCACCTCGACCACCTGGTCACCACCCATCTGCTGGACACCGTGCGCGACGACGTCCCCGACTTCGATCCGTTCGCCGCCCCCATGACGGCGGCGCTGGCCGAGCTGCGTGCCCGCGCGACGGCCGCGAAGGAACAGCTGTCGACCGACACCGAGACGGTCGTCACGATCGACCTGCCCGGCGTGCGGCGGGACGTGCGTCTCGTCCGCGACGAGTTCGAGGAACTCGCCCGCGGCCCGCTGCAGGCGTCGATCGCGCTGGTGCACGAGGCGCTGCGCGGCGCCGGGGTCGAGCCGTCCGACGTGGGGCGGGTGCTGCTCACCGGTGGCGGCGGCGCGATCCCCCTGGTCGCCGAGCTGATCTCGGCGGAGCTGGGCATTCCGGTGGTCGCCGGCCCGCGGCCCGCCCACACCGCCGCCCTCGGGGCAGCCCAGCCGCCGGTGAGCTCGGCAGCGGCCCAGCCGCCGACGGTGAGCTCCGCGGCCGCGGCGACCGTCACCCCGCCGGCGGACGACGAGGTGCCCACCACCGCGCTGCCCGTGACGACCCTGCACGACCGGCCGGCCGAGACGGTCTCGCCGGTTCGCCCGGCGATCGTCCCGGCCCCGGCCGCCGCGGCGGTGGCGCCGGCGCCTTCCCGTTCGCGGCGCTACGTGCTCGCCGGGGCCGCGGCCGCTGCGCTCGTCGTGCTCGGCGCGGGTGGTCTCGCGATGGGCACGCTCGGCACCTCCGACGCGTCGGAGACCGGTGCGGGCGTCGCCACCTCCGAGACCGTCCCGGGCGCGACCCCGGCCTCGGCGGGGGGCCCGGCGACGACCGCGACCACCGGGGCCGGCACGAGCGGCACCACCCCGGGTGCGGCACCGGGCACCCAGGCCGCGGCCACGGCGGCGACACCCGGGGCGCCGGGCACCGTCGCCCCCGCCGGGAGCATTCCCGCCGGCACCCCCGCGCCCGGTGCGGCGCCGGGAGCGCCGGCCCCCGGTACCCCCGCGCCCGGCACCCCCGCCCCCGGCACCGTCGCCCCGGCACCCACGACCACGGTCGTCCCCGCCCCCGCGCCGGCTCCCGCTCCCGCCCCGGCGCCCGCGCCGTCCCCGAACTACGGCTCGCAGGTCGGTGACGCGCTCGGCGGCGCCGGTCAGGGTGCCGGCGCGGTCCTCGACGGCACCGGCAACGCGGTCGGCGGCGTCGTCGACGGGGTCGGTGGTGCCGTCGGTGGCGTCGTCGACGGTGTCGGCGGACTCCTCGGCAACTGACCGATGCCGCAGCCCACCCCCCTGCCGCGCGACGTCGCGCACGCCGTCGCCGCGACCCCGCCGCGGCTGCTGCTCACCGGTCCCGCCGGCAGCGGCAAGTCCGCATTGCTGTCCTCGGTGCGGCAGACGCTCGCCGGCCGGGGCCTCACCGTCGGAACCGATCCGCGTTCCCCCGCGCCGGCGGCGCTGGTGGTCGACGACGCGCACACCCTGCCCGCCGAATCGGTCCTCGCGCTCGCCGAGCAGGTGCGGCGCGGCGAGCGGCCGGTGGTCGTCGCGACGGAGCCGCGGCCGCACCGCAGCGATCTGCGGGCGCTGCTGTCCGCGTTCGGCGCGCACTCGGCGCTCGTCGAACTGCACCCCCTCAGCCCGCGCGAAATTGCCGGTCGCGCAGCAACTCTCGGTCTCACCCCGCGCCCGGAACCGATCCGCGCGGTGCACCGGCTGACCGGCGGCGCCCGCGACGTCGTCGACGCGGCCCTCGCGGCGTTGCGCGACGGCACCGATCCCCGGCGGGCCGCCGCGGCCCGCGTTCGCGACCGCCTCGGCGGCGGCGACCCCGACCTGCCCCGGGTCCTGGTCCTCGCCGGCCTCGGCGGCACCCTCGACCCGCTCGAGGTCGCCACCGTCCTCGGCGTCGACGCGGACCGCGCCCGCGAGCTCGTCGACGCCGCGCGGGCCAGCGGCCTGCTCACCGTCGACGGCGACGTCCCGATCCCCGCGGCCGCCGCGGTGCCCGCCGCCGTCCTCGGGACCCACGCCGTCCGCACGCTGGCGCACCGGCTGGCGGCGCTGCGCCTCGACGCGGGGCTGCTGACCGCGGACGCCGCCCGGGCTCTCGCCGAGGCCGGGGTGGCCGACGCCCGCCTCGCCGCCCTTCTCGTGACGCTCGCCGACGCGGCCGAGCCCGCGCAGGCCCGCACGCTGTACGACGCGGCGATCCGTGCCGGCGCCGACGCCGATGCGCTGGACGTGCGCCGCGCCGAGGCCGCCGGGCTCGCCGGCGACCTCGCCACCGCCGGACAGCTCACCGACCGTCTGCTCGACCGGGCCGGTGCACTGCCCGCCGGCGAGCTGGCCGCCGCCACCCGCATCGCCGCGACCGTGGCCGCGCGCCGCGGCATGCTGGGGCGCAGCGCGGATCTGTACGAGTGGCTCGGCCCCGAACGGGCCGGCGCCGACGCGCCCATCGCCGCGACGGTGCTGCTCGCCGCGGGCCGCCCGGGCACCGCCGCCCGGTTCGGCACAGAGGCCGCGGCGCCGACGTCGTCCGCGGCGGCCGCGCAGCTGCTGGCCGCGGGCCTGCGCGAGTCCGTCGGCGGCGACGGGCGCGTCGCGATGAACACCCTCACGCGGGCCCTCTCGGTGCACGGGGCGACCGACCGGACGCGGCTGCTGCCCGACACCCCGGAGGCGATCACCGCGCTGCTGTGCCTGCACTCCGGCGAACTCGCCCACGCCGGCGCCGTGCTCGGCCGCGCCACCGCGGCGCCGTCCGTGCGGCACCGCCTGCTCGCGGCGTGGACGGCGCTGATCGGCGGCGACCTGCCGGCCGCGACGGCCGCCGCCGACGAGTTCACCCCCCACGCCGCCGAGCAGCGGGACCTGCTGTTCCTGCACGGGCTGCGGGTGGGCCTGGCCCGCCGAGGCGGCGACGTCGGCGCGCTGACCGCCGCCTGGACCGCGGCGCAGGGCGTGGTGGCCGAGTACTCGGTGGACCTGCTGAGCCTGCTGCCGCTCGGCGAGTTGTGGCTCGCCGCGGTCCGGCTCGGCGAGGCCGACCGCATCGCCCACCTGGTCGGTCAGGCCCAGGATCTTCTGACGACCCTCGACGAACCGCCGCTGTGGGGCGCGACGCTGCACTGGTACGGGGTGCAGGCGGCCATCGCCGCGGACCGGCCCGCGGAGCTGCTGCCGCACGCCCGGGCCCTCGGGGCGGCGGCGGAGACCACCGCCTACGCGGCCGCCCTGGCCCGGGCCGGGCAGGCCTGGCTGCGGGTGCTGCAGGGCGATGCCGACCCCGCGCGCGTGCAGGCGGCCGCGGAATCGCTCGCCGCGATCGGCCTGCCGTGGGACGGGGCGCGGTTGGCCGGCGAGGCCGCGCTGCGCGTCGACGACACGGCGACGGCGACGGCATTGCTCCAGGTCGCACGGGCCGTGCGGCACCCGTCGGCCGCGCCGCGCACCGCCGCGCCCACGCCCACGCCCGCGGCCGACGCGCCGGCGGCGCCGAGCCCCCTGTCGGACCGCGAGGCGGAGGTCGCCGACCTCGTCGTCGCCGGCCTGACCTACCGCGAAGTAGGGTCGCGCCTGTACATTTCCGCGAAGACTGTCGAGCATCACGTCGCGCGCATCCGGCGGCGGCTCGGCGCCGGCTCGCGATCGGAGCTCATCTCGATGCTCCGTGCGCTCGGCCACGGCGCCGAGGTTCGGCAACCGGCAACCAGTGGGAACGGGGGGATTTCTGCATGTCCGTAGGCGTGGGCCTGAGAGTCGGCACCATCGTGTCCGCCGTGGCCGTCACCTCCGCCGAGGGCATCCGTCCCGACCCCGAGCCGGTCGAACGCCTCACCCGTCTGCACCTGCACTCGGACGGCACGGCAACGCTCGGCGTCCGTGACCCCGGCGCCGCCGACGAGTGCAGCTCCTTCTCCGGCTTCGTCGACCGAGTGGGCGAACCGGCCGGGGTGCGCGCCGAGGACGGCGTCCTCTCCCGCGCGGAGGACCTCGTCGCGACCGCGATGGAATGCCTGCTCGCCGACGCCGCACCCCTGGTCGGCGACGCCCCGGCGACCGTCGCCGCCGCACATCCCACCGCATGGTCGCCGGCGACCGTGGCGGTGCTGCGCAACGCTCTCGACTACGTCGGGCTGCGGCACGTCACCCTGATCTCCGACGCCGAGGCCGTCGCGGCCTGGTTCGAGGCCCGGGTCGCACAGCAGAGCGGCCGGCTCGTCGCCGTCTATCACCTCGACGCCGGCGGATCGACGGTGACGCTCGTGCGGTCCGGTGTCGCCGCGGGCCGCTCGTTCCGTTACCCCGAGGGGGACGCCCCGTCGGTACCCGCGCAGCTGTCGGCCGCGCTCGGCGCGTTCGGCTGGCTCGTCAGCAACCTCGACGCCGTCGTGATCAGCACCGAGGAGCCGGTGGACCCGTCGGCGGCGCAACTCGTCGCGCAGACCGTGAAGGCCGGTATGGGCGTGCGGTGCGTGCTGCCGCCGCAGCCGCAGCACGCGGTGGTGCGGGGCGCGGCGCTCGCCGCCGCGGCCGGTTCCGCGGACATGCTCGGCGCCACCCGGATCATGCCGGCGGTCCGCACCGGCGCCGCGGCGCGCACCCAGCTCGACACCGTCGCCCCCGTCGAGCCGCCCGTCGCGGCCACGGCCCCCGTCGCGGCGGCCGGCACTGTCACAGCGGCCGGCACTGTCGCAGCGGCCGGCACCGAGGCGGACGCGGTGCCCGGGGGCCCGGACCGGGCCCCGCACAACCGGCTGGTCGTCGGCGGCGCCGTCGCGGCGGCCGTCGCGCTGCTCGTCGGGATGGGCGCCCTGGTGTTCTCGCTGCGGGACACCCCCGCGGACACACCCGTGCGGGAGGCGGGCGCCGCCTACGAGTCGCTGTCGAGCGCGGTGCAGGTGCCCCCGAGCACCGGCACCCCGACCAGTACCACCACCACGACGACCGCCCCGGACGCGGCGCCGGCCACCGTCGACTCCGGGCTCGTGGCGCTCACCCCCGCCCCCGGCACCGCCGTCGAGGCCGCGCCGCCGAGCACGTCGGCCCGGGCCACGATGTCCCGGCCGGCCCCGTCCACCACCACGCGGTCGACCACGGTCGAACCGACCACGAGCGAGGCCACCCGCGAACGGGACCGGCCCACCCGGACGACGACCCCCACGACCGTCGCGCCGACCGGGACGTCAACGTCGACGCCCCCCGAAACCACGGAACCGGACCCAACGGACACGACCGGTTCCGAGGCGGCAGGGTGACCCTCCCCGTCCCGTACGCTGTCACACGGTTGTGTCCGCTTCCGCGGCACGACCGCGCACGAAACCCGTCAACCCATTCTCGAAGGGCCCCCATGCGTCACTCGTCGGCGTCGCGCGCCGCTGCTCGTACCACCGTTCGCCGTGTCGTCGTCGCGGCGGCGTCGGCACTGCTGCTGGCCGGGCCGCTCGCTGCGACCGCCCACGCCGCCCCGGCCGATCAGCTGCCCGCGGATCAACTGCCCGCCGAACTCGTCGAGGCCATCAGCCGCGACCTGAAGATCAGCGCCGACGAGTACCTCGCGCGATCCGAACGCGCGCAGGAACTCGCGGACTACGCGCGCAGCTTCCGTGCCGAACGGCCGGAGGACTTCGCGGGGGCATGGCTGGGCACCGACGGCCGGCCCGTCGTCGCGGTCACCAACCCCGACGCCGCCCGGCAGGCCGAGAACGACGGCTACCACGTCACCGTCGCGCCGGTGTCCGCGGACGGGCTCGAACAGTCCCTCGCCGAGCTGAACCGCTGGGTCGCCGCGCTCCCCCGCGAACTGTCCTCCCAGGTGAACGCGACGTCGATCGACGTGTTCAACAACCGCCTGATCGTCGACATCGCCAACAGCCCGGCCGGCCGCGCACTGAACCTGCCGACGCTCATCGCCAACGTCCAGGTCATGCTCACCCCGGGCCAGCCGCCGAACGAGCCCGGCCCGCTCGGTGGCGACACCTACATCACCGCCGACGGGGACGTCCGCTCGACGCCGCTCGACCGCATCGGTGTCTGCTCGTTCGGCTTCAACGCCGTCGACGCCGACGGATCGGCCGCCAACATCACCGCCGGCCACTGCGACGCGGTCGCCCGCGAGGACGGCGGCTCCACCGTCTACCTGCCCAACCGGGAGAACATCGACGAGAGCCTGAAGATCGGCGCGTTCACCCGCTCGACCGTCGGCGAGGGCAGCACCCTGGACTACGGCATCATCGGCCTCGACCAGGCGGGCGAGGACGTCGGCCTGAACCGGCCCGTCATCCGCGGCGGCAACGGCTCGACGCTGACCGTCACCGGCACCGCCGCGCCCGTCGCCGGCGCCCCGGTGTGCAAGTCCGGACAGTCGTCGTACTTCACGTGCGGCATCGTCGCCGCCGACCGGATCGAGACCCAGCTGGTCCGTGCCGACGGCACGAGCACCACGATCCGCGGCTTCGCGACCACCGCCTGCACCCTCTCCGGCGACAGCGGCGGCGCCATCGTCACCGGCACCCTCGCGCTCGGCGTGATCAGCGGTTCCAACAGCTCCGGCGCCCCCGACTGTGTGGAGGCCAACCTCGTCCTCGCACCGCAGGGTGGCACCTCCAGCCTGGGCATCTCGATCCAGGACATCGAGGCCGAGACCGGCGCGCGGGTGCGCACCGGCGCTGCAGCCTGACCGGTCCCGCGCCACGCCGCGCGGCTGGGTGTTCGCGCGGCCGACCCCATATGATCGTCCCGTCCAGCACCGGCCCGCCCGGGGCCGGCATCTTCGCGCACCGTCGCGGAGATCAACGAGGAAGGCATCCATGCGACGCTCCTTCGCCCGTCGAGCAGCGGTTTACGGTTCGGCAGCGCTCATGCTGCTCGGCCCTGCCGCCGCCATCGCACAGGCCGACCCGGCCCCGATCGAGGCGACGGCGCTGCCGAACGAACTCGTGGAGGCGCTGGCCCGGGACCTGCAGATGAGCCCCGAGCGGTACCTGACGGATGCTGCCCGCAGCCAGGAGCTGGCCCGCTTCGCCGAATCGGCGCGGGAGGAGTTCGCTGCCGTGTTCTCCGGCGTGTGGCTCGAGCGGGACGGCACGCCGAAGGTGGGGCTGACCGAGGGCGAGGGTTACGACGCGGCCCGCGAGGCCGCCGAGGACGCCGGATTCACCGTCGAGGACACCGACCGCACCGAGACGCAGCTGCGCGACGAACTGAAGGCGCTGAACGACTGGCTGGCCACCCAGCCGCCCGCCGTCGCCGACCTGGTGCGCGGCGTCGCCATCGACGTCGTGAACAACGACGTCGTGCTGCGCACCGAGAACGTCGCCGGGATTCGGCTGCCCGACTTCCTGCAGGGTGCCCGGGTGCTGTTCGCGCCCGCGCCGCTCGTTCCGGAGCCGGCCGCCGGCGACCTGCGGCCCGTCGCCGACCTCGCCGCCCCGACGGCCCTGTTCGGCGGGGACGCCTACGCCGCGCTCGGCGCCGGCGAGGGCCTGCGCTGCTCGCTCGGCTTCAACGCCGTCGACAGCTCGGACCGCCCGGTCAACATCACCGCCGGGCACTGCGACCCGAACCGGCCGTCCGCCGGCACCCAGTTCGCGTCGAAGGTGTACCAGCTGCTCGGTGAGGAGCTCGGCCAGCAGCTCGGCACCTTCGAGAAGACCAGCCTGGACGGCCGCGACTACGCCGTGATCCGGCCGACCACCGAGGCCCAGGGCCGGTTCGAGAACAACGGTGTGCGGGTGCCGCTGGCGGCGCCGCTGCCGATCACCGGCGTCGCCGAGCCCGTCGTCGGTGCGCCCGCGTGCAAGTCCGGCGTCCGCTCGGGCTACAGCTGCGGTGTCGTGACCGCCTCGGGCCAGACCGTCGAGGTCGGCCACCGCGTGCTGGAGAACGGCTTCTCCACCAACCTGTGCGCCCTGCAGGGCGACAGCGGCGGCACGATCGTCACCGGCACCCTGGCCCTGGGCATCTCCAGCGCCTCCAACGTCGGTCAGTACGGCATGTGCGAGATTGCCGGCGTGGTCAGCGGCCTGCTGGGCGAGTCGCCGGAGTTGTTCGCGACGCCGATCTCCGCGGTCCTCGCCGAGAACCCCGGGCTGCGCGTGCGCACCTGGTGATCGCCGCTCCCTGAGAGCTCCACGAGGGCCCGCCTCCGGCCGGAGGCGGGCCCTCGTGCTGTGCGGCGTGTCGCGCCGAGCGAGACGCCGGGAAACCAGCCGCCCGGTTTAGGATCCTGAAGGTCCCGAGGTCCGGCCACGGAGTGTGCTCCGCGGCCGGACCGTCGCATATCCCGGCGTCCGTTGACGGCGGTTCGACGAGAAGGTGAGTGACTGTTGTCAGCAGACCTAGCAACGGTTGGCGTCGACGTAGTGGTCTACGCCGTCGAGATCGTGGTGCATCTTTTCCGGCTGATCACGCTCCAGTCCTGACTGGCCCGGAGAACGACTGCGGCCCCGCCACCGGATCGGTGGCGGGGCCGCAGTGGGCTGAGGGCGAGGACTACTTCTCGGCCCACTCCGTGGTGCCCGGAGGCGCCGCGAGGGTGTTGATCAGGCCGATGCCGGCGACGATCAGGGTGGGACCACCGGCGACGATGGTGCCGATCACACCGCCGATAGCGGCCCCCGCCGGGACAGAGGCGAGGCCTACCGGCCCACCGAGGAAGCCGAGGCCACCCACGATTGCGCCGATGACGGTGCCGGTCAGGCCGCCGACGGCGGTGGCGATGCCGAGCTGGGACGCGAAGTTCTGCTGCGCCTTGAGGTTCTCCTCGGGCGACGCGACGTCGCTCAGCTTGAGGCTGACCGGGTTGAGGCCCGGAGCGACCTTGTCCTCGGGCTCGACCGGGGTGGCCTTCGACGGGTCGGTGACCGGCGTCAGGGTGAGGGTCTTGCCGTCCTCGCTGATCTCCCGCTCGAAGGGCAGCTGCAGGTCGCCGAGCTGGATGGCCAGCGGCAGGCTCACGACCGCGTTGCCGTCGCTGTCCTGCAGCTCGACGCTCTTGCCGTCGCCGGACACGGCGAACGAGCCGGCGTCGATGACGGTGACGACGGAGTCGCCCTCCGCCTTGGTCTCGTAGTTGATCTTCTCCGGTGCCGTGACCGCCGGTGCGGCGTAGGACGTGCCGGCGGTGACGCCGACGGCGGCGATGGTCATCGCCGCGACGGCGGCGAGCTTCCTGAACTTCATTCGATTCCGTTCTGTGACTTCGGCGCACGCCCCCGACGGACGCCCCCCAAGTTCTGACACCAATGTGCCCCTGCGCACCGTAGGCCCTGATCGCGGGTGCGCGAAGCACATCTCGCGCAGCATCATAACCGACATCACACGGATCCTCGCGTCCGGAATGTACCTAATCCGTTGCCACTCCGTTGCCGGACTCACGAGTACCTATGCCGAAGCGTGACCAGCTACCGCACGTTAGGTTTGCCTGACTCAATGAGTCGAAAGGTTTAACGCTTAACGTGAGCGGACACTCACGCTACGGCGCGATGCGGCAATTCGGCCGCCCCCCACGCGGTCGACCTCTGCTCAGCACCGCGCCGCAGCACCGCGAGACTAGACTACCGGCCGGTAACTTCCTATAGCTACCGGCTGGTAACTTAGTTCGGGTTAGGATGCGTGGGCTTATACCAGGCGGCGCGCTGCCGCCCCCGACACGAAAGGCCACCTATGAATGCCCTGACGATCACGTTGGGCACGATCGGCGTGCTGCTCAGTCTGGTGTGCTGGTACTCGTTCATCGGTGGCGCGATGAAGATGGTCAACGTCGTCCGGATCGGCCAGCCGGCTCCGGATCGGTGGCGGCCGTTCTTCCCGCGCTTCAAGCAGATGCTCGTCGAGTTCGTCGCACACACCCGGATGAGCAAGTTCCGCACCGTGGGCTGGGCCCACTGGCTGGTGATGGTCGGCTTCATGCTCGGCGCGATCGTCTGGTTCGAGGCATACGGCCAGACCTTCGACCCGGCGTTCCACTGGCCGCTGATCGGCAACACCGCCGTCTATCACCTGATCGACGAACTGCTCGGCCTCGGAACCGTGATCGGAATCACGGCGCTGATCATCATCCGGCAGCTGAACCACCCGCGGAAGCCCGCGCGGCTCTCGCGCTTCGCCGGCTCCGACTTCCGGGCCGCGTACTTCGTCGAGACCGTCGTCCTCATCGAGGGCCTCGGCATGATCTTCGTCAAGGCCGGCAAGATCGCGACCTACGGCCACGCCAACCCGTGGACCGACTTCTTCACGATGAACCTCGCCAAGCTGCTGCCGGCGAGCGCCGTGATGGTGTCGATCTTCGCGTTCGTCAAGCTGATGTCCGGCATGGTCTGGCTGTACGTCGTCGGCCGCAACATCACGTGGGGTGTCGCCTGGCACCGCTTCGCCGCGTTCTTCAACATCTACTTCAAGCGCGAGGACGACGGTGGCGTCGCCCTCGGCGCCGCGAAGCCGATGACGTCGAAGGGCAAGGCCATCGACATGGAGACGGCCGATCCGGACACCGACACCTTCGGTGCCGGCCAGATCGAGGACTTCTCCTGGAAGGGCTGGCTCGACTTCACCACGTGCACCGAGTGCGGTCGCTGCCAGTCGCAGTGCCCGGCCTGGAACACCGGTAAGCCGCTGTCGCCCAAGCTGGTCATCACCTCGCTGCGCGACCACGGCTACGCCAAGGCGCCCTACCTGCTCGCCGGTGGCCGCAAGGACCTCGGCGGCGACGAGGTCGGCCTGGTCGACGCCGAGGGCAACGCGGACGAGGCCAAGCTCGGGAAGATCCCGGCGGCAGCCCTGGCCGAGGCCGATCGCAAGCTGGTCGGCGAGACCGTCGAGGGCGAGCTCGCGCCCGTCATCGACACGGAGACGCTGTGGAGCTGCACCAACTGCGGCGCCTGCGTCGAGCAGTGCCCGGTGGACATCGAGCACGTCGACCACATCATCGACATGCGCCGCTACCAGGTGCTCATCGAGTCCGACTTCCCGTCCGAGCTCGCGGGTCTGTTCAAGAACCTCGAGAACAAGGGCAACCCGTGGGGCCAGAACGCCAAGGACCGGCTCAACTGGATCTCCGAGCTGGACTTCGACGTTCCGGTGTTCGGCCAGGACGCGGACAGCTTCGCCGACTACGAGTACCTGTTCTGGGTCGGCTGCGCCGGCGCCTACGAGGACCGGGCCAAGAAGACCACGAAGGCCGTCGCCGAGCTGCTCGCGACCGCCGGAGTGAAGTTCATGGTTCTCGGTGCCGAGGAGACCTGCACCGGTGACTCGGCCCGTCGCGCGGGCAACGAGTTCCTGTTCCAGCAGCTCGCGATGCAGAACATCGAGACCCTGAACTCGGTGTTCGAGGGCGTCGAGGACTCCAGGCGCAAGATCGTCGTCACCTGCGCGCACTGCTTCAACGCGCTCAACAACGAGTACCCCCAGGTCGGCGGGAACTACGAGGTCGTGCACCACACCCAGCTGCTGAACCGCCTGGTGCGGCAGAAGAAGCTGGTGCCGGTGGCGTCGGTGAGCCAGGACGTGACCTACCACGACCCGTGCTTCCTCGGCCGCCACAACAAGGTGTACGACGCACCGCGTGAGCTGATGGCCGCGTCCGGCGCGAAGCTCACCGAGATGCCGCGGCACGGCGAACGGTCCATGTGCTGTGGTGCCGGTGGTGCCCGCATGTGGATGGAAGAGAAGATCGGCAAGCGGATCAACATCGACCGCGTCGACGAGGCACTGTCGACGAATCCGTCGAAGATCGCCACCGGCTGCCCCTTCTGCCGCGTCATGCTCAACGACGGTGTCACCGCGCGTCAGGAGAAGGGCGAAGGCGAGGGCGTCGAGGTCGTCGACGTCGCCCAGCTCATGCTCGACTCCATCACCCGTCTCGAGCCCGCGACGCTCAGCGAGAACATCAAGGTGATCCCGCGTGAGCGGCCCGTCGCGGAACCGGTGGCGACCGCCGGCACCCAGGGAGCCGCCGTGGCCTCGGAGGCGACCGCCGAGACGGTGGAGAAGGAGCGCGTCGAGGAGATCGAGGAGGCGGCCGCGACCCCGGCGGCCCCCAAGACGGCCCCGGCCGGCGGCCTGCAGATGAAGGGTGCCGCCAAGGCTCCCGGCTCGAAGCCGGGCGGGCTGCAGATGAAGGGCGGCCTGAAGGCCCCGGGCGCGAAGGCTCCCGCAGCCGGCGACGGTGCCGCGGCCGAGGCTCCCGCGGCCCCGGCCGCCAAGCCGGGCGGACTGCAGATGAAGGGCGGGCTCAAGGCCCCGGGCGCCAAGAAGGCCGTTCCGGCCGCCGCCGCTCCCGCTGCCGCTCCCGCTGCCGAATCCGCTCCGGCCGAGGCCCCGGCGGCCCCGAAGGCCAAGCCGGGCGGACTGCAGATGAAGGGCGGGCTCAAGGCCCCGGGCGCCAAGAAGACGGCTCCGGCCGCGGCCGCCCCGGCCGCGCAGGCACCGGCTGCCGAGGCCCCCGCGACGGCACCGGCCGCCGAGGCACCCGCCGCGCCGTCGGTTCCGAAGGCCAAGCCGGGCGGCCTGCAGATGAAGGGCGGGCTCAAGGCTCCGGGTGCGAAGAAGGCCGCGCCGGCACCGGCCGCCGAGGCACCCGCCCCGGCACCGGCGGCCGAGGCCCCCGCGAAGGCACCCGCCGCCGAGGCATCCGTCACGGAGGCTCCGGCGGCTCCCGAGCCGCCGAAGGCGAAGCCGGGTGGCCTGGCGTTCAAGGGCGGAGCGAAGGCTCCCGGCGCCCGCAAGGCCGCCGCGCCGAAGCCTCCGGCAGAGAGGCCCGAGCCTCCGGCGGAGAAGCCCGAGGCTCCCGCGAAGGCACCGGAACCGGCGCACGCACCTCCGGGTGAGGCGCCCGATCCGGATGCACCGCCGGAGAAGGCACCGGCCCCCGAGGCGCCGTCGACCAACGGCACCGAGGCCTCGCCGACCAATGGCACCGAGGCCTCGCCGACCAATGGCGCCGAGGCACCGGCCCCGCCGCAGGCCAAGCCGGGAGCGCTGGGCTTCAGGTCCGGCGCCAAGGCCCCCGGCCGGCGCGGGTAGCACCCACGGCGACGCCCCTCACCCGCTCGGGTGGGGGGCGTCGCCGTTTCCCGGAGCAGACATCCCTTGCACCGTCCTTGCACCTCCTGCCTACGCCTGCAACGGAGGCAAGCACGCAATGACGGGTGCAAGCTCGACGTCAGGCCCTGAACGTCCCGGTGGGCCCCGGCCCACGTCCGGCCCGGGCGATCGCCTCCCGGATGCGGTCGGCGACCACCGAGGGTGTAGCCAGCTCGTCCCACACCCAGCGCACCACGGTCCAGCCGGCGTCGCGCAGACGATCCTCGCGCTGCTTTTCCCGCCACACCGTCTCCTCCGGGGTGATGTCGTCGCCCCGATACTTCACGCGACCGTCGAACTCGCCGATCACCCCGTGTTCCGGGAGCAGGAAATCGACCCGGGCCAGCCACCGACCGCGGTCATCGTGGATCACCGCCTGGGTCATCGGCATCGGTAGCCCGTCGCGGACAAACAGCACGCGACTGCGGGACTCGCCCACGCTCTCGCTACGCCCGTCCAGGAACCGCGCCGCGCGCAGGCCCTTCGCGTGGCCGGGATGGCGGGTGTTGCGAGCCAGTGCGCTGATCACGTCGGCGGTGGTGAGCCCGCACAGCCGCAGCGCGTGATCCCCTGCGACGACGGCCTGCTCGAACGGCAGGGTGCGGGCGAGGTCGGCGACCGTGCGGGCGACGGTGAGCACGCGCGCCCCGCCGACGTCGGTGACCTCGTCGGGAGCGAAGGGCGACGCGTGCAGGTTCCGCCCCGGCGTGCGCTTCGCTCCGCCGATGCGGTTACGGGTCAGGTGGACCTCCCCGAGCGGGGTGTTCCAGAGGGCGAGGCCGTGCAGGACGGCGGCAGAGACGTGGCTGAGCGCGGCGTCGGAGCGGAGCCCACCGGCAACGGCGACGGCTCGCCGGTGGTGACGGCCGTATTCGTCGAGCTGTGCGTAGCTCTCGGCCGGCAGATAGGCGCCGCGGTGGATGCGGTGCCAGTGCCCGCGGCCGCACAGCCGCCGGATCTCGCGATCGGTGACGCCGCGCTCGCGTGCGGCGGCGCGCCGGATGATGTCGTGTTCGTCGCCCATGACGGTCACGGTGCCGTATCCGGGCGGGCGCACACCGCAACAAACGCAGGAGGCGGCCCGATCTGTGGACGAACCGCCCGGCTGTGGACAGCCGGGCGTGCACCCGAAGCCGCGTCCCGACAACCGGATTCGACTGCCCCACCGGGTGCGAGCACGCGGGTCAGCCGTGCCGGGCGAGCAGCTCCTCGCGGCGCTTGGGATCGAGGTTCACGCGCGAGATGTCACCGTCGTAGTGGTCGAGCAGGCGCGGGTCCATCACCTTGCGCCACAACGGCGGAACGAACGACAGCAGGATCATGACGGCGTAGCCGGCGGGCAGCTGCGGCGCCTCCTCCATCGTGCGCAGCGTCTGGTAGCGCCGCAGCGGATTCGCGTGGTGGTCGCTGTGCCGCTGCAGGTGGTAGAGGAACAGGTTGCTGCAGCTGTGGTCGCTGTTCCAGCTGTGCCGCGGCGCGACGCGCTCGTACGTGCCGTTCGGCCGCGTGCCGCGCAGCAGGCCGTAGTGCTCGAGGTAGTTCGCGGCCTCGAGGAACATCACGGCCAGCACGGCCTGCACCACCAGCCAGGGCGCGACGGACCATCCGAAGACCGCGATCAGCCCGGCGTACAGCACGACGGTCAGCGCCCAGGCGTTCAGGACGTTGTTGCGCGGGCTCCACCAGGGCAGCCCGCGACGGGCCAGGCGCTCACGCTCGTACCGCCAGCCCGACCGGAGGCCGCCGAACACCGAGCGCGGCAGGAACTCCCAGTACGTCTCGCCGAACCGCGCCGTCGCGGCGTCCTCCGGGGTGGCGACGCGCAGATGGTGACCGTGGTTGTGTTCGACGAAGAAATGCCCGTAGCCCGACTGGGCGAGGGCGATCTTGGCGAGCCGGCGTTCGAGGTCGGTGCGTTTGTGCCCGAGTTCGTGCGCGGCGTTGATGCCGACGCCGCCGACCACGCCGACGGTGGCGGCCATCGCGAACCGCTCGGGCCAGCCCATCGGCGCGACGGTCCACACCCAGCAGGCGAAGACGAGCCCCGCGTACTGCAGCGGCAGGTACAGGTAGGTGCACCAGCGGTAGTACCGGTCCTCCTCGAGGTCGCGCACGACCTCTTCCGGCGGGTTGGCCTTGTCGACGCCGGTGAACCGGTCGACGAGCGGGACGATCACCGCGATCAGCAGCGCACCGAACGCCCAGAAGACACCGAGGTGCAGGTACTCGACGAGCAGCCACGCGACGAACGGGCTCAGCGGGACGGCGAGCCCGCACAGCCACAGGTACCGTTTCCGGTCCTTCCAGCGCGCCCCCGCGCTCCCGTCCCCCACCATGTACACCAACCCCCTGGTTGTCTCGCCCGTCCCCCGAACATCACGGTTCTTACATCCCATATGTCCGCAACGCGCCGGGATGTTACCGAATAGTAGGACAAACGAGACGAACCACCCACGAAGTTGTGACCGGTCCGAATACAGCGACGGCGCCGCACCGTAGGTGCAGCGCCGTCGAACCGTCGGGACGACCCGCTCAGATGGGACGGACTCCCTGGGCCTGCGGGCCCTTCTGTCCCTGCCCGATCTCGAACTCGACCCGGGCACCTTCGTCCAGCGACTTGAAGCCGGAGCCCTGAATCTCCGAGTAGTGGACGAACACGTCGGGTCCACCGCCGTCCTGCTCGATGAAGCCGAAACCCTTTTCGGCGTTGAACCACTTCACAGTTCCCTGTGCCATACCGTGCGACTCCTCAATCCACCCGCGCGTCACCCCGACGCAACGGTCACAAGTGGTCATGATTGCACTTTTCGGGCCGATCGTCGCGGTGGACGCGGCGATGCAGGCGAAATCCGGCTGAAACCCGGTTGCGGCCGGGTGGCACCATGGACGCCGTGAGTACAGGAGAACAGGGCCACCTTCATCACCGCATCACCCGCAAGCTCGAGCAGTCCGCGAAGCTGCAGAACGTGCTGTACGAGATCCGGGGGCCGGTGCACGCGCATGCCGCGCGGCTCGAGGCGGAGGGGCACCGCATCCTGAAGCTCAACATCGGCAACCCGGCGCCGTTCGGGTTCGAGGCACCCGAGACGATCGTGCAGGACATGATCGCGGCCCTGCCCAACGCCCAGGGCTACTCGGAGTCGAAGGGCATCGCGTCGGCGCGCCGGGCCATCGTCACCCGTTACGAGCTCGTGCCGGGCTTCCCGAAGCTCGACATCAACGACGTCTACCTCGGCAACGGCGTCTCCGAGCTGATCACGATGACGATGCAGGCCCTGCTCGACGACGGCGACGAGGTGCTGATCCCGGCGCCGGACTACCCGCTGTGGACGGCGATGACGTCCCTGGCCGGCGGTACGCCGGTGCACTACCTGTGCGACGAGTCCAACGACTGGAATCCCGACATCGAGGACATCGAGTCGAAGATCACGGAGAAGACCAAGGCCCTGCTGGTCATCAACCCGAACAACCCGACGGGTGCCGTGTACTCGCTCGAGGTGCTCGAGCAGCTGGTACAGCTGGCCCGCAAGTACCAGCTGCTGCTGCTCGCCGACGAGATCTACGACAAGATCCTCTACGACGACGCCAAGCACATCTCCCTGGCCACCCTCGCGCCCGACCTGCTGTGCCTGACCTACAACGGCCTGTCGAAGGCCTACCGGGTCGCCGGGTACCGGTCGGGCTGGATGACGATCACCGGCCCGAAGGATCACGCCGGCGGGTTCCTCGAGGGCATCGACCTGCTCGCCTCGACCCGTCTGTGCCCCAACGTGCCGGCCCAGCACGCGATCCAGGTGGCGCTCGGCGGGCATCAGAGCATCGAGGACCTGATCCTGCCCGGTGGCCGGCTGCTCGAGCAGCGCGACGTCGCGTGGGAACGCCTGAACTCGATTCCCGGCGTCAGCTGCGTCAAGCCGCGCGGCGCCCTGTACGCCTTCCCGCGCCTCGACCCGGAGGTGTACGAGATCCACGACGACGAGAAGCTGGTCCAGGACCTGCTGCTGCAGGAGAAGATCCTGATGGTGCAGGGCACCGGCTTCAACTGGCCGGATCCGGACCATCTGCGGATCGTGACGCTGCCGTGGGCCCGCGACCTGGCGGTGGCCATCGAACGCTTCGGCAACTTCCTGTCCAGCTACAAGCAGTGACCGCGGCGACCTCCTCGCGACACGCCCGGGATGCACGACACGCCGACCGTTGTCGAAAGTATATGTTGCGACGAACGAACGGCGTCACCGCAGGCAGAGCCGTCGACTCCCCCCGAAAACGAGCGTGCGGCCGGACCCCGGTGAGGACCGACACACTGTAGGTACTACCCCGGGGGCCGACAGAGCCAGTACGTTTGTCTACGGCACCTCAGCGTGCTGGGCTCCCTGATCATCGCCATCCCCCCTGTGCGAGATCAGGTCGAAGGTGGCGGGGACACCCCCCCTGCTCCCCGCCACCACCAGCCCTTGTCCCCCGGATGCGGCCGGTCTTCCGCGATGCGACCTCGCCGCGATCTCGTCGTTACCCTGATGCGGTGACTCGCGCAGAGCCCCCCGGCCACCGCCACGGACACGGACACGGCCACTTCTCCGGGCCGATCCCGGTCGGACCCACCGCCGCGAAGGTCGTCGTCGGACTCCTCGTCGCGATCGGCGTCGCCGTGCTGGCCGGCGCCGTCGCGCTGTGGCCCAGCGGGCAGGCGGTCGACATCCCGGCCCCGTTCCAGACCACCGGCGGCGGAGCCGTCGTCACCGAGGCCGGCACCGTCGTCGAGCAGGACATCGGCCCGTGCGGGAGCAGTTCGGCCGGCCGCCCGTTCACCGGCGACCCCGTTCCCCCCGCGACCGACGCCTACCAGTGCCAGCGCAGCATCGTCACCATCGATTCGGGCCCCAACGAGGGCACCCGCACCCTGCTCGAGATCGGGCCCGGCCCGGGGCAGCCGGACCTGCGCGTCGGCGAGGAGATCCGGCTGGTGCGGCAGGTCGACCCGTCCGGCGCCACCCAGTACTCGTTCTACGACTACTCCCGCGGGCTCCCCCTCGCGCTGATCATCACGGCGTTCGCCGTGGTCATCGTGGCCGTGGCCCGGTGGCGTGGCCTGCGCGCCCTGATCGGCCTGCTGATCGCGTTCGGGGTGCTCGTGGTGTTCATGCTCCCCGCGCTGCTCGACGGCAAACCCGCCGTGCCCGTCGCGCTGGTCGGCGGCGCGATCATCCTCTACGCAGTGCTCTATCTCGCGCACGGGGTGAATCTGCGCACCAGCTCGGCCCTGTTGGGCACCCTTGCGTCGATGCTGCTCGCCGCCCTGCTCTCGTACCTCGCGATCTGGATGACACACCTGACCGGGCTGTCCGAGGAACAGAACACCGACGTGCAGCTGTACCTCGAGCAGGTCAGCATCACCGGCCTGCTCCTCGCCGGCTTCATCATCGGTTCGCTCGGCGTCCTCAACGACGTGACCATCACCCAGGCGGCGTCGGCGTTCGAGCTGGCGGCGCTCGATCCCACGGCCTCGCGCCGGAAGGTGTTCTCCTCCGCGATGCGGGTCGGCCGCGACCACATTGCCAGCACCGTCTACACCCTGGTGCTGGCGTACGCCGGTGGCGCCCTGCCCCTGCTGCTGCTGTTCAGCGTCGCCGGCCGGTCCATCTCGGACGTCCTCACCGGCGACGCCGTCGCCATCGAGGTGGTGCGGGCGTGTGTGGGCGGCATCGCGCTCGCTCTGTCCGTTCCGCTCACCACCGGCATCGCCGCGCTGCTGGCCCGGCCCGGCGCCCCCGAGCCCGTCGCACGCAAGGGCCGCCATGCCCGGTGACCGGTTCGTCGTCCGCGGGCGACGGCGGGCGGGTGAACGATAGGTATTCTTCCTCTGTTGTCGTCCGGAGCGAGGGATCCGGGATCACGGCACGCGAGATCGAAGGGCAGGGGCCATGTTCTCCGAGCAGCACGGGCCTGCCGGCGCACCACCAGGAAGTAGCAGCAAAGGTACATCGGTTGCTCTGGAGACCGACTGGGACCGGGAGGAGCCGTCGGTCCTCCTGATCGAGGACGACGCCGGCGACGCACTCATCGTCGAGGAACTGGTGGCGGACAGCGCGCAGGGCATGCGCCTGGAATGGGTCCAGACGATGGCCGCGGCCCGCGCGGAGCTGGCCGACGGACTGCCCGACTGCATCCTGCTGGACCTGCATCTGCCCGACGCGCAGGGCATGGACGCGCTGGCCCGGGTGCAGCAGTACGCCGCCGGCGTTCCGGTCGTGGTGCTCACCGGCCTCGCCGAGGAGCAGACGGGGCTGGCGGCGGTGACCGCCGGCGCGCAGGACTATCTCGTCAAGGGTCGGGTGGAGCCGGACATGTTCGGCCGGACCGTGCGCTACGCGATCCAGCGCAAGCAGGCCGAGCATGCCGCCGTCGCGCTGCAGGCCAGCCGGCTGCAGGCGCGGGAGAACGCCCGCCTCGAACGCGGCCTGCTGCCGTCGCCGATGCTGCGCGGCACGGGCGACGTGGACGTCGTGGCCCGCTACCGACCCGGGCGCGAGCAGTCCCTGCTCGGCGGCGACTTCTACGATGTCGTGCAGACCGAGGACGGCACGGTGCACGTGCTCATCGGCGACGTCAGCGGGCACGGCCCCGACGAGGCCGCACTCGGGGTGAGCCTTCGGATCGCCTGGCGCACCCTCGTGGTCACCGGCGTCACCGGTGTCGCGCAGTTGCAGAAGCTCGAGCAGATCATGGTCGCCGAACGGGCGAACGAGCGGCACTTCGCCACCCTCACCAGCCTCGCCATGTCGCCGGACCGGCGCCGGGTGCAGGTGATGCGCGCCGGGCATCCGGGCCTGCTGCTGCACAGTTCCCAGGGGGTGGACTGGGTCGAGGCGCCCGGCGGACCCGCCCTCGGACTGCTGCCCGGCGTCTCGACGTGGCCCGTGCACGAGCTGGAACTGCCGGAAGGCGGCGGCATCGTGATGTTCACCGACGGGCTGTTCGAAGGCCGGATCGGCGACGGCGGCGAACGCCTCGGCGAGGAGGGCCTGCTGCGGCTGGCCCGCGAGGAGGGCCACCTGGCGCCCGAGGCGTTCGTCGACACCCTGATCGACCGGGCCGAGGCGCTGGCGGAGAGTCACGGAGGACTCGCCGACGACGTGGCCGTGGTACACGTGCGCTGGAGCGAGAAGGTGACGAAGCAGTCATGAGAGACCCGTCGATGCCCGAACCCAAGGTCGAGCGGGTGCGCTCGCGGCTGACGGTCCAGAGCTGGTTCCAGGTCGCCTTCGCGGTCCTTGCCGTGTTCGTCGTTCTCGGCACCATCGTGGGCGGCTACTTCATCCAGCGCACGGTCCAGATCACGGACGAACTGGTCGACCAGATCCAGCCGGCCCGCGCCGAGGCGTACCGCCTGCAGGCGGCGCTGCTGGATCAGGAGACCGGCGCCCGCGGCTACGCCGCCACCGCCGACGTCGAATTCCTCGAGCCGTACCTGACGGGCAAGCGGATCGAGCAGGATGCCGCGGACCGGATGCGGGAGTTCACCGCCGGCCATCCGGAACTGCTCGCCGCCGTCGACGAGATCGAGGCGGCGGCGGCGGCGTGGCGCGCCGACTACGCCGACCCGCTCGTCGCGAGCGTCGTCCCCGGCGTCCCCCAGCCCGTGGATCCCGCGAGCACCGAGCGGGGCCGGACCACGTTCGACGCCATGCGCACCCTCTTCGAGGCGCAGAACGCCGAACTCGTCCAGGCCCGCGCAGAGGGCTACGACGACCTCATCCACGCCCGGACGATCCGCAACTCCGTGCTCGTGGCGATGGTGGCGGGATTCCTGCTCACCGGCCTGCTCATGGTGATCCTCGTGCACAACCTCGTCGCCATGCCGCTGGTCAGCCTGCGCGCGGCGACGCGGCGCGTCGTCGCGGACGGCAACTTCGACCAGCACATCCGCCCCCAGGGCCCGAAGGACATCCGGGCCCTGGCCCAGGACGTCGAAGCCATGCGCGGGCGCATCGTGTTCGCGCTCGCGGCCGCCCACACCCAGCACCAGCGCCTCGCCAGCCAGAAGGCGGACCTCGACGCCCAGGCCGAGGAACTGCGCCGCTCCAACGCCGAACTCGAGCAGTTCGCCTACGTCGCTTCCCACGACCTGCAGGAGCCGCTGCGCAAGGTCGCCTCCTTCTGCCAGCTGCTCGAGAAGCGTTACGGCGACAAGCTCGACGAACGGGGCACCCAGTACATCGCGTTCGCCGTCGACGGCGCCAAGCGCATGCAGGTCCTCATCAACGACCTGCTGGCGTTCTCCCGCGTCGGCCGGGTCAACGACGCCCACGTGCGCGTCGATCTGGATCAGCCGCTGGACAAGGCAGTGGCCAACCTCGCCGCCGCCGTCGACGAGTCCGGGGCGCGCATCGAGCGGCCCGAGCAGCTCCCCGAGATCACGGGCGATCCGACCCTGCTGACGATGCTCTGGCAGAATCTGCTGGGCAACGCGATCAAGTTCCGCCACCCCGACCGCGCACCCGTCGTGCGGATCACGTGCGACCGGATCGACGGTGAGGACGACGGTGACCGGGCGGACGCCGGCCGCTGGCAGCTGTGCGTCACGGACAACGGCATCGGCATCGACGAGGAGTTCGCCGAGAAGGTATTCGTCATCTTCCAGCGCCTCCACGGCCGCGACGTCTACACCGGCACCGGCATCGGCCTGGCGGTGTGCAAGAAGATCGTCGAGTACCACGGTGGCAGGATCTGGATCGACACCGAGCACACCGGCGGCACCCGGTTCTGCTTCACCCTGCCCGCCCTGCCCGACGAAGAACCCGAAGAGCACGCCCCGGCCGACACCGATCTCGAAGGAGCCCCCGCATGACCCCCGCAGAACCCATCGACGTCCTCCTGGTCGAGGACGACCCGGGCGACGAGCTGATGACCCGTGAGGCCTTCGAGGACAACAAGATCGGCAACGAGCTGCACGTCGTCCGCGACGGCGAGGAGGCGCTGGACTTCCTGTACCAGCGCGGCGAGCACGTCGGAGCGCCGCGTCCCGACCTGATCCTGCTCGACCTCAATCTGCCCAAGTACGACGGGCGCCAGGTCCTCGAGAAGATCAAGTCCGACCCGGACCTGTCCGACATCCCGGTCGTGGTGCTGACCACCTCGGCCGCCGAGGAGGACATCCTGCGCAGCTACCGGCTGCACGCCAACGCGTACGTCACCAAGCCGGTGGACCTCGACCAGTTCATCGGGGCGGTCCGGCAGATCGACGAGTTCTTCGTCCAGGTGGTGCGGCTGCCCCGCCGCCGAAACTAGCGATGCCGGCAACTGCGGTCGCCGACAACTACTGCCGCTAGATACTCCAGCGCATGGTGACGACGGTCCCGGTGTCGGCGGGGGCCACGGTCGCCGTGTCGGCCAGGGACTTGATCAGCGTGAGACCGTGCCCGCGCGAGCTGGTGCCCGGGTCGGTGTCGTTCGCGCGCCAGCTGCCGCGGTCGATGATGGCGACCTCGACCTGACGGTCGCCCGGAATCAGCGTCGCCTCGAGGTCGAGGGTGCCCGACGCACCGTCGCGGTAGGCGTGCTCGACGGCATTGGCGAGGGCCTCGTAGCTGGCCAGCAGCACGTCGCGGGTCAGCTCGGGGCGCACGTGCACCGCGTCGAGCCAGCGCTCCAGGGCCCGCCGCAGCACGGTCAGCTGACCGGGCTCGGCGCGCACGCGCCGATAGGCCAGCGTGACCGAGTCGCACAGCGGGGTGTTCTGCGGCGAAAACATCGTCTGTACTCTAACCCGTCGCGCCGGGCGCCATCGGCCACGAGGGTCCCCGGCGGCGGAGGGGTCCGTCAGATCGGTAGCCGCAGCTCCGGCGGCACTTCGATCGTGGGCAGGGGCGGCAGCGGCGGCAGTGTCGGTACCGGGATGTTGAGCCCGGGGATCAGCGGCGGCGGCGGGGCGGTGGCCACCGGCGGGGGCGGCACCACCCGCTCCGTCGTGGACTCCTCGATCGGCGGCACGGTGGTCGTCGTCGGCGCCGGCGCCGGCGCGACGGCAGGCGCCGGCTGCGGGGTCCGCGGCGGCGTCGTCACGATCACCTCGGTCGGCCGGGGCTCCGACTCGTCGTCGCCGGCGAAGGTGTTCTGTGCGCCCAGCGCCAGCCCGATCATGGCCACCACACCCAGGGCGGTGCCGGCCAGCCCGGCCCCGCTGATCTGGCGACCCGACACGTGCGGGCCGGGCGCGGTCGCCGCCCGCTTCCACGCCGGCGTCCGCTCCGGCGGCCCGGCGCTGTCCACCGCGGGTGTCTCGGTCCGCGCGAGCCGCTCGGTGCGCTGCGGCGCCACTCCGCGCGGCGGGACGATGCGTTCGGTCGCCCCCGGCGGGACGATCAGCTCGGTGACCGCCGACGCGGTGGGGCCCGCGGCGACGGCGCGCAGGGCGCCGCCCTTGGCCAGGACGAGTTCGGGTTCGTGCGGCACCACGACGGGCAGCTTCATCCACGTCTCGAGCACCCGGCGCACCAGCCGGACGTGGGCGCCGCCGCCGAGCAGCACGATCGTCTCGGGCCGGGCGCCGGACCGGTGCACGACGTCGCGCAGGAACCGCGCGGAACCCTCCACGAGCGGGGTGATCAGCGGGTCGAAGGTCTCGAGGGACATGAGGATCACGCCGGCGGTGCCCGGCACGGCGACGGCGTCGCTGCCGGACAGCTGTTCCTTGGCCGTGCGGCACTGGGCGACGAACTCCTCGTCCTCCGGGTCGTCGGGTCGCCACACCCCGTCCGAGCCGAGCTGGTGCAGGCGCACCGCGTCGTCGAACAGGCGGCCGGAGACGGTCCTGGTGCGTTCGGTGTGCACGGCGCCGGTGGTGCGGTCGACGACGGTGACGGTGAGCCCGGAGGCACCCAGGTCGTAGAGCACCGCGACGTCACCGGGGAGCTCGCCGGTGGCCCGCAGGTAGGCCAGGGCCGCCTCGGACTCGCCGACGAGGGTGTAGCGGTCGAGTCCCTGCTCGGCCATCGCGGCGCGGAGCCGCTCGGCGTCGGCGCCGTCGCGGTACACCAGGCCCACCCGCTCGACGGTGTCGCCCGCGATGCCGGCCTGCACGAGCACGCCCACGGTCTGCGCCGCGAGCCGTGCCGGATCGTCCTGCCTGGTCTCCACCACCTGGAACTGGTAGCCCGCGGCGGGCGCGTCCGGATCGATCGGACGAACGATCCGGACGGCACTCGTCCCTGCGGTCACCCCGAGAACCGAACTCATCAGCCGCCTTCTGATTGTGTTTTGCGCCGCACATCCACCCCCGGCGCATCCCGACCGCCCGATGCTACCGAACGGTCCGGACACGCCCACCCGGCGAATCGGACACACGCCGTCACAACCGGACGAGCGACCCGTGTGCTGCCTAGGATCGAGCGATGCGGGTTCTGTACGTCTGTACCGGGAACATCTGCCGATCGCCCACCGCCGAGCTGTTGACCACCGCATACGCGACGGAAACCGGCCGGAGTGAGTTGTCCGCGCACAGCGCCGGCACCCGCGGCATGGTCGGGCGGCCCATGGAGCCGACGGCCGCGCTCGTGCTGCGCCAGCTCGGCGGCGAGCCCGACGGTTTCGTCGCCCGGCGCCTGTCGCCGCACATCGCCCAGGACGCCGACCTGGTGATCACGATGGCCGAGTCGCATCGGGGGGCCGTGCTGCAGGCGGCGCCGCGGATGCTCAAGCGGACGTTCACGCTGCGCGAGGCCGCGCGGCTGCAGCAGCTCAGCGGCGCCGAGACCGTCGCCGAGCTCGCCACCGCCCGGGCGCAGTTCCCCGCGCCCGGACCGGAGGACGTCACCGATCCGATCGGTCTGGACGAGGACACGTTCGTCGCCGTCGGGACCGAGATCGCCGATCTGCTGCTACCGCTGCTCGCCCGGATCCACGACTGACCCGTTGCGCGGGCCCTGCATGGGCGACGGCGCGACGGGCCGCGACACCGCCGTCGGCACCGCCTGCTCGCGGTAGGCGGGATCGGCGGTGTACGCCTGCGGGGCCCGGTAGTGCTGTCCCGGCTGCGCGTCGTCGTGGTCCGGCCCGCCCCGGTGCGGCTGCTCCGGCCGGTACGGTTCCGGCCGGTTCTGCTCCTCGCGGTAGCGGCGTCCGCCGGTGGTCTGTGCAACAGGCCCCGGCTGCGCGGGCGCCGACGCAGCGGCCGTGGCCTTCTTCGCCGACTCGTCGGACTCGTAGTAGTACCGGTACTCGTAGGCGCCGCGGCCCTTGTTCGGCGTCATCGTGATGATGGTGCCGAGCAGGTGCGCGCCGGCGCTGCCCAGGTTGCCGACCGCGCGGCTGAGCTGCTCCCGGGTGGTCTTGCCGTGGCGAGCGATGAGCAGCGCGCCGTCGGTGGCCGCGGCGAGCACGACCGAGTCGGTGACGGGCAGGACCGGCGAGCCGTCGATGATCACGTACTCGAAGCGCGCCCGCAGGTGGTCGATGACGTGCTTGGCGGTTTCGGAGCCGAGCAGCTCGCTGGGGTTGGGCGGCAGCGCCCCGGAGGCCAGCACCCACAGGCCCTCGTACTGGCTGGGCTGCAGCACGTCCTCCAGACCGGCCTGGCCCGACAGCACGGTGCTGAACCCGACGTCGCCGACGACCCCGAGGTACTTCGACACCCGCGGCCGGCGCAGGTCACCCTCGACGAGCACCACGGAATGGCCGGCCTCCGCGAGCACCAGCGCGGTGTTGATGGCCGTGGTGGTCTTGCCCTCGGCCGGCAGGGCGCTGGTGACGACGATGACGCGCGGCGGGTTGTCGACGTCGAGGAACTTGAGGTTGGTGCGCATCTCCCGGTACGCCTCCGCGCTGCCGGAGTTCGACTCCTGGAAGTCGATCGCCGCGTGCTCCTGCCGCTCCTTGTCGAGGGGGATGGTGCCCACCAGGCCCGTCCCGGCGAGCTCCTCGACCGTCTTGCGGTCCTTGACGGTGTTGTCGAGCCGGTCGCGCAGCACCGCGAGGGCGATGCCGAGGAGCACGCCGACGGCGAGGCCGAGCGCGAGGTTGCGCTTCGTCTTCGGCGACACCGGGGTCACCGGGGTGTCGGCGTGCTGCTCGACGACGACTCGCGCGGTGGGCTCACCGCCGTTCTCGGGGGTCTCGAGCTCGCGCGCCATGACGACGAACTCGTCGGAGAGGGCGTTCGCGAGGTCCCGGGCCCGCTCCGGCGACTCGTCGTCGACCTTGACGTCGACGAGGACGGTGTCCGGGGCGGACGATGCGGTGACCTTTCCGGCGAGCTGCGACGGCGTGACGTCGGACAGGCCGAGCCGGTCGAGGGTGCGCTGCGCCAGCGTGGTGCCGGTGAGCAACTTGGTGTAGGAGGCGACGCGCTGCTGCGAGAACAGGTTGCCCTGGTAGATCTCGTTGACCGAGGCCCCGGAGGAGGTGGAGACGAACAGCCGGGTGCTCGCCTGGTAGATCGGGGTGGTGAGCAGGGAGGCTCCGAGCGCACCGAGTACCGCCACCACGGTCGTCACGGCGACGATCTTCCATCGCGCCTGCAGGATGCGTAGGTAGTCGTGTACTTCCATTACGGTGTCTCCCTCGTTGCTGTGACACTGTCGGTGCACCCTACGGGCGCGGAAATCTGTCGTTCGGTCAGGTGCCGGGCGAGCGTGGGGCCGATCAGGGCCAGCGCGCCGGGGGTGGTCAGGTCGGAGTGCGGGTAGGGCACGTCGTGCTCGGCGACGCGGCGGACGTGGCGCCGCCAGCTCGCCGCGAGGTCGGGTCCGGTCTGCCCGCCGGGCCGGGCCCGGAACAGCAGCGCGTCGCCGTCGAGGACGCGGGGGGTGTGCGCGGCGACGGCCTCCTCCAGCGCGGCGCCCGCGGCCAGAGCCCGCTCCCGGATCTCGGCGACGAACGTCGGCGGCAGGCCGGGCACCTCGAGTTCGACGACGGGTTCGTCCGGCAGGGCCGCGACGTCGGGGAGGGTGTCGGGGGTGAGCGTGTCGAGCAGGATCAGCGACGCCACCTGCTGCCCCGCCTCGTGCAGTTGCACGGCCATCTCGTGCGCGATGGTGCCGCCGAGGGACCAGCCCAGCAGGTGGTAGGGGCCTTCGGGCTGGACGGTGCGGATCCGGTCGAGGTAGCGGGCGGCGAACTCGGCGACGGTGCGCGGCAGCGGCTCGAGCCGGGTGGCCTGCAGCCCGTACAGCGCGACTCCGGGCAGGTGCGGCGCGAGTCCCGTGTAGCACCACGACATTCCGCTGATCGGGTGGACGCAGAACAGCGGGGTGCCGCCGGGGCGCCCCGCGAGCGGCACCAGCGTGGCGAGCGGGTCGGTGTCGTCGCCGCCGTGGTCGATCCGGTCGGCGAGGTCGGCGACGGTGGGTGCGGTGAGCAGCCAGTCGAGCGGGACGTCGCGGTCGAGTTCGGCACGCAGGTCGGCGGCGACGGCGACGGCCCCGAGCGACGTGCCGCCGAGGTCGAAGAACCCGAGGTCGGCGGACACCGATCCGGGGGGCCGGCCGAGGTGCCGGGCGAACACGGCGGCGACCGTCTCGGCCGTCGCCCCGTCGGGCGGCACGAATCCGTCTGCGGGCGAGGCGAAGTCGGGCCGGGGCAGCGCGGCGCGGTCGACCTTGCCGGACGGCAGCAGCGGCAGCGCGTCGACGACGGTGATCGCGGCGGGCCGCAGCGCGCGCGGCAGGTGCGCGGCCACGCGGGTGCGCAGCGCGGCGGCGTCGGCGCTGCCCTGCGCGTAGGAGGCGAGGACGGTTTCGCCCGCGGGGCCGGGCACGGCGACGGTGACGGCGGCCTCGACGCCGTCGGCGGCGGTGAGCACCGCGTCGATCTCGGCGGGTTCGACGCGGATGCCGTGCAGCTGGATCTGCTCGTCGACACGGCCGAGGACGTCGAGCTCGCCGTCGGCGGTGACGCGCGCGAGGTCGCCGGTGCGGTACAGGCGCGCACCCGGCTCGCCGTGCGGGTCGGCGACGAATCTGGTTGCGGTGAGCCCGCTTCGGCCCTGGTAGCCGCGGGCCAGGCCCGCCCCGGTCACGTACAGCTCACCGATCACCCCGGCCGGGACGGGGTGCAGGCGCGCGTCGAGGATGTGGGCGGTGGCGCCGGCGACGGGGGCGCCGACGGTGGGCCGGGCGCCGGGGTCGAACGGCCCGCCGAACGACACGGCGATCGTGAACTCGGTGGGCCCGTACCCGTTGAGCAGGCGGTGCCGCCGCCAGCGTTCGACGACGGGCGCGGTGAGCGCCTCGCCCTCGGACAGGACGGTGACCGGGCGCCCCAGCGCGTCCGGGTCGACGGTGGCCAGCACGGTGGGGGTGGCGACCACGTGGGTGACCTGCTCGTCGACGATCAGCCGCTGCAGCGCCGCGCCGGCATAGACGTGGTCGGGGGCGACGACGAGGGTCGCGCCGTGCGCGTGGGCGGCGAGCAGTTCGAACACCGACGCGTCGAAGGTGTGCGACGCCGCGTGCAGCACCCGGCTGCCCGGCGCGACGCCGAGGACGTGCCGCTGCGCGTCGACGACGGCGGTCAGGCCGCGGTGCGGCACGGCGACACCCTTGGGGGTGCCGGTGCTCCCGGACGTGTAGATCAGATACGCGGTGTCGTCCGGATGCGGCTCCGCCGCGGTGTCGTCCGGATGCGGTTGCGGCGCAGGGATTTCCCGCGCCTCCCACTCGCCGGTCAGGTCAACCCAGTCGATGCCCTCCCCCACCGGTTCGGCACCTGCCACGGTCAACCCGACGGTGGCGCCGCTGTCGCGCAGCACGGTCTCGACGCGGGCGGGCGGCTGCGCCGGGTCGACGGACACCCACGCCGCGCCGGTCCGGACGACGGCCCACACCGCGAGCGGCCAGCATTCCCCGCGCGGCACGGCCACGGCGACCACGTCGCCGCGGGTCACGCCGCGCGCGCGCAGTTCCCCGGCGACGACGTCGGCGCGGGCGGCGAGCCCGGCGTAGGTCCAGGCGACGGCCCCGGCCCGCACGGCGATGGCGCCGGGGTGGGTGCGGGCGGTGGCGGCCAGGAGCTGCGGCAGCGTGCGCGGCGCCGCGGCGGGCGCGGACAACGGCGCCGGCGCGGAGGCGGCGAGGTCGCCGACGGCGGTGCCGGGGTCGGCGAGCGCGGCGCCGAGCAGCGCGACGTAGTCGTCGAGCAGCGCGCCGGCGGTGGCGGGGTCGAACAGGTCGGTGGCGTACACGAGGCGCACGTCGATGCCGCCGTCGCCGTCGCGTTCGGTGACGTCCCAGGTGAGGTCGAACTGCGCGGCCGGGGTGCCGGCGTCGAATTCGCGCACGCGCAGGCCGGGCAACTGAGGCAGGTCCTCCCCCGCGGGCACCGTGCGGTGGGCGAGCAGCACCTGGAACAGCGGATGGTGGGTGCCGCGGGCCGGCGCGACCCGCGCGACGACCCGGTCGAACGGGACGTCCGCGTGCGCGAGGGCGTCGAGGTCGGTGGTGCGGATGCGGCGCAGCAGGTCCCCGAACGGCTCGTCCCCGGCGACGGTCGTGCGCAGGGTGAGGGTGCCGACGAACATGCCGACGAGGGCGTGCAGGCGCGGGTCGGCGCGCCCGGCGACGGCGGTGCCGACGGCGATGTCGGCGCGGCCGCTGCGGCGGGCGAGCAGCGCGGCGAGCGCCGCGTGCAGCACCATGAAGCCGGTCGCGTCGTGGGCCCGCGCGACGTCGCGGACGCGGCGGTGGGTGCCGGCGTCGAGGTGGGCGGTGACGGCGCCGCCGCGGTGGCTGGGCCGCGCGGGCCGGGGCCGGTCGGTGGGCAGCGGCAGCGGCGTGTCGGGCAGGCCCGCGAGAGTCGTTGCCCAGTGGTCGAGTTGGCGGGCGGCGAGGCTGTCCGGGTCCGCGGGGTCGCCGAGCAGGTCGCGTTGCCAGCGGGCGTAGTCGCGGTAGCGCACGGGCAGCGGCCACCAGATCGGTTCCGCCCCGGCGAGGCGGGCGGCGTAGGCGTGCTGCAGGTCGGTCAGCAGCGGCGCGACGGAGCCGCCGTCGAACGCGATGTGGTGGACCGCGGCGGCGAGCACCCATTCGTGGGCGCCGAGTTCGATCAGCCGGATCCGCAGCGGCGCGTCGGCGGTGAGGTCGAACGGCGCGGTGATCACCTCGGCGACGGCGGCGGCCGGGTCGGTGCCCGGAACCGCTTCGAGCACAGGCGGATCGACCTCGGCCGCGACGCCGTCGGGGTAGGCGGTGCGCAGGATCTCGTGCCGGGCGGCGACGTCGGCGACGGCCGCGGCCAGCGCGGCGGTGTCGAGGTCGCCGGTCAGGTGCAGCGCGACGGGCACGGTGTAGGCGGCGCTGCCGGGCTCGGCGCGGCCGAGCAGCCACAGTCGCTGCTGCGCGGGCGCGAGCGGGGTGGGGGCGTCGTCGTCATAGCGGCGCAACGGGATCCGAGTGCGGTCGCCGTCGCGGATGTGGGCGGCGAGTGCCGCGAGGGTCGGTGCCTGCAGCACGGCGCGGGCGGGCACGTCGGTGCCGAAGGCGTCGGCGAGGCGGGCGGCGAGGACGACGGCGGACAGCGAGTCACCGCCGGCGGCGAAGAACCCGGCGTGGATGTCGGGCCGGGAGCCGAGCACGCTCTCGGCGACGGTGACGACGAGGTCCTCGACGTCGGTGAGCGGCCGGTCGTCGGCGGGCGCATCCCCGGCGGTGTCGAGGTCGCGCAGGGCTGCGGTGTCGACTTCGCGCAGGGCTGCGGTGTCGAGTTTGCCGTTGACGGTGGTGGGCAGTTCCGGCAGCAACCGCAGCCGCGTCGGCATGCGGTGCGGCGGCACCACGTCGGCGAGCCCGGCGAGCACGCGGCTCGGCTCGACACCCGGATCGGCGGCGGCGAAGGCGACGAGCGCACCGCCCGCGGCCAGCGCGACGACGTGCCGGATGCCGGGCTGCGCGAGCAGGGCGGCCTCGAGTTCCCCGGGTTCGATGCGCACGCCGCGGACCTTGAGCTGCCGGTCGGTGCGGCCCCGGAAGGCGAGGGTGCCGTCGGGACGGCGGTGCACCAGGTCGCCGGTGCGGTAGCGGCGGGTGCCGCCGGGGGCGGCGACGAACCGCTGCGCGGTGAGCGCGGGGGCGCCGAGGTAGCCGAGCGCGACGGATTCCCCGGCCAGGTACAGCTCGCCGACGGCGTCGTCGGGCACCGGGCGCAGGCGGGCGTCGAGGACGTGTGCGACGGTGCCGGGGACGGGCCGGCCGATGCCGCCGCGGCCGTCGACGTCGGTGAGGGTCGCGACGATGGTGGCCTCGGTGGGCCCGTACGCGTCGAGCATGTGCCGGCCGTCGGTCCAGCGGGCGGCGAGCGCGGGCGGCAGGGTTTCGCCGCCGGACGCGACGACCCGCAGGCCGGGCAGCTCGTGCGGGTCGAGGGTGCCGAGCACCGTGGGGGTGGACAGGTAGTGGGTGATGCGCTGCGCGCGCAGCAGCCGCTGCAGGTCCTCCCCCGCGTACACCTCCGGCGGGGCGACGACGAGGGTCGCGCCGGTGGTGTGGGCGAGCAGGATCTCGAGCAGGGCCGCGTCGAACGCCGGATGGTAGCCCTGCAGCACGCGGTCGCCGGGTCCGACGCGGTAGCGGCGGGCGGCCTCGGCGGCGAGCGGGGCAAGGCCGGCGTGGGTGACGGCGACGCGCTTGGGCGCCCCGGTCGAGCCCGAGGTCGACACGACGTACGCGACGTTCGCCGGCGCCGGGCCGGCCGCGTCGGGGGCGCCGGTGAACGCGGCGCCGGTCTTGGTGATCGCCCACAGCCGCAGCACGTACTCGAGGCCGCGGGGCCGGTCGATGGGCACGACGGTGCCGGGCCCGGCGCCGGCGGCGCGCAGTTCGTCGGCGAGCGCGTCGGAGCGGGCGTCGAGTTCGCGGTAGGTCAGCGCGGTGTCGCCCTCGCGCAGGGCTTCCCGGTCGGGGTGCGCGGCGGCGGTGGCGCGCAGCAGGTCCGGCAGGGGTCGGGCCGGGGCGGGGGCGGCGCCGGTCAGCGGCGCGGCGGGACGGTCGACGGGCAGGTCCCCGACGGTGGTGCCGGGCGCGGCGACAAGGTGCCGCAGGACGGCGACGAACCGGTCCGCGAGCCGCCGCGCGGTGGGTCCGGCGAACCGCGACGCGTCGTGCACGAGGGTGCCGGCGTAGCCGTCCGCGGCGGGCGCGAACGCGAACTGCAGGTCGAATTTCGGTGCGCCGCGGACGATCTCCTCGGCCTCGACGGTGAGGTCCCCGATCCGGGTGGGGGCGAGGGTGAAGTCCTGCAGGGCGAGCGCGACCTGCGGGGCGCGGCCGGGCAGGCCGGCGAGGATCTGCTCGTAGGGCACCCCGGCGTGGTCGAGGGCGGCGACGTCGAAGTCGCGGACCTGCGCGAGGAGCCCGGCGAACGGCATGTCGGGTTCCACGCGGGCGCGCAGCACGAGGGTCTCGAGGAACGGGCCGACGAGGTCCTCGACCTGCGCCCAGCGGCGGGCGGAGACCACGGCGGCGACGGCGACGTCGTGTCCGGCGCCGACGCGGGCGAGCAGCACCGACAGCGCGGCGTGCAGCACCATGAACTCGGTGGCGCCGTGGGCCCGCGCGAGCTCTGCGATCCCGGCGCGCACGTCGGCGGGCACCTCGAACGCGACGGTCCCGGCCTCCTGCTCCGACGACTCCGTCTCTGAATACCCTGCCTGCGTGGGTAATTCGACCGGGTCGAGCCCGTCGAGGGCCCGCCGCCAGTGCGCGGCGTCCGCCTCCGGGATCCCGCGCGCCTGTTCCCACAGCGCGTAGTCGGCGTACTGCAGCGGCAGCGGCTCCCACCGCGGCGCCTGCCCGGCCGCGCGGGCGGCGTACGCGACGGCGAGGTCGCGCAGCAGCGGCGCGAGCGACGGCCCGTCCGCCGCGGCGTGGTCCACGGTCAGGCGCAGGCGCCGTGGCGTCCTTTCGGTCCCCTCGAGGTCCCAATGGACACCACGGTCCGCCAGGACCTGATGCGGACCCTGCTCGTCGACGACGATGCGGGTGCGCAGGATCTCGTGCCGCGCCACGACGTCGCCGAGCGCGGCCTCGAGGGCGGGCACGTCGAGCGGGCCAGTCAGGCGCACGTCGGCGCGCAGCAGGTAGGCGTCGGGGTCGAGGCGGCTGAGCCCCCACAGGCGACGTTGCGCCCGGCTGAGCGGGATCCGGGCGGGGCGCGGGTGGACGGGCACCGGCCCGGCCTCGACGTCGAGTCCGCCGGCGTCGAGCGCGGCGGCGAGCCCCTCGACGGTGGGGTGCTCGAAGATCAGCCGCAGCGGCACGGCGACGCCGGTCTCCTCGCGCAGCCGGCCGACGAGCACGGTCGCGAGCAGCGAGTTGCCGCCGACGGCGAAGAAGTCGTCGGTCCTGCCGACCGGGGAGTCGAGCAGTTCGCCGTAGACCCGCGCGACGAGCGTCTCGGTCCCGGTGCCGGGCTCGTCGCGCCCGCCGAGGTCGGGGGCGGGCAGCCGCGCGACGTCGAGCTTGCCGTGCGCGGTGCGCGGCACCGCGTCGAGCGGCACGACGGCGACGGGCACGAGGTGGGCGGGCAGGCTCTGCCGCAGCCGCCCGCGCGCGTCCTCGGCGTCGACGCCGGCGGGCACGACGTAGGAGACGAGCGCCCCGTCGCGCACGACGGTCGCGGCCTGTTCGACGCCGGGCACGGTCCGCAGCGCGGCGTCGACCTCGCCCGGTTCGATGCGCACGCCCCGCAGCTTGACCTGATCGTCGCTGCGCCCCACGAACCGCAACGCGACCCCGCCGCCGGTGTGTCCTTTGGGCTGCTCCGGCCACCCAAAGGACACACCGGCCCAGCGGGCCAGGTCGCCCGTGCGGTACCGGCGACGACCGCCGTCGGCGGCGACGAACCGCGTCGCGGTGCGGCCCGGGTCGTCGCGGTACCCGTCGGCGAGCCGCTCCCCCGCCAGGTACAGCTCCCCGGCCACGCCGGTGGGCACGGGCCGCAGCCGTTCGTCGAGCACGACGGCCTGGACCCCGCGCACGGGGGTGCCGATCACGACGTCCGCGCCGGGCACCAGCGGCGGCGAACAGGTGGCGAAGACGGTGGCCTCGGCGGGGCCGTAGCCGTTGTAGAGGCGACGGCCCGCGCCCCACCGGGCGACGAGCTCGTCGCTCACGGCCTCGCCGCCCAGCATGAGCACCCGCAGGTCGGGCAGCGCCCGCGGCGGCACGGTCGCCAGCGCCGACGGGGTGACGCACGCGTGCGTGATGTGCTCGCCGGCGAGCAGGTCGGCGAGGGCGTCGCCGCCGTACGCGTCGGGCCCGGCGACGACGAGGGTCGCGCCGGCGGTGCCCGCGACGAGCAGCTCGAGCATCGCCGCGTCGAAGCTCGGCGACGCGACGTGCAGCATCCGGTCGCCGGGCGCGGCGGCGAACCGCTCGGCGAGGTCCTCGGCGAGGGCGCTCACCCCCCGGTGGGTGATGGTGACGCCCTTGGGGTTTCCGCTGGTTCCGGAGGTGAACACCAGGTAGGCGGGCGCGCCGGCGCCCGGGTCGGCCACCTCGACACCGTCACCGTGAAAGCCGCCACCGTGGGAGCCGGCACCGTGGGAGCCGGCGACATCGAGCCAGGTCACGGTGGCGGGCAGCGACCCGCGGTGCGCGGCGCCGGTGACGCCGACGGTCGCGTCGCCGAGCATCGCGGCGAGCCGCGCGGCGGGCTGGGCGGGGTCGACGAGCATCGGGGCGGCTCCGAGCCGGGCGATGCCCCACACCGCGACGACGGAGTCGAGCGAGCGGGGCAGCGCGCACGCGACGGCCGTGCCGGGCCGGGCGCCGGCGGCGTGCAGCCGGGCGGCGAGCGCGTCGACGCGCGCGAGCAGCTGCGGGTAGGTCAGTTCGGTGTCGCCGTCGCGCACGGCCACACCGTCGCCGCCGCGGGCGGCGCCGGCGGCCAACCACTGCCACAGCGTCCGCGCCGGGGCCGGCTCGGGGCCGGCGGCGGGGACGAGCGCGGCGCGTTCCCGCTCGGTGAACAGGTCGATGTCGCCGATCCGCACGGCCGGGTCGGCGACGGCGGCCCGCAGGATCGCGACGTACCGGTCGGCGAACGCGGCGACGGTGCCCGCGTCGTACAGGTCGGTGGCGTAGGCGAATTCGAGGTCGACGCCGGGGCCGGTCTCGGTGACGACGAGCTGGACGTCGAAGTTGGCGTGCTCGTCGGCCACCGGCAGCACCCGCGCGGTCAGGCCGGGCAGCTCGAACGCGTCGACGGTGGGGCGGCGCAGCGACAGGGCGACCTGGAACAGCGGGTGCCGGGCCGGGTTGCGGGCGGGGTTGAGGCGTTCGACGAGGGTCTCGAACGGCGCGTCGGGGTGGGTGTAGGCGGCGAGGTCGCGGGCGTGGACCTCGGCGAGCAGGTCGGCGAAGGTGGCGTCCGGGTCGACGGGGGTGCGCAGGACGAGGGTGCCGGCGAACATGCCGACGAGGGCGTCGAGCTGCGGGTCGCCGCGCCCGGCGACGACGGTGCCGACGGCGATGTCGTCGCCGGCGCCGTGCCGGGCCAGCAGCACGGCCAGCGCCGCGTGCAGCACCATGAACGTCGTCGCGCGACCGTCCCGCGCGAGCCGCGAAACACCTTCGGCGACGACGGGATCCACCGCCACCCGGTGGGTGGCACCGCGGCCGGTCGGGCGCGCGGGCCGCGGCCGGTCGCCGGGCAGGGTCACCTCGTCGGGCAGGCCGGCGAGCACGGTCGTCCAGTGCGCGAGCTGGCCGTCGGCGCCGGCGCGCTGCCAGCGGCTGAAGTCGGTGTACTGCACCGGCAGCGGCGCCCACCGCGGCGCCTGCCCGGCGCGCCGGGCGGTGTAGGCGTCGACGATGTCGCGCAGCAGCGGGGTGAGCGACCATTCGTCGGCGGCGATGTGGTGCACCACCACCGCGAGCACGTGCCGCCGCGGCGCGAGCCGGTACAGCCGCATCCGCACCGGCGTCTCGCGGGTGAGATCGAAGCCGGGGGCGGCGAATTCGCGGACGAACTCGTCGAGCCCCTCGGCGGGCACGGCGACGGGCTCGAGTCCGGGCCGCGCGACGGGCCGCACCACCTGCGCGGTGGCGTCGGGGTACACGGTGCGCAGGGTGCGGTGCCGGTCGAGGACGTCGGCGACGGCGGCGGTGAGCGCCGCGACGTCGAGCCGGCCGTCGAGCCGCACCGCGAACGGCAGGTTGTAGCTGCCGGATCCGGGGTCGAGCCGGTTGACGAACCACAGCCGCTGCTGCGCCGGCGACAGCGGCGCCGGGGTGTCGTCGCCGGCCGCGACGAGCGGGGCACGGCGACGGCCGGTGCCGGCGCGAGCGGCGAGGAGCGCGGCGAGGCCGGCGACGGTGGCGGCGTCGAACACGTCGCGGACGGTGACGTCGACGTCGGCGATGTCGGCGAGGCGCCCGGCGAGGCGGGTCGCGAGCAGCGAGTTGCCGCCGAGCGCGAAGAAGTCGTCGCCGGCGCCGACGGGCCCGGCGCCGAGCAGTTCCCGGTACACCTCGGCGACGAGTTCCTCGAGCGGCCCGTGCGGGGCGAGGCCGCCGGTGGGGGCGACGGCGGGTGCGGGCAGGGCCGCGCGGTCGAGCTTGCCGTTGGCGGTGCGCGGCAGCGCATCCAGCGCGACGGCGGCGGCGGGCACGAGGTAGTCGGGCAGGGTGCGGCGAAGCTCGCGCAGCGCCCCGGTGGGTGAGCCGCCGACGAGGTAGGCGACGAGCCGGTCGTCGCGCAGCACCACCACCGCCTGGGTGACGCCGTCGCAGCGCAGCAGGGTGGCCTCGATCTCGCCGGGTTCGATGCGGTAGCCGCGCAGCTCGAGCTGGTCGTCGGCGCGGCCCCGGTGGTGCAGCACCCCGTCGCGGCCGCGGCGGCCGAGGTCGCCGGTCCGGTAGCGGCGGGCGCCGCCGGGCGCGGCGACGAACCGGGTGGCGGTCAGGCCGGGGCGGCCGCGGTAGCCGCGGGCGAGTTGGCCTCCGGCGACGTAGAGTTCACCGACGGTGCCGGGCGGGGTGCGGCGCAGCGACCGGTCCAGGATCTGCACGTCGAGCCCGGGCAGCGGCCGCCCGACGCCGGGCTCGGCGGCGGGGCCGCGGGTGACGTGCACGGTGGTCTCGGTGATGCCGAACATGTTCACCGCGCGCACGTGCGGCCGGTCCGCGAGCCACGGCCGGACCCGCCCGGGGTCGAGGGCTTCGCCGCCGAGGATCAGCAGCCGCAGCGTGGGCAGCGCGGTGTCGACGGTGGCGAGCTGGCCGAACGCGGTGGGCGTCTGGTTGAGGACGGTGACGCCCTCGCCGTCGAGCAGCGCGGCGAACGCCCCGGGGTCGCGGGCGGTGTAGTGGTCGACGACGACGAGCCGCCCGCCGGTGGTCAGCGCCCCCCACATCTCCCACACGGAGAAGTCGAACGCCGGGGAGTGGAACAGGGTCCACACGTCGCGCGGGCCGAACCCGACGTCGCCGGTGGCGGCGAACACCGCCGCGGCGGCCTCGTGCCCGACGAGCACGCCCTTGGGGGTGCCGGTGGAGCCGGAGGTGTAGATCAGGTACGCGCCGGCACCGGCGGGCACGGCCGCGTCGAACGCGGCGCCGGCGTCCAGGCGTTGCCGAACCTCGGGCGCATCGACGTGCAGGAGAGCCACATCCGTGTCGACCGCGAACCCGGTGTCGCACAGCACCGCGGCGGGGGCGGCGTCGTCGAGCAGGGCGCGCAGCCGCGCCGGCGGGTGGGTGACGTCCAGCGGCAGGTACACGGCGCCGGCGCGGGCGACGGCGAGGATCGCCACCACCAGGTCGAGCGAGCGGGGCAGCGCGACGGCGACGACGTCCTCGACGCCGAGCCCGCGCTCGGCGAGCATTTCGGCGAGCGCCCCGGAGCGGGCGTGCAGCTGGGCGTAGGTCAGGGTGTCGGCGCCGTGGGTGAGCGCGACCGCGTCGGGGCGGCGGCGTGCCTGCTCGGCGACCAGCGCGGGCAGCGTGGCCGTGTCGGGGGCCGGCCGGGGTGCGGACGCGTCGTCGTCGGGGCCGAGCAGGTCGATGCCGCCGACGGCGACGGCCGGGTCGGCGGTGACCACGTCGAGGATGCGCAGCAGGAACGGCGCCCACGCGGCGACGGTGTCGTGGTCGAACAGGCCGCGGTCGTAGGTGAGCACCCCGTCGAGCCCGGTGGGGGTGCCGGCGTCGGAGCGGGTCTCGCGGACGGTGACCTCGAGGTCGAATCGGGCCGTGCCGGTGGATATCTCGCGCACCCCGGTCACGCCGGGCACGTCGAGGCCCTCCAGCGCGAAGCTCTCGTAGGCGAGCATCACCTGGAAGACCGGGTGGTGCCGCGACGCGGAGGCGCCGAGGGCGTCGACGACCCGGTCGAACGGCACGTCGGCGTGCGCGAACGCGTCGAGGTCGACGCGGCGGGTGTCGGCGAGCAGCTCGGCGAACGTCGCGCGGGCCGGCACGGGCAGCCGCAGCGCGACGGTGCCGACGAACATGCCGGCCACGTCGTCGAGCATCGGGTCGACCCGCCCGGAGACGGGGGTGCCGACGGTGACGTCCTCGGCGGCGGCCAGGGTCGCGAGCAGCACGGCGAGCGCGGCGTGCACGACCATGAACGTCGTCGCGTCGTGGGCGCGGGCCAGCTTGTCGACGGCGGCGTGCAGTTCGGCGGGCACCGAGAAGCGCACGCGCCCGGCAGCGCCGTCACCGTCGCCGCGCGGACGGTCGGTGGGCAGGGCCAGCAGCGGCGGGGCGCCGGCGAGGGTGCGGGTCCAGTGCGCGAGCTGGCGGGCGGCGAGGCTGTCGGGATCGGCCGGGTCGCCGAGCAGGGTGTGCTGCCAGCGGGCGTAGTCGCGGTAGGTGACGGGCAGCGGCGGCCACGCCGGGGTGCGCCCGTCGCGCCGGGCGGCGTAGGCGAGCGCGAGGTCGCGGCCGAGCGGCAGCAGCGAGAGCCCGTCGACGGCGATGTGGTGCAGCACCACCGCGAGGGTGTAGCCGGCGCCGGTGCGGTAGAGGCGGGTGCGCAGCGGCGGGTCGACGGTGAGATGGAAACCGGCGCAGGCAAATTCGGTGAGGGCGTCGTCGAGGTCGGCGGGTGTCGCGTGTGGCGCGAGGTCGAGGGCGATGCCGGGCAGCACCCGCTGCGTCGGCCCGTCCGGGCCGTCGGGGTGGACGGTGCGCAGCACGGCGTGCCGGGCGATCACGTCCGCGGCGGCGACCGCGAGGGCATCGAGGTCGGTGCCGGCGGCGAGGTCGACGGCGAACGCGACGTGGTCGCCGGGGGCGGCGTCGGCGACGTCGAGCCGGTTGGCGAGCCACATCCGCTGCTGCGCCGGCGCGAGCGGCACCGGACCGGTGTCGTCGGTCGGCAGCAGCGGAAGGCGTTCGCCGGCAATCGGATCGGACACGGCGACGGCGAGGCCGGCGACGGTGGGGTGTTCGAAGATCTCCCGCACGCCGACGCGGTGGCCGGCGACCGCGCCGAGGCGCGCGGCGAGCTGGGTGGCGAGCAGCGAGTTGCCGCCGAGCGCGAAGAAGTCGTCGGCGGCGGCGACGGCGGGCACGTCGAGCAGGGCGGCGACGACACCGGCGACGAGTTCCTCGGCGGCGCTGCGATATCCGGTGCTCGGGCGGTCCGGGTCCGCGGTGGGTTCGGGCAGCGCGGCGCGGTCGACCTTGCCGGTGCTCGTGAGCGGCAGCGCGTCGAGGACGGTGACCGTGGCGGGCACCATGTGCCGCGGCAGCCGCGCGGCGACGAACTCCCGCAGCTCGGCCGGGTCGAGGCGGGCGGGGTCGGGACCGTGTACGTACGCGACGAGCGCCTCGCCCCGCACGACGGTGACGGCGGCGGCGACCGCGGGATGCCCGGTGAGGGTGGCGTCGATCTCGCCGAGTTCGATGCGGAACCCGCGGAGCTTGACCTGATGGTCGACCCGCCCGACGAACTCGAGGGCGGCTCCGCCGCCGGTGTGTCCTTTGGGCTGCTCCGGCCGCCCAAAGGGCACACCGCTCCAGCGCACCAGGTCGCCCGTGCGGTACATGCGACCGCCGCCGAACGGGGACGCGACGAAGCGGCTCGCGGTCAGGCTCGGCATTCCGAGGTAGCCGCGGGCCAGGCCCGGCCCGGCGAGGTACAGCTCGCCGACCACGCCGACGGGCACGGGCCGCAGCCGCGGGCCGAGCACGAGCGCGGTGACGCCGTCGAGGCCGGTGCCGATGGTCAGCCGCTCCCCCGGCACGAGCGGCGCGCTGGCGGTGGCGAGCACGGTGGTCTCGGTGGGCCCGTACACGTTGAGCATGGTCCGGCCGGGCGCCCACCGGGCCGCGGTCTCGGCCGGCCACGCCTCGCCGCCGACGGCGAGCACGCGCAGCGCGTCCAGGCCCGCGGGGTCCAGTTGCGCAGGCACGGCCGGGGTGGAGAACCAGTGCGTGATGCGCTCGGCGCGCAGCAGTTCCAGCAGGTCCTCGCCGCCGTACACGTCCGGCGGCGCGACGACGAGCGTGCCACCGACCGCGGCCGCCATGAGGTATTCGAGCACCGACGCGTCGAACGTGGGCGACGCGGCGTGCAGCACCCGCGCCTGCGGGTCGAGGTCCATCCGGCTGCGCAGCGCCCCGACGAGCGGCGCGAGCCCCCGGTGGGTGACGACGACCCCCTTCGGCACGCCGGTCGAGCCGGAGGTGTAGACGAGGTAGGCGGCGTGGTCGGACCGCAGCGTCCGCGTCCGGTCGGCGTCGGTGATCTCACCCGACCGTGCGGATCCGGCGTCCGGGTCGACGAAGTCGACGCCGTCGGGCAGCGACGTACCGGGCCGGGCGACGACGTGCCGCACCCCGGCGTCGGCGAGGATCCGGGCGATCCGCACCGCGGGCTGCGCGGGGTCGACGGGCACGAACGCCGCCCCGGTCAGCGCGACGGCGGCCACCACGCGCACCGAGTCCACCGACCGGGGCAGCAGGATCGCCACCCGATCCTCCGGGCCGAGACCGCGCCCGATCAGGTGCCGCGCCAACGGTGTTGCGGCGGCGATCAACTCGATCGGCGCGCCGCCCGGAGCGCTCACCCGCAGCGGGTGCGCGGCGAGCAGCTCCGGCAACGTCGCGACCGGCCCGGGGTCTGCCGGGACGACCTCGGGAGCGCCGAGCTCGAGATCGCCGACGGGTGCCTGCGGCGCGGCGACGGCCGCGTCGAGCACCGCGTGCAGGCGGGCCACCGCGGCGGCGACCGTCGCGCGCTCGAACAGGGCACCGTCGTAGATCACCCGTCCGTGCAGGGAGCCGTCGGGCAGCTCGCGCACCGCGATCTCCACGTCGAACCGGGCGCGGCCGGACGGGATCTCCTCGGCGCGCACGCTCAGCCCGGGCAGCGCGAGGTCGGGTACGGCGAGGTTGTCGTAGGCGAGCATCACCTGGAACGGGGCGAACCCGAGCGCGTCGACGACGCGGTCGAACGGCACCGTCGCGTGCGCGTAGGCGTCGAGGTCCGCGCGACGGGCGGCGGCGAGCAGCTCGGTGAACGACGCGGCCGGGTCCACGTCGAGCCGCAGCGCGACCGTGCCGACGAACATGCCGACGAGACGCTCGAGGTCGGGGTGCTCGCGGCCGGCCGTGCCGGAGCCGACGGCGACGTCGCGCCCCCCGGTCCACGCCGACAGCCACACGGCGACGGCGGCGTGCACCGCCATGAACGCGGTGGCGTCGTGCGCGGCGGCCAGGCGGCGCAGCGCCTCGAACCGCGCGGCGGGGACGGCGAATTCGAGCGACTCGGCCGGTCCGGGGCGGCCGGGGCGGGGACGGTCGGTGGGCAGCGTCGGCGCCTCGCCCAGCCCGGCGAGCGCGGTGGTCCAGTGCGCGAGTTCGCGGGCGGCGAGGCTGTCCGGGTCGTCCGCGTCGCCGAGCAGGGCGCGGTGCCAGCGGGCGTAGTCGGAGTACCGCAGCGGCAACGGTTCCCACCGCGGGCCGTGCCCGGCGGCGCGGGCGGCGTAGGCGGCGGCCAGGTCCAGGGTCAGCGGCACGAACGACGCGCCGTCCATGGCGATGTGGTGGGCGACGACGGCGAGCACGTGCCGGTCCGGGCCCACGCGCAGCAGCCGCACCCGCAGCGGGATGCCGGTGGCGAGGTCGAACGGTGCGGCGGCCCACTCGGCGATCAGGGCGTCCACGTCGGCCGGGTCGACGGGTTCGACGTCGAGCGCGGGCAGCACCTCGGCCACGGGCCGGACCCGTTGCCGCGGGACGGGTTCGGTGTAGACGGTGCGCAGGATCTCGTGCCGGTCGAGGACGTCGCCGAGCGCGGCGCGCAGCGCGGCCACGTCGAGGGTGCCGTCGAGGTGCAGCGCGAACGGCAGGTGGTAGGCGGCGGTGTCACCCTGCGCGAGCAGCCACAGCCGTCGCTGGGCGGGGGCGAGCGGCGCGGGCGTGTCGTCGTCCGAGCGGGTGGGCGCGGGCATCGCGGCGACGGGTCCGGCGTCGACGGCCGCGGCGAGTCCGGCGACGGTGGGATGGTCGAACACGTCGCGCAGGTGCACGTCGCGGCCGAGCGCGGCCCCGAGCCGCGCCGCGAGCTGTGCCGCGCCGAGCGAATGCCCGCCGAGGGCGAAGAAGTTCGCGTCCGCCCCCACCCGGTCGACGCCGACGATCTCGCACATCAGCTGCGCGACGAGCGTCTCGGTCGGGCCGGTCGGCGGCCGCGAGCCGGTGGCCGTGTCCACCGCGGGGGCGGGCAGGGCGCGACGGTCGATCTTGCCGCCCGGGGTGAGCGGCAGCGCATCGAGCACGGTGACCGTCGCGGGCCGCAGGTAGGCGGGCAGCCGCTCGGCGAGGCGGGCGTGCACGTCGTCGGGCTCGACGTCGCCGACGACGTAGGCCGCGAGGGTGTCGCCGTGGACGACGACGGCCGCGCTCGCGACGTCGCCGAGGGCGGTGAGCGCCGCCTCGACCTCGCCGGGTTCGATGCGATAGCCGCGGATCTTCACCTGCCGGTCGGCGCGCCCGACGAACTCCAGGACGCCCCCGCCGCCCGTGCGCGTTTCTGGTAGCTCCGACGACCAGAAACGCGCACGGCTCCAGCGCACCAGGTCTCCTGTGCGGTACACGCGGCCGAACGGCGACGCGACGAACCGGGCCGCGGTCAGCGCCGGGTCGCCGAGGTAACCGCGGGCGACGGCCGGCCCACCCAGGTACAGCTCGCCGACCGCGCCGACGGGCACGGGATGCAGCCGCGCGTCGAGCACGACGGCCGTCACGCCGTGGACGGGTGCGCCGATGGGCACTCCCCCACCCGGCCGCAGCGGCTCGCTGAGCGTGGCGAGGACGGTGGTCTCGGTGGGCCCGTAGGCGTTGAGCATCGTGCGCCCGCGCGACCACCGGTCGGCGACGTCGACCGCCAGGGCCTCGCCGCCCGCGTCGAGCATCCGCAGCGCCGGCAGGTCGGCCTCGGGCGTGACGGCCAGGACGGCGGGCGCGGTGATCGCGTGGGTGACGGCCTGTTCGCGCAGCAGCGCGGCCAGGTCCGGTCCGCCGACCACGTCGGGCGGGCAGACCACGAGGGTGGCGCCGGTGTCGAAGGCCAGCAGCAGTTCCTGCAGCGACGCGTCGAAACTCGGGGCGGCCAGGTGCAGCACGCGCGACGCGGCGTCGGCCGGGTACCGCTCCCGCAGCGTCGCGACGAGTCCGGCGAGACCGCGGTGGCCGACGGCGACGGCCTTGGGGGTGCCCGTGGAGCCGGACGTGTGGATCACCCACGCGAGGTGGTCGGGGTGCAGCGGACGCAGCCGTTCGCCCGCGTCGAACGGCGCCGGCGACACCTCGCCGCCCGCCGGATCCACGCGGGTCACGCCGTCGGGCAGGGCGACGTCGTCGCCGCACACCGCGACGGGCACGTCGCGCAGCAGTTCGGCGAGCCGCAGCGCCGGGGTGCCCGGCTCGATCGGGGTGTAGGCGGCGCCGGCCTTGGCGATGGCCCACAGCGCGACCACCGAGCCGGCCGAGCGCGGCAGCAGCACCGCGACCCGGTCGTCGGGTCCCGCGCCGCACGCAATCAGCCTGCGCGCGAGCGCAGTTGAACGCTCGTCCAGTTCTCGGTAGGTCAGCGCGACGGCGCCGTCGCGCACGGCGACGCGCTCCGAGCCGGCGTGCGCGGTGAGCACGTCGGGCAGCAGGCGTACGTCCTCGACGTGCGGGCCACGCGCGGGGACGAGGCCGGCGAGTTCGCCGGGCGCCGCGAGCGGCAGGTCGCCCACCGTGTGGTCGGCCGACCGCGCGAACGCGCCGAGGAAGTCGAGGAACCGGCGGTGGTGCCGGATGAGCGTCTCATCGCCGTACAGGCGCGGGTTGGCCTCGAAGTCCACCCGCGTGCTGCGCCCGGCGATCCCGGCGTACACGTTCACCGACAGGTCGTCGACCGGACCGGTGGAGAGCAGGTTGTAGTCGCCGGAGACGTCGCCGTACGCGTACTCCGGGTTGAACATCATCAGGTTCACCACGGGCCCGAACGCGCTGCGGGTCTCCCGGTGATCGCCCACAGCGTGCAGGTCGCGCAGCATGTCCTCGTAGCGGTACCGCTGGTGCCGCAGCGCCCCGGTCAGCTCCACCTGCACGCGCCGCACCAACTCGGCGACGGTCACGTCCGGCTCCACGCCCACCCGCAGCGGCACGATGTTCGAGATCGAGCCCGCCGAGCGGCGCAGCGGCGCGGTAGTGCGGGCCGAGACCGGCAGGCTCAGCGCGACGTCCGTGGTGCCGGTCATGCGGGCCAGGTAGGCGGCGAAGGCGGCGACGACAATCGGGACGTCGGTGGAGTTGGCGTCGCGGGCCAACTCGGCGACGGCGTCGGTCACCTCGGCGCCGAGCGCCGCACCGACGTGTCGGCACGGCATCGAGGGGGCGGCGGAACCGGCGGCGAGCGTGACGGGCGGCGGCAGGTCCACCAGGCGCTGCCTCCAATGCTCGCGGTCGACGGCCTGCCGCGTGCTGCCGAGGTAGGCGAGCTCGTGCTCGGCGATCTGCTCGAGGCTCAGCGCCGCGAGCGGAGCCGGCGCCTCCCCGCGCGCCCACGCCGTGTACAGCTCGGCGCTGCGGCCGAGCATCACCATGCCGCCGTGCCCGTCGAGGGCGAGGTGGTGGATGTAGGTGAAGAGGTAGAAGTGATCGTCGGCGAGCTGGATCAGCGTGGTGGCAATGAGCCGGTCGCGCAGCGGGTCGAGCGGACGGGTGTAGGTCTCGTCCATCCACCGTCGCGCCTCGGCCTCGGGGTCGTCGTCGCCGCGCAGGTCCAGGTAGCCGGGGTAGTCGTCGACGTCGGGGATCACCCGTTGCCGCGGCTCGCCGTCGACCATCTCGAGGAACAGCGTGCCGGATTCGACCTCGCGGGCGGCCCGGTTGCAGGCCGCGCGGATCAGGTCCGCGTCGAGCGGGCCGTGCAGGTCCAGGTACTGGGCGATGGTGAACGGGACGTCCGGGGTGAGCTGCTGAGCAAACCACAGTCCACGCTGACTCGTGGACATGGCAAAAGACGGCACCGCACCCCCTCGTTTTCCCTCGGGACCGAGGGCGTGCAGTGGGAACCCTCGGTCGACGACGTTGTGGACGCCTCCCTGCATCCATCACCGTCGAATACATCGACCCTAACGATCCTGAGCGTTACTCACCACTCGAACCGACCATCCGACCGGTTTCTCGGATATGGTCGCCGCGGAGGAATCGAAGGGGGTTTGACCGCGTGAACGATGTTACCGACGAGTCACTTTCGCCGGAACCACGGCGGCGCAAGGTGCGCCGACGCAAGACCGACGAGCAGATCGCCGCCGAGCGCCACAAGCGCCGGACCGTCGCGATCGGTTGCACCGCAGGAGCGGTCGTCGTCGTTGGCCTCGGAACCTGGCTGGCTTACGAAGGGCTGCAGGCGAAGTCGAGCCTCGAACAGGCACGGGACTATGCCACCAGTTCCAAAGAGGCTCTGCTGGCTGGCGATACCGAGACGGCCCTGCGCACCGCCGGCGACGCCGACAAGTACGCGAAGCAGGCCCAGGACTCCACCCACTCGCTGCCGTGGAACATCGCCGCGGCGATCCCCTGGCTCGGCAGCCCCTTCGCCTCGAGCCAGCAGATGAGCGACGTTGTGACAGGCCTCACATCGGATGTTCTGGTGCCTGCCGTGGATGCCGGCTCGGCCGTCTCCCCCGATCAGCTGATCCTCGACGGCGCCCGCATCAACCTCGCCGCCCTGCGCGACGCCGCCCCCGTCCTCGAGACCACCGCGGCGGCGGCCGCCGAACTGGACGCGCGCGCGCAGAACATCGACGGCACCTACCTCGGCCCGATCGACGACGCCCGCGTCCAATTGCAGGACCAGACAGCCGAATTGTCCGGTTTGCTCCACAACACTTCCCTCGCGGCCGAGATCGCGCCGGCCATGCTCGGCGCCGACGGGCCGCGCAGCTACTTCATCGGCTTCCAGACCAACGCGGAGGCTCGGGGCACGGGCGGCCTGCTCGGCGGGTTCGGCATCGTCCGCGCGACCGGCGGTGTGGTGCGGGTCGACGACATATCCAGACGGGACTTCATGGGTCCGTTCCAGCCGATTGATCTCGGCCCCGACTTCCAACGCACATATGGACACAGCCAGCCGACGACTCGGGCTGTGAACAGCAACGTCAGCTCCCACTTCCCCTACGCCGCGCAGATCTGGCAGTCCTTGTGGCTGCAGGAATCGGGTGAGCGCGTCGACGGCGCCGTGGCCACCGATCCGGTGGCGCTCAGCTACGTCCTCGAGGTGGTCGGCCCAGTCATACTGCAGGACGGTGAGAAGATCACCGCCGACAACGTCGTGGAACTCACCGAATCCAACGCGTATTCGCGCTTCGGCGACAACCAGGCGGCGCGCAAGCAATACCTTGAGCGGGTGGCATCGGCAGTTGTCCAGAAGATGACCGGCAGCATCAGTCGTCCCCAGGCCCTTCTGGAGGCGCTGGGCCGCGCAGCCGGCGAAGGGCGTCTCGCCGTGTGGAGCGCAAATCCCGACGAACAGGCGGTACTTGCGGACACACCTTTGGGCCACACCGTTCCCGACGATCCGGCACCGTATGCCGGGGTCGTGGTCAACAACCTCGGTGGAAACAAGCTGGACTACCACCTGAGGCGGGAAATCGAGTACACCGCCAGCTCGTGCCGCGGCGACACTCGGACCTCGACGGTCGCAGTGCGACTGACCAACGACCTTCCGGCCGGCAACTTCACCAACTACGTGGCCGGTATGTTCGACAACCCCGTGGGCGCACCGTTCGGCTCCAACCTGACTGATCTGTCTTTGGTTGCGACGCGGGGTGCCAAGCTCGACAAGGTGACGGTGAACGGCACGGCAGCAATGAGCTTCACCGGGCGGGAACTCGGCCATCCGGTGTACAGCGTCCAGTTCGCGATTCCACGTGGCGAAACGGTCGAGGTCGTCTTCGAACTGACTGAACCGACGGCGGGTGGCGAAGCGACCGTTCCGGTACAGCCACTCGTCGATGAGCCGAAGGTCAGCGCGGAAGTGCCTGTGTGTGATTAAGAGCGGGTCGACGACTTACCGCCACCGCCCTGGACCGCCTCGCTTGTAACGTCGGTGTCGGTGGGAGTCCCAGAACCCCCATGTTGCAATTGCGAAACCAACGAACGACAGCAGGTCTGATTCGGTGAGTCCATGACCGGGGTTCAGGACGTACAGCACTCGACCCTCCAGCGGGCCGTTAAGCGGAAGCCAAAGGAAAGACGCCAGCACAGTTGCTGCCGCGGACAATACGTTTGGCCGAGCGAGACACCATGCCGCGGACGCGAAGAGCGAACACATGAAGACGAGGCCATGGAAGACAGCGGTATCAGTCACATTTCCCCAAACACTTGAACCACGACAACTTTGAGGCTGACAGTAATTCTTAGATTTGCAGCCTCACTCCGAGGTAGCCCGCGAGCAGGCACTGATCTCTTCTCATTCTGCCTAAGTACCCCAACACGAATAGGCTTTCCTCCATGTGCGGAATCGTGGGGTACGTCGGGCATCGCCCGGCTCTCGATGTCGTGGGGGAGGCACTGCGGCGGATGGAGTACCGGGGCTACGACTCGGCCGGTGTGGCGGTCCTGGACGGTGCGGGCGGCCTGGCCGTCGAGCGCAAGGCGGGCCGGCTGGCCAATCTCGAGGCCGAGCTCGACGAGGTGGGGGTGGAGCACTTCGCCGGCACCACCGGCATGGGGCACACCCGGTGGGCCACGCACGGTCGTCCCACCGACCGCAATGCGCATCCGCACCGGGACGGGTCGGGGAAGGTGGCGGTGGTGCACAACGGCATCATCGAGAACTTCGCGCCGCTGCGGGTGGAGCTCGAGAAGGCCGGGGTGGAGTTCGCCAGCGACACCGACACCGAGGTGGCGGTGCATCTGGTGGCCCGGGCGTATGCGGACGGGCCGACCGCGGGGGACTTCGAGGCCAGTGCGCTGTCGGTGCTGCGCCGGCTCGAGGGGGCCTTCACGCTGGTGTTCACCCATGCCGACCATCCGGACACGATCGTCGCGGCGCGCCGGTCGACGCCGCTGGTCGTCGGGGTCGGCGACGGCGAGACGTTCGTGGCCTCGGACGTGGCCGCGTTCATCGAGCACACCCGGCACGCGGTGGAGCTGGGCCAGGACCAAGTGGTGGTGATCACCGCCGACGGGTATCAGGTGTCCGATTTCGACGGCGGCACCGACGCGGTGACCCGCCCGTTCGAGATCGACTGGGATCTGGCGGCCGCCGAGAAGGGCGGCCACGACTACTTCATGCTCAAGGAGATCGAGGAGCAGCCCGCCGCGGTGGCCGACACGCTGCTCGGGCACTTCGCCGGGGGCCGCATCGTGCTCGACGAGCAGCGGCTGTCGGATCAGGAGCTGCGCGACGTGGACAAGGTGTTCGTCGTCGCGTGTGGCAGCGCCTACCACTCGGGTCTGGTGGCCAAGTACGCGATCGAGCACTGGACGCGGTTGCCGGTGGAGGTCGAGCTCGCCAGCGAGTTCCGGTACCGGGATCCGGTGCTGGACCGGTCGACGCTGGTGGTGGCGATCTCGCAGTCCGGGGAAACCGCCGACACCCTCGAGGCGGTGCGGCACGCGAAGGATCAGAAGGCACGGGTGCTGGCGGTGTGCAACACCAACGGCGCGCAGATCCCCCGGGAGGCCGACGCGGTGCTCTACACCCGGGCCGGCCCGGAGATCGGGGTGGCCTCGACCAAGGCGTTCCTGGCGCAGGTCGCCGCGAACTACCTGGTGGGGTTGGCGCTGGCGCAGGCCCGCGGCACCAAGTACCCGGACGAGGTGGCCCGCGAGTACGCCGATCTGGCCGCGATGCCGCACCTGATCGCGCGGGTGCTCGAGACGGTCGAGCCGGTGCGGCGCCTGGCGCGGGAGCTGGCGGCGTCGTCGACGGTGCTGTTCCTGGGCCGGCACGTGGGGTATCCGGTGGCGCTCGAGGGTGCGCTCAAGCTCAAGGAGCTGGCGTACATGCACGCCGAGGGCTTCGCCGCCGGCGAGCTCAAGCACGGTCCGATCGCGCTGATCGAGGACGGGCTGCCGGTGATCGTGGTGATGCCGTCGCCGAAGGGGCGGGCGGTGCTGCACTCGAAGCTGCTGAGCAACATCCGGGAGATCCAGGCCCGCGGTGCCCGCACCGTGGTGATCGCGGAGGAGGGCGACGAGGCGGTGCGGCCGTTCGCCGACCACCTCATCGAGATCCCCGCCGCGCCGACGTTGCTGCAGCCGCTGCTGTCGACCGTGCCGCTGCAGGTCTTCGCCGCCGAGGTCGCCCAGGCGCGCGGCTACGACGTCGACAAGCCACGCAACCTCGCCAAGTCCGTGACGGTGGAATAGCGGCTGTTCGCAGTTAGCAGTCGCGTTGATGCCGGCTGGGTGTGCTCCGACGTGAGCGGCGGCTCCATGCCCACCGTACCCGCCCTCGCTGATGATCGGGATTGCGGAACATGAACGCGATCCGTCCGACGTACTTCATCATCCCCCTATCGAGTCCGGCATCGCCGACCGTGACGACCCGACCGCGCACGGTGTGCCAGCCGCACCGGTCCTCGGCGGCGACGGCGGCCACCGAGCGGCCTGCGTCGATGACGGCCGCGGCCGTCATCGCGTCTTCACCCGCAGGGAGACCCGGGCACGGGCCGGCAAGCCCAGTACCGACTCGGTGACCACCATGCGATAGCCTGAATTGTTGTTGCACAAACACTTCCGCTCGGCCACTTGAGTCGGAGCGGTCGGGGCCGACCTCGATGTCAAGGGAATGGGTCGCGACCCAATGCGTCGCCCGCGCCGACCTCTGCCCGCACTGCGGCCACACCCGACCCACCGCGGATCGGTGCCGAGCCTGACGAACAGACCGCCGTCGCCGACGCGCCGCGATGGCTCGACGTCGAGATCGTGCAGCCATCAACTACCGTGAAGCATGCCCGCGTTCCTTGACGGTCTGGTGGCCTTAAGAACGGCCAGCTCACAAGCGCGCGGGCCCATCTTCAATCACCGAAACGGCACCGGATCGGACAACATCAAGCCCTACCAACTACGAAGAGCCGGAGTAGCACAACACCCCTAAGGCGCCGACACAGCTACGGCCTATCCGCAGACGCGAGACTCGCAGATTTACCGAGTTCGATTTACCGCAACACCAAACAGCGCGGCGGCAATCAGTCCATACGAGATCGATTCTGCATAAAGGGCGCCTGGCGCTCCGTAAAGATACGCGCCGAGCGGCCCCAATCCGAATGATACTAAAGTTACAATAATCCGCATTCTCGTCGCTGGCCATGCTATCCCCATTGCGCGAAGGACAACCGTCGGAACGCTAGAAATGCCAGCCATTAACCGATTCAAGGCTGCCGGAACAATCACAGCACCAATGAGAAACCAAGTCTCACCGAAAAGGCGTGCGCCCAGCCAATCCGGAACAACAGCGAGCCCGAAGGCAGTACCAAACACCGCCGCAGCAACAATCAACGACATTTGCACTGACACCCGACGTATCCCCGCACCCGATCGCAGCTCCTCCCGCTGAAGATGCCGAAGATACGACGACCGAAGGAAATTAATCGCAACGCTTGTCACACCAAAAATGGTCAATGCCGTTCGAAACACTGCGACCTCTTCATCACCAGCAAAGACTGCAATCAGCACCAGTGTTAAATACCCAATGCCTGCGCCAAGGACCGCCTCCACCACAAACGCCGACGACTGACTAATCGCAGATCGGCACCAGCGAAGCGAGTCTCGAAGAGACCACCTATATTGACAATATGCAACGACAGAAACCGCGGACAAGAATCCACCACAACCCCACACAGCCAGCATCGCGGACGGGCCGAGTTCGAATGCCCCAGCCGCGGCCATCCCACCACTAACACCAACAAGAAGTAGAGAGTCGGCAACCAGGAGCGGTGTCAATCGCTCGCCGGCGATCAGTGCATACCTCACAGTATCGTGGAGAATCATACCAATCGCCGAAACCGAAACGGCAACAAACACTTCGCGATACCCGTCCCAAACGACAGCAGCAATCAACGATCCCAATCCTGCAATCCCGCCGACAATAACTGCGAGACCAAGGCAGCTATCGATCTCCGATGCGACTGTCCGATGAAGGCTCCGACGAACGAGTAAAGTCTCACCGCACAGCGCTCGATTCACACTTTGAGCAAGAAGCACGGACGAAACGCCGAGAGAGAACTGACCCAACCCCACCGGCGAAAGGAAATTCGCCGCTACAATCAAAAAGGTCAGCGTACCCAGACTTGCGATAAGTTGATCAGCCATCCCCAACGTTAGCCTACTGTTCCTAAACAGTATCCACCTCCGTAAGGGGCTTCGGCACACCACGCGCATAAGCTCAATCGAAACTAGGAAGGCTTAACGCATTTGCCCAAAGGTTTCGCCCTCCCGGCAAGTCCCTCCATTCTCCCAACAAAAACGGAAAGTCCATCGAGAAATCCCCGCCAGGACCGCGGTTTGAACATCAACAGTCGACCGAGTGAACGGAGAACGAACTCTCCCCTTCGAGGCCGAGAATATCGCATCGCATAGACACGACCTGTCCCTCGTGCGTAATTGCGCAGGCGCAACCGAAGTAAGCCAACATCCCGAACAGCAAGATCATCCTCGTAAACAACCATTCTACTCACATACCGAATCTTCATGCCCGATCCTAAACCACGGAGCAACAGATCGGTCCCCTCACCAGACTGCCACGGCGAATCAGCCCCGACTCCCAAAGACTCGTCAAAGCTCCCGACACGTTCAACAAATCTCCGACTTAACACTAAACCCGCCTCGATCGCCGAGGACCAAACCGAACGATCGTCAAGCCACATATCATCGGCCCCGAAAGCGACTCGCGGAGCATCCAAACCCCCCGTTACCACTTGGCCCGACACCGCATCTGCTCCCGCCTCTATCGCTGATGCCGCGACCGATAATGCACCGTCTGCATACCATGTATCGTCGTCGGCCAGAGCTACCGCGTCCCAATTACATTCCAGAGACTCGATTCCGACCCGCCGAGCGCGAGCGACACCAGGCAAGGATTCAACAACACGGACCGTAAAACTCAGGCCGGACGGAATCTGAGAAAGAACCGACGATGCCTCGCCCTGGTTTACAATTACCACCTCACAAATCGACACCGACTGGCGATCTATCGAACATATCAACCGCTCCAACGAGTTCCGTACGCCAAGGGTTGGCACCACAACTGCGACCTCCATATGCAAGTACCTCCTAGCGATCCGCTTCACTAATATTCGCAACTTGGGAAACGGGTATTGAAGCACGAATACGGTGTCTCGTTCGAACCTCCGGACCACGTACCCTATGTAAGGCAATCAGAAGAACTACGCCCCCCAGTAACACTGGCGCGAACCTACCATGCGTCCAGTAAATAATCCGCAAGAGTTCCAGGATGCCCACAAACGACGAACAATACATCAATAGCGATACCAAGTGCCCCTTGCGCATTCTCGAATAAAGGATGCCAATACCAACACCCAACACGAACCAATACGCCATGCTGAGGAATGTACCGAGGTCCGCGTCCGTCACAAGGAACGTGCCGATATTCGTGTACTCAGGGTTACCCCCTCGCGCGAGGGCCATTCGCCACCACATTGAGGACTCCGCACCGGAAACTTCCGGCTCACCAAACAACTGGCCGACCAACGGCGCATTCCATAGCGCAGCGAAACTCCGATCAAGACTCTGGTATTGATCAGAGACCATCCCATGATATAGCGCAGAATTGTTGACAGCCGTAACGTAATATCCCAACAATCGCTGCGAGTTGAACTCCCAGAAACTCACGCCAAGCGTCTGGCGGTAAAACGACCAACTTCGAGTGTATTCAAATATGCCGAAAATCGACCAGAGTCCCGGAACCGCAAGAAATGGTGCCCAATTGGAAAAGAACCGGCTGAGCCGGGATCTCGATGACGCCCGGTGTACAACAACAGTAACAAGCGCAAACGGAACGACTGCCTCGATGAGGGCGAGCCGCTCAGCGTAGAAGAAGGCTCGAAACGCGCCTAAAGCAACCAACACCACAATGTACTTCCGCATACCGACAACGCTGCAGCGAACCAGGAAGGTCGCTAATGCAATCGCTAACGGGGCCAATTGCGTAAGCGTGGTTATACCTGTAATGGGCGCACTCAGTTGCTTGACCTGGCTGACTGCTCCCGGCTCCAAGTTAAACACGGCGACAAGCTGCCCAAAGTTGACGCCTCGAACTCCGGCAGACACGAGCCAAAACGCATAGCCGAATAACGCACCACCGAAGAACCATTTTGTTATCGAGACTAGGGTGGTTTCCGTGCAAGCGGACACCCGCAGCTCATAATAATTCTTGGTTCGCTTTCCAGATGAAATAAAAATTCCGGCTAGAAAAACAAGTGCGCTGCAGGCGGCCGTAAGCAAATAGTTAGATGTCAAATACTTCGGGGTTTGCCATAGTGCGTACGAGTAATCATCCACTGTCCAAAGGACCGACAGCATAAGGGCAATGAGCACGCTCGCAGCGACAGCCGGGTGCAGCCACCACGGAAAGTAGAGGTGCACCGTCGGCTCAGGGGCGCCTTCCTTACTATCGGGGCCAACCGTGCATGGTGGATCGAACGGCACATCACACTCCAAACGTTCAGCAATGCAGGATCTCAACGACGCCGGCAAACACCACGGTTAGATGCTAACTCCAGCCGAGGAAACCTGACGTCGGAGATCATTGACTAGCGCACAACGAGACTCCGCGATCCGATCCAAGCTCTGCTCGAGTCGATTGCGATACTCCCTACGCGACCCCTCGGAGGATAGGAGAGATCGAACCTTCATCTCGACTTCATCCACATCGACATTATTCGAATTCATAACATAGTCTGAAAGTCCGAGGTCCTCGAATGCGCCAAAGCCCTTCCTTTCGTACGCCAGATGGATAACATAGTGGCCAGCTTGAACTGCCATTAACGCCGCATGAAGCCGCATCGCGATTACAATCCGCCTAGGGAGCGCCGGTGACTCAAGTAGATCGCGGCGAGAAATTATTTCCAGTGGATTCATGGACGCCATTGCCACGCGGTCGTCATTTCCAGAAACAGAACTTTGAACATATCCATCGAAATGACGCAACCGCTCGCCGATTAATCTGACCCTATAAGGTACGGAACCACGCACCTCACGCACTGACAGTACTGGTGTAGCGGATATGGGTTGGTCGTCATTGTATGGCGTGGAGCGAATCGCCAGAACGGCAAGATCTGGGGACCGCACAATATGGTCGAGGTGCGCCTCATGCAGCGACCGATCATCGCGGACGTACAGCAGATCAATCTTCCTCAGAAGATTCCGAGCTAAGGCCCACCCAATCGAACTGAATGGTCCCACGCTCTGCGGCAAGTAAACGGATTGATGTTTGGCGCTCGCGGCGGCGTAGAGCTGCGGTCCCTGGACCAAGAGCCCCTTCATAAACTCGCGCATATTGCTGGCGCGTAAGTATCCCCCTCCGACCCCTACGACCACGTCGAAGTCATTGATTCTGCGGAGGAATTTGAGATAGTGCATGCTGTAGCCAAAAACGCCTGGCTTTGACCTGTGCACGATCGTACCGAGATGCGAGAATGTATGCGGATACGACGCGACGAGTACAAATTCGTGACCTCCGCCTAGGGCCTCATTAAGCAGTTCAAGGGTTTCCTCCACTAGTAATCCGTCGCCGGCATTTTGGGCACTGTAGGCATGCAGGACGGCAATTCTCATTGCGAAACAAGCTCCTTGTATAGCGCGGTATGCTTTTCCACACTTTCCGACCAGTCGAATCGCTGCGCCCACTTCGGACCATCGATCGTCGCGCGCGCCCTCCAGCTAATATCCCCGATAAATTCCGAGAGGCCGCGTGCGATTCCCGACGAATCTAGCTCTTCAAAACGCCTTGCGGGGCCTGCGAGATCTTTGAGGGACCCTCGGGTGGAACATGCAACCGGGGCACCTGCTGCCATTGCTTCCAGTACCGGGAACCCAAACCCCTCGTAGAGGCTCGGGAATACAAAAATGGAGCACTGCTGCAGTAATGCAACCCGATCGGCATCCGATACGAAACCTAGATAGATAACGTTCTTTCCATGCTCGATCCGGCGCATTGTCTCTTCAAAGTTCCATGCGGGACGGCCGGCGATGACCAGCTTCATACCGCATGGCAGAGCTGCCTCATCTTCAACGGCGTCGATAAGTGCATCTAGATTCTTACGTGGCTCAATGTTCCCGATATAGAGCGCAAACTCTACATCACGAAGACGGTGCGCCAGAGTGTCGGACAGATCGGTTTTCGCTCGGAACATTTGAAAGTCAATTCCATGAGGGATAACCGCGATGTCTTCGAGCGCCAGGTTGAAGACGGCGGAGACGTCGTGAGCACTTGATTCGGACACAGTGATGATCCGGTCCGTCGACTTGATCGCCCGTGCCACCCTCGCTCTCCATATATTCTCCTGCGTCCAAGTACGCGCAGTCGAGATCCAGCGACTTGCAACTCCATGCACGGTTACCACTGAAGGTCCACGCGTCGAGAATATGGGACCGGTATCAGCGGTGTAGTGCAGAATCGTATTTGAACTCTGTACTCGCATGCCCTGGAGTGTTTCCAGGAGAGCTGTGTGCGGCGCGTTTCGGCCACTTGCGATTCGAGCTGTTTCAATACCCCGCGCACGTAGACCTGCCTCCAGCGCCCGAGTGTACGTCGTGTTTCCACCCACGTGTGTATCAATAATCCGACGCGGGAATGCGACTCTCACTTGTCATTTCTCCGATACGTATCTGTATACCTCGTCGAGTGCCCCAGCTTGCAATCGCGAGTTCATTTTGTCGAGCAAGAGGCGTCCTCGGCGCACAAGGTCAGCTTTCAGGTCGGAACTTGCGGTTCTGACTATTGCATCAGCGGCCTCAGCCGTTGTGGAAACAATCCGCAAGGGCGTTCCGGCGAACGCAGCGATATTGCGTACGACGATCGGAATGTCCAATGCAGCAGCATCGAGCACTGCAAGCGGAAACCCCTCATATCTCGCAGTGTGAAAATATACTGAGCTGCTACTTAGAGTGCGAGCTAGTTCAGCTCCCGACTTCCAACCGGTTACCTCGACTCCGGACGCATGTAGAATTTGTTCTAGGTGCTCATCGCCAGCGCCGATCCAACGAAATCTGATCCGAGGATGACGCGAGCGCACCGTACGTGCAACGGCTGCAAAAAACTCTGGATCCTTCTGTGTCGTCACACGACCGGACATCGATACGATGAACTCCCGAGGAGGCCGAGTGTCGCTCTTTTCTGTCCCAGGTCCTTCGATTGACGGTACGTTCGGAACTACGAACACACGGTTGTAGCGCGAAAGACCTTCCGCCAGCTCCTTTTCGTGCGGACTCAATGCAATCGTAGCGGCGGTACGTCGTGACATCATCTTCTCGGCAGCGCGGAACGCCGAACGGCGGACTACGCCCTTTGATGAGTCTTCGAACGCGTAGCAGTGGGGTTGGTATATCACAGGAACCGGCGCAGAGCGGATGCGTGCGTAAACGCCGGCCCAGCTCGAATGCGCGTGGATTGCATCCGCAGAGTAGTGGCGCGCGGCCCGCTTTACTGCTCGGATCCGAGCAACGTGGCCGGACGGCAGTGGTTCTACGTTGCGAAATAGCTCCTGTTCTGCCCAAATATTCCCGCCGGTTGCCATTAAGTAGTGCTCGATATCCGGAACTGCTTCCGCTATCGCGCAGAGCGCATGTCGGACGCCGGCGTTGTAGCATTCCGTTACGTGAAGGACCTTCATAGTGGATCTGCTCCGAACGGGAGCCGATTCGGTCTCAGAAGTCGGGTTTCCCGGCGGCGTATCACTAGTAGGCACCGCGGCTCGTCAGGACGGCTCGTACAGTTCGTCCGATAATCATCAAATCTTGAATCATCGACCAATTTTCAACGTAGAATAGGTCTAAACGCACTCGTTCCTCCTCGGGTAGATCCGAGCGCCCAGATACCTGCCATAACCCAGTCATGCCAGGGCGCACAAGCATTCTTCGTTCTACAAAGTGCTTGATTCCCATTCCCTCGCCGGGCACCAAGGGCCGCGGCCCGACGAGACTCATGTCCCCGAGCAGTACATTGAAGAGCTGAGGAAGCTCGTCAACGCTTGTTCTTCTGATTAGTCGCCCGATCGGAGTGATTCGGGGATCGCGTGCAGACTTGAAAAACGACGTCTCGGAGTGATCGCCATGGCGCCTCATGTCGTCGATCAGTCTGTCGGCATTCGGAATCATCGACCGGAACTTCCACATTCGAAATTCGCGTCCGTCCAGACCAATCCGAGTCTGCTTATAGAACACGGGTCCTTGATCCGTAATCTTTATGATGGCTGAAACCAGGAGAAGGACCGGCATTAGTACAAGGAGGAGGAAGACCGCACCTGTGCGGTCAAAGGCCACCTTCGCGAATCTCGTCGCGCCCTGGTAGTTCGGCTTCTCGACGTGGAGTAGCGGTAGTCCGGCGATCGGGCGCATTACGACTCTTGGCCCGGCGACGTCGACGACGTTCGGAGCGACGATGAGGTCCACGTTGCGCGGCTCAAGCGCCCATGCAAGCTCCTTGATTCCCTCGTGCCCGAGATGTTCAGTTGCTGAAACCGCGACTGTATCCGCGTTGGAGAACTCAAGTGCCTCAAGAACGGAACGGTCGTCACCTAGTATGGGAATCGCGCGCTGATCAACAACAACGTGGTCACCCTTGTTCCCAGTGTGTCCGGGTATGCAGACCCCGATTACCTCAAACCCTGCTGATGGTTGACGCTCAAAAGACCGCGCGAGGTGGTGTACCGACTGTGGGCCGCCGACGACTAGCACGGAGGTTCTAAGCTCCCCCTTGCGGCGCAACTTGACGACGAGGCGTCGCCAGGCCCATCTGTTCACTAACAGCCCTGCAAGTCCGACCGGGAGTGCGATCGCCAAGTATCCGCGGGCAATATCAAGACGGAAGAGCAAAGAGATTATTGCGATGAGTCCAAAGAAGCGGAAGGTCGCGCTTCCGATACGTCGATACTCTTCCGGCCCTGTGCCAATGACTCTAGTCGAGCGGGTGTCGTGAATGGCGAGGGTGGAAATCCACAAAATGGCCAGAGCACAGGTCACGCTGTTGTACGTGAGGTGTATTGCCGATGGCGTATATGCTGCTGGGTCCGAGCCTCCGAAACGGACGAGATGAGCGAGGCCCATCGATATCACCACGACTAGGCCGTCCGTGACCCATAATGTCCTGGCGTACTTCTGCTGCCAAGCCTGGCGTGCACGTCGCCCTGTCACACTCTGTCGTTTGCTGTTGCCGGCAAGTGCAAGATAGTTATCGGTCGTCTCTTCAACGTTCGCGCCGATGGCGTTCAATGAGTTCTCCCACATAATTTCGCCAATTTCCGGTTGCCAGTGACAGAGCAGCGGTGGAGACGACACTGGCACATCTGCCGTACATTTCATTTCTTGGGCACGCTGGGTGCCCTCGAAGCCGCCGTCATGTACTCAAATTGCAGATGGGCGTTTCTCGCCAGAGATTGCGGACCACACAAGGTGGTTGCGCGGCATGGCCTCGGAAAAGCAATATCGCTCGAACGAATGGCGCGCTATCCGGATGGCAATCCGCGCGCCGCTCACGAGCGAGACTGTCGCGATAGCGCCGAAGTGCCGGAGCGTTCCGGAGATCATGCGTTGCAACTCCTCGTATCCGCTGCTGACGACGCGACGTGATCGGGTGTGGAAGAGCACGAGAGTCGCGGTCCACGCCGCAGCGAGGCAGACCGACACGACGGCATAGTTCAACTTTGTGAACGGGGTGGCTGCGAGCAGGTCCGCCTCCCCGAAATGAACGACGCGAGCAAGGACGATGGCCAAGACGACGTTGCCGGTCCAGAACGGGCGCCTGCCATACGCCTTCCGCCATGACCGTCGGGTGTTGCCGGAGCGGTCTCCGACCAGATAGGGCCCGTGCCTTGCTGGCACGTCCCTTGTGGAGTCGGCCGTGGTGTGCATCCGGTCCGACTGGTCCACTGCTGATTTCATTCTGTTCCCTCCCCGAGCCCCACACGGGCGAGGTGCCCGTACTGGTGCGATCACCTCGGGCGGAACACGCGGACGGCATCGATGGTGTGTGAATACCTCCCCGTACCGCACACATCTCAAACCTGCGTTGCCCTCGGTAAGGAACATCTTGGGCCATTGGCCAACGACTTGCATCTCGATCGAGATGCGCCTGGGACCGGCGATGGGGCACGCTGACCTGGGGTGATCTCCTACTTCTCAGTAACTTCTCAGCAATTACCAGGTCAGACGGTTTGTTCCCACCAGAGGGCTGTCGACCATTCGGTCGTAGGCGATTCTTCGTTACAGTGTGAAATGTCACACACGGCCGCGACATGCAACTGAGGCGGCAGCAAGTTGGACGAATGACCAGTTCAACTGAACGTACAGATTGTAGGAGGCAAAGGCTAATACAGAACATGTACTTGCCGTGCAAGATTTCGAATCTCGGGGCAGGTGTTACCGGCGTATTCGCCGGCACGGCAGTGCAGTCAGGCCTCCTCAACGCCGACCGGCATGTTTGACATGCCCTGACCTGGAAGAGTCTTCGGCGAGTATCGGCGACGGCCTCGTGCATTGCCCCGTGGCCGCACACTGGCAAACGAGGAAGGTCGCGAGTTTCGCGCGATGGGTTAAACTTCGCACAATCGCGCATTCCTGCGGAAACTCTCCCACACCGCGACAGTGCGGCGCGTACTTGTTCCGACCGACATTCCTGATGGCGCGGGTGCCTTCCCGCATATGGGCATCCGATTTGCCCCAATCGAGAGACGAGGTGTCGCCATGGGCGAATTGATCGCCGAGAACCCGAGCGTGTTCAAGACGGCGGTGGTGCCGGCTGCGGGTATGGGCACGCGGTTTCTCCCCGCAACCAAGACGGTCCCCAAGGAACTCCTGCCCGTCGTGGACACCCCCGGCATCGAACTGGTCGCCTCGGAGGCTGCCGAGTCAGGTGCGGGCCGCCTGGTCATCGTCACCGCGCCGGGCAAGGCCGGCGTTGTCGCGCACTTCGTCGAGGACCTGGTCCTCGAGAATCACCTGGCGGCGAAGGGCAAGCATCACCTGCTCGAAAAGGTGCGCAAGGCACCGAGATTGCTCGACGTCGAATCCGTCGTTCAAGCCCAGCCGCTCGGTCTCGGACATGCGGTTGGTTGCGCTGAGCAGGCCCTCGACGACGACGAGGACGCGATTGCGGTCCTCCTTCCCGACGATCTCGTCCAGCCCTGCGGCGTCCTCGAGGTGATGGCCCGTGTGCGCGCCAAGCGCGGCGGCACCGTCCTGTGCGCCATCGACGTGCCGAAAGCCCAGGTCAGTTCGTACGGCGTCTTCGAGGTCCAGGAGGTGCCCGGCGTCGCGAACCCGGATGTGATGAAGGTGCTCGGCATGGTCGAGAAACCGAAGCTCGAGGACGCGCCGTCCACCCTCGCCGCAGCCGGCCGTTACCTGCTCGACCGCGCGATCTTCGATGCGCTGCGCCGTGTAAAGCCCGGCGTGGGCGGGGAACTGCAGCTCACCGATGCCATCTCGCTGCTGATCGACGAGGGCCACCCCGTACACGTCGTCGTCCACCGCGGCTCGCGGCACGACCTCGGCAATCCCGGCGGTTACCTGCGAGCGTGCGTCGACTCGGCCCTGGCGAGCCCGGAGTACGGCCCGATGCTGCGATCCTGGCTGACGGACCGGCTCAAGCAGATCGATCCGGACGCTGCGACCGGCGCCCTGCAGTAGGACCCGGCCGCCGGCGGACCTGGTTACTCCGTCATCGGCCCATGCCGCGGTAGCGCCAGCCGTGGGAACGCCAGCGCTGCGCGTCGAGGCAGTTACGCCCGTCCAGAACGGTGCGCGCCCGAACTGCTGCGCTGATCTCCTCCGGATCCAGTTCTTTGAAGTCTTGCCACTCGGTGAGTACCAGTACAGCGTCGGCACCTCGGCATGCCTCGGGGATGTCCGCCGCGTAGGTGAGGGTGGGGAACAGCCGTCGAGAGTTCTCCATTGCTTTCGGATCGAAGACCGTCACCGCTGCTCCCTGCAATTGGAGCTGTCCCGCCACGTTGAGAGCTGGGGAGTCCCGAACGTCATCGGAGTCGGGCTTGAAGGCCGCGCCCAAGACTGCGATCCGGGCGCCCAGGAGCGATCCGCCGCAGGCTTCTTTCGTCATCTCGACCATCGTGGTGCGGCGCCCCATGTTGATGCCGTCCACCTCCCGGAGCAGGTGCAGAACGTTGTTGGCACCAAGCTCGCCGGCCCGCGCCATGAACGCCCGGATATCCTTCGGCAAGCACCCACCTCCGAATCCGAGGCCGGCATTGAGGAATCGCCGCCCGATCCGGGCGTCGTAGCCGAGCGCATCGGCCAGCTCGACCACATCTGCGCCACTCGCTTCGCAGACCTGTGCGACGGCGTTGATGAACGAGATCTTTGTTGCCAAGAATGCGTTCGCAGCAGCCTTCACGAGTTCGGCCGTGGCAATGTTCGTGACCAGGAAGGGCACGCCCTCCGCGATCTGGCACGCGTAGAAGTCACGCAGTGTCGCTTCGGCTCGCCCGCCGCGACTAGGGTCGACCCCGACGACCAGCCGATCCGGGGCGAGAGTGTCCTGTACCGCGTACCCCTCGCGAAGGAACTCGGGGTTCCACGCCACCTCGACGTCGTCGCCGGCCGGGGCGGCGCTCCTGGCACGCTCTGCCAGTTGCTCGGCCGTTCCGACCGGCACCGTCGACTTCCCGACGATCAGCGACGAACGGGTCAGGAGCGGGGCGAGCGCGTCGACGACCGCATGCAACTGGGACAGATCCGCGGCGAATTCGCCGCTCTTCTGTGGGGTACCGACACCGATGAAGTGGATGTCCGCAAAGTCTGCCGCCTCGGCGTAGGACGTGGTGAAACGAAGCCGTCCGCATTCGAGGTTTCGTCGCAATACCTCGGAAAGGCCGGGCTCGAAGAAGGGCACCTCCCCTGCCTCCAGCTTCGCGATCTTCCCGGGGTCGATGTCGACGCCCAGGACGTCATGCCCCAGTTCTGCCATACATGCGGCGTGAGTGGCGCCCAGGTATCCCGTGCCGAAGACTGTGCAACGCATTCTCCCAGAGGTACTCAGCGGGCGTGTTCAGCACACCGATGCACGCTGAGTACTGAACCAACAATGTGTGAAGAGTTGGCGCTGTCGGCCCACTCAGGTCGACTCCGACGGAACTGGCAGTGTTGCCGCGAACACCGTCGCGTGAGGACTCCTGGCCTGTACAACGAGTTCGGGGTCCGAGCCCGGAACCCACGCCGCTTCCCCCCGCTCGAGGTTCAGTATCTGATCGCTGCACCGCAGCTGAGCTGATCCCTCCACGCAGAGCAGGAGCCGCGACGCCGGGCCACCGAATGCAGCAGAGGTCGGTCTCGAAGTACCCGATAGATCCAATTCGGCTCGCACCAACTCGAACTCGCGCACCGGCGGTGCGTACAGGCATTCGTCCCTGTCGATGCGTGCACGTACCCATGTCACGTCCACCGATCCGAAGTCGAGCACGCGCAGCAGTTCCGGCACGTCCACGTGCTTGGACGTGAGCCCGCCGCGGAGCACGTTGTCCGAGTTCGCCATGATTTCCACGGCCGTGCCCCGCAGGTATGCGTGGAGGTTCCCCGCCGGCAGGAACAATGCGTCGCCCGGTTCCATGGTCACCCGGTTGAGCAGGAGCGACGCGATGACGCCCGGGTCCTCGGCGTAGGCCCGGCCGAGGTCGAGGGCGGTGCGTGCCGCGACGGTGAACTCGTCGTCCGAGCCGGCCCGCGCCGCCAGGTAGCGCTCGCACCCGGCCAGAACGGCATCCGTCAGCGCGACGAGGGACTTGGTCGGCAGCGTCATCCACGCAGTGAACAGGGCGCGCAGCCCCGTCGCGTCGAGGTGGTCGCCCAACTCCGACGCGTAGGGAGTCAGTTCGGGGACGCTCAGGTCACGAAGGAACTCGACCGTCTCGGTCGGGGCCCGAAAGCCGGCCAGCGCCTCGAAACGGCTCAGCGCCACGACCATCTCGGGCTTGTGGTTGTCGTCCCGATAGTTGCGGTGCGGTGCGCCCAATGGAATTCCGGCGTCGTTCTCCCGCGCGAACCCCTCCCGAGCCTGCGCCCGGCTCGGATGCGCCTGCAACGAGAGCGGCTGCTCGGCCGCGAGGATCTTCAACAGGAACGGCAGCCGACCATCGAATTCTCGAGCACATTCCGATCCGAGCTGGCCTTCGGGATCGCGCGAGATGAGATCGAGCAGCGACACCGTAGAGCCGTCTTCGTCCACCACGGCCGGGGCCGCCGGATGGGCACCGAGCCACAATTCGGCTTCGGGTTCCTCGGTGGGCGCAGACCGGCCGGTCAGCTCGGCCAGCGCGGTGTGCGAACCCCACGAATAGTTGCGAACGGCCCCGCGAAGCGGATACATCGAGCTCCTCCCCGGAACCGGATCAGCTTGTCCTGCATGTCTCTACACGTCGGTGGAGAACCGGACCCCGCCGTCCGGCAGGACGACTCCCGGCCACACCCGCGCGCCGCGTAGCAGTTCACAGCGGGCTCCGACCTCGGCGCCGTCGCCGATCACGGCGTCACGAACCAGAGCACGCGGCCCGATCCGGGCACCGAATCCCACGATCGAGCGCTCCACCACCGCTCCCGCGTCGATGCGTGCGCCGTCGAACACCGCGACTCCGTCGAGCCGGGCTCCGCCACCGACCACGACGTCGCGGCCGACCACGGTTCCGCCGATCAGCATCGCCCCAGGGGCGACGCGGGCTGTCGGGTGTATGCGGGCCTCGCCGCGCTCACCGTCGAGCGCCGGCGACGGCGCAATTCCCCGGACCAGGTCGGCCGAGCCCTTGACGAAGTCGTCCGGCGTCCCCATGTCACGCCAATACGCGGCGTCGACGTGGCCGAACACGCGGGCGCCGTCGACGAGCAGCGCCGGGAATACCTCCCGCTCCACCGAGACGGGACGTCCGGCCGGGATCTTCTCGATCCACTCGCGACGGAAGACGTAGCAGCCGGCGTTGATCTGATCGGTCGGCGGATCCTGTGTCTTCTCCAGGAACGCCGTGACCCGTCCGTCCGCGTCGGTGGGCACGCATCCGAAGGCGCGTGGATCGGCGACGCGCACCAGGTGCAGCGTCACGTCGGCGTGGTTGACCTCGTGCGTGTGCAGGATCTCGCGCAGGTCGCTGCCGCCGAGAACGTCGCCGTTGAACACCATGACGTTGTCGGAGCGCAGGTGGGGCAGCACGTTGCGGATGCCGCCGCCGGTGCCGAGCGGCTCGGTCTCGGTGACGTACTCGATCTCCAGCCCGATGCTCTCGCCGCTACCGAAGTACTCCTCGAATACCTCGGCCTTGAACGACGTACCGAGCACCACGCGGGTGATGCCCGCGCTCCTGATCCGCGCGAGCAGATACGTCAGAAAGGGCAGTCCCGCCGTGGGCAGCATCGGCTTGGGCGCCGACAGCGTCAGGGGCCGCAGACGCGTTCCCTTGCCTCCCACCAGGACCACCGCATCGGTCGCGGCTCCTCCGCCCATGTCGCTCCCCTATCGAACGCGCGCGCCCGGCGCGACCGTGCGCGAATGCAACTGCCACTCCCGGGAACCACGCGGCGGCGGCATCCCGTGGAGGATGCCGCCTGCGCGTGCCGAAGGTCAGCTCTGCGAGAGGTCCGGCAGCTGATCGCCGAAGAGATCGATCACGAGACCGATCAGCTCTTCGGGGGTGTCGATGACGTCGTCGGTCTCGGGCGCGGCGTCCGCCTGCGGAACGGTCCCCTCCGACTTGGTCGGGGCGGACTGCGCGGCCGGGGCCGCGGGTGCGGGAGCGGCGCCGTCGCCGGCGACGTTCACGACGATCGGGTTCTGGAACGGCGCGCCGGACTTCAGGCCGACGTTGTCCCACTGGGTGCCGGCGGCGTCCTGGCAACCCCAGTACACGTAGTAGGTGCCGGCCGCGATGGGCTGCGGGCCCTGGGAGACGGGCTGGCCGTCCTGGACGAAGGTGATGGCGGAGGTGCTGGTGTTCTCGACGGAGAACTTCGAGCCGGGCGCCTGTGCATCGGCGCGGCCCGACGGATCGGCGGCGTCGAGCCCGCTCTGCTTGGTCGACACATAGGTCACGCAGGTGACACCGCCGGCGACGTCCACCCCGGCGAAGTCGAAATCGACGGTGATCGAGCCGGGCGTGCCCGACGCCCCCACGGACGGGTTACCTGCCGCGACCGCGGTCCCCGGCACGCACAGCGCCAGCGCTCCCACCCCGACAACGGCCACAGCGGTCTTCTTCAGAACGGATTGCATCAAAGCTCCCTCGAGTACGGCGATTCCGCGAGAAGTCGCGGCGTCCACTTCGACCCCCCGGTCGGAATGTTCCGAAACACCGTAACCCGAGGCGGCCTCACATGCGAGTTGGTCGGTCTGTTTCGAGCGGCACCGCCCGCGCCTACACGCCGCGCCTCCAATCTGCACTCTCGGTGTCGTTTCAGCGGACTATTCCAGTCCACGTCCGTCGCCGCGGACGAAACGATGGACTCGGTCGGCATCGTTCAGGGTTCGACGGATGGACATCGTCGTGCGCCTGGTGGTCCTGTGGGCAGCGCTGTCGGTGCTGATCGCAGTTGTGGCCGGTGATGCTGTCCGGCTCCGGGAGGAACGGTCCCGCCCGACGCGCGCCGGGATTGTGCACGAAGCTGCCGCGGCTCCCGGTCCCTACTCGGCCACGGTGAGGCGCGTCGACTCGGCAGCGCCGATCACCGCGCCCGGCGTGGGAAGCGGAACGAGCGCGCACTGACCGGAACCGGACGAGACGACGCAGAGCGCCGCGGGAAGAATGCGGGGAAGGATATCGGCACTTCCGGTGCCCGCACTTGCGGTGGCCGGTACGGCGACGGTGATCGCGGCACAGCCCAGGATTCCGGCGAGAAGACGCTTCACGAAGACCTCGATTCGAAGAGGAAGGACCTGACGGTCCATTGAATCGGGCAAATCGCCAAAACATTACGTCTGCGAAATAGCGCTGCTCGAGAGATCGGTACCCGCCGTGCGCTCGCCGGGCTCCTATCCGTGCCCGGCTTGGTCCACCGGCGCCGCTGCGGAACGCAGGAAGCCAGCCGGCACGGTGTACTGATCCACGGGACCGATACCGGATAGTCCACGGTGCGGCCCCACCCGCGGTGCTCGGCCCTCCACGTCACGGCGTAGGTGCTCGCTCCCGCGAGAAGAAGACCGGGACCACGAGAACGACGATCAGGCCCACCCCGGCCAGGACAGCAGACCACGCATTCAAACGACCTTCCCGCTCCTCGAATTCGACACTCTGTTGCGCGGATTCCGCAATCGCCTTGTTTCTCTCGAGAACCGCCCGCCGAAATTCGTCCACTTGGATGAGGAACAGTTCGACCGCTCGGGGCTGCAGATCCGGGTCTGTCGCGGCCGGCACGGCCGGTGGGGTGGGCATGGCAGGAACTTCGGGAGGGCGCGGACTGCTGACGAAGGGTGCGACGATGAAGACGAGTCCCACCGCCAGGCTGAGCACACTCGCTTGAATGAAGTACCGCCGCTGCCCCGTCGCTCGATTGACCCACTCCATGAAGAAGATCAACCGCTGCATCTGGTGATTGTGCAGGGTGCCCGTCGGAGGGCGCAGCGTCGAGCGACTCGCAGGCATGAGGAAGGCCAGATAGAACCCGGAAAAGGCGACGGCCATACCCAGAAAGAGCGGGGCAAAGACCCCGCGCAGGGGTAGCGAATTATCGGTCACCGAAAACGCCACACCCAACACGCCGATATAGATGGTTCCGATGGCAGCGGCGGCTGTCTGCACGAACTTCGCACTGTCTCTACTTCGCTCGAAACCGCCCTTGGATGCGTCGTACAGGTTCTCCTGGAACAGCTTCCGCAGTTCGTACTCGGCAGCCCAGCCGGCCATCTGAAAGTCGGTCGTCGCCTTGTCGAGCGCGGCGCTGCGCTCCGCCTCCTCCGCACGCTCCGCCTCCAGCCGGAGTCTCTCGAGTTCCTGCGAGCGCCTCGCGGCAGGGCTCCACATTCTCACCAGTGCGACCGCGGATCTCAATCCGCGTCCTCGGGCGACTTCGACGGCATCACGTAGCTGTCCGGAATTCCCCACGCCCGCCCCTGGCAGTGCATATGCACGTCGCCTTGGAACTCCTCGGCCGGAAAGAACTCGTTCTCGACCTCGCACCACTTCCGACCGACAGGCATGGCCCGAGTGTGCTCCGAAATCGGTGGACCGATGTTGCACAGCCGCAACGAGTGGGTATCGATACAGAGCACCGCATGCGGACGAAACCCGATAACACGAGCACGACTGGAAACCGGCCGGGTAGTTCTGCCGGTACCGGCGCCGGATACGGCCGTAGAAATCCTATTCCTGCGCCCGGCGCGCGGCGTCCCCGTGCCCCAGATCCCGCTCGGGATCCACGACGTCCCGCACCCGCTGCTTGAGCGTGACGATGTCGGGAAACCCACCGTCGGTCTTGCGGTCCCACACCACCCGATCACCGGCCGTGACGACGAAGATGCCGCCGGTGCCGGGGATGAGCGCGACCTCGCCCAGATCCGTGCCGAAGGTGTTGAGCAGCTCCTGCGCCATCCAGCCGGCGCGCAGCAGCCAGTTGCACTGCGTGCAGTAGGTGATGGTGATGCGGGGTGCGGTGCGCGGCTCGGTCACCGCCCGAGCGTATCGGTCGGCACGCCGCCCGAAAGGGGTGAGGCCCCGCCGATCGTGGTGGCGAAACGGCGGGGCCTCAGCGCGGGCCGGCGATGGGGGGTTACCGGCCTGCGAGCGTCGCCTTCGCAGGGGGGACAGGAAGGCGACACAGGAACACTAGTCCTCAAGATCATTACTCGCGAGTACAAACACTAAAGCGCTGGTCAAAAGCATGTAAAGCGATGTCAGGGCTTGTTGGTGCGACGTTCGCTCTCGCGCTCGGCGCGCTGGATCTCGACGAGGGATTCCTCCATGTCGGCCACGCGCAGCACCTTGCCCAGGACCAGACCGACCGCCACCGAGACGAGCAGCCAGGCGCCCAGAACCGCCGCAACCCACCACCACATACCCACAGTGTGTACGAACTTGGTCGCCGATGGGTAACGCGCGGAGGACTGTGAGCGATATTGCGTCCACGCAATCGCGGCCGTGTCGCACTTGTCCCACATTTCGTACCGAACAACCGTAAAGTCCCCGATGTGCCGACCCAGACAATTCGCCGTGCCGGACACGCCATCCTCGTTCCCGCCCTGGCCGCGCTGACCGTGCTCGCCGCTGGCCCTGCCGCCGCGCAGGACCCCGTCGCGCCGCCCGGCGACGTCGTCTTCGGCACGCAGACGCTGGGATTCGGCGACACGGTTGCCTTCCGCGGCCACAGCGACACCGCGACCCTCACCGTCCCGGTGCCGGACGGGCTGCGGCCCGCCGCGCTCGACACGACGGTGCAGATGCCCGCCAACGTCGCCCGCGGCTGGATCGACGTCCAGTCGCAGGGGCTACTGCTCGCCCGCATCGACCTGCCCGCCGCCGGAACCCTCGTGCCGGTCTCGCTGCCCCTGGATGCGGCGCCGATCGCGGACCGCGCCGTCACCGTCACCCTGACCCTTCACCTGCTCCCGTTCGACGGGATCTGCCCCGAGGACTGGACGGATCGCTCGGTGGTGCTGCGCGACGGACGCGTCCGCTACACCGGGGCGGCGACCCCGCCGGCCGTGGTCGCCGACTTCCTGCCGCCGATCCTCGAGTCGCTGGAGCTGGCGCTGCCCGCCGACCCCACCCCCGCCGAGTCGGCCACCGCTCTCGATCTCACCGCGGCCGTCACCGCCCAGTACACGGGCCGGCCGCTGCGGGTGACAGTGCAGACCCTGCCCGGCGACGACGCGGTGCCGCCCGCCCCGGCCGGGCCGTTCACCCGGCAGATCGCGATCGTCGAGACCGACGGCGACGGTGCCGCCACCCTGGTCCAGGTGCCCGGCGGCGGTCCGGCGCTCGCGGTCACCGGCGACGCCGACGCCCTGCGCAACCAGGCCCGCCTCATCACGAGCGACATCTCGTCGGTCGCGGTGGCCTCGGCGGCGACGGTCGGCACGCTGGGCCGGCCGCCGCGGCTGTCCCCCGACGCGACGACGCTCGCCGAACTGGGCCTCGGCGCCCTCACCGACACCGGCGTCGGCGTGGTGGAGGTGCCGCTCGGCATCGACCAGACCCGTCTGGGACGGTCGTCCCACAATCTGCGGATCAACCTGCAGGGCTCCTACACCCCGCTGCCCACGACCGAGGGCGGCCTGGTGTCGGTGACGGTCGGCGACACCGTCGTCGACTCGTGGCCCGCCGACGCGTCCGGCCGTCTCGATCGGTGGATCACGGTGCCGAACAACGTGCTCGGACGGACCACCGACGTGGTGGTGTCCCTGCGCGCCACCGGCGGCACCCACCAGTGCGGCCTGCAGCAGCCGATGACGCTGACCGTCGACGCCGGCAGCCGCCTCACCACCGAGCCCGCCGACCCGCCGCTGCCCGGGGGCTTCCGGTCGCTGCCGCAGGCGCTGCTGCCGAAGGTGAACGTCGCCGCCACCGAGGCCGGGATCGCCGACACCGCCCGGGCCGTCGCGCTCGTGGCCGGGCTGCAGAGCTTGACCTCCGTGCCGCTCGATCCCGAATGGGTGAGCGTCGACGAGGCCGCCACCGGCGGCACCCCCGCCATCGTCGTCGCCGCCGACGGCCGCGTCCCCGACACCCTGGAACTGCCGCTCGCCGGGACACAGGGCCGCACCCTCGACCTCCTCGACCCGGCCACCGGGAACGCCACCACCGTCACCTTCCCCACCGACATCGAGTTCGCGTCGCTGCAGGTGGCGCGCGACGGCGACCGCACGGTCCTCGTCGCCGCCGCCACCGAGGTGCCCGCCGAACTCGACCGCACCCTCGGCTGGCTCGCCGCGACCCCGCAACGCTGGGCCGAACTCGACGGCGACGTGCTGTTCACCACCGCCGACCGCGACCCGGTCGAACTCGCGCTCACCGACCCGGCCGCCGAGCCCGGCACCCAGGAGTCGCTGGGCCGGACGACGGGCTGGGTGCTCGCCGGTGGCCTCGCCCTGCTGGCCGTGGGGCTCGTCGCCGCGGGCGTCACGGCCTTGCGATGGCGTCGCGGCCGGCCGCGCCCGCTCTGATCGGATGTCGCCATGAGCACCGTCACGACCGCCGAGCGCGCCGCACTGTTCGCGCACACCAGCGCACGGTGGACGGTGATCGTCGCCGCCACCGTGCTCGGGTACTGGTCGACGTGGGAGCAACTGCTCACGGAGATCTCCCGCGGCACGGGCGGCGGCTACGTCCTGCTCGTGCCGCCGTTCGCGGTGCTCGCCGCCGAGGGCGTCACCCGGCGCCGCCGCGGCGAGTTGCCGATCCACGACCGGCAGACCGACCGGATCGTCGGCGGCGCCGTCCTGCTGATCGCGCTCGCGGTCAAGTGGCTGCTGCTGCCGCGGTACGGGCCGAACTACCAGATGATGCACCTCGACGTGCTGTCGGCGTGGACGTTCGTGATCGGCGCGTGCGTGCTGCTGTTCGGCCTGCGCGTCGCCTCCCGGTACTGGCCGGTGTGGCTGCTGCTGCTGGGCACGTCGCCGTTGTTCTACCGGGCGGTGCTCGTGCAGCTCGGCGGCACCAAGTTCGCCGCCGGGTTCCTGATGGTGCTGCTGGGCGCGATCGCGATCGCCGTCGCGGTCGGCCGCACCCGGCGCCGCGCGCTGATCGGCTTCTCCGCGACGATGCTGCTCGGCCTGGCGCTGCTGTTCGCGGTGACCACCCGCTACCCGGACGCGCGGGTCGCCGTCGCGCAGATCGTGCCGTCGGGCACGGCGGCGCTCGTCGTCGGCGGCGCGTTCTACCTGTACCGGTATCGCGGCCTCGCGCCGCGCACGCTGCCCCCGAACCCGGTGTCGCCGCGGGAGGCGACGCGCTCGGCGCTGTTCCTCGTTGTCCCGGCCGCGCTGGTGCTCGCCGTGCTGCCGCTGCCGGATCAGCAGCTCACGCCGGTGTCGGTGGGCCCACCGCCGAGCGGCACCGTCACGCAGGTGGTCCCCACCGGCTGGTATCAGATCGACTCCATCGACTACGACTGGCCGCGAAGGTATTTCGGCTCCACCGCGCAGCTGCGCCGGCAGATGATCCGGGCCGTCGAGCCGCGCGCCGACTGGGATCGGCTGTCGCGGCCGCGCACCGTCGCCGTGCAGACCCTGCAGGTGCGGCGGGTGGGGGTGTTCGAGGTGTATCCGGTACAGACCTCCTACGATCTCGGGCGGGCGCGGGTGAGCCCGAAGATCCGGGTGGACCTCGGCCACGGCGTGCAGGCCGACTTCTTCACCGTCGTCGACGACGAGTTGCTGCTCACCTGGAGCCTGATGAACTTCATCTGGACGCGCGGCGACGCCCTCGCGCAGCGGGTGAGCCTGCTGACCGTCGACAACCACGAACTCGATGCGCCGTTCCCGCAGCCGACGCCGAACATGGCGTCGAACGGCCGGAATCTGCTGTCGGTGTTCCTGCGCGGGCGGGCGTCGGTGGAGGATTCCGATCCCGAGTACAAGGACCTGGACATGCTCACCGAGCTGGGCCGTGATCTGGTGGAGGCGCAGTGGCGCGGAATCTAGTCGACGAGGAGTTCAAGGCCGCCGCGCTGCACGACGCGGTGTACGGGCTGCGGGAGAAGCGGCCGCTGTCGTCGGCGTCGGTGGCGTTCGTGCCGTGGCAGAAGTGGCTGACCCTCGGCCTGGTCGCCGCGGCGATCGTGGCGCTGGTGTTCGCGACGACGCCGACGCTGACCGTGCTGATGGCGGTGTGCACGGCCGGGTACATCGCGACGCTCGCGGACCGGCTGCTGCTGTTCTCCCGCGGCCTGGCGCGCGACGCGATCCTCACCGTCGACGACGACGTGGCGCGGGCCGTGCCCGGGCACGCGCTGCCGACGTACACGGTGCTGGTCCCGGCCTACAACGAGCCGGAGGTGGTGGGTGATCTGATCGCGGCGATGGCCGCGCTGGACTATCCGGCCGAGAAGCTGCAGGTGCTGTTGCTGCTCGAGGAGGACGACGCCGTCACCATCGCCGCGGCCGAACAGGCGGGTCTGGGCGAGAGCGTGCAGATCCTGCTGGTGCCGGCGGCGGACCCGCGGACCAAGCCGAAGGCCTGCAACTACGGGCTGCACTTCGCCACCGGCGACATCGTCACCATCTTCGACGCCGAGGACCTGCCGGAGCCGCTGCAGTTGCGGCGCGTGGCGGTCGCGTTCGACCGGCTCGGCGACGACGTCGCGTGCGTGCAGGCGAAGCTGGCCTTCCACAACGGCACCCAGAACATGCTCACCGGCTGGTTCACCGCCGACTACGCGCTGTGGTTCAACTTCGTGCTGCCCGGCCTGATGCGCTCGAATTCGCCCATCCCGCTGGGCGGTACGTCGAACCACATCCGGCGCGCCGTGTTCGACGAGATCGGCGCGTGGGATCCGTACAACGTCACCGAGGACGCCGACCTCGGGGTGCGCATCGCCGAGTCGGGCTACCGTACGGCCGTATTGGACTCGACGACGATGGAGGAGGCGAACAGCGATCCGATCAACTGGATCCGGCAGCGTTCCCGCTGGTACAAGGGATATCTGCAGACATGGCTCGTGCACGTGCGACGACCCGTACAACTGTGGCGGGGCATCGGCACGGTCGGGATGCTCCGGTTCACGACCCTGCTCGCCGGGACGCCGATCATCGCGTGCCTGAACATGGTGTTCTGGTTGATCACCATCGCGTGGCTGCTCGGGCAGCCGTTCCTGATCGAGGAGATCTTCCCCTGGTACGTGTACTTCCCCGCGTTGATCTCGCTGGTGTTCGGTAACTCCGCCGTGCTGTACATGAACCTGGTCGCGTGCCGGGAGACCGGCAACTCGGCGCTGTGGCTCGCGTGCCTGACGGTGCCGGTGTACTGGCTGATGATGTCGGTCGCAGCGATCAAGGGCACCTATCAGCTGATCCGCAATCCCTCATACTGGGAGAAGACCTTCCACGGGCTGTCGTCATGAGGGGCGACTCGGCCCGGGCGTTCTGGCTGTCCTGCCTGCTCTATGCGGCGGTGGGGCTGTACCTTTCGCTGGATGTGGCCTATTTCCAAGGTGATTCGCTCAGCCGCGTCGCGGCCGCGCGCAGCGCCCTGCACAGCCGCGACCCGCACCTGGCGGCCATCGGGTTCGTGTTCACGCCCCTGACCGCGTTGATGCAGTTGCCGCTCGTGGCGCTGTCGGACTGGTGGCCGGCGCTGACCCGGTGGGGCCTCACGGCCGTGGTGATGTCGGCGCCGTTCATGGCCGGGGCCGTCACCCAGGTCCACCTGTTCGCCCGCGACCGCGGTGCGTCGCCGTGGCTGGTGTGGACGGTGACGGCGCTGTTCGCGCTCAATCCGATGATCGTGTACTACGGCGCCAACGGCATGAGCGAGGCGCCGTTCCTGATGCTGCTGTGCTGGGCGACGCGCCGGCTGGTGCGGTGGATCAGCACCGACGACGTGCACGACCTCGCCGTCGCCGGGATCGCCGTCGGGCTGGCGTATCTGGCGCGGTACGACGCGCTCGCCGTCGGCGCGGCCGTCACCGTGCTCGCCGTCGCGGTGACGTGGTGGCGCACCCGCGTGTGGCGGGCGGCGCTGCTCGACGCGATCCTCGTCGCCGCCCCGGTGGGGTTGGCGTTCCTCGTGTGGGCGGCGACGAGCTGGCTCATCACCGGCGAAGCGCTGCAGCAGTTCTCGTCGTCGTACGGCAACGCGGCGATCCTCGAGCAGAGCGGCGGCGGCTCCACCGGGGGCCTGGGGGCGCTGGCGTTCTCCCTCGCCGAGATCCTGGTGCTCGGGCCGGCGCTGCCGCTGCTCGCGCCCGTCGTCGCGGTGCTGGCGTGGCGCCGCCGGGACCTCGAGCCCGCCGTGCCGTTCGTCGTGCTGGGGGCGGTGCTCGCGTTCGCGGCCCTGTCGTACTTCCGCGGCATGACGTTCCCGTTCCTGCGGTTCTACCTCGTCGCGGTGCCGCTGGCGGCGATGTGGGTGGTGCAGCTCGCGCCCCGTGGCGGGCAGCTGCGGGCGCGCCGGCTCGGCGCGCACGCGACGGTGCGGCCGCAGGACCGCGGCACCCTCGCGCCGGTCGGGGCGCTCGCGCTCGCGGTGTCGGTGCCGGTCACGTTCGTCGCGATGGGCAACGCGACGCTGTCGCAGGAGCAGCACGCGCTGCGCACCGTGCTGTTCCCCGATCCGGACGACACGTCGCAGCTGCGGGACCAGGAGAACCGCATCATCGCGTCGTTCGGCACGGAACGTCGCATCGCGGACCATCTCGACGCGCTCGACCTGCCCCCGGGCTCGGTGGTGATGGACACCGTGTACGGGTTCGCGGTCCTCACCGCCACCGACCGGCCCGAGCAGTTCGTCATCCCGTCCGACGCCGACTTCACCCGCATCCTCAACGATCCGGCCGCGAACGGCGTGCGGTATCTGCTCACCGTGCCGAACGAGGGTCGCGGCGTCTCGGATGCGGTGAACCGCCGCTACCCCACCGTCTTCGAGACCGGCGCCGACATCGCGACCCTCGATCTGGAGATCCCCAACGACGGCGACAACCAGCCGACCTGGCGTCTGTACCGGATCGGTTGACGCACCCGCAGGCCGCGTGCCACCATCGCTGCACCAGCCCCGAAAACGGGGCGACCCCGGCCGGTGCGCCAACACCGAACCGGGGTCTGGGCACACGACAGAGAAGAGCTGTCATGCACCGTGAGGTGGATTGTATCCACACGCCGATTCCAGGCGTACATCTCCGGGAGTGGCCGGCGCCGCGCGCCGCGCACCCCGTCTACCGGCCCGGCGCAGCGTCCCGCGCCGCCGACGTGACCCGGACGAGTCCGCCGACGTCCTGACCCGTTCACCAGCCCTCGCACACGACTGTCACCAGCCGTGCCCGGGGGCCACGGGTGTTTTCCCTGCGTGCGTGCGAGGGCCGTTCCGGTGACCGAGGCGCACGCGGTCACGTCGTTTTCCGTGCGGGTCCGACGCTAACCAACCGCATCCGGCATTCCACCGTCCCGGTGAACGGCACCGGGCACCCGATCGAGCACGGGTCGACACGTCCGACCGGGTCCAGCTCAGCCGCTTGCCTTTTCGGCACGCGGCCAGACGTGCTGGCCGAGACGCGGTATCGGGGTATGGTCCGTGGGTTTGCTTGGGGAAGGGGCCGACAAGTCAGCGACCCGTAGGGTCTCCGTTCAGAGCAGGCGCCGGGCCTTCATGCCGGGGAAGACCGCGCCGACGCGCACCACGTCCCCGAACGTCGGGGCGTGCACCATCTGACCGCCGCCGATGTAGATGCCCACATGCCCCGGCCCGTCGGACTGCCAGTTGCCGAACACCAGATCCCCCGGCCGGGCCAGCTGGATCGGGATCTCGGTGCCGACCCGCCACTGCGTCTGCGAGGTGCGCGGCAACCTCACCCCGGTCGCCGCGTACACCGCGTACGACGTCAGGCCCGAGCAGTCGAACCCGCCCCCCGACGGACCGTTGACGTTGCCGCCACCCCACACGTACGGCAACCCCAGATACCGGAACGCCAGGTCCACCACCCGGTTGCCGGTCTCGGTCATCCCCGGCAACCCCAGCCCGAAGAACGGCGAGAGCAGCCGCGCGAACACCATCTCCGTCGCCCGGATCTTCGCCACGTACGGCTTGGTCTGGTTCTCGTAGTCCGGCGACCCCGACGGCATCCCCCCGGACCGGCGCACCGCCCCCAACCCGGCGTTGTACGCCGCCAACGTCAGGTCCAGGGTGTCCCCGCGCACCACCCCCTGCGCCTTCCACTGCTCGATCTGCCGGTAGTTGTCGCACAACAGATTCCCCGACGCCATCACCGGATCGGCGATGCCCAGCACATCGGCCCGCCCGTCCCCGTCGGCGTCCTTGCCGTAGGCATCCCAGGTTCCGGGCATGAACTGCCCCGGCCCCTTCGCCCCCACCGGCGAGACCGGGGCGCTGGGCCCGTACCGGAAGCCGTTCTCCGCCGAGTACAGCGCCGCCAGCACCGGCGCGCCGACCCCGTCGCACAACTGGCCGGCCTTGCGCAGCCACGGCGCGAACACCGCGATCGCGCCGATCGGCGCCAGGTTCGTCCCGGGCAGGATCGCCGGGATCGACGGCAACGTCACCGCGCCGCCACCCCACGCCGGACCCGGCGCCCACGCGCCGCTGCCCGTCGCCCCGGTGGCCGGCGCCCCGAACACCGACGGCCGTCCCGCCGGCGCGGCCGGCGCCGGCACCGACGGCACCTGTTCGAGCACGGCCTGCACCGGGTTCTCCACCGGCGCCGGCGGCGGTTCGAGCACCGCGGCCGCCTCCGCCGGCAGGTGCGGCATCAGCGCGTCCTTCGCCGCCGACGTCGCGTCCGCCACGGCCTGCTCCGCCGCCGGACGCATCGGCTCGGGCAACCCCGCCACCAGATCGGCGACCTGCCGGTCCAGAGTGCCGGCAGCCTCCTGCACCGCCTCGACTGCCACCCGGGCCTGGTCCTCGAGCGGCTGCGGCAGATCCATCCCCGAGACCACCACGCCGACCGCGGTTCCTATCGCCATCACCATGCTCGCCGGCTCACTCGACGACATCTCCGACCTCCTTCCACCGACCGCCGCCACCGACAATGCACGGCGCCCCTCACCTGGGTGTATTGCCGTCGCCCAGAGCCGATCCGACACCGCTGATTTCGGCGATCTTCCACTCGTCGCGGCTGTCCATGCTCAGCTTGTACGTCGCCGTCGATTGGATGCCCTCGGGGGCCTGGGCGTTCTTGGTCACCACACTCACGAAGCAATCGACCGTGTAGATGCCGTCCGGACCGGCTTCGGCTTTGGCCGTAATCGGCTGCGCCGTCGACGTCCACTGAAGCGGAACGATGATCTGCTCCATCGAGGTCGCCGCGCGAGTGAGCCGCTCCGAGAGTTCGGGGCTGGTTCCGGTGGTCAGCCGGGTTCGCCAGGTCTGCAGGTCGCGGAAGTCCATTTCGGCAGCACCTGTCGCGTATTCGAGCGCGGCCTGTTCGGCACGCTCGAGTGCGGCCGCCTCGGTGCGAACTCGGTCGAGTTCGCTTGCCTTGTCGCTCACCTGCCAGCCGAGGAGGGCCACGGCGGCGCACAGTGCCACCACGAGTCCACCGATGAGTATCTTCCCGGGTTGTAGCCGCACCGTGAACCCGGACCGCTGCGAATCCGCCTGCTCCCGCGGAGGGACACCGTCCTCGGCCGTACTGCGGTCGTTCTTATCGGTGGACTGATCGGAGGTGATCATCTGCATGGTGCGCCTCATTCCTGTTCGTATCGATCTGATGGGGTGACGTGCCGGGACCGTCGGACGGTCAGTTGCCCGGCGCCTGCACGTGCACGGTCACTGCGTCCCCCGACGATGTGGAGGTCAGGGCATTGTCGAGCAGACGGCCGACGTCGATCGTGCGGACCGCCCTCGCGCCCTGAGAAACCGAAGGCAGAAGATCGACGCCGATGACCTCGAGGTCCGCGGCCGTCGCATCGAGGAACTTCTGCAGTTCACCGATGAACGGACTGGCACCGTGCGCGATACCGGCATTCAGCGGCCCACGATCGGCAGCGAACTTGATGCCGGCGAGCAGATCGCGGAACCCGCTTCCGAACTCGGCGAGGTGCGGCTCGGCGTTGTGCATCCCCAGGGGAATCGTCGTGCTGTCCAGCAGCAACGGTTGAACGGTCCGCAGCAGCGTGGTGAAACTGTCCGCGTTCTGGGCGAACGTGGCTGCCATCAGTTCCCCCGCCCGCGAAAGATTACCCAGCACACGCGGATCGTCGGGCAGAGCGACATCCAGCGCATCGAAGATCTGGCGCACGCCCTCCGGATCGACCTGCGTGAGCAGGCGGGTGAGGCGCTCGGACAACTCCTCGAACGTCGTCGGCACCACAACCTGGGTGGACGGCACGAACGCGCCGTCGTCCAGATACGGTCCGGCCGCCGACGCCGGCCACACGGCGAGATACGGTTCGCCGAGCGCCGACAGATTGTCCACGCGGAAGGCACTGTCGGCGGGGACGGGATGGTTCCGGTCGTACTTCCACGACACGTCGATCGCGTCCGCTGATGCGGTGATGTCGGTGATCTCGCCGATCTCCACCCCGCGCAACAGCACCCGCGAGCCCTCCACCAGGCCGTTCGTGTCGGGGACCTGCACCCGTGCCGTGTAGACGTCCTCCATGAACCCTGTCCGCAGGCCCAACTGAGTCATGTACAGGAACGAGAGCACCGCTATCAGACCCATACCCACGATCGACCGCGCTGTACGCCGGCTCACTTCACAGCTCCCAACATGCGCAGGATGTTCTCGGCATCGGCAAGCAACTGATCACCGTCCGCCGTTTCCACCGAGACGATGTCCACCGAGGGATTCTGGGCAAACGGAATCAGTGTTGTCCGAAGGAAATTCGACACTTCCACGGTGGCCGAGGGCCCGCCCCGGGAGACGTCGGTGGTGTCGGCGAGCGATTCGAACATCGGGATCAGCCACAGTCCACCCTCGTACAGGCTTCCGACGGAAGGAAGGATCTGACCGATGTGCGACACGACATCCACCGCGAGCCGCCGCCAGTAATGCACGGTCGACGAGTCGAAGATCGTGGCGAGCGAGTCCGCATTGGCGTCCACGGTGACCGCAGTGGCATCCATTTCCACGAGCAGCCGGTCGATCTCGGCCGTCCGATCGCCGAGGTCGCGCAGGTCCACCGACACGATCGACGCAAGTCGTTCCACTTCCGGGACGGGCGGCATCACCGCGTTCACCCGGGCCATGACGTCCTCGACCCTTCGGATGCTGCCGCCGTTGACAAATGTCGCGAGCACGGCCATGGTGTCCTCGAGCTGCGGCGGCGACGTGGTCCGGCTCAACGGGACGGTGCTTCCCTCCTCGAGGTATCCCCCGACGACGGCGTCGGGGTCGCGGACGAGGGCGACATAGGTGTCACCCAACAGGGTGTTCTGCCGGACGATGGCCCTCGCGCCCGCAGGCACCCGCGTGTCCTGCCGGATCCCCGCGACGACGGCGACGCTGTCGTCCGCCACGTCGAGCTCGCGGACCTCACCGACTCGTACGCCGTCCATGATCACATCGGCTCCGGCCGGCAGATTCATGACGCTTTCGAACTCGAGCGAGATCTCGTACCCGTCCCCGACGCCACCGCGGACCGACGGCAGGTCCTCCGGCCGCAGCGAGCATGCCGAGGCGACGAGCGTCAGCAGCAGCGCTGTCGTCACCCGCGCCGTCCGTCCGAGGTCGATCCGTGTCTTCACTGTGCAGCCCCGTTCAGGAGGACGAGATCCATCAGACCCGTCGGCGAAACGCGAGCTCCTGATTCGGTCGGTGTGCAGCTACCCGGCCGGACGGTGTCGAGGAGTGCGCACAGCCGGTCGGCGTCCTCGTCGCTCAGTGTGATGGTGGGGGGCGTGTACTGCATCGTCAGCCCGCCGGCGTTCCGCGTCTGCTGATCCGCGACCGCCGCGAGCGACGGCACCGTCGCAACGAGGCTTTGGATCTCGCCCGTCCGCCCCGCGGCGAGTGCGATCGCGTCGGCGACCTGACCGTGCACGAACGGCCAGATGTCCCCGCCGTACTTGCGTTGGATGTCGTCCAAAGTGGCGACAAGCCAGCCGATTCCCACGCACACGTCGATGGTTCCGGGCCACAGGTCTATTCCCGCCACCGCCACGTCCGGCATCTGCTCCACGACGGACTTGATCGCTGCCCAGTCGGCGAGAGCCTGCTCGCTCAACGGCGCCATGTTCGCGATGGCAGTACCGATGTCGGCGACGAACTTGTCGGGGCTTTCCATGGCATCGGCGGCATGCAGCATCATCGACCGGGCGTTGTCGCCCTGTCCACGCAGAGCCTGGTCCAGGCCCGCGACGGCCATCTCGACGGTGTCCGCGCTCCCTTCGGGAGAAAGGGCCTCGATGAAGTCCGCCGCCGACCCCACGACCTCGGAGATGGCCTTGGGAGTCCGGCTGTTCTGCAGCGGAATGCAGGATCCCGGTTCGAGCGTGGGGCCGGACGTGTCGTTGCCCACGAGCTCGAGGCTGCGGTCGGCGAGAATCGACTTGGATCGGGTCACCGCTTTGACATCGGCGGGAAGCGGGCGATCCCCGTCCGTCGAGAACGTCACCTCGACGTGACCGCCCTTCTCCACGATCGACTCGACCCGTCCCACCGGGAACCCCATCCGGGTGACCGGATTACCCACATACAGCCCGACCGCGTCCGGCATTTCGGCGCAGTACGACGGGGCGGGTTCGGCTCCGGCCGTGCGCGCGGCGGTGAAGCCGGCGCCGACGACGGCGGTCACTGCCAGGCCGATCGTTGCTACCTTCTTGACCTTGTTCATCGTCAGCACTGCCGTCCCGGAACCGGAATACAGATGTCCGATGCCATGAGCGTTCCTCCGCTGATCGTGGCCAGCCCCTCGGGCGTGAGCCAGTTCGCCAATTGCTCCCGGGCCGCAGTCAGGGCGTCGATCGAGGGCCCCATGGACGCGTTGAATTCCTCGATCATGGCGCGCACCTGAGTGATGGCCGCCGCGACCTCGTCCCGGTGGTCGAGGTAGTACTCCTCGTACGGTGCCACAGTCATCAGCACGTGCCCGAGCAGCCGGTACGCCTCGTTGAAGCCGGCATGGTTGGTGTTGTACGTCGAGAGCACCATGTCCATCTCACGGATCAGATGGAAGACGAGCTCGCGATTCGCGTTGAAGGTCTGCAGGTACTCCGAGGCGAGTCCCGTGACCGTCCGGACCTGCTCACGCTGCCGGTCCATGACACGTGCGATCGCCGTCATCCCCGAGATGATCGATCCCACCGAGTCCGGGTTCTGCTGTAGCGCCTCGGCGACCTGGACCAGATTCGCATCGATCGTGCCGCCGTCGACGTTGTCGGTGGTGTTGGGGGCCGCCTGGAGTACGTCACCGATCGAGTACGGGACGGTCACCTGTCCCACAGGAAGGGCCCCCTCGTCGAGCGGTCTCACGCCGAGCGGGACAAGCGTGATCGCGTAGCCCCCGACCGGGGTCAGCATCCGGACCTCGACCCGCGACTCGGTGCCCACCAACACGTCGTCCTCGACTTCCATCGAGACCCGGACGGTCGACTGTCCGAGCTCCATGTCCGTCACCTTGCCGACCGACACCCCGGCGATCCGCACGTCCTGGCCGACCGAGATGGCGGACGCGTCGGTGGTCTCGAAGGCCACCACCTTCCTGCCCGGGGGACTTATGTAGAGCACGGTCGTCGCGACGAGCGCGAGGACGGCCACGGCTACCACGCCGGCGCCGATGCGCATGTCGTTGCCGAGCCACGTCGCCAGACGGGCAGTACCGAACCGTGTCCATGCGGACTTCACCGTGCGCTGCATACCACTACCCCGCTACCGTTGAGGAGAACGTCGACTTCGGTCGGCAGCTGGGCGACACCCTTGCTGCATCCTTCCCGTCCGGGGGAATCCCCGACCGGGATCTGCAGTCCCGCCACCGAACTCGGTAGCAGCCGGAGAGCTTCCGCTGTCTCCTCGAGCGACGAGAACGCTTCGGCCACCATCTGCTCGACGTTCGCCCCCGGCTGCAGGTTGTAGGCGTCGAGCAGCCGTTTGATCGGTGTCAGGAACTCAGGGCCGTACGTGGCGGTCTTCGGAAACTCGTCGAGGACTGTCATCGCCTTCGCGATCGGGAAGCTCATCGAGCGGAGGAACTCCACGACCTCATCCGACCGGCCACCCATGGAGTCGGAAATCCGCGCGAGATTGGTCGTCAACGTCGCGATGACCTGTTCCCGGTCGGCCGCGAGATCGGCGAGCTTCTGCGCGTCGTCGAGCATCGGCTTCAGTCCCCCGCCGTCTCCTTGCAGCAGGGCGATGGCGTTCTCGGTGAAGGTGTTGATGTCCTCGGCACTCATGGTGTCAAGCACCGGCTGCAGACCGTTGAACAGCTCGGTGATGTCGAACGACGGTCGGGTCCTGTCGAGAGGCAGAGTTTCGACGGGGACCCCGGAATCTTCCCCGAAGTCGGCATCCACATACCGCACGCCGGTGAGGTTCTGGTACTTGACCGCCAGAGTCGTGTCCGCGGTGAGAACGTATGGCTCCTGCAGCGAGAAACGGACCTCGGCGATGGTGCTGCCCTGGCGAGTCACCAGGTCGATGGCCTCGACCTTGCCGATCCGGACCCCACGCGTGCGAATGTCACCGTTGACCCCGAGACCTGACACATCGGAGAACTCCGCGGTGTAGGTGCGGGTGTCACCGGCCACGGGACTGCGCATGGCGCTGATCACCAGCACGAACAGCAGAGCCGAGACAGCTGCTGCTATCGCGAGTTTGAGGACGGTCGCGAGGAAGACGGCACGCGCGTTCATCGCTCTCCCCCGTTCGGTTCGGCCGGCGCGGCGGCGATCCCGAGCGGGGCCGCAAGCGCCGGAAATCCGTCGAGCACGACGCGCAACCGGAGGCGTTGCCCGTCTGGGGTGTCGACGAACGCGGAGTCGAATCGACCAACGATCTCCCGCGCCTGCTCCGGCGTCAGGCCGCCGTTGACGAGGTGCGGGAAGACATCCGACACTTCCACGACGATCTGCGTCAGCGGTGTCAGTTCCTCCCCGTGCGAGGCGAGCAGGGCACCGGCTTGGCCGAACAGCTGATTGGCGGCCAGCGTCAGGCCGGCGTTCGACTCGTCGAAGACGGCATCGTCCACACCAATCGAGCCGTCCGGCAGGCGGTTGTAGACGCTGTCGTAGATGTACATCAGTGCCTCGATCGCCTGATCGCTGAATCCTGGTGTTGCCGCGAGGATGTCGTTGAATCTCGTCATCAGCTCGCTCGGTGGCGCCTGCTGCGCCTGTGCGACACGGTCGGCGACCAGCACACCCGTCTCGATCCACGGTGCCAGTCCGTCGAGGTAGTGCACCGACTTGTCGAGCGACGTGACCATCCGGTCGGTCAGGGTTCCGTCGATGGTGAGCGAGCCCTGCTCGATCATCGTCGACATCGTGAAGTCGCCTCCTGGCGTCCGCTGCACTTCGGTGTCGGGCTCGAGGGGGTCGCCGCCGGGCATGACGACGATGTTCACTGCGGATGTTCCGAAGTAGTTCTCGGGACGGAAGTCCACCTCGAACGAGTCCGTCAGCCCGGCGACCTGGTGCTGATCGAGGACGAGCCGCATCTGCACCGAGCCCGCCTCGGTTCGGTCGAGCCGTTCGACCAGACCGACGCTCTGTCCCCGCAGGACCACCTTGGTTCCTTCCGTCACCCCCGGACCGACATAGGGGACCTCGACCCCGACGGCGAGCCCGTGCGGCGCGGTCATGCGTGGATACAGAGACGCGGTGGCGGTGACCACCACACCCGCCAGGCCGATCACTGCGACGCCGGCGACCGCCAATACTCGGGACTGATTCGCTGCGGATCCCCGCAGGAAGTCCTGGTTCCTGGAAGTGCTCATCCCATCATCCCTTGAAGACCAGTTCGGGGCTCAGACCCCAGATGGCGACCGTCATCAGAAAGTTCAGGACGACGATCGCGACGAGGCTCGCGCGGATCGCACGTCCGGATGCGGCTCCGACCCCAGCCGGACCCCCGGATGCGAAATACCCGTAATAGCAATGGATCATCGTGACGACACCACAGAAGATCAACGCCTTCACCACGGATGCGGCCAGGTCGGGCACATTCAGGAATTGGGCGAAGTAGTGGTCGTAGGTGCCCTCCGGCTGTGCGTGGAACGTCTTGACCACCAGACCACCGGTGACGAAGCTGACGACGAGAGCCATGAGGTAGCCCGGAAGCACGACGAGCATGCTTCCGATGAGCCGCGGTCCGACCACGAAGGGGATGGCTTGGAGTCCGATCGACTCGGTGGCATCGATTTCCTCCGAGATCCGCATCGAACCGATCTCGGCCGTCATGCGGCATCCGGCCTGGGCGGCGAAACCGATTCCCGTGATGATGGGGGCGATCACACGGACGTTGCCGAACGAGCCGATGATGCCGGTCAACGCGCCGAACCCCAGAAGGTCGAAGGCCATGAACGCCTGGATCGCGACGACGGCGCCCACTGCGATGCCGAGGAAGAACATCAGGCTGATCACGCCGCCGTCCACCACCAACGACCCGTTGCCCCAGGCCATGTTGTTCATCGTGGTGAGAGTTTGCTTGCGGTAGTGACGGGCAGTCTTGGGCAGCAGGTAGACGGTCTTGCCGACGAAGAGCGCGATCTGTCCGACTTCCTCGACGCTCGCCCGGATCCGGCGCGTCGCCGTGCCGGTGATGCGTACGGGGAACGTCGGCGCGGTCGCGCCGCGATGTGCTGGAGTATTCGTCGCCATCATGCCAACCGTGCCGGGAAGAACATCATCTGCAGCTGGCTCACGACAAGATTCGCCGCAAAGATGCAGAAGACGCTGAGCACGACCGACGCGTTGACGGCATTGGCAACGCCGGTCGGCCCGCCCTTTGCCTCGAGTCCCCGCAGTCCGGCGATCAACACCACCATCGCGGCGAAGATCACCGACTTCAGCACCGAGAACGCGAGATCCGTGGGCGTGGCGAACGCGCCGAACGACTGCCAGAAGCTGCCTGGGACGACGTCGTTCACGTTCGCGGAGATCAACAGACCCGCCGAGACTCCCGCTGCGATGATGATGATGCACAGCATGGGAGCGATCGCGATCATCGCAAGGAATCGCGGGACTACGAGTCGCTGCACCGGGTCGATACCCATGACCCGGATCGCTTCGATCTCTTCGCGGATCGCTCGCGCGCCGAGGTCCGACGCGATAGCGGATGCGGCCGCACCGCTCATGAGCAACCCGGCGGCCATCGGCGCTCCCTGACCGACGACCCCGAGGCCGCTCGCCGCGCCGGCCAGTGAGTTCGCACCCACCTGGTTCATGATGCCGCCGACCTGAACGGACACCTCGGCTCCGATCGGGACGGCCATCAGCAGGGCGGGCAGCGCCGTCACCTTGAGTAGCTTCCACATCTGCTCGACCACCTCGCGTACCGACAGTCTCAGTGCAATGGTGTCCTCGATGCAGTAGCGCACGACGTTGCCACCGAGCCTCGCAGACCGGCCGATGGTTGCGAGGCTCTGGGTCGGTTTGTTCGTGACGTAGCCGCCGATCTTCCGGAGTACGACGTTCCGCCGCCAGGGGATCGGCTCCTGATCCCGACGCTCCGGCGGCGTCTCTGTCTCTACCGGCAGCGCCGGACCCGTCCTCATCGCTCCCCCATCAGGGGTTCGACGGCAGTCGTCCTACAGTCCCGCCTTCTCACAGGTCGGTACCTTTCTCGTTCGTGGCCACCCGGGGTGGCGCAATAGTTGCCGGCGTGAACTCGCCGCGGCCGGTCTCGACCGTGCGACTGGCGCCGCGTCACAGCGCTACTCGTGGGAGCACCGTCGTCGGGGCCTCTGATCCGATGAAATCGGACATGGTGTTCTCGTGTTCCAAGGATTCGAGGATGGCCTGCTGGGCGGCCTCGGGCAGGGTGTGCAGGATGTGCCGCACCCGCTCCTGCCGGCGGGCGACGGCCTGCCGCTCGGGCATCCCCGGGGTGGCCTTCATCTGCGGCACGATGCCCTCGACGTCCTCCACCCCACCGGCGTGGTGCCCGGCGTCGACGAGGGCCTGCTCCTGCGCCATCGTCGCCTCGTCCTTCTCCTCCGACATCCCGATCGGCCCGATCATCGTGCCGCCCAGGAACTGCTTGACCACCGGCTCGTCACTGGTGAGCAGCACCTCGCGCGGACCGAACATCACCAGCTCCCGACGGAACAGCATCCCGATGTTGTCCGGCACCGTCCGCGCCAGGTTGATGTTGTGCGAGACGATCAGGATCGTCGCGTCGATCTCGGCGTTGATGTCGATCAGCGTCTGGCTGATGTAGGTGGTGCGCACCGGATCCAGCCCCGAGTCCGGCTCGTCGACCAGGATGATCTGCGGATCGAGCACCAGCGCCCGCGCCAGCCCGGCCCGCTTGCGCATGCCGCCGGAGATCTCGCCGGGCAGCTTGTCCTCGGCGCCGAGCAGACCGACGAGCTCGAGCTTCTCCATCACGATCTTGCGGATCTCGGACTCGGACTTCTTGGTGTGCTCGCGCAGCGGGAACGCCACGTTGTCGTAGAGGTTCATCGACCCGAACAGCGCACCGTCCTGGAACAGCACCCCGAACAGCTTGCGGATCTCGTAGAGCTCCTTCGAGGAGCACTGCAGGATGTCGGTGCCGTCGATGACGATCGAGCCCCGCTCCGGCCGCAGCAGACCGATCAGCGACTTGAGGAACACCGACTTGCCCGTACCCGACGGGCCCAGCAGCGCCGACACCTCACCCGCCGGCAGCGTCAACGTCACGTCCTGCCAGATCCGCTGAGACCCGAAGGACTTCGTCAACCCCTCGACAGCTACTTCGACTCCCACGATTTTCCTCCCGTTCGCCGGCACGGCCTCCGAACGCATTGGTCACGATTGCAGGCTGCCGATTGTCTCGTCCCAATTGGACTCCCCCGGAGTGCTTATCGATCGAAACGCTCTTCGAACACTCCGGCGGGATGTGTGATCCAGACCTCGATTGCATGTAACTATGAGTCAGACTACGAAAATTGTCAATTGTTGGTCGCCGACGGCAGGCCATCCCGAACTAGTCCAATAAGGCTCTGCCGGAGCTGAATTGACCGGCACACCGCGAGCGGCACCTTCGTGCAGGATGACATCGGCTTGGCCACAACGGTATAGACGGAAAGCAACAGCAATAATGCACTCGCACAGCTCGATCGAATGTCATTTGTCCTTGTCGGAACGTTCAGCAAGCCGTCGCCGACCGCGATGAACCACAGCGCCGGACAGAGCGCGATCAATTATCCTGCAAACAAGGCATTATCGGCCGGCGTGGACATCCCCACAGAGGCCAGACGGGCATGTGCGCCTACGTAGCCCGTTCGCGGAGATGCCGGCAATCGAAGGAAATCTCGTCGCGGTTGTTCACCCGGCGCGCCTCCTGCCGGCGTCGTGGGCGAACCCGCGCTGGATGAGCCGGTCCAGCGCACCGACGACGACCTCGGGGAACTCGAGCTGGACCAGGTGCCCGGCCCCGCGGACCCGCTTGAGCTCGACGTCCGGCAACGCCGCCGCGAGCTCCTCGGAGCCGGAGAACGGGATGATCATGTCGGCGTCCCCGCACAGCACCAGCACGGGCACCTGTCCGAGCACCGGCAACGCCGCCGACTCGTCGTGCAGTTCGAGGGTGCGCAGGAAGTTCACGATGGTCAGCACCGAGGTTTCCGCCAGCATCCGGTCGGAGAACTCCACCAGCTTCGGGCTGACCACCGTCCCGTAGGACGCGGCGCGCAGGATCGGCGCGATGATCGCCTTGGCGGCCCCACGGGCGTACTGCACGAACCCCGGCGCGGTGCGGGCCAGATGCCGGAACGCGTCGATCACCGGGTTCTCGAGGTTACGGCCGATGCCGGTCTTGGTCAGCCCGGCGGCGGTGGTGGCGAGCAGGCCCACCCCGACGATGCGTTCGTCGAACAACTCCGGGCGCTGGGCGGCCAGGGCGATGGTCGTCATCCCGCCCATCGAGTGCCCGACCACGACCACCGGGCCGGTGGGGACGACGGTGTCGATGACGGTGCCCAGATCGCGGCCGAGCTGAGCGATGGTGCAGGACTTCGACGTCGACACGGCGGATTCCCCGTGGCCGCGCTGGTCGTAGAAGACCATCCGCACGTCCTTGCCCCACCGCTCCTGCAGGTGGCGCATCTGCAGATGCCAGGACTGCATGCGCAGGCAGTACCCGTGCACGAACACGATCGTCAGCGGCGCCAGGGCCGAACCCACCTCCCGGACGGCGAGGTCGACGCCGTCCTCGGTACGCACGGTGCGCTTGGGCAGCGCGAGCATCGCGTCGAAGTCTTCCTCGCCGTAGATCTCGTGCGCGGGCAGGCCCGCGGTGCGCACCGCGTACAGCCCCGCGTTCGAGCCGAGCGTGGCCAGGCTCGCACCCAACAGCCCCAAACTGCCCAACAGCGTCATCGCTGCTCGCCTCCTCCGCCACCGACGTAGGTGCGAACTGCACGGGCCGGTGGATTGTGTCCCTGGTGGTCTCGTTCGTCAGGTGACAGCGACCCGCTCGGGTTCGCAGGTGCCGGCACGAACCTTGGACCCTTGCGCTACGTCCACCATGTCGTCTCTGCTCACGATCTTGACCCTGGGCCGTCCCGCACTTCTTCCCAGGTTCCGCTCGTGGTTGTCGATGTTCTTCCACCCCTTCAGGTCGAGCCGCTGAGGTTGCCGGAGGGCGACGAGATCGTCGAACTCGGCCGTTCCCGCTCCGGGAGTCGCCAGGCGGCCACCGACGAAGTCGGCAACGATGCGGCGCGCTGTCTCGATCGAACACGACTTGTTCGTTCCGATCACCCCGGTCGGTCCGCGTTTCAGCCATCCCGCCACGTACGCCCCGCGCACGGCCTGCCCTGTTCTCGGATCGATGACAGCTCCCGCATCGTTGGGCAGCACCCCGCGCACATCGTCGAAGGGCAGATTGCCGACCGTGGCGCCACGGAACCCGATGGAGCGCAGAATGAGTCCCGACTCGATGGTCTCGTAGAAGCCTGTGGGTTCGACCGTCGATCCGGCACCGTCGAGTGCGGCGACGTTCCGCTCGACACGGATGCCGGTCGCTCGCTCGGTACCCAGTATTTCCACTGGGGTACGGAGGAATTGGAGATGAATCCGGCGGTTGCCGGTGCCGGATTCAGTCGTGCCGTAACCATCGAGGACCGCATGCCTCATACGCGTGAGAGAGTCCTCTGCGTCCTTGCGATGCACGATCTCGGAGGTTGTGACGTCCACGCCGGCAAGGTTGCCGAGACCGATCAGCTCGGGGGTGCTGAAGGCGGCGCTGTCCGCGGCACGCCGCCCGAGCACGATCACCTCTCGTATTCGGCTTGCGGCAAGTGCTTCCAGGGCGTAGTCCGCGATGTCGGTCTTCATCAGGCGACTGACGTCACTGACCAGTATGCGCGCGGCGTCGAGTGCTACGTTTCCGTTCCCGATCACGACTGCCCGGCTGCTGGAGAAGTCGAATTCGGCGCCGGCGAAGTCGGGGTGGCCGTTGTACCAGGCCACGAATTCGCGAGCGGAGTGGACTCCCGGCAGGGCCTCTCCGAGAATTCCGAGGGCGCGATCGCCCGCAGCTCCGCTCGCGTATACGACCGCATGATGATGGGCGAGCAGTTCCTCGTGCGAAATGTGCCTTCCGATTTCGACATTGAGGTACGCAATGCAGTTCTTTCGCCCTAGCGTCCGCGCGAAGGTCCCGACTACGTTCTTGGTTCGACCGTGGTCCGGTGCCACCCCGTAGCGGACGAGGCCCCCGATTACCGGCAGCTTCTCCACCACGGTGACCAGCACGTCGAGGCCTTTGGTGGCCGTCAGCTCGTCGGCGAGGTAACAGGCGGACGGTCCGCTTCCGACAATTGCGACGCGGAGCGTCTCGGACGCGGACCGGATCGTCGGCCGCTCCGCCCCGGGAAGTCCGATTTGCCTCGGTTGTATCGGATTGTCTTGGTAGTAGGCGGCGTTCAGGTCCGGAAACGCCTGCATCTCGGGCGTCATGTCCCCTTCCGGAACGATGGCGTCGACGGGGCATTCGTCCACGCACGCGCCGCAGTCGATGCACGTTGCCGGGTCGATGAAGAGCATCTCGGTGCGAGCGTAGGCCCGCTCGTCCGGCGTGGGATGGATGCAATCGACTGGGCACACCGAGACGCAACTGGCGTCGTTGCAGCATGGCTGCGTGATTACATGAGCCATTGGCGACCTGGCTTTCTGTCGGGCCGACTCGACCGCGACGGCAATGCCGTGAACAACAGGTGACAGATATCATATTTTGTCATTTGACCGAACGTCAACCCACTTGGGCCGGGACCTTTTCATCCGGAGCCGAGGGCCGGCTCGGTCGTGCCGCAGCACTCCGCGCCCGCGGTGCACGCGAAAGCCGGGTGACGCCTCTTCCCCGCCGGGGCTCTCACGCCACCCTTCCAGCCGAGACGTGGCTCGCTCTTACACATGACAATTTTCGTATTTCGTTATATCGCGTGGGTGCGAGCCACGCAAGAGGGACTTTCGCCTCTTGCGGGGTCGCTTAGAATTCGGGCCTGCTCACCGAGCGGCACTCCGGGGCGGACACGCGAAAGGCCCCGAAGCGCAGCGCGCCTCGGGACCCCTGCCGACAGTATTCGTGGTTCAGTTCAGACGAGCGTCGGCCGCAGACGTATCGGTGACGATTCCCGGCAGCATGAACTTGGTCAGCAGTCGTCGATGGTCGGCATCGTCTCCCTGGTCGAAGTCCATTCGTCCGACCAGTATCAGCTCTACCAGAGTTATCCACTCGGCGATCTCGTCGTCGGAAACCCCTTCGCGGACCTCCCCGCGCTCGCGCGCTTCGTCCATCAGCGGCGCCCACATCTCGTGCGTGAGCCGCTTGGCCAGGCCGGAGCTGCCGAGTAGCGCCGTCGCCATGTCCATGTGTTCGGGGCTGACGATCAACCGAATGATCGGGTCCTTCCGCCCCCGGTCCACCAGAAAGATGAGACCGTCGACCACCTGCTCGGCGAAGGTCTTCCGCTTTCGCAAATACGCACGTGCCTGGTCGAACAAACGGCGCGAGCGGACTTCGATGACTGCTGCGATCAAGGTGTCGCGATCGCGAAAATAGCGGTAGATCGTTGGCCGGGAGACGCCGGCCTCCTTCGCGACATCGTCCATGGTGGTCTTGACCACCCCGTACCGCTGGAAGGCCGTTTCCGTGGCCTCGAGGATCTGAGCACGCGCCTCCTCGGCGTCCTCACTGAGGACACTCCCGTTCCGTCGTCGCGCCATGCCGCCTCCCGCAAACTCGGCGAATCACCGATAAATTCGTGTTCATGATACAAGGGCCGGATTTCGTCCGCTGTCCCCACCTCATGCCTCTGCCGACCGTGGCGCAGGCGTGCGGACGAGCCGGTTCCCCGTGGCGGCGGCGCACGACGGATCAGTGAGCGGTTCACACCCGAGGCCGGTGGACATCTGCCTCGAATTGCAGACCGGAGGTGCTGTGGATATCGGTTCTGTGTTCGCAGCGACTCATTCGTTCCGGGCGTGCGGCGATGTCGATCGGTGACGTTCGAGCGGCGGGGCATGCGTGCGCATACCCCGCCGCTCGAGCGCCGACGTCGAACCGTTCTTACGCCTCCGGTGTGAATCGGATGGGCAACCGCATGCACCCCCGCACCTGGGTGGCGTGCAGGAGAGGCGGCTCCTCGGAAATCAGGTCGTAATCGGGAATCCGTCGGTGCAACTCCTCGAGGGCGAGCGACAGTTCGATCCGCGCCAGGTGGGAGCCCAGGCACCGGTGGGGACCCGAGCCGAAGGAGAGATGCCGATTCGGGTGACGTTCGAGCTGAAGCTCATCCGGGTCGTCGAATTCCTCGGCGTCACGGTTGGCCGAACAGAGCATGAGGATGAGCTGATCACCCTTCTTGATCTGCACACCACCGAGTTCGACGTCGCGAGTCGCACAGCGCCCGGGCACCACTGCGGCCTCGATCCGAAGGATCTCTTCGACGGCACTGGGTATCAGCGATTCGTCGGCGATCAGGGCTTCGCGCTGGTCCGGATTGTTGACCAGGTGAATAACGCTCCACGCCAGCGAACCCTGCACCGTGTGCAGTCCCGCGATGAGCAGCAGGAAGAACATGCGGTTGAGCTCTTCGTCGGTCAGCAGCCGCTTTCCGTCTTCGAGCTCGACCTCGGTATGAATCAGAGCGGACGTGACGTCCTCGCCGGGCATCTTCCGCCGCTGGTCGACCATGTTCTGGAAGTAGCCGAGCATCTGCATTCCGGCGGCCGCGCGCGCCTGCTGGGACTCCTCTTCGCCGGCACCCGGCTTCCCCATCAGGATGGTGTCGGTGGCCTCGGTGAACATCGGCGCGTCCGCGAGTGGCCAGTCCATCAGCGCCAGGAACACCCGGGCCGGCAACTCGTGAGCGAATTCGGAGATGAACTCCGCCTGTCCCCGGGCGGCGAATCCGTCGATGAGTTCGTTGATCACTCCACGGATCTGCTCGGTCAGTGCCTTCATGCGATTGGGTGAGAACAGCGGTTGCAGCGCCGTGCGATAGCCGGTGTGCTCCGGGGGATCGAGCTCGATCGGGATGAACTTGCCCATGCCGCCCGGTCCGGTAACGAGGTTGTTCGGGTAGCTCGAGAACGTCTCGGGATCGCGCAGGACTTCGTGGATCTCCTTGTAGCGCGTGACGATCCAATGTCCGCCATGCGCTGTCGAGTAGACCACCGGGCCCTTCGCCGCCAATTCGGCGGCCTTGTCCTGAACAGTGTCGACCGGGCCGGCCAACGACGGATCGTAGATGTCGAAGTCGACGACGAGCTCTTCAGGAGCGGCGCCGGCAGCTGTCGTGCTGGTCATGGTGAGTTCCTCGATCACAGTAGGGTCAATTGAATTCGATGCTCAGGGCGCGTTCCGGGCATACCAGGGCCGCCGCCTCGGCGGCGGCGATTTCCTGATCGGTACTCAACAACGCCTTCAGCACGACCGGATCTCCCGCGTCGTCGCAGTCGAGTATCTGCGGAGAACGGCCGTAGCACAGTCCGTGTCCGGCGCAGGCCGAACGGTCCACCACCAGTCGCGGCACTGCGGCTCCGCTCGGCGGGGCAAAGCTGTTGTCGTGCAGTGTCATATGAGCTCCTTGCTCGAACAAGGGCCGCCTCCCTGCACGGACGGTGTCGGCAGAGGACAGCAGGAGGTCTCACGGGAGCGACGGGGCGCGTGATAGCCATCCGGCGCGCCCGGCCCCTCTGTGACTCACATTACGACCAGTTACATATTACGTCAATCGATATTTGTCATCTGTTGACTGTCCGCGCCACGGCTCCTATAGTTTGTGACACGCTCCACACCAAGCACCCGTGCGGCCCCCTCTCACTCCACCCCTGGCGACCACCTCTGCCTTGTCGCCCGCACCACGGGGACCGTACGCGCCCAACAACTTCCGTCCACACATCGGACAAGAACCAGAACGGGAAAGGACAATCATGGGACGCCTCCCAGACAAGGTCGCTCTCATCACCGGAGCGGGGTCCGGCCTGGGACGCCAGTGCGCTCAGCTCTTCGCTTCCGAAGGCGCAAAGGTGGCGGTGGTCGACATCGACCCGGAGCGCACCAAGGGAACCGTGGAACTGATCGAGCAGCACGGCGGCGACGCCATCGCAGTGACTGCGGATGTGCGCAGGGAACAGCAGGTGATCGACGCCGTCGCGGCGACGGTCTCCGCCTTCGGCAAGCTCGATATCGCCTTCGCCAACGCCGGTGTGGTCTCCCGCGGTGGCGTGCCCTCGGTCGCCGGGGGTGAGCAGGTCGAATTCGAGGATCTGACCGATGCCGACTGGCAGGACGTGGTCGGCGTCAACCTCTCCGGTGTTTTCTACACCGCCAAGGCTGCGGTTCCCGCCCTTCGGGCCAACGGCGGCGGTGTCATCCTGGCGACCTCGTCCGCCGCCTCGTTCGTGGCGTACCACAGCATTGCGATGTACTCGGCCACGAAGGCGGGAGTGAACGGCCTGGTGCGGGGACTGAGCCTGGACCTGGGCAAGTACGGCATCCGGGTCAACGCGATCGCTCCAACGCACGGCATGTCGCCGAACTTCCTGGCGCCGGCCGGAACCCCGGTGGTGGGACAGTCCTACGAAGAGGTCGCCGGCCCCTGGGATCCCGGCATCTCCCCCATCCCCCTCAAGCTGAATCGGCCACCGTCACTGATGGACAACGCGCGCGCAGCGTTGTTCATGGCCTCCGACGATTCGGCCTACATCTCCGGCGTCACGCTGCCCACGACGGACGGTGGCACGCTCGCTCGGGTCAGCATGTGGTTCCCCGAAGACCAGGGCACCCCGACGCTCGACACGGACGCCTGAGACCGAAGACGGCGAAGGGTGGGACCGTGAGGTCCCACCCTTCGCTCCCTCGGAATCCCACTGCGAGCACGCGCAGCAGTGCGGACAGCCCGGCGACCGAACCGGCGATCCCCCTACCTCGAGTCCAGGTATGTCGTCACAACCAGGATCAAGATGACCAATCCGAAGACGACTACCTCCGGACGGCGGGTATGGGTCTCGCACTGGCGCTCCGGGTCTTCCACGTTCTTACGAAAGCTCATGGGCCGCTCCCCCGGTTCAGTCCCCCACATGCTCGATTTCCACCAGGAGGTCGCCGGTGTGCTGCCCGATGACGTCCACTCCCCCGTCGAGGGTTCCCAGCCTCACGATGCCGTCGTGGTAGCTCTGGTCGCCGTAGTAGAGGACGAGGTCGTTCCACGGCGCGTAGTAGCCGATGCCCCCCGGGGCAGGGTCTGCGCCGGGTGGGGCGCCGGTGATCGACAGGGACGTGGGTAGCTCGGCGACCTTTTCCACGGATCCGAAGTCGGTCATGGTGAGGGTCAAAGGGAGCTGCGCGAGGAGGTCGCGACCGGCAGGGGTGTCCGACAGCGTTCCCGTCAGGCGTTGCCCGTCGACGATGAGTGCGATACGGATGCGGTCCCACTCGTCGTCGACGGTGGGCTCCGGAGGACTGCTGCACGCGGCTGCAAGGGTTACGAGAGCCAGCGACAGCGACACGTGCACTGCACGAAAGCGGGTGTCCATCGGGCTTCCTTCGGCGTGGTGGTTCGGGCGCGCCCGTGCATGCGCTCAGGTACTCCGGGCTGCAGATCAACCGAGGGTGGCGGTGTCGATGACGAACCGATAGCGGACATCGGACGCCAGGACGCGCTCGTAGGCGTCGTTGATCCGGTCCGCGGGGATGACCTCGACGTCGGCGCCGATGTCGTGTGCGGCGCAGAAGTTGAGCATCTCCTGGGTCTGGCGGATGCCACCGATCATCGAGCCGGCGTAGGAGCGGCGGCCGCCGATGAGGGAGAAGACGTTCAGGCTGAGGGGTTCGGCCGGTGCACCGACGTTGACCAGGGTGCCGTCCACCGCGAGCAGACCGAGGTAGGCGTCGACATCGATGGCGGCACTGACCGTGTTGACGATCAGATCGAAAAGGCTCGAGAGCTGCTCGAATGTGGCCGGATCGCTGGTGGCGTGGTAGTGGTCGGCACCGAGCCGCAGGCCGTCCTCCCGCTTCTTCAACGACTGGGACAGCACCGTCACCTCGGCTCCGAGGGCGTGGGCGATCTTGACGGCCAAGTGCCCCAGACCGCCGAGACCGACGACGGCGACCTTCGTGCCCGGTCCGGCGTTCCAGCGCCGCAACGGCGAGTAGGTGGTGATGCCGGCGCACAGCAGCGGCGCAGCGGCCGCGAAGTCGAGCGTCTCGGGCACGGAGAGCACGAAGTCGGCGTCGACGACGACATGGGTCGCATAGCCGCCCTGGGTGGTGGTGCCGTCCCGGTCGACGCCCGCGTAGGTGGGGACCATGCCGTCGAGGCAGTACTGCTCGTCGCCGTTGCGGCAGTTCACGCACTCGCGGCAGGAGTCGACCATGCAGCCCACTCCGACGCGGTCACCGACCCGGTGGCGGGTGACGTCGGCACCGACCTCGGCGACGAGACCGACGATCTCGTGGCCGGGGACGAGCGGGTAGGGCTGGGGTCCCCAGTCGCCGCGGACGGTGTGGATGTCGGAGTGGCAGATGCCGGCGTACTTGATCTCGATGAGCACGTCGTTGGGTCCGACGTCCCGTCGTTCGATGACCGTCGGGGCCAGCGGCGCGGATGCGGACGAGGCTGCGTAGGCATGGACACGCATGGAGGCTTCTCCTCTGAGTGGAATTGCTGTGGTTTCGGGCCGGGCTGAAGGTTCAGGCGAACGCACGGTGTTCCGGCGTGCCGGCTGTCGGTGGGCGGAGCAGGACGTAGCCGACGAGGCCGAGCAGGGCTGCCGTGACGGTGACGACGCCCAGCGGCACCGCGGTCTCCGGGCCGGCCAGCCCGACGAGGGGTGCGGTGACGCCGCCGAATGCGAACCGGGCCAGCCCCAGCAGCGAGGCGGCCGAACCGGCCACCTCGGGATAGTTCTCCAGCGCGAGGGACGTCGACGGCGGGGTCGTGACCGCCACCCCGCTGACCATCGTGAGCAACGAGACGACCATCGCGGCCAGCGGCAGGTGTGCGGTGGCGGTGAGCAGCACGCCACCGGCGCCGGCCACGACCATGATCAGACCGGCGACCAGGGTGCCGTAGACCGACCACCGCTCCGCGATGCGGCCGGCGAGGTATCCGAAGACCATGAATCCCAACGAGTTCAGCCCGAACGCATAGGAGTAGCCCTGCGGCGACAGGCCGTAGATGCCCTGCAGCACGAACGTCGCGCCGCTGAGATAGGCGAACAGGGCGGCGTTGACGAACCCCGTGATGAGGACCGCGCCGAGGAAGACCCTCTCCGAGACCAGCCGGCGGAACACCCGCCCACTGTCGGCCAGGCCACCGGCTCGTCGACTACCCGGTGGCAGCGTCTCACGCAACACCCCGGTACTCGCTGCGAGGATGGCCACGCCCACGACGGCCAGGAACACGAAGGTGCCCCGCCAATCGGTGATCTTCGCCAGCTGCCCGCCGATGACCGGTCCGATGATCGCGGCCAGTCCGCCGAGGACGGTGAGCCGGCCGTAGTAGCGCAGCAGCCGGGCGCCGGAATACAGATCCCGACCGGCGGCCTGGGCAATGACGATGCCGACCGCACCGGTCAGCCCCTGCACCAGGCGCGCCGCGACGAGCATCTCGATGGTCTGGCTCACCGCGCACCAGGCGGACGCGGCGATGAAGGCCCCGACTCCGATCAGCAGCGGACGACGGCGACCGAACCGGTCCGACAGCGGACCGGCGACGACCTGCCCGAGGGCGAGTCCGAGCAGGCAGGCGGTGACGGTCAGCTGTGCCGCGGACGTGCTCGCCCCGAGGTCGGCGGTGAGCGCGGGCAGGACCGGCAGGTACAGGTCCATGGAGATCGGGCCGAAGACGGTGAGCAGGCTCAGCACGACACCCAGTGCCCGGCCCGGCGGGGCGAGGTTCGAGGCGCGGGCGACCTCGCCCACGGTGGTCCGGCTGTCGTCGCGTCGGACGGAGGTCAGGGATGCAGGCATGAACGAACGGTTCCTGATGAGTCGGGAGTCGGCCGCGCGGCAGACTCGGACGGTGGCCACCCACGGGTGACGATGGAGGTCAGGGGCGGAGCAGGACCTTGATGGCGCTTCGCTCGTCCATGGCCTTGTAGCCGTCGGCGGCCTGCTCGAGGGGCAACTCCAGGTCGAACACCTTGCCCGGGTTGATTGTTCGGCTCCAGATCAGGTCGATCAGTTCGGGCAGATACTGCCGGACCGGCGCCGGACCGCCGTGCAGGTGCACGTGCGAGAAGAACAGCTCCTCGCCGGGCAGCTGCACGTCGTGGGCGACCCCGACGTAACCGACGTGCCCGCCGGGCCGGGTGGACCGGATGGCCTGCATCATCGACTCCTGGGTGCCGACGGCCTCGACGACCGAGTGCGCGCCCAGCCCGCCGGTGAGCTCCTTGATCCGGGCCACGCCCGCGTCACCCCGTTCGGTGACGATATCGGTGGCACCGAACTCGCGGGCCAGCCGCTGCCGGGGTTCGTGACGGCTCATCGCGATGATCCGCTCGGCGCCGAGCTGCTTGGCCGCCAGCACCGCGAGCAGACCGACGGCGCCGTCGCCGACGACCGCGACGGTCTTGCCCGGTCCGGCCTCGGCGGCGACGGCACCGAACCAGCCGGTGCCGAGGACGTCCGAGGCGGCCAGCAGAGACGGGATGAGGTCGGGTTCGGGCATGCCCGGAGTGGCCACGAGCGTGCCGTCCGCCAGCGGGACCCGCAGGAACTCTGCCTGGGAACCGAGGCTGCCCATGATCACCCGGTGGACGCACGAGCTCTGATACCCGGCGCGGCAGATCTCGCAGGTGTTGTCGGACGCGAAGAACGAGCCGACGACGAAGTCGCCGACCTTCACATTCGCGACGTCCGCGCCGATCTCCTCGACGATGCCGACGTACTCGTGACCCATGGGGATCGGGCCGTCGTAGGTTTCGACACCGCGGTAGGGCCACAGGTCCGAGCCGCACACACATGCCGCGGAGAGCCGGAGGATCGCGTCGGTGGGTTCGACGAGGGACGGACGGTCGCGTTCCTCGACACGGACGTCGCCGGGGGCGTACAGGATTGCTCCACGCATGACGGTGCTCCTTGTTCGCACGAGATCTGATGTGGGTGTCCCGGCTGTTATCCGGGCCGATTCCATGGAACACCGCGCACCACCCGCGCGGGAGGTCGCGTTCATGGGGGGTACAAGCACAACCTCCCACGACGCCGCACCGGACGTACCGTGGACGGCGTGGACAACCGCGCCGATATCCGCAGCTTCCTCGCCACCCGGCGGGCCCGGCTGACCCCGCAGCAGGTCGGGCTGCCCGCCGGCGGCGGGCGCCGCCGGGTCCCCGGATTGCGGCGCGAGGAGGTCGCTGTGCTGGCCGGGGTGAGCACGGAGTGGTACACCCGCCTGGAGAAGGGCCACATCGGCGGCGTCTCCGAGGACGTCCTCGAGGCGGTCGCCCGGGCACTGCAACTCGACGAGGCCGAACGCACCTACCTGTTCGACCTCGCCCGCGCCGCCCGGCCCACCCACCGCGCACCCCGCGCCCGCAAGCAGGCCCAGGTGCGGCCGAGGGTGCAGTGGATGCTCGACTCGATGACCTCCTCCGCCGCGTTCGTCCGCAACGGGCGCATGGACATCCTCGCCACCAACGCGCTCGGCCGCGCGCTGTACTCGCCGATGTTCGCCGACGACCGCAGAACCGCCAACATCGCCCGCTTCCAGTTCCTCGATCCCGGCGCTCGCGACTACTTCCCCGACTGGGACGGCGCCGCAAACGTGACCGTGGCACTGCTGCGCGCCGAGGCCGGCCGCGATCCCCACAACAAGGACCTGCGTCAGCTCGTCGGTGAACTCTCCACGCTCAGCGACGAATTCCGCGCCCGGTGGGCAGCACACAACGTCCGCATCCATCACGCCGGGAACAAGCAGTTCAACCACCCGGTGGTCGGCACGCTCGACCTCGTCTACCACTCCCTCGACCTGGCAGCGGACGACGACTGGGTCCTGGACCTGACCATCTACACCGCCGAACCCGGAACCGACTCCGAAGACCGGCTCAAGCTTCTCGCCAGCTGGGCCGCGACTCATCTCCCGGCCCACCCGGCGACCGAACCGTCCAGCTGACACGGACGGACGGCACCCGCGACGTTCGGTCGATCCTGCCGTCCCCGCCGGCAGACAAGGCCTTCCGCAGCGAGATGGAAAGCGCTCCCGGGGCGTCGGCCTCTACCCGTCGAGGAGCACGCCCGAGGCCGAGATCGGCCGCAGCACGATCCGGACGAGCGCAAGCGGGTTGTCGTCCCCGGCGCAGCGGTTGGCGTCGAGCGTGCCGCAGGTGCGGCACCGGTGGATGATCACCCATTCCCCACCCCCGCGCACGGTCACCGAGATGGGCTCCATCCGGCCCCCGCAGCCGGCGGCCCGGTCGCCGGGCACACGATCGACGTGCCTACTGGACAGGCAGTGCGGGCAGTGGTTGCGGTGCGCGGTTCCGGGCGCCTGCATCGGCACGTCCAGACCGCATCCGAGGCAGCGGAACGATGTTCCGTGCCGCGCGGGTGCGTCGCGATGTGCCGGCTTCGGCCGCTGCACTCGAGCTGTTCGATTGTTCCTGCGGGACACCGAGCGCTCCTACAGTTGTGCGAGATGCTCGAGCGGGAACGGCGGTTGCGCCAGCGGTTTCACCGCGATGCGGAGCAACAGCAACTGGTTGTCGTCCTCGACCACCGGGCACGCGTCGAGGCCACCGCAGGCGGTACAGCGGTGGATGAGCATCCACTCTCCACCCCGGAGCACCGCGATCGAGATCGGGTGCGTGCGTGCTCCACACCCGGCGTCCGGTCCGGGTCGGTGCTTTCCGGCGAGGCAGTTCGGGCAGTGCGTCCGTGCTGCACCGGCAGGCGTCGCGGCAGGTACCGTCAGCCCGCACCGGATACATGTGAACGTGGAAAGGTGCGATATCGATGTGCCACTGTGGGACACTTGGGTTCTCCTCTGTGAGATCAACTGTGCTGCAATGTGTGCCGAGCACTGTCGATCCCGCGAAGACCTCACACCGGACAGGCGATCCGATGGTGGGTGCGGATCACCGGTCCGAGCGCTTCACGGGATCGTGAAGGAGCTCGGCGGCTGTCCGGGGCATAATTCACCACTTTCCATCCGAGTTCGACCGGCCTCTCCGCCGGACGCAGCAGACAATATTCACCACGGGGTGAACCCGCAAACGAATTACTGCGAGCGACCGTGTTCCGGTTCCGTATCCGACTGGCGGACAGGTCCGTTCGAACGGTGCGGGAACGGTGGTTCGATGCAGGACGACGACCGGGCGCACATCCGCGCACTCGGCGATCGACGCGGCACGGGTCAGTAGCTCCCGTGCCGGGCCAGCACGTCGAACGCCGGGTCGCCGGGGCCGATGTCGTACGTGCACTCGCCGCCGCGCGGGTCGGGCACGAACGCCCACAGCAGCGCGCCGGCGGCCCCGGTCTCGCGGTAGCCGGTCAGCGCCGCATCCACGCGTTCGGCCCGTTCGGGCAGCGGCAGGCAGCTGCCGGCCTCGATGCCGAGCTCGGCCACCAGGATCGGCTTGGTCACCTGCCCGAGCCGCACCGGCAGCCACGCCGCCTCGTCGTAGTCGTGGTACTGCAGCACGTCCACGTACGGCGACCGGGCGAGCTGCGCGTAGCCGTCCCCGGCGCTGCCGCACTGGTCCCCGCCGATCAGGCCGAGGGTGATCGGGTGCCGCGGGTCCGTCTCCCGCACGATCCGGCCGACCGCGTCGGTCCACGCGCGCAGCAGCTGCGCCGAGTCGGGTGGGCAGGAGCGCCGCGGCAGGCTGCACGCGGCGTCGCCGCACACGCCGGGCTCGGGCTCGCCCAGCAGGTCCCACGCGGCGAGCGCCGGCGACACCCGCCACCGGTCCACGGCCAGGCGGACCCAGTCGCGGTAGCTGACCGCGAAGGGGGCCCGGCGCGTGGTCCAGCCGTGTTCGTACCAGGCGCGGTCCTTGTACAGCTCGTTGCCGCACGCGCCGTCCTGCGGGGACAGCACCGGCATGACGAGCTGGCCGTGCCGCTCGGCGGCGGCGAACACGGCGTCGATCGCCGCGAAGTCCAGGGTCCCCGTGACGCGGTTCAACGCCAGCGCCTGGAAGGCGTTGAACCGCGTCAGCGACGACGGCGGCAGCGACGAAAAGTACGCGTCCAGGTCCACCTGCGCGCCGCAGCCACCGTTGACGTCCCAGTCGGAGGCGAGCTGATAGGCGTTGAGCCCGGTCGGCCACCAGGGCTTCCCGTCCAGAATCAGGCCCCGCCCGTCGACCGTGACACGCGCCGCCGGCGGCGGCGGTGGTGGGTCCGGCGGTGGTGGGGACGCGCAGGCGGCCGCGCCGACCAGACAGGCGACGACGACGGCGGCTGCGCGCATGGGCGAACGGTAGTCCCTGCCCGGCCGGACGGGAAGATGGTTGGCCACGGCGCACACGTCGGCGGGGTCGGGTGAGCTCGTGGCCCACCGTTCCCCGCCGCGGCGCCCGTCCTAGCCGATCCTGCGGCGGTACGTGACCATGGCGAAGATGTACGCGACGACGAGGATGCCGACACACCAGGCGAGGGCGATCCAGATGTCGGCACCGACCGGCTGCTGTGTGAACAGGTCGCGGATAGCGTCGACGATGGCCGTCACCGGCTGGTGCTCGGCGAAGGCGCGTACCGGGCCGGGCATGGTGTCGGTGGGCACGAATGCCGAGCTGATGAACGGCAGGAAGATGAGCGGGTAGGAGAACGCGATCGCGCCGTCCGCGGACTTCGCGGAGAGACCGGGAATCACGGCGATCCACGTCAACGCCAGGGTGAACAGGATCAAGATGCCGGCGACCGCGAGCCACGCCGGCGCTCCCGCCGCCGAGCGGAAGCCCATGAGGAGGGCAACGAGCACGATGACCACGACCGAGGCCAGATTGGCGACCAACGAGGTCACCACGTGCGCCCACAGAACGGACGAGCGTGCGATCGGCATGGACTGGAATCGCTCGAAGATGCCGCTCTTCATATCCAGGAAGAGCCGGAATGCGGTGTAGGAGATGCCCGAAGCAATGGTGATGAGCAGAATGCCGGGCAGCAGGTAGTTCACATACGAATTCGACCCCGAGTTGATCGCGCCGCCGAACACGTAGACGAACAGCAGCAGGAAGGCGATCGGCATGATCGTGGTCGTGGTGATGGTGTCCGGGCTGCGCGTGATGTGGCGCAGAGAGCGCCCCAGCAGGACGGCGGTGTCGCCGAAGAAGTGCTTGGTCATCGTTGTCCCCTACTCTTCCGTTCCGGCGCTGCGTCGTTGCCGGCGTCGCCGTCCTTGCCGTCGGCACCGACGACGGCAAGGAAGACATCCTCGAGGGTCGGCCGCTTTTCGACGTATTCGACCGTGGCGGGCGGGAGCAACTGCTCGAGCTCGGTGAGGGTGCCGTTCACGATGATCCGGCCCTCGTGGAGGATCGCGATCCGATCGGCGAGCTGTTCGGCCTCCTCCAGGTACTGCGTCGTGAGCAGCACCGTCGTGCCGTGCTCGGCGAGTTCCTGGACGGCCTGCCACACCTCGAGGCGCGCCTGGGGGTCGAGCCCGGTCGTCGGCTCGTCGAGGAAGATGACCGGCGGATCCCCGATGAGACTCATCGCGATGTCGAGGCGGCGGCGCATGCCGCCCGAATACGTCGACACCTTCCGCGCGGCCGCGTCGGTCAGTGAGAAGCGCTCGAGCAGATCATCCGCGATCCTGCCCGGATCCTCGACGTGCCGCAACCGGGCGACCAGAACGAGATTCTCACGTCCGCTGAGGATTTCGTCGACGGCGGCGAACTGTCCCGTGAGGCTGATGGACTCTCGCACATCCGCAGCCTGCGTAGCGACGTCGAAGCCATTGACGCCGGCACTCCCTGCATCGGCCTCGAGCAGCGTGGACAGGATTTTCACGACCGTGGTCTTGCCCGCCCCGTTGGAGCCGAGCAGGGCGAAGATGCTGCCCCGCGCCACGTCGAAGTCGACGCCGCGCAGCACCTGCAGGTCCTTGTACGACTTCTCCAGGCCCTGCACGCGGATCGCGGGCAACTGCACCTGATCGGTTGTCATCCGGATATCCGTTCTCTCGTGCGTCACGATTCGGAGCCCGCGACGCGATCGATGGTGTCGGTCAGCCGTTCCCGTTCCTTGCTGATCCACTGACCCTCCGGGTAGTTCCGGAGAAATGCCTCGGCGAACTCGACCGGGTCCTCCCCGACGACGGCGCGGATCGGCGTTCCGTCCGCCGCGCTCTGCTCGAAGAGATCGGCGAGGTCCTCGAACATCGAAGCCGCGCTGGCGGGGTCCCCCGGCCCGAAGTGCATCAGGTACCGCTCGAGCGCATCGATCGCCGTGCGGTAGTCCGCGGGAAGCTGTTTCGTGCGCGCCTTGTATTGCCGCCATCGCCGCTTGTAGCCGATCATCTTCGAGATGGACATGGTCATCTGCCTCCTTCGCGGAGCTGTTCGAGCCGTTCTGCGAGGAAGCTCCATGTCCCCCAGAACTCTTCGAGGTATTCCTGTCCCTGCACGTTGAGCGAATACACCTTGCGCGGTGGCCCTTTCTCGGACGGCACCTTCTCCACGTCGACCAGGCCTCTTTTCTCGATCCTGACGAGCAGGGCGTAGATGGTGCCTTCGGCGATGTCGGAGAAGCCCTGCTCCCGCAGCCATGCCGTGATTTCGTAGCCGTATGCGGGCCGGTTGGAGACGATCGCGAGGACGATGCCCTCCAGCGTTCCCTTGAGCATCTCCGTCATCTGCTTGCTCACGGAACACCTCCTCAACTACTAAGCGTTACTGACTACTGGTACATAGTAACGCTGAATAGTGACGGCGCAAGCCCCGCGCGTCGAGACTCTCCGACCGACGCCGCAACCACTCGATCACCAGGACCTGGGGGAACTGCCCCGGAAACCCAATGTTCAAGTGGCGGCCATGCCGCGGAGATCCGAAGCCACGACACTGGATGAATCGAGTGCCGATCGATGCAGAGGAGGCACTGACAGGACAGAGGTGGCGGCCCACCGCCCCACCACGCACCCTCTCGGGTATGGCGCTACTGCGCCGAGTGCCCCCGCGCGCCGCACATCGCGGCGGTGTCTCCGCGGGTACGCCGACGACAGGAGTTCCGTTCGACCACGGTCACAGCACCGCACCAGCACGAGGAGGCCCGAGATGCTCGGACCGAAGTTGCCCATGCCATCGTTGCCGACCCTCCCGCTGCCGGGCCGCTCCCCGGCGAGCAGGCCACCCGCGGACGTGGTCGTGCTCGACCACGACCAGGTCGAGGAACTCGGGCGCGAACTCGATGCGCTGCGCGCCCGCATCACCGCGGACCTCGGCGCCCAGGATCGCGACTACCTCCTTCGCGTCATCAAGGTGCAGCGGGGCGCCGAGGTGGCCGGCCGAGTTCTGATGTATCTGGGGGTGTTTCCGCCGGCGTGGCTGGCCGGCGTGGGCGCACTAGGGATTTCGAAGATTCTCGACAACATGGAGATCGGGCACAACGTGCTGCACGGTCAGTACGACTGGATGCGCGAGCCCGGCGTGAACTCCCAGGACTTCGAATGGGACATCGTCTGTCCCGCCGACCAGTGGAAATACTCGCACAACTACATGCATCACACCTACACGAACATCCTCGGGCGGGATCGCGACATCGGGTACGGCATCCTGCGGATGGACCCCGGTCAACGCTGGAACCCGTACTACCTGGGCAACCCGCTGTATGCGCTCGTGCTGATGCTCACCTTCGAGTGGGGCGTGATGCTCCACAACCTCGAAACCGACCGCGTACTCCGGGGCCGACGCCCGTGGCGCGACATCGCACCCTTGGTCCGCGGCTGGTGGCGCAAGGCCCGCCCCCAGGTCCTCAAGGACTACGTGGTCTTTCCCCTGCTGTCCGGGCCGCTGATGCTCCCGACACTGGCCGGGAACGCCGCCGCCAACCTGGTCCGCAACATGTGGGCGTTCTCCATCATCTTCTGCGGCCACTTCCCGTCCGGCGTGCAGACCTTCACGGAGGACGAAACCGCCGACGAGACCCGCGGGCAGTGGTACGTGCGGCAGATGCTCGGATCGGCGAACATCACCGGCGGCCCGCTGTTCCACATCATGTCCGGAAACCTCTCGCACCAGATCGAGCACCACCTGTTCCCCGATCTCCCGGCGCACCGGTACCCGGCGATGGCGCCCGAGGTGCAGGCTCTGTGCGAGAAGTACCGCCTGCCCTACAACACCGGCGGGCTGGGCCGCCAGATCGGCTCCGTCTGGGTCAAGATCGTCGTGCTCGCGCTGCCGCCGGCCCTGACGCCACCGGTCCCGGCACCCGCAGTCACGATCGAGCGGCGCACCACGAGAGCCGGCGCCTGAGCAACGGTTCGCTGCAGGGCGCGTGCTCAGCCGGCAGGGCGTGTGGTGAGCCGGCAGGGCGTGTGCTCAGCCGGCAGGGCGTGTGGTCAGCGGGCAGGGAGCCGACGTACGGCAACATGTCCGGCATGTGCTCGGATGCCGCGGCGAACCTCCTCGACACCATTCCGGGACGCATGCTCGTCCAGTGGTACCTGCGCGCCTACCGTGACGCGGATCCGCGGCCGTCCGTCGCCGCATTCGTCGACGCCGACACCCTCGAGGACTTCGTCGACGACCTCGTGCTGATCATCGGCGAGTACCTCTACGGCAACGGCGCCAACGACGTCCTGGACATGGCCCTCACCGCACCGGCGACGATCGAGATGGCCGAGGCGATCTGCGCCGCGCTGCGTCACCCGCGCCGGAACACCCTCGACTCCCCGCAGACCCACGAGGGCACGATCACCGAGCTGAGTCTGCCGCGGGTGCGCAACCGCAAGCGACCCGGCGCGCTGCCCGACGGCGCGTTCTGGACCGCGACGCCCCTGCACGACGGGGCGAGCGACACGTGGAGCGCCAGCGGGGAGAACCTGCGCGGCCTGAAGGATCCCGCCCGCTACACCGTGCACTTCGATCCGGACGTCGCGCGGATCGTCCGGATCGACACCGCCGGCGACTGGGCGGCCCTGATCGCCGACCATCCGCTCGAGTACCGCGGGGCGCGCGTCCCGGACTGGCCGTCGATCGCCGAGGAGTGGGACTCCGTGCACCTGTCGGCCCTCGGCCTGCTGTGCGCCCACCCCCGGCTGTCCGAGGTGCCGTACGACCGGTACGAGGCCGGCGGCTACCGGCACAGCCAGTCGGGGCCGTGGCCCGGGGTGGGCGACTGGTCGACGGTGAGCACCGCGTGGCTGCGGATCCCCGAACGGTTCGAGATCCGGCCCACCACCCGGGCCGCGCGGTAAACGGTTCGCGGCCGGACCCGGCGCGGCTCTACGGTGGGTCGCGATGACCGAGATACGTCCCGCCGAGCCCGCCGACGTCGACCGCGCGACCCGCACCCTGGCGCGCGCCTTCGCCGACTACCCGTTCACCCGCCACACCGTCGATGCCCGTGACCACCTGCGTCGCGTCGAGGAGTTGCAGCGGCTGTACCTGACCGAGATCGGCCTGCGCTGTGGGCGGGTGTGGGTGGCCGACGACGCGTCGGCCGTCGCGGTGTGGACCACCCCCGAGTCCACCGGAATCCCAGAGGCTTTCGAACGCATCTCCGGACGCGTCGCCGAGCTGTCCGGTGATCGGGCCGACGCGGCGGCGGCCGCGGAGGAGGCACTGTCGCCACTGCGGCCCGTCGGGCCGGTGTGGTTCCTCGCGACCGTCGCCGTGGATCCGGACCGGCAGGGCTCGGGCCTGGGCGGCGCGGTCCTCGAACCCGGACTCAGGGAAGCCCGCGAAGCGGGGGTGCCCGCGTACCTGGAGACGTCGTCGGAGCGGAACGTCGCGTTCTACCGCAGGCTCGGTTTCGACGTCGTCGGTTCCGTGACCCTGCCCGGCGACGGGCCGCGCACGTGGGCGATGGTCCGCAACCATACGCAGTAGGTGGCGGAGTTTCATCACGACGTCGAGGACCTCGCCGGGTAACGCTAGAACATGATGTGCATCATCTCTCGAGAATGGAAAGCGGCATCAATCCCGAGACGGTTCACCTCAGTTGTCGCGGACCTGCTTCCTCCGAGTTCCGGGCCGGCCACAGTCGGATTGCTCTGAACGGTTGACCAACACGTCGGCGCCCATGAATGCCACAGGCTGATGTTCGCTGTCGAATCCCACACATCCCCAGGAAGCAAGCAGGTATTTGCCGACGAACCGTCCCGAGCCGGCCATCTGCTTGACGAGGGCGCTGACGTCGAACTCGGAGTCCATCCAGCGACCCACACCGGGCGCTGAGTACCACCGCTGCACTTCGTCAATGATCGACTCGGGAACGCAACCAGCTACCGCGAGACGCGATGTCATAGTCATCAACCGTAGGACCCACGTCCGACATTCGCGAGGAGGGTCAGAAGCTCCTGGGGATGTCGAGGACCACGATCCCTGCCTCTTCCTCCAGCGCCTCCCACAGGTCCGGGCGGTCGAGCAGGTTCTCGGTACCGAGCACCGCGAAATCGCTGGGCTCTTCGTCTGTGCCGGTCTGATCGCCGCTGGCCGCGAATACCGCGATGCACGCATCGACGTGCTTGAGATCGTGCCGTGCCAAATACCGAATGTCGTCGAACCCCGCTTCGTGCAACGCCTTTGCCCACTGCTGGGTCAGCGGATCGTCGGTGGTGGTGAACATCTCGGAGGTCAATCCGAACTGGATCGCCCGGTTGGAGGTCGCGTCGGCGAGACGCAGATCCCTACGGACAATCACCGTTGAAATGTCCCGCTTGACGAGTTCCGGACGTGGGATGACGTAGATGCCGCTCCACGCCTCGAGCAAGGTGATGAGCTCGGTTTCCGCGGTGTAGCAGGTTCCCTCGGACCCGGTGAGATCGAAACGGCCGCCCCCATTGCTGCTGAACCACCACGCCCCCAGGCCGGCGGCATGACTGCGGTAGATCGTCGTACGGGCAGCCGGCCCAGTCTCAGGGAACCGTCCCCGGAGTGTGTCCGGGGACGGTGGCGGTTTCAGGTGTTGTTGTGCGCGGGAAACATTCACGAAGCGAGCCGTTCCGACGCCTGGCGGGCGAGCTTCTCGACATCAGCACTGTCACCGTCGAGCAGGGCCTGCCGCGGTGTCCGGCCGTCGAGTTCGGGTTGCGCACTCGACATCCACGACGCAATCGTCCACGGTTCGACGTCGGCATGGGCCCAGGCGCCCAGGACGTTCTTGATCCCCGCGATCGGTCGGTAGCCGGCGGCAGTCTCGGTGAAGCCATCCGACCAGTAGCCGGCAGTGCCCTCCGCGGCGGTCAGGCGCAACACGCGATTGTCCCTGACCCCCTGGCTGAGCGCCTGCTTCGACCAGCCGGTCACTTCGAGGGTCTGCTTGTGGGTCAGGATCGGGCCGATGTGCTTTTCCCACGCTCGGCGCGCTTTGAGGCTCGACAGCATACGTCTCACGCCGTCGGCCACGTACCGCGCGTCGTCGTCGCTGAGCTCTTCCGCGGCCATCCCGCTGGCGTCCAGCTGGTCGTCGACAACCTTCTTCAATGGAGTGCTCATACCTCGATCGTCCTCGGTCAAGTAGGTCAAGTAGGTCAAGTAGGTCAAGTAGGTCAAGTCAAGTAGGTCAAGGGGACGTGGGCTGCACGTTCGGCGAGGCCGCGCCGTGGTCAACCCCTCACCGAGCCCCCGACCTCCGTGTCCACTGGTTCAGGGGAATCTCAGGCAGGCCGCTGCGCCGGCGACGCGCGGCATCGGTCCCCCGCGGTCGCTACCCTGACACCGCACTCGCGACAAGTATGGAGGACCAGTGAGGCGCCTGACCGGTCGGTGGCGGATCGTGGAGATGGACCTGTGGGACCGCGACGCGATCGACCTCGTCGAACCCGGTTTCATCGAGCTCGCCGCCGACGGGACCGGCCAGTTCGGCTTCATCGCCGTCCGCGGCTGGATGGACTGCCGGACCATCGAACGCGACGGCCGCACCGCCGTGGAGTTCAGCTGGGACGGCGACGACGAAGGCGACCAGGTCAGCGGCCGCGGCTGGGCCGCCCTGGCGCAGGACGCCACACTCGAGGGACACCTGTTCATCCATCGGGGAGACGACTCGGGTTTCCGGGCGGAGCCTTACGACCGCGCCGATCGGCGGGAGGGGCGATGAGTGAGTACCAGCACTACGAGTTCCTCACCGTCGACCGGCCGTTGGACGAGCGTCAGCAGGCCGAAGTGCGTTCCCTGTCCACCCGCGCGAGGATCACGGCCACCAGCTTCGTCAACGAGTTCCGCTGGGCAGCTTCCGGGACGATCCGAACCGGATGATGGAGCGCTACTACGCCGCGCACCTGTACCTGGCCAACTGGGGAACACGGCGGATCCTGCTCCGCCTTCCGCGCGGCCTGCTCGACCTCGACGTCGTCGGGGACTATTGCGTCGACGAGCGGGTAACTGCCTGGACCACGAGCGAATTCCTCGTGCTGGACCTGACCAGCGAGGACGAGTCCGGCGACGTCGATCCGGACGCCGGCGCACCGATGTCACCCGTGCCGCCCCGGACTGGCCACCCTCAGCGCGGCGCAGCGCGCCCTGGCCGAACTTCTCCGCCTCGACGACGACCTGCTCGCCATCGCGGCCCGCACGAGCGCACCGTTCGACTCCTGCTGCGGGTCGCCGAAAATCACACGGTGACCGTCCGGATGGAGATGCTTCGTCGATTCCACAACGGAGCACACCACAAACCTGCCCGCCCCACCTCGCCGGACCGTGGCCGATCTTCTCGAGGCCGCGGCGCGTCGCCGAGGCGACCATGAGCGCCGGGCAGCTGCCCGGCGCGCCGGGGAGGAAGCCCGCCGGCACAAGGCCCGTGGTCTCGCATCGACGCGATGATCGCCACCCGAAAGTCCGGCGAGTACGACGCCGCCGCCGCACTGCTCACCGATCTCCGGACGCTCGCCGAACGCGACGCCGACGTGACACCTTCACCCAGCGCATCCTGGCACTACGTCACACGCTTGCGCGCAAACCACGCCTCATCGAACGTCTCAACCGGGCAGGCCTATGACCCGGCACCAATCCGGGAAGTCGGCGAAGGCCGCCGACCACCTCGACGCCGCAGTGTCGGATCTGTTGGGGTTCAAGGTATTTCCCAAACAGATCTGGAAGCAGATCTGGAGCAATCATCCGCAGGGGGCGCCTCAACAAAAGAAGTCCGTAGGAGAACCAATGTGGTCGGGATCTTTCCGGATCGTACCGCGTTGATCCGTCTCGTCGAGGCGGTGCTCGCGGAGCGAGCACGATGAGTGGATCGAAGGGCGCCGCTACCTCGGACTGGATGTGCTCGCCCGCTCCCGTACCAACACGGCCGAAGAACCGTGACTGAACCCGCCGAGGAGGTTGCACCGGCCTTGACTACCTGACCTCCCGCCGAGGAATCACGCGGCGACGTCGTACACCACCTCACGGGACTTGGCCCCTCGCCGGTGACTCGCACCTCGTGTCACTTTCACGTCCTCCTGGGTACCAGCGGTTGCGGCCGGGATGCGAACTGCCGACGATAGGCGGTGGGTGAAGTTGCGAAGGCGGAGGTGAAGTTCTGCCGGAAGGTGGCGCTGCTGCCGAAGCCGCACGCGGACGCGACGGCATCGATGCTCCAATCCGTGGTTTCGAGCAGAGCGCGTGCCTCCTGCAGTCGGCGCGTGAGAATCCAGCGTGCCGGCGTGGTGCCGGTGGCCTGCCGGAAGTGCCTGACAAAGCTGCGCCGGCTCATCCGGGCCCGATCCGCGAGTCGATCGACCGCGAGCGGTTCGTCGAGCCGGGTCAGCGCCCATTCGAGCACCTCGGCGATCGCGGTGTCGGTGGCGGGCCGCGCGAGGGGACGTTCGATGTACTGTGCCTGTCCCCCTTCTCGGTGCGGAGCCACGACCAGGTATCGGGCCACCCGGGTGGCGATCGCCGACCCGAGGTGTTTGCGGACCAGGTGCAGACAGGCATCGATCGCCGAGGCCGTACCTGCGGACGTGAGGACGTCGTCGTGGTCGATATAGAGAACCGAGGAGTCCACCTCGGTGCCGGGGCAGCGTTCGGCGAGCAGCGGCATCGCCTCCCAGTGGGTGACCGCCGCACGACCGTCGAGCAGCCCGGCGTCGGCGACGGCGAACGCCCCCAGACACAACCCGGCGATCACCGCACCCCGCGCATGTGCCTGGCGCAGCTGTCTTTTCAACTCTGCACCGATCGGCCTCGGGGGCATCGGCCACGACGGGACGATGACGATGTCGGCCCAGTCGACCGTCTCGGGTCCGGTCACCTCACCGATCGGGTATCCCTCGGCGGTACAGACCGAGCCGGCCCGGTCCGACCACAGCCGGGTCTGCCAGTCGGGGGCCGGACCGAGACGGCGCACTTCGGCGAACACCAGCAACGGTGCCGCGAGGTGGAACATGGTGATCCCGTCGAAGGCGTAGACAGCGATTCGCATCCTGTTCTCCCGGGTTGGCCCGATCTCATCGAAAGTGTGCATTCGTGCCACTTCCGGCCAGGGTAGACCTGCCGAACAATCGGGCAGTGAGGCGCTCACCCCGTGGGCGCGACACCCCGAATGATTTCCCAGGGAGGAAACCCGTGACCGCACCCCGCCGTGCCCTCGTCGTTGTCGACGTCCAGCAGGAGTACTTCGACGGACCACTCGAGATCCAGTACCCGCCGCGCGAGCAGTCGCTCGCCAACATCGAGGCCGCCCTCGACGCTGCCGCCGCCCACGACGTCCCGGTCGTCGTCGTTCAGCACCGTATGCCCGACGGAGCCCCCGTCTTCGTCGAAGGTTCGCGAGGATGGTCGCTGCACCCGGATCTCGAGCGGCGCATCGACCCGACGTGCAAACGCGTGCACAAGCAGTACGCGAGCGTGTTCGCCGGCACCGACCTGGCCGGCTGGTTGCGCGCCCGCGAGGTGGACACCGTCACGATCGTCGGATACATGACCAACAACTGCGATCTCGCCACCGCCGCGGAGGCCGAGGCGCTCGGATTCGCCACGGAGATCCTCTCCGACGCCACCGGTGCGATCCATCTCGCGAACGCCGCCGGGCAGGTCTCCGCGCAGTCCCTGCACACCACCCTGATGGTGCTGCTGCAGTCCAACTTCGCCGCGGTCACCACGACCACCCAGTGGATCGAGGCCGTGCAGTCCGGCTCGACGCTACCCAAGAGCAACCTGGTCGAATCCGCCCTCGAGGGACGCTCGGCAACCGCTCTCGCCTGACGACCGCCCCGCGTCCCGGGGCAGCCCGGTCGCGGAGGAGACGGCCGGCGCGTCGCGCTGGCAACTCACTGACCGGCTCGGCGGTGCCGGTGTGCTTCACATGCACCGGCACCCCGGGCCTGCTCCACCGACGTCGTCGCGGCGGATCCCGGACGTTCAGCGGTTCTTGCTGTCCTTCTTGGCTTGCCGGCGCGCCCCGGCGGCGATGGTCGACGCCTCGTACTTCTTGCGGCCGGCCGAGTTACGGGTGGCATCGACGCGGGTCTTGCCCTTCGACCGCACCTTGCCCTCGGCACCGACATCCTCGGCGGGCGCGGCGGCATCCGAGCGGGCGCGAGCGAGCCGTTCCTGCTTCAGCTCCTCGGCCGAGCGGCGGGCCACCGCCCCCAGCTGGCGGCTGACCCGGGCCAGCGCATCCTCGAACACCTCCGCCTTGCCGGCGTTCCGCTCGTTCGCCGACTTACCGGCCGCACGAGACTTTTTCGCGCCGACCTTCTCGGCACCCTGCCGCCGGTAGAGCTTGACGTACTTGTTGCGGGATCGGCGGATACGGGTGTGCAGATCGATCAGGCCGTCCTCGTCGAGGTCTGCCATCTCCGTCTTCTTCGTCTGCCGCACCAACACGAATTCGTCCTCGGACAGCGAGTTCACCAGCTTTGTCATGACCGATTCCGTTCGTCGCACCAGTCCTGCACAGGTGTCGGCATCGTATCCACCTCGGCCCGGCCACCGAGGCCGTTCCAACCGATCCGCCGCACTCCGGCAGGCGCAGTGACGGGTGCGCGATTACCCGGCCGCGGGCGGGGGTATGCGCGAGGAATGTGGTTCCGGGCGGTGTCCGTGAAGTTCGAGACCGACGGCGGCCCCGGGGCCCGGAGGCGACGGGGACCGATCTCCTCCGTACTGAAGCGTCGACAGGTGTTCGTCGAAGCGGTGCGCTCCCGGCTGTGGCCCGTCCCGACGGCCGCGGTGCTGCTGGCCGTGCTGGCCGGCATCGGCGTGCCCGAGCTCGACGCCGCCCTCGATGACCGGCTGCCACCGACGGTGGCGGGATATCTGTTCGGGGGCGGTGCCGACGCCGCCCGCGAGGTACTGAGCGCGATCGCCGCCTCGTTGATCACCGTCACGGCGCTGACGTTCTCGCTGACACTGGTGACCCTGCAACTGGCCAGCAGCCAGTACTCCCCGCGTTTACTGCGCACCTTCGCCGCCGACCGTGTCGTCCAACGCACCCTGGCGCTGTTCCTGGCGACGTTCATCTACGCGCTGACCGTGTTGCGCACCGTCCGCAGCGACACCGACGGCACCACGTTCGTCCCGCAGATGGCGGTGACGACGGCATACCTGCTCGCGGTGGCCAGCGTCGTCGCGCTGGTGCTGTTCCTCGGACATCTGGTCCGGCAGATCCGCGTCGAAGCCGTGCTCGAGCACGTGCGGGCCGACACCTGCGCCACCGCCACCCGTCTCCTGCCTCCCGCACGCCGGGACACACCTGCCGTGCCGGTGCCCGTGCCACCGCCGCACCCGCACCTCGTCGAAGCGGCCTCGTCCGGATTCCTCGTCGAGATCGACGAACACGCCCTGCTCACCGCGGCGGAGCGGGCCGAGGCGGTGGTGTGGGTAAACCGCCCGGTGGGCAGCCCGGTCCTGGCGGGCACACCGGTCGCGTTCTCCTGGTCCGTCCGCCCGCAGGAGCCGTTGACCGAGGACGCGGCGCACCGGCTGAGCGAACGGGTACGCGCGGCGCTGCGCACCGGCAGCGAACGCACCGCCGTCCAGGACATCGGCTACGGACTGCGGCAGTTGACCGATGTGGTGGTGCGGGCCCTCTCGCCCGGGATCAACGATCCCACCACCGCCGTGCACGGACTGATCTCGTGCACCGCGGTCCTCACCGACCTTCTCGACCTTCGGCTCGGCCCGCACACCCAGTGCGACGAGCACGATCGGGTACGGGTGGTGCTGGCGCGGCCGACCTTCGCCGAGCTGCTGGATCTGGTGTGCACCCAGCCGCGGCTCTACGGCGCCGACGATCCGATGGTGCTGGACGCGCTGCTGTCGATGCTGCGGGAGCTGGCATGGAAAGCCGCCACCGGCGAGCAGCGCACGGCGATCACCGACCAGCTCGATCGCCTGCGCGAGCATGTCACCGACCACGACACCGTGACCCGCCGGCACCTCGACCACCTCGCCCGGCAGGTGGGCGAGGCCCTCGAAGGGCGTTGGGCAGGGCGCCGTCCTACCTGACGTGTGCCGTCGCTTCCGCGGCGTCGCTGGCGGTCGCCGCGGGGCCGGCTCGTCGGTGTCACCGTGGCGCTGCGAAGCCGCCGGCCACCTCGCAGGAGGCCGCCGCCCTCGGGTGATCCGCCCCCATCGACCGCGTTTCGGTCTTCGATTCCACTTCCCGCCCCTCGGGCGAACTGTTACAGTCACCACAGTCATTGATTGATCGCTTGATCAGTAGAGGTAACCGCACTTCGGCGGTGGGAGGCAGAGCATGACGCACAGCGATGTGCCGGTGGCGGTGATCGATCGCGCCGCCCGGCTGCTGGAGGCATTCCGCGACAGCGAGCGGCTCACGTTGGCCGAGCTCACCCGCCTGACGGGCATGCCCCGCTCGTCCACGCATCGCCTGCTGACCCAGCTCGTCGAGATCGGCTGGGTGCGACGGGACGCTCCCGCGTATGCGCTGGGCACGAAGATGCTCGAGCTCGGGTCCCTCGTCCAGCACAACGACACCCTGCACCGGGCCGCCCTGCCCGTCATGCACGAACTGCACGGCCACACCGGTCTCGTCGTCCACCTGGCGGTCCTCACCGGCGCCGAGGTGCTGTATCTGGAGAAGGTGGGCGGCCCCTATTCGATGCGCATCCCGTCACGCGTGGGCGGACGCCAGCCGGCACACTGCACCGCGTTGGGCAAGGCGCTTCTGGCACAAGGAAGAACCGACCTCGACGCGCTGTTCGCCGAGCGCCCGCCGACGGCCCGGACCCGCCACAGCGTCACCGACCCGAACCGGCTGCGCAGCGAGCTCGCCCGGACCCGGGAACAGCACGTGGCGCACGACCGCGACGAGGCTGCCCCGGGCGTCTCCTGTGTCGCGGCGCCGATCGGTCACGCCGGCAAGTGTGTCGGCGCGATCTCCGTCAGCGGCCCCACCTCGTCGATCCGCCCCGCCGCCCTGGCGGGCCCCGTGCGCATGGCCGCCCTCACGACGTGGCGTCGCCTCACCCGACTCCGGTCGGCGGACTCACAGCACGCCGTCTGAGGCTCCACTGATCGTTTGATCAATGGATGTGCCACAATGAACCGGCCGTCGACGACCGAGCCCCGAGGAGTGCCATGGATCCGCACGAGCGCCGCCGCCAGATCCTCGACAGATCCGCACAACTGTTCGCCACCAAGGGAATCGCGGCAACCACCATCCGGGAGATCGCCGACGAGGTCGGGGTCTACTCCGGGGCGCTCTACCACTACTTTCCGTCCAAGGAAGCGATCGTCACCGAACTGATCCGCGAATACATCGAGGACCTGTCCGCCCGGTGCCGCGAGATCACGTCCCGAACCCTGCCGCCGGTCGAGCGGATCGAAGCGCTCGTCCTGCTCGCCCTGACCACCTCGGAGAACTACCGGGGCGCCACGACGATCTGGCAGCGCGAGGGCGAGTACATGCGGGACCGCCTCGTCGAGGCGGACCTGGCCGAGATTGCCGACGAGGTGGAGAAGGCGTGGCGGGAGGCCATCACCGAGGGTGTCGCCGGGGGAATCTTCCGGGACGACATCGATCCGGAGGTGTTCTACCAGCTGATCCGCGATGCCGTCTGGCAGGCACCGCGCTGGCACCGACCGAGCGCGCAGCGCTCCAATGCCGACCTCGCGCGCGACATCACCCGGATCTTCGTCGACGGCTTCCGGCCGCGCACCGGCTGACGACCGCCGCCGGCCCGCGCCGAGACGGTACGGCTCGGCGCGGGCCGGCGCTCGCGGGTCAGCCGCGCAGTGCCATGGTCTCGTCCACTTCCCTCTGCCAGTTCTCCAGTGCCCGACTGGTATCCACCTCGAATTCGAAGCGCTGCACCATCTCCGGAGTGACGTCCTCGACGTCGACGAAGAACTGGCTGTACCAGCGACGCAACTGGTAGACCGGGCCGTCCTCCTCGGTCAACAGCGGGTTCTCGATCCGGGTCTTGTGCTTCCAGATCTCGACGTCCTGCTTGAACTGCGTCTCCACACCCTCGGTGAACATCGTCGCCATCGCCGCGGCTTCCTCGTCCCCGACCCCGTCCACCTTCTTGACGATGGTCCCGAACTGCAGCACGAACGAGTCCTGCGTGACCGGGTAGTGGCAGTTGACGAGCTTGGTCTCGACCGTCACGTCTCCAGCGACCGTGTAGACGGTGTCGAGCATGAAGGACGGTCCGTAGTACATCGCGTCCGAGATCGTCTGCGAATCCGGCAGATCCAGCTGCACACCCGTCTTGATGTCGTCACGGCCGGTCGAACGCATGTGCTGTGCGGCGATGTGACCCTCGAAGACGTTCTTGAAGTACTGCGGCATCTGGAAGTGCACGTAGAAGAAGTGTGCCATGTCGACGACGTTGTCGACGATCTCCCGGCAGTTCGATCCCGTCACGTGGAAGGTGTTCCACGTCCACTCGCTCCAGGTGTCGGTCCCGTAGTCCGGGATCCCGGGGATGGTCACGTCCGCCGGCGGCGGGTTGCCCTGCGGGTCGTTCCACACGAAGAGCAAGCCGTTGCGTTCCATGTTGATCCAGGACTTCGTCCTGGCGATCTTCGGGGTGCGGCGGGCGTACGGCACCTCCGCGCACCGGCCGTCGCCGCCCCATCGCCAGTCGTGGAACGGGCACGCGATCGTGTCGCCCTTGATCTCGCCCCGGGCCAGATTGCCGCCCATGTGCCGGCAGAAGGCGTCGAGGACGTGCAGGGCGCCCTTCGAATCCTCGAAGACCACCAGGTCGGTCCCGAATACCTTGATCTGATGCGGCTTTCCGTCGTGGAACGTCTTCGCCAGTCCGAGGCAGTGCCAGCCGCGGGCGTACCGCGTCGGGTTGCTGCCCGTCTCGATGCTCCGAACCTCGATGGTCTCGGGTTCAACAGTCATGAAGTCCTCCAGGTGATGTGCTTCCGGGTGCGGCGACAGACGCCGGACCGACTACGGTTCGACCCGCTGCGAGGGCACGAGCCGGCCGTCACGCACGGCTCGATCGACCGACTCGTGCAGCGCTCCGCAGCGGGGCAGGTAGGTCGTGGTCTCCCCCGGACGGGCCGCCGCGGCGAACTCGCGGCAGGTGTCGCGGGCCGGCCCTGTCCACTGAATGCTCGTGTGCACGGGGCTGTACTTCGCCACGAACACGGTGTTGCCACACGCATGACAGTCGAGCGACTGCATCGATCACTTCCTTCCTCGGGTACCTCGAGCGTAGGAATTTCCCCGCGCTGTGGCTGCGGGGTGTCAGCTCAACGGGACACCTTTTCCGAGGCGGGATTCGGGACCGGGGTCAGGACGCATCGCGTGCCGGTGTGCGTGCCGGCCGGGTCGGTGACTCCGCCGAGCAGAACGAGCGGGGCGCGCACCACCGCTCACCGGTCGGCGATTTCGCGAAGGTGATGCCCCAACCGGTCACGCTCGGCGTCCGACTGTTCGGCAAGCTCGCACCGAAGGTCTACCCGTATCGGGACCTGCATCTCCTGGAACAGGCTCCGCAGTTCCTGCCCCTCAGACGTCCCGCTGGGGCAGGATCTCGACGTACCCGTCGGTTCCGTTCACGCGGATCTGTTGCCCGTCGCGAATCAACCGGGTGGCACCCTCCACACCCACGACGGCCGGCAATCCGTACTCCCGCGCGATCACCGCCCCATGGGTCATCAGTCCGCCCACCTCCGTCACCAGGCCTTTGATCGCGACGAACACGGTAGTCCAGCTCGGATCGGTGTAGGCGGTGACCAGGATGTCGCCCGCCTCGAGATCGGCCTGCGCCATATCCGACACGACACGGGCTCGCCCCTCGATACTCCCGGCGGACACCGGCGTACCGGCCAGCGCTCCAGGCGGGACGCCTTCGCGCCGATACCTTCCGGCGACGACCTCGCCGTCCGATGTGAACACCCAGGGCGGCGTGAGCGCCTGGTACGAGCGGAATGCGGCCTTTCTCTCACGGATGAGCTGGTCACACGATCGGTGCGTGAGCACGACCTCGCGCAGCTCGTCGAACCTCAAGTAGAAGATGTCTTCCTTGCGGCGAAGCACACGCGCCTGCACGAGCCGCTCGGCCTCGCCCAACAAGGCTTGCTTGTATACAAAGTAGCGGCTGACCATGCCGTATTTCGGATACTCCCGATACCCGGAGAAGGCGCGGACACGGTCGATCATCCGCTTGGCCTCACAGGCTTTTCGCTCTCCGTCCGGCAAGGCGCGCAGACGCTCCAGCAACTGGTGTTCCTTCTTGCGAGCCTCTCGCCGCCCGTGCTCGAAGCGTCGCTTTCCAGCGCCCGGCCCGAAGTTTCTGATGTTGCTCATGAGCATCGGCACCAAGGTGGTGGGGCGTTCGCTCCAGCGCGGTCTCGTGATGTCGATCTCGCCGACGCAGCGCATGCCGTGCTTGTCGAGGTAGGCCTCGATCGCCGCGCGCGCCTGCGGGCCGCCGGCGCGTTTCGCCAGCTCGTCCAGGAAGCTCCCCTCCTCGAAGCCCGCGTCCTCGACGTGCTGCAGAAAGGCCACCACGTCCGGGTGCGGCCGGATCGCGTCGGCCACGCCCACGAGCGCCAGGCCCATCTCCGACGTGACGTTGCGCGGGACCGATTGCGTGAGCGTGTCGGCTGCGTTCTTCTCGCCCAGCCAGGCCTGAAGCCGATCGTTGAGCCACCAGGCTGCTTCCATCGCCGCCGTGATCACCTGGTGGCTCCGCGGGTCGAACAGGATCCGCCTCAGCTCCTTGAGGTCGGCCGAGATGAAGTCGAGCAGCGCCGCTCCGCACTTGGCCCGGATCTCGCGCTTCAACATCGCGACAGAGGCCTGGCTCTGCGCCATCAACTCGGCGACGATGCCTTCGTCGGCCTCGATCAGGGCAGGTGCATCGCCGGCCGGTACACCGCCGGCCCCGTCGTCCGGACACCACCTGATGAAGTCGACGCGTTCGACGATGGTCGCCAACGCATCCCCGAGAAGCGGATCGGACTTGCCGAGAGCGTCCAGCAGTCCCGTTCTCTTCACCGGCGAAGCCAGAGCCTGGGTGACATCGACGAACAGCCGACCTCCCGCCTCCCTCGTGGGTGCCGGACTCGTCAGTTGCCACAGGGAGATCCCCAGGGGCTTCATCGGGTCGGTCATCATCTGCTGATGGCCGACAGAGACGTACACACGGTTCTCCCCGTCGTCGACCACGGGGGCCGGGAACAGCGTGGTGATCGGGCGACTTTGCACGATTCGGAAACCGTCGTCGACCAGGCACCATTCGATGTCCTGAGGACTGCCGAAGTGCGCTTCGATTCTTCTGCCCAGCCGCTCGAGTTGCACAACTTGCTCATCTGTCAGCACCGATCGGTTCTGCTGCTCCTGCTCGATTCCCTGCATGTGCGTGCCACCGGCTGGCGCTGCTTGGACGGCGCGTTGTTTGGTGGCGACGGTCCTGTCCGTGACTTTGCCGTCACGCACCTTGTAGACGTCCGGGTTCACCAAGCCGGAAACGAGGGACTCGCCGAGTCCGAAGCCTGCCTCCACCGACGCGACCTTCCGATTGGAGGTGATGGGATCAGCCGTGACCAGAATCCCGGCCGCCCACGGGAACACCATCCGCTGGACAACCACCGCCATGTGAACCTTCCGCTGGTCGAAACCGTTGCGCAGACGGTAGGTGACGGCTCGCTCGGTGAACAACGAAGCCCAGCACCGGCTCACGTGCCGGAGAATCGCCGCTGGGCCCGAGACGTTCAGGTACGTGTCCTGCTGACCGGCGAAGGATGCGGTCGGCAGATCCTCGGTCGTCGCGCTGGATCGGACCGCATATGCGGCTTGTTCACCGAGCCGGGCGAGAGAGCGGACGATCTCCGACACCACATCGTCAGGGATGACGCACTCTTCGACCGCACGGCGGATCTGCGCACTGAGCACGCGGATCGAATCCCGATCCGCCGCCTCGAGACGCGACAATCGATCGAGCCGATCGTCGAGGGACGGCACTTCTGCCACGACCCGCCGGAAGGCGTCAGTCGTCACGCAGAACCCCGCCGGCACACGTATGCCTTCGATTCGCGACAGCTCTCCGAGGTTCGCGCCCTTGCCGCCGGCGACCGCAACCTGCGTCCGATCGATCTCCCGGAAGTCCAGTACATATCCCATTCCCCTGCCCCTCACCTGTAGGTTCCGGCGTTCCGCAGGCGATTATCGGCCACAATTCCGGGCCTCATGAGAGCCTCGAATCGTGTATAACGTAGAAGGGGGGCAGGGACAGCACACCGTCGTGGCGGACCGATATGCCCCGGCATGGTTGATCAGGGCGGAACATCCCTTCGGCCTTCTCCTCCTTGATGATTCGATTGCACATGGCCACGGGACCGAGCCGGGCCGGACCGGGCCGGTGCGAGCACATCGGGCATCTGGACGTTTCTCTCTTCCGCGACAAGGTACGAGTAGCGATGTCCGTCGCACGTCTCAGCGCATCAGCGCTTGACCGCCGTCGACGGGGAGCGAGTGACCGGTGATGTACCGTGCCGCCGGACTGCACAGGAAGACCACCGCCGGACCGATGTCGGTTTCGGGGTCGCCCAGCCGCCCGAGCGGCACGGTGTCGAGATACGCCCGCGCTTCGTCCGGACTCTCCTGCGCCCACATCTCGAGGGCGGATGAATTGGCCAACGGGAGAATCGCATTGACTCGAATCCCGTCGGCGGCCCACTCACACGCCGCCGTGCGGGTGAGGACGCGGATCGCCTCCTTGGCGGCCGCGTAGCCACCGTATCCGGACGGGTCCCAGCGCACCCCCGCCGCGGACCCGAGATTGACGATCGAGCCGCCGCCCTTCAGATGCGGGTGACACGCCCTCATCAGCCGCAGTGTCGCGGTCGGCCCGGAATCCATCCCCCGCTGATAGACCTGTTCGTCGAGGTCGAGCAATCGCCCGTGGACCGTCGACTGGGCGTTGTTCACCAGGATCGACAGGCCGCCGAATCGCGCGATCACCCGCTCCACCAGGAGATCGATCCCGGCCGCATCGGTGACATCGCACACGAAGGCGGCAGCGCGGCCGCCGCGCTCCTCGATCTCCGCCGCCACCTTCTCGATCTTGTCGGCCGTCCTCCCCACCACGGCCACCCGGGCTCCGGACGCAGCCAACGCCAGGGCGATGCCGCGTCCCACTCCCTGACCCGCTCCCGTCACCAGCGCCGTCTCACCGTTCACAGAGTTCACGTCCGTCTTCCTTGCTCGGGACCGCACACCGCTGCGCGCGCTCATTGAGTAATCGATCAATCAATTACGATCGATGATGCCGGTTGCGACCGGACCCCGGTAGGTGTACCGGCGGGTAACTTCTGGCACCCGCGGACGTCCTTGCGTTGCGATGAGACCCTGACAGCTGTGGAAATGGTGATCGCGGTGAATCCGGAGCCGGCGTCCAAGCTGGGCTACCTGCTGCGGGTACCCCTCGACGGCGGGCTGGTGTTTCGCACCTCGGGAACCTGGCCGCGCACGAAGGCGCTGTACTGCCATCCGGTGCCGATCGACGAATGGCCCGACGACCCCGAGGTGGTCGAGCGGGTGGCCGTGCGGTCGTGTGCGCGGCGCGGCGCGGCAATCGATCTGGTACTCGATCGGGGCCGGGAGAACCGATCGCAGATCGTGTACACCACCGCGCGCGGGCGCGACGTGGTGTTCTGGCAGTCCCCGCGGACCCGCAAACAGGCCCGGCCGAACGTGCGCACACCCACCGCCCGGGCCGCCGGCATCGCCGAGCTGCCCATCGTCGTCGACTCGCACGAGCGTTACGCCTACCGGTTCGCCGACCAGCAGGTCGGTCTCACCAGGCGCGCACTGCCGTGCGGGGACTACGGGGTCTTCGTCGAGGACCGCCTCGTGGCCTCGGTCGAACGCAAGTCGGTGCCGGACCTGGTCTCGAGCCTGACGAACGGCACGCTGCGCTACGCGCTGGCCGAACTGGCGGCCCTACCGCGGGCCGCGATCGTGGTCGAGGACCGGTACTCGGCGATCTTCGCGCTCGAGCGGGTGCGGCCGGCGACCGTCGCCGACGGCTTGGCCGAGTTGCAGGTGCGCTGGCCGAACGTGCCGATCGTGTTCTGCGACAACCGCGCCCTGGCGGAGCAGTGGACCTACCGCTATCTGGCGGCGGCCTACGTCTGGGCCGAGGCAGAGAACACGGCGATCGCCCGCATTGCGGCACCGCGCCCGGTCGACGCGCCCGCTGCCGAATCCGGGAACATCGCCGAATCCGCGAGCGGCGCCGGGGAGGGGGCACCGCCGGCGCCGTCCACCGCCGAGGTTCGGGCCTGGGCACGTGCCCAAGGCCTCCCGGTGCCGGATCGGGGCCGGCTCCGTCCCGACATCTGGCAGGCGTGGAGCTCGGCTCACCCCGAATAGCGACCCCGCCCCGCGCCGGACCGCATCGACGACGCCGGCACCGGGGCGGGCGGTCACAGCCGGCGCCTGCCCGGACGGCTCAGGACCCATGTACCAATCCGACTGCGGCCCGGATAATCTCGCTCCTCGCTTCCGCCGAACGACCGACGCCGACCGTCGAGTGGACAATGGCCGCACCTTCCACCAGGCTGACCACGGTCGCCGCGACCGCGAAGCTCCGCGACCGGTCGAGATCGGGGCGAACGCAGGCCACGAGGTCGGCCACGTGACCGACGTATCCGGTGTAGAAGTCGCGGACGACCGCGGCCGTGCTCTCGTCGCTCATGGCAATGGCCCAGACCTCCACGAACAACCGCACGCACGACGGATCGTCCTGCTCTGCGAGCAGGATCTCGAACAGACTCGTCGTTTCCGACCTGGTCAGGGCCGGCTGCTCACCCCGTTCCTCGACCGGCCCCAGTGCGGACGACAGCCGCTCGAGCGAACGCTGCAGCGCCCGCTCGAGCACAGCCCGGATCAGATCGGCGCGAGTCGGAAAATAGTGCTGGAGGTGCCCGATACGCACGCCCGCCGCAGCGGCAAAGTCACGCAGAGACGCATCGGCGTTGCCGCGGGTCGTGAGTACCCGTTCGGCGGCATCGAGCAGTTCGGCCTGCCGTTGGCCGCCCTTCGTCGAGATCATTCCCGCAATACTTCCACTCCGTGCTCGGGTAGCGATCGCAGGATCGAGGCCGGATCCGGATGCAGCTCGGGGTAGGTGACACCGGGCTCCGACCCCGTCGGATCGAGCACTCTTCGCAAACCGAGGAAGCCGCCGAGCGCAGTCAAGTGAGCTTGGCCTCGCGGATCGACGACCGTTGCCGATGTCCTTCCGCCCTCGCCGTCGACGTCGACCCGGATCTCGGCGTTCCCTCCCTCGCCGGGCGAGTACAACAACGACCGGCGTACGGATGTCCACCGGTCCCCCTTGCCCCACCTGAACAACCCGACCTTCTTCGCTGCGAGCAACGCCGTGGTGGCCGCGCCCGAGCTGAAGCCGATGCGTGTGGACACGGTGCCGACATCGAGGGTGATCGGCAGCGTCAGCTGTTCGGGGGTGTCGATTCGGACCACCTTGGTGCGCGACCCGGCGATATTCACGATCCGCGGATCTGTCAACGGCGCCACCGTCACCGGTAGTCCGCCCCGACGAACCTCGTAGTCGTATCCGAGCCGATCCATGAAGTCGACCGAATCGATGCCGGCCATGTCGTTCATGTCCCAGCGAACTGCGATATCGACCGAGGTGGCACCTCCGCCGCGCTCGGATATCAGGGCAGCGGCTACCACACTCGTGATTCCGCCCATCCACGCCGACGAGAAGAGCACCGGCGCACGTGGCCTCATCACGGCTGCCGCGGCGACGGCGCGGGTCATGCGGCTGGTCCATCGCGTGATGTCGACGTACGGAACGCCCCCGCCGACCGCAGCCGTCAAGACCCGGTCGATCGGATCGTTGACCGTTCCGATCACCGCTCGGACCGCCGCCCGAAATGGCGCCGGATCCGTTAGATCCCAGCGCCGCACCGTAGCCCCGTGCTTGTCGGCGAGCGCCGCGCCCTTCTCGGGATTGCGCCCGGTCAGCAGCAACGGCCAGTGCGGAGCGGCGAGTTCGGTCAGTGCGGAACCCACGGTTCCGTATCCACCGACGATCAGGACCGGACCTTCGTGGTCTCGTGTGAGCGTGTCAGCCATGGCCAAAATATAGGTCATTTGACCTATATTGTTCACTGTGCCGGCCCTCACACCCCGGCAACTCGGGATGGCCACAGCGTGCGCGCACCTCCCGCCGAGTCGATATCCGCGCCAGGACACCGCAAGCCGCGGGCAACGAAGACGAGGGGCCACCGGTGTCGTGCTGACCTGGTGTTCGGTCGAACGCGCGATCGCCCGGCGTCTGCTGCCCGCCGCCGCGATCCTCATCGGCGCGATCACCGTCACCGCCGGCCCGTCGGGCATCATCTGCTTCGCCGCATTGATCGCCGGCGCCCGCCCGATCGCCCCGCATCCTCCATCACCGGCTCGCAACATGGGGTGGTTGCCACTGCTCGCTCCGATGGTCGCGGCCGGGCTGGTGGTGCTGGTGCCGGTCTTCTCGGACCAGACCCCTGCGGCTGTGCTGGAGATGCAGCCCGCACACGAGGTCGGCCCGAATGTGCCGTGGTTCCAGGAGTATCTGCGCTATCAGTACCTGCTGCAGATCACCGTGGACGGGTCCCTGGCGCGCCGGTTCGCGGTCTTCACCCTGGTGCTGTGCCTGCTGGTGGCGATCGTGGCGATGCTCGCTGCCGTGGCGACCGGCCCCGCGGTGTTGCGTTCGCGGCGCAATCGGGCGCTGTTCGCGGCAGCGGTGTCGTTCGTGGTGACCATGTCGTTCATCGGGCCGAACGGCTGGTGGTACGTGTCGAGCTACGGGGTGCCGTGGTGGGACAAGCCGCCGTCGATCGCCGAATTCGGGTTCTCCACAGTGGTCTTTGCCGCGACCGTCGTCGCATTGCTTTGGCTGATGCGACCTCGGACCATGCGTCGTAGTAGGCCTTGCGCAATCCGCTCCGGTCTTTCCGAGTCCGACAGTGCGCGCTCCTAGGATCGAGATATTGTCAAGACCTGTGGATGGGCGAGTTTCAGGCGACCTCCAGGGTGGTTGGTGGGTCGATCGGTCGTTCTGTGAGTTTCCCGGGCAGCAGTTCGTCGAACTGCTGGTGGATGTCGAACAGGCTGCCGTGCAGCAGCAGTACTTGCGTGCCGTTCGAGTCGTGTATCTCGTAGTGCATCCGCAGCTCGCCTGGCTGTGTATGTCCGATCAGTCGTGTTTCGCCTCGTAGCGCAGGAGGACCGTGCCACCCGGGAAGGTGCGGTTCTCCAACAGTCGCAGCGAGATCCATGACGGCAGGGTCGGGAAGAACGGGGTGCCGCCGCCCACGGCGATGGGCGCGACCACGATCCGGTATTCGTCCACCAGTCCGGCCTGCACGATCGGTGCTGCCAGCGTCGCGCCGGCCACCTCCAGCCTGCCGTCGGTTTCGGCTTTCAGCTTCGTCACCACCTCGACCGGGTCGCCGCGTTCCAGGCGGGAGTTCCAGTCGACGGACTCCAGGGTGTGCGAGAACACGACCTTGGGCATGTCGCGCCAGATGCGGGCGAAGTCGACGATCAGAGGGGTGGCGTCCGGGGCCTTGTCGGCAGTCGGCCAGTACGCGGACATCAGTTCGTAGAGCCGCCGCCCGTAGAACGACAGGGCGGTCTCCCGCTCGAAGTCGTTCCAGTACTGGTGCAGTTCTTCGCTCGGATCGGTCCAGTCGATGTTGCCTTGTGCATCGGCGATGTACCCGTCCACCGACACGTTGAAGCCATAGATGAGTTTGCCCATGCAGTTCAGACTGCACCGGAGGGCAGAACTCATCGCGACACCACACGAGTTATTGTCAAATCGTTGTGGATGGGCGAGCGTCGGGCGACCTCCTTCGTAGTTGACGCATCAACCGGTCGTTCTATGAGTCTTCCTTTCTCGAACACGGCTCCGGCCCGAACGAGGGCGACCAGGTGCGGCGCGTTCACGGCGCGCCAGCGTGCCTCAGCGGCCTCGATCACCGTGAACGCCAGCGCGAGCCCGGCCGTCCGCGAGCCTGGCCCCTTGGTGACCTTGCTCCTCAAACGCACTGTCGCGAAAATTGATTCGATGGGGCAACACAATCAGCCAGATACCGCCGAACTGGCTCGATCACCTCGCCCACATCGTCGTAAACGAGCCAGGGCACAATGCGGCTCTTCATAATCCAGGGTGTAGCAGCGGCCTGAAGCCACCGGTCTCGAGTAGCGGGCCGGCGATGTAGTTGGTGAGGTTGCCGAACCCGAGGGCGGAGCCGCGGAGGTGTTCGAGTCGTCCGTTGATCGCCTCGGTTGGGCCGTTGCTGGTGCCGGGTCGGTCGAAATAGGCCAGCACGTCGACGGCGCGCTTCTTCAGCGTTCGGCCCAGCGTGATCACCTCGCTCAGCGCAGCGGGAACGCCGGCGCTGACCGACCCGATCAGGTTCTGCATCGGCTCGCGCCCCTTCGTTCGATCCGGGTGACGGTAGGCGGCGATCATCCGCTGGTAGATCCCCCAAGTCGCCTCGACTTCGACATGCTCTTCGGCGGCGAACAGGGCGGTGAGTCGGTCCTTCTGCTTGTCGGTGAGTAGGTCGGCGCCGGTGTGCAGGGTCCTCCTGGCGGCGTAGAGCGGGTCGTCCTTGTGACCGCAGTGGCCGTGGATCGCGAGTTGGACCCGACGCCGGCACTTGTCGAGCGCGTCACCGGCTACGCGGACCCCGTGGAAGGGATCCATCACCGCGACCGCTGCGGGGATCCATCGACGCCGAGAACCTGGACGCCGTCGAGCCGGTGCGGATCGTCTATCAGGACCCGCTTGCCCTCGGCCAGGACGGCGTCGTTGGCGGTGTTCCAGGCGCCCACGAGTCCTTCAGCGACACGCGCGACGGTCAGGTGCTGGCGCACGACGCCTTCGAGTGCCTACCGCAGACCACCTCGCGAGAGCTTCGCCCGCGGCTCAGCAGCCAGGCTGGTGTCCTGGCGCCACATGCTCGCAGCTGGAGCACCGATAGCGACGGATCGGGACCACCAGCGTGGTCGGCCGCCAACCCAGCGGCTCGTGCGCCAGACGCCGGGTTACGGTGTCGCGCGACGATCCCTCGCATCGGCAGCGGCGACACCACCTCTCATCCGACCCGTCGGGTTCGACGACGCGACAGGCCAAGACAGCACGATCCGGCTCGAACCGCGGCCTGGTCACTTCGAGACCGAGCTCGTCGAGTCGGCAGAACACGGTCAGATCAGGGCAGGCAAAGCCCGCCCCAGGGGTAGCGTCAAGCACGTCGAGGTCTAAGGAGAGCCCCGTGGGCAAGGTGGTCATGTACAGCTCGGTGTCGGTGGACGGCTTCGTCGCGGACGAGAACGACCAGCCCGGACCGCTGTTCGACTGGTTGTCCAGCGGTGACGTCCCGTTGGACGAGAGCGGCGAGGTGAAGGTGTCGCAGACGTCCTACGACTACACCCGGCCGTACTGGGACCAGATCGGGGCGACAATCGTCGGCCGCCACGTCTTCGACATGACGGACGGCTGGGAGGGGACGCCTCCGGGCGGGGTCGACCACGTGGTCGTCGTGACGCACCGGCCGAAGCCCGAGGGCTGGGCCCCCGAGGCGCCGTTTCACTTCGTCGACGGCGTCGAGGCAGCCGTGGCCAAGGCGCAGGAGCTCGCGGGTGACCGCATCGTCGAGGTCGCCGGTGGCGACGTCGGTGGCCAGGTGCTTGCCGCGGGCCTGGTCGACGAGGTGCGCATGGACGTCGTACCCGTCGTGTTCGGGTCCGGCAAGCGCTACTTCGGGTCCGTCCACGTACAGCACCTGTTGGAGGATCCCGACGTGGTGATTCAGGGCAACCGGGTGCTTCACCTGCGCTATCGGGTGCGCCGTTGACCGATCTGAGCGGGTACTCGAAGAAGTCCACTGCGAACGGTGACACAAGATCGGGCCTCCGGCTGCGTTTGCGCATCGCTGCCCCGGGACCGACGCGCCAGCCAACATCCAGCCAGCGATTACACCCTCAACTGTGAAGAGCCCACAATGCCACCGCCTCGCTCGACACGGCCCCATTGCGGCAGTCTGATCGACCCGATATCCCGCTGCGTCTCGTCGGACAACGTCCCTCACCTCCGTGTTTGAGAGATACCTACGCGGCCGTGCAACGAGTCCGGTGTCGGCAGGACGGCGTGTCGCTACGTAGTCCGGTCACCAGATCGATGCCGTTTTCCGGATGGTAGATCCGGCCTGTCGACGGCAGGCCGGAGTCGGCTCTGGCCCCCTTTCCGATTGCGTCGTCAGGCATGCCTGACGGCCGAGCACTACGAGAGAATCGTGCGCGAGCAGTTGTGCGCCGGCTGACCGCCGACCGGGACACCACGTTGGCTACCGAAATCCCTGCAGGCGTTGGCGGAGGCAGTGCTCTCCCTGAGCGGTCGAGAACAGCGATCCGGCGACGTCGTCACCTCACCCATCCAGAGGATCGTGAGGCACCCTGCGGTCCCTGATATTCCCCGCCTGTGGGTACTGCAGCGCATGATCGTGTCCGATGAGTTTGACCGGCCCGTGGAGTCTCAACCTCTGCAGGCGGCGCGATGCAAGGACGTCCGGCTCGGCGGCGGGGCACGTTGCTCAACTGAATGAAAGGGGACCGACCGTGAACAACCTGGAGTCCGGGGTACCGCCAACGTACGACGGCCTCGCCGACCTGCTCGACTCCGCGCCCACCGAGACCTGGGACACCCCGTCGCTCTGCGCGACGTGGCAGGTCCGCCACGTGGTCGCGCACGTAACGATGCCGGCGCGGCTCACACCCGAGCAGTTCGGAGCCGAGATGGCGGCGGCAGGCGGCGACTTCACCCTGCTGTCCAACACCGTAGCCGCCCGCGACGCCTCCCTGCCGGTCGCCGACCACCTGGCCCACCTCCGGTCGCCGCTGCTGCACGAGTGGCAGCCGCCGGGTGGCGGGGCGGCCGGGGCGCTCAGCCATGCAGTGATCCACTCCCTCGACGTCACGGTCGCGCTCGACCGGCCGACGGTTGCGCCGGTCGAGGCCGTGATAGCCGTCCTCGACCAGCTCACCGCCGCGAACGGCGCACTGTTCGGGGTCGACCTGACCGACGTCCGGCTCGAGGCTGCCGACATCGACTGGAGCTGGGGAAGCGGGAAGGTCGTGCGGACCGACAGCGGACGCCTGGTGGCGCTTCTGAGCGGCCGAACCCTGCCCGATGGCCGCGCCCTACGCCGCGGCTGACCCACCCAGGTGGACGCGAGGGTGTACGCCGCCACCCACCGGCCGTCGCGGGCAGTGTAGTGGATCTCGAGCTGCAGCGGCCAGGTGCCGTGCCCGCCCCGGATGGTGGCCTCCGTCCGCGTCCGGCCGGAGGCGACGTCGGCCAACCATTCGGCCTTCGACTGCTCGTACGCGGTCATGTGTGTGAGCGTGAAATCTTCATCGAGCAGTTCGCGGAGCGCGACCGCATCGCCGGTGACCATCGCGTCGCGCTGCTGTTTGCAGTCGCGCACCGCCGCCTCGACGTCGTTCCCCGCCTTCATCAGCCGTTGTACTCCTCGTCGGTGACGTGCTCGAGCCACGTCGTGGTCGTCGCCGGGTCGTCGGCGTTGTCGAGCATCGCCAGATGCTCCATGAACGAGTCGGCGGCCGCACCGTGCCAATGTTCCTCGCCGGGCGGGCAGTAGATCGTCCGGCCGGGGTACGCCTCGATCTTTTCCCCGCCACGGGACTGCACCCACGCCACGCCCTGTGTAACGTGCAGCGTCTGGCCGCGGGCGTGCGAGTGCCAGGCGGCGCGGGCGCCGGGCGCGAACCGGACTTTCGCGACGATCATCCGCTGACCGTCCTCGCGGGGGAAGGCAATCGGGTCCAGCCACACGTCGCCGTGGAACTGTTCGGGCGGGTTCTTCGTGGTGGGGGTACGCGGGGCGATCCGCATCTTCCGTTTCCTTCGATCCGGCTCGCCCTGCGAGCGGTGATGTGACAGCCGCGGGTGCGACAGGCAGTCAGAGCAGGCCGGTGCGCTGCAGCCAGGAGTCGACTGCGGCGCCGGCATCGCGGACCTCCTCGCCCCGAACGGCCAGACCCTCACCGAGAGTTGCTCCGCGACAAGCATATTCGTAATCGTCCGGGACGCTCCCGAGCCCGCTCACGGTGTGGGTGGTGATCGGGTGGACCCTCGTGCCGGCGAAGTCGAGCCCCTCGGCGAAGGTCCATGATCATCGGCGCACTGCTGTTCCACACCGGGCTCCCACAGAAGTCATGCCCGAAAGTGTGCCGTACCCCCGCACCGGGTGCCGCACCCGACGTCCCGCGCCGTTGTCCTGCGGCCCGGAGGGGACGGTCTGGCCCCGAACGGCGAGGGGACGTGCATTTCCCTGTTCAGGAAGCGTTCTCGGCGGTGCGGGCGATCTCCACGACGAAGCGGCCGTCCGCGGTCGGGGTGACGCGGGAGTCGATGTGCAGCCCGGATCTGCGCACCGCGGCGATCCTGCCGGTGCGCAGGTCCCGGGCGACGACGCTGGCCAACTGGCGGCGGCTGCGGTCGTAGACCTTCCAGATGACCCATTCCCGGGCCGGGCGCCGGCCAGGGCCTTGATCTCGGCTTCGGCCTGCTGACGCGTCGTCGGGACCGGACCCCGGGACGGGTTGGGCGCCGAAGACGTCCCCGACCGACCGCCGGTCCGGTTCGGCGTCGAGCTTGGCCAGCAGAAAACAGTGGTGGACCGTCCGCGTCCTGAGCTCAGGAAACCGGCACGACCGTAGGTCCACACCCGCGTGCCTCGAGTACGAGACACGAAGACATAGCGCCGGGGGACGAACTGGTCGTCACCACTCCTACTCCACGAGGTCGAACTCCGGCATTGCGCCGATCCCCGCGAGGTCAGCGGCACCAACGTCTCGAAACCCGACCTACGAATCGTCCGATCATCCGATTCGGTCAGAAGCCGGCACCATCGTCGGCAGTGCGATCGACTACACCCGCAACCCGATAGTTCGTCCGTTGCCCTGGCGCAACGAACGCGTCGACCCGCCCCGCGACGACGAGCTCTTCCAGCACCGCGAGAACGACCGTCCAGTCCATCTCGAGCCGATCGGCAAGCTCGACGACCGGATATTCCTCACTCCCGAGTGCCTCCACAATGGTGTCAGCCAGCGATGACGACACCGGCGTGGCCACCGACGACTCGGTGAATCCGGAAGGCTCGGCGTCGGACACAGCAACGACATCCGCACCCTCGGAGGTAATGCCGCGCCGCTCGAGCTCGCCCCACAGCCCCGACATCGACGCGTCCGGATCGAGGTAGTACTCGGATTCGCGGACCCTCCAGAACCTCCACCCGCTCCGGCGCAGTTCACGTTCACGCTCGAGGTCGGCGCGCTGCCGGTCGGGATTGGTGTGCCACTGCTCGCCGTCGCACGCCACAGCCAGCTTGCCTGCCGCGCCGGTCACCACCAGATCGATGACGTGACCGTTCACCTCCACCCGGGGGTTCACGTGATATCCGCGGGCAGCGATGTCGAGGAACACCTCCTGCTGGAAGAGACTGTCGAATGCCTCGTGCCGCTCCTCACCCGTCACACCCGCCGGCATCGGCGCCGCAGGCATCGGCGACGTCGACTGCATGTAGGTGAGCAGCGAATGCCGCAGGTCCGTCGGCCGCAACGTGTCGACGGTCCGCGAATGGAACAACCACAACTGGTCCTGTGCCCTCGATGCGGCGACGTTGAACCGTCGTTGGTATTCGGTCCTCGTCATCGCCGCGATGTTCTGGTCGGGCGCGACCACCATGGACAGAAACACCACGTGCCGCTCGTCCCCTTGAAAATCCGGAGGCGTGCCGACACGGAGTCTGCGTTCGTCCCATTGGTGCGGGGTGAGCCGGTCGAGCAGTTCGTTCTGGATGACGTCGACCTGCGACTGCCCCTGCAAAACCACCACGCCGAAGGTTTTCCCATCGTAGGCGGGGTCTTCGACACACTGCACCACAGTGTCTACGAGGGCACCGGCCTCGACACGGTTCGTCAACGTCGAGTTCTGTCCGGTGACGACACCACCGTCGACGTAGGTGGTGCGCAGAGGCGGAAGGCGGTCGGACCCATACTGCCGCAACGGAACCAGGGGGTCGTCTGCATAGAACTGTTCGCTCGACCAGGCGATGATCTCCGGCATCGATCGGAAATGCTCACGCAACCGGACGATGCTCCCGAACCGCGACCGCAACAACGAGAACATGCTCGAGCGGGGAGTGAAACTATCGCGCAAGTACTTCGGGATGTCGGGCAGGGATGAATCGAGACGACGGAACACTCCGTCGAGCGCACCCAACGACACCGCACTCGGCGCGCATTGCTTATCGTCCCCGACCACGATCACACGCGGCGCCAACCACAGCAGGAACAAGCTACTGATGTCGACCTGGCTTGCTTCATCGACAATGACGACATCGAACAGGTTCTGTACAGGCGGAACCGAAGACAGCACCTGCTGCAACGGCATCACCCACGCCGGCACCGCACCCTGCGCGACCTGCATGGCCTCACGCGCTGCAGCCCGATAACGCTCTGCATATCTCCCGGTACCCTTTCCGATACTCGCGACATGGTCGCGGTACGAGTGCAGGGCTTGGACCTGCTCGGCGGTCGTGCGGTCGAGACACGCGCTCCACGCCTTCTCCGCGACGAGCTGCGTGGTCAACCGCGAGATGTCTTTCTCGACCGCGTCGAGGTCACGTTCGAACTGCCCGTCCTCACGCCCCTCGTTGACGTTCCGCACCCACTGCTCTGCGCGACGCCACGCCCACGCGCTCTCGATGTTTGCCAGACGAACCGGCCACTGCGGCCACGACGGATCTTCGGCGATGGCCTGCGCGAGCGCCGGTGCGGCGTCGGTCAAACGCGCGTGCAGCGACAAGAGTTCGAGCTCCTCCCGCTGTTCACCGGCCGCACGATCCCATGCATCCAAAGCTGCATTGATACCGTCGAAGTCCGCATCGTGGAAGGCCCGTGCCAGGGCGCGCCCTTCGGGCGACGCTCCCCCGGCGATCTGGCCCCGCACATACAGGCCGACGGATTCGAGCCAGGCCTTGCTGGCTTGCGCAGTGCCGACCGCGGCGATTGCCCGCGCCGACTCCGCAACCGACCGCGCCTGTTCGACACTCACAAGCCGCGGCGCACCAGGGTGGATGTCTCGTAACGCCGATTCGACATCCCGTACCCGTGTGACAAGGTTGTCCACGATGCCACGGTCCCGGTTGATCAGTGCCAGGGTGCCGATGGCACGGCTGCGTGACTCGTCGAGTGCGATGTCGATACCGAGATCGCGCAGGACGATCCCCACGACCCGCACCGCGTCGAGCGCACGGAGGTGCTCGGCGACGATACGCACCGAGTGGGCGGTCGTGGCCGCGACCCCGTCGACGGTCGCAGGCTCGCCGAGCGCCTCGACCGCCGACTGCTCGTCACTCCTCCGGAACCGGGAGAGGCCACTGCGCCATGTGTCCCCCGCCTCCAGCTTGCGAGCCAGCGCGTCATACGCCTCGAACGCGGGCCGCCCGGTCACCGGCGTTGCCACCGTGCTGGCACCGACGACGCGATCGGCCTCCTGCGCGGCCTGCACGAGACCTGCGAACTCGGCGGTCTTTCCCCACAGGTGCTGCGCCCTCCCCGACAGGACATCGTCGGCCACGCGTTGAAATCCCAGGTCGAGCCGTTCTGCATCGTGCAGAGCGCCCTGCAGTTGTTCGCAGAGATCGCGGATACGGGCCAGTATGTCGGGGGAGGCGCCCTCGAGTACCCGCAGCAACTCCGGCATTTCGCCGGTCACGTCCTGCGATGCCTGTGCGACCGCGGCGCACGCGTCCTGCACCTCTGTCTGGGTGGGCAGGGACAAGTCGGGGAACGCTTGGTGCCGGCGACGCGCCCGCTCGACGCTCGACCGCTGATGAAGCGCATGGAGGGTGACGAATTCGTCGACGCTCAGAGGTGGGGCGTCGGTGAACAGCGGTGCGGGCAGCCACCCCTGTCCGGATTCCTGTGCGCGGACCCTCCGGACGATCGACGCGACCGTCCCCTCGTAACCGGCGGCGACCGCGGTGTGAACGACCGTCTCCTGCGCGCGCGTCTGCCGGATCTGTTCCGTCAGGATCGCCCGACGGTTGAGCACGTCGTTGCGTTGCGTGGTGAGTTCGTCGATGCGCTGCGCTGCGCGCCGCCCGTTGAATTGCGCCTTGCGGGTAGCGATCTCGCTGACACTGCGGTTGAGCTCCGCAGACCCTCCCCGCGCCGGGTCGGTCACCGCCACACACAGTTCTTGCAGTTCGAGCGGAAGTTTGTCGCGCAGTACACGCAGCGCCTGAGCCTTCTCACTGGTGACCAGCACGCGCTGGCCACCCGCGAGCAGCGCGGACACCAGGTTGGCGATGGTGTGTGTCTTACCAGTACCGGGTGGGCCCTCGACCACGACGCCGCTGTCGCCGGTGAGGCGATCGAGGATGTCGCGCTGCTCATCGTTCGCGGGCAACGGGAACAACGGATCATCGGCGAACAGCGCGGACGGTGTGCCGATGCGGTCGAGCCATGCGACACGGTCGGCCGGTTCGATCGCTTCGACGAGTTGCGCCAGACCCAGCGGCACCTGGTTCGACTCGTCGGCGACGGCCTCGCTCATGCGGTTGTAGTACTCGATGAGCGCATAGGCGCCGCGCTTGCGGAGCACCAGAGCCGGCGACGGTCTCACGAACGCCTCGGGCGACGATGCCTCCTCCGCCTGGTCGACGACGTCCACGCGCACTGTAAGTGCCCGGTCGGTCCAGTCCTTGAGAAACACCCGAGCCGCGGGGTCGAGGGGCGACGCGACCTGAGTCGCGAGGGATTGGTGCAGGTCGCGGGTACTCGATGGATCGAACACTTCCAATCCGGTGAGGAGCTGGGTGTCTTCGAGCGACGGGACGGCGTCGGGATTCAGCCGGACCAGCAGGTCGCCGGATTCCTCGTGCCGCTCGATGAGGGCGGACTGGGTGATCAAGTGTGTGTGCACCCGCGCGCCTGCGACATCGTCGGAGAGGTGCAGCAACCCCGATGCGACGACGAGCTCGAGCGATTCCGGTTGGGCGTCGAGGTCCAGCATCGCGTGCTGCAGGAACGTGTACAGCTGCGACGCGGGCCGTCGTTCCCGATCCACAGCCGCCCACGCCCGCCATTGCGCCAACCAGATCTCGACACCGTCGACGGCGTCGGGGGCCTGTGGGTCGAGTGTGGGTTCGGCGGCGGAGTTGTCGATTGCCCCCTGCACATACTTCGCGACCAGCGCGGGGGGACGCGGTGGATCTTCGAGGACAACGCGCCGTGCGCGGAGGACGACGTCTCCTGCCGCGGCATCGGCGCTCAGGCCGACGTCGAGGTTTTTCTCGTCGAGCGACAGCACGGCACGGTGTTTGTCGAGGGTGCGGACAGGTGCGCTCCGTGCTTTGACGAGCTCGGCCAGAAAGGCGAGCAGGCGTTGCACGCGATCCCTGAGTTCAGGTTCGCTCACCCTCGGCTCCACACCCACTCCACTCACCCTGCGGACGTCCTTCCGCCCGTCGACGGAAACCGGGCAACTCCAGCTTAGGAACCACCTCCGGCATGTCCGTGTCCGGTCTCGCTTGTCGCCGATTGCGGCCCCCCGAACCCGTCACTGCGATCGCACCTGGCCTGCGTGAAGGACGGCTATCGAGTGCACGGGGGGATGGTACGGGCGGGTACGTCACGGCAGACGCAAGCTCATAGCCCCCGGGGATACCTGCCGCCGACCCGGTCGGGGTCGTCGGCCAGGAACACCACGTCCCGGCGGCCCTGGTTGAAGGCGCGGAAGTTGTCGTAGTCCCAGCCGGCAGGGGCGTAGTCGTCGTTCCACCGCACTCGCGCGGCGGGCACGAACCCGGCGTCGGCATACAGGTCCGGCAGCACGGTGTCGACACAGTCCAGACGGCGGCCATCGAGCGCGGTGGCGTACCGGACCATCGCGCGTGCCGCGCGCGGGTGGGCGCAGTCCCGGTGCGCGGACACCGAGACGATCTCGTCGCCGTGCAGGGCGGCGCCGGCCTTGCCGTCGTCGGTCACCAGTAGCCGCATCCGCCGGTAGTCGTCCTCGTCGTGGACGGACACCGAGGCGGCATAGGGATTCTTGTGCCGGCCGTCAGCGCACCACCAGCTCCGCGCACGCCCGGAACGGTATCGCGTCCACATCGACGACGCCCTTGCCGGCGAGGGTTTCGCCCAGGTCGGGCAGCGGCGGGATGCTGAATCCGGCGGCGAGAGCGATGTCCTGGCCTTCTTGTACCGGTGCGAGGCTGTGCTCGTCGCCTTGGCCCCGGTCTGATCGGCCAAGACCGCGAAGGTCCACTCCGGGTGGGTGATCTCGAGTTGGGCGGCCGCCTTGACGACCGGAGCGAGGTCGGCGCTGTCGAGGAACGCCAGCAGTTGCGCGATGGTCTGCTGTGCGGGTCGCACCGCCGGCCGGAGGTACCGGCGGTGGGGTCACCTCGTCGAAGTGGGCGAGGTCCGCCGCGACACGAGCGGCACCGTCGCGCGGTGCCACGGGCTCGGCAACGGCGGCCGTCGGTGCGCCGGCGCGGGTGTCGACCGCACGGTCGATGGCCTGTCTCGTCACGACCGTTCCGGCTCAGCCGCGTCGTCGCGCCCGCAGCACCGAGTCGCGGACGGTGACCTGCTCCCCGGAGTGCGGGTGTGCCGTGGTCCGGGACCGGACCTCGCAGAGCTCGACCTCCCACTGACCGTCCTCGAGCGCCGGAATCAGCGACTCGGGGGTGAAGAGGAACCAGTGGTGACCGTGGCGCAGCCCGGTCGCCAGGTCGTCGGGGTGGTGACCGACCACCAGCAAGGTGCCACCGGGGGCGACCGCGGAGCCGAGGCGCCGGGTCAGCTCGACCATCCCGCCGTCGGGAAGATGCAGGAACTGCGAGGACACCAGATCCCATCGCTGCTGGCCGGGCTGCCAGCTGCGGACGTCGGCGGCAACCGTGGTGACACGGTCACCGACGCCGGCCTCGGCTGCGTGCGCGGCCGTCTTCTCCAGGGCGGCGACCGCGAAGTCCAGGGCCGTGACCGACCAGCCGCGGCCGGCCAACCAGACCGTGTCGGCGCCCTCACCACAGCCCACGTCCAGGGCCCGTCCGGGTGTCAGGGACGAGACCTCGGCCTCGAGTTGGGGGTTGACGCGTCCGCTCCAGACCCGCTCCCCGGAGTAGCGATCCTCCCAGGCGGGCTGCTCGAACAGCTCGGCCCGGCGCTCGGCGACCGCGCGGTCGGCGTCCTCGGCGGCCAGGTCGGCGTTGACGAACGCTCCCACCCGGGTGCCGTGAGCGGCCGCGCCGATCAGGGTCATGCCGATGTCGGTGGCGTTGCCGGCCGCGTACAGGCCCGGCACCGCGGTCGCCCCCACCGGGTCGACCGCGATCACCGACCCCACCGGCGCCCCGCCCCACTCGACGTGCTGCGGCTCCAGGCCGAGGGAGGTCAGGAAGTCGAGGCGTACCTGCGGCCGGGAGGCCGCCACGATCGCCTCGCGCTCGAGCAGCGAGCCGTCGGCCAGGCGCACCCCGATCAGCCGGTCGCCGTCGGTGACGACCTCCCGCGCAGTGCCGTGCTCGATCCGCACCCCGATCGCGGCCATCCGCTCCACGTCGGCGGCCGGCAGCTCGACCCCGTCGGCGACGACGAGGACGACGTCGTCGGTGAGCTGGCGCCAGAGCAGACCCTGGTGTCCCGCGACCGGGCTGGTCGCCAGTACCGCAATCGCTCGACCGCGCACCTCCCAGCCGTGGCAGTAGGGACAGTGCAGCACATCGCGGCCCCAGCGTTCGGCGAGGCCGGGGACATCGGGCAGCTCGTCCACCACCCCGGCGGTGACCAGCACCCGCCGGGCGGTGACCTCGCGTCCGCTGCCGGTGGCCACGGCGAAACCGTGCTCGGTGCGGGTCACGGCCGTCACGCGGTCGCTCGCCAGCTCCACCCCGTACGCCGCCACCTCGGCCCGGCCGTCGGCCAGCAGGTCGAGCGGGGGCACCCCTTCCCGGCCGAGATAGTTGTGGGCGTGCTCGGCCGGGGCATTGCGAGGCTCGCCCGCGTCGAGCACCAGCACCCGGCGACCGGACCGCCCCAGCACCATCGCACCACTCAAACCGGCAGCGCCGCCACCGACCACCACCACATCGAAACTCTCGTTCTCCGTCATGCCTCCAGGGTGCAGACCCCTCCCGGGATATGGCAAACATCCTTGCCGGATTGGCAAAACTCCGGCACACTGAGCGACATGGAAGACCAGGACGTCTTGAAGAACGTGGGCCCGAGACTACGACAGCTCCGACTCGAACGGGAAGCCACCCTGAGCGACCTGGCGGAGGAGACCGGCATCTCGCTCAGCACCCTCTCCCGACTGGAATCCGGACAGCGCAAGCCCACCCTCGAGCTGCTGCTCCCCCTCGCCCGCGCCCACCGGGTCGCACTGGACGAACTCGTCGACGCCCCGGACACCGGCGACCCCAGAATCCGGTCCAAGCCGGTGACCCGGCACGGCCGGACCTTCCTCTCCTTGACCCGCCGCCCCGGGGGCCTCCAGTCCTTCAAAATGGTGCTGCCCACCGTGGACGACGTCGCCCACCCGACGCCGCAAACCCACGAAGGCTACGAGTGGCTCTACGTGCTCAACGGCCGACTGCGCCTGATCCTGGGCAGCCGCGACCTGGTGCTCGAACCCGGAGAAGTGGTCGAATTCGACACCCGCACACCGCACTGGATCGGCAACCCCGGACCCACCCCCTGCGAAGTGCTCGCAATCTTCGGCCCCCAAGGAGAACGCATGCACGTGCGCTCATGACAAGCGCCCAGCCCCCGACCACGCACCCCCGACACCCCACCGACACCGGCGGCCGGCGACGAGCACGGCCTTGGCGCGGCGATACCGATCCTCACCGCCCCGACAACCTCGGACACCGGGCCCACACCGCCAACGTCGGCACGACCACACCACCCCCACCCACCGGAAACTGCACCCTCAACTCCATTGCGCGGGAGGAGTTGCGCCGTACATGACACTTGAGGCTACGGACGTCCAGCTCTGCATTTACGCGGGTATGCGTTGCGCTGGGGGCCTGCACGTCACTCACCATCTCGCCGCGCCCCGCACGCAAGGGGACCGCAGGCGCGGTCGAGGCTCTAGACCGCCCCCAGAACCGCGGGCAGCGTTGTCGGTCGCAACCCGAAAGCTTCTCGACCGACGTGACAAGGCGTGTCGAGACCGCTGACCGTGAGGTCACGTGGCCCAACCCGCCCGCATGATGTCTTCGAGCGCGCCGCCGGACGTCTCATCGGCCAAGGCGGCCTCCCGCACCCAACTGATCGCGAGCACGTTCAGGAACAAGTCTTTGCCTCGCACGGTCGGTCGGGCGCCGCCGTCGCGTTGGGGAAAGAAGTTGGCTCGAGGTCGGTGGCGCCGCGGCGAGGCGCGCGTGGACCTGCCCGATACCGGCACCACCCGGTGCCGGCCTGGCGGCGACGGCGCAGGCGGTGTACGAGGTGGCCACCGCACCGATCACCGTCAGCGGCGTGCTCACCTGCCCCACCACGTCCCTCGCCGCCCTCGCTGCCCAAACCGTGACGGTGCCAGGCAGCAACGCCGCCGAGATCGTCCTGCCGAAACGCGCAGACACGCCGAAAGAGATTCTGCAACAGCGCAAGAACATCGCCGAAGACGTCGAAAGGATGCTCGACGACCACCCTCTTTCCCGAGTCTTGATGTCGATGCCCGGCATCGGTGTCAGCACTGCAGCTCGCATCCTGCTCGAGGTCGGCGACGGTTCGGCGTTCACTTCCGCGGCCCATCCGGCCGCCTACGCCGGCATCGCCCCGGTCACCCACCGGTCCGGCCCCTCGATCCGCGGCGAGCACCCCGCGCGGTCGGGCAACCACAAGCTCGAACGAGCGCTGTTCCTGTCCGCGTTCGCGGCGTTGCACGACCCGACCAGCCGTGCCTACTACGACCGCAAACACGCCGAAGGTAAGAAGCACAACGTCGCCCTGATCTACCTGGCCCGGCGACGTTGCGACGTCCTCTACGCAATGCTCAAGAACAAGACCTTCTATCGAGTCCGTGATTCCGTCTCGAGAAGAACGTCGGGCTGCGCGGCGGACCCGCCCCGGTGCGGGGCCTACCTCCCCGACCTGCTCGACCGGGTTTGGAACGGACGCATCGAGCCCGGCAAGGTCTTCGACCTCACCCCGCCCCTCGCGCTGGTCGCCGAAGCCTACGCAGCCATGGACAAGCGGCGCGCCACCAAGGTCCCACTGCGCCCCTGACCGGATTCCGGCACCCCTGCGAGCGGTCCAGCCATGACGCCACCGCCCGCGACGGTTCAGCGCGTGCCGCCGCTCACATTCTCGTGTGCCCCCGTGTAGTGCATCGGACTGTCCAGCAGATGCGCCGGCGGCAGGTTGCGATCGGGCGTGTGCACGACGGGCGCGTCCGCCGGGATACGGCCCGATGCGCGGTCCCAGCCCGCCCGGGCCCGCGGGTGGTAGCGATAACGACGCGGAATCAGCTTCTCCCCCAATCCGATCGAGCGGCCGACGAGCCGATGCAGCCGCTGTTCGCGTGGGGAGAAGGTGTAGCCCATGAGTTCGCGCACCGGTGGGTCGTACAGCCCGATCGTGAGCCAGACGAACCCGCGCGTCATCGGCGGCCGCAGCACCGTCCACACGCTCGCGGGCACCCACCGCAGGAACGGCGGCCGGTCGAGGTGCGACAGGTCCAGCACGTCGCGGGTCGCCTTGTTGTCCTCGAGCACCTCCCGACACATGCGGTCCCAGTAGGCGAGGAAGTCCTCCCAGCTGCCGGGGACGGGCCGCATCGACACCCCGTAGAGCCGGTACCACCGGACGTGCTCGTCGAACAGCCTGTGCTTGTCGGCGAGGGACAGCGGGCCGTCGAACCACTCGATCGAGACGACGAGGCTGTAGAAGAACGTCGCGTGCGCCCAGTAGAACGTGTCGGGGTCGAGGGCGTGGTAGCGCCGGCCCTTCTTGTCGATCCCCTTGATCGTGTCGTGGTAGCCACGCACCTGGGCGGCGGTGTCCGGGGCGCGCGGGCCGTCGAAGACGACGCCGTAGATGGGGTACAGCGACCGGTACAGGCGTTCCCAGCGCTCGTCGAAGAACTGCGAGTGCTCCTCCACGGCCGCGCCGAGGCCCGGGTGCATGTTCTGCATCGATCCGGCCCACGGGCCGAACAACATTCCGCGCCAGCCGCCGAAGTACCTCCACGTCAGGCTGTCGGGGCCGAGTGGCACGAGCTCACTTTGACTACGCACGTTGTCAGTTTGGGCGCGGCAACGACGCGTGTCAAGGTCGCGAAAGCTCGGCCCCCGAGGCACCCCCTTGCCACTCGACGATTTCGGACCTATGGTCAGTCCAATACTTCGGAAAGGGGTCCTCGTGGCGGTCCAAGTCGGTTTGTCGATCACCGATTCCCTGTTGGTTCCCGACCCCGCCGCGCGACGGCGACTGCTCAACTCGGCCGCCGACGCCGGGCTCGATCACATCACGGTCGGGGACCACATCAGTTTCCACGGCGGTACCGGCTTCGACGGTATGGTCTCCGCCACCTCGGTGCTCGCGGCCCACGACACGCTCTCCGTCGTCATCGGGGTCTATCTGCTGGGGCTGCGGCATCCGATGCTCGCAGCGCGCCAGATCTCGACCATCGCGCAGCTCGCCCCAGGGCGGCTGGTCCTCGGCGCAGGAGTCGGCGGCGAGGACCGCTCCGAGATTTCCAACTCCGGGGTGGACCCCCGCACCCGGGGGCGCCGCTTGGACGAAACACTCCAGGTTCTCCGAGCATTGCTCTCCGGCGAAGAGGTCACCCACACCGGGGAGTTCTTCACCCTCGAGCGCGCCCGGATCCTGCCCCCGCCCCAACCGGCCGTGCCGATCGTCATCGGTGGCCGAGGAGACGCCGCGATCCGTCGAACCGCGAAGTACGGCGACGGGTGGCTCGCCATCTTTTCGACCCCCCGCCGATTCGGCGAAACCCGCACCGCGATTCTCGAGGCCGCCGCTCGCGAGAACCGCACTCTGAGCACTTTCGGGGTCACCGTCTGGTGCGGTCTCGACGACGACGCCGCCACGGCCGACCACTTGGTGGGCGAGCAGATGCAGACGCTCTACCGCCTGCCCCGGGACAAGTTCCGGCACCTGGCACCGGCCGGCACGCCCGAACAGGTGGCCGAGTGGCTGCGCGCGTTCGTCGACGCAGGAGCGGACAGCATCACGCTCATCCCCGCCGCCACCTCCATGGAGGCATCCGTCGAGCACGCCGCCGCCGTTCGGAAGCTGCTCGTCGAGAGCTGATCGCGCCGCACCTCGGGCTCCGATTCCGCACACGCCGGCTTCGCGTCCGCCGGCGTGCTTGTCGCAGACGACTCCCGCGGGGTGCTCCTACCCGGCACCAGATCCGTGTCGACACCGCGCCGCGTTCGCTCGGGCTGCCCTCTCGTGCGCCGCGCACTGAACTCCTCCGACGCCGTCCACGCATCGGGCCGATCGCTGTCCGGAACCGACCTCGACGGCCCCGGCGTCGCCCGGGCGGCTTACTGTGACAGTCGGACGACGGTGAAGCACCGCTCGCCTCCTCGTCCTTACCGATGCCGATCCCACCGCCGAGTTCACTGTCCGGCAGAGAACTGCCCTCACCACGGTCCGCACGGTGCTCGACGACGCCGCCACCACCGTCCTCGACGCGGAGGAATACAAGCGCCGGGGGCGAGATCTCGAGCAGAGCCGAAAACTCGCCGCCGAGGGAACCTGGGTCAACTCGTAGGCGGTACCGGAGCTTTGGACGATCTGGAGTCGCGCCATACGCCGCCAGGATGTTCGACTTCGGTGCGCGCCGCTCCCGAGCGCCGCGGCACCGAAGCGCATCGGCCCCAGGGTGCGGACGGTGGTGGCGGTAGTCAGCCGCGGAAGGCGTCGAGCCCCTCGTTGGTGAGACGGACGATGAGGTCGGCCAGTCCGGGGGTGCGGCTGACCTTGCTCGGCCAGTAGGCGATCGAGAAGATCGTGCCCAAGCAGGTCTGGGTCGCGACGGCGACCTCCGCCGGCGTCGCCCGAGGGAGGCACCGGGCCACCGCGGCTTCCCAACAGCCGACGTAGAGCTTGCGCCGGCGGTTGACCTTGCGACGCCACGGGTCCACCAGTGACCGGTCTTCACGCTGGGTCACATTGACCAGGTGCCGGTGCCGGATCGCGAACTCGACATGATGGCGGACCAGACGCTCGAAGTCGGAGTCGGCGTCCTCGTCCACGGGTTCCGCGGCGCGGATCAGCTCGTCCATCGCTTCGTCGAACAGGGTGGCCAGGATCTCGTCCTTGCCGGAGAAGTGACGGTAGATCGCCGGCCCGGTGAGGCCCGCGCGAGCGCCCAGCTCGTCGACGCTCGTACCATGGAATCCCTTCTCGTAGAACAGTTCCGCGGCGATATCGAGAATCTTCCGGCTCCTGTCCACTCGGCGAGTTTAGCACGATGCGTGAACGATCGTTATACTCCGGGAACGCTCCCCGCCATGCGGCGCCGACCCGGGCGACAGGAACGGCGCCGGCCGACAGTCGCGCCGAGCAGATCTCGATGCGCCGGCAACCGACCGCAACCGTCAGGAGATCCCGTGACCGACACTGTCACCCTGCCCACCTACGACCAGGTCGTTCGTCTTCCCCGCGAGTACGGCCCACTGGTCGTCCCGCCGGAGTTCGAGGACGCGAACGGCCACATGAATATCCGGCACTACCTGGACCTGGGTGCCGAAGCGATCGACATCGCGTTTCGCCGGATCGGCCTCACCGACGATTACCGGGCGACTCGCAAGCAGGGCTTCTTCACCGCGGAGCATCACCTGAACTACTACGCGGAAGTGCACGTCGGCCATAGAGTCTCGGCCTACTTCCGGATCGTCGAGCGCTCCGACAAGATCATCCACGGCATGGCCCTGCTCGTCGACGACACGACCGAGGCACTGGCGAACACGCTCGAGGTCGTCGCACCCCATGTCGACCTCACCACCCGTCGCGTCGTTCCGTTCGCCCCGGACGTCGCGGAGGCGGTCGATCGGGAACTCGCGATCACCGAGCGGGTCGACTGGCCGGCGCCGGTGTGCGGCGTGATGGGGATCAGGTCACAGCGCAACAGAGCCGGTCGATGACCGACGCATACTTGTCGCGATCACGCGCCGGCGCAGCTTCATCGTGGCCGTGACCTCGTCGCCGCCCGGCGGCCACTCCTGATCGAGCAGCGTCCACGCACGGTCCCCGGCCCGAGGCGAGGCGCCGGAAGTCATCGGTGGCGTACGCCCCGGCCCAGCCGACCAGTGCATCCTTGCCCGGGCTGCGCCGGACGAGCCGCTCGAGCATGTCGCCCACGACCATTCGCATCTCGCGCCGGTCGCGGATGCCGACTTCTCCGGAAATCCCGTGCGAGAGTTCGACCGGAATCGTCCCTCCCCCCGCCTCGCTGTGGGCAGATTGCGCGGTTCCCACCCGGGCTCAGGACGCGGCAAGCAACTCGCCCTTGAAAACGATCGTTAACGCGGATACATTTGTCATACGGTCGGACCAAACCCGACGACCCCGTCCCCGCGACCTGTTCTCGCGGCGACGGCGAAGCCACCCGAGCAGGAAGGGACCAGCAGGTCGATGACTGATTTCACCGCATTCACGGACGTGACGTACGAGGTCGACAACGGGCTCGCCTGGATCACGATCAACCGGCCGGACCGCTACAACGCCTTCCGCGCCCGCACAGTCGACGAGCTCGTCAAGGCCTTCAAGGCAGCCTGGGGCAGCCCCGAGGTCGGCGCCGTCGCACTCACCGGCGCCGGCGAGAAGGCCTTCTGCTCGGGCGGCGACCAGAAGCAGCGCATGGAGACCGGCGACTACGGCCCGTCCGACAGCGGCCTGTTCGAGGTCGAGGCCCTGCACCGTGTCATCCGGGACACCCCGAAGCCCGTCATCGCCGCCGTCAACGGTGTCGCCGTGGGCGGCGGACACGTACTGCACCTGCTGTGCGACATGTCCATTGCCGCCGAGCACGCCATCTTCGGACAGAACGGCCCACGGGTCGGATCCTTCGACGCCGGCCTGGGCACCGGCTACCTCGCCCGCGCCATCGGCGAGAAGCGGGCGCGGGAGATCTGGTTCATGTGCCGCCGCTACAGCGCCCAGCAGGCCCTGGAGTGGGGTCTGGTCAACAAGGTCGTGCCCGCCGACCAGCTCCGCGCCGAGGTCCGGGCGTGGGCCGACGAGATCCTGCAGCTCTCCCCCACCTCGCTCAAGGTGCTCAAGCAGTCACTCAACGCCGACACCGAGCACTTCATCGCCCAGGGCAACATGGCCTACTCCACGCTCAAGCTGTTCGGTGAGTCCGCCGAGGCACTCGAGGGCATCAGCGCGTTCAACGAGAAGCGCAAGCCCGACTTCTCGAAGTTCCGCGGCGCCTGACCATCCCTTGCTCCCGGGCGGCGGGACACCACCGTCCCGCCGCCCGGTGACCTGCCCCCAGATTCCGTCGCCCTCCCCGGTCCTTCACAGAGAGCAGTTGTCGACATGCGCTTCAGCCGAGAACAACGAGAGTTCGCAGTCGCGGTCCGCGAGTTCTGCGACGCCGAGTGCAAAACTCTTCAACAACGCGATGCGCTGACCGAGGGTGGCACCGTGGCCAACAGCCAGGTCATCCTCGACAAGTTTGCGGGGCTCGGCTGGCTCGCGGTGTCGTTGCCCGAGGAATACGGCGGAGGCGGCGCCGGGATGGTCGAGGAGTGCATCTTCCTCGAGGAGACCTCCCGCGGCCTCGCCCCCATCACCGGCTACTCGACCGGCCTGACCGCCGCCCAGACGTACCTGCGCTACGGGACCGAGGAGCAGAAGCGCACGATCGTCTCGAACATGGCCGCGGGCAAGCTCGAGGCGATCGCCCTGAGCGAGCCCGGCGCAGGATCCGATCTCGGTGGCGTCCGCATCAAAGCCGAGCTCGTCGACGACCATTACGTGATCAACGGCCAGAAGACGTGGATCTCCGCGGCCCACGTCGCCGAGCACATCCTGCTGCTCGCCCGCACCGATTCCTCCGGCTCCAAGCACGAGGGTCTGACCCTGTTCATGGTGCCCACCGATACCCCCGGCCTCGAGATCCACGGCATCGCCACCATGGAGGCCCGCACCTGCAACGACCTCTACTTCACCGACGTGGCCGTCCCGGTCACCGCAGTGGTCGGCACCCCGAACCAGGCGTGGCGTCACCTGATGCGCGGTCTGAGCGTCGAGCGGCTCATCATCGCCACGATGTCGCTCGGTGCGGCCGAACGCGCGCTCGACGACGTCATCGCGTTCGTCACCGAACGTGAGCAGTTCGGTCGCAAGATCGGCAGTTTCCAGGCGATCCGCCACCGCATCGCCGATCTCGCCACCGAGATCGCCTTCGCGAAGTCCTTCGTCTACGAAGTTGCCGAACGCATCGATGCCGGTGAGGAGGACAATCTCAACCGTGAGGGCTCGATGGCCAAGCTCAAGTGCACCGAGATCGCGAAGAAGACCACCCTCGAAGCCATGCAGATGATGGGCGGCTACGGCTACACCCGCGAATACGGCATGGAAGAGCAGGTGCGTCGATCCCTCGCACCGACGATCTACGGCGGCACCAACGAGATCCAACGCGAAATCATCAGCAAGAGCCTGGGACTGTGATTCCCGTTCCCCGACCGATAGGACCCGATGGCATGACTACCTCCCCGTTCACGTCCGAGGCCCTCGCCGGCAAGCGAATCCTCATCACCGGCGGCGGAACCGGCCTCGGTCGCGGCGTCGCCCGCCACCTGGTCGACCACGGCGCCGAGGTTCACCTCTGGGGTCGCCGGCCCGCCGTCCTCGAGGAAGCCGCCACCGAGGCGTCCGTCTCGCGGCCCGGCTCGGTCCACTGGCAGACCGTCGATGTCCGCGATGCTGAGATGGTGTCCGCCGCGATGGACGAGATCTGGACCCTGCACGGCCCGCTCACCGGCGTGATCAACAACGCCGCCGCCAACTTCATCGCACCGACCGAATCGCTCAGCCCGCGGGCCTTCGAAGCGGTGACGTCCACGGTGATGAACGGTTCGTTCAACACCACCCACGCCGCCGGTCGACGCTGGATCGAGGGCGGCACGAAGGGCGTGGTCCTGTCCACGCTGACCACCTGGGTGTGGAGCGGGTCGGCGTTCGTCGTCCCCTCCGCCATGGCCAAGGCTGCCGTGCATTCGATGACCATGTCCCTCGCCGTCGAATGGGCGCGCTACGGCATCCGCCTCAACGCCCTGGCCCCGGGACCCATCCCCACCGACTATGCCTGGGAGATGCTCAACCCCACCGACAAGAGTTCGGTCGGCGCCACGCAGGCCGACCAGGTCCCGATGGGGCGGATGGGCACCATCGAGGAGCTTGCCAACCTGACGATCTTCCTGCTTTCGGATGCCTGCGACTACCTCACCGGTCAGACCATCGCCATGGACGGCGGCCAGATGCTCGCCGGACCCGGCACTTTCGCCGGTCTGACCTCCATGACCGATGCGGACTGGGCCTCCGCACGCGAACGCAGCAAAGCCGCAAGCGAGGCCGCCAAGGCCCAGCGCGGCGTCTGAGCTCCCCGCCCGACGGGCCTTACCGCCGGAAATCACTCTCCGGCGGTAAGGCTCTCGGGCGCGTTCCCGCACTCGGCTACACCGCACGGCCGTCAGGAGAGCCATGACCACCGACAACCCCACCGCGCTCCGGTTCTTCTCCACCGGCGCCGAACGGCTGTTTCGAGTCGCCGACGTGACCGGTGACGACACCCACGGGTACACCGAAATGGTCACGGGACCATGGCTTGCCGACAAATTCGGACGAGCGTGCCGAGGGACTCTCGGTGTCGTGATGGACGACGTGATGGGACATCCCGTCAATGGAATGACGCCCGAGGGATTCTGGGCGGTGAGCACGGAAATCCACCTCGACTTTGTAGCGGATCCACCGGTCGACGGCTCGGTTCTGCGCGCCGAGAGCCGGGTTCTCGGTCGAGGCTCACGGACCGGGCTGGCCGGTGGTCGGGTCGTCGACGCGCAGGGCCGCCTGATCGCCTGCGGGTCCACCCGCCTCCAGACAGTGCCGCTCACCGACCCACCGGGCGCACCAGCGGTCTCCCCCGACGATCTGGACTCTCGAGTCCGTGCCCGCTCGATCGTCGAACTGCTGGGAGCCGAACACGCGTGTGGGGCCAGTGGGATCGAGTTCGGCCCGTCTCCGACGCTCGCGAATCCGATGGGCAACATCCACGGCGGTGTGCTTCTGTGCGCCTCCGAGATCGCCGGCTCGGCTGCGCTGGCCATCGACGCGGACTTCCGCACCACTTCGATCCACATCTCGTATCTGCGGCCGTGCCCGTCGGACGAACCCGTCACCTTCGCACCGAAGGTTGTGCACCGGGGTCGCAGCCTCGGGATCGTCGAAGTCTCCAGTCGCAACGCAGCCGGGAAGACGTGCACCGCCGCCACCATCACCTGCAGTGCCGTCCACTGACCGGCGAGGACACCCCTTTCGACCCGCAACAGCCCCAGGGAGTGCTCATGACAGCCTCGGTCGTCGTCGCCGGCGCGGACTGGCAGAGGCACGGCCGGTGCCGAGATGCGGACCCCTCGCTGTTCTTCGGACCGGAGAACGAAGGCGGTCACGAACGAGCGCTGCGCGAAACTGAGGCGAAGAGCGTGTGTCGGCGATGCCCCGTGCTTCTCCGATGCCGAAAGCATGCACTGGCGCATTTCGAGCAGTACGGCATCTGGGGCGGCCTGACCGAGAGCGAGCGCAAACGACACCGGCGACCGCTGTGGAGATTCCCGTAGCCATCGGGCCTAGGGCCGGAATGAAACCGATCCCGGCGGTATCCACCGGTTCGTCCATCAGATCGGCGCCGGTGACGAATGCAGCCTGCCCATTACAACACCCCGGGGGTATGCAGTATCGTGCAAATGGTACGACCGAAAGGATCTTTATGGACGCCGTGGTGATGCAGGAGTTCGGGGGGCCTGATGTCTTGAGGTGGCAATCGGTCCCCGATCCGATAACCGGCCCCGGGTGGATCACCGTCCGGCTGAAGGCCGCCGCACTCAACTGGCACGACGTCCTGGTGCGACAGGGCAAGTACTCGTCACCCCTGCCGCACATCCTCGGCGCGGACGGCGCGGGTATCCGCACGGACACCGGCGAGGAGGTCCTCGTGCTCCCCTCGCTGTGGTGGGGCGATCGCGAAGCCGCCCCGGGCGCACAGTGGGAGATCCTCGGTGATCACCAGCGCGGCACCTACGCCGAGTTGGTCCGAGTCCCGAAGGACTGCGTCGCGCCCAAGCCGCGCAGCCTCACCTGGGAACAGGCCGCTGCACTGCCCCTCGTCGGCCTCACCACCTACCGCGCCCTGTTCACACGCGGCCGCCTCCGCTCCGGCGAAAACCTCCTGGTCCTCGGCGCCGGCGGCGGCGTCGCGACCATGGCCGTGATGCTCGCGGCCGCCGTGGGCGCGCGCGTCACCGTCACCTCCTCGTCCACGTCCAAGATCGCGCAGGCGCAAGAACTCGGCGCGACGAACGGCGTGTTGTACACCGACCCCACATGGCCGGACGCCGCTCGCCGACTCTCACCCCATGGCCAGGGCTTCGATCTCGTCCTGGACTCCGTCGGGACGTGGGAACAGTCCATCGCCGCATTGCGACCAGGGGGCCGATTGGTCGTGCTGGGGGCGTCACGCAGCGAACACGCCACCCTCGACGTCCGCCCGTTCTACTTCGGGCAGTACGAACTGATCGGGACCACGATGGGCAGCCCGCACGACTTCACGGGCCTCCTCCGTCTGCTGGACGCCGAAACAGTCCCCCCACTGCCCATCAGCGCGGTGTTCCCTCTCGCCGAAGCGGCCGCCGCACACAAGCACCTCGAGCAGGGAAGCGGGTTCGGGAAGATCGTTCTCTCGCACAGCTGAGAGCCGTTCGCGCACCGGCAGTCGACGCCCCTGTCGCTATCATCGAATCCCGATACAACTGACTGTCGGTGCGAGACACGGTTCGGCGACGACGAGAGGACGCGTAGTGGCGAGTGAACGGCCGACGCCTGCCCGCGACAGCCGCGACGTGATCGACTGGATGCGCGCCGAGTGGTCGGAACGGCGGGATTCGGCCGAACTGGAGTTCGCCACCACGATGGCCCTACTTCGTACGCATCAGTGGGTCGTCCGCGCCATGGACCGGGAACTGCGCTCACTTCGATTGTCGCGCAACGCCTATCTCATTCTGACGTCGCTGCAACTCTCGGAGGATCGAACTCGCCCACTCGGAAAGCTGAGCAAGTACCTCATGGTCCATCCCACCACGGTGTCGATGGCGGTCGACCAACTCGAGAAGGCCGGCCTCGTCGAACGTCATGCTCATGCGACGGATCGCCGGACCGTCCTCGCCACTCTCACCCCGGCCGGCTTGGACGTGGTCGAGGAAGCGAACGATCGACTCGCCGGCGCCCGGTTCGGTCTCACCTCGGTCGACACCGAGACTCTGGAATCGCTGATCGCACACCTGCAACTCGTCCGCCACGCCGTCGGCGACATCGAGACCGGCCACTGAACGACTGAGCTCCTCGCGGCCGAAGCCGTCGAGTGCCGCGCTCCCCTGCGTCGACCGCACACCTCTTGCCACTTGAACTTTGTCGACCTACTATTCAAACCTAGAGTTCTTTTCGGCAGGGAACAGGTCCACTCGCCTTCACATTGTGCGTCAGCACTTCCCTCGCCGTGATCACCCCCGATCGAATCACGCACAGGAGCACACTCCGATGGTTTCCTTCGCATTCACCGACGAGCACGAGGAGTTCCGAAAGACGCTGACAGCGTTCAGCGACCGCGTCCTCCTCCCCGGCTACCGCGACCGAGCCGCATCGACGGACTTTCCCTTCGACATCCTGAAAAGACTCGGCGACATCGGCCTGCTGGGCATCGGGCTACCCGAGCAATACGGCGGGACCGGCACCGAAGATCCGATTCTGCTCGGAATCGCCACCGAGACTCTCGCATACGGCGACGTGAACATGGCATCGGCTCCCGTACAGATCGGTCTGGTCGCCTCCCAGCTGGCGCTGTGCCGGGACGAGGTCCAGGAGCGTTACCTCCCGCCCCTGATTCGCGGCGAACAGACCGTCGCCATAGCCTTGACCGAGCCGGGCTCGGGATCCGACGCGAGCGCCCTTCGCACCACCGCCACCGCCGTGGAGGGCGGGTGGCGCCTGACCGGTGAGAAGACCGCGATCTCGTGGGCGATGAACGCCACCGCGGCACTCGTCTATGCCCGCGAACCCGGATCGGAGCGGGCGCGGGGCGTCAGCTGCTTCGTCGTCCCGCTCGACGCGGACGGAGTCACACTCAGCCACATGCCGGGCATGGGTTGCCTCCCGCTGGGCTGGGGAAGCATCCACCTGTCCGACGTCTTCGTCCCCGAATCGCATCTCGTCGGCGAACTCGGCAAAGGCTTCCACTCGGTCATGGAGCACTTCGACTTCAGTCGTGCCGCCCTCGGGCTGATGTGTCTCGGAGCCGCGAAACAGAGCCTCGAGGAGGCCGCCGACTACGCCCGGCATCGGGAAACCTTCGGGCAGCCGCTCTCCGAACACCAAGGCCTCGCGTTCCAATTCGCCGAACACGCCACCTACCTCGAGGGCGCTCGCTGGATCTGCTATCGGGCGCTGTGGCTTCGGGAAACCGCTCAACCGCACACCGCCCTCGCGTCGATGAGCAAGTGGTGGCCGCCCGTCGTGGCCAAGAACGCGATCGAGTTCGCCATGCGGGTACACGGAAACCTCGGCTACTCGACCGAATCACCTCTGCAGCAGAGATACCGCGACGTCACCGCCTACCTCGTCGCCGACGGCACGGCCGAGATCCAGAAGCGCATCATCGCCAAGGACATCTTCGCCCGCGGCACGGTATCGCTCTGACCCACCACTCCCGAACGGACTACACGAATGAACACGCGTGACATTGCAGCACCGAAGGAACTGAAGGACAGCAGCGCCCTGGTCGTGGGAGGCACAGCCGGAATCGGCCTGGCGACCGCCGTGGGTCTCGCCCAGACCGGCGTACCGCGGATCATGATCGTCGGTCGCGGATCGCAACGTGGAGCTGCTGCCCGAGAACGCATCTCGTCCGCCAACTCGTCGTGCGACGTGACCTTCCTGTCCGCCGATGCGACCACCGTCGACGGCGCCACGCACATCGCGTCCGAGGCCGAACGGGTCCTGGACGGCGTCGAGATCCTGGTCTCCACGACGGCCGCCGACACCCGGCCGGAACTCTTCGCGAACATCCCCACCGACGACATCGCACGCATCTTCAACCAACTCGCACTGCCGTGCATGTACCTTGCGAGCGAAATCGTTCCGCACATGTCTGCAAGGAAGTCCGGGGTGATCATCAACGTCGCCTCGGATGCCGCGAAGACCGCCACGCCCGGCGAAGCGGTCATCGGAGCAGCCAAGGCGGCGATCGTGATGTTCACCCGAACCCTCGCCATCGAAGCCAAACGCAACGGGATCCGAGCCAACGTCCTGACCCCGTCACTGGTCGCCGGCACCGGTTCGACCGAGCGGATCACCTCCGACGGATTCAGCGCCAAACTGTTCGCCAAGGCCGCCCAACAAGCGCACCTCGGCGTCCCCGAATCCGAGGACCTGGCAGCACTCGCGGTCTTCCTCGCCTCCCCCGCTGCACGACGGCTCACCGGTCAGGCCATCAGCGTCAACGGGGGAATATCCGCGGCCTGAGAACTGCCTCCGAAGCGGGGGCAAAACCCCTCACCTGGGTGACGCGACGGCACCGCAATTGCATGAGACTCGAGTCCAGCACGAGAGGACGTGCAACGAGAGCGCCGGTACGTCCTGACACTGTTCAACCCCCACCCAGAGAGAAGGTTGATCATGACGACGATCGAGTCCGCAGAAATTGCATCGATTCCAGACGAGATCGCACGACAGATCGTGCTCCCCGAGGGACACAGCGATGACACGAAGCTGCACGAAGCCTACCGGTGGCTGCGCGAGAATCAGCCGCTCGCGCAGGGACGGGTGGAGGGATACGACCCACTCTGGCTCGTCAGCAAGCATGCCGATCTGATGGAGATCGAGCGACAACCGCACATATTCAGTGCCGGTGGGGGCGAGACCAAGGGCTCCCACAATCCCATTCTCGCCAACCAGGCCGGGGACGAGTTCACAAAGAAGCTCACCGGGGGAAGTCTCCGCATCCTGGATGCGTTGCCCTATCTCGACCCTCCGGAACACACCACCATCAAGGATGTCGCGTTCGATTGGTTCCGACCGGCGAACCTCAAGAAGTGGGAAGAACGCATTCGCGAGACCGCGAAGGATTCCGTCGATCGCCTCGTGTCCGGGAGCCACGATCTGGACGCCGTGCAGGAATTCGCGGTGTTCTTCCCGCTGCACGTCATCATGTCGCTTTTCGGTGTCCCCGTCGAGGACGAACCGCGCATGATGGCGCTGACCCAGGACCTCTTCGGGGTCGCAGACCCGGAAGCGACGCGCGAGGATATCGAAAACGTGTCTCCCGATGCCGCAGCCCAGCAGTGGGCGGCCGCGATCTCGGACTTCTACGCCTATTTCGATGTTCTCGTCGAGAACAGGCGAGCCGAACCGCGAGACGATCTCGCGACCCTCATCGCGGTTGCCAAGGATGCGAACGGCGAGTATTTCCCCAAGACGTTCGCCTACGGATGGTTTGTTGCAATTGCGACCGCGGGCCACGACACGACAGCGAGCACACTCGCGGGATGCCTGCAACAACTGGCCCTGCGTCCCGACGTCCTCGATCGAGTGCGGGGCGATCTCGACCTGGTACCGCACCTGGTGAACGAGGCGCTGCGCATCGTATCGCCGGTGAAGCAGTTCACCCGCGTCGCTCTCAGCGACTACGAACTCCGCGGGCGCACGATCAAAGCCGGCGACCGCCTGATGCTGTTGTTTCAGTCCGGCAACCGCGACGGAGAAGTGTTCGACGACCCCGATACCTTCGACATCGACCGGCGTCCGAACAAGCAGATCGCTTTCGGGTACGGACCGCACATGTGCATCGGACAACATCTCGCGAAGCTCGAGATGCGGGTCATGCTCGAGGAACTGCTGCCGAAGCTTCGCCGCGTCGAGGTAACCGGGGAGCCCAAGATGATCCAGACCAACTTCGTCGGCGGGCTACGGCACCTTCCCGTCCATCTGACCTTCGCCTGACCAGGGGGTGTGCAGAGGCGATGATCGCACTCGGCGCACCACCCTCAAGTGAGAAAGCACCCGGAGCACATGACGAAAGTTACGTACCATCTGCCGGACGGGACATCGGCGCGGATTGACGTCGAACCCGGCGAGACGTTGATGAACGCCGCGTTGCGCAACAATCTTCCCGGCATCGTCGCCGAATGCGGCGGCAGTTGTGCATGCGCGACCTGCCACGTTCACCTCCCCAAGAAGTACAGCTACTGCTTCACCCCACCGACCGACGAAGAGACGGATCTGATCGCGTATCTGGACGCCGCGGACGACGAGTCCCGCCTGTCCTGCCAGCTCGTCGTCGACGACAGCGACAACGAGATTCACATCCGCGTCGCAGACAGTAGGTGAGTCGATGACGACTCGGATGCGCGGGGACACCACGATGAACGTCAGGCACGCCTTCTACCTCGTCGTCGGGATCGCTGCAGTACTCTTGACGTGGCCATTCGCGTTCGACTGGATCGGCGACGGCGGCAACATCCTCAACCCGGTGGCATTCTTCGGTGATGGTCTCGCACCTGGCGGAACAGCTGCCTTCCTGAGTATCGACATGTTGATCGCGTGGACGGTATTCGTTGTGTGGGTGCTCACGGACACCGCTCGGATCGGCATGGGCCGGAAGTGGGGCGTGGTATTCGTGCTCCTGTCCTACATCGGCGTGTCGATGGCCTTCCCTTTCTATCTTATTGCCCGCGAGCGCTTCCTGACTCGCACGACGGCCGGTCGACCGGTGACGGCCGAGGTGCACTCCCCGGGATCCGGTGTGATGCAGGACTAGCAGCCGACAAGACCCTGTGTCGAGCCGAGCTCGACATCGCCGTCCCTCGGAAGGTGCACGACCACCGCCAAGGGACCGACATGGAGGACGGGCGCGCGAACACGTCGCTTCTGCCGCAGAAGTGCGTATTCACAAAACAACTCGAACTGACGACAGGGACCGGCCATGACCGAGAACAACTACGCCTTCCTCATCGGAGGTAAGTGGCGCGCACCCACCTCGCGCGTCATGACCACCGAGGAATCTCCCAACGACGTACACGTGGTCTGGCACGGCCCCGAAGACGCCGAGGCCGACGTGGACGCGGCAGGGCGCGCGCTCGACGATCCGACCGGGTAGTCCCGGCGGGACCGATACACCGGGTGCAGGCGAGCTGGGCCCCGAAGCAGTCGAGGCGTACCTCCCCCGAAGTCGATCTACCTGGGACCACGCGGGTGGGGATGCGGCATATCCGCGCCCACACCCGACGGCTCATCCCATCGAGGCATTTCCTTCGCCCGGAAGGCTGAGATCGCGGCCGAACAGTTCTTTTCCCTCATTCCGGTCGACATCATGATTCGACCACCAACTTGGGCCCGCCTCCCGCTGCGGAGGGGCACCTGAAAGCAAGGATCTGCACATGGATGTCATGGAGCACTCAGGGGCAATCCTCCCCGAGGACCGCTACAGCGCGAGCACTCTGCACGCGTTCCGGTCGCACGGTTACTGGCGCGACGAATGCCTGACCGAGCACATCGACCGCTGGGCGGAGACAGATCCGGATTTCGTCGCCGTCACCGACGGCTACGGCGTGCTCACCCGCAGCGAGCTTCGCGCGCAGGCGTACCGTCTCGCGGCGTCCCTGAGAAAACTCGGAGTCGCCCCTGGCGACCGGGTGCAGGTGCAGCTGCCGAACTGGAACGAATTCGTCGTCATCTATGTGGCCGTGGCCCGGATCGGCGCCGTTCTGGTGCCCACGATGCCGGTCTACCGACATGACGAGGTGCGCTACGTCCTCGAGCACTCCGGCGCCAAGATCTCCTTCGTCACCGAGGAATTCCGCAAGTTCCGCTATGCCGACATGTTGACCGAGGTACGCCGCGAGGTGACCGGACTCGAGCACGTCGTCGTCGTACGCGGGGCGGTAGGCGTTGGAGAGCTCGCGTTCGATTCGCTGATCGCCGGCGACCATGTGCCCGGTAACGACGAGCTCGGATCGCCACCGTCGGCGGATGCCGCCCACGCAATCATCTACACCTCCGGGACGGAATCACGCCCGAAAGGTTGCCAGCACACGTTCAACACCCTGTCCTTCACCGTCTACGGTCTCGGTCGCGAGGTGATGGGCTTGAATTCCGACGATGTGGTCTTCATGCCGTCCCCGGTGACGCATGCGACCGGGCTCGCCGTGGGAGTGGCGACACCGTTGATCCTCGGAAGCGGAATTCACCTTCTCGACGTGTGGGAGCCGCACGAGGGACTTCGACGTATCGCGGAGTACAGGACCACGGTCAGCATGGCTGCGACGCCGTTCCTCCAGATGGCGCTCGGGGCGATCGAGGCCGGCGCAGTTCACGACCTGAGCTCGATGCGACTCTGGGTGAGCGCCGGGGCCCCGATCCCCGAAACCCTACTGCGGAATTGGAAGGCGGCGCTCCCCGATTGCACCCTCCTTCCGGTGTACGGCAGCAGTGAGGGACTTCTGGTGACGGCCGTGCGCGTCGACGATCCCGTCGAGAAGGTGCTCTCCTCCGACGGGCGGGCTTTCGACGGTGTCGATCTCGAGATCCGCGACGGAGAGGGGACCGTCCTGCCGGCAGGCGAGGAAGGTCAGATCTTCTACGGAGGACCGGGCATCTTCCTCGGATACTGGCGTGATCCCGAGCGCACGGCCGCGGCGGTCGACGGCCGGGGATTCCTCGCGTCCGGTGATCTCGGCCGCGTCGACGCGGACGGCTATCTCCGGGTCACGGGACGAATCAAGGACCTCATCATCCGGGGAGGCATGAATATCTCGGCACGGGAGGTGGAGGAGCACCTCTTGGCACATCCGCGGATCATTGCGGCAGCGGCGGTGTCGATGCCTGACGCCCGCCTCGGCGAGAAGGTGTGCGCCTTCATCGTCGTCAACGGCTCCGCGCCGACTCTGGAGGAGGTGGCCGACTTCCTCCGGAACGAACGCAAGGCCATGATGCAGAAGATTCCGGAAAAGCTCGTGGTTGTGGATCAACTCCCTACCACCGCGACCGGAAAGATCCAGAAGTTCCTCCTCCGCAAACAGGCAGCCGAATCGGTTGCCGACGCCTGATCGGCTACCGCCGCCCGGGGCGGCTCATCGGGAGCCGACCTCGGACGGCAGGCCACGAAGGAGTCGTGCACTTCGAGATCGCTGGCCGCCGCGTATCTGCCCGTCAGCGAAAGGACTCGAGCTGCCTACCGCGAGCCTGTCATCTCGAGGTAGCGGTAGATGGCTTCGGACCGATTCATCGCGCCCAGTTTTCGGAGAATCTTCTTGACGTGTGTCTTCACCGTGAAGATGCTGATCACCAACTCCTCGGCGATGTCGGCGTTGGAGGCGCCCCGGACAACCAGTGCGAAGACCTCGCGTTCACGAGCAGTCAGAGAGCCGAGCACCGGGGTACCCAGGTCTTCGTTCAAGCCCCCCGCCGGCGCGACGGCCCACCGAGTGGAGTTCTCGTCGACGAAATGCACATCGGCATGCTCGAGAAGCTCGGCTTCCCTGGCCTCCTGCTGCAATCGTTGGACTATCAGATTCTTCTGTTCGCTGAGGCAATCGGCGAGCATCACCCGTTCGAACAGCGTTCCGGAACTTCGCGCGAATGCGCCAACCACATCTCGTACCACCGCATCCAACGCTTCACCGGTGGTGCGACTTCCGTGCACGAGCCCGATCACACCCGTCGACACGGTGATCGGAGCCACCACGTACGAGCTCGAGGCGAGCATCTGCGCAACCTCCGGGCTCGGTCCGATGTCGGCGTCCGATCCGGCGAGTACCGCCGACCGTGTCTCCCAGGCCCTGCCCTCGGCCGATTCGGAGGTGAGGGGTAGGGCGTGCGGCAACTGGAGTACCTCTTCCGTCCTTGCCACGCTGTAGAGTTCGAGCGCTGTCCACGTTCCGTTGTGTACCTCGGACAACAGTATTCGGTCGAGGTGGGCGGTGTGCGCCACTTCTCGGCAGATGAGTTTGCGGAGACCGGCGACCGACTCGGCTCCGCGAAGACGACGGATCGCGCCGGCGAAGTCGTGGGGAGAGAACACATGTTCCGGTCCGGAATGCTCCGCGCGGATTCGCCGGCGCAAGTCCTGGAGATCGACGATGAGTCGACCGAGTGCCCGTTGCCGCTCGGGGTCGAGTTCGGTAAGCACGGTGAACGCAGATTCGGTGGCTTCGTCCAGCAGTGTCACTCGAGTGTCGAGAGATTCCGACCGAGTCTTGCAGGTACGCGGGCCGACGCCGTAGGTGTTCCGGAGCTGGTCGAGGAGGGCGATGACGGCGTGTGACAATTCGCGGTCGACGGCGGCCCGGGCGGCTCTTTGCCCCTGAGATTTCTCCTTCATCGCTGTCGTCGAGCCTGGCCCGAGTAGAGAGCAGCCGCGGCAGCGCGCGTAGGTGCGTGCAGCTTCTTGAGTACCGCTTTCACGTGCGATTTCACGGTGCCCTCGGAAATGACCAGCGCTCGGGCGATCTGGCTGTTCGTTGCTCCGGTGGCGAGATGGGAGAGGATCTCGCGTTCCCGGAAGGTCAGTACCGAAGCCAGTTCGACCACATGGTGGTCGTCGGGCTTGCCATCGGCACCGTCCGCCGGACCTTCGGCACGGCGGGAGAGAATCGCGTCGGCCTTCGAGATCCGATCGAGCATGGCCTGAGTTGCGTCGAACGACTTCTCGATCCGTGCACGCTGTAGTTGTAATCGATGCTTGAGAACGGCCTGTTCGTAAATGATCGCCAGGATGGTTGCGAACGTGTCCAATCGGTCTCGATCACCCGGGTCGAGCGCATCGGTCGACCCAGGACGATCGGCATGGAGCAGCCCGATGACCTTTCCCCCGGACATGACCGGCGCAGCAACGTACGCCGACGTCCGGGACGCACTGACCATCTCCTTGTGTGTGCGGTTGTCATCGGCCGGGGCCGCAACCAGCGCCGGAACCCGTCGACGTACCAGCTCGGTTTCCAGAGGTGCCTCCACCAACGAGAGTTCGGCGGAGTCTACGTAGTCGGAGAAGTCCAGTGGGGAGCCGTCGAGTTCGGGCCGCAGATAGAGGCGGCGCGGCTGCCACCGAGTGCCCGACACCGCGGAAATCAACGAGCGTGCGAACGGCAACGCGGTGCAGACGGCCTCTGGAGCCGACTCGATGATCTCGCGCGGCGGAAGCTCCCGAAGTTGGAGTGCCGCGTCGTGCACCTCGACCACTTCGGCGACAGGACGAATCGCCTCGACCTTGGCGAACTCCTCCTCGAGGTGTTCGATGCGGACGAGAACTCGACACGCGTCCTCGATGTCCGTTCCGGTCACCCGTCCCTCGGTCAGCGCCCTGGCGAGTCGACGCCGTGCCATGGCCAGCGACACCGACAGGGCGGAAGAGGACAGGGCGGAAGAGCGCATGTCGCAGGATTGGTCGCCCAGCAGTTTGCCGGCCGTACAGAGGCACTCGGCGGCTCGCTCTACGAGATACGTGAAGTCATCCGACTCACCTTCGCATCGCATCCCGACCTCGTTGTCCACGGCACTCCCACCTCTTTGTGATTGAAATCACCGATCGATTGTACCTAGACCGAGGCCCTACAGTCCAATGGTATGACCTATCGAAGGAACTCCGGAGGACTTCCGCTGGATCAGCGGCCCACCCGGGCTCCGCCCACAGGAGCACGCTGCGCCGCATGTGCAGCACGATGTTGCCTCCTGTCCCACGTCATCCGAACGCTTTGGACTGTCCTTTACATTGGACTGTCCTTATGTTCTCATCGTGTGACGGAGACCACTCCTCGTGGTTCCGTGCGCAGCATCGCCGCCCCGACCACCGATATCAATCACAGGAGCTTCCATGAGCGCAGTCGGCACGACTGGGTTGCAGGCGCCCACGCGGCACTTGAATCGCTGGTGGTACGTCATCACCGGCTTTGTCACCCTGTTGTTCGGCACCAGCACGGTCAACGTTCTGTTCAACGTCCTCGGCAAGCCCATGACCGAGGAGTTCGGATGGGACCGCAGCGTCATCGCCAACGGCCTGTCCATCGAGACGGTGATGGTCGGAGTCAGCATCGTCATCCTCGGCTTCCTCATCGACCGCTACGGTCCGAGGATGCCCTCGGTACCGATGGCCTTGGCGTTCGGAATCGGCCTCATGCTGATGTCCGCACTTCCGAACAACGAAATGCTCTTCTTTGCCCTCTGCATCGTGATCGGTGCCGGCGCGGGCGCCGTGAATCCGGTGGCGCACTCCACCGTGGTCAGCGCGTGGTTCCAGGATCGCCGTGGCATGGCGCTGGGCGTCCTCATGGCCGGTCTCGGCGCCTGCGGGGTACTGATGCCCTATCTCGCGAACTGGGTGCTGGGCATGGGTGGCTGGCGCCTCGCCTTCCTCGTCATCGGCGCCGTGTGCACCGTCATCCCGGCGTCGGTCTACGCATTCGTCACCCGGATGCCCGCCGAACACGATGCCGAGCGCGCAGCCGCACGTCTGCAGGGCCGGATGGCCGGGGAGTCCCTCCTCACCGTGGCGCGGAAATACCGACAGTTCTGGCTGCTCTCCGTCGCGATCTTCGTGGTGTCCTCGGCCACCTTCGGTCTGATGTCACAGGTCGTGCCGATGACCACCGACAAGGGCATCAGCCAGGGGGCTGCCGTTTCCATCCTGTCCGTACTCAGCCTGGCGTCGATCTCCGCTCGTCTGCTCGTCGGCTACCTGCTCGACCGGTTCTACGCTCCAGTCATCGGCTCGATCATCTTCGCTTTGTGCGCAGTCGGAGTCTTCCTCATGATCACCTCGTCGGAGATCGGCCTGCTCTTCGTGGGTTCCGCGTTGATCGGCCTGGGTTTGGGATCCGAGGGCGACCTCGCCGCCTACATGGTGAGCCGATACTTCCCCAAGCACTCGTACGGTCGGGTGCTGGGATTCATCTACTTCCTCTACGCCCAGGGTGCGGCATTCGGCATCTTCCTGCTCGGACAGATCTACGGAGCCACCGGGTCGTATCGCGCCGGTGCCGTACCGATCATCGTGCTGGTCGGTATCGGGATCGCCTGCCTGCTCATGATGGGCTCCTACCGCTTCACCCTCGACCACAAACAGGTCGATGCTGTTGAAGAAGCCCGGGAGACGATGACATCGCCGGTTTCCACCTGATACCCCGCCGACCCGAAGGAGCACGATTAACGCCCCTCCTTCCCGAAGGCAGGAGATTCCCGACTCGGACCGCAACCGCACCACCACCACCACCACCCGGAGGGAGGTGATCCGTTTGACTCACGTCGTCGACACCGGTGTGGCCACGCTCCGCCACAACCAGAACCACCCTGGCAGCGTTCCGGTCCCGGCACGCGGTGTGCCCGCATGCTCGGCATCGGAAAATTCGTTCCTCGAGTCCGAGGGGTTGCTCGGCTCTCGCGAAACACCTCGCACACGTCATGGTCGTGTACGCGGGCCGCACCAACACCACCGCCGCACACCGTTTCCGGTGCCCGTGATGCGGCAGATCGAACCGCTCCTCGGTGGCCGTCGCGGTGCGGGCCACTCCCCAGTCGATCCCGACACCACTGTTCTCCTCGACCACCCGGATCGGCCCTGCCTCGCGGGTCACCACGAACGAGGCATACCAGTGCCCGAGGCAATCGCGGGTGATGCGCACACTCGACGGCTCCGACGGCAGTGCCCGCGACCACACCACCGGAACACGCACGCCTTTGGGCAACACCAACCGGCCGTCCCGGATCCGGAACCCGCGGCGGGTGTACTCGAGCGACGGCAGGGTCTTCTTCCGCGCCTTGAAGCGCGGCCGGCCCCGGCCCTTGACCGTGCACGAGGCGTCCAACGCCTGCGCGTAGGTGCGCAGCATCTGCTGCTGGGCGACCTGGGAACCGTCCCGCAACCACGACGAGCGGGCTCGGGCTTCGGTCAACTGCCTGCAAAGTGTCCCGAAACCCGGCTTGCGGCCCGTCGTGAACTGGTGGACGGCTTCGTTCCACAGGAACCGGCAGCGACGCCACTCCTCGATCAGGGCAGCGGCGGCGGTGGTGCCCGGCCGCAACCGGTAGTTGCAGCGCACCACCTCGACCCCCATGCCCGGCACGCCAACCGACCCCACCGACAGGTGTGCCCGACACCACCACTCTCCCGAAAGGAGGACGGCGCTTCCTCTCCCTCGTGAACGAGGGAGTATCCGCGCCGCACATCAGATGACCGACGGATTCCACGACGCCCTGGTAACCCGGGCCACCCCGGACATGCCGGAGAAATTCTTCGACCGGTTCATGTTCAACCTCCACCCGGACGGCAGCACCGCACCCTCGGTCGTCCTCGGCGCCGGGGTCTATCCGCCGCGGAACGTCGTGGACGGTTTCGTGGTGCTGACCACGACGGCCGAACAACGCAACCTCCGCTTCTCCACCGAGCACAACACCACCGACGCCGCGTCCGTCGGACCCCTGCGGTGGGAGACCGTCGAGGACAACACGACCTGGCGAATCCATCTCGACGAGAACAAGACCGGACTCGAACTAGACCTCCTCTGGCACGCCCGGGCACCCTACTGGCTCGGATCGGTGGAGGTGGCAAACACCGACGGAAACGTCACCTCGTTCGACCACCTCTTCCAGCCCGGCCGCTACGAAGGCACGCTCACGTTGGACGGCACCACGACCGACGTCACCGGTTGGTACGGACTGCGGGACCGCTCCCGCGGAGTACGCACCATGTCCGGAGGCCAGGGCCTGCACATCTGGTACCAGGCCCAGTTCCCGGACCGCACGTTCGGATTCCTCCTCGTCGAGGATCGAAACGGCGGACGGATCCTGCTGGAGGGCGCCGTCATGCACGACGACGGCCGACTCGACGACATCACCGACGTCCGGCACCACCTGGCGTTCACGGCAGGCAACGACCTGACCAGCGGCACCGTGGAGATCGTGACCGCCGCCGGCGCGACCTACCGCGTCGACGCCGACGCCTCGGCCGGCGGTGGATACATGGCCGGTGGCGGTTACGGCGGACACCACGGAAAGGTTCGCGGTCGCGACTTCGAAGAGTTCGACGTCTATCCCCTCGACGGGACGGCGGGACCGACGACTCTCGACTCCGCCCTGACGGACCGATGCTGCACGTTCGAGTGGAACGGGCAGACCGGATACGGCATTTTCGAATTCGCCCTGTCTCGGTCGTCGTCGTACGCCTACCGCCCCTCCTTGGCGTAACACGCCGAGCCCGTGACTACCCCTGCGCCTATCTGAGGGTGCAGGGGTAGCCCAGGGCCGAATCACGTTCAGACTCGATCTCGCATCCGCACTATGAGATCGGCAGGCCCGGCCATTCGGGTCTCCCTTCGCCTGTCGGTAGGTGATGGACACTCGACGAACTCACTGTGTCGCGGGCGCGGGGCGTGCCGCTCCTCTCTGCCACGACGAGGCCGCGTCGCTGCCGCGCCTCTCGTAGGGAACGAAGTCGGTCCCATACTTCTCCCGCATGATGATGATCTTCTGGATCTGTGCCGTACCGTCGGCGATCTCGACGGACATCACATCACGCAGGCGTTGCTCGAACGGAAGTTCCTGCGAGTAACCGTAGTTGCCGTGCAGGAGGAGACATTCCTTGACCGCTGCGCTCGCGACGAGCGGGCCGTACCACTTCGCCATCGCCGCCTCGATGGTGTGCGGCAGACCGAGAGTGCGTTTCTCGAGCGCCGCGTAGCAGATCATCCGCGCCGCCTCGACCTTGGTGAGGTGTTCGGCCATGGGAAACGACACGCCCTCGAACTTCGCCAGCGGAGCACCGAACGCCGTACGCCGGCGCACGTACTCGGCTGTCTCGTCGAGGGACGCCCGGGCCGCGCCGAGTCCGGTCAGTGCGAGCAGCGGCCGAGTGAAGTCGAACCCGTTCAGCACGCGGGAGAAGGCACGCCCTTCGAGGCCGATCAGGTTCTCCGGTGGCACCTCGACACCGTCCAGATGCAGCACCCCGCGACCGAGGATGCCCCATCCCGTATCCGGAACCGTCGACGTGGCAATGCCACGCGCATCGAGCGGCACCAGGAACGTCGACACGCCGGCATCCTTGCCGTCCCGGATCGTCCGTGCGGCGAGGATGATCGCTTCCGCGTCGGCGAGCATGGTCACCGACGTCTTCTCGCCGGAAATGGTGTACCCATCTGCGGTAGCTCGCGCGACGGTCTTGATGTTGGCGGCGTCGGATCCGGTCTCGGGTTCCGTCAAGCCGAACGCGACGTACGTTTCACCCGCCACCAGGCGCGGCAGCCACCTCTCGACGATCGTCTCGGATGCGTGGTCCCGGATCAACGTGCTCATCAGCATGACGGGAATCGTGATGTTGGCGACGTTGAAGTCCGCGTAGGCGAGTTCCTCGACGGCGACGCCGGCCGCAACGAAGTCCTCCCGCTCGAGAGGGTTGTATCCCTCCCCTGCGAGCAGGCCGTAGAGCCCCAGGCCGGCGATCTCGCGATGCAGATCCCACGGGAACGTGGAGGACTTCGCGCGCTCGAGATACCCGGGTGCCAGGCGTTTCGCCGCGTAATCCCGCACCGCGTCACGGATCCCGCGCGCATCGGAGTTCAGCAACTGGGTCAACGGGTGGTCCTTCCGCCGGTCACGGTTCGGTCCTCGGCCGCGGCGGACGTCGTCACGACACCAGATCGGCCGAGGACTGCTCGGCCGCGTCGCCGTCGGTCATCGGTGCCGCGATCAGCGTCCCGGCGGCGATCTGTTCCTGCACACGGAACTTCTGGATCTTGCCCGACGGGGTCATGGGAAGGGACCGGGTGAAGTACCACAGGGCGGGTGTCTTGTGTGCGGCGAGTCGTTCGCGGACCCAGGACTTCAGCTCGGCCGCGCTGGGGGGCGAGTCGGGGTCCTTCACCCGCACGACGGCGCCGATCTGTTCGCCCCATTTCTCGTCCGGCACACCGATGATCGCTACCTCGGCGACGTCGGGATGCCGGTAGAGCAGTTCCTCGATCTCGCGGGGATAGATGTTGAGGCCGCCCCGGATGATCATCTCCTTGAGACGACCGGTGATCTGGAGGAAGCCGCGGCTGTCCATCACACCCAGATCGCCCATGCGCAGCCATCCGTCCGCATCGATGGTGGCGGCGGTCTCGTCGGGCATGTCCGAGTACCCGAGCATCACCTGGTAGCCGCGACAGCAGACCTCGCCCTGCTCACCGGCGGGAACGATCTCGTCGGAGAACGGATCGACGATCTTGACCTCGAGCTCCGGCAGCGGCTGTCCCACCGTGGTCGCCTGGTCGACGACATCGTCCGTGATCCGCGTCTGGCTGATCACCCCGTGCATCTCGCTCTGGCCGAACAGGATCGTGAAGTTGCAGTGGAGGTCCTGGGTCACCCGTTCGACGAGCGCCTCGGGTACTGCCGCCGCGCCGGACATGACGGTGTGGATGCTCGACAGGTCACGCGTGTGCCGGTCCGGATGGTCGAGCAGGGCGATGAGCATCGTGGGCACCATCAACGAGTGGGTGCCCCGGTAGGTCTCGATCATTTCGAGCATCGCGGCCGGCTCGAAGGCCGGCAAGATCACGTAGGTTCCGTGGACGGCGAACGTGCCGAGCTCGGTGACGCCACCGCCCCCGATGTGGTACATCGGCATGGCGTTGACACAGACCAGCGGGTCCGTCCGGCCGGCCCGCTCGAATACGAACGCAGCCTCGTTGACAAGGCCTTTGTGGTGCAGCAGTGCGCCTTTCGGGAAGCCGGTGGTGCCCGAGGTGTACTGTAGTTGCACTGCGTCCGTCGGCGAGACGGCCGGGAACTGCGCGTTCGGATCGCCAGTACGCACGAACTCGGCCCACTCGCTGCCGGACACCACGGTGTGCAGTCCCGGAACAGTGGGCCGGACCTGGTCCAGAATCGCGGACAGATCCGCCCCGCGATAGGACTCGCGGAAGAACAGACCGGCTGCCTTGGACTGCCGCAGGATGTATTCGAGCTCATGTGCGCGATACGCCGGATTGATGCCGACCAGCACCATGCCTGCCATCGCGATCGCCTGGTGCAGGATCACCCAGTCGGCACTGTTGGGCGCCCACACCGCGATCCGATCGCCCGGGGAGAAGTGCGTGAGCAACGCGCGGGCGGTCGATTCGGTGTCGGCGAGCAACTGGCGGTAGGTCCATTTTCTCCGGTCCGCCGGGTCGGCAACGCCGTCGACGAGCGCGACGCGGTCGGGAGTGGTCGCGGCTACCTCCCGAAGAAGATCACTGAACGTGATGTCTCGAATGCCCGAGCTCGTGGACGCCGGCCAGTAGGACATCTGTAGCGACATGGCGTGTTCCTGCTTTCGGCTGTGCGGGATGAAGGAAGGGAAGGCTGCAGGGACCGATCGGCGCCCTGGACCGGGCCTCCCGAGATGTTGTCGCGGTCACACCCAACATAGTACCGATCAGATGCCTTCCGCTACATATCTGTCAAATATTTTGGGTCAGAGCCTCATCCGATTTCGCCCCCGAGACACGTGAAGCCGGCCAAGGTCCCCACCTCGACCGGCTTCTCGCTGCGGCAGCTATCCCGCGGAAATCCCCCCGTTCGGGCTGACCACCTGCCCGGTGATCCGCCGCGCCTGCGTACCGCAGAGGAACAGCACGAGGTCGGCGACATCGCCCGGCTCCGCCACCCCCAACGACGCCAGCCGACTCGCCTTCTCGAACAGCTTCGCACTGAAGGGCTCGGACATGACGCGATCGAAGCCGCCGGTATCGCGGATGAGCGACGGTGTCACGGAATTGACTCGGATGCCGTCCCTCTTGGCCTCCATTGCAAGGGTTTTGGAGAACATGACGATTGCTGCCATGGCCGCACCGATCACGCTCTCGCCCGGCGTCGGGTGCTTCGCCGCATCGGAGGCGATGTTCACAATCACCCCGCCGCGCTGCTGTCGCATCGCGGGCAGGACGGCTCGACACATGTTGATCGGGCCGAGAGCCTGGTTCAACAGCACCCCCGGGATGTCCTCGGGGTCCATCTCGTGGAACAGTCGCGGATTGAACGACCCTGTCGTGCTGTTGACGAGGATGTCGGCGGCACCCAGCGAATCCGCAAGTTCCGCCACAACCCGCACGGCCTCCCCCGGAACATTCACGTCGGCCGCAGCGAACAGACACCACACGCCAGGCGCGAGGGTCCGAATGTGCTGTGCCGCTTTCTCGCCACGTTCGACGTTGCGCCCGACCAGACCGATCCGCTGGGCGCCCGCACGCACGAACCGGCGCGCCACCTCGAGCCCGACACCACTCGTCCCCCCGACGATGTAGATCGTCGACTCGGCCGGTACCGGCACCCGGAACTCACTCGGTTCTCTCATCATCACTCGTTCCTCCGCAGCTCGAGCATCACCGGTCCGCCGGCATGCGCATGATTACCGTCCAGGACACCGTCGCAGCTCGCACAGTGCCGACCACCGCCCGAGCTCCGCGATGCCATGTTCGTCTCCGTCGCGGCATCACGCGCGGACAGAACCTTTCGGGCACCGCGATACTCGTCGCGCGCAAGCAGCCCCGCGCCGTAGGCCCCGGCGATCTGTGGCTGGTCGAGCACCTCGATCGGATGTCTCAACGCCTGCGATACATAGCGGATCGCAGCCGGGTTCTTGGCCACCCCGCCGGTCATCACCGCAGGTGTCGCCCTGCCGACCTGGCCGACCAGACCCAGGGTGCGCGCCGCGACGGCACGGTGCACGGACGCGGCGATGTCGGCCTTGTCCTGCCCCTGGGCGAGCAGGGAAATCACCTCGGTTTCGGCGAAGGTGGCACACATACTGCTGACCTCGAGGCCGTGCGCACCGGCGAGCGCGAGATCCCCTACCGCATCGATGTCGACCTCGAGCGCGCGGGCCAGGACATCGAAGAACCGACCCGTTCCGCTCGCGCAACGGTCGTTCATGGCGAAACGTTCCACCAGTCCGTCGTCGTCGACGATGATCGCCTTGCTGTCCTGGCCGCCGATGTCGATGACGAGCCGAACCCCCGGACGCAGGGCCGCCGCGCCGCGCGCATGGCAGGTGATCTCGGTGAAGGTGCGGTCGGCGCCCGGAACCAACCGGCGGCCGTACCCGGTGCTCACGGTCCGCCGAATGACCTCGCGTGGCACTCCCGCCGCGACCGAGGCGCCCTCGATCGCACGGGCGACTGCTTCACGGCTCACAGCGCCCATCTGCACGACATCCGTCCCGCACAACGCACCGTCCTGATCGACGACGGCAGCCTTCGCTGTCGTCGATCCCAGATCGACGCCCATAACGAACCACTTGTCGGTACTCATCGCACTCGTCTCTTCCCGGTACGGTGTCGCGCTAGACCGCGGACCTCATCCGCTGCACATCGATCGCCTCCAGCATCGCTTCGAGTCGGCTGTCGAACAACTCGTCGTTGTAGAACGATGCGTCGGCAACGTCCCCTTCGAAGACGAACGACTTGACTCCACGCTCGGCCTCGGCAGCCCGGGCGAGCATGGACTGCGGGTTGGTCATCGCCCGGCAGGTCCGGGTGGAGTGGAAGGCGATGCCGTCGATCGCATATTCGTCGAGACGACGCAGCAACAGTTCCTGCAGGTTCTTCAGCCCATGGTTGAGCGGACAGAGCAGGTAGTGTTGCGCCATACCGAGCAGCGGATTGTCGACGTCGATGAGTTGTGGTTCCTGCCAAAAGGATTCGTGGGTGTACCGGCCGGCCACCACGGCCACGTCGTACTCGGCGAACTTCCGGGTCAGGAACCCGAGTTTGTTCCAGTTCATGATTCCGTCGAAGTAGACCCGGTAGCGCTCGTTCTCGACGGCGCTGACACCGTCGGCGATCCGCTGTTCGATCTCGGCCTTCACCCCGGCGAAGTAGTCCACGAGATCCTGGTTGCCGGGCAGGAAGTTGATCGGCGCGATGCTCGCCACCCAGTCCCAGTAGGTCGCCGGGGTCGGCGCCTGCCGGCAAAGTTCCATCCCTTCGAGGCGCAATTCCGAAGCCCGCTTGATGTACGACATGCTCTCGCTGAGCGCATCCCAGTCGAACGGCCGGCCGGTCTGGTACTCCAGGAAGTCGACCAGCTCACGGAGTTGACCCTCGACGTACTTGCCGACCTCGACCCACTCCTCCCCCCGCATGTATCCCGCGTCGGGCTTGTTGCCCCACAGCATCGGAATCGAGACGTTGAACAAGGGCAACTTGCGATCGAACACCCGGTACGTCATGGCGTCCCACTGCTGTCCGGTGCTGCAGCCAGCATATCCGTTCACGAAGAAGTCCGGTGCCGGCAGCTTGCTCGCGAGCTCCTGCTGGTCGGTCAGGCCCACGACGCCGGTCTCGTTCCGGTTGGTGTTCTGGTGCGTCAGCACGGCGCATCCGAGGTGCGTCCGGGCGTACGAGCACAGCTCGTTGATGTAGCCGTATTCGGCCCCGGCAGCCTGGGCCGGACCCTCGAGATGCTGGGCGGCCAGTCGTGCAGCGAAGGCCTCACCGTGGCACCATTCGAGGCCGGCCGCCTGAAAGAGCGGGTTCAACGCGGCGCCGTTGTACCAGACGACGTGCTTACCGCGCTCCTTTGCGGTGAAGATGTTCTCCCAGTAGTCGGCGACCAGCTTCCCGCCGGCGCGGGTACTGGACAGGCGGTGGGCTTTTTCCTTGCGCGGTTGTGCAATGGTCATCACGATCTCCCTCGGGTGGTCGAGCAGGTTTCAGGACGGCACCGGCACGTGCTGCCGGCGGATTCGCTCCACGAAGGTCTCGACCCTGGTCCGGAGCGTTTCCACAGGATTGCCCTCGTGTTCGGTTTCGATGAGGAGCACGGGTGTTCGGTTACCCTCCAGCGCTTTCCGAAGCTCCGGGTAGTAGAGCATGTGAGGTTCACAGAACTTCGCCATCATCACGACCACGCCGTTCGCGTTGCTACGGGCGAGTTCGTCGATCAGATATCGATCCCAGTCGACCTGGGTGGTCACTCGGGTGGGGCATGGGGCGTTGAGATTTCGCTCCAGATACCAGCTCGACAGCGCCTGGAACGGATCTCCGTTCTCGGGCACATCGGTGGAGATGTAGCGGTATCCGGTGTACAGGTCGTCGTCGACCACGATCACCCCCGCCTCCTCGATCACGTCCAGGAGTTCGGGCCGCGGGGCGTGGCAGAAGTGGCCGGACAGGTAGAGCCTGACCACGTCGTCCTGCGCTTCGGCAGCCGGGTCGATCCCGTCGAGAAGACGCTCGAGGGCAGCGGTGTGTTCGGCGATGTCCATCACCATGCTCGACTTCACCAGCACTTGCATTTCGCTCGCAGTGATGCGGAGTCGGCCCGAGCGACGCAGCTCGTAGAACTCGCGCAGCAGACGCCGGTTCGCGTTGAACATCCGAATGCTGGCCGTCAAGGTGTCGGACGTAATTGAAACCCCCAGGACCGTTTCGATCTCGGTCGCGAGGTCGCTGATGCGACCCGCCACCCGCGGCCCGGTCCACGCATCGTCCATGGCGCTGGTGAGCTGGGCGAAATGCACAGGCTTCTCGGGTCGCGCCCATCGGATCACGTCCACCGCGCCGAGCAATTGCACGCAGTGGTCCGCCGCCACGAAGGCGTCGAAGAGGTCGAGCTGACCGAGCGCCGCCTGGTCGGCAACACTGCGGGTGTAGCCGCAGTAGAACTCGGCGAGCAGGTTGCGGCCTTCGGTGACCGGGGTGCGGTTCTCCTGGATGAGCACCGGAAGGGCGCCTGCGGCGTGCACGAGTTCGGACGGAAAGTTCATCGGGAAAGATCCGATCACGCGGCGGCCATGGGTCGCCTTCCATCTCTGCGCGTAGGCGACGGGATCGTCGGCCGCGGTGCGCAGCGTCGCCATCAGTTCTGGACTGAGTCTGTTCACGTTTCGCCCTCGGATTCGTCGATGGATGCCGGCAGCGACAAGTCGGTGTTTCGCTGCGGCGTCGAACTAGATAATACTTAGTTTGATAGTTAGTATCCAGAGTTGTCAAACATTGGTGCCGTTCGGAGGTAGAAGATGACGCGTGTACTCGACGGGCTGCGGGTGGTCGAGCTGGCCGGGATCGGCCCGTCCCCCCATGCCGCGATGCTGCTGGCCGATCTCGGGGCGGACGTCGTGCGGATCGAACGTCCGGGCGGGGTGAGCCAGCTCCTGCCCGTGGAGCAGGACGCCGGGCTGCGCAACCGCCGCTCGGTCCGCGCCGATCTGAAAGATCCCGACGATCTGCAGCGCGTGCTGAGTCTCGTCGACAATGCGGATGTGCTCGTCGAGGGCTACCGACCCGGCGCGGCGGAACGCCTCGGCATCGGCCCCGACGTGTGCCGGGCACGCAATCCCCGACTCGTCTACGCCCGGATCACCGGATGGGGACAGGACGGTCCACTGGCTCCCTACGCGGGGCACGACATCAACTACCTCGCCCTCACCGGAGCGTTGAACGCGATCGGACGGAAAGGCGAACGCCCGCTGGCGCCGCTCAACCTGGTCGCCGACCTGGGGGGAGGCTCGATGCTGGCGATCACCGGCATCCTCGGCGCGCTCTATGCGCGGGAGCGGTCCGGGCAGGGTGACGTCGTCGACGTCGCGATGGTCGACGGCGTCAGCACGCTGATGACGATGTACTGGACGCTGACCGAAAACGGCCTATGGTCCGCCGACCGGGGAACCAACGTCGTCGACGGCGCGGCCCCGTTCTACGACACCTACGAATGCGCCGACGGACGGTACGTCGCAGTCGGCGCGGTCGAGCCGGCGTTCTACGCGCAACTACTCACGGGCCTCGGACTCGACCCGGCGGACCTTCCGGATCAATACGATCGAGCGGCCTGGCCCAGTGTGCGCACCCGGTTCGCCGAGATCTTCCGCGGCCGCGATCGCGACCGATGGGTGGAACACTTCGCCCCCCTCGACGCGTGCTTCACGCCGGTGCTCGCCCTCGACGAGGTCGCGGCGCACCCGCACATCGCCGCACGCGGGACAGTCGTCGAATCGTTCGGGCAGCGCCAGCCGGCGGCATCGCCACGCTTCGCGAACGCGGCGCCGGCCACGTACTCGGCGCCTCGCGTGCCCGGCGCCGACACCGACGCCGTCCTGCGCGACTGGGGTGTCGTCCGCGGTGCGCACTGACGAGCGCCAGCCCACCGCCCCCGCACCGCCGGCGCCCGGGGGGTGTGGCGTGGCTGCGACCGCCTGCGCGACGATGGACCCATGACTGATCCCGACATCGGGTCCGTATCCGACAAGGACGCAACCCCCGCCCGCAGCGCCCGATCCGTGCTGGTGACGGTGCTCGGTGAGTTGGTCGAACCATACGGCCGACCGGTTCGTACCGCGGCACTGCTCTACGTCCTGAAGGGACTCGGGTTCGGTGAGCCCGCGGCACGGCAGGCTCTGGCCCGCACGGGATCGACCGGGTTGATCGCCGCCGAACGGGTCGGTCGGGAGACCCTGTGGCACCTGACCGACGAAGCGCACCGACTGTTCGCCGAAGGCGACATGCGTGTCTTTCCCCCCGATGTCGACGTCACCCAGTGGGACGGCCGTTGGCTGGTGATCAACGTCCCGGTTCCCGAATCGCACCGCTCGAGCCGGAAGAAACTGTATGCGGCATTGCGGTGGGCCGGCTTCGGAAACCCGACCCCCGGCGTCTGGGTGACCCCCCACGTCGATCGCGCCGCGGAGGCGGCCAGGACGATCGAGTCCCTGGGGTTGGCCGACAACACTGTCACCTTCGTCGGCCCGATCGGCCAACCGGGCATCACCGAGGCCGAACTCGTCCGGCGGTCCTGGGATCTCGACGAAGCCGAGAAGGTCTACGACGAGTTGCTCGCCCGGTTCGACGTGCGCGGATTCGCCTCGGACGACGAGTTGCTCCTCACCCACCTGCAGTTGGCCGATTCCCTGCGCCGGATGCCCTATCTGGACCCACGACTGCCCGAGGTCCTGCTGCCGGACTGGGCCGGACTGCGGACGGCGAAGCGACTACGCGACCTGCGTACCGAGTGGACACCGGCAGCACACGCTCGCTGGCGTGAGATTGCGGGCGTCGAGTAGGGACCATCGGGTCGGCGCCCGGCCGGTGCCGGACCGATCAGACGCCGGCTGCTGTCAGGCCCGCCGCCCGGCGGGCGGCGTCGAGAAAGGCACGCACCAAGGCACCGTCGCGGTAGTACTGATCCCCGACGCCGGCGACGGCCCGCCGCCGCCCGTACTCGTACAGCACCGCCAGCTTCCACAGGGCCAGTGCCGTGTACCAGTCGAGGTTCGACAGGTCCGCGCCGGTGGCAGCCGCATACCGCTGGGCGAGTTCGTCGCGCGTCGGGTAGCCGTCCTCGAGGACCGCCACACCGAGATCTTCGGTCGGCGTGCGGTCCTGTCCTTCGACGGGATACGACGCGAGGAAGTACCCCAGATCGAACAGCGGGTCGCCGATCGTCGCAAGCTCCCAGTCCAGCACCGCCGCAATATGTCCCGGCGGTTCAGGAGCAAGGATGACGTTGCCGATGCGGTAGTCGTTGTGGATGATCGCCGCACCGGACTCGGCGGGAACGTGGGCGGCGAGCCACGCATCGATCTCCGCGAACTCCGGCGGCGGCGTCCCGTCCTCGGCCGCCACCAACCGGCCCATGCGGCGCAGGTGACGCTCGTTGAAACCGTCCGGCCGGCCGAGGTCACCGAGGCCGGCGGCCCGCCAGTCCACCGCGTGTAGTGCCGCGAGGGTGTCGATCAGCGCCTCACCGATCCGGCGACGGTCGGCCGGCGCACTCAGTGCCGCCGGAGTCTCGGTGGTGACCACCGGGCCGGCGACGTAGTCCATCACGTAGAACGGGACGTCGAGCACGTCGCCGGTCTGCCCGACGGCAAGCACGGCCGCCACCGGCACGCCACTGCCGGCGAGTGCACCGACGAGCCGAGCCTCCCGCAGCATGTCGTGGGCACCCGGCGGGACGGGCGGCGGCGGCGGTCGACGAACAATCACCCGACGTACCCCGTCGGACACCAGGTACGTCAGATTGGAATGCCCGTCACCGATACGCGACGTTGTCAGCGGCCCATCGGTGATGCCCCGCTCACGCAGAAATCGTTCCAGCGCGCCGAGGGTGTCGGGAGTCCATTCCCAGGTCATATGCTCGCCTCCATCAGATTGTGCCGCCGGCGCGCGCCGCCCGGCCCCGATCCTGCACGCAGTCGTTCGTCGACGTCTACGCCCCGGTGAAACGCGGAGCTCGCTTCTGCTTGAATGCGGCCAGCGCTTCCGGCATGTCGGCGCATCGGGTCAGTAGCGCCTGTCCCCGGTTCTCCAACTCGAGCGCCGCCGCGTACGACGTCACTTCCTGGTTCCGCTGCAACGCGCGCTTCGACATCCGGATCCCGCCGGGGGAATTCGTCGCGATCGTCTCGGCCAGTGCGACGGCCTCGTCGAAGAGGTTCTCGCTCGGCACCACCCGGTTCGCCAGCCCGATCCGGACCGCCTCCTCGGCGCCGACGAAGCGTGCCGTGTACGCGATCTCGGCCGCCCGGCCCGGCCCGACGAGGCGGGTCAGTTGCCAGGAGGTGCCGAGTTCCCCGACGGACAACCCCACCTTGACGAAGGCCGCGTTGAACTTCGCGGTCGGGGCGACCAGCCGGATGTCGGCGGCGAGGGCGAGCGACATACCGCCGCCGGAGGCAGCACCGTGGATCGCCGCGATCACCGGGAACGGCAGATGCCGCAGCGCAGCAAGGCCCCCGGTCGCGGTCTCCTGGAACTTCAGGAATTCGCGCACGCCCATTTCGGTGATCACACTGATCTCGTCGAGGTCGAACCCGGCGCAGAACACCCGATCTCCCGCACCGCGGATGATCAGCGCCCGCGCGTCGGTGTCGCGCAATGCGTATGCGGCGGTGTTGAACTCTTCGAACATCTTCACGACCATCGAGTTCATCCGGTCGGGCCGGTTGATCGTGAGAACGGCGATCTTGTCCTCGAGCGCCTCGAGGGTGAGGGTCTCGAGCCGGGGTGGCTCGTAGTTGCTCAGCACGGACGTATTTTCTCGCGTGTCCATCTGCGTCATGTCGATCACCGGCCCGTGAACTTCGGGGTGCGCTTGTCCTTGAACGCGGCCAGCGCTTCGGGCATGTCCTCACCGCGGGTGAGCAGCGCCTGGCCGCGGTTCTCCAGTTCGAGCGCCGCGGCGTAGGACGACACCTCCATGTTCGCGTGCAGTGCGCGTTTCGACAGCTGCACGCCGGCAGGCGAGTTCGCGCAGATGAGGCGCGCCATCGCGAGCGCCTCGGTGAGCAGCGACTCGGCGGGCACCACCGCGTTCAGCAGCCCGAGCGACTCCGCTTCGACGGCCTCGATGAATCGGCCCGTGTACGCGAACTCCGCGGCCCGCGCCGGGCCGATCAACCGGGTGAGGTGCCAGGAGGCGCCCAGGTCCCCGGCCGAGAGGCCGATTCGCACGAACGCCGCGTTGAACCGCGCGGCCGGCGAGCCGATCCGGATGTCGGCAGCCAGGGACAGGGACAGTCCTCCACCGGCCGCCGCGCCGTTGACCGCCGCGATCACCGGAACGCGGATGCTCCGGATCGCCGAGAGCGCCCGCGCCGCCAGCTCCTGCTGATCGAGCATCCCCATCGGCGTCAACGACGACAGCCCTTCGGCGTCGTCGAGATCGAACCCGCCGCAGAACGCCTTGCCGGCGCCGGTGAGGATCACCACACGCAGGTCGTCCTCGCGATCGAGTTGCAACGCCACTTTCTCGAGTTCGACGAACATCGTGTTCGTCATCGAGTTCATTCGTTCGGGACGGTTCAACGTCACGACGGCGATCCCGGGTTCGGGTCGCTCGAGCGTGAACGTTTCCCATGTCGTGGGCTCGGTCACGGGTTCACTCCTTCTTCGGTCCGGCGGTTCCAGGTGGGCGCCGTGAGTTCGTGTGATCGGTCAGGCTTCGGCGGGGGTTTGTCGTACCGCGCCCGAACGCAGCCATTGGTCGGTGCGGTCGGAGTCGATTCCCCAGTCGGTCAGAATCTCGGTGGTGTGCTCCCCCGGACTCGGCGGACGGCGGTCCACCGCCGCCGCCGAGCGGCTGAACCGGGGAGCGGGGGCCGGCTGGACGAGTCCGTCGACCTCGACGAAGGTCCCGCGGGCGACATGGTGGGGATGCGACGGCGCCTCGTCGACGTCGAGAACCGGGGCGATGCACGGCGTGTGCCCTTCGGCCGCGTCGAGCCACTCCGCGAGGGTGCGGCCCCGTACGGCGTCGGCGAACACCTTCTTCATCTGCGGCCATTGCGCGCGGTCGTTCTGATCCGGCAGATCGTCGGGCAGGCCCAGCAGGGCTACGAGGTCGGCGTAGAAGTGCGGTTCGAGCGCGCCGACCGAGAGCCATTTGCCGTCGGCGGTCTCGTAGGCGTCGTAGAAGGGTGCGCCGCTGTCGACGAGGTTCGTGCCGCGTTCACGGTTCCACGACCCGCTCTGCGCGAAGCCGAAGAACGGCGTCGCAAGGAGGGCGGCCCCTTCCACCATCGAGGCGTCGATCACCTGCCCGATGCCTGAGCGCTGCCTCTCGAAGAGCGCAGACAGCACTCCCAAGGCGAGAAGCATTCCGCCACCACCGAAATCACCGACCAGGCTGAGCGGCGGGGTGGGCGGCTGACCGTGGCGTCCGATCAGCGACAGGACACCACTGAGTGCCACGTAGTTGATGTCGTGACCGACGTGCTGCGCGAGAGGGCCGTCCTGCCCGAAGCCCGTCATGCGACCGTAGATCAACCGCGGATTGCGCTGGGCACAGTCGTCCGGTCCGACCCCGAGCCGCTCGGTGACGCCGGGGCGGAAGCCCTCGATCAGGACGTCGGCGTCCGCCACGAGCGACAGCACCACCTCCGCTCCGTCCGGGTGCTTGAGATCGACGGCAAGCGAACGGCGTCCCCGGTGCAGCAGTTCGGTGCGGAAATCTGCATTCGGCCCGACCAACCCTGCGCCGGTGGCACGGTCGACCCGCACCACGTCCGCACCGAGATCGGCCAGCAGCATGGCACAGAACGGCCCCGGGCCGATCGAACCGATTTCGACCACCTTCAGACCCGACAGCGGACCCGTGAACGAGCGTTTCGTGTCGTTCTGCGTCATTGCTGCACCTTCCCGAATTTGGTCTGATAATAATACCTTCTTGTGGTTCAGGGAAGGCTCCCAGAACACAGGAATGCTCCGGTTCAGTCGCGGACCATGCTCGTCTCCCCCGAGCGGTCGGCAGCGCGCCCACGTCGAAGCCGAGCCTGCGCACTCACCACCAACACGACGGACATCAGGACCACGACGCCACCGACGACCAGCGCAGGAGTGACCGGCTCGGACAGGACGACGGACCCGAGAGCGACGGCCACCACGGGGTTCACGTACGTGTGGGTCGCCACCAGCGACAGCGGTGCATGGTGCAGCAACCACGCGTATGCAGTGAATCCGACGACCGAGCCGAAGATCACGAGATAGCCGAACGCGCCCCAGGCCCGCAGTCCGATCTCGCCCCCGAAACGCTCGCGGGTGACCACCGACGCCAGCATCATCGCCGCACCGGCCGCCAGGAGTTGATACGTCGCGCCCACGTACACGTCCTGCGGCAGCCAGAGCCTCGGCTTGATCCAGGAGCCGAACGACCACGACAGGCTCGACAGCACGATGACCGCCGCGCCGACCAGCGGGAGGCTCGAACGGTCACCGCCGGTCGGCAGCACCAGCACGGCCAGGCCGATGAGGCCCACCCCCACCCCGGCCAGCTCGAGCGCTCGCGGGCGGTCGCCGGACACGGCACGGTAGATGCAGATCCACACGGGCACCATCGCGACGAGAAGCGCCGTCACTCCGGAGGGCACGCCGTGCAACTGGCCGACCGACGTCAGGCCGTTTCCACACGCGAGGAGCAGGACCCCGAGGAACGCGGCACCGCCGGCCTCACGCCGGGTGACGAGCAGCCGCCTCCAGCCGCGGCGCACGGCGAGAAATACGGCCATCAGCAGGGCGGCAAGAAGGAATCGCGCACCCATCGAGCCGAGGGGCGGCACCTCCTCGATGACCAGGCGGATCGCGAGGTAGATCGATCCCCAGATCAGGTAGACCAGCGACAGGGCGAGCGCGACCGCTCCCCGCCCGGCGGATCCGGACGACACGGCGCTCAGGAGAAGCGCGGGGCGCGCTTCTCGAGGAACGCGGTGATGCCCTCCTTCGCCTCCCCGCTCTCGAACAGGTCCTGCTCCTGGGCGACCTCGAAGCGGAAGCCCTCGTCGAGCGGCGTGTCGAACGCGGCGTCGACCGTCCGGATGACGGCGCGCTGCGCGGGCAGCGACATCGTGCACAGCTCGGCCGCGAGGGCGAGCGCCGCCTCCGTCGCGCCGCCGGCCGCGACGAGCCGGTCGATCAGCCCGATCGCGTGTGCCTCGTCGGCGCGGACCTGGCGGGCGGTCAGCATGATGTCGAGCGCACGACCACGGCCCACAAGACGCGGGAGACGTTGGGTACCACCGGCTCCCGGGATGAGACCGAGCTTGACCTCGGGAAGCCCGAACTTCGCGTCCGCCCCGCCGACCCGCAGGGTGCAGGCCATCGCGAGCTCGAGGCCACCCCCGAGCGCGAGACCGTCCACCGCGGCGATCGTGATCCGGTCGGCCGACGCGAGCCGGTCGAGCGCCCCGCGGAGCCGATCGCCGTAGGCGGTAAATGACTCTGCATCCACCGACGACATGTGCTTGATGTCCGCCCCTGCAGCGAAGAAGCCGGGGATATCCGATCGGACGACGATCACCTTCACCGAACCGTCGGCATCGGCGGCGTCCAGCGCCGCGTTCAGGCCGTCGATGATCGGCAGGCCCAGGGCGTTCGCGGGCCTACGCTGGAGCGTGATCGTCATGACGCCGGCAGCGGCGTCACTCCATGTGACTGCGGGCGTAGCGGTTTCCGACATGCACACCATCCTGTTCGAACCAGCAATGACCCAACCATACTAATTGTTGGACCGAAATGGAAGGTCAGGGCCGGCGCGGGAACTTATCGAACTCCGGACGGCGCTTCGCCTTGAACGCCTCGCGCCCCTCCCTGGCTTCTTCCGTGGAGTAGAACAGCAGATTCGCATCGTGGGCGAGCTGCTGGATGCCGGCCATGCCGTCCTCCGACGCATTGAAACTGGCCTTCATGAGGCGCAGCGCGAAGGGGGAGAGCTCGAGCATCTCGCGGCACCACTGGACGGTTTCGCGCTCGAGGTCGGCCAGTGGCACCACGGTGTTGACCAGCCCCATCTCCAGGGCCTGCCGTGCGTCGTACTGGCGGCACAGGAACCAGATCTCCTTGGCCTTCTTCACCCCGACCAACTCCGCGAGCAGACCCGCGCCGTATCCGCCGTCGAAGGAACCGACCTTGGGACCGACCTGGCCGAAGCGGGCGTTGTCCGCCGCGATTGTCAGATCGCACACCAGATGCAGGATGTGCCCGCCGCCGATCGCATACCCGGCGACCATGGCCACCACCGGCTTCGGCAGTCGGCGAATCTGGATCTGCAGGTCGGTGACGTGGAAGCGTCCCACGCCGCCCGCCTTACCCGGCTCGGTGAGGTAGCCGGTGTCTCCGCGCACCCGCTGGTCACCTCCCGAGCAGAACGCGTCGGGCCCCTCCCCTGTCAGCACGATGACACCGATCGAGGAATCCTCCCGGGCATCGACCAACGCGTCGGAGATCTCCATCAACGTCTGCGGCCGGAACGCATTGCGCACCTCGGGACGGCAGATCGTGATCTTTGCGATCCCGTCACCGCTGTGCTCGTACCGGATGTCCTCGTACTCTCCCACCGGAGTCCAGGCCACGGTTGCGCCTGCTTCGTTGTTCGTCGTCATGTCGCGATCATAGGCGCACCTGCAAACGATCGTTAACGTTCCAGCCGTGTTCACACTCCCGATCGTCCGCCGCTCCTTGTCCACCAATCACTTCCAGCCCCGCACTGTATGGACTTTGCACTGCGTGCGCGTGGATGCAGACCTTTCCGTCACGTCCGTCGACCCGGTGTCACTGTGGTGCAGCCGACCGTCACGGAGACGCACAAGGACGGTCTCGCCGTCCCGCCGTCGGGAGCGACGGAGTCGGCGATTTCGAGATCCATGCGTGCCTCCTCGGCCGGCGAAGCTGTCAGTTCGAGGGCTCCCCGACATAGCGTCCCGGAGCGGGGCCGAGCGGATACTCGGCTTCGTGCAGGACCGGCGACGACATGCGGTCTCCTGACCTCTCACTTACCCAGTCGGCCCACGGCTCCCACCAACTGCCCGTCACGCGGGTGGCCTGGTCGAGCCACTGGTGCGGGTCCGCACCGGGGGCGCCGCCGGTCCAGTAATGGGACTTCGGATTGCCGGGCGGATTGACGAGGCTCGCGATGTGCCCGGAGTAGCTGAGAACGAACGTGCAATCACCTCCGAGGAGCTGTGTGGTCCGGTAACACCCCTTCCAGGCGGTGAGATGGTCGTCGATCGCACCGGAGACGAAGGTCGGGACTGTGACGGTCCCCGGGTCGACGGGCGTGCCGAGCACCGTCATCGAGCCCGGCTTCGCCAGCATGTTGTCGCGGAAGATGTCGAGGAACTGAGCATGTAGGGAGCCGGGCAGATTCGTGCCGTCGGCGTTCCACGCAAGTATGTCGAATGCAGGCGGGGTCCTGCCCATCAGATAATTGTTGACGACGTAGTTGAACACGAGGTCGTCCGGGCGCATCCACAGGAAGGCGTTGCCCATGTCGCGGGCGCTGATGATGCCGTTCCTCAATGAGCGGCCCCGCGCGAAAGACACCAGCTTTTGCCCGGCGAACGCATCGAGCAGTTCCTTGTTCTCGAAGTCGAGCATGGTGACCGCATAGGACATCGAGTGCACCCGCGTGTCGCCGGTGGCCGCCATATGATTGAGCAGCCCGGTCGAGATGATGCCACCCGCGCAGAATCCGATGAGATTCACGTCGTCGCTGCCGGTTTCTGCTCGAACCGTGTCGATCGCCTCGGAGACTCGCCGAGCGTAGGTGTCGAGATCCCATCCGCCCTGGTCCTGGTTGGGGTTACGCCAGGAGAGCATGAAGGTTTGCAGACCGCGGGACACGGAGTGTTCGACGAAACTGCGTCCCGGCTGGAGGTCCAGGAAGTAGAAGCGGCCGATCGGGGGCGGCACCACCAGTACCGGACGGGCGTGCACGGTGTCGGTGGTGGGCACATAGCGGAGCACCTCCGCGACCTCGTCCCGGGCCACCACGGCACCGGGTGTGACGGCGAGATCGCGGCCGACCTCGAAGGCACCGTGCGGGACCATGGCGGGCATGCCACCGTTTCGCCGCACGTCGGTGACGTAGTTCCGGAGTCCGCGCACCAGGTTCAGGCCGGCCGTGTCGAACGTCTCCTTGAGGACCGTGGGGTTCGTCATGAGGTAGTTCGTCGGGGCGAGTCCGCTCACGACGATCCGTGCTGCGAAGGCGAGTTGTTGTGCCCGAACCGGATCGGCGATTCGGCCGATACGGTCGACCGCGTCCTCGATCTCCCGAGCGGACAGCAGATAGGCCTGACCGATGCGCCGGTACATCGGGTTCGAGGTCCACGCGGGATCGACGAATCGACGATCCCCCTTCGGGGGTGCGACCTCGGAAGCGCCGAGGGCGATCCGAGATAGTTCACCGCCGAATCGGGCCGAGCCGGCGGCAACCGCGCGGACACCCTCGGCGGCTCCGCTCACGACGCCGGCCCACCGGCCCATCCGTCGATACAGGCCGCTGCCCGGTAGGGGAATCTTCATGGTTGGTGGCTCCTTCGGGTGCCGCACTATCGCGTTCCTGCCCGAACCGCGAGAGCCGAGTCGCCTTACCCCCGCGCCCGTTCGAGATTCACACGAATTTGAATTACGTTCATGGTCAAATTGTTCGAGTAATTCGAGGGGACCTGCCGCAGGTGGGTGGGCCGCTCGGTCTCGGATCGACCCGATCGCACGCGGCACGCCGAGCTCCGGACACGACGGACGGACACGACGGACGGACACGCCGGCCGGCAGCCGATCGACTGCCGGCCGGTGTGTGGGACAGGCAGTGGCGCTCAGGCCATCGTCAGGCCACCACTGACGGACAGGGTCTGGCCGGTGACGAACTCCGCCTCGTCGGAGGCGAAGAACGCCACGGCGGCGCCGATGTCGGTGGCCTTGCCGAGCCGCTTCATCGGCACCGCGCGGGTCATGCCGGCGATCACCTTGTCGGCTTCCTGACCGGAGTTGTCGGCGAACTTGCGCAGGGCCGGGGTGTCCGTCGGTCCGGGGCACACCGTGTTGGCGGTGACGCCCTTCGTGGCGACCTCACGAGCGAGGGTCTTGGTGAACGCGATGATGCCGCCCTTGGCACCCGAGTACACCGCTTCGAGCGACGAGCCGACGCGTCCGGCGTCCGAACCGATGTTGATGACGCGCCCCCAGCCACGCTCGACCATGCCCGGCAGGGTCGCCTGGACGACCCGCAGCTGGCCCTTGAAGTTGATCTCGAGAATCCGGTCCCAGAACGCCTCGTCGGTCTTCAGAAACGGCATGAAGTCGTCCCATCCGGCGTTGTTGACGACGATCTCGACGGGACCGAACTGCTCGGCGACCTGCTTGACCGCCGCCTGCACGGACTCGGTGTCCGTCACGTCGACCGGGACGGCGATTGCCTGGCCTCCGGCCTCGCGGATGGCGGCCGCGGTCTCCTCGGCGGCCTCGAGGTTGAGGTCGGCGACCGCGACGCGGAAGCCCGCGGCACCCAGCGCATCGGAGATTCCCTTGCCGATGCCCTGCGCGCCGCCGGTGACGAATGCGACTCGATTGCTCATGATTTCACTCCGTGTTGTTGGTTCTGATGTCGAAGTCGTACCGGGGACGAGGGCGTCAGCGCACGCCCGCGGCCCACTGGATCGGGCCGGCCACGATCGAGTGGCTGGTGAGCTTGCGGCCCAGCACCTGCTGAGCTTCGCGAGCGGCGTCGATGACCAAGTCGAGGTCGAGGCCGGTCTCCACGCCCATTTCGTGGAACATGCTCACCAGGTCCTCGGTGGCGATGTTGCCGGTCGAACCCACCGGGACGGGGCAGCCGCCCAGTTCACCGAAGCTCGACTCGAAGCTCGCGCACCCCGCCTCGAGCGCGGCGAACGCGTTCGCGAGGCCCTGGCCGCGGGTGTTGTGGAAGTGCGCGGTGACCTCGACGCCGGGCAGACGTTCGATGGCCGCGGCGAAGAACTCCGAGGCGTAGGCCGGATTGCACATGCCGGTGGTGTCACCGAAGCCGATCTCCGTGGCTCCGGATTCGGCGAATCTCTCCGCCAGGTCCAACACCCGCTTCAACTCCACCTTGCCCTCGAAGGGGCATCCGAACGACGTCGCGATGACCGCAGCGCAGTGCAGGTCCTCGGCGACGATCCGGCGAGCCATGATGTCGTTGTCCGCCATGGTTTCGTCGACGGTGCGGTTGACGTTCTTCTTGTTGTGGGTTTCGGATGCGCTGACGAAGATCGCGACCTCGTGGAAGGTGTCGCGAACCTTCAGCGCGTTGTCCAGTCCCTTGCTGTTCGGCACGAGGACCATCAGCCTCACGTCGTCGGGCACGTCGATGCGGCTGAGCACCTCCACCCCGTCCGAAAGCTGCGGGATGACGTCGGGCCGCACGAAACTGGCGACCTCGATACGCTTCAGGCCGGCGCGCCCGAGGGCGTTGATCAGCCGCACCTTGTCGTCGGTCGGGATGGTCTCCGGCTCGTTCTGGAAGCCGTCGCGCGGACCGACTTCTCGGATCTGTACCCGTTGGGGACGCGTCATGGCGTTCACTCCTCGTTTCCGCTCGCTCCGCTACGAAGCAAGGTCGTGCTCGGTCAGTGCGATGTCCAGCTGCTCGCGATGTTCCGGGGCTGCCACGGCGATCATTCGTCGGGCCCGTTCCGCGAGCGAACAGCCCCGCAGTTCGGCGACGCCGTGCTCGGTGACGACGTAGTCCACGTCGGCGCGGGCCGTGGTGACGGATCCGAACTGGAGGGCCGGCTTGATCGACGAGCGGCCCCGCGCGGTGGACCGCAGCGCGATGACCGAGCGGCCACCGGTCAGGGCCGCGGCCCGGGAGAAGTCCACCTGTCCGCCGACCGCGCCGACGTAGGTGGCTCCGGCCTGTTCCGCCCCCACCTGCCCGGTGAGGTCGACCTCGATGGCTGAGTTGATCGACACGAGCGCGGTCAGCTGCGAGAGCACTTGCGGCGCATGGGTATAGCTGGCGGGACGGAATTCCACCGGCAGGTGCGGCAGGCGCTCGTACAGGGTGGCCGTGCCCAGCGCCGCCCCGGTGACGTGGCGTCCGATGTCGATCTGTTTGCGCGCACCGGTCAGCACGCCCTTGTCGATCAGCCGCAGCACCGCATCGGAGATCATGCCGGAGTGCAGGCCGAGGTCCCGATGTCCTTCCAGGGCCGCCAGCACCGCCGAGGGCAGCGTGCCCACACCGACCTGGATGGTGTCGCCGTCCTCGACGAGGCCGGCGACGTGCCGGGCGATCGCCGTCTCGACGGCGGCGGGCTCACGGTCGGGCGCTTCGAGCAGCGGCCGGTCGGTCTCGACGACCGCCGCGAACCGCGACAGCGGGATCCTGGGTGCACCGTGGGTGGTCGGCATGCGCTGATTGATCTCGGCGATCAGGACGGGGGTGTGCTCGAGTGCGTCGGCGACGTAGTCGACGCCGACGCCGAGCGAGCAGTTGCCGTCGGCGTCGGGAGGAGCGACCTGCACGAACCCGACGTCGCACGGCAGGCGGTGCTCGGCGAACAGCCGGGGCAATGCCCCGTAGTGGCAGGGCACGACCTCGAGCCGGTCCCGTTGGCTGAGCCGGCGCAGTTCACCGAGCCCGCCGTAGGAGACGACGGACAACTCGTCCGGGGTCTGCTCGGTGAGTCGGCGGTCCCAGGTCAGTCCCACGAACGCCCGGACCGGGCCGATCGACGGGAGCTGGTCGAGCAGGGCGTGGACGAGCGGGGTGGGTTCCGCGCTCGTCTGGCTCCACCAGATTCCGTCGCCGGCCCGGACGTGGGGCGTGAGGTCGATCATCAGTCGATCCGTTGGATCAGGGTGGCGGTTCCGAGTCCGCCACCGCAGCACATGGTGACCAGTCCGATTTCGGCGTCGCGACGTTCGAGTTCGGCGACGATCGTCGCGATGAGACGGGCGCCGGTGGCGCCGACCGGGTGCCCGAGCGCGATCGCGCCGCCGTTGACGTTGACCCGGTCCATGTCGGGCTTGAGTTCGCGTTCCCAGGCCAGGACCACGGAACTGAACGCCTCGTTGATCTCGAAGAGGTCGATGTCGTCGATCGTCATCCCGTTGCGGTCGAGCAGCTTCTGTGTTGCCGGAATCGGACCGGTGAGCATGATGATCGGGTCGACTCCGACCGTGGTCTGGTCGAGGATCCGGGCGCGGGCGCGCAGACCGTGGGTCTCGACCGCGTCCCGCGAGGCGAGCAGGACACCGGCCGCGCCGTCCGAGATCGGCGACGAACTGCCGGCGGTGATCCGGCCGTTCTCCCGGAACGCGGTCCTCAGGCCGGCCAGGGTATCCAGGCTCGTGCCGGGCCGGACGGTCTGGTCGGTCCTGCGGAACTCGCCGTCGAGCTCGAGGGGGATCATCTCTTCGTCGAACCGCCCGGCCTCGATGGCCTCGGTCGCCAGACGATGGGATCGCACGGCGAATTCGTCCATCTCCTGCCGGGCGATGCCCCACCGGTCGGCGATGAGCTCGGCGCTCTCGCCCTGGTGCACGAAGTCGTACTTCTCCCGCAACTCGGCCGGCCACGGATCGCCGTAGAACTCGGAGATCTTGGCCGGGGAGTTGATCGGCACGTGGCCCATGTGCTCGACACCGCTGGCGATGACGAGGTCGTGCGTGCCGGACCCGACGAGGGCGGTACCCATCTCGACCGCGGTCTGCGCGGAGCCGCAACGGCGGTCGAGGACGACGGCCGGCACCTCGGGCGGGTATCCGGCCTGCAGCCATGCGTTGCGGCCGATGTTGCGGGACTGCTCACCGAAGGGCGCGGTGCAACCGACGATGAGGTCCTCCACTGCCGCCGGGGCCAGACCGCTGCGGCGGATCAGATCCGTGTAGACCGCGCCGAGCATCTCGTTCGGATGCGTATCACGGAACCATCCGCGTTCGGCGTGGGATCGGCCCATGGGGGTGCGAGCCGCTTCGGCGATGATCACCTCGCGCGCGGAGCGCTGGAACGGGTTGGTTGCGTTGGTCATCAGATCACCGTTCCACCGTCGACGGGCAGCACCTGGCCCGTGATGTACGAGGCGCCGTCGGAGGCGAAGAACACGAAGCTGGCCGAGATCTCGTTCGGCTCGGCCCAGCGCCTCAGCGCGACACGCTCGAGGGTCTTGGCCGCGAGCTTGTCGTTGCTGCGGATGTTCTCGGTCATCGGCGTGGCTGCAAGGGGCGCAATGGCATTGACGGTGATCTGTTTGCGGGCGAGCTCGCGGGCCAGCGACTTGGTCAGGCCGATGATGCCCGCCTTGGCCGCCCCGTAATTGGCCTGGCCGATGGTACCTTGCAGGCCGGCGGCGGAGGTGACGTTGATGACGCGCCCGGTGCCGTCCTCCGGCAGATAGGGCAGCACGGCTTTGCTGCACACGTAGCTGCCGACGAGGTGGATGTCGACGATGCGGCGGAAGTCGTCCTCCTCGAGATTCGGGAACATCGCGGGTGCGATGGCCCCGGCGTTGTTGACCAGGATGTTGACGACGCCGCCCCCGAGGGCGGCGGCCTGCTCCGCCGCGGCCGCGGCCTGGGCGGCGTTGCGGACGTCGAGCACGGCGGACTTGGCGGTACCGCCGGTGGCGGTGATCTCCGCGGCGACGGCGGCGGCCGCGTCCTCGTCGACATCGGTGACGAGGACGGCAGCGCCGGCGGCGGCGTACGCGTGCGCGACGGAGGCGCCGATGCCGCTGCCCGCGCCGGTCACGAGGGCGGATCTTCCGGTGAGTTCGAACATCAGTAGCTCCTGGGGAGGCCGAGCACGTGCTCGCCGAGGTAGTTGAGAACCATTTCCTGGCTCAGTGGTGCGATGCGCGTCAGGCGCGCCTCACGGAAGTAGCGCGCGACGTGGTACTCCTCCGAGTAGCCCATGCCGCCGTGGGTCTGCAGGGCGCGGTCGGCGGCCTGGAAGCCGGCGTCGGCGCACAGGTACTTGGCCATGTTGGCCTCGCGGGCGCAGGGGCGGCCGTTGTCGTAGAGCCAGGTCGCCTTGCGCAGGACGAGCTCGGCGGCGTCGAGGTGGGCGAGGGAGTCCGCGAGGGGGAACTGGATGCCCTGGTTCATGCCGATCGGGCGGCCGAACACCTCACGCTCGGTGGCGTACTGGGTGGCGCGGTGCAGGGCGGCGCGGCCGATGCCGAGGGCCTCGGAGGCGACGAGCATCCGTTCCGGGTTGAGCCCGTCGAGGATGTACTTGAAGCCCTTGCCCTCCTCGCCGACCCGATCCTCGACGGGGATCTCGAGTCCGTCGATGAACAACTCGTTGGAGGTGACGGCATTGCGGCCCATCTTCTTGATGGGGCGGATCTCGACCTTCGAGCGGTCCAGGTCGGTGAGGAAGAGCGTGAGACCGTCGGTCTTCTTGGTCACGTCCTCGAACTTGGTGGTGCGGGTGAGCAGGAGGATCTTCTCCGACTCCATCGCCTTCGAGATCCACACCTTGCGTCCGTTGACGATGTACTTGTCGCCGTCGCGCCGCGCGAAGGTGGTGATCTTGGTGGTGTCCAGGCCCGCGCCGGGTTCGGTGACCCCGAAGCACACGTGCAGGTCTCCGTTGACGATTCGCGGCAGGGTGCGCTGCTTGAGTTCCTCGGAGCCGTGCACGATCACCGGGTGCATGCCGAAGATCGACAGGTGCATCGAGCTGGCGCCGTTCATGCCGGCGCCGGACGCGGCGACCTCCTGCAGCAGGATCGAGGCCTCGGTGATGCCCAGGCCGTGTCCTCCGTACTCCTCGGGGGTGGTGATGCCCAGCCAGCCGCCCTTGGCGAACGCGTCGTAGAACTCCGTGGGGAATTCGTGGGCGGCGTCCTTCTCCACCCAGTACTGCTCGTCGAACTTGCCGGCGAGTTCTCGTACCGCATCTCGGATCGTTGCCTGATCCTCGGTCAGATCGAAGTCCACAACACAGTCCCGTCGTCGTCGCTACCGTTTGGCATTAAGTTACTAAAGGACAGACCATTTAGTCAACGGTGGTCAGCCGGCCGCCGGCAGAAGAGGCAGATCCCGAGCGAGACGCTCGTTCCACACCTCCGGGCTTCCGAACAGCTTCTCGTCGAGCTTGGTGCGCTTGTAGAACAGCTGCAGGTCGTGCTCCCACGTGTAGCCGATGGCGCCGTGCATCACGAGCGCACTGTCGGCGGCCTGGACCGCACTCCGGGTCACCTGCGCCTTCGCGATCGCCGCATGCATCGCGCGCTCCTCGAGGCCGAGATCCACCGAGGCCGCGGCATAGTAGGCGATGGACCGAGCCGCCTCCACGGACACGAGAATCGTTGCGGCAGCGTGCTTCATCGCCTGGAAGGAACCGATCGGCACACCGAACTGGTGGCGTGTTCGGCTGTAATCCACCGCCAATTGCAGCATCCGCTCCATCGCCCCGAGCGCGTCCGCGGAGACGAGCACGGCGGCGCGCAACCCCGCGTCGGCCAGCGCGGCCGGCACATCGACGTCGAGGCGCTGCGCGACGACGTTCTCGAACCGTACGTCGGCCGCGCCCCGGGACGGATCGAGGAAACGCCGCGGCGTGACCGTGACGCCCGGGTCTCCGACCCGAACGAGATAGAGGGCCGCTCCGTCGCCACCCTCGGCGGGGACGACGAGCCGAGCGGCCCGTTCGGCGCCGAGCACCGCGGACACGCGACCGGTCAGCACCCCTCGCTCGTCGACGCGCACGGCGTCGCGGAGTCCGAGGGGACGGCTGGAATCGAGTGCCAGGGCCGCGAATTCGCCACCGGTGAGCACCGCGTCGGCGACGTCAGGCGGCAACAGAGGGGCCGCGAGCACCGACGCGGTCCACGCGCTCGCCGGGGAGGCACACCGGCCCAGTGCCTCGGCGGTCAGCGCGAGTTCGAGCAGACCGCCCCCCTGTCCGCCCACATCCTCCGGCAGGCCGGCCGAGAACCACCCCTCCTCCACGAATCTGCGCTCGAACTCGGCAGGTTCACCCGATTCGCCCCACTTCCGGACGTTCGCGGGTGCCGCGAACCGCTCGAGCCAGCCGCCGAGGGCTTCGGTGAACATTTCCTGCTCTTCTGACAGCTCCCAACGCATGGAACTGGTCCTCTCGATGAGTCGGGGAATACCCTGCAAGATGAATGCAGCGACGATTCGATGGTATATTAGGTCTGACCGTTAGACCAGAGAGGGCGGGGAGTCATGTCACCAGCCGCACCGAGCACGACCCGGACCGGACGTTCCTCCATCCAGCTGACTCCGATGGAGGTTCCCAAGGCGTCGGATGTTCTTGCCAACGAGCTGCGCGAACGCATCCTCAGCGGCGAATACACCGAAGGGACCCCGCTTCCCCCGGAACGCGAACTCGTCGTCCAGACGAAGATGAGCCGGACCACGGTGCGCGAGGCTCTGCGCATCCTCGAGGTACAGGGCCTGGTACGAATCAAGGCGGGACGCGCCGGGGGTGCCTTCGTCCAGCGACCCGGCGAGCAGTCGATGGCCGACACCGTGGCGCTGCTCATTCGAGGACGCCAGATCCGCCTGGGCGCGCTGCTCGAAACGCGCGAGGCGATCGAACCGTTCTGCGCGCAACTGGCCGCCCGTCATCGGACCGACGAGGATCTCGCGCGGCTCGACGCCGCGAACGAGGACATCGCGGCCGCCGGCGACAAGCTCGACGCGTTCCTCCAGGCCAACGTCGACTGGCACATCGCCGTCGCCAGCGCGAGCCACAACGAACTGCTGTCGGGTCTGATGATCTCGCTGTCCCGTGCCATCTACGCCGCCACCGAGAACGAGGGCTTCATCGACGAGAAGGTCCGCGAGATCACCGTGAAGGCGCATCGCTCGGTCACCAGAGCGATCCGAGACCGCGACCCCGATGCTGCGGTCCGTCGCATGAGCCGCCACGTTCACTCGTACGCCGAGTCGATCCGGGAGTTCGAAGAGCGCACCGACATTCCACTGGACCAGGAGTCCTGAGCGACGCCCCCGTCCAGGCTCGCAGGAGTCCCCCTACCCCGAGGGACGCGATGGCCCCCATACCACTTCGGTATGGGGGCCATCGCGTCGCCTACGTCCCTACGGCGCCCAGCTCGGCACCGGTCACCACGGCGCGGATCTCCTCCACCGCCTCCGGGTTCTCGGCACCGGACAGGTCTCCCGGATCGGTGCCCAGCGCCGCCGCCCGCACCGCGCGGCGCAGGATTTTCGCCGACCGTGTCTTCGGCAGACGCGACACCCGGTGAACCACGCTGGGCGCGAACGGCTTACCCAGTTCTGCGGCCACACTGGCGGCCAGCTCCCCCGAGATGTCCGTCCCGTCCGCATCCGCGCTGGGCACCCAGAACGCCCACACCGTTTCCCCCTTCTTCGGATCCGGGACACCGACCGCCGCGGCCTCCGACACGGCCGGGTGCGCGGTCAGGACCGCCTCGACCTCCGCCGGGGCCAGGCGCTTGCCGGCCACGTTCATGACGTCGTCGGACCGGCCCCGGATGTACCACTGCCCGTCGCTGTCGACAAGCGCATAGTCTCCGTGCCGCCACATACCGGGGAACGTCGACCAGTACGCCTCGAGGTACCGCTCCTCGTCCTTCCACACCCCGCGGGTCATAGACGGCCACGGCTGCCGGCACACCAGCTCGCCCTGTTCACCGCGCAGCGGACGGCCAGCATCGTCGACGACGTCGACGTCCATGCCCAGCGACGGACCGCCCAGCGAGCAGCTGCGGATCGGCTGCACCGGATACGGTGCGAGGAACGACCCGCCGACCTCGGTACCGCCGGAGAAGTTGATGATCGGGACGCGGCCACCGAACACCTCGCGTGCGAGCCACTCGTACGAGTCCGGGTCCCACGGCTCCCCGGTCGAGCCGATCGTGTGCACCGAGGACAGGTCGTACCGGGCGGCGACATCGCTTCCCTGCCCGCGCAGCGTCCGGATGAGCGTCGGAGAAACTCCGAGCATCGTCACCCGATGCCGTTCGGTCAGCTGCCACAGCCGGTCCCGGTCCGGTACGTCCGGTGAGCCCTCGTACAGCAACAGCGTCCCACCATTGGCATGCGTGCCGACGATCGACAACGGACCCATGATCCAGCCCATGTCGGTGATCCAGCAGAACACCCCGCCCGGTTTCAGATCGAACGAGTACGCCACTTCGCTCGCCGTCTTCACCAGGAACCCGGCGTGGGTGTGTACGGCGCCCTTCGGCTTGCCGGTCGTGCCGGACGTGTAGGCCAGCGCGAACGGCTCGGAGGCGTCCATGGCCTCGATCGGGACCGCATCACGGCTCGCGAGCAGTCCGGTCCAGGACATCTCGCGCTCACCCGATCCTGCTCCGGCGTCGAGGTTGTCGACCACGACGACCGACTCCACCGTGGGGCAGGTCTTCAGGGCCTCGTCGAGGGCCGGCTTCATCGGGACCGACTTGCCCCGGCGGATGGTGCCGTCCGCGACGACCACCACTTTCGCGTCCGCATCCTGAATGCGGGACGCGATCGCGCTGGGCGCGAACCCCGAGAACAGCGGCACGAGAACCGCACCGAGCCGGGCGATGGCGTACATCGACACGACGGCCTCGGGAATCATCGGCAGGAACAGGGCGACCGCGTCGCCCCGGCCCACTCCCAGCTCCCGCAGTCCGGCGGCGGCACGCTCGACCTCCGCCCCCAGCTCGCGATACGTCAGCGTGCGGACAGTTCCGTCCTCCGCCTCGTGCACGACGGCGAGCCGCTCGGCGGCCACCGGATCGGCGACCCAGCGCCGCAGGCAGGCGTCGACGATGTTCGTCCTACCGCCGACGAACCAGTCGGAATGCTCGATGCCGCGCGAGGTGTCGAGAACTTCGCGATACGGCACCTGGAACGGCAGCTCGAGATCACGGACCACCGCATCCCAGTACCACCGCACGTCGGCGACGGAGCGGGCACGCAACTCGTCCAGGCCGCCGAGGCCGTGCGCGCGGGCGAGCCGGGTGACGTTGGCGTTGTCGACGTAGTCGGCGGTGGGGATCCAGGTGTAGTCGGACATTGTCAGCTCCTCGGCATCTCGAGCATGCGCTCGGCGACGATGTTGCGCTGGATGAAGGTGGAACCACCGGCGATGGCGGTGCCGCGGGCCTGATACGCGAGCCGGAGCCAGCGTGACGTTCGCTGCTGCTCGTCGTCGAGTGCGAACTGGCCGCCGGCGGGCTCGAGGGACAGCCGGAAATCCGCCAGTTCTTCGACGAGCGGGCAGAAGAACAGCTTGCCGATCGACGTCACCGGACCGGGTGGGCCGTCGTTCGCCGCCAGGGTGATCACGCGCTGGCCGATGAGGTAGTGCACGAGCGCGCGGCCGTAGAGGTCTGCGACCTTCTGCCGGATCAGCGGATCCGCACCGAGCGGGCGGCCCGACTCGTCGGTCATCTCTGCGATGTCGCCGACGATGTCGTCCACGGCCCGCTTGGTGTTGACCCGGCCGGTGGCGATCGCCACTCGCTCGTAGGCGAGCGTGCCCATGGCCACCTTCCACCCGCCGTCGACGTCGCCGACGACGAGATCGTCGGGGATGAACACGTCGTCGAGGAAGACCTCGTTGAATTCGGCCTCACCGAGCATGTGGGCGAGCGGGCGAACCGTGATTCCCTCGCTGTCCATGGGAAGGAGGAAGAAGGTGATGCCCTTGTGGCGTGGCCCCCCACCCGTGCGGGCGAGCAGGATGGCATGAGCTGCGATGTGCGCTCGGCTGGTCCAGATCTTCTGCCCGTTGATCTTCCATCCGCCGTCGACCTTCGTGGCCTTGGTGCGCAGTGACGCGAGATCGGACCCGGCCTCCGGTTCGGAGAACAACTGGCACCAGATTTCGTCTCCGGTGAGGATCGGACGCAGAAAACGTTCCTTCTGGGCCGGTGTGCCGAAGTCGATGATGGTGGGGCCGGCGAAGTCCTCACCGATCGTGTTGAGTCGCTCCGGCGCGCCCACGCGATCCATCTCTTCGGTGAAGATGGCTTTGCGGATGGGGTCGGCGGCCTGCCCGCCGTACTCATTCGGCCACGACATTCCTCCGTAGCCGGCGTCGAACAGCAGCCGCTGCCATCGTCGCCAGAACGGGACCTTGTCGACCAGATCCACCGGTTCCGGCCAGGGCAGCGTCGTGACTGTCTTCTCGGCCCATTCGCGGACTTCTCTGCGGAAACGGGCTTCGTCCGGGGAATCAGCGAGTTCCATTGCACCCCTCCTCACGTATTTAGGACGAATGATACTATAGGTCAGTCCAAAAAAGGAGGGCCGTCATGACAGATCCACTCCACTCCGGCGAGGTGGACCGGGTCGAGTACGACATCGAACGCGGCAAGATCCGCGAGTTCGCCCGCGCGACGTTCACCACCGATCCCGTCCACACGGACCGGTCCGTGGCGCATACAGCCGGATTCGCCGATGTTCCCGCGACCCTCACCCACACGGTCGTCGCCGGGCACCAGCGCGACCAGCGCAAGTTCGTCGAGACGCTCGGGCTGGCACTCGAACGAGTGGTGGTCGGCTCGGTGAAGTGGACATACCTTCGACCCCTGATTGCAGGCGACCACGTCGTCGGCACCCGGCGCATCGTCGACGACGTGCAGCGCGAGGGCAAGCGCGGCGGATCGATGCGCGTCGTAACGCTGGAGACCGAATACGTCGACGCCGCCGGTGATCCGGTGGTGCGACTGGAGGAAGTGCTGATCGAGCGAGGAGAACAACGATGAGAGCACCCGTGAAGGCCCACATCGGCGCGGTCGTCGACACGCGTGTCGTCGGCCCGATCACCCAGACGGACATCGTGCGATTCGCCGGCGCCGGAGGCGACTTCAACCCCCTGCACCATGATCCGGAGTTCGTCGCGACGTCCGGGTTCCCGGGCATCATCGCGATGGGCCAGATGCAGGCCGGGATCCTGGCCGGCTGGCTCTCCGACACATTCGGCGTCGAGCACGTCCGTTCCTTCGGCGTCCGCTTCGTCGCCCCGGTCTTCCTCGGCGACACCCTGACTGTCGGTGGGACAATCACGGCGATCACCGAGACCGACGGGGAGGCGCGGGCCGATCTCGATCTCGTCGTCTCCGGAACGAAGGGGCCCGTCGTCACCGGTTCGGCGACGGTCGTCGTCGCCGAGGTCAGATAAGCCCCCGGATTCCGGAGGGGGTGATCCGCTGCCGCGCCCCGGCCCGCACGCAGCAGGCAAAGATCGCATACACCTGCAGCGCCGGCGGGGAAGTCCCGGCGGCCGGGCGACGGGGTCGGGGTCGCGGCAGGACGGGCACGGCGCGGCAAGCGCAGGTGAACTCCTGGTCGCGTAGTGACGTGAGCCACTCATCGGTCAACCAGGAGTTCACCTGCCTCTCAACCTTTATGGGCGTTGGGCACCGGCAGTCAACTCTGCCGCGATGCGCTTGCGGAGGAGGTGCTTCTGAATCTTCCCGGTGGCGGTCATGGGCAACTCGGCGACCACCTCGACGCGTTCAGGTGTCTTCTGAATGGCAACTCCCCGATCGAGCAGATAGTTGCGGAGATGCTCCAGGGTGGGAGCATTCTGCTCCTCCTTGGGCACCACGTAGCAACACACCCTCTCCCCGAGTCGCTCGTCGGGCATTCCCACCACGGCGAGAGCGAGGATTCCGGGATGATCGGCCAACTTGTCCTCGACCTCGCGCACACTGATGTTCATGCCGCCGCGGATCACGATGTCTTTGGTTCTGCCGGTGACCCGGACGAACCCATCGGCATCCATGACTCCGAGATCTCCTGATCTCGAGAAACCTTCGGGAGTAAAGAGTTCCGCCGTGTCCTCGGGCCGGTTCAGATACTCGATCATATGCGAGGGCCCGCGATAGGCGATGTCGCCCTCACTCCCCCGTGCCACCTCGAGGCCGTCGTCCCCCACAACCTTGACCTCTGCCCCCGGCAGCGCGGCGCCGTCGGACGTGACCGCCCGGCTCGGGTCGTCCTCGACGGTGCAGGTCGTCGTGGTGAGATTCTCACTCCTCCCGTACAGCGACAGGATGGTGGTGGTGGGCAGGTCGGACTTCGCCTTCTCCACCACGGCCGCCGGGATGGGGGAGCCGGCGCACACCCAGACCCGGAGGGAGGATAGATCAGCGTCCGGATCCTCGTCGGCCGCAGCCAACAACGTCTGCAGGAACGTGGTGGCCGTGACCGCGGCCGTACATCCGAACTTCTTGATCTCGGCGAGCCCGCGCTCAGGGGCCCACTCCGCCATGATGTGGGTCGCCGCGCCGCTGAGCAGAGGTACGAGCACACTGGTGACGAGTCCTGTGGTGTGCGTGATCGGGGACGGCCCGAACTGGACATCCGCCTCGGTATGCCCGAAGGCCGTCTTCAGCGCACGTGCGCCCGAAGCGTAGGTGTTGAAGGTGTGCAGGCAGCCCTTGGGACGCGACGTAGTTCCGGACGTGTACACGATGACGAACGGATCGTCGGGGTGGGCACGGAAGCCGAGTTCCGTGTCGATGACGTCCGGGTCCGCGTCCACGACCAGGCTCTCGAGAACCTCGATGCCCCGCTCGGCGAGTGCCTGACGGCTCTCCTCCGAAGCGCGGACCGCGATGATCGTCTCCAGCGTCCGCGACGACCGCCGGATACCATCGAACATCGACGCATGGTCGAAGCCCTTGAACTGTGCCGGTGCGATCGCCATCCGGATCGAGGCGTCGGCGACAACGTGTGACACCTCATCCGTCCGGTAGATCGGCATGATCGGCACCGTCACCACGCCGATCCGAGCGAGCGCAGCTGCGACGACGACGAACTCCCCCCAGTTGGGCAGTTGAACGGCGACACGGTCGCCGGCCCGGAGCCCTCTCCGGTGGAGGCCGAGCGCCAGCCGCTGCGACCTGTCGTAGAGCTGCGAGAAGGTCAGCTCCTGCACGCCGTCGGTGACGAAGATCTTGTCGGGGCTGCCCTCGGCACGTGCCCGCAGAAGGTCGGTGAAGTTCTCGTCGGCCCATTGGCCACTGGCATAGAACTCTTCTACCTGCCGGGGGGTGTATCGGCCGAGGTTTCGATCGCGCGTCATGGGAGGATTCCGTCCTTCTTGAGCTGCCACACGTTTACGTAAAGATTAGAATGGTTAGACCGAAGTGGCAACCACCTACGACAACATCCGCGAGCGCTCATTGCACCCGCTGGTCGACCGGCAAGCGAAGGGGCCCACAAAAATTCACCGTCGGCTGCGAGCCCGGCACCGGCTGAGCCATGTAGCCCGGTAGCTGTCGACGACGGACCCCGAGGAGCCCGCCGTGGCTCCTCATCGCATTTTCCACACCGGCGCACGCTTCTCACGGAAGGCCGTGACACCTTCGACAACATCCTCCGTGGTGAAGGCAAGGGCCAGTTGAGACTGCAGCGTCGCAAGTGCGTCCGGCAGCGACATGTCACGAGTGTTGTTGATGGCATCCTTGCCCAGGCGCATCAGCAGCGGTGACTTTCTCGCCAGTCGGCGCGCCCACGCGCACACCTCCGCATCGAAGTCGCTGTCCGGAAACACGCGATTCACCAGTCCCAGTTCGTGAGCTTCTGCGGCGGTGAGTTTCTCTCCATACATCATCAGCTCATTGGCCTTGAGCCGCCCGACGTTCCGGTAGATGAGCGCAGAGATCATGAACGGGAAGACGCCGACGTTGATCTCCGGGCATCCGAAGTGGGCAGACTCCTTGGCCAGCACGAAGTCACAGGCGAGCGCGAGCCCGAACGCGCCCGCGAGCACGTCGCCACCGGCCGCACAGATCACCGGCTTGCCGAGACCGCCGATGAGTCGGTACAGCCGCGGGAAGCGGTCCAGGCCCGCATACTTGACGATCGTCGGGGTGTCGCTCGCGAATGCTTTGAGGTCACCGCCCGCCGAGAAGATCTTCTCGTGCGACGAGGCCAGCACGACAACCCGCACGTCGTCGTCCCCCCGCGCGCGCTCGAGCGCGGCCAGGAGTTCGTCCAGCAGGTCGTCGGACAGGGCGTTGCGGGTTTCCGGGCGGTCGAGAGTGAGGACGGCGACGTGCTCGTCGACGTCGTAGCGCACAGGGGAAGCCATACTGGCCATCCTTCCATTTTGGTCCTACCATTCGACCCTAACCTCGCGAACAGGTGGAGACAAGAGCCGATCGAAGCAATTTCCGCCGAGAGCGTGACGAGATTGGACTGACCATATACATTGGAGGTAAGCCGCAGACGGCGACCGGACGCCCTGGCGATGCAACTCTCTATACTGTGTGGTGTGTCACAGGAAGGCGCGACGGCGTCGCCGCCGTCCGTGTGGCCGCCGTGGCGCGAGGAGTAGTGAGTGGTCATTTCGACGAGTTCGTTCGAGCTTGCCGAGCAGGCAATTGCAGAACTGCAGGAACTCCTCGGCAGCGAGCCGAGCCTGGTTCGCCTGGCGGGTGGCGAGCCGGATCCGGCAGTGATCCGCGCGTTCGCAGCCCGCAAACTCCGGGAGGGCGCCGACTCTCCGGAGCAAGCGGTACGGCTCGCCGACCTCGTGATGCGGCTCGACGCCGCCGACCGCGACGACATTTCGCGCCGACTGCGCATGCACAGCGAGCAGTTCGAGGCGCTCCAACACGTCGTGCGCGCCATCGACACCGGAGCCGACCGGATCGCGCAGACCGTGACGCAGGAACTGTGCACGAACCTCGGGTACGCCAAGGCCATGTTCTCCGTGGTCCGCGGTTCCACTTGGTCACCCATCGCGCTCGCCGTCCACCCCGAATTGACCGGGGATTTCCACCCACTCATCAAGGCCATCGACGGTCGAGAGATCTCGCTGCGGGAAGCCCCGCGGGAAGCCGAACTGGTTCGGCGTCGCCGGCCGTACGCAGTGGATGCCTCCGACACCTACCGGCACACGTACCGTCCTCTCATCGACCTGTCGCGCCCGGCGGGATATATCGCCGTTCCCATCGTCGTCGGCTCCCGCGCAGTGGCGATGATCCACGTCGACCGGCAGAGCGACGGACTCTCCGACACCGACGTCCACATCGTCGGCGCGCTCGCCGCGGTGTGCGCCTCGTCGAAGGAACGCGCCGATCTGCGGCAGCAGATCTATGCGCGCAACGAGCACATCGACGCCGAGGTCCAACGTCTCACCCGGGCACTGCGGCACCTCGCACAGGCGCCCGTGACGATGCCGGAACTCGGTACCCGTGAACTGTCCCGCTCCGACGTGGCGACGCTGGACGGTGGGTCGCAGGACCCGGCCATTCCGCGCGCGCAGTCGCTGACCACTCGCGAGCGCGAAGTGCTCACACTCATGGCGACCGGGGCGACCAATGCGGCGATCTCCCGGCGGCTCTGTATTTCCGACGGCACCGTCAAGAGCCATGTCCAACGGATCTTCAAGAAGCTCGGGGTATCGACGCGCGCCGAGGTGGCAGCGCTGTACGCCAATGCCAAGACGGTGACTGGTGGTGCCTGACGTACCCGAAGCGGATGCGCAGCCGGACATGAACACCGGGGACGCCGATCTCGAACGCGCCATCGCGGACCTCCTCACCGACATGCGCACTGCCACCCCCGAGCGCGCAGCCGAACTCGGCCGGCGCCTCGTAGATCTCCTCGATCGGCGAAAGGCCCTCGCGGAGAAGCGGACCGCCGAGGTCGGCGCACTGGCGTCAGGCATCGATCGTGCCGTCCACGCCTTGGACGACGCCGCCTCGAGTGCGGAACTCATGCGACGCGCGTGCGAGCGTGTCGCCGAACTCTGCTCTGCCCGGAAGGTCCTTCTGTCTCGGCTCGAGGGGGATCGAATCGTTCCCGTGACCTCCTTCAGCACCGACCCCGGTACGACGCCGTCGCTGCCCCTCGGGTTCGACCTCGTGGCGGGCTCCCCCGAAGCACATGCGCTCGCGACGAGCACGGTCACGGTCGATGAAGTGGTTCCCGAGTCGATGCGAGAAATTCTGGGTAACAGCGGTTTCGCCACCGTTCCGGTCCTCGTCGACGGGAACGCGACCGCGCTCCTGCACGTCGACACAGCACTGGACGGTCCACGGCGCCACGCCCTGAGCGTGTTCGCGGAAATGCTCGGCGGCTGCTTCGAACGGGTCGGTCTCGAATCGCGTCGCGAACGTCAGGACCTTCTCCTCCGCGAGAGCGCCCGACGGTGGAGCAGCGACACCGACTTCGACGCGCTGCCTCCACGCGGCGCGACCGACAGCGCGCCGTCCCCCACGGAACACGACGACGCGGACCAGCGCCTGCTCGATCCGCTCACCGACCGCGAAGCGGACGTCGTTCGGCTGATTCTCACCGGTGCGTCGAACGCCGCGATCGCCGCCGAACTGGTCATCACCGTCGACACGGTCAAGTCGCATGTGAAACGCATCCTCCGAAAACTGGGCGCTACCAACCGCGCCGAACTGATCGCGAAGTATCAGTCCACCCCTCGGTGACGCGGCGGCCCCGGCACCGTGACTCGCCCTGACCTGGCGGGCCTGGCGATGCAGGCCCACCGGACGACGTCGTCAGGCGTCGGAAGGCGGCACGGTCACCGTGATGGTGTCCACCTCCGGCGTCAGCACGAGCTGGCAGGCGAGGCGAGAGCACGGCTGGACGCCGTCGAGAAACTCGAGAAGATCCTGCTCCTCTGCCGTCGGCTCCCCGAACACCGCGGCGGAGTCGTCCACGTACACGTGGCAGGTGGCGCACGAGCAGCTGCCACCGCATTCGGCGACGATGCCGGGAAGGTTGTTGCGTACCGATCCGTCCATCACGCTCTGGCCGGCCGGGACGTCGACGGACGACGTCGAGCCGTCCGGGAGCTGGTACACGACAGTGGGCATGGCGATCTCCTCCAGGTTGACCGATGAACATCTGCGCGGCCGCCTCGCGGGGCCGGGTGCCGTACCCGGAAGGTGCGGCCGTTCTCCGTGCCCACAATTGTGTCGAGGATCACTGGATGCCCGCATCACCACATCGACCGATTACCCCCCTCCCTGAGGGTGAAGTTGCGACGGGACCAGCACAGTGCCGCGGGGTGACCGGGCACACATCCCCCGTTAGGTGGACAACATTCGTTCGCTGGTGTGATGCCTCTCACTCTCTGGGCTGACAGGCTCGAGTCACGTCAGTCGGCGTGAGCGTCGAACCTATGGCGCCACATCTCACTGCACCACGCAGATCTCACTGCACCACGAAGGGGAATCGATGAGCACTACAGAGCAGGTCACGGAGCTGATTCCGGACACCGTCGCCCGTCGGATCGTGCTGCCCGAAGGGCACCGGGACAACGACGCGTTGTTCGAGGCCTACCGTTGGCTGCGCGAGAACAACCCGCTCGGCCGCGCCGTGGTGGAGGGGTACGACCCGCTGTGGCTGGTGAGCAAGCATGCCGACATCATGGAGATCGAGCGCCAGCCCGACATCTTCACGAGCGCGGGCGGCGAGGACAAGGGTTCCGTCAACCCGATTCTGGCGAACCAGGCCGGCGACGAGTTCACCAAGAGCATCAACAACGGCAGTCTCCGCATCCTGGAGACCCTCACCTACCTCGATCCGCCGGAGCACACCGAGATCAAGGACATCGCGATCGACTGGTTCCGGCCCACCAACCTCGCGAAGTGGGAAGCCACCATCCGTGACCTTGCCAAGGCGTCCGTCGCCCGGCTCCTCGAGACGGACGGCCGGATCGACTTCGTCAAGGACTTCGCCCTGCACTACCCGCTGCACGTCATCATGAGCCTGTTCGGGGTGCCCGAGGAGGACGAGCCCCGCATGATGGCCCTGACACAGGAATTCTTCGGGACGGCCGACCCCGACGCCGTCCGTGAGGATGTCGAACCGCTGACTCCGGATGCCGCCGCCAAGCAGTGGGTGGCCACGATCCAGGACTTCTACGCATACTTCGAACAGCTGCTCCAGGATCGCCGCGCCAACCCCAAAGACGACCTCGCGACGATCATCTCCCTCGCCCGCGACAAGGACGGTAGGTACTACCCGAACGAGATGGCCTACGGTTGGTTCATCGCCATCGCGACGGCGGGCCACGACACCACCTCGAGCACCCTCGCGGGCGGCATCCTCGAGCTCGGCCGCAACCCGGACCAGCTCGCCAAGGTGAAGGCCGACCTGGCACTCGCTCCGCACCTCGTGAACGAGTCGCTGCGCTGGGCCTCGCCGGTGAAGCACTTCATGCGTCAGGCGACGCAGGATTACACGCTGCGCGGCCGCGACATCAAGAAGGGCGACCGCTTCATGCTGCTGTACCAGTCGGGCAACCGCGACGCCGAGGTCATCCCCGACCCCGATCGCTTCGACATCACCCGCCGGCCCAACAAGCACATCGCCTTCGGCTACGGCCCGCACATGTGCATCGGCCAGCACCTGGCGAAGCTGGAACTGCGGATCATGTTCGAGGAACTGCTCCCCCACATCGAGTCCCTCGCGCTGGTGGACGAGACCAAGATGATCCAGACCAACTTCGTCGGTGGACTCAAGAACATGCCCGTCAAGATCGAGTTCACCGGGTAACACGATGCTCACGTCACACCCCTCACCCACCGTGGTGATCGTCGGGGCCGGGCATGCCGGCGGCACACTCGCCGGCATGCTGCGGCAACAGAAGTTCGACGGCCGCATCGTCCTGTGCGGGGAGGAAACGCATCCGCCGTATCACCGTCCGCCGCTGTCGAAGAAGTACACCGACGACGAGTTCGTGCAATGGCTCAAGCCGGAATCCTTCTACGCCGACAACGCCATCGAAACCCGCCTGGGTGATCCGGTCGTACACATCGACCGGGATGCCCGGACCGCGACGACGGCATCCGGTGCGACCCTCGAGTACACGACGCTCGTCCTCGCCACCGGCGCCGCACCGCGGACCCTGACGCTCCCCGGCAGCGACCTCGACGGTGTCCTGAGCCTGCGCACCCTCGGCGACGCCACACAACTGCGCGAGGCGGTCCACACCGGGTCCTCACTGGCGATCGTCGGCGGTGGGTACGTCGGACTCGAGGTCGCAGCGTCGGCCCGCGCCCGCGGGTGCGAGGTCACGGTCATCGAGCGTGAGGATCGGGTACTGGCACGGGTCGCCAGTCCGGAACTCTCGGCCGCCCTCACCGAGTTCCACCGCGACCGCGGCACTCACATCCTGACGGGGGCCGAGGTCCGGGAGATCACCGGGACAGCCGGTCGCGTCGGTGGAGTCACCCTCGCCGACGGCACCGATATCGCCTGTGACCTGGTGCTGGTGGGCGTCGGCGCGATCCCCAACGACGCACTGGCCCGGGAAGCCGGCATCGACTGCCTCACGGGGATCGTGGTGGACGGGTCTGCGCGCACCAGCGATCCGCATGTCCTCGCCATCGGGGACGTGACCTACCGCCTGCACGACACACTGGGCAAGATGGTGCGTCTGGAGAGCATTCCCAGCGCGGTAGAGCAGGCGAAGCAGGCGGCAGCCGTCATCACGGGCGCGCCCCTGCCACCCCACGAGGTGCCGTGGTTCTGGTCGGATCAGTTCGATCTGAAAATGAAGATGGCCGGGATGGTCGATTCCGCCACCCGGGCAGTCCTGCGCGGGGATCCGTCCGAGTCCTCCTTCGCCCTGTTCCACCTCGACAGCGACGGTGTTCCGGTTGCCGTCGAGACCGTGAACGCCGCAGCCGACTTCATGGCCGGAAAGCGCTTCATCGGCAACCGCACCAAGCTCGACCCCACCGCACTCGCCGATCCCGCGACCTCGCTGCGGGAAGCCGTTCTGTAGAGCATTTCGACTTTCGCCGGCCCTACCGGGCCGGCCCTCAAGACATGGAGTACGTGATGATGGAAGCACTCGCAGCAGTCGCGAGAGAGCCGCACGCCGAATTCACCCTCGAGCCGATCACTATCGAGGGACCGAGGGCCGGCGAGGTCCTCGTCGAGATCGAAGCGGTCGGCATCTGCCACACCGACCTCGCCGCCCGCGACGGCGCCCTCCCGACCGCGCTGCCCGCCGTCTTCGGCCACGAAGGATGCGGCGTCGTACGGGAAGTCGGCCCCGGCGTCACCAAGGTCGCCCCCGGGGACCGCGTGGGCATCACCTTCAACAGCTGTGGGACCTGCCCGTCGTGCACCACGGGGGCACCCTCGTACTGCCACCAGTTCATGCACCTCGCCTACGACGGGGTGCGCGAGGACGGCACGGGACCGCTGTCCACCACCGACGGTGAGCGCCTCACCGGTCTGTTCTTCGGGCAGTCCTCCTTCGCCACCTACAGCCTCGCCTTCGAACGCAACGTCGTGAAGGTTCCCGACGACGTCCCGGCCGAACTCCTCGCTCCCCTCGGCTGCGGCATCCAGACCGGGGCGGGCGCGGTGATGCGTTCCCTGAACTGCCGGCCCGGATCTGCGGTACTCGTCGCCGGCGCCGGCTCCGTCGGCCTGGCCGCCGTCATGGGTGCCGTCGTGCAGGGCTGCACCACCATCATTGCCGTCGAACCCCATCGATCCCGGCGTGAACTCGCCCTCGAACTGGGCGCCACCCACGTCGTCGATCCTGCCGCCGGCCCACTCGTCGAGCAGGTCCGGGCCATCGTCCCGGCCGGTGTCGACTACGCGATCGACACCTCCGGCGTCCCGGCCGTGATCGAGTCGCTCGTCGGAGCCATGACCTTCCACGGCAAGATCGGCCTCATCGGCGTACCCGCCGACCCGGCGGCCTCCGTGCCGCTGAACATCATCAACTCCCTCGCCATGGGACTCACGATCACGGGGATCATCGAGGGCGACAGTGTCCCCGACGAGTTCATCCCCGAACTGGTCGAGCTCTACAAGGCGGGCAGGTTCCCGCTCGACAAGCTCGTCACCACCTTCCCCTTCGCGAAGATCAACGACGCGATCGAGGCCCAGCACCGGGGCGAGGTGCTCAAGCCCGTGCTCGTGCAGGACTGACCACCCCACCGACACACTTTCGAGAAGGACACCCCGATGACGATCGACTACACCGATCTCTACATCCGCGGCGGATGGGTACGGCCGTCCGGCGATGCGACGATCTCGGTCATCTCGCCGAGCACCGAACAGCGGATCGGCTCGGTGCCGGACGGCACCGAGTCCGACATCGACGATGCGGTCGAGGCCGCCCGCGCGGCGTTCACCGGCCCGGACGGCTGGGCGTCGTGGAGCGCCGCCCGGCGCGCCGAGGTGCTGGGCCGCTTCGCCGACGAACTCGAATCCCGCGCCGAGGACACTGCGACCCGGGTGAGCAGCCAGAACGGCATGCCCATCAGCCTGGCCCGGCAGTTCGAGGGCGGCTTCCCGCCTATCCTGCTCCGCTACTACTCCGAGATGGCGGCGAAACAGGAGGACGAGATTCGTCCCGGCATGCTCGGCGGATCGGCCCTCGTCACTCGCTCCCCCATCGGCGTGGTGGGCGCGATCGTGCCGTGGAACGTCCCCCAGGCCATCACGTTCCTCAAGCTCGCTCCGGCGCTCGCCGCCGGCTGCACCGTGGTCCTCAAGCCGTCTCCGGAGACCGTGCTCGATGCCTTCCTGATGGCCGAAGCGGCGATCGCGGCGGGCCTTCCCGCAGGTGTGCTCAACATCGTCCCGGGTGGACGTGAACTCGGCGCCTACCTGGTGGCCCACCCGGGCATCGACAAGGTCTCGTTCACCGGATCCACCGCCGCCGGCCGGGCAATCGGTCGCACGTGCGGTGAACTGCTCCGCCCCGTCACTCTCGAGCTCGGCGGCAAGTCCGCCGCCGTGGTCCTCGACGACGCCGACCTCGCCGCGAACATCGAATCCTTCTATGCGGCGACTCTGCTCAACAACGGCCAGATCTGCTGGCTCGGCACCCGCGTCCTGGCGCCGCGTTCACGCTACGACGAGATCGTCGACACCATCACCGATCTCGCGAAGGGCCTGTCGGTCGGAGACCCGCTCTCCGACACCACCCAGATGGGACCGCTGGTCTCGGCCCGTCAACGCGACCGCGTCGAAGGCTACATCGAGAAGGGCAAGTCGGACGGCGGGCGGATCACCACCGGCGGCAAGCGTCCCGCCGGGGCAGATCACGGCTGGTTCGTCGAGCCCACCATCTTCGCCGACGTCCAGACCGGGCACACCATCGCGCAGGAGGAGATCTTCGGCCCGGTGCTGTCGGTCATCCCCTACACCGACGAGGCCGAGGCCGTGGCCATCGCCAACCACTCGGACTACGGCCTCGGGGGTTCGGTCTGGACCGCAGACCCCGAACGCGGTGCACGCTTCGCCCGCAACATCGCCAGCGGCACGGTCGGTATCAACGGCTACGCCAACGATCCGACCGCCCCCTTCGGCGGCATCAAGAACAGCGGACTCGGACGGGAACTCGGACCCGAAGGACTGGCAAGCTACCAACAACTCAAGAGCATCTACCTCGACGTGCGATGACCCCGGCGTGGGCGCGGCCGCATGCACAAGCATGCAGCCGCGCCCGCGGCGGTAGGTGCCAGGAAAGGAGACACAATGACGAAAGATGAAGTCGCGCTGCTCGACTTCGCGGTACAGTGGGCACCCTACGACGGCGGCGACGAGCACATCCTTCCCGAGTTCGGACTCGTCCCCACCGACTTCTACCACCGATTGCGGTGTCTCCTCGACGCGCAACCGAAGATCGACGCCGGGACGCGGCGCCGTCTGAAGAGCCTTTGCACACGCAAACTCGGCTATCCCACGGTCGTCCAGCAGAAGTCGACGTCGCCCAACCGAGGACGGTGAAATACGCGGTCGTGGCGGATGCCGCGTTCCCGGGTTCACGCATCGTCCGGAGTCGTGGACGGGTTCGGGCTCTCCAGCAATCGGTCCAGGTAGAGAGCCGTTGCGGGACTGAGACCGTGGGCGCTGCGCTCCTGCGCGATGCGGTGCAGAAGGACGCTTACAGCGGACCCCGCATCCAGTAAGGGCTGGACGATACTGACCCCGGCGCATTGCTCGAGCACCGGAAGAACCACGCGCTCCGCCTCACGGTCCGACCCGGCAGTGGCGAGGCACTCGGTCAGCAACACGCGCGCATAGAGGGATGCTCTCGGCCGCCAGGTGGCGTCGATCGACTCTGCAAGCACTCGAGCTCTGTCACAGGCCTGCGTCCGGGCGCTGGCCGAGCCGGCAACAAGGAGCCGGATGACCGATTCCTCTGTGATCTCAGTGGTAACCCGACTGATACCGTCCAGCGGTTCTTGCGGGAGCTGCCGAGGAAAGCTGTCCGGGCTGAAATGCCCGGATCCGATTCCCAGGCGAATGCGCTCGTTCACGAGGTGCGCCGACAGGCGCGGAAGTTGCAATGTACGTGCCAGCTGTTCGCCTTCGTTCAATCGCTCGGCAGCAGCGTCGTACCGGCCGAGCCGGTGCTTCAGGCGCGCACCGACGACGTAGGTGGACAGCATGAAATCGACCGTTCCGCCTTCGGCCCCGAGACTGTGGCTCTGGTCGAGGAATCGCTCGGCCTCGGCAAGGTTCCCCTGCTCGTACAGCAGGTCTCCGAGCAGGGCCCCGGTGAGCCGGGAGCCGTAGGACAGTTCCACTCCCCGCTCGGTTGCCAGCTGCATGGCATGACGGAAACTGGCCTCGGCATCGCCGAGATCGAGTTGTTCTCGTGCGGCCAGCCCGTCGAGGCAGTACCCGTAGATGACGCTGAAGGGCCCGGAAGATCGCCGATGGTATGGACGTACCCATTGCTGCCAGCGCCGGGCCTCGGCAAAGTCGAACCGATGGATCGATCGAAACGACGCGACGTCAGCGGTGCCGCACAGGACCCAGGGGCGGAGCCGGTCGGCACGGGCGGTGCAGGCCTCGACCGCCGCATCCATCCCGTCGAGCCGGTCGTCGAAGGCGTTGACCGTGGCCCGGATGAGCGCTGCTTCGGCTCGGATGTCAGCTTCGTCTGCGGTTGCCGACGGCAGAGCTGCCGCGATGTTGCCGAGCGCCTCGGCGGCGGCAACGCGATGATGCAGGATGGCATGCGCCCAGGCCAGCGTGGTCTGTAGGCGCAGCCGGCGCGCGCTGGACGTGCCGGGGAGCTTCGCGGCCAGGCCGAGCAGGGTGCTCATCTGTGAGTGCTCGAGCAGTGGTATCGCCTCGTGTTCGACGGCATCGATCGCGTCGTCGTCGCTGCCGGCGACGAGGAAGTGATCCACAGCCGGGCTGAGTAGGTGCTGTTCGAGAAACCACTCGGCGGCGGTGTGATGCAACTCGATCAGGCGTTCCGGATCGTCACGCTCGAGCCGGCGGCGCAGGAACTCGGCGAACAGGTGGTGGTAGCGGAACCACTGTCCCTCCTCGTCGAGACGCGTGAGGAACAGGTTCCGCGCCTCGATGTCTTCGAGCACCGCCTGGGTATGCCCACGGCCGGTCAGGGCGGTGGCGAGAGCAGCGCACGTGCGCTCGGTGATCGACGTGGCGAGCAGGAAGTCGAGCAGATCCGGCTCCAGGGTATCGAGGACGTTCTCGGCGAGGTACTCGCCGAGAACCCGGTGCCGGCCGGACAGATGACGGATCGCCGTGCGCGGATCGTGGTGTTCGCGCAGGGTCAGGGAGGCCAATTGCAGCGCCGCCACCCACCCGTCGGTCGATTCCTCCAGATCGACGACCTCCTCCTCGTCGAGCTGCACATCCGTGGCGCCGGTGAGCAGTTCCCGGGACTCGTCGAGGTCGAAGCGTAATGCGGCCGAGTCGATTTCGATCAGTTCGTTGCGCACGCGCAGGCCGCTCAACGGCAGACCCTGCCGGGTCCGGCTGGTGACGACCAGCTGCAGGTGGTGGCAGCCGTGTTCGAGCAGGAACCGGGCGATGGACCGGCTGGCCGGGTTGGTCACCCGGTGCCAGTCGTCGAGGACCACCGCGATGTGCTGCCCACCCGCATGCGTCCGGTTGATCAGGGTGGTCAGCACGAACCGCTCGGCGCCGCCCCCGTGTCCTTCCAGCGCCCGGGTCAACTCGGTGCCCAACCCGGGCAGGGTCACCGTGATCGCATCGACGAGATGCGCGAGAAACCACGCCGGGGTGTTGTCGTCCTCGTCGATGGTCAGCCAGGCGGTCGTGCCGCCGGTGCGCTCGAGCATCTGCACGTACTGGGTGGCCAGGGTGGTCTTTCCGTATCCGGCCGGACCATGAATCAAGATCAACCGGGGTCGGGTCGCGGTCCCGAGCCTGCCGAGCAGCCGGGTGCGCGGCACCATCGCGTGAGCCGTGACCGGGGGGCGGTACTTGGTGGTCACGGCGGGCGGAGGGACGGGCCCGGACGCCCCGGCCGACGGCTCGAGGCGCAGGTACGCCGCGGTCCCCGCAGGGTCACGGTTTTCCCGCTGTGGTGGGCTCTCCTCGTCCCCCGCCAGCGGCAGCGGCAGGTCGGCAACGTGGTATCCCAGATCCGTCCCGGCCCGGCGCAGCGCCTCCCCCAGCGCCGCCGCCGTGCCGAAGCGGTCGGCGGGGTCGCGGGCCATCGCCTGCTCGATCACCACCCGGACGCCCTCCGGGACCTCGTGTGCGCGCAGATCGGGGATCGGTTCGGTGCTGATCCGCAACAACTGCTCCACCAGTTCCTCCCCGCGGCGCCGAGCGAAGGCGGGGCGGCCGGCCAGCGCGGTGAACAAGGTGGCGCCGAGTCCGTAGACGTCCGAGGCGACCGAGGGTGAGCGTCCGTGCAACACCTCCGGCGCGGTGTAGGCGGGGGAACCCACCACCAAGCCTCGGGTGGTGTCCTGCCGGTCCGCCAGTCGGGCGATCCCGAAATCGGCGAGTTGCGGTTCGCCGTACTCGGAGAGCAAGATGTTCGCCGGTTTGATGTCCCGGTGCAGCACCCCGGCCCGATGCGCCGTCTCCAAAGCTCCGGCCATCTTGATCCCGATGTCGAGCACCTCGGGAACCGTGCGCGCCCCGCGCCGGGTGATCCACGCGTCGAGCGAGTCGCGGCGGTGGAACGGCATCACGATGTAGGGACGTCCGGTATGAGTGACGCCGGCCTCGAGCACGTGCACGATGTTCGGATGCCCCGACAGCCGGCCCATCGCCTGCTGCTCACGCAGGAAGCGAATGCGATCGGCCTCATCGGGGTTCGAGCTCAAGACCTTGATCGCCACTACCCGGTCCAGGACAGGTTGACGGCAACGGTAGATGATGCCGAAACCGCCCCGGCCCAGCACCCGAGGCTCGTCGAAACCGACAGCAGCCAGCTCGTTGGCTATCTCTCTCTCGAACTGGTTCGAGGGATGCTCGACGGCTTCGTCCGACACGGTTGGTCCTCACCGACTGTTACGCCACTGACTGTCTCCGGTCGGATCATGGTTGCACATGGCTCTACCTGGGTTTGGTTCCTCATTCTAGCCTTACCGGCACAGACTCAGGCGGGAGTCGAGACCGCCATGAGTGCGGGCTTCGGAGCAGGCCGGTCCCGCACTCACGGCGCCACATTTCACGTGTTTCGAGCATGTGCGTCCGGCGCGCGAGGGCAATAGCCACACCGGCTACTGCCGCCCGGACCGAGGCGGGGTGGAGTTCGGGCCGGAATCGGTTGACGGGACCTGTGACGCTGAGCGCGGCGATCGCGCGGTTGTCGGATTCCAGCACGGGCACCTCGATTTCGTTGTGCCGCAGAACCATCGGTGAATACATGCCGCCCGGCACGAGTCCGGTCACCGAGGGCCCCGAGCAGCGGAAGACCGAAATCGGTAATCCCTTGTTCCTGGAGCGGGAGCCGGGACCGCGCGGCATCCCCGCCCTGGCACTCGCGTCGGATTCCTCGATGCCGGAAGGAGTTACCCCGCCCGAAGATAGCGGGAGACCGCTTCGGCTCGGTTGGCGGCACCGAGTTTGCGCAGAATGTGCCTCACATGGGCCTTGACTGTGGCCTCCGAGATGAACAGCCGGTTCGCGATGCGGGCATTCGAGTCACCCTCGGCCATGTGCGCAAGGACCTCGAGCTCCCGCCGGGTCAGCAGGTCCACATTCCCCACAGGGTGGCCGGACTGCATCGGGTGGCGATATCCCGGAAGCGCAACGACCGAATCGTTCGCCGACTCTTCGTTGGAAGCGATCATTTCGTCCAGCATGTCCGGCGAGGCATCCATGACGGCGGTGACCTGCTGCCGGATCGTCCGGAGGCGTTCCTGATAGTAGAGACGTTCCAGGGCATAGCCGAGACATTCCGAGAACGTGCGGACAAGCGTCCGATCGAACTCGCCGACCTCCCGGCCGTCGCTCGGGCTGTCGGCGTGGACGAAGCCGAACACTCCGGAGCCGACCATGATGGGAGCGGCGACGTAGGAGGAAGTGCTCGTGACCTGCTTGAAGCCCGGGTCCACGCGGTCGTCTGCCTGCGCCCGGGGAACCAGCACCGGCGAACGGCGCCGCACGATCTCGCTTTCGATGAGCCGGTGGCCCAGCGTCCGGCTCCGACTGCCGACCGCCAGGATCTCGGCAGCGAGCGCCGAATCGTTCCGCACGTAGCACGACTTCGCCACCCAGCGGTTGCCCTCGACCCGGGACAACATGCACCGCCGATAACCCAACTCGCCGACATGGGTCGGGGCGAGCCGGACAAGCTCGGCTACCGACCCGACGGTCCGCAGCGCATCGAGCGCCCGCCCGACTCCGGCGATCGCCTCCGATCGCTGTGCCAACTCGGCTTGGCGCAGCATCACCCGCGCGTGACCGACCTGCTGGGACAACCCGAGCAGACGAGCGATCTCCGCGCCGGGCACTGTTTCACCGAGCCTGCGCGTGAGGGCCTCCTCGACGACCTCGAGGGCGAAATCTGCCTCGTCGAGGTCGGCCGGAGTGCGCGAATCGGCCGGGGCGTTCCGCCCCAGGAGCTCATGGGCAAGTGCCAGCACACCCCGGGCCCGATCCAACTCCTCACCGACACTCCCGACGGGGCGTAGCGCAGGCGAAGAAGCGCGGTCGGCCGCGGCCGACCGAAAGGGCATCGTCGGTACCACGTATTCGGTGCTCCTTCCCGGCCTCATTGCCAGAGCAGATAAGGGAAATGTTAGCAATTCATGCATGCATGTCTCAATACCCCGGATTTTCTGAAGGAATCCGATCGGCGTAGTTCGGTCAGGCCCGGGCTGGTGGCGTTTCTCGCTCGCCCGTGCCGACCGCGCGCAGGAGTCCGTCCGCCGATGCGCTCGACCACGGGGCGAGACATGGATGCATGATTCTGAATCTTCCTCCTGTCCGTCCAACGATAGGCGTGGCGAGGCGCTCTTCCTCTTTCGGCGCAGGTGGTCGCCGAGGCCGAGTCAGCCGTTGGGATGAGAAACGTGCGCCCAGGGAGTGATGTGCATCACCCCGCCCGGGATCGAAGATTATCGGGACTCGAGTGATCGGCGTCACGCGACGGACGGCCGGACCGCGACGTCTCCGCGACATTGCTGCCACCCATCGGAGGAAAACTGTGACCACCATCGAGGCCATTACGGGTCCCACCCGACCCGTACCGGACGAAATCGCCCGCCGGATAGTTCTCCCCGAGGGCCACCGAGACGAGACGGCCCTGTTCGCGGCCTACAAGTGGCTGCGGGAGAACAACCCGCTCGCCCAGGTACACGTCGAAGGCTACGACCCGCTGTGGCTGGTGACCAAACACGCCGACATCCTGGAGATCGAGCGCCAGCCGGAACTCTTCTGCAACGGCGGAGGGTCCGACCCCGGCACCCACAACCCCATCCTGACCAACCAGGCCGGCGACGCGTTCACCAAGAGCCTCACCGGCGGGAGCCTGCGCATCCTCGACGCCCTGCCCTATCTCGATCCGCCGGAGCACACCGCGGTCAAGGACGTCGCTAGCGACTGGTTCCGGCCCGCCAACCTCAAGCGTTGGGAGGATCGCATCCGGGCGCTGGCCACGGAGGCAATCGCACGGAGGCTGCGCCCCGGGGGGAACGAACTCGATCTCGTCAAGGATTTCGCGATCTTCTATCCGCTGCACGTCGTCATGACCCTCTTCGGCGTTCCCGAAGAGGACGAGCCGCGCATGATGGCTCTGACCCAGGAGTTCTTCGGCACGGCCGATCCGGACGAGGTCCGCGCCGACGTCGAACCCCTCAGCCCGGAGGCCGCGGCCAAGCAGTGGGCCGCCGCCATTGCCGACTTCTTCGCGTACTTCGACGTACTGGTGGAGGATCGCCGCGCCAACCCGCGCGAGGACCTCGCCTCGATCATCGCCAACGCGCGACAGGCCGACGGCGAGTACTGGCCCAAGCAGTTCGCCTACAGCTGGTTCGTGACGATCGCGACCGCCGGGCACGACACGACCACCTCCACCCTGGCCGGCACCCTCGAAGCACTCGCCCACCACCCCGATCAGCTCGCCGCGGTCCAGCAGGATCCCACCCTCATCGGAGACCTGATCAACGAGGGCCTGCGCTGGTGCTCCCCGGTGAAGCACTTCATGCGCCAGGCCACCGAGGACTACGAGCTGCGCGGTCGACACATCAAAGCCGGTGACCGGCTGATGCTGCTCTACCAGTCCGGCAACCGCGACACCGACGTCTTCGACGCCCCGGACGAATTCCGCATCACCCGCAAGCCCAACCGGCACATGGCCTTCGGATACGGCCCGCACATGTGCACCGGTCAGCACCTGGCCAAGCAGGAGTTGCGGATCATGTTCGAGGAGTTGCTGCCGCGCATCCGCTCGATCGAGATCACCGGGGAACGCAAGGTGACCCAGACCAACTTTGTCGGCGGGCTGAAGAGCCTGCCGGTCCGGTTGGAGCTCGCGTGACCACCGCTCCCCCCGGCGCCGCCCGGGGTGTGGTGGTCGTCGGTGCCGGGCATGCCGCGGCCTCACTCGTGGGCCTGCTCCGGCAGGAGGGGCACACCGGCAAGATCACGATGCTCGGTGAGGAACTCGACTACCCGTACCACCGGCCGCCGCTGTCGAAGAAGTTCGCCGAGGGTGACCTCGAGCAGTGGCTGCGCCCCCCGGAGTTCTACCGCGAGCAGGAGGTCACGGTGCGTCTCGGTGAACAGGTCACCGAAATCGACCGCGGGTCCGGCCGGGTCGTCACGGCCTCCGGCGAGCGGATCGGGTACGACGTGCTGGTCCTCGCCACTGGCTCCCGCCCCCGCCCCCTGCCGGTCGCGGGAGCGGAGCTGGCCGGGGTCGGCGCGCTTCGCACCCTCGGCGACGCCCGAGCCCTGCGCAAGTGGGTCACGGAAGGCCGCACCCTCGCCATCATCGGCGGCGGCTACATCGGCCTCGAAGTGGCGGCAGTCGTTCGCTCCGCCGGCGCAGACGCGGTGATCCTCGAACGCGAGGACCGGGTCCTGGCCCGGGTCGCGAGCCCCGAACTGTCGACGATCCTCACCGCGCGGCACACCGCACAGGGCACGGTCGTGCGGACCGGTGTCGGGGTCGTCGGGCTCGAGGGCACCGAGGGGCAGGTGCAACGCGTCGTCCTCGACGACGGGGAGACGATCGACTGCACCGCAGCGCTGATCGGGATCGGCGCCCTGCCGTGCGACGAGTTGGCCGCAGCCTGCGACCTGGAGCGCGGCCCGGCCGGTGGCATCGTCGTCGACGAGTTCGCTCGCACAAGCGATCCCGCGATCCTCGCCATCGGCGACGTGACCTGCCGGCGTGTGCCCGGACTCGACAGCATCGGGCGACTCGAGAGCATCCCGAGCGCGACCGAACAATCCCGGCAGGCGGTAGCCGCGATCCTCGGCACACCGTCGCCGCAGCCCGAGACGCCGTGGTTCTGGTCCGACCAGTTCGACCTGAAGCTGAAGATCGCCGGCGTCGTGCGACCTGGGGCCGACATCGTCTGCCGCGGGAACCCCGAGTCGGGGCGCTTCGCTCTCTTCCACCTACGCGACGGAATCCCCCTCGCGGTCGAGTCCGCCAATGCCGCACCGGAATTCATGGCCGGAAAGAAGTGGATCGGCGCCGGCACACCTGTCGATCCCGGCCGACTGGCCGATCCCGGTGTCGCCCTGCGCGACGCCGTCCACTGACGCCATCGCGCCGGCCTGCGACGTACCACCCCACCTGCACGATCCGAGGAATACCATGCCCAAGATCACCTATCTCGTCCCCGACGGAACCGCCCACATCGTCGATGTCCCAGTGGGACAGAGCATCATGGACGGGTCGGTTCGCAACAACCTGCCCGGCATCGTCGCCGAGTGCGGCGGCAGCTGCTCCTGCGCGACCTGCCACGTACACGTCGACCCCGAGTACGCCGAGCTGTTCGACGCGGCCACCGACGAAGAACGCGACCTGCTCGAGTACGCCGAGGATGTCGACGAGCGCTCCCGGTTGTCATGCCAACTCATCGTCAACGCCGCGTGCGAGGGCGCCCGAGTAGTCGTGCCCGATTCCAACGGCTGACCCGGCGCCGGACCCCACCTGCGGGGCCACCCCCTTTCCTCACCCCATTTCCGGGACCGCGCTACAAAGGAGCCGCACCCCATGACCGCACTCACCGGCACGACCGACTATCAGCAGTTCTACATCGACGGAAGCTGGGCCGACCCGTCATCGTCGCGCACCGTCGAGGTGCGGGCCGCGGCCACCGAGGAACGCCTCGGCAGCGTCCCGGAAGCGAGCGAACGGGACATCGACGACGCCGTCGCCGCCGCCCGCCGGGCATTCGACGACCCTCGGGGCTGGTCCCGCTGGGATCCGGCGCGCCGCCGCGAGGCGCTCGAGCGTTTCGCCGTGGCACTGGAGAAGCGCGCCCCCGAAACCGCGACCCGCGTGAGCTCGCAGAACGGTATGCCGATCTGGCTCGCTCAGCAGTTCGAGGGCGGGTTCCCGGCCCTGCTGCTGCGCTACTACTCCGGCCTGGTCGCCGACACCCCCCAGGAGGAGACCCGGCAGGGCATGCTCGGCGGGAAGGCGCGCGTGATCCGTGAGCCGATCGGCGTGGTCGGCGCGATCGTCCCGTGGAACGTCCCGCAGGGAATCACGTTCCTCAAGCTCGCCCCCGCCCTCGCCGCCGGATGCACGGTCGTGCTCAAACCTGCTCCAGAGACGGTCCTCGACGCCATGCTGATGGCCGAGGCAGCCGCCGAGGCACAGCTGCCGGCAGGCGTACTGAACGTCGTGCCCGGTGGAGGCGAGATCGGGGCCTACCTGGTAGCCCATCCGCAGGTGGACAAGGTCTCGTTCACCGGATCGACGGCGGCCGGCCGGACGATCGCCGAGACATGCGGGCGCCTGCTGCGCCCGGTGACCCTCGAGCTCGGCGGCAAGTCCGCCGCGATCGTCCTCGACGACGCCGACCTGGCCTCGACGATCGAGAGCTTCTTCGCCTCGACACTTCTCAACAACGGTCAGATCTGCTGGCTCTCGACCCGCGTACTGGCCCCCCGATCGCGATACGCCGAGGTCGTCGACACCGTCAGCGGGCTCGTGTCCTCCCTGCGGATCGGTGATCCTCTGGCCGAGACCACTCAGATCGGTCCGCTGGTGTCCGCACGGCAGCGCGATCGGGTCGAGTCCTACATCGCCAAGGGGAAGGCCGAAGGGGCCCGGCTGACCGCCGGCGGCGGCCGGCCGGCGGGCCTCGACCACGGCTGGTACGTGCAGCCGACCGTGTTCGCCGAGGTCGACAACAACCACACCATCGCCCAGGAGGAGATCTTCGGGCCGGTCCTGTCGGTGATCCCGTACACCGACGAGGACGAGGCGGTTGCCATCGCCAACGCCTCGGACTACGGCCTGGGCGGCAGCGTCTGGACCACAGACCCGGAGCGCGGCGAGGCCGTCGCCCGCCGGGTGCGCACCGGCAGCATCGGCATCAACGCCTACGTCAACGACCCCGTCGCCCCCTTCGGCGGAATCAAGGCCAGCGGCATCGGCCGTGAACTCGGACCCGAGGCCCTGCACAGCTACCAGGTCCTCAAGACCATCTATCTCGACGCCTCGGCCGCGCAGGCCTGAGCAGAACCCGTCTCACCGACCCACACCCGAGGAGTCCTCATGAAAAGCCGCGGCGCCGTTCTCCGCCAAGCCCCTGGCAAGTTCGAAATCGTCGACCTCGTCGTCGACGAACCCCGACAGAACGAGATCCGAGTCAGGATGGTCGCCTCAGGGCTGTGCCACTCCGACGACCACATGGCCACCGGTGACCTCCCCGTCGCCGTCTACCCGGTCTGCGGTGGACACGAGGGCGCCGGCATCGTCGAGTCGGTCGGCCCGAACACCTCCGGCTTCGAACCGGGAGACAAGGTCATCTTCTCGTTCCTGCCGGCCTGCGGAAAATGCCGCTGGTGCTCCACCGGGCACCAGAACCTCTGCGACCTCGGCGCCAACGTCCTGGTCGGCTCGCGCTGGGACGACCCGACGAGCTTCCGACTGCAGCTCGAGGACGGCACCCCCGTCGCCCAGGCACTCGGCATCTCCACCTTCTCCGAATACACGACGGTCGCCGTCGACTCCGCCATCAAAGTCCCGGCGGACACCCCGCTGGAAAAGGCGTGCCTGCTCGGCTGCGCAGTCGGGACCGGCTGGGGCTCGGCGGTCAACACCGGCAAGGTGCAACCCGGCGACACCGTGCTGATCCTCGGTGTCGGCGGCATCGGCGCGAACGCCGTCCAGGGTGCCGTGCATGCCGGTGCGGCACGGGTGATCGTGGTCGACCCCGTCGCCTTCAAGCGGGACACGGCGCTCTCTCTGGGTGCCACGCACGCGGTCGCCACCGTCGAGGAGGCCATCGAGATCGCGAAGAGCTTCACCAACGGCCAGGGCGCCGACGTCGCGATCGTCACCGTCGGCGTCATCACCGGCGACCACATCGCGCAGGCATTCGCCGGTATTCGCAAGCAGGGCACGGTCGTCGTCACCGCGCTCGGCAACGCCGCCGCCGTCGGCATCCCGGTACCGATCCTCGAATTGATCCTCTACGAGAAGAAGATCAAGGGTTCGCTGTTCGGCTCGTCGAGCCCGCGCGCAGACATCCCCAAGCTGCTCGACCTCTACCAGGCCGGCTACCTGAAGCTCGACGAGTTGATCACCACCGAGTACGCCCTCGACGACATCAACCAGGGATACGACGACATGCGTGCCGGCACCAACATCCGCGGTGTCATCCGGTTCTAGCGACCGCCCGACTGCACCGATCCGGCCCCTCGGATCCCCTCCCGCACCAACCTCGGCCCAATCCCAGAGAGGCACCGATGACCGTCACAGACGACCCGACGACCCAACTACCGACACCCCACGGACCGTTCGTCGAGGACGATCGTGAAGCACACAGCTTCCGTGTCCACCGCTCCACCATGACCTCACCGGAGGTCCATGCGATGGAACTCGAGCGGGTCTTCGCGCACAGCTGGCTCTACGTCGGCCACGAGTCGGAAATCCGCAAGAAGGGCGACTACGTGCGCCGCCCCGTCGGCGGACGCCAGGTTTTCATGGTCCGCGGACGATCGGGGCAGGTGAACGTCTTCCACAACACCTGCACCCACCGCGGCGCAATGGTCTGCCGCGCCGAACGTGGCAACGCGAAGATCTTCTCGTGCTTCTACCATGCCTGGTCGTTCAACACCGACGGCGAACTGGTGGGCATCCCGGACCGCCAGGCGTACGGCGACGACCTCGACTTCGGCAAACTCGGGCTCCGGCCCGCCGCCAAGGTCGACAGCTACCGCGGCTTCGTCTTCCTCTCCTACGATCCCGACATCGTGCCCCTGGTCGACTACCTGGCGGGCGCCACGGAGTACCTCGACCTCGTCGTCGACGCGGTCGAGGACGCGGAAATCATCTCCGGAACCAACGAGTACGCGATCAATGCCAACTGGAAACTCCTGGCGGAGAACAGCATCGACGGCTACCACGCGGTCAGCACCCACGACACCTACTTCAAGTACCTGGTAGCGCTGGGCACCGACCTCGCGGGTGGGGTCCAGGGCACGGCGAAGGCCCTGGGCAACGGGCACGCGGTACTCGAATACACCGCACCGTGGGGCCGACCGGTGGCGAAGTGGGAGCCACTGTTCGGTGAGGGCGCGCGCGAGGAGATCGGCCGGCTGCGCGCCGAACTCGTGGCCAAGCACGGCGAAGAGCGCGCCTCGCGCATGGCCGACGTCAACCGCAACCTGTTGATCTACCCGAACCTGGTGATCAACGACATCATGGCAGTTACCGTACGCACGTTCATGCCTGTCTCCGCGGACCGGATGGAGATCACCGCCTGGGAGCTCGCTCCGAGTCAGGAGCAACCCCAGCTGCGGCAGCGCCGTCTCGACAGCTTCCTCACCTTCCTGGGCCCCGGTGGCTTCGCCACCCCGGACGACATCGAAGCCCTCGAGTCCTGCCAGCAAGGCTTCCACAGCGGCGGAGTGGAGTGGAACGACATCTCACGCGGCATGGCGCGCATGCCCGAGGCCAACGACGAAGAGCAGATGCGTGCCTTCTGGCGACGCTGGAACGAGCAGATGATCGGAGAGGCCCGATGACCACCACCGCACCCGAGACTCCGAAGGCCGCGCCGGCGCCGTCCCCGCAGGTCGACGACCTTCGTCAGGTCACCCGCAGCCGAGTCGAGGACCTGCTCTACCTCGAGGCCGAACTGCTCGACGACTGGGACCTCGACACCTGGATCACCCTCTACACCGACGACTGCCGCTACGTCGTGCCCTGCAACGACACCCCCGACGCCGACCCGGCCCGGGACCTGGTGCTCGTCGACGACGACCACCTGCGTCTGTCCTGCCGCGTGGAGCGACTCAATTCCCGCCGGGCACACCGGGAATACCCGCACTCGGCCACCAGCCACCAGGTGTCCAACGTGCGGCTGCGCCCGGTCGTCGACGGCACCGACGGTGCGGCCGAGCTTCCGGTGGTCGCCGAGTTCGTCGTCTGGCGCTTCCGCGGCGAACGCTCCTACACCTACGCCGGCCGCTACCACTATCGACTGCGCGTCGTCGACGGGCACCTGCGGATCGCGTCGAAGCGGTGCGTGCTGCGCATGGGAAGCCTGCGCCAGGTGTCCGACGTCGCGATCATCCTGTGAACGCCGAACTGGACGGGGCACCGTTGCGGGGCCGCACCGTGATCGTCACGGGAGGAGCGACCGGCATCGGTCTCGCGATCACCCGCAGGTTGCTCGCCGACGGCGCGTCGTTGCTCGTCGCTGCCCGTGACGAGGACGAACTCCATCGCGGGCTCGGGGCGCTGAGCGCACCCCCCGGCGTTCCCGAGCCCGCGGGATTCGTCGGTGATCTGGCGCTCCCGGGCGCCGCGGACGCGATGCTCACCGCGGCCACGGAGACTTTCGGCCCGGTGTACGGACTCGTCAACAACGCCGGCGGGGGCGTCATCGCGCCGACGCTCCAGCATACCGAGCAGACGCTGAAGTCGACCATCGACAACAACCTGTGGACCACGCTGCGGGCCAGCATGGCGTTGCTCCCCCATCTCGTCGACAACGGCGGAGGACGCATCGTCAACATCGGCGCCGAGTCCGTGCGCAACGGCCTCACCGCCCACGCGGTCTACAACGCCGCCAAAGGCGGGGTGCACGCGTTCGCCGTCGGATTGGCGCGCGAGTTCGCACCCGCAGGCATCACCGTGAACACCGTCGCGCCGGCCTACACCCTGACCGCGGAGCTGGCCGCCGCGATCGAAGGAGACCGCCTCCCCGACGTTCTACGGCCGGTCGTCGAGGACGCGGTGCGACTCATTCCGATGGGCCGCCCCGCTGTTCCCGACGAAGTCGCCGGGGCCGTCGCCTATCTCCTTCGCCCGGAATCCGGCTTCGTTACCGGACAGGTGATCAGTGTGAACGGCGGCAGCAGCATGGGCTGACACGTCGCCGCGCCACAGACCGACCGATCCCACATCCAGGGTGCAGACCCGGAAAGGTGAGCCATGACCGGCGTATCCCACGTCGACGACACATCCCGTGTCTCGGGTACATCTGATCCTGAACAACTTTCGACCCACGGCCGGGCAACCGAGCTCTACCGGTCGGCACGCGATCTGCTCCAGGATCTCGGCCGCGACTACCGCAAGGCGGTCGACGAGTTCACCTGGCCGGATCTCGGGGAGCGGTTCAACTGGGCCGTGGACTGGTTCGATGCGATCGCACGGGGCAACGACCGGGTGGCCCTGTGGATCGTGGAAGAGAACGGCGCCGAGGCGAAGTACACCTTCGACGAACTCGCACGCCGGTCCGATCAGGTCGCCGCCCATCTGGCCGCCCACGGAGTGGCCCGGGCAGACAGAGTCGTCCTCATGCTGAACAACCAGGTCGAACTCTGGGAGGCCATGCTCGCGGTCATGAAGCTCGGTGCGGTCATCATGCCCACGACCACCGCGCTCGGCCCGGTGGATCTGGCCGATCGCATCGACCGGGGCGGTGCCCGGCACGTCATCGCCAACATCGCCGACACCACCAAGTTCGACGAGATCGAGGGCAAGTACACGCGTTTCGTGGTCGGCGACGCGCATGAGGCACCTGCCGGCTGGGTGAGCTTCGCCGACGCATACGCGCTGGACGTTCCCCGTGCAACGCACCCCGGCACCGCTCCGCACGACCCCCAGCTGCTGTACTTCACCTCCGGCACCACGAGCCGGCCCAAACTCGTCGAGCACACGCAGGTGTCCTACCCCCTCGGGCACCTCGCAACCTCGTTCTGGGTCGGAGCCGCACCCGGGGACGTACACCTGAACATCAGCTCGCCGGGCTGGGCGAAGCACGCCTGGAGTTGCTTCTTCGCCCCGTGGATCGCCGAAGCGACGATCTTCGTCTACAACTATTCCCGCTTCGATGCCGCCACGTTGCTCGAACAGATCCGCCGGGCCGGCGTGACCACGTTCTGTGCCCCACCGACGGTGTGGCGAATGCTGATCAACGCCGACCTCTCCGGCGGCCCCGCGCAGCTGCGTGAGCTGCTTTCCGCGGGAGAACCGCTGAACCCCGAAGTCATGGATCAAGTGCGGCGGCAATGGGGATTGACGGTCCGCGACGGGTTCGGCCAGACCGAGCTGCCATTGGCTGTCGGGAACGTACCCGGCATGCCGGTCAAGCCCGGATCGATGGGTCTGCCGTTGCCCGGTGTTCCGGTCGTGCTGGTCGATCCGGTGACCGGCGCGCGGGTCGACGGTGTCGGAGAGGGCGAGCTCTGCGTCGATCTGACAGCGCGGCCGATAAGCCTGATGACCGGCTACCTGGGCGATCCCGAACGCAACGCCGAGGCGATGGCAGGAGGCTTCTACCACACCGGCGACGTCGCTTCCCGGGACGCGGACGGCTACATCTTCTACGTCGGGCGCACGGACGACGTGTTCAAGGCCAGTGACTACAAGATCTCGCCGTTCGAGCTGGAAAGCGTGCTGATCGAGCATCCGGCGGTCGCCGAGGCCGCGGTCGTGCCGGCCCCCGACGAAGTCCGGCTGGCCGTGCCCAAGGCCTATGTCAGCCTAGCGCCGGGTCACGAGCCGACGCGGGCGACGGCACTGGCCATCCTGCGGCACGCCCGCGAGAACCTCGCGCCGTACCAGCGCGTACGCCGCCTGGAGTTCGCCGACCTGCCGAAGACCATCTCCGGCAAGATCCGCCGCGTGGAACTGCGTGGCCGCGAAGAATCCGGCGTCGCCGGTGCCGGTGAATGGCGCGACGACCAGTTCCCCGAATTACGGCCCTGAGTCGCGTACCCCGGGGCTGCACCTGCCCCGGGGTACACGAACATCCCTGAGCGAGTCCTGGTTCCGTCGCAGGCGCCGGGACCGAAGCACATTGTGATGGTGCGTGGTTGCGAACGAGCACAGGTATGCCTACGCGAGACAGGGGATGGATCGCCGGACAGCAGTACGTAGTGCCGGCCTCGCCGAGACGGAGCTTTCCTCGGTGCTGGGATGGAGTGTGGCCGCTCTGCACCCGGATATCCGGATGAAACGAGGGTCGGTACCGGGAGTGGTCGCGGTGGCGTGCAGGTTCTGCCAGACCTGACAGCGGCACGGCAACCCCGACTCGCACCACACCCGGCCCCTGCACCTGAGTGCCCCGGTGGAACAGCCACCTCGGCCACGGACGCTCGTCGACGGCCGCTCCACGGTCCTTCAGCTCCGCCCCCCCACTGCCGCCGCTCCTGCCCGCTGGTTACGGGTCAGTGGGAGTTCGTCGTCAGCGGGCGTTTGCCGGTCCGGTGAGCGGGCGAACCGTGGCAATGAGCTCGGCGGCGTTGTCGCGGCGGATCGCGGCCGCGAGCTCGTCGGAGCAGGCGCCGAGGACGGCTCCGGGCGGTGTCTCGCGTGCAGCGAAGGGGTAGTCGGTGCCCAGCAGGACGTGCTCGCCGCCGAATCGGGCGACAGCCTGGCCGAGTGCCGCCGCGTCGTAGGTGAGGGAATCGCACCACAGGTCCCGGGCCCGCTCGCTCGGCGCCGGTCCGGGCGTGCCGGAAAGAACGGCGCCTCGGTCGAGCCGGGGCAAGATCGCAGGTAGGGCGCCGCCGCCGTGGGCCAGGCACAGGCGCACGCCCGGAGTGCGGGTCCGCCCCGTGAGCAGCGCCGCCGCGGCGGTCGTTGTCTCCATGGGCATCCCCAGCCCGAACTCCAGGCCCAACATCGACAGCCGCGGGTCCAGCGTCGTGTCCACCGGGTGCACCAGCACCAGTGCCGAGCGCTCGGCCGCAGCAGCGAAGAACTCGTCGAATGCGGGGTCGGCCAGCTCTCGCGTGCCGACGCGAGTACCGATTTCGACACCGAGGAAACCCAGTTCGTCGATGCAGCGGGAGAGCTCGGCGACCGCGGCGTCGGGGTCCTGCAAGGGAACGGCGCCGAGGGCGTACAGCCGCCCCGGTGCCTCGGCGACCAGTGCGGCGAGGGCATCGTTCTGCGCCACAGCCAGGATCCGTGCACCGTCGGCGGGCTGGTCGTGACACAACGTGACAGGAATGGGCGAGACGACCTGTGCTGCAATCCCCTCGGCGTCCATGTCGACGAGTCGGCGCTGGGCGGACCAGCACCGGTGGTCGATCTCGCGGTAGGGGCGACCGCCGAGCAGGAGCTGGGCGCGTCGGGGATCGAGGAGTTCGATGGACGGCCAGCGTCCCGGTCGGCCGGACAAGTCCGGAAGCCGGGTGCCGATCGCGTGGGTGTGGACGTCGATCGCCCCGAGAGGAAGCGGAGATCCGGCGTTGCCGTTCACGTGCGTGCTCATGCTGGCTCCCTCGACGACGCCCGCGGGGTCGATGTTCCGACGGGGTGATCGAAACCGTAACAAATCATGACTACAGGATTCAAGATGATTACGTTGGTCCACCTTCCCGCGCCGGCACGCCCGCTACACCCCACACCCGGGGGCTCACAGCGCGCGAATCTCGCCAATCCTGCAGATACGATTGAGGTCGGACTACGGCCCTGCGCCGGCGTCTCCGGCATATACGCAGTTCACAGCCCTGGGAAGAGGTCGAACCTGATGACGTCATCGACTAGGACTCACTCGCGGACAGCGGACGGCCCCGGAAAGAAGCAGGCCCAGCGGTCGCTCTCGCGGGCACAACAGGTCGCCGTCGAAGTGGAGAACGAGCTGCTCGCCGCGCACACCCCGGTGGGGACCTCCCTCGGCCGACGTACGGACCTCATGGAGCGTTTCAGGGTCAGCCCGACCGTGATCAACGAGGCGTTGAGGATCTTGCGCGACCGCGGGCTCGTGGTGGTCAAGCCCGGGCCCGGCGGCGGGGTGTTCGTTGCGAGCCGGCCGCCACAGGTCCGGCTCGGAGCGCTCGACCTGTGGTTCTCCGGAACAGGAACGGATCCACTGGATCTGTTCGAGGCCCGCATGCACTTGGAGGACGTCCTGACCAGGGTTGCCGTAGAGCGGGCGGGCCCGACGGACATCCGCGACATGGAATGGGCACTGGAGTCGATGCGGTCGGCGGGCACGCCGCGCGACTTCCTGGATGCAAACCTGAGGCTGCATCTGGCGATCGCGCGAGCCGCCCGGATCCCCGTGCTGGCGGGCATGTACGAGGCGATCGCCGCGATCATCGGCGGTGCGGCCACGCGCGTCGAACTGCTGCCCGACCACGAGGAGATGTACCGGCACAGCATCGCCGTGCACGTCGAGATCGTGGCCGCCATCCGCGACGGTGACCGCGAGGCGCTGGACAAGTGCCTGGGACTGCACCGTCAGGACCTGGTGCGGGCGGTGGATCCCACTCGTTCGCCGGTCGCGCCGGAATAGTTGCCGACAATTGTGCTCCATCCCTTGAATTGTGCATACATGATTCCGTAAGGTTTGTCTCGGCAGCGATGCCGAATGCATGAGGAGGAGTCATGGCAGAATTCCTCGGGTTGGGGATCACTCACTATCCCTTGCTCGCCGGCACCGACGAGCACATGGCAGGGCTACTGCGGTGGACCCTGACCGACCCGGACATCCCGGAAGACCTGAAGGATCCGGCGAACTGGCCGGCCCGGATGCGCCGCGAATGGGACGACGACGGCGGCACGGCCGCCGCAGCCGCGCATCGTGCCGAGCTGGTCGACCACCTCGCCCGGTGCAGGGCCGCACTCGACGAGTTCGAACCGGACCTCGTGGTGGTATGGGGTGACGACCAGTACGAGAACTTCCGCGAAGAGGTCGTGCCGCCGTTCTGCGTGCTGGCCTACGACGACCTCGAGGTCCCGGCGTTCGAGGTGATGAACGAGCGCGGCAGCCCCAATGCCTGGGGACTACCCGACGACTTCACGATCACCCTGCACGGCGACCCGCAGGCCGCGCGGAGCCTGGCAAATGCCTTGATCGAGAACGGCTTCGACATGGCATACTCGTATCGCAAGCGCGCCGAGGCCCATTTCCCGCACGCCATCCTCAACACACAGATCTTTCTCGACTACGAGAACGCGGGATCGAAGCTTCCCTATCCGATCGTGCCGATCACCGTCAATTGCTATGGCCAGCATGCGATTGCCCGCAAGGGCGGCCTCGCTCGATTCGCCGACATCGCCGACGAACAGCTCGACCCGGTCGGCCCGACCCCGAACCGTTGCTTCGATCTCGGCGCCGCCGTAGCGCGCGCGTTCGCCGCGACCGACAAGCGGGTCGCCCTGGTGGCCTCGTCGAGCTGGTCGCATGCCTTCCTCACCGACAAGCTCTGGCATCTCCGTCCGGACACCCCGGTCGACGAGCGGCTCTACGACGCTTTCGTGCACGGGGACGTCGACACCTGGCGTGCGGTGAGCGGCACCGAGATCGTCGAGTCCGGCCAACACGAGATGCTCAACTGGTACTGCCTGCTGGGCGCGATGCACGAACTCGGGCTGCCACTGACCTGGTCGACACTCGTCACCACCGACGTATTCAACTCCAACAAGTGCTTCGCCGTGTTCTCCGGCAAGCCCGACGAAGCCTACGCCGGCGGTGCCGGTGGCCGGGCGGGACAGGAACCACGATGACCACCACCGACCTCGCCCAGGGCCGCCGAGTCGCCGTGCCCGGTGTCACCGCCGGACCGATCGACACGTTCTACCTCGAGGCCGGCAGCGGCGATCCCGTTGTGCTGCTTCATGGATCCGGCCCCGGAGTGTCGGGCTGGGCGAACTGGCAACACACCATTCCCGGGCTTGCCGAGCACTTCCGAGTGATCGCACCGGACACCGTGGGATACGGGGCTACCTCGCGTCCCGGGGACATCGTCTACTCACTTCGCACCTGGAGCGACCACATCCTCGGCCTGCTCGACGTGCTGGAGCTCGATCGGGTGTCGCTGGTCGGCAACTCGCTGGGCGGACGGATGGCGCTCGACCTCGCCGAACGCCATCCGGAACGGATTTCCCGAATGGTCCTCATGGGCTCGCCCGGCGTCGGGATGACCGTGACCGACGGGCTGAAGGCCCTGCGCGCCTATGCACCCTCCCTGGAGAACATGCGGGCACTGCTGCTCGACTACTTTGCGGTGAACCCGTCCATCATCACCGACGAGCTGGTCCGCATTCGCTACCAGGCGAGCCTGGAAACCTTCGACGCCTACCGCGCGATGTTCCTCGACCCCCGGCACAAAGGCAACGAGCTCGGTATCACCGAGGAGCAAGTGCGGTCGATCCGCACGCCCTCGCTCCTGATTCACGGACGGGAGGACAAGGTCGTGCCGCCGGAGGTCTCGTGGACCATGCTGCACCTGCTGCAGGACGCGGACCTGCACGTCTTCGCTCGTTGCGGGCACTGGACGCAGATCGAGCGGGCCGCGGAGTTCAACGAACTAGTCGCGGACTTCCTGCGGGGCTGAGCGCCGTCCGATCGACCACGCGAGGGACTTCGGGACGCCGGACAGCGGCAACGGCGGCCCGACCCCCGTGGAGTCGAGCCGCCGTTGTCTATGACTCCTCCCGCCCCGGCGAGCGGTCAGGACTCAGCCGAAGGAGAAGTGGTGGCTGCCGACGAACCGTGTCTGCGCCGGGCCGGGGATCGAGACGTCGATCGAACCGACGCTCCGGTACACGTGGTCGTCGTCCTGGCAGTCCGCGTCGACCGTGTAGTCGCCGTCGGGCACGTTGTCGAACTTCACGGTTTCGTAGTCGGCGTAGTAAATCTTCGCGCTCTTCACCAGGGGAATCTCGTCGATCACCGCGTTGCAGTAGTGCGGGTAGTCCGCCTCGGGGGCGCGGTAGTAGATGAACTTGACCGTGATCGTGTGCTCCCGCACGCTCACGCTCCAGCTGCCGTACGGGTAGGGGTCCACTGCCGATGCCGTGGGCGCGAGGCCCGTCATCAATGCGAGCGGCGCCGCGAGGGCGACCGCTGCGCGTCCGAGCTTCGAGCCCTTCATGGGCGTTCCTTTCGACCGTTGACCAGCCCGACCGGTTCAATGGTCGACCCAGGTACGGGTACAGGAACTGCAAAGCGCCGCAGTCGAACACAACCCGTGATCAACATCGATTGGCTGTCACCCGGCCGTGACCCAGCGTGTCACGGAACAGTCACACCGCGTGTCCGTGACACCGACGATGCAGGGCACGCACCTCGTCGAGGAGTTCCGGTACCGGCCCCTCGACGGTCACCCCGGGCGCAACCTCCTGGATCGGCAGGGCCCGGACGGGCGCCGGCGGCACGCCCAGCTCTTCCAGCCAGCCGACCAGTTGCGCCGAGGACGCCACGTACACGACGCGGCCCAGCCCCACCCATCCGTGCGCGGCCGCGCACATCGGGCAGTGCTCGCCGGACGTGTACACCGTCGCGCTGGCGCGCTCGGCTTCGCCCATGTGCGCGGCGGCCCAGCGGGCCAGTTCGAACTCGGGGTGCCGGGTCCGGTCCCCGCCCGCGACGCGGTTGCGGTCCTCGGCGAGGCTCGTGCCGTCGGCCGACACCAGCACCGAGCCGAACGGCTCGTCGCCGGCGTCCAGCGCCTCCCGCGCCAGTTCCACACACCGCCGCAGGTGCGTCATCTCCGATTCGTCGATCACGAGGTCCTCCCGGTGCCGCGGTCGTCGACCGCATCATGCCACCGCGGTCGTCGACCGCATCATGTCACCGCGGTCGTCGACCGCATCATGTCACCGCGGTCGGCCGGCGGCCGTCAGCCGGTGCAGGTGTTCTCGTCGGGCGCGCCCGCGAACCGCCGGTCCATCCAGTCCAGGCCTTCCACGGCGGCCGGGATCAGGCCGATCCCGTGACCCGCACCCGTCCCGGTGAGCACCGGCGGGATGCCGTAGCGGCGATAGGTGACGGATGTTCCTCCCGCGCACCACTTCCCGACCATGGTGTCGACGCCGCTCACCTGGACGAAGTCGTCGGTCGTGTTCTGCGCGACGAACGTCGGGATGGCGGGGGCGATGTTGCCGAGCTGCTGCTCGTGCACCAGCGACGCCCACGGTTCGGCGGCCAGGTGCTCGGCGATGGGCCGGCCGTCGACCGTGTACCAGGTCGTCGGGAAGAACGGATTCATGCGCGGCGCGTCGTAGATGCAGTACGTCTCGGCGCGCGCGAGGATGTCGCGTCCGGCGGGATTGAACACACTCAGCAGTTCCTCCCGCAACTGCGGATAGGCGGCGGCGAATCCGTTGACCACCCAGCCGATTCCGCCGGAGAGCAGCGAGCCGTCGCCGGCGACGGCGAGATCGGCGAGCGACGCCGGCGGTGAACCCGCGACCGCGGCGACGACGGGCAGCTCGGGAGCGTAGGTGTCCGCCAGCTCCGCGGCCGCCGCCGACGACATGCCGCCCTGTGAGTAGCCCCAGAAGCCGATGCGGGTGCCCTCGTCGATGCCGCGGTCGGTCAGCCGCAGGGCGGCACGGGCCATGTCGAGCATGGCGTGCCCCTGCGAGACGCGGTTCAGGTAGGGATGCACACCGGGCGTGCCGAGGCCCTCGTAGTCGGTCATCGCGACGGCGTAGCCCCGCGCGAGCAGCGGCACGATGTGCAGGTATTCGTACTCCTGGGCGTGATGGGTCAACTTCGACGGCGCGCACTGATCGCCCATGCCCTGCGTGCCCGGGCCGAGGACGATCGTCGGGCGCGGGCCGTCACCGGCCCAGGGTTGCGACGGCACGAACACCGTGCCGGTGACGGCGGTCGGGCCGCCCGTGGCGTTCTCGCTGCGGTACATCACGCGGGTGGCGGTGGCGTCGAGCGCCGGCGCGACGGCCGGTTCGGCGCGCAGGACGTCGCCGGCCGCACCGTCGGGCAGCGGGTCGGGCGGGAGGTAGAACCCGGCGTCGCCCGTGCCTGACACGGACCCTGTCGGAGCGGCGGCCGCGACGGGACCTGCGACGAGGGGCATGAGCAGCATCGTCAGGGCCGCGGTGAGCAGTCGGGCGGTGCGCATCGGCATGCCGAGCATTCTGCACACGTGTGTACCGCCACGGAAGGTGTTGCGTCGATATTTCTGCAACAAGTTCTATGACAGGATGACGCCACGGTCCGATCACCGGGACGACCGATGCCGAGAGGAGCCCCCCGGCGCTACGGTCCGCTCGCCGCTGTATCCGCAGGACGGAAGGACGACGCCATGACCGTCGAAGAGCGACTGGCCCGCCTCGAAGCGCTCGAGGAGATCCGGATGCTCAAGCACCGGTATTTCCGCGCGTGCGACGCCAAGGACCCGAAGGCCATGCGCGACTGTTTCGTCGCGACGGGCGCCGACATCTGTTACGGCCCCGCCCTCGGCAGCTTCGACGACGCCGACGCTCTCGTCGACGTTTACGCCCGCATCGCCCTCGAACGCGTCGACGACCGGTACATCGTGCTCGACATGCACCACGGCATGCACCCCAGCATCGAACTCACCGGCGACGGCACCGCCACCGGCGCCTGGACGCTGCGGTTCCGGCAGGTCGACCTGCGTGCCCGCACGGAGCGGGTGAGCGCACTCGACTACGACGACGACTATGCGTTCGAAGACGGCAGGTGGAAGATCGCCCGGTGCCACGTGCGCGTCCACTGGTCCATCGAACGGGCCCTGACCGACGACGTGAAAGTGGTGTTCTGACATGACCGAACGCAGGGTCGCCCTCGTCACCGGCGCGAGCCGCAGCGTCGGCAAGGGCATCGCATGCGCCCTCGGCTCCGACGGCTGGACCGTCTACGTCACCGCGCGGGGCCCGGTCGGCACCGACAGCCCCCTGGACCGGACCGCCGCGACTGTCACCGAACGCGGCGGGCTCGGCATCGCGGTGCAGTGCGACCACACCGACGACGAGCAGATCCGGGCACTGTTCCGGCGCATCGCCGACGAGCAGGGCGGCCGGCTGGACCTGCTGGTGAACAACGTGTGGGCGAGCCCGCCCGGGTTCGCGGGCTTCTCCGAGCCGTTCTGGAAACGCCCGATCAGCGATTGGGACAGTCTCGTCGGCGTCGGACTGCGCGCCCACTACGTGGCCTCCGTCGACGCCGCGCAGCTGATGGTGCCGCGCGGCAGCGGGATGATCGTCAACATCTCGTCGTTCGGCACCCGCGGCTACCTGCACTCGGTGCTGTACGGCGTCTCGAAGGCCGGCCTCGACAAGATGGCCGCCGACATGGCCGTCGATCTCGCCGGCACCGGCGTCACCGCCCTGTCGCTGTGGCCGGGACTGGTGAAGAACGAGGCGATGCTCGCCCGCGGCATCGACAACTTCGAGGGCTTCTCCCTCGCCAACGCCGAGACCCCGGAGTTCGTCGGCCGCGTGATCGTCGCGCTGGCGAACGATCCGAAGGTGAACGAGCGCAGCGGGCGCACCCTGATCACCGCCGAGACCGCCCTCGACTACGGGGTCGTCGACGTCGAAGGCAATCAACCGGATTCGCATCGGGCCGCATTCGGCGGCGGCCCGCTGTACTGATCCGCGGCCCGGCGCACCGGGCGAGACGCCGTGATCACCCCTGCGGGTGCGGATCTTCCGCGGTTCTCACCGGGTTTCCCGAGGACGAGATAGCCTCGGGCGAGAGGGTGAAAGGGAGCGGCAGCATGCATAGCGAGAGACTCCACTTCGCCGGCTCCGGCGCTACGGAACTGGCGGGCCGGCTGGACCTGCCGGAGGGCACGCCGCGCGCGTTCGCACTGTTCGCGCACTGCTTCCCCTCCAGCGAGGACGTACCGGCGGCGGCGCGGATCTCGGAGGTCCTCACCGAGCACGACATCGCCGTCCTGCGCTTCGACTTCGCCGGTCGCGGTGGGTCCGGCGGGGACTGTGCCGGCACCACCTCCGGTCCCGATGTCGCCGACCTCGTGCGTGCGGCGGATTTCCTGCGTACCCACCATGCCGCTCCCAGCATCCTGATCGGCCACTCCCGCGGCGGCACGGCCGTCCTCGCGGCGAGCGAGCACGTGCCCGAGACGCGAGCCGTGATCACGATCGGTGCCCCGGCCGGGACCGAGCGGATCCACCGGCCCGGTACCGCACTGCTGGTGATGCACTCCCCCACCGACGACACGGTCGGCATCGACAACGCCCGACAGATCTTCGCGGCCGCCCGCCACCCCAAGTCCTTCCTCTCCCTCGACGGCGCCGACCACCTGCTCTCCCGGCAGTCCGACGCCCGGTTCGCCGCCTCGCTGCTGGCGACATGGGCGAGCAGGTACCTCGACGAGAACACTGCGGCCCAGGCGCCCACCGCGCCGGCCTCGGCCGAAGGCGTCGTCGAGGTCACCGGGAACGGAGCCACCCGGTTCGGGCAGCGCATCACCCTCGGCCGGCACCTGATCACCGCCGATGAGCCCACACCGGTGGGCGACGACACCGGGCCTTCGCCGTACGACCTGCTGCTCGCCTCCCTCGGCGCCTGCACGTCGATGACGCTGCGCATGTACGCCGACCGCAAGCAATGGCCCCTGGAGAACGTGACGGTTTCCCTGCGTCACAGCCGGATCCACGCCGCGGACTGCGAGGACTGCGAGACCCGGACCGGGCGGCTCGACAAGATCGAACGCGTGATCCACCTCGCCGGTGTTCTCGACGAGCAACAGCGGCAGCGTCTGCTCGACATCGCCGACCGCTGTCCGGTGCACCGGACGCTGCACTCGGAGATCGTGGTGGACACCGCCCTCGCAGCCGGTGACCCCGCCGACCGGGAGACCCGCGACGCACCGACGGCGACGACCGGGCCGGCACCGGCATGAGTTCGCTGCCCATCGGCGACTACGCACTGCTCTCGGATCGGCACTCGGCCGCACTGGTGTCGTCCGACGGTTCGATCGACTGGCTGTGTATGCCCCGCTTCGACAGCCCCTCGATCTTCGCCGCGATCCTCGACGACAACGCCGGGCACTGGTCGATCCGGCCGGCCGGCGAATTCCGGGTTCGGCGCGAGTACGTCGAGGGCAGCATGGTTCTTCGCACGCTCTTCCATACCGGCGGAGGGACCCTCGAGCTGCGCGATGCCCTGATCCTCGGGGATGCGCAGGACCCCCATCGCCTGGGGGAGCATGCGCCGCACATGCTGGCCCGGACCGTCAGCTGCACCCGCGGCAGCGTCAGCGCGGAGCTGCTGTTCCGGCCTCGTCCGGAGTACGGTCTCGTCGCGCCGGTACTGACCGCCGTCGACGGCGGGATCACGGCCGCCGGTGGGGCGAGCCGGTTGACCCTGTCGAGCACGGTGCCCCTCGAGGTCGGCGGCGGCGCAGCCCGGGCCCAGTTCGACCTGCACGCCGGGGAGAGCGCGTACTTCGCGCTGCAGCACGCGGCACTCGGCGCACCCGTCCCGCCGGTGCATCCCGGAGCCGCCGTCAGGGCAGCGGTCGACGACACGACGACCGGCTGGCAGGACTGGTCGGCGCAGCACCAGGCCTACCAGGGCCGCGCGCGCGACCTGGTCCACCACTCGGGACGGGTGCTGCAGGCCTTGAGCTACCAGCCCACCGGCGCGATCGTGGCGGCAGTCACCACCTCGCTTCCAGAGCAGGTCGGCGGTGCGCGCAACTGGGACTATCGCTACTCCTGGGTGCGCGACGCCAGCATGACCATGCAAGCGTTGTGGGTCGCTGCCTGTCCGGACGAGGCACACGAGTTCTTCGATTTCATGGCCACTGCCGCTGCCTGCTCCTACACCAACCGCCCCCTCCAGATCATGTTCGGCATCGGCGGGGAGCACGACCTGTCGGAGCGGACCCTTCCGCACCTCTCCGGCTGGCGTGGCAGCAAGCCCGTCCGAGTGGGGAACGGTGCCTGGACCCAGCCCCAGCTCGACACCTACGGCGAATTGCTCGACGCCGCCGCCCAGCTCCGTGACCAGGTCGGCTCGCTCGACAGTCCGACTCGAAACTTCCTGGTGGGCCTCGCCGACGCCGCCGCGGCACGCTGGCGCCAACCCGACAACGGCATCTGGGAGGTCCGCGGCGAGCCGCGGCACTTCGTGCACTCCAAGGTCATGTGCTGGGTGGCCCTCGACCGTGCTGTCGCCCTGGCCGACTGGCTCCACGCCGACGGCCATGTCGAGGCATGGACGGCCGCTGCCCAGGAGATCCGAGATGCGGTGCTCACGCAGGGGTGGAACGAGGCCCTCGGTTCGTTCACGCAGTCCTTCGGCGCATCGAACCTCGACGCCACCGCCTTGCTGCTGCCGATCGTCGGTTTCCTTCCCCCGGACGACCCGCGGGTGCTGTCCACGATCGATGCCGTCCGCGAGCGGCTCACCGACGCCCGCGGCCTGGTTCACCGCTACCACACCACGGCGGGGGTGGACGGCCTCGAGGGCCAGGAGGGGACCTTCCTGCTGTGCACCTTCTGGCTCGCCCAGGCCCTCGCCCTGGCCGGTCGCACCGACGAAGGTGCCGAGGTCTTCGAACGCGCGGTGGGCTACGTCAACGACGTGGGATTGCTCGCCGAGGAGATCGACTCCGCCACCGGGGAACAGCTGGGCAATTTCCCCCAGGCGTTCAGCCACATCGGACTGGTCAACGCCGCCTGGGCGCTGCACCAGGCAGAGCACGTCGGCACGTTCCACTGAACCGGCTGGATCGAGGTGGAGGAAGAGAGTTCCGGGGTTCGCCGGCCGCGTGATCGTCGCACCGGCGAACGCGTCACGCGAGGTGGCAGGCCACCTGCCCGCCGCCGGGCACCTCGGTGGTCTCCGGTCGGCGTTCCCGGCACACCGGCATCACCTGCGGGCAGCGGGAGCTGAACGCACATCCGGCCGGGGGATTCGCCGGGTCGGGCAGCTCGCCGTCGAGCCGGATCCGTACGCGGGTGCGTTGCCGCACGGGGTCCGGGACGGGCACCGCGGACAGCAGCGCCTGCGTGTACGGATGGGCGGGCTCGGTGAACAGCCGTTCCGACGGCCCCCACTCCACGATCCGGCCCAGGTACATCACCGCCGTGGTGTGGGCGATGTGCCGGACCACGGCCAGGTCGTGGGCGATGAACAGATATGCGATGCCCAACTCGGCGGACAACTCCTCGAGCAGCGCGATGACCTGGTTCTGGGTGGACACGTCGAGGGCACTCACCGCCTCGTCGGCGATCACCAGCCTCGGCTCCACCGCGATGGCCCGGGCGATGGCGATGCGCTGACGCTGGCCGCCGGAGAACTCGTAGGGGTAGCGCTCGGCGTGCTCAGGCCGCAACCCCACCTGTTCGAGCAGGCGGCGCACCTTCCGACGCCGAGCCTCGGCGTCCAGGTCGGTGTGCACCTCGAGCGGTTCGGCGATGGCGTCCCCGACCGTGCGCGACGGATCCAGCGAGGAGTACGGGTCCTGGAACACCATCTGCATGTTGCGCCGCGCATCCCGCAGTTCCGACCGGTTCAGCGTGGTGAGGTCGACGCCGTCGAGGACCACCGAGCCGGCGGCGACGTCGACCAGCCGCAGGATGCCGCGGGCGGTGGTGGATTTTCCGGATCCGGATTCCCCGACCAGGGCGAAGGTCTCGCCGGGCCGGATGTCGAAGCCGACCCCGTCCACCGCGCGGATCGTCCGCTTCTTACGCGACATCCGGCCCCGGACGGGGAACTCGACCCGCAGGCCCCGCACGCTGAGCAGCGGTGCGCTCGCGGCCGATTCGACGACGTCCACAGTCATGAGGTTCCCTCCAGGATCAGATCGGTCACCCGCGCGCAGCGCGATACGCGGTCGTCGCCGACCGGCCGCAGCGGCACGTCGACCGCGCACTCGTCGGCCCGGTGCGCGCAGCGCGGTGCGAACCGGCAGCCGACGGGGATCGAGCCGGGCGGCGGTGGTGAGCCGGGGATGGTGTGCAGGTCCGTCCGGCCGCCGATGTCGGGCACCGATCGCAGCAGGCCCTCGGTGTACGGATGCCGGGGCGCCGCGTAGAGCGCCTCGGTGCGGGCCCGTTCGATCACCTGTCCCGCATACATCACCACCACCTCCGTGCACAGGTCGGCGACCACGCCGAGGTCGTGGGTCACGAACAGCACCCCCATGCCGAATCGTCCGGCCATCTCGCGGATCAGATCGAGCACCTGTGCCTGGATGGTGACGTCGAGCGCGGTGGTGGGTTCGTCGGCGACGAGCAGTTTCGGCTCGCACGCCAGGGCCATCGCGATCATCACCCGCTGCCTCATGCCCCCGGAGAACTCGTGCGGATACTGCCGGACCCGGCGTGCGGCATTCGGGATTCCGACGAGGTCGAGTACCTCCACGGCCCGGGCCGTGGCGTCCTTCCGGCTCATGCGGCGGTGCCGGCGCACCACCTCGGTGATCTGGTCACCGACCGTGAACACCGGGTTCAGGCTGGTCATCGGCTCCTGAAAGATCATGGCGATGTCGTTTCCGCGCACGGACTCCAGTTCGCGAGCAGGCATGGTCAGCAGGTCCCGTCCCTGGAACCGGATGCTGCCGGCGACCGTTCGGGACTGCCGGGGCGGCAGCAGCCGCAGCACCGAGGAACACGTGACGGACTTGCCGGAGCCCGACTCCCCGACCAGCCCGACCAGTTCGCCGGCCGCGACGTCGAAGGACACGTCCTGCAGGACCGGCGTCCAGCCGGACGCGGTGGCGAACTCGACGCCGAGGCCGTGGACACTCAGCAGTGGTTCGATCATCGTTCGCTCCGGTTCTCGCGGCCCACCGAATCGCGGATGCCGTCACCGAGGGTGTTGCAGGCCAGCACGGCAAGGACGATGGCGACGGCGGGAATCAGGACGGGCCAGGCGGTGTAGTTCCAGGCCTCGCGTCCCTCGGCGAGCATCCGCCCCCAACTCGGGTCGGGCGGCTGGACCCCGAGGCCGAGGAAACTCAGCGAGGATTCGGCGAGCATGGCGAAGCCGCAGGCGAGACTGACCTGCACGATCAGCGGGGACAGGGTGTGCGGAAGAATGTGCTTGCGCACGATCCACGCGGTCGGGGTGCCGATGCTGCGGGACGCCTCGACGAAGGTGTTCTCCCGCACCGCGATCACCGCGCCGCGCACCACGCGGAAGAACCTGGGCCCGAAGACGATTCCGATGGCAATCATCGCGTTGGTGAGATTCGGCCCCATGACGCCGACGATCGCCATCGCCAGCAGCAGCGGCGGGAAGCTGAGGAAGGCGTCGGCGATCCGGGACAGCAGCGCGTCCCAGCGGCCGCCGAGAAACCCCGCCGTCAGCGCGGGGATCACGCCGAACGCCAGCCCCACCGACACCGAGATCGCCGCGGCCGAGACGGCGACCCGCGCGCCGTAGAGCAACCGCGACAGCGTGTCCCGGCCGAGGTTGTCCGTGCCGAGCAGATAGCCCTCGCTCAGCGGCGGCAGCCGGCGCGCCGTCAGTTCCTGCACCAGCGGATCGTGCGGCGCGATCAGCGGCGCGGCGAGACCCAGCACCGTGATCAGCGTCAGGAACACGGCCGCCGCGACGGCTGCGCGGCGGCCACGGAACCGGCGCAGGAACCGGCGGCGCGGGGATTCGACGACAACCGGGGACGCATCCTCGACGGTCTTCGGCGGCGTGATGGTTTCGCTCATGCGGCGCTCCTGGTCCGGGGGTTGAGGTAGCCGTACGAGATGTCGACGAGCAGGCTCATCACGACCGTCGCGAAGACACCGAAGATCACCACGCCCTGGATGGCGGGCAGGTCGCCGGACAGCACCGCCTGCACGGCGAAGTCCCCGAGTCCCTTGAGCCCGAACACCGACTCGATGACCGCCGTGCCGCCGAGCAGGAAGGCGATCTGCATGCCGAGCACCGTCGCGGTGGGGATGAACGCATTCTTGAGGGCGTGCTTCCACAGGACGGCACGTCGCCCGAGCCCCTTGGCCGTGGCGGTGCGGACGTAGTCCTGCTGCATCACGTCGATCATGGAACTGCGCAACTGGCGGGCGATCTCGGCCGCGGCAGCCAGTCCCAGCGCGATCGCCGGGAGCAGCAGGTGGCTGAGCCACGGCCACAGCCCCTTTGCGAGCGGTGTGTACCCGGTCGCGGGGAGTGCCTTCAACTGCAGGGAGAACACCAGCACCAGGATGAGACCGAGCACGAAGTTCGGTGTCGCGACGCCCAGCGTGGACCCGAGGCTGGTGGTCCGGTCCTGCCAGCTGCCGGGGCGGCTGCCGCCGATGATGCCGGCCGGAATACCCACTGCCAGCGCGACCAGCACCGACACGAGGGTCAACGACACGGTCACCGGCAGCCGGTCGACGATCATCTCGAGCACGGGGGCCTGATAGGTGAAGCTCGTCCCCAGGTCACCTCGCGCCAGACCGCCGAGGAAGTCGAGATACTGCACGACGACGGGCTGATCGAGGCCGAGATCCACGCGCACCGCCTCGATCTGCTGCGGTGTCGCGCTCTCCCCGGCGATCCGATGGGCGGGATCGCCCGGGATCAGGAATATCAGGCCGAACGTGATGGCGGTGGCGATCAGCAGCAGCGGTAGCACCGCGAGCAGCCGTTGGCCGATCAATCGAAGCATCCTGCCGGTCCTTTACATCTCTCGAGGTGTCGCTCGGGGCGCTGCCGCAGCGGTCATTCGGCGGCCGTGAGGCCGATCCCTCCCCATTCGTCCAATGCGCGGTACGGCTGGTATCCGACGACCCGGTCGGTGAGGGTGGCGCCGAGGTCGGCGAAGGCCAGGGGGATCATCAGTGCCTGGTCCACGACCGTGGCGGAGACGTCGCCGATGAGCCGTCCCCGGGTCTGCTGGTCCGGTTCGGCGTTCGCGGCGGCCAGGGCCTCCGCGAAGCCGGGAGTGACGTCGTGCGACGGGTTCTGCGGCGAATCCGGGGCGAAGTAGGTGGCCAGCAGCAGCGACGGATCGGCGCGTCCGGAGAAGGTGGTGAGCACGGCGTCGAGCTCCCCCCGGTTGAAGACCGGTGACATCTCGGCCGGGCTGAGCAGGCGGATCTGCATGGTGACCCCGATCGCGTCGAGCTGCTGCTGGACGATCTGCGCGATCCGCTCGTTCTCGGGCAGGTTCATCACCCCGGCGGTGAACGTGAACCCGTCGGGCAGGCCGGCGGCCGCGAGCGTCTCGCGGGCGGCCCGCTCCTCGTAGGCGTAGCGGTCGGCCAGTTCCGGGTTGTAGGCGAAGTAGCCCTGCGGGAAGTTCTGGCTGGCCGCCTCGCCGTGACCTTCGAGGGCCGAGTCGACAAGAGCCTGCCGGTCGATCGCGGTGCTCAGCGCCCGGCGCACGTCGACATTCCCGAATTCGCTTCGGGTGCGGTTGAAGTGCAGGACGTAGTGGTTCAGGCTGGTCTGCACCTGCGAGTCCAGGCCCTGTGCGGCGGCGGGGTCGATCGAGAGCGGCGTGGCCATCGCGATGTCGAGTTCGCCCGACGCCATCGCGTTGATGCGGGTCTGTGGGTCGGTGACGACCTCCCACTCGAAGCGTCCGGCGGTCACCGACTCCGGATCCCAGTAGCCGTCCCAGGCCACGAAGTCGTACGATGCGCCGGGCTGGGCGTCGGCGACGATGTACCGGCCGGCGCCGACGGGTCGCAGCACCAGGGCGGCGTCCTTCTCCGGCGTGCCGAACGCATTCGGGCTGACCATCATTCCGGGCAGATCGGACAGGGTCAGGACGAGTTGTGTGCCGGGTCCGGTCAACCGCAGCACCACCGTGGTGGGGTCGGGGGTCTCGATCGCCTCGACCGGAGCGAGCATCGTCGTGGTGATCGAGTCCGGCTCCTGGGCGCGTTCGAGGTTGGCCTTGACCGCCTGTGCGTCCAGCGGGGTGCCGTCCTGGAACTGCAGTCCCTCCCGCAGGTGGAAGGTGAGGGTGCGGCCGTCGTCGGAGAACTCCCACGACTCGGCCAGTCCCGGAATCGGGTTCGCGTCCCGGTCGCGGTGCACCAGCCGGTCGTACACCTGGGTCAGCATGATGTTGTCCTGCGCGACCCGGGTCTTGTGCGGATCGAAGGACGACGCCCCGTAGGTGGTGGCGTACCGCAGCGTCGCCTGGGGATCGACGGCGTCCGACGTCGCGGTGCCGGCGGACCCGCACCCGGCGAGGAGCGCGACGGCCAGCGCGGCGCCCAGGGCGAGTCTCGTACGACGGGCCATGATGTTCTCCGATTCTCGGCGTGGGATGGAGACGGGACGCGGGGTGGGAGGAAGACGGGTGTTACGGCGCGGCCACCCCGACGCCGCGCCACTCGTCGAGCACCCGGCTCGGCTCGTAGCCGACGACGGTGCCGGAGGTGATCGCACCCAAATCGGCGAACGCGACGGGCAACATCGCGGCGTGATCCATCACCACCGCGTTCACCTCCCCGAGCAGGGCGGCACGTTCGCCGGGATCGGTGGCCCGGTTGGCTGCTTCCATCGCCGCCCGGAAGCCGGGGATATCGTCGTGCGACGGGTTCTGCGGCGAGTCCTGCCCGTAGTACGAGGTCAGCAGCAGCGACGGTTCGGCGCGACCGGTCAGGGTGGTGAGGATGGCGTCGAGCTCGCCGCGGTTGAATGCGGGATTGAGGTCGGTCGGCGTCATCGACCGGATCTCCATCGTGATCCCCACCCGCGCCAGCTGTTCCTGCATGATCTGCGCGATGAGCTGGTTCTCCGGCAGGTTCGACGCGCCGGCGACGAACGAGAATCCGTTCGGCACACCGGCCTGTGCGAGCAGGGCCTTCGCGCGTTCGGGGTCGAACGCGTACTGGCCGTCGAGGGCGGCGTTGTGCGCGAAGTACCCGGAGGGGAAGTTCTGGCTGGCGGCCTCGCCGTGACCTTCGAGTGCGGTCTCGACGACGGCCTCCCGGTCGACGGCGTGGGCGAGTGCCTGCCGCACTTCGAGGTTCCCGAACTCGCTGCGGGTCCGGTTGAGGTTGAGCACGTAGTTGTTGAGGGTGGTCTGCACGTGCGACTCGAGGCCCTGTTGTTCGGCCGGGTCGACGGACAGCGGGGTGGCGATCGCGGCGTCGAGCTGACCGGAGGCCACCGCGCTCACCCGGGTCTGCGGATCGGTCATCACGATCCACTCGAAGGCGCGGGCCTGCACCGCCTCCGGATCCCAGTAGCCGTCCCGGGCGACGAACTCGTACTGCGCACCGGGCTGTGCGTGCGCGACGGTGTAGCGTCCGGTGCCGGCGGGGGTCAGCACCAGGGCGGCGTCCTTGTCGGGGGTGCCGAACGCGTTGGGGTTGACCATCATTCCGGGCAGATCGGAGAGGGTGAGCACGAGTTGCCCGCCCGGGCCGTCGAGTCGCAGGACCACGGTCTGCGGGTCGGGGGCCTCGACGGCGGCGACGCCGGCGAGCATGGCGGCGGTGATCGAGTCGGGCTGCATCGCCCGTTCGAGGTTGGCCACCACCGCGGAGGCGTCGAACGGGGTGCCGTCGGAGAACGTCACGTCCTGCCGCAGGCGCAGCGTCAGGGTGGACCCGTCGTCGGCGAACTCCCACGATTCGGCCAGCCCGGGAATCGGATTCGCGTCCCGATCACGGTGCACCAACCGGTCGTAGACCAGGTTGAGCATGATCGAGTCGCTGGTGATCCTCGTCTTGTGCGGGTCGAACGACGACGCACCGTAGGTGGTGGCATAGCGCAACGTCGCGTTCGGGTCGACGGTCTGCGCGGCGTCCGTCGCCGCGGAACTGCCGCACCCGGCCACCGCGACGGCGACGGCGAGCACGGACAGGGCGGCCTTCATCGATCTGTGAAACATCAGATTCCTCGGGGGGTTCGGGTCGTCGAGGGGTTCACGGGGCGGTGACGCCGACGCCGCGCCACTCGTCGACGAGCAGGGTGGGTTCGTAGCCCACGACCTGATCGGTCAGGGTGGAGCCGAGCTCGAAGAACACCAGCGGGATCGCGAGCGCGTTGTCGCTGACCAGCTTCGACACGTCGCCGAGCTTGCCGGCGCGCGCCTGCGGATCGGACTCGCGGTTGGCCGCATCCAAGGCCTCCTGGAATCCGGGGGCCGTGCTGCGGGACGGGTTCTGCCGAGACTCCGCCCCGTACAGCGAGGAGAACAGCAGGGCGGGATCGGACCGGCCGGTGAAGGTGGTGACGACGGCGTCGGCGTCCCCGCGGTTGAACGTCGGGGAGGCTTCGGACGGCGGCATCGGCTTCAACTGCATGTCGATGCCGACCTCGGCGAGCTGTTGCTGCACGATCTGGGCCACCTGCACGTTCTCGGGCAGGTTGAGCAGGATCGCAGTGAAGGAGAACCCGTTCGGCAGTCCCGCCTGTGCCAGGAGCTCCCGCGCCCTGTCGGGGTCGTACGGGTAGGCTCCGGCCAGGTCGGGCTCGTAGGCGAAGTAGTCCTTCGGGAAGTTCTGCGTCGCGGCCTCGGCGTGGCCCTCCATCGCGGTGTCGGCGATGGACTGCCGGTCGATCGCGTACGCCAGCGCCTGCCGCACCTCCGGCTTGCCGAACTCCCCACGCGACCGGTTGAGGTTGATGGCCATGTGGTCGAGCCGCAGCGCCGTCTCGACCCGAAGGCCCTGCTGCTCGGCGGCATCGATGGTCAGTGGCGTGGTGATGGCGGCGTCCAGGTCTCCGGAGGACACGGCGTTGAGCCGGGCCTGCGGATCGGTCATCACGGTCCACACCACGCTGTCGGTGCGGACCGCGTCGGGATCCCAGTAGCCGGGCCGCGCGGCGAACTCGTACTCGGCGCCCGGCTGCGCGCGGGTGACCGTGTAGCGGCCGGCACCGGCCGGGGTGAGCGCCAGCGCGGCGTTCTTCTCCGGGGTTCCGAATGCGTCGGGGTCGACGATCATCCCGGCCAGGTCGGACAGCGCGAGGACGAGCTGGGCGCCGGGCCGGTCCAGCGCGAGCACGACGGTGCGATCGTCGGGGGTCGTGATGCCGGTGACCCCGGCGAGCATCGGTGCGGTCACCGAGTCCGGTTCGAGGGCGCGGTTCAGGTTGGCCCGGACGGCGGCCGCGTCCACGGGGGAACCGTCGGCGAAGCTCACCCCCTCGCGCAGATGCAGGGTGAGGGACTCGTCCGTCAGCTCCCACGATTCGGCCAGGCCGGGGACGGGTTGCGCGTCGACGTCGCGGTGCACGAGCCGGTCGTAGACCAGGTTGAGCATCGTGGCGTCACTGGTGATCTTGGTCTTGTGCGGGTCGAAGGAGGACGCGCCGAAGACCGTCGCGTAGCGCAGGGGGATCGTCGGGTCGGTGACACCCGAGTGCTCGGACACCTCGGAGCCGCACGCGGCCACCAGCACCGCGCACGTCCCGAGGGCGGCCGTCCACCGCCGGATGGAAAACCTGCCCGTTGCGACCGGCATCTCGCCCCTTCCTCGAAGCGCTCGCGCGCACAGTCGATTTCAGGACGGACGTCGATGCGCACGGCCTGTTACCGACCGAACGTAGGGGCTTGTGACATGCCGCACATCGCCGTTCCCACTGAACGAGACCGTGCGGGAACAGGTGGTCAGCCGAGCGCGCCGAGAAGGGTGGAATTCACCTCCGCGGCCGGGACCATGGGCATCGTGTGGTGCGTTGCTCCCTCGACGATCACCGGCCGCAGCCGCGAGCTCGTCGCCGCGACCGCGGCCGCCACCCGCGCGCTGTCGTGGATCTTGCTGCCGGCCGCGAGAATCACCGTCGTGTCGACCGCGAGCCCGGCGAGGGTGGGACGTGCGGGGCGTTTCGGGACGACCAGCTTCGCCGTCGGGAAGTGCTCGGCGCCCTGGGCGGCGAGGTTCAGCCAGTCCGCGTCGAGGGGCCGGCCGCCGGTCTCCCACGCGAGGAAGCTGCGCTGGCGGTGGTCGCTCGGCCGGAGCAGCAGGGGGATCGCGCGGGCGAGGTACTGTGCGCGCATCCCGGCGAAGCACGAATTCGGATCGAGCAACACCATGTTCGAGATCCGCTCGGGGCGTTCGAGCGCGTAGGCGAGCGCGATCATCGCCCCGTACGAGTGGCCGGCCAGCCGGAACGAGGACAGGCCGAGCGTCGCCGCGATGCCGTCGAGCCACGACAGCAGATCGTCCACGCTGCGCATCGGCTTTCCGTGCGCGACACTCCGTCCCACGTCACCGATCGGATCCACCGCCAGGACCCGGTACCGGGTGGCGAGCGCGGCGGCGTTGGCGAACCACACCGTCGACGTCGCTCCCCCTCCGGGCAGCAGGAGGACCGGCGGCGCGTCCTCGCGGCCGCAGACGTTGATATGCGTTGTGCCGAATTCCGATTCGACCGTCACTGCGCCGACGTCCGCCGGCCACTTCGCGAGCACGGCATCGTAGGCGCGGAGGAACTGCTTCCCCGCAGTGGAGGCTGCGAATTCTGTTGTCGACGCACGCGGCATCGCCTTCCCCCCCTTCGTCCGGATCAGCCGGTCGGTCCGGCCATCCCGTAGAACCGTTCGACCCGCATCGTCAGCACGAGCCGGCGGTCGGCGACCATCGCGTCCCGGAACTCGTCCCAGTCCGGGTGTTCGCCCTGCACCGCCCGATACAGGGCGACGAGTTCCTCGACGGTGTCGTCGTGCGGGTCCTTCGCGACGGGCGACAGTTCGGCGGTGCCCTCCGCGACCGCGTACGCCCAGCCGTCGGCGGCGCTGACATACAGGCTCACGCGCGGGTCGCGGCGCATGTTCGCGGTCTTGGCCCGCCCGTCGGTGATGGAGACCGAGAACGTCCGGGCGCCGGGGTCGTAGTGGTACACGATGTTGGAGAGCTGCGGCCGCCCGTCCCGCTTCAGCGTGACGAGGGCGCCGATCTTCGTTGCAGCGAAGAGTGATTCGATCCTGTCTGCGGGCGCCGTCATGGGATCACCATCTCTTTCCGTGGGAACGGTAGCGCTTGACGTACTCCACCCAGTTCCAGGTCGACAGGAACCCCTGCGCCGCCTCGTACCCCTTGGCGAACTGTGCCTCGATCTCGGACTTGTCGAGGTGGAAGTCGAGGACCCCCACCTCGGTCGAGTCGACCCGGATCGTGCGGGCGCTGACCCACGGCTGGTTGAGGTGGGCCTGGTCGCGGCCGACGAGCACGGTGGTGACGATGCCCTCGATCAGCTCCGGGGAGTCGCCGAGGGCCGAGAACGGACGCAGCAGCCGCAGCGGTGGGAGGACCTTGTCGTTGTCGGCGGGCAGGTTCGGCAGCACGGTGACGCCGAAGGTGGGCCAGCGGGGTTGCTCGGTGTCGATCCGGTCGAGCGAGTCGATCGGGAAGTTCGACAGCAGCCCGCCGTCGACCAGTGTCGACGTCAACCCGGACGTGGCGGTGAGCGTCGCGGGCCGGAAATAGAACGGGATCGACATGGACGCGCGCACCGCGTCGGCCACCGACTGCTCGTCGGGATCGAGGCCGTAGACCGACCGGTAGTCCCACGGCAGCCGGACCAGCAGGCCCCGCGTGATGTCCGTGACGGTGACCACCAGCCGGTACCGTCGCTCCTCCGGGATGTCGTCGTCCTCCATCCGCAGATCCCCGAAGGTGCTGACGCCCAGGTCCTTCAGCGTGTCCCGGATCCAGGCGTGCGCGTAGTCGCCCTGGTAGATCCCCGACCCCCGGAGCACCCCGAATGCGGGACCCAGCAGGGGAATCCGTTCGACGGGACCCGGGTCGAGGAACTTGCGGTACTTGATCCCGAAGACGGCGTCGCGCATCTGCTCGCCCGTCCATCCGGCCTTCGATCCGGCCGCGACGATGGCGCCGACCACCGCCCCCGCGGACGTGCCCGACACCCGGTTGAGCCGGTATCCGGCGTCGGCCAGAGCCACGACGGCACCGGCGAGGCCGATGCCCTTCACCCCGCCGCCGGCGAGGACGAGGTCGGCGACGTCCGGATGCGGGGCTGCGGTCATCGCACACCCCCGAGGCCGCGTCCGCCGCCCGGGACGATCCGTTCGCACCCGTACATGGCCGCCTCCTCCTGCACCGCAGTGCCGCATCGACGAACTGTTCGCGGGACGGACGCACCCGGCTCCCCTGTCCCGTTCACACTATGCCGGGCACCGTGCGAACGCTGGCAGGAAATCGCGGTCCGGACTGTGAAGTGGCGGCTGGACGGGAGGATCTCGTGTCGAGGGGGCGCCTGTTGCGGCGAACGCCGAGAGGCCGGCGCAGCAACCGCCCCTTCGACGCGACAACCGCCCGGTCAGCTCGGGCGGGCGTCGGGGTGTTCGCGCACGAAGTTGAGATACGCCTTCGACGGCGTCGGGCCGCGCTGGCCCTGGTACTTCGACCCGACGGCGGCGCTGCCGTAGGGGTGCTCGGCCGGGCTGGTCAGCCGGAACAGGCACAACTGCCCGATCTTCATCCCCGGCCACAGCGTGATCGGCAGGTTGGCGACGTTGGAGAGCTCGAGGGTGATGTGCCCGCTGAAGCCCGGGTCGATGAACCCCGCCGTGGAGTGGGTCAGCAGCCCGAGGCGGCCGAGCGACGACTTGCCCTCGAGCCGGCCGGCGAGGTCGTCGGGCAGGCTGCACGTCTCCATCGTCGAGCCGAGTACGAACTCGCCCGGGTGCAGCACGAACGGCTCCCCGGGCGGGGCCTGCACCAGCGAGGTGAGCTCGTCCTGGCGCTGCGCGGGGTCGATGTGCGTGTAGCGGGTGTTGTTGAAGACGCGGAACAGGCTGTCGAGCCGTACGTCCACGCTCGACGGCTGCACCATCGCCGCATCGAAGGGGTCGATGCCGAGACGCCCGGAGGCGACCTCGGCGCGGATGTCGCGATCGGAGAGCAGCACGAGGTAGAGGCTAACAACTCGCACAGGGCGACTCCGAGAGCGCTCGAGGTTGTCAGCCGCGCCGGATGTCCGTCGCCGCCGGTCGCGTCAGCGGGCCTGCGACGACATCGTGAGCAGAAAATCGGTGCAGGCCTCGATCACCTCGTCCTGGCTCAGCGGGCTGTCGCCCTCGAGCCACGCCGTGAGCACCTGTGCGAGGCCGCCGACGACGAAGTGCGCCGCGAGGTCGAGCCGGGGCGTCGAGCTCACCTCGAAGAAGTCCACCGCCTGCGCCGTCACCAGCCCGGCGAACATGCGCGACGACTCGAGTCGCCGGCTCACCAGCTGGGGGTTGGCCTGGCTGACGGAGAAGATCAGCCGGCCCATGCGCGGGTCCTCGGCGACCTCGCGGACGATGTTCTCCACGCCGGCCCGGACCACCGACCGTTCGTCGCGCGGTGCCTCCGTGACCGCGCGCAGGGTGCTCTCGGCGATCCGCTGGATCACGTGGTCGTACACGGCGACGGTGAGTTCGTCGCGGTCGGGGAAGTTTTCGTAGAAGTAGCGTGAGGCCAGGCCGGTGCGCTTGCACACGCCGCGGACGGACAGGGTGTGATCGCCGTCGGGTCCGCCGAGGATGTCGAGCCCGGCCTCGATGAGCTGCGCCCGCCGTTCCGCCTGCCGCTGTTCTCCCCCGCGTCCCCCGTAGAGCCGTCCTGTCACCATCCGTCCATCTTCTCAGGAGAGCTCTTTACCCCGATCATATATGTGACTACAGTCGTGTTCACATATAGGACGGACGAAGGGATCGACCTCGTGACCACCCTCGAGAAGCCTGCCGAGTTCGACGACGTCATGGACGGCCTCGGCCTCATGGCCGGCGCGGCGAACGTCATCATGCAGCTGTCCCACCCCGGCGTCGGCTACGGCGTCGTCGAGAGCCGTGTCGCCTCCGGCCGGCTGTTCGACCATCCGATCAAACGCACCCGCACCACCCTCACCTACCTGGCGGTCGCGGCCACCGGCACCGACGAGGAGAAGCAACTCTTCCGGCGCGCCGTCAACACCGCCCACCGCCACGTCCGCTCCACCGAGGCGAGCCCGGTCGAATACAACGCCTTCGACCCCGAACTGCAGCTGTGGGTGGCCGCGTGCATCTACCGCGGCTTCGAGGACGTGCACCACGCGCTCTACGGACCGATCCCGGCCGAGGCCGTCGAGTGGTACTACCGCAAGGGCGCCACCTTCGGCACCACCCTGCAGGTCGAGCCCGACATGTGGCCGATCGACCGCGAGGCGTTCGAGGAGTACTGGAACGAAGCGCTCGCCAAGGTCGACATCGACGACGTCGTGCGCGACCATCTCTACGCCATCGCCGCCATGCGGTTCCTGCCCCGCCCGATGTCGCTGCTGTTCGGCCGGCTCAACCTGTTCCTCACCGCCGGCTTCCTGCCGCCGATGTTCCGCGACCGGATGCGGCTGCCGTGGAGCCCGCGCGACCAGCGCCGCTTCGACCGGCTCATGCGCACCCTCGGGGCGGTCAACTCGCGGCTCCCGGTGGCGCTGCGCGAAGCCCCCTACCGGCTGCTCATGGCCGATCTGCGCCGGCGGATCCGGACGGGCCGTCCGCTGGTCTAGCCCCTCCGGGGCCGGTACGCAGCCACATCAGCAGCTGCCGGTAGACCTCGTCGTCGTTGAGCAGCGTCAGATGGTGCGCCGGCGCCCGGTGCATGCCGTCCTCCATGCGGAAGCCGATGCGCCGGGTCCGGCCGTGCCCCGACGCGCTCGGCACCAGGACGAGTCCGTCCCCGAGCAACCGCCCCAGCGGATGAGCCGGGCTGCGCGTCAGGGTCGCCGACACGAAGCAGTGCATCGCCCCGTCGAGCAGGGGCACCTCCCGGCACACGGCGCGGCGCAGGTCGTCGATGCCGCGACCGGACCAGTCCTCGTCCACCACGGCGCCCTGGTTCAGGTCGCGGATGCCGGCGCTGCGCCGTCGCAGCAGCGTCCCGAACGGCCGCAGCTCCGGGACTGCGACGAGCGCGGCGCTCGCGTAGTGCACCGCCTGCTCGAGCGGCGCCCCCAGATGCGGGGATCCGAGCGAAACGACATGGCGCACACGATGAGTCCACGCCGCATCGGTCTCGGTGCCGTAGAAGCAGGCGCTGCGCGCGACGAGCCCACCCATGGAATGGCCGATCAACGCGAGCTGCTCGACCTTGCGCGGCCACGCCCGCACGAGCGCGTCGAGCAGCGCCGACAGCTCCCGACCGTTCGCGGAGATGCGCCGGCCCGTGTTGTAGCGGACGAACACGGACGTGCAGCCGAGATCGTCGACGAGTCGTTCGCCGTAGGTACGACGGCCGCCGAACCGCCACGTCGTCTCGGTCTCCATCAGACCATGGACGAACACCACCACGCGGCCCGTCGCGGGCGGGAACGCGCGGGCGAGGCCCTCGGTCGTGAGCGGCACGGCCCGGCTGTCCACCCGCACCGACATCGGCAGCGCCAGCGGTGAGCCCTCGGCCTCGAGGACGTCGCCGATGAGGCCCTCGACCGCGGCGATCGCCATCGCCCCGCGGACGCTCTCCGACGGCAACCGGTCGCCGGTGGACTCCGCGAGCCCGAGCGCGGCCAGCTTCCCCGTCGCCGCGGCGGCACCCCTGATCGCGGAATAGACCCCGTCGGCGATCGCGTCGTGCGCGGCCTTCACCGCCAGCGCCGGCGTCCCGACGCCCAGTGCGACCGCCCCGAACACCCGGTCGGAGATGCTGCGGTGCATCGCCTGCACGCCCCCGGTCGCCGCGCCCACCTCGTCCAGCAGCAGCCGAGCCAGCTCGGACGCCTCGGACCGCTCCCCCGTGGCCTTCATGCTCCCAGTGTGGGGGTGCGACGCGCCGCTGTCGCGGCGGGTGCGAGCGGGAGGTTCCGGCGACGAGGGGGTGGTTCCGGAGGCCTCCACTCGGCGTTTGCCGCAACAACCTCCCCCTCGAAACGGAACGCTCCGGGGTGGATGTGACGTCGTCCGTGCGGAGTCTGCTACAGTGTGCGACGAGCGTGGACGGAGCCGAGAAATCGGCAAAAGCCCAGCGTGCCGATGTAGTTCAATGGTAGAACATCAGCTTCCCAAGCTGAATACGCGGGTTCGATTCCCGTCATCGGCTCTCCCGAAGGCCCCGGCCGGCGCATCGCGCAGCCGGGGCCTTCGTCGTTGGCGGGTCGGCGCCCACATACCGGCTAGCCGACCAGCAGCACCCCGGTGAGCGCGGTCGCGGCGACAATGATCGTCGAGGCGGCGGCGAGAGCGAAGGGCCGCCACCCGACACCGCGCAACACGGACAGCCGGACCCCGGTGCCGAGCGCGAACATCGCGGCGGTGAGCAGCGCGGTCTGGGTCAGTCGCGCGGCGTCGAGCCACCCCGGTCCGAGAACACCGGTGGCCCGCAGCGCCACGCAGGCGAGGAATCCGACCAGGAACAGCGGCACCAAGGGCGGTCGCCGCGTCTGCGTGGGCGTGGCGGTGCGGCGTCGTGACGCCACCCCGATCCACGCGACCACCGGCGCCAGCAGCGCCACCCGGGCCAGCTTGACCGTCACTGCAATGGCCAGGGCACCGCCGCCCACCGCTGCGGCCGACGACCCCGCGTCGAGCGCGCCGCCGGCCGCGACCACCTGCGCCACCTCGTGAATCGCCGCGCCGGCCCACATTCCCGCCTGGGTCGAGTCCAGACCCAGGGCGGCCGCAGCCGCGGGAAGAGCCGGAATCATCACGGTGCCGAAGACGACGACCAGCGCGATGGTGGTCACCAGTTCCCGCTTACGTGCGTTCACCACGCCGTCGACCGCGGCCGCGGCCGCGGCACCGCAGATTGAGAAACTGCACGCGATCAGGAGCCGTTGCGTCCAGCCGATCCCGAGCAACTTCCCGAGCGCCATCGACCCGGCGATGCCCAGCCCGACCACGGCAGTGACCACCGCGAGCGTCCCCCACCCCAGTGCCAGCACGTTCGGCAGCAGCAGTTGCAGACCCAGCAGCGCGACTCCGATACGGAGCAGCCGCCGCGAGGCGACGGTCACACCCGGTTCGAAGACCGCCGGCAGCGTTCCCAGATTCGCGACCACCGCGCCGAGCAGGATCGCGATCAGCAGAGGGCTGATCCCACCCAACAGGCGCGCCGCGACAACTGCCACCGCCGCCGCGGCGGCAGACAACACCAATCCGGGCAGCGATGCACGCGCCCGTTCGAGCGCAACCTTCCCGTTGAGCCGGGTGCCGCGGCCGCCGCTGCGCCCGTCTCCGCCTCGGCCGCCCGACTCCGCCTGGCCGGTCCCCACCCCCGCAGCCGGCCGCGTATCCGCTCCGCCCGACGTGTCGTGGTCGGGATCCCTGCGGTCGGACTCCGCGGCCGCGGTAGCATCCAGCACGCTGCACACTCTCCTTCTTCGTCATGTCGGCCCGGGCATCCCGGCCCGGTCGAGGTATTCGACGTGGGGTCGGGTTCGTCAGGCTCGGTGGGTGACCGAGATCTGTTCCACGTCGGTGCATTACGGACACTTCGCGGTGACCGGCTCGCCGGGATCAACGTCGCCGCGATCGAACGGGCCACGGTCACCGACCCGGCTGGGGACCTCCCCGCAGGGCCTGAATTGCGACGCACCTCACGGTATCCGGATTCGGCACGGCATACTGTCCCTATCGGGACACGGTGTATTCGATATGGGACACCGCGTTCGCGCGGATGCCGGTGTCATACCAGCGCGTTCCCGGCCCGCACGGCGGTGTCCGTCCGGTGTTGAGCGCGCCATTTCCTTGGGCTGCAGTCGAATTCGTTGCTGAACCAGCGGGAGAAGTTGCTTGCCGAGGAGAAGCCGAGCAGATCGGCGACCTCGGTGAGCGAGTAACGACGGCCGGCGACGAGGTGTTCGGCCAGGTCCACGCGGGTGGCGGTGAGCACCGCGGTGTAGTTCTGCCCCGCCTCGGCGAGATGGCGGTGTACGGTGCGCCGGTCGACCCCGAGGCTGCGGGCGACCTGCTCGACCGAGCATCGCCCGGTGGGCAGCAGCAGTTCGATCAGCTCGCGGACCCGGGTGACAGGCGTCACCTCGGGCCGGGTGTCGATGGTGTCGAGGAATTGGCGCGCATACGGGCCGATCGAGGGACCCGACATGGCGTTGGGAGCGTCGAGATCGCTTGTGTAGAGTACGATTCCGGAGAATTCCTGGTCGAACTTGACCATCGGGCCGAACGCCTCGAGGTGAGCGCTGGTGTCCTCGGGGGCGAAATGGGTGAAGCAGACCGCCAGGGGTTGCCAGCGGCCGCCGCGGAAATCGCGTAACAGCCCGTGCAGTACCCCCATCGCCAGTTCCGTGGCCTGCCGGGTGTCGGCGGGTTCGCCCAGCTCGAGCCCCACCCGGATCGTCGCCACGTCCTCTGCCTCGACCAACCGCAGCCGCAAAGCCTCGTTGTACATGTGCTGATAGCGCATCAGGAACTTCAGCGCGCTGCGGACGTCGGGTTCCTCCCGGATGACCAGGCTCACCGGGCCGAGGCTGGCAAAGCGCCGACGCTCGACGAGCCGCAGCGCGAAGTCGGGGCAGCGGGTCGCGGCGGCCGAGCGTTCCAGCAGGCGGGCGATCGCGACGGCGGGGATCCACCGGTCCGGCAGCCCCAACCCGGCGGGATCGAGCCCGACGCTGCGCAGCAGTGGCGTCGGATCCGTGCCCAGCGACGCGCACAGGTCGGCGTACCCTGTGATCGCGGCGTAGCGGGCCAACGGCTTCATGTCCGGCCCCACCTCTCGCCCCGGAGAGAACACCTATGTCACCTCAAGATACGCTCGATCGGGCGGTGAGACACGCCCCGGATGGCGCCGATCGAAATCACCGCCGGGGACACCGATGATCACGTGCACCGTGTCGCACCGACGGCTGTTCGGCAGCGCGGGGACGGTCCCCCGCGCGGGCGGCGGCCGCGAGTGCATGCGTCGGCGGTCGTGGGTGATCGTCATCATCGTTGTTCGGGTTCGTGGAGGAAGGCGTCGATCACCGGGGCGAGTCTGCCGGCGTTGGTGATCGGTTCGATATGTCCGCCGTTGTGCAGGTACAGGGTGGCGTGGGGTAGCAGTCGGTGCAGGATGTGGGCGTTGACGATCGGAACGATGGGGTCGTCGGTGCCGGCGACGATCAGGGTGGGTTGGCGGATGAGGGGAAGCATCGGCAGGCTGGTCCACACGGCGCCGGCGAGCAGCTGGTGCAGGTAACCGATCGTCGATCCGGCGTGGGTCTGGGTGTCGAAGAGGGCGGCGATGTCGCTGCCCTGGTTTCTCGCGGTGCCGCCGTAGATCTGGCCGGCGATCGCTGCGGTGTGATCGGGGTCGGTGAACCGGCGACCGGTGAGCATCTTGGCGAGCACCCGGGGATGTCCGGGCACCATGAGCGCCCCGGTGGCGGTGGCGACGAGCACGAGTCGCCGGCACCGGCGCGGGTTCTGGAAGGCGAACTGCTGGGCCAGCGCGCCGCCCCAGGACAGGCCGAGTACGTCCACCACGCCGATACCGAGCCGGTCGAGGACCCGTCCCAGCAGCCGCGCGAGGTAGCCGAACCCGTAGGGCGCGAACGAGGTCCGCGACCCGCCGGCGCCGGGGACGTCGAACCGGACGATCGTGGTGGCCGGGTCGAGGGCGGCGACGAACGGGTCGAGCACCTCGAGCCCGGCGCCGATCCCGTTGCACAGCACCAGCGGCACCCCCGACCCGCGCCGGATGTGGACCCGGATGCGTTGCCGGCCCACGGTGAGGGTGCGCTGCGTGGTGCGAGCGTCTCCGGTCATCGGTAGACGACGACGACCTCGGCGACGCACACCGGCCGCGTCCCGCCCCGGATCTCGTAGGTGAGGGTGAACACGGCCTCGATGCCGGCGGGTTTCTCCACTGCGGCGGTGAGGGTGACGGTGGCGCGCAGTTCGGCTCCGACCGGGACCGGCGCGGGGAATCGGACCTTGTTCACCCCGTAGTTCACTGCCATCCCGAGGTGGTCGATGGCGAGTACCTCGGCGAGCACGATCGGCGTCAGCGACAGGGTGAGGTAGCCGTGCGCGATGGTGGTGCCGAACGGTCCGGCCACCGCCCGGTCGGGGTCGGTGTGGATCCACTGGTGGTCGCCGGTGGCGTCGGCGAACCGGTTCACCTGCTCCTGGGTGATCTCGCGCCAGTCGGTGCGGCCGAGTTCGTGCCCGACCAGGTCGAGCAGTGCTTTCGGGTTGTCGAGTGTGGTGGTCATGATGTCGCTTCCTGAGGTCGTGGTGGGTCAGATGTGGTGTACGTAGGTGCCGGGTGCGGGGTCGAGCGGGGAGTGGCCGGCGCCGCCGAGCGTGGTGGGTGCGGCGACGGTGGCGCCGCTGCGCGCGGCGAGCCAGGTGGTGTAGTCCGGCCACCAGGAGTCGCGGGTGACCGTCGCGCGGTCGAACCATTGCTCCGGGGTGTCCGCGTCGACGGGCCCGACCCGGAAGGACGCCTTGGGGTTTCCGGGTGGGTTGACCAGCGCGGCGACGTGCCCGCTGGTGGAGAGCACGAACCGGGTGTCGGCGCCGCCGAGCAGGGCGGCGCTGCGGTGGCAGGACTGCCATGGCGAGATGTGGTCGGCGATGCCGCCGATCACGTACGCGTCGGCGGTGACCGCTCCGAGGTCGATCGGGGTGCCCAACAGGTCGATTGTGCCGGGGGTGGCCAGCGCGTTGGTAGCGCCGATGCGGACCAGGTCGCGGTGCAGGCCGGCGGTCATGCGGGTGGTGTCGGCGTTCCAATGCAGCACGTCGAACGGCGCGGGCGGGCGGCCCTGCAGGTAGTTGTTGACCCAGTAGCGCCACACCAGGTCGGTCGGGCGCAGCCAGGCGAACACCTCGGCCAGCTCGTCCCCGTCCAGGAAGCCCCTGGACTGCGAGCGTTCGATCGCGGTCTCGGCGGTGCGTGCGTCGAGGGCGGCGGCGGCGAACCCGGCCTGGGCCTGGTCGAGCACGGTCACCGCCAGGGTGAGCCCGGCAACCCGGTCGCCGTGGCCGGTGGCAGCCAGGTACGCGGCGGTCGTCGCGGCCAGGATCCCGCCCGAGCAGCTGCCCTGCAGATGCGTGCGGTCGGTGCCGGTGATCCCCTGGACGGCGTCCATCGCCTCGAGGATCGCGCCGCCGTAGGTGTCGAGGTCCCAGTCCCGATGCTCGGCGTGGGGGTTTCGCCAGGAGATGGCGAACACCTGCTGGCCCTGGGCGACGAAGTACTCGATCATGCTGCGACCGGGGGCGATGTCGGTGATGTAGTACTTGTTGATCACCGGCGGCACCATCAGCAGCGGCACCTCGCGCACGGTCGCGGATTGCGGGGCGTACTGGATCAGCTCGAACACCGGGGTGCGCAACACCACTGCCCCGGGTGTGACCGCGACGGTCTCGCCGAGGGTGTAGGCGCCGTCTTCGATCATCGCCGGAACCCGCGGCTTGGTGGCCATGTCGCGGGCGAACGCGCGCGCCCCGCGCAGCACGGACAGGCCGCCGGTGTCGATGAGCGCCTTCCACCCGAGCGGGTTGAGCAGCGGATTGTTGCTCGGCGCGAGGCCCTCGACGAGGTTGTCGAGCACGAACCGCATCCGTTCGGTGTCCCGCCAGTCCAAGCCCGCGTCCGCGAGCAGGGCATAGGCGGTGTCGGCGGTGGCGAGGTAGGCCTGCATGCTGCGGTGCAACCAGGGGTTGTTCTGCCACGCCGGGTCGGCGAATCGTTTGTCGCCCTTGCCGGGTGCGCGGTCGGCGCGGCCGGCGGCGACCGCGGCGAGTTCCTTGGCCAGGTTTCCGCCGCGGTGCGCGAGCGTGCCCGGGCGGGTGGCCAGCCCGCCCGCGAGCCGGGCCCAGGATCGGTTGGGCAGCATCCGGCCGGCCACGCCGCGGGCCGAGCCGGCCAGCAGCAGGTCCAGCGGCGCGGCGAGCTCGTCGGGGCGGTGTGCCGGCTTGGTGGTGGTGGTGGTCATGGTCGGTTGCTGCTTTCGAAGGTCGGGATGGTGATGTCGCGGCGCAGGATCTTGCCGGTCGGCCCCTGCGGCAGGGTGTCGAGGATCCAGATGTGGCGCGGATACTTGTAGGCGGCGACCCGCTGTTTGACGAATGCGACGATCTCGGCGGGATCGGCGCTCGCGCCGGGCTTGAGCGTGACCGCGGCGCCGATCTCCTCGCCGAGGCTGGCGTGCGGGATGCCGACCACCGCGGCCTCCGCCACGGCAGGGTGCTCGTAGACGACCTCCTCGACCTCGCGGGGGTAGACGTTGAACCCGCCGCGGATGATCAGGTCCTTCTTGCGGTCCACGATGTAGAAGTAGCCGTCGGTGTCGATGCGGCCGATGTCGCCGGTGGCGAACCAGCCGGCCGCGTCGATCGCGGCCGCGGTCGACTCGGGCAGGTTCCAGTAGCCCTTCATCACGTTCGGTCCCGCGATCTGGATCTCGCCGGGCTGGTCGGCCGGAACCTCGGCACCGGTGCCGTCCACGACACGCATCCGCACGCCCTCGATCGGGGTGCCGATCGAGCCGGTCTTACGGACGCGGTCCGGGTGGTTGAACGAGGCGACCGGGGAGGTTTCCGACAGCCCGTAGCCTTCCAGGATCACCGCGTCGAAGGTCCGCTCGAAGTCGGTGAGCACTGCCACCGGCAGCGACGCGCCGCCCGAGACGCACACTCGCAGGCTCGCCGTCGCCGCCGCGTCGAGTTCCCCGGCGACACCGAGCATCGCGGCGTACATGGTCGGCACGCCCTCGAACACGGTGACCCGGTCGCGGGCGATCACCTCGAGCGCGACTCGCGGGTCGAACCGCGGCACCAGTGTCAGCGTGGCACCCACGAGGACCGAGGCGTTGAGCCCACAGGTGAGCCCGAAGACGTGGAACAGCGGCAGTGCGCCCATCACGACGTCGTCGGGTCCGATCTGGATCAGGGTGCGGGCGGTCACCTCTGCGTTGCCGGCCAGTCCGGCGTGGGTGAGTTCGGCGCCCTTGGGCTTGCCGGTGGTGCCCGAGGTGTGCAGGATCACCGCGGTGTCCTCACCCGCCCGCGCCACCGGCGCGGCCTGCGCCGGCAGGTCGGCGGTCAGCCGGGCGAGGTCGTCGTCGTCGACCAGCCACAACCGGGCGTCGGCCGCGTCGGACGCGGCGCGGGCCTGCTCGGCGAACACCGGGGTCGCGAACAGCGCCGACGCGGCGGTGTTGGTCAGGAAGAACTCGATCTCGCGGGCCTTCAGCAGGGGGTTCATCGGCACCGCGATCGCGCCGCGCCGCAGGATGCCGTAGAACACGATCGCGAACGCCGCGGTGTTGGGCAGCATCACCGCGACCCGGTCACCGGGTGCGATCCCGGCCCGCTCGAGCAGGGTTGCCACCCGCGCCGCGGCCGCGTCGAACTCGGCGAACGCGAGCGTGTCCTCGCCGCACCGCAACGCGGTCTTGCCGGGGTAGTTGCGCGCTGACACAACGAGATTGGTACTGAGATTGGTCATGCCGTGGTTCTCCGGTGTGGTTCGAGAAAGGGGTCGTGGTCGGTGGTCGTCTCCGAACTGGCGTGGGGCCGAAGGGGCACGCACAGCGCCGGAGCCCAGCGAATGGAGCCGAGCACCCCGGTCAGCCACGCGATGCGGGCGGCGGCGTCGGGCCGGGTGCGCGTCAGCCGGGCGAGCCACTCGGTGGGTTCGCTCGCGTGGGTGGCCGGCGCGGTGATGCTCACAGTCCGAGGTCCCGTCCGATGATCTCCTTCATGATCTCGTTGGACCCGGCCCAGATCTTGGTCACCCGTGCGTCCTTCCACGCCCGCGCGACCCGGTATTCGTTCATGAACCCGTAGCCGCCGTGCAGCTGGACGCAACTGTCGAGGATCTGGTTCTGCACCTGCGAGCTCCACCACTTGGCCTTCGCGGCGTCCACCGCGGTGAGCCGCCCCTCGGTGTGTGCCTGCACGCACCGATCGACGAACGCCTGCGCCACCTCGAGCGTGGTGACCAGTTCGGCGAAGAGGAACTTGTTGTACTGGAACGAGCCGATCGCCTGGCCGAACGCCTTGCGCGCCCGGGCATAGTCGAGGGTCTCGGCCAGGATCGCCTCGGCGTGCGCGAGATTCGACACCGCCGCGCAGATCCGTTCCTGCGGCAGCATTCGCATCATGTGCGCGAACCCGCCGTCGACCTCGCCGATCACGTTCGCCGCCGGGACCCGGACGTCGGTGAAGAACAACTCGGCGGTGTCGGACTCGGGTTGGCCGACCTTGTCCAGCTTGCGGCCCCGTTCGAAGCCCGCCGTGCCGGTCTCGACCGCGAACAGGGTGATGCCCTTGGCCTTCTTCTCCGGACTGGTCTTCGCCGCCACGATCACCAGGTCGGCGTGGTAACCGTTGGTGATGAACGTCTTGGACCCGTTGAGGATCCAGTCCTCCCCGTCGCGTCGGGCGGTGGTCTTCAACCCGGCCAGGTCCGAGCCCGCGGCGGGTTCGGTCATCGCGATCGCGGCGACCAGTTCACCGGTGCAGAACCCCGGCAGCCACCGCTGCTTCTGCTCCTCGGTGGTCAGCTCCACCAGATACGGCGCCACGATGTCGTAGTGGATGCCGAAACTCGACGCGATCGCGGCACTCACCCGCGAGAGTTCCTCCCCCACAACCGCGTTGAACCGGTAGTCTCCCGCCGCGCTGCCACCGTACTGTTCGGGTACCTCCAGACCGAGCAGGCCGAGCTTGCCCGCCTCGATCCAGATCTCGCGGTCGATGAACCGCTGCTCGATGATCCGCTCGTGCTCCGGAATCAGGTGGCGCTGCGTGAAGTCACGGACCGTGTCACGAAAGGCGAGGTGGTCGGCGGTATAGATGGTCCTGGTCATCGATCTTCCTGAGGGGTGGCGACGGGTGTTTTCGAGCACGTCGGGCAGGTGGCCGCCTCGGCCGGCTGCATCGACGATCCCGGTGCTGGAGACGTGGCCCGCGGAGTGCGGGACTCGATCGAGAACCCATGCGGGTCTTCGGCTTGCCACTCCACGGTAGCCGAACCGCACCCACCGTACTTATCTCATCGGGTCAGCAAACTATTCGTATCGGGACAGGGTTGATGGCGCACGGACGACACCGCCTGCATTCCACGCGAATCCGATGAGCACCGTTGTCGCACACCGACGCCGCCCCGGTCGGCTCGATCGACCGACACCGTCCCACACCACCACACACCCTCGCATCCGGGATGCAGCCGGCTCGAACCCGGCGGGATGCACGTCCCGGGCCGGCGAGACCGCTGGATCGCCGCAGCGTCCCGAAGCGAATATTTGGAGTCCCGCCAGGATAAGTATCCATGGGATGGTCCGACTAGAGTTGGGTTCATCACAGCACGGGCCACCCGGTGACCGCCCTCACAAGCCGAACCGGCCCACCCGAGCGAATCCAAAAGCTGTTCCACAGCACAATGTTTCGGATCTCCGAGTCGTCACGACGCGAGCGCCCGGGACCGAGAAGGAGAATACCGTGGCGAAGGCCGTTCGTTTCTACGAGACCGGTGGACCGGAGGTCCTGCGGTGGGAGAATGCCGAGGTCGGGGAACCCGGCCCGGGCGAGGTCCGGATCCGCCACGGTGCGGTCGGCCTCAACTTCGCCGACACCTACTTCCGGACCGGGCTCTACCCGGCCGCGTTGCCCGCCGGCATGGGCGTCGAGGCGGCAGGTGTGGTCGAGGCCGTCGGCGCCGGTGTGTCGCACGTGCGGGAGGGTGACCGCGTCACCTACACCGGCAGCCCGCTGGGCGCCTACAGCACCGAGCGGGTGATGCCGGCCGAGCACCTGATCACGCTCCCGGACGGGATCGCGTTCGAGACCGCGGCGTCGATGACCATGCGCGGGCTCACCAGTGCGTATCTACTGCGGCGCATCGCCGCGCTGGACGCCGGGGACACGGTGCTGCTGCACGCCGCCGCAGGCGGGGTCGGCTCCATCGTCACCCAATGGGCGAATCTGCTGGGCATAAACGTGATCGGCACCGTGTCCAGCGACGCGAAGGCCGAGATCGCCCGCGCCAACGGCTGTGCACACGTGATCGTCTACACCCGCGAGAACGTCCCCGCCCGGGTCCGCGAGATCACCGACGGGGTCGGGTTGCCGGTGGTGTTCGACAGCATCGGCGCCTCCACCTTCGCGACCTCGCTCGACTCGCTGGCCCGCCGCGGCCTGCTGGTGTGCTTCGGCACCGCGTCCGGACCGATCCCGCCGATCGACGCGATGTCGCTGGCGGTGAAGGGCTCGCTGTTCGTGACCCGTCCCGCGCTGGCGGACTACATCGCCGACCCGGCCGAGCGGGCCGAACTGGCCGGCGAGGTGTTCGGCCACGTCGCCGCCGGCCGGATCCGCATCGACATCAACCAGCGCTACGAGCTGGCCGACGCGGTGACCGCACACCGCGATCTCGAGGCCGGCGCCAGCATCGGCACCTCGGTGTTCACCCTCTGAACCCGGCGAATACCCGACGCCATTACCGAACCCCAATTCTTCTAGGAGACAACGCAATGTCTGTCACGATCGAGATGCCCCGGCGGACACGGACGGTGACCCCGTTCCGGGTCGAGCCGTTGACCGCCACGATCGGTGCGGAGCTGTTCGACGTGGACCTGGGCGAGGTGTCGCGCGACGACGCCCTGTTCGCCGAGCTGCGTGCGCTGCTGCTGCGTCACAAGGTGCTGTTCCTGCGCGGGCAGGACTTCACCCGCGCCGAGCACGTCGCGCTGGCGGAGCGGTTCGGCCCGCTCGAGGATCACCCGGTGGCTGGCAGCGACCCCGACCATCCCGGGCTGGTGCGGATCTACAAGGACCTCGACAGCGCGCCGGAGCACTACGAAAACGCCTACCACTGCGACGCCACGTGGCGGCAGAACCCTCCGATGGGTTCGGTGCTGCGCGCCGTGGAGATCCCACCGGTCGGCGGCGACACCGTCTGGGTGAACATGGCGCAGGCCTACACGCGGCTGCCGCAATCGGTGAAGGACCGGATCGACGGGCTGCGCGCCCGGCACAGCATCGAGGCCAGCTTCGGTGCGAACATGCCCCTCGAGGCCCGGTACGCGCTGCACGAGCGGTTCCCCGACGCCGAGCACCCGGTGGTGCGCACCCATCCGGAAACCGGGGAGAAGATCCTGTTCGTCAACGCCTTCGCCACCCATTTCGTCAACTATCACACCCCCGACAACGTCCGCTTCGGCATCGACTACGCCCCCGGCGCCGGGGATCTGCTGCGCTACCTGATCAGCCAGGCCGCGATCCCGGAATACCAGGTGCGGTGGCGCTGGACCCCCAACAGCGTCGCCATCTGGGACAACCGATCCACGCAACACTATGCGGTGCAAGACTATTGGCCCGCAGTACGCAAGATGGAACGCGCCGGCATCGTCGGCGACGCCACCTTCTGACCCATCCCCCGTCCCGTCCACCCTCACCAACCCCACCACAACTCTGATCGGAGCACTACCATGCACTTCCACGACGACGCCCTGTTCCCGGAGAACCAGGAGAAGCTGGTCATCACCGTCGCCCCCTACGGCCCGGAGTGGGACATCGACGACTTCGCCGAGGACCTGCCACTGACCATGGACGAGCACGTGCAGAAGGCGGTGGACTGCTACGAGGCCGGCGCGACCGTGCTGCACATCCACGTGCGGGAACTCGACGGCAAGGGCTCCAAGCGGCTCTCGAAGTTCAACGAGTTGCTGGCACGGCTGCGCGAGGCGGTACCCGAGATGATCCTGCAGGTCGGCGGCTCGATCTCGTTCGCACCCGAAGGCGAGGGCGCGGACGCGAAGTGGCTCTCCGACGACACCCGCCACATGCTCGCCGAACTCGACCCCAAGCCCGACCAGGTCACCATCGCGATCAACACCAATCAGATGAACATCGTCGAGCTGATGACCGACGACGACATCGCCGGCACCTCCTTCGAGCGCCCCGAGGTCTACGACGCCTACCGCGAGATGACCGTCCCGGCCGGGCCGGGCTGGGTCGAGGAGCACCTGCGCCGGCTGCAGGCCAACGGTATCCAGCCGCACTTCCAGCTCGCCAACATCGCCCAGCTCGAGACCGTGGAGCGGTTGATCCGTCGCGGCGTCTACACCGGCCCGCTGATGGTGACCTGGGTCGGCATCGGCGGCGGCTTCGACGGTCCCAACCCGTACAACATGATGGAGTTCATCCGCCGCACCCCCGACGGGGCGGTGCTCACCCTGGAAACCCTGATGCGCAGCGTGCTGCCGGTCAACACCATGGCCATCGCGATGGGCCTGCACGCCCGCTGCGGCACCGAGGACACCCTGTGGGGCCGCAAGGGCGAGAAGATGACCTCCGTGGCGCAGGTCGAACAGCTCGTCCGCATCGCGAACGAACTCGGTCGCGAGGTCGCCACCGGCAAGGAGGCCCGCGAGATCTACAAGCTCGACGAGCACTACACCAGCGCCGAGGAGACCCTCGCCAAGATCGGCTTCGCGCCCAACCGCCGCCCCGGCCAGCGCGGCTTCACCCAGCACGCCTGACGCGGCATCCGCGTGACCCGCGGGGCGTGACACCACGCCCCGTGCCGCGCCCCCGGGCACGCGAAACCCTTTCTCCCACCGGCCGTCAGCACCACAAACTTCACCCCCAGCCATCGCGCTCCTCCCCACCCCACCCGAGGTTTAGGAAGATCATGTCCTCTCTCACCCCCACCGCGCCGGAGCGGACCGCGACCGTGTCGGCGCCGTCTCGCCGCAGCGGGCGATCCCGGTTCTACCCGTGGCTCGTGTTCGCACTCACCTTCGGGCTGCTGCTGTCGGACTACATGTCCCGGCAGGTCCTCAGTGCGGTGTTCCCGTTCCTGAAAGCCGAATGGTCGCTGTCGGATTCGCACCTCGCATCGCTGAACAGCGTGGTCGCGTTGATGGTCGGGTTGCTCACCCTGCCGCTGTCGATGCTCGCCGACCGGTGGGGCCGGGTGCGCAGCCTCGTCGTGATGGCCGCGTTGTGGAGCGTGGCGACCCTGCTGTGCGCGGTGGCGGGCTCCTACGAGCAGATGCTCGGCGCCCGGTTCCTGGTCGGGGTCGGTGAGGCCGCCTACGGCAGCGTCGGTATCGCGGTCGTGCTCAGCGTGTTCGCGCCGCGGCTGCGGGCCTCGCTCTCGGGTGCGTTCATGGCCGGCGGCTCGTTCGGGTCGGTGATCGGCGTCGCATTCGGCGGGGTCATCGCCGTGCAGCTGTCCTGGCGCTGGTCCTTCGCGTCGATGGCGATCTTCGGGCTGATCCTGGTCGCGCTGTTCTGGGCCCTGGTCAGCGAGCGCAAGCTCGCCCGCCACGCCATCGACGACGACACGAACACCACCCACACCGAGGCGCCGGGCCCGGTTGCACGTGCCCCGATCTCGAGCCTGTTCACCAACCCCGCGGTGCTGTGCGCCTACATCGGCGGCGGGCTGCAGATGTTCACCGCCGCCGCGCTGATGGCGTGGCTGCCCAGCTTCTTCGGCCGCTCCTACGGGCTGGCCGCGGACAAGGCCGCCGCGATGGCCGCGGTCTTCGTGCTGCTCATCGGCGCCGGCATGATCGTGTGCGGCATCGTCGCCGACCGGGCCGCCCGCATCGACCCGGCCCGCAAGTGGACGGTCGCGATCGCGATCAGCCTCGCCGCCGGAGTACTGCTGATCGTCGGGTTCCGGCTGCCGGTCGGCACCGCCCAGCTGGTGCTGCTCGGACTGGGCGCGTTCTTCTCCGCCGGCTCCACCGGCGCGGTCACCGCGATGGTCGCCAACCTGACCCACCCCACCGTGCGGGCGTCGGCGTTCGGCACCACCACCCTGGCCAACAGCCTGCTCGGGCTGGCCGCGGGCCCGTTCGTCGTCGGTGTCCTCGCGGACAGGATCAGCCTCGCCGATGCTCTGCAACTCGCGCCGCTCGTCTACCTGGGCGCGGTCGCGGTGCTGCTGGTCGGCAAGCGCGTCTACCCCGCCGGCGTCCGCAAGCTCGCCACCCTGTCCGCCACCCCCGCGCAGCAGACCGGAGCCGACAAGTGAGCATCCTCGATACCACGACCGTGGTGATCGTGCCGGGCCTGCGCGGCCACGTCGCCGAGCACTGGCAGACCCTGCTCGCCGCGCGGCTGCCGAAGGTGACCACGGTCGAGCCGCTGCAGCGCGACAAGTTCGGTCTCGCCGCCCGCGTCGCCGCCCTCGACGAGGCCGTCGCCGGCACGACCGGCCCGGTGCTGCTGGTCGCGCACAGCGCCGGTGTGATGATCACCGTGGCGTGGGCCCAGCGCCACGACCACCCCGTCGTGGGCGCGTTGTTGGCCACCCCACCCGACCTCACCGTCGCGCTGCCCGCCGGCTACCCCACCCCCGAGCAGCTACGCGACAACGGCTGGTATCCCACGCCGCGCACACCGCTGCGGTTTCCCAGCATCGTCGCCGCCAGCAGCAACGACCCGCTCTGTGGGTTCGACCGGGCCGCCGCTCTCGCGCGGCACTGGGGCAGCAGACTCGTCGACGCCGGACCGGTCGGGCACCTCAACCCCGCCGCCGGCTACGGCCACTGGCCCGCCGCCGAGGACCTCGTCCGTGAACTTGCCGAGGCACCGCCGCCCCGACCGGTCCCCGTCCGGGCCTGAGCCCCGGACCGTGGCGGCGAACCCTGCGATACCGACGTCGAGGTTCGCCGCCACACTCGACAGTCTCTCGTCGATCCTGCTGACACGGGTGAGGACCTCCGTGCGTCCGGATACCGTGGATCCGACGCGGACAGGTCAGGCAGGAGAGCGCCGAATGATCACACGGACCAGGTTCTTCTCCGTTCACCACTCACGGTCGGCGCGATCGGGGCCTCCCCCGGACCCGCCGCCCCCGCCGGCGCCGTCCTCGGGCCTGTGGTGGCAGCTGGTCGCGGTCGCCGTCCTGCTCGGCGGCCTGGTGGTCGCCCTGGCCCTGCAGACCCCGACGTCGAGCACCCTGACCTACAGCGACTTCGTGGACCGGGTCGACGCGGGCACCGTGGAACAGGTGACGATCGACGACAAGGGATCGGTCTACGGAACACTTTCCGACGGAACCGAATTCGTCACCCAGCTACCCACCGCGCTGGACCTCGCCGGGCTCGACAACAAGCTGCAGGCGAAGCAGGTCCGGGTCAGCGCGGAACAGACCGACGACAGCCCGTGGGGGGCGATTCTGTTCAGCATGCTGCCCTTCGTGGTGTTCGCGGGACTGCTGCTGTGGCTCGGCCGCCGGGCGCAGCGCGCATTCAGCGGCGGCGCCGGCGGTATCGGGGGCATCGGAACGTTCGGCCGCTCGAAGGCCCGGGTGATCGAGGCGAACCGGCCGACCACCCGCTTCGCCGACGTCGCCGGATACGACGGCGTCAAGCAGGAGATCAGCGAGGTCGTCGACTTCCTGCGGGATCCGGAGAAGTACGCGGCCGCCGGCGCGAAGGGTCCCCGCGGCGTGCTGATGATCGGCCCGCCGGGCACCGGCAAGACGCTGCTGGCCCGCGCGGTGGCGGGTGAAGCAGAGGTGCGCTTCCTGTCCGTCACGGGCTCGGAGTTCGTGGAGATGTTCGTCGGCGTCGGCGCCTCCCGCGTGCGGGACCTGTTCGAGCAGGCCCGCAAGAGCCCCCCGTCGATCATCTTCATCGACGAGATCGACGCCATCGGCAGCAAACGCGGCGTCGGGACCTACGCCGGAAACGACGAGCGGGAGCAGACGCTCAACCAGTTGCTGGCCGAGATGGACGGCTTCGATCAGAGCGTCGGCATCGTGGTGCTGGCGGCGACGAACCGCCCGGAGGCGCTCGATCCGGCACTGCTGCGGCCGGGCCGGTTCGACCGCACGGTGGTCATCCCCCTGCCCACCCAGTCGGAACGGGCCGCGATCCTCTCGGTGCACCTGCAGAGCAAACACCTCGGACCCGACGTCGATCTGAGTGTGCTCGCGCGGGCCACCCCGGGGTTCTCGGGTGCGGATCTGGCGAACCTGGTCAACGAGGCCGCCATCAACGCCGTCCGCGACGACCGCACCGTCATCTGCGCCGACGACTTGTCGTCCGCGCGCGACCGCCTGCTGCTCGGCCGCCGCGAGAGCGCCAACGCCCTGCTCCCCGAGGAACGGACCTCGGTGGCGGTGCACGAATCGGGTCACGCGCTGCTCGCGGCTCTGTGCCCGCACGCCGACCCGGTGGCGAAGGTGACGATCCTGCCCGCGGGCATGGCGCTGGGATCGACCCAGCAGCTCCCCGAGGTCGAACGCCACCTCTACAGCGAGGGGTATCTCAACGATCTGCTCACCGTGCGGGTGGGTGGGCGGGCCGCGGAAATCGTCGTGTTCGGGGAGGGCTCGACCGGCGCCGCCGACGATCTGAGCGGCGCGACCCGGATCGCCGTGCGCATGGTGCGGGAATTCGGGCTGTCCGAAGCGTTCGGACCGGTGGGGTACGGCTCCGGCGATCCCAACTACCTCCATGCCGACACCAGCGACCGGAGCCTCGTGCGGCCCTACTCGGAACACACCCAGCAGCTCGTGGACCGCGAGGTCGCCCGGCTGCTGCGGGCCGCCGAGGAACGGGCGGTCGCGCTCCTGACGCAGCATCGGGCGGCGCTGGACCGGCTGGCCGCGATCCTTGTCGAGGAGGAGACCGTCGACGGCGGCGTCGTCCTCGAGGTGCTTCGGGTGGAAGCGGACACGGCCCGGCCGCAGCGCCTCGGCAGCACCTGAGGAATGCGCCCGACATGATTCGCCGCGCCGCGGGGAACCCGGTCCCCATGGCACCTCTCCCCGACCCCACGACGGCACGGCACTACCGCATCCACGAGACTCCCGACGGTCACCGTTGGGTGATCTGCACCCACGACCCGTCGCTGGGCATCGATTTCGGCCCGGGACCGGAGGCCGAGTCCTGGGCGCGGGAAGCCTGGGCCGACCTGGAATCCCCGCCGCCGCAGAACCAGTACAACTGGCGGCCGGCGCCGCCGGGCCTCGCGGGCTCGCGGTTCGGCCCCGACAGGCGGATCCCCGGACCGAGAAGGTGACGACCGGCGGGCGCCTACCGTGGGGGGTGTGGACGCACGCGCTCTCGTCACCGCCGCCCGCGTCGCACGGCTCGCCACCGCCGGGCCGGAGGGGCATCCGCACCTCGTCCCGATCGTGTTCGCGCTCGCCGGCGACGTCCTCTACACCTGCGTCGACGACAAACCGAAGACGACGCGCCGGCTGCGGCGCCTGCGCAACATCGAGGGCAACCCGCACGTCACCGTGCTCGTCGACCACTACGAGGAGGACTGGACGCACCTGTGGTGGGTCCGCCTCGACGGCACCGCCACCGTCCACGACCCGCGCTCCGCGGTCGGCACGGCCGGTCTCGATGCGCTCGCCGTCAAGTACGCGCAGTACCGCGCCGCCCGCCCGGCGGGGCCGGTGCTCCGGATCGCCGATCTGCGCTGGCGGTCCTGGTCCGCCTGACACGCACGGCCCGCGGCGCCGCGCGGGCCGTGCGATCGAGGATCAATTGATCGGACGACGCCACGGCCCGGTGATGGCAAGGACCAGCCCGGGCGACTGGATGTTGACGAACAGGGTCTTGCCGTCGGCACTGAACGCCGGTCCGCAGAACTCGCTGTCGTTGAGTTCGTTGCGGGCGATGGCGAACGGCTGTCCCTCGGCGGTGACGCCGATGAGGTGGCTGATGCCGTCGCCGTCCTCGGCGAGGATCACGCCGCCGTACGGCGAGACGGTGATGTTGTCGGGACCGTCGTAGTTGCCGGTGTCGACGGACGGGTCGGGGTTGACCCCGAACAGCGTCTTCAGCGTGATCGTCTGTGAGGCCGGATCGTAGAACCACACCTGGCCGTCGTGCTCGGCGACGCTGCCGTCGCCGGTGCGGGCGTAGCTGGCGACGAAATAGGCGCCGCCGTCGCCCCACCACTGGCCCTCGAGCTTGCGGCTGCGGGTGACCTCGTCGGCGGCGAACTGTGCGCGCACCGGCGTGGTGGCGGCGTCGCGGTCGGGGACGTCGACCCACTCCACCGCGTAGCGCACGCCCGGCTCTGTGGCCTGCGACAGGTCGGGCACGTGCGTGCCGCCGTCGAGGCACCTCATCGCCTGCAGGCTGCCCGCCGTGTCGCCGCCCGGCGACACGGCGAGTTCACGCAGGGCGCCCGGCCCGCCGCGGAAACCCTGCGGCGGCGTCCACCGGAAGAACAGGCCGTTGGGCTCGTCGGCGTCCTCGGTGAGGTAGATCGCGCTCGATGCCGGATCCACGGCGACGGCCTCGTGCGCGTACCGGCCGAGGAACTTCAGCGGCACCGGGCTCTTGCCGCGGTTGGCTTCCTGGCTCGCGGGGTCGACCTCGAAGACGTAACCGTGGTCGAGCGTGAATCCCTTGGAGCCGGCGCGTGCCTCGGTTTCCTCGCACGTCAGCCACGTGCCCCACGGGGTGATTCCGCCGGCGCAGTTGTTCACGGTGCCGGCCAGGCTGACGTACTGGCCCGTGCGCTGCCCGTTCGGCCCCACCGTGACGGTGGTGGTGCCGCCTCGGGCACCGGGGTCGTAGGTCAGGCCGTCGACGACGGGCACGCCGAACGGCTCGTCCTTGCCGATCTCGTGGTTGGTCACGATCGTGGAACCGTTGCCCCGCGCGAACACGCCGTTGGCGTCGGGATCGCTGGGGACGGGCGCGCCGTCGTCGAGGGTCGTCTCGCCGGAGCGCGACACCACGGTGTACGAAAAGCCCACAGGCAGGGCGAGAATGCGGTTGGGATCCGGGACGAGCGGGCCGTAGCCGATCGCCGTGCCGGGCACGGCGGACGCAAGTCCGGGGCGCACGAGCGCCTCGACGCTGCCGGCGAGGGCCACGCCGAGGCCGGCCAGCGCGGTGCGTCCGAGGAACCCGCGGCGATTCAGTGGTGCCGTCGTCACTGTTTCGATACCTCCATCGATCCGGTCGAGTCCTTCGGACCGTAGGTACCGGAAAGCCCGGTTCGGTGGCCGGCGCGTGACCCGGAACTGAACCGGACGCGAACGTCGCGGCGGCGGTCAGGCGACGTCCGAGTCGACGGGCAGGCCGGCGAGCCGCCACTCGAGCACACCGTCGGCGGCGCGCCGGGCGGGCACGCCGTGGGTGCGCAGCAGCCGGACCGCGTCGTGGGCGAGCACGCAGTACCGACCGCGGCAGTAGGCGACGATCTCGCGGCCCGCCGGCAGGTCCGCGAGCCGCTCGGTCAGCTCGTCGAGTGGCACGTGCAGCGCGCCGGGCAGGTGCCCGGCGGCGTATTCGGCCTCGGGGCGCACGTCGAGCAGGACCACCTCGCCGGTCTCGAGGCGGTGCAGCAGTTCCTCGGTGCCGACGACCGTGGTGTCGTCCGGGCCGAGATACGCGCGACGGGCGAGCTCGGTGTGCGGGCGGTGCCGCTGGGCGACGCGGCGCAGAGTGTCCCACAGGACGGCCACGTCGTCCCCGGCGAGCGAGTAGAAGATCCGCTTGCCGTCGCGGCGGGACTGCACCAGCCCGGCCGCGCGCAGCGTCTGCAGGTGCGCCGAGCAGGTGCTCACCCCGAGCCCGGCGGCGGCGGCGAGCTCGTCCACGCTGCGCGGGCCCTGCGCGAGCAGGTCGAGCAGTTCCAGGCGCGCGGGGTTGCCGAGCACCTTGCCGACGGCGGCGAACTCCCCGAAGAGGGCATCCTTGGCGGCTCGATCAGCCATGGGCGGGGTCCTCCTGTGCGACGCGGGCAGGTCGGGGGTGGGTCTCGTACATGCGCACCGCGACGATCAGCCCGGACAGGGCGGTCAGCGCGGCCACGACCCACACGGCGGCGTGGACGCCGAACGCGTCGGCGACGATACCGGCCAGCAGGGCGCCGGCGGCGAATCCGCCGTCGCGCCAGAGCCGGTACACGCCCACGGACCGGGCCCGCCAGGCGGGGTGGGCGACGTCGCCGATCGAGGCGAGCAGGGTCGGGTAGACCAGCGCGGTGCCGGCACCGAGCGCCACCGCGGCGATCGCCCACGGCAGGAACGCATCCGAGACGGCGATCACGGCCAGGGCGAGGGCCTGCAGCCACATGCCGGCGACGATCATCCACTTGCGGCCCCACCGGTCCGACAGCGCGCCGGTGGCCAGCTGGCCGACTCCCCACACGGCCGGGTACAGCGCGGCGAGGACGCCGATCCGGCCGACCGAGAGGCCGGCCGCGGCGAACAGGATCGGGAACAGGCCCCAGGCGAGGCCGTCGTTGAGGTTGTTGACCAGGCCGGCCTGGCTGGCGGACGACAGTGCCGGTTCCTTGAAGCTGGTCTGGACGAACACCTGCCGGTCGGTGAGCTTGTCGTGCAGGTGGTCGTGGCGTCCGTCGGCGCGGGCCACGTGGCCGACGGCTTCGAGGCGCGCGTGTTCGCGGGTCTCCTTCACGGCGAGGGTGGACAGTCCCAGGCCGAGCGCCGCGAAGGCGATGCCGAGCAGGAACGGCGCCGGCCGCAGACCGTAGGCCTCGGCCAGGTAGCCGGTGGCGAGCGCGGTCGCGGCGACGGCGGCATACCCCGCGGCCTCGTTCAGTCCCATCGCGAGCCCCCGGCGGGCCGGGCCGACCAGGTCGATCTTCATCACCACCGTGGTGGACCAGGTCAGTCCCTGGCTGATGCCGAGCAGCACATTGGCGAAGATCACCCAGCCCCACGACGGAGCCCAGATGAGCAGCAGGGGCACCGGGACTGCGACCAGCCAGCCGGCCACGAGCACCGGTTTGCGCCCGTACCGGTCGGAGAAGGTGCCCGCGAAATAGTTGGTGATCGCCTTCGACAGGCCGAAGACGAGGATGAACGACAGGCCGGCGGTGTAGGCGCGGATGCCGAATTCCTCCTCGGCGAGCAGCGGCAGCACGGTGCGTTCCTGGCCGAGCATGCCGCCGACGAGGGCGTTGACCACCACCAGCAGCGTGAACTGGGCGGCGTTGCGGCGCAGGCCGAGTCCGATCCGTTCGCCGGACGGGGTGGTGGGGCGCGTGGGGCTGTTCATGAGCCGCCCTCCGGGGACGTGTGGGATCAGGGTCGCCGCGCGCCGGTCCTTCCCGGCGGGAGACGCAGCCGACTTCACTACGGCATTCTATGGAATTATGGAATGAACTGCCACCGACGTCGGAACGGGTGTGCCCTCGCGGCGATCAGTGCAGGTTCTCGGCGTGCCGGACCGCCGTCTCCAGATGTTTGTCGACGCTGCGCAGATCCAGGCGCGCGTCGGCGAGGAGGTCGAGGATCTCGAGGAGCGCGGCCTCGGCGGAGTCTCCGTGGGAATGGCGATCGATCCGCCCGAACTCTTCGCTCAGTTCCTTGATACGTCGATCGAACACGTGCAGATCGGCCCGCAACCGCGAGGCGTGCCGGGCCAGCTCGGGGGTGCTCATTGCGGGACCGTCCTTCGATTCGACGTGCGGGGTGTGAAGTCATCGTGGCCGACGGGGTGCTCCGGCGCCACGCCCGGCACCCGGCCGGTCCGCTCGGCGGATACGCCGCAACCGGCCTTCTCGTCCGGCCGCACAGGTGGAAGAATCACCGGAGAGCTCTCGCACCGGACTCGACGCCCGAAACGAAGGGTCCGGGGATGTGCCGCGGGGAGGCGGTGACGCGATGGATCCTGTTCGGCTGAACAGCGGTGTGCACCGGTGGTCCACCGAGCATCTCGTTCGACTCGTGGACCAGAGCACGACGCACGATGCCGCCGTGGGGTGCGGACCTGTCGAGGCGGCCCGGATCGAATTGGCCCGCAGACGCGCCGGTGGAACGTTCGATTGGATGTGCCTGGTCGAGGATCCCGCCGATCCGGACCACCGCACGGAGAGCTTGATCCTGTCCCTGCCCACGGGAGTGACCGAGGAGCAGGTGCGGTCGGAGGCACTGGCCCGTGCGCGCGCACGGTACGGTCCGCGGGTGGTCGTCCGCCACGTCCGCGCGTACGACTGACGAGGTGCCAGCGGACGATCACGGTCCGGCGTCTCCGCTGAATCCCACCTCGGACAGCGACGTCCGGAAGCGGTCGGGCCCGACCGACGCCAGCTCCGTGATCCAGACGAGGACCTCCGACATCGGTGCCGCCGTCGCCGCCACCGGTATGCGGGTCACGCCGGAGCCGAGGACAGCGCCGCCGATCGTCTGCGACGCGTGGTCCGGGCCGCCGCCGCGGGGTGCCGTTCGAATCTCGACACGCGAACCGGCACTGAGGCTGTCGATCCGGACCTCGCCGAGACGGACCGGCCGCGGGAAGGCGATCGTCAGGCCCACGCCGCTCCGGCCGGCCGGGACCGGCCGGGGATACAGGTCGGTGCTCCAGGCCGTATTCGGGTTGGCGTCCGCCGCAAGGTCTGCCGTCACCGCATTGTCGGTAGTCCCGTCCCATGACTGGGCGCGCACGGACAGCGGAACGAGGGGGGAGCCGGGCGACGCCGCCCCGGCACCGATCGTCGGCGCCACGACGGCGACTGCGGGCAGCGTCGGTGCCGTCACCACGGAATCGCCACCCGGGCCACTCAGGGCGGTGCCGGCGACCCAGCCGACCGCGGCGAGGCACGCCACCAGAACCAGTGCAGCCGAGGCAGGCACGACCGCGATGCGCCGGGGAGGGGTCGCGGGTGGCCGATGCGCCGGGAACCGTTCCGGTGCCGGCGAAGGGGTTTGGCGACGTACGGCTTCGGCCGTGCGTTCCGCGCCCCGGAACCGCACGTCGTCACGGGGGAGCATCCGATCCAGCCGGTCGACGAAATCGGTTGCGGTACAGACGTGTCCGTCCAATGCCTCGTCGGCGAGCTGCCGCATCGGCTCTGCGCCGGGGCGCGCCTCGCCGGCGCCGAGCAGGCAGCGCAGCACCGCGCCGAGCCCGGCGACGTCGGTCGTCTCGTCCGCACCGGACAGGATCGCGGGGAAGGCGAGGACGGCGGTACCGCACTCGCCGACCCGGACGCGGACCGGATCGTCCAGGCACAGGACCGTGGACTGCCGGTGCGCGGCGCGCACCGTCTCGGCCAGGCGAAGCGTCATCCGTGCGGCCGCGGCCGGGTCCGGACGGTCGGCGGCGACGTCGCGCAGCGACCGGCCCCGCGTCCACTCTGCCACCACCACGCAGTGGTCGGTGTCGCCGACCACGTCGAAGACCCGGGCTGCGGCCCCTGCCCGCTCGAAGGCCGCCGAGGCGGTCCGCACGCACAGCCCCGGGAAGAAGCCGGCATCCGGGGCGGGGCGAGGCACGAGGGTCAGCGCGACGGTCCGGTTCATGGCCGTGTCGCGCCCCCGCCAGCACTGCAGGCCGCCCACGGTGCCGTGCCGCTCCACCAGCCGGTAGCGGCCGCCGCCGACGTGCGCTCCGGCCTCCGGGAGCACCCGTCGAAGCCTTCCGTCCGGAGCCGAGCCGTCGTTCCCGGTCATCGACGTCGCCTCCCCCTGAGCCGGATCCTCGCGCCTCATTGTCCGCCGGAGCGCAGGCGGCTGGGCCCGGATCCGCACTCCGAAAATCCTCCTGCGTGATTGACACGGGCCATTTGCGGTTACCCCCGGGTAGCGGACAACCCCGCACAGACAGTCCCTACCACCGAGGAGCAGGACGTCATGGACGAAGAGGGCACGTCCGCGGAAGCCCGCGAGGGCTTGCTGGATTCCATCAAGGGCAAGGCGAAGGAAGTCGCGGGCGCGGTGACCGGCAACGACTCGCTCACCGCCGAGGGCCAGCTCCAGCAGGCCGAGGCCCACGCACGCAAGGAGGCGAACACCGCCGAAGCCGTCGCGCGGGCGGAGACCGAGGAGGCTGCGGACGAACTCGGGTCGATCCACGAGCGGGGCGCGCAGGAACGAGCGACGGTCCGGCAGGAGGCCGCGGCCGCGGAGCAGGACGTGCGCCGCCGGCAGCAGAGCGAGCATCTGGTCGCCGAGCAGCAGGCGCAGCACCGGGCCGCGGCCGGGCGGCTCGAAGCCGAACGCGACGCCCGCGTCGAGACGGCGCGCGCGCAGTCCGCCGAGCGCGCCCGGGTGGCCGAGGCCACCGCCGACGCGATCGATGCCACCGAGGAACACCGGGAGGCGATGGACGAGGCCGCCGAGGCGCGCGCCGAGGCCGCGCGGGCCCGGCAGAAGGCCGAGAGCCTCGGCGACGACGCCGAAACGCCCTGACCTCTCATACCCGACGAAGCGGAGACGACATGAACATCACCACCGTGCCCCTGGCCGTGTTGCGCCTTCAGTACCAGATCTTCCGATTCCCGCTGCAGATGATCGAGCAGCAGGTGTTCTCGCGGTTCCCGCCCGACGCACCCCCACGACTGATGTACGAGCGGGGCCTCGGCCTGCTCGACGGGACCGTGGGAACCGTGCTCGGCGCCCGCGACGTGCAGCAGCGCGGCGCCGCGATGACCGAGCGCACCGACGCGTTCGCCCGGGCGAGCGCCCTCGAGGAGGAGGCCGCCCGCAAGGAGCAGGAGGCCGACGCCGCGCTGCGCGCCGAGCGCGAGCAGGCGCGGGCGCAGCAGTCGGAGGCCCACGAGGCGAGGCAGCGTGAGGTGGCGCAGGCCCGGGCCCGTGAGGAGGAGCGCAAGCGCACCGCCGCACGGGAGGCCGAGCAACGCGCCGAGGCGGCGAAACGGCAGGCCGACGCCGAGGCGGCACAGCGCACGCAGGCGGTCGAATCGGCCCGGCGGAAGGAACAGGAGCAGATCAGGGCCGCCGAGCAGGCCGCCGCCGCCCCGGCCGAGGCGCAGCTGAAGGACGCCGCCGACAAACGGGGCGAGGCAGCCGACAAGCGTGCCCGCGCCGAGCGGTTGGAGGATCTGTCCGAGGCGGAGAAGGTCGGGCGTCGTGCCGAGCGCAACGGCGAGGCCGCAGGCGGACCGGCCTGACGAGGCGACCCGTCGGGCGCCGCGGTCCTCACCGCACCGGCCGCACCGGGATCGCCCGGATGCGGTCGAGCAGGGCCGCGAATTCGTCGTCGTCGGCCGGGTCCTCGGGCGGGTCGATCGACAACCCGTCGCACGTGCCGCCGTACCAGGATTCGAGGACGGCCGGCAGCTGGGCGTAGGTGCCGTGCGGGACGAGGGTGCGCAGGACGTCGTCGCTCACCGTCTCCGTCATCTCGTTCCAACGCTGTTCCCGCGCCAGCCTGGTCAGCCGCTCACCGAATTCGGTGAGACCGAGCGCCGCCAGCGTTCCGCGGTAGGCGGGTGTCGAGTACAGGAACGCGAATTCGGAGCGGGCCGCCTCGCGCGCGGCCGCGACGACGCGGTCGTCGCGGCCGGTGATCGCCTTGGGAACCACCACGACGCGGGGGCCGCCGTCGCGCCGGCCACGGCGTTCGGCGCCCTCGCGCAGTGCGGGCAGGATGTGTTCGCGCAGGAACGTGGGGTGCGAGTTCGTCGGGTGCGTGACGAATCCGTCGGAGCACTCACCGGCGAGCACACACATCCGCCGGTTGACGCCACCGGTCCACAGTTGCGGCGCCGGGACATGGACGGGGCCGGGTCGGAAGTACGGCTGCAACCGGTCGAATGTGTAGTGCGTGCCGCTGTGCGACAGAGGCTCTCCGGTGGCGAACGAGCCGAAGATCGCCCGCAGGGAGTCGAGGTAGTCGCGCAGCTGGGCGGCGGGATTGCTCCACGGCATCGAGAACCGGCCGACGATGTTGCCGCGGACCTGCGTCGCGAGACCGAGCTGGAAGCGGCCCCCGGAGAAGCGGGCGAGCTCCCACGCGGAATACGCGGTCACCATCGGGCTCCGGGCGAAGGCCACGACCATGCTGGTGCGCACCGTCAGCCGCGACGTGTGTTCCAGCGCCAGCGCGCACACGGTGAACGGGTCCCGCACCGTTTCCGACACGTGCACGGTGTCGTACCCGAGCGCCTCGATCCGGCGTACCCGCTCGGCCACCCGGCCCAGTTGCGTGTCCGCCGGCAACGACGCCACCCTCTCCATGGCGAGACCTCTCGTCGCGGTCAGAAGACGACGATTCCGCGCGGGTTCCTGCCCTCGTGCCTGCCGGTGAAGCCCTGGGCGGTGGCGCCGAGCCGGTCGTACGGGGAGAACACCGAGCGTTCCTCGGGCCGCATCCACTCCTCGAGGTGGTCACGCGAGTACTGCTGCCGGCGTTCGAGCAGCGCGTGCACGTCGGAGGCGGCGACGGTGGTTGCGGTCATGACGCGGATGCTAGGAGCGCACCTGCGACGCCCTCGCCGGAGTCCCGCTCAGCGAGACTCGAACGCGCGGCCTCTCCCCCGGATCACCCGGTCACGACGTAGCCGCCCTCCTCCCCCGATGTCGTGCCCGTCGCGCGACGGTCGCGGCGGGACCACAGCACGCCGCCGCCGGGAGTCGGGCCCTGTTGCACCAGTTCGCGTTTGAGGATCTTGTTCGTAGCGGTACCGGGCAGGTCGGCAGCGATGCGCACGTAGCGGGGCCACGCCTTCGGCGACAGGTCCGGCTGGGCGGCGAGGAACTCCTCGAACATCTCGGGGGTCAGTTCGGCAGCGTCCTGCAGAACCATCGCGGCCATCACCTGGTCGCCGACGTGATCGTCCGGCACCGCGTAGACGGCGACGCGGTTCAGGGCGGGCAGGCGCTGCAGGATCCGTTCGATGGGAGCGGTGGCGAGGTTCTCGCCGTCGACGCGCATCCAGTCCGCGGTGCGGCCCGCCAGGTAGATCCACCCGTCGGCGTCCTTGTACGCGAGGTCGCCGGACCAGAACATGCCGTGGCGGAGTCGCTCGTCGGTGGCCTCCTGGTCGTTGTAGTACCCGGAGAAGAACCCGGCGCCGTGGGTGTTGACCAGTTCGCCGATCGCCTCGTCCGCGTTGATCAGGGCACCGGCGGCGTCGAACTCCGCGGCGGGGCACTCGGTGACGATGGCGGAGTTGTAGACGGCGACGCCGTCGAGGCCCTTGCCGATCGATCCGCGCGGCGTGCCGGGCTCGCGGGTGACGATGACGGCGTTCTCGGTGGAGCCGAAGCCGTCCCATACCGTGCAGTCGAACCGGCGTGCAGACTCCTCGATGTCGCGATCGGTGGCCTCGTTGCCGAATGCCACGCGCAGCGGGTTGTCCCGGTCATCGGGCCGCTCGGGGGTCGCGAGCACGTAGGCGAGAGGCTTGCCGACGTAGTTCATGTAGGTCGCGCCGCAGCGGCGGATGTCGTCGAGGAACCGGGACGCCGAGAAGGCGGCCGGGACCATGGCGGCGCCGCTGCCGATGCCCACGCTCCAGCCGGCGAGGACGGCGTTGGAATGGAACAGCGGCATCTACAAGTAGCAGACGTCGGTGTCGGCGATACCGAACCGACCGATGAGGTTCTGACCCGCGAACAGCACCATCAGGTGGGCGACGCGGACCGGTTTGGGATCGCCGCTCGTGCCCGACGTGAAGATCATCATGAAGGTGTCCATGGCCTCGACCTCGCGGTGCGGGTGCAGGACACCGGCCCCGGCGAGCAGGTCGGCCCACTCCCGCGACGACGTGTCGAGGATCCGCACCCCCGGCAGGTCGAGCCCGGCCAGCAGGGGCCGGTGTTCCGGGTCGGTGACGACGATCTGGCAGTCGGCGCGCCGGATGTCGCGGGCCAGGCCGTCGCCGCGGCGGGTGGTGTTGATGCCGCACAGGACGTAGCCGCCGAGTCCGGCCGCCGCCATGGCCTCGAGCATGTCGGGAGTGTTGCCGAGCAGGGTGCCCACGTGCATCGGGCGGTCCGGGTCCGCCACGCCCAGCAGGGCCGCGGCCTGGGCGGATGCGCGGCCGAGGTGCTCGCGCCACGTCCATGTCCTGTCGCCGTACACGACTGCGGTGGTGTCCTGGTCGCATCGCTCACGGAGGGCTTGCTGGACGGTCTCTGCCATCGGTCTACCTCGTCGTCGTGGGGGCGGCGTCGTCGTGCCGGGGACTCCCGGCGGTGCCGTCGTGCCGGGGACTCCCGGCGGTGCCGTAGTGCCGGGGACTCCCGGCGGGCGGGCTCCCGGCACCGAGGTGCCGGGACAGGAACGAGATCTGATGGGCGACCGCGGCATCGAACCAGTCGCGCCCCGGCCAGACGTCGAAGTGGTCACACGGGTAGTGGCGGACCTCGGCCCGTCCCCGGGCGGCGGCGACCGCGGCGGCGTGCGGGGGTGCACTGCGGTCGAAGTCGGCGATCTGGACGAGCAGCGGGCACCGCAGTCCGGCGGCGTCCTTGCCCGGCCGGTAGGTACCGAGTTCGAGCGCGACGCCTGCGTCGATCTCGTTACGCCACGTCGGGCCGGCGAGTGCCGTGTAGTCCTCGAAATATCCGTCCAGGGTCAGTGCCGCGGTCTCGCCGGGGCGACCCACGATCGGAATCGTTACGGGTGGAAGGCCTCTCAGCGCCGCGACTCGGCTGCGGGTCCCGATCGCGGTGGACCGCAGCATCGACGGCATCGAATGGTGCCGCGCCGCCAGCAGACCCGCGGCGGGGCCGTCGACCAGCGGCGTGAGGGCGACGACGGCCGCGACGTCCCGGCGGTGTGCCCCCACCGAGAGCACATGTCCACCTGCCAGCGACACACCCCACAGGATCAGGCGATTCGGGTCGGCCCCGTCGAGGCGGGCGGCGGCGCACAGGGCGGCCCGGTAGTCGTCCGCCTGGCCGCGCAGGTCGACCCGTTGACGCGGCGCACCACCGGACGCGCCGAATCCCCGGTAGTCGAAGGCGAGGACGTCGAGACCTGCCGCGGCGAGCCGCTCCGCGAACGCCTGGAGGCCGGAATCCTTGGTGCCGCCGAGCCCGTGCGCCATCACGACGACCGGGCGGCCGCCGTCACCGGCGAACGCCTCGCCCTGCCCGGGGAAGTGCCAGGCGTCGCAGAGCGCGTCATCGGATCGGAAGGTCTTGTGTCGGTGTGTCATTCGGATACCTTCTCGGGGAGGCCGGTCGGGTGGACGCGACTACCGGTGCGCAAGCACCCGTTTCCTGCCGGCGGGTAGTTCGTGTACCCGCAGGTCGTGTTCGTAGAGGAAGTAGTCGACCTGCTGGGTGTGCCGGGGCCGGTCGAGCATGTGCCCGGTGTACTTGCGCTGATCTGCTTCGATCACCCGCTCCATCTCGTCCACCGACGGCAGCCGGTACCGGCCGATCACGTGGGCCGCGACGAGCCGGGCCTGGCATTCGACGAACGGGAACAGGGTAGGCGTGACCTGTGCGAACCCGACGAAGGCGAGGTTGTCGATGCCAGGCTTGAAGATCCGCTTGTAGAGCGGGATGTGGTTACCGGGCGCGCTGACGAAGTCCTCGTCGAAGAACGGGAAGGTGATGTTGTAGCCGGTGGCGTAGACGACGACGTCGAAGTCCGACGAGGTGCCGTCCTCGAAGTGCACGGTCGCGCCGTCGAGTAGGCGGATGTTCGGCTTGGCGACGACGTCGCCGGAACCGAGGCGCAGCGGCAGTTCCACCGATTGGGTGGGGTGGGCCTCGAAGAACTTGTGGTTGGGCGTGGGCAGGCCGTACCGCTCGGGACGCCCGGCGATGACGGGCTGCCCGAGCTGGGCGAGCTTGCGCTGCCAGGAGAGCGGAAGGTGGGGGCTGGTCCGGTAGTACTTGTCGGCCGGACGGCCCGCGATGTACTTCGGCACGATCCAGGCGCTCGAGCGGGTGGACAGGGTGACCTCGTTGCCGAGCGCCTTCGACGACAGCTCCACCGCGATGTCGGCGGCACTGTTGCCGATCCCGACGACGAGAATGCGCTTGTCCGAGAAGTCGATCGGCGTGCGCGGATCGACGTACTGGTGCGAGTGGAGGGACATGCCGGTGAACTCGCCCGGAAAGTCCGGGATCCGTGGATCCCAGTGGTGACCGTTCGCCACGACGAGGAAGTCGAAGTACCGGGTACGCCCGTCCTCGGTGTCGAGTTCCCACCGGCCGTCCGCGTTCCGGCGGGCATGCACGACACCGTTGCGGAACTCGATCCGCGACTCGAGGTCGAACGCCGCGGCGTATCCGTCGAGGTACTGCTTGATCTGGGTGTGATGTGGGAAGTCGGGGAAGGACTCCGGCATCGGGAAGTCCTTGAACGAGAGCTGATGCTTGGACGTGTCGATGTGCAGCGAGCGGTAGGCGCTGCTGTGCCCGTTGGGATTGCCGAACGCCCAGTTGCCGCCGATCCGGTCCGACGACTCGAAGCACGTGTAGGGCACTCCGTAGTCCCCGAGCATCTTGCCCGCGGTCAGACCGCTGATTCCCGCGCCGATGACGGCGGTGGTCGGTGCCGGCATGTCGCAGCTCCTCATGTGCAGGTTCCGGCCATCCGGTGAGCCGGTCCGATCTCCGGCGCGAGCGCGTCCGGTGACGACGACCACAATGTAGAACATGTTCACGGCGGGTGTACACACATTCCGGAAAGTGTCTACTGCGCGTAGGGTCGGCTCGCGGGCCGCGCGGTCCGCCGGCCGAGAGGAACAGCGCGTGCCCATCGAGACGAAACCCGGAAGCGTCCGCGAGCGACTGCTCGCCGCGACGGAGGACTCGCTGCGCGCCAAGGGAATCCGGGCGACCACGATGGCCGAGGTGGCCGAGGCGGCCGGCGTGTCCCGGGCCTGGCTGTACCGGCACTTCCCGGACAAGGCGAGCCTGGTCGGCAGCGTGATCGTCCGGCTCGACGAGGCGTACTGGGCCGACGCCCGAGCGGCGCTCGCCGGGTACGGCTCCTTCGACGAACAGCTCGCGGCCGGCGTCCGGATCGGCCGGGCCACCTACGACGACCCGGGCGCGCTGCCGCTCCGGCTGCGCGCCACCGAGCCGGAGGAGTTCGAGGCGTGCGCCGGCGCGGGGGTGCGCGAACTGGTTCCCGATCTCGCGGCGTTCTGGCTCGAGTTCGTCGTCGCGGCGATCGAACGCGGGGAGGTCCGTGACGACGCCGATCCCGTCGAGGCCGCCGAGTGGGTGGCGCGCTCGCTCATCAGCCTCGCCACCGTGCCTGGCAACACCCTCGACCCCGACGACGCCGCCGCCGTGCTGCGCTACGTGCGGCGGTACGTACTCGCCGGCCTGTCGCCCGCCGCGCCGCGCTGATCGGCGACCGTCAGGACCCGGCCCCGGGCGGCGGTCCGTCGAAGCCGTTCGCCCAGTACCGGCCGCGCAGGGACAGTTCCAGCAGCATTTCCGTGACGTCCTCGAGGGGAAGCACGGGCGGGTCCGACTCGATCCACCAGCGCAGCACGGAGATCTGCTCGCCGACCCAGGCCCGGGCGAGAACGTCGACGTCGATGCGCGGGGTCACCCCGTGGGCGTCCGCGCGCTTGCGGAAGATCCGGGCGACGACCTCGCTGCGGTCGTCCATGAACTCCCGCAGCGCACGGCCGTCGCCCTCCCCGCGCAGGATCACCCGGTACACGTCGCGTTCCTCGGCGGCGTGGCGGAACATCTCCAGGACCGGCTTGCCGGTGAACCCGGCCGACGAGTCCGTGACGAGCGGGCGCAGGCGCTCGTTCAACTCCGCGATCAGATCCGCGACGATCCGCCCGAACAGGTCGTCCTTGTCGGTGTAGTGCCCGTAGAAGGTGGCGCGGCTGAGGTCGGCCCGTTCGGCGATGTCCTCGACGGTGACGGCGCCGTAGCCGCGCTCGAGCACGAGCGTCACGAGCGCATCGCGCAGCAGTCGCTTGGTGCGACGCACCCGGCGGTCTTCCGTGGCCATTGCCGGCTCCCTTCCCGGTACCAGGACGCCCATGCTAGCGCAAGTCTTGACACGGACACCAGTTCAATACATCGTGTCCAATAACAGTCACTCTGTCCGCGAAGGAGCGGAAATGAACCTCGGCATCTATCTGAGCCGCAGCAGTACGTACTGGCCCGACCACGAAGCCGTGGTGTGCGGCGACGAGCGCTGGACGTACCGCCGCCTGGAGGGCTCCACCAACCGGCTCGCCTCGGCACTGCTCGGGCGCGGACTCGAACCGGCGCAGGCGGTCGCCACCTTCGCCGGTAACCGCCCGCAGCTGGTGGAGACCGAGATGGCCCTGTGCAAGGCCGGACTGCTCCGCGTGCCGATCAACGCGCGACTCGGCGCCGCCGAGGTCGCCCACGTCCTACGGGACGCGGCCGTGCGCATGCTGTTCGTCGACGCCGAGCACGCCGAGGCCGCGCTGAAGATCGTCGCCGACACGGGGGCGGACTGCACGGTCGTCGACTACGACGACAGCTGCGACGGCGCGGTGCGCTACAGCGACCTGCTGGCCGAGGGCGACGATCGCCCGGTGGCGATCGAGGTCGACCCCGAGGTTCCCGCGGTCCTGAACTTCACCTCCGGCTCGACCGGAAAACTCAAGGCCGCGGTGCAGACTCACGGCAACCGCCTGGCCAACATGCGCAAGCGCCTGATGACTCCGGACAGCTCGCTCGGTGTCGGCGAGCGCTACCTCGCACCCGGCCCGATCACCCACGCCTCGGGCATGGGCCTGCTCGCCTCCCTCTCCCGCGGATCGACCGTCGCGATCCTGCCGCACTGGGACACCGGGCTGTTCCTGCGCACCCTCGAGTCCGAGCGCATCACCTCGACGTTCATGGTGCCCACCATGCTCAACCTGGTGCTCGACCACCCGGAGGCCACCACCACCGACTACTCGAGCCTCAGATGCGTGCGGATCGGTGGCGCGCCCGTCTCCCCGCAACGCCTGCGTGACGCCGTCGACCTGTTCGGACCGGTCGTCGCCCAGGGTTACGGACAGGCTGAAACCACCAGTGGGGTAACAGTTCTCACTCCGGATGACGTGGAGCGAGGAATCGACTCCGACCCCGAGCTCCTGCTGTCGTGCGGACGCGCGGTGTTCGACACCGAAGTCCGGGTGGTCGACGACGAAGGCCGGCCCGTGCCGGCAGGCGAACTCGGCGAGATCGTCGTGCGCGGGCCGGACTGCGTGCGCGAGTACTGGCACGAACCGGAATTGTCGGCGGAGACCTTCCGCGACGGGTGGGTCCACACGGGCGACATCGGGCGCCTGCGGGAGGACGGGTATCTGTTCATCGTCGACCGCAAGAAGGACATGATCATCTCCGGCGGGTTCAACATCTACTGCAGTGAGGTCGAGGCTGCCCTGTACGAGCACCCCGACGTGTCCGAGGTCTGCGTCGTCGGCGTCCCCGACGAGCGGTGGGGCGAGGCCGTGAAGGCCGTCGTCGTGCCGCGCCCCGGCACCGGGCCGACGGAAGCCGCACTGATCGACCACTGCGCCCAGCGGCTCGCCGGGATGAAGAAGCCGCGCTCGGTGGACTTCGTCGAGTCCCTTCCGATCAACCGCAACGGCAAGGTCGACCGCCGCGCCGTGCGCGACTCCTACTGGTCCGGCGCCGAGCGCCGCGTTCACTGACAAGGACCCCCATGTCGTTCACCCTCACCCCGTCCTACGACGACCACCCGCGGCTCGCGACGCTGGTTCCGCGCCTGCGGGACTACCTCGACGGCGAACTCGCCGAGTACGAACAACGACTCGGCCTGGGACCGGAAACCCGCTATACCCGAGAGCAACTCGAACCGGTGTGGCGGCGCAGCCGTGAACTCGGGTTCTACGGAATCCATCTGCCGCCGGCCCTCGGCGGTCAGGGCCTGTCCTACACCGAACTCGCCGTCCTCAAGGAGGAGGTGGGGGCCAGCGGCCGGATCCTCGCCCACTCGGTCCTCGGTGACATGGGCGGGCCGCTCCGCGTCGGGTCGATCTTCGGCGTGGCCACGGACCACCAGCTCGAGAAGTACCTGATGCCGGTGCTGCGCGGCGAGCGGGCGTGCTGCTTCTCGCTCACCGAGGAGGACGCGGGATCCGACGTACGGCGGATGCGCACCATCGCCACCCCCGACGGGGACGGCTGGCGGCTGACCGGCCGCAAGGTGTTCTCCTCGGCCGGCCCGTTCGCCGACTTCTCCGTGCTCGTCGCGCGAATGGCCCCCGCCGGTGACACCGACCCGGAGGTCTATTCGGCCTTCCTCGTCGATCTCGACTCCCCCGGCTGCACCGTCGTCGACGGTGACCTGCCGATGTCCGGCCAGCACGTGGAGAGCGACATCATCCTCGACGACTGCTACGTCGGGCCCGAGCAGCTGCTCGGCTCCGTCGGCGACGGTCTGCGAATCGGGCTGGGGCGCGTGACCGTCAACCGGTTGCTGCACTGCCCGACGGTGCTGGGCAGCGCGCGACGCGCGCTGCACCTGACCGTCGACTTCGCGAAGACGCGGCACGTGCAGGGCGCACCCCTGGCGGCGTTGCAGTCGATCCAGCACAAGATCGCCGACATGGCCACCGACTACTACGCGGCCCGGAGCATGACCTACGACGCCCTCGCCGCGCTCGACGCCGGCACACCGCCGCGCGTCGAGGCGTTCATGTGCAAGCTGTTCGTCGCCGAGCACGCCTTCCGCATCGCCGACGAGGCCGTGCAGATCCACGGCAAGGCGGGCATGGTCCGCGGCGCCGAGGTCGAATGGCTGTTCCGGCGGCTGCGCATGTTCCGCGTCCTCACCGGGTCGTCCGAGATCCAGAAGAACGGGATCGCCAAGCAGTTGCTCGCACAGCCGGCGCGCGGAAAGGAAGCGGCATGACCAGCCCACTGTCGAGGCCGAAGGCGGCCACCCCCGCCACCGCGGCGGCCAACCGGGCCGTGCTGAGCACACTGGACTTCGCCGACCGGCGTTCCTTCGACGACGCCCGCCGCGGATTCGTCGCCACGATCGACCCGCCGGTGATCCGCGCCGAGAACGGCCGGGTGGTGTGGGATCTGACCCGGTACGACTTCCTCGGCGGCGACTGCCCCGACACCGTCAACCCCAGCCTGTGGCGGCAGGCGCAACTCACCGTGCGGCACGGCCTGTTCCGGGTCACCGATCGCATCCACCAGATCCGGGGTTTCGACATCGCGAACATGACGATCGTCGAGGGAGACACCGGATACCTGGTGATCGATCCGCTGCTCACCCCGGAGACCGCCGCCGCCGGCATGCGACTCGTACGAGAACACCTCGGGGACAAGCCGATCCGCGCGATCGTCTACACCCACAGCCACACCGACCATTTCGGTGGGGTCAAGGGCGTCGTGTCCGGCGACGAGGTGGCGCGCGGTGCGGTGCGGATCGTCGCGCCGTCGGGCTTCATGGAACACACCGTCAGCGAGAACGTCCAGGCCGGCAACGCGATGAAGCGGCGCGCACAGTACATGTACGGCTCGCTCCTGCCGGCGGACGACCGGGGTGTCGTCTCGGTCGGGCTCGGAGCCGCACTCGCCAACGGTGCACCGACGCTGCTCGCTCCCACCGACCTGGTCGCCGAGACCGGTACCGAGATGGTGCTCGACGGGGTGCGGATCGTCTTCCAGTACACCCCGGACAGCGAGGCTCCGGCGGAGATGAACTTCTTCCTTCCGGACCTGCGGGCGTTGTGCATGGCCGAGAACGTCTCGCACAACATGCACAACCTCTACACCCTGCGCGGCGCTCAGGTGCGCGACGCCGCAGCGTGGAGCAACTACATCCGGGACGCCCTCGACCTCTTCGGCGACCGGGCCGATGTGCTGTTCATCAGCCATCACTGGCCGGTATGGGGGCGCGAGGCGATCCGCGAATTCATGGAGAAGCAGCGCGACCTGTACCGCTTCATCCACGACGAGACGCTGCGGTGGGCGGCGCGCGGGCTGAACGCGGCCGAGATCGCGGAGAGACTCGAGCTTCCGCCCGCCCTGGCGACCTACTGGTCCAACCGCGGCTACTACGGAACCCTCGAACACAACGTCAAGGCGGTCTACCAGAAGTATCTGGGCTGGTTCGACGCCAACCCGGCGAACCTGCACCCCCACCCGCCCGCCGCGGCGGCGGCGCGGTACGTCGAGTTCATGGGCGGTGCGGACGAGGTCCTCCGCAAGGCACGGGCCTCGTTCGACGCCGGCGACTACCGGTGGGTCGCCGAGGTGGTCGGCCGGGTCGTCTTCACCGACCCGGGGAACGAGGACGCGCGGGCCCTGCAGGCCGACGCCTTCGAGCAGCTCGGATATCAGGCGGAGGCTGCCTCGTGGCGGAACTTCTACCTGACGGGTGCACAGGAACTGCGCTCGGGCGTCGCCTACGCCGGGGGCGGTGGGGCGCGGGGCGACATGCTCACGGCGATGACCACCGAGATGCTGCTCGATCACCTGGCCGTCCGGCTCGACGGAGCCGCGGCCGCCGAATGCGACGCCCACGTGGCGCTCGATGTGGACGGCGACGGGCGGATCTTCGTCCTGGTCCGCCACGGTGTGCTCGTCCACAGCCGTCGTCCGCAGCGCGGCGACGTGGATGCCACTGTCGCGGCCGGTGCTGGCGCGACTGGTGCTCGGGGCACTCACCGCGGCCGACGCCGAGGCCGCCGGGCACGTCACGATCTCGGGTGACGCCGCCGCGTGGCGGGTGCCGTTCGACCTGCGCGGCGGGTTCGACCCGGCATTTCCGATCGTCACCCCGCGAGCTACACCGCAGGTGAATTATGTTGTCCTCTAACATATTTCACTGACACAGCCCTTGCGTTATGGCATCCGTCACAGTAGGCTGAGTGCAACACGGGACGGTGTACGACTTCGACTTCTCGTGACGATCGACCGGAATGCGCCGCCCTTCCGTCGGGCCACCGACGACGAACGCGGGCCCGGTGCCGATCGGATTCCCAGACGACGTGGCCACCGATCGAGGATCGGGACGAGCCGAGGAGGATGCATGGCGACAATTCGAACCCCCAGCCCGGCGACCACGGCGCCGGAGGTGAACCCACCCGGGTACAGCCGTCGACGTGCCCTCGCCGTCCTCGTGATGATCGTCTTCTTCATGATCATCAACTTCGGCGACAAGGCCGTGCTCGGTCTCGCGGCGGTACCGATCATGAACGAGTTCCGGATCGACCGCAGCATGTTCGGACTGATCGCCAGCTCGTTCTACCTGCTCTACAGCATCGCGGGCATCGTCGTCGGCTTCGTCTCCGCCCGGGTCTCCAGCCGGCTCCTGCTGTTCTCGATGGCCATGATGTGGACGGTCGCGCAGATTCCGGTGCTGCTGGTCGCCACGGTCCCGGCCCTGGTGGCGGGACGCGTGCTCCTCGGCGCCGCCGAGGGCCCGGCCACGCCGATGTCGATGCACGCCCTGTACAAGTGGTTCCCGGCGCACAAGCGCGGGTTGCCGTCGGCCCTGCAGATCAGCGGTGCCGCCCTGGGAGTCCTCATCGCCGCCCCCGTCCTGACGTGGCTCATCAGCGATCACGGATGGCGGGCCGCGTTCATCGCACTGGCCGTCGTGAGCGGGCTGTGGGGCATCGCCTGGCTCGCGATCGGCAAGGACGGACCGTTCGACCGCGACACCCGGCACGGGCACGGCGCCGCGGCCGGCCCGTCGGGCGCGGCCGGCAATCCGAAGATCTGGAAGATCCTGGTGAGCGGCACGTTCCTCGGCAGCGCGGCGAGCGCATTCGGTGGCCACTGGGCGATGGCGGTCAACTCGGCATGGCTCCCCGAATACCTGCACACCACAATGCAATTCGGTCCTGCGGACGTCGCCGGCGTGATCAGCGCGATCTCCGGCACGAGCCTCGTCCTGCTGCTCACCATCTCCCCGCTGTCCGACCTGCTTCTGCGCAGGGGACTGTCGGTGCGCTGGGCGCACGGGGCCTTGCAGGGCGTCGCCGTGACGATCGCGGGCCTCGCGATGGTGCTCGTCCCGCTCGCGGACGCGTCCGCAATCCGCCTCGTGCTCATCGTGATCGCGTTCAGCGGCTCGGCCGTCGCGTTCCCGCTCCACTACATGACGGCGGCTGCGGTCGTGCCGCCGGCCAAGCGCGGCGCCGTCTTCGGCATCCTCGCCGCCACCGGCACCCTGCCCGGGCTCGTCGCCCCGTACCTGACCGGCCGGATAGTCGACGGCGGCGCCACGGTCGTGGCCGGATACGGCACCGCGTTCACCCTCGCCGCCGTCGTCATGATCGCGTGCGGCGTGTATGCCATCGCAGCCATCCGTCCCGCCCACGATGCGCGTCGTCTGACCCGGGTCGGGACGACCGGCACCGCGGACGACGCCACGGCCGGTGCGGTGTGACCGCGCACCGCGGAATGGAAACGGCCCCGTCGATGCGCACCGGTCCGGATCTCACGTGGGCTCGTGGCCTGACCGATCCCGCCGACGTGCGCCGGTACCTGACGTCTCGCCGCGAGACGATGCCCACCCGGCGCGTGTGGCGCGGCCGCGGCGGCGTGTGGGAGTTGCCCGCCGCACCGACCGACCTGTCCGGGCTTCCCATCGAACGGCTCCGAGGACGGCCGGAGACCTTCAAGCGGATGCTGGAGACGTCCGACACCGACGGCATCGCGGTGGTGCATCGGGGCCACGTCGTCCACGAGTACCACCGGCCGGGCTTCGCGGCACACGATCCGCACCTGACCACCTCGATGACGAAGTCCGTCGTCGGCCTGGCAGCCGCGATTCTCGTGCACGACGGCGTCGTCGATCGGCGGCACCCGGCCTCGCGCTACGTACCCGAAGCGGCAGGCACCGCGTTCGGTGACGCACGCGTCGACGACCTGCTGCACATGAGCACCCGGGTGTCGTACAGCGGCCGGATCTACCACCGTCGCGCCGAGGCGCAGCGCCTGCTCGCCGCGGTGAGCCCGTCCGCGCGCCCCTTCGGATACACGGGGCCGGGCTCGATCCGCGAGCACCTGGCGACGGCCCGGACGACCGGTCCGGCCGGCGCGGAATTCCGTTACGAGAACGGGAATGTCGAAATGGTCGCGGAGGTGCTCCGCCGGGCCACCGGAACCACGCTCGCCGACCTCGTCGGCGAGCTGGTGTGGTCCCGCATCGGCGCCGAGGAGGACGGCTACTTCGTCCTCGATTCCGACGGCACCGAGATGGCGAGCGGCGGGTTCTGCGCCACGTTGCGCGACGTCGCCCGGCTCGGCGAGGTGCTGCGTTGCGGCGGTGCGCTGGGTGGCCGGCAGGCGCTGCCGGCCGCGGTGGTCACAGGCCTCGGGGCCCGCGTACCCACCGGTCCCGGCGCGCGTGTGCGGCCACCGAATGCGTCACCGGACTCACGGTCGACGCTGTCGTACCGCGACTACTGGTGGGTGCTCGACGACCCGTTCGGCTCCTACACGGCCACCGGAATCCACGGCCAGATGCTGTTCGTCTCACCGGGACTCGAGCTGGTGGTCGCTCTCTACGGGTCGCGCGTCGAGTCCCCGTCCGTTCCCGCACCCGCCTTCGTCCTGGCGTGCTATCAGATCGGAGCGCACCTCGGAGCGTTCGAACCCGTGCCCCCGCCGTGACTGTTCCCCCACGGCCCACCTCGGATCGATTCGTGCCGTGCGTTCGCCGCTGTCCTCACAGGGGGATAGTGCGCCTCGGAGGTCGACCGTTGCGCGTCGTCTCGGACAGCTCGTCGAGGGGGACGGAGTGCGGGGAGGCGAACGCGGCGTACTGGGCCTGTCGGCGGAGCCGAGCCGCCTCGTAACGATCTCGCGTGACGTCCGTATTCGGTGTGAAGGGGGGCACGGCAACGGGTTCGCCGGTGTCGTCCACGGCGACCATGGTGAAGTACGAGCTGTTGGTGTGGCGACGTGTTCCGTTTCGGATGTTCTCGGTGTCGACCCGGATCCCGATTTCCATCGAGGTCCGTCCGGTGTAGTTGACCGACGCCGAGAAGGTGACCAGTTCTCCGACGTGAATTGCGTCGCGGAAGAGAACCCGGTCGACGGAGAGGGTGACGACGTAGGTACCGGCGTAGCGGCTGGCGCAGGCGTAGGCGACCTGGTCGAGAAGTTCGAGGAGACTGCCGCCGTGGACGTTGCCGGAGAAGTTGGCCATGTCGGGGGTCATGAGCACCGTCATGCGCAGTGATGCGTTGCCGGAAGTCACAGCGATCCTCCAGGGTGGCCGGGCGAGCCGGAGGCCGAGCGCCGTTGCGCCCATCGCGGGGGACGACCGACGGTACTCGGGTCGACATGCCAGCCGGCCGGGATGCGGCACCAGACGAAAGCCCGGCACTGCGGGACCGGATGCAGAATCCAACGCCGATGCATGCTCACCCCCCACCCGTGGATGTCCTCTGATGGGGGCGAGGCGGCTCCGGATGGGGGCGAGGTCGACGCGAGCAGGGCGCGTGGGTGGAGGGGGAGCGGCACGGACCTGTCGGTGACGACGGCGGCTGCGCCCACTGCGACTGCGAGGTCTTCGATGCCGGGCCGGTCGGGTGCGACGAGCGGGACGAGGACTGCGTGCCCGGCCGAGTTGGCGTTGTCGATGACCGCCTCGCGGGTCCGGCGGTCCCCGATACAGACGAGAACGGCATCTCCGCAACCGACACCGGCCGCGGCGAGATGGTCGACGATGTGGTGCGGCGCGATGCCGTGCCGGGTGGATTCGGTCATGACCAGCTCCTGATCGGGCGTCGAGTGGGTGATGCGACGAGACACCGAGCGGCGTAGGAGGAGGGTCCACTACGCCGCTCGGCGGGTCCGGTCCCGTGGCCGGCGCGCGGTCTATGCGGTGGTGGCAGCGACCGGCGCAGGTGTGGCCGGGTGGGTGTGCAGGTAGTCGAACAGCTGGCGCAGCCCGAAGGACCATGCGGGCAGGGATTCTGTGGCCCCCACCTCGTTGATCAGCGCACCGAGATGTGCGCTACGGATGGTGACGACATCGCCGATCTTGTGGGTGAAGCCCTGCCCGGGCTCCTCGCGATCGGCGACAGGGGCGAAGAGCGTTCCGGTGAAGAGGGCGAAGCCGTCGGGGTACTGGTGGTGATCGCCCATTGTTGCGGCGACCAGTTCCTCGAACGGCCGGCTGATGCGGGCGAGGTTGTTGACGCCCTCCATCCTGAATCCGTCGGGACCGTCCACGCGAAGCCGGATCTCCTCGTTGCGGACCGTCTCAAGACCGAAGTCCCCGTCGAACAACCGGATGAAGGGACCGAGCGCACTCGAGGCGTTGTTGTCCTTCGCCTTTCCGAGCAGCAGGGCGCTGCGGCCCTCGACGTCGCGCAGGTTCACATCGTTGCCGAGCGTGGCGCCGGCCACGGTGCCGACCGAGTTCACGATCAGCACCAGTTCGGGCTCGGGATTGTTCCACGACGAGAACGACGGGATGCCGATCTTCGCTCCGACCCCGACCGAGGACAGCACCGGAGCCTTCGTGAAGACCTCGGGATCGGGACCGATCCCCACCTCCAGATACTGGGACCACAAACCCTCGTCGAGCAGGATCCGCTTGGTCGCGGCGGCCTCGGGTGAGCCCGGCCGCAAGGCGGCGATGCCGCCGCCGAGGGTTCGTCCGATCGAGGCCCGCACCTCGGCGGCGCGATCCGGGTTCCCGGCCGTGCGTTCTTCGATGATGCGCTCGATCATGCTCTCGACGAAGGTCACCCCACAGGCCTTCACGACCTGCAGGTCGATCGGGGCCAGGAGGTGCGGACGGGCCGGATCCTGCACGAGGGAGGCATCAATGAGATCGGAGACCTGCCAGCGGGGTGGCGACTGCGCCGTCACGCTGTCGACGTCGGCGAGGACGGTGGACGACTCGAGCAGTTCGGACACGGTTCCGGCGACTGCATGGAGATCGAAGACACCCCCGTCCCGCACGGCGACGACGCGGGGGCCGCCCGTCTCGACGTCCCACACGCGCCCGATCAATCGCGCCCGGTCGGCGTCCTCGGGCAGGACGTGAGCGTGTGTCATCGCTGCGCTCCCGGCCTTGCCGGACGGTGCCACTCGCCGTCGATCCGCTGTGCGATCCCCCACGGGTTCTCGTCCTGCAACGCCTCGGGCAGACGCGATGTGGGAAAGGACTGGTACGCGACCGGTCGGAGGAACCGGGAGATGGCGGCGGTGCCCACGGAGGTGGTCGTCGATGTCGTCGCGGGGTACGGTCCGCCGTGGTGCTGGGCGTAGCTGACGGTCACGCCTGTGGGCCAGCCGTTCCAGAGCACCCGACCGCTGATGTCGACGAGCACGGCGGCCAGTTCGGTGACGTCGTCGGCGGCTTCGGCCTGCACAGTCGTCGTGAGCTGGCCTTCCAGGAGGCGTGCCAGACCGACCAGTTCCGATTCACCGGCGTACTCGACGATCAGGCTCGCCGGCCCGAACATCTCCTGTCGCAGGAGTTCCGGATGTGCGCGTACGTTCGCGGCCGTGGTGCGCAGCACCATCGGCGACGGCATCGCCGCGAAGTCGCCTTCGACGAGTACCTCGACGCCGGCGGCGGCCCGGACCCGCGTCACCGCCTCGCGGTATCCGTCGTGGAGGCGATCGTTGAGGAGCACGGTCGGCTCGAAGCGGTCGAGGGCGTGCGCCAGCACAGCCGCAACGGATCCGGTGTCACCCGCCGGCACGAACAGCAGCCCCGGCTTGGTGCAGAACTGCCCCATGCCGAGAGTGAAGGACTGCGCGTAGCCGGTGAGAATGTCTTCGCGGCGGCTGTTCCACGCGTTCTCGGTGACGAACACCGCGTTGATTCCACCGAGTTCGCCGTAGAAGGGAATGGGCTCGGGGCGTGCCGCCGCGCGGTCGAACAGGGCGCGGCCGCCACCGGTCGAACCCGTGAAGCCGACAGCCTTGACCAGCGGGTGATCCACCAGCGCCTCTGCTGCGGGTCTGCCGGTCACGAGCCCGAAGAGACCGGCAGGGGCTCCGGCGGCCTCGAGTGCGGCGACCACGACGTCCGCGGTGCGTGCGGCGAGCTCGAGGTGCCCGTCGTGGGCCTTGTGGACGACAGCGCATCCGGCGGCCAGCGCCGAGGCGCTGTCGCCACCCATCACGCTGAACGCGAAGGGGAAGTTCGACGCACCGAAGACACCGACGACGCCCAGCGGCACTTTGACACGGCGGATGTCCGGCCGCGGCCCCATCCCCCACGAGTCGTCGGCATGGTCGATGACGGCGTCGAGATGCTCGCCGCGGCGGACCTCGTCGGCGAACAACCGGAGCTGGAAAGTACTGCGCCGTAGTTCGCCCTGAAGCCGGTCGAGCCCCAGACCGGTTTCCCGCGCAGCGATGTCGACCAGGGCCGGAGCGTCGCCCTCCAGCCCCTCGGCGACGGCCTCGAGCCAGCCGGCGCGGGTGTCCGGGGGGACCGTCCGGGCCTTCTGAAATGCCGCGTGGGCCGCTTCGACCTTCCGGTTCAGTTCCTCGACGGTCGTGTTCACGGCGCCACCTCCACTCCGGTCTTCGTGGTGGCCGCGCGTCCGTTCACCTCTCGCCAGCCGGGGCCGGCGGGAAAGACCCAGCGTTCGCGCGACGCGGCCAGCATCTCCGCGCCGATACCCGGCAGGGCCGGCGCGGCGTAACGTCCCCCGACGATCCGGACGGGTTCCGCGAAGTGCTCGTGCAGGTGGTCGACGTACTCGATCATGCGTCCCTCCTGGGAGCCACTGACGGCTGCGTAGTCGAAGAACGAGAAGTGCTGAACGAGTTCGCAGAGCCCGACTCCGCCGGCGTGCGGGCACACCGGCACCCCGAAGCGGGCGGCCAGCAACATGACGGCGATGTTCTCGTTCACTCCGGCAACGCGGGTGGAGTCCAGTTGGAGCACGTCGATGGCCTGGGCCTGCAGCAGCTGCTTGAAGACGATACGGTTCGCGACAGCCTCGCCGGTCGCGACCCGCGTCGGGGCGACACCCTTACGGATGTCGGCGTGGCCGAGGATGTCGTCGGTGCTGGTCGGCTCCTCGATCCAGTACGGGTCGAACTGCGCGAGCTCGTTCACCCGATCGATGGCCTCGGAGACCTCCCACCGTTGGTTGGCGTCGATCGCGATCGGCAGGTCACCGACGGCCTCGCGGGCGAGGGCCAGGCGACGAAGGTCGTCCTCGACGCTCCCGCCGACCTTGAGCTTGATCATGGAGAAGCCGTCGGCGGCTGCCTCCTTGCTGAGACGCACGAGCTTCTCGTCGCTGTATCCCAGCCACCCCGGTGACGTCGTGTAAGCGGGGTAGCCGCCGGCCTGGAGTGCGGCGATGCGGTCCGCCTTGCCGATGCTGCCGCGCTGGAGGAGGTCGAGGGCCCGAGCCGGATCGAGGGAGTCGCGGATGTGCGTGAAGTCGACGACGTCGACGATCTCCTCCGGGGACATGGTGCTCAGCAGCAACCAGAGCGGCTTGCCTTCGCGACGGGCCCGAATATCCCACAGCGCGTTGATCAGAGCGCCGCAGGCCATCTGGCTGACGCCCTTCTCCGGGCCCAGCCACCGCAGTTGCGAGTCGTGGACGAGACGTTTGGATGCGGCGCCGAGATCGAAGATCAGTTCCTCGGTGTTCCGGCCGATCAGCAGCTGGGCGTAGGTGTCGATGGCATGGGTGACGACATCGTTGCCCCGACCACAGGTGAAGACGAAGCCGTGCCCTTCGTCGCCGGCATCCGTGCGGATCGTGACATAGGCGGCCGAATAGTCCGGGTCGACGTTGACCGCATCCGAACCGTCCAGTTCCAGCGACGTCGGGAACCGGACATCGTCGGTCGTGATGGAGACGAGGTGAGACATGGCACTCACTTCCGTGAATCGTATAGGAATCGCCGCAATCATATAGGCAGTGTGGCCCGCGTCAAGCCGCCGGAGATGGATCGGTCACCCCGCCGGGGCCCGAGAGGGGCCCCGAGGCTGGTCGACGGCGAAGAGGACCGGGGCGTATACAGTCGGCATGTCCGAGCGCCCGCCACCTGCCGCACCGCCACAGCGGGCCGAGAAGTGGAGAGAGATGGTCATGGCCCGGCGCGATACGTCCGACGCCCCGAGAGTTCAGCCGAAAGTAGCTGCCGGCGAGGTCTATTCGAAGCTGCGGGACTCCATCGTGGCCAGCGAGATTCCGCCGGGCACCCGAATGAACATCGATGCCATCGCGCGCGACCTGGGCGTCTCACAGACGCCGGTCCGAGAAGCGTTGCAGCGGCTCGAGGGGGACAACCTGGTCGTCTACAGCCCCGGCCGCGGGTACAGCACCACCCCCCTGCTCGACCTTCCCGAACTCCGATCCCTCTTCGAGTTCCGACTGCTCGTCGAGCCCTGGGCAGCACGATCCGCGGCAGTGGATCGGCTCACGAACCCGAGCAGGGCCCTGGACCGGGAGCTCGAATCCTTCGAGCGCCGCGTCGAAGAGGGCGGCGACCTGCGTCAGGACCTCGTCGCCCACGACACCCGCTTCCACGACACCATCCTCGGTGCGGCCGGCAACCCAGTGGTCCAGCACGCATTCGTCCAGACCCACTGCCACCTGCACATCTTCCGGCTCTATCCCGCGGACGTCGACGGGTCGGTCACCGTCGCCGAACACCGGCAGATCTGGGATGCCATCCGTGCCTGCGAGCCGCAGACCGCCGAGCAGGCCATGGCCGACCACATTCGCAACTCCTTCACGCGATTCGCGCAGGCCTTCGACGGCAACATGCCACCCCTGGATGCCTCCGAGACCGCACGGACGCAGAAGGCGCACATCGTCGGTTAGCGCGACGTCCCAGGGGAGACGAGGTCGGACGCCGACGATCGAGGCGTTTCCTCGACGCGTCGATTCCGCCGGCGCCCTTTCGCGACCGGAACGGGAAGCTCCGAGGTGCCGGGTTGCCCCTCCCTGGCCCGCTTGACAGTGACGGCAGTCACCTGATTCCATGTGGCCTATACGATCGCCGGTGTTCCTATACGATCCCGTGCCGCGATCGACCTCACCCCACCTGCCTCATGTTCGAGGATTCGAGGAAACAATGGTCATGTCAGGGAGAACCCCCATGAGTACTGCAGTAGGAAGTGACTCCGAAGTGAAAGCACCTCGGACCATGACTCGAATGCGATGGGCCATCATCTGGCTCGCATTCGTCGGCCTCAGTATCAACTACCTCGACCGGTCGAGCCTGAGCGTCGCGCTGCCGTTCATGGGCGAGGATTTCCATCTCACCGCCACCCAGCAGGGCATGATCTTCGCGGCTTTCTTCTGGGCCTACGATGTGTGCCAGCTCGCCGCCGGCTGGTATGTCGACAAGGTCGGCCCCCGGCGATCGTTCACCATCGCCGCCCTCTGGTGGTCGGTCTGCACCATGGCCACATCCTTCGCGCGGGGATTCGGTTCGCTCTTCGCGGTCCGTTTCCTGCTCGGAGTGGGTGAGAGCCCGGCACCGAGTACGTCCGCCAAGGTGGTCGCCACCTGGTTCCCGAAGAGCGAGCGCGCCTTCGCTACGAGCATCTGGGACTCCGGCTCGCGCGTCGGCGCGGTGATCGCCCTTCCGATCGTCACGCTCATCATCTCCTTCACCACCTGGCACGGCGTCTTCATCATCATCGGCGCTCTGGGTGTCGTATGGGCCTTCGCCTGGTGGAAGATCTATCGGGCCCCTCAGGATCACCCGCGGGTCGGTACCGCCGAACTCGCGCATATCGAGAGCGGCGGCGCACGCGGTGCCGGCAGTGACGACGCGGACGCCGCGAAGCTACCCTGGCGGTCGCTGTTCCGGTACCGCACCATCCTGAGCATGATGTTCGGCTTCTTCTGCCTGAACAGCGCGATCTACTTCTTCATCACCTTCTTCCCCAGCTACCTCGTCAGCGAGAGGGGATTCGATCTCCTGAAGCTCGGAATGTTCGGCGCGCTGCCGGGTGTGTGCGCGGTGGCGTGCGGATGGCTCGGTGGATTCGCCGCCGACCGCGCGGTACGTCGGGGACACTCGGTCACCCGGGTTCGCAAGACCCAGATCGCCGGAGGCCTGGTCGGCGGATCGGTCATCATGTTCGCCGCAGTCGTCCCCGAGGCGTGGATGGCGTTGGCGCTCTTGTCTCTTGCGTACTCCAGCCTGACCGTCGCCGCTACCGGAATCTGGTCGCTTCCGGCGGACGTCGCACCCAGTTCGAAGCATGTCGGGTCGATCGGCGGAATCCAGAACTTCGCGTCGAATCTCGCGGGTATCTTCACGCCGCTCGTCATCGGCGTCCTCGTCGACAGCACCGGATCCTACGTCGCCCCGCTCGCGGTGATCGGCGCAGTGGCACTGCTGGGGGCAGCAAACTACTTGTTCGTCATGGGGAGGGTGGAACCACTGAAGGTCAAGGAGCCCCTGGCGCTTCAGCACTGATCGGAGATCTGCACCGGGCAGCTCTCACACGTCGGCTCCGATGAAAGCGAGATCCCACGACCGTCGGTCGTGGGGTCTCGCTTTCGCGTGGCGAAACCTGCAAGAAGCCGAGAGCCGGGACGTCGTCGGCACAGGGGACGCGGGGAGGCGCGGCCACGACAGTGTCCCCGATGCCGCGTTGTTCGAGTCGCGGCGACGGACGAGTCGGGCCAACCGCGCCCGTCAGCCCTCGCGTTCGAAGGTGACGAGCAGCCCCTCGACCCCGCCCGGGCCGACGCGGCCCTTGATCTCGGCGGAGGTGATGGCCTTCAGGCGCCACCCCTGCCGGGCGTGCTCGTTGAGCAGATCCTCGAGCTTGTCACCGGACATCTTCCCGCCGAGCATCTTCTCGCGGACCTCGACAACCTTGTACGAGTACATCGCATTCCTCATGTCGTGGCGATCGGGAATCAGCGGGAGCGCCGACCTTTCGTATCCTACCCGCGCCCGCGCGGCGCGAGCCGGGCTCGACGACCGAAGGACGGATCCACCCGAGCCCGGCTGCCAGCAAGTTCCCAGCATCCGTCCGGTGTTTCCCGAGCTTCCCTTCGTAGCGTGAACCCCACCGAACCGAGCCGAGAGGACACCGCAATGAGTTCACGCCGGGCGCGTCGCGTTCCGACCGACCCCGAACTCCACGAGCACGACCTGGGCCTGGCCCACGACATCAGGACGATGCTGTCGCGCCGGCGGATGCTGGCCGTCTTCGGCGCGGCCGGCACCGCGGCCCTCGCTGCGTGCTCGACGGGCGGGTCGACGTCCACCTCGGCATCCGCGTCGGCCACCACCACCGCCGCTTCGACGACCTCCGCGACCGCCGCGGGCGAGTGCGTCGCCGCCGCACCACAGGAGACGGCCGGCCCGTACCCCGGCGACGGATCGAACGGGCCCAACGTCCTGATCGAGTCGGGAATCGTCCGCAAGGACATCACCACCAGCTTCGGTGACTACACCGGTACCGCCGAGGGCGTGCCGACCACCATCACCCTGCACCTGCAGGATCTCGCCGCCGGCTGCAGCCCCGGCCAGGGCATGGCCGTCTACCTGTGGCACTGCGACCGCGACGGGCAGTACTCCCTCTACAGCGACGGACTGACGGACCAGAACTACCTGCGCGGCGTGCAGGTCGCCGACGCCGACGGCACCGTCTCGTTCACCTCGATCTTCCCGGCCTGCTACTCGGGGCGCTGGCCGCACATCCACTTCGAGGTGCACGACTCCCTCGAGGTCGCCGTCGCCGGCGACAACGCGCGGCTGACCTCGCAGATCGCCCTCCCCCAGGACATGTGCGAGACGGTGTACGCCGGCGCCGACGGATACGCGCAGAGCACCCGCAACCTGGCGCAGATCAGCCTCGACTCCGACAACGTCTTCGGCGACGGCTGGGACGCCGAACTCGCGACCGTCACCGGCAGCATCGACACCGGCTACGCCGTCGATATCACGGTCGGTGTCGCCGAGAAGTCGGCGAACGTCCAGTCCGATGCGCCGCCGCAGGGCGGGATGGGAGGCGGCCCCGCCGGCCGCCCGGCAGGTCCGCCGCCCGGGCAGTGACGGTCGCTCACTCCACCTTCGTCAGCGACCGCACTGCACCCTCGGACGCACGGCAGTCTTGCCGTCGACGCGCCCGGTTACTTCTTTCCCCCGGGGTTTCTCACGAGCTTCTTGTTGGCAAACTCGTTGAAGCCGAACCGGGCCAGCGATGCCGGACTCCCTCGTCGTCGCGCTGCCCGACACCCACCCGCTGGCCGGCGCGCGCCGGTTGTCGATTGCCCAGCTTGCCGCGGAAAGCTTCGTCTCCCTCCCGCCGCACGAGGGTGCGGTGCTTCCCGACCGGTTGCGGCGGCTCGCGCACGCGGGCGGGTTCGTCGCCGACGTCGTCCAGGTCGCCCCCGATACGCAGACCGCCCTGGCGCTGGTCAGCGCCGAGGTCGGGTGCCACCTGACGTTGGCGTCCGTGGCGAGCAACGTCACCGATCCCCATGTCGTCTTCGTTCCGCTCGACGAGTCGACCCCCGACGTCGACCTACGCGTGGCGTGGCGGCGTGACGACACCAATCCCGCGCTGCACGTGGTGCTGAAGGTGGTGCTCGGGTTCGCCGATGCGGCGAACGGCTGAGGACCGGAAGACCCCGAGCGGCCGCACCGGGCTCGGCGCGATCAACGATGTCGGTGAGGGTGAGTCGATGAAGGCCATGGCCGAGGGCATCACCCTCGGTCGTCGCGTCTCCACCGGTGAGGACGTGGCAGCCTTCGTCTTCTACCTGGCCGGCCCCCGACTCGAACTACATGACGGGCCAATCCGTGCTCATCGACGGCGGCATGCTGTTCGTCCGAGATCCCGACGACGACCCGCTCACCGCCTCGCGGTGCGCGGCGCCGCCGGACCGGTTGCGCCGTCGAACAACCCACAACCGGTCCGACGAAGGGCGCGAGAGAACCGCAGCGCGCATGATGCAACGGCCGCTACTCGCCGGCCAGATCGGCGGAGAGGTCGGAGACATGGACGCCGTCCGGGATCCGGACCTCCTCGACCGGTTCGGGTCTGTCGTCGAACTCGAGCTTCAGCGCGCGGCAGATCGTAGCGTGCATGTCGTACATGCACGTGATGTAGGTGAGTTCCATGATCTCCTGGTCGGACAGGTGAGCCCGGAGCAGGGCGAACACCTCGTCGGGCACCCGGCCGCCACCGAGGACGAGCCCGTCCGTGTAGGCGAGCACGGCGCGCTCGAGCTCCGAGAACCGGTCGCTGATCTGCCAGTGCGGGAGGGCAGCGATCTTCTCTTCGGACATCCCGAGAGAACGCATCTGCTTGCAGTGCTGGGAGAACACGAACTGGCTCCCGCGCGCGTACCCGGCCCTGCCCTGACCGAGCTCGCGCAGCAGCGGGTCGAGACCTGCGTTGCGGTACAACGCGAAGCCCCGTACGGCATGCCGGAACACGGCCGGAGACTGTGCGAACACCGTCCACCAGTCGCCCGGCGTGGCATGAATGGTGCCGTGGTCGACGGCGGGGTCCTTGTCGGCGCCGAACAGCCGGTCGTAGAAGAAGAGGATCTTTTCGTCGGTCACCTCGGCACGAGGGACTTCACGGAGGCGGGGCATGTCGATTGTCCTTTCGGCCGTCGGTCAGGAGGCGCCGGTCGTGCGGCGGTCGGCCGCGGTCTTCGGCTCGTGCACGACGTCTTCCGGAGTGAACTCGCGCGTCCAGCAGGCAAATTCGAGGAGGACGCCGTCCGGATCCTGGAAGTAGAACGATCGGACGAAGGTGCCGTCGTGCACCTCCTTGGCTACGCCGGACGGGCTGTCGTCGTGGTTGAGGACGCGGCTGACCTCGACACCGTCCGCTTGCAGCCGTGCGCGGTACTCGCCGAACAGTTCCGGTGGGACAGCGAAGGCCACGTGGTTCATCGATCCGACCGCACTGGCGAGTTCCCCCTCGTCGGGGCGGCCCTTCGGCGCCGCAACGCCGGGGGCGGCATCGGGTGCGTCCTCGAGCCAGAAGAACGCGAGGGTGTTGCCTCCCCCGCAGTCGAAGAAGAAGTGCTGGCCGAGTCCCCCGGGCAGCTCGACCGTCTTCACCAGGGGCATGCCGAGGGTTCCCGAGTAGAAGTCGATCGTCCGCTTCATGTCGGAGCAGACGAGGGCGAGGTGATTGATCCCGCGGAGTTCGAACTTCGAATTCGATGTGGTCACTGCAATCCTTTCGGGCACTGATTCGGAGAAATCCGGGCAGGAAACGGAGAGAATCAGAGAACAAGGGGTACGAGATGACTTGACAGTCATGTCACCTTCGGGGATAGTCTGACCGTGGCCAAGTCATCTGTCAACACCCCGTCCGTACCCGCGCCGGTCGAGACCCTCACGGCGCGGGGGCGGAAGACTCGTGACGCCCTGCTCGACGCGGCGCGCACCGTATTCGAGACCGTCGGATTCCCCGACACCCGGGTCGAGCAGATCACCCAGGAGGCCAACGTCGCTTATGGCACCTTCTATCGGTATTTCGAGTCGAAGGAACACATCTTCCGCGAACTGAGCACCCGCCTGTTCGAGGATGTACACCGCCGCGAACCGACCGATCCCGACCTGTCCCCCGCGGCACGGCTCGTCGCGGCGAATCGCTCGTACTACAAGGCCTATCGGCGCAATGCACGGCTGATGGCGATCGTCGAGCAGGTCGCGACCATCAACGACGAGTTCCGGGAATTGCGCCACGAGCACCGCTCCCAGCTCATCGAACGGACTTCCCGGGCGATCGCCCGCTGGCAACAGGAGGGACTCGTCCGGCAGTCGCTCGACCCGATACTCGCCGCCCGCGCGATGTCCGCGATGGTCGATCACACCCTCTACCTCTGGCTGATCCAGGGGGAGGCGGCGGACGAAGAGGCACTGCTGAGCACCCTCGACCAGATGTGCCTGGGCGCCCTGGGACTGGAATCCGATTCCCCCTGACATACCATCCGCAGCACCGAGGAGAACCACCTTCGCATGTTGGATCTCGCAGACCGATTCTTCGCCGCCGTCCGAGCCGGTGACGTGGAAACACTGACAAACCTGTATGCGCCGGACGCGCGCATCTGGCACAACGACGACGGCCGCGAGCAGACCGTCGAGGAGAACCTGCGCGTGTTGCGCTGGCTCACCCGCACGCTCGAGGACTTCCGTTACGAGGACGTCCGCCGCGACGCGGTTCCGGACGGCTTCGTACAGCAGCACGTGGTGCGCGGGGCCCTGCCGGGACACGGTCCGCTCGAAGTTCCTGCCGCACTGTTCGTCCGGGTCGTGGACGGACGGATCACCCGCATCGACGAGTACGTCGACTCCGCCGCCATCCGACCGCTGCACGAGACGACCGACACGACAACGAAGGGAAACGGGGCATGACCACCAATCATCCCGAGGGCCACATCGCAGACCTGTGCGCCCGCATGCGCTCGTTCATCGACAACCAGGTGATTCCTGCCGAGCCGGTCCTCGCGCGCGAGGACGACGACGCCCGCAAGGCACTCGATCAGCTGCGCACGCAGGCAAAAGAGCTCGGTCTGTGGGCCTTGGGCCACCCGGCGGACGTCGGGGGTGGTGGTGTGCAGTTCCTCGATTTCGTATACCTCAACGAAATCATCGGCCGGTCCGAGTTCGGGCAGCTCGCCGTCGGGTCCGTGTCCATGCAGGACACCTTGATGCTGCGCAAGCACGGCACCGAGGAACAGCGGGAACGATGGATCCCGCCGCTCGTCGCCGGCGAGTTCCTGCCCTCGGTGGGACTCACGGAGCCGGAGGTCGCCGGCTCCGATCCGACCCTGATCACCACCCGCGCGGAGCTCGACGGGGACACCTGGGTCATCAACGGGCACAAGTGGTTCACGACGGGAGTCAAAGACGCGGGCTACTGCACCGTCTTCGCGCGCACCGAGCCCGAGGACGTGCCCCGCCACTCCCGGATCAGCGCGATCATCGTTCCGACCGACACCCCCGGTTTCGAGATCCTCCGCTCGATCCCGACGATGGGCCACGATCCCAGCGACCACTACGAGGTCCGTCTCTCCGACGTGCGGGTGCCTGCCGAGAACCTGCTCGGCGAGCGCGGCAAGGGGTTTGCCGTCGCGCAGGACCGCCTCGGACCCGGGCGCATCTTCCACGGCATGCGCTGGCTCGGTCAGGCGCAGCGGGCCTACGAGCTCATGTGCGAGCGGGCCAACACCCGCTACGTGCACGGTTCTCTCCTGGCAGAGAAGGGCGAGGTCCACCGGTACATAGCGGAATCCGCCGCGCAGATCCACGCTGCCCGGCTGATGACACTCGATGCCGCCCGCGCGATGGACTCCGGCGACGATGCACGCATCCGGATCGGGCTCGTCAAGTTCTGGTGTGCACGGATGCTGCACGACGTCGTCGACCGCGCCATCCAGGTGCACGGAGCGCTCGGGCTGACCGCCGACACGCCGTTGGAGCGGATGTATCGGCAGGCCCGGTACGCCCGCATCTACGACGGCCCCGACGAGGTCCACCGCATGTCCACAGCTCGCAAACTGTTGCGCGACCCGGGCGCGGCGCCGTGGCTGTGACCGAGGCTTCCTCGTCACTGGGTGACGGGATCCGAGCAATCCTCATCGAGGTGCGCGGCGAGAACGTCTCGGTCGGCGAACCCCGACAGCTGACCGGCGGCGCGAGCCGCGAGGTGTGGTCGGCGCAGGCAACCGATGCCGCGGGCAACCCCCTGCCCGTAGTCCTCAGGCGTGATCCCCCCGGGCACGGCGACGCACAGCGGATGCGCGCGGAGACGGCATGCCTGCGCGCCGCCGCCGCCGCCGGTGTGCCGGTACCCGCTGTCCTTGCCAGCGGTGACACCGCCCCCGGCATCGATGCCCCCTTCCTGCTGATGGAAAGAGTGGCCGGCGAGTCGATTCCCCGGAAGATCCAACGGGATCCGGCGCTCGCCGAAATGCGGGAGCGGCTGGCCGAGAAGATGGGATTCGTGCTGGGACAGATCCACAGCAGCGCTGTCGGAGCCCTCACGATGCTCGACACCAGAGACCCGATCGACGTGCTCGAGTCCGTCTATCGGGCTCTCGACGACCCGCGCCCTGCGGTCGAAATCGGGCTGCGGTGGCTTCGGGACCATCGGCCTTCGCGCCGACCGGCCACTCTCGTGCACGGCGACTTCCGCCTCGGCAACCTTCTGGTCGACGACACCGGAATCCGGGGCGTCCTCGACTGGGAGCTCGCCCATCTGGGCGATCCGATCGAGGACCTCGGATGGCTTTGCGTCCGGGCATGGCGGTTCGGTGCCGAACTCCCGGTCGCCGGTGTGGGGACCCGCGAGCAGTTGCTCGACGGCTACGAGAAGGCGACGGGTGAGCGGCCTTCGACGGCAGAGCTGCACTGGTGGGAGACCTACGGCACCCTGCGGTGGCTGGTGCTCAGCCGGTTCCAGGCGCAGCGGCATTTCGGCGGCGCCGAGCGCTCGCTCGAACTCGCCGCGATCGGCCGCCGGGTCTGCGAATCCGAATACGACCTGCTCCTGATCCTCGATCTGCTCGACGACGAGCCACCGGCGGCACCTGCTCCGCCGGCCGAGTCGCTGCACGACCGCCCGAGCCTGGCCGAGATTCTCGAGCTCGTCTCCTGGACGCTCACCGACGAAATCGGTCCGGCACTCGACCGGACGCAGGACCGGGAGCGCTACCTGCTGCGGATCTGCGTCAACCTCCTGGGCACGGCGCGTCGGGAACTCGACTCCGGCGACAGCACCGTGCTCGGGGACCTGTTGACCGAAGTCGGCTGCGCCACCGAGGCCGAGCTCGCAACCGCGCTTCACCGGGGAACGCTCTCGTACACCGACCCCCTTGTGCGTCGAGCCGTCTCGACAGCGGTCCTGGCCCGTCTGCGCGTCGCCAATCCACGCCACCTCACCACGTGATCGAAAGCGATTCCATGTCAGATTTTCTCGGATCACCGACCCCTACCAGACCACGGCTGCGCCAACTGCTGGACAGCGCGGCACCGGTCCTGGCGCCGGGGGCCTACGACAGCCTGTCCGCGCGCCTGGTCGAGGCCGCCGGGTTCGATGCGGCGTACATGACCGGCTTCGGCACCTCTGCGAGTCTGCTCGGTCGCCCCGACGTCGGATTGCTCACCGCTACGGAGATGACCGACAACGCCCGCCGCATGGCTGCTGCCGTCGACGTCCCGTTGATCGCCGATGCCGATACCGGGTACGGCAACCCTCTCAACGTCATTCGCACCGTCCGCGACTACGAGAGGGCCGGCGTCGCGGCCATCCAGCTCGAGGATCAGGTCGCTCCCAAGCGATGCGGCCACATGGAGGGCAAGGCGGTCGTCCCGGTCACCGACATGGTGGCCAAGCTGGAGGCGGCCGTCGCGGCCCGCACCGATCCGGACCTCCTGATCATCGCTCGGACCGACGCCGCGGCCGTCGACGGGCTGGACGCGGCAATCGATCGCGCCCTGCACTACGCGGACGCCGGCGCCGACCTGTTGTTCGTGGAGGCTCCGGCCAGCATCGACGAGGTGCGTGCGGTGGCGACCCGGTTGAAGGGACATCGCCTGGTGTTCAACTGGGTAGAAGGCGGGCGCACTCCGCCGGTGCCGCTGGATGTGCTGGGCGAGCTGGGATTCGCTCTTGTGCTGTTCCCGATCGGCGCGCTGCTGGCCGCTACGAGGTCGATCCAGGACTTCCTGGCCACGATCGTGCGCGACGGGACCCCGGCGGCGGCGTTGTCGCGCCTGCCCTCCTTCGACGAGTTCACCGGGTTCATCGGACTGTCCGAGGTGAACGAACTCGGTTCCCGTTTCGCCGATCGCTGAGCCGGAAGGGTCCGCCTGGCCACATGGCCAGGCGGGCTTTTTCGGTACCGATCGCACCGGGCGACAGCCGGAGACCACTAACACCGCAGCGACGGACGGGCACCCTAGATCCTGATCGAGGGTGCCCGTCCGTCGCCGGTCGTGGTCCGGGCAGTTCAGCCGGTGGCCACCGGTTCCAATTCCAGTCCCGGGTCCTTTGTGCCCTCGGACCGTCCCCCGTCGCTGCGACGACCCGGGATGCATGCCACGAGCGGCGCGAGCCCCCACCGCACCAGACTGATCAAGCCGTAGGGCAGTACGAAGATGAACAGGATCAACGCAGCGCCGTAGGTGATGCCGGCCGCCGACTGGTTGAGTTCAGCAGTCCACTGCGGGACGTAGACGACGAAGAAGGCGCCGAACACGACACCGGGCACGGTACCGAGACCTCCGACCACGATCATGGTGATGAACGCGATCGCCAGCGGCAGCCCGAAGGCCTCCGGACCGACGTACTGGACGACGAAGCTGTAGAGCACCCCGCCGACGCCGGCGAGTGCGGCACTGAGGGCGAACACGGTGGTCTTCGTCCGGGTGGCCGGCATACCGAGGGTCGTCGCCACGGCCTCGTAGTCACGGATCGCGATCAGCGATCGCCCGATGCGGCCGGTGGAGAGCCGGCGCACCACGAGATAGGTCAGCGCGGCGACGAGCAGGCACAGGTAGTACACCCACTGGTCGCGATCGAGACCGGAGGATACGGGTGCCTCGGCCGCGGTGACGTTGATGCCCGCCTGACCGTCGGTCACGTGCTCGAAGCGTTTGATCACGGCGGGGGTCACCAGTGCGAGACCCAGTGTGGCGAGCGCCAACTGGAGGCCGTGGAGCCGCAGCGCCGGCAGCCCGAACAGGTACCCGCCCACATAGCAGACCGCGAAGGCGAGCGGGAGCACCACCGGATAGGCGACACCATGGTTCTCGATCAGCACCGCACTGAGATACGCGCCCACGGCGAAGAAGAAGCCATGGCCCAGGGAGATCTGACCGGTGTTGCCTGTCAGCAGATTCAGGCCGAGTCCGACCACGACGTACACGAGGACCATGGAACGGTCGAAGTTGACGTACGGCGCCGAGACGAGCGGTGCGACCGCGGCGAGGACGAGCACCACCGCAACGGTGGTACGGCGGAGCCACACCGGTGCGTCGAGTTCGGCGCGGGGGCGGCGGAGCATATCGAGGACTTTCATACCCGCGCCACCTTCCGCGCACCGAAGAGACCTTCCGGCCTGAAGAGCAACACCCCCAGGATGAGGACCAGTGCCACGGCTTGCTTGAAGTCGTGGCCGATCCACTCGATGTACGTACCGGCGAGGTTCTCCGCGACACCGACGCACAATCCGCCGACGAGGGCGCCGACCGGACTGTCCAATCCGCCGAGAACGGCGGCAGCGAATGCGTAGATCAGCGACGCGACGAGCATGTTCGGCTGGAGGAACAATTGCGGGGCCGCGAGCGACGCCGCGAGCGCGCCGATCGCCGCCGCCAATCCCCAGCCGATCATCAGCATGCGACCTACCGGAATACCCACCAGCTCAGCGGAATCCGGATTTCCGGCGGCCGCCCGCATCGCGAGGCCGACACGGGTACGCTGGAACAGGAGGAACAGCAGCGCCGCGACAACCACGACCGCGCCGACGATCACGAGGGACTGCCGCGAGACTGCCACCGTCCCCAGCGTCACCACCGGTCCGGACACCGTCGACGGAAATTCCCTGCTCTGCACACCCCAGATCCAGCCGGCCGCGCTGTTGAGGACCAGCATCAGTCCGAGAGTGATGATGACGAGCGGCATGTGGTTCGGCGAGCCCGCCAGCGGCCGGATCAGCACCCGCTCGGTGACGGCGCCCATGAGGAACGCTACCGCCATCGCCCCGAGGATCGCGACATACAGCGGCGCACCCCACTGGTGGAACTGCCACGCGAAGAACGCCGCGAACATCGCCATCTCCCCCTGCGCGAAGTTCACGATCCCGGAGGCCCGGTAGACGAGGACGATGCTCAATGCGAACGCACCGTACAGTGCGCCCCACGTGAGCCCGTCTACCAATTGTTGAAGAAAGACGTGCATGACTCACTCCTGTGCTCAGTAGCCGAGGTAGGCGCGTCGCACCGACTCGTCGTGTGCGAGACCGGCGGCGGGACGCTGGGCGACGATGCGACCGGCGTCGACGAGCACCGCGGACGACCCGATGTCGAGGGCCAGGTGCGCGTTCTGCTCGACGACGAGAATTGTCGTCCCCGTCTCCGCATTGATGCGGCTCAGCGCACGGAACACCTCCTGGGTGATGCGGGGGGCCAGGCCGAGGGACGGCTCGTCGAGCAGCAGCAGCCGTGGTGCGGCGACGAGGGCCCGGGCGATGGCGAGCATCTGCTGCTCGCCGCCACTGAGTCCGCCGGCCTGCTGCCGACGCCGCTCCCGCAGCCGGGGGAAGAAGTCGTACCACTGCTCGATCGCCCGGTCGGTGTCGGCGACGGCGGCCGCGTACCCTCCGATGCGGAGGTTCTCCTCGACCGTCAGGTCGCCGAAGGTGCCGCGGCCCTGCGGAACGTGCGCGATCCCGAGACGCGCGATCCTGTCGGTGCGCATGCCTGCGATGTCCCGGCCGCCGAATTCGATCCGGCCACGAGTGCGGACCATGCCGCACAGCGCCCGCAAGATGGTGGTCTTGCCGGCACCGTTCGCGCCGAGCACCACCGTCACCGCGCCCTTCTCGGCTTGAAATTCGATGCCGTGCAGAACTTCTGCACTTCCGTACCAGGCGAAAAGCCCCTCGACGCTCAGCAGGCTCACGCCGCACCCCCCAGGTACGCCTCGACGACCTCGGGGTGCGCGGCCACGTCGGCCGGAAGCCCCTCCGTGATCTTCTGCCCGAAGTTCAGCACGACGACGCGGTCCGAGATCGACATCACCATCGCCATGTGGTGCTCGACCAGCAGCACCGAGAATCCTCGTTCGTCACGCAGTTGCCGGACGGTCTCGGCGAGTTCGAGCACCTCCTCGTGGATGAGGCCGTTCGCGGGTTCGTCCAGCATCAGCAACTTCGGACGCTGCATCAGCGCCCGCGCGAGTTCGATCCGTTTCAGCGTCCCGTACGGAAGGGTGCCCGCCGGTTCGCGACCGACCCGGGCGAGGTTCATCGACTCGAGCAGTGCCCATGCCTCGTCGCGCTCGCGTCGCTCCTCACGTCCGGTCATCGGCAGACCCAGCGCGGCCCCGAGAAACCCGGTCCGGGTACGCGAGTACGCACCGGTCAGCACGTTGTCCACAACCGACATCGTGGGGAACAACCCGATGTTCTGGAACGTTCGGGCGATACCGACATCCGCGACCCCGTCCGCCGACAGCGACAGCAGATCCTTGTCCCCGAAGGCGATTCGTCCCGATTCCGGCTGGTACAGCCTGCTGATGCAGTTGAACAGTGTCGTCTTTCCCGCCCCGTTCGGACCGATCAACCCGACGATGTGGCCGGGCTCGATCGTGAACGAGGGACCGTCGAGCGCGACGACGCCGCCGAACCGGAGCCGGACCTCCTCCACGACCAGGGCGGGAACCGCGCCGTCGTCGCCGGCGTCCGGTACGGACGTCATCGCTCGGTGCTGCGGGTGACCGCAGCGTCGTAGTGCCACCTGCCGTCGCGGAACGTCATCGGCGCCATCGAGGTGATCGCGTAGGGATAGTCCGGCGTGGTGTCGAAGGTGATTCCCTCGATCGCGAGGTCGGTGGTCACACCCCGCATGTTCTGCACCGCGTCGAGCAGGTCGGCCCGCGTGCAGCCGTCCATCTGCTTCAGGGCGGTCACCAGCAGCTGGGCGGAGTTGTAGCCGGTCGCCGCGATGGTGTCGGTGGTCTTGATCTTCCCGGAGTTGCGTTCGGCGAATTCCCGCCATTTCTGCACACCGGGCTTGGCGTCGTGATCGGTGCTGCTGACGTCGTAGATCCAGTAGAAGGAGTGGACGCCCTCGGCGGCGTCCGGACCGGCGGGGGCGAGGACGAAGTTGGTGTCGGTGGCGCCCGAGTAGATGTAGGTGTCGGGTTTCCATCCGAGTTCGTGCGCCTTCTTCAGCGACTGGGTCACGAAGCTCGCCGTCGCAAAGTTGACGAAGACGTCGGCGCCGGAGTTCGCGAGGTTGACCACCTGCGAGTCGACGGACGGCGTCGTCTGCTCGTAGGCCTGCTGTGCGACGACCGCGGTACCGCTGCCGTCGAGTGCGGACTTCAGGGCGTCGAGGCTTCCGTTGCCGAGGCTGTCGTTCGGGTACAGCACCGCGATCTTCGCCTGTGGATGGTCGCGCAGGATGATCTCGGCACGCTCCGAGACCTCCCATCGTGTCTGCGGGTTCACCGCTCCGGCCACGACAGGGCGCTGCTCGTGCGTGGCCAGCAGTTCGTCGGTGCCGGTCATCGGGAACACGAGCGGAACGTTCTTCTGCGTCAGGTAGTCCACGACGGCGAGCGTCGAGGCGGTGCCGATCAGATTCTGGATCGCGAAGACCTGTTCCTGTTCGACCAGTGAGCGGACGTTGCCGACGGTGCGTGCAGGGTCGTATCCGTCGTCCATCGCGATGTACTCGATCTTGCGGGTCTTCCCGTCACCCATGGTGACCCCGCCCGCGGCGTTGATCTCGTCGAACAGCGCGGTTGCGGCGACCGCTTGAGGTCCCGCGACGGACTGCATGAGGCTTGTTCCGAAGCGGATCTCGGTGTCGGTGATTCCGGGATCGCAGTCACCCGCCGAAGTGGCGGTGTCCCGGCCGGAACAGGCTGCCAGGGCGGCGGTGGTGCACAGGGCAGTAAGGCCCACGGCAAGAGTACGTTTCATGGTCGCTCCGTGTGTCGAGAGGTGCGCAGGGCAGGACAGAAGTGTGGCTCGGGGCGGCGGGCCGGACTGGGAGGCTTGTGCTAGACGAGTGTTCGGGTGGCGAAGCGCTCGCGAAGATCGCGCTTGAGGATCTTGCCGCTGACGTTCTTCGGGAGGGCGTCGACGAATTCGACGCGCCTCGGCACCTGGAATCCGCCGAGGTGCTCTCGGCACGTCGCGATGATCTCGTCCGCGGTAGCGGTGGAGCCGGAGCGCAGAGCAACAATGGCGCAGACGATTTCGCCCCACGTCTCGTCCTTGACGCCGATCGCGGCCGCCTCGGCCACCGCCGGATGACTGTACAGGGCCTGTTCCACCGTGAGAGAAGCGATGTTCTCGCCACCACTGATGATCAGGTCCTTCTTGCGGTCCACGATGTAGACGAATCCTTCGGCGTCCCGTCGCACCAGATCACCGGTGTGGAACCAGCCGTCGGTGAACGCGGCGTCCGTCGTGTCGGTGTCGTTCCAGTAGCCGGCCATCACCTGGTCGCCACGGACGACCATTTCGCCGATCTCTCCGACCGGAACGTCCCGAAGCTCGTCGTCCACGATTCGAATATCCGCCAAACGCATCGGCTTTCCGGCTGCCGCAAGGAGGTTGGACTCCCCGTTCGCGGCGCGCCGATGCGCCTGCTGGTCGAGGTGCAGCACATTTCCGGCCAGCTCGGTCATGCCCATACCCTGATAGAAGTCACAACCGAGGCGGTCGAGTCCCTCCCGCAGTACGGGAGCGGGAATCGCCGACGAACCGTACCCGATCGCCTCCAGCGTGCCGAGGTCGTGCGCGTCGAGCGCCGGATCCTGCAGCAGGAAGTTGATCATCGTGGGCGCCAGGCCGGTCTGGGTGACCTTCCACTGCTGGACCAGCCGGAGGAAGGTGGCATTGTCGTAGGCGCGGATGATCCCGACCGTGGCACCCATCAGGTGGTTCAGGAGCGTCACGTAACCGCCGACGTGGCAGAGCGGGAAGCAGAACAGGAAGACGGTGTCCTCCGGCAGCGCCCACTGGAGGGCCGAGGAGGTTATGCCGGTGAGGAGGTTGCGGTGGCTGAGCATCACACCCTTCGGCACCCCGGTCGTGCCGCTGGTGTAGACGATCCATGCGATGTCGTCAGGACGCGGACGCACCTTCGGTTCCGTCGCGGGCGCGCCGGCGACGAACGCGTCCCATGACAAGAACGCCGCATCGGCGTCGGCGTCGCCGATCACGACGGCGGTATGCACCGACGTGATCCGGTCGCGGATACTCGCGACCATCTCGGCGAAGTCCTCGGAGACTACGAGGACCGCGGCGCCCGAGTGCTCGACGAGCGCCGCGATCTGCTCGGGATGCAGCCGGAAGTTCAGGATCGTCAACGCCATGCCCGCCATGGGCACGCCGTAGTAGCAGTCGAAGTACTCGGTGCGGTTCGTGGAGAGGATCGCGACGCGGTCGCCGGGGTCCGCGACGCCGAGGAGTGCGTTCGCGAGGCGGCGGCTGCGGTCGCGCAGCTGGCCGTAGCCGACCGTCTCGTCTTCGAAGCGCAGGGCGATTCGATCGGGATGCTTGCGTGCGCTGTACTCGACGATGTCGCTGAGCAGCATTCGGTTCTCCTTGGCGTGATGAAATGGGCGGTATCGGGTCGGTTCGGCCGAGCGGGAGGATTCCGGCTGCCAGTCGTGTCAACGGATGGCGAGAGGGTTGATCGGGGAACCGACTGCCCGGGTGAACTGCAACGGCGGCCCCGTGTAGAAGAAGTCGTAGATGCCGTCGGCGGCGCATGCCTTCGAGAGTTCTTCGAAGTCGAGCATCTCGGCGAGCGTCATGCCCATGTCTCGGATCAGCACCATGTGCAGTTCGAAGAGGGCGCCCGGGTTCTCCCCGGGTATCACCTCGACGGCCCAGTTGTCGGCACCTACGACCGCCACGTCCCGGTCGCGCAGCCACTGTGCGCACGACAGGCTCAGCCCCGGCTCTCCCGCCATGTACGCGGCCGAATCGGACTCCGCGAGAAACTTGGCGTGCCAACCGGTTCGGATCAGGAGGATGTCGCCCGGCCCGACCTCGACGCCCTGCGCTTCCACGACGGCATCGAGTTCCTCGGGTGTGATCGCGGTTCCCGACTCGAGCCATGGGAGACCCCGATGCCGGGCGACGTCGAGGAGCACGCCGCGGCCCGCGATGCCCTTGGCCTGGGTGTGGATGCCGCACTTGTCGGCGCCCTTGACGGTGACGCCGTCGCCGGGATGCCCGTTGTACAGCTGCTCGTCGTAGTGGACGTGCGCGAGGGAGTCGTACTGCGACCCGGCTTGCAGCGGCATGAAGACGTAGTCGTCGGCCCACTTGAAACCGCCCGGCAACACCTGCTCCTGCCCGTTCTCGGACATCAGACGGATCGGGTTGATCCGGCTTCCGCCCGGCTGCGGACCGTTGCCGTCGAGCGGGATGCCCAGTTCGAAGATCTGTCCGGTTCGGATCAGCCGTGCCGCGTCCCTGACCCGCTCGGGGGTGATGAGGTTGGTCGTGCCGCGCTCGTCGTCGGCGCCCCACCGCCCCCAATTCCGTACCTTTCGTCCGAGTTCACGCATGTCAGGAACGGCGGCGGTCATCGATATCTCCTCTGGACAGTGAAACGCGTCGGACATGCAGTATGACGTGACAGTCATGTCAACTGCGCTCAGATTGTGTTCCACAACACTCGGAGTGTCAACACCCGGCCGGACATCATCGGACGATGGCGACCACTGGTGGTCGGATGCAGCGTCGGCTCGATGAGCGGATACCGACGCGCCGCCGAACTTCGTCGCACCCCAGGTGAGTACGTCGCGGTCCTCATCGTCCGCCCTGGAACGGAGGTCCTGGAACAGTGCAGTCGGGGCGCCGAAAACGCTTCCGGCACCGCTGCCCTGTGGGACGGCGTAGGCCCCGCCGAGTGCCTCAGTGCCGGGACCTGGATCAAGAACACTCCTCTCCGTTCCACGCCACCTGTTGACCGACGCAGTGCCCGACCTCGACTCGGCTCTCATGCGGACACTTCCGGACTCTCCGAATCCGAAACTGTTGACCGCATGGCCGGACGTGTCGATGCGGCACCTCGACGCCGACGGAGCGCACACCGCCGGCGCATGGCGCTCGATCTCCTCCGCTCGGCGATTGCACGAACCCGCGGCGACGCCGGCGACTCCCGCCAAGTAATCCTGAAGGAGGTCAGCTGATGAGCCCGCCGACAGAGCTGCCCGGCGGCGACGCGGGACGGGGAAACCATTATCTGTACGCCCGAACGCCCTGGGGTAGCACCATCGAACTCGTCACCTGTCCCACGTCACAGGCCTACGAGTCCGGCACCGGGCTACGCCGATGGCGTCCGTCGGCCACGAAGCCGAACGACTCGCGTCACCAGGAGCCCTGACCCTCGTGAAGCCGCGTACGACGGCAAACCGGTCCAATCCATGAACCGGTGAGAAAGGCCCCGGGCCGAGAAGCTCCCCGCAGAGATCTTCTCGGCCCGGCCCTCGCCCACCGGCGCGGCGTACAGTTCACCGACGCCGACGGATATACACAGGTCACCCGCAGCCTCGAGCGGATCAGCCTCCACTCCGAATCGGCGATTCGCGGCGCTCCGACCGCTCCACTTCGGCCCTGCCTTACCGGAGGCAGAGGCGGCAGACTCGCCCCATCGCCGCAGCCCCGGAAAGGACCCCACGTGAGCGCCCCCTCCCTGTCCCAGCACACGACGACGCTACGTTTCCTCGACTCCGCCGACGGCAGTCCGCTCGGCTGCCTCGCCTCGTGGCCGAACCACCGGTTCACCCTCACCGACGTCGTCGACGTCCTGCGGCGCTTCGGTCTTCACGTGAGCGACCACCGGCCGCTGGACGAGCCGGGGGCGCACCACTTCACGATCGCGCCGTCCGGAACCGCCGCTCCGGATGCCGGGGTGCTCGACCTGATCGCGGACGCGTTCGTCGCGGGCGCCGAAGGCCGCACCGACATCGACGACTTCTCGATACTCGTTCTGCAGGAGGGCATCTCGTGGCGGTGGGTCGACCTGATCCGGGCAGCCGTCCGGTTCCTGGCGCAGGCCGGCATCGGCCTGTCGCCGACGTACATGCTCGGCTGCCTGACGGCCACCCCCGGCTACGCCGCGGCCCTCGCCGCACTGTTCGACGCCCGGTTCCGCCCCGGGCTGCCCGACCGGGAAGCCGCCGTCGCCGCCGCGGCCTCGGCGGTGGCCGGCCACATCGACCGCGCCGCGACCTTCGACCTCGACCGGACCCTGCGAGGGCTGCGCTCGTTCGTCGACGCGACCCTGCGTACCAACTGGTTCCAGAGCGGGGGCACCAAACCGTACGCGTCGTTCAAGCTCGATCCGTCCGCGCTGACCGTCGGCGGGGCGATCGTGCCGCTGCGGGAGATCTACGTCCACTCCCGCGACGTCGAGGGCGTGCACGTGCGGGCCGAGCTCGTCGCGCGGGGCGGGCTGCGGTTCTCCGAACGCCCGGAGGACTACCGCACCGAGGTCCTCGGACTGATGGCGACCCAGGCCGTCAAGAACGCACCCATCGTCCCGGGCGGCGCCAAGGGCGCCTTCGTGATCCGCCCCGGATCCACCGCGGACCTCACCACCGCATACACCACTTTCATCCGCGGCCTGCTCGACGTCGTCGACAACGTCGTCGACGGAGCGCCGACCACCCCGGCCGACACCGTCGCCTACGACGGCGCGGACGCCTACCTGGTGGTCGCCGCCGACAAGGGCACCGCCCGCATGTCCGACACGGCGAACGCCGTTGCCGCCGAATACGGTTACTGGCTCGGCGACGCCTTCGCCTCGGGCGGCTCGGCCGGCTACGACCACAAGGCGATGGGCATCACCGCCCGCGGCGCATGGGTGGCCGTGCGGCACCGCTTCGCCGAACTCGGACACGACGTCGACACGCAGACCTTCACCGTCGCGGGCATCGGCGACATGTCGGGTGACGTCTTCGGCAACGGCATGCTGCTCAGCGACCGCATCCGCCTCGTCGCGGCCTTCGACCACCGGCACATCTTCCTCGACCCCGACCCGGATCCCGACGCCTCCCACCGCGAGCGCGCGCGTCTGTTCGCGCTGCCGCGCTCGTCCTGGGCCGACTACGACCCCGCGGCGATCTCCGCGGGTGGCGGCGTGTGGCCGCGCACCGCCAAGGCCGTGCCGCTGTCCGCGGCCGCCCGCGCGGCCCTCGGGATCGACGCCGAGACCCAGACGCCCGACGAACTGATCAAGGCCGTGCTCCGCGCGCCCGTGGACCTGCTGTGGAACGGCGGCGTCGGCACGTACGTGAAGGCCTCCGGCGAGACGCACGGCGACGCCGCCGATCCCGCCAACGACCGGGTCCGGGTCGACGCCTGCGAGGTGCGTGCGCGCATCGTCGGCGAAGGCGGCAATCTCGGCTTCACCCGCGCCGCACGTGTCGAGTACGCGCGCCACGGCGGCCGCTGCGACGGCGACTTCATCGACAACGCCGCCGGCGTCGCCACCTCCGACCGGGAGGTCAACATCAAGATCGCAGTCGATCGCGCGGTCGCGGCCGGAACGCTGGCGCCCGGACAGCGGGAGACGCTGCTCGCCGCGGTGACCGACGACGTGGCCGAGGCCGTGCTCACGGCGTCCCGGGATCAGGTGCTCGCCCTGGGTTGCAGCGAGCACGACGCCCCGGCGCTGCTCACCCAGCACGAGCGGCTGATCGAGGATCTGGTGCGGGCCGGCCGGATCGCCCGCGACGGCGACGGCCTGCCCCCGACGGCGGAGATCCGGGAGCGGAGCCGGGCGGGAACGGGCCTGCTGCGACCGGAACTCGCTGTGCTGCTGGCGCAGTCGAAGAACGTCGTCGCGAGCGAGCTGGCCGCGTCGTCGCTGCCGGACTCCCCGGCCTGCACCCCGTGGGCCGAGAACTACTTCCCCGCCGAGATCCTGGCCCGCGCCGGAAGCGGCGTGGCCGAGCATCCGCTGCGCCGGGAGATCGTCGTCGCGTCGCTCGCGGACGAGCTCGTCAACCGTCTCGGCCCGGGAGCCCTGTACCGGTTCGAGGAACGGTTCGGCGCCGCCACCGCGGACTCGGCGCGCGCTTACGTGGTGGTCAGCCGCGTGCTGCACACCGAGGACATCCGAACCCGGATCCTCGCGGCGGGCTCCGATGCCCGCAGCACGCTGGCGGAGCTGAGCGCGCTCGCGCGCGTCGTCGAGGCCGAGATGGCGTGGTTGCTGCGCCACACCGCCCGCCGGACGCTCCGCGACGTGCTCGCGGGTGCGTGCGACGACGCGGACACACCGGAGGCTCTCGTGGCGCTCTTCGCCGCGCCCGTCGCCGCCGCACTGGGCGACCGGCCGTCGGCCGAGGACTGCCGTGGCGCGTTCGCGAACGCCGCGGTGGCGCTGCGCCTGGGCACCGACCCCGCCCGTGTCGCCGCGGCCCGGGACGCACTGATCGACAGCCTTCACATCCGTTGGCTGCTCGAAGGTTTCGCCACCCGCGTCCGCGGCTCCTACTGGGAGGCCATGGGTGCGGCGGCCCTGCGCGACGAGATCTCCGACCGCCTCGACACGCTCGTCGTCACCGCACTCGACGGGAGTGCCGCGGACCCGACCGGTCGCACGCACCGTCTCGTGCGACTCCTCGACCGGCTCCGCGGCGAGGACGCGGTGGACACCGCACGGCTGGCCGTGATCGCCGGGGAACTGCGCCTGCTCGACCGTTGAGCGCGTGCCTCGCAGGGACGGGACCCTGTGTGCGGCATGGTGCTATGGCGTGGTCGATGCGTTGTCTTCGCGCTCGGTCACCTGCGGCGAAGGCCGGTGCTCGCGAGGGTGCCCTCGACCGCCGTGCCGACGGTCGAGGGCACCGACGAGATGCTTACGCGTCGTCCTGCCGCTTGGCTGCTTCCCGTCCCGCGAGGTAACCGAACACCAGCCCGAGCGAGATCGTCCCCCCGGCGCCTCCGTAGAAGCCCTTCGTGGGTGCGCCTCCTGCGTTGCCGGCGGCGTACAGGCCGGGAATGACCTTGCCTTCGGTGTTCAGCGCGCGTCCGAGTGCGTCGGTCTTCGGGCCGCCCACGGTGCCGAGCGCGCTGGCCTGGACCTCGAGCGCGTAGTAGGGCGCGGTGTCGACCGGTCCCAGCACGCTCGACTTCGGGCTCTTCAGCATGGGTCGGATGATCTTCGCCAGGGGTCCGACCACGAGGGAACGCACGCGTTCGGGGTCGTTCCTCTTCGCCACCCGTCCGGCGAGCTTGCTCACGATCGGACCGATCGCCGCGGCGATGCGCATCCGCGCCTTTGCGGTGGCGGCGGGGAACCGCGCGTCGGGCGAGTTCTTGCCCAGCCGGGGATAGTAGGCGCCGAAGTAGCGGTCGAACAAGGTCTCCCCGCGGTGGAACTGCGGGTCGCGAGCTCGGGCGGCCTCGGGGTTGAACCGGTCGACTGTGCGGAGCAGCCCCACCTCGTCGACCCCGATCCTGTTCGCCAGCTCCGACAGGGTGTCGGCGCGGTGGAGGTAGTCGGGCACCTCTGCGCCCGGCGTGACGCCGAAGATCCCGAACTTCGTCCAGTAGTTGTGGTCGAAGATCAGCCAGGCCGTGGCATTGGGCATGGTGCCCGTCTCCGGGTCGACCTCGCGCATGATCTGCCCGAACTGGTCGTAGGCCAGGGCCTCGTTCGCGAAGCGCTCACCCTTGCTGTTGACCATGATGCTGTGCGGCAGCGCTCGCTCGCCCAGGAACACACGACTGAGCGGGCGGCCCTCCAGCTCTTCACCGGGCAGCTGCACGCCGGGCATCCACCAGGCGTCCTCCATGCCGGTCAGATCAGCGCCCACCTCCTGCGCCAGCTGCACCGCGATGCCGTCGTGGCCCTGGGGGGAGACCTGCACGCCGAAGGGCGCGTCGAGGTAGGTCGTGGTGATCTCGGTCGAGCTCTCGAACCCGCCGCTGGCCAGCAGGACCCCCCGGGTGGCACGCACCGTGTGCTCGGCGCCGGCGGCGCGCACGACGATCCCCCGCACCCCCGACTCGTCGGTGACAAGCCGGGTCGCGGGCGTCTCGACGCGAACGTCGACGCCGTTGCGCAGGCCCGCCTCGAGCAGCGCTCCGATCAAGGCCGGTCCGGCGAGCCAGACGTCGTCGATGCCGATCCCGCCCAGCAACCAGAACGGGAGCGGGTTCTTGGCCATGCCCGTGGTCAGGGCCGGTCGCACGTACTTCGCGTTCTCCCCGAGTCCCTCCGGGGAGTACGGGCCGGGGAACAGTGCCCGACCGACGGACGCGCCGTCGATGTCGGAGCGGTAGTCCGGCCAGATCGTCGGGATCCACCCGAAGGAGGTGTGCTCTTCGATGAACCGGGCGACGTGCGGTCCGGTCTCCAGGAACTTCTCCACCAGGTCGTGGTCGAGGATCCGGTCGCGACCTTGGCCGTAGATGTACCGCCGCGCCTGGTCCAGGTCGTCGTGCACCTTCAGGTCCTTGGTCGAGAAGCCGTGGTTGGGGATCCAGGCGGCACCCGCCGAGATGCCGGTGGCGCCCCCGACGATCTCCCGGGACTCGACCACGAGGACTCGTGCCCCCTCCTTGGCGGCGGTGAGCGCCGCCATCAGGCCTGCGCCGCCGGACCCGACGATCGCCACGTCCACCTCGTCGGGGATGCCCTTCTGGGACGCGGTCCCGATGGAGCCGCTGTGCTCGGTCGAACTGCTAGCCATGATCCTCCGTACGGTCGGTTTCGGTCACGCCCCTCCCGACGGAAGGGCGCGACGCTCGTCATATAGTTGATTACTCAATCATATAGTTGAACACTCAACCATACTTTCCTGTTCCCGGCCGAAGTCGCCCCGCGACGACCACTCGGGCTCTCCCCGGGAACGGTGCCGCGCCGGCTCCGACGGCATTCCGGCCGGCTGGACGAACTCGCCCGCAGCGTGAAGGGCCGACTACGACTGCAGCACTACGCCGTTTCCAGCTACCTAGGGCGCCGGTTCCCCGATCAGCAGGGCGAGCAGCAGCTCGGCCCGGACGCGGGCGTCGCCGAGGTCGACGCCGAGCACCTGCTCCGCCTTGGCGATCCGGCTGCGCAGGGTGTGCCGGTGCACCTCCAGAGCCGCGGCCGCCGCCTCCCACTGCCCGTTCGCCTCGAGGAACGCCCGCAACGACGCGACGAGCCTGGTCCCCCGGCCGCGGTCGTAGTCGGCGAGAGCGGAAACAGTGGACGCAGCCACGGATTCGAGTACGGACCGCACCGCCGGGGAGGCGAGCAGGGCGGTTCCGTGCGTGGCGTCGAACTCGACGAGGCGGTGGGCCGCGTCCGCCGCGGCCACGGCGTGTTCGGCCTGCTCGACGGCGCGGCGGGTGTCGGCGAGCCGGTGCGCGGCGCTGAGCCCGGCGCGGAGGGTGCGCGCCTGCGGCGGGGCGAGGTCCGCCAGGAGCGCCGCCACGTCGGACAGCGTGTCCTCACCGCGCAGCAGCACGGTGAGCGCCTCGTCGCCGCTGCGCGCGTACAGCGGGCGCTGCCGGGCGCCGAGACCGGCGTCCAGCACGCGCCGCACGTCGGCCGCGGCCGGGGTGTGCAGACGCAGGATCCGGATGCGGTTGCGGGCGCCGACCGCGTCGGCGAGATACTCCAAGGCGTCGCCGGAGTCGAGGACGTCGTCGACGAGCAGGCCGAATGCCTTCGCGCCCAGCGCGTTCCGCTCCGCGCGCAGCCGCCGCGGCTTGTCCAGCTCGAGGGTGACGAGGGAGACGGCGTGGCCGATCAGGACGAGTTCGACGTTCTCGAGCGGGCGGTCGGCCTGCACGGCCAGGTGTCCGCTGACGAGGCCGGCGTGCGTGACCGGTTGCACCGTCAGCGTCCGGCCGGGCCGGCTCGTGGTGACCGAGCCGGCACCGTCCCGGCGCAGCTCCGAGATCTGCTCTGCCAGCTCCGCCGCGGCCTCGGGGTGGGCGACCACCTCCCCGCTGCGCTCGTCGAGGTAGGCGACGGCGGCGCTGGTGGCGACGGCCAGTTCCCGCACGATCGCGGCCACGCCGCCGCGCAGCGCGGCGCGGGTGATGCGCACCTGGGTGTCGGCGGCGCGCCGCACCAGCTCGTACTGCTGTTCGGCGAGCCGGGCGGTGACGGCACGGCTGACGGCGGCGAACGGCGTCGTGTACGGCACCTCGAGCAGCGCCAGCCCCACCGCGTCGGCCGCCTCGAGCACCGACTGCGGGATCCGCTCGTGCGACAGCCCGGTGCCGAACCCAAGGGCGGCGACGCCCGCCTCCGCGAGGCGGCGCACGTAGTCACCGCCCTCCTCCGCATGCAGTCCCAGGCCGGTGGTGAGGACGAGTTCCCCGCCGGAGAGCCAGGGCCGCGGGTCCAGCAGTTCGGTGGGCTGGACGAACCCGATCGGCCGCTCCTTCCCGGTCCGGCCGCCGCGCAGTGTCAATCCCAGTCCCGGTTGCCGCAGCAGCCAGGCGATGCCGACGCTCATGGGGCCATCGTAAGACCGCTCGACGAAATGGCGCGGTGCGATTCACCGGGTTGTACGAATCGGCCCTGTCTCGGGTCCGCGGACGCTCCCATACTCGAATCGTCTCTACGCCGCCGAGCCCGAGGAAGTCCCCCATGACGAGCATCGAATACCGCCTTCCGCAGCAGCGTCGCCTGGTCACCGCGCTGCCCGGCCCGCGCTCGGCGGCACTGACCGAGCGTCGCCGCACGGCCGTCGGGGCGGGTGTGGCCTCCTCCGTGCCGGTCTACGCCGCCGACGTCGACGGCGGCATCGTCGTCGACGTCGACGGCAACGCCCTGATCGACCTCGGTTCCGGCATCGCGGTCACCAGTGTCGGCGCCTCGGACCCGGCGGTCGTGGCGGCGGTGCAGGAGCAGGTCGCGCACTTCACGCACACCTGCTTCATGGTCACTCCCTACGAGGGCTACATCGCCGTCGCCGAGAAGCTCGCGGCCCTGACCCCCGGCGACCACGCCAAGCGCACGGTGCTGTTCAACAGCGGCGCGGAGGCGGTGGAGAACGCGGTCAAGATCGCCCGGGTCGCGACCGGTCGCAGCGCCGTGGTGGTCTTCGACCACGCCTACCACGGCCGCACCAACCTGACGATGGCGCTGACCGCGAAGAACCAGCCCTACAAGGAGGGCTTCGGCCCGTTCGCCCCGGACATCCACCGCGTGCCGGCGTCGTACCCGTTCCGCGAGGGCCGCAACTACGACGGCACCGAGGTCACCGGTGAGCAGGCCGCCCATCGCGCGATCGTGCAGATCGACAAGCAGATCGGTGCGCACAACGTCGCCGCGATCGTGCTCGAGCCCATCCAGGGCGAGGGCGGATTCATCGTGCCGGCCAAGGGTTTCCTGCCGACCCTCGTCGACTGGGCGAAGGCCAACGGCATCGTCTTCGTCGCCGACGAGGTGCAGACCGGCTTCGCGCGCACGGGCGACTGGTTCGCCAGCAACGACGAGAACGTCGTGCCGGACCTGATGACCCTCGCCAAGGGCATCGCCGGCGGCATGCCGCTCGCCGCGGTGACCGGCCGCGCCGAGCTGATCGACGCCGTCCACGGCGGCGGCCTCGGCGGCACCTACGGCGGCAACCCCGTCGCGTGCGCCGCGGCGCTGGCCACGCTGGACCGGATCGAGCAGCTGGACCTGTGCGGCCGCGCCCGGCGCATCGAGCAGATCGCCACCGAGCGGCTGCGGGCGCTCGCCGCGGACGTCGACATCGTCGGCGAGGTCCGCGGCCGCGGCGCGATGCTCGCCGTCGAGTTCGTGCAGCCCGGCACGCGCGAGCCGAATCCGGAGGCCACCAAGGCGATCGCCGCGAAGGCGCTCGAGCAGGGTGTCATCGTGCTCACCTGCGGCACCTACGGCAACGTCGTCCGCCTGCTGCCACCGCTGGTGATCTCCGACGAGCTGCTCACCGACGGCCTCGACGTCCTCGCTGCCGCCGTCCGCGATGTCGCGGGCGTGCGCCCGACCCTGGCAGGAGCCACCCGATGACCCACACCCTCCCCGCGGGCGTCCCGACCCGGCTCTGGCTGGGCGGCAAGCTCACCGACTCGTCCACCGGCGCGACGTTCCCCGTCGAGGACCCCGCCACCGGCGCGGTGCTCGCCGACGTCGCCGACGCCTCCGCCGACGACGGGCTGCGCGCCCTCGACCTCGCCGTCGCCGCGCAGGCCGAGTGGGCCGCGACCGCGCCCCGGGTGCGCGGCGAGATCCTGCGCACCGCCTTCGACCTCGTCCACGCCCGCGGCGACGACTTCGCCCGCGTCATCACCCTCGAGATGGGCAAGACCGTCGCCGAGGCGCGCGGCGAGGTGAACTACGGCGCCGAGTTCCTGCGCTGGTTCGCCGAGGAGGCCGTGCGCATCGGCGGCCGCACCGCCACCGCCCCCGCCGGCAGCGGGCGCATCCTCGTCACCAAGGAACCGGTCGGGCCGGTCCTGGCGATCACCCCGTGGAACTTCCCGCTGGCGATGGCCACCCGCAAGATCGGCCCGGCCCTGGCCGCGGGCTGCCCGATCCTGGTCAAGCCGGCCGCCGAGACCCCGCTGACGATGCTGCTGCTCGGGCAGGTCTTCGCCGACGCCGGCCTGCCGGCCGGGGTGCTGTCGATCCTGCCCGCCACCGACGCCGCGGCGCTGACCGGGCCGCTGCTCACCGACGCGCGGCTGCGCAAGATCACCTTCACCGGCTCCACCGGCGTCGGCAAGCTGCTGGTCCGCCAGTCCGCCGACCGGCTGCTGCGCACCTCGATGGAACTCGGCGGCAACGCCCCGTTCCTGGTGTTCGACGACGCCGACGTCGACGCCGCCGTGGACGGCGCGATGGCCGCGAAGATGCGCAACGGCGGCGAGGCCTGCACCGCCGCCAACCGCTTCCACGTCGCCCGCAGCGTCGCCGGCGAGTTCACCGACAAGCTCACCGCCCGCATCGCGGCGCTGCGCACCGGCCACGGCCTCGACGACGGCACCGACCTCGGCCCGCTGATCACCGCCCGGCAGCGCGCCACGGTCGAGGCACTGGTGCGCGACGCCGTCGAGCGCGGTGCCCGGGTCCGCACCGGCGGGCAGATCCCCGACGGACCCGGCACGTTCTACCCGCCGACCGTGCTCGACGAGGTCCCGGCCGACGCGCGACTGCTGCGGGAGGAGATCTTCGGTCCGGTCGCGGCGATCACCGTCTTCGACACCGAGGACGAGGCGATCGCCGCCGCCAACGCCACCGAATACGGCCTGGCCGCGTACTTCTACACCCGCGACCTCGACCGCGCGATGCGCGTGGCGTCCGCGCTGAAGACCGGCATGGTCGGTGTCAACCGCGGCATCATCTCCGACGTCGCCGCCCCGTTCGGTGGCGTCAAGGAGTCCGGATTCGGCCGCGAAGGCGCGGCCGAGGGTATCGAGGAATACCTCGACACCAAGTACATCGCCCTGTAGGCCCCGCGGCGGGACCCCGCCCGGCAATCGAATACCGGCTCGGTCCGGGATCACGGCACACCGCCGGTCCCGGACCGAGCCGTATCCTCTTGCGGCTCAGTCCTTCCGGAGCAGCTCCAGGCGCGCCTCGAGTCCGGCGATCATCGCGTCGAGTCCGGCGTCGAAACCGGCGTCCGGGGTGTAGTGGCCGCCCGATCCGGCGAACGCGTCGATCGCCGCGGTGAACACCGGGCTGTCGCCGGCGAGGTCGGCGGTGTCGAAGATGTCGGCCGGTGCGTTGGCGTCGAGCGCGGAGCCGAAGATGAACGACTCCAGCGCGACGACGACCGGCACGATCGTGTCGATCGGCCACCCGGCCTCCGCGAAGCCCGCCGCCACCGCCTCGTACACCGCCAGGGTGCGGGGCGCGCCCGCGACGGGCATCACGGCGATCACCGGGACCAGCGGCGCGTGCCGGGCGAACACGTCCCGGTAGGACAGGGCCCACCGCCGCGTCGCCACCGCCCACGGCTCGGCGCCGAAGCCGCTCACGTCGACCTTCGTCATGAGGTCCTCCTGCACCCACAGCAGGACGTCCTGCTTCGAGCTCACGTGGTTGTACAGGGCGGACGGGGCCACACCGAGGGCACGGGCGAGCTTGGCGACGGTGAAGGCGTCGTAGCCGCCCTGCTCGATCACGTCGAGCGCCGCGTCGGTGATCGCCTGCCGAGACAGCACTTTCGTCGACGGCCGGCCGGCGCGTCGATGCGTCCCCTCTCCCACGCCGCTCCCCTTCGCCTCACGATTCCGGCCACGAATTGCCGCGAAGGTCTTCTCCTCGCGCCCCGATGAGGTTACAGTGTGATGCGACACATATGAATGTCGTTCATTTTCTCGAAGGGGAATCCCATGAAATCCATCGAGCGTGACGTCGTCGTCGTCGGGGCGGGCCCGTCCGGCCTGACCGCCGCCTACCGCCTCCGGCAGGCGGGCCTGCGGGTCGCCGTCCTCGAAGCCCGCGACCGCGTCGGCGGCCGCACCTGGACCGACACGATCGACGGAGCGATGCTCGAGATCGGCGGTCAGTGGGTGTCCCCCGACCAGACCGCCCTGATCGCGCTGCTCGACGAACTGGGCCTGCGCACGTTCTCCCGCTACCGCGAGGGCGAGAACATCTACCTCGACGCCGAGGGCCGGCCCGTCCGGTACCGCGGCGAGATGTTCCCCACGTCCGAGCACACCCGCGCCGAGATGGACAAGCTGATCGCGCTGCTCGACGAACTCGCCGCCGAGATCGGCCCCCGGGAGCCGTGGGCGCATCCGCGGGCGCGGGAACTCGACACCGTCTCCTTCCACCACTGGTTGCGGGCCAACTCCGACGACGAGGAGGCGTGCAACAACATCGGGCTGTTCATCGCGGGGGGCATGCTCACCAAGCCGGCCCACGCGTTCTCCGCGCTGCAGGCGATCCTCATGGCGGCCTCCGCGGGCTCGTTCAGCAACCTCGTGGACGAGGACTTCATCCTCGACCAGCGCGTCGTGGGCGGCATGCAGCAGGTGTCGCAGCGGCTCGCCGAAAAGCTCGGCGACGACGTCTTTCTCGGCAACCCGGTCCGGACCCTGCACTGGTCCGAGGGCGAAGAACCGGGCGCGCCCGGGCACGTGCGGGCGGTGGCCGACGGCGTCACCGTCGATGCCCGCTTCGCCGTGCTCGCCGTGCCGCCGAACCTGTACTCCCGGATCTCCTACGTCCCGCCGCTGCCGCGCCGCCAGCACCAGATGCACCAGCACCAGTCCCTCGGTCTCGTCATCAAGGTGCATGCCGTGTACGACATGCCGTTCTGGCGCGAGGACGGCCTGTCCGGCACGTGCTTCGGCGCCGGGGCACTCGTCCAGGAGATCTACGACAACACCAACTTCGAGGATCCGCGCGGCACCCTGGTGGCCTTCGTGGCGGACGAGAAGGCCGACGCCGTCTTCGAACTCCCCGCCGAGGAGCGCAAGGCCGCGATCCTCTCGTCCATGGCCGGCTACCTCGGCGAGAAGGCGCTGAGCCCGGTCGTCTACTACGAATCCGACTGGGGCTCGGAGGAGTGGACCCGCGGAGCCTACGCGGCAAGCTACGACCTCGGCGGCCTGCACCGCTACGGCAAGGACCAGCTCACCCCCGTCGGTCCGATCCTCTTCTCGTCGTCCGACCTCGCCGCGGAGGGCTACCAGCACGTCGACGGAGCCGTGCGCATGGGCGAGGACACGGCCCGGCGCATCCTCGACGCCCTCGGCTCCCGCTCGGCCGCGGCCGCGGTGGCCGGTGCCCCGGCACACTGACCGCCCCTCGCGGCCCGGCCGCCGCGACACCGAAGACCCTTTTCTACACCGTTTTTCACGACTCCTTCGGCGCGCCCGTCGCGGCGCCCGACGCGCTCACGACGACGTGAGCGTTCCGGTCGCGGCGGCGCCGCCCCTCCGGCGGCGCCGCCGGCTTCCGAGCTTGCGCTCCCACCCCGCCGCCGGACCCCTGGCCGGGCACCCGCGGCGCGGCCCACACTGATCACCAGAGATCCCTGCCCCTCCCACCCGGCCGGGCAGGCTTCCGAGAGGACCCCCATGACCGACATCCGCGAGAACTACATCGACGGCGCGTTCGTGCCCTCGACGGCCACGGAATCCCTGCCGCTGATCGACCCGGTCGACGAGTCCCTCGTGGGCTCGATCCCGGTGTCGACCGCCGCCGACGTCGACGCCGCGGTGGCGGCCGCGCAGCGCGCGTTCCGGAGCTGGGGCAGGACCACCCCCAAGGAACGCCAGGCGGCGCTGCTGAAGCTCGCCGACGCCCTCGAGGAGCACTGCGACGAACTCGTCGAGGCCGAGTGCCGCAACACCGGCCAGCCGAAGTCCATGATCGCGGACGAGGAGGTCAAGGTCGGCGCGGATCAGCTGCGCTTCTTCGCCGGCGCGGCCCGCCTGCTCGAGGGCAAGGCGGCCGGTGAGTACATGGAGGGCCACACCTCCTACGTGCGGCGCGAGCCGATCGGTGTGGTCGGCCAGGTCACGCCGTGGAACTACCCGCTGATGATGGCGCTGTGGAAGATCGGTCCCGCGCTCGCCGCCGGCAACACGATCGTGCTCAAGCCCAGCGACACCACCCCGGACAGCACGCTGGTGCTGGCCCGCCTGACCCAGGGCATCCTGCCCGACGGTGTCTTCAACGTCGTGCTCGGCAACGCCGCCACCGGGGCCGCCCTCGTCGAACATCCCGCACTCGGCCTGGTGTCGATCACCGGCTCGGTCCGCGCCGGCATCGAGGTGGCGGTCTCCGCGGCCCGGCAGCTCAAGCGCGCCCACCTCGAACTCGGCGGCAAGGCCCCCGTCCTGGTGTTCGACGACGCCGACGTGGCCAAGACCGCCGAGGCCGTCGCGGCGGCCGCCTTCTTCAACGGTGGCCAGGACTGCACGGCCGCCACCCGGGTACTGGTCCACGAGTCCGTCCACGACGATCTCGTCGACGCGCTGGCGCGGCAGGCCGAGCAGCTGCGACCGGGCCGGCCCGACGACCCCGACGCCTTCTACGGCCCGCTCAACAACGCCCAGCACTTCCAGCGCGTCACCGACAAGATCGCCGCCCTGCCCGCCTCGGCGACGATCGTCACCGGCGGCACGCGCGCCGGCGAGAAGGGCTTCTTCTTCGAGCCGACGATCGTCACCGGCGTGGACCAGCACGACCCCATCGTGCAGGACGAGACGTTCGGCCCGATTCTGACGGTGCAGTCCTTCGCCACCGAGGACGAGGCCGTCGCCCTGGCCAACGACGTCCGCTACGGGCTCGCCGCGAGCGTGTGGACCCGCGACCACGGGCGCACCCAGCGCCTGTCCGCCGCGCTGGACTTCGGGGCGGTGTGGATCAACTGCCACATCCCGCTCGTCGCGGAGATGCCGCACGGCGGGTTCAAGCACTCCGGCTACGGCAAGGACCTCTCCGCCTACAGCGTCGAGGACTACACCCGCATCAAGCACGTGATGAGCACCCACGACTGACCTTCCGCGGCCCCACCGCGCCGTCGCCGGAGCCGGCACCACCCCGGCTCCGGCTTCCCTACCGGATCGGATTCCCATGAGACTGGTTGTCGGATACCTCGCCACTCCCAGCGGCGCGGACGGGCTGGCGCTCGGCGTCCAGCTGGCCCGCAGCCTGGGCGCCGAACTCGACATCTGTATGGTCCTGCCCCCGGATCGCCCGGTGCCCTCCCGGGCACCCACCGAGCCCGGGTACGAGGACGTCCTCGCCGGAACGGGCGAAGCGTGGCTCGCCCAGGCGGCGGCCACGGTGCCCGACGACGTGCGGGCACATACCCACCTGAGCTTTCACGAGTCCTTTGCGCAGGGCCTGCTCGACGAGGTGGCGCGGCTCGGCGCCCGCGCCGTCGTCGTCGGTGCCGCGGGCGACGGGCTCCTCGGCCGGCACTCCATCGGCACGGTGTCGTCCGAGCTGTTGCATTCCGCGCCCGTGCCGCTGGCCCTGGCACCGCGGGGATTCCGGCACTCCGCCGCCCCCCGGATCCGCGAGGTCACGTGCGCACTCGGCACCCGCACCGGAGCGGACCTCCTGCTCCGGACCGCGGTGCGCGCCTGCGAGCACATGCGCACGCCGCTGCGGCTCGTCTCGCTCGTCGCGTTCGATCCGCACGGGGTCGGGCGCGGCGCACATCCGTCCCATGAGCACGTGCTCGAATCGGCGCGGGCACATGCCCGGTGCGTCCTGGACACCGCACGCGCCCAGCTCCCCGACGACTTCCCGGTCGCCTCCCTCGTCGCGGACGGTGCGACCGTCGAATCGGCGGTGGCCACGCTGGAGTGGCGCGACGGCGACGTGGTGATGGTCGGCTCGAGCCGGCTCGCCCAGCCGCACCGGCTCTTCCTGGGTTCGACCGCAGCGAAGATGCTGCGGGTCGTTCCGGTGCCCATGGTCGTCGTTCCCGCCCACGACCCCGAGAACAGTGAGTAGGCCCGCCATGACGAATTCGCTTCCTCCCACCCGGGTTCGAGAGGCCGACCCGGTGATCACCCCCGGCGACGGCGTCGTGCCGAAGGGCCTGGCCGCCGGCAGGATCGGCACGTTCGCCGGCGCCGTCCTGGGCATCTCGTCCGTCGCGCCGGGCTACACGCTGACGGCGAGCATCGGCCTGATCGTCGCGGCCGTCGGGCTGAAGATGCCGGCGATCTTCATCGCCGGGTTCATCCCGATGTTCCTCACGGCGTACGCCTATCGCGAACTCAATTCCGAATCACCGGACTGCGGGGCGTCGTTCACGTGGTCGACGAAGGCCTTCGGCCCGTACGTCGGGTGGATGTGCGGCTGGGGCATGGTGATCGCGACGATCATCGTGCTGTCCAACCTGGCCGCGATCGCCGTCCAGTTCTTCTACCTGTTCCTCGCCCGCATCACCGGAGACTCCGCGATCGCAGATCTTCCCGGGAACAAGTTCGTCAACGTGGGCACCACCCTGGTGTTCATCGCGATCGCGACATGGATCGCGAGCCGCGGCATCACCACGAGCGAACGCGTCCAGTACGCGCTCGTCGGGTTCCAGATGGTGCTCCTGCTCGCGTTCGCGGTCGCGGCACTCGTGCACGTCGGCGCGGGCGACGCGCCCGCCGGGCTGTCGCTCGACGCCTCCTGGTTCGACCCGTTCCACGGGCTTGCGATCGGCGCCTTCGTGATCGGCGTGACCGGTTCGATCTTCGCGTTCTGGGGGTGGGACACGTGCCTCACCCTCGGGGAGGAGTCCCGGGACCCCAAGAAGACCCCGGGCCGGGCCGGCCTGTTGTGCGTGGCGACGATCCTGCTGACCTACCTGCTGGTGTCGGTCGCGGCGATGATGTATGCCGGTGTCGGTACGACGGGTCTCGGGCTGGGCAATCCCGACAACTCCGAGAACATCTTCGGCGCCCTCGCCGATCCGGTCCTGGGCCAGTGGGGTGGTCTGCTGCTCTTCCTCGCCATCTTCGTCTCGTCGGTGGCGAGCCTGCAGACCACCTTCCTCCCGGCGGCCCGGACGATGCTCGCGATGGGTGCCTACGGCGCGTTCCCGCGCCGGCTGGCCGCGGTGCATCCCCGCTTTCTTGTGCCCTCGTACGCGACGGTCGTCGCGGGGGTCGTCACCGCGGTGTTCTACGCCGGCGTGACGTTCCTGTCCGAACGCACCCTCCTCGACACCATCGCCGCGCTGGGCATCATGATCTGCTGGTACTACGGGATCACCGCGTTCGCGTGCGTGTGGTACTTCCGCGGACGTCTGTTCACCAGTGCCCGCAACGCCGTGTTCCGGTTCGTCTTCCCCCTGTCGGGCGGGATCATGCTCGCCGCCGTCTTCGCGATCTCGGTGGGCGAGAGCATGAATCCCGACAACGGCAGCGGCGCCGAGATCGGCGGCGTCGGGCTGGTGTTCTTCCTCGGCTTCGGCATCCTGCTGCTCGGCGCGGTCCTGATGCTGGTGATGCGGGTGCGCAATCCGCAGTTCTTCCGCGGGGAGACCCTCACGCGCAGCACCGCCGCGCTCACGGGGGAGACGGACGTGTTCACCACCGACCGCGGTTGAACCCTGACCGCACCGACCACCGCGCCGACGCCGGCCGGGCCGTTCAGGCCCCGGCCGGCGTCTGGGCGACCAGGCCGGCCACCAGTGCGCGCAGGCCGAATTCGAAGGCGGCGTCGGCCCGTTGCGGATTCGGGCAGGCGGTCTGCAGCGCGGCGCGCATCGCGTCGCCGGTTTCGGGGACGTTCGCCCACACCACCTCGGGCGCGGCGAGGTCGAGCGCCGAGCCGAGGACGAAGCTGTCCACGGTGGTGATGGCATGCAGCACGTGCGCGGGCGTGAATCCGGCATCCGTGAAGGCCTGCGCGAGAGCGTTGTAGAGGCCGAACGCGACCGGGGACTGCACGGTCTGCGCGGTGAACAACGGGATCAGCCGCGGATGCGCGGCGTAGGCGCGACGGTACTCGCGGGCGAGGCCGGCGACCGTCTCGGACCAGTCGCCGGCCGGTTCGCCCACGACGATGGTGGACATGATGCGCGCCCGCATGGCCTCGACGATCTCGGCGCGTCCCGACACGTGGTTGTACAGCGACGACGGCCGCACCTTCAGCCGCTCGGCCAATCCCGGCATGGTGAAGTCGCCCGCCGTGTCCACCATGTGAATCGCTGCGTCCGTGATGATCTCGGGCGACAGCAGCCGCTTCGGCGGTCGTGGCATACGAAAACTCCTCGAAATCGTCGTGGGCTCTTGCCCGGGACGCGCTCGTCCACCATACTTAACGAATCAAATTCGTTTTATCCCCCCGGATCGAGCCGAGGACTTCCCATGCTCACCATCACCGCCACCACGCCGCCCGACTCGCTGTGCCGGGTCGACGCCCCCGATCGGCCGCCGCTGCGCGTCGGACTGGTTCAGCACCGCTGGCACGACGACGGGCGGGCGTTGCACGCCGAACTCACCGAGGGCATCGCCCGCGCCGCCGGACTCGGCGCGCGCGTCGTGTTCCTGCCCGAACTCACGTTGAGCCGCTACCCGGCCGACACGCCCGGCGGCGCCGACGCCGCCCGGACCGCCGAGGACCTGCGGACCGGCCCGACCGTCGCCTTCGCCGCGGCCGCCGCGTCCGCCCACGGTGTGTTCGTACACGCGTCCCTCTACGAACGCGCCGACGCACCCGACGGCCTCGGCTACAACACCGCCGTCCTCGTCTCCCCCGCCGGCGAACCGGTGGCCCGGACCCGGAAACTGCACATCCCCGTGACCGCCGGATACTACGAGGACACCTACTTCCGGGGCGGTCCGGCCGGTGACCCGTATCCGGCCGGTGACCCGTATCCCGTCCACACCCCCGACGGCCTCGACGGCGCCCGCATCGGCATGCCGACCTGCTGGGACGAGTGGTTCCCGGAGGTGGCGCGGGCGTACTCGCTCGCCGGGGCCGAGATCCTGGTCTACCCGACGGCGATCGGCTCCGAGCCCGACCACCCCGAGTTCGACACCCGCCCGCTGTGGCAGCAGGTGATCGTCGGAAACGGCATCGCCAACGGCACGTTCATGATCGTGCCGAACCGGCACGGCTGCGAGGGAGCCATCACCTTCTACGGCTCCTCGTTCGTCTCCGATCCCTACGGGCGCATCCTGGTGCAAGCTCCGCGCGACGAATCCGCCGTGCTGGTGGCCGATCTCGACCTCGCGCAGCGCCGGGACTGGTTGTCGCTGTTCCCGTTCCTGAGCACCCGCCGCCCGGACACCTACGGCTCGCTGACCGCACCGGTGGACGCGCACGCACCCTTCGGAGCCACGCGATGACCTGGCGCATGCCCGCGGAGAGCGAACCGCACGAGCGCACGTGGATGGCCTTCCCCACCGAGGGATATTCGCTGGGCGACACCGCGGAGGAGCACCACGAGGCCCGCGCCACGTGGGCCGCGGTCGCGCACGCCGTCGCAGAGTTCGAACCCCTCACCGTGGTGGCCGATCCCGGCCAGGTCGACGCGGCCCGCCGGTACCTGTCCCGCGACGTGGAACTCGTCGAGGCCCCGCTGAACGACGCCTGGATGCGCGACATCGGGCCGACCTTCGTCCTCGACGACGACGGCCGGTGCGGCGGGGTCGACTGGGTGTTCAACGGCTGGGGCGCGCAGGACTGGGCCCGGTGGGACCACGACGCCCGGATCGCGTCGTTCGTCCTCGAGCGGGCCGGCGTGGAACGGGTCGCGTCGACACTCGTCAACGAGGGCGGTGGCATGCAGGTGGACGGTCTCGGCACCGTCCTGCTCACCGAGACCGTCCAGCTCGACCCCGGGCGCAACCCGCACCTCGACAAGGCCGCGGTCGAAGCGGAACTGCGGCGCACCATCGGCGCGACCTGCGCGATCTGGCTCCCGCGCGGGCTGACGCGGGACCAGGAGCGCTACGGCACCCGCGGTCACGTCGACATCGTCGCCGCGATCGCGTCCCCGGGTGTGGTCCTCGTCCACGACCAGCGCAACCGGAATCACCCGGATTTCGACGTCACCGCGCTGATCGTCGAGCGGCTGCAGCACACGGCGGACGTGCGCGGTGAGCCGTGGCGCATCGTCCGGGTTCCGGCCCCGGCGACGGTCCGCGACGACGAGGGCTGGGTGGATTACAGCTACATCAACCACTACGTCGTCAATGGTGGGGTGATCGCCTGCCGCTTCGGCGACCCCGCCGACGACGAGGCCGCGGAGATCCTGGCGGCCGCGTATCCCGGCCGTCGCGTCGTGGGAGTGGATGCCCGGCCGCTCTTCCGCCGCGGCGGCGGCATCCACTGCATCACCCAGCATCAGCCGCGGTGAGGACGCCCGTCTTCGCCGGCACGGCCCTGTATCGGCGAAGACGGTCCCCGTGACCCGACCTCGCCTCTACTGTGTCCTTGTGCCCGGCGTCCTCGTGCCCGGCGACGCCGCCGGTGGCCGACGGCGCGGGCGGGAGGTCCCTGTGACGGAGGAAGGCTTCGACCCCGTGACGGGCGAACGCGCCCGCGAGGAGCGCATCGTCGGCTCGGTCGTCGATTCGACCGGCATCTCGCGGGCGAAGGTGTTTCCCGGACACAGGCTTACGTCGTTCGTCGAGTCGGGCGCGGGCGCGTCGCCGAGCTGGGTGGTCTTCTGCGTCGACGACCACCTGGCGTTCACGCCGTCACTGTCGGTGACGGGCGATCTCCGGCTGCGGATCGACGGCGACCGGCTCCGGCCCGTCGGGGACGGCGTCCGGTGGGCGCCGGCCGGCCTGTACGAGCAGGACGGGACGCGGTCACCGTTGTGCACGCGCGCAGCGCTCGAACGCGTCGTCGAGGAGCTCGCCGCGGCCGGCGTGCAGGCCCGGGCAGGGCACGAGATCGAGTTCACGCTCTTCGACGGCGGGCGCAGCGAATGGTCCGCATACGGTCTCGGTGCCGTCCTCGGGCGGGACCCGTTCGTCGCGGATCTGTTGCACGCGGCCGCGCAGGCGGGTCTGGGCATCGACCAGATTCACGCCGAGGCGGGCGCGCAGCAGTTCGAACTCTCCCTGTCTCCGGCAGCCCCCGTGGAGTCGGTCGACAACCTGGTGCTCGCACGCATCCTGATCAGCCGCACCGCCCGGCGGCACGGTCTGCGGGCGTCGTTCTCCCCCGTCCCCGTCGTCGGCGGGGCGGGCAACGGGGCCCACGTCCACGTGTCCTTCACCCGCGAGGGGCGGCCGCTCCTGTCCGGCGGCGACGGCCCGCGCGGGGTGACTGCGGCGGGCGGCAGCGTCGTCGCCGGCATCGTGCGCGCGCTGCCCGAGTTCGGGGCGGTCCTCACCGGGTCCGTGCTCTCGCATCTGCGGCTGCAGCCGGGCATGTGGTCCGGCGCGTGGTGCTGCTGGGGGCTCGAGAACCGTGAGGCCGCGCTGCGGCTGTGCGCGCTCACGCCCGGGAGCCCCTACGGCGCCCACCTCGAGGTCAAGCCCGTGGACCCGTCGGCCAACCCCTACCTCGCCGGCGCGGCGATCCTCGGGGCGGCCCACGCCGGTCTCACCGACGCACTCCCGGTTCCGCCGGAGATCCCGGTCGATCCGGGCCGGATGACCGATGCCGAACGCGCCGAACTCGGGGTCCGCGTCCTGCCGACGGACCCCGACGGCGTGCTCGCCGCGCTCGGGTCCTCCGGCCTCGCGCAGCGCCTGTTCGGACCGTCGATCATGGAGGCCCTGCTCGCCGTGAAACGCTACGAGTTCGGGGAGTACCGCTCGCGGCCGCCCGCCGAACTCGCGGAACGGTTCCGCTTCGCGTGGACCGACTGACCGTGTCGCGACGATCGAGGTAACGGACGTCTCCGAATCGGCGATTCACGGCCGTCGGCAATGGAGAGAACGGACGGCCATGCACAACCTCGAGTCGGTGGACCCCCAGGCGATCACACAGCCCATCGCACAGGTGCTCACGCCGGGCGATTCCGCGGTGGAGCCGGTCCGCCCGCCGGCGTCCCGGCACGCGGCGGCCGCCCACTCCGCCCCGCCCGCCGCCGAGGTCCGGCGCGTCAAGCGGCTCACCTACGGCGACGAACCCCGCCGACGGTCGTTGCGGCCGGATTTCTGGTCGATCGTCGGCGCGCTCGCGCTCGTGCTGGCGATCGCGTTCGTCGTCGTCGCGCTGCTCGTCGCGGGGAACCGGCCCCAGCCGTCGTACCGGCCGAACTACGCGCCGTCCGGCCTGGGCGCCGCGCTGGTGCCCGCCGCAGCGGTGGTGTGACGGCCCGCGGCCTGCCCTTTTCCCGCTGAGCGGGATCGCCGCACCCCTGCGGGCCCGCCGGGGCTGGAGCATCGACCTGCTGACCGAGGAGGACAGGAGTGGATTCGATGAGTGAGTTCGAAGGCCGGGTCGCGCTGATCACGGGCGGGGCGCGGGGCCAGGGCCGCAGCCACGCGGTGGCGCTGGCCGAGCGCGGCGCCGACATCGTGCTGTGCGACCGGTGCGCCGACAGCCCGGTGGTGCCGTACCCGCTGGCCACGGAGGCGGATCTGGAGGAGACCGCGGCGGCGGTGCGCGCCACCGGGCGCCGGTGCCTGACCGCGAAGCTGGACACCGCGGACCGCCCGGCAATGGACGAACTCGTGGCGCAGGCGCACGCCGAGTTCGGGCGGATCGACATCGCGGTGGCGAACGCGGGCGTGTCGGTGGCCGCCCCGATCCAGGCGATGACCGAGGCGCAGTGGGCGGAGGCGATCGGCTCGAATCTGACCGGTGTCTTCAACACCGTCGGTGCGGTGGCGCCCGGCATGGTCGCGCGCGGCTACGGGCGGATCGTGACGATCTCGTCGATGCTCGGCCGCGCGGGCAACACCAACATGGCGGCGTACAGCGCATCGAAGTGGGGCGTGATCGGCCTGACCAAGAGCGCCGCGCTGGATCTGGCGCCGCACGGTGTCACGGTGAATGCGATTGCCCCCGGGAACATCTCGACACCGATGATCCACAACGACTTCCTCTACGGCCTGATGCGCCCGGATCTCGAGCATCCCGGCGCCGACGACGTGGCCCCGATCTTCCAGAGCCTGCACGCGCAGCCGGTGCCGTGGCTCGAACCGGCGGAGATCACCCGCGTGGTGCTGTTCTTCGCCGCCGAGGCGAGCGCCCACATCAGCGGCACCGTGCTGCCGGTCGACGCCGGCAACGCCGGGCGGGTCACCGGATAGGCGCCTGCGGCGCCGGTGCGTCCTTTGGGCCGCCAGGGCAGCCCAAAGGACGCACCGGGGGCGTCAGCCCCAGCGCGACTGGCCGCCGTCGAGGGGGATCGTCGCGCCGGTGAGATACCCCGCGTCCTCGCCGACGAGGAAGACCACCGCCCGCCCGATGTCGGTCTCGGGGTCGCCGATGCGGCGCAACGGGATTCCCGCGCGGAACTCCTCCGCCTCCTCCGGGTTGCGCGCCATCCAGGCCTCGAGTCCCGGCGACATCGCGTGTGGTGCAATGGCGTTGACGCGGATCCCGTCGACTCCCCACTCGCAGGCCGCGGCGCGGGTCAGCGACCGCATGCCCTCCTTGATCGACCCGTAGACGCCGTAGTTGCTCGCGTCCCAGCGGACCGCCGCCGACGTGACGAGGTTGACGATCGAGCCGCCCCCGCGCTCCTTCATCACCGGGTAGCAGGCCCGCATCAGCCGCAGCGTCGCGAGCGGGCCGGTAGCGAAGGACCGCTCGTACTCGGCGTCGGTGAACGACAGCAGCGGGCCGGGCCGGCAGTCGTTGGCGTTGTTGACCAGGATGTCCACGCCGCCGAAATGCGTCACGGTGCGCTGCACCGCCGCGTCGACGTCGTCGGCGCTGCTCACGTCGCAGCGCAACGCCAGCGCCTTGCCACCGAGTTCCTCGATCGCCTCGGCCGTCGCGACCACCTTGGATTCGGTGCGGCCGGCGGCCGCGATGTGCACCCCCTCCTTGGCGAGCGCGAGGGCGATGCCCCGTCCGATCCCCTGTCCCGCGCCCGTGATGAGCGCGACCTTGCCGTCCAGCTTGCCCATGTGTCCCTGCTCCCGGTTCTCTCGCCACTACGGAAATCCTGGTGCCCCAGGCGTCCCGTCCACTATCCTTGACCAAGCACTTGCTTGTCCACGTCGGTTCCCGTTCGCGTCCACGAAAGGCGCGCGACGGCAAGCAGTCTCGAACCGACCCGAGTTCCAGAAAGGTAGCCACGTGCACCTTCCCAATCCCGTCGACCACACCGGACGCGCCGTGATCGTCACCGGCGGCACCAAGGGCATCGGCTTCGTCGTCGCCGAACACTTCCTCGCCGCGGGCGCCGACGTCCTGGTATGCGCCCGCAACGAGCCCGGGTCCCTGCCCTCGGCCGGCGGGCGGAGCGCGGCGTTCCGGGCCGTCGACGTGCGCGACCCCGCCGACGTGGCCGCCCTGGTCGACGACGCCGTCGCCCGGTTCGGCCGGCTCGACGTGCTGGTCAACAATGCCGGCGGGTCGCCGGACTCCGACGCCGCCACCGTCTCCCCGCGCTTCGTGGAGAAGATCGTCGCGCTGAACCTGCTCGCCCCGTTCTACGCGGCGCAGGCGGCCAACCGGGTGATGCAGGAGCGGCCCGGGGGCGGCTCGATCATCAACATCGGCAGCGTCTCGGCACACGATCCGCAGCCCGGCACCGCCGCGTACACCGCCGCAAAGGCCGGTCTGCTGGGCCTGACCAAGGCCCTCGCCCTCGAATGGGCGCCGAAGGTGCGGGTCAACCACATCACCACCGGCCTGATCCGCACCGAGGCCGCGGCCTCGGTCTACGGCGACGACGGCGGCGCCGCGGTGACCCGCACCCTGCCGATGGAGCGGATGGCCGTCCCGTCGGACATCGCGCGCGCCTGCCTGTTCCTCGGCAGCGACCTCGCGTCCTACGTCAACGGCGCCGACCTGGCGGTCCACGGCGGCGGCGAGTACCCCGCCCGCTACATGGCCCTGCACGGCAAGTGACGCGTGGACCGGTGCCCGGCAGCCGGGCACCGGTCCACGACCTCACGCGAACGACGCTCGCGCCCCCGAGATCACGGCCTGCCCGTCCGCGGCCACCTCGAACACGGCGTCGTCGCGTCCGCCCCACACCCGCAGCCCGGCGACGTCGCCGGGGAACACCGGCGCCGCGAAGCGGCCCTGCAGTTCGGTCAGGTCCGCCGGATGCGCCCCGAGGAGCCGGGCCAGGGGCAGGGTCGCCGCCGCCAGGGTGCACAGCCCATGCATGATCGGGCGCGGCTGACCGATCCGCGCGGCCGCCTCCGGATCGATGTGGATGTGGTGCCGGTCGCCGGTGAGCCGGTACAGCGCGGCCTGGTTCGCGGCCGTGGCCAGTGCCCCGGTCAGCTCCGGCTCGCCCTGCGGCGCCGCCGGCTTCGACGGGCCGCGCTCGCCCCCGAAACCACCCGCGCCGGGCGCGAAGATCGACCACGTCGCGACGAAGTACTCGCACTCGACGCGGACCTCGAACACGGCCGCGGCCCCCTTGTCCCACACCTCGCCCACCGACGCCCGCAGCTCCACCTCACCGCGACGCGGCAGCGGGGCCAGCACGGTCAGCTCCTGCGAGCCGTGCAGCGCCGTCGTCGTGTCGAACGCGCCGCGCGAGCCCAGCTCGTCCGGTGCCCACTGGGCCAGGGTCAGCGCGAACGTCGGCAGTACCCGCAGCCGGTCCTCGAGCACCAGGTCCAGGTCGGTGGCGGGCTGGGCGCCGACGGCGAGCGCGTAGAGGATCGCGTCGCGCTCGTCGTAGGCCACCGTGCGGGTGCCCAGGTCGGCTCCGCGCCACGCGCCGGCCTTCTGCTCCACTGCCGTCATTGTCGAATCCTTCCGGGATCAGGCGGCACCGAGGATCAGTCCGGACGTGGGAACCGCGGTTCCCGCCGTGACGATCACGTTCTCGACGCCGTCGGGTTGATTGGTGGAGGTGCCGCGCACCAGGCGGACCGCCTCGGCGATGCCGTTGACACCGTGCAGATACGCCTCGCCGACCTGGCCGCCGTGGGTGTTGCTCGGCAGCCGGCCCCCGATCTCGAGGTTGCCCTCGCGGACGAAGTCCCTGGCCTCGCCGACGCCACAGAAGCCGAGTTCCTCGAGCTGCGGCAGCACCAGCGGGGTGAAGTGGTCGTAGAGGATCGCCGCGTCGATGTGGTCCGGACTCAGTCCGCTCTGGCCGTAGAGCTGGCGGCCCACCAGTCCCATCTCGGGGATGCCGGTGATGTCCGGACGGTAGTAGCTGGTCATCATGTGCTGGTCCTTGCCGGAGCCCTGCGCGGCGCCCTTGACGAGCACGGGCCGGTGCCGCAGGTCCCGGGCGCGTTCCGCCGAGACGACGACGAGGGCCTGACCGCCGTCGGTCTCCTGGCAGCAGTCGAGCAGGTGCAGCGGCTCGGCGATCCACCGCGAGTTCTGATGGTCCGCGAGCGTGATGGGCTTGCCGTGGAACCACGCGGCCGGATTGTTCGCGGCGTGCTTGCGGGCGACGACGGCAACCCGACCGAAATCCTCACTCGTGGCACCGTACTGGTGCATGTAGCGGCGGGCGAACATCGCGACCCACTGAGCGGGCGTCGCCAGCCCCTGCGGGGTCAGCCACGCGTAGGCGGCGCGGTCGGCGGTCGAATCCATCGGCCGGTCGTGCTGGCCGAGACCGAACCGGATACCGGAACGTTCGTTGAACGCGCGGTAGACCACGACGACCTCGGCGACGCCCGTCGCGACGGCCATCGCGGCCTGCTGCACCGTCGCGCACGCCGCCCCGCCGCCGTAGCCGATGCGGGAGAAGAACTTCAGCTCCCCGAGCCCGCAGTTGCGGGCGACGAGGATCTCGCCGTTGGTCTCCATCGTGTAGGTGGCCAGTCCGTCGACCTCGGACGGGTCGATGCCGGCGTCGGCCAGTGCGGCGACGACGGCCTCGCACGCGAGCTGCAGCTCCGAGCGGCCGGACTTCTTGGAGAACTCGGTGGCGCCGATGCCGACGATCGCGGCGGCACCGGAGAGCGGGCTGGTCATCGGGTTCCTCCCGGCCGGTCGGTGAAGGCGATCGTGACAGTGCCGGTGGCGTGGTCGCCGAGGCTGTTGGCGCCGCGGACGCGGACCTCGACGAGGCCGTCGGACTTGCCGACCACCTCGCCGGTCATCGTCATGGTGTCCCCGGGGTAGTTCGGTGCGCCCAGACGGATCTTCACCCGCCGCACGACGGCGCACGGACCGGACCAGTCCGTGACGAACCGGCCCACCAGGCCGTTGCTGGTGAGGATGTTCATGAACACGTCCTTCGAGCCGCGCTCGCGCGCCAGCTCGGGGTCGTGGTGGACATCCTGGAAGTCGCGGGTCGCGAGGGCGGTCGCGACGATCAGTGTGCGGGTGAGCGGGATCGCGAGTTCGGGCAGTACCTCGCCGATCTCGATGTCGTCGTAGCTGCGGCCCGTGGACACGGTGGCGGTCACGCGACCACCTCGACGCCGGCGGCGAGCTGGGCGCCCAGGCGCGCCAGATCCGACGCGGAGCCACCGAGGTTGGCGCCGATCTGCTTGCCCCACAACAGGTGCCGATGCACCGGATAGTCGGTGTCGACGCCCATGCCGCCGTGCACGTGCGTGGTGCGGTGCACGACGCGCTGGCCGCCGTCGGTGGCCCACCACTTCGCGACGAGCACCGAGGTGCCGGGGTCCTGTCCCTCGGCGAGCAGCCACGCGGCCTGCCACAGCGTCACGCGCATCGCCTCGAGGTCGATGTAGCAGTCGGCCAGCTGGTGGCCCACGGCCTGGAACGTCGCGAGCGGACGTCCGAACTGCATGCGCCCGTTGAGGTAGGTGACGGCCTGCTGGACGGCACCCGAGCCGACACCGAGCTGGATCGCGGCGAGCGCGAGCTCGACGCGGTCGAGCAGCCACTGCGCTGCGGTGCCGTCGGTGGGCCCGAGCAGCTCGGCGGGAGCCGAGTCGAACGTGACGTTGCCGCAGATCTCCCAGGTGGTCGAGTGCGTCTGCTCGACGGAGACGCCCGCGCCGGCGAGATCGACGACGAACAGCGCGGCACCGGCCGGCGTGGTCGCCGAGACGATCGCGCGGGACGCGACGTGGGTGACCGGGACGACGGCCTTCGCGCCGGTGAGGGTCCACCGGCCACCGGCCTCCGTGGCGGTGGTCTGCGGGTCACCGGGGACGTAGGGGCCGAACTCCTCGAGACCGATCGTCAGGAACCGGCTGCCGTCGGCGACACCCGGCACCAGCGCGGTGCGCTGGTCGTCGGTGCCGAACTCGGCGACGGCGAGCGCGGCGAGCACCGATTGCCAGATCGGCACCGGCGCCACGTGCCGGCCCTGCTGCTCGAGCAGGACGTACAGCTCCGCCAGGCCGAGCCCACCGCCGCCGAGGTCTTCGGGCAGCGCGACGCCGAGCAGACCCGTGGTGGCCAGCTCCCGCCACAGCTCCCGGTCGAGGCGCTCGTCGCTCAGCTCGACCTGCTTGACCCGATCGATGCCGGCCTTGCCGGTGAAGACCTCGTGCGCGAGGCCGCGAATCGCTTCCTGCTCTTCGCTGAAGTTGAAATCCATCTACGAATCCTTCCGTGCGGCCGGCCGGAACGCGGGCAGCGTCAACTCGGGGTCGGCGTCGATCCAGTCCAGTTCCACCGCCATGCCGATCTCGACCGCGTGCGGTTCTACACCGGTCATGTTCGCGATCAGCCGGGTGCCCTCCTCGAGTTCGATCGTCGCGACGACGAGCGGGTACTCGAACCCGGGGATCCGCGGGTGGTGGTTGACGACGAAGCTGTAGACGGTGCCGCGGCCCGACGCGTCGACGGTGTCCCACTCGAGGGAACGGCACCGCCCGCACATCGGCCCGGTCGGATGCCGCAGCGTGCCGCACGCCGCGCAACGCTGGATCACCAGGCGGTGCTCCCTGGCCGCCTCGAACCAGAAGGCGTTGTCGGCGTTGATCGCCGGACGCGGGCGCAGACCCTTCGGAGCGGCGGATTCCGAGCCGGGCGAGCTCTCGCGCTTCGGCTCCGGCTGCGCCGTGTCCTTCGGCCGGAAGCGCAGGGTGCGCCAGCGCTGGGTGGCGACGACCGCGCCGTCCCCGTTGCGGTACGTCTTGAGGGTGGTCACGAAGTGACCCGCGCCGAGCCCGGTCCTCTTCTCCTCGGAGATCGATTCGATCACCTCGGTGAGTGAAACCCGTTCGCCGGGGCGCAGTTCGACGAAGAACTCGAAGTCCGAGTCCGTCGCGACGACGGACGTGAAGCCGGCGTCGTCGAGCGTGGCGATCAGGTCGGTCCACACCGGCGACGGGTCGTTGTTCGCCATCTTGTCGGTGAAGGTGCGCATCGTCCACACCTGCGTCATGAGCGCGGGCGCGACGGCACCGTCGCGGCCGGTGGCGCGGGCGGCGGCGTCGTCGAGGTAGATCGGGCTGGTGTCACCCATCGTCTCGACCCAGTGCCGGATCATCGGGGTGTTGACCGCGTCCGGGCCCCACGTCGTCGGCGTCAGGGTCTGCCCCTCGAACGCCCTCAGCCTGGTCAGCAGTTCGCTCACTTGACCCTCTTCTCCCGCACCAGGCCCAGGCCCATCGTGCCGACCATGTCGCGCAGGACCTCGTTGACACCGCCGCCGAACGTGTTGACCATGCCCTGACGGGAGATCTGCTCGATCTGTCCGGCGAGCACGGCTCCCGGCGACTCGGGGCGGATCCGGCCGGCGGCCCCGAGAATGCCCAGCAGCGTCCGGTACACGTCGACGTGCGTCTCCGTGCCGTACACCTTGGTCGCGCCCGCGTCGGCACCGGAGAGGGTGTCGGCCGCGACGGCGGCGGTCATCTTCCAGTTCAGCAGCCGCATCGCCTCGAGCTTGGCGTGGGTGCGAGCGAACTCCTGCTGCACCCAGGGAATCTCGACGGCGCCGTTCTCCTTCGCCCAGTCCAGCACCTGCTGCCACAGCCCGTAGGTGCGGCCGCCGATCGCGGCGAGGCCGATGCGTTCGTGGTTGAGCTGCGCGGTGATCAGCGGCCAGCCGCCGCCGACCTCGCCGACGACGTCCCGGTCCGGGATTCGGATACCGCTGTAGTAGGTGGCGGTGACCGAGAGACCCCCGACGGTGTGGATCGGCGACCACGAGAACCCGGGCGCGTCGGTCGGCACGATGAGGATCGAGATGCCCTTGTGCTTCGGGACGTCCGGGTCGGTGCGGCACGCGAGCCACACGTAGTCGGCCGTGTTCGCGCCCGAGGTGAAGATCTTGTTGCCGTCGACCACCCACTCGTCGCCGTCGCGCACCGCGCGGGTCTTCAGCGACGCCAGGTCGGTGCCGGCCTCCGGTTCGGTGTAGCCGATGGCGAAGACGATGTCGCCGGAGAGGATGCCGGGCAGGAAGCGGTCCTTCTGTTCCTGCGTGCCGTATTTCATCAGGGTCGGCCCGACGGTGTTCACGGTGACGAACGGGAAGGGCAGGCCCGCCCGCTGCACCTCGTCGAAGAACACGAACTGTTCCTCGATGGAGCGGCCCTGCCCGCCGTACTCCGTGGGCCAGCCGATCCCCAGCCAGCCGTCCTTGCCGAGCAGCGTGACGACCTCGCGGAAGTGCTCGCCGCCCACCCCCTGCTCACCGGCACGGCGGCGCTTGTCCTCCGGCAGCAGCGACGCGAAGTAGGTGCGCAGCTCCTTCCTGAGCGCGACCTGCTCCGGGGATTCCTTCAGATCCATCGCGATTCTCCTAGCGACCGAATGTCGTTGTGACCTCGGACGCTAGTCAGCGTTGCCGGCGGCCGGGCGGAGCATCTCGGCCAGCGGGAACCGGCCCGGCGTCAGACCCGGCCGAGGCGTTCGGCGCAGGCGGCCATCTCGTCGACGACCTGGCTCAGCGATCCCGCGTTCGGCGAGGCCGACAGCACCATCCGCCCCGCCCCCAGCTTCCGGGCCCGGTCCATCCGCGCCTCGTCCAGCCGCGGCAGGGTCGCCCCGAGCACCAGCTCGACGGTGCCGGGATCGCGGCCCGCCGCCTCGGCGGCGCGGCGCATCCGCCCGATCGCGCGGTCGAGGTCCTCCCCCGCCAGGCCGAGCGGCTGGAACCCGTCGCCGAGCCGGCCGGCCCGCCGCGCGGCGGCCGCGCTGTGCCCACCGATGTACAGCGGCACCCCGGTCTCGCGGTGCGGTTTCGGCCAGCTGTGGGCGCCGCGGAACGTGTAGAACTCGCCGTCGAAGTCCACCCCGGCCGGACCGGTGCCGGCCCACAGGGCCCGCATCACCGCGATCGCCTCGTCGGCGATCTTCCCGCGACGGTCGAAGTCGCCGCCGCACGCCTCGATCTCCTCCCGCATCCAGCCCAGTCCCAGGCAGATCCGGACCCGGCCGCGGGCGAGCCGGTCGAGGGTGGCCAGGCGTTTGGCCAGGACCACGGGATGGTGGTTGGGCAGCACCAGCACCCCGGTCGCGAGCCCGAGGTCGGTGGTGGCGCCGGCGACGAACGACAGCAGCTCGAGCGGGTCGGGCAGGTCGCAGTCGTCGGGCAGGTGCGACTTGCCGGTCGGCGCATACGGGTACGCGCTGCCCGTGTTCGCGACGACGACGGAATGCTCGACGGCGGAGATCTCGTCGAAACCCAGTTTCTCGGCGGCGCGGGCGAATTCGAGGATCCACTCGGGTTCCCCGCTCTGCTCCAGCTCGACCGGCACCACCACACCCAGCTTCACGTGACGTCCGTCCTCTCGTTCCGCCGCTCCACCGCGGAAGCGGACATCCTCTCGATCAGCGTCGGCGCCCATACGACCTTGCCCAGCAACCGGTCCGCGTCGGGCACCGTCGCCAGCCACACCGCGGCGTCGGCGGGCACCGTCGCCGGCACCGCGTCGAACCCGGCGTCCTCCACCGCGCGGGTGCCGCCCCGGGCCCGCCCCGACTCGGTGACGACGAAACCCGGACTGAGGTTGAACGCCCGGACACCGCGGGCGCGGTACTCGGCGTTGATCATCCCGGCGACCCGCGCGAACGCGGCCTTCGACGCCGCGTACGACAGGCCCCAGCCGCCCTCCCCCGGCGGCGCGGGCGGATCGATCGCGGCCGACCCGGACACGAGGTCGATCACGACGCCGCCGCCGCGGGCGAGCATGGCCGGCAGCACCGTCTGGATCAGCGCCAGCTGGTGCAGGTAGTTGCCCTCCACCATGGCGGCGGCGTCGGCGAGATCGATGTCGAGGAGCCGGTCCATGTTGCCGCTCGTCTGTGCGTAGGCGTTGTTGACGAGCACGTCGATCCGGCCCCACACGTCCAGCACACGGCGGCCCGCGGCCCGCACGGAGTCGACGTCGAGCAGGTCCATCGGGACGGGCAGTGCCCGCACCCCGAGCGATTCGATCGCCGCCGCGGTGGTCTCGAGGCTGCCGGGGACGGCGATCGGCTCGTCGCCGTCGCGGCGGGTGCGCGGAGGCACCGTGCCCCGGCCCTCGCGGACCGTGCGGGCGGTGACCGCGACGTCGAAGCCGGCCCGGGCGAACGCGAGGGCGGTCTCGCGCCCGATGCCGCGGCTGGCACCGGTGACGAGGGCGACGCGGGTGTCCGGCATCGCCTACACGCTCAGCAGCCGTTGCCGGCCGTGCGCGGCGAACTCCCGGTCGAGCGCGGCCTTGTCGTCCGCGCTCATCGCGGTGTACTCCGGCGCGCCGCGTCCCACCCACCGGTACACGGGCTCGGTGGTGTGCCAGCGCTGCGCCTGCAGCTCGCGCTTGAGGACCTTGTTCGAGCCCGTCACCGGCAGGTTCGTCGACACGCGCACGAACCGCGGCGCGGCCTTCGAACCGAGATCGGCCTGCCCGGTGAGGAATTCGGCGAACTCGACCGGATCGAAGCCGGCGAGGGACTCGACCTCGATCGCCGCCATCACCTGATCGCCCGACCGGGGATCCGGCACCGCGTAGACGCCGGTGCTCACGACCTTCGGATGCCGGCGCAGGACCCGCTCGATCATCAGGGCCGAGGTGTTCTCGCCGTCGACCCGGATCCAGTCGCCCTTGCGGCCGGCGAAGTAGATGAAGCCGGCCTCGTCGACGTAGCCGAGATCGCCGGTCCAGTACCAGCCGTTGCGGATCCGCTCCGCGTCGGCGACGTCGTTCTTGTAGTAGCCCTCGAAGGCGCGGGCGCCCTCCTTGTTGATCATCTCCCCGATCGCCTCGTCCGGGTTGAGGACGCGGCCGTGCTCGTCGAGCACCGCGCGGGCGCACTCCTCGAGGGTGTCGGGGTTCACCACCGCGATACCCGCGTGGGCGGGCCGGCCGAGGGCGCCCTCCGGGGCCTGCGGATCGAGCCGGACCGAACCGGCGCCCTCGCTCGAGCCGTACCCCTCGTACAGCACCGCACCGAACCGGCGCACGAACTCGGCCTTGTCCTCGGGCGAGGCCTCGGTGCCGAAACCCCGTTCGAGCCGGTTGTCGGCGTCGTCGGGCTGCTCCGGCGTGGCCATCAGGTACGCCAGGGCCTTGCCGACGTAGGTGAAGAACGTCGCCCCGAAGAACTTCACGTCGGGCAGGAAGCCGGACGCGGAGAACTTGCGGGTCAGGCACACCGTCGCGCCGTTGGCCAGCGCCGGCGCCCACAGCGCCATCAGCGCGTTGCCGTGGAACAGCGGCATGCAGCAGTAGTCGACGTCGTCGCGGTGGTGCCCGTACTTGGCGGTGTTGGCGTACGCGAGCCGCGACAACCGGCCCTGGGAGCACTTGACGGCCTTCGAACGGCCGGTGGTGCCGGAGGTGAACAGCAGCAGGAACAGGCTGTCCTCGCCGACGCCGTCGGCGATCGCCGGTTCCACCCGCTCGAGCCGCGCCGCGTAGTCGGGATCGTCGATCAGCAGGAAGCGGTCCTCGTCGAGGCCCAGGTCGAGGCCGCGCAGCTTCGCCATCCCGGCGGTGTCGGTGACGATGAGCTGGCAGTCCACGTACCGGATCTCGGCCTCGAGCTCCGCCGCGCCGCGCGTGGGATTGATGCCGACGACCGTCGCGCCCGCCAGGGCCGCCCCGCCGAGCCAGAACAGGAAGTCCGGGACGTTGTCGAGAAGAATGCCGATGTGGAACGGGCCGTCGACGCGCAGCGCGCGGGCCAGCTCGCCGCGGGCCGCGCTCTCGCGCACCACGGCGTCCCAGGTCCAGTCCTGCTCCCGGGTCCGCAGGCCGAGCCGGTCGTCGCCGACGCGGTCGAGCAGCATCTCGGCGATGGTGGCGCGCTGCACCCCCGTCTCCGTTGCGGCGGCGCGGGGGTTCACGGTGCTCGTCATCGTCGCGGCTCCCTTCACGCCGTCCGGAGCACGCAGTGGGTGCCCCCGTAGATGGCGGTCATGCACTTGTTGCAGTGGTTGCACAGCGACGCGGCGGCCGCGTCCTCCTGCATGCGGTTGACGAGATCCGGCTCGCGCAGCAGCGCCCGCGCGGCGGCGACGAACTGGAAGCCCTCGGCCATCGCCTCGTCGATGATCGCCCGGTTGGTGATGCCGCCGAGCAGCACCAGCGGCATCTTCAGCTGCGACCGGAACTGCTTGGCGTCCTCGAGCAGGTAGCCGTCGCGGTAGGGGTACTCGCGCAGGAAGTGCTTGCCCACCAGCTGGATCCCGAGCTTCGTGGGCTGCGGCATCACGGCGGCGAAGTCGCGCAGCGGCGCGTCGCCCTTGAACAGGTACATCGGGTTGAGCAGGGAGCTGCCGGCGGTGAGCTCGAGCGCGTCGAGGGAGCCGTCGGCCTCGAGCCACTTGGCCACCTGGATCGACTCGTCGAGCCAGAAGCCGCCGGGCACACCGTCGTCCATGTTGAGCTTGGCGAGGATCGCGATCCTGTCTCCCACGGCGTCGCGGACGGCGCGGGCGGCTTCCCGCGCGAAGCGCGCGCGGTTCTCGAGCGAGCCGCCGTACTCGTCCTTGCGCTTGTTGATCTTCGGGCTCAGGAACGAGCTGATCAGGTAGTTGTGCCCGAAATGGATCTCGACCGCGTCGAACCCGGCCTCGACGGCGCGGCGCGCGGCCTCGGCGTGGGCTTCGGTGATGCGGGCGATGTCCGCCTTGGTCGCGGGCTTGCTGAAGTTCTGGGTCGTCATGCGGAAGGCGCGGCTCGGACCGAGGGCGGGGGTGCCCAGGTACTTGGCGGCGGCGACCGGTCCGGCGTGCCCGATCTGCGCCGACACCGCGGCGCCCTCGGCGTGGATCGCGTCGGTGAGCCTGCGCATGCCGGGCCGGGTCTCGTCGGTCCACTGCAGCTGGCCGGGCGCGGTGCGGCCGTCCGGCGCGACGGCGCAGTACGCGACCGTCGTCATGCCGACGCCGCCGGCGGCGGGCCGGCGGTGGAACTCGATGAGCTCGTCGGTGACGAGCCCCTTCGGGGTGAGCCCCTCGAACGTGGCCGCCTTGATGACCCGGTTGCGCAGGGTCAGCGGACCGAGCTTCGCGGGGGCGAAGGGATCGATCCTCGTCGTCGGGTTGTCGAGAAATGTGGACATGCGGTTGCTCCTCCGGCAGCGATTCTGCGCCGAACGTAGCCCCGGCTGTCGGGTGGATCACGGGAAGTCCCGCTCAGTGGTAACCACTTCCGCGGCCGCGATCCGGCATGAGAAATTGCAGTGGCACGCCTCACACGCGGCCGCGGCCGGGGTGGGGTTCCAGGCCCATCGCAGCAGGTGACACGGTATTCACGTGACACGAAGGAAAGGTCCCCGCATGACTGCGTCCGCAGATCCCCGGCTGTACCTCGACGAGGTCGTCTCCCGCCTCACCGGCCCGGGTGGCCGGTTCGAGATCGTCGAGGAAGAGGTGCTCGGCGCCTCGATGCCGGTGATGAAGAACCGCGGCAAGGCCGTGGGCGACCTGCTCGCCGACTCCCTGCGCTGGGGCGACCGGGACTACCTCGTCACCGCCGACCGCCGGCTGTCGTTCACCGAGCACGCCGCCGCGGCGTACTCCCTCGCCCACGCGTTACGCGAGCGGTACGGCGTGGAGAAGGGTGACCGGGTCGCGATACTGGGAGCGAACACCCCCGAATGGGTGATCGCGTTCTGGGCGAGCCAGGTGCTCGGCGCCATCACCGTCGGCCTCAACGGATGGTGGGTGCCGCGGGAGATCGAGTACGGCCTGAAGCACAGCCGGCCGAAGATCCTCGTCGTCGACGCCAAGCGCGCCGCGGCCCTGGCCGACGTCGACACCGGTGGGATCACGGTCCTGACGATGGAGGAGGACCTGCCCCGGCTGATCGCGCAGTTCCCCGACGCCGTGCCGCCGCGCGTCGACATCGACGAGGACGACCCGTCCGTCATCCTGTACACCAGCGGCACCAGCGGCCGGCCCAAAGGCGCGCTGCACTCGCACCGCAACCTGCTCGCCGTCGTGGACTACCACCGGTTCAGCGACGCCCTGCTCGCCGCGTTCACCGGGCGGACCGCCGGCGACGACGTCCCCAGCGACCTGCGCTACCTGCTCACCTCGCCGCTGTTCCACATCGCGAGCCTGCACAACCTGGTCGTCCCGCGCCTGGCGACGGGCAGCGCCGTGATCATGCACCAGGGCTCGTTCGACGTCGACAAGGTGCTCGGCCTCATCGAGCGCGAACGCGTCACCAACTGGGGTGCGGTCCCCACCATGGCGTCGCGGCTGCTCGAGCACGACGACCTCGGCAAGTACGACCTGTCGTCGCTGACGGCGTTCGCGCTCGCGTCGGCGCCGTCGTCGATCGCGTTCAAGGACCGGCTGCGCGAGAAGGTGCCGTTCGCCCGCAACGCCCTCGTCGACAGCTACGGCCTCACCGAGTGCAGCACCGCCATCGCGGTGGCCAACTCCCAGGACCTCGAGGCGTTCCCCGGCACCCTGGGCCGGCCGATCATCACCGTGAGCCTCGAGATCCGCGACCCGTTCGGCGAATGGCTGCCGGACGGCGTGGAGGGCGAGGTGTGCGTGCGCAGCCCGTTCGTCATGCTCGGCTACTGGGAGGACGAGGAGGCCACGGCCGCGGCCATCACCCCGGACCGGTGGCTGCGCACCGGCGACTACGGCGTCATCGAGAACGGCCGGCTGCGACTGACGGGCCGTCGCTCCGACCTGATCCTGCGCGGCGGCGAAAACGTCTATCCCACCGAGATCGAGCAGACCCTCGACGAGCACCCGGCCGTGCGCGAGTGCGCCGTGATCGGCGTTCCGCACCCCGACCTCGGCCAGGAGGTCGCGGCCGTGGTCGTCGTCGCCGAGGGGGCTCACGTCACCGAGGAGGAACTGCGCGAGTTCGCGGCCGAGCGGCTGTCGTACTTCAAGGTGCCCACGCGCTGGCGGATCACTTCCGACCTGCTGCCCCGCAACGCGACGGGCAAGACGCTGCGCCGCGAGGTCGGCATCTAGCGGCCGTCGTCGAATGCTCCTGCGCGGCAAGGTGTTTCTTGCGCGCGTCCGTACGTGCGCAAGAAACACCGCTGCGCGCAACCGCCAGGTCCGTCGCGGCGTGTCCGGCTACTGCGACCGGGACACGAACCCCGGATCCTCCACGGCCAGGCGCTGCCGCACCGGCTCGGGCATCGACGAGCACGAGTCGTCGCTCGGACGGTCGTCGGCGTGGTCGGCGGCCGAGTCGTCGATCCCGACCGACGCGACGAGGTTCTCCCAGCCGCCCCAGCCGGCGAACCGGGCGGGCAGGTCGACGTTCGCGGCGCCGTTGATGTGGAACGCCGCGCTCGGGTACTGCGCGTCGGCGGGAGTCGCGACACCGCCCCCGGGCAGGCGCACCACGTCCTCCGGGTTGGGCAGCATGCCGGCCAGCTGCATCGCGTGGTACTGGTACATCTCCCATGGCGGGGTGTCGAAGTAGTACCAGCTGGCCGCGCACACCCCGTACAGGTCCGGGCCGAACTGCGCGTAGTTCAGGTACAGCTCCATGATGCGGGCGTCCGGCAGGGTCGCACTCAGCAGCACCGAGGGCACCGTCTCGACGGCCTTGCGGACCGCGCTCTGGTCGGGGGTGAAGAACATGTTCTTCGCCAGCTGCTGCGGGATCGTCGAATACGTCTGTTGTTCCTCGCCCGTCAGATGGGCACGGGCGCGGTCGGCGAAGTCACCCCAGTGGAACGCCTGTGCCCGCAGGCCCATCTGGTCGTCCTCGTGCGCGATCACCGACGCGACGACGTACCGGCTGACATGGTCGAGCGAGACGTACTGGTAGGCGATCGGACCGTCGTCGATCCGCATGAACCGCGACGACGACGGCGTCCACACGCGCAGCGACGAGGCCGCGACGACGGTGACGAACGCGACCACCGTGAGCGCCGCGGCCGCGCGTTTCGCCCGGCGCAGCCAGGGATTCGGCGGCGGGACCGGGACGCGCGGCGGCGGTGCGGGGGCGGGACGACGCCAGTGCAGTCGGGAGCGCCGAAGCCTCTGCAGCAGGGACCCGGGGCCGGGCTCGGGGCGCGGCGGCTCACCGGACGGCGGCCAGGGCGTGGGTCCGGCGTCGCGCTGCGGTGCCGCCCAGCGCGGTGCCGACGAGCGCGGTGCCGCCCAGCGCGGTGCCGACGAGCGCGGTGCCGGGCCCGCGCACCGCGCGCACCGATCGTGGATCCGCTCCTCGAACGGGCCCATTACCCGGCCGCACCGCACGCACCTGCTCGGCCTCATCGCCGCCCACGCCTCCCGCCACTCACCGACTCGTGTCCGCTCCATCCTCGTCGGCGTCGGTCACGGTTCGGTCGCGGGGGGAGGTCGACGCTGTGGTCGCGCCCGGATTCGGGGCCCGCGTCCCGTCGAACAGGTGCGGTGGACGGAACCGGACACCGACACACGTCGCGACAGTTGTCGATGTCCGGGACCGTTGTCGGCGACGGGCTCAGTCCACCTGCGGCGCCCACTGGACACCGTTGATGTGGGCGCCGCCGTCGACGAACAGCGTGTTGCCCGTCACGTAGCGGGAGGCGTCGCCGGCGAGGAACACCGCGACGGGCCCGATGTCCTCGACCGGATCGCCGATCCGGCCCATCGGGTTGGCCGCCGCCGACGCGGCCGCCATCTGCGGGTTGGCCTCGGCCACCCGCCGGAACGCCTCGCTCTGCGCGCCCGGGCAGATCACGTTGCAGCAGATCTGCTTCGGCGCCCATTCCCGCGCGGCGGTGCGGGTGAGGGTGCGCAGCGCCTCCTTGGCGGCGTTGTACTGCACGGAGTACATGTGCGCGTTGACGCCGTTGAGGGAGCACAGGTTGATCACCCGGCCGGTGCCGCGACGCTCGAGTTCGGGCAGGGCGCGCCGCATCGCCCAGAACGCGGCCATCACCGCCATGTCGAAGCCGCCGCGCAGCTGCTCGTCGGTCATGTTCTCGAACCGGGCGTAACCGGAGCTGCGCCACGCGTTGTTGACGAGGATGTCGAGGCGGCCGAACCGCTCGACCGCGGCGTCGACCATCGCGTGGACCTGGCCCTTGTCGGTGATGTCGGTGCGCTGGAAGTGGGCGCGCACGCCCCACTCGTCCCGCAGCCACCGGGCCGTGCCGGCGCCGGCCGTCTCGTCGATCTCGGCGACGACGACGTCCGCGCCCTCCCGCGCGAACGCCGCGGCGATGCCCCGGCCGATGCCCATGCCGGCGCCGGTGACCAGCGCGACCCGGCCTTCGAGTGCTCCCATCGGTGTTCTCCTCCTAGCGGGGCCGCGGCACCGTCCTGTCGACGAACAGCCCCTCCACCGAGACACACAGCTGCCCGTCGGCCGTCGCGATGTTGCCGACGGTGCGGATCTTGCGGCCGTCGACGGAGACGAGCCGGCCGGTGACGACGAGCGGCTCGAACAGCGGCGTCGGCCGGTGGTAGTTCGTGACGAGGTTCGCCGTCATGCCGGACTTGCCGCCCCAGGCGTTGGCGACGCCGAGCACGTGGTCGAGGATCAGCGCGGATACGCCGCCGTGCACGCATCCGGGCGGGCCCTGGTACGGCAGCGTGAGCGTGACGGTGCCCTGTACCGAGCCGTCCTCGAGGCCCTCGAGGACCAGGGGCGGCGCGATCGCGTTCTCGGGGCCGGTGACCGGGTCGTGCCGGGTGACACCCTCGCCGTTCCACATGTCGATCAGCCGCTCGGCGACGGCGGGTGCGTGCTCCTCGAGGTGGTCGGCGATGCTGTCGAGTTCCTCGGCGACGCGGTCGAGGTTGGCGTTGCCCCGGTCGGTGCGCAGCATGGCGTCGACCACGCGCCGCGCAGCGGCGGTGGCCCGGTCGACGGGTGCGTCCTGCGGCGCCGACGTCAGCACCGTGCGGTGCGCGTGGGTGGCGGCGGTGGGATGGGTGCCGGTCTTCACGAGCGGACCTCCATCGTGGCGTGGGTGAGGACGGGGGCGCCGTCGCGCTCCGGGCAGGTGGCGAGCAGCGTCAGCCGGTCGCCGTCGCGCCAGACGGCGGTCTCGAGGGTCTCGCCCGGGAACAGGGAGCCGGCGAACCGCACCGAGAAGTCCCGCACCCGGGTGGGATCGCCGTCGAGGATGCCGTCGACGACGGCCTTGCACACGATGCCGTACGACGCGAGGCCGTGCAGGATCGGCCGGTCGAAGCCGGCGGCCCGCGCGAACGCCGGATCGGCGTGCAGCGGGTTCATGTCGCCGCTGAGCCGGTACAGCAGCGCCTGCCGCGGGCTCGTCGGGGAGACGAGGACCGCGTCCGCCTCCCGATCCGGAATCGACTGGGCCGCTTCCGGTCCGGGCTCACCGCCGAAGCCGCCCTCGCCCCGGGCCCAGATCTGCATGCCGGTGGTCCACAGCGGGGCGCCCTCGGGGGTGGCGGCGGACTGCTCCAGCACGATGACCGCGGCCTTGCCCTTGTCCCACACGTGCGCCACCCGCGACGAGATGTGCGCCGTGCCGGAGATGGGGATCGGTGCGTGCACCTGCAGCGACTGCCCGCCGTGCAGGATCCGGCGCAGGTCGATGTCGATGCCGGGCAGGTTCATTCCGGCCGGCTTCAGCGCGCCGGCCGAGATCCCCTGACCGGCGACCATTGCGAACGTCGGGAGCACGCGCAGGTTCTTCTCGTACACCCAGCTCAGCTCGGCCGGGTCGAGTCCGTCGCCCCCGGCGCCGAGACCGAGGTGGTAGAGCATGACGTCGCGGTCGGTCCAGATCGCTTCGCGCACCGTCGGTTCGGCGGACAGGGCGACGTTCGGGTCGATGGGCACGGTCAGTTCTCCTCTTCGTCCGTGGAACCGGCGCCTCGTTGCGTCGATGTCATCGCCGTGCTCACTTTCCGGGTTCGGGGTCGCGGGGCAGGCCGAGCAGCCGCTCGCCGATGATGTTGAGCTGAACGTTGGTGGTGCCGCCGGCGATCGACATGCACTGCGAGTTGAGGAACATCTGCGTCGCCGACCGGCGGTGCTGCCCGCCGAGCAGGGCGCGCGGCCCGGCCCAGTCCATCGCGACCTCCCACACCTGCTGGATGTGCTCGACGCCGAGCAGCTTCGCGACCGAGGACTCGGCTCCCGGCTGGGCCCCGGCGAGGGACCGCAGCGTGGTGCGCAGGCCCATCAGACCGCCGGTCTGGGCGTCGCACAGCACCTTTCCGAGCGTGGTGGCCTGCTCGTCGTCGAGGCCGCCGGGCAGTCCGGCCGCCAGCTCGAGGAGGGCCTCACCCCCGGAACCGAGGGACGAGTCGTGCGAGAGGGAGACGCGTTCGTTGGCGAGGGTGGTGCGGGCGAGCTTCCAGCCGTCGCCGGGCTCGCCGACGAGGCAGTCGTCGGGAACGAACACGTTGTCGATGAAGACCTCGTTGAACAGGGCCTCGCCGGTGATCTCGCGCAGCGGGCGGATGTCGAGCCCCTCGCTGCCGCGCATGTCGACGAGGAAGTACGACAGGCCCTTGTGCTTGGGCACCGAGGCGTCTGTGCGGGCGAGGCAGATGCCCCAGTGGGCATCGCGCGCCATCGAGGTCCACACCTTCTGGCCCTGCAGCACCCATCCGCCGTCGACCTTGGTGGCTTTGGTGGTGAGCGACGCGAGGTCGGAGCCGGCGCCGGGCTCGGAGAACAGCTGGCACCAGACGATCTCGCCCCGAAGGGACGGCGGCACGAACCGTCGCTGCTGCTCGGGGCTGCCGTGCGCGATGAGGGTCGGCACCACCCAGTTGCCGATGATCATGTCGTGCGGCGTCAGGTTCGCCGCGCGCAGCTCCTCGGCGATCACCAGCTGGGTGACGGCGTCGGCGCCCTTGCCCCAGGGTGCGGGCAGATGCGGTGCGGTGTATCCCTTCTCCGCGAGATACCGCGTGCGTTCGCCGCCGCCGAGGTCGACGGCCGGGGCGAGTTCGTCACGCACCCCGGTGCGGATCTGCTCCGCCTCCGGCGGCAGGTCGATGCCGAGGACGCGGCGGGCGCCGCGGCGGGTGAGATCGGTGACGCGCCGGCGCCAGGACGCGGTGGAGCCCAGCAGGATTCGCAGCGACTGTGCGCGACGCAGATACAGGTGCGCGTCGTGCTCCCACGTGTAGCCGATGCCGCCGAGGATCTGGATGCAGTCCTTGGCCACGGCGAAGGCGGACTCGGGGGCGGTGGCGCCGGCGACGGCGGCCGCGAGGGACGCCTCGTCGGCGTCGGCAGCGCCGGGCGTCAGCGCGCGGGCGGCGTCCCACGCGCACACGCGGGCCTGCTCCGCGAGCGTGAGCATGCGCGCCGCCCGGTGCTTGACACCCTGGAACTGGCCGATCGGGCGGCCGAACTGGCGGCGCACGGCGGCGTAGTCGGCCGCGGTGCGCACGCACCAGTCCGCGATTCCGGACGCCTCGGCCGCGAACAGAGTGGCGGCGAGGTCGGTGACCCGCTGCGGCTCGATCCGCAGCACGTCCGCCGCGGCGAGCGCGAAACCGTCCACCACGATCTGCGAATTGCCGCGCACCACATCGTGGCTGGGCAGGTCCTCGAGCTCGAGTCCGTCCCGGCGCAGCAGCACCCAGGCCCGGTTGCCGGCGTCCTCGGCGGCGACGAGCAGCAGGTCGGCGGTGTGGCCGCCGAGCACGTACCCGGACCGGCCGGACAGCGTGGTGCCCGAGGCGCCGCGCTCCACCCGCAGCGTGCCCGGGTCGAGAGCGATGCCGGCGAGCGTGGATCCGTCCGCGAGGCCGGCGAGCTCGCCGGTCCGGCCGGCGTCGCGCAGCACGGCCGCGGTCAGCACGGTCGGCAGGAACGGGCCCGGCACCATCGACCGGCCGAGTTCCTCGGTGACGACGGCGAGTTCGACGAGGCCGCATCCGGCACCGCCGACCTCCTCGGGAAGGTGCAGGCCGAGCACCCCGAGCTCGGCGAGCGAGCCCCAGAACGCCGGGCGGGTGTCGGCCTTGGCCTCGACGGCCTCACGCAGCACCTCGGGGGTGACGTGCCGGGCGGCCCAGCTCCGCACCGAGTCGCGCAGGTCGCGATCCTCGTCTGTCAGTCCAATGGTCATGTCGGCCTCGTGGATTCGATGGTGTGGTCAGATGCGTTCGATGACGGTGGCGGTGGACAGTGCGCCGCCCGCGCACATGGTGACCAGTGCCGTGGACCGGTCGGATCGTTCGAGTTCGTGCAGTGCGGTGGTGAGGAGCCGGGCGCCGGTCGAGCCGACCGGGTGGCCGAGGGCGATGGCGCCGCCGTTGACGTTGACCTTGGACAGGTCGGCGCCGAGCACCTGCGCCCACGACAGCACGACCGACGCGAACGCCTCGTTGATCTCGACGAGATCGATGTCGCCCAGCGTCATGCCGGCCTTGTCCAGGACGTTCCGCGTGGCGTCGATCGGGCCGTCGAGGTGGTAGTAGGGGTCCGACCCGACCATTCCCGAGGCGACGATGCGTGCGCGGGGCCGCAGGCCCAGTTCCTGTGCGCGCTGCGCGCTGGTCAGCAGGACGGCGGCGGCGCCGTCGCTGATCTGCGATGCCGACCCGGCCGTATGGATGCCGCCCTCCACGACGGGCTTCAGGGCGGCCAGCCCCTCGGCGGTGGTCTCGCGCAGGCCGCCGTCGCGGGTGACGACGGTGGTCTCCCCGGTGGGCACGCCGTCGGCGAGGACGGGCGCCTCGGTGGGCACGATCTCGCGGTCGAACCGGCCCTCGGCCCAGGCCCGGGCGGCGCGGCGCTGCGACTCGAGGCCGAAGGCGTCGGTGTCACCCCGCTTGATGCCGCGATGGGTGGCGATGCGCTCGGCCGACGTGAACTGGTCGCCCATGTCGATGGTCCAGTCGTCCGGGTACGGGTTGCCGGTCTCCGGGGTGAGTGCCTGGCCGAGGAACACCCGGCTCATGGACTCGACACCGCAGCCGATGCCCGCGGAGATCTGCCCGGAGGCGATGAGGCCGGCGACGATGTGGACGGCCTGCTGGGAGGAGCCGCACGCGCAGTCGATCGATGTGGCGGCCGTGCCGTAGGGCAGGCCGGCGTGCAGCCACGCCTGCCGGGTGATGTTGTTGGACTGTTCCCCGGCCTGGGTGACACAGCCGCCGACGATCTGACCCACCTGGTCGGGGGCGAGGCCGGCGCGGTCGAGCACGGCGCGCTGTGCGGTGCCGAGCAGGGTGGCCGGGTGCAGACCGGCCAGGGCGCCCCGGCGGCGGCCGATGGGGGTGCGCGCCGCCTCGACGATGACTACCTCGGTCATGAACAAGCTCCTCGGAACGTGAGTGCTGGGCTGGAAGGCAATCGGACGCGCCAACGGACGAACCGGGAACGCGTTCATTTTTGAAATGTATTCTATTAACTACGCCGAGACAATGGCCTGTCGGCGGCGAGGCTGCTCTCGCAATGAACTACCAGTATGCATGCGCACGTCGCGCAGCCGACCGGCCCGCGCGACCGTCGACGATAGAAGAATTCATTTCAGTACTGGGCGGGCACGGCGCCCCGGCGGGGGACCGGAGCGGCCCGGCGTCAGGCGGACGGAGCTGGCCGCGCGTTCGACAGGCCCGCGAGCAGCAGCTCGCAGGCCACGCGCAGGTCCGACTCCGCATCCGGCACCGAGATCCGGCCGTTGAGACTCGACTGGATGATCCCGAACCACGCCTGCTCGAGCACCCGCACGAGCGTCGCATCCCGCTCGGTGACGTACTCGAGCCCGGCCGCGCGGTAGAGGACCTCCCGGAACCGGCGGTCGATCTTGGCGACGTCGGGGATGGCCGTGGCCTTGGCGGTGCTCGTGGACTGGATCATCGCCGCCGCCAGCAACGGCCGTCGCCGCAGCGCCCGGGTGGCCCGCACGAGAGCCTCGTAGATGGCCTCCTGCGGAGTCGAATCCGGGTTCGGGCGCTGGGTCATCCGATCGCTCATCTGCTCGATCTGGTCGACCATCACCGCCACGAACAGGTGCGTCTTGGACGGGAAGTAGCGGTACAAGGTGCCGATGGCCACGCCGGCCATCTTCGCGACCTCATGCATCTGCACCCGCTCGAGTTCCTTCTCGGTTGCCAGGCGCGCCGCCGCGTCGAGGATGCGGCCGAACCGTGCGCGCTGCTCGGCGGACGTCGGCTCCGCGGCGTCCCGCGCTTCGGCAACTCTCGGCACCGTGGTTCCTCCGTCGTCTCGTACCTGCGGCTACGCCGTGCCGCCCAGCGTCCCTCATCCTGCGTCGCGCCGGCAGAAATCTTCCGCTCAGTGGGACCTGCCCTGGACTGTGCCGCATCCCTGCGTCCGGGTTCGACGTCCACGCCCAGGCCAGATGGAGGATACCGAACCGGGCGATCCCATGTGGTTGCGCGGCACGGTGCTTACTTGCGTGTGCCGACGCGCGCAGGAAGCATCGACGCGCGCGGGAAGGACCGGCTCAGACGAGGTTGTCCTCCACCGGCAGCCCGAACACGCCCCGGCCGTACAGGGCGAGGGCACGTTCGGGATCGTTGGCGACGTGCACGCTGCCGGCATGCGCGTCGCGCCACGCCCGCTCGACGGGGTTGCCGCGGCCGAGCGAGTTGCCGCCCGCGGTCTTGAACAGCAGATCGATCGCCTCGACGGCGCGCTCGGTGCCGCGCACCTGATCGCGGCGCACCCGCAGCCGCATGCTCGTCGGCAGCGGCTCCCCGGCCACGGCCAGCTCGTACAACTCGCGGATGTTGCGGTCCGTCTGCAGGATCGCCGCGTCGATCTCGGACGCGGCGCGGGCGACGGCGACCTGCGCGAACTGGTCCTCGGCGAACCGGCCTCCACCCAGGCTCAGGCGCACCCGGTCGCGCATCGCGCTCAGGTACTGCTCGTAGCATCCGGCGACCGTTCCGATGACCGGCGCGGCAACGGCGGTGGTGAAGACCGCCGCGAACGGCAGCCTGAACAGCGGCCCCGGGTTGACCTTGTGCCCGGGGGCCCGCAGCTGCGCGAGCTCGTAGTTGCGCACCGTCCGGTGGTGCGGGACGAACGCCTTCTCCACGGTGATCTCGTTGCTCGCGGTGCCGCGCATGCCGACGACGTCCCACACGTCCTGGATCCGGTAGTCGGTGCGCGGCACGAGCACCGTCATGAAGTCCACCGGCCGGCCCTCGGCCCCGACGACGAGCGCCCCGAGCAGCGCCCAGGACGCGTGTTCGCAGCCGGAGGAGAACCGCCAGCTGCCCGACAGCTCGAAGCCGCCCTCGACCGGGACGAGCTCGCCGACCGGTGCGTACGACGACGACAGGAGCGTCGACTCGTCCTGTCCCCACACGTCGTCCTGTGCCCGCGCATCGAACAACGCCAGATGCCACGAGTGGACGCCGAGGATCGAGGCCACCCAGCCCGTCGAGCCGCAGGCACCCGAGATCGCCCGCACCACCTCGTAGAAGCGCACAGGGTTGCTCTCCAGACCACTGTGCCGGGCGGGCTGCAGCATCCGGAACACTCCCGCGGCGGCCAGGTCCTGGACGGTCTGGTCGGGCACCCGGCGTGTTTCGTCGACGCTGCGGGCGCGCTCCGCGATGGACGGCAGCAGCTCGCGGACCTTCGTCAGCACGTCGTCGGACATCGGTGTGTCTCCTTCGCGACCCGGACGGGTCACCGTGGCAGGAACAGGCACCCCATCCTGCGGTGCCGTCCGGATACACCGCCGCAGACGGTCCCGGACAGTGGGATGCGCTCCATCCCCGGTGAGCGGGCTCACCTAGCGTCGAGCACACGGTCGCAGGCGGCCACCGTCCCCCGGCCCACCCGCGCACAGCACCGGTGCCCGAGGTGCTCCATCCGATACGACATTCCATTCGAAAGGACGGACGACAGTGAGCTCCAGCAAGTCCGACGACGTCGAAGTTCGCGAGATCGAGGCCGGTTCCGCGCCCACCCGGTTCGCCCGCGGCTGGCACTGCCTCGGCCTGTCCGAGTCCTTCAAGGACGGCAAGCCGCACTCGGTCCATGCCTTCGGCACCAAGCTCGTCGTGTTCGCCGACAGCAACGGCGACCTGAAGATCCTCGACGCGTACTGCCGGCACATGGGCGGCGACCTCAGCCAGGGCACGATCAAGGGCGACTCGGTGGCCTGCCCGTTCCACGACTGGCGCTGGGGCGGCAACGGACGTTGCACCGCAATCCCCTACGCCCGCCGCGTTCCGCCGATCGCGAAGACCCGCGCCTGGCACACGCTCGATCAGGACGGGATGCTGTTCGTCTGGAACGACCCCGAGGGCAACCCGCCGCCGGCCGACGTGACCATTCCCCGCATCGCCGGCGCGACGAGCGACGAGTGGACCGACTGGGTCTGGTACACCACCGAGGTCGACACCAACTGCCGCGAGATCATCGACAACATCGTCGACATGGCGCACTTCTTCTACGTGCACTACTCGTTCCCCACGTATTTCAAGAACATCTTCGAGGGGCACGTCGCCACGCAGATCATGCACGGTCAGGCGCGGGAGGACATGCGGCCGCACGCCGACGGCCAGCCGAAGCTCGTCGGCAGCCGCTCCGAGGCGGCGTACTTCGGACCGTCGTTCATGATCGACGACCTGCAGTACAAGTACGAGGGCTACGATATCGACTCGGTGCTGCTCAACTGCCACTACCCCGTCACCGAGAACAAGTTCGTCCTGATGTACGGGATCATCGTGAAGAAGTCGGACGCCCTCGGCGACTCGGCCGACGAGACGGCCCGCAAGTTCGGTGACTTCATCGCCCGAGGCTTCGAGCAGGACGTCGAGATCTGGAAGAACAAGACGCGCATCGAGAATCCGCTGCTGTGCGACGAGGACGGCCCGGTCTACCAGCTGCGCCGCTGGTACGAGCAGTTCTACGTGGACGCGGCCGACGTCAAGCCGGAGATGACCGAGCGGTTCGAGTTCGAGATGGACACCGCCCGCCCGGTGGCGGCGTGGATGAGGGAAGTCGAGGAGAACCTCGCCCGCACGAAGGACGCCGAGGAGGCGGCGAATCCCGATGCAGCCCCTGCAGTGCACTGAGTGCGGTGCCCGCGTTCTCGTTTCGAAGAACAGCTGGGAGCACACCTCCGTCCAATGGAACGAACAGGCCCGCGCGCGGTGCCCCGAGATGCGGGAACGGGGCGGCCGGGACGACCGCCCCGGGGCTCCGCGCCGCGGCTGCGCCCGGCTCGCCGAGACGATCACGCGGGCCGCGACCGAGGGCCGCATCACCGTCCTCGACGACACCCCGGTGCCGGGGCCGATCGTCCAGTAAATCAGCTGGAAAGGAACTTTCGTGATCAACGTCCAGCAGTACGGCCCGTGGGCCGTCATCGCCGGTGGCTCCGAGGGCGTCGGCTCCGCCTTCGCCGACGAGCTGAGCAAGGCGGGGCTGAATCTGGTGCTCATCGCCCGCAAGCCCGGCCCGCTCGAGGAGACCGCGGAGAAGGTGCGCAGCAACGGCGTCCAGGTCCGCACCCTGGCACTCGACCTGCTCTCTGCCGACGCCGTCGAGCAGATCCGGCAGGCGACCGACGACGTCGAGGTGGGCCTGCTCATCTTCAACGCCGGCGCCAACAGCTACGGCAACGAGTTCGTCACCGGCGACCTCGACGGCTTCCGCGGCGTCATCGACCTCAACATCCATCGGCAGCTCGAACTCTCGCACCTGTTCGGCGCGAAGATGAAGGAGCGCGGCCGGGGCGGCATCATGCTGCTCGGTTCGCTCGCCGGCTACATGGGGGCGGAACACCAGAGCATCTACGCGGCGTCCAAGGCGTTCAGTCGCGTGTTCGCCGAAAGCCTGTGGCTCGAGCTCGCCCCGCACGGGGTACACGTCGTCGAACTCGTCCTCGGCGTGACCCGCACCCCGGCGATGATCCGCGCCGGGCTGAACTTCGACATCCCCGGCATGCTCGTCGCCGAGCCGGAGGATGTGGCCCGCGAGGGGCTCGAACACCTCACCGACGGGCCGGTGTGGGTGGCCGGCGGCAACTACGACGCGGCGGTCAAGCGCAGCGGCTTCCCGCGCGACACGCTCGTCAAGGGCGCGGCCGACGCCATGCGCAAGCTGCTCAACCGCGGCTGACTCGCTCGCATCGCAGGGCCGGCATCCGGAATCGGATGCCGGCCCTGCGACGTCCGTTCCGAGCGCGAGAAACCTCACACCGGTTCCCCGGGCTCCGTTGGTGTGAAAGTGTCGACGGGCGGGTACCTTACCCGGGATCGGGTCGGCCGGGCGGCGCACATTCCATGACAGTCGGTCCACCGTCGACTTGCTGCGCCGGCAGGCCGGCCCGATCCACCGGAGCCGACGGCCGATGCCGTTCGGACACGGCTCAACCGCGGCGGATCAGGCCGTCGGCCGGGGGGACGGACGCACCGGCGGGGTGGGCGGGATCTGGGAGCTCGGCGCCTCGTCGGTGGGCGCGGAGCGCCACTGCGCACCGAGCAGGGCCCCGATGATCTTGTCCTGCACGAGGACGAGGATCAGGGTCATGACGCAGCCGTAACCGAAGATCACGACGAGCCACGGCAGGTTCGGCACGGGCGCACCGTCGGGCAGCAGAACCGACAGGTTCGTCACGAGCAGCGTCTCCACGACGCCGAGCAGCACGGCGGGGACCATGCCGAGCGGGGTGCGGCCGAATACGAGCGGGTGCACCGCGAGGACGAGGAAGATCACGCACGCCACTCCGATGCCCATCACGAGCTCGAGCGGTACGCCGGGCAGGGCGCTCTGGACGGCGAGAAACGCTGCGCCCCAGGCAACGCCGCCCACGAAGCTGAGGAACATGCCGAGCAGGGCCCGCGGTGGTGCCTGCAGCGTGAAGAACAGCATGACGGGCAGGATGAGCATCGGGCTGTAGAGCGCGAGCGGGGTCAGGGACTGGAACGGAATCATCAGGACGGTGACGAGCACCGCGCCGAGCCCGGCCTGGATCAGAATCCCCTTGTTTTGCAGAGACATTCGATCATTCCCTCGTGAGTGATGGTCAGGGCTGTGACGCGTTCGGCACGACCACGTCGAAGACGCCCCACCGGACGCGTCCTCGGACAGGACGTCGGCGGACATGCGCCCGGGTGTGAGCTGCAACACGTGCGCCACGCAACACCGTATGCGCTTCAATGACAGAGTGTCAAGAATACTTTCTTGGTGACAATTTTCCTGCCTGCATGTCCGGCCACGGGCGGCTCCACGCCCCCACTGCACCCGCCAAGGCGGTTGATGTCACATTATGACACTTCGTCACTCTGTGACATCATTGACCGGTCCACGACCGAAGAAGCGAAGGTGTCGATGACGAACCTCGAACTGAAAGACACGCGCCCGGCCGGCGCGGCCCCCGGCGCGTCGGAGGGGCTCACCTCCACGCGGCACATCGCTCAGGTGATCGGCGTGCTGGTGGTCTCCGCCCTGATCATGATCCTCAACGAGACCGTGCTCAGTGTTGCGCTCCCGCAACTCATGGGGGACTTCTCGGTCTCCGCCGCCACCGTCCAGTGGCTCACCACCGGCTTCATGCTGACGATGGCCGTGGTCATCCCCACCACGGGCTTCCTGCTGCAGAGGTTCTCGACCCGAACCCTGTTCACCGCCGCCATGATCCTGTTCATCGCCGGCACCGCACTCGCCGCCGCCGCCCCCGGCTTCGAGATCATGCTGCTCGCCCGCGTCGTCCAGGCCGGTGGCACGGCGGTCATCCTGCCGCTGCTGATGACCACGACCATCACCACGGTTCCCGTCGCCCACCGCGGCACCGTCATGGGCCTGAACTCCGTCGTCATCTCGGTCGCGCCCGCGATCGGCCCCACCGTCTCCGGCATCATCGTCGACTCCATGAGCTGGCGCTGGCTGTTCGGTCTCATGCTTCCGGCCACGATCGTCGCCTTCGCGGCGGGCCTGCTCCTCCTCCGCAACACCGGCAGGACCCGCAAGGCGCCGTTGGACGTGGTGTCGGTCGTCCTCTCGGTCTTCGCCTTCGGCGGCCTGGTCTACGGCCTCGCGAACGTCGCGTCCCTCCTCGACGGCACCATCGTCGGCCCCGCGACCGCGCTGATCGTCGGCGTCGTTGCCCTCGGCCTCTTCGTCGCGCGCCAGAAGCGCCTCGAGCGCACCGGCACCGCACTGCTGGACCTGAATCCGTTCGAGGTGCCCCACTTCCGCATCTCGGTCGTCATCGTCGTCATCGCCATGGCGACCATGCTCGGCACCGTCGTCGTCCTGCCGATCTACCTGCAGGCCGGGCTCGGGGTGAGCATCCTGACGACCGGCCTGATCCTGCTGCCCGGCGGTCTCGTCCAGGGCGTGATCTCGCCGATCGTCGGCCGCATCTACGACGCCGTGGGGCCGCGCCCGATCGTGACCCCGGGCGCGCTCCTGCTGGCCGCCGGCCAGTGGTGGCTGAGCACCGTCGGCACCGACACGTCGATCGGGCTCGTGATCGCGATGCACGTGGTGTTCTGCATCGGCATGGCCATGCTCATGACCCCGCTGATGACCGTCTCGCTCGGCGCCCTGCCGCCGCGGCTCTACGGCCACGGCAGCGGGATCATGAACACGCTGCAGCAGCTCGCCGGTGCCGCCGGTACCGCGCTGCTCGTCGCCGCGCTCACGATCGGCGCCGACGCCGCCGCCGGCTCCGGCACGGCCGAGGCCCAGGCCTCGGGTGCGCAGACCGCATTCGTGCTGGGCGGTGTGCTCGCCCTCATCGCCGTGGTCGCCGCGCCCTTCGTCCGACGCCTCCCGCCGCCACAGCTCGAACAGGTCACCCACGCCTGATCCACGCGGTTCCGAACCACGGAGCACGACTCCGGAGAGCCACGGAGTACGACTCCCGAGAGCCACGGAGTACGACTCCGGGAACGAGAGACGAAGACCCGGCCGGGGCGATCCCCCGGCCGGGCCTTCGTCGTGTTCCACTGCGAGAGTCAGGCCTTCGGCGTGAAGGCCGCCAACGGCTCGGACTCGGACCAGTCGTGGCCCCAGTAGCTGTCGGCGGTGATCTCCTCGGCCGTGTAATAGGTTTCGTCGACGAGCATCCCCTCGGTGCCGAACTCGAGGTCCCACCCGCCCGGCGCGCGAACGTAGAACGACACCATCTTGTCGTTCGTGTGCCGGCCCAGCGTCGAGGAGATGGAGAAGCCGAGCTTGCGCACACGGTCGAGCGCCTGCCCGACGGCGTCGAGGGTGTCGACCTCCGTCATCAGGTGCACGAGGCCGGGCTCCTCGGTCGGCGGCGCCGGGCACAGGGCCAGGCTGTGGTGGCGCTGGTTCACTCCGAGGAAGCGCACGCGCCGCGCCGGTCCGGGTGCCTGGAGGCGGATCGCGCCACGCGGCAGGAAACCGAGCACCTCGGTGTAGAACGCGTACGCCGCATCGAAATCGGTGGCGGGCAGTACGACATGGCCGAGGCCCTGTTCGCCGGTGACCCACCGGCCACCGTGCGGAGTCACCACCGGGCTGTGATCGAGCACCGGACCGAAGAACACCTCGACGCGGGTGCCGATCGGGTCGTCGAACGCGATGACCTGCTCGGCATCGCGGTAGTCGCACTCCTCCTGCGAGAGGACGTCGACGGTGATACCCGCCTTCTCCACGGTCTCCCGGACACGCTGGAGTGCGAACTGATCCCGCACCTCCCAGCCGACCGCGAGCGCCCTGTCCGATTCGCCGGGCAGGACGATCAGGCGTGCGCGCCGCTCGTCCACCCGCAGGTAGAGGCCGTCCGGCTCCGGGCCGGAGCCCACGGCCATGCCGAGTCCGTCGACGACGAGTTCGCGCCAGCGCGCGACGTCGGTGGTCTGGATCCGGAGGTATCCGAGTGCTCGAATGTCCGTCATTTGTCTTCCATCCTGAAAAGGTCGGCGGGGCAGGCTAGATCATCGAGCGGTGGACGCCCTGCGGCTCGCCGCCGAGCTGGGTCAGCGAAGACGCGTGGAAGATCGAGCCGGGGACGTGGATCGCGTGCGACAGGCCGACGTGCGCGTCGCGCCAGAAGCGCTGCATCGGGAACTTCAGGTGCATCGCGCCGCCGCCGGAGCGGGCGAAGATCTCGTCGACGGCGCGCACGGCCCGCCACGCGGCGGCGGTCTGGGTGCGGCGGCCGATCGCGCGCTCCTCGAACGTGACCTCCTGGCCCTTGTCCGTCTTGTCCCAGAAGCGGTCGACGGTCTCGAGGATCGCGGCGCGCGACGCGGCGATCTCGGCGGCCGCCTCACCGAGGGCGTAGAGGACGTACGGGTCCTCCTTGATCGGGATGCCGGTGACCGCGACGCGCTCCTTCTGGGCCGCGATGTAGCACGCGAGCGCGCCTTCGGCCATGCCGATGAGCGACGAGGTGATGCCCAGCGGGAAGATGCACGAGAACGGGAACTTGTAGAGGGTTTCGTCCCGGCCCGCGTGACGCCACCCGTTGCCGCCGAGGACGATGTCGGCGTCGAGGGTGCGGTAGGCAGGGATGAAGGCGTCCTCGACGATCAGGTCCTTCGAGCCGGTGCCGCGCAGGCCCACGACGTTCCAGCTGTCCTGGTCGATGTCGTAGTCCGAGCGCGGCAGCAGCACGTGCAGGACCTGCGGCGGGTTCAGCCGGTTGCCGTCCTTGTCGCCCACTGCGGCGCCGATCATGATCCAGCCGCAGTGGTCGGTGCCGGAGGAGAACGACCAGCGGCCGTTGAGGACGTAGCCGCCGTCGACCGGAACCGCGACGCCCATCGGGGCGTACGGGGAGGCCATCCACATGTCGGGATCCTCGCCCCAGATCTCGTCCTGCGCCTTGGGGTCGAAGAACGTGAGCTCCCACGGATGCACGCCGACGATGCCGGCGACCCATCCGGTGGCGCCGTCCATCGCGCCGATCGCCATCGCGGTCTCGGCGAACTCCCGCGGGTGGACCTCGAGGCCGCCGTGTTCCTTCGGCTGCAGCATGCGGATGACACCGGCGTCGCGCAGCCGCTTGGCGTTGTTGTCCGTCAGGCGCATGAGCTTGTCGCCCTCGGTGCCCTCGGCGCGGATCTCGTCCGCGTACTGGATGATGTTGTCCAAAACCTGGCCCATGACTGTCAGCTCTCTCTCAAGACCCGGGGGTCTACTTCTGGGCGGCGAGACCGACGGCGATCTCGATCAGCTGGTCTTCCTGGCCACCGACGAGGTTGCGCCGGCCGGCCTCGATGAGGATCTCCGCACCGGAGACCCCGTACCGCTCGGCGTGGGCGGCGGCGTGCTTGAGGAAGCTCGAGTACACACCGGCGTAGCCCATCGTCAGCGACAGCCGGTCGAGGAGGCACTCGCCGTCCATGACCGGCCGGACGACGTCCTCGGCGGCGTCGATGATCTTCAGGGTGTCGATACCCGTTCGGATACCGAGCTTCTCGGCCACGGCGACGAACGCCTCGACCGGGGTGTTGCCCGCACCGGCGCCGAACCGGCGGGTGGACCCGTCGATCTGCAGGGCCCCGGCCCGCACGGCGAGCACCGAATTGGCCACGCCGAGGCCCATGTTCTCGTGGCCGTGGAATCCGACCTGGGCGTCGTCGCCCAGCTCGGCGACCAGAGCCGCGACCCGGTCCGAGACCCCCTCGAGGACGAGGGCGCCGGCCGAGTCGACGACGTACACGCACTGGCAGCCGGCGTCGGCCATGATGCGGGCCTGCTTCGCGAGCACCTCGGGCGGCTGACTGTGCGACATCATCAGGAATCCGACGGTCTCGAGGCCGAGTTCCCGGGCGAGACCGAAGTGCTGGGCGGAGATGTCGGCCTCGGTGCAGTGCGTGGCGATCCGGCAGATCGCGGCACCGTTGTCGGCGGCCTCCCGGATGTCCGAGCGCACCCCGAGCCCCGGGAGCATCAGGAACGCGATCTTCGCCTGCGTCGCCGTCTCGACGGCGGCCTTGATGAGCTCCTGCTCCGGGGTGCGGCTGAAGCCGTAGTTGAACGACGAGCCGCCGAGGCCGTCGCCGTGGGTGACCTCGATGACGGGCACGCCGGCGTCGTCGAGCGCACCGACGATGGAGCGCACGTCCTCGACGGTGAACTGGTGACGCTTGGCGTGGGAGCCGTCACGCAACGACGAGTCCGTGATCCGGATGTCGAGATCTGCGCTGTAGGGCATCGACTGTGTTCCTTCGAAAGTACGGTCTGCGGTGGGGGTCTACACGCGGGCGGCGAGCAGCTTGGCCGCGAAGCTCTCGCCCACCTTGGTGGCGGCCGCGGTCATGATGTCGAGATTGCCCGAGTACGGCGGCAGGAAGTCGCCGGCGCCCTCGACCTCGAGGAAGATCGCGACCCGGGCGCGCCCGCCGCTCATCGGGGTGGGATCGTCGAACTGCGGCTCGGCACGCAGCCGGTAACCGGGAACGTAGCCCTGCACGGTCGCGGCCACGTCGTGGATCGACGCGGCGATCGCGTCCCGGTCGGCATCCTCGGGGATCGAGCAGAACACGGTGTCGCGCATGAGCATCGGCGGTTCGGCGGGGTTGAGAACGATGATGGCCTTGCCCGTTCGGGCACCGCCGATCGTCTCGATGCCGCGGCTGGTGGTGAGGGTGAACTCGTCGATGTTGGCGCGGGTTCCGGGACCGGCCGACGGCGAAGCGACGCTCGCGACGATCTCGGCGTACTCCACCTCGGTGACGCGGGAGACGGCGTGCACCATCGGGATCGTGGCCTGGCCGCCGCAGGTGATGAGGTTGACGTTCGGTGCGTCCTCGTGCTCCCCCATGTTCACGGCGGGCACGACGGCGGGTCCGAGGGCGGCCGGGGTGAGGTCGACGACCTGGATGCCGAGCTCGGCGTAGCGGGGCGCATTCGCCCGGTGCACGTAGGCCGAGGTGGCCTCGAAGATCACGTCGGGGCGCTCGTCCTGGGCGAGCAGCCAGTCCACGCCCTCGTGGCTCGCGACCAGACCCTCGGCGGCCGCCCGGGTGAGCCCCTCGCTGGCGGGGTCGACGCCGATCATCCAGCGCGGCTCGATGACGTCCGAGCGCAGCAGTTTGTACATCAGGTCGGTGCCGATGTTGCCGGGCCCGACGATCGCGGCGGTAGCCTTGGTCACTGGTCTGTTCCTCACTTGAATTCGACTGAGACAGAGCCGATATCACTGAACTCGGCCCGGAAGGTGTCGCCCGGCCGGGCGTCGATCGCGCGGGTGCACGAGCCGGGCAGGATCACGTGCCCGGCCTCGAGCCGCACCCCGAAGCCGGCAACCTTGCGGGCCAGCCACGCCACGGCACGGGTCGGGTCGCCGAGCACGGCGGCCGCCGCACCGCGCGCGATCTCCTCGTCGCCCTGGTACAGCACCGCGGCGATACCGCCGATGTCGACCCGGTCCGGCGCGATGCGGCCGGCACCGAGGATCACGCCCGCCGAGGAGGCGTTGTCGGCGATCGTGTCGGCGAGGCCGATGCGCCAGTCCTCGATCCGGGAGTCGATGAGTTCGATGCTGGGAACGATGTATTCGGTGGCCCGGAGCACGTCCTCCTCGGTGCAGTCCGCGCCGGGCAGCGTCTCGCCGAGGACGTAGCCGATCTCGACCTCGATGCGCGGGTAGCAGAACTGCGCGGTGTCGATCGGCTCGTCCTCGGAGTACACCATGGTCGAGAGCAGGTGCCCGTAGTCGGGTTCGTCGACGCCCATCATCTTCTGCATGACCTCGGACGAGAGCCCGACCTTGTGGCCGTACACCGTGGCGCCGGCCTCGAGCCGCCGGCGGATGTTGATCAGCTGGATCTCGTACGAGTCCACCACGTCGATCTCGGGGAACGTCTCCGTCAGCGGACCGATCGGGGCGCGGTCTCGCTCGGCGGCCCACAAGAGATCGGCGGCGGCGATTCGCTGCGAACCGTCGAGCATCGTGCACTCCTGGAACTGGTGAAGGATCCGCGCTTCTTCTCCGCGCCGATCGACTGACTCGAAAGGTGACATATGCGCAGGTGGGAGGGCAAAAGCTCTCCCGCTCAGCGGGACCGTGGGCTAGGTCCGCCGCTCGTCGCGCAGCAGGAAGGCGAGGACGGCCGAGAGCCACGCGTCGCGGGCCTCGATCATCGTCCAGTGCCCGCACTTCGGGAAGGTGTGCAGCTCGCTGTTCGGGATGTCGCGCATGGGCAGCATCGCCATGTCGACGGGGCTGACCCGGTCGTCGCGGCCCCACGTCAGCAGGGTGGGGGCCTTGATCTTGTGCAGCTGCGCCCAGTACGGGGTCGCGTTCGACGCCGCGGCGGCCGCGGCGCCGGCCGCGAACGCCTGCGAGCTGTACATCCGGCGGGCGATCTCGAGCGTCTTCGGCTCGGTCGCCAGCGCCCAGCGCTCCTCGATCAGCTGTTCGGTGACGACGGCCGGGTCGTAGACCATGGAGTGGAGCCAGCGGACGAGCCCCTCGCGCGTGGGATTGTCGGTGAATTCCATCAGCAGCTTGATGCCCTCGCCCGGCCCCGGCGCGAAGACGTTCTTTCCCATGCCGCCGATGGTGACGAGTCTGCGCACCCGGTGCGGCTCGTCGATGGCGACCTTGGTGGCGACGATCCCGCCCATGGAGTTGCCGATCATGTCCACGGCCCCGAGGCCGAGGCCGTCGAGGAAGGTGCCGACGGCGCCCTGGGCCATCACCATGGGGTGGCCGTCGCCGGGATCGCTCACGCCGAAGCCGGGGAACTCGAGCACCAGGCAGCGGAAGTGCCGCGCGAAGTCGGCGAGGACGCCGCGGTAGTTGCGCCAACCGGTCACCCCCGGGCCGGAGCCGTGCAGCAGGAGCAGCGGCGGGCCGTCGCCGGCCTCGTGGTAGCGCAGCACACCCTGGTCGGTGGAGAGTTCCTTCAAGGTCCCCTCGTAGCTCACATCCGTCATCGTCGTCCCTGTTCGTCGCCGTGGTGCCGGGCGCACCGCCCATACGAACCGCAGGCTGCCAGCCGTGGCCCGCAGCGGCCATACACCATCCCGTTCAGCGAGATCGCCCGGCCCGCCGAGGCGGCGCGCGCGGCCGCTTCCGCTCAGCGGGACCCCGATGGGGGGCACGCCGGGCCTGCCCTAGCGTCGGTCGCATCGACCACGGCGTATGCACGCCGATCCGTCCCCACAACCGGAGGTGGACTCATGCCCCTCGAGACGACGACACTCGCACGATCGACCGTCGCTGCGCCCGATCCGGAGGAGATGCGCCGGGTGATGGGACAGTTCGCCACCGGGGTCACCGTGGTGACGGGACTGGACGACGCGGGCCCGGTGGGGTTCGCGTGCCAGTCGTTCGCCTCGGTGTCCCTGGAGCCGCCGCTGATCCTCATCTGCGCCGATCACCGGGGCCGCGCGTGGCCGCGCATCCGGGCCGCGGGGCGCTTCTGCGTCAACGTGCTCCGCGAGGACCAGTCCGACCTGTGCGCGCGGTTCGGCTCGAGCCGGGGCCGCAGGTACGAGGAACTCGACTGGGAGGTCTCCCGGTGGGGGACGCCGACACTGCCGGACGTGCTGATGCGCGTGCACGCCGAGGTGCACGAGGTGCACGTCGCCGGCGATCACGACGTGATCATCGGCCGGGTGCTCGAGCTGGACACCGTGTGCGAGGAGCGGCCGATGCTGTTCTTCCGGGGCCGGTTCGGGATCGACCACCCGGCGCCGGTGGTCTGACCGGGGCCGTCGCCAGGCACAGGAACCACCGTCGCCGATACCGTGCATGCCGACACCACCGCCCGCCACACGGAGACACGCATGCCGGTACCGCACACCGAGGACGAGTTGCTGCGCGCCCTCACCGAGACGTACGGCGCGCTCACGCGCGCGCTGCAACGTGTGCCAGTCGAACGGGCCCGGGAGGCGTCGCTGCCCGGGCACCGCACCGGAACCCGGATGAGCCCGGCCGATCTGGTGGCGTACCTGATCGGATGGAACGAACTGGTCGTTTCGTGGCACGACGACCGCGCTCGCGGCATCGAACCGCAACTCCCGGCACCGGGATTCACCTGGAACCAACTCGGCTCGCCGGCGCAGAAGTTCTACCGCGATCATGCCGACGTACCGTGGCCGCAGCTGCTGCAGCGGCTCGATGCCGCCCACGACCGCATCGTTGCCCTGGTGCGCGGGCTCGACAACGGCGAACTCTACGGCGCGCCCTGGTATCGCACGTACACCGCGGGACGGATGATCCAGCTCAACACCTCCTCCCCGTACACCAACGCCCGACGCCGCCTCCGCACCTGGCTACGCGCCGACGGCCTGTGAGCCGCCCGCCGTCGACGGCCGGGTGATCCACTCCTCGCCGATCTCCTCGGTGACGTCGCGGACGGCCCGGTCGCTCGCGTGTCACTTCTCAGGTTTCGTAGCACCCGGGACAACACTGGATGCGTGCCCATGACCAGCGAGGTCCGGTACGTGCAGGACGGCAGCGACCTTCGACACCACGGGTCGCCCGCAGCTCTGCGGCAAGTACATGTCGAGATCCCAGACCCGCCTCCGTCCCAGCATCGGCACAACGACAATCGGAGGATGGATCCCATGGCGCACGTGAAACGTTTCGACCACATCGGCATCACCGTCGCGGACCTCGACTCGGTGACAGCGTTCTTCGTCGGACTGGGTCTCGAAGTGGAGGGCACCGGATCCGTGGAGGGCGAGTTCGTGGAGACCGTCTGCGGCATCCCCGGAGCGCACTGTGAGATCGCCATGCTGCGGCCGCCCGACGGAGGGACCCGACTCGAGCTCGCAACCTTCGTCACGCCCGACCACGTGCCCGGATCACCCTTGGCGATGGCCAACGAGCTCGGGCTGCGCAACGTGTCCTTCGAGGTCGGCGACCTCCAAGCGGCCGTCGATGCGGTGGCTGCGGACGGATACGGGCTCATCGGCGGCATCGGCGAGTACGAGAACAGCGTGCGGATGGCCTACGTGCGTGGACCCGAAGGGATCATCGTGTCCCTCTTCGAGCAGATCGGCTGACGCGCGCGCCGTTGCCCATGTGTCGATCCGTTGCCCTGGACGCGGCGGTAGCTCCGAGAATGCCCTTCTGCAGCAGTCCCGTACGACGATCGATGACGGTCACGATCGGCCGATGAAGTAGGCGCCGGTCTTCGTCCACGTCCGAATGCCTGGGCGGGACAATTGCTTGCGCCCAGAGCCTTCCCGTGCCATCCTCGATAACCATGACTACAGGAAAGGCGGCCACCGCCACCATCCGGTGAGCGCCGTGCCGATCTCATCAGCGGTTCCACACCGCACCCTGTCCACCAGAATCACCGATCCTCACGCGATTGCCGCCGCGGTGTCCGTCCGGCGCGACCATTGGCTCGCGCAAGGACTGTGTACGAGACCTTCCGACCGGCCCTCCGCGGAATCCGCCGTCGCAGGACTCTACCGACGAGCGGGGTTCGAGGAACCGGAGTTCGTCTGGGTACCCTCTCCCCCAGTGGCACTGCAGTTGATTGCCGACGAAAGCTTATCGGTCCCCCCGCTGCGCTTCGGAAAGCCTGCACACCCTTCGGCAGGGATCGCCGCACTCTGGTCCGCGTCCCGTGACCGGATGGACGCGCGCATACTTCGGCGGCACCGGCCGGACCCGCTCGTTCGTGCGGCCGTGTGGGATTCGTTGCGGACCTCTCTGTACGTCGGTGTCGCGACGGCGATACGCACACTGTGGCCGCGCCCGACTCCCGGCGTCACCTGGTACGGGCAACAGGAGGCACATCGGGTCGCGTACTACGACACGGTCCGACGCTTCGGCCTCGCGAGCTTCGAGTCGCGCGACGGCGACCTTCTCGATCTTCAGGCCGCACTGGTCCGCGCCACCGGGTGGTGGTGGGCGTTCGACGGAGTCTGCGTCATGGCCGAACGGCCCACCGCCGTGCACACCGAACCCACACCCGAGGGCGTCCACAACGAACGCCGCTTACACCACCCCGATCGTCCGGCGCTCGAATTCTCGGACGGCAGCCATGTTTTCGTGCAACATGGCACCATCGTTCCCGATTGGGTCGTCCTCGATCCCACCGTCGAGCGGATCAACGACGAGCGCAATGTCGAGGTCCGCCGATGCGCCGTCGAGCGAATCGGCTGGGACAGGTACATCGACATGGCCGCGCTCGCACTCGTGGACCATGCAGACGATCCGGGAAACCCGGGATGCACGCTCGGACTGTATGCATCCCCGACCGGTTGGGGTCGCCCCGGCCGGATCCTGCTCGTCGTCAACGGTTCCGTCGAACGCGACGGGCAACGGCGCCGGTACGGCCTTCACGTCCCCGAATGGGTTCCGTCCGCTCTGGACGCCGCGGGCTGGACCTATGGCATCAGCGGTACCGACTATGCACAACTCGTTCGCCGAACCTGAACCCCACCAAGGTGATCCCATGCATTCCGAACTCACACTGTCCGACCTCACGGCCCTCAGCGGGCTGGACGTCCTCGACCACCTGGACCGGGAGGTCACCGTCCCGGTGACCGGTGGTCTCCAGGCTCAAGGTGATCTGATCGTCATCCCCTACCCGATGGTCGGTGCCGCCGTCGAACGCACATCGTGGGCGCGCTCCATCCGGGTGCCACGATCGGGAGTGGAGTTGCTGCGGAGCGCCGCCGGCGGCAACCCGCATTCCCTCGTCGCCGACGAGGGCACCTGCACGTGGACGACTCCCGTCCGGGACACCATGGGTCTCGCTCTGGGCATCGCCGAGACCACCGGGACGGCGTATCTTCTTCACCCCGAGCACGGGGCGACGGGTATCGCTCCGGGCTGCTACGTGATCCGTCGACAACGAGAGCACGGCGCAGGACGCTACGGGTCGGCGCGACTGGTCGCCGATTGACCTGAACACGTCGTCGAATCGACGTCGCCGAGCTGACGCGTCGCCGGTCCGCGCAGTCCGGAGGTGTGGCGGGCTCGCGGCGGTAACCTCGGTGATCGTGCTGGTGTGACTGACCGTGGCATCGACAGCCACCGTCGACGTCATCGGCTCCAGGCTCGGCACGCCCCGGGCGGCACTGTGGGTGCTGGTGGTGTGGACGGTGCGCTGCCGCCGGCACCGACCGGCGGCGGGATCGAGCTGCAGGCACGCCTACACCCGGGTCAGCAGGTCGTGCCCCCGGCCGAGCCCTGACCCCTAACTCGGGTGTCTGAGCGGCGCCCTCCCGGCCCGCCGACTGCTGAAGGTCACAACTCGAGAAATCCGACCAGATCATGAGAGCCCCGCACTGTGCCGATAAGACACAGGTCAGCGCTCGATTCAGAAGTGCCAGCCCAACATTGCGGGGCGGGCGACGTCGAATGCGCGGTCCAGGTCGTCGATGTCACCGGCGCTGCGCGCCTCCACCCGGCCGGCGGCAGCAAATGTGCGGGCCCTGTGCGCGCCGAGATACAACGCGGATAGCGCGTCCAGATCCAGCGTGATCACCGGCGCCGAGTCGGTGCGGACACACCGGGCCCGGCCGTTGCGTACCGTCAACGCGAAAGTGCCCCCGGCGCTGCGGAACGGATCTCGGACCGTCAGCACGGTGTCCAGATCGGCGGCATAGTCGCGGGCGGTCAACGCGGCCGGCACGTCCATGATCCGCAGCCACAACTCGTCCACCCGGGAGGTGGTGCGCGGCAGGCGGTAGTCGGTCAGCAGCAGGCGCAGCGGATCGTCGGGATGCTGGACGGTTTCGATGCGGTGGGTCAGGTCCAGTCCGCACAGGGTGCGCCACAGCGCGGCGTGAGCGTCGTCGGTGATCGCGACCAACTCCTCGACCACCGCGACCGGCTCGGCGTCGGATCCCTTGCGGCGGAAGGTCGCGTACCCGTCGGGATGAACCAGGAAGAACAGCGCCGAGGCGCCGTCGCGGCGCTCTTCGGGATCGGCAAAGGTGTAGTCCCACTCGGCTTTCGGACGTGCCTGCGCTCCCGGCGTGCGCAACCGCCACCGGTCGTAGAGTTCCGGCAACTGGTTGGCCGCCGTCACAGCGTCGGCAAGGACCACCCCGCCGGGATCGGGGGCGTCCTCGCGGAAGCGAGCGAAGCGCCGATCGACGGTGACCTCGGTGGCGACGGTGGCCGGACCGTATCCGAAGCGCCCGTAGATGCCGGCGTCGCTGGCGGTCAAGGCGGCCAGCGGTGCCCCGGTCGCCTCCATCCGGCGGTGCAGTTCGGTGAACATCGACCGCAGCACGCCGCGGCGACGGTGCGTGGGAGCGACCGAAACCCAGCTGACACCACATGCCGGGACCTGGTGCCCGCCGGGCACGGTGAGCTCCATGTCCAGATACAGCGCCTGACCGATCGGCGCCCCCCGCTCGGTCGCCACCACGATGTTCTCCGTGCGGAACATCGGACGAAGCAGCGTCCGATCGGCATCGATGGGGTGATACCCGAACGCCACCGAGTCGAGCAGCTCCAGGGCCGGCCAGTCGTCGTCGGTGGCGGTACGGATGGTGAGGGCGTCGTGCACGGTCATGTCCGAGAGACTGACACAACCGACTCCCCGAACGCGAGTGATTTGTCCGGTTCGGGCTCGGTGCGGATACAGTCGGGTTTCCTCGGCGACGGACGCGGCGATGCGCGCTCACGGCGGTTCCCCGTTCGTGGCCGGGAGCGTCATGTCGACGATCCGGTCGGCGACCGCGTCCACCACGGCGCCGTCGTGGCTGATCATCAGCAGGGATATGCGTTGTGTTCGTACGAGATCGGACAAGATGTCGAGCACCCGCTGTCGGGATGCGGGGTCGAGTCCCGTGGTGACTTCGTCGCAGATGAGCAGCGACGGCTCGACCGCCAGGACACGGGCGAGGGCGGCGCGCTGGGCCTCGCCGCCGGAAAGTGCGGAGGGATGCTGTCGGGTGATCCGTTCGGCCAGACCCACTTGGTCGAGCGCGCGGCGGGCCGCCGCGGCCGCTTCCGGGCCGGTGGCACCGCGCAGGCGTGTCGGACCGCGCAGGATCTGATCCCACACGCTGCGGTACGGGTCGAAGGCCGCCTTGGCGTCCTGGAAGACGTACCCGATCGCCGCCGCTTGGTGCCGGGTCCGTCGCCGTACCGATGCGGCCAACGGGTGGCCGTCGAGAAGAACCCGCCCGGCCGTGGGTGGGTGCAAGCCCGCGACGACCCGAGCCGCGGTGGTCTTACCGCAACCCGAGGGGCCGTGAAGTGCCAGACATTCGCCCGGCTGCAACGAGAGCGAGTAACGCTGCAGAACTTCGGTGTTGCGGTACCCCGCCGAGACGGCGTCCAGGATCAACCGGGCGTCGGCCCGGGTCGGGCGGCAATCAGCGCTGTCGGCGCGTGTCTGCGGGATCCGCGGGGCGGCGACCGGCAGGATCGCGGCGTCACCGGTCTCGAGCACCCGGCCGCCGCCCATGACGATCACACGCTGGGCGACCGCGCGGACCGCGTCCAGGTCGTGGGTGACGAGCACGATCGTCAGGCCCTGCCGGGCAAGTCGGGTGATCTCGTCGAGGACCGCCGTGCGACGAGCCGGGTCCTGCCCGGTAGTGGGTTCGTCGAGGATCAGGCATGTCGGGTCGGTCAGCAGAGCCTGGGCGATGACCAGTCGTTGTTGCTGTCCGCCCGACAGTTGATGCGGGTAACGGCGCAGCATGCCCGGATCATCGGCGAATCCTGCACGTTCGAGTGCGTCGGCCACGGTCACCGGATGCCCGTGCCGTCGGCCGGCACGAGCGATGTCGTCGAGCACGGTACCGATCCGCAGGGCCGGGTTCAGCGCCGAGGAGGGGTGCTGGGGCACATACCCGAACCGTGCCCCGCCCGTGTCCAGGGCGGTCGTGGTCACTTCGACCCCCGGGCGGCGCTCGCCCATCAAGGCCAGCGCGGTAGTGGTCTTGCCGCTCCCGGAGGCCCCGACGAGCGCGGTGACCACCCCGGCGGGAATGTCCAGGTCGACGCCTTCGACCAGGAGCCGATCCCGTGTCCGTGCGGTCAGACCGCGCACTCGGATGGTGCCGCTGGGCACAGCGGCGGCCGGGGCCGCCGGGATTACCTCGGTCATCGCCACTTCCTCGTCGACACCTCGCGTGTTACCGCGCGAGCGCCGGAGTCGAACAGCAGATTCACACCCATCGCCAAGGCGATGATCAGGGCCGCGGGCAGGACGACACCCCACGGGACCAGGGCGAGGCCCGCGCGGTTTCGGTCGATCATCACGGCCCAGTCGGTGCCGGCGGAGTCCGCGCTCACCCCCAGGAAGCTGGCCGAGGCAACCAGGTAGATCGCCCCGACGAACCGCAGTCCTGCGTCTGCCGCGAGGACCGGGAGCAGCGATCGTCCCAGATAGCCGAGGTGCCGGCGCCACCAGGTTTCGTGTTGCAGCAGCAGCGCCTCCATGGCCGGGGTGTGCGCGGCGTGCAGCGCCGATGCCCGCACCAGACGCGCCGCATCCGGGAACAGCAGCACCGCCACGGTGACTGTCAGAACGACCAGGTCGGCGTCGGTGAGCGCAACGGCCAGCAGCAGCACCATGATCGACGGCAGCGACAGCAGCAGGTCCAGGGGGCGCATCAGCATCTCGTCGACGATCCGTACCCGAGCGGTCGCGGCAGCTGCCCCCCACGGCACGGCGAGCAGGTAGGTCAGGGCCACGGATGCCGCGGCCACCAGCACCAGCGAGCGCCCCCCGAGCAGGACCTGCGTGAGCAGGTCGCGCCCCTCGGAGTCGGTTCCCACGAGCCACTGGTCCCCGTAGGTGAACGCCGGGCCACGGGCACCGGGTTCGGTGAACAGGGGCCCCAGCAGCGCGACCGCGAGCGGGACCGCGGTCAGGGCAGCCCCGATGCGCACCCGGGACCGCCCACCCGCACGCTCGAGAAGCGTGGAGCCGGTCACGATGCCAGTCCGGCCGTGGGGTTGAGCTGGAACGCCGCGATGTCCGCGACCGTGTTCACCGCCACCGTGATCACCGCGAACACCGTCACCAATCCCATCAACAGCGGAATGTCGCGGCTGCTGACCGCGCTGACCAGCAACTGCCCGAGACCGCCGAGCGCGAACACCGCCTCGACGACCACGACCCCGCCGAGCAGCCAATCGGCGACCCGCGCGAGATGCTGTGCCGCCGGGGTGAGCGAGCCCGGCAGGGCATGCCGCCAGATCACCCGGCGCACGGGCACACCGAGGCGACGGGTGTGCCGGATGTATTCGGTGTCGAGGATGGTGATCAGCGACGAGCGCACCAACCGCGACAGCGAGCACACCGGGCGGATCACCAGCACCAGTACGGGCAGCACCCACAGCTCCGGTTGCATCAGCAACGGACCGCCGGCGCCGACCGCGGTGGGCGCGAACCATCCCAGCCCGACCGCGAACACTGCCACCAGCACGATCGCCAACGCGAATTCCGGTGCCGCGTAGAACGCTACGGTCAGGGCGGTGACGGCCCGGTCGATCCGGTGGCCGCGGCGCACCGCGGCGACCACTCCGAGGAGCAGTGCCAGCGGGACGAGCACCACGAACGCCAGAGCGGCGAGGGTCAGCGTCGGCGCCAGCGCCGAGCCCAGCATCGCGGTGACCGGGCGACCGGATACCACGGAGGTGCCCAGGTCGCCGCCGAGCAGACCGGTCAGCCAGTCCCCGAACTGCACGGACAGCGGCCGGTCCAGCCCGAGGAGCTCGCGTAGCTGCGCAATCCGCCTCGGATCTGCGTCATCGCCCGCGATCACCACCGCAGCGTCCCCCGGCAGCGCGGAGGCGATCGAGAAGACGACGACGAGTACGCCCAGCACCTGGGCCAGTCCCACCGTGAGGCGGGTACCGGCGTAGCGGGCGAGCATCACGAAAGCCAGGCCCTGTCGAAGCGGGCGTACCCGAGGGTGTTGCTGGGCGCGTTCTCGGCCATCCCCGCCAGGTGCGGCGCCATCCCGTGCAGGCCGTCGGAGAAGCCCCACACCAGCAGACCTCCCTCGCTGTGGAGCTGCGACTGCATCTGCTGATATGCGCGGGCCCGGATGTTCTCGTCGGTGGTTTCGCTGGCGGTGGCGAACAATGCGTCGAACTCGGGGCGGCGCCACTGGGTGTAGTTCTTCGCCGAGGTCGACAGCATCCGCTGCGCGAAGTGGGTTTCGATGGGCATGGCCCCGGAACGGAAACTCGACAACACACCCTCGTCGAGGGTGTGTGTCCAATAGGTCGATCCCTCCGTCACCTTGACGTCGATGCGCAGTCCGGCGCGACCGGCCTGTTCGGCGAGGATGTTCGCGGCCTCGACGAATCCATTGGTGGCGCCGGTGGTCTGCAGTTCGATGGTGGTGTTCCGGGCGCCGGCCTTGCGGATCAGGGCCTCGGCCTCGTCCAGGTCCATGGTGCGGTGCGGCAGGTCGGCGGCGTAGTACTTGAAGTCCTTGCCGAACAGGTCGTTGCCGACCACACCGGTGCTCCCCAGCACGGTGGTGACCAGCTCGTCGCGATCGACGAGGGCGAACATCGCCCGCCGCAGATCCACGTTGTCGAAGGGTGGCCGGTCCACCTTCATCGCGAACGCCGACATCGCGCTGCGCGGGGACCGCAGGATCTGCATCCGGGCATCGGTTTCGTAGGTGCGCGCCGAGGTGACACCGAGGTCGTCGGCGTAGTCGACCTGCCCCCCGAGCAGGGCGTTGATCCGTGCGGTCTCGTCCGGAGCGGTGAGGATCTCGAGTTCGTCCACGTGAGGGGCGCCGTCCCAGTAGTCGGGGAATCGCGCGGTGACGAGCGAGCGACCCGGTTCGAACGAGACGAACGTGAACGGCCCGGAGCCGATCGGACGGCTGAAGTCGGTGGTGCCCTCCGGGATGATGTAGGCGCCGAACGCGGCCAGCACGTTCGCCAGTTCCCCGCACGGGCGGGCGCAGACGAATTCGATCATGTGGTCGTCGAGAGCTCGGGAGCGCGCGATGTCGATCACCTCGAGAGAGGCCCGCGGGCGCAGTGCGTTCGTCGGGTCCAGGATCCGCTGGTAGGAGTACAGCACGTCGGCGGCGCGCACCGGCCGGCCGTCGTGGAAGACCGCCGGGCGCAGCTCCACCGTCCAGGTGGTCGCGTCGGCGTTCGGATGCCAGGCGGTGGCGAGCCGCGGTACCGGACCGAGGTCGTCGCCGTATTCGACGAGCTTGTCGTAGAGCGCGTTCGCGCGGGCGACGTCGGCGTACAGGTTGGTCTTGTGCGGGTCCAACACCTCCTGTGCGCCGCCGCCGGCGAACACCGCTCGCAGTCGGCCGCCGTCCCGGGGCGCGGCGGTGGCCGCGGGGGCGGTCTCGCCGCTCGTGCTGCATGCGCCGAGCAGTACGGCGCCGGCGGCGGCGCCGAGTCCGAGGAACGAGCGCCGGCTCAGGTGCGGAAGCGGTGGCAGGGGAATCGGATTCATCGGGGTATCTCCTCGGGCAGTGGATCGAGCGGGTCGGGGTGGAGCGTGGGGGTGAATCAGACGGCCTCGGCGATCACGTGCAGCCGGTCGCCGCAGAGAGCAGTGCCGCCGAGATCGGTTCCTCGTCCCGGCCAGCCGGTCTCGGTGCGGGGTCCGGGCGTGTCGAACAGTGCCCGAACCACGAATCCGGCGCGCTGCAGGTGGCCGGTCAGCTCCAGCGGAAACAGCAGCCGCCACGCCGAGGTTTGGACGAGGGGCTCGGTGCACTCGGGGATCTGCCACTGCCGGCGGCGGCGTAGCAGCTGTGCGGCGTGGTCGATCCACAGGGTGGTCTCCGCCCGCCAGGTGTGACCGTGCCAGGAGAAGGCCGAGTGGGTGGGGCCGTCGAGGAGTTCGGGGTTGCCGAGGAAGAAGGCGCCGTTGCGCATTTCGGCGATCAGCAACCCACCGGGACGTAGGTGCCTGCGGCAGCAGCGCAGGCACGATTCCAGCTCGGCGTCGGTGTGGCAGTACAGCAGGGCACTGTCGAGGCAGACGATGGCGTCGACGCTCGCGTCGACCTCGAAGGTGCGCAGGTCGCCGACCGCGGCTCTCACGCCGGGATACTGTTGTTGCGCGTATCGCACCATCGCCGGGGATTGGTCGATGCCCAGGCAACGGTATCCCCGCCGGGCCAGGTATCCCAGGTCGCGGCCGGTGCCGCAGTCCAGGTCCAGCACCGTCGCCGGGTGTGTCCGCGGCGCCGCGTCGTCGGAGGTCAGGTAGGTCGCGAGAATGTCGTCGACGAACCGGGCGGCACTGTGGTCGGGGTCGGGGAATCGTGCCTCGTACAGAGCGGGGTTGTCCGTCAACAGGTTCCGAGCCCCTGCAGCCGTGGTCATGTCCGCGCTCCGGCCTGGTCGGCGAGCAGGCCGCGGCGGTGCAACAGCCAGATCCCGGTGGCCGAACCCCACGCAAGGGCGACGCACACCAGCGCACCGGGCCACCCGTTGCCCAGGTCGAGGCCGTACCCGATCAACGCATTGCCGCCGGCGGCGGCCACCCCGGAGACCAGGTAGAACATCCCGAACAGAGTTCCGGAGATGTTCGACGCCCCGTATGCCGGGATCAGTTCCATCACGAACGGCTGCGCGATCAGGATGCCCGCTTCGAGGATCAGGGCGGAAAGCAACAACGGCGCCAGCGTCAGCCCGATCCGTCCCGCGCCGTGGGAGGGTTCGCCCCACAGGACCGGCAGTGCCACCACGAACGCGGCGCCCATCAACATCAGCCCCGCCGTGATGGCCGTGCCCCGGCTGGTGTGGCGATCGAACCATCGGGTCAGCCGCACCTGGGCGAGCAGACCGAAGACGGTGGTGGACAGGAACAGCACCGCCACTGCCCCACTCCAGTCGGTGATCCGCCCGGCCAGCACCGGATACACCAGGTACATCTGCGTCTGCAGGGCGAACATCCCGAGCATGGTCACGGTGAACAGCACGAACCGGCGGTCGGCCAGCACCGCACCCCAGCCGCGGAGCACCGTCGTCTCGGCGCGGTCCACCGGGTGGGAGGGCAGAAACCGCAACTGCGCCAGGGTGAGGGCGGCGAAGACGGCCGCCGCGGCGACGGCGACGGTACGGAAGTCCACCGTCAGCAGCGCGCTGCCGATCAGCGGTCCGGACAGTGCCCCCGCCTGTGCGAAGACGTTGAAGACCGCGAATGCCTCCGCCCGGCGCCGGGGTTCGGCGACCGCGATGTAGGAGCGCACGGCCGGATTGAACAGAGCCCCAGCCAATCCCGACAGAACTGAGGCGAGAAGCAGCAGCGGCACGCTGGTGCCCACAGCGAACACTGCGAAGCCCACCGACCGCAGGGCACAGCCGGCGATGATGACCCGATGGGGTCCGAGCCGGTCGGCAGCGGTGCCCCCGATCAGGAACAAGCCCTGCTGGCTGAGGGTACGCACCCCGAGGACCAGGCCGGTGATCGTCAGGGACAGACCCAGGTTCCCGGTCAGATGCATGGACAGGTACGGCACCAGCATGTAGAAACCGGTGTTGACGCCGTACTGGTTGAGCACCAGCAGTTGTACCGAGCGGGGGAAGCTGCGCAGCAGAGCGAATGTCCCTGCCGGGGAGTCGTTGGCGGTCATCGCGTTTCCTCGTTGTCGGGTCGGTACACGCCGAGTCCGGGCAGGCCGCTCGGGCGCAGCTTTCCGTCTTCACCCCCGAGGCCGGCCCACGGGTCTCGGGCGAGCAGCAGGTGCCCGTCCAGGTCGCACCATCGGGCCAGGGACGCCAGCTGCGCCGCGGGGGCGATACCCAGCGAGCTGCACACCAGGCAGCCGAGCATCACCTCCATTCCGCGCGCGCCGGCCGCCGCGGCCAGTGCGTGGGCGCGGTAGATGCCGCCGCACTTGGCGAGTTTGATGTTCACCACGTCCGCGAGGCCGGTCAGCTCGTCCAGGTCCGCCAGGCCGTGGACGGCCTCGTCCGCGACGAGCGGAAGATCGGTGCGGCTGCGCAGCTCCCGCATTCCGTCGCGGTCGTGCACCGGCAGCGGTTGTTCGAGCGCGACGATCGGCAGACCACCGCTGTCGGCGAGCACCGACAGGGCGGTGGCCGCGGTCCACGCTTCGTTCGGGTCGACGATCAGATCCACGCCTGGAGCGGCAGCGGCGATGGCGGCCAGCCGCCGTACCGATTCGGTCGGGTCGGCGTCGGTCTTGACCTTCAGCAGAGCGAACCCACACCCGGACAACTCGGCGGCCTCGGCGGCCATGTCCTGGGGCGCACCGATTCCGAGGGTGCGGGAGATCGGGATCTCGGCGGGCAGCGGCAACCCGAGGTGCGCAGCGACCGTCTGCCTGTTCACACGTGCCCGGTAGTCGGCGACGGCGGACCACACGGCGCCGGCAACCGCCGGGTGCACCTGTGCCGGAATCGTTTCGGGGATCCCTCGGGCACCGCAGTACGCCGCGACTGCCCGCAGCTGGGTCTCGATGTGGTGCACGTCCAGGCCCGCGAACACGGAGGTGACGACCTCGCCGCGGCCGCACGATCCCGTTTCGGGATCGGTCACGGTGACCGTGACCGCCTGGCGGGACGACATCACCGCCCGGCTGATCCGGAACGGCCGGGCCAGGGCGAGGGTGCTCACCGACCAGGTCAGGCTCATCGCGCCGTCTCCATCCGGTCCCTCGCCGACGGGTGCGGGGCCCGCACGGATTCGCACCGCGTCCAGCACTCCGCCGGGTCACCGCACTCGGCGATCTCGTGCGGATGTGTTCGCGGCGGAGCGAGCAGGCCGTGCCGAGCGCACCAGTCGTCGTCGAAGATGGTGCGCAGGTAGCGGTCGGGGCCGTCCGGAAAGACGGTGACCACCGGGCCCGGCCAGCGGGTGGCCGCCCACCCGGCCACCGTGGCCACCGCACCCGTCGACCAGCCGCCGGTGTGGAACCCGTCCCGCGCCAGGCTGCGGCAGGCGTGCACGGCCTCGCGCGGGCCGACCCAGTGCACCTCGTCGAACATCTCGTATCGCACATTGCCCGGATGCACGCTGCTGCCCAGTCCCCGCATGACCCGGCAGGCGGCAGGCTGTCCGAAGATCGTCGACCCCACCGCATCGACCCCGATGATCCGCAGGTCCGGCCACACCTGCCGCAACCGCAGACCCACTCCGCTGCTGTGGCCGCCGGTGCCCACACTGCACACAAGCACCTCGGCCCGCTCGATACCCTGTGCGGCCAGGCCCGCGACGATCTCGTCGGCGAGCCCGTGGTAGCCCACGGCGTTGTCGGGATTGTCGTACTGGTTGGGCCAGTACGCATCCGGGTCGGCGGCAAGAATTTGGTGCAGGACGTCGAGCCTGGCCTGCTGCCACCCGCCCTCCGGGTGCGGACGGCCCACGATCTCCAAGGTGGCACCCAGCGCGCACAGCAGATTGCGCATGGCGGGTTCGAGCTCGCAGTCCACCACCAGGGTGACGGGGTGGCCGAGTGGCTGTGCCACGTATGCCAGCCCGACCCCCAAAGTGCCGCTGGTGGATTCGACGATCCGCGCGCCGTCACGCAGTTCCCCGCGTCGCCGGGCACCGGCCAGCATCGACAGGGCCGACCGCGCCTTGAGCCCACCGAAGCCGAGCGACTCGATCTTCGCGAAGTAGCCCGGATGCGGGTTCGGCACCGGGGTGAGGATGCGCACGAGTGGGCTGTTCCCCACCCGCGCCGGCGAATCGATCACGGTCATCGTGCACGCGACCCGTGGTACAGGTAGATCGGGCCGGCGTCCCCGGTCAGCCAGAAGAACGGGTACGGCTCGGCGGAGAGTGCGTCGATGCCGCGTCCGAGCAACTCCCGGGCGACCGCGGCGCCACTCTGGGCGAACATCGTGACCGGAAGCCGCCGGCCGGACCCTGCCACCCGCGCGAACAAGGTGTCGACGGTGCCGTTGCCCAGCATCATTCCGCTGGCCAGCACCGCATCACACTCGTCGAGATGCTCGGCGAAGCCGGTAACGATCGGCTCACCCCACTCGGTGGTGCCGCCCTTCAGATCACACGGCACGTACCGCAGCCCGCGCTCGCGCAAGCTGACGAGCAGCGAGTTGACCACTCCGATCACCAGCACCCGCCCGTCGGGTGGTGCGTCGACCAGCCCGGTCACGTGATGCGCCCGGGCCAGCGAGCGCTGCAGCGAATCCCCGGAATCCAGCTGCACCGTCACTGCGCGGGGCTCACCCGAGTGCGGGCGCTGGTGCGTCAGGTAAGCATCGAGTGCGGCGATCTGCACGGCGATCTCGGCATGGTGCAGCAGATCGGCCACCGCCACCCCTGCGCACGCGTGCACGATCTCCGGATCCACCGAGCCCGGCTCGACCGCGCACGAGCCCGTCGCAGCCCCCACCCGCAGCGAGATCACCTGGTTGCGGTAGCCGCCACTGCGCCCGCCGTGCCGTACTCCCTGTGACGTGGTGAACGCAACCGACACCACCACATCGCGCGCGGGACGCCGGGCAGGGTCGGTGCGGTAGCGCTCGAGAAGCGCAGCCAGGCGACCGTTCGTCGCGGTACCGATCGCTGAGGTGGCGGTCATGACGCCGGCTCCTCGCCGTATGTGGCGGAGATCGACGACAACAGGCGCTCCGCCAGCGGGCGGGCCCCGGACCGCTCCGGCGAGATGACGACGACGCTGCCCAGGTAGCTGTTGTTGTCCATTCCCGGCGTGGTTCGGTGACCGGGCCCCTTGAACGCCGCCGAGACCACCGACGGATCGGCTGCGACGGTGTCCACTCCCTCGATTCCGGTGACAACACCCGCCCTCGTCGGCACCAGCATGCTCACGGCTGCGCTCGAGGGCCGTCCGCCGTCACGGTGCTCGTCCGGGACCGTCGGGACGATCGGCTCGCGTCCCAGTGCGAGCTCGACCGCCACCCGCGGCAGGTCGACTCCGCTCACATGCCGGATCAGCTCGGTGATCTGATTGCCGGCCGGCCGTGGATTGATCTCGATGATCCGCGGCCCAGCGGCGGTCAGGCGTAGTTCGGTGTGCACCACACCGTGATCGAGACCCACCGCATCGATCGCCTCCTCCGCGGCGGCCACCACTCTCGCGCGGTCTCCCTCAGCCAGGTCGGCCGGGAACATGTGCCCGGTCTCCACGAAACCCGACGCCCCACCCAAGCTCTTGTCGGTCACGCCGACCGTGTGGACCTTGCCGCGCGAAATCCAGCTCTCCACACTGAATTCCGGGCCGGTGAGGAACTCCTCGAGCAACACCGTCGAGTTCCGCCGCTGCCCGCGCGCATTGATCTCGAACCCCCGCAGCGCGTGCACCGCCGACTCGACATCCAGCCAACTGTCCGCGCGTCGCACGAACATTCCCGCACACAGATCGGTGGGTTTGACCACCAAGGGGAATCCCACCGACTCGGCCGCGGTACGGAGCCGGATCGTGTCGTCGACCGACGCGGTGGTGTGCCGCGGCCCCGGGACACCGACGCAATCCAACACCGCCCGGGTGCGCGCCTTGTCGCAGGCGGTCTCGATCGCCTCGGGTGTCGGACCGGGAAGTCCGAGTGCGGAGGCAATTCGCGCGGCGGTCGGCAGGTAGTAGTCGCAGCTGGTGAGGACGCCGTCGATCCTTGCCTCGGCATCGATCCGCCGCGCCGCCTCGAGTGCGGCAGCCGGATCGTTGGTCTCGGCAGTCGCTACCGCGCGACCGAGACGCAGCGGATGCGGGGAACCGTCCGGCAGGGTGTCCGGGTAGTGCTCCGGCCGTCGGGTCAGGAACGTGAACTCGACTCCCAGGTCGGCAATCGCTCTCGGCAGCAACGTTCCCATTGCGCCGACCCAGCTCTCCACCAGCAGTAGGTGTGCCACACGTGGCCTTCCGCTCGCATCTCCCGCAGTACCCAGCGCCACAGAAGCTACTGATAATCGTTATCGTTAGCAAGACCGGTGTGTCGAAGATTGCGAGCCTGGCGAGAACAGGTGCCCAGGAAAGGTCCGGCAGCTCGTGCCGGTCAGCCGATCGAGCCGGGGCTCGATACCAGGCCGGCCGGCGACCCCGGCGACGACGGGAAAGCCCGGAACAGCGGTGCGAACGAGATCGCGACGAACGACTGGCGGGCTGCTCACTCCGCCGGGTCATGGACCCCTTCCCCGCCCGAGGAAGTCGCACGGGAGATCTCGGTACGGACCGCCAGGACGGCGTCCCGATGCGCGGCATCGGTGGCGACGTTGCAGCCGAGCGCGAGATCCTCGAGGAGAAGACCTCGATGGGCCGCGAGGATGCGCGAGGCGACGGACCGGGCCGCGCCCGGTGACGCGCCCGCGGCCTCGATCGCCGCGGCCATGGGGTCGACCCATTCCGTCACCACCGGGACGAGGAATGTCTGCTGCAGCTCGGGATCCCGCGTCGCCGCGGCATAGATCTCCAAGAACATGGCGGTTCGCCGGCGCCCATCCGGCGTGTGCGCTTCCGCCCACGCCATCTCGAGCCCCTGCGAGATCACGGCGGTCACGTGGGCGGCGGTCGCCGACGGCGACGACTCGTCGGCCGAGAGATCGCGGATCCGCAGGAGCAGATCCCGCGACGCGGTCAGATGGGTCACCAGGGTGCGGTCGACGATCTCGACGATCAGGTTCTCACGACTGCCGAAGTGGTGGAGGAGATTTCGGGTCGACGTTTCGAGCCGATCGGCCAGCGGGCGGAGGGTGAGACCGAACAGCCCCTGCTCCTCGGCGTAGGCGCAGCAGCCCTCGAGGAGCGCGCGCCGACGCTCGACATCCTTGTGGCGACCCATGCCCGCGAGTTTATACTCCACTTGTTTCATGAATCAAACGTGGAAGGAATAGTGGTGATGCAGGCACCGTCCCGCGACGACGTCCTCGGATCGTTCGTCAACAGCTCGCGCAGCAAGATCAGGACGGTGACGTTCCCGCCCGACTTCGACACCGTGCGCTGGGCGGAACTCGACTTCTTCGGCTGGACGGACCCCCGAGCCCCGCTTCGCGCGTATCTGATTGCCCAGCACGCCGGGCAGGTGGTCGGAATCGAGTTGCGACAGGCCGAGACCGACAGCTCCCGGCCGCGCAGCACGATGTGCACCATCTGCCACGCCGTTCACCGCATCGGCGGAACGGCGCTGTTCACGGCACGCAAGGCCGGCGCCGGCGGCAAGGCCGGAAACAGCGTCGGAACCTACATGTGCAGCAACTTCGCGTGCTCACTGTATGTGCGAGAGCTGCTGCCACTGCCTGGCAATCAGCCCGATCGAGCACTGCCCACCGAGACTCGGATCCGCCACCTCGAGACTCGACTCGGTGGCTTCATCGGGCGGGTGCTCGACGAGCAGGACCCATAACCCGCTGTCCACTACCCGAGCGGCGCCATCACCCGAGCGCCTTTACGCGAAGGACCACAGTCCCAGACTGTCGCGCAACGTGGTACCCGGGTACGTGGCGCGAAACAGGCTGCGGCGCTGCAGTTCCGGGACGACGAGGTCGACGAAGTCGTCCAGCGAATCCGGATACGCCGGACACATCAGGTTGAATCCGTCGCAGGCGCCGGCAACGAACCACTCCTCGACGAGTGCGTGAGATCGTCGACGACTTCCGCGTTCGTGATGGCCGCAGACGGCAGGGGCCATGGTGCGGCTCACACTCCTGACGGTAGGCTGAACGGTGTGAGTAGGGCCAGTTCGGCGCGCCAACGGTTGCTCGCTTTCGGTTCCGGTGAAGACTTGTCGCGACGCGCCCGATTGTTGAGCGACGTCCACGACGCGGTGATGTCCGGTCGGACGCCGCCGGTGCCTCCGCGTGACGTTGTCGCCCGGTCGTGGTCGCGTCTTCGGGCAGACGGTGTCAGTCCCGCCCGGTGTGAGGACGTCGTACTCGCGGACGTCTCCGAACTCGAAGCTCGCCGTGCACGAAGTGCCCTGACGTCGGTTCTGCCCGAGCTACGCGGCGCCTTGACCGAGGTGGCGAGCGACGCGAACTTCATCGTGGTCGTCGCCGACTCGGACGGGGTGGTGCTGTGGCGAGAGGGTGCACGCGACGTGCAGAGGGAAGCTGACGTCCTCGGATTCGTGGAAGGCGCCCGCTGGTCGGAGAAGTCGGTAGGCACCAATTCTGTCGGCACGTCGCTGGTCGAGGACGCTCCGGTACAGCTCTTCTCGGCCGAACACTATGCGCGGTCCCACTACGGCTGGTCGTGTACGGGGTCACCGGTCCACGATCCACGCTCCGGCGAGGTACTCGGCGTACTGGATCTCAGCGGGTCGGCGATGTCGGTGCATCCGGCCACCGTGGCCCTCGTGCAGACGGCTGTGCGGTTGGCTGAGTCGATGCTCTGGCGCGAGCATGCCGCCCACCTCGACAGGCTCCGTACTGACGCGGCGCCGGTGCTCGCAAGGACGTGCGGGCCTGCTGTCGTCGTGGACGGTCACGGCTGGGTCGTGGCAGCCAGCGGCATCGGCGTTCCCGAACGACTGGCATCACCGGAGGCCGACCGACCACTGCTCGTGCCCGGTCTCGGACTTTGCGTACCCGAACCGCTCGGTGACGCATGGTTGGTGCGCCGCCGCGCGGAACGGACGGCCATCGAACTCGAACTCGACCTGGGGGCGGCCCCTCGGGCGACGGTGCGGGGGGAGATGGAATGGACGCGTGCCCTGTCACCGCGGCACGCGCAGATTCTGAGGGTATTGGCACGTACCCGATCGGCCGGTATCGATGCCGCGTCGTTGAGCGAGGCCCTGTTCGGCGACCGGGACCACATCGTTGCCGTCCGCGCCGAGGTCTCCCGGCTGCGCAAGAGCCTCGGCCCTGTGCTGACGCCCCAGCCGTACCGGTTCGCGGACGGTGTCGAAGTCCGTGTGATCAGGTGACATTCCGCCTGCGAACATCTCGCTCCGAACCCCGCCGCCTCCGTGTCGACGAATCTGGGGGCACGCGTGCCCTGCTCCCGGGGCTCACACCGCGGCGGACCGGGATCCTCTCCGAACCTGGTCGCTCCGATTCGGCGCGGCGCGCGGCGCAGGGGTGCGCGCAGCGACGAAGTTGCGCAGGTCCGCACGTAGCCGGGGGTGCAGTCGTAAGGCGACAGGGCTGTCGAGGATCTCACCCAACCGGATCAGATAATCGGCTGGGGTCATACCGAATTCGACCAGAAGGTCGCCGGGACTTCCGCCCCCGTACGGCAGCCCGCGACGGGCGAATTCGATGATGCGGTTGTCTTCGATAGCGGAACTCATGTGGTCAATCTCCTGACGGGTGCGCTTCGGCGAGATGGCTGAGGGGAGCCGCGAGTTCACGGCGGTGGTGAGCCATGGCGTCGGCGTAGAGGCGGCCGGCGCGGTACGAGGAACGCACGAGCGGCCCCGCCAGGACGCCGGCGAAACCGACCTCCTCGGCGGCCTTCGAGTACTCGACGAATTCTTCCGGCTCGACCCACCGCTCTACCGGGTGGTGCCGCGGCGAGGGACGCAGATACTGGGTGATGGTGAGGATGTCGCAGCCGGCATCGTGCAGGTCGATCATCGCCTGCTGCACTTCCTGTGGGGTCTCCCCCATACCGAGGATCAGGTTCGACTTGGTGATCAGGCCGAAGTCGCGGGCCGCGGCGAGCACACCGAGCGAGCGTTCGTAGCGAAACGCGGGGCGGATCTGCTTGAAGATCCGCGGCACGGTCTCGAGGTTGTGGGCGAGCACCTCGGGCCGGGAGTCGAACACCTCAGCCAGCAGGTCGGGCCTTCCGCTGAAGTCGGGGACGAGATTCTCGACGCCGGTCCCGGGGTTGAGGGCGTGGATCTGTCGGACGGTTTCGGCGTAGAGCCAGGCGCCGCCGTCGGGCAGGTCGTCGCGGGCAACCCCGGTGATGGTGGAGTACCGAAGTCCCATCGCGTGCACGGACTCGGCGACGCGGCGGGGCTCGTCCCGGTCGAGGTCGGTGGGTTTGCCGGTGTCGATCTGGCAGAAGTCGCAGCGGCGCGTGCACTGCCGACCGCCGATCAGGAACGTGGCTTCGCGGTCTTCCCAGCATTCGAAGATGTTGGGGCAGCCGGCTTCCGCACACACCGTGTGCAGTCCTTCGCGTTCGACCAGGCTCTCGAGTTCGGCGTACGCAGGACTCGTCTTGACGCGGGTCTTGATCCAGTTCGGCTTGCGTTCGATGGGGGTTTGCGCATTGCGGACCTCCAGTCGAAGCAATCTGCGGCCCGACGGAACCGGCCCCTCGGGTGATGTTCCAGGTATGGGATTCACGTTTTGTTCGATTCCTGGGCGTGAGTTCCCGCCGAACCACGGTCCCACCCGGGTCCGCGGTTCGGCGGGACTTGCTACATGTTGATCGGACGGCCCAGTGCGGCCAGAACCGATTCGTGCATCGCCTCCGATAGTGTCGGGTGCGCGAAGACGACCTCGGCGAGATCGTCGGCGGTCGCCTCCAGGGATCGAGCGATGCCGAATCCCTGAATCTGCTCGGTGACATCCGGGCCGACCATGTGGGCACCGAGGAGTTCGCCGCTGTCGGCGTCGAAGATCGTCTTCACGAAGCCGTCGGCTTCGCCGATCGCGCGCGCCTTTCCGGACGCCTGCAGATCGAACTGCCCGATCTGCAGGCGACGGCCGGTCGCACGCGCTCGTTCTTCGGTGAGACCGAGGCTGGCGACCTGCGGCCTCGCGTAGGTACAGCCCGGAACGTAGTCGCGGTCCAACGGCCGGACGTGATCCGCACCGGCGAGCCTGTCCACACACAGCACGGCTTCGTGGCTGGCCTTGTGGGCGAGGCAGGGTGCGCCCGCCACGTCACCGATCGCGTACACGCCGAATGCGGTAGTGCGACACCACTGGTCGGTGGTGACGAATCCGCGATCGACTTCGACACCGAGTTCCTCGAGGCCGAGACCCTCGACGTTGCCCTGGATTCCGGCCGCAACGAGAACTCTGTCCACGGTCGCTTCATCGATCGTTCCGTCGGCCGACCGGACGGCCACGGTGACGGCATCCGTGCCGACCGTCAGTTCGGACACCGAGGCGCCGGTGTGAATCCCGATGCCTCGCTTCTCGAACTGCCGCCGTACATGGCCTGCGACGGCAGCATCCTCGACCGGCATGATCTGCGGGGCCAATTCGACGAGGGTGACGTCAGTCCCGAGATCGTTGTACAGACTCGCGAATTCGACGCCGATGGCACCGGATCCGATGACCAGCAATGACTTCGGCAGCTCCGACGGGACCAGAGCATCGAAGTATGTCCAGACCCGGTCGCCGTCAGGCACGACACCGGGAACCGAACGCGGCCGGGCTCCGGTGGCCAGGATGACGTGGTCGGCCCGATACTCGGACACCGACTCGTCCGCGGCCGTCACTGCGACGACTCCCTTGTCGAGCAGCCGCGCCGACCCCCGGACGACGTCGATGCCGTTCTTCTTCATCAGGTAGCCGATGCCGTCGGACAGTCGCCCCGACACCGACCGGCTGAACTCGACGAGGCGTGCCATGTCGAATTCCACACCACTCGCACTGAACCCGAGCGGCCGAAGGTTCGCCAGCGTGTGGGCGACATCGGCACCGTGCAGCAACGCTTTGGTAGGGATGCACCCCCAGTTCAGGCAGATCCCGCCGAGCCGGTCCCGCTCGACGACGGCGGTGCGCAGACCGTGCTGCGCGGCACGGATTGCGGCGACATAGCCACCCGGCCCGCTGCCGACGACGAGGACGTCGTATTTCTCTGTCATGGTGTACCTCTCAGACCAGCATCAGCGCGGGTGACTCGACGAAACGCCGGAGTTCTCGCAGGAAGGTCGCGCCGAGCGCGCCGTCGATCACCCGGTGGTCGCACGAGAGCGTGACGGTGAGCATCGTGCGCGCAACGACCTGACCGTCGACAACGACGGGACGCTCCTGTGCGGCACCGACCGCGAGGATGGCGCCCTGCGGTGGGTTGATGATCGCGTCGAATTCCCGCACACCGAACATGCCGAGATTGGACACCGTGAAGGTGCCGCCCTGGAACTCGTCGACCGCCAGTTTCCCGGTCTTGGCCTTGGTCACCAGTGACTGCACCTCCCCGGAAATCTCGGCGAGAGTCTTGCCGTCGGCGCCGCGCACGATCGGGGTGATCAGACCCGACGGCAGTGCGACAGCCACCGAGATGTCGGCACTTGCATAGCGCAGCACCGACTGTGTCGCCTCGTCGAACTGAACGTTGACATCGGGCACCTTCCGCAGCGCCGCGGCACACGCCTTGACGACGAAATCGTTGACCGACAGCTTGACGGCCGGAACGGTTGCATTGATCTTTGCCCGCAAGGCCAGAAGATCGTCGATCTGCAGGTCCGCGGTGAGCCGGAAGTGCGGGGCGCTGCGTTTCGACTCCTGCAACCGCTGCCCGATCGCCTTGCGCATCGCGGTGAACGGAATCGTCTCGAACTCCGCCTCCGCGACGGGTTCGGGCGCTGCGACGACTTCCGGTTGCAGCCGGAACCGGCACTCGGCCTCGCGGACGTCGGCCTCACACACCCGGCCGCGTGACCCGGTGGCCCGGCAGTCGTGCAGGTTGATCCCGAGGGATGCGGCCAGACGTCGGGCCACGGGGGTGGCCGGGACGGTGCTGTCGTCCTCGAAGGAACGTCCCGGTATACCTGACCGCGTCGGCGACGGCGGTTGTGCGACGGTTCCACCGGCCGCCCGGATCGTGTCGTGGATGTCGGCAACGGAGATCCGGCCGTCCCGGCCGGTCCCCGTCACACGGGCCAGGTCGATCGACAACTCGTCCGCCAAGCGGTGGGCGTGCGGGGTCGCGAACACGTCACCGTTCGTCCGTCCTCGCAGGGCATCGGGAACGATCATCGCACCGGGCCGCTGACGGGACCCGGTGGTCGCCCCGGTCACCGGTACCGATTCGTGGGCCGCCGGCGCCGGCGGGCTGCTCTCGAGATCCGGCTGCGCGGGGGCGGGCTGTCCGGCCGGTGAGCGCCCGGACTCGGCCGGGGTCGGCACCTGATCCGCCCCGATGCCGGCGAGGAATTCCTCGATTTCGGCGTCGGAGACTGCAGCCTCGGCCGACACCGCCAGCACCGCACCGACCGGCAACGTCTCCCCCGGCTTGGCGACGACCCGTCGGAGCACCCCGTCGAACGGCGCCTCCAACTGGTTGGCGATCTTGCTGGTCTCGATCTCGCAGATCAGGTCGCCCTTCGAAAAGGACGCTCCCTCCTCGACCAGCCACTCCGCCACGGTGCCTTCCTCCATGGACAGGCCCCACTTCGGAACTTCGATCAATTTGATCTCACTCATGTCAGGCACTCACAACCTTGCGGACGGCGGCCTCGATCCGAGCCGCGTTCGGCAGCCACGCCTGCTCGAGGACCGGGGAGAACGGCACCGGAGTGTGCGGCGGGGTGACCAGTTCGATCGGCGCCTTCAGTGACCCGAAAGCACGCGTCGCGATCAGCGCGGCGACGTCGTGACCGAACCCGCAGCGCGCCGCGGACTCGTCGGCGATCACTACCCGGCCGGTGGACGCCACGGATTCGAGGATGCCCTCCTCGTCGAGCGGCGACACCGTGCGGGGGTCGACGACCTCGACGGAGATCCCCTCGGCGGCCAGCTTGTCCGCGGCGGCGTTGGCGGCGTTCACCATCGCCGACAGCGCGATGATCGTGACGTCCGTGCCTTCACGGGTGTAGTTGGCGACACCGAACGGGATCGTGTACGGCTCGTCCGGAACCTCGCCCTTAACGTCGTAGAGTGTCTTGTGTTCGCAGAACACGACCGGATCGTCGTCGCGAATCGACTGGATCAGCAGGCCTTTGGCGTCGTAGGCGTTCGACGGGGCGACGACCTTGAGGCCGGGAACGGCGGCGAACACGTTGTACGGTGACTGCGAGTGCTGAGCGGCGGCGGAGAATCCGGCGCCGATCATGCCCCGCACCACCAGCGGGGTACGGGCCTTGCCGCCGAACATGTACCGGAACTTCGCCGCCTGGTTGTAGAGCGCGTCGTAGCAGACTCCGAAGAAGTCCATGAACATCAACTCGGCCACCGGCCGCAGCCCGGTCAGAGCAGCGCCGGCTGCCATGCCGATGATCGCGGACTCGGTGATCGGGGTGTCGATGACACGGTCGGAACCGAACTCGGTCCACAGACCCTTCGTCACCCCCAGCACACCGCCGAACGCCTCCACCTTCCCGGACTCGAGTTCCGGATTGGTGCCGGCGTGACCACCGCGCAGGTCCTCACCGATCTGCACGACCGTCGCGTCCCGCTGCATCTCCTGTGCGAGTGCGGCCTTGATCGCTTCGCGATATGTCGTCTTCGACGTGGTCATTTTCGTTCTCTCTCTCAGTACGACACGTAGACGTCGGTCAGCAGGTTCGTCAGCGGCGGGTACTCGGCAGCTCGCGCCTTCGTGACGGCGACGTCGACCCGTTCACGAGCCTCGGCGTCGATCGCATCGAGTTCCTTCGCGGTGACCTTCTTGCCGTCGACCTTCGCGCGGAACTTCACCAGCGGATCCTGGGTCCTGCGGAGTTCGGCGACCTGGTCCGCGGTGCGGTACAGCTGGGCGTCGCCCTCGAAGTGGCCGTGCCAGCGGTGTGCCACCGCCTCGATGGTGGAGGGACCGCCTCCCCTGCGGGCTCGTTCGACCGCCTCGCGCGCTGCCTCGTGGACCTCGAAGAAGTCGGTACCGTCGACGGTGGTGGCGGGCATCCCGAACGACGCGGCCCGCCCAGCGATACTCGGTGTGCCGACCGCGTAGTCGCGGCCGGTGGCCTCACCGAATCCGTTGTTCTCGATGACGAAGACGATCGGCAACTCGAGCACGACCGCCATGTTCATGGCCTCGAACACGGTGCCCTGATTGGATCCGCCGTCGCCGGTGAACGAGGCCGCGACACCGCCGTTCCCCAGGGTCTTGGCGCTCAGCGCAGCGCCGATCGCCAGCGACGGGGCACCGCCGACGATCGCGTTCGCGCCGAGCATGCCGACCGACAGGTCGGCGATGTGCATCGATCCGCCCTTGCCGTGGCACAATCCGTCGTTCTTGCCGAAGATTTCGGCCATCATCCCGTCGAGGTCACACCCCTTGGCAATGCAGTGGCCGTGCCCGCGGTGGGTGGAGCCGATGTAGTCGGTGTCGTTCAGGTTCTCGCACACACCGACTGCGATCGCTTCCTGCCCCGAGTACAGGTGGATGAACCCCGGGATGTCGCCGGTCGCGTTCTCCTCGTGCAACCGGTCCTCGAATTCGCGGATCTCCGACATCTTCCGATACGCGCTCAGTAATGCACTCTTGTTCAGCGCCATTGCTCTCCTCTACTTTCTGTCCGAGGGCCGGCCGCACAGGTTCAGGCCCCGAGCGTGACGAGACTTCGGGACGGTTCTCGTCTCACGCCGTGTAACCCAGGCCACGAATGTAGGGAGAGGGGGCGAGCCCACTCAACGTTGCAGCGGATTGCAGCCCGGACCCCGCACGAGCACTCGCGGTGGCAGCCGGGCCGAGCGCCGCACGGAACGCGCGCGAGCTGGGTACCGCGCGCCCGAGAAGCAGGCACGGACTGGCGCCGCGCGAGGAGAGCATCCGACATCCGCTCGGCGCGGGGGTTGCTCCGGGTACTCCCGTCGGCACTTCATGCGCCCTGATCCGGCGGTGTCGGTAGTAAACCGGTGAAGACCGCTGTGTGCCTGGTGAATTCAGTGGTCGGTGGTCACACCTCCTCCACCCCGCGGATGGCAGCCGCCGTCACGAAGGCCACTTGGCTGGAATCCAGGTCGTTGCGCAGATCCTGATGTGTCCCAGCCGGGCCATCCGCTCGAACACCGGTGCAGCGGCGGCAGTGAAGTCGTCGAGCACGGCGGCCATGCGCCTGTGGTGCTCGGCCGACACGGCCTCGGCGATCGCATCCTCGGTCGGGTCGACCGCCCGCTCGCCATGCCCTCGTTGTCCCGCTGTTGCACGGGAACATCGTTGGTCACCACGAGCGCCTCGGAGGGCTCGGTTGCGACCGATCGGATGCGGTGCGGAACTGAGGCGTCGAACCAGCAGGTGTCACCGATCCGCGGCAATGACACCCGCCCGTCCGAAACCGAATTCGAGTGCACCGGCACGGACAGAAGTCGACTGGGAGTGCCGCGGACCGCGGCATACCGTATCGGCTGTTCCGCCGGCGGCCGCAGCCGATCCTCTACATGTTGGGCGCCGGATCACGCGCGCCGACGGTCTGGGTGCAGTCCGCCGGGGGCGGCGCAGGACGCGCCGACGAACCGCTGTCGGCGGTGCCCAGGCCGCGGTCTCGATCAGAGCTGGTGACCGCTGGCGCCGCTGGTCGCTAGAGCCACTGCCCGCTCTGGACCGACAGCAACCGGTCCATCGCGTCCGGGGACCACGTGCTCTCGGGCGGTTCGGGTGCCCTGCGGCCCCGGCGCGGGGCGCCGAGTTCCGGGTAGAGGCTGCGGGAGACCTCCCGGGCGGCATCCACCACGAGGGGCGCGACCCGCTCGAGCTGCGCGGTGCGGGCGTCGCCACACAGCGAGATCGCGGCGACCGGACCGTCGTGCCCGCGCACCGCGACGGCGACGCAGGCAACGCCGCGTACGGACTCGCTGCGCTCGAACGACAGACCGCGCCGCTGCCGGATCCGGCTGAGTTCCTGGTGCAGGGTCGCAAGGTCACCGATGGTGTGCTCGGTGCGGCGGGCCAGGCGCCGCTCGTACAGGTCGTCCACGCGTTCGGGCTCGAGCCACGCGAGCATCGCCTTGCCGCCGGCAGTGGTATACGCCGATGCCCGGCCGCCGACCCGCGAGGGCAGCGCCGCGGCGAAGCGGCCGCCGACCTTGTCGAGGTAGACGCTCTCGGCGCCGTCGAGGACGGCGAGGTGGACCACCATGCCGGTCTGCATGTGCAGCTCGTGCAGGAGCGGCGCCGCCGACGCCCGGATCTCCCCGTGGCCACCGTCCCCGCCGCCGAGACCGAGCGCCCGCCGGCCGAGGCAGTAGCCGAAGGATGCGTGATCGACCCAGTTCAGCTTCACGAGCTGATCGAGGATGCGGTGCACGGTCGAGCGGGGCAGCCGGGTGCGGCACGCCACCTCCTCCAGCGTCAGCCGCGAGGACCGGCCCTCGAACGCGTCGAGGATGAGTGTCATCCGTTCGACCATCGACGGCGGCACGTCGCGCCGCGGGGCGGAGGTAGCTGTCGGTTCCGTTGCTTCGACGACTGCCATCTGCGGCCTCCCGATACATCTGCTCCCGGGGTGGAAGCGGGAAAACTGAAATGAATTCTGAAAGTGTATCAGCTCACTCTCGCCACCAGTAGTGATCGGCGGCGCGAATCTCCCACCTGCGACCCTGACGCGCCTCGCGTCCGCGATCGACCCGGATCCCGCTCATCGGAACGTCGGCCGCGACGGAGCGATGCCGTCCGGTACAACGGACCGACACCCTCCCAGTCCCGGCAGCGGAGAGGCTCGCATGCGCATCGGAATCGTCAGCCCCGTCGTGGTCCAGCACCCCGGCGTGCACTCACCGTGGGAACGCGCCGCCGGCGTCGACGACCTCGTCCGGGTGGCCCGGACCGCCGACCGGCTCGGCTTCCACCATCTGACCTGCAGTGAGCACGTCGCCGTGCCGGTGGACATCGCGGACACCCGCGGAGGCACCTACTGGGACCCGCTCGCCACCCTGAGCTATCTCGCCGCCCGGACGCACCGCATCCGGCTCGCCACCCAGGTGCTCGTCCTGGGTTACCACCACCCGCTCGAGATCGCCAAACGCTACGGCACCCTCGACGTCCTCAGCGGCGGCCGGCTGACGCTCGGCCTCGGGGTGGGCAGCCTGCGCGAGGAGTTCGACCTCCTCGGCGCCCCGTTCGACGACCGGGGCGCCCGCGCCGACGACGCCCTGGCCGCGTTGCGCGCCGCGTTGTCCCGACGCCTGCCGGAGTACCACGGGTCCTATTACGAATTCCAGAACCTGCTCGTGGAGCCGCACGCCGTCCAACCCCGCGTCCCGCTGTGGATCGGGGGCCGCACGCTGCGCTCGCTGCGCCGCGCCGTCTCCCACGGCGACGGCTGGGTGCCGTTCGGTCTGCCCCTGCCCGACCTGACCGCGATGCTGGGCCGGGTGGACCTCCCGGCGGGCTTCGACGTCGTCCTCGACACCGGGGCGCCCCTCGACCCGCTGGGCGCGCGCGAGCGCACCGTCCGGTCCCTGGAACGCCGTCGCGAGGCCGGCGCCACCGTCGTGGGGGCGACCGTCGCCGCGACCGGCGTCGAACACTACTGCGAACAACTCGAGTGCCTGCGGGCACTCGGCACCGACCTGGGGCTGGACTTCGCCCCGGCCGAACCGTCCGAACAGGAGACCCGATGACCGACACCGCACAGCTCGTCCAGTCCCTCCTCGCCCGCGTCCAGCTCCTCGAGGACAAGATCGCCGTCCAGGAGATCGTCACCGCCTACGGCCCGGCCGTCGATGCCGGTGACGCCGCCGCGGTGGGCGAATTGTGGACCGAGGACGCCGTCTACGACGTCGACATGCGCACCATGAACGGCCGCGAGGAGATCATGGAGATGGTGCGCACGCGGCCGCACCAGGACTACATCCACGAAGGATGCGGACACCTCCTCGACCCTGTGCACATCCGGGTCGAGGGTGACACTGCCGTGGCCACCTGCCATTCGCAGCTGCTGCGGCACGACGAGAACGGCTTCCGCGTCTGGCGCGTAACGGCCAACCGCTTCGAACTCGTCAAGAACGACGGTCGGTGGCGGATCCGCAAGCGCACCGCACGGGTCCTCGACGGCCGCGACGAAGCGCGCGAGCTGCTCGCCCGAGCCGGCCGCTGACGTGCCCCGAAGACCGGGAACGGCCGGCCCCGGATGTGGGGCCGGCCGCTCCCGTGTCCGACGGCGTCAGGCGTCGACGGTCGCGTTCTCGAGCGTCGCCTTGGCCCACCGATAGTCCGCCTTCCCCGCCGGTGAGCGCATCACCTCGGGAACCGACACGATCGTCTTCGGGATCTTGTACCCGGCGATCAGGGTCCGGCAGTGATCGGCCAGTTCCGTGACCGAGGGCGCTTCCACACCGGGACGGAACTGGACGGCCACCGAGACCCGTTCTCCCAGTAGCGGATCCGGCACTCCAGCCACCACCGCATCGAGGACGGCTGGATGGCTCTTGACGGCCTCCTCGACCTCCTCCGCGTAGACCTTCTCGCCGCCGGTGTTGATGCACGCCGAGCCGCGGCCGAGTACCACGATCGAGCCGTCCGGCTCCACGGTGGCCAGGTCGCCGAGCAGGCACATGCGCACGCCGTCGCGCTCGGGGAACGTCGCCGCGGACTTGTCCGGGTCGTTGTAGTAGCCGAGGGGGACGTGGCCGATGCGCGCGAGGTAGCCGATGGTCTCCGAGCCGGGCTCGACCTCGGCCAGATCCGTATCGACCACCCGTAGCGTCGGCGACGGGGAGATCCGGGCACGGCCGTCCGAACCGACGTCGAGGGTGCCGGTCGCGCCTGCCTCCGACGAGCCGAACGAGTTGCGCAGGTAGACGTTCGGCAGCAGCTCCGCCAGTTGCGCGCGCACACTCGCCGACCACAGCGCCCCGCCGGAACCGATGACCAGCAGCGAACTCAGGTCGAACTCCTTGCCGCGTGCGGCCACCGCGTCGGCCAGCGGCCGGCTGATGGCGTCGCCGACCACCATCACGATCGCGATCCGGTGCCGTTCGATCAGGCGTAGCGCCTCCACCGGCTCGAACGACCGCATCAGCACCTGCTTCGCACCCGTGAACAACCCCATCAGCACCGAATACATCGCAGCCCCGTGCATGAGCGGTGCCGTGACGAGATAGGACATCGGGTGCTCGTTTGCCGCGGCGGCCGCGGCGAGATCGGCAGGGCTGCGGTGCGGTTCGCCGTACGGGTTGCCGCCGGCCAGCGCCGCGAAGTAGAAGTCCTCGTGCCGCCACATCACACCCTTGGGCATGCCCGTCGTGCCGCCGGTGTAGAGGATGTACCGGTCGTCGCCGCTGCGCTCACCGAAATCCCTCTCCGCCGAGGCGCTCTCCGCCGCCTCCGCATACCGCACCACGGTCGCACCCGCACCTGCCGCAGCCTGTTCGAGCGCCGCCGTCTCCGCGCTTCCGACGACGACGATGTGCCGCAGCCGTGAGGTGTGCGGCACGGCCTGCGCCGCGACGTCGGCGAACTCGTCGTCGAGCACGAGTGCCACGAGGTCCGCATCGGTGTAGAGGTGCACGAGCTCGGCACCCACGTAGCGGAAGTTGATGTTCACGGGTACTGCGCGAATCTTCAAACAGCCCAACATGACCTCGAGGAATTCGAGGCTGTTGCGCATGTGCAGGCCCACATGATCACCTGCGGTCACTCCGACGGCCGCGAGGTAATGCGCGACCCGGTTGGCGCGGGCGTCGAACTCGGCGTACGTCCGGGACTCGTCCCCGCAGCTCAGGGCCGTCCGGTCGGGTATCGCATCGACGACGGCCTCGGTGAGGTCGGCCAGGTTCAGAGACATCGCGGGTCCTTCCGGAGTTCGTGGGTGGGCGAGGACGCGCACGCCCACACGATCGTCGCGTGTGTGCCGCGGATCACAGCAGATTCAGTAGAACATATTCCTATTCCTGGATCAACGGCCGGATAGCGACGAACGAGGAGCCAGGCCACCAGCCTGGCTGCAGGATTCGAGGACCGCCTCCCACCCGAGGGACCGCGGTCCGAGAACACCCTTGTGCAAGCAATAGAATGAATACTAGTTTTCAGTCATCGTTCTGCATACCCGCACGGACACAAGGAGCCCACCATGACCCAGAACCTGACCCTCGACGGCCGCGCCGCCGTCGTCACCGGAGCAGGCGCCGGCCTCGGCCGTGCCGAAGCCCTCGCCCTCGCCGACGCCGGGGCCGCCGTCGTCGTCAACGACATGGGTGCCGCCGCCCACGACGTCGTCGACGAGATCCGCGCCGTCGGAGGCCGCGCCGTCGCCGTCACCGGCGACGTCTCGGACTGGGCACTCGGCGAGGAACTCGTCCGCACCGCGGTCACCGAGTTCGGCTCGATGGACATCCTGGTCAACAACGCCGGCATCCTGCGCGACAAGATGATCTTCAACCTGTCCGAGTCGGACTGGGACGACGTGATCCGGGTACACCTCAAGGGCCACGCTGCGACGTCGCGCGCCGCGGCCGTGCACTGGCGGCAGGCTTCGAAGGACGCAAACGGCCCGGTCTACGGCCGCGTCATCAACACCTCCTCCGAGGCGTTCCTGTTCGGCTCGGCCGGGCAGCCCAACTACTCGGCCGCCAAGGCCGGCATCACGGCCCTGACCCTCTCGACCGCCCAGGGCCTGTCGCGGTACGGGGTGCGAGCCAATGCCATCTGCCCCCGCGCCCGCACGGCCATGACGGCGGACGCGTTCGGCGAGAACAACACCGGTGCGTCGGGCCTGGACCCGCTCGCGCCCGAGCGAGTGGCCACCCTGGTCCGGTACCTCGCCTCCCCCGCCTCCGACGAGGTCAACGGCCAGGTCTTCGTCGTGTACGGCAAGATGGTCGCGCTCATGGAAGCACCCAAGGTCGAGCACCGTTTCGACGCCGCCGGTTCCGCGTTCACCGTCGAGGAACTCGGCGGACAGCTGTCGTCCTACTTCTCCGGTCGCGGACCGTACGAGACGTACTCGGCCTACAGTGTGGCCGAACTGGAGAAGGTCGCGCTGGCCACCGGTGAGACCGTCGGCGCCTGAGCGGAAGGACACGGTCGTGAAACTGAGCGGAAAAACCGCCGTCGTGACCGGCGGCGCGGGCGGGATCGGGCGCGCCGTCACCCGGGTGTTCGTCCGCGAGGGCGCGCGCGTGCTGTTCGTCGACGTCGACGACGACCGCGGCCACGCCCTCGAGACCGAACTCGTCGACTCCGGCGGCGAGGCGAAGTTCCTGCAGGCCGACATCTCCCGGCGCGAGAGCGCGGAGCGGATCCGGGACGCCGCCGTGGCGGCGTTCGGAGGCATCCACGTCCTGGTCAACAACGCGCACGCGTCCCGCCAGGCCCCGCTGCTCGAGCACACCGCGGAGATGTTCGACCTGTCGTTCGGCACGGGCTTCTACCCCACCGTGCACCTCATGCAGGCCTGCCACCCGCAGTTGAAGCAGGCCCGCGGGTCCGTCGTCAACTTCGGCTCCGGATCCGCCCTCGACGGCATGCCGACGCAGACGTCGTACGCGGCGGCGAAGGAGGCGATCCGGGCGGTGAGCCGCGTGGCCGCGAACGAGTGGGCGGCCGACGGCATCCGCGTCAACGTCGTGTGCCCGTTCGCCGCCACGGAAGGTGTGCTCGCCTGGCAGCAGGCGTTCCCCGACCGGGCGGCCGCCGCGGCGGCGAAGGTGCCCTTGCAGCGGATCGGCGATCCCGAGACGGACATCGCCCCGGTGGTCGTGTTCCTCGCGTCCGACGATTCGAGGTACATGACGGGCCAGACGCTGATGGCCGACGGCGGCAGCATCAAGTTGCGCTGACGCGGCCGGGGACGCCGGCCCGTTCCTCGATCGCACTGAGTGGGACACCGGGTCGCCGCCGGCCGGACCGCATGGGAATGTGAGCCGCACGGGCCCGCCGGCCGGTGTCGTACCCGGCCGGCGGGCCACTTCCAGACCGTCCCGCCGAGAGGCGGGAGATTCCATACCGTCCTGCCGAGAGAGGTTTTCGACCGCATGGCTTCCTCCTCCCCGCTGTTCCGCCCGCTCCGCGTGCGTTCGCTCGAACTGGCGAACCGCATCGTCATGTCACCCATGACGCGGTCGTACTCGATCGACGGCGTGCCGGGCGACGATGTCGCCGCCTACTACCGCCGGCGGGCCGAGGGCGGGACCGGCCTGATCGTCACCGAGGGGGTGGCCGTCGATCATCCGACGGCCGTGGACAATCCGCGGGTACCCCGCATGCACGGCGCGGCTGCGCTGGCGGGCTGGCGCCGGGTCGTGGACGAGGTGCACGCAGCCGGCGGGCGGATCGTCCCGCAGTTGTGGCACGTCGGGCCGCTGTGGGGCGCGATGAGCGCCGTGGACCCCGCACTGAAGCCCATGCGCCCCTCGGGCAGCTGGGGCACCCCGGGGGTCACCTCGTATTCCGCCGACTACGTCGCGCGGGCGTCGCGCCCGACGGAGGCGATGACCGAGCAGGACATCGCCGACGTGATCTCCGCCTATGCGCGCGCGGCGGCCGCCGCGGCGGAGGTCGGCTTCGACGGGATCGCGCTGCACGGCGGGCACGGCTACCTGCTGGACTCGTTCCTGTGGGAGGGCACCAACACCCGCACCGACGCCTGGGGCGGCGACCTCGAGCGCCGCACCCGGTTTCCCGCTGCGGTGGTCGAGGCCGTGCGCGCCGAGATCGGCGACGACCTGCCCATCGTGTTCCGTTTCTCGCAGCACAAGCAGCAGAACTACACCGCCCGCATCGCCGAGACGCCCGACGAGCTGAAGGTGATCCTCGGTGCTCTCGTCGAGGCCGGGGTCGACATCCTCGATGCGAGCATCCGGCGCTTCGACACGCCCGCCTTCGAGGGCAGCGACCTCTCGCTCGCCGGCTGGGCGAAGCAGCTGACCGGGGTCACGACGATGGCCGTCGGCAGCGTCGGCATCGGCAAGTCGCTGCGGGAGAGCCGGATCAGCGGCTCGGCACCGGTCGACGACAACATCCCCGAGCTCGAACGGCGTCTCGGCAGCGGGGAGTTCGACCTGATCGCCGTCGGCCGGCTGCACCTGGCCGATCCGGCGCTGGCGACCACCCTGCGCGCCGGGGGACCGCTGCCCGCATTCGACCGCGAGATCCACGAAGCGTCGCTGACCTAGCGCCCGGCACGGGCGGGTACGCGGCGGTGACGACAGGAGGCCCCATGGAATCCTCGTTCCCCGAGCAGCTTTCCGCTGTACTCGATCGGCAGCGCCGTGCGCCCGCGACCGCGCCGGCCACCGATCCCGCGCACCGCGTCCGGACCGTCCGCGCGATGATCGACGTGCTCGTGCGGCACCACAAGCCGCTGACCGAGGCGGTCCACGCGGACTTCGACGGTGTGCTGCCGTCGCACGTGGTCATGGACGACATCGTCACCTCCCTGACGGCGCTGCACCGCGTCCGGGAGTCCCTGGAAGGCTGGGGCACCGCCGCCCGTCCCACCTACCGGATCCCCGGACCGTCCGGAGCGCTGTGGCACTGCGGCCCCCACCACGACGCCGGGACGGTGGCCATCCTCGGAACCCGCACCGCTCCCCTGTTCTCGCTGCTGGGGCCGTGGGTCAGCGCGGTCGGCACCGGGCACCGTGCCGTCCTGATGCCGGCGCAGGGCCTGCCGCGCACCGTGCGTGTCCTCTCCGAGGCCGCCGAGTCCATGCTCGACCCCACGGACATCGCGGTGATGATCGGCGTCGGCGAACACGACGATGCGATCACCGCCGACCGGTTCGACCACGTGGTGATCACCGGCGAGCGCGCACCCGCCGGCGCCGGGACGGCGACCGTGCTGCGTCCCGGCGCCGCGCGATCGGTGACACCGCACCGCCGCACGTTCGCCGACGCCCTCGCCGCGACGTATGCCGCGCTGCTCCCCGCCGTCACCGAGAACGCCGGCCTGGTCGTGACCGTCACCGACCATCCGGGCACCTGCCCCGTCCTGCGCTTCACCCGCCCCGGCGCGGCGCCGTCCGGTCAGCGGGACGAGGGACGCGCGCCGGCCGGCGGGCGATGGAGAATGCCGGCATGAGCAGCCCCGTCGAGGACCGCCTCGCCCTCGCGGACGTCGTCGCACGGTATGCCCGCGCCGTCGACCGGCGCGATCCGACCGTGCTGCGCTCGCTGTTCGCCGACGACGCCGAGTTCGTGCAGCCGCCGGGACTGGTCCGTCGCGGGCACGACCCGGTGCTCACCGGAGCAGGGCCGATCGCCGAGGGGGTGCTCGCCGCGGTCGCGCACCTGCACTCCACCCGGCACGTCCTCGGCCAGCATGTGATCGACTTCGACGGCGACCGGGCCCGGGGCGAGCTGTATTGCGAGGCGCACCACGTGTACCCGAGCGGCGACGGATACCGGGACTACACGGTGTCCGTCCGCTACCGGGACGAGTACCGCCGCGTGCCGGACGGGTGGCGCATCGCGCGCCGGGAACTGGTCGTCGACCTCACCGCCGACCGCGAGGTGCGGCTGCTCCGATCCGCTACCGAGTGAAGGGAAAGCCCTTGTGACGCATACGGAACCGGCCCTGACGCTGACCGCCGCGGAACAACTGCTGGCCGTCGAGGAGATCAAGCGGCTCTTCGCCGCGCGGCTTCGCGTGATGGACACCAAGCAATGGGACCTGTATCCCACGCTGCACACCGAGGACGTCGTGAGCGAGACGTGGGGCGGCCTGCCCGAGGACACCCAGCCGCGGACCGGTGATCGCGCCAACCGGGTGGTGGGCCGGGAACCGCTGCGGCGCGCGATCGAGAACCTGCTCGACGGAGACACGCCGGTCACCAGCGCGCACCACGGTCACACACCCGAGATCACGCTCACCTCCGACACCACGGCCACCGGGATCTGGGCGATGGAGGACCAACTGTGGTGGGCGAACGGAGCGGTCGAGGAGCACCTGCACGGCTGGGGCCACTACCACGAGGAGTACCGGAGGGTCGACGGCGTGTGGCTGATCAGCTACCGCGCGCTCACCCGGCTGCGGCAGGTGCACACGCCCGGGTTCTTCGACTTTCTGAAACCGCTGTAGCCGCCGGCGTCACGGCCGCGACGCGCCGTGCTCACCGTGGAGGTGGGCACGCTCGCCGTCGTGGTCGAAGATCGTGAGAATCTCCACCGGACCGTCGTGGGCACCGATCACGTGCGGGACCATCGTCGAGAACGCGGCGGCCTCGCCGGTCCGCACGAGCACGGTCCGCTCGCCCAGCTGCAATCGGGCCGTGCCGGAGAGCACGGTGAACCACTCCCGGCCCGGATGCACCTTCGCCGCACCGGTTCCGGTGGCCCGGTCGGGGGTGATACGCATCTTCGCCACCGTCACGCCGTGCAGGGCACGTTCCCGGGACAGCAGCCACGTGGTCACCCCGGGCATGTGCTCGGGCTGCGGCCGGATCACCACGTCCTCGTCCTCGGCGGATTCGACGAGCTGATCGAGCGTGGTGCCCAGGGCCCGGGCAATCGGCACCAGTTGATCCAGAGCGATCCGGCGGTTGCCGGTCTCGATGCGGCTCAGCGTCGACGGGCTGAGCCGGCAGCGGGCCGCCAGCGAATCGAGCGACCAGCCACGGGCCAGTCGCAGGCCGCGGATGCGTCGGCGGATCACGGCGTCCAGATCGAGATCTTGCGTCATACGCAAGATGGTATGCCCTTCACGCATCGAAGTCGCTACCGTGGCAGCCATGACGCACGATCATCAGCCCCCCGGCAGCCGGCACGCACACCACGACCCCGGGCTGGCGGAACTACTGGACCTGGACGCGGAGGTACTGGGCTCGTACCTGGACGAGGTGACCGCGTGGGCCGAGCAGCACGCCCCGCAGGGGCCGCGCACGATCGTCGACGTCGGCGCCGGAACGGGCACGGGCAGCCTGGCGCTCGGGCGCCGCTTCCCCGCCGCCGAGATCGTCGCGGTCGACAGGTCGGCGTCGATGCTCGCACGCGTCCGCGCCGCCGCGGCCGAGCACGGCACGGCCGAGCGGCTCCGGGTCGTGCTCGCCGACCTGGATGCCGCCTGGCCCTCGATCGGTACGGTCGATGTCGCGTGGGCGGCCTCGTCGCTGCACGAGGTCGCCGACCCGGACAGGGTGCTGCGCGACCTCCACGCCGCACTGAATCCCGGTGGCCTGCTGGTGGTCGTCGAGATGGACGAGCTGCCCCGGTTCCTGCCCGACGACGTCGGGCGGGGCAGGCCGGGCCTGGAGCGGCGCTGCCACGAGGCCCTGGCGCGCGCGGGCTGGAACGCGCACCCGGACTGGCGGACCCACCTGGAGCGGGCCGGTTTCGAGGTCACCGCCCAGCGCAGCTTCACCGTGGCGGCGGCGCCGGCACCACCGAGCGCGGCCCGCTACGCACACGCCTACCTGTCCCGCATCCGCGCCGCGCTCGACGGCCGGCTGGCCACCGACGATCTCGAGACCCTCGACGCTCTGCTGGCGCCCGACAGCCCCGACGGTCTGCTGCACCGCGGCGACCTGACGGTCCGTGGCAGCCGCACCGCGTGGGCGGCCCGCCGCCGCTAGAGGGCCGCCTCCCGCAGCACCGTGACGAGCGTCGCGAGCCGGTCCGCGGCCCGGTCCGGATCGGGATGCACCAGGGTCAGCGGCACCATCACGTCGGTGACACCCACGGCGAGAAGCTCCTTCACCGCCTGCGCCGTCGCGGGCACGGCGATCTCGCCGGCCGAGTCGTGGACCACCTGCAGCCGTCCGCGGATCTGCAGGACGTCGGGATCGCGGCCGTCCCGCTCGAGCGCGCCGCGGAGCAGATCGCGGCCCCGGCGCAGCTCGTCCGGGCCGGCACCCATGATGGGAATCCACCCGTCGCCCCACCGGGCGAGCCGGCGGATCACCGGCTTCGACAACGACCCCGAGACCCAGACCGGGATGCGACGGCCGCCGGGACGCGGCGCACAGTACACGTCGGTGAACGCCACGCTCGGGCGCTGCACCGAGGCCGGGGCGTGCTCCCACAGCGCCCGGCAGGCGGCGAGCGTGTCGTCGAGCAGCGGGCCACGATCGGCGAATCTCAGTCCCGCGGCCTCGTATTCCTTATCCTGCCAGCCTGTTCCGACCCCGAGGTCGAGCCGCCCTCCCGACATGTGGTCCAGGGTGGCCGCGGTCTTGGCGAGCACGGCGGCGCCCCGCAGCGCCGCGATGATCACGCCGGTGCCGAGGCGAATCGTGCGGGTCCGGCCGGCGATCACCGCGAGCACGGTCATGGGTTCGAGCCACATCGCATCGGGTTCGGTGGCGAACGGTCCCCACGCGTAACCGGAGGTGTCGGCTCCCATCACGACATGGTCGGTGACGTTCACGCGGTCCACGCCGCATTCCTCGGCCCGGACCGCGACGTCCACGAGGTGGGCGAAGTTGTCGCGGGCCAGCACGTCGCCGAAATTGGGGAGATTGACGCTCAGCGTCGGGGGGAGGAAGTTCACGCGAAAACCCTTCGGGTGTAGAGGATCCGGTCAGGGCGACAGGGGACGATTGGTCCACGAGCCGTCGGCGCGCGGGAACCAGCCGCCGGCCGCGAGGCTGCCACCGTCGACGTGAACGGTGGACCCCGTGACGTAGCGGGAGAGGTCGGAGGCGAGGAACAGGGCCGGTCCGGCGACGTCCTCGGGGCGGCCCGGGCCGCCCAGCGGCGCCCACCCCGGCCAGCGGTGCCGGTCCGCCTCCGGCACGAGCCGCTCGTACGGCACCTGCGGCGTCGCGATCAGGTCGGGCGCGATCGCGTTCACCCGGATGCCGTGCCGGCCGACCTCGACGGCGAGACTGCGGGTGAAGTGCCGCAGCCCGGCCTTGTACGTGCCGTACACGACGTGCCCGGGAATGCCGCGGTGCGCCTCGACCGTGGTGACGTTGACGACGGAGCCGCCCCGGCCGCGGTCGATCATGCCCGGAAGGACGGCGCGGGTCATCCGCAGGGCGTGGTCGAGATTGGCGCGGGCCAGGGCCTCCCATTCGGATTCGTCGGCCTCCGCGAAGGGCGTCGACGGGCGGAGGAAGTCACCGACGTTGTTGACGAGTACGTCCGGGGCATGGCTCGCGGCCTCCGTCGCGACGGCCGGGTCCGCGGCGTCGCCGACGATCGGCACCACGCCGGGAATTCGGGCGGCCAGCCGCTCGGCCGCCCCACGATCGGTGTCGACGAGGACGACGCCGGCACCGTGCTCGGCGAACAGCCGGACGACGGCCGCGCCGATGCCGTTCGCCCCTCCGGTGACGATCGCCGTTCTTCCGGACAGCAGGGGATGCGACGTACTACTCGAAGCCGGAACGGTGGTCACCGTCGCGACGGTAGCTGCCGCGCCCCGAGGCGCCCCGGTCGTTCCCGGTGGCCGGGAACGGGACCGAGCCCGCGCGCCGGGAGGGCCCCTATGGACCGAAGCCAGGGGGCGGCACCCGCAGCCCGGTCTCCCGCCAGATGCGCGCCGCGTCGTAGTAGTGGTCGTGGCCGGCGAGATCTATGTGCCGCTCGGTCAGTCCCCGCTCCGGCGCGACGGCCACGGCCTCGTCGTACCCGAGACTGGTGCGGGGCAGGTCGAATCCGGCGTCGCGGGCGAAGGCCGACGCGAGGGCCCGCACACTCACCGGATCCGGGTGGGCGGCGTGCAGGACATCGCCGCCGGAGCCGGGGCGGGTGCCGCGGACCGCGAGTGCCGCGATCAGGCGGCCGAGATCACCGACCGAGATCACCGACAGCAGGGGGCGGCCGTCCTCGACCCAGGCGCCGAGGCGAGTGAGGATCTGCGCGATGCCGGGCACGAACCAGCGGTCTCCGGGCCCGTAGACGAAGGCGGCCCGCACCACGGTGCCGCCGTAATCACGCACGGCCAGTTCGGCCGCGAGCCGGCTCTCGCTGAGCACCGAGACCGGATTCGGCACGACGGCATCCTCGTCGACACCGCGGTGCGGGCCGGGACCGTAGACCCCGATCGTGCTGACGTAGATCACGTGCGGCCGGTGCTGCCGGGCCGCCGCGGCCAGGAGGTTCCCGGTCCCGGCACGGTTCACCGCGTCGCACGTCTGCGGGTCCGATCCGGTGTAGGAGGCGGCGTGCACGATCACGTCGGCGGCGGCGACCACGGCGTCCAGGGACGACGGTTCGGTCAGGTCCGCCGCGGCCCTCCGCGTCGCGGCGGGGGGCAGCTCGTCCGGCCGTCGCGCGACGGCCGTGCAGGGCACGCCGGACGCCGTGAGCGCCGCGAGCACGGCGCCCCCGACGAAGCCGGTGGCGCCGATCAGCGCGATTCGCAGGGGTTGCGACGAACCTTCGTCGCGGCGGCGGTCCATTACTGTGGGTACCATTCGGCCGGGTGGGGGAAACCCGATGGGGTTCGTCACGATGCACCTCGTCGGAACACAGGGTGGGAACGGAGTGAGGACGGATGGCTCAGCAAGCGCGGGCGGTGGCGACCAGGCAGCAGATCGTTCTCGGCGCGGCCGAGAACTTCGAACGGTCGGGCTACGAGGGCGCGAGCCTCGGCGCGATCGTCGAGAGCTCGGGCATCACCAAGGGCGCCCTCTACTTCCACTTCCGGTCGAAGGACGAACTCGCCCAAGTCGTCATCGAGGAGCAGCATCGCATCTCGATCGCCGCGGTCGAGGCCATCGCGGGCCTCGACATTTCCGCACTCGAGCAGATCGTGATGCTCTCGCACGAGATGGCGCGGCAGATGATCGACGAGCCGATCGTGCGGGCCGGCATCCGCCTGACGCTCGAACTCAGCGCCACCGACGGTCCCACCGGCCCGTACCTGGACTGGATCGCCGCCTGCGAGAAGCTCACCGAGCAGGCGATCGCCCAGGGCGACATCCTCGACACGATCGACGCGGCCATGCTGGCCCGGTTCGTGATCTCCGCCTACAACGGCGTCCAGCTCGTGTCCAACGTCCTCACCCACCGGCAGGATCTCGAACAGCGCCTCGACGAGATGTGGATCCTGTTGCTGCCCGCCGTAATGCCCGCAGACCGCCACGGTGAGATCCCGCGGATCCGTCGGGCCCGCTGGACGCCGCCCGCCGACTGAACGCCACGCGGCGGTCAGCATCGTGACCGATCCGGTGCGAGCCGCACCGTGCCGGTCGCCAGCGCCTCGCCCCACTGCTCGACCGAGGTCCGCACGGTCCACGGATCGTGCGGATCGATCCGCGCCACCACGTTCGCCCGCTCGTCCAGTTCGACGAACCGGTGGTAGGCGGCCTCGATGAGGTCGACGTCGGCGTGTGGGCGGCCGCATGCGGCGCGGGCGCTCTGCCGGAACGCCTCGAGGACGAGCATGCCGGGAACGTGATCGCTGGGGTGGTCGAACAGGACCGGATGACGATCGTCGACCCGCAGGCGCCAGCGGTTCTCGGCGTACTGCGGACCGAGCACGACGTCCAGTGGCCGGGACTGCCCGACGACGGCGGGGGGAATCGCCGGGGGGCAGACGGGATCCCCGATCGTGCGCGGGCCGGTGCCGTTCCAGCGCAGCCGCTGGTAGTCGTCCGGGGTGAGGACGTTCGCCACTCCCTGTCCGGTGCCCACCTGCCGTCCGCCGACGACGAACACCACCGTCAGATCGAACTGGGACAGCAGCCCGCCGCGGTACACCGGGTCCTCCAGGCAGGCGTCGAGGACGACCTCCGCGGCGCCGGTACCGATGGCGAGCGCCTGCACCGCCGCGTCCACCCGCAGGGTCTGCATGACGAACGGATGACCGAGGGGAACGCGATATTGCGTGTGCCCCAAGTAGATCGCCGTCTGGCGCAGGGTCTCGGCGATCAGCATGGTGTCGTATCGGCCGGTTTCGGTCCGGTAGAAGCCGTGCAGCCGTGGCCACTGCGCGCCGAGCAGGAATCGATGGTCGGCGCCGGCGGACGTGCAGTCCGTCAGGAACACCTCCGACACCGATTGCCGGTGGACGTACCGCCTGGGCACCGTCGACTCGAAACCGAGGACGGGACTGTTCCGGGGCACTGCGTCCGCATCCACGGTCATTGTCGCTTCTTTCATTGCAAACCGGCCGGACTGCTTTTATCGAGGGACTATAGACGACCCGGACGAATCGGAGCACGCCCGTGTCCAGTGACTGGATCGGACGCCGGGAACGGCTTTCGTCCCCCGTCGGTCGCTCGGATGAATTCTTCGAATCCAACAAACCGATCGACCGGTTTATGGTAAGGTGTCAGGCAGTCGGGAAACAAATGAAACAAATGAACAGGGTCGGCCGTCGAGCACGCGGAGGGGTGTTCGCGCGGCAGGCCCGAGGTCACAGCACCTCCGCGCCGCCGGGACTATACGAGGGGTAGCCCCTGCGGCGCGGAGGCGTGTCTGCGTTCACATCCCGCCACCCGAACCCGGGTGCCTCACTTGCTCGGAATGCGACTTCGCGCTTCGGCGAGCTGATCCTCGAGGTAGACGATCCGGCACGCCGCGTCCACCGCGGTGCCGCTGTCGACCAGTTCCCGCACCCGCGCGACGAGCCGGAGCTGGTTCCGGGAGTAGCGGCGGTGACCGCCCCCGGAACGGTGCGGCACCACGAGGCCCGTGTCGTCCAGACTGCGGAGGAAGGCAGGAGTGACCCCGAGCGCCGCAGCGGCGCGACCCATGCTGAAGGCGGGGTAGTCGTCGTTGTCGAGTTCGTTGGTGACCGCGGGAGCGCGGTCGGGTGTGGGATCCACGTGCCCTTCGTTGCTACGAGAGGGAACCCCGGCACATGGGGCGCCGGGGTTCGTGACGGTTACGACAGTGCCGGCCTCGACCGGCACGAGGAAATGACATACACGAGTTCGCAATCCCGAGGGATACGCATCACCAGCCTCTCGCTCTGCTCTCCGGTGGCGACGTGGTCAGCCTCCACAGAGTCCGCCCGTCGCGTCGTCGGGGCGGAGCCGCAGAACCGAGTGCGGCTCCGCCCCCTCTGCAACTTCCCCGGCAACCCGTCGGTTGCCCCTCTTCCGGATCCTTCGCGTTGACGTCCTCGATGTTATCGGCCTCGATGCCGAAAGTCTACTGTTTCGACTGTAGATTTTCTCGTCGCGTCGAGACGTCCGGAACGGCCGACCGAACCTGTCGGACCGGTGCGGCACCATGAGCACACCGCCGCCGGAAGGAACGCTCATGACCGAGATCCTCGACCTGGCACCGGCCGCCCACGAGATGGCACGGCTCGTCGGCGCGCTCACGCACGAACAACTCGCCCGTCCCACCCCGTGCGCGGGCACCACCATCGGGGACCTGGTGGATCACGTGGGCGGGCTGTCCCTGGCATTCACCGCCGCCGCCGGGAAAGCCGTCGGCGACCACACCGGGCAGGGACCGTCCGCCGACGCGTCCCGGCTCGGCGACGACTGGCGCACCAGGATCCCCGGGCAGGTCCTCGCCCTCGCCGAGGCGTGGCGCGATCCCGGCGCATGGACCGGAACCACCCAGGCCGGCGGCATCGATCTGCCCGGTCACGTCGCGGGGATCGTGGCGCTCGACGAACTCGTGATCCACGGCTGGGACATCGCCACCGCCAGCGGCCGGAGGTTCTCCTGCGATCCCGCCGCGCTGGCCGCGTGCCTGTCGTTCGTCGCCGCGACCACCGACGAGGAACGCGCGGCCGGCGGGCTCTTCGGGCCGGCGGTCGCGGTTCCCGACGACGCCCCGGACCTCGATCGTCTGATCGGACTCAGCGGGCGTGACCCGTCGTGGCGGCCACCGCCCGGCCCCTCGGGCCGCCCACCGCGGGCCCCGGAGGGCGGGCCGGGCTAGGCTCGGCCGGCCACCGGCTGCGCCCCGCCCACCGAAAGGAACGTGAGCCTTGTCCGAGACGGACCGCCGCCCTCCCCGTCCGGACCTTCTGGCCGACTGCGGCAGTTGCTTCGGTTTGTGTTGTGTGGCTCTGCCTTTCGCCGCATCGACCGATTTCGCGATCGACAAGGAGGCGGGCCGGCCCTGCCCGAACCTGCGGGACGACTTCCGCTGCGGCATCCACCGGGACCTGCGGCGCAAGGGGTTCACCGGGTGCACCGTCTACGACTGTTTCGGCGCCGGCCAGAAGGTCTCACAGGTCACGTTCGGCGGCGCGGACTGGCGTCGCGCGCCGCAGACCGCCCGGCGGATGTTCGACGTCTTTCCCGTCGTGCGCCAACTGCACGAGCTGCTCTGGTATCTCGACGAGGCGGTGTCCCTGCCCACCTCCGGGCCGCTCCGCGCGGACCTGCGCGGTGCGCGTGCCGCGACCGACCGGCTGACCCGCGGCGACGCCGACGCCCTCGCCGGACTCGACGTCGCGGCGCACCGGCAGGAGATCAATGCCCTGCTGTTGCGCGCGAGCGAACTCGCCCGGGCCGCCGTGCCCGGCCGGAGGAAGAACCGCCGCGGCGCGGACCTGCTCGGCGCGAAGCTCCGGCGCGCCGACCTGCACGGTGCGAACCTGCGCGGCGCCCTCCTCGTCGCCGCGGACCTGCGCGAGGCGGACCTGCGCCGGGCCGACCTCATCGGCGCCGACCTGAGGGACGCCGACCTGCGCGGCGCCGACCTCACCGGATGCCTGTTCCTCGTCCAGTCACAGGTCGATTCCGCCCGGGGCGACGCACGTACCCGGCTGCCCGCCACAGTGGCCACACCCGAGCACTGGTAGCGCAACGGGCGAATCGGGCCCGTTGCTCGCGAAAGCCCTCGATCCGGCCGCGATCGGGTGTGCAATAGGTCCCATGAACATCCCCGACCTCCTTCCCACAGACCGCCGCCGGATGGCTCGTGCTGCCGTGGATTCGTTGGGCAGCCAGCGCAGCGACCACGCCCTCGTACGCGTGAAGTGCCCCGCCAGCCACAACGTCGCCACCGTCTACCGCACCCCGGAGGGGCCGGTGCTCGTCGCCGGCGGTGGTCCGACGGCGCACGGCAATCGCGACCGGTCCGAGACCGCGCACCACGGCGGATCCCTCGGGTCCGAGTTCGTCGACACCCTCGAGGCGACCCAGTTCGAGGACGACGACGTGCCCGCGCGCTGCGCGTGCGGTCCGCACACCCTCTCGCGCCAGGACCTGCAGGCCGCGGTCCGCTCGCACACCCGCACCGTCACCCTGGCCTGAGCCGGACCCGATGAGCACCGCCGACAGCCGGCGCGACCGCGGCGTCGATTCCGGCGGCCGGGACGTCGAGCTCGAGCTTCGCGACGTGAGCCTGGCCGGCACCCTGACCGTCCCCGCCGGATCGGACGGCCTGGTGATCTTCGTGCACGGCAGCGGCAGCAGCCGGTTCAGCCCGCGTAACCGGTACGTCGCCGGGGAACTGAACGCCGCCGGCCTGGGCACGTTGCTGTTCGACCTGCTGACCGCCGGCGAGGAGGGCGACCGCGCCCTCGTCTTCGACATCGAACTGCTCGCGAGCCGGCTCGGCGAGGTGACCGATCTCGTCCGCGCGGAAGCCGAGTGGATCGGCTACTTCGGGGCCAGCACCGGCGCCGCCGCGGCGCTGTGGGCCGCCGCCGATCCGGACCGGGAGATCGCCGCCGTCGTCTCCCGCGGCGGGCGACCCGATCTGGCGATGCCCCGGCTCGGCCGGGTCCGCGCCCCCACGCTCATGCTGGTCGGCGGCCTGGATCGCATGGTGATCGAACTGAACCGGCAGGCCGCCGCGGCCATGCGGTGCGAACACGAACTGCGGATCGTGCGCGGGGCGACGCACCTGTTCGAGGAACCCGGCACGCTCGAGGTCGTGGCACAGCAAGCGCGGGACTGGTTCCTCGATCACCGCCCGGCGCCTCCGGCCTGACCGGCGCGCAACATACACGGCGTCGGATCTCTCTGCCGCTCCGGGGAATTCGGACATCGAAGACGGAACGCCCGGGGGCACCGCACCGACTCACCGGCCTGCGCTGGGCAAACACGGGTACGGTGGACACGACGGCACAGTCCTCGTACTGTGACGGAGGACACAAACTCGGGTAACTGCCGAACCGGCGGGGTACCCGCACTACAACGAGTTGACACACGCCCAGTGGCGACACCTCAGAGGCGGACAATTGACGATCGAAGCACACCGTGACATCCCCGCGGTACGACGCCTGACGGCACTCGACACCGCGCAGGCTCTTCTCCGCTCCGCAAGGGGCCGTTCCTACACCGAGGACCAGGCGTTCGACGAACTGCTCGACGCCTCGATGCGCTTCCACGTCGACATCGTCGACCTGTGCGAAGCCCTCACCGACCTGGCCACCGGTCCCGGCACCGTCCGGGGACTCCGACGTACCGTCCACGGACACCGGCGCGCCCACACCGTCGCGGCCGAACTGTGGGGCCCGCTGCTCGACCGGAGGACCGCCCCCGCCGAGAACTGATCACCGGAAGCGGATGCTCAGCGTGCGCCGGACGAGGTCACCGATCTCGTCCGCCCACGCGAGGATGCCGAGCGTCGAGTCGATGTTCCCCGGCGGCGTCCGTACCAGGGTGTCCCTGCGGATCAACCGCTCGAAGTCCACGGTCACCGGATCCGGGCGCACCCCGCCGTTGCCGTGGTGGAACTGCACCCCGGCGCGGCGCATCACGTTGATCAGCTCCTGCGCGAGGATCCCGTTCGCGACCGTCGTCGGATGCACGCCGTCGAGGGAGAACAGCCCGCCCGCGGCCCGGCCCCCACGACCGTCGGCCGTCAGGAACCGCGAGTCCGGCACGGGGTCGAGCGCGGCGAGTGCGGACGGGAGCGGGTACGGGGTCCACCACGCCGGACGGGCACCGACATCGGTGACGAAGCGCCGCGATGCGAGGCGCTCGAGCAGGCCGGCCACGTCCAGCAGATACCAGTCCCGGGCCGGGCCGTGCACCCCGGAACGAGCGTCGGCGACCGCCTGCTCGATGCGGTCGTTGTACAGGTCGATCGCGACGTCCACCGCGTACGCGCCGGCACCCGTGATGTGCTCGTCCTGAGCCGGGTCGAACCGCGCCTCCTCGATCCACGGCCGGGTGTAGTACGGGAAATAGGGCGACCCCGGTTCCATCTTGCGTCCGAGTCCCTTCGCGATCGGCGCGATGGTGACGTGGGGAATCGTGCACCACACGACGTGCCGCGCCCGGATCGCCGCCACCCGCTCGACCACCTCCGCGAACTCGGCCGCGAAGTGCTCGGGCCGCCAGATGGTGTAGGCGTCCTTCGCGGTGAGGTCGCGAAAGTCCGGACCGCTCCATGCGATGCGCAGGTCTGTGACCGTGCCGAGCGCGTTGTTGGAGCCGAGGAACACCACCAGCGTCTCGATCCCGGACTCGGTCGTGTCGTCGTGGTCGTCGCCGAGCGCCGCGGCCGCGTCGAACAACGTCATCGCCTTCGCCCCGTCGCTCCAGCGCGGATACACCTGCAACGCGGCGCGCTCCCCGTTGTTCTGCACGATCTGGTCGAGCAGGTCGTCGTTCGGTGCGGCGATCGCCGCCTCGCACGTCGCGGCCGTCTTGCTCAGGGCGTCGCGCAGGTCCCAGCCGAAACAGGACAGGTTGTGCTGGTATGCCGCCGGCAGCGGCGGCTCCCGACCGGGCCCGCGCTCCCAGTAGTCCTCCACCTGGTCCATGAACGCGCGGACGGCGAACAGCGCGAGCGGGGTCTCCCACATGTTCACCGACGGCCCGAAGCGTCGCTCGAGATCGCGCAGGAGCAGTTCGATGTTGAGCGGCAACCCGCCCGGACCGCCGTAGCGCGGGTAGCGGAACCGGCGGAGCCAGCCGAGTTCGTGGGCGACGATCGCGGGGACCGAGACGTCGGTGTGGAAGACGGCGCCGCTCTGGAACCCCTGCAGCACCGAGTCGCCGATCGCGACGAGCCGGTGCGGGGGCACCCCCTTGGTGTCGACCCGCACGTCGCGGCCGAGCGCCGGATCCGACACCGGCACCCGGGGGGCGGACGCCGCGCGCACCCGCACGTCCGCGGGTGTGCCGTCCGGGAGATCCATCGGAGTCACCGGCATTTCGTCCTCCCCCGGGCCGCGCGTGCGCCTGCTCCGAGCGTGAGCCGCGCGCGGTGGGTTGTCAACGACCCGGCCGGCGACCAATTCTGTAGGGCATGGCTACCGACGAGGACTTCGCGCACACCGACGAGGCAGCCCGCAATCGGCGGGAGAAGGCGCTCGTCCTCGCCCGGTTCGCCTGGAATCGCGGCATCACCGCGGACGAGCTGCTGGCCCTGAGCGACGACGTGCGCCGGAAGCTGGCCCGGGCCGCCGGAGCGCACCCGCCGCGCACGATGGAGACGTGGGCGCTCGTCGCGCGGCTGCTCACCGAGAAGTCGGCGTGGGCCGCGCAGCATCCCGGCCATCCCGCAGCCGCCCCCACCGCCGCGGACGAGAAGATCATGTGGGTGAAGAAGCCGCCGCGCCGGTGGCTGTGAGCCCCCCGGACCCTCACGCGCCGAGCGGGTCGAACGCGTACGACACGGCCGGCACCTGCATCGCGAACCGGACGAGGTGACCCTCGCGCGCGGCGCAGACGCTCCCGGCACCGCCGGGCAGGGGTGGCAGCGCGACGTCGCGTGGTGGGAGCAGCCGTCCCGGCACCGGCACGCCGTAGCAGCGGGCGTCGCCCAGCTCGATCCGGGCCACGCCGTCCGTGACGGTGGCGTCGACGAGCGCGGTGAGCCGGCGGCGGCGATGCGTCGCGCGGATCGATCCGTCGCGGTCGAGGGCGAGAACCCAGGCGTGGCCGAGGGAGTTGAGCCAGTCGAGCACGGTGCCGACGCCGCTGGTGCCGTGCACGTCGAGGCGGTGTGCGCTGAGCCGGGTGCGGAGCCCGGGGACGACACGCACCCCGTGCGCCACCACGGTCACCTCGTCCACCCGGCGCCCGCCCCAGTCGACCGCCGCGAGCTCGACCCGGGACTGCAGGTGCGCGCGGCGACGGCGCACCTGCACCGACCGCACCGTCGCCCGCACCGGCACGCCGTGCACGTCCGTCGCGACGGTGCGTCCGACGTATCGGTGCGTCAGGCCCAGAGCGAGCGCGGTGACGATCACGTCCGGGACCAGGGCGGTCGTCGTGCCGGCGGCGAGGTCGGCGAGCGGCTCCACCCAGCGGGTGGCCCACCCGTCCGCTTCGACGCCGGTGTCCATCCGGACATCATGCCCTCTCCGGCGCCGTGCGCCCCGCCTCGGCCGAATGTGACACGCGTTCAATGTGATCGAACCTGTGTGACATTCGGCCACCGCGGAGTCAGCGGTCGGCGTCGTCCCAGATCCGCAGGATGGTCGAGAGGATGTCCTCGGACACGCCCAGGCCGCCGAGGTGGCTCTCGCCGGGCAGGTGGTGGAACTGGGCGTCGGGCAGCCGGCCCACCACATGCAGGCCGTGTTCCATGGGGACGATGTGGTCCGTGTCGCCGTGCCACCACCGGACCGGCACCTTGACGTCCTCGAGACGGAAACCCCAGTCCCGGGCGAACGCCACGATATCGGCGAAGGGCGCGGCCATCTGCTTGCGGCTGCCGTTGAGCAGATCGTCGAGGAACATCGCCTTGAACTCGGGGCGGGCCAGTAACTGCCGGTCGGCCTCGGGCGAGAGCCACCCGTACATGTCGATGAGCGGCGACGCGAACGGCCGCACGACCCGGATCATCGACGTCACGCCCATGCCGATGGGGACACCCCAGACGGTGAGCAGCGGCGCGACCATTGTGCCCAACCGCATCAGGCCGCCGCTGATCGCGTCGGGCCCGACGACGGGCGCAACGCCCCCGAGCACCGCGGCGGCCACGACCCGCTCGGGCATCGCATGCGCCGCGGCGAGGGTGTAGGGGCCGCCGCCGGAGAGTCCGACGACCGCCATCCGGTCCACGCCGAGAGTGTCCGCGACGATGCGCAGGTCGTCCGCGAAGGCGAGGACGTTCTCGTAGCGGTGCGGACTCGACGAGCCGATGCCGGGGCGGTCGAGGCCGATGAGCCGTACGTGCTCGCGCTCGGCGTAGCTGCGTGCCTCGACGGGGATCTGCCGACGCGCCCCGGGGGTGCCGTGCAGCCAGAACACCGCCCGGCCCTGGGCCGATCCGAACTCGGCGAAGCCGATCCGGCGGCCGCCCCCGACCGCGACGGAACCTTCCAGCTTGGGACGTTCGACGTCGATCATGGGCGCCAGCATGCCACGTGGCTGCGGTCACACGACGCAGGTGTCCGTGACAGCGCGGGCCGGGCATCCCCGGCGACGGGCCCCGCGCTCAGCGCAGCGCGTCGATCAGCTCGCCGACGGTGTGTGCGGATTCGAGCGGATGACGGAGCCGCCCGGCCGGATTCACCGAGTACAGGTTGCGGCGGCCCGCGCGGGTGCGGGTCAGGTAGCCGCCGTCGACCAGGTCGGCGAGGATCGTCTGCACGGACCGCTCGGTGATCCCGATCCGCTGCGCGAGTTCGCGGACGGTGGGCTGTCCGCCTCCGGCGACACACAGCAGTACGTGCGCGTGGTTGGTCAGGAACGTCCAGCCCCGGGCACGGTCCTCGTCGCCGGCGGGCGGCGTTCCGGGGCGGGCGGAGGAGGTCACCCGCACACCATAGGGCACCGCGGTTTCCGGTATCGCGCTTCGCGCTCGGGCCGCGGCCGCATCCCTGGTGCGCCCGGGCGGCCCCGGGTAGGGTTCGCCGGGTGAACACCGGGCCGGCACTACGCCACTCACGGATCGGCGACCCGGTGGAGGTCTGAGCGTGGACCGCAACGAGTCGGCGCGGTTCTTCCGTGAACTGCTGGAACTGTCGGAAGCACCGTCCTGGGGCCCGTTCACCAACATCCAGCTCGACGACGGCGTACTGCTGCAGTTCGCCGAGCCCCCGGTGGAGATCCAGATGCAGCACTACGCGTTCATGGTCGACGACGACCTCTTCGACCGGGCGTATCGGCGGCTGTGCGACGCCGGCATCGAGCACTGGGCCGATCCGCAGATGCGCCGCCCCGGCGAAACGAACACGGGGCACGGCGGGCGCGGGGTCTATTTCAAGGACCCGGCCGGTCACGCGATCGAGCTGCTCACCCGCCCCTACCTCCCGATCCCTTGACAGCTAACCGGAAATATTATTCACTAATTACAGTTCGCGAAAGGGAGTATCCCTCCGCGCTTCGTCGTCAACTCGGGGGCCGTCCGCCGGCCCCCCGGCGGAGCGGGCTCGGTTCGAGCCGGGAAAGACTTTCGGCCGTTTCGAGGCTGAGAGGTGGTCCCGATGACCGTTCCGTTGTGGTTGTGGGCGGCGGTACTCGCCGCGATCGTGGCGATGCTGGCGGTGGATCTGTTCGCGCACCGCCGCGCGCACGTGATCGGCGTGCGCGAGGCCGCAGGCTGGTCGCTGTTCTGGGTCGGCACCGGCGTCGGATTCGGCGCGCTGATCTGGTGGCAGTACGGCTCGGAGTTCGGCCAGCAGTACTTCTCCGGCTACCTGATCGAGAAGTCGCTCGCCGTCGACAACGTCTTCGTCTGGGCGATCATCCTGACGTACTTCGCCGTGCCGCGTGAGTACCAGCACCGGGTCCTGTTCCTCGGTGTGCTCGGCGCCCTGGTGTTCCGGGGTCTGTTCATCGCGGCGGGCTCGGTCCTCATCGCGAGCTTCGGCTGGATCCTCTACCTGTTCGCGGCGTTCCTGCTCTACACCGGCTACCGGATGATCCGGCAGCGCGACGAGCACCTCGACCCCGAGAAGTCCCGGGCGCTGCGGCTGTTCCGCCGCCACGTACCGATGACCGACGCCTACCACGGACAGAAGTTCCTCGTCCGCCGCGGTGGTGCGCTGCTGGCCACCCCCCTGCTCGCGGTGCTGGTGCTCATCGAGATCACCGACATCGTCTTCGCGGTCGACTCGATCCCCGCGATCTTCGCGGTCACGGACGTGCCGTTCCTCGTCTTCACCGCCAACGCGTTCGCGGTGCTGGGCCTGCGAGCGATGTACTTCCTGCTCGCCGACCTGATCCACCGCTTCGTGTACCTGAAGATCGGGCTGGCGCTGGTGCTGATGTGGGTCGGCGTCAAGATGCTGCTGAAGATCGACGTGTTCTACGTGCCGACACCGATCTCGCTCGCCGTCGTCGCCACGATCCTGACCGTGTCGATCGTCGCCAGCCTGCGCGCCACGCGCGGCCAGGGCCGTCGCAGCCTCGCGGCGCCCGCGACCCCGCCGTTCCGGGTGGCCACAGCCGAGGAGACCGCGGCGCTCGAACCCGTGTGGCGGCTGCCGGGCAGCCAGCGCCGCGCGGCGCGGCCCGAGCGCGACGACAGCCTCAGCGGTGGGCGGTGAACGTGTACTGGCGAGTCGCCGCCTCCACGATCTGATCGGGGGTCACGTCGATCTCGCCGCCGAGCCACGCGGTCATGAGCTCGGCGAGGCCCCCGACGAACAGCAGCGCGGCGATCTGGTCGTGGGGCGGCTGCAGCGCGCGGTCGCCCCACAGCTCGCGGGATTCGATCGCGACGAGGTCCGCGAACTGGCGCAGCAGTTCCCGGCGACGGGTGCGCAAGGGCTCGGCGGCCGCGGACTCGACGACGGCGACCCGGCCCTTGCGCGGATCGTCGGTGAGGACCGCGACGAACGCGGCGATGGCGGCGCGGGCCCGCTCCTCGGGGCCGCGCTCGGATTCGGCGAGTGCCGTCAGCGCGCGCTCGCGGATCTCGTCGGCGATCCGCTCGACGACGCACACGAGCAGCTCGTCCCGGCCGGAGAAGCTCTCGTAGAAGTACCGCTCGGTGAGCCCGGCCTCCTGGCAGATCGCGGTCATGGTGGCACGGTCACCGCCCTCGCGGCCGAACACCGTCAGGCCGGCCGCGAGCAACTGCTCACGGCGGTCGGCGGTGCGCTGCTCGGCGCTCTTTCCGCGGTACTGACGACTGGGCCTGCCCATAGTCGAATCTTGACAGATCGCCGCCTGTGATCCACGCTACTGTCAATTGACAGAGCTTCATGTCAGATACGGTCCGACGAATCGGAGACCTCATGACGAAAGTGCTCGCGCCCTCCCCGCCCGGCCTGACCGCGGTACCCGGGGACGCCGGCCTGCCCTACGTCGGGTACGCCCTCGACTACATGCGCAACCCGCTGAGGGCCTACGACCGGCGATACCGCGAACACGGGCCGGTGTCCTGGTTCCGGTTCGCGGGCCGGCCCTGGGTGGTGCTGCTCGGACCCGACGCCTGCGGCGCCGCGCTGCAGAACCGCGACCGGGCCCTCGCGAACGGTCCGGGCTGGCGGACCCTCATCGGCCCGTTCTTCGACCGCGGCCTGATGCTGCTCGACGGCGACGAGCACCGCACGCACCGCCGGATCATGCAGCAGGCCTTCACCCGGGACCGCCTGGCCCGCTACACGGACTCGATGCAGCCCGCGATCGCACAGGCCCTCGACTCGTGGACACCGAGCGAGGATTTCCGCGCCTACCCGGCACTGAAGGACCTCACCCTCGGGCTCGCCACGTCGATCTTCATGGGCGGTGCCGAGGGATCGTCGGCCACCGAGATGGCCGAGGTGAACAAGGCGTTCATCGGGTGCGTGCAGGCGGCCACGGCGATCGTGCGCTATCCCCTGCCCGGAACCCGCTGGCGCCGTGGCGTGGTGGGCCGCCGCCGGCTCGAGGAGTTCTTCCGGCGTTACCTGCCGGCCCGTCGCGCCGGCGACGGCGACGACCTGTTCACCGCGCTGTGTCACGTGGAATCCGAGGACGGCGAGCGATTCTCGGACGAGGACGTCGTCAACCACATGATCTTCCTGATGATGGCTGCGCACGACACCTCGACCATCACGCTGTCCACCGTACTGCAGTACCTCGGCCAGTTCCCCCAGTGGCAGCAACTGTGCCGGGAGGAGTCGCAGGCACTCGGTACGACGACCCCGACTCTGGCGGACCTCGAATCGCTCACGAGCCTGGACCTGGTGATCAAGGAGTGCCAGCGGATCGTGACCCCGGTACCCGGCATCGTCCGGTACACCACCGCCGACACCGAGATCCTGGGCCACTTCGTGCCGCGCGGCACCCTGATCAACGTCGGGCTGCACTACAGCCACCACATGCCCGAGTTGTGGCCGGAACCGGAGAAGTTCGATCCCGGTCGCTTCGCACCGGAACGACGCGAGGACCGCGTGCACAAGTTCGCGTGGACGCCGTTCGGCGCCGGAGAGCACCGCTGCCTGGGCATGTACTTCTCCGGCGCCGAGATCAAGACGGTGCTGCACCACCTGCTGCTCGGGTACCGGTGGCACGTTCCGTCCGATTACGTTGCGCCGCTGAACTTCACATCACTTCCGTACCCGTCGGACGGGCAACCGATCGCGCTGCGCCGCCTCCGGTGACTCAGACGCGGCCCTTGACCATCCCGTGCCAGTACATGGCCGGCAGGCCGTAGCGCTTGAGCAGCCACATGTCGCGGCGATCCTTGGTGGTGTCGATGACCGGGATGCTCGGAGACGGGTTGAGCTCGTAGTCGAACTCCGCGAGCATCATCCTGTCCCGGGCGGTGACGAACGGGCAGGACGAGTACCCGTCGTAGCTCTTGCGCTTGCCGACGCCGCGCATCTCGGCGACCAGGTTGGCGACGAGGACGGGCGCCTGCTTGCGGACCGCCGCGCCGGTCTTCGACGTCGGCAGGTCCGCGACGTCACCGAGTGCGAACACGTTGGGATACCGGCGGTGCTGGAGCGTGTGCTTGTCGACCTCGACGTAGCCGAAGGGACTCGCCGGGTTGGCGAGCGGGCTCGCCGCGACCCAGCCGGGCGCGCGCTGCGGGGGCACGGCGTGGAGCATGTCGAACCCGACGACTTCCTCGGTGCCGGTGGCGTTGTTCACGATCGTCGCCTTGCGCGACGATCCGTCGAGCGCGGTCATCTCCGAGCTCAGGCGCACCTCGATGCCGTACTTCGCGGCGACCCCCTCGAGGGTCTGTCGCCAGGACGGGATGCCGAACATCGAGTCGCCGGGCAGGACGAGCATGACGCGGATCCCGTCCAGCAGGCCCTGCCGCCGCCAGTAGTCGGAGGCGATGTAGGCGATCTTCTGCGGCGCGCCGGCGCACTTGATGGGGCCGGCGGGCTGGGTGAAGATCGCCGTGCCGGAGCGCATGTTCCGGATCAGCTCCCACGTGTAGGGGGCGTACTGCGAGGAGTAGTTGCTCGAGACGGCACCGTGCCCGACGGCCTCGGCGAGGCCCGGCACGCCGTCCCAGTCGAGTTGCAGGCCGGTGGCCAGCACAAGGTAGTCGTAGCCGACGACGGTCCCGCGGTCGGTCGTGACGGTCTGCGCGCCGGGGTCGACGGCGGTCGCGGCGGCCCGGATCCACCGGACGCCCTTGGGGATCAGCTTCTCCTCGGCTCGGCGGGTCTCGTCCAGCGACGCCTGTCCGCCGCCGACGAGCGTCCACAGGGGCTGGTACCAGTGCTCGTCGGAGGGCTCGATCACCGCGATGTCGGTGACGCCGGCCCGGCGCAGGCGCGCAGCGGTCGCGATTCCGGCCGTGCCACCTCCGACGACGAGTACTCGATGTCGCGCGGCACCGTTGCCTGAATGGAGCGACATGTGAACAGTCCTTTCCGTCCGTGACGCAGGCGCGGACGCGGGCTGGGCCTCCACGCCCCTTGATACCCGGTGGGGTATTCAACGACGACTGTAGACCCGGGCCCGGGACTCTTCAAGTACCCCTCCGGGTATTCCTGCCCGGTGAAGGTCCCCGCTTCCCGGGACCTTCGTCCCTGCCGGGCGGGGCGCGAGGCCGTCGAGCTGCGCGACGGCGGCGACCAGGAGACGACCGCGACCGCGCCTCTACTCCGTCGCCGCGCTGACGACGTCGTCCTCGGACAGCAGCACCTCGGCCGCCGCCGGGCCGAGCGGCACGAAACTGTCGCGGCTGGTGACCCGCGAGATCCGGCCCCGGTAGCCCGCGTCCACCAGTGCGGTGACCACCGCCTCCGACACCCCGCCGCTGCGCCGCGTCTCGTCCACCACCAGCACGCGCGGGAAGGACTGCGCGCACGCCAGCAGTTCCGCCAGCGGCAGCGGCGCCAGCCACTGCAGGTCCAGCACGGCGGCCTCCACGCCGCGCGCCGACAGCCGACGGGCCGCGCGCAGGCTCATCCGGACGCCGTTGCCGAACGTCACGATGAGCACGTCGTCGCCCGTACCGTATACCCGCACCGAGCCCGGCTGTACCGCAACGGAATCGGGCGGCTCCTGCCACAGCCCGTCGCCCTCGTCGTACAGGTCGCGCTCGTGGTACAGCGCGATCGGCTCGAGGAACACGCACACCCGGCCCTCACTGCGCGCGAGGTGCACGCAGCTGCGCAGCAGCGCCCCCGCAACCGACGGACGGCTCGGCACCGCGAGCACCAGACCGGGAATGTCGCGCAGCACCGCGACGGAGTTGTCGTTGTGGAAGTGCCCACCGAAGCCGCGCTGGTAGGCGAGGCCGGCGATGCGCACCACCATCGGGTTGCGGAAGCGGCCGTCGGAGAAGAACATCAGACTCGCCGCCTCGCCGCGCAACTGGTCCTCGGCGTTGTGCAGGTAGGCCAGGTATTGGATCTCCGGAATCGGCAGCAGGCCCGCCACCGCGAAACCCAGTGCCGTACCGAGGATCGTCTGCTCGTCCAGGATCGTGTCGAAGACGCGGTGCGGCCCGAATCGGCGGAGCAGACCGCGCGTGAGCCCGTACACCCCGCCCTTGTCCGCCACGTCCTCACCGAACACGAACGACTCCGGTATCGCCTCGAGAATCCCTGTGAGCGCGGCGTTCACCGCCTGGGCGAGCGTGCGGGGCTCCGGCGACGGGAGCCCCGGCTCGTCCGGAACCCGCCGGCGACCGTGCGCGTGCAGCGGCCGCATCACCTCGGCGGCCGATACCAGCCGCGGGGCGGTCGCGAGCGCCTCCATCTCGGCGGCGACGACGGAACGCATCTCCTCGTATCGTTCGAGAATCCTTGCGGAGGAAAGTGTTCCGCGGTCGACCAGAGTACGCGCGGTGGCCAGCAACGGATCCCGGACGTAGTCGGCGGCGATCTCCTCGCGGGTGCGGTACGCGGTCTCGGCGTCGGAGCCGGCGTGGCCGAGGAACCGCACCGTCTTCAGGTGCAGCACGGCCGGTGCGCGGGAGGTGCGGACGGCGACGAGCAGGTCCGCGACGGCGGTGAGCACGCCGACCGGGTCCGCGCCGTCGGCCGCGCGGTAGCTCACCCCCGGATACGACGAGAGGGTGCGTTCCGCCCAGCCCTCCGGCGTCCGGACGCTGATGCCGAACCCGTTGTCCTCGCACACGAACAGCAGCGGCAGCGGCAGCCCCCGGTACGCGCAGTAGGCGGCCGCGTTGAGCGCCCCGACCGCGGTGGAATGGTTCGCCGAGGCGTCCCCGAAGCTGCACAGCACCACCGAGTCCGCGGGCCACGGGCACTGCAGGCCCAGCCGGGCCGCGCGGGCGAGGGCGAACGCCGTCCCCACCGCGCGCGGCAGATGGGAGGCGATCGTCGAGGTCTGCGGGAGAATGTTCAACTCGGCGTTGCCGAACACCTTGTGCCGGCCGCCGGAGATCGGGTCCAGCGTCGAGGCGGTGCAGCCGGCGAGCACGTCCCGCACCGGCGTCGTGCCCGGCACCCGGGCCGCCCGCGCGGCATAGAAGGCCCCCGACCGGTAGTGCAGCAGTGCCGGATCGGTGACCCGGGACAGCAGGCCCAGGGCGGCGTTCGCCTCGTGCCCGGCCGAGCCGATGGTGTAGAACCCGGCACCGCGCCGCTGCATCTCCCGGGCCGCGAAGTCGAGGTGACGGGACTGCAGTTGGGCGTCGAAACAGCGCAGCACCAGCTCGTCCGGTACCTGTCCGGCCACGGCACGGCCGGCGCTCCAGCCGCGGACGGTGGCGGTGAAGTACTCGTCGAGCGGCTCGGCCGTCATCGCGCTTCCCCACACCCTCGCAGGTCCTGCCCAATACTGTGTACCGGCACAGTACCGCCCGGTCCCGGTCGGCGCGGGTCGCCCCGCCCGGCCGCACATGCAGGCCGGGACCGAACGGAAGGAACACCGAGATGTCCACCCGCCTCACCGACGGGGAACTCGTCGACCGGTACCTGCACGCCGTCCTCGTCCACCTGCCGCGGTCCCGGCGCGACGACGTGGCCGCCGAACTGCGCCGGCGCATCGACGACGCCGCCGCCGACCGCGACGTGCGTGAGGTGCTCGCCGGCCTCGGCTCCCCGGAGGATCTCGCCCGCACCTACCGGGGCGCCCCGCGGCACCTGATCGGTCCCCGGCTCTACGACACCTACCTACGGGTGCTGTGGCCCGTCGTCGGGGTCGTGGCGGCGGTGCTCGGCGGACTGACCCTGCTCGGCGCCCTGACCGAGGCCACCGCTCCCGCGGCCGCGCCCCTCGACACCGCCGACGTCGTGTGGGACGCGATCGACGCGGCCCTGACCGGCGGTGTGTACGCCGCGTTCTGGGTGACCGTCGTCTTCGCGGTGCTCGAGCGCACCGCGCCCGCCGGCACGGACCTCGGCCGGTGGGACCCGGACGACCTCCCGGCGGTGCCGCACGGCCGGGAGATCCCCGTCGGCGAGGCGGTCGCGGAACTGGTGTTCGCGGTGGTCGTGCTGATCGGGGTGGCGAGCCTGTCCCCGTCGCTCGCGCCGTCGTTCTTCGGTGCCGGGTACGAAGCCCTCGACCCCAGCTTCACCGACCGGCTGGTGCCGGCGATGATGGCCGTCGCGGCGCTGTGGGTGGTCTCGGCGAGCGTGGCGCTGGTCGTGCGCAGCTGGACGACGGCCGTCACCGCGCTGTCGGTGGTCTCCGATCTGCTCGCCGTCGCGGTGGCCACGGCCGTGCTCGTGCACCGGCCGTACTTCTCGCCGCAGTTCCTTTCCGACCTGCGCGAGCGCACGGGCTCCGACCTGACGGCTCAGCTGAACCTGGCGGTCGGCATCGTGTGCATCGTGGTGATCGTCGCCTCGGCGGTCGGGGTGGTGACGGCGGTCCGCAAGCACCTCGCGCACCGCCGCGCCTGAGGCCCGGCCGTCAGCAGGTGGCCAGGACGCCGGCCATCGCGTCCCTCTCGTCCGGCGTGATCCACAGGCCGTACTCCGCCTTCACCTCGATCTGCCGGGAGACGTAGGTGCAGCGGTACTCCGAGTTCGGGGGCAGCCACTGCGCCGCGTCCTTGTCGCCCTTGCCCTGGTTCGTGGGCCCATCGACGGCCTGCAGGTTCCGGGGATCGTTCGCGAGGTTCTTGCGGGCCTGCGCATCGAGCAGCCGCGCACCCTTCTGCCACGCGTCCGACAGGGCGACGACGTGATCGATCTGCACCGCCGACGACGTGTCGACGCCGCGCCGGAAGTAGATCTCCCGCCCCGTGTACGGGTCGTACAGGGTCCCCGCCTCGACGGTGCACTCCTTCGTCACCGGCGCCAGCTTGATGTTCACGAGATCCCGCTTCAGGACGTCGTTGCGCGTGTCGCAGCCGTTGCGCCCGCCCGCGACGGTCACGTCGTCGGTCCATGCCGGCCCGAACAGGGCGCGGTCGTAACCGCCGGACGGGTCCGGTTCCCGCACGGCGAGGCTCTTCAGCAGTTCGACCGCCTCGGCGGCGGCGGCCGACGACGGGGCCGGCGCGGGCGCCGACGTGGACCCGCCGGGACCCGCCTCGTCGCCGCCGTACGTCTGCTGGAGGACGACGAACGCGACGAAGGCGAGCACGTAGGCGAGCAACCACAACCAGCGCCGGCGGCCGGCGGAGTTCGCCGCGGCCACTACTGCGCGAGCGGCGGCATCTTCACGACCTGTCCCGCGTAGGACAGGCCGGCACCGAAGGCGAGCAGCAGGCCGAGCCCACCCGGCTGGACCTGACCGGTGCGCAGCATCTTCTCCATCGCGAGGGGGATGGAGGCGGCGGAGGTGTTGCCCGTCTCGATGATGTCGTCGGCGACGGCGACCGTCTCCGGCAGGTCGAGCTGGCGGACGATGACGTCGTTGATGCGCAGGTTGGCCTGGTGCGGGACGAACGCGTCGAGGGCGGCGAGCTCGACACCGGCCTTGTCGGCGATCTGCCGGGCGATCTTGCCCATCTCGAAGGCCGCCCAGCGGAACACCGCGGTGCCCTCCATGATGATCCAGGGCCGCTTCTGATCGGGGTTGTTCGCGAAGTTCACCCAGTCGGGTTCCTGGCGGATGGCGTCGGCCTGCGAGCCGTCCGATCCCCACACGGTGGGGCCGATGCCCACCTCGTCGGACGGGCCGACGACCACGGCGCCGGCGCCGTCGCCGAAGATGAACCGCACCGAGCGATCGGTGGGCTCGGTGGTGTCGCTCATCCGCTCGACGCCGATGACGAGCGCGTAGTCCTCGGTGCCCGCGCGCACCAGGTCGGAGGCGACGCCGAGGGCGTAGCAGAAGCCGGCGCAGCCTGCGGAGATGTCGAGGGCGGCGGCGCCGCCGGTGCCGAGGGCGTCGGCGACCAGCGCGGCGGACTGCGGGGTCTGGTACGGGTAGGTCGAGGTCGCCACGATGACGGCGCCGAGCCGGTCGCCGGTGATGCCGGCGGCCTCGAGCGCCTTGCGGCCCGCGGAGATCGCCATGTCGAGGACGGTCTCGCCGGTGTCCTCCGCGAAGCGCCGCTCCTTGATGCCGGAACGGGACTGGATCCACTCGTCGCTCGAGTCGATCTGCTGACAGATCTCGTGGTTGGTCACGATCCGCTCGGGGCGGTGCACGCCCAGCCCGAGCAGTGCGGTGTTCCGCAGCGGGGCGGGACCGGCGATCTGTGCACCCATCAGGCGAACTCCTCTTCTTCGTGCACTGGCTGTCAGTGCATCGCGTTCCTGACACGGTAACGCGCGCGCGAATCGTAGCGGAGCCGACCCGTCGGCCACGGCCCTTGCGCGCGGGCCGCCGGGACACGCCGACGGGCCCGGGACCGCGTGTGACTACTGCCACCTCCTGTTACCGTCTGTGGCCGTGCACACACGTAATGGGGGTTACCGACGTGCTTCCGCCCGCCTCGGAGTCCTTGCGCTGACCTGTGCCGCCGTGACGGTGGTTCCGTTCGCGGGCACTGTGGCGGCGAACCCGAACGCGATCAATCCCATCCCGGGACTCAACGGGGTCAACGGCCTGCCGGAGCTGCGCGGCCGCACCCAGGTGGTGGCGCAGCAGACCGGGATGCTCAGCACCAACCGCACGCAGGACATGAACGTGCTCGGCACCGACCTCGGCGTCATGTGGGACAACGGCCGCGGCCAGGTGCTGACCGCGTTCGGCGACACGGCGGGCCTCGGGCTGCCCAACCTTCTCTCGGGCAGCATCTGGGCCTGGCGCAGCAGCGCGCTGTTCCGCAGCTCGGACCGCAACCTCACGGACGGAATGACGTTCGACAGCGCGGCCCGTGACTTCTTCGGTCAGGCGAAGGAACTCGTACCGAGCCCGAAGATCCCGTTCGTGGAGATCAGCCGGATCCCCACCGCAGGGATCGCCGTCGGCGACACCCAGTTCCTGAGCTTGATGTCGGTGAAGAACTGGGGGCAGGCCGGCTCGTGGGAGACCAACTTCTCGGGGCTGGCCTTCTCCCACGACAACGGGGAGAACTGGACGGTGGCGCCGCAGACCGAGCGGCCGAGCGTCGGCGGGAACCGGAACTTTCAGATGGGCGCCTTCGTCCGGCACGGCGGGTTCGTCTATCAGTACGGAACGCCGCCCGGCCGCGGCGGCCTGGTGCACCTGGCGCGCGTGCCGGAACTGCAGATGCTCGATCTCGCGGCGTACGAGTACTGGGACGGCGGCGCGTGGGTGCGCGACGTGAATGCGGCCCGCCCGGTGATGGCGGGCGGCGCGGCCGAGCTGTCGGTGCAGTGGAACGACTACCTCGGGCAGTTCGTGCTGCTGACCACCGACGGCCACAACTCCGTGGTGCTGCGCCGCGCCCCGTCGCCCACCGGCCCGTGGAGCGCGCCGGAGGTCGTCGTCGACACCCGGGAGCTGCCGACGGCGTACGGCGCGTACATCCACCCGTGGTCGTCGGGTCCGGACCTGTACTTCCTCACGACCGTGCACCAGAACTACAACGTGCTGCTGCTGCGTACCACGCTCCACCCCTGACCGGCGCGGCGTCCGGGCTACCGTGCGTCCATGGACGCACAGGAGTGGGATGCGCGGTATGCGGAGAGCGAGACGGTGTGGGGATCGCCGCCGAACCCGGTGATCGTCGAGTTCGCGACGTCGCTGCCGCACGGCCGGGCACTGGATCTGGGGTGCGGCGAGGGCCGGCACTCGCTCTGGCTGGCCACGCGCGGCTGGGAGGTGACCGGCGTCGACTTCTCCCGGGTGGCGGTGGACAAGGCCCGGGCGATCGCTGCGCAGGCGCCGCGACGGGTGCGTGAGCGCCTGACGTACGCGTGCGCCGACGTGACCGAGGTCACCTTCGACGCCGAATATGATCTCGTCCTCTCCGCCTATCTCCATTTCCCTCCGCCACAGCGACGAGCATTGATCGACAATGTGATCGCGGCCCTGAAACCTGACGGAATCCTCATATTTCTGGGGCACGATTCGACCAATCCCACCGAGGGCGTCGGAGGTCCTCGCGATCCCGAGATCCTCTACACACCAACGGATCTCGCCGAGGAAATGCACGACCGTCTGGATATCCGGACCGCCGAGCGGAGAATGCGGGAAACGGACGCAGGAATGGCGATCGACGCACTGGTCGTGGCACGCAAACCGACCCTTGGCAGTTAGTTGCCCGGCGGGTAACATAGGCGGATGTTACCGACGAGTAATAACTTGGGCGGTACTCGAACACTGCTTGACCGCACCATCTCACTGGGAGTAGCGCAGACATGGGCCATTACAAGAGCAACCTCCGGGATCTGGAGTTCAACCTCTTCGAGGTGCTGAAGATTCAGACGCTCCTCGAGGCCGGGAAGTTCGGTGACCTCGACGAGGAGACCTCTCGTGGCATTCTGTCCGAGGTGAAGACCCTCACCGAGGGCCCCGCGGCGGAGTCGTTCGCCGAAACCGACCGCACCCCCCCGGTCTTCGATCCCGAGACCCACTCGGTCTCGCTGCCCGAAGGCTTCAAGAAGGCGTTCAACTCCTGGTACGAGGCCGGCTACTGGTCCATGGGCCTCGAGGAGGAGATCGGCGGAACGCCGGCGCCGCGCGCCCTGAGCTGGGCCGTCAACGAGATGATGCTCGGCGCCCAGCCGGCCGCCTTCATGTACGCCGCCGGTCCGTCCTTCGCCGGCGTGCTCCACGCCAACGGCACCGACGAGCAGAAGAAGTGGGCCGCGACCATCGTCGAACGCGGCTGGGGCGCCACCATGGTCCTGACCGAGCCCGATGCCGGTTCCGACGTCGGCGCCGGCCGCACCAAGGCGATCAAGCAGGACGACGGCTCCTGGCACATCGAGGGCGTCAAGCGGTTCATCACCTCCGCCGACTCCGACGATCTGTTCGAAAACATCTTCCACCTAGTCCTCGCACGCCCCGAGGGCGCCGGCCCCGGCACCAAGGGCCTGTCGCTGTTCTTCGTCCCGAAGTTCCACTTCGACTTCGAGAAGAACGAGATGGGCGAGCGCAACGGTGTGTTCGTCACCAACGTCGAGCACAAGATGGGCCTGAAGGCGTCCGCCACCTGCGAGGTCACCTTCGGCGGCCACGGCGTGCCCGCCCAGGGCTGGCTCGTCGGCGAGGTCCACAACGGCATCGCCCAGATGTTCGACGTCATCGAGCACGCCCGCATGATGGTGGGCACCAAGGCCATCGCGACCCTCTCCACCGGCTACCTCAACGCCCTGGCCTACGCCAAGGAACGCGTCCAGGGCGCCGATCTGACCCAGATGACCGACAAGACCGCCCCCCGGGTCACCATCACCCACCACCCGGACGTGCGGCGCGCCCTGGCCATGCAGAAGGCCTACGCCGAGGGTCTGCGCGCGGTCTACCTCTACACCGCCGCCCACCAGGACGACGTCGTCGCCGAGCAGATCTCCGGCGCCGACCACGAGCTGGCGCACCGCGTCAACGACCTGCTGCTGCCCATCGTCAAGGGCGTCGGCTCCGAGCGCGCCTACCAGTACCTGACCGACTCGCTGCAGACCCTCGGCGGCTCCGGCTTCCTGCAGGACTACCCGATCGAGCAGTACATCCGCGACGCGAAGATCGACTCCCTCTACGAGGGCACCACCGCCATCCAGGCGCAGGACTTCTTCTTCCGCAAGATCGCCCGCGACCGCGGCGTCGCCCTCGCCCACCTCACCGGCCAGATCCAGAAGTTCCTCGCCTCCGACAGCGCCGACGAGCGCCTCAAGTCCGAGCGGGCCCTGCTCGCCACGGCCCTCGAGGACGTCCAGGCCATGACCGCCACCCTGACCGGCTTCCTCATGGGCGCCCAGGAACAGCCGACCGAGCTGTACAAGGTGGGTCTGGGCTCGGTGCGGTTCCTGCTCGCCTTCGGTGACCTGCTCATCGGCTGGCGCCTGCTCGAGCAGGCCGAGATCGCCCTCGCGGCCCTCGACGCCGGCCCGGACGCCAAGGACAAGGCGTTCTACGAAGGCAAGGTCGCCATCGCCGGCTTCTTCGCCAAGAACGTCCTGCCCGAGCTGACCGCCGTGCGCGGCATCGTCGCGAACGTCGACCTCGACATCATGGAGCTCGACGAAGCGGCCTTCTGAGCCGTGGCAGGTGGCCGTGGCAGGTGGCCGTGGCAGGTGAGCGAATGTATCGTCCGCTACCGCTGAGGAGCTGAACGATACATTCGCTCGGCCCGGCCCGGCCCGGCCCGGCTCGGCCCGGCCCGGCTCGGCCCGGCTCGGCCCGGATCCGAGTGAGTAGGTAGTACACAGGACTGTGCCCTCCCGTTTCGTAACGGGAGGGCACAGTCGTGTGCAGGCTGGTTCCGCCGCTACGGCGTGCCGGTCTGCGACGTTCCCGCGGGGGCCGCGGCCGGCGCATCCCCGGATTCGTCCGGGGTGCTCGGGGCGGGCTGCGGGGTCGTCGTCACGGCCGGTCGCGCGCCGGCGGGTGCCTCCGCGCCGCCTCCGGGCGTCTCCGCCTCCCCGGGCGTCGGCTGCGACGGCGCGGCCGGTGCCGCCTCCGGCGCGGGCTCCGGCTCGGCGCTGACGCAGCGCACCACGGGCACCGGGTCGTAGCGGACCGTGCGGGTGGTGCTCGAGATCTGCCGGCCGGTGGCCGCGTCGGTGATGATGCGGGTGTCGCTCACGGTGAAACCCTGCGCGCCGCTCGACGGGATGCACCCCGGCCCGGCCGGCAGGGTGATCGTGTTCGGCGCCGTGAAGTTCGTGCGGGAACCGGTCACGGATTCGACGTCCACGGTCTTGGTGCCCCAGATCCGCACCGTGATGTCCGACGACGTGCCGATCGCCTGGATCAGCACCCCGGTGTCGAACGGATTGCGGAACTTCAGGTCGATCGCGCCCTCGAAGACCGTCGCCTCCCGGGCCGCCGGATACCGGGAGATGTAGTAGCTGTGCTCGGTGTGCTCGACGTCTTCCATGCCTGCGAAGTACGTCGCGTTGTACAGGGTGGTCGCGAGCTGGCTGATGCCGCCGCCCACCGCTTTGGATGGGCGCCCGTTGTTGATGATGCCGGACTCGACGTACCCCTGCGCCGCGCCGCGCGGGCCGGTGTAGCCGTTGAGCGAGAACGTCTCCCCCGGCTTGACCAGCGCACCGTTGATCTCCGAGGCCGCCAGGCGGATGTTCACGCCCGAGGCGTACTCGAAGCCCCCGGTGGTGAACTCGCCGATCACCTCGCGGATGCCCAGCTTCTCGGCGGCCTCCGTGGTCAGCTTGGGAGCGACCGGCTTGTACACGGCGTCGGTCACCCGCTCCCCCGGCGCGGCCAGCAGCTGCGGCAGCGATTCGAGGCTGACCGCCCAATCGACGAGCTCGCCGTCGACCGACGGGATCACCGTCGGGCCCCCGCCCTCGAGCACGATCCGGGCGTCTTTCGGCTCCACCTCGGTCGCGGCCAGTTGCGGCCGGAGGATCTCGGTCGCGGCCTCGATCCCGTACTGCGGGGTCAGTCCCCCGTTGCCGTCGGGCACGAAGGTCAGCACGGCGCCGACACGGTCGCTGGGCAGGGTCGCGACGGCCCCGTCGCGACCGCGCACCGTCACGTCGGCTGCGACGGCGGGGTCCGCGACGTCTCGCAGTGCGCGTTCGAGTCCCTCGGGCGTGACCGTCACCTCGACCGTCTCGACGGGGAACGCGACGTCGCCGAACGCCCAGCGTTCGGCGAACAGGTCTGCGGAGGCTTCCGCATCGAGCGTCTGCCCGGGCAGCGGCGGCACGGGCACCGGGGTCGCCCCGTCGAACACGAGGTTGCCCTCCCGTGGCGGCCGGTCGGCGACCGCGCGGACGCCGCCGATCGCCGCCGACAGCGCGGCGTCGTCGCGCGTCGACACGACGCCGATCTCGTTGCCGCCGCCGAAGAACGACGTCACGCGGGTGATCGGGTCGAGCGGCTGCGATCCGATGCGGTCGAGGGTGTGCTCCCAGTCGACGTCCAGACCCGCCTGCGCCGGCACGATCTGCGCGGTCACGTCGCCCGCCGTGACGGTCACGGGCTCGTCGACGCGTGGCCCGAGTTCGGTCCGCAGGATCTGTTCCGCCTCCGCGACCGACCGCCCGCCGATCTCGATGCCGGCGACGGTGACGCCGCGCGGCACGTTGCCCGACGAGACGGCGAGGTCGCCGACGTAGAGGGCGGCGAGCACGGCGGCGACGCCGCCGACCACCAGCGCGATGCGACGCCAGGGCGGACCGCCGTCGCGTCCGGGTCCGGCCTGCGCCGGCTCGGCCGGTGGCGGTCCGGGCGGTGGTGGCTCGGCCGGGGGCGGTCCGGCCGGGGTGCCGGACTCGGGAGGTACGGTCGCCGGCCGAGGGGCCGCTTCCTGCTCGGTGGCCGGCTCCCGGGAGGCGTCGTCCGACAGGGTGGGGATGACCTCGGTCTCGACCTCGGCGTCGGTGCGGCCGGACGCCGGCGCGACGACGGGCAGCACGGCAGTGGGCGCCTCCCAGGGCGGCACGTCGGCGTCCGCCGGCGGTTCCGGCTCGGCGTCCGGGACCTGCTCGGGTGCCCCGGCAACGTCGCCGGCGACGGGCTGCGGGGGCGGGGTGGGCTCGGCGCTCGCCACGGGGACGGCCTCCGTCCGGTTGCCGGCGGCGTCCTGGGGCGTCGCCTCCGGCTCGGGGACGGCGGACCGAACCTCGTCCTGGCCGTCCTCGGGGTCGTTCGTCCCGCTCTTGCCGCTCACCCATGTCCTTTCACCGGGGTGCGCCCCGGATCGGGCGCACCACTCGGTATCCAGCCTAATGTCGGGTTCCCGGCGCCCCCGAGCCGATGGGCGGTCCGAGCCCCCGCGGACAAGCGAAAGACCTCGCGTTGCCGCCAGGTCGGGGGTCAGGCAGCAACGCGAGGTCGACTGGTTTATCGGCGGCCCCGCCGGGGCGTTACAGACTTCCGGGATTTTTTCCGGACGGGGCCGCCGGGGTCGGCTCAGGCCTCGAGGATGGCGGTCACACCCTGCCCACCTGCGGCGCAGATCGAGATGAGGCCCCGCACGGGCTTGCCGGTCTCCTGCCGCTTCTCATGCAGCATCTTCGCCAGGGACGCGACGATGCGGCCACCCGTCGCGGCGAACGGGTGCCCGGCCGCCAGCGACGAGCCGTTGACGTTGAGCTTGCTGCGGTCGATGGACCCGAGCGGAGCATCCAGACCGAGCCGGCCCTTGCAGTACTCCTCCGACTCGAACGCCTGGAGCGTGGCCAGGACGACGGAGGCGAACGCCTCGTGGATCTCGTAGAAGTCGAAGTCCTGCAGCGTCAGGCCGTTGCGCTTCAGCAGCCGCGGGATCGCGTAGGTGGGGGCCATGAGCAGGCCGTCGCCACCGTGGACGTAGTCGACCGCCGCGGTCTCCGAGTCCACGAGGTAGGCGAGCACGGGCAGCCTGCGCTCCGCAGCCCACTCCTCCGAGGACAGCAGCGCCGCCGACGCACCGTCGGTGAGCGGGGTCGAATTGCCCGCGGTCATGGTGGCGCCGCCGAGCTCGACGCCGAACACCGGCTTCAGGCCGGAGAGCTTCTCGACCGTCGAGTCCGGGCGCAGGTTGTCGTCGCGGGTGAGGCCGAGGAACGGGGTGACGAGGTCGTCGAAGAAGCCACGGTCGTAGGCGGCGGCCATGTTGCGGTGGCTCGCGGCGGCCAGCTCGTCCTGAGCCTCCCGGGCGATGCCGAACTCCTTGGCGGTGATCGCCGCGTGCTCGCCCATCGACAGTCCGGTGCGGGGCTCGCCGTTGCGGGGGATCTCGATGCCGAGCATCGACGGCCGGACCTGGCCGAGCAGCTTGACGCGGTCGCCGGTCGAGCGGGCCCGGTTGAGGGAGAGCAGGAACTCGCGCAGCTCGTTGTTGACGCCGATGGGGGCATCGGAGGTGGTGTCGACACCGCCGCCGATGCCGGCCTCGATGCGGCCGGCGGCGACGGCGTCACCGACGGAGATGATCGACTGCAGGCCGGTGCCGCAGGCCTGCTGCAGGTCCCAGGCGGGGGTGTGCGGGTTCAGCGCGCTGCCGAGTACGCACTCGCGGATCAGGTTGAAGTCGCGGCTGTGCTTGAGGACGGCCCCGCCGACGACGGCACCGAGCCGCTCGCCCTGGAGGTTGAACCGGCTCACCAGCCCGTCGAGCGTGGCGGTGAACATGTCCTGGTTCGACGCGCGGGCGTACGTGCGGTCCGACCGGGCGAAGGGGATCCGGTTGCCGCCGAGGATTGCGACACGGCGCAGCTGCGTGGAACGAGCGGTGGTGGTCACTGACGTCTCCCGGGATGCTGGTGGATACAGACTCTGGCTACTATTCTTACTCGCGAGTAAGTTCGTTGTCGACACCACACCGTCGGCCCCTCCCGACAATACCGACGTCCGAACCAGAGAAGGTGGAATCGTGGCTGAAACCAAGAGCGCCCCCGGCCTCTACGCCCAGTTGATCGGGTCCGCGCCCGGAGCATTCCTCGCCAAGCAGTTCGGCCTGCCGAAGCCGGAGAAGCTGCGCCGGTACGAGCCGGGTCAGCCGCCGCTGGCCGGCCCGCTGCTCGTCGGGGGCAACGGCCGCCTCGTCGAACCGATCCGCACTCTGCTGTCCGACTACCCGTTCGCCGATCCCGCCGACACCGCGTACGGGGCGCTCGTCTTCGACGCCACCGGCATCACGGACGTCGCGGGCCTCGAGCAGCTGTTCACCTTCTTCCAGCCCGCGATCAAGGGGCTCGGCCCGAGCGGGCGCGTCGTGGTGCTCGGCACCACCCCGGAGGAAGCCTCCTCCGTGGACGAGCGCATCGCCCAGCGCGCGCTCGAAGGCTTCACCCGCAGCGTCGGCAAGGAACTGCGCCGCGGCGCGACGGCCCAGCTGGTGTACATCTCCCCCGATGCCGCCACCGGCCTGGCCGGCCTCGAATCCACGCTGCGCTTCCTGCTGTCCGCGAAGTCCGCGTTCGTCTCCGGCCAGGTGATCCGCGTCGGTGCCGGCGACGCGAAGGCCCCCGAGTCGTGGGAGCGCCCGCTCGCCGGGAAGGTCGCCGTCGTCACCGGCGCGGCCCGCGGCATCGGCGCCACGATCGCCGAGGTACTCGCCCGCGACGGCGCGCACGTCGTCTGCGCGGACATCCCCGCGGCCGGCGACGCCCTGTCGCAGACCGCGAACAAGGTCGGCGGCGTCTCCCTCGCCCTGGACGTCACCGCCCCGGACGCGGGCGACAGGCTCGCCGAGTACCTGCTCGAGCGGCACGACGGCGCCGACATCATCGTCCACAACGCCGGCATCACCCGCGACAAGCTGCTCGCCAACATGGACGCCGCGCGGTGGAACGCCGTCATGGCCGTGAATCTGCTCGCCCCCCAGAAGATCACCGAGAAGCTGGTCGAGAAGGGCGCGCTGAAGGAGGGCGGCCGCGTGGTCGACGTGTCGTCGATCGCCGGCATCGCCGGCAACCGCGGCCAGACCAACTACGGCGCGTCCAAGGCGGGTGTCATCGGGATGGTGCAGGCCACCGCGCCCGTGCTGGCCGAGAAGAACATCACCATCAACGCCGTCGCACCCGGCTTCATCGAGACGGCCATGACCGCAGCGATCCCGGTGGCCACCCGCGAGGCCGGTCGCCTCATGAGTTCGCTGCAGCAGGGCGGGCAGACCGTCGACGTCGCCGAGACCGTCGCCTGGTTCGCCAACCCGGCGTCGAGCGCGGTCACCGGCCAGGTCGTGCGCGTGTGCGGCCAGTCCATGCTGGGGGCGTGATGGCTGTCGTCGAACTCTCCTCGCGCCCTTCGACTCTCGACGTCTACGCGCGGGCGGCGCTCTCGGCGCTGCCCGTCGTGGGCGCCTCGGGCGACCGCCTGCCCGACGACACCCTCGTACTGCGCGGCCTGCGCGTCGACCCGGACAACCTGGCCGAGTACACGAAGGTGTGCGGACTGCGCTTCGGCGACACGCTCCCGCTGACGTACCCGTTCACGCTGACGTTCCCCGTCGTGATGAAGCTGATGGTGTCGAAGGGCTTTCCCTTCGCCGCCGTCGGTTCCGTCCATGCCGAGAACGTGATCGAGCAGGTGCGGCCCGTGTCCGTGACCGAGCCGCTGGATCTGAGGGTGCATGCCGAGAACCTGCGGGAGCACCGCAAGGGCCTGCTCGTCGACCTGGTGAGCGAGATCAGCGTCGGCCGGGAGCTGGTGTGGCGGCAGACGTCGTCGTTCCTGCACCAGCAGCGCACCTCGCTGTCGGATCAGCCGAAGCCCGAACCGAAGGCCGAGGAGATCCCTCCGGTGCCGACGTCGACGCTGCGGGTGGACCAGAAGACGATCGACCGCTACGCATCGGTCTCGGGTGACCGCAACCCGATCCACGTCTCCCGGCTCGGCGCCAAGGCGTTCGGGTTCCCGAAGCCCATCGCGCACGGCATGTGGAGCGCGGCCGCGGCGCTGCGGGCCGTGGAGGGCCGCATCCCGTCGCGCGCGACGTACTCGGTCCGGTTCGGCAAGCCGGTCCTGTTGCCCGCGACCGTGAACCTCTACGCCGCACGCGCCGCCGACGGCTGGGACCTGGCGCTGCGCCACCCGAAGAAGGGCTACCCGCACCTCACCGCCACCCTGCGCTGAGAGCTGCTGCGCCGCAATCGCTCCGAGCGAATGTATCGTCCACTCTCACTGAGGAGATCAACGATACATTCGCTCGGGCGGGGGCGGGGGCGGGGGCGGGGCGCGCTCGGCGGATCAGCCGGCGAGCAGAGCGTCCATCTGACCGACGGCGAGCCGCAGCCCTTCTTCCATACCCATGCCGGCCAGTTGCTCCATCTGTTCCCGGGACGCGAACGCGGAAAGAATCCGCATCCGGGTGCCGCCCTCGTGCTCGACGAGCTGCATCCGCACCGTGGTGGTCGGCATCTCGAGGTTCGGCGTCCCGTCCTCGTCGGCGAACCCGTCGCTGAATTCCAGGGACTCGGGCGGCGCGACCGCGGTGACGTTCCACCAGCCGCGGTACTTGTCCCCCTCGGGACCGGTCATGAAGTAGGTGACGGTGCCACCCGGGACCAGATCGTGCTGCTCCACGGTCGCCGGGTGGGTCGGCGGTCCCCACCACCGCTCCAGCTGCCGGGGGTCGGCCCACAACTGCCACACCCGTTCGAGCGGTGCGCGGAAGTCGGCGATCAAGGTCAGGGTCAGGCTGTCGAAGTCCTTCTCGACGCTGGTCACGCTCATCGTTGTCGTCCTTTCCTCGGGTCGTTCCGGGCCGGATCCGGTTCCTCGGTGAGCAGGGCCGACATCCGATCCACTCGTTCCCGCCAGGCGCCCTCGAGCTGGTCGAGCACCCGCCGGGCCGTGTCGATCGCGTCCGGGTCGGTGTGCACGAGTTGCTCCCGTCCGCGTCGTTCCTTCCTGACGAGGCCGGCCCGTTCGAGTACCGCCACGTGCTTCTGCACCGCGGCAAAGCTCATGGGATAGGCCTCGGCCAGCCGCGAGACCGACGCCGCGGTCCGCGCGCAGCGATGCAGGATGTCCCGTCGGGTGGCGTCCGCCAGGGCGTGGAACAGCTCGTCCACCGCGTCTTCACGAATCCGATCTACAACCATTTGGTTGTAGATTAGCCGCACAACCCCCGCCTGTAAAGGAGTCGGCGTCGACGGCGGAAACGGACAACCCCGCCGGCGCGACGAGCGTTTTACAAATTACGATATTTTGTCTACCGCTGAGACCAAATGTCCTGTACTGTCCACATCACAGTGAGCTGGCTCATACCGGCTCCTCGAACTGGACGCTTCACGGGACAGGGAGGTCGAACGGTGACGACGTCGGACATCGGGCGGTACGCGCAGGCGCCGGTGGAACAGTGGCGCGATCGCAAGCGGTATCTGTGGCTCATGGGGCTGATCCCGCCCACGGCGATCTTCCTCGCGACCGCACTGATCTGGGGATTCAACCAACTCGGCTGGACCGCGGTCTCGCCGATGTGGTGGTGGATCGGTCCCCTTCTGGTGTACGTGCTGCTGCCGATCCTCGACCGGTTCTTCGGCCCCGACGGGCAGAACCCGCCGGACGAGGTGATGGAGATGCTCGAGAACGACAAGTACTACCGGTACTGCACCTACGCCTACATCCCGTTCCAGCTGGCCAGTCTCGTCTTCGCCTGCTACCTGTGGTCGACCGGGAACCTGTCCTGGCTGGGGATCGACGGCGGCCTGGGGCTGATCTCGAAGATCGGTCTGGCGTTCAGCGTCGGCGTGATGGGTGGTGTCGGGATCAACACCGCCCACGAGCTCGGCCACAAGAAGGACGACCTCGAACGGTGGCTGTCGAAGATCACCCTGGCCCAGACCTTTTACGGCCACTTCTACATCGAGCACAACCGCGGCCACCACGTGCGGGTGTCGACCCCGGAGGACCCGGCTTCGGCCCGCTTCGGCGAATCGTTCTGGACGTTCCTGCCGCGCAGCGTGTGGGGCAGCCTGAAGTCCTCGTGGGAACTCGAGAAGACCCGCCTGCAGCGCCTCGGCAAGAGCCCGTGGACCCTGCGTAACGACGTCCTCAACGCGTGGGCGATGTCGGTGGTCCTGTTCGGTGTGCTCGTCGCGGTGTTCGGCCCGGTGATCATCCCGTTCCTGATCCTGCAGGCCGTCTACGGCTTCTCCCTGCTCGAGACGGTGAACTACCTCGAGCACTACGGGCTGCTGCGGCAGAAGACCGCCACCGGCCGGTACGAGCGCTGCACCCCCGCGCACAGCTGGAACTCCGACCACATCGTCACCAACATCTTCCTGTACCACCTGCAGCGGCACAGCGATCACCACGCGAACCCGACCCGCCGCTACCAGACCCTGCGGAGCATGGACGGCGCCCCCAACCTGCCCAGCGGCTACGCGAGCATGATCGGGCTCGCCTACATCCCGCCGCTGTGGCGCAAGGTGATGGACCACCGCGTCGTCGAGCACTACGACGGCGACATCACCCGCGCCAACATCCAGCCGAGCAAGCGCGGCAAGGTCCTCGCCGAGTACGGGGCGCAGTGATGGCCGCCTACGAGTGCCCGGTGTGCAACTACGTCTACGACGAGACCGCAGGCGCGCCCCGCGAGGGTTTCCCCGCCGGCACACCCTGGGACGCGATTCCCGACGACTGGTGCTGCCCCGACTGCGGGGTCCGCGAGAAGATCGACTTCGAAGGACGCTGACATGACCACGAACTACAAGCTCTTCCGTTGCCTGCAGTGCGGATTCGAATACGACGAGGCCGAGGGCTGGCCGGAGGACGGCATCGCCCCCGGCACCCGATGGGACGAGATCCCCGACGACTGGTCCTGCCCGGACTGCGGCGCCGCCAAGTCCGATTTCGAGATGGTCGAGGTCAGCCGGACATGACCGAGACGATCGTCGTCGTCGGCACCGGGGTGGCCGGCGCGACAGCCGCACAGACCCTGCGCAAGGAGGGCTTCGCCGGACGTGTCGTGCTGATCGGCGAGGAGGCCGCGCTGCCCTACCGGCGGCCGGTGCTGTCGAAGGATCTGCTCGCCGGCAGCATCACCGCGGAGCGGGCACAGCTCGAACCGGCCGGCTACTGGGCCGACCACGACATCGACCTGCGCACCGAGACCCGCGTCGTCGAACTCGACCCACGGCGTCACCGGCTCCGGCTGTGGGACAACGAGATTCTCGACTACGACGCGGTGATCCTGGCGACGGGCGCCCGTGCCCGCCACCTGGACCACGACGGCGGGGACAGGGTGCTGAGCCTGCGCACGGCCGAGAACGTCGCCCCGCTGCGGGCCGCGATCGAGGCGCACCGTTCGCTCCTCGTCGTCGGCGCCGGCCTGATCGGCTGCGAAGTCGCTTCCACCGCAAGGGAACTGGGAGCCGAGGTCACCGTGCTCGAGAGCGCGCCGTCGCCGCTCGCCCGCATCGTGCCGCCCGCCGTCGCCGAGATGTACGTCGGCCTGCACGCCGAACGCGACGTGCCCGTCCACACCGGCGTCGCGCTGCGCTCCCTCACCGGCGACGACGACGGGGTGCATGCCACCGCCGAGGACGGGCGCGCCTGGACGGCCGGCGCCGCCCTCGTCGCGGTGGGCTCGGTGCCGGACACCGCGCTCGCCCGCGCGGCCGGGCTGACCGTCGGCGACGGCATCGTCGTCGACGAGGCCTACCGCACCTCCGCCGCCGGGGTCTACGCCGCGGGCGACGCGATCGAGCAGCCCAACCCGGTGCTCGGCGGCCGGCACCGCACGGAGAACTGGAACAGCGCACGGGCCCAGGGCATCGCCGCCGCGAAGTCCGTCCTCGGGCAGCCGCTCGGCGCCGCGGAGGTGCCGTGGGGCTGGTCCAACCAGTACGGGCACAACCTGCAGTTCGCCGGCTGGTCCCGCCACGACGACGACTACGTGGTGCGCGGGTCGATCGAGGGCCGGGACTTCACGGCCCTCGCGCTGCGCGGCGACCGGCTGGTGGGGGCGATCGCCCTCGGCCGCCCGAAGGACATCCGCATCGTGCGGCAGCTCGTTGCCGCCGGCGCGGCGGTCGATCGCGGCGCGCTCGCGGACGAGTCCGTCGCACTGGGCGACGTCGCGGGTCGGCGCGCGGCGGCCACGCCGGCATCGCTGTAGCGGGCCGCTCAGCCTTGGTGGTCGGTGCGCTTCTTACCAGCCAGACCGCGCCAGGCCAGGTTCTCGAGCAGATCGGCGGCCTTCTCCACGTCGATCTCGCCGCCGGCGATGCGGTCGGCGACGGCCTCACCGGCGCCGACGAGCGCAACGGCCATGATGGCGAAGTCGGTTCCCGGCTCCGGGTCGCGCGTGCTCGATTCGAGCAGGTGCGCGGTGAGCTCGATGAGCCGGTCCCGGCTGCTGCGCACCTGCCCGGCGAACGCCTGCTGGGACATCGCCTGGCGGTAGAGCACCATCCACGAGTTGCGGTGGGCGTCGACGAATCCGAGGAACGACTCGAGCGCCACCCGCAGCTGATCGCGCGGCGTGAGCCCGGGATCACCGGCGGGCGTCAGGGCCTCGACGAACCGCTGCCCCTCCCGGCTGATGCACGCGGCGAACAGTTCGTCCTTCGAGCCGTAGTACAGGTAGAGCATCGGCTTGGAGATCTGGGCCCGGGCCGCGATGGCGTCCATCGAGGTATTGTGAAACCCGTTCTCGGAGAAAACCTCCACGGCGGCGTCCAGCATCTGCTGTTCCCGCACCGCGCGAGGCAGTCGCTTGGTACCGCCGGCCATGTCTCCTCCAAGTCCCGATGCTCCCAGCTCCTTACTCTAGAGTAAGGAGCTGGTTTCCGACGCCGATTCAGCAGTCCAGCGCGCCCTTGGCGCGCGCGACGGTGCGCACCGCGTCGTCCACCCGCGCGGCCGGCAGCGCTCCCGTCGCCACGGCCTGTTCGAGATGGTCGAGCACCCGCGGGACGTCGTCGGTGGTCAGCCACAACGCCTGGTCCACCCCGGCGGCGAGCGCCGCCTGCACCGCTTCGGTGATGTCGTACGTGTCGGTGATGGCCCGCATGCCCGACAGGTCGTCGGTGAAGACCACCCCGTCGAACGGCGGGGCACCGTAACCGGTTCCGGACCGCAGCAACTGCACCGCCTGCGGGCTGATGCTCGCCGGCAGTCCCTCGGTCAGCCCCGGCACGTCGAGGTGCCCGAGCATCACCGCGACCCCGGAATCCACGAGCTCCCGGTACGGCACCAGGTCCACCTGCTGCAGCTGGTCGAGCGGCGGCGCGGTGACCGCACCGGTGTGCGAGTCGCCCGACGCCGAACCGTGGCCCGGGAAGTGCTTGAGCACCGGCAGGATTCCCGCGTCGCGCAGGCCCCGCGCATAGGCGCCGGCGTACTGCACCACCACCTGCGGATCGTCGGAGAAGGAGCGGTCGCCGATCACCGAGTCGTCCGGCTGGCTGCTCACGTCCACGTCCGGCGCGAAGTCGACGGTGACGCCCAGCTCGCGGAGCTCGCGGCCCCGCTCGAGCGCCATCCGGTACGTCTCCTCGACGGTCATCGTCTGCGCCGTCACCCGCGCCGACGGATCGGGACCGAACAGCGCCCCCACGCGCGAGACCCGGCCGCCCTCCTCGTCGATGGTGACCATCAGCGGCAACCGGCTCGCCGCCACCACCTGCGGGATCTCCCGGTTGGCCAGCATCGACACGTCGGTCCAGCTGCCGACGAAGATCCCGCCGATCTGTTCGGACCGCACCGCCTCGAGGGCGTCGGCGGTGCCGGTGACACCGACGTTGAGCAGCTGGGCGAGCCGCTGCCGCACCGTCAGCGACGCGAGCAGCTCGTCGCCGCAGGACGGTGCGGGTGACGCGGTCGCCATCGGGGCGGGCGACGGCGACTGTGCGACGGTCGACGTGGCCTGCGACGTCGCGGCGGCCGTGGGCTCCGGGGTCCGGGGCGCGTCCTGTCCCCCGCACCCGGCGACGGCGAGGACAGCCGCGACCGCGACGGTGAGGGTGTGACGGATCCGCATGGCCACCGACGGTAGCCGACCACCGCCGCGCCTGCCCCGACGACCCGCGGCGACGGGTAAAGTGCCCCCCAAGGACCGCCACGACAGCAGGGGACGCGTGATGCCCGCAGATCTCATCCTCATCGCCTACGACGGCTCCGAGAACGCCAAGCGGGCCGTGCGGTATGCGGGGCGATTCCTCGCCTCGTGCCGCGCCGTCGTCGTCACGGCCTGGGAACCGATGGTCCGTCAGGCCGCCCGCATGTCCGGGCTGTCGGGGGTGATGCAGCCGGAGTGGGTACCCGACGAGGAAACCGAGGACGTGGCCCTCACCGACGCGAAGGTGATCAACGCGGAGGGACTCGAACTCGCCCGCTCCGCCGGCCTCGCCGCGGAGGGCCGAACCCTCGAGGTGGTCAGTGCCGTGTGGACCGCGATCGTCGAGGCTGCCGACGAGCTGAACGTCGACATCATCGTCACCGGCACCCGCGGCACCACGGGCCTGCGCTCGCTGCTGCAGTCGTCGGTGGCCGACCACGTGCTGCGCCACAGCCATCGGCCCGTGCTGATCGTCCCCCCGGGGCGCTAGCCGCGGCGCGTACCGGGCGCGGGCGGGGGATATCGTCGACCCACCATGGACGGTTTCCTGCTCTCCCGCGCCGATCGCACCGTGCACACCACCGGGACGCGCCGCCGGTTCACCGACGTCGCCGAGGCCTCTTTCGCGTTGCGCCGCGGCGAGGCCGACCTGATCGTGGGCGCGCTGCCCTTCGATCCCGAGCGCCCCGCCGCGCTGACCCAGCCGGAGACCGCCGACGTGACCGACGCGGCGTGGCAGCCACCGGACGCCCTGCCCGCCCTGCCGGCGGTGCGGATCGCCGCGCAGACCCCGGCGCCGCAGCAGCACGTCGCGCGGGTCGCGGCGCTGCGCGACCGGCTCGGCCGCGGCGAATTCGACAAGGTCGTCGCCGCGCGCTCGGTCACGCTCGTCTCCGAGACGCCCGTCGACCCGCTCGCTCTCGCGGCCCGGATGGCCGAGCGCCACCCCACCGCCCACGTCTACGCGGCGGACCTGAGCGCCGCCGGCGAGCGGTACCGCGGCCACACCCTGGTCGGCGCGACGCCCGAACTGCTGGTCAGCCGCCGCGGCGACGCCGTCACGTGCCGTCCGCTCGCGGGCACCGCCGCCCGCTGCGCCGACCCCGGCGCCGACCGTGAGGCGGGCCGGCAGCTGCTCGCCTCGGCGAAGAACCTCGCCGAGCACGCGTTCGTCATCGACTGGATCCGCTCCCGCCTGACCCCGCTGTGCAGCGAACTGGAGATCCCGGGCACGCCCGTGCTGACCGCCACGAGCGACGTGTGGCACCTGGCCACCCCGATCACCGCCACCCTGCGCGACCCCCGCACGGACGCCCTGACGCTGGCAGCGGCACTGCACCCGACCCCGGCCGTGGCCGGCACGCCCACCGAGGCCGCACTCGCGGCGATCCGCAGCACGGAGGGCGACCGTCGCTTCTACGGCGGCGCCGTGGGGTGGTGCGACGGGGACGGCGACGGGGACTGGCTGGTGGCGATCCGCTGCGCCGAGCTCAGCGCCGACGGCAGGCGGGCCCTCGCGTGGGGCGGCGGGGGCATCGTCGCGGCGTCCGATCCGCAGGCCGAACTCGACGAGACCACCGCGAAGCTGCGCACGCTGCTCGGCGTGCTCGGCCTCTAGGCCGCCGCGAGTGGAGCAGGCCACAGTCGCACCCGTGCGGGTGATACCTTGACGCGGAGCGCAACGACGCCGGACCGGTTCCGGCACCGTCGCGCACGACGAATGTCGGCTGCACACGGAAGCCGACGACGGACGATGGGGAGATGGGTATGGCGAAGTTCCTGGGCCCGGGCCTGGTCAGCGCGGCGATCGGCGCCGTCCTCGGCGCCGTGGCGGTGTTCGGGGTCACGGCGGCGGTTCAGGAGAACACCCGCCCGGAGGTCGACCGCAGCGGCAACGCCGATTCCTCCCTGCTGAACCAGGTTGAGTACGGCAGCCGCTGACGGCGCCATCCACGCGACGAGTTCACGCACTTCCCACGGCGCGGTGCCCCACCCCGGTGGGGCACCGTCCGCCGACCCCCTCTCCAGGCGGTGGTTGTACGGGGCCGCCGTGGTGTCGCTGCTGTTGGCGTTCGCGCAGGCCCCCGGCCTGATCGTCGCCGACACCAAGTACGACCTGACCCAGAACCCCCTCGGGTTCCTCACCCGCGCCGCCCACCAGTGGAGCAGCCTCGCCCCGCTCGGCCAGGTCCAGAACCAGGCGTACGGCTACTTCTTCCCGCACGGCTCCTTCTTCGCCGTCGGCCAGCTCCTGCACGTCCCCCCGTGGATCACCCAACGGGTGTGGTGGGCGCTGCTGCTGCTCGCCGGGTTCTGGGGCGTGGTGCGGCTCGCCGAGGCGCTCGGCGTCGGCAACCGTGGTTCCCGGCTGATCGCCGCGGCGGCGTTCGCACTCTCGCCCCGCGTGCTGACCACCCTCGGATCCATCTCGTCGGAGACGCTGCCGATGATGCTGGCGCCGTGGGTGCTGCTGCCGCTCGTGCGCTACCTCGACGGCGACCGGGCGCTCCCGCACCGGCGGGAAGCACCGCAGCTCGCCGCGCAGTCCGCCGTCGCGGTGGCCCTCATGGGCGCGATCAACGCCGTCGCCACCGTCGCCGCGTGCCTCGTCGCCGGGCTGTGGTGGATCGCGCACCGCCCGAACCGGCGGTGGTGGCGGTTCACGCTGTGGTGGATCCCGAGTTGCGTCGTCGCGGTGCTGTGGTGGATCGTGCCGCTGCTGCTGCTCGGCCGGGTCAGTCCCCCGTTCCTGGACTACATCGAATCGTCCGGGGTGACGACGCAGTGGACGTCGCTGGCGGAGGTGCTGCGCGGCACCGGCAGCTGGACCCCGTTCGTCTCCCCCGAGCGCATCGCCGGCGCGGTGCTCGTCACCCAGCCCGCGGCGGTCCTCGTCACCGGCCTGCTCGCCGCCGCGGGCCTCGCGGGGCTGGCGATGCGGTCGATGCCCGCCCGGGGGCGGTGGGCGCTGATCCTGTTCGCCGGCATCGCCGGGCTGGCCGCCGGGTACGTCGGTGAACTCGGCTCGCCGATCGCCGAGCAGGTGCGGTTCTTCCTGGATTCGGCCGGCGCCCCGCTGCGCAACGTGCACAAGCTCGAGCCGCTGGTGCGGTTGCCGCTCGTGCTCGGGCTCGCGCACCTGCTGCGCCGGGTACCGCTGCCCGGCGCGGTGCCGTGGCGGCAGGCCCGGACCGCGTTCGCCCACCCCGAACGCCAGCCCATGGTCGCGTTCACCACCCTGATCCTCGTGGCGCTGACCCTCGCGACATCGCTCGCGTGGACCGGCCGGCTCGCCCCGCGCGGTGCCTACGACGAGGTACCCGGATACTGGCACGAGACCGCCGCGTGGCTCGACGAGCACACCTCGGCCCGCGGGGAACGCGCGCTGATCGTGCCGGGCGCCCCGTTCGGCAGCCAGATCTGGGGCCTGACCCGCGACGAGCCGATCCAGCCGCTCGCGTCGACGCCGTGGGCCTCCCGCGACGCCGTGCCGCTCGTGCCGCCCGGCGCGATCCGGGCCCTGGACGCGGTGCAGCGGCACCTCGCCGACGGCCGGCCCACCCCCGGCCTGGCGGCGACGCTGCGCGGCCAGGGCATCGGCTACGTGGTGATCCGCAACGACCTCGACCCGGAGACGTCGCCGTCGGCGCGGCCGGTGCTCGTGCACCGGGCGATCGAGGGCTCCCCCGGGCTCGTGCGGGTCGCCGAGTTCGGCAACGAGATCGCCCGGAACTTCGAGGAGGGCTTCACCGCCGACTCCGACCTGCGACCGGCCTACCGGGCGATCGAGATCTACCGCGTGGACGTGCCCGGCGCGCCGGTCGGCCCGTACGCCGTGGACGCGGCGACCGTTCCCCGCGTCCAGGGCGGTCCCGAGGCTCTGCTGCGGCTCGACGACGCCGAGCCGGGGAACACCGGCCCCGCGCTGCTCGCGGCCGACGCGAGCCGGGCCGGCCTGCCCGTCGGCGACGTCGTCGTCACCGACACCCCCACCGACCGGGAGACCGACTACGGCCAGGTCGACCACCACAGCTCGGCGATCCGCGCCGCCGGCGACCCGCGGCGCACCTACAACCTCGTGCCGGACTACCCGGTGCCGGACACCGACCTCGTGCGCGCCGAGTGGGAGGGCGCGCGGATCAGCGTGTCCAGCTCCGCGTCGGACGCCACCCAGCTCGGCGGCACCTCCGTCGGCAGCGGGCCGGCGGCCACCGTCGACGGCGACCCGACCACCGGCTGGCACAGCAACGGCCTCGAGTCCGCGGTCGGGCAATGGCTGCAACTCGACCTCGACCGGCCCATCGAGGCCGGGCTGCTCCGGCTGAGCACCAGCCCCGGCGCGATCGGCACGCCGGTGAAATGGCTCGAGGTGACCACCGACCGCGGCAGCACCGCCGTGCGCATCGAGAAGCCCGGCCGGGAACAGACGGTGGCGCTGCCGCTCGGACGGACGACCTGGATCCGGATCACCTCCACCCGCACCGAGGACGGATCCGTGGGCAACCAGTTCGGGCTGACCGAGGTGGCGGTGGACGACTTCACCGACCGGGACAACCCGCGGCCCGTCGACATCCGGCAGCGGATCGTGCTGCCGGACGTCGCCGCCGGGGCCGCCGTGCGGGGCTGGAACCTCGGTCAGGAACTGCCCGGCCGCGGCAGCTGCGTCGACACCCCCGACCGGGTGCGGTGCGCGCGGGGCCTGGCCGTCGCACCCGAGGAGCCGAACGTCTTCACCCGCACCCTGTCGGTGCCCGACGCGACGTCGGTGGCGCCGCAGCCGTGGGTGCGGGGACGGCCCGGCCCGGCGCTCGCCGAGGTCGCCGCGTTGCCGGACCGGGTGGTCGCCCGCGGCGCCGCCGACGTCGTGGACCTGCAGGGCTCCGCGTTCGCCGCCACCGACGGTGATCCGCGGACGACGTGGACGGCGTCGGAGGAGGCGGTGCGGCCCGGGGCACCGCGACCGACCCTCACCCTCGACCTGCCGTCCCCGCAGCTGGTCACCGGCCTCGAGGTGGCGCCGAGCCCGGGACCGCTGCCGGCGCGGCCGACCCGCGTCGCCGTCGACCTCGGCAACGGCCCGCAGGTGCGCGATATCGAATCATCAACAGCGACAATCGATCTCGAACCATACGTCACGGACCGGGTAGTGCTCAGCCTGGTCGGCTGGGACGACGTGCTGGACCAGACCGTGCTCGGCTTCGCCAAGGTCGGCCCGCCGGGACTGGCGGAGGTGACCGTGCTCGGCCCGGACGGGCCGATCGGCCCGCAGGACCCGGTGTACGAGCGGCAGGTCACCGTCGGGTGCGACGCCGGGCCCGTGCTGACCGTCGACGGCCGCACCTACCGGACGTCGGTCACCGCGACCGTCGCGGACCTCGCCGCGGGGGTCGAGGTGCCCGCCACCCTGTGCGACGAGACCGTCGCGCCGCTGCCCGCCGGGCACGTCGACGTCGAGCTGGACCCCGGCCAGGCGTTCACCGTCGGGACGCTGCGGCTGCCGGTGCCCGGCGCCGTGAGCCCGCCGTCGCCCGAACCCACCGAGCTCGCCGTCGGCACCTGGACGGAGAACCTGCGCGAACTCGAGGTGCCTGCGGCCGAGCGGGAGCGGATCGTCGTCGTGCCGGAGAGCACCAACGTCGGTTGGGTCGCCACGGCCGCGGACGGCACCGAACTGACGCCCGTGGTGGTCGACGGCTGGCAGCAGGGCTGGGTCGTGCCCGCCGGGGCCGGTGGCACCGTGACGCTCGAGTTCGCCACCGACCGCTGGTACCGCCTCGGCATCTTCGGCGGTCTGCTCCTGCTGCTGCCGCTGTTCGCGCTCGCGGCCTGGCCGCGCCGGCGCCCCGTCGCCGACCCGGGACCGCCGCCACGGGTGTGGGGCAGCACGACCGTCGGCTTCGCCGGCGTCCTGGCCGTCGCGACCCTCGCGGCCGGTGCGGTGGGCGCGGCGACGACGATCGTCGCGGCGGTGGCGATCGTGGCGGTGGGCGCGCGCTGGGGCCGCGACGTGGCCGCCCGCACGCTCGTCGTCGTGACCGGGGCCGCCACCATGACGGCGATGGCGTTGCTGTCCACCGGGCCGTGGCGAGCGCCGGGCGGCTACGTCGGGCACTCGTTCGCGATCCAGTTCGCCGCGCTGTGCGGGCTCGTCGCGCTGGGGCTCGCGGCGCTGCCGGTCTCGCTCAGGGCGCGGCGGAGTCTGCGACGCGTTCTGCGGTGGTCGCGACGCGGCGCTGGCGGCGCCTGACCTCCCGGCGCACCGGCTCCTCGACGAGCGCGTAGCTGACCGACGCGACGGCGATGCTCAGCACCAGCGTGACCGCGAGCACGAACCAGAAGTCGCCCTGGAACGGGATGAGCCCGAAGACCGGGAAGACGATGGACAGCACCGCCAGGTGCCAGATGAAGATGCCGTACGACCATCGGCCCACGGTCAGCGCCGGCCCGCTCGCCAGGATGCGGTGCTCGGCGCGCGGCGCGAGGACGAGCGGCGCCAGCAACGCGAAACTCATGAGCGCACCGAGGAGGATCTTGCCGTTGTACTGCCACGGCTCGAGCGTCACGAGCCCCTCCGGCCCACCGAGGGACGTGGTGGACAACGCGAATGCGGCCACGGCGATCCCCGCCATGAGCACCCGGTGGGAGGCGAGCCGGTGCACCCAGGTCCGTTCGCCCGACACGAGTTCGGCGAGCAGCATGCCGGCGCCGAACCACGGCAGATAACCCGGCAGCCAGTTGTCGTGGTTGATGTGGCCCGGGGTGGGGACCGGCAGCCACGCCCACACCAGCGACAGCGCGCTCACGGCGAGCAGCAGCGGGACGCGGAACCGGGCCCGGTCGCCGCGCAGCCCGGCGAGCGCCGCGGCGAACAGCGGCAGCAACAGATAGAAGGCCACCTCCACGGACAGGCTCCACATCTGGGTCAGTCCCTCGGTGAGGCTCAGCGGCACGAACACCTGCACCAGGGTCAGGTTCGCCAGCCACAGCCGCCAGCCGCTGCCCGCCCCGGGCAGCAGGAGCAGCACGACGCACACCACCACCCAGTACGCGGGCAGGATGCGGGTGGCCCGCGACAGCAGGTAACGCCCGGCGGGCGGCGCGGCCCCGAGACCACGCGCGGCCGCCGCGTGCGGCCGCCACAACAGGAAGCCCGACAGCGCGAAGAACAGGGCGACGGCCAGGTCGAACCGGCCCCAGATGCGGCCGAGCACCGGATCGTCCACCGCCCCGGTCTGGAACGCCACGTGCGTGATCAGGACACCGACGGCGGCGAATCCGCGCATGCCCTCGAGCGCCGGCAGGAATCCGGAGATCGCGGAAGCCGGGGCGACGGGCGGGGTGGTGCTGGTCATCGAGGACAGTCTGCCCGGTGGGGTCGTGGCGGGGAAGCCGGGATCTCGAGTCCGCGCGGTGGCGCGCGCCGGGCGGCTGCCCTGTTAGTGTCTGGGCTCACGTGGTATTCGCGAGCCGGATGCCAGGCGATCCGTGCAGACCGGCTGCCGGTGGGGGTACTCGATGGAACCGTTGAGTGAGGAGACACAGCATGGCTGAGCGTTCGGGCTCGGGCCGGAAACTGGCATTGGCGTTGGTGGGCCTGGGCGCCTTCCTTATTGTCGCGGCGATACTGATCCCGACCTATACCGTCGGCAAGCTCGCCAAGACGCCGCTGGATCTCGAGGTGACCACGGTCGCCGAGGGCACCGGCGACATCCTCAACGCGCGGGCACTGCTGTCGGGGCGGGCGCAGGTCGACACCGACGTGCCGATCGTGGCGCAGCGGTTCGTCACCGTGGAGGAGCCGTCGGACGCCGACATCATGACCCTGCAGGCCGGCCAGACGGTCCGTCGCCTGGACATGCAGGGTGACACGGGCCTGGTCTCCGCCACCGTCGACCGGGTCACCGTGGACCGGGTCAGCGGCATGCCCGTCACCCAGGAGGAGAACCCGGACGCCGTCAGCACCATCCAGACCTCGGCGACGGCGCCGCCGGCGGAGATCCCGAACCGCGACGGCCTGCAGTACCGCTTCCCGTTCGGCACCGAGCAGAAGTCGTACCCGTACTTCGATCTGAACGCGCGCGAGACGTTCCCGATCGACTACATCGACGAGACCGAGATCAACGGCGTCAAGGTCTACCACTTCCGGCACGAGGTCGGGCCGATCGACCTGTCCACGGTCGATCCGTCGGTGCCGACCTACAAGCTGAGCCTGCCCGCCTCCACGTGGGGCGTCGAGGGCGGCGAGACGCCGGTAACCATGACCCGGTGGTACACCAACGTTCGTGACCTGTGGGTCGAGCCGGAGACCGGCGTCGTCATCAAGGGCCAGGAGCAGCAGTACCAGTACTACGCCCGCGAGGCGAACCGTCCCGAGGTGACGGTGCTGCAGGTGAGCCTGCCGTTCAACGAGGACACCATCGAGTTCCAGGTGGACCAGGCCAAGAACGGCATCGACACCCTCAGCCTCTTCGGTCGCACCGTGCCGATCATCCTCGGCATCCTCGGTCTGATCTCCCTGATCGCCGGCATCGTGCTCGGCCTGCGCGGCGGCAGCGGCCGCACCGGCCGTCCCGTCGCCGCGACGGGCGGCCCGACCGCCCCGGCCGGCCCGGCCCATGCCGCGCCGGGACAGCGCGACTGGACCAGCGACCGCACCGAGGAGATCCCCCGCACGGACGCTCCCCCGCAGCAGCGGGACTGGACCACCGACCAGACGCAGGAGATCCCGCGCACCGACCTGCGCAAGGAACCGCCGCAGCAGTAGTCACGAGCGCCGATGCCCCTCCCCGATCCGCTCGGGGAGGGGCATCGGCGTTTTCGTGGGCGCGCTCGTTCGGCCCGCGGCAACCGAATGTCACACGGGGTCAGTCGGATCGAACAGCTGTCACATTCGGCCCCGCGGGGTGGGCCGCGCGGACCGCCAGCACGGAGACCACCGTGGCGGTGACGGCCGCGACGGCCACGGCGACGAGCACGAACTGCCGGGTGGTGGACGCGACGGTGAGCATGAGGGTGGCCTCCACCGCGAGGCCGGCCCACGCGACGGCGGCGAGATGGGTGCGCTCGCCCGCGATCGCGGACAGCAGTGCCCCCTGCAGCACCGCCAGGCACGCGCCCTGCAGCGCGAACAGCCACAGCAGCGACTGCACCGGGGCGTACGCGTCGCCGACGAGCAGCGGCACCAGCGGCGCACACACCGCCGCCCCGGCGACGAGGACCGCGCCGATCCCGACGAGGACGGCCAGGGCGGACCGGACGGCGGCCGCGGACTGGGCGGGGTTGGCCATCCGCGGGTACAGCACCACCCCGACGGCCTGCGGCAGCCAGAACGCGACCTTCGTCGCGACGGCGCCGAGCGCGTACAGCCCGGCATCCTCCGGGTCGAGCACGGCGCGGGCGAGCAGCAGGTCCAGCGAGGTCAGGGCGATCAGCGCCAGCTGCACCTGGGAGGCGCGCAGTACCGCGGGCACGCCGACCGCCGGGGCGGCACCCGACTCCGGTCCCGCCGGGGAGCTCGACACGAGCGCGGCGGCCCCGGCCGCGACGAACCCGGTGCCGACCGCCCCGGCGAACAGCGCCGCCCCGGGCCCGCCGCCGGCGGCGAGCACCGCGACGGCGGGCACGACCTTCGCCACGCCGGCCGCGGCGAGGACGACACTGAGCGCGCCGAACCGTCCCCGCCCCTGCAGCAGGCCCTGCTCGGCGGCGAGCAGCACCAGCAGCGGCGCGGTGACGAGCGAGCCGAGGGCACCGGCGACGCTGGTGTCGAGGACCCACGCGACGAGCGGCACGACGGCCAGCGCGACGACCCCGGCGAGGCCGGCGCAGCGGTACCCGAGACGGCGCAGGGACGCGGTGCCGGCACCGAGCACGGTCTCCCGGGCGACGACCGTCTGCAGCGCGAGCGCCGGCACGGCCAGCACCAACTGGGCGGCCAGCAGGCCGGCGAACTCGCCGTACCCCGCGGGGCCGAGCCACTGGGCGGCCGGCAGGTGCAGCAGGTAGGAGGCCAGGCTGGCGGTCATGGCCCCGGCGGTCACCATCGTCATCCCGGCGACGGTGGTTCCGGTGGCCGAGCGCGGCGTCTCAGGTCGCGGCATCGGACCATGGTTGCACGCCGCCGGGTGCGGGCGGCGAGGCACCGGATCCGGACCGGGGTGCCGGGGCGGGCTGGGTATTGTGCGGCCATGCCCAGGCCGGTGTCGCTGCGTCCCGCTGTCCCGGCCCTCTACAGCCTGGCCCTGGCGGTCGTGGTGCTCGGGCCGCTGCTCGTCTCCCCCGGTTACCTGCTGTTGCGCGACGCGGTGAGCACCCCGCGGTCCTTCCTGACGGATTCGGCGCTGGGTCTGACCGACGCCGCGGCGCGGGCGGTGCCGCAGGACGCGTTGCTGGCGACGGCGAGTGCGGTGGTGGACGGCGGTGTGGTGGTGACGGCGCTGCTCACCGGCGCCCTGTGGGCGGCCGGTTGGGGCGGCGCCCGCCTGGTGGCGGTGCTGTTGCCGGCGGCCGGTCTGCCGGCGCGGCTGGTGGCGGCGACGGTGTTCGTGTGGAACCCGTACGTGGCGGAGCGGCTGCTGCAGGGGCACTGGAGCCTGGTGGTGGGCTACGCGGCGCTGCCGTGGACGGTGGTGGCGTCGGTGGCGGTGCGACGGGGCGCCCGCTCCGGGTGGGCGTCGCTGGCGGTGTGCCTGGGCGCGGCGGGGCTGACGCCGACGGGCGCGCTGCTGGCGTCGGTGACGACGCTGGCCGTGCTGGCCGCTCCGGGCGGGCGGTCCCCACTGCTTCCCCGTCTCGCGGGCGCGGTGGCGCTGGCGACTGCGGTGGCGGCGCCGTGGCTGGTGGCGACGGCCGTGTCCGGCGGTGCGGGCGACGGGTCGGATCCGGCGGGGGTGCGGGCGTTCGCGGCGCGGGCCGAGCCCGCGCTGGGCACGCTCGGCAGCGTGGCGGGGCTCGGGGGCATCTGGAACGCCGACGCGGTGCCCGGTTCGCGGGCGACGGTGTGGGCGCTGGTCGGCACGGCGGCGCTGCTGCTGGTGGTGGCGTGCGGGGTGCCGGCGCTGTGGCGGCGCCGGCGCAACCCGGTGCTGGGGGTGCTGACGGCGCTGGCGGCGGTCGCGGTGCTCGGTCCGGCCCTCGCGGCGACGGGGACGGGGTTGCGGGCCGGAGCGTGGGCGATGGTGCACGTGCCGGGCGCGGGTCTGCTGCGCGACACCCAGAAGTGGGTGGCGTGGGCGGTGCCGCTGTACGCGCTGGCTGCCGCGGCAGGTGTCGGCACGGTGCGCGGGCGGTTCGGCGGCCGGGCCGGCGCCTGGGCCACGGCGGCCGCGCTGACCGTGCTGCTGGCCCTTCCGGATCTGGCGTGGGGCGTGGGCGGGCGGGTGCGGCCGGTGCAGTATCCGGACGCGTGGCAGCGGGTCGCGGCGGCGGTGCCGGCGGGCGCCGGCGACGTGGCGGTGCTGCCGGCCGGAATGTTCCGGCGATTCGAGTTCAGCGGCGCCGCACCGGTTCTCGATCCGGCACCTCGGATGCTGCGCGCGGACGTGCTGCAGTCCGGGGAGCTGATCGTCGCCGGAGGCACCGTCGCCGGCGAGGGTCGGGGCGCCGCGGAGGTGGAGCGCCTGCTGCTGGCCGGGGCGGCGCCGGCCGACCTCGCTGCCCACGGCGTGGGCTGGGTGCTCGTCGAGCACGGCACGCCCGGGGACCTCGGCGACTCGGCCCGCGCGCTCGAGCAGCTCGAGCCGGTGTTCTCCGATGCCGCGCTGTCGCTGTACCGGGTGCCGGGGGTCGACGGGACGCGGTCGGACGACCGGACGGCGGCGATCGCCGCGCACGCACTGTGGGTGGCGGTGTCAGCAGGCGGGCTCGTGGGCCTGCTGGTCCTGCGACGGCCCGCCCGGCGCCGCGAGCACCACGGCGGCCTCCGCCGGGCGCGGGAACAGTCCTGAGACGCGGCGGCCCGCGGCCGTCGCGGCGAGCACCTCGTGCACCCCGTCGCCGGTCGCGGACCAGGAGAACTCTGCGGCCCGCACCCGGGCCTTGCCGCCGAGGGTGCGGCGACGATCCGCGTCGGCGAGCAGGTCGGCGACGGCGTCGGTGAGCTCGTCCGCGGAGTCGACGAGCACGCCGGTGACGCCGTCGATGATCGAGTCGGTCAGTCCCCGCGAGCTGCGGTAGCCGACGGTGGGCACGCCGTGCTGCGCGGCCTCGACGACGGCCAGCCCCCAGCCCTCCTTGCGCGACGGCATCACGTGCACCCAGGACCGGGAGAGCAGTTCGTGCTTGCGGTCCTCGGCGACGTGGCCGTGGAAGGTGACGGCATCGGTGATGCCGAGGTCCGCGGCGGCCGCGCGCAGGTTCCTCTCCCACCAGCCGCCGCCGATGACGTCGAGGTGCAGGCCGGGGACGCGGTCGCGCAGCGCGGCGACGGCGGCGAGGGCGTCCTCGATCTGCTTGTGCGGCACGAGCCGCGACAGCACGCACACGGTGGGGTGCGCGGTGCGGGTGTGTTCGTCGCCGGGCTCGACCCCGGCGGGGACGGCGTCGGCGCCGTTGCGGACGACGGCGATGCGGTCACGGTCGACGCCGAGGGCCATCAGTTCGTCGGCGGACGGCAACGACACGGTCAGGTACTGGTCGTCGCGGTGCAGGCGCGGCGACAGGGCGGACTCGATCCACCAGCCGAGCCTGGCCATGACGCGGCCGGCGACGGGCCACTGCTCACGGTGGCAGTGGTGCACGAGCACGGTCACGGGCGCGCCGGCGACGAGGCGGGCGAAGAACGGGATGCCGTTCTGGGTGTCGATCACCGCGTCGGGCCGGAGGTGGCGCAGCGGACCGAATCCGAGACGGCCGGCGGCGATCGCGGCGAGGGCGCGGGGGTAGACGGTGAGCCGGCCGCCGCCGCGGCTGACGGTGATGCCGTCGATCTCGTCGCGGCCGGGGGCGCCGGGGTAGGCGGCGGTGCGGAGGGTGACGCGGATGCCGCGCGCGGCGAGCTGGGCGCCGACCTGTTCGAGGTAGCGTTCGCTGCCCCCACCCTGGGGGTGCCCGGTGTCGCGCCAGCACAGCAACAGAACCTCGCGCACGTGGCGACCCCCTGTGGTTCGTCGTCGACGGTTGTATCCCGGAACACACTAACGGGTGCGGGGCCGCCCGCGGTGGAGGGTTACCGGCGGGTAGTGCGGTGCGGTGGCCGCTATGGTTGCTCCTCGTGGTTGTTCCGACCCTGCCCGTCCCCCCGGTGGCTCGAACCTTCGCCCGGCGCGCGACCCTGCGCCGGTCCGTCGGGCTGCTCGGCGACTTCCGGCACGAGCAGTCCGCGCCCGAGTTGTTCTACGGGGCGCTCGCGCGCGACACCGTGGAACTGATCGGTGATCTGTACGCGGGACTGACCGGCCGGGACCTGACCGGCACGACCGTCGTCGACGTGGGCGGCGGGCCGGGGTACTTCGCGGAGGTGTTCGGCGCGTCGGGCGCCCGCTACGTGCCGGTCGAGCCGGATCCGTCGGAGATGCACGCGGCCGGTCTCGCGGTGGGCGGGTCGATCCGTGGCTCGGGCCTCGCGCTGCCGCTGCGCACGGGATCGGTGGACGTGTGCTTCTCCTCGAACGTCGCCGAGCACGTGGCGCAGCCGTGGGTGATGGCCGACGAGATGCTGCGGGTGACGCGGCCGGGCGGGCTGACGGTGCTGTCGTACACCCTGTGGTGGGGCCCGTTCGGCGGGCACGAGACCGGCCCGTGGCACGCGTTCGGCGGCGAGTACGCGGCGCGGCGCTACGCCCGCCGGCACGGGCGGGAGCCGAAGAACCGGTACGGGGTCTCGTTGTTCGAGGTGGGTTGCGGCGACGGGCTGCGGTGGGCGCGTTCGACGCCGCACGGCGAGCTGCTGGCCGCGTTCCCCCGGTACCACCCGCGCTGGGCGTGGTGGCTGGTGCGGGTCCCCGCGGTGCGGGAGTTCCTGGTCAGCAATCTGGTGCTCGTGCTGCGCAGGCGCTGATGGTCGCGCTCGCCCTCGACGTCGGCGGCACCAAGATGGCGGCCGCCCGCGTCCGCGCCGACGGCACGCTCGACGCACCGCGGACGGTGCCGACGCCCGCGGCCGGCGTGTGGGCGGCATGCGCGGAGCTGTTGCGTCGGGTCTCCGCGGGAGCCGAGGTGACGGCCGTGGGGATCGCGAGCGCCGGGCCGGTCGACGTCGGCGCCGGTGCGGTGGCGCCGATCAACATCGGCGAGTGGGCGGGCGGTTTCGGCCTGGTCGACGCCGTGCGCGGCCTGTTCCCGCGGTCGCGGGTGCGGCTCGCGGTCGACGGGGCCGCGGCCGCGCTGGCCGAGCACCGGCTCGGGGCGGGCCGGGGTGCGACGGACCTCGTCGGCGTCGTGGTCTCGACCGGCATCGGCGGCGGTCTGGTGCTGGGCGGCCGGATCGCCGGGGGCCGGACGGGCAATGCGGGCCACATCGGGCACATGGTGTCGAGCGTGGGCGCCGACCCGTGCGCGTGCGGGGGTGTCGGGTGCGTCGAGACCGTGGCGAGCGGGCCGGCCGCGGTGCGGTGGGCGCGGGAGCACGGCTGGTCCGGTGCCGACGGGGCGGCGCTGGCCCGCGCCGCGGGCGCGGGAGATCCGGTCGCGGTCGCGGCCCTGGGGCGTGCGGGGGCGGCGCTCGGGGAGGTGTTCGCGTCGGCCGCGGCGCTGGTGGACGTGGACCTCGTGGTGGTCGGCGGCGGGTTCGCGCAGGCCGGGGAGCCGATGTGGCGGCCGATGCGCGAGGCCGCGGCCCGGCACGCGCGGCTGCCGTTCCTGACCGGGCTGGAGATCGTGCCGGCGCGGCTCGCCGCCGTGGGGACCCTGACCGGCGCCGGGATCCTGGCCGTCGGGGACTGAGCTTCGGCGCGAATCGCCCGCACCGCGGCCCCCGTCGCGTCACAATACGAAGACAGTGTCCTCGGGACGGGAGCGGCCATGACGCCTTTCCAGCGCTACATCGCCGAGGAGATCGCGGTGGATCACGCCGACGGTCTGCTCACCCGCCGCGAGGCGCTGCGACGGCTGGGGCTGCTGGGGCTCACCCTCACCGCGGCATCCTCGCTGCTCGCCGCCTGCGCAAACGAGAACGGCTCGCCCGCAACGCCTTCCGCGACTCCGGGAGCGACCTCGGGCACTCCGGCCCCGACGTCGCCGGTGGCGCCGCCGGGCAGCGCAGATGCCGTTGCGACGGAGGCGATCACGTTCCCCGGCCCGGACGGGCGGACGCTGCAGGGTGCGTGGGCGCCGGCGGCGGACCCCCGGGGCGCCGTGCTCGTGGTCCACGAGAACAAGGGTCTCAACGACCACATCCGATCGGTGGCCGGGCGCCTGGCGGGGGCGGGCTACTCGGCACTCGCGATCGACCTGCTCTCCGAGGAGGGGGGCACGGCGTCGTTCGCCGACCCGGCACAGGCCACGGCCGCACTGAGTACCGTTCCGCCGCAACGATTCTCCCAGGACATGCGCTCGGGCATCGACGAGTTGACGCAACGGGTGCCCGACCGGCGCATCGGGGCCGTGGGGTTCTGCTTCGGCGGCGGCATGACGTGGCTGCTGCTGACGACCGGCGACCCGCGCCTCGCGGCGGCCGTCCCGTTCTACGGACCGCTGCCCGACGGCGCCGACTTCGCCGGGTCGCGGGCCGCCGTCCTCGCGGTCTACGCCGAACTCGACCAGCGGGTGAACGCGTCGCGGGACGCGGCGACCGCCGCCCTCGAGCGCGCGGGCCTGGTGCACGAGGTGGTGACCTACCCCGGCGCCGACCACGCGTTCTTCAACGACACCGGACCGCGGTACAACGCAGACGCGGCCGCGCAGGCATACGACCGCATGCTCGCCTGGTTCGGGACACACCTCGGCTGACCCCTTCCGAAAACTTGTAACGTGTTCTAGTGTTCGAGGTCACAGCCCCGGTGGCCGGAAGGAGAGCGCGTGAGCATCGACCCCGACGCGTCGGCGCACGGCGCCCAGGACGGCTCCGCCCACGATGCCGAGGTCGCGCGCCCCCGCGACTCCCGCCGGGATCCCGGACAGGTCCGCGAGAACCTGCAGCGCTGGCTCGCCACCAAGGTCACCGCCCCCGTCGTCGAGAACGTGCACCTCCCCGAGACCACCGGCATGTCCAGCGAGACGCTGCTGTTCGACGCCCGCTGGGACGGCACCGACCATCCGCTCGTCGCCCGCGTCGCCCGCGTCGCCCCCGCCGACACCACCGTGCCCGTCTTCCCCGCCTACGACCTCGAGGGTCAGGCCCGGGTCATGGGCGCCGTCGGCGAGCACTCCACCGTCCCCGTCCCCCGGGTGCACTGGTACGAGCCCGATCCCGCGCCGCTCGGGGCCCCGTTCTTCGTCATGACCCGGGTGGCGGGCCGGGTGCCACCGGATGTCATGCCGTACAACTTCGGCTCCTGGGTCACCGAGGCCGGCGACGCCGAGCGTGCCGCCATGCAGGACGCGTGCGTCGACGTGCCGGCCCGGATCCACGACGTCGCCCCGGTGGCCGCCGGGCTGGGACCGGCCGGCACCGTCACCGACGCCGTCCGGGCGCACCTGGACCGGCAGCGCTCCTACTACGAGTGGACGACCCGCACCGGTGGTCCCCGCTCCCCGCTCGTCGAACGTGCGCTCGCCTGGCTCGACGCCCGTTGCCCCGACGACCGCTCGCCCGCGGTGCTGTGCTGGGGCGACGCGCGGATCGGCAACATCCTGTTCGACGGTTTCCGGCCCGTCGCGGTGCTCGACTGGGAGCTGGCCACCCTCGGCGCCCGCGAGATGGACCTGGCCTGGATGACGTTCCTGCACAGGTTCTTCGAGGACATCGCCGCCGCGGCCGGGCTGCCCGGCCTGCCGGGCTTCCTGCGCCTGGACGACGTCGCCCGCGCATACGCGCAACGCACCGGCCACGTCCCGCGCGACCTGCACTTCTACACCGTCCACGCGGCGCTGCAGCACGCGATCATCATGCTGCGCATCCACACTCGCGCGGTGCATTTCGGCCAGGCGCAGCCACCCGGCGATCCCGACGACGCGATCATGCACCGCGCCGCCCTCGAAGCCATGCTCGACGACACCGACCGGCAGGGGGCGGCGCCGTGAGTTCCCTCTCCCCCCTGGACGACTACCCCGTCCACCAGACGGCCGAACCGATCCGGCGCGTCGCCACGTCCGACCGCAACTTCTACGACCGGTACTACTTCAACTGCTACCCCGCCGACACCACCGACCTGTTCCTGATCGTCGGCATGGGCCAGTACCCGAATCTCGGTGTGGCCGACGGTTTCGCGGTGCTGCGCCGCGGCGACGACCACCTCGTCGTGCGGGCCTCGCGGGCCCTGGGGACCGATCGCACCGACACCACCGTCGGCCCGCTGCGCATCGAGGTGCTCGAGGGGCTGCGGCGGCTGCGGGTGGTGCTGGAGCCCGGCCATGCCGAAACCGCCGACCTGTCCTTCGATCTCACGTTCGACGGGGTCGTCCCCGCCACCGAGGAGACCCCGCAGCGGCTGCGCCGGCTCGAGCGCGTCGTCATGGACACGTCCCGGTTCGTGCAGACCGGCCGGTGGGCGGGCACCCTCACCGTCGACGGCCGGACCCGGCAGGTGGACCCGGGCACGTGGCTCGGCAACCGCGACCGCTCCTGGGGGGTGCGGCCCGTCGGGGAGCCCGAGCCGCCCGGGCGCACGGCCCACGAGGGCATGCCCGGATTCTTCTGGATCTACTCGGTGATGCAGTTCGACGACGACACGATCGTCACTATCGTGCAGGAGGACGACCACGGCCGCCGGCTGGTCGAGGAGGCGGTCCGGATCCGGCCCGGCGCCGAGCCCGAATGGCTGGGCCGGCCGGAACATCGGCTGGTGTTCGCGCCGGGCACCCGCAACGTCACGGGGGCGACGCTGACGTTCCACCGGCCCGGCTGCGAGGCGGTGACCGTCGAATGCGAACTGCTGGTGCCGAACCTGCTCGGCATCGGCACCGGGTACGGACTCGAACAGGACTGGCGGCACGGCATGTGGCAGGGCGAACTGGTCGTGCAGGCGCTGCGCCGCGACGTCCGGGAGATCGATCCGGCGCTGCTGATGTTCTGTCCCACCGACCATCTCGCGCGGTTCCGGATCGCCGGGTCGGACACCGTCGGCACCGGACTGTTCGAGGTCGCCGTGATCGGACCGCACCGGCAGTACGGCTTCACCGGGTTCGCCGACACCCACCCCGCGCACGACAACGACCGAGCGACATCCGACCAGTAGGAAACCAGGACCGTTGAGGAAAGAGAACATGACCGACTACGACAAGCTGTTCATCGGCGGCCGCTGGGTCGCCCCGTCGACCGACGAGCGACTCGAGGTGTTCTCGCCGGCCACCGAGGAACGCGTCGGTTCGGTGCCGGTCGCCGGGCCGGCGGACATCGACGCCGCCGTCACCGCGGCCCGTGCCGCCTTCGACGACGGACCGTGGCCCCGCACCTCACCGTCCGAGCGGGCCCAGGTACTCGCCAAGGCCGCCAAGCTGCTCGAGGAGCGCAGCGCCGACCTCGCCGCGTCGCTGTCCGCCGAGATGGGTCAGCCGCCCGCCTCCGTGCAGATGATGCAGGTGACGCCGTCCCTGGCGACCATCAACTACTATGCGGGACTTGCCGATTCGTTCCCATGGACGGAGGAGCGCACCGGGGCCTTCGGACGCTCCCGGGTGACGCGCGAACCCGTCGGCGTGGTCGCCGCCGTCATCGCCTGGAACGTGCCGCTGTTCCTGATGATCAACAAGCTCGGCCCGGCCCTGCTCGCCGGCTGCACCGTGGTCCTCAAGCCCGCGCCCGAGTCGCCGCTGACCACCAACGCGGTCGCGGAGATCTTCGCCGAGGCCGGGCTGCCCGAGGGCGTGCTGTCGCTCGTCCCGGGCGGCGCCGAGACCGGCGAGTACCTCGTCTCGCACCCCGACATCGACAAGATCACCTTCACCGGCTCGACCGCCGTCGGCAAGCACATCGGCGAGATCGCGGCCCGGAACCTCAAGCGCTGCTCCCTCGAGCTCGGCGGCAAGTCCGCCGCCATCGTCCTCGAGGACGCCGACCTCGACTCGACCGTCGCGATGCTCGTGATGTCGGGCCTGATGAACACCGGGCAGGCCTGCGTCGGCCAGACCCGCATCCTGGCGCCGCGCTCGCGCTACGACGAGGTCGTCGAGAAGATGGTGGCGACCGCGGCCTTCTTCCCCGTCGGCATGCCCGACGACGCGGCGGCGCAACTCGGGCCGCTGATCTCCGCGAAGCAGCGCGACCGCGTCGAGGGCTACATCGCCAAGGGCACGGAGGAGGGCGCGCGGCTGGTGCTCGGCGGCGGCCGGCCCGCCGGGCTCGACAAGGGCTGGTTCGTCGAGCCGACGATCTTCGCCGACGTCGACAACTCCATGACCGTCGCGCGCGAGGAGATCTTCGGTCCCGTGCTGTGCGTGATCCCCTACGACAGCGTCGACGAGGCCGTCGAGATCGCCAACGACTCCGACTACGGCCTCGCCGGCTCGGTGTACACCACCGACGTCGAGAAGGGCCTCGAGGTGGCGTCGCGGGTGCGCACCGGCACCTACGGCATCAACTGGTACGCCTTCGACCCGGGCTCGCCGTTCGGCGGCTACAAGAATTCCGGCATCGGCCGGGAGAACGGCCCCGAGGGCCTCGAGGCGTTCTGCGAGACCAAGTCGGTGCTGTACCCGCCCGGCTACGGCGCCTGAGTTCGTAGGTGGCCGAATGTCACATCGCGTCGGTTGGGGCTGACTCAGGTGGTCCATGCGACACGCTCCCTGACCAGGGGAGATGTCAGTGGGTCGAGCAGCACGAGAGGCGAAGAAGGCTAGGTTCTTCGCCATGCGCATGACGAAGGTGTCGATCGCCAAGGCCGCAGCCGCGGTCGGTGTCAGCCGACAAACCGGCTACCGGTGGGAGGACGAGGCCAACGGCACCGTCCGCCGTGCCCCGCACTGGGAGCACGGCGGACGGTCGTTGTCCCTGGGCGAGCGGGAGCTTGTCGCCCTCGGACTCGCCCGCAACGAGTCGGTCCAGACGATCGCCGCGCACCTGGGCCGGCACCGGTCGGTGATCTACCGGGAGATCGAACGCAACAGCAACCGCGACGGTAGCTACCGCGCCGTGTCGGCCCACGCGCGGGCCTGGACCCGAGCACTGCGACCGAAAGTCGCCAAGCTGATGGCCGCACCCGAGTTGCGCGCGTATGTCGTCGCCAAGCTGAAGCTGCGCTGGTCCCCGCAGCAGATCTCGGCCAGGCTGGTGGTCGACTTCCCCGACCGAGCGGAGATGCGGGTGTCCCACGAAACCATCTACCAGGCCGTGTATGTGCAACTGAAAGGCGAACTGCGAAAAGAGCTTTCGGAGTATCTGCGGCGCCGGCACACCCGTCGGGTGCCGCAGGGGCGAGTGCCGAGCAGTGCCCGCCATATTCCCGACAAGATCCTCATCTCCCAGCGGCCCGCCGAGGTCGAGGACCGGGCGGTGCCCGGGCACTGGGAGGGAGATCTGATCATGGGGGCGCGCAACCGCTCGGCGATCGGCACCCTGGTCGAGCGCACCACCCGGTACGTGGTGTTGCTGCACCTGCCGAAGGTCCGCGACGTGTCCGGCGTCCGCGATGCGATGATCGCCGCGATGCGGTCGTTGCCGGAGGTGATGCAGCGGTCGGTGACCTGGGATCAGGGCCACGAGATGCGTGCTCATGCCCAGATCACCATGGCCACCGACGTCGCTGTCTACTTCTGCGATCCGCACTCGCCGTGGCAGCGCGGCACCAACGAGAACACCAACGGTCTGCTCCGGCAGTACTTCCCCAAGGGCACCGACCTGTCGGTGTACACGCCCGAGGACCTGCAGCAGGTCCAGGACGAGTTCAACGGCCGCCCCCGGCAGACGCTACGCTGGCGCACGCCAACCGAAGCGTTCACCGAGCTTGTCGCATCGGCCGCCTGAAACCGCCTGGATAGACGCGATGTGACATTCGGCCCGGCCGGCTGCGGGTGCCGGCGAGACCTCAGATGTACATCGCAGGATCGATGTAGCAGGCCGGGTCCACGAGTTCCTCGTGCTGCTTGCGGGGGCGGATCGTCGCCGGGATGCCGACGGCGATCGAATCGGCGGGCACGTCGCGCGTGACCACCGCGTTCGCGCCGATCGCGACGTCGTCGCCGATCACCACCGGCCCGAGGACCTTCGCCCCCGCACCGATGGTGACCCGGTTGCCGATGGTGGGGTGCCGCTTGGTCCGCGCCAGCGACCGCCCGCCGAGCGTGACGCCGTGATAGATCATCACGTCTTCGCCGATCTCGGCGGTCTCCCCGATCACCACGCCCATGCCGTGATCGACGAAGAAGCGCCGTCCGATCGTCGCGCCGGGGTGGATCTCGATGCCCGTGAGGAAGCGGGTGAACTGCGCCAGGATGCGGGCCGGTCCCCGCAGCGCCGGCCGCGCCCACATCCGGTGTGCGAGCCGATGCGACCAGATCGCGTGCAGCCCCGAATACACGAGGGCGTTCTCCATGTCACCGCGCGACGCCGGATCGTGGCCGCGGGCCGCCTGCAGGTCTTCCCGGAGGGTGCGCAGAACACTCACGATGCGTTCAGTCCCGGATGTGCTCGAACAGCGGAGTGGAGATGTACCGCTCACCGAAGTCGCAGACCACGGCGACGATGAGCTTGCCGGCGTTCTCCGGACGCTTCGCCAGCTCCAGAGCGGCCCACACGATCGCGCCGGACGAGATGCCGCCGAGAATGCCCTCCTGCGTGCCGAGATCCCGGCCCACGCGGACGGCGTCGTCGAACGAGACGTCGACGATCTCGTCGTAGACCTCGCGGTCGAGCACGTCGGGCACGAAGTTCGCGCCGATGCCCTGGATCTTGTGCGGGCCCGGCTGTCCGCCGGTGAGGATGGGGGAATCGATGGGCTCGACGCCGACGATCTTCACCTCCGGCTTGTATTCCTTGAGCCTGCGGCCCGCGCCGGTGATCGTGCCGCCGGTGCCGATGCCGGCGACGAAGATGTCGACCGCGCCCTCGGTGTCCTTCCAGATCTCCTCACCGGTGGTCTGGTAGTGGATCTCCGGGTTCGCCGGGTTGGCGAACTGGCGGGCGAGGATCGCGTTCTCGGTCTTCGCGACGATCTCCTCCGCCTTCGCGACCGCGCCGGCCATGCCCTCGGAGCCGGGGGTCAGGACGATCTCCGCGCCGAACGCCCGCAGCATCACGCGACGCTCGGTGGACATCGTCTCGGGCATCGTCAGGATGACCTTGTAGCCGCGCGCGGCACCGACCATCGCCAGCGCGATACCGGTGTTGCCGCTGGTCCCCTCGACGATGGTGCCACCGGGGCGCAGCTCACCGGACTTCTCGGCGGCGTCGATGATCGCCACGCCGATCCGGTCCTTGACGCTGTTGGCCGGGTTGTAGAACTCGAGCTTGACCGCGACCTGGGCGCCGAGACCCTCGGTCAGCCGGTTCAGCCGCACGATCGGGGTTCGCCCGACCAGCTCGGTGACATTGTTGTAGATACCGCTCATGGGCCCGATCCTCCTCCCGGTCGCAGTGCCGACCGGATTGGTTCCGTCGTCACCTATTGCATCATTCCGGCGGATGTCCGATTCACGTGGGGAGCCGCACAGCGGTCCGGCCGCCCGGGGACCCACCGGTTTGCCCACCCTGCTCCCGCGGGTAGCCGACGTCATGACTCGTCACCGGCACGCCCGGAACGTCGCCGGCCGGCCGGTCGCAGCCCTGCAGGACAGCACCCCGCTGCGGTAGGGCGTCGCCCACCAGACCCGGCACGGGGCAGGCCCGCCCGCGCCCGGAAGGAGAAACCCGTGTTCGACATCGTCAAGACCGTGGAGAGATCCGGGCGGCAGATCGAGGGGGTCGTCCGTCGCGTCGTCGAACGCACCGGCTCCCACCCCGGTCCCCAGCAGACCGTCACCATCGGCGCACCCCGCGAAACGGTGCAACGGTTCTGGCGCGAGCCCGCCAATCTGTCGCAGGTGTTCGGGGAGCGCACCTCCGTCGCCGCGAGCGGCCCCGACCGCCTCCGGTGGACCTTCGAACTCGGCGCCGACCCGATCACGTGGGAGACGCGCGTGCTCGAGAGCGACGGGGAACTGCAGTTCGTCGCCACCGACGCCGGCGACTCGTCGCAGCCGCCCCGGATCCTGCTGTCGTTCGCCACCGCCCCGCACGGCCTCGGCACCGAGGTGAGCATGCGGGCCGACACCCCGGTGCCCGGCCTGATCACCGGCGCGGCCACGTTCACCGCCCTGTACCGGGCCCGCGCGCTGCTGCAGACCGGCGAGATGCCGACCCTGCGCTGCAATCCCAGCGCCCGCGGCAATCCCAGCGCCCGCGGCAATCCCAGCGCCCGCGGCAATCACAGCGCCCGCGGCAATCACAGCGCCCGCGGCAGCTCCGGTGCCTCCGGACGCGACTCCCGAGCGGAAGGATCCCACTGATGCGAGCGCTGTGCTGGATGGGCGTGAACGACCTGTCCGTCGAGACGGTCGAGGACCCGAAGCTGCTCAACCCGCACGACGTGATCGTGGAGGTCCGCCTCACGACCACCTGCGGATCCGATCTGCATTTCATCGACGGCTATCTCCCCGGCATGCGGGAGGGCGACGTGTTCGGGCACGAGTTCATGGGCGACGTCGTCGAGAAGGGCGCGGAGGTCACCTCCGTGAACGTCGGCGACCGCGTCGTCGTGCCGTCGTTCATCGGGTGCGGCGCCTGCTGGTACTGCGACCACGACCTGTACTCGGCGTGTGACACCACCAACCCGAACGCTGCGATGCAGCAGCCGCTGCTCGGCTACCCGTCCGGCGGCATCTACGGCTACACCCACCCGTTCGGCGGGTACCAGGGTTCGCACGCGCAGTACGTGCGGGTGCCGTTCGGCGACGTCAACTGCTTTCCGATCCCCGAGGGGATCACCGACGAGCAGGCCCTGTTCCTCTCCGACGCGGTGCCCACCGGATACATGGGGGCCGACTTCTGCGACATCTCCCCCGGCGACACCGTCGCAGTGTGGGGTGCCGGGGGCGTGGGCCTGATGGCGGCCGTGAGCGCCCGGATCTTCGGCGCCGAACGAGTGATCGTCGTCGACCGCCTGGGCGAACGCCTCGACCTCGCCGCCCGGCTGGGGCTGGAGACGATCGACTACTCCGCCGAGGACAGCATGCAGGAGGCGCTGCGCGAGAGCACCGGCGGCCGCGGACCCGACGCGTGCATCGAGGCGGTCGGCATGGAGGCCCACGGCACCGGCCTGATGCAGATCTACGACCGCGTCAAGCAGGCGCTGCGGATGGAGACCGACCGCGCCACGCCGCTGCGGCAGGCGATCATGGCGTGCCGCAAGGGTGGGGTGGTGTCCGTCCTCGGGGTCTACGGACTCACCGACAAGTTCCCGATGGGCCTGCTCACCAACAAGAGCCTGACCCTGCGCACCGCCCAGCAACACGGACAGCGGTACGTCCCGCGGCTGTTCGAGCACGTGCAGGCCGGCAAGCTCGACCCCAGCCTGTTGATCACCCACGACATGTCGCTCGAGGACTCGGTGCGCGGGTACGAGATGTTCAAGGACAAGAAGGACGGCTGCGTGCGCGCGGTGTTCCGGCCGTGACCCCGGTGCCGGGCCGGCGCCCTGCAACGGGCCGGCGCCCTGCAACGGGCCGAATGTCACACACATTCGATCGAATCGAACCTGTGTGACATTCGGCCCACCACCGCTGTCCCGGGGAATGTCGGAAATGTTCAATACGGCCGGCGGAGACGACGCGAGACTCGTCGCATGACGCATTCCGTGAATCCGATCCCCGCCGGCTACACCTCCCTCACGCCGTTCCTCGTCGTCGACGGCGCGGCCCGGGCCGTCGAGTTCTACCGCACGGTCTTCGGCGCCGAGGTCGTCGAACGAACCGACGGGCCCGACGGCACGATCGCGCACGCCGAACTGGACTTCGGGCACGGCCGGCTCCAGCTGAGCGACCCCGCGCCGGCCATGGGGCTGCGCGCGCCCGACGGGACGAACACCGTCGACCATTCCTACGTGCTGTACTGCACCGACGCCGACGCGACGTTCGCCCGCGCGGTCGAGCAGGGTGCGCAGGTCTTCGAGGAACCCTCGACGTTCGTCACCGGAGACCGGTTCGGGACGATCCTCGACCCGTTCGGGCACCGGTGGGCGATCATGACGCGCGTCGAGGACGTCGCGCCCGAAGAGGCACGACGTCGCATCGACGAGTGGCTCGCGAGTCAGTCGTCCTGAGCATCCCTGAAACGCCGAATGTCACATCGGATCGATACAAGCGATCCGATGTGACATTCGGTCGATCAAGGCGTCAGGCGAGGCGCTGCTTCAGGGCCTCGAACTCGTCGCGGATGCCGGAGGGCACCTTCTCGCCGAGGAACTCGAACCACTCCTCGATGAGGGGCAGCTCTTCCTTCCACTCCGCCACGTCGACCTTCAGCGCCTCGTCGACGTCGTCGCGGTCGACGTCGAGGCCCTCGAGGTCGAGTTCCGCGGCGGTCGGCACGAAGCCGATCGGCGTGGTCTGGGCGCCGGCCCGGTGCTCGATGCGGTCGACGATCCACTTGAGCACACGGGAGTTCTCACCGAAGCCCGGCCACAGGAAGCGGCCGTCGTCGCCGCGACGGAACCAGTTGACGTAGAAGATCTTCGGCAGCTTGTCCGCATCCGCGGACTTGCCGATGTTGATCCAGTGGTTCAGGTAGTCGCCGGCGTTGTAACCGATGAACGGCAGCATCGCCATGGGGTCGCGACGGACGGTGCCGACCTTGCCCTCGGCGGCGGCGGTCTGCTCGGACGACAGCGTCGCGCCGAGGAAGGTGCCGTGCTGCCAGTCGAGGGACTCGCTCACCAGCGGCACAGTCGTCTTGCGACGACCGCCGAACAGGATCGCGGAGATCGGCACACCCTGCGGATCGTCCCACTCGGGGGCGAGGATCGGGCACTGCGACATCGGCGTGCAGTAGCGCGAGTTCGGGTGCGCGGCCGGGGTGCCGGACTCGGGAGTCCAGTCGTTGCCCTTCCAATCGATGAGGTGCTCGGGATTGCCTTCCAGGCCCTCCCACCACACGTCGCCGTCGTCGGTCTGCGCGACGTTGGTGTACAGCGTGTTGCCGGCCTCCATCGTCTTCATGGCGTTGGGGTTGGAGCCGTGGTTGGTGCCGGGGGCGACGCCGAAGAAGCCGTACTCCGGGTTCACCGCATACAGCCGGCCGTCCTCACCGAAACGCATCCAGGCGATGTCGTCGCCGAGGGTCTCGGCGCGCCAGCCCGGGATGGTCGGCTGGATCATCGCGAGGTTGGTCTTGCCGCAGGCACTCGGGAACGCGGCCGCCACGTAGTAGGCCTTGTCCTCCGGCGAGATCAGCTTGAGGATCAGCATGTGCTCGGCGAGCCAGCCCTCGTCGTGCGCCATGGCCGAAGCGATACGCAACGAGTAGCACTTCTTGCCGAGCAGGGCGTTGCCGCCGTAGCCGGAGCCGTAGCTCCAGATCTCCCGGTCCTCCGGGAAGTGGGTGATGTACTTGGTGTCGTTGCACGGCCACGGCACGTCCTTCTGGCCGGGCTCGAGCGGCGCACCCACCGAGTGCAGGGCCTTGACGAACGGCTTGTCGGTGCCCAGCTTCTCCAGGGCCGCGGTACCCATGCGGGTCATGATGCGCATGGAGACGACGACGTACTCCGAGTCGGTGATCTCGACGCCGAGCTTCGGGTCGTCCGCGCCGAGCGGGCCCATGCAGAACGGCACCACGTAGAGGGTGCGCCCGCGCATGCTGCCGCGGTACAGCTCGGTCATGGTCGCCCGCATCTCGGCCGGATCCATCCAGTTGTTGGTCGGTCCGGCATCGACCTCGTTGCGCGAGCAGATGAAAGTGCGCGACTCGACGCGCGCGACGTCCGACGGGTCGGAGTTGCCCAGGAAGGAATTGGGCTTCTTCTCGTCGTTGAGGCGGGTGAAGGTCCCGGCCTCGACCAGCTGGGTGGTCAGCCGGTCCCATTCCGCGTCGGACCCGTCGGCCCAGACGACCCGGTCGGGCTGAGTGAGTTCGGCGACCTCCTGTACCCATGCGAGCAGCTCGGCGTGCTGGGTCGGGGGCTTGCCATCGGTGCCGTTCAGACCGGGAATGGTCACTGAGGTCATCAAACTCTCCTGGGGTGCGCCGGAACCGGATCCCTCCCCCGACCTGCGACGAACCGTCCCAGGGACCAGCGGCGGACCCGGACTCCCCCTCTCGGCAGGGGTACCACCCGCTTCCTCCGTGGCCGAACGGACGAGGCGGGCGCCGGATGTCCTATTCATAGAGGTTAACGCCGGACTTCGGGGTGATGGCAATCGGGGCCGGTCGGAAATGTCACAGAAACGATTCAGAGGGCGAACACAGTACCCGCCTCGCACGCCCGGGGCACGGGCGATTTGCCTCACTTTCCTCGATCGAGGTGACCTTCGTCAATCCGGGTCCAGTGCTCCGCACCGTCGACGTCGCGCCGGAACTGCCACACCCCGAACCGCCCGTCGTCGCCGAGTTCGGTGACCCGGTCGAACCACCCGTCGGCGTCGGTGTCCGATGCGACGACGAGTGCGTCCGCGGTGGCGAACGTGACGGTGTCGAGCAGCCCGTCGCCGTCGACGTCCACGGCCGGCGGCAGCGCGCCCGGTCCGGCCGGGTCGAGCAGCGCGGGGGCCAGCCCCGGGCCGAACGCGGGACGTCCCGGGACGGGCACGTCGGGCTCCCACACCTCGTCGTCGGTGCCGGCGAATCCGTCCACCATCGCGCGCTCCTCACTGCCGTGTCACACCATCGGACGCTGTCGTCCCACCGGACGCTGTCGTCCTGTTGGACGCGCCCGACCGGCCGGGGGTTCCCGCCCGGGCGAGCACGGCGAGATCGCGCTCGCACGCCGCCAGCTGCCCGGCACGGTCCTCGGCGCGACGTCTCAGCTCGTCGTCGAGGGCGGCGATGCGGTCGCGCGCCGTGGCGAGCCGGGCGGTGCGCGCGACGGCGAGCGCGGACCCGAGCCGGGCCTCCGCGTCGACGATGCGCTCGAGCGCGACGGCCTCGAGCTCGGCGCGCACCTCGACGAGTTCCTCGAGCGCCCACCTGCGCATCCGGTCCCGTTCGGCGAGCCGTCGCCGCACCCGCACCAGCCACCACGCCGCCGCCGCGCCGAGCAGCAGGCTCAGCGGTACCGTCGCCAGCTCGAGCGTGGGCACCAGGGACAGCGGGGACACCGCGACGCGTCCCAGCCCCGCCCCGGCCGACGCGCCGATCAGCACGGTGAGGCGGTCCTCCACGGGACGTCGCGGGGACGGCGGCGCGGACCGCGGGGGCACGGTGGCCGGGCCGGCCGGCTCCGGGTCACCCGGTCCGATCCGGGCCAGCCGCTCGGTGACGACCGTGCCGACCCGGGCGTGCAGGTCGCGGACCACGTCGTCGAGCAGGTGCGGCACGTGCGCCGGGTCCACCGTCTCGATCGCGTCGCGAAATTCGGCGGACGCCGCGCGCACGGCCGCCGCGACGGCCTGCGCGGTGTCGATGCGGGCCCGTTGCAGCTCGGCGCGGAGCCCTCCGTCGTCGGCGGGAGTGGTGGCCCGCAGGCTCCACCGCGCCCGTTCGGCGCGCAGGGCCCCCGTGTCGTCGCCGGCGCGCAGGGCAGCGATCGCCTGCACCACGAGGTGGCGGGTCTCGGCGACGACGGCGCTGCGCAGGGCCCGGCCCGCATGCGGACCCGGGACCAGCGCCGCCGTGAGCGCCTCGTGCAGGTCGACGATCCCGGATTCGAGCCGCAGCACCGCTCCCGCGTCGCCGCCGACAGCACGGGCGCGGGCGGCGAGCGACGTCCCGACGGGCAGCAATGTCACCGGACCGAGCCAGGGTGCGTGCCGTTGCAGCAGCGCGACGTCCCGCTCGTGCACCACCCGCCAGTCCGGGTGCACGTCGGTTCCGGTGAGCGCGCACACCACGCGGCCGCTGCCGCGCCCGGCGGACTCGAGGACGGCGAGTTCGGTCCGGCCGAGGTGGGCCGACGCCTCGAACACCATCAGCACGACGGTCGCGGGACCGTCATGGACGTAGTCGACGGCCGGGCCGAGCGCGGTGAGCTCGTCGACGAGCGCCCCGCGGCCGCAGCCGTCGACCCCGGCCACCCGGATCCGCGGCGGGTCCGACGTGGCGTGCAGCCGCGCCCATCCCTCCGGGTTCCAGCGGCGCACGACGTCGCCGACGTCGGGCGGGATCACCGCGACGATCCGGTGAGGTCGTCGAGGGCGGCCTCGATGACGTCGCGGGCCCGCGGGCCGGCACCGATGCCCGCCAGGTCGCGGGCGAGCACGGCGTCGCGACGGCGGCGCGCGGAACCGAGTCGTTCGACGACCGCCGCCGGCCCGGAGCCGGGCGTGAGGACCGGCCGTCGCACGTGCGCGGCCGCGCGGGCGAACGCGGCCCCGGCATCCTCGAGTCTTTCGGTCCGATCGAGCACGACGACGAGGCGTTCGTCGTCGCGTGTGACGAGCGCCGCCGGATCGGCGGAGCGGACGAGCGCCGCCGGATCGGCGGGGCGGACGAGTGCCGCCAGATCGGCGGGGTGGACCCGCGCCGCGAGCACGAGGAGGACGACATCCGCATCGAGGACCGGTTCGGGCCGGTCCGGCGAGTCGAGCTCCACGGTGTCGACCAGTGCCGACGCCGCGACCGCCGCCTCGACGGCTGCGCGGAGCGCGGGACGGACGGCGCCGCCGCGACCGGCGATCTGCACCCGCAGCGGGGCGTCGTGCCGCTCGAGGGCGCGCTGCACCTGTCGGCCGGCCCGGGCGTCGAACCGGCCGATGTCCTCGACGATCTGCCGCCACCGCGCGTACGCGGTCCCCGCATCCCCCACCATGACCACCCCCGTGTGTCGCCGCCGATTCTGGCAGAGGCTGCCGTCGACGGCAGCGGCCCGGGGGCACCCTGAGAAAACCCGGCACCCTGAGAAAACACTGTGGTCACTTCAGTCCCTCCTGCCACACACCCTCTCGATACGCGACAATGGTCGGGTGAACGACGCCGATCTGGACACGACCGAGACGCTGGAGCAGCGCCCGACCCGAGGAAACCGTCTGTACCCGCGGGTGACGAGTTTCCGCTCGCGGCGGGGCGCGCTGACGCTCCCGCAGCAGGAGTCGTGGGACCGCTGCTGGCCCGAGCTGGGCCGCGACGTCGGCGACGACCGGCTCGACGTCGACGCCTGGTTCGGCCGCTCGGCGCCGGTCGTCCTGGAGATCGGCTCCGGCACCGGAACGGCCGCGGTGACGATGGCCCGGACCGAACCGCACGTGAACCTCATCGCCGTCGAGGTCTACAAGCCCGGCATCGCGCAGACGCTGCAGCAGATCGAACGGACCTACGACACCGACACGCCGATCCGGAACCTGCGGATCCTGCGCGGCGACGCGGTCGAGGTACTCGAGCACATGGTGGCCCCCGAGTCGCTGACCGGGGTGCGGGTGTTCTTCCCGGACCCGTGGCCCAAGGCCCGCCACCACAAGCGCCGCCTGCTGCAGCCGCCGACGTTCGCCCTGATCGCGAGCCGGCTGCAGCCGGGCGGCGTGCTGCACGTCGCGACGGACCACGCCGAGTACGCCGAGGCCATCGCCGAGGCGGGCAACGCCGAGCCGTTGCTGACGACGCTCGACTGGGAGTCCCCCATCAGCCACGAGCGCCCCGTCACGAAGTTCGAGGACAAGGCGCAGCGGGTGGGCAGCAGCATCACGGAGCTGGTCTGGGGGAAGATCAGGGCATGAGCGTCCACGAAGAACTGTCCGACGTGTCCGCGGCCCCCACGACGGACGGCACCGAGCGGCACGAGCGGGTGCTGCTCGTGTGGGACGCGCCGAACCTGGACATGGGTCTCGGTGCCATCCTGGGCGGCCGGCCCACCGCCGCCTACCGGCCGCGGTTCGACGCGCTCGGACGGTGGCTGCTCGGCCGCACGTCCGAGCTCTCGCGCACCACGACGGCCACCCTCGACCCCGAGGCGACGGTGTTCACGAACATCGCGCCGGGCAGCGCCGACGTCGTGCGCCCGTGGGTCGAGGCGTTGCGCAACGTCGGCTTCGCGGTGTTCGCCAAGCCGAAGATCGACGAGGACAGCGACGTAGACTCCGACATGTTGCGGCACATCGCGCTGCGACGCAGTGAGGGTCTGGCGGGGGTGATGGTCGCCTCCGCCGACGGGCAGGCGTTCCGGGAACCGCTCGAGGAGATCGCCGCGACCGGCGTGGCGGTGCAGGTCCTCGGTTTCCGCGAGCACGCCAGCTGGGCGGTCACGTCCGAGGTGCTCGACTTCGTCGACCTCGAGGACATCCCGGGGGTGTTCCGTGAGCCGCTGCCACGCGTGAGCCTGGACTCGCTGCCCGACGAGGGCGCCTGGTTGCAGCCGTTCCGACCGCTGTCCGCCCTGCTCGTGGGCCGCAAGAGCGTGGCCGAATAGGAGAGTTTCGTGTTCGACCGCTGGGGAGAGCTCGTCCACCGTGCGCGCTTCACCGTCATCGCGGTGATGGTGGCCGGTCTGCTCGGGCTCGCCGGGTACGGCGCGAGCCTGAACGATCATCTCAGTCAGAGCGGCTGGGACGATCCCGGCTCGGAGTCCGTCGCTGCGGCGAAGCTGGCCGACGGCACCTTCGGCCGCGACACGAACGGCGACGTCCTGGCGTTGTACACGGCGCCGGAGGGCAGGACGGTCGACGATCCGGAGTTCGCGGCGAAGGTCAAGGACAGTCTCAACTCGCTGGTCGCGGACCATCCGGATCAGATCCTGAAGATCAACGGTGCGTACTGGCCGACGAACGGCGCCCCGGCGGTGCCGGCGCTGGCGGACCAGTCGCGGCAGCACGCCGTGGCGTCGGTCGCCATCGCGGGCGACAACGACACCGAGCTGACCAACAACTTCCGTGACGTGAAGGACGAGTTCCTCATCGACGGGGTCGACGTGCAGCTCGCCGGCCTGCAACCGATCTCCGGCGCCCTCAACGACACGATGGCGCAGGACATCAAGCGCATGGAGCTCCTCGCCATCCCGGCGGTCGGAATCCTGCTGTTCTTCGTCTTCGGCGGCGTGATCGCGGCCGCGATGCCGCTGATCACCGGCGGCCTGACGGTCGTCGCCGCGAACGGCATCGTGCGGCTCATCACGAACTTCACCGAGGTCAACTCGTTCGTCGCGCCCGTGGTCTCGCTGATCGGCCTGGGCCTGGCGATCGACTACGGCCTGTTCATGGTGTCCCGGTTCCGCGAGGAACTCGCCGAGGGCTACGCCGCGTCCGCCGCCGTGCGCCGCACGGTGATGACGGCCGGGCGCACCGTGGTGTTCTCCGCCACGATGGTCGTCACCAGCCTCGGCGGCCTGCTGCTGTTCCCGCAGGGCTTCCTCAAGTCCGTCGCGTACGGCGCGATCGCGACGGTGACGTTGGCGGCGATCACCTCGATCACGCTGCTGCCCGCCATGCTCGCCATCCTCGGCCGGAACATCGACAAGTGGGGCTGGTCCCGGTTCGGGCAGATCCAGTCCAACGAGCAGGTCGAGAACAGCATCTGGGGACGGATCACCCGGTGGGTGATGCGCAACCCGCTCAAGGTCACCATCCCCACGGTGATCGGCCTGCTGCTGCTCATCGTGCCGCTGACCGGCATCAAGTTCGGCGGCATCAACGAGACCTACCTGCCGCCCGACCATCCGACGCGGCTCGCCCAGGAACAGTTCGACGAACTGTTCCCCGGCCAGCGCGCGGAGCCGGTGCGCATCGTCGTCCGCGGCGCCGAGGGCGGCGACCTCAACGAGATCATCCAGACGGCCAGCGCGGCCCCCGGCCTGGTGGAGAAGTTCACCATCGAGGGTCCCGCCCGGGACGGCGTCCGCGTCGTCAAGGCCGGGCTCGAGGACCGCAACAACTCCGCCGAGACCATCGACTACCTGCATGCGGCGCAGTGGCCCGACGGCGTGGAGGTGCTCGTCGGCGGCACACCGGCGATCGAACAGGATTCGATCGCCGCGCTGATGAACACGCTGCCGCTGATGGTGACGGTGGTCGTCGTGCTCACGACCCTGCTGATGTTCCTGGCGTTCGGGTCGCTGGTGCTGCCGATCAAGGCGGCGCTGATGAGTGCGCTGGGCCTCGGCTCCACCCTCGGCATCCTGACGTGGATCTTCATCGACGGTCACGGGGCCGGGCCGCTGAACTTCACGCCCGGTCCCATCATGTCGCCGGTGCTCGTGCTGATCATCGCGATCATCTACGGCCTGTCCACCGACTACGAGGTCTTCTTGCTCTCCCGCATGGTCGAGGCCCGCTCGCAGGGGGCGAGCACCACCGAATCCATCCGGATCGGCACGGCGCACACCGGCCGCATCATCACGGCCGCGGCGCTGATCCTGATCGTCGTCACCGGCGCCTTCGGCTTCTCCGAACTGGTGATGATGAAGTACATCGCCTACGGCATGATCGCGGCCCTGATCATCGACGCCACGGTGATCCGCATGCTGCTCGTGCCGGCGACGATGAAACTGCTCGGCGACGACTGCTGGTGGGCACCGGCGTGGATGAAGCGGATCCAGGCCAGGATCGGGCTCGCGGAGCCGATCCTCGACAACGAGCTCATGCCGCAGGATGTGCCGGAGCTGATCACGGTCGGCATGTTCGGTCCGGCGACCGTCGCGGCCACCGGGTCGCACCGCCTGCCCACCGTCGCCGGCGTCGCCACGGACGATCCGATGACGCAGCCGCTGCCGAAGATCGCCGCACCCCGCTCGGCCGCCGAGCAGCGGCGCGTCCGCGACCTGCAGCCGCCACCGCGCCGGTCGGCCCCGCCACGCGCCCCGCGCCCGGCCGAGCCACCGGCACGGGCACCGGAGGACCGGGACCGGCCGCCCCGGCGTCGTCCGGCCGGGGCGACCCCGGCGGCTCCCGGGGCACGGCCACAGCAGCCGGCGCCGGCAGCGCAGAATCCGTCGGGCCGGATCCCGGCGCCGAATCGGCCCGCTCCCCCGCAGGACCGTCCCCGCCCGCCGGCACCCGAGCCGCAGCAACCGCGCACCGAGCGGCCACCGGCCCCGCAACCGCAGGCGCAGGGTCCCCTGCCCCAGCGCCCCCGCCCGCAGCAGGCGCCGTCGCAGCAGACACCGTCCCAGCCCCCGCGAGAAGTGCCGGGCCAGGTCCCGCCCGTGCAGGACCAGCGGTCCTCCCCGCCCGCCACACCACCGCTGCCCCGCCGGCAGCGCGGCGACGTGCCGCCCCCGGTGACCCAGACGTACGTGCGGCCGCAGGTTCAGCCGCAGCCGCGCTCGTCCGGCGCGCCCACCCGGGACCCGCAGGCAATCGAGAACTGGCTCTCGCAGCTGCGACGGGCCAACCCGCGGACGGCGGATCAGCCGGTCACGGGCGACCGGCCGTCGACGACGCCTCCGGCGCAGGACAGCGCCCCCGCCGGCAGGGCCGACGACGCCCCGGCGAACCGGCCGGAGACCGACGCGCAGGATTCGCAGCGCGGCCGGCACGGCGGTGCCGAGAACAGCCAGTCGATCAGCGTGAGTGAACTCATCGCGCGGCAGCGCCGCCGCTGACCGAGCGGGTCAGTCCTCGCCGGGCCCCGGCTCCGCCGAGCCAGATCCGGTCTCCCGGCCGGAGCCGGTCTCCGGGGCGGCGGAGCGTCCGGCGAACGCCTTGGCGTACCGGGTACCGGCGGCGAGCAGCAGCAGGCCCACCACGATGAAGGCGACGACCCGCCACACCCCCTCGAGGGCAGCGAGGTCGAACAGAAAGAGCTTCGCCAGCGCGGCGCCGGTCAGCGACAGCCCCGCGGCCAGCGCGGCGTGCGCGTACTCGGTGCGGGCGAGGCCGAGCGCCAGCATCGCGGTCGCCGCGACCATCCAGCAGATGGTCGCCGCGGTGTGCCCGGCGACGAATCCGGCGTCCGCACCGCCCAGGAGGACGCCCGCGGTCACCAATGCCGTGGTCACCGCATACAGCACCACGAGTGCCGCACCGCTCCACATCCACGGGACACCGCGTTCGCGGACGAGCCGCAGTCGCGTCGCCGTCCACGCGAGCAGCAGCGTCACCGCGGCGAGCAGGACGGCCGTGACGAGCGTGGCCGCGTCGAGGCGGTCCACGGCCAGCTCCCGGTCGGTGAGGTTCTCGAGTTCGGCGCCGTCGTAGAACATCGCTCCTCCGAGCACCCAGAAGCCGAGGCCGGCGACGTACAGCAGGCGCGACCGCATCGACGCGGCCGCACCGGCATACCCGGCGGCGACCGCGAGCAGCACCGTGGCAGCCGCGTCGGGGCTCGCGCCCGCGAGGCACGCGTGCAGCAGCGCCAACGCCGCCACCGCGACGGACGCCACCCGCAGCGGACGCGACCGGGGCCCGACGAGGGCGAACAGCACGAGGTACCCGGCGGCGGCCGTGCCCTCGAGCGCGACGGCGGGCCACCGGTCCAGCCGCAACCCGACGGCGAGCAGCGGCAGCGCCGCCACCGCCAGGCACACCGCGGCGACGACGTCGCCCGGCTCCCGGCGCAGCAACAGCACCGCGGTGCCGGCGACGAATGCGGCGACCGCCACCGAGAAGCCGACCAGCCAGGCGAGCTCGCCCCGCTCGGCAAGCTCGGCCCCGGCGATCGACACCAGCAGGACCGCGGCGATCGGCACGACCCGCGCGAGATGCAGCAGCGCCCAGTTGCGGTGCCACTGGGCCGGAAAACTCGCGACGAGCAGCACCAGCAGGAAGCCGAGCAGCAGCAACGGATCACCGTCCGACAGGGTGGGCGCGAGCAGCGCGGCCCCGAGCACGAGCAGCACGGCCAGAATCCGGTCCGACCAGCGCACCGCGAGCGCGACCCCGGCGCCGGCGACGACGAGCGCGGCGGCCAGACCGACGACCGCCGGCACCCACCGGTAGTAGGCGGTCGCGGCGAAGACCACCAGGTAGCCGCCCGCGAAACCGGTCGCGGCCAGGGCGGCACCGCCGACGCGTCCGCCGTCGCGGCGGTGTACCCGGATCCCGGCGGCCACCAGCGCGGCCGACAGCACCGCACCGGAGACGACGCGGGGCACGGGACCGAAGACACCGGCCTGCGCGGCGAGCACGAGCAGCATCACCACGCCGATGAGGGTGACCGCCACCCCGGCGACGGCGAGCAGACGGCTGATCACGCCGTCGCGCTGCCACCACGGTTCCCGCGCAGGCGCCGGCGGCCGCGGCGGGGCGACGGACGGGACCGGCGGCGGTGGTGGCGCCGGGGCCCGCGACATGGGTGGCACGGGCGCCGGGGCCGGCGCGACGACGAGGCGGTCGAGCTGGGCCCGCAGATGTGCGACGTGCGCGCCGACGGCGTACAGGTGCTGTTCGAGCGCGTAGCACTCGCCGGACAGCTGGGCGACGAGCCGCGGATCGAGGCCGGGCGGGGTCGGCGTACTCATCCCTACATGGTCCGCGGAGCGGCGCCCGCGGGCATGAGTATCACTACCGGACATGCGGGCTTGTGCACCGCCCTCATCGTAGTGTTGGTGCGGACCCCGTCGCAGTTCAGCCCACGATGCGCGCGGCGCGCGCCGCGCGCAGCCAGTCGGGAAACTCACCCAGCAGGCGCCGATAGAGTTCGGCATCGCTGACCTGGGAGATGTCGTCGACGCTGAAGAACCCGGCGTTGTCGACCACCCGCCCTCTCATGGTGTCGAGTTTTTCGAGCACGCCGTAGTTCGCCTTGCCGAGGCCGACGAACTGCCAGAAGGCGGGCAGACCGGATGCCTTCTTCATCAACGCGGTGATCGGGCCCTTCTTGTGGAAGCCGCCGTCGGTGAAGAACAGCACCAGCGTCGGCATCGACGCCCCCGCGGTGAGGGTGGAGATGATCTCCCCCATCACCGGCAGCTCGTCGTTGTAGCCACCGATCTGTTCGTAGTCGATGCCCCCGTGCACCCCACCGAGATGCAGATACGTCGCGCACCAGGACTCGACATCGTGGACGGCGATGTCCGGCAGCCGGGCGAACGAGACCGCATACAGGTACGGCTCGAGGGTGCCGTCGTCGTCGACCTGCACCGCGATCGGCACCATCCTCTCGACGACCTGATGGATGCGTGCGCTGGTGTACTCGCGGTGCATGCTGCCGGTCTTGTCGATCACCAGGACGACCCGGGCCCGCACCCCGGCCGCGCCCTTGTCCAGCAGCACCTTGGCGACTTCCCGCTTGCGCAGGTCCAGCCTCTGCCGCTTCTCCAACGAGAGTTTCGCTTCGCCGGCGACGGTGCGGACACCAGCGCTGTCCACGACCGCAGGCGGCGGGGCCACCGCGGCAGGTTCGGCACTGGCGGGTTGATCGTCGACCTGCACCCCATGGTGGACCACCAGCGCCGACAGGCCCGTGTCCCACCCGGCGGAGACGTTGCGAAGCTTCCACGCGCCGTTGCGGCGATAGATCTCGAGCAGGACCGCCGCCCGCTCGGTGCTCAACCCCAACGCGGGCGCCGTCGTCTCGCCCGCCGGGTGGGCAATCTGCACGCCCAGACCGGGGACGGCGGACAAGCTGCCCGGCACACTGTCGTTGAGGGCGACCGCGACCGACAGCCGCTCGATCCCCGCGGGTATCGCGGCCAGATCGACACCGATCCGGTCGGCCGCGACCAACCGGACCGCGCCCTCCGGGGAGGCCGGCTGGTTGAAGAACACGAAATCGGCGTCGCTACGGACACGCTGGTCGGCGCCGAGTTGGAACACCATCAGATCGACCGTGCCCTGCCGGGCACCTGCCACCGCGACCGTCACCGGCCCCGAGGGGATGGTGGTGTTCTCGCCACGCGCAAGCTCTGCCATAAGCGTTCCGGCCCGGGCGGGCCGCTTCCTTTCGTCGCACCAACACGCATTGGGACCGACACGGGTGCGCCTCCACCGACCGACAGGCCCGACGCTCCTCGAGGACCGCCGGCCGGCTAGCCCAGCAGCTTGCGCAGCGTCGTGCCCAGCGGGTGCTTGACGTTGACGGAACCGAGGCGGACGGTGCCGCCGACGATCAGATGCAGCGGGCCGAACGGGGGCCCGTTGCGCACCTTCGACTCGGCGCTCGCGGCGACGGTGTCGAGGCCGTTGATGTCGGCCGTGGCTTCGGCGGGAACGATCAGGGTGATGGAGCTGAGGTAGTCCTCGACCTGGATCCGCACCACCTGGGTGCGCATGACGGCCTCGGTGAAGTCGAGGGTCACCGAGGACATCAGGGTGTCGAGCCGCAGCACCGGTGGCACTTCCCACCGCCCCTTGCGGCTGAGGTTGGACAACCGGCCGCGGATGGTGGGTGTCTGCAGATGCGAGGGCGGGGCGGGGGGCACCGGCCCGGCCATCGGCGGCGCCGGGGCGGGGGTGGGCTGCATCGGATGTGGCAGGTACTCGGGCCGCACCTGCATTCCGGGCAGGTCGACGAGCACGGCGTTCAGTTCTCCGCGGGTTCTGGCGGCCAGCGCCGTGTCCATCCGCTCGGTGAACTCGCCCAGCGACAGCATCCCCTGCCCGACCGCGCGCTGCAGCAGCGTCCCGACGTGTTCGCGCTCGGCGTCCGAGACACGCAGATCCCTCGACTCCATGATCATCAGGGTAGGCGCTGGCGCGCCGGGATCATCAGGGTAGGCGCTGGCGCGCCGGCCCGACGGTCGTGGAGCCGAGGGATGGACGGATGCGGTCGGCTCAGATCGCCGTTGCCGCCCATCGCGCGGCGGGCGCGAAGACGCCGCTGGGATCGTATGCCGCGCGGATCTCGGCGAGCCGGGTCCGCTGGGCGGGGGTCCACGCGTTCGCCACCCGGGCGGCCGGGGGCCCGTCCACGCCGCCCGCGAAGTTCATCAGCGCACCGCCGGTGGCCCACGGCGCCATCGCCCCGACGACGGTCTCGAGCGCTCCGGGCACCGCGTCGGCGATGGGCGGCACCAGCACCCCGACGGTGAACAGGGTGAACGCGGCGTCGCGGCCCGCGACGGCGTTGGGGGTCTCGGGCGGCACACCGAGCGCGCCGCCCATGGCCCGGACCTCGGCGAGCGCGATCGGCAGCGCGCCGGCGGGACCCGCGACGGCGAGCAGGGCGTCGAGGGCGGCGTCCGGCAGCTCCCGCAGCAGCGCCGAGCGCTCCATGCCTGGCATCGGGTCGGTGGGGTCGGCGTGGATCGAACCAAGGGCGGGGTAGACGATCTCGGTCACGGTGTCGAGGACCGGGGTGGCCACCGCGCGCAGCGGGGCGAGCAGGGCGCCGGCGTCCTCGGCGTCGTCGACGTGCGCGAACCGCACGTGCACGGCGGTGCGGCCGCGCAGCGGCTCGGGCAGTTCCGGGAGCGGCGGGAAGTTGACGATGGCCAGCGAGCTGGACACCGAGGTCGGCGCCGCGGAGATCCAGTCCCGCCAGCGGCGCAGCACGGCCGGGGCGTCGGCGATGTCGTAGAAGAGGCCGCCGCCGTCCAGGGTCTGGATGGGCAGGAGTTCGAACGTCATCTGGGTGACGATCCCGAATGCCGCGCCGCCGCCGAGCAGGGCCCAGAACAGGTCGGGTTCGTCGTCGGGGGTGACCCGCCGCAGCTGCCCGTCGGCGGTGACGACCTCCATCCGCAGGACCCGGTCGGCGGCAAACCCGTGGGTGCGGGCGATCGGGCCGAGCCCGCCGCCGAGCGTGTACCCGACCACCCCGACGCCCGGTGCCGAGCCGGCCAGCGGCGCCAGCCCGTGCGGGGCCGCGGCGTCGAGCACCTGCTGCCAGCGGACCCCGGCCTCGACGGTGGCGGTGCGCTCGGCGCGGTTGATGCTCACCCCGTCGAGGAGGGCGGTGTCGACCAGGATGCTGTTCTCCGGCGCGGGGGCGGCGCCGTGGCCGGTGGCCTGCACCGCGACGGTCAGCCCGTTCTCGGCCGCGATCCGGACCGCCGCGGCGACGTCGGCGGCACTCGAGGCGACCACGACGGCGGCGCTGCGGTGGACGGTGGCGAGGTTGAAGCCGGTGGCGGACAGCCGATAGCCCTCGTCCTCGGGGGCGTGTACGACACCGGCGACGGCGGTCCGAAGCAGGTCGACGACGGACGTGGGGGCCAGGGTCTGGGGCGTCGGGTGGGACATGGTGCTCCTCGGAAGGATCGGATCTCGGTCCCTTCCAGGACAACCGCCACCGCTTAGCTGCCGCTTAGCTCCGGCTGCGCACCGACGTGCCCCGTCCGGCACAGCCGGGCCAGCAGCGCGCTCACCTCGTCCCGGTCCAGGCCGGCGCCGAGGCTCGCGCACCGCTCGAACTCGGCGTCACCGAGCGCGTCGCGGACGACCGCCGCCTCGCGCGGCCCGTCGACCGGATCCATCACCTCGGGCAGGAAGCCGATGCGGCCGCCGAGCGCCCGGACCGCCCCGAGGAGCATCGCGCCGACGTCCGGAGTACCGAGCCGGGCCACCAGGGCCGCGGCGCTGTGGACGAGCACCAGCCACGACGTCACGTCCCGCTCGGCCTCGAGGACCGGCTGCATCACCCGGACCGCGTCGAGCGCCGCGTCCGTGTCCCCGACGTCCATCGCCGTGCGCATGAGTGTCCACGACGCCGAGCCGACCGCCCAGCCGTGGCCGCAACGTTCGGCTGTCGCGACCGCCTCGCGCAGCACCTGATGCGCCCGTTGCGGATCGCCGAGGAAGCGCAGGATCATGCCCTCGATGAGCAGGGCGTCGGCGCGCTGCCACACGGCGCCTTCCCGGCGCAGGACGTCCGCACTCTCGTGCGCTGCGTGCAGGAACTCGTCGGACGGGCCCGTGATCGCGGAGCAGTACGCCCACCAGGACCGCATCCACGCCTCGGTGACGACGTCGCCGCCCCTCCCCGCGGCGTCGGCGGACCGTCCCAGCACGGCCGCCGCGCCGGCCGCGTCCCCGGCCAGGTAGGTGAGCCCGCCCAGGCCGGTCAGCGCCGACGACAGGGTTGCCGCTGCGACGGCGGTACCGGTCCGCTCGACCGCGTCCAGGGCTGCCGATATCAGCTCCAGACCTTCCCGGATGTGCCCCCGCCGATACCAGAACCAATAGAGGGCCCCGGCGAGTTCGAGCGCGTAGACGGGATCACCGGCGGCCAGCGCGGAGGCCGCAGCGGCACGGTGCTCGGCGATGTCCGCCGTCAGGGCGTCGAAGGTCTGCCGTGCCCGGGAGCCGCGCAGGTGCGGCACCGCCGCGAGGGCCCGCCGCAGCACGAACCGGCGGTGCACGTCGGCCATCCGGTCCCGTTCGGCCGCGTCCGCGCGGGCCAGGGCGAACTCGCGGATGGTCTGCAGCATCGAGTACCGCCGCGGCGACGACGACGGCTCCACCCGCAGCAGCGAGCGCCGCACGAGGGCGGTCAGCGGCGGCAGGACGCTCAGCGGCGGCGTGCTGCCGTGCACGGCGGCGGCACCCTCGATGTCGAAGCTGCCCGCGAACACCGCGACCTCGCGCAGCAGCCGCGCCTGCTCGTCGTCGAGGAGCCGGTAGCTCCACTCGATCGCGTCGGCCAGCCCCCGCTGCCGCGGCGGAGCGGTGCGGGAGCCGCCCTGCAGCAGCGCGAACCGGTCGCTCAGCCCCTCGGCGATCTGCTGCTCGGACAGCACCCGCAGCTGCGCCGCCGCGAGCTCGATCCCGAGCGGGATCCCGTCGAGCTCGGTGCAGATGCGACGCACCGGTTCGGTCACCTCGTCGTGGATCGTCCAGCCCGGCACCACCCCGGCGGCCCGGACGCCGAACAACTCGACGGCGGCGCACTCGTCCAACGGCGGCACCTCGTAGACCCACTCCCCGTCGAGGCCGAGCGGCTCCCGGCTCGTCGCCAGGATCCGCACGCCGGGGCAGCGCTCGAGCAGCGCCGTCACCAGCTCCGCCGAACCGTCGAGCAGATGCTCACAGTTGTCCAGCACGAGGACGCACTCACGTGGGGCGAGCACCGTGGCCAGGTGGTCGACGGTCCCGGGGCCGAGGATCTGCAGGGCCGACGCCACCGTCGCGGCCACCAGCGCATCGGCCCGCACGGCCGCCAGGTCCACGAACCACGGCCCGTCGGCGGGACGTTCACCGCCGTTGCGGCACACCTCCACCGCGAGTCGCGTCTTGCCGACCCCGCCCGGCCCCACGAGCGTGACCAACCGTTCCCCGGCCAGCGCCGCGCCGACGTCCGCGAGCTCACGGGCCCGATCGACGAGGGCGGTGCGGGGCGACGGCACGTTGGAGGTCGCGCTCGGGGTGCCCAGCGCGGCGGCGGGCCCCGGCGAGACCCCGGCGGTCCCGAGCAGCCGGACGTCGTCCTGCCGCAGCACCGCCGTCTCGAGTTCGCGCAGCCCGGTGCCCGGCTCGATGCCGAGTTCGCCGTCGAGCACGGTGCGCACGCGGCGCAGCGCCGCCAGGGCGTCGGCCTGCCGGCCCGCCCGGTACAGGGCGACGACCAGCAGTTCCCAGGCCCGTTCGTCGAGCGGATGCGCGGCGACGAGCCGCTCGGCGGCCTCGACGACGTCGTCGGAGCCGCCCTGGTCCAGCCGGATCTGCAGCAGGGCCTTGCGGGTGCGCAACTCGATCGCCGTCAGCCGCGCGACCTCGGGGCGCACGAACTCGGCGTCGGCGACGTCGGCGTAGGGCGACCCCCGCCAGCACGACAACGCGGTCGCGTAGGCCTCGGCCGCGGCCTGAGCGGCACCCTGCTCGCGCAGCCGGTCGCCGCGCGCGACGAGGTCGGCGAACCGCACGGCGTCGATCTGCTCCGCGGCGACGGCGAGCCGGTACCGCGAGCCCTCCCGGACGATCACCCCCTCGTCCCCGCGCGGTCGCTGCGGGCTGAGCCGGTCGCGCAGCTTGGAGACGGCGAAGTGCAGCGAGCTCGTCTTCGGGTCGTCGACGTCGTGCCAGACCTGTTCGAGCAGCCGCTCCCCCGAGACGTCGCCCGGGAACGCGACGACGAGGGCGGCGAGCAGGGCACGCTGCCGGATGCCGCCGAGGTCGATCGGTCGTCCGTCGACGGTGGCGGCGAAGCCTCCCAGCACGCCGAGCGCCACGCCAGGGGAACTCATCCCGCCCGCCTTTCGATCGCCCCGCCTTTCGATCGCTCCGCCTTTCGATCGAGCACGCCACCGCCGCACCGGAACTGCGGGAGCGGTCGAATTCTAGAGGACCGGTGCGGCTCCGGTGCGCTAGTCCAGCCCCTGCTCGATCGCGTAACGGGTGAGCTCCACGCGGTTGGCGAGCTGCAGCTTGCGCAGGGTCGCCTGCACGTGGTTCTCCACCGTGCGGTGACTGAGCGTGAGCCGCGCGGCGATCTGCTTGGCCGACAGTCCCTTGGCGACGAGTCGCAGCACCTCGGTCTCGCGCTCGGTGAGGGTGGGCGGGGCGGGCGCGCGCCGGTCGGCGGCCGACGACATGCGGCGGTACTCCCCGAGGACCAGCCCGGCGAGTCCGGGCGTGAACACCGCCTGCCCGGCGGCGGTCGCCCGCACGGCCTCGACCAGCTCCGCGGCCGACGCGCTCTTGACCAGGTATCCGGACGCGCCGGCCTTCACCGCACCGAGGACGTCGTCGCGTTCGGAGGAAGCGGACAGCACCAGCACGCGGCTGGCCGGGGAGACCCGGAGCACGGCGACGGTGGCCTCGGTGCCGGTGCCGTCGGGCAGCGACATGTCCATCAGCACGACGGTCGGCTGCACCGCCGCGGCCCGGCGCGCGGCCGCACCGACCCCGTCGGCGGTGGCGACGACGCGGAAGCCGGCCGCGTCGAGGTCCCGCGAGACGCCGTCGCGCCACATCGGATGGTCGTCGACGATCATCACCGTGATCGGCCCGTCACCGTTCGCCGCGTTGCTGCCCTCACGCACCTCGTGCTCCTCTCCTCGGCACCCGGATCTCCCATTCGGTGCCCTGGCCGGGCGAGCTGTCGAGCACGGCGGCGCCACCGAGCCACTGCGCGCGGCCGACGATCGACTTCGACACGCCCATCCGGCCCTCGGCGCGGGCCTCGGCGAGACGGCCGTCCGCAATGCCCACCCCGTCGTCGCGGATGCTGAGGATCACCTCGTCGCCGAGGTCCTCGACCAGCACGTACGCCTTCGCCCCTGCGCCCGCGTGCAGCGTCGTGTTGGTCAGGGCCGTCGCGGCGATCGCCGCCAGTTCCGCGGCGCGGACGCGGTCGAGCAGGACCGGGTCGGCGGGCGCGGAGACGGTGACGCCGGCACCGGCCTGCGCCCGCAGCAGCGCCCGCAGGTCCACGAGCTCCTCGCCCCGGTCGAGCTGGGTGCCCTGCTCGGAGACGAGCATCCGCAGCGCCGCCTCCTGTTCCCCGGCGAGGCGGGCGAGTTCGGCGGCCTCGCCCCCGAGCGCGGTGCCGCGGCGCCGCACCAGGGCCAGCACCTGCAGCACCCCGTCGTGCACCTCCCGGGCGAGCCGGTCACGTTCCTCGGTGGCGGCCGCCACACGCACGGCCTGTTCGAGCTGCCGGTGGGCGCGCCGGGCGGTGGTGGTGGCGAATCCCATCGCGACGCCGACCGCGACGAGCACGGGGGCGGTCGCGTCGCGCCACAGGTCGAGGTTGACCTGGTCGCGGACGACGGCGCTGACCGTCGCCATCGCCAGCGCCGACGCGACTCCCGCGGCGGGACCGCCCAGGATCGCGGCCGACAGCACGGCGTTGGCGACCCACAGGGTGGTGGGCAGCGTCTGGTGGGCGCTGTACCAGTCGTGGCCGGCGACGAGCCGCGTCGCGCCCATGAGCGCGACCGCGACGACCTGGTCGATGCCGACCACCACGGCGCGCTGCCCGACCCCCTGCGCCAGCAGCACCGCCGACACGCCGGACCACACCGCCAGCAGGGCGACGAAGAACCAGCTGAGCCGCGGCGACGTGTAGTGGGCGACGGTGGAGAACTGGGAGCTGACGGCGTAGACGACGGTGACGAGCCGGAACACCTGCGCGGCCCGCCACAGCGGCGCATCGGGGTCGGCGCCGACCTGGCGCCGGGCGGGCGGGGACGGTTCGGCGGGCACGGCGGCGCGGCGCGACAGCCTGCCGTCGGCTCGGCGCCGGACCATGTGGATGCTCCCTTTCCCGGTCGGTGATCGCGCTGAGAGTAGCCGCCCGAAACGCCCGGATCACGACCATGGCGCGTTGTGACGGTGGGCACAGTGGTTTGATTTGATGTCGTGTTGGGGTCCTATCGAGCCGTCGCGGCGACGTTGCGCAGTCGTTGGCCGCTCTATATGGCCTCGATGGGCGCCTCGAACCTGTTCGGCGCGCTGCTGGTGTTCGCGTTCGTCCGCTACGGCATCCCGCTGTCCGAGAACGAGAACATCATCGCGGACCGGGTCCGCAACTTCGCGGTGTTCGCGGTGTATCTGGTGTTCGCGGGGATCGTGAGCCTGACGGCCGCGGCCCTGATGCTGCGGTCGGTGGTGCGGTGGCAGCTGCGCGGCGGCCCGCCCACCCGATCCGAGCAGATGTCGGCGCTGCACGCGCCGTTGCGTCAGGCGATCGTGCACCTGATCCTGTGGATCCTCGGCGGCGTGCTGTTCGTGTTCCTCACCGCGGAGGAGATGCCGCAGCTCGCCGTGGCGGTGGCGATCACCGTCGCAATGGCCGCGACGAGCACCTTCGGCTTCACCTACATGCTGGGCGAACGGATCCTGCGGCCGGTCGCGGCGCGGGCCTTGAGCGAGGGGGAGTTCGACCGGACCCTGGCGCCGGGCGTCGGCACCCGCCTCGCCATGACGTGGGGTCTCGGCACGCTGATGCCGGCCGGCGGCATCGCGCTGCTGTGCGTCACCCAGCTGACCACCGACGTCGAGTTCCCGCCGGACGCGATGGCGTGGGCGGTCCTCGCGCTGTCGATCATGGCGATCGGCCTGGCCGGGGTGCTGTCGTCGCTCACCGCCGCCCAGCTCTCCGATCCGGTCAAGCAGCTGCGCTGGGCCATCGAACGGGTCCAGCGCGGCGCGACGGACGTGCAGGTCGAGGTGTTCGACGGCAGCGAGATCGGGCGCCTGCAGGTCGGCTTCAACCGGATGATGGCCGAGTCCGACGAGCGGCGGCGGCTGCGGCAGCTGTTCGGTCAGCACGTCGGCGAGGACGTGGCGCGCCGCGCCCTCCAGTACGGCACCGAGCTCGGCGGGGAGACCCGCTACGTCGCGGTGCTGTTCGTGGACATGGTGGGCTCGACGGCGACGGCGGCCGAACGCCCGCCCGGCGAGGTCGTCGAGCTGCTCAACGAGTTCTTCCGGGTGGTGGTGGACGTCGTGGACCGGCACCACGGTTTCGTCAACAAGTTCATGGGCGACGCGGCGCTGGCCATCTTCGGTGCTCCGCTGGACCGTCCCGACGCGCCCACCGCCGCGCTCGCGGCGGCCCGGGAACTGCGGTTCGCGCTGGACGAGATCACCGATCTCGACATCGGCATCGGGGTCTCGGCGGGGCTGGCGGTGGCCGGCAACATCGGCGCGGCCGAGCGGTTCGAGTACACCGTCATCGGCGATCCGGTGAACGAGGCGTCGCGGCTGACCGAGCTGGCGAAGCTGCGTCCGAGCCGGGTGCTCGCGTCGTCGAGCGCGCTGTACTTCGCCGACGACGAGGAACGCGCCCACTGGGAACTCGGCGACGAGGTGCAGCTGCGCGGCCGGCGCCGGGTGACGCATCTCGCCTGGCCGGTGCGGTATCCGGACTCGGGCCACGACGAGTGACGGACGGCCGGGGCCCCGGCGACGAAAAGGACGATCCGCCCTCCGGCCGGCTTGGCTACGCTGAATCCTGTGGCGCAGCCCCGACGTGACCCGCCCGCACCCGACGCCGCGCGGCGCCGGGGCCGCTTCGGGTGGGTGAAGTGGCTGCTCGCCGTCGCCCTCGTGGCCCTGCTGGTGGTCGAGGGCATCTACCTGTGGCCGACGCTCAGCGACTCCTGGCGCGCCCTGACCGAGTTGCACTGGGGCTGGCTCGCCGCGTGCATCGTCGCGCAGGCCCTGTCGCTGAGCGGCTTCGCGGAGGTGCAGCGGCGGCTGCTGCGGGCCGGTGAGGTCGTCGTCGGGCACCTGCGTTCGGCGTCGGTGATCTATGCGAGCACGGCGATGGCGGTGACGCTGCCGGCCGGTCCGGTGTTCTCCACCGCGTTCACCTACCAGCAGACCCGACGCTGGGGTGCGACGCCGGTGGTGGCGTCGTGGCAGCTGGCGGTCTCGGGGGTGATCGCGGCGGTGACGCTCGCGGCGGTCGGCGTGGGCGGGGCGTTCGCGGTGGGCACACGGGTGAGCCCGGTGACGCTGGTCCTGTCGGTCGCCGGCGTGATCGCGCTGGTCGTCGCCGTCCGGTACGCCTCCCGGCATCCGTCGTCCGTCGAGTCGGCCGGGGAATGGGTCCTCGCCCGCGTCAACCGCCTGCTGCGCAAGCCGGCGGACACCGGGATGGAGAAGTTCGAGCAGATCCTCGGGCAGATCGAGGCGGTGCACCTGGGTCGCCGCGACGGGCTCGCGACGATCTGCTGGTCGGCCGTGCACCGGGTCTTCGACGTCGCGTGCCTGGGGTTCGCGTGCTGGGCGGTGGGCGGTGAGCCGTCGCTGCCGGGCCTGCTGATCGCGTTCGCGGCGGCCAAGGCGGTGGGGAGCATCCCCCTGGCGCCGGGCGGGCTGGGGTTCGTCGACGGCACGCTGATCGCGACCCTCACCGCGGCGGGGATGAGCGCCTCGCAGGCCCTGGCAGCCGTGTTCGTGTACCGGGGCGTCAGCTTCCTCCTGGTCGCGCTGGTCGGCTGGACGGTGGTGGCCGCCAAGTTCCGGTCGAGCCAGCACGACGAGCACATCGACGCCGATCTCGAACGCGAGGAACACGCCCGTTCGGTGCTCGAGCGACGGCGCGGACGGGCCGCGAGCGAGGGCACCGCCCTGCCGGAGTGACGAAGTGTGTTCCACCTCACATCCGAAGTAGTTGCGGAATCAATCATTCGATGCGATCGTTGAGTACATCGAAGGTTGAAACTTCAACCAAAACTCGACTCGGAGGAATCCCATGACGACCGCTACCACCACCTTCCCCGGACTCACCGCCGGCACCTGGGCCATCGACTCGGTCCACTCCACCGTGGGCTTCACCGTCCGCCACCTCGTCGTGAGCAAGGTGCGCGGCACGTTCAACGACTTCTCCGGCGCGATCACCGTCGCCGAGGACGGCACCCCCGCCGTCGCCGCCGAGATCCAGGTCACGTCCATCGACACCAAGAACGCCGACCGCGACGCCCACATCCGCTCCGCAGACTTCTTCGACGCCGAGCAGTTCCCCACCGCGACGTTCAAGTCCACCGGCGTGCGCGCCGCCGGCAGCGACTACGTCGTCGACGGTGAGTTCACCCTGCACGGCGTCACCAAGCCGGTCGAGCTGAAGCTGGAGTTCAACGGCGTGAACCCGGGCATGGGCCAGGGCCCGGTCGCGGGCTTCGAGGCCACCACCGTCCTCAACCGCAAGGACTTCGGCATCTCGATCGACATGCCGCTCGAGGGCGGCGGCGCCGTCGTCGGCGACAAGATCACCATCAACCTCGAGATCGAGGCCGGTCTGCAGGCCTGATCCGCCGCACCCGCACGACACGCGAGCGCTCTCCGTCCCGGAGGGCGCTCGCTTTCGTCGGCGACCTACGCTGGACGACGTGAAGAAGTACGCACCGGCCCTGCTCGACGTCGTCCTGGTCATCGTGTTCGCCGCCCTCGGGCGCGCAAGTCACGACGAGGGGCTGACGCTGGCGGGACTGGCGAACACCGCGTGGCCGTTCCTCGGCGGCCTCACCGTCGGATGGCTCGCGACGGCGGCCCTCTACAAGGAGAAGTTCGATCCGTGGCTGGTCGTGCCGACCGGCGTGATCGCATGGGTGTCCACCGTGGTCGTCGGGATGCTGCTGCGCGTGATCACGGGCCAGGGCACAGCCGGTTCGTTCATCGTCGTCGCGTCCATCGTGCTGGGCGTGTTCCTGCTCGGCTGGCGCCTGCTCGCCGGGCTGTGGCTGCGGCGCCGCGTCGACGCCGCCTGACCCCGGCCGCGCGGAGGTGACCCTCCGCACCGCCGAAAGCCGCGCGCCGGAGGTGGCCGCGGTGCCAGAGTGACAGCCATGAGCGAGACCGCCGCGCCCCCCGATCGGACGAAGGAACGCACCTTCTTCGGCCAGCCCTTCGCGCTGGCCAACCTGTTCGGTGTCGAGATGTGGGAGAGGTTCTCCTTCTACGGCATGCAGGGCATCCTGATCTATTACCTGTACTACTCGGCGGCCGACGGCGGACTGGGGATCAGCGAGCTCGCCGCCACGTCGATCGTCGGGGCGTACGGCGGCACGGTCTACCTGTCGACCATCCTCGGCGCGTGGATCGCCGACCGGCTGCTCGGCTCCGAGCGCACGCTGTTCTACAGCGCGATCCTCATCATGCTCGGCCACATCTCCCTGGCGCTGCTCCCCGGCCTCGGCGGCGTGGCGGTGGGCCTGGTGTTCGTCGCCGTCGGCAGCGGTGGCCTCAAGGCCAACGCCACCTCCCTGGTCGGGGATCTCTACGACGAGCAGGACACCCGGCGCGACGCCGGGTTCTCGATCTTCTACATGGGGATCAACCTGGGCGCACTGATCGGCCCGCTCCTCACCGGCTGGGCGCAGACCGAGCTGGGCTTCCACTACGGCTTCGGCCTGGCCGCCATCGGCATGGCACTCGGCCTGATCCAGTACACCCTCGGCCGCAAGCACCTGCGCGGGATCGGCGCCACGCCGCCGCACCCGCTGCCCGCCGACCGGCGCACCAGGGCCGCCGGCGTCGCCGTCCTGGCCGTCGCGCTGATCGCGGCGCTGTTCGGCACCGGGCTGGTCACCGTCGACAACCTGTCGGACGTCGTGGTCGCAGCGACCGTCGCCGCGTCCGTCGTCTACTTCGTCGTGATCCTGTCCAGCCGGCAGATCACCGCCGTCGAACGCAGCCGGGTGATCAGCTTCGTCCCCATGTTCCTGGCCAGCGCGGCATTCTGGTCGCTGTTCCAGCAGCAGTTCACCACCGTCGCGGTGTACGCCGACAAGAGGCTCGACCGCAACCTGTTCGGCTGGGACTTCCCGCCGGCGTGGGTGCAGTCGATCAACCCGGTGTTCATCATCGTGTTCGCGGGCGTGTTCGCCGCCGTGTGGACCCGGCTCGGCCCGCGGCAGCCGTCGTCGCCGGTGAAGTTCGCGATGGGCACCGTGATCATGGGCATCGCCTTCCTGTGCTTCATCCCGATGTCCGGCGGCGGCCCCAACAGCGCCCCCCTGCTCGGCCTCGCGGGCATCCTCCTGCTGTTCACGTTCGCGGAGCTGCTGCTCTCCCCCGTGGGCCTGTCGCTGGCGACGAAACTGGCCCCGCGCAACTTCCACACCCAGATGGTGGCGCTGTTCTTCCTGTCGGTGGCGCTCGGCACGGCCATGGCCGGCACCCTCGCCAAGTACTACGACGAGGCGAACGAGAAGCCGTACTTCGCCTGGGTCGGCCTCGGCTCGATCGCGATCGGCGTCGTGCTGGCGCTGCTGTCACCGTGGATCCGGCGGATGATGCGCGGAGTGCACTGACCGGTTCTCACCGCACCGCCAGCCACACCGCGAGCCCGAGGCCGGCGAGCGCGACCGTCACCCGCAGCACCTCGGGTGGGATGCGCCGGACGACGGGCGGCCCGCACCAGCCGCCCGCGACGGCGCCGAGCGCCATCGCGGCGGCCGCACCCCAGTGCACGGGGCCGAACACGGCGAAGCCGATCGCAGCGACGAGGTTGGCGACCCCCAGCAGGTAGCTCTTGAGGATGGTGGCGCGCCAGATGTGCTCGGAGGTGCAGATCAGGGTGAGTGCGAGGAAGACGACACCCGCACCCGCCCCGAAGTAGCCGCCGTACACCGCCACGACGAACAGCAGCGCCGAGTACGTCCGGGGCAGGTCCCGGCTCCCGGACATGGCGCGGATCCGGGGTTGCGCCAGCAGCGCGAGGGAGGCGAACGCGACCATGTAGGGCACGACCGTCTCGAAGGACCCCGCGGGCGCCCACATCAGGACGACGGCACCGACGAGGCCGCCGAGCGCCGAGTACAGGGTCCACCGCCACAGCCGCGGGCCGGTGTCGACGACCTCGCGGGTCGAGTTGGCGAGCGCCCCGACGCCGACCCCCACCATCGCGACGGTGTTGGTGACGTTGGCGGCGACGGGCGGCAGCCCCGCGGCGAGCAGCGCGGGGTACGAGACGATGGACGCGAGGCCGGTGACGAACCCGATGAGCCCGGCGAAGAACCCCGCGACCGCGAGCAGCAGCAGGTCGACAGGGGTCACGACCGACAAACGTACCGGGGTCCGCTTCGGCCGGTCCGCCGAGGGCGGCAGCGGTCAGCGGTCGGCGGGCGGCTTGCCCAGCTCCCGCAGGAACATGTCGGCCATCTTCACCGCGCGGTCGCCGCCGTCGGCGTTGGCGACGAACACCGCGAACGCCAGGTCGCCGGTGTACCCGTAGAACCAGCGGTCGTCACCGCTCGCGGCCGCGATGCCGGACAGACCGGGGTGCCCCTTCAGGAACGATGCCGGGCCGCTGCGCACGTTCTCGGCCATCGCGGCGCGCAGCGCGTCGGTCACGTGCGGCGGCAGCGGTTCGGCGGCCTCCCCCACCTTCGCGGGCTTGCCCTGCACGATCGCGGGCAACGGCGCCTCCCCCCGCGCGACGGACGCGGCGAGCAGCGCGGCACCGAACGGACTGAGGAGCGCCTCCCCGCCGCCGTCCGAGCCGGAGAACTGCACCACACCGGACCGGTTCTCCCCGATCTGCGCGGTCTCGAAGTCGAAGCCGGGGACGTCGTAGTCCAGGCCGAGCCCGAGCCGGCGGGCGGTGTCGGCCAGATCGTCGGTGCTCACCGAGGCCGGGTCGACGCCCCGGTCCAGGCCCGCGGCCAGCCGCACCGGATCCAGCGTCTGCCCGGCCGGATACAGCCCGCGGGAGGCGACGGGTCCGAGTTCCATCGCCCAGTTGTTCACGTCCAGGGCCAGGACGCCGCCGGTGGACGGCTGGATCGCCACGATCGCCGCCGGGGTGCCCACGCTGACCACCGCTTCCTTGGCGGCGAGCTGGACGTGCGCGTCGAGGGTCGCCTGCAGGTCCGGCGGCGGCGGGCCCTGGAAGCCGGCGACCTGCACCGGGTCGGCGCCGGGCTCCTCGAGGGTGACGGCCCACCCGGCGGTGGCGTCACGCTCGAGCTGCCAGGCCGCGCGCAGCGGGTCCAGCAGCGGCGTGGAGATCCGCCGGTCCGCGCTGATCAGCGTCGGGGTCTTGACGACCACCACGCCGGGGATCGGAACGATCTCGTCCTCGAGGAACTGGTAGTCCTGGTCGCGCAGCTTCACCGCGGTGATGCGCGCACCGGGGTCCGCCGCGAGGTTGCGCTGCAGCAGGTCGGCGGTGATGACCGGCGCGACGGGTTCGAGCACCTTCGCCAGCCGCGTCGTGGTGTCGACCGGGTCGGGCATGAGGGCGGGATCGACGACGACGGCGTTGATGGTCTGCTCGGCCATGAGCAACTGACCGGTGCGGTCGAAGATCTTCGGCGGCGCGGCGTCGGTGCGCACGTGGTGCACGGTGCGGGTCCGGTTCAGCTCGGGCACCAGCACCTGCGGGTCCCAGGAGATCCGCCAGCCGACGGCGAGGTTCTTCGCCACGCCGTCCACCTGGTATCCCCAGTCCTTGCCGGGTCCGAAGTTCCAGTCGGCGCCGAGGGTGAAGAACCCCGTCTGCTCGTTGAGTTCGACGAACTGGGCGACGTCGTAGTCGACGCTGCCGTCCTTCATGCCCTCGAACATCTGCCGGATCGACGCCTCGGCGGCGTTCGGGTACGACGTGAGCGCGGCAGCGCCGGCGGCGTCGCCCTCGTTCAGTTCCGCGACGAAGTCGTCGACGAGTCGCTGCGCATCGCTCCGGGGTTCACCGAACACGCACGACGCCATGCCGGCCGCGAGAACCACGACGGAGACCAGGGCTGTCACGCGGCCGCGCCCCCTGCGCCAGTCCCGAAAACCCATAACGACCAACCTTCACTTCTGTCACTTCAGTAACAAGCACGCCCTGCCTACGATGCGATCACGATTGCGCCACAAGCCGCGCATCACCCCCTCAGCAGGCGTCCCGCCACGTCCACTGCCGGCGCCGAACTGCCCGCTCCCGCAACGAAAACCGCGAACGCGAGGTCTCCCTGCGAGCCGACGAACCAACCGTGGGCACCGGTGCCATCACCGTACTCTGCCGTCCCCGTCTTACCGACGAGTTCGGGTAGGTCCCGCAGCGTGCTCGCGGTTCCACCCGTCACAGTCTCCCGCATCATCGTCCGCAACGCGGCAGTGACCTCCGCCGGCGCGGCACCAGGGGTGCGATCGGCCACCGTGGGCCGGCCCTCGACGAGCACCGGCAGCGGCGTCGAGCCGTGCGCGATGGACGCCGCCACGAGTGCCATACCGAACGGTGACGCCGTCACCCGGCCCTGGCCGATCGCGGACTCGACGCGCTCCGCCGGGGTCTGCGCCTCGGGCACGCTGCCGGTGACCGTGACCAGTCCGGGCGTGACGTAGTCGACCCCGAGCCCGAACTGCAGGGCCGCGTCGGTGAGCGCGGTCGCCGGCAATCCCACCGCGAGCCGGCCCATCGTGGTGTTGCACGAGAAGGCGAAGGCCGTGTGCAACGGGACCGGTCCGAGGTCGAAGCTGTCGTCGTTGGGGATGACCCGACCCTCGATGTTCGCCGTCCCGGGGCACGGCACCACCGTGTCGGGGGTCACGGCCCCGGCCTGCAGGGCGGCCGAGGTGGTGACGGTCTTGAAGGTCGAACCGGGCGGATACAGCCCCGTCAGCGCGATCGGTCCCTCGGCGTCGGCGGCGGCGTTCTGGGCCACCGCGCGTACCGCCCCGGTGGACGGTTCGATCGCGACGATCACCGCCGGCTGCGGCAGCGGCGCCAGCACCGCCTCGGCGCGGGTCTGCAGACCCAGGTCGAGCGTCGACTGCAGGTCCGGCGCCGGCGGACCGTCGGCACCGGCGACGCGGCGGGCGCTGCCGTCTTCGGACACCGTCTGCACGGCCCAGCCGGCGGACGCGTCCTGGCCCTGCTGCCACAGCTCCCCGAGCCCGGAGAGGACCGGGGACGCGAGCGCGCGGTCGACCGTCAGCAGCCGGGTCTGCCGGACGAGGGTCACGCCCGGCAGCGCGGCGAGCTGCGCCTCGATCGGCGCGATGTCCGCGTCGCGGAGGGCCACCGCGGTCACGGGCTTGCCCGCCGCCGCGGCGACGTCGGCGGCGAGCGACTCGGCGGTGACGGTGGGCGCGGCGGTCGCGAGCAGCGGCGCGACGGCCGCCGGGTCGGCGGTGGCATCGACGTTCACCAGCGTCACGACCTGCTGTTCGAGGATCGGCCGCCCGCCACGGTCGAGCACGGACGGCGGCGGGCCGACGGTCGTCGTGTAGCTCAGCGTGGTGCCGGCGGTCAGGCCCGGCGCCAGCACCGCCGGGTCCCACTCGATGCGCCAGCCCTCCGCGTCGACGTCCAGGGCACTGCCGGACGTGCGGTACGACCAGTCCCGGCCCTCGGCGAAGTGCCACGCGACGTCGAGTTCGAAGGTGCCGCCGTCGCCCGTGCCGGCGAGCTCGAGGTCGGGCCGGACCCCGCCGAGCCCCTCGAACACGCCGTCGATCGTGGCGGCCGCCGCCGCGGGATCGGTGGTGAGCTCCGCCGCGGCCCGCACGTCACCGGCCTCGAGCGCCGCGGCGAACTCCCCCACGACCGTCTCGGGCTGGTCGGGCCCGAAGGAACACCCGGCGGCCGCCAGCGCGGCGGCGACGGTCAACAGGAGCGGAACCGGTCGGCGTCGGAGGAGTGGCACAGCAACGATCATGCCCGAAGCCGGACGGTGCCGTCGTTCACCACCGCCCGCACGTTGCGTACATGCTGCCTGTAGTGACGCGGCCCCCAATTCGGGAAAATCGATTGCCGGCCCCACGGACGCTGTTCTACCGTCGGTTCCTGTCACATTCCCGTCGATCGGAGAAGGCCGTTGCTCCTGTAGAGGTTTCGCCCGCCGCGCCGCACCTGCGCGCGGTACCGTCACCTACTCCGGGAGCAGCCATGTCACACCCTTCCCCGTCCTCGGGCCTTTCCCTGTCGGACCTGACCTTCGCCTGGCCGGACGGCACCGCCGTGTTCGACGGTCTCGACACCACCCTCCCCGCCGGGCGCACCGGACTCGTCGGACGCAACGGGTCCGGCAAATCAACTCTGCTGCAGATCATGTCGGGTGAGTTTCAACCGACCCGGGGCTCCGTCACGGTGCACGGCCGGGTCTCGCGGCTGCCGCAGGACGTCATCCTCGATCCACACCGCGCCGTCGACGCCGTCCTCGGCATCGACACCGTGCGCGCGGCGCTGCGGCGCATCGAGGCCGGCTCGACCGCCGTCGAGGACTTCGACGCCGTCGGCGAGCGATGGGACATCGAGGAGCGCGCCCTGGCCACCCTGCACCGTCTCGGTCTCGACCGAATCGTCGCCTCCCCCAGCGACTTCGATCGCACCGTCGGCACCCTCTCCGGCGGCGAGACCGTCCTGCTGGCGCTCACGGCACGCCTGCTCGACGAGCCGGACGTCCTGCTGCTCGACGAGCCGACGAACAACCTGGACTCGGCGGCCCGCGCGCGGCTGTACGACGTGCTGCGCGAGTTCGCCGGCACGCTCGTCGTCGCCACCCACGACCGCGACCTGCTCGAGCGGGTCGACACCGTCGCGGAGATGCGCGACGGGCGGCTGCGGCTGTTCGGCGGCAACTACAGCGAGTACGAACGCATCGTCGCGGCCGAGCAGGAGGCGGCACTGGCCGCGGTGCGCGACGCCCGGGCGGACGTGCGCCGGCAGGCACGCGAGCTGAGCGACTCGCACATCAAGCTCGCCCGACGAGAGCGATACGGCCGCAAGATGTTCGAGAACAAGCGGGAACCGAAGATCGTGATGGGGGCCCGCAAGCGGCAGGCCCAGGAGTCGGCGGGCCGGCTCCGCCGCGAACACGAGGGCAAGCTCGCCGGCGCGCGCGAGAACCTCGAGCGCGCCCAGGGCACCGTGCGCGACGACCGGGAGATCCGGGTGGACCTGCCCGAGACGGAGGTGCATCCCGGTGCGCGCGTCGCCGAGGGGCCGCTCGAGATCGTCGGCCCGGAGCGGATCGCGCTGCGCGGACCCAACGGCTCGGGCAAGACGACGCTGCTGCGCGACATCGTCGCGGCCGGTCCCCGGGTGCCGTTCGCGGTGCTGCCGCAGCGGCTGGACGTCTTCGACGAGTCGCTGTCGGTGGCGGACAACGTCGCGCTGCGGGCCCCTCATGCGTCGCCGCAGCAGGTCCGGGCACTGCTCGCCCGGTTCCTGTTCCGCGGCGCCGACGCGGACATGCCGGCGGCTGCCCTCTCGGGCGGCGAGCGACTGCGGGCGGCGCTGGCGACTCTGCTCGCGGCGGACCCGGCTCCGCGGCTGCTGCTCCTCGACGAACCGACCAACAACCTGGACCTGCCCAGCCTGACGCATCTGGTGCAGGCACTGCGCGCGTACCGGGGCGCCTTCGTGGTGGTCAGCCACGACGAGCGGTTCCTGGCCGACATCGGGGTGACCCGGTCGGTCAGACTGGAGCGGTGAGCCACGCGATCAACCCCGTCGACGGAACCCGCATCGCCTTCACGGTGATCGAATCGGACGCAGGCGCCGGCAGCCCGTCGCTGCTGCTCGCGCACGGCAGTGCTCTGTCGTCGGCCATCTGGCGGGGATTCGGATACGTGCGCCCCCTGCGCGAGCGGTACCGGCTGATCCTGCCCGACCTGCGCGGTCACGGCCGCAGCGACAAGCCGCACGTCCCCGACGCATACGCGATGGACCTGATCGTCGGGGACGTGCTGGCGGTCCTCGACGCCGCCGGCACCGAGCGCGTGCACTACCTCGGGTACTCGTTCGGAGCGCGGGTCGGCTTGTCCCTGGCGGTGCGCGACGCCGGCCGGCTGCAGACGCTCACCGTGGGCGGCGGCAGTGCCCGCGCGCAGGCCGGGGCGTTCGATCGCCTGTTCTTCCCGGGATGCGCCGACGTGCTCGGGCACTACGGGATCGACGGGTTCCTCGAGGCGTGGGCGGAACACCTCGGTTCGCCCGTCGATGCCGCGACGCAGGCCGCGTTCCGGGCGAACGACGCCGCCGCCCTGGCCGCGTACATGCGACGGTCGGATCGCGAACCCGGGATCGACGACGCCGACCTCGCCGCCCTGGACGTGCCGACGTTGGCGTTCGTCGGTTCGGAGGACCGCGAACGGATCGACGACACCCGCGAACTGTCGCGGACGATCCCCGGTGCCCTGCTCGCGGTGATCCGGGGATACGACCACGCCACGACGATCGCGGCGGCGCCGGAGGTGCTGTCGGTGGTCGGACCGTTCCTCGCGGCGCACGCCGGCCGATCGTCCGGCTAACTCACCGAGGGCGCCTCGTCCATCCACTGCACGAGCTGGTAGACGATGCCGTTCGGGTCGCGCATCTGGAAGTACCGCTCGCCCCACGGCTCGGTCTCGATCGGCGTGACGATCGGAACCCCCTCCGCCCGCAGTCGTTCGTACTCGTCGTCGATGGCGTCTACGACGAACGCGACGAGCGTCCCCTGCCCGGCGTCGCCGGCGATGCTCGCGGGCTTGAAGGTGCCGAGCCCGGTGCGCAGGAAGACGAGGCTGAAGCCCGCGTCCTCACGGGTGAGCGAGACGAACCCGTCCTCGGCCATCGTCTCGGTGAACCCGAGGTGACGGGTCACGAAGTCGGCCGACGCGGCCACGTCGGGAACGTTGAGGGACAGGGCACTGGCGGTGATCTGCAAGGTGAACTCCTTCCGGTTGCACGACTCCGAACGTCCAGGGCCCCCGTCCGGTTCCCACGCCCCGCTGCGGGGCCGAATGTGACACCGGATCGACGAGGTGTCACATTCGGCCCCCATGGGGGCGTTGTCCGCCGCCCGGAACCGGAGGACTCTCGGAATCACCCCTGTCCCTCTCATCCGGAGGCCCCACCGTGACGCACACCGTTTCCCCCGTCGACACCGTCGCCCAGCGCGTCCTCGACTCGGCGCTCGGCGCCGTCGATCTGATCGCGATCTATCTCGGCGACCGGCTCGGCTGGTACCGCAGCCTCGCCGCCGACGGTCCCGCCACCTCCGACGAGCTCGCGGCGCGGACCGGGACCGACCCGCGCTACGCCCGCGAATGGCTCGAGCAGCAGGCGGTGACCGGCCTGCTCGAGGTCGACGACGGCGATCCGCCGCGCTTCACGCTGCCGCCCGCGGTGGCCGAGGTCCTCACCGACGAGCACAGTCTCAACTACCTCGGACCCCTGGCCCGCATGTTCGCCGGGGTGTCCGCGCAGCTTCCGGCCCTGCTCGACGCCTACCGCACCGGGGGCGGCGTGAGCTGGGCGCAGCTCGGCACCGATGCCCGCGAGGGGCAGGCGGACATGAACCGGCCGTGGTACGAGAAGGCGCTGCCGGGCGCCCTGGCGTCCGTGCCGGACCTCGACGCGCTGCTGCGCCGACCGGATGCCGAGATCGCCGACATCGGCTGTGGCGGTGCGTGGTCCACGATCGCGCTGGCCCGTGCGTACCCGCAGGCCCGGTTGTTCGCCATCGACATCGATCCGGCGACCGTCGCCCTGGCCCGGACGAACGTCGCGGCCTGCCCCGACGTCGCCGACCGGATCACCGTCGTCGAGACCGACGCGGCGAGCCTGCCCGACGAACGCTTCACGGCGGCGTTCGCCTTCGAGTGCGTCCACGACATGCCACGTCCCGTCGAGGTGCTGTCCGCGGTGCGCGGCTCGCTCGCGGCCGACGGGGTCATGGTTGTCATGGACGAGGCCGTCGCCGACCGGTTCACCGCACCCGGCGACGAGGTCGAGCGGTTGATGTACGGGTTCAGCATCTCGTGCTGCCTGCCGGACGGCATGAGCCACCCGCCGAGCGCGGGAACCGGCACGGTGATGCGTGCGGACACCCTGCGCCGGTACGCGCTCGACGCGGGCTTCTCGGACGTGTCGGTGCTGCCGATCGAGGACTTCGGGTTCTGGCGGTTCTACCGTCTGACGCCCTGACCGGCCTCAGCACGACGTCGGCTGGCGCGCCTCCGACAGCAGTGCCGTGACGGTGTGCTTCATCAGTTCGGCGGCCTCGGCCACCGGCAGGTCCAGCACATCGCGCAGCGCCACCCACGACGCCCAGGTGCTCGCCACCGCCACGGAGCGCACCAGCGTGGCCCGGCGCGACGCGTCGAGCGCGGCGAGTTCCGCCGCGAACAGCTCGTCGACCTCGTTGACCACACGTGCGATGTGCCGCAACCTGTTTCGCTGGATCCTCTTGGACTGCGGGGCCCGGATCGCCGACGCGCGCGCGAACGGCGCCATCAGCTCGAGCAGTTCGGCGCGCTGCCGGCAGAACGCGTCGATCCGCTCGTCGAGCGGCAGGTCGACGGGGACCGGGGCGAACGCGGTGTCCTGCCGCCGCAGCAGCTCCGTCCCCGTCTCCTCGAACAGCGTTTCCAGATCGTTGAAGTTCGCCCACAACGCCCGGAGCGAGACCCCGGCCCGTGCGGCGATCTGCGCACCGGTCGGTTTCAGCTCACCGGCCTCGATCAGGGCGATGTGCGCCTCTATCACTGCGTGGCGGGTCCGTTCGGCCCGCGCGACGCGTCCGTCGGTGACGGTCACGTGTCCCTCCTCCCGTGTCGCCGACCGGTTCCTCCCAACCGGTGCGGCGCACTCGATTGTGCCAGGGCCTGTGTCACCGAGGGGGTGGCGCCGCGCGGGGGCGGGTCAGTCGTGGTCGAGGACGGGGGTGCGGGCGGTGGCCCGGACGATCGCGTCGTACAGCGAGCGAGCGGCGCGACGCGTGGCGCCGGCCCCTCGGACGAGGGTGAATCCGTGGAATACGCCCGGCCAGCAGTGCAGTTCGACGCGTACCCCGGCCTGCAGGAGACGCTGGGCGTAGACGAGCCCCTCGTCGCGGAGCGGGTCGAGTTCGTTGACGGTGAGGTAGGTGGGCGGCAGGCCGGTCAGGTCGGCCCGGCGCGCGGGCACGGACTGCTCGGTGGGCTCCTGCCCGCCGAGGTAGTGCCGCCAGCTCTGGGCGGCCTTGCGGTTGTCCCACACGGCGGTGGCGCCACCGCCGCGCATGGAGGCGGTCTCGAGCCGGTCGTCGAGTGCGGGTTCGAGCAGGGCCTGCAGCGCAATGCGCGGGCCGCCCTCGTCCCGGGCCCGCAGCGCGACGGTCGCGGCGAGGGCGCCGCCCGCGGAATCGCCGAGGACGACGACGCGGTCCGGATCGATGTCGAGACATGCTGCGCCGGAAGCGATCCACTCGAGGACCGCGTAACAGTCGTCGGCGGCAGCGGGATAGGGGTGCTCGGGGGCGAGCCGGTAGTCGACGGAGATGACGACGGCACCGGTCGCGCGGGCGACGGCGGCGGCGAAGGCTTCGCTGTGGGCGGCGCTGCCGAGGACGAATCCTCCGCCGTGGATTTCGAGAACGACGGGCCGGCCCGCGGGGTTGCCGTCGGGACACATGTCGGGCGTGTGGATCCGCACGGGCACCTCGGGGCCGCCCGGCGCGCCGGGGACGAGCCACTCCTCGACGGTGACACCGGTGGTGTCGGCGGGGCCGGCGGCCGCAACGATCGAGTCGAGGGTGCGACGGCCTCCGTCCACGTCGGCGAGATCGAGGTCGGGGAGGGTCGTCACCGCGTCGGCCAGTTCGGGATCGACGTCGGTCGAGACTGGCATGATCTCGGTCATGGCGACACGATAGTGGAATGTGCAGCGTAGGTGCAGATACCGGTCCCGGGTACCGGGACCCCGGACCGCGCGGCCCGGCCCGGGGTCCCGGTCACTCGGCGAGCAGGCCCTTGGCGATGTGCGTCACCTGGATCTCGTTGCTGCCCGCGTAGATCATCAGCGATTTCGCGTCCCGCGCGAGCTGCTCGACGCGGTACTCGGCCATGTAGCCGTTGCCGCCGAAGAGCTGCACCGCCTCCATCGCCACGTCGGTGGCCGCGCGCGAGGAGTACAGCTTCATGGCCGAGGCCTCGGCCAGGCCGACGGGCTTGCCGGCCTCCGTGCGTTCGATGGCGCTGAACACCATGTTGCGGACGTTGATGCGGGCGATCTCCATCTCGGCGAGCTTGAGCTGGATCAGCTGGAACCGGGAGATCTCCGCTCCCCACAGCTTGCGGGTGCGGGCGTAGTCCTTGCACAGGCGCAGACATTCCTCGATGATGCCGAGGGCCAGGTAGGCGATGCCGATCCGCTCGGCGGCGAAGGATTCGCGCGCGCTCTCCTTGCCGTCGCTGCGGCCACCCTCCTCGGTCTCGCCGAGCAGCCGGTCGCGGGTGATGCGGACGTTGTCGAAGAACAGCTCGCCGGTGGGCGAGGAGTTCATCCCCATCTTCTTGAACGGCGGGCTCTGGGTCAGTCCCTCCATGCCCTTCTCGAGCACGAATGCGAGCACCTTGCGGTCCCGGCGGTCGATGCTCGGGTCGCCCTCGTCGAGCTTGGCGTACACGATGAGGACGTCGGCGTAGGGACCGTTGGTGATGAAGGTCTTCTGCCCGTTGAGGATGTAGTCGTCGCCGTCGCGCCGGACGGTGGACTTCATTCCACCGAAGGCGTCCGACCCGGAGTCGGGTTCGGTGATGGCCCAGGCGCCGACCTTCTCGAAGGTCACCAGCTCGGGCAGCCACCGCTTCTTCTGGGCGAGCGTGCCGCGGCTGCGGATGGTGCCCGCGGTGAGGCCGAGGCTGACGCCCATCGAAGCGACGAGCCCGAGGCTGACCCCGGCGATCTCGCTGTTGAGCAGGGCCGCCATACCGCCGGAGCCCATGCCGCCGCCCGGCTTGGCAGACGACGCCTCGCCGGCCTCCTCCCGGGCGAGGGCCTTGTTGAGGCCGTCGCGGGCCAGCTCGTCGATGCCGAAGGCGGAGAACAGTCTGCGGATGATGTCGTAGGGCGGCAGCTCACCGCTCTCGAGCCGATCCACGTGGGGGCGGATCTCCTTGTCGATGAATCCGCGCAGCGCGTCACGGAACATGAGATCGGTGTCGGACCACTCGTACATGCCTCGAAATATAGAACACGTTCTCGTGTACGTATACGGATCCACGGAACCGGCAGTGACATCGGGCATATTTAGCCTACGATTAGTTAATGCACGATCTATTTGCGTAGACTCCTGGTGTCGCCCCCGCACGAAAGGCCCGAGAGATGCGCACCCGTCCCGGCCCGTTCCAGTGGCTCGCCTACGCCGTCGGCCGCCCCCTGCCCGCCTCGATGCGCGAGTGGGTGCGCAACGACCTGATCGGCGACCACGCCGTCGCCCGCCACATGGTCCGCAGCCAGGTCCCGTTCCTCCCGCTGTACGCCGCGTTCCTGCTCCTGCCCGGCCCGGTGTGGCTGCGCCTGTCGACGATGGGGCTCGGCGTCGCCCTCGCGCTGTTCTTCTCCGCCGCCTACATGGCGCAGAACCGCCGGCGCCGGCTCGAGCGCAACGGCCTGCCGGGAGACCTCGAGAATCCCCGGCGCGTCCGGGAGCGCGACGCCGAGAAGGCCGCCTACGAGCGGCTCCACTCCATGATGCGCGCCGACCTGCGGACGCGGGGGTAAGGCGCAGTCACCTCTGCCGAGTTGACGTTGCAGAGGTGGGTCCGAGGAAGCTTCACCACAGGACGACCAGCCGTCGGTGTGGCCTTTCAGCCCGAGATCCGGGTTCTCACAGCCGATACGGCAGCGGGGTGCCGATCGCCTCCACCAACGGCAGAAGACGGCACCGATCGTCTCCTCCTCGAGCCGCGCGACGACGTCGACGGCGTCACCGCTCACGACGGTCGCGTTCGGCCCGTCGAGGGCCCCTTCCAGTGTGGTCGACACACCGTGCGGCATGCTCCTCATCCGGGTGACCCATGAGTCGTTCGCGCCGGACTCCTCGGTCCTCGAGGCCGGCAGTCGCACGAATTGCCGATAGGTAGTGGCTCCGAGGACCATCCGCCGCTCCGCGTCGTACAGGGCGAGGCGGTGGTCGAGCAGCGCGGGGCCCTGCTTACTCCAGCAGCCGCGGTGGGAGCCGTAGCCGTCCGGGCTGGAAAAGACGCCGAAGGTGGAGGTAGCGGTCCTGATGCTCTCCTCGAGAGCGGGTGATCGGGTGTGGATACAGACTGAAACCACGGCCGAACTCATCGCCGTCGGACTCCAGACGTCCGGCCGCCCGGATGCCACCGACGGACCACCGCTCCACGGTGATCGGGATGCGCTAGGGAAGACCAGCCCTCGGCGTCCTTCCGGCGCCGGTGGTCCCCACGGGTGCGCTGCTCGCCGCCCGGCTCGGCACGGGCGCCGCCGTCGGCTCCGGCCGACCGGCGGGTGCTCTAATTCGTTCCCGACTCATCCGGTCGCAGCGCCCGAAAAAGCCGGTCCGGGTCGAGTTCGGCTACCGGGGCCACCACCACACCGAGCGCCCGCGCCTCGGCCACCGCACGGGCCAACAGCCGGCGGGCACGCTCGTAGCGGCACCGAAGATCGTCGGTCAGCGCAACATCGCGCAGTGCGACTCCCGCGGGGACCTCCTCGAGCGCCTCCGCGACCAGAGACCGCACGATGAGAACCCCGGTCTGTACACCCTCGACCGCCCAACGCTGCTGCCACTGCATGCCGACCGCCCTCGACTCGGCCCAGCACCGATCACCCGCCGCCATTATCCGCCCCGCAGGCCCACGGCGTCACGCCTGGAACAAGGAGATCACCGTCGGTGACGTGCCCGGTGTCGCAGACTGCCGCCGCGACGAGACGGGGTCGCCGGCCGGCGGGACCGGGTTGCCGGTCCGGGGATGCAGGCGCCCGAGATCGCCCCTGGGTGGGCGTCGATTCGACCGCGGGAGGTGGCACGCCGCCTCACACCATCCCGGTTTCGGATCCCGGAGTCCGAGCCGGGTGATGCGGTGACAAACGCCTGATCGTGGAGTTGAGTCGACTCTGTGCGTCCAACCAAACTGTCAGTCGCCTTGGGCCGAGAAGCCCTCGCCGCGCGTACCGAATCCGCGAACGGCTGGTTGCAGGGAACACCACCGGGACGGACGGTCCGGCGTGTCATCGACGGACTCATCGACATCGAGCTCGCCGACCGATCGATGAGCCTCGCAGCCAAGATCTTCACCTCGGTACTGCCGCTGATCATAGCCGCCTCGATCTTCAGTGACTGGGATCTGGCCACCCACGCAATCGAGGAACAACTCGGTATCGACTCGACCGACCTGTCGGCCTGGACCAGCGAATACGACGCCACCGACCCGACCTTCGCGGCATTCGGTGTCCTCGGATTGCTGCTGGTCGCCATCAGCGGCACATCATTCACCCGGACCCTGGCACGGATCTACGCAAAGATCTGGAACGTGCCGCCGATCAGCGCCCGCGATGCCTGGCGGTGGCTGGTGGTCCTCCTCTTGGTCGCTGCGTCGGCTGCGCTGATCGGCGTGATACGGCAGGTGTCCGGTCCGCACTTCGTCGGCAGGTCGCTGGCGATCCTCGGCGAACTGGCGGTGTGGGCGGTCGTGTGGACCGTGTGCCCGTATCTGCTCACCAGGGGCGCGTTGTCCGGTCGCGTGCTGTGGGCCACCGGGATGCTCACCGCGTCAGGCCTCACGGTGGTCCGTGCCGCAGGTCGGATCGTGCTGCCGAAGCTTACAGCCACAGCAGAGACGAAGTTCGGTCCCCTGGGGGTGGTGTTCACCTCGATCAGCTGGCTGTTCGCGCTGTCGATGGTGATCGTGGGTGCCGCGACGATCACCAAAGCACTCGCCCTCGACGAGAGTTACCTCGGCAGATACCTCCGCGGGCCGAGCGCCGGCGCCTGAGGTAGCCCGTCGCACTCAGGCCCGTGAGAAGTAGCTGCCGACGGCACGATGAACCGTCCTGGATCGAGTGGAGACCTCGTTCAGGCCACCTCGAGGCCTGAGGCGGCGGTGGGACGGGGTTCGCGAGAGCGTGTCTCGTAGTCGATCGGCGAGCGGTATCCGATCGACGAATGCAGCCGGTCCGCGTTGACCAGCGCACCCGCTCCGCGGTTTCCGTCTCCACTTCTCCGCTTGCGTCCGCACGGACCACAATCGGTCCCGGCGGATCAATTCGATCTTGTAGAGCCCTACGGTCGGTTCCCTCATCGCGTTGTCGAGGGCGTCCCCGACGCCACCGATCGAGCCGGCGATGCCCGATTCGGTCCGTGCCTCGGTGAACGTCCGTGAGGTGTACTGACCGACCGCATCCGGGCGATACACCAAACCCGTTGAGATGGAACGCAAATCGGTTCTCTTCCGGATGAACAGCGCTTACCCGTGCACGCCGCCGACGGCGCGGGGGCGTGCCGGTGTGGTTGAGCTCGGCCGCCGGCCCGGACGAACGGTGGTGGGCGTTTTCCGGGTTACGCTCAACCGGCCCCAGAAGGACGATAGGAAAAGTGCTGTAATGCTCTGCAGTCAAACACTTTATCCGGTGTCGCCGTATACCGAAGCCGCGCGACGGGCAGGCCGGGTCCATCCCGGTCCGACGTCGGCGCGCCAGGGGGCGCGTCGTTCGACGATCGTCGGGTGGCGCGTCGTGATGCCGCGGACGTACGCGCGGAAGACGGCCCGTTCGCAGTCGGTATCGAGCAGCATGAGCTCCACAGTGTCGTGGCCACCTCGTCCGGGATCCGGAGGTGGTGCACCGGGCTCGTCGGCACGGCAGCGCACTGCCCCAGCGGCCCCCGACCTCCCCGGCGGTGGTGGCGGCCCGCGCCGGTGCACCCGACTGCTCGGCGAGACGGCGCGCCGGGCCGGGAGCCTCGTCCGGCAGCTCGCGACAAAACAACGCCGATCGCCGACGAGCACGCTGTCAAGGACTCGACTCCGGGCCCGTCTCGTGCTCCGCGAGCCCGGGACCTATCCGATACGGCGGGGACGTACCCGATACCCCTGGTCTGTGAGCCATGCGCGGGCGCGACCAGCTCTGCGTTCGTCCGAGAACAGCCGATACCGGTGAAACTCGTTGGGCGACTGCGAGAGCGCGTCCTTGAAGCGGCGGAAAGCGCCTCGCCCACCGAGCGCGATGCGCAGCTGCTCGGCCAGGGCGGGATCGGCCACCGAGTCGAGGAACACCTCCATGTCGCGGTAACCGGGGCGCGATCCGACGCACTCGACGAACAACCAGCGGTCGGGGTCGCCGTCCGCGTCGTCGTCGGACATCTCGTCGATGACCATGGCCGGCCACGTCTGCCCGGTCTCGAGGTCGAGACGGCCGCCGCCGTAGACGACATCGCCTTCGAGCAGCGAGGACAGCTCGTCGAGATCGACCGCCAGTGGCCGGAGCATCGGAGTGGCCCGGGCCAGTGCGGCCTCGAGCTGGTCGGCGAGCTCCGCGTCTCCGGTCCAGCCACGCACGTGCAGCGCCGCGGCGCACCGGGTGGCCACCTCCCGCGCTCCGGGCAGCCGATCGTCGACGGCCGCGACGAGCGCGTCTCCGATCAACTGCAAGACCGCATCGGCGGGTCGTCCCCGCATCAGCTCGAGGACCGTGTCGGTACTCGTGTGCAGAGCGGCACGCAGCGCCCGCACCGCGTGTTCGTCCCAGCCGGTGTCCATCGAGTGCCGACGATAATCGCACCGGCCCCGACGCGGCATCGTTTCGGCCTCCCGGTCGACCAGCTCCCTGCCGCTGGCGACAGCCGCACCGTCCGATACGACGAGCGCCCAGGACCATACGGCCCATGACACCCCCGCACCGACATGAAACGAGGAACTCGCTTTTCGGACTGCCTCACGGTCGAGCTGCAAATCCCGTTGCGGACTGACACCGAGGATCACTGCGATATCCCGCACCGACAGCCCAGGGCGGCGCAGATGCACCACCGCCGCCCGCGCAGCCTGCTCCTGCGCGCGAGCGGCTGCTTCGACCCGGGTCCGCGCCTGGCGTGCTTCGGCGATGGAACGACGGTCCGACCTACCACCATCTGTGGGCAAAGCAGAAGCCGCTGTTGTGGGTGCCCGATGCGGTGACCTGGTGCAGCTCCTGCAGGGACGAGCACCTACCGCAGGTGCGCCGGCGGGTCGCCGGGGGTGATACCGAGGTGGATGTGATCGTGGTGGACGCGGTCGGAGAAGAAGCCCTTGCGTACTCCGTTGAGGTCGACAGGTCCACCGACCTCGGTGGCCCCCAACTCGGCGGCTCGCCGCATCAGGCGAAGCGGTCGATCGTCACCGGCCGGGGCGACCACCGGCCGACCGTCGATCTCGCGGATGTCCACGGCTCGTCCGACGGCGTGGTTGGACACCCGCGCGGTCGGAAACACCGTCTGGATGTGGCCGGTATGCATCACCTGGATCGTCAGGGTGAACTCCCGGGACAGTGCGTGAAGTATCGCCAGCAGCTGGGTGTCGATCCTGCCGGTGCGGACGTCGCTCCGGGCGGGGTCCGGCAGGACGATCTTCGGGTCGGCGAGCACCGCTGCGGCCGTGTCGGTCAACGGCAGCGGCGAACCCAGCGAGGTCGGTGGGACGAGTCGCTCGACGGTCCAGTTGCCGCCGGGTTCTCGAGCCAGCCGCACGTCCACGACGAGTTCTCGGATCCAGGGCCCCGAGACGGTGCGCAGGTTCTGACCGACCAAGGCGATCACCGCCGCGGTGTCGCGGGCCAGCCCGCCGTACTGCGGATAGACCACGGTCAGTTCCCCGGCGCGGGCGGTGGCCGGTTGGAGGACGGACGCGGTCGCTGCCGCCGCCGGTGACGCGCCGGCCCGGACGAGGTTGTCGACGGCCGTCCCGTCGTCGCTCCAGTTGCCGGCGGTTTCCAGAAACGCCGCCGCGGTGCGCTTGATCTCCGGGGACACTTCGCCTGGGGCCGGCCGCCAGCGACTCGCGTCGGCGGACAACGGAGAACGAAGTGGGCCGGCTCCGGGACCAGGGTGAGGTTGCTGCGGTGTCGGCGTGGTTGCCGGGTGCGCAGGTTCGGACGGGGTCGACTCGACGGCGCACGATGCCACTGCGGCGGCCGAGCCCGCGGTCAGCAACGTCAACAGCTGACGCCGGGTCAGATTCATCAGGGATCTGTCCCGCACCGGTCGCAGAAACTGCCGGGGCGGGCCGGAGGCACGACGGGGTGGCGATAGCTGCGTACGGCGACGCCGTCGCGGGTGAGGTGTTCGCGCACCGGGCTCCATCCCAGGTGTTCGTAGAACGCACCGGCGCCGTCCGGGCCGGCGCTGGTGAGCAGCTCGGCTGTTGCAGCGCCCCGCTCGTGCGCATGGGTGAGAAACAGCTCGACCAGGCACGCACCGACCCCGCTACCCTGCAGCGGCGGCCGGACGGCGACCGCGGCCAGCAGAGCTACCGGCACGGGATCGATCTGGGCCGAGTGCGCGGCAGGCCGTGAGGTGATCGTGCGAAGAAGGCGTCGGGTCCACGGCCCCGCCCGTGTGCGCAGGAACCGCACCGCCAGTGGTGGGTGATGCAGCAGCGACAAGGCTGCGGTCGACGCCAGGGCCAGCATGCAGCGGCGCTCGGCCAGCACCGCCCGCATGTGTGCCGATTCGTCGGTCGATCCGAACAGGAAGGCGCACACGTCCTCGCCGGAGTCGCACCGACGCACCGCGACGAACGCCACTGCATGCGGTGAGTCGAGGAATGTCCTGTGCCAGCGACGCATGAAACGCGGCCCCAGAGCGGGGAAGAACCCGACAGGCAGCTGCTCGATGTGCAGTTGCGCTGTGGCGTCGAGATCGGCGGCAGTGGTGCCTCGCAGGACGAGATCGTTCGCGGTCAACGGACCGGGCCGTGGAGAAGGCGCCGGTCGGGCACGGCACCGCGGGCGGCGGCGACGCAACGTCGGTCGGTACACGAACCGGTTCCCCTTCTGCGGTCAGGTCAGGCCGGGCATGCCGTGGTCATTTCTCGACGTCGCATCTCTCGATACGGCCGCCGAATCTCCGACGCAAGGCCGGACAGCATTGCGCCGATCCCTGGGCACGGAGTCTTCTGCGCCGCAACTGGGGGGTCCGGGCCGTGAGATGGCGGAGCCCGAGCGATCGCGCCGACACGAGGAGGGCGACGCGCGTCGCGGCTCCTCCCGCGGGCCCAGAAGCACGTGGCGTCGTTGACGGTGTGGTCTTACCCGAACAGGGTGCTGCTCCTCACGGACGACGGCCTGCCCTCAACCCTCTTCCCCGGTCCGGACCGGGGAAGACGAAGTCCTGTCTCGAGTGTGCCCCTGGCGGTATGGCTTCGCCCGCGTTTCCGATGAATCTGCTCGAGACCCGAGCCGGGCGTCTCACGGAGCGGACCCTCGCCGGAAACCACGGCTGGGCCGAAACGCGGCTGCCGGACTCGGCTGTCAGGACAGCGACGGGACGGCGGTAGCCTCAGGTCGTAATCGAGCACCACCTCGATCTCCTCGACGGAACATCCTCGAGCAGATGCACGGCATCGACGACCATCTCCGGGACCTGGTCGAGCCGACGAGCCTGGGCTGCGGCCTCAGGGCCGCAGGGGGCGCGGTGTCCGCCACCCGAGCGAACTCGTCCGCGGCGGTCTCGACCGTCACCTCCGGCTCGCGGGCGTGGAACTGGACGCTCGTCCCGGTTCGCCGGCGCCGGCCCCCGAGCGGCCGCGTCATGCCGACAAGGATACATACCGCCTGAATGTCTTACCGCCTAATGTAATTCGATACTGTTGGACGTCACAGCATCAATTCGGTGAGACAATCCAGGAGTCGAAGGGAGGCGCATGATGGCCCAGGCACGAACCGTGATCGGTGAGAGCGTCGAGGAGTCGATCGGGGGTGGCGAGGACGTCGCGCCCCCGAGGCTCGGGCCGGCCGTCGGCGCCCTGGCCGACGTGTTCGGTCACGGCCGGGCGGTGGCCCGGCACGGCGTGTCGTTCGGCAGGGAACTGGCGAAGATCGCCGTCGGCCGGTCGACGGTGGCTCCGGCGAAGGGAGACCGCCGGTTCGCCGACTCGGCGTGGAGTGCGAACCCCGCCTACCGCCGGCTCGGGCAGACCTACCTGGCGGCAACCGAGGCCGTCGACGGAGTCGTCGACGAGGTCGGTCGCGCGATCGGCCCGCGACGCACGGCCGAGGCCAGGTTCGCCGCCGACATCCTCACCGCGGCCCTGGCCCCGACGAACTACCTGTGGACCAACCCCGCGGCGCTGAAGGAGGCGTTCGACACCGCCGGACTCAGCCTCGCACGCGGCACCAAGCACTTCGTCTCCGATCTGATCGAGAACCGGGGCATGCCGTCGATGGTCCAGCGCGGCGCCTTCACCGTCGGGAAGGACCTTGCGGTGACCCCGGGTGCGGTGATCTCCCGCGACGAGGTCGCCGAGGTGCTGCAGTACACCCCGACCACGGAGACGGTCCGCCGCCGGCCGGTGCTCGTGGTGCCCCCGCCGATCGGCCGGTACTACTTCCTGGACCTGCGGCCGGGACGCAGCTTCGTCGAGTACAGCGTGGGCCGGGGCCTGCAGACCTTCCTGCTGTCGTGGCGCAATCCCACCGCCGAGCAGGGCGACTGGGACTTCGACACGTACGCGGGCCGGGTGATCCGGGCGATCGACGAGGTGCGGGAGATCACCGGCAGCGACGACGTGAACCTGATCGGTTTCTGCGCCGGCGGGATCATCGCCACCACGGTGCTCAATCACCTTGCCGCGCAGGGCGACACCCGAGTGCACAGCATGGCCTATGCGGTGACGATGCTGGACTTCGGCGATCCGGCACTGCTCGGCGCGTTCGCCCGGCCCGGCCTGATCCGGTTCGCCAAGGGCCGGTCCCGCCGCAAGGGCATCATCAGCGCCCGCGACATGGGGTCCGCGTTCACCTGGATGCGCCCGAACGACCTGGTGTTCAACTACGTCGTCAACAACTACCTCATGGGTCGCACCCCACCGGCCTTCGACATCCTCGCCTGGAACGACGACGGCACCAACCTGCCCGGCGCCCTGCACGGTCAGTTCCTCGACATCTTCCGTGACAACGTGCTCGTCGAGCCCGGCCGGCTCGCCGTGCTGGGCACGCCCGTCGACCTGAAGTCGATCACCGTGCCCACGTTCGTCTCGGGCGCCATCGCCGACCATCTGACCGCATGGCGCAACTGCTACCGAACCACCCAATTGCTCGGTGGAGAAACAGAATTCGCGCTCAGCTTCTCCGGGCACATCGCCAGCCTGGTCAACCCGCCGGGCAATCCGAAGGCACACTACTGGACCGGGGGCACACCCGGCCCGGACCCGGATGCCTGGCTCGAGAACGCCGAGCGGCAGCAGGGCAGCTGGTGGCAGGCCTGGTCCGACTGGGTGCTCGCCCGCGGCGGGGAGGAAACCGCCGCGCCGGACGCACCCGGCAGTGCGCAGCATCCCGCGCTCGACGCCGCTCCCGGCCGGTACGTGCGCGACCTGCCCGCCGGCTGACCGCCCGTCCCCCGGCGACCCGTCCGGACCCGGACCCGGACGGGTGTCCCACCACAGCGGTAGTGACGACCGCTCTGCTCCTGCTGGAGACCCGCTCTCCGGCACCTTGGAGACGTCTCGGGTTTGCAACGCCTTCCGATCGTTGCATCGACCCATGGAACGGGCGCCTCCCGTACCCGTCGGACAACGCGCAGACGCACCCGACGGCGTGGTGACACAACACCGGCGCAGCATTCTGCTGTGGACACCGAGGGCATGCACCTCGGAAAACACGAGACCCCGCGAGCCCGCGACGACTGCGACCGCTCCTGGCCGCCGAGAGAATCGGCCACCGCCCATTGCCTCCGGCGGATTGAGGGAGCAGGGTGAAGCACGGGGGAATGACCGGCGACGCCGCGTCGGCGCCGCCCTGAGGAGAAGGGTGCCGATCATGTTCGCACGCTCCACCACAATTCACGCGCATCCGTCGTACATCGACGCCGGGATCAAGCACGTACGCGACACAGTGATGCCCGCGCTGGCGGACATCGAGGGCTGCCTCGGAATGTCCCTGCTGATCGATCGCGGCTCGGGCCGGTGCATCGCGACCAGTTCGTGGCGGGACGAGGAATCGCTACGCGCCAGCGAGGGCCCGGTGCGGACGCTGCGTGACGCCGCCGCCGAGATCTTCCACGGCACCACGGAGGTCTCGCGGTGGGAGATCGCTGTCATGCATCGCGACCACCATTCCGAGCGCGGGGCCTGGTGCCGCGTCACATGGGTCAAGACCGAACCCGCCCACATGGACCGCGGCGTGGACATGTGGAAGATGGCCGCACTGCCCCAGATGGAGGAACTCGAGGGCTTCTGCAGCGCCAGCCTGATGCTCGACCGCGCCGCGGGTCGCGGGGTGTCGTCGCTGACGTTCGACAGCGCCGAGGCGATGGAGCGCAGCAGAGAACGCGTCGACAGCATCCGGGCCGAAGTGGCTCGCGCGGCGGGCGCCGAGGTGCTCGATACCTGCGAGTTCGAGCTCGCCATCGCGCACCTGCACGTCCCCGAGATGGCGTGAGCTGATCAACTTTCGAGAAGGACGACCCCGGCCGGTTGCGCCGGCTGCCGCAGCGACCGGCCGTCATTCGAAGATCGAATATGTGCTCGAGCAAGGGGAGCGGTCTACGCACCGAAACCGTGTCCGAAGACATGAATGCCGTGTCCGAAAACGTAGATTCAGGGACCGGAGACCGGTCACCATCACTCACACCCGGTGGGGGCGCGGCGGTGCGAGGCCGGATAGGAGGCCGCCATGATCGAAGTCGAGGACAGCATTGTCATCGCGCGCCCGATCGGCGAAGTGTTCACCTTTGTCGCGGACCAGACCAACGCTCCCCGATGGCAAGACGGATTGCTGGAAGTACGCCGGATCACCGACGGACCGCCGGGAGTAGGTACCAGGCATGTCGCTGTCCGTAGATTCATGGGACGCAAGCTCGAGCTGACCAACGAGTACGTCCACTACGAGCCGAACACGAAGATCACCTTCACCGGGGCTTCGGGACCGAGCAGTTTCGAGGCGGCGTATCTGACCGACACGACGGCCGACGGGACCCGGGTGACGTGCCGCATGCGGATGGAGCAGAGGGGCCTCTTCAAGCTCGGTGACCCGCTGGTTGCCGCCGGCCTCCGACGGGAATTTGCCGTGAACCTGGAGAACCTCAAGGGTCTGCTCGAAACGAAGGCCGACGGCCACCTGCCGACGAAGGACCGTGTCATGCGTGTCGACCGTTCGACCATCGACCTGTCCGGCTACCCGGACCTGGTCGTCGTCTACCTCGGAATGCGCGTGAATCGTCCTCGCGGCTTGCTGCGGATGCTGGGGCTCGGACCGCAGATCAACCGATCGTGGAAGGACAAGCCCGACGGGCTGCTGCTGCACGAGGACTTCATCTGGTCCCTGCTTCCGCCCCACGCCGGGATGCGGCAATACTGGCGCGACCTGGACAGTCTGGAACGCTGGACCCGCTCCGACCCGCATCGGCTCTGGTGGCGCACGTTCCTGCGCGACTCCGGCGGCACCGGGTTCTGGCACGAGACCTACTTCATGCGCGGCGGCGTCGAGGCGATCTACGACGACATGGCCGAGCCGACCGGTCTCGCGCGGGTTGCCCCACACGTGCCGGCCCGCGGAGCGATGTTCTCCGCACGACGGCGCGCGGGCGACACGACGCCGGCAACGGTCGCGCCAGTGGTCTTGGAGAGCGACTACTACGCCGACGAACCGGAGACGCGCTGACCTTGCTCCCGGGTGTTCCGAGGGGGCGCGGCGACCGGTCCGGGGAAGCAGCCCCCGCCGGGCCCCGACTGCGGTTCCGCCCGGCCCCGGCGCTGCAGACAGGGATACCCGTCGCTCGCGGTGGTTGTCACAGGGGGCCGGTTATCGGACGAGTCTGACTTCGACGAGAGCCGTGCCCGGGTAGTTCTTCTCCGCTCCGTCGGGCAGGAAGCCGTTGCGGCGATAGAAGCTGTGCGCGCGGGGATTGTCCTCGGCGACCCAGAGTTGCGCACGGTCCCCGGCCGGAACCGCGTCCAGAAGTGCCTGCCCCGCACCACTCCCGTGGTGTTCGGGCAGGAGATAGAGGGTGTAGAGCTGAAGATCTCGGACGGGGTCCTCGTCGTCTATCGGTATGCCTGCAGAAGCGAACCCGACAATCTCCCCGTGAGCCTCTGCAACGCGTAGTCGCGGCGGCCGCCGCGGTCCGTTCAGCATGGAGCGCCACATGGCCGTCCGCTGTTCGAGCGCGTCGTCGTCGAAGAAGGAGCTCGGGAGAAGGTGCCCGTACGTGGCGCGCCAGGTGACGATCAGCACCCGAGCGATCGCATCGGCGTCGGCCGGTCCGGGCGCCCGCACGTGGAACTCCGAAGCCTCCCGCACGGTTCGAGACTAGCAACGCGGGCAGATACCGCGCGCAGAGCTCGTCGGAGGGCCGATACCGACCCTGACCGATTCGGCGAGCCCTGTCAATCCTCGTACGGCGCGAGCACGTAGATCGGGATCTCCCGCTCGGTGCGCCGGGCGTACACCTCGTAGTTGGGCCACACCTCCACCAGCACCTCCCAGTGGATCGCCCGCTCGCTGCCCTCCGAGCGTCGCGGTACCACCACGGTCTCGCGGCCGCGGTAGGTGACCCGGGCCTCGTCGGCGGCGTCGAGATTGCGGGCCCAGCCGGGCAGCTCCGGCATCCCCCAGTTCGAGCCGGCGACGAGCCAGGCGTCGTCGTGCGGAACGCCCAGCAGCGGCGTGCTCCGCTCGACCCCGCTCTTGCGGCCGCGGACCGTGAGGACGAGCTCCGGCAGGCCGGCCAGGGTGAGCAGGGTGACGCGGCCGAACGTGACCCGCTGGATGGTGTGGTCGACGGTGACGATCTGCTTGCCGAACCGCGGCAGCCACGGCTGGCTCCCCAGTTTCACCGCCACCGGCCGGATCGGATTCACGCCGGCGACCAGGCCGCCAGCACCGTGCGCACGGCGGTGACCACCGCCAGCGGCTGGTCGATGACCGGGTGATGTCCCGCGACCGGCAGATCCGTCACCAGCGCGTCCGGACCGAACTGGGGCCGCATCCGGGCCAGCAGGTCGGGACCGACGATGCCGTTCTCCGAGCGGAAGTAGGCGATGCGGCACTTCGCCTCGAAGCTCTCGAGGCTGGTGCGCCGGTCCTTGGTCATCCGCAGGGCGTCGAACTTCCAGCTCCACCCCCCGGGCACCTGCCGCATGGACTGCCGCGCGATGTGCTCGAGCACGTACGGCTCGGCGGTCTCCTGGGGCGGGACCAGCCGGAACCGCGCCATCGCCTCCTCCGCCGTCGGATACACCTTCGTGCCACTGCGCTCCCGCGCGGCCTGCGCCCGCATCTCGATCTCCTCGGGCGTCAGGTCCCGGATCGGGGAGTCGAGGATCACCACCCCGTCCAGCCGGTCGCCGTACAGATGGGAGGCCGCGAAGGAGACGATCCCGCCCATGCTGTGGCCGACCAGCACCGGGGGCCCGGCGATCCCGCCGGCCTGCGCCACCGCGAGCACCTCCGCGGCCCACAGTTCGAGGGAGTAGCCGTCGCGGTGGCCGCTGTCCCCGTGCCCGCTCATGTCCAGCGCGACGACGCGCCGGCCCTCGGCGAGCTGGGGTGCGACGTGATCCCACCAGCGCGAGTGCGCCATCCCGCCGTGCACCAGCACGATGCCGGGACAGCCCTCCTCACCCCACGCGCGGTAGGCGATCGAGACGCCGTCGACCTCGACGTTGCCGGTCTCCACCGGCGCGGCAAGTGCCTCGACGAACCACTTCGGCGCCGATTCGTTGTCGATGCTCATTACCCGAACCTACTTCGCTCTCACCTTCCGGTCACCAGCTGGGCCACCAGAGCGAGACGCGGCTCCTCCTGCTCGGGCTGCGGGTGGACCACCGCGGCGACGGCCTCCCCGTCCAGCAGGTGCACGATCGTGAACAGCAGCGTGTCGAATTCCGCCGGTTCGAACCGGGAGGCGATCGGCAGGGTGCGGCCGAACTCGGCGATCTGGGCGTGGTACCGCTGCGCCATCGGAGCGAGACGGGCGCGCAGCGCGGGATCGGTGCGCGCCGCGCCGAGCAGTTCGTACCAGGCGGCGTTGATCGGGGCGCGGCACGCGGCCCGCAGCAGCCGCAGGCACTCGCGGACCGACTCGGGGCTGTCGCCGGGCCCACCGAGTTGTTCGAGCCCGAGCCGGAAGTTCGCGAACTGCCGCTCGCGGACGGCGTCGGCGGCGGCGACCATCAGATCGAGCCGGGCCGGGAAGTGCCGGAACACCCCACCGGAGGACACCCCGGATCGGCGGCACACCTCCCCGATGGTGGTGGCGGTGTAGCCGAGTTCACCGAGGGCCTCGACGGTCGCGTCGAGGATCCGCTCGATCGTGGCCGTGCGGCGCTGCTGCTGGGTGCGCCGCCCCGCGACCGGGTGTCGTTCTCGCTCCGGCGCTTCCGTCATCGGGTGCCGCTCCGCGCCGGCACGGGTCCACGCGCGTCGACGCCCGCGCGCAGGAAGCGCCCGGTGCCGACGGTGGCGCCGTAGCCGGGCACGAACTCGCCCGCACGGAACACCACGCGCCCGGCCACCGCGGTCGCGGTGACGGCGGCGTCGTTGCGGTTGACCATGCGGCTCAGTCCGCCGAACTCGGGCATGGGCGCCTCGTGGTAGGTGTCGGTGTCCTCGTTCAGACCGGCCGGGTCGACCACCACGAGGTCGGCGCGGTCGCCGATGCGCAGGTGCCCGGCGTCGATGCCGTAGAAGTCGCCGAGTTCACCGGTGAGCTTGTGGATCGCCGATTCCAGCGGCATGACGGGCTTTCCGCGCCCGGCGTACTCGTGGATGCGGCGCAGCATGCAGATGCCGTAGTTGTAGAACGCCATGTTGCGCAGGTGCGCGCCGGCGTCGGAGAAGCCGACGGTCACACCGGGCTGCCGCAGGAGCCGGTTGGCCACCTCGGGCCGATCGTTCGCGATCACCGTGTGCCAGCGGAACTTCCGTCCGTGTTCGACGACGAGGTCCAGGAAGGTGTCCACCGGGTGCACACCGCGTTCGCGCGCCACGGCGCCGATGGAACGACCGACGAGCGACGCGTCGGGGCACTCCACGATGGTGGTGTCGTCGAAGTCGCGGTGCCACACGCGCGGCGAGAACTTCTTGTCGAAGTCCTGCCGGAACCAGCGGCGGTACGCCTCGTCGCGCAGCAGCTCGTTGCGGGCGACCTCCTCCTTCAGGTGCAGGGCGGCCCGCCCCGAGCCGAACTCCTCGAACACCACGAGGTCGATCCCGTCGGAGTACACCTCGAACGTGGTGGGCAGGTGCTGCCAGCGGAAGGCGCCGCGGCCGATCCGGTTGGCGGCGAAGGCGATCGGAGCGAAGATGCGGTGCACCCAGCGTTCGGCCTTGGTGTCGGCGGCGGCGAGCACGGCGGCCCTCATCGGCTTGCGGCCCAGGCCGGTGGTGGCGAGGGCGAAGAACGCCACGTCGTACTTGGTGTTGAGGTTCGGCACGGCCTGCAGGACGCGGCCGCGGCGGCGCAGGATGCGGTGTATCCGGCGGAACTCGGACCACGAGGCGTGGGTCGAGGGCAGCGTGCGGGAGCGGTAGCGATCGCCGTCGAGTTTGTCCCAGGGATTCGTCATGGTGGACACGCCGAGGAATCCGGCGTCGAGGGCGTCCTCGATACCGGCCTCGATCGCGGCGAGTTCGGCACGGCTCGGAGCGCTGGCGGGATCGGTGGAGCGGCCGAGCCCCAGGACGGCGGCCCGGACGTCGGAATGCCCGATGAACGCGGCGACGTTCGGGCCGAGCGGCAGGGCGTCGAGCGCGGCGACGTATTCCCGGGGCGACGACCAGGTCCTGCCCTGCTCGAGCGCGGCGAGCACGTGTTCGCGGGGCAGCGCCTCGACCCGGCTGAACAGGTCCGCGGCGTCGAGCGGCGGCACGAACACCGTCGAGAGCGAGCAGTTGCCCATGAGGACGGTGGTGACGCCGTGCCGCACCGACTCGGGCAGGCCGGGCGAGACGAGCACCTCGGCGTCGTAGTGGGTGTGGGGGTCCACGAAGCCGGGCATCACCCACCGGCCTTCCGCCTCGATCACCTCGGTGTCCGGCCCGATGGGCAGCGGTTCGGCGCTCGCCGCCGCCACCACGCCGTCCCGGACACCGAGGTCGCGGACGACGCCGGGTGCGCCGGTGCCGTCGAACCACAGACCTCCGCGGACAACCAGGTCGAACTCGGCGGGCGCCGGTGTCGTGTCCATGTGACCTCCCTCACGTCGATGCACCGAGCATAGCGAGAAAGAGGACGACCGCTCTCTATTTTCGGTAACTCGCCGGGCAGGCGCCGGACCGGTCGGGGCCACGAATAGAGTGCGGCCATGCCCGCGTTCCCGGCCGTCCCCGCCACCCCCGCTCTGCTCGTCGACCGTGACGTCCTCGACCGAAACATCGCGCGGATGGCCGACGCGGCACGCATTCGTGGCGTGACCCTGCGCCCGCATGCCAAGACGCACAAGTGCGTCGAGATCGCCCGTCGCCAGATCGCCGCCGGCGCCGTCGGGCTGACCGTCGCGACGGTCTCCGAGGCCGAGGTCTTCGCCGATGCCGGTTTCCGCGACCTGTTCATCGCGTATCCCCTGTGGACGGACGCCGCGCGCGGGGCCCGGCTGCGTGCGCTCGCCGCGGAGGTCCGCCTGACCGTCGGGGTGGACTCGGCCGAGGGCGCGCGGGCACTCGCCGAGCACGCCCGACCGGGCCTGCACGTGCTCGTCGAGGTCGACAGCGGTCACCACCGCACCGGGGTCGCCCCGGAGCGGGCCGGGTCGGTCGCCGTCGCGGCCGCCTCGGTCGGGCTCGAGGTGCGCGGCGTGTTCACGTTCCCGGGGCACTCCTACGGGCCCGATCGGCCGGCCGCCGCGGCGGCGGACGAGGCGACGGCACTGAGCCGGGCGGTGGCGGCGGTGGCGGCCACCGGACACGACGCGAGCGTGGTCAGCGGCGGCTCGACCCCCACCGCGCACCTCGACGTGCCGGCTGCCACCGAGCTGCGGCCGGGCGTGTACGTCTTCGGCGACGCGCAGCAGCTCGAGCTGGGCACGGCCGGTGCGGACGCGATCGCGCTGACGGCGCTGTCGACGGTGGTGTCGGCGCGTGACGACACGGTGGTGCTCGACGCCGGCAGCAAGGTGCTCGGCGCCGATCGCGCCGCCTGGGCGACGGGCTACGGCCGCATCCTGGGCGCACCGGACGCACGGATCGTCGCGCTGTCCGAGCACCACGCCACCGTGCAGTGGCCGGACGCCGCCGATCGCCCCGCGCTCGGCACCCGGGTCCGGGTGATCCCCAATCACGTGTGCACCACGGTCAATCTCGCCGACGACCTGATCGTCGTCGCCGGGGACACGGTCGTCGACCGGTGGCCCGTCGCCGCCCGCGGCTGCAACACGTAGGCGGCTCCGCCGCCGGTGCGTCCTTTGGGCGGCTAGGACAGCCCGAAGGACACACCGCGCAGGGCCGCCCCGATCGCGTCGGCCGCGTCCACCGCCCGGGATTCCGGCAACCGCGCGTACCCGCACACGAGTCCGCGCGGACCGCCGGGGGCCGCGCTGTACGTGCTGAGCGGCGCGCTCTCCACCCCGAGCCGTCGTGCTGCGGCGGCGACCGCCACGTCGTCGACGTCCTCCGGAAAACGCAGCACCACATGCAAACCCGCTTCGATACCGGTCACCGACACGCCGAACCGCTCGAGATCGCGTAGCGCACCGACGAACGCGGACCGCCGGGCGCGGTACGTGCGGGACGCACGCGCCAGATGCCGCGACAGTGCCCCCGACTCGATCAGCCGGGCCAGCGCGGACGCGGTGACCGAACACGCCACCTCCCCGCTCTCGGTCACGGCTGCCGCGATCCGCGAACGCAGCGGGACCGGCGGTATCAGCCACGCGAGCCGCAGATCCGGCGACAGGATCTTCGAGGCGGTCCCCACGTAGGCGACGCACTCGCGCCCGCCGTCGATGCTGCGCAGCGCCGGGAGTGCGGACACGTCGTATCGGAACTCGCCGTCGTAGTCGTCCTCGACGACGACAGTCCCGGTCTCGGCGGCACGGGCGACGAGCCGTGCCCGACGGGACACCGGCATGCGCGCCCCCATCGGATACTGATGAGCGGGTGTGCAGTACACCGCGGCGTCGGTCTCCCGCACCAGGTCGGGATCCAGACCGTCCTCCCCCACCGGGATCGGCCGCGGCCGGGCGCCCTCGCCGACGAGCGCCCGTCGCGCACGGCCGTACCCCGGGTCCTCGAACGCGACGTCGCGGTCCCGCAGCGTCGCGGCGATCGCGAGCACCCGGATCGCGGCGGCGACGCCCGGCAACACGACGATCTCGTCCGGGCCGCAGGCGAGGCCCCGCGTCCGCCGGAGGTGATCGGCCAGCGCCCGGCGCAGCTCCGGATGCGCATCCGGATCGGCGACGCCGAGGGGGCGTGGTGCCGCGGCGGCCGCACGCCAGGCCCGGCGCCACTCCGCGTCCGAGACCAGCGCCGGGTCCGGTATGCCCGGCCGCAGGTCCAGTACGGGCGCGCGACGAGCCCGGTCCGGCTCCGACGGCGGCGCGGCGGCCACGACCGGGTGTGATGCGGCGTGCGCCCGGGCCGCCACGTCCGCTCCGGCCGCGACGCGCGTACCCGAGCCCGCCCGGGCCACAGCGAAGCCCGAGGCGCACAGCTCGTCGTACGCCTCGACCACGCAGCCGCGGGACACCCCGAGCTCCGCGGCCAGCGTGCGGGTCGACGGCAGGAGATCGCCGACCCGGATGTGACCGCACCGGATCCGGTCGACGACGGCCTCGGCGAGACGCTGCCGCAGGGGGGCGCCGGTGTCGGGCAGCTCGAAGGTCAGATGGACGACGGGCGCGACGCGGGGCACGGCACGACAATACTGGTCCTGGATTCGGCGGGTCTTGTGGATCTGTTCATCGGTCCGCATATCGACGAGGCTCGCCTGCATGGACAACATCAGGCGCTATCCCGAACGGGCCCGGACCCGGCGGGCCGACCTCGACGCGGTACTGGACGCGGCGGTCACGTGCACGTTCACCACCGTCGCCGACGGCCTGCCGTGGGTCGTACCGATGCTCTACGCGCGCGACGGCGACCGGCTCCTCCTGCACGGCTCCACCGGCGCGGGCGCGCTGCGCCTGGCGACGTCCGGGGCGCCGGTGGCCGTGTGCGTGTCGATCCTCGACGGCGTCGTCGTGGCGCAGGACCTGTTCCACTCGTCCGCGAACTTCCGATCCGCCGTGGTCCGAGGCGAAGTCACCGTCCTGTCCGCAGAGGAGTCCGCCGGCGCACTGGACGTCCTGTCGGACGGCCTGATACCGGGGCGCAGCGCCGAAACCCGGGCACACACCAGGAAGGAACTGGCGGCCACGGCCACCCTGGCGCTGCCCATCCGGCCGGGGCAGTGGACGGTCAAGATCCGCGACGCACCGCCGTCCGCGCCCGACATGAGCGACGGCTCCTGGGCGGGCGTGGTCCCGTTGCGGACGGTCGCGGGCCGGCCGGTCGCCGCGCCGTGGGTCGCGGACGACGTGCCTGTACCCGCGTCCGTCCGCAGGCTGGTGGACCGCTACGCGACGAGCACGACGATGGTCTCCGCGACCAGCGCCGGCTTCTCGGCGCCCTCGGCCTCGACGGTGTAGGTGACGGTGAGGTTCGCGCCCTTGGCGGTGCGCTCGAGGGACGCGAACTTCGCGGTCGCCCGCAACTTCGAACCCACCGGGACGGGCGACGGGAAGCGAACCTTGTTGGCGCCGTAGTTGATCTTCATCTTCAGGCCCTCGATGGCGAAGATCTGCGATCCGAGGACGGGCAGCAGCGAGAGGGTGAGGTAGCCGTGGGCGATGGTCCGGCCGAAGGGGCCGGACTTCGCCCGCTCGGGGTCGACGTGGATCCACTGATGGTCGCCCGTGGCATCGGCGAACTGATTCACCCGTTCCTGGGTGATCTCGAGCCAGTCGCTGTGGCCGAGGTCCTCGCCGACGGCCGCCTCGATCTCGTCGATTCCGTTGAAGGTCCGCATGTTCCATTTCTCCTGTGTCAGGGCCGCAGTGGCCGGTGCCCGGCGCGGCGGAGGGTGACGCGATACGTGTAGTGCTCGGGCAGGAAGTAGCTGACGGACAGCTCGGTCGGTTCGCCCGCATCGTTCGAGTACAGCCGGTCCACCCGCAGCAGCGGATGTCCGGGCCCGCAGTTCAGCTCGCGCGCAACCTCTTCCGTGGCCCGCGCGACGGTGATCGTCTGGGCCGCCTCGACGATGGGGTGCTCGAGGTACGGCTCGAGCAGGCCCATCACCGTGTTCCGGCTCGACGCCCCGGCCGCGAGCTCCGGGGCGCCCTGCACGTGCGCGGCCACGTGATCGGGCAGGTACACGGTGGTCAGCGCGAACGGGATCCCGTCGTGCACGCGGCGCAGCACCACCGCGTGCACCAGATCGGTGTCCAGGCGCAGCCGGCTCGCGGCCTCGATGTGCACGCCGCGGCGCAGCGGCGCGACGATCTCCATCGTGGTGTCGGCGGCGAGGTCGAGCAGGTCCTCGATGGAGCCGAGCTGGCGCCGGTAGCGCCGCCCGTCCTCGTTGGCGAACGTGCCGCGGCCGGGCACCCGGTAGACGACGCCGTCGGCGACGAGGTCCTGGAACGCGCGCCGCACCGTCTGCCGGCTCAGCCCGTAACGCTGCGCGAGTTCGGCCTCGGTGGGCAGGCGGACGCCGCCGCGGTACTCACCGGCGTCGACGGCCTCGCGCAGCCGTCGCGACAGCTGCGCGTACGCCGGTTCCGTGTCGCGTTCGCCCATGACGACCATGAATCCTAGTGACGGCTGGTCACAGGCCGCCGCGGGCCACCAGTTGGGACGCGATGACGCCCTTCTGGATCTCGTTGGTGCCCTCGCCGACGATCATCAGCGGGGCGTCGCGGAAGTAGCGTTCGACGTCGTACTCGGTGGAGTAGCCGTAGCCGCCGTGGATGCGCACCGCGTTCAGCGCGATCTCCATCGCGATCTCCGAGCAGTACAGCTTGGCCATGCCGGCCTCCATGTCGCACCGCTCGCCGCTGTCGAACTTCTCCGCCGCGTAGCGGGTCAGCTGCCGCGCCGCGGTGAGCTTGGTGGCCATCTCCGCCAGGTAGTTGCCGATCGACTGGTGCTTCCAGATCGGCTGCCCGAAGGTCTCGCGCTGCTGCGCGTAGGCGAGGGAGTCCTCGAGCGCGGCCGCTGCGACACCGAGGGCGCGGCACGCGACCTGGATGCGGCCGGTCTCGAGACCCTTCATCATCTGCGCGAAGCCCCGGCCGGGCTCGCCGCCGAGGATCGCCGTCGCCGGGGCACGGTAGCCGTCGAAGCTCAGCTCACAGCTCTCGACGCCCTTGTAGCCGAGCTTGGGCAGATCCCGCGAGACGGTCAGGCCGGGCCCGTGCTCGACCAGGACGATGGAGATGCCCTTGTGCCGCGGGGTGGCGGCCGGGTCGGTCTTGCACAGCAGCGCGATCAGCCCGGCGCGGCGGGCGTTGGTGATCCACGTCTTGGCGCCGTTGATGACCAGGTCGTCGCCGTCCCGGCGGGCGGTGGTGGTCATCGCCTGCAGGTCCGAGCCGCCGCCGGGCTCGGTCAGCGCCATCGTCGCCCGCACCTCGCCGGTGGCCAGGCGGGGCAGGTACGTGCGCTTCTGCTCCTCGGTGCCGAACAGCGACAGCAGCTTGGCGACGACGGTGTGCCCGCCCATCGCGCCGGCCAGCGACATCCAGCCGCGGGCGAGTTCCTCGGTGACCTGCGCGTAGCACGGCATCGACACCGGCATCCCGCCGTACTCCTCCGGCACCGCCAGCCCGTAGATCCCGATCTGCTTCATCTGCTCGATCCACTTCTCGGGGTACTCGTTTGCGTGCTCGACCTCCTGCACCGACGGCTTGACCTCCCGGTCGATGAACTCGCGCACCGTCTTGACCAGGAAGGTCTCTTCGTCGCTCAGGTAGCTCACGGAAAATCCTCGAATCGACACGGGACCTGCGATCCCACCCGTCATTTGTACGGCCATTTTTGGCCTCACGCCCTCGCGATGTCAATACCTCTGGGCGCGAGACACCCCCTGAACGGCCTATGCGTCGCCCCAGTCCTCGCTTATGAGTCGGCGCCGGGTAGCGCCGGACCGGACAATGGCCGTACATTTATCCCGTTCCCGACCGCCCCACAGCAGAGGTTGATCCGTGAATCCTGCGCAGCCCCGCCGCCGGCGAGCCGTGCTCGTCGCCCCCGGCTCCGACGAACGCAAGGCCGGCAAGGCGCTGGCCTCCTCGGCCGACGAGGTGGTCCTCGACCTCGAGGACGCCGTCGCCACCGCCCTCAAGGACACCGCCCGCGACCTCGTCGCCGATCTGGTGTCCACCCGCGGCACCGGCCGCGCGATCGCGGTCCGCGTCAACGGTCCCGGCACGCCGTGGTTCGCCGACGACCTGCGCGCCTGCGCCGCCCTCGGACCGGCCCTGTCGTCGATCGTGGTGCCCAAGGTGGAGGGCCCGGCCGACCTCGCCGAGACCGACCGGATCCTCACCGAGGCGGGCGATGCCGACCTCGTGGTGCAGGCACTGATCGAGACCCCGGCCGGGGTGACCCGCCTCGACGAGATCGTCACCGGCCCCCGGCTGGCCGCGGTGATCCTCGGCTACGCCGACCTCGGCGCCGCGCTCGGCCGCGCCCGCACCGCCGCCCCCGAGCACTGGCTGTACGTGCAGGACCGCCTCCTGCACGCCGCCCGCGCCGCGGGCGTGCAGGCGATCGACGGACCGTTCCTGTCCATCACCGACGACGAAGACTTCCGTCGCGCCGCCCGCTGGACCGCCGACCTCGGCTTCGACGGCAAGTGGGTCATCCACCCGGCCCAGATCGACTCGGCCGCAGCGGCCTTCACCCCCGACGACGCGCAGGCCGAGCAGGCCCGACGGGTGCTGGCCGCCCTGGCCGAGGCCGAGGCCCGCGGCGCCGGAGCCGCCCAGCTCGACGGACAGATGCTCGACGAGGCGGTCGCCGTCGCCGCCCGCCGCACCCTCGCCCTGATCGGAGACAAGTGAGATGACCACCGCACGCACCGCCACCGAGGTCGGCGGACCCTACTTCGACGAGCTCACCGTCGGCCAGGTCTTCGACACCGCCCCGGCCGTCACGATCACCGACGGCCTCGCCGCCGCCCACCAGGCGATCCTCGGCGACCGGCTGCGCCTGCCCCTCGATGCGCACCTGTCGGCGGCCGTCGCCGGTGGGCCCGTCGCGCACGCCGGCCTCGTCACCGACCTGGCGATCGGCCAGTCCACCCTGGTCACCCACCACGTCAAGGCCAATCTGTTCTACCGCGGCCTGCGCTTCCACCGCTTCCCCCATATCGGCGACACCCTCTACACCACCACCGAAGTGGTGGGCCTGAAGGAGAATTCGGCCAAGCCCGGCCGCAAGCCCACCGGGCTGGCGGCGCTGCGCATGAACACCGTCGACCAGAACGGGCACACCGTCCTCGACTTCTACCGGTGCGCGATGCTGCCGCTGAGCGAGAATCCCGATCCCGCGCGCGTCGTGCCCGCCGACGATCTGTCCGCGATCGGCCCGCAGGAACCGCCGCGGTGGTCCGCCCCCGCCGACTGGGACCTCGCCGCCTACCGGACCCGCGTTCCGGGACCGCATTTCGATCCGTCGCTCGCCGGTGCAGTGCTGCGGTCCAGCGGCGACGTCGTCTCCAGCGCACCCGAACTCGCGCGCCTGACCCTCAACATCGCCGCCACCCACCACGACGAACGCGTCGGCGCCGCAGGACGACTGGTGTACGGGGGCCACACCATCGGCCTCGCCCTGGCCCAGGCCACCCGCGCGCTGCCCAACCTCGTCACCGTCCTCGGCTGGCACTCGTGCGACCACACCGGCCCGGTCCACGAGGGCGACACCCTCACCAGCGACCTGCACATCGACTCCGCCCAGCCGCTCGACGGCGGCGGGGGCGTCCTCGAACTGCGCTCGATCGTCCACGCCCACCGCGGCACCGACGCGCCGGCACCCGTGCTGGACTGGCGCTTCACCGCCCTCATGGCCTGACCCCGGAACCGACATGACACTCCCCGCCTTCGCCCCGAGCCCCACCGAAGTCCCGGACCCACACGACGGGCACCACTGGCGTCTGCACGCCCGCTGCCGGTTCATCGGACCGGACACCTTCTACGCCCCCGAGGACGAGACCTGGGGCGAGCGGCAACGCCGGGAACGAGCGGCCCGGGACATCTGCGCGGCCTGCCCGGTCCGCATCCCGTGCCGCGACGATGCCGTGAAGAACAAGGAACAGCACGGGATCTGGGGCGGACTGACCGAAAGGGAACGCCGCGGACTGCGGTATGTCCGCTGGCTGCCGGACGGTTCTGCGACTCGTGGGGCGGGTACGTCGGCGGCCGGCTGACCTCCCTCGCATGCGCTCGGGCCCGAGCGAATGTATCGCCCACTCGATCTGATCGAGTGGGCGATACATTCGCTCACTCCCCTTCGCTCACTCCCCGCGGACGGCGATCTCGTCGATCAGCCCCCACTCGAGCGCCCGCGGTGCCTCGAGCGCGACGCCGGTGACGAACAGGTGCAGCGCGCGCCAGCGGCCGATGCGGCGGGGCACGCTCACGGTGCCGCCCGCGCCGGGGATCAGGCCCATCGTCACCTCGGGCAGCCGGAAGAGCGTGTCGGGGGCGGCGACGATCCGGTGTGCGAACGCCGGGACCTCGATGCCGGCGCCGACGCAGTGCCCGTGCACGCGCACCTCGGTGCGGTCCGCGAGCGCGGCGATCAGCCGTCCGGCGCCGCCGCGGGTGCGGATCAGGTGCGCGGTCGCGGTGTCCGGGGTGTGGCCGAACTCGTCGAGGTCACCGCCGGCGCAGAACGACGGCCCGGCGCCGTCGAGCACCACCCGCGCGACGGTGTCGTCGAGCAGCGGCAGGCGCAGCGCCTCGACCAGGGCGTCGCGCAGCGCGGTGCCGTAGGCGTTGCGGCGTTCGGGCCGGTTGAGGGTGAGGTGCAGGGTGTCGCCGTCGCGGTGGATCAGCACCGGATCCGCGACGGGCGGCGGCGGCAGCGGCCGCCCGAGCCTGCGACGCTCGTCGAGCCAGCCACCGAACTCGGCGCCGCCCTGCAGGGTGGAGTAGGCGAGCGATTCGACGTCGATCGCCTCGGGCACCGGCAGCGTCTCGGTGATCCGCAGCACCTGCCCGGCGACGAGGGCCGACTGCGGATACCGCCCCATCGCCCGGACGAACTCGGCGAGCGCCGCGTCGACGTCCTCGGTGCCGACCACCGCCCGGTCCGCCGGATCGGGCCCCGCGACGTACGTGAGGTCCAGCGCGGCGGTCAGCGGCGCCAGGGCGGCCGGGACGGCGCCAGTGCAGCGCCCGACGAGCAGCCGATCCAGTGCCGGCACCCGGGCGGCCACGGCCTCGACCATCGATGCGTCGGCGTCGTCGAGGTCGACGATCAGCACGGGTTCGCACAGGGCGGCGCCCTCGCCGAGAACCGGTGTGTCCGCGGCGCCGCCCGCGAGGTCCGCCACCGTGAGGGTTCGTACGCCTGTGCCCATGTCCGCCGTCCTGAGGTCGTTTCGCGGACTGTAGCATCGGCAGCGTGTCGACCTCCGCGCGCCCGGATGTGGTGCGGGACTGGGCCGAGAGCGGAATCGCTTCTCTCACCGGCCGTCCCGACGGGCCACCCCTGATTCCCCCCGGTCGCGCGGCGACCGTCGCGCGGGAACGCACCGCCTGGATCGCCGACGTCACCGGCGGGGCGGTGCAGCTCGACGGGGCGCGCATGCTCGCCGAGCGCGCCGCCTTCACCGGGCATCGCCGCGGCGGCGCGACGTCGGCCGGCGGTTCGTGCCGGCTGCTGCCGACGGCCGACGGCTGGGCCGCCGTCTCCTGCGCCCGACCCGACGATCCCCTGCTGCTCGGCGCCCTCGTCCGCGCCGACGTCGGGGACGACCCCTGGCCCGCGGTCGAGGCCTGGCTGCGCGAGCACACCGGCGCCGACCTGGCCGAGCGCGCCGACCTGCTCGGCGTCGCGGCCGGACCCGTCACCCCTGCGCACGCTCCTGCCCCCCTGCGACCGCCGGCGCCGCGCCCCGTCGACGGGTTGCTCGTCGTCGACTTCAGTGCGCTGTGGGCGGGACCGCTGTGCGCGCACGTGCTGGGCCTGGCGGGGGCGCGGGTGATCAAGGTGGAGACACCGTCCCGGCCGGACGGCGCCCGCCGCGGCAATCCCGACTTCTATCGCCTGCTGCACGGCGGCCACGAGGCCGTGACCCTCGATCCCGCCCTCCCCCACGAACGCGCAGCCCTCGCCGCGCTCGTCGCGGCCGCCGACATCGTGATCGAGGCGTCCCGCCCGCGCGCGCTGGCCGGATTCGGCCTGCACGCAGACGAATTCGTCGCCACCGGCGGGACCTGGATCTCGATCACCGCGCACGGACGCGCCTCGAACCGGATCGGTTTCGGCGACGACATCGCCGCGGCCGCGGGACTGGTCGCCCGCGACGGCGACGGGCCGATGTTCGTCGGCGACGCGATCGCCGATCCACTCACGGGTCTGACCGCGGCGGCGCTGGCGATGTCCACACCCGGCGACGGTGACGGGATGTTGTGGGACATCTCGATGTCGGCGACGGTGGCCGCCACCCTGGACGGAGCCGAAACCGCTGCGGTGCACGCATACCGGCGGGGCGAGAAGTGGTACGTCGACACCGCGGCGGGCACCGCGCAGATCGAGACGCCGCAACCACGCGCCCCGCGCGGCGACGTCGCAGAACCGGGTCGCGACACCGCCGCGGTGCTCGCCGAACTGGGGTCGGCGCGGTGACCGGCCTGCTGCTGCGCGACGTCGCGCTGCCGGCCGGCCGGTGCGACGTCGCGGTCCGCGACGGCCGGATCACGGCGATCGGGGTCGGCCTCGAAACCGAGGGCGAGGTGATCGACGGCCGCGGTGGGGCGCTGCTGCCGGGACTGCACGATCATCACCTGCACCTGCACGCGATCGCCGCGGACGCCACCTCGGTCCGGTGCGGGCCCCCGCACGTGCGCACACCCGGCGACCTGGCCCGGGCGCTGGACGCCGCGCCCGGCGACGGCTGGGTCCGCGGCGTCGGCTACGTCGAGACGGTCGCGGGCCTGCTCGACGCCGCGGCGCTGGACCGGCTGCACGCGCGGCGGCCGGTGCGGGTGCAGCACCGCAGCGGCGCGATGTGGGTGCTCAACTCGGCGGCGACGACCCTGGCCGGACTGGACTCGGCCGACCATCCCGGGGTGGAGCGCGACGACGCCGGTCGCCCCACCGGGCGGGTGTGGCGGGCGGATGCCTGGCTGCGCGAGCGGCTGCCCGCCACCGGGCCGCCCCCGCTCGATGCCGTGGGCGCGGACCTGACCCGCCTCGGGATCACCGGGATCACCGACGCCACCCCCGATCTGGCGCCGGGCTCGCTGGCCGCGCTGATCGACGCACACGTCTCCGGCGCGCTGCCGCAGCGAGTGCACCTGCTGGGGGTGCCCCTCGGCGACGAACCCGAGGATCGACCGGCGACCGTGACGACCGGCCCGTACAAGATCGTTCTCACCGACTCGGGACTGCCCGACTTCGAGGCCCTGGCCGGCACCGTCCGTCGCGCCCACGCCCGCGGCCGGCCGGTGGCGGTGCACTGCGTCAGCCGCGAGGCGCTGCTGTTGCTGCTCGCGGTGTTCGAGGAGGCCGGCACCCGTCCCGGAGACCGGATCGAGCACGGGGCGCTGGTCCCGGCCGAGTCGATCGGCGAGCTGCGTCGTCGCCGGGTGTGCGTGGTGACCCAGCCCGGCTTCCTCGCGCACCGCGGCGACGACTACCTCGAGCGGGTCGATACCCGGGATCTGCCGGACCTGTACCGCTGCCGGTCCCTGCTCGACGGCGGCGTGCCCGTCGCCCTGTCGAGCGACGCCCCGTACGGGCCGCTCGACCCGTGGGCTGTGATCGCGGCCGCGACGAACCGTCGCGCCCCCACCGGCGACGTCGTCGGTCCACAGGAGCGGATCACCGCCGCCGCCGCCCTCGACCGCTACCTGTCCCCCCTCGACGACCCCGGCACCGAGCCGCGCAGGGTGCGGGTGGGCGCGCCGGCGGATCTGGTGCTGCTCGACCACCCGCTCACCGATGCGCTTGCGGAGCCGACCGCGGAAGCAGTGCGCTGCACCGTGATCCGCGGCGAGATCCGGTATCGCCGCTGAGCCCGGGCCCGGTCGGACGAGGCCCTGCCCGGGCTGCTGCACCCGTTCGCGGGTCACGCCCGCACCACCGTCATGAATACCTGTTCGCTAGTCGAGGAGTGCGTCCGCGCTGCACGACGAGGTCGTCCCGGTGGGTCGCGATCTTCGTCTCCAGCGCGGCGCACCGCCCAGGTGGGCTGCCTCAACGCGCGACCAATGCGCGCACCCGGCGCGCGATGCCGGGCAGGAACGTCACCACCGCCCCCAGCGCGACTGCGGCGACGACGGCAGTGGCCGTGTCGCCGAACGTGGCGGTGCCGAGTTCGTGGCCGCGCAGGGCATCGGTGGCGTGCGCGACCGGGTTGAGCGTCGCGGCGGCCTGCATCCAACCGGGCATGGTCTCGATCGGGGCGAAGGCGCTCGAGACGAACATCAGCGGCATCATCACCATCATCCCGGCGAACTGCACCACGTCGGGACGGCGGAGTCGGTCACCGATGAGCCCGAACAGGGCACTCATCGCCGCGGCCAGCACGGCGAGAACGACGATCCCGGCCAGGGCGTCGACGACGGTGCCATGGAACTCGAATCCGAGTACGACGGCGGCGACACCGAGGAGCGCGGCCCGGGCGAGCGTGAACGCGGCTTCGTTGAGCGTGCGCGCCACCCCGGGCAGCGCCGCCCGCAGGGGCAGCGCGGCGAAGCGATCGTGCAGGCCGTTGGTGTGATCGATCGCCGCGGACACCCCCGCGTTGGTGCCGGCCATCACGGTGGAGACTGCCAGCATGGCGGGGGTGAGGAAGTCGATGTAGCTGACCCCGGGAGGGAAGCCGGGTCCGGCCGCCACACTGCGGAACACCTGACTGAACAGGACCAACATCGCCATCGGCATGGTCAGCGAGAACATCAGCAACTGCGGGACGCGGGCACTCGTGCGCAGATTGCGGACCACGAGGGCGGCGAGCTGGTCCGCGGCGGGTGAGCGCCCGGGTCCGGTGGTGAGCATGGCGTTCATCGGGTGGCTCCGTTGTGGGTGAGGTGGGTGAAGACGTCGTCGAGGCTGGGCGAGGTGACATCGAGGTCGCTGATGCCGACGCGGTCCCGGGTGAGCTGGGCGACGAGTTCGGCAGCGGTCATCGCGTCGCCCACGGTGAGTGCGACACGGACCCGGCCGTCCTCGACGGGATTTTCGGCGTCGGGGCGGAACGGCAGGTCGCCGAGCTGGTGCGTGGGGATCGTGGCGGTCACCACCTTGCCGCCGACAATCCGCTTCAGCTCGGCGGGAGTGCCGCGGGCGGCGACCCGCCCCTGGCTGAGCACGACAATGTGGTCGGCAAGCCGGTCGGCCTCTTCGAGGTACTGGGTCGTGAGCACGACGGTGGTGCCGTTGGTGGTGAGTTCGTCGACGACGTCCCACAGCGCGCTGCGGGCGATGGGATCCAGGCCGGTGGTCGGCTCGTCGAGGAACAGTACCGACGGAGATCCGACCAGGCTGGCGGCCAGGTCGACCCGACGTCGTGAACCGCCGGAGAGCTCACCGACCCGCCGCGACGCTAGGTCGTGCAATCCGAGCCGGTCGATCAGGGTATCGGCCCGAGCCCGTGCCCGACCACGCAGGCCGGCGAGGCGGCCGATCAGTTCCACATTCTCTCGGGTAGTGAGGAACTCGTCGAGGCCGGCGTACTGGCCGGTGACCCCGATCCGGCGGCGGACGTCCATCGCATCGGTGACGACGTCGAGGCCCTCGACCAGCGCCCGGCCGACGGTCGGCCGCACCAGCGTGGTGAGCACGCGAATCAAGGTCGTCTTACCGGCGCCGTTGTGGCCGAGCACGCCGAGCGTCGTGCCCGCCCCCACCTCGAGGTCGAGGCCGTCGAGCGCCCACGTCTTGTCGTAGGCGACATGGAGATCTTCCACAACTACTGCAGGGGTGTTCATCTCACGCCTCCGAACCGGTGCCGGGCACGTGCACCGCCGGCGCGCCGCGATGTCGCCGGCCCGGACGGTGGGGCACCCCCGCAGGGAGGGGCGGTGCGTTGGTGTCGTCGACGTCGAGCGCGATGTGGACACGGCTGGTCATCATCTGAGGGTCCTTCCGAGACGCGCTCCCCTGGGTGGGGAACTTGACTCTTCTGACGAGCGACCCGCGATGTGGACGCATCACATCGACAGCGTCTGCTCGAGCGCGGCGCGGCAGGGCCGAACGAAGGGATCGTGGTGGGAGCCCGATCGGCCCACCAGAACCGGCGCATCTCCCGGGGCAGATGCGAACGGCGGAAGGGCCCGGGCCGTCTCCCGCAGGTCGCACAGGTCTTCGACGACCTGACTGCCCGCGCACCCGCGGGCTCGGTGCAGCAGGCCGAGCTGCTCGCCCCGGCCGCCTCCATGTGGAGCTTGACCGGCTACCAGGGGAACTCGGTGTCCCTGGCGCGGACTACCTTGACGAGCGCGGAGCCGACGCCGAATTCGCCTGAGAACCAAACGGGCGGACGGGCGCGCCGGTCAGGCGCCGAGGTCGTGCGCGAGCCGTTGCACCCGCTCGCGCGCCGCGTCCAGGCTCGCCGTGGAGCGCTCGGTCATCGGCGCCAGCGCCGGAATACGGGACGCGAGAGTGTATTCGGCGGTCACGACCGTGACGTCCATGCCCAGTGACGTGCCGAGCACCTGCTGCAGCGGCGGCACGGTGTGGTCGAGGCCCTCGTCCGGATCGCCGGGCCCGTAGGCCAGCCCACGGCTCGAGATCACCACGACGGGCGTGCCCGCGAACGGCTGGTCCGGCGTGTCGAACGGCACGGTGGTGCCGAGCACGTGGACGTGGTCGATCCACGCCTTCAGCGTCGACGGCAGCGACCAGTTGTACATCGGGGCGCCGATCACGACGACGTCGGCGGCGGCGACCTCGGCGATCAGCTCGGTCTGCACCGCCTCGGCCGCAGGATCGACGGCGACGCCGGAAACCCGCAGCCGGGGCGCATAGTGCAGTTCCGCGTCCGCGAGATGCGGGACCGGGTCTCGGTGCAGGTCCCGCTCGACCACGGTGTAGTCGGGTCCGCGGCGGCGCCACGTGTCGGCGAACAGGCGGGTCAGTTCGCGCGTGACGGACGTCTGCCGGTTCGCGGACGAATCGAGCTGCAGCAGCTGGGGCACGTCGGGCTCCTTCGGGTTCGGGTACTGCGCTGGACGACTACCGGCTACTGCACGATGCCGGCGGCACGCAGCCCGGCGACCTGCTCGTCGGTGAAGCCGAGTTCGGCGAGCACCGCGTCGGTGTGCTGTCCCAGCGCCGGTACCGCACCCATGCGCATCTCGACATCGGAGAAGGTCATGGGCGGCAGCACCGCCCGCACCGCGCCGGCCTCGGTGCCGACCTCCCGCCAGCGGTCGCGCTCGGCGAGCTGGGGATGCTCGATCAGGTGCTTCATGTCGTTCAGGCGGGCGGCCGGAACACCGGCCGCGGCGAGACGTTTGTCAAGTTCGGCGGTCTCGAAGCGGCGTGTGTTCTCGGCGACGACCGCGTCGGTCTCGGCGCGGTGTTGCACCCGCAGGATGTTCGTCGCGAACTTCGGGTGCCCGGCGAGATCCGGGCGGCCGAACACCTCGGTGACCAGCGCCCGCCAGCCCCGGTCGTTCTGCACGCCGATGAGAATCTTTCCGTCGACGGTCGGGTACGCGTCGTAGGGCGCGATCGACGCGTGGCTCAGCCCCATCCGCTGCACCTGCGTGTCCTGGTACATCTGCAGGTACATCGGGTGGCCGAGCCACTCGACGGTCGCGTCGAACATCGACACGTCGATCGTCGCCCCCGCGCCGGTGCGTTCGCGCCGGAACAGCGCCGCCTGGATCGAGGTGAGCGCGTACATGCCGGCCGCGATGTCGGAGGTCGGGATGCCGGTCTTGGTGGCGGTCTCCGGGGTGCCGGTGATCGAGCACAGCCCGGTCTCGGCCTGGACCAGCATGTCGTAGGCCTTGCGCTCGCGCAGCGGGCCTTCGGTGCCGTAACCGGTCATGTTCACCACGATCAGCTCGGGCCGCTCGCGCCGCAGCTCGTCGGCGCCGAGCCCGAGCCGCGCCGCCGCGCCGGGCGCGAAGTTCTGGATCACCACGTCGGCCTCGCCGACGAGCCGGCGCACCGCGGCGACGCCCTCGGTGGCCTTGAGGTCGACGCAGATCGACTCCTTGCCGCGGTTGAGCCACACGAAATGCGATGCCAGCCCGTGCACGGCGGCGTCGTAGTTGCGGGCGAAGTCGCCCTCCCCGATGCGTTCGACCTTGATGACACGGGCGCCGAGATCGGCGAGATGGCGGGTCGCGATGGGGGCGGCGACCGCCTGCTCGAGGCTGACGACGGTGATGCCTTCCAGCGGCAGTCCCGCCGATCCCCCGGCTTTCGGCTCGCTGTTCTCGCTCATCGCGTCGGTGCCTTCCTGTCTCCGTATACCGTTGCAGCCACGTCTTCTCCTCGGGCACGTGCGCGCCACCGCCGCACGTCGTCCTCCCCCGCCCCGTGGTCGATCAGCCACGCCCCCGGCCCTCCGGGATGCGCGACGAGGCGTTCGACGATCGGAGAGATCGCCTCGGCCGGGGCGCGGAACAGGTCGGACGGCACCGCCCGGTCGCCGCCCGGGAACGAGCCGCCCACGCGCAGCCCGACGGCCTCCCAGCGACGGAGGAGCAGGGGCATGTTCGTGTCGGTGGCCGCGTAGTCGTCGACGACGGCCTGCGGTTCCACGCCCGCGGCGAGCAGCAGGACGGCGACCGCGAGACCGGTGCGGTCCTTGCCGGCGGTGCAGTGCACGAGGACCGGGCCCGCGGCCCGCGCGACGACCGGCACGAGCCCGGCGAACAGCGGCGCGGCCACGTCGAACACCCGGCCGTAGAGTTCGGCGAGGCCGAGGCCGGTGCGCCCGGCCGGCGCGGCGTCCGCGTGCAGCGACAGGCGATGCACGTGCGTGCCGCCCGGCCAGGTGAAGGCGCGGTGCCCGCGTTCGGCGTCGGATCGCAGGTCCACCACCGTCGTGGGCGGCCGGTCGGAGAGGATGCCGCGCACCACGTCGCCGGTGTAGCAGGCGTCGCCCCGATACAGCACGCCGGGCGCGGTGCGACCGCCGTCGGTCAGCGGCAGTCCGCCGAGATCTCGCAGATTCACCGGTCCGGGCACGCGCTGTTGCTCGTCCTGCACTCGCACCTCTCCTCGTCGGTCCGGCACCGCCGGAACACGCGCCGTCACCCCACAGTTCATACCGGGCCGGTGGTACCTGTCCAGCGGGCCGCGGCGGATGCCCTATTCCGGTCGGCCGTCCGCGATCAACGGCCACAGCCCCCGGGACCCGGCGTCGACGGCCGCCGCGGTGAGCACCTCGTCCCAGAACCGCACGGAGCCGAACTCCCTGCGCCACGACAGCAGCCGGTTCGCGTGCCGGTGCAGCTCGTGCTCCATGGTGAAGCCGATCGCGCCGAGGCTCTGGTGGGCGTTGCGCACGACCACCGACGCGGCGTGCCCCGCGCAGGACTTCGCGGCAGCGATCGCGAATCCCGCTTCGTCGCTGCCGAATCCGGAATCCTCGGCGATCGTCACGGCTGCCTGCGCGGCGGCACGCGCGAGCGCGCCCTCGGCGGCGATGTCCGACACCAGGTGCTGCACGGCCTGGAACTTGCCCAGGGCACGGCCGAACTGCACACGCGTGGTGGTGTGCTCGACGACCAGGTCGAGCACCCGCTCCATCGCGCCGCTCATCGCGAGAGCCCGGGCGAGCGCCCCCCGGCGCAGGAACTCCTCCGCGGTGCCCGCCGGAACTTCGGCGCCGGACAGCGCGGCGACGTCGACACGGATGTGGTCGCGCGGCTCGGACGCGACGTCGACCGCCTCGGTGACCTCGACGTCGGCGCGGGCGACGTCGGCGACCCGCCACGTGCCGTCCGCCTCCCACAGCACGACCACGGCGTCGACGTCGCGGGCCCACGGCACGTGCCGGGCCGAGCCGTCGGCGGCCAGCACGGCGGCGGTGCGTGCCGCCGCCGGATCGGTCACCGCGCGCTTGCAGCCGGACAGCTGCAGCAGCCAGCCCGCGAGGAGGTCGTTCTCGGCCACCGGCACCGCCGCGGCACCGGCGCCCGCGGCGCCGAGCAGATATGCGGCCTCGGCCCAGCCCGCCTCGCTGCCCCCGTCCGCCTCCGGACCGGTGAGCCGGGCGAGACCGAGTTCGACCAGAGTGGACCACAATTCGCGATCGAGGCGCAGCGGCCCGGTGAGGCGGTGATCGTCGCCGCGGCGCTCGCCGAAGACCTGTTCGAGCATCTGCGCGAATTCGCGCATCTCCACATCGTTATCGGTCGACGTGCCGTTCGTCGCGTTGCTCATCAGCGCATCCCCAATCCCCGCGCGATGACCCCGCGCAGAATCTCACTCGTGCCGCCTCGGAGGGTGAATCCGGGACGCTGCATGACACCCGACCGCACCAGCTCGGCGAACTCGTCACCAGCGGTGTCGCTCTCGCCGGCCAGCTCGTCGGCGAGGTCCGCGATGTCGCCCTCGGCCTGCGTGCCGAGCACCTTGACCACCGAGGCGGCGACCTCCGCGTTCTCGTGCCGCTGCAGCGCCTCGGACACCCCGCGCGACATGTGGTGCAGGCCGAAGATCCGGCCGACGAACGCGCCGATGCGGGGGTCGGCCGGCAGGCGGCCGGCGGCTGCCTCGTCCACCGCGCCGGCGAGCACACCGAAGGTGGACATGAAGCGTTCCGGGCCGCTGCGCTCGTAGCCGAGTTCGGAGGTGACCTGCGCCCAGCCGTCGCCGATCGTGCCGAGCACGAGGTCGTCGGGCACGAACACGTCGTCGAGGACGACCTCGTTGAAGTGGTGCTCACCGGACATCGACAGCACGGGCCGGATCTCCACGCCGGGCGAGTCGAGCAGGACGATGAACTGGCTCAGCCCGGCGTGCCGGTGCGCCGGGTCGAGCGGGGCGGAGCGGGCCAGCCCGAAGAAGGCGTCGGCGTGGTGGGCGCCGGAGGTCCACAGCTTGGTGCCGGTGATGCGCCAGCCGCCGTCGACCTGCACGGCCTTGGTCTTCACGCTCGCCAGGTCGGATCCGGACTCGGGCTCGCTCATGCCGATGGCCCAGCAGATCTCGCCGCGAGCGATGCCGGGAAGGAACCGTCGCTTCTGCTCCTCGGTGCCGTACTTGAGCAGCGAGGGCGCGGCCTGCCGGTCCGCCACCCACTGGGCGGCGACCGGCGCGCCGACCGCGAGGAGTTCCTCGGTGACGACGAAACGCTCCATGAAGGTGCGGCCGTGCCCGCCGTACTCGGTGGGGATGGTCATGCCGACCCAGCCGCGGGCGGCCAGGGCCTTGGTGAAGTCGGTGTTCCAGCGGGCGAGCCAGGTGTCCACGCCCGGGGTGAACACGCCGGCCTCGATCTGCTCGCGCAGGAAGGCGCGCACCTCGGCCCGCAACGCTGCGAGACTCGGGTCGGGGGCACCGGCGGACGGTACCAGTGATGTACGCATGGTCGTCTTCTTCCGTGAGGGGGTCAGGGTCGCGGCTGCAGCAACAGCAGGGCCAGATCGCCGTACCGGGCCGCGATGTCGGCGGGGGTGTCCGGACCGTCCGGGTCGTACCAGTTCGCGATCGAGGTCGTCATCGCCAGGATCGAGCGGCGACAGTCCTCCGGGTAGGGGGTGGTGAACGCTCCGGATCGCATCCCATCCTCGATGATGCTGCCCAGCAACTCGTTTCCGGAACGCCGCCGCTGCTCGTAGACGGCCGCGTTCTCCGGTTCCAGGTTGCGAACCTCGGTGCCGATCATCAGGCTCTGTTCCTGGCAGATGGTCCGGAACCGGACCAGGGCGACCACCAGGGCCCGGAGCCGCTCCACCGGGTCGTCACCGACGCGTGACAGCTCCTCGTCGCACATCGCGTCGAAGGCGTTCACGCCGTCGATGAGGATGGCCAGCAGCAGGTCCTGCTTGTTCTTGTAGTGGTAGTACAGCGCCGACAGGCTCACGCCCGCCTCCTGGGCGATCGTCCGGATCGACGACGCACCGTATCCGTTGCGGACGAACTCGCGACGCGCCGCCTCGATGAACACCCGTTGCCGCTCCGACGGCGCCACGGTGTCGCCCTGTCGTGCGTATGTTCCCCGTCGAACACTCATCCGTTTCCTCCGGCGGTCGCGGGGCGCAGCGCCCCCTTGACGAGCTTGCCGGTGGGTGTCCGGGGCAGCGCGTCGACGAAGTCGACGCTGCGCGGGCACTTGTACCCGGCGATGCGGTCGCGGCAGTAGGCGATCAGCTCCGCGGCGAGCGCGTCGTCGCCGGCGACGCCCGCCGCCGGCTGGACGACCGCCTTGACCGATTCGCCCATCTCGGCATCCGGCACACCGATCACTGCCACGTCGAACACCTTGGGGTGCAAGGCGAGGGCGTTCTCGATCTCCTGCGGATAGATGTTCACCCCGCCGGAGATGATGGTGAACTTCGCCCGGTCGGTGAGGAAGAGGTAGTCGTCCTCGTCCAGGTATCCGATGTCCCCGGTCGTCGCCCAGGTGGGGTGGAGCGGGTTGCGGGACTCGGCCGTCTTCTCCGGGTCGTTGTGATACTCGAAGCTGTAGCCGGGACGTTCGAAGTAGATCAACCCGATCTGTCCGTGCGGCAACTCCGTTCCGTCCTCGGCACAGATGTGCGCGAGGCTGGCATGGCCGTGTCCGGTGCGGCCGACGGTGCCGGGCTTCCGGAGCCATTCCTGCGGCGAGACGATGGTGCTGCCCACGGATTCGGTGGACGAGTAGTACTCGTAGATCACCTCGCCCCACCAGTCGATCATCGCCTGCTTGACCTCGACGGGGCACGGCGCGGCGGAGTGGATGGCGGCGCGCATCGCGGACAGGTCGTAGCGGCCGCGGACCTGCTCGGGCAGCTTCAGGAGCCGGACGAAATGCGTGGGCACCCACTGACTGTGGGTCACGCGGTAGCGCTCGAGGTCGGCGAGGCAGGTCTCGGCGTCGAACCTGCCCGCGACGATCGCCGTGCCGCCGAGTGCCTGCGCCGCGGCGCCGAACCGCAGGGGCGCGGCATGGTAGATCGGGGCGGGCGCGTAGTACACGCAGTCGTCGTCGAAGCCGAAGCTCTGCAGCAGCCCGACCGCGTTGGAGGCCGCCTGCTCACCGACCTGCGCTCCGCTGAGCGCGGGCTTGATCCCCTTCGGCCGGCCGGTCGTGCCCGACGAGTAGAGCATGTCCGTCCCGCCGGGCTGGTCGACCGGCGCGGTGGTGCTCATCGCGGCGATCTCGGCCTCGTATCCGAGGTGGCCGGGAACGTCGCCGCCGAACGCCAGGCGGTGCCGCACCTTCGGCGTGTCGCCGGCCACGGCGACCGCGAGGTCCACGAGCGGCGCGGACACCACGAGAGCCGCGGCGTCACAATCGTCCACGATGTAGGCGACCTCGGGCGGGGCGAGATGCGTGTTCACGAACGTCACGTACATGCCGGAACGCACTGCAGCCCAGTACAGTTCGAAGACGGTCACGTCGTTGACCGACAGCACGGCGAGGTGGTCGCCCGCGCCGAGGCCGTGGGCGCGGAGCCAGTGCGCGAACTGCACCGAACGGTCCTCGAGCTCGCGGTAACTGATCTCGCGCCCCGTGGCCGCCTCGATCGCCGCCGGCTTGTCCGGGGTGATCGAGGCATAGCGTCCTGGATACATTCGTGCTCCTTCTGCCGGTCCCACCGGGACGTCTAGAGGCCGAGGTCCTTGGCGATGATCGTCTTCATGACTTCGCTGGTGCCGCCGTAGATCCGGCTGACGCGGGTGTCGGCGTAGAGGCGGGCGATCGGGTATTCGGTGATGTAGCCGTAGCCACCGTGCAACTGCAGGCACTTGTCGATCACGCGGCCGGCGACCTCGGTGCAGTACAGCTTGGCACGGGCGGCGTCCGCCACCGACAGCTCGCCCCGGTCGAGCAGCTCGAGGCAGTGGTCGGCGAAGACTCGCGCCGCCTGCACCTCGGCGGAGCATTCCGCGAGAACGAACTTGGTGTTCTGGAAGGAGGCCACCGGCTTGCCGAACACCTTGCGGTCCTTGGTGTATGCGACGGCATGCTCGATCGCGGCCGCGGCCTGGCCGACCTGGTTGAGCGCGATGCTCAGGCGTTCCTGGGGCAGGTTGTGGGCGAGGTAGCCGAAGGCCTTGCCCTCCTCGCCGAGGAGATTCTCCACCGGAACCCGCACATCCTGGTACGACAGCTCGGCGGTGTCCTGCTGGTGCAGCCCGATCTTGTCCAGCTTGCGACCGACGGAGAACCCCTCGGCATCGGTGGGCACGCAGAGGATCGACAGGCCGGCACGGCGGTCCTCCGGGTCGAACGGCGCCGTCCGGCAGACGGTGAGGACCAGGTCGGCGGTGACGCCGCCGGTGATGAACGTCTTCGCGCCGTTGACGACGTAGTGCGAGCCGTCGGCGGACAGCTTGGCGGTGGTGGCGATGTTGGCCAGGTCCGAGCCGGTGCCGGGCTCGGTCATCGCGATGGCGGTCATCATCCGGCCGGACGCGAAGTCCGGCAGCCAGCGCTTCCGCTGCTCGTCGCTGCCGTACTCGAGCAGGTACGGCAGGATCAGGCAGGAGTGCACGGTGTAGGAACCGAACGACACGCCGGCCCGGGCCACCTCCTCGAACACGATGGCGTTGTACTTGAAGCTCGATTCGCCGCCGCCGCCGAACTCCTCGGGCACCTGGATACCGAGGACGCCGAGCTCACCGAGACGGTGGAAGAACTCGCGCGGCGGCCGGCCCAGCGCATCCCACTCCGCCTGATGCGGCAGAACCTCGCGGTCGATGAAATCCCGCAGCATGGAACGGAATTCGTCGTGTTCCTGAGTGAAGATCGTCCGCTCCACGGCCGTCTCTCCTTCGTTGTGTGCGGCGGCTCGGGGGCCGGGGCGGTCAGTTGCCGGTGAAGTTCCCGGTGCGGCGTTCGAGGAACGCCGAGAGTGCCTCACCGTGGTCGGCGGTGTGGTGCGAGAGGGCCTGGAACGCGGCGGAGAGCTCGAGGATGCTGTCGAGATCCTGGCGCTGCCCCTCGCGCATCAGCTTCTTGGTCATGCGCAGCGCGTGCGGCGGATTCACCGCGACGCGGGCGGCGAGTTCGTTCGCGGTGACCAGCAGCTGCTCGGGTTCGACGACGCGGGAGACCATGCCCCAGTCCAGCGCGGTCGCCGCGTCGACCCGGTCGCCGGTGAAGGCCATCTCCGCGGCCCGCGCCGCACCGATGGCGCGGGGCAGCAGCCACGCGCCGCCGTCGCCGGGGATGATGCCGAGCTTGACGAAGCTCTCGGCGAAGAATGCGGTGCTCGAAGCGATCCGCATGTCGCACATCATGGCCAGGTCGCAGCCGGCGCCGACCGCGGGTCCGTTGACGGCGGCGATGATCGGCACCTCGCAGTGGTAGATCGCCTTGGGCAGCCGCTGGATTCCGCGACGGTAGCCCTCACGCAGCTGATGCGGGGCACCACCGAACATCCCGGCGCGGTCGGCCATGTCCTTGACGTTGCCGCCGGCCGAGAACGCGCTGCCGGCGCCGGTGAGGATCACCACGCGGGTCTCGTAGTCCGCGTTCGCCTCCTCCACCAGCTGCACCAGCCGCTCGACGACGTCGTCGCCGGAGATCGGATTGCGCGCCTCGGGCAGGTTGATCGTCCACGTCGTGACGTGGCCTTCCCGGCGGGAGAGTACGACGTCCTCGGGTGCGCTCATGCGGAGGTCCTTTCGGCCGGCGATCGGCGGCAGGCAGCAGATTAGGTCGAACGATCGTTCAAATTACTGCCTTGCGGACCGGTTGTAAAGGCATGGACGGATCGACTGCCGTTGTTCGGTGACCGACGGTCACGCGAAGTCGAACATCGGCGGGAGGAGGCAGACGACCAGCGCCGCCCAGATGCCGAAGACGGGCAGGTAGCGGGTCTGCCAGCGTTCGAGGGAGCCGAACCCGCGGCGGCCACGGACGAACCCGAGGACGAGCCGGGCCGACCAGGCAAGATTGACCAGTAGGACCAGGTTCATCCCGAGAGCGGCCACCTTGTTGGGGGTGAAGCCGAACTCCGCGATCCGGGTGAGCATGGCTGTGAGCATGAGCAGGTCGACCGCGAGAGCGAGGACGACGAGGACGAGCTGGAGACGGTCGAACAGGTCGGGCGGCAGGTGAGGTTCGCGGGCGGAGATCGCATACAGCAGCAGCCCCAGGACGACGACGAGGATGAGGTCCATCAGGATCAACAGGTTTCGGTCGACGTCGACGACGCTACCCGTGGTCGCGAACGCCGCGAGCAGCACCAGCAGCATGAGGATTGTGAGGGGGGTGAACACGCGGGTGAGGACGGGCGCGATGTTCTCCACCACGTTCTGCTTCGCCTCCACGAGCCAGGCGGCGACGACGACCGCGCCCGCCGCACCGAACGGCAGCACCCAATCCTCGACGACCCACTCGGCATCCGTGCCGAGCGCGTCGAACGCGCCGATCGTCAGGCCCACGAGGACGCCGCCGCCGAGGGCGAGCAGGGTGAGATAGACGACCCATTCGCCGGTGAATCGGACGAAGTCCATCCACCGCCGGTCGGACCGCCACTCGCCTCCGACGTAGGCGAGGCCGACGACGAACCACAACGCGATCGGGGCATGGATCGCGGCGATCACCTCGGTCGATCCGTTCGGGACGAAGGGAAACGCGTTCGTCACGACCGCCACCAGGGCGAACGGCACCAGCAGCGCCGCGGCGCCGCGGGGCGTCACGCGGCGCTTCCAGGCGAAGTACCCGGCGAGGAACGGAAGCACGAGCAGGCTGACGTTGCGCACGACGACGCCCTCGCCCAGTGTCGCCAGTCCGGCCTTCAGGGCGACCGCCGCGCCGACGGCGAGCGCGAGCACGACGAACAGCTCACGTGTGGGCCGCGTGGCACCGTCGTCCGGTGCGGGCATCAGCACGAGTTGCTTCCACAGGCGCTCGGAATGCTCCCGCGCGAACTCGCGGGAGATGTCGTCCACGCTGCCCATGCGTTTGACCGCGACCAGGAAGGCCTCGTCGGTCCCCAGTCCGGCGGCGGACAGATCCGAGATCTGGTCACGCAGGTGGTCTTCCATCTCGTCGGCGTCGGCGGCGGATATCGCGCGACGACGCTCGACGTAGCCGCGCCACTGACCGATCTGCGACTCCAGCGCGGCATCGGTGTCCATCACGACCATCCTCCGGCGGGGGTCGCGGGCACCTCGGCGCAGCGCCAGACCTGGTCCAGCGCGTCCGCCACGACGTCCCACTGACTGCGCCGTTCCGCAAGCACGCTCCGGCCTGCGTCGGTGATCGCGTAGTGCTTGCGCCGTCGCCCACTGTCGGAACTTCCCCACGACGCCGACACGTATCCGGACCGTTCCAGGCGATGCAGCAGCGGGTACAGCATTCCGTCGGTCCATTGGATCCGTCCACCGGACAGATCCTTGACTCGTTTGAGGATGGCGTACCCGTAGGAGTCGCCGTCGGCGAGGATTCCGAGCACAAGCGGGGTCGCCGAGGCCGCCACCAGGTCCTTGTCGAGGTACATAGAACTCCTATGCCTAGATCAGCTAGGTATCAACCTAGCAGATTCAGGCATGAGCCAACCGCACTTCTCGATGCGCCCGGTTCGTCCAAGGCCGGCACGCCGGCGGGGTTGATCGCGAGGGTCCGGGGCGTACGGACAGCGGTCAGGACTTCTTCGGCTCCGCCTCGACCTCGTCGTCGTCGGCGAAGACGAGCCGGCCGTCGTCCAGCGCGACGGCCCACCGGCGCACCGGCGCCCAGTCCCGCCCGAGCTGCTCGCCGGCCCGGGCGGCTTCGCTCGCATAGTCCTCGACCACCACTCCGGGCAGTCGGCTCTTGTCGTCGCCACGACGCACCACCACCCGCGAGCCGACGGTGAGCCCGCCCCTGCCTGCAACTCCCGAGTTGTCACTCATGACAAATGATCATTGCATCGATCGCTCTTCCGGACACCCCTACCACGGCAGGACCGCCTCCGTGTCGGCACCTGCGCGTCACCGGCGGCGCCCATCTCACTCGACCACCGGGAAGAGGGACTCGCCGTCCTCGGGGCTGCCGCCGATCTGACCTCGATCGACCCGCGAGTCCTCGACGATGACACCCTCGACCAGCTCTGCGTGCTTACGTCCGCCGTCGTAGACGGCTGTGTCGCCTCCGCCGTCGTAGACGGCTGTGTCGCCTCCGCCGTCGTAGACGGCTGTGTCGCCTCCGCCGTCGTAGACGGCTGTGTCGCCTCCGCCGTCGTAGACGGCTGTGTCGCCTCCGCCGTCGTAGACCTCGTCGACGATGTCCTCGGTCAGCTCGTCGTCCGGCATGGCCGCAACCGGCCGCTCGAGCGGCTCCGGGGGCGCCACGTCGGGTTCCTCCTCGGCGAGGCGCTGGTCCAGCGACTCGCCTTCCTGCTCCTCCCGCTGCGTGGTGCCGAACCGGTCGGCCCCGCTCCAGCCCTCCGGCGGGTCCACGACCTCGTCGCCGTCGTCGTTGCGGACTTCGTCGGAATCGAGGCCCTCGCTCGGGCTGAGCGTGTCGCCGGGACCGTCTTCGATACTCATGGCTGCGAGGTACCCGAGCCGTGGGACCGCGAAACGCGGACGGGTTTGCCTGCCCCGGATACCGTCTATGCCCGGGGCACGACCCCGGCGAGGGAGCCTTCCCATGGGCGAGAACGACCTCTTCCAGCACATCGAGGGGCTGGTGAGCGAGAAAAGGTCGACTCCCGTCGCCGGTGACGGACACCGCGAAGGACGAGGTGGGGAGTAGACATGGGCGAGAGCTCGGGAACCGGGGACGCGGAGACGCTGACCGTGGAGCTGGAGGACGCGGGCGGCACGTCGTGGTGGGCCTCCCTGCTCGCGACGCTGAGTTCGCAGTACGGCAACGCGTACAAGCGGTTCGTCGGCCGGGTGGACGGGGAACGCCGCTATGTCGGTCCCACCTTCCCGGTCCCCCGGACGTGGGGGGACATCCCGCCGCATGAGGCGTGGGCGCCGGAGATGAACCGAAGCCTCGCCGAGGTGCTCCGGCACATCGAGGACGATCACTGGGTGCAGACCGGTAAGGGGCAGCAACCGTGGGAGTTCCGGTTCACCCGGCCTCGGTGACCGGATTGCGAGGAGGATTCCGTGCGGGTACGATTGTCGAAAACTGTTGCTGCAGTGGCTGTCTCGGTAGGATTGGTCGCGTCGTGCGGCGACGGCGACACCACGCCGGGCGCGCAATCGACCACGAGCGCGTCCGTTCCCGCGTCGGCACCGGCACCGGCGACGACGGCCGAGAGCGCCCCCGCATCCTCCTCGCCGGAGACGTCGCCGGCCGCGACGAGCGAGGACGCGACGCCACCGGCCGGGTCGTCCTTTCCCGGAGAAGACCTCACCCCGGAGCAGGCCGAAGCGCTTCAGCGCGCGGTCGACGAGGGTAGCCAGCCGTGGCGGCTGGATCCGTCCCTCGTCGCGCAGGCGTTCGTGGCGGACCGATTCGGATGGAGCGACACCGACGCACGCGCGGCCGACCCGCACACCGTCGAGGTGACCAACCGGGCGGACGGCAGCATCGTGGTGCTCCAGCTGCGCCGGCCCGTCCGGGAGAGCGCCGACGGAATCTGGGTCGTCACGGACGGCGTCCGGATCGGCTGAGCCACCAGCGGAAGTGCAGCCGGCACCCGCTCGCCGGAATCATGCCTCCGCCGCGGCCCGCCGGACCAGGTCGACGATCGCCTCGGGGACATCCCACTGCGGCGCATGCCCGGCCCACGGCAGCGGCACGAACCGGGCCCCGGGAACCAGCGGGACGTACCGCACCGTCTGCGCGGAGGCGACGACGTCGAGTACGCCCTGCGCGAGGGTGACGGGGCACGCGATCCGGTCGAGACCCGTCGGCACGTCCGTCGGCACGGCGTTCCACAGCATCGCCCCCCGATTCCGCGAATCCTCCCTTCACGGAATGTGATTCGGATCGCGAGGCGCGCCACGGCAGGGCCGCCCGAGCCCCGGTGGCCCTGCGCCACTCACACCGGCTCGAGCAGTTCCGGGCGGTTGTTGCGAGGGTTGTTGACCGCGGTGCCGACCTCGTAGGGCTCCAGGTGGGGTTCGGGGACGGAGGCGATCAGCGCGTCGACGTCGTCGCGGTCGGTGAGGGCCGGATCGAGCCACACGTCGTGGAAGGACGGCGGCAGCACCAGCGGGCACCGCTCGTGGATCTGCCCGGCGGCGTCGGTGGCCTCCGTCGTCAGCACCGTGACGGTCCACAGCCACTTGTCGGGATGGTCGTCCGGCAGGCTCGGATCCGGCCACAGCTCGTACAGGCCGGCCATTCCGAGCACGCCGTCGCCGTGCAGGAAGTACGGCACCTTGGTGCCGTCCTCGCGCTTCTGCCACTCGAAGTACCCATCGGCCGGCAGGATGCACCGTCGCCGGGCGGCCGCGGCCTTGAACGACGGTTTCTCGGTGATCGTCTCGCAGCGGGCATTGATCAGCCGGTTGCCGATCTTCGGGTCCTTGGCCCACGACGGCACCAGCCCCCACCGGGCGGACCGGAGCTGACGCACCGCCTCCCCGCCCGGATCGTCCTTCGGGGCGCGCTCGAGCACCACCCGCACCGTCTGCGTCGGCGCGACGTTGTACGACGGGGGCAGCGGCTCGCCCACCGTCTCCACCACGTCGAACAGGGAGCGCAGTTCCTGATCGGTGACCGTGCTCGCATACCGACCGCACATGCCGCCCACCTTCTGTCGTCGTGCCTCGACCGGTCGATTCCCATGGTGCCGCACCGCACCGACATGCGCCGGGCCGCATGTGACGCCGGTCATCGGCGCAGGTCGTCCGGCCGGGACGCACGGCCGGGCGCGCTAGCCTGGTGCCGGGACCGATCGTGCGAACCCGGCGACGACGTCGCGGGCAGCCGTGGTCTCCCCCGACGTGCCGGTACCTTCCGGGTCCGGCACGCAGTCTGTCCCCCATCGGATTGGAGTACATCGTGGTCGACCTCGCCTATGTCATCGCCGGGTCCGAAGCCACCGGCGGCGCAGGGTTGCAGGTGGATCTGAAGACATTCCAGGAGCTGGGCGTCTACGGCGTCGGCACCACCACCTGCATCGTCTCGTTCGACCCGCGGAACGACTGGTCGCACCGCTTCGTCCCGATCGCGCCCGAGGTCATCGCGGACCAGATCGAGGCCGCCACCGCGGCCCACGACCTCGACGTCGTCAAGATCGGCATGCTCGGCACCCCCTCGACCATCGAGGTGGTCGCCGAGGGCCTGCGTCGCCAGTCGTGGCGGCACGTCGTCCTGGACCCGGTGCTGATCTGCAAGGGTCAGGAGCCCGGCGCCGCGCTCGACACCGACAACGCGCTGCGCGAGGCCGTGCTGCCCCTGGCCACGGTGGTCACCCCCAACCTGTTCGAGGCCCGCACCCTGGCGGGGATGGACCGCATCGAGAGCGTCGACGGCCTCGTCGAGGCCGCCCGCCGCATCCACGCCCTCGGCCCGCGGTACGTCCTGGCCAAGGGCGGCGTGGAGCTGGCCGGCGACGACGCCGTCGACGTGCTCTTCGACGGTGTGGAGGTCACCGTGTTCTCCGCGCCGAAGGTCGGCCGGGAACGGGTCTCCGGCGCCGGCTGCACGCTCGCCGCGGCCGTGACCGCCGAACTCGCCAAGGGCGCCGACGTGCCCGCCGCCGTCGCGCTGGCGAAGGACTTCGTCACCGCCGGCATCGAGGGCCGGGTCGGGGCGCACACGCCGTTCGACACGGTGTGGCAGGGCGCGTACGCGGCGTCGCGCACGGCATAGGACCACCCCCGTCCGTCGGCGATCCGGATTCGACTATCGGAGTGCATGTTTCGGACATCGACAACCGCCGGGACGGTTGTCGATGTCCGGAACCGGCACGTGTGGCTCGGTATCGCGATGCGCGGGCACGTCCGACGCCTATCGTGGACGGGCATCCGTCCGCTCGGCCGAGAGGATTCCCATGACCGCGATCCGGACCGCGCTCGTCACCGGCGGCACCGGCGGGCTCGGTGCCGCCGTCACGACGCATCTGCTCGAGACCGGCTGGCGGGTCGTGGTCCCCTGGGTGGCTCGTACCGAACTCGGCCGGCTCGCGGACCATCCGCGTCTGCATCTCGTGGAGGCGGACCTGTCCGACGAGGCGCAGCTGCGGCAGGCCGTCTCGCTCGCGGCGGCCGAGGAATCCGCGCCCCTGTTCGGTGTGGTGAATCTGGTGGGCGGGTTCACCTCGGGGCCGCGGGTGCACGAGACTCCGATCGAGGTCCTCGACGCCCAGCTGGATCTCAACGTGCGCACCGCCTACGCCGTGACCCGCGCGGCGCTGCCGCACCTGCTCGCGGGCAGCGGTGGGTCGGTGGTCTGCATGTCGACCGCGGCGACGAAGCGGCCGTTCGCCGGGGGCGCCGCCTACGTCGCGTCGAAGGCCGCCGTGACCGCACTGGTCGAGACCCTGGCCGTCGAGTACGCCGCCGACGGCGTCCGGGTCAACGCGCTGCTGCCCGTCGTAATCGACACGCCCGCGAACCGGGCGGCGATGCCCGACGCGAACCGGCGCTCGTGGTCGCAGCCCGCCGAGATCGCGCGCGTGATCCGGTTCCTGCTCTCCGACGACGGCGCCGCCGTCACCGGGGCTTCGATACCCGTCACGCATGTGGGCTGACGCGCCCGGCGCACTCCGCACCCGTCGGGCCGCCCCGGCTCGAACCGAGCGAATGGACCATGCTGTCGACGTGAGGAGCTGAACGATACATTCGCTCGCCCCCGCGCCCCGCGCGCCCGCGCCCGCGCTACGCGGGTAGCTCGAGCCCCTGCTCGCCGGCGCGGCGCGCCACCTCCTCCGGGAAGACGTTGCGCAGCAGGTACAGGTCCTGGCCGATGACCCAGCCGGGGGCGAGGGCGGTGGCGTAGCGCTCGAAGTAGCCGAGCTGCTTGCCGAACAGCACCAGTTCCTCCGGGCTGGCGATCCCCCATTGCTTGCCGAGCCGGATCAGCGCGACGATGAGTTCGCTGAGCCGGAGCTGTCCGAGGTCGCGGCCGAGGAGCGGAGCGAGGGCCTGCGCCACCTGCCGGCCGATCTCGGCGTCGTCGGCATCGAGTCCGCTGGTGTAGCCGAGTGCGCGGATGCCTTGCGCCACGCGGGCGAAGTCCCCGTCGATGGCGGTCGCGCGGAACAGGTCGCGCAGGATGGCGCGCCAGTGCTCGGGCAGCTCGCCGACGATGCCGAAGTCCAGGAAGGCGAGGCGGCCGTCGTCGAGCAGCCACAGGTTCCCGGCGTGCACGTCGCCGTGGAACGGCCCGTGCAGGACGACCGATTCGATCCATACCTTCACCCCGCGGCGGATGAGCAGGCGGGTGTCGATGCCGGCGTCGGCGGGCACGCGGTCCATGGGCACACCGCGAAGGCGTTCCATGCAGATCACGCGCGGCCCGCAGTAGTCCCAGTACACCTGCGGCGTGGCGACGGCCGTGTTGTCCCCGAACGCGCCGATGCACTCCCGGAACCGGCTCTGCCGGTCCGCCTCGACCGCACTGTTGAGTTCGGTCATCGTGGACGAGTGCAGGTCGCGGATGATGGCGGTGGCGTTCGCGATGCGGAAGAACTCGAAGGCCTGCAGCAGGCGCGCGCCGAGGTAGGCCGCACGCAGGTCGATGAGCATGCGGTGGGCGATGCCGGGCCGCTGCACCTTCACGACCGCCTCCCGCCCGTCGTGCAGCACGCACGCGTGCACCTGGCCGACGGACGCGGCGGCCAGCGGCAGGTCGTCGAACCGGGCGAACAGTTCGCCGACGGGATGCCCGAGGTCTTCCTCGATCACGGCGCGGGCCTGGTCCGCGGAGACGGGCGCGACGTCGTCCAGGCAGCGCAGGCACGCGTCGGCCAGCGGCTTGGGGAACACACCGGACGACGACGCCATGAGCTGGCCGAGCTTGACGAACGTGGGGCCGAGGATCTCGAATGCGTCGACGGTGCCCTCGGCGGCGGCGTCGGCCGGGCCGCGCCCGTCGGGTCGCAGTGGCCAGGCCAGCAGCTTCAGCAGCACGCTGACGACGAGCACCACGGCGACGACGACCGTGCGGCCGGCTTCGCGCAGACCGAAACGCTCGAGCGGGGGCATGTCGACGTGCAGGGCCGACGCGGGCGGTCCCCCGGCGTACGGGCCTGTCGGTCGTGGCGCGATGTCGGGCACGCGTCCCCCTCGTCCTTGCTGCCTGCCGGCGGGGCTGTCGGCCGGGGGCAGTTACTGGACGGTACCCGGAGTGCACAGATAGTTCGAGACCCTGTTTCCTGTCGGCCCCCAGGGCTACGCTCACGCTCGTAACTGCACTTCGGACCGACGGGCAGGCGGGGGCACACCATGACGGAGCAGGTTCTCGATTCGCAGGACGACTTTCTGACGCTCGCCGGTCCGTACCGGCGTGAGCTGCTGGCGCACTGTTACCGGATGAGTGGCTCGATCCACGACGCGGAGGACCTCGTGCAGGAGACGTACCTGCGCGCCTGGCGCGGCTACGCCAACTTCGGCGGCCGCTCGTCGCTGCGGACGTGGCTGCACCGCATCGCGACCAACGTGTGCCTGACCGCGCTGGAGGGCCGATCGCGCCGGCCGCTGCCGACGGGGCTGGGGGCGCCGAGTTCGGATCCGGTCGACGACCTCGTCGAGCGCGGGGAAGTGCCGTGGCTCGAGCCGATTCCCGGCGGATCCCTCGGCGACGACGGTCGGCCGGACGACCCGACGGACCCGGCGGCGATCGTGACCTCGCGCGAGTCCATCCGTCTGGCGTTCGTGGCGGCGCTGCAGCATCTGTCGGCGCGGCAGCGGGCAGTGCTGCTGCTGAGGGACGTGCTGCAGTGGCGGGCGACGGAGGTGGCCACCGCGCTGGACACCTCGACGGCCGCGGTGAACAGCCTGCTCCAGCGGGCCCGCGCGCAGCTGCAGCAGGCGCAGGTGACGAAGGAGAATCTGGTCGAGCCGGAGAGCCCGGAGGCGCAGGCGCTGGTGCGGCGCTGGGTCGAGGGGTTCGAGAAGTACGACATCGATTCGATCGTCGAGATGCTCACCCAGGAGGCGGTCTGGGAGATGCCGCCGTTCGAGGGCTGGTACCGCGGCGCCGAGGCGATCGGGACCCTCATCCGGACGCATTGCCCGGCGAGCGGGCCGGGAGACCAGGTTCTGCTGCCGACGGTGGCGAACGGGCAGCCCGCCCTCGGCCTCTACATGAGAGGCGAGGACGGGCAGCACCATCCGTTTCAGCTGCAGGTGCTCGATGTCGTGGGCGACCGGGTGGTGCATGTGACGGTGTTCTTCGACACCGAGCTGTTCGCCCTGTTCGGGCTGCCCGAGCACCCCTGACGCCGGCCGCTACGTCTGCACGGACGTCTCGGCCTGGGGTCCCATCGCGGCGGCCGCGGCCTCGACGTCCATCCACATGACCTCCCAGACGTGCCCGTCGAGGTCGCGGAAGGCCCGGCCGTACATGAAGTCGGTCTTCATCTCCTCCGAGCCGGCGGTGATCCAGTCGCTGCCACCGGCGGCGAGCGCGGCGTCGACGAGCCGGTCGACCTCGTCGCGGCTCTCGGCGGACACGCTCATGAGCACCTCACGGGCCGTGGCGGTGTCGCAGATGTCGCCGGTGATGAAATCGCGGAAGCGCGGCTCCTCGAGGAGCATCACGTAGGTCTGTTCGTTGATCTCGAGGCAGGCGGTGTTGGCGTCGCAGAACATCTCGTTGAAGGTGAAGCCGAGAGCGTCGAAGAACGTGCGGGTGGCGGCGACATCCTTGACGGCCAGGTTGGCGAAGAGCATGCGGGACATCTTCAACTCCTTGCGTGTGAGCGGGCGGACGGTACCTCGGGTGAGGGTGTCGAGCAGGTAGACCACCCGGCAGCGGGAAACTCATCGCCCGCCCGGGATCGCCGAAATCCCGGCGCAGAGCCGTGCGAGGAACTATGCTCTGCGGCCGGTGCTCAGCGCACCGAAGCGATGGACCATACCCCAGCGGGTATGTATCCTGGCTTCATCCGGCCGACGGAGACGATCGGCCGTCACAGACACCGCGTCCCACCTCCCTCCCCCCGTAGGCGGGACGTGGCGCCGGGCGTCACGCGCCCGGCGCGGACCCCCTGCCCTCCCCTCCCCTCGGGCAGGGGGTTTGCCGTTTCCGGACCGGCCGGCTCGCGCCCGTCGCACGGCAGGAACAAATCCCCCGGCCGGTCGGTTAGAGTAGTTGAACAGTCAACTACATGCCGAAGGAGCCCGCCATGCCCGCGGTGACCGTAGACAACATCCTCACCCTGCCCCGCATCCCGTCCCCCGCGCCCGACGCCCCCGCCCGTCCCGTCCTCGGCGTCCGTACCGCCCCCGTCGGATACGAGGGTGAGGGTTTCCCCGTGCGCCGGGCATTCGCAGGCATCGACCAGCGCTTCCTCGATCCGTTCATCCACATGGACCAGATGGGCGAGGTGCAGTACGCACCCGGTGAACCCAAGGGCACCCCGTGGCACCCGCACCGCGGCTTCGAGACCGTCACCTACATGATCGACGGGATCCTGGAGCACAAGGACTCCAACGGCGGCGGCGGCACCATCGGCGGCGGCGACACCCAGTGGATGACGGCGGGGTCGGGCATCCTGCACATCGAGGCCCCGCCCGAACATGTCGTGGCCAGCGGCGGCCTGTTCCACGGCGTGCAGTTGTGGGTGAACCTGCCCCGGGACAACAAGATGGCGCAGCCCCGATACCAGGACATCTCCGGCAGCCAGGTGGCCCTGGCCTCCTCCCCCGACGGCGGCGCCCTCGTCCGCGTCGTCGCCGGCGAGATCGGCGGTGTGCGCGGCCCCGGCGTCACCCACACCCCGATCGCCCTCGCCCACCTGACCGTCGCGCCCGGCGCCTCGGTGACCCTGCCGTGGCGCCGGGAGTACAACGCGCTCGGTTACGTGCTCGCCGGGGACGGCACCGTCGGCGCGGAGCGCGCACCGATCCGGGCGGGACAGACCGCCGTGTTCGGACCCAACGGTGACAGCGTCACGTTCACCGCCGCCGCCACCCAGGACTCGCGCACCGCGTCGCTCGAGGTGTTCCTGCTCGGCGGGCGGCCGATCCGCGAGCCCGTGGCGATGTACGGGCCGTTCGTGATGAACACCAAGGCCGAGATCATCCAGGCGTTCGAGGACTTCCAGGCCGGCCGGCTCGGGACCGTCCCGGCCGAACACGAGCAGTTGCCGTAACGCGCGCCGGGACCGGGGCGCGCATCCGAAAGCTGCGCGGCCCGGCCCGTCCGCGCCCCGTTCCGCTCCGTACCCTGAACCGCGATACCTTTCGAGGAGACACCATGACCGACGCCCCGACCATCGACATCCGGCGCGCCGAGGACCGGCTGACGACGAAGATCTCCTGGCTCGATTCGAAGCACTCGTTCTCCTTCGGGCACCACTACGACCCGGACAACACCCACCACGGGCTGCTGCTGGTCAGCAACGACGACACCGTCCTGCCGGGCCAGGGCTTCGACACGCATCCGCACCGCGACATGGAGATCGTGACCTGGGTGCTGCGCGGCAGCCTCGTGCACCAGGACTCGATCGGGCACTCCGGCGTCATCTACCCCGGCCTGGCGCAGCGGATGAGCGCCGGGACGGGCATCCTGCACTCGGAGAAGAACGACTCCTGGCGACTGCCCGGCGTCACGGGGCTGCACGCCGGGGAACACGCCGAACCGGTGCGCTTCATCCAGATGTGGGTGGTCCCGGACGAGTCGGGCATCACCCCCGGCTACGAACAACTCGAGATCGACGACGAGCTGATGCGCGGCGGACTGGTGCCCGTCGCGACCGGGATCCCCGAGCACCGCGACCACGCCGCCATCCGCATCCACAACAGGTACGCCGGGCTGTCGGTCGCCCGGCTGCAGCCGGGCCGGACGGTCGTCCTACCCGATGCGCCGTACCTGCACGTGTTCGTCGCCCAGGGCACGGCCGAGCTCGAGGGCGCCGGCACCCTGCGGGAGGGTGACGCCGTGCGACTGACCGGGTCCGGCGGACAGCGGATCCACACCGACACGGCCGCGGAGATCCTCGTGTGGGAGATGCACGCGCATCTCGGCTGACCGGGGTGGGCGGGACGCCCCGGTCCCGGCCTCGGTACGGTGACCGAGCGAACCCTCGCTCCGTCCCTCCCGATCCCAGGATGCCTCCCGTGACCGTCACCGCCCCCGAAACCGATCGCCTCAACGCCTTCATGGGCATCGACACCGTGGCCGGGGAGCCCCGAACGGTGGCGTTCCGCCAACCGCTCGGCAACCGGTTTCTCGACCACCGCGGCCGCACCACCGTCGGGTCCGTCGGTGTGCTCACCGACGTCGTGCTCGGCGCCGCCCCGCACCTCGTGTGGCGGGGCCAGGGTCGCGACACCCGTTCCGTACTCACCCAACTCAGCGCGTCGACCGCGAATCCGATTTCCGCCCAGGGGAATCTGCACGGTACCGGCCGCGCCGTCCACGTGGACGAGGACACGGCACTGAGCACCGCGCAGATCCGCGACGACGCAGGCGATCTGGTGATCCAGCTGACGGGGCGGTCCATGGTCGTGAATCGTCCCGCCGTGTTCGACGCAGACTCGTTCGCGGACGCGTCCGGTCTGTCCCGGCCCACCCCCGAACCCTGGACGGATCCGGCGGAGCTCACCGACCGCCCCGGGCTCGACGTAGTCTCCGGCATCGCCGCCGGCACGGTGGCCCGCGGACCGCTCGCGGGACTACTCGGCCTGCGCCTGCAGACCGTCGAGAAGGGCCACGTCACCGCGGTGGTGCCGCCGGTGGAGTGGATGGCCAATCCCATGGGGGCGGTGCAGGGCGGGGTGCTGGTCTCCGTCGCCGACGCCGTTGCCGAACTGGCGGCCCAGACCCTCACCGCCGCCGGCCGGCAGTACCGACTGCTGAACCTGACCCTCGACTACCTGCGCTCACCCGAGGCGCCGGGTCCCGACATGCTCGTCGAGGCGAAGGTCACCCGTGCGGGCCGGCGACTCGCCTCGATCGACACGCACCTCACCGCACCGGACGGCGCGGTCCTGGTGCGGGCCCACGCGAGCGTGCACATGGGTTCGCTCTGAAGGTGTCGGCTTCCGACCGCGCTCGATCAACTCGCCGAGCGGTGGGCGGAGACGACCCTCGTCCGGCCCCCGGCTCGGACCGTCGCATCAGGGGTGGGCGCAGGTCGCCGGTCAGTGGTCGTCGTAGTGCCCGTCGTGCGCGGCGTGCCGGTGCCCGTCGTGGATGTAGTCCAGGTGATCCCCGTGCGGGACGGCCACGTGCCCGCAGCCTTCACCGTGGACGTGGTCGTGTCCTTCGTGGGCCACATGCTCGGCGGGTTCACACTCGTCGACGTGTCCGTCGTGGACTCGGTGCAGATGCCCGTCGTGCACATAGTCGACGTGGTCGCCGTGTGGCACGGCCACGTGCCCGCAGCCCTCGCCGTGGGCGTGTTCGTGGCCTGCATGTTCTCGGTGGGTGGTCATCGCCGCGCTCCTCGGACAGACGAAACCGTTTCGCGCTTCCCAGTCTCCCACCGTCATCCGTGGTTCGGAACAGAGCCGCCGGTGATCCTGCTGTTCGTGGTCGAGGCGGTCACCGGGCGCCGCGTGCACCACTGACAGGTCCCGGGTCGGCACGGGGTGCGGGCTCCTCGGCAGGCCGTCAGGTAGCCCGCCGTCAGGCCGCCTGCCGGGCGACGACGACACCCGCGGCGCCGAGGCGCGGGAACCGCATGTCCGAGATGGGGGTGACGCTCCCGAGGCGGTTGGTGACGAAGGCGATCGACAGGCCGGTTTCCGGATCGGCGAACGCGCCGGAGCCGCCGAAGCCGAAGTGGCCGATCGACTGCAGCGGTTGCTCGCGCAGGGCGACCCAGCCCGGGTGGTAGCCCAGCCGCCAGTTCGGGCGGATACCGAGCACGTAGTCGCGGCGACGGGTCTGCACCTCCAGGACCTGTTCGAGGGTCTCCTCCTTCAGCAGCCGCGCCCCGCCGAGTTCGCCGGCGTTCGCGAGGGCCCCGTACATCCGGGCCAGCGCGCGAGCGGTGAACACCCCGTTCCACCCCGGCATCACCGCGTCGTGCGCCGCGGGGCTGCGGGCCAGCTCGTCGAAGCCTTCGGCCATGCCCGCTTCGGCGACGCCGCGCAACCCGGGCAGCCGCGACAGCACGGTGCCGGTGACCGCCCACGGCGCGGGGGTCGGATTCAGCCGGGGGAACACCCGGGCGATGCGGTGCCGATCTTCCTGCGGCACGTGGAACCAGAACTCGCGCAGACCGAGTGGGCCGGCGATCTCCTGCTCGATCAGCTCGGTGAAGGACAGGCCGGTCACCCGGATGGCGATCTCGGCGACGAGGTTGCCGTAGGTGACGGCGTGATAGCCGGGGCCGGCGAGCCGGCGCGGGTCCGGCGCGGCTGCCGCGAGGGCGGCCGCCACCGCGTCGGAGTCGAGCAGCCCGAAGCGTCCCGGCACGAGGCCGCGCGCGCGGTGCAGGCCGGCGCGGTGCGACATCAGTTCCCGGACGGTGATGGATTCCTTCCCGGCGGCCCCGAATTCGGGCCAGTACGCCGCGACCGGTTCGTCGTAGTCGACCAGCCCGCGCTCGGCGAGCCGGTGCAGCACGGTGCTCGCGACGCCCTTGCCGGTGGAGAACGACAGCGCCACCGTGTCGTGGGTCCAGCGCTTGTCCCGGGACGCCCAGCCCGCCCAGATGTCGAGCACCGGTTCGCCGTGCAGGTACGCGGCCAGCGCCCCGCCGCCCTGCCGGGTGTCGCGGAACATCTTGAAGAACCGGTCGGCAACCGGCAGGAAGCGAGGGTCGACGATCATCTCCGTCCGGGGGTGCTCGCCGTCCACCCGCCTGGTCGCTCCGGTGTCGGAACTCATGGCGCCACTCCTACCGCGGCCTCCAGTTGTGACAGAGACCGCTCTGTCAGAGGTATCAACGCTTCGATGTCCGGTATTACTTCCCCACCGGCCACATATCCGAAGCCGACTCGGTCGGCATACGAGCACACCGTGACGTTGAGAGCCATCCCGTCGTACACGATCGACACGGGGTAGATCTCCTCGAGGTGGGCGCCGTTCCAGTACAGCTCGGTGCGCGGGCCGGGCACGTTGGAGATCGGGAGGTTGTAGCCGGGCCGCACCCTCGGGTCGAACGGGAGCATCGGGACCAGAATGGTCGGCAGGATGCTCGGAGCTGCCACCAGCAGCGACGGCACCGGCCCCAGCGACGCGACGCGCTCCTTGGCCACCTGCATCGACCGGTGGATCAGGCCCAGCCGGTCGGCCGGATCGGCGAGGTCGGTGCCCAGGGTGCACACCGCGGTTCCGAACGCATTGCCCGCCGTCCCGCCGTCCTCCCGCCCGCGTACCGAGACCGGGCAGATCGCCACCAGGGAGTCACCGGGCAGTTCGTCGTGCTCGGCGAACCACGAGCGCAACGCCCCGGCCACAACGGCCGTGACGACGTCGTTGCCGGTCACCCCCGCCGCGTGCTGGATCGCGCGCAGCCGCGCCTTCGGCCAGCCGGCGGCCGCGAAGGTGCGGCCGGCTCCGAGAGGGCCGTTGAGCCGGGTGCGGGGCGCCGCGAACGGCAGCACGGTGGTGTCGGTGGTCAGGCCCTGCACCGTGGAGCGGACCTGCCCTTCGACGGTCCGACGGACCAGACCCATCCCGGAGGCGACCGTCCCGACGGCCGAGCGGGCCAGGGCGAGCGGGGTGGGAAGCCCGCCGTGCGCGGACCCGGGCCGGTCCCGCCCGCCGGTGGCGAAGAACGGGGACATCGATCGACGATCGGGGTCCGGCGACATCGACTCCTCGATCATCCGCAGGCCCGCGATCCCGTCGAGGACCGCATGGTGGACCTTGATGTAGAGCGCGTACCGGCCGTCGGGAAGGCCGTCGACGAGGTGTGCCTCCCACATCGGGCGGGAGCGGTCGAGGGGCTCGGCATGCAACGCGCCCACCAGCTGCCACAGCTCGTCCCGTCCGGCGCCCGGCGGCAGCGACGCCCGCCGCACGTGGTAGCTCAGGTCGATGTCGTCCACGTCGCGCCAGGCCCACCACCCGCCGGTGTCCACTCCCCGGTGCGCCCGGCGCCGCAGCACCGGATCCACCTCGCCGCCCCGGCCGAGGGCGTCCCGGTACGCGTCGTCGACGAACCGCGGGCCGGCATCCTCGGGCGGGTCGAGGATCAGCACCACCGCGACGTGCATGGGGTTGGCCAGCAGCTCCGCCGTCATGAGAACGGCGTCGATCGGGTCCATCAGACCCACATGCTCACCCCGCTTCCACGTGTCTGTGAGGCTTCGGTCACGGTAACTCGAGCGGGACGCGTCGCGGGCCGGGACGGCCGGTCGCGCACGCGCAGGCCCGTGCCGGGTGCGGAGAATGGGTGTAAGGATGGACGACATGACCATCGTGGAGCATTCCCGGGCTCGGCACTCGGGCATCGACCTGACCCACCTCGACGAGAGCACCCGAGCGCAGGACGATCTGTTCGAGCACGTCAACGGGCGCTGGCTCGCCGAACACGAGATCCCCGCCGACCGGGCCCTCGACGGCGCGTTCCGCACGCTGTTCGACAAGGCCGAGGTCGACGTCCGCACCCTCATCGAGGAGGCGGCCGCGTCCTCGGCCGAGCGGGGCACCGACGCGCAGCGCATCGGCGACCTGTACGCGAGCTTCCTGAACACGGAGGCCGTGGAGGCGGCGGGGCTGAGCCCGATCGCCGGCGAGCTGGCCGCCGTGGCGGACGCCGCGGACCGGGCCGAGTTCGCGGCCGTGCTCGGGCGGCTGCAACGCGTCGGGGTCGGCGGCGCCGTCGCGCACTACGTCGACACCGACGCGAAGAACTCGTCGCGCTATCTGATGCACACGACGCAGTCCGGCCTCGGCCTGCCCGACGAGTCGTACTACCGCGAGGACGGCCACGCCGAGATCCGGGCGCAGTACGTCGCGCACATCGGGCGCATGTTCGAGCTGGCGGGCATCGGGCACGACCCGCAGCGGGTCCTCGACCTCGAGACGCGGCTGGCGGCCGGGCACTGGGACGTGGTCAAGCGGCGCGACGCCGACCTGTCCTACAACCTGGTGACGTTCGAGGCGCTGACCTCCGATCGGCCCGGCTTCGACTGGCGCGGCTGGATCGACGCGCTCGGCGCCACCGAGGAGCAGTGGGCCGAGATCGTGGTCCGCCAGCCGGACTTCCTCGACACGTTCGCGCGGCTGTGGGCCGACGCGCCCCTCGAGGACTGGAAGGCTTGGGCCACCTGGCGGGTCCTGCACGCCCGCGCGCCGTACCTCACCGAGGCGCTCGTCGCCGAGAACTTCGCGTTCTACGGCCGCACCCTGACCGGCGCGCAGGAGATCCGCGACCGGTGGAAGCGCGGCGTGGCGCTCGTACAGGACCTGCTCGGCGAGGCCGTCGGCAAGCTGTATGTGGAACGGCACTTCCCGGCCGAGGCCAAGGCCCGCATGCAGCACCTCGTCGCCAACCTGCAGGAGGCGTACCGGCGCAGCATCGCCGATCTGGAGTGGATGAGCCCGCAGACCCGCGAGGCGGCGCTGCGCAAGCTGGAGAAGTTCACCCCCAAGATCGGCTACCCGGACAAGTGGCGGGACTACTCGGCCGTGACGATCGACGCGGGCGATCTGGTCGGCAACTACCGCAGCGGCTACGCCGCCGAGTACGACCGCGACCTGGCCAAGCTCGGTGGGCCGGTGGACCGCGACGAGTGGTTCATGACGCCGCAGACCGTCAACGCCTACTACAACCCGGGTATGAACGAGATCGTGTTCCCTGCCGCGATCCTGCAACCGCCGTTCTTCGACCTGCACGCCGACGACGCCGCCAACTACGGCGGGATCGGCGCCGTCATCGGCCACGAGATCGGGCACGGCTTCGACGATCAGGGCGCCAAGTACGACGGCGACGGCAATCTCGAGAACTGGTGGACCGACGACGATCGCACCGAGTTCGGCAAGCGCACCGCGGCGCTGATCGCGCAGTACGACGAGTTCGAGCCGAAGGCGCTCGCCGGCCATCGCGTCAACGGCAGCTTCACCATCGGCGAGAACATCGGCGACCTCGGCGGGCTGTCCATCGCGCTGAAGGCGTACGAGATCGCACTCGACGGCGCCGAGGCGCCCGTGATCGACGGCCTCACGGGCCTGCAGCGGGTGTTCTTCGGCTGGGCGCAGGTGTGGCGGACCAAGGTCCGCGACGAGGAGGCGCTGCGCCGGCTAGCCGTGGACCCGCACTCGCCGCCGGAGTTCCGCTGCAACGGGGTGGTACGCAACATCGACGCCTTCTACGAGGCGTTCGACGTGCGTCCCGGCGATGCGCTGTATCTCGCGCAGGAGGAGCGCGTGCGGATCTGGTGAGCCGGACGCCGGTGCGCCGCGCCCCCCGACGGGGCGGCGTACCGGCGCCCGACTAGGAGCGCGAGGCCTGAGGTACCGAGATCCCGCGCGAGCCGAACCAGGCCATCGGGTCCATCTTGGCGCCGCCCGGCTGCCACACCTCGAAGTGCAGGTGCGGCCCGGTGGACTGGCCTCGGTTGCCCATCGTGGCGATCACGTCGCCCGCCCGCACCTGCTGGCCGACGGACACGAGCGACTCGTTGATGTGCCCATAGACGCCGATGGTGCCGTCGTCCTGCTGGATGCGAACCCACAGCCCGAAGCCGGAGGCGGGACCGGATTCGATCACGGTGCCGTCGGTGACCGACTTGATCGGCGTGCCGATGGCGTTGGCGATGTCGATGCCGTTGTGCGCCGTGCCCCAGCGGGGCCCGAAGCCGGAGGTCAGCGCCCCGACGGTCGGGAAGACGGCGCTCGGGCGGCTCGCGAGTTCCCGTGCGATCCGCTCGGCCTCCTGCTGGGCGAGGCGTTCGGCCTCCTGCTGGGCGAGGCGCTCCGCCTCGCGCTGGCGCTCCGCGGCCTCCGCGGCGAGGCGCGCGGCCTCCCGCTCGGCGGCGCGCTGCAGCTGGTCGACGTACCGGTCGGTGCCGGCGTCCGGAAGCTGCAGCACCTGGGGTGCCGTCGAGAGTCCGACCGTCGGCTGCTGCCGCTCGGGGGCGGCCTCGGCCCGGGGTTGGCCGGGCGCCGCCTGGGCCGCGGCGCTGCCGGCCGCGAGCACGGCGCCGACCGCCAGGGGGATGGTCAGCAACCGGCGCGCGGGCCCGGTCCGGGTCGAGCGCCGGTGGGCCCCACGCCGGGGCGCCACGGGTTCGGAAGCTTCGCTGGAGTTGTCACCATCGTGGCGGGCGTACGGGGCCAATCTGCTGTCCTCGACGTTCGAGCGGTCCGTTTAATAACGGATTGATCACGGTCGAGTCACAGATTAGCGCATAGCTCCGTCGGTGGGTAGCCGCTCCCAGCGGACCGAATGTCACAGGCGTTCCGCTCCGCGATCCAAATGTGACATTCGGCCCACTAGGAAGGGGTCGCCGGCTCGCGCACCAGCCGCTGGTACGAGACCCGCCACAACCACTCGACCGGCCCCTGCCGATACCGCCGCAGCCACCAGCTCGCCGTGACGACCAGCACCGCACACACCAGCAGGTACACCGCGACGGTGAACGGCACCCGCAGCGACGGATCAACTCTCGCCGCCAGCCCGAGGCCCCAGCCGTAGCACAGCGCCGAGGCGAGAACGTTCTGCGCGACGTAGCAGCTCAACGCGGTCCGGCCGATGCGTTCCAGCCCGGTCGCGACCACCCCCGCCCGCCGTGGCGTCGCGTGGAACTGCGCGATCCAGGCGAGCAGGCCGACCGCGACGAACGGGGCCACGCCGTAGCGGGCGACCAGCACACCGGCCTCACCGCCGCACAATCCCACGACCGCGTCGACCGGGGCGGCGACCGCCCCGAGCAGCATCAGCTTCCGCCGCAGCACCCGGCTGCCCGGATCGAAGATTCCCGCCTCGTACAGCGCGGCACCGGCGAGGAACATCGCGATCGTCATCGGGATCACGAAGATCACCTCGGCCCGGTACGCGCCGACGTTCTCGGCCCGGAACACCACCAGATCCCACCAGCTGCCGGTGGCGAACACGTCGGTGGCCGGGGCGGTGGGCGCCCCGGAGTCCGGCTCGGCCGCGATCGCCGCCACCAGCGCGGTGAGCAGCAGCACGTGCACGGCGGACGCGGCGACGGCCACCCACAGCCGCGCCCGTGCCGACGCGACGACGAGACCGCACACGAGCATCGACACCAGTGCGTAACCCATGAGGATGTCGAATTCGGCGACGAGCAGGTAGTGCAGCGCGCCGTCGAGCAACAGCAGCGCGGCACGCACCCGGTACCCGCCCGGCCACGGCCGTCCCGCCCGTCGCGCCGACGCCGCCTGGATCGCCAGACCGATCCCGAACATCAAGGTCAGCAACCCCAGGAACTTGCCCTGGGCGAGTTGCATGAGGATCCGCTGGGGCCACGGCTCGGAACCGAGCATGTTCAGGTAGCCGACGATGCCGGCCGGGTCGGTGAAGATCCAGATGTTCGTGCCGAGCGTGCCCAGGATGGCGATGCCGCGCGCGACGTCGAGCGCCACGATGCGCCCGGGCCGGGTCGTCGTCTCGGTTGCCGTCATGACTTCGACCCTGACGTGAGGCGGTCGCCGGCGCGTCGGCCACCCGACGGACCGGGTGTCCTCCTTCCGGAGGAGGCGACCTACCTGCCCGCGATCTGCCGGGCGACGAACGCGGCGTGCAACCGCGAATCCACCCCCAGCTTCGCCAGGACCCGGGAGACGTGGGTCTTGACGGTGGTGGCGCCGATGTTCAGGCGCTCGGCGATCTGCTGGTTCGCCAGGCCCTCACCGAGGCAGTCGAGCACCTCGCGTTCCCGGTCCGTGAGCAGGTCAACGCCGGTCGGCGGCGGCACCGGTTCGGCGGCACCGGCGGCCAGGCCCGCGATGACGGTGCGGGTCACCTGCGGGGACAGCACGCCGTCGCCGTGGGCCACCCGCCGGATACCGTCGGTCAGTTCCTGCGCGGAGGCCGACTTCAGCAGGAAGCCCGCGGCGCCGGCGCGCAGCGCACCCAGGACGTACTCGTCGACGTCGAAGGTCGTGAGGACGAGCACCTGGGTATCGCTCGTCTCGCGGATCCGGCGGGTGGCCTCGATGCCGTCGGTGCCCGGCATGCGGATGTCCATGAGCACCACGTCCGGCCGCAGCGCCCGCACCTGACGCACGGCGACGTCGCCGTCGGCGGCCTCGCCGACCACCTCGAGATCGGAGGTCGCGGACAGGATCATCGCCAGCCCCGCGCGGATGGCTCCGTGGTCGTCGGCGAGCAGCACCCGGATCACGACGGCGCTCCCGGGCGCAGCGGCAGCGACGCCCCCACGACCCACGTCCCGTCGGACGGACCCGCCCGGAACCGGCCGCCGAGAAGTTCGGTGCGTTCCCGCATGCTCGCCAGGCCCCGGCCGCCCGACGGCGTGCGCGGCGCGGCAACCGTCCCGTCGGGGAGCGGGTTGCGCACGGTCACCTCCAACCGGTCGCCGCGCGCGTCCAGCGACAGCTCGACGGGGACGCCGGGCGCGTGCTTGGCGGCGTTGGTCAGGGCCTCCTGGACGATGCGATAGGCGGCGTGGTCGACGGCGACGGGCAGCTGCCGCCCCGGACCCGACCGACGGACGTGGACGACGGTGCCCCCGGCGTGGGCCGAGTCGACGAGCTTGCCGAGGTGGGCCAGCCGCCCGGGCGCGGTCGTCTCGCCGAGGACGGGCCGGTCCCGCAGTAGTCCGATCATCTCCCGCATCTCCTCGAGCGCGTCGACGCTGTTGCTCCGCACCGATTCGAGCACGGCGTGCAGCGCCTCCATCCGGCGGGCCGTCGGCGACGACGCATCGCGGGAGAGGCCCAGCGCGGCCTCGGACTGGATCGCGATCGCCGACAGGTGCCCGGCGACGACGTCGTGCAGATCGCGGGCCATGCGGTTGCGCTCGGCCGCCACGGCGGCCCGCCGGTCGAGTTCGGCGATCGTGGTGACGGCCTCGGCGCGGGCGCGTTCGGCGTCGGCGACGTCCTTGTGCAACCGGACCGCGCGCCCCCACCACAGCGGAGTGCCGACGAACGCGGACAGCGCAATCGCCGTGAGCACCAGCAGCTGCCAGTTCCCGGTGACGACGTAGACGACCCCGAAACAGGCCGCGGAGAGCGCGGAGGCGAGGCCGAGCAGCGCCCGTGCCTGCCGCTCGGTGCCGTAGCGGACGCCGGCGTAGAGCAGGTCGGAGTAGACGAGCCACACGGGCAGGGACGGCCCGAGCAGGAGGTCGATGCCCAGCGGCACCGCACCGAGCACGAGCGCCGCCACCGGCCGTCGCGCCCGGAGCACCGCTGCGCCGCACACGGCCGCCAGCAGGCCGACACGCACGGCCGCCGGAGCCTCCACCCTGACGGGGGCGAGTTCGTACAGACCTGCGGACAGCAACAGCAGCCCGAGCAGGAACTCGGCCACCGCGATACACCAGCCCTGCGCGGTGACGGAGAGAGACGACCAACGCGGCACCCGTTCATCACAGCACAGCGGCGCGGCCGGTTCGTCCTCCCGACGGAGGACCCCGCCTCGTTCCGAAGACCGACGACACGCGTGCGGTGACCGCCGAGCATCGAGCCATGGACCTCGCTCTCCTGGGCACGCTCGCGGTGCTGGCGCTCGTGGACAGCACCAGTCTCGGCACCCTCGTCGTGCCGCTGTGGTTGCTCACCGCGCCGGGCCGGCCCCCCGTACGCCGCCTGCTGGTGTACCTGCTGTCGATCGCCGCGTTCTACTTCGTCGTCGGACTCGTGCTGATGTCCGCGGGCCGGAACGGCGCCGCGGCGCTCGCGCGGTGGAGCGACACGACGGCGTGGCACTGGGCGCAACTCTCGGTGGGCGCGGCTCTGTTCGCGATGAGCTGGCGATTCGACTCGGGGAAGGCGCGGGTTGCGGGCCGCGGGAGCCGGCTGCGGCACTGGCGCTCCCGGGCCCTCGAGCGGCAACGGACGGCGTCCGGTGTGGCAGTGCTCGCGCTCGGTGCCGGGACCGTCGAGGTCGCCACGATGCTGCCGTACCTGGCGGCGATCGGGACGATCGTGGCGACGGGACTGCCGGCCGCCACCGGCGCCGGCCTGCTCGCCGGGTACTGCGCGGTGATGGTGCTGCCGGCCCTGCTGCTGGTGGTGGGCCGGCTCGTCGTGCACCGGCGGATCGAGCCGCTGCTGCGACGTCTCGACGAGTTCACCGCCCGGCACGCCGACTCGGCGCTGGGATGGGTGCTGGGTATCGCCGGGTTTCTGATCGCGCGGGATGCGGCGGCGGCCCTGTTCCTCGCGGGCTGAGGAGGTCTCCGGGCCGGATCTCCTGCCCGGCGGCCACCTCGCTCAGCCGTCCGCCACCTCACGCGCCGACGCGCCGTCGGAGGCCCGGACGCGGGCCCGGTCGGCCAGCACCGTGTCCAGCCAGTCGAACATCCGCTGATCGGTGAGGCTGCGAGCGAGGGGCTGGCAGTGGAAGTTGGCACCCTCCGCCGCGGTGAACGACGCCAGTTCCTTCGCCCCGCGCAGCCGGTCGGCGAGCTGCCGGGACTGGCCGGGCCAGAACTGCTCGTCCTCGGGGTCGGTGACGAACAGCGGCGTCGTGATCGACTCGGGGAGATCGCCGAGCCGGTACTTCAGCACCTCGGTGAGGGTGTCGAAGTACGAGTCCATCCTGCGGTAGGGGCGGGCCCGGAACCGCCACGTGCGCTCGAGCCGGCCCGACAGCCGCATGCCGAAGGCCATGTCGCGATCGAACTTCTCCCGGTCGCCCTTCTCGAGCAACTCGATCATGTTCTTGGGCATGTGGGCAAGCCACGACGCGGACACGTCGACCACCCCCGGATCGGCGATTGCCGCCGCGATCCGGTGCTCGAAGGCCAGTGCGCGGGGCACCCAGTATCCGGCCTGACTGATCCCGTAGAGGGCGATGCGCGAGCCGTCGACCTCCGGGTACCGGAGGAGGAAGTCCACGATCGGCGTGATCACGGCCTCCCAGTCGTGCCGGAACGGCACGCCGCGCTCGAACAGCATGGACTGCTGCCCTGGACCGTCGAAGAACAGCACGTTGTAGCCGCGGGCGAGGGCGCCGGCCCCGGCGGCGGTCCACAGGCTGCTGATGGGCCCGTCGCTGCCGTTGTTCAGGATCAGGGTGGGGCGTGGTTCGCGGGTCTCCTCGCCGAGCGGCCGCAGCAGATAGCCCGGCAGGAAGCCGTCCTCGTAGGGAATGTCCACCCGCTCGGCCGGGTGCGCGGTGGTCTCGACGAACCGGTCCCACGCCGCCCGGTGCTGCCGAAACGTCGGCAGCAGCGGGCCGTCGTCGGCCAGACCGTCCACGGAGTTGACCGCGGTAGCGAAATACGTTGCGGCACGCAGGTATGCGCCCGCGGCGCTGACGACGTGCCCGGCCTCGGCGGAGGCATCGGCGAGCCCCCGGACTCGACTGCCGAGCGCCACCCAGGCCTCGAACCACTTCTCGTGATCCTTCTCGCCGAGCGGGGCGATGGTGGCGAGTACCTCCCCCACGTCCGCCGCACCGTGCACGGCCTGTCCGAGCAGGAACCGGACCTCGAAGTCGAAGTCCTCGTCGCGGTAGAAACCTGCGGTGAACGCCTGGTGCGGATGCGCAAAGAAGGATGCAGGCATGTGGGCTCCCTCGGGCGGTGGCGGGGCACACCCACCGTACGCCCGAACCGGTCGTTCGGCTCGATATCCGACTTCCGCCCGTCACAGGCGGTGCAGTTCCACCTCGTGCAGTCCGCCGTCGGCGACGGTCGCGGTCACGAAGGTGCAGAACGGTTGGCGCCGACGGTCGGTCGGTGACCCCGGGTTGAGCAGGCGCAGCCCCGTCGCCGTGGTGGTGTCCCACGGAATGTGGCTGTGCCCGAACACCAGAACGTCGGTGTCGGGATGAGCGGCCGACATCCGCCCGTCCCGGCCTGCCGAGGCTCCGGTCTCGTGGACGACGGTGAAGCGCACACCCTCCAATGTCACGCGCGCGGTCTCGGGCATCCGGCCCCGCAATTCCGCACCGTCGTTGTTGCCCCAGCACGCGACCAACCGTCCGGCCCGCTCGGACAATGCGTCGAAGAACGCGACCTCGACCCAGTCGCCGGCGTGCAGCACCACGTCGGCGCGGTCGACCTCCTCCCACACCCGCGCCGGCAGGTCCCGCGCGCGGACGGGGACGTGGGTGTCGGCCAGCAGCAGCAACCTCATGCGACCAGTGTGCCGCCCACCCGAGGTTTCGCCCGTCCCCCACCGGGCACCCGGCCCCGGAGGACACGACGAAGGGTGCCCGCGGCGGACGCCGGGCGCCACCGGGAGGAACAGCATGGCCAACGTCGCCGACGGGATAGTCGACCGGCTCCGGGCCTGGGGCGTCCACCGCGTCTTCGGCTACGCCGGAGACGGGATCGACCCGATCCTGGCCGCTCTGGATCGGGCGGCCGAGCACATCGAGCTCGTCACCGCCCGGCACGAGGAGATGGCGGCCTTCATGGCCACCGGGCACGCGAAATACACCGGGGAGGTGGGGGTGTGCCTCGCCACCCAGGGACCCGGGGCGGTGCATCTGCTCACCGGCCTCTACGACGCCAAGCTGGACGGCAAACCGGTGGTGGCGATCGTCGGGCACGTGGTGACGACGGCCCAGGGCAGCGGCTACCAGCAGGAAGTCGCGCTGCCCACGCTGTTCAAGGACGTGTGCGCCCAGTACGTGCAGACCCTCGATACCCCCGAACAACTCGGCGCGGTGCTCGACAACGCCTTCCGCACCGCACGGGCGACCTCCAGCCCGACGTGTGTGATCGTCCCGCACGACGTGCAGCAGGCCGACGTCGCCGGGGAGGAGCACGCCCACGGCGTGGTCCCCAGCGCCGCGACGGTCGCGGTCCCGCGGGTGCTGCCCACCGACGCCGATCTCGACCGGGCCGCCGACCTGCTCAACGCCGGGCGACGGGTCGCGCTGCTCGTCGGCCAGGGCGCATACGGCGCGGCCGCGGAGATCGGCGAGGTCGCGGAGCTGCTCGGCGCCGGCGTCACGACGTCGCTGCTCGGCAAACCGGTGATCGACGAGTCCCGGGACTGGGCCTGCGGTGTCATGGGACACCTCGGCACGACCGCCTCTGCGGACCTGACGGCCGGATGCGACACCCTGCTGATCGTGGGCAGCAACGATCCGTGGACGGAGTTCTATCCCGCCCCGGGACGGGCACGTGCCGTGCAGATCGACATCGCCGCCCGCAACCTCGGCGCCAAGTATCCCGTCGAGGTGCCCCTCGCCGGGGACGCCCGCGAGACCCTGCGCGCCCTGCTGCCCCGGTTGCACCGGACCGCCGGACCGTGGCGCCGCGACGTCGAGCAGATGGTCCGGAACTGGCGGCGGATCGCCGCCGCACGGTGCGCGGAGCCCCCGGACGGTCTCGATCCGCAGGCCGTCGTCCTCGATCCGCAGGCTGTCGTCGCAGCCCTGTCCGACCGGCTCCCGGCGGACGCCCAGGTGGCGGTGGACGTCGGATCGGTCGTGTATTGGTACGCGCGTTTCCTGCGACTGCCGCCGGGAGTGCCGGCGCACCTGTCGAGCACGCTCGCATCGATGGGGTCCGCGATGCCGTACGGACTGGCCGCCAAGCTCGCCCATCCGGATCGTCCGGTGATCGCCCTGGCCGGGGACGGCGCCATGCAGATGAACGGCATCTCGGAGCTGATCACCCTTGCCCACCGCTGGCGAGACTGGGCCGATCCGCGCTTCGTCGTCCTCGTCCTCGACAACGGCGACCTCACCGAAGTGTCCTGGGAGCAGAGGGAAATGGAGGGCGACGCCCGCATCCCCGCCTCGCAGACCGTCCCGCCCTTCCCCTATGCCGACTACGCCCGGCTGCTCGGCCTGGAGGGCATCCGGGTCGATCGCCCCGAGGACGTCGACGGGGCGTGGCACACCGCCCTGACCGCCGACCGTCCGGTGCTGATCCAGGCGGTCGTCGATCCGGCTACCCCGCTGCTGCCGCCGCGCGCCTCTGCGGACAAGGTCGAGAAGATGCTCCAGGCCCTCGAGCGGGAAGGCGCGCACACGGCCGCACAGCGGCTGCGGCGGCAGCGCGAGCAGGAAGCCGAGAACTGACGGCGGCGGTTCCCCGGCCCGAAGGGCCTCCACCGGGCGTCGACGGGGCCGCTTCCGGGTATACCCCCGTAACGGCAACGGAGGACAGCGCAGTGGATCGGTGTACATGAGGGCCTCGTTCGATCAACAGTTACGCGACCTCACCGGCAGGCTCCGCGGTCTCGCCGAGCTCGCGGCGAAGGCCCTGGAGCTGTCGACGCGTGCGCTGCTCGACGGCGACGTGGCCGCGGCCGAGGAGGCGCTCGATCTCGGCGAGCAGATCGACACGTTGCACACCGAGTGCAGCGAGCGGGCCGTGGCGATCCTGGCGTTGCAGCATCCGGTGGCCGGCGATCTCCGGTTCGTCTTCTCGGCGGTGCGGATGAGCAGCGACCTGGCGCGGATGGGCCAGCTCGCCCTGCACATCGCGCGGGCAGCCCGGCGGCGCACCCCCGGAGAGCTCGCCCCCGACGAGGTCCGGGACGACATCGCCCGGATGGGCGAACTCACGGCTGGCATGGCGCGCGGACTGTGTGACGTCTTCACGGAGCCGAATCTGGAGCTGGTCACCCGGGTCCGGAGCACCGACGCGGAACTCGACGCCGTCCACGCCCGTCTGCTCGGGACGCTCCGGGACCCGGCGTGGACGCACGGCGTGACCCCCGCCGTCGACCTCGCCCTGGTGGCACGCTTCTACGAACGCTTCGGGGACCAGGCCGTGGACGTGGCCGAACGGGTCATCTTCCTCATCACCGGGCGGCGCCCCGACGGCGATCCAGCTCCACCCGAGCGGCCCTGAGAATGTGCCCGGGCCGGTCCGGGTTCACGGTCCGTTCGAGGTCGGCGACGAACTCCTCCAGGCGCTCCGTGGGCCACGATTCGAGTCCCGCGCCCGTGCGTTCGGGATAGGCGGCGTGGACGACGTCGAGGATCCGGTGTGCGAGCCGGCGCGCGTCCGCCACGCCGAGGCGGTGGGTCGTGCCGTCGACGGTGACATCCAGCCCGTCGCCGGTGTCGGTCACGGCAAAGGTCGTCATGGGTGCACCTCCTGTGCTCACCGGTCATGACGTTACTCGAGGTGAGCGCCCGTCGACCACCGATCGGCGTGGAGGGGACGACGAGTGGGTACAGGCCCTGCATGAATATTCCTGCACCCGAGAGACTTGCGATCGTCACCGGAGCCGATTCGGGAATCGGAAAAGCCACCGCCGAGGTGCTGGCCTCGGAGGGATTCGACGTAGGCATCACGTTCCACACCGACGAGGCCGGGGCCCGGAACACCCGGGACGGGATCGAGGAGCGCGGACAGCGCTGCTTCGTCGTCCACCAGGACCTGACCAGTCCGGACACCGCCGACGTCGTCGACACGCTCGCCGAGAAGCTCGGCGGCCTGGGCGTTCTGGTCAACAACGCCGGAATCGGGCACATGGACCGGATCCTCGACCTGAGCTACGACACGTGGCGGGAGGTTCTCGCGACCGACCTCGAGGGTCCGTTCCTGTGCGCTCAGCGCGCCGCCCGTCGGATGATCGCGGGCGGCCGCGGTGGCCGGATCATCAACGTCACGAGTGTGCACGAGCACATCCCCCGGCTCGGCGCCGCCGCCTACTGCAGCGCCAAGGCCGGCCTGGGCATGCTCACCAAGTGCCTCGCACTCGAGCTGGGGCGGCACGGCATCCTCGTCAATGCGATTGCGCCGGGCGAGATCTCGACCCCGATGACGGGCATGGACGAATCCCAGGCGTATCGTGAGGACCGCCCCGGCAACCCGGTCGGCCGGCCCGGGCACGTCAACGAGGTCGCGTCGGCCATCGCATTCCTCGCGTCGCCGCGCTCGTCGTACCTCACGGGCGGCTCGATTCCCGTCGACGGTGGACTGATGCTCATGGCGGCACACGGCCACGACATGGCCGGGGAGAGCTGGCGCGAGATCTGAGATCGCACCGACTGGATCTCGCCGGTGCCGGGCCGAGGGCACCACGAGGCCGCGTCGGCGCCTCTACGCGAGTCGCTCGATGTCCGGCAGCTGCCACGTCTTGTCGAACCACGGTGCGAGGGGGCCGTACAGCCGGAACATGGCCCACCAACTCTTGCCGGGAACGGTCTGGATCCAGTTGTGACCGTCCTCGGGCGGTTCGGGACCGAAGTGGACGTCGACGGAGCCGTCCTCGTTCGTGGTGAAATCGCGGTCCTGGCTCGTCACCGACGGCCACTCCTGTCCGGTCTGCAGCATGGACCGGGTCTGGGTGTCGTAGGCGAGGATCGACCAGAAGTTGCCGGCCGGAACGTTCGCAGGGACGCGGAGCCGGTAGGTCCGGCCGCCGTCGAACGGGGCGCCGTCGGCGTCGACGCAGGCGACGACGTACTGGGAACCGGTGCCGATCCTCTCGACGTCCTCTGCCGGACTCACGCCGGTCACCGAGAAGTTGAACTGAGCGGCGGCGTCGAGCAGGGCGACCCCGTCCTCCTCGAACCGATGACCACCGAGGAAGAATGCGCGCCAAGTACTGCCCGGGTAGCGGTAGGCCTCCGGCTGCCGGAACCGGTAGGTGAGGGCGCGACCGGTGGCGTCACCCACCGCGGCGGCTTCGGTGAGGATCGCGCGCATGCGCTCGTCGGGGTCGAACGGCCTGCCGCGCCGGATGCCGATCGAGGCGAAGAATCCCAGGGTGAGCGGATCGGACGACTCGGGCGGCTCCGACTGCACCACCTCGTCGAGCATTTCCCACGCCCGGAAGTCGGCCGGGGGGACGCCGACCATGGGTTCGGGCGACACGTTCACGAACCGCATGGACGGCGGACGGCCCGCGAGCGCGAGGGGGTAGGCCCGGGTCTTGTCCTTGATGACCTCGACGGCGGGGTGGGGATCGCCGTGCTCGTCGAGGAAGCCCCGAACGAACAGCACCATGCCGAAGCTGTTGGTCCGCACCACGAAGTAGCCGCCGGGGACCTCACCGTCGTAGCCGGGGGGCAGCAGCAGGTAGGCGCCGCCCCGGCCCTTGTCGGGTCCGGTCAGGCCGACGTCGACCACCCAGCGTCCCCAGCTGTCGTCGATCGCGCCCAGCACGCCGGGCGGCGCCTCGATCACGAGCGGACCGTCGTGCAGGTCGATCCAGATGGCGGTGTACGACGTGCTCGTGTTAGCCGTGAGCCACACGGTGCGCGGATGCATCAGGTCTTCGAAGACGTACGCCGTCGAGTTCACCGGGCCCCATTCGAGGAGCGCGCTGCGCATCGCCGCCATGTTCAGCGCGGGCAGAGCCAGCAGGTACGCCTGCACGGCACGCTGAAAGTCCAGGTTGTCGAACAACGTCCGGACCGTCGCGTCGTCCGGGAAGCCGTCGAAGAACCGCAACGTGCCCAACCGGGTGTGAACCTCGTCGGGCGACTCGATGCCGGCCGGGATGGGGGTCGCCGTCGTATCAGTCATCGCCAGCCTCCTCGTCGCGATGCCGCCGACTCCGACGCTACGAATCACATCACCGGCTCTCTAGGGTCCAAAGCCCATAGCTCGCCCCCAGGGACGACCGAAGTCAGCGGCTTCTCCGGGACCCGTCATCCAGGAACCTTCGCCGTTGTGGCCACGGCGCCGCCCCGGGCCGGGTGCCGCCGTACCCAGCACACCTGTGTCAGCCGAGGTTGCCCTCGGAGGTGGATCGCAGTTACTCGGAGATGGGCAGGCACATCCGGACCTCGGTACCGTGCGGGTGGTTTGGCAGGTACCGGATGCTGCCCCCGTGTCGCTCGACGATGTGCTCCGAGATGATCAGGCCGATCCCGGAACTGTCCTGCTTGGCCGAGAAGGCCCCGGAGGCCAGACGGTTTCCCGAGGCACCGTCCATCCCTCGTCCCTGGTCGAGAACGGAGACGCAGGCCCACTCACCCCGCCGGGCCGTCCGGACTGTCAGCTCCTTGACGGAAGTCGAGGGCAACACGATCTCGTCGATCGCGTTGAAGCAGAGGTTGATGACCACCTGCCCGATCAGCACGCTCTCTCCTTCCACCGGCAACGGGGAACGGGACCTGTCGATCGATATGTGCACGCCCCGCTCGGCTGCCCGCAGACGAACGAAGTACAAACTCTCCTCGACCGTCTCGTTGAGGTCTATGGCAGCCTTGGTGCTCTCGATCCGCCGCACGTAGCGCTTCACGGAGGACACGATTTCCGCCGCCCGGCCGAGCTGCTTCTCCATCCTGTCCAACCCGTAGCTCAGCGCCTCGGGGTCGAGGGATCGGTCGGAGATGCGCGCCTTGAGGCCGCTCAGATAGTTCGTCGAGGCGGCGAGGGGCTGCCCGAGTTCGTGAGCGAGGATCATGGCCATGTCACCCATCGCGTTGTACCGGCTGAGGTACTGGAGGTTGGCCTCCTGATACGCATGCCGGCGTTCCCACTCCACGCGATCCGTCACGTCACGGATCGTCAGCACCCGGGACGTCATTCCGTCGTGCACCACGGCCTCGAGAAAGCCGGCCAGCCAGGTGGTGCTGCCGTCGCTCTTCTCGATCTCCTGCATGATGCCCACCGGCCCGGCCGCCGCGTCCAATTTGGCGACGACGGGCTCGGCGGTCAGGCGAGGCTCACACCGGCCCAGATCCTCCAGGTACACACCGGACAGTTCGTCCGGCGTTCTGCCGAAGAGCTGGGCCGCGAGCGGCGAGATGTCCTCGATGCAGTTCATCTCGTCGAGCACCACGATGCCCGCCGACGTGTGCGTCATGATGCGCTGTAGGGACTGCGACACCCAGCTGAGCTCCTCCTGGAGCTCCACCTCTTCGGCGATGTTGCGGAACTCGACCATCACGACCTGCCCGTCCTGGAAGGTCAGGAGCGAGGCGACCGCGTCTGCCAGGAAGTCCTGACCGTCCTTGGTCCGGTACTTCCACTGTCTGCGGCTCGAGCCGTGTACGACCGCGTCCTGCAACCACGCCACCCCGACCGAGCGCCGGTACTGACGCTCCTGGCTGCTCATGTGGTGGGCCTTCAACGGTCGCAGTTCGTCGAGGGTGAAACCGAACATCCGGCACGCGGCGGGGTTGGCCCAGAGGATGTTCTTGGACGCGGCCTCGTGGATGAGGATCCCTGTTTCCGTCTTCTCCACCATCTCCTGGAAGTCGCGGCCTGTCGGGAACATCGATCCTCACCTCCGGGTGCCGTGACGGTTCATTGTCGACCCACGAGCGGCGGATCGACCATAGGGGAATGCTTTATGACCGGCGGAGGAAATCCCGATACCGCCTCGTCCGAACCTTTCCTAGCGTTTTCCTCAGCGCGACACGACGAGGTGGATGGAGACGACGATGGCGATCCGGAGCACGATGAAACCAGTGCAGGCGGCAGCGGTGGGCCCTGCCCGGGAGAAGGCCTTCGAGGACGCCCTCGCCGTGCTGCTGGACCGGCGCGACGAGTTCAACCGGCAACGATTCGTGCCGAAGGACTTCATCGCGCTCTTGAAGCAGGCCGGACTCTACCGCGCGTCGACCCCGGCACGGTTCGGCGGAGAACCGATGGCCCCCTCCTCCTTCATGAGGCAGGTCGAGCGGATTTCCGCGGTGGATCCGGCCACCGGGTGGGTGGCAAGCTTCGGATCCTCGCTCGTGTACTTCGCGGCCCTGCCGGTCGAAACCCAGGAGAAGATCTACTCCGACGGCCCGGACGTCGCCTATGCCGGCGGGTTGTTCCCCATGCAGAAGGCCGAGAAGGTGGACGGCGGCTACCTGTGCAGCGGGCTCTGGCAGTTCGCCAGCGGATGCCTGGGCGCCGACATCCTCGGCATCGGTCTCGCCGGAGGCCCGGAAACGAACGGCAAGCCACTGACCGCCCTCGTGGACCCTGCCGACGTGGAGATCGTGGAGAACTGGGATGTCGCCGGAATGAAGGCGACGGGGTCACACGCAGTGAAGGCCGACAGGCTCTTCGTCCCCGAGGAGATGACGTTCGTCCGCGGTGGCGCTCCCCTGATCGACGAGCCGCTCACGCGGTATCCGTCGCTCGCCTACGCCGCCCAGGTGCTGGCGGTGGTGACTCTCGGCGCCGCCCGCGGCGCGCTGGACTACGTCCACGAGGTCGGAGCGGTCCGATCCAGCATCACCGGCGGTGACAGCAAGGGAAACCGGCCCGCCTACAAGACCGGCCTGGCCCGCGCCGAGGCCGATCTCCGCTCCGCTCGGGCCTTCTTCTACGAGATCACCGACGAGGTGTGGGACCTGGCGGTCCGCGGCGACGAGATCACCGACGAGTACACGGCCCTGCTCCGCCTGGGAGCAACCCAGGCCGCCCACGTCGGCCGCAACGTCGTGCTCGCCGCGTTCGACCTGGCCGGCACCGGGGCGATCTACGAGAGCCACCCGCTGCAGCGCTACCTTCGGGACGCTCTCGTCCCGGCTCAGCACGCCATGCTTCAGACCAACACCTTCGAGGCGGCCGGAGCCGTTCTCCTCGGCCTGGAACCCGGGATCCCCAGTTTCCCCTGACCAGGGCGGGATCTTCGAGACCAGCGCCTGCCTTCCCAGCGAAAGGACGCCCCATGACCGCCGAACCGTTGCGCACCCTGTTCTGCATCGGCAACAACCAGAACTTCTTCGACCTGCCGAAGGCGGAGATCGGCCCGGTGTGGGTCGGCATCTCCACCATGCTCTCGAATCTCGCGAACATGGACGGCATCCATGTCATCGGCACGTTCGACGACGACGCCCACATGGTGGGCCCGTCCGACGGCTGGCCCTGGACCTGCTACGTCCTGGCCGACGTGAAGGACCAGGAAACCGTGCGGGCCGCGTGCAACCTGTTGCGGACGACGATGATCGGCGAGTACGCCCTCTGGAAGTACTTCAAGATCGAGGCCCGCATGGGCCGAGAGCTGACGATCCGCGCCGACGTCGAGGTCTGATCCGTGACCGACACGGAGCACCGCCTCGAGGTGGTCGAGGCGAAGGAGGCCGTCCGCGACTGTCTCGCCCGCTATCTGGACCTGTGTGACGTGCCCGGCCCGCTGCAGAGCCCGGATCAGCTCGGCGTCCTGTTCACCGACGACGCGACCTGGGAAGGACTGGGTCCGGAGTACGCCGGCAAATTCGGAATCGCCAGGGGCCGAGACGAAATCGTGGCCCTCGTGTCCCGGTACCTGCCGCCGGCCGACCACTTCCTCCGCAACGTGCATCTCCTCGGGAGCGAGCAGATCCGTCTCGACGGCAACCGTGCGAGCGGGCAGTGGATCATGCAGCAACTGTCGCTCTATGCGACGGGAACGGCCGAGATTCTCTGCGCCCGGCTCACGATCGACTTCGACCTGGGCCGGACCGGGGGACGTACGGCGGCTCGCATGAGCCGGTTCTGCACCCGCCGGATGTTCGCCGCGCCGCTGCCCGCCGAGGCGATGTTCCAACGGATCTGATGCATCCCGGTGATGCCCGCCCTTGCACTTCACGAACGAAGGAATCACATGACGACGACAGAAGAACCCACCGCACGCACCTACGCGGACCTCGTCGCGAACGACCGGGTCGCGGGCCGGCTGTACACCGATCCGGACATCTTCCAGGAGGAGATGAAGAAGATCTTCTACAAGACCTGGGTGTGGGTGGCACACGAGAGCGAGATCCCGGAGGCGGGCTCGTTCAAGACCACCCAGGTCGGAGACCAGCCGGTCATCGTGACCCGGGATCGCAAGGGCAACTTCAACACCCTGCTGAACCGATGCCGGCATCGCGGGGCGACGGTGTGCGACCAGCGCAGCGGCAAGGCCAACGGCTTCACGTGCCCGTACCACAACTGGTCCTACGCACTCGACGGACGTCTTCGCGGCATCCCCTACCCGGACGGTTACGAGGGCGTCGTGGACAAGAAGGACTTCCCGCTCCAGACGCTGCGCACCGAGAGCTACCTGGGGATGATCTGGGCAACCTTCGACCAGGACGCCGAGCCGCTCGAGGACTTCCTCGGCGACGCCAAGATCTGGATGGAACGCTTCTTCAAGCAGAGCAACGGATTTCCGACCAAGGTGCTCGGCGTTCACAAGTTCCGGTTCAAGGGGAACTGGAAGATCCAGCTCGAGAACACCACGGACGGGTACCACTTCCCGATGGTGCACAAGTCGTGGATGGCCTCCGTCGACGCCGAGACGGCGGACATGATGTCATTCATGGACGACCCCGCGGCCGAGACCCACGCCCTCGGCAACGGGCACAGCGTCGCGATCATGGCCGCGGCCCACGCGGATCTCGATGTGGACGACGGAACGGAGGAGATCCAGCCCCGCTTCCAGCATCTGGTCGACGAACTCGCCGCCGCGGGAGAAAGCCCCGAACGGATCCGTCGCTATATGCGTTCCATGCACGGTTGCGGGTTCAACCTCAACACCTTCCCGAACGTCGCGATGTCGTCGTCGTTCTTCCGGGTCCTGATCCCTCTCTCCGTCGACGAGACCGAGATCTGGCACATGGCCCTCGGCATGGACGGCGGGCCCGAGAGCGTCAACCGCGAGCGACTGAGGATCCACGAGCACTTCCAGGGGCCGTTCGGTTTCGGTAGCCCCGACGACGCCGAGGGTTGGATCCGGGTGCAGATCGGGGCCGGCGGCAATCCGAACATGCCGATCCTCGTCAACCGCGGCGAGGGACGCGAGTACACGACCGAAGAAGGTTGGCCCACCTCTCATGTCACCGACGAGACGGGGATGCGGGAAGCCTACGCGATGTGGAAGAAGATGATGAGCAATGACTGAGGTCGTACCGATGCCGACCCTGACGGACTCCCGTACCCTCCGGGCCATCGAGCTCGTCTGGAAGGAAGCTCAGGTCCTCGACGCCAAGGACTATCGAGCCTGGGAGCAGATGTACACGGACGACGCACATTACGTGATTCCCATCGATCCGGACACCGACGACTTCGCCGCGGGCCTGAACATGGTCTACGACGACAAGCGCATGCGGCACCTGCGCGTCGAGCGGATGATGCAGGGCTACTCGCCCTCCGCGGTGGCCGCGGCCCGGACCGTGCGGATCGTCTCGCGGTTCACCGTGGAGGAAATCACCGACACCTCGGTCACTCTCCGATCGGCCCAGATCCTCAATGCGTTCAAGCGCAACGAATTCACGACGCTCGGCGCCGAGCTGACCCACCGGATCGTTCTCGGAGCGGACGGGGACAGAATCTCGCTCAAGGTCGTGCGGCTCATCGACAGCGAGGACGCGGTCAGCGCCTCGGGTTACCTGCTGTAGGGGGCCGATGTGATCTCTCAGTCCACCGGCACCGGGCCGGGTATCGCCGTTGTCACCGGCGCGGCCGGAGGTATGGGTGCCGCCATTGCCCGGAAACTCCACGCCGACGGTAGAAGGGTTCTGCTCGCCGACATCGACACGGCCGGTGTCGAAGCCCTCGCGGCGGAGTTGTCCCCCGACGGATCGACCGCACGCGGTCTCGAGCTCGACGTCAGTCGCAAGGTCGGATTCGAGGAGGCCCTGGCGACATGCCGGCAGATCTGGGGCATCCCCACGATCGTCGTCAACAATGCTGCCGTCACGCAGGCAGCGGATCTGATGAACCTGGCGGAGGCGGACTTCACGAGTGTGCTCACGACGAACGTGAACAGCATCTTCTTCGGTTGCCAGGTGTTCGGCGCGGCCATGGCCGACCAGGGCTTCGGACGGATCGTCAACATGGCCTCACTTGCCGGCCAGAACGGAGGGACGGCAACCGGTGGCCACTACGCGGCCTCCAAGGGAGCGATCCTGACCACCACCAAGGTCTTCGCGCGCGAGCTGGCCGGCCGGGGAGTGACCGTGAACGCGATCTCTCCCGGGCCGCACGACCTCCCGGTCGTGCGGGCCACGGTGCCCCCGGACAGGCTCGCGGGCATCGTCGCCGGGATTCCGGTGGGCCGCTTGGGAAGTCCGTCGTTCGTGGCGGACATGGTCGGGCTGCTCACCTCGGACGACGCCTACTTCGTCACAGGTGCCTGCTGGGACGTCAACGGCGGGCTGTACCTCCGCTGAGCGGAGTCCTCCCGTCCGGGAGGGCCCCGGTCGGCGTTTTCCGTCCGGAGAAATTCACGAGGAGAACGGACATGGCACTCATCGACGTCACCGTCGCCGAGATCATTCAGGAATCACCCACCGTCAGATCGTTCAGGCTGGCGAAGACCGACGGGTCGCCACTGGGTACGTATCTGCCGGGCGCGCACATCGATGTCGTCGGACCCACGTCGATCACCCGCCAGTACTCGCTGTTCAGCACGCCCGATGCGCAGGATTCGTTCGCCTTCGCGGTGAAGCGCGAGGAGAACTCCCGCGGCGGCTCGGCCGCCCTCCACGAAGTGGGGGTGGGCGACGTTCTCCGGATCAGCTCCCCACGGAACCTGCTGAGCATCGCGACGGACGCCACGCACCACGTCCTGGTCGCCGCCGGCATCGGCATCACCCCGATGCTGAGCCTGGCGCGCTACATGGACGTCCACGGCATCAGCTTCGAACTGCACTACTTCGCGCGCAGCGAGAAGGAAGCCGCCTTCCTTCCGCTGCTGCGTGACCGCTGCCCGGAGAAGCTCCGTGCCCATCTGGGGGTGGCCCGGGAGGACCAGGACGAGATCCTCGGAACCACCTTTGCGGGAATGGATCCCGGAGCCCACGTCTACACGTGCGGACCCGACGGGTTCATGACCAAGGTCGTTGCGCTCGCCGGCCGGCACGTCCCGGCCGGGTCGATCCACCTCGAGAACTTCCACGCGGCGGAACAGCCGGACGCCTCCGAGAACTCCGCGTTCGAGGTGGAACTGGAGGGGGAGACCTATCAGGTCCCGGCCGACCGGAGCATCGTCGAGGTGCTTCAGGAGAACGGCTGCGACGTGGACACGTCCTGCCAGGAGGGCATCTGCGGTACCTGCATCATGCAGGTGCTGGCAGGGACTCCGATCCACCGGGACAACGTTCTCACGCAGTCCGAGAAGGAATCCGGCGAGATCATGGCAGTCTGCGTGTCCCGGGCAGCGGGCGAGCGCCTGGTGCTGGACTACTACTGATCCTCGACTACTGATCCTCGACCGGCACGTCCACCCCGTACCGAAGGACGTCCCGCACGAGGGTGCTGATGCTGTCGGCGTCCGTCTTGCTCTTGATACGAGCACGATGGACGTCGACGGTCTTCACGCTCATGCCGAGTTTCCGGGCGATGTTCTGGCTGGGTAGGCCTTCGACCACCAGGGCCAGGATCTGACGCTCGCGCGGCGTGAGGGACGAGACCTTGTTCCGGACCGATTCCCGCACGACATGGTCGGTGAAGCGGAGCCGGGCCTTCTCCACCCCGGCCTGCACGGCGTCCAGCAGCCGTTGCGGATCGTAGGGCTTCTCGAGGAAGTCCAGCGCCCCCGCCTTCAGGGTGGAGACGGACATCCGGATGTCGCCGTGGGCGGAGACGAAGATGATCGCCACGTGCGGCGCGAACTCGTTGAGCTTCTCCTGCAACCGTGTCCCACTCATGCGGGGCATGCGCACGTCGAGGACGATGCAGGCCGGCCGGCTCCCGTCGTAGGCGTTCAGGAACTGCTCACCGCTGTGGCAGATCACCGGTCTGATCCCGATGCTCTCCAGCAACCAGTCGACGGATTCGCACAGTTCGAGATCGTCGTCGACCACGTACACCGTCGTCTCGGCTCGGAGGTCGTCCGCACTCTCCGCCATGGCTCTTCACCTCCGGATTCGGGGGCCAGGGCGTATCCCTGGCTCCCGACATTGTCCCCGTCCGCCCCGCGGTGGGAACCACCTGCTCAGGCGACGTCCGCCGCGGCGTCGTCCCAGCCGGCATCGGCGGTCCAGTAGTTCATTCCCGCCGCGCTCACCTGGTGCCGCCAGGCGGTGGTCCGTCGCAGGAGTGGTTCTTCCCTGCGGACCGACTCGTCGGCCGCCTCGGGGCCGTCGGCCTCCACCGTCCAGTGGACCCAGTTGACCTCACGACCGTACTCGTCGTGGACGAACAGATCGACGTGGTGCCAACCGCGGTCGAACGTGTCCTCGTAGCAGGTGAGGAACATCCTGTGATGGTTGGTGGGGCGGGGTTCGAGCATGGCTGATCCTTTCACCGAGCCGAGCGAGTAATGTCACCGAGCCGAGCGAGTAATGTCACCGAGCCGAGCGAGTCTTGTCACCGAGCCGAGCGAGCGGGCGGCTCAGACGGCAATCACGGGCAGTTCACGCAGGAGGGCCTCGAGCTTCTCGCCCACGTCGAGCAGCCGGTCCTCGTGCCCCGGCAGCCCGACGATCTGCAGGCCCAGCGGCAGTCCCGCGGGGGTACGGGCACCCGGCACGACCACGACCGGTAGACCGAGCAGCTGCCACGGCCGGCTGAGGATCGGCGACCCGGTCGCGGACAGGCCGAGCGGGGCCGGACCCAGCGCTGCAGGACCGACGATGATCGGAGCGGAGTCCAGAATCTCGTCCAGCAGTTCACGAGAGCGGTCCCGACGGGTCAGGGCCGCGGAATACTCGGCCCCGGGGGTCCTGCGACCGTTCTCCAGGAGGTCTCGGATCGGCGCGCTCAGTGCCTGCGCATGTTCGTCGAACTCGTGTGCCCGTGCCCGGGCGGCTTCGTACGACATGACGGTGACGTGGTCCTCGGCCAAGGTCTGAACATGATCGTCCCAGTCGAGCGGTTCGGCCTTCACTCCGATCTCTTCCAGCAGGGCGGGCACATGTTCCAGCAACGCCGCCATGGGCGGCTCCAGAGGGTGGAGAGCACCGGCGTTCCAGACCAGGCCCCGGGCAACCGGCTCCGGAGCCCGGGCATCGGAGCGCTCGCGACCGGTGAATGCGTTGTGCACGAAGCGAAGATCGGCCACGGACCGGGTGAGCAGGCCCAGCGAGTCGAGTGACTCGCTCAGACCGGTGATGCCGGACATGTCCGTGGTGCCGTGGGCGAGGACCATGCCGGCGGCTCCGCAGTACGAGGCCGGCCGGGTCAGCGAACCCGCCGTCTGGGTGCCGAGCGCGAGGGGCACGGTCCCCGCCGCGACGGCCGCAGCCGATCCACTGGAGGACCCGCCGGGGGTGTGATCGAGGGCGTGGGGATTGCGGGTGGGGCCGGGGGTGAAGTAGCCGAACTCGGTCGTCACGGTCTTGCCCTGGACGATCGCACCGAGGGAACGCAGACGGGTCACGCAGGCAGCATCGGTGCCGACGGCATCCGGGGAGGTGACTGCAGAGCCGGCACGCGTGGGCATCCCGGCTACGTCGATGAGGTCCTTGACTCCGACGGACACACCGGCCAGAGGCGCAGAGCCGGGGTCCCGGTCGACGGCACGAGCCTCTGCCGCAATCGTCGACGACAGGCAGACCCAGGCGTCGAGTTCCGGTTCGCGCAGCTCGATCGCTCGTCTGACCTGCGTGGCGAGGTCCTCGGCCGGCACCGACCCGGTCCGGACCACCCCGACCTGCTCCCGCAGAGACAGCTCCGACGCGCGCGTGCTCATACTCCTCCTCCGGTCTCGACTCCTCCATTCTGGGCGAACAAGCCGAGGGCCGACAGTAAAGGTTTCCCTCCTACCGCAGTAAGGACGCATGGAAATAGCTTCTGAACCACTGTCGACCCGCTGGCGGATTCCGCATCCGCAGCTCGCTAGGAAAGGTGGCTGCTCATGGCTTCGACCGTGGCGCCCGAAGTCTCTGTCTCCCCGGAACCCGGGGAGAAGAGGATCGACTTCCACAGGATGAACCGCAAGGCGTGGATAATCACGGCTCTGCTCGTCCTCTTCCAGATCGTGGCCTTCGCCGACAAGGCCGTACTCGGCCTGGTGGCCTCGAAGGCCATGCCCGATCTCGGAATCTCCGCCGTACAGTTCGGTTTCATCGGCAGCGCGTTCTTCTTCCTCTACGCGGTGGTCTCCGTGGTCACGGGTTTCCTCGCCGCCAGATTCTCGGTCAAGTGGATCATCCTCACCATGGGCGTCGTCTGGGCGGTCATGCAGTTCCCGATGCTCCTCGGTGGCGGTGCCGCGGTGCTGCTGGTGACCCGCATCGTCCTGGGTGGCGCGGAAGGTCCCGCCACGGCGATGTCCCTCACCGCGGCCCATTCGTGGTTCGAGCCGCGCCGTCGCGCCCTGCCGTCCAACCTGGTGGCCGCCGGCTCGACCCTGGGCCCGGTCATCGCCGCGCCTGCCCTCGCCTGGGTCATCGTCGCCTGGGGATGGCGCTGGGCCTTCGGCGTCCTCGGCATCGTCGGGCTCGTGTGGGTCGTCGCCTGGCTCCTGATCGCCGGTGACGGACCGTTTGCCGGGCACGGCAAGCAGAACCCCGCCGCCGACCGCACCGCCGATCGGAAGCCGGCCGATGTCGCCGACGAGGTGGCCACGAACGATGTGGACGAACAGAAGCCTGTCGTCGTATGGCGTGCCCTGCTCAGCATGACTTTCTTCGCCGCGGTGATCGGAGGCGCCTCCAACTTCTGGGTCCAGGGGTTCGTCACGACATGGTTGCCCCAGTACCTCGGCACCGTCGTCGGCCTGTCGCTTCCTCAGGTCGGCACCGTCACCACCTTTCCCTGGATCCTCGGAGCCGCCGTGTTGCTGCTGCTCGGTTTCCTCGGCCACCGGTTGATGAAGCGCGGCCACAACGCGCATCGCGCGATCGCTGTCCCGTTCGGCATCGCGGCTCTGGTGGCCGGAGTCTGCTTCATCCTGGTCCAGGCGACCTCCGGTGTGCTGGCCGTCGCCCTCCTGTGCCTCGCCGCGGGCTGCAGCCTCGCGTACCCGATGACCGCCTCTGCGATCGCCTATGCGGTCGGCGCCAAGCAGCGACCGATTCTCATGGCCACGCTCGGCGGCGTGGCGTCGATCGGTGCCATCGTCTCCCCCACGCTCGTGGGCTGGCTGATGGCCCGCGCCGGTTACGTCTCTCCCGCTGCAGGAAGCGAACTGACCACCGAAATGGCGACGAACATGGCGATCGGTGTGCACCAGGCATTCACCATCACCGGCATCATCCTTCTCGTCGGCGGTCTCCTCTGCATCCTCTTCCTGCGGCCCGAGAGCCTCGGCCGGAAACTGCAGTCCAAGTACGTCAAGCACTGAACCCGGCATCTCGATGCATGCCGGCACCATCCCACCGTCCCCGAGATCAGGAGGACCTCCATGACAGGTTTCGCGACCCCGGTCGACCAGGGGCTCTTCCGGGAAGTGATGGGGCACTACCCGACCGGTGTGGCTGTCGTGACCGGCCGCGCGGACGACGGGGAACTGCTCGCCCTGGTGGTCGGAACCTTCGGTTCGGTGTCTCTCGATCCGCCCCTCGTCTCCTTCATGCCGATGAAGACGTCGAGGACGTTCGCCAAGATGCGGGAGTGTACTTCGCTGTGCGTCAACATCGTCGGCGGCGAGCAGGAGGAACTGGTCGCCACCGTCGCACGACGCTGGGAGAACAAGTTCGACGGGATCGACTGGTTCCTGTCCCCGTCGGGGGACCCCGTACTGGCGGAATCGGTGGCGTGGATCGACACCCGCATCACCGACACGGTGGAGGCGGGCGACCATTGGATCGTCCTGTGCGCTGTGGCGGACATGGCCGTCACCAACCCGGTGGCCCCGCTGATCTTCTTTCAGGGCGGTTACGGAAGTTTCGTCGGCACGTCGCTGATGGCCCGGATGGAGCACCGGATTCTGTCGGCGATTCAGGATGCGGACTGCGCGCGGCCGGCCGTGAGGGACCTCGCGAACGAAATAGGTTGCGAAGTCACGCTCTACACGGCCGTCGGCCATGACGAGATGGCGACCGTTCTCTCCGCGTCGGCTCCCGGAATCGACCCGGAGAACGGACTGGCGCAGCGAGTTCCGATCGTGCCACCCATCGGCGATTCACTCGTCTTCGATCTGCCTCCCGAGGATCAGGAGCGGTGGATCGCCAAGGCTCGCGGCGTCGAGGAGTCCGGCAGACAGCTCTACCGGGACCGTCTCGACTTCGTCCGCGAACACGGGTTCCTGCTGTCGTTCCTGCCCCGGGAGGGCGGTGCCGCATACGAGGAGATGCGCGCCGCCACCCGCCGGTACGAGAGCGGAAGGCTGACACCGGCACAGGAACGGAGCATCCGGGAATGCGTCGTAAGGTCGACGGTCGACTACCGGTTGCACGACCTCGACGGTGCGGAAACGTACGACCTCGGTTCGGTCGTACTACCGGTTCGCGACCGAAAAGGTGACTACACGCTCACGCTGCGATTGGCGCAACTTCCTCGCCGGGTGTCCGGGACGCGGGTACGAGAGTGGATCGCTCGGGCCAAGGCGGTCGTCGGCGTCCTCGAGAGCGGTACCGATTTCGACCGGTAACCCGTTCCCGCGGAACGCGGTACACCGCGACATCCGGTGCCATGAGGGGTACCGGTCGGTCTTCGCCAGCTTGCATGTCGACCGGGTCGGTCACGGCTCGCCGGGCCGTGGGACGTGCGCCTGCCCCGTGCGTGTGTTCCACGGCTCCCGGATCCTGGCTGTGCGCGTCAGGCCGAGGGCGCTACCCGCACAGCCGCCGATCAAACTCGAGACGCTCCCCCGGCAGTGCGACGATCCCGTCCGCCGGATCGAGGCACGCGTGCGTCCGAGACGATTCCGCCTCCTCGGTTTTACCCGCCGCAGAATCGGTAACCCTGTGCCCATGGCGCACCCACCGAACGTGCTTCCGTGGCAGATCCACGGCTCGTGGACGCCCTCACACGTTCAGGGGTCCCAGGACCCGTTGCCGTCCCTCCTCGACGGCGGGCCGTGGGCGCGGGGCTGCTGCGGGCGGTACGCGCTGATCGACGAGGTGACGAGCGCGGCAACCCGCAGGAGGGAAGGGTCATGAAGATTGCGATGGTGTCCGAGCACGCACGCCTCCTCGCGGCCCCGAGCGACGCAGACTCCGGCGGCCGGGACGTGCACGTCGCCGAACTGTCGGCGGCGCTGGTACGGGCGGGACACGACGTCACCGTCTACACCCGTCGCGACGACCCCGATCTTCCCGAACGAGCCCGGACCGAGGAGGGGTACGAGGTGGTCCACGTCCCCGCCGGGCCACCCACCCGCCTGCCGGCGGACGAACTCCTCCCGCGGATGGGCGAGTTCGGCACCTTCCTCGAACGCGCATGGACGAAGGACCGGCCCGACGTCGCCCACGCCCACTTCTGGATGTCGGGCATCGCGACCCAGCTCGCCGCCCGCAACGCCCGGGTGCCCACGGTGCAGACCTTCCACACCCTGGGCGTGGTCGAGCGCCGGCACCAGGGCAGTGCAGACTCCGGCTCGTCGAGCCGGATCCGCGTCGAGCGGCTCCTGGCCCTGGGCGCGAGCCGGGTGGCCGCCACCTGCTCGGACGAGGTGTTCGAGCTCGCCACGCTGGGTCTGCCCCGCACCCGCACGTCCGTCGTGCCCTGCGGCGTGAACCTCGAGCTCTTCACGCCCACCGGCCCCGAGCATCGAGCGCGCGGGGCCGGGCACCGAATCGTCACCGTGGGCCCGCTCGTGCCGCGCATGGGCTTCGACGTCGCGATCCGGTCCCTGGCCCTGCTCCCCGACACGGAACTGGTGATCGCCGGCGGACCGGTGGACGGCGACCTCGCCGACGATGCCGAGGCCGCCCGCCTGCGCGCCGTCGCCGAACAGCACGACGTGCGGGACCGGGTGCGGATGACCGGGCCCGTGCCCCGGGAGGACATGCCCGCGCTGCTGCGGTCGGCGGACGTCGTGGTGTGCACTCCCTGGTACGAACCGCTCGGCATCGTGCCGCTGGAGGCGATGGCCTGCGGGCGGCCCGTCGTCGCGACCGCCGTCGGCAGCCTGCTCGACACAGTCGTCGACGGGGTGACGGGCACGCTGGTGCCCCCGCACGCATCCGAGGCCGTCGCTGCGGCCCTGCACGGCCTGCTCACCGACGACGTCCAGCGCACCGCCTTCGGTCTCGCCGGCCACGACCGGGCGAGCACCCGCTACTCGTGGGACCGGTCCGCCGCCGACGCCGTGCGCACCTATGAGCGGTGCGTGCCGGAACCGCGGCAGGCGGTGCGGTCCACGCGCTCCGGAGCGCGCTGAAGGGACTCCCGGGATCTTCACGGAAATTTCACAGATTCGGCCGCCGGGCACAGGGCCGAGACGTTACTGTTGCGAACAAGGTTGAGAAGCAGCCGGTTCTCGTCTCGTGGAGGCGATTGCTGCGCTCCCCTGTCCCCCGACCGGGCGCTGCTCCAGCAGTCGGAATCATCGGAGGAACAGCCATGGTCTATCTGCGCTCCATCCTGGACGCACCGCACCGGTATTCGTCGTCGCTGCTCGACACCGCGCTGTTCGACGACTTCTCCGGCGACGGGACCCGGGTCTGCATCGACGTCGACGAACCGCCGGGCGGTCCCGTCGTGGTGCAGGTGTCAGGGAGCGTCGACGAGGGCGCCGCGCCGGTGCTGCACTCGTTCCTGCGCGAGGCCGTCGTGCGGGGTCGAGGCGTGGTACTGGACCTGTTGCAGGTCACCGCCGTCGAGTGCGACACCGCGGCACTGCTCGAGCGGGCCGAGTCGCTGCTCCGCGAGCGGGGCGCGAACATCACCGTCGCCGGCGGTGCGGCGGTGCGGCGCGCGGTACGGGACGCGGGATTCGAGGACCGGATCGCGTGCTTCGACACCTTCGGTCCGGCATTCGAGGCGGCACACCGCGGGTGCGACCTCCGGACCGCGGCACGGCGGGTGCAGCCGTGACCGCCAATGTCGTCCTGCTGCTGTTCGTGCTGGCAGCAGGCATCGGTGGCACCGCAGCGTTGCAGGGGGCGCTGCGGCGCCGCCGCTGACTTCACACCTTCCGGACGGCCGTGTGCGGTGCGTCGTGCGCGGGCGTGTGCTGTCCGCGCCGAGGCCGTTGGCCGATCGCCCGCCCGTTGATAGTGTTCTGCGTCACCTACCTCGGTCGCCGAGACCTCGGGGAACGGAGAAGCGCGATGCACGACGAGCACGTCGACGTTCTGATCGTCGGCGCCGGACTCTCCGGGATCGGCGCGGCCTGCCATCTGCAGGACGAATGCCCGGACAAGAGCTACACCGTCCTCGAGGCGCGCGACGCCATCGGAGGCACCTGGGACCTGTTCCGCTACCCGGGCATCCGCTCCGACTCCGACATGTTCACCCTGGGGTACTCGTTCCAGCCCTGGACCGAACCAGAAACCTTCGCCGACGGCCCGTCCATCCGCGACTACGTCCGTCGCACCGCGCGGACCCGCGGCATCGACGAGAAGGTCCGGTTCCACCATCGTGTGGTCCGCGCCGAGTGGTCCACGCCCGAGGCCCGCTGGACCGTGACGGCCGAGCGCACCGACACCGGCGAGCGCATTCGTCTCACGTGCGGCTTCCTGTTCGTCAACTCGGGCTACTACCGCTACGACGAGGGATTCACCCCCGAACTGCCCGGCGTCGAACGGTTCACCGGCACGCTCGTGCATCCGCAGCACTGGCCCGAGGACCTGGACTGCACCGGCAAGCGCGTTGTCGTCATCGGCAGCGGCGCCACCGCGGTGACCCTCGTCCCGGCGCTCGCGGAGTCGGCCGCACACGTGACGATGCTGCAGCGCTCCCCGAGCTACGTCATGTCACGGCCTTCGATCGACCCCGTCGCCGGTGCGCTGCTCGGCCGGGTGCCGTCGAAGATCGCCTATCCGATCGTCCGCTGGGCCAACGTGCTGGGCAGCATGGCCTTCTTCCAGTTGAGCCGGCGCCGGCCGGCTCTGGTCAAGAGGCTGCTGCGCAAGGGCGTGCTGAGCCACCTGCCCGCGGATTACGAGGTGGATGTCCATTTCCGGCCGCGGTACGACCCGTGGGACCAGCGGGTGTGTTTCGTTCCCGACGGCGACCTGTTCAAGGCCCTGCGCGAGGGCCGGGCGACGGTCGTGACCGACACGATCGGCACGTTCACGGAGAACGGAATCCGGCTCGCCTCGGGGCAGGAACTCGAGGCCGACGTGGTCGTCACCGCGACGGGGCTGAACCTGCTCCTGCTCGGCGGGATGGCCGTACGCGTCGACGGTCGCGACGTGGAGATGGGAAAGACGCTGGCGTACAAGGGGATGATGCTCTCCGGTGTCCCCAACCTGGCGTTCACCGTGGGATACACCAACGCGTCCTGGACATTAAAGGCCGACCTCGTCGCCGGATACGTGTGCCGCCTGCTGCGGCACATGGACGCGCGCGGGTACGCCTACTGCACCCCGACCGCTCCCGCCTCCACAACGGCCGCGTCACCGCTGGTCGATCTGGCGTCCGGGTACGTACTGCGCAGCATCGATTCGCTCCCCAAGCAGGGCCCCGCGGCTCCGTGGCGACTGTTCCAGAACTACGTCCGTGACCTGGTGATGATGCGCCGCGGCGGGCTCGAGGACGGCGCCATGCGCTTCTCCCGGGCAGCGGTCCCGACAGCGAAGCAGCCGGCCGCCTGAGGCCCCCGTACGGAATCTCCGAGCATCCCGGGGCCCGCTTCCGCGGATGCGCATGTCCGCGTATCCGCGAGGAATCTCGCTGCCCGCCCGATCGAAAGTAGCAGCGTAGGTGGGCGGTTCCCAGCCGAGCGCGACACCATCCGGATCCGCCGCATAGACTGCCGGTGGAGGAGGCGGTCGACCCTCCCCTCCCCGGCGCACAGTTCCGCAACCGCGGCAATTTCCAGGGGCGGAGAGTGACATATGCAAGTTGGTGCCCTGTTCGGCAGGTATCGCCTGGACCGTCCACTGTCGGTGGATGCGACCGGCGAGGTGTGGGCCGCGTTCGACACGATCACGCATCGGCACGTCGCCGTGCGGGCGCTGCCGCCGGAGGCGACCGAGGACGACGACTACCGCGCTCGTTTCGAACGGGAAGCCGAGATCGCAGCGCGCATCCGGAACCCGCATGTGGTCCCGATCCACGACTTCGGGCAGATCGGCAGCCGGCTCTTCCTCGCAACGACGATCGTCCAGGGCACGAGCCTGCAGGCGATGCTCCGGGCCACCGGCGCAATGGAGGTGCCGCGCGCGGTCGACGTCGTCGAGCAGCTGGCGTCGGCCCTCGAGGCCGTGCACGCGGCCGGACTGGTCGAGCAGGAGGTGACGTCGGCGAACGTCCTCGTGCAGGACGATGGGCTGATCTGCCTCACCGATGTGGGGTTCCCCCCGCATCCCGGCGCGGCGTCGGGCGTCTACGGCCTGACCACCGTGCTGTACGAATGCCTCACCGGCCGACTCTTCCAGTCGTCGAGCGGACCGACGTTGCCACCGCAATCGTCGTCGGTGCTCTCGACCCTGCCCGCCGGTATGGTCGACGTGATCGCCCGCGGAACGGCAGCCGAACCCGCGCGGCGTTACGGATCGGTGGGCGAGCTGGCCGCTGCCGCGCGCACCGCGGCAACATCGCAGCGACCCGCCCACAGGGCCTCGACCGCGATCGTTCCGGTCGACTGGAGCCGGCGCATCCTGGTCGCAGGCCTCGCGCTGGCGGCGATCATCGCCGTTTTCGTCGTCGGCAGCATGGCACTCGGCGCGATATCGCCCTCGTCCGAGGGCGCCGACCCCGCTCCGCTCCCGATCGCGGCGCGGCCGGCCGCGCCGACACCGTCGCCACCGACCACCCCGACAGGTGCGGACGAGGTGCCGCCGGAACCAGCGACACCTCGGACGGAAGCTCCGGCCGCCGAGGCTCCTCCGCTTCGGGAGGCGGCCCCACCGGCACCCACACCCCGATCCGCACCGCAATCGCCACCGGCACCGGCACCGCCACCTGCACCGGCACCGGCACCGCCGGCGCCCGCGCCGCAGGTACTGCCCTGCTACCCCGGCTACGAGCACACCCCGCCACCGGACGGACCCTGCCTTCCGGCCGGCTCACCCCCCGCACCAGCCCCGGCACCGCCGGCGCCCGCGCCGCAGGTACTGCCCTGCTACCCCGGCTACGAGCACACCCCGCCACCGGACGGACCCTGCCTTCCGGCCGGCTCACCCCCCGCACCAGCCCCGGCACCGCCGGCGCCCGCGCCCGCGCCCGAGATACTGCCCTGCTACCCCGGCTACGAGCACACCCCGCCACCGGACGGGCCGTGCTGGGCCCCCGCGAGCCTGCGGGGCCCGACCGGCGACGGGTGATCCCGGTGAACCGTCCGCTCGCCGTGGGGCCGAATGTCACACGCATTCAGTTCAATCGAATGCATGTGACATTCGGCCGCCCACTCGGGGTCAGAGGCGGGCGCCCGTCGTCGCCGAGAAGAAGTAGACCTCGCCCGCCTGCGGGAGCAGGTGCACCCGCTCGCCCGGACCGATCGGGACGCGTCGATCCACCCGCACCACGACCTTGCCCGACGCGCTCGACCAGTCGGCCGGCTCGGCGGCCGTCGCGTGGACGAACGATTCCGCGCCGAGTTGCTCGACGAGGTCCACCGTCAACGACAGGGTTCCGGAACGCCACGCCCCGACGGGGGTCCACGCCTCGGGCCGCACCCCGACGACGATCCGCTCGGCATCGACGTCGGCCGGCACGGCGACCCGCAGACTGCCGAGCACGGCCGCGCCGTCGCGGACGGGCGCGTCGAGCAGGTTCATGCCGGGCGACCCGATGAATCCGGCGACGAAGGTGTTGACCGGGTTGTCGTACAGGTCGCGGGGCGCGGCGACCTGCTGCAGGCGGCCGCCGTCGAGGACGGCCACCCGATCCCCCATGGTCATCGCCTCCACCTGATCATGGGTGACGTACACGGTCGTGGTGCCCAGCCGACGTTGCAGTCCCGCGATCTGCGAGCGTGTGCTGACCCGCAACTTCGCGTCGAGGTTGCTCAGCGGTTCGTCCATGCAGAACACCGCGGGCCGTCGCACGATGGCCCGGCCCATCGCCACGCGCTGCCGCTGCCCGCCCGAGAGCTTGCCCGGTTTGCGGTCGAGCAGCGGCTCGAGCTCGAGCATCCGCGCGGCTTCGAGCACCCGCGCCGACCGTTCCGCCTTGCCGACGCCGGCGTTGCGCAACGCGAAACCCATGTTCTCCGCCACCGTCATGTTCGGATACAGCGCGTAGTTCTGGAACACCATCGCCACGTCGCGTGCCTTGGGCGGCAACCCCGTCACGTCGGCTCCGCCGATGTCGATGCGGCCGTCGTCGACTGCCTCGAGCCCGGCGAGCATCCGCAGGCTCGTGGATTTCCCGCAGCCCGACGGACCGACCAGGACCAGGAACTCCCCGTCCGCGACGTCGAGGTCGAGCCGGTCCACCGACGGCCGTTCGACGCCCGGGTAGCGGTGGGTGACGGTCCGGAAACCTATGCTTGCCAAGGCTGTTCCTACAGGTTCGGGGTGATCTGGCGATCGATGATCTGCTGCAGCTGACGGGTGACGTCGCCGAACGCCGTCGTCACGTCGGCGCCCTGGAGGGCGATCTGCTCGAGGCCGGTGCCGATGATCTGGTCGCCGCCGGGTACGAAGACGCGCGCGTAGTCCTGCGAGCGGGTGCGCGCGAGTTGGTCGACGGCGGTACGAGAGTTGGGGTTCTGCTCGAGGAACGCCTTCATGTCGGGGTTCTCGGTGGCGGACTTGCGCACCGGCATGTAGCCGATCCGCTGCGAGAAGTAGGCGGTGTTCTCCCCGTTGGTGACGAAGTCGATGAACTTCAGCGCGTTGCGCTTTCGCTCGTCGGAGATGTTCGCGGGGATCGCCAGTCCGGCGCCGCCGGTGGGGCATCCCGGAGTACCGTCGGGGGCCGGCAGGAATGCGGTGCCGAAGTCGAACGCGGCGTTCTTCGTGATGCCGGACAGGTCGCCGGTGGAGGCGATCGTGGACGCGATGATCCCGGCGGAGAAGTCGTTGGCGATGTCCGTGGAGACACCCGCGTACTTCCCGGTGTGGATCATGTCCTTCAGGAACTGTCCCGCGGCGATCGTCTCCGCGTCGCCGAAGCGCAGCCGCCAGCCGTCGGAGTAGGCACCGCCGAACGTCCAGATCGGTCCTTCGAAGGTCCAACCCAGGTAGTCCTTGGCGTTGCCCCAGCCGTGCGCCAGCTTGCCTGAGCCGACGGCGCGTTGCAGTTCGGGCCCCCACTCGGAGAACTCCTGCCAGGTGGCGGGCCCGCGGTCGGGCAGTCCCGCCTGCCGCCAGACGTCGCGGTTGTAGTAGAACAGCGGGGTCGAGCGGGCGTAGGGCAGCGCGAAGTGGCGGCCCTCGAAGAGGTAGTCGGCCAGCAGGGAATCGACGTAGTCGCCGGTATCCACGCCGACCTCGGTGAACAGGTCGTCGAGCGGCGTGATCGCGCCGGCGAGCGCGTAGTTGAACCACCACACGTCCGACAGGACCACAACGTCGGGCAGATCGCCCCCGGACAGGGCTGCGTTGAACTTCTGTGACACCTCTTCGTAGTTCTTGCCGCCGTCGACGAGGTCGACGGTCAGGTCCGGGTACTTCGCCTGGAACCGGGCGATGAGTTCCTTCTCCACGTCCTGGGACTTGCCCGGGTGGTTGGACCAGAACTTGATCGTGTTCGCGTCGGAGGCGGACCCCGAGGTGCCCGCCGACCCGGACGAGCCGGTGCCGGCGCACGCGGCCAGCGCTGCGCTCGCCGCGACCACCCCGGTCAGTCCCAGAAATCCACGCCTGTCGATGTTCACGAAGTTGCTCCTGGAAGAGTTCAGCCCTTGACCGCACCGGAGGTGAGGCCCTTGATCATGTGTCGTTGCAGCGCAAGGAAGACCACGAGGATCGGCAGCATGGCCAGCACCGTGCCGGCCATCACCGGACCCCAGTTGGTGACGCCGTCGTTGTTCTGCAACTGGGTCAGTCCGATCGGCAGCGGGGCCACCGACGCGTCGTCGGCCATGAGGAACGGCCACAGGTATTCGTTCCACTCGTTGACCACGGTGATGAGCGCGAACGCGACCAGGGTCGGGCCGGACACGGGCAGCACGACCCGCCACAGCAGACGGACGTGTCCGGCGCCGTCCATCCGTGCCGCCTCGATGATCTCGGCGGGGATGGACAGGAAGTGGTTGCGCAGCAGGAACGTTCCGAACGCGATGCCCGCGAGCGGCACGATGATCCCCTGGAAGGTGTTGCGCCATCCCCATTCCGCCACCAGCGCGTAGTTGGAGATGACCGTGATCTGGTTCGGCACCATCAGGGCGGCGACGATGCCGACGAACACGAGATTCTTGCCGGGGAACCGCAGGAACACCAGACCGTAGGCGCTCAGGATGCCGAGGACGAACTTCACGCTCGACAGCACCGTGGTGATGATCAGTGAGTTCCGCAGGAACGTGCCGAACGGCACCGAGGTGACGGCCTCCGTGTAGTTCTGGGGATGGAACATGCTGGGCCACCAGGTGACCGGCAGCGTGTAGATGTCGGGCCGCTGCTTGAACGACGTCACCACGATCCAGTACAGCGGCAGCGCCACGACGAGCAGTGCGACGACCATCGCGGCGTAGGCGAGCACACGGATCGCGCGCTCCCGACGCCGGTACGGCTCTGCCGCCGTCGGCTCCGCACGTACGATCCGGCGGTCCAGAAGCGCCGTCATCCCACGATCTTCTTCCGCGCCACCGGCCGGATGTCACATTCCGTCGAGGGGACCGAACGCGTGTCACATTCGGCCCCGCGCCCGCGACGGCGACGGCGAAGGCGGGGGCCGCGGACGGGGCGGGGCCGGTCGTCGCGGTCCATGAGACGCACCTGGTACACCGTGACCGCCAGCAGTACGAGGAACATGACGGTCGCGACGGTGGCGCCGTAGCCGGCCCGGAAGTTGCGGAAGGACTCGTTGTAGACCTGGTAGACCATCGTGGTGGTTCCGGTGCCGAGCGGTCCGCCCCGGGTCATCACGTTGATGATGTCGAAGACCTGGAACGAATTGAGCAGCACGGTGATCGACAGGAAGTAGGTGGTGGGTCGCAGCTGCGGCAGGAGTACGCGCCGGAAGGCGGTCCACGACGAGGCGCCGTCGATCGCGGCGGCCTCGGAGAGTTCGGGGCGCAGGCCCTGCAGGGCGGCGAGATAGATGACGAAGGTGTAGCCGAGGTTCTTCCACAGGTAGGTGAGGGTGACCATCACCAGCGCCCAGGCCGGATCCTGGTAGAAGTCCGGGGCGCCGATCCCGACCCTGTCCAGCAGGTCCTGGACGAGGCCGAAGTTCGGGTCGAACATGAACTGGAACGCCACGCCCACCGCGGCGCCGGAGATGACGAACGGCGCGAAGAGTGCGGAGCGGACGAGGTTGCGGCCCAGGAGTTTACGGTCCAGCAACAGCGCCAGCGCCAGACCGAGCAGCATGGATCCCGCGACGGTGGCGACGGTGAACACGACGGTGTTGCCGACGATCTGCCAGGTGTCGGCGCGGCCGAACCACTCGCGGTAGTTGCCGAATCCGACAAACGTGGCGGTGGGGCTCGAGATGTTCCACTCGAAGAACGAGAGGCGGATGTTGTCGACGAGCGGCCGGTACGTGAACAGGATCAGCAGCGCGAGATTCGGTCCGATCAGCGCGGCGAACAGCGCGTAGTCGCCCCATGGGCGTCGCGACAGCCCCCGATCGGGTTGGGGCAATACTCTTTCCGGACTCGAGCGCACTGCGGCAGTGTGCCTGCCGCGGGCGAACCGGAGGTTACGCCGGTCTGGCGCCGGCGAGTACTCTCGCCACCCGGAAGGTCACCAGGTGCTCGCCGGCGTCGACCGTTGTCCGGCTAGAGGTTCCAGTCGCCGAGGCCGTCCCAGCCGTTGAGGGTGCCGCCACCGGTGTTCTGCACGATCACCGGGTCGCCCTTCTGGGCGTTCTCGAAGAACCAGCGACCGTCCTCGGTGCTCACGTTCAGGCACCCGTGGCTGACGTTGGTGTTGCCCTGCGCCCACTCGGACCACGGCGCCGCGTGCACGAAGATGCCGCTGTTGGAGATGCGGGTCGCGTACTCGACGTAGGTGCGGTATCCCTCGGGCGAGTCGACCGGAACGCCGTACGTGGACGAGTCCATGTACATGTCGCGGAACTTCTCGCCGACGATGTAGGTGCCGTTGGGCGTCTCGTAGCCGGGCTTGCCGAACGACGTCGGCATGGTCTTGACGACCTCGCCGTTGCGGGTGACGGTGATGGTCTTGGTGTTGTCGTCCGCGACGGTGATCAGCGCGTCGCCAACGGTGTACGACGACTGCGTGCCCCCGGCGTTCACGGTGACCTGGGTGTGGGCCGGCCAGAACTCGAACGGCCGCCACCGCACCTGCCGGTCCGAGGCCCAGTAGAAGTGCCCGGACACCGGCGGGTTCGACGTGACGGTGATGGCGCGCTCGGCGGCCGCGCGATCGGTGACGTTCTCGTCGAAGCGGATGATGATCGGTTGGGCCACGCCGACCGTCTCACCGTTCGACGGGTTGATCGACGGGGCCGAGAACGGCGGCGGCGTGGGTGCGACGGAGTTCGAGCCGCCCGGAAGCCTCTCGACGAGTTCCTGCACGCTCGGCAGTTCGGGCCCGCCCGGCCACAGGGGTACCGCGGCGGCGGGTCCCGTCATGGTGAGCATGGCGGCGCCGGCCCCCACCAGCGCGGTGGCGACACGGCCGGACCAGCGACCGGCGCGGCCACGACTGCTCGGCCGACCCTTCTTCTCGAACATTCGACAACCCATCGTTCGTTCGTGCCGTCGCACCCACGTCCGCCCCGACAGCGACGACTTGGCGAACCCATTAGACACAGCTCCCCCGCAAGCGGGCAATTCGACCATGCCCGCCCGGACCACCCCTCGCGGGCTCGCGCCCAGGTCAGGACTCGATTCGAGAGGCGGCAAGGAGATCGGCGACAGCGACGAACTTCACGCGAGAGCGACCCGCGGCGCCGCCCCGGGCGCGTTCCTGCTTGTCGATCTGCTGCCAGCCCCGGTAGTCGACGTACTCCGGCCGGCGCTCGGAGACCAGCGCCGCGAGCTTCTCCCGGTCGGCGACGGGTGCGACGAGCCGGCCGGCCACGAAATCCTGGACCAGGTGCTCGACGGTCTGGGCGGAGCACTGCTTGTTGGTGCCGATGACGCCGGTGGGTCCGCGCTTGATCCAGCCGGCGGTGTACACGCCGGGCAGCGGCTCGTTCGTCTCCGGGTCCACGACCCGGCCCTCCTCGTTGGGGAGGATGCCGCGCTGGTCGTCGAACGGCAGGTCGGCGACGGGGGCCCCGCGGTAGCCGACAGAACGCAGGACCAGGCCGGTGGCCAGGGTCTCGGTCTGCCCGGTGCGGTGCGCCTCGAGCCGGCCGTTCGCCTCGACCAGTTCGGTGCGTTCGAGGGTGATCGATTCGACCCGGCCGTCACCGCTCAGCTCGACAGGGGCGGCGAGGAAGCGCAGCACGATCCGCTTGTTGCCCTCGGTGGGGCGCCGCTGGGCGAAGCCCTGGACCTGTTCGACCTTCAGCGCGATCCGCGGTTCGGCGGTGGGGTCGTCGACGAGGGCGCGGCTGGCCGGGTCGAGTTCGGCCTCGGCCGGGTCGACGACGATGTCGACGCCCGTGAGCTGACCGAGGGCCAGCAGTTCCGGGTTGGTGTAGGCGGCCTGGGCGGGTCCGCGGCGTCCCACGACGACGACCTCGCGGATGTTCGACTCGCGCAGGGCGGCGACGGCGTGGTCGGCCATGTCGGTCTTCGCCAGCTCGTCCGGGTCCATGACCAGTGCCCGCGCCACGTCGAGGGCGACGTTGCCGTTGCCGACGATCACCGCGCGTTCGCCGGACAGGTCGAAGGTGCGGTCGGCGTAGTCGGGGTGTCCGTTGTACCAGGCGACGAACTCGGTGGCCGCGTGCGAACCGGGCAGGTCCTCGCCGGGCACGTCCAGGCGCCGGTCCCCGGCGGCGCCGACGGCGTAGAGCACGGCATGGTGGTGCGCGAGTAGTTCCTCGTGGCTGATGTGGGTGCCCACCTCGACGTTGAACCAGCACTGGCTCTTCTTGTGGCCGAGGGCACTACGGAACAGCTCGCCGACGGCCTTGGTGCTCTGATGGTCCGGGGCGACACCTGCGCGGACGAGGCCGTACGGGGTGGGCAGGCGGTCGAAGATGTCGACCTCGACACGGGCCCGGCCGGTCAGCTCCAGCGCGGCGTAGCAGGCCGCCGGCCCCGAGCCGACGATCGCCACCCGCAGGGTGCCGAGCTCGGCGGGAATCTTGGTGCGGTCGCGTTCCTCGGGCCAGTCCGGTCCGATCGGGTATCGCCGGTAGTAGTCCTCGGCGATCTTCAGATAGGGCTCGTGCGCGGCGGGCAGCTCGTTGTCGGCGTAGATCGCGTCCACCGGGCATTCGTCCACGCACGCGCCGCAGTCGATGCAGGTGTCCGGGTCGATGTAGAGCATCTCGGTGGTGGCGAACGGCGCCTCGTCGGGCGTGGGATGGATGCAGTTGACGGGGCAGACCTCGACGCACGAGGCATCGTTGCAACACGCCTGGGTGATCACGTAAACCACGGTGGATACCTGCCTGAAGTGCCGGGGGTTCGACGACCCACTCAGACTATAACGTGTTCCAATTCCGGTCGAGATCCGGTTCGCCGCCCCTGCTCTCCCGGCGTGTCCCCCGCCACCGGACCGGACGCGTCAGCCGTCGGTCGGCTCGATGCGGAAGCCGATCTTCACGGTCACCTGGATGTGCGCGACGGCCCCGTCGTCGATGTGGCCCCTGACGTTCATCACCTCGAACCACTCGAGGTGGCGCGTGGTCTCCGCCGCACGCGCGACGGCCTGCTTGATCGCGTCGTCGACGCTGTCCGTCGACGAACCCACCACCTCGATCACCCGGTACACGTGGCTCACAGTGTCGCTCCCTCCGTATCGAACTGCTTCGAACAATCGTGGGGGTAGGCGCCGCGGCACCTTCCTCAGGCGCGGCGGGCCAGGTCGCGCGCCAGCGCGCCGAGCCGCGCGAGGCGCAGATCGCCCAGCGCGATCGGACCGCTGCCCAGCCGGTTCGTCGTGAACGCGAGCGCCAGTCCGGTGTCGAGGTCGGCGAAGGCGCCGGAACCGCCGACCCCGTAGTGGCCGAGCGCCCCGCGCGGCCGCTCCCGGCTGACGAACACCGGCTGGTGGTAGCCGAGCCGCCACGCCATCGGGACCCCGAGCACGTAGTCGCGGCCGCGCACCTGGACCTCGCTCATGGCCTCGATGGTTTCCGGGTGCAGGAACTGCACGCCGTCGATCGTGCCGCCCGCGGCGATCGCCCCGTACATCCGCGCCAGGGCGCGCGCCGAGAACACCCCGTTCCAGCCGGGCATCACCGCGTCGTGCACCGCGGGATCGCGCACCAGCTCGTCGAACTCCTCCGGCATCGCGGCCTCCGCGAGGCCCCGGGTGAGGCTCACCCGGGACAGCACCGAGGCGGTCATCCCCCAGTGCAGGCCGGCGGGATTGATCCGCGGGAACAGCTTGGCGATGCGGTGCCGCTGCTCCTCCGGCACCCGGAACCAGAATTCGGGGGTATCCAGGGGTTCGGCGATCTCCTGCCGGACGACGTCGACGAACGGCGACCCGGTCACGCGCTGCACGATCTCCGCGACGAGCCAGCCGTACGTGACGGCGTGGTATCCCGGGCCTTCCAGCCGGCGCGGGTCGGGTGGGGCTGCGGCCAGCGCACGCACCGTGGCGTCGTAGTCGACGATGCCCATCCGGCCGGGCCGCAGGTTGCGCACCCGGTGCAGTCCGGCCCGGTGGGTGAGCACGTCCGCGACGGTGACGTCCTCCTTGCCGGCCGCCGCGAACTCCGGCCAGTACCGCGCGACGGGGGCGAAGTAGTCGATCAGGCCGCGGTCGGCGAGCCGGTGCACCACGGTGGACGCCACGCCCTTGCCGGTGGAGAAGGACAGCGACACCGTGTCGCGGTTCCACCGCCGGTCGCGGGTGGCCCAGCCCGCCCAGATGTCGAGCACCTTCTCGCCGTCCAGGTAGGCCGCGAGGGCCCCGCCCCCGTGCCGGGGCAGCCGGTACAGGTCGAAGAAGCGATCCGCGAGCGGCAGGAATCGCCGGTCGACGTGCATCTCGGTCGGCGGCGGTTCCTGTACCGCCGCCGCGCCCCGCACCGGTCGGGCTGTCATCCGTGGTACCTCCCAGTCGACATCGTGCCGCCAGGTTACGTCGCAGCGTCCGGTCCCGAACGGGTTTTCCGCAGGCTCCCGGTCAGGGCGTGACGTACCGGAACGTCCCCAGCACGACGCACCCACGGCCGGTGGTGAGGTTGACGGCGGTCGCGGCGGACCCCTCGCACAGCACCGGGTCGCGCAGGTCGCCGATGAAGGCCTGGGACTGCGGGCCGGCCACGACGACCGCGGTCGCGGGCTCCTCGACGATGCCCAGGGCCAGCGCGTCCTCACCGAAACCGAGCGTGGCGAGAGAACCGCCGCGGGCCTCGCCCGCCCCGGCACCCCCCGAGAGCCCGGCCGCGAGCACCCGCGCCCCGGTGCGCGCGTCGGCGAAGCCGACTCCGCCGTCGCCGTGGGCCCACGCGCCGCTCGGTGCGTCCGCGACCGCGCCGCACGCGGTCCGCCCGTCGAGCTGGGTGACCGAGGCCGCCGAACCCGGGGGCGCCGCACACGTCACCGCCTGCGCGGACGGCGCCGCGACGAGTGCGGCCCCGACGGCCGCCGCCACCACGGCCCCACCACCGAGAACCCGAACCGACTTCCGCGCATCCGCTACCACCGACACGGTGACTGCCTCCTCCGGCCTCGTCCCCCGCAAACCGAATCCCCCAGGGGGAGTCTACGGAGACGCGCACCGGTTCACCGGGTCGGCGGGCATCGATGCGGTCACGAGAGGTCACCGCCCCGGTGAATCCCTAGCCGGGCCGCTTGCGGTCGGTGTCGCGGGACGGCTGCACCCGCTTCGGCTCGCCCGGCATCTTCGGATGGGTCGGCGGGTAGGGCAGGTCGCCGAGGCCCGCGGCGGCGTCCCGCTCGGCCATCTCGAGCAGCACGTCGAGCGCCTGCGCGGTCTCGTCCATCGCGGCCATCGGATCGCCGCGGCGCTCGAGCAGGCCCGGCACGGTCGCGATCGTGAGATCGTCCGGGTCGGCGTCGACGAGTTCGTCCCACGTCAGGGGTGTCGACACCGTCGCGATCGGGGTGCGCCGCACCGAATATGCCGACGCGATCGTCTTGTCCCGGGCGTTCTGGTTGAAGTCGAGGAAGATGCGCTGCCCGCGCTCCTCCTTCCACCACGCGGTGGTGGCCCGGCCGCCGCTGCGGCGTTCCACCTCCCGCATCAGGGCGATCCCGGCGCGGCGCACGCCGACGAAGTCCCACTCCGGGACGATGCGGACGTACACGTGCAGGCCGCGGCCGCCCGACGTCTTCGGGAAACCGACCAGACCCAGCTCGTCGAGCAGCGGTCGCAGCACCTCGAGCGCGACCGCGCGGGCGTCGTCGAACGCGGTCCCCGGCTGCGGGTCGAGATCGATGCGCAACTCGTCCGGGCGGTCGACGTCCCCGCAGCGCACCGCCCACGGGTGGAACGTCACGGTGCCCAGGTTCGCCGCCCACACGACGTCCGCCGCGCTGCGCACCCGCAGCACGTCGGCAGTGCGGCCGGACGGAAACGTCACCTCGCACGTCGCGACGTGGTCGGGCCGGCGGGCAGGCACCCGCTTCTGGTAGATCTCCTCGCCCTCGATCCCGTCGGGGAACCGCTGCAGATGTGTCGGCCGCTCCCGCAGCGCCTGCAGCAGCGGCGCCGAGCCGGCCGTCGCGACGGTCCGGTAGTACTCGACGAGGCGGCGCTTGGTGCCGGCCTCTCCGAGCCGGGGGAAGTACACCTTGTCGGGGTTGGACAGGCGGACGGGCACGCCGCCGACGTCCAGTTCCACGGCGGGAGAACGCTTCGCATCGGGCACCGGAGGTCACACTCCTGTCCGGTCGAGGACGTCGCCGAGGTCGTACCGCACCGGCACGTCCAACTGCTCGAAGGTGCAGCTGCGCGGCTCGCGGTCCGGTCGCCACCGCAGGAACCGCGCCGCGTGCCGGAACCGCAGGCCGGTCTCGGCGTTGCCCTCCATCTGGTCGTAGGCCACCTCCAGGACCCGCTCCGGCCGCAGCGGTATCCATCGGCGGTCCACCGCCGTCCGCCACCGGCTCGGCTCCCCCTCGGCGACGACGTCGGCGCCGACCCGCAGCGGTGCGAGTTCGGCGAGCAGCTCCTTGCGCTGTTCGACGGTGAACGCCGACGCACCGCCCACCATCACCGGTTCGTCGCCGCCGTCGTACAGGCCCAGCAGCAGGGACCCGACCCCGTCGATGCTCTTGTGCGGCCGGTAGCCGATGAGCACGCAGTCGGCGGTGCGGGCGTGCTTGACCTTGAGCATCTCCCGCTTGTCCGGCACATAGGGCCCGTCGAGACGCTTGGCGACGACCCCGTCGAGACCGGCACCCTCGAACTCGGCGAACCACCGGCCGGCGGTGTCCGCGTCGCGGGTGGCGGCCGTGACGTGGCAGCTGGGGCCGCCGCCGACCACCGCCCGCAGCCGCTCCCTGCGCCGCGCGAACGGCGCCTCCATCAGGTTCTCGTCACCGATCGCGAGCAGATCGAAGCCGACGAACTGCGCGGGGGTCTGCTCGGCGAGCAACGCGATGCGGCTCGCCGCCGGGTGGATTCGCTCGGACAGCGCCTGCCAGTCGAGCCGGATCCGGCCGTCGCGCGGGCGCGGCACCACGATCTCCCCGTCGACGACGCACCGGGCGGGCAACTCGGCCCGCACCGCCGCCGCCAGTTCCGGGAAGTACCGCACGAGGTCCTTGCCGCCGCGCGAGGCGAACACCACCTCGTCGCCGTCGCGGAACACGACGGCGCGGAAGCCGTCCCATTTCGGCTCGTACGACCACTCGGGGTCGCCGTCGGCGGGCTGAGCCGGGACCTCGGACACGGCCTTGGCGAGCATCGGTGCGATCGGCGGAGCGACGGGCAGCTGCACCGGCCCATGGTCGCACCCCGAGCCGACTCGTGCCCGCCGGATTTGCGAGAAATCACCCTACGTTTCCCGCCCGAGGCGGACATTCCGTACGCTCTCCCCCCATGAACTTCATTCGACGGGTGAGCGGCACCGCCGTCGCGCTGGCCGCGGCGGCTCTGGTACTCGGCGCGTGCGGATCGGACGTCGAGCCCCGGGCGGTGCCCGAGTCCGGGTCCGAGACCACGTCGGCGAGTGCATCGGATACCCGGACCACCACCGGCCGTCCGACCACTACCACGGCACCGACGTCCCCCGGCTCCTCCGGCCTGGACATCGACGTCGAGATCGGCGACTGCGTGCGCCTCGGCGGCACCGTCGACGACGCGACCATCGAGAACGCGACCTGCGGCAGCATGGACTCGAACTACAAGGTGATCGACATCGTCGACTCCAGCGAGCAGTGTGTCTCGGACGCCGACCAGACCTACTACGAGTCCTCCGCCGGTGTCGAGGTGGGCGCCCTGTGCCTCGACGTCGACTGGGTGGTGGACAGCTGCATGGACATCTCCGGTGAGGACCCGCAACGCGTCGACTGCGCCGCGCCCGGCCCCGAGACGGAGAAGGTCACCGAGATCCTGCAGAACACCGACAACGTGAACGACTGCTCCGTCTCCGAAGGCGGATTCGTCTACAGCGAGCGTCGTTTCGTGGTCTGCACCGACACACTCTGAGGTCGCCGTCCGCCGCGGCCGGCTACAACCAGCCGCGGCGGCGGAAGATCGCGTAGAGCCCCGCGCACGTCATGACCATCATCAGTAGGGCCATGGGATATCCTGCGGCCCAATGCAATTCCGGCATGGTGTCGAAATTCATCCCGTAGACCGTGCCGATCAGCGTGGGCGCGAACAGAATCGCCGCCCACGCCGAGATCCGCTTGATCTCCTCGTTCTGCTCGATGCTCGCCCGGCTGAGATTGCGCATCTCCTCGTTCTGCATCTGCGAGACCAGCGTCGCGTTGACCGTGAGGATGTTGCCGAGCAGCTGACGGAAGCTGTCGACCTGCTCGACGACCGTCGTGGCGTGGTCGGTGACGTCCCGCAGGTAGCGCTGCAGTTCGTCGTCGGTGCGGTACTTGGCGAATCCCGACGACAGACCGGACAGCACGGTGAGCAGCGGCTTGGCCGCCCGCTGGAACTCGATGACCTCGCGGGACAGTTCGTAGATGCGGCGCGAGACCCGCGGATCGCCGCTGAACACCTCGGTCTCGATCTCGTCGATGTCGTTCTGCAGGCCCGCGACGACCGGCGCGTACCCGTCGACGACGGCGTCGAGGATCGCGTAGAGCACCGCCTCGGGGCCGAGCCGCAGCAGATCCGGCTCGCTCTCCATCCGGTCCCGCACCGCCGACAGGTCGGGCGATTCGCTGTGCCGGACGGTCAGCACGAACGTCGGGCCGACGAAGACGTGCACCTCACCGAAGTCGACCCGCTCGGATTCGTCGACGTAGCGGGCGGCCCGCAGCACGACGAACAGCGTGTCGCCGTACCGCTCGAGCTTCGGGCGCTGATGCGCGACGATGGCATCCTCGACCGCGAGTTCGTGCAGCCCGAATTGCTCTGCGGCGGCGTTGAGTTGAGCGTCGGTGGGCCGGTACATCCCGATCCACGCCATCGAGCCGGGCTCGGGCAGGCAGTCGAGGGCCTGCGCGAGTGTCGCCGGCGACGCGACGCGGCGGCCGTCACGGTAGACCGCGCTGTCGACGATGCTGCTCTCCGCCCCCGCGGCGTCACGGCCGGGACTCGACGCGACGGCGGGGTGCAGGGACGCACCGAACCCGGCGGACGGGTCGGCGGTCGCCGCCGCGGAGCGACGCGGCAGCAGGGCACGGACGGAACGGTTCGGCAGCATGTCGGCACGGCCTTTCGGGGGGCACGGGGGACGACGGCGACGGCATTCGCCGTGGGACGTACACGCGGCGGCAACCGTCGCGCACCGAAAGGACGCGTACGGGCTGCCGTCAGCCGGTACTCGGAGGTCGACTGCGCATCGCGAGTCCCACCTCCTCCACATCACCCGGAACCGCTCCGGGGGCCTGACGAAACACCAGCAGCGTACGCCTTCGTGCCGCACGGAGCCATTTCGGCCGGTCCGGCGCACGACGTCGCGCCGCCCGGCGGACGGTGTCGGTGGCTGCGGCCACAATCGCCGTGACCGCCCTCACCGCCCGCACGACCGACGACAGGACCCCCGATGACGCACTGGCCCGATCGACCGATCTGCGCGTTCGACCTCGAGACCACCGACCGCGATCCGCGGATCGCGCGCATCGTGACCGCGTCCGTCGTCGTCCTCGACGGTGACACCGTCGCGTCGCGGACGTGGCTGCTCGATCCGGGCATCGAGATCCCGGAGGAGACGTCGGCGATCCACGGCGTGACCACGGAGCGGGCGCGCGCCGAGGGCCTCGAGTACACGGCCGGCTACGCCCAGATCCGCGAGGCACTGTGCGAGGCCTGGGTCCGCGATCACATCGTCGTGGCGTTCAACGCCAGTTACGACCTGACGGTCATCGACGCCGAGGGCCGCCGGCTGGGCCTGCCGGGACTCGCCACGGGCCTGGTGTTCGACCCGTACGTCGTCGACCGCGAGATGGACCGCGGCCGCGAGGGCGGCCGCACCCTGCAGGCGGTCTGCGCTGCGTACGGCGTCACGCTGACCGCCGCCCATCAGGCCGAGGCGGACGCACTCGCGGCCGGGCAACTGGCGCGGGCGCTGTGCACCCGCTTCCCGCAGCTCGCCGACCTGGACATCATGACGGACCAGGCGGCCTGGCACGCGGAGCGGCAACGCAATTTCGCCGAGTACCTCTCGGGCCTCGGCCGCGACGCGTCGGACGTGGACCCGCAATGGCCCATCCGCGGTATCGCCTGAGAGAAGTTGCCGGGCAGCGGTTTCCAATGCAGAAACTCTCGACACCGTCCGTGGGCGACCGAATGTCACATGCGTTCGATCGAATCGAACGCATGTGACATTCGGTCCGGCCGCTCGGCGCTCACCCCTTGACGACGCCGAGCGGCACGAGCCGGGCGATCCGGCGGGCCAGGCCCGCACGTTCGCTCACCTCCGCCACCGCGTCGATGTCCTTGTACGCCTCCGGCTTCTCCTCGGCGAGTCCCCGCCACGAGCTTCCCCGCACGAGCACCCCGTGCGTCTCGAGTGCGTCGCGCACCGCCCGGCCGTCGGTGTGCCGGGCAGCACGGTGCCGGCTCTGCACCCGACCGGCCCCGTGCGCGGTGGAGTAGAACGCCGGGTTCCCGGCGACACCGGCCAGCACGTACGACGCGGTGCCCATCGTGCCGGGGATGAGCACGGGCTGCCCTGCATCGGTGAGGTCGGCGGGCACGTCGGGGTGGTCCGGCGGCAGGGACCGCGTCGCGCCCTTGCGGTGCACGCACAGCGCGCGGACCCGGCCGCCGACCTCGTGCCGCTCGATTTTCGCCAGGTTGTGCGAGATGTCGTAGAGGAGGTCGAGGGTCGTGCCGGCCGTTTCCTCGAAGACCCGGCGGGCCGCCTCGGTGAGCAACTGCCGGTTGGCCCGGCCGTAGTTGGCCGCCGCCACCATGGCCCCGAGATAGGCCTCCCCCTCCGGCGACCGGACCGGAACGCACGCCAGCTGCCGGTCGGGGACGTGAATCCCATAGCGGCCCATTGCCTTACCCATCTCACGTACATGGTCGGTGCAAATCTGGTGGCCCAGGCCGCGGGATCCGCAGTGGATCATCACGCACACCGTGCCCACGTCGAGCCCCATCAGCCGCGCGGTGTCCGGATCGAAGACCCGCTCGACGGCCTGGACCTCGAGGAAGTGGTTTCCCGACCCGAGGCTGCCGAGCTGACCGAGGCCCCGCTCGACGGCACGGTCGCTCACCGAGTCCGGGTCGGCGCCGTCCAACACGCCACGGTCCTCACACCGCTCGAGGTCGCGGGCGACGCCGTGCCCCTGCTCCACCGCGAAGCGGGCGCCGCCCGCGAGCACCTGCCGCAGCACGGTACGGTCCGGGAGTTCCCACACGCCCCGGGTCTCCATGCCGCGCGGTACGACGCGACCGAGCCGGTCCATCAACACACCCAGGCGCGACGCGAGGGCGGACCGGTCCGCGTCGCGTGCGATCAGGAGCCGTACGCCGCACGAGATGTCGAAGCCCACGCCGCCGGGGGAGACGACGCCGCCGTCGTCGATGTCCGTCGCCGCGACCCCGCCGATGGGAAAGCCGTAACCCCAGTGCACGTCCGGCATGGCGAACGACGCGGTGACGATGCCGGGCAGCGTCGCGACGTTGGCGACCTGGGTGAGCGCCTCGTCCCCCTCCGCGACGGGGAGCAGGGACCGGGCGGCGAAGACGATCCCGGGTACGCGCATCGCGCCGGCCCGATCGATCCGGAACCGGTACGGGGTCTCCTCGACGATCCTCATCACTGTCCGATCCGGGGGCGGGAACGCGACGTCGGCGGCCTCGTTCCACCATAAGATCTGCAGTGCCTGCTGCACAGGCCCGGGAGCGAATCATGAACGGAAGCGGGTACCGGTCGGTGCCGCACACGGCGGATCTGCGCATCGAGGCGTGGGCACCGACCCGTGACGAGTGCATCGCGCAGGCGGTGCGCGGCGCCGTCGCGAGCTTCGCCGACATCTCGTCCGCGGGACCCGGCCGGGTCCGCAACCGCCCGTTGACGGCCGACGGCGACGAGGACCTGCTCGTCGCGGTGCTCGACGAGGTGATCTATCTGCTCGACACGGCCGGGGAGATCCCGATCGACGTGGTCGTCGAATCCGGCGGCGGCACAGCGGAGGCGCGGTTCTCGATGGTCGACGCCGCCGCGGTGCCCCAGATCGGTGCGGTCCCGAAGGCGGTGTCGCTCCACGAGCTGCGCCTCGACCGAGGACCGGAAGGGTGGTCGTGCTCGGTGACGCTGGACGTGTGAACCGGCGACGAGCGCCGCAGTACCGGTCGCGGCACGCCGAGCGCAGGCGACCGTGTGGGCGCCCTCGCCGTTGTGACTTTCCGCTGTAGATGGCCGGGATTGCCTGCCGGGCCGGTGCCCGTTGCCGGGGCCGAGACCCGGGTGGTCGGCGAGCGGCGGCGCTACATCGGCATGTTCATCATGGGCATCCCGCCCATCTGGTGGAGCCACATCATCAGCTGGTGCAGCAGGGTGTGCGCCTGGTCCATCATGCCCATCATGTTCACGGCCGTGACCTTTCTGGAGCCGAGTAACCCTCGGGGGCGGGATCGTCCCACTATGGCGCTCTGTTGTTCCCCGATGTGCCACCTCGCCTGCGAGATCCGTCTTCTTCAACAGATCTTCACGAGATCTCGACTTTCGGTGTCCGGACACGGCAGGAGTGGGCCGCAGCACCCCCGCACTTCGGAACCTGCCGGCGCGCATGGCGTGGCACCGGTTCATTCGAGCTGTCGTGCGCCGCCCGGCGTGGGTGCGCTGCGGCTGTGCCAGTGGGGCGGTGCGGTTGCCCGCTCGGAGGTCAGTCCGCAGCGATGATGGGGGTGCCGCGGTCGGCCAGCCACTGCGCCGGGTCGGTCTTGGCGCCGGAGCGGTCTTCGACCTCGAAGTGCAAGTGGGGTCCGGTGGAGTTGCCGCGATCTCCGACGGTGGCGATCTTCTGCCCGGCTTCGACTCGTTGCCCGGCCGTCACCAGGTTGGTGTTGTTGTGGCCGTAGGTGGTCACCGTGCCGTCGTCGTGCCGGATGCGTACCCACAGCCCGTAGCCCTGTGCCGGTCCGGCGCTGATGACCTCCCCGTCGGCGACGGCGACGATCGGTGCGCCCATGGTATTGGCGATGTCGATGCCTCCGTGTCCCCGCCCGTCCCCGAAGGTGGAGGTGATCACCCCGGCGGTCGGGGCGACGGACCGCCCGGTCCCGCCCCAGTGCCCGCCGTCGGCCGGGCGCGGCAGGGTGGGGCTTGCGGGTGCGGCGCCGGGGTCTTCCCCTCCGGTGGCGCTCTTGTTGCCGGGGCCGTATCGGGTGTGCCCGCAGCAGGCGCGTCGTCGCCGCCGGGCGGCGCCCCAGGCTCCGGTGCCGGGGGTTGCCCGAATCTCGCGTGCTCTCGACCGCTACCGTCCCCCTACACTGAGGGCACTCGGTCTGTCGAGTGTGAGAGGAGCGGAGATGCGGAACCTGTCGCCGCTGACGATCGTGCTGACCGAGCAGGAGCGCCTGCGGGTGCGCGAACAGCTCCGGCAGCGAGCTGCATGAATCGCGACCAGTTCTCCATGGACCTCAAGGCGCGTGCGCGCACCTGGACGAGCCTGCCGGGCGCGGTGTCGGCGTTGGCCGCAGCTGCCCTGCTCGTGGCCGGATGCTCGTCCCCCGACACCCCTCGCGCGGCGACCGTACCCTCCGGCGCCGCCACCGCACCGCGCGTTGCGTTGTCCCCGGCGCTCGATCACGTGCACGGGATGAGCGTCGATTCCGCCGGCACGATCCTGGCCGGCACCCACAGCGGACTGGTCGCGGTCGCGCCGTCCGGCGCCACCACCGAGGTCGGCACCTCCGACGACGATCTGATGGGGCTGGCCGGGGTGTCCGGCAGCGACGTGCTGGTCGCCTCGGGCCATCCGGGTCCGTCGAACCCCGGCCCCAACCCGCTGGGTTTGCGCCGCAGCGACGACGGCGGGCGCACCTGGACCGACCGGTCCCTGCTCGGAGAGGTGGATTTCCACGCCCTGGCCACGGACGGCACCGTGGTGGTCGGTTTCGACGGCACCCGCGGCATCCGGGTGTCCACCGACGCCGGCGCCACCTGGAGCGCCGGTGCCACCGTGGCGGCCGCGGCCCTGGCCCTGACCCCGGGCGCGGTGTGGGCGATCACGCCGGCCGGGCTCGAGCGCAGCACCGACCTGGCACGCACCTTCACCCCGGTCGAGGACGCACCCGCCCTCGTGCTGCTGGCCGGCACCGGCGACGGGCTGTGGGGCATCGATGCCGACGGCTACGCCTGGCGCAGCCGGGACGGCGCCGCCTGGGAGCAGCGGGCCTTCGTCGGGCAGGTGGAGGCGCTGACCGCCACCGGGTTCGACACCGCCTACGCCGCCACGGCCGAGGTCTTGTACACACTGAACTGACGCGGTCGGACCGGGCGGTGCTCCCCGCTGACCGGTGGGGCCCGGCACGTCCGCGTGCCGGGCCCCACCGTGTCGACCGCGCGAGCGCGGCGGCTTTCTCGCGGTCACAACGAGGACAAAATGTTCTCCATCGTGGTGATCTCCTGCTGCTGCGTCTCGGCGATGGTGCGCGCCATGGCCACCGCGTCGGAATTCTGCCCGGAGTCGACCTCGGTCTGCGCCATCGCGATCGCGCCGCGGTGATGTTCGATCATCTGGGTCAGGAACAGGCGGGACGCGTCGACACCCTGTGCGTCGCGCAGGGCGGTCATGTCCTCGGCCGACATCATCCCGCTCATGCCGCCACCCATCTGTCCGCCGCCGGGCATCGTGGTGGACTGCATCGGCATGTCGTGTCCGGGCATCTCCATCCCGGGGGACGACATGGGCATGTTCGGAGTGGCCATCGGCATGCTGGTCGTGCCCATGGGCATGGTGGGCTGCCCCCAGTCGGTGAGCCAGCTCTGCAGCTGCTCGATCTCCGGGCCCTGGGCGGCCTTGATCTGCTGGGCCAGTTCGGTGACCCGCGGGTCGATGCCCTCCTTGGCCAGGATGACGTCGCTCATCTCGATGGCCTGGCTGTGGTGCGGGATCATCTGCTGGGCGAAGGTCACATCCGCCTGGTTGTGGTCGGCGGCCGTCTCGGCGGAGGCGCTGGTGGTCGCCGTCGCCGACGGGCTCGCCTGCGAGGCCTGATCGTTGCCCGAGTCGCTGCAGGCGGCCAGGGTGAGCGCCGCAGCGACCGCCACTGCGCCGGTGGCCAGAGACTTCTTCCTCACAAGAACATTCCTTTCCGTCGTGTACACGCACCGGGCCGACACCACGGTCGCGATAGCGAAGGCATCCCCCACAGCGGCTGCGGCAAACCCGGCCCGCCTCACCCCTCGGCGGGGGACGCGGACCACTGCGGGTGTGATACGCCCTCTGCGGTGCGGCCGACCGGCCGGCCGCACCTCGTCCGGATCCGAGCCTGGCAGCCGCACCCGGCGACAACTCGGACCTTTCGGTGAAGATTTCCTGAAGAACCACCGCGCCGAGCCCGGAGCCGGGGTCACACGGCGCTCCGTGCCCGGACCGTGGACGCTGCGGCCCCTTCCCGCCCCGGCCCCTCCGGCAATCGGCGACCGACCCGGACGCCTGGGCGACCATCGCCGCTGTTCTTGAGCAGATCTTCACGGAAACGACGGCGAAGAGCTCATCGAGGCCGGGCACCGTGGACAGCGAACACACCGGGACCGCGCACCGCTGCCCCACGCGGGGTGCCGGTGCTGCGGCCGACCGGGTCGGACAGCCGGTGTCCGGTAGCGCCGACCGAGGGCGAGGAAGGGTGGTTTCGATGATGTTCTGGTACGGCAACGGCATGAACGGTTGGGGTTATGTGCTCATGACCGTCGGGATGGTGGCGTTCTGGGCGTTGGTGATCGTCGGCATCGTGATGCTGGTGCGCGCCGCGACTCCCCGGTCGACACCACCGCCGGCGCCCTATGCCCCGACGCCGGAAGAGATTGTGGCCATGCGCTTCGCCCGCGGCGAGATCGACGAGGACGAGTACCGGCGCCGTCTCGACGCCCTGCACACCCATCGGCCCGGCCCGGGGGCGTGAAGACCGCAGTCAGGTCGAATCGCCCTGCCCACCTCAGGTGCGCCGGGTTCAGGAGCGGCGGTGTCAGCGGCGGTAGTGGCGACCGTCGGAGTCGTCGGTGACCAGGCGGTACAGCACGTAGACCGAGAACCAGACGATCAGCACGGACACCAGCACGAGCGCGATCTCGTACACGAGGACCACACCACCGATCCTACGGCCGCGCCGGCCACCCGATCCCACCCTGGCGTCGACCCCTGGATGCGCCGACACCGCGGTGAGGTCAGCGGTGCGGGCTGGTAGGGATCGGCTCCGGTGCCGGGCGCGGCGCCGGCTGCTCCTGCGGTGGGGACGGCAACCGCAGCCGCTTGAGCATCAGCGCATTGACCGCGACGATCAGGCTCGAGCCGGACATCGACAACGCCGCGATCTCCGGGCGCAGCACCAGCCCGAAGGCGGGCTCGAACACGCCGGCGGCGATCGGCAGCGCGATGACGTTGTAACCGACCGCCCAGCCGAGATTCTGCCGCATCTTGCGCAAGGTGCCCCGGCCGATGCGCAGCGCAATCGGCACATCCAGCGGGTCCGAGCGCATCAGCACCAGATCGGCGGTTTCGATCGCGACGTCGGTGCCGGCACCGATGGCGATCCCCAGATCCGCCTGCGCGAGGGCGGGTGCGTCGTTGACGCCGTCGCCGACCATGGCGACCTTCTTCCCGGCTCTTTGCAGTTCGGCGATCTTGTCGGCCTTGTCGCCGGGCAGCACCTCGGCGATGACGGTGTCGATGCCCAGTTGTCCGGCGATGCGGCGGGCTGTGGCCACGTTGTCGCCGGAGAGCATGACCACCTCGATGCCGAGTTCGTGCAGCGACGCCACCGCCTCGGCCGAGGTCTCCCGGGCGGCGTCGGCCAGGGCAATCGCCCCGACGCCGCGGCCGTCGACAGCGACGAGGACCGCGGTGCGGCCGGTCGAAGCCAGCTCGTCGCGCCGGTCCATCAACGCGCCGAAGTCGACATTCTCGGCGACCATGAGTTTGCGGTTGCCGACGGCCACCCGCCGGCCCGCCACCTCGGCAACCGCACCGTGTCCGGGCACGTTGCGGAAGTTCTCCAACGACACCGCGGGAAGGCCGCGGGCGGCGGCATAGCGCACGATCGCACCGGCGAGAGGATGTTCGGATTCGCGTTCGACCGCCGTCACCAGGGTCAGCAGCTCGTCCTCGGTGAGCCCGTCGACGACGACGTCGGTGACCTCCGGCTCGCCCTTGGTCAAGGTGCCGGTCTTGTCCATCACCACGGTGTCGATGCGGGCCGAGGTCTCGAGGGCGGTGGCGTTCTTGAACAGCACGCCGCGCTGGGCGCCGAGACCGGTGCCGACCATGATCGCGGTCGGGGTGGCCAACCCGAGCGCGTCGGGGCAGGTGATCACCACGACGGTGATGGCAAACAGCAGCGCCCGCTGCACATCCCCGTCGACCGCCCACCACACCACGAACGTGCCCAGCCCCCCGATCAGGGCGACGAGCACCAGCCAGAATGCGGCGCGATCGGCCAGGCGCTGGCCGGGTGCCTTGGAGTTCTGGGCCTCCTGCACCAGCGCGACGATCTGCGCGAGCGCGGTGTCGGAGCCGACCTTGGTCGCCCGTACCCGCAGAGTGCCGGTGGTGTTGATCGACGCACCGATCACCTCGGATCCTTCGGCCTTGGTCACCGGCAGGGACTCCCCGGTGACCATGGATTCGTCGACCTCGGAACTGCCGGTCTCGACGGTGCCGTCGACCGGGATCTTCGCCCCCGGTCGGATCAGGAGCAGGTCCCCGACCACGACCTCGGCGGTGGGGATCTCCACCGGCTGCCCGTCGCGCAGTACCACCGCCATCGGCGGGGCGAGTTCGAGCAGGGTCCGGATGGCATCGTTGGCGCCGCCGCGGGCGCGCATCTCGAACCAGTGCCCGAGCAGCACGAAGCTCGCCAGCACGGAGGCGGCCTCGTAGAACACCTCGCCGCCGCCCGTCAGTGTCACGCCCACGCTGTAGAGCCAGCCGGTGCCGATCGCGACGGCGACGAGCACCATCATGTCCAGGGTCCGCGCCTTCAAGGCCCGGTAGGCACCGTCGAAGAAGATCCACGACGAGTAGAAGATCACCGGCAGGCTCAGCAACAAGGTGAACACGTCGTCGCGCAGGCCGAACGGCGCCGGGACGGTGAACCCGAACATCTCGCGACCCATCGGCGACCACAACATGATCGGGATCGACAGCACCAGCGCCACCAGGAACCGATTGCGCATGTCGCGGACCATGGCGTCCATCGACATCCCGGCGTGACCGCCGTGACCCATCAGCTCCTGCGCGGTGTGCCCGCCAGGCATCTCGTGCGCCGCCGGCTGCGGGGGATGTGCGGGTGTGCCCGGGCCCGGAGCCGGTTCGCTCATCGGGTCGCACACGTGCTCGGGCACCGAGCGGCCGGCGCAGTGATAGCCGCAGTCCCGCACCCATTTCGACAGCTCCGCCACCGACGTGCGGTCCGGATCGTAGGTGACGGTGGCGGTCTGGTTCACCGCGTTGGCCTCCACCGCGGTCACTCCCGGTCGGCGCAGCAGGGCCGATTCGATGACCGGCGTCGACGTCGCCCAGTGCAGGCCGCCTACTTCGAGAACGGTGGTTCGGTTCATTCGATCCGGTCCCTCCCTCTGATAGCGGGGACGCATTACTCGCCCCCGTACGCAGTGCGGTTCCGCCGAACCGCAGTACCGGTAGCCGACACCGGTGAACGGTCATCGCTGATCGAGTCCGAGTCTGCCCCGCCCCGCCCCGGCATCTTCTGGTGGTTGGATGAAGATCCGTTGAAGAAGTCCGGGTCTCGGTCAGGGTCCGTGCTCGTCGGTACCAGTGCCCCGGCGATGATCAGCCATCTCGCCTCCTCGGATTCCGGATGTGCGGGTCGGTTGGTACCGGAGCCGTGCGCCGATGACTCTTCCCGCCGCGGTGGGGGTTTCGGCTGGTGGTTCGGTGAAGATCTGTTGAAGACTCTGCATCCCCCGAAACGGGTACCGCCGAGCCCTGCGGTGACAGTCCCTCAGCCGCTGTGGTGTTCGCCGTGGTCGGCCGGGACGGTGGTGGTCGGCACCGAGCTCGGTCCCGGCGCCGGCGCAGGGTTCGGGGCCGAGGGGCCGGTCAGAGCCGGTCCGAGCACGAACGCCGAGAGCGAGAACATCGCCGCGAACACCACCAGGGCGAACGCCGGGGCCTTCCAGGTGTGGAACCGCCGGAACAGCCGGCGCAGCAGCGGAATCGAGAACACCACCCCGAGGGCGAAGAACAACAGGTTGCCCCCGGCGCCGGTGACCAGCGCGGCCCCGGCGATCAGGCCGACGTGGTGCAGCACGTGCGGCGCCAGCCCCATCACCGCGCCGAGGGCCGCGGACACGGCGTTCCAGGTCGCGGCCAGCGGGCCCTTGCGGGCCGGCACGGCCGCCGGTGGGGTGCTCATGGCTTCGGCGGTGGCGGGGTGCTCGCCGGGAGGAGTCGTCACACGCAGGCTCCGTCTTCTCAGGCGCGGTAGGACAGGGTCGTCATCATTCCGGCTTCCTGGTGGTAGGCGTTGTGGCAGTGCAGGGCCCACTGGCCCGGGTTGTCGGCGTCGAACTCGATTTCCACAGTCTGCATCGGACGCACCGTCACGGTGTCCTTGCGGGCTCCGCCGTCGACCAGGGCGAAGGTGTGTCCGTGCACGTGCATCGGGTGGAACATGGCCGACATGTTCCGCAGCCGCATCCGTACCCGTTGTCCCTGGGCGACGGTCAGCGGCGCGGTGTCGGGGAAGGTGGCGCCGTTGAGCATCCACCGGTACGGGGCCATCGTGCCGCCCATGTCGACGCTCAGGTAGTTGTCGTGGGATCGTCGGGGCAACCGCACCTGCTCGGCCGGGGACAGGGCGGTGCCGAGCAGCACCCGCCGATCCAGCTCGCCGGGCCGGGTATCGGTGGTGGCCGTCCCGGCGGCGGTGCGCACGACGGCCACCGCGTGGCCGGGTTTGCCTTCGGCGGCGGCGTAGAGCGGGAACACCCCGTCGGCGAGGGTGACCAGCACATCGAACCGTTCGCCCATACCGATCAGCACCGCGTCGGTGTTCCGGGGGGACACGGGGAAACCGTCACTGTGGGTGACCGTCATCGCATGTCCACCGAGCCCGACGCGGAAGGCGGTGTCCGAGGCGGCATTGACCAGCCGGATCCGCACCCGCTGCCCCGGGGCGGCGGTCAGGGTCACCGGGTCGACGGGGGTGCGGCCGTTGAGCAGGTAGTACGGGTAGTTCACGTCGCCGGCACCGCCGAGCAGGTCCGAGCGCATGCTCTCTGCACCCATCATCGAGCCCATGCCGCCCATCGCGCCGTGGTCCATCATCGAGCCCATCCCACCCGCGCGGGGGGCGAGCCGGCCGGGGGCCGGCATGCCGAGTTCGCGGGCGACATCGTCGGGGGTGCGGCCGGTGCCGTCGACCCAGTCGTCGAGCACGACGACCCATTCGTCGTCGTAGCCGCCGGGCTCGGCCGGGTCGTCGATCACCACCACCCCGTACAGGCCGCGGTCGAGCTGCAGCCCGGTATGCGAGTGGTAGAAGTAGGTGCCCGGATGCGGGGGCGTGAATTCGTAGGTGAACGACTCCCCGGCGACGATGGGCTCCTGCGTGAGCCCCGGTACCCCGTCCATGTCGTTGCTCATCGCGATGCCGTGGAAGTGGATGCTGGTGTCGGCCTCGAGTCGGTTGTCGACCCGCACCTGCAGCAGATCCCCGGCCCGGGCCCGCAGCAGCGGACCGGGCAGCGTGTCACCATAGCCCCAGGTCGAGACCACCGTACCGCCGAGGTCGACCTGCACAGGCCGCGCCGTCACCTGCGCGGCGACCACCGCCTGCCCGGTGGTACGGCGTTGGGCCTCGAGCCGGCGCACCGCCTCGGCGCCCGGCCCGACCGGATTTCCCGCTACACCGGGGCGGGCGCAGCCGACCGGCCCACCGAGGGCCATCGCCCCGGCGGCCGCGGACGCACCGAGCAGAAACATACGGCGGGACATCTGCACCACACACATCTCCTGGAAACGTTGGGACGACAACGGACGACACGAGGTCGGCGCCGCTCACCGATAGGGACGCAGCGCCCGCCGCCGGGCTTGGTACTCGTCGGCGTCGATCTCGCCCCGTGCGAAACGGTCGTCGAGGACGCGCAGCGGATCGGCCGGCGGTGGCGGGGTGCCGGTGCGGTGACCGGTGCGGAACAGCGCGGCGATGCCGAAGGCCACCAACGCCCAGAAACCGATCATCGTCAGCGCCATCACCATCCAGCCGGCCCAGCCCACTGCGCCCGATCCCCACATCACGGCCGCTCCTTTCCTCGAAAGGCCCGGATCCGAGTCTGGGCCCGTTACCCGACGCCGCGGGTTGGCGTTCGATGAAGGTTCGCTGAAGAACGTCGCCACCGGCCCGCCGCGGCGGTCACGATGGGACATGGCCTCCGGTTCCGATCAGCTCGTCCCCGCCTCTGCCTCGAGCGCAGCGGTCCCCCCGAGCGGCCTGCGGGCGCTGGTGGTCGAAGACGAAGTGGCGCTGGCCCGGGTTGTGGGCACCTACCTCGAACGCGCCGGCTGCGAGGTCACGCTCGTGCACGACGGGCTCGACGCCGTCGAGCGCGCCCGGCAGGTCGATCCGGATGTCGTGGTGCTCGATCTGGGGTTGCCGCACCTGGACGGGATCGAGGTGTGCCGGCAGCTGCGCACGTTCTCCGACGCCTACGTCGTCATGCTCACCGCCCGCGCCGACGAGATCGACACCCTGGTCGGCCTGTCGGTCGGCGCCGACGACTACATGACCAAACCCTTCAGTCCGCGTGAACTCATCGCCCGCATCCAGGCCATGTTGCGGCGCCCCCGACCCTCGACCGGGGACGGCCGCACCCCCGCGCAGTCCGGCACCGATACCGGCCGCCGTACGTTCGGGTCGTTGACCCTCGATGCGGCCGGCCGCGAGGTGTGGGTCGACGGTACCCCGATCGCCTTGACCCGCACCGAATTCGACCTCCTCGCCGCGCTGTCCGCACACCCCAACATGGTGTTCACCCGGGCGCAGCTCATCACCGCGGTGTGGGGCCCGAGCTGGGTCGGCGACGAACACCTGGTCGACGTGCACATCGGGCACCTGCGCCGCAAACTCGGCGACGACGCCACCCGCGGGGTCTTCGTGCGCACCGTGCGCGGGGTCGGATACCGCATGGGAGCCGGGCAGTGACCACACCACCCCCACGGGCGGCAGCAGGGCGGAGGCCCGGGCGCCGCAGTGTCGGATTCGGCAGCCGGCTACTGGCCGCGCAGGCGATCGTCGTCGTCGGCGGCGCGATCAGCGCCTGGCTGGTGGCCGCCGCCGTCGCCCCGGGACTGTTCCACAACCACCTCGAGCAGGCAGGTATCGAGCACGTCTCGACCGAGGCGGCGCATGTGGAGGAGGCGTTCACTTCGGCGATGATCATCTCGCTGGCCATCGCGCTGGTGGTCTCGGCGCTGATGGCGCTGGCGGTGAGCTGGTACTTCACCCGCAGGGTGCAGCGCTCGGTCACCGGCGTGGCCGCCTCGGCCACCGAGATCGCCGGCGGCCACTACGGCGTGCGTCTGCCCGGACCCGGTCTCGGGCACGAATTCGACCAGCTCGCCGAGACGTTCAACCAGCTCGCCGATCGGCTGGACTCGGTCGAAACCACCCGGCGGCGCATGCTCTCGGATCTCGCGCACGAGATGCGCACCCCGCTGGCCACTCTCGATGCCCACCTCGAGGCCCTCGAAGACGGCATCCGGGTTCCCGACGCCGAGACCCTCGCGGTCCTGCGGTCGAGCACCGCCCGGCTCGGGCGGCTCGCCGAGGACATGGGCGCGGTCTCGCGCGCCGAAGAGGGCCGGCTGTCCGTCACGCCCGTGCCCACCGACACCCGCACCCTCGTCGACGCCGCGGTCCGCGTCGCCGCCGACCGCTACGCCGCCAAGGGCGTCGCCCTGGTCGAAGACGTCGAGCACCCCGCCGCGGTCACGGTCGACCCGGACCGGATCGGGCAGGTGCTGGGCAATCTGCTCGACAACGCCCTGCGGCACACCCCCGCCGGGGGCACGGTCACCGTCGCCACCACCGCCGTCGACGGAGAAGCCGGGATCACCGTCACCGACACCGGCGACGGCATCGCCGCCGAGCACCTGAGTCATCTGTTCGACCGGTTCTACCGTGCCGACCCCGCCCGCCGACGGCAAGAAGGCGGCAGCGGCATCGGATTGACCATCGCCCGCGCCCTGGTCGAAGCCCACGGCGGTACGCTGACCGCCTCCAGCGGCGGAGCCGGAACCGGCGCCCGATTCACCGTGCACCTGCCCACCGCCGCAGGCGCCCGCAGCAGCGCGCGCACCACCCCTCCGCGGGGTGCCGTGCACGCCGGCACCGGTCCCCGGGAGCGGCGATGAAGAAGCTTGCGCTCGATGCGCTCGCCCGGCACCTGGCCGCGCATGCCGCCGCCGCGCCCAGCGGCCGCAGCGCCGAGACCGTCTACGGCGGGCACGAACACGTGCTGCGGCAGACTCTCGTGGCGTTGCAGGCCGGACAGTCCATGGCCGAGCACGTCAGTCCCGGTGAGGCCACGGTGTACATCCTGCGCGGGCGCATCCGTGTCGTCGCCGACCGGACGAGCTGGGACGGACGCAGCGGGGACCTGATCGCCTTACCCCGCACCCGGCACCGGATCGACGCCGTCGCCGACACGGTCGCGCTGCTCACCGTCGCCAAGTACTGACCTCCGGGTGGTTCAGAGCCCGGCGCCGGGCCGCGGCGGGCTCGCCGGGGCCCGGTGGAACAACCAGGCCGCCACCGCAGTGAGCCCGACCAGCCACCCCAGCGCAGCCAGCAACGGCCCGGCGGCGTCGAAACTGTCGGTCAGCCCGCCGTCGAGGATCATCCGGGTCGCGCCGTAGCCGGGGAGCGTCTGCGCCCACTGCGACGGCTGCGGCCGCAGCATCGGGCTCTGCCCGATTCCCAGATCCACGAACGGCACCAAGAACGCGATGAATACCCCGCCCACCCGCCCGAACAACGGTCCCAGACACACCCCCACCAGCCCGTAGGTCAACGCCAGCAGCAGGTTCCCGGCCGCGTACAGGCCCCACTGACGCGCATCGAACACCGTGGCGGTGACCAGCAACGACGAGGCGGTCACCACCACCGCCGCCACCGCGATCACCGTCAACCGGACCGCCAGCAGCACCCCGGCACCGAAGCCGGCCAGCGACAGTCGCCGATCACCGCTGCGCGCATCGAGTACCACGAACAACCCGGCCAGCGCCGACAGCGACGCAATGGCGATCGGAGTCATGGTCCCGGCATGCACGTCCGGCAGCCAGAACACCTCCGTCACCGTTCGTCCGTCCTCGACCAGGGAGAACATCCCGAACTCGGGGACGGTCATCGCCTTCGACAACGCGATGAACACGATCGGCACCACCACCAGCAGCACCCACAGCACCGGGTTGCGGCGCCAGTCCCGCAACCCCATGTCCAGCCCCACCGCGAACCGATCCGCCCGCCCGGCCCGGCCGCTGAGCCCACCGCTGCGGCGCACCCCGCCGACCGTGGCGGTGACCACCACCGCCCCGACGAGGAGAGCCCCGGCCATCCACACCAGTGCCCATCCCAGGTCCCCGACCTTTCCGCCGTGGCGGGAGGGCACATCCACCATCCACAGCGTCACGAAATGGGTGGGAAACCCGCGGGTGGCCACCCGCTCCGCCGAACCGATCGCCGGCCCGAAGAACACGTCGACGATCCAGACGAACAGGATCAGCACGGTGCCGTTGACCGGATTGGGCACCAGTGCGCCGACCACCGCCCCGATCGCCAGGTAGATCATCGCGAACATCACCGTGCCCACCGTCACCCGCACCGGAGCATCGATGCCGACACGCATCGCCAGCGCCAGCAACGCCACCGCCGAGACCAGCACCGCCAACACCAGGCCGGTGCCGAGCCGGGCCAGCACCAGCCGCCCTGTCGCCAGGCCCGCCGACACCAGCCGCCGGTCCGCCGCCCGGGCGGCATTGATCTGGAAGTACATCGCGATCCCGGCCAGGAAACCCGCCGCCCACCCGGCCGTCGCCGTTTCCACCGCCGGTCCACCCGCGCCACCGAGCAGCCTGGCCGCATCGGCCATCGCTCCAGCCGCGACGATCACGAACACCACAGGCACAATCACCAGCACCAGCAGGTTCACCGGGTTGCGGACATAGTCGGCCAGGAACCGGCCGATCAGCGCCCGGACGTCGCCGACCGCCGACCGCACGGTGGGGGCGAGGCTCATCGTGGGGGCGAGGCTCATCGCGGCACCGTCCGGCCCTCCCGCAGATCGACGATGCGATCGAACCGCTGCTCGTCCGCCACGAAATGACTGATGATCAACACCGAGCGGCCCGCCTGCCGACGCTGCGCCACGATCTCCCAGAACCGCAGATAGGTATCCCAGTCGAACCCGGCATACGGCTCGTCCAGCAGCAACACCTCCGGATCGGCCAGCAGCGCCAGCCCCAGGTTCAATTTCGCCAGCGTCCCGCCCGACAACCGGTCGGCACGGGTGCCGGCGTAGCGGTCGAACCCCAACGTGGCGTACAGGTGGCCGCGGGAGCGGTGCGCAACCTCCGGGCTCATCCGGTACGCCCGACCGAACAACTCGAAGTGCTCGTCGCACGTGAGCCGTTCGTAGACCACCGGCTGTTGCGGGCAGTAGCCCAGCCGCCGCGGACGGCGCACACTGCCGGCATCGGCCCGCAGGTCCCCGACGAGAATCTTCATCAGCGTCGACTTGCCCGAGCCGTTCTCCCCCGCCAGCCCGACAACCTCCCCGGGGCGCAGCACCAGGTCCGCCCCGCGCAACACCGGGGTGCGGTGCCGTCGCGGCCACCAGCCGCGACCGAAGCTCTTCTCGATCCCATCAGCCGCCAGCAACGACGACTGCGCCGAATCGGCCGTGGACTCCGGGGAACCGGACTCGGATGCAGCCATCTCTCACCTCGGACACTCGAAGGCGTGCACGCGCCACCGGCGCCTTCTTCCACCGCGGTTGTGGCGGGCGCACTCACCGTAGGTGCCCACCGCTGTAGCCCAGCACGAGATCCGGTGAAGATCTGCTGAAGAAACCCATCCGATGTCGGCGCTGCCCACCGCTACCGGCTGGCGCCGAGCCGGGAATCCGCCCCGGTCCGCTCCGCAGGTGGGCTGTGACAAAGCCCTGCTAGGGCAGCAGGCCCTGCCGACGGGCCTCGACGACCGCCTCGTGCCGGCTGCCCACCTCGAGCTTGCCCATCAGATTGCGCATGTAGCTCTTGACGGTCTCCACGCTCAGCGACAGCCGCTCGGCGATCTCGGCGTTGCGGCACCCGAGCGCCACGTACGCCAGCACATCCCGTTCCCGCGCCGAGAGCCGCACCGTCGGTGTGGCCGCCCCGCCGGTCAGCGTCCGCAGCTTCTCCTCGACCTCCCGCAGGCGCGCTTCGATCCCCGGGTCGGACGTCTGTGCCGCGATCTCCCGCAGGGCCAGGTAGCTCTCGGTGATGCCCTCCGACACCGACGCGGACACTGCGGACGGGGCGGCGGCGCGGGCGTTGTCGATGAGGGCGACCCGCCGGTCCACCTCGTCCCGGATCTCGATCTCGCGGGCGAGCCTGCGGGCCGACCGCATCACCTGCTCGACGACCACGTCGCCGATCGGCAGGCTGGTCCGCAGGCCCCCGTACAGGGCGGCGCGGGTGCGGCGGCGCACCACCACCGGCACGGCGAGCAGCGACTCGATGCCCTCCCCCGCGACCTCCCGGTCGTACTCGTGGGAGATCTGGGGGGAGTTGAAGTAGTCCGACACCGCACCGGGCCGCTGCTCGGCGACCACCTTGCCGCCGAGCCCGCACTCGGAGCTGATCACCAGGTCGCGGAGGATGCCGCTGCGGGTGCCGACGAAACCGGACAGCAGCATGTCCCCGCCGTGCACGGTGCCACCGAACAGCACGGGCATCCCGGTCGAGATCTGCAGCTGCCGCAGCTCGGCGCGCAGGGCGTCCTCGTCGCTCGGCCGCAGGTGCGCGTGCGGGCCCTGGCGCGTCGCCGCAACATTCGGCGTCCCGACCCTTGCCGACGCCGGGTTCGTCGACGCCGTGCTCGTCGACGCTGGGTTCGTCGACACAGACCTCACCGGAACCACCTCCGAGACCGCGAATACCCACTTCGGAGGGTAGCGGGGAATCTGTCGTGACTCATAACCTCCACCCGTTCCGGTGTTGCAGCGATCACAATGGCGTACACCGACCGAGTGCCGAAGTCCCGGAGGTATCCGTGCCCACCCCCACGTCCGTCCCCACCGCCCGAACGGCGAACCACACCCCGCTCAGCCCCCTGCGGTTCCTCGAGCGTTCGTCGTCCGTGTTCCCCGACCGCACCGCGATCGTCCACGGCGACCGCCGATACACGTACGCGCAGTTCGCCGACGAGGCGCAGCGCCTGGCCCGGGTCCTGCGCAGCCGGATCCAGCCGGGTGACCGGGTGGCCTTCCTGGCGCCGAACGTGCCGGAACTGCTCATCGCGCACTTCGCGGTGCCGCTCGCCGGGGGCGTGCTGATCGCGCTGAACTCCCGGCTCGCCGGGCCTGAGCTCGAGTACATCCTCGGGCACGCCGAGGCGTCGCTGCTGTTCGTCGACTCGGAGTTCGTGGGGTCGGTCGCCGGTGTCACGGCCGGCGTGCCGTCGCTGACGGCGGTCGTGGAGGTGCCGGATTCGACGGTCCCGTACCCCGACGTGCCGGCCGGGATCGTCACCACCCGGTACGACGAGTTCCTCGCCGCCGCCGACGACCTCGACGACACCCCGCTGCACTGGGGCGTCGACGACGAGGAGCAGGTGATCACCCTGAACTACACGTCGGGCACCACCGGCAAGCCGAAGGGCGTGATGTACACGCACCGCGGCGCCTACCTCAATTCCTTCGGCGAGACGTTCCACAACGGGTTCGACGGGAAGACGCAGTACCTGTGGACCCTGCCGATGTTCCACTGCAACGGCTGGTGCACGCCGTGGGCCGTGACGGCGGCCGCCGGCACGCACATCTGCCTGCGGGCCGTGCGGGCGGACGCGATCTGGGACGCCATCGACAACCTGGGCGTGACCAACCTCTGCGGCGCCCCGGCGGTGTGCTCGACCATCGCCGAGGCCCCGCAGGCCCACCGGCTGGACCGGCCGCTGCGGATCACCACGGCGGGCGCGCCCCCGTCGCCGACGGTGATCGCGCAGCTCGAGGCGATCGGCGTGACCGTCGTGCACGTGTACGGCCTCACCGAGGTCTACGGGCCGTACACGATCTGCGAATACCAGGACTCGTGGGACGACAAGCCCGCCGAGGAACGCGCGGCGCTCCTGTCGCGGCAGGGCGTGGGCATGCTGCAGGCGGAGAACGCACGGGTCGTCGACGCGAACATGAACGACGTGCCCGCGGACGGGCAGACGATGGGCGAGATCGTGCTGCGCGGCAACAACGTCATGGCCGGGTACTTCAAGGATCCGGAGGCCACGGCGGAGGCGTTCAAGGGCGGCTGGTTCCACACCGGCGATCTGGGCGTGATGTACCCGGACGGATACATCCAGCTCAAGGACCGCGCCAAGGACATCATCATCTCCGGCGGCGAGAACATCTCCACCGTGGAGGTCGAGCAGGCCATCGTCAGCCACCCGGCCGTGCTGGACGTCGCGGTGGTGGGCGTGCCCGACGAGAAGTGGGGCGAGCGTCCCAAGGCGTTCGTGATCCTGAAGAAGGGCGAGACCGTGACGGCCGAGGAGCTGATCTCCTACACGCGCACGTTGCTCGCCGGGTACAAGGTGCCGCGGGAGATCGTGTTCCCGCTGGATCTGCCGCGGACGCCGACCGGCAAGATCCTCAAGTTCGAGCTGCGGGCCGCGCACTCGGCGCAGGCCTGACGCCGGCCGCGCCGCCGGGTCCGGCGGCGCGGCCGTTTCGACTTCGATACCGCGGATTGGATACTGAGAACCATGGCACTCGGTCCCGACTCCGCCCGCCGCATCGACGCGACCGGCCCCGATCCCGCCCAGTTCCGGGTGCACGTGGTGACGCAGGCGATCCGCCTGTTCTCCGAGTACGGCTACGAGTCGACCACCGTCGAGCAGATCGCGTCGGCCGCGGGAGTGTCGCGACGGACCTTCTTCCGGCAGTTCCGCTCGAAGGAGGACGTGATCTTCGCCGATCACGAATCGCTGCTCGAGCAGGTCGGACACTATCTGTCGGGGAACTTCGACGATCCGTGGGCGGCCGCCGCCGAGGCCGCCGAGCTGGTGTTCGGGCACTTCCGGGACAAGCGGGAGCTTGCGGTGTGGCGGTATCGCGTGGTGCAGCGGGTGCCTGCGCTGCGCGAGCGGGAGCTGGTCACGACGTACCGCTACGAGCGCCTGTTCACCGACTACCTGCGCTCGGCGGTGCCGTCGGAGTCGGGGGTGCGGATCGTCAGCTTCGCGGCCGCGATGACCGCGACGCACAACTTCCTGCTGCGCGCGATGATCCGCGGCGACGAGTCCGCGACGGCTGAGGAACTGCGCCGCGCGCTGCTCGAGGTGCGGCGCTCGTTCGGTGTCGCACCGGGGCAGAGCGCCGCGCCGGCCGTCGGTCCGGCGCGGGACGCCGAGCGCGCGATCACGGTGGTGACCTATCCCCCGGGCACGTCGCCCGCGGAGGTCGCCCGCCAGGTGCAGGCGCAGCTCGAGGCGGCGTCGGACTGACGTCAATGGGGTGGCCGACGATCCACCACCCCATTGACGTGGCACTGAGTGCCGTGGTTCACTGGAACCGATTTCGTGACGTCGCGAGCCCTCCACTCAGTAGGATGGATGCGACACCCAAACAAGAACTGGCACTGCGTGCCGATAGGAGTCCGCCGTCATGGCCTTCAACCCGGAGTTCGGTCTGTTCAAGCTGGGCGAGGAGCACGATGAGCTCCGCGCCGCCATCCGCGCGCTGGCCGAAAAGGAGATCGCGCCCTACGCCAAGGACGTCGACGAGAACTCCCGCTTCCCGCAGGAGGCCCTCGACGCCCTCAACAAGTCCGGCCTGAACGCGATCCACGTCCCCACGGAGTACGGCGGCGACGGCGCCGACTCGGTCGCCACCTGCATCGTCATCGAGGAGGTCGCCCGCGTCTGCGGTTCGTCCTCGCTGATCCCGGCCGTGAACAAGCTCGGCACCATGGGCCTGATCCTGTCCGGCTCCGAGGAACTCAAGCAGAAGGTCCTGCCCGACCTGGTCAAGGGCGACATGGCGTCCTACGCGCTGTCCGAGCGGGAGGCCGGCTCCGACGCCGCGGGCATGCGTACCCGCGCCAAGGCCGACGGCGACGACTGGATCCTCAACGGCTCCAAGTGCTGGATCACCAACGGCGGCAAGTCCAGCTGGTACACCGTCATGGCCGTCACCGACCCCGACAAGGGCGCCAACGGCATCTCCGCCTTCATGGTCCACAAGGACGACGAGGGCTTCGTCGTCGGCCCCAAGGAGAAGAAGCTCGGCATCAAGGGCTCCCCGACCGCCGAGCTGTACTTCGAGAACTGCCGCATCCCCGGCGACCGCATCATCGGCGAGCCCGGCACCGGCTTCAAGACCGCCCTCGCGACCCTCGACCACACCCGCCCCACCATCGGCGCGCAGGCGGTCGGCCTCGCGCAGGGTGCGCTCGACGCGGCGATCGCCTACACCAAGGACCGCAAGCAGTTCGGCAAGCCGATCTCCGACTTCCAGGGTGTGCAGTTCATGCTGGCCGACATGGCCATGAAGGTCGAGGCGGCACGCCTGATGGTGTACACCTCCGCGGCGCGCGCCGAGCGCGGGGAGCCGAACCTGGGCTTCATCTCCTCCGCCGCCAAGTGCTTCGCCTCCGACGTCGCGATGGAGGTCACCACGGACGCCGTGCAGCTGTTCGGCGGTGCCGGCTACACCACCGACTTCCCGGTCGAGCGGATGATGCGCGACGCCAAGATCACCCAGATCTACGAGGGCACCAACCAGATCCAGCGGGTCGTCATGTCCCGCGCGCTGCTCCGCTGACGCGGCGGCAGTAAGTTCACCCTGGTCCAACCTTCGTATCGAGGAGAATCTCCCGTGGCAGTGGAATTGATCGGTGTAGTCGGTGGCGGCACGATGGGGGCCGGCATCGCCGAGGTGTGCGCCAAGGCCGGCAGCGACGTGATCGTGCTCGAGACCAGCGAGGAGTTCGCCGACGCGGCCCGCAAGCGCGTCTCCGGCTCGATCGGCAAGGGCGTCGCCCGCGGCAAGATCACGCAGGAGGAGGCCGACGCCGCGATCGCGCGGGTTCGGGTCACCACCGATGTCGCCGATCTCGCCGACCGTGATCTCGTCATCGAGGCGGCACCCGAGATCGAGTCGCTCAAGGTCGACATCTTCACCAAGCTCGACGCGGTCGTGAAGCCCTCCGGCATCCTGGCGACCAACACGTCGTCGCTCCCGGTGATCAAGATGGCCCAGGCGACGTCGCGCCCGGGACAGGTCGTGGGTGTGCACTTCTTCAACCCGGTGCCGGTGATGCCGCTGGTGGAGATCATCTCGGCGCTGACCACCGAGGAGGAGACGGCGAACGCCGTCTTCGACTACGTCAAGAACACCCTCGGCAAGATGACGGTCCGCGCGGGCGACCGCGCCGGCTTCATCGTCAACGCGCTGCTGATCCCGTACCTGACGTCCGCCGTGCGGATGCTCGAGTCGGGCTACGCGACGAAGGAAGACATCGACGCCGCGATGAAGGGCGGCTGCGGCTACCCGATGGGCCCGCTCACCCTCATCGACACCGTCGGTCTCGACGTCACCCTCAACGCCGCCCAGTCGCTGTACGACGAGTTCGCCGAGCCGCACTACGCGCCCCCGGCGCTGCTGCGCCGCATGGTCGACGCCGGCCGCCTCGGCCGCAAGACCGGCCAGGGCTTCTACAGCTACAACTGAGCCCCGCAGCACGAACCCCGTCGCGACGCGCTCGCGGCGGGGTTCGTCGTATCCGTGATCCCCCGCGCGCATCGGTGCCGTCCGCGCGCGGCCACGCCGGGCGAGCGGACCTACGCCGGAGGTGCGTCCCGGTCCGCCTCGGACCGCTCCTCCACGTGCCGCTGCAACGCGCCGATCCGCGAGTCGAGATCCCGGGCGCTCTCCGCGGCGGCGCGCAGTTCGTCGAGCATCTCCCGCGGGACGTGACCGTCGAACTCGGTGCGCAGCCGCGTCGCCACGCTCTCCCACGACTCCATGACCCCGGTGCGGATCTGCACCTCCACGTACACGGTCCGCACCCGGCCGGTCGACGCCACCGGCACCTCCACGACGAGGCACAGCCCGCGGTACCCGTCCGGGCCGGCGCGCCTGATGTAGTCCCTCGCCTCGATCACCCGCACGTCCCGCCGGGCGACGAGCAGGTCCCGTACGCGGTACACGTCGGCGGTGACGGCGCACGTGAGCCGGATCCCGGCGACGTCCCGCCCGAGGTCCTCGACCCGCAGCGGCGGATCGGCCTCGTCCAGGACCGAGTCGGGCGTGGTCAGCCACGTTTCGGCATGCTCGACGGGATCGTAACCGTGGGTGTCGGCGAACTCGCTGCGGACGATGTCGATCTTCGTCCGCAACTCTTCGACACCGAACCCGCAGGTCTTCAGGAACCGAGCCAGATCCCGCCGGAGGATGTCAGTCCGCCCGGGTCCGCTCCCCGTCATCGCCAGCCTCCTCGATCCGCGTCTGCGAATTCGCCGGCCCCGCGCGACGACCGTCGCGCAGCACCTGCCGCAGCGTCCGCGGCGACACGCCCGCCTCGCGGCGGGCCTTGCCGCGGGTGACGAGCACCCCGATGATCGCCACGACCCACACGGGATACTGCGCCAGCCAGGCGACCCGGAACGCCTCGAAGGTGTAGCCGCCGAGACGCTGCAGGATCAACCCCATCGCCTGGATCACCAGCAGGGACGCCAGGAATCCGCCGATGTTGACCATGCCCTGGGCGGTGCCGAGCGCGGTGCTCGGGTTGAATGTCCGCGCATAGTCGAATCCGATCATAGACCCGGGTCCGCCCACCGAGATGGTCACGATCAGGAGGACGAGCAGCCACATCGGGGCCGGCGCCGGCAACAGCAGCACGACCGTCCACATCGCGGCGTTGCTCACCATGATCGACAGCACCAGCCACGATCGGTGCAGCGGGAACCGGCCGCTGAGGATCCCGAGCACCGGGCCGGCCGCGATCGCCGAGACCACGGAGAGGGTGAGCAGCGAACCGGCGGCCGCCGCGGACAGGCCCTGCGCGGACTGGAGGTACGGCACGCCCCACAGCAACGCGAACGTGGTGATGGAGAATTGGGTGCCCATGTGGGTGAAGAAGCCGAGCCGTGTGCCCGGTCTGCGCCACACCACCCCGATCTGCCCGAGCACCTGCCGCATCCCGGCAGCCTCGGTCCGCACGACCACCCCCGGCGGCGCGTCGCGCACCACTGCGACCGCGAGCACGCAGGCGAGCACGCCGAGCGCCGCGGCGCTCGCGAACGCCGCGCTCCACCCCGCTCCGCCCAGGATCAGCACGAAGGGCAGCGCCGAGAGCACCTGACCCAGCTGCCCCAGGATGCCGGTCAGCTGCGACACCAGCGGCACCCGCCGCGTGTCGAACCACACCGGCACCAGCCGCAGCACCGAGATGAAGGTCAGCGCGTCGCCCGCCCCGACGAAGACGCGGGCCGCATAGGCGGCGGGCAGGGACTCGGTGAACGCCAGCACCAGCTGCGCCACCGCCATGATCGCCGCACCCGAGGCGATCATCACCCGGGAACCGAACCGGTCGAGCAGCACCCCGGCCGGGATCTGCATGCTCGCGTACACCACGATCTGCAGGACCACGAAGCCCGACAGCACGGCCGGGGTGATGTCGAAGCGTTCGGTCGCGGCGAGTCCGGAAACGCCGAACGACGTGCGATGCATGACGGCCACGACATAGGCGAGGACACCCACGCCCCACACCCACCAAACCCGTTTCATGATGAAACGACCCTACGCGGCGACGCGACTACCCGCCGGTAGTCACTCCCGGCCCCACGACACCCAGGTCGGGTCCGCGGCCCGCCCACCCACGACCGCGTCGGCGAGGGTGTCGAGCCTGGCGACGTGCTCGTCGGTGAGACGCACGTCGAGCGCGCCGGCATTCTCGGTGACCCGCGCGGCGGAGCGGCTGCCCGGGATCGCCACCGACGGCAGCCCGAACTGCCGCGCCTTGGCGTCGAGCCACGCCAGCGCCAGCTGCGCGATCGTCGCGCCCACCTCGTCGGCCACCGCGCGCACCGCGGCACGCACCTGCAGGTTCGCGGGCAGCGCGTCGGCGTCGAATCGGGGGAAGCGCCGGCGCAGGTCCTTCTCCCCGATCCGGGCGGCATCGAAGGCGTCGGTGAGCAGACCTCGGCTGACCGGCGAGTACGGCACGAAGCCGATGCCCAGCTCGGCGGCGGTCGGCACGACGTTCTTCTCGACGTCCCGGGAGACGATGCTCCACTCGGACTGGATCGCGGCGATCGGGTGCACGGCGTGCGCGCGGCGCAGCTCGTCGCCGGTGGCCTCGGACAACCCGATGTGCCGGATCTTGCCGGCCTGCACCAGCTCGGCCAACGCGCCGACCGTGTCCTCGATGGGCACGTCCGGGTCCACGCGGTGCAGGTAGTACAGGTCGACGCGGTCCACCCCGAGCCGGCCGAGGGACTCGTCGAGGGCCTTCTTCGCGTACTCGGGACGGCCGTCGATGCCGCGATTACCGCTGCCCAGCGCGCCGACGAGCCCGAACTTCGTGGCCACCTGCACCTCGTCGCCGCGGTCCTGCAGCAGCTTCCCGACGACCCGTTCGCTGGTGCCGTCGCCGTAGACGTTCGCGGTATCGACGAACGTGACCCCCAGGTCGACGGCGTGATGCAGCGTCGCCAAGGCCTCGTCGAGATCGACGGGGCCGTAGGCGGGCGAGACCGACATCGCGCCGTATCCCTGTGCGCTGACGGTCAGGCCGGGGGCGAGCTCGACGGTGGGGACGGGCATGACTTCTCCAGTACTGTCCGGACGATCGGGGGACCGCACCAGGTGCGGCGACACCGATCCTTCCGAACATCGCGGGCCGCCGCACGCCGGGAAACCCGGTGCCGCCGCCACGGCCCGCCTAGTCTGAATCCATGTCGTACGACTGGCTCGAACTGCAGCACATCGCCCGGCAAGGTTTCGAGAGCCGGCTCTCGGCGGTCACCGACTGGTCCGCCCCCACCCCCGACACCGAATGGGACGTCGCCACCCTGGTCCGGCACGTCGTGGACGAGCAACGGTGGGTGCCGCCGCTGCTCGCCGGCAGGACGATCGCCGAGGCGGAGGCCGAACTCGACCCGCTCGGCGACGACCTGTCCGCCGAATGGGACCGGCACGCCGTCGACGCCTCCGTCGCGTGGGCGTCCACCGACCCGGACAAGCAGGTGCACCTGTCCTACGGGATGGTGCCCGTCCGCGACTATCTGCGGCAGCAGGTCGCGGACATCGCGATCCACACGTGGGACCTGGCCCGGGCCGTGGGGGCCGACGAGCGCCTCGATCCCGACCTGGTGGCGGCCGTGTGGGAGGACATACAACCGCAGCGGGACATGCTGGCCGCGAGCGGGCTGTTCGCGCCGCCCGTGCCGGTGCCCGACGACGCGGCCGTGCAGGACCGGTTGCTGGCGCTGACCGGGCGTGATCCCCGACCGGGAGGAACGCGATGAGCACGCCGACCGAGCCGGAGGCGAGCAGCGCGACCGCGCCGGAGGCGAGCACGCCGACCGAGCCGGAGGCGAGCAGCGCGACCGAGCCGGACATCAAGCCCCGCAGCCGCGACGTCACCGACGGCCTCGAGAAGACCGCGGCGCGCGGCATGCTCCGCGCGGTCGGCATGGGCGACGACGACTGGGGCAAGCCGCAGATCGGGGTGGCCTCGTCGTGGAACGAGATCACCCCGTGCAACCTGTCGCTGGACCGGCTGGCGCAGGCGGTCAAGGACGGCGTGCACGCCGCCGGCGGGTATCCACTCGAGTTCGGCACGATCTCCGTCTCCGACGGCATCTCGATGGGCCACGAGGGGATGCACTTCTCGCTGGTGTCGCGGGAGGTGATCGCCGACAGCGTGGAGACGGTCATGCAGGCGGAGCGGCTCGACGGGTCGGTACTGCTCGCAGGATGCGACAAGTCCCTGCCCGGAATGCTGATGGCCGCCGCGCGTCTCGACCTGGCGGCCGTGTTCCTGTATGCGGGGTCGATCCTGCCGGGCGTCGCGAAGCTGTCCGACGGATCCGAACGCGACGTGACGATCATCGACGCCTTCGAGGCGGTCGGCGCCTGCGCCCGCGGGCTGATGAGCCGGGAGGACGTCGACGCGATCGAGCGGGCCATCTGCCCCGGCGAGGGCGCGTGCGGCGGCATGTACACGGCGAACACGATGGCCAGCGCGGCCGAGGCGCTCGGCATGTCGCTGCCGGGAAGCGCGGCGCCGCCGGCGACGGACCGCCGCCGCGACGGGTACGCCCGCCGCAGCGGGCAGGCCGTGGTGAACCTGCTGCGCCGCGGCATCACCGCCTCCGACATCCTCACGAAGGAGGCGTTCGAGAACGCGATCGCCGTGGTGATGGCGTTCGGTGGGTCGACCAACGCGGTGCTGCATCTGCTCGCGATCGCGCACGAGACGCAGGTCGAGCTGAGCCTGGACGACTTCTCCCGCATCGGTGCGCGCGTCCCGCACCTGGCCGACGTCAAGCCGTTCGGCCGGCACGTGATGCAGGACGTCGACCGCATCGGCGGCGTGCCGGTGATCATGAAGACCCTGCTCGACGCGGGCCTGCTGCACGGCGACTGCCTCACCGTCACCGGGCGGACCGTCGCCGAGAACCTGGCCGAGATCGCCCCGCCCGACCCGGACGGGAAGGTGTTGCGCGCACTGAGCGAACCCATCCATCCCACGGGGGGCATCACGATCCTGAAGGGCAGCCTCGCCCCGGGCGGCGCGGTGGTGAAGTCCGCCGGGTTCGACGAGTCGGTGTTCGAGGGCACCGCCCGGGTCTTCGAGCGCGAGCGTGCCGCGATGGACGCGCTCGAGGACGGCACGATCACCGCGGGAGACGTGGTGGTGATCCGGTACGAGGGCCCGAAGGGCGGGCCGGGAATGCGGGAGATGCTCGCCATCACCGGCGCGATCAAGGGTGCCGGCCTCGGTAAGGACGTGCTGCTGCTCACCGACGGGCGGTTCTCCGGCGGCACGACGGGCCTGTGCGTCGGGCACGTGGCTCCCGAGGCGGTGGACGGTGGCCCGATCGCCTTCGTCCGCGACGGCGACCCGATCCGCCTCGACGTCGCGAACGGCACCCTCGACGTGCTGGTCGACGAGGACGAACTCGCGTCCCGCCGGCAGGGGTGGGAGCCGCTGCCTCCCCGCTACACCCGCGGGGTGCTGGCCAAGTACACGAAGCTGGTGGGTTCGGCGTCGAGCGGCGCGGTCTGCGGCTGACCCGATTCGCGGATCCGTCGAGGCGGTGGAGAATCGGCCTGCGCGACGGCGCCCTACAGATCGAGGCCGAGGTCGACGTCCCGGCCGTCGAGGGCGCCCCGCAGAATCGCCTGGTCGGCCAGGTCCTCGGCCAGGAATTCCCGGAGCAGGTCCACCGCCTGCACGATCTTCCGGCTGCGCAGCGAATAGAAGACGTTGTTGCCGGAACGTCGCGCGTTCACGATCCCGCGCTCGCGGAGAACGGACAGATGCTGGCTGGCGTTGGACTGGCTGAAGCCCAGCGCCTCGCACAGGTCACCGACGCTGAGTTCGCCGTCCCGCAGCTCGTTGATGATGAGCAGTCGCTTGGGGTCGGCGATGGCCTTGCAGACTCGGGCGTGGAGTTCCTGCAACTGTGCCGCGATGTCCTGTTCCATCACCCCTCCGAACCGAGCGTCGGGTGCCGATTATAGGTGCGCCGGCCGGGCGGCAGCGGATCGCGGCGGGGCGCCGGCCCGGCGAGCGCGACGGTGCCGTCGGTGGCCGCACCGCTCAGTGGGCGGCCCTCAGCGAGGTGGCTGCCGCGCATTGGTTGCGGCCGACGTCGAGGACCTCGAGCTCGTCCTCGGCGGGGGCGAGTTGTCCGGCGTTCACGCGGCGGATCGTCTCGTAGGTGTGCGGGGCTGCGGGCAGCGAGTTCACGATCTGCTCGACGAAGCGTTCGAGGGCGTGCTCGTTCAGCAGTGTGGCGGTGAAAACCTCCTCCAATGTGGTGACGACCAGTCCTTCGGCGTTGATCTCCTCGCTGCTCGACCAGTGGGCCGGGGCGATCATCGTTCGCGGGTCGAGGGGCCGCAGCCTGTCGTGCACGCTGCGGAACAGATCCCGCGCCAGCTCCTCGGCCCGGCCGGTCAGGTCGGGCCGGCCGAGTCCCCGGACGAAGACGGTGTCGCCGACGAGCAGGACCGAATCGCTGACCAGCAGTGCCGTCGTGCCGGGGGTGTGGCCCGGCAGGTGCATGGTCATGGCCCGGACGACGGTGGACCCCAGGTCGAGTGCGTCGCCCTCCTTCAGCGGCCGGTTGGGGAACGGGACGATGCCGCCGGCGTCCTCCGGCGGCAGGTGATACTCCGCATCGAGCCGGGCGGCCAGTGCCGGGCCTCCACTGACATGGTCCGCGTGCACGTGGGTGTCCACGACGTGCACGATCGAAACATCTTGCATTCGAGCGAGTTCCAGGTATGCCTCGGTCGATCTGGCGGGGTCGACGACGATGCCGCGGCCGCCGGGCACGCCGACGAGGTACGACAGGCAGGCCTTCGCCGGGCGCTGGAACTGCCAGATGCGCACGTCGCCGGGGAGTCCGGTGATCTCGACGGGAACGAGGAGCCGGTTCCACGCGTCGGTACCGCCCTCGAGGGAGCGGGTGCGCAGGCCCAGCGTCTCGAACTCCTCGGCGACCAGTTCGGAGCCGTTGCCCTGTCCGCAGACGACGACGGCGCCCGCCCGCGTGACGGCGGCCTGTTCCTCGAGTTCTTCCATCACCCGATAGACCGGGACGTGGCGAGTGGGAACGGGCCGGGGTCCTTCGATCCGGCCGGCCCGGAAATCCTCGGTGCTGCGGATGTCGAGGATCTCGGGAACGGTGCCCGCCTGGAGCTCGCGAAACAGTTCCAACGCTGTGACGGTATCGGCCACGTGTCCTCCCAGGGACGAAACGGGCGGGTGGTCCGCACACCGGGAGGGCGACTTTCCGAACCATCTTGCGGTATGCGCATACACGAATGTAGTGTTCTGGATCACATATCGCAACACTCCGCGCGAAGGCCGCACGAGGCCTCCCCGGCAACCACGAAAGGGGCCGGCGCATGTCGGACAACCCGCAGCGTGACGTCGACGACGCCCCGGAGAGCATGACGATCGTGGCGTGGAGCGGCGATCTGGACAGAATGTGGCCGACCCTGATTCTCGGCTCCACCGGCGCCGCCTACGGCATGTCCACGACGATCTTCTTCACCTTCTGGGGACTGTTCCCCCTGGTGCGCGACGACGTCCGGATCACCGGCACCGACGCGATGACCAAGGCGCTGGCCGGCATGAACCGGCCGGGCATGCGGCACATGAAGCTGTCGAAGCTCCACCTGGCCGGCGCCGGGCCCTGGATGATGAAAAGACTTGCGCGCCAGAAGAACGTGGCCCACCCCGCCGAGCTGGTCGAGATGTGCACCGAGCTGGGCGTGAACCTGTGGCCGTGCGAGATGACCATGGACCTGCTGGGCCTTCGCCGCGACCAGCTCCTCGAGGGAGTGGGCGAGCCCGTCGGTGCCGCCACCGCCCTGTCCGCGATGAGCAGGTCCCAGATCAGCCTCTTCATCTGACCCTTCGGAACCCAGGAGCGGACCGTGGACTACCAGATCGACGTCGTCGTCGACGCCAAGGGACAGAAATGCCCGATGCCCGTGCTGCTCGCCTCGCGTGCGATCAAGAAGCTCGAGGCCGGGCAGATCCTGCTCGTCGAGGCCACCGACGGCGGATCGAAACGCGACATCCCGTCGTGGGCGACCGACACGGGAAACGAACTGCTGGAGAACAACAGCGAGGACGGCGTCCACCGCTACCTCATCCGGAAGAAGTGAGACGGTGCGCTACGGCTTCGCGATCGATCAGCGCACGTGCATCGGCTGCCACGCCTGCACGGTCGCCTGCAAGACCGAGCACGAGGTGCCGCTCGGCCAGTTCCGCACGTGGGTGAAGTACGTCGACGCGGGTGAGTTTCCGAACACCACAAGATCTTTCGGTGTGATGCGCTGCAACCACTGCACCGACGCACCGTGCGTGAAGATCTGCCCCACCGGCGCGCTGTTCAAGCGCGACGACGGAATCGTCGACTTCGACAACGAGCGCTGCATCGGCTGCAAGAGCTGCATGCAGGCGTGCCCCTACGACGCCATCTACATCGATCAGGACACCCACACCGCGGCGAAGTGCAACATGTGCGCGCACCGCGTCGACAACGACATGGAGCCTGCCTGCGTCGTGGTGTGCCCCACCCACTCGATCTGGGTCGGCGACCTCGACGACCCGACCAGCGGCATCGCCACCCTGGTCAGCACGCAGCAGACCGCCGTGCGCTCGCCGGAACAGAACACCGGGCCGAACGTCTTCTATCTCGGTGCCGACCGGGCGGTCCTCGATCCGCTGGTCGCCCCGGTCGCCGACACCTACATCTGGGCCGAGCCGGACGCGCACCGCCGCGAGACCGCGGCCGACCTGCCCGGGGATCGCACCACGAAGGCGCGCACCACGCTGAACACCGCGCATCCCCGGCCGTGGGGATGGCGCGTGACGACCTACCTGTGGACCAAGGCCGTCGCCGCCGGCGCCCTCGCCGTCGCGGGGCTGGCCCACCTCCTCGGCATCGACCTGGGGTGGCTGGGCGACTACGCGGCGCCCGCAGTGGCCATGGCGGGCGCGGCCCTCACCGGAGTCCTGCTGATCTGGGACCTGAAGCGGCCGGAGCGTTTTCTCTACATCTTCCTGAGATCCAACTGGTCCTCGTGGCTCGTGTGGGGCGCCTACGCGCTGGCCGCATTCGGCGGGGTGGCCGCCCTGTGGGTCCTCGCCGCCTTCCTCGGATCGGATTGGGGCGCAACCGTGCTCGCCTGGGCCGCCCTGGTCTCCGGCGCGCTGGTCGCCGGCTACACCGGATTCCTCTTCGGGCAGGCCGAGGGCCGCGACCTGTGGCAGTCACCGTTGTTGTTCTGGCACCTGCTGGTTCAGGCCGCCATGGTCGGGACCGGGGCGCTGCTCGTCGTCGCGCCGTTCGCGGGTCTCTCCGACGGGGCGGTCGGCTTCCTCGTGCGCGTCTTCGTGCTCTCGACCGGACTGCACCTGCTGATGCTGGTCATCGAGTACTCCGGCCGGCACGCCAGCCGGCAGGCGACCCTGGCCGCGCACATCATCACCCGCGGCCGCTACGCCCGGCTGTTCTGGCTGGGGGCGATCGTCCCGGCAGTGGTGGCGGCCGCACTGGCCGCCCCGTCGTGGAACGGCTCCGCCGGTGCCGTCCTCCTCGTCGCGGCCGGCCTGCTGACGCAGATCTCACTGCTGGCCTACGAGACTGCGTTCGTCCGGGCGGGCCAGGACCCACCCCTGTCGTGAGCGGCCCGACCGGCACCCGACCACCCACCCGAAGGGAACCCCATGACTGCCGAGACGGAGCACACCCCGACCGGGGCGGCGCTGCCCGGTCAGCGCACGCACGAGCGGCTGCGGAACTTTCCTCCGGTCGAAAACTGGGACCACCACGTCGAATACGACGCCAAGGCCCACCCTCGTAAGGTGCCGCACGAATACATGCTGGTGCCCACCACCTGCTTCAACTGCGAATCGGCGTGCGGCCTGCTCGCGTACGTGGACAAGTCCGACCTGTCCATCAAGCGGCTCGAGGGGAACCCGGCGCATCCGGGCTCACGCGGACGCAACTGCGCCAAGGGTCCCGCGACCATCAACCAGATCAAGGACCCCGAGCGCATCCTGTACCCGCTCAAGCGCGTCGGTGCCCGCGGCAGTGGGCAGTGGGAGCGCATCGGCTGGGACGAGGCCCTCGACGACATCGCCGCCCGGATCCGGGCCGCCATCGTCGAGGACCGCCGGGACGAGGTCGTCTACCACGTGGGCCGACCCGGCGAGGACGGCTTCGCCGAGCGGTTCCTGCTGGCGTGGGGGGTGGACGGACACAACAGCCACACCAACATCTGCTCCGCCGGCGCCCGCCTGGGCTACGCCCTGTGGGGTGGCTACGACCGGCCCTCACCGGACTACGCGAACGCCAAGGTCATCCTGCTGATCTCGAGCCACCTCGAGACCGGGCACTACTTCAACCCGCACGCGCAGCGGATCATGGAGGGCAAGGTTGAGGGCGGCGCCAAGGTCGTCGTGCTCGATCCGCGGCTGTCGAACACCGCGTCCCACGCCGACCTGTGGATCGCCCCGTGGCCCGGCAGCGAGGCGGCGATCCTGCTGTCCGTCGCGTCGTACCTGCTGCGCACCGGCCACATCGACCGGGCATTCCTGCGCCGCTGGGTGAACTGGCCCACCTACATGAAGCACCGCCACCCCGACCTGCCCGCCGACGACTTCGACGTGTTCGTCGGCGCACTGACCGAGGACTACGCCTGCTTCACCTTCGCCTTCGCCGCGCAGGAGGCGCAGGTACCCGAGAAGCAGATCGCCGAACTCGCCCGGATCGTCGCCACCGCCGGCTCGGCCCTGTCGGCGCACGTGTGGCGGGCGGCGACCGCCGGCAACCTCGGCGGGTGGCAGGTCTCGCGGGCCCTGTTCTTCCTCAACGTGCTCACCGGCAGCGTCGGCACCAAGGGCGGCACCAGCCCCAACGGCTGGGACAAGATCATCGCCCACGGCCCGAACCTGCCCCAGGGACACGAGTCCTGGAACGAGCTGCTCTGGCCCCCCGAGTTCCCCCTGTCGACCAACGAGATGTCGATCCTGCTGCCGCATCTGCTCCAGGACGGCCGCGGCACGCTGTCGATGTACTTCTCGCGCGTCTACAACCCGGTGTGGACCAACCCCGACGGCTTCAGCTGGCTGGAGGCCCTGACCGACGAATCGCTCGTGGGCTGCCACGTCGCACTCACCCCCACGTGGTCCGAGACGGCAACCTTCGCCGACTACGTCCTGCCCATGGGGCACAGCACCGAGCGGCACGACACCCAGTCCTACGAGCAGTACGCCGGCAAGTGGCTCGGATTCCGCCAGCCCGTCACCCGGGTGGCGCTCGAGCGCATGGGCCGGAGCGTGTCCGACTCCCGCGAGTCCAATCCCGGAGAGGTGTGGGAGGAGAACGAGTTCTGGTTCGAGCTGTCCTGGCGCATCGACCCCGACGGCAGCCTCGGCATCCGCAAGTTCTTCGAATCCCCCTACCGGCCCGGGCAGAAGGTCACCGTCGACGAGTACTACCGGTGGGTGTTCGAGAACAGCGTGCCGGGCCTGCCGAAGGCCGCGGCCGACCAAGGGCTCACCCCGCTGGAGTACATGCGCAGATACGGCGTCTTCGAGGTCGCCAAGGACACCTACCGGCTCGACGAGCGGCCGCTGACGGTCGCCGAGACCGAGGGGGCGGACCCGGACGAGCACGGGGTGCTGCGCAAACCCGTCACCCTGGACACGACCCCGCCGCTCGTCGGCGAGGCGGGTGCCGTCGGTGTCGTCCACGAGGACGGCAGCAGGACCGCCGGGTGGCTCACCCCGTCGCGCAAACTCGAGCTGTTCAGCGAGACCATGGTCGACTTCGGGTGGGAGGAGTACGCCACGCCCGGCTACATCGAGTCCCACGTCGGGCACCGCTCGATCGACCCGGCGAACAACGAGATCGTGCTCGTGCCGACCTTCCGCCTGCCGACCCTGGTCCACACCCGGTCCGCGAACGCGAAGTACCTCAACGAGATCAGCAACACGCATCCGCTGTGGACGAATCCCTCGGACGCCGCGCGCTTCGGCGTCGGCACGGGTGACCTGGTCCGGGTCAACACCGAGATCGGGTACTTCGTGGCCCGTGTGTGGGCGACCGAGTCGATCCGCCCCGGCGTCCTCGCGCTCTCGCACCACATGGGCCGCTGGCGCACGTCCGAGAACGCCGGATCCCGTTGGGCGATGGGCCTCGTCGATCTCGACAACGACGGAGACGGGGTGTGGCGGTTGCGCTACAAGCAGGGCGTGCAGCCGTTCCGCAGCGACGACCCGGACAGCGAGCGGATCTACTGGAACGACCCCGGCGTGCATCAGAACCTCGCCTTCGCCGTGCACCCCGACCCGCTGTCGGGCATGCACTGCTGGCACCAGAAGGTGCGCGTGGAGAAGGCCCACGCCGACGACCGGTACGGCGACGTGGTGGTGGACACCCGGCGGTCCCGCGAGGTCTACCGCGCCTGGCTGGCGTACACCCGGCCCGGCCCCAGCCGGTCCGGGCTGCGCCGCCCGGAGTTCCTGATGCGCCCGGTCAAACCCCGCCGGCGTGCCTTCCGCGCGCCCGGGACGGAGGAGCGAACATGAGCCTGCTGTCGCGGAGGACGTCCGGCCCGGCGGTCTCCGCGGCTGCGGTGCGTGCCGCGCTGGCCCGGGTCGAGGATCCCGAGCTGCATCTGCCGCTCGAGCAGGCCGGCATGCTCGGCGAGGTGAGGATCGATCGCTCCGGACTCGTCCGGGTGACCGTCCGGCTCACCACCTCCTCGTGTCCGATGCAGGCCTCCCTCTCCGCCGACGTCACCGCGGCCGCCGGGGCAGTCGCCGGCGTGACCGGCGTCGAGGTCGTCTTCACGGCGATGAGCGAAGCCGAGCGGAGGCGGCTCGCCGCCCGCTTGCGCGGCACGAGACCAGAGGACGCTCCCCCCTTCGGTCCCGATTCGGCGACCCGGGTGTACGCCGTGGCCTCCGGCAAGGGCGGCGTCGGCAAGTCGACGCTCACGGCCAACCTCGCGGTGGCGCTGGCCCAGCAGGGCAAGCGGGTCGGCGTTCTCGACGCCGACGTCTGGGGTTACTCCGTTCCGCATCTGTTCGGGGTGCGCCGCGCACCGGTCGCCCTGCACGGAACGATGCTGCCGGTCGAGGCGTTCGGCGTCGCCCTCATGTCCGTCGGGTTCTTCGTCCGCGACGACGAGCCGGTCGTCTGGCGCGGCCCCATGCTGCACAAGGCGATCGAGCAGTTCCTGCGCGACGTGTACTGGGGTGAACTCGACGTCCTGCTCATCGACCTGCCACCGGGCACCGGAGATGTGACACTTTCGCTGCTCGAACTCGTGCCGGACGCGGCGCTCCTCGTCGTCACCACGCCCCAGCCGGCGGCCCAGACCGTCGCCCAGCGGGTGGGCCGCATGGCGCGTGACCTGCGGATGCCGGTCGCCGGCGTCGTGGAGAACATGTCGGCGCTGGTGTGCTCGTCGTGCCACGCGAGCACACCGTTGTTCGGTACCGGAGGCGGCGAGTGCCTCGCCCGGGCCATCGCGGCACCGCTCCTCGGGCAGGTGCCCCTCGACCTCGACCTGCGCGCGGCGGGCGACAGCGGCATCCCGGCCATGGTGGCGACGCCGCACGCCCATTCCGTCTCGCAGATCCGGCAGATCGCCGCGGCCCTGCCGGCCCCGAGACGAAGCCTCGTCGGCCGGCCGCTACCGCTGTCGGTCCCGTAGCCGGCCGACGAGCCCGCGCCTGTACGTCAGATGGGGCGGTAACCCGCGCCGACGCCGCCCCGGGCGTCGACGTCGCCGAGGATCGTGACGAAGTTGGTGCCCACCTCCGGGCCGATGCACGGTGTGAGCAGGTAGGCGTTGACCATCGCGACGAGCGTCGTGCCGACGACCAGCGGGGCGCCGGAGTCGCCCTCGACGACGCACACCTGCGTCCAGGTCTCCTGGGAGTTGAACACGTCGCCCCACACGACACCACAGGTGTTGCCGGTGGTGCGGCCTTCCTTGCACGCCACGTTGGGGAACCCCACGGGGGTGCCGACGCCGGTGATGGTGACGTTGCCGACCCGGTTCACCGGCGCGACGCGGCCGCGGTCGAACTCGATCACCGAGTAGTCGAGCACCTCGTTGGTGCCGACGATGCGCCCGACGACCCCGGCCCCGGGGTCCGCCTCGGACTTCACGGTCGTCCCGGGACCGCCGCAGTGGCCGGCGGTGAAGCCGACGAGCCGGCCGCCACGGTCGTTGCCGATCGTGGCGAGCGTGCAGTCGAACAGATCCTCGGATCCGTTGCCGAGCGTGATGCCCGACCCGCCCCCGAGCGGAACCGGCGGCGCCGCCACCGCGACCCCCGTCCCACCTGTCAGCAGTGCGACCCCCGCGACGATCGCCATCGCAACGCGCTTGAACATGAGCCCTCCCGCCTGGCCGGTTCCGGCCGCATCAGCGGATCAGACTACCCGGTCGGGCCCGATCCCAGGCTCTCCAACGCCTTTCTGGCCTCCTCGAGTTCGCGGCTGAGCTGCGCGACGCGTTCCTCCGCGGCCTGGCGCGCCGCGTCGATCACGGACCGGACCGCCTCGAGGGCCGCCTCGTCGCCGAGCTCGAGCACGGCGCGCTCCACGGCGTCGGGGCTGACGGGATTGGCCTTGCTCAGGCGCCGGGTGCCCTGCGCGACACCGACCGTCCACTCCTGCTCGGGGTCGATGGTGATGGTGACGGTCACGCCGGGCTGCTTCTTGGGCCGGCGCGACGCCGCCTTCGGCTTCGGGGTCGCGCCGGTCTGCGGTTCGGGTGCGGTCGGCGGCACGGTGGTGGTCTCCTTCGTGGCGGGGGTGGATGCCGGGGACGACGAGCTCTTCGGGGCGGGAGCGCGGGAGGGACCCGACGCGGTGGGCTGCGACGCGGACGTGCGCGGGGTGGTGGGGCGCGGGGTGGTGGGGCGCGGGGTGGTGGGGCGCGGGGTCGATCGATCCGCGGCCTTGCGGATCGGCTTCGACGGCTCCTTCGTCAGACGCAGCTCCTCGGCCTCGAAGGGCAGCTCGTCGTCGACGCCTTTGGGACGGACGGTGACCGTGCGGCCCGCCACCGACACCGCCCGGGCCGACGCGCCCGGGGCGATGCCCAGGCTCGGAATGCCCTCGATGAGATAGACGGTGGCGCGGCGACCGTCCGCGACGGCGGTGGACAGCTCGGCGAGCTGCTCGTCGGTGAGGTGATCCGGGCCGGTTGTGCCGGCTCGTCTGCGGGGCGGCATGCCACGTCCTTTCGGGCTGGGTGGTGCAGGAGGCGCGATCACTGTCGCACACAGGTGCGACACTCTCGCGGATTCGTTGCGCGCCCGAACCGAGGTGGGCCATGCTGGGTCGGCCGGTCATGTTCGGCGGCCGGGAAGGAGCGACGTGAGCGCGTCGGAGCAACCGGAGCTCGAGCCCGAGCTCCTGCAGGCCGTGCAGGCCGAACTCGAGCGGACCCTGCTCGGCGGCGAGCGTCGCTACACCCAGCGGGAGAGCGCCGACCTGGCCGGGGTGGACTCGGAACGCGCCCAACGGCTCTGGCAGGCGCTGGGATTCACCGTGGATCCGGACCCGGACGCGCGGACCTTCACGGACGGCGACGTCGCGGCGCTGCGGAACATCGACGCGATCGTGGCGAGCGGCGCCCTGCACCCCGACCTGGAACTGGCGGCCGCCCGGTCGCTGGGACAGTCCATGTCGCGGCTGGCCGAGTGGGAGGTGGCCCTGATGAACACCCACATCCTCGATCGGCTCGAGACCGAGTACACCGGGACCACCCCCTCCGAGCGGGAGATCCGGTCGTTCGTCGACGAACTGCTGCAACGGGTCCTGCCCCTGACCGAGACCTTACAGCTGTACGTGTGGCGACGGCACCTGGCGGCAACGACGGGACGCAACGTGGTGCGGGCCGGGGGCGAGTCGGCCGGCCGGGTCCTGGTCGTAGGCTTCGCCGACATGGTGGGGTATACGCGCCTGACCCGCCGGATCGACGCCGACGAGCTCAACGACCTGCTCGAGGACTTCGAGTCGACCGCGACGGGGATCGTGACCCAGGGCGGCGGCTGGGTGATCAAGACCGTGGGCGACGAGGTGATGTTCGCCGCCGAGGATCCGGCGGACGCCGCGCGGATCGCGCTGGCGCTGCAGGAGTCGTCCGGCTCCCGTCCCGACGCCCCGGATCTCCGGGTGGGAATGGCGCAGGGGCCGGTCCTGGCCCGGTTCGGGGACGTGTTCGGGTCGGCGGTCAACATCGCAGCGCGGCTGACCGGTGCCGCGCGGCCGGGAACGGTCCTGGTCGATTCGACCCTCGCCGGCGTGCTCGACGGCGACGACCGTTTCCGGCTGCGTCCCCTGCGGGCGCTGCGGGTCAAGGACTTCCACCGGCTGCGGCCGTCGGTGCTGCGTCCGCCTCAGGACTGAGACGCCGGCACCGGGACAGTCCGAGAACGCCGACGGCCCGGTCGCGCGCTCGACGATGCCGGGGGTGGCCCTCGAGCAGAGGTGCTGCGCCGGTCCCCAGATCCCGGGCTCACCGTCCCGAATCCGGGGTACGCCATTCCCTCAGCGATCCCTGCGGTGGCGAACGGTGGCCGCACTCGGTCGTCCGGGACGGGATCAAGTCGCCCCGACGGGGCCGGCGACGATCTTGTTCTGCTCCGACGACCCGGCGGGGCGGAGTGAGAAGGGGTCAGGTCGACGCCGGAGCGGACGTCGGTCTCAGCACACGGAGGAGTTCCGCCGGGACGCGGTCGCGTTGTCTCGCGCAGTCGGCGGTGCCCGCACCCACGCGGCTGTGGCCGCGGACCTCGGCATCAGCGGCGAGACCCCGCGGACCTGGGTCCGCAAGGACAACGCCACTGGCTTCGGCCAGTCGGGCGTAGGTGGTCGAGACTCGGTCGTGGTCCCCGGGACAGTCGTCGACGGTGACCCGTACTGTCTCTCCGGTGGCCCAGACGGTGGCTCCGTCGACGAATCGGCCGAGGCGGATCCTGGGGCCTTGCAGGTCGGCGAGAATCCCGACCGATCGGCCGGTGGCCGCTGCTGCCGAGCGGACCCGGTCGTAGTTCGCCCCGTGGTCGATGTGCTCGCCGTGGCTGAAATTCAGCCGAGCGATGTCCATCCCGGTCTCCATCAGTGCACGTACCGTGCTGTCGGTGGCGACTGCAGGCCCGAGGGTGCAGACGATCTTTGCTCTCCGCGGTGAGAACAGGGCGCCGGGGCCGGCAGGTAGTCGGGTGGCGAACTGGCGAGAACGATGCTCGGTGACAGTCATGAAGTTCCTCCAGAAGGAGTGCGGTACAGGCGTTGGAGGTGCGATCGAGGGTGACGGTTACAGGACCGCGAGAGTGCTGCGGGAGTAGCGCGGAAACGCGGTGTCGCCTGCGTAGCGGGCGGAGTCTGCGAGGTGTCGACCGTCACGCAATTCCCCAGGGGTTTCCTTCACGTAATTCCCCATGCTCGGGCGTGCTGAGTCGAGGGTAGCCCGAGCGGCGGACATGCGGATCAGGTTGCGTTGGCGGCCCGGTTGCCGGGTCGTTTTCGGGGTCGGTAGGACGGTCCGTCCATCAGGGCTTGATGGCTGGTGTTGATGAGCCGGTCGAGGAGGGACTCGGCGACGATCGGGTTCGGGAACAGTGGATACCAGTCCTTCGGGGCGCGGTTGCTCGTCAGAATCAGCGGTTTGCCGGCGATCGCCCGGTCCGAGACCAGATCGTAGAGGTCGTCGGACTGAGTGGTGGTGTGCTCACGCATGGCGAAGTCATCGATGATCAACACCAGCGGCCGGGTGTATTCGCGCATCCGCTGGCCGATGGTGCGGTCTGCATGGCCGCCGGCGAGATCGGCGAGCATGCGGGAGCATTTGACGAACCGCACGTCCCCGCCGCGGCGGGCGACATGATGGCCAAGCGCCTGTGCCACATGGGTTTTGCCGACGCCAACGGGTCCGTAGAGGATGACCGACTCGCCGGCATCGAGCCAGCGCAGGGCGGCCAGATCCCGCAGCATCGCCGCCGGGAGTTTCGGGTTCGCGCTGAAATCGAAGTCCTCGAAGGTGGCCTGTTGCTCGAACCTCGCCCGCCGCAACCGACGGGCCAGCGCCGCCGTTTCCCGGCGGGCGATCTCGTCCTCACACAGCACTTGGAGGAATTCGAGGTGTCCGAGCTTCCCGTCCCGGGTTTGGGCGAGCCGGGCGTCGAGCGTGTCGAGCATCCCGGTCAACTTCAACGTCTTGAGCGCAGCCCGCAGGCTGGGATCATGAATGGTCATCACAGAAACCTCACTGGTTCAACGTGATTGCAGGAACAGTTTGGGGCGGGGTCACGGTCAGGCGGTGCGTTCGGCGTCGAAGGCGTCGGGTCCGCGCAGGAACGCCGACGTCGGCGCGGCGGCCGGGGCAGGCTGTCCGTCGTGCTCGGTGCCGGCGGCGAGGATGCCCTTGACGGTGCGGTAGCTGGGGTCACCGACCTCGAGGGCGCGGGCGCACGCCGCATCCAGGCGCCGATCCTCGTAGCGATCCCGCAGCCGGACAATGCCCTGGATCGCCCGTAGCCGGTGCAACGCGTTGACCTGCGACAACTCGGCGACCACTGCGACCGCCGCCGGGCCGATCTGCTCGGCCTGCGCCCGGCACCAGGACACGGTCTGCAGCGTGTAGGCGATCTTGTGCGGCGGATAGTGCTCAGGGTTCGTCGACCGCCCCGACAGGTGCAGCACGTGGGTGGCGACCACCTGCTCGGCGTGGAAGATCTGCACCACGTCGCCGCTGGTGCGGACCAGCACCTGCTGGCCGATCAGCCGCCAGGGCACCGAATACAGGGCCTTACCGGCCTTGACATGGCAGTCCGGGGCGACCTTCCCGACCTGGTAGAGACCCGGTTCGAATGGTCGCGGTGGCAGCTTTGTGAGACGGTGCTTTTCGGCGGCTTCGAACACCGCTGTCGGTTGTGCTCCGTCGAGACCGCGGTGCTGGTGCCGGCCGTAGACGTCGGTGCACCAGGTCAGGGCGGCGTCCTGCATCTGCGCCAGGCCGGTGAACTCGCGGCCCTTGAAGAACGAGTCGCGGATATAGGGCATCGGACGCTCGATCCGCGGTTTGTCCTTCGGCTTGCCGGCGCGGGCCGGATCGATCAACAGCCCGTAGAACAGGGCGAGCTCGGCATAGGCGCGGTTGATCTTCGGGTCGTACAGGTCCGGCCGGTCCACCCCGGTTTTGAGGTTGTCGCACACCATCCGGGCCGGGACACCGCCGAAGAACTCGAACGCCGCGACGTGCGAGGCGCACCACGAGGACTGGTCCATCCGCAGCACCGGCTGGACGAACAGCATCCGCGAGCAGGTCAGGATCATCGCGAACGCCCACACCGCCACCCGCCGGTCGGTGGCGGGATCGCGCCACATGCCGAGCTTGCCGTAGTCGACCTGGGCCTCGTCGCCCGGCGGGACCGGGCCACGAGGCACCGTCACCTTCGTCTCCGCGATCTGGTCGGCGAATTGCGCTGCCACATAACGACGTACCGTCGACTCGGACACCGCGGTACCGTGGTCGTCCCGCAGGCGTTGCGCGATCGTCGCGACCGTCACCGACGCCTTCAACTGTGCGTCGATCCAGTCGTGGTGCGCGGCGATCGCCGGCCACGTCACCGCCCGCGCTGCCGGGTCGCCGACCTCGGGAAACCATCCCGAGATCAGCTCCCGCCAGAGCGCGTCGTCGAACTTGCCGCCCTCGCCGGGCGCCAACCCGGCCGCCAACGCGGGTGCCAGGTATTTCCGGATCGTCTTGCGGTCGATCCCCAGGGCCGTCGAGATCTGCACCTGAGACCGGCCGGCATGCCAATGCCGGAACAACTCCATCAGATCGATCATCGTCCACGTTCTCCTTGCCACCGTCAGGCCCCTTCCCGGGCCTTGTCGGTGGCCCAGTCAGGAGCGAACCTGCAGCAGCGCCGGAACCCCGGCCGACACGCCCCAGGGTGGGGAATTACGTGACGGCCGGGTGGGGAATTACGTGACGGACGAACCCCTCAACCTGGGGAATTACATGACCGCTGACAGCGAGGTTCTCGTCGATGCGCATTAGCTGGTTGTACTTGGCAACACGCTCGCTGCGAGTAGGAGCTCCGGTCTTGATCTGGTCGCTGCCGACAGCCACTGCGAGGTCGGCGATGGTGGTGTCCTCGGTCTCGCCGGACCGGTGACTCGTCATCATCTTGTAGCCGTGGCGGTGGGCGAGGTCGATCGCGTCGAGAGTCTCGGTGAGCGTGCCGCTCTAGTGCCGCGTCAGTGAACCTTCGCCTCGATATGGTGTGACACGCTGGTCGGGTGGTTGAACGAGTACGGGTGCGGGAGATCGACGACGACGAGGGCAGACGCCTGGTGCGGGTCATCCGCCGCGGCACCGGGTCGGTGGTGACCTGGCGACGGGCGCAGATGGTCCTGCTCTCGGCGCAGGGCATGGCGGTGCCGAAGATCGCCGAGGTCAGTTTCACCAGCGCCGACCGGGTCCGCGACGTGATCCACAACTTCAATGCCGACGGGTTCGAGTCGCTGTATCCGAAGTATGCCGGTGGTCGGCCGAAGAAGTTCACCCTCCCGGAACGGCGGGAGATCAAGAAGATCGCCAAGTCCGCCCCCGTCGAGCACGGTCTGCCGTTCTCGACCTGGAGTCTGACCAAACTCGCCGAGTTCCTGGTCGCCGAGGGGGTGACCCGTCGACATCAGTCACGAAGGTCTGCGCGTGCTGCTCCGCGAGGAGGGTGTCTCGTTTCAAAAAGTGAAAACGTGGAAGCGATCCAAGGACCCGGAGTATGCGGTCAAGAAGGCTCGGGTCGAGCACCTGTACGCGATCGCCGACGGCGAGGTCGTCTCCGATCCCGGTGAGCCGCAGGTGATCTTCTGTCTCGACGAGTTCGGTCCGCTGAACCTGCAGCCCCATCCGGGTCGGCAGTGGGCCGAGCGTGGCGGCAAGCACAAGGACCCGGACCGGGAGCCGAGGCGCCGCCGGCGGGCGACCTACACCCGTCCGCACGGGGTGCGGCATCTGTTCGCCGCATACGACCTCGGTAAGGACAAGCTGTACGGGCATGTGAAGGCGACGAAGAACCGCACGAAGTTCCTCGAGTTCTGCCGCTATCTGCGCAGTCTGTATCCAGCCGCGGTGCGCGTGGCGATCGTGTGCGACAACTTCGCCCCGCATCTGACCACCAGTAAGTGCCGGCGGGTGGCGGAGTGGGCGGAGGCGAACAATGTCGAGTTCGCGTACACCCCGACGAACAGTTCGTGGTTGAACCGGATCGAGGCGCAGTTCACGGCGCTGCGGTACTTCGCGCTCGACGGTACCGACCACGGCAGTCACCGGGAGCAGGCGTCGATGATTCGCCGCTACATCATCTGGCGCAACAAGCACGCCGAGGACGAGCGGCTACGCGAGATCGTCGACAGGGCAAACGTAGCCTGATGCGGCACTAGTTCACTTTCGCCAGTAGCGCGTTGGCGGCACCTTCGACGATTTACTTCTCCAGAGGCTCAGGATTGGTGACAAACAGGTCGTCACTGACGGATAGGTAGCCGATGCCTTCGGTGTAGAACTCGGTCGCGGCCGCATCGAGAGCCAGTGCGATGTCTCGGCCGACATCGGTGAGGGATCAGTCGAAGGCGGCAAGATCGATGAAGTACTCGGCTCCGCAGATCATCTGGGCACCGAGCAGCATCGCTGCGAAGCCGATGCCGCCGGCGTTGCCCGCACCCGGGGCGTTCGCGATGTCCCTGGCGTGGGGGTACCCGCTGCGGACGAATGCTTCGACGAGGTTGTCGAGGCCGGCGTCGAGGAACCGCACGTCGGCTCGGGTGGCTCCCTTTTGCGGTCCGTTCACCGCTGCCGCTCCGGTGGGTCCGACCAGTGGGTGGGTGACGTCACCGGCGACGATGATCTCGATACCCGCCAGGTTCACCGTCCGTGTGGAGTCGATCGTGTGGATCAGAGGCAGGGTACGCCCGCAGGCCCGGAGCTGCCGGCCGTCGGCGTCGTGAAAGGTGAAGCCCGAGGCCGCCAGCATTCCAACGCCACCGTCGTTGCTGGCGCTGCCACTCAATGCGAGCACCAGTCGGTTCGGGTCGTGGCGGAGGGCGTGCCCGATGGCCTGGCCCAGTCCGAGGCTCGACGCATCCAGTGGCGCTTTCCGACCGCCCGGTAAGGTGGTCAGCCCGCAGCTGTTCGAAATCTCGACCACGGCGGTGTTCTCGCGCACGGCGATTCGGCCGTAGTTCGGCATTCCGGTCGCTCCGGCCACGGTCACGGGGTGCGGGATGAACCCGGCGGCCACCGCGGCGTCGACGCAGCCGGCGAGCGGAAGCAGACGACTATCGATTCCCATCGTGGCCGGCCCGGTCGCGTGATGGTCTGCAACGTGCGCCGCAGTGAGCGATGGCCGAGACGGCCGGTGATGCGGGCCCGGGAGGGCATGCAGCGGCTGCTGAACTTTTGTGCGTGGGACTGTGACGGGCTGCGCGATGACGTGCGCGAGATCGTGGTCGGGAGCCGACATCTCGTCGAGGATCGGCCACCGGAAGCGGGGGAACATCCGCACCTCTTTCCACCTCACCGTTCCACCTCACCGCGAAGCCCGGTGTAGTCAACCTCGGGGACCGTCCGTCGCCATACAACCCTTCCTCGACACCGGCCAAGGCCCCCTTCCACACCACGGTCCTCGGAGGATATGACAGACAGAAGAGTGTGTCCTCCATGGACATTTGTTGGTGACCGCTGTAGGCATACTGTCAGCTATGTGCTGCGGATCACCATTCCGATCTGCACATCCGAGTCCGACCCACGCAACAGGCATTCAACAGCGGGTACGCCCGCCATGCGCCTGACAGGACTCGAATACAAGTACAGCAGAAGCCGCGGGCACCATGACCTACTCGGCCATCATCGGTAGTGCCGCCAAGGTGCATCGACGAGCGCCATCACGTATCGGAGGACCAAAGTGACGAGATCCGACCAATCGTGTCGGCCCAGCATCAGCCCCACGCTGACACTGGCAGTCGTTATTGCATCAGTGTTTGCCTACAAGGGCCTCGAAACTATTCTTTCCCCTGCACTACCCTTGATCCAAACCTCGCTTGGAGCCAGTGAAGCACAAATCGCATGGGTCATTACTGGCGTGCTACTGGTGGGCGCTGTGGCCACCCCGCTGGTCGGCAGGCTGTCAGATATTCGAGACAAGAAGACAATTCTATTGTGGGTGCTGGGCATTGTCGCTCTCGGGACTGCCGTCTCAGGGCTCTCCGTGTCGGTTCTGATGCTCACAATCGGTCAATTATTGCAGGGCGTGGGGCTCGCAGTCGTTCCCCTTACTTTCGGCATCATCCGCGATACACAGACCGAGCAACGGATTAAGTCCGGAAATGGGGCTGTGATCGGATTTATCTATGCCGGCACCGCCTTCGCGCTTGTGGGATCGGGACTGATGGTGAGCATCCTCCCTTGGAGGTGGCTCTTCTCCATCCCATTTGCAATCCTTGTCATCATTTTCTTTGCTGCTACGCGCTTCGTCCCGCCCTGTCCGCCCGCAAACCATGGGCGCGTCGACTACAGCGGGGCGGCACTTCTCGGCACTGGCATGGCGGTCATCCTTGTCGGGATTACGAAAGCTCCTGACTGGGGGTGGCTGTCTGTCGAGTTCGGGGCAGCACTGTTGATTTGCGTTGCGTTTTTCTCGGCTTTCGCCATTGTGGAGTTGCGCTCGCCTGAGCCACTTATCGAACTGAGGTTGCTCGCGACCCGACCGCTTGCTGTTAGCTGCCTAACCTATATGTTGGTCGGCTTCGGCACCAACGCTCTGTTTCTTGCGGTGCCGATGTTGGTTCAGCAGCCCGCAATCACTGGATATGGATTAGGAGCCACCGAATTCGCAACCAGCCTGCTCCTTCTGCCGATCGGGCTGGTCGGGGCCGTAGCAGCGCCGATTACCGGGTGGCTTGACGGGCGGATCGGCGGACGGCTCACGATGATCGGTGGCGTACTGCTGACAGGTGTCGCGTTTGCCTTGCTCCTCGTGGCCAACGGCAATTTCATTGTGGTCCTTTGCGCAACAATTCTCATCGGCGCATCGGGTGGTATCACACTCACTCAGGCAATGAATACAGTAGCCCTTACATCCCCGGCCAGCCGAATCGGGGCATTCAGTGGCCTAGCGTTTGTGGTGAAAGCTGTGGGTGGAACGCTCGGCGTCCAGCTTGCCGGAAGTATCCTCGCCACCGGGTCGACCGAAAACGCACCGAGCTGGGGCTCGTTCACCATTGTGTTTGTTATGGGCATCGGCGTGAGCGTTCTTGTAGCGATGAGTTGCCTGCTTCTTCCCGCAAAACCCACAGGCGTGTTCGAGCCGGCAAAACGCTCCGACGTGAAGGAACCAGTCGGGCAAGCCCCAGTGGAGCAATCGACTACCTCCTGACCCGCTGCGGGGTCGCACTCGACGCCTGGACCGGCGAGTGCGACTCCGCAACTGACGAGACACCTGTGCCACTTGAAATATTTGTTTAAACAACGGATTGGCAACCGCCTCCACATCGATATTGAGCGCAACCTTCGAACCGCTATAATCTTATGAATTCACGTCTACACCGAAAAGACAATCAGTCCCCTGATATCGACTTCTGGATTACAGGGGCTCAGCCACCCCGAGAGCAAAAAGTCAGGTCGACCAAACGACCTCGGACGCCCCTCAATCATTGCGAGGAGGGCGCGCGAATGCTTGAGTTCGCCGAGGCCTGGATCTCCTATGGCGGCGCACCCGACGAGGAAATATTCGTCAGGTACGGAATGACGAGAGGTCGTTTCATACAGCAACTTTGGCGTCATATTGATGAGTTGGGACTCGACATGTCAAGCGTGAACTTGCTTGCCCTCACGTATCCCCTCAAATCGGGTTAGTCGCGCTACAGAACATCTGGTCCGCAGCGCAAACAGAGCCTGCCACAGCTGTCGACATCAGCCCTTGAAGGCCAGCTGCTAGCGGAGCACAAACCCTAAGTGACCGCGCCTCGCCAGAGCTGCCGCTTTCTCATCCTGCAACCGCGGACTGTCCACCGTGTCGCGCGATCCTGACCAGCTACAGAGAAGACCTCGTCGTCGTCGACGGCGACTACAAGCACGTGCGATTCGCCAACGTCTACGGCGCCGCCACCGGCGTCATCGGCGCGATCTCGGTCCGCCCCTTCGTCCGCGTGATCACCGCGAACGGCGACAACGTCACCACCTACGGCAAGGTCTGGACGATCTAGTCCTGCTCGCCCCACCCCGCAGTAATCCCCACCAAGAAATACGGAGAAATCATGGGAATCAAGTCGCGTGGCTTCAAGGCCGCACGTAACGCCGCGGTGTCCGGTGCCGCCGTCCTGGGCCTGGTCCTCGGTGCGACCGGCTCCGCGCAGGCTGCGGTCGACGATCAGAACCGGATCGTCTCCACGGACGGCTACGAGGTCGTGGTGACCCAGGAGGACACCTTCATCCAGGGTGTTCCGGCCCTGGGTGGCAGCCCGTTCAACCGCGAGTTCTTCCACAACGGCCGCGGCACCGCGAACCTGATCGGCGAGGACGCTGCCGACGCCGAGGGCACCACGTTCCAGTTCGGCTACCAGTTCGCGTGGGCCGGCAGCATCGACGGCGCCATCGGCGTCACCTACTCCACCCCGGGCCTCGAACTGGAGCTCTCGGCTGCGGACGGTCCGACCGCCACCATTACCGACATCCTCCCGCAGGCCTACGCCGAGCTCGAGCTGACCCCGGCTCCGGGCATCGAGGAGCTCGTCGTCGCCGAGGGCGAGTTCGACGGTGACTTCAAGTCCGTGCAGGTCTCCAACGTTCACGGCGCCGCCTCCGGCGTCATCGGCGCCGTCCAGGTCCGTCCGTTCGTTCGCGCCATCACCGCGAACGGCGACAACGTGACCACCTACGGCAAGCCCTGGACCATCTAGTCTCAGCAGGGCCACCTTTGGTCCAGGCAAGAAGCCGAGACTCGGTCCCGAACCGGATCGGCCGGTCCGGACCGAACTTGGCTCGCGCCTCGGCACCACTGCCAGCCTGGTTTGCGGCAGCGGCCGTTGTCGGCGTTCATCCAGGCCTCGATGAACGCCGAAAAGGCACTGTGCGGCGCTGGGTGCGGGCAACGCTCTATTTCTCTGGTGCCAGCGATCCATCAACTACCAGCACGGGGTCTTCACATCGCGTCGAGCCCGCGAGGTGGCCATCCCAAACCCAGGCAACGGTCCACCGAAGGACCCAACCGAATCAGCAAATACGTTGGGTACAAAAGCAATCTGATATAATCAAACCGGCCAAAAGGCCGCTGCCGGGGAGGACGGCGGTACGCTTTTGGCACCCGCCCAGGTATTTGCGACAGATGTCTGCACGCTCGGATCCTGCAGCCGTCGCGGGCGGTCCGGAGTGTCACCTCGCCAGGCGACACCGCGCTCTCACTGCCCCCTGCCAATGACGAGCGCGAAAAGGTCGTCCCTAGTGCCGACTCACATTAGGGACGACCTTTTTCCGAGTGACTGCGCCTCCTGATCTCTGGACAGAAGGCGCAATCCGTACGCCCAGCTCCTCAAGCCGGTGGTCCCACATCAAGATGAATGACCTCACGAGGTTCAAAGGCACCTGGCGGCGATACGCACGAGGATCCTGCCGTACGAGCGAGGCGACCGAAACACACTCACACCGCCTTCGCGGTAAAACAGCTGCGGCCCGTCCGCACATTGGCGACCAGGTCGTGCGCATCGGGAGCGCGGGCGGAAAGCAGATCCTCCTGCAATCCAGGCCCAGGATGCGGGGAATGTCGAAAATCGTCCGTCTCTGGGCGAGCAACTCGTGTACAGCGAAGTGACGTTCGCTGGTGCGGGTGGCAATGCAGCCCTCGACCACTCCGGTCGTCTGTCCACCGGGCGGGCCGGTGCCGTCTCGCTCCGGTCGACGGTGAGGGTGCCGGTCGGTGTGTTCAGGTCGGCGCGGTGGCGGACCACCGTCTTCTTCACCGCACCGACCAGGTCACGCCACAAGTGCCAGCGATCGGCGACTTGGACGGCCTCGGGAGGACCGGTACCGGTGCTGTCAGCGTACGCTCCAGCCCGATCCCGGCACACGACCTTACCCCCAGACGCTCTCGCAGCCACGTCGCGACCGTGCCCTTGGCGCGGCGGACGAGCCGTGGCCTCGACGGAGCGCGAAGTCATCGATACCCAGGACCGGGACCTGGTCGATGGGCCCGTCGGGGATCGCACGTACTTCCCGCAGCACGCTGGCGCGACCCACCGTGCCCTCAGAGCTGGTCCGCGAGCCGGGCACCGGCCCGTGCAGACCTAGGGACCTCGATCATGGCCGCCGATGCGGGGTGCGTCGGCTCAACGACTACGTAAAACTGAGGGGATCTGCTCAGCGAAGACCTTTGTGGCGCAGTCGAGGGTATGGCAGAAGAATCCCCGGATCCCCAATGTCGATCCGAACCGGATACCCGCCGATTGCGGTATCGGCACGCTCGCGACGATATCGAGAATGCACTCGACGCGCTTCTGTCGTCACAACGCGGGCATACCGCCCGCTCACCCCGCGGCAGAGCCTCGACGCGGATGGTCGCGCCAACCCACCGGACGTCGAAAACATCGACACTCTCCAAATGCGGGGACGAATCCATCCCGCCGTCTGCAGCGCACCCGCACGATCCTCAACCACCGATGTCAGTGCTGGCCAACGACGCCCATTGCCTTCACCGAATGTGGGCAAGATTCCACATCAAGATGGCCGTTAACCGCACAGGAGCGCACGGATTCCACCTTCTCGTCCGCAAACCGCCACACCGTAGGTTGAATGTACATAGAGCGCGACCGACAGCCCGGTCGAACAACCACCGAAACCGATGGCCGGCCTAGGAGTCGTTCATTGCCCGAGCCAGCACGCCACCGGTCCGCGCTAGCTCGATACCCACCTCACCAGGTCGGAGCGGACCGAATCAACGGGCCCGACCTCGGATCGCCGTTTGGTCGACGTGCCACCACCCGGGGCAGAGCGACGGTGACCAGGCGCGGAGGGCTCAGCTGCAAGCGTCTGGCTCTCAGAGCATTTCAGACTCAATATCTATCGTCGAAATCGGGAGCGTCGTGCACAGCGGTTGACAGCGCTTTGTCGACAAGGACTACTGCGACAGCCAACGCCCAAGACACCGGCGTAATAAATATTTTCGATACCATGATCTGCTCCTTGAATGAATTTGGACTACTTCACTTCTTTGCGGTGCTTCCAACGCAGGTGGCGCGGCGACGGCATGCGATCGGTAGCGTTACTGTCGCCAAGGCACAGTCGGCCCTCCTGCGCCATTGGACACCGTTTCATTGGAACGGCACGCCGGTAACTCCACGGTCGAAGTCCACGTAGTCCTGACGCAGCGGGTGAAACCCTTCCACAAATATTGCTCCCTCGGAGCCGACCCGTAATCCGTGCTCAACGCCACTCGGGATTACGTATCCGGATAGTCCAGTCAGTTGGCGCTGCTCCCCCTCGACCAGCAGCGTGGCCTCGCCCCGCAAGAGCATTCCGATCTGTTCTTGCGGATGCGTGTGGATCGGGACCTCCGTGCCCGGGTCGAAAAGCACGTATGTCAGCTGCAGATTCTCGCCGAGGATCCCCCGCCCGGTCATGCCGGCTATCGGGCTGTAAGGGGCGATATCGCAAATATTCATGACTTTCGCGGCCATGCGGGTCACTGTTCCACCTCGAGCACGAGCTTGCCTAAGGCTTTATTCTCTTCCATGAGCTCGTGTGCGAAATCGATACGGGACCAGGGTAACGCCCGATAAATTATGGGCCTCAACTCTTCGGGAGCCTGATTATCAACCGTGTCGGGCCGGAATGTGGGAATATCTCTGCGTAGCGCTTGAACTACGTCAGACTTTTCAGCTGCGGATCTGGTACGGAAAGTGACTCCGACTATTTCCAGACGTTTGAACGCCAGTGCCTCCATATCCAGCGTCCCTTCGGAGCCGCCGAGTCTACCGATCCCGATGATCCTCCCTTGAATCGCTGCGGCTGCCACGTTATCGGGAAGCAGGCCACCCCCGACGTAGTCGAGAATTACATCGAGTCCCTGCCCCCGAGTGACCTCCAAAGCCCTGGATGCGAAGTCGCTGACGCTGGTATCGACCAGTTCGTCTACCCCGACGCGTTTCAGCAGGTCTCTGCCGCGTCCTGACCGCGAGGTTCCGATGATCTGGGAGGCTCCCAGGTATCTGGCGAGTTGGACGGATTGAAGACCGACAGCCGAGGTGGCGGCATGAACGCACACTGTCTCACCACTGGCCATGCGCGCCGCAGTGATCAACGCGTTGTGTGACGTCATGAAGCCGACTACTGCGGCGGCGCCTTCGACGTACGACCAGTTTCTCGGAAGTGAAAGTAGCATCGAGGCGTCTACGACCACCTGCTCTGCGTACCCGCCACCCACCATCGTCATTACTCGGTCTCCCGGAACGAAACCGCCCACATCCGACGAGACCTCGATGATTTCCCCGGCAACATCCAAACCGAGGGGCTGCAGCGCTGGGGCGCTGGTGGTCGAATGATAGGCGCCGTTCCGCTGGAGCAAATCCGCACGATTCACGGATGCGGCGTGCACCCGGATCCTCACCTGGCCTGGCTTCAACGTTGGCTCGGGAAGGTGCGCGAACGTAATCGATCCGCCCGAGTTATGGTCGATGACTATGGCTTTCACTTGAGCTCTCTCTCATTACATGTTTCAGGAGAAGACCGACTGGATTGGCGCGGAGCCGCAAGCACCAGACCGCGTACCGAGCGCACACTGAGCCAGATTCTGGAGAGAATTTCGCTACCCGCGGCTTGACGGCCTCCGCGTTCATTGGACGCGCGTGTTATCGATACTCCGGTACGGCATCTGTGTCACACGTTGTGCAGGCACTCGATGAGTAGCGTTCCGGGCCCTTCCAATCTGGACGAAGCCACCAGGCCATACGCTCCGCCGGTGTCCTTAAGCGCTGTGATCATCGTGGCCAAGCAGCGCAGTTCCTCCGCCGCACCCAACAGACCGAATGCGAGCGCGCCGCCGCGAGGGTTGAGCATGTAGGGACTTACACCGAATTCCCTCAACCACATCAGCGGCGAGACAGCCCCCGTCTCGGGAACTTCGAAGTGGTCGATTCGATCGACCGTGAGTTCGTTCGAATGGAGGAAGGCGCGCACACTATGAAATCCTGCTGCAGGATCACCCGGCAATGTTGCTTCCCTCGGAGTTTCAACTCCGACAAGCCGAGCCCGAGGGTGGACACCCAACTCGTCAGCGCGCTCAGCAGTCATAATCAACAGCGCTACAGCACCGCACGCATCATTCGGCATAGGGTTGTCTTGTGCCGGCGCGGCATAGGAATACTCGGACATGCATCGCATAGGTGTCGGCTCGATCAATCGACTACCGGCTACCGTGTTCGAGCGTCGGGTACGCTGGCCGGCAATGCGCCCGGAGCTTCCCAGCATCGGCACGATGTCTTGCCCAATGGTCTCTCGCAGGAAGTCTCCGGATCGAGCGCACTCGTCCGCGCGCTGAACAGAATTCAAGGCATAGTCCCATTGGTCATCGCGGGTGATTCCCCATCGATTCGCCACCTGCTCTCGGCAAAGTTGTGGCACCGTTTGCGACCTATCAAGGACTGCCTCGGACGTCGTGCCCCATCCGGCAGAGACGCCGCTGATCACAGCCACTGTCTCGGGTTTTCGCTGAACGAGACTCTGTGCGTGTTGAACCGCAGCAATGGAGGACCGGACGCGGATAATCCTACGGTTGCCGTGGGGCCGCAAGTTGTTGGGCGCTCGTCGGCAGTGGTGTGTTCGGCGCTCGGTGACTTCGATAACCGATGTGATGTATGAATGGTCGATCTTCGCTCTTTCGAGTAGGCCGGAAACTACCTCAGCTCGTAACCGGCGCATATCCGGCGGAGGCGAGCCGGGCATGGGTGCAGTTTGCTGAAAGAGGGAGGTTCTGACGGCCTCGATGATGACGACTTCGCTTGGCATGGGGACTACCCTAGGAAGATCTCAATGTTGCTCGGCTTATGGGAAGTACGGTGTCGGGCACACCTGCACCTCGACTCTCCAAGGCGGCCTTGTTCGCCGTCTCGCGGAGGTGTCGTACGGCCTGGCGGATGAACAGAAGTACTCCGCCGTGCACAATGAACTGTGCACCTTGCGCGATCTCATCGGTAATCGCGTTCGGGTCCGGTTGGAACACTCCATACGCGATACCTTTTTCGGCGCACATCTTTCGGACCTGCTCCTGCGCTTCGACGACGAGTCGATGGTTCGTAGTTCCGGGAACCCCGTAGAGCTGGGCCAGGTCTCCGTTCCCGACCAACGCCATTCCGATGCCGGGAACTAGAAGCTCGTCGAGGGAATCGACCGCTTCCGGCGTCTCGATTACGAGTGAAAGCAGTAGGTTGTCGTTCGCCTGTCGCATCGCCTCGACCGGATCGTCTATCGCCTGATAGTTGACATTCGCACCGCCTACGATCGCAACTCCACGCCGGCCTTGTGGGTGGTAGTACGCAAGCTCGAGCAGGTCACGCACTTCTGAGGGCTGTCGGACATGCGGAATGAGCAGGGATTGGCAGCCGGCATCGAGCAATCGCGTGATCCACGCATAGTCGATGTGCGGCGGCCTGACCAATGGGGTGATTCCAGCTCCGTGCGCGTGCGCCACGAGATCGAACACGGTCTCGGAATTGCGGAGGTTGTGCTCCTGATCGATGAACACGACATCCGCACCCGCGGATGCCATCGCGTAAATCGTTCCGGGGTCACGTGATTCGTTGAGGCTACATCCGATCGCAAGCTGGCCCACACGCAGTAAGTGGAGTAGCTTGTTTTGCCTATAATGCATCTGGCTCCCCTTCCCGACTGTCGAACGCTCCTGCGTCTGACGGCGATCGTTGAATGGCTCTTTGCGGTGATGCGCTGGCGGTGACACAGCTGGGAGATGGATGTGCCAGCAGGCACGGCGCTCTGGGGTGTGGGGTGGGGGCCCCAGAGCGCCGCGGGGGTGTGTTGCCGCAGTGGCGTGGTGTCAGACGGTGACGGCCTGGTGGGGGTTGACGCCCTGCTTTTCCAGGGCCTTGGCGTAGAGCCGGGCCGCGTTGTCCCACAGCACGGCGCGGCGGACCTCTTCCGGTTGCCGACCGAGGACGAGTTCGATGTTCTCCTCGAGGGTCGGCCGGTGGTAGCCGGTCGGATGCGGGAAGTCCGTCTCGAACAGGATCGGGCGCAGCGAGAGCGTCTCGAGGTGGTAGTCGTCGAGCTCTTCGAACCAGAAGTTCAACGACACCTGCCGCTTGAAGAAGTCGCTGGGCAGCATGTCCCCGAACTCCGGATGGGACCGGAAGACCCCGTTCTTCTGGAAACGCTTGTCGAGCGCTTCGAGCACGAACGGTGCCCAGCCGATCCCGCTCTCCACCGAGACGAACTGCAGCGTGGGGAACCGCGCGAGGATGCCGGACATCAGCAGGTCACCGACGATGACCGCGTTGGCGAGGTACATGTGCGGCCCGTCCCGGGCGATCAGCGCACCGCCGGTGACCTCGTCCTCTTCGTTGCGCTTGAGCAGCTCCCGGAAGTCGCCACTGGCGGTGTGGAAACTGACCGACAGCCCGGCCTCCTCGCAGGCCTTCCACAGCGGATCCCATTTGCGGCTGCCCAGCGGCGGCTGCCCGTGCTCGTGCGGGGCGCCGGTGGTGACGATGCCACCGAAACCCGCGTCCGCCAGGCGTTCGATCTCGGCGAGGGTGGCCTCGAGATCCCAGTACGGGATCACCATCATGGGAATGAACCGGCCCGGGTACTTCTGCACCCATTCGAGCTGGAAATCGTTGTACGCGGCCAGGTGCGCCATCGCCAGCTGCGGGTTGGGATGCTGCACGAACGGCTTCCAGTCGAACCCGGCGAGGTTGGGGTAGAGCACCTGCATCTCGAAGCCCTGCGCGTCCATGAACGCCACCCGGGCGTCGACGTCGTACGCCGCCGGGTTCGCCTCCTCGAGCCGCGCCGGCCCGGTGCCGTCGTGGACGTCGGAGTTGTAGTGCTTCCACCCCCAGTTCGCCCAGGTCCATGCGCCCTTGAGCGGCTCGTCGCCGAAGAACCACAGATCCGACTGGGTCTTGTCGTCCCACTTGACGTGCAGAACGTCCGAACCCCACGCCTTGGGCAGGCGATCGGTCCACAGATTCGCCGGCTCGATGAGATGAGTATCGGTGTCGATAACCCTGTACTTGCTCACGGCACCACAATCCTTCCTGACTCGGTACGTGATGAGACCCTCTAAATCATCTATAGGAACTCGGTCTGTGTCAACCATCACGCCGCCAGGCACACGAACATGTAGACAGCTGAACCCGAGCCGCCGTAAGCGGCCTTGGGCTCGACAGGATCGGCTCCAAACGCGCTCGCGCCTCTGTGCAGCGTCGCCAAGCAGGGCTCGTGACAATCGTGGGCGCCGAGCGCAACCGATTGGGGCGGAGTACTGGGTTAGCGGTGGGTTAGCGACGGTCTTCTCGACCGGGCCGAGAACCGGGCAACGGAGGTACGCGTTGCGAACCGCAACCTCTCGCTTGGGCTGTCCTACCCCATGATGACGAACCCCGGCTCTTCGAGCGCTTCGGGTAGGAGCTGTGCACCGCAGAGGAAACGTGCGTGAATCACCACGGCCCAGCAAGGCGCCGACGTGCGCACCTCGGCGGGCTCGCCAACGAATCCCATCGCCGTGGAGTCGACGATTGCGCGCCGGTCGGAACTGGGCTGTTCGTGATCGGCTGGTGGCGCTCGATACCCCCCGCTGAGGCATCCGCACATGTGAGACGCCACTCGCAAGGGTCAGTCCGTCCTGGTCCGGGGCTCGCAACCGGGCCAGCAAGGCAACGTGCACTCCGCGTCACACTTGCCGGCGGTCCACGCGCACGGCACGGACGTGCAGAACACCTTTGTGCAATCCCTCGACGGTTGCTTCGCCAGTCCCTATTGTCGTCATCGAGAGTTGGGAGGTACTCCACGCTCTGTTTGCCCCAAGCTGGCCAAAGGCGACACCGGCATATCGCTCTTCCGGCCCGCTCTGCTGTGCGAGGCTCTCTGGAGCTGTAGAACTACCTTTGCTCTCGGGTACGCATGCGTTACCATCGTCCGGCCACGTCCGACGGTCATGGACCAGTAGATGCGCTTCGTCGGAGCACATGGACGGTTGGTAAGGAATGTTCCTACGCTGTCGCCCGCATACCTGTCTGGGGCAACCCGCATTCCGGAGTGACCATCATCATGGGGGCTATCATGACTGACATGAAGGTCGTAGGTCGCAAGACTGCACGTCTCGTCGCAGGTCGGATTGTGCAGGACATTGCATCCGAAGGGCTCACTCGGTTGCCACCGGAATCGGAGCTGCTCGAACGGTATGCAGTGAGTCGACCCTCACTTCGTGAAGCGCTGCGCATTCTGGAAATGTACGGTGTCATCTCCATTCGGCCGGGCCCGGGTAGCGGAACAACCGTTAATCCTGTTGCAAGTTATCAGTATGCGAATGCATCGTCACTGTACTTTCACCTGCTCGGCCTAACGCTGCGAGATGTACTGAGAACTCGGCTGCAGGTCGAGCCGCTTATGGCTCGGCTTGCAAGCGAACGCGTCAAGTCAGGCGTTCCGTGGGAAATCGACGACCCAGACTCTGGTGGGGAGGAAGATAACGACAGTGGGAACTTTCACTTTGCAGTAGCGCGTTTCGCCGGCGACCCGATCCTCCTTCTTTTTGCCGACGCGCTCAGGAACATCTACGTCGACGAGTCGAGTAGTGGAAAAATTCCGAACAAGGGACTTGCCGTTACTCATGACCAAATTCTCGACGCGATCCAGTCCGGCGACTCCGAAAAATCGGAACAATTGATGCGCGAGCATATTTCCAGCTACATCAAGATACTCGAGAAGAACTGTCCCGAAGTGCTGGGGCAAGTCGTCGACTGGAGATGACACAAGGAGAGGGATCCGGTGCCGTCTCCTGGCACCCACGTCGACAAGCCCTGATCATCCGAGCTGGCTCACACAGAGTCGACAAGCAGGTACTCCGATCGAACACACCGCCCCAATGCAACTCGCCGCCATGCCGGCCGGAGGGGCCGACATGGCGGCGAACTCAGAGTGAGGGGCATCGCCACGATTCAACGATTTCGGAGTCGGGACAACAACTTATACCCCGGCCTCTTTGATCTGTGAACGCCTGATCTTTCCTACGCTCGTACGCGGCAACTCCTCCACGTAGTGCCAATCTCGCGGACATGCCTGAGGAGTGAGGTTGGCGTACGCCCACACCTTCAACGTCTCGACATCGGGCGGATTCGAGCCGTCCCGGGGCACTACATACGCCACCGGAACACAGTCGCGTACAGGGTCGGGACGAGGCACCACCGCCACCTCCAGAACGCCCGGAGCCTGCGCCAACGCCGCCTCCACCTCGGTCAAACTCACATTCTCACCAGACACCTTGATCACATCGTCGATACGCCCAACAAACTTCAACCGGCCGGAGCGGTCCGCAGTGACAAGGTCTCCGGTGCGCAACCAAATCTGCCCGTCTCGCTCGACGAACGCAGCCGACGTTGCCTGCGCATCCGAGAGGTACTCCTTGAACAAGCTACATCCCGGAGTGCCTGCTACGAGCAGCAGACCAGGCAATCCGTCGTCGACTGGCTCGAGGGACTCCGCATCGACTATCGCCGTCCTGCGTCCGGCTTCAGACGGCCTTCCGATGAAGTCAGGACGGGCATCGTCGATTCCCTCCGCTGTCACCATCGCAATCGTCTCCGTCATGCCATACAACTGACGGGGCGTGCAGCCGACAATCGACGCGAACTCCTCAAAATGGCCCGATGCCAGGCTCTGAGCGAACCACACGTGCTTGAGGTTCAATCGCGGTTCACCCTTGGGGCGTCGCGCGAGGATCATCCGGATCGGGGCCGCAAAAAGACTTGCGTGCGTCGCCTGAAGCCGTGCCGCCTGCCGGCACCAGTTCGATGCAGAGAAGCTACTAGTCAGGGCCACACTCGCACCAACTGCGATAGCTGAAGCAAAGCAATAGTATTGTGCGTTCGCGTGAAAAAGTGGAAGGGTCACCAACCACCGATCCTCGGGGCCCAGTTCCGCCGTTCTTGCCATACCGCTCGCGACGTGCGCATAGTTGCACTGGGTGAGTACCACACCCTTGGGCTCAGAGGTAGTTCCCGATGTGAACATCACCGCAAGCCGATCGTGGGGGCGAGGGCGAGGCGTTCCCTCGGCGGACAGCCAGTCCCCCGACGTGACCAACGCGCCATCCGCACGCACGTCGGTTGCGTCCTCTTCTACAGCGATCAAGGCAATCTCCGCCGCGGCGGAAATCCCGTCGATGATCGCGCGATCGACGCCCTCCAAGTAGACCGCCGCATTCCGCGAACCACACACGGTTACCACCGGACTCGTCCTGCGGATCTGCATCGCAATATCCCTCGACGAAGACGCAGGATCCGCAAACACAACAACTGCCCCGATACGTGCCGCCGCAAGCCAGACGGCAACGAACCCCGGGCAGTTCTTCAGCACCACGTGAATCACAGACCCTCGCCGTGCCCCGGCGCCCTCGAGAGCGGCAGCAGTACGATCAACAATCTGGTCGAACTCTCCGTAGGTCCATTGAGCGACATCAAGTTCAGGGCCTTCGAACACCAGGAACGGTCTCGTCGAGTGAGCCGAAACGGTGTCATCCCAGTACTGAGCGAAGGTCGCACAGGCGATGGTGTCCAAGCGTGCACCTCACAGAGCTATTTGCGGCTGGCATTGTCCTTCTCTGGCCGGTCCGCGGTCAGAGAGTTATGAGTGGCCGGACCCCTATCCCGGCGCAGCCTCGAGCCTACGGTCACGCCGAGTGATCCGACATGTCCTGGACAGACGGCAAATACGTCCACTATGGTCCTCAGAAGACGGCGTGCGGCCGAATCAGGAACCCTGCGCGCGCCATGCGACCAATGCCTTAGCGGCGACGAGGCGATCATGAAAATTCATCCTTCTTCGAGCTCTTCCCCCGTACGGCGGGCCAACGAAAGTGCCCTGGACCTCCTACGAGTGGCAGCCGGCCTCATACGCGCAGTTTCACAGACGAACTACCAGCCCAACGAGGTCGAGCGCGCCGTAGCCCGAACGCTGGCCGCTATGACAGATGCACCGGTGCATCAAGATGATCCGGGCTTCCGGGCCGCGGTTTCAGACCTGGCCCACGCGATCAACGATCGAGACAAGCCGCGAGACGCGCAATATCGCGCCCTGCTGGATACTGTCGCCGATATTACCTCGGAGGAGGACCCCAAAAGGCTCCTCGGAGGTATCGCAGACCGAGCACGTCGGCTGCTCAACGCTGATGTCGTGTACCTTTGGCTGGCCGATAAAGACCAGGGATACGCCTACCTGGGCGCCGCTTCAGGCGGTATGAGTTCCGAACTCGTCGATCTGCGCGTGCCGGCCGCGAAAGCCATGACCGGCCGCATAATCGACACAGGCATGCCACTGATAGTCGCGAACTACGCTACAGACGACACCTTCAGTCACTACCCCCAAATAGATCGCGTAATGGAGAAGGAACGAATTGTCGCCACCGTTGGTGTCCCTTTGGTAAATGGAACGACGACCCTCGGGGCGCTCATAGCGGCGAATCGCGACGAACGCACATACCAACCCTCAGACCTGGAGCTACTGCGGTCTCTCGCTTCGCACGCTGCGATCGCAATAGAACGCACTCGACTCTCCGAGGAGATGAAGCGCGCGGTTCATTCGCTGGAATCTGCAAATCGCGAACTTGCCAAGAAAAGCACCGAATCAGAGCGAGCAACCACAGCGCACATCACCCTTTCCCAAGTGGCACTTGCTGGCGGCAATATCGACAATCTCGTCAACGAGATCGTCACGATTGTCGGCGGTGATTTGGCAGTTTTCGACCCGGACGGACGCCTACTGGCCGAGGCAGGAGATTTTTCCGATTCGAATCAGTTCGCATCATTGATACTGAAGGCAACGACCACACGCACCACCCACACCGAACCTGGACTTGCAGTCGTTCCGGTCCTCGCCGCAGCAAGACTTCTCGGCGTCCTGTGCTTCAAAGTCTCATCCGGACCCGCACAACCGGACATCGAAATTCTCGAACGGGCCGCTGTCGTGGTCGCTCTGCTCCTACTGCTGGCCGAGGCCGAGGCAGGGGCGGCAGGATTCAGACGCGATGACTTCATCGACGACTTGTTGACAGGGGACGAATCCCCAGGTCGTTTGATACACCGCGGCGCCCAGCTGAAAATTGAACTTCGTCGCCCGTATACGGTTCATATTGTACGAGCGAAGGCACAGGAACGACGACTGGCATATGTCGTTAACGAGGCAGCCAGATCGCGCGGCGGACTTGCCGGACAGTGCCGTCTCCTCCCGCGCGGAAAAAACACAGCTGTGGTCGCACTACTACCCGGAGAAGACGCCCACAAGAACTCCCAGGAATTAGCTTCCGGAGTGCAACGAGCCGGAGGAATAATCGCCTCGGTTGCCGGCGCAGGGCCGACAATCGAAGTGACAGAAGTTCGCAGCATCTTCAACGAGGCCGCGACATGCAGTGATGCGATGGAGCGAATTTTCGAATTAGGCGTGTCCGGAACGATGGAGCAGCTCGGCTTCATGGGGCTGGTGATGAGCGGGAAACCCAACATCGATCGGTTCATCACCTTAACTCTGGGGCCAGTGCTCGACTACGATGCGCAGCATCGCACCGAACTCTTGGACACACTCGAGGCTCTGGCATCTACTGACAACGGCCCAACAGCGGCGGCAGAGGCCCTGCACATCCACGTCAGTACGGTCAAACAAAGAATGCAGCGGCTTGGCCATCTACTCGGCGAAAACTGGCGCACCGTGGAAAAAATGAGCGAAATCCGATTCGCCATCAAGCTCTACAAGCTGAAGACGTCCCACAACAGCGAGAATTAGTAGAGGATGTCCCATTTGGACAGCTTTTTCCAGCACGTCAGCACGGCGGCGAGTTGGAGGAAGCTGGCCAAACAGGATGATGTCCTGCAAGAGGGCGGAAAGCCCTGCTTCGATGATCCCTTGATCATCGAAGCAGGGTTCAGGCAGCCCGAATGCAGGGGTGTCGGAATCTGCCCGTGCCCGCACATGGAGGGCACGCCGCCTCGCCCATGCTGCACGCACGCCACTGGTCCGACATGTTGCCAGCGGTGGATGCTTGTGGGACGAGCCGTCAACAGGTATGGCCGTCCTCCCCGGCGACCACATGCACTATCGACATCGCTACAGTACTCAATTCTGCTCTATAACACCAGCATTCAGTTCAATCGGTTGTCTTGCTGCATCACCTACACGGCGGTGACCCGATCGCTGGGCATCAATGTGAGCAAACGCCAGCAGTGACTGTTGCACCCAGGGATGGGAGTGTCCATAAGAGGGTGTTTCATGCGAAGAGCCCCGTGAAGCAGGTGATGGTGGAGCGGCACGAACGTTCTCGCCGTGAACACTGCGCGATCGTCGACCAAGAGATAGATCATGCAGCGCAGCGCACACCGTCCATGTGAGACACGTTCTTAGGAGCTGCCCAGCCCGCGAGTTGTCGCCGCGCGGCACGCACTATGTGGGACCATCGGACGTCGGACGCGCATCGGTCGCGCAGCTTACGCGCCGTTGAGCCGCGCGCCAATCGCCCCGGCTCGCTCGTACCGAGGCGGACCGGCCTTGAGGCGGGCACGCCGGACGATGAGGGACGGTCGATCCGACAAGTTCCTCCGCGTACTCGCCGACGCACCACGCCCACCCCCTGCCATCCCGAAGCGCACAGTCAATCAGCCGATCATCTGGCGCCCCAGGGTCCAAAGAACTCAGCACGGGCTTTGATCTTCAAAGCTCGGTCCAGCTGCGGCCGCTCGCTGCCGCTCCGGATCCTGGCACCGTCCTCTCCAAGTCGGTCAATCAGCGTGCGAGCCCACGCCATATCGTCGGTGCTCGGTGACAGCGCGGTATTGATCGGTTCGGCGTGCGCTGCAGTCAAACACAGCTTTCCGGCCATGCCGGCCGACGTCCCCACCTTGATGTCAGCGCGCAGTTCTTCCAGGTCATCGGTGAGAGAGGGACCGTCGATCGGGGCAGAAATCCGTTCGGCCCTGCTGGCGACGACCAGTCGCGAGCGGGCATACGCAAGGGCAACTGGATCAGCTCCCGCTCCAGTATCGCGACGGAAGTCACCGGACCCAAATGCGAGACGCACCAACGAAGCAGCAGCAATGGCACGTACGTTCTCGAGGCCGACAGCGGATTCGATCAGCGGGACGATCGGAACCTGGTTGCCGAGGCGCGCAGCCGTCGCCTCGACTTGCTCCGCGCTCTCAGCCTTCGCCAGCATAACTCCTGCAGGCGTTGGAGTGTCCGCGAGCAAGTCCAAGTCGATGCTCCAATGCCTGGTGGTGGCGTCGTTGATCCGCAACCACGTCGGACATCCGGTGTGCAGGCGGCGATGAACCTGCTGCCGGGCGAAGTCCTTGTCGACGTCGGCGACCCCATCTTCGAGGTCGACAACGACCACGTCTGCGTCGCTGGCGTCGGCGCGACGGAGCGCCTCTGGGTCGGCGGCGCACACCAGCAACCACGAACGCGCCACTGCACTGGGAATCGACTGGGGTCGGGCGGCAGATGAGTATGTCAAATCGGCTACTTTCTCAGTCTCTTGCTCGGAACCTCTGATCAAGACCATGGAGGTCGGACGGTTGACCAAGGTGGTGCCCTGCTACTGAAACGCAGGATGTCCTGGGCGGCGGCGGATGAGTGACGATGTCCGGCCCCTCACGCGGGGTTCCCGGACCTTTCCGAGGTGCTGGCGTCTCGGCCCACAGCGAATCCGCCTTTGTCCGTTGGAACGACGTCACTTCTGGCCCACAGCCCAGGCCACCGGTCTCGTTCGACTGCGGACAGTTTTCGCAAACTGTGCGGCAGGTGCACCAGCGCCCGACCTCAGGCCTGCCCAAGGTGAGCGGGGCGCAGCATGCCTGTACGCAGAGCAGAGAGGCATACACGCCAAGAGGCCACCGTCGTCGACTTCTCCTACGGGCCGCCTTCCTCTTTCATGGGTGCAGGTCATCAGACCGCGATGTACTTGGTGTCGAGGTATTCCTCGATGCCCTCGGCCGCGCCTTCGCGGCCGAATCCGGACTCCTTGACGCCACCGAACGGGGCGGCGACGTCGGAGATGATGCCGCGGTTGACACCGACCATGCCGGTCTTCAGCGCGGACGCCACGCGCATCGCGCGGTCGAGGTCGCGGGTGTAGAAGTACGCGGCCAGGCCGTATTCGGTGGCGTTGGCGGCGGCGATCGCCTCGTCCTCGGTGTCGAAGACGGTGATCGCCGCGACCGGACCGAAGATCTCCTCCCGCAGCAGTCGCGCGTCGGCCGGGACCTCGTCGAGCACGGTCGGCGGGTAGAACGTGCCGGGTCCGTCGGGGATCTGCCCGCCGGTGCGGACCCGGGCACCGCGCTCGACGGCGTCGCGCACCAGTGCCTCGACCGTGGCGCGCTGCCGGGCGGTGATCAGCGGGCCGAGGTCGGTGCCGTCGTCGAGGCCGTGGCCGGTGCGCAGCGCCGCGATGCGGGCGGTGAGCTTGTCGGTGAACTCGCCGGCGACGCTGCGGGCGACGTGGAAGCGGTTGGCGGCGGTGCAGGCCTCGCCGCCGTTGCGCATCTTCGCGGCCATCGCGCCGTCCACGGCGGCGTCGACGTCGGCGTCGTCGAACACCAGGAACGGGGCGTTGCCGCCGAGTTCCATCGAGGTGCGCAGCAGCCGGTCGGCGGACTGGCGGACCAGCAGCTTGCCGACGCCGGTGGAGCCGGTGAAGGTGATCTTGCGCAGCCGCGCGTCGGTGAGCAGCGGCCCGGTCAGCGCCGCGGCGTCGGTGGCGGGCAGGATCGACAGCACCCCGGCCGGCAGGCCGGCGTCGGCGAAGACCTGCCCGAGCAGCAGCATCGTCAGCGGGGTCTCGGCGGCCGGCTTGACCAGGATCGGGCAGCCCGCGGCCAGGGCCGGGCCGATCTTGCGGGTGGCCATCGCCAGCGGGAAGTTCCACGGGGTGATCGCCAGGACCGGCCCGACCGGTTCCTTGGTGACGAGGATGCGCCCGCTGCCGGCGGGGGCGGTGGCGGTGCGGCCGCCGATGCGCACGGCCTCCTCGGCGAACCAGCGCAGGAACTCGGCGCCGTAGTTCACCTCGCCGCGCGCCTCGGCGACGGTCTTGCCCATCTCGAGGGTGATGACGCGGGCGAAGTCGTCGGCGCGGGCGTGGACGAGGTCGAAGGCGGTGCGCAGGATCTCGCCGCGCACCCGGGGCGCGGTCGCGGCCCACTCGGCCTGCGCGGCGACGGCGAGGTCGAGGGCGCGCAGCCCGTCGTCGGCGGAGGCGTCGGCGACGTCGGCGAGCACCGCGCCGGTGGCGGGGTCCTCGACGGGGAACGTCGCGCCGGTGGACGAGTCGGTGAGCTTGCCGCCCAGCCAGAGCCGGGTCGGGACGCCCGCGGGGAGGGTGTGGGTCATCGGGTGGCTCCTGCCAGGGTCGGGCGCACGCCCGCGACATCGCGGACGGCGGCAGCGAGGACGTCGAGGCCGTCGGTGAGCAGCTCGTCGGAGTCGGGATAGGTACAGGAAGGCGTATCAGCAATCAGGAGAGAGACTGCACAAGTCCGTCGTGCACAAGGACGAGTCCCACGTCGAGGAGGAAACTCATCCGCTCGGAATGCTGGTTCGCAGCCGGTATGGTGCCGCAGCGTGAAGTGTTGACGCTGAAGCGAGAAGGGCATTTCAATGGGATCGGCCGACTCAGAGGGCTTCCTTGAGATGTTCACCAGCATCGATCGTGGGATCGCCCTTCCTCCAGTTGCAGGCGCACAGCTCGGTGGACTGTAGGGCATCGAGCACGCGTACCACCTCGTCGACGTTCCGTCCTACGGACCCAGCGGTGACGGAAACAAACTGAATCTCGTTGTTCGGGTCCACGATGAAGGTTGCCCGGTCGGCGATGCCGTCAGAATTGAGAACACCGGTGGCCGAGGTCAGCTCACGCTTGAGGTCCGACAGCATGGGGAAGGGAAGCGACTTCAGGTCCTCGTGTTGGACCCGCCACTGGAAGTGGACGAACTCGTTGTCGACGGATACACCGAGCACTTGCGCCCCGCGGTCGGCGAACTCGTCGTTCAGTCTGCCGAAGGCTGCGATTTCGGTAGGGCAGATGAAGGTGAAGTCCTTCGGCCAGAAGAACACGATGCGCCATTTGCCGGCGTGGTCGTCGCTGGTGACTTGAGTGAAGTAGTCATCTGACTCGTGAGCGTCGACCTGGGACAGGTCGCCACCGACGACGGACTTGAGGTTGTAGGCAGGGAATTGGTCACCGATAGTCAGCAAAGCCATAAGAAGTCCTTGTTCTTGTTGTCGTGCTGTCGATACGTAGGCGTTCTCGGAGAATACGTTCCTACAGAAGCAATAATGGGGTGACTTGAGCCGCCGACCACAATGAACGCTCAGCTAGCGGCCTGCGCAGGAACAGAAGCCCCGATGCTGCCGGACTGAGAATCGTTGGTCGCGCCTGGCCGGTTCCAGAACAGAGCAGTGTGGAGCAAGGCAGATGTGGCCCCTACGGCCACTGTCGCCAGCGCATAGCGAGATCCGCGGCGACGTCGAAAGAACGTGTACCGGTCTACGCTCCGATGCCCGGGTTCGAGAGCAACTATCGCGACACTGCCCAGGGCGAGCGTCATCGCATACTCGAACCCTTCAGCAGTGATGAAGAATCCGTTAGGGGCGTGCACGGCTCGCGTTGCCACACCCATTGTGGCGACCACAGCAGCTGCACTTGCAGGGGTACCGAGCCCGGAAATGAGTCCGAGTCCGGAGAGGATTTCTACCCCGGCACTTGCACGTGCTTGCCGTTTGGGATGCCGGAAACCGATCGATTCGAACCATCGAGATGTACCTTCGATCGTGCGGCCATGCTTGATCCCGTGAGCAAGCATTGTGCCGCCGATTGTCACCCGCAGCAAGAGCTCGGCGAATCCCGATCCATCAGTACTACGCACAGTTTCCTTTCCGCCTGCCAAGATTCGTCTTGTCCAGGTTCTTGCGAATCGAACGTTCCGTCCCGTGGGGGGCTCTTCGAGCTCGGGGCCCGATCTCGCCTCCCTGCACCAATCGTTTCAGCGACGTTGACGAACTTTGCGCAGAGCTTTTTCCAGTTCCCGATCGCCGACATCGGACGCAACCAACTTCTGCATCTGTGCCACCACGACGGGACAGCGAAGACACCGCGGTCTGCTGCGGCAGCAGCCGGGCTTCGGGCTGAGTTGGGCGACGTCCGCCGCCCTCAGCTGCCTACCGGCGAATCGACTCAAGAACATGTCGTACTCTCCTCGAGAGGACTCGAAGTGAACCGTCCGGCTCGCCGCACACTGGGGCAAGTGCAGCTGTGAGTCCCTATCCCCCACTCGTATGCAGGTGACTGCGGCTGAGCGGCACGTGATCAGATTCCGGTGAGAGCAAAGAACTCTTGCCTCGAACGGGGGTCATCGCGAAAGAGCCCAGCAGAGTTGACGTGACCGTGGTAGCGCCGATTGCACGTACGCCTCGCATCGACATGCAACTGTGTTCAGCTTCGATCACCACTCCCACGCCTTTCGGTCCGAGCCTGTCGACCAAACAGTCCGCGATCTGCTTTGTGAGGCGTTCCTGCACTTGAGGTCTGCGGGCGAAGAACTCGACGATTCTGGCCAGTTTGGAAAGGCCCACGACTCTGGACCCGGGGAGATAACCGACATGTGCGACCCCACTGAAGGGCAACAGGTGATGTTCGCACACGGAACGCATGGGTATCGACTTGGCGACTACGAGTTCGTCGTACCCTTCGTCATTGGGAAAAGTGGTCAATTCGAACGATTGCGGCGTGAACAAGTCCGAATACGCACGAGTCATGCGTTTCGGTGTATCCCTCACGCCGCCCGAGTCGACATCGATGCCGAGAGCGCGAAGGAATGCTTCGGCCGCCGCCTCCGCAGCGCACAAATCCGCAGGCTGTACCTCGCCGATGACACGAGCATCTGCGTGTGTCGGGGACGGCGCTTCCTGTGGCCGGTAGGCGAGGTTACCGTTCGGCGAGGTCATGGTTGGTCTACTCGCAGAGCCGGCACCGGGTCAGGATCACGGAACCAATCTGTCGGGCGATGCTCGTCCCACTTCGGATGGCTTCTGTCGAAAGTGGCAATTTCCACCGGAATTCCGTCCGGGTCATAGAAGTAGAGGGATTCCACCCATGCCTCGTAGTCTCGGGCGATGATCTTGCTCGTCTTCACCCCATGGCTCTCGAGGTGCTCCTTGAACCAGACGACATCCTCGTGAGTGTCGACGTTGAACGCGAGGTGGTCGAACTTGCGGGGCGTCCACTGCTGTTCGGGAACGCCTGGCCACAGCCATTCGGCGCTCACAGAGGGCTCCGCATGCTTCGGTGCACCGGAAATTCCGGGACCTCCGATGACGATCAGTGACAGGAGGTTTCCGTTGCCCATGTCGAGAAAAGTGTTTTTCAGGATCTGGTACCCGCGTCCCGGGGCGGGGTAGTCCGCGGTTGTGCGGATGACAGTCATACCGAGGATGTCGCGATAGAACCGGACACTCTGGTCCATATCCGACACAATCAGCTGAATATGGTTCACTCCCGCCAGCCGGCCTGTCGCAGGACCCGCTTGGGTGAGAATTTCGGGTTTGCTGTCCGTAGCATCCGTTGTCATTTCAATTCTCCTGTTACCGAAATTGTCATACAGGCGCAGCCTCATGCGTAAGGCCGGGGGCCGAGCGGCGCTCTGGGGTGTGGGGTGGGGCCCCAGAGCGCCGCGGGGGTGTGTTGCCGCAGTGGCGTGGTGTCAGACGGTGACGGCCTGGTGGGGGTTGACGCCCTGCTTTTCCAGGGCCTTGGCGTAGAGCCGGGCCGCGTTGTCCCACAGCACGGCGCGGCGGACCTCTTCCGGTTGCCGACCGAGGACGAGTTCGATGTTCTCCTCGAGGGTCGGCCGGTGGTAGCCGGTCGGATGCGGGAAGTCCGTCTCGAACAGGATCGGGCGCAGCGAGAGCGTCTCGAGGTGGTAGTCGTCGAGCTCTTCGAACCAGAAGTTCAACGACACCTGCCGCTTGAAGAAGTCGCTGGGCAGCATGTCCCCGAACTCCGGATGGGACCGGAAGACCCCGTTCTTCTGGAAACGCTTGTCGAGCGCTTCGAGCACGAACGGTGCCCAGCCGATCCCGCTCTCCACCGAGACGAACTGCAGCGTGGGGAACCGCGCGAGGATGCCGGACATCAGCAGGTCACCGACGATGACCGCGTTGGCGAGGTACATGTGCGGCCCGTCCCGGGCGATCAGCGCACCGCCGGTGACCTCGTCCTCTTCGTTGCGCTTGAGCAGCTCCCGGAAGTCGCCACTGGCGGTGTGGAAACTGACCGACAGCCCGGCCTCCTCGCAGGCCTTCCACAGCGGATCCCATTTGCGGCTGCCCAGCGGCGGCTGCCCGTGCTCGTGCGGGGCGCCGGTGGTGACGATGCCACCGAAACCCGCGTCCGCCAGGCGTTCGATCTCGGCGAGGGTGGCCTCGAGATCCCAGTACGGGATCACCATCATGGGAATGAACCGGCCCGGGTACTTCTGCACCCATTCGAGCTGGAAATCGTTGTACGCGGCCAGGTGCGCCATCGCCAGCTGCGGGTTGGGATGCTGCACGAACGGCTTCCAGTCGAACCCGGCGAGGTTGGGGTAGAGCACCTGCATCTCGAAGCCCTGCGCGTCCATGAACGCCACCCGGGCGTCGACGTCGTACGCCGCCGGGTTCGCCTCCTCGAGCCGCGCCGGCCCGGTGCCGTCGTGGACGTCGGAGTTGTAGTGCTTCCACCCCCAGTTCGCCCAGGTCCATGCGCCCTTGAGCGGCTCGTCGCCGAAGAACCACAGATCCGACTGGGTCTTGTCGTCCCACTTGACGTGCAGAACGTCCGAACCCCACGCCTTGGGCAGGCGATCGGTCCACAGATTCGCCGGCTCGATGAGATGAGTATCGGTGTCGATAACCCTGTACTTGCTCACGGCACCACAATCCTTCCTGACTCGGTACGTGATGAGACCCTCTAAATCATCTATAGGAACTCGGTCTGTGTCAACCATCACCCGCATCTGCTGTCGTCGCGTCACCGCCGTACCGCCGAGACGCCGACCTCCCACCCCTCCCCCTCGGAACGCCCGGCCGACGAGCCCTGGGGTCTCAGTAGAGCTTCCCGTCTTCCCCTCGACCCGGCACGAATGGGCAGGAAGATAGGTAGGTCGGCCATTACGTGCCTGACCCTCCATTGCGGATCCTTGGTTCGCCGCCGAAGACCTGATCCGCAGGAAAGCACATGACGCAGTTCGGTCCGAACCGTTCACTCGATTCACTCTCAGCTCCGGCAACTCGTACTGAAACAAGCACTCTCGGCGATCCGGGCACCACCGGGCGCTCCCCGGATTCGCACCCTGAATGCCGAGCACTTCTTCTCAGACGATGCCAGACCTGTAGGGAGTTCCTGCCACCCATGGCGGCCCGATGCCCTTGCGGCAGCGACAAGCTGCGCCCCTGCGCCTCAGCCGGCCGAGGGATCGTCATATCATCTCGGATTGTCTACTGCACGCAACGTGAACACGGACCGAGAACGTATCCCCGAGTCCTTGCCTGTCAGCGGTCATGTAATTCCCCAGGTTGAGGGGTTCGTCCGTCACGTAATTCCCCACCCGGCCGTCACGTAATTCCCCACCCTGGGGCGTGTCGGCCGGGGTTCCGGCGCTGCTGCAGGTTCGCTCCTGACTGGGCCACCGACAAGGCCCGGGAAGGGGCCTGACGGTGGCAAGGAGAACGTGGACGATGATCGATCTGATGGAGTTGTTCCGGCATTGGCATGCCGGCCGGTCTCAGGTGCAGATCTCGACGGCCCTGGGGATCGACCGCAAGACGATCCGGAAATACCTGGCACCCGCGTTGGCGGCCGGGTTGGCGCCCGGCGAGGGCGGCAAGTTCGACGACGCGCTCTGGCGGGAGCTGATCTCGGGATGGTTTCCCGAGGTCGGCGACCCGGCAGCGCGGGCGGTGACGTGGCCGGCGATCGCCGCGCACCACGACTGGATCGACGCACAGTTGAAGGCGTCGGTGACGGTCGCGACGATCGCGCAACGCCTGCGGGACGACCACGGTACCGCGGTGTCCGAGTCGACGGTACGTCGTTATGTGGCAGCGCAATTCGCCGACCAGATCGCGGAGACGAAGGTGACGGTGCCTCGTGGCCCGGTCCCGCCGGGCGACGAGGCCCAGGTCGACTACGGCAAGCTCGGCATGTGGCGCGATCCCGCCACCGACCGGCGGGTGGCGGTGTGGGCGTTCGCGATGATCCTGACCTGCTCGCGGATGCTGTTCGTCCAGCCGGTGCTGCGGATGGACCAGTCCTCGTGGTGCGCCTCGCACGTCGCGGCGTTCGAGTTCTTCGGCGGTGTCCCGGCCCGGATGGTGTGCGACAACCTCAAAACCGGGGTGGACCGGCCGGACCTGTACGACCCGAAGATCAACCGCGCCTATGCCGAGCTCGCCCTGTTCTACGGGCTGTTGATCGATCCGGCCCGCGCCGGCAAGCCGAAGGACAAACCGCGGATCGAGCGTCCGATGCCCTATATCCGCGACTCGTTCTTCAAGGGCCGCGAGTTCACCGGCCTGGCGCAGATGCAGGACGCCGCCCTGACCTGGTGCACCGACGTCTACGGCCGGCACCAGCACCGCGGTCTCGACGGAGCACAACCGACAGCGGTGTTCGAAGCCGCCGAAAAGCACCGTCTCACAAAGCTGCCACCGCGACCATTCGAACCGGGTCTCTACCAGGTCGGGAAGGTCGCCCCGGACTGCCATGTCAAGGCCGGTAAGGCCCTGTATTCGGTGCCCTGGCGGCTGATCGGCCAGCAGGTGCTGGTCCGCACCAGCGGCGACGTGGTGCAGATCTTCCACGCCGAGCAGGTGGTCGCCACCCACGTGCTGCACCTGTCGGGGCGGTCGACGAACCCTGAGCACTATCCGCCGCACAAGATCGCCTACACGCTGCAGACCGTGTCCTGGTGCCGGGCGCAGGCCGAGCAGATCGGCCCGGCGGCGGTCGCAGTGGTCGCCGAGTTGTCGCAGGTCAACGCGTTGCACCGGCTACGGGCGATCCAGGGCATTGTCCGGCTGCGGGATCGCTACGAGGATCGGCGCCTGGATGCGGCGTGCGCCCGCGCCCTCGAGGTCGGTGACCCCAGCTACCGCACCGTCAAGGGCATCCTCGCCGCCGGCACCGAGCACGACGGACAGCCTGCCCCGGCCGCCGCGCCGACGTCGGCGTTCCTGCGCGGACCCGACGCCTTCGACGCCGAACGCACCGCCTGACCGTGACCCCGCCCCAAACTGTTCCTGCAATCACGTTGAACCAGTGAGGTTTCTGTGATGACCATTCATGATCCCAGCCTGCGGGCTGCGCTCAAGACGTTGAAGTTGACCGGGATGCTCGACACGCTCGACGCCCGGCTCGCCCAAACCCGGGACGGGAAGCTCGGACACCTCGAATTCCTCCAAGTGCTGTGTGAGGACGAGATCGCCCGCCGGGAAACGGCGGCGCTGGCCCGTCGGTTGCGGCGGGCGAGGTTCGAGCAACAGGCCACCTTCGAGGACTTCGATTTCAGCGCGAACCCGAAACTCCCGGCGGCGATGCTGCGGGATCTGGCCGCCCTGCGCTGGCTCGATGCCGGCGAGTCGGTCATCCTCTACGGACCCGTTGGCGTCGGCAAAACCCATGTGGCACAGGCGCTTGGCCATCATGTCGCCCGCCGCGGCGGGGACGTGCGGTTCGTCAAATGCTCCCGCATGCTCGCCGATCTCGCCGGCGGCCATGCAGACCGCACCATCGGCCAGCGGATGCGCGAATACACCCGGCCGCTGGTGTTGATCATCGATGACTTCGCCATGCGTGAGCACACCACCACTCAGTCCGACGACCTCTACGATCTGGTCTCGGACCGGGCGATCGCCGGCAAACCGCTGATTCTGACGAGCAACCGCGCCCCGAAGGACTGGTATCCACTGTTCCCGAACCCGATCGTCGCCGAGTCCCTCCTCGACCGGCTCATCAACACCAGCCATCAAGCCCTGATGGACGGACCGTCCTACCGACCCCGAAAACGACCCGGCAACCGGGCCGCCAACGCAACCTGATCCGCATGTCCGCCGCTCGGGCTACCCTCGACTCAGCACGCCCGAGCATGGGGAATTACGTGAAGGAAACCCCTGGGGAATTGCGTGACGGTCGACACCTTGCCATCGCAGCCCTCGATGAGGGGGCCATGGATCTTCTGTTGGCTCGCAGTTTCGGTCGCCTCCCCCGAACGCGGGAGACGAATCTGCTTGCAGGGTAACGACACAGGTGACTGATTCCCTCTGTTCGGACTCACCGAGACGACAAACCGTCTTGCACGAAACGCCGCGCCGTGGCGGTGATCACCGGCGCGGGGGACATAGAGCGCCTGCGTGATACCAGCGTGGCAATTCCGCAGCCTCGTGAAGAACGGGATTGAAAACTCCGACGGTGCACTACGCGCCGACCGTGAGAACGCATCCCGAACTCGGTCACTGCCGATGTTCTAGGACCAACATGGATATCTCAGAAAGTCTCTGGAAGATATAGGATTTCGAGAATCGCCATGCTCGCACGCCTGCGAGGAGATGGCACCCCACCCGCGCTGGCCACCGAGACCAGGAACCGGAACTTCGACTCTGCATAGCACCCGACCGCCTCGGGAAATCGCTTTGCTCCGCCGAGCGGTACAGCTGCACAGGCCCGGCACCGACTGCAGTTCATGCTTCCAGACCCTCGGCGCCTTGACCCCCTGTACTAGAGTGCTCTTCAGCGGCCCGTTCGACGACCCAGGCGGCGACTTGCGTCCGAGAAGTGAACCCAAGCTTGGCCAGCACGTGCTCGACATGTGCGTGCACAGTCCGTTCCGAGATGACGAGCCGAGCGGCGATCGCCTTGTTGGTCAGACCTTCCGCCACCAGCTCCGCCACCTGCTGCTCGCGCTTGGTCAGACCCGCAGACGACCCGGGAGCCAACGAGCCCACCGCACGCTGGTGCTCGCCCACTGCATAGGACACCGCAGCATCGAGCCCCAAAGCGCTCCCCTTCCGGTACGCAGCGGTAAACGCGCGCTCACCCAAGACGCGGCGCACAGTGCGCTCACACTCGGCACGACGAGTCAACAGAGGCGGCGTCCGAACTGCCACTCCGCCGACACTGCGCCTCACCTCGTCTGCTGCACCCATCAAGACAGCAGCGCGCCGGGCGTCCTGGTCGTCGTCGGCGATACCGGCGAGCCCCTCGAGACATGCCGAAGCGATAAAGGGATCGTTCACCGTGCGGGTCAAGCGCAACGCCTGCTCGAGCAATCGCGCGGCCCGTCGACGATCGCCCTGCTCCCACACCACGACCCCCAATGCCCACAACGAATGGGACCTGTACACGGTCTCACCCCGCGATTCCGTGATCGCGAAGACCCGTTCGTGGCACGTTGTCGCACGGGCAGTGTCCCCCCGCAATCCGTACGCCCAACCCAACGATTGCAGGATGTGCACGGTGGTCTGAGAAACGCTCGTGCCCGTGTCGAGCAGCGTGCGAGCCTCCTCGAGCGAGCGACACGCTCGGTCGAGATCGCCGCTGTAACCCGCCTGCATACCGTCGGCGTACGCGTACCACCCTCGCATCACCGGATCTGAGGTTCGCTCGGCCAGCACATGTGCCTCGTCCACCAGCGCAGCGCCGGCAGCAAGATCCCCCTGTCTTGCCGCGAGCACACTGGCAACGAAGAGGGCCTTGGCACGCTCCGTCGAGGTCTCGCCGCAATGATGAGACAAGGCGTGACCGAGCCAGCGCCGTCCCTCCCCGAACAACCCCCGACAACTCCAGAAGGGGAACAAGGCAGCAGCGATCTGCAGTCCTGCAGCAACATCGGCATCATCGGAATGAGACAGCGTGAATTCCAGAGCTGCACGGATATTCGGTTGCTCCCGATCGAGCCGGGCAATCCACTCCAGCTGCCGGGAACTGATCCATTCGCCCTCGGCTTCGAGGACAAGGCGTCGGCACCAATTGCGGTGCCGCCGACGCACACGCTGCTGCTCACCACTGTCGATCAGCTTCTCCCACCCGTACTCACGCACGGACTCGAGCATCCGGAAACGGACCACACCGCCCTGCTCGTCGCGGATCAGCACGGACTTGTCGACCAGGGCGGTCAGAACGTCGAGCACGTCGTCAGGCCCGTCCTCGAGCCGGCACACATCTTCCGCGGCAGCGAGTTCACACCCACCGGTGAACACCGCCGCCTGCGCCCACACCTGCCGCTCGGCCCGGGTGCACAACTCGTAACTCCAGTCGACACACATACGCAGCGTCTGCTGGCGAGCCGGGGCCGTGCGGCTACCACGGGTCAACAGAGAGTATCGGTCGGTCAGCCGCTGAAGAATCTGCTCACACGACATCGCTCGCAGCCGGGCGGCGGCAAGTTCGATCGCCAGTGGCAACCCATCCAGGCTCTGACAGATGCGCGCCACCGTCGCCCTGTTGGCGTCGGTCAGCTCGAATCCCGGTGCGACGGCGGCGGCACGCTCGGCGAACAAGGTCACCGCGTCGTAGCGGGGCAGCCGCCGCAACGACGGCGCCTGGCTCAGGTCAGGTACCGCCAGCGGCGGTACCGGCAGCACCGACTCCCCCGCCACGCCCAGGGCTTCTCGGCTGGTGGCGAGCACTCGCAAGTGTGGACAGCTGCGCAATAGCGTTTCCACCAGGTGCGCCACCGCATCGATCAGCTGCTCGCAGTTGTCGAACACCAGCAACAACGTCCGCCGCGCCAGAAGATCGACAAGAAGCTCCGATATGTGCCCCGACGAGCCGACGCGCAGACCCAGGGTGTCCGCCACGACGCCGGCCACCAACGACGGGTCGTGCAGTCGCTCCAGCTCGATCAGCCACACCCCGTCCGGGAACTCCCGCCGCATGTTGCCGGCCACATGCAGGGCCAACCGGGACTTGCCGACACCACCGATACCGGTCAACGTGACCAAACGAGACGCCGACAACCGGTTCTTGACCCCGGTCATCTCTGCGCGTCGCCCGACGAAACTACTCAACTCCAGCGGGAGATTTCCCTTCACCCCGGAACGGAACGGCCGGGGTACCGACCCAGGGGTCTGCTCCGGTTGCGGTCCGTCCACCCCGCTGTGCGGATCCGTAGGCACCGCCATCTCGTCCAGAGGGAAACCGTAGCGCACCTGCAATGCCCGCAGCTCCTCGCCGAACATCGCAGCGGACGGACGTTCAGCGGGATCACGCGACATCGCCTTCTCGACAACCGCGCACAACTCCTCCGGCAGGCCCTGGTCGCGTAGATCCGGCACCGGCTCGGTGGAGATGCGCAGGAACTGCGCCACCATCTGCTCCCCGCCGCGCCGCTCGAACGCGGCATGTCCGGTCAACGCGGCAAACAAGGTCGCACCCAACCCGTACACATCCGCAGCCGCCGTCGACGGGCCCCCCGCGAGCACCTCCGCTGCGGTGAATGCCGGAGACCCGGTCACCACACCGGTGGCCGTGCGGAACGCGTCGGCCATGTGCGCGATCCCGAAGTCGGCCAACACCGGCTCGCCGTAGTCGGTAAGGAGAATATTGGCAGGCTTGACGTCACGATGCAGTACGCCCAGTCGATGCGCCGACTCGAGCGCACCGGCCATCCTCACCCCCAGCCGCAGGGTCTGCTCGACAGACAACGGCCCATGCCGGCGGATCCGCGCGTCGAGCGAGTCCTGCGCGTGGTACGGCATCACCAGATAGGGGCGGCCGCTGCCGGTGACCCCGACCTCCAGCACATGGACGATGTTCGGATGCCCGGTCATCTGCCCCAGCGCTCGCTGCTCCCGAAGAAAACGCGACCGATTCTCGTCGTCCAGATCGGCGACAAGCACCTTCACCGCAACCGTCCGGTTCAGGGCCACCTGGTTACAGCGATAGACCACCGCGAAACCACCACGCCCGATCTCCTGAGCATCTTCCAGCCCCTCAGCACCGAGCTCCGCGGCAACCGTAGGGGTCACGTCGCGCTGGGTATCGAACGGAGATTGTTCAGTCATCACCTTCGTCCATCGAACCTACTGCACAAACAGTGCCTGCAGAGTCCTCTCAACCAACCGGTACGACTCACACTACCCCGCCTGAGCAGGCCATAATCGCCTGGCCAAGTGTCATTCCTGCAGTCCGATGAGGGCATAACCAAGCTCGTGCGCTGCGGGATCAATCGCATCCCCGAGGGCAGGATGCGCGAGGGGCGACGACGGCTTGAGCCGGGCAGGGAACGCCTCGACGGGGCACACGAACAGCGTGATCGACGTCGCACGAGTGAACCGACCGCGGTAGACGATGCCGTGAATGGTGCACACCCCGTGCCGCGAACGACTATGGGGGGCTGAGTCGAGAGCGTAGTTCCGCTGACGCAGGTAGACCACGTTTCTCACGATCTTGGACACGTCGAGCAGCCGCAGCGAGCGGGTGAACCACTGCCGGTGAAGTACTGGCTACCACTCTGGCGGTCGATGACGCGAGGCCTGGAAGACTTCGGTCGCCGCACCGCACCACGACGACTGGACGCGCCGTACAGATGCCGTAGTCGGGATGGCCTCCGCGCTGTCGCGGATGGTGATCAAACCGCGATCACCGCGATACAGCGGCCCGCACGCTTGAACAGCGGATCCAGCACAGCCGACGCGTGTTTTCCGCCGATACTTCACAGGCACATTGGCTGTGCCTCAAACCGCACCATCTCGGGCGCGTAGTCCGCCCGCCACTGCCGGTCCAATTCGAGCCGGCTCTCGTAGAGGACATGGCCACCGTTGTTGGTGGCCGACTAAGACATCCCTGCATAGTGCCGCCGACGCCGGTGACTCCGCATGCACCGCACCGGCAGTCCCGGATCATCCGATGCGGATCCGCTGCAGCGATCGTCGTCGCGACAGGAGCGCCGATGTCCTGCACGTACCGGACCTCGACCTCACTGGTTTGGGGCACTTCTACAGTTGTCGACCCGAGTGACACGAGATCTGGAGGTGACACCGTCTCGTGGATGTCCTGTGCCACTCGACCTGAGGCACGAGCAGGGCGCTGACCTGGGTGCCTCAGAAATGTGGCACGGCGGCTCGTCGGTGTTCGTGCCACACTCCTGAGGCAGGTGGACGTCGGGCGAGTGGGCCATCTTTCAAAACGTGCAGGTAGACCGACCGCCCGCCTCAACATGATGGCGGCCGTGCAATCTCGCATACACGCGCTGCCGCGGTCGTCGTCACCGAAGCCGCCGGTCCGCGCAGACCCGAACTCGGAGTCGCTCGCTATGCGCTGCCGCACGGGATGCAGCAGGCGAGCTGGGCGCTCGGGGCGGTGGCGCTGGTCGGAGCGGTGTTATGCAGGCGATGGGCGCCTGGACGGCCACGCCCCGTTGTGCGCCGGAGACCAACGAGGTAGCCTCGGATTAACAGTTACCAGTCGTCACACTAAAAAGGTGGAGACATGACCGCATCGCTCACCCGCCCGTCGGAAGCCGAGAGCACGGGCTTCGTCCCCGGCGTCCCGCTCTCCGACCGCGAGGAGACGGCGCAGCGCCTGCTCGCCTCGTCGGCCCGCAAGTCCTACGACCCGACGGTCGAGGTCGACTGGGAGGCCCCCGTCCCCGCCGACAAGTACGGCATGACCCCCGAGTGGAGCACGCTGTACGGCACCGCGCTGTGGGACGAGATGACCGAGGAACAGCGCATCGAGCTGACCAAGCACGAGGCCGCGAGCGTCTCGAGCGTGGGTCTGTGGTTCGAGATCCTGCTCATGCAGATGCTGCTGCGCGACGTCTACAACCGCGACAAGCACTCCCGCCACGTCCAGTTCGCCCTCACCGAGGTCGCCGACGAGTGCCGTCACTCCGTCATGTTCGGCCGCGCCGGTGAGCGCCTCGGCATGCCGGACTACGGTCCCGCCCGCTACATCCACCGCCTCGGCCGGCTGTGGGGCGGATTCTTCCGGGGCGCCAATGCCTACGCGAGCGTCATGGCCGCCGAGGAGATCCTGGACATGATGCAGCGCGACTTCATGCGCGACGAACGCGTCCAGCCGGTCACGCGCACGGTCAGCAAGATCCACGTTCTCGAGGAGGCCCGGCACATCCGGTTCGCCCGCGAGGAGGTCGCGCGCCGCCTGGCCGGCGCGAGCCGCGCCCGCCTGCAGTTCGAGCGCATCAACACCGCCGTGACCGTGTACTTCGTGGTCAAGAGCATGATCCACCCCGACGTGTACAGCAACGCGGGCGTCGACCGCGACCGGGCAATCGCCGAGGCCCGGAACAACACCCACTACCACGACCGCGTGCGCAAGTCCGGCGCCAAGCTGATGACGTTCCTCGACAGCGTCGGCCTGATCGGCGGTCCGTCGAAGATCCTCTACAAGAAGGTCCATCTCCTCTGAGCCGCCGCCTCGGAGGTCGCGCGAGCTCGTGGGGTCTCGCGCGACCCCGCCCGGCCGTCGGGCCGCCCGGATTCGTCGAACGTGCTCACCGCGGTCGACGCTCGAGGTAGGCCCGATCCCAGTGGCCGAGCTCGGCGGCTGCCTCATAGGTGCTGCGCAGGAACCGCAGCAGTTCCGCGTCGGGGTCGGCGGCGGTCCGCACCGCCTCGTACGGCAACAGGAACTCCCCCAGCTCGGCGGAGTAGTACGCGGCGTCCGGGCGCACCGGATGCGCGGCGAAGCCCTCCGGCGCGGGATAGGCGTAGGAATAGAAGGCCCCTTCGTCCGCACCGCCGGGCCAGAATCCGCAGCTGCTGAGCTCGTGCGAGTACGCCTCGGTCATCACCCAGTCGGCACAGTTGGGGATTCCTCCGGGGTGCGGTGGCGCGGTGCGTCCGGAGAAGCGGGTACAGGCGAGATCCATCGCGCCCCAGAAGAAGTGCACCGGACTGACCTTGCCGAGGAAGTCCCCTCGGAACTCGTGCAGGATGCGGTCGGCCTGGAGCAGTTGCCGCCAGAAGAGGTGGGCCGCATCGGGGTCGTACGTGTTGTGCTCGCGGTCCTGCGCGAACGGGATCGCCGGATCCACCTCGTTGGGGGTGCCCTGGATTCGCGTGGCGATGCCCAGCTCGTCCAGGGCGCCCAGAGTGCGGGAGTAGAAGTCCGCCACCGATTGTGCGGTGAGCGGGACGAAACGGCTGCCGCCGTCGCTCGAGCGGATGTGCAGGCGGTGCTCGCAGAAGTCGAACTCGATGTCGAAGGTGGCGTGCCGGTAGGGGATCGACGAGGTGCCCAGCCCGCGTGGAGTGACATACAGCGTCGCCTGCCACCAGTGGTTGACCATCGGCGCGTGGGCCAGCCGGATCTTGCCGACGATCTGCAGCCACATGTGCAGGGTGTCCCGAGTCGCGGCCCAGTCGGCCGTACGCAGAGTCGGCCACGCCCCTCCGGGAACCGGTGTCGATTCGTTCACTACGCCTCCCACGGTCCGGGAATCGACCCTACTCGGCCGGACCGCCGGCCGGGGCGGTGTCGACGGGATTCTCCGCCCCGCCCGAGGCACCGGTCCTGTACGTGTTCGTCGCCCGCGGATCCGGGGAGCGTCCGTACCGTGCGGGCGGCGACGCACGCCGATCGGCAAACCCGGATTCGTGCAAGTGCTGCAGCACCGTCCCCGGCGGCGCAGAATTCAGGTACGAACCGCGAGTCCCGCCGGGAGCACCATGGCCACATCGTCCGACCTCCCCACGGTGGGGGTCGAGGAGGAGTTTCTCCTCGTCGACGCGGAAACCGGGGAACCCGCCGTCAACAACTCCGAGGTCGTCGCGCAGGCCCGCGACCTCGGCGTGGAACTGCAGTACGAGCTGGACCGGTGTCAGGTCGAAACGGCGTCGGACGTGTGCCACGACGCCCTCGAGCTGTACACCGACCTGTCCACCCGGCGGTCCCTGGTCGCCGAGGCCGCCCGCCGCTGCGGCTCCCGGCTGGTGGCGGTCGGTGTCCCGGTCGTCGGGTCGCGCGAGCTGCCGGTCACGGCGAAGCCGCGCTACCTGCGCATGGAACGCATCTTCGGCATGCTGGCCCGGGAACAGGGCATCTGCGGCTGTCACGTGCACGTGGCCGTGCCGGATCGCGCCACCGCCGTGCAGGTGAGCAATCATCTCCGGCCGTGGTTGCCGTCCCTGCTGGCGCTGTCGGCCAACTCCCCGATCCACCGCGGCGTCGACACCGGGTACGCGAGCTGGCGCTCGATCCTGTGGTCGCGCTGGCCGAGCGCCGGTCCGCCACCGTACTTCTCGTCCCTCGAGGAGTACGACCGCACCGTCGCGGCGATGCTGGAGTGCGGCAGCATCCTCGACAAGGCGATGGTCTACTGGGACGTCCGCCCGTCGACCAATTTCCCCACTGTCGAGGTGCGGGTGTGCGATGTCCCCTCGACCGTCGCCGAGACGGTCCTCGTGGCCGTCCTCGTCCGCGCTCTGGTGCTCACCGCTCTGCGTGCCCTCGATGCCGGCCGCATCGCCGAGCCGTTCTCCTCCGAAGTGCTGCGGGCCGCGTACTGGCGCGCGGCGCACGACGGGCTGCCCGGTGACGGCATCGACCTTCCGTCGACCGCCCGTCGCCCGACCGCGCACCTGCTCCGGGCGATGATCGAGCACGTCCGGCCGGCCCTCGAGGACCTCGGCAGCTACCAGCACGCCCGCGAGGGTCTGCACACCGTGCTGGCGTGCGGCAACGGCGCCGTCCGGCAGCGGCGGGTGCTCTCGGCCGGCGGTACCGCCCGGGACGTGATCGCCCGGCTGGCCGAACTGACGCCCGCCGGGTGCACCCACTGAGCCGCGGAACACACGCACCTATCCCTAGCTTTCCGGTCGGGAATTGGTTACGGTCTGCGCCGTGCTCCTGCTGACCCGTCGCCGCCACATCGACTTCGCCCGCACGGCGACGTCCACGTGTCCGTGCCCGTAGGCCCGCCTCTCCCCCGAACCGACTGTCGAGGAAGCACATTCATGACCACTGCTCCGTCCACCCACCTGCGCGCCGTCGTCGACACGAATCGTGAGGCGATCGCCGACGACCCCACCCGGGCTCACGCCGTCTTCCGCGCCGAAGCGCACGGGCACGACGCCGTCGCCAGCACCGTCGCCCTCGGCAGGTTCAGCGTCGAGGTCGACGAACCGCCGGCCCTGGGCGGGGAGAACACCGCGCCGAACCCCGTCGAGTACTACCTCGCCTCGCTGCTGTCCTGCCAGGTGGTGACCTACCGCGTCTGGGCGGAGCGGCTCGGGATCCGTGTCGACGACATCTCGGCGCGCGCCGAGGGCGATCTGGACGTGCGCGGGTTCTTCGGCTTCGACGACGTCCGCCCCGGATTCGGGGAGGTGCGGGTCGCCGTCACGCTGTCGGGACCGGAGCCGCGCGAACGCTACCTCGAACTGCAGGAAGCGGTGGACGCCCACTGCCCCGTCCTCGATCTGACGCGCAACCCCACCCCGGTGCGGACCGTGGTCGAGATCGCGTGAATTCCGGGGAGCGCTGGTCGGCGCCCCGCACACCAGATAGTGTCGGGCGCGTGAGCCGGACACGAATGCAGGCAATGCCGGGGCCTTCCGCCCGCTGCCGGGCCGTGCGCATGTGTATCTGCGGGTGTCCGGCCGCCTGACCGGCCGCACCCGGACCTCGCCCGTATCGGGCATCCCGATTGTGCATCCGACGTGGCGTTCCCCGTGTCGAGTCCCGCGCGGGAACCGTCACGTCACCTCGAGACGATTGTCGAACGAAAGACGGAGCAGCAACCCATGAGCGAAACCCCCGCAACCGATCCCGCCGCCGGCTGGAGCTTCGAGACCAAGCAGATCCACGTGGGCCAGCCCGGCGGCGGCGACACCCGCGCCCGCGCCCTGCCGATCTACCAGACCACCAGCTACACCTTCGACAGCACCGACCACGCCGCCGCCCTGTTCGGCCTCACCGAACCGGGCAACATCTACACCCGCATCATGAACCCCACCCAGGACGCGGTCGAACAACGCATCGCCGCCCTCGAAGGCGGCGCCGCCGCCCTGCTGCTGTCCTCCGGCCAGGCCGCCGAAACCTTCGCCGTGCTCAACCTCGCCGCCGCCGGCGACCACCTCGTCTCCAGCCCCTACCTCTACGGCGGCACCTACAACCTGTTCCACTACACCCTGCCCCGACTCGGCATCGAGGTCACCTTCGTCGACGACCCCGACGACCTCGACCAGTGGCGCGCCGCGATCCGCCCCACCACCCGCGCCTTCTACGGCGAAACCATCGCCAACCCCAAGAACCACCTCCTCGACCTGCCGGGCATCTCCGGGGTGGCCCACGAGCACCACCTGCCGCTGATCGTCGACAACACCGTCGCCACCCCCTACCTGATCCGCCCCCTCGAGCACGGCGCCGACATCGTCGTGCACTCGGCCACCAAATACCTCGGCGGCCACGGCACCGCCATCGCCGGCGTCCTCGTCGACGGCGGCACCTTCGACTGGACCGCCACCGGCCCCGACGGCACCGCGCGGCACCCCCAGTTCGTCACCCCCGACCCCAGCTACCACGGCGTGGTCTACGCCGACCTCGGCGCCCCCGCCTACGCCCTCAAGGCCCGCGTGCAACTGCTGCGCGACCTCGGCGCCGCGGTCTCCCCGTTCAACGCCTTCCTCATCGCCCAGGGCCTGGAAACCCTGTCGCTGCGCATGGAACGGCACGTCGCCAACGCCGCCCGCGTCGCCGAGTTCCTCACCACCCGCCCCGAGGTCACCGCGGTGTCCTACGCCGGCCTGCCCTCCTCCCCCTGGTACCGACGCGGCCGGCAGCTCGCCCCCCGCGGCACCGGCGCCATCGTCACCTTCGAACTCGCCGGCGGCGTCGACGCCGGCAAGAAGTTCGTCGACGCACTGACCCTGCACAGCCACGTCGCCAACATCGGCGACGTCCGCTCACTGGTCATCCACCCCGCCTCCACCACCCACTCCCAGCTCACCGCCACCGAGCAACTCGCCGCCGGCGTCACCCCCGGCCAGGTCCGCCTCGCCGTGGGCATCGAAGGCATCGACGACATCCTCGCCGACATCACCACCGGCCTCGAGGCCGCCGGCGCCTGATCACGGCCGCACGCATCGATCCCGCCCCGGATGCCGGGGCGGGATCGCGCATGTCGGAACCGGGCGCTACCGCACGGCGACCGGGGCGGACACTTCGCCGAGCGCCCTGAGCGCCGGCACCCCGACCGGTTCGGTCGCGAGTAGCGGCACGACCGCGTAGCGATCGGCGAGTTCGGTACGGATCTTGTCGATCTGCTCGAGCTCGGCGGCGGCGCGGCGGCGCAGCAGCGGCGCGGTGGGCGCGGCGGCGGCCACGGAGTTGTCGATCACCCACGCCCAGGGGTGAATACCGGCACGTTCGAGGTCGGCCTGGAGCCCGGCGGCCTCGAGCACGGGGGTGGTCTCGGCGAGGGTGATCAACAGGACCTTGGTCGAAGCCGGGTCCTGCAGGCGCATCATCGGGGTGACGGCGTGCAGGCCGGGGCCCAGCTGCCGGGTGACATCGCGGTGGTAGGACCCGGTGGCGTCGAGCAGCAGCAGGGTGTGGCCGGTGGGCGCGGTGTCGATGACGACGAACTTGCGCCGGGACTCCTGGATCACTCGCGAGAAGGCTTGGAAGACAGCCACTTCCTCGGTGCACGGGGAGCGCAGGTCCTCGGCGAGGGTCGCCCGGCCCTGCTCGTCGAGGTGCGCACCCTTGGTGGCCATCACCCGCTCGCGGTAGGCGCGAGTGGCCTCGGCGGGATCGATGCGCGAGACGTGGAGGTGTTCGACGTCGCCGTGCAGGGTCTCGGTCAGGTGTGCGGCGGGGTCGGTGGTGGTCAGGTGGACCTCGTGCCCGCGTTCGGCCAGGGCCACGGCGACGGCCGCGGCGACCGTGGTCTTCCCGACCCCGCCCTTGCCCATGCACATCACGAGACCGTGCCCGTCCCGCTCGATCTCGTCGATCAGGGCGCGCAGCGGTGCATCCGCGACCTCCGGCACCGCGCCGGTCTCCGGCGGGAGGTCCGTGCCGCCGTCGGCCGTCTCGAACAGCGTCCCGAGGGCATCGAGACCGATCATGTTCGCGGCCTTGAGCTCGATCAGGTCCAGTGGCAACGGTTTCAGCGCCGCCGGCATGCCCGCCAATGCGGCCTGTTCGCGACGGTGGATCGCGAGGGCGAGGGGGTCCGTGTCGCCGGACGGCGCCGGCAGGACGCCGTTGACGACGACGTGCTGGCGGCTCAGCCCGAGGGTGGCGAGTTCGCCGTGCGTGCGGTCGATCTCGGCGAGGGCGGAGCGGGTGGCGCGGGCGACGAGCACGAGCCGGGTGCGCTGCGGGTCCGCCAGTGCGTCGACCGCGGCGGCGTACATGGCTTTCTGCTTGTCGAGCCCGGCGAGCGGTCCGAGGCACGACGCGTCACCCTTGCCCGCCTCGAGGAACTCGGTCCAGTTCCCGGGCAGCTGTAGCAGCCGGATGGTGTGTCCGGTGGGGGCGGTGTCGAACAGCACGTGGTCGAACGAGGCGATCTCGCCGTCGGTGTCGGTCAGCAGGGAGGTGAACTCGTCGAAGGACGCGACCTCGGTGGTGCACGAACCGGAGAGCTGCTCGGTGATCGAGGCGATCTCCGCGTCGGGCAGCAAACCCCGCACCGGTCCGACGATGCGTTCACGGTAGGCGTCGGCGGCCTGCTCGGGATCGATCTCGAGCGCCGACAGGCCCGGCACCGCGGGAATTGCGGTGAGGGCGTTGCCGATCGCCAGGCCGAAGACCTGGCCGACGTTCGAGGCGGGGTCCGTCGAGACCAGCAGCACCTTCTTCCCGGCGCGGGCGAGGCTCAGCGCGCTCGCACAGGCGATGGAGGTCTTGCCGACGCCGCCCTTGCCGGTGAAGAACACGAACCGCGGCGGGTCGGTCAGGAACGTGGGGGTGGTCATCCGGTGATCTCCTCGTCCTCGACAGCTCAGCAGCAGGTGGAGTCGCCGGGTGTGCAGCAGGCATCGTCCGCGAGATTCAGCATCGTCGCGCCGACGGGCGCCTGCGCGGCGTCGAGTCCCGCCCACGCGGCGAGCTGGGTCCGATCGGGGTAGCGGCCGGTGAGCACGGTGACGTCGTCGACGAGCACGAGCGGCAGACCGGCGGAGCCGGCGACCTCGAGGAAGCGCTTGACGGCGGGATTGTGCGCGAAGGCCAGCGGATCGTTGGCGAGGTTGTGCCGGGTGATGGCGGCACCCTGATCCTTCAGCCACTGCATGTCCGCCGTGAAGGTGACGAGGTTCCGGTCCACGTCGTCGCCGCACACGCCGGTGTTGCAGCACAGGGCCGGCTCGAAGACTGCGATGGTGCTCATGAGTTTCTCCTGGATCGGTCGGATCAGCGGGTGGGGGAGGCGGAGTCGAGCAGACGGGCGGCGAGCGCGTCGACGCGGGCGGCGATGTCGTCGCGCACGAGGCGCATCCGTTCGATGCCGTCGATGCCGCGCTCGGACGGCTCGTCGGTGTCCCAGTTCTCCACGTACGCCGCGTCGACGCGGGCGTCGCGGCCGAGGGTGACGACGAGGTCGACCTCCCGCAGCAGCTGCGGATCGATCGGCTTGGGGTACTCGCCGTCCACCGGTGCGCCGACCTCCTCGAGCGCCTGCACCGAGAGGGCGTTGAGCGCCGGACCCGGTGCCGTTCCGGCGGAGTGCACGGCGATGCGGCCGCCGGCGGCCTTGCGCATCAGCGCGGCGGCCATCTGGGACTTGCCGCCGTTCTTCACGCAGACGAACAGCACCGAGGGTGTGCGCACGTGAGGGTTTCCTTCCGACCGGGCCGGCTGTCCGTTTGACGCCGTGTTTCGACAACCGTCAATATAGACGCATGCCGAATCAACCGCCGCGCGGGGACGAGCCCTGCTGCCCGCCGCTCAGCCGCGAGCCGCTCACCTCCGATTGGGCCGGTGACCTGGCCCGCATGTTCAAGGCCCTGGGCGATCCGGTGCGCCTGCGGATGCTGAGCCTGATCGCCAGCCACGAGGGCGGCGAGTGCTGCGTGTGCGACATCTCACCGTCCTTCGACCTGTCGCAACCGACCATCTCGCACCATCTGAAGGTGCTGCGGGAGGCCGGCCTCCTCGACTGCGAACGTCGCGGCACCTGGGTGCACTACCGGGTCGTCCCCTCCGCTCTGGCCCAGCTGTCCGCGGTGCTGTCGGTCGAATCCGGGATCGTCGCGAACTCGTCCTGCACGCCCGCCGTCACCCTCGAGGAGGTCGCCTCGTGACCACCACCAGCGACCACCCGGCCGTGGTCGGCAAGCTGTCCACACTCGACCGGTTCCTGCCGGTGTGGATCGGCGTCGCCATGGTCGCCGGCCTGTTGCTCGGCCGCCTGATCCCGGGCCTCGGCGACATCATCTCCGCCGTCGAGATCGACGGCATCTCGCTGCCGATCGCCCTCGGCCTGCTGATCATGATGTACCCGGTGCTGGCCAAGGTGCGCTACGACCGGCTCGACACCGTCACCGGCGACCGGCGGATGCTGATCGGCTCGCTGGTCCTGAACTGGATCGTCGGGCCGGCGTTGATGTTCGCCCTGGCCTGGCTGATGCTGCCCGACCTGCCCGAGTACCGCACCGGACTGATCATCGTCGGTCTGGCCCGCTGCATCGCCATGGTCATCATCTGGAACGACCTCGCCTGCGGCGACCGCGAAGCCGCCGCCGTGCTGGTCGCGCTGAACTCCGTCTTCCAGGTGATCATGTTCGCCGGCCTCGGCTGGTTCTATCTCTCGGTGCTGCCGGGCTGGCTCGGACTCGAACAGACCACCCTCGACGTCTCGCCCTGGCAGATCGCCAAGTCGGTGCTCATCTTCCTCGGCATCCCGCTGCTCGCCGGTTTCCTCACCCGGCACTTCGGCGAGAAGGCCAAGGGCCGCACCTGGTACGAGCAGAAGTTCCTGCCCAGGATCGGGCCGTGGGCCCTGTACGGGCTGCTGTTCACCATCGTGATGCTCTTCGCGCTGCAGGGCGAGCAGATCACCTCCCACCCGTGGGACGTCGCCCGCATCGCCCTGCCGCTGCTGGCGTACTTCGCGATCATGTGGGGCGGCGGCTATCTCCTGGGCGCCGCGATGGGTCTGGGCTACGAGCGCACCACCACCCTCGCGTTCACCGCGGCCGGCAACAACTTCGAACTCGCCATCGCCGTGGCCATCGCCACCTTCGGCGTCACCTCCGGGCAGGCCCTCGCGGGCGTCGTCGGGCCGCTCATCGAGGTGCCCGTGCTCGTCGGCCTCGTCTACGTCTCGCTCGCCCTGCGCAAGCGCTTCACCCCCTCCGCCACCCCCGCTGCTTCGTGAAGCCCGAGAGCCAGGGAGACGGCATGTCCGACCGCCACCAGCCCGAACTGCTCATGCCGCAGGCAGTACTCCAGCGTGCCGCCGAGCACCTCGCCGACAAGTACGACGGAATCTTCTCCCCGCAGACCGTCGAACGGGTGGTGTTCGAGTCCTATGCGGCACTGCGCCGCACCGCCACCGTCTGCACCCACCTGACCGCGCTCGCCCCGCGGTTCGCCGCCGAACGCCTGACCGCGCTGGCCCAGGCCGAAGGCGCCGTCGCCAAGGACGTTCCGGAGGTGCTGTTCGTCTGTGTACACAACGCCGGCCGCTCCCAGATGGCCGCCGCCCTGCTCGACCACCGTGCCGGTGGCCGCGTCCACGTCCGCTCCGCCGGCTCCGCGCCGATCGCGGCGATCAACCCGGTCGTGGTCGAGGCCATGGCCGAACTCGGACTCGATCTCGGCGCCGAGTTCCCCAAGCCGCTCACCGACGACGTCGTCGCCGCCGCGGACGTGGTCGTGACCATGGGCTGCGGCGACGCCTGCGCCGTCTACCCAGGCAAGCGCTACCTCGACTGGACCGTCCCCGACCCGGACGGACAATCCCTCGAGGTGGTCCGCACCCTCCGTGACGACCTCGACGCCCGGGTCCGCGCTCTGCTCGCCGACCTCACCGCCGTTCCCACCGTCTGACACCCGAAAGGTTCCCTCGATGACCACCAAGCCGTCCGTGCTGTTCGTGTGCGTGCACAACGCCGGCCGCTCCCAGATGGCCGCCGGATTCCTCACCGCCCTCGCCGGCGACGCCGTCGAGGTCCGTTCCGCCGGCAGCGCCCCCGCCGATCAGGTCAACCCCGCCGCCGTCGAGGCCATGGCCGAGCTCGGCATCGACATCTCCACCCAATCCCCGAAGATCCTCACCACCGACGCCGTCGAAGCCTCCGACGTGGTGATCACCATGGGCTGCGGCGACACCTGCCCGGTCTTCCCCGGCAAGAGCTACCGCGACTGGGTGCTCGAGGACCCGGCCGGCAAGGGCGTCGAGTCGGTCCGCCCCATCCGCGACGAGATCAAGACGCGGGTCGAGGCACTGATCGCCGAACTCGTCCCCGGCGCCGTCCGCAGCTGACCCGACCGCAGGGCGGGCCCCGGCCGGATCCGTCGGGACACGCCCTGCGGCCCGGCCGGGTCGGCCACACTGGAGCCCGGGGCGACTCCCACCTTCCCCGCGAACCGAGAAGGGGTGCGCGATGACGGCACTGCCCATCGTCTGGCAACGCCTGGTCAGCCAGGGCCAGACGTGCCGCCGCTGCGCCGGCACCGGTGAGCAGGTCCAGCACGCGGTCGGCACGCTCGAGCAGGTCCTGCGCCCGCTCGGCATCGCACCGCAACTCGAGGTCCGCGAACTCGACGACGCCGCCTTCGCCGCGAACCCGGCCGAATCCAACCGCATCTGGATCGCCGGCCGTCCGCTCGAGGACTGGCTCGACGCCGACGTCGGCAGCAGCCGCTGCTGCTCGGTGTGCGGCGACTCCCCGTGCCGGACCGTCGCACTCGGACCGGTCACGTTCGAGGAGATCCCCGAACGACTGATCGTCAAAGCCGCCCTGATCGCCGCGGCGAGCCTGCTCGACGCCCCCGAACACCCTGACGGCTGACACCGGTAGCTCTGCGCACGACGACGGGCCACGGGTGACGAGGGAGACGATGAGCGCGATCGAGGTGGACGTCGTGGTGATCGGGGGCGGGCAGGCCGGCCTGGCCGCCGGGTACTACCTGCGCCGGGCCGGGCACGAGTTCGTCATCCTCGACGACCGGTCCGCGCCGGGCGGGGCGTGGCCGCACACCTGGCCGTCGCTGCGGCTGTTCTCCCCCGCGGAGTACGCGTCGCTGCCGGGATGGCCGATGCCGCCGTGGCGGGACGGGTTCCCACCCGCTCGGCATGTGATCGAGTATCTGACCGCGTACGAGCGTCGCTACGGCCTGCCGGTGCGGCGGCCGGTGCGGGTGCGGGCGGTCACCCGTGACGACGACCGGGAGCGGCTGCGGGTGGACACCGCGGAGCAGGTGTGGCGGGCACGGCGGGTGATCAGTGCCACCGGCACCTGGCAGCAGCCGTTCTGGCCCGTCTATCCCGGAGCCCGCAGCTTCGCGGGCAGACAGTTGCACACCGTGCAGTACCGCACCCCGGGTGAATTCGCCGGTAAGACGGTGGTGGTGATCGGCGGCGGCAACTCCGGGGCCCAGCTGGTCGCCGAGATCTCGGAGGTCACAGGCACCACCTGGGTGACCCCCCGGCCGCCGCGATTCCTGCCGGACGACGTCGACGGACGCGTGCTGTTCGAGATGGCCTCGCGGCGCGCGCTGGCGCTGGCGGCCGGACGCCCCGATCCGGGCGGCATCACCGACCTCGGTGACATCGTGATGGTCCCGGAGGTCCTCGCGGCCCGGGACCGCGGCGCGCTGGATCCGCTGCCGATGTTCGACCGACTGACCCGTGACGGCGTCTTCTGGGACGACACCGGCGAGAGCCGGCACGCGGAGGTGATCGTGTGGGCCACCGGTTTTCGACCCGCCCTGACGCCTCTGCGGCCGTTGCACCTGCGTGGGCCGGACGGTTCGATCGCTGTGGCGGGCACCCAGGCGTTGAAGGAACCCCGGCTGCATCTGCTCGGCTACGGGGACTGGACCGGCCCCGGCTCGGCCACGCTGATCGGGGTCGGGCGCACCGCCAAGGCCGCCGTCGCCGGGCTGGCGATGGACCCCAGCCCCTGAGCCCCCGTCGTTGATTCGTGTCGGATTCCCAACCGTTTCAGGACGTGACTCCGGTTTCGGGCATGGGTGTGTCGCCGACACCCTGGCTGCGTGCCGAGCATCCCGCCCGCCCGGGTGTGGTGGACGACCGTCGACTCCGGTTCCGACCCGGGTCTCGCCGTCTCTTGTCACCGCCTACGACAGGCGTGATGAGCGACGCACGAGAACGGCCCACCGCACCCGGACGCTGCTCGCGGTCCGCACCTCGCCGGTCTCGGTCACCGCGGGCGGTTCGGGAGTGCGCATCGGTTCTCGAGACTCCGGTGCACGGTGGTACGTCGCGTCGAGTGTGCGCGTGGCGGCCCGTTCGACCAGCAGGGGGACGAAGTCTCGGATGCGGCATCCGTCGAGCCGACCGAGCGTGGCCTCGATCAGGCCCCCCACCACCTCGGGGTCGAGGTCGGGGTAGCGCTGGCCGAGCCGGATTCGGACGACGTCGATGGCGTGCACTTCGCTGTCGTCCATGAGAAGTATTGTCCCGCAGAACAGGACGGGTAGGAACACGTTTCGATACCACTTCGATCTGCGCACCCGCGGCGGAATCAGGCCCCTCTGCACGAGGCCGGTGGGGTCTGTTCGGATCGTCGGCCGGCCCGGGTCATGTCGAACGCCTGCGGCGGTGGGCACGGGCCGGCGGCGGGCCACTCGATGACGAAATGGTCGATCGGGCCCGTCTCGTCGCTGTCGATAACGGCCGTCGCAGAGCCTCTCCCGCTGTAGCGAAACGCTCGAACCGACTCCGCCCGAGGCCCTGTCCTCTGCACGGCGGGTCGTGTACGGGGGCAGGAACCGGGTTCGTCGTTGACGGTGGCCCTGTGTGCCCACCTTCGGCGCGGTGTCCGCCCGGGGAAGGCACCTCGTGCAACCGAGCGAAAGCACGTGAGACCGTTTCCCGGACCACGCACCGTTCACCCCGGACGGTGAGGAAGATCAGCACTTTCCCCGATGCGGATGCGGGATCGGCGCATACTGCTGATGTCTCATCCAACCTGTGAAGGGGACCGCCATGTCCGAGGATGTACGTCACGACCCGGGAAGCATCAGCGTCAAGCAGGGCATCGCGGCGGGCACGTCGGTGGGGGCGGCGGTCATCATGGCCACCGTCGGCATCGTCCAGTTGCTCCAGGGCATCGCCGCGGTGGCCGAGGACGAGTTGTTCGTCCAGGGCCAGGAGTACACGTTCAAGTTCGACTTCACCGCGTGGGGGTGGATCCACATCGTCCTCGGAGTGGTGTTGGTGGTCGTGGGCATCGCCTTGATCACCGGCGCAACGTGGGCGCGGGTAGCGGCGATCGTCGTCGCGGCACTGTCGATCCTGGCGAACTTCCTGTGGCTGCCGTACTACCCGTGGTGGTCGATCCTGATCATCGCCTTGGACGTGGTGGTCATCTGGGCGGTGTCGACCTGGAATCCGCGAGCCGACTACTAGGACGAATCCTGCCGTCGGGCCGAGCTTCGCCCTCGGCAACGCGACGGCCGTCAGGCGCTGACGTCCGTCGGTCAGCCCCTGCAGGTCGATCAGATTTCGGAGGTTTGCACATGAGCAAGCACGAGCACGACATCCTGTACGTGAGCGCTGCGGCATACGACAGCGTCGAGGACGCCGTAGCGGACTACGAGGCACTCGAGCAGCTGTACCGCGAGATACGCACCTCCCACGACTTCGACGCGTCCGTCATCGCCAAGGACGAGAACGGGAAGGTCCACATCGTCAAGAAGCACGAACAACCCACCCGCCACGGGGCAGCGGTCGGCCTCGGCTGGGGACTGGCGGTGGGTGTGGTGGCGGCGCTGTTCCCGCCCGTGGGCATCGGTCTCGTCGGCGCTGCCGCCGGCGGGACGGCCCTCGGGGCCGTGGTGGGGCACGCCAGCGACCGGATGAAACGCAGCGACGTCAAAGAACTCGGTGAGACCCTCGACGAGGGCCAGGCCGGCGTGATCGTGGTGTACGAAACCAACCTCGCCGATCAGATCGTCGCAAACATCAAAGCCGCCAACCGGATCGTCTCCAAAGCCACCGACATGGCCGCCGACCAACTCGCCATCGACATCAGGAACGCCGAGCAGAATCGATAACCTCGCGAACGCTCGCATCGCCCCTGAGCTCCGCGTTCGAGCGCGTCCGCACACCTGCCGCTCAGGCCGGCCATCCCGGCGTGGTGCCCAGCCCGCGCCACTCGCTGTCCCAGGCCGCCCCTCGGCGATGCTCGGCCCACCGGTGCAGCCCGTACAGCCCCGCGCCTGCCGCCGCCGTCACCGTCCATACCGTCAGGGCCGCGACGACGGCGGTGGCGGCACTGTCCGCCCCGCTCCGCGGAGGGGGCGACCGGAGTGCCGGTCACATCGACCCACAGGTCGATCGTCTCCCCGGGGCGGGCACCGGCAGCCGGATCCCACCGCGCGGTCCGGGATTGCCCGTCCTGCATCCACCGCACCCAGCGGCCATCGTCGACTTCCCCGGTGCGCGGTGACGTCTCAGTGTCCTGCCGAGCAGCCGCATTCCCCGGTGCCGAGCCGAGCACAACGGCCTCGACCTGGCGGCTGGTCTGCCGGTCCAGACGCGACCGCTCCACCAGCCCGTCATAGGTGATCGTGCCGTATGCCGCGGCGAGGGGAACCATCATCAGCACGAACACCACCACCATCAGAGCGAGGCCCGATTCGATCCGGTCGTACCGGCGCATCAGCGGACTGCGGCTCCACGGAGCCTGACGCCACAGGCGAACGGTCCGGGACGGTCCGGTCTCCATCACCTTCACCCCGCACGTCTACTCCGGCCCGAGGTCACGGCCGGCGCAGGCGGTCCCCGCACCGGCACCTCGTGCAGTCGCTCGTCAGCGACGGGGCATGCTGTCGCGCCCGGTGGTGCCCTGCCCGGCGGTATTCTGCCCCACCGCCTTGGCCTTGAGCTGCGCGAACTCCGCGGGGGTGATCGCACCCGAGTCGAGCAGGGCCTTCGCGTCGGCGATCTGCCCGGCCGGAGATCTGCCGGCCGTCACCTGCCGGATGTACTCGTCGGTGGTCTGCCTGGCCGCGAGCTGCGCCTGCCCGGCCCGGATGGCCATCCCCTGGCCGCGCACCACGAGGTAGATCAAGGCGCTGAAGAACGGGACCACGATCAGCACCACCACCCAGAAGGCCTTGGCCACGCCGGAGACGGTGTGGTCCCGGAACAGATCGATCAGGATCCGGAACAGCACGATCAGATACGCCGCGAACACGAACACGACGATCGTGTACCACAGGAAATCCCAGAACGACTCCATGATGTGCACCTCCTCGACCGCCGCAGCGGCGTCGACACCGCTGCTACGGCACCGCACACTGCCCGGACTCGACCGGATCGAGCAGGCGCCGTCGGACGAATCGTTCGACCAGCTCGGGGCAGGTCCGGCACCGGAACCCCCGCAAGTCCTCGACGCCGACGCCACGACCGCCTCCACTCGATGCAGGTGGGGACGGCCGTCGAACTCGGCGACGAGCCGCTCCACCGCTCCGCGGTGAGGGGAACCGCACCCGCCTCGGTCATGCTCGTCTCGAATCACGCAGTCCCGGTGTGCTCCGCCGGAAAGGACTGCCTCGAGTGTATGTCCGGCCACCGCCCCAGCACCCGGGATCGCCCACCCGACGGGAAGAAGTGCATCATTGCCCCCGTACGACCGGCTGCCCGAGTGTCGGTGCCGACGTGCCAGCCGCCGACCTGCGCCGCCCAGGCGATCGGGTCGCCCCGGGCGGCCACGGGAAAGCGCCCGAGGTCGCCCGGCGTCATCCCACCGAACAACGAGATGACGGTGATCACCTGGTCGGTGAACCACGCGATCCGCGTCCCTCGGGTGAGGTGTGCGACCCCGACCTCGAGGTCCTCCCACGCCCCGGCCGAGATCCCGTCGCACCGCTCGAACACCAAGACGAGGCGGATCTCGCTGCCGCGGTCGCCAACTCGTGCACGACCGGCATCAGCACGTCGTCGTCATCGGAGGAGTAGAGCCCACCGACCGCTGCGAAGCCGAGGACCCCGTCGGGCGGCCCTTCGAGCGGTTCGAACATGGCGACGACGCGAGGGGCGGTGATCGGTGGCGGTAACCCCACCCGGGTGCGGAAGGCTCCGGGGACACCGCGGAGGACCGGCCCCATCGGTCCCACCGCCGGGGTCGGGCTCACCGCGCTTTCGGGGCCCGGTGGGTGCGTAGGCGGCTCCAGATCGTTTCGAGCACGACCGCCAGCGCCACGATCGCGATCATCGCCGCGAACGTCTCGGGCGAGGTCTGCAGGGTCTGCACCGCGAAGACGGCGAGCACGATCACGGTCAATGCGATGCCGGTGACGAGGATGCCGGCCCGGGAGGCTGTTTCGCGGCGGAGGCGGTACGCCGCGATCGAGGTCACGAGGAAGATCGCCAGGGCCACGACGCTGCCGAGGGAGGCGATGGCGGTCAGATCCACCAGGTTCGCCAGCAGCAGGATCAACACGACTGAGATGGACAGCCCGCGCGTGCCCCCGAGCCTGGCTCGACTGCCGAACACCGGGGGGAAGGTGCCCGATTCGGCCAGCTTCGCGGTGGAGCCGACCGCCGCGTAGATGTTGGCGTTGACCGAGGAGGAGGTGGCCAGCAGGGCAGCGAGGGCCATGATCGCGAAACCGGCGTCGCCGAGGGCGGGTTTGGCGGCGACGGCGAGGGCGGTCTCGCCGTTGTCGATGACCTCCTGCACGGTCAGGGTTCCGAAGACTCCGACGGCAATCGCGACGTACACGGTGACCGTGATGCCCAATGCCAGATACATCGCCCGCGGCAGGTTACGGCTCGGGTCGGGAAGGTCGTCGCCGGTGAAGCTGACGACGGTGAAGCCGAGGTAGGCGAAGAAGGTCAGCGCCACGCTGGAGACGATGTCGACCGTCGGTGGGTAGGTGGACGGCGCCAGCAGCTCCGGGTCGAGTTGAGTGAGCGTGACGACGACGAAGACCGCGAACACGGCCAGCAGTATCACCACGATCGCGCTCTGGACCCGCTCGATGGACTTCGCGCCGGCGATGTTGACCGCCGCCACGAGCAGGACCACGACGGTGGTGAGAATTTTGCTCCAGGCGGTGGACTCGTCGAAGAACAGTGCGGCGCCGTAGCTGCCGAACGAGACGGACACCATGGCGGTGACGATGACGGCCGCGAAATAGAGCAGCCAGGAGGTGATGGCGGTGAGGTGTCCTCGGCCGTACGCCTGCAGCAGGAACGTCACGATGCCCCCCGAGGACGGGTAGCGCGCCCCCAGCTTCGCGACGGCGTAGCCCTGCAAGGTGGCCACCACCCCCGCGAGCAGGAACGACACCCACACCGCCGAGCCGGCCACGGCTCCGGCTTCTCCGAGAAGCGCGAAGATGCCGGCTCCGACCATGGAGCCGACCCCGAGGAAGGCGGCGCCACGCACGGTCATGGTCCGGGCACCTGGGGGCGCGGCCTCCCCTGCGGGAGGATGTCGCCAGCCACTGTCACGGCCGTCGGGCGGCCTCGGGGCCCTGTCGTCCATGTCCTACATGATGCAACCGGCACGGTCGGCCACGGCCGAGTTCGATCCGATCAGTCCGCTGTCCGACCCCCGACCCCGGACGGCCTTTCGGGAGACGGCCTCAGGGGCGGCCGGAGGAGGCGAGCGCTCCCCGGAGGGGGACATGCGATTCGGACTACGGCGCTCGGGCACCAACCCTCGCCCATCGGGATCGGCTCGCTACCGCGCTCTCCGACACGACCGAGCGCAGTGACGACACCGCACACGTACCGACCAGGGTGCCTGCGGGGCATCTCGATTCCGCCCGGGCGCCGCGGTTCTCGGGGCGGCTTCCCCTGCGCTCTTGACAGGGCACCACTGCAGCTCAGCGGTGTCGAGTCTCGGCAGTGACAGTTGTACGCGATTCGGCTGCGGGTGCGATCCGGGCGGGTGCACAATTCGGCATAGCGGGCAATGCACACCGCCGTAGAGGTGAACCGTGTCGATGGGGTGTCGATCGAGTACCGGCCCTGGGAAGCCGTCATCCCAGGGCCGGGGACGTGGCGAGTGGTGTGCATTCGGTTCTGTTTCTCGAGGTTCGACTCGGCGGTCGAACCTCCCCCGAGGCCACCGGGGGCTGCGATGACATCGATCGTGCATCCGACACCGGCACCGTTCACCGGCGACGATTACGCGGCCCGCATGGCCCGGGTGGTGCGCGTTGCCGTCGGCGCCGGCCTCGACGGTGTGCTCCTCACTCCCGGACCGGACCTGGTCTGGCTGACGGGGTATCGGCCGACGGCGATCACCGAACGCCTCACCGTTCTGGTGCTGCGCCCCGATCGACAACCGACCATGGTGGTGCCCGCGCTCGAACGCCCCGACGCCGAAGCCGCGGACGGTGCGGCCGCCGTGTCGTTCGTGGAGTGGACCGATGGCACCGACCCGTATCGGGTGGTCGGCGCGCTGCTGGCTCCCTCCCGGACCTATGGCATCTCGGATTCGGCCTGGGCGATGCACCTGCTGGGCCTGCAACGACAGGTGCCGCACTCGTCGTATGTGGCCGTGACCGAGGGCATGCCGATGTTGCGTGCGGTCAAGGACGCCGGCGAACTGGCTCGGCTGACGGCGGCCGGCGCCGCAGCCGATGCGGTCTTCGAGCAAATCGTGCGGACCCGTTTCGCCGGGCGGCGAGAACTCGAGGTGGCAGCGGAGCTGGCGGGACTGTTGCGCCGATTCGGACATGAGCAGGTCGACTTCACCGTGGTCGGGTCCGGACCCAACGGGGCCAATCCGCACCATGAGGCCGGGGACCGGGTGATCGAACCCGGCGACACCGTCGTCCTGGACTTCGGCGGCCTGATGTTCGGCTATGGATCGGACACCACCCGCACGGTCTCGGTCGGAGAGCCGACACCCGAGGTGCGGCAGGTGCACGAAATCGTCCGGCGGGCACAGCAGGCGGCAGTGGAGGCGGTCCGGCCCGGGGTGAGCTGCCAGCACATCGATCGCGTGGCGCGATCGGTGATCAGCGAGGCCGGATACGGCGAGCAGTTCATTCACCGCACCGGACACGGGATCGGGGTCACCACACACGAGCCGCCGTACATCGTCGAGGGCGAACAGCAACCCCTGGTGCCCGGCATGTGCTTTTCCATCGAACCGGGGATCTATCTCGCCGGCCGCTTCGGGATCCGCATCGAAGACATCGTCACGGTCACCGCCGACGGCTGTCGCCGTCTCAACACCACCAGCCACGAACTAGAGGTCGTCGACTAACTGCCGCAGGAGGTCGGATCGAGCAGAAAAGGCGCCGGTCGTGCACCGGCACAGCAGTTCCACGACGAGGGCGCCCCGACTGCGCCGTGACGAGGAGGACAGTGGGATGACTTGCTGCACCGAGGTATCGACCACCCCCGGCCGGCCGCGGCGGCGCCGCGCTGCGGGCGCGGGCGCCGAGTGCCGGATTCGCGACGGGTGGAGGTCATGAGCGCGCCGGACATCCCCGCCGACCGGCCGCCCACCGAGGCCGGGGCCCGTACCCGAGCTCCGGCGGGTTCCTGGATCTCCTGGGTCGCTCTGGCGTTGATGACCACCAGTTCGGTGGCGAGCTTGCGGCCGTCGCCGACCATGGCCGTGTACGGCTTGGCGTGCGTGTTCTTGTATCTGATTCCCGCCCTGGTGTTCTTGCTGCCGACCTCGCTGGTGTCGGCCGAGTTGGCGTCGGGATGGGAAGGCGGGGTCTACAACTGGGTGGCTCTCGGAATCTCCAAGCCGATGGGGTTCTTGGCCGTGTGGTGCCAGTTCGCCATGACGATCTTCTACTACCCCAGTCTGCTCGGGTACGTCGCAAGTACCCTTGCCTACGTCATCAACCCGGCACTGGCCAGCAGCGGAGTATGGACCGCGTTGGTCATCGTGGTCGCCTACTGGTCCGGGGTCTACATCTCCTCCCGGGGCACCAAGGGCGTTGCCGGTCTGGCCAGCGGTGGCCTGATCATCGGCACCCTGGTGCCCGGCGCGCTGCTGGTGATCCTGGGCATGGTCTTCCTCGGCCAGGGCAATCCCTCCGCCGCGCCGATGACCGTCGACAACCTGCTGCCGGCCTGGGCCGGTCTGGCCAGCCTCGTGCTGATCGTCAACAACTTTCTCTCCTACTCCGGGATGGAGATGAACGCAGTGCACGTGTCGTCCCTGCGCAACCCCGCCAAGGAATTCCCCCGGTCGATGTTTCTGTCCATGGCCCTGGTGCTGTTGATCTTCATCCTGCCCGCGTTGGCGATCAGCTGGGTGGTCCCGGCCGAACAGTTGTCCCTCACCGCCGGCGTGATGCAGGCCTTCGACGCGGTCTTCGCGCAGTTCGGCTGGCAATGGCTGACCCCGGTCATCGGGATCATGCTGGTGACGGCGTCGCTCGGGGGCATGTTGACCTGGTTGGCCGGGCCGTCGAAGGGTCTGCTGCTCATCTCCCGGCAGGAAGGCTATCTTCCCCCGTTCCTGCAGCGGGTCAACAAGCACGGCGTCCAGCAGAACATTCTCGTCACCCAGGGCCTGCTCACCACCGTGATCGCCCTGCTCTACGCCTTCATCCCGGACGTGTCCAGCGCGTACTGGATCTTCTCGGTGATCACCACGCAGGTGTACCTGATCATGTACCTGCTGATGTTTGTCGCCGCAGTCCGGCTGCGCCGCCGGTACCCCGACCACCCGCGGGGCTACCGGGCACCGATGCTGGTGGGACTGTGCGGAGTCGGGTTCGCCGCCTCGCTCGCCGCCTTGCTCATCGGTTTCATTCCGCCGTCGCAGTTCAGTTCCGGCAACGCCGGGGTGTACTTCCTGATCATCGCCGCCGGAGCCCTCGGCCTCGGCCTGCTCGTGCCGTACCTGTTCTACAGGTCGCGCAAGCCGTCCTGGAAGCAACCGGAGGTGAGTTCGTCATGACCACCGAGACGGAGACCTCGAACCCCCGCGAGCGCATGATCATCTATGCCGTCGTCGCATTTGTCGTCGTCCTCCTCGTGTTCATCGCCCTGCTCCTGTTTCCCTATGTCTCGTCGAGCGGAGAGGCCGAGGCCAAGGCGGACCAACTCATTGCCGCACTCGACGAGGCCGGCGCCCGGACCCCGGCGCGCGAACAGATCACCCGGGTGCTCGGTGACGACGGCGGGGCGATCTGCGCCAACCCGAATGCGGCGCTGACCCGGGCAACGCTGCTGTCCCAGATGGTCAACGGAGCCGGGGGTCCGGGAACCCGGCCGGTCGTCGTCGACGACCGGGTCGTACAAGGAGAACTGTTGGTCCTCGAGATCTACTGCCCCGAGGAGCTGGCCGAATTCCAGCAGTTCGTCGGCACCCTCGAGACGAGCGACGTGGCAGGGGAATAGGCGATGGACCTGAGAGAACGCATTGCCGACCTGATGCCGCAGGTGCGAGAAGAACTGACCGAACTCGTCGCCCTGCAATCGGTGGCCGACCCCCGCCGGTATCCTCCCGAACAATGCCACCGTGCTGCCCAGTGGGTGCGGGAGGCGTTCCACCGGCTCGGCTTCACCGATGCCCGTCTGGAGGACACCGCCGACGGCAGCGCGGCCGTGGTGGGATCGCGGCCCTGCCCGAACCCGCACGCCCCCACCGTGCTGCTCTACGCCCACTACGATGTCCAACCCCCGCTCGACGAGAGTGCCTGGCACACACCCCCGTTTCAGCTCACCGAGAAGAACGGACGCTGGTACGGTCGCGGGACCGCCGACTGCAAAGGCAACATCCTCGTCCATCTGACGGCGCTGCGAGCCCTCGGCGACGAACTGCCGGTGCACCTGAAACTCGTCGTCGAAGGCTCGGAGGAGCAGGGCACCGGGGGCCTGGAAGCCTTCGTGCCAGACCACGCCGATCTCCTGCGGGCCGACGCGATCCTCGTGTGCGACACCGGCAACGCCGCCGTCGGTCACCCCGCCGCCACCGTCAGCCTGCGCGGCATGGTCAACGTCGTCGTCACCGTCGACGCCCTCGCCTCCGAACTGCACTCGGGCATGTTCGGGGGCGCCGCCCCAGACGCTCTCGCCGCCCTGGTGGCCATGCTGGCGACCCTGCGCGACACCGCAGGCAACACCACCGTCGAAGGCCTGGACAACACCCAGACCTGGACGGGTCAGACCTACCCGCCCGAACAGTTCCGTACGGACGCCGGCATGCTCGCCACCGAATCGCTGCTCGGCGACGGCACCGTCTCCGACATGCTCTGGGCACGCCCGGCCCTGACCATCCTCGGCATCGATTGCCCGTCGGTGCTCGGCTCGGCGGCCGCAATCGCCCCGCGAGCACGCGCCCGCCTGAATCTGCGCATCCCTCCCGGACTCGAACCAGCACAGGCCCAACAAGCCCTGAGCGCCCATCTGCACGCCGCCGCGCCGTGGGGAGTCGCCGTCGAAGTCGAAGTCGAAGCCTCCGGATCCCCGTTCCGGGCCCGCACCGACGGACCCGCCTACCGGGCCCTCGACGCGGCCATGCAGGAAGCCTACGGCCGGCCGATGGCCATGCTGGGACAGGGCGGATCGATTCCCCTGTGCAACGTCTTCGCCGACACCTACCCCGACGCGGAGATCATCTTGATGGGCGTCGAGGAACCCCAAGCCCTGATCCACGCCCCCAACGAAAGCGTCGACCCCACCGAGATCGCGGCGATGTCCCTGGTCGAAGCCCGGTTCCTGCAGAACTACCCGATCACACATCCGTGACGCCCGGTCCGGACGACGCCGCCTCGGGTCAATCGAACACACGGTCGCGGTGAGCCGGCGCTCGTGAGCGGGCACAGGGGCTGCCGGGTCGAGGCGGTGGTGGCGCTGGGACAGCGACCTCGGTCGGTCTGTCCCGCGGTCAGCCCCGGGATGCCGGGCGTCTCGGGTCATCCACACCGGTCGTCGCGTCCTGCTTCGTCACCGCTGGGCGCGGTCCCGTCGAAAAATCCCGCCAGCCGACGAGCACCGTGTGCACGGTTTCGGCGCCGTGCAGCGGTTCGGGCGGGGCGGGCAGATCGGCGGGGTAGACGAGAAACGGAGTGCTCTGCGGTCCGCCCATGCCGCCGTGCGAGCCGACCTGCTCCTCGAACGCCGCGACCTCGTCGGTGTCGGGCCAGTACGTGCCGCCGACCATGATGTCGGCAACGTTGTCGAAGGTGTCGGTGCGACGCACCTTCGCCAGCGCGTCGGGGCCCATCACCGCCAGCGGGTTCCGGCCGGTGACCTTCCCCGTGGTCACGTCGACCTCGCCGTGGGGCCCGAGCACCACGGACCCCCCGGGAGCGGCCACGAGCAGGAAGCCGATCCCGGGATGCTCGCGCAGCCCGGTGAGCAGACCAGGGTGGGCGGCCTCGATGGCGTGGACGTCGGCGCGTCCGGGCAGGTGCGGGAAGTAGACCAGGCCGAGGTTGCCCGAGCCGAGCACGATCGGCTCACCCGCGCAGGCGTGCGCCTCCTCGGCGGCGGCCGGCGAGTGCACGCTGGCCGCGGCGTAGGCGCGCCCCTCCGACCCGGGCTGGGCGGAGACGTCGGATTCGCGCTCGTACCAGTGGCGCTTCGCCGGTTCGCGCCGGGTGGCCAGCCGGATGACCAACTGCCCCAAGGTTTCCCCGTAGCGTTGCAGAAAGGTCGCGCCCTGACTCTGCCCGTGGTCGGACAGCACGACGACGCGGTAGGGCCGATCGGCCTGCGCCACCACGGCGAGCAGCATCTCGACGACGTCGTCGAGTTTGGTCAGCACCGCGAGGGTCTCGGGCCGGGAGATGCCGGAGTGGTGCGACACCTCGTCGTAGCCGATCAGGTCGACGTAGACGATGCTGCGCCCCTTGATCAGATCGCCGACCACCGCCGCGACGGCGACATCGGTGGCGAGCACGGTCGCGAACGCCCGCACGAACGGATAGAGCCCGCCCCGCGGCACCCGCGGCTGGATGTCCTTCCGCTTCTGCCGCAGCGACTGGCGTAGTTCCCGTTGCAGTTCCGCGAGCATCCGGATGAACGTGCGCAGCGCGCTCGCCGGGTCGGCGAAGTAGTCGCTGTAGCCGGCACCGCCGCCGAGGCGGGCACCGCGCATCCGGCTGACGACGAGCACGTTGTCGTGCGCGCCGCCGGTGAACAAGTTGCCCCGGCTCGTACCGTCGTGCGCCAGCAGGCCGGGGATGTGGGTGCGTTCGAGTTCGCGTTGCTCGTTGTCGACCGGGTTGCTGAACACCGAGACGTGCTCGGCGGTCTTGTCGTACCAGCGGAACGCCGGCACGTTGTGGTTGGAGCCGTGCAGCACGCCCAGCTGGGTCGCACCCGTCTGACTGCTCCAGTCGGTGTGCCACGGCATCAGCCGGTGGGTCTCGCGCACCAACTTCGCCAGCGCGGGGGTCACACCGTCGGCGATCGCGCGACGCAGCACGTCGTAGCCGAGGCCGTCGATCTGGATGCACAACAGCCCCGGGGACGCGTCCACGAGTGCGGTGTTGCGACGCAACCGGAACCGCTGTCGGCGCACCTGCATCAGCCGGTACGCGGTATCGGAACGGGACGCGATGGCGCCCGAGACGACGGAGGTGAACAGCGAGAGCAGCGCCGCGAGGTAGAACGCATCCCGGCGCTGGTCCACCGACGCGACCGGTACCAGGTAGAGCGTCAACAGCATGATCACACCGCCCGCCACGAACACCCCGACGAACAGCAGCACCGGACCGATCCACGACATCAACCGCATCATCACCGGCCACAGCGCCGCGTTCAGGAGGCCGAACACCAACGCGAGCACCAGCGCGGCCGGCAGCGTCGGTAGCGGAGTGAAGCCCGACGGGTCCAGGGTGATGCCGTCGAGGATGCGGTCGAGCACGATGAGCGCGAGCGCCGACGACCCCCACAGCACCAGGAACTCGACGAGCACCCGCACCATGCCGCCCACCGTGCGCATCGCGCCCCCTTCCCTCGTCTGGAATCGTAAGGGTCGTGAGCACGCCACCGGGTCCGGATGCCGCCACATCCGGTGTGCGCTGGCTCGGACATGCCAGCGCGCTGATCATGGACCGCGGGACGGTCGTCCTGACCGATCCGGTGCTGACCGACCGCGTCGCGCATCTGCGCCGCCGCCGGGGGCCCACCCCGATCGGGCCGCACGTGCGCAACCCGGACGCCGTCCTGCTCTCGCACCTGCACGCCGACCACACCCACCTGCCGTCGCTGCGGCTGCTCGACCCGGACGTTCCGATCGTGGCCCCGTGGCGGGCGATCGACGGCCTGCCCGCGCTGCGCCGATTCGCCGACCGCCTGGTGCCGCTGCGGCCCGGCGACGAGACACGGATCGGCACGCTCACCGTGCGCGCCGTGCCCGCCCGACACGACGGGCGGCGCTGGCGACGCGGCCCGGAACTCGCCCCGGCGATCGGGTACGTCGTCGAGGGGGACCGGCGGACTTACTTCGCCGGCGACACCGACCTGTACCCGGACCTCGCCGACCACGTCGGCCCGGTGGACCTCGCGTTGCTGCCCGTCGGGGGCTGGGGTCCGACCCTCGGCAACGGCCACCTCGACCCGTCCCGGGCCGCGGTCGTCGCGCGCCTGGTGGCGGCGGGCCTGGCGGTGCCGATCCACTACGGCACGCTGTGGCCGATCGGCCTCGACGCCGTACGCCCCCGGTTGTTCTTCGGTCCGGGCGCCGAATTCGTCCACCACGCCCAGCGGGCGGGGATCGTCGCGGTGGAATTGCCCCCGGGTGGCGCACTCGGCGCACCGGGCGCCGGCCCCGGTTCGCCGGGACCACACCGCGTATGAACTCGGCCACCTCGGCTCACGGGATGCCGTAGGCGCGGTGGTCGGCCTCGCGGAGCGCGCTCACGTAGTCGCCTCGTCCGCGGCCGGTCCCGTCCGCGCCGGGCGGCACGGCGCGCATCCCTCGGAACTCGTCGACGCTGCGATACCCCTTGCGGCGCATCCACTCGCGCACGCCGTCGAGCAGGACGGCGGCGTAGTCGGGACCGTGGCGCAGCAACGCCGAGGCGGACTGCACGACGTCCGCGCCGGCGAGCAGGTACTTGATCACGTCGGTGGCGTCCTCGACGCCGGTGGTCGCGGCCAGGTCCGCACGCACCCGTCCACGCAGCAACGCGATCCAGGTCTGCGGCAGCCGGGTTTCCGCAGGGGTCGAGAGGGTCACGGCAGGCACCACGGTGAGGGTTTCGGGATCGATGTCGGGCTGCAGGAACCGGTTGAACAGCACCAGCCCGTCGGCCCCGGCCTCGTCGAGGCGAAGCGCCATCTCGCCGATCGAACTGAACTGGGGGCTCACCTTGACCGCCACCGGCACGGTGACGGCGTCCGCGACCCGGGCCAGGACGTCGAGGTGCCGTTGTTCGACGTCCCGGCCGCTGATGTGCGGATCACCGGGCAGGTAGTAGATGTTCAGCTCGATCGCGGCCGCACCGGCGTCCTGCATCGACCGGGCGTGGCCCGCCCACCCGCCCGGGGTGACGCCGTTCAGGCTGCCGATCACCGGGACGGCGACCGCCTGCGCGGCGCGTTCGAGCAGACTCAGGTAGCGGCGCGGTCCGTGGTCCTCGACGGCTTCCTCCGGAAAGTACGACAGGGACTCGGCGTAGCTCTGCGAACCGTGCTCGGTCAGTGCCGCATTGCGCTCCGCTTCGCGCAGCAGCTGCTCTTCGAACAGCGAATAGAGCACCACCGCACCGACGCCTGCCCCGGCGAGCCGCCGGACACCGTCGACCGTGCGGGACAGCGGGGATGCCGCCGCCACCAGTGGGTTCGGCAGGGCCAGGCCCAGATACCGCGTCGACAGGTCCATCAGCGGTCCTTGCGGGCGTCGGCGGTGAAGTGGTGCGACCCTTGCGACGCCATGTCCTCGTACCGGTCCCAGCGCTGAGCGATCGCCTCCTCGGAGAGGCCGAGGAGCCGGTCGTATTCCGCCGGATCGGTGTTGGCGAGCGCGCGGTACCGCAGTTCGCGGCTGCGGTAGTCCTCGAGCGGAATCCTCGGCCGGTGCGAATCGAGCAGGAACGGATTCTGCCCGGCCGCCCGCAACACCGGGTCGTAGCGGATCAGCGGCCAGTGCCCGCTGGCCACCGCGCGGTACTGCTGGTCCATCCCGTGACGCATGTCGATGCCGTGCGCGATGCACTGACTGTAGGCGATCACGAGCGAGGGTCCCTCGTAGGCTTCGGCTTCCCGCATCGCCTGCAACGTGTGTTGCGGATCAGCGCCCATCGCGACCCGGGCGACGTAGACGTTGCCGTAGGCGATGGCCTGCAACGCGAGATCCTTCATCGGGACCGTCTTGCCGCCGGCGGCGAACTTCGCGACCGCCCCGAGCGGGGTGGCCTTGGACATCTGCCCCCCGGTGTTGGAATACACCTCGGTGTCGAGGACGAGGACGTTGACGTTGCGGCCGCTGGCCAGGACGTGGTCGAGGCCCCCGGCACCGATGTCGTAGGCCCAGCCGTCGCCGCCGACGATCCACACGCTGCGCCGCACCAGGTGGTCGAGCACACTGCGCAGGTCGGCGGTTACGGCGGGATCCAGCTCTGCGAGCAGGGTTTCGAGTTCGGCCACCCGCTCCCGCTGGGCGCGCAGCTCGGACTCGCGCAGTTGCGGCGCCGTCAGGATGTCGTCGACGAGGTCGGCACCGATCGCCTCGCGCAGTTCGGTCAGGCGCCGCCGGGCGAGCCGGGTGTGCTCGTCGGCGGCCAGCCGGAACCCGAGCCCGAATTCGGCGTTGTCCTCGAACAGGGAATTGGACCAGGCGGGGCCGCGTCCGTCCGCGTTGGTCGTCCAGGGGGTGGTGGGCAGATTGCCACCGTAGATCGACGAGCAGCCCGTGGCGTTCGCGATCATCAACCGGTCGCCGAACAGCTGGGAGAGCAGCTTGAGGTACGGGGTCTCCCCGCAGCCCGCGCAGGCGCCGGGAAACTCGAACAGCGGCTCGAGGAACTGCGTTCCGCGGACGGTGCCGAAGTCCACCCGAGCCCGGTCGGCCGTCGGCAGCGTCTCGAAGAAGGTGATGTTCTCGCGTTCGGGGGCCACCCGTGGTTCGCGGGGGGCGAGGTTGATGGCCTTGGTCACCGTCGCGCCGGGGGCCACGGCAGGACAGGCCTCGACGCACAGCCCGCATCCGGTGCAGTCCTCGGCGTAGACCTGCAGGGTGTACCGGGCATCCGGCAGGCCCACAGCGCCCAATGCCGCCGAGCCGAACTGCCCCGGGGCACCGTCCAAGTGGGACTTGTCGTAGAACTTGGTACGGATCACGCTGTGCGGACAGACGAAACTGCAGTTTCCGCACTGGATGCAGGTGTCCGGGTCCCACACCGCGACCAGTTCCGAAATGTTGCGCTTCTCGTAGGCGGTGGTGCCGCTCGGGTAGGTGCCGTCCACGGGAAACGCGCTGACCGGCAAGGTGTCCCCGCGCCCGGCCATCATCTCCGCGGTGACGGTGCGGACGAACTCGGGCGCGTACTCGGGCACGATCGGCGCCGGCACCCGCGTGGTGGTCACCCGGTCGGGCACATCGATCCGGTGCAGCTCTTCCAATGCCCGGTCCACCGCGGCCAGTTCGCGCCGCAGCACGTCGGCTCCGCGGTTGCCGTAGGTCTTCTCCACCGACTTCTTGATCCGGGCGACGGCCTGCTCGCGCGGCAGCACATCCGAGATCGCGAAGAAGCAGGTCTGCAGCACGACATTGATCCGCCCGGCGAGCCCGACCTCACGAGCGATCCGGCCCGCGTCGACCGCATACAGCGTGATCCGTTTGTCGAGGATCTGTTCCTGGACCCGGCGGGGCAGCGCGTCCCAGACCTCGTCCGGCCGGTGTCTGCAGTTCAGCAGGAGGGTCGCTCCCGGCGCGGCCGGCCCCAGGACGTCGATCTTGTCGAGGAATCGGAACTGATGGCAGCCGACGAGGTCCGCGCGGCTCACCAGATACGGTGCGCGGATGGGCCGTGGCCCGAAGCGCAGGTGCGAGACGGTCTGCGAGCCGGACTTCTTCGAGTCGTAGACGAAGTAGCCCTGCGCGTGCAGGTGCTCCTCGTCGCCGAGGATCTTGATGGTGTTCTTGTTGGCCCCGACGGTGCCGTCGGAGCCCAGGCCGTAGAAGATCGCCCGCACGGTGTCGGAGGATTCGATGTCGAAGGACGGGTCGTAGGTGATGCTGGTGCCGGACACGTCGTCGTCGATGCCGACGGTGAACCGGCGCCGGGGCCGCTCGCGGGCGAGCTCGGTGAAGACGCCGGCGACCATGCCGGGCGTGAATTCCTTCGACGACAGGCCGTAGCGTCCGCCGCAGACCCGGGGCATGACGGCCCGCTCACCGTCGGCATGTGCCTCGGCGAGGGCCGCGACGACGTCGAGATACAGCGGCTCGCCGAGCGAACCCGGTTCCTTGGTGCGGTCCAGCACGCCGATCGTGCGCACCGTCGCCGGCAGCGCCGCCGACAGCGCCTCGGCGGGGAAGGGCCGATACAGCCGCACCTGCACCACCCCGACCCGCTCACCGCGGGCGGTGAGCGCGGCAGCGGTTTCGGCCGCGGTGTGCGCCCCGGACCCCATCAGCACCAGCACCCGTTCCGCCTCGGGGTGCCCGGTGTAGTCGACGATGCGCATGTCGCGGCCGGTGCGCTCTCCCAACCGCGCCATCAACTCGTCCACCACCGCCGGAACCCGGGCGTAGAACGGGTTGACCGTCTCACGCGCCTGGAAGTAGGTGTCCGGGTTCTGCGCGGTGCCCCGGATGAACGGCCGCTCCGGCGACAACGCGCGTCCGCGGTGCTCGCGGATCAGCTCCTCGGGCACCAGGGCCCGCAGGTCGTCGTCGGCCAGCGTCTCGATGGTGTTGAGCTCGTGCGAGGTGCGGAAGCCGTCGAGGAAGTGCACGAATGGCACCCGCGTCCGCAGGGTGGCGGCCTGCGCCACCAGCGCCAGATCGTGCGCCTCCTGCACCGAGGCCGAGGCGAGCAACGCGAACCCGGTCTGGCGCACCGCCATCACGTCCGAATGGTCACCGAAGATCGACAGTCCCTGCGCGGCCAGGGACCGGGCGGCGACGTGCATGACCGCCGAGGTCAGCTCACCGGCGATCTTGTACATGTTCGGGATCATCAGCAGCAGCCCCTGCGACGCGGTGAACGTCGTCGCCAGTGCCCCGCCCTGCAGCGCGCCGTGCAGCGCGCCCGCCGCGCCGCCCTCGCTCTGCATCTCCACCACACTCGGCACGGTGCCCCACACGTTCGGCCGGTGCCGGCTGGACCATTCGTCGGCCAGCTCGGCCATCGCCGACGACGGGGTGATCGGATAGATGCAGCACACTTCGTTGAGCCGGTAGGCAACCGACACGGCCGCCTCGTTACCGTCCACCGTGGCACGCGTCATGTCGGCTCCGGAAACATCTCGATGGCGTGGACCGGGCACTGCTCGAAGCACTCTGCGCAGCCGGTGCACTTGTCGTAGTCGTACCGGTAGCCGTGGCCGGCACCCAGCTTGACGATCGCGTCCTCCGGGCACGCGCCGAGACAGCCGTCGCACTCGAAGCAGTTGCCGCACGACAGGCACCGGCCCGCCTCGAACGTCGCCGCCTCGGCCGATACCCCGCCGACCACCTCGTCGAACCCGGAAACACGTTGCTCGACAGGCAGTTCGGGCTGCACCCGCCGATCCGCGTCGGCGAAGTACCACAGGTGCAGCTGGTCGAACGTCGCGATCGGATGCTTGGCAGGCCGCTCGTCGGGCACTCGGCGCAGCCAGGCGTCGATGTGGTGTGCCGCCTTCTTCCCGTGCCCCACCCCCACCGTCACGGTGCGCTCGCCGGGCACCATGTCGCCGCCCGCGAACACCCCGGAGCAACCGGTCATCAGCGACCCGTCCACCCGCACGCTGCCGTCGCGCTCGAACTCGACTCCGGGCAGCGTGCGCATGAACGCCGACTCGGTCTCCTGGCCGATCGCCATGATCAGGGTGTCCGCGGCCAGGGTCTCGAAACGTCCGGTCGGCCGCGGACGACCGGACTCGCCGAGTTCCATGACCTCGACCTGCAGTTCGGGACCGTCGAAGGCGGTGACCGTGCGCAGCCAGTTGATCCGTACGCCTTCGCGTTCGGCGTCCTCGGCTTCCTCCTCGTGGGCGGACATCTGCTCGCGGGTGCGGCGATAGACGATGACCGCGTCCTCGGCCCCGAGCCGGCGGGCCACCCGGGCCGCGTCCATCGCCGTGTTGCCGCCGCCGTAGACGGCAACGTGCCGCCCGACGGCCGGGGGTTCCCCGGCGGCGACACCGCGCAGGAACGACACCGCGTCGATCATCGTGCCCGCGTCGCAGGCCGGGATATCGACCCGTTTGGCCAGATGCGCGCCGACCGCGACGAAGACCGCGTCGAAACCACCCTCGGCGCGTTCCGCCGCGAGGTCCTCGACCCGGTGGTTGCAGGTCAGCTCCACGCCCAGCGCCGCGACCCGCTCCAGTTCCGCCTCGAGCACGTCGCGCGGAAGCCGGTAGTTCGGGATGCCGTAGCGCATCATCCCGCCGGGCTCGGCGCCGGCGTCGCGGATCTCGACGTCGTGGCCGCGGCGGGCGAGGTGACAGGCAGCGGACAGCCCGCTCGGTCCGGCACCGATCACCAGTACCCGCTTGCCGCTGCGGGCGGGCGGCGGCTCGAACATCCAGCCCTGCTCGCGCGCCCGGTCCCCGAGAAACCGCTCCACCGAATGGATGGACACGGCGCTGTCCAGAGTGGCGCGGTTGCAGACGGATTCGCAGGGGTGGTAGCACACCCGGCCGTGGATGGCGGCGAACGGATTGTCGGCGACCAACTGCCGCCAGGCCTGCTCGTAGCGGCCGGCCTTCGCGTGCGCCAGCCAGGCCTGGATGTTCTCCCCGGCGGGGCAGCGGGCGTTGCAGGGCGGCAACAGGTCCACATACACGGGCCGACGCCGGCGCACCGGCCCCGCGCGGGGACGGCCGTGCACCAGATCCGGCAGCGGTGTGAGCTCCTCCGACGGCCGGGCCGGACGCCCGCCCGTCGCCCCGCCACTGCGCTCGTCGGCAGTCATCCCCTCACGATAGGGCTCCGGCCGGGTGTCCGGCACCGGATTGCGGCGGCACGGACGTCCCGACGACCCGTCTCCGACGGATCGGGCCCGCTACGGACATGCGTCCGTAGCGGGCCCGTGGGTGTCGCTCAGCAGCACGTCGTCGCGGCGGGCGCCTTCTCGGTGCCGGTCGCCGGTTCCTGCTCGGCGGCGGTGCCGCAGCAGACTCCCTCCGAGTTCTCGCCCTGGTCGAGCAGCTTCGGGCTCGTGCCGAAGGTGTCGCTGTCGGCGAGGACGGTGTAGACCTCCCACTTCTCCCCCGCCGGGCCGGTGACCCACACCTTGTCCTGGGTGGCGAAGCAGCACGTGGTGCCGATCTCCTCGTCGGTGAACAGCCCTTCGTCCGTGAGGCGGGCGATTTCGGAGTGCACCTTTTCGCTCGACTCCACCTCCACCCCGAGGTGGTTGATCGAGCCGCCCTTGCCCGCGTTCTCGATCAGGACGAGCTTCAGCGGCGGCTCGGCAATCGCGAAGTTCGCGTAGCCGGGCTTCACCTTCGCCGGCTCGGTGCCGAACAACTTCGAGTAGAACGTCACGGCCTCCTGCAGATCGTCGACGTTGAGGGCGAGCTGAACGCGGGACATGATGACCTCCACCTGTGAGACATACATCGAATTAGTACGCCCACTGTCACCCCCTTTTTGACATATGTCAAGAGGGGTGGATGATGGAGACATGCCCAAGGCGCTCCCGGTCATCGACGTCTCCGCCCCCATCTGCTGCGCGCCGGTCTCGGCCGCACCGATGAGCGAGGCAGCCGCCCTCGAGGTGGCGCTGCGGCTCAAGGCGCTCGCCGACCCGACCCGGATCCAGCTGATGTCGATCCTGCTCACCACGCGGGAGGACGACGTCTGCACGTGCGACCTGGCGTCGGCCGTGGGCCTGACGGAGTCGACCGTCAGCCACCACCTCGGCCAGCTCCGCAAGGCCGGGATGGTGCAGTCCACGCGCCGCGGCATGAACGTCCACCATCGCGCCTGCAACGAGGCTCTGCAGGCACTGCGTCTCGTCCTCGACCCCAACTGCTGCACGTGAGAGGGGCCGAATGTCACATGGGTTCGATCACGGCTGACTCAGGTGGTCCATGCGACACGCTCCCTGACCAGGGGAGATGTCAGTGGGTCGAGCAGCACGAGAGGCGAAGAAGGCTAGGTTCTTCGCCATGCGCATGACGAAGGTGTCGATCGCCAAGGCCGCAGCCGCGGTCGGTGTCAGCCGACAAACCGGCTACCGGTGGGAGGACGAGGCCAACGGCACCGTCCGCCGTGCCCCGCACTGGGAGCACGGCGGACGGTCGTTGTCCCTGGGCGAGCGGGAGCTTGTCGCCCTCGGACTCGCCCGCAACGAGTCGGTCCAGACGATCGCCGCGCACCTGGGCCGGCACCGGTCGGTGATCTACCGGGAGATCGAACGCAACAGCAACCGCGACGGTAGCTACCGCGCCGTGTCGGCCCACGCGCGGGCCTGGACCCGAGCACTGCGACCGAAAGTCGCCAAGCTGATGGCCGCACCCGAGTTGCGCGCGTATGTCGTCGCCAAGCTGAAGCTGCGCTGGTCCCCGCAGCAGATCTCGGCCAGGCTGGTGGTCGACTTCCCCGACCGAGCGGAGATGCGGGTGTCCCACGAAACCATCTACCAGGCCGTGTATGTGCAACTGAAAGGCGAACTGCGAAAAGAGCTTTCGGAGTATCTGCGGCGCCGGCACACCCGTCGGGTGCCGCAGGGGCGAGTGCCGAGCAGTGCCCGCCATATTCCCGACAAGATCCTCATCTCCCAGCGGCCCGCCGAGGTCGAGGACCGGGCGGTGCCCGGGCACTGGGAGGGAGATCTGATCATGGGGGCGCGCAACCGCTCGGCGATCGGCACCCTGGTCGAGCGCACCACCCGGTACGTGGTGTTGCTGCACCTGCCGAAGGTCCGCGACGTGTCCGGCGTCCGCGATGCGATGATCGCCGCGATGCGGTCGTTGCCGGAGGTGATGCAGCGGTCGGTGACCTGGGATCAGGGCCACGAGATGCGTGCTCATGCCCAGATCACCATGGCCACCGACGTCGCTGTCTACTTCTGCGATCCGCACTCGCCGTGGCAGCGCGGCACCAACGAGAACACCAACGGTCTGCTCCGGCAGTACTTCCCCAAGGGCACCGACCTGTCGGTGTACACGCCCGAGGACCTGCAGCAGGTCCAGGACGAGTTCAACGGCCGCCCCCGGCAGACGCTACGCTGGCGCACGCCAACCGAAGCGTTCACCGAGCTTGTCGCATCGGCCGCCTGAAACCGCCCACATCGAACCCATGTGACATTCGGCCACACAGCCCCCGGCTCACACCGCGCCGAACAAGACCTGTGCGTTGTCCCAGCACACCGCGCGGACCCATTCGCTGCCGAGACCGAGCCGTTCGACCGCCTCGAGCTGATGGACGTACGGGTACGGGATGTTCGGGAAGTCGCTGCCGAACAGCACCTTCGAACCCAGTGCCTGCAGCCGCGGCAGCTCGTCCTCCGGGAACGGCATCGACTCCTGCGTGAAGTCGGTGAACGCCATGGTGGTGTCCAGGTGCACCCGCGGGTACTTCTCCGCCAGATCGAGGAACTGGCGGTACTCCGGCATGCCCATGTGCGCGACGATCAGCGCCAGCCGCGGGAACCGTTCCAGCAGCGCGGCGATCGGTCCGGGCCCGGTGTGCGTCCCCGGAGCCGGTCCCGATCCGCAGTGGATCACGATCGGCACGCCGGCATCCTCGAGCAGTCCCCACACCGGGTCGAGCAGCGGGTCGTTGGGGTCGTAGTCGCCGACCTGGATGTGCGACTTGAACACCCGTGCCCCGTGCTCGAGTGCCGCGGCCACGTAGCCGGCGGCGTCGGGCTCGGGATAGAACGTCGCGGTGTGCAGGCAATCGGGGGTGCGGGCCGCGAAGTCCACCGCCCACGCGTTCAGCCACGCGGCCATCGCGGGCTTGTGCGGATAGAGCATCGCCGTGAACCGGCGGACCCTGAAACCCCGCAGCCGCTCGACGCGCTCCTCCTCGGCGTGCCGGTAGGTGATGGGCCACGCCCGGCCCACCAGCGGCCCGGCGGAGTCGAAGTAGCTCCACACCTTGTCCATCACGTTCGACGGCATGAAGTGGGTGTGCACGTCGATAAGGCCGTTGAGGCCGTGCCGGGCCCGGAAGTCGGCCACCTGCTGCGCTTCGTCCATCACCCGAAGGTAGCGACCCCGTCGCCGGTGCGTCTTTTGGGCTGCCCCAGCCGCCCGAAGGACACACCGGCGCCGGAGGCGCCTCAGAAGTACACGGCGATGCGACGGCCGTCGATCTCGTGCACGGCGATGTCCATGTCGTACACCTTGCGCAGCACCTCGGGCTGCAGGATCTCGTCGACGCCCCCGTCCGCGACGACGGCGCCGTCGCGCATCGCGACGATGCGATCCGAGTGGCACGACGCGAAGTTGATGTCGTGGATCACCAGGATCACGGTCTTGCCCATCTCGTGGGCCATGCGTCGCAGCAGCTGCATCATGTGTTGCGAGTGCTTCATGTCCAGGTTGTTGAGCGGTTCGTCGAGCAGCACGTAGTCGGTGTCCTGCGCGAGCACCATCGCGACGAACGCGCGCTGCCGCTGTCCGCCGGAGAGCTGGTCGAGGAAGCGGTGCTCGAACCCGCCCAGGCCGGTGTACTCGAGGGCACGGTCGACCGCGTCGTGGCAGGCCGCCGAGAGCCGGCCTTTCGAATGCGGGAAGCGCCCGAACTCGACGAGTTCGCGCACCGACAATCGCACCGCCGTGGTGTTGTCCTGGCGCAGCACCGACAGTTTCTTCGCCAGCGCGTCCGAGGGGGTGGCCCGCAGGTCGAGCCCGTCGATGCTGACCGATCCGGCGTCGGTGTCGAGCAGCCGCGCGACGATGGTCAGCAGTGTCGACTTGCCGGCGCCGTTGGCACCGATGATCGACGTGAGGCCGCCGCGCGGGACGTCGAGGTCGACGGGCCCGAGCACGGTGGTGCCGGCGTAGTTCTTGGCGAGGTCCCGAACGGTGATCACAGGCGCGCACCCCTCACGAGCAGGGAGATGAAGTAGATGCCGCCGACGAAGTTGACGACGACGATGAGGCTCGAGTTGTAGTCGAGCAGCCGGGCGAGGACGAACTGCCCGCCGACCAGGGCGACGATCGCGACAAGCGTCGCGGCGGGCACCGTCCAGCGGTGCCGGAACGTGCCGACGAGTTCCCGGGCCAGGTTGGCCACCAGCAGCCCGAGGAACGTGATGGGCCCGACGAGCGCAGTGGACACCGAGACCAGCACCGCGACGACGATCAGCGCGCGGGTGACGACGCGCCGGTGGTCGACGCCGAGGCCGATCGCGTGCTCGCGGCCCAGTGCGACGACGTCGAGCTGACGCAGCAGCGGCACCGAGAACGCCGTCGCCGCGACGACGAGCAGGGCCGACACGACGAGCAGGTCGACCTGCACGTTGTTGAAGCTGGCGAACAGCACGTCCTGCAGGGTCATGAAGTCGTTGGGGTCGATCAGCCGCGACACCAGCGACGACAGCCCACCGAACAGCGCGCCGAGCACGATGCCGACGAGCACCAGCACGTACAGGTCGCGGGATCCGCGGTCGAAGAGCCATCGGAACAGCACGAGCGCGAAGCCGACCATGGCGAGCACCTCGACCCCGAACTTCAGGCGCGGATCCAGTGTCGCGAGGGCGCTCGCGCCGAACAGGAACACCACGAGGGTCTGCAGCAGCATGAACAGGCTGTCGAAACCCATCACGCCCGGGGTGAGGATGCGGTTGTTGGTGACGGTCTGGAAGATCACCGCGGCGAAGGCGGTGGCGTAGCCGACGAGCACCATCGACAGCACCTGCCGGCCGCGGATCTTCATGGCGAAGTCCCACGAGCCGGTGACGAAGAGGAACAGGTAGGCGCACACCGCCAGTGCGGCGACGACGGCGAGCACGACGAGCACGCGGGCAGGGTTCCGGCGACGGGTCGCGGCGGGTGCGGCGACGGCCGGGCTCATCGCGGTCCTCGCCGGGTGCGCAGGATCAGCGCGATGAACACGACGGCGCCGACGACGCTCGCGACGGTGCCGACCGGGATCTCGTACGGGTAGCGGAGGACGCGGCCGACGACGTCGCACGCGAGCACGAATCCGGCGCCGGCGAGCGCGGTGATCGGCAGGACGCGGCGCAGGTTGTCGCCGAGCGCCAGGGTGACGAGGTTGGGCACGACGAGACCGAGGAACGGGATGGCGCCGACGACGACGGTGACGACGGCGGTGGTGACGGCGACGACGACCATCCCGATGTTGATCACCAGCTGGTACGGGACGCCGAGGTTCTTCGCGAAGCCCTCACCGAGGCCGGCCACGGTGAAGCGGTCGGCGTACAGATAGGCGACGGCCATGACGGCGACGACGACCCAGATGATCTCGTAGCGGCCGCGCAGGATGCCGGAGAAGTCACCGCTGGTCCAGGTGTTCAGGGCCTGCATCAGTTCGAGCCGGTAGGCGAAGAACGTGGTGACGGCCATGACGACGCCGCCGAACATGAGGCCGACGAGCGGTACGACGATCATGTCGGTGAACCGGACGCGGCGCAGGAGCCGCAGGAACAGGAAGGTGCCGACGAGGGAGAAGGCGACGGCGACGAGCATCTTGCCGAGCACGGACTGTCCGCCGAGGAACAGGGTGGCGACGAGGATGCCGAGCAGGGCCCATTCGACGGTGCCGGCGGTGTCCGGCGCCACGAACCGGTTGCGGGTCAGGTGCTGCATGATCAGGCCGGACACGCTCAGGGCGGCGCCGGCGAGCAGGATCGCGATCAGGCGGGGCACGCGCGAGACGAAGAACACCTCGAGGGTCGCGGTGTCGCCGCGCAGCAGGTCGGCGGGGGTGACGTCGGCGACGCCGACGAACAGGGACGCGAAGGCGGCGACGGCGAGCAGCGCCGCGCCGATCAGGACGGGACGCAGACGCGCGGCGGGGCCGGCGGCCGCACGCGGGGTGCGGTCGCCGGCCCTGCCGGTCGTTACCGGGGAGCTCACGGGCGGGAGGCGGTCATGCCGCCGCGGCCTTGCCGACGGCCTGCCCGACGACGTCGATCTGCGACTGGACGGAGCTCAGCGCGCTCGGCGCCATGTACCAGGTGTACAGGTCGAGGTAGGTGATCCGGCCTTCCTTCGCGGCGGTGGTGCCGCCGACGAGCGGGTTGTCGAGGACTCGGGACGCGTTGGGGCCGGTGGTGTCGCCGAGGGGTGCCTCGCGGTCCTGAACGAACATCAGGTCGGGGTCGGCCTGGGCGATGTACTCGAAGGACACGGCGTCACCGTGGGCGACGTCGTCGGCGAAGGTCTCCGACACGGGCTTGACGCCGAGGTCGTGGATGATCCCGTACCGGGAGCCGGGTCCGTACGCGGTGACCTCGGCGGCCTCGACGCGCGTGATGAGTCCCCGCAGGTTCGCCTGTGCGGCGGCAGCGGACACCGCGTCGAACGACGCCTCGATGCCGGCGAACTTCTCCTCGAACGCGCCCTCGGCGCCGAAGATGGTGGCGAGGTTGCGGTTCTGCTTCGCGACGCTGGCGAGGAAGTCCTTGGCGTCGACGGAGAGGTCGACGGTCGGGGCGATCTCGCTGAGCGCGTCGTAGCTGGTGGCCGACCGGGCGGCGACGATGATGAGGTCGGGCTCGAGGGCGTTGACGGCCTCGAAGTCGGGCTCGAACAGCGAGCCGACCTTGGCGACGTCGTCGCCCCGGTAACGCGCGAACGATTCGGGCCAATTCGTGAGCGCGGGGACGCCGACGGCGTCGGGCAGGTCGAGGTCGATCATGGACTGCAGCACGCTCTGGTCGAAGACCACGACCCGTTCGGGATCGACGGGCACCTCGGTATCGCCCTGGGCGTGACTGATGACGACGGTCTCGCCGGTCTCCGCCGCGGTGTCGGAGGAGGTGTCGGAGGAGCAGGCGGAAAGCCCGAGCGAGGCGGCCGCGACTAACGCGACGGCGGCGGACAACCGGATACGCATGGGCAATCTCCTTGAAAATTGAACTTCCGAGGTAGACGGAGCCACCCGCGCAGCCCCACCCACCGCCTCGAACTCAGCCAAGCGTTGCCTAACTTAGCATGCCTTTACTTACCGTTGGCAAGGGTCGTGTCGCCCCACGGACGAGCGCGCCGCCCACTACGGTCGGACCCATGACCTCCACCACGTTCTCCGCCTGGGTCGCGCGCGAGCACGACGACGCGATCGACTTCGCCCCCGAGACCGTCGACGAGACGATGCTGCCCGACGACGGCATCACCGTCCGCGTCCTGCATTCGAGCATCAACTACAAGGACGCCCTCGCCGTCGTCCCGCGCGGCGGCGTGGTCCGCAACTACCCGATCATTCCCGGCATCGACCTTGCCGGTGAGGTCGTCACCTCCGATCACCCCGACTTCGCGCCCGGGGACCGGGTCCTTGCGCACGGCTACGAGATCGGCACCGGCCGCCACGGCGGCTACGCCGAGTACGCCCGCGTCCCCGCCGACCAGCTCGTCCGGCTCGGCGAACTCTCCACAGCCGACGCCGCCGCCATCGGCACCGCCGGATTCACCGCGGCGCTGAGCGTGCAGGCCCTGCTGCGGCACGGCCTGACCCCGGACGACGGGCCCGTCGTCGTCACCGGCGCCTCCGGCGGCGTGGGCACCGTCAGCGTCGACCTGCTCGCCGCCGCCGGATTCGAGGTGGTCGCCTCGACCGGCAAGCCGGAAGCCCACGACCTGCTCACCGAACTGGGCGCCGCCTCGGTGATCGGGCGGCTGCCCGAGGACCCCGACGCGAAGCCGCGACCGCTCGGCAAGGCGATCTGGGCCGGGGCCGTGGATTGCGTCGGCGGCGCCACACTCGCCCACGTCCTCAGCACCGTCCAGTGGGGCGGCGCGGTCGCCGCCAGCGGACTCACCGGCGGCGCCGCCCTGCAGACCACGGTGATGCCCTTCATCCTGCGCAGCGTCGCCCTGCTGGGCATCGACTCGGTGCAGCTGCCCATCGGCCCGCGCCGGGCGCTGTGGGAGCGCCTCGCGGGCGACCTGCGGCCCCGGCACCTGGCCGACATCACCCGCCACATCCCCGCGCGAGAGCTGGTGCCCGCGCTCGACCTCGTGCGGGCCGGCAAGTTCACCGGGCGCGCGGTGATCGAGGTTGCCGGCGGATTCTGAGGGCTCGTCAGAAGAGGGTGAGCTCGACCTCCTCGACCACCTTCACCGTCCGGCGCACCACCTTCTTCGCCCGCGCGGGTGCGGCGGTCGGCTCGGGCCGCGCAGCCGCGGCGGTCGGCTCGGGCCCGGCCGGTTCGGAGACGGGCGGGGCCGCCGCCTGCGCGCGCGCCGCCTCGCCCGCGAGGGTGTCGGCGAGTTCGTTGAAGTGGTTGCCGACGTGTCCGCGCACCCACCGGAACCGCACCGGCCCGGACCGGTCGGCGAGGACGCGGTCGATGGCCTGGACCAGATCGAGGTTCTTCACCGGCGCGCCGGTCGCCGTCTTCCAGCCCTTGCGCTTCCAGCCCGGCAACCATTCCGAGGCGCACTTGATGGCGTACTGCGAGTCGGATTCGATGATCATCGGTTCCGGACCGGGATGGGCCTTCAGCGCCTCGAGCAGCGCCCGCAGCTCGGCGATCTGATTGGTGCCCGAGTGCTCCCCGCCCGAGCGGCTCGGTCCCTCGTGATTGACCCACGCCCATCCGATGGCGCCGCCCGGATTGCGAAGGCAGGAACCGTCGGTGCTCACGATGATCATGTGCCAGACCATATCCCGTGGCAGGGGCGACGTCGCGCCCGAGGCGCCGACGCGCCGCGGCTGCGCAGAAATCGCGGCACCCATCGGCGTGTCGGCGCGAGAAGCGCACGCTCGGCGGGTCGCCGCCTTCGATCCGCACCTCGTCGCACGGTCACCTCGTCGCACAGTACGGTGGACCGGTGCCCTCCCCTGCTCCACCCAGCACCGGCGCGCTCGTCGTCCGCGCCGAGCTGCCCCGGCCGGTGGACGTCGCGCTGACGCTGCAACCCCTGCAGCGCGGGCCCTACGACCCTTGCCATCGCCGCGACGGGCAGGCCGTGTGGCGCACGTCCCGGTTGGCGTCGGGGCCGGTCACCTACCGGCTCGTGCAGGACGGTCCGCGCGGCGTGCGCTGCCACGCGTGGGGTGCCGGGGCCGAGGAACTGTCGGCACACCTTCCCACCCTTCTCGGTGCCGAGGACGACCCGACCGGGTTCCGGCCCGAGCATCCGAGCCTGGCCGAGGCCCATCGCCGCCTGCCGGCCCTGCGGATCCCGCGCACCGGCCGCGTCCTCGAGGCCCTGGTCCCGGCGATCCTCGAACAGCGGGTGCACAGCGTCGCCGCGTTCGCGTCGTGGCGGCGGCTCGTCACGTGGTTCGGCGACGTCGCGCCCGGTCCGGCACCGGAGGGGATGCGGGTGCCCCCGGCCGCCGAGACGTGGCGCCGCGTCCCGTCGTGGGAGTTCCACCGCGCCAACGTCGACCCCGGCCGGGCCCGGACCGTCGTGAGCTGCGCCCGGCTGGCCGACCGCCTCGAGCGGCTCGTCGACCTCGCGCCGGCCGAGGCGCAGCGGAAGCTGCGCTCGATCCCGGGCGTGGGCGTATGGACCGCCGCCGAGGTCGCGCAGCGCGCCTTCGGCGACGCGGACGCGCTGTCGGTGGGCGACTACCACCTCGCGACGATCGTCGGCTGGTCGCTGCTGGGCGCACCACTCGACGACGCCGGCATGGTGAAGTACCTGGAACCGCTTCGGCCGCACCGTTATCGAGCGGTGCGACTGATCATGGCGACCGGCGGGGCGGGGCGGGTCCCGCGACGGGGACCCCGCACGCCGATCACCGATCACCGCGGGCGCTGAGCAGTTCCCCCGCGCCGGTCGCGCCGCCGGGGCCGGAATCGTCGGCCCGGTACCGCGGGGCTGCGCTGCCGCGGCGCCGACGGCTGACCGTCGGAATTCCGGCCGTCGAACCGTACCCTGGTGGCATGTCCGACCCAGACATTTCGACCGCGCCCACGAGGCTCGAGCGGCTCCCGAGCTGGCTGCTGACCCAATCCGCCCGCCACGTGCACCGGGTGGTGGTCGACCGGCTCGGCCAGGCCGACGCCCGCGGCTACCACTACCGCGCGCTCGCGGCACTCGAGGAGTACGGCTCGCTGTGTCAGACGGATCTCGGCCGTCGCGCGGGGATGGACCGCAGCGACATCGTCGCCACCGTCAACGAGCTGGCCGACCGGCGGCTCGTCGACCGCAGCCCCGATCCCACCGATCGGCGCCGCAACATCATCAGCGTCACCCGCCGCGGGCGGCAGCACCTGCGCACCCTCGACGACGTGCTCGTCGCGGCGCAGGACGAGGCGTTCGCGCCGCTCGACCCGACCGAGCGCGACCAGCTCGCCGTCCTGCTCGCGAAGGTGCTGGCCCACCACACCCGGCAGGCCGGCAGGTGAAGGGTTCCTCGCGGGAACCCTCCACCCGGGGCGGGCTCAGAGGGAGCGGGCGATGATCTGCTTCATCACCTCGTTGGCGCCTGCGTAGATCCGCTGCACGCGGGCGTCCTCGTACATCCGCGCGATCAGGTACTCGCGCATGTAGCCGTAGCCGCCGTGCAGCTGCACGCAGCGGTCGATCACCTCGCACTGCCTGTCGGTCAGCCAGTACTTGACCATCGCGGCGTCCGCGTCGTCGAGCTCGCCCTTCAGGTGCTGCTCGATGCAGTGATCCAGGAATACCTGGCACGTCCGGGCGATGGTCCGGCACTCCGCCAGCTCGAACGCGGTGTTCTGGAACTCGAACAGGCTGTGCCCGAACGCCTGCCGCTCCTTCGTGTAGCGGACGGTCTCCTCGACCGCCCGCTCCATCGCGCCGGCCGCCTGCGCGCCGATGATCAGCCGCTCCTGCACCAGCTGCGCCATCAGCTGCGCGAAGCCCTGCCCCTCGCTCCCGCCGAGCAGGTTCGCCACCGGCACCCGCACGTCGGTGAACGACAGCTCGGAGGTGTCGGCGCCGTGCTGGCCAACCTTGTCCAGCACCCGCCCGACCGCGAAGCCGGGGCAGTCGCGCAGGTCGACGATGAGCAGGGACACGCCCTTGGCACCGGCCTTGGGGTCGGTCTTGACGGCGAGCACGATGACGTCGGCCGACGAGCCGTTGGTGATGAAGGTCTTCGAGCCGTTGACCACGTATGTGTCGCCGTCGCGGATCGCGGTGGTCTTGATGGCCTTGAGGTCCGAGCCGGCGCCCGGCTCGGTCATGCCGATCGCGCCGAGGATCTCACCGGTGGCCATGCCGGGCAACCAGGTCCGCTTCTGCTCCTCGCTGCCGTACTCGAGGATGTAGTGGGCGACGATGCCGCTGTGCACCGAGATGCCCAGTGCGAGGTCACCCGAGTAGCCCTGCGCCTCGAAGACGGCCAGATCGTGGGCGAAGGTGCCCCCACCGCCGCCGTACTCCTCCGGCACCGAGCACAGCAGCAGCCCGAGCTTGCCTGCGGCGAGCCACACGTCGCGATCGATGCGCCGCTGCGCGTCCCACTTCTCGGCGCGGGCCATCACCTCGCGCTCGAAGAAGTCACGGGCGAGTTCGGAGACCGCCTGTACCTCGTCGTCGTGCCAGGACGGCACGTGCTTCTTGACCATCGGTGTCCTTCAGCCTTCCGTCGCGTGTGACCGAATGTCACACCGCTCCACTTCGATCGAACTCATGTGACATTCGGTCACGTGGTGCGCAGCTCGCGCTTGAGCAGCTTGCCACTCTGGTTGCGCGGCAACGTGTCCACGAACCGGACGAGCTTCGGCACCTTGAACGGCGCGAGCCGCTGCTTGACGTGGTCGATCAGGTCGCGCTCGTCGACATCCGCGCCGTCGCGCAGCACGACGACGGCGGTGACGGCCTCGATCCACTTCTCGTCGGGCGTGCCGATGACCGCCACCTCGGCGACGGCCTCGTGGGTGTAGAGCGCGTCCTCCACCTCCCGGGAGGCGACGAGGATGCCGCCGGTGTTGATGACGTCCTTGATGCGGTCGACGACGGTGATGTAGCCCTCGGCGTCGCGCGTGACGAGGTCGCCGGAGTGGAACCAGCCGTCGCGGAACGCTTCCGCGGTGGCCTCCGGGTTCTCCCAGTAACCCAGGCACAGCTGCGGCGACCGGTACAGCACCTCGCCGGACTCACCGTCGGGCACGTCGTTGCCGTCGGCGTCGACGACGCGGGTCTCGACGAACAGCACCGCCCTCCCGCACGACGACGGCCGGTCCTCGTGCTCCTCCGGGCGCAGAACCGTTGCCAGCGGACCGATCTCGGATTGACCGAAGCAGTTGTAGAACCCCAGGTCGGGGTAGCGCCCGCGGAGCCGGTTCAGCACGGTGACGGGCATGATCGACGCGCCGTACTGGGCCTTGCGCAACGACGACAGATCGCGGGTCTCGAGGTCGGGGTGGTTCGCCAGCGGCACCCACACCGTGGGGGCGAGGAACAGCGAGCCGATGCGCTCGGACTCGACGAGCCGGAGGATCTCCGGGATGTCGGGGGCGGGCAGCAGCGTGATCGTGGCACCGACGGCCAGGTACGGCATCATGAACACGTGCATGCCGGCCGAGTGGTAGAGCGGCATGCAGACCAGCGGGTTGTCGTCCGCAGCCAGGTCCAGCGCGACGATCGACGAGGTGTACTCGTGCACCAGCGCCCGGTGGGGCATCATGGCGCCCTTGGGCTTCGACGTGGTGCCGGAGGTGTAGAGCAACTGCACGAGGTCGGCGTCGGAGACGGTCACGTCGAGTTCCGGAACCTCGCCCGCGCACGCGGCGGTGAGCAGCGAGTCGTCGGCGTCGCGTAGCGGCAGGACGTGTTCGGCCGGGACGTCGGCGAGCACCTGCTCGAGGTTGCCGGCCAGGGCGGGGTCGACGAGGACGGCACGCGCCCCGGACTGGCCGAGCAGGTAGCTCAGCTCCTCGCCGCGCAGCGCGTAGTTGATCGGCACATGTACCAGGCCGGCCCGGGCAACGGCGAGGTACCCGACGACGTAGGCGTCGGAGTTGGTGCCGTACGCGGCGACGCGATCGCCCTGGTCCAGGCCCAGCGCGCGCAGCCGGGCGGCCGCCCGGGTGACCGCGTCGTCGAGTTCACGGTAGGTGAGGGTGCGGTCGCCGAACCGCAGGGCGGTGCGGTGGGGGAAGCGGGCGGCGCTGCGGTGCAGCACGCCGTCGACGGTGTTCGCGCGCGGGTCTGAGCTCATGATCGGACACGTTATAGGACGTCCAACCAATGGTCCAGACTTAACGCTCGATAAGCCTAGCGGCCCTGCCATACGGGACGGCGCTTCTCCACGAACGCGGTCATGCCCTCCTGCGCATCGCAGATCATCGCGTTGGTCGCCATGGTCTCGGCCATCGCCTCGTAGGCCTGTTCCTGCGGCAGCTCGATCTGCCGGTAGAAGGCCTCCTTGCCGATCCGCACCGTCGCCGGCGACGCCGAGACGATCTTCGCGGCCAGCGCGGCGGTCTCGGTTTCCAGCGCCGCCGGGTCGACGACGAAGTTGACCAGCCCCCAGTCCGCGGCCGTCTCCGCATCGATGGTTTCGCCCGTGAGCAGCATCTGCATGGCCCGCTTGCGCCCCACCGCGCGGCTGAGCGCGACCATCGGCGTGGAGCAGAACAGGCCGATCTTCACCCCCGGGGTGCCGAACACCGCGTCCGACGACGCGACCGCCAGGTCGCACGACGCCACCAGCTGGCACCCGGCCGCGACGGCCGCACCCTGCACCGACGCGATCACCGGCTGCGGCACCGACTGCACGGTCTGCATCATCTCGGTGCAGGTGTCGAAGATGACCCGCTCGCCCTCGAGGGTGCGGCCGATCATCTCGCGCAGGTCGTGACCGGCGGAGAACACCGGCCCCTCGGCGCGGATCACGATCACCCGGGTCGCGGACTCCGCGGACAGCGCGCGCAGTCCCATCGTGACCTCGCGCATCGCCGCCGCGGACAACGGGTTTCGCTGATCGGGACGGTTCAGGGTGAGCAGGCCGATGCCGGAGGCCTCGTCGACGGCGATGAGAACGGCGGCGGGCTGGTCGGTGCGCGTGTCGGTCATGTGCTCCTGCCTACACGACCCCGACGGGGGTGGCCACCCCCCGAACGTGGGTGAGCAGTCGCAGCAGCGCGGCCGCCACCTCGTCGGCGCGCTCGACGATGAGCGAGTGCCCCGCGCCGTCGACCCGCACCAGTTCGGCGGCCGGCAGCCGCGCGGCGATGGCCCGCGAATGCGCGAACGGGGTCAGCTCGTCGGCCGACCCGCCGACCACCAGGACCGGGATCGCCGCGAGCACGGCCAGCGCGGCCGACTCGTCCAGCACCGCGAACGCCGCCAGGAAACGCGAGAGCGTCACGATCGACGTCTCGTTCGTCAGGGTCGTCGCCAGCGAACGCGCCCACGAGTCCGTGGTGCCGCGACGGACCACCGGCGCGCACATCCGCCCGCCGACGCGCATCGATCCCTGCATCACCCGCGGCGCCCGTCGCACCGCGCGGTGCAGCACGGACACCGCCGGGTGCCGCAGGTAGCGGCCGAGCCCCAGGTCGGCCAGGCCGCTCGCCGCGGTCGCGACGAGCGCGGCGGCGACGACGCGGCTGCCGATCGCCTCCGGGTACAGCCGCGCGTAGGCCATCGCCACCATCCCGCCCATCGAGTGCCCCGCCAGCACCACGGGCCCGCGGGGCACGACGGTGCGCAGCACGGCGTCGAGGTCGTGGGCGAGCTGCTCGATGGTGTACGTCTCGGGCGCGCCGACCCCCGACCGGCCGTGACCGCGCTGGTCGTAGGCGACGATGCGGACCGCCGCGCCGGCCTGCCCGGCAAGGCGCTCGCGCACCGCCGACCAGCTGTCGGTGCGCAGGCAGTGCCCATGCACCAGCACGACCGTGACGGGCGCGTCGGCGGGTCCGTGCACCCGCACCGACAGGGGCAGGCCGTCGTCGGCGGCGACGGTCACCCGACGCAGATCCGGTCCAGGCATCGCGGCCTCCCAGCGGTCGATCTGCCCGGAATGTCGTCGGTGCCCGACGGGGACGTTACCGCCGCGACCGAATCGTGACGATGCTCGGCGCCGAACCGATCGGCACGGAACTGCCGCACGGTTCCCGGACAGTGGCGCGCTCGATTCGCGGTCGACCGCCCGGCGTGGATCCGGCACTCAGCGTGGGGCGAGGGCCCGGATCATCTCCGTAGGATCGCCCGCGGTGGTCATCGCGATCACGGGGGTGGTCACACCCGCCTCGACGTACCGTTCGATGTGCTCCCGGCACGCCTCCGGCGGCCCGTGCACGACCAGCTGGTCCACCACGTGATCCGGGATCGCGGCGAGGGCCGCCGATCGCTCCCCCTCCCCCCACAACCGCCACATGCCCTCGAAATCCTCGCTGCGGCCCAGGAATTCGTGGAAGGCGCGGTAGACGGGGACGTTCATGTAGGCGGCGATCATGCGACGGCCGATGCTGCGGGCGGTCTCGGCGTCGAAGCCGGGCAGCACGAAGATGCGGGCGACGATCTCCTTGCCCGCTCCACCCTCGTGCACGTACGGCGCGACGGTGCGCACGTCGTCGGCCGAGAGCCAGTTGACGATCGCACCGTCGGCCTCGCGTCCGGCGAGGCGCAGCATGCCGGGCCGCAGGGCGGCGAGCAGCAGGGGCGGGGCGGGATCGGGGACGAGGCCGGCCCGGAACCCGCTGACCTCGAACGTGTCGTACTTGTGGGTGACCTTCTCACCGGCGAGCGCGGCGCGCAGGAACTGCAGCGTGTCGCGGGCCCGCTTGAACGGCTCCTCGAACGGGGTGCTGTTCCACTTCTCGACGATCACGTTGGACGAGGTGCCGACGCCGAGGACGAAGCGGCCCGGGGCGGCGGCGGCGAGGGTGGCCGCGGAGATCGCCAGGGTGGCCGGGCCGCGCGTGAACACCGGGACGATCGCGGTGCCCAGGCGCAGCGTCGGTGCCCACACGCTCGCCAGCGCCAGGGGCGTGAAGGCGTCAGCCACGCTGCTCTCGGACGACCACACGTCGGTGTAGCCGAGGTCGGGCAGTTCGGCGATCAGGTTTCGCTGATCCGGCAGGGAAATGCCGTCGAGGGGGATCGTCAGGCCCCAACGGCGCGGCGTCGCATCATCGCTCATACGCCACACCTTAGGCTGCGCCGGTGCGTCCTTCGGGCTGCCACGACCGCCCGAAGGACACACCGGTCCGTATGCTGGGCCGTTGTGCAGGTCTCTCAGCTCTGGCGTTACCCGGTCAAGTCGTTCGGCGGCGAGCAACTGCAGTCGGCGGCGATCGAGTCCGACGGGCTGCGCGGCGACCACATGTGGGCGGTGATCGACGCCGAGACCGGCACCGTCGCGTCAGCGAAGAAGGTGCGGGCCTGGTCGCGGCTGCTCGAGTGCCGTGCCCGCCTGCTCGACGACGCCGACCCGTCGGATCCGTCCGTCCTCGAGATCACGCTGCCCGACGGCCGGTGCACCCGCGGCGACGACCCGCGCACCCCCGGGCTGCTGTCCGAGCTGACCGGGCGTGCGTTGACCCTGGAGGCCCGCCCCCGCACCTACGACGAGGCGCCGTTGCACCTGCTCACGACGGCCGCCGTGGAGGCGCTCGGCACGGGCGACACGGCCGGTGTCGCGCTGCGCCGCTTCCGGCCCAACCTCGTGGTCTCGACCGGCGACACCGGATTCGTCGAGGACGACTGGCTGGGCCGGCGTGTCGAGGCCGGTTCCGTCGCGCTCGTGCCGACGCAGCGCACGGCGCGGTGTGTGATGGTGACGCTGCCGCACCAGGAGGTGCCGGCCCGGCGCGACATGCTGCGCACCGTCACCGACCGCAACCGCGTCCCGAACCGGGCGGGCGGCAAGCCCGCCCCCTGCATCGGCGTCTACGCCGACGTGGCATCGGACGGCGTTCTGGCCGTGGGTGATTCGCTGATCGTCCGCTGAAACGGATCCGCGCGCCGACCGGACGTCGACGCGCGGAATGCACCGCGCCGCTGTCGAACCGGCGCGCGGATCCGGGGAGAGTCGGCTCAGCGGCCGGCGTCCTTCGCGGGCAGGATGCGGGTGCGGACCTCGCCGAAGCCGATTCGGGTGCCGTCCGGACCCGGCGCGGTCGCGGAGATCGCGATCTCGTCGCCGTCCTCGAGGAAGGTGCGGGTCTCGTCGCCGACCTGAACCGGTTCCTTACCGCCCCAGGTGAGTTCGATGAACGCGCCGCGCTGGTCCTTCTCCGGCCCGGAGATGGTGCCGGAACCGAACAGATCGCCGGTGCGGGTGGCGGCACCGTTGACGGACGTGTGCGCGAGCATCTGCGCCGGCGACCAGTACATCTGGGCGTACGGCGGACGCGAGACGACGTGGCCGTTCCATTCGACCTCGAGATCGATGTCCAGGCCCCACTTCTCGGTGCCCTTCAGGTACGGCAGCGGCTCCGGGTCCTGCACCGGGGTGTCGACGCGGGCGGCCTCGAGCGCGGCCAGCGGCACGACCCACGGCGAGATGGAGGTCGCGAAGGACTTGCCGAGGTTCGGGCCGAGCGGAACGTACTCCCACGCCTGGATGTCACGGGCCGACCAGTCGTTGAGGATGACGGCCCCGAAGCAGTGGTCGGCGAACTCGTCCGGGGTGATCGACGATCCCATCGGCGAGCCGACACCGACGACGAAGCCCATCTCGGCCTCGATGTCGAGACGGATCGACGGACCGAAGACGGGCGCCGGGTCGTTGGGGCCCTTGCGCTGGCCACACGGGCGCACGATGTCCACGCCGGAAACGACGACGGTGCTCGACCGGCCGTGGTAGCCGACCGGCAGGTGCTTCCAGTTCGGCATCAGCGGCGACGGGTTGTCGGGCCGGAACAGCCGTCCGAGGTTCGACGCGTGGTTCTCCGACGCGTAGAAATCGACGTAGTCGGCGACCTCGATCGGCAGGTGCAGTTCGACGTCCGCGACGGCGTGCACGGCCTCGGCGGGCACGGCCTCGGTGACCAGGCTCTGCAGCGCGGCGCGCACCTCGTCCCAGCGGGCGCGGCCCTGCGCCATGAAGGCGTTGAGGGTGGGCTCGGCGAAGGCGGGGTCGTCGAACACGACGGAGAGGTCGAGGACGGAGTCACCGACGCGCACACCGACGCGGGGCTCCGTTCCGGCCGTGGAGAACACACCGTAGGGCAGGTTGTTCGCGCCGAAGAGCGAACCTTCCGGAATGTCGATGACGGTCATGCAAGGGATCCTTCGGTGATCGGGGACATCGTCGACGGGGCCAGGCCGACCTCGACGAGATCGGCGAGCGGCTCCGCAATGCTGCAGGTGCCGAACGAGCGGAAGCTGTTGCGCAGCTCTTCGATTCGAGCAGGCGACAGGTCGCGCAGTCGGGCGGCGAGGCCGGCGCCGTCCCGGTCGGCGAGCACCGCCGCGACGGCCGCGGTGTCCGCACCGTCGAGCACGGCGTCGACGGCGGCGAGCACGTTGAGGAATCCGTGCTGTTCGAATCCGGTGTGCGGGTCGGTGTTGCGGACCGCGTGGTGCAGGCCCGCCGTGGCCTTGAACGGGACCTTCGTGCGGACCACGGTCGAGAGGGCGTCGGCGAGTTCCCGTTCGTCGGGGTACGCCTCCGCGACGACCCCGCCCGTGCGGAACTTCGCCGCGTAACGCGACCCCACGAGTCCCTGGAGGATCTCGGCGCGGCGCTCGTCGCGCGGGACCTCCACGAACAGTGCGACTCCGGGGTACTCGGCGGCGATCAGGTCGAGGGCGACGAGCACACCGGCGGGGCTCTCCCCGGCGGGCACGGCGATCTCGAGGGCGGCCACGGTGACGCCGTCCACGTCGCGCAGGCTCTCCATCGCGGGAACGACCGCGGACGGCCCGCCCGGAACGGTCAGGCTCAGGGTGAGGTCGCCCCCGAACGGGCGCTGTCCGAGTGCCTCGAGCAACTCCGGGATCCGCGGCGCCGGGAACACGAACGTGCCCACCAGCCCGGCATGGTCGGCGACGCGGTGCGCGGCGTGGGCCGGCAGGGCGCGATCGAGCGGGGCGTTGCCGGGCGGGAACAGCGCGGCGTCGTCGCACAGTTCCGTCAGCAGGGCTCCGAGAGTGCTCACTTCTGCAGCCCCCGGTTCCAGCTTCCGGCGTAGGCCGCATCCTCGCACGCGAGCGCACCCTCACCGAGTTCGAGCGGCCGGAACGTGTCCACCATGACGGCGAGCTCGTCGAAGAAGTCGACGCCGATGCTCCGCTCGTAGGCACCGGGCTGCGGACCGTGGGCGTGGCCGCCGGGATGGACGGAGATCGAACCCTGACCGATGCCGGAGCCCTTGCGGGCCTCGTAGTCGCCGCCGCAGTAGAACATGATCTCGTCGGAGTCGACGTTGGAGTGGTAGTACGGCACCGGGATCGCCAGCGGGTGGTAGTCCACCTTGCGGGGCACGAAGTTGCAGATGACGAAGTTGTTGCCCTCGAACGCCTGGTGCGCCGGCGGCGGCTGGTGGACTCGGCCGGTGATGGGCTCGTAGTCGTGGATGCTGAAGGTGTACGGGTACAGGCAGCCGTCCCAGCCGACGACGTCGAACGGGTGGTTGGGCACGAGGTAGCGGGTGCCGACGATGCCGTGCGAGGTGCGGTGCTTGACCAGGACCTCGACGTTGGTGTCCTCCACCTGGATCAGCTCGGTCGGGCCGTGCAGGTCGCGCTCGCAGAACGGCGCGTGCTCGAGGAACTGGCCGAACCGCGACAGGAAGCGCTTCGGCGGGACGATGTGGCTGTTGGCCTCGATGACATAGGCGCGCAGCGGCTCGTCGCCGGTGGGGATCCAGCGGTGCGTGGTGGCCATCGGCAGCAGCACGTAGTCGCCGGCCTTCGCGTCGAGCACACCGAAAACGGTCTCGACGCGGGCGGTGCCGGACTCGACGTAGACCATCTCGTCGCCGACGACGTTGCGGTAGAGCGGCGACTCCTTCGTCGAGACGACGTAGGAGAGGCGCACGTCCGCGTTGCCGAGGATCAGCCGGCGGCCGGTGACGACGTCGGTCTCGGCCCAGACGGTCTCCGGGAACAGATCGTGCAGCTTCAGGTGGCGCGGCTTGAGGGGGTGGTTCGGGGTGGTGGCCTGCTCGGGCAGCTTCCACTCGGTCGCGTCGACGATGGCCGACGGGATGTGGCGGTGGTAGAGCAGCGCCGAGTCCGAGGAGAAGCCCTCCTCGCCCATCAGCTCCTCGTAGAACAGCCCGCCGTCCTCGTTGCGGTGCTGCGTGTGCCGCTTCGGCGGGATGACGCCGAGCTGTCGATAGAACGCCATGGGATTCCGCTCCTCGGGCTCTGGGTGGCTGATCCGCGGAGATCCCCCGCGGTGTTAGTAAACACCTTAACTAGTTTTCGGACGTGAGCGCAACCACATCGGGAAGATCGGTTGTCAGTTGCGGTCGCGCATATCGAACCGGCTGCGCTTGGTGATGAGCTTGTTGAGCAGCATGACGAGGATCTGCTGCTCCGCCTCGGTCAGCACATCGACCCAGGCGGCCTCGCGCTCGTTCTGGGCGCGGAACGTCTCCACGATCTCCCGCTCGCCGGCCTCGGTGAGCGACAAGCGGACCGACCGGCCGTCCTCCGGATCCGGGGTGCGAGCCAGCAGACCGGCCTCGACCAGCGGTTTCGCGAGATTGGAGACAGCGGCGCGGCTCATGCCGGTGAGCTTGGCGGCCACCTTCGGCTCGATGGGGCCGGCAAGCCAGGTGACGAACATCAGGCGGTACGCCGACCACGACCGCCCCCTCGGGCGGTGCACGGCCGCCTCCAGGTCGTACGTGACGATGTCGGAGGCCCGGTTGAGGGTCAGCAGCACCTCGGTGGCCTGCTCGTGGTAATCGCCGTATCGGCTGCTCAGGCGCCGGTTCGCGAGTTCGACGAAGGACCAGTAGTCGAGGTCGCGGGCGTCCGCTTCGGTCATGGGCGCCACCTTATCCGAGGACGGCCGCGTTAGTATATGTGTTAATCAATTCCGATACGGAAACCCGGGCTGTCCGCCGTTGTGTGTCGGCACCGCACAATCGGGCAGAACGCACGACCGCCCGGCCGACACGTGGTCGGCCGGGCGGTCCGGGAACATGTCACATCTTGCTCATCGCGTCCGCGCCGCCGGCGAGCATCGCCGCAGTGACACCCACGGCGGTCACGCCCGTCATCACGAGGGCCACGGCGGCCACCAGCGGGTACCCGCCGTTGGACCAGTACTCGAACAGGATGGTGCCCATGACCTGGGTCCGGGACGCGCGCACGAGCAGCGACGCCGTGAACTCGTGGGTGAGCAGCACGAACAGCAGTGCCGCGGTGCCGCCCAAGCTGCCGCGCATGAGCGGCAGCAGGATCTTCACGTTCGTGGCGACGAAGCCCGCGCCGCTGACGCGGGACGCCTCGAGGTAGCTGTCGCCGAGCGCGAGCATGGACGACAGCTGCATGCGGGTCGCGAACGGCAGCATGAGCGTGACGTACACCAGAATCACGACCCACGGCGTGCCGTACAGGATGATCGGACCGGTGGTGTAGGTCAGCAGGAACGCTGCGCCGAAGATCACGGCTGGAACTCCGAGCGGCATCGATACCAGAACGTCGACGAGGAGGCGAAGGGCCGGGTAGCGCTGGCCGCGCACGATCAGGCCGGCCGCGACGAAGCCGAGCGGCAGCACGATCGCCATGGCCGCGAACGAGAACATCAAGCTGTTGCCGACCGCGGCCGGCACGGCCGTGCCGGAGAAGATCGTGCGGAAGTTGTCGAACGTCAGGGTCGAGAAGTCGATGGTGCCGCGCCAGTATCGGGACAGCGCGACGAACACCAGGGCGAGCAGCGGCAGGATCGTCGACAGCAGCGAGAACACCAGGATCACCGCGACGCCGGCCTTGGAGGGCCGACCCTGTGATTTGAACGCCTTGCCGCCGTGCGTGACGAACCGACGCTGATTGCCGAGCATCGCCTTCTGCGCGAACACCACGACGACACCGACGACGAGCAGCGGTGAGCCGAGCGCTGCGGCGGTCGCGAACTGCGCGGGACTGTCACTGATCTGGAAGTACATCTCGGTCGTGAGCACGCTGACGCCGGAGTTGGTGCCCAGAAGCAGTGGTCCGGTGAACTGGCCGAGACCGAGCAGCAGCGCGACACCGGAGCCGTAGATGAGGGTCGGGCGCAGCAGCGGAAGGGTGATCCTGAAAAAGACCTTCCATTCCGGCATGCCGGAAACCTGTGCGGCCTCGATCATCTCGGAGTTGATGTTCTCGAATCCGGAGCGGACGAACATGAAGACGAACGAACTCAGCGAGAAGCCGGTGATGATGACGATCCACTCGATCGAGTAGATGTCGACCGGGCCTTCCTCGAGGTGCGACCACCACGGCAGATTCCGCAGCATGGCGTTGAGGTAGCCGGGCCGCGGCGACAGCAGAAACGCCCAGCCGACGATCGAGGCGACAGCCGGAATGACGATGGGCAGAATCGGCAGGACTTCGAGGAACGCGAATCGGCGGGGCAGGCGGCTGGCCGCCCACGCCAGAGCGGTTCCCAGCACCATCGCGATGGCCAGTGATCCGATCGCCAATCCGAGTGTGTACCAGAGGATCTGACCGATACGCGACAATCCGAATGCCCGCGAGTAACCGGCAGCGCCGTCCTCGAACGCGGTCAGTTGCAGGCGCACGATCGGGAGGACGACCAGGTAGGCGAGCAACGCAGTGAACGCGACGACACCCATTCGGCGTGCCCCGGCGCGCACCGCCGTATTCCGCATGCCGTTCGGGGCGGTTGTGACGGACTCGTGCTCCTCGGTCCGTGGCAGTGTCAGAATCGCCATCGCCCTCACCCCACCAGGGCGCTGACGAGCGCCTGCTGATCCATCGGCAGCGCCCTGCCGTCGGTGTCGAAGGTGCGCCCGTCGATCGGGTCGAAGGCGAGAACCATCCGCGCGTCGCGTTCGATCAGCCGCGGTGCGCGGAACGAATCGAACGTCGCGACGCGGGCGTGCAACTGGCGGCGTGGGGAGCCCTCGACCGCGACCGAGAGCATGACGTCCAGGTGCAGGCCACCGTACTCGACGTCGTCGACGTTGACGACCATGCCCGCCTCGCCGGGCTGCAGGTCCGCCACGTCCGGGACCAGGCGTACCTTTTCGGGGCGCAGGCGCACCACGAACGAGCCGACCGACGCGGCCGCACGCGGCTGCATGCCGTGGATCTCGGTGCCCAACGCGTACCAGCGGCCGTCGACGTACTCGCACGGGACCCGGTTCGACATGCCGGTGAAACCCGCGACGTACTCGTCGACCGGCTCCTCGAAGACCTCGCGGGGCGGGCCCATCTGGACGATGCTGCCCGACCTCATGATCGCCATCCGGGTTCCCAGAGCGAGGGCTTCGCTCTGGTCGTGCGTGACGAACACCGCGGTGAACGGCTTGCGCTGGTGCAGGTCGTGGAGCTCCGCGCGCACCTGGTCGCGCAGGCGGGCGTCGAGGTTGCTCAGCGGCTCGTCGAACAGCACCAGGTCAGGGTGGGAGACCAGGCCGCGGGCCAGAGCCACGCGCTGCTGCTGACCGCCGGACAGCTCGGCGGGGAGACGGTCGAGCAACCGCTCGCAGTCCACCAGCGCCGCGGTCTCCTCGACGCGCCCGCTCGCGAGAGCGTCGGTGAGCTTGCGGGACTTGAGCGGATAGGCGATGTTCTTGCGCACAGTCATGTGCGGCCACAGAGCGTAGGACTGGAACACCATTCCGATGAACCGCTTGTCCGGGGTGAGGTTGATGCCGCGCTGCCGGTCGAACACCACCTGGTCGCCGAGGGTGATGGAGCCTCCGGCCGGCTGTTCGAGGCCCGCGAGGCAGCGGAGCGTCGTGGTCTTGCCGCAGCCCGACGGGCCGAGCAGCACGAGGAATTCGCCGTCCTCGATCTCGAGGTCGAGGTGGTCGACGGCGACGGTGGGTGGTTTTCCGTCGAAGTTCTTGAGCAGCTGGCGTACGGAGACGTGGGACACGGTGTACTCGCTTTCTGAACGAGCGGGGTTCAGGACTCGGTGGAGGAGAGCACGGCGGATGCCGGCTCCTGCCTCGGATCGGTGGATGCCTCGCTGCTTGTCGCGGCGCCTGCCGCGGCCAGAGCATAGAGGCGCTGGGCATGATCGTCACCGCTCCCCCACAGGACGCCGGAAGTCAGAGCACGGCGGTAGTACAGGTGTGCGGTGTGTTCCCAGGTGAAGCCGATGCCGCCGTGCACCTGGACGTTCTTCTCGACGGCGAGGCGTGCGGCGTCCCCGCAGGCGAGGGCTGCGATCGCAGCGGCCTCGGCCAGATCGTCGTCGCTCCCCTCCACGACGGCCCACACGGCGTGGGCAACGGCGGACTCGGCGAGTTCGACGGCCACGGAGACCTCGGCGAGCATGTGCTTGATCGCCTGGAATCCGCCGATGACGCGGCCGAACTGGACGCGCCGGCCGGCGTAGTCGACGGCATTGGCCAGGCAGGTACGCGCGACGCCCAGGCTCTCGCACGCGAGGGCCACGACCGCCCTGTCGTGGATCCACCCGAGTGGAGCGCGCTCCGCGAGGACGGTCGCCGGGGCGGCCTCGGCACGAACCCGGGACAGGATCCGGGTCGCATCGGTAGTGTCCATCCGCTCGGTCGTGAGCACGGCTGCGTCGACGGCGTAGAGGCCCACCTTCCCGGATTCGTCGGCGGCGGGCATCAGCACGGTGTCGGCGACGTCGCCATCCACGACGAAACCGGCTCGGCCCGTCACGAACACGTCGTCACCCACGTGTTCAGCCCGAAATCCGGGGTCCGTACCCGGTGCGGTGACGACCGTGGCGACGACGGTCTCCCCCGTCGCGATGCCGGCGAGCAGCTCCGCGGCACGCGGCGCGCCGTCGCAGCGCGACAACGCCGCGGCGGCAACGACGCCGCTGAGGACCGGGACCCTGCTCAGTTCCCCACCGAGCAGCTCGAGGACGGCGGCGACGTCGGCGAACGACGCGCCGAGACCACCGGCGGCCTCCGGAACGGCGAGTGCACCCACGCCGATCTCGGTGCCCAGCACGGCCCACAGGTCACGATCGACCGGACCGTCGCGGTATACGCGCTCCGCGCGTCCGTCGACCGGGTCCGTCCGACGGATCACCGAGCGGATGGTGTCGGTGAGCAACGCGGTGTCCTCTGCCGCGGCCGAGCTTCCGAGAATCATGCTGTCGCCTTTCGTGGATGAGGGAGCGCCGGGTGCCCGGTCAGTCCGAGGACGGGAGGGGCTTCGCCTGCTTCTGGCTGAGGACCTCGTCGCCGACCGCGAGCGGCCCGGCGCCGCCGCGAACGACCACGACCTCGACGCCGCCACCGGAGTAGCGCTTACCCATGAGAAGCTCGCCGCCCTGCGCGGGTGCGGCCGGCGCCGCATCCGCACTCATCGGCTCGCCGCCGCACAGCAGCGGCCCCGTCGCGCCGTCGTCGATACGGACGACGATGACCTCCGCGGTGCACACCGCGCTCTTCAAACGTTCACCGACGTTCATCGGGAATTCCTCTCGTGTCAGGTCCGTACCGAACCCGGTGTGCTTATTGGGAAGCGCCGAACAACTGCTCGAACTCGGCGCGGAAGGCCTCCACATCGGCGGCGGTGACGGTCCGCGAGTTGACCCAGATGTTCTCGGCCGGAGTCGCCGCCGTCGCGATGTCGGGCAGGACCGCGCCGGCCCGGTTGGCGACCGCTTCCTGACCGGCCTTGGTCACGAGGAAGTTCGCGAACAGTTGCGCCGCGTTGGGGTGCGGAGCGGCGCCGCTGACGCCCGTGTAGAAGGCCGCACCGAACACCGGCTTCGGCATGGCCGACTCGACCGGAGCGCCGGCCGCCTTCTCGGCGGTCAGCGGGACGGTGTAGACGGTGGCGGCGAGTTCCCCGGAGGCCAGGGCCTGACCCATTGCCTGCGCACCCGGATAGGTGCGTGGTTGCTGCGCGGCGAGTTTCGCGACGAAGTCGGGTGAGACAGTGTCGGCGAGGTAGTCGTAGAAGTCGACGATCGCTGCGGATACCGGCAGGATCACGCCGATCTTGCCGCCGGCCAGCTCGGGGGCGAGCAGGTCCTCGTAGCTGTCCATGCCCTCGGGGACCCGGTCGGTGTTCCAGCCGTAGGTGAGCACGGCCGCCGACGAGGTGAAGATCGTGTCGCCGATCATGAACTTCTCACTGTCGAACTCGGCTGCGTCGAACGCCGGGCCGGTGACCGGGGCGTAGTAGCCCTCGGCGATACGCTCGTCGACCCACGGGCGGGCCGCCGAGGCGACGACATCGGCGACCTGCCGGCCGGTCGAGGCCTCCGCGGCCAGTTTGGTCTGCAGATTCGCGTCGTTGTCGCGGACGATGTCGACCGTGATCCCGTACGCCGACTCGAAGCGGTTGGCGAGGTTCTCGAGATTGTCGGTCGCCTGCCCGGTGTAGTACGTCACCGAGCCCTCCTGCTTGGCCGCCTCGATCACCTCCTGCCACGCGGCATCCCCCTGCGGGCCCAGGTCCTCTGCGGCGACCTCGGTGGTGGTGCCGGAACCGCAGGCGACCGCGGTGAACGTCAGCGCGGCGACCCCCAGTCCGGTGATCGTGCGGCGCAGCGTCGAGATTCTCATGGAACACGGCCTTTCGTGAAGAGCAGTACTCGAGGACTAGTACACAAGGGTGATGTTCGGATCGTGGCGTCGAGGGTCGGCTCAGGCGGTCGCGGCGGCGGCACGGGCGCGCGCTTCCCGCCAGGTCACTCCGCGGTCGACTCGAACTTCCGCCGGCAGTCCGAGCAGTCGCTCGGCAACGATGTTGCGCTGGATCTCGTCGGAGCCACCGGCGATGCTGTACCCGGGCGCGCCGAGCACGTGCGCGTTCCAGCCGAACGTGCCCGGCACGCCGGTGTCCGCGACGAGATCACGTCCGAGGATGATGCGCGCAGCCTCGGAGACCGCGGCGAGCTTGTCGACCCACTGGATCTTGCGCACCGACCCGACCGCCGTCGGGGCGGCGTCGGCCTCCCGGGCCTGACGATCTCGCAGCATGTCGACCTGGGCGAGCTTCTGCCGCAGGTAGACCCGCGCGAGTAGCTCGCGCACCCGCGGATCGGTGTCGCGGCCGAGAGTGCGGGCGGTGGCGAGGAGCTGGTCGAACTGCCCGCCGACGTTCGCCGAGTTGGACCCGCCCTCCCGCTCGAACGCCAGCGTAGTCAGCGCGACGGACCAGCCCTTGCCGATTCCACCCAGGCGCAGCGAATCGGGGATGCGCACCCGGTCGAGGAAGACCTCATTGAAGCTGCTGCCACCGGACATCTGCCGGATCGGGCGGATCTCGACACCCGGGGCGTCCAGCGGAATCAGAAACGCCGTCATGCCCGCATGCTTGGGCTGGTCCGGGTCGGTGCGCGCGATGAGTTCACCCCAGTCGGCGAACTGTGCGCCCGAAGTCCACACCTTCTGTCCGGTGATCACCCAGTCGTCGCCGTCGCGCACGGCTCGGGTACCCAGGTTCGCCAGATCGGATCCGGCATCGGGCTCGGAGAAGAGCTGGCACGCAAGCAGGTCGCCTCGCAGCATCGCAGGCAGGAACTCGCGCTTCTGCCCCTCCGTTCCGAGGAGCCGAATAGTAGGAGCGATCAGATGCATTGTCACGGAGAATAATTCGTGCGGTCGCAAAGGACAGTGATCGTTCTCGATACGGGAGAACGCCTCCGCGACATCGGCGCCGAGACCTGCGCCACCGAACTCCTCCGGCCAGTCGAGAGCGCCGTAGCCGGCTTCGAGCTTGACCTTCTGCCACACGCGGTGCTGATCGAGTAGTGCCTTCTCCTCGTCGAATCCGAGATCGTGGAACACGGCCACGTCGTAAGGGTCGTCGACCCGGTCGAACCCGAGTCGGGCGACGTTCTCGACGACCCACGCGCGGGCGCGGGACTCGAACTCCGAGAGGGACATCTTTCCTCCACAGTGCTGGGCCGTGCGAATGCGCGGCAGACGGGGTAGCGGCGGGGCTGCGGACTCAGGAGTCCAGGTTGTACAGCGCGGCGGCGTTGTCGTGCAGGATCTTCCGGGCGTCCGCCTCGGACAGGTGTGCGAAGTTGCGACGCAGGTACTCGTCGGGAGCCAGCGCATCGGAGGCCGGACCGGGCGACATCGACGTCGGGTGCGGGTAATCGGTTTCGTACAGGACGTTGTCGGCGCCGAGCTGCTCGATCGCGCTGCGGGCCGAGTCCTGCTCGAACCAGAAGCAGCCGTAGATCTGCCGCTTGAAGTACTCGCTGGGGAGCAGTTCGTACTCCGGGTGCTCCTTGTGCACACCCGAGTTCTTCCACTGCCAGTCCAGGCCCTCGAGCGCGAACGGGATCCAGCCGATGCCCGACTCGACCGAGACGAACTTCAGGTCGGGGAATCGATCGCAGATGCCGCCGCAGATGAGCTGAGAGATGGTGCGGGCGTTGTCCATGAAGAACGAGATGCCCATCATCGCGTAGTTGGCGTGCACGCCGTTGCTCTCGTGGCCGAAGCCGCTGAGGTCGACCTCGCCGGACGCGATGTGGAAGTTGATCGGCAGCTTCTTCTCCTGCGCCGAAGCCCACAGGCGGTCCCAGTACGGGTCGGTGAGCATCGGCAGACCGAATGCCGCCGGATTCTGCGTGAAGACGAGCCCCTTGTGACCCGCCGCGGCGACGCGCTCGACCTCGGCGAGCGTGGCCTCCATGTCCCAGAAGGGCAGAATGCCGACCGGAATGTACCGCCCGGGAGCGAATTGCGCCCACTCGCTCAGGTAGTCGTTGTAGGCCTTGATGCACGCGATCTGCAACTCGTTGTCACCGTTGGACTGCAGCGTCTTGGAGCTGAACACCGCGACGTTGGGGTAGAGGATCTGCGCGTGGATGCCGTAGTCGTCCATGATCGTCAGGCGCTTGGCCGGATCCCACGAGCGCGGGTCGGTGTCCTCGAATCGCGGCGGGCAGCTCGGCGGGTACTCGTGCCAGCCGGCCATCGCCGGCGAACCGACCGCGCTCATGCGCTTGCCGGCAACGAACCACGCCTGGTCACCGCGGTGATCGTCCCAGCGCACGTGCGGCACCAGATCGCCCCACTTCTTGGTCGACATCCGCGATGTCCACAGGTCCGGGGGCTCGACGACATGGGTGTCGGTGTCGATGATCTTGATATCGCGAAGGTCGTACACGTAATCCTCCTGAGAATCGGATGGAGTTCGAACGGAAGATCCGCTCGGCGGATTGCATGCCCTTACTATTAGGAACATGCGAATATTAACGGAGATTTAGATCACAGTCCATACCCGGAAGCGTTCCGCGTCACGAGGGCCGAGTCACTCGGCCAGAGCCGGGAATACGTCCGTTCCCAGCAGCCGGATCGACTCGCGGGTCGCTGCATCGTCAACTCCGGGGAACACCACACGCACCGTCACGTGCGCGCTCACCGTCTGCGGCAGCGCCCTCAGCAGTTCCCACCACGGACGCAGTTGGTCGACACACTCTTCGGGCGTGCCGGCCACGACATGGTCCGGCCGCGTCGAGACGGGCACGTTCGTGCCCGGCCCGTCCGGGACGGCGCCGTCCCCGGCCTGCGCCATCCAGCGCCGGTACCGGTCGCCGACAAGGGAATGCCCGGCCGCCACCGTCTCCCACGCCCCCGAAGCCGCGGTGAACGCGCACATCGTCAGGGCGATGTGGAAGGGCCGGTCCAGGTCTGCGAGTTCGAGCGTCCCGATCCGGCGGGCCAGCTGCGCGACGGACGCGAGCTCGGGCGCGATCCAACCGTCGGCGATACGTGCAGCGCGGCGCACACCCCGACTCGCGAACGCGCCCAAAAGGATCGGCGGACCCCCGATCCGGGCAGGGAGCGGACGGACCTGGACGGCCTGTCCGCTCCGTCCGGGCGGCACGACCGCCTCGCCCGACCAGGCCGCACGCAGTGTGCAGACGGTCGTCTCCAGAATTCGTCCGCGCCGCGAACGATCGACGCCGAGGGCCGCGAATTCCTCCGGGCGATAACCGAGTCCGAGGCCCAGAATCACGCGCCCGCCGCTGAGCTGGTCGACGACCGCTACATCCTCGGCCAGCCGCAGCGGATCGTACAGCGGCCCGATCGCGACGTTGGTCGCGAGGTCGACAGCGGTGGTCTCGCGAGCGAGCGCACCCATCACCACTAGGGGACTGGGAAGATAGCCGTCCTCTGCGAAGTGGTGCTCGCTGAGCCAGACCGAGTCGAACCCGGACTTCTCAGCGGTCACGGCATGCCGCACGAGGGCGTCCAACGCCCGGCCCGACTCCGCCGCGGTCCCGCCGACAGTCTGGGCGGTCAGCGCTCCCAGGCCGACCCGGATGCGACGGCGTCGGTGGCCCACCGTCGCGTCCCGGAGCCGGCTCACTTGATCGCGCCGTCGACCTTGAGCTGGACGATCTGATCCCAGTCGAGGCCGTGCTCGAGCAGCACCTCCTCGGTGTGTTCACCGTGCTGGGGGGCACGGGTGAGCACCGGCGCCTCGTTTCCGAACCGCATCGGCGCCGTGATGAGATCCAGAGTGCGCCCGTCTTCGTACTCGACGGTGCGGACGTACTCGTTCGCGATCGCCTGTGGGTCCGTCAGCACGTCGAGGGGCTTGTGGAAGACGTCCCACTGTCCCTCCTGCTTGCCGAGGATGTCCGTCCACTCCGCGAGGGTGCGGGTCCGGAACACCTCGGTGAGCTCGGCGGTGCACTCGCGAGTGTTGCGGGCGCGGTCCTCGAACGTCGCGTAACGCGGGTCGTCGATCAGGTCGGGTCGGCCGATCGCCTCGCACAGCCCGGGCCAGTACTTCTGGCTCTGCAACAACGCCAGATGGATGTACCGGCCGTCGCTGGTGCGGTAGATGTTCGAGACCGGGTTCACCGGCGCGGACCGGTCCGGATAGGGCAGTTCCGCGGCCCCGACGAGCTGGGCGCCGGCGATGGTCGCCTGCATCGCCCACGCGCCGACCGCGAACAGCGACGTGTCGACGACGATGCCCTCCCCGGTGCGTTCGCGGTGCAGCAGTCCGGCCGCAATCCCGCCGGCGAGCGCCATGCCGCTCTGCACATCGCCGAAGGCCGGGCCCGGCATGTTGGCCGGCCACTCGAGGTCGCCGGGGGCGATCGACCCCGCCGCACCGGAGCGCGCCCAGTAGGTGATGCCGTCGAATCCCCCCTTCTCGGAGTCGGGTCCGGCCACCCCCTGGGCGGTGCCGCGCGCGTAGACGATGCGCGGATTGCGCGCCATGATGTCGTCGACGTCGATACCCAGCTTGGTCCGCGCATCCGGCAGGAAGTTGGTGGAGAAGACGTCGGCCGTCTCGACCAGCTTCATGAGGACCTCGCGACCCTGCGGGGTGGCGATGTCGAGGGCGATGGCGCGCTTGCCACGGTTGTTGATCTCCCACAGACCCGACATGCCGTCGACGTCGCCGGGCACGCCCCACGCCGCGGTCGTGCGCATCGGATCCCCGAAGTCGGAGTGCTCGACCTTGATCACGTCGGCTCCCCAGTCGGACAGGATCGCGCCGGCCGAGGGGACGAACGCATACAACGCGACCTCCACGACCTTGATTCCGTTCATCACCTTGGTCATCGAGCGTTCTCCTTCGTCGTACCGCAGTCACGTTCTACTGCAAAGATTTTCGGGCCACACGGCAGCTACGCTGCGTGTGGTGGTGGTTCCGTCGGCCGGCGCGGCGACACACGGGCGCGGATTCGACGGAGCGGCCTCCAGAGCCGGGGTGAAAAACACCGTAACTATAGCAATGTTTTATGAGTTGTACATCACATCACCGGTGAAGGCCTGTTCGATACGCACGGGATCCGGTCCCGCGGCTTCCGCGTGACAGGTCAGTACAGGGACTCCCCGCCGTCGACGACGAGGTTCGTCCCGGTGACGAACGCCGAGTCCGGGCCCGCGAGGTACAGCGCCGCGCTCGCCATGTCCGCCGGCGTACCGGCGCGCCCCATCGGCACGGTGGCGGCACGCTCGTCGAACAGCGAATTGCGCTCCTGCGTAAGTGGCGTCGCAGTGATCCCGGGGGACAGTGCGTTGACCCGAATGCCCGTGGGGGCGAGCTCGTAGGCAGCCATTCGTACCAACTGGTTGAGACCGGCCTTTGCGGTGCCGTACGGCACCAGGCTCGGCCGCACTCCCAGCGCCCGGATCGACGAGACCACGACGATCGAGCGATTCGTCCCCTCTCGGCGGACCATCGCGCGGGCCGCGGCCTGCACGCACCGGAACGTGCCGGTGAGATTGAGGTCGATGCAGGCCTGCCACTGCTCCTCGGTGAGTTCGAGGAACGGCGCCACGGTGCCGCTGCCGGCGTTCGCGACCAGGACGTTGAGCGAACCGAACTCCCGCTCGACCCGTTCGAACATCGCCGCTACCGAATCGGCGTCGGCGATGTCGGCCACGATGCCCGCGACCCGCGACTCGTCGCCGCACCGGGCGCGCAACGATGCGACGGCCTCGTCGAGGATCTCGGGGCGGCGGGCCGCCACCGCGACCGTCGCGCCGGCGTCGAGCAACCGCTCCGCGATACCGCGACCGATGCCTTCGCTACCGCCGGTGACCAGGGCATTCTGCCCGACCAGCGCCTGGTGCCGCGAGCCGGAGTGCGTCGAATAGGGTTCCACTGTGTGCTGCGTCATAGCTTTGGTATAGCATTAGATACGAAATATTGGCATGGTTAAGGAGGAGTGCCCGGTCGGGACGGTCCGCGTCCCTATACTCATCACCACCCCGATCGCCGACCGAACAACCGACGAGGACATCGAATGACGCGCAACACCATGGGTTCTCCCACAGGAACCGCCGCCCTCCGACGCGCCATCGCGATGACACGGAACGAGAAGGTCTCGCGGACGGTCGCGCGCATGGTCGCCAAGGACATCGCCGACCGCCGGCTCGGCCCGGGTTCCGCGCTCGAGTCCGAGAACGACATGGCCAAGCGGTTCGGGGTCGGCCGCGCGTCGGTGCGAGAGGGCCTGCGCCTGCTCGAGGCGCAGGGGCTGGTGACGGTCCGGCAGGGCCTGGGCGGGGGCCCGATCGTGTCGGAGCCCTCGGGCTCCGAGTTCGGCGACACGCTGTCGATGTATCTGCAGGCGAACGGCATTCAGTTCCGCGAAGTCGCCGAGGCCGCCCTGGAGATGGAGGGGCTGGCCGCAGCAATGCTCGCCGATCGGATCGCCGCCGGAGAGGACGTCGACCTCACTCCCCTGGCCGCCCACGATCTCAGACCGGACATGTCGAACGAAGAGGTCACCGAGACCGCCACCGGATTCCACAGCGCGCTGCGGAACCTGACCGGCAACTACGTCCTCGACCTCACCGGTTCGGCCCTGGCCCACCTGTATACCGACCGGATGCTCGGCGCCCACCCCGAGGAGTGGAACGAGAAGGAGCGGGAGGCCTTCACCGAGCCGCACCGCCAGATCCACGACGCCATCGCTGCCGGCAACGCCGAACTCGCCCGCACTCTGACCCGCGCACACATGCGCGAGGTCATCGACCGCATCAGCCGCCAGAACCCGCGCATCCTCGACGAGCGGGTGGAGTGGCTTTGACCGACTAGCCTGCCCTTCGTCTTCCGGCCGCCGCCTCCCCGGGTCCACCCGGCAGGTGCGGCCCGTTCGTATGCGGCATGACCGTATCCGGAGGAGTTCCGCGGCGTTCTCGGTCGAGCGTGTCCCGTCGGGTGACGAACGAGAGCGGAGACCCCTTGACGACCAGACCCTCCATACCCGCCGCCGAGACTTCCCTCCCGGCGCGTCCGGCAGAACCGCCCACAGCCGCTGCCGCGCCTCCCCCGGGTGCGGCACCGGGACAGCCGAAGCAACCGCGCGCGGTATGGGCCATCACGTTCGCCGTGATCGTCGCGTTCATGGGTATCGGCGTGGTCAGCCCGATCCTGCGCCCGCTGGCCGAGCAGCTCGGCGGCACGCCGTCACAGGTGTCGTTGCTGTTCACCGGCTACATGGCCGTGATGGGTCTCGCGATGCTGGTCACCGGCGCGATATCCAGCCGCATCGGCACCCGCAAGACCCTGTTGCTGGGCCTGTTCGTCATCGCCGGATGCTCCCTGGGCGCGAGCCTGTCGGGGACGCTCGGCCAGATCATCGGCTTCCGCGCCGGATGGGGACTGGGTAACGCGCTGTTCGTCGCGACCTCGCTCGCCGCGATAGTCGGCGCCGCGACCGGCGGTGCGCCGAAAGCGATCGTGTTCTACGAGTCGGCCGTCGGCATCGGCATCGCGACGGGCCCGCTCGTCGGCGGGCTTCTCGGCCAGATCTCCTGGCGCGCCGCCTTCCTCGGCGCCTCCGTACTCATGGCCGTGGCCTTCGCGCTGCTCGTCGTCCTGCTGCCGCCCGCCACGACGCCCGACCGGCCGATCCCGCTCATCGCACCGCTCCGGGCGCTCGGGCACGCGGGCCTGCTGTCGATCGCCCTCGTCTCCCTGCTGTACCACCTCGGCCTCTTCGCCCTGTTCGCATACGCGCCGTTCGTCCTCGAACTCGATCCACTTCGGCTCGGATTCGTCTTCTGCGGCTGGGGCGTGTGCGTGGTGATCTCGTCGGTGTCCGTCGCGCCTCGGTTGCGCACCGCGCTCGGCGCGATCGGCGCGACCGCCCTGGGCCTGGCCCTGTTCGCCCTCACCCTTGCAGTCGTGGCCGTATTCACCGGCAACCGACCGGCGGTCGTGACGTGCATCGTCGTCTCGGGCCTGTTCCTGGGCGTCCTCAACACCCTGGTGACCGAAATCGGTATGGACGCCGCGCCGGTGGACGGGAGCACCGCAGCCGCGGCGTACAGCTTCGTGCGCTTCGGCGGCGGCGCGGTGGCCCCGTGGCTCGCAAGCCGGATGGGCGAGATCTTCAACCCTCACGTTCCTTTCGCCGCCGCTGCCGGCGCCGTCGCGCTGGCGTTGGGGGTGCTGGCCCTCGGCCGGCGCCGACTGCCCGTTCACCACCGTCGGCAGCGTTGAACCGCAAAGCCTTACAGCGACCCGGTGACTTGCGCCACAGCAAAAGATACGGTACATATCGATAACCACACCAAATATTGCAATATTTAGTCGGGCGCGCGGACACACCGTCGGCCGGCGCCGGACTCCGTGAGGACCGTGATGACCGACTACCAGTACCTGACCTACGAGTCCCTCGACGCGGGTCACATCGTCCGCATCATGCTCGACCGCCCGAAGCAGCGGAACGCCCAGAACCGGGGCCTGCTCGTCGAACTCGGCAAGGCCTACGCACGCGCCGAGGCCGACGACACGGTGCGCGTGGTCATCCTGGGGGGCCACGGACCGTCCTTCTCGGCCGGGCACGATCTCGGGTCCTCGGACGACGTGCGCGAGCGCGCTCCGGGCTCGGGCCAGCACGTCTCCTACGCCTGCAACGGAGCCACCTACTCCGAGATAGAGATGCGGCACCACCAGGAGTGGCACTACTACTTCGAGAACACCCGCCGATGGCGTAACCTCCGCAAGATCACCATCGCGCAAGTGCACGGAGCCGTGTACTCCGCCGCGCTCATGTTGATGTGGAGCTGCGATCTGATCGTCGCAGCCGAGAACACCACGTTCGCGGACGTCGTCGGCACCCGGTTGGGGATGTGCGGCGTCGAGTATTTCGCACATCCGTGGGAGTTCGGTCCCCGCAAGACCAAGGAACTGCTCCTGACCGGTGACTGCCTCGACGCGGCCGATGCCCATGCCCTCGGCATGGTCTCGAAGATCTTCCCCGAGAACGAACTCGCCGACTCGACCCTCGCGTTCGCGCGTCGAATCGCCCGGATCCCCACCATGGCAGCCCTGCTGATCAAGGAATCGGTGAACCAGAGCCAGGACGCCGGCGGATTCCAGTCCGCCCTCGACGCGGGCTTCACCCTTCACCAACTCAATCACGCCCACTGGTCCGCGCTGACCCGTGGCGAAACTTGCATCGGCACGGTCGAGCACGGGCTGGACGACTGGCGCGCGGCCCCCGAGATCCGGCGCGCCGACCCTCGCGTGCCCTGACCGCACCTCCCATCCCGATACCACCCGTTCGCACCTCGAAAGGCTCTGCCCATGAACGAGACGTCCCCCGCCCGCACCGCGATCGTCACCGGCGGCACCGGCGGCCTCGGCGCCGCGGTCACCCGCCACCTCCTCGACGCCGGCTGGCGGCTGGTGGTCCCCTGGTACGTCGAGGCCGAACTCGACCGCGTCGCTCCGCACCCGAACCTCGAGACGATCCGCGCCGATCTGTCCGACGAGCAGGACGTCGAGGCGGTCGTGGAGTGCGCGACGAAGGACGAGGCCCGGCCGCTGTATGGCGTGGTCAACCTCGTCGGCGGATTCGCTGCCGGCCGCCGGGTCCACGAAACGCCCATCGAGGTCCTCGAAGCCCAGTTGTCGATCAACCTCACGATCGCCTACCGCGTCATCCAGGCCGCCCTACCCGAACTCATCCGCCACGGCGGCGGGTCCGTGGTGTGCATCGGCTCCGCCGCCGCCGTCCGGCCCTTCCCGGGCGCCGCCACCTACGTCGCTTCCAAGGCCGCCGTCTCCGCCCTGGTCCAGGCGCTCGCAGTCGAATACGCCGGCGACAACATCCGCGTCAACGGTCTGCTGCCTACCATGGTCGACACCCCCGCCAACCGGGACGCAATGCCCGAGGCCGACCGCTCCAGCTGGGCCCGCCCCACCGACATCGCCGAGGTCATCGGTTTCCTGCTCGGTGATTCCTCGCGCGCGGTCAGCGGCGCGTCGATCCCGGTCGTGAACGTCGCAGGCTCGGACTGACTCTTACACCCGCGACGGTCCCACACCCAGGCGATCGGCGGCCGCGGTCAGGAAGGCGCGGCGCTCTTCGGCGGAGTCGCCCTTCCAGACCGAGTCGGCCCAGACCACGAGGTCCTCGATGCCGTGGTCGCGGTACCGGCGCAGGTCCGCCGAAGTCGCCGCGTCGACGCGCACGTAGCACGGAAACTCGCCGATCCGACCGAATTCGCGCCGCAGCCTGCGAATCTCGTTCACCATCTCCACCGCCTGCCCGAAGCTCGGGGTGCCGGAGGAGAACCATCCGTCTCCCAGCCGCGCCGCGCGGGCAAGCGCCTTCGGGCCGTTACCGCCGTGGATGACGGGCACGTGCACGGGGCGAGGATGCAGTTGTACCTCATCGAACCGGTAGTGCTCGCCCTCGTGGGAGAACGGCCTGCCCGACCACGCCTTCCGCAGGATCGTCACGCACTCGTCGGTGCGCGAGAAACGTTTGCGGAACGGCACGTCCAACGCTGCGAACTCCTCCTCGAGCCATCCGGCGCCGACCCCGAAGAGCAGACGACCGCCGCTGAGTTCCTGCACGGTGATGGTGGTGCGCGCAGTGTGCAGTGGGTGCCGCAGGGCAGTGACATACACGGCCGTGCCCAGTTTGATGCGGTTCGTGGTCGCGGCCACGGCCGCGTGCACCGCCCACGGATCCGTCAGCTCCGTCGACACATCGACGATGGGTCCCGTGTGGTGCTGCGCCGTCCCCGTCGAAGGGTGGCTGCTGGAGTATGCGACCGGATGGAGCACGTGCTCCCCCAGCCACAATGCGTCGAATCCCAGGTCGTCGGCGCAGACCGCCAGTTCGACGAGTTCGGTGGGATTCATTCCGTATGCGCTCAGTCCGATGGAGGCCATGGGGTTCGCCTTTCGTGTGATCGATGGTGAGACGACTCGTCCGCGCGGTGGCCGGTGCCACCGCGCGGACGGGCGTGCGGAGGCGGGGTCAGGCGGGGAGCAGGCTGAGCGCGCGACGGGCCAGGGGCGCGACGAATTCGCCGCGTTGACCCATCCGCGCGTCGGTGGTCTCGCCGCGCACGAACCGTGCGTAGAGCTGCTGCAGAATGACCACGGTCTTCCAGCATCCGAACGCCTCGTACCAGTCGATGTTCAACAGGTCCAGATCGCTGCCGGCCGCGTACCGCTCGACCACCTCCACTCGCGACGGCAGGTCGAGGCCGTGCATACCGGGCACGACGATGAACGCCGCGTCCGAGGCCGGATCCACGGTCCGGTCCGGCCAGTAGTTGAGCAGCGTGCCCAGGTCGACCAGCACGTCCCCGGTCGTGGCCATGTCCCAGTCGAACACCGACTTGACCCGGTCCGGGTCGCCGTGCGGAAATTGGCAGTTGTCGACCTTGTAGTCGTTGTGGACGATCCCGGCCCGCTGGCTTGCCGGAATCGCCGCGCGGATCCGCCGGGTCGCCTCGGCCATGAGCGCCGCGGTCTCGGCCGGGGCGTACTCGGCGACGGCGTCCCATCGTGCCGACCAGCCCTGCACCTGGCGCTCGAGGTAGCCCTCGGGCCGGCCGAGTTCCGCCAGGTCGCATGCGGCGGGGTCGACCGCATGCAGGTCCGCGAGCGCGTCGATCACCGCGAAGCCGATCCGCCGTCCGGCGTCGTCGACGCCGGACATCGAGTCGGGCACCGAATCCCACACCACGACGCCGTCGCGGTACTCGGAGACGAAGAACTCGGCACCGACGACACTCTGGTCCGCACAGTGCAGCAGCGCCCGGGGGGCGCGGTCGTACTCGCGGTGCAGCCGGGACAGCACCCGATATTCGCGGGTCATGTCGTGGGCGCCCCGAGCGAGCTGGCCGAAGGGCGGGCGGCGCACGACGAGGAGACGGTCGCCGAAGCCCACGCGGTAGGTGAGATTCGCCGAGCCGCGCGGGAACTGCAGGACGGAGAACTCCCCGTCGACGTCGTCGAGGTGCATCCGCAGGTATGTCTCGAGCGCGGCCCAGTCGAGGTCCTCCCCCGTCCGGACCGGCGCAACCTCCGTGCGCGGCTCCCCGACGTTCGAGGCCGACGGCTGCTCGCCGGACACGACCGAGCCCGTCATCACTGGGCTCCCACCGCGGGCAGGCCGAACTTGAGTTCGGCGGCCGCGTCGAGCGCCGGCAGGTGCGTCGTCGGGAACAGGCCCGACGCCGGCGTGGCGTTCTTCAGCAGCTGCTTGGCGATCTGCTGCTTGTGCAGCTCGGTGGCGCCGTCGGCCAGGCCCATGTGGTAGCTCTCGAGCAGCCACTTGCCGAACGGCATCTCCTTCGAGATGCCGAGGGAACCGTGCAGCTGGATCGCCCGGGACACGACGTTGTTGAGCACCTTCGGCATCACCATCTTCACGGCGGAGATGTCGGCGATGACCTTCTTGTAGTCGTCGAGCTTGTCGATCTTCCAGGCTGTCTGCAGGACGAGCAGGCGGAACTGCTCGAGCTCGGCCCACGACTCGGCGATCATGTCCTGCACCAGCTGCATGTCGGCGAGGCTCCGGCCGCGCGTCTCACGAGACACCGCGCGCTCGAGCATCATGTCGAGCGAGGCGCGGACCAACCCGACGGTGCGCATCGCGTGATGGATGCGTCCGCCGCCCAGGCGGGTCTGCGCGACGGCGAAGCCCTCGCCCTCCTCGCCGAGCAGGTGGTCCGCGGGCACGCGCACATCGGTGTAACGGATGTAGGCGTGGGTGCCCTCCGCCTCGTTGTGTCCCCACACCCCGACGTTGCGGATGATCTCGATGCCCGGGGTGTCCATGGGGACGACGAACATCGACGCGCGCTTCGTCCGCGGGGCGGCGGGATCGGTCACGGCCATCACGATCAGGAACGACGAGAACCGGGCGTGCGAGGAGAACCACTTCTCACCGTTGATGACGTAGTGGTCGCCGTCCCGGACGGCACGGGTGACGAAGCTGGTCGGATCCGAGCCGCCCTGCGGTTCGGTCATCGAGTAGCACGACATGATGTCGCCGTCGATGAGCGGGCGAAGGTACCGTTCCTTGAGTTCGGGTGTGCCGTAGTGCGCGAGGATCTCGGCGTTGCCGGAGTCCGGTGCCTGGCAGCCGAACACCACGGGGCCGCTGTGGGTCGCGCCGAGGATCTCGTTGAGCAATGCGAGCTTGACCTGCCCGTAGCCCGGGCCACCGAGCTTGGGACCGAGGTGGCACGCCCACAGGCCCTGCCCGCGCACGACGTCCTGCAGGGGCCGGATGAGCTTGTTCCGGGTGGGGTCGGTGACGTCCCATGCGTGCTCGACGACGCGGTCGACCGGGGCGACCTCCGCGTCCACGAATCGCTGCACCCAGTCCAGCTTCTCCTGGAACTGCGGATCGGTTTCGAAATCCCATGCCATATCGGTGGTCTCCTACTCGGAAGGTGAAGTCGGGATGTGCCGCTCAGCGCGTGAGGACGGTGCAGGCGCTGATGCCCGGCGCGCCGTAGACGTGGGTGAAGCCGACCTTCGGCTCCCCGGGGACCTGCCGGTCCCCTGCCACGCCACGGAGCTGTACGACGTTCTCGTAGACCTGGCGCAGGCCGGTCGCGCCGATCGGCTCGCCGTTGGCCAAGCAGCCGCCGTCGGTGTTGACCGGGATCGAACCGCCGATCTCGGTGGCACCAGACCGGATGAGGGACTCCTGCTCGCCGTGCTTGCACAGCCCCGTCTCGGCGAGGTGCATGATCTCGGCTCCGGCCTCGGTGTCCTGGATCTGTGCGACGTCGACATCGCCGGGTTCGATGCCGGCGGCCTCGAACGCCGCGCGGGAGGCCGTGACGGTCGGGCCGTCGGCCCGCTCGGGTGACGTCCACGGACTGAACACCTCGAACGAGCCGAACTCCCTGGAGCGCAGTTCCGCGGACTCGAGAAACACCGGGGCATCGGTGTATTCGTGGGCCCGGTCCGCACGGGCGAGGACGAGCGCCACCCCGCCCTCGGCCGGTGAACAGAACATGTACTGCGTCAGTGGGTCGTTGACCATCGTGGAGCCGGCGATCTGCTCCTCCGTCAACGGTGTGCGGCGCCACGCGTGTGGGGCGAGCGCGCCGTTGCGAAAGGCCTTGGCGGCGACTGTCGCGAGCAGCGACCTGGGCAGGTTGTGTTCGACGAGGTAGCGCTGGATCTTCATCGCGAAGAACTGGGTGGTGACCATCATGCCGCTCTCGCCGTACCAGCGGCCGATACCGTTGTCCTCGGGGCGGGCATTGAACGCGCCACGCGGATGTTTGTCGAACCCGACGACCAGGCCCAGATCGGACTCGCCGGAACGGATCCGGCTGACCGCGGAGGTCAGGGCGCTGCCACCGGTCGCGCAGCCGTTCTTGACGTTGACGAACGGCAGCCCGGTCAGGCCCAGGGCAGAGACGAGCGTGTCGGCGTTGCCGGCCGAATCGCTGCCACCGTACGCGAACTGGATGTCCTTGAACTCGACTCCGGCGTCGGCGAGTGCCTGCCGTGCCGCATACGCGCCCTGCTCGAGCCCGCTCACGCCCTCCGTGCGGCCGAACTTGTGGATGCCGACACCCACGATCGCGACCTTCATCGCTGCTCCTCACTGCTCGGGGCGAACGCGAACGTGACGATCTCGGTGCCGTCCTCGTCCACGTGGTTGACGATCGTGGTCAGCCGCATCGGCATGTCGATCCGCAACGCACCCGCATCGGCGATGGTCAGCCGCGCCTCGACGATCACGTCACCGAGGTCGACATAGCCCACGCCGAACGGTTCGAACGGCTCGACGCACACGAACGGGTGTTTCGGCGGGAAGGACTGCACGGTGTAGGACCACAGGGTGCCCTCGCGCGGCAGTTCGAGATCCGTCATCGCATTCCCGCCGCACCGCGGGCAACCGCTCTGGTACGGGAAGGTGACCGTGCCGCAGGACGGGCAGCGGGCACCCCGCAGTGCGGCCCCGGGGTTGCCGCCGACGAACAACTCCGGGTCGATGGGGCGCCACGTTGCGGTGGAGGCGCTCATCGGCCGGCTCCATCCGTAGCGGCCGTGCGTTCGGTGTCGATCTCCCACACCGGCAGCACCACAGGGTTGCCCGCCGCGTCGGTGCCGAGGTCCTCGAACGCACTACGCACGGGGGTACCGGCCGCGACGTCGATGCGGCCGGGCAGGTTGCCGATCAGCCGAACCCCGTCCGCCTCACCGTCGACGTCGACGACGATCACCGTGTACGGCACCGGAAACAGCGGATGGACCTGATGCTCGACGATCGTGTGGGCATAGACGGTGCCTGTGCGGGCGACCGGCTTCCAGCGCACCGACGTGCTCGCGCAGTACACACAACGCGGCCGGGGCAGGTGTATGCGGCGGCCGCAGTCCTCACAGGTGAGGATCGCGAGCTCTCCGTCCGCGGCGGCGTCGAAGAAGCCCTTGCTGCCGCGCTCGGTGACGAGGGGGCGCAGCCGGTCCCGCGTGGTGTCCGCCGGTACGGCGGTGCCGCGGGCGCTCATGCCGACACCAGGATCAGCGCGCTGGCCGCCGGCGGCGGCGCGGAGGTGACGAGGGAGACCCGGGCTCCCTCGACCTGGCTGGTGGAGGTGCCGCGGATCTGCCGCACTCCCTCCACGACGTGGTTCATTCCGTGGATGTATCCCTCGGACATGTGTCCTCCACTCGTATTGATCGGGATCGACCCGCCGAGGTCGATCTGCCCGTCGGCAAGGAAATCGCCGGTGTCCCCGCGCTTGCAGAATCCGTAGTCCTCGAGCTGAATCAGCGCAGTGATCGAATAGCAGTCGTAGATCTGTGCGACGTCGACGTCGGCCGGGCCGAGACCGGCCCGCGAGTACAGCGTCTCCTGGCACACCCTCGACGGCAGGGCGGTGATGTCCTCACGCATGAGCGTCGGGTACATGAGGCCCGGCTGCGGGTGCGGACAGGTGGACATCGCGACCGACCGGATCAGGGCCGGTGTCTGCCTCAGGTCCTCGGCCCGTTCGGTGGTGGTGACGACGACCGCGGCGGCACCGTCGGTCTCGAGGCAGTAGTCGTACAGACGCAGCGGCGACGACAGCATGCGCGAGTCGAAGTAGTCGTCGAGCGTCATGGTGCGCTCGTACATCTGTGCGGCCGGATTGGAGTTGGCGCGGCGGCGGGTTACCAGGGCGATCTGCGCGAGCTGCTCGGAGGTCAAGCCCGTTTCGGTCATATAACGCTGCGCGACCAGGGCGAAGTACTGACCCGACGACAGCAGGCCGTAGGGGCCGAAGAACTCCTCGAACGTCTCATTACCGCCGACCTCGGGGGTGGCGACCGGGGACAGACCGAAGCGACGGCCTGAGCGGCCGTTGAGGGAGCGGAACACCACGACGGTAGTGGCCTGCCCGCTCATGATCGCGGCGACGGCCTGCGCGACCATCGCGGCCGGGCCGGAGCCGCCCGGGCCGGCCTCGCCCCAGTAGGTCAGGTTCGGAACGCCCAGTCCGTCGGCCAGGGCCGCGCAGGAGACCAGGTCCATGTCGTTGCGGACGATGCCGTCGACATCGGCCGGGGTCAGTCCGGCATCGGCGAGGGCGTTCGCTGCGGCCTCGACGGCCAGAGCCGTAACCGACACGCCGGAGTCGCGGGAGTACTCCGTCGTGCCGATGCCGGCGATCGCGCAGGCATCCCTGCGCCAGGTGGGGTCGGTGGACATAGGCGGTCACCTCTGCGTAGCGCTCGCCGGGAAGCGGCGGGCGGATGGGTTCTGTCGTTTTCGGAATGCTCGAGGTCGAGGCCGGATTCCACCGGTCTCGTCAGTTCGCGGTCAAGCCGCCGTCCGCGGCAATCGCGGCTCCGGTCATGAACGAGGCGTCGTCGGAGAGCAGGAACGCGACCACCGACGCCATCTCGCCGGGGTCCGCGGACCGCGCCAGCGCCGTGTTCTCGACCACCCGGCTGCGCGTGGCCTCCGGCTCCGGGCCCTGCAGCGCGGCGGAATTCGCGCGCAGTCCGGTGCTCACCAGACCCGGGCACAGGCAGTTGGCCCGGATCCCCCGGGCGGCGTATCCCATGGCAACCGAGCGGGTCAACTGCAGGACGCCCCCCTTCGACGCGTCGTAGCCGGGGGTGTTCAGATTCGTGGACACCAGCGACGCGACCGATCCGACGGTGACGATCGACCCCCCGTCCGCGTCGAGCAGGTGCGGAATCGTCGCGCGCAGCGGCAGAAATGTGCCGGTGAGGTTCACCCGCAGGATGCGCTCCCAGTGGCCCAGGTCCATCTCGTGCAGCATCGCGGTCCCGGAAATGCCCGCGCACGTGACCACCCCGTCCAATCCACCGAACTCGGCGACGGCCGCTTCCACGGCCGCGGCGACGGAAGCCTCGTCGCCGACGTCGCACACCGACCCGATCACGGTGCCGCCGGCCGCGCGCACCGCGTCGGCGACCTCCACGGCCGCGTCCTCACGGGCGTCGGTGACCGCGACGGCCGCGCCCTCGGCGGCGAGGCGGTGTGCGACGGCCGCGCCGATTCCGCTGCCGCCACCGGTGAGGAACACCCGCCGCCCGGCGAGCCGCTGCGTCAGGTCCGCGGACGTCGTTCCGCTGGTCTCGGTGATCGTCACAGCCGCACCCCCATGTCGACGGGGAGCGCGACCCCGGTGATGTACTGGGCCTCGTCGGAAGCCAGGAACAGCACCGCGTTGCTCAGGTGGGCCGCCGAAACCCACCCGACGCCCATCGGATTGCGGTTCTTGGAGCGTTCCCACAGGTCGTCCGGCCCCGGGTTCTCCAGATCCGGGCCGAAGATGCGGAAGGTGGCCTCGTTCAGCAGCATCGGGGTTTCGACGGCGCTCGGGTTGACGGTGTTCACCCGGATGCCGTGCGGGCCGAGTTCCGCGGCGAGCGTGCGCATCAGGCCCATGACGCCGCTCTTGGAAGCGTTGTAGTGGGCGATGTTGGCGGAGCCGAGCATGGCCTGGATCGAGCTCGTGATGACGATCGAACCACCCCGGCCGGCCTCGATCATCGCCGGCACGACCGCCTTGACGGTATGGAAGGCGCCGGTGAGGTTGACGTCGAGCATGTCCTGCCACTCGGTGTCGCTGAGCTCCCACGTGGGACGGAAGCCGACGATGCCGGCGTTGGCGGCGACGATATCGATGTGGCCGAACTCCGCGAGGGCCTCGTCGACGACCGCGTCGAGCTGCTCCTGGCTGCGCACATCGGCGGTGCGTGCCAGTACGCGCCGCCCGGTCGCGGCGACCAGCGCCTCGGTCTCCTTCAGTTCCACCTCGGTCGGGAGCGGGTAAGGCACCGAGTCGATCTCGGTGCATGCGTCGAGGACGACGACGTCAGCACCCTCCTGAGCGAGCCGCAGCGCGTGGGACCGGCCCTGTCCGCGGGCTGCGCCCGTGACGAGCGCAACCTTGCCTTCAACTCTTCCCATCAATCCGTCTCCTTCTCGGAATACCACTGGTTGTCGAGACCCGCTCGAGAGCGCTCGGTGACCGGAAGTCACTGCCGGCAGGGATCACTGGTTGAACAGCTGGCCGAACCGGACCTTCAGGGCCTCCAGCGCCTCGGGCGTCATCGCGCTCAGGTCCTGCGGCGCCACCGTGTCGATCGTCGTCACGGCCGACGAGACGTTCGGCAGCACGGCCGCGTTGCGGAACGAGAGCGCCTCCTGCCCGGCCGGGGTAACCATGTAGTTGGCCAGGAGCTGAGCAGCGTTGGGGTGCGGAGCTTTCGTCAGAATCGACGTGTACATCGGGGCCCCCCACACGAGCTTGTCGAACCCGCTGTCGACCGGTGCGCCGTTCTTTTTCTCCACCGTCTGGTCCTGGGCGAACACCGTCGCGGCGATCTCGCCGGAGGCGAGGGCCTGCGCGACCGGCAGCGCGCCCGGGTAGATCCGCGGCTTCTGCGCGGCGAGCCTTTCGACGAAGCCCTCACCACCGACCTGCTCGAGGTAGCTGCCGTAGAAGTCGACGTGCGCGGTCGACGTCGGCAGCACGATACCGATCTTGCCGTCGGCAAGCGCCGGGTCGAGCAGGTCCTCATAGCTTTCCAGTCCCGCGGGGTACCGGTCGGTGTTCCAGCCGAAGGTCAGCACGGAGGCGCCGGTGACGAAGTCGCCGGACCCGCGCAGCAACGTGTCGGTGTCGTATTCGGAGGACGGGTCGGTGAAGGCCGGACCGATCGGCTCGGCGATCCCACCGGCGGCCGCGAGCTCGACGACCCAGGGTGAAGTGGCCTGGGTGACGATGTCGGCGACCTGGTTGCCGGTGTCCGCCTCCGCGCCGACCTTCTGGTGGATGTTCGCATCGACGTCGCGGACGACGTTCACGCGGATCCCGTAGTCCGCCTCGAAGCGGCGGCCGAGTTCGGCGAGGGCATCGGCCGCGTTCGAGGAGTAGATCGTTACCTCACCTTCCGCCTCGGCGGCCCCGACGATCTTCTGCCACGACTCGTCCCCGGCGGGTCCGGTCGCTCCGACGGCCTCGGAGGTGATGCGATCGTCACCGCCCCCGCCGCACGCGGCGAGCAGCGTGGACACGACGGCGACGGCGATCACGGCGGTGGGTCGGGTGAGAGAGAACCGGCGACGGATGGTGCGGTCAGCGTGCAAGCGCCGGGAGGGAATACGCATGTGGGACGACTCCTGTCGAACGGTCGGCACGGCCGACGTAAAGGGGATCACCGCGTTCCGGCGATCACGGGTTCGCGATCACGGGTTCGCCCGATCAGGCGGTCGACGTCCGACCACCGTCGACCGGGATGATCGCGCCGGTGGTGTAGGTGGACCCAGGGCCGGCCAGGTACAGGGCGGCACCGACGATCTCGTCCGGATTCCCTGCTCGCTGCAGCGGCAGGGCCTCGAAGATCTCGTTGGCGTAGTCCATGTCCCATGCCTTGCTGATGTCGGTGAGAAACGCACCGGCCATGATCGTGTTGACGCGCACCGTGGGCCCGTACGCCTGCGCGAAGCCCTTGGTGAGGGCGTTCAGTCCCGCCTTTGCCGCGGCGTACGGCAGGTCGTTCGGCGTCGGGCGTTCGGCCGCGATCGAGCTGATGTTGATGATCGAACCGCCTGCACCGGCGGCCATCCGCGGCGCGATCAGTGCGGTGAGGCGGAAGGTGCCTTTGAGGTTGACGTCGATGACCTTGTCGAACAAGGCTTCCGACACCTGGTCCAGGCTCGGGTACAGCGGGGCCATACCCGCGTTGTTGACGAGGACGTCGATGCGGCCGAATTCCTCGTAGACACGTTCGACGAGCGGTTGGTGAGCGTCCCAGTCGCCGACGTGGAAGGCCAGCGGAAGGGCCCGGCGGCCGGTGGTCTCGGCGACCTCCGCGGCCAGTTTCTCGCAGCTTTCGACCTTGCGGCTGACAATCACGGTCTTAGCACCGGCACGGGCGAACGCGAGGGTCATCTCCCGGCCGAGGCCGCGGCTCCCGCCCGTGACGAGGGCGACCTTTCCTTCCAACGGCAGCGCCTGGTCGGTCATCGTGTGACTCCTTCGGGTATGGGGCCGCACCGTGTGCTTCGGGTGCTGTGCCGGATTTTCGGTAGGTTCGGGGCCGGCACCGCAGCAGCGGTGCCGATCGAGGCGTGCTTTCGGGTTCGGTTCGGTCAGCCGCCGGCGGTGTCCGCGGCAAGCGGGACCACGGCCTTCCCGGTGGCGGTGCCGTCGAGCATGCCGAGGAATGCGTCCCACGCGCCCGCGACGCCACCGGTGAACTCGGTGTGCACCGAGCGAATTCGATCCGAGCGGACGAGACCGGCCATTTCCGACTCGAATTCGTCGCGGGCATCGAGGTGGTCGCCGAGCAGGAAACCCTCCATGCGCGCGCGCCGCCAGATCAGCTTGAGGAGATTGCTCGGGCCGGGTTGCGGCGCGGCCGCGTTGTAGATGCTGATCATTCCGCACAGCGCGATGCGGGCGTGATCGTTGATCACCCGGATTGCGGCCTCGAGATGTTCTCCGCCGACGTTGTCGAAGTACACGTCCACGCCCGTGACACCGAGTTCGGTCATTGCACGGCGCAGAAGGTCCTTGATCGGGCCGTCGTGGTAGTCGAACGCGGCGTCGGCTCCCAGGCTCCTCGTGAGCGCAACCTTCTCGGGCGACCCGGCACTCGCGATCACCGTGGCACCGCGCAGTTTCGCGAGCTGGACAACCGTCGAGCCGACCGCTCCGGCGGCCGACGACACGAACACGACATCGCCGGCCACGACGCGAGCGATCCGCTCGACGCCGACCCATGCCGTCATGCCGGGAATCCCCAACAGTCCCAAATGCATGGCGGGCGGGAGGTCGTCGTGTCGCAGGACACGGCACTCGGATGCCGGGACCAGCGAATGCTCCCGCCAACCGTGGTCGTGCAGGACGAGAGCACCGACGGGGACGGCGCTCTCGGAGGACTCGGTGACGCGCCCGACGGTCGGGGCGAGCATCGGCTCGCCGATCTCGTAGGGCTCCGCGTAGGTGGCCTCGCCGCCCATGCGCCCCCGCATGTACGGCTCGACCGACATCACCAGGTTCGCGACGCGGACCTCGCCGGCCCCGGGAGCGCCGATCGTCGTCGCCACGAGTTCGACGTCGGTGTCGCGTGGCCGGCCGCTCGGCCGGGCGCGCAGCACCCACGCCTGCTGAGTCGGATCTGCTGTGCCGGTGAGGTTCACGTCGGTCTCGTCCTCCATGTCGGATCGGGAACTGTGAAAGAGCTGATGAGCGCCCGGGGGGGGTACCCGGAAGTGGCGGTCAGGCGACGGCGCAGATCCGGTCGACGAGGTCGCGCCGCACGAGCTTGCCGGTCGGCGTCCGCGGCAGCTCGTCGACGAACACGACGTCGTCCGGTGTGCGGGAGCCGCGCAGCCGCTCACGGCACCAGGCCCGGAACGACTGTGCATCGTCGTGAACCTCGCTGTTCGGCACGATCACCGCGCAGATCCGCTCGCCCCACTCGTCGTCCGGCACACCGATCACGGCCGCCTCACGGACCTGGCCGTGATGCACAAGGACGTCCTCGATCTCGGCCGGTGCGATGTTCTCACCGCCCCGAATGATGGTGTCGTCGGCGCGGCCGCCGATGTAGAGGAAGCCGTCCTCGATCCGGGCGCGGTCGCGGGTGGGGAACCAGCCGTGCGCGTCGAGCACCGAACCCTTGCCCATGTACTCGCCACTGACCTGTGCGCCGCGAACCCAGAGCAGCCCCGTCTCCCCCTCGGCGAGGACGGTCACGTCGTCGTCGTCCCGGACCTGGGCCTGCATCCCGGGAACGATGCGTCCCGCAGAAGCAAGCCGGCCGCGGAGGGCAGGGTCGGCGAGCGCTGCCCGATGATCCTCGGGACCGAGCACGGCGATCGTCGAACTGGTCTCGGTGAGACCGTAGGCATTCACGAAACCGGTGTCGGGGAAGGCCGTCAGGGCCTTTTCGAGTACCGGCTGTGGCATGCGGGCTCCGCCGTACGCGAGAGACGCGAGAGACGGTGTGTCGGCGGGTGCGCCGTCGAGATGTTCCACGATGCGCGCGAGCATCGTCGGCACGACCATCGCGCTCGATACCTCCTCCTCTCGGACGAGATCGAGCCACGCCTGGGGCGAGAAGTCGGGCAGATGCACCATCCTACGGCCGGCGTAGATGTTGCTGAGCACCGCCCCCAGACCCGCGATGTGATAGGGCGGGGTGCTGACGAGCGTCGCCTGTTCTTCTCCCGCAGAACCGAATTCGACGGTATTGAGCAGATACGACAGCAGATGCCGGTGACGGAGCAACACCCCCTTGGGTGCCGAGGTCGTTCCCGACGTGAACAGCACGATCGCCGTGTCGTCATCGGCCGAGCGATCCCCCGTCGCCCGCTCCGTCGTGCGTGCGAGCTCGAGGAACTGCGAGGACGTGACGATCCGGTGCGAGAGCCCGGAGAGCTTGTCGGCGTACACGTCGTCGGCGACGACGATCGGCTGGTCGAGCCGCTCGATCAGTTCGCGTAGCTGGTCGGCGCCGAGTCGGTAGTTCAGCGGCGCGAGCGGGATGCCGGCGCGTGCCGAGGCGAACATCAGGACCGGCAGAACGGGGCCGTTCACGCCCACGAAGACGACGTGACCCGCGCCGAGTTCCTCCAGGAGCGTGGCTCCTCTGGCCGCAAGTTCGTCGAGCCGGCCGTAGGTCGTCCCGTCGGACCGACGGCCCATTGCGAGCCGATCGGGTGTGGCCGACGACGCCATGTCCAGGACCATTGCGATGCCCATTTCACCACCTATCTGAGAACACGCTCACGATGCGACGACCTCATCTGCGCTTCCGGCCGACGCCCTCCTCGAAGGAACAGGGAAGTGCTTCACGTCACTTCTCCATCCCGATGTGAACCATAGCAACTATGGCAATATTTGTGAAGGTAATAGTAGTTCTGCGTCCCGGTGCTGCATAACCCCAGGAAGACGACCTGTCGAGGCGGCAAGAGGCACTCCTGACGCCGCGCAGCCCTCCGACCATGAGGTCGAAGGGCTGCGTCAAGCCTCGGGCTCAGACGTGTGTGGGCCTGACCAGTTTCGTGGTGTCCCCCGGCGCCGCAACCCGCGGCAGCTTCACCAGCGCCAGCATCACTCCTGCCACGAGCCGGCACCCGATCGGGAAACACAGGCCGATGGTGACGTCGTCGGCGGTGGCGTTCTTACCGATGACGGCGCGCCCTGCGGGATGAACAGCGAATGTATCGCTCACTCGATCAGACCGACAGCACGATACATTCGCTCATTCGGCCCCCAGCGTGCCCATGAGTGAGCCATCTCGCGCGAGAGGCGGGGACGTGTCTCCTGCCACGAGTGGGCCGAGTAGGACGCTTATCTGCTCACGGGCGTGCACAATTGAGTGGCCGGCCCGTTCCGACCGGCCACCCGCACTACCCGACTGCACGCACCATGGAAGGCCCGGAATGAGTTCGACGGAGATCAGCGCCGACCCCCACGCCGGCACACTGCGCAGCCCCCGCTTCTGGCTGGCGCCGGTCGTCGTGGTGACCGCCGTGATGGCGGCCCTGGCGGCCCTCTACATCGGCAGCATGATCAATCCGGCCGACAATCTGCACAAGTTCCCGGTCGCGATCGTGAACCAGGATGTCGGCGACGTGCTCCCCGGTTCGGATCAGCAGCGCAACCTCGGCGCCGAGATCACCGCCGCCATCGCCGACGGGGTCGATCCGGAGGAGATCGATCTGCAACAGGTCGGGATCTCCGCGGCGACCTCGGGACTCGATTCGGGCCGGCTCTACGGGGCGATCGTGATTCCGAGCGACTTCACCAAACGCACGTCGATTCTTGCGCAGGGCAGCGTGATCCCCGGCGACATCGAGAAGCCGATCATCACCGTCTACACCAACCCGCGCACCGGCACCTTCGGCAAGGGCATCGTCGAGTCGATCGCCGACCGCGCCCTGACCACCGTGAACACGACCGTCGGGGAGCAACTCACCACCACGGTCACCGATACCCTCGCCACCAGTGCCCCGGATCTGCAGTTGTCCGGCGGAAGCCGCTTGGTGCTGGCGGATCCGATCGACATCCGCTTCGTCGAGCACAAGCCCCTGCCCGACGGCACCGGGCTGGGCCTGTCCGCGTTCTACTACACGCTGCTGCTCATCCTCGCGGGCTTCACCGGCGCCACCATCGTCAACTCGCTCGTCGACAGCGCCCTCGGCTTCGTCCCCACCGAGTACGGGCCCTGGTACGTCGACCGGAAGACGGCGCACCTGTCGCGGTTGCGGGTCCTGCTCGTGAAGTGGGCGATCATGGTGATCCTGGGACTGATCGTCTCCGCGCTCTACCTCTGGATCGCCACCCTGCTCGGCATGCCCGTGACCCGCGCCCTGCTGCTGTGGGAGTACGGCGCCCTCGCGGTCACCGCCGTGGGTGTCACCTCGATCTCGGTGATGGCCGTGTTCGGTTCCGCCGGACTGCTGGTGAACCTGTTGATCTTCATCATCCTGGGCCTGCCGTCGTCGGGGGGCACCGTGCCACTCGAGGCCATGCCGCCGTTGTACTCGTGGCTGTCGACGTTCGAACCGATGCACCAGGTGTACATCGCGACCCGGGCCATCCTGTACTTCGACGGCAGCGGGCCGGCGGGTCTGACCCGGGGCGCCCTGATGACACTCCTCGGACTCGGCATCGGCCTCGTGCTGGGTGGGGTGGTGACCCGGATCTACGACGTGCGCGGATTCCACCGCCGCAGCGACGCGGAGCCTGTGTCCGCCGCAGCGTAACGACGCGAAAGACAGGACCCCGCTGCTCCTCGAGGGCAGAGCAGCGGGGTCCCAGGTCTCGAACGTAGCGTTCCGATTCCGCCCGGCCCAGCCGCGACGGGGTGAAACGGGGGATGAAATGGGTCCTCGACGGCGACGCCGGGCGGGCACATCGGGTGCCTGCAGGACGGTATCGGAGTACGCTCATTAATGAGTACACTCATTTTGGGAGGCGCGGGATGGTTACCTCATCGGGAACTCCGGGTCGTCGAGACCGGAACATGCGTGACAAGCAGTCCCGCATCTTCGCCGCCGCCGCATCGTTGTTCGCCGAGAAGGGCTTCGCGGGAGTCACGACACAGCAGATCTCCGAACGTGCGGACGTCGCGGCTGGAACGTTGTTCCGCTACGCGACGTCCAAGGGCGAACTGCTGATGATGGTCTACAACCAGCAGTTCCGGTCGGCCCTGAGCGCCGGCGACCGCGAGTCACGATCGCGGCGCGACCCGGTGGACGCGGTGCAGGCCGTCGTCCGACCTATTCTCGAGGCCGCCGACAGCAACGTCGAGAACACGGTGAACTACCAACGTGAGCTGCTGTTCGGCTCCGCAAGCGAGAAATACCGTTCCGAGGGACTCGATCTCGTCGCCCGCTTCGAGGAGACGATCGCGCGTCGGCTCGTCGAGGCCGCGCGGAACCGCGGGCTGGACGAGAGACGAGCGGAGGACCAGGCCCGGCACGCCGGCCGGAGCATCTTCGCGATCCTGCACCTGATACTTGCGCGCGCATTCACCGGTGCGCATCCCGACGACGACCCCGAGGCCGACCTGCACGCCCAGATCGACCAGATCGTCACGGGTTTCTTCGCGGCACTCGACGACGACCGCCCGGCCCGCAGCGGGCCGGAACCGGGCGCGTCCTCCCCACAACGAAAGAAGGAAGCATGACCAGCCGGATCAGCAAGGTGACCGTCCTCGGGACCGGAGTCCTCGGCGCGCAGATCGCGTTCCAGTCCGCCTACAGCGGATTCGCCGTCACCGCCTACGACATCAGCGACGACGCCCTCGCCAACGCGCAGAAGCGCTTCGGCGGGCTCGCCGAGACGTACCAGCGTGAGGTTCCCGGTGCCGGCGACGGGAAGGCGGAGGCGGCCGCGACCGGCATCCGCCTGTCCTCCGACCTCGCAGACGCCGTCCGGGACGCCGACCTCGTCGTCGAGGCCGTGCCCGAGGTCCTCGACATCAAGCGGGACACCTACACGAAGCTGGGCGAGGTCGCACCCGCGGACACGATCTTCGCCACCAACTCCTCCACACTCCTGCCGAGCGACATGAAGGACTTCACCGGCCGTCCCGACAAGTTCCTCGCGCTGCACTTCGCCAACCAGGTGTGGAAGTTCAACACGGCCGAGATCATGGGCACCGACGACACCGACCCCGCGGTGTTCGACCAGGTCGTCGACTTCGCCGCGGCCATCGGCATGGTCCCGGTCCCGATCCACAAGGAGAAGGCCGGCTACGTCCTGAACTCGCTGCTGGTGCCGTTCCTCAACGCCGCCGGTGAGCTCGCCGCGGGCGGCTACGCCGACCCCGAGGACGTCGACAGGGTGTGGCGGATCGCCACCGGCGCACCCATGGGTCCCTTCCAGATCTACGACGTCATCGGACTCACCACGCCTTACAACATCCTGTCCCACGGCGACGAGAAGGACCGGACCACCGCCGCATGGTTGAAGGAGAACTACATCGACGCCGGCAAGCTCGGTGTGGCGACCGGCGAAGGGTTCTACCGCTACCCCAACGACAAGTAGCGGCAGATACCGCGAAGGGGCGACGCCTCACGTCCTACAGCAGCCCCGCAAGCCCACAGGGGTGGACGAGAGGACAGCATGGTTCGTCGGGGCCGGGCTCGCCTCCCTGTCCGAAACTGTTGCGTGAGAATCTGATCGCAAAGCTGGAGACGACGGAGATCGGCGACCTGCTCGAGGAGTCCGGCCTGCTTTCCGAGTAACCGTGCGGGTCCGGAGGCGACGGTGGACGGGACCGTCCGCCGGCGGTGTCGGCACGGCGGTGCAGACTGGACGGGTGCGCACCGTACTGGTTCCCGACACCGCCGGCGGGCAGCCGCCCGGCGGATGGACCGTTCCGGTCGGCGCCGACGGACGCCCGCTCGCCGCGGCCGAATACCACGACGACCTCGCGACGGCCGCGCGGACGCTCGAGGCGGCGGACCCGCCGCGGTGGATCTGGACCGGCACCGCGACCGTGTACCCCGCCCTGCTGCGCGCCGGGGTCCGGGTGCGCCGATGCCACGATCTGGCGTCCACACGCGCGATCCTGAACGTACGCGCCGGGATTCCCGCACCACCGGAGCAACAACCGGTCGACGAGCGCCCCGGGCTGTTCGACGTCGCCCCCACCGTCGACCCCGAGACCGTGCTCGCCGAGTTCGAGCGGCAGCGCACCGAACTCGCCGGCAATGCCCGGCTCGAACTGCTCGTCGCCGCCGAATCGGCGGGCACGCTGGCCGCCGCGGAGATGGGTTTCGACGGGTTGCCGTTCTCCGCCGACGCCCACCGCCGCGTGCTCGAGCGCACCCTCGGTCCGCGTCCCGCCGACGACGGGCTGCCACCCCGGATCACCGAACTGAACGCACGGATCGGCGAGGTGTTCGGCCGTGCGCTGAATCCGGCCTCGCACACCGAAATTCTCGAGGCGTTCCGACGCGAAGGCATCGACCTGTCGTCCACCCGCAAATGGGTGCTGCGCGAACTCGACCATCCGGCGGTGCCGCTGCTCTTGCAGCACCGGGATCTGTCGAAGCTGCACAGCACCAACGGGTGGCAGTGGCTCGACACCTGGGTGCGCGGCGGGCGGTTCCATCCGGTCTATGTGCCCGGTGCCGTGGTGTCCGGGCGCTGGGCGAGCCGCGGCGGCGGGGCCCTGCAGATCCCGAAGGCGCTGCGGTCGAGCGTGATCGCCGAGCCCGGGCACGTCTTCGTGATCGCCGACGCCGGCCAGCTCGAACCGCGCATCCTGGCCGCGATGTCCGGCGACCCGCGGATGACGGCGGCGGCGGGCGGCGACGACCTGTACGCACCGGTGGCTGCGGCCGCGTTCGGCGGTGACCGGGCGAAGGCGAAGGTGGCCGTGCTCGGCGTGCTCTACGGTGCGACGGCCGGCGAGTCACGTGCGCTGCTCACCCTGCTGCGCAGGAGCTTTCCCGAGGCGGTGGAGTTCGTGGAACGCGCCGCACGTGCCGGCGAGCGCGGTGAGGTGGTGCATTCGTGGCTCGGCCGCGCGTGCCCGCCGCCGGGTGCCGACTTCTTCGCGCACGGCGACGCGCGGGCGCGGGGGCGGTTCACCCGCAACTTCGTCGTTCAGGCGACGGCCGCCGAATGGGCGCTGTGCGTGCTGGCCGATCTGCGCCTGCGCCTGGCCGCCGACGACACCGGCGAACTCGTCTTCTTCCAGCACGACGAGATCGTGGTCCACACCCGCACCCCGGAGGCCGCGACGGCGCACCTGTCCGCCGCGGTGGAGTCGGCGACCCGGCTGTTGTTCGGTGACACGAAAGTTCTTTTCCCCATGCATGTCTCGATACGGGACCGTTACGGCGAGGACGAGCCGTAGGCGGCGTGCGTCCACAGGTGGAACGCGGCGTAGGCCCGCCACGGACTCCACTGCCGGGCCCGGGCCGTCGCCTCGCGGGCAGAACCCACGCCGAGGGCCCTGCGCAGCACCAGATCTCCGGCGGGATACGCGTCACGGTCCCCGAGGACGCGGACGGCGAGGTAGTCCACGCTCCACGGCCCGATGCCGGGCAGTGCCGCCAGATCGGTGCGGAACCGCACCGGTTCGGCCGGATCGAGCCCGTCGGCCGCGGCGCGAGCGAGCGCCAGCACGGTCCGCACCCGTGCCCGGGTGAGCCCCACCGCCCCCTGCATCTCGTCGGCATCCGCGGCGGCGAGCCGCTCCGGGGCCGGAAAGCAGCGCATAGCACCGGATCCCGGATCGCCGTAGCGGGCGACGAGCCGGCCGGCGAACGTGGCGGCGGCGGCGACGCTGACCTGCTGGCCCAGCACGGTCTGCACGGCGGTGTCGAACCAGTCCGTCGTCCCGAGCACGCGCAGTCCCGGCCGGGCAGCCACCATCCGGGCGAGCTGCGGATCGGCGCCGAGCGCCGCGTCGATCACGGCAGGCTCGGCGTCGAGGTCCAGCCACCGCCGGACCAACTGCTCGACCTCGGGCAGGTCGCGGCGGTCCGCGTCGATCCGGATGGGCACGTGCTCGGCGGCCGGCCGGGGCCGGATCGCGACCACCGCCGGGCCGTGCCGGCCCCGCACCGACCGCACGTGCGTGCCGGTGGCCGCGTCGTGTCGTTCGAGACCGGCGACGGTGTGGCTGCGCAGGGCCGCCAGCATCGGGGCGGTGGCCAGCGGCGGCGTCACCGCCAACCGCAGGGCGACGCTCACGCCGCGGCCTCGAGCCGCAACAGGGCGCGCTTGGCGTCCACGCCGCCCACGTACCTGCCGAGGTCTCCGTCGCTGCGCACCACCCGGTGGCACGGCAGGACGACGGGTAACGGATTCCGCGCGCACGCCGTACCCACCGCCCGGACGGCACGCGGGCTGCCGGCCACGGCCGCCACCTCGGCGTAGCTGGCGGTACGGCCGTAGCCGATGCGCGGCAGGTGCGTGATGACCTGGCGGCGGAAGCCCCGGGCCAGGCGCAGGTCGAGCGGCAGGTCGAACGCGGTGCGGGCGCCGCGGAAGTACTCGTCGAGCTGGCGGGCGGCGTCGTCGAGCCGGGCGGGCGCGGCGAGGATGCGCGGGCTGATGTCGGCGGCGAGCCGGGCGAGGACCGCCTCGTGATCCTCGGCGGCGTAGGCGACACGCACGAGGCCGGCGGGGGTGGCGGCGAGCAGCAGCGGTCCCACGGGGGTGTCGACGATCCGGTAGGCGACGTCGAGCAGGTCGGCGGCCTCGGCGTCGAGGATCAGCCGCGCGTGCAGGCGCGTCAGGCCGGCAGCATCGACAGGCGACGATTCGAGCGTCATGACGGTTCCTCCGTCGGGTAGCGGCGGCGCAACGCGGCCCGGCCGTCGGCGGCGGCGCGGCGCGCGGCGTCGGTGGAGTTGCCGAGGATCGCGGCTATCTCGGCGTAGGGCAGGCCGACGACGTGGTGGTAGACGACGGCGGCGCGCTGAGTGAACGGCAGCGCGGCCACCGCCGACCACAGGTCGTCGTCGGGCTCGGGCATCCCGGAGGCGAGGGGGCGTTCCGGCAGGGCGGCGACGGGCACCGGGGTCCGCGCCCGGGCACGGTGGACGTCGACGGCCTTGCGGTGCGCGATCGTGACGAGCCACGCCTCGACGTTGCTGCCCGGACGCAGCGCCGGGTAGGCGCGCAGCGCGGCGAGGAACGTCTCGGACCACGCGTCGTCGGCGTCGACCGGACCGAGCAGCGCGCGGCACACCCGCAGGACGGTGGCGCCGTGCTCGGCGACGACCCGCTCGAACGGCGGCAGCGGGTCAGGGGACGGCATGGGTCACCTGCGCCTCCCGGTCGAGCAGGTAGCGCTTGCGGGCGAGACCCCCGGCATATCCGGTGAGGCTGCCGTCGCGGCCGATCACGCGGTGACACGGCACGACGATGCTGACGGGGTTGCGGCCGTTCGCGGCGGCTACCGCCCGCACGGCCGTGGGGTGCCCGACGGCGGCGGCCAGGTCCGTGTACGTGCACACCGTGCCGTATGCGACGGTCCGCAGCGCCTGCCAGACGCGGAGCTGGAAGGCGGTGCCGTGCAGTGCCAGGGCCACGGTGAACTCGGTGCGCTGCCCGGCGAAGTACTCGGCGAGCTGCTCGGTGACCTCCTCGAAACCGGTCGCCGCGACGTCTCCGAAGGTGCGCGGGCCGGGCCGGTGCCGGTGTTCGGCGAGGTACAGGCCACTGAGTGCTCCGTCCGTCCGCACCAGGGTCAGCGGTCCGATCGGTGAGTCGACGACCGTGTGGGTTCGCGTCGCGTTCACGGGGTTGATCCTTCCATCCGGCGTATACGAGGTAGACGCATCGGCGGAGAGAAATGTGAGAAACCAGCGATCCGAGATGCAGTTCACCCGGGCGGGGATGGAATATCGGGGACAGGGGCGGTGTTGAAGAGTTCGGATCGGCACGCTCCGTGTCCCCCGGGCTCAGTTGTTTTGCCTTTGCAGAGTTCCGTCCGGCTGGAGCTGCATTGCGCCTGTCGCCGTGAGGCGACCGGACGTGCCGGTCCTTTTTCTTTCTTCCCGTCTCGGCGGGCGTGGCCCCGTCCCGGGGCCGGGCGAACCGCGGTCGCGGCGTCGAGCCTCCCGGTCGACGCCGATATAGTCGTCATCACTCGTCGCGTGGCTTATCGATTCGGGACAGGAAGCGGCAGTTGAAGCCTCTCGCACGCTATGCCTCACTGAACAACTACGTCGAGCTCGCCCACTCGCTGGGCTTGAATCCCGCCTCTCTCGCCAGGAGCGCGGGCCTGGACCCGGCCAGCCTGAGCCTGCAGGACCGCTGGGTGCCGGCGGCGGCGATCGCCGAGTTGCTCGAACGCTCCGCCGCCGAGTCCGGCCGGGACGACTTCGGCCTCGCCCTCGCCGAGCGCCGGCGATTCTCCAACCTCGGCCCGCTGAGCCTGGTCATCCGGGAGGAACCGGACGTCCGCAGCGCCCTGAAGGTCCTCATGCGCCACGAGCACATGTACAACGAAGCCCTGCGCATCCGCCTGAACGAGCACGGCGGTGTCGCAACCCTCCGGCTCACCCTCGACCTGGGGCAGCCGGGGACCTTCCGCCAGTCTGTCGAACTCGCCGTCGGAGTTCTGCACCGGTTGCTGCAAGGCTTTCTCGGGCCGGCCTGGCAGCCCGTCACCGTGTCGTTCGCCCATCCGGCTCCGCGCAGCATGCGCACTCACCTCCGACTCTTCGGACCCGTCGTCGAATTCGAGCAGGACTTCGACGGAATCACCCTCTATGCCAAAGATCTCGACGCCCCCAATACGATGTCCGATCCGCTGTTGCGGCCGTACACCCAACAACTCCTGGACTCGATGCACGCCACACGCGAGGCGACGACGCTCAATCGTGTCCGCGAACTGATCGAACTCCTGCTTCCCACCGGTCGTTGCTCGATCGAGCAGGTCGCTCGCAGCCTGGGGGTGGACCGCAGGACGGTGCACCGCAGACTCGCCGAGGAAGGCCACACCTTCTCGTCGCTCCTGGATTCGGTCCGCGCCGAACTGGCCGGGCACATGGTCGGCAACCGGCGCTACTCCCTGACCGAAGTCTCCGACCTGCTCGGATTCTCCTCGCCCAGCAGCTTCTCGCGCTGGTTCCGGAAGCGCTTCGGGTGCACCCCCAGCCGGTGGCGCGCCGGAGAATCGTCGTCGGATCAGCACCGGGTGCGTCATATCGAATCGATATGACGTGATGCGGAAACACGGTCTATCCGCCCGACCCGGGAGCCGTCAGGCTGGGCACCATGGCCGTATCCCCCACCACGCCCGCACCGCCGGTCTCGGTTCGCCTGCGCACGCCCGTCCCCGGACTCGTTCTCTGCGGCGCGGGTGCCGCGGCTGCGCTCGCTGCGTCGGCACTCGTCGACGGCCTCAGCCCCCTGCTGATCGCGATTCTCGCCGGTGCACTGCTGGCCAACACCACGAGGTTGCCGACCGTCACCGAACCGGGCATCACCATGGCTTCCCGGCGGTTGCTCCGCGTCGGAGTCGCGCTCCTGGGACTTCAGCTCCTGGTCACCGACGTCCTGGACCTCGGCTGGGGCGTGCTCGGCATCGTCGTCGCCGTCGTGTCCTGCGGCATCGCCGGAACCATGGCACTGGGCCGGATCCTCGGTCTCGGCTGGACGCAGCGACTGCTCATCGCGTGCGGATTCTCGATCTGTGGAGCGGCCGCCGTCGCAGCCGCGGACGGGGTCGTCGAGGCCCGGAAGCAGGAGGTGGTCACCGCCGTCGCACTGGTGGTCGTCTTCGGCACTGCGATGATCCCCGGCCTCCCGCTCGCGGCGTCCGTGCTCGGGCTCGACCACACTCGGGCAGGCGTGTGGGCCGGTGCCGCGATCCACGAGGTGGCGCAGGTCGTGGCCGCCGGCGGGGCCATCGACGCCCACGGTGCCGGCGCGGCCGGAGCGACCGCTCTCACGGTGGCGGTGACGGTGAAACTCGCCCGGGTCGCGCTGCTCGCGCCCGTGATCGCCTGGATCGGCGTGGCCTCGCGCCGCGTCACCGCCACGCAGGCCGACACGCGGCGCCCACCGCTGGTGCCGCTGTTCCTGCTCGGCTTCCTCGGCTGCGTGGCCCTGCGCGCCACCGGTCTGCTCCCTGATCAGGTCCTCGGGTCGGCTCGACTTGCGCAGACCGCGCTGCTCACCGCCGCCATGTTCGCGCTCGGGACCGGCGTACGCATCGACGTCCTCCGAGGCGTGGGCTGGCGGCCCTTCGCCCTCGCCGCCGCATCCACGGCATGGGTCTCGGCCCTCGCACTCACGGGAATCCTGCTGTTCGGATGAGCGAACCCGTCCGGTGACCGGCACCGAGCAGGGTCGCAGGAACGAGGGCAGGGGGCACCCCGCCGCTCCGCGAAATCGGCACAGCTCCTCGAAATCGGCACAGCGCCGACCGTCCTGCCGCGAAACGCGGCCAATCGGGCGGGGTGGGGAGGAGAATCCCACCCATGCACGCCATCGACGGAACACGCGAGCGCGACGTCCGGCGATTCCCCCTCGATTCATCCGCATCGTCCGCACCTCCGGTGCAGGACTCGAGAACTCGACGTCGGACCGGAAAGGCCCCGGGCCGGTCCCGGGTTTGACCGCATCGGATTCCTGGTGGCAGGAGATACAGCTGTGGGATCGAAATCCGCACCCTCGAAATCGAAGAAGAAGAAGAAGAAGAAGGGCACGGCGCACAGGGACGCGAAGCACGGGCCGCAGCCTCGTGCCGATACCGGCGAATTGCACGCGCCGACCGTCGAGTTCACCCCACCGATGAAGAACAAGGAGTACCGGCGCCTGCTCAGACCGCTGCACGCCGAACTCGTCGCGGTGCAGGAATGGGTGAAAGCGTCGGGCGCGAAGATCTGCATCGTGTTCGAGGGGCGTGACACCGCCGGGAAGGGTGGGGTCATCAAGGCGATCACCGAGCGGGTGAGCCCGCGGGTGTTCCGCGTGGTCGCGTTGCCCGCACCGACCGAGCGGGAGAAGACGCAGATGTATGTGCAGCGGTATCTGCCGCATCTGCCCGCCGGTGGAGAGGTCGTGATCTTCGACCGCAGCTGGTACAACCGCGCCGGCGTCGAACGGGTGATGGGCTTTTGCACCGAGGAGGAGGCGGGCCACTTCCTCCAGCTCGTTCCGGCGGTCGAACGCGCAATCGTGGAGTCGGGTGTAATCCTGCTGAAGTACTGGCTCGAGGTGAGCGAGGAGCAACAGACCGCACGTTTGCAGAGCCGGATCGACGATCCGCGCAAGATCTGGAAGCTGTCGGACCTCGATCTGCAGTCGTACAGCCGGTGGTACGACTACTCACGGGCGCGGGACGAGATGTTCCGGTTCACCGACACCGGCTGGGCACCGTGGTATGTCGCCGACAACGACGACAAGAAGCGCGGACGGCTCAACATCATCAGCCATCTGCTGAGCAAGATCCCCTACGAGCCCCTGGAAGGACACGACATCACCCTGCCGGCGCGGCAAAGCCCCGACGGTTACCGGGTGACGACACCACCGCTGCACTGGATACCCACTCCCTACTGACATCCGCGCCGGGAAGGACCTGTCAGCCATGGCCTCGACAGAACGCACGCCGAAACGGTCGGACATCCCCGCTACGGGGCAAACACACACGACGTGGCACGCCCAGAGAGCCGACGTCGTGGTGTCCGCACTGGCCACCGACACGCAGACCGGACTGACGAGCGACGAGGCGGGCGAGCGTCGACGACGCTACGGGTCCAACAGCATCGTCTCCGAACCCGCACCGTCGGCACGGGCGCTCGCGCTGCTCCAGCTGAAGGACCTGATGAACCTGATGCTGGTCGCGGTGGCGGTCGTCAGCGTCGTCATCGGGGAGATCCCCACGGCGATCGTCGTCGCCGTACTCGTCGGACTCAACGTGGTCCTGGGCACCCGGCAGGAGTTGAAGGCCCGCGCCAGCGTCGACGCACTGGCGAAGATGCAGACCCCGCAGGCGCGGGTGACCCGTGACGGGACACTGGTTCAGCTCGCCGCCACCGACCTGGTGCCGGGCGATGTCGTGCAGCTCGAGGCGGGCGACATCGTCCCCGCGGACGGCCGACTGCTCACCTCGGCCACCCTCGAGACGCAGGAGGCGGCACTGACGGGCGAAAGCGCCCCCGTCCCGAAGGATCCCCAGACCCTCGGCGCCGCCGACGTCCCCCTCGGCGATCGCAGCAACATGGTCTTCCAGAACACCTCGGTCACGCGCGGCACCGCCACCATGGTGGTCACCGAAACCGGTATGCACACCCAGATGGGCCGCATCGCCTCGATGCTCTCGGCCGTCACGCCGAGCAAGTCGCCGCTGCAACGCGAACTGAATTCGCTCACCAAGGTGCTCGGCATCATCGCGTGGACCGCGGTCGCCCTCATCGTCGTCCTCGGAGTGATCCGCGGACAGAGCGTGACCACGGTCCTGCTGCTGGGCATCTCCATGGGGGTCTCCGCGATCCCGACCGGCCTGCCGACGTTCGTCCAGGCCATGCTCGCCTACGGCGCCCGCCAGCTGGCCGAGGCGAAGGCCGTCGTGAAGAACCTCACCGACGTCGAGACCCTCGGCGCCACCAGCGCGATCAACTCCGACAAGACCGGCACGCTGACCATGAACCAGATGACCGTGCGGTCACTGTACTTCCACTGCCGGTGGTACACCGTCGACGGTGAGGGATACAGCAAGTCGGGGCGCGTCACCCACGTCGCGGGCGAGGCGGCCCCCGACTTCACCCTGCTCGCCTACGGGCTGTGCCTCGACAGCGACGCCACCGTCTCCGACTCCGGACAGGTGGTCGGCGATCCCACCGAGGCCGCCCTGGTGGTGCTCGCAGCGAAGGTCGGCGTCGACGCTCCCCAGACCCGGCGGACGTATCCCCGCGTCGCCGCCGTGCCGTTCGACTCCGCGTACAAGTTCATGGCGACGTTCCACCACCTACCGGTCGACGGCACCACCCGATTCGTGGAACTGGTCAAGGGCGGACCCGACGTCGTTCTCGCGCGGTGCACGAACGCCTTCCGTCCCGGCCGGCAGGCGGTACCGATCGGCGACGTCCGGCAGGAACTGATCGCGGCGAACCAGGCCATGTCCGAGAAGGGCCTGCGCGTCCTGGCGTTCGCAGCACGCGTGCTCGACGGGCAGGAGCAGGCCGTGCAAGCCGACCCCATGTCGTTCGTCGAGGACCTCACGTTCGTCGGCATGGTCGGCATCATCGACCCACTCCGGCCGGAGGCAATCGATGCCGTGCGCACCGCCCACGAGGCCGGCATCGAAGTCCGAATGATCACCGGAGACCACGCGATCACCGCATCCGCCATCGCCGCCGAACTCGGCCTCGGACCGGGCGCGATCGGTGGCACCGAACTGCAGGCCATGACCGACGAGGAACTGTCGGCTGCCCTGCCCGACCTGCACGTGTTCGGCCGCGTCACCCCGCAGGACAAACTCCGCCTCGCCGACGTCATGCAGAAGACCGGCGCGGTCGTGGCGATGACCGGCGACGCCGTCAACGACGCCGCCGCGCTGAAGAAGGCCGACATCGGTGTCGCCATGGGATCGGGCAGCGAAGTCACCAAACAGGCCGGCAAGATGGTCCTCACCGACGACAACTTCGGGACCCTGATCAGCGCGATCCGCCTTGGCCGCAACATCTACGACAAGATCGTCTCCTACATCCGTTACCAGATGTCGAAACTGTTCTCACTGGTTCTGCTGTTCCTCGTCGCGAGCATCTTCGACATCAACGACGGCGTCGCACTCACCCCGCTGATGGTGCTGTTCCAGCACTTCTTCATCACTCTGTTCCCGGTCGCCGTCATCATGCTCGACCCGCCGGCGCCCGACCTGATGAACAAAGCGCCCCGCGACCCGAAGCTGCCCATCGCCAACCGGAGGGCGTTCACGCAGTGGCTGGCCTACGGCATCCTGCAGTTCGCCGTCACCCTCGCCGCGATGCTCCTCGCCCCGGGCGAGATGAGCACCACCGAAGCGAACGTCCCCATGACGACGGCATTCGTGGTGCTGTCGTTCGGATCCGTTCTCGCCGGACTCGTCATGCGCCGCGATCCGGAATCCGGCCTGGAGGCCCCGATACTCGGGGCGCTGAAGATCCTGTCGATTCCCGTCGTGGTTACCGTATTCGCCGTCGAAATCGGCTTCCTCCAAGAACTTCTGATGACCACGTCGCTGACCGGAGGCCAGTGGCTCGCCTGCCTCGGCTGGGCGCTGATCGTCCCGATCGTCGTCGAAGCGGAGAAGGCGCTGCGCCGCCGCCGCCGATCGGGACCGCCGGCACTGCTTCCGCCCGAGGCCGCAGTCGGCCCGCAACGAGCCGGTACGCACTGACGTCGACTCCGGCGGGCACGAGCCGGTTCGGTAGTCGACACCGGTGGGGTTGTCGGCCTGCTGCGCCGTCCCCTGGAACCGGCCCGGGACGCGCTGATTCCTCACCGGATTCGCGGCCCACGTCGACCTGATCCGATCGACGAGTCCGGATGTGGTGATCCGCCCGGACCGGGAGCCTTCCCCAGTGCACAGGGCATGTCCCCAAATGAACAGAATTACGTCCCTCAGGGATAAGCATTCGGGCAGACACTCCACTACTGTTAGGTCCATCACACAGAGCCGGTTGGGGAGAGGGAACGTCGGCCACGGCCGCGACATCGCCCACCTCCTCCCGCCGGAACACCGACCGCCGTCGGGTACGGCAACGTGCCCTCGACAGACCGGATCCCGTACAGCGGGAAGCAATTACATCCCGAGGAAACATCAAGACGCCGAAGCCTGCCCCGTGGAACGGGCCGGCAGGCGCGACAAGGAGAAGACTGTGGCAAAAGCCGTCCGCTTCTACGAAACCGGTGGCCCCGAGGTCATGCGGTGGGAAGCCGTCGAGGTCGGAGACCCCGGCCCGGGCGAGGTCCGGATCCGGCACGAGGCCGTGGGTCTCAACTTCGCCGACACGTACTTCCGCACCGGCCTGTACCCCGCCCCCCTGCCGGCCGGCATGGGTGTCGAAGCCGCCGGCGTGGTCGAGGCCGTCGGACCGGACGTGGCGCACGTGCGGGAAGGCGATCGGGTGACCTACACCGGCAGCCCGCTCGGCGCCTACAGCACCGAGCGCGTGATGCCCGCCGAACACCTGATCCCCCTGCCCGATGCCATCGGGTTCGACACCGCCGCGGCGATGACCATGCGCGGCTTGACCACCGCCTACCTGCTGCGCCGCATCCACCCGCTGAAGGCCGGGGACACCGTACTGCTGCACGCCGCGGCGGGAGGCGTGGGCCTGATCTTCACCCAGTGGGCGAAGTTGTTGGGAATCAACGTGATCGGGACGGTCTCGAGCGAGGAGAAGGCCGAGACAGCGCGCGCCCACGGGTGCGATCACGTCGTGATCTACACGCAGGAGGACGTCGCGCAGCGAGTGCGGGAACTGACGGACGGCGCCGGCGTTCCCGTGGTGTACGACAGCATCGGCAAGACGACGTACCCGACCTCCCTCGATTCGCTGGCGCGCCGCGGTCTGCTGGTCTGCTTCGGTACCGCCTCCGGGCCCATCCCCCCGATCGACGCAATGCAGCTCGCGGTCAAGGGATCGTTGTTCGTGACCCGTCCGGCGCTCGCGGACTACATCGCCGACCCGGCCGAGCGCGCCGAACTCGCCGGAGAGCTGTTCTCCCACGTCGCCACCGGGAAGATCGCGATCGAGATCAACCAGCGGTATGCACTCGAAGACGCGGTCCGCGCCCACCACGATCTCGAAGCCGGTCGCAGCATCGGCTCGTCGGTCTTCACCCTCTGACCCCGGCCGGGCGGGATGTTGCTCCGGACGCCACCGCCATCCCACCACCCACGAAGGATCTGTCATGACTACCACCACCCGGCCGTCGGAGACGACCACGGCCACCACGCGGGAGTTCCGCGTCGAACCGCTCACCTGCACCATCGGCGCCGAGCTGTTCGACGTCGACCTCGGGGAGGTTTCGCGTGACCATGCGCTGTTCGAGCAGCTGCACGCGCTCCTGCTCGAACACAAGGTGCTCTTCTTCCGCGACCAGGACATCACTCGCGCCGAGCATGTGGCGCTGGCCGAACGGTTCGGTCCGCTCGAGGATCACCCGATGGTCGGCAGCGACCCCGACAACCCTGGCCTGGTGCGGATCTACAAGGACGTCGACAGCCCGCCCGAGCACTACGAGAACGCCTACCACTGCGACGCCACATGGCGGCAGAACCCGCCCATGGGGTGCGTGCTGCGGTGCGTGGAGACGCCGCCGGTCGGTGGCGATACCGTCTGGGTGAACATGGCCGAGGCGTACCGGCGGCTGCCCGCGCCGGTGAAGGAACAGGTCGCCGGACTGCGGGCCCGGCACAGCATCGAGGCGAGCTTCGGTGCCGCCCTGCCGATGGAACAGCGCCATCAGCTGCATGCGCGGTACCCGGACGCGGAGCACCCGGTGGTGCGCACCCACCCCGAGACCGGCGAGAAGATCCTGTTCGTCAACGCCTTTGCCACGCACCTGGTCAACTACCACACCCCCGACAATGTCCGGTTCGGGATCGACTACGCCCCCGGCGCCGGCAATCTGCTGCAGTACCTGATCAGCCAGGCCGCGATCCCCGAGTACCAGGTGCGCTGGCGGTGGACGAAGAACAGCATCGCCATCTGGGACAACCGTTCCACCCAACACTATGCGGTGCAGGACTATTGGCCCGCCGTACGCAAGATGGAGCGCGCCGGGATCATCGGCGACCGCCCCTTCTGACTTCCTCTTCCTTCCTCATCGACTCTGAAACGGAGACCACAGATGCACTTCCTCGACGATTCCCTGTTCCCCGAGAACCAGGAGAAACTGGTCATCACCGCCGCGCCGTACGGCCCGGAATGGGAACTCGACGACTTCCGCGAGGACCTGCCGTTGACCATGGACGAGCACGTCCAGCAGGCGGTGGACTGCTACGACGCCGGCGCGACCGTCCTGCACATCCACGTGCGTGAACTCGACGGCAAGGGCTCCAAGCGGCTGTCGAAGTTCAACGAGCTGCTCGGCCGGTTGCGTGAGGCCGTGCCCGACATGATCCTGCAGGTCGGTGGGTCGATCTCGTTCGCCCCCGAGGGGGAGGGCGCCGACGCCAAGTGGCTCTCGGACGACGCCCGCCACATGCTGGCCGAGCTCGATCCAGCCCCGGATCAGGTCACCATCGCCATCAACACCAGCCAGATGAACATCGTGGAGTTGATGACCCCCGACGACATCCGCGGTACCTCCTTCGAGCGTCCCGAGGTGTGGGAGGCGTACCGTGAGATGGTCGTCCCGGCCGGCCCGGAATGGGTCGAAGAGCACCTGAAGCGCTTGCAGGCCAAGGGTATCCAGCCGCACTTCCAGCTCTCGAGTATCCCGCAGCTCGAAACCGTCGAACGGCTGATCCGCCGCGGCGTCTACACCGGCCCGCTGATGGTGACCTGGGTCGGTATCGGCGGTGGGTTCGACGGCCCCAACCCCTACAACATGATGGAGTTCATCCGCCGCACCCCCGACGGCGCGGTGCTGACCCTCGAGACCCTGATGCGGTCGGTACTGCCGATCAACACCATGGCAATCGCGATGGGCCTGCACTGCCGGGTCGGCAACGAGGACACCCTGTGGACGCCGACCAAGGAGAAGATGACCTCGGTCCAGCAGATCGAACAGCTCGTGCGCATCGCCGGTGAACTCGGCCGGCAGGTGGCCACCGGCAAGGAGGCCCGCGAGATCTACAAGCTCGACGAGCGCTACGCCGACGCCGACGAGACCCTCGCCAAGGTCGGCTTCGCACCCAACCGCAAGCCCGGCCAGCGCGGCTTCACCCAGCACGCCTGAGCCAGGCACACCGGACACCTCCCCGGAGGGGCACGCACACAGCACCGTGCGTGCCCCGGCCGTGGGTGCCACCTCTCCCGTGGCGGTGCCACGGGAGAGGCCCACGACGTCTCGTTCTGTCCTCCTCGCGGTCGTTCCTCCGCATTCACCGCCACCCTCGCCCACAGGAGTTCCCATGGGACTGCCCACCTCCCCCGTGGAGAATCCGACCGGTACACCGGCCGCCGGTCCCCGCCCCCACACGCGCTCACGGACGTACCCGTGGATCGTCTTCGCCCTGACCTTCGGGCTGCTGCTCTCGGACTACATGTCCCGACAGGTCCTCAGCGCCGTCTTCCCGTTCCTGAAAAGCGAATGGGCCCTGTCTGATTCACAGCTCGCCTCCCTCACCAGCATCGTCGCCCTCATGGTCGGCCTGCTCACCCTGCCGTTGTCGCTGCTCGCGGACCGGTGGGGCCGGGTCAAGAGCCTCGTGCTCATGGCCGTGTTGTGGAGCGCGGCCACCCTGCTCTGTGCGGTCGCCTCCAACTTCGAGCAGATGCTCGGTGCCAGATTCCTCGTCGGCGTCGGCGAAGCCGCCTACGGCAGCGTGGGCATCGCGGTGGTGCTGAGTGTATTCGCCCCGCGGGTGCACGCCTCACTCAGCGGCGCCTTCATGGCCGGCGGATCGTTCGGGTCGGTGATCGGCGTCGCCCTCGGCGGAGTGATCGCCGTGCACCTGAGCTGGCGATGGTCGTTCGCGGCCATGGCGGTCTTCGGCCTGATCCTGGTTGCGCTGTTCCGGACGCTCGTCACCGAACGCAGGCTCGCCGAGAACGCCGCCGACGAACACCCGAGGCAGACCGCAACCCCACCCGACGGCTTTCGCGCCCCGGTGTCGAGCCTGTTCACCAATCCGGCAGTGCTGTTCGCCTACATCGGTGGCGGACTGCAGATATTCACCGCCGCAGTGCTGCTGTCGTGGACTCCGAGCTACTTCAACCGGTACTACGGCCTCGCCCCGGACAAGGCCGGAGCCGCCGCCTCGATCGTCGTACTTCTCGTCGGCAGTGGCATGGTCGTCTGCGGCATCATCACCGACCGCCTCGGCCGCCACGACATCACCCGCAAGTGGACCGCTGCCGTCGTCTTCTGCATCATCGCGCTGGTGTGCCTGCTTACCGCCTTCCGGCTCGAGGCCGGCCCCGCCCAGCTTGTGCTCATCGGAATCGGTGCCTTCTTCTCCGCCGGCTCCTCGGGTCCAACCGCAGCGATGGTCGCGAACCTGACCCACACGTCGGTGCGCGCGTCCGCGATGGGCACGCTCACCGTCGCCAACAACCTGCTCGGTCTCGCCCTCGGCCCGTTCGTCGTCGGCATCCTCGCCGATCGGCTCGGCTTGCGAGAGGCGCTGCAGCTGTCGCCCCTGGTCTACCTCGCCGCCATCGCCGCGCTGCTGGCCGGCAAGCGCCTCCATCCTGCGGGACTGCGCAAACTCCTCGCACTGAGCACTCCCGTCGCCCGCTGAGGCAGACACTCCTGCTTCCCCGTCACTTCGAACAAGCTCCTGGAGCCGATCTTGAACAGCCCCACCTCTCCGACCGTGGTGATAGTGCCGGGTCTGCGAGACCACGTCGCGGACCACTGGCAGACCCTGCTCGCCGAACGCCTCGACGACGCGCGCACCGTGCCCCCGCTCGAGCACGACAAGCTCGACCGTGCCGCCCGCGTCGCCGCTCTCGACACCGTCCTGAACGACATCTCCGGCCCGGTCGTGCTCGTCGCCCACAGCGCCGGAGTCATGACCACAGTCCACTGGGCCCAGAACCCCACCCGGCCGATCCAGGGCGCCCTCCTGGCGACCCCGGCGGACCTGGAGTTGCCGCTGCCCGCCGGCTACCCCTCCGGCGAAGACCTCGACCGTGGCGGCTGGAACCCCATCCCTCGCCGGAGGCTGCCGTTCCCGAGTGTCGTCGCAGCAAGCCGCAACGATCCACTCGCCTGCTACCGCCGTGTGACCGGCATGGCCGAGCTGTGGGGCAGCCGGCTGGTCGACCTCGGCAACGTCGGGCACCTGAATCCCGCCGCCGGCTACGGATATTGGCCGCGCGCCGAGGAGCTGCTGCAGGAACTGATCGAGCACACCGCAGCATCCGCCGCAGCGCGGTGCTGATTCCGGGGCGGGCCACGACTCGAGGTCGCCGGCCCGCCCCTCACGCCAGCCACACGCCCCCTGCATCGCGCGTCCTGCGCCAGTACGGAGAAAGAAATTGAGCAAGGTCTACACAACTGCGGCCGAGGCCGTCGCCGACATCCCGTCCGGTGCCTCGCTCGCGGTCGGAGGTTTCGGCCTGTCAGGCATCCCAGACGAGCTGATCGCGGCGCTCGCGGAGGGGAAGGGCACCGATTTCGAGGTGTTCTCCAACAACTGCGGCGTCGACGGGCACGGACTGGGAATCCTGCTCGGCGACAAGCGGATCCGCCGCGTCACCGCCTCCTATGTGGGGGAGAACAAGGAGTTCGCCCGTCAGTACCTCTCCGGTGAACTCGAGGTGGAGCTGACCCCGCAGGGCACCCTGGCGGAGAAGATGCGTGCCGGCGGCGCCGGCATCCCGGCGTTCTTCACTCCCGCCGGGGTCGGCACCCCCGTCTCGCAGGGCGGGCTGCCGTGGCGCTACCACGCGGACGGATCCGTCGCACTCGCGTCGCCGCCGAAGGAGATCCGCGAGTTCCGCGGCAGGCGGTACGTGCTCGAAGAATCGATCACCGCGGACTTCGCCCTGGTACATGCGCTGCGCGGCGACACCGAGGGCAACCTGGTGTTCAACAAGGCCGCGATGAACTTCAACCCGCTGGCCGCGATGGCCGGGAAGATCTGCATCGCCCAGGTCGAACAGCTCGTCGAACCCGGCGAGATCGACCCGGACCAGGTGCACCTTCCGGGAATCTTCGTCGACCGCATCGTGCACACCGGAATGCAGGACAAGCAGATCGAGAAGCGCACCGTGCGCGCCGCCAAGGAGGCCCGAGCATGACCGCAGTGATCGACACCCTCGGCTGGTCACGTACCGAGATGGCGGCCCGCGCCGCGCAGGAACTCACGCCGGGGCAGTACGTCAATCTCGGCATCGGGCTGCCGACGCTGATTCCGAACTTCCTACCCGAGGGCGTGCGGGTCACGCTGCATTCGGAGAACGGGATCCTGGGGACGGGCCCCTACCCGACCGAGGACGCCGTCGATCCGGACCTGATCAACGCCGGCAAGGAAACGGTCACCGTCCACCCCGGTGCGGCGTTCTTCGACTCGGCCATCTCGTTCGGGATGATCCGCGGCGGGCACATCGACACCGCGGTGCTCGGTGGGATGCAGGTCTCCGCCACCGGGGATCTGGCGAACTGGATGGTGCCGGGCAAGATGGTCAAGGGCATGGGCGGGGCGATGGACCTCGTCCACGGCGCCCGCACGGTCATCGTGCTGATGGAGCACACCGACAAGACCGGCGCATCGAAGATTGTCGAGCGGTGCACCCTGCCGCTCACCGGGGAGGCCGTGGTGCAGCGGATCATCACCGACCTCGCCGTCCTCGACGTCACCGACACCGGACTGGTGCTGGTCGAGTGCGCACCCGGCGTCACCGCCGAGCAGGTCCGCGCCGCCACCGACGCACCCCTGGGCTGACCCCACCGTCTCCCTCGTCACAACGACAGGACACACTCTCGTGCTCAATCTCTCCGTACTACTGGAAGACTCCGTCCGTCGCTACCCCGATCGCGTCGCACTGGTCTTCGGCACGGAACGCCTCACCTACGCCCACCTCGACGCCCTGGCCAACCAGGTGGCGAACCTGCTCGCCGCCCGGGGCATCGGCCCCGGCGACAAGGTCGCGCTCTCGTGCCCGAACATCCCGCAGTTCCCCGCCGTCTACTACGGGATCCTCAAGGCCGGCGCGATCGTCGTGCCGTTGAACATCCTGCTCAAGCCGCGCGAGATCACCTACCATCTCGACGATTCCGGTGCCGCCCTCTACTTCTGCTTCGAGGGCACCGACGACCTGCCCATGGGCGAATACGGCCGTGCCGGATTCGACAACGCCGCCGGATGCCGCGAGATGATTCTCCTCACCGCGGACCCGGACACGTCGTCGCCGATCCCCGGCGTCGGCACCCTCGCCCGGGCCGTCGAGACCCGTCCGGACACATTCGACACCGTCGTTCGCGAGCCCGGCGATACCGCGGTGATCCTCTACACCAGCGGCACCACCGGCCGGCCGAAGGGCGCGGAACTGACGCACGCGAACATGCTGCTCAATGCCCTGACCGCCAACCGGTTGTTCGACAGCACCCCGCTGCGCCCGGACACCTACCTGCTCACCCTGCCACTGTTCCATTCCTTCGGCCAGACCGTGACGATGAATGCCGGCCTGTCGGTCGGCGCCACCCTCGTGCTCCTGCCGCGGTTCGACGCGAAGGCGGCGCTCGAGCTCATGGTCGGCGAGGACATCACCGTCTTCGCCGGGGTGCCGACCATGTACTGGGCTCTGCTCGGCGCGGTCGACGACACCGTCGACGTCGACCGCATCTCCCGCTCCCTGCGGCGCGCGATCTCCGGTGGCGCCGCGCTGCCCGTGGAGATCCACGCCCAGTTCGAACGCCGCTTCGGCGTGCGGATTCTCGAGGGCTACGGTCTGTCCGAAACCTCGCCGCTGGCGGTCTTCAGCGACCCCGAACGCGACCCCCGCCCCGGCTCGATCGGTGTTCCGGTCTGGGGCATCGAGGCCAAGCTCGTCGACGAGCACTGGAACCCCGTTCTCGGCGACGACCAGGTCGGGGAGCTCGCACTCCGCGGCCACAACGTGATGAAGGGCTACCTCGGCCGGCCCGACGCCACCGCCGAGGTGATGCGCGACGGCTGGTTCCGCACAGGCGATCTCGCACGGCGCGACGAGGACGGCTTCTACTACATCGTCGACCGGGCCAAGGATCTCATCGTCCGCGGCGGATTCAACGTCTACCCCCGAGAGATCGAGGAAGTACTGATGACGCACGCCGCGGTCTCGCTCGCAGCCGTCGTGGGCGTCCCGGACGAACGGCACGGCGAAGAAGTCAAGGCATTCGTCATCCTCGAACCGGGTGCACGGATCACCGAGACGGAGCTGATCGACTGGTGCAAGGACCAGATGGCCGGCTACAAGTACCCCCGGTCCGTCGAATTCACCGCGGCCCTGCCCATGACCGCCACCGGAAAGATCCTCAAGCGCGAGCTGGTCTCGGCCGTCGTCGACCAGGTTCGCGGCCGATGACCGCCCACACGCCCGGTGCGGCTCCTTCCATCGTCGACCGCATGAAGGCGGAGGGCACCTGGAACCCGCTGTGGGACGGGATCGAGGAACTCGATCCCGAATGGACCGAGCATTACCTGACGGCGACGATGCAGCCGTACCAGAGCGGCGTGCTCTCACCGCAGGTCGTCCAGTTGCTGTGCATCGCCGTCGATGCCTCCTGCACCCACATGTACGCTCCCGGGCTGCGGCGACACATACGAGCCGCACTCGATCTGGGCGTCACCGCCCGCGAGATCGTCGAAGTCCTGAAGCTCGCGACCACCATCGGCATCCACTCGCTGAACATCGGCGTGCCACTCCTCCTCGAGGAACTGTCCTCCCAGGGTCGGGTGCCCGAATCGGACTGTGCCGGGCACGCCTGACACAACGCCGCTCCCGCACTCCCCGGGCAGAACGCCCCACATCTCGAGGAACAATCATGACGCTTCGACTTCAGCACAAGCCGGCAGGTCTCGAGGTGGTCTTCGAGATCAACTGCGAGATCGACGGTGGGACACGACCGGTGTGTATCGCCGAGATGGTTGTGCTCTCCACGTGACCGCCGGAAACGTGCTCGATCACCACACCCGGTTCGAGGAGCGGATCGTCCGCGTCGGCTGCCACCGGATCCGGGTCAGCGTGCGCCACGGGAGCGGAGTTCCTGTGGTGTTGTGCAACGGTCTCGGCGCCGGATTGGAAATCCTCGGTCCGATCGTGGAGTCCTGGAACGCGGGGGCGACGATCGTGCGCTTCGACGTACCCGGCGCCGGTGGGTCGCCGTCGTCGCTGGTGCCGTACGGCTTCCCGTATCTGGCATGGGTCGTGGGCCGGGTCCTCGACGCCCTCGGTTTCCGGGTCGTCGACGTCGTCGGATACTCGTGGGGCGGCGCGCTGGCTCAGCAGTTCGCCCTGCAGAATCCGCGGCGCTGCCGGCGTCTCGTGCTCGTCGCCACCAGCACCGGGGCAGTGTCCGTCCCGGGCAGTCCGCGCACCTTGGCGAAGATGCTCACCCGCCGGCGATTCGACGACGCCGCCTGGGCCGCGGCGAACGTCGCGGAACTGTACGGCGGTACCGCCCGCCCGAACGCCGGCGCGGTCGCCGGCCTGCTCGGCAGGCAGCCCCGCACGACGTCGCGAACCGGATATCTGCAGCAACTGCTCGCCGGGGCCCTGTGGACGAGCCTGCCGATGCTGCCGCTGATCCGGCAACCGGTCCTCGTGGTCGCCGGCACCGACGACCCGATCGTTCCCGCCGTCAATGCCCGCATCATGCACCGGCTGCTTCCCCATGCCACCCTGCATATGCACTCCGGGGGGCACATCGACGTGCTCACCGGAGCCGGCGAGGTCGTGCCGGTCATCGATGCGTTTCTCGCGACCGGATGACGGCTTCTGCGCCGCGACGGTCCGACGAGGAGGCACGTGCCGCACTTCGCTCGTCGGACCGATCCGCGGTACGTCACGAGGTTTCCGGGCCGTCGCCCTCGGGCCGGTCGTCGCCGTGGCGCCGACGCCGTTGCTCGAAGGCGCTCACCGCAGCTTCGATCGTCGGATAGAACCGCGACGTATCGAATCGGTCACCCACACCGAAGCGCACGAGCCGATCCTTGACGGGGCCTTTCATCTCTGCGAAGACGAGCCTGACGTGCTGGCTCTCCAGATACCGGTCGAGGTCGACCACTTCGTCGACGGCTGTGGTGTCCAATCCGATGATCGGCTCGGCGGCGACGACGACCCATTCGACGGGCGACGCCGAGTCGTTCACCAAGGAACGGACGTAGCTGTCGAACATCTCCCCGTTGGCGAAGAACAACGGAGCATCGAATCGAACGAGGACCAGACCCGGGATGCGCCGGCCCTCGGGGTGCCGGGTGATGTCGTGGAACCCGTCCCGATCCGGAAGGGCGACCAGCTCCGTCCGATAGGGCTGCCATACCCGCACGACCACTGCCACGAAGGACAATCCGATCGCCACCAGGATGCCCTGCAAGACCCCCACCAAGGCGACGCCGACGAACGCTGCCGCGGCCAGACCCGCCTCGACGCGGCTCATCCGCCACATCCGCACCACACCGGGTACGTCGACCAGCGCCCACGCCGCGACGATCACCACCGCCCCCAGCGTGGCCTGGGGGAGATACGCGGTCACTCCGGGTGCGAGCAGAACGAACAACAGCACCGCTATGGCTCCGACGACTCCGGCCAGCTGGGTGCGGGCTCCGCTCTCCTCTGCCACCGGGGTACGGGAACCGCTGGCCGAGATCGGGAACCCACCGAACACCCCGCTGGCCACGTTCGCGACTCCGATCGCCTTCATCTCCGTACTGCCGTCGACGTTCTCGCCCCGCCGGGCTGCGAAGGTGCGCGACAGCACGCCGGAGTCGGCGAAGGCGATCAACGCGATACCCGCCGCCGGTCCCACGAGCGCGGCCACCTCATCCCAGCTCACCCCGCCGAACGACGGGAGGGGCATACCGCGTGGCAGGGCACCGACCATGTCGATGTCGTCGGTGAGGTCGACCGCGAAGGCGACGACCATGGCTCCCCCGACCGCGACCAGAACACCCGGAACCTTGGAATGCAGCACCTTGAGCCCGATGATCACCGCCAGCGACACACCGCCCACGAGCGCCGTCGTCGGGTCGACGTCGCCGTCCAGCACCGCCCCGACGATCCCGGCGAGCTCGTCGAGAAGGCCCGAGGCGTCGACCGAGAAGCCCAGCAGCTTCGGCAGCTGCCCGACGATCACGATGAGCGCGATCGCGTTGAGATAGCCCAGGCGCAACGGCTTGGACAACAACTCGGTGACGAACCCGAGCCGCAGCAACCCTCCGAGGATCATGATCACGCCGACCAGCACCGCCAGGACGCCCGCCAGGACCAGTGCGCTTTCCGGGTCCGCGGCCACGGTCAGCGGCAACACCGCCGCAGCGATCAGCGGCGCCAGCGACGAGTCCGGTCCCAGAACGAGAATCTTGGACGGTCCCACGACGGCGTACGCGAGCAACGGCACGATGGTCGCGTACAGGCCCGCGTACGCGGGCAGCCCGGCGGCTTCGGCGTAGCCCATGCCGGCAGGAATGAGCAGTGCGGTCAGAACGAGCCCGGCCGTCACATCCGAGCGCAACCATTCGCGGCGGTAACGGCGTACCGTCACGACACCGGGCAGCCCAGCCAGGGCTCGGCTGAAGGACATTCAGAGAGTATGGCACCGCAGGCCCAGTCGGAAACGCCGATTGTGGGCAAGACACGCACCGGTTGCTGCGTCGGCCCGGAACACCCGCGCCCATCGGTGTTCTCTCGCGCGTGTTCTTACCCGCGCGGACCGCACTTTCGGGCGCGACGCGAGCAACCCACCTACGATCGATTCGAGCCGGGACGCCCGAGGGGGGAGCCATGTCCGAGATCGAGAGGCCCGAGCTGCGGGCCGCCGTCGACGAGATCCTCAACCGCCGGCCCGCCGTCGGCCTGGCGGTCGGCGTGGTCCGCGACGGAACGCTGGAGTTCTTCCACGGGCACGGCGTCGCGGACATCCCGTCGAACAGACCCGTCACCGAGGACACGATCTTCCGGATCGCATCGATCACCAAGACGTTCACGGCGATCGCGGTCATGCAGCTGTGGGAACGGGGACTCGTCGACCTCGATGCGCCCGCCGCCGACTATCTGCGCGCCTTCCGGCTGGTCCCCGCGCGGTCCGGCTGGCGGCCCGCGACGGTGCGCCACCTGCTGACCCACACCGCGGGACTCGGCGAGGTGGCGCCGGCGTCCGGCGCGCTCCGACCGAATTTCGGGGAGAACATCGAGCCCGGACGGCCACGATCCCTGGCCGAGCACTACCGAGGAAGACTGCGCATCGACGCGGAGCCCGGCACCAGGTTCCGGTACGGGAACCACTCGCACGCGACGCTCGGCCAGATGGTCGAGGACATGACCGGGCAGCCGCTGCACCGCTACCTGCGCGAGCACGTCTTCGAACCCCTCGGCATGACGAGCACCAGCCTCGTCCGGGCCGACCTGGACGCCGCACGGATCGCGACCGGCTACACCCTGCGCTCGAGCGGCCCCAGGGCGGTCCCCGAACGGGAACCGGTGACGGCGGGAGCCGGCGCGGCGTACTCGACACCCACGGACATGGCCCGCTACGTCGCGGCGCTGCTGGGCGGCGGCGCCAATGAGCACGGATCGGTGCTCGAACCCGCGACGCTCGCCACCATGTTCGCGCCCCAGTACCAGGCCGATTCGCGGCTGCCCGGCGTCGGCCTGACCTTCTTCCGCGGCGACGTGGGCGGCCACCACGTGGCCGAGCACCAGGGCATTCTGCCCGGCTTCAACTCGCAGATCACCGTCGCCCCGGGCGACGGCGTCGGGATCCTCGCCTTCACCAACGGAGCGCACCGGGCCGTGATGTGGCTGCCGGTGGAAACCGGGACGCTGCTCGGGTCCGTGCTCGGCGTTCCGGGCGAGAAGATCCGCACCGACGTTCCGCAGCGCCCCGAGGTCTGGTCCGAGATCTGCGGGTGGTACTACCTACCCGGCCGGCTCACGGACACCCGCGTCCGGGCCATGATCGGCGCCGGCGTCGAGGTCTTCGTCCGTCGCGGCGAACTCCTGCTCCGGTTCCTGACCCCGCTGCCTCCGCTCTACCGGGGCCTGCCGCTGCACCCCGACGACCCGGCCGATCCGTACGCGTTCCGGTTCGACCTCGGCGACGGGCTGGGCTCCAGCCGGGTCGTGTTCGGGCGCGAGCCCGGAACGGACGACATGTCCGTGCACTTCGAGCTGATGCCGCTGTCCGCCCGGAAGCGGCCGCCGGCGACGAACCCGAGGTTGTGGACCGAGGGAGCGGGCGCCGTCGCCGCCGCGACGCTGCTCGTCCGCCGGGTTGCCCGGGGGCGGGGCCACTCCCCCGCACCCTGACCGGCACGGCGTCCGCCCGCACCGACCGGAGTGCCCGGCGGCGGGCAGGGGGGACGAACCGAAGCCCTGGGGTGGGTTACCGTCCGGAAGCCCCGGCGGGATGGTGGTAATGCCCCAGCCCCTTCCTCAGGAGTACACATGACCGTCCGACTTCGGGTGCGCGACATCGATGCTGTCCAACACCTCCGAGTGCCCTACATGATCGATGCCGGCACGAATGGTCTGCTGATGATCCATTCCGGATGGCTCATGTTCGATCTGTCGGCCGAGGACAGCGGCCAGCATGTCGACATCCTCTCGTTCGTCCCCTACGCCGACGACACCATCCAGACGTTCGCCCGCCAGGATGTGGCCGTGCCGATGGTGAGCGCCTCGATGACGAGCCTGCACGTTCGAGATACGGGCGCGATCCTCGCGGTCGACTCCGCCGTCGTCGGCCTGGAACAACGCCAGTTCACGGGCATCCAGGGCAGCCCGTTCGTACTGGTGATGCGCGCGAAAGCCTATGTGCGCGAAGGCGGTGTGGGACGGATGGCCTACCAGGTGACATGGCAACTGCAACGCGACCGAACCGGGCGTGCCACCGGTCTCGGGCAGCCCATCGATCCGGGGAACACACGACCCTGACGGGTCGACGCGGTGATCCGACGGCCTCGCCCCGAGCGGCCACTTCGCCACTGCGGTATTGGCAGGGACGTGGGGGTTCGTGCCCGCATCTGCCTCACGCGAGACGCGTGCACACTCACGCAGCCATCGTCGGCGCGATCGCCTCCATCTGTTCGAGCACCAGCTTGATCGCGCCTGCCTGCCGGTCCGGCGGGTACTTGTACCGCGTGAGCAACCGCTTGATCTGCGAGCGCAACTTGGCCTTGGCGTCCGCCCGCACGCGCCAGTCGGTCCTGACGTCGCGACGCATGACAGCGACGAGTTCCCGGGCGATCTGGGCGAGCACGTCGTCGCCCTGCTCGGTGACGGCGGATTCGTTCTGGGCCACGGCGTCGTAGAAGGCGAGTTCGTGCCAGTCCAGCGGCGGATCGAAGCGGCGGCCGCGGTCGCCCTCGGCCTGCACCTCCTGCGCGACCTCGACCAGCGCGGCGATCACCTCCGCGGAGGTGAGCTGCGAGTTGGTGTACTTGTTCATCAGTTCCTGCAGACGTTGTGAGAACGCTCGCTGACGTACCAGATTGTGCCGTGCAACCTTTCGCGCTTCCTCGTTGATGAGCTTGCGGAGCGCCTCGATCGCGAGGTTCGGGTTCTTCGCATGTTCGGCCCGTGCCAGGAATTCCGCATTGAGTTCGGTGAGCGACGGTCGCGGAATGCCGGCGGCGTCGTAGATGTCGAGTACCTCGCCGGATTCGACCGAGGCGGCCATGAGCTGACGCAAGGCACGCCGCACGTCCTCCGGAACAGCGAGCCCCCGCGCCTGCCGATCCTCGGCGTCGAACTTCGCCATGTAGACGCGGACTTCCTCGAAGAACTTCGCGTCGGCGGCCAGCCCTCCCAGATCGGGATGAGTGCCGCAGATCGCCCAGGCGCGGGACAGTTGGGAGGAGAATTTCCGGAAGCGGGCCGCCAGGGTCTCGTCCCCTTCCGGCACCCGGTTCTCGGGAAGCTTCGGGTCGCGCAGGTAGTTCACGGTGGCGAGCACGGCTTCGATATAGCCACGCGGTCCGGTGGCGGACCGGAGGCGCGACCGCCAGTCGAAACCGTGCAGCATGTTCACGAGCACCGTGAGCAGGTTCTTGACGGCGTCGACGGACTCCTCGATCGGCCGGCCCAGCGGTTTGGTCTCCTGATCCGTCGCCGTGTACTCGGCCAGCGCCTCAGCGAGGTTGTCGGCGACGGGCGCGTAGGCCACGAGCAGCCCGTCGCGTTTGCCGCGGAAGGTGCGGTTGACCCGGGCGAGGGCCTGCATGAGCAGCGCACCCTTCAACGGCCGGTCGAGATAGAGAGTGTGCAGCGGCGGCGCATCGAAGCCGGTGAGGAGCATGTCCTTGACGATGACGATTTCGAGCTCGTCGTCGATGTCCTTGAGCCGCTTCTTGATCGCGGCGTTCGCCGAGTCGCGGCGCACATGCCTGTCGATCGGCGGCTGATCGGCCGCGGTTCCCGAGTAGACGACTTTGATTCGCCCGCTGGAGATCTCGCCCGAGTGCCAATCCGGGCGCAGTGCGACGATCTCGTCGTAGAGATTGGCGCAGATCTCGCGGGTCGCGCACACGATCAGGGCCTTGCCGGGCGCGGTGGGGTTGTCGTCGGACCCGACGAATTTGGCCATCTGCTCGCGGCGACTCTCCCAGTGTTCGACGAGGTCGGCGGCGAGCTTGTGCAGCCGGGCCGGCGCGCCGTAGACGGCGTTGACGACCGCGACGGACTTCTCGATGCGGTCGCGGTCGGTGTCGTCGAGTCCGACGGTGAGTTCGTCGGCGGACGCGTCGATCTGCTCCTCGGTCACGTCGCCGGCGAACGCAACCTTGACCAGCCGGCTTTCGAAGTGGACCGGGACGGTGGCGCCGTCCTCGACCGCACGGGTGAGGTCGTAGACGTCGATGTAGTCGCCGAACACCGCCCGGGTGTCCCGGTCCTCGAACGAGACGGGCGTGCCGGTGAAGGCGATGAGGGTCGCGTGCGGCAGCGCGTCGCGCAGGTGACGCGCGTAGCCGTCGAGGTTGTCGTAGTGGCTGCGGTGCGCCTCGTCGACGATGACGATGATGTTGCGCCGGGCCGAGAGGAGGGGGTGGCTGTGGCCGGATTCGCGTTCGTCACGGCTGCGCCCGAATTTCTGCAGGGTCGTGAAGTAGATCCCGCCGGTTGTCCGGCCGGACAGTTCAAGAAGGGCATGACGATGTCGGACGACAAGACGCCCGCACCCGCCGGCTGGTACCCCGGTCCGAACGGGGGCCAGCGTTACTGGACGGCACCCGGTGGCTGGACTTCCCTGGTTCCGGCGCCGTCGACGGCAAGAAGCGCCGAATCAGGAAGAAGCCGCTCCTGATCGTGCTGGCAGTCCTGCTGCTCGCCGTGGGGGGTGGGGCGCTCACCTGGAAGCTCAATCACGACGCCCAGGTTGCGGCACAGGTCGCGGCGGCAGAGGAAGCTGCACAGCGCGAAGCGGAACGCCTGGCCGCCGAGAAGGCGGCGCAGCAGCAGCGCGACAACGCCGAGCGCGCCTCCCGCGCGCGATCCGTCTCTGAGATCGAGTCGAGTGTGGAGCAGATGGCGAGCAAGCACATCGACAACGGAATGTTCGACGGGCCGGTGATCGAGGTGACCTGCTCACCCGTCAACGGCGGGTCCACCGACAACCTCACCGAGACGACGACGGTGTTCGAGTGCTTCGTCGCGACCGAGGACAACGGCGACGGCACGATGAGCGGGTACAAGTACCACGCGACGATGAACTGGACGACGGGCAGTTTCACCTACGGGTTCGGGGCGCCGTAGCGACGACGACAACCGCACGCTTCGGCGTCCTGTCGCGCCTCAGGGCGTTACGCCCGTCCCTCCACACCTGCTCCGGACATCGACAACGAAAGCGACGGTTGTCGATGTCCGGCGTTGTCCAGCCTGCGAGGTGAGCGGAGGAGAACCGAGCTCAGCGCCCCAGCCCCAGCGTGGCGCTCAGTTCGGGGATCCGGGTCGCCAAGGCGGAGTAGACGAGACGGTCGTTCACCTTGTCGTAGTGGTGCGCGATCAGGTTTCGCATCCGTCCGATCGCCACCCAGTCGACGCCGGGGAACTCGGACTTGAACGTCTCCGGCAGCTTCTCGACGACCGTGGCCACCTGGATCAGGATGTGCCGACCGTTGTTCCGCAGCACGCGCCCGTAGGGACTGTCCTCCAGGTAGGCATCCAGACCGAGTCCCACCGTGTAGGCGGCATCCGCCGCGAAGTCGGCAAGGTCCTGTAAACGACGGCGAACACGCTCGTCCGCATTCTCCTCCGACGTCACAGCTTCTCCGATGTCACAGCGCCACGGCTTCCTCCCGGGCCCGGTCCCCCACGCGCCCCCCGGCTCGCCCGTCGACGATCTCGACCCGCACGGTGAGCAGGTCTTCCAATGCTTGCTGCAACCCGAGGAGGTCGACGATGTCGTGGCGATCGCTGAAATCCACGATGAGGTCGATATCCGAGGCGAAGTCGTCGTCGCCGCGCGCCACAGATCCGAACACCCTCGGGTTCGGCAGTCCCGCCTCGGCGAAGAGTTCGCGCACTACTTCACGTCGGGCTGCCAGAGCCTCGGAGGGGCGAACGGGCAGGGCTGCCGTCAGCGCCGAACGGGCCGGCTCGGACGGCTGCCGTCGTCCGGTCTCGATTGCGGCGATCAGAGGCTGCTTGATGCCGGAGCGCTCGGCGAGCTCCCGCTGCGAGAGACCCAGAATCCCCCGCCGGATGCGAACGAAGTCACCGAAGCCGACGGCCACGACATCACGATAACAGATTTTGTTATCGCTTGAAGCGATGTGGGCCGGACGCGGCCCATGCCCCGCGGGGAGTCACGGGTTCGCTCGGATGTGCAGTTCTCGTGACGACACGCCGGGCAACGTCCACGAGAACTGCGCGCTCGGCACAGTGCCGCTCAACCGAAGTTCACCTGACGACGAGCGTTCGCCAGGCACGTGACGGCGCCCGTCCCGAACGGACCGAACCGGTCGAACAGCACCGACGTGCCCACCGCGACGCCGGCGGCGCTGAGGTGGTGATCGGCTTCGACGCCGACCTCGGTGCCGACGGGCAGCCGCGAGAGGGTCAGCGTGAGGTCGCCGTTGATGAAGCCGACGCCCTCGTCGCTCCAGTTGGCCATGAAACTGGTGCCCTCGCCGACGACCGCGGTCCGCACGAACGGCGACATCTCCTCCCCCACGATCACCGGAATCTGCCGGGACCACATGCGTTTCCGGCTCGCGTTCTGATGCTCGGACCGCACCTGCGACCAGCCCTCAGGGTGCGCGTCGCTGCCGAACCAGGTGGGTGCGAATCCCGCCTCCGGGCCGTCGAGTGCTTCGGCGGGCGGCGTCGGGTGCTCGTCACGGGTCCAGACGGTGCCCGGCGGCTGCTCGGATGGACGCAGGTAGACGACGGTCCCGCGGGCGGTGACGTCGTCGCCCTGGATCAGGTAGGCGTCGGCGACGCGGATGCGGTTGCCGTCTCGCACGCGGGTCGTCTCGAACCGGACGGGCGCGTTCTGCACCGGCCTGAACAGGTCGACGGTGAGCCGGGCGGGGACGAACCCGTCGGGACCGTGGTCCTTGTCGAGTTCCCGGGCGAGCAGGCCGGTCACGCACGGTCCGGCCAGCATCGTCGACGACCAGGGGCTGACGGCGTACTTCGTGGGAAGGTACGTGCCGTCCGATTCGGTGAAGTATCCGCGCATGGAGTCAGGCATGCTCGGATTCTCGCAGCACTCGTTTCCTCAGCGAACGTCCCGGTCAGGTTCCGATGTCCTCGCTCGTCCCGCGATGCCGTAGCCACACCATCGCCGCACCGCAGGCCAGGATGGCGGCGGTCGACGCGCCCACCGACGTCCACGTCCACGCACCCGGACTCCACCCGGCTGCGTCGTCTGTGAGCGGAGTGTAGGCCGTCCACCCGAACTGGGCGACCAGCGGCAGCGCCAGCACCGACGGCAGAGCCAGCGAGGTGGCGGTCACGGGCGCCGTCGACGGCAGTGACGCGACGATCGTGTACGCGGCGGCGAACGGCACCACGAGGATGGTCGCCACAAAATTCGCGTTGTCCCAAGGGGGACGATCGAAGATCCCGGCAGCCGCGGCGAGCGCGAGCAGGCCGACGCCCACCACGGGCATCGGCCGGCGGCGACCCAGCCACGCGCCGACGGCCACGAGGGCAGGCGCGATCAGCAGCGCCGGCCACACCGCCGGCGACCACGAGACGGTGCCGCCCGCGGCGACGACCACGGCCGTCGCCGCCAGGAGCACCGCCCCTGTCCGTCTCCGCAGCCACAGCGCCGCGGCGATGAGCACCGGCACCGCCACCAGACCCCACAGCCACCGACCCTCCCCGAGGTCGTGCAGGGAGAACAGCGCGTGGTGGAACGACCAGTACAGCCCCACCCCGAGGATCGGCACACCGATGCCGACGGCCACCTCCCGCCCACGCGCCCGGGGTGCGGCGACCGGCGCCTCGTCGTTTCCGGCGGTCAGCGCGACCACCCCCGCCGCGACGGCGGTGACGATCGCCAGCGACAGCCACACGGCATTGACCGGCTGAACGCTCGCTGCCAGGTAGGACGCGTACCGCTGAGGCGCCGAGTCCAGCTCTCGGAACTGCCCGAGCGGCTCGGCCGTCAGCAGCCCGGCCACCACCGCTCCGGCCAGGGCGGCGTGCAGCTTCCCGGCGCCCAGCACGACGAGCGCGCCGAGCAGCAGGCCCGCACCGATCGTCGCGACGTACATGTCGAACCGCCACCCTCCCGGCAGCGCGACGACGGCCACGACCATCGCGCCGACCAGGGCGGTCGCGAGCACGCGCCGGCGAATCGCTGTCGCCACGGCCAGCGCCGCGAGCCCCCCGGCTGCGGCGGCAGCAACGTCTGATGTGAACACCGGGCCGGGCAGCAACCCGTCGGCCAAGGGATAGGTGTCGACGCTCGGGGCAGCCAGCACCAGCCCCGCAGTGAACCCGCCGACGACAAGAAGGACATATCGGAAAATTGACGCCACGCCCTACCATCGCCGGGCGTCCCACCTCGGGCGTGCTCGACGCGCCGGACTCTCTTCGGATTTCGCCACGCGCGCCCCAGAATCCGAACGCGCGTTCGAGTTGACGGCACGCGTCGGCCGTGCCACCATCCCTCCCACTGGCCTGAGAACAGGTCGACCCCGGCAGGTGTTGCAGCACCGCACCGGGGTCTGGGCACACGACAGAAAAGAGCTGTCATGCACCGTAGGGTGGAGTCTATCCACACGCCCGGCAGGGGCGTGTATCCGCAACCGCGCGCACGTTCCGTCGCGCCGATCTCACACCGCCGCGCCCGGTCGACGTCCTGACGCACGAGCCCCTCGGCTTCGAGGGGCTCGTCGTGCATCGCTGTTCCCGGTGTGCGCAACGGTAACCGAGACACACCGGTCCACGTCGCTACTCTCCCGTGGTCCGACGTCAGCGCACGGACGCTGCGAGCGCGACTTCGTCGTGCTCGAAACCGACTGGGCACCAGTACCTTTGTCCCCGTAGCTGGTGGCGGGGCACCTGATCGCGCGGGTCGACACGTTCGTTCGGGTCCAGCACAGCCGCACGTCGCCCGCGACGTGGGGCCGAAAGTGCTGGCCGAGAAGGTCTATCGGGGTATGGCGACCGGGCAGCGTTGGGGAAGGGGCCGAAAGACTCAGGGACCCGTAGGGTCTCCGCTCGGTCGAGGACAGTCGCCCGCAGGGCGTCCGTCTCCTCGAAGCGTCCTGCGCCGCGGCACGTTCACCTACGCCACAACCGAGGCGCGCGATCTATCCGGCGGAAATGTCGGCACCCAGGAAGTCTTCGAGTGCCCGCACGACCTCGGCCGTCTGCTCGTCGTGCGGGTTGTGCCCGGCCCGGTCGATGATCCGAAGGCGCGCACCGGGAATGCCGGCGGCCAGCTCCCGCTGGCACTCCGGCGGGAACACGAAGTCCTCGCGCCCGGCCACGACGAGCGTGGGCGCGGTGATCCCACCGAGACGATCGGTGACCGTCCAGTCCTTCAGCAGATGCCGGCCGGCGAAGATGAGCGGCGCCGGCCGCAGCCTCGAACGCCACGCTCCGCTGCTCAGCTCGCGAGCCAGTATGTCGAGGCCGGAACGGTAGAAGTATGCGTCCCCGATCTGCGCGAAGATCGGGAAGTACTCGCGGGGAGTGAACTCGCCGGTGAACCACCGCCGCGCCAGCTCCGCCTTCTCCCGGCTGTAGCCGCGTTCGAGGAGCACCTTCGGAACGTTCTGGCGCTCCCAGTGACTGTCGGCGCCGGTGTCGAGCAGCACGAGATGCGAGACCCGCTCGGGGTAGCGCAGAGCGTACTCGAGCGCGACCTGCCCGCCGAACGAATGCCCGAGCACCGCCCACCGCTCGAAACCGAGACTCTCGCGCAGGGCGTCGGCATCCGCGGTGAGGTTCTCCCACGTCATCGTTTCGACGGGTGCACCGATTGAGCGCCCGTTGCAGCGGTGGTCGTAGAACACCAACGTGAACCGGTCCGCGCACTGCCGGAAGGCTTGCATCGTCCACATGTCCGCCGACGGTCCGCCGTGCATGACCACCAACGGAGGTCCCTGCCCGACCACGTCGACGTAGAGGGAGGTGTCCCGGATCGGGACCCGGCCGGGCCGGACGCGGTGCAGGCTGCCGCGCCATTTCACCACCGCCGACGAAGGACCACGCGAGTCGCGTCCTCGCGCCTCTCCTGTCGCCGTGTTCGAATCTGTTGCCCGCGAGTTATTTTCGATTCTTCTTTTGAGGACCACCAGCATGCGCGCCTGCATGATCCACACGACCGGGGGGAAGATTCCGGAGTAGACGAGGCGCGTAATCCATCGCGGTCGGCCCGCCTGATATCCGCTGATGACGAGGCGGGTGCGCCCGCGGGGCAGCTCCTTCAGCTGGAAGCCCCACAGTCCTTCCAGATAGCCGGACGGTCGCGGCTGCCCGGGGTCGAGGGTGCGGCCCCGCAGATCGATCAGCCCGTACAGCCCGAGGAAACGGTTCGGCTCGATCCGCGCGACCTTGTACGCGTCCATCGGTCCCGCGCCGGGCGCCCAGTACTTCAGCTGGTCGCCGGGCCGGATGTCCTGCCATTCCGGATGCACTTCCCGGGCGCTCGGGCGACCGGCATTGTCCAGGTGATCCCAGGAGTACCACCCACCGCGGTCCCAGCCCATCTGCACCAGCCACGGCCAGACCTGCTCGGGCGGCGCGTCGATGGTGACGGCCATCGCCCCCGATCGCTCCCCGTCGGGAACCAGGTCGGCGCCGGGGAACGGCCCGCTGATCTCCTCGTCGGTGGCGCCCCACCGCACGAGCCGGGGGCGCACGAGGCTCCCGTAGACCACGGCCGTCGCCGCGCCCGCCACCGCAATCTTCGGTGCGACTGCCATACGTCCAGCGTGCGCCGGGTTCCGGTGCTTCACAAGAGGCCGGCGACCCTCACATCTACCGCGACACGGTCAGTCGTCACCATCGAGCAGCTCGTGCGGCTGCCTCTCGCCTGAATCCCGCCGTTCCATCGCATCGAGCGTACGCCGGGCGTTCGCTGGTGAGCGCATCAGGTAAACGGTCTCGCGGAGCGACTCGAACACCCCGGGAGACGATCGCCACCGGCTCATCGCCCAAGCGGTGATCACGATTTCCTCTCGGTAGGCGGTGATGCGGCGTCCCGTCGCCGAACCACACGCGATCGGATCGCGGCCTCTCCCGGCGTAGTGTCAATTTCCCTCGGGAATCAGCCTTCTCAGCGCCTCGCGAGTCGGCTCGTCGGTGGAATAGATGACGGTGCCGATCATGCCCCGCGTCAGGAGAACCTTGTACACGTTTCGCACCAGACGATCGAATCGAATATCGCTGATCTTCTTCGCATTTCTGAAGTCGGGATCCTTGTTGGCCGTACGGACCGAAACGAATCCTCCGTCCCGCCACACCAGGTCCGGTCCGAGGATGACGCCGTTCCAGTCGTATTCGAAACCCTGCGCGGTGTAGACACAGCCGACCTGCCCGAAACCCCCGTCCTCGGTGGCCCACAGTGCGGCCGGCGGCGCGTCGCCGGTGCGGCGTTCGCTCTTGCTGTTCCACGGCCGTGCCCACGCGCCGATCTGCACATCCGGGACGAGACGGCCGTCCTTGTCGGGGTTGCTCCACGGCCAGCAGTACCCCGCCGTCATGCGTGCCGAGTATCCGCGGTCGCGCTGCTGCTCGAGCAGGAACTCGAGCTCCTCCGGGGAATCGGCCACGCGCACCGCGAACTGCGGATCCCCCGACCACCGCACCGGGCCACCCTCGACGAGACCGAGCAGACGCTTGACCCACAGCACGTACTCCTCGCTGCCTCCGCAGCGGAACTGCTCCCCGAGGTGCACGTGATGGGTTTCGAGTCCGAGCGTCGCGGCGTAGCGCTCGATCTGTTCGAGCGAGCCGAGTTCACCCGGCCGCACCACCTGGTGCTCGTCGAGCAGGAACACCGGGACGCGCGCCGCCGAGATGAGTTCGTCGATCTGCGGTCGATCGGTGCGCAGCTCGGCGCGGGTGTACCGATCGACGGAGGTCTCACGGATTCGGTGCGCCTCGTCGAGGATCAGCACGTCGAGGCCGTTGCGTTCGGCCGACATGAACTGGTTGAAGTACTTGAACATCTTCTGCACCCGCGGGGCGCGCGCCCCGGCGACCTTGCGCAGGGTCTGGGTGAACGAACGCGACCCGGTGGCATGCAGGACGGTGCGGCCACGGCGGGCCAGCTCGCCGAGCAGGGACAGCGCGATCACGCTCTTGCCACTGCCGGGTCCCCCGGTGACGATGACGACGCGCTTGCGGTCCGCGGCGCGGGACATCTCGACCTCGTGCAGCACCAGGTCCACGGCCAACTGCTGATTGCCGAGCAGATGGAACTGCGGCCGGTCGCGCACCTCGGCGGCGGCGACCTTCAGCAGCTGCTGGGACGGTGCGACCGCGGACTTCAAGAGTGTGTCGCCTGCGGTGTGCCCGGACACCGGGGCGAGCCGGGTGCGGAGAAAGTCGATCATGTCGCCGCGGTCGGCGGCGGTGAACAACCGGCCGGTGATCCCGCCCGGATAGGCGCGCAGCTCCGCCACCGCGGACGGATCGGTGGCGTTGTGCAGATACGCGAGTCCCGCGAGGGCATCGGGCTGATCCGCGACAGCGTGCGCGAAATCGCTCAGGTAGTCGCAGTACCCCTTGACCTGCGCGACGGGATGCAGCCTCGGCCCGCCCGGCATTCCCGCCACCTCGACGAGTTCGGGATTGTCTTCGAAGCGCCGCGCGGCCGACCACTGCTTCAGCTCCACCACGACATACGACACGGCCCCGGTGGCCGGATGAGTGCCGGCGAGCACCACGTCGGCACGCTGCGAGGTGAGCGGCAGATGGTACTCGAGCAGCATCTCGACATCGCCGAGGCCGGCATCGACGAGATCCTGCGCAAGCACCGGCAGGCTTCGGCTCCACGACTTCTGTTCGGCCTGACTGGGACGATGACCGGTGCGAAACAGCATCTGCTCCAACAACTGCTCCGCCAGCGAATCGGGCCGATCCAACTCGGCGATCCGGCGGGCAGATGTACGAAGCAGCGTCACGGTCAGGTCCCCTGGGCAGCACGAATTCAGTCGTGCGGGTGGGGACATGTCCGGGACCGCTCATCGCAGCGGAAGTCCGTCGGGCCGCAGTGGAGAGGCTAGCGGAGGGCTGCTCCCCGATGACACCGGCAGGGTCACCCGTCCGGCAGGATGAGCACATGATGTCGCTTCTCGCCGCGCCCCTCGGAGCCGCCCGCATCGCCCTGGACCGGACCGTGGAGGTCGCCGAGTTCGCGGTGTCAGTTCCCGGGCGGGTCACGAGCCTGTTCGAGGCCACCGAGGCGCTCGTCGCCCGCGTCGACGACGTGGTCACCGACGCCCGCGCGATCGTCGCGCGCATCGATGAGGTCGTCACCGACGCCCGCGCCGCCGTCGGCCGGGTCGACGAGGTCATCGACAGCAGCTCGACGGTGGTCGGCGACGCCGCGGCCGTGGCCCACCGGGCGCAGGATGTGGTGTCGTCCGCCGGCCGCACGTCCGACGCGGCCGGCGAACTGCTCGACACCTACGCGCCGATGGCGACGCGGGCCGCGCCGCTCGCGGGCCAGTTCATCGAGGAACTCAGCGCCGAGGAGGTCCACGCGGCCGTCGTCCTGCTCGATCAGCTGCCGGAGCTCGCGGACCGGATGACGGCCCTGATGCCGATCCTGGGCACGCTCGAGAGCGTCGCCCCGGAGATCCACGAGCTGCTGGGCGTCGCGAAGGACGTGCGGCAAGCGATCGTCGGCGTCCCGGGATTCAACTTCCTGCGCCGTCGCGGCGAGGACAAGGAGAACGGCGACGACGACTGACGATCACGGCTGGACGAGGATCTTGACGTTCTCCTCCTTGTTGGTGATCAGTTCCTCGAAGCCGTCCTTGACGATGTCGTCGAGCCCGATCCGGCCGGTGATGAACTGGTAGGGGTCGACCTTGCCGGAGGCGATCATCTCGATCGTGGCGGGATGATCGTTCGCGTAGGCGAGGCTGCCGAGCAGGTTGACCTCGCGGAAGACGAGGTCGTTCATGGCAACGCTCGCCTCGTGGCCCCAGATCGCGACGTTCACGCACGTGCCGCCCGCCCGGGTGGACTGGATAGCGGTCTTCAGGACCGCGTCGATGCCGGCGCATTCGAAGGAGACGTCGGCGCCACGGCCGCCGGTCAGCTCCAGCACCTGCTCGGTGACGTCGCCGTCGCGCGGGTCGATGATGTGGTCCGCCCCGGCCGGCTCGGCCTTCTTCTTCCGCACCTCGGCCGGTTCGACGACGATGATCTGCTCGACGCCCGCCGCGCGCAGCGCCGAGGTGGTGACGAGCCCGATCGGCCCGGCCCCGAACACGAGCGCCGAGTGGCTCGGCCGCGCACCCGAGAGCCGCACGGCGTGGTACGCGACGGCGAGCGGTTCGACGAGGGCGCCGACGTCGGTGCCGAGTTCGCCGAGCGGATGAATCCAGCGCCGCTCGGCGACGACGTACTGCGAGAAGCCGCCGCCGTATCCGGACAGGCCCACGAATCCCAGTGTGCTGCACACGTTGTAGCGGCCGTTGCGGCAGGCGTCGCAGCGGCCGCAGATGATGTACGGCTCGACGACCACCCGGTCGCCCACCCGCACGTCGTCCACGCCGTCGCCCACTTCCGCGACGACACCGGCGAACTCGTGACCGAGGGTGATCGGCACGGTCTCGCCGGTGATGGGGTGCGGTGCGTCGGCGGGCGGGGCGAAGATCGGGCCCTCGAGGTACTCGTGCAGGTCGGTGCCGCAGATACCGCACCACTCGACCTCGACCTTGACGGTTCCGGGCCGGGTCGCCGGTTCGGGGACATCCTCGACCCGGATGTCCCCGGGGCCGTGGAAGCGGGCTGCCTTCATGGGTCGATCTCCTCGCTGTACGGGCGTCGGACCTGTTCGGCCATGTCCGACGCGGGACCATCCGGGTGCGCCGCTACCGAGGCCGGCGCGTGATCCAGAACACAGCGCCGGCGTCGCCGCAACAAGTGTTGCAGTGCGTTGCGCCGCGGCGCCGCCGCGCGACGGGTGTGGTGCCGGCCACACAATTCGGCATATGCTCACCGCAACCCGACCGACGAGAGACGGAGACAGTGGGCAACTTCAGCGCCATCGAACCCGGCACCGACCTGCATCGATACGCGCGTGAGCTGGCGCGCATGCACGATGCGGTCATCGGCGGCGGCCGGTCGCCGCTGCGGCCGCGGTCGGTGGTGGCCCGGTCCTGGTCCCGGGTGCTCGTCGCGGGGCTGGCTCCGGACGGCAGCAACGCCCGCGCCCTGCTGCCGCTCGCCGAGGTCGAACGGCGCCGGCGGAACTCCCCGCTGTCGGGGGTGATCGGCGACCTCGAGCAGGTGGTGTGCTCCGTGGCCGAGGCGTCGCACATGTTGATGGTCGTGACCGACGCGGACGGGATCGTGCTGTGGCGGGCCGGGTCGGCCAAGGTGCGCAGCCGCGCCGACAGCCTCGGATTCAGCGAGGGCGCCCGGTGGACGGAGGCGACCGTGGGGACCAATGCGATCGGGACGGCCCTCGCCGAGGCCGCCCCGGTACAGCTGTTCTCCGCCGAGCACTTCGAGCAGTCCCAGCACCCTTGGTACTGCACCGCGGCACCGATCCACGATCCGCGCACCGGGGAACTGCTCGGCGTGGTCGACGTGAGCGGCCCCGCCCTGACCATCCATCCCACCATCAGCGCGCTCGTCGAGACGGCGGTGCGGCTCGCCGAGGCGCAGCTGTGGCGGTTGCACGAGAACCGGCTCGAACGGCTGCGCACGGCCGCGGCGCCGGTGCTCGCCTCGATGAGCGGGCCGCTGCTGCTCGTCGACGAGCACGGGTGGGTGGCGCACGCGTCGGGCGTTGCGGCCACCAAGCGCGTGGCGGCGCCGACGTCCGAGCGGACCTTGAGCGTGCCCGGCCTGGGCCTGTGCGTGCCGGAGCAGCTCGCGCACGGCTGGCTGATCCGGCCAGCGGGTGGCCCGGCGCGGATGGCGATCGAACTGGACCTGTCCGGCACGCCGACGGTCGTCGTCAGCGGCGCCGACTCGGCGTGGCGCAGCCCGCTGTCCGCCCGGCACGCCGAGATCCTGCTCCTGCTGCACCTGCGGGGGCCGCAGGGAATGACGGTGACCGAGGTGAGCAACGGCATCTACGGCGACCCGGACCACGCCGTCGCGGTGCGGGCGGAGGTGTCCCGGCTGCGCCGCGTCCTCGGCTCCGTCGTCGAGAGCCGGCCCTACCGGCTCGCCGACTCGGTCGACATGACGCTCACCCTCGGTGCGGCCGAACGCCTCGCGGACTGCGCGTTCGTCCGGCACGCGACCAGCCCGGCCGTCCGCGCGCTCGCGGACGGCCGGTGAGAGCTCACGCCCGGTAGGCGTCCGTCCCGGCCCGGCTGAGCACCAGGCGCGGCAGCACCGCACGGGAGGACAGCCGCAGCACCGCGTCGACGAGTTCGACGACGTCGTTCACCTCGAGCATCTCCTCGGCGGGGATGCGGTCCTTGATCCAGTCGGACATGTCGGTGTCGACGTAGGCGGGTGCGATCGCGGACGCGCTGACACCGTTGCCGGACTCCTCGGCGTTGAGCGTCTCGACCAGAGAGATCAGCGCCGCCTTCGTCGCACCGTACACGGCCAGGCCGACCTCGGCGTAGACGCCGGTGATCGACGACAGCGCAACCACTTTCGCACCGCGGCCTGGGGCGGCGGTCGCGGCCTTGCGCAGCAGCGGCAACGATGCCTGGATCAGGGCGAAGGGGGTCTCGAAGTTGACGGACACCGTCTTGCCGAAGCGCCGCATCGGGAACTCGGCGATGGTGCCGGCGGTGCCGACGCCGGCGTTGAGCACGAGCGCCCGCATGCTGCCGAACGTCTCCTCGTGCGCCGCGACGACGCGTGCCGCGGTGTCCGGGTCGCCGAGGTCGGCGGCGACGACCCGGACCTCGGGCGCACCGGCGTCGCGCAGGCCGGCGGCCACCGCGTCGAGCCGCGCCTCGTCGCGCGCGGTGAGGGTCAGACCGTAGCCCTGCTCCGCGAGGCGGGTGGCGACACCGAGCCCGATGCCGCGGGATGCGCCGGTGACCAGGGCGCTGGGGTTCACGAGATCGGTTGTCACGCTGCGCCTCCCCGCAGTGCCTCCAGGCCGGCGGCCGCGAAGACCGGTACGGCCTCCCCTGCCCGGTCGAAGCCGTCGCCGACGGTCGCCCCCACGCGCCAGCGGTGGTTGATGCCCTCGGCGATGACGGCGAGCTTGAAGTTCGCCAGGCCCATGTAGAAGTTCCAGTGGGCGAGTTCGCGGCCCGTCGCCACCGCGTAGCGCTGTGCGAGGTCGTCGGCCGACGGCAGGCGCGGGCTCGTCCACGCGGCGGATTCGCCGAGCACCTGATCGAGCGCGGGGTTGCGGTACACGCACATCAGGGCGACGTCGGTGAGCGGGTCACCGAGCGTGGACAGTTCCCAATCCACCACCGCCGCAATCTTTCCGGCATCGGCAGGATCGAGAATGGTGTTGTCGATCCGGTAGTCGCCGTGCACGATCGACGCCGCCGACGACGCGGGGATCGCGTCGGCGAGGGCGGCGTGGAGCCGATCGAGGTCGTCGATGTCGCGGGTCTTGACCCGGTCCCACTGGCCGGCCCACAACTTCACCTGCCGGGTGACGTACCCGTCGGGGCGGCCGAGGTTTCCGAGGCCGACGGCCTCGTAGTCCACCGAGTGCAGGGCGGCGAGCACGCGGACGAGCTCGCCGGTGCACGATTCGATCTCGTCGTCGCTCAGGGTGGCGAGGTCCTCGGTCGTGCGGATCACCCGCCCGGTGACGTGCTCGACGACGGTGAACGGAGCGCCCATCACGGAGTCGTCCTCGCACAGGACGACGGTCTGCGCGACGGGCACGCCGCAACCCTGCAGCGCCGACGTGATGCGGAACTCGCGGGCGACGTCGTGTGCGGACGGGGTGAGCCCTGCCGTCGGCGGCCGGCGCAGCACCCACCGCGACGTGTCGTCGAAGATCGCGTACGTCAGATTCGACTTGCCGCCGGAGATGAGTTCGGCGCGCAGTTCGCCGTCGAGGGCGATGCCCGAGTCCTCCAGGTAGCGGTGCAGGGCACTCAGGTCGAGTCCCTCGTGCTGTGCGGTCTTCATGCCCGGCTCTCCTTCGCGGCGGCGGCCTTCTTCGCGGCGCCGACGGCGCGCTTGGCGATGGCCCAGCGGTGCACCTCGGAAGGCCCGTCGTAGATGCGGAACGGGCGGACCTCGCGGGCGAGCCGCGCGACGGGCAGGTCGGCGGAGACGCCGAGGCCGCCGCACATCTGCATCGACCGGTCGACGATGCGGAACACCGCCTCGGCCGCGAAGGTCTTGGCGATGGACGTGGAGTTGGACGCGTGCGAGCCCTGGTCGAGTTCCCAGCACGCCTGCGTCAGCAGGGCACGGGTGGCGGCGATGTCGATCTCGTTGTCGGCGACCATCTTCTGGATCATGCCGAGGTCGCCGAGCTTGCCGCCGAAGCCTTCCCGCTCGGCGACGCGGGCGACGGCGATGTCGTGGCCGCGGCGCGCCGCGCCGAGCCAGCGCATCACGTGCGTCATGCGGGCGGGCCCGAGCCGCACCTGCGCGTAGGCGAAGCCCTGGTCGACCTCACCGAGGACGGCGGAATCCGGCACGAACAGGTCCTCGAAGAACACCTCGCAGTGACCGCCGATCATGGCGCGGTCGATGGTGTCGATGTGCCGGCCGACGGTCAGGCCCGGGGTGTCGGCGGGGGCGAGGAACATCGTGGCGCCGCCGCGCTGTCCGGGTTCGCCGGAGGTGCGGGCCATGATGATGAAGAATCCGGCACCGTCGGCCCCGGTGATGAAGTACTTGCGGCCGTTGATCTTCCAGCCACCGGGGACCTTCTCGGCGCGGGTGGTGAGCGCGTTGGGATCGGACCCGGCGCCGGGTGCCGGTTCGGTCATCGCGAATCCGGACCGCACGTCGCCGTGGGCGAGCGGCGCGAGGAACTGCTCCTTCTGTTCCGGGCTGGCGATGTGCGCGAGCATGTGCACGTTGCCCTCGTCGGGGGCGGCGATGTTGAGTGCGATGGGCCCGAACAGCGAGTAGCCCGCCGCCTCGAACACCGGGGCGCGGTCGACCATGCCGAGTCCGTGGCCGCCGTACTCGACGGGCGCGTGCGGCGCGAAGACGCCGGCGTCCTTGGCCGCCTGCTGCAGCTTCACCCGCAGGTCGTCGCCCCCGGCGGCGGTGATGTCACCGTTGTGGGCGTCCTCGACGGGCAGCACGTGCTCCCGGACGAACTCCTCGGTCCTCGCCACCAGTGCCTGGACGTGTTCCGGGTACGACAGATCGACAGCCATCGCGATTCCTCCTCCTCACCCCGACCGATCGATCGCTCGGTTACGACAACCGTGACACACCCCACCCCGCGCGGTCAACCCGGACGATCTACCGGGCGCCCACGGCGCAGTCCCTACCGTGCGCCCACGGCGCAGTCCCTACCGTGCGCCCACGGCGCAGTCCCTACCGTGCGCCCACGGCGCAGCGCGCGATGGCGAGGTAGCGGTGGACGACCTCGTCGGGAGCAAGCGGCCCGTCCGGTCGGTACCACCCGGCGACGGCGACGCACATGGTGGTCACCGCCCGGCTCGCGTCCTCCGGGAACTCGGTACCGAACTCCCCGCTCGTCACCCCGTCCCGGACGATCTCGTCGAGCATCCGCTGCTGCTCGTCGCGCAACGCGATGTAGGCCTTCCGGCTGTCCGGTTCCATGCTGCGCATCTCGGTGGAGGCGACGAAAGCCTGATTGCGCCGGAACATGTGGAACCGCAAAAGGGACTCGACGACCGCGTCGAACCGCTCGGAGGCCGTGGGGCCGGCCTCCGCCAGAGCCCGCCGGCTGCGGTCGAGCAGATCGCCCATCACCGCCGTCGTCAGCGAGACCAGCAGCGCCTGCTTCGACGGGTAGTGGTGGTACAGGCCCGGCACCGACAGCCCGGCCCGGGCGGCGATCTCCCGGATCGAGGTGCCGTCGTAACCGCGCTCGGCAAACGCCTCGAGTGCGGCCTCGAGCGGCTTGGGCAGGGTCGACGGCCCGTACTGCCGCCACGATCCCGATTCGACGGCTTCCTCACGCGTTTCCATGGCTTCACCGTAGGCGACCCCGAGGGGCCGGCCGAACGTCACCGCCGGCGGGCCGGCCGAACGTCACCGCCGGCGGGCCGGCCGAACGTCACCGCCGGCCGGCCCGTCACCGGATCGCGGTGCCGGTGCCGGCTCCCGTCAGTAGTCGTCGTCGCCGTAGAGCACCATGCCGCGCAGGTTTCGGCCCTCGTGCATGTCGGCATAGCCGTCGTTGATGTCCTCGAGCCGGTATGTCTTGGTGACCAGCTTGTCGAGCTCGAGCTGTCCACTGCGGTAGAGGTCGAGCAGCTTCGGGATCTGCGAGCGCGGGCCGACACCACCGAAGATCGCGCCCTGCAGGCGCTTCTGCAGCAGGGTCAGCTCGAACAGGCTCAGCGTCACCTGGGTGTCGGCGGCGCTGCCCATGCCCACCACGACCACCTGGCCGCCCTTGCCGGTCAGCGCCATCGACGGGGCGATGATGTCCCCGTGGATCTCACCGACGGTGATGATCGTGACGTCGGCCATCGCACCCCAGGTGATCTCGCCGATCACCGGCAGCGCCTCCTCGATCGAGGCGAACGTGTGGGTCGCCCCGAATTTCTTGGCCTGATCCCGCTTGAACTCCACCGGGTCGATGGCGACGACGTGCCGGGCACCCGCGTGCGCGGCCCCCTGCACCGCGTTGATGCCCACGCCGCCGATGCCGATCACGACGACGGAGTCGCCCACCTTGGTGCCGCCGATCGCCGTCGCGGAGCCCCAGCCCGTGGCAACGCCACAGCCGAGCAGGGCGGCCTTGTCGAGCGGGATGTCGTCCTCGATCTTGATGACCGAGGCCTCGTGCACGGTGACGTAGGGCGCGAACGTGCCGAGCAGGCACATCTGGATGACCGGATCACCATTGAGGGTCACCCGGTGCGTCTTGTCGGCGATGGCCTGCCCGGTGAGGAGGTTCGCCCCCTCGTCGCAGATGTTCTGCAGGCCCTTCGCGCACGAACGGCATCGCCCGCACGCGGGGATGAAGGCGAGCACGACGTGGTCGCCCTCCCGGATGTTGGCCACTCCCGGCCCGACCTTGGTGACCACGCCGGCGCCCTCGTGCCCGCCGAGGACGGGGAAGGACGCCATCGGCGTCGCGCCGGAGCGTAGATGTTCGTCGGAGTGGCACAGTCCGGACGCGGCCAGACGCACCTGCACTTCACCGGCGACCGGGTCTCCGAGGTCGATCTCCTCGATCTCCCATGGCTGATTGAGCCCTTTGATCACCGCAGCCTTGGTCTTCACGAACCCTCCCACCGGATCCACTGTGAACTGTGTCACCATGAGTAGAGCAGGACGAGCGTCCGCATGGACGACTTTGAGGATCTCCCCGGGACGCGAGTTACCTGATACCGTGGGTAACGGAAATGTCCTCATGGAGGTACACGATGATCCACATCCGCCACACCGCCGTTGCGGAGGTTCCCCTCGAGGTGGCGTTCGCCTACCTCGACGATCACCGCACGGTCCCCGAATGGATGTACGGCGTCAACCGCTTCGTGCCGGTGGGACCGCAGGTCAACGGCCTCGGCGCGGTCTTCGACGCGACCATGCAGATCGGACCGAGGGGCCTCGACTCCCGCCTCGCGATCGTCGACTGGGAACTCGACCGCAGGATCGTTCTCGACTCCATCGCGGGGTTCCGCACCGCCTCGTCGTGGGAACTCGCCGACCTCGGCGACGGGCGGATCCGCCTCGACGTCGACTTCGGATACCAACTTCCCGGCGGCCTGGCCGGACGGGCGCTCGGCAAGCTCATCGAACCGGTGGTGGGCACCGCGATCCGCCAGACCGAGCAGGCGCTGCGCTCGAACCTCGGCCGCGTCGCCTGAGCGACGCGCCACCTGCGCAAGGATCCGATCAGCGGGAGGATGCGTACCCTCGCACGGCGATCGGCACGGACACGGCAAGGATCACCGCCGTCCAGGCGAAGGCCGCGACGACCGGATGCTGCATGGGCCAGGCCGCGTCGGCGGCGACCGTCGTCCCGGATCCGAACAACTGCCGCAGGGCCGCGACCACGGCGCTGACGGGGTTCCATTCGGCGATCGTCGCGACCACGGCCGGCATCGTCTCGGTGGGGACGAAGACGTTGGAGAACATGACCGCCCCGAAGATCAGCGGCGCCACCTGCTGCAGCATCTGCTCGTCGCGGATCGAGGCGCCGAGCACAATCCCGAGCCACGCGAGCGCGAACCGGAACGCGAGCAGCAGCAGCACGGCAAGCGCCACGTCGGCGGGGGTGGCCTCGACCCGCCATCCCGCGAGAAATCCCACGGCGGCCATCGTCGCCAACGCCGAGGCGCCGGTCACCGTCTCCGCGAGTGCGAGGCCCGCCGGCACCGCAACCGGCGGGACGGGCAGAGCCCGCAGCCGGTCCGTCAGGCCGCTGCGGAGGTCGGCGTTCACGGTCGACGCGGTGACGACGATCCCCATGGCCGCGACGAGGACGAGGACTCCGGGCGTCAGGTACGACCGGTAGGCGGCAGCGTCGGATCCGCCGGCGAGCGCGCCGCCGAATACGAAGCCGAACAGCAGCATCATTCCCAGCGGTGCCGCGAGGGTCACCGCGAGCAGGCCGGGCGCGTTCCGGTACGTCGCGGCCACCCGCAGGAACAGAATCCAGGCACCCGCCGCCGGCGAGACGGTGCGGGTGGCGGTGGGGGCAGTCATGCGGGAATCCCTTCGGTCGGGCGACCGGTAAGTGCGAGGAAAGCGTCGTCCAAGGTGGCGCGCCGGCGGCCGATGTCCTGCACCGCGATGCCCTCCGCGTCGAGGGCGCGCAGGATCGGCAGCAGGGCGGCCGGCTCACCGTCGAATCCGAACGTCAGCCGCAGCGGCGCATTCTCGTCCCGGGCCGGCGCGTCGACGGGTCTTCCGCCGAATCGCTCGACGATCGCGGCGACGTCGCCCCGCCGGTGCGGATCGAGCACGACGACGTCGAGGCCGCTGCCCACGGTGCGGGCTATCGCGTCCGGCGTCCCGGTGGCGACGACCCGACCGGCGTCGAGGATGGTGACCGTGTCCGCCAGCCGCTCGGCCTCGTCGAGGTACTGGGTCGTGAGCACGACGGTGGTGCCTTCCTCCACGAAAGACCGTACATACCGGTAGATCTCGTTGCGGCTGTGGGGATCGAGGCCGGTGGTGGGCTCGTCGAGGAAGAGCACCGCGGGACGGACGACCATGCCCGCGACGATGTCGAGCCGCCTTCGCATGCCGCCGGAGTACGTGTGCACCTGCCGGGCCGCGGCGTCGGTCAGGTCGAAGCGCTCGAGCAGGTCGTCTGCGTGCCGGCGGGCGCCCCGGGCGCTGTACCCGTTCAGGCGGGCAACCATCGTCAGGTTCTGGGTGCCGGTGAGGCGGGGGTCGACCGCGTGGTACTGGCCGACGAAGCCGATGTTGCGCTTGACCTGAGCAGCCTCGCGGACGGTGTCGTGACCGAGGATCCGGGCGCTGCCGGAGGTCGGTCGCAGCAGGGTCGCCAGCATCCGCACGGTCGTGGTCTTGCCGGACCCGTTGGGGCCGAGCAGCGCGTGCACCCGACCGGCGGGCACCTCCAGGTTCAGCCCGTCGAGCACGAGGTGGCTGCCGTACCGCCTGGTGAGCGCCTCGGTTTCCAGAACCGTCATTCCGACCTCCACGATTGGGAACATCGTTCGCAATTACACCGTACGCGTCTGCGAACGTCGTTCGCAACTGTCCGGGTAGTGCATGCTGGCACCCATGCCGCATGCCGAACCCCCGACCTCGCTGTGGTTGCGTGCCGACGACCCCAGGCCCGGGCCGCGCCCTGCCCATACGCTCGAACAGCTCGCCGAGGCGTGCGTCGGCCTCGCCGACGCAGACGGGCTGCGTGCCGTTTCGATGCGGCGCGTCGCGCAGGAACTCGGGACGGCGGCCGCCTCGCTCTACCGCTACGTCGCAGGCAAGGACGATCTCGTCGCTCTCATGGTCGACCGCGTCGCCGCGGAGTACCGGTACCCGCCCCTGACCGGGGACGTGCGGACCGACGTCCTCGCCCTCGCGGAACAGGCCCGGCAGCTGCACCGTCGGCATCCGTGGTTGAGCGTCGCGGGCACGACGACACTGGGTCCGCACTCGATGCGATACCTCGACCACATGGTCGGCGCCCTCGCACCGACCGGCCTCGACGCCACCGCGACCATGATGGGAATCGCCCTGCTCTCAGGCTGGGTCACCACCTTCGCCGCGCAGGAGGCGGCGGGGTTGTCCGCCCCCACCGCCGGTGGCGGCGCCGAGCACATCACCGCCATGCTGGCCCACGGCGACTACCCCCACCTGGCCGGCCTGCTCGCTTCCGCGGGCGGGAACGCCGGCGCCACACCCGTCGACAACGATGCCGCGTTCCGGGCCGGGATCGAGGCACTGCTGTTCGGCATCGCGCCGCACCCGTGAGCGAGCCCGCTCGCTTCGGGCGACAAATTCTTGGAGAACAAGGGAATTCACGCGCCCTTCCGGAATCCGCCCACACAGTTGCGCGGGCGGATCCCGGAGACGCGAGCAACTCCGCTAGGTTCACCGGCGGAGGTGCCGCCGGATGACTGACGATCGCCGCATGATCCATGTGTGCCACGACGGCGTGGCGCACGTGGACCGCCAGGCCGCCTTCGCCTACGTCGCCGATCACCGCACGGTCCCGGAGTGGATGTTCGGAGTCACCCGCTTCGAGCCCGTGGGTGATCGGGTCCGCGGCGTGGGCGCGCCCTTCGACGCGAGCATGCGGATCGGGCCGGCCACCTTCGACTCCCGGCTCGAGATCGTCGAGTGGGAAGACAACCACCGGATCGTGCTGAGCTCGATCTCCGGCTTCCGCACCCTGTCGTCGTGGCAGTTCGACGATCTGGGCGACGGTCGCATGCGCCTCGCCGTCGACTTCGGCTACCGGCTGCCCGGCGGCGCGGCCGGTCGCGCGGCGGGGCTGCTCATCGAGCCGCTGGTGGGCACGATCGTCCGCCGGACCGAGCACGCGCTGCGGGAGCAGGTCAGCCGGATCTCCTGACCCGCCGCGCGTCCGGTCAGAAGTTGCCGCGCGCCGCCTGCTCGCGCTCGATCGCCTCGAACAGGGCCTTGAAGTTGCCCTTGCCGAAGCCGAGCGAACCGTGCCGCTCGATCAGCTCGAAGAACACCGTCGGGCGATCGGTGATCGGCTTGGTGAAGATCTGCAGGAGGTAACCGTCCTCGTCCCGGTCGACGAGAATGCCACGCTTCTGCAGTTCCTCGATCGGCACCCGCACGTTCCCGATCCGCGCGCGCAGTTCGGGGTCCTCGTAGTAGGCGTCGGGCGTGGCGAGGAACTCCACGCCCTCCTCGCGGAGCCGGTCGACGGCGGTGAGGATGTCGTTGGTGGCCAGCGCCAGGTGCTGCGCGCCGGGACCACGGTAGAAATCGAGGTACTCGTCGATCTGCGAGCGCTTCTTCGCGACGGCCGGCTCGTTGAGCGGGAACTTGACGCGGTGGTTGCCGTTGCAGACCACCTTGCTCATCAGGGCCGAGTAGTCGGTGGCGATGTCGTCACCGATGAACTCGGCCATGTTGGTGAAGCCCATGACGCGGTTGTAGAAGCCGACCCACTCGTCCATGTGGCCGAGCTCGACGTTGCCGACCACGTGGTCGAGGGCCTGGAAGATCCGCTTGGGCGCGCCGTCGCGCTTGCGGTAGGTCGACGACTTCTCCACGTAGCCGGGCAGATACGGGCCCGTGTAGCGGGACCGGTCGACGAGCGTGTGGCGCGTCTCGCCGTAGGTGGCGATCGCGGCGAGCCGCACCGTGCCGTACTCGTCGCTGATCTCGTACGGCTCCTCGAGGACCGTCGCGCCCTGGGCCCGGGCGTGCGCGATGCACTTGTCGACGTCGGGCACCTGCAGCGCGATGTCCACGACGCCGTCGCCGTGCCGGCGATGATGCTCGACGAGCGGGCTGTCCGGATCGACCGCACCCTTGACCACGAACCGCACCGCCCCGCTGCGCAGGACGTAGGCGTGGTGGTCGCGGTTGCCGGTGGTGGGACCGGAGTAGGCGATCAGTTCCATCCCGAACGCGGACTGGTAGTAGTGCGCGGCCTGGGTGGCGTTGCCCACCACCCACACCACCGCGTCCCAGCCGCTGACGGGGAACGGGTCCCGCTCGGCGTCGTACTCGACGAGGCCGACGAGCTGCCGCAGTTCCTCGGGGTTCAGCTGGGCGAGCTTCTCGCTGTCGGTGAGGGTGAACTCGAGAGTCATGGCAATTCCTCCTGCCGCCGGACGCGGCGCCATCGGTGTGTCGTGTGTCACCAGGAAAAACCCCGTCGCGGCGACGGTGCAATCTCGCCTCTCCCAGCTGATCGACCTGACTGGAAAAGGCGGGATGCCGGGCGAGCCGCTATACAATCGGCACAGTTTCCGCCGCCTCTTCGGAAGGAACGGCCATGCGTGACGCCGTGCAGCTGGACGAGTTGGATTTCGCGCTCCTGGACACGCTGCACACGGATCCGAAGATCGGCGCCCTGGAGCTGTCCCGGAGGTTGCGGGTGGCGCGCGCGACGGTCTCGGCACGGCTGCGCCGGCTCGAGGAGTCCGGGATCATCGCCGGCTACGAACCGCGGCTGGACCTGGCGGCCGCCGGATTCGAGGTCCAGGCCTTCGTGACGATGGAGATCGTCCAGGGCGCGCTCGAAGCGATCACCGATGTCCTCGAAGCGATTCCGGGGGTGCTCGAGGCGTTCGCGACGACCGGCGCCGGCGACATTCTGTGCCGGATCGCCGCGGACTCCCACCTCGGTCTGCAGCAGACGCTGATCGAACTGAACCGGTCGTCGATCGTCGCCCGGTCGACCAGCGTCATGGTGCTGTCGGAGGTGGTGCGGTACCGGGCCATGCCGCTGCTCCGCACGCTGCAGCCGGGCAAAACCGCCAAAGCGCCCGCCTACCGTCGGTAGAGCTGAAGGTCGGCGCGCTCGCCCCCGCCCGCCGAAAACGTCGAAACAGCTCTGCACACTGCACAGAAAAACGACGGGCGGCTGCGCTACAGCTCTTCAGCCTGACCAGTAGTGCAGGCCGCACTTGCGCCCCCTCTGTAACCACGGTCACAGTCTTCTTCATTCGCCCGCTCCCCGGGCATCGCACCGTCCCGACTCCCGAGAGAAGACATGAAGAACCTGCTGACCCGTTTCGAGGACAAGGCCCCCGAGATCGTCTTCGAGTGGCACGACACCGAGACCACCGCCCGCGGCTGGGTCGTCATCAACTCCCTGCGCGGCGGCGCGGCCGGTGGCGGCACGCGGATGCGCCGCGGCCTCGACCGCCGCGAGGTCGAGTCGCTGGCGAAGACGATGGAGGTCAAGTTCACCGTCTCCGGTCCGGCCATCGGCGGCGCCAAGTCCGGCATCGACTTCGACCCCTCCGATCCCCGCAAGGACGGCGTGCTGCGGCGCTGGTTCCGGGCGGTCGCGCCGCTGCTGCGCGCCTACTACGGCACCGGCGGCGACCTGAACGTCGACGAGATGACCGAGGTGGTGCCGCTCACCGAGAGCAACGGGCTGTGGCATCCGCAGGAGGGCGTCGTCAACGGGCACTTCGCGGCGGACGACCGCGAACGCGTCCAGCGGGTCGGGCAGCTGCGGCTCGGTGTCGCGAAGGTCGTCGAGGACACCCGGTTCACCCCGGCACCGGATGCGAAGTACACGGTGGCCGATCTGATCACGGGCTGGGGCGTCGCCGAGTCGGTGCGCCACCACTACCGCATCTACGGCGACCCCGCGGGCAATCACGGGCTCGGGGGCAAGCGGGTGATCGTCCAGGGCTGGGGCAACGTCGGCGCGGCCGCGGCCTACTACCTGGCCCAGGCCGGGGCTCGCGTGGTCGGCATCATCGACCGCGACGGCGGCATCCTCGACACGGCCGGTCTCGACTTCGACGAGGTGCGCACGCTGCTGCTGAACAAGGACGGCAACGCGCTCCGCAGCGACCGGATGCGTCCCTTCACCGAGGTGCACGACGCGATCTGGGACCTCGGCGCCGAGATCTTCCTCCCCTGCGCGGCCTCCCGCCTGGTCACCCGCGAACAGGTCGACCGTATGGTCGCGGCCGGCCTCGAGGTGATCGCCAGCGGAGCGAACGTGCCCTTCGCCGACGACGAGATCTTCTACGGCCCCACCTACGAGCACGCGGACAAGTCCGTCTCCGTGATCCCCGACTTCATCGCCAACAGCGGCATGGCCCGCGCCTTCGCCCAGCTCATGGAGGGTGACGTGGAGGTCTCGGACGCGGCGATCTTCGGCGACGTCTCGGACACCGTCGCGGGTGCGCTGCAGCGCTGCCACGACCGCTGCGCCGACCATACGGGCGTCGCGGCCACCGCGTTCGAGATCGCCCTCGACCAGCTGGTGCCGGCCGGGGAGCGCATCGATGACTGACACCTTGGCCACCACGCCGGCCACCACCACCGAGCCGGCGCCGCGGGCGATGCTGCACCAGGCGATGCGGCCGCGACAGCTGGTGATGATGAGTCTCGGCGGCGCGATCGGCGCGGGACTGTTCGTCGGCTCCGGCGCCGGCATCGCCGTCGCGGGCCCGGCCATCCTCGTCTCGTTCCTCGCCGCCGCGGCTCTCGTCGTCCTCATCATGCGGATGATGGGCGAGATGGCGGCCGCGAACCCCGCCAGCGGCGCCTTCTCCGTGCACGCGGAGAACGCCCTCGGCTCCGTCGCCGGCCGCACCATCGGCTGGCTGTACTGGATCCAGGTGGTCATCGTGATCGCGGCGGAGGCGACCGGCGCCGCCGCCATCACCGCCGCCTCGATTCCCGGGATCCCGCAGTGGGCCGCGGCACTGTTCTTCATGGTGGTGCTCACCGGCGTGAACCTCGTCGGCGTACGCCGGTTCGGCGAGGTCGAATTCTGGTTCGCGGCACTGAAGATCGTCGCCATCGTCGCCTTCCTCGCGATCGGCGTCGCGATGATCGCGGGATGGGTGCCCGCCTTCGACAGCACCGGGTTCGCGAACCTCACCGCGCACGGCGGCTTCGCGCCGACCGGTATCGCCGGTATCGCCGCGGGCCTGCTCATCGTGGTGTTCGCGTTCGGCGGCACCGAGATCATCGCCATCGCGGCCGCCGAGACCTCCGATCCGCGCCGCAACGTCGGCCGCGCGGTGCGCACGCTGATCTGGCGCATCCTGGTCTTCTACATCGGCTCGGTGCTGATCATGGTGACGGTGCTGCCGTGGACGTCCGAGGATCTCGTCACGGGCCCGTTCGTCGCGGTGCTGAACGCCGGCGCCGTGCCGGGGGCGGCCGCCGTGATGACCGTGATCGTGGTGGTGGCGCTGCTGTCCTCGCTCAACGCGATGCTCTTCAGCGCCTCACGGATGATCTACTCCCTCTCGCAACGCAGTTCGGCCTACCCCGCGTTCGGCCGGGTGGCCGCCAACGGGGTGCCCCGCAACGCGGTCCTCGCCTCGGTCGCGTTCGGATTCGTCACCGTCGCACTCAACTACGTACGTCCCGACAAGGTGTTGCCGCTGCTGCTCAACGCCGTGGGCTCGACCATCCTCGTACTGTGGACGTTCGTGGCGGTCTCGCACCTCGTGCTGCGCCGGCGGGCCCGGCGCGACGGCACCGAAGACGCCCTGCCGCTGAAGATGTGGGGCTTCCCGTACCTGTCGTACGCGACCCTCGGCCTGCTCGCCGGCATCGCCGTGCTCGCGCTGTTCGACACGGCCGCCCGCACCCAGCTCATCGCGACGGGCGCACTCACCGCCACGATCGCGGGAGCGTGCTGGCTTCTGCACCGCCGGCAGACGGTCCGGCAGCCGTAGCCGACCGCACAGACGACGACGCCGTGCGTCCTCCCGCAGGGGGGAGGGACGCACGGCGTCGTCGTGGATCGGTCCCCGCCGTCAGTCCTTCGGACCACCGGCGACGTAGATGACCTGACCCGACACGAATCCCGCACCCTCGCTCGCGAGGAACGAGGCGGTGTGCGCGATGTCGTCGGGCTTTCCGGTGCGGGCGACGGGGATCTGCGAGGCCGCGGCGGCCTTGAAGTCCTCGAACGACATGCCCACCCGCTCGGCCGTCGCAGCGGTCATCTCGGTCTCGATGAAGCCGGGGGCGATCGCGTTGGCGGTGACGCCGTACTTGCCGAGCTCGATCGCGAGGGTCTTGGTGAAGCCCTGCATGCCGGCCTTGGCGGCGGAGTAGTTGACCTGACCGCGGTTGCCCAGCGCGGAGGTGCTCGACAGGTTGACGATGCGGCCGAACTTGGCCTCCACCATGTACTTCTGCGTCGCCCGGGACATGAGGAACGCGCCCCGCAGGTGCACGTTCATCACGGCGTCCCAGTCGTCGACGGTCATCTTGAACAGCAGGTTGTCGCGGGTGATGCCGGCGTTGTTGATCAGCACCGTGGGATCGCCCAGCTCGTTCGCGACCCTCTCCACAGCCGCGGCGACGGACTGCTCGTCGGCGACGTTCGCGCCCACCGCGAGGGCCTTGCCGCCGGCCGCCTCGATGGCCGAGACGGTGTCGCCGCATGCGGACTCGTCGAGGTCCAGGACCGCGACCTGGAATCCGTCCTGCGCCAGCCGCTTGGCGACTGCGGCGCCGATGCCGCGCGCGGCTCCGGTGACGATGGCGGTGCGGGTGACTGTTTCGCTCACTGCTTACCTCCGTGCTGTTGTGGTTGGAAACTTCAGTTGATGGTCAGGCCGCCGTCGACCGCAATCGTCTGGCCGGTGACGTAGCCGGCGGCCTCCGAGGTGAGCCACACGGCGGTGGCGGCGATCTCCGCGGGATCACCGTTGCGGCCCAGGATGATTCGCGGCTTCATGCTGTCGAGGTAGCCGGGCTGGTACTCGTCGGTCATCTCGGTCTCGAAGAATCCCGGCGCGATGGCATTGACGCGGATGCCCTTGCGTGCCCCCCACTGCTGGGCCAGGTCCCGGGTCAGGCCGATCACGCCGGCCTTGCTGGCGGCGTAGGCGGCCTGCGGCAGTCCCGCGGTGGTGAGGCCGAGGACGGAGGAGATGTTGACGATGGAGCTGCCGGGCTGCATGACGCGCCCGGCGGCCTGCGCGGCCCAATAGGAGCCGTTCAGGTTGATGTCGATGACGCGCCGGAACTGTTCCGGGGTCTCCTTGGTGGCCGGGACGGCAGTGCCGATGCCGGCATTGTTGATGAGGATGTCGACCTTGCCGAAGTGTTCGATCGCGGCATCGACCATCCGTTGCGCCTGCTCAGGCTCGGCGATGTCGGTCTCGACGCTCAGCGCGCGGCGGCCGGCGGCACGGACGAGTTCGGCGGTCCGCTCGAGCCGGTCGGCGCGACGGGCCGCGAGCACGACGTCGGCCCCGGCCTCCGCGAGAGCCTGGGCGAAGGCGACGCCGAGGCCCGAGGAGGCGCCGGTGACGATCGCGACGCGGTCGTCGAGGCGGAACTTGTCGAGCACGGACATGTGTGTAGTCTCCTCCGATAGTCGATACCTATGCGAATTGTATAGTTGAATTCGCGCTCGAGTTCAAGACTTGATATTCGAAAAAGGCGCGGCCACAAGCCCTTTCGGGCCCGCGACCGCGCCTCATCCGACTTCCCGGTCCGAGGGGGACGATCAGCTCAGGCGCTCGAGCACCATCGCCATGCCCTGACCGCCGCCGACGCACATGGTCTCCACGCCGAACTGCTTGTCGTGGGTCTGCAGGTTGTTGAGCAGGGTGGCGGTGATCCGCGCGCCGGTCATGCCGAACGGGTGACCGAGGGCGATCGCACCACCGGAGACGTTCAGCTTGTCCTCGTCGATGCCGAGCTCGCGGGCGGAGCCGAGCACCTGCACGGCGAACGCCTCGTTGATCTCGAACAGGTCGATGTCGGAGATGGTCTTGCCGGCGTGGGCGAGAGCCTTCTTCACGGCCTCGATCGGGCCCAGACCCATGATCTCCGGCGACAGGCCGGACACGCCGGTCGAGACGATCCGCGCCAGCGGGGTCAGCCCGAGCTCCTTGGCCTTGGTGTCGGACATGATCACCAGGGCCGCGGCGCCGTCGTTGAGCGGGCAGGCGTTGCCGGCGGTGATGGTGCCGTCGGGGCGGAACACCGGCCCCAGCTGGCTCACGGCCTCGTAGGTGGTGCCGGGCCGCGGCCCGTCGTCGGTGGTCACGACGGTGCCGTCGGGCAGGGTGACGGGGCTGATCTCACGCTCGAAGAAGCCGGACTTGATGGCTTCCTCGGCCCGGTTCTGCGACCGCACACCCCACCGGTCCTGGTCCTCGCGGGAGATGCCGGTGAGCGAGGCGACGTTCTCCGCGGTCTGGCCCATCGCGATGTAGACGTCGGGCAGCAGGGCCTCGCTGCGCGGGTCGGTCCACGCGGTGCCGCCCTCGGCGAGCGTGGCGGTGCGGGCCTCGGCGTCGGCGAAGAGCGGGTTCTTGGTGTTCGGCAGGCCGTCGGCGTTGCCGGTGACGAAGCTGGAGACGGACTCGACACCGGCGGAGATGAACACGTCCCCCTCGCCGGCCTTGATCGCGTGCAGCGCCATGCGGGTGGTCTGCAGCGACGACGAGCAGTAGCGGTTGACGGTCACGCCGGGCAGGAAGTCGTAACCCAGCTGCACGGCGACGACGCGGGCGATGTTGAACCCGGACTGGCCGGCGGGCTGGCCGCAGCCGAGCATCAGGTCGTCGATCTGGGCCGGGTCCAGCTCCGGCACCTTCGCCAGGGCGGCCGCGACCATCTGGGTGGCCAGGTCGTCCGGACGCACCGTCTTGAGCGACCCCTTCATCGCCCGCCCGATGGGAGAACGGGCGGCGGACACAATCACAGCTTCGGGCATCACGTGCTCCTTGTTTTGTGTTGACGCTTCGAGTCTCTACAGGCCCAGATCGCGGCCGATGAGTTCCTTCATGATCTCGTTGGTGCCGGCCCAGATCTTGGTGACGCGGGCGTCCTTCCATGCACGAGCCACACGGTACTCGTTCATGAAGCCGTAGCCACCGTGGATCTGCACGCACGCGTCCAGGACCTCGGACTGCGTCTGCGCGGTCCACCACTTGGCCTTGGCCGCGTCCACGGCGGTGAGCTTGCCGTCGGCGTGGGCCTCGACGGCCTGGTCGACGTAGGCCTCGGCCACCTCGATCTTGGTGATCAGCTCGGCGAGCAGGAACTTGTTGTACTGCATGGCGCCGATGGCCTGGCCGAACGCCTTGCGCTCCTTCGCGTACTCGATGGTCTCGAGCAGGATGTGCTTGGCGTGGTGCACGTTGTTGACCGCGGAGCCGAGCCGCTCCTGCGGCAGCATCTTCATCATCGAGATGAAGCCCATGCCCTCCTCGCCGATGAGGTTGGCGTGCGGGACGCGGACGTCCTTGAAGAACAGCTCCGCGGTGTCGGCCTCGGGCTGGCCGACCTTGTCGAGCTTGCGACCGTTCTCGAAGCCCTCCATGCCGCGCTCGACGGCGAACAGGGAGATGCCCTTCGCGCCCTTCGACGGGTCGGTGCGGGCCGCGACGACGACGAGGTCGCAGTTGTAACCGTTGGTGATGAAGGTCTTGGCGCCGTTGAGGATCCAGTCGTCACCGTCGCGCACGGCGGTGGTCTTCAGGTTGGCGAGGTCGGAACCGCCGGAAGGCTCGGTCATACCGATGGCGCAGATGAGCTCACCGGTGGCGCAGCGCGGCAGCCAGCGCTCACGCTGCTCCTCGTTGCCCAGGTGGACGATGTAGGGAACGGTGATGTCCGAGTGGATGCCCATCGACGACGACAGCGCCATGTTCGCGCGGGCGAACTCCTCGCCGAGGATGGCGTTGAAGCGGTAGTCGTTCGCCTCCATGCCACCGAAGCGCTCCGGGATCTCGAGTCCCAGGAAGCCGGCCTTACCGGCCTCGATCCAGATGTCACGGGGAATCTCGTGACGTTCGATGAGCTCCTCCGCACGGGGCATGACGAACCGGTTCACGAACTCGCGCGCCGACTCGCGGAACGCCTCGTGATCGGGGCCGTACAGGGTGCGTTGCATCAACCGCTCCTCAAATCTGTAAGCATCTGCTTATTTTCTAAGCGTGCGCTTATAGTGAACCGCGGCCGCTATCTTGTCAACCAGGGCCGTAGCAGGAACGGGAGCAGGACGTGAGCACATCGAGGGACGCGGTGATCAGCGGATCGAAGGCCGCGGCCCGCCTACGCGAGGCGGCCGTCGAGGTGTTCGCCGAGAACGGCTACGGCGGCACCACCACCAGGCTGATCGCCGCCCGCCTCGACATGAGCCCGGCCGCGATGTATCCCCACTACAAGTCCAAGGAAGAGCTGCTCTACGCGATCAGCTATGAGGGCCACGACCTGGCCCTCGAGGTCGTGCGCGACGCCGACCTCCCCGGCGAGGACGCCACCACTCGGCTGGCCAACGTCATCGGCCGGTTCGCCGAGTGGCAGGCCGAGCACCATCGCCGCGCCCGCGTCGTCCAGTACGAGCTCACCGCCCTGACGCCCGAGCACTACCGCGTCATCACCGGCCTGCGGCGGCGCACCACCCAGGTCGTCCGCACCATCGTCGACGCCGGCGTCGCCTCGGGTGAGTTCACCGTCCCCGACACCGAGGGCGTCACCCTTGCCCTGATGTCGCTGTGCGTCGACATCTGCCGCTGGTACCCCTCCGGCCGCTACCACGAGCCCCACGCCCTCGCGCACCTCTACTCCGATCTCGCCCTCCGGCTCGTGGGCGCCGTCCGCTAGCATCTGTCCCCACACGACGGATCGGGGGGTCCATGGGTGGGGGGCAATGTTCGCGCGGCCGTCGGTCGTCCGCGCCCGCAATCGACGTCGCGTGCGACCGGGAAGCGAGCGAACGAGAGCGACGACGACACCTGCGCACTCGCGGATGGATCGTCGCCCTCGTCGCGGCGGCGGTCAGCGCGTGCACCGCCGTCACGCCCGCGGCACCCACGGAACCACCCGCCACCACCACGACGACACGCACACCCCGCATCGTCGACGAATCCGACCGCCCCCCAGTCACGTTCGACCCCTGCCTCGACATCCCCGACCGAGTGCTCGTCGAGGCGGGCTACGACCCGAGGTCGGAGGAGATCAGCGACTTCGCCGCGACGCACTACACCTTCCTCGGGTGCAGCTATCACGGCACGCTGCGCACCCCCGGCGTTCTCCGTCGCTACGGACTCAATCTCAACTCCGGCAACATCACCTTCGCCGAGGTGCAGGAGAAGGTCGCCGAGTACGCCACTCCCATCGAGATCAACGGACGACGCGCCCTCCTCGAGGTCGACCCGAGCTTGCGTCAGTCGTGTGCCGTCACTGTGGAGACGTCGTACGGGGTTCTCATCATCTCGCGCATCTATCACCCCGACCACGGCAATGGAGTCCCGAACAACGAATGGTGCGCCGGGCTCGAGGACACAGCCTCGCGCATGGCCGCCGTCATCGACGACTGATCGAAAGGCCCGAGGTGAGCGAAGCGCTGCGACTCGACCCACATACCATCGACGAGATCGTCGCCATCTGCGACACCATGTTCGCGACACTCTCCGATGCGATCGACAATTCGGAAGACCTGGCCAAAGTCGGAAGCTTCGGTGGATTCGAGTCCGCGGAACAGCTTCGGCAAGGTTTCCTCACCAAGGCCAGAGGCACCCCCACGTCCGCCTACGAGCGTCTCACCCAGTTCCACGAGGTGCTCTCCCGCATGCGCGACACGTTCGCCGCCGGTGGACAGGGCTTCCTCGACGCCGACTACGACTGGGCCCGGCAACTCGGCACCCCCGACTCCGGGTGAACCGCCGCCACTGCGCATCACTCCGGAGCCCGGAGAATTCCACGAGTCGTGCTGTATCCGCGCGGGCGCCAGTCGTCCGCGACCACCATTGGGGGAGCGCATGACTGGAAAAGTCGCGGATGGCTGACGCCGTTCGTTCCTCGGCACGACTCGCCACGAGACCGCACGGTCCGCTACGATGCTGCGCACTACCACGGAATCGGGGGGACTCCATGGACACGTCACTTGATGTTTCGCACGGCACCGGAAGACGCACGGCGCAGCACGTCGCGACCGTGAGCGAAAGCACCGAATAGGGTGCCGGAGAACGAGAATCCCGTCGCAGCGATGCTCGAACCGCTGCTCGAGCATCGGGTACCGGAGCGGGTCGGCGCGCTGGCGGACTGGCACACCAGACTGGTGGCACGGCTCGAAGGCAGCTTCGATCCCGACTACGCCACCGCATTCGAGAACTTCCACAGTATGGAGCACGACGCCATCTATCGAGACGTCCAGAGAATGGACCCGGGCGCGATGCGAAGCCTGGCGGAGAGCTGGCGCAAGATCGCGACCGACATGAGCGTCGGTTTCATCTTCGGAACCCAGATGATCTGCAACAAGATTGCCGAGGGGTGGGATGGTGACGCGGCGCGCCGCGCCGTGGCGGCGACCCGCTCCTTCGCGAGGTCGACCGAACAACTCGTGACCGCGCTGCTTGCGGTGTCGACCAAACTCGCTGCGGCATCGGAGGTCGCTTCGGCTGTGCGGAACAACGTGCCACCACCGCCGGCGCAGATTCCGATGCCGTTGGGCGTGGTGGTGCCCCAGGACACGGCCGAGTTCGCGCGGGCGGCGGAGGCGGCGCACGCCGAGGCGGTACGCGTCATGGAATCGCTCTACGTCCCGCACTACCGTGAATCCGGCACGGCGGTTCCGGTCCTGCCGTCGCCGCACGAGGCGACGGCAGGATCCGGTCCGGTCGGGGCAGACCTGTCGCGCCACCCCTCGGGCAGCGCGGAGGGCCGGGGCGGCGGCACCGGCCCCTCGGCCTCGGCGGCCGGCACCGGGCCCTCGGCCTCGGCGGCCGGCGCCGACGACGGGCAGGTCACGGACGCTCCGTCCCGCGGCACCTCCGCGACAGACGGGGAAGCAGACCCGGGCGGCCCGGCGCCGGGCGCCGGCGAGCCTGCAGCCACCACCCCGGCCGCGACCACGACGGCCGGCGCGACGTCGGGCCCGGAGCGGTACCCGGGTTCGGGTGGACCTCCGGGCGGACCCGGTGGTCCAACGTCCGGAGGCGCCGGCGGTGGAAGCGGCGGCTCCGGCGCTGCCGGTCCCGGCGGGCTCGGACCCGTGGGTGGCCTACCGGTCGCGAACGGTACGACGAACCCGGCGACGTCGGGCGCCGGCGCCCGCGCCGGGTCGGCCCGTCCGGGCGGCATGTACCCGGGCATGCTGGGCGCCCCGGCGCGTCCTGCGCGCGACGACGAGGCCGCCCGCACGGTGCCCAGTTATCTGGTGGGCGCCGACAACGGGAACGAGCTCGTCGGTCCGATGCCGCTCACCGCGCCGCCGGTGCTGGGGGTCGATCCGGCATGAGGTGGCGGCTCACCCCCGACCGGTTCCTGGCCCTGTGGACCGCGACGGGACTCGACGAGATTCCGTTTCCTCTGCGCTACCGCTCCACCGCGCTGTGGGAGGACGAGCACGCCGCGAACCTCGAGGCGGCCCACCGGTGGCGGCGCACGAATCCCGACGAGCGGCTCACCGCGGCGATAGCGACGATGCGATACGCGGAGGTCGCCGTCGAGGTGTACGGGCAGTTCTCGGAGGGCTCCGAGTTGCGGCTGCGGGGATGCATCAGGCACGACTCCGCCGTTCTGGCGCGGCAGGATCCGGGACGTGCCGGCGATCTCGTCGTGACGGCGACCGCGGCGCACACACTGGCGGAGGCGGTCGTGCAGTGCCTACCCGGCGCGCCCCCGGGTACGGCGCCGGCGCTGTCGGCACCCACCGCGGAAGTGGCGGAGTTCGCGCGCCCGACGCAGGTGCTCCGGACCGCGCAGGCGCCCCCGGCCGTCCGGTTGCGGCGGCTGCTGACCGATCCGCGGTCCGGGACGGGCAGCGTGCGGGTGCTGTGCTCACCGGACGGTCTGAACTTCACGCCGGTCACCGATCTCGGCTGGTTCGACGTCGCAGGCGACGGGCGGTACCTGTTCCGGACCGGCCACCACACCCACGTCTGCCCGGCCACCCCGGAGCTGCTGCGCGACGAGCTGGCCTACGCGGTCGACGAGGCGCGCGAGAAGCGGGGTCGCGTCGGCGCTGCCGGTTTACGCTGGGTGCATGGCTGAACGGGATCGAACGGTCGACGGCAAACCGCAGAACGCCCGCCCGCGCGACGCCCTGGGGCGCCCGTTGCCCTACGGCGAGGAGGGAGTCGAACGGGTCCCGGAGGACCTGCAGCTCGAGCCCGACGAGGCTATCACCGAGGCGCAGCGGCTGCTCGACCACGGGTATCCGTTCCATGCGCACGAGGTGCTGGAAGGCACGTGGAAGTCGGCGCCGGCCGACGAGCGGACGCTGTGGCAGGGCTTGGCGCAGCTCACCGTGGGGCTGACGCATCTGCTGCGGGACAATCCGGCCGGGGCCGCGTCGCTGCTACGGCAGGGGGAGGCTCGGATCCGCCATTACGAGGACGAGCCGCCGCACGGGCTGGACATAGACGGCCTCGCGGCATGGGCGGAACACCTGTTGACGGAGATCGCGCGCGGCGAGCCGATCCCGGCGCCGCCGATACCGCGGCTGCGGCTGCCCTGATGCCCGTGCTCCCGATGTTCCCGCTGGGAACCGCGCTGCTTCCGGGTGACGCCCTTCCACTCCACGTGTTCGAACCGAGGTATCGAGAGCTGGTCCGGGACTGCCTCGCAGATCCGGACGGGCCGCGGTTCGGCGTGGTGCTCATCGAGCGAGGCCACGAGGTGGGTGGGGGCGAGACCCGCCACGACGTCGGCACGGTCGCGCGGATCGTGATGGACACCGAACTCGACGACGGTCGCTACTTCCTGGAATGCATCGGCGAGGAACGCATCCGGGTGATCGACTGGCTACCGGACGACCCGTATCCGCGGGCGGAGGTCGAGCCGTGGCCGGACATGGAGTCCGGTCCGGTGGACTTCTCCGGCCTGAGCGTGGGGCTCGGCCGGCTGTACGGTCTGCTCGACCGCCTGTCGGGCGGCCGGATCGAACCCCCGAGCATCACCGAACTGCCCGACGAGCCGGGTGCCCGGCTGTTCGCGCTGGCACGCTTCGTCCCTATGGGTGAGGCCGACCGGCTGCAGGTACTCACGGCGCACGGACCCACCGAACGATTGGCCGTGCTGACCGAATGCATCTCGAACGCTGTCCAACTCGCGCAGTGGCGCCTCGACAGTACGTAAGGGCGAGGGCGAACCGCCTCGCGGACAGCGCATGACCTCCCTCGACCGCACCCGCGCGTCTGCCGGTCAACCGCTGCCGCACCCCGTCGGTCGCCAGGACGACCGCGCACGTCGCCGACGGTTGCATCCCGACAGCCGGGAACGAACACACGACGATCCGGGTATCTGCGCGGCCCAGAAAAGCTCAATCCCCATGCGGAACACATCAACTGGTATGGTTCTGCCGTCGATAGGGGGGATCGAACAATGTCGAAATGGGGCGTCGTTGTCCTTCAGCTGGCCAAGGTGGCGTTGTGGTATGTGGGGGGCTTGCTGGCCATCGGTGGAATATCCGCAGCAGCGAGCCTGCTGAGGCCGGACCTTCCGGATTCCGGCTGGGCGCCACCACCACCGATCACGACGACACGCACCGAGTCGCCCACTGCCGCAACATCACCGCGCGAACTCCCCCCGGGTTTCCCGTCGATGGAGCGCGCTCCGCTCCCGCCCGAGGTTCCCGAAGGGCAACCGCAACCGGTACCGACACGGTTCGGGCTCACGTACACCACTCCAGCCGGCTGGTTCGGGCAGGGCCAATCGGTCATGGGCTGGAGAAGCCGGGACGGTGCAGCGATGGTGATCGGTTCGGCATCCGCTTTCGGGAAGGAGTACTGCGAGGCGGACGACACGTCGATGCTGGCCGCAGTGGGGATCACGGGGCGCCCAGCGGGCGACCTCCTGACCGTCGCTGCTCACGAAGTCCGGGCGGTCGAATGGATGTACTCCGACGACGGACGACTTCCGACGATCAACTATTCGGACCCCGTCCATTTCGAGATTGCCGGAAACCCGGCAGTCCGGCTCACGGCTCTGGTGTCCGACATCCCGCCCACCGACGAATGTGACCCGCCGGCAGCGCGGTTGGACGTCGTGGCCACCACCGGCCTTGCAACAGCGGAGGTCGCGGTCTTCGTCGTCCGGGCGGATCGCGGTGTGGCCGGACAGCTCGACGACAGCTCTATCGATGATCTCGTCGCGTCGCTGAGGAGATCGTGATGTCCGGGACGCACGAGGAATTCTCCGCCACCACACGCCGGATAGCCGGCGCTGCCGTCGCCGTGCAGGAGATCGGACACGATGTTGTGCGGGCGAACCGGTATCTCGCCGTCCACGGTGAGCCGAACGGCAATTTCGACGGTGTGCTGTTGCAGACGATCCGGGCCGGGTTCCAGGCGGTTCTCCCGTCGGCACAGTCTCGATACTTCCAGGTTGCCGATCTCTGCCTGAAGACCAGCATCGAACTGAACCGGTGCGCGTGGATGTACGACGACACCGAGGCACGGAATTACGAACGGCTCAATGCCAACATGCTCTTCCCGAAGTCGGTCGACGCATTCGATCCCGACACACCGGCGCCCGGTCCGGCGCGGCCGTATCCCGGCACCTTCCCGTATGGCGGTCCGGACCGGATCGAACTCGGTCACCCCGAAACCCTCCCCGAGGACGTCCGCCAGGTCGTCGCGGATGCAGCCGGTTGGCTCGGCGATGTCGACGAGGCGATCGACATGCTGACCGGGTGGAGCCCGATCGCGCAGGTCGTCGAACCGCTGGGCGGAAACTGGAACGAACTCGAGCGCCTCGGCGACGCCTATCGCATCGCCGGAGAGGCGGTAGAGACCAGCGGCGGGAACCTCGCCGCCGTCGTCCGGACCCTGGATCCCCACTGGGGCGGGCAGGCCGCCCGGGCGTTCACGGACTACGCCGACCGCATCGTCGATGCCCTCCGATGGGAGGGACCGGTCGGACGCGTCATCAAGAAGACGTGCTACCTGGTTGCGGAGAAGATCCGGGAGGGGATCGTCACGGCGGTTCGGTCACTGAAGGAGATGCTCGAAGAAGAAGTGGCATTCGACGACGCGTTGCAGAAGTTGAAGTTCCTGCTGAAGAAGACTCCGTTCGTCGGTACGGCCGCACAGATCGTCACGATCACCAAAATCGTTCAGAACACGATGGAATTCGTCGACGATGTAGTGGACCGGATCCGCGAGCTCGCCGATGCACTGAAGGAATTCCTCGACGCACTGTCGTCGCCGGCGGACGTCCTGAAGGATCGGGTCGAGCAGAAGCTGGCGCCGCTGACCGAGGCGCACGAGCGCACCGAGCACAGGGCGGAGGTGGCCATCGACCTCGCCGGCGTCGCAGACGCGAGCGGCCCCGTGAACAAGCCCTCCAGCGCGTATTCGGTCGGTGAGGACCCGTGGGCGGATGCGATATGAGGGAAGTACCGCCGCACCTCGACAGTCCACTGCGGCGAATCCACCAGGCCGTGACCGACCTCGAAGCCGCCGTGATCCGCGCACGAGGGTTCGCCGGCGCCGACCGGGACCGACGCATCGAGGTCGACGATGCGTTGATGGAACAACTCGCAGCGACCGCGGAAGCGTCCCCCGAGTTGCGGCTGTATGCGTCGAGAGTCGCTGCCGGACAGTGCCGGTGGTCCGAGATCGAGGTGACGGCGCGTCCGGTTCCGCCGGAGGTGGCCGAACTCAAGACGAATCGGCGGCTCCGGTGGTTCCCGGAACCGCCGCATACCTCGACTGCGGAAGGGCAGGAATGGGAGTCCTACCGGATCCCCTGGCAGTAGCTCCCCTACCCGTGGTGGCCGCGGCGGTGTGTCCTTCGGGCTGTCCTGGCAGCCCGAAGGACACACCGGCCGTGTCAGCGGCCGATGAGTGCGAGGCGTTCGATCTCGGCGAAGTCGGTGCCGGCGGCCTCCGGCCGGGAGCGGCCGACCAGCGAGCCCACATAGGCCAGCAGGAATCCCGCCGGCACGGACACGAGGGCCGGGATCGTGAGCGGGAAGATCGGGTCGATCCCGTGGATCAGCCCGGTGGGTCCCAGGATGTTGGGACTGATCGCCACCAACCCGAGGCTCACTGCGAGGCCGCCGACCAGGGCCCAGGTCGCGCCGACGCGGTTGAATCCGCGCCAGTAGATGCTCAGCAGCAGCACAGGCAGGCTGGTGCTCGCGGCGACGGCGAACGCGACGTTGGCGAGGAAGCCGAGGTTGAAGCCCTTGGCCCCGAGCGCGAGGAACATGGCGACGACGGCGATGCCGAGCAGTGACAGCCGGGCCACCTTCAATTGCTGTTCACCGGTGGCCTTTCCGCCCTTGACGACGTGAGTGTAGAGGTCGTGCGCGAACGCTCCGGAGGTGGCGATGGCGACGCCGGCGAGGACCGCGAGGATCGTGGCGAGGGTGATGCCGATGATCACGGCCTCGAGGGCAGGACCACCGAGGGCGCCGGCGAGCTGAACCACGGCGAGGTTACCCTGTGGATGCGCGGCGGCGATGGCGTCGGATCCGAGGGCGCGGATCGCGCCGTATCCGACGAACGGCAGCACCACGTAGAAGGCGCTGAAGATCCACAGTGCGACCACACCGGATTTGCGGGCGGCGCGGGCGTCCTTGACGGTGAGGAACCGGACCATCACGTGCGGCAGACCCATCACGCCGAGGGCAAGGGCGAGCTGCTGGGAGATGATGTCGAAGGTCTTGGTGGTGTTCTGCGGGTGCGACGACGTGACCGAGTCCGGCAGCGGCTCGACGACGTGCAGCGGGCTCGGCCCGTACTTCGCGAGCACCAGGAACAGGATGAGAGCGGTGCCGGTCAGCAGCAGCCCGGTCTTGAGCACCTGCACCCAGGTGGTGGCGAGCATGCCGCCGAACATGGTGTAGACGACCATGAGCAGCCCGAGGACGATGACGGCGACCCAGAACTTGATGCCCAGCAGGGCCTGCACGAGCAGTCCCGCGCCGACGAACTGGATCACCATGTACATCGCGGAGATGACGATCGTGGTGACGGCGAGAGCGGCGCGCAGTCCGCGGCCGTCGAACCGGGCGGCGACGGCGTCGGCGAGGGTGAAGCGGCCGAGGTTGCGCAGCGGTTCGGCGATGATGAGCAGCACCAGCAGGTACGCCAGAGGCACCGCGGTGGCGTAGTAGAAGCCACTGAACCCGGCGATCCCGATCATGCCGGTGATTCCGAGAAACGAAGCGGCCGAGACGTAGTCACCGGAGATGGCTAGTCCGTTGCCGACGGGCCCGACCTGCCCCTCGGCGACGTAGTGCGAGTCCGTGGAGGTGTTGCGCTTGGCGGCCAGGTAGGTGATGCCGAGGGTGACACCGATGATGGCGACGACGATCGCGACGCTGAGTCCCATGCCGGTCACCGCCCTTCCAGCGCGGCAAGGTGCGCATCGACGACTGCATCCATGCGGCGCGCCCAGCGGGTGTAGATCTGCGCGACGACGAGGATCGCGGCGAAGACGGCGAACCCGACCCAGTACGCGATGCCGAGTCCGCCGAGGCGGCCGGACAAGACCGTGGTGGAGGTTGTCAGGACGATGTAGCCCATGAACACCGCGAGCAGGACGGCTGCGGAGCCGAGCGACAGGCGTCGGCGTTGCCGAGCAAGGGCGAGGACGGCGTCGAGACCGGCGTCGTCCGGCCGGGTCGTGCCGCCGCCGGCGGCCGTGGAGATGTCGAGCGACATGATCACCTCAATGGGGTGTGAAGGGATCAATCAATCAATGCTTTGATTGATTGGACGCCCTACCGTAAGTGAGGGCCATCACAAAGCGCAAGTACTCCGGCGCCGCGACTCAGTCGCGGGTGTGGATATCGAGGTCGTCGGCCGCGGTGGCGAGCTTCTCCAGCAGGCCGATCAGGATGGTCTGCTCGGGCTTGGTCAGCACGCTCGTCCAGGTCCGTTCGCGCTTGTTGTGCGCCGCGTAGGTGCTGGTGATCGCGTCGACGCCGGCCTGGGTCAGACTCAGCTCGACCGAGCGCCGGTCGCGCTCAGAGCGCCGCCGGGTCACGAGGCCGTCCCGTTCCAGCGTGTTGACCAGCGCGGACACGGCGGCGCGGCTCATACCGGAGAGCTGGGCGACCCGCTTGGCATCGCTCGGCCCGGACAACCACAGCATGAACAGCACCCGGAAGCCGGGCCAGCTCCAGCCCTGCGGGCGGTGCACGGTGGACTCGAGGTCGTAGACGAGTGCACTCGCGACCCGGGTCAGTTCGAGCACGAGCCGCATCGACTGGGGATCGACCTCGGGCATGACGCGCGTCGTCTTGCGCACGGCGAAGTCGACAAAGCTCAGAAAGTCCAGGTTGTCCACGTCGTCCGCAGGCTCGCTCACCCCGCCAGCGTAGAGGTGGCGCCGCATGCACCGTGCCGAAGTGGTCAAAGGCTTGCGCATCCGGTGTGACGCCACTTACATTGGTCACAGATTCGTTCAAACCTTTTACTAACTGGGGTGGTTCCATATGACCGCACTGTCCTTCGCTTCCTCCGCCGATCTGGGCGAGAAGGAGCAGACCCTCGAGATTCTCGCCGACGGGGTGTACGCGCTGACCGCCGAGGGCGATCCCAACCTCGGGGCTGTCGAGGGCGAGGACTTCCTCGTGTGCTTCGAGGCGCTCGCCACCCCGGTCGCGGCGCGCGACTGGCTGGCCAAGCTGCGTGAGCACACCGACAAGCCCGTGCGCTACCTCGTGCTCTCGCACTACCACGCGGTGCGGGTGCTGGGAGCGTCCGCCTTCGACGCCGACACCATCGTCGCGCACGAGAACACCTACAACCTCATCGCCGAGCGCGGCCGGGAGGACTGGGAGTCCGAGTTCGGCCGCATGCCGCGCCTGGCCAAGGGTGCCGACTCCGTGCCCGGCCTGACCTGGCCGACACTGACGTTCAGCGACCGGCTCACCATCGACCTCGGTGGCGACCGCGGCAACCTGGTACTCCAGCACCTCGGCCGCGGCCACACCGAGGGCGACATCGTCGCGTGGCTGCCGCAGCAGAAGATCCTGTTCGCCGGCGATCTCGTCGAGGCGCAGGCCGCGCTGTACACGGGCGATGCGTTCCACCGCGACTGGTCCACCGGCACACTCGACCGGATCAAGGCGCTCGGCGCCGAGGCGCTCGTCGGCGGGCGCGGCGCGGTCAGCCGCGGCCGCGAGGAGGTCGACGCCGCCATCGAGCAGACCCGGCACTTCCTGAACGTGATGCTCACCGAGGTAGGGACCGTGCAGCGGCGTGGCGGCACATTGAAGGAGGCGTTCGAGGCGACGCACGCGGCACTGTTCGACCGCTATGGGCACTGGCCGATCTTCGAGCACTGCCTGCCGTTCGACGTCTCCCGGGTGTGGGACGAACTGTCCGGCATCGAACGGCCCGTGATCTGGACCGCCGAGCGCGACCACGAGGTCTGGGCCCAGCTCCAGAGCTGACCCCACCACGGTACGAGAAGGAAATGTGATGACAGTGCGGAACATTCACAACGGCACCGTCGCGGTGCTCGGGAACGGACCTGTCGGGCAGACCACCGCCCTGCTGCTCGCCCGGTGGGGCATTCGCGTGATCGTCCTGGACGCTCGCCCCGAACGCGACCCGATCGGCTCGAAGGCGATCTGCCAGCAACGCGACGTGCTCGAAGTGTGGGCCGCCGTCGGTGTCGGCGAGCAGGTCGCCGCGGAGGGCGTCACGTGGGACACCGCGAGCACCTTCTACCGCGACGAGAAGCTGTTCACCCAACCGTTCGTCGACAACGGCCGCTCCGCGTTCCCGCCGTTCGTCAACATCTCCCAGGCCCGCACGGAGCAGCTGCTCGACGAGCGCATCGCCGAGGAACCGCTCATCGAGGTCCGGTGGGGTCACCATGTCGACGGTATCGACCAGGACGACGCCGGCGTACGCGTGCTGTGCACGACCCCGGACGGTCCCGCCGTCGTGCCCGTCGCCTACGCGGTCGCGACGATGGGGGCGCGGGCCGACGGGTTCCGCACGCACCTCGGGCTGGACTTCGCGGGTCGCACGTTCGACGACAAGTTCCTCATCTGCGACATCAAGGCCGACATCCCCGACTGGGCACACGAGCGCAGGTTCTACTTCGATCCCGAGTGGAATCCCGGACGCCAGGTGCTCATCCACCCGTGCCCGGATTCGACGTTCCGCATCGACTGGCAGGTCCCCGGCGACTACGACCTCGAGGCCGAAACGGAGAGCGGCGCCCTCGACCGCCGGATCCGCCGGATCATCGGCGCCGAGCTGCCCTACGAGATCGTGTGGAAGTCCGTGTACCGCTTCCATGCTCGTCTCGTCGACCGGATGCGCGTGGGCCGCGTCCTCGTCGCCGGCGACTGCGCTCATCTCGTGTCGCCGTTCGGTGCGCGCGGACTGAACTCCGGGGTCGGCGACGCCGAGAACGCCGCGTGGAAGCTCGCGTTCGTGCTGCGCGGCTGGGCCGACGAGTCGCTCCTGGACACCTACGACCTGGAGCGGCGGGCCGCGGCGCGCGAGAACATCGAGGTCACTTCCGCGACAATGGATTTCCTGGTGCCGCAGACCGACGAGCAGCGCGCACACCGCCTGCGTATCCTCGAGGCGGCGGCCGACGACGCCGACGCCCGCGCCCAGGTCGACTCGGGCCGCCTCGCGGAACCGTTCTGGTATGCCGACTCGCCACTGACCACCGCGGACCCGGCCCGTCCCTTCGCTGGTCGGCCCGCCAGGGGTGTTGCTCCACAGCCCGTTCCGGGCGTTCTGCTGCCGGACATGCCGGTCGCGGTGTGCGGTCGGGCCACGCGCCTGCGTGCGCTGGCCCGGGCGGGAATCCTGCTCCTGCACGGCCGCGACGTCGACGCGACCACGCTGCGCACGCTCGCGCTGGACGCCACGAGCGCGCCGGTTCGGATCCACGCCATCGACGACATCGACGCGACGGGCGCGCTCGCCGAAAGCCTTTCCGCGGCAGCGCACGAGGTGTGGGTTGTCCGGCCCGACGCGCACATCGCCGCGGTCGTCGACACCGCGGACCCGGCCGTGCTGACCGATGCGATCCGCACCGCCACCGGACGGCGGGTCGTGGCCCCGCTGGTGGCCGCGGTGTGACACAGAGGTGGTACGCGCTCCCCGGTCACGGAACCGGGGAGCGCGTCCGCGGTCAGCGCCGGGTGCGGCGTTCCCGCTCCGACAGACCGCCCCACACACCGTGCCGCTCCCTGCTGAGCATCGCGTGGGTTCGGCACTCCGTCAGCACCGGGCAGCTCGCGCAGATCCGCTTCGCGGCGGCCTCGCGCCGGCGCCGGACGTGCGATGGTTCGTCGTCCGGGGCGAAGAAGTAGAATTCACCGGCGGATCGGCAGCTACCGCGGAACCGCCAGCCGAGGGCCGGCCGGGTGTGCTCGCTCAGCAGGCTCACCCAACGATCACCACGTCCAGGGTCCGCGGACCGTGCACACCCTCGACTCGTTCGAGTTCGATGTCGGAGGTTGCGGACGGGCCGCTGATCATGGTGGTGGGCCGCTCCGGCACCAGCCGGGCCAGTGCCTCCGGGACCCCGACCTCGACGTCGGCGAGCGGCACCACGCACACGTGCAGGTCCGGCACCAGGGTCAGCGCACGCCGCCCCTGGCCCGGGCTTCCGTCGAGGAAGATCGTGCCGGTCTCGGCGCACGTGACGGCGGAGGCGGTAACGACGCCGTCGAGTGCGCCGAGGTCCGGCGCGGGGATCTCGGCCGAGTCCACCACCACGTCACCGTCGAACCGCGCCAGCCACGAGGGATCCAGTCCGGCGGGAATCCCCACGCGCCGCACACCCCTCTCCGCGAGGACCCGTGCGAGCACGTCGGGCAGGTCGCCGGGCGTGCACTCGTGGACGTGTGCCTTGTAGTCGACGAGCCGGTCCACGAGCAGTTCCCGGCGCTGCGCGTCGGGCAGGGTGCGTCCGGTGCGATAGTCGCGCGGAACCTGCACGGGCTCCGGCGGAGCCAGGGTCAGGGCGTCACGGATCCGGCCGAGGATGACATCCCGGGTGCTCACTGCTGTCGTCCCTTCTCGCGAGCCTGCGCCAGCGCGGCCCGCCCCTCGTCCGAGTTCCACCATTGCCGGAACGTCTGTTTCGGTGGTGCCGGAATATCACGCGCCTCGGTCCAGCCTCCCAGCGGCCCGGGCAGCGTCGTGATCTTCCCCTTCCTCCCGGCGAGGAGCCGGCCGAGTCCGGCGGCCTTCTGCGCGGCCGTCCACCGGCGCGACGACGACATCGCCAGCGAGGCCGCCTTCATCGCCGCGGCCTCGACCCCGAACGGCGCGTGCTCGACCTTCTGGTGCCGCAGTTCGACCAGCAGCGACGGGATGTCGATCTTGACCGGGCACGCGTCGAAACATGCTCCGCACAGGCTCGACGCGAACGGCAGGGTCGCGTTGGGGTCACCCGGTGTGTCCATGCCGGCGAGTTGCGGGCTGAGCACGGCGCCGATCGGCCCGGGATACGTCGAGCCGTAGGCGTGCCCGCCGGTGCGCTCGTACACCGGGCACACGTTCAGGCAGGCCGAGCACCGGATGCAATGCAGCGCTTCGCGTCCCACCCCGTCGGCGAGCGCGGCGGTGCGGCCGTTGTCGAGCAGCACGAGGTGGAACTCCTGCGGTCCGTCGCCGGGGGTGACGCCGGTCCACATCGACGTGTACGGGTTCATCCGCTCCCCCGTCGACGACCGCGGCAGCAGTTGCAGGAACACCTCGAGGTCCCGGAAGGTGGGCAGCAGCTTCTCGATGCCCATCACCGTGATGAGGGTCTGCGGCAGGGTCAGGCACATGCGACCGTTGCCCTCGGATTCGACGACGGCGAGGGTGCCGGTCTCGGCGATCCCGAAGTTCGCGCCCGACACCGCGACCGGCACGGTCATGAACTTCCGGCGCAGGAACTTGCGGGCCGCAGCCGCGAGATGTGCCGGGTTGTCGTCGAGATCGGGGTCGACATCGGGCATCTCGCGCAGGAAGATCTCGCGGATCTCGGCACGGTTGCGGTGGATGGCGGGGACGAGGATGTGCGACGGCTTGTCGTGACCCAGCTGGACGATGAGTTCGGCGAGATCGGTCTCGTAGGCCGTGATCCCCTGGTCCTCGAGATGCTCGTTGAGCCCGATTTCCTGCGTGGCCATCGACTTGACCTTGATGACCTCGTCCGAGCCGGTCTTGCGGACCAGGTCGGTGACGATGGCGTTGGCCTCGGTGGCGTCGGCCGCCCAGTGCACGACGCCACCGCGGGCGACGACCGCCGCCTCGAGCTCGATGAGCAGTTCCGGCAGCCGGCCGAGCACGTCGCGCTTGACGGCGGCGCCGGCGTCGCGGAGCTGCTGCCAGTCGGGCAGTTCGTCGGTCACGTTCAGCCGCTTGGCCCGGATGGTGTGGGTGGCCTTGCCGATGTTGCGGCGCAGCTGGGTGTTCGCGAGTTCGTGATGCGCTGCGGCGGGGAATTTCTCGGTGCCGCGCAGATTGCCGGAGCCGCGCGGGGGGACGGCGGGCATGCCGAGGACGGTCATGCGGGCACTCCCTTCGGCGTGACGGCCGGTTCGACGGAGGCGAGGATCTCCGCGAGGTGGATGGTGCGGGCCCCGGTGCGCAGGCGCGAGAGCCCACCGCCGATGTGCATCAGGCACGACGAGTCGCCGGCGCTGCAGTATTCGGCGCCGGTCGCGGTGATGTTGCACAGCTTGTCCGCGAGCATCGCGGTGGAGGTCTCGGCGTTCTTGATCGCGAACGTGCCGCCGAATCCGCAGCAGGAGTCGGCCTCGGGCAGTTCGACGAGGTCGATCTCGCGGACCGCCCGCAGCAGTTGCAGCGGTCTGTCGCCGACGCGCAGCATGCGCAGCGAATGGCAGGTGGGGTGGTAGGTGACCCGGTGCGGGAAGTAGGCGCCGACGTCGGTGACGCCGAGGACGTCGACGAGGAACTCGGACAGCTCGTACGTCTTCGCCTTCACCGTGTCGACGCGGCCGCACAGCGCCGGCGAGCCGTAGCGGGCGGCGACGATCTCGTGCTGGTGCCGCACGGAACCGACGCAGGACCCGGACGGCGCGACGATCGCGTCGATGTGGGTGTCGCCGAAGGTGTCGGCGTAGTTCTCGACGAGGGGCAGCGCGTCGGGTTGGTAGCCGGTGTTGACGTGCATCTGGCCGCAGCAGGTCTGGCCTTCGGGGAAGACGACGTCGTGGCCGAGCCGGGTGAGGAGCAGGGCGGTGGCCGAGACGGCACCGGGGAACATCGTGTCCCCGAGGCACGTCGCGAACAGGGCGATTCGCATGTGGATCTCCGCATCGGGTCTGTGTGGTCAGACCACAGTAACGCATGGTCGGTGCGGTGCGTCACCCCCTCGGCCGAAATTCTCCCGGCTCCCTCCGGCACTCGATTGTGACCGGGGTCATGGTGTACGGTCCTGTGGTCTGACCACAGAACCCGCCGCGGTCCGCGGCGCAAACCGGGAGTTTCATGTGGAAACCGAACTGCTGGCGGTGACGTACACGCCGTCGACCACCGCCGTCGCCGGCAACCTCACCGCGACGGCCCTGCTGGGCCTGGTCCCCCTGCTGACGTTCTTCGTGCTGCTCGCCGGCCTCAAGCTCAAGGCCTGGTACTCCGGGCTCGGCGCGCTCGCCGTCGCACTCGTCGTCGCCGTCGTCGGCTTCGGCATGCCGGCGCCGCTGGCCGGACTGTCCGCGCTGCAGGGCATCACGTTCGGCCTGTTCCCGGTCATGTGGATCGTGGTGACCGCAATCTGGTTCTACGAACTCACCGTTGTCAGTGGACGTTTCGAGGACTTGCGGCACGTGTTCAACTCGGTCGGTCACGGCGACATGCGCATCCAGGCGATGCTCATCGCATTCTGCTTCGGCGGCATGCTCGAGGCCCTCGCCGGATTCGGCGCACCGGTCGCCATCACCGGCGCGATGCTCATCGCGATCGGAATGCCCCCGATCCGCGCCGCCGTCACCGTGCTCGTCGCGAACACCGCACCGGTTGCGTTCGGCGCCATGGCAATTCCGATCACCACCGCCGGCAACCTCACCGGCATCCCGTCGACCGAGATCGCGGCCGTCGTCGGCCGGCAGACGCCGGTCCTGGCGTGGTTCGTGCCGTTGCTGTTGCTGCTGCTGGTCGACGGCCGGCGCGGCGTCCGGCAGGTGTGGCCGATCGCGCTGGTCACCGGTTTCGCCTTCGCGGTCGCCCAGTACTGGTGCTCGAGCAACTTCTCGTACGAACTCACCGACGTCGTCGCGTCCCTCGTCGGGCTCGCCGCCGCCGTCCTCATGCTGCGGTTCTGGCGGCCCACCACGCCCGAGGACCAGCATTCGCACGTCACGGCCGAACCGATCGGCGCCGTGCGCACGGCAATGGCCCTGTTCCCGTACCTGCTCGTCATCGTGGTGTTCGGCATCGCCAAGCTGTGGACCCTCGGCCTCGACGTGCCGAAGTGGCTGTCGGGCAACGACATCAAGATCGAGTGGCCCGGGCTGTACGGGAATCTGCTCACCGCGAGCGGGGATCCGTCGACCGGGGCGATCTACACGCTGCCGTGGCTGTCGAATCCCGGCACACTCCTGCTGCTCTCGGGGATCATCGTCGGCGTCGTGTACACGGTGCGCAGCGGCGACGGGCGGTTCCCGATGACCGTCCGGCTCACCTTCCGCACCTTCGGCGAAACACTGTGGAAGATGCGGCTTTCCATCGCCACAGTGGCGACGGTGCTCGGACTGGCGTACGTGATGAACCACTCCGGGCAGACCGTCGCGATCGGTACGTGGCTCGCCGGCACCGGCGCGATCTTCGCGTTGCTGTCGCCGATCCTCGGCTGGCTGGGTACCGCCGTCACCGGCTCGGACACCTCGGCGAACGCGCTGTTCGCGCGGCTGCAGCAGACAGCGGGCCAGGCCGCGGGTATCGATCCGACACTGCTGGTCGCGGCGAACACCTCCGGCGGTGTCGTCGGCAAGCTGATCAGCCCGCAGAACCTCACCATCGCGGCGACCGCAGTCGCCCGGCCGGGCAGCGAGCCGCTGCTGCTGCGCAAGGTCGTCGGCTACAGCGTCGGGATGCTCGCGCTGTTGTGTGTGCTGGTGTATCTCCAGTCGACTCCGGTGCTGTCGTGGATGCTGCCGTGAGCCGGCACTACCGGGGCGGGTGCAGCCCGGTCAGCTCGTAGTGCAGTGTGGGCGTGCGCATGACCTTGTGGGCGGCACGCACCAGGTAGCGCTGCAGCACCGGATACTTGCGGTCGATCGCGCGTGCCGCGGCCACCGACTCGGCGCCCGACAGCAGCCGGACGGTGGCCTCGACCGCGGATCCGGTGACCCGCCCCCGCCACGTGCACGGGCTGATGCGTACCTCGGGAAAGTTCTTCAACCGCTTGTTCTTCGATGCTCGCCCGGGCGTACGGAAATAGGCGCGATCGCCCCGCACCGCGATGTTGACGGGGGTGTCGACCCAGCTGCCGTCCCGTTTCCGGGTCTGCAGCAGCACCACCTTCTCGGCGACGAACGGTTCGAGCTCGGGAGGAATCGGTTCGGTCATGACTGCTCCTCACGAGGATCACTGTCTCCCAGGATCCGCGCGTTCGGTGCGACCGGCAAACGGCATAGGCTCGCACCATGTCGCAGTCCGAGCCCCGCGCATGGGAGACCGTGTTGAACCACCTCGAGCAGCAACTGGTCTCGGGACACCTCGCCCCCGGCCAGCGGTTGCCCGGGGAACGCGTCCTGGCCGCCGAGCTCGGGGTGGGCCGTTCGTCGGTGCGGGAGGCACTGCGCGTGATGGAAGCGCTCGGGTTGCTCACCGCGCAGACCGGCTCCGGGCCCACCGCGGGCGCGATGATCGTCTCGCGGCCCACCGGCGGCATGTCCATGCTCATGCGCCTGCAGGTGGCAGCGCAGAATTTCCCGGTGTCGGACGTGGTGCAGACCCGTCTCGTCCTCGAGACCGAGGTGATGCGCGCGCTGGCCGCGAGCGACCCCACCCCGGACCTGTCGCACGCCGAGCAGCTGCTCGACGCGATGGACGACGCGACGCTCGCCGCACACGAATTCCTGGTGCTCGACGCCCGGTTCCACATCGCGATGGCGGACGCGGCCGGAAACCAGGTGATCGCGGCGATGATGACGGGCCTGCGCGACTCGATCGAAAGCTACGTGCTCGCCGGCGCCCCTCTGACCACCTGGCCCACGACGTGCACCCGGCTGCGCTGCGAGCACCGCGGGCTGCTCGAAGCCGTTCGGGCGGGCGATCCCGAGCTGGCCCGCGCCCGTATCGTCGAGCACATTCGCGGCTACTACGCGGAGAGCCTGGGGCGCCCGGACGCCCCTGAACGCGAGCACCCCCGACCTCGTGTATAGTTGGCGATGCAACGCGGGGTGGAGCAGCTCGGTAGCTCGCTGGGCTCATAACCCAGAGGTCGCAGGTTCAAATCCTGTCCCCGCTACCACCACCGGCCCGGACTCTCACGAGTCCGGGCCGGTTTCGTTGTCCCGTGCGAACCCTGTGGGCCGAGCGAATGTATCGCTCATCTCGACAGCGGTAGCGACCGATACATTCGCTCCGAGCCACGGCGGGCAGGCGAGTACATTCCCGCTGTGTACGGAACAGTCGGGCGACCGCGGAGTGTGCGATGAGCGAGGACGACCCGGGCGGGCGACCGGCGCAGCGTGAGAACGCCGGCCGGCGTGCTCCCCGCTGGCTGCGGCCGGCGATCTTGTACGTGCTGTTCGCCGTCGCCGCCTACCAGCTCTCGGGTTGGCTGTTCCACAACCTGCGCGGGTTCCTGGGCCTGCTGTTCCTGGCGTGGTTGCTGAGCATCACCCTCGAGCCGGTCGTCGACTGGCTCGAACGCGTCGGCATGCGGCGCGGCGCCGCCACCGGCCTGGTGCTCTTCTCTCTGCTGGCCTTCGCGATCGGGTTCGTCGCGCTGTTCGGCACCCTGCTCGTCGAGCAGCTGGGCCAGCTGTTGAAGGCCCTGCCGGACGCCCTCACCGCGGTCACCGAATGGGCCAACCGCGTCTTCGACACGAATTTCGCCACCGGTCCGGAGCTCCTCCGCCTGACCCCGGAGACCGTCCGGGAACTGGTCCAGCGGTTCACCCCCGGGGTCGTGGGGGTGGTGTCGTCTGTGGTGGGAGTGGTCTTCCAGGCCATGACGATGCTGCTGTTCGTGTTCTACATGTCGGCCGAGGGACCGGCGATGCGCCGCACGATCTCGAGCTGGTTCCCGGCCCGGCAGCAGCAGGTGATCTCGACGGTGTGGGAGACCTCCGTCGAGAAGGCCGGCGGATACGTCGTCTCGCGGCTCATCCTGGGTGCGGTCAGCGCCGTGGGCACCGGCATCTTCCTGATGGCGATCGGTGTGCCGTACTGGCTGCCGCTCGCGCTGTGGACCGGGGTCGTGTCGCAGTTCGTGCCCACCCTCGGGACGTATCTCGCGATCGCGCTGCCGGCGATCATCGCCGCGGCCAACCAGCCGATCGACGGGCTGTGGGTGGTGTTGTTCGGCACTGCCTATCAGCAGGTCGAGAACTACGTGCTGCACCCGCGGATCACGTCGAAGACCGTGTCGATCCACCCGGCCGTCGCATTCGGTTCGGTGATCGTCGGCGCGTCGCTGTTCGGTGCGATCGGGGCGCTGGTGTCGGTCCCCGTCGTCGCCGTGCTGCAGGCGTTGGTCGAAACATACGGACGCCGCTACGAACTCGTCGTCGACCCCACCGGCAGGACGAAGCCCGAGCCGGAACCCCGCGACGACGAGGACGGCTGAACGTTACTGCCGCGGCACCCGGCCCATGAGATAGAACTCGGGATTGGGCATCATCCCGGTCACGCTGGCCATCTTGTTGCTCAGGCCGAAGAACGCGGTGATCGCGGCGATGTCCCAGGCGTCCTCGTCGGTGAAGCCGTGGGCGTGCAGGGCCGCGAAGTCGGCGTCGTCGACGTCGTAGGCACGCTCGTTGACCTTGGTGGCGAAGTCGAGCATCGCGCGCTGCCGCGGTTCGATGTCGGCGGTGCGGTAGTTGACCGCCACCTGGTCGGCCACCGTCGGCTTCTTCTCGTAGATCCGCAGGATCGCGCCGTGCGCCACGACGCAGTACAGGCAGTTGTTGGCGGCGGAGATCGTGGTGACGATCATCTCCCGGTCGCCCTTGGTCAGGCCGGAGTCCTCCCGCAACATGATCGCGTCGTGGTACGCGAAGAAGGCCCGCCACTCGGCGGGACGTCGCGCGAAGGTGAGGAACACGTTGGGCACGAACCCCGACTTCTCCTGCACTTCGAGGACGCGCTCTGCGATGTCCCCGGGCAGATCCTTCAGTTCCATGGCGGGAAAGCGCGTGCTCACAAGGTCTCCTGGGCCGGTCGGGACAACGGACCCTGAAGTTAACCGGAATTAACCGAGTTGTCCAGATCGCCGCGCCACGGCGGTCACCGGTCGAACCACGCCTGCGCATCGAGACGGAAGCCCTCGGCGCCGGCGACCGTGCGCAGATCGGCTTCGAGCTGCCGCAGGCGCTCGGAGCCCAACGTCCGGCCCCACCGGCCACGGAGTTCGTCGAAGATCGCCGCGGAGCGCCGGAGGCAGTCGAGGCCTCGGTCGGTGAGGACGACGGTCTTCGCGCGCGCATCGGACGGATCCGCCTCCCGCCGCACGTACCCGAGTTGCTCGAGCCGATCCACCGTCTTGCCCGCCGCCTGTTTGGACACGCCGAGACGGCGGCCGATCTCGCTGGCCGAGGCGCCGGCGGTTCCGATGGCCTGCATCGCGAAGCCGTGCGCGGGGCGCACGTCCGGATGCCCCTCCTCGGCGAGCTGCCGATGCAGAGCGTCGACCAGGGCACGGAATCCCGCGAACAGCAGGAGTGGCAGCTCGTAGCCGGGGCCTTGCGCGGATTCGACAACTTGGTTTACCGTTCCGTCAACCATGTTGTCTATCTTAACGGAGGACGGTTCGATGCCCACCACCTTCACCCGCCACAGCCCCGAGACCGCGCCGCCCGCAGCCCGGCCGATCATGTCGGCGATCGGACGAGAGTTCGGATTCGTGCCCGACCCCGTCGCGCTCATGGCCGAATCCCCCGAACTGCTGTCGGCCTTCACCCGCGCCAACGCACTGTTCGAGCGCAGCATCCTCGGCGAGATCGAACGGGAGGTGCTGGTGCTGACGATCGCCACCCGCAACGAATGCCACGTGTGTGTCGCCCTGCACAGCGCGAAGCTCACCAGGATGGGCGCACCCGGGGACCTCGTCGACGCACTGCGCACCGGCCGGGCCCTCGCCGACGAACGACTCGAGGTCCTGCGGAGGTTCACCCTGGCGGTACTCGATTCGGCCGGTGCGGTGCCCGACGACCGGTGGGCCGAGTTCACCGCGGCGGGGTTCACGGCGCGCAACGCCCTCGAGGTGGTCCTCGGCGTCGGCACCTTCACCCTCTCGACGCTCGCCAACCGCCTCACCGCCGCCGAGCTGGACCCGCCGCTCGCGCCGTTCGCGTGGCGACGCGAGGAGGTCGCCCCGTAAAACGCAGACGGCCGAATGTCACACGGGTTCAGTCAGATCGAACCCGTGTGACATTCGGCCCGTCAGGGGAGGAAGGGTCAGACGATGAGCGTCGCGGCGGTCGCGGCCAGAACGTCGTCGACACTCACGCCGAGCGCGGTCTCGACGAGCTTCAGGCCCTCGTCGGTGACGTCGATGACCGCCATGTCGGTGATGATCCGCTGGACGCAGTGCTTGCCGGTGAGCGGCAGGGTGCACTCCTCGAAGATCTTGGGCTCGCCCTTCTTGGTGACGTGCTCCATCATCACGATGACGCGCTTGGCGCCGTGGACGAGGTCCATCGCGCCGCCCATGCCCTTGACCATCGCGCCGGGGATCATCCAGTTGGCGATGTCGCCCTTGGCGGAGACCTGCATCGCGCCGAGGACGGCGACGTCGATCTGTCCGCCGCGGATCATGCCGAAGGACTCCGCCGAGTCGAAGAACGAGGCCCCGGGGATGACCGTGATGGTCTCCTTGCCGGCGTTGATGAGCTCGGGGTCGAGCTCGTCCTCGGTCGGATACGGCCCGACACCGAGCACGCCGTTCTCCGAGTGCAGGATCACCTCGACGTCCGGGTCGAGGTAGTTGGGCACCAGGGTCGGCATGCCGATGCCGAGGTTGACGTACTGGCCGTCCGAGAGTTCCGCGGCCACGCGCGCGGCCATCTGCTCACGGGTGAGCTTCTGGATGGTGGTGGCTGCCTGGGTCATGAACGGACCGTCCGATTCTCGATGCCGACAGTGACGGGGCCGACGTGCACGACGCGCTGGACGTGGATGCCGGCGGTATGGATCTCGTTGGGGTCGAGCTCGCCGGGTTCGACGAGGTGCTCGACCTGCGCGATGGTGATGCGGCCCGACGTGGCGGCGGGCGGGTTGAAGTTGCGGGCGCTCGTGCGGTAGACGAGGTTGCCGTGCCGGTCGCCCTTCCAGGCGTGGACCAGGGCGTAGTCGGCGACGATTCCGCGTTCCATGACGTAGGTCTCGCCGTCGAACTCGCGGGTCTCCTTCGGCGGGGACGCGACGGCGATACCGCCCTTGCCGTCGTAGCGCAGCGGCAGGCCACCCTCCTCGACCTGGGTGCCGACACCCGCGGGGGTGAAGAAGGCGGGGATGCCGGCGCCGCCGGCGCGCAGCCGCTCCGCGAGGGTGCCCTGCGGGGTCAGCTCCACCTCGAGCTCACCGGAGAGGTACTGCCGCGCGAACTCCTTGTTGGAGCCGACGTAGGAGGAGATGGTGCGGCGGATGCGGCCCTTCTCCAGCAGCACCCCGAGGCCGAAGCCGTCGGTGCCGCAGTTGTTGCTGACCGTCTCGAGGTCGGTGGCGCCCTGCTCGAGCAGCGCGTTGATCAGGATTTCCGGGACGCCGACCAGACCGAATCCGCCCACGGCGATGGTGACGCCGTTCGGGATGTCGGCTACGGCCTCGGCGGCGGTGGCAACGACTTTGTCCATGCCTCTACGATAGCGGCAGTTGTGCGTAATGTGAACCCCCGTCCGTGATACGAACCATTTCGAGACTGTTTCATTTTGGAATATTGATTCGGCCAGGACGACCCACTAGCCTCGTACGCATAGCGTCCTTCCGTCCATATCGCGAACACGCATCGAACACCGAGGTCCCATGCTTCACCTGCCGCCCCGCTTCGCCCGCCCCGACGGCGTGCACCCGCCGCTCGACTTCCCCGACTACCGGACCACAGCGCTGCGCCGCCCGGCGCAGCCGCTCACGCTCGTCCCACAGCGGCTCGGCGAGCTCACCGGGCCGGTCTTCGGCGAGGACCGCGTGCAGGAGGGGGACGCAGACCTGAGCATCGCCAACGGCGGCGAGGCCGCCGGCCAGCGCATCATCGTGCACGGCCGCGTCCTCGACGGCGACGGCAAGCCCGTCCCCCACGCGCTGCTCGAGGTGTGGCAGGCCAACGCCGCCGGCCGCTACCGGCACGTCGACGACAACTGGCCCGCCCCGCTGGACCCGTTCTTCAACGGCGTCGGCCGCTGCGTCACCGACGCGGCGGGCCGATACCGGTTCACCACCGTCAAGCCCGGGGCCTACCCCTGGCGCAACCACCACAACGCCTGGCGTCCCGCCCACATCCACTTCTCGTTGTTCGGCACGGCGTTCACGCAGCGGCTCGTCACCCAGATGTACTTCCCCGACGACCCGATGTTCTTCCAGGACCCCATCTACAACGCGGTGCCCGCCGAGGCGCGGCACCGGATGGTCAGCGTCTTCGACTACGACGCCACCGTCGACAACTGGGCCCTCGGCTTCCGCTTCGACATCGTCCTGCGCGGACGCGAGGCCACCCCCTTCGAGAACGAGGAGGACGACGATGAGTGAGTTCGCTCCTCGTTACCCCGTCACCCCGGGCGACCAGAGCACCGCCGCCTTCGGTCCCACACCGTCGCAGACCGTCGGTCCGTACTGGAAGATCGGCCTCGAGTGGGCCGACGGCGCGGACGTCGTCCCCGCCGACACCCCCGGCCGGATCACCGTGCGCATCACCGTGATCGACGGGAACCGCGAGCCGATCGCCGACGCCATGGTCGAGACCTGGCAGGCCGACGCCGAGGGCCGGTTCGGCGCCGAGGGCTTCCGCGGCTTCGCCCGCAGCGCCGCCGACGGCACCGGCACCGCCGCGATCCACACGATCAAGCCCGGCGCCCACGAGTCCGACACCGAGGCCGACGAGGCGCCGCACCTGAACGTCGGGATCTTCGCGCGCGGCATGCTCGACCGCCTCTGCACCCGCATGTACTTCCCGGAGGACCTCGCCGCGCACGCCTCCGACCCGGTGCTCACCGCACTACCGGAGTCGCAGCGGCACAAGCTGATCGCCGACAAGTCCGACGACGGCTACGCCTGGACCGTGTACGTTCAGGACCTCGATCCGAACGGTGTGGAGACGCCGTTCTTCGCGATCTAGACGGGAGCGTGCCTTGACCGTGCCGGCGCAGTCCGACAACACCCGCGGCGCCCTCTTCGACCCTGTGTTCGGGGCCGGCGACCTCGCAACGCTGCTGTCCGACCGGGCGTGGATCGCCGCCCTGCTCGACGTCGAGGTGGCGATCACGCGCGCCGCCGAGAAGCACGGTCGCGCCACCGCCGCCGACGTCACGGCCGTCGCCGCGGCGGCCGGGGAACTCACCCGCGAACTGGACCCGGCCGAACTGGGCCGGCTCTCCGCGGCCGGGGGCAATCCGGTGATCCCCCTGGTGAAGATCCTGCGGGAGCGCGCGCAGGCCCCTGCCGCCGCGGTGCACGTCGGGGCCACGAGCCAGGACGTCCTCGACACCGCGCTGATGTTGCTGGCGCACAAGGCCGGCCGGCTCGTCGTCGCCGAGTTGCGCGGCGCCGCCGAGGCGACGGCACGCCTGGCCCGCCGGCACCGTGACACCCCGATGGTCGCGCGCACCCTCGGGCAGCAGGCGCTGCCCACCACGTTCGGGGCCCTCGCCGCGACGTGGCTCGTCGCGCTCGACGACGCCACCGCCTCGCTCGACCGCGCCCTCGTCTCGCTGCCCGCCCAATACGGCGGCGCAGCAGGCACTCTCGCCGCAGTGCACCCGGACGGCCTCGCGTTCGCGGACACCCTGGCGGACCTGCTCGGGCTGGCCAGGCCCCTCGTGCCGTGGCACACCGCGCGTACCCCCGTGACCGGGCTCGCGGCCGCCCTGGGGATCGCCGCCGGCGCGGTCGCCAAGCCCGCCACCGACGTCGTCCTCATGGCCGCAACCGAACTCGGCGAGGTCAGCGAGGACGCGCCGGGCGGATCGTCGGCGATGCCGCACAAGCGCAATCCGGTCGCGGCGATCACCGCCCGGGCGGCCGCGCGGCGCGTGCCCGGCCTCGTCGCGACCGCCCTCGCGTCGACGGACCACGAGTTCGCCCGCGCCGCGGGCGCCTGGCATGCCGAGTGGGAGACGCTCACCGACCTGCTCCGGCTGACCGGCGGTGCGGCCCATCAGCTTTCGGTCAGCCTGACCGGGCTGCACGTCCACGCCGACGCGTTGACCCGCAACCTCGAACTCACCGGCGGGGCGATCCTCGCGGAGAAGGTCGCCGCGGCGCTGTCCGAGCACACCGGCTCGGCGCGCGAGATCGTCACCGCGGCGGCCCGCGCCGGCACTCCGCTCGACCGCGATCCCGGCATCGTCGAGCACCTCGGCGCCGACCGGGTCCGCGCCCTGCTCGACCCCACCCGCTACCTCGGCCACGCCGGCGACCTCGTCGACCGTGCCCTGGCCCACCACGACACCACCGCCGACCGGCCCCTTGGAGGACAGGCATGACCGTCACGCTCAACTACGAACAGCACGGCGACCCCACCGCTCCCCCGGTGGTGCTGCTCGGGTCGCTCGGCTCCGACCTGTCGATGTGGGCGCCGCAGATCACCGCGCTGTCCCCGATCGCCAACGTCGTCGCCGTCGACCACCGCGGGCACGGCAAGTCCCCCGTCGTCGCCGGTCCCTACACGATGGCCGATCTCGGCAGTGACGTCGTCGCGCTGCTCGACTCGCTCGGCCTCGGCTCGGTGCACTTCGTGGGCCTGTCGCTCGGCGGCGCCGTCGGCCAGTGGCTCGCCGCGCATCACCCCGAACGCGTCCGCACCCTGACCCTGCTGTGCACGTCCGCCGCCTTCGCCCCGGCCCAGCCGTGGCTCGACCGCGCCGCCACGGTCCGCGCCGACGGGCTGGCGTCCATCGCCGAGTCCATCGTCGGCCGCTGGTTCACCCCGGGCCTCGCCGAACGCGACCCCGACCTGGTCGCGCGGCACGTCGAGATGGTGGCGGGCACCAGCGACGAGGGCTACGCCGCGTGCTGTGAGGCGCTGGCCACGTGGGACGGGCGCCCCGACCTCGCCCGCATCGTCGCGCCGACCCTCGTCGTCGCCGGCGAGCAGGATCCGGCCACCCCGCCGGCCGTCATGGAGCAGATCGCCGACGGCATCGCCGGCGCCGCCTTCCACGTCGTCGACCCGGGCGCGCACCTGGCCAACGTCGAACAGGCGGGCCGGATCACCGCCCTGATCCGCGAGCACATCGCCCGCGTCATCCCGGCCGGCGCGCAGCGCACCGCCGCCTTCGAACAGGGCATGCGGGTGCGGCGCTCGGTGCTCGGCGACGCGCACGTCGACCGGGCGATGTCGGCGGCCACCGAGTTCACCGAGCCGTTCCAGGACTTCATCACCCGCACCGCGTGGGGCGACGTCTGGTCCCGGCCCGGACTGGACCATCACACCCGCCGGCTGCTGACGCTGGCGATCCTCACCGCCGTCGGCAACGAGCACGAACTCGACATGCACATCCGGGCGGCCCTGCGCGCCGGTCTCGACCCCGACGAGCTCGTGGAAGTATTCCTGCACACCGCGATCTACGCGGGAGTGCCGAACAGCAACCGGGCGTTCGCGCTCGGCAGGCAGGCGCTCGCAGACGGCGAGGGGAGCACCACACCATGACGATCACCGACGGCGACCCGATCGCGGCGACCGCAGCGTCGCCGGACTACGTGCAGTCGCTCGCGCGCGGACTGTCCGTCATCAAGGCGTTCGACGCCGAGCACCCCCGGCGCACCCTCAGCGAGGTGGCCAGGGCCACCGACCTGACCCGGGCCACCGCGCGACGGTTCCTGCTCACGCTGGTCGAGCTCGGATACGTACGTACGGACGGCTCCCAGTTCTGGCTGACCCCGCGCGTGCTCGAGCTCGGCTACAGCTACCTGTCGAGCCTGACGCTGCCGGAGGTGGCACGCCCGCACCTCGAGGCGCTGGCGAAGAACGTCCACGAGTCGACGTCGGTGTCGGTGCTCGACGGTGGCGACGTCGTCTACGTCGCGCGGGTTCCGGTCAGCCGCATCATGACCGTCTCCATCACCATCGGCACGCGCTTTCCCGCGCACGCCACCTCGATGGGGCGCGTCCTGCTCGCCGGGCTCTCCCCCGCCGAACTCGACGCCTACCTCGCCACCGCGACGCTCGAGCCGCTCACCTCCCGCACCCTGATCACGGCCGACGGGTTGCGCGCCGAGCTCGACCGGATCCGGCGCGACGGCTACTGCATCGTCGACCAGGAACTCGAGGAGGGGCTCCGCTCGCTGGCCGCGCCCATCCGCGACGCCTCCGGCGGCGTCGTCGCCGCCGTGAACATCTCCACCCAGGCCGCCCGCTACAGCCTCGACGCCGTGCGGAGCGAACTCGTGCCCGCCGTGATCGAGACGGCAGCGGCGATCTCGGCCGATCTCGCCCGGACCCAGAAGCACTGACCCCGAATATCGACAAGGAAACTGCCATGCGCGACGTAGTGATCTGCGAACCCCTCCGTACCCCCGTCGGCCGCTTCGGTGGCGTCCTGAAGGACGTCGCACCGGAAGACCTCGCCGCCACCGTGATCCGCGAGCTCGTCGCCCGCACCGGTATCTCCGGCTCCGACGTCGACGACGTGATCCTCGGCCAGGCCTCGCCCAACGGGGAAGCTCCCGCCCTCGGCCGCGTCGCCGCCCTCAACGCCGGTCTCGGCGTAGAGGTTCCGGGCCAGCAGGTCGACCGGCGCTGCGGCTCGGGCCTGCAGGCCGTCCTGCAGGCCGTCATGCAGGTCCAGTCCGGCGGCAGCGACCTGATCCTCGCGGGTGGTGCCGAGTCCATGAGCCAGGCCGAGTTCTACGCCACCGGCATGCGCTGGGGTGTCAAGGGTGAGGCCGTGGCCCTGTCCGATCGTCTGGCCCGCGCCCGGGTCACCGCCGGCGGCCGCGACTTCCCCGTGCCGGGCGGCATGATCGAAACGGCCGAGAACCTGCGCGCCGAGTTCGCCATCAGCCGCGCCGACCAGGACGCCCTGGCGGTCCAGTCGCACCAGCGCGCCGTGGCCGCGCAGAAGGACGGCGTGTTCGCGCAGGAGATCGTCCCGGTGGCCGTGCCCCAGCGCAAGGGTGATCCGCTCGTCGTCGACACCGACGAGCATCCGCGCGCCGACACCAGCGTCGAATCCCTCGCCAAGCTGCGCCCGATCCGCGGCAGGATCGACCCGGAGTCGACCGTCACCGCCGGCAACGCCAGCGGTCAGAACGACGGTGCCGCGCTGGCGATCGTCACCACCGCCGAGAAGGCCGCGCAGCTGGGCCTGCGCCCGCTGGCCCGGCTGGCGAGCTGGGCGGTGGCCGGGGTGCCGCCGCGCACCATGGGCATCGGCCCGGTCCCGGCCACGGAGAAGGCCCTCGGCCGCCTCGGCCTGAGCCTGGCGGACATGGACGTGATCGAGCTCAACGAGGCGTTCGCCGCGCAGACCCTCGCCGTGACCCGCAGCTGGGGCCTCGAGCCCGACGACGCGCGCCTGAACCCCCACGGGTCGGGCATCTCGCTCGGCCACCCCGTCGGCGCGACCGGCGGCCGCATCCTCGCCACCCTGCTGCGCGAGCTCGACCGCCGCGAGGGCCGCTACGGCCTCGAGACGATGTGCATCGGCGGCGGCCAGGGCCTGGCCGCGGTGTTCGAGAGGGCGTAAACGCCCGTGTGTCCTTCGGGCTGTTCCAGCAGCCCGAAGGACACACCGGCCGCGTCAGCGGCCTGCGGGCACGGCCGGCGGTGCCGACTTCGAGAGGGTCTTCGGAGCGGTGATCCAGCCGAGCACCGCGATGAGGACCAGGGCGGCCAGGACCGGAACGCACGCCACCAGCACGATGGTGCCGGTCGGGACGCCGAGGCCGATGAGCGCGCCGCCCACCACCGGGCCGACGACCGAGCCGAGCCGTCCCATGGACGCGGACCAGCCGACCGCGGTCGTCGCAGTCCCCTGCGGGTACATCGACACCGACAGCGCGGTCTGACCGATCATGCCGGCCTGGATGCCGAGACCCACGCCGCCGAACACGATCAGCAAGAGCACCTTGTCGGGACCGAGGAACGCGGACACGACGAGGAAGACGATCGCCAGCGACGTGGTGACCAGGAGCACCGACGACATCCGGAACCGCAGCGCACCGATCATGAGGACCGCCGCACCGACGATGCTGCCGACCCCGAGCGCGGCCGAGCCCAACGGTGCCAGCCCAGCCGAGAACCCGTAGCTCGTCAGCAGCGTCGGCAACCACGACGAGAAGACGTAGTACACGGTGAACATCAGGAACGAGAAGCCCCACAGCAGCAGCGTGCGGCTCCGCAGCCCCGGATCGAACAGGCGCGCGACGGACGCCTCGCGCACCGCCGACGCGGTCGCGGCGGCGGCCGGCGCGGGCTCGCCGACGGCGGCGCGTCCGTCGGGGAGGCCGATCCACAGCAGCGGCAACAGGACGGCCGAGGCCGCGGCGCCGACGAGGAACACCGATTCCCAGCCGAACGCGCCGATCAGGCGCGTGCCCAGCACCCCGGCGATCAGCGCACCGAGGGAGATGCCCATGGTGACGAACACGGCGATCGACTGCCGCAGCCGGGCGGGATTGAGGGCCGTCGCGTGGGAGACGGCCGCCGGCAGGACCGCACCGAGGCCGAGGCCGGTCAGCACGCGCAGGGCGGTGAGTTCGGTGATCGTCGACGCGAACGCGGTCAGCAGCGAGCCGACGGTGAACACCACCACCGCGGCCAGCACGACGCGCCGGGCGCCGAACCGTGCGACGATCCGGCCGCAGGCGAGGTAACCGAGTGCCACGCCGACGCTGGTCAGGGACAGTGCGGGGGTGAAGTGGGACGGGGCGACGTCCCAGTCCTTCGCGAGCGCCGGGACCGACAGGCCCAGGGCGATCGTGTCGTAACCGTCGAGGACGACGGCGACGAAGGTCAGGACGAGGACGGGCCAGTTCGGCGCTGCCTCGTCGGTTCGGGAAGTGGACGATGTGGTGTTGGGTCCGCGCATGGTGGCGTCCTCGGGTCGGTCGATGCCCTGCCAGGGGCGTCGAATCAGAAGGTTACGCGTCCGCCGTCGCGGCCGCCGAGATGATCCCCTGTGCTTCGACCTCGACGCTGAGGCCGTCCTCGACCAGGGCCGACACCGCGACCAGGGTCGAGCACGGGAAATCGCCGCGGAACATCTCGGCGCGGGCCCGCCCGACGGCGGCCTTGGCTCCGATGTCCGTGACGTAGATGCGCAGCGCGAGGATATCGTCGACCTGCGCGCCGCAGGCTTCCACCAGCGCGCGGGTGCGTCGGAACGCCTCCCGCGCCTGGCGGTAGACGTCGGCACCGCCGACGGGACCGTCGGGGGTGCCGGCGTGCATGCCGGAGACGAAGAAGTGCCGGCCGACGACGCGGGCGTTGCTGAACATGTCCGGCCGCGGCGGCTCCGGGACGGCCGGGTGTCCCACCCGGGTCATCGGAGCACCGCGCCGCGACGTTCGTCGGATTCGCGGGTCAGCCGCTCCCGCACCGGCACGAAGTCGTAAGTCGGGTAGCACTCGGTGCGGAACACGCCCCACGCGCGGCGCTCGAGTTCGACGTTGACGGCGGCCAGCCGATCGGCGGGCAGCCGCAAGGTCACGATCTGCCCGATCCCCATCGCGACCACCCACGAGACGACCTCGCACCCCTCGGGCGGGAACCCGTGCCACCAGTCCGCGTCGTCGAGCCGGCCCTGCAACTGTTCGAGGTTCCGGCTCTGATCGTGCCGCAGGACCACGGTGAGCATCATGGTCCCGCCGCTCACGCCGGCACTCCCGCGAGCACCGCCGCCTGCTGCTTCGCGTCGGCCCGGTAGATCCGGCGGATCCGGGAGACACCGAGGTCGTGCTGGTAGAGGTGTTCCTCGACGTCGGCATCCGCGGCCAGCGCCTCCAGGACGGCACGGTCCTGTTCGAGCACCTCCCAGTGCCGTTCCTCGAGCCGGGTCCGGTACAGGAAGCGCCACGCCTCCCGTTCCCAGCCCGACACCCGCCGGGTGCGCCAGTGGAAGATGGCGGAGTGGTCCCGGTCGATCGGGGTGCACATGCCCACGATGCCGAACACGCCGCCGGGACCGGCATTGGGGGCGTAGGGGATCTCGAGGTCCACGTAGTCCATGGATCCGCGCACGAACTCGACCCAGTCGAAGTTCACGCCGCGCTGGTCGGTCTTCTCGAAGAAGAACCCGCGGTCGGTCTCGCGGATCCGGAACCGCGCCGAGGTGTCGCCGCCGAACATCGAGTGCGAGTTGCGGTGCAGGAAGGCCCCGTGCATCGGGTCGAGCACGTTGTCCATGTAGAAGCGCCACGGCCCGGCCCACTCCGCGTAGTTGGGGAACCACGACACCTCCTCGTCCGCGAGCCGGTCCGGCAGGACGAACGGCGTCGGCACGGAGTCGTGGGTCAGGGGCACGAACGCGAAGATCGTGTCGGCGGCCTCGACCACCGACAGCGAGGCGGTCGCGCGTTTGCCCTCGAGCGCGCACCCGGGCATGCCGGGCACGGAGACGACGGTGCCGGTTCCGTCGACCTGCACGCCGTGGTACAGGCAGGCGACGCGGTCACCGAGATGCTGCCCCACCGACAGCGGGGCGCTGCGGTGCGGGCACCGGTCCTCGAGCATGTGGACCGCGCCCCGGGCGTCGCGGAACAGCAGCCAGTCCACGCCGAGGCGGGTGACCTTGACCATCGCGCCCGGTTCGACCATGCGCGACGGAAGGATCGGGTACCAGCGGTCGCGCAGGCCGGTCGCCGCGATCTCGTCGGCGTCCATCGGCCGGCGGGTGCCGACGGCGAACCGCGGTCCGGCCGGGCGCGGGGCGCCGCTGGTGGTGGTCTGTGCAGTCTCGAAGGTGGTCATGTCATCTCCCCAGTCGTCGCATTTCGGCGCGGAAGGTGTCCTCGGTCCAGGGCCGGCCGTCGGGGCCGTGCAGGCCCAGGCCGTTGAGTCCCTCGACGACACCGGGCAGGTCGTGGGTGCCGGTCCCGAAGATCTCCATGAGTGACCCGGCGAGCTTGTCCTCGTAGGGGGTCAGCGGATCGGGATGGGTCTGTCGTGGTTCCAGGTACGGTTCTGTGAATCGTGCCGTCGCAGTGCGGTTCACGCGAGAACTCCTTCGATGTGGGGGGTGGGGGCGGCGAGCCCGGACCGGTAGCGGGCGGCGAGTCCCTCGGCGATGGCGGCGAAGGCGCTCGCCCATTCCGTGAAGGACTCGGGCCGGGTGAGGTGGACGGGCGCCGGACATCCGTCGACGACGACGAAGACTCCGTTGTCGATCTCGCCCGCGAGCCGCTGCGGTACGGACAGATCGGTGTCGTCGCCGAGAGCGGAGGCCACCACCAGCGTGGGGACGGTGATCCGGCCGAGGAGGCCGGCGACGGCGTCGACGTCGCACGCGGGATCGGCCAGGATCAGGCTGCGCAGCAGGTCGCCGTGACGATCGGCCGCGCGCAGGGCGGGTTCGGCGTCGGCGCCCGCGGCGTACAGGTGCACCGCGCGGCCGTCGCGCAGCGCGGCGGCGGCCTGCCCGTCGGTCCACCAGGCCGCCTCGGCGCGAATCCGCGGGGTCATCGGGCACCTCCCGTCGGCACGTGCACCGGTGGCACGAACGGTCCGGGCTGCGGGTCGAGGGCGGTCACGTCGACCTCGACCAGCGCGGGCCGGCGCGTCGCGATCGCCTCCCCGAACGCGGACTCGAAGACGCCGGGCCGCTGCACGAGGGTGTACGGCATGCCCATCGAGGCGGCGAGCAGATCGAACCGCGGCGTGTGCAGGTCCACCCCGGACCGACTAAAACCGTTGGCCTCCTGCATGTTCCGGAGAACGCCGTAGCCGCCGTCGTTGAACACCAGCACGACGCACCAGGCGTCGGACCCGGCGAGCGAGGCGAGCTCGCCGAGGTGCACGGCCAGACCCCCGTCCCCGGCCATCACGACCGTCGGAACGTCCCGGCGGGCATGGGCCGCGCCGAGCCCCATGGCGAGGCCCTGCCCGATGCCGCCGCCGAGCGGGAAGATGTTGGTCTCGCGCTCGTAGAACGGCAGCAGGCGGTTGCCCCACTGGCTGGACGGGATCGTCACGTCGCGGGCGACCACCGACCGGCGGGGCAGCACGCGGCGCATGCCCTCGCAGATCTCGGCGTAGCCGCCGATGTATGCGGTGAGCGCGGCCCGGCTGCGCTTCCGCGCCGCCTGAACCCGGGCCGCCCACTCGTCGCGCCGGACGGTGCCGTCGAGCGCGTCGAGGATGCCACGCAGTGCCGTGCGGGCGTCGGCGACGATTCCGACCGTGGCCGGATACACCCGGCCGATCGCGGCGGGATCGATGTCGATCTGCACCTGCGTCGCAGGCAGCGTGAGGTGGTAGCTCTTGGTCTCGTTGGACCGGAAGTGGGTTCCGACGGCGAGCAGGACGTCGGCGTCGGCGAGGAGCCCGGCGACCTCGGGGGACGCCGCGAAGTTCCCGACGACGAGGTCGTCGTCCTCGGACACGATGCCCCGTCCGGAGTTGCTGGTGAGAATCCCCGCCCCGAGCCGGTGGGCGAGGGCGCGCAGTTCGTCGCCGGCGCCGGCGGCGCCCCCACCGAGCCACAGCAGGGGCCGCTCGGCGGAGGCGAGCACCGCGGCGGCGCGCTCCAGCGCAGCAGCATTGGGGGCCGGTGGCTGTGCGATCCGGGCCTCCGCCGCTCGCTGTTCGTCCGGCGACGCCAGATACTGCAGGTCGGTGGGCCATTCGACGCTGGCGGGTCCCTGCGGTGCCGACAGGATGCGGGCGATCGCGGCCTCGAGTTCCGCCTCGGCGTCCTTGGCGTCGGTGATCGTCGCCGCGTACCGGGAGACGGCGTCGAGCATCTGCCGTTGCCGGGGAAATTCGTGGATCACGCCGCGGCTCGACGCGGCCGGTTCGGGCGTGAGGTATTCGCTTTCGATCTGGCCGGTCACGTGCAGGACGCGGCTGCCGGCAGTGAGGGCCTCGATCATCGATCCGGCGGCGTTGCCGGCGCCGGTGCCGGTGCTCGTCAGCGCCACGCCGATGCGGCCCGAGGCGCGGGCGTACCCGTCCGCGGCGTTGACCGCGGCGGCCTCGTGCCGCACCTCGACGAAGTTCAGGTCGCGGGCGACGGCCTCGACGAGGGGAAGGTTGTGGATGCTGACGACGCCGAACGCGGTGTCGATGCCGTGCCGGCGCATGACCGACACGAGGACGTCGCCGCCGGTGGCGCGCCGACCCGGCGCGGATGAGGGGGTGTCCATGTTTCCTCCGATGCAGATGACCACTGGCGGGTCAGACGTAGCGCCCGACACCGCCGCCGACGTCGACGGTCGCGCCGGTCACGTAGCTGTTGCGGGGTGAGAGCAGGGTGGTGACGGGGAAGGCGACCTCGTCCGCGATTCCGAAGCGGCCCAGTCCGATCCCGCGGTCGGCGGCGATCTCGGCGCTCCACTCGTCGAAGGCGCGGCCGTCGCCGGATTCGGCGTGGCGGCGCTGCCACTGACCGGTGTCGACGAGGCCGAGCAGCACGGAGTTGACGCGGATGCCGTCGGGTGCGAGTTCCCCGGACAGGGACTGCGCCAGGTTGAGCAGTCCGGCACGGGCCGCCGAGGTGACGGCGAGCCGCAACTCGGGTTGCCGCGCGAGGATCGCGTTGACGATCACCACGGAGGCCGCATCGGACTTCGCGAGCGCCGGCCGTGCCGCGCGGATCAGATGCAGCGCGCCGAAGATCTTGAGTTCGAACTCGTCCCGGATCTGCTCGTCGGTGGTGTCGGTGAGCGTCGACATCAGCGAGCGCCCGGCGTTGCACACCACCCCGTCGATCCCCCCGAACCGGTCGACGACCGCATCGGCGAAGGCCTGCACGGAGTTCCGGTCGGTGACGTCGCACGCGACGGTGAGGACATCGGCCGGGTCGGCCGCCAACGTGCCGGCGGCGGCGCGCAGGCGGTCGAGGTCCCGCGCGCACAGTGCCACTCGGGCGCCTTCGGCGGCGAGCATCCGGGCGGTGGCGAGGCCGACACCGGAACTCGCGCCGGTGACGATCACCGTGCGTCCGGTGAGGTGCAGGTCCATGGGATCTCCGTGGGGTTCGGGTGCTCGCCGGGCGAGCAGGTCAGTTCAGGACGAATCCGCCGTCGACGACGACGGTCTGGCCGGTGACGAAGGCGGCGTCCTCCGACAGGAGGAACCGGACGACCCCGGCGACGTCCTCGGGGGTCTGGTCACGCGGGAGGGCGCGGCCCTGCGCGTAGGTGGCATAGCGGGCGGCGGGAACGGATTCGGTGGCCTCGACCCGGACGAGCCCGGGGGCCACGGCGTTGACCCGCACCCCGTGCGGGCCGGCGTCCCGGGCCATCGAACGGGTCATCGCGACGACGGCGCCCTTGGAGGCGACGTAGTGGATCAGCCGGGGCGATCCGTAGAAGGCCACGTCGGACGCCATGTTCACGATCGCGCCCCGGTTGGCGGCGAGCAGCGGCCACAGGTGCTTGGTCACCATCCAGGTGCCGCGCACGTTGACCGAGGTGATGCGGTCGAATTCGCTCTCGGACAGTTCCCAGAACGCGTCCCCGCCGACGCCGTCGGCGATGGCCGCGTTGTTGACCAGGCCCGTCAGCGGCCCCTCGTCCGCCAGTCGCGACGCGAGAGCACGCACGGAGCCGGCATCCGCGATGTCCGTGACCACCGCGATCGCGTCGCCGCCGCGTTCGCGCAGGGCACGGGCGGCGCCCTCGGCGGTGTCCGCGTTGCGCTCGGCGATCACCACCCGGCGTCCGTCGGCACACAACCGCTCGGCGATGCAGTAGCCGAGGCCGCGGCCGGCCCCGGTCACCACGACGGTTCCGCTCATCACGCGGCTCCTTCCCAGAATCGGACGAGTTCGCAGGCGACCGTGCGGGGCTGCTCCTGGATCGCCGCGTGACCCGCATCGGCGACGACGACGAGCCGTGCCCCGGGGATCGCGTCCGCCAGGAGCTGCGATTCGGCGACGCCGGTGACGACGTCGTGGTCGCCGACGAGGACCAGGGTGGGGACGGTCAGGGTGGGCAGGATGGGCCCGTGGTCGGTGGTCGCCATGGCTTCCGCGGCCGCCGCGTATCCGGCGAGGCGCACGGCGGCCATGTCGGCGGCGACGCGTGAGCGGACGGCGCCGGGCGCTCCGGGCGCCGTGAGTTTCGGTGCCCGCTCCGCCGCGAACCGGTCGGCGCCGGCCTCGCGCAGGGCGCGGACACGGTCGCGCATGGCGGCGGCGCGTTCGGGCGACGTGCCCGAGCCCCGGGTGCTGTCGGCGAGGACGAGCGTGCGCACCCGGTCGGGCCGGCGCCGCGCGACCTCGAGTGCGACGACTCCGCCCCACGACGTGCCCACCAGGTGCACGGGCCGGACCGGGTCGATGTCGTCGAGGACGTCCAGGACGTCCGTCGCGTGGTCGTGCCGGACGTCGACCGGGTCGGCGGAGCGGCCGTACCCCGCGGCGTCGAGCCGGTACGTCGCGTGTCCGCGGGCGGCGAGTTCCGCCGCGAGCGGTGCACACGAGTTCGCGTTGCCGCCGATGCCGTGCAGCAGGAGCACCGGCTCCCCCGTCCCGAACCGCTCGACGTGCAGGTGCCCGGTCACCGCGGCGTCCGCGGTCACGACGGCGCTCCGGCCGCGACGCCGGCCCCGTAGAAGTAGTCGGCGTCGCGGGCCTCGACGCGGTCGCGGTGACCCGGGTCGGGGCTGCCAGCCATGGCGGCGCGCACGGTCGTGGTGGGTGGCCCGGCCGTCCCCCACTGGTCGGACAGTTCCGGTGTGCGCTTCCACGTGCGGCACAGCCAGGCGTCCTCGTCGATCTGGGCGACCTCGGAGGTGTACTCGCACACCAGGCCCGCGGGGTCGGTGAAGTAGGAGAAGGTGTTGTCGCCGGGGCCGTGCCGGCCCGGGCCCCACTGCGGCGCGATGCCGTGCGCCCGGAGCCCGCCGATGCCGCGCATGAAGTGATCGAGGCTCTGCATCTCGTACGCCACATGGTTGAGCGAGGGCCACGACGCCTGGTTGAGCGCAATGACGTGGTGGTCGGAGTTGCAGCGGAGGAAGGACATCTGCCGTTCCGACCAGTCGGAGACCCGCATGCCGAGCACCTGCGTGTAGAAGGCGGTGGTGCGTTCGATGTCGGTCGTGTTGAGCACGACGTGGGCGATCTTGCGGGGGATGGCCCGGCGGCCGGCCGGTTCCTGCTCGGTCACCGCGTGGGTGTCGGCCGACAACTCGAGGCACCGCCCCTCCGGATCGACCAGTTGCAGGCCGTAGCCGCCCCCGGCGTCGTCGAGCGGGCCCGGCGTGCGCAGCAGCGGGATGCCGAGCCGGTCGAGGGCCAGTGCGGCGTCGTCGACCTCGCGGGGGGTGGCGAGGGCGAAGCTGATGCGTCCCAGCGCGTTGACGTCGGCCCGTTCGACCGCGAGCACGTGGTGCTCGGGTCCGGTGGCGCGCAGCCAGAATCGGTCGCCGTCGGCATCGACGGTCGTCAGTCCCCAGGCCTCGTGGTAGAAGTCCCGCGACGCGGCGGGGTCCGGCACCGAGAGGGTCACCGAGCGCAGGGCGCGCAGCCGGCAGACGGGCGAGTCGCTGTAGCGCGGAAGTTGGTGGTGGTACATGCGTTCCGGTTCCCTTCTCACAGATCCAGTACGAGTTCGGCGGAGCGGCAACGGGACACGCACGGGAACATCGTCGATCCGGCGGCGTGTTCGGACTCGGTGAGCAGGAAGTCGCGGTGGTCCACGTCGCCCTTGATCACCCCGACCTCGCACGTCCCGCAGATGCCTTCGGTGCACGAGCTGGGTACGGGCACACCGGCGGCGGCGAGGGCGTCGAGCACCGACACGGTCGGCGGCACCGGGATGCGGCGGCCGGTGCTCTCGACGATCACGTCGAAGGCGGTGTCCTCCCCCTGGTGCGGCGCCGGTTCCGGGGCCGCGAACCGTTCGGTGCGTACCTGACCGGGGTCCGGGACGGTCGCGGCCACCGCGTCCATGAGGGGGGCGGGGCCACAGCAGTAGACGACGGCGGTCGGCGGCAGGCCGGACAGCAGCCCGGCGAGGTCCGGCAGGCCCCCGGCCTCGTCGTCGGCGTGGACGGTCACCTGCTCGGCGGGATGGGCGGCGATCTCGTCGACGAACGCCATGGCCCGCCGGGAGCGTCCGGCGTAGAGCAGGCGCCACGGCCGTCCCGTCGCCCGCAGCTCCCGCATCATCGCGACGATCGGGGTGATGCCGATGCCGCCGGCCACGAGGACGTGGTCGGTCGCGGCGGCGTCGAGGGCGAAGGCGCTGCGCGGTCCGTCGACGTCGATCTCCGCGCCGATCTGCAGCGACTCGTGCACGTAGGCGCTGCCCCCGCGGGAGCGCTCGGCGCGCAGCACGGCGACCGTCCAGCGCGTGGTGTCCCGCGGATCCGAGCACAGCGAGTACTCGCGCACCACACCGTTCGGCAGGTGCAGGGCGAGATGCGCGCCCGGCTGCCACTGCGGCAACGGCGCACCGGTCGGATCGACGAACGTCACGCTGGTGACTCCGTCTGCCTCCCAGGTCTTCTGGTGGACGCGGAGGCGACGTCGGACGGACTGCTCCATCGGTGATCTCCCTGTCGGTGGAGGGTCTTCTCGGCGGCGTCAGCGGGTGACGCCGTACATCTCCGAGCTCGGCGGGTAGGTGGGCAGCTGCGGCTTCGCGGCGCCGATGATCACGCAGAACAGGGCGTCGGTGTCGCCCACGTTCGCGAGGCTGCGCGGCACGCCGGCGGGAACGCGGATCATGTCGCGGTAGCCGAGCCGGCGGACGGCCTTCCGGGTGCCGTCCTCGACGTCGTGGACCGCGACCTCGAGCTCACCCTCGAGCACGAAGAACACCTCTTCGACGTCGTGGTGGGTGTGCTCGGGGCCGACCGCACCGGCGGGCAGCCGCATGTTGGACAGGGTGAAGTGCTCGGCGGGCAGCGTGCGGGCGTCGCCCTCGTGGTTGCCGGTGGCACCGGAGCCGATGTAGCGGATCTGGGCACGCTTGAAGCGATCTCCGCCCTTGGCGGCCTGGAAGCCGAGGGTGTCCCAGTCCTCGTAGCGGCTGTCGCGGCTTGCGATGCAGGAGTCGATGAGGGCTTCGAGGTCGACGGTGGTCTTCTCGGGTGCGGCCATGACGGTGGGTCCTTTCGTGCGGTGGGGGTTCAGGCGCGATGCGCGACGGCTTCGATCTCGACGGTGGCGCCGTAGGGCAGGGCGGCGACCTCGACGAACGAGCGGGCGGGCCGGGGCTCGGCGAAGACCTTCTCGTAGTGGCGGTTCGCCTCGTCGCGGAGCGTCACGTCGGTCACGAAGTACGTGGTCTTGACGACGTCGGCCAGGGTCATGCCGATGGTCGCGAGGCGCTCGCCGAGGCGGGCGATCGCGGCGTCGAGGGCGGGGGTCGTACCGTCGACGGCGATTCCGTGCTCGTCGACCGACAGGGCGCCGGAGACGAACCCGAAGCCGGCGACGGCGTAGGCGGGGCTGTACGGGTGGGCGGTGCGGTCGTGGGTCGCGGTAATCGAATCGGTCACCGGGAAAAGTCCTTTCGGGTTTCTGTCGGGTCGGGGGTGGCCCAGGCGATCGGTTCGCCGGACAGGTCGAGGTAGATGCTCTTCTGATCGCAGTACTGGCGGATGCCCTCGCGTCCCTTCTCGGTGCCGAGACCGCTGTCGCCGAGACCGGTGAAGGGCGTCGAGATGCTGAACTGCTTGTAGGTGTTGATCCAGACGGTGCCCGCCTTCACCGCGCCGGCCACGCGCCACGCCCGCCGGTAGTCGGAGGTCCAGATGCCGCAGGCCAACCCGTATACCGAGTCGTTCGCCTGCGCGATCAGGTCCTCCTCGTCGTCGAAGGGCAGCACGACGGCCACCGGACCGAAGACCTCCTCGCGGCAGATCGTCGCGGCGTTGTCGGCTCCGGTGAGCACCGTGGGCGGGTAGTACGCGCCGGACGAGAGCCGTTCGTCGGCCGGGATCGCGCCCCCGCACAACGCCCGGGCCCCGGCGGCGACGGCGTCGTCGACCATCGCGGCCACCCGGTCCCGGTGCGCGAAGGTGACCATCGGAGCCACCCGGGTGCGCGGGTCCGTGCCGGGGCCGAGACGCAGGGCCGCTGCGCGCCGGACGAGTTCGCCGGTGAAGGTCTCGGCGATGCTGCGGTGGACGAAGATCCGGGATCCGGCGATGCAGCTCTGCCCGGACGAGGAGAAGACGCCGTAGAGGACGCCGGCGAGGGCCTGTTCGAGATCGGCGTCCTCGAACACGATCGTCGGGGACTTACCGCCGAGTTCGAGCGTGATCGGCATGAGCTTGTCGGCGGCGAGATGCGCGAGGTGACGGCCGGTTTCGGTGCCGCCGGTGAAGGTGACCTTGGCGACGTCCGGGTGCCGGACCAGCGCCTCGCCGACGGTGCGCCCGGATCCCGGCAGGACCGAGAGCACCCCCGCGGGCAGCCCGGCCGCCTCGCAGATGCGGGCGAGACGCAGCGTCACCCACGGCGCCCACACCGGCGGCTTGCTCACGACGGCGTTGCCGGCGGCGAGGGCCGGGGCGATCTTCTGGGCGTCGGACGCGATCGGTGAGTTCCACGGCGTGATCGCGGCGACGACGCCCATCGGCTGGTACGTCGACATGGTCAACCACGGCCCCCGGGGCGTGGTCAGTGCGGAGTCCATCGTCTCGAGTGCGGCCGCGGTGTAACGAAACGTGTTGGCGGCGCTGGCAACCAGGGCCCGGGTCTCGGTCAGTGTCTTGCCGGTGTCGAGGGTCTGGAGCCGTGCCACCCGTTCGGCCTCGTCGTCGAGGGCGTTGCCGACGCGGTGCAGGACCCGTGCACGCTCGTGCGGGAGCAGTGCCGACCACCCGCCGCGGGCGGCGCGCAGACCTTCGGTGACGGCCCGGTCGACGTCGTCGACGGTCGCGGTGTGCAGGCTCGCGAAGACCCGGCCGGTGGCGGGGTCGACGGACTCGATGCACTCACCGAGTCCACGCTGCCATCGGCCGGCGACGAGGATCTCGTCGACCGTGTCGACGGACTCGGGCTCGTGCTCGGCGGGTCCCACCTGGAGAGGGGACGCGTAAGCAATGGGCATGAGGGAGGTCCGTTCGGTCGGGACGGACGCGGACCACGCTGCTCGCGGAGCCGGAGGGTGGTGCGCGCCGAGTCGATATCTTTGCACTAAGAGATTTGTATCGTCTTAGCGCAAAGAGGTCAATAGCAGAATGCCCAGATCAGCCGCTCGTTACGCCGGATTTACGGGGCCGAAACGGAGGAGACGCAGGTCACAGCGGTGTGGCGGGCGCCATAGAGATCCCGAAATTTTTCTCGGCGGACGCCCGACTGCGGCGTCAGACCGGCCGATCGGCGTCCGAGTCCACGCCCACACCGGTGCCCGAGTCCTCGAACTCGGCCGCTCGGGCGGAGTGCTCCAGACGGGCGAGCAGGCGCGCCAGCGTCTCGCGCTCGCCGGTGTCGAGGTCGCCGAGCATCGCGCGCAACTTGGCGAAGTGCGCGTCGGCGACCGAGTCGACGAGCGCGGCACCGGCGGGTGTGAGCTCGACATACACCACCCGGGCGTCCTGACTGTCCTTCGATCGGGTCACCAGGCCCGCCTGCTCGAGCCGATTGACGCGCAGCGACAGCCCGCCGGTGGTGACCAGCGTCTGGTCGGCCAGCTCCCCCGCGGTGAGCCGATGATGCGGCACGGCGCGGCGCAGGCAGGCGAGAACGTCGAACCCCGAATCGTTGATCCCGTGCTCCTCGAACGTGGGCGCGATGCGGGACTTGTAGACGAGGAAGCTCCGGTGGAGACGACCGAACACCTTCAGCCCCGACACGTCGAGTTCGGGACGGGCCACGGCCCAATGCGCGACGATGGCGTCCACGGCGTCGCGATCCCCAGGCTCTCCCACAATGCCGGGAGTCTACCCCCGGCACGACCGGGATCCCGTCCGGCCACGCACGGCGGGCCGCGCCGTGCGGGCGCGACGGAGGGGACGCCGTACGAATCGCCGCCGTTCGCCGGCCACGTCACTTCTTCTCGCACAAGCCGATTCGACCCGCCGATCGTCCATGTCACCGAATACCCGCACGGCACGCCGGATCCTCGCCACCACGGGAGACCTGCACCTCTTCCGCGAGCCGGATCTACCGGCAGTCCCGTTCCGGTGCCGCACCGGTGCTTTCCGGATCGCGGTAGCGGCCGGTGAGCTCCGCGCCGATCCGCGCGAGTTCCGCCCGGACGGAAGGCGGTTCGGTCACCTCGATCATCGCGCCCCAGCCGGCGAGAGTGCGAGCGATGTCCAGCGGCGTCGGTGCGGCGACGCGGACCCGGACGCGCCCGTCGCCGAGTTCGCCGGCGGCGTGGCAGTGCCGGCCGAAGTGGTCGCGCAGGATCGGCACGAACCGGGCCGCGAGCAGGACGGTCGCCCAGGTACGTGACCGCCGCTGCTCGACCTCGCCGACGACCTGCCGCCACGCGGCGTCGAGCGCGAAGCCGTCCGGGCGCGCGGCCGGTTCGTCGGTCGGTTCGGCCCGGACGATCCGATCGACGCGAAAGGTGCGCTGGCCGCGATCGGTCCCCGCGATCAGGTACCAGATGTCGTCCTTGTCGACGAGACCCCACGGGTCCACCAGCCGCTCACTACGCTCGCGCGCGCTGTCGGTGTAGACGAGGCGCACTCTCCGTCGCCGCACGACGGCGGCCTGCAGAACATCGACCGTCTCGGGCCGGTGCCGGTCTCGCGCGCCCCACCGGGTGGGATCGATCATCGTGGCGTCCGCAGCGGCCTCGGCGTCGGCCCGGAACGTCGACGGCAGCGCCCGCACCAGCTTGCGCAGGGCGGTCTTGACCTCACCGGAGACGGCCGCCGCGGGGCCGACGAGCAGGAACAGTGCCTGCGCCTCGGCGGTCGAGAGCCCGCTGAGGTCGGTGCGGGCGCCGCCGACGAGCGACCACCCACCGCCGCGTCCGGGCTGCGGATACACCGGGATCCCCGCCGCGGACAGCGCCTCGAGGTCGCGGCGAGCAGTGGCCACGGACACCTCGAGTTCGGCGGCGAGCTCGGCGGCGGTCACCCGCCCACGGCTCTGCAGGAGCAGCAGGACGGCGACGAGACGGTCGGCGCGCATCCCCGAAATGTCTCACGAAAAGTGCTCGGAAGGTGAGCGCTTTCGCCCGCAGGATGGATGTCGACACCCCCCCGAGGAAAGGAACGAGCCATGTTGCGAGGACTCTCCACCGTCAGCTTCTTCGCCGACGACCTGACGGCCGCCGGTGCCTGGTACACCGAACTGCTCGGCGTCGAGCCGTACTTCCGACGCTCCGTCGAGGGCAGGCTTGCATACCTCGAGTTCCGCACCGGCGACTACGGGCACGAACTCGGGATCGTCGACGGCCGGTTCGTCGCCCACGAGCGCCCCGGGCAGCCCGGCCCCGCGACGACCTACTGGCACGTCGACGATCCCGCGGCCGCCCTCGAGCGGCTCGAATCGATGGGTGCGACGGTGCACGACAAGCCGGTCGAGCACGGCCCCGGATTCGTCACCGCCTCGGTGGTCGACCCGTTCGGCAACGTGCTCGGCGTGATGTACAACCAGCACTACCTGGACGTGCTGGCGGCGCGGACGGAGCCGTGACGGACGATCGTCGGCGGTCGCCGAGCGGTGCGGAGTGGGACGTCGGCGGAGTCACCCGGCCGGCGAACGCGCGCTGCGCGATCGTTCAGCGCCACCGCCCCAGCAGCTCACCCGCCCGCTCGGCCAGGGTGGCCTGCAGCAGCGGCCCGAAGCTGATCCGGGCGACGCCGAGGGCAGCGAGCGACGCGAGATCGTTCTTCGCCGGGTGGGCGATCGCATTGACCGGCAACGGCAGCTCCGACGTCAGGCGCCGCTGGACCTCGTCGCTGTGGAAGCCCACCGGATAGAGCACATCGGCGCCGGCATCTGCGGCCAGCTTCAGGCGGTCGATCGCCCGGTCCACCCGGTCGGACTCGGCACCGATCTTCTTGACGAACAGGTCGGTGCGGGCGTTGACCACCAGGTGCACACCGGCGGCGTCTGCGGCGGCACGCAACCCGGCCACGTACTCGGCGTGCTCGGCCGGCTCGCGCAGCCGGCCGCCCTCACTGTGCACGGTGTCCTCGACGTTCAATCCGACAGCGCCCGCCCCGAGCAGCCCCTCGACGATCCGAGCGGGGGCCTCGCCGTAACCGGCCTCCACATCCACCGAGATCGGGACGTCGACCGCTGCGGTGACCTGCCGGACCCGGGTCAGCAGCTCCTCGAACGTCATACCCTCGTTGTCCGGCTTGCCGACCGAGTCGGCCACCGGATGGCTGCCCATCGTCAACGCGGCGAAACCGGCCTGCACCGCCAGGTTCGCCGACCAGGCATCCCACACGGTCGGCAGCACCACCGGGTCACCCGGAACGTGCAGAGACTTCAGCGCTACGGCCTTCTCGGCAAGAGTCGTCATGCCGCATCCAACCACACACGTCTCCCGGCATTCCCGGCGAACGCACTGCACCCGGGTGCGGATGCGCGGCAGAGGCCGGGGCAGGGGGCAGGGGCAGCGAGAAGACCGGGCCCCGTGCCGTTCGCAGTGAACGGCACGGGGCCCGGTTCTCGTCGAGTCGTCCTATCGGACGCTGACCTTCTCGGGTTCCGGCTTCTTCTCGGGAGCGCGGTCGACCCGGGCAGGTACAGCGGTGACGGTCACGTCGTCGGGGACATCGGCGTCGAGCCGGTGCTGCTCCTGCGCATAGTGGAAGTGCGGGCGCCGGTGACCGAGGAAGGATCCGAACCACGACATCACCGCGACGTAGCGGTTGCGGAAGCCCACCATGTAGACCAGGTGCACGGCCAGCCACAGCACCCAGGCGATGAAGCCGCTCAGCTCGATCTTTCCGACGCGGGTGATCGCGCGGAAGCGGTTGATGATGGCCATGCTGCCCTTGTCCCGGTACTTGAATCGGGTGCCCACCGGCTGCTTGCCGAGGATGGTCCGCGCGACGTGGCGGCCGCCCTGCATCGCGACGGGCGACTGCCCGGGCAGGTTGTTCAGCGACGTCATGTCGCCGATGGCGTACACGTCGGCGTAGCCGCCCACGGTGAGGTCCGGGTTGACCAGCAGCCGGCCCGCACGGTCGGTGGCGCAACCGGTGCGCTCGGCGAGGACTCCGGCGAAGTCGTTGGCGCGCACGCCGGCCGACCAGATGATCGTCTCGGCGGTGATCCGGCGTTCCTCGTCGCCCGCCTTGAGCGTGGCACCGTGCTCGTCGATGTCGGTGACGAAGGTGCCGAGCACGACGTCGACACCCGACTTCTCCAGCGACTGCTTGGTGTATTCGCTGAGCTTGCCACCGAAGGCCGGGAGGGCCTCGCCCGCGCCCTCGACGAGGGTGACGGAGACGTCGTTGGCGCTGATGTCGTGGAACGACTGCTCGAAGTAGCGGCCCGCGAGTTCCTTGATCTGGCCGGCGAGCTCGACGCCCGTCGCGCCGGCACCGATGACCACGAAGCTCAGCAGGTTGCGGCGGCGCTCCGGGTCGGTGGTGGTGTGTGCCTCCTCGAAGCACCGCAGGATCTGCCGGCGCAGCCGCTCGGCGTCCTCGACGGTCTTGAGGGCGTAGGTGACCTTCTCGAACTCGTCGCGGCCGAAGTAGGCCTGGCGCGCACCCGTCGCCGCGACGAGCGAGCGGTACCCGACGGTGTGGACGACGCCGCCGGCAACGTAGTCGACCTCGTGCACGTCCGGCCGCACGTCCACGACCCGGCCGAGGCGGACGTCCGCGCTGGGGTACTTGGCGAGGATGGAGCGGATCGACGGGGCGATCTCGCCGGCCGAGAGCACGCCGGTGGCGACCTGGTACAGCAGGGGCTGGAAGAGATGTTCGGTGGTCTCCGAAATCAGGACGAACGGCGTCCCGGCCTTGGCGAGCTTCTTCGCCGTTGCCAGCGCGCCGAAGCCCGAACCGACGACGACGACCTCGGTCCGATCGGTCACTGCTGTGCTGCCCACGATTACCTCTACCTCCACCTTGAAGTCGATGTATGACAACCACCGTATGGAGACGGCAGACCGATGGCCACCAACCTGCCGTATTCGCGGAAGTCTTATCTCGATCGCTCATAAGTAGGATTGGGGGCATGGACTTCCGGCAGCTGCGTTACTTCCTCGCCGTGAGCGAGGAGCTGAGCTTCAGCAAGGCCGCGCAGAAGTGCTTCATCTCCCAGTCCGCCATCAGTCACCAGATCACCCGGCTCGAGAAGGAACTCGATACGTCGCTGTTCGAGCGGTCCACCCGGGTGGTGCGGTTGACCCCCGCCGGTTCGCGGCTGGTCCCCATCGCGCAGCAGGTGCTCAGCCTCGAAGCGCAGGCGTATGCGGTGGCGCGCGAACCGCGCAACCGCATCCGCATCGCCGCGAACATGACCTTCGCGTCCCAGAGCCTCGATGCCATCGCCCACGTCCGCGAGCAGTACCCGGCGATCGACATCGAGTTCGTCATCAAGAGCTTCGCCGACCGGATCGACGCCGTCGCCGGCGGCGACGCCGACGTCGCCCTGATCCGCGGCGGCGTCGACCGCCCGGGTCTCGAGACCGTGGAACTGGGGATCGAGGACCTGGTCATCGTCACGTCGAGCCGGCACCCGCTTTCCGCGTTCTCCACCGTCGACCTCGGCGACCTGGCGCCCTACCCGCTGCTGCTGCCGCCCCGGCCCAGCCAGGTGCTCATCCACACGGTGATCGAGGACGCCTTCCGCGCGGTGGGACGCCGGGTGCAGCTCGGGCCGTCGATCGCGAGCGACCACACCGCCACCCTCGACGTCATCACCAATCCGCGGGCGTGGACGGTCCTGTACCCGAGCACCGCCGCGGAGACCCCACGGACGGGCCTGGCCTACATGCGCGAGGCGCGCAATCGCCTCAGCGTCCCGGTGTGCGGCGTGGTCCGCAGCGACGCGCCCCGCTCGTCGGCGATGTCGAGCCTGATCCTCGCGCTGCGACGGTCGATGACCAGCGAGGCACCGCCGGGACCCGAGGACTGAACACACAGCCGCGCGGTCGCCGCAATGCGCACCGATCCGGTGGCGTTTCGTGGAAGGATGACCCGATCCGGCGGCGGATCCACGCGGTGAGGAGCGATCATGCAGCGAACCGAGACTTCGTTCACCAGTGCCGACGGCACCCGCATCGTCTACGACGTGTGGTCGCCCGGCGGGGACCCGACCGGCGTGCTCGTGCTGTGTCACGGGTTCGGCGAACACGCACGTAGATACGACCACGTGATCGAGCGCCTCGGTGATCTCGGCCTCACGGTGTACGCGCTCGACCACCGCGGGCACGGCCGCTCCGGCGGCAGGCGCGTATATCTGCGGGAGATGGCCGAGTACACCGGCGACGTGAACCGGCTGTTCGGCATCGCCTCCTTCGACAATCCCGGCCTGCCGCGGTTCCTGCTCGGCCACTCCATGGGCGGGGCCGTCGCCCTGGCCTACGCGCTCGAACACCCCGACGAGCTCACCGCCCTCGTCCTCTCCGGCCCCGCGGTCGACGTCACCTCCGGCACGCCGCGCGTCGTCGTCGAACTCGGCAAGCTCATCGGGCGCGTGCTGCCGCAGCTACCGGTGCAAAAGCTCGACTCCGCGGGCGTCTCCCGCGACCCCGACGTCGTCGCCGCGTACGAAGCCGATCCGCTGGTGCACCACGGGCTCGTGCCCGCCGGCATCGCGCGGGCCCTCGTCGTCACCGGGGAGAGCCTCCCCGACCGGCTGCCTGCGCTGAACCTGCCGGTCCTGCTGCAGCACGGCGCCGAGGACCGGTTGACCGCCCCGGCCGGCAGCCGGCTCGTCGCCGAGCGGGTCGGGTCGCCGGACGTGACCCTGAAGTTGTACGACGGCCTCTACCACGAGGTGTTCAACGAACCGGAGAAGAAGCAGGTTCTCGACGACCTCGTGGAATGGCTCCGGCCGAGGCTCATCTGACGTGGCCGCCGAACCGTCCGCGCGCATGCCGGCCGCGTTCCTCGGGCACGGCAGCCCCCGCAACGCGCTCGACGCGAACCGCTACACCCGGGCGTGGCGGGAGTTCGGGCGCGCGGTCCCCACGCCGCGTGCGATCCTCGCGATCTCGGCGCACTGGTTCATCAACGCCACCGCCGTCACCGCCATGCCCAGCCCGCGCACGATCCACGACTTCTTCGGCTTCGAGCAGCAACTGTTCGACGTGCAGTACCCGGCGCCGGGGCTGCCCGAACTGGCCGAGGAGATCGCCGACGTCGTGCATCCGACCTGGGTCGGCGCGGACGTCGACTCGTGGGGCATCGACCACGGCACCTGGTCGGTGCTCACCCACGCCTTCCCGGCCGCGGACGTGCCGGTCGTGCAGCTGAGCCTGAACGCCTACCAGGATTTCGACTACCACCTCGAACTCGGCGCGAAGCTCGCGCCGCTACGCGAACGGGGCGTTCTCGTCGTGGCCAGCGGCAACATCGTGCACAACCTCGCCGGCATGGATCGGCGCCTCCCGGACGAGGGGTTCGACTGGGCGCACCGGTTCGACGCGGCGGCGCGGGTCATGATCATGGACCGCCCCGACGGCGTCGCGAGTCTCGACGGGCACGCCGACTTCGAGCACGCGGTCCCCACCACGGATCACTTCCTCCCGCTGCTGTACCTCGCGGGCCTGGCTGGTGTGGGCGACGATCTCGTCGAACCCCTGGTCGACGGCTTCGCGTACGGATCGCTGTCGATGAGCGCCTACACCCTCGGGGTCACGTGCACGGCCGGCGAGGACGGCCCCCCGTCCGCCGGGTTCCCCGACACCCCGAACCCGTCCGACACCAACACCTGACCGCTCGGGCACGCGGCCGAATGTCACACCGCGTCACTCAGGGCTGACTCAGGTGGTCCATGCGACACGCTCCCTGACCAGGGGAGATGTCAGTGGGTCGAGCAGCACGAGAGGCGAAGAAGGCTAGGTTCTTCGCCATGCGCATGACGAAGGTGTCGATCGCCAAGGCCGCAGCCGCGGTCGGTGTCAGCCGACAAACCGGCTACCGGTGGGAGGACGAGGCCAACGGCACCGTCCGCCGTGCCCCGCACTGGGAGCACGGCGGACGGTCGTTGTCCCTGGGCGAGCGGGAGCTTGTCGCCCTCGGACTCGCCCGCAACGAGTCGGTCCAGACGATCGCCGCGCACCTGGGCCGGCACCGGTCGGTGATCTACCGGGAGATCGAACGCAACAGCAACCGCGACGGTAGCTACCGCGCCGTGTCGGCCCACGCGCGGGCCTGGACCCGAGCACTGCGACCGAAAGTCGCCAAGCTGATGGCCGCACCCGAGTTGCGCGCGTATGTCGTCGCCAAGCTGAAGCTGCGCTGGTCCCCGCAGCAGATCTCGGCCAGGCTGGTGGTCGACTTCCCCGACCGAGCGGAGATGCGGGTGTCCCACGAAACCATCTACCAGGCCGTGTATGTGCAACTGAAAGGCGAACTGCGAAAAGAGCTTTCGGAGTATCTGCGGCGCCGGCACACCCGTCGGGTGCCGCAGGGGCGAGTGCCGAGCAGTGCCCGCCATATTCCCGACAAGATCCTCATCTCCCAGCGGCCCGCCGAGGTCGAGGACCGGGCGGTGCCCGGGCACTGGGAGGGAGATCTGATCATGGGGGCGCGCAACCGCTCGGCGATCGGCACCCTGGTCGAGCGCACCACCCGGTACGTGGTGTTGCTGCACCTGCCGAAGGTCCGCGACGTGTCCGGCGTCCGCGATGCGATGATCGCCGCGATGCGGTCGTTGCCGGAGGTGATGCAGCGGTCGGTGACCTGGGATCAGGGCCACGAGATGCGTGCTCATGCCCAGATCACCATGGCCACCGACGTCGCTGTCTACTTCTGCGATCCGCACTCGCCGTGGCAGCGCGGCACCAACGAGAACACCAACGGTCTGCTCCGGCAGTACTTCCCCAAGGGCACCGACCTGTCGGTGTACACGCCCGAGGACCTGCAGCAGGTCCAGGACGAGTTCAACGGCCGCCCCCGGCAGACGCTACGCTGGCGCACGCCAACCGAAGCGTTCACCGAGCTTGTCGCATCGGCCGCCTGAAACCGCCCAGATCGAATGGATGTGACATCGGGCCGCCACGGCGGGGTCATGCCGTGTGGCGACGCTCCTGCGCGACGACGGTGCGCCGCACGAAGTCGATGCTGTAGTGCAGCAGCGTGCGGGCCTCGGGCAGCACCTGCCCTATCACCGGGAAGGCGTGCACCTGACCGGCCCACAGGTGGGTCTCGACCGTCGCGCCCACCTCGTCGAAGGCGCCGGTCATGATCTCGACGTCGGGTCGGGTGATCTCGTACTCGGCGACGGAGAAGAACACGGGCGGGAACAGCGCCGGATCGGCACGGACGGGCGACTCCTCGCCCTCGATGTAGTCGGGACCGGCGAGCCAGCGGTCGCGTAGCTTCTCGACCTGCCGCATCGGCAGGTACGCGTCGCGCTTCATGAAGTCGGGGTCGTGCTCCTCGAGTTCGAGGTTGAGCAGCGGCGAGTAGCCGATCACCGCGGCCGGCCGGATCATGCCGCGCAGCGCGGCGATCTCGGCGACCTTCATCGCCAGGTAGCCGCCGGCCGAGTCACCGGCGACGACGATGCGGGTGGGGTCCTCGACCGTCTCGAGCAGCGCGGTGTACGCAGCCATCGCGTCGATGACGGAGGTACCGATCGAGCCCACGGGAAGCTGCCGGTAGGCGACGGAGTACACCGGAACCCCCGACTCGGCGGCGAGCAGTGAGCAGACGGTGCGGTGGGTGGCGAGGCCGCAGAACACGAAGGCGCCGCCGTGGAAGTACAGGATGGTGACCCCGGCGAGCGAGTCCCGGGCGGGTCGCGGCGGTTCGATGCGCTCGCTGGGCACCCCGCCGAGGGTCAGGGGGTCGATGTCGACGCCACGCGGTCGGGGCAGCAGCTTGTCGACGCGACGGTCGAGCCGGCTGAGGGTCTCGATGCCCCGGTCGGTGGCAGGCCACCAGGTGAAGAGCGGCTTCACGAAGATCCGCACGAACCAGAAGACGAGGATCGCCCGCAGGCTCACCGTCCAGTGCCAGATCGTCGATCCGTGGGTGCGCATGTACGCCACGATAGGACGAGGCCGGTACGCGGTCGAGGTACTCTCCGTCACACGTATCTTCCGGACCCTCAGCCCTCAGACCTGCAGCAACGGCACCAGCAGCTCCTCCTCGGTCAGCGCACCGTGCTGGCCGGGCAGCTGCGACATGACCAATTCGCCGTCGGAGCGGATCACCGTGGACTCGCCGAGGCCGATCGCGACGACGTCACCGATGCGTCGGCACGCGGCGGGCGACGGGTCCGGGCCGAACAGGCCGCCGGCGATCACGTCGTCGCGGGTGCCGATCCACATGTCGTCGCCGAGTTCGTTGCGCCACCGCTCCAGCACTGCGTCGGGCCGCCGGGTGTGCACGTGCCGGCAACGGGGTTCGCCCGCGATCGCGTCGACGTCCTCCGAGAGGCCGGAGATGTGGTCGAAGTCGGCGCGACGGCCCCGGGAGGCGTCGACCATGCCGTGGTCGGCGGTGATCAGCAGCCGCGCCCCGGCGGGCAGGGCCGCGACGAGTTGCTCGACGAACCGGTCGACGACGGTGAGCTGCGCGGTCCAGGACGGGGACTCGGGTCCGTAGAGGTGGCCGATCGTGTCGACCTCGCCGAGGTAGCAGTAGACGAGGGTGCGGTCGCCGGCGGCGACGGCAGCGACGACGTGGGCGAGCAGGTCGCCGTAGGCGGAGACACCGACGAAGTTGCCGCCGCGCAGCACGGCCCGGGTGAGCCCGCTGCCGTCGAAGCTACGGGGCACGACGGTGGTCACGGTGAGCCCGGCGGCGTCGGCGCGTTCGAACGCCGTCGGGTGGGGCTGCACCCATTCGGGGACGAGTCGCTCACGCTGGTCGACCGCGGTCCCGGCGAGGGTCCAGCGCAGCCAGTTGAACGGGGCGTCGATCTCCTCGACGTAGGACTGGTAACCGGTGATGGCGTGGGCGCCGGAGGCCAGGCCGGTGCCCAGCGACGCGATGCTCACCGCGGTGGTGGTGGGGAATCCGGCGCGGATCGGCCGGCCGTCGAGTCCGGTGAGAAACGGGGCGGCTGCGGCATTGCGCCGCAGCAGGTTCCACCCCATGCCGTCGACGAGCAACACGACGGTGCGGGACTGCTCGTCGAGCGCGAGACGGTTGGCCTCGCCGGGCACCCCCGCGGACGCGAGCACGGACGGCATCAGGTCCGCGAGGGTCGGTTCGGCGTAGACGTCGTGCAGCGGCAGGTCCATTACCCGAGTATGGCCTGCCGGCGGCCACTAGTCCTTGATGTCGGATCCGTGCTTGGTCAGCGGCATGATCTCGATGTTCATGTACGGGAACAGCGGCAGGTTCCACAGGATCTCGTGGAGTTCGTCGGCGGAGTCGACGTCGAAGATGCTGATGTTGCTGTACTTGCCGACGATGCGCCAGATCTCCCGCCACTTGCCCTCGCGCTGCAGTTCCTGGCTGTAGGCCTTCTCCCGCGCGACGGTCTCGGCCCGCACCTCGGGATCGAGGTCGCGGGGGATGTCGACGTCCATGCGAACGTGGAACAGTGCCATGGTGCGTACTCCTTTCGGGCCGTGCGCGGTTTCGGTAGCTGTTTCTACCGAAACCGCGCACGGGTGTGGTCAGTCGCGGGCGAGGTGCTTGACGACGTCCATGTCGAGTTCGACGCCGAGGCCGGGCCCCTGCGGGAGGTGCACCTGCCCGTCGGAGTAGTCGAGCGGGGTCTGCAGCAGCTCGACGGCGAACAGCTGCGGCCCGAACAGCTCGGTGCCGTAGTTGATCCCGGGCTCGGCGCAGGCGAAGTGGATGGACGCCGCAGTGCCGATGGGCCCCTCGATCGAGGTGGCGCCGTGGCAGCGGATTCCGGCCGCCTTGGCGACGGCCACGACCTCCTTGCTGCGTTGCAACCCACCGCACTTGGTGGTCTTGAGGGCGATGACGTCGGCGGCGCCGAGCTTGGCGATCTCGAGCGCGTCGTGCGGCGTCTGCACGGACTCGTCGGCCATGACCGGGGCGGACACCAGATGGTTGATCTCGGCGAGGACCTCGCGCTGCTCGCCGGGGGTCGGCTGTTCGATGAGTTCGACGCCGCCGTCGACGAGTTGCGGGACGTACCGCAGCGCGGTGAACCGGTCCCAGCGGGCGTTGACGTCGATGCTGACGCCGGCCTTGCCCTCGAGGGCCTGCGCGATCGTGACGACACGTTCGGTGTCGACCTTCGGGTCGAGCGCGCCCATCTTGAGCTTGAACGCGAAGTTCAGGCGGGCCGCCATCTTCTCCTCGACCTCCTCGAGGATCTCCTCGACCGGCGCGGCGCCGAGCGCCCAGCGCACGTCGACCCCGGTGCGGAAGGCGCCGCCGAGCAGGGCGTGCACGCCGACGCCGAGGGCGCGGGCCCAGGCGTCGTGCAGGGCGACGTCGACGGCGGCCTTGGCGAACCGGGCGCCGGAGACGACGCGTTCGATGTCGACCATGATGCCGCTGATCTCGTCGACGCCGCGGCCGGCGATGTAGGGGGCGATGTAGCCGTCGACGATCGCCTTCATCGTCTCGACGGATTCACCACCCCACCACGGACCGCCGGGCACGACGCCCTCGCCGTAACCGGTGACGCCGCCCGCGGTGGTGATCGCCACGAGCAGGATGGGCTGCTTCTCGGCGGTGGTGGTGGCGAACTTGTGCGGACGTACCAGCGGCACGTCGATGATCGTCGTGTCGATCGAGACGATCTTCAGGTCGGGGTCGGACATCGAACAGCTCACAATCGGATATCGGCGGTGATGCGGGCAACAGTGGACCCTCGGGGACGACGAATGCCGGTGTCCTCTTGGTGGACACCGGCATTCGTCAACTCACGTGGACCCGGTCCATGGAGACGATCAGGCCTCGGGGTCGAGCACGAAGTTGTAGGTCACCTCGTCGACGCCCTCGGCGTTCGGCTGCGGGTCGAGGATGAGCTCGGGCTTGGTCGCGGTCGCGACGTCGTCCTCGACCCACTCGCCACCCTGGAAGTACAGCTGGGTGGTGATCGAGCGCTTGCCGGGGGCCTTCACCATCAGGTGCAGGTGGGCGGGGCGCCACGGGTGTCCACCGTAGGACTCGATGAACCAGCCGGTCGGGCCGTCGGCGGGGATCTTGTAGGGGGCGGGCTTGAGGGTCGTGATCTCGAAGTTGCCCTCGTCGTCGCACTCGACGGTGCCGCGCAGGTTCCACTCGGGGATGCCGGGGGCGAACTGCGAGTAGAGGCCCTCCGCGTCGGCGTGCCACAACTCGATGGTGGCGCCCTGCAGTCCGTTGCCCTCGAGGTCGGTGACCCGGCCCTTGAAGATCAGGGACTCGGCCGCCTTGTCCTGCGCACGCATCGGCATGGTGCACGTGGCCGGCAGCTTCGGGGAGTCGGCCACGTAGTACGGGCCCTCGATGCTGCCCTTGGTGCCGGTGAAGTGCTTGCGGTTGTAGTGCACCTCTTCGATCTCGTGCTCGACGAAGACGTCCAGCCACAGCGGCCACTCGCCGTACTCGCCCACGTCGATCATCCACTGCTTGAGCACGCGGTACTCGTCGTAGGTGACCTCGTGCTTGTGGATGATCTCGGCGAACGCCCCGAGCACATCCTTGTAGATGGCGGCGGCACGCTCGACCGACGTGTCCGACGAGACGCGCTCGTTCTTGAACTTGTCGGTGGCCGCATTGCCGGACGCGTGGGCGGTGGGATTCTCGGTGGTGGTCATGTGTCCTCCTCGGCGAGGCTCGAACGATGGTCACGAAAGCTGTCGTGGTGATCGCGGGGCTGGCGCTCTCGCCACTCGGGTTGTACGCTGTGCGTACTTCCGTATCGCAGTGCGTACACACACTGTGCGTCCAGTCACAGGTGATTGTCAACACCCGGGTGGCCCTGGGCGCCGAAACCGCAGGTAGGAGCCAGCAATGCCTAGCCAGGACCGGGATTTCGTCCAAAGCATCGAGCGCGGCTTTGCCGTGCTGCTCGCGTTCGACGAACAGCACCCCAACCCGTCCCTCGCCGAACTGGCAGCGAAGACCGACCTGTCCCGGCCCGCGGTCCGCCGCATCCTGCTGACCCTGCAGAAGCTCGGCTACGTGAGCAACACGGGCAGCCGATGGTCGCTGACCCCGCGCGTGCTCAGCATCGGTCAGCACTACTCCGCCTCGCACGCCCTGGTCGAGGCCGCCATGCCGCGGCTGGTCGAGATCTCCGAGTACACCGGCGAATCCGCCTCCCTCGGCGTTCTCGACGGCGCCGAGGTGGTGTACGCCGCCCGGGTCCCGGTGCGGCGCATCATGAGCATCAACGTCTCGGTGGGCACCCGGGTCCCCGCATACGCGACGTCGATGGGCCGGGCGCTGCTGGCGTGGGCCCCCACCGACACCGTCGAGCAGGTCGTCGCCGACACGAGTTTCGAGAAGCTCGCCACCGCGACCGTCGGCAACGCGGACGAACTGCGGGCAGAGCTGGCCCGGGTGCGCGCCCAGGGCTACGCGCTCACCTCCGCCGAGCTCGAGGAGGGCCTCATCTCGGCGGCGGCGCCGGTGCGCGACGCCGCCGGCACCGTGGTCGGTGTGCTCGCCTGCTCGACGTCGACGGCCCGGCACACGCCCGAGGAATTCCGCGCGCTCGCCGTGGACTGCCTGGTGAAGTCCGCGAACGACCTCAGCGCCGACCTCGGGTACCGCGGGTAGGTCTCGTCAGCCGCGCAGGGTCGCGGACGGGGTCACGCCGTACTTGCGGCGGTAGGCGGCGGCGAAGCGGCCGGTGTGCGTCATCCCCCAGCGCATGGCCACCTCCGTGACCGACGTCGCCGCCGGGTCGCCGGCCGCGAGCTCCTCGTGGATCCGCTCGAGGCGCAGGTCGAGCAGGTAGTCGCGGGGACAGACCCCCAGGTACTCGCGGAATCCCTCCTGGAGGCGGCGCACGCTCACGCCCGCCAGCTCGGCCATGTCCGCCGACGTCCACGGCTGGGCCGGATCCTCGTGGATGCGGTCGAGGACCCGCTTGACGATCCGCGGTCGCGCCGCGGTGCCGGTCCCGCCGTCGGGCATCACCGCGAGCACGAACGCCGAGGTCAGGGCGCCGGAGAGCTGCTCGGCGACCAATGGGTTGCGCCACAGCTCCTCGTCCGCGCGCAGCTGGTCGACCACCGACCGCAGCAGGGTCATCCAGCTCTGACCGGCCTCCCCGGTCAGGTCCACCTGCTCCGGCAACTGCAGGTCGGGACGTCCCAGGATCCGCGCCAGCTCACGGTCCAGGTAGTCGCGGTCGAGCTTGACGCCGACGATCTCGCAGTCGTCGGTCCAGCGGGTGATGGTGGCGGCGGTGTCCGGCCGGAACACCGACGCCTGTCCCTGCACCGAGACCACCTCGCGGCCCGCCGTCACCGATTCGATGCGCCCGGACAGGGGGATGTTGACCGCGTAGGCACCCGGATGATCCGACTGCACCGTGACCTCGGCGCCCCATCCGATTCGCGCCAGCCGCAGCGGACCGAGCTGCAGCGCGCGGACATCGACGTGCGGTTCCGTACCGGCGGCCAACGGTGCCAGGGTGTGCGGGAAGTATGCGTCGGACACCACATGCTCGGCTTCGTCCCAATCGGCCGGATCAGGCGTCGACCTCACCCCGTACCTCCGTTTCCGTCCCCGGGACCTTCGGCGCCGTTCGCCATTCGGGACCTTCGTCCCGGTATACCCGAGACCCACTGCCCAGTGTGATGGGCAACACGTCTCCGGGCAAACGAGGCCATCGGTCACGCCGACCGCGCTAACCGGATAGCGACCGCGTTCAGCGGATCGCAGCCGGCACCCACCCGCTCCTATGGTCTACATCACACCAGCACGGATCGACCCGGGAGGAGCGCCGAAATGGAACAGCGTCGGCTCCGGAACATCTTCGGACAGTTCGCAAGTGGCGTCACCGTGATCACCTGCGCCAACCACGAGGGCACACCCCACGGCGCGACGGTCACCGCGTTCACCGCCGTCTCCCTCGAGCCCCGGCTGTGCCAGGTCACCCTGACCCGCACGTCGAAGGCGTGCGGCTTCCTCTCCGGCGCACCGTTCGCGGTGAACATCCTCGCCGCGGACCAGGTCGACACCGCCCTGCACTTCGCCGGCCGGCCGCAGACCCCCGGCCCGGTGTTCGAGGACGGACCCACGGCGCCGGTGCTCGCCGGGGCCGCGGCGACCCTGTCCTGCGTCCCGTGGCGCGAGTACGACGGCGGCGACCACGTGATCTACATCGGCGAGATCGTCGACGCCCAGTGCCGCGACACCGCCCCGCTGCTGTTCTACCGGAGCACCTTCCACGAACTCGGCGCACCGAGCGCCTCCGCCGCATGGAACGGCTCGATGGACGATCCGCACAGCGGCTGGTTCGACGCCCGGACCCGGTTCACCCCGCTCCACCTCGATGCCGCGGTGAACTGACCACCGCCCGGAACCACTTACCAGTTCCCTTCACCCGCAAGGAGATATCCATGACCACTCTCGAGTCCCGTCCCGGCGAGAACACGATCGACCGCTCCACGGTGAACGTCGCCGCCGATTCCCCGGCGAACCGGCAGCAGAATTTCGCCACGCGGCCGATGACCGGCGACGAGTACATCGAATCGATCAAGGACGGCCGCGAGATCTGGCTGCACGGCGAGCGGGTCCAGGACTTCACCAACCATCCGGCGTTCCGCAACTCCATCCGCATGACCGCCCGCCTCTACGACTCGCTCCACACCGGCGAGCACGTCGGCACCCTCACCTGTCCCACCGACACCGGCAACGGCGGGGTGACCATGCCGTTCTTCCGCACCCCCACCTCCGCCGACGACCTGCTCGCCGAACGCGACGCCATCGCCACCTGGGCGCGGATGACCTACGGCTGGATGGGCCGGTCCCCCGACTACAAGGCCTCCTTCCTCGGCACCCTCAACGCCAACAGCGAGCTCTACGCCCCGTTCCAGGACAACGCCAAGCGCTGGTACCGCGAATCGCAGGAGAAGGTCCTGTACTGGAACCACGCCATCATCAACCCCCCGGTGGACCGGCAACTGCCCCCGGACCAGGTCGGCGACGTGTTCATGAAGGTCGAGAAGGAGACCGACGCGGGCCTGATCGTCTCCGGCGCCAAGGTCGTCGCCACCGGCTCGGCGATCACCAACTACAACTTCATCGCCCACTACGGCCTGCCGATCAAGAAGAAGGAATTCGCCCTGATCTGCACGGTGCCGATGGACGCGCCCGGCATCAAGCTGATCTCGCGGGCCTCCTACAGCCAGAACGCCGCCGTGGTCGGCTCGCCGTTCGACTACCCGCTGTCCTCGCGCATGGACGAGAACGACGCGATCTTCATCTTCGACAAGGTGCTCGTGCCGTGGGAGAACGTGTTCATGTACGGCGATGTGGAGAAGATCAACGCGTTCTTCCCGCAGTCCGGATTCCTGCCGCGGTTCACCTTCCAGGGCTGCACCCGCCTCGCCGTCAAGCTCGACTTCATCGCGGGCCTGCTGCTCAAGGCCCTCGACGCCACCGGCGCCGGCGGCTTCCGCGGCGTGCAGACCCGCGTCGGGGAGGTCATCGGCTGGCGCAACCTGTTCTGGTCGCTCACCGAGTCGATGGCCCGCGACCCCGAGCCGTGGATCGGCGACACCGTCATCCCGAAGCTCGAGTACGGCCTGACCTACCGGATGTTCATGATCTCCGGCTACCCGCGCATCAAGGAGATCATCGAGCAGGACGTCGCGTCCGGCCTGATCTACCTGCCCTCGTCGGCGGCGGACTTCAAGAGCCCCGAGGTGCGCCCCTACCTGGACAAGTACGTCCGCGGCTCCGACGGCATCACCGCCGTGGACCGGGTCAAGGTCATGAAGGCCCTGTGGGACTCGATCGGCTCCGAGTTCGGCGGCCGCCACGAACTCTACGAGCGCAACTACTCCGGCAACCACGAGAACGTCAAGGCCGAACTGCTCTTCGCCGCCGAGAACCGCGGCATCGTCTCCGGCATGAAGGGCCTGGCCGAGCAGTTCATGAGCGAGTACGACCTCGACGGCTGGACCGTGCCCGACCTCATCGGCAACGACGACGTCAGCGCCTACTACCGCAAGTAACCCCCAGCTGCCGCGCGCGGGCGATCCCCTGCCGCCCGCGCGCGGCGTTCCACCCGCGAAGGAGCGCCCGAGATGACCACCGCCTCGAAGTCCGTCGCCCATGCCCCCGTCCCGGAGTTCGACGCCGTGGTCCTCGGGCGCTCCTTCGCCGCCCTGCGGGCGGCCGGCCGCCTGCGCGACGAACTGCGATTGGCCGTCCACGACACGGCCGGCGCGACCTCTGCCCGCTACGACGACGTCGACCACCGCTGGGACATCCTCGACGGCTCGACCGTCGTCGCGCGGGCCAAGTTCCTCGTCGACGGGGACGGCACCCTCCCGCTGTGCGGCCGCGACGGTGCGCGGTGCACGGCGAACACGTTGACGGCGAAGGGTTTTCCCAACCTCTTCCGGCCGGCCACCGCCGTCCACCCCGATCCCGTCGGGTACACCGTCGCGTGCATCGAGCACATGCGCGCCTACGGCCACGACTACGTCGAGCGCCGAGCCCGGGTCCCGATCTGCGACGACGACTTCCCGGAGCTGTCGTTCGACCGGCCCACCCCGCAGTTCTGGGTCGGGTAGGCCCACGCAACGACACAGGTCCCGGACATCGACAAGCGTCTCGACGGTTCTCGACGTCCGGGACTTCTGTGTGCGTCAGCGGCCGCGCAGGACCTCCGCGGGCGTCGTCCCGTAGCGCCGCTTGAACGCCGCGGCGAACCGGCCGGGGTGGCTGAAACCCCACCGGTAGGCCACGTCGGCGACGGTGACCGCGCCCGCTCCGGCGACGAGGTCGGCGTGGGCGCGGTCGAGCCGGATGTCGAGCAGGCACGCCGACGGGCTGCGGCCGACGAAGTGGGCGAACGCCTCCTGCAGGCGGCGGACGCTGGTGCCGGCCAGTTCGGCCATGTCGGCCGAGGTCCACGCCCGGCCGGGATCGTCGTGCAGGGCGTCGAGGACGCGACGGATCATGCCCGGCCGCGGGGGTCCGGCCGGCCCGTCCTGCGGGGCGACGGCCAGGACGAACGCCGCGGTCACGGCACCGGCGAGCTGTGCCCCGACCACCGGATTGCGCACCACCTCGAGGGCGCCGTCGAGCTGTTCGGACAGGGCCCGGACGAGCCCGTGCCACTCGCTCGCCGGACCGGTCAGGTCGAGCTGGTCGGGCAGCTCGAGCTTCGATCGCACCGGCGAACCGAGGATCCGGTCGGCCTCCCGCTCGAGATGCTCCCGGTCGAACTTCACCCCGAGCACGGAACACGTTGCGCCCCAATGGGTGATCACACTCGGCGTGTCGGCCCGGAAGACGGTGGCCTGACCGGGCACCGAAACGGTCTCGCCGTGGCTGCCACGGGACTCGAGCCGGCCGGTGACCGGGATGTTCACCTCGTAGGCGCCCGGATAGTCGCACGCGATGGCGATGTCGGCACCCCAGTGCAGGCGGCCGAGGGTCACCCCGCCGAGATCGACCGTCGTCAGCGACAGCTTCGGCCGGTCGGTGCCCGACAAATCGGTCAGCTCATGGGGAAAGTACGCGTCCGCCACCGCCCGGGATGCGGCATCCCAGTCTCCGATCTCGGTCGCACTCACACCACGAGCGTACGTAGCGGAGACGCCGGTCACAGAAAGTCGCGCGATGTGTCCAGGGGCCGCGCGGATCGTCTCGGCGATCGTGTGACTGCCGTCATATGTTCTGCCTCACCCGACGAACGGCCCCGCTCGAGGGGCCTAACCGCCGAAGACACATCGAGGAGCAATACCGATGACGAGCACCCTTTCATGGATCGACGAGATCACCATGACCGAACTCGAGCGCAACCCGTACCCGGTCTACGAGCGGCTGCGGGCCGAGGCACCGGTCGCCTTCGTCCCCGTCCTCGGCGCGTTCGTCGCCTCGACCGCCGAGGCGTGCCACGCCATCGCGACGAGCGACGACTTCGAGGCCATCATCACCCCGGCCGGCGGCCGCACGTTCGGACATCCCGCGATCATCGGTGTCAACGGCGACATCCACCAGGATCTGCGCTCGATGGTCGAACCCGCGCTGCAGCCGAGCGAGGTCGACCGCTGGATCGAGGACCTGGTCCGGCCCATCGCCCGCCGCTACCTCGAGGGTTTCGAGAACGACGGCCGCGCCGATCTCGTCGCCCGGTACTGCGAACCGGTCAGCGTCCGCGCCCTCGGCGACCTGCTCGGGCTGAAGGACGTCGGCTCCGACACGCTGCGCGAGTGGTTCCACAAGCTGTCCGACTCCTTCACCAACGCCGAGGTCGACGACCACGGTGAATTCACCGACCAGGAGCGGTTCGCGGCCGGCGACGCCGCGAAGGCGGAGATCCGCTCGATCGTCGATCCCCTGATCGACCACTGGATCGAACACCCGGACGACAGTGCGATGTCGCACTGGCTGCACGACGGCATGCCCGAGGGACAGACCCGCGACCGCGAGTACATCTATCCCACGCTGTACGTGTTCCTGCTCGGGGCCATGCAGGAGCCGGGGCACGCGATGTCCTCGACGCTGGCGGGGCTGTTGAGCCGGCCCGAACAGTTCGAAGCCGTCGTCGACGAGCCGGGTCTGATTCCGCGCGCGATCGCCGAGGGCATGCGGTGGACGTCGCCGATCTGGTCGGCGACCGCCCGCATCGCGAGGCGGGACACCACGGTGTCCGGGGTCGACATCGCGGCAGGCACCGTGGTGATCCTGTCGTACGGCTCGGCCAATCACGACACCGGCAAGTACGACGCCCCCACCGAATACGACATGACCCGCCCGCCGCTGCCGCACCTGGCGTTCGGCGCCGGCAACCACGCGTGCGCCGGCATCTACTTCGCGAACCACGTGTGCCGCATCGGCCTCGAGGAACTGCTCGACACCATCCCCAACCTCGAGCGGGACACGAACGCCGACGTCGAGTTCTGGGGCTGGGGCTTCCGCGGACCCACCGCCCTGCACGTCACCTGGGAGGTCTAGGACATGAGCGCCACCGTCACCGTCGGCGACACCACCGTCGCGTGCGCACCCGAGCAGACCGTGCTCGACGCACTGCTGCGCAGCGGGGTGTGGATGCCCAATTCGTGCAACCAGGGCACGTGCGGCACCTGCAAGATCCGGGTCCGCTCGGGCGCCGTCGACCACCGCACGTCCCCCGAGGCGACGCTGCCCGCGACGGAACGCGACGCGGGCTTCGCCCTCGCGTGCCAGGCCACGCCGTGCGGCGACACCGTCGTCGAGCGGCCACGCACCGACGACGGCCGGGACCGGGACGCCACCCACGCGCTGCGCGACCTCGTCGGCACCGTCACCGAGGTCCGCGACATCGCCCACGACACGCGGCGGATGCTGCTCACCCTGGACACGCCGCTCGAATTCTCCGCCGGGCAGTACGTCGAACTGACTGTCCCGGGCACCGGCGTCCGGCGGCAGTACTCGCTGGCGAACACCCCGGGTGAGGCGAAGCTGCTCGAGCTGCATGTCCGTCGCCGGCCGGGTGGGGTCGCGAGCGACCGGTGGGCGTTCGGCACCGTCGCGGTCGGCGACCGTGTCGACGTCACCGGACCGCTCGGGGACTTCACGTTCGACGCGGAGTCCACCGGCCCCATGGTGCTGCTCGCGGGCGGGACCGGACTGGCCCCGATGAAGAGCATCGTCCGGCAGGCGCTGTCGCTGGATCCGCGGCGCGAGATCGTCCTCTACCACGGGGTGCGCACCGCCGAGGACCTCTACGACTCCGGCTTCTTCCGCGAGCTGGAGGCGCAGCATCCCGGCTTCCGGTTCGTCGCGTGCCTGAGCCGTGAGTCCGGCGGCGACCGCGAGGGCTACGCCCCCGACGCCTTCGTCGAGGACGTGGCGTCGGCGAAGGAGTACACGGGCTACATCTGCGGCTCCGAGGCCTTCGTCGACAGCGCCGTCAAGGCGTGCAAGCGGCGCCGGATGTCGCCGCGCCGGATCCGGCGGGAGAAGTTCACCTCGGCGACGTGACCCACCCCCGGTGCGTCCTTTGGGCTGTTCCAGCAGCCCAAAGGACGCACCGGGCGTTTGGGGACTTCCTACCCTCCTGCCGAGGGTCCTAGGTAGGCCTAGGCATTTGCCTGGTGTGACTGTGGCCACATGGTGGCATGGTGGAGATAACGCGGAAACAGCCCCATTCTCCGCCGGGGCCGACCCGACACCCTTTCTGGAGGATCCCCATGACCGAGACCCTGGACCATGTGCGCGCCGCCCTCGACGGCGCTCTCGTCGAAGATGCGGCCAGCGGCCGATACCAAGTGCGCCGCAACATCTTCACCGACGAGGAAGTCTTCGAGCTGGAGATGAAGCACATCTTCGAAGGCAACTGGGTCTACCTCGCGCACGAGAGCCAGGTTCCGAACAACGGGGACTACTTCACCACCTACATCGGTCGCCAGCCCGTCGTGATCAGCCGCGACAAGGAGGGCGAGCTGCACTGCCTGATCAACGCGTGCAGCCACCGGGGCGCGATGCTGTGCCGGCGCAAGACCGACAACCGCACCACGTTCACCTGCCCGTTCCACGGCTGGACGTTCCGCAACAACGGCAAGCTGCTCAAGGTCAAGGACCCGCGCGACGCCGGCTACCCGGAGGGGTTCAACAAGGACGGCAGCCACGACCTGACCAAGGTCGCCCGGTTCGAGAGCTACCGCGGCTTCCTGTTCGGCAGCCTGAACGAGGACGTCAAGCCCCTCGAAGAGCACCTCGGCGACGCCACCAAGATCATCGACATGATCGTGGACCAGTCCCCCGAGGGTCTCGAGGTGCTGCGCGGTTCGTCCACCTACACCTACGACGGCAACTGGAAGCTGCAGGCGGAGAACGGCGCCGACGGCTACCACGTGTCGGCGACGCACTGGAACTACGCGGCCACCACCGCGCGCCGCACCGCCGGCGAGTCGACCAACGAGACCAAGGCGATGGACGCCGGCACCTGGGGCAAGCAGGGCGGCGGCTACCACTCGTTCGAGAACGGCCACCTGCTGCTGTGGATGTGGTGGGGCAACCCGCAGGACCGCCCGCTCTTCCCCCGCAAGGACGAGCTCGCCGCAGAATTCGGCGAGAAGAAGGCCGAGTTCATGGTCGGCGCGTCCCGCAACCTCTGCCTCTACCCGAACGTGTACCTGATGGACCAGTTCTCCTCGCAGATCCGGCATTTCCGGCCGATCTCCGTGGACAAGACCGAAGTCACCATCTACTGCATCGCCCCCAAGGGTGAGAGCGCCGAATCCCGCGCCAACCGCATCCGCCAGTACGAGGACTTCTTCAACGCCACCGGAATGGCCACCCCGGACGACCTCGAGGAGTTCCGGTCCTGCCAGAAGACCTATCTCGCGTCGGCCGCCCCGTGGAACGACCTCAGCCGCGGCGCCACCCACCAGCTCAACGGACCGGACCAGGTCGCGCTGGACCTCGGCATGAAGAACGTGCTGTCGAGCGGCGTGAAGACCGAGGACGAGGGCCTGTACCCGATCCAGCACGGTTTCTGGCTCGAGAGCATGCGCAAGGCCGTCGCGGTGGAAACCGCCGAGAACGCCGCCGCCGAGCCCACCACCACGAACGAGCGCTGAGGAAGACCAGGACATGACCGCCGCAACGGAATTGACGCAGACCGACATCGAGCAGTTCCTCTACCGTGAAGCCCGTCTCCTCGACGACCGCGAGTTCGAGAAGTGGCTCGAGTGCTACCACCCGCAGGCCGAGTACTGGATGCCGGCATGGGACGACAACGGTGCGCTCACCGAGGACCCGCAGCGCGAGATCTCGCTCATCTACTACCCCAACCGCGGTGGCCTCGAGGACCGGGTGTTCCGCATCCGCACCGACCGCTCCTCCGCGACGTCGCTGCCCGAACCGCGCACCGGCCACAACATCACCAACGTCGAGATCCTCGAGCGCCGCGGCACCGAGATCGACCTGCGCCACAACTGGTTCTCGCTGTACTACCGGTACAACACCACCGACACCTACTTCGGCACGAACTTCGTGACCCTCGACGTCTCGGGCCCGCACCCGGTGATCAAGAAGAAGAAGATCGTGCTCAAGAACGACTACATCCACCACATCGTGGACGTCTACGTCGTCTGATCCACCCCCGATTCACGAAAGGAGGCACATGCCGTGAGCTTTCAGGTGGCATTGAGCTTCGAGGACGGGGTGACCCGCTTCATCAAGTGCGGACCGAACGAGACGGTCGCCGACGCGTCGTACAAGGCGCGGATCAACATTCCTCTCGACTGCCGCGACGGCGCGTGCGGTACCTGCAAGGCACTGTGCGAGTCCGGCAACTACGACGGCGGCGACTACATCGAGGAGGCGCTGACCGACGACGAGGCCGAGCAGGGATTCTGCCTGCCGTGCCAGATGGTCCCGGAATCCGATCTCGTGCTGCAGATCGCGACGACCTCGGACGTCGCGAAGACCGCGGCCGCGACGTACACGGCGACGATCACGGACCTGCAGCGGTTCTCTCCCAGCACCGTGGGCTTCACCGTCGAGATCCCCAATCGGGACGACCTGGTGTTCCTGCCGGGCCAGTACGTGAACATCACCGTGCCCGGAACGGAACAGACCCGGTCGTACTCGTTCAGCACGGGACCGAACGACCCGCAGTTGTCCTTCCTGGTGAAGATCACCGAGGGCGGCCTGATGTCCGAGTACCTGAGTGATCGCGCCCAGGTGGGAGACACCCTGCAGTTCACCGGCCCGTTCGGCAGCTTCTTCCTGCGTGAGCGTAAGCGCCCCGCCCTCCTGCTCGCCGGCGGTACCGGCCTCGCGCCCCTGCTCGCCATCCTGTCGAAGATGCAGGAGGAGGGCAGCGACCTGCCGGTGCACCTGGTCTACGGCGTCAGCTTCGACCAGGACCTGGTCGAGCTGGACAAGCTCGAGGCCTACACGCGGTCGCTGCCGAACTTCACGTTCGACTACTGCGTTTCCGATCCGGAGTCGACCGCCCCCAACAAGGGGTACGTCACCGGCCTGTTCGAGCCGAAGCACCTCAACGACGGCGACGTCGACGTCTACCTGTGCGGGCCGCCGCCGATGGTCGAGGCGGTGCGCACGCACCTGTCGGACGAGGGCATCTCGGTGACGAACTTCTACTTCGAGAAGTTCAACAACTCCGCGACCCCCGGCGCCGCCGAACCGGCGCCCCGGCCCACCGAGCGGGAACTCGAAGCCGCCACCAGGGCAGCCGAGGAGACCGGCCTGCCGGTGTCCCTCGGCGCCGCCGAGCAGGTGCCGGTGGGCAACTACGAGATCGGCGAGGAGCACCCGCCCGTCACCGAATCCGACGCCCAGTTCGACGCGCGCATGGCGCTCGAACTCGGTGCGCTGGAGCTGACCATCGGCCGGCTCACCGACGCGCAGCTCGTGGAATTCCGGATTCTCGCCGAGGCGTCGACCGCGTCGATCGACCACGACCGCTTCACCGACGCGGGCGCGTTCACCGACACCAACGCCGCCTTCCACGAGTTCCTGTTCCGCTGCTGCGGCAATCCCGTGCTGCTCGAGGCGTACAACCGGCTCGAGGTGACCCAGCTGATGCGCAAAGTGCTGCGCACCGCGCAGTGGGTGGACGAGCAGATTCCGCACGACCACCTGCAGATCGTGCGGGCGTTCGAACGCAAGGACCGCGCGGCGGCCCGCGACCTCATCGTCAGCCATGCCGAGCACGCCAAGGCGACGATGCGCCGCGCCATCGAGGAGTCCGCGAAGGTGGAACTCGCGTGAGTGCCCTTCTTCCGGTCGGCACCGTGTACCCGGGCCGCTTCGACGGCAGGGTTGTCACCGTCACCGGCGCCGCGCAGGGTATCGGCCTCGTGGTCGCGTCCCGCATCGCAGCCGAGGGCGGATCCGTGATCCTCGTCGACCGCTCCGAGCTCGTGCACGAGGTGGCGAAGGAGTTGCGCGAGAAGGGTTTCCAGGCACACTCCGTCACCGCCGACCTCGAGACTTTCGCGGGAGCGCAGTCCGCGATCGACGAGGCCCGGCAGCAGCACGGCCGCATCGACGTGCTCGTCAACAACGTCGGCGGGACGATCTGGGCGAAGCCGTACGAGCACTACACCCCCGAGCAGATCCAGGCGGAGGTGCAGCGGTCGCTGTTCCCGACGCTGTGGACATGCCGCGCGGTGCTGCCGTACCTGATCGAGCAACGCTCGGGCACGATCGTCAACGTGTCCTCCGTGGCGACGCGCGGTGTCAACCGCGTCCCCTACGCCGCCGCCAAGGGCGGGGTCAACGCGATCACCGCCGCGCTCGCCCTCGAGGCCGCCCCGTACGGGATCCGGGTCGTCGCCACCGCCCCCGGCGGCACCGACGCCCCCGTCCGCCGGGTAGCGCGCGGCCCCGCCGCGCAGAGCGAGCAGGAGAAGGGCTGGTACCAGCAGATCGTGGACCAGACCGTCGACTCCTCGCTGCTCAAGCGGTACGGCACGCTCGACGAGCAGGCCGCCGCGATCACCTTCCTGGCCTCGGAGGAGGCCTCCTACATCACCGGCACGGTTCTTCCCGTCGCCGGCGGCGACCTGGGGTAACACCCCAGCACCGCCACAGGCCTCACCGACAGGCCAGGGATCCCCTGCCGGTGAGGCCCTCTTTCTGCCCCGTTTCATTTGTGACCGCACTCACAGACCGGAGCCGACATGGCCGACAACACAACCGCCTGGGCAAGTCCCCGGCACCGCCGCACCGTCATCTGGGTCGTCGCCCTCGCCACGCTCGCGATCATCTTCGACGGCTACGACCTCGTCGTCTACGGGACGATCCTGCCCACACTGATGGCCGACCCCAGCCAGATCGGAGCGATCTCCGCGCAGCAGGGCGGCGCGCTGGGCTCGTACGCCCTCATCGGCGTCATGGTCGGCGCCCTGTTCACCGGCGCGTTCGGCGACCGGCTCGGGCGCCGGAAGATGATGCTGATCAACATCGTCTGGTTCTCCGTCGGCATGGGCGCCGCGGCGATGGCCACCAGCATCACCTCCTTCGGCATCCTGCGCTTCTTCACCGGCATCGGCGTCGGTGGTCTCGTCGCCACCGCGGGTGCCGTGGTGGCCGAGTTCGCTCCGCCCGGGAAACGGAACCTGTTCAACGCGATCGTCTACAGCGGCGTCCCCGCCGGCGGCGTCCTCGCCTCTCTGCTGGCCATCGTGCTGCGCGACACCATCGGCTGGCGCGGACTGTTCTGGATCGGCGCGCTGCCGCTGGTGATCCTGCTGCCCCTGGCCCTGGTGAAGCTCCCCGAATCCCCGATGTGGCTGCAGGCGCGCGGGCGGACGGACGAGGCGGCCGCGGTCTGTGACAAGTTCGGTCTTCCCCTGCCCACGATCGCCCCGGCCCCGGCCGAGAAGGTCGGATTCGCCGCACTGGCCACCCGCCGCTACGCGTGGGGCACCACCCTGCTCGGCCTGATGAGCTTCGCCGGGCTCCTGCTGACCTACGGCCTGAACACGTGGCTGCCGAAGATCATGGCCGACGCCGGCTACAACGCGAAGGGCTCGCTCGCATTCCTGTTGGTGCTCAACGGCGGTGCGATCATCGGCGGCCTCCTGGCCTCCCGGATCGCCGACGGCCGCGGCCCCCAGCCGGTCATCGCCACCACGTTCGGCCTCGCCGGCCTGGCACTGATCCTCCTCACCTTCGGGTTCCCGCTGCCCGTCCTGCTGACCGCGGTGGCGATCGCCGGGGTCGGCACGATCGGCACCCAGGTGCTCATCTACGGGTTCGTCTCCAACTACTACGAGACGGCAGCGCGCGGTGCCGGTGTCGCCTGGTGCGCCGGATTCGGCCGGCTCGGCGGCATCTTCGGCCCCATCATCGGCGGCCTGCTCATCGGTGCCGGGCTGAGCAACGACGTGAGCTTCTACATCTTCGCGGGCATCGCCGTGGCCGGCGCCCTGGTCACGGTGTTCGTTCCCATCCGACGGGGTGCGCAGTACGTTGCCCGAACCCCCGAAGCTGCGGCCGCGAGCCCCACTACCGTGGAAGTGTGACTCACCCCGCCATGCTGGTCGGACGTACCCGAGAGCTCTCCGAGCTCGACCGTCACCTCGGCGAGGCGCGAGCCGGTTCACCCGTGCTCGCCCTCGTCGAGGGTCCGCCGGGTATCGGCAAATCCGCCCTGGTGCAACGATTCACCGAGGTCTTGAACGGCTGGCAGGTCCGCGTGTCCGCGGGCGTCCCGTGGGAGGCGGCGCGCGCGTGGAGCACGGCCGAGCAACTGCTGCAGGCCCCCGTCACCGGACGTGATCCGGTGGAAGTGGCGCACGAACTGTTGTCCCTCGTGGACGGTCCCACCGTTCTCGTCGTCGACGACGCGCACTGGTCCGATTCCGAGTCGTTGCAGGCCCTGTCGTCCGCCGTCCGCCGCGCCCACGGCAAGCAGTTGCTCGTCCTGCTGGTGACCGTGGACCCGCTGCCGGAGGCGGTCCCGGACAGCACCCGGCAGGTGCTCGACCATCACCGCGCCCTCTCCGTGCACGTGCGGCCCCTCGGGCCGCAGGACATCGCCCAGCTGGCCCTCGCCCGCATCGGCGTGGACCTGTCGCCGTGGACCGCGCGACGGCTGTTCGAGCACACTCTCGGCACACCCCGCCCGATCCTGCAGTTGCTCGACGAGATCCCCCGCAACCAGTGGCAGCACTGGCAGGCCCGGTTCCCGGCGCCCCAGGAACGGTCGGGCGCCGTGCGCCGCACGCTGGACCACTGCCCCGCCGAGACCCGGGCACTCGTGGAAGCGGCGGCCGTGCTCGGTGGCGAAAGCACCCTGACCCAGGCCGCGGCGCTGGCCGGGCTGGCGGACCCGACCGCGGCGCTCGACGCCGCGCACACCGCCGGATTGCTCCGGCGGCGCGAACAGCGCGGCGCGGTCACCCTGATCTTCCCGGACCCGATGACGCGGGCCGCCGTCGCGGACGACATCGGTCCCGCCCGCTGGCGCGACCTGCACGCCCGCGCCGCCGAACTGGTCGACGACGAGGGTGCCGCCCTCACCCACCTGGTCTCCGCCACCCCCACCGCCGATGCGGACCTCGCGGACCGCCTCGATCGGTACGGCCGGCGCCGCGCCGCCGTCGGTGCGTGGTCGGATGCTGCCGAGGCACTGATCATCGCGAGTGGCATCAGTCCCGACCGCGACCAGCGCGCGCAGCGGCTGATCCGCGGCGTCGACGCCCTCACGGGCGCGGCGGACCTGCCCCAGGCGCTGACGTTCGTGCCGGCGATGGAGGCCGCGCCCGAGGGCTCCATGCGCGACGTGGTGCTCGGCTACCTGGCGATCCAGCGCGGCCGGTCGGCCGAGGCCTCCCAGCTGCTCACGCGCGCATGGCAACTGCTCCCGGACCCGGCCCGGGACCCCGATCTGGGTGCGATGATCTGCCAGCGCATGGTGCTGCATTCGCTGGCCCAGCTCGACGGCGCGGGCCTCGTCGAGTGGGCCGACCGCGCGTCGTCCCTCGTAGCTCCCGACATGCCCGCTGCCGTCGAGTCGGCCGCGATCCGCGGCCTCGGCCTGGCCATGACCGGCCGCGTCGACGAGGCACGCGCCTCGTACGCAGAGCTGTCGGAGACCTTCCGGCTCGGCGCCCAGAGCCAGCGGATCCGCATGGCGGAGGGCTGGCTCGCCCTGGCGCTGGACGAGCCGGATCGCGCCCGCGCGGAGCTCGAGAGTGCCGAGCCGACCGTCTTCCGCGGCGGCTCGATCCGGATCTCGTTGTGGGCGCAGGCGTGGCTGGCGCGCACGGAGTTCGCGCTCGGCGCATGGGACGACGCCGTGCGCACCGTCGACCGCGCGGCCGCACAGCTCGACACGGCCGGCCTGGATCTGCTTCGGCCGCTGGTGCATTGGACGGGGGCGCAGGTGCACGCCCTGCGCGGGGACTGGTCGCTGGCCCGCGAGCACCTGCGTCGCGGACGCGCGGGCGCCACCGACTATGCCGTCATGGTGGTGCCGTCCTGCATCGCGGCCGCCCAGTGCGCAGAGGTCGCCGCCGACTACGACGGGGTGCTGCGGCACCTCGCACCGCTCACCACCCGTCGGCGGCAGGCCTTGGTGGAACCGGGTTTCTGGCCGTGGCCGGACCTGTACGCGAATGCTCTCGTGATGACCGGACGCGTCGACGAGGCCGACGAGTTCCTCCGTCCGTTCGAGGAACTGGCCGTCTCCCGTGGGCACCTGTCCGCCCGGGCGCGGCTCGGATACGTGCGCGGACGGATCCACGGGGCACGGGGTGACATCGACGCCGCCCGCAGAACATTCGAGGACGCGCTGGCGAACCTGGCGACGCTGTCGCTGCCGTACGACCGTGCCCGCGTGAACTTCGCGTACGGGCAGACGCTGCGCCGCGCCGGACGCCGGCGGGAGGCGGACGCGGTGATGCGCACGGCCCGCGAGCTGTACGTGACGCTCGGCGCGACGTCGTACGTGCAGCGCTGCGACCGCGAACTCAAGGCCGGGGGGATGAAGGCGAACGGCGACGATACCCGCCGGACACACATGGATCTGGCGGCGTTGACCCCGCAGGAGAAGGCGGTCGCCGCGCTGGTGGCTGCGGGCAATACCAACAAGGACGTGGCGGGCGAGCTGTTCCTGTCGGTGAAGACGGTGCAGTACCACCTGACACGGGTCTACGCGAAGCTCGGCATCCGTTCGCGCAGCGAGCTGGCCGCCCAGTTCCGGCAAGAGGAGTGAGGAAGAGATGACAGCAGTCGACGAGAAGACCTCTCCCCCGAACGACACCGACCTGCTCGAGCGGCCCGCTCGGCCCGTGACCCGGCCGCGCCGGGTGCTGCGGGACCTCGGCGTCGAGTACGCGGCGAACGGCGTGATCGGGCTGGTGTTCTCGTCGACGGGGCCGGTCGCGGTCGTCCTCGCGGCCGGCGCGGCCGGCGGGCTCGGCGCCGCCGAACTGGCGTCGTGGATCTTCGGGATCTTCGTCCTCAACGGCGTGCTGACGATCGCGATGAGCATCGCCTACCGGCAGCCCCTCGGCTTCGCCTGGACGATTCCGGGCACGATCCTCGTCGGCGGGTCGCTGGGGCACCTGTCCTGGCCGGAGGTGATCGGGGCGTTCCTGGTCACCGGCCTGCTGGTGCTGGTGCTGGGGGCGTCCGGGCTGGTGCGGCGGGTGATGGAGGCGCTGCCGATGCCGATCGTCATGGCGATGGTGGCCGGCGTCTTCCTGAAGTTCGGTGTGGACCTGGTGCTCGCGCTCGGTGCGGACGTCGCGATCGCCGCGCCCATGGTGCTGATGTTCCTGGCGTTGAGCGCGTTCGGCCGGATCGGCCGGTGGCTGCCGCCGATCCTCGGGGCGCTGATCGCCGGTGCGGTCGCGGTGGCGGCGTCGGGGCGTTTCTCCCCGGCCCCGGGCGGAGCGGGCATCCTCGCGTCGCCGGTCTTCACCGCCCCGGTGTTCACGTGGACGGCGTTGCTGGAGTTGGTGATCCCGCTGGCGATCACCGTGCTGGTGGTGCAGAACGGGCAGGGCGTCGCAGTGCTCACGGCGGCCGGGCACCGGCCCCCGATCAACGTCACCACGATCGCGTGCGGGGTGTGGTCGCTCGGTGCCGCCTGCGTCGGCGCGGTGTCGACGTGCCTGACCGGCCCGACGAACGCCCTGCTCACCGCGTCCGGTGAGCGGAGCCGCCAGTACACGGCGGCCGTGTGTTTCGGGCTGTATTCGATCGTGTTCGGACTGTTCGCGCCGCTGTTCGTGCGGTGGATGACCGCCGCGCCGGCGGCGTTCGTCGCGACCCTCGGGGGCCTGGCGATGCTGCGGGCGCTGCAGGGCGCGTTCGTGACGGCGTTCGCCTCGAAGTACACGATGGGGGCGCTGGTGGCATTCGTCGTCACCGCCGCGAACGTGACGTTCTGGAACATCGGGGCGGCGTTCTGGGGTCTGGTGGCCGGGGTGATCGTGTCGCGGTTGCTCGAGCGGGGGGACTGGACGACCGGCCGGTGACGGCGGGTGCGCGCGTGTGGGTGCGCGCACCCGCCGTGTCCCGAGCCGGTGGGTGTCAGCGGCCGAACAGCGAGCCGAAGATGCCGGAGCTCGTCTTGGGAGCGGAGTCCTGGTCGCAGGCGCATCGCTCGGCGGCGGGCACGGACTTCATCACGCTGTCGACGTGCTGGCCGCAGCCGCCCCAGCCGGTCTTTCCGCACTTGGGGCAGGTGACGGGGTAACACATGGGCGTCCTCCTCGGGGAAGCGGTCGGGGTCTATCGTCAATATACCCCCTGGGGTATCAGATATGCCAGTGTGCGCATCCGCACATACGGTACGACGCAGATCGGGGACCGGGCATCCGCGAAAATCCGGCGCCGGGACGGGCGAACTGACACCCTGAGGGCCGTACCGTCCCGCCGCGCAGACAGGATCAACAACCCATGGCACGTCCGGTTCGCGTCGTCGTCCTCGGTTCCGGCTCGTGGGGCACCACCGTCGCAGGGCTGTCGGCCCGGAACACCCCGACCCTGCTCTGGTCCCGCAATCCGGACACCGCCCGCGAGATCGACGAGGAGCACCGCAACACCCGGTACCTCGGCGAGCGGACCCTGCCGGCCAACCTGCGCGCCACCTCGGACCTCCTCGAGGCCGCGCACGAGGCCGACGTGCTGGTGGTCGGAGTGCCGTCCCACGCGGTCCGCGCCACCCTCGCCGAGATCTCGAACGAGGTGCGGGCCTGGGTGCCGATCCTCTCGCTCGCGAAGGGACTCGAACCGGGCACGCGCCTGCGGCCCACCGAGGTGATCGGCGAATGCCTGCCGGGGCACCCCGTGGGGCTGCTGGCCGGGCCGAACATCGCCGGCGAGGTCGCCGACGGCATGGCGGCCGCCGCGGTGGTGGCCACGGCGGACGAACGCGTCGCGGCGGCCCTGCAGCCACTGTTCGCCTCGAAGGTCTTCCGCGTGTACCGCAACACCGACGTCCTCGGCTGTGAACTCGGCGGGGTCCTGAAGAACATCGTCGCGATCGCGGCGGGCATGGCCGAGGGGCTGCGGGTCGGCGACAACACCCGGGCGATGGTGCTCACCCGGGGCCTCGCCGAGATGACCCGGCTCGGTGAGGTGATGGGGGCCAACCCGCGGACGTTCGCCGGCCTGACCGGCATGGGCGACCTGATCGCGACGTGCACGAGCCCGGCGTCCCGCAACCGCCGGATCGGCGAGGCGCTGGCGAGCGGGCTCACCCTCGAGGAGGCGGTGGCCCGGCTGGGCCAGGTGGCCGAGGGGGTGAAGACGGCCCCGACGGTGATCGAACTGGCGCGCGAGTACGAGGTGGAGATGCCCATCGCCGCCGAGGTCGAGGCCGTCGTGGCCGGCCGCCGCTCCCCCGCCGACGCGTACCGGGGGCTGCGCCGGGTCACGCCGGGCAACGAAGAGGACGTGGTCTGATCGGGAAGTATTCAGGATTCTCGACCGCGTACTAGATGGCGATATAGACCCTAATTTGCCTGGTGAAGCCGGTACTTGCACACTGTTCAAGTGATCGGAACCGAAGTACTCGTCGTCGGCGCCGGCTTCGCCGGGCTCGGTGCCGCCGCACACCTGCGGCAACGCGGCCGCGACGTGCGCGTTCTCGAACGGAGCGCCGCTCTCGGCGGCACGTGGCGCGACAACACCTACCCGGGGTGCGAGTGCGACATCCATCCGGCCCTGTACTCGTACTCGTCCGCTCCCCAGGCCGTCTGGGCCCGCGGCCGCGCTACCCAGCCGGAGATCCTCGCGCACCTGCACACGTTCGCCGCAGGGAACGGGCTCGACGACCGGATCGCCTACGGCACGACCGCAACCGGGTGCCGGTGGGACGAGACGACGGGCCGCTGGCACGTGCGCACCGACCACGGTCCGGACTACGCGGCCCGCTTCCTCGTCCTGGCCACCGGCGCCCTGAACGTCCCGCAGATTCCCCGCCTCGAAGGCTCCTTCGCGGGCCCCGCCTTCCACACCGCGCGCTGGGACCACGCCGTCGACGTCACCGGGCGGCACGTCGCCGTGATCGGCACCGGTGCGAGCGCCGCCCAGGTGATCCCGTACCTCGCCGACACCGCCGGCCGTGTCACGATGTTCCAGCGCAGCCCCGCCTGGGTGCTGCCGCCCCGCAGGCAGCACCTACCGCTGCCGCACCGCGCGCGACGGACGGTCGAGTACTGGCGCGGCGAGGCGCTCGTCCCCGCCCTCACCGGGTCCGACCGCCGGCTCGCCCGCCTCGAGGCCCGGGCGCTGCGGCACCTGCACCGGCAGGTGCCCGACCCGGACCTGCGCCGCGCCCTGACCCCGCGACACCGGATCGGGTGCAAACGGATCCTGTTCTCCGACAGTTACTATCCCGCGCTCGCCCGAGACTCCAGCACGGTGGTCACCACCCCGGTCGCGGGACTGGGCCCGCACGGTGTGCGCACCGTCGACGGTCGGGCACACGCGGCCGACGTCCTGGTGTACGCGACCGGATTCCGGGTGTCCGCCGCGCTCGCCGGCCTGCCGGTCGTCGGCCGCGACGGCCGCACCCTGCTCGAGCGGTGGGGGCGCGACGGCGCGTCGGCGCACCTGGGCACGACCGTCGCCGGGTTCCCCAACGCCTTCCTGCTCGGCGGGCCCAACACCGGCATCGGCCACACCTCGCTGCTGTTCATGATCGAGAGCCAGCTCCGCTACGTCGCCGCCGCGATGGACGCCACCGACCGGGAGGGCGTCACCGCACTCGAGGTGCGGGCGGCCGCCCAGCGGGAGTTCGCCGACGAGATGCGCCGGCGCTCGACAGGCACCGTGTGGACCACGGGGTGCCGGAGCTGGTACCTGGACCGCGACGCGGTGAACCGGTCGCTGTGGCCGGGCTCGTCCTGGCGATACCGGCTGCGCACCCGGCGGTTCGACCGGGAGAACTACACGGCCGCCGGTCCCGCACGACGGCCCTGAACGAGCGCTACACAGGCGCCTGTGCGACCCTGGTCACATGACGATCGACCACCGTGCCTCGCTCTCGACCCTGCTCGACACCCGCTACTCCTGCCGGGCGTTCCTGTCCAAGCCGGTGCCGCGCGAGGACATCGAAACCATGCTGCGGATGGCGCAGCGCACCCCGTCGTGGTGCAACTCCCAGCCGTGGGAGGTCGTCGTGGCCGGCGGGGACGCCCTCGAGCGGCTGCGGACCGCGGTGTACGACCAGGCGGCGTCCGGCCATCTCGACCCGGACATCCCCGGCCCCGCCGAGTACCGCGGGGTGTACGCCGACCGGCGCCGAGGCGCCGGTTACGCCCTCTACAACAGCCTCGGCATCGCCCGCGACGACTACGCGCGCCGCACCGAGCAGATGCTCGAGAACTACCGCTTCTTCGGGGCGCCGCACGTCGCGATCGTCACGACCGACAAGGCACTCGGCACGTACGGAGCGGTCGACTGCGGCGGGTACGTCGCCACCCTGCTCCTCGCCGCGCAGGCACTCGGCATCGCCGCCGTCCCGCAGGCCGCCGTCGCGATGGCCGCCGGTGCCGTCCGCCGCGAACTCGGTATCTCCGACGAGCGCGACATCGTGTGCGCGATCTCCTTCGGCTACGCCGACGAGAGCCACCCCGCCAACACCTGCCGCACCGACCGGGCGAGCCTGGACGACGCCGTGCGGTGGGTGGAGGAGTAACCACCCCCAGGGGTCCTGGCCCGGGGCGCCCGGGCGACGGAAGGTGGAACTCACCACCTTCCCCGCCCGAGAGGACACCCCGTGCACCGCATCGAAACCGAGGAGCTGCTCCGCCGTTGGGTACCGCGCGCCGTCGCCGGTGAGCCGCACGCCGTGGGCGTGGTGGTGAGTTCCGTTCGCCCCCATGTGCTGAGCTTCTGCGCCGCGCGTATGGACGAGGGCACCCGCGCGCACACTCCGGCCGAGGACGTCACCCAGGAGGTGTGCCTCGCACTGACGCGGGCACTGCCGCGCTACCAGGATCGCGGTGCGTCGCTGCTGCGCTTCGCGTTCGGGATCGCCACGCACAAGGTCGCGGACGTCCGGCGCAAGGCTGCGCGTACCGTGACGCCGCTGCACGACGTCGCCGGCCCCGGGCCCGAGGAGGGCGTGCTCGACGAGGAGCTGCGTTCCGCGGTCCGCCGGCAACTCGCGCTGCTGCCGGAGCAGCAGCGCCGCGTGGTGCAGCTGCGGATCCTGCAGGGCTACAGCGCCGAACGCACCGCCGCGATGCTCGGCACCTCGGTCGGCGCTGTCCGCATCGCCCAGCACCGCGCCCTGCATCGAATCCGGTTGCAGCTCAGTCGTGCTGAGCGCGCAGATACCGTCCGAAGTGCGGCACGGTGAATCCGATGAAGCCCCGTTCGGCGGAGTAGATGAGCCCCTTCTTGATGAGCCCGTCCCGCGCGGGCGACAGCGACGCAGGCTTGCGGCCGAGTTCGGCCGCGATCTTCGACGTCGCGACGGGACCGTCGTCGCCGGAGAGGTCGGCCATGGCGCGCATGTACTCCCGCTCCGCGGGGGTGGCGCGCTCGTACCGGGAGCCGAAGAACCCGACGGCGAGTTCCTCCTCGGCGGCGGGCGCGCCGACGCGCACGTCGTCGGCGGTGATCGGGCTCGTCGCCGCGACGTCCCAGGTCGCCTTGCCGTAGGCCTGGACGAAGTAGGGATATCCGTCGGCCGTCTCGTACAGCGCGTCGAGCGCCTCCTCGGTGAAGGTCACTCCCTCCCGCTCGGCCGGCGCGATGAGCGCGATGTCGGCGGAGCCGCGGTCGAGCCGGTCGATCCGGTGGTAGCTGAACAGCCGCTCCGAGTAGCTCTTCGACGCGGAGAGCACCGCGGGCAGGTGCGGCAGCCCGGCGCCGACCACGATGAGGGGTGCGGCGTCCTGGCTGAGCTCGTGGCACGCCCCGCAGATCGCGGAGATGTCCGGTGCGCCGAGGTCCTGCATCTCGTCGACGAACAGCGCGATGCCCACGCCCACGTCGCGGGCGAGCCCGGAGGCGTCGATCAGGAGTTCGACGAGGTCGATCTCGAGGTCGCCGGTGTCGGCGCGGCCCTTGACCGCGGGGGCGTCGATGCCGGGCTGCCACCGCTCGCGCATGCCCTTGTCCGCGGTGGCCCGCAGCGCGAACGACTTGAGCACGCCGAGGAAGTACTCGACCGATTCGGGGTGCGGATGGGCCGGGGCGATCTCGCGCACCGCCATGTGCAGCGCCGACGACAGCGGCCGGCGCAGGTCCTGGTCGGGCCGGGCCTCGATCTTGCCGGTGCCCCAGCTCCGCGAGATCGCCGCGGAGCGAAGCTGATTGAGCAGGACGGTCTTGCCGACGCCGCGCAACCCGGTGAGCACGACACTGCGTTCGGGGCGGCCGCGGGCGATCCGTTCGAGCACCACGTCGAAGGCGTCGAGCTGCTTCGCCCGGCCGGCGAGCTCGGGCGGGCGCTGCCCCGCGCCGGGAGCGTACGGGTTGCGGACCGGGTCCATCGGTCGATGGTAGCGGCGCCGCGCGTGGACACCGCCTCCTTGCACCGCGTGTCGCGGGACATCCCGGATGCGGACATTCGCATAATAGACTTTGACATTCGTTTGCAATAAAGCGTAGATGTTCCGGCATGAAGTCCTCCCGAAGTCTCGCGCTCACCGCCGGGCTGGCCACCGTGCTCGTGGCCGGCTGCTCCACCTCCACCGCCGAGGACGCCCCCGCGGCCCCCGCCCCGACCGCCCCCGCCGAGGTCGCCGCCGCCGAACCCCGGCTCGCCGTCACCTACGACGGCGGCATTCTCGTCCTCGACGCGAACGACCTCGACGTCGTCGCCGACCTGCCGCTCGACGGATTCAACCGCCTCAATGCCGCCGGCGACGGCCGGCACGTGTTCGTCTCCACCGCCGGCCGCTTCCGCGTCCTCGACACCGGCAGCTGGTCCGAACCCCACGGCGACCACGCGCACCACTACGCGGGCAGCGCGGCACTCACCGACGTCGAGTTCGCCGCCGCCAAGCCCGGGCACGTCGTCCGGCACGCGGGCAGGACCGTGCTCTTCGACGACGGCACCGGCCGCGTCGACATCCTCGACCCCGCGTACCTTGCCGACGGCACGCCGCAGACCGACACCTACACCACTCCGGAAGCGCACCACGGCGTCGCGGTCGCGCTCGCCGACGGCAGCCTGCTCGTCACCCTCGGCAACAGCGAGTCCCGCAACGGCATCGCCGTCCTCGACGCCGAGCGCCGGGAGATCACCCGCAACGAGCAGTGCCCCGGCGTGCACGGCGAGGCCGTCGCCGCCGGCGAGGCCGTCGTGCTGGGCTGCGAGGACGGCCTGCTCGTCTACCGCGACGGCACGATCACGAAGGTGAGCGCCCCCGACCCGTACGGCCGGATCGGAAACCAGGCCGGATCCGAGGAGTCCGACATCGTTCTCGGCGACTACAAGAGCGATCCGGACGCGGAACTCGAACGACCACAGCGTGTCTCGATCACCGATACCCGCACCGGCGAGCTGCGCCTCGTCGACCTCGGCACCAGCTACACGTTCCGCTCGCTCGGACGCGGACCCCACGGCGAGGCACTCGTCCTGGGCACCGACGGAGCGCTGCACGTGATCGACCAGAACAGCGGCGCGGTGGTCCGGCGCATCGACGTCCTCGCCCCGTGGACCGAGCCCGACGAGTGGCAGTCACCGCGCCCGGCGCTGTACGTGCAGGGCCACACCGCCTACGTCACCGACCCGGCGAACAACGCGCTGCACGCGGTCGATCTCGACTCGGCCGCCGTGACGACCGCGTCGCTGCCGCAGACCCCCAACGAGATCACCGGCACCTAGGTGACCGAATGTCACATGGGTTCGATCCAACCGAACCCATGTGACATTCGGCCGGGCGACCGGCGCACGGGCGGCCGCGACAGCGCAGGCCGACGCACGGAGTCCCCGACCCCTACGGGACACACTTTCGTTGCGATTCGCCGGAGTCCCTCCGTTCAGAGATCGGCGAGGAAGGCGAGCAACATTCCGGTGACGAGTTCCGGCTGTTCCTCCGCTGCGCTGTGACCGACTCCCTCGAGCAGGGCTTTCCTGCGCAAGTTGGGAAGATGGCTCTCCAGACGGTCGTAGAGGGGAGCGAATCGGTCCAACGCGGGATCCGCCGCTCCACCGATGAACAGACTGGGCTGCTGCAGCTTCAGGCCGTCGAGGAACGAGCTCTGCTCCCAGATGCGGTCGCGGTTCCGGTAGAAGTTCAACGCAGGCCCGAACCCGGTGCGCGAGTATTCGCTGACGTAGTAGTCCAGGGCGATCTCGGGTAGCCAACCCGGGAGGAACTCGGGGTCGAAAACCGTATCGAGAAAGTTCTCGCCCTCCGCGACGAACTGGCGCCAGCGTTCCTCACCGACCGCGCTGCCGGAGACCGAGTAGTAGATGCTGCGCAGCGTCGTGCGGACATCGGCATCCATGTGTCGCTCGGCTTCACCCGGCGTCTGGAAATAGTGCTGATAGAAGCGCGTACCGGTCTCCGCTTCCAGCTTCTTCCAATTCTCACTCGGCCGGCAGGGCTCGCGGGGAGGGACAGGGGTGTTCAGCATGGCCAGGGCATGGAACAGATCGGGGCGCAGCTGGGCCGCCGCATGGGCCACGAACGATCCGAGATCGTGGCCCACGACCACGGCCGAGGTTTCCCCGAGGCCGCCCATCAACCCGACGAGGTCGCCGACCGCATCGAACACGTTGCAGTCCTGCACCTGCTCGGGACACCCGCTCCGCCCGAACCCACGAATGTCCGGTGCCACCACTCGATATCCGGCCGCGGCCAGTGCACGGATCTGCCGTCGCCACATGTACCAGAGGTATGGGATGCCGTGCACCAGCACCACCAGCGGACCTTCCCCCTCCTCGACATAGTGGATACGCATTCCGTTGACTTCCGCGAATCGATGCAGGAAACCGTGAGGGTCGTCCACGGTAGGCGCTGCCGTTTCCTCGGCAGAATCCGATCTGTGCATAGTCATTCAATGTTCTCCCAGTTGAAGCGCGACGGACACGTTCCGCGGATCAGATTCAGGGTTTCCCGGAACGGAGTGGCGCCGCCGCAGAAGGCAATCCGATTCAGGATGGGTCACTCATTGCAAGGATGGGTGCGCCGGGCACGCCCTCCGGTATGCGCACTCGCCCGAGATCGCGGACCAGTTCGTGCGCCTGATCCCAATTGCCTTATCCAGCAGTAGGATCCAAATGCCCGGCATCTCCCGCATCGATCAGACGGCTACCCCAGTGTTCGGCCATGCCGGCCACGCGGCGGAAGCAGGCCAGGGCGTCGTTTCTGCTGGCGGCAACGATGCTGCGGAACGGCAGTCGCCTTCGGGGCAATGGATTCCAGCCGTGGCGGTCGAGATCCTCGGTGGAGGGGTATCCATCGGGCAGCGGTAGTTCGAAGTCCGGTGGAGCCACCAGCAGCGCTCCGTCGACGGGGCGGTTGGGTTGCCGAGCCCAGTGGACAGTGGTGAGCACGCCGGCACCATGGGCGACGAGGACAACCGGGCCCGCGATGCCGGCGAGGACCGCCTCGAGCGCCTCAACCCACGCGGTTCGGCTGAGCGGGGCACAGCCGGGCGGCGCGACAATGCGCGCCTTCTCCCATTTCTCGGCGAGCAGGCACTGCCAGTGGTCGGCGGTGAGGGGGACGAAACCGGGGACGAGTACCACGGTAGGCGGGGTGATGGTGGTGGTGCTGGTGGTGTTCACGGTCGGCTCCGGTAGATCGCGTCGGGGATGTGCAGGAGATCTCTTGTGATCCGTCGATACTGCTCCGAATCCCACTCGCGGAGTGCGTCTTACATGGAATTCCGCGCGCGCTTCCTCCGCGCCGGATCCCGGCGGTGTGACCGCCGACGGCCGGGCGTGAGTTCGGTTGCTGTGCGGGGTGTCATGACGTCGACTGCGTGGACATCGCGTGAAACGTCATGGATACGCGTTGACGGGAAATCGTTCCGACGACTCCTCCGCCCGACTGCGGCGCTCTTCCCGCCGGAAAGGACCCGCCGTGCAACTTCGATGACCATCGCCGGAACCAGGGAGTCGGGTAGTCGAATCCGGTTGCGGCCGTTTCTCGGCCCGATGGCCGCAACCGGATTCGAGTGGTGTCGATCTGCGGTGGTCAGTCCTGCCAGCTGCTCAGGTCGCGCGCCGCGATGCCGTGCTCAGCGCAGTAGGTGTTGTAGCGTTCGATGTGGGTCATGGCAGTCTCCTGCCACAGGATCTTGTTGTCCTGGTCGAGGAACAGCAGTTCACCGACGAGATAGAAGAAGACCTCGGTGTCTTCGAGGCTTTCGGGGGTGTGAGAGGAGCCGGCGACCTCGTAGACGGTGTCGCCGCTCCGGGAGATCCAGTTGTTCTCCTTGTAGCGCCAGGCGCCCTTGACGGTGTGCCCGACCACGATACCGGTGTGGTAATGGGGCGGCAGCTCGAGCCCGGCCGGGGTCTTCATCGAGACGACGATCTCGGCCCGTACGGGGTCGACCTTCCAGTACTTGAGGAACACCTGGTCGGTGAGTGGAGTGAACGGGATCCACGGATTGTCGTCGCCCTTGATGTAGTTGACGTCGAGTTGTTGAGCGGTCTGCATGAGAATCTCCTTCAGGGGGTGCTGTGGGTGGTCCGGGCCGTCGCCGTCAGAAGGGCTGGTCTCCGATGATGGTGGCGCGTTCCATCTTCCGGACGGCCGGCCAGTAGTCCTGCACTGCGTAGTGCTGGGTGCTGCGGTTGTCCCAGATCGCGACGCTGTTCTTGGTCCATCGCCAGCGAACCTGGTACTCCGGGATCGCGGCGCGGCTGATCAGGTAGTTGAGCAGGTTGCCGGAGCCGGGCGCGAAATCCGTCCCGAAGCGCACGTTCTGCGGGGTATGGAAGTTCACGAAGTGAGTGGTCACGCCGTTGACGTAGAGAATCTTCTCGCCGGTCTCGGGATGCGTACGCACCACCGGGTGCTCGGGATCGGGGAAACGCTCTTTCAGTTGGTGGCGCAGTTCCATGGGCTTGGCTGCGCCGAAAAGGGTTTCGAAGCTACTGCGAGCGCGAAGTCCGTCGATCTGTTGCTTGACGTGCTCCGGGAGATCCCGGTACGCCTGCACCATGTTCACCCAGATCGTGTCCCCGCCCACCTCCGGTGTCTCCACGCACCGCAGGACAGCGCCCATGGCTGGACGCTCCCGCCAGATGGTGTCGGAGTGGAAGACGTTCTCGTAATGCTCGGGCGTGCTGTCCGCGTCCTTGTACAGCAGCACCAGTCCGGAATCGTTGGGCGCGTTGGGGTGGGGCTCCTCGAGGGGACCGAATCGCTCGGCGAAGGCGACGTGCTCGGCGCGCGTGATGTCCTGATCCCGCAGGAACAGTACCTTGCGCTCGAGCAGAAGAGCCTTCGTTTCGGCGAACAGCGCATCGTCGCGGGCGATCTCACCGAGAGTCACATCGAACAGTTCGGTACCGATATACCTCGAGAGCGGCTTCGCCTTGATCAGTGGCGGCGCGTGATCCGCGTCGACGGGGGCCTGTTCTTCGGCGTGGAGCATGTTCTTCATCTGAATCCTCCCTGGTTGGGATCTGGCCTGGTTGATCAGGACATGAGGGTGGGGCGGGCATCGGGTGCAGCCGCACATGCCGGACCTGCGAACGTCGGGTCGGGGCCGATGGCCGTCGCCCCGAGGTGCTCCCGGCCGGAGCTTCTCCGTCCGGACGACGGCGCCACCTCTGTCCGTGACGCGCGCTTCCCGATCCGACACCGTGTGATTTCGGTAACCAGAGCGTAGACCCGCACACGCAATATTTCTTGACTCTGCGTGGCAGAATCATTGACATTACGGGGCACGTAAGGAGTCGCATGAACCCCCTGGTCCGCAACACCACCTTGAGCGCCTACCTGGACTTCATGCGCTCCGTCGGCGTGGACCCGCTCCCACTGCTGAGGTCGGTCGGCCTGAGCACAGCCGACCTGGCCGTACCCGGTCAATGGATCGCCGTGCACGCGGTCGCCGAACTGCTCGAAGTGTCCGCAGACGCGACCGGCTCGGCAGCCTTCGGCCTTCAGCTCGCGCAGACCCGGCGCTTGTCCGTCCTCGGCGCGATCGGACTCGGAGCCCGGGAGGAGCCGGATGTGCGTAGCGCGCTGCAGTTGATCAGCCGTTACGAGCATCTGCACAGCGAGGCGTTCCATATTCGGATCTCCGAAACCGATGGTCTGGCCACCGTCAAGATCGAGCTGGACCTGGCGGCGACCGTCAAGTCACGCCAGCTCGTCGAGCAGGTCGTCGGCACCACCGTTCGCGTCGTCCGCGCCTTGGTCGGGGGTGCGTGGAAGCCTGTCACCGTGTGTTTCCGGCACGACCCCCCGGCCGACCTCACCGTTCACCATCGCGTCCTCGAATCCGAGATCCGCTTCGGCGCAGAATTCGACGGACTCGTGATGTTCGCCGATGACCTCGAGGCCCCCAACAGCCTGGCCGACCCGCTGCTGCGTCCCCTGGCCAGACAGTACGTGGAAGGAATCGCCGCCGGCCGACCCGGAGACGACCTCGACCGGATCCGCGAACTGGTCGAGGCCCTGCTCCCTACCGGCCGGTGCTCGCTGCAGCAGGTCGCCCGAACACTGGGCGTGGACCGCAAGACGGTGCACCGCCGCCTGGTGCGTGCCGACACGACCTTCTCCGCCCTCCTCAACTCCACCCGCCTGGATCTGGCGCGCCAGTACGTCGGACACCAGCGCCGACCGCTCGGCCAAGTCGCGGAACTGCTCGGGTTCTCCGAACCCTCCGCGTTTTCACGGTGGTTTCGCGGCGAATTCGGCGCCAGCCCCACGTCGTGGCGCGCCACCCACAGAACCGGGGACGTCTCCCGCCCCGACCCGTCGACCGGCGCGGAACAGTCCACGCACTGACGTCGGACGCGACCCCGTCGACGACACTGCGACCCGGACCCGAGGAGACATCGACCACGGGTCGGCAGGCGCACGGACTCGGCGGCGATGGAGCATCTTTGCGCACTCCACTCGGGACAGAATGTCAACTCGGGTGCCACGTCAGGTCAAGCACTCGGGCACCGACCCGGGCTACTGTGATGTCCGCCACCTCGAAGTGGTCGCCCGCACGCACCTCGATCCCGGATCGCCCCGCCGCCACAACGCCCGAGTGCGAGAGTGCCGCGGAGGACCGCGGAGGACCGCGGAGGACCGCGCCGGCATACGGCTCGGACGCGCCACATCGGATCGCACCGATCGCGGGCGCCGAGAGGTGAGCTGAACCGACCGTCTGAGGAGCGTCCATGGAAACAAAGGCCACGCCGGAGATCGACTGCGCGTCTGCCACATCGCCCCCACCGACGCCTCGATCCAGGATCTACCCCTGGGTCGTGCTGGCGCTCATCCTCGGACTGATGCTGTCGGACTACATGTCCCGGCAGGTACTCAGTTCGATCTATCCCTTCCTGAAGCAGGAATGGGATCTGTCCGACGCCGAACTGGCCTCCTTCCACAGCGTCGTCGCGCTCATGGTCGGTCTGCTGGCATTACCCTTGTCGATCCTGGCCGACCGGTGGGGTCGCGTGAAGAGCATCGTCCTGATGGCGACCATCTGGAGTGTGGCCACGCTGCTGTGCGCGGTCGCCGCCGGCTACGAACAGATGCTGGCGGCCCGATTCCTGGTCGGTGTGGGAGAGGCGGCATTCGGTAGCGCAGGGATCGCAGTGATCTTCAGTGTCTTCGCTGCACGCCTGCGTGCCTCCCTCAGCGGCGCCTTCTATGCAGCAGGAGCAATGGGCTCGGTGATCGGTGTCGCCCTCGGCGGCACCGTCGCCACCTCTCTGGGCTGGCGGTGGTCGTTCGGCGTCATGGCCGTCATCGGGTTCGTCCTGGCCGGATTGTTCAGCCTCGTGGTCACCGACCGCCGAATAGTGCAACAGCAGAGTCCGGAGGCAGAAGCCCCGCCCGCAGAGTCCGGCACGGACGGATACCGTGCGCCGCTGTCGAGCCTGTTCTCAAGCGTCTCGGTGTTGTGCGCATACGCCACCGCGGGTCTGCAGATGTTCACCGTCGGCGCGCTGACGGCATGGTTGCCGAGCTTCTTCAACCGCTACTACTCTCTCGCGCCCGACCGGGCCGGAGCGGTTGCCGCAGTGTATTTCCTGGCGATCGGCCTCGGAATGCTGGTCGGCGGGATCGCCACCGATCGGATCTGCCGCAACACCCCGGACCGGCGGTGGAGCGTGGCACTCGCCTTGTGTGCAGTTGCAGCACTGCTGTTGATCGTCGGCTTCGGCCTCGAGCCGGGACCGCCGCAACTGGCGCTGCTCGCCGGCGGTGCACTGTGTGCCGCGTCCATCTCCGGAGGCATCACTTCGGTGGTCGCCAGCCTTACCCACCCCAGTCTGCGGGCGTCCGCCTTCGGCACCGTCACCATGTCCAACAGTGTCTTCGGACTTGCCCTCGGACCGTTCGTGGTAGGCCTCGCCGCCGACCGGATCGGCCTCGACGTCTCCCTCCAATGGGCACCACTGGCATACGTGGCCGCCGGAGCGCTCCTGATCATCGGACGGCGGACGTATTCGGCGGGAGTGCAGCGGGTGGAGGCCCTTCGACCGGACACCTCCGTCCGGCCGACGTCCCTCGCAGACCGCACCCGAACACACGGCTCGCCCGAATCGTCGTCGAATCGCGTTGACAACGAATCGAATCGGCTCGACAACTGACCAACTGCCCCCTATGCTCCACGTCGGGCCATCGCGCGCCGACCGCACAGGGCGCGCAGCCGTTCCGCCCCTCGGATGTGCACGCACTCCGCCGACCGCAGCGCACTCCGCCGATACGGGCCGCAGACGGCACGCCGGGCCGGCGCCTCCGCCGTGAGGAGAATCGTCGCCCATCGACCCGGAGCGTCCGGCCCCGCCCTTCTCGACTCATCGAACCAGGAGAACCACATGCTCAACGGACTCATGATGGATGACTATCAACTGACGATCGCGGCGGTGGCCGAGCGCGCCGAGTACTTCCACCGCAACAAGGAAGTGGTATCTCGACGTCCGGACGGCAGCATCGTACGGTCCACCCTGGGAGCATGTGGCGCACGTGCCCGTCGGCTGGCATCAGCGCTCGCACAACTCGGCGTTGCCGACGGCGACAGGGTAGCCACACTGATGTGGAACCAGATCGAACACATGGAAATGTACCTCGCGGTACCCGCGATGGGCGCGGTGGTCCATACCCTCAATCCGCGCCTGCACCCCGACGAACTGAGCTTCATCGTCGGTGACGCGCAGGACCGGGTGCTCGTGGTGGACGAATCCCTGCTGGACGTATTCGACAACATCCGAGAAGGACACACCTTCGACCATGTCATCGTCGTCGCCCACGACGGACCGGCGCCCGAGGGAACGCTGAACTACCACGACCTCGTCGACTCGGCGGCCCCGATGCCGTGGCCCTCTGTCGACGAGCATCGAGCTGCCGCAATGTGTTACACGTCTGGGACCACCGGGCGGCCGAAGGGAGTGGTCTACTCCCATCGGGCGTTGGTCCTGCACTCCCTGACCGCAGCGCTTCCCGACACGTTGGGGGTCTCCGCACGCGACACGCTGCTTCCGGTCGTCCCGATGTTCCACGCCAACGCCTGGGGCCTGCCGTATGCCGCGGCACTGATCGGCGCACGACTTGTACTGCCCGGCCGGCAATTGGACCCGTCCAGCGTGCTCGACCTGCTCGCGGACGAGCGGGTCACGATAACGGCAGGGGTACCGACGGTGTGGATGGGAATGCTCGCGGAGCTGGATGCGGATCCGCATCGGTGGGACCTCACCCGGCTCGATCGGCTGATCGTCGGCGGTGCCGCCGTCCCGCGCAGCCTGCTCGAAGGCTTCGACCGCCATGGTCTCACTGTCGTCCAGGCATGGGGAATGACGGAAACCACTCCGCTCGGCAGCATCTGCCGACTGCCCGACGATCTCGACGACGGCAGCCGGGACGAGCAGTACGAGTTCCGATCCCGGCAGGGCATCGCCGTGCCCTTCGTGGAGATCCGCGCCCGCCGGGAAGAGGGCGACCTGATCGACTGGGACGACAAGTCCATGGGAGAACTCGAAGTCCGCGGTCCCTGGGTGGCCGCCGCCTATCACAACGGGTCGGGTGCAGACAGCTTCACCCCTGACGGGTGGTTCCGCACCGGAGACATCGTGCGTATCGATCATCGCGGGTGCATCCGCATCTGCGACCGGGCCAAAGACCTGGTCAAGTCCGGGGGAGAGTGGATCTCCTCGGTCGATCTCGAAAACCACCTGATGGCTCACCCCGCCGTCGCAGAGGCAGCCGTGGTGGCGGTCCCCGACGCGCGGTGGGGCGAGCGACCGCTGGCGGTCCTGGCCCTGCGCGAGGGGAAGTCCGTCGATCCTGACGCCCTCAGAGAGCACCTGTCCACCGAGTTCGCCAAATGGCAGATGCCGGACCGTTTCGAGATCCTTCCGGCCATCCCCCGAACGGCGACCGGAAAGTTTCGGAAAACGGCATTGCGTGAGCAGTTCTCGTGACCGAATGTCACATGGGTTCGATCGAACCGTACCCATGTGACATTCGGCCGGGCAGCGGGCGGCCGGGCAGCCGACCGGCGGGCAGCGGCCGGTCGGTGGGCGGGCGGCCGCGGCTCAGCGCTCGATCCTCGCCCGCAGCAGGAAGGTGTTGTAGTCCGACCACGTCGAGAGCATGAAGTACAGGTCCTCGTCCGTCGACCACGGATGGACGAACCCGCCGTACAGCTCCGGGTGTTGTTCCACGCCGACCAGCCGCGTGCTCTCCGACCACACTCCCTGGGGCGACTCGGCCTCCCGCACGACGATCGCGGCCTTGGCGGTGTCCAGGTACGTCATCTGCCAGCGGTCCGCGGCGGCGTCGTAGCGCACGGACAACTCCCCAGCGGGGCCGTGCACGACCGGCGTCGCCGCAGTGTATCCGCCGGCAGGGGTCCAGTTCCCGTCGCGCCAGTACTGGTAGGCGCCCGGCTCGAGCACCCGGTCCTCGGGCACCCGGGCCAGCGCCACCGAGCCGAGCCGGGTATTGGGGGTGCCGAACAGGTAGACGTATCCGTGTGCCGGCACCGCCGCGGCCACCTGGAAGTTGGTGACGCCGAAGATGTTGTCCCACTTGGCGTACGGATCCTTGGTCCAGGTGGAACCACCGTCGTCCGAGTACGCGATGCCACCGTGGTTGGTCCACCACGTGCCGGGAATGCTGTTCCAGGTCCGGATGGACATGTACGTCAGGTACTGGCGGTCGCCGACCGCGAATCCCGACGTCGGGATCGTGGTGATCTCGACGTTGTCGAGCTTGCGGCTGCCGAGGATCTCGGCGGCATGGCACCGCGAGTCCTGCACCATCGAGTCGAAGCTCATCCCGTCGGCGAGATCACGGTCGGTGGAGAAGGCCAGCACGTTGCTGCGCCAGTCGTCACCCTGCCCGCCCGGCGGATGGAAGCCCTTGCCGACGGTGTCACCGAACGCGACGGCGATCCGGCCGGGCTCCGACTCCCACATGATGCCCAGATCGGTGCCGTACACCTGCCAGCGCTTGTCGGTCCGGGTGACCGATCCGGCGCCCGTCTGCTTGGCGACGGTGGAGACCTCGACGACCCGCGGAGCCGGGAGCGCGGGCGCCTGCGGGGCGGGCTCGATCGGCGGGGTCTCGGGCGCCGGAAGCGGCGGCAGCGGCTCGGCCCCCTCGCCGGGCACCGGGATGCCGAGGTGGAAGGGACTGGGCTTCAGGGCGATCCGGGGAAAGACCGGATCCGGGGTGACCGGCTCGTCGGTCAGGTCCGGGCACGGATCGGCGCACGGGTCGACCGGCAGCGGAGGCGGATCGATCCGCACGGTCTCCGGTTCCGGCGCCGGGTACGGCACGGTGGTGATCACCGGGTACGGCACCGGGATGTCGAGGTCCTTCGGGATCAGCGACTCGTGCTGCCACGTGTCGCTCGCACACGGGCCGCTGCCGGGCACCCCGTCCGTCGCGGGCTCGGCGGGTGCGGCATGCGCCGGCGTCGCCGCCAGCACCGCAGCGAGCAGCGCGATCACCGGCGCCTGCCGTGTCATGGGTTCCCTCCCGTGCGTCACCGTGCCGGACGGCCCGGCGCCGCACAGGAGGGTACCGCCGGCGCGTCCGGGCGGCTTCCCGACGTGGATCTGCGCCTTTATATCCCTCTCTCGGAAAAGTCCGAGAAAGTCGTAGAGTTCCGAATCAACGGAACTCGTCGGGCGTGTACTCGCGGGGCTCCACCAACACGAGCCAGTTTCCCGAGTTGTCCCGGAACACGGCCTCGACACCGTAGGGACGCTCGGACGGCGGCTGGGTGAACTCGACCCCCTTGGCCGTGAGTTCCTCGTACGTCTTGCGGCAGTCCGTGGTGCGGAGCCCGAAACCGCCCATGGTGCCGTCGGCCAGCGCGCGGCGCACCGCCGCGGCCATGTCCGGGCCCAGGGGTGGGCCGGGCACCATCAGCGTCACCTCGAGTTCCGGGTGGTCCGGGTGCGCGACGGTCACCCAGCGGAAGCCCTCACCCATCGCCACGTCCGCGGTCTCCACGAACCCCAGCGTGTCGACATAGAACTTCTTCGCCTCGTCCTGATCGGTGACATAGAGGGTGAACAGGGAGATGTTGGTGATCACAGCGTGCCCTCCGGGTCGATGGTGCGGCACGCCTCGACCGTAGATCGACGGGAACGGTGCGGGCTTCTCCCAAATTGCGCAGTTCGACGGCGGTCGCTCAGACCGTGCATGAACACCCAGCAGCCCGGGATGCGGGGCGCACCGGACTCGGCGAACGTGGCCTGATACTCGGTGGGAGTGACGCCGACCAGCTGACGGAACCGGGTGCCGAACGACCCGAGGCTGCTGTACCCGACGAGATGACAGATCTCCGTCACGGTCAGGTTCGTCGCGCGCAGCAGGTCCTGCGCCCGCTCGATGCGTCGTTCGGTGAGGTGAACCCCGGGCGTCCTGCCGTACACGGCGGTGAAGCAGCGCAGGAAGTAATACTTCGAGACCCCCGCGGCGGCGGCGAGCCCGGCGAGGTCGAGAGGTTGCGCGTATTCCCGGTCCGCGAGATCGCGGGCGCGGCGCAGGTGCGGCAGAAGCTCCTCGGGCACGCGGCGCGGCATGCGCCCAGTATCGCAAGGCCCCGCTCGACAGGAATTTCTGTCCATATCTAGGAGACGTCGTAGAGATCGCGATTTCGTCTCGACTGTGCGAGGCAGGCCGTCGCACGGAATCGCCCGAACCGGACAAACCGGCCGGAAACGCGGTGGGGGACCGGGCAACCCGCGCATCCGGCCCCGAAGGCAACGATTGTGTAACGTATCCGGGAGGTTCCTGTCCCGACAAGCGGAGGTGATCGTCCGTGCTGCTGTCCGAAGTCCGTGCCCGGCCCGGGTACTCCCTGCTCGTGGGGGTGGGGCTGATGGCCTCGGCGATCGTGGTCGGTGTCCACCTCGAGAACGCCGTCACCGGATACCTCATGGACCTGTCCGTCTTCCGCGACGCGGGGTGGGCATTCCTGCACCACACCCCCCTCTACACCGAGGGCTTCCACACCAACTCGGGATTCCGGTTCATCTATCCGCCGTTCGCGGCGTTCCTCTTCGCCCCGCTCCCCCTGCTCAACGCGACGTTGATGCAGGTGCTGTGGACCGCGGGATTGATCGGCCTGGTGTGGTGGGTCCTGAAGGTCTCGCTCGACCGCATGGACGTCCGTCGCGCGAACGTGGTCGCGACCGCCGCGCTGGGCGTGGCACTCTGGCTCGAACCCATCCGGTCCAACTTCCTGTTCGGGCAGATCAACATCATCCTCATGGCCCTGGTCGTCGCCGACGTCCTCGGTGTGATCCCGCAGCGGTTCCGCGGCGTCGGGATCGCGCTCGCCGCCGCGATCAAGGTGACCCCCGCCGCGTTCGGTGTGCTGTTCCTGCTCCGTCGGGACATGCCGTCCGCGGTGCGCGCCTTCGGTGCGTTCCTCGCCGTCGCAGGCTTCGCGTACTGGCTGCGCCCGGAATCCTCCGTGTACTTCTGGACCACCGAAGCCTGGGCCACCGACCGGGCCGGCGACCAGGACTTCTTCCGCAATCAGGCGCTCAGCGGCCTGCTCGCCCGGCTCGGCCTCGAGGGCCACGCGTACACCGCGGCGTGGCTCGCGGGCGTCGCGCTCGTCGTCGGAGCGGCGCTCTGGGCCGCCCACCGCTTCACCCGGGCCGGCGAGCACGTCGTCGCCCTCGGGGTGATCGCGCTGGCGACCCTGCTCGCGGCGCCCATCGCAGTCACGCACCACTGGGCATACAGCGTGCTGCTCGTCGCGGTCGCGCTGGCTCCCCGGTACCGCTCGTGGTGGCCCGTGCTGCTGCCGGCCACGCTGGTCTTCCTCGTCGGACCCAACTACCTGCTCGAGGACACCTCCACGCACGGCTGGGTCGAGTCGGCCATCCAGCAGACCCTCGGCAACGCGCAGTGCGTCACCGGTCTCGCGGTGCTCGTCGCCGCGGTCGTCGCGGCACGTTCCCGCCGCCCCGACGTGGTCCCGGCGCCGGTCGGCGCTCGCACCGCTCAGCTCCAGAACGCCCCGGCCAGGACGTAGATCGCGGTTCCGGCCACGGTGCTCAGCGCCGCGCTGCGCCGCCACAGGTGCACCGCGACGGTTCCCGCCAGGCCCAGCACCGCCGGTAGCCACGTCGCCGGCCCGACGTCGCGCAGGGTGTACATCACCAGGATGACCATCACGCCGGCCGGCATCGCGGCGCCGAGGTACCCCACCACGTCCGACTCCCGCAGCCGGGCGAGCGCGGCGAACGGCGCCGCCCGCAGGCCCACGGTGACGAGGAACATCACGATCAGGGCAGCGACGACGTAGCCGGCGCCCGGTACCGGCTCAGGCACGGGCCACCTTGTTGCGGTAGACGAACCGCACCAGCAGGCACGCGACGAACAGTCCCAGCGAGATCACCAGCATGCCGTCCTTCGACACGGCCGCCCCGACGAGGCCGCACACCACCGCGAGAGCCGAGGCCGGCAGGTCCCGCCCGAGGCGGAAGGCGTCGAGCGCGAGCACGGCGAACAACGCGGTGAGGGCGAATTCCAGGCCCGACAGCCCCGTCGGCAGCGCCGCGCCGATCAGGGCGCCGACGGTCCCGGAGGCGACCCACAGCAGCTGGCAGGTCGCCGCGACCGTCAGCATCCGCGGGCCGGTCAGCTCGTCGCGGTGCTTGGTGGCGACGATGGCATAGGTCTCGTCCGTGAGGGCGTAGACACCGTACGCCCGGCCGAGCCGGCTGCGGATCTTCTCCAGGGGGAACGACAGCCCGTAGAACACGTGCCGGAAGTTCACGAGCAGGGTCGCCGCGGCGATCGACGCCACCGGCGTCACCGCACCGATCAGGCCGACGGCGAGGAACTCCATCGAGCCCGCGTAGATCACCGTCGAGAAGACGGGCGCCCACCACCAGTCGAAGCCCGCCTGCGTGAGCACGACCCCGAACGCGAGGCCGAGCGGGATCAGGCCGAGACCGACCGCCCAGGAGTCGCGGACACCCGTGCGGATCTCGGGGAGACGGCTACCGGACACGGCTCCAGGCTATGGGGTGCCCTGTTCGACGGCCGCACCAGGACTCTGCGTTCTTCCTCCGAGAACCCGCCCCAGATTCCGTGCCGTTCCCCGGCCTCGAGCGCGTGCCGGAGACACTGCGTCCGCACAGGACAGGATTGGCAGATCCGCTTCGCGGCACGAACTCTGTCGGTGCGCGCCTCACCCCGTTCGTTGTCCGGATGGAAGAACGTCGCGGCATCGGCGTCCCGGCAGGCGGCGTGCAGCTGCCAGTCCCAGGACTCCGTGATCGCCGGGGGCAAGGTCAACAGCTTGGGCGCGGGCATGATTCTCCCTTCTCTGGGCGGCTTCGCCGGTGCGTCCTCGAGGCGGTGGGGGCCGCCCGAGGGACTCACGTGCGGCGGAGGCGCCGGATGGTGCGGACGAGGGTGTCGGTGGAGGTGTCGCCGGTGTCGGGGTCCGCCGCGCCGGTCAGGGCCGGTGCCAGGGCCAGGGCCTGGGTCTTGCCGAGTTCGACGCCCCACTGGTCGAACGAGTCGATGCCCCAGATCACGCCCTGGACGAAGGTCTGATGCTCGTACAACGCGATCAACTGGCCCAGCGTCGCCGGGGTCAACGCCGGGGCGAGCAGGGTGGTCGAGGGCCGGTTGCCGGGCATCACCTTGTGCGCCACCAACCCCGGGTCGGTGCCGTCGGCGGCGACCTCGGCCGCGGTGCGCCCGAACGCGAGCACCTTGGCCTGGGCGAGCATGTTCGCCAGCAGGATCTGGTGCATGCTGCCGGTCCCGTCCCGGGTGGGCAGGTCCTCGCACGCGGCGGCGAACCCGACGAAATCGGCCGGGATAAGCCGGGTGCCCTGGTGCAGCAACTGGTAGAACGCGTGCTGCCCGTTGGTGCCCGGCTCGCCCCAGAAGATCTCCCCGGTCTCGTGGTCCACCGCCGTCCCGTCCCGCCGCACGCTCTTGCCGTTCGACTCCATGGTCAGCTGCTGCAGATACGCCGGCAGCCGGGCCAGGTCCTGACTGTAGGGCAGCACCGCCCGCGACTGCGCCCCCAGCACCGACGCGTACCACACCCCCAGCAGCCCGAGCAGCACCGGCGCGTTCGCCTCCAGCGGGGCGGTGGCGAAGTGCTCGTCCACGGTGTGCATCCCGGCGAGGAACTCGGCGAAGCGCACCGGCCCGATCGCGCACATCACCGCCAGCCCGATCGCCGAGCCCACCGAGTACCGCCCGCCCACCCAGTCCCAGAACCCGAACATGTTCGCCGGGTCGATGCCGAACTCGGCGACCTTGCTCGCGTTGGTGGACACCGCCACGAAATGCGCCGCGACGGCGTCCTCACCGAGCGCGGCGACCAGCCAGCGCCGCGCGGCGGTGGCGTTGGTGAGGGTTTCGACGGTGGTGAACGTCTTCGACGCCACCACGAACAGCGTGGTGGCCGGGTCCAGGCCGGTCAGCTGCGCGGTCAGATCCGCCGGGTCGATGTTGGCGACGAACCGCACCGCCGGGCCGTCGGCGCAGTGCCGCAACGCCCGCGCCACCATCGCCGGGCCCAGATCCGAGCCGCCGATCCCGATGTTCACCACCGTGGCGATCGGCTCGCCGGTGGCGCCGCGCCAGGTGCCCGAGCGGACCTTCTCGGCGAAGCCGGCCATCGCGTCGAGCACCGTGTGCACCTCGGCGACCACGTCGGTGCCGTCCACGGTCAGCGTCGCCGACCGCGGCAGCCGCAGCGCGGTGTGCAGCACCGCCCGGTCCTCGGTGGTGTTGATCCGGTCCCCGGCGAACATCGCATCGCGGCGGGCCTCGAGCCCACACGCCCGGGCCAGCTCGAGCAGCAACCCCACCGTGGTGTCGGTGATCCGATGCTTGCTGTAGTCGATGTACCACTCCCCGACGGTCAGCGAGAACCGCTGCGCCCGCCCCGGATCCGCCGCGAACAACCCCCGCAGATCCACCGCCTCGAGCTCGCCACGATGGGCGGCCAGCGCCCGCCACGGCGCCGTGCCGGTGAGTGTAGTTGTGGCCGTGTTCATTCGGACTTTCCTTCCTCAGGCCAGCGCCCGCAGGCGGGGAGCGAGATCCTTCTCGAACAGGTCGAGGAAGCGCCGCTGATCGTGCCCCGGCGCGTGGAACACCAGATGGTTCAGCCCGGCGTCGACATACGCCGCGACCTTCTCCACCGCCTCGTCCGGATCCGACGCCACGATCCACCGCCTGGCCACCTGTTCGATCGGCAGCGCATCGGCCGCCGCCTCCATCTGCACCGGATCGTCGATGCTGTGCTTCTGCTCCGCCGTCAGCGACAACGGCGCCCAGAACCGGGTGTTCTCCAGCGCCCGCTCCGGATCGGTGTCGTAGGAGATCTTGATCTCGATCATCTTGTCGATCGCCCCGGCGTCCCGCCCGGCCTTGCCCGCACCCTCGGCCACCGCCGGCAACAACTTCCCGGTGTAGAGCTCCATCCCCTTACCCGAGGTGCAGATGAACCCGTCCCCCGCCCGGCCCGCATACCGCGCCACCACCGGACCCCCCGCCGCGATGTACACCGGGATCCCGCCGGCGGGCACGTCGTAGATCGACGCCCCCTTCGTGGTGTAGTACTCGCCCTCGAAATCCACCCGCTCCCCGGTCCACAACTCGCGCATCAGGGCCACCGACTCCCGCAACCGCGCGAACCGCTCCTTGAACTCCGGCCACACCCCCGCATACCCGGTGGCGATCTCGTTGAGCGCCTCCCCGGTGCCGACCCCGAGCATCACCCGCCCCGGATACAGGCACCCCATCGTCGCGAACGCCTGCGCGATCACCGCCGGGTTGTACCGGAACGTCGGGGTCAGCACCGAGGTCCCCAACTGCAACCGCGAGGTACGCTCACCCACCGCGGTCATCCACGCCAACGAGAACGGCGCATGCCCCCCGTTGTGCCGCCACGGCTGGAAATGATCCGACACCGTCGCCGAATCCATCCCGTGTTCCTCCGCCAGCACCGCCAGCTCCACCAGCTCCCGCGGCCCGAACTGCTCCGCCGACGCCTTGTACCCCAACTTCAGACCCTGCGACACCACGAACTCCTCGTCGTCGGAAACCTCGGAAACGACGGCAGGACGCGCCGCGGCACGCAGCCGCGAGTGCGCGTCCTGCCGTTGCCGTTTCCCGTTACTTGATGGCGAAACCGCGATAGCCTTCGGCCGCGACGTCGTCGCAGATCTCGCGGTAGGTGTTGAGCCCACCGACGTAGGACATGATCACCCGCGGCTTGCCCGGCACATTGGCGCCCGTGTACCACGAGTTGCCCTCGGGATAGAGCGTGCCCTTCGCCAGTTCGTTGTTGAGCTCGGTCCAATCGTGCGTATACGGCTCGAGCGCCTCGAACCGGCGGGCGCCGCGCTGCTCGAGACGTTCGATGCAGTCGGCGGTCCACTCCACGTGCTGCTCGATCGCGCACACCACGTTGGTGAGCACGTTCGGGCTTCCGGGACCGGTGAGCATGAACATGTTCGGGAACCCGTCGACCGCGATCCCGAGGTACGTGACGGGTCCGTCCTGCCACTTCTCCCGCAGCGTCTCGCCGCCGACACCGGAGATGTCCATCTTCAGCAGCGGACCGGTGATCGCGTCGAACCCCGTGGCGAGGATCACCGCGTCGAGTTCGTGCTCCGTTCCCCCGGCCCGGATGCCCTTGTCCGTGAACTCCTCGAGCGGCGCTTCGCGGAGGGAGACGAGCTCGACGTTCTCCCGATTGAAGGTCTGGAAGTAGTTGGTGTCGAGCGTGATCCGCTTGGCACCGAGCGGATAGGTCCGCGGTGACAGGTGTTCGGCGAGCTCGGGGTCCTGCACCACCGCGCGGATCTTGCTGCGGAAGAACTCGGCGATGGTCTCGTTGGCCTCCCGGTTGGTGAACAGGTCGGGGTAGGCGGCGATGAGGTCGATCGCCCGGTGCCGGTTCCACCGCTCCTCGTAGACCGCCCACCGCTCCTCGGGGGAGTGGTCGAGCGCGCCGACCTCGAGGGTGTCGGTGTACTGGCCCGACGGTGTGGTCTTCGAGGTCGCCTTGAAAGTCTCGATGTTCTCCTTGAACTCCCGCTTCTCGTCCTCGGTGAGGGGGCGGTTGCCGCAGTCGAGGCTGAACGCCGGAGTCCGCTGGAACACGGTCAGTTTCTCGGCCTGCTCGGCGACGAGCGGGATCACCTGGACGCCGGACGAACCGGTGCCGATCACCCCGACCCGCTTGCCGGTGAAGTCGACGCCCTCGCGTGGCCAGTCGGCCGTGTGGTACGTCGCACCGCGGAAGTTGTTCAGGCCCGGGAAGTCCGGCGTCTGCGACGTGGACAGACAGCCGACCGCGGTCACGAAGTACTTGGCGACGGCGACGTCACCGGAGTCGGTGGTGATCGTCCATCGGTCGGTGTGGTCGTCGAACCGGGCCGAGTCGACCCGGGTCCGGAACCGGAAGTGCTTCTTCACGTCGAGCCTGTCGGCGGCGAAGTTCAGGTAGCGCAGGATCTCCGGCTGGGCGGGATAGCGCTCGGTCCACTCCCACTCCTCGATCAGCTCGGGCGAGAAGGTGTAGGCGTATTCCATGCTGATGCAGTCGCATCGAGCGCCGGGATAGCGGTTCCAGAACCAGGTGCCGCCCACACCGTCGGCGGCCTCGAAGGCGCGGACCGTCAGCCCCATCTCCCGCAGCCGGTGCACCATGTAGATGCCGGAGAAGCCGGCACCGACCACGATCGCGTCGAACTCCTCGGCGGTGTTCTCGGTACCCATGCCGTTCTCCGTCCGATCGGTACCCATGCCGTTCTCCGTCCGATCGGTGCTCATGCCGATCTCCGTCCGATCGGGGCTCATCGGGCGATGTCCGCGCCGGCGAGCACGTCCTCGACCGCCTCGACGACGTAGTCCATGCCGTCCTTCGCGCCCGGCAGGATGTTCACGAACTGGAAGAATCCGTGCATCTGCCCGGTGAACACCTTCTCGCGCAGTGGCACTCCGGCCGAGCGGAGCGCCTGCGCGTACTTGCGGCCCTCGTCGTGCAGGACGTCGTGCTCGGCGATCAGCACCGCGGCCGGGGCGACACCATCGAACGATTTCGCGTTGATCGGGGCGACCTCCCAGCGGGTGCGGTCCTTCGCCTCGGGCACGTACAGGTCCCAGAACCACACCATTGCGTCCCGGGTGAGCATGAGCTCGTTCGCGGGGTCGAGGTAACTGGGTGTGTCGAAGTCGCAGTCGATGACGGGGTAGGCGAGGAACTGCAGGGCGAGTTCGGGACCGTTCTCCCGGGCGGCGCGCTGCGCGACCACCGCGGCGAGGTTGCCGCCGGCACTGTCACCGCCCACGATCAGCGGGGCGTCCGCGGCCGCGTAGGTGGCGCGGTTCGCCGCGAGCCACTGCACCGCGGTCCACGCGTCGTCGGCGGCGGACGGGAACACGTGCTCGGGAGCGAGCCGGTAGTCGACGAGGGCGACGACGCAGCCGGTGCGCTCGGCGAGCTGACGGCCGAGCGTGTCGTACCCGTCGAGGCTTCCGACCACCCAGCCCCCACCGTGCAGGTAGGCGATGACGCCGCGGGCGTTGTCGGTCGGCACCAGGAGCCGGATCGGCAGCTGGTGACCGTCCGGCGTCGGCACGGTGCGGTTTTCCACCCGGGTCATCTCCGGGCCGTCGCCGTAGAGCGGCGTGAAGCCTTCGCTCATCGCGCGGGCCTCCTGCGGGGCCATCTCGTGCAGGGGCGGACCGCCTGCCTTCGCCATCTCGGCAAGAAACGCGGTGGTGGCCGGGTCGAGGGCCATGGCATCTCCTTCGTGTGCGGCATGGGTTTCGACAGACGTCGACGACTCCCGATCGGGTGCGCAGAGTCGGCGCCCAGCGAGTGATGCACATCACCATAACCATACGCATGATTATTTGCAATACCGGCGCGCTAGGGCCTTTATCTATGCGCATGATTGGTCTAGCTTGGAAGCGAGAGTTCCGGGGGCATCTCCCCGCATCTACTACGGAAGGCCACCGACCATGACTGCCGGAAACCAGGACACCGCGCTGCAGAGCCCCATCGACACCGTCGTCTCCGACCGTGCCTTCCTCGAGTGCCCCCGCTGGCACGACGGACGGGTGTGGGTCTCGGATCTCTATCGGCACGAGGTGATCTCGATCGGCGCCGACGGTGCGGTGACCGTCGAGGCCACCCTCCCCGGCGACGAGCCGTCCGGCCTCGGCTGGCTGCCCGACGGCCGCCTGCTGATCACCGCGATGGAGTCCGGGCGGATCATGCGCCGCGAGCACGACGGCGAGATCGTCGTCCACGCCGACCTCTCGTCGGTCGCCACCGGCAAACTCAACGACATGGTGGTCGCCGAGGACGGCACCGCGTACGTGGGCAGTTTCGGCTTCGAGTTCAAGCGCGACACCCCGATCGCGCCGGCCAACCTGATCCGTGTCGCGCCCGACGGGTCCTTCACCGTCGAGGCCTCGGATCTCCGCTTCCCCAACGGCATGGTGATCACCCCCACCGGCACGCTGATCGTCGCGGAAAGCATGGGCAACAAGCTGACTGCGTTCGACATCGGTTCCGACGGCCGGCTCGGCGGGCAGCGCACCTGGGCCGCGTTCGGTCCGGACCTGCCCACCGACTCCGTCAAGGCCGCGATGAGCGCCGCGGCGGTCGCGCCGGACGGCATCTGCCTCGACAGCGACGGTGCGGTGTGGGTCGCCGACGCCCTCAACCGGCGGGTCATCCGCGTCGAGGAGGGTGGCGCGATCACCGGCGAGGTCGTGTTCCCGACCGGGGTGTTCGCGTGCATGCTCGGCGGCCCGGAGGGCAACACCCTCTACGCCTGCGCCGCGCCGAACTCCTCGGAGGCCGCCCGTCGTCACACGCGCGACGCGAGCCTGCTCGCCACCCGCGTCGGCGCCACCCACGGCGGTCGCCCGTAGGACGGCCCCCAGGACATGGGAAAGGGCGGCGATTCGTCGAATCGCCGCCCTTCCCTGTTGTTCGGCTCGATCAGTACGGCGCGTACGCCGCCGCGGAGGCCGGCTGGTCCAGCACGCGGTCCACGGTGATGCGCTTGCGTTCGATGAGCAGTGTCCCTTCACGCTCGGCGAACGTGTCGGCGTAGCGCCCGTACAGCCGCTGCGTGCCCTCGGGGCCGGCCACCGTGGCCTCGAAGTACGCGTCGACCCGCACCCGGCCGTCGCCCTCGTCGGACACGCGGACGTTGGTGATCGCGTGGCGGGAGAACTCCGCGCCGGACTCGGCGAAGGCACGGTAGACGCCGAGGAACTCCTCCGGGCCCGCATCCTCCTTGCCGTTCTGGGTGATCGAGACGTCCTCGGTGATCAGCGCGCGCAGGGCGTCGAGGTCGCCCTCGTCCACGGCGGTCGCGTACGCGTACATCACGTCCTCCGCGCGGCGTGCGAGATCGGGAGAAACCGCAGTCATATCGGGTCCTTCGCTTTCGTCGTGGGTCAGGGAAGCTGGATCAGCTTGGTTTCGAAGAACGCGTCGAAGCCCTCGATGCCGCCCTCGCGGCCGAGACCGGACTGCTTGTAGCCGCCGAAGGGCTGCACGACGCACATCGCGTAGCCGTTGACGGAGATCTGGCCGGTGCGCACCCGTCGCGCGATGCTCTGGGCCAGCTCTTCGTCCCTCGCGTAGACGGAGCCGGAGAGGCCGTAGTCCGAGTCGTTGGCGATGGCGACGGCCTCGTCGATCGAATCGAACGGAATGACCACCAGCACAGGCCCGAAGATCTCCTCCTGCGCGATGCGCATGTCGTTGGAGACGTCCGCGAACAGGGTCGGTTCGACGTACCACCCGCGGTCGAGGTGGGCGGGCTTGCCGCCACCGGTCACCAGACGGGCACCCTCCTTCTTGCCGATCTCGATGTAGTCGAGCACCCGCGTCTGCTGACGCTCGGCGGCCAGGGGGCCGAGGACAGTGTCCTCGTCACGGGGATCACCGACCTTCACGCTCTCCATCACCGCCTTGATCGCCTCGACGACCTCCTCCTGGCGCTCGCGCGGGACGATGATGCGGGTGAGGGCGGCGCAGACCTGCCCCGAGTGACCGATGCCGCCGAACACCATGCCGGGCAGGAAGGTGTCCAGGTCGATGTCGTCGGCGATGATCGCGGCAGACTTGCCGCCCAGCTCGAGGGTGACCCGCTTGATCCGCTCGGCGGCCCGGCTCATGACGACGCGGCCGGCCGCCGTGCTGCCGGTGAAGCTGATCTTGTCGACGTCCGGGTGGCTGACGAGGTAGTCACCCACCTCCCGTCCTGCCGGCACGACGCTGATGACGCCTTCGGGCAGACCGGCGGCGTCGAGCGCCTCGGCCAGCATCATCATCGTGACGGGGCCCTCCGGGGCCGGCTTGAGCACCACCGTGCAGCCCGCGGCGAGTGCGGGCGAGATCTTCAGCGAGCCGGTCGCAACCGGACCGTTCCACGGGACCACGACCGCGACGACACCGATGGGCTCACGCACGATCTTGCCGTGCCCGCCCTTCCAGGTGCGCTCCTCCTCGAACGCGAAGCGCTCGTGGAACGTGGCCGCGTCGTCCCACATGTCGACGGCGTTCTGGTGGAACAGAGTGGAAACCGCTGCGGGGGCGCCCAGTTCGAGGGTGAAGGCCTCGGCCATCTCGGGGATGCGCTTCTTCACCTCGTTCCCGACGCGCACGAGGATCTCCGCCCGCTCGGCGGGCGTCATCCGCGGCCAGGGACCTTCGTCGAACGCCTTGCGCGCCGCCGCGACGGCGCGGTCCATGTCCGCCTCGCGCGCCTCGGGCACGGTCGCGATGACCTCGCCGTTGATCGGGGAGATCACCTCGATCACCGCGTCGCTGGACGGCTCGACCCACGATCCGCCGATGAACAGCTTGTCGTAGCTCTTCAGCTGGATGGGAGTGGCTGTGGTCATGCTGTGTTCCTCCACTCGACCGCGGACTCTCGCCACGGCGACTCGCTGGATGGGATGGGAGTACTACTTCGCTGCCGGGGCCGGCGCCTGCAGGGGCGCCGACAGATCCCGGATCTCGTCCGGATCCACGACGACACGGCGGTCGATCGCCATGCGGGCCTGCACCATGTGCCGGGGGGAATCGACGCTCAGGTGCGCGGTGAGCTGCCCGGCGGCATCGAACCAGGCCGCACCCCACTTGCCGTCCGCACCCTCGCGGAACACCATATCGTCGGATTCGCTTCTGTGTCCGACGAATTGGATTTTGTGTCCGAACTGGTCGCTCCAGAAGTACGGGACCGGGTCGAAGACGGGCGGCGACTGCGGTCGCAGGAGCGCGCCGGCGACCGTCGCCGGCCCGGTTCGCGCCTCGTCCCAGTGTTCACCCCCGAGTCGCGTCCCGAACCGGGGCGACCAGCGCATCGCGACGTCTCCGACGGCGAACACCGCCGGGTCGGCGGTTCGCAGCGACTCGTCGACGACGACCCCGCGATCGATCTCGAGTCCCGACCCGGTCAGCCAGCCCACGTCGGGCCGCACTCCGATACCGGTGACGACGACGTCCGCCGGCAGTGCGGTGCCGTCGTCCAGTGTCAGCCCGTCTGTCGTGACCTCGCCGACGCCGGTGCCGCAGCGCAGATCGACTCCGTCCCACCACGATCGCAGCCGTTCGGCGACCTGCGCGCCCAGCGGACCCGCGAGCGGCCGGGACCCGGCTTCCACACAGGTGACCGAGCAGCCGAGAGACAGTGCGGTCGTGGCGATCTCGGCGTTGATCCAGCCGGCACCGACGAGAACGACGCGGGCTCCCGGGCGCAGCTCGGCGCGGAGACGCTCGGCGTCCGCGGCGGTGCGGAGCACGAGTTGCCGGCCCGCCCCGGGCAGCGCGACCGGGGCCGCCCCGGTCGCGACGACCAGCGCGTCGTAGGAATGTGCGCCGGCATCGGTGTGCACCGCCCGGGCTGCGGTGTCGAGCGCCCGGGCCCGGACACCGAGGCGCAGTTCGACGCCGAGCGCCGCGTAGTCGACATCGAACGTGGTGTCCTGCGCCTCGAGGAGTGCGGACTTGCTCAGCGGCGGGCGGTCGTACGGCGGGGTGGGCTCGGAACAGATCAGCTCGAGCTCGCCGTCGAAGCCTTCGGCGCGCAACGCCTCACACGTGCGGAGCCCGGCGAGGCCGCCGCCGACGACGACGATTCTTCGGCCGTTGAACACGGTGTTCCCCTGTCCTGTCGATGAATCGGATGGTGCGGTGGGTGCGCTCGGTACCACTCAGTACAAGGTGTAGTCCGACAGCACGCGCGGGCCCGGCGTGTAGGTGGCCGGGATCCGCTGCCAGCCCATGTTGGTGCCCTGATGCGGGTACCGCTCGAGCGCGGAGAAGTCCACCTCGTAGTCGGGCATCCGCTCGAGAATCTGGGTGATGAGCGTCTTGGACATGTAGCGGCCGAGATGCGATCCGGCGCAACGGTGTACGCCGATTCCGAATGCGGTGTGCCGGTTCGGCCACCGTTCGATGTCGATCTCGTCCGGGTTGTCGAAGAGCGTCTCGTCGCGATTGGCCGACGACCAGGACAGCAGCACCCGATCGCCCTTCTTCATGGGGCAGCCCTGGAACTCGGTGTCCTTGGTGACGGTCCGGGCGAGCGCCTGAGTGGGCGAGAAGTACCGCAGGAACTCCTCGACGGCGTGGTCCATCAGGCTCGGATCGTCGATGAGCCGCTGCCGCACGGCCGGGTGCTCGGCGAGCCACACCAGCGCCTGGCTCACCAGGGACGCGGTGGTACCGACACCGCCGGCGAGCAGCAGATCGACGATCGAGTACATCTCGAAGTCGTTGAGCGGACGACCGTCGACCTCCTGCTGCACGAGGTAGCTGATGATGTCGTCGGTGGGGTTCTCGCGACGGGCCCGGATGGTCTCGCGCATGCGGTCGCCCAGGTACGGGAAGTCGACCTCCATCGCGTGGCGGTAGTCGTCACTTCCCGGAATGCCGGCGAGCGCCTGGTGGTGCGCGTGGGAATAGCGCTTCCAGTCGGCGAGGTCGAGACCGAGCCAGTCCACCGTCACGATGGAGGGAACCGAGATGACCGAGGTGAGGTCACACTGCCCGTCCTCGATCACGCTGTCGATGAACCCGGCGGTGTGGCGGTCGACGAGCGCCTTCATCCGCTCGACGGCCGCGGGCGCGGTGATCGGGTTGACGATCTTGCGGTACTTGCGGAACTCCGGGGGATCGAGCTCGATGGGGATGTGGAAGTGCATCGGCGTCTTCGGGATGACGACCGAAAGGCCCTCTCCCCCATATTCGTTGCGCGCGGACGAGAACGTCTCGTCGTCACGGGCGGCCTCGAAGACCGAGTCGTAGTCGCTGAGCACCCAGTACCCGCCGTGCGCCTCCGTCCAGGCGACTCGCTCGTTCTGGCGGACCTTGCGGTACGAGGCGACCGGATCGGCAGAGTGCTCCTGCGAATTGTGGTCGAAGTTGATGACGGGGCAACGATTGCGGCTGTCCATCGCGTGGACCCTCCTGCGTCGGATCGGGCATCTCCTGCTAATGGTTATAACAGATGATATAGTAGTGTAGATCACACCGCCAGCCCGGCTATCAAATCAAATGTTCAACGAGCTGGCATCCTCGATATCCGGATGACGGAAGGAGCGACCGATGAAGGTTGTTGTCGACGAGAACCACTGCCAGGGCCACGGGCTGTGCTTCATGACCTCCCCGCAGGTCTTCGCGCTGCGCGAGGAGGACGGCCACGCGTACGTCCTGCCCGGGGGCGACGACCCGGCCAACGAGCACGCCGCACGCGAGGCCGCCGCGTCCTGCCCCGAGCGTGCGATCTCCGTCGTCACCGAGTGACGACGCCTTCCGAGCGGCCGGCACACGACGGAGGAAGGGGCCCCGGGTTCGACCCGGGGCCCCTTCCTCCGTGTGCGGCCGTGCGCCTCAGCCCAGGGCGCGGTCCCACTGGATGACCTGTTCGAGCAGGTCGGGGTACTTGCGCTGCGCGTACCTCCGGTAGGCGTTGATGTGGTCGCGCATGCGCTCCTCGGATCCGATCGGGTCCCCCTGCGAGAGCGACTCGTAGATCTGGGTGTGCGCGACGATGATCGCCTCGCGCCGGTGCGGTGGGTAGTCGATCCCGATCGCAGTGCCGTCCATGATTCCGAGCAGCGAATCGACCATGTACCCGAACAGCGGATTACCCGAGGACCAGGCGATCAGATCGTGGAAGTTCTTGTTCGCCTCGAGGAACTCGTGCTGATCGCCGAGCGAGCCGTGCATCCGGTCGATGGTCTCCTTGAGCTCGACCAGTGTCTCCCCGCTGATGCGCTGGGCAGCCAGGCGGCTGATCATCGGCTCGAGGGCGGTGCGCGCCTCGATGATGACACTGAACGGCGCGTCCTTGAGCTGCATGAGAAGGATGAGCGAACTCGCGAGGTGGGACGCATCGGGATCCAGTATCACCGGCCCGCCCCGGGGGCCGGGCTTGAGGGCGATCACCCCCTGAAACTCCAACAGCCGCAGGGCTTCCCGCAGCGTGCCGCGGCCGATCTCGTACTTCTCGAGCATGACCCGCTCCGACGGCAGCAGATCGCCCGCCGCCAGGTTCTGCCTGGTCGCGTCCCTGATGATGTGCTGCGCCACCACCATGGCAGCTTTCGGCGCCCGTCCTGTGATCATCGCGCCTTCTCCTCCCGAGAGCACCTGCCGGTTCGGGAACTCTGTCCGGATCGGACACTCCCCCACTTCCCGACGGGCCAAAATAATGCTAACGATTATAACGTACAGTTCGTGTCTTGGCTCCTTACCGGCGAAGAGACACTCCCGCCGGCCCCGCCCCTCCCATACCCCGCCTCTCTCGTACCCCGCCGAGCCGAACCGTGAACCTCGACCGAAGGAGTTCCCATGAGCAGCCCCACCTCCACCACCACGAGCGTCGTTCTCGAATCCGTCGACTCCAGCCTGTGGATCCGGCTCAACCGGCCCGAGCGCCGCAACGCCTTCGACGCCGAGATGTGCGCTGTCATGGTCGACGCGCTCCACGAGGCCACCGAGTACCGCTCGGTGGTCATCACCGGATCGGGGGGAAGCTTCTGCGCCGGCGGCTCGCTCGGCCAGCTCAGCCAGCCCACCGTCAAGGAATTGCGGGGTCTCTACCGTTCATCGCTCGAACTCTTCGACGCGATCCGCACCTGCCCCCGCCCGGTCGTCGCGGCCGTCAACGGTGCCGCGGCAGGTGGCGGCAACGAACTGGTGGTGGCCTGCGATCTCGCCGTCGCCGCCCGCTCGGCGACATTCGGTCAGACGGGTCCCCGCGTCGGCAGCTCTCCGGTCAGCGGCGCCACGAACGTGATGGGAGTCCAGATCGGCGAGAAGCGCGCCAAGGAACTGTCGCTGCTGTGCCGGCGCTACCCGGCGGAGCGCGCCTACGAGATGGGACTGGTGAACGAGGTGGTCGACGACGAGCTTCTCGAGGAATCCGTCCGCTCGCTGTGCCGCGAGTTCGAGGCCCTGAGCCCGCGCTACCTCGAGATCACCAAGGTCAGCTCGAACATCTGGTGGAACTCCGCCCGGGACTCGTTCAGCAACGGGCTCGGCATGCTCGTCCAGGCGATCGGCAGCGCCGACATGATCGAGGGTGCGCAGGCCTTCCTGGAAAAGCGTAAGCCGCAGTTCCCGCCCGCCGAATAGGCACACGTTCGATAATGGTGCACATCAATGTGCACAATCGCGTGCACAATGAGTACAGTGCACAATTCGGATCGTCCGGGGAAGTTGCCCGCCCGATCCGCCGACACGGCGAGCACCCGCTGCGCCGTGACAGCCTCCGCTTCCCGGAAGTCAGGAGGCCACGAGGCTAAGGAGGTTCCGTGGCTGCAATGTCGAGAGGCCCGAAGACATCGCTGGTGGTCGCCCAGCAGATCGTCCGGGATACGGCGCGAAAAGGTCTGCAGCCCGGGGACCTGCTGCCCCCGGAGAAGGCGATGCTCGAGGAGTACCAGATCGGCCGCGGCACCCTCCGTGAGGGACTGCGGCTGCTGGAGTTCCAGGGGATGATCGCCCTCAAGCCGGGGCCCAAGGGCGGTCCCGTCCTCCTCGATCCGGACGCGTCCCATCTGGCGAGCACCATCATCCTGCTGATGCAGCTCCAGAACGCCTCGCTCAGCACGATCGTGGAGGCCCGCACCGCCCTCGAGCCCGTCATCTGCCGCCTGGCCGCCGAGCGGATCAGCGACGAGAACCTGCTCGAGCTCAAGCAGTCCGTCGACCGCATGCAGCAGTCGTTCGACACGGCGGACATCGACACGTTCCTCGAGACGAACAAGCAGTTCCACGACGTCATCGCCTGGTCCACCGGCAACGCGCTCTTCGGCTACCTGACGGACGCGCTGCTGCGGATCACCGGCGGCACGGTGATGGGCGTCGACCACCCCGCCCCGCTGCGGGAGACGACCCTCAAGGCGCACATCCAGATCTACGAGGCGCTGCATTCGCACGACGCGGACCTGTCCGAGGACCGGATGCGCGACCACATCAACGAATACGTCCGGTACGCCGAGCGCAAGTTCCCCGAACTCCTGAGCCAGGTCCTGCCCTGGAACCAGGCGCTCGGCGGCTGAACACCGCTGTCGCCGCCGTCCGGCGACACGGACCCCGCGGGCCCGCACCGAGCATCGTCTCGGCGCGGGCCCGCCGTGTTTCCGGGCCGATTCGCGACCGGCGGCCCGGTTCCCGAGGTCCGGCGAACTCCGACGACACCGCTATTGCTTATATCCATGCATATGGTTATGGTGATAGCGATCACATGCATGCATAGCGATCAACACCGTCGAGCCCGTGCCGGCGCCCTACGCCGGCCGCCGCTCGCGCCTTCACCCCCGTTCGTCACGAGGAGAAGCCATGAAGACCATCGGAGCGCTGCTGTGGGAGCCGGGAACCCGGTCCGGTTGGAGCGTCGAGGAAATCGAGATCGATCCCCCGAAGAGCCGGGAGGTGCGGGTCAAGCTCGCCGCCTCCGGCATCTGCCACAGCGACGACCACGTCGACACCGGCGACATCCCCCTCGACTGGGCGCCGATCATCGGCGGACACGAAGGTGCGGGCGTGATCGAGGAGCTCGGCCCCGACGTCACCGGCTTCGAGGTCGGCGACCACGTCGTCCTGTCCTTCCTGCCGTCCTGTGGCCACTGCAAGATGTGCACCATCGGCCGTTCCAACATGTGCGAGATGGGCGCCGGCGTGCTCGGCGGCTTCGCGCCCGACGGCACCCACCGCGTCCACGCCCGGGGCCAGGGCGTCGGCCCGTTCTCCTACCTCGGCACCTTCTCCCCGTACGTCGTGGTCAACATCGACTCGTGCGTCAAGATCGGCAAGGACATCCCGCTCGACAAGGCCGCACTGATCGGCTGCGGCGTCCCCACCGGCTGGGGCTCGTCCGTCTATGCGGCCGACATCCAGCTCGGGGACACCGTCGTCGTCATCGGCACCGGCGGTGTGGGCATGAACGCGGTCCAGGGCGCCCGGCACAAGGGCGCCAAGAACATCGTCACGATCGACCCCGTCGAGTACAAGCGCGACCAGGCCAAGATCTTCGGTGCCACCCACACCACCGAGAACTTCGAACAGTGCCGAGAGGTCGTCGACCAGCTCACCGAGGGGCAGGGCGCCGACGTCGTCATCATCACCGTCGACATCGCCTACGGGCACCTGCTCAACCCGGCGCAGGAGATGACCCGCCGCGGCGGCACCCTGGTGCTCACCGCCGCCGCTCCCGTCACTCAGCGCGACGTGCCGTTCGACCTGTTCACCTTCGCGATGTCGGGCAAGCGCCTGCAGGGCACCCTGTACGGCACCACGACGGCGCGCCGCGACATCCCGCTCATCGCCGACATGTACCGCCGTGGCGAGTTCAAGCTGGACGAGCTGGTCACCAAGACCTACAAGCTCGAGGACATCAATACCGCGTTCAAGGATCTCCGCGAGGGCAAGAACATTCGCGGCGTCATCATGTACGACGACTAGATCGGCACACGCGATTCCCCGGGAGTGTTCGCGCCCGGCGCACGGGCCGGGACGGGGGTCCACACTCCGTCCCGGCCCGATCCGTGTACCTCCGACAGGAACAGAGCCGATGACTGCCTCGAAACTCGCGGACCTCGATTCCGCCGCCCTGAGCCGCCTCGTCGCCAAGGACGAGATCCGGGACCTGGCCGGACGTTACGCCCTGGCCGTCGACGACCACGACATCGATACCGTGCTGTCGATGTTCACCGAGGACGGTGTCTTCGAGGTCGCCGGCACCGAGCTGCGCGGCCGTGAGCAGATCCGCCCCTTCTACGTCTCCAGCATGGACCGTTACCACACCATGCTGCACACACCCGAGATCCACCTCGTCACGATCGAAGACGACTCGCACGCAAGCGGAATCATGACCGGCCATGCCGAACTCGCGGTCCACGACACCCTGATGATGACCGCGTTCCGGTACCGCGACCGATACGTGCGCCGGGACGGCACCTGGCTTTTCGAAAGACGCGCCGTGTCGTTCATGTACGCGGTACCGTTCGAGTCGATGGGCTCCAGTTTCCGTACCACCAAACGGATTCGGTGGCCCCAGACCCGATACACCGAGGCCGACTATCCGGAGTCGGCTCCCACCTGGAACACCTACCGCTGACGGCGGATCGGGCCCGTCGGCGGCCCCCGAAGGAGCAGCTATGACAGGACGGGTAGCAGGTAAGGTCGCTTTCATCACGGGCGCGGCCCGCGGCCAGGGACGCAGCCATGCGATCCGCCTCGCCGAGGAGGGCGCCGACATCGTCGCTCTCGATGTGGCCGAGGACATCGAGAGCGTCACCCGCTTCTACCCCGGCGCCACCGAGGACGACCTGGCCGAGACGGTGCGCGCCGTGGAGGCACTCGATCGCCGGATCATCGCCCGCAAGGCCGACGTCCGTAACTTCGACGCCGTCAAGGCCGTGGTCGACGAGGGCATCGCCGAGCTCGGCCGGATCGACATCGTCGCCGCCAACGCCGGCATCTTCCTCTTCGGCGACGAGACACACCTGGTGAGCGAACGCGACTGGGACGATGTCCTCGACATCAATCTCAAGGGCGTGTGGCACACGTGCAAGGCCGTCACCCCGCACCTGATCGAACAGGGCACCGGGGGGTCGATCGTCATCACCAGCTCCACCGCCGGCCTGAAGGGCACGCCGAACGTCGCGCCCTACACCGCGAGCAAGCATGCCGTGGTCGGCCTGATGCGCACGCTCGCACTGGAACTGGGTCCGCACGGCATCCGCGTCAACACCGTGCATCCCACCGGCGTCGCCACAGACATGATCCTCAACGAGGCCTGCTTCCGGCTGTTCCTCCCGGACGTCGAACATCCCACCCAGGAACAGGCCGCACCGGTCTTCGCCACCACCAACGTCCTGCCCGTGCCGTGGATCGAGCCGATCGACATCTCCAACGCGGTGTTGTACCTGGCCTCCGATGAGGCCCGGTACGTCACCGGCACCGAACTGAAGGTCGACGCCGGCTACACCCTCCGCTGACCCGGCCGGACGAACGGGAGACCACATGACTGCTCGACTCGACACACCGCGCCTCGATCCCGCCCACCCCGACGCGGTCGCCGAACGCTGGCTCGCGGACTTCGCCGGTGCGCTCCGATCGGGAAACGCCGACGACTACCCGGACGCACTCGCCACCGACGCGTGGTGGCGCGACCTGCTCGCCTTCACCGGCGATCTGCGCAGCCTGCACGGCGAATCGGCGATCCGCCCGCTGCTCACCGGCGCGGCGGATCTCGAGGTCCGCGACGAAGCGCTCGATTCCTCCGTGCCACCGGCGCTGCTGCCGACAGGCGAGGGCCCGCCGGTCGTGCAGCTGCTCTTCCGCCTCACCATCCGGTTCGGACACGTCCGTGGCGTCGCGCGACTGACCCCGGACGATGCGGGCCGCTGGCGCGCGACGGCTGTCCTGACGACGCTCGACAGTCTCGCCGGCGCCGAACCGGCTGTGGGAGAGCGTCGTCCGAACGGTGTCCCGGAACCCGGTGAACGCGTCACCGTCCACTGGGGTGATCGTCGGCTCCTCGCGAGCGAGTGCACCGAACGGGATCCGGAGGTCCTCGTCATCGGCGCCGGACATTCCGGTCTCGGGCTCGCCGCCTACCTCGGGGCGATGAACGTCCACGCGCTCGTCGTCGAGCGCAACGAGCGCGTGGGTGACAACTGGCGCAACCGCTACGACTCGCTGGTGCTGCACGACCCCGTGTGGTCGAACCATCTGCCGATGATGCCGTTCCCACCCACCTGGCCGGTGTTCACACCGAAGGACAAGATGGGCGACTGGCTCGACATCTACGCCCGAGCCCTGGAACTGAACGTGTGGACCCGCACGGAACTCGTGAGCGCCTCGTACGATCCCGCGACGAAGCGGTGGGAGGTGCTGCTCGACCGCGGAGGTGAACGGCGGGTGCTGCGCCCGCAGCACGTGGTCCTGGCCACCGGCCTGAGCGGCACCGAGCCGCTCGTACCGGACATCCCCGGGACCGGAGAATTCGCGGGTGAGCTGCTGCATTCCGGCCGGTACACGACGGACCCACGACGGAGCGGCCGTGATGTCGTCGTCATCGGCACCGGGAACAGCGGCCACGACATCGCCCAGGACCTGTACAACACCGGCGCTCACGTGACCCTCGTCCAGCGGGGTCCGACCTACGTCGTCGGCGGCACCACCGTGGTCGACGTCATGCTGAAACCCGCCTACGGCGAGAACACCGCGCCCACCGAGATCGCCGACCTCGTCGGTGCGTCGTTCGCGCGGCGGGACCAGGGATTCGTCGACGGCCTGCGCACCGCCGTCGCGGCCATGGCCGACATCGATCGCGACCTGCTCGATGCCCTGAGCGCCCGGGGATTCCGGCATCACCTGGGCGACGGCGGGACCGGAGCGATGGACCTCTTCCTCACCCGGAACGGCGGCTACTACATCGACGTCGGAGCGTCCCGGCTCGTCGCCGACGGGTCGATCGGACTGGTCGCAGGGAAGACCGTGGAACGGTTCGTTCCCGAGGGAGTGGTCATGTCGGACGGCACCGTCGTACCCGCCGACACCGTCGTGTTCGCCACCGGGTTCCGGGGCATCCTCGACACTGCCCGCCGCATCCTGGGCGACGCCGTCGCCGACCAATGCGGACCGGTCTGGGGTCTCGACGACGAGGGCGAGATCCGGTCGGTGTGGCGACGTTCGGGTCACGACGGATTCTGGTTCAGCGGCGGCAATCTCACCCTCGCCCGTATCTACAACAAGTACCTTGCTCTCCAGATCAAGGCCGACCTGGACGGCATCGACCTGCCGTCCGTTCCCTGACACTGCACCTCGAGTACATCGGAGACCGACACATGCGCGCCGACGACATCAACGAGATCATCCGCATCACCCATCTCTACGCCCGTGGCCTCGATCGATTCGACCCCAAGGAGGCACTGTCCGCCTTCGCACCCGACGGAGCGTGGGACGCCAGCGCCGTCGGCCTGACCCGGTACGAGGGGCACGAGCAGATCCTCGACTTCTTCGAGCGGGACGCACAGGCAGTGGACAAGCAGTTCCACATCATCACCAACCACGTCATCGACTTCGAGGACGACGACCACGCCACCGGTACGAACTACGTCTTCTCCGAAGCGGAGATGAAGAACGGCGCCGCCATCAAGGCAATCGCGCTCAACGAGGACCGCTACGTCCGCACCGCCGACGGCTGGAAGATCGCCGAGCGGATCATCACCGGCCTCACCACGCCGCAGATGGACGGTTTCGACGCCTGACCGGAGCACGGCAGCGGCACATGCGGCAGGGTGGGGACTTCGCGGTCCCCACCCTGTCGCATGTCTCGGCTCAGATGTCCTTGGTGATCTCGTAGAAGTCGAACGAGACGCCGGCCTGCGCAAAGTTCTCGAGGTCGGCGGCGCCCTGCTGCCCTTCCGGAGACGCCATGTCGGCGAGCATGGCTTCCTTGCTGTCCCAGTCGCACACCGCGACCAGGAAGTGCGGCGGGGTGCTGCCGTCGGGGGTGGAGCACACGCCCCATTCGTAGTTCCGGATCCCCTGCTGCTTCAGCGCGAGCTTGGAGTGCACGTTGCGGTAGTGCTCGAGGAACTTCTCGGGATCCTCGGGGTGGTTGTACGCGGCGACGAGTCGGTACATGTCGACCTCTTTCCATGGTGGATTCGGAGATTTCCGTGTGGAACAGCCCCGCACACGGGGGTGTGGAACGGCCCCGCACACGGGGTGGCGCGACGACGCCCGCCAAATATATCCGCTCTACACCTTTGATTATATCCATTCGCATTGATAGAGTGATACCCGTCACAGACTTTTCCGCGAGCGGACGACCATCCGGCCGCACCGCGCTCCCGCCTGGCACACCGAAACCGCGAGCCTGGCGGTGACATCGGCACATCCGACCGAATCCCCCAGTCAGAGAGGTCATCCGATGACTGCAACCCCCAACTCCTCAACATCCGCAATCGAGGTCGACGCCGTCGTCGTCGGCGCCGGCTTCGCAGGCCTGTACCTGTTGTGGAAGCTGCGCAGGCACGGTTACACCGCCGTCGCGCTCGACAAGGGCGAGGAGGTCGGCGGCACCTGGCATTGGAACCGCTACCCCGGCGCCCGCTGCGACGTGGACAGCCACGACTACTCGTTCGGATTCGACGAGGAACTCGAGCAGGAGTGGGAGTGGAGCGAGCGCTACCCGTCGCAGCCCGAGCTGCAGGCGTATCTCTCGCACGTCGCCGACCGGTTCGACCTGCGCCGCGACATCCGTCTCGAAACCACCGTCACCGAAGCCCGTTTCGACGAGGGCGAGCAGAAGTGGCACGTCCGCACCGACAAGGGCGACGAGTACGTTTCACGGTTCTGCCTCATGGCCGTCGGCTGCCTGTCGGTCCCCAAGGACGTCGACGTCCCGGGCCTCGACAAGTTCCAGGGGCCGATCTACCGCACCAGCGAGTGGCCGGAGGAGGGAGTGGACTTCACCGGCCTCCGAGTCGCCGCCGTCGGCACCGGATCCTCCGGCGTGCAGGCCATCCCGGAGATCGCCAAGCAGGCCGGCAAGCTGACCGTGCTGCAGCGCACCGCCAACTTCGTCATTCCCGCCCGCAACCACAAGCTCGACCCGGAGTTCGTCGCGAACGTCAAGGTGAACTACCGCGAGCGACGCCGTGCGTGCCGGACCGCCGCCGCGGGCTGCATCCGCGACGACAACCCCAAGGCCGCGTTCGACGTCAGCGACGAAGAGCGGTGGGCCGAGTACGAGAAGCGTTGGCAGGGCGGCGGAATTGCCTTCCTCGGCGCATTCGCGGACCTGATGGTGGACCAGCGGGCGAACGACTCGGTCTGTGACTTCATCCGGGCCAAGATCGACGAGATCGTCGACGACCCGGACGTCGCGGACAGCCTCAAGCCGTTCGGCTACCCGATGGGTGCGAAGCGGCCCGTCGTCGGCACCGACTGGTACGAGACCTTCAACCGCGACAACGTCGAACTGGTCGACCTGCGCAAGAAGCCCCTCGACAGCTTCACCGAACACGGCATGCATCTCGCCGACGGCACCGAGTACGAGTTCGACGCCGTCGTACTCGCCACCGGGTTCGACGCCTTCACCGGCGCGTTCACCCAGATCGACATTCGCGGCCGGGGCGGCCTGCCCTTGCAGAAGGCGTGGCAGGAGGGCCCGAAGACGCACCTCGGCCTGGGCACCGCCGGATTCCCCAACATGTTCATCATCGCCAACGTCGGCAGCCCGTCGGTGCTGTCGAACATGGTGACCGCCATCGAGCAGCACGTCGAGTGGACGGTCGAGACCATGGACCACATGCGCGAGCACGGACTGACCACGATCGAGGCCACCGAGGAAGCGCAGAACGCGTGGGTCGAGACGGTCGAGGAGATCGCGAACATGACCCTGTGGCCGCAGGGCGAGTCCGGGTCGTGGTACCGCGGCGCGAATGTGCCCGGTAAGCCGCAGATCTTCATGCCGTACGCCGGCGGAATCGTGCTCTACGAGCAGACGTGGAATGAGGTCCGGGACGCCGACTTCAAGGGATTCGTCCTGGCCTGATGCGGCGGATCTCGCGCCGGGCGATCGCGACCAGCGATCGCCCGGCGCTTTTCGCTGCGTCGTTCGTGTCGCGCGGGTGGATCTCGCGCCGAGCGGGAGGATCTCGCGCCGAAACGCGAGAAGCGACGACGACAACCTCCCGCTCGACGCAGCAACCTCCTGCTCATCGCCGACGGACACCGAAACGGGGGTGCGGGCCCGAAGCCCGCACCCCCGTCGTGGTGTCCGTCAGATCAGCTTCGCGAGCGCGAATGCCTGCCGGGTGGCGAAGACCAGTCGGCGCGGTGCGTAGGCGTCACCGAGGATGTGCACCTCCCGCTCGCCCTCTGCAGCCGGGCCGTCCTTGATGCTCTCGTACAGGCCGGCGTCCCCGATGCCACCGCAGGCGAGCACCACCGAGTCGAAGCCGTCGACCTGGTGCGTGCGGCCGGAGTAGACGTTGCGGGTGACCACCCCGGTCGGGGTGATCTCGACGACGTCCTCCATGAACCGGTACTGCACGCCCTTCTCGTCGAGGCGCCCGAGGATCGCACCGACGATGTAGCGGCCGAGCAGCTGGCCCGCGACCTGAGTCGCGTAGACGATGGTGACGTCGTGACCGCGATCGGTGAGGAAGTCGGCGAGCGACAGCGGCGGCATGTGATCGTCCTGCGCGACGATCAGGACCCGCTTGCCGACCGCGGCGTCGCCGTTCAGGACGTCGCGGATGTCGGCGACGTTGTCGCCGTACACGCCCGGGATGTCCGGGATCCGGCGGGTGGAGCCGGTGGCGACCGCCACCACGTCGAATCCGGCGGCCTCGATCTCCGCCTTCGTCGCCGCGTGCCGGTAGTCGATCTTCACGCCCGCCCGCTCGAGCCGGCGCTGCTGCCAGTCCAGGTACTTCTCGAACATGTCGTACGTGGGCGCGTTGATCGCGGTGCGCAGCTGGCCGCCGAGCACGTCGGACGCCTCCCACAACTCCACGTCGTGGCCCTTCTCCCGGGCCAGGGCCGCGAACTCCATGCCCGCCGGGCCGCCACCGACGACGAGCACGCGCCGGGGGTCGGTCACGGTGGGCCACGGCCCGTCGACCTCGTTGCTGGTGACGGGGTTGACCGCGCAGCCGAACGGCAGGCCCTCGACGTAGCGGCGGCTGATGCACTCGTTGCCGCCGACGCAGGGCCGGATCTCGTCGACGCGGCCGGCGCGGACCTTCTCGATGATCGACGGCTCGGCGATGTGCGCGCGGGCCATGCCGACGACGTCGGCGTCGCCGGCCGCGAGGATCCGTTCGGCGACGTCGGGGTGGTTGATGCGGCCCGTGTGCACGACGGGCAGCGACACCGCCCGCTTGAGCTGCCCGGCGAGATCGCTCCACTGGCCGGCCTCGTAGAAGTGCGGCTGGATGTAGGACGGGTTGCCCCACGGGCTGCCCACCACGCCGTGGAAGTAGTCGACGAGGCCGGTGCTCTCGAGGTACTGCGCGATCTCGATGGCCCCGGTGATGTCGTAGCCGCCCGGGACCTCCTCGCGCAGGTTCAGCCGGATGCCGATGACCATGGACGATCCGATCACGTCGCGGATGGCCCGCAGCACCTCGACCGGGAACCGGCAACGGTTCTCGATCGAGCCGCCGTACTCGTCGTCGCGCTTGTTGGTCAGCGGCGAGAGGAAGTACTCGAGCAGATCGTCGTGGTTCATGTGGAGTTCGACGCCGTCGAGGCGTGCCTTCTGGGCCTGCTCCGCACAGAACTTGTACTGGCCGACGAAGTAGGCGATCTCCTCCCGGTTCAGCTTGTGCGGAACGTTGTTGATCACCGGAGCGCTCAGGACCGACGACGCACCATGCGGCATGCCGCCCTGGTGGACCATCTGCCCCGTCGCCACCGCGCCCTCGGCGTGCAGGGCATCGGAATACGCCTGTACGCGTTCGACGAAGATCGGCAGGCTGTAGTGGCCCTCGACCGTGGCGCCGACGCCGGTGGGCTCGAACCCCGGGATCACCCCGGTGTTCGGAACCCAGGCGCTGAGGCTGTCGAACCACGCGGCTCCGCCCCTCGCCCGGGACACGTAGTAGGCGAGGTTGCGTTCGGCGTCGGCCTCGGACCCGAAGATGTTGCCGATCGCCGAGGCGTGCGGCGGCAGCACCACGCGGTTGCGCAGTTTCATCGGGCCGATCTGGAACGGCGAGAGCAGGTGGGCGTAGGCGGAGTCCGGATCCGCGGTCATATTGTTCACTCCTTGTTCGGTCGAGGCCCGAGCGAGCCGCCGCGTCCGTCGCCCGGCATCCTGGTCGAGTCGTGACTGACCGCGATGCGAACGGGACGGACTTCCAGGACGACTCGGTTGGGGCTGTCCAGCAGTCGCTGGAAGGCTGCGGGATCGGTCGGAGCATGGCGCTGCGCGAACGCCGCATAGAACCAGCGCTTGGTCTCCGCGTCGGCGTGGACGGTGACGCGGCCGCGGACGGCGAGCATCCGCCTGCCGGGCAGGCCGGTGCCGGCATTCGAGATCACGAGCGTCACGCGGGATTCGCGCATCGCCGCACGTACGTGCGCGCGGTCCTTCGCGGCGGTGAGCCAGAACCGGTCGTCGTGGTGCAGGTAGCTCATCACCACCCCGGCGGGCCACCCGGCCGCCGTACTGAAGGCGAAGGTACATTCGGTCTGCGCCGCAACGAGTTCGGCGATGCCCTCCTCGTCGACCCGCAGCGTACGCAGATCCTCGTTGTCGTCGATTCCGACGGCCATCGTCACATCACTTCACGTACGCGCCGGCGTCCACCGGGAAGGTGACTCCGGTGACGTACCGTGCCTCGTCGCTGCCGAGGAACAGCACCGCGTTGCTGATGTCGATCGATTCGACCCAGGGCACCGGCAGCGTGTTCAGCGACATGAACCCCGGCATCGCCTTCTCCTGCGACGGCTCCGGATCCCCCGGGGAGAACATGCCGTACGTCCCGGGATTCTGGATCATGATGGTGTCGACGTTCGTCGGGTGGATGGTGTTGACCCGGATGCTGTGGGGACCGAGCTCGTTCGCCATGGTCCGCATGAGCCCGACGATGCCGTGCTTGGCGGCGACGTAGTGGGCGACCTGCTGAATGCCCTTGAGGCCACCGATCGAACTGGTGAACATGATGGACCCACCGCGGCCCTGCTCGATCATCGTGGGGATCGCGACGACCGCGGTGTTGAAGACGCCGGTGAGGTTGACGTCGATCATGTCGCGCCACTGCTCGGCGGTGAGTTCCCACGAGCGGCCGTAGGTGGCGATGCCGGCGTTGGCGACCACGATGTCGACGCCGCCGAGCTGCGCCACCCCGTCGTCGAAGGCGCGCTGCAGCGCCGCGCGGTCCCGGACGTCGGCGCGGTGCGCCACGATCCGCCGGTCGAGGGCCTCGACGAGCCGGACGGTCTCCTTGAGCTCGTCCTCGGTGGCCAGCGGGTAGTACGGGGTCACCGAGTCGATGTTCTCGCAGATGTCGACCGCGATGATGTCGGCGCCCTCCTCGGCGAGCCGCAGCGCGTGGCTGCGACCCTGGCCGCGGGCGGCCCCGGTGATGAACGCGACCTTGCCTTCTACTCGTCCTGCCATGATTGTCGCCCCTCTCGTGGGAAATGGTGTCTAGCGATCGGCGGGGAACCGGACGGTCCCGGTGCCTTCGAGAACGCGCGCTCCGCCGAGGACGTCGAGCGTGAGGTCGCAGCGCACCAGGAGGCCGTCGGCTGTCTCCTCCACGTCGGTCACCACGCCCGCGGCCCGCAGCCTGTCACCCTCGAATACGTTGCCGAGGAACCTGAACCGGTATCCGGTGACCCGGTCCACGCCACCGGCCCAGGAGCCGAGCATGGACACGACGTAGGCGATGTTGCTCGGGCCCTGATTGACCGTGCGGTCGCCGAGGCCCAGCGCGCTCGCCGCCTTCCGATCGAAATGGATCGGGTTCGGGTCCCGCATGAGCGCCGAGAGGGTCTTCATCCGGGCCGGATCCACCGCGTCGATGGTGCGCTCGGGAATCTTCTGTCCGACGGTCGGTTTCATGCGTTCTCTCCTCGCCGCGGGAACACGATCGAGTTGGTGGTGGAGGCACAGTGCGCGCCGTCCTCGTCGTGCAGGTCGAGACGGTAGCCGACGATGTCGAAGACGCCGGTGCGCCGGCCCACCTTGCGCGTCGCGGAGACGATCTCGCCCGAGACGCGGTAGGTGGCGCCGACGCGCAGCGGCCGGTGCACCACCGTCTCGGTTTCCCCGGCCATCGGGCCGTCGGCCTCGGTGGCCCCGAACACCGCGAACAACTCGTCCCAGCTCCAGCCCATCGCGCCGGTGGCGACGAGGAACACCAGCACCGGGTGCGCACCGCCGTCGGCGGGGTCGGCGAGCATGCTGTCGAGGACGAGGTGCACCCACCACGGCTCGAGCGTGGCCTGGCCGCCGGGGAAGCGGGTGCCGACCAGTTCGGCGAGTTCGGTCTCGGTCGGCACCCGGCGTCCGGTGTCCACGGTCATCGGGCCGCCGTCGCTTCGAGGTACGGCGCCCGCAGGTCCCGCTTCATGATCTTCCCGGTCGGCGCCTTCGGCAGGGCGTCGACGAAGTCGACCGAACGGGGCTTCTGGTAGGAGGCCAGGTTCCGCTTGGCGGTGTCGATGATCTCCTGTTCGGTGGCGGTGTGCCCGGGCTTGAGCACGACGACGGCCTTGACGACCTCGCCCCACTCGTCGTCGGGGATGCCGATGACGGCGCATTCGAGGACTGCGGGATGGGCGCCGATGGCCTCTTCGACCTGGATGCTGTAGATGTTCTCGCCACCGGAGATGATCATGTCCTTGGCCCGGTCGACGATATAGACGTAGTGGTCCTCGTCCCAGACCGCGACGTCGCCGGTCCACATCCAGCCGTCGCGCAGGGTCTGCGCGGTCAGCTCCGGCTTGTTCCAGTAGCCGAGCATGTTGGCCTCGGAGCGGACCACGATCTCGCCGGGGGTCCTGCCGTCCTTGGGGACCTCGTTGCCGTCGAAGTCGACGACCCGGATCGTGGTGCCGAATCCTTCGCGGCCACAGGACTTCAGCCGGTGCTCGTTGATGCCGTTGACCGCGTCGAGGTGGTCCTCCTGGGACAGGAACGACATGGTCGTGCCCTCGGTCTGGCCGTATCCCTGGATGAGGGTGCACGGGAACGCCTCGAGCGCGCTGCGCACGATCGCGGACGGCATGGGGCCGCCGCCGTACTGGATGTTGCGCAGGCTCGACAGGTCGTAGGAGTCGAAGTTCTCCACGGCCATCATCCAGTTCAGCATCGTGGTGATGCCGAGGAACGCCGAGACCCGTTCCGACTCGATGATCTCGAGCGCCTGCTTGGCCTCGAAATTGACCAGCACGACCGGACATCCGTGCTTCATGTAGTTCATCGAGAGCACCACCGGGATGTGGTACATCTGGCCGGTGAGCATGTAGACGTCGGTCGGAACGACCCGCTCGGCGACGGTCTGGTTGAGCATGCCGGCGGCCGCGCTGGTGTGCGAGTGCAGCGCGCCCTTGGACTCGCCGGTGGTGCCGCCGGTGTAGAGGATGAAGAACGGGTCGTCTCCCCCGACGCTCGGCGTCCAGATCGGTTCGGCCGGGCTGGAGCTCGCGAGCAGCTCCTCGTACGTCCCGCTTCCGCCCGGGCCGAACTCGAGCCAGTGGTCGACCGTGGTGGATCGACTCAGTTCCTCTGCCACGGACCGGAACTCGGAGGCGGTGATGAGCACCTTCGGGGTGGCGTCGGCGACGAGCCCGAGCAGGGACGGAGTTGCCAGCCGCCAGTTCAGCGGCTGCAGGATCAGTCCCGCTCGGCCGACGGCGAAGAACAGTTCCTGGAACTCGATGCTGTTCTTGGTCAGCACGGCGACGCGGTCGCCCTTCTCCAGGCCGAGTCCGCGCAGTCCGTTCGCCAGGCGCCGGACGCGCTCGTCGAGGTCGGCGAACGTGATGCGGCGATCGTTGGGGACGTCGTACAACGCCATGCGGTTCGGGGTGAGGGCGGCCCACTTGGCGGGGATGAGGCCCTGGTTCATCGTCATGGGTGTCTCCGGATGCGGGAGGGTTCAGTACGGGAGGTCGAGGGCGATGTGCCGCTTGGTGAGCACCCAGTCGCCGCCGCTCCGGGTCCACTCGTCCTCGTACTTGCCCGTGGACAACACCTTCAGCGCACCGTTCTCCGCGGAGGTGATGAGCAGGTAGGACACCGTGCGGACGTTCTTCTCGTCGATCTCGTCGATCAGCAGATTGGTGGTGATGTGCCGCCGCTGGTCGGTCTGCGACTCGTGCGCGCCGCGGAACAGGCCCATGATCTCCTCGCGGCCGTTCAGCGGCCCGATGAGGTCGCCGTCGCCGATCTTCATGGTGAACACGGCGGTTTCGCCGAAGACGCGCTCGACGCCGTCCATGTCGCCGTCGTCGTAGGCGAGCGCGTAGCGGGCGAGGGCGTTTTCGATTTCGTTCCTGAGCGACATTACGACTACTCCTGCCGAGGGGAGGGAAGAAAGGGAGGTGTGATGGCAGTCACTTTATACTAATCATGCGCATTGTCTAGGGGTACGAGGACCCCAGTTTCCGCGCCGAGGGACGGCGATCGACCCTATTCGAACATCGGGCTAATCGGACACAGTCCAGGTGTCGTGCCCGGTCAACAAGGACTGCAGGGAGTCTCGGCGGTCGAGACCGCCGGTGCGGGCGCTCTCGTTCTGCTCCCGCACCAGGTCGTCGTACGTCGGACGGGCAACGCTGCGGAACACGCCGAACACGGTGTGTTCGAGGTCCTGGTCGGACAGCCGCGACAGCGCGAAGGCGTACTCCGGATCGTCGGCGTGCGCATCGTGCACCACGATCGCACCCGGGTCGGCCGTCGCCGTGTCCACCACGCGCAGTCCGAATCCGTCACGGACGACGCACTTCTGGCCCTCGGCGCCGAACACGATCGGCTCACCGTGGCGCAGCGGGATCACCCGCTGCTCGGCGTCCTCCTTGCGCAGCACGTCGAAGGAGCCGTCGTTGAAGATCGGGCAGTCCTGATAGATCTCGACGAACGAGGTGCCCCGGTGCTCGGCTGCGCGGCGCAGCACGTCGGTCAGACCCTTGCGGTCGGAGTCGAGCGCTCGGGCCGCGAAGGTGGCCTCGGCACCGAGAGCGAGGGACAGCGTGTTGAACGGGTGGTCCACCGAACCCATCGGCGTGGACTTGGTGATCTTCCCGACCTCGGACGTGGGCGAGTACTGCCCCTTCGTCAGGCCGTAGATCCGGTTGTTGAACAACAGGATCGTGAGGTTCACGTTGCGGCGCAGCGCATGGATCAGGTGGTTTCCGCCGATCGAGAGGGCATCGCCGTCACCGGTGACCACCCACACCGACAGGTCGGGCCGGGTGACGGCCAGACCGGTCGCGATCGCCGGCGCACGGCCGTGGATGGAGTGCAGGCCGTAGGTCTCGAGGTAGTACGGGAACCGGCTCGAACAGCCGATGCCCGAGACGAACATCAGGTTCTCGCGCCGCAGGCCGAGTTCGGGCAGGAAGTTACGGATCGCGGCCAGAATGACGTAGTCACCGCAGCCCGGGCACCAGCGCACCTCCTGGTCGCTCGTGAAGTCCTTGGCCTTCTGCGGGGTGTCGGTCGTCGGGACGAGCGCGGTGGCACTCAGTCCGAGATCGGTGCCCACGCGGCTGATCAACTCGGTCATGCCGATTCCTCCTCGCGGTCCGGCTCCGGACGGTACTCGGCCGCAGCCAGCGCGGCGGTGGTCTTGGCGTGTTCCAGCTCGCGCAGGGTGCCGGCGAGCGCGGCATCGATCGCGTCGACGATCTCGTCGGCGAGGAAGGCCAGGCCCTGAACCTTGGTCACCGGCTGGACGTCGACAAGGTAGCGCGCCCGCAGCACACTCGTCAGCTGTCCCAGGTTCATCTCGGGCGCGATCACCGTGCGGTACCGGCCGAGCACCTCACCGAGGTTGCGCGGCAACGGGTTCAGGTGCCGCAGGTGCAGGTGGGCGACCGCGGTGCCGCGACGCCGGGCCCGGCGGCACGCCTCGCCGATCGGCCCGTAGGAACTGCCCCATCCCACGATCAGCAGTTCCGCCTGCCCCGACGGATCGTCGACCTCGGCGTCCGGGACCGAGATCCCGTCGATCTTCGCCTGGCGCAGGCGCACCATCAGATCGTGGTTGGCCGGGTCGTAGGAGATGTTGCCGCTGCCGTTCGCCTTCTCGAGGCCACCGATCCGGTGCTCGAGGCCGGGCGTTCCGGGGATCGCCACGGTGCGGGCCAGGGTTTCGCGGTCCCGGGCGTAGGGGCGCAGGGGCGCACCACCGGCGTCCGGGCCCGTCTCGTAGCCCGGCTCGATCGGGGCGAGCTCGTCTACCCGCGGGATCTGCCAGGGTTCGGAGCCGTTGGCGATGGCGCCGTCGGACAGCAGCAGCACCGGGGTCCGGTAGGTCAGGGCGATGTGGGCCGCCTCGACCGCGGTGGCGAAGCAGTCGGCCGGCGAGCGCGGCGCGAGCACCGCGACCGGCGACTCACCGTTGCGCCCGTACAGCGCCTGCAGCAGGTCGGATTGCTCGGTCTTGGTCGGCAGGCCCGTCGACGGTCCGCCGCGCTGCACGTCGATCACCACGAGGGGGATTTCGGTCATCACGGCCAGGCCGATGGCCTCGCTCTTGAGGGCCAGGCCCGGACCGGAGGTGCTGGTGACGCCCAGGGCGCCGCCGATGGAGGCCCCGACTGCCGCGCCGATGGCGGCGATCTCGTCCTCCGCCTGGAAGGTGGTCACGCCGAGGCTGCGGTGCTTGGTCAGCTCGTGCAGGATGTCGGAGGCGGGAGTGATCGGATACGTCCCGAGGAACACCTCGAGCCCGGACAGCTCACCGGCGGCCACCAGGCCGTAGGCCAGGGCGGTGTTGCCGGTGATCTGCCGGTACGTACCGGGCGGCAGGTCCGCCTTGGCCACCTCGAACGTCGTCGCGAACGTCTCCGTGGTCTCGCCGTAGTTCCACCCGGCGTGGAATGCGAGCAGGTTGCCCTGGGCGACCTGCGGCTTCTTGGCGAACTTGGTGCGCAGGAACTCCTCGATCCGCCCCACCGGCCGGTTGTACATCCACGACAGCAGCCCGAGCGCGAACATGTTCTTCGCGCGTTCCCCGTCCTTGCGGCTCAGGCCGGCCGGCTCGACCGCCCCGACCGACAGGCTCGACATCGGCACCTGGTGGATCACGAACTCGTCGAGGCTGCCGTCCTCGAGCGGGCTGGCGGCGTAGCCGACCTTGGACAGGTTGCGCTTGGTGAACTCGTCGGTGTTGACGATGACGGTGCCGCCGCGCGGCAGGTCGCCGATGTTCGCCTTCAGCGCCGCCGGGTTCATCGCGACGAGGACGTCCGGGCGATCACCCGCGGTGAGGATGTCGTGGTCCGCGATCTGGATCTGGAACGACGACACGCCGGGCAGCGTGCCCTGCGGTGCCCGGATCTCGGCGGGGAAGTTCGGCTGCGTCGCGAGGTCGTTGCCGAACGCGGCCGCTTCGGAGGTGAACCGGTCGCCGGTCAGCTGCATGCCGTCGCCCGAGTCGCCCGCGAAGCGGATGACGACTCGCTCCAGCTTGGTGGTGTTCGCGTCCGTTGTCATGGGTGCCTGCCTCTGGTCCGCATTCTGCCCCTAATGGGCTTCCTTCACGAGTTGCTTGGCCAGGGAATCGAAGATCACCTCGGTCGAGCCCTCGTAGATCCGCATGGGACGGGCCTCCCGGTAGAGGCGCTCGAGCTTCCCGCCGCGCACGAGCCCGAAGCGGCCCATGATCTGCACCGAGCGGTCGACGACGCGGGCGGCCGCCTCGGTGGCGCCGACCTTTGCCATCGACGACAGGTGCAGATTGGCGCGTGCGTCGCGGGCCGACGCGGCGGCCGCGCGGTAGGTCAGCGAGCGCGCCATCTCGATGTCGGTCCAGCAGGAGGCGAGGTGCTCGGGCACCGATCCGAGACGCGCGAGGCTGACGCCGAAGCCCTCCCGGGTCTTGGCGTGGGCGACCGCCTCGTCCAGCGCGGCCTGGGCCACGCCGACGGCGGCGCCGGCCACGGACACGCGGAACGTGGCGAGGGTGGCGAGGACGAGCCCGAAGCCCTTGCCCGGTTCCCCGATGCGGTTGCCGACCGGTATCTCGACGTTCTCGAGGATGACGTCGCTGAGCACGTGGGGCGCGATGATCTGGTGCGGGCGCTCGATGCGCAGGCCGGGCGCGTCGGCCGGGACCAGCACGAGGGAGTATCCGTCGCCCTCGCGGGCGAGGATGCTGTAGAAGTCCGCGTCGCCGCCGTTGGTGATGAAGGACTTGTGCCCGTCGACGATCAGCTTGCCGTCGCGCTCGACGACGGTGGTGCTGAGTGCCTTGAGGTCGGAGCCGACGTGCGGCTCCGTCAGGCCGAGGGCGGCCACGGCCTCGAGCCGGGCCACCTTGGGCAGCCACTCCGCCTTGAGTTCCTCGGAGCCGCCGACACTGATGCAGTAGCTGCCGATGCCCTGCATGCCGAACATGGAGTCGAGGTGGGCCGACTCGGCGGCGAGGGCCTCGCGCACGATGGTCACCGCGAGCGAGTCGACCTTCTCGAAGCGACCACCGTAGGCAGCCGGCACGACGACCTCGGTGAGCCGGGACGCGGTCAGCCGCTTGCGGACGTCCGGATCGAAGCTGTCCGCCTCGTCGGCGCGCGCGGCGATGTCGGCGCACTCGGCCGCGAGGTCCCGGGCTTCCCGCTGGAGGTCGAGGTACCGCTGCGGCAGGGCGAACAGGTCCTGCTGGTCGTCACTCACCTTGTACTCCGTTCTGGCGATGCGTCCGATCCACCGGGTGCGACACGGCGGTGTGACTCGGCGCGGTCTCGGCCATTGTCGTGAACTGGATCACTATCCGCTAATCTATGATCACAATAGCAAGGAATTGGGTACCGTCAACCAGGACCAGTGGAGGAACTCGATGACCGATTCAACAACCGGCCGGACCCGCCCGGGGTTCGACCCCGTCCGCGCGTTCGATCTGACCGACCGCACGGCGATCGTCACCGGCGGCAGCCGGGGCCTCGGCCGCGCCATGGCGTTCGGGCTGGCTCGCGCCGGCTGCGACGTCGTCATCGCCAGCCGTGACCTGGCCTCCTGCCAGGCCACCGCCGACGAGATCACCGAGGAGACGGGACGCAAGACGCTTGCGCATTCGTTCCACGTCGGACGATGGGAATCGATCGAGGAACTCGTCGAGGCGGCCTACGGTCACTTCGGGAAGATCGACGTGCTGATCAACAACGCGGGCATGTCCCCGCTGTACGACAGTCTCGACACCGTCAGCGAAACGCTGTTCGACAAAGTGATCGGGGTGAACCTCAAGGGCCCGTTCCGGCTCGCGGCACTCGTCGGAACCCGCATGGCGCAGGGCGACGGCGGATCCATTATCAACATTTCCAGCGCCGGGTCCGTGCACCCCAGGCCGGACATCCTGCCCTACGCCGCCGCCAAGGCCGGACTCAACGCCGTTACGATCGGCATGGCGCACGCGTTCGGCCCCACGGTGCGCAGCAACGCAATCATGGCCGGCACCTTCCTCACGGACGTGAGCAACTCGTGGGACATGGAGGCGTTCTCCCAGCGGGCGCAGCGCTTCGCCGCCAAGCGCGGCGGACAGCCCGACGAGATCGTCGGCGCCGCCCTCTACCTCGCGAGCGACGCCTCGAGTTTCACGACCGGCTCCATCGTCACCGTCGACGGCGGCCACCCCTGATCCACCCGGAAGGACACGACATGACCACCGCCACCACCGCCGTCACGCAGCAGCGCTTCCAGCTCGCCTACGGCGACTGCGACGCCGTCGGGATCTCGTACTTCGCCATCAACTACCCGTGGATGGAACGCACGTACAGCGTCTGGCTGCACTCGTTCGGCCTCGACAGCCACACGTTGCTCGACACCGTCGGCGTCTACACCGTGGGCCTGAAGTCGGAGTGCCAGTACATCACCAGCTGCGAGGTGTTCGACGAGCTGACCTGCACGGTCGTCCTCGACCACCTCGGCACCACCTCGTACGCGCTGGGATTCGACTTCGAGCGCGGCGACGAACTCGTCGCTCACGGCAAGATCACGTTCGCCGTGCGCGGCGCCGATGGAAACAAGGCCCCGATCCCGGAGCGGCTGCTCGCCGCCCTCCGGACGCTGGAGCCGCCGAAGACGACGCAACCGTAGTTCCCGCGCGAGTTCCCGCGCGCGAAGGGGGCGTCCACTCCACCGAGTGGACGCCCCCTTCGGCATCTTCGGCGTGCGCGAAATCCATTGACAATTACCAAATTCCGCATACAGTCGTCAGCATCGGTGATCTGGATCACTTCGACTCCGATCCCGAACCGTCCGCGGAGGCGCTCGCCCCTGAGCGACGCAACTCCCGCTCGACCGTCGATTCGACGATCCGCAGAGGCCCGAGCGACCGCAGGAGAGCCCCCGTCCCATCCCAGCCGATGCGCGAGCATCGACGGCGGCTTTCCTCGGGACGGACCTGTCGACCGGCGCGGGAGCAGCCCGCCCCGGAATCACGAAAGCGAATGGACATGGGAACCAACGAAAAGAAGGTCGTACAGAACTGGCTCGCCGCCGTCCGCGGCGATTCGGAGGGGGTGGGAGACGCGTTCACCCGCTACTTCCATCCCGATGCCACCTGGACCCTCATCGGATCCACTCCCATCTCGGGCACCTACAAGGGTCTCGAGTCCATCCAGAACGACTTTCTCGGCGCGAACTTCCGCGGCGAGGAGCGCGAAGGCCCGTCCGTGCAGGGCCTGAGCCAGGAGTACGGCATCAAGCCACTCGAGGTCGAGGACGTCCTCTCGCTGGAGGACGGGCGCGTCGTCGTATTCTGCCGCTCGGATGGCATGGGCCGCAACGGGGTTCCGTACAAGAACCAGTACTGCTGGATCGTCACCGTCCGCGACGACAAGATCGCGGCCATGCTCGAGTTCTGCGACACCGCCCTGATCGAGCAGGCGCAGTTCGACAAGATGATCGTCCCCCGGGTACCACCACCCCCGTCTACGAACACTGATCCGCCACATTTCCCTCGATCTTGGAGCACTCGCCGACGCGGCGGGGAACGCGAAGAAGAGAACCTGTTTCACGAAAACCGTTGACTTCATGCGCATCGTATTTATAGTTATCAGCACCTAGTGATCCAGATCACTGTCCACCTCCGGCCCCAGACCCTCGGCGGAGCGGCACGACCCCGACCGGTGCTCCGGCACCGATCCTGCTCGACCCTCGATTCGACGATCAGGAGATCCCAGAGTGACCGCAGTCGATCCCCGCCCCATCGCCCCCGACATCCTCTCCCCCGAGTTCCTCGACAACCCGTACCCGCTCCACCGCGTGTTGCGCGACCACTACCCGGCCCTGCACCACGAGGGCACGGACAGCTACCTGATCAGCAGGTTCGCCGACTGCGCCGAGGCCTTCCGCAGCCCGAAGTTCTCCAGCCGCAACTACGAATGGCAGCTCGAGCCCATCCACGGCCGCACGATCCTGCAGATGGAAGGGCGCGAGCACTCCACGCACCGCGCGCTGCTCAACCCGTTCTTCCGCGGCAACGGACTCGAACGCTTCATGCCGGCCATCACCCACAATGCCGCCCAGCTGATCGGCGACATCGTCGCGCGCAACGCCGGCGAGCTGCTCGGCGCGGTGGCCCGGCAGGGCGAGGCCGAACTCGTCTCCCAGTTCACCAGCCGATTCCCCATCAACGTGATGGTCGACATGCTGGGCCTGCCCAAGAGCGATCATGAGCGGTTCCGCGGCTGGTACTTCTCGATCATGGCCTATCTCAACAACCTGGCCGGAGACCCCGAGATCAACGCCGCCGCCGAACGCACCCATGTCGAGCTGCGCGAGTACATGCTGCCGATCATCCGCGAACGACGCTCGGGCGACGGCGACGATCTGCTCTCGCGCCTGTGCCGCGCGGAGGTCGACGGCGAGCAGATGTCCGACGAGGAGATCAAGGCCTTCGTCAGTCTGCTCCTCGTCGCCGGTGGCGAGACGACGGACAAGGCCATCGCCAGCATGATTCGCAATCTGATCGACCATCCCGAGCAGATGCGGGCCGTGCGCGAGGACCGCACCCTCGCCGACCGCGTCATCGCCGAGACGCTGCGGTATTCCGGACCCGTCCACATGATCATGCGCCAGACCGAGGACGAGGTGCAGATCGAGGACTCGATCATCCCCGCAGGGGCGACGTGCATCATGATGCTCGCGGCCGCCAACCGCGACGAGCGCCACTTCTCGAATCCGGACGAGTTCGACATCTTCCGAACCGACCTCAACGTCGACCGAGCATTCAGTGGTGCGGCCAACCACGTGCAGTTCATCCTCGGCCGCCACTTCTGCGTGGGCTCTATGCTCGCGAAGACGGAGATGACCATCGCGCTGAACCTCGTGCTCGACACGATGGACTCGATCGAGTACCAGGACGGCTTCGTACCGCGCGAGGAGGGCCTCTACACCCGCAGCATCCCCGAACTGCGCGTGAAGTTCGAACCGACCGGGAAGCTCGGCTGACAGCCGCGACAGCCGGCCGTCCGCGCATGCGATCGCGTACGCGGACGGCCGGCACTGCCGCGTCGACGAAAGACGGCACTGCCGCGTCGACGAAAGACGGCACTGCCGCGTCGGCGAAAGACGGCACTGCCGCGTCGGCGAAAGACGGCACTGCCGCGTCGGCGAAAGACGTCACTGCCGCGTCGGCGAAAGACGTTACTGCAGCGTGTAGTCCGTCAGTACCCGGCGACCGGGCGTGAAGGTGGCCGGGATGCGCTGGTAGCCGGTGTTCACGCCCTGTCGCGGGTACGGCTGCAGCGCCGCGAGGTCGACGTCGTAGTCCGGCATCCGTTCGAGCACCTGGCTGATCAGAGCGTGCGACATGTACCGGCCGAGGTGCGAACCGGCGCAGCGGTGCACACCGATGCCGAAGGCGGTGTGCCGGTTGGGCCACCGTTCGATGTCGATCTCGTCGGGCTTGTCGAACAGTTCCGAATCGCGATTGGCGGAGGCCCACGACAGCAGCACCCGGTCGCCCTTCTGCATGGGGCAGCCGTGGAACTCGACGTCGTGCGTCACGGTGCGGGCGAGCGCCTGGGTCGGCGAGAAGTACCGCAGGAACTCCTCGATGGCGTGATCGAGGAGATCGGGGTGGTCGATGAGACGCTGCCGCACGTCCTTGTGGCGGCTGAGCCAGACCAGCGAGTTGCTCACCAGGGACGCGGTGGTGCCGACGCCGCCGGAGATGAGCAGGTCGACGATCGCGAACACGTCGTGATCGTTCATCGGGCTGCCGTCGACCTCCTGCTGGACGAGGTAGCTGATGATGTCGTCCTTCGGATCCCGTCGCCGTTCGGTGATGGTCTGCTCGATGCGTCCGGCCAGGTACGGGAAGTCGACCTCGACCGCGCGGGTGTGCTCGGGGGTGCCCGGAATTCCCGCGAGCACCTGGAAGTGGGCGTTGGAGTAGCGGCGCCACTCCGAGACGTCGAGTCCGAGCCACTCCACCGTGACGATCGAGGGCACTCCGATGACCGACGTCAGGTCGCACTCACCGCTCTCGATCACGCTGTCGATGAAGCCCGCGACGTGCCGGTCGATGGTGGGCTTCATCTTCTCGACGGCGGCCGGCGCACTGACCGGGTTGACGATCCTGCGGTACTTGCGGAACTCCGGGGGATCGAGCTCGATCGGAATATGGTCGTGATGCGGGGTTTTCGGGATCACCACGGACAGCCCGTCGCCGCCGTACTCGCTGCGCGCCGAGGAGAACGTCTCGTCGTCGCGGGCGGCGTCGAAGACCGAACTGTAGTCGGAGAGCACCCAGTATCCGCCGTGAGCGGGAGTCCAGCCGATCTTGACGGTTTCGCGGATCTTCCGGTACGACTCGGCCGGGTCGGCCGAGTGCTCGGGCGAATTGTGGTCGAAGTGGACGACCGGACAGCGAGCGGGGCTTTCCATCGTGCGTTCCTTCCGAGACGGGATTCGTTGGCGGCGAATCGGGTTCTAGGCCTTGGCGAGTAATCCGGCGTCGATGGGCAGGACCACGCCGGTCACGTACCGGGCCTCGTCGGAGGCCAGCCAGACCAGGGCATTGCTGATGTCGACGGCCTCGACCCAGGGGACGTCGAGTTCGTTGCGCCGGCGGCAGTGGTCGACGATGTCGGCCTGCGTGGGCGACTCGAGGTCCGGACGGTAGATGCGGTACATGGCGTCGTTCTCGATCATGTCCGTCCGGACGGTGCCGGGGTTGAGGGTGTTGACCCGGATGCCGTGTTCCCCCAGCTCGTTGGAGAGGGTGCGCATGAGGCTGACGACCCCGCCCTTGCTGGCCGCGTAGTGCCCGAGGTTGCGGCTCGCCCGGATCGCCGCGACCGAGCTGGTGAGCACGATCGCGCCGCCGGTACCCTGCTCGATCATCCGGGGCACGACGGCCCGCACGGTGTGGAAGACACCGGTGAGGTTGACGTCGATGACGTTCTGCCATTCCTCGTCGCTGAGATGCCAGGTGGGCGTGAAACTGACGATGCCGGCGTTGGCGCTGACGATGTCGAGGTGCCCGAACTCGTCGACGGCGTCGGAGACGAGGAGGTCGAGGGCCGCCTGGTCACGCACGTCGACCACCCGGGACAGGCAGCGGCGGCCCGTCGCCTCGACGAGCCGGTGGGTCTCGGCGAGGTCGTCGGTGGTGGCGAGCGGATACGCGACCGTGTCGACGTCCTTGCAGGAGTCGAGGATCACGACGTCGGCACCCTCCTCCGCGAGGCGGACGGCGTTCGATCGTCCCTGACCCCGGGCGGCGCCGGTGACCAGCGCGACCTTTCCGGCTACTCGTCCCATGGGTGCTCCCGTTCTCATTGTATGCGTACTGTGACGAACCGCACTCTAATGCTTATCATGATTATTAGCTAGTGAGCCCGCAAGGTCCGAAGGTCCCCGATCGCCGGACACCTACGTCCCGTGCCGGCACAGGTTCCGGAGCCGCGCGCACGGCAGTCAGCCGCGACAGCAACGAACGGCTGTCGCGGCTGACTGGGGACCGCGCGGATATTCGGCAGGGATCCCTCCCCTGATCCGTCAGGCGAGCGACACCGGCCGCAACGGCGCCGCGGCCGGATCCGCCGACGGATCGGCCGCACGGAGCGACGCCCTCGCCGCGGCCCGGCCCGCCCGGTAGCCGAATACCAGGGCAGGGCCCAGGGTTCCGCCGGCTCCGCCGTAGACCATGCCGGTGGGGGCCGCCATGACGTTCCCGGCGGCGAACAGGCCGGGGATGACCCGATCGTCGACGTCGAGGACCGCGCCGTCGGCGTCGGTGCGCGGACCGCCCTTCGTGCCGAGCGTGCTGCTGTGGATCTGCACCGCATGGAAGGGGGCCCGCGCGACGGGTCCCAGGGTGGATTCCACGCCGGGGTACCTGTTCTTGTCACCGACGAACCCGTCGTACACGCTCTCGCCGCGGTGGTACTCGCTGTCGTGGCCCCGGCGCACGTCCTCGTTCCAGTGGGCGACCGTCGATTCGAGGGTGTCCGCGGGGACGTCGATCTGCCGTGCCAGATCGGCGAGAGTGTCGGCCCGCACGACCCACTCCGGGGCTTCGGTGCCCGGCGCGGCCCCGAACGCCCCGTACTTCTCGACGTGGTCGGCGTCGAAGATCAGCCAGCACGGCTGGTTCAGGTAGTCGAAGTCGTGCGCGTCGAGCTGGTGGAACGCCCCACCGAGCGCGTTGTAGTTGGTCGCCTCGTTGGTGAACCGCCGGCCGAGCCGGTTGACCATGATCGAGTGCGGCGCAGTGCGCTCCCGGTGCACGAGCTGGACGGCCTGGGCACCGTTCGCCCGTTGCCCGGGCAGCACCGCGACCGGCGCCCACCAGGCCTCGCGCATGTTGCCGAGCTGCGCGCCGACGCGCATCGCCATGCGCAATCCGTCCCCCGTGCACGTGGGTACGGTGGCGGGGTGCGCCATCGGTCCGCGCAGAAAGTCGCGCCGCAGCCGCTCGTCCCATTCGAAGCCGCCGGTGGCGAGCACGACGCCGTGCTCCGCGCGCACGTCGTGCGCCCCGTTCCGCCCCTCGAACCGCACGCCGGTGATGCGGCCGGACTCGTCCTGGATCAGCCGCACGCCCCGCTCCCCGGTGTGCACGGCGACGCCCTCGTCGAGGCAGCCCTGGAGCAGGGCCGCGATCATGCCGCGGCCCAGGCCCTCCACGCGGTCCCGCTCCCGCTGCTCGAGCACGTCGGGGGGAAGGTGGCCGGTGCCGCCGCCGATGGGGGTCTCCGCGACCGTCATACGGCGCGGGACCCCGACGAGCTTGTCCTCCCATCGGCCGAGGTCGATGAAGCTGAACAGGTCGGGTTCGAGGGAGCGTCCGCCCTGCGGCATCCCGCCGGGCCGCTCGGGGTGGTAGTCGGGGTAGCCGGCGACGAGGCGCATCTTCAGCGGCGTGGTGTCGAGCCAGTCGAGCAGTTCGGGAACGGTGTCGACGAACGCCTCCGCGAGCTCGGGCAGGATCATCCCGTGCGACAGGGATTCGAGGTAGGCGAGGGACTGCTCGCGCGAGTCGACGATCCCCGCCTCCCGCGCGTACCGGTTGTTCGGCAGCCACGCCACGGCGCTCGACAGGCACGTGGTACCGCCGAGCAGTTCGCCCTTCTCGAACACGCCCACTCGGGCACCGCACCGGGCGGCCGACAGGGCGGCGCACAGTCCGGCACCCCCGCTGCCGAGCACGATGACTTCGTAGGCGTCCGATCCGTCGTTGTCTTGCATCGTAATTCCCTCTCTCGGGATGGTTCAGTCGAAGGTGGGTGACGGACTCGGCCGGAGTCGTCCGTCCTGCTGGGCGGGGGACGGCGGGTCGGGTGCGGCCCCGGCCGTGAGGACCGTCCCGTACGTCGCGGTCGGCGTCGCGTACCGGACCTCGAGCCGGCGTTCGCCGAAGTACCAGCGCCCGGCCCGTCTCATGTAACGGTCGTGGTATCGCAACGCGAGAATGCTCTGCACCCCCGCCTGCGCGAACTCGACGTGGCAGGGCACGATCCCCTGCGCCGTGTCCTCATCGGTGAAGTCCACCGTGCCGGGGTGCGGGGTGTGCACGCTGACCCCGTCGTATCCGTCGAGCGCGGCACGAACGTAGGTGATGATCGCGTCCCGCCCCCACAGCGATTCCGACAGACCGTGGAACGCGGCGTCCGGCGTATACAGCGCGGCCAGCGTCTCCATGTCGTGGTCGTCGACGGCCAGGGCGTACCGCGTCGCCAGTTCGCGGATCTCGAGGACATCCTCCGTCCGTCGCGGGTGGCGGTCCCGGCCGTCGAGCATGTCGTGTCCTTCCATCGCAGAGCGCGTTTCGGGGCCTGTCACTACTTCACCAGGGCGCCGGCGTCGATCGGCATCGTGATGCCGGTGACGTAGCGGGACTCGGCTCCGGCGAGGAACAGAACGGCGTTGCTGACGTCGTCGGGCTGCACGAACGGGACGTCGAGGGCGTGCATGCCGTGCAGCAGCGGTTCGACCTGTTCCCGGGTGGGCTGCGGCTCGTCCGGGAGGAACAACTTGTAGATCGCGTCGTTCAGCAGCATGCGGGTCTCCACGTTGGTCGGCAGGACCGCGTTGACCCGGATACCTTCGGGGCCGAGTTCGTTGGCGAGACTGCGCATCACGCCGAGCACGCCGTGCTTGGCCGCCGCGTAGTGGGCGTTGTTCGGCAGGCCCTTCAGTCCGGCGATGGAGCTGATCAGCACGATGCTGCCGCCGCGGCCGCCGGCACGCAGGTGCGGGACGGAGGCCTTCACCGTGTTCCACACGCCGGTGAGGTTGATGTCGATCATGTCGCGCCAGATCTCGTCGGTGAGATCCTCGACCGGATAGCTGCCGGCGATCCCGGCGTTGGCGACGACGACGTCGAGGCGGCCGAACCGCTCGACCCCCGTCGCCACGGCCTTGGCGACCGCGGCCGAATCCCGCACGTCCGCTTCGGTGGCGACGATCTGCCGCCCCTCGGCCTGCACCAGGCGGACCGTCTCGTCGAGGTCCGCCCGGGTGGCCATGTCGTACGGGGCGCCCTGCACCGGAGCGCACAGGTCGATCGCGATGATGTCGGCGCCCTCGCGGGCGAGGCGCACCGCGTGGTTGCGCCCCTGTCCCCTCGCCGCACCGGTGACGAAGGCAACCATTCCGTCGAATCCCATGACGTGAACCTCTCTCTCGACTCGCTCTTCGGTTCGCGTCACGGACCGGGCGACCGTCCCCGCGAGGAGGCCGGCCGGGCTTGCGTGCAGAGCGGTGGATCGCGAGACGCGAGAAGAACGGAAACGGAAGAAATCTCTGCATATGATTATGCTCACATCGGACCCGGGAGGTCAATGGTCGATTCGGCGAGCACCCCCGGGTTCACGGTCCGCCCGTCCCGTTCCACCGGCGCGAAATCTCTTGAAGATGAACCTTTCAGATCGAGAAGGGGCGCGCGTTCCCGGCAGTGGGGCCGATACGCGGTCCCGGCGTGAAGCGCGCGGGAATTCGCTTCCAACCGGGATTGACCGCCTGGTGCGCGAACGGGACCACCCGGTCGTGCAGGATCTCGTAATCCGGCATGCGGCACAGGATCTGGCCGAGCATCTCGACGGACAGCGCACGGGCGATGTGCGCCCCGGCGCACCGGTGCACACCCATGCCGAACGCCGTGTGCCGGTTCGGCCACCGCTCGATGTCCACGGTGTCCGGGTCGTCGAACGCCTTCGGGTCGCGGTTCGCCGACGCCCAGCCGAGGAGCACGCGATCGCCCGTGCGGAAGTCGTGCCCGTGGAACTCGACATCACGAGTCACCGTGCGGGCCAGGGCCTGCGTGGGTGAGAAGACGCGCAGGAACTCCTCGATCGCCCGCGGCAGCTTCTCCGGGTGCTCGGCGAGGGTGCGACGCAGCTCGTGGTTGCGGTCGAGGTACATCAGCGTCTGGCTGACGAGGGAGGCGGTGGTGCCCACGCCGCCGGAGATCAGCAGCTCCGCCATGGCGAATACCTCGTCGTCCGTCACCGGCCGGCCGTCCACCTCCGAGCCGACGAGGTGACTCAGCACGTCGTCCCGCGGACGTACGCGCCGCTCGGCGATCGCGGCCCGCAATTGCTTCTCCATCCACGGGAACTCGACGGAGATGGCGTGCTCGAACTCCGGCGTGCCCGGCAGGTCGGAGAGCGCGGCGTGATGGGCGTGCGCGTACCGCTCCCAGTCCGCCGGCGGCAGGCCGAGCCAGTCGATCGTCACCACGGCCGGCACGCCGATGACCGTCGCGAAGTCGCACGTGCCGGCCTCGATGACCTGGTCGATGAACCACGTCGTGTACTTCTCGATCGCCGGCCGCAGGTGCTCGACGGCCGCCGGGGAGGTCAGCGGGTTGATCAGCTTGCGGTACTTGCGATGTTCCGGAGGATCGAGTTCGACGGGGATGTGGTGGTTCACCGGCGTCTTGGGGATGACGGTGGCCAGGCCGTCGCCGCCGTAGGGGCACCGCGCGGACGAGAAGGTCTGGTCGTCGCGGGCAGCCTCGAACACGCCGTCGTAGTCGGTGAGCACCCAGAAGCCGCCGTGACGGGTCGACCGGACCACCGGCCCTGCCGCCCGCATCCGACGGTAGGAGCCGACCGGGTCCTCGGCGTGCGCGGCGGAGTTGTGGTCGAAGTCGACCACAGGACAACGCGGTTCGGTGCTCCGGTCGTCGAGCGTCATCGGACTTCTCCTGTCGGGCTCGTGGACGCCATCGCCGAGGGGGCCGCCATGGTGCGGGCGTCGATCGACACGATCTCGCGCATTCCGGGGACGATGTCGCGGCCGAGGTCGTCGAGGTACGCGACGACGTCGTCGGCCGTCATGTCGGGCCACTGCGCGCGCACGATCACCGGATCGACCGGCACCTGCGCCGCGAGAGCGCGCAACTGGCCGAGACAGTCGTCGGGGGTTCCGACGATCGCCTCCGCGGCGGCGACCTGCCGGAATCGTTCGGTGAGGGCGGTGGCATCGCGGGTGTCCAGTTCCCGCTGCGCGTAGGCCAGGAGGCGGTCCCGCGCCATGGATTCGAAGCGCCGGAACGCACCCTCGGTGGTGGCGCCGGGAACGATCTCGCGGCGCAGCGGATGCCGCGCCACCGGCGGCCGCCCGTGCTTGTGCCGCGCCGCGGCATAGACGCCGAACATGCGGTGCATGTCGTCGGTCCGGGTTTCGGGCGTCACCGGCCACGCGTCGCCCAGTCGTGCGGAGCGCCGGACGCCGGAATCCTTCAGTGCGCCGATCCAGATCGGCGGGTGGGGATCCTGCCAGGGACGGATGTGGGTCTTGACCCCGTCGAGCCGCCAGAACCTGCCGTGGAAGTCGACCTCGTCCTGCGTCCACATGAGCCGGATGATCTGCAGCGCCTCGTCCATCATGGCGAACCGCCGGCCGAAGTCGACGCCGAACGCGGCGAACTCCTCGCGCCGGTATCCCGCGCCGGCGCCGACGATGAGGTTGCCCCGGGTCAGGATGTCGAGGGTGGCGAGTTCCTCGGCGAGCGCGACCGGATGGAACAGCGGCACCTGCACCACCATCGTGCCGATCTTCACGCCGGGGTCCAATTCGGCCGCGATCCGCGCCAGGGTCGGGATCGGCTGCAGCCAGCGCAGGTTGCCGTAGATGTAGTGGTGGCCCATCACGATGTAGCGCACGCCGTTGCGCTGCGCGGCCTCGACCTGGCGCAGCAGTCCGTCGAGGTGCTCGCGCGGCGACAGCGTGGAGTGCACGTCGCCGAGGATCACACCCAGGTCCATGTCTTCCTCGCTTCCGTCGACGGCTCGAGCAGCCAGTGCCGCAGCTTCGCCTTGGCGACCTTGTTCAAGGTGGCGCGCGGGAACTCCGGTACCAGGTGGACCTCGCGCGGTCGTTTGAAGTCGGACAGCAGTTCTGCGCAGGCCCGTTCGATGTCGGCCGGCAGGCCGTCGGGCGCGGCGCCGTCCGGGATCACGAAGGCGACCGGGACGTCGCCGAGCATCGGGTCCGGTTTCGCCACGACGGCGGCCTCCCGGACGCCGGGCACCGCCGCGAGCACGCGTTCGATCTCGGCGGCGGCGACGTTCTCACCGCCGACCTTGAGCATGTCCTTGGACCGCTCGACGAACCACAACTGCCCGGAGCGGTCCTGGCGCACCCGGTCTCCGGTGCGGAACCAGCCGTCGGCGGTGAAGGCCTCCCGCGTCGCGTCGTCGTTGTGCAGGTACCCGGCGAACAGGGACACACCCGGTGTTCCGCGCACCCACAGGTCACCCACCGTGCCGGGCTCGACGGGACGGCCGTCGTCGCCGACGACGGCGACGGCGTACTCGGGGGCCGGACGTCCCATGGTCCCGTCGGGGTCGGGATGGGCCAGTTCGCTGACGACGGGGTGCGACACGGTCTCCGTCATGCCGAACCATCCGGTCATGCGGATCCCGTCGGCCACCGAGTGCTGCGTCGCGCTGCCCGACCAGTGCCGGTAGGTGTGGCCGGCCGGAACGGGAGCACCGTCGAGGGCCCGGAGCATGAACGACACCACCGATGCCCACGTGCACCGGTGCCGGAGCGAGACGTCCCAGAAGCGGGACGCGGAGAACTTCGGGGTCAGCACCACGGTGGCCCCCACCCACAGCAGTCCCAGAAACGAGTAGCCCAGGGCGTTGGTATGGAACAGCGGCAGAGTGATCAGTCCGACGTCGGTGCCCCGCAGCCCGGCGTGGGCGGCGTTGACCCGGGCGGCCCAGAGGCAGTTGGCGTGCGTCCAGACCACGGCCTTGGGCCGCGCCGTCGTCCCGGAGGTGTACTGGATGCTCGCGGGCGCGAGCGGATCGATGGACACCGGCGCGGGTGCCCCGGCGGCCCGTCCGAGCGCGCCGAGGCTGCCGGACGCCCTTTCGGGCACGGTACCCCCCGGTGCCGCGGCCTCGAGGGTCTCGGTGCCGCCGGTCGTCGCGATCCACTCCAGGCCGGGCATGGCGGCCCGCGCGGCCTCGGCCGACCGGGTTCCGATCAGCGCGGCCCGGGGGGCGGAGTGCCGGTCGTAGTAGGCGAGTTCGTCGGCGCTGCTGCGGGTGTTGAGGCACACCGCGACCGCGCCGGTCGACACGATCGCCGCCCATCCGACGAGGAAGTCGGGGCAGTTGTCCATCAGCAGCACCACACGGTCACCGGGTGCGATGCCGCGCGCCTGCAGTCCGGCCGCGAGCCGATCCACCGCGGCGGCGAATTCCGCATAGCTCCAGCGCTGCGCCTCGGCGCCGGTGTGCGGCTCCCAGATGAGGAAGGTCGTCTCCGGCCGGTCGGTGCGCCACCGGTCGAGCAGCCACGGCACGGTACGGCTTCCGGTAGACGCGCGGACGGCGAGGTCGGGTGCCGGTCCGTCGAGGATCGGGTACGCGGGAGCGTGTGCGGGCATTCGGGTTTCGGTGGTCACGACGGCACCTGCCAGTTCAGGTGCCTGATCCGGAAGAACTCGGCGAACCCGTCCTCGCCCATCTCGACGCCGGTGCCGCTGCGCTTCGATCCGCCCCACGGCACGTCCGCCCGCATGGGGCCGCCACCGTTGATCGCGACGGTGCCGGTGTCGAGGCGCCGAGCCACGGCCACCGCCTCGGCGTGGTCGCCGAAGACGCTCGCGTTGAGTCCGTACGGGGAGTCGTTCGCGACGGCGACCGCCTCGTCGACGCCCCGGTACGGAAGGACCACCGCGACGGGAGCGAACAGTTCCTCCCGGCAGATCTCGGCGGAGTTGTCCACACCCGTCACCAGGGTCGGCGGCAGGAACCAGCCCTTGCCCACCGGCCGCTCGCCGGCGACCGAGATGCGGCCGCCGGCGGCGACGGCGCGGTCGAGGTAGCCGCGCACGCGCGCGAGGTGCTCGGCGGAGATCAGCGGCCCCACTTCGGTGCGCTCGTCGAACGGGTCGCCGGTCGGCACGTTCTCCTCGATGAAGCCCGCTGCCAGATCGAGGAATTCGTCGATGCGATCGTGTGGAACGAGGATCCGGGTGGTGGCGCCGCAGCCCTGTCCGGCGTTGCGGCAGAACCGCAGGATCGACGGTCCCACGGCGGTGGACAGGTCCGCCGACGGGAGAAGGATGTTGGGGGACTTCCCGCCGAGTTCGAGCATGACCTTCTTGTGGGTGGCCGCGGCCTGTGCCATCACGGCCGCGCCGACGGCGGAGGATCCGGTGAAGCTCACCATGTCCACCCCGGGGTGGGAGCTGAGCAGTTCGCCCACGGCCGGTCCACCCGGCACGAGATTCAGCACGCCGGGCGGCAATCCGGCCTCGTCTGCGAGGTGCATGAAGGCCAGCGCGGACAACGTGCCCCGCGGCGAGGGCAGCAGGACCACGCTGCAGCCGGCGGCGAGCGCGGGCGCCACCTTCCACGAGATCATGTTCAGCGGGTAGTTGTACGGCACGATCGCCGAGACCACGCCGATCGGCTCGCGCAGCAGGAGGCTCTCGGACGACACCGCGCCGCGGATGCCGGGCAACCGCTCCTGGTAACCCCCACGGGGACCACGCAGCGCCGCGTCGGCGAACCACCGGAAGTTGATCGCCGGCTGCGCGACCTGCAGGGTGCGGGCCAGACCGATGGGTGATCCGACCTCCCGCACGACCAGTTCGGTGAGTTGCCCGGCGTGCTCGTCGATCAGGTCCGCCAGCCGCCGCAGGACCTTGGCGCGCTGGTCCGGGGAGGCGGCGCGCCATTCCCCGGCGTCGAAGCTGCGGCGGGCGGCCGTGATCGCGCGTTCGGTCTGCTCCCGGTCAGCGGCGGTCCACCGTGCCAGCGCCTCCTCGGTGGCGGGATCGATCGAGTCGAACGTCTCGCCGCGCCCGGTCTCCCCTCTGCCGCCGACGTGCACGGACGGGCCGTGCGCCGCCCGGGCGAACAGGTCGTGGATCATCGCCTCTCCTCGCGTCCCGGAACGTCGATGTCGAGAATCAGGGACTGGTAGGACTTTCCGTGCGGGTCCACCCGCAGGGACTTGGAGACCCCGCCCGCGAGGGCACGGGTGAGGACGAAGTTCAGGCAGCAGTTCACCGGGATCTCGTAGCGGGTCACCTCGCCCTCGACGAGGTTCCCGAACGCCTCGGCGACGATGTCCTCGGTGAGCACCGACCGGAGCCAGTCGTAGTCGGCGTCGTCGTGCGGGAACACGCAGATGTTGCTGGTGTCGCCCTTGTCGCCGGAGCGGCTGTACGCGACGTCACGAAGTTTCATGCGGTGGTCACCTCCACGGACAGGGGTACCTCGCTGCGGGGCAGCAGGGCGGGGGTCACGACGACGGCGGGGACGACCGAGGTGACCACGCCACCGCCACCTGCGGGACCGAAGTACAGGTATTCGACCTCGTAGGCGGCGGCCTTGGCGACGTCGGGATCGAGGGCCCGGGCCGCGAGCCGCAGCCGCACCTCCGCCGGCTCGCCGCCGGCGATCCGGTCGCCGAAGAGGGTGTCGACGCCGTGCAGTTCGATCCGCAGTTCGTCGATCTGCGCCCGGATCGGTTCGAGGCGCCGGCGCACGATCTCCTCGGCGCGACGGGCGCGGTCGACGCAGCCCGGTCCGCCGTAGGAGATCTCGGCGACGGCCTTGTATCCGAGGTCGACGCCGACGAGCACCTTGAGGGTGTCGGGCCGGGCGGATCCGCGGGCGCCGGACAGGCGTACCCGGTCGGGCCCGGCCTGTTCGATCCGCACGTCACTGAAGTCCGCGGTCACGTCGGGGGTGAGATAGCGGGCGGGATCGTGGATCTCGTAGTAGAGCTGGGTGCGGGTGGTGCGCAGGTCGACGGCCCCGCCGGTGCCGTCGAGCTTGGTGACGATCAGCTCGTCGTCGTCGATCTCGGCCAGGGGGAAGCTCAGGTTGTGCGGGTCGGGGACGACCCGGTACGGCGGGTCCTCGAAGTTGCCGCCGGTGCTGTGGACGCCGCACTCGAGCAGGTGCCCGGCGAGGGTCGCGGTGCCGACGCGGTCCCAGTCGTCGAGCGACCATCCCAGCTCGTGGCAGATCGGCCCGACGAACAGGGACGGGTCGGCGATCCGGCCGCCGAGCACGATCTGGGCGTCCTGCCGCAGGCAGTCGACGATCGGATCGGCTCCGATGTAGGCGTTGGCGGAGACGATCCGGTCGGCGAGCGCACGCGTGGTGGTGCCGAGTTCGGGGAGCGCGACGTCGGCGGCCGTGACGGCGTCCCGCACGTCGTCGCCGCGGATGATGCCGATCCGGGTCCCCCCGAGCCCCAGAGCGCGCAGATTGACGGCGAATTCGGCCGCCGCGGCGTCGGGATTGGCGGCACCGAAGTTGCCGACGACGCGACCTCCCGACGCGAGGAAGCGGCGCAGGATCGGCACCAGGGCGGAGATGCGTTCGTCCTGGCCGGCCGACGGATCGCGCAGGCGGCGGATCTGGGCCAGCGCCATCGTGCGTTCGGCCAGGCAGTCGAAGCCCATGTACCGGACCCGGCCGCTGTCGGCCATGGCGGCCGCTGTCTCGAGCCGGTCGTTGGCGTAGGCCGAGCCCGAGCCGATACTCAGCTGCATTGGTACCTCGTCTCGTTGCGTGCGTCGGCGAACCTGCTGAATTCGCGCGTGACACCGGAATCCGCGCACGCCGTTTCGTGGGCGGATTCCGGTTCACCGCATCGATTTTCGGACTGCGGTCCGTGCGACTCTCAGGACTTGCCGATCACGCCCGCCTCGGCGAGCGCCGCGAGCTGGTCCGCGCTCAGCCCCAGCCGGTCCGAGAGCACCTCGGCGGTGTGCTCGCCGATGGTGGGCACACCGTCGTAGCTGGGACCGTCGTAGCTGCCGAGGTGCAGCACCGGCCCCGGCATCAGCACACCCTTCATGATCTCGTTGCCCGTGATCTCGACGAGGGTGCGCTCCTGGAAGTGCGGGTCGGCGACGACGTCCGCGGCATCGTTCACCGGTGCGCTGACGACCTCGAACTTCTCCAGGGTCTCGAGCACGCTCGCCCGCGGCATCGAGCCGACCCATTCCTTCACCATCGCCTGCACCTCGTCGTTGTGCTCGAGGCGTGCGGCGTTGGTGGCGTAGCGGGGATCCTCGATGATCTCGGGCCGCCCCATCGCGGCGAACAGCCGCTTGGCGATGCCCTGGTTGGACGCCGCGATGGACAGGAAGCGCCCGTCCTGGGCCTCGTAGATGCCCCGCGGCGACGCCGCGCCGGTGGCGTTGCCGATGCGCTGCTGGATCTCGCCGAGCGCGGTGTAGCGCAGGAACATGTCACCGATGATGAACATCAGCGGCTCGTACAGTGCGACGTCGACGACGTCGCCCTGCCCCGTCCGCTCCCGCTTGTACAACGACATCGCGACGCCCATCGCGGCGGACAGCCCGGCGATGGAATCGGCGAACCCGAACGGCGGGGAGGTCGGCGGCGAGTCCGGCCAGCCGTTGACGTGCGCGAAACCGCTGGCCGTCTCGGCGACGGTGCCGAATCCCGGCAGGCTGCGATTGGGTCCGGTCTGCCCGAACCCGGACACCCGGGCCAGCACGAGCCCCGGGTTGTCCGCGCTCAGCACGTCGTAGCCCAGGCCCCACTCCTCGAGCCGGCCGGGACGGAACGACTCGACGACGACGTCGACCTCGGCCGCGAGCCGGCGCACCAGGTCGCGGCCTTCCGGCGAACGCAGGTCGATGCCGAGGGACTTCTTCCCGGCGTTGAGACGGGAGAAGCCCAGCGACAACCCCTCCTTCTGCGGAACCCACTGGCGTGCGAAGTCTCCGGTCGTCGGGTCCTCGACCTTGACCACCTCGGCGCCGAAGTCGCGGAGCATGCGCCCCGCGGTGGGGGCGGCATACATGGTGCCGAGCTCGAGCACCTTGACTCCCGCGAGCGGACCCGCAGCGGATGCGTTCATCGTCGTCTCTCCTAGCCTTGTCGTCCGGTTCGGCCCTGCCGAATGCGATGTTGCCGAATACCTTGCCGGCGAATCAGATCCGCCACTGGATGTGCTTGACCTCGAGGTACTCGCGCATCCCCCACTCACCGAGCTCGCGGCCGACTCCCGAGCGCCCGTAGCCGCCGAACGGCGCGTCCGGCCGCATGGCACCGCCGCCGTTGATCCATACCGTTCCGGCGCGGATCTTCTCCGCGACGCGGCGCGCCTCGACCGGGTCGTCGCACCACACGTTCGCGGCGAGACCGAAGGGGGTGTCGTTGGCGAGGCGGATGGCCTCCTCGGTGTCCTTGAACGGCAGGATCACCGCGACGGGACCGAAGATCTCTTCCTGCACCGCGCGCGCGTTGGGCGGAAGATTGCCGAGCAGAACCGGATTGACGAACCAGCCCTTCTCGGGCAGCGGCTTGGTCACCTCGAGCAGCTTCTTGCCGCCCTCGGCCGCCGCGCCGTCGATGAAGCCCTGCACGCGGTTCTGGTGGTCGGGCCGGATCATCGGGCCGATGTTCGTCGCACGGTCCCACGGGTCGCCGACGACCATCTGGTCGAACGCCGACGCGCCGGCCTCGAGGAACTCGTCGTAGACCGAGTCGTGCACCAGCAGCCGGGCGAGGGCGGCGCAGCCCTGACCGCCGTTGCGGGACCAGCGCAGGTGCATCTCGACGGCGATCTTCTGCACGTCCACGCCGGGCAGCACGATGTTCGGCGACTTGCCGCCGAGCTCGAGGGTCACGCCGGCCAGGTTCGCCGCGGCCTGCTCCATGATCTTCGCGCCCACCCCGTCGGAACCGGTGAAGGACACCCGGTCCACGCCGGGATGCGAGGACAGCCGCTGCCCGACGTCCGCGCCGCCGATGACGACGTTCATCACGCCCGGCGGCAGACCCGCCTCGCGGATGAGATCGCCCAGGAACAGGGTGGTCAGCGGGGTGCGCGGGGACGGGAGCAGCACCACGGTGCAGCCGGCCGCGAGCGCGGCGCCGAACTTGAAGATCGCCAGGTTCAGCGGGTAGTTGTACCCGGTGATCGCCGCGACGACGCCCACCGGCTCGTACACGACGTCGCTCATCGTCGGCACCGGCTTGTCGTACTCGCCGAGATGGACGGTGCGGTCGGTCTTCGCGGCCTCGGCGGCCCACCGCAGGTGCTCGTCGACGGCCATCTTGACCTGCAGGTACTCGGCGAGCGAGACCGGCGTGCCGACCTCGTTGACGATCGAGGGCAGCAGCCGGTCGGCGGCCTTCTCGAGCACGTCGGCGAAGCGGTGGATGTGGCGGGAGCGCTCCTCGCCGCTCAGGGCGGACCACGCCGGGAAGGCGGCGCGGGCGGCGGCGACGGCGGCGTCGACCTGGTCGGTGGAGGCGCCGCCGACGGTGGCGATGACCTCCTCGGTGGCCGGGTTGTAGACGTCCCACGTCTCACCGGCGGGCTCGACCTCCCGGTCGCCGATCAGCAGGGTCCGGGTTTCGGGAACCCAGTCCTTCAACGGGAATTCGGTTTCGGGCGCTGCAGTCATCTCAGGCACCTTCCTCGGTGGTGGGGCGCTTGGCCATCAGGCCGACGCGCTCGAGCAGGCAGACGAGTTCGTCGCGCTGGTTGAAGCCGCGGTGTTCGAACCACACGATGCCGCTGTCGGTGCGGCTCTCGGATTCACGCTTCTTCAGGATGGTGGTCTCCGCGCGCAGGGTGTCGCCGTGGAAGACCGGATTCGGGAACTTGACCTTGTCGTAGCCGAGGTTCCCGAGCGTGGTCCCCATGGTCAGCTCGGGTACGTGGAACGCACCGATGAGCGCGACGGTGAACAGGCTGTTGACCACCCGCTGCTTGTGGATCGTCGTCTTGCAGAACTCCTCGTCGAGGTGCAGCGGCTGGATGTTCATCGTCAGCGAGGTGAACAGCACGTTGTCCATCTCGGTGACGGTGCGGGTCATCGAGTGCTTGTAGTGCTTCCCGACCTCGAACTCCTCGAAGTACAGACCGCGCATCACCGTTCACCTCTCCGTAGGATCGCCTCGGCTCGTTCGAGCCATTGAATTGCCTTGTCGTAGTGGGCCTTGTCGATGTGCAGGCCGCGATACCGCAGCGCGCCGACGCCCTCCGCCTCCGCCTTCTCGTAGGCCTCGGCGAGTCCGCGGTAGAACTCCAGGTCCTGCTCCGACGGGCTGAACACGTCGTTGACGGTGGCCACGTGGGAGGGGTGGATCGCAATCATCCCGCGGAACCCGAGCTGCCGGCCTCGCACCGCGAAGTCGCGAAGCCCGTCCAGGTTCTCGAGATCCTCCCACAGGCCGGTCAGGGCGTGGATGCCGGCCTCCCGGCAGGCCAGCAGCACCCGGCTGCGCAGGTAGAGGGTTTCGTGTCCCTCGGGGGTCCACTCGTAGCCGACCTCGCGGGCGATGTCGGCGTGCTCGGCCGACGGGCCGATCATGGCGCCGACGCGCGGCGACGCCGTGGCCACCTCGAGACAGTTGTGGATGGCCTTCACCGTCTCGACGGGCACGATGTACTCGAGCCCCGCCACCCCGTTGCGCAGCTCGAAGTGGTCGAGCAGCGCGTCGTAGCGCAGGACGTCGGTGGCCTGCTCGATCTTCGGGGCGAAGATGCCGGTCAGGCCCGGCACCACGACCGCCTCGAGATCGGCCCCGGTCAGCCGGGTGGCGAGGGGGTTGACGCGCACGAACAGCCCGACGTCCCGGTTGGACTCGCGCACCCGCGCGATGGACTCGGCGACGGTCGCGCGGGCGGCCGCCTTCTCCGCGGCCGGCACGGAGTCCTCGAGGTCGAGCACGACGCAGTCGGCGCCGGCCGCGACGGCCTTGTCCACCCACTTCGGGCGGTGCCCCGGGACGAACAGGATCGAACGATACGGCTGCACGTCGTCCTCCTAGTAGCTTCGCGGCAGGCCCAGCACGTGCTCGGCCGTGTAGTTGAGGACCATCTCCTGGCTGATCGGCGCGATCCGCATGAGCCGCGCCTCCCGGAAGTACCGCTCGACGTGGAACTCCTTGCCGTAACCGAAGCCGCCGTGGGTCTGCAGGGCGACGTCGGCGGCGTAGAAGCCGGCCTCGGCGCACAGGAACTTCGCCGCGTTCGCCTCCCGTCCGCACGGCAGGCCCTGGTCGACCATCCACGTCGCCTTGTCCAGGACCGCCTCGGCGGCGTCGAGGCGGATGCGGGCCTCGGCGAGCTGGAACGCGATGCCCTGGTTCTTCCCGATGGGACGGCCGAAGACCTCGCGCTGCTTGGCGTAGTCGACGCCGCGGCGCAACGCCGCCTCACCGATGCCGAGGGCGGCGTTCGCCGAGATGACGCGTTCGGCGTTGAGGCCGCCGAGGATGGTGCGGAAGCCGTGCCCGACCTCACCGACGACGTCCTCGTCCGCGACGAACAGCTCGTCGATGAACAGCTCGTTGGTGTCGACGGCGTTGCGGCCCATCTTGGGGATCGGCCGGATCTGCACCTTGCTGCGGTCCATCTCCGCGAACATCAGCGTCATGCCGGCGGTGCGCTTGGCGTTCTCGTCGCGGGGGCTGGTGCGGCACAGCAGGAGCATGCGCTCGGCCTCCTGCGCCTTGGTGATCCACACCTTCTTGCCGGACACCAGCCAGCCGCCGTCGACCTTCTTGGCGAAGGTGCGGATGTTGGTGGTGTCCGTGCCCGCGTCCGGCTCGGTGACGGCGAACGAGGTGTGCAGCTCGCCGGTGACGACGCGCGGCAGGTACTTGCGCTTCATCTCCTCGGAACCGTGGTGGATGATCGGCTCGAATCCGAAGATGCCGATGTGTACCGCGCTGCACCCGCCCATGCCGGCGCCGGACGCGGCGATCTCCCGCTCGACGATCGCGGCCTCGGTGACGCCGAGGCCGCCGCCGCCGTACTCCTCGGGGACGGTGAGACCCATCCAGCCGCCCTCGGCCATGGCGTTGTAGAACTCCCACGGGAACTCGTGGGACTCGTCGTGCTCGGCCCAGTACTCGTCGGGGAACCGCTTGCACAGATCGTGGATCCCCCGCCGGATTTCCTCGTGGGTCTCGTTCTTGCTGTAGTCCATCTCGGTTGCCTTTCCCGGCCGTCAGACCGCGGGGACCGCGGTGCGGTCTGCGTCGGAGACCGCGGTGCGGTCGTAGGTGTCGGGGGTGATGCCCTCCTCGCGCAGGACCGCCTTGCGGACCTTCTCCGACGGGGTCTTGGGCAGCGCGCCGACGAATCGAAGGTAGCGCGGGATCGCGAAGGCCGGAATCCGGCCGTCGCACCAGGCCAGGATCTCCTCCGGACCGACGTCGCCGGTGCCGACCACGGTCGCGAGCACCTCGTCCTCGCCGCCCTCCACGTCGGCGGGAACACCGATCACCGCGCACTCGACGACGGCCGGGTGCCCGAGCACCGCCTGCTCGATCTCGTAGGAGCTGATGTTCTCGCCGCGACGGCGCAGCGCGTCCTTGTACCGGTCCACGAAGTAGAACCAGCCGTCCTCGTCCTTCTTGAGGGCGTCGCCGGTGTGGAACCACAGGTTGCGCCACGCCTCGAGCGTCTTCTCCGGCATGTTGTAGTACCCCATGCTGCACGTCCACGGTTGCACCGGACGCACGACCAGCTCGCCGACCTCGCCGACCTCGACCTCGCGGTCCGTCTCCGGGTCGACCAGGCGGATGTCGAACCACTCGGAGGCCGCGAGCCCCGCGGCCCCGGCCGGCCGGGGCACCCCGTAGGGCGCGACGATCGGCGCGCAGGTCTCCGTCAGCCCGAACGCATCGACGAAGGCCTCGATGCCGTAGCGCTTCTTGAAGTCCTCGACGATGGAGCTGGCCGTCGGCGCCGCGTACACGCAGCGCAGGCGGTTGTCGAGGTCGTTCTCGCGCGGCGGCTGCTTCCACGCGAAGTCCATCATGACCCCGACGAAGTTGGTGACGGTGACGTCGTCGTCGCGCACGTGGTCGATCCAGCGGCTCGCGCTGAACTTCGAGCGCACCACGGCCCGCGCCCCGGCCACCAGGGCGGGGTAGACCGCCATGAACTGGGCGTTGCCGTGGAACAGCGGCGTGGTGGTGAGGTAGGTGTCCTCGCGGGTGAGCCGGGTGAAGCACACCACCTCCTGCGCGAAGAAGTACAGCTGCGAGTTCGGCATCGCCACGCCCTTGGACGGGCCGGTGGTCCCGGAGGTGAAGAAGATCGCACCGAGGTCCTGGGGCCGTGCCTGCGGCAGCTCCTGCACCTCGCCCGCCTCCAGCGCCTCCCACGCCTCGGCGTCCCAGCCGTTGGCGCGCAGCAGTTCGAGTGCCAGGTCGCGGTTTCCGGCGCCCGAGTCGACCACCCAGAACTTCTCGATGCCACGCGCATGCTCGGCAATCGTCACGAACCGCTCGGCGTAGGTGTCGTCGATCACGGCCCACCGCGGCTCGACGGTCACCACCTGGTGGCGGAGGAACTCGCCCTCGTAGTTGGTGTTGATCGGCACCTCGACGAGTGCGCCGACCGCCGTGCCGAACCAGGAGCGCACGAGCTGGGACGAGTTCTGCGCCATGATGATCACCCGATCACCCTGCTGCGCGCCGGCCCGGTACCAGGAGCTCGCGATCCGTTCGGCGGAGGAGAGCATCTCGGCGTAGGTGAAGCGCCGACCCTCCTCCGGCGTGACGAGGAACTCCGAATCCGGCTGGGACGCAGCGTACGTGCGCAGCACGTGGCCCAGCGTCCAGTCCTGCGGGTCGGTGAAGGTCGGTTTCAGATCGGTGTAGGTCTGCATCAGGACAACTCCCGGTTTGCGGGGATCGCGGTGATCGACGGAACGATTTCCTTGCCGAGCCGGGAGATGGCGGCGATGGTCTCGTCCGCGTCCATCGTCGGCCACTGCGGACGCATCAGCAGCGGGTCGACCGGCATGGTGGTCACCAGGTCGGTCAGCTGGGCGACGACCTGCTCGGGATCGCCGACGACGGCGTGGCTCGACACCGCCTTGGCGAACTCGTTCTCGAGGTCGGTGCCCTTCATGACGTCCAGGCCCTTGTTCGCGTAGGTGAGGTAGCGGCCCTGCGCCACGCGGGCGTACTCCTGCATCGCCTGCTCGCGGGTGTCGGCGACCAGCACGTTGCGGCGCAGCGGCTGCGGGCCGAATTCCTTGCCCCGCTCGGCGAAGAGATCCCGCACGACCCGGAAGCGTTCGAGCACTTCCTCTTTCGGGGTCTCCGGCGGCGTCGCGTACGCGTCACCGTACTTGCCGGCGCGGCGGACACCGCCCATCGCGTGCGCGCCGATCCAGATCGGCGGGTGCGGATCCTGCACCGGGAACAGGTGCGGCTTGACGCCCTCGAGCTGGAAGTACTTGCCGTGGAAGGTGACCTCTTCCTCCGTCCACAGCTTCTTCATGATCTGCAGAGACTCGTCGAACCGTCCGGCCCGCTGCTTGAACGGAATACCGAGGTAGTCGAACTCCTCGGGTCGATAGCCCAGGCCGGCACCGAAGATCAGCCGCCCCTCGGTGACCACGTCGAGCGTGGCGATCTCCTCGGCCAGCATCACGGGGTGATACAGCGGCGCGATCATGATCTGGGTGACGAGCTTGATGTGCGGCTCGACGTGCGCGGCGAGGCGCGCGAGCAGCGGCACGGGCTGCAGCCACCGCAGTTCCCCGTAGAGGAAGTGCTGGCCGATCGCGATGTAGGTGAAGCCGTTCTCCTGCGCCGCGTCGACGATGCGCAGTACGTCCTTGAACTGCTGTGCGGGGCTCACCGACTTCGGAACGTCGCTGAGCAGCAATCCGACCTGAACCATGGTCCTGTCCCTCCGGTCGAAGTGGTCGTTACTGAGCGGTGAGTCCGCCGTCGACCGGAATGGTCACGCCGGTGATGTAGCTGGCATCGTCGCTGTTGAGGAAGGCGATCACCGACGCGATCTCCTCGGGCTGAGCACCCCGGCCGAGCGGGATGGTGGCGACGAAGTCCTTGGTCAGGGCCGAGACGTCGGCGCCGGGCTCGCGCCCGAAGAACTGCGAGAGCATCGGCGTGACGACCTGGCCGGGGCAGATGACGTTGACCCGGATACCGTCCTTGGCGCCGACGAGCGCGAGGGAGCGGGCGAACGGGACGAGCGAGCCCTTGGTCATCGAGTAGATCGGGCTGAACGGCGAACCGATCAGCGCGGACGTCGACGACGTGAGGGTGACCGAGCCCTTGCCCTCCGCCTTCTTCAGCAGGTCGAAGCCGAGGGTGGTGGAGTAGTAGGCGCTCTTGACGTTGACCGCGATGTTCTTCTCCCAGTCGGCGTCGCCGACCTCGAGGCCGCCCGGGCCGGGCATGCCGACCTGCGCGTGCAGCGCATGGAGGACGCCGTGGTCGGCGTCGATCTTGCCGAAGAGCGAGCGAAGATCGTCGTTGTTCGTCGCGTCCACCCGCATCGGAGTGGCCTGACCGCCCTCGGCCCGGATCTCCTCGGCGACGGTGACCGCACCGTCCTCGGACAGGTCGGCGACGTACACGTGGCCGCCCTCCTGGGCGATGCGATGGCTGATCGCGCGGCCCATTCCCGAACCACCGCCGATGATCGCGGCAATACGTCCCTCGTAACGACCCAGCATTTCGTTCACCTCGTTCTCGAGAAGTTCTTCGTTGATGTGCAATGTCAGGCGCGCTGATCGAACGTGCGGCCCAGGAGCTCGGAGACGATCCGGGTGCGCTGCATGGTCGGCGTGCCGCCCGCCAGCGCCCATCCGTGCGAATCGCGGTGCAGCCGTTCGATTCCGAACTCCTCGGTGTACCCGTTGCCGCCGTGCAGCTGGATCGCCATGTCGGTGACGCGCTTGGCCATCTCGTTGGCGGTGCACTTGGCGAGGGAGACCTCGAGCGGATCGGGCAGGCCGTCGGTGATGTTCGCGACGGCGCGATCGCGGAGCAGCCGAGCGGCCTCGACCTGCAGGACCATGTCGGCCAGGGTCATCTGGACGGACTGGAACTCGACGAGCGGCTTGCCGAACTGGTGGCGTTCCTGCACGTAGGTGACGGTGCGGTCGAGCGCCTCCTGCCCGATGGCCAGGCTCATGGTCGTGTTGCCCAGGCGCTCGATGGTGAACGCGCCGAACAGCTTCCTGAAGCCGCCGGCCTCGGCGACGATGTTCTCCTCCGGAACGACCACGTCGTCGTAGAAGATGTCGGCCGACGGAATGCCCCGGAAGCCCATGAGCTTCTCGCGTGCGCCGTAGCTGATGCCGGGCCGGTCGGCCTCGACGAGGACGGCTCCGATGCCCTTGGCGCCGGGGGCATCGCCCATGCGGCAGTAGGTGAGGTAGACGTCGGCCTCGCTGCCGTTGGAAATCCACCGCTTCATGCCGTTGACGACGACACCCTTGTCGGTGCGCACGGCCTTGGTGGTCATGTCGGTGGCGGCGGAGCCGGCGTCGGGCTCGGAGATCGCGACGGCCATGGTCTTCTCGCCGGCGACGATCTGCGGCAGGAACGTCTTCTTCTGGTGTTCCGTGCCCAGGCGGGCGATGGCCTGGGCCGGGCCGGTGTTGGATTCGAAGATCTGGAAGGCCGCCGGCCGGCACACCTTCGCGAACTCCTCGATCACCGCCAGGGCGTGGGACAGCGGGGCGCCGGACCCTCCGTACTCCTCCGGCAGCGAGATGCCGAGATAGCCCAGCTCGCCGAGGAAGCGACGCTCGTCGTGCGGGAACGCGGTGCGTTCGAGATCCCACTGCGCAGCCTTCGGTGCGTAGCGTTCCCGGGCTACGGTCGCCGCGGCCGCACGGATGTCCCGGAGCTCGTCGTCGACGTGCGATGTCGCCATGTCCCCACCTTTCTGTGTTCATCATTAACCTAAAGTGCCCACCGGATGTGGTCAAGGTCACTCAGTTCGATGACTCACATACTAACCATGATAATGATTAAGAGGCAATCGCTTCTTTGATCGATGGTCGCCACCCAGGCCCGGAAGGGTCGTCACCTGCGGAATTCGCGGCCTCGCCGGCGCCGCCCTGTCCTTCCCGCGCCTCCACCGCCTATTGTGCAATACATCACAATCGTTATCAGTTTCTATGGAGGTCACATGACGACACTCGACTCGTCCCCGACGGCGCTGGAGGAGCTGGCCCGGCGCCTCACCCGGCTCGAGGACCGTGCGCGCATCCAGGACCTCGTCGCGGCCTACGCCATCGCTGTCGACGACCACGACCTCGAGACCCTGCTCTCGCTGTTCACCGAGGACGGCGAGTTCGAGCGCGCCGGCTCCATCGCCCGCGGGCGCGAGGAGATCCGCGAGTTCTACGTCGCCGCCATGGACCGCTACAGCCTGACCCTGCACTCGCCGCAGAGCGACCAGATCTCCGTCGACGGGGACCGCGCACGCGGATTGCTCACGGGCCGAGCAGAACTGGCGCTCGACGGGACGTTGATGATGGCGGCGTACCGATACTCCGACGAGTACGCCCGCGTGGACGGCCGCTGGCTGTTCCGGCGCCGGGACCTGCGGTTCATGTACGCCGTGCCGTTCGAGCGGATGAATGCGGGCCTGTGCACGACGGAGCGCATCCAGTGGCCGGGCACGCCGCACCGGCGCGCCGACTTCCCCGAATCCCTGCCGACCTGGTCGACCTACCGATGAGGGCCCTACCGGTGTGACGCGGGCCATACGATCGGTCGGAGAATGGTTTATAGTAACCATCATCATGAATTGATTTCCCGACTGGAGGAACGCCCATGACCCGCGCTGTCATCGTCGACGCCGTCCGATCCCCCACCGGACGGGGCAGAGCGCAGGGAGCGCTGGCCGGGGTGCACCCCAGCGATCTGCTCGCCCAGGTCCTGGCCGGGCTCGTCGCCCGCAACGACCTCGATCCCGGCCTGATCGACGACGTCCTCATCGGCTGCGTCAACCAGTCCGGCGAACAGTCCGCCACCCCCGGGCGGCAGGCCCTGCTCGCGGCCGGATTTCCCACGCACGTGCCCTCCGTGACCATCGAACGCAAGTGCGGCTCCGGCCAGCAGGCCGTCGACTTCGCGGTCCAGGGCATCACCGCCGGCGCGTACGACATCGTCGTCGCCGGCGGCGTCGAGTCGATGAGCCGGGTCCCGATGGGATCGGCGGCCATGGGCAAGGACCCGCACGGGCCCGCCGTGCGCGAGCGCTTCCCCGATCTCGTCCCGCAGGGCATCGCCGCGGAGCTCGTCGCGCAGAAGTGGGCACTGAGCCGGGCCGAGCTGGACGAGTACTCGGCCCGCTCGCACGAACGCGCGGCACACGCGCGCGCCGCGGGCTGGTTCGACGGCGAGATCGTTCCCGTCACCACCCCCGACGGCGTGGTGACCTCCGACGAGACCATCCGCGAGGGCACCACCGCCGGCAGGCTCGCCGGTCTGCCCGCGGCCTTCGACACCGACACGTGGCGCGAGCGTTTCCCCGAGCTGGACTGGAAGGTCACCGCGGGCAACTCCTCGCAGATCTCCGACGGCGCGGCCGCCCTGCTGATCATGTCCGAGGAGAAGGCGGCCGCGCTCGGCCTGCGCCCGCGCGCCGCGATCGTGGCCTCGGCCGTCGTGGGCGACGATCCCACCCTCATGCTCACCGGCCCCATCCCCGCCACCGAAAAGGTCCTCGCCCGGGCCGGCCTGTCCGTCCGGGACATCGCCGCCTTCGAGGTCAACGAGGCATTCGCCGCCGTCCCCCTCGCCTGGCAGCGCGAGATCGGCGCGTCCGACGACGTCCTGAACCCGCTCGGCGGCGCCGTCGCCCTCGGACACCCGCTGGGCGCGTCCGGTGCCCGGCTGATGACCACACTGCTCCACCACCTCGAACGCACCGGCGGGCGCTACGGCCTGCAGACCATGTGCGAAGCCGGCGGAATGGCCAACGCGACCGTCGTGGAACGACTGTAGAAACCCACTTCCGACTCAGGAGAAATCATGGACATCACCCAGGGATCGGCGGTAGTGACCGGCGGGGCCTCCGGCCTCGGCCTGGCCACCGTCAAGCGCTTCGTCGGCCTCGGCGTGCCGACGGTGATCCTCGACCTGCCCACCTCCGACGGGGAGGTCGTCGCCAAGGAACTCGGCGAGCTCGCCGTGTTCGCCCCGGCCGACGTCACCGATCCCGACGCGGTGAACCGCGCGCTCGACGCGGCCGAGGAACGCGCTCCGCTCCGGGCCGTCGTGCACTGCGCCGGCCGCGGTGGCACCGTCCGCGTCGTCGAGAAGGACGGCACCCCCGGTTCGCTGGACATGTACGAGAACCTGATCCGGATCAACCTGATCGGATCGTTCAACGTGCTGCGCCTGTCGGCCGCGCGCATGGTGAACAACGAGCCCGTCGACGGCGAACGCGGCGTCATCGTCCTCACCGCGTCGGTCGCGGCGTGGGAGGGCCAGATCGGCCAGATCCCCTACGCCTCCGCCAAGGCCGGTGTCGTCGGCATGACCCTCGTCGCCGCCCGTGATCTGGCCCGGAAGCTCGTGCGCGTCAACAGCATCGCGCCGGGCACCTTCGACACACCGATCCTGTCCCGGTTCTCGCAGGAGATCCGCGACGGACTCGCCGCCCAGACCCCGCACCCCGCCCGCCTCGGGCAGCCCGACGAGTACGCGAAGCTCGCCCTGTCGATCGTGGACAACGCGATGATCAACGGCGAGACGATCCGTATCGACGGCGCGATCCGCATGCAGCCCCGCTAGGAGACAGCCATGGACACCCCCGTACACGTCGAACAGTCCGACGGCGTGCAGATCATCACGATCAACCGGCCCGAGGTGCGTAACGCGATCAACACCGAGACCGCCGTCGCCGTCGCCGCCGCCCTCGACGAACTCGACGCCCGCGACGATCTCGTCGCCGGCGTGATCACCGGCGCCGGCAAGACCTTCTGCACCGGGATGGATCTGAAGGCCTTCCTCGCCGGCGAACGCCCCTCCGTCGAGGGTCGCGGCTTCGCGGGCATCACCGAGAAGTCCCCGGCCAAGCCGCTCGTCGCGGCGGTCGAGGGACACGCCGTGGCCGGCGGGTTCGAGATCGTGCTCGCCTGCGACCTCATCGTCGCCTCCGAGACAGCCGTCTTCGGCCTGCCCGAGGTCAAGCGCGGCCTGCTGGCCGGTGGCGGCGGACTCCTGCGGCTGCCACGCCGCGTCCCGCACCAGCTCGCCGTCGAATGGTGCCTCACCGGTGAGTACTTCTCGGCGCAGACCGCGTACGAGGCGAAGCTGCTCAACCGCCTCGTGCCCGAGGGGCAGGCGCTGACCGAGGCGATCGCCCTGGCGAAGACCATCGCGAAGAACGGCCCGCTCGCACTGCGCGCCACCAAGCAGATCATCGCGCAGGCCCGGGACTGGTCCAACGAGGAGGAGTTCGAGCGCATGCGCGAGATCTACGAGCCGGTGCGTTCCTCCGCCGACGCGAAGGAAGGCGCGCTGGCGTTCAAGGAGAAGCGCGAACCCGTCTGGCAGGGACGCTGACCCAGCGGAACGACGAGCGGGGCCCGGGATCAATTCCCGGGCCCCGCTCGCATTCGTGTGCCGAAGGACCGAATGTCACACCGCTTCGATCTGGGCGGTTTCAGGCGGCCGATGCGACAAGCTCGGTGAACGCTTCGGTTGGCGTGCGCCAGCGTAGCGTCTGCCGGGGGCGGCCGTTGAACTCGTCCTGGACCTGCTGCAGGTCCTCGGGCGTGTACACCGACAGGTCGGTGCCCTTGGGGAAGTACTGCCGGAGCAGACCGTTGGTGTTCTCGTTGGTGCCGCGCTGCCACGGCGAGTGCGGATCGCAGAAGTAGACAGCGACGTCGGTGGCCATGGTGATCTGGGCATGAGCACGCATCTCGTGGCCCTGATCCCAGGTCACCGACCGCTGCATCACCTCCGGCAACGACCGCATCGCGGCGATCATCGCATCGCGGACGCCGGACACGTCGCGGACCTTCGGCAGGTGCAGCAACACCACGTACCGGGTGGTGCGCTCGACCAGGGTGCCGATCGCCGAGCGGTTGCGCGCCCCCATGATCAGATCTCCCTCCCAGTGCCCGGGCACCGCCCGGTCCTCGACCTCGGCGGGCCGCTGGGAGATGAGGATCTTGTCGGGAATATGGCGGGCACTGCTCGGCACTCGCCCCTGCGGCACCCGACGGGTGTGCCGGCGCCGCAGATACTCCGAAAGCTCTTTTCGCAGTTCGCCTTTCAGTTGCACATACACGGCCTGGTAGATGGTTTCGTGGGACACCCGCATCTCCGCTCGGTCGGGGAAGTCGACCACCAGCCTGGCCGAGATCTGCTGCGGGGACCAGCGCAGCTTCAGCTTGGCGACGACATACGCGCGCAACTCGGGTGCGGCCATCAGCTTGGCGACTTTCGGTCGCAGTGCTCGGGTCCAGGCCCGCGCGTGGGCCGACACGGCGCGGTAGCTACCGTCGCGGTTGCTGTTGCGTTCGATCTCCCGGTAGATCACCGACCGGTGCCGGCCCAGGTGCGCGGCGATCGTCTGGACCGACTCGTTGCGGGCGAGTCCGAGGGCGACAAGCTCCCGCTCGCCCAGGGACAACGACCGTCCGCCGTGCTCCCAGTGCGGGGCACGGCGGACGGTGCCGTTGGCCTCGTCCTCCCACCGGTAGCCGGTTTGTCGGCTGACACCGACCGCGGCTGCGGCCTTGGCGATCGACACCTTCGTCATGCGCATGGCGAAGAACCTAGCCTTCTTCGCCTCTCGTGCTGCTCGACCCACTGACATCTCCCCTGGTCAGGGAGCGTGTCGCATGGACCACCTGAGTCAGCCCTGATCGAAGCGGTGTGACATTCGGCCACAGGATGAATCAGGCCGACGGCTTGGCGACGACCACCTCACGGCTGCCGTCCCATTCGACGAGCACGCCCGGGGTACGCATGTCGTGACCCTCGAACGTGATCTCGCCCTGTGCACCGTCGAATCCTTCGGCGGTGACCTGCTCGAGACCACGCTGGATGTCCTCGCGGGACGCACCGCCGGAGGCCTTGATCGCGCGCGCCAGCAGCCACGCGGCGTCGTATCCCTCGGCCGCGTAGTTCAGCGGGTCCTCGTTGTACTTCGCCCGATACGCCGCGACGAACTCCTGGGACGACGCCGCCGGCTGGTCGAGTGTGAAGTTGGCGGTCCAGAACATGCCGGCGCCGTCAGCCCCCGCCGGGACGAGGTTCTTCGCGCCTGCACCGGTCTGGCCGAGCACCGGTCCCGTGTATCCGGCCTGGCGCAACTGCCGCATGGCCGTGGCGTTCTGGGCGCCGGTGAGGAGCATCGCCACGGCGTCGGGCCGTTCCCCGGCGATCTTCGTCGCCGAGGACGCGAAGTCCTGGGTGGTGTTCTGCACGGACGTGGTCGAGACGATCTGGTAGCCGTGCTCGGCCTGCCCCTCGGGAAGGTTCTTCTCCGCCATCTCCGCGAGGGCCGGGTTGGCCGCGTTGAACAACACGCTGACCCGCTCGACGCCGAGGTCCTCGAGATGAGCCAGGGAGGTGCCGATGTGCGTGGTCTGCGGCGGGGTCGCCCGGAAGGTGTAGTCGCCGCCGAGCACACCGTCGCTGGCGGACTGCGTGTAGACGGTCGGCAGCTTCGCCCGGTCGACGAGCGGCGAGATCGCGATCGCCTGGGCACTGGAGATGCCGCCGAGCAGGGCGCTGACCGACCGGTCCGCGGTCGCTTCGGTCGCCTGGCTCACAGCGGTCTGCGTGTCGCTGGCCGCATCGCGGCTCTCGAGCACGAGCTTCGACTCACCGAGGAACCCACTGCTGTTGACCTGTTCGACGGCGAGTTCGATACCCCGGAACTGGGGCAGGCCACCGAAGGCGGTCAGACCGGTCTTGTCGGTCACGGACACGATCTTGATCTCGCCGGGCATCTCGCCGGACCCCACGGTTCCGCCGCCGCCCGAGCCGCACGCGGTGGTCAGGGCGAGCCCGGCGACACCGGCCAATGCGGCGACGGCAATGCGCTTGTTCTTCATTCTCTTCCGTTCTCGGTTCAGTTGTCGGTTCCGGTGAGCGCGGCTTCACCGAGGAAGGCCAGCACCACGGACGAGTGGTTCCGCGCCTCGTCGACCGGTCCGGAGTACACGGATTCGCCGCGGTTGACGACGACGACGTCGTCCGCGATCTTCATGCCGGCCTCGGCGTTCTGTTCGACCATGAGGACGCCGATGCCACGGTCGGCGATGCTGCGCACGCTGGCCATGACCCGGTCGACCACGGCGGGGGCCAGACCCATCGACGGCTCGTCCATGAGGATGTACCCGGGCTGCGACATGAGGCTGCGGCCGAAGGCGAGCATCTGCTGCTCGCCGCCGCTGAGCAGGCCGGCGGGGCCGGACTGCCGCTCCTCGAGGATGGGGAACATCTCGAACACGGTCCGCATCGATTCCTCGCGGGCCTTCTTCGACGCCACCAGGCCCCCGATCTTGAGGTTCTCGTGGACGGTGAGCGAGCCGAACACCTTGCGGCCCTCGGGAACCAGCGAGATGCCCCGCTTGAGGATCTTGTGGGCGGGCCATCCCTTGATCGACTCGCCGTCCAGAAGCACGTCCCCGGAACTGGGCGTGGTCAGCCCCGCGACGGTGCGGAGGGTGGTGGTCTTGCCGGCGCCGTTGGCGCCGAGGACGAGCGTCACCCGGCCCGGCCGCGCGGTGACGGACACCCCGCGCACGGCACTGACCTTGCCGTAATCGACGTGCAGATCACGAATCTCGATCATCGTTGTCCTGCTTTCCGAGATAGGCCTCGCGCACCGCCGGATCACGCACCACGTCGGCGGGGGAACCGGAGGCGATGAGCTGTCCGGAGTTCATGGCGAAGAGGTGATCGCAGACGTCCACCATCATCTGCACGTCGTGTTCGACGATCAGCTGGGTGAGTCCTTCCGAGCGCAGGTCGGACATCAGCCCGCCGATCTCCTCGCGTTCGAAGCGGTTCATGCCGGCGGTGGGTTCGTCGAGCAGCAGCAGCTTCGGGGACATCACGATGGCGCGGGCGATCTCCACCCGGCGCTGCAGGCCGTACGAGAGCTGGCCGGGGCGCAGCTTCTCCTTGCCGTCGAGCCCGGTGCGCTCGAGGGCGGTGCGCACGGCCGCCTCGGCGGCGTCGCGTTCGGTGCTGTCGACCCGTCGCCACCACCGTCGCGGTCCCGCGATCAGGTCGTGCCCGAGTTCGACGTTCTCGTGCACGGTGAGATCGTCGAGGAGACGGACGGTCTGGAAGGTGCGCCCGATGCCGAGCCGCGCCACCTGCTCGGGTTGGACGCCGGAGAAGTCCCGCCCCTCGAAGTGCATCGATCCGCGGGTCAGGGGCGTGAGCCGGGTGACGGCGCCGAGCAGGGTGCTCTTGCCCGACCCGTTGGGTCCGAGGATGCCGGAGATCAGGCCGCGCTCGAGGCCCAGGGTGATGCCGTCGACGGCCTTGATGCCGCCGAAGTGGACCGCGAGATCCTCGATGCGTAGCACCTGATCCGGAACCCGGCCGGGAACGCCCTCCTGGGGAGCGACTTCGGTGGTCATCGCGTTTCTCCTGTCGAGGCGGAGTGGGCACCGGTGCCCGCGAGTTCGGCGCCGAGTTCTGCGGCGGCCTCGTCGTCGGCCGCGTCGGCGAGACGTTCCGCGGCAGCCGCGTCCTCGAGGGCCGCGCTGTCGCGACGGGCGAGGCGGCGACGGTACAGGTCGGTGACGACGCCGGTGATGCCGCCGGGCATGAAGATCGCGGCGATGGCGACGATGATGCCGTAGACGATGCTCTGGTAGGTGCCCACCTGCTCCAGCATCACCGGAAGCCACGTGAAGATGAGGGCGCCGATGAGCACACCGAGCCAGGACCGGGAGCCACCGACGATGATGATCGTCAGCGCGAGCACGATCAACGGGAAGCCGATGTTCTCCGGGGCGATGGCCGTCATCATCAGGATGTTCAGGGCGCCTCCGAGCGCGCCGAGCACACCGCTGATCACGAAGGACATCCGGCGGTAGCGGGCGACGTTGATGCCCATGGCCGAGGCGAGTTCCGGGTCTTCGCGGACCGCCTCGATGCGCCGGCCCATGCGGCCGCGCTCGCTGAGGATCATCGCCGCGACGACGGCGGCACAGACGACGGCCAGGTGCGGGACGGAGATCTCCGGGGTGGTGAGAACGCCGAACAGGCCGACCGAGCCGCCGGTGAGCTCGCCGCCGTTGTGGGCGACGACGGTGACGATCATGACGAACGCGACGGTGGCCATGGCCAGGTACAGGCCGGCGAGGCGCTGCAGGATCAGCGAGAGCAGGTATCCGATGACCGCGCAGATCACGACGATGGCGGCGGTCGCGGAGATTGCGTCGAATCCGTAGTGCAGCACGAAGATTGCGGCGCCGTAGCTGCCCATGCCGTAGAAGGCGGCGCCGGCGAAGGAGAACACTCCCATCCGGAACTGGATCTGGATGCTCAGGGCGAGGAGCAGCACCGTGAACGTGCTCTGGATGAGGACGATGTTGGAGAAGTAGAAGTCGCTCATACCCGTCGCACCTCCTTCCTTCCGAAGATGCCCTGCGGCCGCAGCAGCAGAACCACGAGGATGAGGCCGAAGCCGACGGCGTCGACCCAGCCGCCGCCGGTGTAGCGGAGCACCAGGACCTCGGAGAACGCGAGCACCATCGCGCCGAGCGCGGCGCCGCCGGTGCTGCCCACGCCGCCGAGGATGATGATGGCGAACGCCTTGATGAGGAGGGTCTCACCGCTCTCGGCGGTGATGGCGCCGAGGTTGTACGTGAGCAGGGCACCGGCGAGGCCGGCGAGGCCGCCCGACACCGCCATCGTCAGCAGCGACAGCTGGCGCCGCTTGACGCCCATCAGTTCGGCGGTCTCCGAGTCCACGCCGATGGCCCGCAGGGCGAGCCCGTGGCTGGTGTTCTTGAGCCAGAAGGAGATCGCCAGCGTGAGGATCAGCGCGCAGCCGAGCACGATCAGGCCCGTGCTCGTCAGTCGCAGGTCGCCGACGGTGTAGACCGACGTCTCGTACGAGCTGCCCACGAAGCCGAACGGCTCGCTCAGCGTGCGGAACTGCACGACGGCGACCGGGATGGTGCCGATTCCGATGCCGCCGATGAGGATCTGCAGTTCGGCGGTCCGCTGGTTCTTGGCCCGTCGCAGGATCGGCTGGAACGCGAAGACGTCGATGGCCGCCGAGAGCGCCGCCCCGACCACGACGGAGATCAGGCAGACCGTGACGAGCCCGAGACCGACGTTGGACACGATCTGGGAGGCCACGAACGCGGAGAACATGAAGATCCCGCCGTGGGCGAAGTTGAGGATGTCGATCGTTCCCCAGGAGATGCTCATTCCCAGGCAGAAGAGCAGGTAGATGGAGCCGAGCACGAGCGCGTCGATCACCAGCTGTGACATGACGCCTGCCTTCCTCCGGCCGGGATTCCCCGGCGGCGGTGCGATGTTCTTCCGGTCATTCGTCGAACTCCTTGGTGCACAGGTGCGGAGCGATCCGCACTACTTCGCCGATTCCTGGTCGTCGATCAGCACTTCTTCCGTGCCGTTCCATTCCACGAGCACGCCGTTGACGCGCATGTCGTTGCCTTCGAAGCGCACCGGGCCGAGCGCGCCGTCGAAGCCCTCGGCCACGACCTGCTCGAGGCCGCGCTGCAGGTCGTCGCGGGACGCACCGCCGGCGTTCTTGGCAGCGTGGGCGAGCATCCAGGTCGCGTCGTAGCCCTCGGCCGCGTAGTTGAGCGGATTCTCCCCGTTGTACTCGGCGCGGTACGCCTCGACGAACTGCTGCGAGGACTCGTCCTTCTGGTGGAAGCTGAAGTCGGTGGCCCAGTACATGCCCGCGCCCGCGGCACCGGCGGGTGCGAGGTTGCCCGCGCCGGCGGCGGGGTTGCCCACCACGGTGCCGGTGTAGCCGGCCTGGCGCAGCTGCGACATGGCCGTGGAGTTGCCGGCGCCGACGAGCAGGACGATGACCGCGTCGGGCTTCTCACCGGCGATCTTCGTTGCGGTGGTGCCGAAGTCCTGCGTGGTGGCCTGGACGGAGGTGCTCGACAGGATCCGGTAGCCGTACTTCTCCTGGCCCTCGGGGATGGTCTTCTCACCGAGTCCGGCGAGGGTGACGTTGCCCGCGTTGTAGAGCACGCTCACGGTCTTCACACCCTGCTGCTGCAGCCGCTCGAGCGCCTTGACGAAGTAGGTCTCCATCGGAGCCGTCGCGCGGTAGGTGTAGTCGCCGATGACGACGCCCTCGCTGCCGGACTGGGTGAAGATCGTCGGCAGCCCGGCCCGTTCCACGAGCGGGGCGATCGCGACGGCATGGGCGCTGAGCACCGGTCCGAGTAGGGCGCTGACACTCTTGTCGGTCAGCGTCTCGGTGGCCTGGCTGACCGCGGTCTGCGTATCGCTCGCCGAATCACGCTTCTGCAGAACGATCTTCGAGTCACCCAGGTAATTCTGCTCGTTGATCTCCTGGATCGCGAGTTCGATGCCCTTGAGCTGGCTGTTGCCGACGTACGCCGTGGTGCCGGTCTGGTCGGTCACGGAGACGACCTTGATCTCGGCCGGCAGGTCACCGTCGGCGACGGTGCCGTTTCCGCCGGAGCCGCAGGCGGCCGTGAACAGGACGCCGAACGCGCTCGCGGCTCCGAGCAGACGACGCCGGACTTTCCGGTCGACTCGAGACATGTGTGCACCTTCCGGTCGAATGATATGCATCATTAGTCGTGATGCCCGTCACAGTAGAGCCACGCCGACGAAATGTCCAGAGGTCGATCCGGATATGCGCAGGAATTATTTGCGGGCGGGGACGCGTACGGGGTCCACGGCGACGGCCGGTGTCCACCGACCCCGTCCCGCCCCCGCGACGGCCACACAGAAGAGGACAAAAATCGTTACCGCACCGGCGGATCCGTAGGAGTATCCCCACGCCGACGAGAAGGCGCCGGCCACCAGGATCATCACCGCCGCGAAGCCGTACGACGAACACGCGTACAGCGACGTGCTCCTCCCCTGCTCCACCGGCGTCATGCCGACGGTGAGCAGGATGAGGCCCTGCGCGTATGCGAAGCCCTGCCCGATGCCCCACAGGAAGCTGCCGGCCAGTACCGGCCACAGCGTGCGGGCGACGAGGCCGGCGGCGACGAACACGCCACCACCGGCGAGCAGGAGCAGACACAGCTGGGGCCCCGGGGAACGGCCTGCGGCCCGGGCGAGGTAGGGGCCCAACCAGGCCGTGACGAGCAGGATGATGGCGGCGAGGACGCCGACCACCAGCAGCTCGGACCCGATCCCGTCGCGCAACGCCGACGGCAGCACGCCGACGGCGATGCCGCCGACCGTCCACCCGGCCGCACCCAATCCGTAGGCGGGCAACCTGTTCCGGTCGAACGCGGCGCCCGCGCCGGCCGGAACGGGCCCCGCCGGGCGCGGGGGCTCGGCATGCCGGAGCGCGGAGAGCCGGCGCCTGTTCCCCCACAGCGCGGCGGCGAGCAGCAGTCCCGAGAGCACGAGGGAGACGGCGTGCAGCCGATAGATGAGAACGGTGGGCTCCGGCAGCAATTGGGCGACGGTGGCCGCGGCGATCAGGCCGAGGAACGAGCCGGCGATCGCGCCGGTCGCCGCAAGGGTGCGGCCCGCGTCGCCGCGCGCCGCCACGGCGAGCGTGGCGGCGGATCCGGTGGCGAGCCCGACACACGTTCCGGTCAGGGCACGGCCGACGAAGAGCAGCCCGGCGGTGTCGGCACCGGACCACAGGGCGACGTCGCCGAGGACCCCGACGACGAGCGCACCCGGCAGGACGGCCCACGCGAACCGTCCGAGCGCGGTCCTGCTCACGACCAGGAACATCGACACCAGGGCGACGAAGTACGTCACGAACAGGGCGGCCAGCACGAACGGGGACAGGCCCAGATGGTCCTCGTACAACGGCAGGATCGGGCCCGGAATGTTGGACCCGACGACGGCGAACGTGAATGCGGCCGCCACCGCGGCGCCCAGGAGCACCGGTCCCCGGCCGGGTCGCGGAGCCCGGACCGCGATCATGCCCGTACGGGCAGACTCTTCACGAGCGGTGGGTCGTAGTCGGTCTTTCCGATCTTGGAAGCGCCGCCCGGTGAGCCGATCTCGGCGAAGAAGTCGGCGTTGATCTGCGTGTACCCGGCGCGATCCTCGGGGACGTCGTCCTCGAAGAAGATCGCCTCCACGGGGCAGACGGGTTCGCAGGCGCCGCAGTCGACGCATTCCTCCGGGTTGATGTACATCATCCGGCCGCCCTCGTAGATGCAGTCCACCGGACACTCCTCGATGCAGGCCTTGTCGAGGACGTCGACACAGGGCTCGGTGATGGTGTAGGTCACTGCACACTCCTCCGATTCGATGACCGCGTGATTTAGGTCATAATCATATTCATTGATTGTCGGGTGTCAATGGGTGTCCGCTCCGAGTGCCTCGACGACCGGCCGGCGACGCACCACCGCGACCTCGGCACCGCAGACGCAGGCCAGGAAGAACCCGCAGAAGGCGTAAGTCGCCGGGCGCAAGCCGATTCCGTCCGCCAGGAATCCCAGCCCGAGGATCCCCGACCCGACGGTGGCGTATCCGGCGAGCCACACCATGGACACCACTTCGGCGGTCCGCCCCTCCGGCGCATACCCACGCGCGAGGGTGAGCCCGGCGAGCTGTGCCAGGCTCTGACCCAGGCCTGCCGCGATCGCGGCCACGACGATGACGGGCACCGAGGCGGCGCCGACGGCGACGGCGATGAGCACCGCGGCCAGCGCGGAAACCGAGAGCCCGACCACCGCGACCCGGTAGATGCTCATCCGGCGGACGAGGAACTGCGCCCCGGCCCCGGCCCCGAAGACCACGAACGACACCGCGCCGGCCAGGGTTCGCGTGTCGTTGCCGAGCAGGTCGGCGATCAACGCCGGGCCGAGCGAGATGAACAGCCCCGCCAGCGCGAAGGGGCTGCCGGCCACAGCCATGGACAGCAGCACGGTTCCCGCGATCTCGCGCGGGATGCTCGGCAGCTGCACCCAGCGACCGCCCACCCCGGCCGGACGACCGCCGACGGCGGTCAGCGGTATCGCGGCCGCCGCCAGCGGAACGATCAGCACCAGGAAGACCAGCCGTGTGGGCGCCGGCGCGACGTCGGCCAGCACCCCGGAGAGCAGCGGCCCCACGGCCGACCCGGCGACGGGTGCCGCGCTCGCGTACAGCGCGGCACGCGCTCCGCGGCCGGGGCCGAACGCGTCGGCGATCGCCGCCGACCCCGCCGCGCCGAACGCCCCGGATGCGAGGCCGATGAAGAACCGCCCCGCCTCCAGCCACAGGGGCGTGCGGGCCGTCGCGAACACGAGGCAGGCCACGATCGCGAGACCCAGGGCGGGCAGCAGGACGGCCCGACGTCCGAATCGGTCCGAAGCGCGGCCACCGAACACCAGCGCCACGACCGACCCGACTATGTAACTGACGAAGATCAGGCTGACCGTGCTGGGTGGAAAACCCATCTCGCGCTGCCAGACCACATACAGCGGAGCCGGGGCATTGCTCGCCGCGAACACGAGGAACACCGACAGTGCGATCCACGACGGCCGAGCCACCCGGCGCCTTTCCAGAACCTCGACCGACACCCGGCCTCCCTATTGATATGAATGATTAGCCCCTATAGAGAGTGGCACATTCCCGGCGCCCGTGGAGCGAATTGCCGGACCGTACGATGGCGGACTCCCGAGAGAAAGGTGCCGACCGTGGACCCTGAGGCCGATCCGTCCACGCCACTCGAGTCCTTCGGGTCGGCGGTCCGCGCCGGATGGCACGCCGTCTCCGCGGTGAGCGAGCCCGCGCCGCCCCTGCTCGTCGCCCTCACCGCCACCGTCGCGCTGGTGCTGGTGACGGTGCGCCCGCTGTGGCTGGTGACGCGGCATGTGATCACCCAGGCACACGAGGGCTCGCACGCGCTCGTCGCACGGCTCGTGGGCCGGCAGCTGGCGGGCATCCGCCTGCACAGCGACACCTCGGGCGTGACCGTGTCCTCCGGCAACCCACGCGGGCCGGGCATGATCGCCACCGCGTTCGCCGGGTACACCGGCCCGGCCGTGCTCGGGTTCGTGGCCGCGACCCTGCTCACCGTCGACCGGCCCGCGGCGGTGCTGTGGTCCGTGCTGGCCGCGCTCGCCCTGCTGATCCTGTTGATCCGCAACTTCTTCGGATTCGTCTCGGTGCTGGCGGCCGGCGCGGTGATCGGGACCGCCGCCTACTACGGCGACGAGCTGGTGCGCTACACCGTCGCGTACCTGACCACCTGGGTGCTGCTGTTCGGCGCCACCCGGCCGGTGCTCGAACTGGCGCGCACCCACCGGCGCGGCCGCGGGCACGGCTCCGACGCGGATCAGCTGCGGTGGCTCACCCGGGTGCCGACGGCGGTATGGATCGTGGCGTTCGCGGTCGTCACGCTCGGTACCGCGGCGTACGGCACCGCACGCATCGTCGCGACGCAGGTGCCCTGATCACGGCTCGAGCGCGATCGCCACGGCCCGCACCGGGGCGCCGTCCGCGTCCCGCAGCCGCAGCGGAAGAAGACTGATCAGCGGATCGGGAAAGTCGACGAGTTCGAGGTTGCACAGGTTCTCGCACACGATGCCGCCGGCCTCGGCGACGAGGCGATGCGCGGGATAGTCACTGCCGAGGGCGGAATCGATGCTCGGGGCGTCGAGGCCGATGGTGCGCACGCCCCGCCCGAGCAGCCACCGGCACGCGTCCTCCGACAGACAGGGGTGCTCGAAGTAAGCATCGGTGCCGTAGTGCTCGGCCCACCCGGTATGCAGGAGGACGATGTCGCCGGGGCCCGGGTCCGGTCCGCCGGCCACTCCGTCGACGACGTGCCGCCGCGTCACCGCGGTGCGCGGCGGCAGGCCCCGCACGTCCAGGACGATCCCGCGACCCACGAAATGTTCGAGCGGCACCCGGTCGATCGGCGCGGCCCCGGCGCGCATGTGCAGCGGGGCGTCGACGTGCGTTCCGGTCTGCGAGCCGATCTCCACCCGCAGCAGGTTGTACCCGTCGCGCTCGAGCGTCGCGTGCGGCGTCAGCACCGGCACGGGATCGCCCGGGTAGACCTGGGTGTCGCCGGAGACGGTGCGGCTCAGGTCGACGATCCGGCGCACGCGCATGCGCCGATGCTAACGGGTGACCCGCGATCCGCGGGGTCACGCAGCGCCGCCGCGCGGGGCTCACTCAGCGCGCCGGCGCTGCCGTGAGGTGATGCCGGTCGGCGCGGTCGATCGTCGCGGCCGCGACGAGCACGCCGACCACCACACCGACGAGGGTGTCGGCGATCCGGCTCAGCGCGATCTCCGGCCCGACGGACGCCCCGAGACCGGTGAGGAGCAGTGCCATCGCGGTCACCGCGACGGAGGTCGCTGCGTAGTTCTTCATCACGTACAGTTCCGCCACCGTCTGCAGGACGACGATGGCCAGCGCGTACGGCCAGTAGTCGAGGGACAGCGCGAGCAGCGCGGCGGCGAGCACCGCGCCTGCGACGTTGCCGAGCAACCGCTGGATCGCGCGCTGCACGGTGTTCCGGTAGTTGGCCCCCTGCAACGCGGCCATCGCGCCCATCGTCGCCCACAGCGGGTGCTGTAGACCGGCGGCCTCGGCGAACCAACCCGCGATCAGCGCGGCGAGCAGCACCCGGCCCGCGCCGACGAGAAGCGCGCGATCGCGCAACCGGGCGAATCCCTCTCGCGCGAACCCGGCGGGCCGCGCGAGGACCGGCGCCCCAGCCGCATCGACGCGAGGAATCGCGATGTCGCGCCGCACCTTTCGCAGCTCGGCCTCGAACAGGGCGAATTCGGCGACGCGATCGGCCGCGACGCCGGATGCGGCCCCGTCGACGACCGTCTCGGCCGCGTCGAGCAGCGCGAGCAGTTCGTGGGTGTGCCGGTCGGTCCGGCTGAATCCGAGCGCGAGAACCTCGTGGGCGCGGGCGATCGCCGCCCGGGCGCCCGGCACGGCCCGTTCGCCGTCGCGTTCGATCGCCGCGACCGCCGCCAGGGCCCGGGCCACGGCGAGCCGGGCGGGACCGTGCGGGTGATGCAGCGCGGGCAGCATCGCGACGGCCCAGCCGACGAGCGCGCCGAGGGCCGTCGCGACGACCACGTCGCGCACGTCTACGGCGGTGCGGGCGAATCCGGCGGCACCGGCCGCGGCGAAGATGAGGATCACCGGGCCGGGGCCGGACAGCCGGAAGGCGCCGAGGATCCAGAAGGCGATCGCGGCCGCGACGGAGAGCACCGCGATCTGCGTCCACATGGCCGCACCGGTGGTCCCCACGGCGGCACCGAGTGCGGCGTACCCGACCACCCCGAGGCCGACCACCGCGATCTTGCCGGCCTGCTGCGAGTAGGGCTCGTGCCGGCCGAACGCCGAGGCGAGTGCACCGAGGGCGGCGAAGCCGGCCGGATGCGGCAGATCCAGCAGCCCTCCCGCGACGAGGACTACGAGAACTGCCGCCCCGACGCGCAGCGCCGGAGCGCGCGTGGCGTCCGCACTGCGGAACTCGAGCGACTCGCGCCACGCCGTCGGCGAGAGGGAGTGCGCGAGGGCGATCCGCGAGTGACGGAGGCGGCTGCGGTCCGGGACAGAGGTAGCGAGGGGCACTCCCCCAGTGTAGATACTTCACGTATAAATTAAATATAAATCGATTGTGAGACTCATCGCTAGAATGGGCCCATGACGGACGCCACCCAGCCCGAGGACTTCGTCGACCGCGTGCGGGTCGGCTGGGCCGAGACGTACCCCGACATCGACACGCGACCCATCGACGTCGTCGGCCGCATCACGCGGATCAGCTCCCTGGTGCTCGCCCAACTGGACCGCGAACTCGTCCCCAGCGGCGTCACGCGCCCCGAATTCGAGGTGCTGTGCGCCCTCGCCCGCAGCGAATCACCGCTGCGCGCCAGCGAAGTCACCTCCGTCACCGGACTGAGTGGCGCTTCCACCACCAAGCACGCGGACCGCCTCGTCGGACTCGGCCTCGTCGAACGTCAGCGCTTCGAGCGGGACGGTCGCGTGGTCCTGCTCGCACTCACCGATGCGGGGCGAGCCGTGGTCGACACCGAGTTCCCGCGCCGCCTCACCCGGGAACGCCACCTGCTCGACGGATTCACCGACGGCGAACTCGACACCCTCACCGCTCTGCTGCGGCGCCTCACCCGCGAGGTCGAGGCGCAGACCCGGCCCTGATCCGGGACGTCAGGGCAGCTCGATCGTCTCTGCGCGTTCGATCTCGCCCAGCGCGCGGCGCAGGTAGAGCTCGGGACCCGCCCGGCGTGCCGCGAGCAGATCCGCGAGCACGACCAGCCCCGCCCGCAGGTACTCGTCGGGGCGAGCCTTCGGCGCGTCGGGATCGGACACCCCGAGCGTGCCGGTGAGCACCGCGACCAGCGTGTCCGGCTGCAGCGACGGCAGCCACGTCGACGCCGTGCGCGCGCTGCGCTCCAGCACCGCCTGCACGTCCTCACCGGTCAGCCCGTCCGGATGCAACTCCTCGAGCAGTTCCCGCATCATCGTCGCGTGTACCCCGGCGACCTGCTCGTACGGCAACGCGGCGAGCTCGGCCACCGCGTCCTCCCACGCCGGCACCGACTGCGCCCGGGCCGCGGCGAGCGCGGTCGCGGTGTGATCCGCAACGTCGCGTGCGATCTCCGGCCACTGCGTTGGCCACACGATGTCCTCCTGGGGTTGCCGACGTGTCGGCGCCAGCCTGCCAGCCGGCACCGACATCCGTGTCACACCCGGCGTTGTAGCTCGAGCGCGTCCGACGGCGCGTAGCCCTTGATGTCGTTGTCGAAGTACACGTACACGTCGCGCCCCTCGGAGCGCCAACCGCGGATCCGGGCCGCCCACTCGTCCAGCGCCTCGGGGGTGTAGCCGCTGGCGTACAGCTCGGTGTCGCCGTGCAACCGCAGGTAGACGAAATCGGTGGTGGCCTCGGTGAGGAACGGGAAGCGGCCCGCGGTGTCCGCGACGACGAGGGCGACGTCGAGCCGGCGGAGCAGGGCGGCCGCCTCCTCGTCGGCGAAGCTGGGGTGGCGCACCTCGAGCGCGTACCGGATCGGCCGGTCCGCGTCGATCTCGGTCCACACCCGGTCCTCGCGCACCTTGTCCGTGTGCCGCGCCGCGAGCGCCGCGGCCTCGCGCGTCGACGCGGGCAGGCTCGTGAGAAATGCGCCGAGGCGGTCCGGCTCGAATGCCAGAGTGGGGGGCAGTTGCCACAGCACCGGTCCGAGCTTGGGACCGAGGGCGAGCACACCGGAGGCGAAGAAGTTGGCGAGGGCGTCGTCCACGTCGACGAGGCGCTTCATGTGGGTGACGTACCGGCCGCCCTTGACGGCGAAGACGAACCCGTCCGGTGTCTCGTCCCGCCACCGCAGGAAGCTCGACGGTCGCTGCAGCGCATAGAAGGTGCCGTTGATCTCGATCGATCCGAACCGCTCCGCGGCGTACTCGAGTTCGCGGCGCTGCACCAGCCCCGCCGGGTAGAAGTCACCGCGCCATTCGGCATACCGCCAGCCGGAGATCCCGATCCGCACCCGAGCCATCGGTCCACGGTAACGCTCGTCACGACTGGGAATCGGATCGTCGTTCGGCAGGCGCCGGGCGCGGCACGGGCCTACGCTGTGCCCGAACTACGAGACCGCATCCTAGGAGTGGCCGTGTCCGAGAGAGCTTTCACCGCAAACGATCAGTTCAGTCCCCTGTTCAAACAGATGTGGTGGTTGGTGCTGATCCGAGGCATCCTCGCCGTGTTGTTCGGCGTGGTCGCCCTGGTGTGGCCCGGGATCACCGTCTGGGCCCTGGTGGTGGTGTTCGGCATCTATGCCATCGTCGACGGCGTGGTGCTCGTCTACCACTCGATTCGTGACCGGGCCCGCCTCGACGGCTGGGGATGGTGGCTCGCGATGGGCTTGGTCTCCATCGCCGCCGGCATCGTCGCCCTCGTCTGGCCGGCGGCCACCGCGCTCGTGGTGCTGTACATCATCGCGTTCTATGCGATCCTCTTCGGCGTCACCGGCATCATCGGTGCGCTGAGCTTCCGGAAGGTACCGAACTCCGGGTGGGGATGGTCGCTGTTCGCCGGGATCCTCGCCGTCCTGCTCGGCGTCGTGCTGCTGATCTTCCCGGGCAGCGGCATCATCAGCCTGATCTGGTTGCTCGGCATCTACGCGATCCTCTTCGGCGTGCTGCTGATCGTCCTTTCCTTCCAGATCCGCAAGGTGGCCAAGGCGGCCGGGCTCGTGTGAGCCCGGCCGCCCGGGGCCGGCTCAGGCGACGTCCTTGAGCCGGCCCCACGCGTGCCAGCGGTCGATGTCGATCCAGGCACTCACCCGCGGCCGGTTGCGCACCCCGTACGGCTTGCCGGTGTAGTGCCGCGCGATCCGGTCGATGTCGGTCAGTTCCGGGTCGTCGGCGAACTCGGTGACCCGGCCCTGGATGCTCACGTGCGTCACCCAGTCCGTCGGGTCCATGGCGCTGAGACTGACCCGGGGATCGCGCCGCAGGTGCCCGAGGCGGGTGCGACCGCCGTCCATGTTGACCAGGATGCGGCCGTTCTCGAACAGATACCAGGTGGGCACCGACACCGGATGTCCGTCGGCGCGCAACGTGCTGATCGTGGCGTAATTCGGCTGGGCCAGCATCTCGGCGACGGCCTGCGGCAGCGGGGCTTCGGGCACGGCGTGGTCCTTTCCTCGGCGGACGGTGGCGGATGTTCGATCACGAACCTACGCCGGTTCCGGCGGAAACCATCCCGCGACAGGGCCTCCGGGCCGACGATGGGAGGGTCCACGAGCCCGACCATGGAATGGTCCGACAGCCGAGGAGCTGAGAACATGCCGAAGTACCTGTGGCAGGTCACCTACACCCCGGAGGGCGCGCAGGGGCTGCTCTCCGAGGGTGGTTCCGTCCGTAGTTCCGCCATCACCGAGATGGTCGAGAGCGTGGGCGGCAGCGTCGAGTCCGTGCACTTCGCACTCGGCGGGCACGACCTCTACGTCATCGGGGAGGTGCCCGACGACCTCGCCGCGGCCACGCTCGAGTTCCGCACCCGGGCGTCCGGCATCGCGCGTTCCGTGCCGATCCGGCTGCTCACCCCGCAGGAGATGGACGACGCGGTGCATCGCAACGCCGCGTACCGGACGCCCGGGCACTGAGCGGGCCGCTCCCCCCGGCACTGAGCGGGCCGCTCCCCCCGAGCACTGAGCGGGCCGCTCCCCCCGAGCACCGAGCGGGCCGCTCCCCGGGCACCGGCGACGAACTCGAGGCACAGGTCTCCGGGTACTTCGCCGATCGCCCCGCCCGGCTCGGGGTGCCGTCGTTCCGGTCAGGCGACCGGGGTTGCGGCCACCGATCGGGCCGGAAGCAGTCCTGCCCGGCCGTGCGCGACGAACTCGGCCTCGTGGCGGTCCCGCGCGTCCTCGTCGAACGGAACGTACTCGCTGGTTCGTCCCACCCGGACCAGGACCGGATCGTCGGTGCGCCACGCCGCGGACCGCAACGGCGCCTTGTTCACCTTGTTGCTGCCTGTCAACGGGATTCGCTCGACGATCCGCACGAACCGCGGCCACCACTTGTCGCCCATGTCCGGTTGCGCAGCGAGAAACGAACCGAACTGTCGCCCGTCCAGGTGCGCGCCGGGCGACAGTTCGAGTACACACATGACCTGGTCGCCGGTGACCGGATCGGGCACCGCGAAGACCGGGGCGGACAGGACCGCCGGATGACGCTGCAGAATCCGTTCGATCGGTGCCGCGGAGAAGTTCTCGCTGTCGACCCGTAGCCAGTCGGAGGAGCGGCCGGCGAAGTAGAAGTACCCGTCGGCATCCCGGTATCCGAGATCCCCGGACCAGAAGTCGTCGCCCCGGACGCGGTCCGCCATCGCCCCCGGGTTCTTGTAGTAGCCCTCGAACATGCCGGCAGCCCCCACCGCGACGATCTGCCCCACCGCCTCGGGGTTCGTCAGCCGGCCGGTGGCGTCGAACCGGGCGCGTGGGCATTCGTGTCCGGTCGCCTCGTCCAGGATCCGGACGTCGGCGTCGCCGGCGGGCAGGCCCAGCGAGCCCGGCGGAGTCCCGGGCGTGCGGTTGATCCGGAACACTCCCTCACTGAGGCCGTAACCCTCGATCACCGTGCAGCCGAATCGCTCGGCGAAACGCGTGACGTCGGCCTCGGAGGCCTCGGTGCCGAACGCCAGTTCCAGTGTGCCCGTCCGGTCCCGGGGATCCTCGGGCCGGCTCAGCACGTAGGACAGGGCCCGGCCGACGTAGTTGACGAACGTCGCGCCGTACCGGTGGATGTCGTCCCCGAAACGCGAGGCGGAGAACTTGCGGACCATCGCCACCGTGGCCCCCACGCGCATCGCCGTGCCCAGGTTGAGCATGAGCGCATTGCCGTGGAACAAGGGCATGCACAGGTAGGCGACCGAGTCCCGGCGCATCTGTGTCCGGTCGACGAGAACGTCGATCAGCCGGCCGAGTCGCCCCTGGCCGACGACGACCGCCTTGGGCGCCCCGGTCGATCCCGAACTGAACAGCAGAAGGGCAAGTTGCTCAGGCGACGGTGTCGCGGCGGGCGGCTCCACGCCGCGGAACGGTGCGAGCAGTTCGGCGTAGGAGTCCGAGTCGACGTTCAGGATCCGCTCTTCCGCAAGGCCGTGCTCCTCACCGTGGACCAGGTGCGCGAGCCGGTTCTCGGTGACGAGGAGGTCGACGTCCGCGTGGGCGATGTCGTGAGCGATCTCGGGCCCGCCGCGGCTGGCGTTGATTCCGACTACGACGGCGCCGGCGAGCGCCCCGGCTCCTATCCAGAACACGAAATCGGGCACGTTGTCCAGCAGGACCCCGACGTGGCGTTGCCGACCGGCCGGGTCGGTCACGATCGCCTCGAGAGCGGCTGCTCTACAGGCGCTTTCGGACACCACCTCGTCCCAGGTCCAGTCCCTCCCCTCGAAACGCAGTCCGACTTTCGGGTCGCCTCGCCGCGCGAGCAGTACGTCCGTGAATGTCTCCACCGTCCACCTCCGCTGTGTGCAGCATGCGGCGCCTGCCGTCCGGTTCGACGCACCGCCGGGAACCGTCCGGTGCGGAAATGTCGCCGCGGCTGCAACGCCTCGATTCTGTACGAGCGCATCACATCAGAGCAGTCACAGCAGACACGGCCCGTTCCCGCCTGACGGGAGTGCACCGCATTCCGCATAGCGCACCAAGCAAATGCTAGGTAAACTGCACCGAAGGAGGCCAGACATTGACAGTGACGCGTAGTGACTCGATTCCGACGTCGGACATGCCGCGCGAGCAACGCCCCAGCGTGGCGGAACGGTTCACCCAGATCCTCGACGTGTTCGCATCCGGTCCCGACCGGATGTTCCTCGAGGAGATCACGGCCGCCACCGGATTGCCCCGCTCGACCGCCTTCCGCCTGCTCACCCAGCTCGTCGACCTTCACTGGGTCGAACACGACTCCCGCGGATACGGCCCCGGTCTGCGGATGCAGACGATGGCCCGACCCCGGGACTACTCGCAGCTGCGCGCCGCAGCGGCGGGGATGCTCAACGACCTGCAGATCGGCACCGGCGGAGTCGCGCACCTGACGGTGCTCGAAGGCTCGTCCGTCTATTTCCTCGACCGGATCGGGGGCACGGCGAGCGCGGGCATCCCCTCCCAGGTCGCGGCCCGGCTGCCGGCCGAGAGCACCGTCAGCGGACGGGCGCTGCTCGCCGGTCTCGAGCCGGAGAAGGTCGACGCCCTCATGACGGCCGGACCGCACGTACGGTCCCGGGCCGACCTGTCGACACTGCACGACCGTCTGAACCGGGTGCGCCAGCGGCAGGGTCTCGCGTTCGTGCCCGGCCACGCGTGCCCCATGTCCATCAGCGCGGTCGCCGCACCGGTTGTCGGTCCCGACGGCGTCGTGGGTGCGATCTCGGTGGCGTGCCGCGGAACGATCGAACTCGCCCACATCGCACCGATGGTCTGGGCCACCGCGCGCCGCACCTCGCGGATGCTCACACCCGGCCGGCCCGGTTCCACCGCGCGGACCCGTCTGTCGCACCGAACGCACGTGGGTGTCGTGAACTAGAACGTGGCGGCGCGCCGGAGGTCGTCCGGCGCGCCGCGAATTCGAGCTGCCTGCACACTGTTCCGTCGACGGAACCGGTCATTCCTCGACGCGGACGACCACTCCCCGCGCCTCGACCGTGCACTCACCGCGGCATTCGATCCAACCCCCGGCGACGGTCTTCCGGCCCTCGATCTCGACGATCCGCGAATACAGATCCAGCGGCTCGTCGAGCGACGTGCGCCGCAGGTAGCGCAGGTCGAGCGACGCCGTCAGCGAACGACTGCCCCGTGCCTGCATGAGGATGCCGAGCATGCAGTCCAGCAGGTGAGCGCTGAACCCGCCGTGCACGCTGTCGGGCGGGCCCTCGTGCAGGGCGTTCGCGACCAGCCGGGCGCGCCTCGTCCGCGCCGAAGTGGATCTCGAGCGATCGCCCGGCCGGTGCCGCGGCTCGCGCCGGTGACGAGCTGCCCGGCGTTCGTCATGCGGGCGCCCCGATTCCGGGTGCGGATCCGAGGACGTCTCCCAGCTCGGCCGCGGTGGCGTCCGCACCGCCGAGGGTGAAGCACAATTGCCGTCCCCACAGGAAGTAGCGGTGGATCGGGTAGTCCACGTCCGCACCGATACCGCCGTGCAGGTGCTGCGTCGCGTGCACCACCCGCAGACCGCCGCGCGACGCCCACCATGTGGCGACGAGAACCGCGGATTCGGCCTCCTGCTCCCGTCCGGCGTCGAGCAGCCACGCCGCCCTCCGGGTGGTGAGCCGGATCGCCTCGGTGTCGAGGTAGGCGTCTGCGGCCCGCACCGCCACCGCCTGGTTGGTCGACAGCGGACGGTCGAATTGGATTCGCTGCGAGGTGTATTCGGCCGTCGTCTTCAACGCCTGCCCGCACACGCCCAGCTGCACCGCGGCGAGCGCGAGCTGGATCCGGCGGCGCACCCAGGTGACCGTCTCCGCGCCGTCGCCCGGCAGGCGATCGGACGCGGGCACCACGACGTCGTCGAACCGGACGTGGGCGAGGCTGCCGCGGTCGGTTGCGGCGACCGGTTCCACCGTGACCCCGTCCGCCCCGGTCGGTATCACCGCGACGGCGAGCGACCCGTCGTCGCACCGGACCGGAACGATCGTCGCGGCGGCCACGGCTGCGGCGGGCACACCGGCGACGGTTCCGCTGACGACCAGGTCGTCGCCCTTGCTCACCGCCGACAGCGAGGTGAGTTCACCGTAGGGCGCATCGAACGCCGCGACGACGGGTCGGGATCCGTCCACGATGCCGGGGACCAGGCGTTCGACCTGTTCGGCCGTGCCGAAACGGACGATCGCCGATGCGGCCGCCGTCACCGACCACAGCGGTACCGGCGCCACGTGCCGGCCCTGCTGTTCGAGCACCGTGATCAGGCCGAGCAGGCCCATCCCGGCGCCACCGGACTCCTCCGGCACCGCGATGCCGAGCAGACCGGCGTCGGCCAGGGCACTCCACAGCTTCGCGTCGAAGCCGCCCTCGTTCTTTTCCACCTCGACAACCCGATCGACCGGCGCGAGCTGCCGGAAGAGCTGGGACGCCAGGTCCTGCACACTCGTCAGGTCGTCGTCGAGTTCGAAATCCATGTCAGCTCCTCGTGCTGGTGGGGGCGTCGGTGCGGCGACGGGCGGCGAGCGTCATGCCGAGGCACTTGGCGGCGACGATCTCGCGCATCACCTCATTGGTGCCGCCGCCGAAGGTGTTGTTCTGGGCTCTGCGCGCCAGGGTTTCGACGCGTCCCTCGAGGACGGCACCGGGGCTGCCGGGCCGGAGCAGACCCCGCACGCCGAGGATCTCCTGCATCTTGCCGTAGGCGGTGACGACCGCCTCGGTGCCGAAGATCTTCGCCGCCGCGGAATCACCGCCGCCGAGGGTGTTCGCGGCGACGTCCGCGACGAGCCGGAGGTTGACGAGATCGGCGGCGCTGAGCAGCGCGTACGTCTCCGCCAGATTGGCGCGCACCCAGGGCAGGTCGTAGACCGTCCCGGCGCCCAGGGGCTCGGACTGCGCCCAGGCCAGGACGGCGTCGTACAACTCGTTCGCGATGCCACCGCGGGCGGCGAGCGCCACCCGCTCGTGGTTGAGCTGGTTGGTGATCAGGCCCCAGCCCTGGTTCAGCTCGCCGACGACGTTGGTCAGCGGCACGCGGACGTCGTCGTAGTAGGTGGCGGAGGTGCTGATGCCACCGACGGTGTGGATCTCGGTCACCGAGAACCCGGCCGCCGACGTCGGTACCAGCACCACCGAGATGCCCTCGTGCCGCGGCGCGTCCGGATCGGTCCGGACGGCCAGCCAGATCCAGTCCGCGTAGACTCCGGCGCTGGTGAAGATCTTGTTGCCGTTGATGACCAGTTCGTCGCCCTCGATGCGGGCGCGGGTCTGCAACGAGGCGAGGTCGGTGCCCGCGTTCGGTTCGGTGTAGCCGATGGCGAAGATGAGTTCGCCCGCCAGGATCGGCGGCAGAAAGAAGTCCTTCTGCGCCTGGGTACCGTGCTTCATCAGCGCCGGCGCGACGGTGTTGAGGGTGACGAGCGACAGCGGTGCGCCGGCGCGGATCACCTCGTCGTAGAACACGTACAGGGCCTCGGGATCCTCTCCCCGGCCGCCGTATTCGGTGGGCCAGCCGAGACCGAGCCACCCGTCGCGGCCCATCCGCCGCAGGATGCGGTCGAACACGGGACCGCCCTCGGTCTGATCGACGAGTGCGCGCCGGTCGTCGTCGTCGATGATCTCGGCGAAGTAGTTGCGCAGTTCGGTGCGGAGCCGACGTGAGTTGTCGGACAGTTCCGGGTGCATGGCCCCTCCAGGTTCGTGTGATGGATTCGGTGTCAGCGCGGCAGTCCCAGCACGCGACGGGCGATCACGTTGAGCTGGATCTCGATGGTGCCGCCGCCGAACAGCACCGCGGGCAGGCCGATGTGGTCGAGCATGTGGCCGTCGTCGTCGACGGCGCCGACCGGGCCGAGCAGCGAGACCAGCCCGCGCGAGCCGTCGCGTTGGGCGAGGGCGCTGAAGACCTTCTGGACGCTGATCTCCGCGCCGGCGTCGAGACCGGACAACCGTCGCAGCACGCTGCGCAGGTTCATCGCCGACAGGGCCATCTCGCGGCCGGTGTTGCGGCCGAGGACGCGCAACGCGTCGTCGCGGCCGGCGGCGTAGCGGCCCGACTCGACGAGGTCGCGCACCCGCGCGGCCGCGCCGTGCGCGAGCTGTGTGCCCATGCTGAGCCGTTCGTTGGCGAGCGTGGTCACCGCGAGGCGCCAGCCCTGCCCCGGTTCGGAGACCAGACAGTCGTCGGGGACGAAGACGTCGTCGAAGAACACCTCGTTGAACTCCGCGCGCCCGGTCGCCTGCCGCAGCGGCCGCACGTCGAGCCCGTCGCTGCGCATGTCGACGAGGAAGTACGAGATGCCCTCGTGCCTGGGCACATCGGGATCGGTGCGGGCCAGGCAGATACCCCAATCCGCCTCGTGCGCCATCGAATTCCACACCTTCTGTCCGGTGAGGATCCAGCCGCCGTCCACCTTGCGGGCCCGGGTGGACAACCCGGCCAGGTCCGAGCCGGCGCCCGGTTCGCTGAACAACTGGCACCAGACGATCTCGCCGCGCAGGGTGGGCGCGACGAAGCGGCGCTGCTGGTCCTCGCTGCCGTGCAGCAGCAGGGTGGGCAGGGCCCACTCGCCGATGACGGTGGTCGGCTGTTCGAGGCCGCGGCGCGCGAATTCGTCCGCGATCACGGCCTGCTCCTGCGGTCCGGCGGCCAGCCCGTACGGCCGGGGATAGTGCGGCGCGACGAGACCGGCCTCGGCGAGGCGGGCGCGACGTGCCCCGCCTCGCGCCGGCGCCCATCCGTCGCTGTGCACCGCGTCGTCCGGCAGTGCACGTACCTCGTCGAGGACGGCGCCGACCTGCGCGCGCAGCTCCGGTAGCGCATCGGCCTCGACGAAGGAGAAGTCGCGCTCGTCCGACAGTGCGAGCTCACCGAGCCGGCGTGCCCAGACGTCCTCCGGGCCGGCGACGGAGGCGATCGACAGTGCCCGTCGCCAGTACAGGTGCGCGTCGTGTTCCCAGGTGAAGCCGAGACCGCCGAGCAGGGTGACGCATTCGAGCGCCACGTCGACGGCCGCCGGCACTGCCGTCAGTCCTGCCTGCGCCGCCGCGAGCCGCTGCTGCTCCCGGCCCTGCTGCACCGACCGGGCCGCGTCCCACGCTGCGGCACAGGCGATCTCGCTACGCACCAGCATCATCGCAGCCTTGTGCTGCACGGCCTGGAAGCTGCCCACCGGGCGGCCGAACTGGTGCCGGTTGCGGACGTGGTCCACGGCGGTGTCCAGCGCCCACGCCGCAAGCCCGGCCGCCTCGGCGCCGAGCACGGTGTTGACGATCAGCTGCACGTCGTCGTCGTCGATCGCCGGGAGCAGGTGCTCGGGCGTGATCGCCGCTCCGGACAGTCGCAGTCGTCCCACCGAGCGGGTGGGGTCCACGCCGTCGGCGAGCTCGACCTCTCCGGCCGCGGGCGGGAGCCTGAACCACACGGGCGCGCCGTCGGCGGTGGCGCGCACGATCACCTCGTCGGCGCCGGGCAACCCGAGCACCGGCTCGGAGACACCGGTGACCGTCCATCCCCGCCCCGACGTGATCGCGACGAGACCGGGGGTGGTGACGGCGGCACCGGTCGCTCCGTCGGCGAACCGCCGCAACAACTCCGCCGCGGTGCCCTCGGCCGGGAGGGTGGCGGTCAGCGCGCCGGCCACGACGGTGGACACCCATGGCCCGGGTACCAGGGCGCGGCCGAACTGCTCGGCCACGACCGCGAGTTCCGGCAGTCCCGCCCCACCGCCGCCGTGCTCCTCGGGCAGGTGCAGGGCGTGCAGGCCCTGCGCGATGCACGCATCCCAGATCTCGGGCCGCTTGCCCGCCGCCAGGTCGGCGAACGCGGCGCGGGTGCGTTCGATCGGGGCATGGCGACGGGCGAGGCCCGCGACGGAGTCGGCAAGGTCGCGATGGTCGGCGTCGAGTGCAATGGCCATGACTTACATCCGTTCCAGAATCATGCACGTGGTGGCAGCCGACGCGCAGATGGCGATCATCGCGACCTGCCGGTCCCGGCGTTCGAGTTCGTCGATCGCGGTGGCCAGCAGCCGGATTCCGGTGGCGCCGGCCGGGTGACCGAGGGCGATGGCACCGCCGCCGACGTTGAGCACGTCCGGGTCGACCTTGTGCACCTGGGCGAACGACATCGGCACGGCCGCGAAGGCTTCGTTGACCTCGAACAGGTCCACGTCGGCGACCGTCATCCCGGTGCGGTCGAACAGCACCTGCGCCGCGGCCACCGGACCGTCGAGCATGAACTCGGTGTCGCCGCCGATGACGCACTGCGCGAGCAGCCGGGCCCGCGGCGCCGCACCGAGTTCACGTGCCCTGTCCTCGGACATCAGGACCGCGGCGCTCGCCCCGTCGGACACCTGCGACGAGGTGCCGGCGGTGTGGAGACCGCCCTCGATCGTGGCACGCAACCGCGCGAGCGCCTCCATGCCGGTCTCGCGCAGTCCCTGGTCCCGGGTGACCGTGGTGTCGCCGTCGTCGCTCGGGACGGCGACGGGGATGATCTGCCGGTCGAACCACCCGGCGTCCCAGGCGTCGCGCGCCCGCTGCTGCGACCGCAGGCCGAACGCGTCGAGGTCCTCGCGGGAGAAGCCGCGGTGCCGGGCGATGCGATCGGCCGCCGTGTACTGGTCGGGGGTGTCCACCGACCACGACGCCGGCCGCGGGGTGCCGGCGCCGGTGCCGACCTTGTAGGTGAGCGGGACCCGCGACATCAGTTCGACGCCGCACGCCAGGCCGACCTCGAGGGTGCCGAGCGCGATCTGCCCGGCGACGAGATGCACCGCCTGCAGCGCGGTGCCGCACTGGGCGTCGATGGTGGTGGTCCCGGTGTGGGACGGCAGGCCGGCGTGCATCCACGCGGTGCGGGTGATGTTGCCGAACTGCTCCCCGATCGGGGTGACACACCCGCCGACGGCCTGCTCGACGAGGGTGGCATCGAGGTCGAGCCGGTCGAGCACGCCGCGTTGCGCGAGACCGAGCAACTCGGCGGCGTGCAGACCGGAGATCCAGCCGTCGCGCTTGCCGAAGGGGGTGCGTGCGGCGTCGACGATCACGGGCTTCATGCGGGCACCTGCACCCGGGTCCACTGCCGATTGTCGAGCCCGCGGACCTCGCGCCCGAATTCGTCGACGAGGCCGAGGCTGTCGCAGATGCGGCCGGTGAAACGAGACGGCACGGCGGTCACCTCCACTTCGCGGCGAAGGCGTGGATCGCGTCGGTCACGCGGGTGACCTCCTCGTCGGACAGCCCGTGGCTCATGCCGAGCGTCATGCCGCGCTCGAACACCGCATCGGCCTCGGGCAGGCCTTCGTCCGGCACGCGGTGCTCGACGCCCGCCATCATCGGGTGGCGGGTGATGTTGCCGCTCCACACGGTTCGCGTGTCGATGCCCTGCGCGTCGACGAATTCCTGCAGGTCGCTACGGGAGAACGGGGCGTCGGCGGTGACCGTGACGGGATAGCACAACCAGGCGGTGTCGAGTTCATCGGTCTCCACCGGCGTGCTGAAGAACTCGGGGTAGGCGCCGTACGCGGCGGTGAACTCCGCGAAGGTCTTGCGGCGCCGCTCGTAGTTCTGCGCGAGCTTGTTCAGCTGCACGACACCGTAGGCGGCGCCGAGTTCGGACGGCTCGAAGTTCCACGGCAGCAGGTCGAAGATGAAGTCGTTGTCGTAGTCGACCCCGTCCAGATCCTCCCGGAAGACGCGTCCACGTCCGTTGCCGAACAGGTTCGGCTCGGATCGACGTCCCCACCGGCGCAGCAGGAGTGCGCGATCGCGGGTCTGCTCGTCGTCCATCATGACCATGCCGCCGGTGCCGGCACACGTGATGATGTGGGCCATGGAGAAGCTGGTGACGGTCAGGTCGGCGCGCGCGCCGGTGGGCGTGCCGCGCAGCCGGGCGCCGAGGGTGTCGCAGGTGTCCTCGATCACCTTCAGGTCGTGCCGGTCGGCGACGGCCCGGATCGCGTCCCAGTCCGGGCAGTTGCCGGCGAGGTTCGGGATGAGCACGGCGCGGGTCCGGTCGGTGACCATCGCCTCGATCCTGGTGACGTCGACGTTGAACGTGTTCGGTTCGACGTCGACGAAGACCGGTATCAGGCCGGCGCGCACGAGGGGCGCGACGTCGGTGGAGAAGGTCAGCGGCGAGGTGATGACTTCGCTGCCCTTCGGCAGATCGAGCAGCTCGACCGCGAGGTACAGGCCGGAGGATCCGGAGTTGCACATCACGCCGTACTGTTTCCCGGACAGCTCGGGGATGCGGCGTTCGAGCTCGAGGACGTTCTTGCCGATGCGCAGCCCCTGATGGCCGCTGCGCAGGACGTCGACCACCGCTCGGATTTCGTCCTCGCCGTGGGTGGCGCGGGCATAGGTGATGCGTTCGGTCATGTCGGGACTTCCTCTGGATGGGTGGTCGGTCAGTTGTCGGTGGAGAGCACGAGTGCGCTGTGCGGCACCGGGGAGCCGCCCGTGACCAGAACGTTCGCCACGTCCTTGCCGGGCTGGTTCACCGACGTGCCGCGGATCAGCCGCACGCCCTCGGCGATTCCGTTGACGCCGTGGATGTATCCCTCGCCGAGTTGTCCGCCGTGGGTGTTGACGGGCAGACGGCCGTCGAGTTCGAGGTTGCCGTCCGCGATGAAGTCCTTGGCCTCGCCGCGGGCGCAGAACCCGTACTCCTCGAGTTGCAGCAGCACCATCGGGGTGAACGCGTCGTAGAGGATTGCGGCGTCGATGTCGTCCGGATCGATGCCCGCCTGATCCCAGAGCTGCCGTGCCACCAGCTCGACCTCGGGCATCTCGTCGATGTCCTCGCGGTAGTAGCTGCTCATGGAGATCTGCTGGGGCCCGACGCCTTGCGCGGCGGCGGAGACGACGGCCGGCGGGTGCGGCAGGTCGCGGGCCCGCTCGGTGCTGACGATCACCAGGGCCTGTCCGCCGTCGCTCTCCTGGCAGCAGTCGAGCAGCCGCAGCGGGTCGGCGATCATCCGGGAGTTCTGGTGCTCGTCGAGGGTGATGGGCCGCTCGTAGAACCATGCCTTGGGGTTGTTTGCGGCATGCTTGCGCGACAGCACGGAGATGCGGCCGAAGTCGGCGCTGGTCGCGCCGTACTTGTGCATGTAGCGCCGGGCGAGGAACGCCTCCTGCTGGGCGGGGGTGAGCAGCCCGTAGGGATTGATCCAGTTGCGGTATTCCTGATCGGTGTTGGCCGTGTAGGCGAACGGCGGCGGGCCGGCGCCGAACCGGGTGCCGGAACGTTCGTTGAAGGCCCGGTAGACGACCACGACGTCGGCGACACCGCTCGCGACGGCGAGCGCCGCCTGCTGCACGGGTGCGCATGCGCCGCCGCCGCCGTGCGGGATGCGGCTGAAGAACGTCAGTTCGGGGATGCCGAGTGCGCGGGCGACCGCGATCTCGGGGTTGGTCTCCATCGTGAACAGCGCGAAGCCGTCCACCTCCTCGACGCCGATCTGTGCGTCCTCGAGCGCGGCGAGCACACTCTCGCAGGCCAGCTGCCATTCGCTGCGCCCGGAGTTCTTGGAGAATTCGGTGGCGCCGATGCCGACGATCGCCGCCCTGCGGGCGAAGCCCCCGCCGGGAATTATCCTGCCGCTCATCGTGTCTGTCCTTCGTACGGTGCGACGGTGACCTCGGCGGTCACGTGCGTTCCTCGGGCGTTACGGCCGAGCACCTCGACGGTGACGGCGCCTGGGTCGACGCGGGTCACCGTCCCGGTCAGGCGCATGGTGTCGCCGGGAAAGTTGGGGACGCCCAGCCGCAGTGCGACGCGGCGGATGCGGGCGGTCGGCCCGGCCCAGTCGGTGATGTAGCGGTCGACGAATCCGTTCGTCGAGTTGATGCTCATGAAGATGTCGGGCGTGCCGCGCTTTCCGGCTGCGCCCGGATCGTGGTGCACGTCCTCGAAATCCTGGGAGGCGATGGCGGTGGCGACGATGGTGCTGCGATCGAGGGGCAGGTCCAGTGCCGGCAGTTCGGTGCCGACGGACACGGTCGGCAGGCTCATGCGGCACCTCCGCCCGGAAGACGCAGCTGCGGCAGGATTTCGCCGTGCGCGTGCTCGGCGAAGCCGACCTCGAGCTCCATGCCGATCTGCAGCCGGTCGTGCTCGACCCCGGCGATGTCGGCGACGATCCGGATGCCCTCCTCGAGGTCGATCAGCCCGACCGCGAGGGGATAGTCGAAGGACGGGTCCTTCGGGTGGTGGATCACGGTCCAGCTGTGCAGGGTGCCGCGGCGCGACGACTCGACAGCGTCCCATTTGAAGGAGCGGCACTTCGGGCACGCCGGTCCCGGCGGATGCCGGAGCGCGCCGCAGTCGCTGCAGCGCTGGATCTCGAGCCGGCCCTCGCGGGCGGCTGCGAACCAGAACTCGTTGTCCTGGGTGACGGTCAACCTGGGAACGGCCGTCATCACGCCTCCTCGGTGGTGTTCGGATTGAAGCGGAGCAATCGGAACCGCTCCTCGACGAGCAGTTCGCCGTGCTGGTTCTCGTAGCGTTTGTGCAGGGTGACGAAGCAGCCGCGGCCCAGGCCGGTGTGCTTGACCGGGGAGATCGACTCGATGGTGAAGTGCGCGGTGACGTGGTCGCCCGGGACGAGTTCGCGGTGGTAGTCCTGCTCGGCGTTGGTGGCGACGACGGAGGTGAAGCCGTGCCGGTCGAGCAGTGTCATCAGCGCGGAGTAGGCGAAGTCCTCGGTCCGTCCTTCGGCGCGCAGCCGCTGCACCTCGCGCCAGCGGCGGTAGCCGGCCATCACCCACGTCGAGATCATCGCGGGCGGGCACACCACGTCCGGTCGTCCGGTCGCGCGGGCCGCGTCCCGGTCGACGTAGACGGGGTTGTAGTCGTCGTGGGCCTCGACCCAGTTCCGGATCATCGCCTCGTCGACGGCGTACCGGGCCACCCGGGCGGGCTCGGCCACCTTCCCGACGTACTGTTCGAACTCGCGTTCCAACTCCTGTTCCAGCGTCGGCATGTCCGCACCACCTTTCTTGAGCAAGCGCTTGGTGCAGTACCGTAGGCGCGGGCGCCCCGCCAGGACTGCCCACTCCCACTCAGTTGGAACAGAGGGCGGAAAACTCGCGCCGAACCGGCGAATCGGAAGGTGAGGTAACCATGACGTCGGACCGACGCGACGAGATCATGCGGCTCGCGGCCGAACTCTTCGCGACCAAGGGGATCGGGCCGACGACGGTCCGCGACATCGGCGAACGCGCCGGAGTGTTCTCCGGCAGCCTGTACCACTTCTTCAGATCCAAGAATGCACTCGTCGCCGAGATCCTCAGCGGCTTCATGGCCGACATCGACCAGCGCTTCCGGCGCGTCGTGGAGACCTCGACGAGTCCCCGCGAGACTGTGCGCGGCCTGATCCACCAGACCCTCGTCGTGATCGAGGAGCATCCCCATCCGACGGCGATCTACCAGCAGAACCGGCAGTACCTGCGCGACAACGGCCTGCTCGACGTCGTCGACGCACCGTCGCGCACGGTGCGCGACTACTGGCTGACCACGATCGCCACCGGCGTCGCCGACGGCAGCTTCCGCTCCGACATCCCCGCCGAGGTCTTCTACCGCACGGTGCGGGACGCGCTGTGGGCGAGCATGCACTGGCCGGGACGGGACGGATACACCACCGACGAGTTCACCGACGTGCTCGTTGCGCTGTTCTTCGGCGGTTTCGCCGAGGAGTGACCGGGCTCGTCACCGGACCGAACGGCGCTCAGCGCACTCGACACGGCCGCGGTCAGCGCGCTCCGCCGGGTTCGTCTCCACGCTCGGGGGAGAGACCGAGTTCTTCGAGTACCTCTCGGGTGTGCTGCCCGTGGCGCGGCGCCGGGCGCGCCTCGGTGTACGTCCCGTCCCAGCGCAACGGGGAGCGCGCCGTCGGCACCGGGCCGACGCCGGGCTGCTCGACGCGTTCGATCACCGCGTACTCGCGGGCGGCCACCTCGTCCATGGTCCGGTACGGCGCCCACAGCACCCGGCTGCCGGACAGTTCCTTCTCGATCTCGGCGAGCGTGCGCGCCGCGAACCACGGACGCAGGATCGCCGTGATCTCGTCGCGCGCGGCGTAGCGGTCACCCTCGTCGGCGAACCGCAGCCCGCGGTGCCGTTCGAGCGCCGCGAAGACCTCGGCGGTGCCGGTGACCTCGACGAGCGATCGCCACTGTGCGGGGGTGAGGCCGACAACCATGACGGCGCGGCCGTCCGCCGTGGCGAAGTCGGACCCGTAGCTGCCGTAGAGCGCGTTGCCCTGCCGATCGCGGGCCGAGCCGCGTTCCTCGGCCTCGGCCAGCCAGCCCATGCTCGCGACCGCAGACACCGCGACGTCCTCGAGCGCGAGCTCGAGGTACGCGCCCTCCCCCGTGCGGTCCCGCCTGCGCAGCGCGGCGACGATGCCGAGGGCCGCCTGCACCCCGGTGATCAGGTCCCAGGCCGGGAGCACGTGGTTCACCGGGGCCGCAGCATCGACGGGCCCGGTCATGAGAGGCAGCCCGACAGCGGCGTTGACCGTGTAGTCCACGGCGGGGGTGCCGTCGGCATTGCCGGCGATGTGCAGGTGGATCAGGTCGGGTCGTCGCGCGGCGAGCACCTCGTGGGCGAGCCACGGTGCGTGGGCCGCGTTCTCGAGCACCACCCCGGACCGGGCGATCAGCTCGGTGACGACGGCACGACCGTCCGCACTGCGCAGGTCCACCGCGACGGACCGCTTCGCCTGGTTCAACCCCGTCCAGTACAGGCTCGCCCCCGACTCCGCGAGGGGCCACCGCCCGCCGTCGACCGCGCCGGCGACCGGATCGACACGGACCACGTCGGCACCGAGCTCGGCGAGGATGCGCCCGGCGGTCGGACCGGCGACGAAGCTCGACAGGTCGACGACGCGGATCCCCTCGAGCGGCCGGGTCGTCATGCGGCCCTTTCGAAGATCGCCGTCAGCCCCTGCCCGCCACCGATGCACATCGTCTCGAGGCCGTAGCGCGCCCCGCGACGATCCAGTTCGCGCAGCAACGTGGCGAGGATGCGCACGCCGGTCGCCCCGACCGGGTGGCCGAGCGAGATTCCCGAACCGTTGACGTTCGTCCGCTCGAAATCGGTTGTCCCGAAGTTCCATTCACGGGTCACCGCGAGTGCCTGCGCCGCGAACGCCTCGTTGAGTTCGATCAGGTCGATGTCGGCGAGCGTCAGGCCGGCGCGCTTCAGGGCCTTCTCGGTGGACGGCACCGGGCCGATGCCCATCTCCGCCGGCGCGACGCCGGCCACCGCCCAGGTCACCAACCGGCCCAGGGGACGCAGGCCCAGGCGGTCCGCCTGCGCGCGGGTGGTGACGAGACAGGCTGCGGCACCGTCGTTCTGACCGCTGGCGTTGCCCGCGGTCACCGTCGCCTCCGGATCCTGCGCCGCCATGATCGGCCGCAGTTTCGCGAGGGTGTCGACGGAGGCGTCCGCGCGCGGATGCTCGTCCCGGTCCACGATGCGGTCGTCGCCCTTGCGCTGGGGCACCGCCACCGGCACGATCTCCTGCGCGAACACCCCGGATTCGATGGCGGCCACCGCGCGCCGGTGCGATTCGACGGCCAGCTCGTCCTGTTCGCGTCGGCCGATGCCGTACTTGCGGCGCAGGTTCTCGGCGGTCTCGAGCATCCCGCCGGGGACGGGATGGTGACGGCCGCCGGCGGTGACCCGGCCGCGGGCGAGGCGGTCGTGCAGGGCGGCCGGAGCCCCCTTGGCACCCCACCGCATCGATTCGGTGTAGTACTCGGCGCGGCTCATGGATTCGACGCCACCGGCGATCACGACGTCGGCGACGCCGGTCTGCACGCGCATCGCCGCGTCGAGCACGGCCTGCAGCCCGGACCCACACCGGCGGTCGAGCTGCAGGCCCGGCACCGTCACCGGCAGGCCCGCGTCGAGCGCGGCGACGCGGCCGATCGCGGGGGCCTCGCCGTTGGGATAGCACTGGCCGAAGATCACGTCGTCCACCGACTCCGGGTCGATGCCCGTGCGCGCCAGCAGTTCCGAGATCACCCCGGCGGCGAGGTCGGTGGCGGGGACGTCGACGAACGCCCCGCCGTACCGGCCCACCGGTGTGCGCAGCGGTTCGCAGATCACCACATCGGTTGCGGTCACATCAGTTGCGGTCACGTCTGAAGTCCCTTTCGCGGTCGGTCCATTGCTGCGCCCACTCACGCAGTTCCACGGCGCGGATCTTGGTGCCGTTGCCGCCCACCGTCGTGGGCATCGTCTCGATCACGTGGATCGTCGCCGGCACCTTGAACGCGGCCAGCGTCTCGGCGCACCACGCCTTCAGCGATGCCGCATCGAACTCGACGGCGTCCTCGACGGGGACGACGAACCCCACCGCCCGGGTGTAGCCGCCCTCGCCGGTGATGCCGACGACCTTCGCGGTCCGCACCCCGGGGTGTTCGGCGAGACGGTGCTCGATCTCGGCCGGGTCCACGAGAAACCCCCGCAGCCGCAGCACGTCTCCCATCCGGCACACGTAGGTGTAGCCGCCGTCTCCGGTCGCGACGGCGAGGTCGCCGCTGCGGAACCAGCCGTCGGCGGTGAATGCGCGGCGGGCGGCATCGGGGTTGCCGAGGTAGGCGTCGACGACGTTGGGGCCGCGCACCTGCAGCTCGCCCTGTTCCCCGTCCGGGAGGACACGGTCGTCGAGCGGGTCGGCGATGCGGACGTCGACCGACGGGTCGACCGGGCGGCCGCCGCCGTTCCAGCGCACCGACTCCGGGTCGCCGGCCGACCACAGCAACGCCAGCGCGAACACCTCGGACGACCCGAACACGCCCGAGGTGTGGGCGCCGAACTCGTCGCGCGCCCAGCGGGCGATCTCGTGCGAGCGGCCGAGGAAGTCGGCGATGCCGAGCCACTTCAGCGCCGACAGGTCGGCGCGCATCTCGGCGTGCCACGTGTCGTGGAGCCGGCCGAACAGGTCGTCGCCCCCGACGACGTGCGTGACGTACAGCTGTTCCATGCGGCGCAGGGTCGCCGCGGCATCGAAGACCGGCTCCATCAGCAGCGCGGCACCGCCGGCGAGCGCGGCCATGGCGGTGCTGTAGCCGAACACCCCGGAGACCGGCAGCACGCACAGCGCGACGTCGCCGGGCTCGACCCGCATGATCGCGGCGTCGGCGCGAGCGTGCCGCACGATCGCCGAGTCGCGGTGGGCGGCGAGCTTGGGGGTTCCGGTGGAGCCGGACGTGGTGAACGCGACGGCCAGCGGGTCCGCCGGATCGTCCTCCGCGCCGGCGGGCGTGAGCGTCGCGGTGTCGGGCGTGTCCGGGGCGCGCACGCCGCGGGTGTCGCCGCCGCCCGCGCACCAGGACCCGGCGCCGAGGTCGAAGGGGGCCGGATCGGCGGATCCCCCGCCGGGTCCGGCGACGACCGCGACCGCGGGAGCCGGCACCGCGGCGACCTCCGAGGCGGCACGGAGCGTGCCGAACAGGTCCAGGCCGTGGAAGCCGGCCGCGACGGCGACGACCGCCGGCCGCGCCGCGGTGAGGATGTGGGCCACCTCGGCGGTGTTGTAGCGGGTGTTCACGCCGATCACGTGGGCGCCGAGCGCCGCGGCCGCGAACTGCCACACGAGGGCGTCGGACCAGTTGGGCAACAGCACCGCGATGCACCGGCCGCGCCGGACGCCGACGGCCGCGAGTTCGGCCCGCACCGCCTGCACGCGGCGCCGCAGCTCCGCCCTGTTGCAGATCAGCAGCCGCCCGTCGGCGACGTCGTAGGTGGCGACGGCACCGGGATCGGCGGCGACGAGGTCGTCGAGGAACGCGGCCAGTCCGGAGGTGGTGGTCGCGGTCACGACAGCACCTCCGCGGTGGCGCCCCGCAGGTCGGTCAGCCACGAGTCGGCGAGGACGGCGAAGTCCTCCACCTCCTCCATGGGGTAGTGGCCGACGCCGTCGAGCCGGGTGAACCGCGCCCGTCCCGGCGAGATGTCGTTGATCCGGACGGCGAGGTCCGCGACGGCGTCCGGGTCGAGCCACGGATCGTCGGCCCCGACGACGAGGTGGAGCGGGCAGGTCAGCAGCGGCAGCCGGTCGCGCACGTCGTGGGTGCCCCAGCCGATGAGGTCGGACGACGAGATCTCCGGGTCCTCCCGCTTGTGCATGAGGGCGATCCGGTGCGCCGTCGCGGCGGGTACCGAACGCCCGACGGAGGCGAGGGTGCCCAGATAGGTGCGTTCGGCGCGCGACGGCCCGGCGACGTCCTCGAGTTCGCGGCGCAGACCCGAGACATTGACGCGGCCGGGGCCGGCCTCGGCCTCCATCGCGACGGCGCCGGCGAGCGGCCGGTCCGGTCGGGTGGCGAGTTCGAGGGTCAGCTTGCCGCCGATCGAGCAGCCGAGCACGTACGGCCGGTGCACGTCGAGCGCGTCGAGCAGGGCGGTGAGCCAGTCGCCGTACGTGGTGAGGCTGGTGACCGGCCCGTCCGGGGCGGGCTCGGATCGGCCGTGTCCCGGCAGGTCGGGCACGAGCACGCGGTAGCCGCGGGCCGCGAGGTCGTGGGCGACGTGCCGCCACTGCACCCCGCTCTGCCCGGCGGTGTGGATGCACAGCACGGTGGGAAGCGTGTCGGGGGCGTGTTCGCCGGCGGGGGTGACGATCTCGACGAATCCGAGGGCTCCGTCGATGTCCAGGTAACGGGCCTCGATCATGAGCGGGCCTTTCTCGCGACGGCACGGGCGTGGCCGATGATCAGGTTCAGCGGTTTGGTGAGCCGGAGGTACTCGTATCCGTCTCCAGTGCAGGAGAATTCGCCGCCGATTGCGCGGCGCATGAAGTCGTCGTGCGCACCGAGGATCAGGTCGACCCAGGTGTGGTCGGGTGCGACGAACGTGAAGGTGGCCCCGTGCGGGGTGCGCCGCGTGACGTCGACGATGCGGCCGCGGTAGATCCGCAGGTGCAGTTCCCGGTCGCCGCAGCGCAGGCCGACGGTGCCGTCCCAGGTGGCCAGGGCGGACCCGAAGGCGGGGTCGGCCTCGAGGTGGTCACGGAGCAGCTCACCCCAGGCCGGAGTGCAGAAGTCCAGTGCCGGAACAGGTTCGGATGGCGTTGCGAGCCGCCAGGTCTCGGTGCCCTCCTCCCGCACGGCGCCGGCGGCATCGAGCACGCGGACGAACCGCTCGGCGGTGGTGCCCTCGACGCGGGTGACGACGGCCTCCGACCGGATCCGGTCCACCGCCGTGACCGGCGTGATCGCCGTCCAGCGCAGTCCCGTGCGGTGCGCGGCGGGCACGGGCGGGGTGAGCAGCTCGGCGGCGACGGTCCCGAGCGCGAACGTCCCTGTCGGGAGGACGATTCCGGACTCTGCGAGCAGGTCGGCGGCCATCCGGCCGGAACCGGCGGTGCGATCGCCGACGCGGAGGGTGTTCAGTGTGGTGCTCATGCGGTTTCCGGCCTTCCGAGCAGCTCGTCGGAGATGATGCGCATCTGGATCTCGCTGGTGCCTTCGAAGATCTTCGTCAGGCGGGCGTCGCGCCAGTGCCGTTCGACCTGGAAGTCCGTGGTGTAGCCGGCACCGCCGTGGATCTGCACGGCCTCGCTGGTCACCTGCTCGGCCATCTCGGTGGCGACGAGCTTGCACATCGACGCCTCGAGCGAGCAGCGCCGCCCGGTGTCGATGTCGGTGGCCACGGAGTACATCAGCTGGCGGGCCGCCTCGATGTCGGCCGCCATCTTCGCGATCTTGAACCGCAGGTGCTGGAAGTCCCCGATGGGACGGCCGAATTGGCGCCGGGTGTGTACGTAGGCGATCGAGTCCTCGAGGGCCGCACGGGCGAGGCCGATCGCGCGGGCCGCGGTGTGGGCCCGGCCGACCTCGAGCCCGGAGACGGCGAGATAGAAACCCTTGCCCTCCTCGCCGAGCATCTTGCCGGCGGGGATGCGGAAGTTGTCGAACGACAGCTCCCAGGTGTGCCAGCCGAAGTAGCCGATCTTGCGGACCTTGGTGCCCGAGATTCCCTCCGGGAACACGCCGCGCTGCTTCTCGACGAGGAACGCGCTGATCCCGCGGTGCGGCTTGGCCGGATCCTTGTGCGGATCGGTGCGGGCGAACAGCACCAGGTAGTCGGCCTCGTCGGCGTAGGTGCACCACATCTTGGTGCCGTTGACGACCCATTCGTCCCCGTCGCGGGTCGCCCGGCAGGAGATGTTGGCGACGTCGGAGCCGGCCTCCGCCTCGGACAGGGCGTACGCGCCGAGGTATTCGCCGCGAGCCACCTTCGGCAGCAGGGCGGCCTCCTGCTCGGGAGTGAAGCCACCGCCCATGCCGTTGCCGCGGGCGAGGAGACCGGACACGCTCATCCAGGCCCGGGACAGCTCCTCGGCGACCAGGCAGTACTCGAACACGCCGAGACCGAGGCCGCCGTGCTCCTCGGGGATCATGATGCCGAAGAACCCGATCTCGGCCATCTCCTTCTTCAGCGAGTCGGGGATGGTGCCCTGGACGGGGTCGAGCTCGTTGGCGACGGGCAGCACCTTCGTCATGGCGAAGTCACGGGCGAGGTCGCGGATGGCGAGGCGCTCTTCGGTGAGGTACCGCGGGGTGTCGGTACGGGGCTGCGACGGCCGGTGGGTCATGGGGGACTCCCTCGGTGAACCAGAATCTGGTTATTAACGCTTGTTCACCAAGTACAGCACGCCCCCGCCCGGGCGTCAACGCCGGAGTTCAGGCGGGGCGGTATCCGAGCAGGTTGAGCGCGTACCGGCCGTAGTCGTCGGCCACCTCGGCCGCGCCGAGCGGCCCGTCCGGGCGGAACCACAGCGGGATACCGGCGCACATCGTGAGGACCGCGGTCACGGCCTGGTGCACGTGCGGAACATCGAAAATCCCTATCCGGGAACCCTGTTCGGCGATCTCGACGAACAGCTGCTCCTGCGCGTCCCGCGAACCGACCACCCGCTTGCGATCCACCTCGCCGAGATACCGGAGCTCGGTGTTCGCCACCAGGCACTCACGCGGATTACGGGCGGTGAACAGCGCGTGCGCCACCACGGCGGCCCGCCAGCGCTCGGCAGGATCCGTACCCGCCTTGCGCAGCGCGTTGCGCGTGGCGGTGAATTGCTCGTCGCTGGCCGCCCGGAGGATCTCGACGAGCAACTCCGACTTGTTCTCGAAGTGGTTGTAGACGTTCGCAGCGCTGCAACCAGCACGATTGGCGATGGTGCGCATCGTCGCGCCGTGGAAACCGGCCGCGAAGAACTCGTCGAGCGCCGCGTCGAGGATCCGGTCCCGGACGCCCATCAGGGTCGTGCCCGATCGAGTGTTCATGAGATGGAGGGTAGAGGCCCAGGTCGGGACCAGCAAGAAGCCGGTCTTGACGGTGCGGTTGCCGCACGTCTATGGTCCACCTCACATGAACATGCGTTAACCACTTCTTCGGAGGGCGCACCTGTGACCACCATCCCCGACATCACGCTCACCGAGCGCATCACCCGCCTCGAGGACCTCGAGGCGATCCGTTCGCTCGACGCCCGCTACTGCCGTCACCTCGACGACGGCGACTGGGACGCCCTGATGGACCTGTTCACCGACGACGGCGAGTTCGACGGCCTGTCCCATCCCCGCGGCAAGGCCGAGATGCGCGAGTTCTTCGCGGGCCTCGCCGCCGGAGGGCTGACCACGTTCTGGCACTTCATCACGAACATGGAGATCGACCTCGACGGCGACCGCGCCACCGTGCGGTCCTTCCTGTGGCAGCCCTGCGTGACCGACGGCGCCCCCGCCATCGCCGCCGGCCGCTACACCGACGAGGTGGTCAAGGTCGACGGTCGTTGGCGCTACCGGGTCAAGCAGGTCCGCTTCCACTTCTTCGGTCCGCTCGAGCAGGGCTGGGACGAGAACCTCTTCGCACTGGAGACGGCACGCCGGGCGGCGGTGCGGCCGTGACCGAGTTGCAGACCGGAACGCAACCGACCTGGAGCGCGATGCTCTCCCTGCCCGAGGTCGTCGAACTGCGCCGCCGCCGGCGCACCGTCACCAACTCCCTCGGCGCCCTCGCGATCACGCTCTTCGCGTCCTTCCTCGTCGGCTTCGCCTACTTCCCCGAATTCCTCGGTGACACCGAGCTCCTCGGAGTTCCCCTCTCGCTGTGGGTCGTGTTCTCCCAGTTCGCCGGGACATGGGTCCTCGTCTACGCCTACTTCCGGCTCACCCGCATCTACATCCAGCCCGCCGCCGACGCCGCCGTCGCGGCCGTCCTCGAGAACCAGGAGCGTGCGGCATGACCGGCGACGCCGACTACCTCGCGATCGCGATCTGCGCGGCCGTGATCTCGCTGACCCTGTGGGTCACGTTCGCCGTGTCCCGGCGGGCCCGCAGCGCCGACGGATTCTTCGCCGCCGGCCGCTCGATCTCGAGCTGGCAGAACGGCTTCGCGATCGCCGGTGAATTCATCTCGGCCGGAAGCTTTCTCGGAACCACCGGCCTGATCTTCTACAAGGGCGTCGACGGCGCCGTCATCCTCTGCACCTCGGTGATCTCGTTCCTGCCCGTGCTGTTCCTGCTCGCCGAGAAGATGCGCAACGTGGGCAAGTACACCCTCGCCGACGTACTCGTGTTCCGCACCGAGGCACGCAGCGTGCGGGTCGTCGTGGCGTTGAGCACCATCGCCACCGGCACCTTCGTGTTGCTCGCGCAACTCGTTGCGGCCGGGGTGCTGCTCGAGTCGGTCTCCGGTATCCCGTTCTGGCTGTCCGTCATCGTCGCCGGCACCCTCATGGGCATCTACGTCTTCGTCGGCGGCATGCTCGCCACCACGTGGGTGCAGGTCATCAAGTCCACGATCCTGTCGGTCCTCGCGATCGTGGTCGGGCTGGGCATTCTCGCGCAGTTCGGGTTCAGCTTCCCGAAGGTCCTCGACACCGCGACCGAGCACGCGGTTGCGGGCGAGGCCGTCCTGTCCCCGGGCCTGATCTTCGGGCAGACCAGCGCGCTGAACCTCGTCTCGTACTCGCTGGCGTTCGCGCTCGGCACGGCGGGCATGGCGCACATCCTGATCCGCTTCTTCACCGTCCCCGAGGCGAGCACCGCCCGACGCTCGCTGGGCTGGACCGTCGCGCTGTGCAGCATGTTCTACCTGATCGTCATCGTGATGGGCTTCGGCGCCGCAGCCCTGCTGGGGGACGGCGGCGCCGATCGGGTCGGCGCCGGCGGCAATCTCGCGGCGCCCGTGCTCGTCACCGAACTCGGCGGGGGCGTGGGCACGATCGGCGGCTCGATCGCCCTCGCGATGGTCGCGGCGGTCGCGTTCGCGAGCATCGTCGCCGTTGTCGCCGGCGTGGTGATCTCCGCCGCGGGCACCTTCGCCCGCGACATCTGGCCGGCGCTGACCCGCAAGCCGCCGGTGGACGAACTCGACGTCACGGCGCGCACGCGCGAGGAGAACGCCCAGGCCCGTGTCGCCCGGTTCGGTGCGGTGGCGTTCAGCGCCGTCGCGATCGGGCTGACCATGCTGATCGGCGACGACACGAACATCACCTACTTCATGGGAATGGCGTTCATGGTGGCCGGCAGCGCCCACCTGCCGTCGCTGGTGCTCAGCCTGAACTGGCGGCGCTTCAACAGCACCGGTGCCGTGTGGGGAATCCTCACCGGCCTGGTCTCGACCATCGTCAGTCTCATGCTCACCGAGGCGCTGTGGCTCGGCAGCGGCCCGGCACCCCTGACGATCCAGCTTCCGGTGATCGTCACCATGCCGCTCGGCCTTGCCGCGTGCGTCGTCGGCTCACTCGTGGCCGAGAAGCGACGCGGACGCTCCGCGCACGAGGACGAGAAGTTCGCCGAGATGCTGGTGCGCGCGGAAACCGGGATCGGGGCCGAGGTCGCGACCGCCCACTGACGACGACGCAGGCGGGCACCCGCACTCGGCCAGGTCCGGGCGGGGTGCCCGTCGCGTCGCCGTCGTCAGGGCAGGTCGAACAGCGTCGGATGGTCCTGCTGCGCCTGTTCGGCGAGCACCGCGCCGTGTCTCTCGCACATCTCGCGTGCGATGTGTTCGGGGCACGCGAGTTCGCGACCGATCTGTTCCCAGTCCCACCCGGACGCGTGCAGTTCCCAGGCGACGCGGCCGTCTTCGTCCCAGAGTGCCGACATGGCCCGATACTGCTCCGTGTCGAGCGCACGGCCAACGACATTCGTGCGCGTGTCGCGGATCGGGCTGCCGTCCCGCGACCGAAAGTGCTTCCCGCGCTCGTACGGACGCGCGCGGGAAGCACCGCCGCGCGCGGACGTCTAGTCGAAGGTCATGCCGGCGTCGGTGCCCTGCTGCATGGTGGTGTTCGCCCCGTCGAGGGATTCGCGGATGATGTCGGCATGACCGCTGTGGTGGGCGGTCTCCCGGATGATGTGCAGCAGCACCTTTCGGGCGCTCCACCACTGTCGCTCCGGCGCCCACGGCGCGGTGGGCAGCGGCACCTGCAGGTCGAGGTCCGCGAGGCCGGCGACGAAGGCCTCCGTCTGCTCCGCGATCGCCTCGTACCGCTCGAGCAGACCGGCGACGGTCTCGTCGTCGCGCATGTAGTACTGCTCCATCGCGGACTCCATGTCGAACTCGGCGGTGTCGTCGAGTGTGCGGATCGTGTCGATCCAGTGCTGCTCGGTGGTCGAGACGTGCTTGAGCAGCCCACCCAGGGTCAGGTCGCTGACGGTGCTGCGGGTGCGGGCCTGCTCGTCGTCGAGGTTGCGGAGGGTGATCAGAAACATCTTCCGCTGCTCGGCCAGCATGTCGAGGATGTCGGCCCGTTCTCCGGAGAGGGTCCGCTCGGTCATGTCGCTTCCGCCCTTCGTGATGTCGATTCTGCGGCTACGACTACGACGGTAGGGACGAATGCGGACAGTTTCGGTCCTCGACAGGTGACCGGAAATCAGGTGGCGAAGAAGACCGCACCGGTCACCGGCACGAGCGTCAGGAACAGGACCGACAGGACGAACAGCGTGATCGTCAGCTTCCTGTTCCATCCGCCGCGCGTTCCGCTCGCGGCGAGCACGAAGAGCACGAATCCGACGCAGATGGACACGATGCCCACGATCACGGGTGTCTCGATCATCTGTTCATCATCCATCTGTTCGTCATCGCGGAGGCCGCGCACCGCGCCCACGGTGGGCGGCGTCGGGAACGGCGACGTCCCCGACGCCGCCCGTGCTCAGCCCGGGCAGTGGATGGTCACGTGGCCGCATTTGACGGACGCGCTCGCGGTGGCGGCGTCCGCGGCGCCTGCGGTGCCGAGGACGACGGTGAACAAGGTCGCGACGACCGCGACGGTGGTGCGGATCCGGGTCTTCATGGCAGCCTCCTGAGGGTGGTGAGAAACGGGGTTCGCCCATCGTCGGCCGCCATCCGGGTCCTCGACAGGCACCCTGTGGTGCCGATGCGGCCACCCCGGATCGCCTTCGGAGCGCAGGACCACCCCCGAGGCGGATCATGAAGCCATGACGACCGCCCCTTCCGCGACGACCGTTGCGACCATCGCCGAGGCCGCCGAGCGCACCGGTCTGACCACCCACACCCTCCGCTATTACGAGCGCGACGGCCTCATGCTGCGTGAAATCGGCCGCTCCTCCTCCGGCCACCGGCTCTATACCGAGGACGACCTCTCCTGGGTGGTGCTGCTGACCCGGCTGCGGGCGACGGGCATGCCGATCCGCGAGATCCGCGAGTACGCGGCCCTCTGCCGGGCCGGCGGCGGCAACGAACAGGACCGCCTCGCGCTGCTCCGCGCGCACCGGGCGCGGGTGCTCACCCAGCTCGACGAGGTGACCGAGCACCTCGCCGCGATCGACGGCAAGATCGAGATCTACCTCTCCCGGACGAGCGGCCGCGACGACGGACCGTGCGAGAGCGCTCGCGCTTGACTTCGAGCGCGCTCGAAGGTCTTGACTCGACGCCATGACCACGAACAACACCTCCCGGCCCCCACTCGGCACCCGCACGCTCGGCACCGCGTCGCCGCTGACGGTCTCGGCGATGGGACTCGGGTGCATGGGCATGTCCGAGTTCTACGGCACCGGGGACGAGGCCGAGGCCGTCGCCACCATCCGCCGGGCCCTCGAGCTCGGCGTGACGTTGCTCGACACCGCCGACATGTACGGGCCGTTCACCAACGAGAACCTCGTCGGCCGCGCCGTCGCGGATCGCCGCGACCGCGTCGTCCTCGCGACCAAGTTCGGCAACGAGCGTGCCGAGGACGGCACCCGCCTCGGCATCAACGGCCGGCCCGAATACGTCCACACGGCCTGCGACGCGTCGCTCCGCCGCCTCGGCGTCGACCACATCGATCTCTACTACCAGCACCGCGTGGACAAGACCGTGCCGATCGAGGACACCGTCGGCGCGATGGCCGAACTGGTGCAGGCGGGGAAGGTCCGCCATCTGGGTCTGTCGGAGGCGTCCGCGGAGACGATCCGCCGGGCCCACGCCGTCCACCCGATCACCGCGCTGCAGACCGAGTACTCGCTGTTCACCCGCGACATCGAGGACGAGATCCTGCCGGCCCTGCGTGACCTCGGCATCGGGCTCGTGCCGTACTCGCCGCTCGGGCGCGGCATCCTGACGGGCGCGATCACGGCGCCGTCCGATCTCGAGAGCTCGGATTCTCGCCGCACCGCGTATTTCCCGCGATTCCAGGGTGCGGCGCTGGAGGCGAACCTGGCGCTCGTGACCGCCGTCCGCCGCCTGGCCCGGTCCAAGAACTGCACCCCGGGTCAGCTGGCACTGGCGTGGGTCCTCGCCCAGGGCGACGACGTGGTCCCCATCCCGGGGACGAAGCGGGTGCGTTTCCTCGAGGAGAACGTCGCGGCCGCGGCCGTGTCGCTCACCGCGGACGAGCTGGGCGCGATCGAGTCGGCGGTACCCCGGGAGGCGGTCGTGGGGGAGCGCTACGGGGACATGTCCAGCATCGACGGGTGAGCGACGCGTCGCCCGCTGGGTACGGTCGGCGGGCGACGCCCAGGCCGCCCCTCCGTGCAAGCGGTTACATGCAGCTTGACAAAGCGATGTAACCGCTTGCACAGTGGGTGGACCCCACACCTGAGGAGAACCCATGGCGACGCTTCGCGAGGTCGCAGCGCGCGCCGGCGTCTCGACCGCCACGGTCTCACGCGTGTTCTCCCGCCCGGAGGCCGTCAGTCCCGACACGCGCGCGAAGGTGTTCACCGCCGCGGAGGCACTGTCCTTCACCCCCAACCCCACCGCCCGCTCGCTCGCCCTCGGCCGCACCCACAACCTGGGCTTCCTCGTCCCGGACATCCGCAACCCCGTGTTCGGCCCCGCCGTCGAGTCGGCACAGGACCGGGCCCGCGCGCGCGGCTACTCCCTCTTCGTCGCGGCGGGCGAGGGACGGTCCGCGGACGAGCTGGACCTCGTCCGCGCGATCGCCCGGCAGGTCGACGGACTGGTTCTGATCGCCCCGCGCATGTCCGACACCGACCTCGAGGACCTCGCACGGGTCACGCCCGTCGTGCTCGTCAACCACACTGCCGGCGATCTGCCCGCCGTGCTGCTGTCCTCCGACGACGGCATGGTCGAGGCCGTCGAGCATCTCGCCGACGCCGGGCACACCGCCGTCACCTACCTCGGCGGCCCCGAGTACTGGCTCGCCCAGCGCCGCCGCCGCGCCGCCTTCGTGGAGGCCTGCGCCGGCCGGGGCATCACCGGCACGGTGCTCGGCCCCCTCGAGCCCGACTTCGTCGTCGCGGGCCGGAAGGCGGCCGAGGAACTGGTCGGCACCGGGACGACGGCCGTCGTCGCGTACAACGACCAGGCCGCCGTCGGCCTCATGCAAGGCTTCGCCGAGCACGGACTGCGGGCGGGCCGCGACTACTCCGTCGTCGGGTTCGACGACTCGTGGCTCTGCGAGATGACCTCGCCGCCGCTGACCACCGTGCATCTCGCGTTCGACGAGGCCGGCGTGACTGCGATCGACCTGCTGTGCGACGTCCTCGACGGAAAGACCACACCCCGCGCTGCGCCCGTGGAACTCGGCACCCACCTCGTCGTGCGCTCGAGCACCGTGACCGCCGGCCTGCCCGTCGGCTGACAGACCCGGCCGGGAGATGCCCCCGGAACACGAAGAAAGCAAAGGAGATTCGTCCATGACCTCGGTGCTCGTCCTCAACGGCCCCAACCTCAACCTGCTCGGCACCCGCGAGCCCGGCGTGTACGGCGCGCAGACCCTCGAGGACGTGGAGACCCTGTGCCGCAACGTCGGCAAGGAACTGGGCGTCGACATCGACTTCCGGCAGTCCAACCACGAGGGCGTCCTCATCGACGCCCTCCACGACGCCGGCGCCGCGGTCGCCCGCGGGGAGTCCCTCGGGGTGGTGTTCAACGCGGGCGCCTACACGCACACCTCGGTGGCCCTGCACGATGCGATCAAGGGCGCCCACGTACCGCTCATCGAGTTGCACATCTCCAACGTCCATGCCCGCGAGGGGTTCCGCCACCACTCCTACATCTCCCCGGTCGCGTCCGGGATCATCGTGGGTCTCGGCGTCGCCGGCTACGAGTGGGCGCTGCGCGCGCTCGTGGCCCAGCGCACGGCGCAGGCGTAACCGGCGCCCCCACACCCCGAGACCGGTCCCCTCGCGCGCGACCCGCGGCGAGCCACCCCTGCCGATACCGGTGTGCGGGGCGAACCCGCCCTCGCGCACCGGTCCCCGATTCCGAGTCCGCCCGCACAGGCGGCACCGTGGAGGAGCCCGACCATGACCCACCCCCGTCCTGGGACCAAGCGCGCCAAGGCAATCGCCACCGTGTGCCTGTCCGGCACCCTCGAGGACAAGCTCGTCGCCGCCGCCCACGCCGGGTTCGACGGCATCGAACTGTTCGAACCCGACCTGATCGGCTCCCCGCTCACCCCCGCGGCGGTGCGCGAGCGCTGCGCCGAACTCGGGCTGAGCATCCCGCTGTATCAGCCCTTCCGCGACTTCGAGGCCGTCCCGGCCGAGATCCACGCCCGCAACATGCGCCGCGCGCGGCACAAGTTCGACGTGATGGAACAGCTCGGCACCGACCTCGTGCTGGTGTGCTCGTCGGTGTCGCCGCACACCGTCGACGATGTCGATCTCGCGGCCGCGCAGCTGCGGGAACTGGCGGATGCGGCAGCGCAGCGGGGCATGCGGATCGCCTTCGAGGCGCTGGCGTGGGGCCGCCACGTGAACACCTGGCAGCGCTCGTGGGAGATCGTGCGCCGGGCCGATCATCCGGCCCTCGGGCTGTGCCTCGACAGCTTCCACATCTTCTCCCGCACCAAGGACGTCGCCGGCATCGCGGACATCCCGGGCGAGAAGATCTTCTTCCTGCAACTCTCCGACGCACCGGAGATGGACATGAACGTCCTGCAGTGGAGCCGCCACTACCGGGTGTTCCCGGGCGAGGGCGAGTTCGATCTCGTCGGACTCGTCGGGCACGTCCTCGCGGCGGGTTACACCGGGCCGCTCTCGCTCGAGGTGTTCAACGATGTGTTCCGCCAGGCGGCGCCGGTGCCGACGGCGATCGACGCGATGCGCTCGCTGCTCGATCTGGAACTGCGGCTCGACGGTGACCCCAACCCGGTACAGGTGCGCGGGCACGCGTTCACGGAGATCGGAACTCCGCCCACCGCTGCGGAGCCGGTCCGTGCGGCCCTCGCCTCGCTCGGCTTCACCCACTCGGGGCAGCATCACAGCAAGCCGGTGGAGCTGTGGGAGCAGGGGGATGCGCGGGTGCTGGTGAACACCTCGAACCCGGCCCACAGCGCGGCCGAGGGCGCGGCCGTCACCGCTCTGGGGATCGAGGTCGCGGACGTCGGCGCCGTCTCCCGGCACGCCCACGAGCTGCTGGCACCGCAGCTGGCGCGGGTCGTCGGCCCGGGTGAGGCACCGTTGTCCGCAGTGGTCTCCCCGGACGGCACCGCCCTGTTCCTGTCGTCGCGGAGCGACGGCCCGGCGAACTGGCGCAACGACTTCCGCCCCACCGGCACGACGCCGACGACGGCGGTGGGCGTGCGGTGCACCGAGTACGTCGCGCTGACCCAGGCCTACGACCGATTCGACGAAGCCACGCTGTTCTACCGGTCGGTGCTGGGCCTGACCGACGCCGAGGCCGCCGAATACGCGGGACCGTTCGGCTTGGTGCGCAGCCGCGTCCTCGCCACGGACGGTTTCGAGGTCGGCCTGGTCGCACCCGTGCTCCGTCGCGGCGAATGGGCACCGGGCGTGCGGCACCCCCAGCACATCGCGTTCGGTGTCGATGATGCGGTGGAAGCCGCTCGCGCCCTGCATGATTCGGGAGCGCCGGTGCTCGAGATCCCCCGCAACTACTACGACGATCTGGATGCGCGCCTGGCTCCGGATCCGGAAATGCTTGCCGCCCTGCGGGAATACAACGTGCTCTACGATCGGGACGAGGACGGCGGCGAGCTGTTCCAGGTGTTCACCAAGGTCGTCAGTGCCCGGGTGTTCTTCGAACTGGTGCAGCGGCGCGGCGGCTACCGGGGTCACGGCACGGTCAACGCCCCGATCCGCATGGCCGCGCACGCGGCCGCGCGACGCTGACCCACTGCTACCGGGCGCCACCCACCGCGCTCGCCAGCGCCGCGAGGGTCTGGGCGCTCGTGTAGTGAGGCTGCCAGCCGAGCTGCGTCCGGGCCCTCGTCGTGTCCATCACGACGGACGTGCGGCCCGTGTGGATCCACTCGACCATCGAGGGCAGGAACGGCAGCCGCGCCACCACGGCCGACGCGGCCGTCGCGACCGACGCCGGGACCCGGATCGGCCGGGCGCCGAGCGCGGCCGCGACGTCCGACAGCGACACCACCCCGTCGCCGGCGATGTTGTACGCGCCGGGCGGCCCCTCGGACGTCACGGCGGCGACGACGGCACTCGCGACGTCGTCGTGGTGCACGAGCTGGAGCGGATGACCGGGGTCCGGGAACACCGGGCGCGGCAGGGGCAGGGCGCCGGCGGCCTTCCGCACGGCCCCGGGCAGATGCCCGGCGACCTGCCGCCACGGCATGGCATCGGCCAGGGCGGTCGCGTGCGGCCCCGCGACGATGCAGGGCCGCAGCACGAACACCTCGAGGTCCGATCCGCGGGTGACCTCGTCGAGCACCCGCTCGAGTTGGGCCTTCTGTTCGGAGTAGTAGTGCTCGTGCGAGCCACGCGTGGGCACGTCCTCGGAGAGCGGGGTCGGATTGTCGGGGTGGTATCCGTACGCGGCGACGGACGAGGTGTACACGAGACGCCGCGGCCGGGCGGCGGCAACCGTCGCCTCGAAGACGTTGCGGGTCCCGGCGATGTTGATCCGGTGACTCTCGGCGCGCGAGCCCATGATGACGAAGGCCAGGTGCACGACGACGTCGGCCTCCGCGACCAGGGCGTCGACGGCGCCGCGGTCGAGGATGTCGCCCTGCCGGTACTCGGTCTTGGTCCAGCCCTGCCGGGCAGGATCGAACGGGCCTCGCGCCATGCCGAGGATCCGGTCGATGCGCGGGTCCTGTTCGAGGGCCGCGACCGCGGCCCTGCCGATCTCGCCGGTGGGGCCGGTGACCGCAACCGTCGTTCCCATGGGATCCCCTTCGCTCGTGACGCCGTCCGTGCGATTCATACCGCGTTCCCGGGCCGGGCCGGGGGCAAACCACGGTCCGGCTCGTGCGGTTAGACTCACCGCCACTGCGGACGGGGGGCGAACGGTGGGCGACGGCGGGTTGACGCAGATCGGCGACGGGGTGTGGGCGGTTGTACGGACGCCGGGCGGCTGGGGAGAAGCGAACACCGGTCTCGTCGTCGATGCGGGCACGGCGTCGCTGGTCGTGGACACCGCGTGGGACACGCGGCTGGCGCGGCGGATCGCCGAGGCACAGCAGCCGCTGGTGTCGCGGGCACCGATCACCGAGGCCGTCAACACCCATTCCGACGGCGACCACTGGTGGGGCAACGACACGCTTCCGGCGACGGCTCGCATCACGACGAGTGCGGCCGCGCTGCGCGGCATGCGCGAGGATCTCCCTCCCGCCGCGGTGGCGGCGCTCGCGGCGGCCGGACGTCCGCTCGCCGCGCTGCCCGGGATGCTGGGCGCCGCGGCCGCCTACATGCGCCGGGTGCCGGGCGGCGCCCGCCTGCCGCTGCGATCGCCTCGGCTGCCCGACCACACCTTCGACACAATCCTGCGGCTCGATGTGGGGCAACGTCCGGTCCAGCTCGAGCGCCTCGGGCCGTGCCACACCGCCGGGGACCTCATCGCGCACGTGCCGGACGCCGGCATCGTGTTCGCCGGCGATCTGCTGTTCATCGGCTCGACCCCGATCCTGTGGCACGGGCCGCTGGAGAACTGGCTCGCCGCGATCGACCGGCTGCTGGCCCTGGACGCGGACCTCTACGTGCCCGGTCACGGGCCGCTGTGCGGACCCGCGGAGATCCGCGAGTTGCGCGCCTACTGGGTGTGGCTCGAGCAGGCCGGCCGGGAACAGTACGCGCGCGGCGCCGGGCCGCTCGAGGCGGCCCGGCAGCTGGTGCGGGATCCCGAATTCGTCCGGTGGGGCGTTTGGATCCACCCGGAGCGGATCGTCCTGAGCCTGAGCACGCTGTTCCACGGGTGGGACGGGCATCCGCCAGCGGCGCCGACCGTCGTGCGACGGGCGCGGGCGTTCGTCGACGCCGAGACGCTGCTGCGCGAGTTGTCCGCGAAACGATGAAGGGCCCGCCGGTAGGGCGAGCCCTCCCCCGGGCCTATTCGAACTCGGAAGCAGCCGGTTCGCCGAGAGGTGCCGGTTTGGGAGCAGCCGGCACCCACCCCCTCAGGGGCTGGACGACACCGGCATAGAACGAATCGGTGGAAGAGGTCACGCTGGTGATGAATCCGGCGGCAGTTCCCGACCGTCGGCCTCCCATAGGGAAGCCCTGCTGAAGGGTGAAGCTGACGATCCGGCCGTCCCTCCCCTCGGTGAGGATCTTGGAATCGGCACGGACGGCGTCGAGATGCTCGCAGGCTTCGTTTCCGCGCTCGGAGAAGACTGCTTCCACTTGGACATCACCCGGTGCGTCCTTCAGTTGCCTCAGCAACCAGGACAATCGACGTGCCGAAGTGCCTTCGTCAGGAGCATCGATGGTGGTCCGGCAGCGGACACGGTTGGTGCGGAGATCGGCCACTACCACGAGATCACCGGCTGTTTCCGGAATACGGAGAAGGGCCTCGAGAGTCCCCTCGGACGCCAGCTTTTCTGCGAAGTAGGCGTTTCGTGCACTCGGGTCGTTGTTGTATCGCCGAGGTAGAACATGTTTGACCGTCACTCCCAATTCAGCGGTCAAACGAAGCGCAAGATGCCGCGCCAAGGACACCCACGTGTCCGCCACCGCTGCCGCCTTCTTGTCGCCCGCACGCAAAGTTCCTGACGCGACGGCATCTCGGACCCCAACCCAATGGCGTCCCATGTCGACGAACTCGGCCGCACCGGACCGGGGGTGGTCCAGGTAGCGAAGAAACTCACCGAGAATCCACGCCTGCAGCGCATCGTCGACACCACCGTGGGACAGAAGCATGCGAGCTTCGTGCGCTACCTCCGACCAGGACAGATGCCGCAGGGCCACCTTGGCGAGTTTGCGGCGGTCGACCTCGATGGGAAGCTCGCCCGCACTGGCAGGAATGTCGTTCGAAAGACTCACGACGACGTCGTACTTGTTCTTCCGCGCGACATCGAGATAGTTCTCCAACTGCTCCCGTCTGAGCTTGCCGTTCCCCGTCTTGACCTCGAGCAACGCGGTCCAGAGTTTGGCGCCACGCGACACCTTCAGCACGGCGTCGGGAATCACCTTCGACTCGCCCTGGGCGTACTGCACTTCGCAATAACCCTCGAACGCACCTGCCGGCGCCCCGACTCGGGAACAGATGGCACGGGCGAAAGGACGTACCGCCTGCATAGTCGCAACAAGCGCGGACGTTGCCCTGCGTTCCTGCTCTTCGCCGCTACCCACTCCAGCTACGGAGAAGAGTCGCGCAGGTTGCCAGGCGTCGTGCTCTGCGAGCTTGAAATCGATCGGCTTCGCCTTTGTGACAACTCGCCTGGTGGTTCGTACGCCGCGCCGCTTCGCTGAAGGTGCGGCGGATGTGCCGGCGTGGTCCTCGATGACATCCGCGGCCGGAGCGGTCGGTGCCTCCCCGGCATCGGTGTGAGCGGAGTCGCGCACTGAGACGGTGTCACCGGCGTCGTGCGACGGTCCCCCCGGTTCCTCGTCGATGTCGACGCCGAAATCCGTCGCGAGCGCGGACAGACCGGAATCCCATCCTTGCCCGACAGCACGGACCTTCCATTCGCCGTTGCGCCGATAGATCTCCCCGAAAACGAAGGCAGCTTCGCTGGTCGCATCTGCGGTCACGTACTCCGCCACCGGATGCCCTGCAGGGTCGACCACTCGCAGGGTGAGCTTGCCCAGGTCTCCGAATCTCCCGGTACCGAGGCTTCCCGCGAGCGCCACCGTGTGTACGTCGGCGGGCACGTCCGAGAGAACGACAGCGATCCGCGCCTGCGCTCCTTCTTCGGTTGTACTCGTGCCGAGGAACCGTACGGACCCGTCGGCGGACTCCGGCTGGTTGTAGAAGACGAAGTCCGCGTCCGAACGTACCTTTCGTTCGGAGCCGAGCAGCAGCGCCGAAGCGTCGACCTCGACCTCCGATTCGACCCACCCGACGACCACGTCGATCTGCGACAGGTCACTCGGCAGAGTGATGTTCTGTCCCTTGGACAGAATCGGAGATGTCACGGCAAACCCCCTGAGTAGTCGGCATCGTTCCACCCGAAGGGGTGAACCTCTGAAGGGATCGCTGTCGGCCCGATATTCGTTGCAGCCGAATGCCACCATCGGGCGCGATGGTGCTACTTGCGGCCCGGGGCCCAGTTCATGCCCCAACCGTAAGCACGATCGAGGTCGGACTGGCTGCCGTCGACGTACTCGACGAGCCGCGAGACGCTGATCTCGCGGCCGGTGTTCTGCAGCATCGCGATGGCACAGATGCGTGCGCCATTGTTCGGCGAGTCAAGGCGCACCTCGATCTGCGGTCCGGAGGGCGGAGTGAGGGTGACGACACCGTCCACGGCAGCCCAGTTCGGGGCGCCCTCGTAGATCATCGCGAAGATCAGGATCCGCCGGAATCGTTCGGGTTGGCCCAGGTCGATGCGCATGGTCTCACCGCCGGATACGGCGCCGGTCCGGTCGTCGCCGTCGAGCGCGATGAACGGGGGTTTCTCCAGCGCACCGAAGCTGTTCCCGAGGGCCTGGACGACGCCCTTGGAGCCGTCGGCAAGCTCGTAGAGGCAGGCGAGGTCGAGGTCGACGCCGCGGCCCGTCGCGCCACCCGTGAGCTTGGCGAGGAACCCCTGCTTCCGTGGGGCCGGGGATCCGCCCTGGGACCAGTTCAGGTTCACCTGGGTGATCCCTCGCTCCGCTCCGGACTTGGCGAGGCCGACCGTCGGAGCGGCCTTGGTGAGGCTGATCTTGCTCAGGCCGACTCCGCCCTGCTTGTCGCCGGGGTTCTTCGAGGGTCGAGTGTAATCGATTGCCATGGGTAAGACCTTTCCCTGGATACGAAGATGGGAACCCTCGATCGCTCGAACCGATCGAGGATTCCCATCGAAGTCGTGCGGTCAGGCGGCGACGGTCGCCTTCGCCTCCTGACGATTGCGGCGGATGCTGCTGGCGAACGCGGCACCGATGAGCGCGACCCCCACGAGACCCGTGACGATCTCGTTCACGTGGTGGCCGATCGAGTACAGCAGGATGAACGCGAGCGCACCGATCGCCCAGTGCGCGCCGTGCTCGAGGTAGCGGTACTCCGACAGGGTGCCCTTGCGGACGAGGAACACCGTGATCGAGCGGACGAACATCGCGCCGATGAAACCGAGGCCCAGGGCGATGATGATCGGGTCCGAGGTGATGGCGAACGCGCCGATCACGCCGTCGAAGGAGAACGACGCGTCGAGCACCTCGAGGTAGAGGAACAGGAAGAACCCGGCCTTGCCGGTGGCCTTGGCCAGCTGGGTCGGCCCGCCCGTCGGCTCTTCCTCTTCCTCGGGGATGTGGAACAGCTCGCCGAGCCCGTTGACGACGATGTAGGTGATCATGCCGAGCACGCCGGCGATCATCACGGTGGAGACCTTGTCCTCGGGAGCGAGGATCGTGGCGGTCAGCACGAGCAGCACCGACGCGACGACGACCTCGAGCTGGTCCAGCTTGCCGGCCCGCGCGAGCGGGCGCTCGAGCCAGGCCAGCCACTTGATCTCGCGTTCCTCGAAGATGAAGTTCAGGAACAGCATCAGCAGGAACATGCCACCGAATCCGGCGATCTGCGGGTGGGCGTCGGTGATGATGGTCTCGTAGCTGGGGCTGCCGTCGGGGAAGTACGCGGCGTCGTTCGGCGGTGGGTTCAGGGCGAGGTCGAGTGCCTCGACGGGACCGAGGCCGGAGGCGATCCACACGATGAGCAGCGGGAAGATCAGCCGCATGCCGAACACGGCGATGAGGATGCCGATGGTGAGGAAGATCTTCTGCCAGAACTCGCTCATCCGCTGCAGCACGGTGGCGTTGATGACGGCGTTGTCGAACGAGAGCGAAACCTCGAGGACGCCGAGGATCGCGGCGAGGAACAGTGCCTGGGGTCCGCCGTAGAGGAAGGCGACCACCAGGGAGACGACGGTGACGGCGAACGATATGCCGAAGATGCGCAGAACCACGAAGCGTGGCCTTTCTGTCTGGATCGGGGCGGTGCAGGGTGGTTACTGCAGCAATTTATCGGTGAACCAAGGAAAGCGGCCCCCGGCGACGAAGCCGGGGGCCGGATCCGGAATCCGGATGCGACGTCAGACGTTGACGCCGTAGTCGCGGGCGATGCCCGCCAGGCCGGACGCGTAGCCCTGGCCGATGGCGCGGAACTTCCACTCCGCACCGTGCCGGTACAGCTCACCGAAGACCATGGCGGTCTCGGTGGAGGCGTCCTCCGACAGGTCGTAGCGGGCGAGTTCGTTGCCGTTGGCGCGGTCGACGACGCGGATGTACGCGTTGCGGACCTGTCCGAACGACTGGCTGCGGGAGTCGGCGTCGTAGATCGAGACCGGGAAGAAGATGCTCTCGATGTTGGCCGGCACGGCGCTCAGGTCGACGTTGACGACCTCGTCGTCGCCCTCGCCCTCGCCCGTGCGGTTGTCGCCGATGTGCTCGATCGAGCCGTCCGGGGACTTGAGGTTGTTGAAGAAGACGAAGTGCTGGTCCGAGACGACCTTCTTGTCGGCGCCGGTCGCGATCGCGCTGGCGTCGAGGTCGAAGTCGGCACCGGTGGTGCTGCGGATGTCCCAGCCGAGGCCGACGGCCACGGCGGTGAGGTTCGGCGCTTCCTTGGTGAGGGAAACATTGCCGCCCTTGGTCAAGCTGACGCCCATGCGGGGTCCTTTCGATCTGTCGGTCCGGACGAGGTGCCCGGGCGGGCACGCCCGATTTGCGCGTGTCACTCCACCCTAATAGTTGTTCCGCGCCGACGCCCCATGCTCGGGGCGCGCGCACGGGGCCGAACCGCGCGGGCCAGTACCATTCGGGGCGTGGCGAGCCGATGGACGCGCCGCCTCTTCGGCGGTGGGAGCACCGACGATCCGGTGGCCCGTGGCGCCTACGACGCGATGGTCGCCGCGTTCCTCGACATGGACCGTCGCCAGTCCGTCGCCGAGGCCGGCGTCACGGCCTCGCACGACCTCGCGCCGCAGCGCGGCCTGCGCCGCGAGTGGGAGCCCGTCCGCGAAGCCTGTTACCGCGCGGCCGAGACGTACCTGCACCTCGCCCGCACCGAACCGACCGATCCGCTCGCTCCCGCCCCGGCCTACGAACAGGCTCTGCAGCAGATCGGTCTCGCCACCCGCACCCTCGACCAGTTCTACGATCGCCACCGCGCACACCTCGAGCATTCGGTCGCGGTGGCACAGACCGTCCCGCAGCTCGCCCGGCAGGTCCGCACCGAGGCGCAGGCTGCGGCGGCGCTGGTGGACGCGCCCGAGCACGCCGCATACGCCGACTACCCGTCCGTGCGGGCCGCGGCGAACGCGCTCGACGCGGAGGTCCGCGCCCTGGATTCGGCGGTGGGAACCGGCGCCGTCCGAACGGCGGCGCGGCGGGCCGAGGAGGCGGCCATCGCCCTGCGTCGCGCCCTCGCGCAGGCGCCGGACAAGGCCGAGTCCGCCCGGAAAGCTGTGGCATCCGTCACCACCCGTCTGTCGGCGGTCCGCACCCGCGCCGAGAGCCTGGCGCCGGCGTTCTCGGCCCTGCTGCGCGAGTTCAACGCGGCCAGCTCCGCCGACCTGTCCGGCAACGAGCGCGCCGCCCGCGAGTTCCTCGACCGGGCCGACGCCGACGTGACCGCGGCGCGAACGGCTTCGGCCGGGAACCGGCCCGAGCAGGCGCTCGAGCTGACCGCGGCGGTCCGGGCATCGCTCACCCAGGCGGAACGCTACGTCGACGCCGTCACCGAGCGGCTGTCCGTCCTCCGCGCGGTCCGCCGTGATCCGGCCGCGAAGGTGGAGCAGGTACGGTTCCGTCTGCGCGACGCGCAACAACTCGCGGTGCAACGGGGATTGACCGCAGAATGGGGATCGGTGCTCGACGCGCAGCTCGATCGGATCGACAGGGCAGTCGGTTCGCTCACCGGCGTACACCCCGACTACTGGGCGTACGTCCGGGAGCTCGACGCCGTTTCGCGCTTCATCGCCGGCGTGGTGCAACGAATGAGAGGACGAACGGAAGAGGCATGAGTGGGGGAACCTTCGCCGATATGCGCACGATGCACCATTTCCACCACATGGACCGCGCGACCCGGGACACGCTGTTCCTGCATCCGCCGCAGGCATTCTCCGATGCCGACGAGCGCGATCGGCTCGCCGTCGCGCTCGGGGCCACCCTGTACGTCCCGGCCACCCGCGCGGATCTGACCGCCACGATCGCCCGCCGAGCCCGCGAGGGTGTCGCCTCGATGGTGATCGACCTCGAGGACGCCGTCGCCGATCACGAGGTCGAGGACGGCCTGCGCAACGCGGTCGCCACCCTCGACGAGCTCGCCGGCACCGCGGCCGCGACGATGCTGCTGTTCGTCCGGGTGCGCACCCCCGACGGTGTCGACCGCATCGCCGACATCCTGGGGCCCGGCGTCACCGCGTTGACCGGATTCGTTCTGCCCAAGTTCACCGCGGCGTCGGGGCCGGCCTTCCTCGATGCGGTGGCGGCGGCGTCCGAGCGGCTCGGCAAGCACCTGTACGCGATGCCGGTGCTCGAGTCCGCCGAGCTTGTGCACCGGCAGACCCGCGACGGCGAGCTGCAGCAGATCGCGGCACTGCTCGCCGGGCACCGTGACCGCGTGCTGGCGGTACGGATCGGGGCCACCGACATGTGCGGCACGTTCGGCATCCGCCGCGACCGCGACCTGACCATCTACGACGTGCGCGTGGTCGTCGATGTCATTGCGGATGTCGTCAACTACCTCGGCCGCACCGACGGCACCGGATTCGTCATCACCGGTCCCGTCTGGGAGTACTTCGCCGATCACGAGCGCATGTTCCGCCCGATGCTGCGGGCCACGCCGTTCGCCGAGCACGACGCGGTGATGTTCCGCCAGCAGCTCGTCAGCCGGGATCTCGACGGGCTGCTCCGCGAGATCGCCCTCGACCGGGCGAACGGCATCCAGGGCAAGACCGTGATCCATCCCTCCCATGTGGCCGCGGTGCACGCCTTGTCCGCGGTCACCCACGAGGAGTACCACGACGCGGTCGACATCCTCGGCGGCGACGCAGGTGGCGTGCAGGCCTCCGGTTACCGCAACAAGATGAACGAGCGGCGTCCGCACCGCACCTGGGCGCAGCAGACGTTGCTGCGCGCCTCGGTGTTCGGCGTCACCAACAAGGGAGTCACTTTCGTGGACCTGCTGACGGCATTGGTGGACCGGTGACGGCGGGATTGCAGTCACCCTGGGCGACGGAGCAATTCGGCCTGGAACTGCAGCACTTCGACTCGGCGACCGGCGACACCGTGCCGGACCTCGTCGTGCCGGGGCTGCGCCGCAACCCCCGTCGCGCACACCTGCTGGTCTCCACGGTGCTCGGCAAGCACATTCCCACCGACCCGGCCGCGGTCATCGGCGCGGGTGACCGGCTCGGCGATCTCGTCGCGGACCTGCTGGGCTCCGCTGCGCACGACACGGTCGTACTCGGATTCGCCGAAACCGCAACGGGCCTGGGTCATTGTGTGGCCAGCCGGCTGCGAGCGCGCTGCTACCTGCACTCCACCCGGCGCGACGTGCCCGGCGCCGGCACCTTCGCCGGGTTCGAGGAGGGCCACTCGCACGCCACGTCGCACCTGCTCCAGCCGACGTCGCCGGAGCTGTTCGCGAACGACGCACCGCTGGTCCTGGTGGACGACGAGATCTCCACCGGCGCCACGGCCGTCGACGCGATCCGGTCCCTGCACCGGCACCATCCTCGCGCCCGGTACGTCGTCGCGTCGCTGGTGGACATGCGCACCGCCGATCACCGTCGCGCGGTCGACGAGGCGGCCGCCGAACTCGGCGCCCGGATCGACCACGTGAGCCTCGCGGCGGGACACACGATCCTTCCCGACGGGCTCGTCGAGCGGGTCGCCGCACTGCCCGATCCGGATATGAATCCCGTTGCCTCACAAAGAGGCTCCGTGGATTTCGTGACGTTGCCGTGGCCGGCGACCGTGCCCGACGGCGGGCGGCACGGCTTCCTGCGCACCGACACCGCGGCTTTCGACGCCGCGATCGAGCACACGACCGAGGCCGTGGCCACCGCCCTCGGACCGGGACGGCCGGTCGTCGTGGTGGGCCACGAGGAACTGATGTACCTGCCACTGCGCATCGCCGACGCGCTCGCCCGCCGGGGGACCCCCACGCGGTTCCAGACCACCACCCGCTCCCCTGCGTACGTCCGGGACGTGCCCTGCTACCCCCTTCGGCGCGGATTCACCTTCATCGCACCCGAACCCGACGATGTCCCGCGGTACCTGTACAACGCGCGGTGGCCGGAGGAACGGGCACGGCTGCTGCTGGTGCTCGACGATCCCGCCGACACCGATCGCCTCCGGGCCGACGGTGGCCTGCTCGACGTGCTGACCGCCGCCGGGGAGGACGTGGTCGTCGCCGTCGTGCCCGCCACCGACCCGTCGGTGCTGCGCGCCGCCCGGGAGGGACGATGACCGTTCCGCTGGCCGGACCCGACTTCGGCTCCTACGCCCCGGACGAGGTGCGGTGGCTCCTCAAGGACCTCTCGCACGTCGCCCTCGAGGCCGACATCGCCGAGCGCGAACGCCGCATCCAGTCGGGTCTCGCCCACTACGCCGAGACGCTGCCGATCGAATACCAACCCGATGCCGCCTACCGCGAGCTGTTCGACAAGGTACTCGCCGCGACGGCGGGGCGCCTCGCCCACGCCGTCGGTACGGTCACCGAACTGCTGCTCGCCGAACGGGGCCGGGACCTGACGCTCGTATCACTGGCCCGCGCCGGCACTCCCGTCGGCATCCTGATCCGTCGCTGGGCGCAGCGGCACCACGGGCTGGACCTGCCGCACTACGCGGTGTCGATCGTGCGGGGCCGTGGCATCGACGTCGCCGCCCTCGACCACGTGACGGCGCGTCACGATCCGGCCTCGGTGGTGTTCGTCGACGGCTGGACCGGCAAGGGCGCCATCGCCCGCGAACTCGCGGCGGCCCTGGCCGAGTACCGGGCCGCGGGCGGTCCGGAACTCTCCGGCGACCTCGCCGTGCTCGCCGACCCCGGGTACTGCGTGCGGACCTACGGCACCCGCGACGACTTCCTCATCGCCTCGGCGTGCCTGAATTCCACTGTCTCCGGCCTGGTCTCACGCACCGTCCTCAACGAAACCCTGATCGGCCCGGGCGAGTTCCACGGCGCCAAGTTCTACGCCGAACTTGCCGGCGAGGACGTCTCGGCCGTCCTCCTCGACACCGTCGCCGCGGAATTCGGCGACCGGGACGCCGCAGTCACCGCCGCCGGGGACATCCTGCGGTCCGACCGCACCCCCACGTGGGCGGGCTGGGAGTCGGTGGAGAGGGTACGGGCCGAGTACGGCATCTCCACCGTCAACTACGTCAAGCCCGGTGTCGGTGAGACCACCCGGGTGCTGTTGCGGCGCGTGCCGTGGCGGGTGCTGGTCCGCGAGGCCGATGCCGAGGAGCACGCGCACATCCGGATGCTCGCCGCAGCCCGCGACGTGCCGGTCGAAACGGTTCCCGACCTGGCGTATTCCTGCATGGGACTGATCAAGGATCTGCCGTGACCACCGCCCTCGTCGCGACCGACCTCGACCGCACGATGATCTACTCGCGCGCCGCGATGGGCGAATCGCCCGTCGTCGACGGCGATCTGGTGTGTGTCGAGCACTACGACGGTGCGCCCCTGTCGTACCTGACCGTCACGTCCGCGCAGCGCCTGCGCGACCTGGCCGCCGCCGCGGTGGTGGTGCCGACCACCACGCGCACCCCGGAACAGTTCCGGCGCATCGCGCTGCCCGGCGCACCGTGGCGCTACGCGATCGCCAGCAACGGCGGCGTGATCCTCGCCGACGGTGTGCCGGACACCGGGTGGCGGCAGGCGGTGGACGCGGGCGTGCGCGCCGAGGGCGCCGGACTCGACGAGGTCACCGCCGAACTGCGGCGCCGCGTCTCCGACGACTGGGTGCACAAGTTCCGCATCGCCGACGAGTTGTTCTGCTATCTCGTGATCGACGTCGCCGCCCAGCCGGTCGGATTCCTCGACGAATGGGACCACTGGTGCCGCGGCCGCGGATGGAGCGCCTCGCAGCAGGGCCGCAAGCTGTACACGATGCCGTCGGCGGTGTGCAAGAGCAAGGCCGTCGCCGAGGTCCGCCGGCGCCTGGTCGCCGACGGAACGCTCGCCCCGGATGCCGCGGTACTCGCCGCCGGGGACGGAGCGCTCGACGCCGAGATGCTGGTCGCCGCCGACGCCGCGATCCGGCCGCGGCACGGCGAACTCGAAGCGCTGGACTGGCGGCACCCGACGGTGACGGTGACCCGGGAAACGGGGATCCGGGCCGGCGAGGAGATCCTGGCCTGGTTCGCCCGATACGCCCGGATCGGCGCGGGTTCGTACAGTGGCAGTGACGCTCCATGTTCCCCAAGACAGAGTTTCCAGTAACAGTGAGGACCCCTCCCGTGCCCGTATCTCTCGCCAAGGGTCAGAACGGCCCCCTCACCGCCACCGACGTCGTCGTCTCGCTCGAGCTGACCACCCCGGCCGACCTGTCCGCCCTGTTGGTCAAGGCCGACGGCAAGGTGCGCTCCGACGCCGACTTCGTCTTCTTCAACCAGCCGAGCGGGCCGGGGGTGCGGCTCGTGCCGGGCACTCCCGGGCAGGCCGCGTCGCTGGCCGTGTCGCTGAACCAGGTGCCGGCAGACATCGACCAGGTGCGCGCGGTCATCACCCTCGACGACGCGTCGAGCAGCTTCGGTCGCTTCGCCCCGCCGTCCGCGCGGGTCTCCGACACCGCGGGCAACGTCCTCTACGAGTACCGGATCGACGGGCTGAGCAGCGAGTCGATCGTGATCGCCCTCGAGCTGTACCGGCGGCAGGGCGCGTGGAAGGTGCGGGCCGTCGGCCAGGGATACGCGGGCGGGTTCGCCGCGCTCGTGACCGATCACGGGGTGAGCGTCGACGACGCGCCCGCGGCGGCGCCGCAACCGGCTCAGCCCGCGCCGCAGCCGGCTCAGCCCGTGCCGCCGTCGGCCCCGGCCGCGCCGCCCGTACCGCCGGCCTACTCCACGCCGCCGCCTTCTGCTCAGCAGCCCTACCAGCAGCCGGCCCCGCCGCAGCCGTACGTGCAGGCCTCCGCGCCGCAGCCGGCGCAGGACGCCCAGCCCGAGGTCAGCCTCACCAAGAGCCGGCCGGTCAGCCTCGTCAAGGGCCAGAAGGTCACCCTCCGCAAGGAGGGCGGTGTGGCCCTGACCTACCTGCGCATGGGGCTGGGCTGGGATCCGATCGCGAAGCGCGGTCTGTTCGGCAACCGTGCCGCCGACATCGACCTCGACGCGTCGGCCGTGCTGTTCGCCGACCAGAACCTCGTCGACGTCGCGTACTACGGCCAGCTGCGGTCCAAGGACGGCTCGGTCCAGCACCAGGGCGACAACCTCACCGGCGAGGGCGCCGGCGACGACGAGGTCGTGCTCGTCGACCTCACCCGGGTCCCGGCCCACATCACGACGGTCATGTTCATCGTCACCTCGTACAAGGGGCACACCTTCGAGCAGGTTGCGAACGCGTTCTGCCGGCTGGTGGACGGCACCAACAACGCCGAGCTGGCCCGCTACACCCTGCAGGGCGGTATGCCGTTCACCGGCATGGTGATGGCCAAGGTGTACCGGCAGGGGCAGGACTGGAAGCTTCAGGCGATCGGCGAGGGCATCCAGGCCAAGCATCCCGGGGAGGCCGCGCCGCAGCTCGGCCGGTTCCTGGTGTCCTGACGCCGTGACGGGGAGATTCGCGGCGGGGCAGAACGCCCCGCTGACGGCGCGCCGGGTCCGCTTCACGGCGCGCGCGGCGGGGCCGCTGGACGTGTGCGCGCTGGTGGTCGACACGAACCTGCAGGTACGCACCTCCGCCGACGCCGTGTTCTACAACCAGCCCGCGGCGCCGGGCGTGGACCTGGCCGGCGACGCCGTCGTCGTGGATCTCGACCGGGTGTGCCCGCAGGCCGCCGCGGTGCTGTTGGCGGTCTCCTCGGACCGAGGGCCGGTGGGCGCGCTGTCCACCGACCTGACCGGGCCGCCCGGATCCGGGCCGGCGACGTTCGACGCGCCCGCCGGCGGTGCCGAGTCGGCGGTGATCTGCTGGGAGTTGTACCGCCGCGACGGCGGATGGAAGCTGCGGGCGGTGGGCCAGGGGTATGCCGGTGGACTCGCCGAACTGTTCCGCGCGCACGGAGTGGACGTCGACGACGAGCCGGCTCCGCCCTCGCCGGATACCCCGGCGACGGTGCCGGTCGAACCGGAGCAGGCGTGGGAGCGGACCTGGCAGATCTTCGAGGACGCATCCCGCTCTGCCGCCGCGTTCGTCTCCGCGCACGACTACGCACTGCACCGGCTCGACGAGGAACTGTCCGCAGCCGTCTCCGACCCGGCCCGCCGCACCGGACCGGCCGCCGACCAGGCTCGGGCCGAGGCGAATCGGCGATGCGACGAGCTGATCGCCGCGGCTCGCGCCCGGCACGCCGCCGACACCGCGTTGTTGACCGAGGAACTGCGCGCCGTCGGCGCGGCCCTGCCCGCGGCGATGGCCTCGTGGGACGCACCGGCGTGGCAGCGGCCGGGTCTCGGCGGAAACGGGCTGCGGATAGGCGAACTCGGGGCCCCGGATCGCGACTCGCCGACACTTCCGTTGTGCCTCCCGTTGCCGCTGCGGCGCCCGCTGTGGGTCGACGGGGACTCCGTCGCCGCCGCCCCGATCGTGTCGGCCCTCGTGGTGCGGCTCCTCGCGGCGCACCCGGCGGCGCGCCTCGACATCGTCGACACGGCCGGTGCGTTGTCCGCCCTCACCGATGTGGTGTCCTTCGCAGTGACGAGCCCGGTCGTCCGCGACGTCCCGGACATCGGACCCCGGCTGCACGACGTGGCGCACGCGGTCGATCTCGCCGCCCTGGCCGCGACCGCGGATCCGGGTGCCGAGCCACCGGCGCCACGGATCGTGGTGCTCGCGGGTATCCCGCACGGCTACACCCGTGACGATCTGATGCACGTCGTCCGGATCGTGGAGGCGTCTGCGACACAGCCGGTTTCGGTGATCATCGTCGGCGAGGACGACGGTGTGACGGACGAGCCGTTGCTGGATCTGCTCTCGCAGGAGGCTCAGCACCTACCGGTGGCGCCGGGCACCCACATGGCCGATCCGTGGACCGGCACCGACTGGCAGCTCACGTTGGACACTGCGCCGGACCTCGACGAGCTCCGCCGCGTCGTCGCTGCGCTCGGGCGCTGAGCCTCGGGCTGAGCCGAACATCCGCGCGCGGCCGTGCTCCTTGCGCGCGTCCGTCGGGGGCCGTACCCGCGCAGGAAGCACCTCTGCGCGCAAGGACAGTCGCGCGCCGCCGGTCCCGACATAGGCACTCGCTATCGGTCGCTGTGGATCTTGGACTTTGTTCCGCCGAGGCGCTGGTGATCGACTGATCGGGCACGGCGGCCCGACATCGAGGCGCTCGCCGAACGGAACGAGGAGTGGGATGTGAGCGGTCTGCACCTTCCGCAGCGGGTCCGGCAGCACGCGGCGGAACGGCCGGACGCACTTGCACTGACCTGCGGCGACACCACCGTCACCTTCGCCGAACTCGATCGGCGCACCAATCGGCTCGCGACCGCCCTGAGCGGTCTGGCCCGCCGCGGCGGTCGGATCGGAGCGCTCCTGCGCATGCGGCTCGAGGCCGCCGAGACGTTCGTCGCCTGCGGGAAAGCGGGGCTGGTGTTCGTCCCCCTGAACTGGCGGCTCACCCCGGCGGAGGCCGCCCGCATCGCCGAGGACGCGGAACTCGACGTGCTCGTCGTCGAATCCGGGTTCGCAGCGGCAGCCGAGGCGATCCGTGCCGCACTGCCCGGCCTGCCCGTCGTCCTCGTCGACACCGAGCCCGGCGACGACCTGCTGCCCGGGGCGTGGACGTGGGAACGGCTCACCGCCACCGGCGCCGACACCGATCCCGGCCTCGGCGACGACCCCGACACGACGCTGCTGCAGCTGTACACCTCCGGCACCACCGGCACGCCGAAGGGGGTGCTCATCACCCACCGCAACCTCCACAACGACGAGGAGGGACAGCGCATCTACCACTGGCGGCCCGACTCGGTGGCGCTGAACGCGATGCCGCTGTTCCACATCGCCGGGGCCGGATGGCTGAGCACCTGCCTTTCCGCCGGTGTGCACGCCGTCCTGCTCGGCGAGTTCCAGCCAAGCACCGTCGCGTCGCTCGTCGAACGCCATCGCATCACCCATGCGTTCCTGGTGCCCGCGACCGTCCAGATGCTGCTCGACCTGCCCGGCCTGGACAGGTTCGACCTGTCGAGCCTGCAGTTGATCTTCTACGGCGCCTCCCCCGTCACCCCGTCGATGCTGCGCCGAGCCGTGCACACCCTCGGATGCGGATTCGTCCAGCGCTACGGGATGACGGAGACGAGCGGCTCCGTCACCGCGTTGCGCGTCGAGGATCACGACCCGACCGGTCCCCGCTCCTACCTGCTGCGCTCGGCGGGCCGCCCCATGCCCGGTGTGGAGATCGCCATCCGCGACGTGGCGACCGGGGAGGACCTGCCGGTGGGAGGGTCCGGCGAGATCGTGTGCCGCTCCCGCCACAACACGTCCGGCTATTGGCGGCGCCCGGAGGAGACCGCGGCGCTGTTCACCCACGACGGATTCCTGCGCACCGGCGACGCCGGCCACCTCGACGAGGACGGCTACCTGTTCGTCACCGACCGGGTGAAGGACATGATCATCACCGGCGGGGAGAACGTCTACCCGATCGAGGTGGAGTCGGTGCTCGCCGAGCATCCCGCCGTCGCCGAGGTCGCCGTGGTCGGGGTCCCCGACCGCAAGTGGGGCGAGGCCGTCACCGCCGTCGTGCGGGTGGCCGACGGTGCCGCCGTGCCGGACGAGAGCGAACTGGTCGCGTTCACCACCAGCCGGCTCGCCTCCTACAAGAAGCCGCAGCGCATCCACTTCGTGAGCGAGCTGCCGCGCAACGCCAGCGGCAAGATCCTCAAGCGCACGTTGCGCGACACCCTCGCGGGGGAGGTGTCGTGACCGCGGTCGAGGTCGTCGGCGTCGTGCAGCAGGAGGCGTGGCGGCGCGGCGAGCTGCCACCGGTCGAGCAGGTCCGGCCCGGGCTGTGGTCGATTCCCGTGCCCATGCCGAAGAACCCGCTGCGCTACGTGCTGGTCTACGCGCTGGCCCTGCCCGACGGCCTGGCCCTGATCGACGTCGGCTGGGACTCGGAACAGTCGTGGCAGGCCCTGGTCGACGGAATCCGGCAGACCGGGCACGACATCACCGAGGTCCGGTTCGCGGCGATCACGCACCTGCACCCGGACCACTTCGGCCTGGCGCCGCGGCTGCGCGAGGTCAGCGGTGCCGCACTGGCGATGCACGCCGCCGACGCGTCGCTGCTCGGCCACCACACCGCCACGGATCGGGAAGGGTTCACCGCGGCCTGGGCCCGGCAGCTGGCCCGGCTCGGAGCCCCCGAAGAGGTCCGATCGGGCGAGGTCATGGAACTGGTCCGGTTCGGGCCGCGCGAGTCGCTCGACGTCGTGCTCGACGACGGCACCCCCCTGGATCTGCCGGGCTGGGACCTGCACGCCGTGTGGACGCCCGGCCACACCCCCGGCCACCTGTGCTTCGTCGATCGCACCCACGAGCTGGTGTTCAGCGGCGACCACATGCTCCCCCGCATCAGTCCCAACATCTCCACCGTCCCGGGCGAACTGCCGAATCCGTTGCACCGCTACCTGCTGTCGCTGCACGCCACCACGAGCCTGCCCGACGGCGAGGTCTTCCCCGCCCACGAATACCGCTTCCGCGGTGTCGCTTCCCGCGCGCAGGCGCTGCTCGGCCACCACGAGGAACGGCTGGCCGAGATCGCCGAGGCCGTGTCCCGGCATCCCGGTTCCACGGCGTGGGAGGTCGCCACGCGGATCTCGTGGTCCCGTCCGTTCGAGACGATGTCGCCGCGTCTGTGCCGGCTCGCGGTGCGGGAGACCGACGCCCACCTGTTGGTTCTCGCCGACCGGGACGTGGTCACCGGGTGCGGTACCGACCCGGACCGCTGGATGCCGGCAACCGCCGTCCCCGTACGATGAGCCGGTGGACCTTCACCTCATCACCTATTTCGTCGCGGTCGTCGACCGGGGTGGGATCACGAAGGCCGCCCAGTCCCTCTACATTTCGCAGCCGTCGCTGTCGCAGGCCATCCGCACACTCGAACGTCGGCTCGGCACAACCCTGTTCGACCGGACCGGGCGCCGGCTCACGCTCACCGAGGACGGCCGCCGGCTCGACGTAGCGGCGCGCCGCATCCTCGCCGACGTCGAGCGGGCGAAGGCGAAGGTCGCCGCGGTACGCGAACTCGCCTCGGGCCGCGTCGACGTGGTGACGTACTCGTCGTTCTCGTTCGACCCGATGATCGAGCTCGCCCGCCGCTTCCGTGACCGCTACCCGCACATCCTGGTGCGGATCGTCGACACGGACGGTCCCGCCGGGGTGCACACCGCGCTGCGCCGCGGCGAGGCAGAGATCGGCGTGACCGACCTGTCGGTCGAGCACGCGGGCATGATCACCGTGCCGCTGTTCGAGCAGGAACTCGTGCTCGCCCTCCACCACGACCTCGCGGCCGACCTGCCGGACCCGATCCCGCGCACCCGTGTGCGGGACGTACCCCTCGTCGTCGATCTCGGCGACCGCACCAACGCCGCGAAGGCGGGCGGGCTGCTCGCCGAGAACGCCGCCAATGTCGTCGTCGACTGCGCCCACCCGGCGGCGACGTGGGAACTGGTGTGCCTGGGCACCGGCGCAACGGTGGTGCCCAGGCCGGTGGCCGAACAGCAGATGCCCACGGTGACGGTGCGGCCGCTGGAGCCGCCACTGACCCGGCCCGTCGGACTCGTGCTGCGGGCGGGCGAGCCGTCGCCGGCCGCGGCGGCGTTCCTCGACGTCGCCTCGACACTGCGGCAGGGAGTGTAGGACTGTGGATTTCCGGCAGGTGGAGTACTTCCTCGCGGTCGTCGAGAACAACGGCATCAACGGGGCCGCGACCGCGCTCGGCGTCGCGCAGCCGACGGTGTCGCAGGCCCTGCGCAGCCTCGAACGCGAGCTCGGCGTCGAGCTGTTCCACCGCATCGGTCGCGGCATGGTTCTCACCGCGGCGGGCCGCAGCCTCATCGGCCCGAGCCGGCAGATCCTGCGTGACGTGACCGCGGTCGAGGAGCTGCTCGCCACGTCGGACGGCGCGGTGGCGGGCCGGCTCGACATCATGGCCTTCCCGGCACTGTCCGCTGGCCCGCTGGTGGAGCTGATCGCGCGGTTCCGCCGCGAATATCCCAAGGTCGCGGTGCGGTTCTCGGCCCTGCAGGACGAGGAGCTGGTCGCGTCGCTGATCCGCGACGGTCACTGCGAGTTCGTCGTTGCGCACCTGCCGCTCGAGGGCGGCGACGGACTCGAGGTGATCGAGCTGGGCGAGCAGGAGTGGTGGCTGGCGTATCCGCCGGGATCCGAGCTGCCGGAGGGCCCGATCCACCTGTCCGAGCTGCCGGACATCCCCATGGTGTTCGCGCCGACCGGTGGGTCGATGGTCGATGCGGTGGAGTCGGCGCTGCGCGCGGCCGGTGCCCGTCCGGAGATCTCCGTCCTGGTCGGCCAGCGCGAAGTCCGGCTGCCGATGGTGGCAGCCGGACTCGGCGGGTCGATCGTGGATCGGGTGCCGGCAGAGGCCGCCGGGGACCGGCTCGTGGTGCGCGCATGCGAGCCGCGGCTGGTGGGCACGTACGGGCTCGCGTTCGATCCGGCGACCCTGTCTGCGGTGGGTCAGGCGTTCGTCGACCTGGTACGGCGGCGCTGACGCACCATGGCGGTGCCGCGCCATGGCGCTGACGCGCCGGTGCGTCCTTTGAGTTGCTCCTACAGCCCAAAGGACGCACCGGCCGCGAAGCGGCCTACACCCTCTCGAACACCGCGGCCAGACCCTGACCGCCGCCGATGCACATCGTCTCGAGGCCGTAACGGCCGTCGCGGCGGTGCAGTTCCCGGGCGAGCGTCGCCAGCATGCGGCCGCCGGTCGCGCCGACCGGGTGGCCCAGCGAGATGCCGGACCCGTGGACGTTGGTGCGCTCGAAATCGGCTGCGCCGAACTTCCATTCGCGGGTCACCGCGAGTGCCTGCGCCGCGAAGGCCTCGTTGAGTTCGATCACGTCGACGTCGGCGAGCGTGATGCCGGCCTTGGCGAGGGCCTTCTCCGTGGCCGGAACCGGGCCGATGCCCATGATCTTCGGAGCCACACCGGCCAGGCCCCAGGACACGACCCGCACGAGCGGGGTCAGGCCCAGCTCCGCGGCGCGCTCGGGGGTGGTGACGAGGCACATGGACGCGGCGTCGTTCTGGCCGCTGGCGTTACCGGCGGTGACCGTGGCCTCGGGATCCTGCTTGCCCATGATCGGCTTCAGCTTCGCCAGCGACTCGACGGTGACGTCCGGGCGGGGATGCTCGTCGGTGTCGATGACGTCGTCACCGGAGCGGGTCGTGACGGTGACCGGGACGATCTCCTCGGCGAGGATGCCGTTCTTCTGCGCGGCGACGGCGCGGGCGTGCGAGGACACCGCGAGCTCGTCCTGTTCGAGCCGGCTGATGCCGTAGTCGCGGCGCAGGTTCTCGGCGGTCTCGATCATGCCGCCGGGCACCGGGTAGAAGCGGCCGCCGGCGGTGGCCCGGGCACGCACGAGGCTGTCGTGCATCTGCACGCCGGTGCGGGCGCCGCCCCAGCGCATGTCGACGGAGTAGAACGAGGCGTTGCTCATCGACTCGGCACCGCCGGCGACGACGACCTCGTTGTCGCCGTTGCCCACCTGGAGCGCAGCCTGGATGACGGCCTGCAGGCCGGAGCCGCAGCGACGGTCGATGTGCATGCCGGGCACCGTGATCGGCAGGCCCGCGTCGAGCGCGACGACGCGGCCGATGGCGGGGGCCTCGCTGTTGCCGTTGCAGTGGCCGAGAATGACGTCCTCGATCGCGTCGGGGGCGATTCCGGTGCGGTCGAGGAGACCCTTCAGTGCGGCGACACCGAGGTCGACGGCGGTGAGGGACTTGAACATTCCGCCGTAGCGGCCGATGGGAGTGCGGACGGGCTCGCAGATGGCTACTTCGCGCATGACGACCTTCGGGAGAGGAGAGTGATTGTGAAAGAGACCGTGAGACAGGGACTCACATGAATCGGCCGCCGGTGACCTCGAGTACCGTGCCGGTCATGTACGAGGACATGTCGGACGCGAGGAAGAGGGCCACGGACGCGATCTCGGACACCTCGCCGGGCCGGCCCATGGGGATCTCGCTCATCTTCTGATCCCAGGCCTTCTGCGGCATCGCCTCGGTCATCGCGGAACGGATCAGGCCCGGCTGGATCGCGTTGACCCGCACGCCGTGGTGCGCCATCTCCTTCGCGGCCGCCTTGGTGAGGCCGACGATGCCCGCCTTCGCGGCCGAGTAGTTGGTCTGGCCGACCATGCCGACCTTGCCGGAGAGCGAGGAGATGTTGACGATGGCGCCACGCTTGGAATCGCGCATGATCGCCGACGCCTTGCGGGTGCCGTGCCAGGTGCCCTTGAGATGGACGGCGATCACCAGGTCGAAGTCCTCCTCGGTCATGGTGCGCATCGTCGCGTCGCGGGTGATGCCGGCGTTGTTGACGACGACGTCGAGCGAGCCGAACCCGTCGACGGCCTCGGCGAGGAGCGTGTCCCACTCCTCCGCGTTCACCACATTGCACCGCACCGCCCGGGCCACCTCGCGGCCACCGAGCTTCTCGGCGGCGGCCGTCGCGGCATCGAGGTCGAGGTCGCCGAGGACGACCCGGGCGCCGGCGTCGACGAACTCCTGTGCGATCGCGAAACCGATGCCCTGAGCGCCTCCGGTGATGACGGCGGTTCGGTTCTCCAGCAGTGACATGAGGTTCCTTTCGCACGAGCCCACCCGGTCCGGGGACGGTGGGAAGGCACCGATGAATCGAGGACGCGGGCGACGCCCGTCGGCTGATGCTCCGAATATACCGAGAGGACCGGTGATTCGACCCCGCCCCATTCATCGACAGTGCCTATGTGGCGATGGGGTGATTCGTATTGGACACCCGCCGCCCCGGAAACCGATGGTGGATTCATGACAACCTCGACTGCGACGCCGGCTGCCCAGGTCGACGACGACGACTTCCAGGAAATCCTCGCCCAGACCCGCGCGTTCGTGCGCGGCGTGGTGGTGCCGCGCGAGCAGGAGATCGCCGACACCAACGCGATTCCGGACGACATCCGCACCGCCGCCAAGGAGATGGGCCTGTTCGGGTACGCCATCCCGCAGGAGTGGGGTGGGCTGGGCCTGAACCTGGCGCAGGACGCCGAGCTGGCGATGGAGCTGGGCTACACCACGCTGTCGCTGCGGTCGATGTTCGGCACCAACAACGGCATCGCCGGGCAGGTCCTCGTCGGGTTCGGCACCGACGAGCAGAAGGCGCAGTGGCTCGAGAAGATCGCCTCCGGCGAGGTCGTCGCGTCGTTCGCGCTGACCGAGCCCGGCGCCGGCTCGAACCCGGCCGGGCTGCGCACCAAGGCGGTGCGCGACGGCGACGACTGGATCATCACCGGCGAGAAGCGGTTCATCACCAACGCCCCGCTCGCGGACCTGTTCGTCGTCTTCGCCCGCACCCGCCCCGCCGACGAGAACGGCACCGGCATCGCGGTGTTCCTGGTCCCGGCCGACACCGCGGGGGTGCAGGTCGGCGCCAAGGACCGCAAGATGGGCCAGGAGGGGTCCTGGACGGCGGACGTGCACTTCACCGACGTGCGGGTGCCGGCCGCGGCGCTGGTCGGCGGCAGCGAGGACGTCGGCTACAAGGCCGCGATGACCTCCCTGGCCCGCGGGCGGGTGCACATCGCGGCGCTGTCGGTGGGGCAGGCGCAGCGCGCGCTGGACGAGTCGGTGGCGTACGCGGCGACCGCGACGCAGGGCGGCACCGCGATCGGCAACTTCCAGCTGGTGCAGGCGATGCTCGCCGATCAGCAGACCGGGGTGATGGCCGGGCGGGCGCTGGTGCGCGACGCGGCGCGGGCGTGGGTGGAGGGCACCGACCGGCGGATCGCGCCGTCGGTGGCGAAGCTGTTCTGCACCGAGATGGTCGGCAAGGTCGCCGACCTGGCGGTGCAGATCCACGGCGGCACCGGGTACATGCGGGAGGTGCCGGTCGAGCGGATCTACCGGGACGTGCGGCTGCTGCGCCTGTACGAGGGCACCAGCGAGATCCAGCGTCTGATCATCGGCGGCGGACTGGTCAAGCAGGCCCAGCGCGGCTGACCCCGGAACGCGACGAGGGGCGGTGCCTGTCGAAGGCACCGCCCCTTTTCGTCTGTTCGTCCGAGCGAATGTATCGCTCACCTCATCAGACCGACAGCATGGTCCATTCGCTCGGCGACGCGGCGACACGGCGACAGCCGGGCACCGTCGCGGTACCCGGCTGCCGGTTCAGCGTGAGGCCGCGGCCTGCTCGATCCGGGCCCGCAGATCCGTCTTGAGCACCTTGCCCGCCGCGGAGGTGGGCAGCGCGTCCACGAGCACGACCTCGCGAATCTTCTTGTAGGGCAGGACCTGCTCGGCAACGAATGCCATCAGCTCGGCAGGGTCGGGCTGCGCGCCCGGCACCGGCACCACGAAGGCGACCGGTTCCTGCCCGACGTTGCCGGCCTCGCGGCCGACCACCGCCGCCGTCGACACCGCAGGATGGGACACCAGGATCTCCTCGAGCTCACGCGGATACACGTTGTAGCCCTTGTAGATCAGCATGTCCTTGGCGCGGTCGCAGATATAGACGTAGCCGTCGGCGTCGCGGTAGGCGATGTCGCCGGTGTCGAGCCAGCCGTCCACGTACTGCTGGGCCGTGATCTCGGGATGGCCGAGGTAGCCGTCGGTCACCTGAGGTCCACGGACCCACAGTTCGCCGCGCTCGCCCTCGCCGAGGACGACGCTCGGATCGTCCTGGACCCGGATCTCGATCTCGGTGTCGAAGACGGGCAGGCCCACACTGCCGAGACGATAGGTGGACCCGATGATCAGCGGCATGGCGGTGACCACACACGTGCCCTCGGTCAGGCCGTAGCCCTCGGCCACGCGGGCGTTCGGGAACGCCGCACCGAGCGCCTCGAGCGTGACGTGGTCGATCGGCGCCGCCCCCGACGACACGACCCGCACCGACGTGGTGTCACGGCGGGCGACGTCGGGGTGGGTGGCCAGCGCATGCCACATGGCCGGGCTGCCGGTGATGTAGCTGGCGCGGTGCCGCTCCACGAGCTCGAGCATGCGGGCGGGGTCGAAGCGGCCCGCGAGCACCTGGGTGAGGCCGCACAGCAGCAGGAACGACGTGTTGATCAGCGCGTGGGCATGGAACAGGGGCGACACGACGACGGTGGCGCCCTCGCCGGGGATCACCCCGTGCACATCGAGACCCTCGATCGGGCGCAGCGCGACCAGCCCGTCGCCGGTGGTGACGACCTGGTGGGCGGCCCGCCACCCGCACATCTGGGTCACGTTGGCGACCACGTTGCGGTGCAGCACGCGCACGCCCTTGGAGATGCCGGTGGTACCGCCGGTGAAGGCCAGGTGCGCGACGTCCGTTCCGGCGACCTCCGCCGGCGTGAACGCCGTGGGCTGCCCGGCGAGGAACTCGTCGTACCGCACGACGGCCGCGGAGGTGGGGGCCACCTCCACCGGCTCGTCGGAGACCACCACGATCGTCGCGGCCGTGGTGCCCGCCGCGGCGCCGAGGAGGACACCGAGCTGCTGCGGCTGGGTCACCGCCGCCACGGCGCCCGTCTCCTCGATCTGCTTGCGCAGGCCCGGTTCCGGTTGCAGCGGGTTGACCAGCGTCACGGTGGCGCCGGCCCGCAGCGCACCGTAGTAGGCCACGATGAACTCGATGCAGTTGCCCACGTGCAGCAGCACCACGTCGCGCGGGGCGACACCGGCTCCCTGCAGGGCGGAGGCGAACTGCGCGGAGCGCTCGTCGAGCTCGCGGTACGTGCACACCCGTTCCCCGTCGACGATCGCCGGGCGGTCGCCGTAGAGGGCGGCCATGCTCGGCGCCCACACGCCCATCGTCACGTCCGGGTAGGACAGCGACATCGTCGACGGATCCGGCAGGTTCATGGTCATCCGTCCCACCTCAGCGCGGGGCCATGCGGATGGCACCGTCGAGACGGATGGTCTCACCGTTGAGGTAGCCGTTCTCGAGGATGTTGGTGGCCAGCCGGCCGAACTCGTCGGGGCGGCCCAGGCGCGCCGGGTTCGGCACGGTCTTCTCGAGCGAGGCACGCACATCGTCGCGCAGGCGCGCGAGCAGCGGGGTGTCCATGATGCCCGGCGCGATGGTGTTGACGCGGATGTTCTTGCTGGCCAGGTCGCGGGCGGCGACGACGGTCATGCCGACGATGCCGGCCTTGGACGCCGAGTAGTTGATCTGGCCGATCTGCCCCTCGAAGGCGGCGACCGACGCGGTCATGACGATGGCGCCACGCTCGCCGTCGACCGGCTCGAGCGCGGCCATGCGCTCGGCACCGAGACGCAGCGCGTTGAACGAGCCGATCAGGTTCAGCCGGATCACGAACTCGAAGTCCTCGAGCGAACCGGCCTTGCCCTCCTTGTCGAGGACGCGCATCTTCCGGCCGGCGCCGGCGCAGTGCACGAGTCCGCGCAGGCCGCCGCGCTCGTGCGCGACGTCGAGGGCGGCGGCGAACTGCTCGGCGTCGGTGACGTCGGCGGCGGCGAAGGCCGCGCCGTCACCGAGGGAACTCGCGACGTCGGCACCCGGCGAGCCCGGCAGGTCGATGAGGGTGACGGTGCCGCCGGCGTCGAGGACGCGGCGGGCGGTGGCCAGGCCGAGACCGGAGGCGCCGCCGGTGATCGCGACGGAAAGACCCTTCAGTTCCATATCTTTCGTTCCTTTTCGTGAAATGCGAAGCGGGGTGTCAGAGCAGTTCGAGGATGGTGGCGTTCGCCATGCCGCCGGCCTCGCACATCGACTGCAAGCCGTAACGGATGCCGTTGTCGCGCATGTGGTGCACGAGACGGGTCATGAGGATCGCGCCGGAGCCGCCGAGCGGGTGGCCGACGCCGATGGCGCCACCGAGGGGGTTGAGCCGGTCCATCGCGGCGCCGGTCTCGATCTGCCACGCGAGCGGCACCGGGGCGAACGCCTCGTTGATCTCGAAGGCGCCGATCTCGTCGATGGACAGGCCCGACCGCTTCAGCGCCTTCTCGGTGGCCGTGATGGGACCGGTGAGCATGATGACCGGATCGTCGGCGGCGACGACGGCGGTGTGGATGCGGGCCATCGGGGTCCAGCCCTGCGCCGCGGCGTACTCGCTCGTGGTGATCAGCAGGGCACCGGCGCCGTCGGAGATCTGCGAGGAGTTGCCGGCGTGGATCACGCCGTCCTCCTTGAACACGGTCTTCAGCTTGGCCAGGGACTCGAGGCTGCCCCCGCGGCGGATGCCCTCGTCGGCGCTCAGGCCGGCGATCGGGGCGAGTTGCCCGGCGAAGGCGCCGGCGTCGGTCGCGGCCGCGGACAGCTCGTGCGAGCGCAGCGAGTACTCGTCGAGCGCGGTGCGGGACAGGCCCCACTTCTCGGCCATCATCTCCGCGCCGGTGCCCTGGCTGAAGCCCTCGACACCGAACCGCTCGAGAACCTCGGCCGGGAAGTGCTCACCGTTCTTGCTCGCGCTGCCCATCGGGACGCGGCTCATCGACTCCACGCCACCGGCGACGACCACGTCGCTCTGACCGGAGATCACGGTAGCCGCGGCGAACGAGACGGCCTGCTGGCTCGACCCGCAGGCGCGGTTCACGGTGGTGGCCGGAACCGTCTCGGGCCAGCCGGCGGCGAACACGGCACTGCGTGAGACGATTCCGGCCTGCTCGCCGACCTGGCTCACGCAACCCCACACGACATCCTCGACCGACGCGGGATCGAGCCCGGTGCGGTCGGCGAGGGCCCCGAGCACGTGTGCCGACAGGTTGGCGGGATGGATCTCGGACAGGGCACCGCCACGGCGCCCGATCGGAGTACGGACGGCATCGACGATCACGGCATCGCGCATGGGGATTCCTTACTGCAGTAGAAGAGCGAGGAGCGGAGACGACGACCGGCCGGGTGGTGGTCCTCGATATCGAGTCGATCACGCACCCGGCCGGTGGGGAAAGGACATTCGGTGGATGACTCCGTTAGGCGGAAGCTATGCCTTCGCGGTGGCGTCCGACTCGCCCCGGATGACGGCGCGGTCGCGCTCCGGGTTCGCGAAGATCAGGACGAGGATCGCCGCGACGATGCCGAGTGCACCGATGACCTGGAAGGCGGTCGCGTAGCCCTCGGCCGGGGTGGCCGCGTTGTCGACGAGCACGCCGGTGCCGTAGGGGGCGACCAGGCCGCCGACCGCCATCAGTGCGAGGAACACGCCCATCGTGCCTGCGGTCTGCTGCGGCGGGCACAGCTCCGAGATGGCGGCGTTGATCAGGGGGAAGACGATCGCGCCGAAGCCGTAGCCGATGGACACGGCCGCGACGGCGAGGCCGGGGGTGCCGATGCTGGGCAGGAAGACCAGGACCGAACCGCAGACGAGGACGCCGATGCCGGGAACGATGATCCGCACGACCCGGGAGCGGTAGCCGCGCTGGGCGAGCCGGTCGGTGACCGAACCGGAGGTGACCATGAGGACGAGACCGACGATCGACGGCAGGGCGAACATCGAACCGGCCTGCAGGGCGCTGTAGCCGAGGCCCACCTCGAAGTAGGAGGGCAGCCAGGTCAGCACGACGGTGGTGAGCGCGTAGACGACCATGATCAGGACGACGCAGCTGATGAACGTGCGGGTGAGGAAGATCTTCTTCCACGGCACCGACGGTTCGGTGGATGCGGTGCCGGTCCCCTTCTTCACGGCCGTCGCGGTGAACGGGCCTTCCTTCCAGCCGGTCAGCCACGAGGCCATCCACACGGCGCCGAGGATCGACAGGGAGACCAGGGCGGCCCGCCAGCCCCACTCGACCGTGATGTAGGCGAGGACCGGGGCGAGGGCGATCTTGGCGACCGACGCCGAGCCGGCGAGGAAGGCGCCGGGCAGGCCGCGCTTGGCCGGGGGATGCCAGGAGTACGCGGCGGTGTGCATGAGCGCCGAACTGGGGCCTTCGGCCAGGCCGAGCAGCATGCGGGTGACGATCAGCATCACCAGGCTCGCCGAGACGACCAGCGGCAGCATGACCACCGACCACATCGCGCCCAGCGCGAGTAGCGCCCACCGCAGGGTGAGGTACTTGTTGAGCGGGCCGGCCAGGAAGCCGCCGAGTGTGAAGGTCACGAAGAACAGGGATCCGACGAGGCCGATCTGGGAAGAGGACAGTCCCAGCTCGCGAGCCAGCGGCTGCGCGATGATGCCCAGCACCGCCTTGTCGGCGTAGTTGACGACGTACAGGAAGATCACGAGGCCGGTCATGCCCCATGCCTGCTTGCCGCTGACGAGTGGTGTCGCCCCCTTCGGCGGGGCGCCGTGCGCTGCGTCGTGCGAGATTTCGCCAGTGGTCACCGGAGTGTCCCCTTAATGGCTCGAAGGGATATATCGATCGGGACGGTGCGTCGGCGATCGAAGGAGATGCACCGATCAGGCGCTCGGGATCCATTCAACGTGGTCTAGGTCACTGAGGCAATGTCCCGTCGACGAATCGATCGATCGTCGAAACCTATGGACTTCCGGCCCTCCAATGCGAGGGCCATTGATCGGCGCTAACCGACCTATAGCCGAACGGTGTTGGCCCTGTGGCCCGGCGGTGCTGCATATTTGCTCGGACAGCTTCGCCGGCGCGCCCTGGGCTCCGGCGTCCGCCCGGATGAGGACAGGCGATATGAACTCCACTGCTTCCATCGACGAGCTTCCCTCGTCCACCGCGCCCCTGGCCGGTGTGCGGGTCATCGAGGTCTCGAGTTTCATCGCAGCCCCACTGTGCGGCATGACGCTCGCGCAGCTCGGCGCCGAGGTCGTCCGCGTCGACCCGATCGGCGGCGCTGCCGACTACCACCGGTGGCCCGTCACCGAGGACGGCGAGTCCATCTACTGGGCGGGCCTGAACAAGGGCAAGCGCTCCCTCGCGGCAGATTTCCGGGACCCGAACGCGCACAAGCTGATCCGGGACCTCATCACCGACGCCGGGGTGCTCGTCACCAACGCCGCGGGACGCGACTGGCTCGACTACGACGAGCTCGCCACGATCCGCCCCGATCTGATCCACGTGCAGGTCCTGGGCCGCGCGGACGGCGGTTCCGCCGTCGACTACACCGTCAACGCCGCCGCGGGCTTCCCGCTCGCCACCGGCCCCGTCGGCCACGCCGGACCGGTCAATCACCTGTTGCCGGCGTGGGACGTCGCATGCGGTCTCTACGCCGCGCTCTCGGTCGCGTCCGCGGTGCACCGCCGCGAGGTCACGGGTGCAGGCGCGAAGATCGTGCTCCCCCTCGAAGACGTCGCCCTCGCCACCGTCGGCAACCTCGGCTACCTCGCCGAGGCCCAGCTCGGCGGGCCCGACCGCGACCGGATCGGCAACGCCGTCTACGGCACCTACGGTCGCGATTTCACCACCTCCGACGGCGCGTCCTTCATGGTCGTCGCGCTGACCCCGCGCCACTTCCGCGACCTGACCGAACTGACCGGCACGACGGCCGCGGTCGACGCGCTCGAAGCCGCCCTCGGCGCCGACTTCCGCGACGAGGGCGCCCGCTACCGCCACCGCGAGGTACTCGACGCGTTGTTCGCCGTGTGGTTCCGCGAGCACACCGCCGCCGAGGTGGAGACCGCCCTGTCGGGCACCTCGATCCTGCACGAGCGGTACCGCACCTTCGCCGAGATCGCGAAAGACCCTCGCGTCACCGCCAATCCGATGTTCCAGTACGTCGAGCAGCCCCGCGTCGGCGGGCACCTGGCCCCCAGCCTGCCGATGTCGTTCGACGGCCTCCACCCCGCACCCCGGCCGGCGCCGGCCAACGGCGACGACACCGCCGCCGTCCTCAGCGAACACCTCGGCCTGACGCCCGAGGAGATCGATCGTCTCGCCACCGACGGGACCGTCGGTGTCCCCGCCGGCACCCTCCCCGCCCTCGAGAAGGACTTCGCATGACCCGTCTCGCCCAGACCCTCGGCCTCACCGAGTTCCAGACCGAGATCCTCGCCACCGTCCGGCAGTTCGTCGACCGGGAGATCATCCCGAACGCGCAGGAACTCGAGCACTCGGACACCTACCCGCAGGCCATCGTCGATCAGATGCGGGAGATGGGCCTGTTCGGGCTGATGATCCCCGAGGAGTACGGCGGGCTCGGCGAGTCGCTGCTCACCTATGCCCTGTGCGTCGAGGAACTCGCCCGCGGCTGGATGAGCGTGTCCGGCGTGATCAACACCCACTTCATCGTCGCCTACATGCTGCGCCAGCACGGCACCGACGAGCAGAAGAACTACTACCTGCCGAAGATGGCGACCGGCGAGACCCGCGGCGCCTTCTCTATGTCCGAGCCGGAACTGGGCTCGGACGTCGCCGCGATCCGCACGAAGGCCAAGCGTGACGCCGACGGCGACTACGTGATCAACGGCCAGAAGATGTGGCTGACCAACGGCGGCAGCTCGACCCTCGTGGCCGCGCTGGTGCGCACCGAGGAGGGTGCCGCCAAGCCCCACGAGAATCTCACCACGTTCCTCGTGGAGAAGCCCGCCGGCTTCGGCGAGGTCGTCCCCGGCGTCACCATCCCCGGCAAGATCGACAAGATGGGCTACAAGGGGATCGACACCACCGAGCTGATCTTCGACAACTACCGCGCCAAGGCGACCGATGTCCTCGGTGGCACTCCCGGCCGCGGCTTCTACCAGATGATGGACGGCGTCGAGGTCGGCCGCGTGAACGTCTCCGCCCGCGCCTGCGGCGTCGCCATCCGCGCGTTCGAACTCGCCGCCCGGTACGCGCAGCAGCGCACCACCTTCGGCAAGCCCATCGCGCAGCACCAGGCGATCTCCTTCTCCCTCGCGGAGATGGCGACGAAGGTCGAGGCCGCTCATCTGATGATGGTCAACGCCGCGCGGCTGAAGGACTCCGGCGAGCGCAACGACGTCGCCGCCGGCATGGCGAAATACCTCACCAGCGAGTACTGCTCGGAGATCACCCAGGCCAGCTTCCGCATCCACGGCGGCTACGGCTATTCCAAGGAGTACGAGATCGAGCGGCTCATGCGCGAGGCGCCGTTCCTGCTCATCGGCGAGGGCACCAGCGAGATCCAGAAGACGATCATCAGCAAGGGCGTACTGCGCAGCTACGCACTCTGATCCGCATCGACCCCATTCGAAGGAGAACCTTTCCGTGCAGCGAACCGTGTTCAACGAGGACCACGAGGCCTTCCGCAAGCTCGTCCGCGACTTCATCGCCAAGGAGGTCGCGCCGGTCCACCACGACTGGGAGGTCGAGGGGCATCCGCCGCGCGACTTCTACCGCCGTCTCGGTGAGCTCGGCGTGCTCGGCATCCAGGTGCCCGAGGAGTTCGGCGGGGGCGGCGAGAAGTCCATCAAGTTCAACGCCGTCGTCGCCGAGGAGACGGCCGCCGCGGGCGTGTCCTTCGGCAGCTACTCGGTGCATTCCAACCTGATCCTGCCGTACCTGCTCGAGTACGCTTCCGAGGAGCAGAAGCAGCGCTGGCTGCCCGGATTCGCCTCGGGTGACCTGATGTTCGCGATCGCGATGACCGAGCCCGGCACCGGGTCGGACCTGGCGAACATCTCGACGACGGCGAAGCTGTCGGCCGACGGCAGCCACTACGTCGTCAACGGCGCGAAGACCTTCATCACCGGTGGTGCGCTCGCCGACCGCATCCTCGTGGTGTGCCGCACGGCGCCCGCCACGCCGGAGGACCGCCGCGCGGGGCTGAGCATTCTCGTCGTCGACACCACCTCCGAGGGCTTTGCCGTGGGCCGCAAGATCGAGAAGATCGGCCTCAAGGCGTCCGACACCGCCGAGCTGTCCTTCACCGACGTGAAGGTGCCCGTGACGGATCGGCTCGGCGAGGAGGGATCCGGATTCTCGTACCTGACGCACAATCTCGCGCAGGAGCGGCTGACCATCGCATTCGGCGCATCGGCGTCCTCGGCCGCGGCGCTCTCGCACGCGATCGCGTACGTCAAGGACCGCAAGGTGTTCGGCAAGCCGGTCGCGTCGTTCCAGAACACCAAGTTCGTCCTCGCCGAGTGCGCCACCGAGGTCGAGGCGATCCGGCTCATGGTCGACCGTGCCCTCGACCTGCACGACGCGGGCGAGCTGACGGTCGCGGACGCGGCGAAGGCCAAGCTGTTCTGCACCGAGTCCGCCGGCCGGGTCATCGACAAGTGCCTGCAGCTGCACGGCGGCTACGGCTACATCACCGAGTACCCGATCGCGCGGCTCTACGCCGACACCCGCGTCAGCCGCATCTACGGCGGCACCAGCGAGGTCATGAAGACGATCATCGCCAAGGATCTCGGGCTCTGACCTCCGCCCGCACAGGATCCGTGCGGAGAACCGGAATCCGCCCACGCCACGGCGTGGGCGGATTCCGGTACTGCGAGCGAATTCGGTTGCGCTCCGGATTCACTCGACGATCGCGGTGGCCGGGACACGTCCGAGCACGGCCCTGGTGGCGGTGACCAGCTGCTCGAGCCAGGCGTCCGTGCCGATCGCCTGGCGCAGCGGCTCGTTCGGCAGCTCGATGCTCACCGGCAGCCCCTCCGGCAGGGCGGACCAGATCGCCGGGAGGTCGATGCCGCCCGTGCCGGGCACGAGCCTTTCCTCCCGGGCGTGCCGGATCAGTTCGGCGTGATCGCGCGGGGCGGGGGTGGCGCCGTCGCACATCTGGGCGTAGTGCAACCACTCGCGCGGGATGGCCGCCAGCTCGCCGACGGTCGTGGAAGAGCGCGCGACGTGCAGCGCGTCGACGAGCACACTGCGGGCCGGACCGTCGGCCCCGGCGACGATCTCGACGGCCGTCTTCGCGTCGGGAACCGCTGTCCACGGCATGAATTCGAGGCTCGCAACGATGCCGTAGGAGGCGCACAGCTCCGCCAGCCGCGCGTAGGAGTCGGTGAGACGGGCCCGGTCGGGGTCGTCGCCGCCGACCAGGACGGCCCGCGCCCCGAGCCGCGCGCCCGCCTCGAGCAGCGGAGCGTAGTCGGACGGGTCGAAATCCGGACCGAGACGGATGATCTCGAGATCGAACACCTGGACCGGGGAATCGGCGAGACGGCGGACGAGCGCGGAGAGCGCGGCGTCGTCCTCATGCAGCGGGTAGGCCGTGGTGCCGGGCGCCGCGGGCAGCAGACGCAGTCCGATCGTGTCGAATCCGTGCCGTTCGGCGAGATCGACGTGCTGCAGCGGCGGTGTGTCGAGGACGGTGAGGGCGGCGAGGCCGAGCGGGGTGCTCATCGGGTGGCTCCTGTGGTCGATGCGAGGCGGCGTCCGGTCAGGTACCCGAAGGTCATTGCCGGGCCCAGATTGATTCCGCCGGAGGGGTAGTGACCGCCCATTACGCTGGACTGGTCGACGCCGACCGCGAACAGCCCGTCGATCGGCCGGTCCTCGCGGTTCAGCACCCGGGACGACGAGTCGGTGACCAGGCCGGCGAACGTGCCGAAACTGCCGGGGACGACCTTGACGGCGTAGAACGGTCCGCGCTCGAGCGGCGCGAGGGACGGGTTGGGCCACGGGTTGTCCGCATCCCCGGACTTGACGTTGAACGGGGTGGTGCCGCGGCCGAATTCGGGGTCCTCCCCGAGGCGTGCGCTCTCGTTGAACGCGGTGACGGTCTTCTCGAGCCCGTCCGGGTCGACGCCGATCCGCTCCGCGAGTTCGCGGAGCGTCCGGCCCTTCGAGAGGTATCCGGATCGCAGGTAGGGCCACGTCGGGATCGGGAAGGGCTTGGCCATGCCGAGCGGGAAGTACCGCAGGTACTGCTGGTCGGCGATCAGCCAGGAGCAGATCTCCTCGCCGTCCGGCACCTGTTCGACCATTGCCAGTGTGTAGTCGTGATATCCGAGCGCCTCGTTGACGAAACGGCGTCCGTCGGCCAGCACCCCGATGACACCGGGCTTTCCGCGGTCCAGGATGTGCGGGAACACGCCTTGCCTGCCGTTGCGGTACCGGACGAGGGATACGGGACAGTATGCCACCGGCGAGGCGAGCGAACGGTCGAGGCGGCCACCGACGGATTCGCCCAGCGAGATGCCGTCACCGGTCGTCGTCGACGGCGTGAGCGTCCAGTGTTCGCGTCCGGTCGGGGTGCGGGGGAACAGCTCTCGCCGCCGGTCGAGGTCGCGGGTGAACCCGCCGGTCGCGAGGACGACACCCCGGCGGGCGGACACCGTGTAGGCGCCGTCGGGGCCCTCGAGCCGGACACCGACGACACGGCCGGACGGGTCGGTGACGAGTGCGGTGGCGGCGGTGGCGACGCGGATGTCGGCGCCGGCATCGAGTGCGGAGCGCAGCAGCCGGCCCACGAGCGCCGTCCCGTTGACCAGTTGCTGGCCCCGACGCCTGGTGGCGAGGTCGAACATGTGGGTCGAGACGCGGCGCGCGCAGTGCAGGAACGCCCGGCCCGAGCGGGTCGAGTGCAGGAAGGCCTGCAGGTCCGGGCCGGCCATGATGCCCATGCCGAGGAACGAGGTCTCGTACAGCTGCCGACGCAGCAGCGCGGCGACGTCGGGTCCGAGGCGGCGCAGGCTCACGGGCTTCGGCGCGACGGAGCGGTGTCCCGTGCCGGCGCCGGGGGTGTCACCGTGGATGTCGGCGATGGCGGCGCCGGGGACGAACTGCAGCGCCGTGTGGTGTTCGAAGAACTCGACCATCTCGGGGGCACCGTCGAGGAGCGCGTCCACCTTGGCGGCATCGAAGTTGTCCCCGAGCCGGTGTTCGAGGTAGCGGCGCGGCTCCGAGCGGTCCTCGTGCACCCCGTCGGCGTGGGCGAACAGGGTCCGCGGCGTCCACATCCACCCGCCCGACCAGGCGGTGGCGCCGCCGCACACGTCCGCCTTCTCGACGACGAGCACGGAGGCGCCCCCGTGGGCGGCAGCCACGGCCGTGGACAGCCCGCCCGCGCCGGACCCGACGACAACCACGTCGTAGGTGAGGGATTCGGACACTGTGTCGGGGGTCATCGGAGCTCCTTGCCGGACGAGACGAGGGTGGGTGCGGGCGCGAGGTCGACGACCCGGCCGGTGCGGGAGGATTCGTAGATCGCGGCGACGACGGCCAGGGAGGCGCGGGCGTCCCGCCCGGTCACCGCGGGCCGGCGGCCGGTCAGCACGGACTCGGCGAAGTCCTGGACCTGCAGGGTGTGGAAGTCGGCGAGGCCGGCGTTGACGTCGCGGACGTCGAGATTGGCGTCGACCTCGGGGGAATACGGGGTTCGCAGCTCCACCTCGCCCGGCGCGGTCCACAGCTCGTTGACGCCCTCACGCCCCTCGGGGAACTCGAGGACGCTCGCGATCGCCCCGGTTGCGCCGATCACCGTCACGCGGTTGCCGAGGTTGTGGTTGGCGCCGGTGGTGGCGGTGATCGTCGCGGTGCCACCGGAGGCGAACGAGACGACGGCCGAGGCGCTGTCCTCGGTTTCGATGTGCTCGCCGTGGAAGCGGGTGCCGACGAAGCCACTGACGCGGACCGGCGCACCCATGAACCACTGCAGCATGTCGATCTGGTGTACGGCCTGCGTCATGAGGACGCCCCCGCCGTCGGTGTCCCACCGCCCGCGCCACGCGTCGGCCGAGTAGTAGGTCGACGGGCGGTGCAGGATCACCGACACCTCCCCGAGGACGGGAACGCCGAGGCGGCCGTCGTCGATCGCCGCCTTGATGCGGCGCGCCGCGGGCCAGAATCGGCGCTGGAACAACACCCCGAAGGTGATGCCCGCGCGGTCGGCGGCCGCGATCATCCGGTCGGCCGCGGCCACGTCCACCGCGATCGGCTTCTCGCACAGCACGTGGATCCCGGCCTCGGCGGCGGCGAGGACGATCTGTTCGTGCACGGGGTGTGGTGTGCAGACGGTGCAGGCGTCGAGGCCGAGAGCGAACAACTCCGCCACCGATCCGACGGCGTGGGCGATGCCGTGCCGGGCGGCGAATGCGCGAGCGCGCTCCAGGTCGGGGTCGCAGCACGCGACGACCTCGACGCCGGGCACCTGCTGCAGTGCGTGCGCGTGGTTGCCCGCGATCTTTCCGCATCCGACGATGCCTGCACGAAGGGGCATCAGAAGTGTTCCTCTCGTTCGACGTCCCGGGCCGCGGCTTCGCCGCGGTCGAGACGGTTCAGCGCGGCGACGTCCGCCGCCGTGAGTTCCACGTCGACGGCGGCCAGATTCTCGGACTGGCGCGCCGGGTTCGCCGACCGCGCGACCGGCACGACGCCCTGCGCGAGGTGCCAGGCCAGCACGACCTGCGCGCGCGTGCAGCCGACGCGGTCCGCGATCGAGGCGACCACGGGGGCGCCGAGCACCTCGCCGCGGCCGAGCGGGCTCCACGACTGGGTGAACACCCCGAGCTCGTCGTTCGCGCGGCGGACGGGCAGGCGGGCCAGCGACGGGTCCATCTGGATCTGGTTGACGGCGGGAGCCTCCCCGGTCTCGGCCACCACCTTGCGCAGATGGTGGCCGAGGAAGTTGGAAACCCCCACGTAGCGGACGAGCCCGGCGTCGCGGCACTCGAGCATGGCCTCGAAAGCCGCGGCGTACCGGTCGAACCGCGGCAGCGGCCAGTGGATGAGGAACAGGTCGAGCCGCTCGAGGCCGAGGCGCTCGAGGCTCCGCTCCACGGCACCGCGAACGTCGCCGGAAACATGGTCGCTGCCGCGGAGTTTGGTGGTGACGAACAGGTCGTCGCGGGGCACGCCGCAGGTGGCGAGGGCGGCGCCGACGGCGTCCTCGTTCCCGTAGATCGCTGCCGTGTCGATCAACCGGTATCCGGCCTCGATACCGGCGAGCACGGCGCGCGTGGCGTCGGGCCCGACGAGGGGCCAAGTGCCCAGGCCGAGGCGCGGCAGCGCGGTGCGCACGGAATCCGGTGCCGGCGCGGTGGTCTCCGGGTTCACGCGTCGGCCCCCACGCGCGAATCGGCGGCCGCGGTGATGCGGACGGCGACGTCGGCGGCCGTGACGAGCGCGGCATGAAGGGAGCCGCCGTCGCCGCTCGCGTCCCCGACGGAGTGGACGCCGAGCCGCGGCGCGAGCCGCCGCAGCTCGGTCAGCAGGCCGGCGCGTGGCTCGACGCCGTGCGAGACGAGCAGTTCCCCGGGCGCGGGCACGGTGCGCTGTTGCCCGTTCGTCGAGATGACCACCCGGTCGGCCTCGATGTGCGTGACGACGGACGACAGGTACGTGGTGAGGTTCTCGCTCGCCGCCAGCCGGGGCAGCAGGACGATCTTGCCGCGACGGCCGACATCGTGCGCGATCGTCTCCTGCGGACCGATCATCACCACCCTCGTGCCGTGCTGGAGCAGGTCGTCGGCCACCGCCGCGGCCTCCCGGTCGGCACCGAAGATCGTGATCGACTCGGGTGCGGGGTCACCGGAGGCGAGGAACTCCCGCACGTCGCGGATCCGTCGCGTGCCGGCACCGGGAAGGTCGATCGCCGGTCCGCGCCCGCCGGTCGCGAGGACGATCGCGTCGAAGTCGAGCGGGGCCAGCGTGGCGGCATCGACTCTCGTACCGGTGTGGCAGGTGACATTCAGGTCCGCGAGTTCGTCGCGGTACCAGTCGACGATCCGGTGGTATTCCGGGTACTCGTGCAGCCGGGAGGCCAACGCGAAATCGCCACCCAGACTGCCGCGTTCGTCGTACAGATCGACGCTGTGGCCCGCCAGGGCGAGCTCACGCGCGGCCGCCGTGCCGGCCGGTCCGCCGCCCACGACGGCGACGCGCACCGCGGTCCCGGCCGGCGTCGAGGGCTGCTCGAGTTCGCGACCGACCCACGGGTTGACCGAACACGGGATCGGCCCGGCCGCCAGGCTGTCGATGCAGTAGTTGCAGGCGATGCAGGGCCGGTACCGACCCCCGTCGAGGGCACGGTTCGGGAAGTCCGGGTCGGCGTGCAGGGTCCGGGCCATGCTCACGAAGTCGGCCCGGCCGGAGGCGATGATCTGCTCCGCCGTCTCGGGTGAGCTGATCCGGCCGGCGACGCCCACCGGGATGTCGAAGTCGCGGGCATACGGTTCGGCGTACGGGGCGAGCAGACCGCGCTGCCACTCCCCCGGCTGGATGATCCACTGCCCCGACTCGTAGTTGCCCGCCGAAACGTCGAGGAAGTCCAGCCGGTGCGTGTCGATCGCGTCGATGCGCTCGCGCGTCGTCTCGGCGTCGAGCCCGCCGTCGACCGCCTCGAAGGCCGAGAAACGCAGTCCCAGAGTGATACCCGGCGCCATGGTGCGGACCGCGTCGATGACCCGGTTGACGAACAGCGTCGGCTCGGCCCACTCGTCGTCGCGGTGGTTGTATGCGGGCGAGAGGAACTGGTGGATGAGATAACCGTGCCCGCCGTGCAGGGAGATCACGTCGACGCCGGCCTCCGCGCAGCGTGCCGCAGCCTCACCGAAGCACTCGACGAGGTGCTCGATGTCGTCGCTGTCGAGCTGCTCGGGCATCTCGCCGCCGACGACCGCGCACGGGATCGGGGTGGGGGCGACCGGGACGAATCCGCTCACCGCGCCCTGCGCGGTGCGGCCCCCGTGGTTGAGTTCGACACCGACGAGTGCGCCGTGGGCGTGCACCGCCTCCGCCATCCGGGCGATGCCGGGGATGCGTTCGTCGACGTCCACACCCATCTGGCGGATGCGGCCCTTGCCGTCGGCCCGCACGTAGCTCGCCTCGGTGAAGACGAGCGCGGCGCCTCCGGCGGCACGTCGCTCGAGGTAGGCGATGTAGCGGTCGGTCATCGTGCCGTCGAGTTCGCAGTAGTTGCGTTCCATGGGCGCGGACACGAAGCGGTTGCGCAAACGGACCGAACCCATGTCCAGCGGTTGCGCGAAGGACGCGGTGGTGTTCATTCCATCTCCTGGTGGGCATCGGGACGTCCGGCCGGCGCACGGTCCACCGGCGCGGCCACGAGAACCCGGTCCGAGATCAGCTCGTCGAGGTGCTTCCGCATGCGGTCGACGTCGGGACGGATCCCGGTCAGCAGCGCGAACGTGTCGGCAGCCTGGGCGACGAGCATCTGCCCGCCGTCGAGCACGTCGCAGCCGAGAACCGCTGCGGCCGCGATCAGCTCGGTTCGGATCGGCCGGTAGACGATGTCCGCGACCCACAGCCCGGGGTGCAGGGCGCCGGTGTCGAACGGCGTTCCGGGGTGGCCGACCATGCCGATCGGCGAGGCGTTGACCACCCCGGTGCACGTGCGCAGGGCGGCGGGGATCGCCTCCGCCGGCAGAGCCGTGGCCCGTGTCGCGGGGAAGGCGGTGGACAGTCGCGCGCAGACGTCCGCGGCGCGGGCGGTGTCCACCTCGGCGATCCGCAGGTCCGCCACACCCGCGGCGGCGAGCGCGTAGGCCACCGCCGAGCCCGCACCGCCCGCACCGACCAGCACGACCGCATCCAGGGCGGCATCGGGCAGCCCGCGGCGCAGCGCCGTGAGGAATCCGCTGTGGTCCGTGTTGTGGCCGATCAGGCGCCCGTCTCGGACGACGACGGTGTTGACCGCGCCGAGCAGGCGGGCGTTGTCGGACAGGCCGTCGAGGGCCGGGATGACGACCTGCTTGCACGGGTGGGTGATGTTCAGGCCGGTGCAGCCGCCGGCGACGACGGCGCGCACCAGGTCGCCGGTGCGTTCGACGGGAACGTTCTCCGCCTCGAGGTCGAGCAGTTCGTAGCGGTAGTCGCTCACACCGAGTGCGGCGGCCTCGCGCTCGTGGAGGGCCGGCGACAGGGACGAGGCGATGCCTGCCCCCACGAGCCGGATGCGGTGGCGGGCGGTGGACGGGGTCACGGTTACTCCTACGGGGGTGGGACGGGCCGTGGCCCCGGCGCGTCGGGCGCCGGGGCTCGGTGGCCGGTCAGACGTCGCTGCGGACGAGTTCCTGCGCCGGTCGCGCCGCCGGCGCCGGGCGACGCTCGCCCAGGTCCTCGGTGGGGGTGCGGTAGGTCTCCGGACCGGTGAGGGCGGCGATCGACGACAGCACCGCGAAGCCCAGGCACATCCAGGCGACCGGGGCCCAGTTGCTGGTGTCCCCCGCCGAGAGCATCTGCGCGACGGCGGGTGTGAATCCGGCGACGAGCAGACCGAGCATGAGGCTCACGGCCATGCCCGTGTACCGGACCCGGGCCGGGAACTGCTCCGGGAAGTAGGCCGGGTAGACACCGTTCGGCATGGCGTAGAAGAAGCCGATCAGCACGATCCCCGAGGCGAACACCAGTGGCGTGCTGCCGGTTCCGATGGCGTGGAAGAAAGCGAACACCATCGCGCCCGAGCCGAGGGCACCGAACACGAACACCGGCTTGCGGCCGATCCGGTCCGCGAGGAGCCCGGCCACGGGCTGGCTGAGTACCGCCACGAAGTTGGCGGCGGCGATCGCCCACAGCATCGTGGAGCGCTCGAAGCCTTCGACCTGCACGGCGTAGGCGAGTGCGAAGACGTTGACGATCGTGTTGATCATGGCGAACGTGGCGCTGAGGCTGATCCGCAGGACGGTGCGCCAGTGCGAGCGGAACATCTCGACGACCGGCAGGGTGGCGGTCTCGCCGTTCTCCTGGAGTTCCTCGAACACCTCGGGCTCGTCGAGCTTGCGGCGCAGCCACACCGCGACCACCGTGACGACGATGCTGAGCCAGAACGGCACCCGCCAGCCCCACGAGTACAGCGCCTCGTCGGGCAGCGATGCCACCGGAATGAACACGAGGCTCGAGATGACGATGCCGAACATGATGCCGCTCATGGTGAACGACGTGAAGAACGAGCGCCGGTGCGCCGGGGCGTGCTCGAGCGTCAGGGACGACGAGCCCGGGGATTCACCACCGGCCGACAGGCCCTGCAGCAGGCGCAGCAGCACCAGGATCACCGGCGCGGCGATGCCGATCTGCTCGTAGGTGGGCAGGCAGCCGATGACGAACGTGGCGATGCCCATCAGCATCAGGCAGGCCAGGAGGGCGTTGCGCCGGCCGAACTTGTCGCCCCAGTGCCCCCACAGCACGGCGCCGAGCGGGCGGGCGATGTATGCGACGCCGAGGGTGCTGATCGACAGCAGCGTCGAGGTGGCTCCGTCGCCGGGAAAGAAGATCTTCCCGAAGACGAGGGCTGCGGCGGAGCCGTAGATGAAGAAGTCGTAGTACTCCAGGGTGCTGCCCAGGAAACCGGAGATGGCCGCCCGGCGGGCGTTCTCGTTCGGTCGTCCGTCGGGGCCGGCAGCGTGCGTGTTCGCCATGGCGTTCCTTTCGTCCCAGGATCCGACGGACGCCGAGTCGGCCATTCGGTGATGGCCCTCACAGTCGCCGGAACGAGACGAGCGTGACACGCCGCACTATGCAGCGTCCAACACTGAAAAAGTCTCAGATAAAGACCCTTATCGTCTCAATCGGGCGTCGGAAGAATCTCCTCGGCGACCTTCAAGGCCACCTCGAGCGCCGGCGACACGCGCCGGGGCGACCAGCCGATCCCGTGGTGCATGTAGACGGATTCTCCGGCGAGGGGGACGAAGACCGTGCCCGGCGGCGTGATCGTCGCGATGCTCGACGTCATCAACGCCACCCCCACGCCGGCCGAGACGAGCACCAGGATCATGTACGGGTCGGTGATCTCCTGGACCACGCGCGGGCGGAACCCCGCGTCGAGGCACGCACGCATGGCGCTCTCCTGCAGGGCCGACCCCGCCGACAACGGGGTGGTGATGAAGCCGTCGTCCGCGAGTTCGTGCAGGTCGATCTCCGACTCTCCGGCGAGCGGGTGGTCGGAGGGCAGCACGGCACCGAACGACTCGCGGCGGATCAGCCGGGTGGCCACCGCCGTGGACTGGACCGGCAGCCCGACGAACGCGAGATCCAATGCACCACTCTCTAATTGGGTGACCGCCTCGCGGGTCATGATGCGGCCGACGAGGTCGAGCTCGATGTCCGGGTAACGCTGTCGCAGCGCCCGGGTCAGCGGCGGGAGCGAAAGATGGTTCAGCACACCGGTGAACCCGATCTTGATGCGGCCGTACACGCCGCCGGCGGACGCGCGCGTGGCCTGCCGTGCCGTCTCGACGCTTTCGAGGATGTGGTAGGCGTGGGGCAGGAAGGCGTGACCGCCCGCCGTGAGGGCGACGCTGCGCGTATTGCGCTCGAACAACGGCACACCGAGGTCCTTCTCGAGCTTGCGCACCGTCTGACTCAGGGGCGACTGCGCCATCTGCAAGCGGGCGGCGGCCCGGCCGAAGTGCAGTTCCTCCGCGACGGCGACGAAGGCCTGAAGCCAGCGGATCTCCATGTCGATCCCTTCGGGGACTTGACGACTGCACCTACAGCCGTATATCCAGATTCATACATGGTGCGTCTCCGATTATTTCGATTTCGCACATGGATTCAGACTACTATCCACACACCGGCGAGGAGCAGCCGTATGGTGACCTATCCCTCGGGCGCGACCGCGCTCGTCACCGGCGGGGCGAGCGGAATCGGCGCGGCCTGCGCGAGGCGGCTGTCCGCCGCGGGCGTCCGGGTCGTCACCGCCGACATCGCGGACGGCGCCGACGAACGCGTCGACGTCACCGACCCCGCCGCCGTCGAACGGCTGCGAGAACGCCTGGGCCGGGTCGACATCCTCGTCAACAGCGCCGGCGTCGTGGGACCCTCGGCGCCGCTGGTCGACACCGAGCTGTCCGACTGGCACCGCACGTTCCGCATCAACGTCGACGGCACGTTCCTCACGTGCCGCGCCTTCGTTCCCGCGATGATCGGCGCCGGCTGGGGCCGGGTCGTGAACCTGGCGAGCATCGCGGCCAAGGACGGCAATCCGAAGCAGAGTGCCTACTCGGCATCCAAGGCCGCGGTGATCGCGCTGACGAAGTCGCTCGGCAAGGAGATCGCGACGACCGGGGTGCTCGCCAACGTGGTTGCGCCCGCGGCGGTGGAGAGCCCGATGAACGCCGGAACGGACCCGGCGATCCTGGCGCGGTCGCAGAGCCTGACGCCGATGGCCCGGATGGGCCGGCCGGACGAGATCGCCGAACTCGTCGCCTGGCTCTCCTCGGACGCGCTGAGCTTCTCGACCGGCGCCGTGTACGACGCGAGCGGCGGCCGCGCGTCGTACTGACGGTCCGCACTCGGCCGACGAGCGGGAGGTTTCCGCGTCCAGCGGGAACTTGTCGTCGGAGCTACTCGGCCGACGCCGCCGTCACGGCCCGCTCGGCGCGACAAGCTCCCGTTCGACCCGGAGCAGGCTGCGCGCGGAGGCGTCGGCGCGTCAGACCAGGGGCCACCCGGTGTACTGCTCGGCGATCAGGGTGCGCCCGGCGACGGAACGGGTGATCGCGTCGAGCTCGGCGTCCTGGCGCTTGTTGTCGAACGGGCTGCTGCCCGGGTGGGCGTGCAGCATCGACGACATCCACCACGAGAAGTGCTGGGCCCGCCACACCCGCGGCAGCACTTCCGCGGTGTAACCGTCGAGCCGGCCGCGTTCACCGCGGGTGAGGTACTCGTCCATCGAACGGGCCAGCACGAACACGTCCGCGACCGCGAGGTTGAGCCCCTTGGCGCCGGTCGGCGGGACGGTGTGCGCGGCATCGCCGGCGAGGAACAGGTTGCCGTGCTGCATGGGCTCGCACACGAAGCTGCGGAACTGCAGGATCGACTTGTCGAAGATCCGGCCGTCCTTGATCTCGGCCCCCTCCCCGTCGACCCGGGCGTGCAGTTCGCTCCAGATGCGGTCGTCGGACCAGTTGGCGACGTCGTCGTCCGGGTCCACCTGCAGGTAGTGCCGCTGCACGTCGGCGGTGCGGGTGGAGATCAGTGCGAAGCCCCGCTCGTGCCGGGCGTAGATCAGTTCCTCCGACGAGCGGGGCGCCTCGGCGAGGATGCCGAGCCAGGCGAACGGGTACTGCCGGAAGTGGTCGGTGCGCACCTGCGGCGCCGGAATCAGACCGCGGGTGCCGGTGCGCGAGCCGTCGCAGCCGGCGACGAGCAGCGCGTCGAGGCGCTGTGGGTTGCCCTGCGCGTCGGTGTAGGTCAGGTACGGCCGATCGGTGAGGTGGTCGTGGACCTGCGCGTCGGAGACACCGAAGCGGAGGTCGCCACCGTCGGCGAGACGGCGGGCGATGAGGTCCTTGTTGACCTCGTGCTGCGGGTAGACGGTGACCGCGCGCCCGACGAGTTCGTCGAACGCGATGCGGTGCCCCCTGCCGCCGAAACGGAACTCCACGCCGTGGTGCTCGTAACCCTCGGCCTTCAGCCGGTCGCCGACGCCGGTCTCGACCATGAGGTCGACGGTGTTCTGCTCGAGCACGCCGGCGCGGATGGTGGCCTCGATGTCCTCCCGCGAGCGCGCCTCGAGCACGACGGACTCGATGCCGCGCAGGTGCAGCAGGTGCGACAGCATCAGCCCGGCGGGGCCGGCGCCGACGACGGCGACCTGGGTGCGGGATTCGCTCATGGGGGACTCCTCGGGATCGGGAAGCGGTGACGACCCTCACTGTCCCGAAGGAAGGTCCACGTCGTCACCCCCCACTTTCACTCAGCGAAAGACGGCTTTCAGGTCAGCCGCCGGGAGATGCCGCTCGCCGCCGCTCGCATGGCCGGGATCAACGGCGCGGGATCCGCATCGATCGACACCACCACCGATATCGCCGCGACGACCCGGCCGGAACGCTCCCGGATCGGTGCCGCCATCGCCATCGTGCCCACGTTCAGGTATTCGCGGCAGATCACGATGCCGGTGCGGCGGACGCCGTCGAGCACGCGCCGCAACCGGGCCTCGTCGGTGATCGTGGCGGGGGTGAACCGTTCGAGCCCGGCATCGAGCACCTCCTGCAGCAGCTCGGGCCCGCCGTGGGCGAGCAGCACCAGCCCACCGCTCGACGCGTGCAGCGGCAGCCGGCCGCCCGCCCGGCCGACCACGGCCACGGCACCGCGCGCCGACAACCGCTCGACGTAGAGCGCCTCGAGCCCCTCCCGGACGACCAGCTGCACGTTCTCCCGGGTCGCGTCGAACAGGTCCTCGAGATAGGGCATCGCCACCTGGCGCAGGCCGTGCGCGCGGGGCGCGAGGGCGCCGAGCTCCCACACCCGCACCCCGACCTGATAGCTGCCGTCCGCACGGCGTTCGAGTGCCCCGGCGTCGACGAGCTGGCCGCACAGCCGGAACACCGTCGGCAGGGGCAGCCCGGTCCGGCGGCTCAGTTCCGACTGGGTCAGGCGCGGGCGCTCGGCGGTGAACGCGCCCAGCACGGCGAAGGCGCGGCCGAGCAGGGTCCGGTCGGGAACATCGGGCACGCACCCATTGTGGGGTGTCCGCATCGGGCGGGCGCGAGCCGGAAGGGCGCACCGGCGGCCGAGCGTCTATCGTGTTCGCGCATGCGACTGGTCGAGAGATCGAAACGGGTCATAGAGGCGCACCTGAACAACACCAGCATCCGGGCACTGTCGGGGTCGATGGTGGCGTACGAGGGCCAGGTGCAGTTCAAGTCGGCCGGATTCGGCGGCGGCGAGGGCGTGCTGGCCGGCCTGCGGCAGCGGGCCACGGGTGAGGGCCTGTCGCTGATGGAGTGCGCCGGCAACGGCGTGGTCTATCTCGCCCACCAGGGGCAGGACGTCACGGTGCTCGAGTTGAACAACGAGACGCTGCAGGTCGAGTCGGAGCAACTGCTCGCCCTGAACGGCAACCTCACCACGAACGTCACGTTCGCCGGGGTGCGCGGCAACATGAGCGGCCAGGGCCTGTTCACCACGACGGTCACCGGCAGCGGGCAGGTCGCGCTGCTGTCGGCCGGTGGCCCACTGATCCACCTCGAGGTCTCGCCGCAGTACCCGCTCGTCGTCGACCCGGACGCGTTCGTGTGCGCGAAGGGACAGTTGAGCCAGTCGTTCGTCACCGACGTCTCGTGGCGCACGTTCGTCGGTCAGGGCAGCGGCGAGGCGTTCTCGCTGCGGTGGGACGGCATGGGCGTCGTGTCCATCCAGCCGGCGGAGCGGTGAGGGAGGCAGCGATGACGGAGACAGCGATGACGGAGGCAGCGGTGTTCTCGAAGATCAACGGCAAGGTCGTCAAGGTCGATCTGAACCAGTCCGGGCCGGTCGTCGCCCGTCGCGGCGCGATGCTGTTCTACACCGGCATGGTGCAGTTCGCTCCGCACCAGGTACCCGGGGCCGGTGGGATGCCGGGCATGGGCGGGATCGCCGGGATGGCGGGACGGATGATGCAGGGCGAGCACGAACGCACGATGCTCGCGCAGGGCAACGGCGTGGTGCACTACGGCTTCCGCGGCCTCGAGGTGCACGTGGTGGACCTGTCCGCGGGCGGCGAGCTGCGGGTGGAGGCGTCGCGGCTGCTGGGATACACCGCGAGCCTGCAGAGCTCGGTGGTGTCGATGTCGGCGCCCCCGGCCGGGGGCGGCGCGGGCGGTGGCGGCTTCCTGGGCGCGCTGCGCAGCGCCGCCACCGGCATGGTGACCGGCACCGGCATGTTCACCACCCAGCTGTCCGGGCGCGGGGCCGCGGTGCTGCTCGGGCACGGTGGATTCCTCGAGCTGCAGGTCGGCGGGCCGGCCCCGGTCGTCGTCGACCCGCAGTCCTTCATCGCCGCCCACGGACCGGTGCGGACGGAACTGAAGTCCGCGATGAGCTGGCGCACCGCGGGGCGCAGCGGCGGCGAGGGCCTCCAGCTCGAATGCATCGGTCAGGGCATCGTCTACGTGCAAGCGTCGGAGGAGAAACTGTGAGCGTCGTCCTGAACCCGTCCCACCTCGTCGGCAGCGACAACCTGCCCGGCAACCACTACGCCTTCTGCATCGACCTGCAGAGCCCGTGGTTCCTGTCCAAGGGCGCGATGATCGCCTACTACGGGCAGGTGCAGTTCACCTCGCTCACCCACGGACTGCAGGGGCAGCTGCTGCAGATGGTGGCGCACCAGTTCTCGGCCCCGCTGTACATGGGCGACTACGTCGTCGCCGAGGGGTACGGGAAGCTGATCCTCGGTGACCGTGGGTACGACATCAACTCCTACGACCTCGACGACGGCAACCTCACCATCCGGGCCGCGAACCTGCTCGCGTTCGAGCCCGGGCTGTCGCTGAACCAGTCGATCGTGCCGGGCTTCCTCACGCTGATCGGGACGGGCAAGTTCCTTGCGTCGTCGAACGGGCCCGTGATGTTCGCCGAGCCGCCGCTGCGGGTCGATCCCGAGGCGCTCGTCGGGTGGGCGGACTGCCCGTCGCCGAGCCATCACTACGACGAGGCGTGGGTCAACGGCTTCGTGGCGGCGGGGGCGCGCATGTTCGGTGTGCAGTCCGGGGAGGAGCGGCAGTTCGACTTCACGGGCGCCGGGACCGTGCTCATCCAGTCCAGCGAGAAGGTGATCGACGACAGCACGATCGTCCGGACCATCGAGGGACAGCTACCGGGTCTGACCCCCGGCGGTCTGCAGCGGATCAACCAGGTGGTGGCGTCGCAGTTGCAGTCACAGCAGCACTGAACTCGGCAGCCCTGAGCCCCGCAGCACCGGCCTCAGGGCACCCCGGGCCGGGACTGGGCACTTGCCCGGGGCGCCCGAGGCCGGATTGTGACTACGCTCACAGGTAAGCCACACCTCATTGAGGTAAGGTTTGGTGAACCTAAGTAGTACGTCCAGGAGGGTCTCGATGATCGTCTGCAGCTGCCACGCTCTCTCGCACCGGCACATCGAGGCCCACATCGCTGCCGGGGCGCGCTGCACCCGCGAGATCGGTGCGGCCTGCCGCGCCGGCACCGACTGCGGACGGTGCGTCCGAAATATCTCGGCGATCGTTCGCGCATCCCGCGAGCGGGATGAGAGGATCGAACTCGAGACCGCCGTCTAGACCCCTACCCGGCGGTCGATCCGCGTTCGGTCCCCGGGAGGCGCCATGAAGGGCGACAAGAAGGTCATCGAGTACCTCAACGAGCAGCTCACCGCCGAGCTCACGGCGATCAACCAGTATTTCCTGCACTCGAAGATGCAGGACAACAACGGCTGGACCAAGCTCGCCGCGCACACCCGCGCCGAATCCTTCGAGGAGATGCGGCACGCCGAAACCCTCACCGACCGGATCCTGTTCCTCGAGGGCCTGCCCAACTACCAGCGGCTCGGCACGCTGCGGCTCGGCGAGACGGTCAAGGAGATGTTCGAGGCCGACCTGCAGGTCGAGATCGAGGCCCGCGACCGCCTCCGCAAGGGCTCCGAGTACATGCGCTCGGTCAGCGACATCACCTCGGCCCGCATCTTCGAGGAGATCCTCGCGAACGAGGAAGAGCACATCGACTACCTGGAGACCCAGCTGGGCCTGCTCGAGCAGCTCGGCGAAGCCCTCTACATCTCCGTGCACGTATCGCCGCCGGAGTGAGCGAGGCGCGCGTCCCGATCGACAAGCAGACCCGCCCGGTGTACCGGGCGCAGATCGAGGTAGCCAAAGCGATCCGCCAGGCCACGGCCGACGCCGGACTCGAGCGTCGGCTCGTGGAGCTGGTGAACGTACGCGTCTCCCAGATGAACGGTTGCGCCTACTGCCTGGACGTGCACGTCCGGGACGCCCTGCGCGAGGGCGAGACCACCCAGCGACTCGCGGTGCTGCGGGCCTGGCGGGAGACGGACCTGTTCACCGAGCAGGAGCAGGCCGCTCTCGCCCTCGCCGAGTCGATCACCACGCTGCCCGACAGTCACCTGCAGGACCGGGACTACGACTTCGCGCGCGCCCGGCTCACCGAGGACGAACTCTCCGCGATCGCGTGGGTTGCCGTGGCGATGAACGCGTTCAACCGGATCTCCATCGTCAGCCGGCACCCGGTACGTCCCCCGCAACAGTGACGGCCGAATTGATTTCCTGAGCAACCACCCGGTTATTCTCGACGGATGACGAAGACCCGGTGGCTCAGCGACGACGAGCAGCGCACCTGGCGCGCCTACCTCGACAGCACCCGGCTGCTGATGAGCGCCCTGGACAAGCAGCTCACCCAGGACTCCGGGATGTCCCTCACCGACTACGAACTGCTGGTCGCCCTCTCGGAGGCCCCCGGCCGGCGGCTGCGCATGCGCGCCCTCGCCGACGCCGTCGTCACGACCCGCAGCGGCGTCACCCGCGCGATCAGCCGGCTCGTCGACGCCGGCTGGGTGCAACGCGTCGAATGCGACGAGGACAAGCGCGGCATGCTGGCCGAACTCACCGAGGCCGGCGCCGCGAAGCTGGCCCAGGCCAGCCCCGGACACGTCGAGGCCGTACGCTCCTACGTGTTCGACCTGCTCAGCCCTCAGGACGTGACCCGCTTCGGTGACACGTACACCGCGATGCGCGCGCACCTGCTCGACAACACCTGAACAGCCGGAGGAATGCCATGAGCGACCCGTCCGTCGTCGCCGTCCACAATCCGCAGCAACAGCGCTACGAACTGCGCGACGGCGACACCGTCGTCGGCTACACCCAGTACCACCCCGACGGCGACGTTCAACTCGTGTTCGACCACACCGAGGTCGACCGCGCCTACTCGGGTCAGGGCCTGTCGAGCACGCTGGTGCGGTTCGCGCTCGACGACGTGCGTGCCCGCGGCAAGCGGGTGGTGGCGATCTGCCCGTTCGTCCACGGCTTCATCGACAAGCACCCCGAATACAAGGATCTCGCCGACTGAGACCGGGACACCGCCGCATGCCGACTTCGCCGGATCCCTCCGCCGTCGCGGCCACCCTGCGGCGCGCGGGTTGCGTGTTCGCGGAGGAGGAGGCGCGGCTGCTCGTCGAGGCCGCCGGCACGCCCGGCGAGCTCGCCGGCATGGTAGACCGGCGCGCCGCCGGCGAACCGCTCGAGCACATCCTCGGCTGGACCGAGTTCCACGGCCTGCGCATCCTCCTGGACCCCCGGGTGTTCGTGCCGCGCCGGCGGAGCGAGTTCCTCGTCGATCGCGCCGTCGCTCTCGCCCTGCCCGGCGCCGTCGTCGTCGACCTGTGCTGCGGCTCGGGGGCCCTGGGTGCCGCGGTGGCGACGGCCGTTGCCGGGGTGGACCTGCATGCGACGGACCTCGATCCCGCCGCGGTGCGGTGCGCGGGCCGCAACGTCGCCGCGCTCGGCGGCCGGGTGTACGAGGGCGACCTCTACGACCCGCTCCCCGAGGTGCTGCGCGGACGCGTCCACCTCCTGCTGGCGAACGTGCCGTACGTACCGACCGCGGACCTGGCGCTGCTGCCCGCCGAGGCCCGGGACCACGAGGACCGCATCGCCCTCGACGGGGGCGCCGACGGCCTCGACGTGCTGCGGCGGGTGGCCGCGACGGCCGGGCGATGGCTGGCACCGGGCGGGCACCTGCTGGTCGAATCGAGCGAGCGGCAGGCCGCCGGGATCGCCGAGTGCTTCGCCCGCAGCGGGCTGATCCCGCAGGTGGTACACAGCGACGACGCGTTCGCGACCGTCGTCGTCGGCACCGCTCCGCGCTGATCGTCCGGGCTCACCCGACGTGCGCGGCCCGGTGCCGGCGCACGGCGTCGCGGTTCGCGCACCGCGGCGAGCAGTACCGCTGCCGCCCGTTGCGGGAGGTGTCCGCGTAGACGTGGTCGCACTCGTCGAGGGCGCAGCGGCCGAGGCGGTGCATGCCCCGGCCCACCAGGTGCAGGGCCGTTCCCACGGAGACGAGGGCCTCGACGACACCGGCGAGGGAATGCTGGTCGTCCCGGTAGTGCAGGTGCCAGCCGTCGCCGGCGTGGTTCGTCATGCGCGGGTACGCCGATGCGGCGGCAAGCATCTCGTTGACCAGCGCGGCGCGCTCGGCGTCCCCGGTCGCGTCGACGACGCGGCACCAGCGTCCGAGCATCGCGCCGACGCCGAGCAGGTCGTCGGCACCGACCGGGAAGTCGATCACCAGGCCCGCCTCGACGCAGCGCTGCACCAGCGCGTCGACGGTCACGGGTGGGTCGTTCACCAGATCCGCGGCGAGCCGCACGGCATATTCGCCGTAAGGGTTGAGATGCACAATGCCATTACATCACGCTGGGTGGCATGCAGACATCCCATCGCCACCACTGGACCGAGGTCTCCCGCCACCCGACGAGCGAAGGTGTGGTGCACTACCAGCGCTGCGCGTGCGGCCGCTGGCACATGGTCGCGACGCCCCTCGTCTCCGATCCGATCGGCGTGTCGGCGACGGTCCCGGTCACCCCGCGACCGTGAAACCCGGCGCCCCGCGGAGGACAATCGCCTCCATGACCGAGCGCAAGCGGCCGGACATCACCTTCGAGTCGTGGATCGAACGTCAGATCCGCGTCGCGCAGGAGCGGGGCGACTTCGACAACCTCAGGGGAGCCGGCAAACCCATCCCGCATCGCAGCGACGACGAGCTGTGGTGGGTGAAGGACTATCTGCGCCGGGAAGGACTGTCGACCGAGGCGTTGCTGCCGCCCCCGCTGCAACTGCGCAAGGAGATCGAGCGGTTGCGCAGCACCGTGCTCGACGTGCCCTCCGAGCCGGCGGTGCGGCAGATCGTCCGGGAGCTGAACCGGCGGATCGTGGACTGCCTGCGCGCACCGAGCGGCCCCCTGGTCCCCATCCACAGGGTCGACCCGGAGGAGGTGGTCCGGCAGTGGGCCGCGGACCGGGCGGAGCTGCGGTCGAAACGCGCCGAGCGGGCCGCGGCAGCGGCCGCCGTGCTGCGCGAGTATGCCCCCGAGCCGCCGCGTCGGCGCTGGTGGCACCGAGTCCTGGGAATCCGGTCCGCCGGAACCTGAGGCGCAGAGCGGCGACGAGTTCGCTCCCCCGAATCCGCACGACCGCACAGCCGCGCGGTCCACAGCCGTCCGCGACCACCATTCGCTGATTGTCGGGGCGTTCGTCGGTTCGTGTCGCGGAGACGAAAGTGCCGTCCCGCTCGGCGTACCCGTTGCCAGCAGACTGCCAGGAACGTCCCAAGGTTCCTCGAGCGTCACCGGCTGTACTGGTGTCGTTCGCATCGCGTTCACCGCACAGCGGTTCGCCGACGAGAGGCCGGTTCCATGGGAGTGTTCGACCGATTCCGCACGTCCTCCGCGAAGGGTACGCACCGGGCGGAGGACGTCCCCACCGCACCGACCGGCTACCAGCAGACCGCCGGCAGGCTGCACGCCTTCAACCGCTACGAGATCAAATACTTCGTCGACGAGATGAAGGTCCCCGAACTGCGGCGGGAACTCGCGGCGCGGATGGACACCGATCCGTATTCGCCCCACGGCGGGTACCCGGTCACCTCGCTCTACTACGACACGCCGGACCTGCGGTTCTACTGGGAGAAGATCGAGGGCCTGCGGTTCCGGCGCAAGCTGCGGATGCGCCTGTACGGCAACCCTTCCGAATGCACCGACGACACGACGGTGCACATCGAGATCAAGCAGCGCGTCAACCGCGTCACCCAGAAACGGCGCATCGCAGTGCCGTACGGGAACGCGCGACGCTGGCTCGACGGACGGCAGGAGATCGACTGCGAACCCTCGCAACGCCCGTTCGCCCACGAGGTGACGACGCTGATCGGCAACCTCGACCTGCGGCCGATCGTGACCACCGGCTACCTGCGGGAGGCGTTCGTCGGCCGCGAGGCCGACCTCGGCCTGCGAGTGACGATCGACCACAAGGTGCACGGCCGCGACCGCGACTTCCACTTCGCCTCGGGAGCACAGAACCGGTTCGTCGTCCCGCCGAGGCTGGCGATCGTCGAACTGAAGGCCAACGAACGCGTTCCGTACTGGGCGACCGATCTGACCGCCCGGCTGGACATGTCGGTCGTCCGCGTCTCGAAGTACTGCCAGTCCGTCGAGGCGTTCGGCCTCGCTCCGCGCTCCCGGATGGGCGCCCCCGAACTCGTTCTGCCGCAAGGCTTCGACGACCGTGTGCCGACCGGTCTCTTCGAGACCTCGACGATGGCGCGCTGACCGCCGCACCGTCTGCCCGCGTCCCCGCACGGGCGCCGTTCCCGTCCCTACACCGAACCAGGACCATCATGAATTTCGACCTGCAAGACCTCAGCGGGACGTTCACGACGTTCGACATCATCGTGTCGCTGTCGCTGTCGTTCGTGCTCGCCTCGATCATCGGCTGGGTCTACCGCCACACCCACAGGAACGTCTCCTACAGCCAGTCCTACGTGCAGACCCTCGTGCTGGTCGGCATGGTGATCTCGCTGATCATGCTGGTCGTCGGCTCCAACATCGCCCGCGCGTTCGCACTCGTCGGCGCCCTGTCGGTGGTTCGATTCCGCAACGCCATCAAGGAAACTCGCGATGTAGGCTTCATCTTCCTGGTGATGGCCGTCGGCATGACGACCGGCACCCGCTTCTACCTGCTGGCGATCGCCGCGACGATCGCGATCTGCCTGGTGCTGCTGATCATGAACAAGTTCAACTGGTTCAAGCTCGACGTCCAGCGTCAGGTCGTGAAGGTGCAGGTGCCGCCGGAGCAGGAATACAACGCGCTGGTCGAGGACGTGCTCATCCGGTACTGCTCCGAGTTCGAACTGGTCTCGACCGAATCCGTTCGCTCCGGTGCGCTGACCGAGCTGTACTACACCGCGCAGCTGAAGAAGGGCACGAAGCCGAACGAGCTGATCTCGGCCCTGAGTGCGGTCAACACCGGCCAGCGGGTGACCGTCCTGACCGGATACGACCAGACGGACATCTGATGGACGACACACCCACCGCCGGACAGTCGCCGCCGCGGCGCCGGCTCCGGCACCGGGTCCCGACGTCGCTGCGCCGGCACTGGAAACTCCTGGCTGTGTTCGTCGCGTTCGTGACGATCCTGGCGACCGTGTTCGGGGCGACCCGCATCCGCCCGTACATCACCGGCGACCCGACGATCATCGCCTCGGAGATCACCGACAACATCACCGGCACGGTGGACCTGTTCGACGCCTCGGTCCCGCACGAACTGTCGGTCGAGATCACCGACGCGGAATACGACGAGATGATCACCGCCTTCCAGAGCACCGGCGAGAAGAAGTGGGTCACCGCCGATGTCACCATCGACGGCACGCTGATCACCGACGTCTCGGTGCGGTTGAAGGGCAACTCCACCCTCATGGGCGTGCGCGGCGAGGACGCCGGGCCCGGCGGCGAGGGCTTCGAGCCCCCGGAGGGGATGGAGCTGCCCGACGGATTCGATCCGGCGGCCATGGGCGGCCCGGGCGGCATGGCGCAGGCGTCCGAGGACGATCCGACGTCGCTGCCGCTGCTCATCAGCTTCGACGAGAACGCCGGCGGCCGCGCCTACCAGGGCATGACCGAGATCTCGGTGCGCCCCGGCTCGCCCGTGCTCAACGAGGCGATGGCCCTGTCGCTGACCGCGGAGACCGGGCAGCCGACGCAGCGCTACGCGTACACGGTCTATTCGGTCAACGACAGCGCCACCACCACGCGCCTGCTGCTCGAACACCCCGACGACACGTATGCGAACTCCCTGTTCGACTCCGACGGCTACCTGTACAAGGCGGACGCGTCGTCGCGGTTCGAGTACATCGGCGACGACCAGTCGGACTACGCCGACCAGTTCGAGCAGATCAATGCGGTCGGGACGGGGAACCTGCAGCCGGTCGTCAGCTTCCTGAAATGGCTGGACTCGGCGAGCGACGAGGAGTTCGGCGCACACCTGTCGGAGTGGGTGGACGTGGACTCGTTCGCGCGGTACGTCGCCACGCAGAACCTGCTCGTCAACGGTGACGACATGAGCGGGCCGGGCCAGAACTACTACCTCTGGTACGACCTGCAGACGGGCAAGCTCTCCGTCGTGTCCTGGGACCTGAACCTGGCCATGCAAGGCGATGCCACCACCGGCCCGCACGACACCGTCTCGATGGCACCCGGCGCGATGGGCGGCCCCGGGCAGGGCGAGGCCGGCACCGCGGCGGCCGACCCCGGCACCATGCCCCAGCCGCGTGGGATGCTGCCTCCGGGCGCAGCTGCACCGCAGGGCGGGCAGGGGGCAGGCCGGGTGCAGTCCGGCAACAGCCTGAAGACACGGTTCCTCGAATCCGACGCCTTCACCCAGGTCTACGAGGACGCCTACCGGGACCTCCACGAACAGATGTACGGCAGCGGACGCGCCATCGAGGTGCTCGACACCCTGGTCTCGACCGTCCCTGTCAGCGACGCACTCCCGGCCGCTTCCCTCCAGTCGAGCGCGGACTCGATGCGGTCCTGGATCGAACAGCGCACCGCTGCGCTCGCGGAGCTGCGTGACAGCTGAGCTGCGTGACAGTCGACCGGACGAGGCGCGAGCGCCGGGCGCGAGGTGCGGCCCGGTTTCACAGCCGGACCTCAGGAAGGACTCAGCGTCGGCCCAGTCCCTGCCGGCATCCTGGAGACGGCAGAATCGATCACGAATCTGCCCGCAGGGAAAGGAATCGTCATAACCACCTCAGCCCCGACGGTCCCCCACCCGGGACACCCGTCCGGGCGCGACACCGGTGCCGTCTTCCTGATGACCGGTGGCGTTCCCGGAGCGGGTAAGAGCACCCTGCTTCGCCGGATCGAGCACGACATCCCGGGTCTGACCGTTCTCGATCCGGAGCGCCGGGCCGAACGCCTCGCCGCCGCGCTTCCGCCGGGCCTGCCGTATCGCTGGTATCGGCCACTGGTCCATCTCATGCACACCCTCGACGTGGTGCGCACCCTCCTGGCCGGACCGCACCGGAGCGAAGGGCCTGTGGCCGTTCACGACACCGCCACGCGCAGGCGCCGACGCGACTGGACGGCCCGCCTGGCACGGCGACGAGGCTGGACGCCGGTGCTGGTCTTCCTCGACGTGCCCCGCGATGTCGCGCGGGCCGGACAGCACGCTCGCGGGCGCGTGGTGAACGAGTCGTCGTTCGCGCGGCACTGGCATCGGTGGACGGCTCTGCGACCGCACCTCACCCGCGAGGACGACGCCCCGGCCGGGGGTCCGTGGGACCACGTCGTCGTCACCACTCGCGACGATGCGAAGAGCCGGGTGTTCGGATTGCTGACGCAGGACGGGACGGACCGCTGCGCACTCGGCGGCGGATCCCCGTGCGCGCAGTGACGATCTCCGGTACGCAGTGACGATCTCCGGCACCGCAGTGGCATCGGCACCTCGGTGACCGGTGTCCCCGACACGTGCCGGGTTCACCGAAGGCGCACTTCCCAGCAGATCCACGGCTCACTCCCATGGACGCCCGAGGGTCGTCCGGTTGTGTGGGTGCGTGAACGGACGCGATGCGTCATGCCCCAGCAAGGAAGGCACGACTCGATGACAACTCCCACCCAGGCCCTCGACACCGCCGACGCCGCCGCCGCACGCGGGAATCGGCCGGACTCCGTATGCGAGAGGGACGGTCCGGAGCTGCGCGTGCTGCGCTGCGAGCGGCAGCACGTCGACGCGCTGCTCTCGACGCTCACCCGCAGGCAACGCGAAATCCTGCGCCTGCGGGTGGTCGAGGGGTTGTCTGTGGAGGAGTCCGCCGCCGTCCTGCGGACGACGCCCGGCGCCGTTCGTGTGGGTCAGCATCGCGCGTTGTCCCGCCTTCGGGCGGCGCTGGCCGACCCCGCGCGCATGGGCGCCGTCACGGGGCCGGGCGACTCCCGGCCTCGGCCTCGGCGGGGTGCGGTCGCGCGCCTGCCGCGTGCGTCAGCTGTTCCTCCGTGACCGCCTCACCGCGGGCGACCATGCCCGCCTCGTGCGACAGCGGGATCTGCCGCAGGAAGCACGCGATGACGAAGGCCACCAACAGGAATGGGATCAGGTACCAGAACACCGGTGCGAGGGAGTCGGCGTAGGCGTCGACCACGCCGGTGCGCACGGAGTCCGGCAGCTGGTTCAGGGCCGCGGGATCGAGCGTCGCCGTCGCCTGGCCGGCCTGCTCCGGGGAGGCCCCGGCTCCGGTGAATACGGCGGTGAGCTTCTCGGCCAGCCGGTTGGTGAAGATCGTGCCGAAGACCGCCACGCCGAGGGACGCGCCCACCTCCCGGAAGTAGTTGTTGGTGCTGGTCGCGGTCCCGATCTCGGTGGGCGGCACGGCGTTCTGCACCACGAGAACGACCACCTGCATGATCAGACCAAGGCCGAGGCCGAGGGTGAACAGCATCGTGCAGATCAGCCACAGCGGCGTGCTGCCTTCGAGGGTGGTCAGCCACAACATCGCGGCGGCCGTGACGAGGGCACCGGCGATGGGATACGCCTTGTAGTGACCGGTTTTCGTGATTGCGATGCCGGAGGCGATCGAGGTGGCCATCAGGCCGGCCATCATCGGGATCATCAGAAGGCCGGAGACCGCGGCCGAGGTGCCGGACGACATCTGCAGGAACGTCGGCATGAAGGCCAGCGCCGCGAACATGCCGAGGCCCACGGTGAAGCCGATCGCGGTGGCGTTGACGAAGATCGGATTGCGGAACAGCGACAGCGGGATGATCGGATCCTCGGCGCGGGACTCGACGAGGACGAAAAGGCTTGCCGCGACGAGCACTCCGACGGCGAGCGCGAGGGTCAGCGGATCCGTCCAGCCCCGGTCGCCACCGAAGTCCGTGAACAGGATCAGGCACGTGGTGGCGGCCGAGAGGGTGAGCACGCCGAGGAAGTCGACCTTCTTCTCGGGCCGCTTCGTGGGCAGCGTGAGGGTGAACCAGGCGATCGCGAAGGCGAGCACGCCGACGGGCAGGTTGAGGTAGAAGGCCCAGTGCCAGGTCAGGTGGTCGACGAAGAAGCCGCCGAGCAGGGGGCCGGCGACGGCGGCCACACCGAAGACCGCACCGAGCGGACCCAGGTACTTGCCACGCTGGTCGGCCGGGACGATGTCGGCGATGATGGCCTGGGAGAGGATCATCAGGCCGCCGCCGCCGAGGCCCTGCATCGCGCGGAAGATCACGAACCACCAGAAGTCGGTGGCGAAGGCACAGCCGGCGGAGGCGAGGGTGAACACCGCGATGGCGACGAGAAAGAGGGTGCGGCGGCCGAACACGTCGCCGAACTTTCCGTAGATCGGCATCACGATGGTGGTCGCCAGCAGGTAGGCGGTGGTGATCCAGGCCTGGTGTTCGACGCCGCCGAGCTGCCCGACGATGGTCGGCATCGCGGTGGAGACGATGGTCTGGTCGAGGCTCGACAGCAGCATGCCGGCGATCAGCGCGGAGAAGATGAGCCAGATCCGGCGCTGCGTGAGCACCAACGGTGGTGCCGCGGGCCGGGACGACGTTGCGGTCACGGGTTTCCTGCCGTTTCGATGGGGTCGAGCCGCTGTCCGAACAGTCGCCGGACGATGTCGAGGTTGCGGAGCAGCAGCTCCGCGAAGGGTCGATCGGTGTCGTCGCCGAAGAACTCGTCGGCGGTGTGCCGGGTGATGTCGGCGAGCGCGTAGACGACGGTCCGCGGCAGCGGATCGTCGGGAGGCAGGTTCTCTCTCCGGGCGACGACCTCGGCGAACCGCCGGAGCTGGGCCTCGCCGTTGTGCAGGATGCGGGGCAGCAGCTGCGGCTCGCGGTGGATGATGTCGTGGTACTGCTTCGCGTGCTCGCGGGTGAAGTCGGTGCGCCCGATCTGGGCGAGGATCACCGCGACGAGGTCCTGGAGCAGCGTGGGGGAGATGCCGTCCCCGTCGTGCCGCCCGGCGGCCACGAAGGCGTCCTCCTCCTCGGGGGTCAGGCTGAGCGGGGGCTCGCCGAGGACCGCGTCCTCCTTGGACGGGAAGTAGTTGAAGAAGGTGCGCCGGGAGATCTCCACCCGCTCGCAGAGTTCCTCCACGGTGAACCCGGCAAGACCATGTCGGGCGGTGAGCGCGCGCGCCTCGCCGACGAGTGCGGCTCTGGTGCGCTCCATCCGGCGGTTCCGCCGCCCGGACGGAGTTGTTGCACTTTCATCCATAGAGTGCATGATTGCACCATTGTCCCGAGAGTGCAAAGAAGCCTGGTGTCTGCGGGCGACTATGGGACGTTATGGTCATTTATGGAGAACTTCAGATAGAACTCCATAAGTCTCTATACTCGCCCCATGGACCTCGAGCTCAATCCGTTCAAGCCCGGCTCCGGACTCCGGCCGCCGGCGCTCGAGGGGCGCGACGAGCAGATCGGGGCGTTCGAACTCCTGGTCGCCCGCAGCAAACGGCAGAACTACGACCGTGGCCCGATCCTGTCGGGACTGCGCGGGGTCGGGAAGACGACCCTGCTCAACACCCTCGTCGAGCACGCCGACCGGCAGGGATGGCTCACCATCGCCATCGAGGCCCGCCCCAGCGAGGCCGGCACCACCGCGGTCCGCGCCAAGCTCTCCCAGGAGCTGACGGTCGGACTGCGCCGCTACAGCCGCAAGCACCGGATCCAGCACGCGATCGACCCGCTCATCGACCTCGCCCGCGGCTTCTCCCTCGGCCTCGGCCTCGGCCCGGCGACCGCAAGCTTCTCCCTCGACCAGCGTCCGGCAGCCAGTGGCGACATCGATCTCGACCTCGAGGAACTCGTCGAAGCGATCACCGCCGAACTGCGGCCCAGATCCAGCGCATTCGGGTTGTTCATCGACGAGATGCAGGACCTCGACTCCGATCTGCTGTCGGCGCTGCTCGCCGTCCAGCACCGGGCGAGCCAGCGCGAATGGCCGTTCTTCCTCATCGGCGCCGGACTACCCAATCTTCCCGCGGTGCTGGCCGGCAACCGCTCGTACGCGGAGCGACAGTTCCTCTACAGCACCATCGGCCCCCTCACCCCGGCGGCCGCAGCCGACGCCCTGCGCATCCCGGTACGCCGTCAGGGCGGGGACTTCACCGACGACGCGCTCGCCGTGCTCGTCCAGGCCAGCGGCGGTTACCCGTACTTCCTCCAGGAGTACGGGAAGGCGATCTGGAACATCGCTCCACACAGCCCCTTTCAGCTTGAGGATGCCGAACTCGCCGTCGAGGTGGGCCGGCGTCACCTCGACGAGGGATTCTTCCCGTCGCGCTGGAACCGGGCGACCGACCGCGAGCGCCGTTACCTCACCGCGCTCGCCGCCACCGGCGAGGAGACCCCGCGGTCCGGGAAGGTCGCCCAGCTGATGGGCTCGACCGCCACCGGTGTCAGCGACGTCCGCAACTCGGCCATCCGCAAGGGCCTGATCTGGGCACCGGAGCACGGTCGCATCGCCTTCACCGTCCCGGGTATGGCCGACTTCATCCGCCGTCAACCGGCGGAGTAGCCGGATCAGCGGCCCCGCTCGGCCACCATCCGGTCCACGGCGCGCACGCTGAGCACCTGGTCGAGAGCCATGGAGGCGCAGCCGATCATCCCGGAGCGATCGCCGTGCGACCAGGGCAGGATCTGCAGGGCGCGGGTGGCCACGGACACCGCGTCGCGATAGAGGGTTTCGCGCAGTCCGGCGACGAACACGTCGTAGGCCTCGGCCATGTCGCCACCCACGACGAGCACCGCCGGGTCGAGGAGGTTGACGGCACCGGCGATCACCTCACCGATCCGCCGGCCGCTGTCCCGGATCATGCGGCGCGCCTCCGCATCCCCGCCGACGGCGAGGGCTACGACGTCGCGGATGTGGGTCACGTCACGGCCCTGCTCCTGCAGGTCGCGGACCAGGGCCCAGCCCCCGGCGATCGCCTCGACGCAGCCGACGTCGCCGCAGCGGCACAGGACGCCCTGCGCGGCGGCGGTCTTGGTGTGCCCGATCTCGCCGGCCGCGCCCACCGCGCCGCGCTGCAGCACACCGCCCGACACGATGCCCGCACCGAGGCCCGTGGACGCCTTGATGAGGAGCATGTCATCGAATTTCCGTCGTTCGACGAGCCTTTCGGCGAGCACCATGACGTTCGCGTCGTTGTCGACGAACACCGGCGCCGCACCGAGGCCGGCGAGGAAGGGCTGCAGCTCGACACCGTCCCAGCCGGCCATCATCGGCGAGTCGAGGCTGCAGCCGCGGACCGTGTCCACCGTGCCCGGCAGGCTCACCCCGATGCCGACGGTGCGGGGCGCGCCGGGACCGAGCGCGTCGCGCAGGTCGGCGAGGTGCGCGGCGATCTTCGGCATCAGCTCGCCCGGGCTCGCCCCGATCTCCTGCTCGAGGTCCTCGGTCCGGAGCAGTTCCCCGGCGAGATCGCAGACGGCGAGCTGGGTGCGGCTGCGGCCGATCGCGCCGACGAGCACGATGCCCGCGTCGGCCCCGAAGGTGAGGGTGAGCGGTGGCCGCCCACCGGTGGAGGGCCCCTCCTCCGTTTCGACGACGAGGCCGAGGTCCTGGAGTGCCGCGACCCGGGCGGCGACGGCGGTGCGGGAGAGCCCGGTGTGGTGCCCGATCTCGCTTCGGGTGGTCGCGGCGCCGGCGCGGACGAGGGCGAAGACCTCGCCCGCTGTGGCGGGCGCGCTGGAGGATCGGCTCATACCGCCATTGAACCAAGGAACCGCACCCGAGAGCGCCTCGTGCAGCCGCGGCGTGCTGCGTCGAACCGGACTTTGTTCTTAGAAATGCGTAAGTTTGTTGTTTCAGTGCGGAAGATGTTCTACGGTTGCCAGTGACAGCCCTCACCCCCTCATTCGGGAGGACAAGCCATGTCACCCGCCGCTCCCTGTACCGTCGTCGTCTTCGGCGGCACCGGCGACCTCGCCGTCCGTAAGCTCCTGCCCGCCCTCTACCTGCGCGATCACGACGGCCAGTTGCCACCCGGCAGCCGGATCGTCGGCGCCGCGCGCGCCGGCCTCGACACCGACGGCTACCGCGACAAGGTCCGCGGCGAGCTCGCGCGCTTCGTACCCGCCCACCTGCTGGATGCCGGCACCCTCACGCGGTTCCTGGACCGCCTCGACTACGTGAGCGTCGACTTCGCAGGCGGGGACGACTGGTCCGCCCTGCGCGACGTCCTGGCCCCGGACTCCGTGCGCGTGTTCTACCTCGCTTGCGCCCCTTCGCTGTTCGGGCCGATCTCCCATCACCTCGCCCGGCACGGACTCGTCGAGCCGACGTCGCGGGTGGTGCTCGAGAAGCCCATCGGCCGCGACCTCGCATCCGCCCGCGCGATCAACGACGCGGTCGGCGAGGTGTTCGACGAGTCGCAGATCTTCCGCATCGACCACTACCTCGGCAAGGAGAGTGTCCAGAACCTGCTGGTCACCCGGTTCGCCAACACCCTGCTCGAGCCGCTGTGGAACTCGACGTGGATCGACCACGTGCAAATCACCGTCTCCGAATCCCTCGGCGTGGGCACCCGCGGCGGCTACTACGACACCTCCGGGGCGCTGCGCGACATGCTGCAGAACCACCTGCTGCAGGTGCTGTGCCTGGTGGCGATGGAACCGCCGACGGTCGTCGACCGCGAGACCGTGCGCGACGAGAAACTCAAGGTGCTGCAGGCACTGCGGCCGATGACGCCCGACGACGTCGAAAGATTCACCGTCACCGGGCAATACGGACCCGGATTGGTCGACGGCGGTGCCGTGCCCGGGTATCGCGACGAGGTGGAGAACCCGGACAGCCACACCGAGACCTTCGTCGCGGTGCGCGCGGAGGTGCGCAACTGGCGCTGGGCCGGCGTGCCGTTCTACCTGCGCACCGGCAAGCGTCTCGAGAAGCGCAGTTCCGAGATCGTGGTGCAGTTCAAGGACGTTCCGCATCCGATGTTCCCCCGGGCCGAGGGCGCCACCGAACCCAATCGCCTGGTGATCCGGCTGCAGCCCGACGAGGGCATCTGCCTGCACATGACCGCCAAGGAACCCGGGCCCGGCGGGATCCGCCTGCGTCCGGTGTCGCTGGATCTGAACTACGTGGACGCGTTCGACCGTCCGTCCCCCGACGCGTACGAGCGGCTGCTGATGGACGTGGTGCGGGGTGACCCGACCCTGTTCATGCGCCGCGACGAGGTCGAGACCGCGTGGGCATGGGTCGAGCCGATCCTGCAGACCTGGGACCGCACCGGCCGGGTGCCGCGCCGCTACCCGGCGGGTACGTCCGGCCCCACCGACGCGATCACCCTCATCGAGCGCGACGGCCGCGCCTGGTACGAAGGACCTTCCTCATGAGCCACGTCCATCCCGTTCTCGCCCGGGTCACCGACCGCATCGTCCGGCGCAGCCGGGCCGAGCGTGCCGCCTACCTCGAGCGGCTGCGCGCCGCCGCCGACAAGGGGCCTGCCCGCGGGCGCCTCGCGTGCGCCAACCTGGCCCACGGATTCGCCGCGGCCGAGCCCGCCGACAAGTCCGCGCTGCGCGGGCTGGTGAAGCCGAACATCGCGATCGTCTCGTCCTACAACGACATGCTCTCGGCGCACCGGCCCTTCGAGGAGTACCCGGCGCGGCTGAAGGCCGCGGTCCTCGAGGCAGGCGGCATCGCACAGTTCGCCGGCGGCGTCCCGGCCATGTGCGACGGCATCACCCAGGGCCGCGACGGCATGCAGCTGTCGCTGTTCAGCCGCGACGTCATCGCGATGTCCACCGCTATCGCGTTGTCGCACGACATGTTCGACGGCGCGCTCATGCTCGGGGTCTGCGACAAGATCGTCCCCGGCATGCTGATCGGCGCCCTGGGCTTCGGGCACCTGCCGACGGTGTTCGTCCCGGCCGGGCCGATGACGTCGGGGCTGCCCAACGGCGAGAAGGCCCGGGTGCGGCAGCTCTACGCGGAGGGCCGCGCCCGACGCGAAGACCTGCTCGAGGCCGAGGCCGCGTCCTATCACGGCGCCGGCACGTGCACGTTCTTCGGCACCGCGAACTCCAATCAGCTGCTGATGGAGGTGATGGGCCTGCACCTGCCCGGCGCGAGCTTCGTCAACCCGGGCACCGAGCTGCGGGACGCGCTCACCGACGAGGCCGCGCGCCGCGTCACCGGCCTCACCGCGCTCGGCTCCGCCTTCACCCCGGTCGGGGAGGTCGTCGACGAGCGGGCCGTCGTCAACGGCTGCGTCGCACTGCTCGCCACCGGCGGCTCCACCAATCACACGATGCACCTGGTGGCGATCGCGCGGGCCGCGGGCATCACGCTCACGTGGCGCGACCTGGCGGACCTGTCGGCCGTCGTGCCGCTGCTCGCCCGGATCTACCCCAACGGCGCGGCCGACGTGAACCACTTCCACGCCGCCGGCGGGCTCGGTGTCGTCGTCTCGGAACTGCTCTCGGCGGGCCTGCTGCACGACGACGTCACCACCGTCGCCGGCCCCGGTCTGCACCGGTACACGCAGGAGCCGCGGCTGCGCGACGGGACGCTGCAGTGGGAGGCCGGGCCGTCCGAGAGCCTGGACCGCACCGTGCTGCGCGGCGTCGTGGACCCGTTCGCCGTGGACGGCGGGCTCAAGGTGCTCGACGGCAACCTCGGCGAGGCCGTGCTCAAGGTGTCCGCGGTCGCCCCGGAGCACCACATCGTCACCGCGCCGGCCCGGGTGTTCGACGACCAGGCCGACTTCCTCACGGCCTTCGAGGCGGGCGAACTCGACCGCGACGTCGTGGCGGTGCTGCGTTACCAGGGCCCGCGCGCGAACGGAATGCCGGAGCTGCACAAGCTCACCCCCGCGCTGGGGGTGCTGCAGGACCGCGGGCGCCGGGTCGCGCTGGTGACCGACGGCCGGATGTCGGGCGCGTCCGGCAAGGTTCCCGCCGCCATCCACGTCACGCCCGAGGCCGCGGCCGGCGGCCCGCTCGCGCGCGTCCGCGACGGCGACCTGATCACCGTCGACGCCGTCGCCGGCTCGCTGTGCGTGCACCTGTCCGACGCCACACTCGCCGACCGCGTGGCGACCGGCCACGCCCCCACCGACGACGCCTGGACGGGCACGGGCCGGGAACTGTTCGCGGGCCTGCGGGCCGCCGTGGGCCCGGCCACCCTCGGCGCCAGCGTCTTCCAACCCAACCCCGCGTGAAGGAGACCCCGATGAGCCTGCTGGACGTGACCCCCGTCGTTCCCGTCGTCGTGATAGACGATGCCGCGGACGCGGTCCCGATCGCCCGGGCCCTCGTCGACGGCGGTGTGCCGATGATCGAGCTGACTCTGCGCACCCCGTGCGCCCTCGAGGCGATCGAGCGGATCGCCGCCGAGGTTCCCGAGATCACCGTCGGTGCCGGCACGATCGTCGAACCCGGCCAGGCCGCGCAGGCCGCGGCGGCCGGCGCGCGCTTCCTGGTGTCGCCGGGCGCGACGGAGTCGCTGCTGAAGGCCATGACCGACACGGGACTGCCCCACCTGCCGGGTGCCGCGACCGTCTCGGAGGTGCTGCTGCTCCTCGAACGCGGCTACCGCGAGATGAAGTTCTTTCCCGCGGAGGCCGCGGGGGGCACCCGGTTCCTCGCGTCCGTCCACTCCCCCGTGCCCGCGGCCCGGTTCTGCCCCACCGGCGGGATCTCGGTCGCAACCGCCCCCGACTACCTCGCGCTGCCCAACGTCGGCTGCGTGGGGGGCTCGTGGCTCACCCCCGCCGATGCGGTGCAGACCCGGGACTGGGCCCGGATCACCCGCCTCGCGCAGGTGACCACGAAACTACGCCTGGCCGAGGCGTAGGCCGACCGGGCTCGCCCCCGTCCTACTCGGACGCGACGGGGGCGAGCCCTCGTCCGTTGAGGCGCAGTTCCACCCCACTGCCGCGCCTGATCGTGTTGTAGATCGGGCAGGTGGCCACGAATTTCGCGGCCAGTTCCTCCGCGTCGCGGACCCCGGGGCCGTGGATTTCGAGCTCGAGCAGCGTCCGGTCGTAGACGGTCGGATCGTCCGTTCCCCGCACGTGGGACGCGCGGGCGGTGAGTGCATCGAGTTCGAGTCCGTCCGAGGCGGCATTGTGCTCGATGTTCGCGAGGGCGCAGGAGGCGAGCGCGGACAGCAGCAGTTCCCCGGCATGAACGGCCTCACCGTCGGCAAGCCTCGAATCGCTGACGAAGTGGTTGCCGCGAGCGCTGAGCACGAACCTGCCCGGGGCGCCGGCCGAGGTGCCGACGGCCACTGCATCGGCGATCGGCGCCGCGTCCACTGCGTCCGGATGGTGTGCGAATTGCCCGGCATTCACAGGCGCACTCCGGCGCGCTCGGCCCACTCGCCGTGCCCGGGGCGGGACAGGCCGAGGTTCTCCCGCAGCGTGGCACCCGTGTACTCCGTACGGAGGATTCCACGCCGCTGCAACTGGGGCACCACCTCACGGGCGAACGTCTCGAATCCGCCGGGCTGGTGGGGTGCCTGCAGCGTGAATCCGTCTGCGGCACCGTCCTCGAACCACTCCTGCAGGCCGTCGGCGACCTCGGCCGCGGTCCCGATGAACCCGCCCTCGTAACGCCCGCCGTACTGCTTGCCGAGTTGACGCAGGGTGAGGCCCTCGCGCTCGGTGATCTCGCGAACCTCATTGTAGTGACCCTCCACTCCCGCCACCTCCACCTCCGGCAGCCGTTCGTCGAGCGGGAACGTCGACAGGTCGACATCGAGATGGTATGCAAGGGTATACAATCCACCGATCGGTGGCACGAGTTCGAACATCTCCTCGGCCAGTTCCTTCGCGCGGGCCGACGTGGGGCCGACGACCGGCGTGATCGAGGGCAGGATCTTGACGGACTCCGGATCCCGGCCGTACTTCGCTGCCCGCTCCTTGATTTCCGTGTAGAACGCCTGCGCCGACTCCTTCGATGCGTGACTGCAGAAGATCACGTCCGACCAGCGGGCGGCGAAATCCTTGCCCTTCGCGGAGGCTCCGGCCTGGATGAGGACGGGGTACCCCTGGGGCGGGCGCGGCACGTTGAGCGGTCCCTGCACCGAGAAGAACCGGCCCTGGTGATCGATGCGATGCACCTTGGCCGGCTCGGCGAAGAGCGGCTCGTCCGGGTCCAGGACCAGCGCATCGTCGTCCCAGCTGTCCCACAGCTTGCCGGTGACCTGCAGGAATTCGTCGGCACGCTCGTATCGGGTGGCTCGGTCGAACTGCTCGTCGAGGTCGAAGTTGCGGGCCTCCGATTCCTGGAACGACGTAACGATGTTCCACGCGACGCGGCCGGAGGTCAGGTGGTCGAGGGTCGCGAAGGTGCGGGCGAGGTTGAACGGCTGCGCGTACGTGGTGGACACGGTCGCGGCGAGTCCGAGATGCCGGGTTGCGGCGGCCATCGACGCGATGATCGGCAGCGGATCCATACGAAGGGAGCCGAGAGCACCGTAGCGGAGCTGGGAATCGGTGCTCCCTCCGAACCGGTTCGGGACGGACAGGATGTCCGGGAAGAAGGCGAGGTCGAAGCGGCCGTGCTCGAGGGTGCGCGCGATATTCTGGTAGTAGTCGGCGTCGAGCCATCCCGGCACCGAGCCGGGGTGGCGCCACCCGCCCGGTCGTCCGGGTCCGGCGGTGACGAAGGCAGCGAGGTGCATCTGTGCGGTCACGAGAGTCTCCTGAGGTGAACGGTCAGGCCTGGGCGAGTTCAGCGGCGACGGCGGCACGAACGGAATCGAACCTGCTGTCGGACAACCAGGTCTGCACATCGACGGGCTCGGGGTACACGCCGAGCCGGTGGAAGTTGTCGGCGAGATCCTGAGTGCCGGCGATCGCTCCTTCGTCGACGGCGGTGAACTGCCCCGCCCCGGAGTAGGACAATCGCCGGGCTTTCACCAGATCGAGGTAGACGTCCCGCTCGAGCGTCGAGTCACCGAACCCGCCGAGCGCCGTGAACTCGTCGACCGCCGTCTCCGGATTCGCCTCGACCCAGCGCTGGGCGTCGCGCACGTTGCGGGCAAGTGTCGCGGCGACCTCCGGATGATCGAAGGCGAAATCCTCGCTTGCGACGAAGAACGCGTAGTCGTACGTCTTCACTCCGGGCAGGGTTGCCGCGTTGTGCTTGCGCCGGGCCAGCTCGATGGTGGGCTGCCAGTTGATCCACGCGTCGACCTTCCCCTGGGCGAAGGCGGCTTCCGCATCGGCGGCAGTGAGATTGACGTAGTCCACGTCGTTGATTGTCAGCCCGGCGGAGTCGAGGTACTTGACCAGGCTGTAGGTGCCCGTCGTGCCCTGGTGGTCGGCGATGCGACGGCCGCGCAGGTCGGCGGCGCTCTTGATGTCGGACCCCTTGGGGACGAGGATGTCGACCTCGTTGGAGGGAAGCGGATAGGACACGAGCGGCACGACCGGGACGTTGCCGCCGATCGCGTAGATGACGGCGGTGGCCGTGGCGAACGAGAAGTCGACGCTACCGGCCTTGATGGCCTCCATCACCGGCAGCGATGCAGGGAAGCCGGACGGATAGGTCACCGGCACGCCGAGATCCGAGGCCAGGTCGAAGCCTCCGAGGTTGTGGGATAGGACGGTGCCGGGTTCGGCCTTGCCGTCGCCGATCAGTGCGTAGCGCACTTCGGTGAGTGCCTTCGCGGCACCCGACGAGTCCTTCGTGCCGCAGGCGGCCAGCGCTCCGATGCCGGTGACCGCGAGCGCTCCGAGGCCCGCGGCCTCGAGGAATCGCCGGCGGCCGAATCCGGGAAGTGGCGAGCGGGAATTCATAGGGGACAACCTCTCTCGGATCGAGCTGATATCAGTGGTCGGGATGGACGGCACGCTCGGCGTCGAGGAGTCCGGCGAGCAACTCCTCCTTCCAGGCGGCGAGCTGCGCGTCGCCGCGATGCCGCGGCCGCTCCTGGGGAACGCGCAGGTCGCGCGTGATGCCGGAGGGAGTGAGCAGCAGGACGCGATCGGACAGCACGAGCGCCTCCTCCACGTCGTGCGTGACGAGCAGGACCGTGCGCGGGTGCTCCACGAGCAGACGTTCGAGCAGCTGGTGCATCGTGACGCGGGTGACGGCGTCGAGAGCCCCGAACGGCTCGTCGAGGAGCAGAACCTCCGGCCGGTGGAGCAGGGCCCGCGCGAGCGCGACGCGCTGGCGCTGGCCGCCGGACAGTTCGGCCGGCCAGTTCTTCTCCCGACCCGTGAGTCCGACCTGCCCGAGGAGTTCGGCCGCACGAGCACGCGCTCCACGGGTGCCCAGAGTGACGTTGCCCAGGACCGACTTCCAGGGCAGCAGCCGATCCTCCTGGAACATCATCCGCGAGGTGTGGCCGCCGGCGGGCACACCTCCGGTCGGTTCGACGGTGCCGGCTGCGGGCACTTCGAGACCGGCGAGGATGCGGAGCAGCGTGGACTTGCCGACCCCGCTCGGGCCCAGGATCGAGACGAACTCGCCCGGGGCGACGTCCAGGTCGATATTCCTCAGTACCCAGTGGTCGCGATACCGCTGTCCGATGCCGCGCAGGCACAGGCCGACGAGTTCGTCTGCGACCGTCTTCACCGGTTCTCCCTTCGGTAGTTGGCATTCCAGCGCAGGACGCGTGCCTCGATCAGGCGGACGATCTGGTCGGCGAGCAGACCGGCAACCGCGTAGAGAACGATGGCAAGGACGATGCGATCGTTGCGGAGCATTTCCCGGCCGTTCTGGGCGAGATACCCGATTCCTTCGCGGGTCGCGATGGTTTCGGCGATGACGAGGGTGAGCCAGGCGACGCCCAACGCGTATCGGATGCCGTTGAGGACGACCGGCATGGCCCCGGGCACCACGATCTCGCGGATGATGCCCCAGTGGGTCAGGCCGTAGGAGCGGCCGAGCTGGATCAGCTTTGCGTCGACCGTGCGGATTCCGTTGACGGTGTTCAGGTAGACCGGGAAGACGACGCCGAGGATCACGAGAACGATCTTGGGCAGTTCGCCGATCCCGAACGCGGCGATGAGCAGGGGCACCAACGCCAGATGCGGGAGTGCGCGCACCATCTGCAGGGTGCGGTCGAATATCCCTTCCGCGATGCGGGAGAGGCCGACGGCGAAACCCAGGACGAGACCTATGGTCGCGCCGATGACGAAGCCGATGACGATGCGCCGGAGGCTGACTGCGATGTGCGACTGCAACTCGCCCGTGGACCACAGCGAACGCGCGGTGTCGAGGACGTCGGTCGGCGGCGGCAGGACGGAGGCTGGGACGACTCCTTCGGTGGAGGCCCACTGCCAGCTCAGCAGAACCAGCAGCGGAACTGCCCAGGGCAGCAGCAACGCCCACGGCAGCACCCGTCGAATCCCGGCGGTTCGCTCGCCGCCCTGCACGCTCGCAGACTCGGGTGCGATTGCCTCACTCATGAGTCGAAGTCGGGATGGAACGGATCATGCGGCACTCCTCGATCGGTCGGACGCCGGTCACGCTATCCAGACGTGCACGCACATGTCGTCAGTTGTATACACATGGATTCAAACTCTGTACACGCGCCCACGAGCGTGGTACGGCTTGACGAATCCCTCGACACGAACCGCCCTGACAGGAAGGAAGCCGGTGACATCTGCAGGCCCGGGTCTCTACAGCGAACTGCGCACACGCATCATCTCCGGCCGCTACGCCCCGGGCGCGCTACTGGTTCCGGCCACAGTGGGTGAGGAACTCGGGGTGTCCCGGACACCGATCAGGGAGGCGCTCATCCGGCTGGAACTCGAAGGCCTCGTGACGAAGGTGTCGCGCGGCTTCGTCATCCGCGAGCGGTCGCCGGAGGAGATTCTCGACATCTGCGAAGCACGCATCGCACTCGAATCCGTCGTGGCGCGTTCCGCGGCACTCCGACGCACCGAGTTCGACCTCGCGATGTTGCGGCGGGCACTCGAGTCGGCACGGACCGGGGTTCCCGACGAACGTCTGCGGGCGCATGCCGAGTGGCACATCGCGCTGCGGGTCGCAGCGCACAACCCCACCATCTCCGAGTTGATGGAACTGCTCGACGCCCGCCTCCATGTCTACGACGGGACCGCGTCCCGATCCACCGCCAATCTCGATCTGATCGAAGCCGAGCACGAGGAGATCTACCGCGCCGTGGTCGACGGAGACGGGGAGCGCGCGAGCGAGTTGATGGTTGTCCACCAGACGAGGACCCGCGACCTGCGAATCGCCGAGATGGTCGAATCGAAGCGGTAGCACCGGGCGGTACGCTGGGCAGATGCGTGAGGAGAACGACCACCCTGGCTCGCAGTCGTCGCTGCGTACAGCCAATCAGCAACGGGTGGTAAGGGTTCTGCAGTCCGGTGGCGAACTCACCCAGGCGGAGATCGCCCGGCGCACCGGTCTGGCCCCGGCCACGGTGTCGAATCTGGTGCGGGAACTGACCACCAGCGGCCTGGTGGAGGTGGCCGCGGCCGAGCGCCCGGGCCAGCGGGGGCGGGCCGTGAAGCTCACCCGGTCGGCGGGCCTGGCCGTCGGAATCGATTTCGGGCACCGGCATCTCACTGTCGCCGTCGCCGACCTGTCGCACGAGATCCTCGCCGAGAAGCGGGTCGAGCTGGCGACCGGACATCGCGCCGAGGACGGGATAACAAGGGCCGGGGCACTTCTCGACGACGCCCTCGTCGAGCTCGGGTGCGGACGCGACGCCGTCGCGGCCGTCGGCATGGGCCTGCCCGCGCCGGTCGAGTCCGCCACGCACCGGATCGGCGGGCCGTCGATCCTGCCGGGCTGGGTGGGCGTCGACCCGGCCGCACTGGCCGCCGAGCGGCTCGCGCTTCCCGTCCACGTCGACAACGACGCCAATCTCGGTGCGCTGGCCGAGCACATCTGGGGTGCCGGGTGCGGCGTGGACGACCTGGCCTACATCAAGCTGTCCGACGGCGTCGGCGCCGGACTGGTGCTGGACGGGCGGCTGTACCGGGGCCGCGCCGGCACGGCCGGCGAGATCGGCCACACCTCCCTCGACGAGTTCGGCCAGGTGTGCCGGTGCGGCAACCGCGGCTGCCTCGAGACGATGGTGGCCTCGCACGTGGTGATCGGGCTGCTCGAGCCGAGCCGGGGGCCCGGCCTGACGATCGCGGACGTGGTGGCACTCGCCGAGGCCGGCGACGCCGGGTGTGCCCGGGTGCTCGCGGACACCGGCCGCCACGTCGGGGTCGCGGCGGCGAGCCTGTGCAACCTGCTCAATCCGCAGCTCCTCCTGATCGGCGGCGAACTCGCCCTGGCGGGAGAGCTGCTGCTCGAGCCCCTGCGTCGCGCGATCGAGCGGTACGCGGTGCCCAGCGCCGCGCGCACCGTGCAGGTACGGACGGCGGCGCTCGGCGCCCGGGCCCAGGTACTCGGGGCGGTCGCCCTCGGACTGCGGGCGGCCAGCCCCCGCTGAAGATCATCTTCGAGGCTTCGACGCCGACTCACGTCCAGAACTAGATTCAAATTCGAACATAAGTAGCGTCTCAAGACGCTTTTTCATTCATTTCTTGACGACTGACGCCGCTTCGTCCTACTGTGGTCCAGCACACAGTTCGCGTGACCGCCGCCACTCGCCTCCCGGAACGGGACCGCCGCGGCCGGGTCCCGCCGCCCACGAGGAGTCCCATGAGCAACCACGTCGCGCTCCCGACCGTCCCCGACACCGGACCGGACACCGCCGGCGCCCCGGTGCCGGTCCGCATCGCCGCCATCGCCGCGCTCGGCGGCCTGTTGTTCGGCTTCGACAGCGCCGTCATCAACGGTGCCGTGTCGGCCATCGAATCCCGGTTCGCCGTCTCGTCCGCCGTCCTCGGCTTCGCGGTCGCCTCGGCCCTGCTCGGCGCGGCCGGCGGCGCCGTCCTCGCCGGCCGCATCGCGGACCGCTACGGCCGGCTCACCACCATGCAGGTCGCCGCCGCGATGTTCCTGGTCAGCGCGCTGGGCACCGGATTCGCCTTCAACGTCGAAACTCTCGTCCTGTTCCGCATCGTCGGCGGTGTCGGCGTCGGACTCGCCTCCGTCATCGCCCCCGCCTACATCGCCGAGATCTCCCCCGCCCGGGTACGCGGTCGCCTGGGATCGCTGCAGCAGCTCGCGATCGTCGTCGGCATCTTCGCCGCCCTGCTCGTCGACTACGCCCTCGCCGCCCTCGCGGGTGGCTCCCGCGAGGAACTGTGGTTCGGGCTCGAGGCGTGGCGCTGGATGTTCCTGTCCATGACCGTTCCCGCCCTCGTGTACGGATTCCTGACGCTCACCATCCCGGAGTCCCCGCGCTATCTCGTCGCGAAGGGCCGCATCGGGGAGGCCCGCGGCATCCTCGGCACGCTGCTCGGCGAGCAGGGCATCGACCTGCGCATCGAATCGATCCGCGCCACCCTCGGCCACGAGCGCACCCCGTCGCTGCGCGACCTGAGGGGACCCGCGCTGGGCCTGCTGCCCATCGTGTGGATCGGCATCGGGCTGTCGGTGTTCCAGCAGTTCGTCGGCATCAACGTGATCTTCTACTACTCCAGCATCCTCTGGCAGGCAGTGGGATTCGACGAGAACAGCTCCCTCGTCATCACCGTCGTCACGTCCGTGGTCAACATCGCCACCACCCTCGTGGCCATCGCGTTCGTCGACCGCATCGGACGCCGGCCCCTGCTGATCATCGGCTCGGCCGGCATGGCCGTCACCCTCACCACGATGGCCGTCGTCTTCGCCACCGCCTCCACCACCGTCGTCGACGGTGTGACCACCCCGCACCTGACCGGACTGCAGGGACCGATCGCGCTGATCGCCGCGAACCTGTTCGTCGTCGCGTTCGGCATGTCGTGGGGACCGGTCGTGTGGGTCCTGCTCGGCGAGGCCTTCCCCAACCGGATCCGCGCGGCGGCACTGTCGCTCGCCGCCGGCGCGCAGTGGGCGGCCAACTGGGTCATCACCGTGAGCTTCCCCGCCATGAAGGAACTGTCGCTGGGGCTGTCGTACGGCTTCTACGCCGTGTGCGCGGTGCTGTCGCTGCTGTTCGTCCTGCGCTGGGTCAAGGAGACCAAGGGCCGCGAGCTTGAGGACATGGACGCCGCCTGAATCCCGGGCACCCCGGTAACAGAACAGTCAGGGAGAGAACAGACATGGCACTGACCATCGGAATCGACGTGGGCGGCACCAAGGTCGCCGCCGGCGTGGTCGACGAACACGGCACCCTGCACGCCCGGCTCCGCCGCGCCACCCCGTCGGACGACCCCGCCCGCACCGAGGACGTCGTCGCCGACGTGGTCCGCGAACTCCGCGCCGCGCACGACGTGTGCGCGGTGGGCATCGGCGCCGCCGGATTCGTCGCGTCCGATCGCCGTACCGTGCTGTTCGCCCCCAACCTCGCGTGGCGCGGCGAACCGCTCGGCGAGGCCGTCGAGGCCGCGTGCGGGCTGCCGACCGTCGTCGAGAACGACGCCAACGCCGCCGCCTGGGGCGAGGCACGATTCGGCGCCGGCCGGGGTGCCCGCACCGCGATCGTGCTCACCGTCGGCACCGGCATCGGCGGTGGGCTGATCATCGACGGCGCCCTGCACCGCGGAGCCTCGGGGCTGGCCGCGGAACTCGGCCATCTCAACGTCGAGCCGCACGGCCGTCGCTGCGGGTGCGGGAACCACGGCTGCTGGGAGCGTTACGCCAGCGGGCGGGCCCTGGTGCGGGAGGCGCAGGAGATCGCGAGCGTCTCGCCCGCGCTCGCCGGCCGGCTGCTCGAGCTGGCCGGCGGGCGCGCCGAGCAGATCACCGGGCACCACGTCACCACCGCCGCCCGCGAGGGCGACGCCGCCGCGCTCGAGTGCTTCCGCACGATCGGCACGTGGCTCGGTCACGGCATGGCGGACCTCGCCGCGTTCCTCGACCCGGAGGTGTTCGTCCTCGGCGGCGGTGTGTGCGAGGCCGGGGAACTGCTGCGCGGGCCCGCCGTCGCCACGTTCGCCCAGCGGCTGACCGGACGCGGGCACCGCCCGGCCGCCCCGGTGCGGCTGGCCGAGCTCGGCCCCGACGCCGGGATCGTCGGCGCCGCTGACCTGGCCCGGCGCCGCACGGATCTGTCGGCCACGCGCCTCGATCTCTCGGCCGCCGGCTGAGCACCCGCCCGGGTGGGGCGAGCGAATGTATCACCGACTCGGACTGAGGAGGTGAGCGATACATTCGCTCGCCGCACGCGGTCCACCGCGTAACACCGTCGTTACCGCGGTTAACCGTTCGCTTGACACGACGCCACTACCGTCGGCGGAGCCACGCGTATACAGCCGTGGATACAGACGACGGGAGTGTGCAGCGGTGGACGGACTCGAACGGCTCCACGCCTCGCTCGACGCGACGCTCGGGCCCGTCGACGCCGCGTACGCCACCGCCTATCCCGGGACGACACCGGCGCGGCAACCCGTGCACACCGTGTACGTGCCGGCCCACCGGTACGACGCGACGACCGTCGCCGAGTGGGGGGCACACGCCCGCCGGGTGCTCGACGAGAACTGCTCCGGCCCCGGCGACCTGGCCGGCGTGACGGGGATCGAACCGGAGCTCGCCGAACAGGTCCTACCGCTCGTGCGGGCCAAGCTCGACACCGAGCCGATCGAAGATCTGCGCATCGACTTCGAGGACGGTTTTCCCCAGACGGACGTGCCCGGCCCGCACCGCGACGCCGACGAGGACGCCCACGTCGCCCGGGCCGCCACCGTTCTCGCCGACAATCCCTCCGCCACCCCGTTCGTGGGGCTGCGCTTCAAGTGTCTCGAGCCCGCCACCCGCCGTCGCGGGATCCGCACGCTCGACGCCTTCGTCGGTGCTCTCGTCGAGAAGACCTCCGCTCCGGACGGTTTCGTCATGACCCTGCCGAAGGTGACTGCACCCGAGCAGGTCTCCGCGATGGTCACCGTGTGCGAGCACCTCGAGCGTGCGCACGGGCTCACCGTTCCCCTGCGGTTCGAGATCCAGATCGAGACCCCGCAGGCGATCTGCGGTCCCGACGGCACCGCCCAGGTGGCGCGGATGCTGCACGCCGCCGCGGGCCGCTGCGCGGGACTGCACTACGGCACCTACGACTACTCCGCCGCGTGCGGCATCGCCGCCGAATACCAGGCCATGGACCACCCCGTCGCCGACCACGCCAAGGCCACCATGCAGGTGGCCGCCGCCGGCACCGGCGTACCCCTGTCCGACGGATCCACCAACCGCCTCCCCGTCGGCACCCGCGAACAGATCCGGGCCGCGTGGGGCCTGCACGCCCGGCTGGTGGAGCGGTCGCTGCGCCGCGGGTTCTACCAGGGCTGGGACCTGCACCCCGCGCAACTGCCCACCCGCTATGCCGCGACCTTCGCGTTCTACCGCCGTTCGTTCCCCACCGCGGCGGCCCGCGTCGCCGCCTACCTGTCGCCGGGGCGTGACTCCGGCTATCTCGACGAACCCGCGACGGCCCGCGCCCTGGCCACGTTCCTGCTCCGCGGCCTCGCCTGCGGAGCCCTCACCGAGACCGAGGTCCGCGACCGCGCGGAGACCACGCCGGACCGGCTGGCGCGGCTCGCGGGCCGACAGGAAGGACCCACCGGATGCCCACCGTGATCCGCACGCGACGCGCCGTCGTCGGCGACCGCGAACACCCCTGCTCGGTCGTGCTCCGGGACGGGCGCATCGCCGCGATCGGGGCCTACGACGCCCCTGCCCCCGCGGGCGCCGAGGAGGTCGTCCTCGCCGACGACGAGGCTCTTCTGCCCGGTCTGGTCGACACGCACGTGCACATCAACGACCCCGGCCGCACCGAGTGGGAGGGATTCGCGACCGCGACCCGCGCGGCCGCCGCGGGCGGCGTCACCACCGTCGTGGACATGCCGCTCAACTCCGTGCCGGCCACCGTCGACGTCGCTGCGCTGGAGGTCAAGAAGAAGGTTGCCGCCGAACAGATCTCGGTCGACGTCGGATTCTGGGGCGGCGCCGTGCCGGGCAACCTCGCCGACCTCGAACCGCTCTGGGACGCGGGCGTGTACGGCTTCAAGTGCTTCCTCGCCCATTCCGGGCTGGACGAGTATCCGCCGCTCGACCGGGACCAGATGTTCGCCGCGATGCGCACGATCGCGGGCTTCGGGGGCCTGCTCATCGTCCACGCCGAGGACGGGCCCACCCTCGAAGCCCAGCCGCCGGCCGCGGGCCGCCGGTACGCCGGCTTCCTGCGGTCGCGTCCGCCGGCCGCGGAGTCGCGGGCCGTCGCCCAGGTGCTCGAGGGCGCCCGGGAAACGGGTTGCCGCACCCACATTCTGCACCTGTCCGACGCCGGGAGCCTGCCGCTGATCGCGCAGGCCAAGGCCGACGGCGTGCCCGTCACCGTCGAGACGTGCCCCCACTACCTGTCGCTGTTCAGCGAGGAGATCCTGGACGGTGCAACTCATTTCAAGTGCTGCCCGCCGATCCGCGAGGCGAGCAACCGGGAAGGCCTGTGGCGCGGCCTCGCCGAGGGCACGATCGACGCGGTGGTCTCGGACCACTCGCCGTGCGTGCCGGAACTGAAGAAGTTCGCGACCGGAGACTTCGCCGAGGCGTGGGGCGGCATCTCGTCGCTGCAGCTCGGCCTGCCGATCGTGTGGTCCCAGGCCAGGCGCCGCGGCCACACCCTGACGGAGGTAACCCGATGGATGGCCCGAGGCCCCCGCGACCTGGTGGGCATGACCGACCGGGGCGAGATCGCGATCGGCAACGTCGCGGACTTCTGCGTCCTCGCCCCCGACGACGCGTTCGTCGTCTTCTCCGAACGCCTGCACCACCGCAACGCCGTCACCCCCTATGCCGAGACCGCGCTGGCCGGGGTGGTCCGCGGGACGTGGCTCGGCGGCCGCCCCGTGGGCCGGACACCGAACGGGCGCCTGCTCGACCGTGAGAGGACGAACCCGTGACCGACGCCGCCTTCCTGCAGCTGCCCGACCTCGCGTCCCGGACCCTCGCCGGCTCCGTGGTGTACGCCAACGACGAACTGTTCGCCCAGCGGGAGAATCTCGTCACCCCGGAACCCCCGGCCTTCGACACCGGGGACTTCGGGCACAAGGGCAAGGTGTACGACGGCTGGGAGACCCGTCGGCGCCGCGAACCCGGCCACGACTTCGCGATCGTCCGGCTCGGGGTGCCCGGAGTCGTGCGCGGCGTGGTGATCGACACCGCATGGTTCACCGGCAACTACCCGCCGTTCGCCTCGGTGGACGCCGTCGAGACGGAGGGGTATCCGACACCGGACCAGCTGCTCGCGGCGCCGTGGCAGCCGATCCTCGACAAGGTGGCCCTCGCCGGGGACACCGCCAACACCTTCGCGGTCGACAGCGAATTCCGATGGACACACCTGCGGCTCAACATCTTTCCCGACGGCGGGGTGGCCCGGCTGCGGGTGCACGGCGAGCCCCGGCCCGACCCGGCGTTCCTCACCGGGACGATCGACCTCGCCGCGCTCGAGCACGGGGCCGACGTGGTGGACTGCTCGAACCGCTTCTACTCGTCCCCGCGCAACATCATCGCCCCCGGCCGGGCGCGGCACATGGGCGAGGGCTGGGAGAACGCCCGCCGCCGCGACGGCGGCAACGACCATGTGGTGGTGCGCCTGGCCGGGGAGGGCCACGTCGACCACGTCGAAATCGACACCTCGTACTTCGTCGGCAACGCCCCCGGGTGGGCACGACTGATCGGAATCCCGGACGGCGCAGCGCTCTCCGACGAATCCGCGTGGGTCGAGCTCGTGCCGCGGACGGCACTGCTGCCCGACTGCCGGCACCGGTTCCGCGTCGACGCGGCCGTGCCGTTGCGGCACGTGCGGCTCGACGTCTACCCCGACGGGGGCATCGCCCGGCTGCGCGTGCACGGGCGGCTGACGTAGGCGGTGCGTCCTTTGGGTGGCGGCAACAGCCCAAAGGGAACACAGGCGGCGTCAGCCGCCGGTGGTGAGAAATTGATTACCTGCGCGAAACGTGGTGGCTGTCGCCCGTAAAGGCGCTGGGCTAGAACTGTATTCATCACCGTATACAGCCTTGTGTCCCGGACGGAGCCCTCCATGGCAACAGCCCATCCCGTCGACACCCGACTGCCCTTCGGGCGGCAGTTGGCGTTCGGCATCCAGCACGTCCTGATCATGTACACCGGATGCATCACCGTCCCACTGGTCTTCGGCGCCGCCGTGGGTCTCGACCGCGAGACCGTCGCGATGCTCATCAACGCCGACCTGCTGATCGCCGGCCTGATCACGATCATCCAGAGCCTCGGCGTCGGCAAACTCGCCGGCGTCCGGCTGCCCATCGTCTGCGGCGCCACCTTCGCCGGGCTGACCCCGATGATCCTCATCGCCGAGGAATACGGCCTGCAGGCGGTGTACGGGTCGATGCTCGTCGGTGGCATCGTCGGTCTGGCCTTGGCGTGGCCGTTCGCGAAGGTGATCAAGTTCTTCCCACCGCTCGTGACCGGCGCCGTGCTCACCGTCGTCGGCATCTCCCTCATCGGTGTCGCCGGTGGGCTCATCGTAGGCACCGACCCCACCGCGCCCACGTTCGCCGATCCCGCGAACATCGCTCTCGCCGTGGCGGTCATGGCCGTCGCCCTCGGATTCATCTGCCTCGGCCGCGGGATCTGGACGCAGCTCGGCGTGCTGATCGCCCTGCTCGTGGGCACCGTCGCCGCGCTGCCGATGGGCCTGATCGACCTCGGCGGTGTCTCCGGTTCCGCGTGGCTCGGTGTGCCCACTCCCTTCCACTTCGGTGGGCCCGAATTCCCGATCACCGCCGTCGTCGCCATGAGCATCGTGATGGCCGTCGTGTTCGCCGAGTCGACGGCGAGCATGCTCGCCGTCAGCGAGATCACCGGCAAGCCCGTCACCAAATCCGACATCGCCCGCGGCCTCGCCGGCGACGGCCTGTCCGGCATCTTCGGCGGCATCTTCAACGCGTTCGTCGACACGGTGTTCACGCAGAATGTCGGTGCCGTCGCCACCACCCGCGTCTACAGCCGCTACGTCACCGCCACCAGCGGCGTCATCCTCGTCGTGCTGGGTGCGCTGCCCAAGGTCGGCTCGGTCGTCGCCGCACTGCCCAAGCCCGTCGTCGGCGGGGTGGGCCTGATCCTGTTCGCCACCGTCGCCGTCGTCGGCATCAACACCCTGCGCAAGGTGGACCTCTCCGACCGGATCAACACCACCATCGCCGCGGTCGCCGTGGGCATCGGCCTCGTCCCCGAACTCGCGGAAGGCATGTTCGACAAGTTCCCGTCCGCCGCGCAGATCCTGCTCGGCAGTGGCATCACCCTCGCGGCGATCACCGCGTTCTCGCTCAACCTGCTGTTCAACCACACCAGGCTCGGCGCCGCGGCCCGGCGATCCGCCGATGGCACCCCCGGAACCGAAAGCGACCAGATCACAGGAGAATCCGTTGTCCCTGCCCACGCGTGAGCCCTTCGAGGTCCCGACGATCGACATCGGTCCGTATGTGACCGGCGGCGGGGACTCCGACCGACTCCGGATCGCCGAACAGATGGACGAGGCCTGCAGCCGCGTCGGATTCGTGCAGATCCTCGGTCACGGCATCCCCGGGACGATCCTCGACGACTTCACCACCGCCCTCGACGATTTCTTCGCCCTCCCGCTCGAGACGAAGAACCGCTACCGCGTCGCCGGCGCCAACCGCGGCTACAGTCCGCCGAAGAGCGAGTCGCTGAGCCTGAGCCTCGGGGTGGAATCCGCCGGGCGGATGAACGACTTCTTCGAGGCGTTCAACATCGGCACCGAGGCACGCTCGTTCCCCGAAGTGTCGCTGCCGGAGGAGGACTACGGTCTCAACGTGTGGCCGGACGTGCCCGGATTCCGGGCGGCGGTGCAGAATTACCGGGCGCACGCCGCGCGGGTGGCCCGCACCCTCACCCGCATCTTCGCCGACGCGCTGGGCCGGGAGCCGGACTTCTTCGACGCGCTCACCGACCACTCCATCGACGTGCTGCGGATGAACAACTACGCCCTGCCCGAAGGCACCGTCCGGCTCGACGGCGAACTCACCGGCATGGGAGAGCACACCGACTTCGGTCTGGTGACCGTGCTGTGGGCCGACCGCGTCGCCGGACTACAGGTGCTCGGCGGTGACGGCGTCTGGCACGACGTCGCCCCGATCGAGGGCGGCCTGCTCGTCAACCTCGGAGATCTGACGGCGCGGCTGACGGGCGACCGCTGGATGTCGACACTGCACCGCGTCAAGCCGCCGATCGTCGACGGCACCATCGTGCGCCGCCGCTCGGCCGCGTTCTTCCACGACGGCAACGTCGACGCGGTGATCGCCACGCTCCCCGAGTTCGCCGGCGACGAGTGCTACGAGCCCATCACCGTGCGCGAGCACATCAGAGCCAAGCTGGCCGGGTCGCGGCAGGGCCGGGCCAACACCGCCGCCGTCCGTGAGGCGGCCCGCGTGCTCGCCGCCGCGGGGCGGGACCTGCCGTGACACACGTCGTGCTGGTGCACGGGGCCTGGGCAGGGGCCTGGGTGTGGGACACCGTGCTGGGTCCGCTGCGCGCCGCGGGGTTCACTCCGCACGCGCTGGATCTGCCGGGCGCCGGCACGTGGGGCGCGACCGACGTCACCCTCGACGACGTCGCCGGCCACGTCGCCGCGCACGTCACCACGCTCGACGGCCCGGTGTTCCTCGTCGGGCACTCGGGCGGCGGCATCGTCGTCACCCAGGTGGCGGAGCAGCTCCCCGACCGTATCGCCGGGGTGGTGTACGTCGCGGGCATGATGCTGCCGTCGGGCACCGGGTTCGGGCAGCTGTGCGACGCCCTCGGTCTCGCACCACCGGTCGGGATCTCGCGGTGGCTGCGGCCCACGGCCGACGGACGGGGCACCGTGGTGCCCCCGGAAGCGGGGGCGGCGGTGTTCTTCCACGAAGCCGCCCCGGCCGACGCCGTCGCCGCCGCGCGCCGGCTCGTCCCGCAGCTCGAGACGGCCCGCCTCATGGCGCCGGCCTGGACACCGGAGCGGTTCGGGACCGTGCCCCGGCTGTACGTCGAGGCCACCCTCGACCGCACCGTCCCGCTGGTCGCCCAGCGCGAGATGCAGCGGCTCGTGCCCGGGGCCCGGGTGATCACGCTGGACACCGATCACGCGCCGCAGCTGTCGGCCCGCGACGAGCTGGTGGACGGCATTCGGCAATGGTGCCTTTCCGGACTTCCGGAGCTCCGAAAGGACGCCACGGCAGCGGCGCTGCCATAGGCTCGCAGCATGACGGCATCGGCGGCGATCGGCTCACCGGAGGAGCTGGCGCGGGCGCTGGACACGACGGGCTATCTCGCCGACGACGGCCTCGCAACGGTCGCCTTCCTGGCGCTGCGCATGGGCCGCCCGCTGTTCTGCGAGGGGGAACCCGGCACCGGCAAGACATCGCTGGCCATTGCCCTCGCCGACGCGCTGGCCCTGCCGCTGATCCGGTTGCAGTGCCACGAGGGCATCGATGCGTCCCAGGCCCTCTACGACTGGGACTTCCCCCGGCAGTTGCTGCACCTGCGCACCCTCGAGGCCGCGAGCGGCGGCCACCTGGAGGCCGAGGAGGCGGAACGCTCGCTGTACACCGAGCGGTTCCTGCTGGCGCGGCCCCTGCTGCAGGCGCTCACCGACGCGCCGTGCGTGCTGCTCGTCGACGAGATCGACCGGGCCGACGACGAGTTCGAGGCGTTCCTGCTGCAGGTGCTGGACGAGAACGCCGTCACCATCCCCGAGCTCGGGCAGGTGCGGGCGCGGACGCCGCCGCTGGTGGTGCTCACCTCCAACCGCACCCGCGAGGTGCACGACGCCCTCAAACGCCGCTGTCTGTACCACTGGCTCGAACATCCCGACCTCGCGCGGGAGGTGGAGATCCTGCGCCGCCGCATCCCGGGCATCGCCGAACACCTCGCGGAGCAGGTCGCCCACGCGGTGCAGACCATGCGCGGGATGGATCTGCTCAAGCCGCCCGGCGTCGCCGAGTCGCTGGACTGGGCCCGAGCGCTGCGCGAACTCGACCGCGACGTGCTCGACGCGACGACCGCGGCCGCGACGCTGGGCGCCGTCCTCAAGTACCGGGAGGACCTCGACCGGGTGGTCCGCACCGGGCTCGACCGGCTCCTGACGGGGTGAGGCCCGCGATGACGACGGCCGCGGACGTCGGAGGTCCCCTCGTCGGGATCGCCGGGTTCACCCGCGCCCTCGCCGCGGCCGGCCTGCCCGTCGCCTCGGACGCCGCCGAGGCCTACGTGCGCGCCCTGCGCGAGATCGACCTCGGCGACCGCCGGCAGGTGTACTGGACCGGACGTGCCACCCTGTGCCACGACCCCGCCGACATCCCCCGCTACGACCTCGCGTTCGAAAGCTGGTTCGGGGGAACGGCACCCGGCGTGACGTCGCCGCAGACCCGCACCCCGCGTCGGGCCCGCATCGCCGGACTCACATCCGCGGGGGGTGACGAGACCGCCGGGGAGGGTCCGGAACTGCGGGTCGCCGCGGACGACGCCGACGTGCTCCGCCGTCGCGACATCGCGGAACTGTCCGACGCCGAGCGGGCACACCTCGCCGAGCTGATCGCCACGCTGCATCCGCGACCGCCCACCCGCCCGGCGATGCGGCTGCGCCCGTCGCGCCGGGGCCGCATCGACCCGCGCCGCACGGTGCGCCGGATGCTCGCGGCCGGGGGCGAGCCCGTCCGGCCCAGCCGGCACGGCAAGGCGACCCGTGCGCGCCGGGTGGTGCTGCTGCTCGACGTCTCCGGATCGATGAGCCCCTACGCGGACGCACTGCTGCGGTTCGCGCACGTGGTGACCCGCGCCGATCCCGCCCACACCGAGGTGTTCTCCCTCGGCACACGCCTGACGCGGCTGTCGCGCGCGCTGCGGGCCCGCGACCCGGAACTCGCCCTCGCCGCGGCGGGCCGGGCGGTCCCCGACTGGGCGGGCGGCACCCGGCTCGGCGAGACCCTGCGGGCGTTCCTGGACCGGTGGGGCCGTCGGGGGCTCGCGCGCGGTGCCGTCGTGGTGATCTTCTCGGACGGCTGGGAACGCGGCGATCCCGGCCTGCTCGCCGAGCAGCTCGCCCAGCTGCGCCGCCTCGCCCGCGCCGTGCTGTGGGTCAACCCGCACGCCGGGGCGGCCGGGTACGAGCCGGTGCAGTCCGGCATCGCGGCCGCCCTGCCGCATCTCGACCGTCTGCTCGCCGGGCACAGCCTCGCGACGCTGCAGGAACTGCTGGAGGAGGTCCACCGTGCGTGAGGTTCTCGACGAACTCGACCGTCGCTACCGGGCCGGCGACACCGTCGCCTTGGGAACCGTGGTCTCGACGTTCCGTTCCGCGCCGCGCGCACCGGGCGCGGCGATGCTCGTCGCCGGCGACGGCACCGTGACCGGCAGCGTCTCCGGCGGTTGTGTGGAGGGCGCCGTGTACGAGCTCGCCCAGCAGGTGATCGAGGACGGTGTGCCCGTGTTGCAGCGGTACGGCGTGTCCGACGACGACGCCTTCGCCGTCGGGCTCACCTGCGGCGGCATCATCGACGTGTTCGTCGAACGGGTGGACGTCGCCGGATTCCCCGAGCTGGGCGAGGTCGTCGCGTCGGTGCGGGCCGGGGAACCCGTCGCGGTCGCCACCGTCACCGAGCATCCCGATCCGGCGTGGGTTGGTCGGCGCATGGCGGTGTGGCCGGATCGCGCGCACGGGGCGCTGGGGTCGGCGCGGGCGGACGACGCCGTCGCCGACGACACGCGGGGTCTGCTCGCCGCGGGCCGGACCGCGACGCTGCACTACGGGCCGGACGGGCAGCGCCGCGGCGAGGGCATGTCGGTGTTCGTCCACTCGTTCCAGCCGCCGCCGCGGTTGCTGGTGTTCGGCGCCATCGACTTCGCGGCCGCCATGGCACAGCTCGGCTCGTTCCTCGGCTACCGCGTGACGGTGTGCGACGCGCGGGGCGTGTTCACCACCGCCGCCCGGTTCCCGGCCGCCGACGAGGTGGTCGTGGACTGGCCGCACCGCTACCTCGCCGCCGAGGCGGCCGCGGGGCGCGTCGACTCGCGCACGGTCGTCACGGTGCTCACCCACGACCCGAAGTTCGACGTGCCGCTGCTCGAGGTGGCATTGCGGCTCGACCTGGCGTACGTCGGTGCCATGGGGTCGCGGCGGACGCACGAGGACCGGTTGGCGCGCCTGCGCGAAGCGGGGATGACGGAGGACGAGCTGGCGCGGCTGTGCTCCCCGATCGGCCTGGATCTGGGGGCGCGCACTCCGGAGGAGACCGCGGTGTCGATCGCGGCGGAGATCATCGCGCTGAAATGGGGTGGCCGGGGTGAGCACCTCGCCCGCACCGAGGGCCCGATCCACGCCCACGAGGACAGCGCGGTTCCCGGGCAGTAGGAGCTGCCCGGGGCGGCCGCACTCAGCCCTCGGCGACGACCCGGAACTTCTCGAGCGAGGTGTCGGTCGCGTCGGGAATCACCATCCCGGCGTTCACGCCGCTGCGCAGGTAGTCGACGACGGCGTCGTCGAGCCGCTCACCCGGCACGACGGCGGGAATGCCCGGCGGATAGGGGGTGATCTGCTCGGCCGCGATGCGCCCGGCGGCCCGGCCCGCGTCGACCATCTCCGCCCTGCCGAAGAACGCGTCGCGCGGCGACATCACCGAGTCGAGCTGCAGCTCGCCGGGGCTCGGCAGATACATCTTCGGCGGCGGATCGAACGACTCCGCGGCCTGCGACAGCGACTCGAGCGCCGCGACGAGCCGGTCCGTGGTGCCCTCGTCGTCCGCCATGGAGAGGGTGGCCAGGATGCGCCGGTGATCGGTCATGCCGAGGTCGAGCCGGCAGTGCTCGCGCAGCCAGTCGCTGCACTGATAGCCGGAGACGCCGAGTTCGCTCACGTCCAGGAGGATCTGCAGCCGATCGAGATCGTGCGAGGCCTCCTCGCCGAGCAACCGGTCCTCGAGGACGGTCGGCCCGTCGATCGCGGCGATCCGGTCGCGGGTACGCCGAGCCAGCTGCAGTGCGTCACCGAGCAACTCGGCGCCGTGCTCGACCATCTGCCGGCGCCACCCGTCGATGGCCGAGTAGATCATCACGTTCGGGCTCGTGGTCATCAGCAGGTCGGCACAGGCCGACAGGTGCGCCCCGTCCACCAGGTCGCCTTGCAGGTGGTACACCGATCCTTGCTCGAATCCGGCACCCATCTTGTGGACGCTGACCACGCAGATGTCGGCGCCGGCGTCCATGGCCCAGGTGGGCAGGTCGTCGTGGAACGGCAGGTGCGCGCCCCACGCCTCGTCGACGATGAGGGGCTTGCCCCGCTCGTGGCAGACCTTCGCGATGCCCTCGAGGTCCGCGCACGTGCCGTAGGGGCTCGGGCTGACGATCAGCGCGCCGGCCGCATCCGGGTACTTCTCCCACGTCGCGCGCACCTGGTCCGGCGACGGCGGATGGGAGAAGTGCATCTCCTCGTCCCACCGGGGTGTGATCCAGCGGGGCGTGACGCCGCTGAAGATCAGCCCGGCGACGATCGACTTGTGCGAGTCCCGGCCGACGAGCAGTCCCCCCGGATCGTTGCCCGCCACCGCCATCATCGCGGCCTTCACCGACAGGGAGCTGCCGCAGGTGGAGAAGAACGCCTGCTCCGCTCCGACCGCCTCGGCCATGAGCTGCTCGGCCCGCGACAGGTAGCCGTTGCCCGACTTCCGGTCGTCGAGGCCGCCCGAGGCGAGCACGTCCGAGCGGAACGTGTCGAGCCCGAGGACCTTCTTCACCCGCGGGTCGGCACCGCGGCCTTGGCGGTGGCCGGGCGGAGAGAAGCCGTAACGGTCGAGCCGGTGGTACTGATCCAGTGCATCCAGCAGGGGAGTTTCGGACTGATCCATGCCCGGGGGGTACCCCACACGCGGACCGAAAATGCCCTGCCGCGGGTCGGCTTCGCGAGTCGGATTCCCCCGTCCCGCCGCCACCCGCGCGGGAACGAGGTTGTTCCGCCACCGATTCGGCGAATCGGCGTATTCGGTGGTCATCGTTGGAGCACAGTGTCAGTGAACACTTCTCGACGATCTTGGATCCCGGATGTTCCCGGCATTGGAGGCCCGATGCGCATCACTGTCACCGTCGACGGGACGACCTACACGGACGAGGTGGAACCGAGGCTGCTGCTCGTGCACTACCTGCGCGACCGGCTCGGCAAGGTCGGCACCGTGGTGGGCTGCGACACCAGCAACTGCGGTGCCTGCACCGTGCACCTCGACGGCCGCAGCGTCAAATCCTGCTCGGTGCTCGCCGTGCAGGCCGACGGTGCGGAGGTCACGACCGTCGAAGGCCTGTCCCGCGACGGCGTGCTGCACCCCGTCCAGCAGGCATTCCACGACAACCACGCACTGCAGTGCGGCTACTGCACGCCCGGCATGATCATGTCGACGATCGACCTGCTCGAGGAGAACCCCGATCCCGACGAGCACGAGGTGCGGCTGGGTCTCGAGGGCAACCTGTGCCGCTGCACCGGCTACCAGAACATCGTGCGGGCGGCGCTGGACGCGGCGCAGAAGGCCCGGGCCGCCGAACTGCAGACGGACAACACGACGGCAGGAGGCGGGCGATGACCAGCACCGTCGAACCCGAGATCGGCCAGTCGCGGCGGCGCAAGGAGGACGAGCACCTCGTCACCGGGCGCACCCGCTGGACCGACAACCTCGTCCTCCCCGGGATGCTGCACATGGCGATCCTGCGCAGCCCGTTCGCCCACGCCCGCATCACCTCGATCGACACGTCGGAAGCACGGCAGAGACCCGGCGTGGTGGCGGTGCTCACCGGCGCGGACGCCTCGCCGGAGCAGGGCAGCCTGCCGTGCGCGTGGGTGATCACCCCCGATATGAAGATCCCGCCCGCGCCGTCCCTGGCCGTCGACACGGTCAACTTCGCCGGGGAGGCCGTCGCCCTCGTCGTCGCGCGCAGCGCCTACGAGGCCCACGACGCCCTCGAGGCGATCGACGTGGACTACGACGAGCTGCCCGTGGTCCTCGACCTGGCGACCGCCGCCCGCGACGGCGCCGACCTCGTGCACCCGGATCTCGGCACCAACGTCAGCGCCACCTGGACGTTCGACTCCGCCGAGGCCGGCACCGGCGGCGACGTCGAGCAGGCCATCCGCGACGCCGAGGTCGTCGTCGAGCGCACGTTCCGGCAGCAGCGGCTCATCCCGGCGTTCATGGAACCGCGCTCCGTCGTCGTCGACCCGACCGGGCCGCAGATCACCGTGTGGTCGGCCACGCAGATCCCGCACATCCTCAAGATCATGCTGGCGATGACGCTGGGCGTCCCCGAGCACAAGCTGCGGGTGATCGCACCGGACGTCGGCGGTGGTTTCGGCGGCAAGCTGCAGGTGACCCCGGAGGAATTGCTCGCACTGCTCGTCGCGCGCCGGCTCGGGAAACCGGTCAAGTACACCGAGACCCGCAGCGAGTCGATGGTCGCGGCGCATCACGGCCGCGACCAGATCCAGAAGCTCACCCTCGCCGCGCGCCGCGACGGCACCGTCGTCGGCCTGAAGGTCGAGCTGCTCGCCGACATGGGCGCCTACCTGAGGCTCGTCACCCCGGGCGTACCGATCCTGGGCGCGTTCATGTTCAACGGCATCTACAAGTTCGGCGCCTACCACTTCTCGTGCACCAACGTGTTCACCAACAAGGTGCCCACCGACGCCTACCGCGGGGCGGGCCGGCCGGAGGCGACGTTCGGGATCGAACGGATCATGGACGAGCTCGCCGCCGAGCTGTCGATGGATCCGCTCGAGCTGCGCGCCAAGAACTGGATCCGGCACGAGGAGTTCCCGTTCGACACCGTCGCGGGCCTGACGTACGACTCGGGCAACTACGAGGCGGCCACCGCGAAGGCCCGCGATCTGTTCCGGTACGACGAGTTACGCCGCGAGCAGGAGGAACGCCGCCGCCGGCAGGACCCGGTCCAGCTCGGCATCGGGGTGTCGACCTTCACCGAGATGTGCGGCCTGGCGCCGTCGCGGGTACTCGGCTCGCTCAACTACGGGGCGGGCGGCTGGGAGCACGCCGCGATCCGCATGCTGCCCACCGGCCGGGTGGAGGTGGTCACCGGTTCGTCGTCGCACGGGCAGGGCCACGAGACGGCGTGGAGCCAGATCGTCGCCGACCGGCTCGGAGTGCCGTTCGAGGACATCGAGGTGCTGCACGGCGACACGCAGACCTCGCCGAAGGGGTTGGACACCTATGGATCCCGGTCCCTCGCCGTCGGCGGTATGGCCGTGGTCAAGGCCGCGGAGAAGGTGATCGCGAAGGCCCGCCCGATCGCGGCGCACATGATGGAGTGCTCGGAGGACGACCTCGAGTTCGCCGAGGGCCGGTTCCGGGTCCGGGGTACCGAGAAGGCCGTGGGCATGAGCGACATCGCGCTCGCGGTGTTCACCGCGGCCGACCTGCCCGAAGGCATCGAGCCGAACCTGGATTCCGAGGCCACCTACGACCCGGACAACTTTTCGTTCCCGCACGGCACGCACCTGTGCGCCGCCGAGGTGGACACCGAGACCGGGCAGGTGCGCATCCGCTCGTACGTGTGCGTCGACGACGTCGGGCACGTCGTGAACCCGCTCATCGTGGAGGGGCAGGTGCACGGCGGCCTCGCCCAGGGCATCGCGCAGGCCCTGTACGAGGAGGCCGTCCACGACGAGTCCGGCACCCTGCTCAGCGGTTCGTTCGCCGAGTACCTGCTGCCGTCGGCCGCGGACCTGCCGACGTTCACCACCGACCGCACCGAGACCCCCGCCACCGGAAACCCGTTGGGCGTCAAGGGGGTCGGCGAGTCCGGCACGATCGCCTCCACGCCGGCGGTGGTCAACGCCGTCCTCGACGCCGTGCGCCACCTCGGCGTGCGGGACATCGAGATGCCGTGCACCCCGATGCGGGTGTGGCACGCCGTCGAATCAGCTCGGCAATCGGCTCAGGGAGGCGCCCGATGATTCCGTCGACGTTCGACTACGTCGCGCCCACCACCATCGACGAGGCCGTCGCCGCGCTGGCCGCGGCCGGGGAGGACGCCAAGATCATCGCCGGCGGGCAGAGCCTGATGCCGGTGCTGCGGCTGCGGTTGGCCGCCCCCACCACGCTCGTCGACCTCGGGCGCGTCCCCGACCTGCGGGGGGTGCGCGAGGACGGCGGCGACCTCGTGATCGGCGCGATGACCACCCACCACGACGTGATCCACGATCCGCTCGTGCGTGAACACGCGCGGCTGCTCGCCGAAGCCACGAGCACGGTGGCCGACCCGCAGATCCGGCACCGCGGCACCCTCGGTGGGGCCCTGGCCCACGCCGATCCGGCCGGGGATCTCGGCGCGCCGGTGCTCGCCCTCGAGGCCACCCTCGTCGCGGCCGGACCGTCGGGGCGGCGCAGCATCCCCGTCGCGGAGTTCTTCGACGACTACTTCACCACCACCCTGCAGCCCGAGGAGATCCTCGTCGAGGTGCGGATCCCCAAGCTCACGGGATGGGCGGCGCGGTACGAGAAGTTCAACCGGGTGGCCCACGCCTGGTCGATCGTCGCGGTCGCCGCCACCGTGCAGACGGACGGCGGCACGATCCGTCAGGCCCGGGTGGCGCTGACGAACATGGCGGCCGTGCCCGTGCGGGCGCACGCCGTCGAGCGGGCCCTCGTCGGGCAGCCCGCGACGGCGGACACCGTCCGTGCCGCCGCCGAGCAGGCCACCGAGGGCACCTCACCCATGAGCGACGGCAACGCCGACGCCGACTACCGCCGCCAGCTCGCGCGGGTGCTCACGCGCCGTGCCGTGGCAACGGCAGCGGACGTCGCCTGAGCACACACTGGAGACGAACCATGCAACTCGAACACCACATGTCCGTGCCGGCACCCATCGACGAGGTGTGGACGGCACTGCTCGACCCCGAGAAGGTGGCACCCTGCATGCCCGGCGCCACCCTCACCGGCGTCGACGGCAACACCTTCACCGGCACGGTGAAGATCAAGATGGGACCGGTACAGCTGCTGTACAAGGGCACCGGGGAGTTCGTCGAGACCGACGAGCAGGCCCGCCGGGCGGTCATGGAGGCCGCCGCGAAGGACTCGCGCGGCAACGGCACCGTGAACGCGACGTTCACGATCACCCTCGTCGGCGACGGCGACCGCACCGAGGGCACCGTCGTGACCGACCTGTCCATCACCGGCAAGCCCGCCCAGTTCGGGCGGGGCATGATCTCCGACGTCGGCGGCAAGATCATCGAGCAGTTCACGGCGTGCCTGGCGGACAAGCTCGGTGGCCCGCCCGCCCCGGTGCCGACGCCGGAGGCCGCCGCGCCCCCACCCCCGGCGGGCGGGGCCCCGGAGGTGACCCCGGCCGTGCCGGTGACGGCGGCACCACAGCCCACCGAGGCCGCGCCGCTGGACCTGATGCAGTACGCCCGCGGGTCCGTGCTCAAGCGCGTCGGCCCGGCAGTGGCCGTGTCGGCGCTGGTGGCCCTGATCGTCTACCTGCTGCTGCGGCGCCGCCACCCCTGAGACCGCCTGTTCGCCCCTCCCCTCCTCGAGCGAATGTATCGTTCCGTCGGCCTGATCGAGTGAGCGATACATTCGCTCGGCACGGGCGGGCCGACGGAACCGGCGCCGATCACTGCAGCAGCCGCCAGATCCGGTCGCGGGAGAGCGGCAGCTCGTGCGGCCGGACCCCGATCGCGCGGCGCACAGCGTTCGCCAGCGCGGGTGCCACCGGGTTGAAGGGCGCCTCGCTCATCGACTTCGCGCCCATCGGGCCGAGCGCGTCGTAGGTGTCGGCGAAATACACCTCGGTGCGGGGCAGGTCGGCGTACTGCGGAATGTGGTAGTTCCGCAGCGCATCGGTGACGACGCGGCCGGTGTCGTCGGTGACGAGTTCCTCGTACAGCGCGACCCCGATCGCCTGGGCGGCGCCGCCCTCCACCTGGCCGCGGCACTGCTCGGGGTTGACCACGACGCCGGCGTCGGCGGCCTGCACCGACTGCAGGATCCGCAGCTCGCCGGTGCGCACGTCGACGGCGACGCGGAAGGCCTGCACGTTGAACGACAACGAGCGGGGCAGGCCGCCGTGGCTGCCCTCGGCCCGCAGCGTGCCGCCGGCCGCGTCGAGCAGTTCGCCGGGGCTGACGAGGCGGCCGCCCGCACGCACCCCGTCCGCCTCGGGCACCGCGTCGTCGGGGTCGGTGCCGGTGATCTGTCCGGCGAGTTTGACCATCCGCCGGCGCAGTTCCCGCGCGGCGGCGAGCAGGGCCTTGGCGGCGACGACCGTCCCCGACGATCCGTACGCACCGGTGTCGTGGGTGGTGACGTCGGTGTCGGACTGGCGGATCCGGATGCGGTCGGGGTGGGTGGCCAGCTCGGTGGCGGCGATCTGGGTGTGCACGGTGGTGGTGCCGTTGCCGAACTCGGCGGTGCCGACCCGCGCGAGATAGGTGCCGTCGCGCAGCAGTTCGACGGACGTGTCGGCGACGTGCCCGCCCGGCGGGTTCGACGCGATCATCGCCAGGGCCATGCCCTCACCGACGCGCCACTGCGGCCCGGCCGGTTCCCCGGCACCGCCTCGGCGCATCGCGTCCTGCACCAGGTCCAGGCACTGGTCCAGCCCGTAGCTGCCGAAGATCAGATCGCCGCCCTCCGGGTGCGCACCCACCAGGTCGTCGCCGGGCACGACGACGTTGCGCCGCCGCAACTCGTACGGGTCCATGCCGAGTTCGACGGCGAGCTCGTCCATCGCCGACTCGATTGCGAAGACGATCTGCCCCAGCCCGTAACCGCGGAACGCGCCGGAGGGACGGTTGTTGGTGTACACGGCCTGGGCGTCGACCCGCTTGTTCGGGCACCGGTACACCTCGACGGATTCGCCGCATCCGTGGAACATCACTCCCGCCGAATGGTTTCCGTAGGCGCCCGCGTCGGAGAGCACATCGATCGCCAGGGCGGTGAGGACGCCGTCGGCACCGGCCGCGACCGTGACGTCCACGCGCATCGGATGCCGGCACGGCGCGACGGTGAGCTGATCGGTGCGGGTGAACTCCCACTGCACCGGGCGTCCGGTGCGCAGGACGGCCGCCGCGACGACGTCCTCGGCGAGCATCTCCTGTTTGGCGCCGAAGCCGCCGCCGACGCGCGCGGCGAACACCCGTACCCGATCGCGGTCGAGACCGAAGATGTGGCACAGCTCGTCGCGAACGAGGAACGGCACCTGCGTGGAACTGCGGATCACCAGGCGGCCCCCGGTCGCGAGATCACCGCTGCCGTCGATCCACCCGATGGCGCCGTGGGTCTCGAGGTGGGTGTGCTGCACGCGCTGCGTCTGCCACCGGCCGCGCACGACGGCGGCGGCCGCGGCAACGCCGGCGTCGACGTCACCGACCTCGCCGTGCAGTTCGGCGACGAGGTTGCGCGACGGATCGGCGATGCGGTTCTCGGGTCCCTTGTCCGCGTGCAGCAGCGGAGCGCCGGGCCGGCGCGCCTCGTCCGGGTCCAGGACGTACGGCAGCACCTCGTATTCGACGGCGAGCAGGCGACATCCCTCCTGCGCGAGCGCCGGGGTCTCGGCGACGACGGCCGCGACCCGCTGCCCGTGGTGGCGCAGGATCCGGTCGAACAGTACGGTGTCGTCGGGGTCGTCGTCCCGGTGTTCGTGGCGGGCCGTGGAGTACGCGACGGCCGGGGCGTCGCGGTGACAGAGCACCGCGTGCACGCCGGGCAGTGCCTCGGCGGCGGTGGTGTCGATCGAGACGATCCGTGCGTGGGCGTGCGGGCTGCCGAGCACGGCGACGTGCAGCGCACCGGCGACGGTGGTGTCGAAGGTGTAGGGCTCGGCGCCGGTCACCACCCGCGCGGCGGCCGGGGCACGCAGGGACCGCCCGCAGGAGGGCCCGGGCGCGGGCGCCTCCACGTTGGTGACGCCGCGCAGCGCGTCGTCGACGGATCGGTAGCCGGTGCACCGGCACAGGTTCCCCTTGAGCCGGTTCGGCAGGTCCGTCAGATCGTCGTCGGTCAGGGTGGCGGCGGTGACGATCATTCCGGCCGTGCAGAATCCGCACTGGAACCCGGCGGCGTCGACGAACCGCTGCTGCAGCGGATGCAGATCGTCACCGGTGCCGAGGCCGGCGACGGTGGTCACGGCGTGGCCCTCGGCACGCACGGCGGGAAAGACGCACGAGTGCACCGCCTCTCCGTCGACGAGGACCGAGCAGGCGCCGCAGTCGCCGGCGTCGCAGCCCTTCTTGACCTCGAAGTGGGCGTGCTCGCGCAGCAGCGTGCGCAGGCACTGTCCCGGCCGGGGGTCGGCGTCGAGTTCGCGGCCGTTGACGGTGAACCTCACGACAGTTCCTCCCGGATCTCGTCGGCCAGGACGGCGGTGACGGCGCGGCGCCAGTCGGCGGCGCCGTGCGCGTCGGTGAAGTACGCGTCGGCCGGCACACCGGTACGCAGCGCGTCGGCGAGTTCGCCGGGCGTGGGTGGATCGGGGAATCGGAACACGTAGGGCCGCACGGTCGCGGCGGTCACCGACAGCGTGAAGGCGCCGTCGGGGCCGACGCGGCCGATCACCACCGCGCCGGAGCGGCCGAGTGGGGCGAGCGCGATCTTGCGGAACGCGGTGCGCGACGCCAGCGCCGCCGCGGGGACGTGCACGCTGCGCAGCACCTCGCCCGGCCCGAGCAGATTCGTGCCGTTTCCGGTAACGAACTGCTGCACGGGAATCCGGCGCTCCGCGCCGCCGGGCGCCCAGATCAGGGCGGTGGCGTCGAGCGCCGTCGACAGCGAGATCATCGCCCCCGCCGGGAACGCGAGGCAGACATTGCCGCCGACGGTGGCGCGCTTCCAGATCTTCCACGAGGCGAGCAGTGCCGCCGCGCACTGATGGAACAGCGCTGCGCTCGGCCATGTTTCGGTGCCCGACAGCGCGGCGAGGCGTTCCACGGTGCAGGTGGCCGCGATCTCGAGACCGGCGTCGGTGACGGTCAGAGCGGGCCAGCGCAGGCCGGACAGGTCCAGCAGCCGGCGCAGGTGCGGCTGCGGCTCGGAGAACAGCCACGTCCCGCCGCCGACGAACGCCGTAGCAGCGTCGGCGACGAGATCCTCTCGGGTACAGGCTATGTCGTATGCAGTCACGGTGTGCAGGTCCATGCGCTCACCCCGCCTTCGCCACCAGGGCGTCGTGCGCGGCGGCAACCTCCGCGGCCACCGACGTCTCGTCGACGGTGCGCACCTCGTCGCGGCGCACCACCTCGCGACCGTCGATCAGCAGCAGCTCGAGCGGCGGCTGGGAGCCGAGCACGAGCGCCGCGACGGGATCGGTGATGCCCGCATGGGCGAGCGTGTCGATCCGCCACAGCGCGAGGTCGGCAAGCTTGCCGACCTCCAGGGAGCCGATCTCGTTCTCCCGGCCGAGGACCCGCGCCCCGCCGACGGTCGCCAGTTCCAGGCTCTGCCGGACCGTCATCGCGCGCGGCCCGCTGCGGGCCCGGGCGAACAGCGCGGCGTGGTGGGCCTCCTCGAGCATGCAGCACGACTCGTTGCTCGCCGCCCCGTCGACCCCGAGACCGAGCGGCACCCCCGCCGCGTACAGGTCGGCGGCGCGGGCGATGCCGGCACCGAGGCGGGCGTTGGACGTCGGGCAGTGCGCCGCGCCCGTGCCCGAGGCGGCGAGCACCCCGATGTCGCGGTCGTCCAGGTGCACGGCGTGCGCGTACCAGACGTCGGGGCCCGTCCAGTCGAGCGACTCCATGTACTGCACCGGATTGCAGCCGAACCGCTCCATGCAGAAGTCCTGCTCGTCGAGGGTCTCCGCGAGGTGGGTGTGCAGCCGCACCCCCAGATCGCGGGCGAGCACCGCGGACTGCTTCAGCAACTCCGTGCTCACCGAGAACGGCGAGCACGGTGCGAGCGCGATCCGCAGCATGGACCCGAACGACGGATCGTGCCACCTCTCCACGGCCCGTTGGCTCTCGACGAGGATGGTGTCGAGGTCCTCGACGACGTGGTCCGGCGGCAGGCCGCCCGCGCTCGCGCCGAGGTCCATGGATCCGCGGCACGGGTGGAACCGGACGCCGACGTCCGCGGCCGCGGCGATCTCCGCACCGAAGACGTCGCCGCCGTCGCGCGGGACCACGTAGTGGTGGTCGGTGCTGGTGGTGCAGCCGGTGCGGACGAGGTGGGCGAGGGCGCCCTTCGCCGCGACGTGCACGGCGTCGGCGTCGATCCCGCCCCAGACGGGGTACAGCGTCGTCAGCCACTCGAAGAGGGTGTGGTCGACGGCGAGGCCTCGGGTGATCCACTGGTACAGGTGGTGGTGGGTGTTCACCAGGCCGGGCGTCAGCACACAGCCGGTGCCGTCCACGAGGGTGGCGTCGGCGTAGCCGCGCGGCTCGCCGGCGCCCACGGCGACGATCCGGTTGCCCTCGACGACGACGTGCCCGCGCCGGTACTCGGCCCGTCCGGCGTCCATCGTCACCACGTGCGCGCCCTGGATCACGATCGGCCGGGTGGTGTTCGGCTGCATCGGCGTTGCTCCTCACGCTCGTCGACGCTCCCAGTCAACGCCCCGGAAACCGCAACATCCCGGTCGGCACACACGAAACGGAACCGAAATATCGGCTTCGTATTGTGCGATCGTCCAAACCCGTCACCCGGAGGTGAACGCCGTGCTGCTACAGGATGTCCTCGACGCACCGGAGCTCGGAATCCGCCTGCTGCACGGCGACTCCGATGCGCTCACCCGCCCGGTGCTGCGGGCGTGCACGACCGACATGCCCGATCCCACCCGCTACGTGAGCGCGGGATCGTTGGTGTTCACCGGCCTCGTCTGGCGGCGCACCGCGGCGGACGCGGACCTGTTCGTCACGCTGCTCGCCCGCGCCGGGGTCTCCGCCCTCGCCGCCGGGGAGGCGCTGCACGGGCAGGTGCCGTCCGACGTGGTCGAGGCCTGCGTCCGGCACGGGATACCGCTGCTCTCGGTGCCCGAGGAGGTGCCGTTCAGCCGGGTCATCGAGTACATGACCGGCCGGATGGCCGGGGCGCGGATGGACCGGTTGCAAACCGGCCTGGCCCGGCAGCGACGGCTGCTCACCGCGGTCGCCGACGGGTGCAGCCTCGACGAACTCACGGACCGGACCGCCCGGGAGTTCGGGGTGTCGGCGTGGCTGCTCACCGCCACCGGGATGCCCGTCGCCGGCGCCGATCCCCTGCCCGACGAGGATGTCGACGCCCTCACCAGGACCGCGCTGACCGCCGATCGCCTGCCCGCCGAGGTGGCGGGGGGATACACGGTGCTGCCCGTCGGTTCGGGGCTCGCCGACCGGATCGGCTCGTGGTACCTCGTGGTCCGGCACGCCGGCACCCCGGACGCGGAGTGCCTCGACGCCTTCGGCGAACTCGCCGCGGTGGCGGCCCTCGACCGGGTGCGGCGGGAGGAACGCCGCCGGCTCGGGTGGGAGGCCGCGGACCGGACGCCCCCCGGGGGCGACATCGACTGCGGCAGATCACCGGTCGCCGTGGTGGTCGACCGTGCCCCGGCCGGCACCCCGGAGCAGCGCGCCGCGATGCGGGCCGCCGTGCAGGACGCGTTGTCCGGCGCCGTCACCACCGTCGACGTCGCCGGGCGCGTCGTCGCGCTGGTCGACGGCGACGAGTCCGAGGTGGTTGCCGCGCTGCGGCGGCGCCTGGGGCGCCTCGCTCCCGCGCTGGCCCGGACTCGCCTACTCGTCGGTGTCAGTGCCTGCGGCACAGGTGAATCCGTTGACGGCGCGGTGCGCTCCGCGGCCGCCGCCGTCGCCGCGGCGCGCGGCGACGCGGGGGCGGTGTGCGTGCGGGCGGCCGAGCTCGATTCCGCGCTCGGGTTGTTCACCGCCGTTCCCGATCAGTTGCGCCGCGCGTTCGCCGGGCGCATCCTCGGGCCCGTGCTCGAGCACGACCGGCGCACCGACGCCGGGCTGCTCGCCACCCTCGAGGCGTTCCTCGACTGCGACGGCTCCTGGCGCCGCACGGCGGACCGACTGCACGTGCACCTGAACACGGTCCGCTACCGGATCGGCCGCGTCGAGGCACTCACCGGCCGCGACCTCGGACGCATCGGCGACCGACTCGACGTGTACCTCGCCGTGCGCGCCCTGGCGTGAGGGCGGCGCGTCAGACGGCGCCGGTGTAGGCGTCCCAGGCGATCCCGGCGTCGGGGGCGTCCTCGCGCTGCACCGTCGCCTGGATGAGGCCGTAGGGCCGGTCGTCGGCGTGGAAGACCTCGTTGTCGTTGGCCACGCCGAACCGCTCGAGGTCGTAGACGAAGTGATGCTTGTTGGGGGCCGACAGCCGGATCTCGGCGACGAACGGGTACTTCTCGAGCACGGCGCGTCCCATCTCGAAAAGAGTCTGCTGCAGTGCTTTCGACTGAAGGTTCGCGAACCGCTCGAGCATGGTCGCCTTGATCCCGGCGTAGGTGGCGTCCCAGTCGACGTCGGTCGTGGTGAACCGCCACTTCGCGACGAGGCTCGTCGCCATCACCCGGTCGCGAGTCGGCTCGAGGACCGTGTACGGATCGGTGAGGAACCCGGCGAACTCGGAACCGGTGGACTTGAGTACGACGAGGTCCTTCAGCCCGCCGATCACCCATTCCCGGCGCGCCCGGCCGGAACCCTGGACGGTCACCGCGGCGGTGCGTACCTCGGAGCCCTTCCGGGTCCAGGTGTGGTCGTGCCCCACACCGTCGACGGCGACGCGCTCCCAGGCGTATTCCTCGATCTCGATGCGAGCCGAGTGGACGGGTTCGACGTCGTCGACGAAGTGCCGCGCGAGGGCGAGGGCGTAGGTCTCGACGAACTCGACGCCCTTGGCGTAGGCGTAGATCGTCTGCTTCTGGGTGTCGGTGGGCAGGACGGTGCCCTGGTCGCCCTCGAGGTGCGCGGCGCCGAAGTCGCCGCGCAGGCAGGACGAGACGTTCATGTCGCGGATCTCGTGCCGCGGGGTGTCGCGATGGATCCGCACCACGCGGTTCTCGGCCTTGCCGTACTGGTGCGGTCCGAGAACGATCTTGCCGGTCAGTTCGGTCATGGGGTCAGCTCCCGCGGTAGGTGGAGTAGGCGAACGGGGACAGCAACAGCGGCACGTGGAAGTGATTGCCGGCCACAGAGATCCGGAAGGTGACGACGACCTCCGGATAGAAGGGGACGATGTCGCGCTCGGCGAACCAGTCGCCCGTGCCGAAGGTGAGGGTGTAGGTGCCGGGCGGCAGGGGCTCGTCGGTCAGTGCGCGGATCCGGCCGTCGTCGTCGGTGCGTCCCGTCCCGAGGACGCTGCCGTCCGCGCCGGCCAGGGCGACGTGCACTCCGGCTGCCGGAGTCCCGGTGGTGGCGTCGAGCACGTGCGTACTGAGGGTGCTCATCACCCGCCCCCACGGGACGCGACGTCGGCCTCGTCGAGCACGAGACGTTCGAGCCGGAGCCGGGTGATGTCGGCCAGGGCGGAGCGCACCTCCGCGGCCTCGGTGGCGGGATCGTTGCCGAGGCGGCGGTGGAGGATGTCGAGCAGCTCGGCGGCGGACCGCCCGGCCGCGCGCACGAGGTACACGTGCCCGAACCTGTCCTCGTAGGCACGGTTGCCGGCGGCGAGGGCGGCAAGGATCCGGGCGTCGGCGGTGGCGACGGCCGACTGCTCCCGCTGCGACGACGCGCTCTCCGAACGTTCCCCGATGCGCGGATGCCCGGCCAGGGCCTCGGCCCGGCCGTGGTCGTCGAGACCCGCGATCGCGACGGACACGGCGTCGAGCAGGGCCGGACGGTCGCCGTACGGGCGTCCGGCGGCCACCCGGGCGGCCCAGGTCGCGCCGGCGCAGCAGGTCGTCAGCAGCGCGACGGCCTCGGGTTCCGGCAGGGCGTCGAACTCGGCGACGGTGTACGGCACGGGAGCCTCCTTCGTTCCGGTGTCTCCACCCTCGCGCAGGCGGGGCGGCTCCCGGGGTGCCCGCAGCTACAAAGTCGGCCGCGGTCCGGCGGAGGGGTTTGGACGATCATCCAGGGCCGCGGTCCGGGCCGACCGCCACCGATCGACCGCCCGGAATGAAACCGGCGGCGACGGAGGTTGGACCCGGCGTGACGGATTCGACGAAGGCAGAGAACACGACGCAGACTCCCCCGCTCGGCCGCTTCGGCGTCTGGCGGCACGCGACCGGCCTCCCACCGGAGACCGGAGCCGAGATCGAGAAGCTCGGCTACGGCACCATCTGGATCGGCGGTTCGCCGCCCGCCGACCTCGAGGTGGCCGAACGCCTCCTCGACGCCACCGAGAACATCGTCGTGGCCACCGGCATCGTCAACATCTGGACCGCCCCCGCCGACGAGATCGCGGCCTCCTACCACCGGCTCGAGGAACGCCATCCCGGCCGCTTCCTGCTCGGTGTCGGCGTCGGCCACCCCGAGGCGCACGGTGAGACGTACCGCAAGCCCTACGCGGCACTGGTCGAGTACCTGGACGTGCTCGACCGCGAGGGCGTGCCCGAGGCGCGGCGGGTCCTCGCCGCGCTGGGACCGAAGGTGCTGAAGCTGTCCGCGGACCGGGCCGCCGGAGCCCACCCCTACCTCACCACCCCCGAGCACACCCGCGAGGCGCGCGCCGTTCTCGGCCCGGGCGCCGTGCTCGCCCCCGAGCAGAAGATCGTGCTGTCCACCGACGTCGCCACGGCCCGCACCATCGGCCGCAAGGCCGTTGCCAACCCGTATCTGAAGCTGCGCAACTACCGTGCGAATCTGGAACGCACCGGCTTCACCGCCGAGGAACTCGACAACGACGGCACCGACCGGGTCGTCGACGCGCTCGTCGCGCACGGCGACGCGGAATACATCGCGTCGCGTCTGCGGGAGCACCTCGACGCCGGGGCGGACCACGTCGCGGTCCAGGCCCTGCCGATGCGGGACGACCCGGTTCCGGCCCTGCGGGAGGTCGCCGCGGCGCTCGCGCTCTGAGGCCCGGAACCGCGACGACTCACCGCTCTACGCCCCGGATCCGGACGCAGCAGAACCCCGGTTCCGGGGCGAGTTCCGCGCAGAGCCGGTCGGTCCCGAGTCCGGCGACGACCCCGTCGAGCAGGGCGAGGTTCATCCCGCAGACCAGTTCACGGTGCTCGTTCGCCAGCCGGTCGAACGGGCAGTTCGCCAACCGCATCTGCCCGTCGCCGGACAGGCGCGGCTCGTAGCCGTGCCGGGCGAGCAGCCGCGCCATACGTTCGAGGTCGGTACCTCCCGCGTCCATAGGACCGGGCACCGTTCCGGCGGGCACGGCCGGGGTGGCCGCATTCGCGGCAATACGCCGGCCGTGCTCGACGGCAGCGGTCCGCACCGCCTCCGCGATGGGCACCGAGTCGCGCATCGACCGCTCGATCGCGGCCGCCAGAACCTCCCCGGCGAGGTCGTAGCGCCGCTCGGGCAGGGAGATCGACAGCTCGCGCGACGAGCGCCGATAGAGCTTCGACGGCCGTCCTGCACCCGGGCCCGTCCGCCCCGAGAGCCTGCGGTACTCCGTCTCGAGCAGGCCCTCCTCCACGAGCCGGTCGAGGTGGAACCTCGCTGCGTGCAGCGGCAGGCCTACCGCGGCCGCAGCCTGCTCGCGCCCGACCGCGTCCGCTTGTGCGGCGACGTAGCGGTAGAGGGACCTTCGAGCCGGGTCTGCCAGCGCACCGATCCCCGACGCCTGTTCGGCGAACTCGTCCTGCACGATTCCCCCTTCTAAAAGAGAAACTTCTTGACGTAATCTACGTCACACTTCTAAAATCAAATCTACTCTCTCTTAGAAGTCAGGAGACTTCGATGAGCCACACGCCCACCTCCCCCACCACGCTCCACTCCACCCCGGCCGGCACGAACGCCGGCGCCCGCCAGGCATTCGTCCTTCTCCGGACCGTGTTCACGGTGGCCCCGATCGCCTTCGGTCTCGACAAGTTCGCGAACCTGCTCACCGACTGGGAGCGCTACCTCGCACCCTGGATCGACGACCTCGTCCCGGGCACCGCCCACCAAGCCATGCTCGCGGTCGGCGTGGTCGAGATCCTCGCCGGCATCGTCGTCGCGATCAGACCCGCCATCGGCGGCTACGTCGTGGCCGCATGGCTGCTCGGCATCATCGTCGACCTGGTCACCCTCGGCGGCTACCTCGACATCGCGCTGCGCGACTTCGGATTGGCGGTTGCCGCCCTCGCCCTGGCCCGACTGGCCACCGCCCCGGTGACTCGCCGCGGACCCACCCCGGGCACATCGTGAAACCGAGCCACCGGTTCACGGACGTCCGACGGCGACCGTGGACCGGCGGCAGCGACCTCCCCACCGAAAGGTGACTCCGCCATGGACTGGGCCGGATGGGCGCTCTTCGGATCGGTGGCCACCACCGCCCTGACCGCAGTCATGATCGCCGCCCAACTGGCCGGTTACAGCCGCCTGGATCTGCCGCTCGTGCTCGGCACCGTCGTCACCGCCGACCCGGATCGTGCCCGGGTGGTCGGATTCTTCATCCACCTCGCGATCGGCCAGGCCTTCGCACTCGGCTACGCCGCCACCTTCGCGCTGCTCCACCGGGCGACGTGGTGGCTCGGCATGCTGCTCGGCCTGCTGCACGTCGCGGTCGCCTTGACGGTCCTGCTGCCACTACTGCCGGGCGTGCATCCGCGCATGGCCTCCCATCGAGCCGGGCCGCGGAGCACCGCGGTCCTCGAACCACCCGGCCTGCTCGGCCTGAACTACGGTGCGCAGACCCCCGCCGTCGCCGTCGCCGCCCATCTCGTCTACGGCACCGCACTCGGCCTTCTTCTCCAGGTGCGCTGAAATGACTTTCAGAATGACCGATTTCGACGAGAGTGGCATCGAGGACAGGGCGGGCACGCAGACCCGGATCGCGGACTACGGCCTGCTGGGCGACACCCGCACCGCGGCCCTGGTCTCCGGCGACGGATCGCTCGACTGGCTCTGCGTGCCCCGCTTCGACGGAGATCCCGTCTTCGGCCGACTCGTCGGCGGAGCGCCGGCGGGGCGGTTCCGGCTCGGGCCCGAGGGGCATGCCACCGTCGTCCGGCGCCGCTACCGCACGCACACCGCAACGCTGGAAACCACCTGGGACCTCGGCAACACCCGGCTCACCCTGAGCGAGGCGATGATCGCGGAGGTGGCCGGACGGCTGCTCCCGGCGACCGTCCTCGTGCGTCGCCTCTCCGTCGAGGGCGAAACCGCGCGCGCCGTCGTCGAATTCGATCCGAGGCTCGGTGAACGCCACCGCCCCCCGAAGGTGCGGCACGGTCCCGACCTCGTGTGCGAGTGGGGCTCGCTCGCCCTGTCCCTGGCCTGCGACTCCGGCACCCCGATCCCGCCGGGCCGGCCGACCTCGATCCTCGTGACCCCGCGGCATCCGGTCACCGTCGTCCTGACTGTGGCCCACCGCGAGCCGCTGATCCACCTCCCTCCCGCCGCGGCCTGGGAGCTCGTGACCGAGGACGAGGCACGCTGGCGGGCGTGGACGGCGGAGATCGCTCACGATCTGCCCTGTCGTGAGGCCGTCGTGCGAAGCCTGCTGACGCTGCGGCTGCTCACGTATTCCCCGTCGGGGGCGCCGATCGCCGCCCCGACGACGTCGTTACCCGAGTGGCCCGGCGGGGTCCGGAACTGGGACTACCGCTACGCCTGGCCGCGCGACGCCAGCATCGGCGTCGCAGCCTTCCTGGGCGCGGGCAAGGTCGACGAGGCACGCGGGTTCCTCGGATGGCTCCTGCACGCCAGCCGCCTGCAGCGGCCCCGCCTGCCGGTCCTGTTCACCCTCGACGGCCGGCACGCCCCCGCCGAACGCACCCTGCCGGGATGGCCGGGCTTCGCGGGCAGCGTACCCGTGCGGCTCGGCAACGACGCGGCCGATCAGCATCAGCTCGACGGCTACGGCTGGGTCGTCGACGCCGCATGGACGTTCGTCCGCTCCGGTCGGCCGCTGAATTCGGAAACCTGGCGCATGGTAAGGGGATTCGCCGATCACGTCTGTGCACGGTGGCGTGACCCGGACGCCGGCATCTGGGAGATCCGGGGCGACGCCGACCACCACGTGCACTCCAAGATGATGGCCTGGCTCGCCCTCGACCGGGCCCTGCGCATCGCCGAGACCCACCGCCTGTCCAGCCGTCGTCGCCGGCGCTGGCTCGCGGCGCGCGACGACCTCGCCGACGAGGTGCTCGCCCGCGGCTTCGACCGGATCGGAAATCGGTACACCCGCACCTACGGGTCGCGTGACATCGATGCCGCCCTGCTGGTGGTCCCCGTCCTGGGCATGGAGGATCCGGACTCGCACCGGGTGCGCGGCACGATCGACGCGATCCGCAGCGAGCTGTCGGCCGGAGGCCCTCTGCTCTACCGATATCCCCCCGGACAGGACGGGCTGCCCGGCGTCGAGGGCGCGTTCCTGCCGTGCTCCTTCTGGCTGGTCCAGGCGCTGGCCTTCACCGGCCGGCGGACCGAAGCCGGGGAACTGTTCGAAACGCTGCTGCGGCGCGCCGGCCCCCTCGGCCTGCTCCCGGAAGAGGTGGACCCGGGCACCGGCGCCTACCTCGGCAATTACCCGCAGGCGCTCACCCATGCCGCGGTGGTACAGGCCGCCCTCGCCCTCCGGGCTCACGGGGGAAGCGGATGAGCGGGGCCTCCGGGACCTTCTCTCCCCGGCTCCGGTGTGGAACAGTTTCCTCATGGCGATCCTCACGATCGCAGGCGTCGCGACAGCGGTGAGCGCATTCGCCTTCTACCGCCGGTGGCACCTGCGGTGGGGAGCGACGACCGCCGAGCACGCCGGTGCGATGCCCGGAGACGACATCCTCTCCTCGGCGACGTTCACTGCGACCCGTGCCCTCACGATCGAGGCGCCGGCCGAGTGCGTGTGGCCGTGGATCGTCCAGGTCGGCTACAACCGGGCCGGCTTCTACTCCTACGACCGTCTCGACAATCTGGGGCGGCCCAGCGCGACGACGATCGATCCGCGCCTGCAGTGCATCGAGGTCGGCGACGTGGCGGCGCCGATGGCGAGTCGGGCCACGGCGGCGACGTCCTTCCGGGTGCACTCCTTCGATCCGGGGCGCTGCCTCGTCTGGGCGAAGCCGGATTCGACGTGGTCGTGGCGCCTCGATCCCATCGACGACGGGCGACGGACCCGGCTCGTGAGCCGGTTGAAGGCCTCCTACCGGCCCACGCCGTCGCTTCCGCTCACCGTCGCGCTGATGGAACTGGCCGATTTTCCGATGATGCGCAGGATGCTGCTCGGCATCCGGGAACGCGCCGAACGCCTCGCCGGAGACGATCCCGCCTGTTCCCGGCAACGTCTGGAGGACACATGACTCGTACGACCGGCGACCTCGGCATGCTGCGGGCCGCGATGGAGGGCCCGGTTCTCGGACCCGGCGACGCGGACTACGACGAAGCGCGCACGGTGTGGAACGCCGACATCGACCGCCGCCCGGCCGCGATCGCACAATGCCGGAGCACCGCCGACGTGAAGGCGGCGATCGCCTACGCGACCGAGCACGGAATGGAGATGGCCGTGCGCGCGGGTGCGCACAGCACCGCGGGCGCCTCGGTCGTCGACGACGGCCTGGTGATCGACCTCGGATCGATGGATCACGTCGTCGTCGACCCGGAGAGCAGGCGAGTACGGGTCGGCGGGGGCGCACTGTTGCGTGACCTCGATGCCGCCACGCAGGCCCACGGGCTCGCCGTCCCGGCCGGTCTGATCAGTCACACGGGCGTCGCGGGACTGACGCTGGGCGGAGGAATGGGCTGGCTCACCCGGCAGGCCGGATTGAGCATCGACAACCTCGAGTCGGCCGAGGTCGTCACTGCCGACGGCCGGATCCTGCGTGCCGCCGAGGACGAGAATCCGGACCTGTTCTGGGCGATCCGGGGCGGCGGCGGCAACTTCGGGGTGGTGACGGAGTTCGAGTTCCGCCTGCACGAGGCCGGCCCCGTCGTGCAGTTCGGGCTCCTGTTCTGGGGCCTGGATCAAGGCACCGAGGTGTTGCGGCTCGCCCGGGAGGTCATCGATACGCTGCCCCGCGAGCTGAACATCGTGATCGCCGGCGTGAACGCCCCACCCGCCCCGTTCGTGCCCGAGCAATACCACCTCCAGCCCGGCTATGCCTTCCTTGTCACCGGTTTCGGAGCACCGCAGACGCACGAGGACGCGCTGGCGCGGATTCGGCGCGCTCTGCCACCGCTGTTCGAGTTCGTCACGCCGATGCCCTACGTCGACGTGCAGCAGCTGCTCGACGAGGGCAACGCGTGGGGCTTCTACTGCTACGACAAGGGTTGCTACGTCGAAGATCTCTCCGACGATCTGATCGCGACAGTCGTCGATGTCGTGCCGCAGAAGAACTCGCCCCTGTCGCTCCTGTTGTTCTACCGGCTGGACGAGGCGTACTGCGAAACGAGGGAGGACGACACCGCTTTCGGCGGCGGACGGACGCCACGCTTCGCCGTCTTCATCGTCGGCGTCTGCCCCGATCCCGGTCTGCTGCCACCGGAGCGGGCGTGGGTGCGGTCCGTCTGGGAGGCCCTGCGCCCGTATTCGGTCGGCATCGGCGCGTACGTCAACTCCATGGCCGAGTTCGAACAGGACCGGGTGCGCGCCGCCTACGGCCCCACCAAATATGCCCGACTGGCCGAGATCAAGGCGAAGTACGATCCGCACAACGTCTTTCATCGGAACGCCAACATCGTTCCCGATGTACGGCGCGCGTGACACCGACGGATGACCGCCCCACGTCCGGTGGGACGTGACCGGGCGACTACTCCCCCGACGGCCGATACGGATCGGTGATCTCACGGAGCAGGGTGAGCGCCTCGCGCAGCTGCTTCATCCGGCGCGCGCCGAGATGCTCGGTCCACTCGGCCTCGATCCGCGCCTCCTCGGCCCGGGCGACGTGGCCGGCCTCGGCGCCGCGCGGAGCGATCCGCACGAGTCGCGCGCGGGCGTCGGTGGGGTCGACCGTGCGTTCGACGTAGCCGGCCCGCTCGAGCTGGTCGACGAGGAAGCTGGCTGTCTGCTTGGCCACCTGGGCCTGTTCGGCGAGAACTGTCAGCCGGGTCCCACCGGGTCCGATCCGGGCGGCCACCCGCGCCTGGGCGAGCGTGATGTCGTCGTAGCCGGCGCGCCGCAGCGCCGCGAGAATGCGGTTCTCCGCCGAGCGCTGGGCGATGAACATCAGCACGGCGGCACTGAGGTCCTCGGCCATCATCCTCCCTTGCCGATAGTCCGATCATCGAACTATATTGGTACCAACATCGTACTGATTGTGCCCGTCCGGGAGGTGCGATATGACCGGCGAACCGATCGCCGGGGACTCGATTCCCCGCGGCCACGACGCCGTGCGCGTCTTCGAGGGCGCGAGTGCTGTCCGGCTTCGCGGACGTCTTCGAGCTCGAACGCACCAGGACCCGGGCACCGGTGTTCCGCTGAGACGGAAGGCTCCGGCGATGAACGACGACGAGGTGTGGGCCGCGATCGACAGCGAGCGACGACGCACGGCCGACCTGCTCGGGCAGCTGTCCGACGACGAATGGGTACAGCCGTCGCTGTGCGACGGCTGGACGGTACGCGACGTCGCGGCCCACCTGACCCTGCAGCAGCTGACCGTCGGGGACTGCGTCCGGATGGTTCTGCGTCATCCCGGCCCGCTGAACTCGATGATCTGCGCCGCCGCCCGCCGACGGGCGACCCTGCCGACCGACCGGTTGATCGCGGACCTGCGCGCGACGATCGGTTCCCGCCGCCGCAACGTGGGGCTGACCAGCCTCGAGCCCCTGAGCGACATCCTCGTGCACGGCCAGGACATCGCGATCCCGCTGCACCGCGACCTCGAGATGCCGGTGACCGCGGCGGCCGCGGCGGCCACCCGCGTGTGGTCCTTCGGCGGCAGGGGCAAGGCCCGGGTCTTCCGCTCCCTTCCGCTGCGCGGCTACCGGCTCACCGCCACGGACGTCGAATGGTCGGCCGGGGAGGGGCCGGAGATCCGGGGGCCGATCTCCGCGATCCTGTTGCTGCTCACCGGCCGCCGCGTGGCGCTGCCCCTGGTGTCCGGGCCGGGCGCGGACGAGTTGCGCGCGCGGTTGCCGGCCGGGTGATCAGGTTTCGGATGCGGCACGGCCCGCCCGGTCCGCTCCGCGCCACACCGCGGTACGACGAGTTCTCAACCCATGTGGGCGCGCAGCAGATCCTGGAACGGCGTGCCGGGGGCGCGCAGCGAGTTCCCCGACGAGCGCGGCCGCGCCGGGGAGGACGCGGGCGTGAAGCCGTCCACACCGGTCCGTTCACCGACGACGAGCGCTGCGAGTTCCTCGGCCGCCCGCCGGATCCGGCTGCCGAGGGCGGCGCCGGCCTCCCCGTCGCCGAAGTCCTCGGTCGCGGCGAACACGCCCGTGGGGACGACCACCGCGCGCAGGAACGTCAGCAGTGGACGCATCGCGAAGTCGAGCACCATCGAGTGCCGGGCCGAGCCCGCGGTCGCGGCGACGATCGTGGGCATGCCGTTCAGCGCGTCGGTGTCGAGCACGTCGAAGAACATCTTGAACAGGCCGCTGTAACTCGCGGTGAACACCGGAGTGACGGCGATCAGACCGTCGGCGTGCGACACCTGCTCACGCGCCCGCGCGACGGCCGGGGCCGGCAGGCCGCCGGTGGCGACCGTGATCGCGAGATCGGTTGCGAGATCGCGGAGTTCGATCACCTCGACATCCGCGGACTCACCCCGCGCGCCGACCGCCGCGGTGACGGCGGCGGCGATCCGGTCCGCCAGCAGACGCGTCGACGACGGTTGCGAGAGCCCGGCGGTGACGACGACGATGCGGCGGCTCATCGGGCGTCGGCCTCCTCGGCGGCGGACAGATCCACCTTTGCGGGAACCACGAGGCGGTGCGGGGAATCCGGACCCGCGGCGACGAGCGAGGCGTGCGTCGGGGGCTCCGACGGCACGTGCGCCGGGCGGCGTCGTTCGAACTCGGTGCGCAGCACGGGCACGACCTCGCGGCCGAGGATCTCGATCTGCTCGAGCACCACGTCGAGGGGCAGACCGGCGTGGTCCATGAGGAACAGCTGCCGCTGGTAGTCGCCCGCGTAGTCGGCGAAGCCCAGGGTGCGCTCGATCACCTGCTCGGGGGTGCCGACGGTCAGCGGGGTCGTCGCGGAGAAGTCCTCGAGCGACGGTCCGTGACCGTAGACGGGGGCGTTGTCGAAGTACGGCCGGAAGACGCGCTTGGCCTTCTCCTCGGTCTCCGCCATGAACACCTGGCCGCCGAGGCCGACGATCGCCTGGTCGGCGGCGCCGTGGCCGTACTGCTCGAACCGGGTGCGGTAGAGGCTGATCATCTGCTGGATGTGTTCCCGGTTCCAGAAGATGTTGTTGTGGAAGAAGCCGTCGCCGTAGAACGCGGCCTGCTCGGCGATCTCCGGCGAGCGGATCGAGCCGTGCCACACGAACGGCGGGGTGTCGTCGAGCGGCCAGGGGGTCGAGGTGTAGCCGCGCAGCGGGGTGCGGAACTTGCCTTCCCAATCGAGGGCCTTCTCCCGCCACAGGCGGCGCAGCAGGTGGTAGTTCTCGATCGCGAGCGGGATGCCCTGGCGGATGTCCTTGCCGAACCACGGGTAGACCGGGCCGGTGTTGCCGCGGCCCATCATGAGGTCGACGCGGCCGCCCGAGAGGTGCTGCAGCATCGCGAAGTCCTCGGCGATCTTCAGCGGATCGTTCGTCGTGATCAGCGTCGTGGCCGTGGAAAGGATCAGTTTCTCGGTCCTGGCGGCGATCCAGCCGAGCATGGTGGTGGGCGACGACGGGACGAAGGGCGGATTGTGGTGCTCGCCGCTCGCGAAGACGTCGAGCCCGACCTCCTCGGCCTTCAGCGCGATCTCCGTCATCGCGACGATGCGTTCGTGCTCGGTGGGTACGCGGCCCGTGGTGGGGTCGCGGGTCACGTCGCCGATGGTGAAGATGCCGAACTGCACGATGAGCCTCCGTCAATAGTTGATTACTCAACTATACGAACCGGTGCGGTGCGGGCGATATTCCGGCCACCCGGACACCGGCGCGGCGGCATGTCAGAAGACGGGCAGGCCCAAGCGGCGCCGCAGGCGCAGGTCGACCAGATACGCCTTCCACGGAATGCTCCACAGTCCCGGCGTCAGCCGGTGCACGGCGCGCAGCAGGCGCAGGTACCGGGCGAAGGCGCGCTGGTCGTCCGACGACCACTCGAATTCCATGACCGCGCGGAATTCCGGCGGTAACGCTCCTCGTGTGACGAGCCGGAACGGGCGGCCGAGCGCTCGGTGTATCGCGTAGCCGGCCCGGCCCAGCCGGACCTCGAGGAAACGGAGGTCCGCCAGGGCGGCGAGATAGGTACGGACTTCGTCCGTCATCGACACCTCGTCCAGGCCCGCACGCCACACGCTGTCGTACTCCTCGCGCGTGACCGGCCACGCCCCGGGCCGCACGTTCAAGGTGGTGCCCAACGTGGCCCCGTCGCGAAGCACCCGCTCGTACTCGGCGTCGGTCAACGGACCGTGCAGGTATTCGTACTGGTCGACGAAGTACTTCAGCAGGCACACCGCCACCCACAACTGCAGCTTGGGAGAGTTGGCGCTGTAGGGGGTCACCGAATCCGGCCCGGACACGACCCGGGCGTGGATTCGCCGTACCGCTTCCCGCACGTAGGCGCGATCGTCCTCGTTGCCGAATACCGCCACCGCGAGGTACGTCGTGGTGGTGCGGGCGCGCTTGACGGGATGCAGATCCGCCCGGCCGGAGTGCACCGCGCTCTCGATCACTCCCTGCCCCACTCCGGGCACGGCCAGTTGCATGATGACATTCGCCGCGTTGATCGATCCCCCCAGAGGCGAGACAAGATCACCGACGGTACGGATCGTCCGCATACACCCTCCATCTGACAACGATCGTACTCACTTTACGCTGCACATCGACCCCACCTCAACGGCCCGCAGACCATTCGATCGAGCGTCGCCGGGTGCTCGCTACGGAGCGGGACGCGAGCGGGACCGTCTGCCGGGTCCACGATTCGGGCCCGCCCTCGGAGGCAGCCGAGGCACCATGTGTCGATCGGCATCGACGCCGGCGCGCCCGACCGCACAGGGCCGGCCGTCCACGGCCGGAAGTCACGAGGAAGGCACGGCATGGAACATGTCGACCGCGGCGCCCTGGACGCCCAGCGCGGACACTGGCAGCGCACCTATCGCGACAACCCGACGATGTACGGGCCCGCACCGAGCGAGCCAGCCCGGCGCGCCCTCGAGCTGTTCGACCGCGAGCAGGTGCGTGAGGTCCTCGAACTCGGCGCCGGCCAGGGCCGGGACACGCTGGCCTTCCTCCGGGCCGGGTTGTCGGTGACCGCGCTCGACTACGCGCCCGAGGGCCTCGGCGAACTCCGGCGCGGCGCGGCCGAGGCCGGCGTGGCCGACCGGCTCACGACCCGCGTGCACGACGTGCGTGAACCCCTGCCCGTCGCCGACGCGTCCGTCGACGCCGTCTACAGCCACATGCTCTTCAACATGGCCCTCACCACCGAGGAGATCGACGCGCTCGGCACCGAAGTGCATCGGGTGCTGCGCCCGGGCGGCTGGCACGTCTACACCGTGCGGCACACCGGCGACGCCCACTTCGCCACCGGGACGGACCGTGGCGACAACCTGACCGAGCACGGCGGGTTCGTCGTCCACTTCTTCGATCGGGCACTCGTCGAGCGTCTGGCGCAGGGATTCACCGAACCGCAGGTGGAAGCCTTCGAGGAAGGCGGCCTGCCGCGGCGACTGTGGCGCGTCACGCAGCAGAAGATCCGGCCCACGCCCGCGGGATGACGCCCTTTCGCGCATTTCGCGCCCCCGGACACCCGCCGGACGCGAGGATGGGCGACATGGTCGGCAGGCTCGCCCTCGTAGGGCTGATCGCGGCGTGCAGCATCGCGACCGCCGCACCCACGGCGGGCGCCGAACAGCGTGCCGCAGAGGCAACGACCGGCCCGCCGCAGGGCACCTTCGGCGCCGCGCTCGCCTACTCGCTGGCGCATCCCGGCGTCGTCCCGGCCGGGACGAACGATGTCGACTGCGTGCCCACACCGGCGCACCCCGAACCGGTGGTGCTCGTCCACGGCTTCCTCGAGAACTCCTACGCCAACTGGGCCGGATTGGCACCGGCGCTGAAGGCCGAGGGGTACTGCGTGTTCGCACTCGACTACGGCGCACCGCCGGGCGAGCCGTTCAAGGCGCGCGAGCCGATCCCGGACGCCGCCGGCGAACTGGCGGCGTTCGTCGACACCGTCCTGGCCGAAACCGGCGCCGAGCGAGTGAGCATCGTCGGTCACTCCAAGGGCGGCGCCGTCCCCCGGTGGTACGTGCGGTTCCTCGGCGGGGCGGACAAGACCAGCCGCATCGTCGGGCTGGCGCCGGCGAACTACCCTTCGCTCGGGCCGCCGTCGGTCGCGCAGGATGCCGTGCTCGCCGAGCTCAACGCCGGCAGCGACACCGTCGAGGGCGTCTCCTACACGGTCGTCGCCACCAGATACGACCAGGTGATCATCCCCTACACGGCGTCGTTCCTCACCGGGCCCGGCGCGCAGAACATCCTGCTGCAGGACGTGTGCCCCGCGAACACCGCCGACCACGTCTCGATCCCCTACGATCCGGTCGCCGAGCAGCTGGTGCTGGCCGCGCTGGACCCGGCCGGGGCGCGGCCGGTCGTGTGCTGAGCGCCGCCCCTACCCGCCGGGCAGGCGCCGCGTTCCGCCGATCACGAGGGTGACCTCCACGTCGACGTCGCGCAGCCCGGCCTCGTTCAGGGCGTCGCGCAGGGTCGCCGGATCCGCCTCGGGCGGCGGCCCGAGCACCTCGATCCACAGCACGGACTCGCGGAATCCGATGTCGGTGATCACCCAGCCCTGCTCCTGCGCCCACTGCTCCGCGACGGGGGCGACGTCGGCCTTCAGCGTCTCCTGCCGGATCACTCGCGTGCTGGACACCCCCAGGGGGACCGCGACGAGCACGACCGCGGCGACGACCGTGAGCACGCTGAGGCCGCGCAGGTCCCCGACCGTACGGCCGGCGCGGTGCGCCGCCCCGCGCACCCCCGCCAGCAGAAAGACCAGGGTGCCGGTGGCGACGATGGCGGCGACGTTGGTGGCGAACAGCAACAGGGCCCCACCGGCCTGCCGCGGCGCGCCGGACTCGAGGGTCAGGCCGACCACCGCGAGCGGCGGCACGAGCGAGATCGCGATCGCCACCCCGGGCAGGGTGTCGGACACATCGCGGCGCACCAGCGCGAAGGCCCCGACCGCACCGGTGGCCAAGGCGGCGACGAGGTCGATCATCCGCGGCGCGACCCGTCCCGCCACCTGGCTGTTGTTCTGCGCGAGCACGTCCAGCGGATCGAGCAGGCCCACCGCGAATCCGGTCGCGACCACCGCGGCCGATCCTGCCACGACGAGCAGCGCGGAGGCGATCAGGTTGCGGTGGTCGTTGAGGACGACGGCCAGCGCGGTCCCGACGATCGGCGTCATCAGCGGCGCCACGATCATGGCGCCGATGACGGTGGCGGTCGAGTCCGCGACGACGCCCGCCGAGGCGATGACCGCGGCCAGCACGAGCAGGGTCCAGAACGTCGCGCGCCGGGAACGGGGCCGGGCGTCCTCGGACAGGAACAGGGTGGAGGTCATCCGCTCGATGTCCTCGGTGGTGGGTCTCACGAAAGCCTCCTGGTGCGTCGTTCCGCGAGTGCATCACAGCAGACGCCGCGCGCCCACAGGATCGGGACACCGGTCCCTTCCGTCCGGGACACCGGTCGCGACACGATGTCCCGCACCGGACGGAGGAGGACGCACGCGGTGACGACGGACGAGGCGGTGACGACGGACAAGGCGGCGACACGACCCTCGACGCTGATCGCTGCCCTCCCGCACCGCTACCGTGCCGTGCTGCACTTGCGCATCGCGTGTGGCCTGTCGATCACCGACACGGCCCGTGCCCTGAACACCGATGCCACCTCCGTCCGGCTCGCCCAGCACCACGCCCTGAACCTGCTCCGGCAGCAGCTCGGCCACTCCCGGAACATGTCGGACCCCCGGCGCACACTGATCACAGAACCGGGGACCACCTCGCCCGGACGTACCGAGGAGGAGCGAGTGCCATGGAAACGGGGTGTGGGGCCTTCTTCAGCTGGACCTCACGACGGGTGACGTTGCCGCACTGCCTGCGTGCCGTCGCGGCGGGAACACCCACGCAGTCCGGGCTGACTCTCGATCACCGGGTCGCCTCGGGCACCGTCCGCGGCCGGCTGCTGGCCTATCACGACGCCGACGACGACGCCGACTACGTGGCCCTGCTGGTCGGCGACGTGGCCGGATCGGACGACGTGCCCGTGCGGGTGGTCGACGAGGAGCGACTGCTGGTGGAGGGTGCGCGCAGCACCGAGCCGGCGGAGATCCTCGTGGGCGCCCCCGACGCCCGCGACCCGGATGCGGAGCAGCGGGAGCTCGACCGGCAGCTGTGCCTGGGCGGCCCCGTGCGTTCGATGCTCGCGCATTCCGGTGCCCGTTCGGTCACCGTGGACTGGTGCGCGGTGGCCGCGGCATAGCTTGCGCGGAACGGACTTGACCTCGAGTCGACTCGAGGTTGAACGATGAGCGACGTCAGTTCATCGGCCCTTCCGGAGGACACCATGAGTGTTGTCAAGCCTCTCGACCGCACCACCACGTCGACCCTGCCCGCCTTCTCGCTCAGCCGTCCGATGGCGGTGCTCGTCCCGGTCGTCGTGGCTCTCGTCGCCAACGTCGCACTGTGGCTCGTCGGCCTCGCCGCCGGCGGCTCGTTCGAGGTGACCAACGGCGACACCGTCGAAAGCGCCGCCCCGGGCGGCGTTCTCGTCATGACCGTCGTCCCGCTCACCGTCGGCACGAGTCTCGCGGCGCTGCTCAGCCTGCGCTGGTTCGGCATCATCCGCGTCGCCGAGGTCGTCGGCGCGGTGGCCGCGCTCGGCACCATCGCGTCGACGATCGTCGCCGACTTCGACACCCCGAGCACGATCACGCTGTCGCTGATGCACGTGGTGATCGCACTTGTCGTCGTCACGGGGCTCGAGGCGATGCGCAACCGCATTGCAGCCCAGCAGTAACCACCGGGGCGACGCAACCGTCCCGGGGAACCGGCCCGAAGGTCCCGATTGTCGCGGGACCTTCGGGCCGCCGCCGCACCCTCCGGCGACGGTGACCTACGGCACGGAGACCGACGCGTCTTCCGTTCCTCCCCAGGCACCTTCGCGGCGATGCGGGCACCGCCTGCAGGTGGTGCCGGTCGCACACGCGGCGCCGGCATTTCGTCCACATGCTTCGTCCACAGGACCGAAGTACCCGACCGCCCGGGACGTACGTCCCGAGATCTGTTCCCCGGCCGACCGTTCCGGGCACAGGGCGATTCGCGACAAGCAGTATTCCGCCCTAGAGTCGCTCCCCGGTGCGACGCGTCCGGCATGCGCCGCGCCGCACACGGACAGGATCGCGGAGGTGGCGGACATTGTGGACCCGAGACTGTGTGCGCTGATCCGCAGTAACGTCGAGGCCGTGTCCGCCCGCCCGGACGGCCTGCAAACCCTGTCGAAAGCGTTCTACGCCAACCTGTTCGCGCGTCATCCCGAGACCCGGCAGTACTTTCCCGCCGCCATGGGCGAGCAACGCGAACGCATCCTGCACGCCGTCGTCCACGTGGTGGACCGGCTGAGCCGACCCGAGACCGTCGTCCCGTTCCTCGAGCAGCTCGGCCGCGACCACCGCAAGTACGGCATCGAGCTGTGGCAGTACAAGGCGCTCACCGAGGCCCTGATCGATGCGGTGGCGCAGGCCGCCGGCGACGACTGGACCACCGAGCTCGACGACGCATGGCACCACGCGCTGCACCTCGTCGCCACCACGATGACCGAGGCCGCGGCCGCCGAAACCGGCCCCGCCGCCTGGGTGGGCACCGTCGTGGAGCACCGCAGACCGCTCGACGACGTCGCCGTCGTGCGCCTGCGGCTCGACCAGCCGATGGCGTACGAGCCGGGACAGTACGTGAGCGTGCAGGTTCCGGGGCGGCCGCGCATGTGGCGTTACCTGTCACCGGCGACGCCGCCGGACGCGGACGGCGCCGTGGAGTTCCATGTCCGTCGCGTCTCCGGCGGCTGGGTGAGCCCGTACATCGTGAGCCACGCCCGCGTCGGCGAGACGTGGGTGCTCGGCTCACCGATCGGCGCCCTGGGGGCGGAGACGATGCGGCCCGGCCCCGGTCGGCCGCGCCCGCTGCTGATGATCGCGTCGGGTACCGCGATCGCCCCCATGCGGGCCCAGCTCATGGCCCTCGCCCGGCGTCCCGCCACGCGGGCGGTCACCGTGTTCTACGCCGGGCGCTACCCGTGCGATCTCTACGACCTGCCGACCCTGTGGCACCTCGCCCGCACCAACCCGTGGCTGACGGTCGTGCCCGTGACCGAGTCGCCGACCGACCCGTGGTGGTTCACCGGCCCCACCGATCCGCCGGCCGGGCTGTCCCTCCTGGAGGGCCCGGTGAGCCGGTGCGTCGCCGAGGCCGGGGACTGGTCGGGGCACGACGTGCAGATCGCCGGGTCCCCCGCCATGATCCAGGCGACCAAGTTCCGGCTGCAGGCCACCGGCGTGCCCGCGGACCGCATCCGCCACGACCCGCTCTACTGACGACCGCGCTCGGTCAGGACCGGTTGAGCCGCGCGATCCGGCCGCTGAGGACCGTGGCGAACGCGCACCACACCGCGTACGGGCCGAGCGCGGCCCCCGCCGCCGGCTTCGCGAGGGCGGCGCGGCGCGCCAGGTCGGCGCTGCTCACCGCGAGCGCCCCGGCGACCACCGTCGCCGGCACGAGCCGATGCGCCTTGAAGAACACCCACGACCAGGACGCGTTGAGTGCCAGGTTCACCGCGAGGGCGGCCCGGTAATAGGTGGCCTCGTCGACCCGCGCCTCCGATTCGAGCTCGTCGATGGCCACCGCGGAACTCACCGCGATGTCGCCGTACAGCGCCGTCCACACGACGGGGAAGACCGCACTCGGCGGCTGGAACGACGGCTTGCGCAGTCGCCGGTACCAGCGTGTGTCCACGTCCCGGGAGGCAATCGATCCCACCACCGCCGTCGCGGCGGTCGCCGCGGTCGTTCCGAGCAACGTGCGGCCGAACATGCTCGACATACCTGCTCTCCTTACTCCCGCCGTCGGCGAGGTCATCACATCGCGAGGTCGTGGATCTGGGGGAAGGGCCGCTGCGGATGCGGCGGCGAGGGCTCGGGATCCGGCTCCGGCGGGAACGGCGGCTGCGGCTCCGGTGGGGTCGGCACCGGGTTCGGCTCCGGTGGGAACGGCGGCGGCGGCGTGGGCGTCGGCGGGATCGGCGGGGCAGGCTCGGGCGAGCCCGGCTCCGTGTCCGGGTCCGGTGCGGTCAGGCCGGGGACGATCATGGCGGGTCACTTCCGATCATCGGCGAGCGGTGTTCCGGGGATACCCGGTGCCGCGGCGGCGCAACCCCAGGTTCGGCACGTCAACAGCGTCGACGGCCGCACGTCTCCGTAGTGCTTGTGCAGATCCGTGACCGTGACGACATCCATGCGACTCCTCCCCTTCGGTCCCATCGTGCGCGTGCGGCGGGATGCCCGCACCCCGAACGCCCCGGGGGCTCACTGCCGGCGACGGCGCACCCGCTTGTACACGGAGTCGACCACGAGGACCGCGGGGATGCCCAGAAGCGCGACCCCCAGCGCCTCGAGCGGCGGAACCGCGTGCCCGAGAACGTCGGCGACCGGGCCGACGCCGAGGAAGACGACGAGGGCGACGAGTTCGGCGAGCACGGCCCACAGCAGCAGCCGGTTCGAGCCCCACCCGAGCTGCCACGGCGGCCGGGTCGCGCTGCGACAGGCGAACGCGGTGCCCACCTGACCGAGGACGACGGCGGTGAACGCGGCACCGGAGGCAGCGAGAAGTGCCGTCCCGGTGGGAAACTCGCCCCCGGGGCGCCAGCCCGCGACGAGCAGCGCCACGAGGAACGCGCTCATCTCGACGATCGCCTCCGTCGGCCCGAGCACACCGAACACCCGGACCAACAGGGTTCCGTCGACGAGGTGGCGGCGTTCCGGCGGGCGTTTCAGCGTGTCCCGGCTCGGGGGCTCGCCACCGAGGGCGAGCGCCGGCAGCAGATCGGTGCCGATGTCGATGCACAGGATCTGCAGCACCCCCAGGGCGAGCGGGAACTGCCCGCCCGACAGGCCCCACAGCGCGAAGGGCGTCAGTTCGGCCACGTTGGAGGTCAGGTGATAGCTGAGGAAGCGGCGGATGTTGGCGTAGGTGGCACGGCCCTGTTCCACCGCGGTGAGGATGGTCGCGAAGTCGTCGTCGAGCAGCACCAGATCGGCGGCCTCGCGCGCGACGTCCGTGCCGCCCTCACCCATCGCCACCCCGATGTCGGCCTGCCGCAGGGCCGGTCCGTCGTTGACGCCGTCACCGGTCATCGCCACCACGTGGCCGCGGTCCTGCAGGGTCTTGGCCACGCGCAGCTTCTGCTCGGGCGAGACGCGGCTGATCACGATGCCGTCCCGGTCGAGCAGGGCACCGAGCAGCTGATCGTCCTCGGGCAGGTCCTTGCCCTGCACCACCAGGCCCGCGGGCCCGAGCAGCCCGATCTCGCGGGCGATGGCGCGCGCGGTCTCTGGATGGTCGCCGGTGAGCATCGCGACCTTGATGCCGGCGCTGCGGGCGGCCCGCAACGCGGCCGGGACGGCGGTCCGCGGCGGATCCTCCATGCCGAGCAGGCCGAGGAGTTCGAGGTCGCGTTCGGCGAGGTCCGGGTCGGTCTCCACGCCGGGATCGGTCAGGGTCCGGCGGGCGACGGCGAGCACCCGCAGGCCCCGCGACGCCATGTCCGCGAGCGCCTCCTCCGCCCGGTCGACGAGTTCGCCCGGGTCGGCGCAGCGCGGAAGCACCGCGTCCGGGGCGCCCTTGAGGAGCAGCTGCCCGCCCACGATCACCGATTCGCGGCGGCGCCGGGGGTCGAACACGAACCGGCGGGTGACCGGCCCCGGCTGTGCGCCGGGGCCGGCGAGACGGGCCGCGAACGCGGCGATCGCCGCCTCCATCGGGTCACCGACCGCCCGCCACTCGTCGTCGTCGAGGGTGATCCCACCCTTCGAGGCGGCCGCACCGGCGAGACCGGCGGTCGCGGCCGCCGCCACCGCCGGCTCCGGGCCGGTCACCTCACCGGTGGGCGCATACCCCTCCCCGCGCACCGCGACGGTCCCGGCCGGGGTCCACGCCTCGACGACGTTCATCTGGTTCTGGGTGAGCGTGCCCGTCTTGTCGGTGCAGATGAACGTCGTCGAACCGAGGGTCTCGACGGCCTCGAGATTGCGCACCAGCGCGTTGTCGCGGGCCATGCGCTGCGCCCCCATCGCCAGCGACAGCGTCACGGTGGGCAGCAGTCCCTCGGGCACGAGGGCGACGGTGATGCCCACCGCGAAGAGGAAGGCGTCCTGCCAGGAGATCCCCACCAGGAGAGACACGGCGAAGAACACCGCGCCGACGCCGACGGAACCGAAGGCGAGCGTCCGGACGATGCGCTGGATCTCCAGATCGAGCGGGCCGGGTGGACGTCGCACCGAAGTGGTCAGGGCCGCGATACCGGCGAGGCGGGTGTTCGCACCCGTCGCCGTGACGATCCCTTCGGATTCGCCCTCGGCGACGAATGTTCCGGCGAACACGGCCGCGCCGGCCGTGCGGAGCACCGGTTCGCTCTCCCCGGTGAGGGTGGATTCGTCGAAGGTGCAGCGGCCCGCGACCGCGAGGGTCAGATCGGCCGGGACCCGGTCGCCGCCGGTGAGCACGACGACGTCGCCGACCACCAGGTCGCGGGCGTCGACGGTGCGCACCGCCCCGTCGCGCCGCACGACGATGGTGGTGGGCAGCAGCTCGCCCAGGCGTTCGGCGGCCTTCTCGGCGCGCTCCTGCTGCACGAAGGCAAAGATGCCGTTGACGACGATCACCACGATCACGGCGATGCCCAGCTCCGGCATGCCCGCAACGAACGCGAGGGCCGAAGCGAACCACAACAGCAGCGCGAAGAAGTGCGTGAGCTGCGCGATCAGCCTGCGCCACCACGGCACCCGTCGCGCGGCCGGAAGCTGGTTCGGCCCGTCCCGGCGGAGCCGCGCGGCGGCCTCCCGGCCGGTGAGCCCGTCGCTGTCGAGCAGCCGCGCACCGGAATCTGCCTGCACACCGCCTCCTCGCCCACGGGATCGACGTGTCACCGCGACGAGGAGCGGGTACAGCACACCGGGACCGGTCCCGCCGCTGCGGCAGCCCCAGCGTAACGGCATCCGGTCCGGGCCGCGGGACGTCACGGGACACGGCTGCGCCCCGCCGGTTCCGTGCCGGCGGGGCGCAGCCGATCGTCCGTCAGGCGTGTTCGAGGCGGATGCCCTTGGTCTCCTTCATGAAGACGCAGGCGATGCCGGTCAGCACGCACAGCACCATGATGTACACGCTGAACGCCCATCCGATGCCGCGGCCGATCAGGAGCTGATTCAGGTACGGGGCGGTTCCGCCGAACACCGCGACGGAGAACGAGTACGCGAAGCCGATCGCCTGGGTCCGCAGCCGGGTGGGGAAGCTCTCCGACAGCGTCGCCGACAGCACCGACGCGGGGACGGACACGACGAGCAGCGCGACGGTCGTCGCGACGAGCAGGGTCCATCCGGCCGAGGAGATCATCATCGTCAGCGGCAGCTGCAGCACGAGCATCAGTGCGGCGAACGCGAACAGCATCGGGCGGCGGCCGATCCGGTCGGACAGCATGCCCCAGAAGGGCAGGGAGACGAGCGCGATCGACTGGGCGATCACCGACATCCAGTAGGCGACGTCGGGGTCCATCCCCTGCTGGGTGATGGCGTAGGTGGCGACGTACGACGTCCAGGTGTAGTGGGCGGCGGTGATGCCGGAGGTCATGCCGATCATCAGCAGGATCGCGCGGACGACGGTCTTCCGCGGGATGCGCGGCTGCTCGTCCTGCTCCTGGTGGGCGTCGAACACGTCGCTCTCGTCCATGCTGCGACGCAGGTACAGGGCGACCAGGGCCAGGCAGGCGCCGATGAGGAACGGGATGCGCCAGCCCCATTCGGCGACGGCGGTTTCGGAGAGCGACGAGGTGACGGCGCCACCGATGCTGTAGGCGAGGACCGAGCCACCGAAGATCGCGATGAAGGCGACGCTGCCCCACATCCCGCGACGGTGCGGCGGGGCGATCTCACCGACGTACGAGTAGGCGGTGGCCGATTCGCCGCCGTGGGCGAAGCCCTGCATGATCCGCGCGGCGAGCAGGATCAGCGACGCCCACGCCCCGATGGACTCGTAGGTGGGCATGATGCCGATGACGAGGCTGCCCGTCGCCATCATGAGCATCGTGGTGACGAGGACGAACTTGCGGCCCCGCCGGTCGGCGATGCGGCCGAACACGATGCCGCCGAGGGGGCGCATGAGGAAGCCGACGGCGAAGACCGCGAGCGTGGACAGCAGCGCGGAGATCGGATCGGAGTTGTTGAACATCACCGCGGCGATGAACGGTGCGAAGACCGCGTAGGCGCTCCACTCGTACCACTCGAGCACGTTGCCGACCGCGCTGGCGAACAGCGATTTCTTCTTCGATGCCAGGGTGGGCGCGGTGTCGACCGCACCCCGGGTGTTCCGGACGTCGGTGTTCACGTCGTATCTCTTTTCGTTCGCGGGAGCGGTGGCCGAATGTCACATGGGTTCGATGTGACCGAACCCGTGTGACATTCGGTCACGCCGGAGGGGACGGACCGTCAGGCGGTCGGGGTGGGGATCGTGCGGTCGCGCAGGTCGCTGCGCCGGATCTTGCCGGTCTGGGTCTTGGGGAGGTTCTCGACGATGTGGACCCGGCGGGGCCGCTTGTAGGCGGCGAGGCGGTCGCGGACGAAGTCCACGAGCTCGCGCTCGGTGGCGTGGGCGTCGCGTTCGAGCGACACGTACGCCACCACGGATTCGCCCTGGTAGTCGTCGGGCTGGCCGACGACGGCGGCCTCGTGGACGGCGGGATGCTCGTACAGGGCGTCCTCGACCTCGCGGGGCCACACCTTGTATCCGGAGACGTTGATCTGGTCCTTCAGGCGGTCCACCAGGTAGACCCAGCCGTGCCGGTCGATGATCGCACCGTCGCCGGTGCGCAGCCGCCCGTCCGGCAGGGTGGCGGCGGACGCCTCGGGGTTGCGCCAGTACCCGGAGATCACCTGCGGGCCGGACAGTTCCAGTTCACCCTGCTTGCCGGGTTCGACGTCGGCGCCGTCCGCGTCGACGACACGCGCGTCGAGCAGGGGCAGCGGGACACCGATCGCGAGGGTGCCGCTGGCGGGGTCGACGGGTGCCCGCCGCCCGGGCGGTACCGCGATCACGCCGGAGGAGGTCTCGGTCATGCCGTAGGCGTTGTGGATGTACTTGCCGAACTTCGCTTCGAACTTCTCCACGGTCGCGGGCGGGATCGGCGCGCCGCCGGAGTAGAGGGTCTTGATCGAGGCGAAGTGGCGGGCCTCGGCGCCGGGGGTTTCGTACAGGGCGTTGAACACCGTGATCGAGCCGATCGTGAACGTGACCCCGTGCTCGACGAGGGCCTCGAGCGCGACCTCGGCGTTGAAGCGGTTCGCGAAGACCAGGGCGGTGTCGTGCACCAGCGCCAGCGTGGCGTTGATGACGGCGCCGGTGATGTGGAACAGCGGGGCGACGGCGAACACCGCGTCGCCGGCGGCCAGGCCGACGAAGGAACCGAAGGTGGTGGCCACGGCCAGCACGTTGGCGTGGGTGTTCATCGCACCCTTCGGCGGACCGGTGGTGCCGGAGGTGTAGGCGAGCAACGCGACGTCGTCGCCGGTGATCTCGACGTGGGGCGGCCGCCGGCCCCGGTGTTGTTCGATCAGCTCGACGAGGTCACCGTCGGGCGCGGCCACGGCGCGGTCCGTCGACGGGAAGACCCGGGCGTCGTCGCGGGTCTGGAAGTCCAGGTCACTGGTGCTGAAGATCCACCGCACGGAGCTGTCGCGGACGGTGTCCGCGGTCTCCGCGACGGCGGTGTCGGCGCACACGATGCCGACGATCTCGGCGTCGTCGACGAGGCGGCGCAGTTCGGCCCGCCGGTACATGGGGTTGAGCACGAGCGCCGCGGCCCCGAGCTTCCACAACGCGAGCAGGGTCAGCGCGTACTGGGGGATGTTCTGCAGGTAAATGCCCACCCGGTCGCCGCGCTGGACGCCACGGGCGGCGAGGGCGACGGCGAGGGCGTCGGAGAGCTCGTCGGTCTCGCGGGCGGTCAGCACACCGTCGAAGTAGGCGATGGCCTTGCCGTCCGGGTTGGCATCCACGCGGGCGCGCCACGCGTCCACCAGGGAGACGAACGGCACCGCCGGCTCGGGATCGAGCCCGTTCGGGTAGAGCGCGGTCCAGGGGCGCTTCTCGGACGTCACGACGCAGTTCCTTCCACTCGACTGCGGAACCTTCCCACCGCCACGACCGATCGCTCGGTCGGTAAGCGGTCTGTTAGTAGTGTCCTGGGCCACACAAGCGCCTGTCAAATCGGGCACACCACACTCGCGCCGTCCGCGTCGACGGCCTGGCCTGGGCATTCCCGGAGTGGGAGAATCGGAGATCGACCGGCTCCCGGCGCACGATGCGACGAGCGGTCGGAAATCGTCGGTGGGCGGTCGAGGACCGCACGTCGGTGCGAGCGGACACGTCTGACGGAAGGCCGAGACGATGGACGACCTGGAGACCCGGCACGCGCAGGTCCTGCTCGAATGGGACGACGGACGCGCCGGCTACGGCCCCGGCGCGACGGTGCGCATCGGCCGCGACCGATCGATGGACGTCACCCTCGACCACCCGGTGGTCTCCCGCGAACACGCGTTCCTGCACTGGGACGAGGGGTGGTATCTCGTCGACTCCGGCAGCAAGAACGGGCTTTTCGTCGACGGCCGCCGGGTGGAGCGGGTCCGGGTCACCGGGACCGTCGTCGCCAGGCTCGGCGACCGGGCCGAGGGACCCGACCTCCGGATCTCCGTCGCCGAACCCGAGGCGACCCGCGAACGCAGATGGGGCCTGCTCGACCAGCTGACCGCGGTCCGCGCCGGCGACACCCGCGGACCGCTGCGCCGGCCCCGCCCCGCGCCCCGGCCCGGCGACGTGTCGATCGGCCGCGCCGCCGACAACGCCGTCGTCGTCCCCGACGTCCTGGCCTCCCGGCAGCACGCGGCCCTGCGCACCGGACCGTCCGGTCTCGAGATCGAGGACCTCGGCAGCGTCAACGGCACCTTCGTCGCCGGCACCCGGATCACCCGCGCCGCCCTCACCGAGGGCGACGTCGTGACGATCGGCAACACCGACCTCGTCGTCCGGGACGGCACCCTCGTCCCCCGGGAGAAGGTGGCGGCTCCCGCGACCGGTGGCCTGCGGGTCCGCGCCGTCGGGCTGACCATCGACGGGAATCGTCGACTGCTCCACGACGTCACCCTGGCCGCGCCGCCCGGCACGCTCACCGCCGTCATCGGCCCCTCCGGCGCCGGCAAATCCACCGTGGCCAAGATCGTGTCCGGCACCGGCAACCCCACCGACGGGGTCGTGGAGTTCGACGGCCACAGCGTGCACGCCGAATACCAGGCCCTGCGCTCCCGGATCGGTCTCGTCCCCCAGGACGACGTGCTCCACCGGCAACTCACCGTCCGCGAGGCCCTCGGCTACGCCGCCGAACTGCGGCTGCCGCCGGACACCACCCGCGCCGACCGCGACGAGGTGATCGCCCGGGTGCTCGCCGAGCTACAGCTCACCGAGCACGCCGGCACCCGCGTCGACCGCCTCTCCGGGGGCCAGCGCAAGCGCGCGTCGGTCGCCCTCGAACTGCTCACCGGGCCGTCGCTGCTGATCCTCGACGAACCCACCTCCGGCCTCGACCCGGCGCTCGACCGGCAGATCATGACCACGCTGCGCCGCCTCGCCGACTCCGGCCGGGTCGTCCTCGTCATCACGCACTCGCTGTCCTACCTCGAACTGTGCGACCAGGTGCTGCTGCTCGCCCCCGGCGGCAAGACCGCCTACGTCGGGCCGCCCGGCGAGGTCGGCGCCGCCCTCGGCAGCACCGACTGGGCGGAGATCTTCGCCCGCGTCGCGGCCGAACCCGACGCGGTGCACGCCGAGCACCTCGCCCGCAGCGCGGCCGTCGACCATCCCCCCGCCGCCGCCCCCGGGCCGCTGGGCCGCCCCGCCCACACCTCCCGCCGCCGACAGCTGAGCACCGTCGCCCGGCGGCAGATGCGGCTGATCCGTGCCGACCGCGGCTACCTCGTCTTCCTGTCACTGCTGCCGTTCATCCTCGGCGGGCTGTCGATCCTGGTGCCCGGCAGCGACGGATTCGGCCCACCGAGCCCGGGGGCGGAGCCCGGCGAGCTGGCGTTCATCCTCATCCTGCTGATCCTCGGCGCCTGCTTCATGGGCTCGTCGCTCACCGTCCGGGACCTCGTCGGTGAACGGATGATCTACCACCGCGAACGCGCCGCCGGGCTCGCGCCCTCGGCGTACCTGATCGCGAAGATCGTGGTGTTCTGCGCCGCCGCGATCGTGCAGTCGCTCGTGCTGGTCCTCGTCGTCCTCGTCGGCAAGGGCACCCCCGGGCCCGGCAGCGTGATCCCCTCCGGCAGCGTCGAACTCGTCGTCGACATCGCGCTGACCACGTGCGCCTGCGTGGTGGTCGGCCTGGCCCTGTCGGCCGTCGCCCGGTCCGGCGAACAGGTGATGCCGCTGCTCGTCGTGACGGTCATGGTGCAACTCGTGCTCAGCGGCGGCCTGATTCCCATCACCGGGCGCGCCGTGCTCGCCCAGCTGTCGTGGCTGTCGCCGTCGCGCTGGGGCTATGCCGCGACCGCCTCGACCGTCGATCTGCGTGCCAAGGACCCGACCGCCGAGGCCGACGTGCTGTGGCAGCACGCCCCGTCGTGGTGGCTGCTCTCCGCCGGGATGCTGCTCCTCCTCGGCATCGTCTACGCCACGTTCACCTACACCCGGTTGCGGCTGCGCGCCCGGTGAGCGCGATGCCGATGTCTCACACGAGGACGAGCGCGACGGCGACCGCGATGTCGAGGACGGCGCAGAACTCGGCGAAGGAACGGTCCACGGTGACGCGGAGCCGATGGTGGACGAGATCCCACACGCCGTGCAGGAACCATCCGGCCGCGACGATGTACCGGGCGACGTCCGGATCGACGGCGAGCGCGACCAGGCCGAGCGCCCCGAAGGCGATCATGCCGGCCGCCTGGACGAGGAAACGGCGGTCGCGCAGCCGGCCGCGCACCGCGCCCACGACGACCACGACCGCCGCCGCGGCGCCGATCAGCACCGTCGACGGCACGACGTCCAGCGCCCGCACCACGAACCACGCCGTGTAGGAGGCCGGGAACACCGCCCACACCGCACGCGGGCGGTCGAGCACGGCCGTGACGAGATACAGGAACGGCAGCAGCATCATCATCTCGGTGAGGATCTCGACGCTCGCCTCGGCGGGCGTGCCGATCAGGGCGAACGCAAGAGCCGCCACCGTCGGCCAGCGCTGCGCCAGGAAGGCCGGCCCGGCCGAGCGGCGCGATGCGGGGCGGGCCGTGCTCACGGCCGTCGTGGTGTCCATGAGGTCTCCCGGGGGCAGTGGTGGGGGATGCCTCCACGATCGGCGGCCGGGGCCGGCCGGGCGAGACCCGGGCGCCGGACAGGTCCGGAAATTTGGGATCCCTGTCCGCCGGACACGTCGCGTCCGGGCCCGGCCCCGGTTACGGTCGACGGTGTGGACGAACGACTCGTGGTGGTCGTCGGCTACGACCGGGCGGAGCTGCTCGACATCGCCTGCGTGACGACCACGTTCGCGGCGGCGAACCGGTTCGGCGCGGTCCCGGCGTACCGGGTCGAGCTGGCCACCCCCGGCGGGGCCGCGATCACCTGCGACACCGGGCTCGTGCTGGCCGGACAGCGACGGCTCGAGCGGCTCGTCGGAACGCTCGACACCCTCGTGGTCTCCGGTGGCTTCGGGCACATCGACATGGCCGACGACGCCCGGTTCGTCGGCCACGTGCGCCGCCTGGCGCGGGACAGCCGCCGGGTGGCGTCCGTGTGCACGGGCGCCTCCGTCCTCGCGGCCGCCGGTCTGCTCGACGGCCGTCGCGCCACCACCCACTGGGCGTTCGCCGATCGGCTCGCCGCGCGGTATCCGCAGGTGCAGGTGGATCCGTTGCCGATCTTCGTGCGCGACGGGCACGTCGCCACCGCCGCCGGCGTGACCAGCGCCCTGGACCTCGCCCTCGCGTTCGTCGAGGAGGACCACGGCCCCGACATGGCCCGCCGGGTCTCCCGGGCCCTCGTCACCTACCTGCAGCGGCCGGGCAACCAGGCGCAGATGAGCATGTTCACCACGGCCCCCGAACCGAAGGACCGCGGGATGCGGCGCCTCGTCGACCACATCACCACCCACCTCGACGGCGATCTGTCGGCCGCCGCGCTCGCCGCGCTCGCCGGGATGAGCGAACGGCACCTCACCCGGATGTTCCTGCACCACCTGCACGACACACCCGCCCGCTACGTCCGCCGGGTTCGGCTCGAGTCCGCCGCCGTCCTGCTCACCACCACGTCGCTACCGGTCACGGCGGTCGCGGCGCGCTGCGGCTTCGGCACGGCCGAGACGCTGCGGCAGGCGTTCACCCGTCGCTACGGGGCGTCACCGGCGGCGTTCCGCGCCGGTCACTCGCGTACCGCGGCCCGGCACACCGGGGTCGGCTGAGCGGGTCTCAGGACAGGTACTCGGGGTCCGGGCAGGTCTTGTGCGACCAGTCCGACCCGAGGCGGCCCTGGTGCGAGTCCTCCGGGCACTCGCCGCTGCGCTCGCCCGCGCGCGCCAGGGACACCACGACGGATTTCGAGGTAGGGCAATTGCTCTGGCGTGCAGTCGAATCCAGCGGTACCAGCTCGTTGGTCTCGGGATAGTAGGCGGCCGCCGAGCCGCGCGGCGTGTCGTACTCGACAATCCGGAACGACCGCGCGCACCGGACCCGCTCGTCGCCGTCCCACCGGGTGAACAGGTCGACCAGGTCGCCGTCGTCGAAGCCGAGGGCGGCGATGTCGTCGCGGTGCAGGAAGATCACCCGCCGCCCGCCCTCGATGCCGCGGTACCGGTCGCTCAGCCCGTAGACGGTGGTGTTGAACTGGTCGTGGCTCCGCAGGGTCTGCAGGATCACGTGCCCCGCGGGCACCTGCAGCACGTCGATCGGGGAGACCGCGAACTCGGCCCGCCCGGAGGCGGTGTGGAAGGAGCGCGAATCGCGCGGCGGATGCGGCAGGACGAAGCCGCCCGGCCGCCGCACGTTCACGTCGTAGCTCTCGCACCCGGGCACCACCCGCGAGATCAGGCCGCGGACGACGCCGTAGTCGTCGCGCATCGCCTTCCAGTCGAGGCCGTACCGGTCCCCCAGCGTGGCCTCGGCGATCCGGGAGACGATCTCGACCTCGGACTTCAGGTGCGCGCTCGCCGGCGGCAACGGTCCGCGGGACGCGTGGACCGAGCACGTGGAGTCCTCGACCGTCACGAACTGCGGGCCCGACGCCTGCACGTCCTGCTCGGTGCGGCCCTTGGCCGGCAGGATCAGCGCCGTCTCGCCGCACACGAGATGCGACCGGTTGATCTTGGTGGAGACCTGCACCGTCATCCGGGCCCTGCGCATCGCCGCCGCGGTGACGTGGGTGTCCGGCGCGGCCTGCACGAAGTTGCCCCCGAGCCCCATGAAGAAGCGGGCCCGGCCGTCGCGCAGGGCCCGGATGGAGTCGACGGTGTCGAAGCCGTTCTCGCGCGGCGGATCGAAGCCGAACTCCCGTTGCAGCGCATCGAGGAAGTGGGCCGGCGGCCGCTCCCAGATACCCATGGTGCGGTCGCCCTGCACGTTCGAATGCCCGCGCACGGGGAACAGACCCGCGCCCCGCTTGCCGATGTTGCCCTGCGCGAGGGCCAGGTTGGTGACCTCCTTGATGGTGGCCACCGCGTTGCGGTGCTGGGTCAGGCCCATCGCCCAGCAGAACACCGTCGCGCGCGAGTCGCGCAGCAGCGTCGCCGCCTCGGTGATCTGCTCCCGCGACAGCCCCGTGGCGGTGGTGACGACGTCCCAGTCGACGCCGGCGACGTGGTGGCGCCACTGCTCGAAACCGTGGGTGTGCCGTTCGATGAACTCGTGGTCGAGCGCGTCCCATTCCACGAGCAGCGAACCGAACGCCTGCAGCAGCGCGAGGTCGCCGTTCAGCGCGATCGGCAGGTGCAGGTCCGACAGGTCGGTGCCGCGGCCGACGACTCCGCGTGGGGTCTGCGGATTGCGGAAGTTGACCAGGCCCGCCTCGCGCAGCGGGTTGATCGACAGGATCGTGGCGCCGTTGCGTTTCGCCTTCTCGAGGGCGGTCAGCATGCGCGGATGGTTCGTTCCCGGATTCTGGCCCTGCAGGACGATGAGCTCCGCGTGGTACACGTCGTCGAGCGTGACGCTCGCCTTGCCGATGCCGATCGACTCCTGCAGCGCGATGCTGGTGGACTCGTGGCACATGTTGGAGCAGTCGGGCAGGTTGTTCGTGCCGAAGGCCCGGGCGAACAGCTGGTAGGCGAATGCCACCTCGTTCGAGGCACGCCCGGAGGTGTAGAAGATCGCCTCGTCGGGGCTGTCGAGCGCCTCGAGTTCCGCACCGATCAGGGCGAACGCCTCGTCCCAGTCGATCGGCTCGTAGTGGGTGGCGCCGGGCCGCTTGATCATCGGATGCGTGATGCGGCCCTGCCGGCCGAGCCAGTGCTCGCTGTGCGAATCCAGGTCGGCGATGCTGTGTGCGGCGAAGAACTCGGGAGTGGCACGGCGCCGGGTCGCCTCCTCCGCCACCGCCTTCGCACCGTTCTCGCAGAACTCGGCGACCGATCGATGTCCCGGGTCCGGATCGGGCCACGCACAGCTCATGCAGTCGAAGCCCTCGGCCTGGTTCAGCCGCAACAGCGTCTGCGCCGTCCGGATCGGTCCCATCCGTTCGAGGGACCGCTTCAGCGACACCGCCACCGCGGTCGGGCCCGCGGCGTGATCCTCGGCGTCGTCGACCTCGAGGTCGCGCTCGTTGTAGTCCCGATCGTGTCTGCGCATCGCCGGCCCCTCGTCGTCCACACGGTGTCCGCGGTCGTCCACACCGTGTCCGCGCGCCCGGGTGCCCCGCGCACGCGTGTCGGTGCACTGCCTACCCGCGCGGCCCGCTCCCGAAACCGCGTTCACGAAGGTCGGCGGGCATCGCGGCAGCGTCGTACGGTGGCCCCATGAAGTGGTCGAAAGCCCTCGGAATCCCCGCCGCGGCGATGGCCGCGGTCGCCTCGTACGACCTGCTGCAGCGACGCCACGCGCTGCTGCGCAACTTCCCCGTCGTCGGGCACGGCCGCTACCTGCTCGAAGCGGTCGGTCCCGAGTTGCGGCAGTACATCACCACCGGCAACGACGAGGAGCGCCCCTTCACCCGCGATCAGCGTCGCTGGGTGTACGCGTCGTCGAAACTCGTGAACAACACCTTCGGTTTCGGCACCGACAACGACGTCGAATACACCGACGGTTACACGATCATCAAGCACCGCACGTTCTCCGAGACCCCGCCGTCGGCGGCGCCGCACGCCGGGGAGGAGCTGCAGATCCCGTCGGCGAAGATCCTCGGCGGGGCGCGCGGGCGGGCGAAGGCGTTCCGGCCGCAGTCGATCGTCAACATCTCGGCGATGAGCTTCGGCTCGCTGAGCGGGGCCGCCGTCTCGGCGCTCAACCGCGGTGCCGCCGCCAGCGGGTGCCTGCACAACACCGGCGAGGGCGGGCTGTCGCGCTACCACCGCAACGGGGCAGACCTGATCTTCCAGATCGGCACCGCGTACTTCGGCTGCCGCGACGAGGAGGGCCGGTTCGACCTGGCCCGGCTGAAGGCCGTCGTCGAGTCGGCGCCGGTGCGGGCGATCGAGATCAAACTGAGCCAGGGTGCCAAGCCCGGCCTCGGCGGCCTGCTGCCCGGAGCCAAGGTGACCCCCGAGATCGCCGAGATCCGCGGCATCCCGGAGGGTCGCGACTGTGTCAGCCCGTCGCGGCACACCACGTTCCACGACGTCGACAGCATGCTCGACTGGATCGAGCTGATCGCCCACGAGACCGGGTTGCCGGTCGGCATCAAGTCGGCGGTCGGCGACATGGCGTTCTGGCAGAACCTCGTCGACGCGATGTGCAACTCCGACCGCGGCGTCGACTTCGTGACGATCGACGGCGGCGAGGGTGGCACGGGCGCCGCGCCGCTCGTGTTCACGGACGCGGTCTCGCTGCCCTTCCGCAGCGGCTTCGCCCGGGTCTACAAGCTGTTCACGGAGGCGGGCCTCAGCGACGACGTGACGTTCATCGGCGCCGGCAAGCTCGGACTGCCCGACAACGCGGTGGTGGCGATGGCCCTGGGCTGCGACATGGTCAACATCGCGCGGGAGCCGATGCTCGCGATCGGCTGCATCCAGGCCCAGAAGTGCCACACCGACCGGTGTCCGACGGGCGTCGCCACCCAGAACCCGTGGCTCGAGCGGGGGCTCGACGTGGAGCTGAAGTCGGTGCGCGCCGCCAACTACATCCGGGCGCTGCGCCGGGACATCTTCAAGCTGGCCGAGGCGTGCGGCGTCGCGCATCCCGCTCTGATCACCCCGACCGACGTCGAGGTGGCGGACGGCAACCGCCGCGCGATCACGATCGCGGAAATGTACGGTTACCAGCCCGGCTGGGGCCTGCCCGGCGCGTCGGACCGGGAAGAGATCACGCGGCTGATGCTCGGGGTCGCCGCGGCCGAGGGGGGCGAGGGCTCGCCCGGCGCGCGCACGGTGCCGTGACGCGGGTCGGGTCGCTGTCCAGAATCCGGACAGTTCGGGGCGCCGAGCCCGCGTCACGCTGGAGCACGACCACTCGCGACACCGCGGAACCCGCCGGGAGGCAGATCGTGATCGACAAGATGTACGCCACGGTTCTCACCGTCGGCGGTGTCGTGTTCGCCGGCTGCCTGCTCCTCGGCGAGGCGATGGACGCGATGGGCGGCGGGGGCGGCGGTCGCGTCCCCGGACTGCGCGCGCTTCCGGGCGACACCGCCGAACAGGCCGAGTGCCTCTGCTAGAGTCTGCCGCGTGTCCGCTACCGCCGTGCCTCGCGTCCGCCATGAACTGGCGCTGATCGCTGTCGGCGTGCGCGCAGTCGCCGACGTCGACTGTCGTCGCTGACTCCCGTCACCAACCCTTGCGGCATCGTTGCCGCCCCCGGTTGCCGAGGAGTCGCGTCGCCCCGTCCGGCGTGACATTCGTCGGCCCGACTCGTTCGGGTCCACGTCTCCACCACCTTCGTCCGTCCTGCGGAGCGTCTCCTCGAACCGGTGTGCCCGCGTCCTCCCCCGGTCTCGCACAGAGACACTCCTGCAGGAAAGGCATCACCTCATGAAGAGACGATCGGGTCTGTTCGTCACCGCCCTCGCCGCCCTCGGCGCGACCGTGCTGACCGCGTGCTCCGGCGGATCCAGCGACACCGTGGGCGGAGGTGAGAGCAGCGGCGACGGCTCCGGCGGCACGATCAACCTGTACGCGTACGCCGTGCCGAAGCCCGGATTCGACAAGCTGATCCCCGCCTTCCAGGCCACCGAGGAGGGTGCGGACGTCGAGTTCCAGCAGTCCTACGGCGCCTCCGGCGATCAGTCCCGGAAGGTCAAGGACGGCGCCGAGGCGGACTTCGTCAACTTCTCCGTCGAGCCGGACATCACCCGTCTCGTCGACGCCGGGCTCGTCGAGGCCGATTGGAACTCCGGTCCGTACAACGGAATTCCCTTCGGTTCGGTGGTGACGATCGTGGTGCGCGAGGGCAACCCCAAGAACATCACCGACTGGGACGACCTGCTGCAGCCCGGCCTCGAGGTCGTCACGCCCAACCCGTTCAGTTCCGGCTCGGCCAAGTGGAACCTGCTCGCCCCCTACGCGGCGAAGAGCGACGGCGGCGCGAACCCGCAGGCGGGTCTGGACTACGTCACCACACTCGTGAACGAGCACGTCAAGATCCAGCCCAAGTCCGGTCGCGAGGCCACCGAGGCGTTCCTGCAGGGCTCCGGCGACGTGCTGCTCAGCTACGAGAACGAGGCGCTGTTCATCGAGCGCAACGGCGACCCTGTCGAGCACGTCACCCCGCCCACCACCTTCAAGATCGAGAATCCGGCTGCAGTGCTCACGAATTCGAAGAACGCCGAGAAGGCACGGGCGTTCGCGGACTTCCTCTACACCCCGCAAGCGCAGCGTCTGTGGGCGGAGGCGGGCTTCCGTCCCGTCGACCCCGCGGTGGCGGAGGAGTTCGCGGCCGACTTCCCGCAGCCGGCGAAGCTGTGGACGATCGCGGACCTGGGCGGCTGGAAGGCCGTCGACGAGCAGTTGTTCAAGGCCGAGACCGGCTCGATCGCCGTGATCTACGACAACGCCACGAAGTAGAGCCCGGACAGTGAGTATCACCGACAGCGCCACCGGGGTGGGATCGAGGCCGGCTCCCGCCCCGGCGGCGCGCCGCCGCACTCCGCTGCGTGCAGCCACCGGCACGGTCGGACCGCTCGGCATCGGAGTGGCCGTGCTGTGGCTGTCCGTCATCGTTCTGTTGCCGCTCGCGGCGCTGGCCACCGAGGCGTTCGCCGACGGTCCGAGTGGCTTCTGGAACGCCGTCACCGCCCCGGCCGCGCTGGCGACGCTGCGGATCACCGTGGTCGTCTCCGCAATCGTCGCGGTCGTCAACGTGGTCATGGGCACCCTCATCGCGTGGGTACTGGTGCGCGACGAGTTCCCGGGCAAGAAGTTCGTCAATGCCCTGATCGACCTGCCCTTCGCGCTGCCCACCATCGTGGCGAGCATTGTGCTGCTGGCGCTGTACGGGCCGGAGAGCCCGATCGGTATCCATCTCAACGCCTCCCAGCCGGGGCTCGTCGTCGCGCTGGCATTCGTGACGCTGCCGTTCGTGGTGCGTTCGGTGCAGCCGGTGCTCCTCGAAGCGGACCGAGAGGTGGAAGAGGCCGCGGCGTCCCTCGGCGCGAACAACCTGACCATCTTCCGGTCCGTGGTACTGCCCGTGCTGACCCCGGCTGTCGTCAGCGGTGCCGGGCTCGCGTTCGCCCGTGCCCTCGGCGAATACGGATCGATCGTGCTCATCGGCGGCAACATCCCGTACGAGACCCAGGTGGCGTCGCAGTACATCCAGCAGCAGATCGAGATCGACCGCCCGGTGAACGCTGCCGCGGTGTCCGTGGCACTGCTGCTCATCGCCTTCGTCGTGCTGTTCGTGCTGCGCCTGGCAGCCGGACGCAGCCTGCGCCGGGAGGAGGAGGACCGATGAAGGTCTCCCCGTGGACGCGAATCTCGCTGCGGACGATCGCACTCGGCTACCTGTTGGTCCTGTTGCTCGTTCCGATCGGGGTGATCCTCTACCGCACATTCGAGAACGGCGTGGGTGCGTTCCTCCAGTCGATCAGCACGCCCGCGGCGATCTCGGCGTTGAACCTGTCGCTGCTGATCGTCGCCATCGTGGTGCCCGTCAACGTCGTGTTCGGTGTCGTCGTCGCACTTGCGCTCGTGCGCGGCCGGTTCCGCGGCCGCGGGCTGCTGCAAGCCGTGGTGGACCTGCCGTTCGCCGTCTCGCCGATCGTCGTCGGTGTCGCCCTGATCATGCTGTGGGGTGCCGGCGGGTGGTTCGGAGGTGTCGAATCCCTCGGATTCAAGGTGATATTCGGGCTACCGGGCATGGTGATCGCCACGATCTTCGTCACCTTGCCGTTCGTCGTGCGCGAGGTCGAACCGGTGCTTCACGAGATCGGCCAGGAACAGGAGCAGGCCGCCGCGACACTCGGCGCGAACGGCTGGCAGACGTTCCGGCGCATCACCCTCCCCTCGATCCGGTGGGGCCTGACGTACGGCGTGGTCCTCACCGTCGCCCGCGCGCTCGGCGAGTTCGGGGCTGTCATCATGGTCTCTTCCGGCTTCCCCGGCGTGTCCCAGACCCTGACGTTGCTGGTGCACTCCCGCTACATCGACGACCACAACACCTTCGGCGCCTACTGCGCCGCGACCCTGCTCATGGCCATCGCCGTGATCGTGCTGCTGCTGATGACCCTGCTCGACCGCAAGAGGAGTACCAGATGATCACCGTCACGGGCGCACGAAAGAACTACGGCGACTTCGCGGCCCTCGACGACGTCGACATCGAGATCCCGTCCGGGTCGCTCACCGCGCTGCTCGGACCCTCGGGGTCCGGTAAGTCGACGCTGCTGCGGTCCATCGCCGGACTGGAAACCCTCGATGACGGCATCGTGCGCATCGGCGGCGACGACGTGACCGGCGTGACCCCGCAGAAGCGGGACATCGGTTTCGTCTTCCAGCACTACGCGGCGTTCAAGCACATGACCGTCCGCGAGAACGTCGCGTTCGGATTGAAGATCCGCAAGCGGCCCAAGACCGAAATCGGCCGCCGCGTCGACGAACTGCTCGGCATCGTCGGGCTCGACGGGTTCCAGCAACGCTATCCGGCACAGCTGTCCGGCGGCCAGCGCCAGCGCATGGCCCTGGCCCGCGCCCTCGCCGTCGATCCCAAGGTGCTGCTGCTCGACGAACCGTTCGGCGCGCTCGACGCCAAGGTGCGCGCCGACCTGCGCACGTGGCTGCGCCGCTTGCACGACGAGGTGCACGTGACCACCGTGCTGGTCACCCATGATCAGGAGGAGGCGCTCGACGTCGCCGACCGGATCGCCGTGATGAACCGGGGCCGCATCGAGCAGGTCGGAACCCCGCGGGACCTGTACGACCGGCCCACGAACGACTTCGTGATGTCGTTCCTGGGCAATGTCTCCAGGCTGAACGGAAAGCTGGTGCGGCCGCACGACATCCGTCTCGGTCGCGAACCCGATCTCGCCCGCGCCCAGGACGCGGGCACCGCCGGGTCCGTGGGTGTCACCCGCGCGACGGTGGAGCGGGTCGTGCACCTCGGGTTCGAGGTCCGCGTCGAGCTGCGCAACGCCGCGACCGGTGAGGACTTCACCGCGCAGGTCACCCGCGGCGACGCACGCGCTCTCGGTCTCGCGCCCGGCGAGACCGTCTATGCGCGCGCGACCGAGGAACCGGCGCTGCCGGAGACGACGCGGGTGCCGATCGGCTAGAGCCACGCCCGCCCACCGGCGCCTCACTCGGCCGAATGTCACACAGGTTCAGTTGGATCGAACCCGTGTGACATTCGGCCATTCAGGCGTGCGGTATCACCCCGCGGACTGCTCGGGTCCTGCGGCGGGTTCGAATCACCCGGATCGGAATCCGTGACGAGCAGGACCCCGCCGGGCGACAGTGATCTCCACGCGCCCCGCCCGCTCGGTGTGCACGCCGATCACTCACCCGAGATCCGTGAAAGGTACTACCCGATGAACGCTTTCCCCGGTGGGTCGGCGTGAGCGCGCCGACCGGGATCCGTCCCGCGCCGGCGAGCACCGCCGAGCCCGACGACGCCGGGCTGGTCGTCGCCCCCGCCCGCCACCCGCTGCGCTGGCTGGTCGCCGCCCTCGCCCTCGTCCTGGTGGCGCAGTTCGTGCACGGCCTGGCTACCAACCCGGGCTGGGACTGGGCGACGTTCGCTCGGTACTTCACCGCACAGTCCGTGCTCTCGGCCCTGGTGGTGACCATCGAACTCACCGTGTGGGGAACGGTTCTCGGATTCGGGCTCGGCGTGCTGCTCGCCGTCGGCAGGCTGTCCAGGAATCCCGTCCTGCAGGTGATCTCCTGGGTGTACATCTGGGCGTTCCGATCCATCCCGCTCATCGTGCAGCTGCTGTTCTGGTTCAACATCGCGTACCTGTACCGAACACTGTCGCTGGGTGTCCCGTTCGGACCGTCGTTCTTCGAGTTCGAGGTCACCGGCGTGATCTCCGGCTTCACCGCCGCGGTGATCGGCCTGGCCCTGCATCAGGCCGCCTACTCGGCGGAGATCATCCGCGCCGGCATCATCTCCGTGGACCACGGCCAGATCGAGGCGGCGCAGGCCCTGGGCATCCCTCGCCGCCGGCAGTTCTTCAAGATCGTTCTGCCGCAGGCCATGCGATCGATCCTGCCCAACGCCGCCAACGAGGTCATCAGCCTGTTCAAGGGCACCTCGATCGTCTCCACGATGGCGATCGCCGAGCTGTTCTATCAGGTGCAGGTCGTCTTCGGCCGCAACGGCCGGGTCGTGCCCCTGCTCATGGTGGCCACCGTCTGGTACATCGTGCTCACCACCGCGTTGTCGATCGTCCAGTACTACGTGGAGCGGCACTACGCGCGCGGCTCGTCCCGCGCCCTCCCGCTCACCCCCTGGCAGAAGACCGTCGCCAAGTTCCGCGAGATCCGCGACTCGGGTATCGCCGCACCCCGGGGAGCCACCCGGTGACCACGCCGGTCGATCCCACCCCGTACGCCGTCGACGTCCGGGGCGTGCACAAGTCGTTCGGATCCCTCGAGGTCCTCAGGGGTGTCGACCTGAAGGTCCGCAAGGGCGAGGTCACGGTGATCCTCGGCCCCTCCGGCTCCGGCAAGTCCACCCTGCTGCGCACCCTCAACCACCTCGAGAAGGTCGACCGCGGCACGGTCCGCATCGACGGCGAACTCGTCGGCTACCGCCGCCGGGGCAACAAGCTGCACGAGTTACGCGAGAGGGACATCCTCCGTCAACGGTCGCGCATCGGATTCGTGTTCCAGAACTTCAACCTCTTCCCGCACCTGACCGTGCTCGAGAACGTGATCGAGGCGCCGATCTCCACGCAGCGCCGCGACCGCGCCGAGGTCGAGACGCTCGCCCGCGAACTGCTCGACCGGGTCGGCGTCGGCGACAAGATCCACGACTACCCCAAACAGCTGTCCGGTGGGCAGCAGCAGCGGGTCGCCATCGCCCGCGCCCTCGCGCTGCGCCCGGCCGTGATCCTGTTCGACGAGCCGACCTCCGCGCTCGACCCCGAACTGGTCGGCGAGGTGCTCGAGGTGATCCGCGACCTGGCCCGCGACGGTGCGACCCTGGTGATCGTCACCCACGAGATCGGCTTCGCGCGTGAGGTTGCCGACACCGTCGTGTTCATGGACGGCGGCGTCGTCGTCGAACAAGGTCCGCCCGCGCAGGTTCTCGACCGGCCCACCCAGGAGCGCACCCGCGCCTTCCTGTCCAAAGTCCTCTGAAGTCCTCCCGAAAGGCAATGATGTCCGCGTTGACCCGACGCACGAGGCTGGTCGCCTCGGCCCTGACCGCCGTCGCCCTGCTGTCGGTCGCCGCCTGCGGCACCGACGAGCCCGACGCGGCCGGCACCGCCGGCTACAACCTCACCGCCGACCAGAACCGCATCACCACCGACCCCGTACCCGAGATCGCGGCCGAGGTCCCGCAGTCCATCCGCGACCGCGGCACCCTCATCGTCACGGGGTCTGCCGGCACCGCACCTCCGCTGCGGTTCTACGCCGACGACGACAAGACCATCATCGGCTCCGAGACCGACTTCGCGCATCTCCTCGGCGACGTTCTCGACCTCGACGTCGAGCTCACCGCCGCGGACTGGGCGCAGAACTTCGTGCGCGTCGACTCCGGTGAGGCGGACGTGTTCATCTCCAATGTCACCGTCACGGAGGAACGCAAGGAGAAGTACGACTTCTCCACCTACCGCCTCGACAACCTCGCCTTCGAGGTGAAGAAGGACAGCGGGATCGAGGTGAAGGACCCGAAGGATGTCGCGGGTCTGAAGGTCGGCGTGAGCTCCGGCACCAATCAGGAGGCGCTGCTCGTCGAGTGGAACGAGCAGAACGTCGCCGCGGGCCTCGAGCCCACCGAAATCCTCTACTTCCAGAACGCCACCGACTACTACCTCGCGCTCGGCTCCGGCCGCATCGACGCCTACTTCGGGCCCAATCCGTCCGCGTCGTTCCACGTCATCCAGGCCGGTGAGACCGAGATCGCCGGCACGTTCTCCGGCGCGGGCCCGGACCTGCAGGGCGAAATCGCGGTCCTGACCAAGAAGGACAACGGCCTGATCGAGGCGATCAACGCGGCGCTCAACCACGTCATCGAGAACGGCACCTACCAGCAGGTGCTCGACCGATGGGGTATCGCGAACGAGGCGGTCGAGACGTCGGTGATCAATCCTCCGGGCCTGCCGAAGAAGCAGTAACCGGACGACAGCCAGGGAGGGACAGCAATGAGCCGGGTGGAGCCCCGGGCCGACGTCGTGATCGTCGGGGGTGGCGTCATCGGATCGGCGGCGGCGTGGCGTCTGGCCACCCGCGGGAAGTCGGTGACCCTGCTCGAGCAGTTCGAGCCGGGTCATCGCCGCGGCGCCTCGCACGGCAGTTCCCGCATCTACCGGCAGGCCTACGACGGCGAGTTCTACACGGCGCTCGCCGGCCGTGCCCTGCCGCTCTGGCGGCACCTGCAGGACACCACGGGCACGGAGGTACTGACCCTCACCGGCGCGGTCGACCACGGACTGCCCGCCGTCGTCGAGTCGCGTGCCCGGTCGCTGGCCGCCCTCGGAATCCGGCACGAGGTCCTCGAGCCGTGCTCCGCGGAACGTCGTTGGCCCGGGATACGGTTCGACACAGCCGTCGTGCATCATCCCGAGGCGGGCCGGCTGCACGCCGACCGCGCGGTCGCCGCGTTCCAGGAGGCCGCGGCGCAGGCCGGGGCCGACGTGCGGCACGGGATCGTGGTCGAAAGCCTGCACAGCCACGGACACGGCGTCGACGTGGTCACCCCGGACGCGGTGGTGCGCGGCCGGCATGTCGTCGTCGCGGCCGGCGCATGGTCGCACCGGTTGCTCACCCGGGCTTCGGATCCGGCGCCCCGCCTCCCGGCGATGCGGACGACGCAGGAGCAGCCCGCGCACTTCGTTCCCGTCACGGGCCCCGACTGGCCGAGCTTCGTCCATCACCCCGGCGCGTTGCTCACGACAGCCGGCATCTACGGGCTCGGCTCCGAGGACGGCATCAAGATCGGCGAGCACGGCACCGGACCCGAAGTGACGCCCGAGACGAGAACCTTCCGGGCCGACCCCGCCGGCCTCGCGCGGCTCGCCGCCTACGCCGCCCGGTGGCTGCCCGGCGTCGACCCGGGCAGCGCCGTGGCCGACACCTGCCTGTACACCAGCACACCCGACAGCAACTTCGTCGTGGACCGCATCGGCGCCGTCGTCGTGGCCGCGGGCTTCTCCGGGCACGGCTTCAAGTTCGCCCCCGCAATCGGGGAGCTGATCGCGGGGCTCGTCGAAGGCACGGCCGTCGCGCCGGAGCCGTTCCGGTTCGGCACCCGCGAGGCGGTGACCGCGCGATGACCACCGCCCGCCGCATCCAGGTCTGCCCCGTGCGGCAGGACGACCCGCTGGCCGCCCCGCTGCTCACCGAACTCGCCGTCGAATACAGCACCCGCTACGAACGTCCGCTCGACGAGCAGATCCACACCCTCACCACCCACCCGGCCGACGAGTTCGCCGAACCCGACGGGACGTTGCTGATGCTCGTCGAGGACGGAGAACCCGTCGCCGGGGGCGCGTTCCGCCGTTACGACGCGACCACCGCAGAGCTCAAGCGCATCTGGACGTCGAAGGCGCACCGCCGCCGCGGACTCGGCAGACTCGTGCTGGAGGAACTCGAGGCCGAGGCGGCCCGGAGGGGGTACGCCCGCATCTACCTGACCACCGGGTGGCGTCAACCCGAGGCGGTCGCGCTGTACCTGGCCGCGGGATACACCGCCCTGTTCGATCCCGGCCGACCGGCCGAGGAGATCGGGCCGCACCCCTTCGAGAAGACGCTGATCCGGTTGCGGACGGACTGAACCGCGCCGAGCGGCTCGAAGCAGTGCACGAATCGGACATCCGCAGCCGTCGTGACGGGTGCGGACGTCCGATTCTCGTGTGAACTCTCCGCCGCCACGATCCTCCCGAAGACCCCCCACCAGGCCCGGCAGCATCGCGAGCCCGCGGTGCTGCCGGTGCGCCCTGCTGCCGGACGCCCCTGTGACGCCACCGATCCCCGCCGCACACCGACCAGGAGTCTCGCCGATGACCTCGACAACACCCGTCCACCTCGCCGTCGCGCTCGACGGCGCCGGTTGGCATCCCGCCGCGTGGCGTGAAGAGAATTCACGCCCCGACGAATTGACCTCACCCACGTACTGGGCCGATCTCGTCACCACCGCGGAACGCGGGCTGCTGGACTTCGTCACGATCGAGGATTCCCTTGCCGTACCCGCGAACCCGTACACGAGCGAGGACCCCGACGCGGTGGACCGGGTACGGGTCCGGCTCGATGCGCACCTGATCGCCGCGCGGGTTGCACCGTCGACCCGGCACATCGGGCTGATCCCGACGATCACCACCACGCACACCGAACCGTTCCACGTGTCCAAGGCGCTGGCCACCCTCGACTACACATCGCACGGCCGCGCCGGCTGGCAGGTCAAGGTGTCCTCCTCCGCGCAGGAGGCCGCACACTTCGGCCGGCGCGACATCCCCGGACTCGACAAGCGCGACCGGCAGGCGCTCGCCGAGAATCGCCTGCCCGAGTTCGTCCACGACCTGTTCGACGAGGCCGCCGACGCCGTCGAGGTCGTTCGGCGGCTGTGGGACAGCTGGGAGGACGACGCGGAGCTCCGCGACGTGAAGACACGACGGTTCATCGACCGCGACAAGCTGCACTACATCAACTTCGAAGGCCGGTTCTTCCACGTTCGAGGGCCGTCGATCACGCCCCGACCGCCGCAGGGACAGCCGGTGGTCGCACTGCTGGCCCACCGCGACCTTCCGTACGAACTGGCCTCGCGGCAGGCAGATCTGGTGTTCGTCACCCCGGCGGACACCCGCCGCGTGCGTGACCTCGTCGACGAGGTCACGGCGGCGGGCGTGCGGGTCGGGCGTGTCGGTGAACCGCTGCGGGTGTATGCGGACCTCATGGTCTTCCTCGACACGCCGCGCGAGAGCGGCGCCGAGCGGCTCCGGCGTCTCGACGCACTCGCGGGCAGCGCATTCGACTCGGATGCACTCGTGTTCACCGGGTCGGCGGCCGAACTCGCCGACCGGATCGGTGAGTGGCGTCGACAGGGTATCGACGGCTTCCGGCTCCGGCCCGGGGTGGCAGTCGACGACCTCGACGTCATCGTCGACGCGCTCGTCCCGATCCTGCAACAGCGCGAGGTGTTCCGCTCCGAGTACCCCGGCACGTCCCTGCGCGGACTTCTGGATCTGCCGACCGACATTCCCCACCGCTACGCCGTCACCACGGCCGGAACCGAAGGACACGACCGATGAGCACACGCAAGCAGGTCATCCTCGGGGCCTACCTCGGCGGTGTCAATCACCACACCGCATGGTGGGATCCCCGGGCGGGCAGCCAGATCGAGTTCTCGACCTTCGAGCACACCGCCCGTACCGCCGAGCGCGGCAAGTTCGACTTCTTCTTCCTCGCCGACGGCCTCGTGCTGCGCGAGCGCGCGGGCCGGATCTTCGATCAGGACATCATCGGCCGGCCCGACACCTTCACGGTCCTCGCGTCGCTGGCCGCCGTCACGGACCACCTCGGCCTGGCCGCCACCATCAACACGACCTTCAACGAGCCGTACGAGCTGGCTCGGCAGATCGCCTCTCTCGATCACCTCTCCGGCGGCCGGGCCGCGTGGAACGTGGTCACCTCCTTCGATGCCTTCACGGGGCGCAACTTCCGCCGCGGCGGCTTCCTGGATCGCTCCCAACGGTACGAGCGCGCGGAGGAGACCCTGACGCTCATCCGTCGACTCTGGGATTCGTGGCGTAGCGACGACATCGTCGCCGACAAGGCCGGCGGCCGGTTCCTGCGTCGACCCGACGCCGGCGCCTTCGAACACCACGGCAACCACTTCGACGTGCACGGCAGGTTCACGGTTCCGCGCAGCCCCCAGGGACGCCCGGTGATCCTCCAGGCCGGGGTGTCCCCGCAGGGCCGGGACTTCGCTGCCGCGAACGCCGACGCCATCTTCTCCCCGTACGGGAAGCTGCCCGAGGCCACGGAGTTCTACCGAGATGTCAAGGCCCGGGCGATCGCTGCCGGCCGCTCCGCCGACGACATCAAGATCCTGCCGTCGGCGAGCTTCGTGATCGGTGACACCGAGGCCGAGGCCGTCGAGAAGTACCACGAGATCCGTAACCAGCAGGTCACCGGGCAGACCGCACTGATCCTGCTCGAGCAGATCTGGAATCGGGATCTGTCCGAATACGATCCGGAGGGCCCGCTGCCGGACATCGATCCCGACCCCGACGCCGAGCCGATCATCCAGGGACGGGCGTTCGTCCACCAGGACCGGTTCGAGACCGTCGCACGGCTCCGCGCGATCGCGGAGGAGAAGAAGCTGACGCTGCGAGAGGTCGTGATCGACCAGTTCGAGCGCGGACCCCTCGTCGGTACCGCGGCACGGATCGCCGAGCAGATCGACGCCTTCGTGCAGAACGACGGCTCGGACGGGTTCATCCTCGGTTCGCACCTCGTGCCTTGGGGGCTCGACGATTTCGTCGACGAGGTGGTGCCCCTGCTGCAGGACCGTGGTGTCCTCCGCGCCGAGTACACCGGAACCACGCTGCGGCACAACCTCGGGCTGCGGGTGCCGGCCGATCCGGTGGCGGTCGGCGGTTAACCCACCTCCCGCGTGACACTCACCGATCGGGCGCAGACGCCCCGGCAGACGACGTCGGTGGTGCCGGTCTGTGCGGCCGCCGGCTTCACCACCCTGCTCGATTCGTCGGTGCTGAACATCGGCCTTCCCGCCTTGCGGACCGGTCTCGACGCGGGCGTTTCGCAGGTGCAGTGGATCCTGGCCGCATACTCGCTGAGCTTCGGTCTTGCGCTGGTCCCGGCAGGCCGGCTCGGCGATGTGGCCGGCCGGCGGCGGCTGTTCCTCGCGGGCATGACCCTCTTCGCGGTCATGGGGGTGTGCGGAGCTGTCGCGTCCGACCCCTGGACGGTCGTCGCCGCACGGGCCGGTCAGGGGGTCGGGGCGGGCCTGATCAGCGCGCAGGTGCTCGGGATCCTGGCCGAGAACTACACCGGCCCGGCGCGCGCCCGGGCCCTGGCCGCCTACAGCACGGCCGGAGGCCTCGCCGGGCTGTGCGGTCCACTCGTCGGTGGGCTGGTGCTCGGCGCTGCACCCGGGGACTACGGGTGGCGTGTTCTGCTGATTCTCAACGTGCCGTGCGCACTCGTCACACTCGTGCTCGCGGCCCGCCGCCTGCCCCCGGATCGGGGACGACCGTCGGCCCGCAGCGGGGTCGATGCCGGGGGCCTCGCGCTGCTCGCGGCGGCCACGACGCTGGTGATGGTGCCCGTGGTCTCCGAACCGGGTCCGGTGGGTGCGGTGTTCGCCGTCGGGGGAGCGGCGGTCTCACTCGCCACCTTCCTGTGGTGGGAACGCCGTGTCGCCGTGCGCGGCGGCAAGCCCGTGCTGCTTCCCGAACTGACCGGATCCGGCGGATACGTCCTCGGTACCTTGGTCGCACTGTTCTGGTTCGGTGCGGTGCTATCCCTGAACACCGTCGTGAGCCTGTACCTCATCGAGGGGCGCGGCTATGCCGCGGTCCAGGCCGCCGCCGTGCTGTCCGCCGCCGCCGCGGCGATGGCCGTCGCCTCGGCCGTGGGGTGGCGGGTCGTCGCGCGATACGGCCGGGTGACGGTCGTCGTGGCGGTGGCGGCCGAGATCGCCGTCGTCGGTGGCTACGCCGCCGCTGTGCGGCACGACGCCACGATGCCGGTGTTCGTGGCGCTGGCCGCTCTGTCGGGTCTCTCGGGTGGATTCGTGGATGCACCCAACCGGGCGCTGACGCTCGAGTCGTCCCCGGCGGGTGGTCACGGTGTCGCGGCCGGGTTCCTGCAGCTGTCACAGCGGTTGTCCGCGACGGTCGCCCTCGCCGCGGTGTCCGGCCTGTATCTGTCGGCGCTGGCGACGGACGGGGACGACGTCGCCGGTGCCGCGTCGGCCGGCCTCGCGGTGTGCGCCGCCATGCTCGCGGTGTCGCTGCTCTGTGCGCTCGCCGACCGGCGCCGTCGTGCCGGCGCCGGGTTTCGATCACGGTGAGCGAAAGGGTTCTCCGAACTCGTTCGCAACGCGTACGGTCACCGGGAACCATCCAGAGCGACCGAGAGACCCGGCTCGACGACGTCGCAGCAACCCCCTGCCGCAGGTGAGGGTGCTACCGCCGGGAACGATGGAGGAGAAGGCATGGCAGGCGAGGGGTTCGTGGGCGCGTGGGCGCGCTTGCACGTCGACCTGTGCCGTCAGTGCTCGGGCATCTGTCGCCCCCGATCCTGTCGCGCCTGAGCGGCGCAACCCAGTCGAAGAACTACGACCGTCTGCCCGGCCGGTGGCATCGCGAAGCGCGGTGCCATCGGCGCCTCACGAGATCATGGAGTTCCCCGGTGCCTGTTCCGTTCACCTCTGCCGCCCGACGTCGCGCCGTCGCGGGCGCCACCGCCGCAATCCTCGCCGGTGGGCTCGCCGCGTGCGGCACCGACACGGCGGGCACCTCCTCCGGTGGCGGCACCCCGCAGCCCGGCGGCACCCTGCGCTACGGCCTGTCCCAGGCCCCCACGTGTGCCGATCCCGCACAGGCCGGCAGCAACCAGACCATCTACGTCGCCCGTCAGATCGTCGACTCGCTCACCGATCAGGACCCCGGGACCGGTGAACTGAAGCCGTGGCTCGCCGAAAGCTGGGAGGTGAACGGGGACGCCTCGGCGTTCACGTTCCGGCTGAAGGACGGCGTGACATTCAGTGACGGCACCCCGTTCACCGCGGAGTCGGTGAAGAAGAACTTCGACGCGATCGTCCAGACCCTCACCGGCGCCAAGGCAGCGCTGGCGGCGAGCTACCTGTCGGGGTACACCGGCACCACGGTGCTCGATCCGCTCACTGCCCAGGTGTCCTTCGCCGGACCGAACGCGCAGTTCCTGCAGGCGTCGTCGACGCTGCAACTCGGCTTCCTGTCCGACAGGGACGTCGCGAAGTCCGCGGAGGAGCGCTGCGCCGGCGACCTGTCCGGCACCGGTCCCTTCGTCTACGAGGACTACCAGCAGGACAAGTCCGCCACGCTGGTCAAGCGCACCGGATATTCATGGGGATCCGACGTTTTCGCGCACGACGGCGAGGCCTACCTCGATCGCATCGAGTTCACGATCGTCCCGGAGTCCGGTGTACGCACCGGCAGCCTCGCATCCGGCCAGCTCGACGCGATCAGCGATGCGCTGCCGCAGGACGCTTCCCAGATCGAAGGCAGCGGCGGACGGATCCTCACCACGCCGAACCCGGGTGTCCCGTTCGGTTTCCAGCCGAACGTCACCCGTGGCGTCCTGACCGATCCGGCGGTGCGCGCTGCGATCGTGCCGGCCCTCGACCGCCAGGAACTCGTCGACACCGTCCTCGGCCCCGATTTCCGGCCCGCGACCAGCACCCTCGCCTCCCGCACCCCCGGCTACGCCGCACTCGACGACGTCACCTACGACCCGGCGAAGTCGAAGTCGATCCTCGACGCCGCCGGCTGGGTTCCCGGCCCGGACGGCATCCGCGTCAAGGACGGCAACCGCCTGTCCTTCTCGGTGCTGTTCAGTTCGGTGTTCGCCGGCAACCAGGCGATCCTCGAGCTCGTGCAGCAGCAGCTGCGCGAGGTCGGTATCGACCTGCAGCTCGACCTGGTCTCCACCCCGGAAGCCACTGCCCGGCAGGGCGCGAAGGACTTCGACGCCACCTACTACAACAGCACACGCGCCGACGGCGACATCCTGCGCACCACGTTCGGACTCGACGGGCGCAACCTCAACAACCGCGGCCCGATCCCGGCGCTGGACGAGGTCCTGTCCGCGCAGCTGCGCACCACCGACCCGGCCGAACGCGGCGAGCTGATCGAGCAGGCACAGCAGCTCGTCCTCGACAACGGCCTGTGGCTGCCGACCGTGGAGCTGTCCCAGGCCATCGGTGCGGCGGGGGCGGTGCAGGACCTGAAGTTCGAGGCCTCCGCCCGGTTGCAGTTCTTCGACACCTGGCTGAGCGAGTAGACCATGGCCCGGTATCTCGGTTCCCGGCTCGTGCAGGCGCTGTTGGTGCTGTGTGCGGCGTTCACCGTCTCGTTCGGCGTGCTGTACCTGCTGCCGTCCGACCCGGTGAGCATCGCGGTCGACGGCGCCGGCAGCGGCACACCGGTGGATGCGGCCGCTGTCGCGCAACTGCAGGAGCGGTACGGGCTCGACCGGCCGCTGTGGGAGCAGTACCTCACTGCGTTGAGCAACGCCGTCCGGGGTGACTTCGGCATCTCGATCGTCACGGGACAACCCGTGACCGACGCGATCGCCGCCGCCGTACCCAGCACCCTGGCCCTGGCCGCGGTCGCCCTGGCGCTCGCCGTGCTCCTCGGCACCTCGATCGCGTTCGTCGCCACGTATACGCGCGCCCGGTGGCTGCGCAGCACGCTGTTCTCGCTGCCGCCGCTCGGTGTCGCGGTTCCGACCTTCTGGGTGGGACTTCTTCTGCTCCAGCTCTTCTCGTTCCAGATGAAGCTGCTTCCGGCATTCGGCGACCAGGGCATCGAGCATCTGGTGCTGCCCGCGATCACCCTCGCGCTTCCCACCGGTGCGGTGATCGCGCAGGTCCTCGCCGCGAGCCTGCAGACCACATGGCGGCAACCGTTCGTCGAAGCAGCTCGCGCCAAGGGCGCGTCCCGATGGCGCCTCCAGACCCGGCACACACTGCGGCTGTCCAGCATCCCCGCATTCACCATCGCCGGGGTGACAGTCGGCAACCTGTTGGCGGGGTCCGTGGTCGTCGAGACGGTGTTCTCCCGCGCCGGTGTCGGTCGTCTGACCCAGACTTCGGTTCTGGCGCAGGATATTCCCGTCGTCCAGGGCATCGTGGTCTTCAGTGCGGTGATCTTCGTGCTCGTCAACCTCGCGGTGGACCTGGTCTATCCACTCATCGATCCGCGCATCGCCGACGGCCGTCGCGGCGGCGGTTCGCCCTCGCATCCGACGCCCGCCGAGGTGACCACCGAACTCACCGGCTTCGCGGTGGAGGAGGAGAGGAAGGCTCATGTCTGACGTCCTGATCCGGGAACCGGTCGCCGCATCCGCGCAGGCCGCGGCCGGGCCACACGGACCGTCCCGGCTCCGGGGAGCGACGAGCGCCCTGCGCCGCTACGGGGTTCTCGTGGTCTCGACGACCGTGCTGCTCCTCGCCGTCGGCTTCGCCCTGTTCCCCTCGGTCTTCGCGTCCGGTGATCCGCTGCAGGGCGTCCCGGCCGACAAGTTGCAGGGGCCGTCCGCGGCGCACTGGTTCGGCACCGACAACATCGGGCGCGACGTGTACACCCGGGTCGTGCACGGTGCGGGCCTGTCCCTGACCGCGACGCTCGTCGCCGTCGGAATCGCTCTCGTCGTCGGCTCGCTCGTCGGGTTGCTCTCCGGTGCGGTCGGCGGAGCGGTCGACGGGCTACTCATGCGGGTCGTCGATGTTCTGCTGTCCATCCCCGCTCTGCTGCTGTCCCTGGCGCTCGTCACCGCGCTCGGATTCGGCACCATGAACGTGGCGATCGCGGTCGGCGTCGGGCTCGTCGCGAACTTCGCCCGCGTCATGCGGTCGGAGGTCCTGCGCGTGCGCCGCGCCCTGTACGTCGAGGCGGCGTTCGCATGCGGTGCCCGCTGGCACACCGTCCTGCGCCGGCACGTGCTGCGCAACTCGTACGCCCCCGTCGTCGCGCTCGCGGCGGTCGAGTTCGGCATGGCCGTGCTCGCTGTGTCGTCGCTGAGCTTCCTCGGCTTCGGCGCGGTGCCGCCCACCCCGGAGTGGGGATCGTTGATCTCCGAGGGCAGGAACTACCTGGCCACCGCCTGGTGGATGACGACGCTGCCCGGCCTGGTCATCGTGGCGGTCGTCCTGTCGGCGCATCGCCTCGGTCACGCCATCGAAGAACGGAGCACTCGATGACCGCGCCCCTGCTGGACGTACGCGACCTGCGGGTCGAGTACGGCAGCCGTCGCGACCCGGTCACCGCGGTGGACGGGGTCGGCTTCACGCTTTCCCGGGGTGAGGTCGTCGCGGTGGTCGGCGAGTCCGGTTCCGGCAAGTCGACGACCGCACACGCGATCCTGGGCCTGCTGTCGGGCAGCGGCCGGATCACCGGCGGCACCGTCACGTTCGACGGGCAGCGACTGGACACCCTGCCCGAACGCGCCTTCGAGAAGGTGCGCGGTGCCCGCATCGGACTCGTGCCCCAGGACCCCACCACGTCCCTGAACCCGGTCGTCCGCATCGGTGACCAGGTCGCCGAGGTCCTGCGTATCCACGGTCGCGCCGACCGGCGCACCGCGAAGATCGACGCGCGGCGCATCCTCGCGGAAGCCGGGCTCGACGATCCCGAACTCCGTGCCAGGCAGTACCCGCAGGACCTGTCCGGCGGGCAGCGGCAGCGCGTGCTCATAGGCATCGCGCTCGCATGCCGGCCGGACCTCGTCATCGCCGACGAGCCGACCAGCGCGCTCGACGTCACCGTGCAGCGGCGCATCCTCGACCACCTCGACAGCCGCATCGCCGAGACCGGTACCGCGGTCCTGCTCATCACCCACGACCTCGGCGTCGCTGCCGACCGCGCCGACCGCATCGTCGTGATGAGCCAGGGCCGGATCGTCGAGACCGGGCCGGCCCGGCAGATCCTCGAGAACCCCCGGCACGAGTACACCCGGGCGCTCGTCGCCGCCGCACCGAGCCTCGCCGGCGCCGCGGCCCGGCCCGGCCGCGGACCCGCGGAACCCCTGCTCACCGTGTCCGGGGTCTCGAGGACCTTCCGCATCGACCGGCGCACGTCGCTCGAGGCGGTTCGCGACGTCTCCTTCTCGGTTCCGCGCGGTCGCACTCTGTCCCTGGTCGGCGAGTCCGGTTCCGGCAAGTCCACGGTGTCCCGCATCGCGATCCGACTGGAATCCGCCACGTCCGGGCAGGTCCGGTTCGACGGGCGGGACATCACCGCGCTGCGCGGCCGGGACCTGCGCGAGCTCCGCCGCCGGGTGCAGATCGTCCACCAGAACCCCTATGCGGCCCTGAATCCCAAACTCCGCATCCGCGACGTCGTCGCCGAACCGCTCGAAGCCTTCGGCATCGGCACGAAAAGCGAGCGCGCCGAACGTGTTGCGGAGCTGCTCGGGCAGGTGGCGCTGAGCACGGCACACCTCGAGCGCAGACCCGCGGAACTGTCCGGCGGACAACGACAGCGCGTGGCGATCGCCCGCGCGCTCGCGCTGCACCCGGAACTCCTCGTGCTCGACGAGCCCGTCTCCGCGCTCGACGTGTCGGTCCAGGCGCAGATCCTCGACCTGCTCGCCCGCCTGCAGGACGAGCTGGGGCTGAGCTATCTGTTCATCTCCCACGATCTTGCCGTGGTCCGGCAGATCAGCGACACCGTCGCGGTGATGCGGTCCGGCGAAATCGTCGAATCCGGGACCACCGCACAGATTTTCGACAGACCACAGCACGAGTACACGAAACTGCTGCTCGATGCCATTCCAGGGAAGGTTCGGCATGCCCGATAGTTCACAGTTGTTGCTCGCCCTCGAATTCCGCGGAACCGGAACGCATCCGCATTCGTGGCGTCGCACGGATTCACGCGCGGAGGACGTGTTCACCGCCCGCTACTGGGCGGATCTCGTGGGCCGCGCGGATCGTGCCGGCGTCGACCTGGCCTTCCTCCCCGACTCGTTCGGCATCGACTCCGGTGCGGACACCGTGCGCGGCCGGCTCGAAGCGGTCGGCGTCGCCGCCCGGCTGTCCGCCGTCACCTCGCGGATCGGGCTGATCCCCACCGCGACGGTGACCCACACGGAACCGTTCCACGTGGCCAAGGCCGTGCAAACCCTCGACCACACCACGGCCGGCCGTGCGGGGTGGCAGGTCGCCGTCTCCGAGGGTGAGGACCGGGCCGCCCTGTTCGGCCGCAAGGGCACCCAGGACACCGGCTCACTGTGGACCGAGGCCGCCGAGGCCGCCGAGGTCGCGGCCCGCCTGTGGGACAGCTGGGAGGACGACGCCGAGATCCGCGACGTCGCCACCGGCCGGTTCGTCGACCGGGACAAGCTGCACTACATCGACTTCGTCGGCGAGCACTTCTCCGTCAAAGGTCCGTCGATCACGCCCCGGTCACCCCAGGGCCGGCCCCTCGTCGCGGTTGCGGCAGCGGACGAGCAGTCGTTCGACTTCGCCGCGGAGCGCGCCGATCTCGTGCGTATCGAGGCCGCCGACCTCGGGTCCGCCGCGAACCTGGCCGAACGCCTGCGCGCGCAGGCCGGTGATCGGCGACCGGCGGTGCTGCTCGACATCGACGTGCTGCTCGCCGCGGACGACGCCACCGCCGCCGCGGACCTGGCCCAGCTCGAGAACTGGGCCGGCGCTGCCTACACCCCGGAGTCGCTGTTCTACCGAGGCGGCCCGGCCGGGCTGCTCGCACTCCTCGGGGACGTGGACGGCCTGGACGGCGTTGTGCTACGTCCGCTGGCCCTCGCCGGCACGGTCGCGGCGCTCACCGAACGGGTCCTGCCGGTGTTGCGGCCGCAGGTCCCGACGTCCACCGGAACCCTGCGGGACCGTCTCGGCCTGCCGCGCCCCGCCAACCGCTACGCCACCGCCTGAGGAGGCCGATCACCATGCCGCAGAACACCGTTCGAAAGCAGATCCACCTGGCCGCGCACTTCCCGGGCGTCAACAACACGACCGTGTGGGCGGATCCCGAATCGAAGAGCCAGATCGACTTCGAGTCCTTCCTGCACCTGGCCCGGACCGCAGAACGCGGACTGTTCGACTTCTTCTTCCTGGCCGAGGGACTGCGGCTGCGCGAGCACCGCGGCCGCATCCACGATCTCGACGTCGTCGGCCGGCCCGACACCCTCACGGTTCTCGAGGCCCTCGCCGGTGCGACGACCCACCTCGGGCTCGCGGGCACGATCAACACCACCTTCAACGAGCCGTACGAACTGGCCAAGCAGTTCGCCACCCTCGACCATCTGTCCGACGGCCGCGCCGCGTGGAACCTCGTCACCTCCTCCGACGCCTTCACCGGCGAGAACTTCCGGCGTGGCGGCTATCTCGACCACTCGCAGCGCTACGTCCGCGCCCACGAGATCGTCGACGTCACCCGGCGGCTGTGGGACGGCTGGCGCCCCGGAGCACCGGTCGTCGACCGCGAAAACGGCATCTTCGCGGCGGATTCCGACATCGCTCCGTTCGACATCCACACCACGCAGTTCGACATCTCCGGGCGGTTCGAGGTGCCACGCAGCCCGCAGGGACACCCGGTGCTCCTGCAGGCCGGCGACTCGGACGAGGGCCGCGAATTCGGCGCCGCCAAGGCCGACGCCATCTTCACCGGCCACGGCGCCCTCGAGGAGGGCCACGCCTTCTACGCCGACGTCAAGGGCCGCCTCGCGAAGTACGGGCGCAGCCACGCCGACCTGAAGATCCTGCCGGCCGCGACGTTCGTCCTCGGCGACTCCGCGGAGGACGCGGCCGAGCGGGCCCGCCACATCCGGCTGCAGCAGGTGAGCCCGCAGACCGCGATCGCGTTCCTCGAGCAGGTGTGGGGCCGCGACCTGTCCGGGTACGACCCCGAGGGGCCGCTGCCGGACGTCGAACCGGAGGACAACCTGAACATCACGCGCGGCCGCGTCCGCCACGCCAAGGATCCGCGCGCCGTCGCGCTGGCCTGGCGGGAGAAGGCCGAGGCCGAGAAGCTCAGCATCCGCGAACTGATCATCGAGGTCACCGCGCGGCAGCAGTTCGTCGGCACCCCCGATCACGTCGCCGCCGAGATCGACCGCTATGTGCAGACCGACGCGAGCGACGGCTTCATCCTGGTTCCGCACCTCACCCCCGGCGGCCTCGACGAATTCGTCGACAAGGTCGTGCCGCTGCTGCAGGAACGCGGCAGTTTCCGCACCGAATACGAGGGCACCACCCTGCGCAGTCACCTCGACCTGCGCCACCCGCACGAGATCGACGAAGGAGTTCAGGCATCGTGACCACCACACTCGACCGAGAGACGTTCACCGAGGACTGGCGGAGCTGGCACGCAGCCCGCGAGGAGGCGCTGCGCCGCCCGGACGGCTGGCTCAGCCTGACCGGGCTGTACTGGCTGGACACCGAGCCCACGATCCTCGACGAGGTGCCCGGATTGTGGCGGGTGGACGGCGAGCGCGTGCTCCTCGAATCCGACGGCGGAACCGAGGTGCACGAGCCGATCGAGGGCGCACCCGGTGTCCGGGTCGCGGCCGGCGACGGCTACGCCGAGATCATCCGCCGCACCGGCCGGTTCGCCGTCCGCATCCACGACCCGAAGTCGCCGGCTCTGACGGCCTTCACCGGAATCCCCGCGTACGAGCCTGCGCCGGAGTGGGTGCTGCAGGGCCGCTTCGAGGCCTTCGATCAGGTGCGGACCGTCACCACCGGCGCCGTGGTCGACGGCCTCGAGCACCACCACAGCGCGGCCGGGCTGATCCGCTTCACCCACGACGGCGCCGAGCACCGCCTCGTCGCCTTCGGCGACGGCTCGGGTCCGCTGCGCGTGCTGTTCACCGACGGAACCAGCGGCGTGACGACCTACCCGGCCGCGCGGATCCTCGAAGTCGCCGCGCCGACCGCCGACGGCTCGGTCACGCTCGACTTCACCCGTGCCGCCAACCTGCCGTGCGCGTTCACCGACGCGGCGACGTGCCCCATCGCCCCGGCGGAGAACCGGCTGCCGTTCGCCGTCGAGGCCGGCGAACGCACTCCGCGCGACGAGGAGGCCCGGTGACGACCGCATCGAATCCGGTGCCGCTCTCGGTCCTCGACCTCTCCCCCGTCAGCGAGGGATCCACCACGGCGCAGGCGTTGCACAACACCGTCGACCTGGCCCGGAGGACGGAAGGGTGGGGGTACCGCCGGTATTGGGTGGCCGAGCACCACTTCGTCGCCGTCGCGTCGTCGTCGCCGGCCGTGCTGATCGGCGCAATCGCCGCCGCCACCAGCACCATCCGCGTCGGCGCCGCCGCGGTTCAGCTCGGTCACAACACCGCGGCCGGTGTGGTCGAGGCGTTCGGCACGCTGGACGCGCTGTATCCGGGCAGGATCGACCTGGGACTCGGCCGGTCGGGACAACGCCGGGCGGAGGCGCTCGCGGCCGCCCGGTCCGGGGCCGCCGAAGAGGAATCGCACCGCGCCACCGAGGTGCGCGACGGCCTGGTCATTCCGCCGCCGTACCAGCCCGGGCCGTTGCTGTCCTCCCCGCGCCTGGCCGCCGGGTTCGCCGCGTTGCAGCAACCGGGGGCGCAGGCCCCGGACTTCGACGGGCAGGTGGACGACATCCTCGCTCTGCTGGACGGGACCTATCGCACCGAGGACGGGATCGAGCTGCACGCCAGCCCCGGCGAGGGCGCGGACGTCGAGCTGTGGGTCTTCGGGACCAGTGCGGGGCCGTCGGCGTCGCTGGCCGGACGGCTGGGTCTGCCGTTCGGTGCGAACTACCACGTCAGTCCCGGCACCACCGTCGAGGCGGTCGAGGCGTACCGCGCGGCGTTCCGCCCGTCCCGCTTCCTCGACCGACCGTACGTGGTGGTGTCCGCCGACGCGGTCGTCGCCGACGACGACGCCACCGCGCGTGACCTGGCGGCCACGTACGGGCACTGGACGCACAGCATCCGGTCCGGCCACGGGGCCGTCCCGTACCCGGACCCGGCCACGTCGGCACCGCTGAGCGACGAGGAGCGCAGCCTCGTCGACGACCGGCTGATCACCCAGTTCGTCGGCGCTCCCGCCACCGTGGCGGAGCGGCTCGAGTCGCTACAGCGCGTTACCGGGGCGGACGAGCTCGTGGTCACGTCGGTGACGCACCGGCACGAGGACCGGCTGCGTTCGTACGAATTGCTGGCGCGCGAGTGGGGGCTCGCCGCGCTCCGCGCCGCATGACCCCGGTGGTGAACCCGCCCGGACGGCGGGTTCACCACCGAATCGAGCATTCCCGACCGATTGTGTAGGATATCGCCCATGGCACCCGAGACCGCAGCGACCGTCGTCGCCCGCTGGTGCCGTCGTCACGTCGATCTGGGCCGGACCTCCTCGGGCATCTGTACGGGCTGACCGCTCACAGCCCCTTCCGCCACGTCGCGCCGGAGTACCACCGGAGCGGCGCATTCTCCAGGAGAAAACCCTTGTCGCACAACGCTACCCGGACCATCGATCGTCCCCTGCGTATCGCCGTCGAGCTTGCCGGGCCCGAGGGACCGCACTACTGGGCCGATCTGACCGCCGGACGCGCCGACGAACCGGCGCTCGACCTGAGCGCCTCGCCGTCGAACGTGGTCCGGATCCGCGCCGCCGACCTGAGGGAGAGCGCGAAGCTCCGCGAACGGGCACGCTCCGAAGCCCGCGCCGACGGTCGCGATCCCGACAGCATCAGCGTCCTGGTCGATCTCGAGGTGCTCGTCGCCGAGGAGGCCCGCGGCGCCCGCAAGCAGTATGCGCTGCTCGACGGCCGTCGTCGCGCAGACACCCTGTCCTACATCGGCACCCCGCACGGCCTCGCCGGACTGATCGCCGACATCCACACCACCCGCGTGGCCGACGGCGTGACGCTCCTCCCGCTCGGTGCCGAGTTCACGATCGAGCACATCGTCGACGGCACCCTGCCGTGGCTCGAATCACGGGGGCTGGCAACGCCGTCGCCCGCTGTGGTGGAGGTCCTGCGCCGCTTCGGCACCGGGGACCGCGGGCTCATCCTGGCCTCCTGACCGTCGTTCGAGACGCGGGGCGAGAGCTTCTTCTCTCGCCCCGCCTTTCGTCGTCCGGTCCGCGCGTCCCGCTCGGCAGCGGCGCCAGGCGCCGTCCGGCGAGGACCAGAATTGGAATCGGACCGATTTCAACCGTGGCCCGCGCTCCGCCCCGCCCTTAACCTCGCAACAATGTCCCTCGCATTCCATTGGTTTCTTCCCACCTACGGCGACAGCCGCCTGATCGTCGGCGGCGGCCACGGAACGCCCGCCGGGGCGGCCCGCGGTGATCGGCGCGCCACCGTCGGGTACCTGGCGTCGATCGCCCGCGCCGCCGAGGAGTTCGGATTCGCCGGCGCACTCACCCCTACCGGCGCATGGTGCGAGGACGCCTTCCTCACCACGGCAATGGTGGCGCGCGAATCCGAGCGACTCGCCTTCCTCGTGGCGTTCCGCCCGGGACTGATCAGCCCCACCCTCGCCGCGCAGATGGCGGCGACGTTCTCACTGCACGCCCCGGGGCGGATCCTGCTCAACGTGGTGGTGGGCGGCGAGGCCCACGAGCAGCGCGCGTACGGCGACCACCTCGGCAAGGACGAGCGGTACGCCCGAGCGGACGAGTTCCTCTCGATCGTCCGACGGCTGTGGGCCGGCGAGACCGTCACCCACTCCGGCACGCACCTGAACATCTCGGAAGCCGCGCTGGCCACGCTCCCGAGTCCTGTCCCCCCGCTGTACTTCGGTGGATCGTCCGCCGCCGCGGGCCCGGTGGCCGCCGAGCACGCCGACGTCTACCTCACCTGGGGTGAGCCGCCGGCGGCCGTCGCCGAAAAGATCGCATGGATCCGCGAACTCGCCTCCCGGCGCGGACGCACCATCCGGTTCGGCATCCGCCTGCACGTCATCACCCGGGACACCGCCGCCGATGCGTGGGCGCAGGCCGACCGGCTGATCGCGGCACTCGGCCCCGACACGGTGACCGCGGCACAGGCGGGTCTCGCACGCAGCGAGTCCGAAGGACAGCGCCGCATGCTCGCCCTGCACGAGAACAACCGGCGCAGCGGAGACTGGCGCGACGCCCGCAACCTGGAGGTGGCGCCGAACCTGTGGACCGGGGTGGGTCTCGTGCGCGGCGGGGCCGGGACGGCGCTGGTCGGCAGCCATACCGAAGTCGCCGACCGGATCGCCGAATACGCCGCGCTGGGCATCGACGAGTTCGTGCTCTCGGGATACCCGCACCTCGAGGAGCTGTACTGGTTCGGCGAGGGGGTGCTACCGGTCCTGCGGGAACGCGGCCTGTTCACCGGCGGTGCCGACGGCGCCGTGTCCGGAAGCGTTCCCTTCCTTCCCGCCGGGGTCCGCTGAGATGGGCACTGCCGAGGTCACATCCGGGATCGTCGACGGCGACCACGCGCTCGAGACGGCCATGGTGCTGGGCCGGCGATTCGCCGAGAACGCCACGCTCCGCGACGCGAACCGCGAACTGCCGCACACCCAGATCCGCGAGTTCGCCGGATCGGGCCTCGGCGCGGTGACGGTGCCCCGCGCGTACGGCGGGATCGACGTGCCCACCGAGACGCTCGTGGAGATCTTCCGGCTCCTCGCCGAGGCGGATCCGAGTATCGCGCAGATCCCCCAGTCCCACTTCACCTTCCTCGAACTGCTCCGGTCGCAGGGAACCCCGGATCAGCAGGAGTTCTTCTACGGTGAGGTGCGGTCCGGAGCCCTGTTCGCGAACGCGCAGAGCGAACGCGGCCCCCATCCCGTCGACGTGGACACCACGGTGCTCGTCCCGTCCGGTGCGGGTTTCACGCTCTCGGGCCGCAAGTTCTACAGCACGGGCGCCCTGTTCGCGGACTGGATCGCCGTGCGCGCCAGTGTGGTCGGCGACGGCGGCACCCCGGGCCGCGGCACTCCGAAGGCCGTGGCGTTCGTGCCCCGCGACGCCGCCGGGCTCACCGTCGTCGACGACTGGGACGGCATGGGGCAGCGCACCACCGCCAGTGGCACCGTCACCCTCGACGGCGTGACGGTGCCCGCCTCGTCGATCGTCCAGTACTCGGGGCTGTTCGACGGGCCCACCACCTACGGGGCACAGGCACAGATCCTGCACGCCGCGATCGACGTGGGGATCGCGACCGGCGCCCTGCGCGAGGCGGTCGTGCAGGCCGGTCGCGCCCGTCCCCACTTCGAGGCGGGAGTCGACCGCGCGGTGGACGATCCGCTACTGGCTCAGCTCGCCGGCGAGGTGACCGTCACGGTGCGGGCGGCCCAGGCCCTGCTGACCGTCGCGGCCCGCGCGGTGGACTCCGCGCGCGCCGACCTCGACGCCGACACCGCCGCGGCGGCATCGATCGACGTCGCCACCGCGAAGGTCGCGGCGACCCGCGCCGCGCTCGACGCCGCGAACGCGGTGTTCGAACTGGGCGGCACCCGAAGCGCATCCGGCGCGGCCAACCTGTCCCGCTACTGGCGCGACGCACGCACCCACACCCTGCACGACGCGACGCGCTGGAAACTGCAGCACATCGGCCGTTGGACGCTGGACGGGACATCTCCACCGCGGCACGGGGTGATCTGAGACGACCGCACGCCCGTTCCCCGGCGCCAGTATTGAACTCTGGCCGATCGCAACCGGTGCCATCGCGGGCCCGATTGTCCATCGTTGTGTCGACATCGACGCCACACCGAGGAGCATGACAGGTGAGCAGTTCAACGATCCAGACGCCGGCCGTGACCGACGACGAACTCCGGGAGCGCTTCCGGCCGATCTTCGACCGGATCGCCGAGGGAGCCGTCCAGCGCGAGCACGAGCGCCGGCTGCCGTTCCACGAGGTGCAGTGGCTGCGGGAGGCCCGTTTCGGCGCCCTGCGGGTGCCGGTCGAGTTCGGCGGCTTCGGTGCCACGATCCGTCAGCTGTTCGACCTGCTGATCGACCTCGCTGCCGCCGAGTCGAACCTGCCACAGGCGCTGCGCGTGCACTGGAGCTTCGTCGAGGACCAGCGGCTCGCGGGTGACGAACGAGCCCGGCACTGGCTCGCGGCCGCCGCGGACGGCACGCTCGTCGGCAACGCCATCACCGAACCGGGCGTGGGTGCCGCCGACCGCTACCGCACGACCCTCACCCGCAAGGGCGGCGACTGGGCCCTCGACGGAATCAAGTACTACAGCACCGGAAGCCTGTACGCCGACCACATCCTCGTCGCCGCGGACCGCGACGGCGAGCGGGTCTCGGTACTGGTGGACGCGCGGCAGGAGGGCGTCGAGCAGACCGACGACTGGGACGGTTTCGGCCAGCGGCTCACCGCGAGCGGTACCACCACCTTCACGGGAGTCGTGGTGCCGGAGGACCGCATCCTCGGGCCCGGCTACGGCGCCCCGGGCCGCACCTACGCGACCGCCTACCTGCAGCTGGTGCAGCTCGCGGTGCTCGCCGGCATCGCCCGGCGCGCCGAGGCCGACGCCGTCGACTGGGTTCGGGCGCGCACCCGCACGTTCACCCACGCCGTGGCCGACCTGCCACGGCACGACCCGCTGGTCCAGCAGGTGATCGGGAAGCTGTCGGCCGCGGCCTTCGGTGCCCGCGCCGCCGTGCTCGCCGTCGCCGACGACCTCGACGTCCTTCTCGACGCGGGCGCCGACGACCCCGAACTGCTCGACCGCGCCGAGGCTTCCGCCGCCCGCGCCCAGTCGGTGGTGATCGGGCTCGTCCTCGACGCGACGGCGCAGCTGTTCGAGGTCGGCGGCGCGTCCATCACCTCGTCGGAGGCGGCGCTGGACCGGCACTGGCGCAACGCACGGACCGTCGCGGCGCACAACCCGCTGATCTACAAGCAGCAGGCCGTCGGCGCCCATGTGCTCAACGGGGATCCGCTCCCCTACGCGTGGAGCGCGGGCCGTCGCCCCGGAGTCATCGCGTGACCCGGCACATCCGCTTCAACGCGTTCGACATGAACTGCGTGGCCCACCAGTCCCCCGGACTGTGGCGCCACCCCGCGGACCGGTCGCACCGCTACACCGACCTCGGGTACTGGACCGAACTTGCCCGGCTCCTCGAACGCGGCCTGTTCGACGGCCTGTTCATCGCCGACGTGCTCGGCACGTACGACGTCTACGGCGGCACCGACGAGGCGGCGCTGCGGCAGGGGGCGCAGGTCCCGGTGGCCGATCCGCTCCTGCTCGTCTCCGCGATGGCCGCGGCGACCGAGCATCTCGGCTTCGGCATCACCACCGGAACAGGATTCGAGCATCCCTACCCGTTCGCGCGGCGGCTCTCGACCCTCGACCACCTCACCCGCGGCCGCATCGGATGGAACGTCGTCACCGGATACCTGCCGTCCGCGGCCCGCAACTTCGGCGAGGCCGACCAGCTCGATCACGACACCCGCTACGACCACGCCGACGAGTACCTCGAGGTGCTCTACAAGCTGTGGGAGGGCTCCTGGGAGGACGACGCCGTCGTCCGGGACGCCGAGCGCGGCCTCTACATCGACCCGGAGAAGGTGCACCACATCGGGCATCGCGGTGCGCATTTCACGGTGCCCGGCATTCACCTGTCCGAACCGTCACCGCAGCGGTCTCCGGTGATCTATCAGGCCGGGGCGTCGCCGCGCGGCGTGCGCTTCGCGGCGGAGAACGCGGAGGCGATCTTCGTCGGGCCGCCGTCCAAGCGGGTCCTGCGCGACACCGTGGCCCGCATCCGGGCCGCGCTCGTCGACGCCGGCCGCGATCCGTACTCCGCGCGGATCTACGCCCTCGCCACGATCGTCACGGACGCCACCGACGAGGCGGCCGCGGCCAAACACGAGGAGTACAAGCGGTACGCCAGCCTCGAGGGCGCGCTGGTGTTCACCTCCGGCTGGATGGGTATCGACCTGTCCCGCTACGACCTCGACGAGCCGATCGGCAACGTCGAGAGCAACGCCATCCGCTCCGCGGTCGCGGCGTTCCAGGAGGCCGACGACGACGGCCGCGAATGGCGCGTCCGCGACATCGCCGAGTGGGCGAGCATCGGCGGACTGGGCCCCCGCTTCGTCGGCTCCGGCGAGTCCGTCGCCACCCGGTTGCAGGAGTGGGTGGCCGAAACCGACGTCGACGGGTTCAACCTTGCCTATGCCGTCACGCCCGGCTCGTTCGAGGACGTGATCACCCACGTCGTCCCCGTCCTCCAGGAGCGCGGTGCCTACCCGACGACCTACACCGAGGGAACGCTGCGCCACAAGCTCTTCGGCAAGGGCGACCGCCTCCCCGACGAGCATCGGGGCGCCCGCTACCGGCTCGGCGCGCCCCTCTCGACCGTGACCGACCGCCACCGCGCCTACGTCGGCTGATCCATCACCGCCCACCACGAGGAGTTTCCATGACCACCACTCGACGTTCCGTCGCCGTCGTCGGCGCCGGACTGGCCGGGACCACGGCCGCGCTCGGCTTCCTCGATGCCGGATTCGACGTCACCGTCCTCAGCGATCGGGATCGGGAGTCGCTGCGCAACGACGTACCGGCGACCGGAACGGCCGTCTACTTCGGCAAGTCCCGCGAGTCCGACGCCCGGATCATCGAGGATCTGTACGCCGACGGACCCCATTCGACCGGCATGAGCACGCGCCTGTATTCGGGCGACGGCGACACCCGCGCCGAGGTCCTCGAGTTCGACCCGGATTTCCGGTACGTCGCGCAGGGCGTCGACGTCCGGCTGCGGGCGGACGACCGGCTGGGCCGTTTCCTCGACCGGGGTGGCCGGTTCGAGGTGCGCGCGGTGACGCCGGAGAGTCTCGATGCGATCGCCGCCGAGCACGACCTGACGCTCGTCGCGACCGGCAAGGGCGGCCTGTCGTCGCTGTTTCCCGTCGACGCCGAGCGCACCGTCTACCGCGAGCCCCAGCGCACCCTGCTGCTGGTGACGCTCCGGGGACTGGGGCACGGCCCGGACACGTGGGGTTACCGCTCCGAGGCGGGGGGCGCCCACAACCTGTTCAACCTGCACACCGAGTACGGCGAGGCCTGGCTCGGCCCGTACCTGCACAAGGACGCGGGTCCGACGTGGAGCTTCCTCGGCTTCGCCAAGCCGGGCAGCCCGTGGGTCGAGCGGTTCGAGGCGGTCACCGACGTCCACAGCGCCCGTCGCACCGTCGTCGAGCTGTACCGCGACTACTTCCCGCAGGACGCCCCCGAGGTGGAGAAGCTCGAGGTCATCGAGGCCGATCCGCACTCGTGGCTGCGCGGGGCCGTCACCCCGACGGTGCGGCGGGCGGTGGGCCGCACGGCCGGGGGCCACGTCGTCGCCGCGATCGGCGACACCGCCATCGCGTTCGACCCCATCGCCGGCCAGGGCGCACAGAACACCGTGGTGCAGGTGGCGGCGCTGATCGAGGCGGCACGCGGCCACGAGGGCGAGTTCACCGCCGACTGGCTCACGGAGCAGTTCGAAAAGCACTGGGACGCCCGCGGTCACGCCGCCGCGGAGGTGACCCGGCTGTTCCTCGGCGATCCGAAGTACGCCGTGCACGCGGAGTTGCTCTTCCCCGCGGCGACCGTGAGTGAGCCGGTGGCCGCCGCGCTGTTCGGGTTCCTGTCCGAACCCGGCACGCTGCTCGGAATCGACACCCGCGACGACGTGCTGGCGTTCATCACCGCGCATGCCGGCGAGCCGGCCGAGGACGTGCTGGCGCGGTTCCAGCCGAGCGGCGGCTTCACCGCGTCGCCGCGCGCCGGCGCAGCGGTCCAGCCCGCCTGACGACGACCCGGTCCCGACCGTCGCGACCGCTCGCGACGGTTGGGATCGGGTTGATTCCAACGATTGGGTGCGGCGGGTGCGGACGCTTGAATTGGTGCCCATGTCGACCGAACACATCACCCCCGAGATCAAGTTCGCCTACTGGGTGCCCAACGTCAGCGGCGGCCTGGTCACCTCGAAAATCGAACAACGCACCAGCTGGGACTACGACTACAACGTCCGGCTCGCCCGCACCGCCGAGAACAACGGCTTCGAGTACGCCCTGAGCCAGGTGCGGTACGAGGCCAGCTACGGCGCGGAGTTCCAGCACGAGTCCACCAGCTTCTCCCTCGCTCTCCTGCTGGCCACCGAGCGCCTGAAGGTGATCGCCGCCGTCCATCCCGGACTGTGGCAGCCGGCGGTGCTCGCCAAGCTGGGTGCCACCGCCGACCAGCTCTCCGGCGGCCGGTTCGCCGTCAACGTCGTCAGCGGCTGGTTCAAGGACGAGTTCACCCACCTCGGCGAGCCGTGGCTCGAGCACGACGAACGCTACCGCCGCAGTGCCGAGTTCCTGCAGGTGCTGCGCAAGATCTGGACCGAGGACGATGTCGACTTCCGCGGCGACTTCTACCGCATCCACGACTTCACCCTCAAGCCCAAGCCCGCCAACACGCCCGAGCGGCCCAATCCCGAACTGTTCCAGGGCGGTAACTCCACCGCCGCGATCGCCAATGGTGGCCGCTACGCGGACTGGTACTTCAGCAACGGCAAGGACTACGACGGCATCAGCGACCAGATCGCCGACCTGCGCGCCGTCGCCCGCGAGCACCAGCGCGAGGTCAGGGTCGGCCTCAACGGGTTCATCATCGCCCGCGACACCGAGAAGGAAGCGCGCGACACGCTCCGCGAGATCATCGAGAAGGCGAACCGCCCGGCGGTCGAGGGCTTCCGCGGCGCCGTGCAGCAGGCCGGTGCGTCCACCGGGGACAAGAAGGGCATGTGGGCCGACTCGACATTCGAGGACCTGGTCCAGTACAACGACGGCTTCCGCACCCAGCTCATCGGCACGCCCGAGCAGATCGCCCACCGCATCGTCGAATACCGCCGGCGCGGGGTCGATCTCATCCTGGCCGGCTTCCTCCACTTCCAGGAGGAGATCGAGTACTTCGGCGAGAAGGTGCTGCCGCTCGTGCGTGAACTCGAGGCCGCCGATCAGGACGACCGCGAGCCCGTGGTCGTCTGACGCGGCCCGATCACCGCCACGCGGATCGCAGGACCGGCGCCCAGCGCTGGGCGTAGTCCGCGATCCGCGTGTCGGTGGTGTAGGTGGAGTCGAGCAGGTACAGACCCGGCGCCGGGGTGGTGGCACCGAGTTCGACGAGGACCGGCTCGAGCAGCAGGTCCGGGGCCAGGGCGTGGGCCGGGCCGGCACCGAGCATGAGCGGCACGGCGGTGACATCGCGCAGGCCGTCGCCGGTGGCGAACTGGTCGAGGAAGAGCTTGAGGATGCCGGTGTAGGTGGCCTTGAACGTGGGGCTGGCGAAGACCACGAGGTCCGAGGCGGCGACGGTGTCCACCGCCGCCTTGACGGCGTCGTCGCCCCAGCCGAGCAGGCCGGGTCCGAGGGTGATCACGTCGACGACGTGGTTCGGTGCGGCGCCGGTGAGCTCGGTGGCCAGGAGGGTGGCGGCGTCGAGGGTGCGGGAGCCGGGCTTGGGGTTGCCGGCGACGACGGTGGTCTTCACGCAGGGGCCTTTCCACACACATTCGGGATATCCCGGCGCGGTGCGCTGCCGGGAGGTTCTGGTCGGACCGCGCTCACCATGTGCACAGCTCTATCACCGCGTAGGTGGTGGCGACGTCCGGCCACCGGACCTCGGCGAACAGCCGCCGCAGTAGACCTTGCCTCTCGCACTCCGATTCGCGTGCGGCCGCCGAAGGGCGACCTGTGGGGAGGTCGTCGTGCCCGGGCGTCATGCGCACCGCCTCGTCAGCAGTTCCGTGATGTGCACGGCCGGGTGCGGGTCGAAGCGGTATCCGCTGCCGCGGACCGTGGAGATGATGCTGCCGAACTGCTGCAATTTGGTCCTGATCCGGGAGACGTGGACATCGACGTTCCGGCCACGACTGTCCACCTCCCGCACCCCGTTCCCGAGGTCACGCAGGACGGCCCGGGACACCACGGTCCTCGGGTTGCGGACGAGATAGGCGAGGATCTCGAACTCGCTGTGGCTGAGCAGCACTCGCCGGCCGTCGAGCAGGACGTCGCGGGCGGGAAGGTCGATGATCAACGGGATGGGGGTCGGGCTGAGCACCGTATGGGTGCTCACGCCCGGAACCAGATCCTGGGCGGCCTCGCGAAGGGCATCGGCGAGCGCCGCCAGGTCACGCGAGGAGTGTGTTCCGATGTCGGGCAGTCGCAGGACGAGAACGAGTTCGGCACCGGCGTCGGTGACTACGTCATTGCGAGTGTCGAGGATTTCCATGTGAGGCTCCGGTCGAGGAGGGGATCCGACGAGCTGACGGGCGATGCGGTGCGGCGACAGCTCGGACACTCGTTCCGGAGACTCGGCAGGCGACTCATGATTCACTCCTCCAATGCGACGGGGCGGTGGTAGGCACCCTCGTGGTACAGCAACGGAATACGCTTTCCCTCCGCCGGATTCGGGTCCTCGTGCGCACGAACCACGACACCGACGACCAGAGTGCTGTCACCGAGCGGAATCAACCGGTCGACGACAACCCGGAGCCAGACCGGCGTGCCGTGCAGGACGGGTTCACCGGATTCGATTCGGGTCCAGAGCGACTCGTCGGAGAACCGCTCCGCCGCGCTGCGCGCGAAGCGCTGCGCGAGATGCTGCTGATGCTCGCCCAACAGGTGGATCACCAACGACTCGGCCGAGCGGACGGCGCCGATGCTCGACGACGTGTCGGTGATGTTGAACGAGACCAGCGGCGGATCGAGGGAGAGCGAAGCGAAGGACGTCGCAGTGAACCCGACCGGGCCGGAGCCGGATTCGAGAGTGACGATCGTGACCCCGGCGGGGTGCCGCCGAAGGGCCGAGCGGTATTGGTCGCCACGGACGCCCGGAGCGTGCTCCGATGCGGCGGTGGCGGAGCATTCGAGGGCATTCGACATCGACAGGGACATAGCCGTTCCTTGAAGGAGGTACATACCGAGACGGAGGGAGGAATCGGGAAGACTCGTACTCAGGTCAGGAGGCACAGAGACACGAGCGGGTGCGGCACAGGTCCACGTGCCTGCGGCTCCACGCTGTTTCGGTCATAGTGCTCGATCCTCACCTGTCTGCAGTCGATCGTGGCCGTCCCCGACGGTCTTCGTCGGGGCACAGCCGAGGCGGTGCCGGGGTTGCCGGCGCCCCTAGCTCGTCGGGAAACCCCTTTCGCGCAACGCGTCTCGAAGTCGGCGGCGCGATCCCAGGGTACCCGGATCCGTCAGTCGTGCCACGATTCGCCCGGTCCAGCTGCCCGGCAGGCCCTGTCCACGGTAGAAGTCCTCGGCGCGGGTGTCGTACCGGGCGATACCCGCGTCCTGCGCCTCGAGTCGGTAACGGTCCCGGTGGCACACCACGTCGAAACCGAGTCGCGGCTTGACCTCGGCCCGCTCCGCCGGATCGGGGAAGCCGACCGAGAGGCCGACGACCGGGAAGACCCGCTGCGGCAGTTCCAGGACGTCGGCGACGCGCTCGGGCTCGTTGCGGATGCCACCGATGTACACGGTGCCCAGGCCGACCGATTCCGCCGCGACCACGGCATTCTGCGCGGCCAGGGCCGCGTCGACCACGCCGAGCAGGGTGCCCTCGGCGAAGTCCGCGTTGACGAGTTCTCGGCCGTGGACCGTAGCGATGCGCTCCGAGCGGGCGAAGTCTGCGAGCCAGACCAGGAAGAGCGGCGCGTGGCGGACCGCATCCTGATCGCCCGCAAGGGTGGCGAGCGCATCGATCCGCTCGCGGTCGGTGACGGCGACGACGGACCACAGCTGCAGATTGCTCGAGCTGGCCGCGGACGACGCGGCGGCGACGACGGCGCGCAGATGATCCTCGGGGACGGGACGGTCGAGGAACCGGCGCACCGACCGGTGCGCCAGCTGAGTCGCCAGCACCGCGTTCCAGGGGCCGGCCGTGTCGGCAGCACCGAAGCGTCGTTCGAGAGCATCGCGTCGTTCGAGAGCATCGCGTCGTTCGAGAGCATCGCGTCGTTCGAGAGCATCGGAGCGAGCGACCACCCGATCCGCGCCGGCGCCGGGGTTCGCTGTGAGTGGGTGAGACGTGGTCACGAGTGGAGCCCTTCTGGCCGGTTCCCGGCCGGTCGACGGATCGCTATCGGCTGCCCACCGGCGAATCGGCGGTGAACCCTCTGGCGCGCTCAGTGTCGGATTCGCTCCACAGCGTCGTCGGCGGTATCTCCGCGCGCACCAGCGGCACGACCTCCTCGGCGAATCGACGCAGGGTGTCCTTCTGGCGTTCGAAGTCGAGCACGTGGTTGACGGATACGGATTGGAGGACGTGGCCGAAGCACTCGTGGTAGTCGAGGATCTTCTCGGCCACGCGATCCGGCGAACCGACCAGGGCCGGACCCCGCTCGACCGCCTCCTCGATCGTGCGGAAGCTGGTGGTCTTGCCGACGGCGCCCGGATCATGTTTCCTCTTGTCGGCCTGGCGTACCGCACCTTCGTAGATGGGCCGGTACTCCTCGATCGCCTTCTCCGTGGTGTCTGCGAGGAACAACCCGCCCGAACCCGATCCGACGTAGGCCTTCGCCGGGTCGTGACCGTGTGCGGCGTAGTGCTCGCGGTATCGATCGATCAGGACCTTGTAGTTCTCCCGGGGCTGCAGGGCGTTGGCCGTCACGATCGGGTCTCCCCACTTCGCCGCCAGGTCCACTGCCCGCGCCGACGTGGCGGATCCGTGCCAGATGCGGAACGGCCCGTCGAACGGGCGGGGCAGCGTCGTGACATCGGCGAGTGCCGCTCGGTACTCACCCGACCAGTCGACGTGTTCCTCCCGCAGCAGCCGGCGCAGCAGTTCGTAGTTCTCGGTGAGGTAGTCGTACTGTTTGCCGATGTCGAGGCCGAACAGGGGGTACTGGAGCACCTCGTTGCCCTTGCCGATGACGATCTCGAGGCGGCCCCGGCTCAGCTGATCGACGGTGCACAGATCCTCGGCGACGCGCACGGGATCGAGCACCGACAGCACGGTCACACCCGTGGACAACAGGATCCGCTCGGTGGCCTGTGCGATGGCACCGAGGACGACGATCGGGCTGGACGAGAGCACGTCGCCGGCATGACGTTCGCCGACCGAGTAACTGTCGATGCCGAGCTGCTCGGCGAGCACGGCCATCTCGACGACGCGGTTCAGGCGCTCCGCGGGAGCGACGACGTCGCCGGTGACCGGATGCGGCGGGTTGAAGATGATGTCGAGGATCTGGAAGCGCACGAACTACAGAGTCTGCCGTCCCGGTGGGCGTCCGCGAAGGGTTGTCCTCGAGGTGATCGGAACCGTTGCGCCCGGCCGGACACGTCGCCGTCGTCGTCTCGGCATCGGCGTCACGGTAGCCGTGCACCGGGGTGCGGACCAGGATTGCGATCGTCGTGATCCGAAATCGGTGCAGGTCGGACCCGCCCGAAAGGGCGTGGGTTGTCCGAGACCCGTCCACTGGATAGCGTGACCGTCCGGCAGCACCGAGGGCGGATTCCCGCCACGAACGGGCCGCGCCCGCGGCCCATCGGAGGAAAGATGGTCGGCACCAGTCACGCGCAGGTCGTGATCGCACGCGTCGTGGGCACGCACGCCCCGGCGTGTTGTTGTCGCTGACAGCCGTCCCACCGGACGCACCCGCGTCTCCCGATACCGACATCTCCTCCGGCCGCCGGTGCCGCGTTGCCCGTTTCCCGGGCACCCGGCGCTCGACGTGGCCCGAAAGGACTCCCTGCGATGCCTCCCTCGACCACCCTGCCCGTCGTCGACCTCACAGGCCTCGACGGCGATGCCGCCACCCGGGCCGCCCTGCTCGACCGGCTGCGCCGGGTCACGCACGAGGTCGGCTTCTTCCACCTGGCCGGCCACGGCATCGACCCGGCCCTCGCCGACCGGCTGATCGCGGCGGCACGCGCGTTCTTCGCCCTGCCCGACGCCGTGAAGCTGGAGATCGAGAACTCCCACTCGCCTCATTTCCGCGGCTACACCCGCGTCGGGGGTGAACGAACCCAGGGATATGTGGACTGGCGCGAGCAACTCGACATCGGCCCCGAACGGGCTCCGGTGGCACAGTTCGACCCCCAGCGGCCGTGGGAGGTGCTGCACGGTCCGAACCTGTGGCCGAGCCGGGTGCCGCAGCTGCGGACGCTCGCGCTGCAGTGGATCGAGCAGGCCGGCGCGGTCGGCCGTCGACTCCTCCGGGCATGGTCCGAATCCCTCTCCGCACCAGCCGATTTCTTCGACGGCGCGTTCGCGGACCCCGATCCGCTGCTGAAGATCGTACGGTACCCGGGCCACGACCGATCGATCACCGGACAGGGTGTGGGCAGTCACAAGGACGTGGGAGTTCTCACGCTGCTCTATCCGGAACCCGGAAGCACCGGCTTCCAGGTGGAGATCGACGGCACCTGGGTCGACGTCGAACCCCTGCCCGGACACTTCGTCGTCAACATCGGCGAACTCCTCGAACTGGCCACCGGCGGCTACCTGAAGGCGACGACGCACCGGGTCCTTCCGCCGGCTCCCGGCACCGACCGGGTATCCCTGCCGTTCTTCCTCAATCCCGCACTGGATCAGGCGTTGCCGCATGTGCCGCTGCCCGGCGCACTCGCCGCCGAGGCCCGCGGGGTGGGTGCGGACGAGCACGGTGACGCCCTGCACGCCGTGTACGGGCTCAACGCGCTCAAGTCACGGCTGCGGGCACACCCCAACGTCACCGAGCGCCATCACGCCGACCTCTCGAACTCCCCCCTCCTCGCCGGCCGGCCCGGCGATCTCGACGAAAGCGAACACTCCGAATGACTCTGCGCCGCACCCTGTCCGTGGTCTCCGCCGTCGCCCTGGCCACCGGGCTGGCCGCCTGCTCCGCCTCCGGGACCGGTGAGGACACGCTCGTGATCTCCGCCTCCGCGACACCGCACGTCGAAATCCTGGAACACGTGCGGCAATCCGGTGCGCTCGGCGACGTCGTCCTCGACATCAAGCCCGTGACCGGCGAGGTGGACCCGAACGAGTTGCTCGAAGCCGGTGACGTCGACGCCAGCTTCTTCCAGCACCACCCGTACCTCGCCGACTGGCAGCAGCAGAAGGGCGTGGACAACCTCGAGTCGGTCGCCGCCGTACACCTCGAACCGCTCGGCCTGTACTCGAACAAGATCGCCGCGGTCGCGGACCTGAAGGACGGCGACACGATCGCGCTGCCGAAGGACACGACCAATTTCGCGCGTGCGCTCTACCTCCTGGAGTCGGCGGGCCTGCTCGAACTCGACAAGCCGCTGTCCGAAGCGGACATCGCGACGGTCACTGCCGCGAACATCGTCTCGAATCCGAAGAACCTGAAATTCGTCGAGCTCGAACGCGCGCAGCTCGCGCGCACCGTCGACGATCCGGCGATCACGGCCTCGGTCGTCAACTCGAACTACGCGCTCGAAGCGGGGCTCAACCCCGCGGACGACAGCATCGTGCGGGAATCCGTCGACAACAACCCGTTCGAGAACATCCTCGTGGTGCGATCGGAGGATGCGTCCGATCCCGCCGTCACCGCCCTCGAGTCGCCCGAGGTCGCCGCCTGGATCGCCGAGAACTACGACGGCGCGGTCGTACCCGTCCACGAGGTCGGCGCGTGATCGTCGTCGACGGACTCACCAAGTCGTACCCGGCAACGGGCGGCACCGGCACGATCGACGCACTCCGCGGAATCGACCTGAGGATCGACGAGGGAGAGGTCTTCGGCATCGTCGGCCCCAGCGGTTCCGGCAAGTCCACGCTGCTGCGGTGCCTGAACCTGCTGGAACGCCCCACGAGCGGACGCATCCTCCTGCGCGGCGAGGACCTCTCGCACCTGTCCGAAGGCCGGCTGCGCGCGTCCCGTCGCCGCATCGGCACCGTGTTCCAGCAGTTCAACCTCCTGCACTCCCGCACCGTCCGCGCGAACGTCGAGTTTCCGCTCGAGGTCGCCGGCGTACGGAGGGCGGAGCGACGGGACCGGGCCGAGACGTTGCTCGAGCTGGTCGGGCTCACCGACAAGCGGGACGCCTTCCCCTCGCAGTTGTCCGGCGGGCAGCAGCAGCGCGTCGGCGTCGCGCGCGCACTCGCCGCCGAGCCCGACGTCCTGCTGTGCGACGAGGCGACCAGTGCCCTCGACCCGGCCACCACGGAGCAGGTGCTCGATCTGATCGCGACCGTCAACCGGACCCTCGGCGTCACCATCGTCGTCGTCACCCACGAGCTGTCCGTGGTGCGCCGGATCTGCACGTCGGCGGCGCTGCTGGACGGGGGCCGCATCGTCGAATCCGGTCCCGTGGCCGATCTCGTGGCCGACCCCGTCTCCCGCCTCGGTGATGCGCTGCTGCCGGCGGGCGTCGGCGAGCAGAACGGGGACGTGACCGCGCTCGTCACCGCCCGCGGCTCTGCCGTCGCCACGCCGTGGCTGTCCCGGCTCTCCCGCGACGTCGGGGTCGACGTCGCGGTCGTCGGCGGCCGGGTCGACCGTGTCGCCGGTACCGACATCGGCAAGCTGCACGTGCGTTTCGACGGCGACGTGGATCGCGACGCGGTGGACCGATTCTTCGCCGCCCTGCCCGACGTCACCGTCGCGTGGACGACCGGCGTCGTGGCGAGGGTCGGGGCATGAACAAACTCAGCTGGTACGACGCCCTGCCCGAGGTGTGGGCCGCCACGCTCGACACCCTCTACATGGTGGGCGTCGCCTTCCTCCTCACCGTCGTGGGCGGGGTGCTCGTGGGTGTTCTGCTGCACGTGACCGCGCCGGACGGGCTGCGCCCGATCCGCACGCTGTATCTCGTGGTCGGGGCCGTGGTCAACGTGTTCCGTTCGCTGCCGTTCCTGGTCCTGCTGATCGCGCTGATCGGTGTGACCCGTCTGGTGGTCGGGACTGCGATCGGGCCGACCGCCGCGCTCGTCCCCTTGACGATCGGCGCGATCCCGTTCTTTGCCCGCATCGTCGAGAGCGCGCTGCGAGAGGTTCCGCGTGGGCGGGTGGACGCGGCCCGGGCCATGGGGGCCTCGAACCGGCAGATCGTCACCAAAGTACTTCTTCCCGAATCGCTTTCGTCTCTGATCTCCGGCGCCACCCTCACCGCGGTTCTGCTGGTCGGCTACTCCGCGATGGCCGGGGTCGTCGGCGGCGGCGGGCTCGGCGACTTCGCCATCGTCTACGGGTACCAGCGCTTCAACACCCCGGTCCTGATGGTCGCGGTGGTGGTGTTGATCGTGCTCGTGCAGGCGCTGCAGACCGCGGGAGACGTCGCGGTGCGGGCGCTCGCACACCGGCGATGAAGTTCGCTTCGCGGCGGCGCGGCCATGCCTACCGCGGCCCCGTCTCATATCGAATCGATATGAGGTGATGCCGAAACACCGTCTATCCGCGACGCGCGCCACCCGCCAGGGTGGAGACCATGGCCACTTCTCTCCAGGCGCTCTCGGCCCCGGCCGCGGTACGCCTGCGCGCTCCGCTTCCGGGCCTCGCCGTCTGTGCCGCGGCGGCAGCGGCGGCCCTCGTCGCCGCCCGGCTCGCCGGGGGCATCAGCCCCCTGTTGATCGCCATCGTCCTCGGCGCACTCCTGGCCAACACGACCTCGCTCCCGGCGTCCACCGAACCCGGCCTGGCCGTGGCCTCGCGCCGGTTGCTCCGGATCGGGGTCGCCCTCCTCGGTCTGCAACTCCTCGTCACCGACGTGCTCGCCCTCGGCTGGGGCGTGCTCGGCCTCGTCGTGGCCGTGGTGGTCGGCGGCATCGCCGGAACGATGGCACTGGGCAGGATCCTCGGGCTCGACTGGACGCAGCGCCTGCTCGTCGCCTGCGGCTTCTCGATCTGCGGCGCCGCCGCCGTCGCCGCGGTGGACGGGGTCGTCGACGCTCGCAAGCAGCACGTGGTCACCGCCGTCGCACTGGTGGTCGTCTTCGGCACCGCCATGATCCCCGGCCTGCCGCTCGCGGCCTCCGCGCTGGGACTCGACACCACCCAGGCCGGCATGTGGGCCGGCGCCGCGATCCACGAGGTGGCGCAGGTCGTCGCCGCGGGGGAAGCCGTGGACGCCGGCAACGCCGGGGCGCTGGGCGCGAGTGCCCTTGCGGTGGCCGTGACCGTGAAGCTCGCCCGGGTCGCGATGCTCGCGCCCGTGGTCGCCTGGATCGGCGCGGTGTCCCGCCGCCGCAGCCGCGAGCAGACCGAAATGCGGCGGCCCCCGCTGGTGCCGCTGTTCCTGCTCGGCTTCCTCGGCTGCGTGGCCCTGCGCGCCACCGGCCTGCTCCCCGACCCGGCTCTGGACGTCGCCCGGCTCACGCAGACGGCGCTGCTCACCGCCGCCATGTTCGCGCTCGGCGCCGCCGTACGCATCGACGTCCTGCGGGGCGTGGGCTGGCGGCCCTTCGCGCTCGCCGCCGCATCCACGGTGTGGGTCTCGGCGATCGCCCTCACCGGAATTGTGCTGCTGGGATAGCGGATACGCTCCACAGCCGCGCGCCGATCGGCCACACACAACAGTCGTGCCGCACGCGGGTGACCGGAAGGTTCGCGGCTGGACGCGGTGGCCCGGCACGACGGCCCGGCCGAAACGGATCTCGCGGGAAGCACTTCGGGCACCGGTGGCCGCTGTTACCGTCGGCGAGATGACACCGGTGGCGAAGGTGGGCTCCACGATCCGCGTCGCGATCGCCGCGGCACTGTACGTCGCGCTGCTCGGCGCCTGCACGTCGGCCGGGGACGACTCGTCGGGGACCACCGAATGCATCCACGTCCCCAACGGCACCCCGCTGTCCGCCGCGCCGCCTGCCCCGTCGACGTCCGAAAGGGACCTGGCCACAAACCCCGAGGTCGCCACCGGCTACCGCGACGACATGACGGCGGTGACGACCGCGTCGTACGCGGTGTCCACCGCCAACCCGGTCTCGACGGAGGCGGCGTGCAAGGTGCTGCGCGACGGCGGCACCGTCGCCGACGCGCTGGTCGTCGCGCAGACGGTGCTCGGGCTCGTGGAGCCCCAGTCGTCGGGGATCGGCGGCGGCGCCTTCCTGCTCTACTACGACGCGGAGACCGGGCAGGTGCAGGCGTACGACGGCCGGGAGACGGCACCGATGTCGGCCACCGAGAACTACCTGCGCTGGATCAGCGACACCGACCGCACCGCGCCCCGGCCCGACGCCCGGGCCAGCGGCCGCTCGATCGGGGTGCCCGGAGTGGTGCGCCTGCTCGAGGAGGTGCACCGCGAACACGGGGGCACGGAGTGGGCCCGGTTGTTCGACCCGGCCATCTCCCTCGCCGACGACGGGGTGGTGATCAGCGACCGGATGGCCGAGTCGATCGCCGACTCGGCGTCCGACCTCGCCGTCGACGACGAGGCGCGGGCGTACTTCCTGAACCCCGACGGCACGCCCAAGACCGCGGGCACCGTCCTGGTCAACCCCGCCATGGCGAAGACGCTCGGCGCCATCGCGTCCGGCGGCGCCGACGCCTTCTACACCGGAGCCCTCGCCCGGGACATCGTCGACGCCACCGCCACCGAGGCGGGCAGCCGCACCCCCGGGACGATGACGGTCGACGACCTCGCCGGCTACGAGGTGAAGAAGCGCACCCCCCTCTGCACGCCGTATCGGGCGCACGAGGTCTGTGGCATGCCGAACCCGTCCTCGGGCGGGATCGCGGTGGCGGCGACGATGGGCATCCTCGGGAACTTCGACCTGTCCGCGCTGGGACCGACCGACGTCGACGAGAACGGTGGCGAGCCGACCGCCGACGCCGTGCACCTGATCTCCGAGGCCGAGCGTCTCGCGTACGCGGACCGCGACAAGTACGTGGCGGACTCGGACTTCGTTCCCCTGCCCGGCAATTCGCCGCAGACGCTGCTCGACGACGACTACCTGCGCGGGCGTGCGGGCCTCATCGACCCGGGCCGGAGCATGGGCACGGCACAACCCGGCGACTTCGGGCCGGTGCCCCTGGGCACCCCACCACAGGATCGCGAACACGGCACCAGCCACATCTCCATCGCCGACGAATACGGCAACGTGGCCTCGATGACCACGACGATCGAATCGGCGTTCGGGTCGTTCCACATGGTCGACGGCTTTCTGCTGAACAACCAGCTGACGGACTTCGCCGCCGAACCCGTGGACAAGGCCGGGGTGCCGGTGGCCAACCGCGTCGAACCGGGCAAGCGACCGCGCAGTTCGATGGCGCCGACGCTCGTCTTCGATCGCAATCCCGACGGCAGCCGCGGCGACCTGCGCATCGTCGTCGGCTCGCCGGGCGGTTCCGTCATCATCCAGTACGTGGTCAAGACGCTCGTCGGGATGCTCGACTGGGGCCTGGACCCGCAGCAGGCGGTGTCGGCGGTAGCGTTCGGCGCGGCGAACACCCCGGTCACCGGGGTCGGGGGCGAGCATCCGGCGATCGACGGCAGCGACGACGGCGCACGCGATCCGCTGGTGGCCGAGCTGCGCGCGCGAGGCCATCAGGTGGCGGTGCTCCCGCAGTCCAGCGGACTGAGTGCGCTCCGCCGGGACGAGTCGGGATGGGTCGGCGGCGCGGACCCCCGTCGCGAGGGCGCGGTGATGGGCGACGCCACCGGATAACGATCCGACGCGCGGTACGGCCCATCGAGTCACGACTGGATAACCACACGGGGTCTCGTCGACCTGCAGGAATAAGATCGACAACCATCGATCGCCGTCACGGCGGATGACTGGGAGCGGATGGATCGGGGTGCCCGGATGCGGATCGCGGACGTGCTGCGGAACAAGGGGCCGGTCGTGGCCACGGTCGATCCGGACCTCTCGGTCGACGAGATGATCGGCGAACTCGCCCGCCACAACGTGGGCGCCCTCGTCGTGGTGGAGGGCGACGCCGTGATCGGCATCGTCTCCGAACGCGACGTCGTGCGCCGGCTCCACCAGCACGGTCCCGCCCTGCTCGACGCCCGTGTCCGGGACATCATGAGCACGACGGTGTCCACGTGCCTGCCCACCGACACGGTGAACAGCCTGGCCGAGACCATGACCGAACGCCGGATCCGGCACCTGCCCGTCGTGGTGGACGGCCACCTGGTAGGCATCGTCAGCATCGGTGACATCGTGAAGAGCCGGATCGACGAACTGCAGTGCGAACGCGACCAACTCGAGTCGTACATCGAGCACGGCTGAACCCGGGGCACCGGATTTCAGGGGGATTCTCCGGGTGATCCCGGATTACTCTGCGGCGCCTGCCGGACGACAGTGGACCATATGGCGAAGCGTCCGGGGCAGCGGTGGCGGCAGGCGACGGTGTGGCTGCACGTGGTCACGTCCGTGGGATGGATGGGCCAGGCCCTCGCGCTGCTCGTCCTGTTGACGCTGAGCCGCACCGCGGTGGATCCCGCCGTGCGGGTGGCCGGCACGACCATGGCGCAGCACCTCGACGGCACGCTGCTCGCTCCGCTGGCCAACACGTCGGCATTCACGGGCTTTCTCCTCGCGGCGGCGACGCCGTGGGGATTCCTGCGCTACTGGTGGGTGGCGATCAAGTTCGTCCTCACCGTGGTCCAGGTGAACCTGGGGATCTTCCTGCTGTCGGCGGGCCTGAACGGCTCGGTGGCCGCCGTCCGCGACGGCACGTCCGGACCGGCGGGACCGATGATCGCGGGCACCGCTCTGATGATCAGCGCCCTCGCGTTCCAGGCGTGGTTGTCGGTCGCGAAACCGTGGGGCCGCACCCCGTGGTCGGCCGGGAAAGCGAAGCTGCCCGCCGCGCCGCCGTGGGTCTTCGCCATGGCGACCGGCGCGGTGGCCGCCGACCTCGCCGTCGCGACTCTGCTCGGCCATCCGCTGCCCGCCTTCGCCGCCCTGGCCCTGGTCGTCGCGTCGACGACCAGGGCCAGGGCGATCCGCGAGGCGAGCCCTCAGCCGGCCTACGGCTGAGGCACCGGCGTGGTCGTCGGGGTGGTGGTTGCGGCCGGCGTCGTGGTCCCGGGGGCACTCGACTCCGCGGTCGTCGGGGCGACGGTCGTCGGCTCGACGGTCGGCAGCGGCTCCACGGCAGGCAGGGGCTCCACGGCCGGCAGCGGGGACGGCGCTGCGGGCGAGGGAGCCGGGGCCGCGGGCGAGGGAGCCGGGGCCGCAGCCGGGACGGGCGGCACCGGTGCCGGCGAAGCCGACGAGGAGGCCGCGGCCCGAGTCGGCGACGCCGGGGTCGACGACGTGGTCGTCGGCGTGGTCGTGGTGGCCCCGGCGGCGGCCTTCTCCACGTCGCCGTCCGTCGTCGGCGGGAGCGGCGCCGGATCGATCGGCTTCGACGAGACGACGAGCTGCGGAGCGGTCGCCTCGGCCTCGGCCTTGTCGAGCTCGCCGCTCTCGGCCTGCTTCGCCAGATGGGTCAGCCATGCCGCCGCGTACTGCGCGGACGTCAGGGGCTTTCCGTTCTCGGGGTCGGAATCGCGCCAGTAGTCGAAGTGGTGCCCGGTGTCCGGACCGAGGGTTTGCTGGTACGGATCGCTCAGCGCCACCTCGAGGGTGTTCTCGTTGTCGGCGATGAATCCGATGACCTCGTTGCGCAGCTTCGCGGGCAGATAGGTCAGGTCGATCAGCTCACCGGAGGTGATCTCGCCGTCCGTGCCGGTCGAGGCGACGTCGCGGGCGGCCGGTTCGTAGGACGGATCCGACACCTTGATGAGGACGTCGAGGAAGGTCTCGTCGCTCTGCATCCAGTTCTCCTGCGACTGGATGTCGGCGAACGCGGCCATGGCGATCCGCCCGAGGACCGTGGCGACGTCCAGCGCGGTCTCCGGGGTGAGCCCGTCGCGCTCGAGCGCGTCGACGTTCAACTGCCGTCCTACGTTCACCGCGAGCTGCAGCAGGGCGATGTTCTCCGGAGCGGAGCAGGTCAGGTCGCCCTCCGAGCAGAACGACGCCACCTTGCCGTCCAGCGCCCCGAAGCTCCCCGAGGTGCCCGGCAGCGAACCGCTGCCCGACGCGCTGTTCCGGCCCGACTGGTAGGCGAGGTCGAATCCGTCCGGGTTGCGGAACTCGTCCTCCGCGCCGGGGAACGGTCCCTCACCCGCCGTGCGCCCGGCGTCGGCCAGGATGACCACACCCACGACCGAATCCGGATCGACGATCTCGTACGACCCGTCCTCGGCGATTTCCTGGTTGCCGATCTCCATCGCCACGCGGCGCGCCACGTCGGCGCCCTCGCTGTACCCGACGACGGCGAACTTCGTGTCGGGGCATGCCTGGCGGATCGCCTGCATCACGGTCTCGGCGTTGTCCACGCCGGCCTCGACGGCGTCGTCGTACGACGACATGTTCGCCGGGTACTCGACGTACACGGCGGAGTAGGAACCCTCGGGCACGTCGTCCCGCGGCGCGTTCACGACCTCGTCGACCCAGGGGCTGCTGAAGTCGGTGGACGATGCGGCCGGCAGGGGGTTCCCGTCGGCGTCGAGGAGCATCGCGTGGGTGCCGGGGCGGGGACTGTCGTTGCGCCCGCCGACCGCGATGCTGACCATGTCGTGGCACTCGGTGACCGAGGCGGTCAGCGTCGTCGGGGCCGTCGACGGAGCCGACGGTTCCGAGACAGCGACGGCGACCACCGCCGCCGCGCCCAGCGCCACGGGTGCCACCGCAGCCGCGACAATCCGCTTGTTTCGCACCGCCCAGTCAAGTGCCATGGTCAATCCCCATCCGAAGTCGGTCCGTGCCGACGACCCTGATTGTGGTGTCGACGCGTCGGTCGGAAAGTCGTTCGAGACGGCAATCGTGTTACATGTCCGCGTCGTAGGCGTGGTCGCGATGAGTTCCCGGCGCCCGGGCGGTCGGTATCCGGTAGGCGGAGCGACACGGGCATCACGTCGGAAGGAGGGACCCGTTGCGGACACTTGCCATCACCCAGAACGTCACCCTCGACGGTTCGATCGAGATGCTGGGGGACTGGTTCGACCCCCAGGGTCAGGCGGAGGTGGACAATTCGGATCATCTGGCGGAACTGCACCGGCAGGACAGCGAGTCCGACGCGCTGGTGCTCGGCCGACGGACGTTCGAGGACTTCCGGGGCTACTGGCCGGGGCGGACCGACGATCCCACGGGCATCTCCGCGTATCTCGACCAGGTGCAGAAGTACGTGGTGTCCTCGACCGTGACGGATCCGCAGTGGCAGCACACCACCGTCCTCTCCGCCGAGCCTCTGGCCGCGATACGCGCCCTGAAGGCGCGCATGGGCCGGGACATCGTGGTCACCGGCAGCATCTCGCTGTGCCACGCCCTGATCGAGGCCGGACTCGTGGACGAATACCGGCTGTTCGTCCATCCCGTCGTGCAGGGCCGCGGACGCCGGTTGTTTCCGGACGGATTCGCGTTGCCGCGGCTGCGCCTGCTCGCAGCGAACGCCTTCCGTTCCGGCATCACCTTCTCCCGCTACGCGGCGGGCTGATTCCCCTGCGGCGGCAAACAGCCTCGGCACCGTCGGCGGCGCGAGTAGGCTACCGGGCATGGCCGATCTGTCCGGCGACGTGCGGGCTCTGCTCGGGGCGCGGAACATGGCGCACGTCGCGACGCTCATGCCCGACGGCTCGCCGCACGTCTCCCCGGTGTGGATCGCGGTCGAAGGTGATCACTTGGCGATATTCTCCGCTCAGGAGAACCGGAAGGTCGCCAATCTGCGCCGTGACGGGCGCGTCGCCGTGTCGGTCTGCGATGAGCACAACCCGTATCGGTCGGTCGTCGTCCGCGGCCGGGTCGTCGAGGAACTCGAAGGCGACGAAGCGGTCGCGATCATGGACCGAATGAGCAACCGCTACATCGGCAGCGACTTCCCCATGCGCTCAGCGATCGTGTCGCTCATCGAACCCGAGCGAGTTCACCTGCAGGATCTCCCGTTCCGACATCCCTCGGACGCCGGAACCTGAGCCACAACACTCGAACGATCGGTTCCCGGGCCGCCCCGGCGCGACGGCGACCGTGATCCGCACGCCGCACCGGAATTCGCGCGCTGAACTGCCGCAGCGAATTCCGGTGCGGCGCGTGAATTTTCGGTCAGAGCGGATCCCGACCCCCACCATCCCCGGACCGTAAGCACAATGGCCGTTTTCGCTGAGTGAAATAGATTCTACCTGATCAATTTTCGCGGTCGACCCCGCGCCGCGGCCGAGTTGACGTATCGCAGCGCGCGCAGTCACAATCCGAACGATCACTCGGTTACGAACAGGTGTGCACTATGCGAACAAGCTCGGATCGGACCGCCGCCCAGGCGCCCCGACACGCAACCCGCTCCGCGAGTCTCGTCGTCGCGCTGTGCTGGGTCGCGGTACTTCTCGACGGCTTCGACCTCGTCGTTCTCGGCGCGGTGAATCCGGCGTTGCTGGACTACCCGGACTGGAACCTCGACGCAGGCGGCCTCACGGTCATCTCGACCGCCGGCCTGGTCGGCATGACACTCGGAGCCCTGGCTATCGGCACCCTCACCGACGTCCTCGGCCGGCGACGCACCCTCATCTTCTCCGTCACCGCCTTCTCGGTGCTGACACTCGCGTGTGCTTTCGCGACCTCGCCGGAGATGCTCGGCGGCCTGCGCTTCCTCGCGGGTCTCGGGCTCGGCGGCGCACTGCCCACCGCGTTGGCGATCGTCGCCGAATTCATGCCCGGCAAAAAGGGATCCGCGTCGACGACCGTCATGACCGGCTATCACGTCGGCGCCGTGGCGACCGCGCTGCTGGCCCTCGTTCTCCTCGAAAGTTCGGGGTGGCGTTCGATGTTCATCGCGGGCACCCTGCCGGCGTTCGTCCTCGTCCCGCTGATGATCCGCTACCTGCCCGAGTCGCCGGCCTACCTGTCGGTGCGAGGCCGGCACGACGAATCCGAGCGCATCGCCGCCGACTACGGACTTCCGCCCATCGATGTGACCACGGTGCCGTCGGACACCGACTGCCCCGCGGATGTCGCGAAGACCTCGAAACCGGGATCGCCGGTGCGGACTCTGTTCTCGCCGCAGCTGCTGCGCACCAGCGTGTCCATCTGGGTCACCTCATTCATGGGCCTGCTCCTGGTCTACGGCCTCAACACCTGGCTGCCGACGATCATGCGGGAAGCCGGATACGACCTCGGTGCGTCGCTGTCGCTGCTGCTCGTGCTCAACGCCGGTGCCGTCGCGGGCCTGCTCGTCGCCGGCCGCGTCGCCGACCGGATCGGTGCCCGCACCGCGGGCATCGCATGGTTCACGCTCGCCGCGCTGTTCCTCGCCACGCTCAGCATCAACCTCGCCTACGGCGTCTACGTGCTGGTGTTCCTCGCCGGGTGCTTCGTCTTCAGCTCCCAGGTACTCGTCTACGCCTTCACGAGCGCGGCCTACCCGGCCGAGGCACGCGCCACGGCGCTCGGCTGGTCCGCCGGCGTGGGCCGCATCGGCGCGATCTGCGGTCCGATCCTCGGCGGCGCGCTGCTGCAGGCCGGCGTCGCCTACCCCTGGGGCTTCTACGCCTTCGCCGCCGTCGGCGTACTCGGCGCCCTCGCGCTGTCGACGAGCCGGCCGGTGCGGTAACACTCGAAACTTGCTCACTGATTCGGAATTTGCCGCGTCAATTGCGTGGGTAGATTCCGAATCGGTGAGCGAATCCGTCGGACGTCGCTAAGTGATGCGAACCGGATCTCTCAGCCCCGCGCCATGTCCACGAACCGCGACAGGTGCAGCTGGTGCGCGACGGTGATGGTGGCGGTCGGACCGTTGCGGTGCTTGCCGAGGATCAGGTCCGCCTCGCCGCCGCGCGGGTCGTCACGTTCGAATGCGTCGGGCCGGTGCAGCAGGATCACCATGTCGGCGTCCTGCTCGAGACTGTTGTGCACCGAGATGCCGTCGGCAACGAAGTTGTGTGTGCCCGGGACGGTCCCGTCGAACACGTCCTGCTCACCGATGCTGGTGACGGACACGATCTCGTCCCAGTACACATTGTTGGTGGCGAGCATTTCGATGTCGGCGGTGTCGAGGACGCCCGCCACCTGGGCCAGACTCGATCGCGAACCCCCTGCGGACCGCGAAGCCGCGGCCGCGACCAGCTCACGGGGGGCGAGCTCCTCGACTGCGAGGAGCCGGCTCAGCGTCGCCTCGACGTCGGGTGTCAGGGTGTCGGCGTCGTGGCGTACGAGCTTCGGCCCGAGCTGAGCGAGCACCCACTGCGCCGCAGTGCCGTGTGCACCCACGTCGTGCAGGAAGACGGCCTGATTCTCCGGACCGGTGACGACAACATCCCAGCCCGAGCCTGTTCCGGCCGCGGCGATCCGAGCGAAGACACCGATTCGCAGGAGAAGGCGGGCCAGGTCGTCGGCGAGGCGCCGGTCTGCGGACGGATACCGGACAGCGGCTCGTCCTTCGACCGCGTCCCACGCGACGATCCCGTTGCCCTCCCAGACGTGGCACACGAGCGCGGCGATCTGTTCCTTCGGCAGCGAGAATGCCTGTGGCGGAACAGAGCTATCGGCGACGGTGCGCTCAGCCAGGGCGCCGACGTCGTCCTCCGAGACGGCGTGCGTCTCGAGGGGGGCAGGAACCGCGCGGGGTACTGCGACGCGCTCCCCGGCCGTCAGCTCGCCGAGGGGAATCCACCCGTCCACGGTGAGGAAGGGATGGTTCGCGGTGGCCTCGACCTGACGCCCGGAGTCGAGCGTCAGGCGGAACACTTCCTTGCGTCCGCTCGGGAACACCTTGGTCATCGGGCGGGCGACCATACGCATGCGCTCGTCCAGCGACCAGACGACGGGCTGTTCACCACTGGCCAGCAACTCGCCGAGGGTGACCTCGCAGCCGTTGTCCGCGCGCAGGACGCGGGTGCTCGCAGTGAGGCAACCCGACTCGCGAAGATCGGAGACCATCGGCTTCTTGTCGGTGCGCTGCTCGGGGCCACGGTTGAGCTGACAGATCGCGACCACCGGGACCTCGAGCTCCTTCGCGAGAAGCTTGAGGCTACGGGAGAATTCGGAGACCTCCTGCTGGCGGGACTCGACCTTCTTACCGGAGGTCATCAGCTGCAGGTAGTCGACGACGATCAGCCGGATGTCGTGTTTCTGCTTGAGGCGCCGCGCCTTTGCGCGGATCTCCATCATCGTCAGGTTGGGGGAGTCGTCGATGTACAGCGGCGCTTCGCTGATCTCGCTCATCCGCCGGGCGAGCCGGGTCCAGTCGTCGTCGGTCATGCGGCCCGAACGCATGTCGCCGAGCTTGATCTTCGCCTCGGCCGAGAGCAGCCGCATGACGATTTCGGTCTTGCCCATCTCGAGGGAGAACATGACGGAGGCCATGCCGTGCTTGACGGAGCAGGACCGCAGGAAGTCCATGCCGAGCGTGGAGTTGTGGGTGGGGATCATGGACCGTCCGGCGAGGTACAGGTGCTCGCCGTCGACCTCGACGCACCGCACCGGCACGGACTCGACGGGGCGGACGGCGACGATGCGGCGTTCCCGCGGCACCGCCGTGCGGGTCTCCTTGTGTGCCTTGGCCTTGCTGGGGAGGACGAAGACGTCGTCGTCGGTGGCGAAGCGCACCGTGGAACCGGTGGTGGTGCAGGTGTAGCCGAGGCCGGCCAGGAGCTCGGCGACGTCGTCGCGCAGACGGGCGCAGTCGGATTCGAAGCGGACGGTGCCGTCGTCACCGACGTGGCCGCCGGCGTCGAGCAGACCGGCGAGCAGCTCGCGCCGCTGCCGTTCCGCTGCCCGCTGGTAGGCGCCGGGGATGCGGGCGCCGAGCGTCATGAGTTCCTCGGCGAACCCGCCCTCGCCCTGCACCCGCATGTGCACGTGGGGATCGGCGGAGGGGCCGCCGAGCCAGGCGCCGAGGGTGAACGGGGCAACGGGCAGATCGGCGACGGGCAGCTGCAGCGCGGCGACATTGCCGACGACGTGACCGTCCGCGAGGGACGCGGCGATCTCCCCGGTGGTGCGCACGCGCGACGGGCCGCCGTCGGAGGTGACCCACTGGTGCTGTTCGTCGGCGACGAGGACGGTGCCGTCGGAGAATTCCACCTCGAAGCACGGCCGGCCGTGCAGCACCTCGGTGGCGGCCAGCACCCGGGTGGGGCGGCCGTGGGCGTCGAGGAGTTCGTCGCCGGCGGCGACCTCGCCCATGGTCGACCAACCGCCGGGGGTGGGCAGGGGAGTGTCGAGGGCCAGCGCCTTACCGACGCCCGGACGGGCGGCGACGATGATCATCTGCCCGGGATGGAGACCGTTGGTGACCTCGTCGAGCTCGGCGAATCCGGTGGGCACACCGAGGGAGATGCCGCCGCGGCTGGCGATCGAGTCGATCTCGTCCATGGTGGGCTGCAACAGCTCTTCGAGCGGGACGAAGTCCTCGGATGTGCGGCGCTCGGAGACCTCGAAGATCTCGGCCTGGGCCCGGTCGACGACCTCGGCGACGTCCTGGCCCTCGGAGCCGGCGTAGCCGTACTGGACGATGCGCGTTCCGGCCTCGACGAGGCGGCGGAGGATGGCCTTCTCGGCGACGATCTCGGCGTAGTAGCTCGCGTTCGCAGCGGTGGGCACGGTCTGGGTCAGGGTCACCAGGTAGGCGGCGCCGCCGATGCGGCGGAGTTCTCCGCGCCGGTCGAGTTCCGCGGACACCGTGACGGGGTCGGCGGGCTCACCGCGGCTGTAGAGGTCGAGGACGGCGTCGTAGACGGCCTGATGGGCGGGACGGTAGAAATCGCCGGGCCGCAGCACTTCGAGCACGTCGGCGATGGCGTCCTTGCTGAGCAGCATGCCACCGAGCACGGACTGCTCCGCAACCATGTCCTGCGGGGGCTGGCGGCCGAAGTCGCCGGCCGGCTCCTCGGGCGGTCCCGGGTAGTCGGAATGGCCCCGATCGTCTACTACAGCCACGCGACGCCGTCCTTCCCCTTCTCGGCACCTCCGCCGCGGACAGACCCCGTCCACCGGCGCTCGACACCACTTCTACCCGGCCCCACCGACACGTCGTCCGGGACGCGCGCGCTCGACGTTAGGCACTCGGAGGGCGGCGTCCAAATCCGCCTGTGCACACAACTGTGGATGAATTGTGGAAAGGGGAGGACGGCCTTGTGCACCCCTTGGGGACAACCTGGGGACAACGCATCTCACACTTCGCATCGCTGCTGTTCAGACCGGGAAAATCGACTTTCACAGGTGTGGAGAACAATCGATTCGGCGTGTCGCCACGGATGTGTTTCCGGGCGTGTTCCGTCCTCCCGGCCCCGGAATGCCGTGCCGCGGATCACAAACCTACCGGTACCCCTGTGCGGTTATCCACAGCCCCTGTGGAAAGACGACGAAGAGCCCTGCACACAGTGTGTGCAGGGCTCTTCGGGAGCCGGAATCAGGCGGCCACGACGTTCAGATCGAACTTCGCGGTCACGTCCGGGTGCAGCTTCACGACGACCGTGTGCTTGCCGGTCGACTTGATGTGCGCCTTGGGCAGCTCGATGATGCGCTTGTCGACGACCGGGCCACCGGCGGCCTTGATGGCGCCGGCGACGTCGGCCGCGGTGACCGAGCCGAACAGCTTGCCCGAGTCCCCGGCGGTCTTCACGGCCAGGGAGACGTTCTCGAGGCCCTCGATGGCGGCCTTGAGCTCCTTGGCATGATCGAGGCCGCGCACCGCACGAGCCTCCTGGGCGCGGCGGATGCCCTCGACCTGCTTCTGGGCACCACGGGTGGCGACGATCGCCAGGCCGCGGGGCAGCAGGTAGTTGCGGCCGTAGCCGTCCTTGACCTCGACGGTGTCGCCAGGCGCACCGAGGTTGTCCACGTCAGCGGTGAGAATGAGCTTCATCGTGTGTCCCTCCCTTTCCTTAGCGAGCCGTCGAGACGTAAGGAAGCAGGGCCACCTCACGCGAGTTCTTCACAGCGATGGCAACGTCGCGCTGGTGCTGCACGCAGTTGCCCGTGACACGGCGAGCGCGGATCTTGCCGCGATCGCTGACGTACTTACGCAGCAACGTCGTGTCCTTGTAGTCGATCTGCACGTTCTTTTCCTTGCAGAAGGTGCAGACCTTCTTCTTCAAAACCTTTTCGCGCGCGGGCGCCTTAGGCATGGTCTTTCTCCGTACTTTCCGAATGTTCCGATCGAAGGTCGGATCAGAACGGGGGTTCGTCGTCCCCGCCGAAGGAGCCCGCCGCCGCCGGCGCGCTGCCCCACGGGTCGTCCCCGCCGGTGCTCGCGCTGGCACGAGCCCCACCCGATCCTCCGGAGGAACCACCGAAGCCGCCCCCGCCACCGCCACGGCTGGCCTTGTTGACCTTGGCCGTCGCGTAGCGGAGCGAGGGGCCGATCTCGTCGACCTCGAGCTCCACGACAGTGCGCTTCTCGCCTTCACGCGTCTCGTAGCTGCGCTGCTTGAGGCGGCCCTGCACGATCACGCGCGAGCCACGGGTCAAGCTCTCGGCCACGTTCTCCGCCGCCTCGCGCCAGATGTTGCAGCGCAGGAACAGCGCCTCGCCGTCTTTCCACTCGTTGGACTGACGGTCGAAGATGCGGGGCGTCGACGCGACGGTGAAGTTCGCGACCGCAGCTCCCGCCGGGGTGAAACGCAGCTCGGGATCAGCCGTCAGATTGCCGATGACGGTGATGACGGTGTCGCCTGCCATGTGGTTCCTCCTGCTGTGTGTGGAGTCCTGATGCGCCCGAGCCTACGGCCGGACGCCGACAGACTCACTTGCCGTGGCGCAGAACCTTGGTGCGGAGCACCGACTCGTTCAGGCCGAGCTGGCGATCCAGCTCCGCAACCGTGGCGGGCGTAGCGCTGATGTCGATCACCGCGTAGATGCCTTCGCTGTGCTTGGCGATCTCGTACGCGAGACGACGCTTACCCCACACGTCGACCTTGTCGATCTTGCCGCCGTCCTGGCGAACGACGTTGAGGAACGTATCCAGCGACGGGGCGACAGTGCGCTCGTCCAGGCTGGGGTCGAGAATGACCATCAGTTCGTAATGACGCATAAGACCTCATCACCTCCTATGGACTATGGGCGGTCACGGACGGTCCGTGACAGGAGGGTCGTTGCGTCAGCAACCCATGCAGGCTACACGATGCGCCCTTGACCAGCGAAATTCGCCTAGGGTGAAGAACATGCGCACGAGTTCCCGGACGCCCGCGCTCGTCGCCGTCGTGACGTGCGCGCTCGCCATGTGGCTCGGCTACCTGAACAAGGCCCGCTGCGCCGCACCACCGTTCGACCCGCAGGGGCGCAGCGTGCGTTTCGACGCGGTCAAGGACGCCACGGTCTGCTACTCCGACATCCAGCAGTTGTGGATCGGTCGCGGCATCAACCTGCACCTGTTCCCGTTCCTCGACGGCGGCATCACCCGCGACGGCGTGCTCACCGGCGGCACCGTCGAGTACCCGGTGCTCAGCGGCATCCTCATGTGGGTGGGGGCCCTGCGCGCCGACACCGACGCCGAGTTCCTCCTGCACTCCGCGCTGCTGCTGGCACCGTTCGGCCTGCTCGTCGCCTGGTACCTCGGCCGGCTGGCCGGGTGGGCCGCGCTGCTCTGGTCGGCCACGCCGCCCCTCGTGATGTACGCGTTCCTGAACTGGGACCTGCCCGTCGTCGCGACCACCGTCGGGGCCGTCGCCGTGCTCGGGGTGCGCCGCTGGCCGCTGCGCACCCGCGCGGTGATCGCCGCCGTCCTGCTCGCCATCGGGTTCTGCCTCAAGGTGTATCCCGGCATCTTCGTGCTGCCGCTGATCGCATACGTCCTCACCGGCGGGGACGAGCCCGGGCCGCGGCGGGACGTGCGGGGCGCGGTGGCGGTGGGCGCCGCGGCGGCGGCGACGGTGATCGCCGTGAACCTGCCGTTCGCGCTGCTCGGGTATCCGGGGTGGCGCGCATCGTTCGAGTTCCAGGGCAACCGCGCGGCCGACGCCACGAGCAATTCGATCTGGTACTGGGGGCTGCGGCCCCTCGTCGGGGGCTATCAGGACACCGAGGTCACGGCCGAGTACAACGACCTCGTCTCCGTCGTCTCGCCGTTGCTGATCTGCGCCGCCTTCGCGCTGGCGCTGTGGCTGGGGTGGCGGCGGTACCGTCGCGACGGCTGCTATCCCTGGGTGGCGGTCGGCGCCGCGATGCTGTGCGGATTCCTGCTGCTGCACAAGGTGCATTCGCCGCAGTACACCCTGTGGTTGCTGCCGTTCCTGGTGCTGCTGCGGGTGCGGTGGCCGCTGATCGTCTCGTACCTCACCGTGGACCTCGCGATCGGCATCGGCGTGTTCCTGTGGTTCGACGCGACCATGACCCGGACCGACACCACGATCCCGCTGCTGCTCACCCTCGTCGGGGTGTGGGGCCGGGCCGTGCTGCTCGTCGTACTGTTCTTCGTGTTCGCCGGCGCGCCGCTGCGCCGGCCCGACCCGACCCCACCCGACGAGGAGCGGCCCCGGATGCCGGCGATGAGCGGAAAACCCGGATGAGCACGGCCTGGTACGAGCAGCCGGTGCTCGACGGCACGCGGATTCGCCTCGAACCGCTGGCCGCGGGACACGCGCCCGGCCTGCTCGCGGCCGTCGACGATGCCGACGCGATCTTCCGGTGGACGTCCGCCGACCTCCGGACACGCGACGACGCCGACGCGTTCGTCCGTACCGCGCTCGACGATCCGGACCGCCTGCCGTACGCGGTCGTCGACAAGTCCGTCGGCGCCGTTGTCGGCACCACGTCGTACTACCTGATCGATCCCCGGCACCGGACGCTGGCGGTCGGGCACACGTGGCTCTCGCGCGCGGTGCACGGTGGCGCCGCCAATCCCGAGTCGAAACTGCTGTTGCTGCGCCGCGCCTTCGACGTTCTCGGCGCGGTCCGCGTGGAGTGGCACACCGACGAACACAACGCGCAGTCGCGCGCGGCGATCACCCGGCTCGGCGCCGGGTTCGAGGGCTTGCTGCGCAAGCATCGGCGGCGCCGCGACGGCAGCTGGCGCACCACCGCGCTGTTCGCGATGACCGACGACGACTGGCCGGCCGCCCGGGTGGGTCTCGAGGCGCGGGTGGCCGACCGCCTCGCCAGGTGACCGCGGCTGGTCTACCCTTCCGCGCGGGGGGACCCCGGAACAGGCTGGGATCCCGATGGGGTGATCGAGGACGACGATGAGCGACTATCCGCAGTACCCGCCGAACAATCCGGGCGGTTATCCCCCGCCGGGCGGATACGGGTACTACCCCGGCCCGCAGTTCGGGCCGCCGCCCGAGAACAACCTGGTATGGGGCATTCTCACGACGATCCTGTGCTGCCTGCCGCTCGGTGTCGTCTCGATCATCAAGGCGAGCCAGGTCAACTCCCTGTGGGCGCAGGGCCAGTTCGATGCCGCACGCCGGGCGGCCGACGACGCGAAGAAGTGGGCGATCTGGTCGGTGGTGGCGAGCGTGGCGGTGTGGGTGGTGATCGTCGTCTTCTACATCGTCGTCCTCGCCGCGGCGGTCTCGTCGTCGAGCTACTGAGGCATCCGGTCGTGCAGACGCTCGCCGCCCGGCTCGCCGCACCCGTCGGGGTGGCGGCCGTGTCGGCGTGTGTGTGCGCGGCCGTCGCGTGGGCCGACCCGACGACGCCGGGCGGCCCGATCCCGCCGTGCCCGACCCGCGTCCTGTTCGGCGTCTGGTGTCCCGGGTGCGGATCGTCGCGGATGCTGTATTCGCTGCTGCATCTCGATGTTCCGGCCGCCCTGCGGTACAACGCGCTCGGGGTGCTCGCCGTGCTTCTCCTGGGGTGGTCGTTCGCCGTGTGGACGGCCGGCCGGGTCCGTGGCCACCGGATCGCCCAGTGGTACCAGTGGCGGTGGGCGCCGCAGCTCGTGCTGTGGGTCGTGCTGGGCTGGTTCGTCGTCCGCAACCTCCCCGTCGCGCCCTTCAACGAACTCCGCGTGTAGACGGCGCTCGTCGCGGACGAGCACTCGCGCGCGAAAATGCTTCCCGCGCAAGTTTTTACGCGCGCAGACAGCACCCGTCGCGCGCGGCTCGGGCCGGGGCTACGGGACGGTGCTCGTCGCGGGTGTCTGCCGATCGGCCGATTCGGGAGGTGATGTCCGCCGGATGCCGGGACGGAGACGGCCCGGGAGCCGGCGCGGGGGAGCGTCGGGGGCATGGTCGAGCACGCCACCCACGGGGTCGTCGACGAAGCCGTAGCGCACGAGATCTTCGGCCGGCCGGAGAATCTGCCGGACGACGAGCGCGCACAGCGCCACGACCGCGAGGTCGCGCAGCAGGACGGTGGTCGTGAACCACTGCTCGGGCAGGCCCTTGTTCTCGGCGCCGAGATAGAAGTACATGCGCGGCACCCAGACGAGGGCGTCGATCGTCATCCACGCCACCAGGATCCGCCGGTGCGGCAGAGCCAGCACGGCGAGCGGCACCAGCCACAGCGAGTACTGGGGGCTCCACACCTTGTTGGTGAGCAGGAACGCGGCAACCACGAGGAAGCACAGCTGGGCGAGGCGGGGGCGGCGCGGAGCCGTCCACGCAAGCCACGCGATGCCCGCGCAGGCCACGGCGAACAGCAGCAGCGACACCGAGTTCAGCGTGGAGGTGTCCCAGCCGGACCAGCCGGTCAGCGACCGCACGACGTTGTAGATCGAATCGGGGTCCGCGCCGCGGTCGGTGTTGAGCCGGAAGAACTCGGCCCAGCCGCGCGGGTAGAGGACCATGATCGGCAGGTTCACCACGAGCCACGCGACGGCCGCGGCACCGGCCGCCTGCCCGAGCGCCCGCAGCTTCCCGGTGCGCAGGCACAGCAGCAACAGCGGGCCGAACAGCAGCAGCGGATACAGCTTGGTGGCGGCACCGAGTCCGAGCAGCACCCCGGCGAGCACCGGTCGCCGTCGCGCCCAGGCCAGCAACCCGCCGGCCGCGAACGCGGTGGCGAGCGCATCGAAGTTGGTGAAGGCGTGCACGACGACCAGCGGCGAGGCGGCGACGAGCGCCGCGTCCCAGATGCGGCGGCCGGCGGAGAGGGCGGTGGCCCACACGGTGGCCAGCCAGGCCATGGCGAGACCGACGGCGACGATGTCGAAGTAGATCGCCACCTGCAGGCCGCCCGGAAGCCACGACGTGGCGTCCCAGGCCTTCGCGGCCCGCATCGAGACGTACTGGTAGAGGCCGGCGAGGACCGGATACTCCATGTACCGGACCTGGGTCTGCCCGTCCGGGCCGGGCTCCTCCCACGACGTCTTGTACGGGAAGGCGCCGGTACTCAGGCGTTCGGCGCCGTAGAGCGGCACGACGTCGGAGTAGCACATGGCGACGTACTGCCGGTTGTCGCTCCAGTCCAGTCCGAGCGCGCCGCCCTCGCCGACCGGTCCCTGCTGGATGCAGGCGGCCTTGGTGAACCAGCCGAGGGCGAGGAACACCACCGCGAGGAGCAGCATCGCGCGCAGCGGCGTGAAGAAGCGAGTGCGTCCGAGCAGGGCGTACCGCCCGACGGGTCCGCCGATGACGGTGGACAGGCGCGACACCGTCGGGTCGGTCCATCCGGGTGCGTCGCGCCAGTCCGCGGATCGGCGGTCTGCGACGAGCGGACCCGGCGACGCGAGCTCTCTCTTCTCGGTCACCCCGCGAGGCTACCCGCCGGGTGTGGCGCCGACGGGGTCCTCCTGGAACCGGCTGTTGCCGGACTGCTGGTCTTCACCGGTGCCGGTCGAGTCGTCCTGTGTCCCGAAGCCCGGCGTGTCCGCCTCCGTGGTGGGAGTCGGCGTGGGCACCCGCTGCGTGGTCGTCTGCGGCGCCACCCCCGGCATGGGGATGGTCACGCCCGGGAGGATCTCGACGTTGCGGGTCGTGATCTCCGGCGGCGTGGGCAGCTCCGGCGTCGTCCGCTCGGTCGTCGTGGGGGTCGGCGTCGTGGTCTTCGGCGGCGCCGGCGCGGAGTACGCCGGCACGCCGGCCTGTCCGGCGATCGGTTCGGGCGTCGGGAACTTCTCGACGTCGGTGCCGTCGAGGGCGCCGTCCATCGTGTCCTTCCAGATGTCCGACGGCAGGCCGGAGCCGTAGATCATGCCGCCCCAGCTGTTCTCCAGGGGCAGGCCCTGTTCGGTGCCGACCCACACGGCCGTGGACAGCGACGGCGTGTAGCCGACCATCCAGGCGTCCTTGTTCGAGCCGGTGTCCCCGAGCTGGGCGGTGCCGGTCTTGGAGGCGGACGGCCGGCCGCCGGCGAGGGCGTGCCCGTTGGAGTACGCGGCGATCGGCATCATCGCGGCGGTGGTGTTGTCGGCGACGGCCTCGTCGACCCGCTGTTCCCCGGCCGGGGTGCCGCGGTCGAGCAGCACCGTGCCGTCGGCGGTGACGACCTTCTGCACGAAGTAGGGCTCGTGGTAGGTGCCGGACGCGGCGAGCGTCGCATACGCCGACGCCATGTCGATCACGCGGGACTGGTACTGCCCGAGCACGATGCCGTAGTTGGGGCCGACGCCGCCCGGCTCGGTCAGGGTCTCGCCGACCCCGGGGATCTCCTCGGGGATGCCGAGCTGGTGCGCCATGTCGGCGATGGCCTGCGGGCCGTTGTCCATCTCGAGCATCATCCGGTAGAAGCTGGTGTTGAGCGACCGCTTCAGCGCCTCGGCGATGGTGCAGGTACCGCAGTTCTCGCCTTCGACGTTGCCGATCGAGATGCCGTTGACGGTGAGCGGGCCGCTGTCGTACATGGCGGACAACGGGTTGCCCTGGTCGAGGTTGGCGGCCAGGCCGAACACCTTGAACGACGATCCGGTCTGCAGGCCGGACTGGGCGAAATCGAACCCGGCGCCGTCGTCGCCGCCGTAGTAGGCGCGGACGGCGCCGCTGCGCGGATCGACGGACACGACGGCGGTGCGCAGCTCCTCCGGCTCGCCCTCCATGTTGGTGCGGACGGCGTCGAGCGCGGCCTCCTGCGCCTGTGGGTCGATCGTGGTGGTGATCTGGAGTCCCTCGGTGTTGAGCAGGGTCTCGTCGATGCCTTCCTCGGAGAGCTCCCGGAGCACCTGGTTGCGCAGCAGGCCCTCCGGCCCGTTGCTCTGGCCGCCGTTGTCGACCTCGGCCAGCGGCACGTACCGCGGGTACTGCATCGACGCCCGGTCGGCCGCGTTCAGGGTGCCGGCGGACACCATCCCGTCGAGGACGTAGTTCCAGCGCGCCTGGGCGCCCTCCGGGTTGGTCTCCGGGTCCAGCAGCGACGGCAGCTGGATGGAGGAGGCGAGCACCGCGCCCTCCTCGACGCTGAGCTCGCCGACCGGCTTGCCGAAGTACGCCGTGGAGGCGGCGGCGATGCCGTACGCACCGCGCCCGAAGTAGATGGTGTTCAGGTAGGCGGCGAGGATGTCGTCCTTGGACCACTGGTTGGCCATCTTGGACGCGAGGACGAGTTCCTTCATCTTGCGGGTGAGGGTGCGCTCGGAGCCGACCAGCGCCGTCTTCACGTACTGCTGGGTGATGGTCGAACCACCGCCGGCGCTCTCCCGGCCGAGGATGTTGTCGCGGGCCGCGCGGGCGAAGCCGCTGACCGAGAATCCCGGGTTGCTGTAGAAGTCGCGGTCCTCGGCGGCGAGCACGGCGTTGCGGACGTGCTCGGGAATCTCGTCGAGCCGCACCTCGGTGCGGTTGCCTTCGGGCGGCACCACCTTGGTGATGACGGTCGAGCCGTCGGCCGCGTAGACGGTGGCCACCTGGTTGGTCTTCAGGTCACCGGGTCGCGGGACCTCCTGGACGACGTAGGCCAGCATGAACGCGAGGATGGGCAGTACCAGAGCCAGCGCCACGGCCGCGTAGCCGACGCGCCGCACGGTGCGCCAGCGCGTCGACGTGGGCTCGCCACCACCGCGGGGCGGCTCGTCGCCACCGCCGCGCGCGGTGGGCGGAGGCGTGGGGGGACGCCCGCCGGGCCCGGGCGGGCCGCCGGCCGGCCGGTTGGGCGGCTGCTGACGGTTCTGGTTCGGCACCGGGGGCCGGTTCTGGGGCGGCAGTTGCCGGGTGCGGTCCTGCGGCGGCTGCTGCGGTCGCGGCGCTTGTGGGTTCCCCGCGGCGAACTGCTGCGGCGGGTACGGCTGCGGCCCGCCCTGCTGGGGGCGCGGCTGCGGCGGATAGGGGCGTCCCGGCGGCGGCATCCGCCGATCCATGGGCGGCCCACCCCCGGGTGCGCGTCCGGGCGGGGGTCCCCCCACGGGTCCCGGTCGCCGCGGCGGCGGGGGACCTGCCGGTCCGTTCCCGTGCGGCGGCCTCGGCCGTTCGCCCTGCGGATCGTTGTGGGGGGAACTCACGTACTCATCTCCAACCGGTAGCGCGGACGCGGTGGCACGCGTCCTCGTTTCACGTCTGCAGACTTCGGTCTCGTCGGGCAGCGCGCGTTCGGGCAGTGCAGTGTTCTTCGGGCAGTGCAGTGTCACAGGGGGACGGGGTCACCGGGGACGGGGTCACCGGGGACGGGGCGGTTCAGCAGGGGTCGCGCACGGCTCACTCGCTCGCGGTGCGGCGGCTCTGGCCGGTCGACCTGCGGCGGGGCCGCTTGGGCGCGGGTTCCGCCCCCAGGACATAGGACTGGACAAGGTGGTTCCAGCTGCACGTGCGGCACACCTCGACCACGTGGACGGAGAACTCCTCCTGGCTGGCGGCCAGGCGGACCAGTTCCTCCGCGGTGCGGGCCGACCCGGACACCGGGCCGAGCTTGTCGCCGAACACCCACGACACGAGTGTCAGCTGCTCCTTGCGGCAGATCGGGCAGACCACGTCACTGCCCCGACCGTGGAACTTGGCGGCGCGGAGCAGGTAGGGGCTGGCGTCGCACACCTCTGCGACGCCGGTCCGCCCCGAGTAGACCTGGGCGAGCAGCGACCTGCGCTGCAGCGCGTAGTCCACCACCTGCCGCTGTATCCGCACGGGTCCAGAGTACGTGCGGACGGCACGTGGGTGGGCGGGGTGTGGGGCGCGCGACTGCGCGACGCGCCCATATCGGGCGTTCTAGGCTGCCCGGGTGGTGAGCCGACACACGCCGCGAACGCGGGCACGCGACATCGACCGGGCACTGGTCTGTGGCCGTCTCGACACCGCCTACACCGACGGCCAGCTCGATTTCGGGGAGCACCGGGATCGGACGGCCCGGGCGATGTCCGCAAAGACGCTGGGCGAGCTCGCGGACCTGGTCCGCGACCTGCAGCCACCGGAGGATTCCGGGGACCTCGCAGCGCCGCCGCCGGGCCGCCGGCCCGGTCTGCGCCGGGCCGCCGCCGTGACGGTCGCGGTGGCGGCTGCGGCGGCCGGCGCGGCGGTGATGCTGTCGGATGGGGACGGCCCGGCGCCGGGACCCGCGGCGGTGCGGGAGCAGCCCGCCGCGCCGGTGGCGGTCCCCGACGACGGTGTCGATCCGATCGTGGTGACCCCGGTCCGGCCGCTCGAGCCCGGCGGGTTCGAGGCGGTTCTTGCGGCGGTGCGGGACCGCTTCGGCAACACGGTCGTGTACCGGCTGGTCCTCCGTCCGGAGCGGGCCCACATCGAACGGGCGCTGCCGGACGAGCCGGGCCGGATCGCGACGTACACCTACGCGGGTGGGGCACTGCGGGCCCAACCGGTGACGGTGCAGCGCTTCCCCGGCTACCAGGACTTCGACCTCGGCGCGGTCGACGCGGGGGCCGTGACCGCCCGGATCGCGGAGGCGCCCGCGCTGGTCGGCCTGCCCGGCGGCACGGTCTCGCACGTGTCGTTCGCCCACGACGGCACCCCGGCGGTGACCATCTACGTCGAGTCCGGCGACGGCACGCGGTACGTGAAGATTCTGTTCGACGGCGGCGTGCTGGGCGTGTTCTGAGCTGCGTCGTTACGATCTCCCGCATGATCGGCCGCCATTCGCCTTCCACCAGGGCACGCGACGCCGATCGGGCTGCGGTCCGGGCGCGGCTCGACGCGGCGTATGCAGACGGTCAGCTCTCGGGCGCCGAGCACGAGGTCCGGGATGCGCGCGCCGGTGCGGCGGACACGCTCGGCGAGCTCGACGAACTGGTCGCCGACCTGCAGGCGAGCCCGGGCGCCGCCGCGGCGGCACGGGTCCGCGCCTGGGGTCCCTGGGTGTTCGCCGGGGCCGTGGTGACGGCGGCGGTGGTGGCGGGGGTGGCGACGTTCCGCTGGGTGCGCGCCGACCCGCCACCCGCCGGGGCGCAGCAGGCGCTGTACCTCGACCCGGCGGCGCTGCGGCCGGTCGTGGTGCCGACGCCGAGCCTGGTGACCCGGGCGGGCCTCGAGCAGTACCGGGCCGACCACCTGGCGGCGTTCGGGAACACGCTCGTCGACAAGGTGGACTTCTTCGAGCAGCACGCGAGCATCACCCGCTCCGTCCCCGACGTCCCGGACCGCATGGTGTCGTACACCTACCGCGGCGGTTTCGACCCGGACCATGCGCCCCGGACCCGTGCCGTGGACACCCCGGTGGTCGACCTGGCGACGCTGGACGTCGACGAGATCGCCCGCTACGTCGCGGGGGCGCCGCAGAGCGTCGGCGTGCCGGACGGCACGGTCGGCCACATCTCCGTCGGCTTCTCGTACGACCAGCCGTCGGTGCGCATCTTCGTGCGCAACACGGCGGGCGAGACCGGATTCCTCGAGGTGACGCCGCAGGGCGAACTGATCGAGCTGCATCGGTTCGAGAACCGGGGGACCCGGTGAGGGCCCGGCGTGTGGTGATCGCGGCGACGACCGTCGCGGTGGGGGCCGTGACGGGCGCGCTGGCGGGAGTCGTCGGGAACGCGGCGGACGGGCCGGAGCCGCTGCCGGACCTGACGTCGCCGCAGGGGCTGGCTCGGTTCGTCGAGGACTATCGGGCCGAGTTCGGCGACACGCTGGTCGACGACCTGACCCTGTTCCCGGAGCATGCGTCGTTCGACCGGGCGGTGGCCGGCGATCCGCACCGGTATCTCTCGTACACCTTCGACGGCGAGTTCGACTCGTGGAGCAGTCCGAGTACCCGGCCGTCGGATGCGGTGGCCTTCGATCTGGCGGGCCTGGACCTCGTCGCGGTGTCGGAGATGATCCTCGGCGCTCCCGCGACGCTGCGGGTGCCCGACGGCCGGGTGGAGCAGGTCGGCGTCGACGTCGACGACGAGGGCCGGGCCACGGTCGTGGTCCACGCGCAGCGTCCCGGCACCGATCAGGGCGGGCATCTCGTCTTCGCGTTCGACGGCACGCCGATCGCGGTGTTCCCGTACGAACCCTGACCGATTTACCGATACCCGTTGTTACATGCACTCCGCTCCAGTATCGTCCTATATATCGGTGCGATATAATCGACAATCGCATCACTCGGATAAGTTCATCGACACGGCGGAGGAGGCCCTTTGCTCGAGCTGGCAATCCTCGGGCTGCTCCTCGAGTCGCCCATGCACGGCTACGAGCTCCGCAAACGACTGACCGGACTGCTCGGCGCGTTCCGCGCCTTTTCCTACGGTTCCCTCTACCCGACGCTGCGACGTATGCAGGCCGACGGACTCATCGAGGAGGACTCGGGAGCACCCGGCACCGTCATGCGACGAGCCCGTCGCGTGTACCAGCTCACCCCGGAGGGCCGTAAGCGCTTCTCCGAGCTGGTGGCCGACACCGGGCCGCAGAACTACACCGACGACGGTTTCGGCGTGCACCTCGCCTTCTTCAGCCGCACCCCCGCCGAGGCGCGGATGCGGATCCTCGAGGGCAGGCGCCGCCAGGTCGAGGAGCGCAGAGAAGGGCTCCGCGACGCAATCGGGCGGGCGAGCGGCACCTTGGACCGCTACACCCGTCAGCTTCATCAGCTCGGGCTCGAGTCGAGCGAGCGCGAGGTCCGCTGGCTCAACGAATTGATCGCCGCCGAGCAGTCGACAGCACAACGCAACACAGAAGGAGAACCCGACCATGGGTGAGAACAGCACCTCGGTGCGCGTGGCCATTGTAGGCGTGGGGAACTGTGCCTCGTCCCTGGTCCAGGGCGTCGAGTACTACAAGGACGCGGAGGCGGGCACCACCGTTCCGGGCCTGATGCATGTCGAGTTCGGCCGGTACCACGTGCGCGACGTCCAGTTCGTCGCCGCGTTCGACGTGGACGCGAAGAAGGTCGGCTTCGACCTCTCCGAGGCGATCTTCGCCAGCGAGAACAACACCATCAAGATCGCCGACGTGCCGCCGAGCGGCGTCACCGTCCAGCGCGGCCACACCCTCGACGGCATCGGGAAGTACTACGCCGAGACCATCGAGCTCTCCGAGGCCGAGCCCGTGGACGTCGTGCAGGCGCTGAAGGACGCGAAGGTCGACGTGCTCGTGTCCTACCTGCCCGTCGGTTCCGAAGAGGCCGACAAGTTCTACGCCCAGTGCTGCATCGACGCCGGCGTCGCCTTCGTCAACGCGCTGCCCGTGTTCATCGCCTCCGACCCGGAGTGGGCCGCCAAGTTCACCGAGGCCGGCGTCCCGATCGTCGGCGACGACATCAAGTCGCAGGTCGGCGCCACCATCACCCACCGCGTGATGGCGAAGCTGTTCGAGGACCGCGGTGTGCAGCTCGACCGCACCATGCAGCTCAACGTCGGCGGCAACATGGACTTCAAGAACATGCTCGAGCGTGAGCGCCTCGAGTCGAAGAAGATTTCCAAGACCCAGGCCGTCACCTCCAACCTCAAGAAGGAGATGGGCGCCAACGACGTCCACATCGGCCCGTCCGACCACGTCGGCTGGCTCGACGACCGCAAGTGGGCGTACGTCCGCCTCGAGGGCCGCGCCTTCGGTGACGTGCCGCTGAACCTCGAGTACAAGCTCGAGGTGTGGGACTCGCCCAACTCGGCCGGCATCATCATCGACGCCATCCGCGCCGCGAAGATCGCCAAGGACCGCGGCATCGGCGGCCCCGTGCTGCCGGCCTCCGCCTACCTGATGAAGTCCCCGCCGGTCCAGATGGCCGACGACAAGGCTCGCGCCGAGCTCGAGGCCTTCATCATCGGCGCCGACGCCTGATCCGCGGCTTCCACCGCCTCTGTGGCCGAATGTCACATTCCTTCGATCCAACTGAAGGAATGTGACATTCGGCCACTTCGCGTCGGGGGCGGGAACTCACACCATCCGGCTGACGACGGACAGCGGCAGCACCTTCATCGCATAGGCGAGCGGCGTCCACGGCCAGCTCGGGACGTACGCCTTGTGCGGTTCCTTCTCGATCGCGGCCGCCAGCGCGCGGCACCCGGTCTCGGTGTCGACGATGAACGGCACGTTCTCGACCTTCTCGTTGATCTCCGAGCGGATGAACCCCGGGAAGATCGTGCTCACCCGGATGCCCGTGCGGGCCAGGTCCGCACGCATGCCCTCGCCGAGCGCCGCGACGGCGGCCTTCGACGCCGCGTACGTCGTGAGATTGCGCGGCATCCCGCGCACCGCACTCACCGACGAGATCAGCACCACGTGACCGGCGTTGCGGGGGCGCATGAGCTCGAGGGCGGCCTCGCTCTGCGCCAGCGCGCCCAGGAAATTGGTGTTCGCCGTCTGCGCATTGGCGCGGAAGTAGCCCGTGCCCAGCGGCTGTCCCTTGCCCAGGCCCGCGTTGACGATCACCCGGTCGAGGCCGCCGAGTTCGTCGTCGAACTCCCGGAACACCGTGAACACGTCCTCGTGCCGGTCCACGTCGAGCCGCCGCACCGCGACGGTGATGCCCGGGTGCTTCGCGAGCAGTTCGTCGCGCAACTCCTCGAGTCGCTCGATCCGTCGCGCCGCGAGGGCGAGGTTGCGTCCCCGCGCGGCGAATTCGCGGGCCATGCCGGCGCCGAGGCCGGAGCTCGCGCCGGTGATCAGGATGTTCCTCCGCGTGCTCATGCGCGTCCCCCCTCGATCTCGTCGATCAGCGTGTTGCACCGCGAGTCCAGGTAGCCGACGATCACCCAGAAGTCCTTGAACGCCGGGTTGGTGGTCTGCCCGTGGTGGTAGCGGTAGTAGATCTGCTGGGCGATCACCGCGAGCCGGAAGAGCCCGAAGACCTCGTAGAAGCCCCAGTTGTCCACGGCGAGGCCGGTCTTCTGCGAGTAGTAGTCGACGATCTCGCGGCGGGTGAGCATGCCCGGCAGGTCCGACGGCTGCCGCTTGGTGGCGACCAGCATCGGATCGTCGTCCGCCTGCACCCAGTAGGCGAGGGACGAGCCGAGATCCATGAGCGGATCGCCGACGGTGGCCAGCTCCCAGTCCAGCACCGCGACGGGCTGCAGCGGGTCGTGCTCGTCGAGCACCACGTTGTCGAGCCGGAAGTCCCCGTGGATGACCGCCGATGCCACGTCGGCGGGCTGGGTCTCGTCCAGCCACTTGGTGACCCGCGCGAAGTCCGGGACGTTCTCGGTGCGCGCCTTCTCGTAGCGCGCGGTCCATCCCGCGACCTGGCGCGCGACATACCCCGAGCCGCGACTGAATTCGCTCAGACCCGTGGACGCGGGGTCGACGCCGTGCAGTTCGACGAGCAGGTCGACGATCCGCAGGCACAGCGTGCGGGTGCGCTCGGGTGTCAGGTCGAGCTCGGCCGGCGGGTTCGCCCGCAGGATCGTCCCCGGTACCCGCTCCATCACGTAGAAGTCGCTGCCGAGCACGCTGTGGTCGGTGCACAGGCCGACCATGCGCGGCACGTACCGGTAGGCGGGCGCGAGCAGCGACTGGATGCGGTACTCGCGGACCATGTCGTGACCGGAGGACGGCTTGGCTCCCACCGGCGGCCGGCGCAGCACGAGGTCCCGGTCGGGGTAGCGCAACAGATAGGTGAGATTCGAAGCGCCACCGGAGAACTGGTGGACCTCGGGGGTCCCGGCGATGCCGGCGTGCTCGCCGAGCCAGGCCGCGACGGCCGCGACGTCGAAGGCGTCCTCGTCGCGGACGGCGCGGGCGTTGTCGGGAATCGTCACTTGCGCCCCTCCGGGTTGTTGTACTTGCCGAGTTCGAAGCGGGCCACCAGGCCCTGGTGCACCTCGTCGGGGCCGTCGGCCAGGCGCAGCGCCCGCGCGGCCGTCCAGGCACCGGCGAGCGGGAAGTCGTCCGAAAGACCTGCGCCGCCATGGATCTGGATGGCGAAGTCGATCACCTGCTGCACCACGCGCGGGGTGGCGACCTTGATCTCGGAGACGGCGGAACGCGCGCCGGACAGGCCCTGGGTGTCGAGCAGCCAGGCGGTGTGCAGCACGAGCAGCCGCAGCTGATTGATCGCGATGCGGGCGTCGGCGATGCGCTCGCGGTTGCCGCCGAGGTTGACCAGGGGCTTGCCGAACGCGACGCGGTCGAGGCCCCGGCGGCAGGCGAGTTCGAGGGCGTGCTCGGCGAGCCCGATCAGGCGCATGCAGTGGTGGACGCGGCCGGGACCGAGGCGGCCCTGGGCGATCTCGAATCCGCGGCCGGGGCCGGCGATGATCGCGTCGAGCGGCAGGCGCACGTCGGTGAACGACACCTCGCCGTGGCCGCCGGGCTCGTCGTAGAAGCCCATGGCGGACAGCATCCGCTCGACCTTCACCCCGGGGGTGTCGATCGGCACCAGCACCATCGAGTGCTGCTGGTGCTTGGGTGCCTGCGGGTCGGTGAGGCCCATGAAGATGAGGATCTTGCAGTCGGGGCTGCCGATGCCCGTGCTCCACCACTTGCTTCCGTTGAGCACCACCTCGTCGCCCTCGACGACGGCGGTGGCCGCCATGTTCGTCGCGTCCGACGAGGCGACACCGGGCTCGGTCATGCAGAACGCCGAGCGGATCTCGCCGTCGAGGAGGGGACGCAGCCAGCGTTCCTTCTGTTCGGGGCTGCCGTAGTGGTAGAGCACCTCCATGTTGCCGGTGTCCGGGGCGTCGCAGTTGAAGATCGACGACCGGAACGGGGAGCGGCCCATCTCCTCCGCCAGGGGGGCGTATTCGACGTTCGACAGGCCCGCACCGAGTTCGGAATCGGGGAGGAAGAGGTTCCACAGGCCCTGGGCGCGGGCCTTGCGCTGCAGTTCGCGGAACTCGTCGGGCACCGACCACGTCGCGGCACCCGAGCTGTCGCCGCGCGCCGCGGAGGGGGCGACCCGCTCCCGGCGCAGCCGCTCCTCCACGGGCACCACCTCGGTGGCGACGAAGCTGCGCAGCCGCTCGAGATACTCGCGCGAGCGTTCCGATTGACCGAAATCCATGAGGCCTCCGTGGCTCTAACTGAGCAATGCTTAGTTAGACTAGCCGGGCGCGCAGCACACCATCAAGAGGGAGGGACCATCCGTGAGCACCGAGAAGCGGCGGCGCCTGCCTCCGGAGGAACGCAAACGCCAGCTCGTCGCCATCGGCCTGCAGGAACTGGCCGCCCGGCCCATCCATGCGTTGTCCGTCGACCGGGTCGCCGAGATCGCCGGGATCTCCCGGGGTCTGCTGTTCCGCTACTTCCCCACCAAACAGGACTTCTACGTCGCCGTCGTGGCCGCGGCCGCGCGGCGCCTGCTGCGGGCCGCGGTCCCTGATCCCGACGACACCGATCCGTTGCGCGCCGTCGTGTATGCCTTCGTCTCGTTCATCGACCGGCACGGGCAGAACTATCAGGCGCTGTTCCACGGCGGATTCGGCGCCGACCCACAGATCCGGGAGATCCGCGAGGCCATGCGGGGCACCATGGTCGAACGGACCCTGACCGCGCTCGGCACCGAGGGCGACGCATGGACGATCATGCGGTTGCGGGGCTGGTGGGCGATGGTCGAGTCGCTCTCGATCGACCGGACCGCCGAGCCGTCCGTGTCGGTCGACGACGTCGTCGACCATGCCGTCCGGCTCATCCGCGAGGACCGGGTCTGACCGCCACCAGGCAGCCGGTCGACGGCCGGATCTCGTGGAAGGCCGGCTCGTCGAATCCGGCCCTCCGCAGTGCGCCCGCGTAGTTGCGGACGTCGACGGCGGCGATCGGGTCGACCGCCCGGGCGACGTCCGAGGCGCCGGCCTCGTCGTGACGGTGGCGCATCGCACGGGTCAGGACCCGCACCGTGATCGGGCGGATCCGGTCGGTGGGGTACATGTCGGCGAGCAGCAACCGGCCGCCCGGACGGAGCACCCGGAAGAACTGGGCCAGCGCGTCGTCGCGCCGGCCTTCGGGGATGTGGTGCATCGAGAACGTCGCGGTCACCGCGTCGAACGACTCGTCGGGGTCGTCGAGCTCCTGCGCCGTACCGACGCGGAACTCGCAGTGGGGCAGCCTTCGCGCCCGTGCGGTCGCGTGGTCGATCATCTGCCGCGACGGGTCCACCCCCACCACGTGCCCCGTGGGACCGACCCGCTCGGCCACAACGCGGGCGAATGCCCCCGGTCCGCAACCGATGTCGAGAACGGCCTGCCCGCGCTGGAGGCCGAGCAGGTCCGCCGCCGCGGCGTCGACCCGCGATCGCCGACCGGCGAAGAAGAGCGTGTTGAAGGCGGCATAACCACGGACCCGGGTGATCAGCACCCCCGGTCCGTCGTCGTGGACGGTGGACTGTCGCTGGAAGTCGTTGTGTCTCATGGCTCCATGGTTACGACCGTCGCCGCGCGACGCCAGGAGCGAAACCCCGGAAAGTGTCCGGTTCCGGACACTCGGGCGCACAATGTGCGGTAACGCCGACGACCACAGGAGAACCCATGCCGCCCACCGAGGACCGCCGTGTCCGACGGACCCGCAACGAACTGCACCGAGCGCTGATCGAGTTGCTCACCGAGAAGGGCTACGACCGCGTCTCCGTCCGCGACATCCTCGATCGCGCCGACGTCGGCCGCTCCACGTTCTACCACCACTTCCGCGACAAGGACGACCTGCTGGTGGTCAGCTGCACCGAATACGTGCAGCGGGCCGTCGAGGAACGCGCTCGGGGACGGCGGACGCCGTGGGGACCGGTGCGCACCGTGTTCGACCTGTGCGAGCAGCACCCGCGGTTGTACGAGGCGCTGGCCGGCCGGCGCAGCGACGCCGTGCTCGTGCGCGCCACCACCCACATGGTCCACGAGGTCCTCGCCGGCCACCTGCGCGAACAGTGCGAGGCGGGGGAGGCGGAGTGCGATCCGGCGGTGCGGTTCCTCGCGTGGGGGATCGTCGGCCTGTTCGGTCCTGTCGCCGCGGGCGAGCTGACGGCCGCGCAGGCGTTCGCCACGTTCGAGGCCGCGGCGCGGCCGTGGCGTCTCTCGGACCCCGGGCCGGTCCGACCCGGGGGTCCGGCGGCGGTACCGCTCACCCCCACGGCGGCGCCATCACCTATCCGGGAATCTGGATCGTCACGCCCGGCAGGACCTCGATCTGCTGCGGCACCTGGATCTCCGGCGGCAGCTCCACCGGCGGCGCCGGGATCGTGATCGGCGGCAGCTCCGGCAGCTGCAGCTGGGGCAGCTGCACGGGCGCCGGGACGTTGTTCGACGGGGCCGTCACCCCGGTGTCGACGGGCACGCCCGCCTGCCCGCCGATCGGCTCGGGCCACGGGAAGCTCTCGACCTCGGTGCCCTCGAGGGCACCGTCCATCGTGCCCTTCCAGATGTCCGACGGCAGCATCGAACCGTAGATCGACCCGCCCCAGCTGTTCGTGATCGCGGTGCCGTCCGGCGTGCCGACCCACACCGCGGTCGACAGCGACGGGGTGTACCCGACCATCCAGGCGTCCTTGTTCAGGCCGGTGTCACCGAGCTGGGTGGTCCCGGTCTTCGCCGCCGACGGCCGCCCGCCCGCGAGCGCGTGTCCGCGCGAGTACGCGGCGATCGGCTGCATCGCCTGCGTGACGTTGTCCGCGACGGCCGGGTCGAGGCGCTGCTCGCCCGGGGACGCGGGCCGGTCCAGCAGCACCTCGCCCTCCGCGTTGACGACCCGCTGCACGAAGTACGGCTGGTGGTAGGTCCCCGACGCGGCGAGCGTGGCGTACGCCGACGCCATGTCGATCACCCGCGACTGGTACTGGCCCAGCACGATGCCGCCCTCCGGCGCGCCGCCGTTGTGGCTGAGCGTGGGGCCCTCGATGCCGGGAATCTCGAGCGGGATGCCGGCCTCGTGGGCGGCGTCGGCGATCTTCTGCGGCCCGTCCTCCATGGCCAGCATCAGCCGGTAGAAGCTGGTGTTCAGCGACCGCTTCAGCGCCTCGGCGATGGTGCACACGCCGCACGACTCGCCCTCGACGTTGCCGATCTCGAGATTGCCGACGGTCAGCGGAGCGCTGCTGAACCGGGCGTTCAGGCCGATGCCGTCCTTCAGCGCCGCGACGAGGCCGAACACCTTGAACGCCGAGCCGGTCTGCACGGGTGCCTGCGCGAAGTCGAACCCGGCGCCCTCCTCGCCGCCGTAGTACGCCCGGACCGCGCCGGTGCGCGGATCGATCGACACGACGGCCGTGCGCAGGTTCGCCGGTTCGCCCTCGAGGGTCTCGCGAGCCGAGTCGATCGCCGCCTGCTGCGCCCGCGGATCGATCGTCGTCGTGATCTGCAGGCCCTCGGTGCTGAGCACCTGGCCGCTGATGCCCGCCGCCTCGAGCTCGCGGATCACCTGGGTGCGCAGCAGCCCCTCCGGCCCGCCGGCCTCGTTGGCCTGCGTCGCCTGCGCGGCCGGCACCGTCGGAGGAAACTCCTGGGCCTCGCGTTCGGCGGTGTCGAGCTCGCCCATCTCGACCATGCCGTCGAGGACGTACTTCCAGCGCGCCTCGATCGCCGGCCGGTTGAACTCGGGGTCGAGCGCCGACGGGGTCTGGATCACCCCGGCGAGCACAGCGCCCTCGGCCACCGACAGCTCCCCGACCGGCTTGCCGAAGTACGCCTGCGCGGCGGCGGCGATGCCGTAGGCGCCGCGGCCGAAGTAGATGGTGTTCAGGTACGCCTGCAGGATCTCGTCCTTGGACCACTGCCTGGCCATCTTCGTCGAGATCACCAGCTCCCGCATCTTGCGGGTGACGGTCCGGTCGGCGCCGACGAGCACGTTCTTGACGTACTGCTGGGTGATGGTGGACCCACCGCCGGCGGTTTCCTTGCCGAGCACGTTGTCGCGGGCCGCGCGGGCGAAGCCGCTGACCGAGAAGCCCGGGTTGCTGTAGAAGTTGCGGTCCTCGGCCGAGAGCACGGCGTTGCGCACGTGCTCCGGGATCTCCGCGAGGTCGACCTCGACACGGTTGCCCTCGGGTGGCACGATCCGGCTCAGCTCGGTGGTACCGTCCGCGGCGTAGACCGTCGCGACCTGATTGGTCCTCATGTCCGACGGGCGGGGCACGTCCGTCGACATGTACGCCACCGCGAACGCGAGCGCCGGCACGAGCACCAGAACGGCCACCACGGCGAGCGCGATGTTGCCGACGATGCGCCACCGCCGCGCTTTCGCAGCGGCGGTGGGTTTCCTGTGCTGGGGGTTCGACGGGGTCGTAGAACTCACACGTACCACTTTCTCGGAAAGATCCGGGTCCGACGAATGATCGCACCCTCTCGATCGCATGGTACGGAGTTCCGTCCCGATGTGACGGGTACCGCAGGCCGCGCGGACACCGCCCGGCCCGCGCGCCCCCGCGGAGAAACCGCCTCCGAGCTGCGGCGATACGGCACCCTAGGAGCCCGCGCGCCGCCAGGCCCGGAACGTCAGCCCCCACGCCGCCACGCACCCGAGCAGCACCAGCGACGGGACCACCCCGGGCGAGGCGGACAGCAGCTCGGCGACCGCACCGACCAGCGCCAGCAGCGTGACCATGGTCAGGAACCCGAGCAGCAGCTCGAGCCGCTGCCGGCGCGACGGCCGGCGGCTCACGACTTGACGCCGCCGGCGGTCAGGCCCGCGATGATGCGACGCTGGAAGATCAGCACCATCACCACCAGCGGCACCATCACCAGGGTGCCGCCCGCCATGATCGACGCATACGGCGTCACATACGGGTCGGTCCCGGTGAACCGGGCCATCGCCACGGTCACCGGGGCGGTCTTCTCGCTCGACAGCTGCGACATGAGCAGGAACTCGTTGACGGTCGCAATGAACGCGAGGATCGCGGTGGTGAACAGCGCCGGCGCCGCGAGCGGCAGCATGATCATCCGGAACGCCTGGCCCCGGCTGGCGCCGTCCATGCGGGCGGCCTCCTCGAGCTCCCAGGGCAGCTCGGAGAAGAACGAGGTCAGCGTGTAGATCGTCAGCGGCAGCACGAACGAGATGTTCGGGATGATCAGGGCCTTGTAGCTGCCGATCCAGCCGATGTCGGTGAACAGCTGGAACAGCGGCGTCACCAGCGCGACGACGGGGAACATCGACGCGCCGAGGATGATGCCGGTGACGAAGTACTTGCCGCGGAAGTCGAACCGGGACAGCGCGTAGGCGGTGAAGACACCGACCAGCAGCGCGATCGCGGTGGTGGCCCCGGCGATGATCACGCTGTTGAGCAGCGCCCGGGAGAAGTTGACCTTCGCGGACGGGTCCAGGGCGTCCGCGAAGTTCTGCAGCGTCGGGTTCGTCGGCCACGGCGTGGTGCTGAACGTGTCCGCCGGGTCGCGCAGCGCGGTGACGATCATCCAGTAGCACGGGGCCAGGCCCCACACGACGATGAGTGCGACGCCGGCGTAGGTGCCGATGCTGCCGCGCAGGGCCTTGCCGGTGCCCGGTCGGCTCATGCCGGGGTCCCCTTCCGCTGTTCTTCCTGCGTGCGCACCGCGTTGGCGCCGAGGAACCGGACCAGGACGAACGCCACCGCGAAGATGATGAGGAACGTGATCGTCGACAGGGCCGACGCGGAGTTCGCGCCCTGGCGCATCTGGTCGACCACCAGCACCGAGATGGTGGAGGTGGCCGGGTTGGAGCCCATCATGATGGCGGGCAGGTCGTACATGCGCAGCGCGTCCATCGTGCGGAACAGGATCGCGACCATGAGCGCCGGCTTCACCAGCGGCAGCGTGATCTGGGTGAACCGCTGCCAGGCGGACGCGCCGTCGACCTTGGCGGCCTCGTACACGTCCGACGGGATCATCTGCAGCCCGGCCAGGATGAGCAGCGCCATGAACGGCGCGGTCTTCCACACGTCGGCGACGATGATCGCGAACCGCGCGGGCCACGGGTCGGCCGTCCACAAGATCTCGGTGCCGAGGATCTGGTTGGCGATGCCGTCGTTGGCGAAGATGAAGAACCACAGCTTCGCGGTGACCGCGGTGGGGATCGCCCACGGCACCAGCACCGACGCGCGCAGCAGGCCGCGACCGCGGAACGACTTCGCCATCACCAGCGCCATCGCGAACCCGATGACCGTCTCCAGCGCCACCGTCACCACGGTGAAGAAGAAGGTGTTGCCCACCGAACCCCAGAACTGCGAGCCGAGGGTGCCCGGCGGGCACGGGATCGAGCCCGTCGCGGTGCCGCAGCTCTGCGTGATCCAGCGGACGTAGTTCTCGACGCCGACGAAGCCGCCGGTGACGAACCGGCCCGTCTCGGGATCGAGCTTCTTCGCGTCGCCGTGGAACGACATCCACACCGCCCGGCCGAGCGGATACAGAATGACGACGGCCAGCACGACCAGTGTCGGCGCGACGAACGCCCACACCGGTATCCGCCGGCGCGCCTTCACTGCCGCGGCCGGCGGCTCGGGGGGCTCGGGAGCCCGGTGCCGGCCGCCTCCACGGCCACGGTCGGGACCGATCACTGCGGTCCCGACCGTGGTGGTGGGCGACTGGTCCGCGGGCTCGACCTGCGGCTTCGCCATGTACTACTCCTGCATCAGTTGCCGGCGGTCTCGATGCCGGCCTTGGTGTCCGCGAGCGCCTGATCCACCGTCTTCTCACCGCGGATCGCCGCGTAGGCGTTGTCGCGGATGGCCTTGGAGACCTGCGAGTAGTACGGGGTGACCGGACGCGGCTGCGCGTTGGCCAGGGATTCCTTCAGCGTCGCGAAGTACGGGTACTGCTCGAGGATCTGCGGGTCGTCGTAGACCTCCTCGAGGACCGGCGCGCCACCGGCCTCGGCGTAGTAGGTCTGCGACTTGCGCGTCTGCATGAACTCGAGGAAGTCGCGGGCGGTCGCCGGCGCATCGGAGAACGCGCTGATGCCGACGTTGTAGCCGCCCAGGGTGGAGGCGCCGGGGCCGTCCACGCCCGGCAGCACCGCGATGCCGTAGCGGCCGGCGACCGACGAGGACTCACCGTCGGTGAAGAAGCCCGGCCAGGTGCGCATGAACAGGGCGCGGCCCTCGCCGAAGGCGTTCTGCGACTCGCCCTCGGTGTACGTCTGCGCGGCCTCGGGGATCGTCCCGTCCTTGAACGAGTCGACGACGAACTGCAGCCCCTCGGCGGTCTTGTCGTCGATGGCCGGCGTGGTGCCGTCCTCGGCGACGAAGCTGCCACCGTAGGCGTTGACGATCTCGGAGACGTTGACCGTCAGGCCCTCGTAGTTCTTGAACTGGCCGACGTAGCAGTCGATGCCCGCCTCCTGCGCCTTCGGGCACTGCTCCTTCAGCTCCGCCCACGTGGCGGGGGCCTTGTCGACCAGGTCGGTGCGGTAGTACAGGAACGCGCCGTTGGTGTTCTTCGGCGCCGCGTACAGGGTGCCGTTGTAGGTGGCGGAGTCGACCGTGGCGGGCAGCAGGCCGCCGGTCTCGATCGCGTAGTCACCCTCGAGCGGCCGCAGCCAGCCGTTGGCCGCGAACTCGGCGGTGTTGGTGACGTCCACGGCGATGAGGTCGTACTCGTCGCTCTGGGCCTGCATGCGCTGGGTGATGTCGTCGCGCTGCTGGTCCGCTTCCTTGCCCAGCGGCTTGAAGGTGACCTGCTCGTCCGGGTGCTCCGCGTTCCAGTCGGCGATGATGCTCTCGAGCGCCGTGTTCAGCGGATCCTGACCCTCGACGATCGTGATGGGGCCGCGGCCCTCACCGCCGGCGGCGGTGCCCCCTTCGCTGCCCGAGTCCGAGCCGCCGTCGGAGGAACAGGCCGTGAGCACCAGCAGCGACGCGGCGGACGCCGCGACCGCCGCGCGGCGCATCGCCTTCGAGTTCAGAATCATGAATGACTCCCCGTTGAGATCGTGAGAAAAGCCTCGTCGGCGGCACCCGGCCACCGACATCGGCCCTTACTCTGGCATGGAGGGCACCGGAGTGCAGGGATTCCGCGCGACCTTGATCGGTTCCGTGTCGTGCCCTGCCGCTCGGCTCAGCCCAGGCGACGGCCGTCGGATGTGGTGAAGACGTGCACCTGGTCCGGGTCGAACCGCAGGTGCACCCGCTCGCCCTTGTGGGGCGGATTGCGCCAGTCCCCGCGCGCGACGACCTGCTGCGGGCGGCCGGCGATCTGGGCGCGGCCGTAGATGTAGGCGTCGGAGCCGAGTTCCTCGACGACGTCGACGTCCATCCCCAGGCCGTCGGGCGCGATCTCGAAATGCTCGGGACGGATGCCGACCACCACCTCCGACTCGGTGACCCGGCCGACGACGTCGCGCGGCACCTGCACGGCGGTGTCGCCGAGCATCACCCCGCGGTCGAAGACCGGCAGCCTGAACAGGTTCATCGCCGGCGAGCCCATGAATCCGGCGACGAACACGTTGGCGGGCTTGTTGTAGAGCACGCGCGGCGACGCGCACTGCTGCAGAATCCCCTTGTCGAGCACGGCGACGCGGTCGCCCATCGTCATGGCCTCCACCTGATCGTGCGTGACGTAGACGGTGGTGGTGCCGAGGCGGCGCTGCAGCTGCGCGATCTGGGTGCGGGTCTGCACGCGCAGCTTCGCGTCGAGGTTGGACAGCGGCTCGTCCATCAGGAACACCTGCGGCTGGCGGACGATGGCGCGGCCCATGGCGACACGCTGCCGCTGCCCACCGGACAGCGCCTTGGGCTTGCGGTCGAGGTACTGCTCGAGGTCGAGCATCTTCGCGACCTCCTCGACCCGTGCGCGGATCTCCGCCTTCGGCGTCTTGGCGAGCTTGAGGGCGAAGCCCATGTTCTCGGCGACGGACATGTGCGGGTAGAGGGCGTAGTTCTGGAACACCATCGCGATGTCCCGGTCCTTGGGCTCCTGCGCCGTGACGTCGCGGCCGCCGATGAGGATGCGTCCGCTGTGCACCTGTTCGAGTCCCGCGAGCATCCGCAGGGAGGTGGACTTGCCGCAGCCGGACGGGCCGACCAGGACGAGGAACTCGCCGTCCTCGATCTCCAGGTTCAACGCGTCGACGGCAGGCGTGGTCGACCCGGGGAACAGACAGGTCGCGTGGTCGAAGGTCACTGGGGCCATGGCAGGAGAATAGGCGACCCCGTCGCCGTGGTGTCCTTTCGGATCACCACGGGTCCGAAAGGGCACCACGGCGTAGCCTGCCTGGGTGAGTTCGGAGAAGATGCTGACCCGCATCGGTGGCCTGCTCCGTCAGGCGGAATCCACCGACAACCCCCACGAGGCCGACGCGTTCCTCGCCGCCGCGCAGCGGCTGGCCACGGCGGCGTCGGTGGATCTGGCGGTGGCGCGTGCCCACACGGCGGGCCGGGAGCGCCGGGCCACCCCCGTGCAGCGCCTGATCACCATCGGCGAGGCCGGCCGGAAGGGGTTGCGGACGTACGCGCAGCTGTTCCTGGCGATCGCCGCCGCCAACGACGTCCAGTGCGACATCACCACGACGTCGACGGTGATCTACGCCTACGGCTTCGCCTCCGACATCGACGTGTGCGAGGCGCTGTACTCCTCGCTGCTGGTGCAGATGGTCCGCGCCTCCGACGCGTACCTGCGCTCGGGCACCTACAAGGAGGAGACGACGGTGCGCACGGTGGTCGAGACCCGCGGGGGACGGCGGGTGCGGGCCCGGGTGCGCCGGCCCGTCGCGGCCGTCACCGCGCGGCTGAACTTCCAGTCGGCGTTCGCGGCGCGGATCGGCCGGCGGCTCGCGGAGGCGAAGCAGGACGCGGAGCAGGAGGCGGCGGCCGCCGCACCGGGCACGGCCCTGGCACTGCGGGACAAGCAGATCGAGCTGCGAGACTTCTACCGCAGCACGTCCGAGGCGCGCGGCAGCTGGCGCGGGCCGGGGGTGGGGGTGGGGCACTCGTCCGACGCCCGTCGCGCGGGGGACCGGGCGGGACGGCAGGCGCGCCTGGGAACGACTCCGGAACTGCCGACTCCGGCCCGGCGGTTGCCGCGGTGACCCGGCTGCGCGACACCCAGAGGACCGCCGTCTACGAGGCGGAGTCCTTGGTACGCAAGATGTTCGACCGCGCCGACGAGCGCGGACTCCGGGTGGTGGAGCTGGCCGGGTCGCAGGTGACCCTGCCGGTGGAGCGGCGCTTCGCCTCCATTGATTCCGTCCAGGCGTACGTGGACTCGGTGCTGGCGCTGAACTGGGTGCGGGCGCGCTGGTCGCGGGCGTCGGTGCGGGTGCGCGTTCGGGCACGCGCCGGCCATGCCGCCGCTCACTACGAAAGCGATTGCGCCACAATCGCGCTCCCGGAGCACCGCGCGAACACCGCGTGGGCGTTCCGCGAGCTGGTGGTGCTGCACGAGCTGGCGCACCATCTGGATGCGTCCGATCCGGACGATCCGGCGGAGCCGCCGCACGGACCCGCGTTCGTCGACCGGTTCCTGACCCTGGTCGGCGAGATCATCGGGCCCGAGGCGGCGTTCGCCCTGCGCGCCTGCGGCTTCGCCGCCTGCGAGTGACGCCCGCCGACGGTGCGCGGGGAGGCTCAGCGGAGATCGGAACGATGTGACCTGTTCTTGAATCGCCCTTGGGCATTCCTTACCGCGTGGGTGAGGTGGTCGCCGAACTGCTTGACGCGCCCGGAGACCTGGCCGCGCCTGCCCACGCTCTGCAGGTTCTTGTTTCCGGTCCGCTTGCCCAGGTTGTACCGGGTGTTGCCGACCACTTCCTCGGCCTTGTGCATCACCTTGTTGGCGAGGTGAGCCATGGTGCCCTCCTTAGCATTTCTGCGGGGACGGAGCCGCGCCCCGTCGAGGGTTGTCATACCCCAGGGGTGCCGCCGGGAAACACCTCCGGGACATACCGATCGGTCCTTTATCACACCCTGGTGGTGCCGCACGCGCATTCCTGTTGATCGTCAGCGAACCGATGTTTGAAATGCGTAGTGTGGGCTACACCACATTCGAACCGCACCGCGGGCCCGACGCACCGGACCAGACATCGTGCGCAGCCGAGAACCTGCCCGCATCGCGGCCACTTGCAGGCGAAGGAGAATGGTCATGAAAGGTGGGGCACGAGTTGCCGCCGGGGTGAGTATCGGGTACTTCCTCGGTCGCACGCACAAGATGCGGCTGGCGTTGATGCTCGCGGGGGCAGGCCTGACGGGACGCCTGCCCAGCAACCCGCAGGACATCCTCAAGCGTGGGGCCTCGATGGTCGGGTCCTCACCGGAACTCGTCAAGATCACCGATTCGGTTCGTGGCGAACTGATGAGCGCCGCCCGCGCGGCCGCGGTCACCGCCGCGAGCAACCGGATCGATTCGCTCAACGATCGGCTCCAGCAGCGCGCCGCCGGACGTTCCAAGGCTGCCGAGGAGGAGCCGGAGGAAGAGGAGTACGCCGACGAGGGACCCGAAGACGAGTACGCCGAAGGCGAATACGAGGAGGAGCCGGCCGAGGAGTCCGCCGAGGAGGAGGAGTACCCGGAAGAGGAAGCCGAAGAGGAAGAGGCCGACGAGGAGGAAGAGGGCGCTCCGGAAGAGGCCGAGGAAGCCGAGGAGGAAGAAGCCGAGGAGGAGGAGGCCCCGAAGCCCGCGCGGCGGCGGCCCGCCGCCCGACGGCGTACCGCGGAATCCGCGAGCCGTCCCAAGGCATCCCGGGCCAAGTCGAAGCCACAGGAACCGGACGAGGCCGGCGACGAGGACGAGGAGCCGTCGAAGCCCCGGCGGCGCAGCACCCGCGCCGCGGCATCCGCCACCGGACGCGCTCCGGTCCGGCGGACGAGGAAGTGAGTCCGATGACGCGAACACTCGGAGAGGCCACCCGCCGGCTGGGCAAGACCGCCACGGAGACCGTGGGCAAGGCCGGCAAGACCGCCGCCGGCACCGCGGGACAGGCCGGTAAGACGGCCACCGGGGCGGCCGGCAGCGCCGGCAAGGCGGTGCAGGACCTCTCACCCACCAAGCACCTGCAGAAATCACTGCAGGGTCTGGCCGGAACGTTTGCCGAGCGTGCCCTGTCGGCGGTCTCCGACAAGGTGACCGGGACTGCCGGGCGCCTCAACGACTATGCCGAGGGCGGGGGCGGGAACCTGCTCGGAGCGGTGACCGGTGTGCAGAAGTCCGGCGAGGGCGAGTCGCGGTTCAGCGGAGCCATGGAGAACATCAAGCAGACCGCCAAGGACAAGTTCGAGGACGTGAAGGAATCCCTCGGCGGAGGCGGCAAGGGTAAGGGCGGCGGCGGCAAGAAGATCAAGCTCACCAATATCGTCGAACAGGTCGACGTCGGCGTTCCGATCCGGCTCGCCTACGACCAGTGGACCCTGTTCGCGGACTGGCCGAAGTTCATGAAGAAGGTCGAGCAGGTCGAGCAGGCCTCGGACGAGAAGCTGCAGTGGACCGGCAAGGTGTTCTGGTCCCGGCGCAACTGGGAGTCGACGATCCTCGAACAGGTTCCGTTCGATCGGATCGTGTGGCGCTCGAAGGGCGCCAAGGGCTACATCGACGGGGCGGTGACCTTCCACGAGATCACCGACAACCTGACCCGCATCATCATGGTGCTCGAGTACCACCCCAAGGGGCTGTTCGAGAAGACGGCCAACCTGTGGCGAGCCGTGGGACGACGAGCACGACTGGAGCTCAAGCACTTCGAACGCCATGTGATGACCGAGGCCGTCCTGCACGCCGAGGACATCCAGGGCTGGCACGGCGAGATCCGCGACAGCGAGGTCGTCAAGGACGACGAGACCGCCCGGCGCGAAGAGGAAGAACAGGAGCAGGAGGACCAGGAGCAGGACGTCGGGGACGAAGGCGCGGAGGACGAACTCGCCGAGGACGAGACCGAGGACGAACTCCCCGAGGACGAGACCGAGGACGAGGAGGAACTCCCCGAGGACGAACTCTCCGAAGAGGAGGACGAGGAGGAGCTCCCCGAGGATCAGGACGAGGAAGACGAGGGCCTGCAGGACGAAGCCGACGAGGAGCCGGAGGAGGAACCGGCACCCGCACGTCGACGGCGCGCGGGCACAAGCACCCGCAAGGGTGCCAGGCGAGGAGCACGCACATGACCATCCAACCCGCCGGCGGCGGCGGCGGAGGTGGCGGCGGCACGATGGCCCGCCCCAACTCCTCCGGTCTGGCCGACGTCATCGACACCATCCTGGACAAGGGACTCGTCATCGACGCGTTCGTGCGGGTGTCGCTGGTGGGCATCGAACTGCTGACCATCGACGCACGCATCGTGGTGGCCAGTGTCGATACCTATCTGCGGTTCGCCGAGGCGGTGAACCGGCTCGAGATCTCGCAGAACGAACCGAAGGGCCTGCCCGACCTCGTCGGTGACATCACCCAGGGCGGGGCGAAGCACAAGACCAAGGGCGCGCTCGAGGCCGCGGGCGAGAAGGTCATGGACTTCCTCGGCGACGTGGAAGACAAGCGGCAGACGGCCAGCCGACCGAAGAGAAGGGGGGATTGATGTCCACCGATCAGGCCGCAGAGGCACCCGAGAGCGAAGGCGGGCAGAGCACCGCGATGTACGTCTACGGCATCGTGCCGGCCGACGTGGAGCCCGAGGAGCACGCGAAGGGCGTGGGGAAGCCCCAGAGCGACGTTGCGGTGGTGCGCCACGGCGACATCGCCGCACTGGTCAGCGAGATCTCGGTCGACCGGCCGCTCGGCACGCCCGACGATCTGAAGGCGCACGCGGAACTGCTGGACGGTTCCGCGGCCGTCGCACCCGTGCTGCCGCTGCGGTTCGGGGCGGTGATGACGGATGCGGAGGCGGTGGAGCGGGAGCTGCTCGAGGAGAACCACGACGAGCTGAAGGCAGCACTGGACGAGCTCGAGGGGCGTGCGCAGTTCGTGATCAAGGGCCGCTACGTCGAGAACGCGGTCCTGCGCGAGGTGCTCGACGAGAACTCCGAGGCCGCCCGGCTGCGCGACGAGATCCGCGACAAGTCGGAGGACGCCACCCGCGACGCCCGCATGGCTCTCGGGGAGATCATCAGCCAGGCGATCGAGTCCAAACGCGCCGAGGACACCCGCCGGGTGATCGACGCCCTCGAGGCCCTCGAACCGATGGTCAACGAGCGGCAGCCCACCCACGAGGAGGACGCGGCCCACGTCGCCGTCCTCGTCGAACTCGACCGTCAGGGCGAGCTCGAGGAGGCGGTGGGTTCGCTCGCGCACGAGTGGGACGGCCGGGTCGAGATGACGCTGCTGGGCCCGATGGCGGCGTACGACTTCGTGATGAAGCGGGAACCGGAGGGCTGACACATGGGACTGATCTCGTCCATCCTCTTGTTGCCGCTCGCCCCGGTCAAAGGCGTGCTCTGGCTCGGCGAAGTCATCCAGGACCAGGTCGAGCAGACACTCCACGACCCGGCGACCATTCGGAGGGAACTCGAGGAGATCGACGAGGCGGCGGCGGCCGGTCGACTGTCGGAGGACGAGAAGGAGAAGGCGCAGCAGGCGGTCCTCGACCGCATGATCCGGCCTGGCGGCGGTACGGCACCCGCCGGGGGGAGTGAGAACCTGTGAGCGGCAGGGCGACGCCCGAGGATTCCGACGACGTCTACGACGACGACGAGCAGCCGCCGCCCCTGACGGCAGGGGAGGCCGCCGCGGCCGCCCTCGAGCACCTCGTGGAGCTGACCTCGAAGGAGCCCCAGGGGGCCACCTCGGTGGAGCCGGCCGATCACGGCTGGACCGTGGAGATCGAGGTGCTCGAGGATCGGCGCATCCCGTCGTCGGCGGACATGCTGGCCCTCTACGAGGTGGAGATCGACCTGGACGGAAACCTGCTGGCATACCGCCGAACCAAGCGCTACGGCCGCGGCAGCAGCGACATCGGCGAAAGGGCCCGGCGATGACCGTGATGGGGGGCAGCTCGTCGCCGCAGCCGTCCGGGGGCGGTCACCAGTCGACGAACCTCGGCGACATCCTCGAGCGGGTCCTCGACAAGGGCCTGGTGATCGCCGGCGACATCCAGGTCAATCTGCTCGACATCGAGTTGCTCACCATCAAACTGCGGTTGGTGATCGCCTCCCTCGAGACGGCGAAGGCCGTGGGCATCGACTGGTGGGAGTCGGATCCGTGGCTCAGCAGCAAGGCCCGCAACCGCGAGATCGATCGGGAGGACGACAAGCTCGAACTCGAGAATCGGCGGCTGCGCGAGCGGATCGCCGAACTCGAGTCCGGGCACGGCCGCCGCGAGGCCGTCGAGAGCGCCCGGGTGGAAGAGGAGGATCGTGACTGACGGAACCGGAGTGTGGTTGTACGCCGTGACGGACGACGGGCTCGCCGAGGAGGACCTCGGCGGGCTCACCGGCGTCGCGGGAGAGGCGGTGCGCGCCGTGACCGCCGGGGGCCACGCCGCCGTCGTGGGTTCGGTGCCGCTCGAGGTGTTCGGGGAGGAGCCGTTGCGGCGCAACCTCGAGGACCTGCAGTGGCTCGAGGCGACGGCCCGGGCGCACGACGCCGTGGTGTCCGCCCTCGTGCGGCGGGGTGCGGTGATCCCGCTGCGCCTGGCCACCGTCTATCTCGACGACGCCCGCGTGCGCGATCTGCTGGACGAGCGGCGTGCGGACTTCGAGTCGGCGCTGGCCCTGGTGACCGGCCGCACGGAGTGGGGGGTCAAGGCGTACGGCGACCGGCGGGTCCTCGCCGACGCGGTGGCGGAGGCGCAGATCGCGGGCAGCGCCAAGGGCGCCGGCACCGCCTACCTGCTCCGCCGCCGCGCCCAGCTGTCGGCGCAGGAGTCCGTCGAGCGCGACGCCGCGGCCCGCGCCGACGAGATCCACTCCCGGTTGGTGCGACAGGCCGCCGCGGGCCGGCGTCAGGCCGCGACGGATCCGGCGCTGAGCGGCCGGCGGGACTGGATGGTGCTCAACGGAACCTATCTGGTGGACGACGACCGCGCGAACGAGTTCGCGGCGACGGTCGAGGAACTCGGCAAGGAGTTTCCCGGGATCCGGCTCGAGCTGACCGGGCCGTGGCCGCCGTATTCGTTCGCCGGTGTGGAGCGGACATCCCCATGAATCACGTCAGCGAGAGCGCCGACGGCGAGCGCCGCATCGCCCTCATCGACCTGCTGGACCGGGTGCTCGCCGGCGGGGTCGTCATCACCGGCGACATCAAGCTCTCCATCGCGGACGTCGACATGGTGCAGATCTCGCTGCGTGCCCTGATCTCGTCCATCAGCACGCTGTCGGCAACCGGGATCGAACCGCCCGTCCCTCGCGACGCCCTGGAGGCGCCGGATGAGTGAATTCGACGGCATTTCACCGCGTATCGACTCGGATCCCGAGTCGGTCGAGCGTGGGCTGGTCACGCTCGTCCTCACCCTCGTGGAGCTGCTGCGGCAGCTGATGGAGCGGCAGGCGCTGCGGCGCGTGGACGAGGGGGACCTGAGCGACGAGCAGATCGAGCGCATCGGCACCACCCTCATGCTGCTCGAGGAACGCATGGGGGAGTTGCGTGACCACTTCGGGCTCACCCCCGAGGATCTCAACATCGACCTCGGACCGCTGGGGACGCTGCTGCCCCGGGAGTGAGCCCGCGCCGCTCACATGCCGGCGACCTCGATGCGGTCGTGGTCCGCGACGGCCCCGGCGAGGATCCGCACGTGATCCTCCACGGTGCCGAGCGTGTGCTCGATCGCGGTCAGCCGGCTCACGTAGTGGCCGACCGGGTATTCGGCGGTGATGCCGATACCGCCGTGCATCTGGATCGCCTCCTGCCCGACCTTCCGTGCCGACCGGCCCACCTGCAGCTTGGCCCGCGACGCGATGGTCGGGTCGACGATGCCGTCGGCGAGGGCCATGGTGGCGTACAGGCTCATGCTCGACGCCAGCTCGAGCAGCACGTACATGTCGGCCGCGCGGTGGGTCAGGGCCTGGAAGCGGGCGAGGGGGGCGCCGAACTGCTTGCGCTGCTTGAGGTAATCGGTCGTCAGGCGCAGCGTCTCGGCCAGCGCACCGACCGCCTCCGCGCACAGGGCTGCCTGGGCCCGTACCTGGGCGGCGGTGATCGCCGCCGTGGCGTCCACGGCCTCGCCGAGCGGCACGGCAGCGGCCGAGTCGAGGACGAGTTGCGCGGCGCGGCGCTCGTCGTGGGTGCCGTACGCGGTGCGGGTGACGCCGGCCGCGTCGGCGTCGACGAGGAACAGCCCGACACCGCCCTGGGGAAGACGGGCGGACACGACGAACGTCTCGGCGCAATCCCCGTGCAGCACAGGGTTCTTGCGGCCGGTGAGGGCCCAGGTGTCGCCGGTGCGGGCGGCGGTCGTGGCGACCTCGGTGGCGGGCCACCGGCTGCCGGGCTCGTCGTGGGCGAACGCGAGCAGCAGCGCGCCCTCGGACAGCCGCGGCAGGAGGTCCGCGCGCTGCTCGTCGGTGCCGACCTCGGCGACGAGGCCGCCCGGCAGGAACACCGCATTCAGCAGCGGTTCGGGGGCCAGCGCTCGGCCGATCTCGCCCATGACGGCCATGACCTCCACCGGTCCGGCGCCCATTCCGCCGTGCTCCTCGGCGAACGGCAGGCCGAGCACGCCGAGTTCGGCGAGCTGGCGCCACACGTCGTCGCTCCAGCCGCGGTCGGTGTCGGCGACCTTGTTACGGGTCTCGGTGTCGTAGGTGCCCGAGAGCACGTCACGGACGGTCTTGCGGAGCAGGTCCTGTTCGGTATCGAGTTCGAAGTTCATGACAGTGGCTCACAATCCGAGGATGGAGGAGGCAATGATCGAGCGCTGCACCTCGCTCGACCCGCCGTAGATGGACACCTTGCGGTAGTTCAGGTAGGTCGGGGCGGTGTGCTGCGCCCACTCCGGCGAGTCGATGCCCGCGGCGCCGACGGGCAGCGAGTCGGGTCCGGCGATGTCGGTGAGCAGTTCGGTGACCGCCTGCTGCAGCTCCGAGCCGCGCAGCTTCAGCAGCGACGACGCCGGATTGGGCTTGCCGTCGGCGGACCCGGCGACCACCCGCAGCTGCGTGAGCTCGAGCGTGAGCAGTTCGTTCTCGAGCTCGGCGAGGCGCGCGGCGAACAGCGGGTCGTCGATCAGGGTGCCGGATCCGGTCCGGGTCTGCGCGGCGAGCTGCTTGGCGCGGGCGAGCCGCACCTTGGTGGCGCCGACGCGGGCGATGCCGGTGCGTTCGTTGCCGAGCAGGAACTTCGCGTAGCTCCAGCCCGCGTTCTCCTCGCCGACCAGGTTCTCGGCGGGGACCCGCACGTTCTCGAAGAAAACCTCGTTGACCTCGTAGCTGCCGTCGACGAGCTTGATCGGGCGGACGGTCACGCCGGGCGTGGTCATGTCGATGAGCAGCATCGAGATGCCGGCCTGCTTCTTCGGTGCATCCGGGTCGGTGCGCACCAGGCAGAAGATCCAGTCGGCGTGCTGGGCAAGGGTGGTCCACGTCTTCTGGCCGTTGACGATGTAGTCGTCGCCGTCTCGCACCGCGCGGGTCTTCAGGGAGGCCAGGTCGGAGCCGGCCTCGGGCTCCGAGAATCCCTGGCACCACCAGATGTCGAGGTTCGCGGTGGCGGGCAGGAAGCGCTCCTTCATCTCCTGCGAGCCGAACTGCGCGATCACGGGACCGATCATGGATGCGTTGAACGGCAGCGGATCGGGCACCGAGGCGAGCTGCATCTCGTTGAGCCAGATGTTTCGCTGCACGGGGGTCCAGTCCTTGCCGCCCCACTCGACGGGCCAGTTCGGCACCGCCAGACCCTTGGCGTTGAGGATCTGCTGGCTCCGGACGACCTCGTCGCGGTCCAGGTGCCGGCCGGCAGCCACTTTTTCTCGGATCTCGGCGGGGAACTCGGTGGTGAAGAACGTGCGCAGTTCGTCGCGGAACGCGAGCTCTTCGTCGGTGAGCTTCAGGTTCATGGGGGCCTTCCGTCACGGTTGTGCCTGTGCGAGCGCAGCATGGGACCACGGCCCGATCCCGTTTTCACGCTGCATGATTCGCGGAGGGATGGGGGCTCGTTCGCCCTGGTGCTGCGTACACCCGTACTGTAACTTGACACTGTTAGGTTGTCCAGGCCGACCCCGGGACCGACCCCCGGACCGACGCCGAGGAAGGAGCGCCGATGGCACGACCCCGTACCCCGCTGCTCAGCCGCCCGCTCATCCGCGAGACCGCCCTGCGCCTCGTCGACGCGCACGGACTCGACGAACTGTCCATGCGCAAGATCGCCGCCGAGCTCCATGTCAGCGCGCCGTCGCTGTACAGCCACTACTCGAACAAGGACGAGCTGCTCGACGACATCGCCGACCAGGTCGGCGAGTCCGTCGACATCAGCGGATTCGACACCGACGACTGGCAGGAGGCGCTGCGCGTCTGGGCGAGGTCCTACCGCGCCGCTCTCGCCGAGCACCCGAACCTCGTACCGTTCCTCGCGCGCAGCCCGGGCCGGCGCGAGGTCGCGCTCGATCAGGCCAACGCCGTGCACGGCGGCCTGACCCGGGCCGGGTGGCCGCCACGGACCGCGACCCTGATCGGCGCGTCGATCAAGTACATCGTCGTCGGCTCGGCCATCGCCTCGTTCTCGGGCGGCTTCCTCGACGACCTCACCATCTACCGGGAGCGCTATCCCCATCTGTCCCAGGCACACCGGCTGCGCGAGCACGCGGACGAGATCGACCGCGACGGCTTCGAGCTGGCGCTCGAGTCGTTCCTGCAGGGCCTGGCGCAGCGGTTCGCGAGCCTCACCGGCGCGGATCGCTGACCGGTCTGTAGGTACGGCGCAACCGCACGAACCGCAGATGCCGGCCCGCCGCCCGGTAGTCGGCCTCGCTGCCGTCGACGTCGAAGCCCATGGCCGCGCACAACCGCGGCGCGACCTTCGGGTGCCGGCGCCCGTACCGCGCCATGAACTCCGCCGCCTCCTCCGGATCGAGGAACTCCGCGGCCACCGCGACTCGTTCGCGGCCCGACTCGATCCGCGCCGCGGGATGCGCCCGCAGGTTGCGGTACCAATCGGTCTGCTTCCCGAAGCCGACGGCCACGACGAATCCACCGGACGTGTCCTCGTGGTTCACCACCTCGAGCACCGTCTGCCGCGGCAGTCCGCTGCGCCGGCCGACGTGGTGCAGCAGCAGGAACCGGCGGCCCAGCACCCGCCCCAGCCCGATCCGGTAGAGGTGGATCGGAGCGCGCAGGAATCGGCGGCGCAGTCCGGTCGGTGGTGCGGCGGGCTCGGTGATGCGCATTCCTTCACTGTGCGCCCGATCCGTCCGCTGCACCACCGGGACGCCCACACGGATCGGCTGCGGGACCGGCGCGACGGCCCTACCGTTGACTCATGCACCGTCCCATTCGCATCGGTCTTCAACTGCAGCCCCAGCATCAGCCCGACTACGGGAAGATCCGCGACACCGTGCTCCGCGCCGAGGACGCCGGCGCCGACATCGTCTTCAACTGGGACCACTTCTATCCCCTCTCCGGGGACCCGGACGGCGCCCACTTCGAATGCTGGACGATGCTCGGCGCGTGGGCCGAACAGACCGAGCGCGTCGAGATCGGAGCGCTCGTCACCGGCGGCGGCTACCGCAATCCCGATCTGCTCGCCGACATGGCCCGCACCGTCGACCACATCAGCGGCGGCCGGCTCATCCTCGGCATCGGCGCGGGCTGGTTCGAGAAGGACTACGTCGAGTACGGCTACGACTTCGGCACCAAGGGTTCCCGGCTGAAACTGCTCGGCGAATACCTGCCCCGGATCACCGCGCGGCTCGCGAAGCTCAACCCCCCGCCGACCCGGCACATCCCGCTGCTCATCGGCGGCGGCGGACCCCGCAAGACCATCCCGCTGGTGGCGCAGTACGCCGACATCTGGCACAGCTTCGGGGACCTCGACACCCACACGGAGAAGGCGGAGATCCTCGCGGCGCGCTGCGCCGACGCCGGCCGCTCACCGAACGAGGTCGAGCGGTCCGTGCCGTGGCCCGGAACCGCGCACGCGGCCGCCTTCGTCGATGCGGGCGTCACCCTGTTCACCGTCGGTGTCGGCGGTCCCGACTACGACCTGAGCGGCCTCCTCGAGGCGATCGGGTGGCGGGACGAGAACTCCGCACCGCCGCTGTCCGGGCTGGCCTGACCGGGCGGCTCCAGGGCCGGGACGCGGCAACCGGGCGGTCCGGTTCCCGGCTGCCCGCGCGCACATCGTCGTTGCGTCCGCCTGGTCACTCTGTTTACTGTAGTTGAAGCCACGTATGGTCGACCCCCGCGGAAGGCGGTGAGCGGCGTGAACCCTGAAGGCGTGTGGATCGCCGGTGGATACCAGTCCGACTTCGCGCGGAACCTGACTCGGGAGGACCGGAACATCGCGGACCTCGTCGCGGAGACGGTGACGGAAACGCTGCGCGACGCCCGCATCGACGTCGCCGACGTCGGGGTGATCCACGTCGGCAATGCCTTCGGACAGCTCTACACCGGCCAGGGACACCTCGGCGGCATGCCGGCCTCCGTGCTGCCCGAGCTGTGGGGGATCCCGGCCACCCGGCACGAGGGGGCCTGCGCGTCCGGCTCCCTTGCCGTGCTCGCCGCGATGGCCGATCTCGAGGCCGGGCGCTACGACTGCGCCCTCGTGCTCGGCGTCGAACTCGAACGGTGCGTCCCCGGCGACGCCGGCACCCGGGTCATGAACGCCGCGGCCTGGGTGGGACAGGAAGGCGCCGACGCGAAGTACATGTGGCCGTACATGTTCGACAAGATCGCCGACGAATACGACCGCCGCTACGGCCTCGACGACGAGCACCTGAGGGCGATCGCGGAACTGAACATCCGCAACGCCCGCGCCAATCCGAATGCGCAGACCCGCAACCGGACCTACGGACCCGGCAGTTTCGGCCCGGACGAGGCCGCCAATCCGGTGGTCGAGGGACGCCTCCGCAGGACCGACTGCAGTCCGCTGACGGACGGCGCCGCGGGCGTGGTGCTGCTGAGCAACCGCTACCTGAGCCGGCACCCACGCACCGTCGACGACATGTCCCGCATCCTCGGCTGGGGCCACCGCACGGTCGGACTGTCCTTGTCCGGCAAGCTCGCCCGCGACGGCGACGATCCCCTCGTCATGCCCCACGTGCGCGCCACGATCGTCGACGCGTTCGAGCGGAGCGGCATCGGCGGCGTCCGGGACCTCGACCTGATCGAAACACACGACTGCTTCACCGTCAGCGAATACCTGGCCGTCGACCACTTCGGGATCACCGCCCCCGGCCGGAGCTGGCAGGCGATCGAGAACGGCGACCTCGAAATCGGCGGCCGCATCCCCATGAACCCCAGCGGGGGCCTTCTCGGCGGCGGGCATCCGGTCGGCGCCACCGGAGTCCGGATGCTGCTGGACTGCCACCGCCAGATCACCGGCCGCGCCGGCGACTACCAGGTCCCCGGCGCCACGCGAGCCGCGACCCTGAACATCGGCGGAAGTACGACCACCACGGTCAGTTTCGTCGTCGGCTGAAAGGACATCCATGGAACTCGAGATTCTGGGACGGGCACTGTCCACCCTGCCCGCGGACGACGACCACCCGTACCGCACCGGTCCGTGGCGCCCGCAGCACACGGAGCGGCGTGCCGACGACCTCGAGGTGATCGGCGACCTGCCGGCCGACCTCGACGGCGTGTACCTGCGCAACACCGAGAACCCGGCGCACCCGGCACTCGAAGGTCTCTATCATCCCTTCGACGGTGACGGCATGATTCACGTCGTCGGATTTCGCGACGGAAAAGCCTTCTACCGTAACAGATTCGTGAAGACCGACGGCTTCCTGGCCGAGCAGGAGGCCGGTGGCCCGTTGTGGGCGGGCATCGCCGAACGGCCGCAGAACTCGATCCGCCAGGACGGCTGGGGCGCCCGCGGCCGCATGAAGGATGCCTCCAGTACGGACGTCACCGTGCATCGCGGCGTCGCCCTGACCAGCTTCTGGCAGTGCGGGGACCTCTACCGCCTCGACCCGACCACGCTCGAGACCCTCGGCAAGGCGACGTGGGACGGCCGATTCCCCTCCGACTGGGGCGTTTCCGCGCATCCCAAGGTCGACGTCCGCACCGGCGAACTGCTGTTCTTCAACTACGGCACCGACGCCCCGTACCTGCACTACGGCGTGGTCGACGCCGACGATCGGCTGGTGCACTACGTCGACATCCCCCTGCCCGGCCCCCGCCTGCCCCACGACATGGCGTTCACCGAGAACTACGCGATCCTCAACGACTGCCCCCTGTTCTGGATCCCGGAGGCCCTCGCGCGCGGCAAGTACGTGCCGCGCTACCACCCCGACCTGCCGATGCGGCTCGGCGTGATTCCCCGGCGCGGCCGTCCCGACCAGATCACCTGGTTCGACGCCGACCCGACCTACGTGCTGCACTGGACCAACGCCTACGAAGACGGCGACGAGATCGTGCTCGAGGGATTCCATCAGGAGACACCGGAACCGCCGGACGACGGCACCGGACCGATCTACCGGCGGCTGTTCCGTTCGCTGGCGCTCGACCGCATGGGCACCCACCTGCACCGCTGGCGGCTGAACCTGCGCACCGGCTCGCTCACCGAGGAACGGCTGTCCGAGTCCGTCACCGAATTCGGGATGATCAATCCGCATCACGGCGGCGTCCGCCACCGCTACACCTACGCCGCGACGGGGGTGCCGGGCTGGTTCCTCTTCGACGGCCTCGTCAAACACGACGTGCAGACGGGGGCGGAGGAGCACTACTCGTTCGGCGAGGGCGTCTTCGGCAGCGAGACCGTGATGGCGCCCCGCACCGGGTCGGCCGCCGAGGACGACGGCTACCTGATCACGATCACCACCGACATGAACCGGGACCGGTCCGAATGCCTGGTCTTCGACGCGCGGCAACCGGGGGACGGACCGCTCGCGCGGATCGGACTCCCCGAACGGGTCTCGAGCGGCACCCACTCGACCTGGGCGGCGGGTTCGGACCTCCCGGGGTGGCGGGACGCGGACCGGGCAGGCGACGTCCTGAACCTATGATCAGCTGTCGATGGCAGGTTCCGGCACGGTCACCGAACTCGAGCCGGGCGGTGACAACGCGATCGCGGTCACCCTCGGCATCCTCGGCGACGAGTGGAACCTGTGGATTCTGCGGTACGCGTTGCAGGGCGACCGCCGCTACCGGGACTGGATCGAGCGGGGGGAGATCTCCAACGCGGTGCTGACCGCGCGCCTGGCCCGCCTCACCGACGCGGAACTCCTCGAGCGGGTGCAGTACCAGGAGCGGCCGGCTCGGCACGAGTACCGGTTGACGGCCCGCGGCCACGGCGTGTGGCCGGTTCTGCTCACCATGTGGGCGTGGGAACAGCAGTGGGCGCCCGACCACCGGGGACAGCTCCCGGCCAGGCGACACGCGGTCTGCGGCGCCCGGTTCACACCGGTGCTCGTCTGCGGCCACTGCGACCGGCCCGCCGGCGCACCCGACGTGGACGCGCAGCTCGGCCCCAGCGGACAGTGGCCGCGCAGCGTGCCGGCCGCGACCGGTCGCCGACGGTCCGGCCGTGCTCGCGCGCCGGAGATCCTGCCGCACACGATGGAACTGCTCGGCGACCGGTGGTCGGCGGCGCTGCTCGGGGCGGCGTTCCTCGGCGCCACCCGCTACGGGCAGTTCGCCGAGCGCATGGGGGCACCTCCGACGGTGGTGGCCGACCGGCTCCGGCGCTTCACCGAGCTGGGCGTCCTGCAGGAATTGCCCAATCCCGACCGCCCGGCGTGGGTGACCTACCACCTCACCGACAAGGGGCGGGCGTTCTTCCCCGTCGTCGCCTGCATGATCGACTGGGGGCTGCGCTGGTTCCGCGCACCGGAGGGACCGGCGATCGTCCTGCGTCACCGCCACTGCGGCCACACCTTCGCACCCGCACTGACGTGCAGTCACTGCAGGGAGCGGCTGCGGGCCTCCACGGTCTCGATCGAACCCACCGGCGGCTGACCCGCCCCGGCACACCCGTCGGACGGCGCGATTCGGATTAGGCTCCCACCATGCCCGAATCCGTGATGGCGAAACGGAGCACCGTGGCGGCGCTGCTCCTGGCGGTGCTCCTGGCGCTGACTGCGACGGCCTGTTCCTCGGGCGGTGGTCGACCGTCGGCTCCCCAGGACCTGTGTTCCCCGCCCGGGGTCGGCGGGGCCTCCGCCGCACCGACCAATCTCGACACGTCGGCCGCCGCCGCGGAGGACCGCTACACCACCCCGGGCGTGGTGCCGCTCGAGTCGATCGACGTTTCCGGGCTGAATCTCATCACCCCCGGTGTGCTCACCGTAGGCACGCTCTCCGACGCGCCACCGAGCATCTGCGTGAACTCCCAGGGCGAGTTCACCGGCTACGACAACGAACTGCTGAAGGCCGTCGCCGAGAAACTCGGTCTCCGCGTGGAGTTCGTCGGCACCGAGTTCGCGGGCCTGCTCGCCCAGGTGGCCGGCCGGCGCTTCGACGTCGGCTCGTCGTCGATCACCACCACGGACGAACGTCGCCGGCTGGTCGGCTTCACCAACGGCTACGACTTCGGCTACTTCTCGCTGGTCGTGCAGAACGGCAGTCCCATCCGCGGCTTCGGGGACCTGAACGCGTCCACCCGCATCGGGGTCGTGCAGGGAACCGTCCAGGACGACTACGTCGTCAACACCCTCGGTCTCGATCCGGTGAAGTTCCCGGACTACAACACCGCGTACGCGAACCTGAAGACCGGCCAGATCGACGCGTGGGTGGCGCCGTCGCAGCAGGCCGAGGGCGCGATCGCGCCGGGTGATCCGACGTCGATCGTGCAGAACACGTTCAGCCTCAACAACTACGTCGGCTGGGCCGTGTCCCGGGAGAACCAGGCGCTGATCGACGCGCTCAACTCCGGGCTCGACGCCGTGATCGCCGACGGCACCTGGGCCGAGCTCTACACCGAATGGGTCCCCCGGGAACTGCCCGAGGGCTGGAAGCCCGGCAGCAAGGCCGCGCCGGAACCCGACCTGCCGGACTTCGCGGCGCTGGCCGCCGAAAACACCGCCAGCGGCGAGGAGCCGGCGGCCACGGCCCCGAAGTCCACGCTCGAACAGCTGCGCGAGACGTTCTTCTCGTGGGAGCTGTACCGGCACGCCTTCCCGGATCTGCTGAAGACCGGTCTGCCGAACACCCTGATCCTGGCGCTGACCTCCGGGCTCGCCGGCACGGTCCTCGGCATGCTGCTCGCCATGGCGGGGATATCGCGCACCCGCTGGCTGCGCTGGCCCGCCCGCGTCTACACCGACATCTTCCGCGGCCTGCCCGCGGTGGTGATCATCCTGCTCGTCGGCCTCGGCCTCGGCCCGGTGGTGCAGGGCGCCACGGGCAACAACCCGTACTGGCTGGGCGCGGCGGCGCTGGCGCTGCTCGCGGCCGCATACATCGGGGAGATCTTCCGCTCCGGCATCCAGTCGGTCGAACCGGGGCAGATGGAGGCGGCCCGGGCCCTGGGCTTCAGCTACCGCCGGGCGCTGACACTGGTGGTGATCCCGCAGGGCGTGCGGCGCGTGCTGCCCGCGCTGATGAACCAGTTCATCTCGCTCATCAAGGACTCGTCGCTCATCTACTTCCTCGGTCTGCTGGCCACCCAGCGCGAACTGTTCGCCGTCGGCCGCGACCTGAACGCGCAGACCGGCAACCTCTCGCCGCTCGTCGCGGCGGGCCTGTTCTACCTCATCCTCACCGTGCCGTTGACTCATCTCGTGAACTACATCGACCACCGCCTGCGCACCGGCCGGCCCGAGGCCACCCTCGACCCGCTCGAGCAGGAACTCGTCGTGGAGAGGGGCTGACCGATGCCGACCACCATCCGGGACAGCGTGTCCCTCACCGGGACCGGACTGCACCTGGCCTTCGGCACCAACAAGGTGCTGCGCGGCGTCGACATCCACGTCGACGCCGGCAAGACCGTCACCGTCATCGGCCCGTCCGGCTCGGGCAAGTCGACCCTGCTGCGCGTGCTCAACCGGCTGCACGAACCCGACGCCGGCGACATCCTCCTCGACGACCGCTCGGTGCTGAAGGACAACCCCGACGAGCTGCGGCAGCGGATCGGGATGGTGTTCCAGCACTTCAACCTCTTCCCGCACAAGACGGTGGCCGAGAACATCGCGCTCGGCCCCCGCAAGCTCAAGGGGCTGTCGAAGGAGCAGGCCCGCGCGCTCGCCCTCGAACAACTCGATCTCGTCGGCCTGAAGCACAAGGCCGACTCCCGTCCCGGCAACCTGTCCGGCGGGCAGCAGCAGCGCGTCGCGATCGCCCGCGCGCTCGCGATGGCCCCGCAGGTGATGTTCTTCGACGAGGCCACCTCGGCGCTCGACCCGGAACTGGTCAAGGGGGTCCTCGCCCTGATGGCCGATCTCGCGTCCGGCGGCATGACGATGGTGGTCGTCACCCACGAGATGGGCTTCGCCCGCTCGGCGTCGGACACGGTGGTGTTCATGGACCACGGCGCGGTCGTGGAAACCGGTCCCCCCGACGAACTGTTCGACGCCCCGAAGACCGAACGACTGCAGCAGTTCCTGTCGCAGGTGCTGTAGGCCGCTCCGCGGCCGGTGCGTCCTTCGGGTTGCCCCAGCCGCCCAAAGGACGCACCGGCGCGGTGCGCGAGGTCAGCCTCCTTCGGAAGTGCTCAACCGCTGCGCGGCGTCGTAGAGCGAATGGGCGTGTAGTTCGAACAGGGCGACGAGATCGACGCTGTCGCCGCCGATCTCCTTGGCGATGAACAGCCCGTCGGCGCCGGCCATCGCGTACGTGGTCAGCAGGGCGACCGAGCCGTCCGACAGGCCGGGCGCGAGGTCGCGGATTGCGTCGACGAGGCGGAGGCGTGCTTGTTCACGCACCTGCAAGAACATTGTGCGGGCGCTCGGTTCGACCGGGCGCCGCTCGAGGGTGAGCATCAGCCCCAGCCGCAGGAAGTCCGGTGAATCCAACAGCGTCTTCGCGACCTGCATCGCCAGGGCCACGATGCGCTCGCGTGGGTTGTCGCCGTCCGGTACGGTCCACCCGGACAGCCAGGTGTCGAAACTGCGCTCGATCACCGCGGCGATCAGCTCGTCCTTGTCCTTGAAATGCCAGTAGATCGAGCTCGCGGGCAGACCGCACTTCTTGCTCACCAGCGCAATGCTGGTGCCCTCGTAGCCGCGCTCGGCGGCGACCTCCACGGCGGCGTCCAGAATCCGGCGACGGGACTCCTCGCCGTTCGCGCGGCGCTGCCGGGTCCTCTTCTGCTCGTCCACGAGCGCTCCTCAGGTTGCGACGGTGTGTATTGACTCACACTGCACGCCAGCTTACTGTAGTGACCACTACAGGAACAATCCCTGATCTTCGGCGGCCGGATTCCACCCCGCCGATCGACACCCTTCCCCGCTCGACGAGAGGTCTCGACGTGACCGACATCCCGCACTACGACGTCGCCGTCATCGGCTACGGCCCCACCGGCGTGACCGCCGCGAACATCCTCGGCCAGATCGGATTGAAAGTGCTTGTGATCGAGCGCAATCCGGATATCTACGGCAGGGCGAGGGCAATCTCCACCGACGAGGAGGTGCTGCGAATCTGGCAGCAGGTCGGCCTGGCGGACCGCCTGCAGGAGGACATGCTCGCCGGCAACGCCGCTACCTTCGTCGACGCGAACGGCGCACCGTTCACGGAGATCGCACCGGTGTCCCACGGATCCGGTCACCCGCCTCAGCAGTTCATCTACCAGCCCGCACTCGAGAAAGTGCTGCGCGGCGGCGTCGAACGATTCCCCAACGTGGATGTCCTGCTCGAGCACGAGTGCCTGCGGGTCCTCCAGGACGCGACCGGGGTCGAGCTGATGCTGGCCGACCTACGGAACGACGCCTTCGAACGCGTGCGTGCGTCCTACGTGATCGCCGCCGACGGTGGCGCGAGCCCCACCCGTGCTCAGCTCGGGATCGGCTACGAGGGCCGGACCTACGCCGAACGGTGGGTGGTCATCGATACGAAGGTGCTGCAGGAGTGGCCGGGCCACGATCGGCTCCGGTTCCACTGCAACCCCGACCGTCCGACCGTGGACTGCCCGACACCGCTCGGACACCACCGGTGGGAATTCCCGGTCCGCGACGACGAGGACGAGGACGAACTGGTCACCGACGCAGCGATCTGGCGCGTACTCAACAACCAGGGCATCACCGACACGCAGGTGAGGATTCTCCGCGCAGTCGTCTACAGCCACCACGTGCGCTTCGCCGACCGCTGGCGCGTCGGCCGGGTCTTCCTCGCCGGCGACGCCGCCCACGCGATGCCGCCGTGGATCGGCCAGGGCATGTCCGCCGGGGTGCGCGACGTGGCAAACCTGTGCTGGAAGCTCGCCGCAGTGCTCGACGGCACCCTGCCCGAATCGATCCTCGACAGCTATCAACTGGAACGCCTACCTCATGTGCGGGAGGTGACCGACCGCGCGGTCAAGGTGGGCCGGCTCATCACCCAGCGGCACCCTGTACTCGCGGCCGTGCGTGATCGGTTCTTCCGGATTGCCATGCGGGTACCGGGGATTCCCGAATGGCTACGGGACAATCGGTGGATCCCGGACGCCTTCTACCCCCGAGGCCTGCTGGCCGGCCCGAAGGCGGTCGCGTCGGCGGCGGTGGGATGGCTCGTACCGCAGCCGTGGGTGCTGGACGAGAAGGGCAGCCTCGAACGCCTCGACGACGTGCTCGGTGGGCGATGGACGATCCTGCATGTCGGCTCGCCGGACTCGTGGCCCGGCTGGCGCACCGCCGGCGTACCGACCGTCCGCCTGGCCGGTCCCGGCGCCGCCCCGGCCGCCGACACCGTCGTCGACACGAACGGCACCCTGATCCGGTGGATGCGCGCCAAGGGTGCCACCGTCCTGGCCCTGCGGCCGGACGGGGTCGTCTACGCCGCCGCCGGACCCGACACCAACCTGGCGCCGCCCCCGCCGGGAATGAAAGCCGCCTCATCCATTCGCCTTTCCGAGGAAACGGAGACCCTCGCATGACCCGCACAGCGCTGACCGAACGCACCGTGACCGTCGCCGGCAAGGACATCTTCTTCGCCGAAACCGGAGAAGGGCCGGCGGTACTACTGCTGCACGGCGGCGGGCCCGGCGCCTCCGGGGTGTCCAACTATTCCCGCAACATCGACGAGCTCGCCCGGAATTTCCGGGTGATCGTGCCGGACCTGCCCGGTTACGGACGCTCGAGCAAGGGCGTCGACCGGTCCGATCCGTTCGGCTACCTCGCCGACAACATCCGCGGACTGCTCGACGCCCTGAACCTCGGCCGCGCCCACCTGGTCGGCAACTCCTACGGCGGTGCCTGCGCCCTCCGCCTGGCTCTCGACACCCCGGAACGGGTCGAGAAGATGGTGCTCATGGGCCCCGGTGGCATCGGCACCACGCGCGGGCTGCCCACTCCCGGCCTGCAATCGCTGCTGTCGTACTACACCGGCGACGGTCCCTCACGCGGCAAGCTCGAAAGCTTCATTCGCAAGTACCTGGTCTTCGACGGGGCCACCGTACCCGACGAGGTGATCGACGAACGCTACCGGTCGAGCATCGATCCGGCCGTGGTGGCCGATCCGCCGCTGCGCCGTCCCTCCGGGCCCGGCGCCCTGCGCACGCTGTGGGGCATGGACTTCACCCGCGACCGGCGACTGCGCCGGCTCGCCACCCCCACGCTGGTGATCTGGGGCGCCGACGACAAGGTCAATCGTCCGAGTGGTGGCCGCATGCTGGCACACACCATGCCTAACTGCGACCTGCTGCTCGCCGCGAACACCGGCCACTGGGTGCAGTGGGAACGCGCCGACTTCTTCAACGCCGTCACCACGGCCTTCCTCACCGGGAGCACCCGATGACCACCGCGGACTCGCTGTTCGGCTCCGTCCACCTCGGTTACGTCGTCATCGAGACGAACAAGTTCGCCGACTGGCACCGCTTCGGCCGCGACGCGATCGGCCTGCATGCCGACCGGCTTTCCGCCCAGGCCATGCGATTTCGGCTCGACGACCATGAATGCCGGTTCCTGCTGCAACGCGGCGACGCGGAGGACGTCACCGCCCTGGGCTGGGAGATCGACGATCACGGATCGTTCGACCGGATCGTCGCCCGGGTGCGCGACCGCGGCGTCCCGGTCACCGAAGGCACCGACGAGGAGGCGGCCCTGCGCGGCGTCGAACGCCTGCTGCGTTTCCCCGGGCCGAAGGACATCGACCAGGAGATCTTCACCCGTGCCCGCACCACCACCACGCCGCTGGCGATGAGCAACGCCGGATTCGTCACCGGCGCATCGGGAATGGGACACGTCGCGATCACCTCGACCCGGCCGCACACGCTGCACGGCTACTACGGCACCGTCTTCGACGCCCGGCTGTCCGACTACATCGACGAAACCATCAGCGGTGCCAAACTCAAGATCCGCTTCCTGCGCGTCAACGAACGCCACCACTCGGTGGCGATCGCCGCGGTCCGCGGTCTTCCCGTCGACCCGGTCCGCACCCGGATCCAGCACCTGAACATCCAGGTCACCGAGCTCGACGACATGACCCGGTCCTACCAGCGTGTCAAGGAACTCGGCTTCGACATGGCCCTCGGCGTCGGCCAGCATACAAACGATCGCGAGCTGTCCTACTACGCTCGCACTCCGTCCGGGTTCGAGTGGGAGGTCGGCTGGAACCCCATCGTGGTCGACGAATCCACCTGGGAGCCGACCACGCACCGCGGCATCAGCATCTGGGGCCACACCCCCGAGGGGCAGACCGTCGTCGACAAGCTGGCCCAGTTCAAGACGGCCGCACTGTCGCTGCGCCGCCCCGAGCAGACCGTCCCCGCGCTCAGCGGAACCGGAATCGCCGACGACTGCTCGATACGAATCCGTTGAACGGCGGTGCCGGTAGGACCGGCGACTATGGGTGCACCTGTGGAGGTATTCGTCGACGGCTTTGTGGATGAGTGCCCTGCGCTTGCGGGGTTGGCTTGCGGCGAATTCGTCGAGTTGGTCGCTGAGTGGTTTGGTAGGCGGCCTTGGCGGCGGGGGATGCGCTTCGGCGGTTCTACCGCGCCGACTGCGCCGACGGACTACCGAGTGCACCTCGGGCCGGTCGGCCCCGCGTGCGCTCCGTTCGCGGCCTCGATACCGCCACGACGGGGTCAGAGTCACGGCCTGACCCCTGCCTACAGTCCCGGTGCCGTCGCAGGGCACGGGAACCGCATCAAGTGTTCACACGTAAGACGTACGGACGTGCCGGCTTCGACCCGCTCCGCGAACGAACCCTCCTCGGCAGCTGATGGCGGCCGTCACGGCAGATGGGCCCGAGCCTGTCTCTGTCCATGGTTCGGATAGCTGCGATATGGAGATACCCTGAAAGGGCGTCGTCGAGAGGTAGGCGGATGGCACCAGGGATTCCCGGGCGGTACAGGGACGGATAGCACGTTGGCGATCGACGACGAGCCGCTCCGAACCCAGCGCGATACCGTCTCCGCGACGGTGAACGAGCTGCGCGCGGCCGGGTTCGATGACGCCCAGGAGATCGGACGCGGAGGCTTCGGTGTGGTCTATCGCTGCACCCAGTCCGCTCTGGATCGCACGGTGGCAGTGAAGGTGCTCACCGACGACCTCGACGAGGAGAACCAGGCCCGATTCCTCCGAGAGCAGCAGGCAATGGGCCGACTGACCGGGCACCCGAACGTCGTGAGTGTGCTCGCGGTCGGCGTCACCGACAGCGGACGTCCCTTCCTGGTAATGCCCTACCATTCGCAGAACTCGCTCGACGCGCGGATTCGCAGGCACGGCCCGCTCTCGGTGCCGGAGACGCTGCGGTTGGGAGTGAAGATGGCCGGTGCCCTCGAAACGGCGCACCGATTAGGCATAGTGCACCGCGACGTCAAACCCGGCAATATCCTGCTCACCGACTACGGCGAACCGTCGCTGACCGACTTCGGTATCGCGCACATCACCGGTGGTTTCGAAACCGCGACCGGCACGATTGCCGGATCTCCCGCGTTCACCGCCCCGGAGGTGCTCGGTGGTGACCCGCCGACTCCTTCCTCCGACGTATATGGGCTCGGGGCAACACTGTTCGCGGCGCTGACCGGGCATGCGGCATTCGAGCGCCGTAGCGGTGAACAGGTGGTGGCCCAATTCCTACGGATCACCACCCAACCAGCGCCGAGCCTCCGCGAATCCGGTATCGAAGCCGACGTCGCCGCGGTGGTGGAACGCGCGATGTCCCGGGATGCGGGCGAGCGACCCACGGCGGCGGCGCTGGGCGAGGCACTGCAGGAAGTCCAACTCCACCGCGGTGTCCCCGTCGACGAGATGGCGCTACGCCTTGTCCTCGACGCAGAGCGGGACACAGGCGACCCTGTGCCTCTGTCGGCAGGGCGGTCACCCGCCCAGCGACTCCCGTCTCCTTTGCAACCGGGAACGGTTGTCGATGGCGGTCTTCCCCTGGAGTTGACGAGCTTCATCGGCCGGCGAACAGAGCTCACGGAGGCCAAGAGACTACTGTCGAGGTCACGACTGGTCACCTTGACCGGGATCGGCGGTGTCGGAAAAACCCGACTGGCGTTGCGAGTCGCGACCAACACCCGGCGCGGCTTCGCCGACGGAGCCCGGCTGGTTGAGTTGGGCGACCTGCGCGACGGCTCGTTGGTGGGCGAGGTCGTCGCGGCCGGGTTGGGGATACGGAACCGCTCCCCGAAACCTCTGCAGACCCTCGTGGAGTTCCTGGCAGCTCGGCAGATGCTGCTGGTGCTCGACAACTGTGAGCAGGTTGTGGACGCGGCGGCGGACCTCATTGAGACACTGCTGCGCACCTGCCCTGGCCTGCGGATTCTCGCGACGAGTCGCGAAATCCTCGATGTTCCCGGGGAAGCCGTCCTCCGCGTGCAACCGCTGACTGTTCCGGAAACAGACCGGCAACCGTCGCTGAAGGGGCTGCCCAGCTACGACGCAGTGACGTTGTTCGCCGAGCGGGCCGCCGCCGCGGTGCCCGGCTTCGAGGTCACCGCGGACAACGCGGGCACTGTCGCTCGAATCTGCGCCCGGCTGGATGGTCTGCCCTTGGCTATCGAATTGGCGGCGGCGCGGCTGCGCACGATGTCGCCGGACCAAATCCTGCAGCGGTTGACCAACCGGTACGCGCTGCTGACCCGCGGCAGCCGCAGCGCGCCGACCCGTCAGCAGACCTTGCGGTGGAGTATCGACTGGAGCTATGAACTGTGCTCCCCTGCAGAACAGCAGCTCTGGGCCCGGCTGTCGGTCTTCGCCGGCAGCTTCGAACTCGATGCTGCCGAGCAGGTGTGCATGTACGACGCCGAACCCGCCGATCTCGCCGATCTCGTCGCGTCGCTGGTGGACAAGTCGATCCTCATTCGTGGGGACTCGGGGGCGATGGTGCGTTTCCGGATGCTCGAAACGTTACGCGACTATGGCAGGGACAAGCTCGAGCAGGCGGGCGCGCTCGTAAACCTCCGCCGACGTCACCGCAGCTGGTACCGGCAGCTGGCCTTGGACGCAGAGTCCGGATGGATCAGCCCTCTCCAGCTCGGATGGCTCTCCCGGCTCGAGCGAGAACAATCCAACCTGCGCGAAGCGATGGAATTCAGCCTGCCCGAGGCCGACGACGCTTCGGCCCAGGCGGGGCTCGAGATCGTCACCGCCTTGTTTCCGTTCTGGCTCTCCCGGGGCCTGCTCCGCGAGGGACGCCGTTGGCTCGACCGAGCGCTGACGCTGCGGGATGAACAGGACACCGCCCTTCGGGTCAAGGTGCTGTATTCGGCCAGCATCCTTGCCAGCCGTCACGAAGACCTGGAGCGGGCAGCCGCGCTGACCGAGGAAGGCCGTGTCCTGGCCGAGGCCCATGGAAGTGCACTCGATCGTGCGCTCATGCAGCACGCCGCCGGTGTTCACGCCCTGCACAGCGGCCATCCGGAGCGCGCCGTGGGCTCTTTCACCGCGGCCCTCGATGTACTGCGCGGCGCACGCAGCCTCCTTGCGTACATCACGACTCTGCACGCACTGGGATTGGCCCACGAGATTCTTGGGCACGCCGAAGACGCTGCTGGCTGTCTCGAAGAGGCGATCCGAATTGCCGAATCACACGGTGAATCGGTGTCCTGCGGCCGCTCGGCCTTGACTCTGGGGCTAGTGAGGTGGCGAGAGGGCGACCGTGATCGCGCCGTGATGCTGTTGCGAAAGGGACTCGAACTGGCCCGCTTGGTCGACGATCCCTTCGGGGCCACCTGGTGCCTGGAAATCCTCGCCTGGATCTCGTCCCACGAGAACCGATTCCACCGCGCCGCTGTCCTGATGGCAGCTGCCGAGGTACTACGACGGAGGGTGGGCACCTCCATCGTTCAAATCCCGGACTTGACCGAATCTCACGAGGAATGCGAGCGCATCACGCGCCGCTCACTCGGACCGCGGGCGTTCGCGGCCGCATCCCGCGAGGGCGAAGCGCTGGGTTTCGCCGCCGGTGCCGCCTATGCCCTCGATGAACAGGCATCGACTGCATCACCACACGTCGGTCCCGCGACGGTACTCACCAAACGCGAACGCCAGGTCGTAGACCTGGTCGCACAGGGCCTGACCAACAGAGCGATCGCCGCCCGACTCGTGATCTCCCCGCGCACCGTACAGAGCCACGTCGAGCACGTCCTCACAAAACTCGGTATTTCCTCCCGCACACAGATTGCGGCCTGGACCGCCGGACAGGCCGCCGATCGCGGGGCTGATGAGAGATAAACGTGTCTCGCATACCGTGCACGGCCCAACGGCGCCTCCCGAGGCTCCGATAGGTCGCTGGTGCGGTTGCATCAGACGCTCTCGGGAGGGATAAGACGGCAGTCGGCTGGTCTTCGGCGGATTGGAGGCTGGAGGGGCACTTTGGGCTGATGTACCCCGGTCAGCATCTTGCTTCGACTCGGCACGTGTCGTCCCAGTCCGGCAGTTCGGCCAGATCAGGGGCCAACAGGCGGTCGAGCAGCACGATCGGCACGGCCAGCAACCATGACATCGGTACAGTGAAGAGTTTGTCGATAATGATATTCATCTCAGAGCTCCTGGCTCTAGAAGCGGGGTTGGTCGCGGCTCAGGTGACGCACGCGGCGCCGCAGGTCCAGCGACGGAAGAACTGAGCGGTGTACGTGAAGAACGACAGGTCCGGATGCAAGTCCGCGGCCGAAGCCGCGAAAGTGGCGGATGCCGACAAGTGGCTCGTCTGCGGTTGGAACGGCACGGCCGGTACATGGACGGCGCGTCCCGACCCCTGACAATCCCCACCTGGGAACGGGATTCACCGCGGAGGCTTATTCGGGGTGTCGGGTCAGCGATCAACGAGGTTCTCGAAGATGGTGGCGTTGGCCATACCGCCACCCTCGCACATCGTCTGCAGCCCGTACCGGATACCCTCGGCGCGCATGTGGTGGACGAGAGTTGTGGCCAGGCGCGCTCCCGAGCCGCCGAGCGGATGGCCGACCGCGATCGCCCCGCCCAGCGCATTCACACGATTCTCCGGGGCTCCGGTCGCTCGGAGCCATGCACCGACGACGCTGGCGAACGCCTCGTTGACCTCGAAGGCGCCGATGTCCTCGAGGGTCAGGCCTGCCCGGTCGAGTACCCGCGCCGTCGCGGGGATCGGCCCGGCCAGCATGGTGACGGGGTCGTCGCCGACCACCGTCGCCGTGTGCACCCGCGCCAGTGGTGTGAGTCCCAGCTGCCGGGCGCGTTCTCCGGACATCATCAGCAGCGCGGCTGCGCCGTCGGAGATCTGAGACGCGTTGCCCGCGGTGACCCGCCCGTCCTCGCCGAGGACCGGATCCAGCTGACCGAGCTTCTCGAGGGTCGTGGCCCGGCGAACTCCTTCGTCGAATTCGAGCTTCGTGCCGTCCGGCAGAGTCACCGGCACGATCTCACCGGCGAAGCGACCGTCGTCGACCGCACGGGCCGCCCGCTGGTGTGAGCGCAGGCTGTACTCGTCGAGCCAGGTGCGGCTCAACTCGTACCGGCCGGCGAGAGTCTCGGCACCTCGAATCTGGTTGAATTCGACACCCTCGTATCGCCGCCGGATCGCGTCGCTGTTCGGGTCACCGAGGCCGACGCGCCGCGCCGATCCCATCGGGATCCGGGTCATCGATTCGACGCCACCCGCAACAGCGATGTCGTACTGGCCGGAAATGATACCCGCGGCGGCGAAATGCAGTGCCTGCTGGCTGGATCCGCACTGCCGCTCGATGGTGGTGCCGGGCACCGACTCCGGCCAGCCCGCGGCGAGGACGGCGTTGCGTGCGATGTTGCCGGCTTGTTCGCCGACTTGGCCGACACACCCCCACACGACGTCGTCCACGGACCCGGCATCGATCCCGGTGCGATCGAGCAGCGCGGTCAGGACGGTCGCGGACAGATCGACTGGGTGGACGTCCGCCAGCGCGCCCTTGCGACGCCCGATGGGGCTCCGGACGGCTTCGACGATGACTGCATCACGCATGGGGTGTTCCTCTTCTCTCGTTGTCGGTAGTCACGACGCGGTCCAGACCGGGGTGCGCCGTTCGGTGAAGGCGGCCGCACCCTCACGCGCGTCGTTCGAGCCGAACACCGGCATCACGATGCGCCTGGTTCGCTCGAAGGCCTCGACGGGCGGCCAGCCGGGCGACTCGACGACCACCTTCTTGCTGGCCTGCACCGCGAGCGGGCCGTTGGCGGCGATCTCCTCCGCGAGGGCGAGCGCCTCCGTCAGCACCTCGGACTCGGGAGCCAGTCGATTCACCAGGCCGAGCGGGTGCAGCTGAGCGGCCGTCATGGATGCCCCGGTGAGAATCATCTCCAGTGCCACCGCGCGCGGCAGCCGCACCGGCAGCCGGGTCAGGCCACCGGCGGCAGCGACCAGACCGCGACGCACCTCGGGCAGACCGAACGTGGCGGTCGGTGCGGCGACCACGAGATCGGCTGCGAGAACGATCTCGAATCCGCCGGCGAGCGCCGGACCGTCGACGGCGGCGATCAGCGGCTTGGCAGGAGGCGCCTCGACCAGCCCGGCGAACCCGCGACCCTCGATGCGGGGGCTCTCGCCCCGCAGGAAAGCCTTGAGATCCATTCCGGCACAGAAGTATCCGCCGGCGCCGGTGAGTACGCCGACACTCAGATCCGGGTCGTTGTCGAGCCGGTCCATCGCCGATGCGAGCGCACTCGCCATCTCCCGATCCACGGCGTTGCGGGCTTTCGGACGGTTGAGCGTGATCACCAGGACCCGACCTCGCCGTTCGGTCAGTACCACGTGCTCGGGAGTCTCGCCGGTCATCGGGGCGCCATCCGGATTGCGCCGTCGAGGCGGATCGTCTCGCCGTTGAGCATGCCGTTCTCGATGATGTGCGCGGCCAGCGAGGCGAACTCGGACGGCTCACCGAGGCGCTGCGGGTGCGGGACCGAGGCCGCCAGGGCCTCGCGAATATCGCTGCGGGCGTTCAGCAGAAGCGGGGTGGCGAACACGCCGGGCGCGATCGTGCACACCCGGACTCCGACACTGGCGAGGTCGCGGGCCGCAGGCAGGGTCATCCCCACCACCCCAGCCTTGGAGGTCGCATAGTTGATCTGCCCGATCTGGCCCTCGTAGGCGGCGACGGACGCGGTCAGAACGCACACACCGCGGTCGCCGTCGAGGGGCTCGTTGGCGGCCATCGATTCGGCCGCGTAGCGAAGCACGTTGAAGGTACCGATGACGTTGAGGCGGATGACCGACTCGAACGGCTCGAGGTCGGCGGCCTTGCCCTCTTTGGTGAGGATGCGCATCGGTTTGCCGCGGCCGGCGCAGTGCACGACCGCACGTACCGGGCCATGCTCGGCGGCCGCGGCGAATGCGGCGGCGACGGCGTCCGAGTCGGTGACGTCCGTCGGCACGAACTGCGCGGCCGGGCCCAGCGCTGCGGCCTGCTCGGCGCCCGGTGAGCCGGGAAGGTCGAGCAGGGTGACGGTGGCGCCGGACTCGACCAGACGGGTGGCGGTCGCCAGTCCGAGTCCGGATGCGCCGCCGGTGACGACGGCGTTGATGTCCTTGATCTGCACTTCGATGATCCTTCGATGCGGTCCGGACGCGTGGCGACCGGAGCGGGTGCGTTGAGAGGCTCAGAGCCCCATCGATTTCGAGATGACACTCTTCATGACTTCGCTGGTGCCGCCGAAGATCCGGGTGACCCGGGCGTCGGCGTACAGCCGGGCGATGGGGTACTCGGTCATGTAGCCGTAGCCGCCGTGCAGCTGCAGGCACTTGTCGATTACCCGGGCCTGCAGCTCGGTGCAGAACAGCTTCACCTTCGCTGCGTCCGCCGGGGTGAGTGTGCCGTTGTCGAGGGCGATGAGCGCCTGGTCGACCATCGATTGCCCCGCCTGCAGGTCGGTCGCGCATTCGGCGAGTACGAACTTGGTGTTCTGGAAGTTGGCCAGCGGCGTGCCGAACACCTGGCGTTCCCGGGCGTATTCGAGGGCGAGGTTGACTGCCGCGGTGGCGGTGGCGAGACCGGTGATTGCGATCGACAGTCGCTCCTGCGGCAGGTTGTGTGCCAGCATCGCGAATGCGGCGCCCTCCTCGCCGAGGAGGTTCCTGGCCGGTACGCGGACGTTGTCGAACGTCAACTCGGCGGTGTCGGACGACTTCATGCCGATCTTGTGCAGGTTGCGGCCCCGGATGAATCCGGGCATGTCCCCCTCGACGACGAGCAACGACAGTCCTTTGCGGCGGTTCTCCGGATCCTTGGAAGTGCGTGCCACCACGATCACCAGTTCGGCGTTGATTCCGCCGGTGATGAAGGTCTTGTTGCCGTTGAGGATGTAGTCGTCGCCGTCCCGGACGGCGGTGGTGGCGACGCCCGCGAGGTCCGAGCCGATGCCGGGTTCGGTCATGGCGATTGCGCTGACCAGGTTGCCGTCGGCGAAGCCCGGGAACCAACGGTCGCGCTGTTCCTCGTTGGCGTACTCGAGGAAGTACGGCAGCACCGTGTTCAGGTGCACCTGGAATCCGCCGAGCGAGGCGGCGGCGTAGCCGATCTCCTCGTAGACGACGGTGTTGAACAGGAAGCTGTCGATGCCGCCGCCGCCGTACTGTTCGGGAACCTGCAGACCGTTGATACCGATCTCTGCGGTCTTCTTGTAGAAGTCGCGGGGGATGCAGCCCTGAGCCTCCCAGTCGGGCAGGTTCGGAGTGATTTCCTTGGCGATGAATTGGCGGACCGTGTCGCGGAAGGCGTCGTGGTCTTCGGTGAAGATGTTGCGTTGCATGGTGATTCCTTTGAGAAGGCGGGCTGTCGGCAGGCGGGTTCCGATGTCTAGCGGAGGCGGACGATGTCGGAGGCGACCAGGGCGTCGACCGCGGCGGCGGGGTAGCCGAGTTCGGCGAGCAGCTCGGCGGTGTGCTGACCCAGGTCCGGGTCGCCTTCGCTGCCGGGCTTGGGCATGCTGCCAAGGTGCCAGGGTGACCCGAGGGCGGTGTGCGATGCCCCGTCCGTGTCGCTGACTTCGATGAACAACCCGGACGCTTCGACGTCGGCGCTGCGCATGGCCTCGGGGTAGGTGTTGATCCTGCCGGCCACAACTCCGTTGGTGGTCAGCAACTCCATGGCCTCGTCGCTCGTCATCGTCGAGAATGCGCTGCGCAGCTCGACCAGCATTGCCTGCCGGTTCGCCACCCGCAGGGTGTTGCTTGCAAAGCGCGGGTCCTCGGCCAGGTCGGGGCGCCCGATGAGGCGACACAATCGGTGGAAGTGCACGTCCGAGTAGGCGGACAGGACCAGGTTGCCGTCCTTGGTTGTCATCACGTCCGCGGCGGGGGCGATGCTGGGCTGTCCGTTGCCCTTGCGGATGGGCTCCTCGCCGGTGATCAGGTACTGGCCCCAGTTCGTGCCCTGCAGGTGGAGCGCGACTTCGAGCAGCGAGACCTCGACGGTGTCGCCTTCGCCGGTGCGGAGCCGGCGCACATAGGCCGCCAGGATCGCCTGGGCGCACACGTAACCGGAGGCGACGTCGACGATCTGGGCCCCCACCTTCTGCGGCTCACTGTCGGCTTCCCCGGTGACCCACATCATCCCGCTCTCGGCCTGCGCCGCGATGTCGAGCCCGGGTCGGTACTTCGACGGTCCGTGCAGACCGAATCCGCTGACGGTCGCGTAGACCATCCAGGGGTGGGCGGCGAGGACCTGCTCGGCGCCGAGTCCGAACGACTCCATGACGCCGGGGCGCAGGTTCTGCACCACGATGTCGGCGCCGGCGATCAGTTTCCGGGCGATCTCCTGTGCCTGGGGGTCCTTCAGGTCCAGCGCGATGGACCGCTTGCCGCGGTTGTAGTTCTGCAGCATGGCCTCGCCGGCTGGTCCGATCCCGCGGGCGGACTCGCCGTGCACCGGTTCGACCTTGATCACGTCCGCCCCGAGGTCCACGAGGATCTGGGTGGCGGCGGGGGCTGCGATGAACTGCCCGAAGTCGACGACGCGGACACCGTCCAGGGGCCTGTTGATGTTCATGCTGTCTCCTCGACTCGACGGCGGATGAGGGTGATGTCGCGCTCGGGGTTGACCATGAAGACTGCGATGACTGCGCCGACGATCATCAGGGCGCCGCTGGACTGGAAGCCGATCGCATAGCCGGTGATCTTGTCGACGGACGAGCCGACGGCGAAGCCGAGCACGAGCGGCGCCACCATGCCGGAGATGCTTGCGACCGCCGAGAGCATGCCCAGGACCATCCCGCGCTTCTTCGCCTGGACGACGTCGGCGATCGCGGAGAGTGCGACACCGAAGGCTGCGGTGTTCAGCGAGAACGCGAGGGCGATCAGGACCAGTTGCAGTCCGCCCTGCGGGAGTAGCGTGAACCCGGCCATCGAGATTCCGGCGGCGGCGACGAGCGCTGCGCTGAAGTAGCCGCGGGCGACCCGTCGGGAGACGCCCCGCGAGATCAGCCGGCCGGAGAACCAGCCCGCGGCGATAGCGCCGCCGGCGGCGAGCCCGTAGGGCAGCATCATGAGCTGACCGGCGGTGGCGGTGTCGTAGCCCAGGCCTTCCTGGAGGTAGACGGGCAGCCAGGCGATCTTCAGGGTGGTCGACCAGTACGAGCTGAACATCAGTACCGCGATGCCGATTACAGTGCCGGTCTTCAGGATCGTCTTGTAGGGGGCGTCGACAGTCTCGACCACCACCGTGGAAACCGAAGCCGTTTCGCCTTCACCGGCGCTGCGGCCGAGGATCAGCCAGGCCCCCGCCCACAGGATGCCGATCGCGATGAGTACATAGAACGCGGCGTGCCAATCCCAGTAGAAGATGATCCAGGTGAGTACGGGCGCGGCGATCAGAGTGCCGATCGAGGCGCCCGCGGAAACGAAGCCGCCCGCCATCGCCCGCCTCTCCGGCGGGAACCAGGAGTGCGCGGCGTGGTTGGCCAGCGCGAACGCTGGACCTTCGGCGAATCCGAGGATCACACGGCAGGCGATGAGGACGCCGAAGCTGACCGTGCCGAGCAGTGGGATCATCGTCGCGACCCAGGTCAGCATCAGGCCGGCGAGCAGCCAGCGAAGGCTTACCCGAGACGAGAGCCAGCCGAAGAACAGTGCGCCGGCAGCGAACAACCAGAAGAAGCTGCTCTGCAGGAGTCCGAACTGCTGCGAGCTCAGCCCCAGGTCGCGCTGGATCTGCACCCCGGCGAACGCGATGACGGATTTGTCGGCGTGGTTGATGAGCATGAAGAGGACGAGAAGGCCGACGACGAGCCAGGCACGTCGCATCTGCGTCGACCGTGGCGGCCGTGACCGTACCGACGGGTTCGTCGGCGTTGTTGTGTGCATCGTGGGATCCCTTCGAGAACGAGCGGCAGTGGCGCACCGACGAGCGGGGCGATGTCCGCTCCGAAGGATGATCATTAGGTGATGGAGCCGGGCGCGCCGCAATGACGTGATGTGGTACACACCATTCAAGGCGCGGAGATCGATCGAGTCAAAGACCAAAAAAGTAGAAGACCTACTGTAATTGCCTATGAATCATGGAGGCTCGGGCATTGTCCTCCCGTAGTCGGCGGTCGCCTTCTTCGCGCGTCAGTCTTCCGGCTTCGACCAGGGACAGTCCGTTGGCCATGTACCCTGCGACGGACTGGGCGAACTCCTCGAACGATGCCCGGGCGCAGACCAGGAACTCGGTCGATGCCTCCGTGATCCGTCCGGGCCGGTGGACGACGCCCATCTTGCGGGTCAGGCGCGGCGAGAGTTCCCGTACGACCCCGCCGCGGAGGATCGCGTCGAGACCGCTACGCAGCGCGACGATCGACACCCCACCGCCGGCGAGGACGATCGGCAGCACCGCGCCACGCTGGCGCACCTCCACCGCGACATCCGGCTCGACTCCGTGCAGGCGCAACGAGCGCTCGATGAAGTCGCGGGTCGCCGTACCGCGCCCACTCATCACGAAAGGGACCCCGGACAGCTGCTCGATCGGCACCGGGTCCGGCCACCGCGCATCGGTTCCCGGCGGACACACCAGGACCAGCTGCTGATCGATCAGTTCCTCGCCCACCAGCTCCTCGGCGGGCAGGGGCAGCGCGAGGATGCCCAGCTCGCACGCTCCCGACTTGACCAGGGAGACGACATCGGCGGTCTCTTCGCGTTCCTCGATCCGGAAGCGGATGTCCGGATACTGATGGCGGAACTTGGCCACCCACACAGACAATGGATCCGAGGACAGATCCGACAGAGAGGCGATATCGATCCGACCGCCGCGCATTGCACCGACATCTCGGACCGCATTCTCCGCAGCGCCCACCTCGCGCAGGATGGTGCGGGCCGGGCCGACAAGCGCCTCGCCGGCGGGAGCAAGTACCAGCCCCCGCCCGACCCGGTGAAACAACTCGACACCGAGATCCTTCTCGAGCTTGCGCACCGCCTGTGACAGGGAGGGCTGCGCTACCCGCAGCTGCGCCGCAGCTCGTGTCACCCCGCCGCAGTCGACGACGGCGAGGAAGTACTCGATCTGGCGTAGGTCCATGACCCGAATCTAGAGGCTGCACCGGTCGTGGCGTCCGAAACGCCAATCCGGGGCTCGACGATCCGAATCCCGATCAGGCAGCTGACGCTGCCCGTGCGCGTATTCGGTAGTGCCACCTACCAGAACCGCATACGGCACCGCAGCAGCGAGCGGGCCGAGAGTTCAATGCGGAATCAGATCTCTATGCCGTCGCCTGGGACAAGGTCGAATTCCTGCACGCCGGACACGCATGCGGATCTCCCCAGGGCCGGGTACTACCGCGGTTCCGGTGCGGACAGTACGAATCCTGCGGCTGCGTGGGTTCCCGGGCCAACACGGGAGCGCGCGGATTCACATGTACCCAACCATCCGCAATGCCAATTCGACAAAGCGCTCGGCCAGCGACTCGGGATCGGAGTACGCATTCGAAGGGAACCAGCGACTGACGTCGATGCCCAGCGAGGTGATCGCCAGTGTGGCCGCCGCGGAGTCGAGGGTGTGGAATTCGCCTGATGCATCGCCGGATTCGAGGATACGGTCGAACACCTTCGAGGTCGCACGCCTGATTTTGGCGATTGCCTGGAAGTGCTCGTCGGACAGTGCCCGCAACTCGTATTGGACAACCCGCGCAATTGCATGATGGCGCGCATGCCACTTGACGTAGGCGGATACCGCGGCGACCAACTGATCGCGCGGATGTGTCGCCGTGTCGGATGCTCGGGTGATCGTGTCGAGAACTGCGAGGTGGCCCTCGAGGGCGATGGCGAAGAGGAGCGACTCCTTGGTCTTGTAGTGCGGGTACACCGCGCCGGGACTGAGGTCGAGACGTGCAGCGATTTCTCGGGTACTGGCCGCTCCGTATCCCTTGGCGGCAAAGACCTCGGTGGCTGCGGCCCGTATCCGTGCCGCGGCCTTCGACGTGCCCACCTCGTAGGAAAGATCCTCCAGCGGTGCGTTCACGCGTACGACCGCCTTTCGGAGGGGGGAGGGGTTGACAGGGCTCCATTCACGGGACCAGTATATGCAATCGCATAGAAAATATGCGTTTGCATATTTCTTCGGTGTGCTCGACCTCGTCTGCACACCCCCTTCCGCCGCTGACCAGGAGTCGCCATGTCCGAGGCTGTGATCGCTTCCGTCGCCCGTTCGCCGATCGGGCGTGCCATGAAGGGGTCGCTGGTAGGTATGCGGCCGGACGACTTGGCCACGCAGATGGTCGCCGCGGCGCTGGCGAAGGTGCCCGAACTCGATCCTACGGACGTCGACGACCTGCTCCTCGGTTGCGGCCTGCCCGGCGGTGAACAAGGCTTCAACATGGCCCGCAATGTCGCGATCGAGCTGGGCTACGACTTCCTGCCCGGCACCACCGTCACCCGCTACTGCTCGTCGTCGTTGCAGACCACCCGCATGGCCTTTCACGCGATCAAGGCCGGTGAGGGGATGTGTTCGTCTCCGCCGGTGTCGAGACGGTGTCGCGGTTCGTCAAGGGCAACTCCGACTCACTGCCCGACACCCAGAATCCGCTCTACGCTGACGCGCAGGTCCGCACCGAGAAGCTCGCCCGAGGCGGACAGCAGTGGGTCGACCCCCGCGAGGAGGGGCAGGTCCCCGACGCCTACATCGCGATGGGCCAGACTGCCGAGAACGTCGCCCAGATCACCGGCGTCACCCGCGAGGAGCAGGACCGTCGGGCGGTGCGCTCGCAGAACCGCGCCGAGGACGCGATCAAGTCCGGCTTCTTCGAACGGGGGATCACCCCGGTGACGCTGCCCGACGGTACCGTCGTCTCCACCGACGACGGTCCCCGTCCGGGCACCACCTACGAGGCGGTCAGCCGACTCGCCCCGGTGTTCCGTCCCGACGGCACCATCACCGCCGGCAACGCGTGCCCGCTCAACGACGGCGCCGCCGCGCTGGTGATCATGTCCGACACCAAAGCCCAGGAGCTCGGCCTGACCCCGCTCGCGCGGATCGTCTCGACCGGAGTGTCGGGTTTGTCGCCGGAGATCATGGGTCTCGGTCCGATCGAGGCCACCCGCAAGGCCCTCGCCCTGGCCGGTAAGACGGTGTCCGACATCGATCTGTTCGAGATCAACGATGCGTTCGCCGTGCAGGTCCTGGGCTCGGTCCGGGAGATCGGCATCGACGAGGACAAGCTCAACGTTTCCGGCGGCGCGATCGCTCTCGGACACCCGTTCGGCATGACCGGGGCCCGCATCACCGCCACCCTGCTCAACAACCTGCAAACCCACGACAAGCAGTTCGGTGTTGAGACCATGTGCGTCGGCGGCGGCCAGGGCATGGCCATGGTCCTCGAACGACTTCGCTGACAGACAGGAAAATCAATGGGCAACATCATTTTCGACTTCTCCGGCCGCTCGGTCGTCGTCACGGGCGCCGCCCGCGGCATAGGCCGGGCCCTCGCCCGCCACTTCACCGAAGCCAAGGCGACGGTGTTCATGGTGGACTTCGACAAGGACGAGCTCGACCAGGCCGCCCGCGAGGTCGGAGCCATCGGCATCCCCGCCGATGTCAGCAACACCGAGGACGTCGAACGGGTCGTCTCCACCGTGATCGACGAGACCGGCCGGGTCGATGTCCTGGTCAACAACGCCGGCATCCTGCGGGACAGGGTGCTGTGGAAGCTGACCGACGACGACTGGAACCAGGTCCTCGAGGTCCACGCCGGTGGGACATTCCGATTCACCCGAGCCTGTGTGCCGCACTTTCGCAAGCAGGAGTTCGGGCGGGTCGTCAACGTCACCTCCTACACCGGACTGCGTGGCAACCGCGGCCAAGCCAACTATGCCGCCGCCAAGGCCGGCATCATCGGCTTCACCAAGACCGCCGCGAAAGAACTCGCCGCGTTCGGCGTCACCGTCAACGCCGTCTCCCCGAACGCAGCCACCCGGATGACCGCCTCCATCCCGCAAGAGAAGATCGCCGAGGTCACGGGCCCGATCCCGAGGTTCGCCGACCCGTCCGAGATGGCCGACGCCATCTGCTTCCTCGCTTCCGAGGAAGCCGGCTACATCACCGGCGCCGTCCTCCCGGTCGACGGCGGACTCTCCATTTGACCCACCATCGAACGGACACCCATGACCGACGTACTCTCCCGGCGCGACATCGACTTCCTGCTGTACGAGTGGCTCGACGTGGTGTCGCTGACCACCCGCAAGCGCTTCGCCGAACACTCCAAGGACACGTTCGACGCGGTGCTCGACCTCAGCGCCGACATCGCGCACAAGCACTTCGCCACGCACAACAAGAAGGCCGACGCCAACGAACCGACCATGCGTCCGGACGGCACTGTCGAGATGATCCCGGAGGTCCAGCAGGCACTCGACATCTTCTCGGCCGCCGGACTGACCGCCGGGCAGTTCGACGAAACCGTCGGGGGCATGCAGCTGCCCACTACGGTGGCACGGGCGGCGATGGCCTGGTTCCAGGCGGCAAACGCCGGCACCGCCGCGTACCCGTTCCTGACTGCGGCCAACGCGAATCTCATCGCAACATACGGCACCGCACAGCAGATCGACGACTACGTTCGTCCGATGCTCGAGGGCCGCTGGTTCGGCACGATGTGCCTGTCCGAGCCGCAGGCCGGGTCGTCACTGGCAGACATCACCACCCGAGCGCTGCCCCAGGACGGCAGCTACCGGTTGACCGGCACGAAGATGTGGATCTCCGGCGGCGATCACGAGCTGTCCGAGAACATCGTGCACCTGGTACTGGCAAAGACTCCCGGCGGTGGTACCGGCGTCAAGGGCATCTCGTTGTTCATCGTCCCGAAGTTCCTCCCGGGATCCGGCGGCGTACTCGGGGAGCGCAACGATGTCACGCTCGTCGGGCTCAACCACAAGATGGGCAACCGGGGAACCACCAACACCTTGCTGTCGTTCGGCGACGGAACGCATTCACCACACGGCCAGGCTGGCGCGATCGGCTTCCTTGTCGGAGAAGAACACCGCGGCCTGTCCTACATGTTCCACATGATGAACGAGGCTCGGATCGGTGTGGGATTCGTTGCAACGGCACTCGGCTACGCCGGGTACCTGCAGTCGCTCGAATATGCGAAGGTACGGACACAGGGCAGACCGGTCGGCGCGAAGGACCCGTCGGCACCGCCGGTCCCGATCATCGATCATGCCGACGTGCGGCGAATGCTGATGGCGCAGAAGTCTTATGTCGAGGGGGCCCTCGCACTGGGTCTCTACTGCTCTCGGCTGGTGGACGAACAGAACACCGCGTTCGACGAGTCCGCCGGCGCAGACGCCGGACTGCTACTCGACGTCCTGACACCGATCGCGAAGAGCTGGCCGTCGCAATGGTGCCTGGAGGCCAACAGCCTGGCGATCCAAGTACACGGAGGGTACGGCTACACCCGCGACTACGACGTCGAACAGTTCTACCGCGACAACCGCCTGAACCCGATCCACGAGGGCACACACGGCATCCAGGGGCTGGATCTGCTCGGGCGCAAGGTCGCCATGCACGACGGCGCCGGCGTGACGCTGCTCGGATCGAAGATCGCCGAGACGATCGGACGAGCACGACAGATCGGCTCCGACGCCGCGCGGTACGCCGACGAACTCGAGGGCGTGTGGGATCGAATGGTCGAGGTCACAAGCGCCTTGCTGTCGGCGCAGGACGTGGCAGCCGCACTCGCGAATTCGTCCGTGTACCTCGAGGCGTTCGGGCACACGGTCATCGCGTGGATCTGGCTCGAGCAGCTCACCTCGGTCGACGGCAAGACCGGCGACTTCTACGACGGAAAGCGGGCCGCCACCCACTACTTCTATACCTACGAGCTCAGCAAGGTCGGTCCGCAGCTCGAGCTTCTGGGACGCATGGACCGCACCCTGGTCGACCTGAATCCTGCTGTCTTCTGACTTCCGAAGGGACACTACCCATGAGTGTGCTCGACAAGTTCCGTCTCGACGACCGTGTCGTCGTCGTCACCGGCGCATCGTCCGGTCTCGGGATCGCGTTTGCGAAAGCATGCGCCGAGGCCGGCGCAGACATCGTCCTGGCGGCCCGACGGGCGGACAGGCTCGACGACACCGCCGCTCTCGTTCGCGTCGCGGGGCGCCGAGCCCTCACCGTGGCCACCGATGTCGTGGACCCCGATCAGTGCAACGCAATGGTCTCGGCGGCGATGAACGAGTTCGGCCGTGTCGATGTTCTCGTCAACAACGCCGGGATCGGGACGGCCGTTCCGGCCGTCCGTGAGACGCCGGAGCAGTTCCGCTCGGTGATCGACATCAACCTGAACGGTTCCTACTGGGCCACCCAGGCCTGCGGCCGTGTCATGCAACCTGGCAGTTCGATCGTCAACATCTCCAGCGTTATCGGGCTCACCACAGCCGGACTACCGCAAGCCGCCTACAGCGCGAGCAAAGCCGCGATCATCGGACTGACCCGGGATCTGGCCCAGCAGTGGGGATCACGCAAGGGAATTCGTGTCAACGCGATCGCGCCGGGGTTTTTCGCCACCGAAATGACCGAGCAATACAAGGGCGGATACCTCGAGTCGCTGTCCCCACGCATGGTCCTCGGACGGACCGGTGACCCGATCGAACTGGCTGCGACGGTGGTCTGGTTGGCTTCCGACGCAGCCGGTTATGTCACCGGACAGACCCTTGCGGTCGACGGCGGCGTCACCATCACCTGAAGTACCTCGTATCCACCAGGCGGACACCACCGAGGACGCGTTGCGGCCCACCCCGCACGCTCGAAAGAAGGGAAACGATGTCCACCACCATCGACGAGCCCGACGACCTGCCAGTCTCGGCGGACAACGGCTCCCCAGCGGCGACTGGATCGAGATCACCCAGGATCGTGTCGATCTCTTTGCCGAGGCCACCGACGATCACCAGTGGATTCACGTCGACGTCGATCGCATCCGCACCGAAAGCCCCCTTCGGCGGACCCATCACGCATGGCTACCTCACCCTGTCGCTGCTGAGCGACATGGTCGCCCGGATACTCGACGTCCGAGGGGCCCGACGGCTGTGAACTACGGACTGAAACAAGGTACGGTTTCCCGCGCCGGTGCCCGTCGGATCCGGCGAAGGTGAATCGATTCTGTACTGAGATGCAGGCGCGGGTCATCGACAAGTGTCTGCAACTGCACGGCGAGGACAGCTGCATGACCGAACATCCCATCGCCCGCCTGTACGCCCATACCTGCGTCACCCCATCTTCGGCGGTACCGGTGAGGTCATGAAGAGCGTCATTTCCAAGTCGCCGGGTCTGTCGACACTCGACGGATCCGGTTCACGCCGTCGGCCCCCCGGCGAGGCCGAGTGCGTGCACTCATGAGCCAGCCTCGACGAAGCTGTCCTCGGCTTCCGTCTCGTCGCTGCCCAGATGCTCCTCGGCAGAAGCGCGGATCCTGGCGATCCTGTTCCGGGCCAGATTCACGGCAAGTTCGATGTCACCGTCGCGAATCGCCTGGTGCAGGGCCCGCCAACCCTCCAGATTGAGCCTGATGGTGTCGGGGTTGGCCGCGAGAGCCAAACGCACGTACCGCAGCGTCTGCAGGGACACGGATTGGAGCAGGTCGGCAAGGATGCGGTTGTCCGACAGTTCCGCCACCTCACTGTTGAGAAGGAAGGTGGCGACGGCGTATGCGTCGACCGACTCATCAGCCGCCTGGATGATTCGTGGAATATGGCGGTCGAACAACGCGACCAGATCCTCGTGCTGTTCCAGCATTTCCTGGCGAAGGATCAGTCCATAGAGCCGGGACCGGACATCGAAGACGTCGCCGAGGTCCTTCGCTCGCGGCACCGGAACCGTCGCTCCGCGACGCGCCTGGAACTCGACAAGTCGATCACGTTCGAGGATGCGCAGTGCCTCACGTACCGGTGCCCGACTCACCTTGAGCGCGGCGCTGATGTCCTGCTCCAGGAGGCGCTGGCCTGCATGAACGTAATCGAGAACGATGATTGCTGCGAGCCTGGCGGCGATTTGCTCCGGCAGCGGGGTGGCGGCTATGGCCTCTTGCTGCCGACGCAGAATTGCCTGCTCGATGGCGACCATCCACTCGTTGCGAGGGAGCACTAGCGCAGAGGGGTCGGGCAGGTCTTGGGTTCTCCGGCGTGCCATGCGTCACACTCCTGCGTGAATTCTTCGCCGCCTTGCCCTGATTCGTAGTGGACAAGCTCAGTTTATTGTCGACGGCAATTGTATCCGGTCTTGAGTCTCGAGCCCAGGTCGGCACTCCTCGACGTGCGGCCTCTTACCCCACCGAAGAGCGGTGTTCACACCTCCGACGGGCAGGCCGCCGTAGACGGCTCTTCTTTCAAGATTTTTGTCGACATAAACAGGACCGAGTGTTAGCTTGTGATCTGCAACACTCGCTGGCCGCGCGCCCCCAAGGCGCACTTCAGAAGTGAGGTCAAGTTATGAAGCTCGAGATCACTCCCCTCACCGGCACGATCGGTGCCTCCGTCGAGGGAATTCGGCTCGATGAGCCCCTCGACGCAACTGTGTTCGACGAACTGCACGAGGCATTTCTCACACACTGCACTCTGGTGTTCCCCGATCAGCACATCAAGCCTTCAGCTCAGGTGGAGTTCGCGCGATGGTGGGGTGATCCTGTCGTCACAGCAATGCTCAATCCGCTCGACGGCAATCCTGAAGTTGTCCAGATCGCCAACGTCAGGAAGGAAACGACGGCCACCGAGGCGTGGCACTACGACGCTGCGTTCACCGAAGTGCCCCCGAAGATTTCCATCCTGTCCGCCGTCACGGTTCCGGTTGGCGGCGACACGATGTGGTCGAACCAGTACCGCGCCTATGAACGACTGAGCCCGGACATGCGGAGGGTTCTCGACACTCTCCGGATCCGATTCCACGGGACACGGCTCGGGCGCATGCTGGAAGTGGCGAAAGCCGACATTCCCAGCGCAGTGCACCCACTTGTGCGCACCCATCCCGAAACCGGACGGAAGGCGCTGTACGTCGGACACCGCGAGAACGTGTGCATCGAGGGATGGACCCGCGAGGAGGGTGAAGCCCTGCTCGAGTACCTCTACCGGAACTCGGTCTCCCCGGACAACGTCTATCGGCACAGCTGGCGGGAGGGCGACGTGGTCATGTGGGACAACCGTTGCACCATGCACTACGCCGTGCACGGCTACGGCGACCAAGAGCGCGTCCTGAATCGCGTCACCCTCCACGGCGAGAAGCCGATCTGAATCCCCGCGGTGTTCGGGCCGAAAGTGCCATTGGGCCCGCAGGCGCGACCGACCGCTCGCCATGAGCGAACTCCCTGACGAAAGAAGCGGGCGGAACGAACGTCAACGTCGTTCGTGGCCACCGATCGGAGCATCCATGCAACTCACTGACGATCCCTCGACCCAGAAGAAGGACCGCGCGAGATCCCGGGGCAGGCGGGTACGTTTCTCGCGGGAGAACGTAGTGGTTCTCGCGGCACAGATCCTGCTTGCCGTGGTGTGGTTGGGACTGTGGCAACTGACAGCCACACAGCAATGGCTCGACCCCGTCCTCGCGAAGTCTCCCGGACAGTCGTGGGACTACATTGTCGTCGCAGCGCAATCCGGTGAGCTGTGGAGCAACACCCGATACACGATGATCGCCGTCCTCATCGCCTGGATACTTGCCGGGGCGGTCGGCGTCGTCGTCGGCGTGGCCCTGGGTCTGCTGCCCCGGGTAGAGCGCGTGCTCACGCCGTATCTCGAAGCGGCCAATGCCATGCCCCGTATTGCTCTTGCGCCGTTGTTCATCGTCGCCCTGGGCATCAATACATCCGCGAAGGTCGCCTTGGCGTCCACGCTGGTGTTCTTCCTTGTGCTGTCAGGCGCTCGTGCCGGCGTGCGGTCCACGGATGCGGAGTGGCTGCGTATGTCCACCGTTCTCGGAGCGCGTAAGCACCAGATCTTTCTGAAGGTGCTCCTCCCGGTGGCAACTCCGGCCATCTTCGCGGGGCTCCGGCTCGGACTGATCTACTCCCTGCTCGGCGTCGTCGGTTCCGAACTGATATCGGCGCGAAACGGGCTCGGCCAGTTGATTGCAACGTACTCCGCAACCTATCGGATGGAGGCGGTCTATGCGATCCTCCTGCTGCTCGCAGGTATCGCAGTCGTCCTCAATCAGGTCATGGGATTGGCCGAACGCCGGTTCCTGCGCTGGCAACCGCCGGTCGACCGCTGACAGATCCGTTGCTCGGAAATGAACTGGAGTGAAGAAGTGAGCACAACCTCGATGGCGCGACAGAGCTCTGTCCCCACTGCACATGCGACGCAGGATCGTCGTCACGACGCGATCGTGCTCACCGGAGTGAAGGTCGACTTCCCCAATCCTGCCGGCGGTATACGGACGGTGCTGTCCCACATCGACCTGTCCATTCCTGCAGGGGAATTCACAGCCGTAGTCGGACGCAGCGGATGCGGAAAGACGACACTGCTCAACATGGTGGCCGGCCTGGTCGAACCTACCGAGGGCACGGTCTCGGTCCTCGACAAGAAGCCACGTTCAGCCCGAAATCACCTCGGTTTCATGCCGGCACGAGATGCGCTGCTGCCCTGGCGAACTGCGCTGCGCAATGTGGAGTACGGTCTCGAGCTGCGCGGAATGAGCAAGTCGGAGCGTCGCGGCATCGCACGCCGATGGCTGAACGCGGTCCACCTCGGCGAGGCAGAGCGGCTCTGGCCGTGGCAATTGTCACAGGGAATGCGGCAACGAGTGGCGCTGGCTCGAACCTGGGCACTGAATCCGGACGTGCTGCTGATGGACGAGCCGTTCGCGGCTTTGGACGTAAACACACGACTGTCGGTGCAACAGGAGTTCCTCCAGCTGTGGCAACAGGAGGAGCATCGCACGGTCGTCTTCGTCACGCACGACCTGGGCGAAGCCGTCGCCCTGGCGGACCGGATCGTCCTCATGGGCGAGGGAAAGGTCCTCGACGACGTGAGAGTCGACCTCGATCGTCCCCGTGACCTCGCCGCCATTGCCGGGGACAGTCAATACCAGTCGATCTATGAGCGCCTTCGCGCGCAGCTGCACTGATGTCGCCGGTCGAGTGACCCACACAAGAGTTTCAACATTTCAAGGAGAATCGATGTCGAGATCCCGCAGCACGCTCGCCGTAGTGGGCGCTTTGGTTTCGGTGGGTGCACTGGTCGCATGCGGCGGACCGGAATCCGCCACGGCAGAGGACGGGTTCACCTCGGTCACCGTCGGCAACATGAACAGCAACTCCCTCACGTTTCCGCTGCTGGTGGCGCAGGAAGAGGGATTCTTCACGGACGTGGGGTTGCGGGTCGACACCGTCAACTCCGTCTCCGGACCGGAACTGACCGCAGCACTCATCGGCGGCACAACACAGATCGCCGTCGGAACGCCGGAAAATGTGATGCCGGCCATGGCCCAAGGACAGGACATCCTCACGATTCCGCCGTTCGGCCGGCTCGACATGTCGCTGGTCACTTTGGCAGACAGTGGAATCGAGGACATTTCGGCTCTCGCCGGAAGACAGGTCGGCGTCGTGCAGCGCGGCAGCTTCTCCGAGAAGTTCGCGCGCAGCGTCATCGCCGATCACGGTCTCGACCCCGACAGCGTCACGTATGTCGCGGTGGGCTCCGGTGCCACCATGGAACCGGCCGTGCGCAATCGAAAGGTCGATGCAACAGTGGGCGCGACATCCACGGTCGCCCTGCTGGAACAACACGGACTCGATGTCCGCACGCTGGCGAATTCCCTGGACGGGACCGGAGGCGAAGCGGGAACCTTCGGAATGCAGACCATGTGGACAACTACCGCCCCGTTCCAGCAGCAGCACCCCGGGATCGTGGACGGGTTCTGCACGGCGATGAACCGCGCGGGCGCATGGATCGCCGACGATGCGAATCGCGACGCGGGAGCGCAGAAACTGTCGACGTTGCTGGCGGTCCCGCAGGAGACCGCGGAGAAGATCTGGGATCGCACGCACCTGTCCTGGACGTACCGGATCGACCAAGAGAAGTGGGACAAGGTCAGTGCCTGGGTCTTGGAGGAGAACACCTCGGAACTCCCGTATACCGACCATGTGATGACGGATTGCGGCGAACAACTGTAGATCGGGGCAACAACCGATCGCTCGCCATCATGCGATGCCTCCCGCCGGTCGTCCGTGCAGGGCGGCGGTAGGTTTCGCTCGAACAAAGAAAGTTGCTTCATGGATACCACTCGATACGGGGCCCCGCCCGTTCTCGCCGTCGGCGTCGTTCGGGAAACGGGCGACGGCGAGCGGCGGGTCGCGCTGGTGCCGATGATCGTCCCGTCGTTGATCAAGAAGGGGCTCGACGTGGTCGTCGAGTCCGGGGCCGGGCTCGGTGCGCTGATCCCGGACGAGGCCTACGTCGAGGCCGGTGCGCGGATCGGGGATGCGTGGTCGGCGGATGTGGTGCTCAAGGTGGCGCCGCCGTCGGATGCGGAGGTCGCCCGGATGCGGTCGGGGCAGGCGCTGATCGGGTTCCTCGCCCCGCGCAACGCCGAGAACCAGATCGGGGCGCTGGCCGCCGCCGGGGTGCAGGCGTTCGCCGTCGAGTCGATCCCGCGGATCTCCCGGGCGCAGGTGATGGACGCGCTGTCGTCGCAGGCGAACGTCGCCGGGTACAAGTCGGTGCTGGTCGCCGCGACGGAGTCGACGCGGTTCTTCCCGATGCTCACCACCGCCGCGGGCACGGTCAAGCCGGCGACGGTGCTGGTGCTCGGTGTGGGGGTGGCCGGGTTGCAGGCGCTGGCCACGGCCAAGCGCCTGGGCGGGCGCGCCACCGGCTACGACGTGCGTCCGGAGGTCGCCGACCAGGTGCGGTCGGTCGGTGCGCAGTGGCTCGATCTGGGCATCGACGCCGCCGGTGAGGGCGGCTACGCCCGCGAACTCACCGCCGACGAGCGTGCGCAGCAGCAGGCGGCGCTCGAGGAGGCCATCAAGGGCTTCGACGTGGTGATCACCACCGCGCTGGTGCCGGGCCGGCCCGCGCCGCGGCTGGTCACCGCCGCCGCCGTGGAGGGCATGAAGCCCGGCTCGGTGGTGGTGGATCTGGCCGGCGAGACCGGCGGCAACTGCGAGCTGACCGAACCCGGACGCACGGTGGTCAAGCACGGCGTGACCATCTGCTCGCCGCTGAATCTGCCCGCGACCATGCCCGAGCACGCCTCGCAGCTGTATTCGAAGAACGTCGTGGCCCTGCTCGAGCTGATGCTCGACGAGTCCGGTGCCCTGGCGCCGGACTTCTCGGACGAGATCCTCGACGGCGCCTGCGTGACCCGCACCGCCGAGGCGGACGACTCGGCCACGAGGGTGGGAGTACTCCGTTGAAGACCCTCGGCAACCTGCTCACCACCTCGGTGTTGTGGACGTCGGCCGTCGCGGTCGTAGCACTCGACCGGCTGATTTCCGTACAAGTACACGAACCGTCGGAGTGGCATGAATACTCCGCGTCGATCTGGGGGGCGTAGATGTATACCGAACTGTTGGCGAACATCGCGATCCTGGTCCTGGCCGGGTTCGTGGGCTTCGCCGTGATCTCGAAGGTGCCCAACACCTTGCACACCCCGCTGATGTCGGGCACCAACGCCATCCACGGCATCGTGGTGCTCGGTGCGCTGGTGGTCTTCGGCCACCTGCCGGCCGGCGCGCCGTGGAGCATCAAGGTCATCCTGTTCGTCGCGTTGGTGTTCGGCACGCTGAACGTCGTCGGTGGCTTCGTCGTCACCGACCGCATGCTCGCGATGTTCAAGCCCAAGAAGCGGGTGCCGGTGTCGGCCGCCCCGGCGGAGCAGAAGGGAGCCGACGCGAAATGAGCTACCTCGTCTCCGTCCTGTACATCGTCGCGTTCGCGATGTTCATCTACGGTCTGATGGGCCTGACCGGCCCGAAGACCGCGGTCCGCGGCAACTACATCGCCGCGGTCGGCATGGCCGTGGCGGTGCTCGCCGTGCTGATCGACATCCGCGACACCGACAACTGGAGCTGGATCGTCGCCGGCCTGGTCGTCGGCGTCGTCCTGGGCGTCCCGCCGGCGCTGCGCACGAAGATGACGGCGATGCCGCAGCTGGTGGCGCTGTTCAACGGCGTCGGTGGCGGCACCGTCGCGCTGATCGCGTGGGCGGAGTTCCTCGACTCGGACGGCTTCACCACCCTCGCCGAGGAACCGACGGTGCCCGTGGTGGTCGGCTCGCTGTTCGCCGCGATCATCGGATCGGTGTCGTTCTGGGGTTCGCTGGTGGCGTTCGCCAAGCTGCAGGAGCTGCTGAACAAGAACCTCGAGCGCCGCCTCGTCGGCGCGGCCAAGGCCTTCCAGCTGGCGAACATCGTGCTCGCGCTCGCGGCGATCGCGCTCGCCGTGTACATCGGACTCGCGGCCGACCCGGCGAACGATCCGACCTCGGCGGTGTGGATCGTCGCGCTGCTCGTCGTGGCCGGGCTGATGGGCCTGTTCGTGGTGCTGCCGATCGGCGGCGCCGACATGCCGGTGGTCATCTCGCTGCTCAACGCCCTGACCGGCCTGTCGGCCGCGGCGGCCGGCCTGGCGCTGAACAACCAGGCGATGATCGTCGCCGGCATGATCGTCGGTGCGTCGGGTTCGATCCTGACCAACCTGATGGCCAAGGCGATGAACCGGTCCATCCCGGCGATCGTGTTCGGCTCGTTCGGCGGCGACGGCGGTGCCGGTGCGGCCGCGGGCGGGGCCGGCGGCACCGTCAAGGCGACCTCCGCCTCCGATGCCGCGGTCCAGATGGCCTACGCCAACCAGGTCATCGTGGTGCCCGGCTACGGGCTGGCGGTGGCGCAGGCGCAGCACGCGGTCAAGGAGATGGCGGCGCTGCTCGAGGAGAAGGGCGTGGAGGTCAAGTACGCCATCCACCCGGTCGCCGGCCGGATGCCCGGGCACATGAACGTCCTGCTCGCCGAGGCCGAGGTGCCGTACGAGGCGCTCAAGGAGATGGACGACATCAACGGCGAGTTCTCCCGCACCGACGTCACCGTCGTCATCGGCGCCAACGACGTCACCAACCCCGCCGCCCGGCAGGATTCGTCCAGCCCGATCTACGGCATGCCCATCCTCAACGTCGACCAGTCCAAGTCGGTCATCGTGCTCAAACGCTCGATGAGCTCCGGCTACGCCGGCATCGACAACCCGCTGTTCACCGCCGACCACACCTCCATGCTCTTCGGCGACGCGAAGAAGATGGTCTCCGAGGTCACCGAGGAACTCAAGGCGCTGTAACCGCCGCAACCGCCGAACCCTGCCAGTGCCCGCCCCCGTGAACACAGTGGCGGGCACTGGCACGTCGGCCTGAATTTCTCGAGTCACCTACCGGCGCATCTGCTTTCACCGGAATTAGTCACCAGAGAAACAAGATCGTGGGCAGCCCTGGACAATGGCCGGTCGGCTCTCCAGACCGCACGAAGAGTCCGTTCGAGTTTCAGGCCGTGCACGTAGACCTGACGCAGGGCGCCCGATGCGAGATCGTCCGCGACGGCGAGGCCGCTCACCACCGCCGGACCTATGCCAGCGAGCACGCTGTTGCGTATCGCTCCTGTGCTCCCCAGTTCGAGCAACGGCGATGCGGTGTGTCCGTCCAACGCGCGATCGATGGTCATGCGGGTTCCGGAACCCACCTCACGAACCAACAGCGGGGTGGCAGCCAACTCCGAGACGGTGATCGGTGCCGCACGACGCGCCCACGGATGAGCCGAATTCACGACGACGACGAGACGGTCGTGGGCGACCACGGCGCTGTGTGCGAACTCCGGAACATCCGGGCACTCGACAAAGCCCAGATGACAGCAACCGTCGTGCACCTGCTCGAGCACCTGTGTCGAATTCCGAACCTGTAGGTGTATCCCTACGTCGGGAAACCGTCCACGGTAGTGGTTCAGCCACACGGGCATCAACTGCTCCGCGATCGTCGTGCTGGCGCACACGTCGAGTTGGGCATGTTCGTCGTGGCGCAATCCCTCCGCCACGGCGACCATATCGGAGATGGCCTCCAACACTTTTCGGGCAGCCTCCATGATCGTCCGTCCGTGCGGGGTGAGAGTGGAGCCGGTCGGATTGCGTTGGAGCAGCTGCGTGCCGAAACGTCGCTCCAGATGCCGGATATGACGGCCGGCGTCCGGCGGGGCCATTCCCGCCCTCCGACTCGCAGCCGCCACGCTCCCGTATTGCTCTATCCCTGACAATAATTCGAGAGATCGAACGTCGATGTGTCTGGTCGACATGGGCTGGTCACACTTCCGCTGAGAACATATCGAATCGATATGGGGTGTTGGTATTCTGGTGTCTACCAAAGGCTTCTGAAATGCCCGACTGTTGAACAATGAACCCGATACAAGAGCGGATGCGTCCCACCGCGCATCGGAAAGCCACACCCGCCGGCATGTCACGGATCGGGAAGCTCAGTGGTGAACTGGCTCCCGGCGTCGCGATGTGCCTCATCGTCGCGATCCTGTCCATGGCAGCGGCTCGATTCCTGCCTGCGGTCAGCCCCCTGCTGATTGCAATCGTCATCGGGGCCGTCGGCGCAAACCTGCTCACCGTCCCCCAACGACTCCAGCCCGGGATGACCTTCTCGTCGAAGAAGCTGCTGCGTGTGGGCATCGCATTGCTCGGCCTGCAACTGATGCTGGCCGACATTTTCGGATTGGGCTGGAAGATCATGGCTGTGGTCGTCGCCGTTGTCTCCTTGGGCATCGTGGGCACGATGCTTGTCGGCAGGCTGTTGGGACTCTCGTGGACCCAGCGGGTGCTCATCGCATGTGGCTTCTCCATCTGTGGAGCCGCGGCGGTGGCTGCCACGGACGGTGTCGTCGATGCGGACGAAGAGGAGGTCCTCACCGCAGTCGCGCTAGTGGTCATCTTCGGTACGCTCATGATCCCGACGGTTCCTCTCGTGGCCGGTGCATTGGGACTGGAGCCCACCGTGGCGGGCCTGTGGGCCGGCGGGGCGATCCACGAGGTGGCCCAGGTGGTCGCGGTGGGCGGCATCATCGGCGGCGGCGCGCTGACTGTCGCCGCGATCGTGAAGCTTGCCCGCGTCCTGATGCTCGCACCGGTGATCGCAACCTTGGGCATCCTGCAGCGCCGGCGGGCGACCGATACGACCGGGCAGGCCGAACGGCCGCCCCTGGTGCCGTTCTTCGTCCTCGGCTTCCTGGCATGTGCGGCGCTGCGCACCACCGGAATCGTGCCCGACAACGCGCTGACGCTGGCCAAGAGCGCCCAGACGCTCCTGCTCACCGCGGCGATGTTCGCGCTCGGCGCCGGCGTGCGAGTATCGCTGATCAAGAAGGTCGGTCCTCGACCGTTTGTTCTCGCCACTGTCTCCACCGCATGGGTGGCCTCGATCGCTCTCGTCGGTGTTCTGCTCGTCGTGTGAGTGTCGGACCTCGCGACGATCGGCGCCGATTCCCTCACGGGGATCGGCGCCGATCTCTCGGGTCGGTTGTCGACCCCCTGGGCGAAGGCGGACCACCCAGAGCGCCGCCGACAGGAAACGTGCGCGATCAGTGTTCGGTCGAGGTCGCCGACACCCTGGTCCGGGAAGGCATCAGGTGGTCCTGGAACCGTAAACGTGCGCGATCAGTGTTCGGTCGAGGTCGCCGACACCCTGGTCCGGGAAGGCATCAGGTGGTCCTGGAACCGTTCTCGGAGCGGGGCCTTGAGCACCTTGCCGGTCGAACCCATCGGCAGGGAATCGACGAACACCACATCGTCCGGCAGCCACCACTTGGCGACCTTGCCCTCGAAGTAGGCGAGGAGCCCCTCGCCGGTGACATCCGCGTCGGGAGCGCGGACCACGACGAGCAATGGCCGTTCGTCCCATTTCCGATGGCGGACACCGATGCATGCTGCGGCGGCGATGCCCGGGTGGCTCATGGCGATGTTCTCGAGGTCGATCGAACTGATCCACTCGCCGCCGGACTTGATCACGTCCTTGCTGCGGTCGGTGATCTGCATGAATCCGTCCGCGTCGATGGTTGCGATGTCCCCAGTGGGAAACCATCCGTCGATCAGTGGATCGGCCTCCTCGCGGCGGTAGTAGGTCGACAGTACCCACGGGCCCCGGGCCATGAGGTGGCCGGCTGCCCTTCCGTTCCAAGGGAGTTCGTTGCCGACGTCGTCGACGATCTTCAGATCCATCCCGAACACGCATCGTCCCTGTTTGGCCTGCACCGCGAATCGTTCGTCGTCCGTGACGTCCTGATGTGTGTGCTTCGGTACGGACGCAGTGCCGAAAGGACTGGTTTCGGTCATGCCCCACCCGTGGATCACGTTGACGCCGTGTAGCTTTTCGAGCTCGCGCAACATGGACGGAGGGCACGCAGCGCCGCCGATCACCGCCCGTTCGAGCGTCGTGAAGCGCACGCCGTGCTCCTGTGCGTGCCGGAGTTGGCCTTGCCACACTGTCGGTACACTCGCCGAGAGGGTGACCTGCTCGGCCTCCTGCAACTCGTACAGGGAGCGGCCGTCGAGATCGGCGCCGGGCAAGACCACCTTCGCTCCGACCATGCACGCCGCGTACGGCAGGCCCCAGGCGTTGACGTGGAACATGGGCACCACCGGCATCACGCTGTCGCTCGCCGACAGGCCCATCGAATCGGGCAGGGCCACGGCGAACGTGTGTAGAACGGTCGACCGATGGCTGTAGAGCACACCCTTGGGATTGCCTGTCGTGCCACTGGTGTAGCACAGTGAGGATGCGGTCTGTTCGTCGAAGGTCGGCCACTGGTAGCTGCCGGATTCCTGTGCGATGAGGTCCTCGTACACGAGGACATCGCCGATGTCGCCGGGTAGGTGCTCGCGGTCGCTCATGACGACGTAATGCCGTACGCTCGCGAGTCGCGGACCGAGTTCACGCACGAGTGGCAGGAACGTGAGATCGAAGAAGAGCACGTCGTCGGCGGCATCGGCAATGATCCACGCCATCTGGTCCGGGTGGAGCCGGGGGTTGACGGTGTGCAGGACGGCACCCGAACCGGAAGCGGCATAGTAGAGTTCGAGATGTCGGTAGCCGTTCCATGCCAGGGTCGCTACTCGGGTGCCCGGTTCGATGCCCAGACGCTCCAATGCCTGTGCGAGTCTTCTCGAACGGTCGGCAAGATCGCGAAATGTGTAGCGGTGGATATCGCCCTCGACGCGCCGGGAGACGATCTCCTGCCCACCGTGGTGACGCTCCGCATGTCGGAGCAACGAGGAGACCAGCAGGGGTTGCTGCATCATCTGACCGATCACGGGAAACTCCTGTCTGTGCGGCGCCTCAGGACTTCTGGGCGCGCATCGAAATCTCTTCGAGGAGAGCGCGTGCACGTTGTGCGGCGTCACGCCCGCCTGCCGCGTCTCCGCGAACATGCAGCGGGCGCAATTCCTCGATCTCGTCGAGAGCACCGAGCAATTCGGGTTCGACGATCTTGTACTTGCGTAGAGTGTTCACGACCAGCATCGATGTATGGACGATGTCCTCGTCCTCCGTCGAAACGCCGTGTCGGTGCAACGCGTAGTTCGCCCAGTGGGTGCCCGCGAGCATCGCGGCTTCGATCGTGATCTCCCAATCCTGCTCACCGCAGAGCGCGATCGACTGCTCGATTCGTTGTGCGAGGTGGCAGTGTCGTTCGGGGTCCATCGGTCATCCTCGTGTTCGTGTGGTCAGCGTGGCCCGTACCTGCGAGAACGCGTGTTCGCACTCGTCGACGATGTGCCGGTCCGGGGTGTGGTACCCGCGCAGGCAGGGGTCGCGATGGTGCTCGATGGTTTCGAGGGCGTGTTCGAGTGCCTCGATGTCGGGCGGAATCGGCCGGGGTACGGAAGGCCAGCCCACGTGGCTCACATCACCGAGACCGCACAGGATCCGCCGATACGTGCCATCGGGTTGAGGTGCCACGTGGACTCCGGGGATTGTGGAAAAGAGCCTGTCGTCGCGTGTCAGGCCTGCGTCGTGCAGTGACGCGTTGTAGGCATTCGTACCTGCGGTCAGCGTGGTCCAGTACCACAGTTCGAAGTCCTCGAGGGGGTGGAGCCGGTCCCGCAGGTCGCACAGCCGTTCGAACTTGTCCAGATGCGATGCGATGTTCATGCGGCTTCTTCCAGCGCGGGGTCCACCAGTAGGACGATCTTGCCGAAGTGTCGATCGGTCGTCATGTACTCGTGTCCGGCGGCGATGTCCTCGATCGGGTACGTGCGGTCGATCGGCATGTTCAGCAGTCCCGCAGCGAGCGGTGCCATCAGGTCGCGTGCGGCGGCCTGAACACACTCGAGGCGTTCCGCTTCGGCGCGGGTCCGGAAGGTGACGCCGATCAGGTGCAGCCTCTTCAGCCAGAGGGTGTTGAGGTCGATCGACGCTGTCGCGGACCCGAGGCGTCCGATGTTCACCAGGCGTCCCTGCACGGCCAGGCACTCGAGATTCGCTTCGAACACCGTCCCGCCGACCGAGTCGATGATGACATCGACACCCGCTCCGTCGGTGGCGGCCAGGACCTCGGCGACCTGGTCATGCACCGAGACGTTGACGACGCAGTCGAGCCCCAACGCCTTCAGGCGTTCGGCCTTGTCGTCCGAACGTGTGGTCGCGACAATGCGGCCCGCTCCCATCGCCTGGGCGATTCGGATCGCGGCCAACCCGATCCCGCTCGACGCGGCATTCACCAGTACCGTTTCGCCCGGCCGCATTCGAGCATTGGTGATCAACGCGTCGTGAGCGGTGACGAAGACGTTGGGAAAGGCCGCGGCCTGTACCCACGAGATCGTGTCCGGCACCGGAATCAGGGCCAGCGGCGCGGCCACCACGTACTCGGCTTGCCCGCCGGTTCCGTGGCCCATGACGCGATCTCCGACGCGCCATCGCCGCACCTGCGCTCCTACTTGTTCCACCTCTCCCGCGAACTCGACCCCGATGGGGACGGGGTCGCCGGAGGTGACACGACCGGCCTGCAGGATTTCACCCCGGTTCAGTGCCGACGCTTTCACCCTCACGAGCACTTCGTCCGGGCCCGGGGTGGGGCGCGGGACCTCCATGACCGTGACCTTGCCGCCGGCGGGGTCACCGACGATGCGTGCAGCTTGCATGTTCACTCCTGGGTCGACGAATAATTATGTCGACATTAATAAATTTCAGCGTGTATCGCCAGGGGTCCAGGGCTCGATCGCGCATCGGACGTGGGTCGCGAAACCCCGGACGAAAAGCGGGCCGCCGACATCCTTCAATATTTATGTCGACAATAAACGCGATGATGGCTAGTGTGGTCATCCAAGACCTGACGGGGTTCAGGTCGAAGTCCTAGCACCCGATCCCAGGAGGGGACATGACCCAGACCAGAAGTGCCGAGCGCCTCGACCGCCTCCGTGGCAAGATCGTCGACTTCCGGCTTCGTCCGCCTACCGGCCCGTACCGCAACTTCTTCACGCCGACCGTGGTGGGCGCGGTGAACCGGATTCTCGGGATGCCCACGCCGCGTTCGTACTCGATCAGTACGGATCCGTTCCCGAACGCCGAGGACCGTGCGATTGCGGCGCTTGTCGACGAAATGGATTCGGTCGGTGTCCGACTGGGCGTTATGAACGGTCGTCACTCGGTCAACCGTCCCGTGCCCGTCCACATCGAAGACAGCGACCTCGCGGAGCTGAGCGCGCGCACCGGCAACCGCGTCCTCGGGCTCGCCGGTGTCGACTTCGACAAGCCCACGGAAGAGATCATCGAGGGTCTCGACATCGCGATGAAGGAACACGGGCTCGTCGGTGTCTGCCTCGAACCGGGCCTCGCCCGCGAACCCATGTATGCCGACGATGAGCGGTTGTTCCCGCTCTACGAGAAGATCGCCGATCTCGGTGTCCCGCTGCTGTTCATGTCCGGTCCGCTGGCCGGCCCCGACATCAGTTACACCGATCCCGTGCGCTTCGACCGGGTCGCCCGCCGGCACCCGTCGATGCCCGTGATCCTGGGGCACGGATGCTATCCCTACGCCAATGAGGCCGTGGCGCTCGCCTTCAAGAGCGAGGCGACCGGTGTCCACAACGTGTTCGTCTCGCCCGACGTCTATATGTTCGCCCCGGGCGGCGAGACCTTCGTCAAGGGCGTGAACTGGCTGCCCAACCGCTTCGTCTACGCCTCTGCGTACTCCTTTGCTGGCGTTGCGGAGTCGGTGCTCAGAACCGTCGAGTTGGACCTGACCGACGACGCGCTCGACGCCTACATGTACCGAAACGCCGAGAGCCTGCTGCGTCCCGTTCTGGGCCGCTGACCGGAACAGCGAAGGAGAATAGCCCATGGGTGAGCAGAACCTACAAGTCCACATGCGCCGACATCCGGAGGGGATGGTGACGGAGGACGACTTCGATATCGTCAGCGTGGACGTACCCGTGCCCGGTGCCGGTGAGGCTCTGGTGAAGATCCACTACCTGTCGTTGGATCCGTACATGCGGCCGATGATGGACCCGTTGCGGTCATATGTGCCGCACCTCAACCCCGGCGACCTGATGCCTGGTGCAACCGTCGGCGAAATCGTCGAAAGCAACGAGCCGTCACTTCCGGTCGGCTCGATCGTGACCGGGATGCTCGGATGGCAGACATACGGGATCGTCACGCCCGCCACATGCCGCATGGTCGATACGGAGGCAGGGCCAACCTCGGCAGCTCTGCATGTGCTCGGAATGACGGGCGCGACCGCGCACTATGGACTGCTCGAGCTGGCCAAGCCTCAGCCAGGTGAGACCGTTGTCGTGACCGCCGCATCGGGGGCGGTCGGATCCGTCGTCGGTCAGCTCGCAAAGATCCGCGGTGCCCGAACGATCGGCATCGCGGGGGGACCCGAAAAATGCCGTTACGTTCGAGAAGAACTCGGCTTCGACGAGTGTCTCGACTATCGCGCCCCCGATTTCGTCGAGCAGCTCGCTGCCGCTACGCCGAACTATGTCGACGTACTTTTCGAGAACGTGGGCGGCCCCATCTTCGATGCGGTTCTGACCCGGATCAATGACCATGCACGAATCGCATTGTGCGGAAACGTAAGTCAATACAACGTCGACAAGCCGTACGGCGTCACCGGAATGCGTTATCTGCTGGTGCATCGGGTCAGCGTGTTTGCCTTCGTCATCGCCGACCACCGTGAGTACTGGCCGGGTGCCATCGCGGAGATCGGTCAATGGGTCCGTGAAGGCAAGGTGTGCTACCGAGAAGATTTCGCCCCAGGACTGCACACTGCACCCAAGGCGTTCATCGAGATGTTGACGGGCAAGAACTTCGGTAAGCAACTCGTGGACGTGGCTGCATCTTGACCGGCCGTTCCAGAACGAGTTCGGCGTGGCAGATGAAGCGCGGAACCGCCGGGGGTCGTGTCGACAGTATCGGATGATCTTGTTTCCGACGATCCGCGGGCACGGAAAGCCACTTGCTTCCACCTCGGCCTGACCGCCGGTCTCGGTTCACGGGACACGAGCCGATCGACGATCGTCTCGCTCCGGCCTGCGTCGTCTTCATCCGGCCCGCCAACGCCGGTTGGAGGCATGTTGTCCACCGAAAGATCGGATGCAGTGGAGTGACATCCGGTGCGGGTTGCGCATGTGACCGACGTCGGGGCGCGGCCCCGGCTGCACGTGGCGGTGCGCGCGGAAGCGCGCACCGCCGGGTTGCTCGAGATGGATGACGTCGCGGTCGACGGCTCGTATGCGCAAGCCCTCGAAAGAGAGATCACACCGGGCCGTCACCGGTCGATCGTGGTCGCGGCGGCAGCAAGTACCTGTGATCGCCGGCCGGCACGGACTCCGTAGGCGGTGTCGCGGACCAGAGGAAACCGTCACGACGTTACTCAACTGCCGCCGCTGATCGATGGGTGGCTGGTGGACCACGAGCCGCCTGTGCATGCTCCATCTCCTCCAATCGATTGTTGTGCCCCGACTCCGACAGAAGGTCTCGGGCCATCCGGTACACGCCGGGCCTGGCCTACGTCGGCGCGGTCGCCTCGGTCGGCAGCACTCGGGACTCCTTCCACAACGCGGTGGCGGACGCATTCAACTCGCTGTTTCAAGGCCGAACCGATCCGAAACAAGGGTCCGTGGAGGGCGATCGGGACCTCGAATTCTCGGTCGCCGAGTACATCGACTGATTCAGTCGCACGGGAACAACCGGGCGGGTTATCGAGAGCCTCTATGAACAGCACAACACTTCGGGTGCGGATCCTGCCGTGGTCGTGCGCCCGGTCGGTGTGCGCCTGAACTGGTTCAAAATTGTTGTCGACATAAATGGTGATACCTGTTACGTTTGTGACTGGCACCACTTGCCCGACCTTTGCCGTCATCCGCATCGTGGAGAACCAGCCGACATCCGGGAGCCCTCGTGAAGGTTTGTGTCACCCCCCTGACTGGATCCATCGGTGCTGCAGTGGGCGGCGTTCGTCCGGACGAACCGATCGACGAGCAGAGCTCCGAGACCGCTGCGCGCGGCGTTCCGCGAGCGGCGCACGCTCGCATTCCGCGATCAGTTCGTAAATCCACCGGCGCAGATCGCGTTTGCCAGGTTCCGGGACAACCAGTGCACCATGCACTACGCGATTCACGGCCATGACTGCCCGGAACGGGTGCCCAACCGCACCACCCTCCACGGTGACGTCTCGGCGTAAGCGGTCCGGACCGTCGGCGGCCACAGCCCCCGGGCAGCGATACCTCACGAACAGGTCCATCCCCGTCCGCGTCGACTACCGGGGGCAAGTCAGGTGCGGTGCTCACTGATTGGAGCGACAATGCAAGTTATCGATCAGCCATCGGTAAGCGCGGCTGCCGGACCGGGTGGATCGGCACTCACACGTCGATCATGGAAAGTGCCCAAGGAGACGGCTTGCATCACAACGACAAAGACGAGGATGCCGTCATGACAGTCACGGACGATGCCGAACGGGCAGGCGACCCCGCCGACGGCGGCACCAGGACCACCGCGGCGGTGAGCGCTCCGACCGCCCGCACCGCATGGAGCATCACGTTCCTCGTGATGATTTTGCAGACGATCAACTTCGCCGACAAGGCCGTACTCGGGATCGTCGCCCGACCACTGTCCGAGGATCTGGGTCTGTCGAACGCAGACATCGGACTCTTGGGGAGCGTCTTCTACGTCCTGTTCGTGGTCACCGGGTTGGTGGGCGGCTTCATCGCCGACCGTGTGCGCATCGTCTGGGTACTTCTGGCTCTGGCCCTGCTGTGGTCGCTGGTTCAGATCCCGGTACTGCTGGTAGGCACGTTTACCGCGCTGATCGTCAGCCGCGTACTGCTCGGGGCGGCGGAAGGCCCCGCGAGTGCTGTGAACAACGTCGCGGTGTTCGGGTGGTTCCCCAAGAACAAACGCGGCCTTCCCTCGGCGGTGGTCAGCTCCGGTACGTCGCTGTCGAAAATTCTGATGGCACCAGCGCTCACGGTGATCGTCGCGGCATACGGCTGGAAGTCCGCATTCTGGACGCTGATGATCGTCGGCCTGGTGTGGGCGGCCGTATGGCTGATGGTCGGAAAGGACGGGCCGTACTCCGTGAGCAGTGCGCGCGAGGTGGCCCAGTCCGGTACCGCGGGCAAGGTGAAACGGGTGAGTCTCCTGCGGATTGTCGCGTTGCCCACCTTCTGGGGTGGGGTACTCGGCATGTTCGCCCTCTATGGCATGGTCGCAGTGATTCTGACCTGGCTGCCGTCCTACTTCGAGCAAGGGCTGGGCTTCAGCCGGGTCGACTCGGGGCTGCTCTTCGCCCTGCCGAGCGCGACCGGGATGGCTTCGATGTTGTTGGTGTCCTACATCACCGACCGGCTGGCCGGCCGTGGCGTGACCGTGCGGATCTCGCGCGGAATGGTCTCGGCGGTCGCATTGTTCGTCTGTGGCGGCATGATGGCCGCCATCCCGTTGGTGACCAGCACGTGGCTGGCGGTGTTCCTGGTCGTTGCGGGATACGGAGCCGGGGTGGCCAGCTATCCGCTGATGAATGTCGCGGTGGCGCACATCAGCCCGGAGCGTCAGGTCGCATCCACCCTGGGGGTCTTCACCGCATTGTTTTCGACCTCGGGCATCCTCGCGCCGTGGCTCACCGGTCGTCTCGTCGATGCGGCGTCGACACCGGCCGAGGGGTACACGACGGCCTTCGAGATCTTCGGTGTCGTGGCGATCATCGGTGCCGTGGTGATGGCGCTGACCGTGAATCCCGAGCGTGATCGCGCCCGTATCGCGGCGATCGACACGCTGACCAGGGCCGACCGCTCCGCCGGCGACGAGTCCTGACGGTTCCGGCGCAGACCCCACGCAGCCTGACCACGTGGGAGGCCGGAACATGCAATCACCGTGGCCTTCGTCGCCAAGAGACCGGGAAGGGCCTCGGTCCTCGCCGGCTTCGCGTTCAATTGCTTGGTGGTCCCTGCCGTTCACGGCGGGCGCGTCAGCGTCGACAGAACATCGAGACAGTGGACACTTCTGCGGTTCACGGTCGCCTCGCTGCAGTGCTGGGCAGGAGGTGATCTTGCCGGCGTTCTCCGAACTGCTGGACCCTCGGTCGAGCGACTGCGGTTGATCCCCGATCGGCGACGACCAGGCCTTAGGCTACCTCGCCACCCGACACCTGATCGATCTCTGACATTCCGACATCGCCGTCCTGTCGGCCCGTTGTTCACCTCGACCGCCTCCGGACGCCTCGCCGGCGCGAGGAGGACGTTCCAGAGGCCGAGATCGAAGTCGACCCGGACCGGATCGTCGAGACAGGCTTCGGTATAGAGAGCGGCGAGGAAGCCGGACGACGGCTCTTCGCCTCCTCGGCACACGCTACAGCCGCCTTCGCCGCCATGACCACCTCAGGGTCATGACGGCAACTCCCCAGCGGTCGCTGGCGATCGGCGACGATATCGACCTCGTCGGATACCATGACATCTCGTTGTCGCAACGACTTCCGGTTCCCCTGACGTCGGAACGCACGCCCTTCGATCTGCTCGCTGCCACCGCACCCGATCTGATGCTCGGCCCCACAGCCGATCCGATCCGCCGCGCCCTACCCGCCCTGATCCCCAGACCCTTCTCGGGGTTACACAGAGCCAGCGCCGAATCCCTGCGCTGACAAGCCGACTCACCGGTGCGTCCGTACCGCGCTCGGCCGGTGCGACGGACGATGTCGAGTCTCGGAGCAGATGCCCGCTTGGATCTCGAGGGCGCTTCCCGTTCGCGGATCGGCCCGGGCTCACCGCCCGTTCACCTTCTCGTTCCCTTTACCTGGTTTCGGTCTCCTACGGTGCCCGCGTTGAACCGATTCGACGAGGGAGTACCTGTGAGTCCGAAGCCCCTGCCGCTGATCGTCACGCACGACGGCACATCGTCGCGCGCCGCCGTCACCTGCCGCTACAAGTGCGGCAACGCGTGTTCCCACGCGGTGCCCAACACCTCCGGGGGCGAGTACTTCGGCGACATCGTGCGCACCGCCCTGACCCGGCGCGGCGTGCTGCGCGGCGGCGCGATGGCGGTTCTCGCGGTCGGTGCGGGCGGCGTGCTCGCCGCGTGTTCCGACGACGCGGGCAGCACCGGCGGCACCACGACGTCGGGCCCGGCGGACCTCGGCCCCGTGCCCCCCGGCACCGACTTCACCGCCGTCGCGCCGAACACCGACGACGCCGTGACCGTCCCCGAGGGCTACGACCAGGCCGTCGTGATCCGCTGGGGTGACCCGGTGCTGCCCGACGCGCCGGCCTTCGACATCGGCAACCAGACCGCGGCCGCGCAGGAGAAGCAGTTCGGTTACAACAACGACTTCGCCGGGCTGCTGCCCGTCGACGGCGTGCCGAACACCTACCTGCTGGTGGTCAACCACGAGTACACGTCCGAGCCGTTCATGTTCGCCGGCTACGACGCCGAGAACCCCACCGAGGAGCAGGTGCGCATCGGCTGGGCCAACCACGGGCTGTCCGTCGTGCAGGTCAAGGGCGAGGCCGGATCCGGGCGCCTCACACCCGAATTCGGCCCGTACAACCGCCGGATCACCGGCCTGACCGAGTTCGCCCTCACCGGTCCCGCCGCCGGAAGCGACCTGGTCAAGACCGCCGCCGACCCGACCGGAACCCGCGTGCTCGGCACCCTGAACAACTGCGCCGGCGGGCTCACCCCGTGGGGCACCGTGCTCTCCGGCGAGGAGAACTTCAACCAGTACTTCGCGAACGCCGAGAACGTCACCGATCCCGTGGCCGCCGAGCGACTGGCCCGGTACGGCCTCGAGGGCGGCGCCTCGGAACGGCTGTGGGAGCGCTTCGACCCGCGCTTCGACATCGTCGCTACCCCCAACGAGGTCAACCGGTTCGGCTGGGTCGTCGAGGTGAACCCGTGGGACGCGACGTCCGTGCCGGTCAAGCACACCGCGCTCGGCCGGTTCAAGCACGAGGCCGCGACGATCCACGTCACCGGCGACGGCACCGTCGTCTCCTACAGCGGCGACGACGAACGCTTCGACTACATGTACAAGTTCGTCTCCTCCCGGACGATGCAGAGCGGCACGTCGCAGGCCGCGATGCGGCACAACATGACGCTGCTCGACGCCGGAACCCTGTACGTGGCCAAGCTGACCGGCGATGCGCCGGACGAGATCGACGGCAGCGGTACGCTTCCCGCCTCCGGCACGTTCACCGGCACGGGGGAGTGGATCCCGCTGCTGCGCACCGCCGAGGACGGCCGCGGCGAGTCCCTGGTCGACGGCATGACCGCCGAGGAGGTCGCCGTGTTCACCCGTCTGGCCGCGGACAAGGTCGGGGCCACCAAGATGGACCGGCCCGAGGACTTCGAACCGAACCCGGTCACCGGCAAGATCTACGTGGCGCTGACCAACAACTCCAAGCGCGGCGAGGAGGGCAAGGCCGCGGCCGACGTGGCGAACCCCCGCAACAACAACAAGAACGGGCAGGTGCTCGAGCTCGACGACGACCACGCGGGCACGTCGTTCACGTGGAACCTGCTGCTGGTCTGCGGCGATCCGGAGGCCGCCGACACCTACTTCGGCGGCTTCGACAAGGCTCAGGTCAGCCCGATCTCGTGCCCGGACAACCTGGCGTTCGACCCGCACGGCAACCTGTGGATCTCCACCGACGGCAACGCGCTGAAGTCCAACGACGGGCTGTTCAGCGTCGTGCTCGACGGTCCGCGCCGCGGCGAGACCCGGCAGTTCCTCACCGTCCCCGTCGGCGCGGAGACGTGCGGGCCGATCGTGCAGGAGAACCGCGTCGTGGTGTGCGTGCAGCACCCGGGCGAGACCGACGACGCCACGTGGGACGCCCCGTCGTCGCACTGGCCCGACGGCGGCACCGCCCAACCGCGCCCGGCCGTCGTCGCGGCCTGGAAGTCCGACGGCCTGATCGGCGCCTGACCCCGTGCGCGCTTCTGGTAGTAGCCGCTACCAGAAGCGCGCACGGGCGCCGTCAGGCGTCGAGGCGGCGCGCGAGGTCGACGAGGTCGTCGGCGATCACGTCCCAGTCGTGTTCGGCGTGCAGGTCCGTGGTCTGGGCCGGGCCGTGTTCGGTGGGTCGCGCGAAGAACGCGGTCTTCAGGCCGCAGGCGCGCGCGGCCGCCAGGTCCTCGTTGTGGGCGGCGCACATGCACACCTCGCCCGGCTCCAGGCCCAGGATGTCTGCCGTGCGCAGATAGGCCTCGGGCATGGGTTTGTAGGCCTGGGCGACCTCCGCACCGAGGATGGCATCCCAGGGCAGACCCGCGCGCTTGGCGATATCGACCATCATGCTGACGTTGCCGTTCGACAGCGGCGCGACGACGAAGCGCTGCTTCAGCCGCGTGAGCCCCTCGACGGCGTCCGGCCACGGATCCAGTTCGTGCCAGGCACGGTTGAGCTGATCGAGTTCGTGCCCCGGTATGCCCGCCGGGTCGATGCCGAAGCGGCGCAGGGCGTCGTCCAGGTTCTCCCGGTGCAGCACGTCGAGACGCACGAAGGGCCGCCTGCCCTCGCGTACCGCCTGCATGGCCGGTTGGTAGCGCGCGCGCCAGGCATCCGCGAACTCCGCGGGTTCGACACTGCTCCCGTGACGAGCCAGGAACGGTGCCGCCGCGCGCGCGATGCTGGTGCGCCAATCCACCACACTGCCGAACACGTCGAAGACGAGTGCCTTCACGCCGGACATGCTCATACGGTGCCTCCTGGAATCGACCGACCGTGCCGATGTTGTCACAGTCGGGATACCCGGCGCGTCAGCGCAACACCGCCTCCCCGAGGAACTCGCACGCCTGCAACGCCAGCGCGATGTCCAGCTTGTCGTGCACCGCGGGCGCGCGGGTCGGGTCGCCGAGGGCCTTGTTGATCCGGTACTTGACGGTGTTGCGGTGCAGGTTCAGCCGTTCGGCGGTGTGCAGGTGGCTCTCACCGGTGGCGAAGTAGGTGCCGAGCGTGACCCGCAGCATCGCGGCCTGCTCGGTGTCGTCGGCGAGCGGGCCGAGGATCTCGCCCACCCACGCCCGCGCGGCGTCGAGGTTGCGGGCGAGCAGCGACACCACGGCGACGCCGCGATCCCCGAACCCGATGACCCGCCGGGTGCACGTGGCCTGGGCCACCGCGATCGAATACGCGGCCTCGGCCTGTTCGTGCGAGCGACGGAAACCGGCGAGGCCGGAGCCGGGCAGGCCCAGCGCGAGGCGGCCGGCGGGATGGGATCGGACGACGGAATCGAGTGCTGCCGTGTCGATCGTCGGCCGGTGCCGATCGAACGGCAGCCAGGCCCACACCGTGCGCCGGTCGATGGCGGTGAGGATCGGCGGGGCATCCGACCCGAGGTGCACCGCCACCGCGCGCACCAGCCGGTCCAGGGGATTGATCGCGCCGTCCGCGGATTCGGTTGTCGTCCAGACGATCACCCCGACATGACAGCGGTCGAGCCGGTACCGGGTCTCCGCCTCGAACGCCGCGACGTCGGTTTCGGATCCGTCGACGAGGCCGTGGATGAGGGCGGAGTGCACGTTGCCGCGCACGGCCGACCACCGGCGCCGTTCCTTCTCGTACGCGTCGAACACGTACAGGGTGATCCAGTCGATGTACCGGTAGACCACCGCGGAGATGTGCTCGATGACGTCGAGTGTCACCTGCGGCGGGAGGTTCATCGACCGCACCTCGTCGAAGCACAGCCGCATGAGGTCGTTCTGTCCCATGTGGTACGCACGGACGAGCGAGTGCGACGGCACGTCGCGCTGCGCCAGCCGCAACGCATATTCCACTGCCGCCGTGGTGGGTTGGAGGTGTTCGGCGGGGATCTCGTTGGTGAGCACGTGGATGATCGTCGCGATGTTGCCGTGCACGCTCGCCTCGAGCAGCTCGACGAGATGCGGATCCTCGTCGAGGTGAGCGATCTCCCGCGCCATCATCGCGGTCATGGAACGGGTGATCTCCCGCTGGCGGGCGTCGAACCGGCGCGCGACCTCGGCGACGACGCGCTGAACCTCGTCGGCGGCCGACGGTGCGCCCGTCGACCGCCCCGAGACCACCGGCTCAGCCACGGCCGGCGCTCCGCAGGTGCCGCAGCGCCGATTCCGCGGCGTTGTAGCCGCACATCCCGTGCGCGCCCGCCCCGGGCGGGGTCGAGGCCGAGCACAGGTAGACCCCGGGAACCCCGGTGCTGTAGGGGTCCAGAGCAATTCGCGGCCGGAACACCACCTGCAGGTCGGCGTTGGCGCCCCCGATGATGTCACCGCCGACCTGGTTGGGGTTCTGTCGCGCGAGGTCGGCGGGCGCGGTGACCGCGGTGGCGACGATGCGGTCCCGGAACCCCGGGGCGAACCGCTCGATCTGGGCGACGATCGCGTCCGTCGCGTCGCCGGTGTAGCCGGCCGGGACGTGGGCGTACGCGTAGAGCGGATGCACGGAGCCGCGGGAGCGGGTCGGGTCGGCGACGTACTGCTGGCCGAGCAGCACGAACGGCCGCTCCGGCATGCGTCCCGTCGCGACGTCCCGTTCGGCCCGGGCGATCTCGGCGAACTCGCCGCCGAGGTGGACGGTGCCGGCCTTCCCGCATTCCGGGTCGGCCCACGGAACGGGACCGTCGATCGCGAAGTCGACCTTGAAGGCGCCGGGAGCATGGCGGAACCTGCGGTAGGACTTGGCGATCCGCGCGGGTACCGCGTCGCCCAGGATGCCGAGGGCGGCCTCGGGGGCGACGTCGAGGAGCACGACGTCCGCGGGCGGCAGATCCGCGGCACGGCGGACCCGGACCCCGGTGTGCACCTTGCCGCCGTGCTCCGCGAGCTGCGCGGTCAGTGCCCGCGCGATCGCGGCGGAGCCGCCCTCCGCCACCGGCCACCCGTAGCGATGGCCGGCGGCGGTGATCATCAGACCCACGGCGGACGTGGCGGGCCGGTCCAGCCGGTGGTAGGCGTGAGCGGCGACCCCGCCGAACAGGGCACGTCCCTTGGGGGTGCGGAACCAGCGGGCCGAGGCCGTGGCGGGCAGCAGGGCCCGGGGCCCGAACGCCACCAGCCGCAGCGGGTGCCGCGGGACGTTGAGCACCGGCCGCATCAGGTCCGCGGCGAGCCCGTCGAACCCGGTTGCGAGGTCGGCGAACATCCGCCGCCACCGCGGGCCGTCCTCGCCGAGGCCGGCCGCGGTGACGTCGAGGGATCGGTGCAGCAGGGCTGCCTCGCCCCCGTCGAGGGGATGGGCGCAGTCGATCTCCGGCCACCGCCACCGCAGCCCGTAGCGATCGAGGCCGAGGGTCTGCAGGTAGGGGGAGCCGGCACCCATGGGGTGGAAGGCGGAGCAGTGGTCGTGGACCAGGCCGGGGACGGTGAGCTCGCCGGAGCGGGTGCCGCCACCGATCTCGTCGGCTGCCTCGAGTACCTGGACGTCCACGCCGCTGCGGGCGAGGTGGACGGCGGCAGCGAGCCCGTTGGGTCCGCTACCGACCACGACCGCCGTACTCACGCTGTGACCTCCCGCTGTGCGGCTGCCCGGTGGGCGCCCTCGCGGTCCATTGTCCACTGCACGTCGAACGGGATGGGCCCGTTGGGCAACCAGGGCTGCTCGGCGACGGCGTCGGCGACCCTGTAGGTGCCGCGTTCGATCACGCCGAGGGCCGCGTCGATCACCTTGTATTCCTGGGTGCCCTTGTGGATCGGCTGGGATTCGATCCAGGCGACGACGAACTCGCCGGGCGCGAAGTTGCAGCGCCGCTGGATCGCGGCGATCAGGTGCTCGTTGTGCAGGTGCCCGTCACCGAAGTTGAAGGCGACGATCGAGTTGCAGGAGAACTCGGCCTCACGCAGGTCGTAGGTGTCGATGTCGTCCCCGAGGTGGCGCATCATCAGGGAGATCAGCGCCCGGCCCTGGCTGTGCATGGACCGCCAGCCCAGGAGCTGGTGCATCACGACGTCCGCGACGTCGGCGGGGTAGGTCGCGAGCAGCTGGGTGCGGGTGTTCTCGGCGGCCCGCACGATGTGCCGGTTCAGCTTCTCCTCCGCACCCGGGGCGAACGCCCAAGTGGCCGAGGCCCAGTTGCCGGCGTACTGCCGCATCGACGGCAGGAACGAGACCAGGTCGGGGCGCAGGTTGCCGAGGACCGGGAAGAAGCACAGCGCGGCGGTGATCGCGCCCGCCAGCCACAGCGACGACATGTCGGTCACGGCGTAGCCGTCCCAGGCGGGGAAGCCCCAGAACAGGAAGACCGTGGCGTAGGCGAACAGCAGGTTCCATTCCAGCGGCACCGCGAGCGGGAACGTCGAGGCGATGAAGAAGTGGAACGCCACCATCAGCAGCACCGCGAGCAGCGTGAGCGTGCGGTTGGTGGAGAACAGCAGCACCAGCGGGGTGACGATCTCGACGAACGTGCCGAGGACGTGGGCGACGCCGCTGCCGAGGTGCGAGGGCCGCAGGTCGTTCGGGAAGCTGCGGTAGTGCATGCGCTTGACCCGCTTGGACAGCATCCACGGGGTGTTGCTGATCATCGGGGGGACCACCATGGCGAAGTGGCGGCCGAACTTGGAGACGCCGGCGCCGACCCAGACGGTGACGATGAGCAGCTTGAGGGCCACGATCATGTCGACGAAGGGCAGGAAGGTGAAGAACACCATCGCCGGCAGGTACTGCTCGCTGCGGGCGGCGATGAAGATGACCTTGTCCCGCAGGCCGATCACGATCAGCAGCACGATCAGCGGCGCCACGACCGCGGGGCGGACGAGGCCGGCGTTGTCGGCGACGAGCGCGTCGACGGAGGCGGAATGCACACCCGGAAGAACGACGGCGACAATCAGATTGGCGAGCAGAAGGGCGTAGAGCGCCACGTCGCCGACGGTGCGGCGGTCACCGGACGTGCCGGGCACCTTGCCCGGCCACGGTGGGAGCCGGATCGTCTCGGGCTTGAGCCAGTACCGGAAGCCACCGGTCATCGGCTTGAAGTGCCCGGCGAGCGGACCCCACGACCCGGCGAGACCGAGCGCCTCGAGCAGCACGGTCCACAGGATCAGCTTCTGGTAGACGATCGGCTGGTTCCACCACGACGAGACGTCGAGCCACGACAGGCCCGAGGTCAGCGTCGCCAGGGCGGTGCCGGCGCCGATGTAGAGGAACAGCAGCTTGAGGATGTAGACGGTGTGCACCATTTTCGGCGTGCCGAATCCGTAGTCGACCCAGTGGGTCGACATGGCCCGCAACCGACCCCGGAACGGGAGGTCGCGGAACGTGGCGGGGTCCACTTCCGGGAAGTGGCCGGTCTTGAAACCCATGGGAATTCGCCTTTCGAGTAGGGGTTGCCGCCCCACCGGCCCGGGGCCGGCGAGTCGGGGTGGAGCGTGTGGTGTCCTCGGGAGCGGTCAGGCGTGCACGGGAGCACCGTGGCTGCGCCGCAGGCCGGGTTTGTCGATCTTGCCGACGGGGTTGCGCGGCAGGGCGGCGACGACGTGCACCTCGGCGGGCACCTTGACCCTCGTCAACCGCTCGGCGAGGTAGGCGAGCAGTTCGGAGTCGGTGACGGTCCGCTCGGGATAGGTCACGACGTACGCGACGGGAACCTCGCCGTACACCTCGTGCGGCGCGCCGATCACGGCGGACTCGAGGACCGCGGGGTGCGTGGCCAGGGCGTTCTCGATCTCCTTGGGATACAGGTTCTCCCCGCCGCGGATGATCATGTCCTTGATGCGGTCGACGAGGGTGAGGTATCCGTCCTCGTCGAGCCGGCCGACGTCGCCGGTGTGCAACCAGCCGTCGACGACGGTGCGGGCGGTCTCCTCGGGTCGGCCGAGATAGCCGCGCATCACGTTGGGCCCCTTGATGAGCACCTCGCCGGTGGCCCCGGCCGGCAGGTGCCGCCCGTCGGGTCCGGCGATGGCGATCTGCTGGCCGGGCAGCGCGGGGCCGACGGTGCCGAGCTTGCGGGGGCCGTCGATCGGGTTGCACGCCGACGCGCAGGTGCCCTCGGTGAGCCCGTAGCCCTCGACCACGACCAGGCCGAAGCGCTGCTCGACCCGATCGAGAAGTTCCTTCGAGATCGGGGCCGCGCCGCAGATCGCGAAGCGCAGCGACGAGGTGTCCACCGGGGTGTCCAGCGGCTGGGAGACGAGCAGGGCGTAGATGGTGGGCACGGCCGAGAAGTAGGTCGGCCGCAGCCGTGCCACGTCGTCGAAGAACCGGGCCGGGGAGAACCTGCCGGTGATGCTGAGCTGCGCCCCGGCCAGGATCGGCGCCAGGAAGCTGACCGCGATCGCGTTGACGTGGAACAGCGGCAGGATCAGCAGGCAGTGGTCGGCCTCGGTCAGCTGCAGGTGCGTGCGGAACGAGTCGGCCATGAACTGCAGGTTCGCGTGGGCGAGCTGCACGCCCTTCGGGCGGCCGGTCGAGCCGGAGGTGTAGATCAGCAGGGCGGTGTCGTCGGGACGGGGATCGGCGCCGGCCGACCATCCGGCCGGCGGGGCGGTAGCCATGTCGTCCACGTGGATCAGCGGGCGGCCGCCCGACGGGGCGTCGGGACCGGCGCCCAGGACGAGTACGGCTCCCGCATCGTCGATCTGGTACTCGGCCTCGGTCGCGGTGAACGCGGGATTGACGGGGGTGGCCGTCGCACCCAGCCGCCACGCCGCCATGAGGGCGACGAGGAGTTCGGCCCGGTTCGGCAGCATCACCGCGACGACGTCACCCGCAGCGATCCCGTGCTGCTGGAGTTGCGCCGCGAAACCGTCGACTCTGCGGGCAAATTCGGCGTAGGTGAGTTCCCGGTCGTCGTCCCGCACGCAGGGCCGGTCCGATTCGCGGTGCCACACCAGATATTCGATCGTCACTACCGTCGGTCCTTTTCTCTTCGGCTGACCACAACGGTAGTGACGGGGATCACGTCCCGACTACGGCCTCGCGGGCTCGAGTTCCGACGGGGTGTTGTCCTCCGAGCACAACACCGCGCCGCCGGCTGTCGTTGCAGCCGGCGGCGCGGAGCGGATCGTCAGTGGGCCGGATTGCCCGAGGGGGCGGGCTGCGGCCCGCCGGGTCGCGGCTCCGCGTCGACGTGCATCGCCCGGGCCAGCGCCCTCTCCTCCGGCGGGGTGGCCCGTTCGCCCCCGCGCCGGCGCAGGTACCGGGTCTTGAGGTGGTACGCGGCGACGATGACCGCGAGCGCGATCAGCGACTGCACCAGTTCGGCGCGGGCGCCGGTGAACCACATGCCGACGAGGATCGCGACGATGACCGCCGTGACGACGACCGGCAGGACCGGGTAGAGCCACACCCGGAACTGCAGGATCTCCGGCGACGTGCGTTCCCAGCGGCGGCGCAGCACCAGCTCCGACAGGCAGATCATGATGTACACGAACAGGCAGATCGCACCGGACGACGTGACCAGGTACAGGAAGATCGTGTCGGGCCAGACGTAGGCCGCAACGATGCACACGTATCCGACGAACGTGCACGACAGCACGCCCTTCAGCGGGACACCGCGGGAGTTGACGGCCGTCATCCACGCGGGTGCGTCGCGGTGGGCACCGAGCACGAACAGCATGCGCGAGGCGGTGTAGAGCCCGGAGTTCAGGCACGAGAGCACGGCGACCAGCACCACGAAGTTGAGGATCTCGGCGGCCCCGGGGATGCCCAGGACGTCGAGGGCGGCCACGAACGGGGATTCGCCGACGACATAGCTGTCCCACGGCAGCATGGTCACGAGCAGGAACGTCGCGCCGACGAAGAACGCCAGGATCCGGAACACGACGGTGCTGGTGGCGCGGCGGATCGCCGCGGCCGGCTCCTTCGACTCGGCCGCGGCGATCGTGACGAGCTCGGCCCCCGTCATCGAGAAGATGACGGCGACCACCCCGACCATGACGGGGGTAAAGCCGTGGGGCAGGAAGCCGCCGTGTGCGGTCAGGTTGCCGAAGGACAGCTCGGCCCCGGGCCAGACGCCCAGCACGTAGAGACCGGCCAGGACGAGGAACGCGATGATCACCGCGACCTTGATCCCGGCGAACCAGTACTCGGCCTCGCCGAAGTTGCCGACCGACAACAGGTTCACGACGGTCATGATCAGCAGCAGGCCGGCGGCCATCAGCCACAGCGGCACGCCGGGGAGCCAGCGGGCGAGCAGGGTGGCCCCGACCACGGCCTCGATCCCGACGACGACCACCCAGAAGTACCAGAACAGCCAGCCGGTGGCGAAGCCTGCCCAGTTGCCCATGGCGTCGCGGGCGTATTCGGTGAACGAGCCGGTGCAGGGCTTGGCGACGGCCATCTCCCCGAGCATGCGCATGACCAGGAAGACGATCAGCCCACAGATCAGGCAGGTGAGGATGGCGCCGGGGCCGGCCTGACCGATGATCGCGCTGATCCCCACGAAGAACCCGGCCCCGATCACCCCTCCCATGGACAGCATGGTGAGATGGCGCTTCTTCAGCGCGTGGCCCAGGGTGTCGGACCTTTCGGCCGGTGGATCGGTATGCACGGCACTCCCTTCGAGACCTGATGTGCGGCCGCCGTCGTGTGCCGGTTCCGGCGTTACGGCGGCGCTGTCGCTCGGATGGGAGAACACTATGGCCGTGATGTGACCCACGACATGGCCGCCGCGTACAGGGGCCGGTGTCACACTCGCCGTGGCGGCGATTGTCCGCCGGATTCAGACCGGTTGCGGCGCGTCCGGCGACGCTTCGTCGCCCGACGGCGCGGGAACCGTCGCGCCCGCGCGCGGGGTGAGCAGCACGTAGCTGCCCGCGGCCAGGAGCACCGTCACCACCGGGGCGAGCTGCGCCCATGTCGCGCTGACCTCCTGCACGGTGAGCGCGATGCCGGCGACCGAGGAGATCAGCCACGCCAGCGCCCCACCGGACGCGGTGCGGGGCATGGCGTGGCCCCGATCCCGCAGCACGTAGACCACCGCGATCGCCACCCAGGCGGTGATCAGCACGCCCTGCCAGGCGAGGGCCTGCAGCAGGTACCCCAGCACGTCGGTGAGCATGAGCAGGTATGCGAGCACGGCGGTGACCACCACCCACACCGCTCGGGGCACGTCGATGCGCAGTGCCCGGTGGACGAACACCTGGAGGTTGGTGGAGGCGAGATAGAAGTTGGCCGAGTTGATGCGGGTCTGGGACACGATGATCAGCAGCACCCCCGCGAAGCCGAGGGAGCCGACGACCGCCTCGACCACGCCGGTCTCGGTTCCGGCGATGTCCCAGGCGCCGAGGAGATAGAGGCCGACGAGCCCGTTCACACCGAAGGTCAGCGCATAGAACACCCAGCCGAAGGTGACGGTGCCGTGGAAGGCGGCGTCGGTGCGGCGACCGAGCCTCGCGTAGTCGAAGGTGTACATCATCAGCACCCAGACGCCCATGTAGACGAGGTAGGCGGTGAGCCAGCCCGGAAGCGGACCCGATGCCACCGTGGCGGTGAGCCATCCGGTGGGGTAGCCCTGCTGCACGGTCGCGGCCACCACGACGGCGACCATGCCGACGAGATAGAACGGCAGCAGGATCCCGTTGAGCTTGTCGAGCCACGCGGCGACACCCCCGATCACCACGGGAATCATGTACACCGTGCAGAGCAGGTACCACAGCCTGATGTCGCCGCCGAAGTACTCCTGCAGAGCCACAGCGACGATGGAACCCTCGAAGACCCCGTAGTAGAGCGCGGTGGCCGCGAACAGCGCCGGGGCGAGCAGTGAGCCGACGGCGCCGAACATGCGCCGGGACAGCAGCTCGACCGACAGGCCGGTGTGGATCGCATAGCGGGAGAGCACCAGATTGACGACGCCGAAGGTGGCGATCGAGGCAGCCATCCCGGCGAGGGTGGCCGGTACCCCGACCGCGCCGGCCGAGGCAACCGCGATGTAGAGCCAGAACATGGCGCTGAACATGGCCCACCAGGCCATCGTCAGCGACCAGCGGGACAGACGCCCGGATTCGGGCACGATTTCCCGCTCCGCGGGGGATCCGGGAGCAGATTCGGTGAGGTGATCGGACATGGGGTCGCCTCTCGGGGGGGAGGGAATCCGAACCGGCGCAGGGGCGCACGACCGCCCGCAGCACCGGGGGCGGGAGGTTCGGCAGGGGAGCTTCGAGGGAGGGTGGAGAGCGCGAAACCCGTTGCGGGGCAGCGGTGTCACTGCCCCGCAACGGGGATTCAGGACCAGTGTGCGACGGAGCGGGTCCGCAGCAGATCGCGGAACTGGGCGGTGGTCGTGGGCAGCAGCTCGCCGGTGCCCCAGTCGACGATCACGCCGTAGCGGCGCACGAGGTCGAGCATGGACAGCTCACCGCTGCGGTAGCGGGCGGCGACGGTTTCGGGGTCCTCGTCGAGCCAGCCCTTGCGCGACACGCGGATCTCCTCGCGGACGCGCTCGGTGGCGTCGTGGTCGAGCTCGTAGCGGTCGATCTCGGGGTCCACCGGCACGACGACGACGCCGTAGTCCAGGGCGGCGCGCTCGACGGAGACATATCCGTCGATCACGTCCTCGAGCACGGCGTCCGGGTCCCGCTGCAGCGGATCCCCGTAGCCACCACCGCCCGCCGACGGCCGCTCGAACGAATCTCCGGACTGGACGGGCACATTCGAGAACACGGACCCGAGGAAGCGCTCCTCGGGGGTGCCGCGGTTGAGCCACACACCGTGCGGGATGGACGGCAGGCCGCCCTCGATGCCCCAGGTGACCGAGCGGGAACGGTCACAGCAGTACGACATCACGCTGCTGTCGCTGTCGGTGAGGATGCCGCCCTTGGACAGGCCGCACCCGCCGCGGTATTCCCCGGGTCCACCGGAATCGGTGATGATGGCGTGCTCGCTGGTCAGCACGGGGGTGAGGCGTTCCTGCCCCTCGCACGGCTGCACGGCCAGGCCGATACCGAACACCGGTGCGGTGGCGCTCGATCCGTCCTTCGAGCTGCGTCCGCCCCAGCCGCCGGCCATCCAGTCGTACCACATGAAGAACGGCCGGTCGTCGGTGCGGGCGTCGCGGCCGCCGACGAGCAGGTACTCGAGGTTGAACGAGCACGCGATGGCGCGGGAGGGCACGACCTTCGACCACAGTTCGAAGATCGCGTTCATGATCTTCTCGTAGGGACCGGAGCAGAACCCGGTCACCGCGTGCGGCCAGCCCGCGTTGACGACGGTGCCCTCCGGTCCGAGGTCGGTGCGGATCGCGTTGTACAGGCCCGAGTTCAGCGGCACGTCGGGGAAGAACGACTTGGTGCCCGCCACGATCCCGGAGAACGCGGTGCCGTAGCCGCTGTTGAGGAAGCTGGCGACCGCCGGTGCGCTGCCGGTCAGGTCGTAGCTGAGCTGGTCGCCCTCGATCGTCATGGTGACGCGGATCGGGACGAGCCCCTCGGGCCGGGCGGGATCGGAGTCGAGGTAGTCCTCGGTGGTCCACGTGCCGTCCGGCAGGTCGGCGACCCGGCTGCGCACGATGCGCTCGACGTAGTCCTGGACCTCGCGCATCGCGTCGGTGACGGTACCGCGCCCGTATTTGTCGACGAGTCGGTGGATTTCACGTTCACACACGCCCGTGGCCTCCGCCTGGGCGTGCAGGTCGCCCATGCTGATCTCCGGGGACCGGGTGTTCGCGACGAGCAGTTTCGCGACGTCCGCCAGGAATCGGCCCTCGTGCCACACCCGGACCGGGGTGATCCGCAGGCCCTCACCGAAATGCTCGGTGGCGGTCACGTCGAACGACCCGGGGACGCTGCCGCCGATGTCGGCCCAGTGGCCCTTGTTCTGCGCGAAGGCGATGAGGACGCCGTCGGCGAAGATGGGCCGGACGAAGCTGACGTCGTTGAGGTGGGTGCCGCCCCGGTAGGGGTCGTTGACCATGAAGATGTCGCCGGGGTTGATGTCGGAGCCGAATTCCTCGAGCACGGCCTTGCACTGGAAGTGGAGGGTGCCCACGTGGACCGCGATGTCCTGGCTGCCCTGCATCACGGTGTTGCCCTCGGCGTCGCAGAGCGCGGAGGAGAAGTCCCGCGAGTAGATGACGAACGAGTAGCAGGTGCGCAGGATCTGCTCGGACATCAGGTCGACCGAGGTGGCGAACGCGTTCTTGAGGACCTCGAAGGTGACCGGATCGAGGGTGGGGGACGTGGTGGTCATCGGGTCTCCTGGATGTCGATGCGGATGTTCGCCCACTCGTCGATCGTGGCGGTGGTCCCCGGGGGGACGACGGTGGTGGAGTCGAGCTGGGTGATCACGGCCGGGCCGGGGATGCGCGTACCGAATTCCAGTGTGTCGCGGTCGAAGACGGGGGTGTCGAGCCGGCCGCGCGCCTCGTCGAAGTAGACGTTGCGCCGCTCGACGGGCGCCGGCTCCGCGGTGGTGGGTTCGGAGGTGCGCGGGAAGTTCGGCTTCGGCGTGGTGCCCACCGCGCGCAGCCCGATCTGGTAGATCTCCACGGGTGTGTCGTCGCGCCGGAACGAGTAGTCCCGTTCGTGCTCCTCGTGGAACCGCTCGACGGCCTCCGCGAGGAAGCCGGGGCCGCTGCCGGCCGCGACGGTGAGCGAACGCCACTGCCCCGCGTAGCGCATGCTGATATGACGATCGAGGACCATCCGTTCGGGTTCGACCCCCTCGTGGCGGAGACGCTGCGTGCCCTCCTGCTCGAGCCGCAGGAATTCGCGCTCGAGCGCGGTGGTGTCGACCTCGTCGACGCGGCCCTGGAACATGGCCGACAGGTCGTGCCGGATGTCGACGAGCAGGCACCCCTGCGCCGAGGTGATGCCCGGATGGGGCGGCACCACGACGGTCGGAATGGACAGTTCCTTCGCGAGGGCCGCGCCGTGCAGGGCGCCCGCGCCGCCGCAGACGACGAGGACGAAGTCGCGCGGATCGTAGCCGCGCCGAATGGACAACAGCCGCACCGCATCCGCCATGTTGGCGTTGGCCACCTGGATGATGTTGCCGGCCGCGGTGTCGGCGTCGAGACCGAGCGGTCCGGCCACGCTCTGCTTGATCGCGTTCTCCGCGGCCGCCACGTCCAGGGTGAGGCCGCCGCCGATGAGGGTGGTGCCCAGGCGGCCGAGCAGCACGTTGGCGTCGGTGTTCGTCGGCTCGGTGCCGCCGCGCAGGTAGCAGGCGGGTCCGGGGGAGGCGCCGGCCGACTGCGGCCCGTTGCGCAGCGAGCCTGCCTCGTCGAGCCAGGCCAGCGATCCGCCGCCGGCGCCGATGGTGAGCACCTCGATGCTGGGGAAGGAGATGGGGAAGCCGTACTCGACCTGCCACTGCTTGGTGGTGCGGACCTCGCCGTCGTAGACGAGCGAGATGTCGGTGCTGGTACCGCCCATGTCCAGGCCGATCGCGTTGGGGTATCCGCAGCGGGTGGCGATGTCGGCCACGGCGATCGCGCCGGCGGCGATGCCGGAGGCGGCGAGCCGGACGGGATACTTCTCCACCATCGCGGGGGTCATCGAGCCCCCGCCGGAATGGAGCAGGAGCAGGTCGCCGTCGTATCCGTCGGTGCGCAGCTGCGCTTCGAGCCGGTTGACGTACCCGCTGACCAGGGGTGCGAGCACGGCGTTGGCGACGGTGGTGGAGGCGCGGTCGTACTCGAAGATCTCGGGGAGGATCTCGCTGGAGGTGGAGACGGTGACGTCGGGCAGCTCGGCCTCGAGCAGTGCCCGCACGCGCTGCTCGTGTGCGCTGTTGACGTAGCTGTTGATCAGGCACACCGCGACGGTCTTGATGTTCTTGCGGCGCAGGATGCGGGCGATCTCCCGGACCTCCGACTCGTCGAGCGGGGTGACGACCTCGCCGGCGTAGTCGATGCGTTCGGTGACCTCGTACCGATCACGGCGGCGGATGTAGGGGGTGCCGACGTCGACGTACGTGTCCCACAACTCGTCCTTGGTGCCGTCGCGGATCTCGAGCACGTCGCGGAACCCGCGGGTGGTGACGAGGGCCGCGGGCGGGAAGTTGCGGGTGATGAGCGCGTTGGTCGCGACGGTGGTGCCGTGGGAGAACAGGGTCACCTCGGTCAGGTCGATGCCCGCGGTGCGCACACCGTCGATCACGGCGCGCATGGGATCGTCCGGGGTCGAGGGAACCTTCGCGATGCGGGTGGTCGATGCGCTCTCGTCGAAGATGCACACGTCCGTGAAGGTGCCTCCGACGTCCACGGCGACGCGCAGGTGGGGATTGCGGGATGTGATCATCGTCATACTCCTGGGTCGGGTGGAACCCAGTATTCGGCCTGGTCGCGGGGCCATCAATTGGAGAAAGTGAATCGAGTTCCCCGAATCGTTGGAGATCTTCACACCCATGGGAGAAAGATGTCGGGCATGCTTCCGGACCGTTTCCGGCTCGTCGACCTGCTGCTCGAACCCGACCTCGGGCTCCGGCTGGCGACCGATGCCGACCCCAACGTGGGAATCACCGGCGCGCACCCGATCGAGATCGAGAACCCGACCCGGTGGCTGCGGCCGGGGTCGATGATGCTCACCACCGGCTCGCGCTTCCCCGGCCACGAGCACCCGCAGCAGGCCTATCGCGAACTGATCCGCGAGCTCGTGGGGTCCGGCATCGCCGCGCTCGGGTACGGCGTCGGGGTGATCACCGACGACGTCCCCCGGCCCCTGCTCGACGAGGCCGAGCGCCATCGGTTCGCCGTGGTGGCGATCCCGCCGGAACTGCCGTTCATGGAGGTGGTCGGACGTGTCAATGCCGCGGCGCAGGCGCAGGACTCGATGCTGCTGCGCCGCACGCTGCAGATGCAGAACCACCTGCTCGAGGCGATGACGGCCGAGTCCCCGGAGGCCGACCTCGTGGCCCGGCTCGCCGGGCTGCTCCGCAGCAGCGTGGTCCTCTACAACGAGGTCGGCGACGTCGTGGCCTCGGCGGGTGGCGCACCGGTGCACCTGATCCGCAATCAGCTGCGCGGCCGGGACGGCCGGCTGCTGTTCCGGGTGGGCCGATGGTCGGTGAGCGCGCACTCGATCTCGCCGGGCGGCCAGCACTACTGGTTCGCCCTCGCGTCCAAGAGCAACGAACTCACCGATCCGCTCACCGCGCCCGCCGTCGAGGTGTCGCTGAGGCTGCTCAACACGATCGAACGCACCCGCCAGCGCGCCACCATCGAGAACCGCGCGCGGCACGCCGCACTGGTGCGGGCGCTGGCGTCGGGCGATCCGGCCGATTCCGACACCGTCCTGGACCAGCTCGAGATGCTGCGGTTCGGCCCCGAGCCCGATATGCGGATGCTGGCCTTGTCCGCCGCACCCGACTACGACAACCGCCGATGGGTGTTCCGGGCGAACTCGCTGCTCGATGCCGTCGAAACGGACGTGTCCGGGCTGGCCCGCGACATCGGGCTGACCCTGCTGCTCGCCCGGGGCGAGGGGGGCCTCGTCGGAGTGGTCCCCGCCCGGGCGGAGGCTCTCGACTCCTGGTCGAACAACCTTCCACAGGGGTTGACGTGCGGCTCGAGCGAGCCGTTCACCGATCCCGCGCGCGGGCCCGACAAACTGCGCGAGGCGCGCTGGGCGCGACGGGCCGCCGAGCGGCTCGGCCGCAGCACCCAGCGCTTCGAGGACGTGAGCCTCGCGGACTGGTTGCTGGCGGGCCGCGACCCGGGGCCCGCTCTCGCGCGCGCCACCGCGGTCCTGGCCCCACTGCTCGACGGCCACGACGACCTGGTCGATTTCCTCGTGCTCCACCTGGCCCGGGACCTGGACGTGGGGCGGACGGCGCGGGAGCTGAACCTGCATCCGAATACCGTGCGGCACCGGGTGAAACGAGTCGAGGACCTGCTGGGCCGGTCCCTGCGTTCCCCCCGGGACGTCACCGACGTGCATCTGGCCCTCGAAGTCCTCGCCGAACACCCCACCTCCTAGCCGCCCGGTGCGGGGAAGGATCGTCATCATGGCCATCACCGTGCGTCGGCTCACGACGCTGCCGGAGCTCGGGCTCACTCTCGTGGCGGGTCGCGACGGAGCCGACCGTGTCATCGAGTGGGCGCATCCGATCGAGCTTCCCGACCCCACCCCGTGGCTCTCGGGTGGAGAGCTCGTGATGACCACCGGACTGGAGATCGGCGCCGGCGCCGACGAGCAGTTCGCGTACCTCCAGGGTCTGGTGGGGGCCGGCTGCGCGGCCTTGGCGTTCGACACCGGAACCCGGTTCGACCGCGTGCCCGACGGTCTGCGCGCCGCGGGTGACGCGCTGGGGTTCCCGGTGCTCGCCGTGCCCGCCTCGACGCCCTTCATCGCCATCACCCGGGCGGTCATCGACGAACTGACCGCCGACCAGGTCCGCGCGGTGCAGCGGGTCGTCGATCAGCAGGAGCGGCTGGCCCGGGCCACACTGCGCGGGGGTGTGCCCGCGGTCGTGACCGCGCTCGGTCAGGCCCTCGCCGGAGCCGTCGCCGTCGTCGACGCCGACGATCGCGTACTCGCCGAATACGGGTCCGACACGACGCGGGCGGTCCGGCATGCGCGCGGGGTGGCGGAGTCGGCGTCCCGATCTCCGCGGCGGCGGCAGATGAGCAAGGTGCTGGCCGACGCCGCCGGGCACTACACCGTTCAGAGCATCGCGGCGGCCCAGGACCTCTACGGATACCTCGCCGTCGGCACCGCGGAACCGCTCCCGCCGGCCGACCGTCTGCTCCTCGCCCACGCCGTGTCGCTGATCTCCATCGAGCTCGGCAAGCCCGCGAAGGTGCAGAGCGCGGAACAGCGGCTGCGGGCCGTCGTCACCCGGACACTCTTCGACGCACCCGAACGCATGGACGCCGGCCTGCTCCGCTATTTCGGGTTCGAACCGACCGACACCGTCGCGGTCGCCGTGCTGACGGAGGTCGGCCCGCTGCTGCCGGCGGAACGACAGGTCGGCGCAGTCCTCGCCGCGGAGGGCGTACCCCATCTGGCGGCCTCGGTCGGCGCGGATGTCGCCGTGGTCGTGCCGGCCGACCGGGCACGCGAGATCGCGACCCGGGTCCAGGACCGGGTCCGCGCGCAGCTCGGCCGGCCGGTCCGGTGCGGGCTGGGCGGTCCGTGCGGCGTGAAGGACGCGAACACCAGTGTGCAGCAGGCTCTCTCGGCGGTCAGGGCAGCGCGGAACGGGGGCCGGACACCGGTGGCGTTCGCCGAGCTCGGTACCTTCTCGGTGTTGCTGGGCATGCAGGACCCGGACGCGCTGCAGGCCATCGCCCGCACCGGACTCGAAGCACTCGATGCCTACGACGCGAAGCACGGATCGAGCGGAAGACTGGTCGAGACCCTCGCCGCGTACCTCGAGCACAACGGCCAGGCCGAGAGCACCGCCGCCGCGCTGGGCATCCACCGGCACACCCTGCGGAACCGGCTCGCCCGCATCACCGAACTCACCGGCCGCGACCTCGACTCGATCCACACCCGGGTGGAGTGGTGGCTGGCCGTCAAGGCCCGGGAGATGCTGGACGGCCGTGGCGGATAGGTGCCGACGTCCGGTCGCAGCGCCTCGACGAGATCCTCACCCCGGCCGCGCCCCGGAAGATTCAGGTGCGGTACGCGTCGGCGCGGTGGGAGATCGCGGTGACTCGGACCTGGCGGGTGTTCTCGTCGATCAGGTACAGCACCCGGTAGGAGCCGCGGCGGGCGGAGCAGGCCGGTGCCAACGGTGGGGCGAGTTCGTTGCCGACCCGGTGCGGGTTTTCGAGGAGGGGTCCGGTGAGGAACTCGTACACAGCGGCGGCGACCTTCTCGGGCAGGGTCCGCTCGAGCGCACGGGCAGCGGTACGGGCCACGATCAGGGTGTAGGGCTCGCCGGGAACGCTCACTCGTCGCCGGGCTTGCCCGCCGACATGATCTCGGCGAGGGATGCGGCATCGAGGCTGTCCCCGGCCTCGATCTCGGCCATTCCCGTGAGGTGGTCGGCAAGCAGGGACTTCTCGGCCAGCACGGCAATGGTCTCGCGCAGCGCGTCGTAGTCGTCGGCACCGAGCAGCACCGCGGCCCGGTGCCCATTTCGGGTGATCTCGAACCGCTCGTGGGTGCGCTCGGCCTCGTCGACCAGACGGGAGAACTGCGCCCGCGCCTCGGCCACCGGAAGAGTCGTCATGTACATAATTGTAGCCAACATTTCGGCTGACCGCTGCGACCTCGACTCGATCCACACCCGGCCGGAGTGGTGAGCGGCCGTCGAGGTCCGGGAGATGCCGGGCGGCCGTGGCGGACGATCCGGACCCGAGCGGGGGATGCAACGCGGCGCAACAGTTGTGACGCGCGATCGTTTCGAGTGTGCTCCGAGTCACATTCTCACGAGTCGCATTCTCACGGGAAGGACACTCCGATGCTCCACGCTCCCACGGCCGGTCCCGAACTGCGCCGGCGGAGCTGACGAAGAACCCCCGAGGACACGGTCCGCGATCCGGCAGCCGACTCCGGCCACCACACCACTCACCGATCTCCTCGGCCGACGTTCCCCTCGCCCCTCGTTTCGAGGGCATCACAGAAGGTTTCGGTACCCCATGCCCGAACGCTCGCACGCCGACACGTCCCCGGGGTGGCTCGGATTCGGTGTCGCCAACACCGCCGTGATCACCACCGCCTCCGTCGCGGCGTGGTATCTGCTCGCCGACCCGCGGCTCAGCCCGTTCGACCTGTATCCGTTGCCGTTCAACGCCGCCCTGTTCTGGGCCCTGCTGTTCGTCGTGTGGGCCGGATTCAACCTCGAACTCTGGGGATTCGACCGGCTACGGCAACCCTGGCGCGGCATTGCGTTCCTCGGCGCCGCATCGGCTTTCGCCGTCGTTGTCACGTATGCCCTGGCGAGCGGAATCGGCCACCTGTATCCCGACTACGCGGCCGCGCGTCCCGACGGCCTGGGCTACTTCACGGGCGCGTTGTTCGTCCTGTTCGGCTTCTCCACGTGGGTCCTGGTGGTGCTCAACTGGGGACACTGGCCGTGGACCGATCTGGGCCTGAAACAGCCGTGGGTCGGCGCCTGCGAGATCGTCTCCCTCCTCGTCCCCACCGCACTCCTCTATCTCGTGTTGGGTGTACCCGCGGTCTCGGAGACGGTTCGGGAAGGCACAGCACTGCTCGGCATCGACACACTGCTCGGCTGGTACTACTCGATCATCGTCGCGATCGTGCTCACCGGACAGACCTGGGAGAACTGGCCGTGGCGGCTCGCCGGCAGCCGCATGCGGGTCGCACTGGTCTCGACGGTCGGCAACATCGTGCTCGGCACCGTGCTGTTCGCGGCACTGCGTGCGGTGTGTGCGGTGCTCGTCGGACCCGGCACGGCAGCCGAACCGGGCTTCCCGCTCGATCAGTTCCCGGCCCAGCTGGGCGTGTGCTGGGTCGCATGGATGATTCTGTGGGCCAACGCCTTCGGTAACAGGCCGACGGGCGGCGGGGCCGTGGTGAACCTGCTGTCCCGCGCAGCGATCACGTTCGCCCTCGCCGTGACCACGTTCGTCCTGTACTACTACGTGATCGCCGAGATCGTGCTCCACGAGCCGGCCGTCGCCGGCGGCCTGCACGGCAACGCCCTCGGATTCATGGACCTGTTCGCGTTGGTGACGCTCCTGTACGTCGTCGGCTTCGAGTCCTTCGGTCTGCGACGGCCCGCAGCCACCGTTCCCGCCCCCGAGGATCGCGCCGTCGCGCATCCCTGATCGAGGGAGGGGACGGACGACGGAGGCGCCCGCCGTTCGGTTCGGTGCGGCACGACGCCCGTCCCGCCGCGGCCGGACGCGACGGGACGGGCACTCCTCCGGTTCCTGCCGGTCAGTCCGCGGCTCCACCCAGGGGTGGCGGGGCCGAACGGTACCGGACCGGAGTCCTGGAGAAGCTCAACGGATTTCCGACCTGCGGCGTGGCGCTTCCCGGCACGGACACCACGGCGTCGAGGCCGAGACGCCGCGCGAACTCGAATGCCTCGGCGACGTCGTTGATGGGTCCGGCCGGAACACCCACGCGGGAGAGTTCGTCGTACCAGTGGTCGGCCCCGGCCGTGACGAGGATCGAGGTGATCTCGGCGCACAGTTCCTCGCGGTGTGCGACGCGCAGCGGGTTGCTGCGGAAGCGCGGATCGGTGGCCAGCTCCGGCGCGCCGATCGTCTCGGCGAGCCGCGTGAACTGCTTGTCGTTGCCCACCGCCAGCGCCAGCGGCCGGTCCTTGGTCGTGAACACCTCGTACGGGGCGATGCTGGGGTGCCGGTTTCCGAGGATGCCGGGCACCACCCCGGCACCGAGGTACGCCGACGCCTGATTGACGAGCGACGACAGGAGCGCGGAAAGAAGGTTGGTCTCGACGCGCTGCCCCTCGCCGGTGCGCTCCCGATGATGCAGAGCGGCGAGGATGCCGGCGAGGGCGTGCAGGCCGGTGAGCACGTCGACGACCGCGACACCCACCTTCGTCGGCGTACCGGCCTCGGGTCCGGTGATGCTCATGAGCCCACCGACGGCCTGCACGAGCAGGTCGTAGCCCGGCAGTGCCGCTCCGTCCCCGCTCCCGAACCCGGTGACGGAGCAATAGATCAGCCCCGGGTTCACGTCGAGCAGCTCGTCGTAGCCCAGGCCGAGCCGCTCCATGGTGCCCGCCCGGAAGTTCTCGACCACGATGTCCGCGCGCGCCACGAGCCGGCGGGCCTCGGCGCGGCCGTCCTCCGACGCGAGGTCCAGGACCACGGAGGTCTTGTTGCGGTTCACCGAGTTGAAGTACGTGGCCGAGCCCTCGTCGTCGTAGGGCGGTCCCCACGCGCGGGTGTCGTCGCCGGTGCCGGGACGTTCGATCTTGACGACCTCGGCACCCATGTCCGCGAGCATCATCGTGGCGTAGGGGCCGGCGAGGACCCGGGTGAAGTCGGCGACGACGATGCCGTCGAGTGCGCCCCTGCTCATGCGATCGGCCTCCCGCCGCGAAGGTAGACGGTCGTGGTGTGGGTGAAGAACTCCCGTGCGGCGCGGCCCTGTTCCTTCGGGCCGTACCCGCTCTTCTTCGCGCCGCCGAACGGGACGTGCGGGTCGGCGCCGGCGGATTCGGAGTTGATGTGCAGGATGCCCACGTCCAGGTCGTCGAGCGCCCCGAGGGCGCGGGTGAGGTCCTGGGTGAACACCGCCGCCGACAAGCCGTACTCGCTGTCGTCGGCGAGCGCGAACGCCGACTCGGCGTCGGCCGCCCGGCACACGGCCAGTACGGGCCCGAACAGTTCCTCGCGCCACACGTCGAGCCGGGTGCCGGGCAGCTCGAGCACGGTGGGCGGCACGTAGAACCCGGCCGCCAGTTCACCGTCCTCGTAGGGCCGGCCCCCGCACAACACTCGGGCACCCTGGCGTACCGCCTCGTCGACCCCCGCCCGGATCGACGCCCGCGCCGCGGCGTCGACCACCGGACCCATGTGGACGTCCTCGTCCAGGGGGTTGCCGACGGTCCACTTCCCGATCCGGGCGACGAGTTCACCGACGAACTCGTCGGCGACGTCGTCGGTGACGATGAGCCGGGAGGTCGCCGTGCACTTCTGCCCCGACGACCGGAACGCGCCGAGCAGCACCTGTTCGGCGGCGAGATCGAGGTCCGCGTCGCCGAGCACCACCGCCGCGTTCTTGCCGCCCATCTCCGCCTGCACCGGCACCCCCCGGGCGGCTCCCGCCGCCGCGAGGCTCCGGCCCACCGCCGTGGAACCGGTGAAGGTCAGCGCGTCGACACCCGGATGGTCGGCGATGCCGGCGCCGACCGCCCGGCCACCGATGACGAGGTTGAGCACCCCCGGCGGCAGGCCGGCGTCGGCGAGGGCCTGCATCAGCCGCATGGCCAGCAGCGGCACGGTGCCCGCCGGCTTCCACACCACGGTGTTGCCGTAGGTCAGTGCCGGGGCGATCTTCCAGGCGGGGATGGCGATGGGGAAGTTGAAGGGGGTGATGACCCCGACCACGCCGACGGGCTTGCGCGCGACCAGGATCTGCTCACCGCGGCGGGGGGAGGCGAACATCTCGCCGGCCTCCCGGTCGCCCTCGCCGCCGTAGAAGCGCAGGATCTGGGCCGCGCGGAGCACCTCGGCGACGCCTTCGCCCCGCGTCTTGCCCTCCTCCCGGGCAAGTTCCGCGCCCCATTGCGACGCGGACGATTCGACGACGGCAGCCGCCCGGGCGAGGACGGCACCGCGCTCGTGCGCCGGGGTTCTCGCCCATGGCCGGGCCGCGGCGCGCGCGGCGCCCACGGCCCGGTCGACGTCGTCGCCCGTGGCCGCACGACCGCGGGCCACGGTGACGTCCGGCTCGGCGGGGCTGATGCTCGCCAGGGCCTCGGCCCCGCCGTCGAACCACTCGCCGTCGATGTAGTGCTGCAGCAGAACGGGTGTCGTCATCGTGTGTCCCTTCGACGCTTCGACGGTGCGGGTCAGCGGAATGCGGCGTGACCGGTCAGGGCGCGGCCGATCGAGAGCAGGTGCATCTCGCTGGTGCCCTCGTAGGTCAGCACCGACTCGAGGTTGTTGGCGTGCCGCAGCGGCGAGTACTCGAGGGTGATGCCGCTGGCGCCGAGAATGGTCCGGCATTCGCGGGCAATGGCCAATGCCTCGCGCACGTTGTTGAGCTTGCCGAGGCTGATCTGCTCGGGGGTGACACCGGACTCGTCCTTGAGGCGGCCGAGGTGCAGTGCGAGCAGGAAGCCCTTGCCGAGCTCGAGCGTCATGTCGGCCAGCTTCTCCTGGGTGAGCTGGTAGGCGGCGAGCGGGCGGTCGAAGACCTCCCGGGAGGCGGCGTAGTCCAACGCGGTCTCGAGGCTGTTCCGGGCCGCGCCGAGCGCGCCGAACACGATGCCGAAACGGGCCTCGTTGAGGCACGACAGGGGAGCCCCGAGGCCGCGGGCGAGGGGAAGCTCGGCCGAGCCCGGCAGGCGCACGTTGTCGAGGACCAGCTCGGAGGTCACCGAGGCCCGCAGCGACAGCTTGCGGTGAATCCTGTTGGCGGTGAAGCCGGGTGTGTCGGTGGGAACCAGGAACCCGCGGACACCCTCGTCGGTCTGGGCCCACACCGTGGCGACGTCCGCGAGATTGCCGTTGGTGATCCACATCTTGGTGCCGGTGAGGATCCAGTCCGAACCGTCCCGGCGGGCGCGGGTGCGCATTCCCGAAGGGTTGGACCCGAAGTCGGGTTCCGTCAGGCCGAAGCACCCGATGGCGTCTCCGGAGGCCAGGCGGGGCAGCCATTCCTGCTTCTGTTCGTCGGATCCGTAGCGGTGGATGGAGAACATCGACAGCGAACCCTGCACCGATACGAAGCTGCGGAATCCGCTGTCGCCGGCCTCGAGTTCCAGGCAGGCCAGGCCGTAGCTGACGGCGTTGGTGCCGGCGCAGCCGTACCCGTCCAGGTGCATGCCGAGGACGCCGAGGGCGCCGAACTCCTTCGCCACTTCCTTGGGCAGCGTCGCGGATTCGAACCAGTCGCCGACCTCGGGGACGAGCCGGGTCTCGACGAAGCGGCGGACGGTGGCGGCGATGTCGCGTTCGTCGGCGTCGAGCAGTGTGTCGGCGCCGAGGAGTTCGAGCGGTCGCAGCGGACCGGTCGTGCGGGCGGGTGCGGTGGTGGTCATGTGCTGGTCCTCGCGGAGTAGGGAGCGGTGGTGGTCAGAGGGCGGCGAACGCGTCGCGCAGCACCGAGAACGCCTCGGTGAGCAGCTCGTCGGAGATCGACAGCGGCGGCAGGAAACGGAGCACGTTCCCGAACGTGCCGGCGGTCAGGGTGAGGACCCCGTGGGCCTGGCAGTACCGGACGATCTCCGCGACGGCCTCGCGGTTGGGAGTGGTCGTACCGGGCTCGACGAGTTCGACGGCGATCATGGCGCCGCGTCCGCGGACGTCGCCGACGACGGGGTGGTGGGTGCCGATGTCGCGCAGTTCCCGCAGCATCAGCGCGCCGATTTCCTGAGCCCGGTCGAGCAGATGCTCCGCTTCGATCGTCTCGAACACCCCGAGGGCCGCCGCGCACGCCGCGGGGTTGCCGCTGTAGGTGCCGCCGATGCCGCCCGGGTGGGCGCGGTCCATGATCTCGGCCCGGCCGGTGACGGCCGCGAGCGGAAGTCCGCCGGCGAGTCCCTTCGCCGTGACGATCAGATCCGGCACCAGGCCTTCGTGCTCGCAGGCGAACCATGCTCCGGTGCGGGCGATGCCGGTCTGCACCTCGTCGGCGACGACGAGGATGCCGCGGTCCCGGCAGAAATCGGCGACGCGGCGGAGGAATCCGTCGGCGGGGACGATGAACCCGCCTTCGCCCTGGATGGGTTCGACGACGACGCACGCCACCTGGTCCGCGCCGATCTGGGCGTCGACGAGCAGCCGGAACTGCTCGAACGCCTCGTCCGCGGCGCGGTCGGGCCCGCTCGGCCACCGGTAGGGGTAGGCCATCGGCGCGCGGTAGACCTCCGGGGCGAACGGACCGAAGGAGTGCTTGTAGGGCTGGTTCTTCGCCGTCATGGTCATCGTCATCAGCGTCCGGCCGTGGAAGGCGTGGTCGAACGTGACCACGGCGGAACGACCGGTCGCCGCGCGGGCGTACTTCACGGCGTTCTCGACGGCCTCGCTGCCGGTGTTGAACAGTGCCGTGCGCTTGGCGTGGGTTCCGGGGGTCAGCCGGTTGAGGACCTCGGCAACCTCGATGTACGGCTCGTACGGCGTGGCGAGGAAGCAGGTGTGGGTGAACTGCTGCAGCTGCGCGGTGGCGCGTTCGACGACGCGCGGCGCGGAGTTGCCGACGGTGGTGACGGCGATGCCGGAACCGAGGTCGATGAAGGAGTTCCCGTCCACGTCGACGAGCACACCCCCGCCGCCCGCCGCCGCGTAGATTTCGGCGCCACTGGCCAGGCCCGCCGGCAGCGCGGCGGCACGGCGCTGCGCCAGCTCGCGGGACCTGGGGCCCGGGATTTCCGTCACGATGCGGCGTGCCTGCTCGAGTCCGGGCCCGCCCCGTACGAGTTCCACTGCGGTCATGTCCTTCTCCCTCCGTCGGTTTCCTCGAACTGTAGGGGCGAGAACGCCGGTCACTCATGGACCGGAAGTACAAGTTCCGCCGCATACATGGACATCGAGTACATGTCCGTCTCCAGGGGTCGCCCGCAGACTGGCGGCACACCACGGCCCACACCGGGTGATCGAAAGGACACGCCGATGACCACCGATACCGCCACCACGCATCGACACGAACCGCTGCCCACCGACGTCGCCGGGGCCGCGCGGCACCTCGCCGGGTCACGCGGGGAGCATCCGGCCCTCCTGTTCGTCGAGCGCGCTGCCCGCGACGGCGTCGCCGACGCCGTCATGAGGTGGCCGGGCCGCGATCCGTCGCTGTCCGACTCCGTCCACACCTTCGAACACTTCGGGCTGCGGATCGACGATCACGAACACCTGACGGGGGACGGCGAGGATCGCCGGGTGCATCGGTTCGCGTTCGTCACGCCCCCGGAGTGGGGGCCGGGTTCGCCTTGCCGGGTAGCGGCGGTCGTCGACGCCCATGCGCAGGGCCGCACCGTCGTCGACCGGTACGCCCGCCTCGCCGTCGTCGCCGATGTGGACGTGCGGGACATCGCCCTGGTCCGGGCCGCCGGCCGCTTCGCCCGCCAGGCCGGTCTGATCATGTCGGAGCGGTACATCGTCAATACCCTCTGCCGGCATCCAGGATTCGTCGAGGCCCTCGTCGCCTGCTTCGCCGCGCGCTTCGACCCGGACCGGCGCGACCGGGACGTCGCCGCCGAGCGGGCGGAGCGGGCGCTCGCCGCGCGGCGCGGCGCGGCGGAAAGCCTCGACGAGGACCGCATCCTGCGCAGCCTGGAGTCGTTCGTCACCGCCACCGTGCGCACCAACTGGTACCAGCGCGACGAACACGGCGCACCGAAATCGTACGGCGCATTCATGCTCGATTCCGGACGTCTCGCCGATCCAGGGCCCGTCGTCCCCCACCGCGAGATCTTCGTCCACTCGGACGACATGGAGGGCATCCACGTGCGGAGCGGCACCGTCGCCCGCGGCGGTGTGCGATTCTCGGACCGCCCGGAGGACTACCGCACCGAGGTACTCGGCCTGATGAAAACCCAGGTGGTGAAGAACGCTCCCATCGTCCCCGTCGGCGCCAAGGGCGCGTTCGTGCGGCGAAACCCGGATATCTCTCCGGCCCAGGCCTATTCGACGTTCATCCGGGGAATGCTCGATCTCGTCGACAATATCGTCGACGGGAAGATCGTGCACCCGGACCGTACGGTCGTCCACGGTGGGGACGACGGATATCTGGTGGTGGCCGCGGACAAGGGCACCGCCGCGTTCTCCGACCTGGCGAACTCCATCGCAGCGGAGTACGACTACTGGCTCGGCGACGCCTTCGCCTCCGGCGGATCCAGCGGATACGACCACAAGGCCATGGGCATCACCGCGCGCGGCGCGTGGGTCGCGGTTCGCGAGCACTTCGCCGACCTCGGTGTCGACGTGGACACCACCGAGGTGACGGCGGTGGGGATCGGAGACATGTCCGGCGACGTCTTCGGCAACGGGATGCTGCTCTCCCCGCACCTGCGCCTCGTCGGCGCGTTCGACCACCGCCACATCTTCCTCGACCCGGACCCGGACCCGGCCCGCGCCTACGCGGAGCGCCGCCGGCTGTTCGAGCGTCCCGGATCGAGCTGGGACGATGTCGACCGCGACGTCCTCTCGCCCGGCGGAGGGGTGTGGCCTCGCTCCGCGAAGTCCGTCACCGTCCCGGAACCCGCACGGCGCCTGCTCGGTCTGCCGCACCCCACCACCACCCCGAGCGAATTGATCAAGGCGCTGCTGACCGCACCGGTGGATCTGCTCTGGAACGGCGGCGTCGGCACCTACGTCAAGGCCACCTCCGAAAGTCACACGGATGCAGCCGATCCGGGTAACGACGACGTCCGCGTCGATGCCTCACAGCTCCGCTGCCGCGTCGTCGGCGAGGGCGGCAACCTCGGTTTCACGCAGCGGGCACGCATCGAGTTCTCGGCGGCGGGCGGCCGCATCAACGCGGACTTCATCGACAACGCGGCCGGCGTCGCCACCTCCGACGCCGAGGTGAACCTGAAGATCGCCCTCGAATCCGCCCGGCGCAGCGGACGTCTGACACTCGAGGAACGCAACCGCCTGCTCGGCGACGCCCGTGACGAGGTGGCCCGCACGGTGTTGCGCACGAGCCGGGACCAGTCGGTGGCGCTCGGGCTCGCCGTCTCGCGCGCGGCCCGGCTCCTCGGCCGGCACGAGCGGCTCATCAGCCACCTCGAGACCGGTGACGGGATCCGCCGCAGCACCGAGGTACTGCCCACGGTGCAGGAGCTGGCCGCGCGGGCCGGGGCCGGCCGCGGGCTGACCAGGCCGGAGATCGCGGTGCTGCTCGCGCGGTCGAAGAACGTCGTGTGCCGGGACCTGCTCGAGTCGGATGTGCCCGACGACCCCGTCTTCGCCGACGTCGCCCAGGCGTACTTCCCCGAACGCATGCGCGGACTGCTGCAGGACGAGATCCGGGATCATCCCCTGCGCCGCGAGATCGTCGCGACCCGGATCGCCTCCGACCTCGTCGACCACGTCGGACCGGGGATGATCTATCAGCTCGAGGAACGACTCGGGGTGCGCACGCCGGCGGTCGCACGGGCGTACGCGGTGATCCGGGCGGTGTTCGACACCGACCGGTTGTGGGCCGAGGCGCGGGACCGCCCCGGTTCCGGCGCCGAACGCTGGGCGCGGCTCGGCACCGTGCAGAATTTCGTCGAGCATGCGGCCTCGTGGATCCTGCGGCTGCGGCCGTCGCCGCTCGACGTGAGCGCCGAGATCACCCGGCTGCGTGCCGGAGTGGAGGACCTGCTGAGCGACACCGGGGCGGACGGGGGGCCGGACTTCCGGCTACTCGGCGAGTACCCGGCCCTGGTCGACACGGCGTACACGCTGAACTGCCCGGCGCGCACCGTCGCCCGGGTGCACGCCGGCACGGGTTCGCTGCTGGGGCTCGACGGGACGTCGCCGGACCTGTCCGCCGGATCCCACACCTGGTGGGACAGCACGGCGATCGCCACGGTGCGGGACGAGCTCGCCGAACGCCACCACGCCCTCGTCGCCGCGATCCTGCGCCGGGACGGCACCCCGATCGCTCCGGCCGACGTCGACGAGGTCCTGGCGCGGTGGCAGCGGCGGGTCCCGGACGCGATCGCCCGGGTGACGCGCCTGACCACCGAACTGCGCGAGGACGGGCTCGTCGATCTGCCGCGGGCGTGCACGCTCGGCGCGGAACTGCGCCTGCTCGTGCGCGAGAGTCATTGATTGTGGTGCCCTTTCGGATCGGGGGAGATCCGAAAGGGCGCCACGGCGGCGAGCCACCAGAGTGTCACGGCGGCGAGCCGCCACAGTGTCACGGCGGCGAGCCGCCACAGTGTCACGGCGGCGAGCCGCCACAGTGTCACGGCGGCGAGCCGCCTATATTTCGAGTTCGCCCATGCGGGACCACTCGACGCCGGGGATCTCGGTGTGGAGGATCCGCGGGGTCTCGCTCAGCGCCGGGCGCATGGCGTCGAGCCCCTTGCGGAAGTGGTCGGCACCGACGTGGGCGGCACCGGCCTCACCGTCGCGGAACGCCTCGACGAGCACGTACTCGGACGGGTCGTCCACGCTGCGCGACCACTCGAACCACAGATTGCCCGGTTCGGCCCGCGTCGACTCGGTGAATTCCTTTGTGAGGGCGACCCAGTCGTCCCGGTATTCGCGACGGACCCGGAACCTGACCACGATGAAGATCATTGCGCACTCCCTTCCTGTCGAGCCGTGGTGGGCACGGCGGCGGCCGGTTGCCTCGGAGGGAAGCGACCGACGAGGCCCGGCCGCCGCCGAGACGATCCCCCGGCGATCAGTAGATGTTGGACGGGCGGACCATGCCCTCGGCCAGGTCCCCGAAGCCGGGCGCGTGGATCGCCCCGGGGTTGCCGAAGACCTCCTCCACGATCGCGGTCTCGGTGGTGATGAGCAGCGCCGCGATGGACGCGGCGCTCTCGAGCGCGGCGCGGGTGACCTTGAACGGGTCGACGACGCCCTCGTCGAACATGTCGCCGTACTTGCCGGAGAGCGCGTTGAACCCGTGTCCCGACGGCAGCCCCGCGACGACCTCCACGACCTCGTCGCCGTCGAAGCCGGCGTTGACCGCGATCCACCGGAGCGGCTCGGGCAGGGCACGCCGCACCACGTCGCGGCCGATGCCTTCGTCGCCGGGCAGGTCGAGCTCGGCCAGCGCCCGGTGCGCCTGCCCCAGGGCGGTGCCGCCCCCGGCGACGATGCCGTCCTCGAGGGCGGCCCGGGTGGCGGCCAGGGCGTCCTCGACGCGCAGCATGCGTTCCTTGAGTTCGACGCTGGTGGCGCCGCCGACGCGGATGACGGCGACCCGCCCGGTGAGCCGGGCGATGCGCAGCTGGAGGCTGTCCTGGTCGGCGTCGATCCGGGCCCGTCCGAGCTGCGCCTCGAGCTGCGCGATCCGCGCATCGAGGAGACTCTGATCGCCGTGGCCGCCGACGATCGTCGTCTCGTTCTCGGTGACGGTGATGCGGTCGCAGGAACCGAGGTGCTCGGCCGTCACCTCGGACAGTTCGACGCCGGTGTCCTTGGCGACGACGTGCCCGCCCAGCGCGACCGCGAGGTCCTGCAGCTCGGCGACGCGCCGGTGCCCGAAGCCGGGCGCCCGCACGACGACGGACTGCATGGTGTTGTGCATGTTGCCGCCGACGAGGAGCTGCAGGGCGGGGCCGTCGACGTCCTCGGCCAGCACGACGAGGGGCCGATCGGCGCGCTTGGCCGCCTCGATGCTCGGCATGATCTCCTGCACCTGGGTGATCTTCTTGTTGGTCAACAGGATCAGCGGATTCTCGTGGACCGCTTCCATGCGTTCGGGGTTGGTCACCATGTAGCCGGAGATGTAGCCGTGGTCGAATTCGATGCCGTCGACGACGCTCACCGACATCCCGAGGGTCTCGCTCTCCTCGGTGGTGACGATGCCGGACCTGCCCACGTGGGAGACCGCCTCGGCGATGGCCTCGCCGATGGCCTCGTCGTCGCTCGCGGCGAGGGTCGCGATGCGCTCGAGATCCTTGCGTCCGTCGACCTGCACCGACCGGTCCCGCAGTGCCTCGACGACGACGGGAACGGTGCGTTCGATGCCGCGCCGCACCCGCATGGGATTGGCACCGGCGTCGACGGCCCGCATCCCCTCGCGGACCATGGCCTGCGCCAGCACGGTCGCGGTCGTGGTGCCGTCACCGACGACGCCGTTGGTCTTCATTGCCACTTCCTTGACCAGCTGCGCGCCCATGTTGGCGAACGGGTCCCGCAGCTGGATCTCGCGGGCGATCGTGACACCGTCGTTGGTGATGGTGGGTGGGCCGGTCAGCTTCTCGAGCACCGCGTTGCGGCCCTTGGGGCCGAGGGTCACCTTGACCGCGTCGGCGAGCGCGTTGACCCCGTACTCGAGAAGGAGGCGTGCCTCCTGGTTGAACCGCAGATCCTTGGCCATGGCTGGGTTTCCTTTCGTGCTGACTGTGCGGGGTGCGGTTCAGGGGACGAGGATCGCGCGGCCGCGGACCCGTCCCGCGTCGAGGTCGTCGATCGCCTGCTGGAACTGCTCGAGCGGATATTTCGTGGTGTGCAGCGTGACTTTTCCCTGGGCGGCGAGGGCCATGAGCTCCTGCAGGTCGTTGTAGGAGCCGACGAGATTGCCGATGAAGTTGATCTCGGTGGAGATCACGTCGATCGTGGGGACGTCGATGTTCTCGCCGTATCCGACCACGTAGTAGTTGCCGGCGCGGCGCAGCATCGCGACGCCGTCCCTCGTGGCGCCGCCCTCGCCGACGAAGTCCACGACGGCCTCGGCGCCGCGGCCGCCGGTCAGCTCGAGCACCTGCTGCACGTGGGTGCCGTCGGCGACGATGCCGTGGTCGGCACCGATCCCGACGGCCAGCGCGACGGCGGCCGGGTTGCGGTCCACCACGATCAGGGTCGCCGCGGAGACCGCCTTCAGGACCTGGATGCCGATGTGGCCGAGGCCGCCCGCGCCGATCATGACGCACACGTCGCCCGGTCGCGTCGCCCGCGCGGCCTTGGCGACCGCGTGGTAGGCCGTGAGCCCGGCGTCGGCGAGGGCTGCGACGTCGGACGGCTCGAGCGAGTCGTCGATCCGGACCACGCTGCGCGCGGTGGTGCGCAGGTACTCGGCGTAGCCACCGTTGGTGTCGATGCCGGGGAACCGGCTGTTCTCGCAGTGCACGTCGTCGCCGAACCGGCACGCGCGGCAGAGTCCGCACGTGATGAGGGGGTGGAGGATGACCTTGTCGCCGACGGCGACGTTGGTGACGGCGTCGCCGACGGCGTGGACCCAGCCGGCGTTCTCGTGGCCGATCGTGTACGGCAGGACGACGCCGCTCTTCTCGGCCCACTGCCCCTCGAGGATGTGGATGTCGGTGCGGCACACGCCCGCTCCGCCGATGCGGACGACGACGTCGAGCGGGCCCTCGATCTTCGGCTCGGGGATCTCCTCGAGCTGGAGCTTGGTGTGGTACCCCACCACCTGCACGGCCTTCATGACACTCTCCTGACGATTGCGGAACAACTGGTTCGGACGTCGGCGACCCGGGGTGTTGCCGATCCGCCGTCGCTGTCGGCGTACCGGGTCGCGAGCAGCCCGCGGCAGAAGTGTGCGTTCCCCTCCATGGAGATCCGCACGGACTTGGCGAACCGCAGCCGCATCGGTACCGCCTCACGGGGGATCGGCCGCCCGTCGTCGTCGACGAACACCCGGCTGGCCGGGCACAGGCTCAGGCCGATGTCGAGCCGCCGGCGTATCAGGGCCGCCTTCTGCCGGCCGGGCGGGATGTCGCTCAGCGTCAGCGACGGGATGTCGTCGACGGTGAGCTCCGAGTGCTTCAGCAGGTTCTCGAGGCAGCGTTCCAGGGCGGCGAGGTGCGCCTTGCGCCGGAACGTGCGGCGCAACTCGTCGAGGTTCTCCTCCGCCTCGGAGCCGAAGGTGCCCCGGTAGCCGGCGTCAGCGGCGAGCCCGCGGTTGATCTTGCCGCTGTCGTGGTGGTCGTCGAGGAGGATCCGCACGTGCCCGATGTCCTCGATCGCCCGCAGGGCGTCCTGCGCGTCGGATGCCATGAGGTAGGCGAAGTTCGGCGAACAGAACGCGGTGGGCAGCCGCAGGTGCACGGTCACCCCGTCGTCGTCGAGGACCACCGACCGCACGAAGCCGAGATCGGTGATCGGTTCGTCCAGTTCGGGATCGACCACGGTGCCGAGCGCGGCGAGCACGTCGCTGCCCGACACCGGAGCCGCGGTCACGACGACACCGCCTGCTGGGCTCCCGCGGCGACCTCGACCCCCTCCTGTCCGGCCGGCTCGGGCAGCCGCAGGTGTTCCGGGACGTCGATGTCGTAGAGCGCCGCGGCGTTGAGGCCGAGGATCTTCTTCTTCTGTTCGACGGTGATCGGCGCGTATTCGGTCATGTCCTCCGGGATCTGGAAGTCCACGAACTTCTCGATCAGCCACTTCGGGGTCCACAGCGCGTAGTCGCTGGCGAACAGGATCTTGTCCTCGCCGATCCAGTAGAGCAATTCGCCGATGATCTGGGCGAAGTACCGGGGACGGGTGTGGATGAACGGCATCGCCACGGCCAGACCGCCGTACACGTTGGACTCCTGGGTGGCGATCCAGCAGAAGTCCTCGAGCCGGGGCAGGCCCACGTGTTCGACGACGAAGCGCAGATCGAGGTAGTCGGTGGCGACCTTGTCCACGTCGGCGACGTCGAAGGCGTCACGGTCCAGCGGCCGGATGGTGGGGCCCTTGTGCACGTGGATGTTCTTGATCCCCAGCTCGATGCACTCCTCGAGGTAGCGCCTCGACCACGGGTCGTCGAGCTTGTATCCGCGGGAGTCGCCGTGCCATTCGGCGGTGTAGAGCTTGACGCCCTGGAGGTTCATCCGTTCGGCGTCCCGGCGCAGCTGTTCGAGGCCGGCCTCCCCGTAACGGGGATCGTAGGCATGGTTGTACGTGAGCTTGTCGGGGTGCTTGCGGGTGAGCCCGAACGCCTCCTCGGTCTGCCCGAACCCGTTGCGGTAGAAGTCGCTCAACAGGGTGGCCTGGAAGATCGCGTGGTCCACGTGACCGTCCACGAACAGGTCCTTCATGAGGCGTTCGCCGCCGTAGTAGGTGTAGGTGTCGTAGTCCCACACCTCCTCCTCGGGGCTGAGGTTCTTGTGGTAGTCGTAGAAGCAGTCGATGAACTGCCGCCCGTGCACGTTCTTCTGGTTCGACTCGCGGCCGTCCCAGATGTGCACGTGCCCGTCCACGATGAAGTACTGCTGCCCGTCCTTCTCGTACATCGCTTCCCTCGTTCTGTCGTGTGCCGGTGGTGGATCGGGAGCCGTCCGGGCCCGGTCTGCGGGCCCGGACGGCCGCGGTCAGTGCGCCGTGAGATCGAATCCGATGTACTCGGCGGCGTCCTCGGGACTGGCGAAGAGCATGGTCTTGTCATCGAGGTGCACCATGCGCCCGTAGTGGGTGGAGCTGATCTCCTCGAAGACGGAGCCGTCGAAGTCGGAGCCGAGAGCGTCGGTGAGTTCCTCGTAGTCGAACTCGAGGCGGTTGACGCCGTCGACGCGGATCATCGACGGGTACTCCGTCAGCTGCACGCCGTCCTTGGCGCCCATGACCTCGGCGACCACGCGGCCGATCGGGGTGTTCATCAGGGTGACGCCACACATGTTGGAGAACTCGGTGGCCGATCCGAATTGCATGCTCACTTGTCCAGCTCCTTCGCGATGTCGAGCCCGATGTCCTCGAGCAGGGAACGGAACTTCGCCTCGGCCGCCTCGAGGCTGGAGGCGAAGGTGACCGCCTTGTCGGCCGGCTGCGACCAGATCGGCTGCAGGGCGCGCGCGGCGTCGAGGCAGCGCGGCACCCAGGTCGCCAGCCAGGTCCCGAACAGCTCCCTGTTCGATTCGCCGAACTGCTCGTCGCGGGTGAGCAGCCGGAAGAGGTTGCGCGTGTACGCGAGATCCCGGTCGTAGTCGTGCTCACCGGTGCCGACGATCGTCGGCGTGATGTAGTCGCCGTTGCGGGCGGCGATCTGCATGACCAGTTCGCTGCGGAACAGCGAGCCGACAAGCTGCTCGAAGACGATGTTGGTGGCGAAGAGCAGCTCGCACCAGTCCGGCACCGCGGTGAGCCGTTCGACGACCTCGCGGGTGGGCTGCCATTCGGGCGCCGACTGCCAGACCTCCTTGTGGGCGGCCCCGTCGAACGGTATCCCGGCCTCGGACAAGTCGAGGTTGAACAGCGCGAGGTCCTGCGCGAACCGCATCTTGTGTGCCGCGTTGACCGCCACCGCGGTGTTGATCATGTTCGTGGGCCCGGACCGCTGGATGGAGGTGAACACGTGCAGCGCCAGGCCGTTCTCGGCGTGCATCCAGGCGCCGAGGTTGCGCTCGATGAACTTCAGCCACGGCGTGTTCCAGCCGTCGTAGGCGCGGGCGCGCTTGGCGTTCTGCAGGCACAGATCGACCTGGCGCACGACCGCCGCGTTGTTGCGGTAGATCGTCTGGTCCCACTCCTCGTTCGGGTCGAGGAAGGCGTGCCAGTTCGACGACTTCGCGGCCGTCCATTCCTTCGGGTATCCGCCCGGTCCGTCGCCGAAGCCGTAGATCCAGCCCTGCGACAGGTGCCGCTCGGGATCGGGCTGCACGTCGACGGTGACGTCCTCGTACATCGTCGACCGCTTCTTGGCCGGCGTGTAGTAGGTGAAGGTGCGGCTGCGGGAGCTGGGAAAGTCCAGCGCGCCGGCTTCGGAGTCGGTGAACTCGATCTTCGGGAAGCTACGGTGCTTGGAGTCGGTAGATGCGGTCATCTCGTTTCTCACTTCTGTCGGTGAAGGAGCAGGGTGGTTTCCTACGGCGCCTACTCGAAGGCGGGGCTGGTGAACTTGTCGTAGAAGATCTGGTCTTTCGGGGTGTTGTGCACCTCGAGCAATTCCAGGGCTGCATCGACCATGGGGGGTGGCCCGCACAGGTAGACCTCGCTCCGATGGATGTCCGGCTCGCGGCGGTCCACGATGTCGGTGACGTTGCCTTCCTCGACCTCCGGGAGTCCGGACGGCACCGGCTCCGCCGACTCCGAGAGGCAGGGCACGAACACGAAGTCCGTCAGGGTCTTTCCCAGTTCGAGGATCTCTTCGAGGTAGAACAGATCCGCCGGCGTGCGGGCACCGTAGTAGAACCGGACGGGCCGGGTGCTGCCGGTCTCGCTCATGTGCCGCAGGAGCGAGAGGATCGGGGCCATGCCGGCGCCGCCGCCGATGAAGACCACCGGCAGGACGTGACCGTCCTTGAGGGTGAAGGATCCGTACGGTCCGGTCAGGGTGATCTCGTCGCCCACCGAGATGCCGTCCTCGAGCAAGCCGGCGAACTTGCCACCGGGGTACTTCTTGATGAGGAACTCGACATGTCCCGGCGTCGATCGGGTCGTCGCCATGGAGAAGGACCGATGTTCCTCGGTTCCCGGTATCTGCAGGTCGGAGTACTGACCAGGTTTGAACTCGTACTCCGTGGGTTCGACGGGCTGCAGTTGCAGCGACACAATGTCCTTGGTCATCGGCTCGATCGCGGTGATCCGGGTGCGCACTTCTTGGATGGGGATACCACCCAGGAGTTCGTCCTCGTCGAAATTGAGCAGTTCGATGGTGCAGTCGCTGTATGCAGTCGAGCGGCAGAGCAGTACGTGCCCCTCGTCGGTCTCGGCGTCGTTGCAGGCGAACGTCGAATAGTCCTCCATCTGGATGTCGCCGTCGAGGACAAAGGATTTGCAGGCCGAGCAACGCCCCTCGCGGCAGCCGTGCATCAGATGGATGCCCTGCCGGAAGGCGGCGTCGAGGATGTACTCGTCCTCGCCGACTTCCATCTCGATGTCGACGGGCTCGAAATTGATGCGGTGCTTGTCGGCCACGGGGGTGTCTCCTGGGCTCGTGGAATGAATGGTGAGGCGGTGGGTGGCGCCGGAGTGGCCGCGGCGCCACCCACCGAGCCTGAATCAGGCAGGAACTGCGCCGCCGGCGCGGTACGCGGCGATGTGGGCGTCGCGTTCTGCGTCGGACATCTGGTTCAGCAACACGTTCGGGCTCTGGAAGGTGTTGCCCCGCACGTCGTCGAGGGTCCACATCTTCTTCGGGTCGAGGTCGAGGTGCGGCTGACCGACGAGGGTCTTGCCGTCGTCGCGCACGTACCCGAGGTCCTGCACGATGTCGGCGAGATCCTTGTCGTGGTGCAGGGTCTCCCATTCACGGAAACCGGTGAGGCGGCCCATGTTCGGGGTGGGACGTCCCTCGTACTCGCTGCGGAACGCGACGGCGTCGGTCCAGTAGCAGGTCTCCGAGCAGTAGGTCCGCCACTGGTCGTCCACCTTCTCCACGACCATGTCCTCGCGGATGAGGGCGGGCACCATGCACGTCCAGCAGCGGTGCGGGTACTGGTATCCCACCTCCTCGAACGCGATCGGCTTGTTGCGGCCGGGGTAGGCGAGGCGGTTGTAGTTCTCCCACCACTTGCCGTACTTGGAATACCAGCCCGGGTACTTGTGCTCGAACCACTCGAAGTCCGCGTCGGTCATGGCGTCGATCCGCCAGTAGTTCACCGGCCAGCCCGTCGCGAAGAACCGGGCCACCTCGTGGACGTAGCCCTTCTCGGTGATGCGCTTCCACGCCTCCTCGACGAGGTCGTGCGGAATGGTCAGCCCGTACTTCTCGAGCGGGATGAGGTAGCTGCGGTAGTAGTCGTCGTAGATCCACCGCCGCCACATCTCGGCGTAGCTCTCGCGATCCTTGCGGCGGTCCTTGGTGCCGTACTCGATGAAGGTGCCGATCGCGGCGTCGACCACGCAGTGGTTGTTCCACCACGCGTAGCGCAGGTCCCGCTCGAGCAGCGGCCGGTTCCGCTCGTCGGCCAGCGCCATGAGCAGGATCGAGTAGCCGTTGGAGATGTGCCGCGACTCGTCGGACTGCACCGAATGGAACACGGTGGGCAGCAGGTAGTCGCCGTTGGCGGCCGCCTCGTCGGGCATCGCCACGAACAGGGTGTTCGTGAAGGCCGTCTCCGCGACCACGGTCAGGTAGATGTTGGCCGCGGTGATCGCGTCACCGGTGATGAAGCCCTCCCCGAACTGCCGGCCGATGGTGCCCGCGTAGTTGTTCGCGAACGCCTTCTCGGTCATGTCGAACCCGGCGGGGTCGATGTAGTTGTTCATGTAGAGCTTCTTGAGGTTCATCTGGATCGTCGAGTGACGAACCTCGTCGATCATCTGCACGGCGAGCCCGTTGTGGATCTCGGGGTTGGGCACCGCGTCGATGGCCATCGGCATCGCGCGGGCCGCCGAGATCTCCGGGAACGGGATGATCGAGAGGAACAGCTTCTGCCACTCCAGCCAGCGCTGCTGGACCTGCCGGAACATGTTCCCGCGGATGGCGCCGTCCATCGCGCCGTAGACCCGGTTGTCCTTCTCCTCCTCCATGGGGAAGTAGGACCGCATGATCTGCTTGAGAGGGTCCTTCTTGGGGGCCTTCTCGAACGTGTAGTCGGTGCCGAAGCGGGTGGCCGGCGTCGCGAACGTCGGTTCCCACGACAGCTCGGTGATCTTCGCATGGGCCTTGGTCAGGCTCTGCCTACTCAATGTGCGCCTCCTGGATCGGGAGCCGGCTCGGTGCCAGCCGTGGACGGTGGGGTGTGGATGCAGATACAACCCGCGGGCGCCACCCCGATCTGTCTCAATGTGAGACGCAGGTCACATTCGGCACAATTACCCTTGTGGACGCAGGGCCCGATGAGAATGTCCCCGTGACAACTCCAGACGACCGGGAGACCGAGGTGGGTGAATTCAGCCGAAGCAGTTCCCAGGACCACACGTCACTCCGGGAGGCACGCGAGGCGTTCCACTCGGCCGATCAGGCCGCGGACGATCCCGGCGACCGCCGGGTCCGGAACTGGCTGCGGGTCTCGTGGCTGCGGTCTCGGGCGGCGAAGGTCGACGTGGACCGCCCGAGCGCCGGCTACGTCGAACCGCTCCCGGTCGACACCGTCCTCACCCGCGCGGCCCGCCCGGTGCTGTCCGCGCTGTCGGCGGAGATCGAGAACGAGCCGGTGTCCCTGATCCTCACCGACGCCAAGGGCACCGTGCTCAGCCGCTACGGCGGCGACCGCGGCCTGCTGACCGCCCTGGACCGGGTCGACCTCGCTCCCGGCTTCCGCTACGCCGAGTCCCAGGTGGGGACCAACGGCATCGGGACCGCGCTCGAGGTCGGTGCACCCCTGCTGATCCGGGGGGACGAGCACTACAGCGGGCACCTGCGGTTGTTCTCCTGCGCCGGGGCCCTGGTGACGCACCCGATCACCGGGACACTCCTCGGCGTCGTGGACCTGACCACCAAGACCGAGAACACGAACTCGCTGCTGTTGTCCTTCGCCAAGCTGGCCGCCACCCGCATCAGGGAACGGATCCTCGAGGAGGCCAACGAACTGGACCGGGCCCTCCTGCACGACTACCACGCGGCCTGCCAGCATTCGGGTCGCCCGGTCATCGCCGTCGGCGACGAGGTCCTGATGATGAACGCCCAGACCCAGCAGCAGTTCGACTCACGCGACCAGGCCGCGATCATCGACCGGACCCGCGACGCCCGCGGGCGGGCCGAACCGTTCACGATGCTCGCCGACCTGCCGAGCGGGATCACGGCGCGGCTGTCCTACCAGCCGACCTTCGTCGAGGACAGGCTCGCGGGCGGGGTCGTGCGGATCAAGGAGCAACTCGCCCGGACCCGGAGCCCGCGCGCCGCGAAGCAGCCGGCGTTGCGCGCGCTGGCCGGTCGCAGCGCGCAGTGGCAGCACACCGTCCACGGCGTCGTCGAGGCCTGCCGGCGACGGGAATGGCTCGTGCTCGACGGCGAGCCCGGAGTCGGCAAGACCGCGCTGATCCGGGCCGCGCACGAGCACGTCCGGAGCGACCGCGGCCTCGCGGTGCTCGACGCGGCCGCGGTCGACGGCGGGGAGCTGCTGGAGCAGGCGTCGGCTACGCTCGAGGGCGGCTCCGACCTGGCGGTGCTGCACGCCCATGCGCTCGGCGACGACGATCTCGCCGGTCTCGGCCAGCTCCTGCAGACCGTCACGCCGGACACCCTTCCGGACGACCCGTGGGTGGCGCTGACCATGCAACCCCCGCAGGAGGAGAGCGACACCCACTCCCTGCTCCGACTCTTTCCGAAGACGCTCTCCGTTCCCCCGCTGCGCCATCATCTCGAGGACGTCCCCGAGCTGGTGCGCTTCCTCCTCGACGCCGCCGGCGCCACCGACCTCACGCTCTCGCCGGCCGCGGCGAACCAGCTCATGCGACTGTCGTGGCAGGGGAACGTGACCCACCTGCGCAGCGTCCTCGAGGAGACCTGCCGGCGCCGCCGCTCGGGGACCGTCGAGATCGGCGACCTGCCCGCCGAGTGCCGGGCGACGACCCGCCGGAACCTGACCCGGCTCGAGTCCCTCGAGCGGGACGCGATCGTGGACGCACTGGCCCTGCACGGAGGCGACAAGGCGGCGGCCGCGAAGGCGCTCGGCATGTCGCGGGCGACGATCTACCGCAAGATCCGCGAGTTCGGCATCACCCTCTGATTCCGAATATCAAGTGCCCGTGTCAAATTGAGACACCGGGACACCGCTCCTCAGGAAACACTGCTGAGCGCAGAGACGTTCGCCCCGCCAGCCTGGGGTGACCAGACAGGAGTGATCGATGACCGACCACAACGGACTCACCACCGCCGCCGGCGCGCCGGTGCCGGACAACCAGAACAGTCTCACGGCCGGGGCGCGCGGACCCATGCTGCTCCAGGACGTGTGGTTCCTCGAGAAGCTCGCGCACTTCGACCGCGAGGTCATCCCCGAACGACGGATGCATGCAAAGGGTTCCGGAGCATTCGGCACCTTCCGCGTCACGCACGACATCACCCGGCACACCAGGGCCGCAGTGTTCTCCGCCGTGGGCAAGCAGACCGAGGTGTTCGTCCGGTTCTCCACGGTCGCGGGGGAGCGCGGTGCCGCCGACGCCGAACGCGACATCCGCGGCTTCGCCGTCCGCTTCTACACCGAGGAGGGCAACTGGGACGTCGTCGGCAACAACACGCCGGTGTTCTTCTTCCGCGACCCGCTCAAGTTCCCCGACCTCAATCACGCCGTGAAGCGGGACCCCCGGACCAATCTTCGCGATCCCGAGAACAACTGGGACTTCTGGACCAACCTGCCGGAGGCACTGCACCAGGTCACGATCGTCATGTCCGACCGCGGCATCCCCGACGGGTACCGGCACATGCACGGATTCGGCTCGCACACCTTCTCGTTCGTCGATGCCGAGGGCACCCGTTCGTGGGTGAAGTTCCACTTCCGCACCCAGCAGGGCATCAGGAACCTCACCGACGAGGAGGCCGCGGCCGTGATCGCCGGCGACCGCGAATCCGCCCAGCGGGACCTGTACGAGGCGATCGAATCCGGCAACCACCCGAAGTGGACACTGTACGTGCAGATCATGCCCGAGGCCGACGCGGCGGCGTACCGGTACCACCCCTTCGACCTGACCAAGGTGTGGTCCAAGAAGGACTACCCGCTCATCGAGGTCGGCGAGCTGGAACTGAACCGCAATCCGGACAACTACCACGCCGACGTCGAACAGGCCGCCTTCTCCCCGGCGAACATCGTTCCCGGCATCGGGTTCTCACCCGACCGGATGCTCCAAGGCCGGCTGTTCTCGTACGGGGACGCCGCGCGCTACCGGCTCGGCGTGAACCACCACCAGATCCCGGTGAACTGCCCCCGGGCCGCCGCGCACGTGAACTCCTTCCACCGCGACGGCGCGATGCGCGTGGACGGCAACCAGGGCAGCGTCCCGAGCATCGAACCGAACTCGTACGGCCGCTTCCGGGAGCAGCCCGAGTACGCCGAACCGCCGCTCGCGGTGGGCGCGGTCGCGGACCGGTTCGACCATCGGGCGGACGACGAGAACTATTTCGAGCAGCCGGGAATCCTGTTCCGCGGCATGTCCGCCGAGCAGCAGACCGTGCTGTTCGAGAACACCGCGCGTGCCATCACAGGGGCATCGGCGGCGACGATCGAGCGGCACATCGCCAACTGCACCCAGGCCGATCCGGCCTACGGCGAGGGAGTTCGCAAGGCCTGCGAGGCACTCGGCGCGCTGTGAGTCCCGTGGTGTCCCCCGGCCCCGTGCGGGTGCGGGGGACACCGCCTCACCCCAGCCAGTCCAGTACCGCGGCGGCGGTCCACGACTGCTGCATGCTGCCGAGCGGCTCGCCGGTGAACGGCTCGTAGTACTCGGCGAACGAGCCGTCGCTGGCCTGCCGCAGACCCTCCGCTCGCAGCAGGTGAGCGCGCTCCGCCCACCCGCGGCGGGCGAACGTCCACGAGAACAGCCACGTCATCACCGGCCACACCGGCCCGCGCCAGTACTCGCGCGGACGGAAATCCCGGGAGACGGGGGAGGTGGACGGCGGCACCGCGTAGCGCAGGTCGGGGTGGCCGCAGAACTTCGGGCCCTCGAAGGTGCGCAGCAGGGCCCGTTCGGTGCCGCGGGGCAGGCCACCGCACAACAACGGCGCGAACATCGCGAGCGTGTCGGTGGCCATCCAGCGGCCGCTGCGCAGGTCGAAGTCCTTGGCGGCGCCGGTGCGCGGATCGGTGGTGTCGAGCACGCCGCGGCGGAACCGGTCGGCGTACTCGTGCAGCTCGCGGACGTCGGCGTTCGGACGCGAATGCTCCTCCCCGATGACGGCGAGCACGTCGCACGCGAGCGCGAACACGGCACTGACGAACACGTCCTCGACGGCGAAGCTCATGGCCGTGGCCAGGGCGTCGTCGTCGTAGCGCACTTCCTTCATCTCCTCGAGCAGCCACAGGTAGCGGGCGTACTCGGCGTCCGTCGGCCGCTGACTCGGGTCGCCGACGTGGGCGAGGTCCTCGCGCCGGAACGTCGGCACCGCGCCGGCGACGACGTTCGCGTAGGCCGCGTCCCACCGGGGCGAGTTGTCCATGCCCGATTCCCAGCCGTGGTAGAGCGCGATGCGGCCGTTGCCGTCGAGGTCCCGGGCGCGGGCCAGCCACCGGTGCCAGCGCACCAGGTCGGGCCAGCGGCGGTCGAGGAACTCCTCGGCGACGGCGCGGGTGCTGCGGCCGTGCCGGCGGCTGTGGTCGAGGATGCGCTGCACCGCGATGGCGTGCACGGGCGGCTGGGTGATGCCCGACGTCTGCGGGCCCAGTGGCGCGGCGGCGGCGAGATCGGTACAGGCCCAGCGCGCCGGACCCGGAAAGTAACCGTCCACCCCGCTCGCGAACACGATGTGCGGGATCATGCCGTTGCGCCACTGCGCCGAGAGCAGGGTGTCGAGTTCGACGACGGCCCGCTCGACGCTCAACGGGGCCAGCCCCACCGCGACGAACGCCGCGTCCCAGCTCCACATGTGCGGATACAGCTTCGGGGCGGCACTGGTCATCGTGCCGAGGTCGTTACCGCGCAGCAGGTAGGCAGCCCGCGCGGCGAGCTGGGTGTGGGTGAATCCGCGGTCCGGCATCGCATCATTGTGCGACCGTCCCGGCGTGGGCGCGCGCCGAGGGGCAGGTGGACCGCCCGTCGCGGGGTGCCGGAAATCGGACATCTTCACGCGTCCCGACCGTTGTTTCTGTCCGAAACGGCGCATCGATCGGTGCCGACGCCCACCAACCTTCCCGCACGAGACCTACGGTGGGATCCGGAAACCGTCCCGCGGACCCGAGGAGTATCGGCAGATGAGGATCACCGGCGCAGTCCTGGAGGAGATCGGCCGGCCGCGGCCGTTCGCCGAGTCGAAACCGATCAACGTGTCCGAACTCGAGCTCGACGCGCCGGGACCGACCGAGCTGCTGGTAAAGATCGAGGCGGCCGGGGTGTGCCACTCCGATCTGAGCGTCGTGGACGGCAACCGGGTCCGCCCCGTACCGATGCTGCTCGGGCACGAGGCGGCCGGCCGCATCGTCGAGGTGGGCTCCTCCGTCGACGACTTCCGGGTGGGGCAGCGGGTGGTCATGTCGTTCCTGCCGAGATGCGAGGCGTGCGACAGCTGCGCGGAGGACGGCCGGCTGCCCTGCACGACCGGGTCCGCCACCAACAACGCCGGGGAACTGCTGCACGGCGGCCGTCGCCTGCACCGCGACGGCCACCCGGTGCACCACCACCTCGGGGTCTCGGGTTTCGCGACGCACGCGGTGATCGACCGCGCGTCGGCCGTCGCGGTCGACGACGACGTGCCGCCCGACGTCGCCGCGGTGCTCGGCTGTGCCGTGCTCACCGGCGGGGGCGCCGTTCTCAATGCGGCCCGGCCGCGGCCGCAGGACAGCGTCGCGATCGTCGGCCTCGGCGGGGTCGGCATGGCCGCCCTCCTCACGGCCGTCGCGCAGGGCGTCTCGCGCATCGTCGCGATCGACACCCTCGACGACAAGCTCACCCGCGCCCGCGAGCTGGGAGCACACGAAACCTACACGCCGGCCGAGGCGGTCGAGCGGGGCGTCAAGGCCCGGTACGTCATCGAGTGTGCCGGCAGTGCACGGGCGTTCGAGACCGCGTTCGGTCTCACGGCGCCCGGCGGCACGACCGTGACGGTCGGCCTGCCCGCGCCGGCCGCGACGGCGGCGATCTCCCCGTTGACGGTGACCGCGGAGGCACGCACGATCGTCGGCAGCTACCTCGGTTCGGCCGTGCCGCGCCGCGACATCCCCCAGTACGCGCGGATGTGGCGGGAGGGCCGGCTCCCGGTGGAGGAACTGATCTCCGCACGGATCCCCCTGTCGCGCATCAACGAGGCCATGGACCAGCTCGCCGACGGGCTGGCCGTGCGTCAGGTCATCATGTTCGACGACTGACGGTAAGAGGCCGGGTGCCGGTCGGTCCGGGACCAAGGTCCCGGACCGGATATCTTGCGGGAAGTGGTTTTCCGGACGGCCGAGCGACCCGTCGAGCGGCACGGGACGAGGTGCCCGGCCGACCCGGCCACTCGGTCCCTCGCTGGGCGCCGGAGTGCTCCGGCCGATGGGCACAGTCGGCGGGAGACTTTGGGCCCTTTCTCCGAGTCCTCGGTCCCGCCGACGGCGACAGAGTCGAGGGAGCGCTCCCGGTCCCGCCGGTGTGCGGTCGGTGCCCGCACCGCCCGGCTCGCCTGCGCGCGAGCATGTCCACACCTGTGGAACAACCTGTTGATCAGTACCTTTCGACCCGATCGACTACCGCCTCGGCTCCCGCGCCCGTCCCGTCTGTCCGGGCACAGCGGCCGTTGCCGACACCCGCCGCCGGGCCTTCGCCGCCCCGCGGACGTGCTCCACGTCTCATTGCCGATGCCGATGCCACGGTGCAAGAGTCAGCGCGCCGACGGTCGACGGCTCCGCTCCGTTCCGGGACGAACGCCTGCGCCGCCGTCTCGTCGGCCGAACGGGAGGACGCGGATCCACCCTCTCGCGGCAGCAGGTCGGAGCTCGATGCCCCACCCGGACGACGGTGGGGCCGAAGTCAGGAGTCGTGGTCATGGTTGATGTCGCGCCGATACTGAGGAGGCCGGACGCGCAGCGGCCGTATCCTCCGACCCGCCGCCCGAAGGGCTCGACGATCCTCACGGTCGTCACCTCCACCGACCACAAGGTCATCGGCGTGATGTACATCGTGGCGGCCTTCGCGTGGTTCCTCATCGGCGGCCTCATGGCGCTGCTCATCCGTGGTGAGCTCGCCGTGCCCGGCCTGCAGTTCCTGTCCAACGAGCAGTACAACCAGCTGTTCACCATGCACGGCACGATCATGTTGCTGCTGTACGCGACTCCGGTGTTCTTCGGCTTCGCCAACTATCTGCTGCCGCTGCAGATCGGCGCTCCGGACGTGGCCTTTCCCCGACTCAATGCGGTGGGCTTCTGGCTCTACGTCTTCGGCGGGCTCATGGCCGCCACCGGCTTCCTCACCCCCGGAGGCGCGGCCGACTTCGGGTGGACGGCGTATGTGCCGCTGACGAACTCGCTGCACTCGCCCGGCGTCGGTGCCGACCTGTGGATCCTCGGACTCACCGTCGGCGGTCTCGGCACGATCCTCGGTGCGGTCAACCTCATCACCACCATCGTGTGCCTGCGCGCCCCCGGCATGACCATGTTCCGGATGCCGATCTTCACCTGGAACACCTTCATCGCCTCGCTGCTGATCCTGCTGATCTTCCCGCTGCTCGCGGCGGCGCTGATCGCCCTGTTCGTCGACCGCCAGTTCGGCGCTCACATCTTCGACCCCGGAACGGGCGGAGTCATGTTGTGGCAGCACCTGTTCTGGTTCTTCGGTCACCCAGAGGTGTATGTGCTGGCGCTGCCGTTCTTCGGCATCGTCTCGGAGATCTTCCCGGTGTTCTCGCGCAAGCCGATCTTCGGTTACTCGGGTCTGGTCTACGCGACCCTGGCCATCGCGGCGCTCTCGATCGCGGTGTGGGCGCACCACATGTACGCCACCGGCGCCGTGCTGCTGCCGTACTTCTCCTTCATGACGTTCCTGATCGCGGTGCCCACCGGCGTGAAGTTCTTCAACTGGATCGGCACCATGTGGAAGGGCCAGCTGACGTTCGAGTCGCCGATGCTGTTCTCGGTCGGCTTCATCGTCACCTTCCTGTTCGGCGGCCTGTCCGGCGTCATCCTCGCCAGCCCGCCGCTCGACTTCCAGCTGCACGAGTCCTATTTCGTCGTGGCGCACTTCCACTACGTGCTGTTCGGCACCATCGCCTTCGCCACCTACGCCGGCGTCTACTTCTGGTTCCCGAAGATGACCGGGCGCATGCTCGACGAGCGTCTCGCCAAGTGGCACTTCTGGCTGACCTTCCTCGGCTTCCACACCACGTTCCTGGTGCAGCACTGGCTGGGCAACGAGGGCATGCCGCGCCGCTACGCCGACTACCTGCCCTCGGACGGGTTCACCACCCTGAACATCATCTCGACCGTCGGTGCCTTCGTGCTCGGCGCCTCGACCCTGCCGTTCCTGTGGAACGTGTTCAAGAGCTACCGGTACGGCCAGGTCGTGACCGTCGACGACCCGTGGGGTTACGGCAACTCCCTCGAGTGGGCGACGAGCTGCCCGCCGCCGCGGCACAACTTCACCGAGCTGCCGCGCATCCGCTCCGAGCGCCCGGCGTTCGAGCTGCACTACCCGCACATGAGCGAAAAAATGCGGTCCGAGGCGCACGTGGGCTGGGGTTCGCACGCCCAGACCGCTCGCGCGATCGAGGGGAAGCACTGACATGGAGGACGGACGCCGGTTCCGCCGGTACACGACGCTCGGCGAGACCCGCACCCGCCCCGACCCGACGGCCCTGCTGATCGCGATGCTGGTGCTGGCGGTGCTGCTCGCGTCCCCGTGGTGGCTGGCCCCGGCCCCGGCCGTGCTGCTGATCGTCGCGGCCCTCGCCGGCACGGTCGCGGTCGGTGCCACCAGCCGGAGGACGATCGTGCCGACCCGGTGGTCTTGACGTCCCGCCCGGGCTGAGTACTGCATCGACAGTGTCTGATGTGGGGGGTGTGTGGTGGCGCGCGGGCACTGGTCCGGCCGGCGCTGCGCCAGTTCGACCAGTGCCGGCACCAGGCGGAGATTCCGTGGAGCATGTCGTCGCGCCCCTGCGGGAGCGTGGGTACGGCGCCACGGCGTGTGCACGCGAGGCTCCGGCCGCCACCACATCCTTACGGTGCCGTAACTTACGGTGTCGTAACTTACGCTAGGGTAGTCGCATGGCCATCTCAGATCTTCAGGAATTCGCGCATCTGACGGACGCGGATGTCGAGGCCCTCGGCCGAGAGCTCGATGCCCTCCGTCGCGACATCGAGGACTCCCGCGGCGAACGCGACGCCCGATACATCCGCAACACCATCAGGTTGCAGCGCAGCCTCGAACTCGCCGGGCGAGTGACCCTGTTCGGCAGCCGGCGCCGTCCGCTGTGGTTGCTCGGCACGGGTCTGCTCGGCGTGTCGAAGATCATCGACAACATGGAACTCGGGCACAACGTGATGCACGGGCAGTGGGACTGGATGAACGATCCCGAGATCCACTCCGCGAGTTGGGAATGGGACAACGCCGACCCGTCAGCGCACTGGAAGCAGACCCACAACTATCTGCACCACAAGTACACCAACATCCTGGGCATGGACGACGACGTGGGATTCGGCCTGATCCGGGTCACCCGGGACCAACGGTGGAAGCCGTTCAACGCCGGCAACCTCGTCTACAACGCGTTGCTAGCGCTGCTGTTCCAATACGGCGTCGCCATCCAGCACCTCGAACTCGGCAAGGTCGCCAGGGGCCGGGACGACCGTGCCGAAACCAGCCGTAAGCTGCGTGAGGTGGGCCGGAAGGTGGGCCGACAGATCGGCAAGGACTACGTGTTGTACCCGGCCCTCACCGGGAGGGCGTGGAAGTCCACCCTGACGGCCGACATCACTGCCAACGTGATCCGTAATCTGTGGACCAACGCGGTGATCTTCTGTGGGCACTTTCCCGACGGCGCGGAGAAGTTCACCAGGGCGGACGTCGACAACGAGAGCCAGGCCCGCTGGTATCTGCGACAGATGCTCGGCAGCGCCAATATCTCCGGTGGTCCGTTGATGGATTTCATGACGGGCAACCTCAGCTATCAGATCGAGCACCACCTGTTCCCGGACCTGCCGTCCAACCGGTATGCCGAGATCGCCGTGCGGGTGCGCGCATTGTGCGGCAAATACGACCTGCCCTACACCAGCGGTCCGCTCGCGGTGCAGTACCTCAAGACGTGGCGCACCATCGCGAAACTGTCGCTGCCGAACAAGTACCTCAAAGACACTTCGGACGCCGCCCCCGAGACCGCATCCGAACGCGGCTTCGGCGGGATGCCGGTTGTCGATCCCGTCACCGGCCGGCGGCGCGGACTGGCCACCACGATCCGCGCGAACCGCCGGATTCGTGGCGTGCGCCGACTTCTGGGGATGCGCTGATCGACGCGTAGGTGTTTCGAAGTGCCGTCGTGCGGACTCACAGCCGGGCACGGGCGACGAGATGATCGCCGCGCACCCGCCGAACCAGTGGCGCCGCACCCCCGCCTGCACCGGACCCCGGCGCACCAGGTGCACCGACCTCACCACGGTCGCCGAGTCCCGGGGGCGGGCCGATGGTCATCCGCCGGCGCTGTGGGTTGCGGCGAAGACGACGAACACCACGAACAGTGCCGCGGTACCGAGCACGGCACCGGTGAGGGCCTCCCGATGGTTCGTTGCCAGGCCCTTGTCGACCCGGTCCAGGCCGACCCAGCCGCAGACCACCGCGGCCAGCCCGGCGGGAATCGTGATCAGGTCACCGATGAGGGGAACGAAGGCGAACACCGCGGCGGTGATTCCCGCGACAAGCGCGGTGCTACCCGCACCGTTGCGGAACGGCGACTCGGTGGAACGGTGTGGCGGCATACCAGCTCCCCATTCAGGACGAGGCGATCATGTCCGTCCATGGTGCCTCGCACCGCTGGATCTCGCCGCACTACCCGTGCGCCGGGCAGGGGCGTCTCGGCTCGGCCGCGGCGCATGCCGTGACCGGCGTCCGTGCGTCAAGGCCGGGTCTGCCGGGCACGCAGGGCGGCGATCATACGGTGGAGTTCACCGAGGGTGACCCACAGTCTGCGTGCTTCGTCCTCGAATCGTTGGGCACTGACCGCGAAGCCGTGCCGTTGTTCATCGGCGGCGCAGTGCTCAGCAAAGTTGATCCGCACTGTGACCTGCTCGAACTCTCGCTCCAGCACGCCGAGAAAGAGCTGAGCCTGTGCCCGGTCGGCACGGCGGGCCGCAGCCTCGGCATCGGCTGGCCCCACCGGGCCGGGGCGGACGGATGCGATGATCATGAGAGTTCGAGGGTCGCGTCGCGGACCATGTCGAGTGTGCTGGCGTGCGAGGAGCCGGTCGGAGTGCTCGCAACAGTGTGGAGCAGCAGGGTCACGGTCGGGCGCGGGTAACGGTAGCGGGCGCAGGCCGCATCAAGGCAGTCCTCGATCACGGCACTCACCTCGCGTTGCTCCAATGCCGCAGCCGCAGGAATGCTCGCGTCCGCGATGGTGATCGCCAGTTGACTCAGTAGCACCCCGTGGCGGCGCCGGATGTGTTCCATCGCGGCGACCGCACGGTCGATACACGCGTCCAGGCAGCGTTCCCCGGCCCCGGGAGTCTCGAGTGCGCAGCACATCCCCGCCAGGCGCAGGTGCTGTCGGTGCAACACCCGCTCGACGCCGGCATCGATCGTGCCGACGTCCGCGGCGCACTCGGACACGTCGATCCAGACGTTCTGCTTCGGCCGTGATCGGGCGAACAGGTGCCAATGGGCGAGCATTGCGGACCTTCTCCTTGATCAGGTGGCCCGCGCCGTTGCGGGTCCTTCCACCCATACCGCCGCCGAGGATCGAAACGGATGCGTCTTGACGCTTTCCTTATGCTCTGGACCGAAAGCTTGATGCGGTGCTTACTCATCACCCAGCTTCGCGGGGCCCGTGGCGCCCTCGCTCGGAACGGGGGCGACTGTCGGAGGCTCGGAGCGTTCGGCATGCAGATCGGAGTACTCGAGCATCGGAGCGCATCCCGTGCCGGCGGTCGGGTTCGATCGAGCGATGCAGGAGAAGCGAATCGGGGCGCAGGCCACAACGCGGTGTGCTGTTGCCCGCCGTGACGGGCACGGGGCGGCGGCTCCTCGGTCCGGAGGCGTAGAGATTTCGCAAGGATCCGACGGCGAGTCTTCCCTGCCGGGTCGGGGCGGGCCGATGCTCGTTGGTGGTCGAAACCCGTCGACGCGAAGGAAGGATACGTGCGCGTGAGCGACATGCTGACCACGTGGATGCTCCTCGGGGCGTTCGTGACAGCCGCCTTGGTCATCCGCTACCTCAACACCGCTTCGGACCGGCCGACGGCCCGGGCACCGCTGCGCTATGTCCGCCGCCCGCCGGTGCCGCCTTCTGGGATCCCGGTGGTCCGCTACAGCTCGCCGGCTCCGGCCGCAGAGCGGACTCGACGGCAATTCCCGCCGGCCGACGACGATGTGCTGCTGCTGATCGCGGTCGGATGACCACCCCCGTGCCGCTGTGCGCGATCGGCGTGTTCGTCGATTTCACCCTTGCCCAAACGGCGATGGTGCGGCACTGATGGTGCACGCGTGGGCACGGGTGGCGCATGCGGATACTGCTCAGTGGTATGGGTACGGTCCTGGCCGGCACCGCCGGTGCCTGGCTCCTCGCGGTTGCTTTGCCGCTGCTGGTGGCCGGGATGTGCACGGTCCGCCGGACGTTCCGGCATCGCCGGTACGTGTGCCGGTGGCCGATGCCGTCGTCTGCCACACCCGCAACCGTCTCGCCTCGGTCCACGCCACCCCGTGCGAGCGTGACCTCTCACTCCGATCGGAGAATCCCGATGTTCGACGCTCTTGCCCCCGTCCTGTTGCTGATCGGCGTCCCCACCCTCGTCCTGCTGACAGTTCGCCGCCTCAACCTCCGCGACTGCCGGCACGAGCCACCTGCCGACAGCCCGCATACCGGAGGCCGCACCGTAGGGTCGGAACCGCCGCACGGCCCTACCGACCCACATCCGCCGGGGTCTCGACGGACCCGCCACACGCCCCCGCGCGGGTGCGGTCCGTCGGTCGCCGATGGGGAGTGTCCTTATCGGACAATCCCTGTCGCGACAACCACACCACCGGTCCGAGTCGGCGAAGCGCGGGGGAATCGGGTCGGAATCGAGGATGACGTGGCGTGAGCACTCGGCGGCCGGCAGCTCGGAGCATCCGCACGCGTGCGCAGTGGAGACCCGTCAGGGGTGGCTCACTGTGTGAGGAACGTTGGCGAGTGGTCGGTGTGGAAGCGGGGCAGGGCGGCGCAGAGGGCGGACAGTTCGTTGCCGCTACGAAGGACGGTGCCGTCGGGCCGGACGATGACAGCGCGCGCCCGGCCGCGGCGTAGCCAGCGGTGCAGATCGGTATCCGGCCGGGCCAGCAGGACTGTGCCACCCCGTTGTTCGATGGCGGTGCGTTCTTCCGGGGTCGGGGAGACGGAGGTGACCACCGCGAACCGGCCGGCGACGACCTCGGCGAATCGGCGACCCTCGTCGAGGACCGGATTCGGGATCAGGCGGCCCGCTCGGCTTCTGCGTAGTCGGGGTCGCTCGATGAGACTGGAGCGGCGGAGAGCCGGGGTCTCGTTGTCCATGATCTTGTCGCTGAGGCCCGGCACGCGGTGCAACAGCGGTAGGGCGACGCGGCGGATGAGATTACCGAGTTCGCCGCCCTCGGTCATGGCCATTCCGACGAACTTGGCCCGCCGGATCAGCGCCAGTGCGTGGGGCTTGCGTTCGATCTCGTAGGTGTCCAGAGCGCTCTCAGGCAGATCCCCGCGGAGGACGCCTGCAAGTTTCCAGGCGAGGTTCATCGCGTCCCGCATCCCCGCCCCCATCCCCTGTCCGATGAAGGGCGGTGTGAGATGGGCGGCGTCGCCCAGCAGAAACACGTGCCGGTCGCGCCATCGGTCCGCGATTCGGGCTCGAAAGGTGTACTCGGCCAGACGGACCAGCTCCAGGTCTTCGGCCGGTGTGTTCCTTGTCCATGGCGAGATGAGGGGATGCAGTCGGGCCATTTCGCGATAGTCCTCGGCGCTCTCACCGGGATTCAGACGGAACTCCCAGCGGTAGCGCGTTTTTCCGATCCGCATGTATGTTGCCGCGCGCACGGGGTCGCACACCTGGTGCACGCCCTCCCACTCGCCGAGGTCTGCGGTGGTGGCGACGTCGACAACCAGCCAGCGTTGTTCGAACTTCAGATCCCGCATCGTTGCCTGAATCTGTTCTCTGACCATGCTGTTGGCGCCGTCGCAGCCCAACACGTATCTGGTCCGTACCGATTCGTGCACGCCGGTGCTTCGGTCGGTGAAGTCGACGCGAATGCCGCCGGCCTTGTCGTGGGCCAGCCCGGTTACTTCGACGTCGCCGCGCAGAGAGGCCCCCGGGTACCGTTCCAGATTGGCGCGCATGATCTCCTCGAACTGCGGCTGATCGAACATGTTGGCCTCGGGGTAGCCGTGTACGCCCGGGCGGGGGTCTCGGTGGAACTCGGTGAGAATTCGCATGTTCCGGTCGAGGAGCCGCAACCCGAGGCACGGCCGGGAGATCGCCGCGAACTCGTCGGCGATCCCGAGGTGCGCCAGGATCCGGTGAATCTCACCGTCGAGGTGGACCGCCCGCGGCTGCGCATAGACGCCCTCCCAGCGCTCGAGTACCAGGCACTCGACCCCGTGCTGAGCAAGCAGCGTGGCGGCGGTCAGTCCGGTGGGTCCGGCACCGACGATGACGACCGGGACAACCCGCTCGCTCATCGGATCGATCCGAACAGGACGACGAGGTAGGCGAGGATCAGCGCGCTGACGAGGATGGCGGGCGTCATCTCACGCAATCCATCTCCGTTGCGTACGTGCGTAACGACGGCCCCTGCCATCAGGAGCAGGAGCCCGACGCCGGCCGCGGCGCCGAGCGCCGGCACGAGTCCGCCGAGCAGGAGACCGGCTGCACCGGCGACCTCGAGCGCACCGATACCCCGATACGTGCTGACGGAAATACCGACGTGGGCTGCCCGTTCCCGCATCGGCGAGGTTGCCGCCATCTTGCTCACGCCGAGCAGGAGGTAGAGGACTGCGAGCGAGACCGCCAGAACTAGGGATGCGGTAATCATTTGCGCACCATTACCTTCCAATTGATTGCATATCGGTCCAAGATCGCCTTGACCGCCGGTTCGCCGGCAGATCCGTCGATCTCGACAGTGGCAAGAATCGAACCGTCCGCTACGGACGCATGGATGCTGTCGACCCCTGCGGTGGTGGCGAGGGCCTGCTCGAGCTCGCGCCGTGTCGCGTCCGCGCGCAGTGCGAGCTTGTAGGGCTTGCCTACCGCCGTGACAGGCAAGGCGTGGAGGATGGTCACCGTTCTGGGGGCCGCGGCCCGTTCGGGGACACGCTCACCCGCCCAGGCGTGCAGCTCATCCTCGGTGATGCCGGCGTCTGCGGCAACGGTGACGTACGCGACGGGCACTTCGCCCGCGTGGGCATCGGGTCGTCCCACCGCGCTGACCGCGGTGACCTGCGGATGGGCCAGGAGGGCGTCTTCGATGACCGCTGGATCGATGTTGTGCCCGCCCCGGATGATGACGTCCTTCGCGCGTCCGACCAGGTAGATGAAACCGTCGCTGTCGACGCGCGCCAGGTCGCCGGTATCGAGCCACCCGTCGACCAGTTTGCCCATACCGTCGAGCACGTGTCCGTGTTCGTCGTGGGCGGCAGCGTAGCCGGCGAACACCGTCGGACCGCTGATGGCCAGCACGCCGGTCGTTCCGGTGGGCAGGTCTTCCCAGCTGCCGTCTTCGCGGACGCGTACCACTTTGACCTGCTGATAGGGCATCCGTAGGCCCACCGCGCCGGGTCGTGGGGCGTCGGTGAAGCTGCGTGCACTCGCGCAGGTTGCCTCCGTCAGGCCGTAGCCTTCGAGAAGGGGCACACTCGTGTGTTCCCGGAACTTCTCGACGAGCGCAGTCGGCAGAGGCGACGCTCCGACCATGGCGAATCGCAGACTACTGATATCGGCGTCGACCGGGCGCTCCGCAAGGGCCGCGTATACGGTGGGCACCGCGCTCATCGACGCGATGCGGTAGTGCTCGACGATCTTCCAGAATTCGCTGAGCAGTACCGGGTCGCGGTAGCCGAGCGGGCCGGCCCACACCACACCCTGGCCCTTGAACAGCGGTGCCAACAGCGTGACCATCAAGGCATTGACATGGAACAGCGGCAGGGCGGCGAATACCACGGAGTCCTGGTCCCACAACGAGTTCGCGGCCAGCATCCAGGCATTGGCGACCTCGTTGTCGTGGGTGTGGGCGGCCAGCTTCGGAACACCGGTGGTACCACCGGTGTGAAACAGTGCCGCCATGTCGAACCCACGGGGGGGATCACCGGCGAAGCCGGAGGAGTCGATGTCGGCCGACAGCGCACCGAAATAGCCGATCCGCACTCCGTCGACTTCGGGCAGGTCCGCAGGGACGCCGGCGGCACCGGTGGGCCTGAGGACCAGCACTGCATCCACCCCTCCGCTCACGGCAATCTCGTGCGCGACCTCCCATGTGTCGGCCGCAAGTTCCGGACCGGCCGCGACGAGTACCCGGGCACCTGAGCGGCGTAACAGTTCAGCGATGTGCTGCTGCGACTGTGCCGCGTTGATGGGGGCAGCGATGCCGGCAAGCTGCGCGGCGAGAGTCGCGGGGATCAGTTCGGCGCAGTTGGGCGCCATCAAGGCGACCGGGTCGTGGCGCCGCACGCCCAGACGATGGAGCAGGTTCGCGTAGCGGTGAACATCGTCGAGTAGTTCGGAGAAACTGCGCTGCAACGGCTCCCGCCACCGTGCGGCGTCCGGGAGGACGGTGAGCGCGAGGCGGTCCGGCCACATGCGGGCCGCTCGGGTGAGCAAGGCATAGGTGGACTCCGGAAGCCCCCGATCTCGCAGCGGCACGGCCTCGATCGCCGTCACATCCGTGGGCGCTGCGTACCGCGGCCACAGCAGGTCGGTGGTCATCGCGCGTACCTCACCACCGTGCGCTGCCGCCCCAAGTCGATCGTCCCGTCGTCTGTGGCGACGGTGGCTTCGATGACGTCGCCGTCCTGCAGATAGTTCGAATTCCGGGCCTGGCCCGCAAAGAAGAGCTTCCATTTGACGGCCGGCGGCAGCAGAGAGGAGAGGATTTCGATCGGCTTCGGTGGGGCGCTCAGCGCCGTCCCGACCGGTGTTCCGGTCAGCAGCAGGTCTCCGGCATCGAGGCGTTGGAACCGGGTCAGCGCCTGCAGAGTCTCGGCCGGCTGGTAGATCATGTCGGCAACGGTCATGTTCTGGCGAGGCTCACCGTTGACCCAGAGCCGCAGGCGCAGGTCGGTGAACCGCTTCAGTTCGTCGGCATCGAGCAGTACGAGCGCGGGGCCGACCGGGGTGAACGTCGGGTACGACTTGGCCTCGTAGAACTGCGTTTTGGGAAGCTGGACGTCGCGCGCGGAGATGTCGTTGGTGACAACCAGGCCGGCGACGTGATCGGCGAGAGTGTCTGCGGTGATCGTGGTGCCGACGGGGAGTTCACGCCCGAAGACGAGCCCGATCTCCACCTCGTAGTCCAGTAGCCGGACATGGGCAGGACGGATCACGTCGTCGTGGGGACCGCCGATCGAACCGGATGCCTTTCGGAAGAAGGTCAACGGAATGGTGTCGGGGTTCATCCCCGCGTCCTTGACGTGCGAGGCGAAGTTCGTCATCTGTGCGACCACACGGCAGGGGGCGGTGACCGGGGAGAGCAACGAGAGGGTCTCGACGGGCACGGTGCCCTCGCTGGACGCCGCTGCCTCGACGGCTGGTCGGTCGGCCAGCAGTTGAGCGGTGGTGGTGGCCTCGGTGTCTACCCGGGCAGCACCCGTCGGTGTGACGACCCACCAGGCGTCGGCGGTGCGGAGGACAGAGATGGTCATGAGCTGGCAACTTTCAGAAGGCCGCGTAGGCGGTGGAGGTCGAATTCGTTGTCGGCGCGCAGCGCGAGGGCGATGGCGCGCAGTTCCTGGAGTGAGTCCCGACCGGGGCTCAGTCCGAGGAAGTCCTTGGTGGCGGGCGGCCCCCACTGGGCCAGTCCGGACGCGGTCATCGGTGCCCAGCCCGCCTCGAGCGTGTTGTCGAAGAGATCGCCGTCGCTGAAGTGCTCGACCATGAATCCGTCGGGGTCGCGCCAGTAGTCGAAGATCTGGCTGCCCTGGATGTGCCGGCCGATGCCCCAGGACCGGCGGTAGCCCCGGTCGAGCAGGTACTCGCCTCCCGCCGCGAGGGAGTCCAGGTCGGCGACCTGATATGCCGAATGCACATAGCGGTTGGCCGGGCCGAGAACCATCGCGAGAGTGTGATGGTCGGTGGGCGTGGCACCCCGGTCGCAGCGGATGAAGCTCATGATCGGGCCCCGGGCCCGTTGCCCCGGGTAGTAGAGGAAGTCGCTGACGATCAGTCCGAGGTGCTCGAGGTACCAGTTGAGCGTTTCGAGGTACTTCGTCGTCTGGAGCACGACGTGACCGAGCCGTTGCACGGTGGCCGGCGCGCGGGGTGGCCGCTGGGTGGCGTTCACCCGCCCGCGGTCGTGTCCGAAATTGAAGTGGAGCGGAGCCTGGGCGGCCAGCGCCGGCAACTCGAACGTGTCGGACACCACGCGGACTCCGAGAGCGCTTGGATCCACGAGATCGACAGCGATCCCGCCGAGGCTCTCGGGGAGGGGCACGACCGCACCTCCGACTGCGTCCGCGAGTCGCAGCACGTCGGTCGAGTCGGCTGCCCGGAAGGCGGGACCGACGAACCGCGAACGCGGGCCTCGGCGGATGAGCACGCAGGGCGAACCGGGGTCTGTGCCGCGCAACTGTAGTTCGTGCGCCGTTCGGAGCGCCGTCGCAAAACCGAAGGCATGGGCGAACGCCTCCGCCCGATCGAGGTCGGGCTTCTCGAACTCCAGCCACGCGAGGTCGAACACCTTGATGATCGGCTCGGCGGCCTTCCCCCGGTGCTCGCCCGCCAGCGCGCCCTGCTCACTGTGCAGTCCGGAATGCGGGTCATGGTGGACACTCATGGACCACTCCCTTCAAGTTATGACGATATCGTCACTTACGAAGATATCGTCAGTCAAGAGTTTTTGAGGAATTCGTCACAATTGATGACGCGCCGTAGGGTAAGGCCAGGTCGGACGGATCAGAGAGAAGGGCACGCAGGCATGACCGAGCAGAACACCGATGCACCGAACCGTCTGGACCGGCGCAAGGCGCGCACCCGCGCCGCACTCGTACGCGCAGCCCAGTCGTTCATGGCGGCAGGGAAACCGACCGCCCCGATTCTCGAGATCACCCAAGCCGCAGATGTCGGGATGGGGTCCTTCTACAACCACTTCCAGACCAAAGAGGAGCTCTTCCACGCTGCCGTGGAGGAGGCCCTCGACCGCCATGGGGCGGTGCTCGACGAACTGACCGCAGATCTGGACGACCCCGCCCAGGTCTTTGCGCAGAGCTTCCGTCTGACCGGACGCCTCCATCGCAGGAATCCCGAGCTGAGCAAGGTTCTGCTCAGCAACGGTCTGAGTCTGATCGGCTCGGACAAGGGCCTGGCGCCGAGAGCTCGCCGGGACATCGAGGCAGCTGCCCGGTCGGGCCGGTTCAGCGTGCGCGATCCCGAACTGGCCATGACAATCGCAGCAGGCGCCGCGCTATGCCTGGGTCAACTGCTGCACGACCACCCCGAACGTGACGACGCGGAGGCCACCGACCAGGTCACCGAGGACCTGTTGCGCATGTTCGGCGTCTCGGCCGACGAAGCCCACGAAATCTGCCGACGCCCCTTACCCGACGCCGACTATCAGCCCCCAGCCGCAACCGCCACATAGCTCGTCTGCTTCGTCAGGATCGTCGGCAGGCGCGGCATCCCACCCGCCGTGATCTGGAACCTCGAATCCTTGGTGCGGATCGACTGCCGAGCATCACGCGGCGAGGACTAACTGCGGCGGCGCGGGCGAGGAACCGGACCCGCCATCACCATGGCGTCGTAGATCTCCATCAGGGCGCGTCGCTGTCGAGGCGCGAGGGCCGGGTCGGCCTCGAGGGCGGCTTCGATTCGTGCACGTGCGTCGTCGCCCTCGCGGTCGCCCACGGGAAAGCCGGCCTGCTCGTAGAGAATGTCGGCGCTGATGTTCAGCGAGCGTGCGATGGCATCGATGACGGTTGCCGAGGGGGCGCGCAGTCCGCGCTCGATCTGCGAGAGGTACGGATTCGAGATCCCGGCCATCTCGGCGAACTGCCGCAGGGTGAACTTGTTGAATTCTCGCTGCCGTCGGATGATTTCCCCGAGCTGTGCCGACGGTCTCCTCATACACGCGAGTTTACTGACACGCTCGGGGCTGAACACACGCTCGAAGCCCGTGGAACACGTGCGCAGTATCGCAGGGCGCGGCCGGCTCAGTCCTCATCGAGGAAGTCCCCGATGAGCTGCGCCGCCCGGGCGGTCTCCTGGAGCACGCACAGGTGGCTGCCCCCGTCGATGATCTCCAGGCGGCCGTGAGGGACGGCCTTGGCGATGATCCGGCCGTTGACGGTCGGCACGAGCCGATCGTCGCTCCCCGCGATCACGAGCACGGGCATCGGCAGGTGGCGCAGCCACGGTCGACTGGTCCACTCGAAGGCCGCGCGGAGCTGGACGACATGGCCCCGCAACGACGGCCGGCAGTCCCGGCGGATCTCGAGGTGCTCGTCGAGGAGCGCGGGATCGTCGACGATCCCCTCGCCGTAGATCAGCGGGGCGACCTTGCGGAAATACGCCGGGGAGTAGAAGCTCACCGGGTTGAAGACGGCGGTCAGCGCCCTCGGCGGGCTGGGCATGCCGCCCAGGCCGCAGTTCGTCGAGGCAAGCGCGAGCCTCTCGACGCGTCCGGGACTCCGGCGCGCCAGCTCCTGCGCCACCATCCCGCCGAACGCCAGGCCGAGCACGCCGGCCGAGTCGATCCCGAGGTGCTCGAGGAGATCATCTATGACGCCCGCATGCTCGCGGACGCCGAAGCGGCCGCGGGGGACCGAGGAATGCCCCGAGCCCGGCGGGTCGACCGTGATGGTCCGAAACCGCCCGAGCCGGGCCTCGAGTGGACGCCAGAACTCCAGGGGGAGGCCGATACCGTTGATCATCAGCAGGGCCGGCCCGTCGCCCCGGACTCGGTAGCGGACACGCAGCCCCGCCGTCTTCATGAACTGTGGTTCTTCCAGCGTCGAAGCGCTCGGCGTCTTCTTCTGCATGGGATGACCGCCTCTCGGTTGACCCCGCGCCTGGAGTGCAACGCGACTGTGAGACAGTCGCCCCTCGGAGTGCTTGCTTGCAAGCTTCACATCAGCTAGAGAGCTACCAGGCTCGCCGGACGGGGGGCGGTCGGCGAGCCGCAGCCCTGCTGCGCAGAGACATTGTCGGACAACATATCCGACATTCCGTGCGCTCACGTAGGCCCTCACGCGCGACACCGGCGATGCACCATGAACCCGATGACACAGAGCGGGACACGCCGTGGGCGGCGGGAGGGGGCGTTCCCTTTCGCCGATCACCCGGATCGGGTCCTCACGCGACGGTCGAGGCGGTCCTCCCACGCCGTCCGGTGGCAGCGGTCCCCCACCTCCATACAGCTGTAAACCACTGTCGCACAACAAATCCCGTGCTTGAACACAGACAACTACCGCGCCCATGTGCTGCCGCCGATGCGGCGCGAGTTGTCCACCGACCGCCGACGCCACAACTCGTCGTCGTAGATCTCCTCGTAATCGGTCTCGTCCCAGTACTTCTCGCGCCGATACAGCAACCCGAAGAACAGTCGGTAGTCCTTCGCGTAGGCGCGCTCGGTTCCCTCGGCCAGGAACCCTCGGAGCGCGCCGACCGAGCGCGCCCGGAGACCGGATCCCGACGGCCCTCGCGGCCCGGCTACCCTCGATGTCATGGGCAGGCAGCGGGAGCGTCGGGCCGCGCCGGGGTCCGGTCGCGGTCCGGCCGAGGGCATCTACGACATCGACACCGGCACCTGCGAGCTCGTCAAGGACCGGTACCTGCCGGACGGCTGGGTGCTCGAGGTCAACGGGGTGCCCAGCTCCCACATCGATCTCGCCGATCCCACGCTGCTCGAATTCGAGTACATGCGGTGGATCGCGCAACTGCTCGAATCACAGCGGCCCCGGGACGAGCGGCTGCGCGTGCTGCACCTCGGCGGAGGGGCCTGTTCCATGGCCCGCTACCTCGCCGCCACCTATCCGAACGCGCGGCAGGTGGTGGTCGAGATCGACGGCCGGCTCGCCGAACTCGTCCGGGACTGGTTCGACCTGCCCCGTGCCCCGCTGCTGCGGATCCGGGTGGGGGAGGCGCGGGCGGTCCTCGCCTCGCTGACCGACGCGACCCGCGACGTGATCGTCCGCGACGTCTTCGCGATCAACCGGACGCCCGTCGCGCTGACCACGGTCGAGTTCACCCGGCACGCCCGCCGGGTGCTCGATGCGGGCGGCGTCTACGTCGTCAACTGTGGTGACACCCGGGATCTGACCACCGCCCGGCGGGAGGCGGCCACCATCGGCAGCATCTTCGAGCACACCGCGATCATCGCGGATCCGGCGATGCTCAAGGGCCGCCGCTACGGCAACATCGTCATCGCCGGCAGCGACGCACCGCTCGGGCAGTCCCCGGCCCTGGCCAGGGACCTGCTCGGCGGGGGAGTGCCCGCCCAGGTCTGGACCGACGCACAGGTCCGCCGGTTCGCCGCCGACGCCCGCGTCCTCCTCGACGCCGAGTGCCGCCCGCCGGCCACGGTCCCGGCCGACGAGGTGGCCACCGGCTGACCCGTCAACCCGTCCGGCCGGCGGTCCAGGCGAGCAGGTCCTCGACCGGCCACGTGTTGATCACGTCCCCGGCCTCGACCCCGCGTTCGGCGGCCCGTTCGCAGCCGTACCCGATCCAGTCCAGCTGTCCGGGTGCGTGTGCGTCGGTGTCGATCGCGAAGCGGCAACCGAGATTCAGCGCGAGGTCGATCAGCCGCTCGGGCGGGTCCTGCCGCTCGGGGCGCGCGTTGATCTCCACCGCGGTGCTGTGGTCGCGGCACGCCGAGAACACCGCCTCGGCGTCGAACCGCGACTCCGGGCGGGTGCCGCGACCACCCTGCACCAGCCGGCCCGTGCAGTGCCCGAGCACGTCGACGTGCGGGTTCTGCACCGCCTTCAGCATCCGCTTCGTCATGACCGCCCGGTCGGCCCGCAGATTCGAGTGCACGCTCGCCACCACGACGTCGAGTTCGGCGAGCAGACCCTCGTCCTGGTCGAGGGTGCCGTCGTCGAGGATGTCCACCTCGATCCCGGTGAGAATGCGAAAGGGGCGGCCGCTGTCCGCGAGGACGCGGTTGAGGTCGGCGACGACCCCCAACTGGGTGCGCAACCGCTCGGCCGTGAGCCCGTTGGCCACCTTCAGCCGGGGGGAATGGTCGGTGAGCGCGCAGTATCGGCGCCCGAGTGCCGCGGCGGTCCGCATCATCTCGGCGATCGGGCTGCCACCGTCCGACCAGTCCGAATGCACGTGGAGATCGCCCTGCAGGGCCTCCAGCAGTTCCGCGCCGCCGCGGCCGATCGGCTCGGCCTCCGCGCGCAGCTGCTGCAGGTACGCGGGCACCCCGTCGAAGGCTTCCCGGATCACGGTGGCGGTCTTCGGGCCGACGCCGGCGAGGGCGGTCCAGCTGTCCGTACGGCGCCGGGCGGCGCGCTGCTCGGGGCTCAACCGGGCGACGACGTCGGCGGCGTGGCGGTAGGCCTTCACGCGGTAGCTCTCGGCCCGGTCGCGTTCGAGCCAGAACGCGACCTCCCGCAGGGCGTCCACCGGGTCCATGCGTCCATTCTCGCCACGGCGGTCCGTAGCGTGGGGCGCATGCGCACAAATGCGAGGTGGCGGCGGACGGTGACCGGAACCGCGATCGGGGTGGCCGGAGGGACGCTGGCGCTGGCCGGGGTCTCGGCCCGGGTTGCGGCGCCCGCGGCGGGGCGGCTGTACACCCTCGCCGACGCGCCGACGGCGCCGGTGGTGATCGTGCCGGGTGCCCGGGTCCGGAACGGATGGCCCATGCCGATGCTGCGCGGGCGCCTCGACGTCGCCGTCGCTCTGCTCGCGGACGGCCGCGCCCGCAGCGTGCTCGTCTCGGGCGACGCGGGGGGCCGGTCCGGGGACGAGATCGCGGCGATGACCGGCTATCTGGTGGCGCACGGCGTGCGACGGGAAGTGATCGCCACCGACCCCTACGGGCTCGACACATACGACACCTGCCATCGCGCCGCACAGGTCTACGGCGTGACGACGGCCCTGATCGCCACCCAGGACTTCCATCTTCCGCGGGCCGTCGCGCTGGGGCGGCGCGCGGGGATCGACATGGCCGGCGTGGTGGCCGGGTGCGACTGCCGGCTGCGCACCCGGGTGCGCAACGTGCTGCGCGAGTATCTGCTGTCGCGGCCGAAAGCGCTTGTGGAGATGCACTTTCCGCGGCCGCCGCGCGTGGGGTCGGTCGCGGACGGCGCGTCGACCGGGATCCTCACCTAGGGTCGTCGCATGCGACCTTCAGCCCTGATCACCGGTGGCGGCCGCGGCGTCGGCGCCGCCATCGCCCGGGAACTCGCCTCCAGCCACGACCTGCTGCTCGGGGGCCGGCGCGCGGAGTCGCTCCGGGCGATCTGCGAGGAGATCCCGGAGGCGGCGCCGTGGCCGGTCGACCTGCTCGACCACGAGGCGGTGGCCACGGCCTGCTCGAGCATCGACCGGTTGGACGTGCTGGTGCACAACGCGGGCCTCGCCGAACTCGGGACGATCGCCGACGGCGGAATCGCGCAGTGGCGGGAGATGTTCGAGTCGAACGTGGTGGCGGTGGTGGAGCTGACGCGTCTGCTCCTGCCGGCGCTGCGGGCCGCGAACGGCCATGTAGTGCTGCTCAACTCGGGGGCCGGGCTGAACGCGAAGGCCGGCTGGGGTGCGTACGCCGCCAGCAAGTTCGCGTTGCGCGCGTTCTCCGACGTCCTGCGGCAGGAGGAGCCGGCGCTGCGGGTGACATCGGTGCATCCTGGCCGGATCGACACCGACATGCAGCGTGCGATCGTCGCGAGCGAGGGCCGGACCTACGAACCGGAACGCTTCCTGAAGGCGTCGACCGTGGCGCGCGCAGTGCGCCAGGCGGTCCAGACACCGGCCGACGCGCACCCGACGGAGATCGTGCTGCGGCCCCGCTGAGCCGTCGTCAGAACGGCAGCGGAATCACGACCGGCGCCCCGTTCGGCAGCTGGATGCGGATCTGCGGTGGTGGCGGCGGGGCAGGCGCCGGAGCAGGTGCCGGTGCCGGGGGAAGCGGCTCCGGCGCAGGCGGCGGGGGAGGCGGCGGTGGTGGCGGCGGCGGTGGCGGTGGCGGCGGCGGTGGTGGCGGCGGCTCCGGGGGTGGCGCCGGGGCCCGCGGCGCGGGCGCCGCAATGTCCACGTCCGGCACCAACGCGGAAGACGGTTCCGGTGCGGGCGGCGGTACCGGGTCGATCGCCCCGGGTGCCGGTTGCTTGGGGCCGGCACCGATGGGCACCGCCAGCAGATTGCCTGTGGTGACGTCGACGACGGTCAATTCACCGACGGGCGCCGCACCCGGCTGCACCACGAACAGCCGTTCCTCGTCGAGGCCCGACCAGCCCTCGCCTTCGAGATCCTGACCCGAGGACAGGACGGGGGAGAGCAGCGGGCTCCCCGGTGCACACCGCACGCGGGGGACGCCCCGGTCGTCGACGAGAACGACGGTTCCGGCCTCGAGGACGGACTGCACGGGCACCGCGCGCCCGCCGCGATACTCGTGATCGGTGACCCGGGTGTCCGCACGCAGCAGCACCGGCGTCAGTGTGCGCAGGTATCCCCGGGCGTCGGCGACGTCGAATACGTCGAGCCAGGCCTCCTGCTTGGCCGGGTCCTGCTCGAGCGTGCCGGCGAGCCGCTCGCGGTCGCACAGCTCGCGCTCCAGGCTGCCGCCGTAGAGCCCGGTCCGGTCTCCGGACACCGTCACCGGGCCGTCGTCGGGAACGGGAAGCTCGGCCTGCGGTGCCGGTGGAACGGCGACCGGTACCTGGTCGGGCAGGAGCAGGACGCTCCACGGATGCTCACCGCGCGACGTCGCGAGGTCCAGGCGTACCGGCTCGGTTCGCGACGGACCGTCCGTGGAGCATCCCCCCACGGCGAGCGCAGTCAGCGCGAGTACCATCCCGAATCCGCGCGCAGCGGTGCCGGCGGCCACCCGCCCATGGTAGGCGGAACCCCTCCGCATCTCGGGCGGTTTCGGTCGGCTTCAGCCCTCGGGCGTCAGGCGGAGGCGGGCGATCCGACGGCCGTCCAACTCGCTCACGGTGAGGCGATGGCCGTCGACGGTGATGCTGTCGCCGAGTCGTGGAAGGCGCTGGAGGCGGTGCAGCATGCACCCCGCGACGGTCTCGTAGGGGCCGTCGGGCAGCCCGATCCCGGTGGCGCGTTCGAAGTCCTCGACGATCAGCAGACCGTCCACCTGCTGTGTATCGGGCTGCGCCGGAGCGGGCGTGACCGAGGCCTGCTCGGTCGGTTCGAACTCGTCGCCGATCTCGCCGACGATCTCCTCGACGATGTCCTCGAGCGTCGCGATCCCGGCGGTGCCGCCGTACTCGTCGACGACGAGGGCGATCTGGTCGTTGTTCCGGCGCATCAGCGACAGTGTCGCGAGTGCCGGTTTGGAGCCGGGCAACGAGAGGATGGGCCGGCACACGTCGGCGACGGTCGAGGCGTTCGCCGGATCGGCGAGCAGCAGGTCGCGCAGGTGCACGAAGCCCACGACGTCGTCGAGCGACGATCCGACGACGGGGTACCGGCTGTGCGTACCCGCCAGCGCCTGTTCGCGCGCCGCCGGGATCGCGGTGTCGGCGGGCAGGAAGTCGACCTCGGTGCGCGGGCGCATCACCTCGAGCAGCGATCGCTGTCCGGCGTCGAACACCTCCGCGAGCACCGTGCGCTCGTCCTCCGGCACTGCCGAATGGCCGAGCAGCAGTTCGCGCAGCTCCTCGTGGGTGATCTCCTCGCTCCGGCGCGCCGGGTCGGCTCCGAGCAGCCGGACGAGTCCGTCGGTGGAGACCGACAGCAGCCGGATCACCGGTCGCATCAGGGTGGCGAACCGGTCCAGGGCCGGTGCGGTCAGCAGCGACACCCCGGTGGCCCGCTGCAGGGCGATGCGCTTGGGGACGAGTTCGCCGAGCACCAGGGAGAGGTAGGCGATCACGAGTGTGGTGCCGATGAGGGCGGCGGCGCTCGCCGCCGCGGCGGGCAGCCCCCACGACTCGAGGGCCGGGGCGAGGTTCGGTGCGATGGTCGAGGCGCCGTAGGCAGCGGAGAAGAACCCGGCCACCGTGACGCCGATCTGCACCGCGGACAGGAAACGGTTGGGATCCTTCGCCAGCGCGGCCGTCCGGCGGCCGCGCCGGCCGCGTTCCTCGAGTGCACGAATCTGACTCTCGCGCAGCGACACCAGGGCCAGCTCGGTGCCGGCGAAGACGCCGCCGATCAGGACGAACACCAGGACCAGCAGGATGTCGACGAGCGCCGACCCGGTCATGGCGGCCACCCGGGACCGTCGGCCATGTCGTGTCTCCTCACCGGGAAGACGCGGGATACGGCTCCCAGTCTAGGAACGCGGCGGCGGTTCGGATACCGATCGCACGGCCTCCGGAGGGGGATGTTCCACGTGAAACAGTTCGGGTTCAGGAGGCGGGGAGGGTCTGCATGTCCTCCTGGCTCCAGTAGGCCTTCATGCTCGTGATCCGCGCGTCGTCGTCGAAGGTCATGACGTCGATGACCTCCATGACGAGATCCTGCTCACCGAGGTGGGTGGTGAGCCGGAACAGGAAGGCCGCGTTGCCGGCGGCGATCTTCAGGGTGAGCAACTCGCCGGTCTGGGTGAGCGGCTCGATCATCGAGTAGAACTCACGCAGGGACGCCTCGGTGGTGCGAACGTCCGTGCCGATCGGGTCCTCGACCGTGGCACCGGGGGCGTAGAGGGCGAGCACCTCGTCGGTGGTCCCTTTCGCGACCGACCGGATGTAGGACTCGACGGTGGCGCGGATCGCGGCGGGAGTCGGGGCCATGCGAAAACCTCCGTTGCTAGAACGTGTTCTAGCAACGGAGGTTAGCAGCGCGCGCCGGGACTGGGAATGCCCGGCGTTGCCGCCGCTGCGCCTCGGCCCGCGCACCGGGACCCCCACGCCGGGGGATCAGGCCCCCGCGTCGGCCGTCGGGAGCAGGCGTTCGAGGACGTCGGCGAGGGTGATCAACCCGACCACCCGGCCGTTGTCGGTGACGGTGGCCAGGTGGTTGCGGGTCTCGCGCATGGTGCGCAGCGCCTCGTACACCGGCACCGCCGTCTCGAGGGTCAGCGCCGGGCGCATCAACTCGGCGGCGGTCACCCCGTCGGCGGCGTGCAGGCTGTCGCGCACGTGCACCACCCCGTCGACGTGCCCGTTGCCCCGCACGAGCAACCGCAGGTGCCCGGTGCGCCGGGCGGTGTCCCGGATCTGCGCGGCGGTGGCGTCAGGGGTGACACTGCTCGGGCGGGCGTTGGGGCGGACGATGTCGCCGACGGTGAGGGCCTCGAGTTCGAGCGCGCTGGTCAGGTGCCCGTGGTAGCGCTCGTCGAGGGTGCCGACGGTGGCCGAGTGCTCGACCAGGTGCCGCAACGCATCCGGGTCCTGTCCGGCGCCGACCTGGTCGACCGGGACGACCCCGACCCGCCGCAGGCACCAGTTGGCCAGGTGGTTGAGCTGCACGATCACCGGCCGGGTCAACCACATGAACGCGCGCATCGGGAGCGCGAGCATGGTCGCCGACTTCTCCGGGTGCGCGATCGCCCAGGACTTCGGGGCCATCTCCCCGACCACCAGATGCAGGAACGTCACGATGATCAGCGCCAGGACGAAGCCGGCGACGTCGGCCAGCCAGAGCGGAGCGCCCCAGTCCTCGAACACGGGAGTGAGCCAGTGGTGCACGGCGGGCTTGGTCACCGCACCGAGGGCCAGGGTGCACACGGTGATGCCGAGCTGGGACCCGGCGAGCAGGACCGACAGCTCCGAGGCGCTGCGCAGCGCCGCGCGGGCGGCACGGCTGTGCGGGGCGGCGTCCTCGAGGCGGTGCCGGCGGGCGGCGATGAGCGCGAACTCGACCGCGACGAAGAAGGCGCTCGCCGCGATCAGTCCGACGGTCACGGCGAGCACGATCCAGGGATTACTCATCGCCGGTCACCTCGCCGTCGGTGCGCACGGTCACCAGCACCGAGGACGGCACGCGCCGGTCGATCTCGCGGACCTCGGCGATCAGCGTCCGCGCCGGGGGTGCGCTCTCGTGCACCAGATCGGCCGGGTCGGGCTCGAGCGGGATCGCGACGGTGTCGCCGACGGCGGGCAGGCCGCCGAACTCGGCGATGACCAGGCCGGCGAGGGTTTCGTAGTCGCCCTCGGGCAGCTCCTGGTCGAGGGTGCGGGCGACCTCGTCGAGGTGCACGTCGCCGCGGATGACCCAGCCCGCACCCTGGCGGGTGATCACCTGCGTCTCGACGGCGGTGTCGTGTTCGTCGGCGATCTCCCCGACGAGTTCCTCGGCCATGTCCTCGACGGTGACGACGCCGGCGAAGCCGCCGTACTCGTCGACCACCAACGCCATCTCCTCCTGCCCCTCGGTCAACCGGGCCAGCACCTCGGGCAGCGGCAGCGTCGTGGGCACGATCACCGCGGGCCGGCACACCGTCCCGGCCGTCCCGGTCGTCGCGTCCAGGGCGAGCAGATCGTGCAGATGCACCACCCCGCGCAGGTCGTCGGCGGAGAAGCCGACGACCGGGTACCGGGTGTGGCCCTCGCTCATCCTCGCCAGCACCCGCATCACGGGTTCCCCCGCGCGGACGTAGTCCACGCGGGCACGCGGAATCATGGCGTGCTCGGCGGTGCGGGTCGGGAAGTCGAGGATCCGGTCGAGCAGGGTCGACAACTCCGTGGGCAGATCGCCGGCGTCGCGCGATTCGGCCACGATGTGCTCGAGGTCGCGGACGGTGGCCGAGTGCTCCACGTCGTGCACCGGTTCGATCCGCAGCGCGCGCAGCAGCAGGTTCGACGAGGCGTCGAACAACCGGATCAACCAGCCGAACAGCTTCAGGTAGAGCGTGGTGGACAGCGCCAGCCATCGAGCGACCGGCTCGGGCCGCGCGATCGCGAGGTTCTTCGGGAACAGCTCCCCGAAGACCATCTGCACCACGGTGGAGAACAACACCGCCAGCACCGTGCCGACCGCCACCCCGACCGCGGTCGGGATGCCGACACCACCGAGGAGCTCCCCGAGGCCGCTGCCGATGAGCGGTTCGGCGACATAGCCGACGAGCAGGCCGGTCACGGTGATGCCGAGCTGAGCGCCGGAGAGCATGAACGAGGTGCGGCGGGTGACCGACAGGGCGCGGGCCGCGGCGGCGTCGCCGGCTTCGGCACGCGCCTTGAGCCGGGACCGGTCCACCGCCATGTAGGCGAATTCCTGGGCCACGAAATAGCCGGTCAGGGCCGTGATGGCCAGGACCACGAGGATGCCGAGTGCGATACCGAGGACGGTCAGCACGGTCGGCTCCGAGGGGCGGTGACGGACGGGGCGTCACTCGGGGGCGGGGAGGGTCTTCGAGGTTTGCGCTTGGCGCGTCTCATGGCTCTCTCTGCAATAGACGACGACTTCCTGTCACAGAATACGACGAATCGGGCCGGCGACGAGTTCCCTCGTGCGGTGCCGACCCGGTCACAGGGGTCCGGCACCGCACGACGACGCGACACCCGGGCGACGACGGCGCGAATACCGCGCCGAAGCCGTCGGCAGTGCTTGGCTGTTCTGGCAGACGGCCACATCGTGAGGAGCCTCGATGAGCGACACCACCGCTTTCCCCCTGCCCGGGCACGCCGGCACCCTGTCCGCCCGGTGCTGGGTCCACGACGACCCGCGGTACGTCGTGCTGCTGTGCCACGGCTACGGCGAGCACGCCGGCCGCTACGAATACGTGGCCACCCGACTGGTCGCCGACGGTGCCGTGGTCTACGCCGTCGACCACGCCGGGCACGGGCTCAGCGAGGGGGAACGCGTCCTGATCGAGGACTTCGAGAAGGTCGTGGACGACTTCCGTCTGCTCGACGTCAAGGCCCGCAGCGAGCACCCCGGCCTGCCGGTGGTGCTCGTCGGGCACTCCATGGGCGGGCTGATCGCCGCCCGCTACGCGCAGCGCTACGGTTCCGAACTGACCGCGGTGGTGCTGTCCGGCCCGGTGCTGGGCCGCTGGCCCGCCCTCGAGGCGATGCTCGCGGCGGAGGAGATCCCCGACGCACCCATCGACCCCGCGACGCTGTCGCGCAACCCGGAGGTGGGCCGCGCGTACGTGGACGATCCACTCGTCTGGCACGGCCCCTTCAAGCGGCCCACCGTCGAGGCACTGCAGCGTTGCCTCGACGCCGTCACCGGGGCAGGCACCGTCGGCGACGTGCCCGTCCTGTGGCTGCACGGCGAGGACGACCAGCTCGTCCCGCTCCCGGGCAGCCGCGAGGGCTGGGCCACGTTTGCCGGACCACGGTCGACGTCGAAGGTGTATCCCGGGGCACGGCACGAGATCTTCAACGAGACCAACCGTGACGACGTGCTCGACGACGTCGTCGATTTCGTGCGTGGGGTCCTTCCGGATCGGGGGTGATCCGAAAGGACACCACGGCGGCGCAGCCGCCTACTTGACCACGTTCACCATCTTGCCCGGTACGACGATCACCTTCCGCGGCGCGGCACCCTCGAGGAGGGCGGCGATCTTCTCGTCCGCGAGCGCCGCGGCCTCGATCGCCTCCCGGTCCGCGTCGGCCGGCACGGTGATACGGCTGCGCACCTTGCCGTTGACCTGGATCGGGTACTCGACCGTGTCCTCGACGAGCCACTTCTCGTCCGCCACCGGGAACGGACCGTGGGCCAGCGACTCGGTGCGCCCGAGCCGCGACCACAGCTCCTCGGCGAGGTGCGGGGCCACCGGGGCCAGCATGAGCACGAGCGGCTCCACCGCCGTCCGCGGCGCCCCGTCCGGGTACGCCTTGGTGAGGTGGTTGGTGTACTCGATCAGCTTGGCGATGGCGGTGTTGTCGCGCAGGCCCGCGTAGTCGTCGGACACGCCCGCGATCGCCTTGTTGAGGGCGCGCAGCGTCTCGTCGGTCGGTTCGGCGTCGGTGACCCGCAGCGCGCCGGTCTCCTCGTCGATCGCGGCCCGCCACACCCGCTGCAGGAACCGCTGCGCCCCGACGACGTCCTTCGTCGCCCACGGCCGGGACTGGTCCAGCGGGCCCATCGACATCTCGTACACACGCAGCGTATCGGCGCCGTAGTCGTCACAGATCTGGTCCGGCCCAACGGAATTCTTCAGGGACTTACCCATCTTCCCGTACTCGCGGTGGACTTCCTCACCCCGGTGGAAGAACTTCCCGTCGCGCTCCTCGACCTCGTCGGCGGGCACGTACACGCCGCGCGAATCGGTGTACGCGTACGCCTGGATGTAGCCCTGGTTGAACAGGCGCCGGTACGGCTCGGACGAGGTGACGTAGCCGAGGTCGAACAGCACCTTGTGCCAGAACCGCGCGTACAGCAGGTGCAGCACGGCGTGCTCGACACCGCCGACGTACAGGTCGACCCCGCCGGGGTCGTGCGGGCCGTGGATCTGCGGGCGCGGACCGGTCCAGTACGCCTCGTTCTCCTTGGCGCAGAACTCGTCCGGGTTCGTCGGGTCGATGTAGCGAAGCTGGTACCACGAGCTGCCGGCCCACTGCGGCATGACGTTGGTGTCGCGGGTGTAGTGCTGCAGCCCCTCGCCGAGGTCGAGTTCGACGTTCACCCACTCGTCGGCCTTGGCCAGCGGGGGCGACGGCTCCGAGCTCGCGTCCTCGGGATCGAACGACACCGGCGCATAGTCCTCGACGTCCGGAAGTTCCACCGGCAGAGCAGATTCCGGCAGAGCGTGCGGGTTGCCGTCGGTGTCGTAGACGATGGGGAACGGCTCTCCCCAGTACCGCTGCCGGGCGAACAGCCAGTCCCGCAGCTTGTACTGGATGGTGCCGGTGCCCGCACCCGACTCCTCGAGCTTCGCGACGACCGCCTTCTTCGCGTCGGCGACGCTCAGCCCGTTCAGGTAGCCGGAGTTCACGAGCGCCCCGTCGCCGGTGTACGCCTCCTCCGAGATATCTCCGCCCGCAATCACTTCCACGATCGGCAGGCCGAACGCGGTGGCGAACTCCCAGTCGCGCTGATCGTGGCCGGGCACGGCCATGATCGCGCCCGTGCCGTACCCGGTGAGCACGTAGTCCGCGATGAACACGGGCAGCGACTGCCCGTTCACCGGGTTGACGGCGTAGGCGCCGAGGAAGACGCCGGTCTTCTCCTTGCTCTCCTGCCGCTCGAGATCGGACTTCGCGGCGATCGACGCCCGGTAGGCGGCGACGGCCTCGGCCGGGGTGGCGGCGCCACCGGTCCAGCGCTCGTCGACACCCTCCGGCCATGCAGAGGCGACGATCTCGTCGACGAGTGCGTGCTCGGGCGCCAGCGTGACGTAGGTCGCGCCGAACAGCGTGTCGGGGCGCGTGGTGAACACCTCGATCGTGGCATCCGGACGGCCGGCGGCGGATTCCCCGGCGCCTGGCTCGCCCCGGACGGCGAACGTCACCTGCGCCCCGTGCGAGCGCCCGATCCAGTTGCGCTGCATGGTCTTGACCTTCTCGGGCCAGTCCAGGTACTCGAGGTCGTCGATGAGGCGGTCGGAATAGGCGGTGATCCGCATCATCCACTGCTGCAGGTGCTTGCGGAACACCGGGAAATTGCCGCGCTCGGAGCGGCCCTCGGCGGTGACCTCCTCGTTGGCCAGCACCGTGCCCAGACCCGGGCACCAGTTGACGAGGGAGTCCGAGCGGTACACCAGCCGGTACTCGTCGAGGGCGGCGAGCCGCTCCGCCTTCGACAGCGACGCCCAGTCGCGTCCGTCCGCGAGGGTGCGGGTGCCGGCGTCGAGCTCGGCGGCGAGCTCGTCGATGCGGCGCGCCTTGTTCTGCTCCGGGTCGTACCAGGCGTTGTAGATCGTCAGGAAGATCCACTGGGTCCAGTGGTAGAAGTCGACGTCCGTCGTCGCGACCGAGCGGCGCTCGTCGTGGCCCAGCCCCAGCCGGCGCAGCTGCCGCTGCATGTTCTCGATGTTCGCCTCGGTCGTGGTGCGCGGGTGCGTGCCCGTCTGCACCGCGTACTGCTCGGCCGGCAGCCCGAACGCGTCGTAGCCCAGCGTGTGCAGGACGTTGTGGCCCAGCATGCGGTGGTACCGGGCGTACACGTCGGTGGCGATGTAGCCGAGGGGGTGACCCACGTGCAGGCCCGACCCGGACGGGTAGGGGAACATGTCCTGCACGAACAGCTTGTCCTCGGGAACGTCGCCGGCGAGCAGGCCGACCGGGTTCGGCGCGTTGAACGTGCCGCGCTCACGCCACAGATCCTGCCAACGCCGCTCGATCCGGCCGGCGAGATCGGCGGTGTATCGGTGTTGCGGGGTGGCGTCGGACGACGGTGTGGAGGGCTGCGCAGGACGAGTCACGGTGGTCGCTATCTACTTGGCTGACGTCATTTACCTCCGACCAGGGTAGAGCCTGGCCCGACCCGGCCCGACCAGCGGCTGTGCCTCCCACGTATCCTCGAGGGGTGCTGATCGTCGCCATCGTCTTGTTCGTGCTCGCTCTCGCCGTCGGCGGGATCGCCGTCGCCGGACTGACCGGGCGGCTGCCGCGTAACCGGTGGGCGGGCGTGCGCACCGCCGACGCCCTGCGCGACGAGACGACGTTTGCCCTGGCCAACAAGGTCGCCGCCCCCAGTCAGCTCGGTGCGGCAGGCCTGCTCGTCCTCGGCGGCGTGGGCGCGCTCGCGCTCGATACGGTCCCGGGTCTGATCGCCGTCGTGGGTGCCGTGATCGCGGCCTTCTTCACCGCCGGTGTGGGCGGCTCCATCGGCGCCCGCGTCGCGGCGGCCAGCGCACCGGCCGAGACCGCCGGGTGCGGCACGTCGTGCGGGGCGTGCAGCCTGCGCGGCGCCTGCGAGCCGACCGCCTGAGCGCAGCGCACGGCGCAGGGTGACCGCCTGAGCGCAGCGCACGGCGCAGGGTGACCGCCTGAGCGCGGTTCCCTCCGGTCGAGAGGTTCTCAACCCCGCGTCCGGGGGAGATACTGACAGGGTGACTCCGGCACTGGCCGGTGCCCGGCTGAAGTCGACGATCCGCGACGCGGCCGCCGCGGCGACGGACTCCGCCGAGTTCCGGGAGGTCGTCCTGGACGCGATCCGCGCCCGGGTGCCGTACGACGGGGTCTGTCTGGCCACCATCGATCCCGCGGCTCTCGTCCCGACCACACTGACGACCCGCGGATACGAGGTTCCGCGGGCCTATGCGTCCGCCCTCGAGTTCGAGTACGGCGAGGACCCCCAACCGGGCCGGTTCGACTCGCTGCTGCACCGGGAGGTCCCCATCCGGACGCTCCGCGAGGTGACCGGCAACCGCGTCAGGAGCAGCCGGCAGTATGCCGAACTGCTCGCGCCCTACGGGATGCAGGACGAGGTACGCATGCTCTTCCGCGGCCGCGACGGAGCCTGCTGGGGCGCGTGCACGATGAGCAGGCGGCCCGGCCCGGAGTTCGCCGACGAGGAGCTCGAGACCCTGGGCACGGTGCTCACCGACATCGGGGAGGGGTTGCGCACCACCCTGTTCCGCGACGGCACCCGCACCCCCCACCCCGGCTCCGAGGGACCTGCCGTCGCGATCGTCGGCCCCGACGACGAGTTCGAGTCGATCACCGTCCCCGCACTCGAGTACTTCGAACGGCTCGGCTGGGGGCCGCCCGGCAGGCCCGTGCCCACCGCGCCCGCGGTGTCGGCAGCACTGTGGCTGCGGCGATCCGGGACGGATTCCGCGGTCTTGCGGGCCCGCACCCTCGACGGTGAGTGGGTCGTGATCCGCGTCGGGCGGTTCGACGGCGAGCACCCGCCGCGGCGCGTGCTGATGACCGTGGAGCGGGCGCAACTCCCGGAGATCGTGAGCCTGGCCGCGGCAGCACACGGGCTGACCCGGCGCGAGTCGGAGGTACTCACGCAGGTTCTCGCCGGCAGGACCCGTCACGAGATGGCCCGCGTCCTGGGCATCAGCCCGTACACGGTGCAGGATCACCTCAAGGCCGTGTTCGCCAAGACCGGCGTCAACAGCCGCGCGAGTCTCGTCGCCAAGCTGGCCCACACCGAGTACGCACCGCGCCTCGGTCAGCGCATCGGCCCCGACGGCTTCTTCACCGAACGACGTTCCCCGGAGCCGGCTTCGGCCCCGAAGAGCTGAACCGCGCGCCCCTCGGCGACTCGGCCTGCGAAGCTCATTCCCAGCGCCGCACGCGCCGGTAGCGCGGGTTCCACCAGAACCGGTGCACGAGCCGCAGCGGCACGGGCAGCTCGCTCAGCACGCGGCGGGCCTGCTCGGGGGTGGCCCCCTCGACGACGTACGGACCCAGCTGCGCGATGTCGCTGTAGGCCAGTTCCTTGACGGCGGCCTTGGACAGCGCCTGCCATTCCTGCGCGGTGATCACCTCCTTGATGAGCGGGAACGCGTCGCGCTCCTCGTGCGCGAGGTGCGACTGCAGCAGCGCCACGAGGTCGTCGATCCGATGCGGCACCTGCCGCGGGCCGTGCTCCCGGTCGTCGAACGCGTCCTCCAGTGCGGCGAGCGTGGGATCGATGAGGGAGTGCTCGGCCTCCATGTCGTCGAGCACCGCGAGGTCGTCGGGGCGGTCCGCGAGCTTGCGGCGCATCAGCGGCCAGATGTGGGTGTCCTCGATCCGGTGATGGTGGTGCAGTTCCCGGCTGAAGCCGCGCCACCCGACGAGCAGGGCGTCGTGCGTCTCGTCGTTCTCGGTGCCGTAGGTCTGGGCCACGTGCGCCAGGCGCGTGGCGTCGCGGCGGAACGCGGCGTGCAGCAGCGTCATCACGTCCATGTCGTCGTCGGTCAATGCAGTGGACTTGGTGGTGGTCATGTCGTCGACCTCGATCCCGTCGTGCTCGAACCCTTGCTTTCGAGCGTGCGACCGGCGAGGGCGGCGCTCAATCCCACATTCGGGGGAGATCGGGAGGGCGGGCGGCGGCGGTTCACCGTTCCCTACGCTGGGCCCGTGACCACCCGCCGCGTGATCGACCCCGCCGGGGCCCTGTTCGGGCTGGGGCTGCCCCTCGTCGCCGCCGGGGCGGCGCTGCTGCTGCCGCGACTGTGGGAGTCGCGCCTGCCCCCGCGGATCGCCACGCACTGGTCCGGGTCGGCACCGGACGGATTCTCGGACCCGGCGTCGTTCTCGTGGACGATGGCGCTGGTGATCCTGCTGGTCGGCGGCGGCTGCAGCGCGATCGCGGCGCTGGCCCCCGCAATGCTGATGATGCGGCGCTACATGCTGGTGCTCGGTCTCGGGGTGACCGGCCTGCTGTTCGCCCTGTACGCGACGGTGCTCGTGGGCCAACTGGACGCGCCGGCCGAGCAGGCGCAGCTGCCGATGTGGAGCATCGGGGCGGGCGTCGCGCTCGGCGTCGCCGTCGGGATACTCGGGGCGTCGCTGCTGCGGGACCACCGGGTCCGGCGATCCGCCGTCGCCCGCCCCGATCCGGCGCTGCCGCGCGGCCCGGTCGAGCTGCCGATCGTCGAGCAGGTCGGCACCGGAACGCGCACCACCCTCGTGCTCGCGGCGCTGGTCCTGGCCCCCGCGGTCCTCGTGTGCGGCGCGGCGCGCAGCTGGTGGCCGCTGGCGATCTTCCTGCCGGTCGCCGTGCTCGTGCTGAGCCTGCTGCGGTTCCGCGTCGTCGTCGACGACACGGGCGTGCGGGTGCAGAACCTCGGGATGACCGCGGTGGACTACGGTCTCGACGAGATCGTCGGCGCGAAGGTCGCTCACGTGCGTCCCTTCCAGGACTGGGGCGGGTGGGGACTGCGCGCCAGGGGCCGGGGCCGGTACGGCCTCGTCACGATCACCGGTCCCGCGCTCGTGGTCACCGTCGCCGGAGGGCAGGAGTTCACCGTCACCGCGTCGCAGGCCGAGCGCATGGCCGGCGCGCTCAACACCCTCGCCGATCGTCGCTGATCGGTGCGATCCGAGGACGCGGGCTACGCGAACAGCCCGCGCGTACGCGGCTGATCCGGTCTAATGGGAGCGATTGCCGACGAGTACGGAGGCCGACGTGAGCCATCGGAAGCAGTTGCACCCAGACGGAGTCCTCGAACCGGCGTACACCGGGCGCATCGACAGTGAGCCGGTTCCGGCGCTGCGGCTGCCGAAGCACTCGATGGATCCGGGGGAGGCGTACCGGTACATCCACGACGAGCTGATGCTCGACGGCAGTTCGCGGCTGAATCTCGCCACCTTCGTCACCACGTGGATGGAGCCGCAGGCCGATGTGCTCATGGCCGAGACGTTCGACAAGAATCTCATCGACAAGGACGAGTACCCGGCGACCTCGGCGATCGAGGAACGCTGCGTGGCGATGGTCGCCGACCTGTTCCACGCGCCGGGACTGTCCGACGTCGATCCGGCGTCCGCGACGGGTGTGTCCACGATCGGCTCGAGCGAAGCGGTGATGCTCGCGGGCCTGGCGCTCAAGTGGCGCTGGCGGGCCCGGCGGCAGGCGGCGGGCGACGACACCTCACGCCCGAATCTGGTGCTGGGCAGCAATGTTCAGGTGGTGTGGGAGAAGTTCTGCCGCTACTTCGACGTGGAGGCGAGGTACCTGCCGATGGAGCCCGGCCGCTACGTGATCACCCCCGAGCAGGTGCGGGAGGCGTTGGACGAGAACACGATCGGTGTCGTCGCGATCCTCGGCACCACGTACACCGGTGAGCTCGAACCGGTGGCCGAGATCGCCGGGATGCTCGACGACGTGGCCGACGAGGGCGGTCCCGACGTGCCGCTGCACGTCGACGCGGCGAGCGGAGGATTCGTCGTGCCGTTCCTGCATCCGGAACTGGAGTGGGACTTCCGGGTGCCGCGGGTGGTGTCGATCAACGTCAGCGGGCACAAGTACGGCCTGACCTACCCCGGTATCGGGTTCGTGGTGTGGCGCGACAAGGAGTACCTGCCCGAGGATCTGGTCTTCCGGGTCAACTACCTCGGCGGGGACATGCCGACCTTCACCCTGAACTTCTCCCGGCCCGGGAACCAGATCGTCGGCCAGTACTACAACTTCCTGCGGCTCGGCCGCGACGGGTACCGCCGGGTGATGAAGACGCTACGGTCCACCGCGAGCCGGCTGGCCGGGCAGATCGCCGGGATCGAGGGGATGCGCCTGATCTCCGACGGCACCGCCATCCCGGTGATCGCGTTCGAGCTCACCGGGGATCCGGGCTTCACCGTCTTCGACGTCTCGCACGAGCTGCGGACGCACGGCTGGCAGGTGCCGGCCTACACGATGCCGGCCGATGCCCAGGATGTGGCAGTCCTGCGGATCGTGGTCCGGGAGGGGTTCAGCGCCGACCTCGCGCGGCAGCTGTTCGCCGACCTCGAGCGGGTGTGCGCCGAGTTGCGCAAGGAGGGACCGCTCCGGCACTCCAGCGAGCAGCACTTCGCGCACTGACCGCCGGGTCGCTCAGTTCCGTTCGACCTCGATGGGGTGGGTGGCCAGCAATGCGAGCGGTAGCGGCTGCCGGCGCAGCACCCGCGCCCACAGGTCGACTCGCGGCGGTCCGAGGATGTCCTGGGGGAGGGCGGAGATGACCATCCAGTCGTCGTTGCGGAGCTCGCCATCGAGCTGGCCGGCGCTCCACCCGGCGTAGCCGGCGAAGATGCGGATGCCTTCCACGAGCGGGCCGATGACGGCCGGGTCGGAGTCGAGGTCGATCATGACCACCCGCCCGTCGATCCGGCGCACCCCCGGCACGCCCTCGACGGAGACGCCGACGCGCAGCGTGCCCAGGCACAGGGCCGAGTCGCGCCGGACGGGGCCGCCGACGTAGAGCGCCTTCGGATCGGCGCTGAGCGCCGTCCACTGCGGCAGCACGGCCTGGACCGCGGTGTCGCTGGTGCGGTTGAGCACCACGCCGAGGCTGCCCACGTCGCCGTGCTCGATGATGTAGACGACCGTTCGCCGGAAGGTCGGCTCGACGAGGTCGGTGGCCGACACGAGCAGGGTTCCGGGCCGGACGGCCGGTGTCGCCGGTGCCGTGCGGTCCTCGGGTTCGTCCTGATGCTGCGCCACCCCGACATCATCCCACCGTCGCCGACGGCGCGTGGCGGCAAGGCGGGGGAGTTGTTCAGGACAGCCCGACGGTCTCGGCGAGCACCGCGAGGTGATGGTCGAACAGCTGCCCGGGGTCGGTGAAGGTGTCGGTGCCGTACTGGCCGAAGACCTCGAAGTTCACGGACCCGAACAGGGCGGCCCAGACCAGTACGCCGCGCGCGAGGACGGCGTCGGGAACGCCGGTGCCGAGTTCGGCGCGGATCCGGCCCAGGTCGGCGGTGAGGGTGTCCGGCACGGCGACGGTGGTGGGGATGCGGAGGGTGCCGGCGGCGTGGGCGTCGTCGAGGATGCGGACGAGCCGGACGACGACGCGGGTGCCCGGACCCGTGGTCCGCTCGGCGGGGGCGTGGTAGCCGGGGACCGGGCTGCCGAACAGCAGGGCGTAGCGCGCGGGTTCGCGCAGCGCCCAGGCGCGCACCACGTGGCCGAGCACATGGAACTGCTCGGCGTGGGCGTCCGCGGCGACGTCGGCGAGCGCCTCGTCGACCGTGTCGGCGAGTTCGGTGTAGCCGTCGACGACGAGGAGGGTGAGCAGTTCGTCGCGGCTGGCGACGTAGCGGTACACCGCCGAGGAGACGACGCCGAGGTCGCGGGCGACGGCGCGCAGGGACAGCGCGGCGGCTCCGTGGGTGGCGAGGTGTTCGCGGCCGATCCGCAGGATGTCGGCCATCGTCTGCTGCCGGGCGCGGGCGCGGGGGGTTCCGGTCATGTCCCTCACCCTGCCAGATGTGCGAGCACCGTCAACAAAAGTGAGCACTGCTCTTGACTTTGCGCACCCGGGGGCGCATCGTGATGTCAGACAGAGAGCAGTGCTCACATTTCGAAGGAGCTGACCACCATGTCGAATCTGCAGGTCGTCACCGGAGCCGGGCCGGTCGGCTGGACCGTCGCCGAACAACTCGCCGACCGGGGCCACCGCGTCCGCGTCCTCACCCGGTCCGGCAACGGCCCCGAGCACCCGCTCGTCGAACGCCGCCGGGTCGACGTCTCCGATCCCGCCCGGCTCGGCCCCGCGCTCGAGGGTGCCGGTGCCGTGTACCACTGCATCCACGGCTCGGCCTACCGCGCCGACATCTGGGAGCGCGAACTGCCGGCGGCGGAGAGCACGGTCCTCGAGGCGGCCGGGCGCACGGGCGCGGTGGTGGTCTTCCCCGAGAGCCTGTACTCCTACAGCGAACCGGACCGGGTCATGACCGAGGACTCGCCGCGCGCGAGCACCACCGGCAAGCGGGGCGTGCGGGCCCGGCTGCTGGACCGCCGCGCCGAAAGCGCCACCCCGACCGTGAGCGTGGTCGCGTCCGACTTCTTCGGCCCCCACGCCCGCACCGCCCACGCGGGCGAGCGGATGGTGCCGGCCATCCTGGCCGGGCGCAGCCCCCGCGTGCTCGGCTCACCCGACGTGCCGCACTCGTTCACGTACGTGCCGGACCTGGCCGCCGCCATGATCGCGGCCGCGGCGAATCCCGCGGTGTGGAACCGGGTCCTGCACGCTCCCACCGGTCCGGCCGGCACGCAGCGCGACCTCGTCGCCGCGTTCGCCGCGGCCGCGCAGGTGCCGGCTCCGAAGGTCGGCACGATTCCCACCTGGATGCTGCGCGGCGCCGCGCTGGCCAACCGCGACGCCCGCGAACTGACCGAGATGCTCTACCAGTTCACCGATCCGTTCGTCATGGACTCCGCGTACAGCGAGGAACTCCTCGGCCTGCGCCCGACGCCGCTGCCCGAGGCCGCGGCCGCGACGGTGCGATGGTGGCGCGAGCGGTGACACTCACTTCCCGGTCTGGGAGGCGGCCGCCCGCTCGTCGAGGTCCGCGAGCGTGATCGGGTGCCGCGGGGGCTCGTCGACGACGACGGTGCGGGTGACCCGGAGCTCGCCGTCGACGTGCAGCAGCTCCCCGCAGCGCAGGTCCGACCAGCCCGGATCCTCGTCCATGCGCTCGCTGGCGACCACGACCGCCGGGTGCCGTGCCAGGTGGCCCGAGCGCACCCGGACCGTGCCGGCCTCGCTGGCATGCTCGAGATGGCGGCCGCCGTGCGGGCCGCCGGCGGGACGCTGGAGGACGAACAGGTCGTGGGTGTCCGGATAACGCAGCGCCCACAACTGCGTCGCGGTCGTGAGCACGACGTTCAACGCGTAGACGGGCAGATTCTCGGCGGCCCACCGGACCGCGGCGGTCAGCCCCGCGCCGACGTCGCCGCCGTGCTCGTCGATGCGACGGGTGACGAGCGCGAAGAAGCGCTCCGAGTCCGTCTCGCCCGTCACCAGGTCGCGGTACGGGCCGAGCTCGGCCTCGAGCCGCGGCAGATCGCCGAGGACGCCGTTGTGGGCGAACAGCCGCCCGCGCTGCTCGAACGGGTGCGTGTTGCCCACGTCCAGGCCTCCCGTCGAGGCGAACCGGATGTGTGCGAGGAACGTCTGTGACCGCCGCTCCTTCGCCTCCGTGGCGAACGCGCGGTCCTCGTACGCCGCCAGCGGCTGCTTCTCCACCACCGGGCGGCCGTCGTCGGTGAACGTCCCGAGCCCGGTGCCGTCCGGTTCACGCCGGCTCTGCCGGGCGAGCGAATCCGATGCGTCGAGCAGCCAGAAGGTGGCGTGCACCCGGTGCGGCGCGGCGGTCAACCCGAACAGTCGGCACATGACGGGACGTCCCCTCTTCCGGAAGTTGCCGGTTGCGCCGAGGGTAGGCCGGAAAACCTCGCCGGGGAGGCGGAACCGTCGTCGCGGGGCGACCCCGCACCGGACGGATAGTGTCGGACACTGTGCGGGAGTCGAGACGGCAGGCGTGGCGATCCACGGCGACGGCTCTGCGCCGATCGCCGGGACTGGCGCGGCTGACGGTCGTCCGCTTCGCCAGCCAGTTCGGGGACGGACTGTTCCAGGCCGCCCTCGGTGGGGCGATCCTGTTCAATCCGGAGCGCCAGACCGATCCCGCCGCGATCGCCGCGGGATTCGCGGTGTTGCTGCTGCCCTACTCGGTGGTCGGGCCGTTCGCCGGCGCGCTGCTCGACCGCTGGGACCGCCGGCTGGTGCTGCTCGCGGCCAATGCCCTGCGCGGCGTGCTCATCCTCGCCATGTCGGCGCTGCTCCTCACCGGCGGCGGATCCACCGCGCTGCTGCTGCTCGCGCTCGCCGCCGTCGGCGTCAGTCGCTTCGTGCTCGCCGGGGTGTCGGCGTCCCTCCCGCACGTCGTGCGCCAATCATGGCTCGTACCGGTCAATTCCGTGCTCGCGACGGTAGGATCGGGGATCTCTGCCCTCGGGGCGGGCATCGCGGTCACCACGATCGGCCTCGTCGGGGAAGGCGACTTCGGCTCCGGGGTGGCGGTGGCGCTCGGCGTCTCCGGCTCCGTGGTCGCCGCGCTCGCCGCCGGCGGCTTCGCCCGTCATGCGCTCGGTCCCGACCGTGCCGTGCTGCGCCACCCGATCCGGGCCGTCGCCGCCGGTCTGCACACCGGTGCCACGGCGGTGTGGGAGGCACCGGGGGTCACGGTCGCGATGATCGGTATCGGTGCGCACCGCATCGTGTTCGGCATCGACACACTCATCATGGTGCTGGTGCTGCGCGACGCCGACGGGGCCACGCTGCCGGGCGGGCTCGTCGGGTTCGGCGTCGCCGTGGGCGCCACCGCCACCGGGATGCTCGTCGCGGCGGTCGCCGCCCCGCTCGTCATCCCGCGCCTCGGCCGGCCCCGCACCGTCGTCACGGCACTGATCTGCGCGGGCGTCGTCCAGCTCGTCCTCGTCACCGGGTTCGACGAGACGGGACTGCTCGTCGCCGCGTTCCTGCTGGGTCTCGTCGGTCAGACCATCAAGCTCACCGGGGACGCCGCGATGCAGATCGAGATCGACGACGCCCGTCGCGGGCAGGTCTTCGCCCTGCAGGACACCGTGTTCAACATGGCGTTCCTCGCGGCGATCGTCGCGGGCGCCCTGGTCGTCGCGCCCGACGGCCGCAGCCCGGCGCTCGCGCTCGCCGGGGTGGCGGTGTACGTCGCCGGTCTGGTCGCGGCGACGACGATCCGGCGGCTCCGCATGTGAGTCTCCGCGGTTTCGGGCGCCGGATTTGTTAGGTTCTCCGGGGCATTTCCCCGAGTATCCGGAGGAGAACGCGATGGCACGCAGGCACCGCACGCCGCTGACTGTTCTCGCCCTGGTCTCGTCGATCCTGCCGCTGTTCGCGCTGCCCGCCCAGGCGTCGCCCGCCCCGCCCGTCAACTCGTGCGGCGAACCGGGCTTCGATCCCGCGGTCGAGCCCCCGGACCCCGACGCGCCGCAGCTGCCACGGATCGACATCCCGCCCGTCGTGACGATCCCCCTGCCGTACCCCGAGCTCGTGCCGGTCCCGGTCCCCGGCCCGGCGCCGGACAACACCCGCGTGCCGCAGGAGCCGTTGCCCGCCGACCCGTGCGCCGACCCGTGCCCGGACCTCGGTCTCGCGACGGGCGCTCCCGACGCCCTGCCCGGCGGCTCGAGTGGCTCGAGTGGCTCGAGCGGCTCGAGTGGGTCCGCCGGCTCGAGCGGGTCCTCGAGTTACCTGCCGCGCGTCGAGCTGGATCCGCAGCCGGAGACGATCCCGATTCCCGTGCCTGGCGCGCCGGGTGCACCCGTCCCACCGGCCCCGCCACGGGAGAATCCGCCGTTCGAGCCGGGTACCGTCACCGCCCGGCCGCCCGCCCCCGCCGTGGGCGACGTCGAGCTGGTCTCCCAGCTGACCGGTCCCGGCTCGGAGAACCGCACCGATGCGCGCTGGGCCGTGCACGGCACCGACCTCGGCATCGTGTGGGAGACGCGCCCCGGCGAGGTCGCCCTCGCCTTCGGGGACACGTTCGGGCTCGAATGGACGCCGCCGGGCGGGGCCGGCGGAGACTGGCGCAGCAACGTCCTGGCATTCAGCCGCGACACCGACCTGGCGGACGGCCTCACCATCGACGCGATGGTGCAGGACAGCCCCTGCCACGCCGCGGAGATCCTCGACGCCCGGCATGTGAAGAACTTCGAGACGACCGTCATCCCCACCTCCGGCTTCGCGATCGGCGACCGCCAGTACCTGAGCTACATGTCGGTGCGACGGTGGAGCGTCGTGCCGGGCATGTGGTACACCAACCACGGCGGCATCGCCTACTCCGACGACCACGGCCAGACGTGGACGAAGGACCCGCATGCCCGCTGGGACAACGTGTTCGGGCTCGGCCGGTTCCAGGTCGCGACGATGGTGCCGCACGGCGACCACGTCTACATGTTCGGCACTCCGAACGGCCGCGTCGGATCGGTGGGCCTGGCCCGCGTGCCGGTCGACGACGTGCTCGATCCCTCCGCGTACCAGTACTGGGTGCACGACCGCTGGATGCCCGTCTTCGAGCAGCTCGCCACCCCGCTCGCCGACGGCGCGGCGAGCGAGCTGTCGGTGCGGTTCGACGCCGGACGAGGCCGCTGGCAGATGAGCTACCTGGAACCGATTGCGGGCGAAATCGTTCTCCGCGAGTCGGATTCGCCGCAGGGCGTCTGGTCCGATGCCGCGACGCTGGTACGGACCTCGGACTACCCGAAGGCATACGGCGGCTTCATGCACCCGTGGTCCCACGGCGCGGACCTGTACTTCACCGTGTCCGAGTGGGACAGCTACAACGTCTACCTGATGCGCGCCCGCCTGAACTGAATCACTCTCGCGCGCAGCGTGAGCCGAGCGAATGTATCGTTCACCTCCTCAGTCCGACGGAACGATACATTCGCTCGGTCAGCGGGCGGCATGGATGCGGACCTCGGTGGCCTTGACGACGAACCACATCGTCGCACCCGGTGCGAGCGCGAGATCGGCGGCCGCGGACGTGGTGACCTCGGCGGTGATTCCGGACTCGGCGGCCCGGACGAGGACGGTGGCACCGTGGACCTCGAGTTCGCCGACGACGACGGCGAACGAGTTGCGGGGGCTGCCGTGGGGTTCCCCGGGATAGACCGCGACGGCGGCGGGGGTGAACACCGCCACCGCCGAATTCCCTGGGGCACAGTCGTCGTCGAGCACACCGCGGACCCGGCCGACGGGGGTGTCGAGTCCGTCCGCGGTGACGGTGCCGGCGAGCAGGTTCAGGCCCGCGATGCGGGCCGCGAAGGCACTGCGCGGCCGGGACAGCACGTCGCGCACCGTGCCCTCCTCGACGATCCGGCCGTCGTCGAGCACCACGGCCCGGTCGGCGAGCGCCAGGGCATCGAGGGGGTCGTGGGTGACCACCAGCGCCGTGCGTCCCGGACCGCGCAGGACGGTGCGCAGCAGCGACCGCACGGCCGGGGCGGCCGTCACGTCGAGGGCGGCCATCGGTTCGTCGAGCAGCAACAAACGCGGGTCGGCCGCCAGCGCGCGGGCAATCGCGACGCGCTGGGCCTGCCCCCCGGAGAGCTGGTGCGGCCGGCGGTCGGCGAGTTCCGTCGCGTCGACGGCGGCGAGCTGCCGCAACGCCGCGGCGCGGGCGGCCGATCGGCCTCGGCCCGCGCTGCGGGGAGCGAAGGCGACGTTGTCGAGGACGCTCAGGTGCGGGAACAGCAGCGGCTGCTGCGCGAGCAGGGCCACCCCGCGACGGTGCGGCGGCACGGCCACGCCCGCCGCGGTGTCGGTGAGCACGCACCCGTCGAGTTCGATGCGACCGTCGTCGGGCTGCAGCAATCCGGCGATCACGTTCAGCAGCGTCGACTTGCCGGCGCCGTTGGGTCCCAGGACCGCGAGCACGCGGCCGGACTCCACGGCGACAGCCAGGTCGACGTCGCGGGACCCGACCCGGGCACGCAGCCGCAGGCCGGTCACAGTCCGCCCGCGATCCGCCGCCCCCGCGCGGCGACGACGATCACGAGGGCGGCCACGACGAGCAGCAGCGACAACGCCACCGCCGCGTCGGCGTCGGTCTCGCGCTGGAGATAGATCTCGAGCGGCAACGTGCGGGTGACACCCTGGAGGCTGCCGGCGAAGGTGAGGGTGGCCCCGAACTCGCCGAGGGCCCGCGCGAAGGCCAGCACGGTGCCGGACGCGAGGCCCGGCAGCACGAGCGGCAGGGTGACCCTGCGGAAGACGGTGGTGGGCGGCGCCCCGAGCGTCGCGGCGACCGTCTCGTACCGGGTGCCGGCGGTGCGCAGGGTGCCCTCGAGGCTCATCACCAGGAACGGCAGCGCGACGAACGTCTGCGCGAGGACAACTGCCGTGGTGGAGAACGCGATACGGATTCCGAGCAGCTCGAGGTGCTCGCCGATCAGTCCGCGGCGCCCGAAGGTGTACAACAGTGCGATCCCGCCGACCACGGGCGGCAGCACGAGCGGCAGCAGCACGAGCGCGCGCAGCACCGGAAGGAAACGCACGGTGCTGCGCGCGAGCACGGTCGCCATCGGCACGCCGAGCAGGACACACAGCACCGTGGCGGCCACCGCGGTGCGCAGGCTCAGCGTCAGGGCCTGCAGGGATGCCTCGGACGTCACCAGTTCCGGGAAGCGCCGCCAGTCGACGGCGAGGATCAGTGACAGCAGCGGCAGGGCGACGAACAGTCCGCCGACGATCGCGGGGACGTGGATCCACGTCGGCAGCCCGGCCGGTCGGACGCGCGTCACGGGGCCGCGAATCCCTTCTCGGCGAGGATCCGTCGTCCCTCGGGGCCGGTCACGTACGCGACGAACGCCGCCGCCGTCACGGGGTTCGCGCCCTCGGCGAGGACGGCGACGGGGTAGGTGTTGACGGCCGCCGCGGACTCGGAGAACGGCACGGCGGTCACGTCGTCGCCGGCGCGCAGAGCGTCGGTGACGTAGACGAGCCCGGCGTCGGCCTGCCCGGTGGCGACCTTGCCGAGCACGTCCGTCACCGAGGATTCCTCGCTGACCGGCTCGAGGGTGACGCCGGCGACGTCCTCGACGCGGGCGGCCGCGGCGCCGCACGGTACCTGCGGCGCACACACGACGACGTCGAGTCCGGGACGACTCAGATCCGCGAAAGTCTGCACGTCCTCTGGGTTTCCGGGTTCGGTGACGATGGTGAGGGTGTTGGCCGCGAAGTTCACGGGTTCGCCGGCCACGAGACCGGCATCGACGGCCCTGGTCATGTTCGCCGTGTCGGCGGAGGCGAAGACATCGGCGGGGGCACCCTGGGACAACCGCGCGACGAGGTCGGCCGAGCCGGCGAAGTCGAAAACAACATCCGTGCCGGGATTTTCGGCCTCGAACCGCACTTCGATCTCCCGGAACGGTACCTGCAGCGACGCGGCCGCGAACACGGTCAGCTCGCCGGTGACCGCCGTGGCGGGCGCAGGGTCGCCGTCACCACCGGAGCCACACGCGGCGAGCATCAGCGCCGAGAGCACGACGACGACTGCCTCCCGCCGTCTCACGACGCACCCGCCGGGGTTTCGACGATCACCGTCGTGGCCTTGACGACGGCCACCCCGAGGCTGCCCGGTTCGAGGCCGAGTTCACGGACGGCCTCGGTGCTCATCAGCGAGACGACGCGGTGCGGGCCGCACTGCATCTCCACCTGCGCCATGACGGTGTCGGACACCACCCGGGTCACGATCCCCGCGAACCGGTTGCGGGCGGAGCTGCCCACGCCGAGCAGATCGGGTGCCTCGTCCGCCTGACGGCGGGCGAACTCGGCAAGGTCGGCCCCCTCGACGATCTTGCGGCCGGCCCCGTCCTTGCCGGCCGGCAGGGCGCCCTGGTCGATCCACCGCCGGACGGTGTCGTCGCTGACGCCGAGCAGCCGGGCGGCATCCTTGATGCGAATCTGCGTCACGAAACAGACACTACTTCCACTTCTGCGGACCTATCAAGCGTAGGGAAACGAATTTGCGGATCAGTACACGTCGCGCACGTAGCGCTTCTCGGCGGCGAGCTGCTTGACGTACGTTTCGGCGTCCTCCTCGTCGAGCCTGCCGTGGACCTGCACCACCTCGCGCAGCGTCTCGTCGACGTCCTTGGCCATCCGGCTCGCGTCGCCGCACACGTAGAAGTGGGCACCGTCCTGCAACCACTTCCACAGCTGCGCCCCGTGCTCGCGCATCCGGTCCTGCACGTAGACCTTCTGCCGCTGGTCGCGGGAGAAGGCCAGGTCGAGCCGGGTGAGGAAGCCGTCGGCGTGCATCGCCTCGATCTCGTCCCGGTACAGGTAGTCGGTGGAGGACCGCTGATCGCCGAAGAACAGCCAGTTCCGGCCGGTGTGGCCCATCTCGCGGCGATCGTGCAGGAAGGCGCGGAACGGCGCGATGCCGGTGCCGGGACCGACCATGATCATCGGGGTGTCCGGCGTCCGGGGCGGCCGGAAGTGGGTGCTGCGCTGGACGAAGATGGGGATGTCGACGCCGTGACTGTGGTCGGCGAGGAAGCTCGAGCACACCCCGGCCCGGCCGATGCCCTCGTAGCTGTAACGCACCACCGAGACGGTCAGCTGCACCTCGCGGGGGTTGGTCCGCGGGCTCGACGAGATCGAGTACATGCGGGGCTGCAGCCGCTTGAGCACGGGCAGCCACTCCTCGATCGGCGCCTTGAACGGATACGCCGAGATCACGTCCATCGCCTGTTTGCCCCACAACCACTGCTGCAGCTCGATCTTGTTACCCGGTCGCAGCAGCTTGGCCAGCTCCGCGCTCTGGGTCTGCTCGTGGACGAACCGCAGCAGCTCCGGGGTCACCCGAGCGATCTCGAGGTGCCGGGTGGCGGCCTCGCGCAGGGGAATGGTCGGCAGATCGGCGAATTCCACGGGTGTTTCCGGGTCGAGCGCGGTGACCTGCAGCCATTCGTCGACCGTCTCGGGTCCGTTGGTGGGCATCACGCCGAGCGCGTCTCCCGCCTCGTACACGAAGTCCGGGTCGTACAGCTCGAATCCGAACTGGCGCACGTCCTTCGACGACCCCGGTCCACTGAGCGGGACGTTCCGGGTCAGCCGGGTGACGAGCGGCACCTTCCGGCTGTAGGCGGGTTCGGGCTTCGCCGGGGGTCCCGGGGTGGGCGCGGCCGGTGCGGCACCGTCGGGACGCACGAGTTGTTCGACGACGGCGAGCCATTCGCCGGCCGGTTCGTCGTAGTCGGGCTCACAGTCCACCCGTTGCGTGAGCCGGGTGGCCCCGAGTTCGGCGAGCCGCTCGTCGATGCGGCGGCCGTGACCGCAGAAGTCGTCGTAGCTCGAGTCCCCGAACGCCAGCACGGCGTAGCGGGTGTCGGGAAGGCGGGGCGTGTCGTCACTGTTGAGGGCGTTCCAGAAGGCGGTGCCGTTGTCCGGGGCGTCGCCGTCGCCGAAGGTGCTGGTGATGACGAGCAGGTCGCGCACCCCGGTCAGCGCGGACACGTCGTAGTCGTCCATCCCGACCAGGGCGGCGGGCCGGCCCGCGGCGCGGAGGCGCTCGGCGCACATCCGGGCGAACTCCTCGGCGTTGCCGGTCTGCGACGCCCACGCCACCACCACCGGCGGCGCCCCGTCGGCCTCGTCGCGGTCCGGTGCGGCGTGCGCGAAGTGCCCCGCGAGCAGCCCGTCCACCCATGCCCGGGTGGCAGCCGGAAGGGGAGCCGACGCCGGGAGCACCGGCACACCCGCCTGTCCGGACTCCCGGAATCCCGTGAGAAATCCAGTCAGATAACGCTTTTCGAGATCATCGAGCACGGGCGGCGCGACGTCCCCCAGTCCGAGCGTCGAGGCGAGCCGGTCGGCCGGTGCACCCGACGGTTCGGGCCGGGCGGGCGTTGCCACCTTGGTCAGCGACACCGCGCACACCTTGAACTCCGGCTGCAGCGACGCGGGATCGACGGCGTCGTTGGTGACCGCGTTGACCGACAGGTACTCCCCGAACATGTCGTTCCAGTGGAACGGGGCGAAGCAGCATCCCGGCCGTACCCGGTCGGTGACCACGGCCGGCAGCACCGCCCGGCCCCGGCGGGACGCGACCTCCACCTGGTCACCGTCCGCGATCGAGAGTCGTTGCGCATCGCCGGGATTGATCTCGACGAAGGGTCCGGGGTTCAGCTTGTTGAGCTTGGCGACCTTCCCCGTCTTGGTAAGAGTGTGCCACTGGTGCTGGACGCGGCCGGTGCCGAGCACGACGGGGAAGTCGTCGTCGGGCATCTCGGCCGGCAGCATGTGTGGTCGGGGGTGGAACGCGGCCCTGCCGGTGGCGGTGGCGAACCGCAGCCGGGGGGCGGTGCCGTCCTCCGACCTCAGCAGGGTCTGGCTCACCCCGTCGTTGAGATAGCGGATCGGGTTCCGGTCGGTCGCGGCGTCCGGCGGGCACGGCCATTGCACGGGGGTCTCGCGCAACCGGTCGTACGTGATTCCGCGCAGGTCGTATCCGGTCTTGGGGTTCCAGAAGCGCGTGATCTCCTCGAAGATCTCCTCGGGGCAGGAGTAGGTGAACGCCTCGGCGTAGCCCATGGCGCAGGCGACGCGCGCGATGATCTGCCAGTCCGGCAGGGCCTGGCCGACCGGATCGATCGCCTGCTGCAGCAGCGTCAGGTTGCGCTCGGAGTTGACCATCACCGCCTCCGACTCCGCCCACAGCGCTCCCGGCAGCAGGACGTCTGCATACGCGGTGGTTTCGGTCTCGAGAAAGACGTCCTGCGCGACGACGAAATCGGCCTTCTCGAGAGCTTCGACGACGGTGCGTCGATTGGCCACGGAGGCAACCGGATTGGTGCAGATGATCCAGCAGGCCCGGATGACGCCCGCGGCCATCTGCTCGAACATGTCGACGGTGCCCTTGCCGACCGTGGTGGGGATCGCGCCGGACGGCAGCCCCCACTGCTGTTCGACGAAGGCCCGCTCGGCGTCGACGAGGACGGAGCGCTGCCCCGGCAGGCCGGGCCCCATGTATCCCATCTCGCGGCCGCCCATGGCGTTGGGCTGGCCGGTGAGCGAGAACGGGCCGCTGCCGGTGCGGCAGATCGCGCCGGTGGCCAGATGCAGGTTGCAGATCGCGTTGGTGTTCCAGGTGCCGTGGGTACTCTGGTTCAGGCCCATGGTCCAGCACGACATCCAGTCACCGGCCTCGCCGATCCACCGCGCGGCCGTGCGGATGTCCTCCTCGGCCAGTCCGGTGATCTCCGCGACGCGTGCGGGGGTGTAGTCGGCGAGGAACCCGGGCATGGCGTCCCAGCCCTCGGTGAATTCCGCCACGAACGCCCGGTCGACGTGCCCGTTCTCGACGATCAGGTGCAGCAGGCCGTTCAGCAGCGCCAGGTCGGTCCCCGGCGCGATCTGCAGGAACAGGTCCGCCTTCTCGGCGGTGGCCGTGCGGCGGGGGTCGACGACGACGAGCTTCGCACCGGCCTTGACCCGGTTCATCATCCTGAGGAAGAGGATGGGGTGGCAGTCGGCCATGTTCGCGCCGCTGACGAAGAACAGGTCCGCGTGGTCGAAGTCCTGGTAGGAGCCGGGCGGGCCGTCCGCGCCGAGCGACTGCTTGTAGCCGGTGCCGGCGCTGGCCATGCACAACCGCGAGTTGGACTCGACGTTGTTGGTGCCGACGAACCCCTTCGCGAGCTTGGTGATCAGGTACTGGGCTTCGAGGGACATCTGGCCGGAGACGTAGAAGGACAGGGCGTCGGGTCCGTGCTCGTCGAGCACCTCCCGCAACCGGCGGGCGGTCTCGGCGATCGCGGCGTCGACCTCCACGGGCACCGGCGCACCGCCGCGTTCGGCGCGACGGTACGCGCTCTCCATCCGCCCGCCGGCGGCCAGCATCTCGGCGCTGGTCGCCCCCTTCGTGCACAGGCGCCCGAGGTTGGTGGGGTGCTCCTTGTCGCCGTACGCGTCGAGCACCCGGCGGGCGCCGGTGGCGGGGTCGAGGCCGACCTCGAGCACCATGCCGCAGCCCACGCCGCAGTATGAGCAGGCGGTCTTGACCTTCGTGATCTCGCCCTGCATCGAACCGCTCCTCACCTGGGTCGGCCACGTTCCTCCGGCCAGGTCTCATGCTCCCGACACCGTGTTTCGTGGGCATTAACCGTGGTGAGTCCCCGGTGACATCTGGCTCACGATTCGCCGCGCGCGGCGGTGAGAGGGCCCGAACGGCCCGATCGGCGGCCCCCGGGCGCCGGAACGACGCACGGCACCCCGCGGGCTGTGTCAGCCGGCGGGATGCCGCACGAGGGGTGTGGATGATCGGCCCCGGGGGCCGATCATCGAGCGCTGCTCAGGCGAGGTCGAACCGGTCGAGGTTCATCACCTTGTTCCACGCAGAGACGAAGTCCTGCACGAACTTCTGCTGCGCGTCGGCGCTGCCGTAGACCTCGGCGATACCGCGCAGCTGCGAGTTCGAACCGAAGACGAGGTCGACGGCCGTGGCCGTCCACCTGACCTCGCCCGTGGCACGATCACGACCCTCGTACACGTTCTCGGTCGACTCGGACACCTTCCACTCCGTGCGCATGTCGAGCAGGTTCACGAAGAAGTCGTTGGTCAGTGCCTCGGGCCGATCGGTGAACACGCCGTGGGCGGATTGCCCGAAGTTGGCGTTCAGGGCACGCATCCCGCCGACGAGAACCGTCATCTCCGGAGCGGTCAACGTCAACAGGTTCGCCCGGTCCAGCATCAGCCGCTCCGGCGGCAGCTTCTCGCCGGCGCGCAGGTAGTTGCGGAACCCGTCGGCCGCGGGTTCGAGCACGGCGAACGACTCCACATCGGTCTGTTCCTGCGAGGCATCGGTGCGGCCCGGCGTGAACGGGACCGTGATCTCGACGCCGGCGTTCTTCGCCGCCTGCTGGACGGCGGCGCAGCCGGCCAGGACGATCAGGTCCGCGAGCGAGACCTTCTTCGCAGACTGCGCGCCGTTGAAGTCCTGCTGGATCCGTTCGAGGGTCTGCAGCACCTCGGCCACCCGGCCCGGCTCGTTGATCTCCCAGTTCTTCTGCGGCTCGAGACGGATGCGTGCCCCGTTGGCCCCGCCGCGCTTGTCGGTGCCGCGGAAGCTCGCCGCCGACGCCCACGCGGCGGCGACCAGCTGGGGGATGGACAGGCCCGATTCGAGGATCTTGCTCCCGAGGGCGGCGATGTCGTCCGCTCCGATCAGTTCGTGATCGACCGCGGGAACCGGATCCTGCCACAGCTGCGGCTCGGGGACCCACGGTCCGAGGTAGCGCGCGACGGGTCCCATGTCGCGATGCAGCAGCTTGTACCAGGCCCTCGCGAATTCCTCCTCGAACTCCTTCGGGTTGTCCAGCCAGCGCCGGGTGATCGGTCCGTAGATCGGGTCGAGTCGCAACGAGAGGTCCGTGGTCAGCATCACCGGCGAATGCCGCTTCGACGGGTCGTGGGCGTCGGGGACGGCGTCGGCGCCGGCCCCGTCCTTCGGGATCCACTGCCACGCACCGGCGGGGCTCTTGGTCTTCTCCCACTCGTAGCCGTACAGGGTTTCCAGGAAGCTGTTGTCCCACTGCCGGGGGGTGGGCGTCCAGGCGCCCTCCAGACCGCTGGTGATCGCGTCCCCGCCCACGCCGGTGCCGAAGGAGTTCTTCCAGCCGAGACCCTGCTGCTCGATGGGAGCGGCCTCCGGCTCGGGACCGACGTGGTCGGCCGTGGCGGCGCCGTGGGTCTTGCCGATGCTGTGACCACCGGCGATGAGCGCCGCGGTCTCAACGTCGTTCATCGCCATCCGGCCGAACGTCTCCCGGATGTCCCGGGCCGCGGCGATCGGATCCGGGTTACCGTTGGGCCCTTCCGGATTCACGTAGATCAAGCCCATCTGCACGGCGCCGAACGGGCCGGACAGTTCCCTGTCGCCGGCGTAACGCTCGTCCCCGAGCCACGTGTCCTCGGGTCCCCAGAACACCTCGTCGGGCTCCCAGATGTCCTCGCGTCCGAAGCCGAAACCGAACGTCTTGAACCCCATCGATTCGTAGGCGCAGTTGCCGGCGAAGATCAGCAGGTCCGCCCACGAGAGCTTCCGGCCGTACTTCTGCTTGATCGGCCAGAGCAGCCGCCGCGCCTTGTCGAGGCTCGCGTTGTCGGGCCAGCTGTTGAGGGGGGCGAAGCGCTGGGCGCCCTTGCCGCCGCCGCCCCGGCCGTCGGCGATGCGGTATGTGCCCGCGGCATGCCAGCTCATCCGGATGAAGAGCGGCCCGTAATGGCCGTAGTCGGCCGGCCACCACTCCTGCGACGTCGTCATCAACTCGAAGATGTCCTGTTTCAGGGCCTCGACGTCGAGGGTCGCGAACTCTTCGGCGTAGTTGTAGTCCGGGCCCATCGGATTGGAGAGGGGCGAGTGCTGGTGGAGAACCTGCAGGTCCAGCTGGTTCGGCCACCAGTCCCGGTTGGTCCTGGGCCGATGCGGCTTCGGCTCGGGGGACGGGATTACCGGATTTTCGCTTTCACTGTTGGACACGTCGGCCCTTCCTTCCGGGTTTCGGTGAATCGGACGGTGATCACGGATGTGATCGCGAAGCGTGTGCTGCCGAGCAGTCGGGGCACATGCCCCAGTAGATGACCTCGGCCTCGTCGACGAGGAAGCCGCTGTGGTCGGACGCGGTCAGGCAGGGCGCCTCGCCGACGGCACAGTCGACGTCGGCGATGGCCCCACAGGACCGGCAGACGAGGTGGTGATGGTTGTCCCCGACACGCGACTCGTACCGGGCGACGGAACCGGACGGCTGGATCCGCCGCACCAGACCCGCACCGGTCAGGGCGTGCAGCACGTCGTACACGGTCTGCCGGGAAACCTCCGGCAGACCGGTGCGCACGGCTCCGAAGATCGTCTCCGTGTCGGCGTGCGGATGCTGGTTCACCGCCTCCAGCACCGCGATCCGGGGCCGGGTCACGCGCAGCTCCGCCGTACGCAACTGCTCCACGTAATCCCGCGTCGAGGGCACGTGGATACTATGACGCACTTTTCTGGAATGAGTCACGACTTTGGGTAACCGCAGCGTGATCAGAACTCGCGCGTGTGTTCGGTGGCGCGGGCGGCGGTCGCGCGGACCCTCACCCGTCCGGCTACCCGGCCGCTAGGGCTTCGGCTGCTGCGCCCACCACTTCAGCAACTCGGCCTCGGCCTCGTCGCGGTCGAGGGGACCACGGTCGAGCCGCAGCTCCTTGAGGAACTTCCAGGCCTGCCCGACCTGCGGGCCGGGTTTCAGGCCGAGCAGCTCCATGATGGCGTTGCCGTCGAGGTCGGGCCGCACCTTCGCCAGGTCCTCCTGCTCGGCGATCCGCTCGATGCGCGTCTCGAGATCGTCGTAGGTGGCCTGCAGCGCCGCGGCCCGGCGCTTGTTGCGGGTGGTGCAGTCCGCCCGGACCAGCTTGTGCAGCCGGGGCAGCAGGTCACCGGCGTCGTGCACGTAGCGCCGGACCGCCGAGTCCGTCCACTGGCCCTTGCCGTAGCCGTGGAACCGCAGGTGCAGGAACACGAGCTGACTGACGTCGTCGACCATCTGCTTGGAGTACTTCAGGGCCCGCATCCGTTTGCGGACCAGCTTGGCCCCGACGACCTCGTGGTGGTGGAAGCTGACGCCGCCGCCCGGCTCGTTGTGCTTCGTGGCGGGCTTGCCGATGTCGTGCAACAGGGCCGCCCAGCGCAGCACGAGATCGGGATCCCCGTCCTCGAGGTCGATGGCCTGCCTGAGCACGGTCAGCGAATGCCAGTACACGTCCTTGTGCTGATGGTGCTCGTCGATCTCGAGCTTCATCGCCGGGATCTCCGGGATCACCCGCTCGGCGAGGCCGGTCTCGACCATGATGTCGATGCCCTCGATCGGGTAGGCACCGAGGATCAGCTTGTCGAGCTCGGCCTGCACCCGCTCGGCGCTGATCCGCAGGATCTCGTCGCCCATGGCCACGATCGCGTCGTGCACCCGCTCCGCCAGCCCGAACCCCAGCTGGGAGACGAACCGCGCCGCGCGCAGCATCCGCAGCGGATCGTCGTGGAACGACTCGCTCGGCATCGCGGGGGTGTCGATGACCCCGGCGAGCAGGGCGTCCATCCCGCCGAGCGGGTCGACGAAGTCCTCCGCGCCGGTCGGGCCGATCCGCACCGCCATGGCATTGACGGTGAAGTCGCGACGGATCAGGTCGTCCTCGAGGCTGGTGCCGTACTCGACGATCGGGTGGCGGGTGACACGGTCGTACGCGTCGCTGCGGAACGTGGTGATCTCGACCTGCTCCGGGCCCTTGACCGCGCTGATCGTGCCGAAGTCGATGCCGGTGTCCCACTGGTGGTCGGCCCAGCCGCGCAGCAGCGCCTGCACCTGCTCGGGCCGCGCGTCGGTGGTGAAGTCCAGGTCGGTGCCGAGGCGACCGAGCACCGCGTCGCGGACGCTCCCTCCCACCAGGTACAGCTCGTGACCGGCGGCGGTGAAGCGCTCACCGAGCGGGGCCAGGATGTCCGACAGCGCACGCAGCGTCGCGTCGGCGCCGGCGAGCAGTCGGGCGCGCCGCTCGGTGTCGGTGGAGGGAGAGTTCACGTCTTCGAACCTTACCGAGGTGGCCGAACGCGCAGTCGCGCGATCCGGACGTGCCTGGTTGGACCGCCGGGCACGTCCCGCCAACTAGTATCGATGAGGTGTCGCCCGCAGAACGTGCCAACCGCAACCGCCGCACCTCGCGGCGGCGTGGCGCGGGCGCCAAGTCCGGTGGCCGAGCCACCTCCGACGCGGCGAAGCCTCACCTGCGCACGGTCCGCGAGACATCGGCCGGGGGACTGGTGGTCGACGGCCTCGGCGGGCCCCCCGACAAGTTGTGCGCGGCGTTGATCGGCCGCACGGACCGGCGCGGCCGGCTGCTGTGGTCGCTGCCGAAGGGACACATCGAGAAGGGCGAGACCGCCGAGCAGACGGCGATGCGCGAGGTCCACGAGGAGACCGGGATCCACGGCACCGTCCTCGCCACGCTCGGCAGCATCGACTACTGGTTCGTCACCGAGGGCCGGCGCGTCCACAAGACCGTGCACCACTACCTGCTGCGTTACCTGGACGGCGAGCTCTCCGACGCCGACGTCGAGGTCACCGAGGTGGCCTGGGTGCCGCTGCCGGAGCTGCGCTCGCGCCTGGCGTACGCGGACGAGCGCAGGCTCGCCGACGTCGCCGACCAGCTGATCGCCGAGATGGATCCGTCGATGCTGCTCGGACCCGGCGGACCGGAGGCCCGTCTCGGATGACCTCGGCAGCTCGCCGGGCCGCGGCGGCCGTTCTCGCCGTGCTCGCGCTCGTCCTGACGACGGCGGGTGTGGCCGTCGCCCAGCCGCGCAGCGACGCGTCCGACGCCCCGCGCTTCCTCGAGCTGCGCATCGACTCGGTGACGCCGACGACGATGTCCACCAGCAGCGAGCCGGTGGTGACCGTGACCGGCACGCTCGAGAACGTCGGCGACCGCGATGTCGAGGACATCGCCGTGCGGCTGCAGCGCGCCCCGGCGGTCGGCTCCGCCGAGGAGCTGCGCACGGCGCTGACGTGGGATCAGACCGCCTACGACCGCACCGGGCCGTTCGAATCGGTCACCGACGTCCTCGAGCGGGGTGAGCAGCGGCAGTTCCGCCTCGAGCTGGCGCTGCGCTCGGCCGACAGCCCTTCGCTGGGTATCGACACCCCCGGGGTGTATCCGCTGCTCGTCAACGTCAACGGCGCTCCCGAGTACGGCGGTCAGGCACGGCTCGACGACGCCCGGTTCCTGCTGCCCGTGCTGGGGGTGCCCGCGGGCGAGAGCAGCGAGAGCCGGCCCGTGCCCCCGGACACGTCCGCACCCGTGGGGGTCACCATGCTGTGGCCGCTCGCGGACCGGCCGCGCCTCGCGGCGGGGGTGCCCGGATCGGCGACGGACCCGGTCCGTCTCGTCGACGACGACCTCGCGACGTCGCTCGCCGACGGCGGCCGGCTCGACGGACTGCTCGACGCCGCCGAGCGCGCGGCCACCGCCGAGGACCGCCGCGTCGCCGACGCGATGTGCCTGGCCGTCGACCCCGATCTGCTCGTCACCGTCGCCAACATGACCCGCGGCTACCTGGTGGTCGAGGACACGGCCGAGCCGAGGGGCGACGCCCACGACGGGGAGGGGACGGCCGCGGCCGTCGCGTGGCTGGAACGGCTGCGCACCCTGGCCGCGTCGATGTGCACGGTCGCGGTGCCCTTCGCCCAGGTCGACGTGGCCGCCCTCGCCGAACTCGACGACGCCTCTCTCGCCGGGCCCGCGCTCGCCGCACCGACCGAGATCGTGAACACGATCCTCGGGATCACCACGACCCGGGAGGACGTGGTCTGGCCCGACGCCGGGGTGCTCACCGAGCAGGCGGGGGCGCTGCTCGCCGCCGACGGCCCGGTGACGACCCTGCTCGCCGACACGGCGGTCGACGCCGCGGACTCGGACGCGGGCACGGGTCCGATGCCCGTGCGGGGGGTGGACGGCCTGTCCACGGTCCTGTTCGACAGCGCCGCCGCCACCGCGCTCGCCGCGCTGGGCGACGCTCCCCAGACGCCGTCGTTCACCGCCGAGGACGCCCGCTACGACCTCACCGAGGATTCCCCGGGCGCCCGGCTGCAGGACGCGCTGGGCGCCCTGAGCTGGTCCGCGCTGCGCACGTCGGAGAGCGCCACCCGGACCGTGTCCACCGGCGACGGCGCGTCCGCGGCCCCGGGCTCCGCGCTGTTCGTGCCGCCGCAGTCGTGGAGTGCGTCCGGCGACGACGCCGCCGCGGTCCTGTCGATGGTCGGCACCCTGATCCGCTCCGGCCTGGCCACCCCGCGTCCGTTCGACACCCTGTTCGCACCCGCCGCCGGGGACGCCCCCACCGTCGCGCTGTCCTACCCGGAGCAGGCCATCGTCGACGGTGCGTCGGCCGAGGTGATCGACGCGGCCCGCGAGCAGGCACCCCGGCTCGACTCGTTCCAGGAGGCGCTCGTCGAGGATCCGCAGGCGCAGCTGACACCGCAGCAGTTCACCGCACCGCTGCGCGAGGACCTGCTGCGCGCGATGAGCCTGGCGGGCCGGCGCGGGCCCGACCCCGGCGCCGCCGCGCGCGACGCGGGGCAGCGCGGCGAGGAGGTACGCGACGCCGTCGACGGGATGTTCGCGGGAGTGACCGTGCTCTCACCGGGCGGTGTCTACACGCTGACCTCGGAACAGAGTCCCCTACTGTTGGTCGCGCGCAACGATCTGCCCGTGGGCATCACCGTGCGGCTGCACGTGGACGCGCCGTCGGCGATGAAGATCACCGACATCGGGCCCACCCAGCTGCCCCCGCGCGGCAGCCGCACCCTCACGGTGCCGGCGCAGATCAGCGACTCGCGGAAGATCGGTGTCGAGTTCGCCCTGACCACGGAGTCCGGGCTGCCGCTCGGCACCCCGACGAACGTGACGGTACGGTCCAACGCGTACGGCCAGGTTCTCGCGATCGTCACCGGCTGTGCGGGGGCGCTGCTGCTGTTCCTGGCGGGCCGTCGTCTCCTGCACCGCTTCCGCGGCGAGCCCGATCCAGCCGACGAAGGGTACGAGAAACGATGACCGGGAACCCGACCCGTGAGGACGTCGCCCCGCCCGCCCCCGCGGCGGCGGAGCCGGCCCCGCGCAAGAACCCCGGCCTGCTCGCCGCGACCGGCTCGATCGCCTTCGCGACCCTGATCAGCCGCATCACCGGCTTCGTCAAGCAGGTGCTGTTGCTGACCCTGCTCGGCGCCGCCGTCGCGAGCTCGTACACGGTGGCCGCCCAGATCCCGAACATGATCTCCGAGCTGGTGCTCGGCGCCGTCCTCACCTCGATCGTCGTGCCGGTGCTGGTCCGCGCGGAACGCGAGGACCCGGACGGCGGTACGGCGTTCGTCCGGCGCCTGTTCACCGTCTCCGTCACCGTGCTCGGCCTCGCCGCCCTGCTGGCCACCGCCGCGGCGCCGGTCCTCGTCACCCGGTTCTTCCTCGACGACACGGGCAAGGTGTCGACGACGCTGACCACGGCGCTGACGTATCTGTTGCTGCCGGCGATCCTGTTCTACGGCCTGTCGGCGCTGCTGACCGCCATCCTGAACACGCGGCAGGTGTTCAAACCGGGCGCATGGGCGCCGGTGCTGAACAACATCGTCGTCATCACGGTCCTGGTCCTGTACTTCCTGCTGCCCGGGGAGATCACCCTCGACCCGGTGCGCATGAGCGACCCGCACCTGCTGCTGCTCGGCTGCGGCGTCACCCTCGGTGTGGTGACCCAGGCGATGTCCCTGGTGCCGGCGCTGCGCCGCGAGGGGATCAGCCTCAAGCCGCTGTGGGGGCTCGACGACCGGCTGCGCCAGTTCGGCGGCATGGCCGCGGCCATCGTGCTGTACGTGCTCATCAGCCAGGCCGGCATGGTGTTCGCGACACACGTCTCGTCGAGCGCCGACGCGGCCGGTCCGGCGATCTACAACAACGCGTGGCTGCTGCTGCAGCTGCCGTACGGTGTCCTCGGCGTCACGGTGCTCACCGCGATCATGCCGCGGCTGAGCCGCAACGCCGCCGAGGAGGACACCCCCGCTGTGGTGGACGACCTGTCGGTCGCGACCCGGCTGACGATGATCGCGCTGATCCCGATCGTCGTGTTCTTCACCGTCGCCGGCCCGCAGATCGGCACGGCCCTGTACGGCTACGGCAGCTTCGGCGAGGGCAACGCCGAACGGCTGGGCCAGGCGGTCAGCTGGTCGGCGTTCACCCTGATCCCGTACGCCCTCGTCCTCATCCATCTGCGCGTGTTCTACGCACGCGAGCAGGCGTGGACCCCCACGTGGATCATCCTCGGCATCACCGCCGTGAAGATCGGCCTGTCCGCGATCGCGCCCGTCGTCGCCCGCAACGACGACCAGGTGGTGCTGTTGCTGGGCGTGGCGACCGGCCTGGCCTTCACCGTCGGGGCGTGCATCGGCGGCTTCCTGCTGCACCGCGCCCTCGGCGACCTGCGGATGGCGAACGTGGGCCGGACCGTGTGGCACGTGGTGATCGCCTCGGCCGCAGGTTCGGCGGCGATGCTGCTCACCGATCGGCTGCTGCGGCTCGGTGCGCTGAGCGACCGGTTCGGCGGCATCGGCTCGATGGTGCGGGTCGCGATCACCGGCGCGCTGATGCTGCTGGTGACCCTCACGGTGATGTGGTTGCTGAAGGTGCCCGAGATCCTGGCGATCACCGCGGCGGTCCGGCGCAAGGTCGACGCGCTGCGCGGACGCACGCCCGTCGAGCCGGCCGTCGCCGAGGCGGATGCCGACGAGATCGCCGAACTCGAGGCGGCCCGCTTCGAGGAATCGGAGGCCGAGAAGACCATCGTGTTGCCGCGCCTGGACTACGGCGACTACGGGGTGGCCCCGTACGACGCGGTCACCGAGGTGATTCCCGCCATCAGGGACGTGCCGAGCCACATCGATGCACACCGGCAACTCCCGTACCCTGGTCGACGGCAGGTTCGTACCACCCGGGACGGATCGCGCCGGTTCGCGGATGCCGGACGGCCTCCCGGTTACCTCCGGGGCGGGCGAGTCGAACAAGAAGGAGTGAGGGTGAGCGACGACCACGCTACCGGTAAGTCCACGGTCGATGAGTCCGCATCGACGGACCCGGGTTCGGTGTCCACGGACGCCGACGGCACGTCGACGCAGTCCCCGCAGGCCGGCATCCCCGACCGTTCCGCCTCGCCGCAGAAGTCCGCCGGCAGCCCCGCCGAGAACCGCTCCGGTGCCGGCCGGCCTCGCCGCGATCCCCACGTCGACACCGGCGTCATCCCGATCGGCTCGCCCCAGCTGCCTCCGCTGCGTGTGCCGGGGTCCGCGCCGCGCACCCCGATGCGCGGGCCGAAGCTGATCCCCGGCGCGTCGGTCGCCGGTGGCCGCTACCGTCTGCTCGCCCCGCACGGCGGCGCGCGCGGTCTGCGCTTCTGGCAGGCGCAGGACGTCAAGCTCGACCGCGAGGTGGCGCTGACGTTCGTCGACGCCGAGCAGCGCGCCGGGGACGTTACCGGTCCCGACGGTCCGCAGGCCATCCTGTCGCGCACCCTGCGGCTGGGCCGGATCAACTCACCGGGGCTCGCACGGGTGCTCGACGTGGTCCGCGGCAGCTCGGGCGGCATCGTCGTCGCCGAGTGGACGCCCGGTCGTTCGCTGCGCGAGATGTCCGGCACCGAGCCGTCCCCGCTCGGCGCGGCCCGCGCTGTGCAGGCCCTCGCGGCCGCGGCGGAGGCCGCGCACCGCAGCGGCGGCGCCCTCTCGATCGATCACCCCGACCGGATCCGCATCAGTGTCGCCGGCGACGCGGTGCTGGCCTTCCCCGCCACCTTCGCCGACGCGGACGTGACCTCCGACGTCCGGGGCCTCGGCGCGAGCCTCTACGGCCTGATCACCGCCCGCTGGCCGCTGCCCGAACAGGCCGCGCCCGGGGAGCAGCCCCCGGCGCACACCGGCGGCACGATCGGCGGGATGCGCCCGGCGGACCTGACCGCCGAGGGCATCGCGGTCGAGCCCCGCACGCTGCGGCCGGAGGTGCCGTTCGAGATCTCCGCGGTGGCGGTGCGTGCGCTCGCCGCCGACGGCGGAATCCGGACCGCGGCCACCGTGCAGCACATCCTCGGCCAGGCCTCGGTCGTGGACCAGAAGACCGACATGATCCCGGCGCTGCGGCTCGGCCAGCGCAGTGCCGGCGCCACCGACCACGCCCTCGCGGACCCGGAGGCTCTCGCCGAGGAGAAGAAGCGATCCGAGCGGATGCTGTTCGCGCTCGTCGGCCTCGGCATCACCACGGTGGTGCTCCTCGCCCTGATCGGCTGGTGGATCGCGAACCTGCTCGCCGGAGGCAACTCCGACGAGCCGCTCACGAGCCAGGACTTCGGCCTCACCCCGACCTCCGAGGCGCCGTCGGAGCCGGTCGCCCAGGCGCCGGCCCCGGCCGCAGCGGCCGGACCGGTGGCGGCATCGGCGGTGTCGGTGTTCTCCCCGCAGGGCACCCCGGATTCGCCGGCGACGGCGCGGTTGGCCATCGACGGTGATCCGTCGACGGAGTGGAGCACCGACGCCTACTTCCAGCCGTTTCCCGCCCTGAAGAACGGTGTGGGACTGATGGTGGCGCTCGCCGAGCCGGCCGCGCTCTCGTCGGTGTCGGTGACGTCGGACAGCCCGGGCACGAAGGTCGAGATCCGCAGCGCACCGTCGGACCAGGCCTCTCTGGACCAGACCCAGGTGATCGGCTCGGCGACGCTGCGGTCCGGCGTCACGGAGATCCCCGTCGAGGCCGAGGGCCGCACCTCCGATGTGCTGGTGTGGATCACGGGGCTGAGCACGTCCGGCGGCGGCAACAAGAGCTCGATCGCCGAGGTGACGTTCACCGCCGCCGAATAGCCCGGCGCACGCGCCTCCGGTCGCCCACCTCGATCGGCTACCATCCGCGCGTGCGAATTTTGGGGGGGATCGCAGGAATTGCCGTGTCCGACGCCGAGTTACTGGCGGCGCACGCGGCGGGGGACCGACGCGCGTTCGCGCAACTGCTCGAACGGCACTACGACCATCTGTGGCAGGTGGCGCGCCGCACCAGCTATTCGCCCGAGGATGCCGCGGACGCCCTGCAGGAGGCGTTGCTGTCGGCGCATCGTACGGCGGGGAAATTCCGGAACACCGCGGCGGTTCGCAGCTGGCTGCACACCATCGTGGTGAACGCGTGCCTGGACCGCATCCGGCGCAACAAGGCGCGACCGACCGTCCCGCTGTACGACGACGGCACCGATGCCCGCGACGAACGGGATCGCATCGCGGAGCGGGAGATCGCGCTCGATATCGAGGCGGCGTTGTTCACCCTGCCACCGGAGCAACGCGCCGCGGTCGTCGCCGTCGACGTGGAGGGCTGGCCGGTGAGCGAGGCGGCCCGGCGGCTCGGTGTTCCCGAAGGCACGGTCAAGAGCCGCTGCGCGCGCGGGCGCCGGCGGCTCGCGGTGCTTCTCGGTGACCTGCGGGATACGGGGAACCGATCGTGATCGGCGGCCGTCTTATCCTGGTGAGGGCACCGGAAGGCGGGGAGGACAGCGGATGACCGAGGACGAGCTGCCGCGGCCGCCGTATTCTGCCGACCTGCTCGCCGACCTGCACGCCGGGGTCCTGGACGACGACGTCACCGCCGGATTGTGGCCGGCGGTGCGGCGGGATCCGGACGCCATGGCGGTGATCGCCGCGCTCGACTCCGTCAGCCGCCGGCTCCGGGCCCTCGGTGCGGCCGAAGATGTTGAGAGCCCGCAGATCCCGCCGGAAGTGGCGGCCCGGATCGATGCGGCACTGACCGCCGACGCCGCCGCGCGCCGCCGGCGACGGTGGCTGCTCGCCGCGGCCGGGACGGGGGCCGCGGCCGCGGTGGCGATCGGATTCGCCGTCACCGCCCACGGCGCCGGACGCCCCGATGCCGCGGCGCCGATGGCCGCGCCCGCCGCTGCCGCGCCGGCTTCTGCTGCACCGGCTTCTGCTGCACCCGGTGCCGACGTGCTCGACCCGGCGACCTGGCGCGCGATGATCGGCGCGTCCGACCCCGGCCCGCTGTCGGATCACGGAGTACTCCGAGAATGCCTCGAGGCCAACGGCATCGACGAATCCCGGCCACTGCTGGGGTCACGCACGATCCGGTTCGACGGCCGGGAGGCGGTCGCGCTGATCCTGGGTGATGCCGCGTCGCCGCGGTTGACGGCACTGGTGGTGGGCACGGGATGCGGCGCTTCCGATCCGGCGACTCTGGTGATCCGTCAGATCGGCTGAGCCGCAGGGAGTTCAACCGTCCGCGGCGGGCAGCAACAGATCGAGGATCCGCTCCCGCAGGGCGGACGTGTCGTCCTCGGCCGCAACGATGCTCGCGAACAGCGCCGCACCCGCGGCGAGGACGAGCACGGCACGTGCGTCGAGGTCGGCGGGAGAGGAGCCGTCGCCGTGGGAGAACAGTGTCGTGCTGGGGCCGCTGAAGGTGCGCCACAGGGTGTTCCGCAGATCGTCGTGATCGCGGAGTGCGGCGATGAGCCCGGGCAGGGCGGCGCGGACGTCGGGGCGGGCGAACAGGTCCGCGCTGCCCCTGACGACCCATTCGATCCAGCCGCGGCGGTCCGTCCCGTGCATCGGGGTCAGGTCCGGCGCGGAACCGAGAAGCGAGTCGAGCACGAGGTGCGCCTTCGACGGCCACCGCCGGGTGAGGGCCGCCCGGCTCACCCCGGCCCGGGCCGCGATGCCGCGCAGGCTCAGGTGTTCCCAGCCGACCTCGAGCAGCATCGCGCGGGTCACGGCGAGGACCTCGGCGTCGATGCGCGGATCGCGGGGGCGGCCGGCGGGCGTGGGGGAGCGGTGGGATGCGGTCATCACCGGTAATTGTGGTGCACGGCACGGCGCGGCACTATAGTTGCAACACGTTACAGAACCACTGGCATCGAAAGTAGGGGCATGACCTCGTCGCGACCCGCCGTGTTCGAACCCGTTCGGCTCGGACCGCTCACCCTGCGCAACCGCATCCTCAAGGCCGCGACGTTCGAGGGCGTCATGCCCGGCGGTCGCGTCACCGACGAACTCGTCGAGTTCCATGCCGAGGTCGCCCGCGGCGGCACCGCACTGACCACCGTCGCGTACTGCGCCGTCGCACCCGGCGGACGCGTACACCGCAACACCGTCGTCCTCGACCGCGACACCGTGCCGGGCCTGCGCCGCCTCACCGACGCTGTGCACGCGGAGGGCGCGCTCGCCTCGGCGCAGATCGGGCACGCCGGACTCGTCGCCAACCAGATCTCCAACGGGACGAAGACCCTCGCCCCGTCCACCCGCATCAGCGCCCCCGCCATGGGCCTGGTGCGGGGCGCGAGTCTCGCGCAGCTCGATCAGGTCGTCACCGATTACGAGAACGCGACCCGCTGCGCCGTCGAGGCCGGATTCGACGCGCTCGAGGTGCACCTGGGGCACAACTATCTGCTCAGCTCGTTCCTCAGCCCGAATCTCAACAAGCGCAGCGACCGCTACGGCGGCAGTCTCGAGAACCGAACCGCGTTTCCCCGGCGCGTTCTCGAGGCGGTCCGCAAGGCGGCCGGCGACTCGGTAGCCGTCATCGTCAAGTTCAACATGACGGACGGCGTCCCCAAGGGACTGTGGCTCCACGAGAGCCTGCCCATGGCGCGGCTGATCGAATCCGACGGCCACATCGACGCGATGGAACTCACCGGCGGCAGCTCCCTGCTCAACGGCATGTACTTCTTCCGCGGCGACGTCCCGCTGGCCGAGTTCGTCGCGTCCCAGCCCAGGCTCGTGGGGCTGGGACTGCGGTTCTACGGGCCGCGGCTCTTCCCGACCTACCCCTTCGAGGAGGCGTTCTTCCGCCCGATGGCTCGGCAGTTCCGGTCCGAGCTGCGCACCCCGCTCATCCTCCTCGGCGGCATCAACCGGATCGACACCATCGAGAATGCGCTCGACGAGGGATTCGAGTTCGTCGCGATGGGCCGGGCGCTGCTGCGAGACCCGTACCTCGTCAACAAGTTCCGGGACGAGCACGTGCGCGAAGGGCTGTGCATCCACTGCAACAAGTGCATGCCCACCATCTACACCGGAACCCGGTGCGTCGTGCGCGAATCCCTGCGCGACGTGGAGCACAGCACCTGACGGTGCGCCGGCCCACAGCTATCCTGCAACACCATGGACGGTGGGCGGTGACGAACGCGACGACCCCGCCCGTGCAGGTGCGGGTGCTGGGCGCCGTCGCCGCGCTCGTCGACGGGCAGCCCGTCGCCCTCGGCGGTCCCGTCCGTCGTGCGCTGCTCGCCCGGCTGGTGGCGGCACGCGGGCACCCGGTCTCCGCCGACCGGCTCGTCGAGGACCTGTGGGGCGGGGCACCGCCGGCCAAACCGGTGGCGGCGCTGCAGGCGCACATCTCCCACCTGCGCCGGGTGCTCGGTCCGGGCCACGACCCGCTGCCACGGAGCGCCGCCGGGTACGCGCTGAACCTGCCTGTCGCCGCGGTGGACGCGTGGGCGTTCGAGGACGCCGTCACCCGCACCGTCACCGCACCCCACGACCGGCTCCGGCACCTCGGGCAGGCCCTCCAGCGGTGGCGGGATCCGCTGCCCGACATCGATCGATATCCCTGGGCGGCAATCGAATCCGACCGGCTCGGGGAACTGCGCCGCACGGCGGTGGAACAGTACGCCGAGACCGCGCTCGAACTCGGTGCTCCCGTCGCGCCGCTGATCGCGTCGCTGAGCGACATCGTCGCGGCGGACCCCGGCCGCGAACGCGCCGTCGGGCTCCTGGCGCGCGCCCGGTACCGCGCCGACGGCCCGGCCGACGCCCTCGCCGTCATCCGCCGCTCGCGGCAGTACCTGGCCACCGAACTGGGCCTCGACCCCGGTCCGGCACTACGGGCCGCCGAGCACGAGATCCTCACCGGTACGGCCGGTCCTGCCCGGGACCGAGCGCCGATCGCCGACCACGTCCGCCCCGCCGAACTCGGCGTCCTGCTGGACGAGGCCGGACGCGCCGCCCGCGGTGAGACGCGTCTGACGTGGCTGGCCGGGGAACCCGGGGCGGGCAAGACCCATCTGACCACGCTGCTCGCCGTCGCCCTCGAGGGCGACGGCTGGCAGGTTGCCCGCGGCAACTGCCCCGAGGTGGACGGAGCGCCACCGGGGTGGCCCTGGATCGAGATCCTCGACGCCCTCGCCCACACCGACCCCGACGGCACGGCCACGATGACGTCCCGGCTGGCCGTGCCCGGCACCGGCCTCGACACGTTCGGGCTCGCCCGTTCGCTCACGCGGCACCTCGGCCGCATCGCCGCCGACCGTCCGGTGCTGCTCGTCTTCGACGACATGCACCGCGCCGACGAACCGACCCTGCACCTGCTGCGCCTCACCCTCGCCGCCCTGCGAACCCGGCCGCTGCTCGCCGTCGCCACCTATCGGCCCACCGAGGCGGGGAGCGAACTCGCCGCCGTCCGCGCGGCGACGAACGCATGCCCCGGCCGGCAGCTCCGCCTCGCCCCGCTGACCGACGACGGCATCGCCCACCTCGTCCGCGAATGCGGCGTCGTCGCCCTGGCGCCCGAGGACATGGCGTTGCTCGTCGCCCGGACCGACCGAAATCCGTTGTTCGTCAGAGAATTTGCTCTGCTGATCGCCGACCGGGGCGTCCGGGCACTCCATCACGACGTGCCGGCCGGGATCGCCGACGTACTGCACCACCGCATCCACACGCTGCCCGAGGCCACCGTCGCCGTGCTGTCCGCGGCCGCCGTCCTCGGACGCGAAGCCGACCTGGACGTGCTCGCCGCGATGTGCGGAACCGACCTCGAGTCCCTCCTCGAGCCACTCGAGCCGGCCCTGCGCGCCCGCCTGCTCGAGGAACCCGCGCCCGAGCGGATCCGGTTCACCCACAATCTCGTCCGGGAAACCCTGTACGCGGGGCAGTCACGCCTCCGGCGCACCCGTCTGCACGGCGCGGCCCTCGCGGCGTTGTCCGCCCTGCGGCCGGCCGAGGTGGCCGCGACGGCACACCATGCGGCGCTCGCGGCCACCCCGTCCACCGCCCACCACGCCGTCGCGCACCTCACCGCGGCGGCCCGTCGCGCCGACGCTCTCGGCGCCCGAGCCGATGCGGTCACCCTGTGGGGCGCTGCGGTGTCGGCACACGAGATGTCCACCGTCGTACCGGAAGACGGCCTGCTGCCACTGCTCACCGGATACGTCGGAGCGCTCGCCCACACCGGCGACGTGGTCACCGCACGCGTCGTGCGCCAACGCGCCGTGGATCTCGCCCGGCGGATCGGTGACCCGCCGGCCCTCGTTGCGGCGCTCACTTCGTGGTCCGCGCCGGTCACCTGGACCGTCCGGGTCGACGACGAACCGGACCGGCGCATCCTCGACCCCATGCAGTCACTCCTCGCCACCACCGCCCTCGGCGACCACGACCGGGTCCTGCTGCTCGTCACCGCCGTCTTCGAACTCGAGGGCGCCGACTCGGTGGCCGCCCTCGCCGCGGCCCGCCGCGCGCACGCCCTCGCGCGGGGAACCGCCGACGCCGGGCTGCGCTGCCGTGCGCTCAACGCCCTCGGATTCGTCGCGTACGGCCCGGACCTCGTGGCGCAGCGGCGTGACATCGCCGCGGAACTCCTCACCGTCGCCGGCGACGCGGGGGACGCCGCGTATCAGGCGCAGGCACACTTCCAGTGGTTCCTCGCCGCCGCCGCAGACACCGAACTCGACGAGGCCCGTCGCCACGCCGAACTCGCCGTGCGGTACGCGGCCGGCCGGCAGCTCTCCCAGTTGCTCGGCGTGGTCGAACTGTTCCGAGCCCTGGTGCGCCTCCTCGCCGGCGACGAGGACGGCGCACAGCGCGGATATGACACCGTCGCAGCACAACTCGAGGCGGAGGGTACCGCCTCGGCCCGGTGGATCGGTACCGTCGGACGCATCGGTGTGGCCACGGCGCGCGACGACTTCGCTCCGCTCGTCGCCGAGTTGTCCGCACTCGAATCGGCACGGCCGCACAGTGTCCGGTTCCCGTTGGTCCTCGCCCTGCTCGACAGCGGTGAACACGAACGGGCGCGGCAGTTGTGGCGCGCCCAGCGGCCGTTCCGGCGCGACTACTACTGGCTGGCCATGACATGCCTGCGCGCCCGTGCCGCGGCCCGGCTCGCGGACACGGCGACGGCCCGGGACTGCCATGCGCAGTTGCTGCCGTTCAGCGGCCGCATCGCCGGCCTGGATTCCGGCTCGTTCCACGCCGGCCCCGTGGACGCTGCCCTCGCCGAGACCGCGGCGCTGCTCGGCGATGCGGACTCGGCACACCGATTCCGCGATGCGGCCGCGACACTCACCGCGACGGTGTCGGCACAACTGCACGACCCGGCGTGGGCGGCGTGGCGTTGAGCCCGTTCCGTCGTGTCGCGGACAGGACGCACAGCCCGATCGCCGCGAACGCGCAACCGCGTGGAATTTCGACGACCAGTCCGGTCACGCCCGGCATCGCCGGAATCGGCAGCAGGAGAACGACACCGCCCGCCGCCATGAGGGCGCCGATCCACACCGGTACCGCACGCGAACGGATCAGCGCGATGCCGAACAGGATCATGCTGCCCATGAAGACGAGTCCGCTGACGGTCTGCAGGAGCACATAGGGCTCGTAGTCGAGGAGGGTGTCCGACCCGGAGATCACCCCTGCCGTCGCCGGATCGCGCGAGAACGGCACGGAGACGAAGGCTTCGATCACCAGGTGCGAGAACGCCACCAGCACCGAGGACAGGAAGTATGTGACGTACGCGACGAGACCGAGCATTCCGGTTCCGGCGGCGACCCAGGCGTACAGCGCGGGCACACCGAGCATCAACAGCAGCGTTCCCGACAGCAGGAGGACGTGGGGGAGGGGATTGATCGGAGCGGACAGCGCCGGCACCGAATGCGCGGCGCCGTCGACGACGGGATGCAGGAGGCCGCCGGCGAGGTTCAACGGGAACGCGGCGACGACGGACACCGCGCCGAGGCGGTACAGCAGTGCGGGAGTTACGGTCATACCGTCAGCGTGACGATTCGGCCTTGCGGTTCCCTTGCCGTCCGCTTGCCGTCCGGGTGGGGCAGGGTACGCCTCGGTGTGGCGTGACGCACGGCACTCGAGGAACAACACCCCTTACCCTGTTGTTGACCCATGTTGTGGACCACTGACGTCTTGTGGACCACTGACGTCCCGGTCACGGGCCTCCAGGCTCGACCGTCCCGTATCGAAGTACCAGCAGACAGAAGTACCAGCAGACACCGGAAGGCTCGCATGACCACTGAATCCACGATCCACGACCTGATCATCGTCGGTTCGGGCCCGGCCGGATACACCGCCGGGATCTACGCCGCCCGCGCCGAGCTGTCCCCGCTGCTGTTCGAGGGAACCCAGTTCGGCGGCGCCCTGATGACCACCACCGAAGTCGAGAATTTCCCCGGCTTCCGCGAGGGCATCACGGGACCGGACCTGATGGACCAGATGCGCGAGCAGGCCCTGCGCTTCGGCGCCGACATCCGCACCGAGGACGTCGACGAACTCGACCTGACCGGCCCGGTCAAGAAGGTCGTCGCCAACGGACAGACCTACCACGCCCGCGCCGTCATCCTGGCGATGGGTGCCGCCGCGCGCTACCTCGGCATCCCCGGCGAGGAGCAGCTCCTCGGCCGCGGCGTGTCCGCCTGCGCCACCTGCGACGGCTTCTTCTTCCGTGACCAGGACATCGCCGTCGTCGGCGGCGGCGACTCCGCCATGGAGGAAGCCACCTTCCTGACCCGCTTCGCCCGCAGCGTCACCCTCATCCACCGCCGCGAGGAATTCCGCGCCTCGAAGATCATGCTCGACCGCGCCCGCGCGAACGAGAAGATCCGCATCGTCACCAACGCCAAGCCCGTCGAGGTGCTCGGCGACACCGCCGTGACCGGCCTGGTCCTCGAGGACACCGTTACCGGCGAGCGCAGCACCCTCCCGGTGACCGGCATGTTCGTCGCGATCGGCCACGACCCGCGCAGCGAACTCGTCCGCGGCCAGATCGACCTCGACGACGCCGGCTACGTCCAGGTGCAGACCCCGACCACCGCCACCAACCTGCCGGGCGTCTTCGCCGCGGGCGACCTCGTCGACCACCTCTACCGCCAGGCCATCACCGCCGCCGGCACCGGCTGTTCCGCCTCGCTCGACGCCGAACGCTGGCTCGCCGAGCAGGAAGACCGCCACCCGATCACCGTCAACGCCGGATACTGACCCCTTCCACACCCATCGAGTAGGAGCCATCGTGGCCGAGAAGAACACCGTCACCATCTCCGACGCCTCGTTCGTCGAGGACGTCCTGCAGTCCGACAAGCCGGTACTGGTCGATTTCTGGGCGACCTGGTGCGGCCCGTGCAAGATGGTGGCTCCCGTTCTCGAGGAGATCGCCGGGGAGCACTCCGAGAAGCTCAAGATCGCCAAGCTCGACATCGACGCCAACCCCGCCGCGGCGCGCGACTACAAGGTCATGTCGATCCCGACGATGATCCTGTTCTCCGGTGGCAAGCCGGTGAAGACGATCGTCGGTGCGAAGGGCAAGGCGGCTCTCCTCCGCGACCTCGCCGACGTGCTCTGAGTCACCGTTTCCCCGTCGACACGGATGCGCCCGGATTATTCGTGATCCGGGCGCATCTGCGACAATCGAACGATGGTCTGGTGTCACACCGGGCACAGCAGGTCAGCAGCACGGAAAGGGCCGAGACATGCACCGACTGCGCTACGGCGACCATGGCCCTGCCGTCGCCGAAATCCGGAGCACCCTCACCGGCCTCGGATTTCTGCACGGCGAGTCCGACGTCTCCGCCGGCGACAGCTGGGTGGGCTCCGATGCGGTGTTCGACCGTGAGCTCGACAGCGCGGTGCGTGCGTTCCAGCAGCAGCGCGGTCTGCTCGTCGACGGCATCGTCGGTCCCGCCACATACCGGTCGCTGAAGGAAGCCTCGTATCGGCTCGGCGCCCGCACCCTCATCTATCAGCTCTCCGCACCGCTCTACGGCGACGACGTCGCGACGTTGCAGCGGCGCCTGCAGGATCTCGGGTTCTACGTGGACCGGGTCGACGGCTACTTCGGGCCGCGCACCCACGAGGCCCTGAGCTCCTTCCAGCGGGAGATCGGCCTCGCACCCGACGGCATCTGCGGCGCGGAGACCCTCCGGTCGCTGGAACTGCTCGGCACCCGGGTCACCGGCGGATCGCCGCACGCCATCAGCGAGGAGGAGATCGTCCGCCGGTCCGGTCCGCACCTGAGCGGCAAGCGCATCGTCATCGATCCCGGCCTCGGTGGCCGCGACCACGGCATCATCGTGCGCAGCCCGCACGGCGACATCTCCGAGGCCGACATCCTGTGGGACCTCGCTCGTCGCCTCGAGGGCCGCATGGCCGCGACCGGAATGGAGACCTTCCTCTCCCGGCCGTACCACGCGAATCCGTCGAACATCGAGCGGGCCGGCACCTCCAACGCGTTCGGCGCGGACCTGATGATCTCCCTGCGCTGCGACAGCAGCCCCAATCCGGCCGCGAGCGGCATCGCGAGCTTCCATTACGGCAACGCGCACGGCTCCGAGTCGATGATCGGTCAGGTGCTCACCGGCTTCATCCAGCGCGAGGTGACGGCCCGCACGCCGCTGCGGGACTGCCGTAGCCACGGTCGCACCTGGGATCTGCTGCGCCTGACGAACATGCCGACCGTACAGATCGACCTCGGCTACCTCACTAACACGCAGGACGCCGCGGTCCTCGCCAACCCGCGTTCGCGCGACATCATCGCCGAAGCCATCCTCATCTCGGTCAAGCGGCTGTACCTGCTCGGTCAGGACGACCAGCCCACCGGCACCTACACCTTCGCCGAACTGCTCGCCGAGGAACTGTCGATCACCGAGACCCGCTGAGCGGTTCGCTCAGCGGGCCGCCCCCACCGGGGTACGCCCCGACATGCCCGCGACGGTGAGCGCGGCCTCCTCGAGCAGTCGATCCAGCGCCGCCTCGACCCCCACCTTCCATTCGTGGTCGCGGTCGAGTTCGAGCCGCAACCTCGGGAAGCGGTGGTGGGGAGCGACGACCTCGAAACCCATGTCCTCGAGGAAGCCGGCCTCGACCATGCACTCGGCGGGGGAGCAGTCCCGTGCGGCCGTTGCCCCGGGAACGTCGCTCTCGTCCTCGCCGGCAGTCCGATACCCGAACGCCTCGATCGCGCGCACGTTACGGCGGACCAGATCGGAGATCACCGCGCGGATCAGTGCCGCCCCGAGATCGCTGCCCTCCGCGAGCGGCTCGATCCGGACGGTGGTCAGCAGGATGGCATCCGCGCTCACCGGGGACGTCGGGAACAGCTGAGCGCGCGGCACCATGTTCGGCGGGGCGTAGAACGCGCTACCGGCGGGCTTGTCGTCGAGCGTGGCGACCTGGGCGCAGGAACCCCACTGGAGCATGACCATCGACAGCCATGCCTCCTTCTCGAACTCCGGATCGTAGAACCCGCCCGCGTCGTGTACCGCCGCGGGGTCCATCTCCCAGAACACACAGCGCCGGGCGTGTGCCGACAGCTGATCCATTCCGCCCAGGGTGAGTGTTGTGACTCGAGTCGACACTGGGTTACTCAGCCTCCAAGTCCGTATCCTCGACTGTCGTCCTGACGTGCCGAGGCGTCAAGAGGGGTTGGCCTGAGATTCCATCATCGCCACGATCCGCTCCAGGTCGTCGACCGAGCCGAACTCCACAACGATCTTGCCCTTGCGCTTGCCCAGGCTGACTGTGACACGGGTGTCGAAGGAATTGGACAGGCGCTCCGCGACGTCCTGGAGGCCGGGCATCTGGATGGGCTTGCGGCGCTGCTGCGGTGCGGGGTCCTTCCCGTCGCCGCGGTTCGCCAGCATGACCGCCTCCTCGGTGGCCCGCACGGAAAGGCCCTCGGCGACGATGCGCGCGGCGAGCACCTCCTGGGCGTCGGGTCCGGCCTCGAGCGACAGCAGCGCGCGAGCGTGCCCGGCGGAGAGCACACCCGCCGCCACCCGCCGCTGGACGGGGATCGGCAGCTTGAGCAGACGGATCATGTTGGTGACCACCGGCCGGGATCGGCCGATGCGGGCCGCCAGTTCCTCGTGGGTGACGCCGAACTCCTCGAGCAACTGCTGATACGCCGCCGCCTCCTCGAGCGGGTTGAGCTGGACCCGGTGGATGTTCTCCAGCAGCGCGTCACGCAGGAGGGACTGGTCGTCGGTCTCACGGACGATCGCCGGGATCGTGGCGAGACCGGCCTCCTGGCCGGCCCGCCACCGGCGCTCGCCCATGACGAGCTGGTACCGCTCTCCGTCGAGCCTGCGCACGACGATGGGCTGCATGAGCCCGAACTCACGGATGGAGTGGACGAGTTCGGCGAGCGCCTCCTCGTCGAAGACCTGCCGCGGCTGGCGCGGGTTCGGCTCGATCTTGTCCGCCTCGATCTCGAGGTAGACCGCTCCGGCGGGGGAGGGGAGGGGCGTGTCCGCCGGCGCCGGGGCGCCGTTGCCCGCGGCCTTCGCGGCCGGGGGAGTCGCCTGTTCGGTGGCGGTGGCCTTGTTCGACGTGGTTTTCGGAGCGGCGTTCTTGCGGTTGTCGCCGATGATCACGTCGGCCGCAGCGTTACCGAGGCCGGGGGCGGCCGCCGGGCCGGTCGGAATCAGCGATGCCAGACCCCGCCCCAACCCGCCTTTGCGTGTCGCGCTCATTCGTTCCCCTGCTTCTCGTTCCGGTATCCGCGTGCCGCCAGTTCGCGTCCCGCGTCGAGGTAGCTCATCGCACCGCGCGAACCTGGATCGTAGTCGAGAACAGTCATCCCGTAACCGGGAGCTTCCGAGACCTTCACGCTGCGGGGGATGACGGACCGCAGCACCGCGCTGCCGAAGTGGGCGCGAACCTCCTCCGCGACCTGATCGGCGAGCTTGGTGCGGGCGTCGTACATGGTGAGCAGCACGGTCGAGACGTGCAGTTCGGGATTGAGGTGCGACTGGACGAGTTCGATGTTGCGCAGCAGCTGGCCGACCCCCTCCAGCGCGTAGTACTCGCACTGGATGGGGATGAGCACCTCCTTCGCCGCCACGAGCGCGTTGACGGTGAGGAGACCCAGCGACGGCGGGCAGTCGATGATGACGTAGTCGAAGTCCTCATCGCCGAGCGCGGCGGGGGAGAGAGCGTTCTTGAGACGGTTCTCCCGCGCGACCATCGAGACGAGTTCGATCTCGGCGCCGGCGAGGTCGATGGTGGCCGGGATGCAGAACAGGCGCTCGCTGTGCGGGCTCTGCTGGATGGCTTCGGCGGCCTTCACCTCCCCGAGGAGCACCTCGTAGCTCGACGGGACGCCGGAGTGGTGCGGCACCCCGAGGGCGGTGCTGGCATTGCCCTGGGGGTCGAGATCGACGACGAGGACGGTCAACCCCTGAACGGCGAGGGCCGACGCCAGGTTCACCGTGGACGTGGTCTTGCCGACGCCACCCTTCTGGTTCGCGATCGTGATGACGCGGCGGTGCGCCGGCTTGGGGAGTGCGTTCACGGAACTCGGGTGAAGTACCTGGCTGGCTCGGTGCGCGGCGGCGCCGATCGGTGTGTCCAACGGCGAGAGCCCCTCGTACGGAATCGGAGAGAACTCGTCCTCGACGGACTCGGACTCGGCTCCCGTCGGCCTCTGCGCCTCGGTTTCACGTGAAACAGCGGATTCAGATCCACCCGACATTGACCGCTCCTTTGTTGTCGACACACCCGGTTGGCACGGTACATCCCCCTCGCGAAACCACGCCGGTGGTCCACGACCGACCACCCCGGCCGGCCACCGTTTCGGTCCCGCGACCGGGCGGAGTGAGCCGAGGCGTAGTGGCTGATGCGTGAACTCGGAAAGCGGGTTGCGCCAGCGCAGGTTGGCGACCCTGCCGGCCCACTCCGTTTCCTCGTTTCGACCAGTATCCCATCCACCTTCCGGAGGAGTGCGACGACGTCGCCGACGAAGATGATGTTTCACGTGAAACCTGACGTTTCACGTGAAACAGAGATCCCCGCCGGTGTCGTTTCACGTGAAACGCCACCGGGTGGCGGCGGCAGACCGGGCGCCATCCGAGCGGACGGGAAATTATCTGTCACAGTGACGAAATGCCATCGAGTGGATGGATGGGCGGCTGCCGCGAAAGATCCGCACTCCCGGACGAATTCCGTTCGTGATCCCAAAAGCCAAGGCAAGCAACAACTTCGGGCGAAACTGGGATCAAAGGAACGGCAGACGGCGGACTTCCACGCGGTCTCGGCGGCGCAGAACCGGAGTTCGCAGTCGAGGAGGGGATTTCCGGACGCGGCGCACGCGGTGAGCGGCGGGTGATGCAGGTGCCGTCAGGATGCAGCCTTCCGCGTCACGCCATCGGGACGCGAGGGGCGGCTCGCACGGATTGCAGCGACAACAGTGGCGCCTGCTCGAGAGAATCGTTCAGCTCGAGAGTCTCGAGTCGCGCACATCTCGAGTCGGCGCACTCGAGGCGGGGGGCCGCTCGAGTGGGGAGGGGGGCGGTTTCACGTGAAACCTGATCAGCGCTTCTTGCGCCGTCGCACCGGCCGCGGCATCCGCTCCGCCTTCACAACGAGGGTGGGGGTCTCGAGCAGACCCACGCCGCACTCGAGGACCTCGAGGTTGCCGGCACCGAGACGGGCGAGTTCGTCGCGATCGCGTTCGATTTCCTCCGCCGCGCTGGAGCCCTTGAGCGCCAGCATCCGTCCGCCCTCGTGCACGAGCGGCAGCGACCACTTGGCGAGCTTCGCCAGCGGCGCCACCGCACGCGAGGTGACGACGTCGGATCCGCCGGCTTCCTTCACGACGCCGGGCTGCTCCGCACGGCCGCGGATGACGAGCACGTTGGTCAGGCCGTGCGTTTCGACGAACTCGGCCAGATACACCGACCGTCGCAGCAGGGGTTCGACGAGGGTCACATGCAGATCGGGGCGGGCGATCGCCAACGGGATACCCGGAAGCCCGGCACCGCTGCCCACATCGACGACACGTTCGCCTTCGTCGATCAGTTCACCCAGCACTGCGCAGTTGAGCAGGTGGCGGTCCCACAGGCGGGGGACCTCGCGCGGACCGATGAGACCGCGCTCCACACCGTCGGTAGCGAGGGAATCCCGGTACTGCTCGGCAAGACCGAGTCGCTCACCGAAGACGCGAACGGCGATCTCGTGGATGCGCGCCTCGTCCTGTTCCACGTGAAACATCCTCTCCCGACGACACTGGCCTCGAAGAAAGGAGGGATCCCGACGCACCCGCCGAGATCCCTCCCACGCACTGCTGTCCGATCGATACTGCTGTCCGATCGCTACTGCTGTCCGATCGATACTGCTGTCCGATCGATACTGCTGTCCGGTCAGTTCTTGACGACGACGACCCGGCGCTGCGGCTCGGCGCCCTCGCTCTCGCTGGACACACCCTCGATCTTGGCCACGGCGTCGTGGACGATCTTGCGCTCGAAGGGCGTCATCGGGGTCAGCTCCTCGCGCTCCCCGGTCTCGAGTACCCGCTTCGCGGCGGCCGTACCGAGCTGGCTGAGCTCTGCGCGCTTGCCCGCCCGCCACCCCGCGATGTCGAGCATCAGCTTGCTGCGCTCGCCGGTGACCTGCTGCACCGCGAGGCGGGTGAGCTCCTGCAGGGCATCGAGTACCTCGCCGTCGCGGCCGACGAGCTTGGACAGATCCTTGCCGCCGTCGATGCTCACGACCGCACGGTCGCCCTCCACGTCGAGATCGATGTCGCCGTCGAAGTCCAGGACGTCGAGCAGCTGCTCGAGGTAGTCGCCGGCGATTTCGCCCTCCTCGATCAGGAGATCGTCCTCGGAGTCGGAATCCGCATCGAGATCCGGCGTCTCGGTGGTCACGTCGGCATCCTCCTGTGCCTTGTCCAGGTCACTGGCCATGATTCGCTCTCTCTTCTTCGGTCAGCGCCGCTTGCGCTTGGAGTTCTTCGAGCCGCTGGGGCGTTTCGATCCGGCGACGTTCTTCGGGCCTCCGGCCGGCGGGGCGGACGGCCCGGCACCGCCGGAGGTGTCGTCCGCGGCCGGCTTCTCCAGCGAGATCTCCGAAGCGTCCGCGGCACCGGCGACAGCGTCCTCCCCGGTGGTGGACGGAGCCTTCTTCTTCGCGGCCCGATCGGGACGGGCACCCGGCTTGGGGGCGTTGTCGCTGCGGCGTGCGATCGCGGCCTGCTTCTTGGCCTCTTCCTCCTGGTCGATCTTGCGGAAGACGATGTGCTGCTGGGCGTAGGTCCAGATGTTGTTGCTCACCCAGTACAGGAGGATGGCGATCGGCAGGAACGGGCCGCCGACGATGACGCCGAGCGGGAACACCCACAGCGCCAGCTTGTTCATGATCGCGGCCTGCGGATTCGCCGCGGCCTGCGCGCTCTGCCGCGCGACGGAGGCGCGGGAGTTGAAGTGGGTCGCGATGCCCGCGACGATCATCAGCGGAATCGCCACGAGCGCGATGTCGAGGCGGGAGGGGATGCCGCCGAACGGCTCGAAAGCCACCAGCGACGCCTCGGGCTGGGTGATCCACGCCGAGATCGGCGCGCCGAACAGGCGCGCACTGAGGAAGGACTGCACGTCCTCCGGGCTGAACGCATAGTTTCCGAGCTGGGCGTTCTCCTCCGGTGACAGGCCGAGCTGACCGAATCCTTCACCGGTGCGGTTGAACGAGCGCAGCACGTGGAACAGACCGATGAACACCGGCGCCTGCAACAGGACCGGGAGGCAACCCATCAGCGGGTTGAAGCCGTGTTCCTTCTGCAGCTTCTGGAGTTCGACGGCCTGCCGCTGCCGGTCGTTGGAGTACTTCTTCTGCAGCGCCTTGATCTGCGGTTGCAGTTCCTGCATCTGCCGCGTCGTCCGGACCTGCTTGACGAACGGCTTGTACAGGATCGCGCGCAGCGTGAAGACGAGGAACACCACGGACAGCGCCCACGTCGCGCCGTCGTCGGGCTCCAGTCCGGGCAGGGCCGTGAAGGCGTTGTGCCAGACCCAGAGGATCCAGGACACGGGATAGTAGATGAAGTCGAGCACGGCTCTATGTACTCCTCAGGTCGTCCAAGGTCGCCACCCAGCGGCGTCGGTCCGAAGTCTTCAGTGCCGGTCAGGGACCCCGGTCGACCGATCGATGCCGCCGCTCGGGCACCGGATCCCAACCCCCAGGGTGCCAGGGCGCACATTTGAGCAGGCGGACGACCGTCAGCACGGAGCCGACCACGAACCCCCGGGTTCGCAGCGCCTCGACGGCGTATTCGCTGCAGGTGGGGGTGAAACGGCAGGTCGGCATGCGTGTCGGAGACACGTACGTGCGATAGAGCTCGATGCAGAAGATCAACATCCGGGCCGGTGCGGAGCGCACCGACCGCAGCACGCCGTCCGCGTTCATCCCGTCCGTGTTCATCCCGGCCGCCGCGCCGTCGCGACCAGACCCAGTCGGGCGAGGCCGGAGCGAACCTGCCGGTCGAGTTCCTGCGAGGAGGCCGAGGCGGCACCCGGAAGCGCCCGGACGACGACGTCTGCGCCGGCGGGAACCTCGTCGACGAGAGTCGCACAGATATGACGAAGCCGGCGGGCGACTCGATGTCGAATCACCGCCGGCCCGACAGCCTTGCTCACGACGAATCCGAACCGCGGACCGCCGAAACTCACCACCAGCTCGGCCTGCTCCCGCTCGATCGCGTGAACGACCAGATCTCGCCGCCCCTGTCGGCGGCCACGACGAACGGTCTCGGAGAAGTCCGCGCGGCGCCGCAGGCGATACGGCTCAGGTAGCACCCCGAGCTCCCGGAATCGGGGATCAGGCGGTGAGCGAGGTGCGGCCCTTGCGGCGACGCGCCGACACGATCGCACGACCCGCACGGGTCCGCATCCGGAGACGGAAGCCGTGAACGCGCGCGCGGCGTCGGTTGTTCGGCTGGAACGTCCGCTTGCCCTTGGCCACGGTCAACACTCCTCGAAGTTCTATGACGCCGGTCGGCGTCCTCGGTCCAACGTGTACGGAAATCGCATGACACGTGCCGTACGCGAAAAATACTGCGTGGCAGCACGGATCCGTCACTGCTGTATGAGTGACTGTTCGAGGCTACTCGGCGGCAAGCACGAAATCAAACCGCGCCGGCTCGGCACACGCAAGACGACACGCCGCACACCCATTTTCCCGTGCGTCACGTTCACAACACGAAGTCGTGTGACTCCGTTCACATTCCGGTACGCTCCCGTTCATGGTTTCGCCGGGGTTGTTCCTCGTCGCCCACCACCGCGGTGAGCGGGGCCACTCGCTTCCGCCGCGCGGGCACCGGCGCTGCGCCCGGCCGCCGGTCTGCGCGCGGGCCGGCACGCGCAGTCGTTAGCCCGGGCCGCGCGCGCCGGGCTTCTCGAGACATGTCACACTGGGCACTTCGTGTCCGAGCCGGACCTCGCGTCTCGTCCTCGGTGTGCCCCGCTCTCTACAACTCCCAATCCACATCCCACAGGCCGCCACCCTGTGGTTGTCCACATCTGTGGATAATCGTGTGGAATTCGGATCGAGAGAACTGGGGAGGACGCGACGTGAACGACGAGCCGAACGCGCTGGCCGACGTGTGGCCGGACGTCGTCGCGGAGCTGACCGCCGACGGCGAGGGCCTCAGCAAGGGCCAGAAGGCGTGGCTCGCCCTGGTCAGGCCGATCACCCTGGCGCAGGGTTTCGCCCTCCTGTCGGTTCCGTCCTCGTTCGCGCAGGAGGCCATCGAGCGGGATCTGCGCGAGCCGATCCTCCGCGCGCTCCACCGCACCCTCGGCCATCGCGTCGAGGGACTCGGCGTGCGCATCGAACCCTCGGCGGCCGTCGACGATCCCGCCGAGGACCCCTACGCCGTGCCCCGGGACACGCTGCCCCTCGAGGGCCTGCCGCCGGACCCCCGCGCGCCCGAGCCCCACGCGTTCGATACGCGGCCGATTCCCACCGGACCGCGCGAGACCGACCCCCGGGACATGGTGCATCCGTTCCGGCGGCGCCGCCCCTCCTCCCTCGACCACGGCATGCTCGAGGTCGACACGGGCGAACTCGAGGAGGTCGACGACGACCGGGAGGCCATGACCGCGGTCCGGGAGTCGTGGCCGTCCTACTTCACCCAGCCGCCGCCGCCCGCCGCCGCGGCACCGACCGGCAGCAGCAGCCTCAACGCGAAGTACACGTTCGACACGTTCGTCATCGGAGCGTCGAACCGGTTCGCCCACGCGGCCGCGGTGGCGATCGCCGAGGCGCCCGCCCGCGCGTACAACCCGCTGTTCATCTGGGGTGCCTCCGGCCTGGGCAAGACGCACCTGCTGCATGCCGCCGGGCACTATGCGCAGCGCCTGTTCCCGGGCATGCGGGTCAAGTACGTCTCCACCGAGGAGTTCACGAACGACTTCATCAACAGCCTCCGCGACGACCGCAAGGTGGCGTTCAAGCGCAGGTACCGCGAGACGGACATCCTCCTCGTCGACGACATCCAGTTCATCGAGGGCAAGGAAGGTATCCAGGAGGAGTTCTTCCACACCTTCAACACCCTGCACAATGCGAACAAGCAGATCGTGGTGTCGTCCGACCGTCCCCCGAAGCAGCTCGCGACGCTCGAGGAGCGCCTGCGGACCCGGTTCGAGTGGGGCCTGATCACCGACGTCCAGCCGCCCGAACTCGAGACCCGCATCGCGATCCTCAGCAAGAAGGCGCGGATGGACCGGCTGGACGTGCCGCACGACGTCCTCGAGTTGATCGCCAGCAGGATCGAACGCAACATCCGCGAACTCGAGGGTGCGCTGATCCGGGTGACGGCCTTCGCGTCCCTCAACCGGCAACCGCTGGACCTGACGCTGGCGGAGGTGGTGCTGCGGGACCTCATCCCCGACTCGACGGCTCTCGAGATCAACTCGGCCACCATCATGGCGGTGACCGCCGAGTACTTCGGCACCTCGATCGACGACCTGTGCGGGCCCGGCAAGGCGCGGCCGCTGGCCCAAGCGCGACAGATCGCGATGTATCTGTGCCGCGAGCTCACCGACCTCTCGCTGCCCAAGATCGGGCAGACCTTCGGCCGGGACCACACGACGGTCATGTACGCGGACAAGAAGATTCGCAAGGAGATGACCGAGCGGCGGAAGGTCTACGACCAGGTGCAGGAGCTGACCGCGCGCATCAAGCAGCGCTCCAAGCGCTGAGCCGTACCGCCCTGTGGCAGGGGCCCGGACGATCGCGTCCGGGCCCTTCGTCGTATCCGGGGACGGGCCGGCGGTGGGCGGTGGGTGTGATTCTCGAGACGGATGGGCAGTGACTCACACCTGTGGACAACCGTGTGTACAACGTGGGATCTTTGTGGACGGACGGTGTACCGATGTTGAACACTCTCGAGATGTCCACATCCGTCCTCGAGAATTCCTCGAGTTCATCCTCGAGAGTGCAGGGCTCGAGAAGCCCGCCCCACCAGCGTAGACGGTCGTTCGTCCACAGATTCCACAACCCCTATTACTACTTCTGTGTTTTCTCTCGAAGATTCCTCTTTCAAAACAGGCTTGTGGAGGACTCGAGTGCACAGGGTCTCGAGAGCCGCGTCCCCCTCGAGCCTCCGGCTTTCCAAGTGCTCCACGAGCGCATACCGTGGAGCGACGTCCCCGCTGCCGACCTCGGTGTCGGGGTCCTGTGCCAGACTTCGTTGAATCGATCGACAGCCATCAGAGCGAAAGGATCCGCCGGGCGATGGAGCTTGGAAGCATGAAGTTTCGTGTCGCTCGCGAGGACTTCGCCGACTCCGTCGCGTGGGTTGCGCGCAGTCTTCCGTCGCGGCCGCCGGTGCCGGTGCTCGGCGGCGTCCTCCTCGGCGCCGACGAGCAGGGACTGACCGTCTCCGGGTTCGACTACGAGGTCTCCGCGCAGGTCCATGTCTCCGCAGAGGTCATCACCCCCGGGCAGGTGCTCGTGTCGGGCCGCCTGCTCGCCGACATCACCCGCGCGCTGCCCAACAAGCCCGTCGACGTGGTTCTCGACGGAACGCGGGTGCTCATCAACTGCGGTAGCGCGAAGTTCTCCCTGCCGACCATGCCGGTCGAGGACTACCCGCAGCTGCCCGAGTTGCCGCAGCAGACCGGTTCGCTGCCCGTGGAGGTGTTCGCCGAGGCGATCAGCCAGGTCGCGGTCGCGGCCGGCAAGGACGACACCCTGCCGATGCTGACCGGTATCCGTGTGGAGATCGACGGCACCCACATGGTGCTCGCGGCCACCGACCGGTTCCGCCTCGCGGTCCGCAAGATCGAGTGGATGCCCACCGCCGACACCGCGACCGCCGCGGTCCTCGTGCCGGCCAAGACCCTCTCCGAGTCGGCGAAAACCGTTGGCGGATCTTCTAATTCGCCCGTCCAGCTCGCATTGGGTGCCGGTTCGTCGGTCGGCGCCGAGGGCCTGCTCGGCATCGTTGCGGACGGCCGGCGCACCACCACCCGCCTCCTCGACGCCGAATTCCCCAAGTTCCGCCAGTTGCTGCCGACCGAGCACACCGCGATGGCGACCGTCGACATCGCGCCGCTCGTGGACGCGATCAAGCGCGTCGCGCTCGTCGCCGAGCGCGGGGCGCAGGTGCGGCTCGAGTTCACCGAAGGCGGTCTGCTGTTGTCGGCCGGTGGCGACGACGCCGGGCGCGCGGAGGAGTCCCTCGCCGCGGAGTTCCAGGGCGAGCCGCTGATCATCGCGTTCAACCCCGGGTACCTGCTCGACGGTCTCGGCTCGCTGCACAGCGAGAAGGTGTCGTTCGGCTTCACGACGCCGAGCCGTCCCGCGGTGCTGCGACCGGCGCTCGAGGAAGCGCCCGAGCCCGACGCTTCCGGTACGTTCGCCGCCCCGGACAGCGACTACACCTATCTGCTGATGCCGGTGCGCCTGCCGGGCTGACCCGGGGGCAGGAAACGGTCGGAGCCCGTGTACGTTCGCACCTTCTCGTTGCGCGACTTCCGTTCCTGGGAAGCCGTTTCGCTGAATCTGGCGCCGGGGCCGACGGTGTTCCTCGGTCGCAACGGGCACGGCAAGACCAACCTGCTCGAGGCGCTCGGCTACCTGTCGACGCTGACCTCGCACCGGGTGTCCGGCGATGCCCCGTTGTTCCGGAGCGGGACGTCGCGCGCCCAGGTGGGTGCGGTCGTCGTCAACGGCGGCCGGGAACTGGGTATCGACGTCGAACTCAACGAGGGCCGGCCCAACCGGGGCCGGATCAACCAGTCCCCGACCCGGCGGCCGCGCGAGATCCTCGGCATCCTGCGGACGGTGTTGTTCGCGCCGGAGGACCTGTCGCTGGTGCGGGGCGACCCGGGCGACCGGCGCCGGTTCCTCGACGAGCTGCTCGCCACCCGCATCCCGCGGATGAGCGGGGTCCGCCCCGACTACGACAAGGTGCTGCGACAGCGCTCGGCCCTGCTGAAGACGGCCGGGGGTGCGCTGCGCCGCGGCAGCCGGTCCGGCGACGGTGCGAGCGCACTGGCGACGCTCGACGTGTGGGACGGCCATCTCGCGGCACACGGGTCCGAGCTGCTCGCGGCCCGCGTCGCGCTGCTGCACGAGCTCGCCCCGCACGTCGCCGAGGCGTACCGATCGATCGCCCCCGAGTCACGACCGGCGCTGCTCCGTTACCGCAGCACGGTGGGCGAGGCGCTGCCGCCGGAGTTCGCCGACCCGGCCCGCGTGCCGCGATCCGACGACCGTGAGGTGCTCGAGGCCGCGTTCCTGACCCGGCTGGCGCAGGCGCGGACGAAGGAGATCGAGCGGGGCGTGTGCCTGGTGGGCCCCCACCGCGACGAACTCGACCTGATCCTGGGTGATCAGCCGGCCAAGGGATTCGCCAGCCACGGGGAGTCCTGGTCGTTCGCGCTGGCGCTGCGCCTGGGCGCCTTCTCGCTCCTGCGGGCCGACGGCACCGACCCGGTCCTCATGCTGGACGATGTGTTCGCCGAGCTGGATCGGCGTCGTCGCACCGCGCTCGCCGCCGTCGCGGCCTCGGCCGAGCAGGTACTCATCACCGCCGCGGTTCCCGAGGACGTGCCGGCGGAGCTGTCCGCGGTCCGGTTCGGGGTGCGGGCCGAGGACACCGACCGGGGACGGCTCTCGGTGCTGACCCGGCTCGACGGCGGCGATCCCTCGCAGCCGGATCTGGACGGAACCGTGGACGGAGCACTGCGATGAGCACCGAGAATCCGGGCGAACAACTCCCCGAGCCGCCGCTGCGCGGGATCGACCTGGCCCGTCGCGCGCTGGAGGAGGCCCGTGCGGCGGCGAAGGCGAGCGGGAAGTCGGTGGGGCAGGGGCGCGCGTCACGCGGGGCGCTGCGGCCACGGCGCCGCCGCCGCGGCTGGTCGGGCCCGGGCCCCGACGAGCGGGACCCGCAGCCGCTCGGCGCGCTGGCGAACTCGCTGGCCAAGCAGCGGGGATGGTCGGGGCGCGTGTCGGAGGGCACGGTGCTGGGCAGTTGGGCGCGCGTGGTCGGCGACGATATCGCCTCGCACGCGTCGCCGACGACGCTGCGCGACGGGGTGCTGCACGTGTCGGCGGAGTCGACCGCGTGGGCGACCCAGCTGCGCATGATGCAGGCGCAGATCCTCGCGAAGATCGCCGCCGCGGTCGGGCACGGGGTGGTCAAGGAGCTGCGGATCACCGGGCCGACGGCGCCGAGCTGGCGTAAGGGGGAGCGGCACGTCCGCGGCCGCGGACCCCGGGACACATACGGCTGATCCGACCCTGGATTTATATGTAACCCGATGTTACGTTGAAATCAGCCGGTTGTGCGCTGCCGCACACGTCCGCATCGGGAGGTACGTCCATGTCCACACCACTCATCGAACCGGACCGCGTCTTGCTCCAGGCCCGCAACGTCGAGTTCGACTGGAGCACGCTGCCCCTGCACTGGGTGCCGGGCGATCCGTTCAGCACCCACGTGCTCAACGTCCTGCATCTGTTGCTGCCGGCGGGGGAGGAGTGGTTCGTCGAGACGTTCAAGGAGGCGCTGCCGCTCATCGAAGACGAACAACTGCGCGAAGACGTCGTGGGATTCATCGGCCAGGAATCGGTGCACTCCCACGCTCACCAGGGGGTACTCGAGCAACTCGAGTCGAAGGGTCTCGATCCCACCCCGTTCACGGACCAGATGCGGTGGCTGTTCGGCCGGTTGCTCGGCCGGCGACCGCTGACCGGACTGCGCGCGGAGAACTACCTCGTCGAGCGGCTCGCCATCATCGCCGCCGTCGAGCACATCACCGCGTTCCTCGGGGACTGGGTCCTCAATGCGAAGGGCCTCGACGCGGCGGGCACCGATCCGACCATGCTCGACCTGCTGCGCTGGCACGGCGCCGAGGAGGTCGAGCATCGCAGCGTCGCCTACGACGTGATGCGCTACTTCGACCCCGGGGAGGCCCGGCGGATCCGCACCCAGCTCCTCGTCACCCCGGTCCTCGTGTGGTTGTGGATCCGCGGTGCCCGATTCCTCATGGCCCACGACCCGGACCTGGCGCGTGCATCGAAACATGTGCGTGCACCCCATCTTTCGGACTGGCTGGCGGCGAGTCGCCGCGGCACGCTACCCGGCCCGGTGGACCTCGGCAGGCGCATGTCGCGGTACTTCCACCGCTCGTACCACCCGAGCCACGAGGGCTCGACCGGTCAGGCGGTCCGTTATCTGGCGTCCTCCCCCGCGGCCCGGGCGGCAGCCCGATGACCGGGGTGCTGCCGCGGCACCGTCGCCCGTCGGACCTGCACGGGCGGAACCGGACCGACCGTGCGATGGGCCTGCTCGGATCCGTCGTGGAGAGCTACCTGCGTCTCGTCACGGCTCTCGGCTACGACGGCGCCGCCGGTGCCGGGGACCCCGATCTGCAGCTGAATCTGGTTGTCACCGAAAAGGACCCGGTGACAGTCGACGGCGACGTGGTGCGGTTGACGCTGCGTGCCCCCGGCGGCGCCGAGCTGCCGGCGTGGCACCCGGGTGCCCACCTCGACTTCCATCTGCCCTCCGGGCGGCGACGGCAGTACTCGCTGTGCGGCGATCACGAGGACCGCACCCGCTACACCGTCGCGGTTCGCCGGATCTCCGGCGGCGGGGGCGGGTCGCTCGAGATGCATGCCCTCGAACCGGGCGACCCGGTGGCCGTGCGCGGTCCGCGCAACGGGTTCCCGTTCGTCGCCGAGGGTGCGGCCCTGTTCGTCGCCGGCGGGATCGGCATCACTCCCGTCCTGGCGATGACCCGCGCCGCGGACCGTGCCGGAATGGACTGGCGGCTCGTCTACACCGGACGCACCCGGGCCGCGATGCCGTTCCTCGACGAGATCGGAACATGGGATCCGTCAAGGGTTTTCGTACGCCCGGACGACGAGCACGGCACGCCGACGGGCGCCGACCTGCTCGCGGGCGCCCCCGCCGGCGGGGCCGTCTACTGTTGTGGGCCCACCCCGATGCTGGACGCGGTGCGTGCCGGCATCGATGCCACGGGGGCGTCGGCCCTGCACTTCGAGCGGTTCGGTGCCCCACCCGTCGTCGACGGCCGGGCCTTCGAGGTCCAACTGGCGAGCACCGGAGAGGTGCTCGCCGTCCCGGCCGACGAATCGGCGCTCGAAGTGATCCGCCGGCGCCGGCCCGGCATCGGCTACTCGTGCCGGCAGGGGTTCTGCGGAACCTGCCGGGTGCGGGTCCTGTCCGGCACCCCCGACCACCGCGAGAACCGGCTCACCCCCGAGGAACGTCGCGAGGAGATGCTCGTCTGTGTCTCGCGCGCCGACGGTGGCCGGCTCGTACTCGACCTCTGAGGGAGAACATGACCACTCGTACCGTCACGAACGGAGCCGTCCGCCTCCACCTCGTCGAGGAGGGCAACCCGCAGGGGCCGACCCTCGTGCTGGTCCACGGCTGGCCCGACACGCATGCCCTGTGGGACCGCGTGGTGCCCGCGCTGGCCGGTGACTTCCGGATCGTCCGGTTCGACAACCGCGGTGCCGGCGCGTCGACCGTGCCGCGCGACGTCGCGGCCTACCGGCTCGAACTGCTCGCCGCGGACCTGTTCGCGGTGATCGACGCGGTGAGCCCGGACGCGCCCGTGCACCTGCTCGGGCACGACTGGGGGTCGGTGCTGGGCTGGGAGGCCGTGTGCGAACCCGGGGCGGCGGAGCGGATCGCGTCGTACACCTCGGTGTCCGGGCCGAACCTCGACCACCTCGCGCTGTGGATGCGTCGCCGGCTGGGGGAGCGGCGCCCGCTCGGCCCGCTCGAGCAGGCCGTGGCGTCGTCCTACACGGTGCTGTTCCAGACCCCCGGCCTGCCCGTGCCCGCGTTGCGGTGGTGGTTCTCCCGGCACTGGCCGGGATTCGTCGGGTTCTTCGACCGCTCCGACCCGGCCCTGATCGGACCCGTCGCGCCCACGCTCGCCGACGACATGGTGCACGGCCTGAAGCTGTACCGGGCGAACCTGCGCCGGCGGCTCCGCGCGCCGCGCGAGCGGCGCACCGACGTCCCCGTTCAGCTGATCCAGGGCCTGCGGGACCGGGCGGTGCGGCCGGTCGGGTACGAGGACACCGAGAAGTGGGTCCCCGATCTGCGCCGGGAACCGCTCGACGCCGGGCACTGGTCGCCGCGCTCGCATGCCGGGGAGCTCGCGGCCGCGACCGCGCGCTTCGTGCGCGACGTCGAGGCGCGGCACACTGTCCGAACCTCGTCGCCCTAGCGATTCACCCTCCCGTACTCGCGACGCCGCGCCTGCGGGCCGGTGAGCGGCGTCGGCGGCCCGTCCTGTGTCGGGCGGGGCAAGTACGCTTCCGGGCAGTAGGATGAATTCCGAATGCGTGCGCGTGTGCGCGAGACCCAGGCGGAAGAAGGAGAGCTACCAACCCGTGGCTGCCCAGAAGTCGAACAAGAGCAACAGTGAGTACGGTGCTTCCTCCATCACCGTCCTCGAGGGTCTCGAGGCGGTGCGCAAGCGCCCCGGCATGTACATCGGTTCCACCGGTGAGCGCGGCCTGCACCACCTGATCTGGGAGGTCGTCGACAATTCGGTCGACGAGGCGATGGCCGGCCATGCCACCAAGGTCGAGGTGACCCTCCTCGAGGACGGCGGCGTGCAGGTCGTCGACGACGGCCGTGGCATCCCCGTCGGGATGCACGCCTCCGGCATCCCGACCGTCGAGGTCGTGCTGACCCAGCTGCACGCGGGCGGCAAGTTCGATTCCGATGCCTACGCCGTCTCCGGCGGTCTGCACGGCGTCGGCATCTCGGTGGTCAACGCGCTGTCCACCCGGCTCGAGGTGGAGATCGACAACGACGGCTACCACTGGGAGCAGACGTACCTGTCGTCGAAGCCCGGCGAACTGATCAGGGGCGAGCCCACGCGGGCCACCGGCACCACCGTCCGGTTCTGGTCGGACCCGGACATCTTCGAGACCACGACCTACAACTTCGAGACGGTCGCGCGGCGCCTGCAGGAGATGGCGTTCCTCAACAAGGGCCTGACGATCACGCTGACCGACGAGCGGGTCGCCCCCGAGGAGGTCACCGACGAGGTCGTCAGCGAACTCGCCGAGGCACCGAAGAAGGCCGAGGAGCAGGAACAGGCCGAGGCCGAACAGCATCACAAGGTCAAGACCCGCGTCTACCACTACCCGGGTGGCCTCGAGGACTACGTGCGGCACATCAACCGCACCAAGCAGCCGATCCACAACTCGGTCGTCGGCTTCACCGCGAAGGGCACCGGCCACGAGCTCGAGGTCGCGATGCAGTGGAACTCGGGCTACTCCGAGTCGGTCCACACCTTTGCCAACACGATCAACACCCACGAGGGCGGCACCCACGAGGAGGGCTTCCGCGCGGCCCTGACCTCGGTGGTCAACAAGTACGCGAAGGACAAGAAGCTCCTCAAGGACAAGGACCCGAACCTCACCGGCGACGACATCCGCGAGGGACTGGCCGCGATCATCTCGGTCAAGGTCGGCGAACCGCAGTTCGAGGGCCAGACCAAGACCAAGCTCGGCAACACCGAGGTCAAGTCGTTCGTGCAGAAGGCCTGCAACGAGCACCTGTCGCACTGGCTCGAGGCGAACCCGGCCGACGCGAAGACCATCGTGACGAAGGCGGTCTCGTCCGCGCAGGCCCGCGTCGCCGCCCGCAAGGCGCGCGAGCTGGTCCGGCGCAAGTCCGCCACCGATCTCGGCGGGCTGCCCGGCAAGCTGGCGGACTGCCGGTCGAACGACCCGAGCAAGTCCGAGATCTACATCGTCGAGGGCGACTCCGCCGGTGGCTCCGCGAAGTCGGGACGCGACTCGATGTACCAGGCGATCCTGCCGCTGCGCGGCAAGATCATCAACGTCGAGAAGGCGCGCATCGATCGCGTGCTGAAGAACAACGAGGTCCAGGCGATCATCACCGCCTTCGGCACCGGTATCCACGACGAGTTCGACATCGCGAAGCTGCGCTACCACAAGATCGTGCTGATGGCCGACGCCGACGTCGACGGCCAGCACATCGCCACGCTGCTGCTGACGCTGCTGTTCCGCTTCATGCGTCCGCTGGTCGAGCACGGCCACGTGTACCTGGCGCAGCCGCCGTTGTACAAGCTCAAGTGGCAGCGTTCCGAGCCCGAGTTCGCGTACTCCGACCGGGAGCGTGACGGCCTGCTCGAGCGCGGTCTCGCCGCCGGCAAGAAGATCAACAAGGACGACGGCATCCAGCGTTACAAGGGTCTCGGCGAGATGAACGCCAAGGAACTGTGGGAGACCACCATGGATCCCAGCGTGCGCGTGCTGCGTCAGGTGACGCTCGACGACGCGGCCGCAGCCGACGAGCTGTTCAGCATCCTGATGGGCGAGGACGTCGAGGCACGTCGCAGTTTCATCACCCGTAACGCCAAGGACGTTCGCTTCCTGGACGTCTGACCGGGTTCCACGGCGCCGGAGAGGGCGGCGGAAGGGGTGTGTGACGAGGTTCACACCACCGCTTTCGCCGCCCTTCGGCGCGTCGGGTGCGCGTTCCCGGGCCGCGAATGTTACTGGTCGGTAGAGTTTTCGGCTCGGTGACCGGCTCGGGGCGCGACTCCCGCCGGTTCCGGGAGTGGTCGTGCTCCTTTCGTTATCCGCACTCGGACGGATATGGTGCGTGCACTCAGGAACGTCTCTTCCGACCACTCCACCCGCAGCCGCACCTCCTCGACACCGAGCGGTGTGGCGCGGGTGTGGGTCGGCGGCGGAAACCGGGTGGAAAGTGAGCTGTGAAGATGAGTGACGAATCGCCACCTCGGCAGCGGTGGTGGAACATCGAAGGGTGGGGCCTTCGCTGGAAGGTGACCGCCGTTCTCGCCGTTCCCGTGACCGTGGCAATGGTGCTGGGCGGCCTGCGCGTGCAGCAGGAGCTCTCCAACGCCGTCCACTTCTCGTCCGCTGCCGACCAGGTGGCCGTCGTGCCCGACCTCGTCGACTTCGGTACCGCCTTCGGTACCGCCTCCGCGACGCTGGCGGCCGGCACCGGCATCACGAACGAGATCGAGAACCTCGACGCGACACTGGAACGCGTCCGGGCGGTGTCCCAGAATCCGGAGCTGGATCCGGTCATCGCCGCGGACCTCACCCGCACCGTGGCCGCCGCCGAGGCGCTGCGAGACCGTATCGCGGCCGGCAACATCCCGCTCCCCGAGCTCAACGAGCAGACCAATGCCATCCGCAAGGACCTGATCCGCATCGTCGAGGCGATCGTCGAGCCGATCGAGGATCCGTCCGTGCTCGCCGAGGGCACCCGGCTCGTCGACGCCTGGGCGTCGCAGCGCTACCTGTTCGATCAAGTGATGGGCATCGTGGCGATCCTGCGGGACCCGGACCAGCCGGGCACCACCCTGGTGTCCGCGTCCGGCTCCGAGCTCGCCATGCTCGAGACGCTCGCCCGGTCGTATCCGGCGTCCGACGCCCAGATCCAGGAGCTGCGCAACGGCGTCGCCGAGCGCACCGCGATGATCGACGCCGCCGGCGACGGGCCGCTGCCCATCCTGAACCTGCGCTCGTCGCTGCTGCAGAGCGTCGAGGTCTACGGCACCCTCATCGACGAGGCGTCCGACGCGATCAGCGAGACCGTTCTCGCCCGCGCCTCCGACACCCGCTCCGCCGCCCTCCGCGACACCGCGATCGTGCTCGGTGCCCTGCTCGCCGCGCTCGTCCTGGCGCTTCTCGTGTCGCGGTCGCTCGTCGGCCCGATCCGCCGCCTGCGCTACGGCGCTCTCAAGGTCGCCCGGCAGGAACTCCCCGACGCCATCGACCGCATCAAGGTGGGTGACAACGTCGAGGACATCGAGTTCACGCGGGTCCCGGTGCACACGACCGAGGAGGTCGGCCAGCTCGCCCGCGCCGTCGACGACATGCACGGGCAGGCCCTGCGCCTCGCCGGCGAGCAGGCCCACCTCCGCCTGCAGATCAACGACATGTTCGAGACCCTCGCCCGGCGCAGCAAGTCGCTCGTCGAGCAGCAGCTCGGCCTCATCGAACGACTCGAGTACGAGGAGAAGGATCCGGCCCGGCTCGAGAGCCTGTTCCGACTCGACCACCTCGCGGCGCGCATGCGCCGTAACGGCGACAACCTGCTGATCCTCTCGGGCACCCGGATGCGGCGCGGCCACTCCGCGCCCGTACAGCTCGGTGACATCCTGCGTGCCGCGATGTCCGAGGTGGAGGACTACCAGCGCGTCCAGATCGGCTCGACGCCGGAAGGCGCACTCAGCGGCACGGTCGCCACGGACATCGTCCACCTGCTCGCCGAGCTCGTCGACAACTCGCTGCGGGCGTCCCCGCCGGACAGCACCGTGACGTTCAGCTTCGCACGGGCTGTCGACGGTGGCCTGCTCGTCGAGATCGCCGACCGCGGTATCGGGATCCCGGCCGAGGAACTCGACGCGATCAACGAGCGGCTTGCTCTCGGTGGCGAGGTCGGTCCCGACACCGCCCGCCACATGGGTCTGTTCGTGGTCTCGCGCCTCGCGGCGCGGCACGGCCTCACCGTGCGGCTGCGCCCGACGTTCGACACCGCACGCAACCCGGGCATCACCGCCAGCGTCCACATTCCCGACGTGCTCCTCGTCTCGCCGCTCGCCCTGTCGCAGACCGGGCCGCAGCCGCGCATGGGCGAGGACGGCCGTCCGGCCGAGGCCCTGGCTCCGCGGCCGCCGCGCGACGTCGCGGCCCCGGCCCTGCCGGAACGCACCCCCGCGCCGGAATCGCCGCTGCCGCAGCGCCAGCCGGCACCCGTTCCTCCGGAGCCATCCGCGGGTCTGCCGCAGCGCCAGCCGGGGACCACTCCCGGTCTGCCGCAGCGCCGCCCCGGCTCGACTCCCGGTCTGCCGCAGCGTCAGCCGGGTGTCACCCCGGGTCCTGTGCCGCGCCAGCCCACGCCGCTGTCGGAACTGCCCCGACGGCAACCCGGTCCGACGCCGGTCCTGCCGCCGCGCCGCTCGGAGACGGTCTCGTCTGCTCCTGCTCCCGCCGCGGCCGCTCCGGCCTCGCCCGAGTCGGCTCCGTCGTCCGCGGGCAGCGGTCTGCCGCAGCGCCGGCCGGGTGCCACGCCGGGTCTGTCGCCGCAGCCGGCTCCGGCCACCGCGGGCAATGGTCTGCCGCAGCGCCGGCCGGGTGCCACGCCGGGCCTGTCGCCGCAGCCGTCCGCTGCTGTGCCGGGCAGCGGTGCGTCGGGGAACGGTGCGTCGGGGAACGGTGCGTCGGGCAGCGGTGCGTCGGGCAACGGTCTGCCGCAGCGCCGCCCTGGGAGCACTCCCGGGCTGCCGACGCCGCCGGCCGCCGCCGATTCCTCCCTGCCGCAGCAGCATTTCGAGCAGTCCGCAGACCCGGCCGCCGCGTCCGCCGGCCACGGCAGCGCAGCAGCCGACGGGCAGCCGGGCCGCGCCGCACGGCATCGGTACCGGACGAACCCGGCCAAGACGGCCGCGTTCTTCCAGCCGCGCCCCGACGTCAACTCGCTGCGTCCGGGTGCCGGCACGCCGATCTTCGCCGACATGATGTCGAGCTGGCTCGTCGATCCGACGAGCCTGCCGGAGGACCGTCGGCCGGAGTGGAACTCGCGGGCGGACGTCGGTTGGAGGGCCGCCCAGGAGGCGGCGCAAGCCCCGGTGGAGCAACTCACCACCGCGGGTCTTCCGCGACGTGCACCCGGTCATAGGCTGGTGCCCGGTGCGGTCGCCTCCCCGGCGACCGGATCTGTGCCGGCTGTTCGGCGGCGCGACCCGGAGGCCATCCGGGCCAACCTGAGCCGTCACCAGCAAGGGGTTCGCAACGGGCGGGCCTCCGCGCACGCGTCCACCCAGACCGACGAACAGGGAGTTCGATGAACATTGACCATGGATCCGACGTAACTCGTCCTCTGGACTGGTTGGTGTCGAACTTCGCGCGCGAGGTTCCCGGCGTCTCCCACGCCGTGCTCGTGTCCGCGGACGGCCTCCTGATGGCGGCCAGCGCACACCTGCCTGTCGACCGTGCCGAGCAGCTCGCTGCCGTCACGTCCGGCCTGGCCAGCCTGTCCAACGGCGTGTCCCAGCTCTTCGAGGGCGGCGGAGTGCTCCAGTCCGTCGTGGAGATGCAGCACGGTTACCTGCTGCTGATGAGCGTGGGTGACGGCTCGCACCTTGCGACCCTGACCGCCTCGGAATGCGACATCGGACAGGTCGGTTACGAGATGGCACTCCTGGTCGATCGTGTGGGGGCGTCGGTCGAGGCCACTCCGCGCATCGGTCTGGGGTCCTGACGTCGAGGTGGCCATGGAAGAACGCAAGCCGGAGTCGCCGCCGGCCCAGCCCAGTCTGGTCCGGCCGTACTCACTGACTTCGGGACGGACCAGCCCCGCGGTCGAGCTGGCGTTGGAGGCACTGATCCAGGTCCTCCCGGGCACGGACGACCGTGCCCGGGACCTGGACAACATCAATGCCACGATCGTGGCTTTGTGCAGAGAGTCCCCGTCGGTCGCCGAGATCGCGGCGCGGGTGGGTGTGCCGATCGGGGTGGCGCGCGTACTCGTGGCGGATCTCGTCGAAGCCGGGCACGTACGGATCCTGGCCACCCTGAAAGACGATTCGAGCGACGCGGAGCGTCGTGAGCTGATTGAAAGGGTCCTCAGTGGACTTCGCGAACTCTAACTCCCCGAAGCGGGTGACCTCGACGAAGATCGTGATCGCCGGGGGCTTCGGTGTCGGCAAGACCACGTTGGTGGGGGCGGTCTCGGAGATCGTTCCGCTGCGCACCGAAGCGCTGGTCACCAACGCCAGCGACGGCGTCGACAACCTGAGCGCGACGCCGCAGAAGGCCACCACGACCGTCGCGATGGACTTCGGCCGGATCAGCCTCGCCGAGGATCTCGTGCTGTACCTGTTCGGTACGCCGGGGCAGCACCGGTTCTGGTTCATGTGGGACGACCTGATCCGAGGTGCGATCGGTGCCATCGTGCTCATCGACACCCGGCGTCTGGACGAGAGTTTCGCGGCGGTCGACTTCTTCGAGGCCCGGAACCTGCCGTTCATCGTCGCGATCAACGAATTCGACGACGCCCCGCGGTACCCGACCGAGGACATCCGTCAGGCCCTCGCGGTCTCGGCGGACGTGCCGATCGTCTCGATCGACGCTCGGCAGCGCGAGTCCGCCAAGTCGGCGCTCGTGACGGTCACCGAGTACGCGCTGCGCAAGCTGCATCAGCCGGTAGCGCCCTGATGGACACGCACGTGCACCTGTTCGGCATGGGCACGTGGGTGATCGTCCTGGCGTACGCGACGTCGGCGATCGGGTTGCTCGTGGGACTGGCCAGTGCCCGCAAGTCGTTGTCCGCCGGTTCGGAACGGGCGCGGCTGTACTGGCTGATGCGAGCCGCGCTCTCGACCGGGGGCGTCGGGGTGTGGCTGGCGCACTTCCTGCCGATGGCGGGTTTCACGGTGGACGGCAGCATCATCCGATACGACCTGCTCGGCATCGTCTTCTCGATGGCGGTGGCGCTGGTGTCCGCCTTCGTCGCCATGGTGGTCGTGCAGCCGAAGCGGGTGTCGCGCCGGGCCCGGCCGTCGCGCGGTGCCGTGGCGGCACGGCTGCTGGGCGGGTCGCTGGTCCTCGGCGCCGGGATCGCCGGCGTGCACTACTCGATCATGTGGGCGATGGAACTGCAGGGCACCGTCGCATACGACCTGACCTACGTGGCGGCGTCCGTGGTGGCGGCCTGCCTCACCGCGGTGGTGGTCCTGTGGCTGGTCACGGTCGCCGACAGCAGGTGGATGCGGATCGGCGGCAGCATCTTCGCCGGCGCGGCGGTGATCGGCGTGCACTTCCTCGCGATGGCGGCGGTGCAGGTGACGGTGGATCCGGCGACCGCGGCCCCGTCGGGGGTCGAGGTGTTCGCCGTCCTCTTCCCGGTGTTCGTGCTCGGCATGCTGATCCTGACGGTCCCGATCATGGCGTTGCTCATGGCTCCCGACCGGGTGGCGGCCGCACTGGAGGCCGAGGCCGAGGCGTGGGCGCAGCAGCACAGCCCGGCCGATCCCCGGCATCCGGCCACCTGAGCGCACGGGGGCGGGACCTGCCCCCGTGCGAATTACATCGATGCGATACGCTCCGATCGCTGTCGAGGGGGCGAAGTCGCAGCCCGTATCGATTCGGTGTGGCGCGCCACCGCACGAGTGCGGACCGACTTCCGCGTGCCACGCTCAGAAGGTCACGATGTCGCACGAAATGCACCACTTCTCCATGGGGATGTGGGTGTTCTTCCTCGCCTATGCCACCTCCGTCGTCGGATCGTTCGTCGGGCTCTCCTGCGCCCGCCAGGCGCTGATCGCCCCGACCGGCCGCGGCCACCGCCGCTGGATGGCCATGGCCGCCCTGTCCGTCGGCGGTGTGGCCGTCTGGCTCATGCACTTCATCGGGATGATGGGCTTCGACGTCCCGGGTACCGCGGTCCGTTACGCGCTGGGACCGACCGTCTTCTCCGTCGCGCTGTCGGTGGCCGCCACCTGGTTCGGGCTCTGGCTCGTGAGCTCCCGCGCCGCGTGGGTGAACCGCGTCCCGTCTCTCGTCCGCCTGTTCGTCGGCGGTCTCGGGATGGGCCTGGCGGTCAGCCTCATGCACTACAGCGGCATGTGGGCCATCCGGATCCAGGGCTCGCTCGAGCACGACACGGCGTTCGTCGTGGCCTCGGTGGCCATCGGTGTCGTCGCGGCCACGGTCGCCCTGTGGCTCGCGCAGGCCGCGGACCGGTGGACGCTCCGGGTACCGGCCGCCCTGCTCATGGGCTGCGCGGTCGTCGCGCTGCACTACACCGGCATGGCCGGTGTGCGCGTCCAGGTCGACCCGACCGTCCCGCTGCCGGCGGGCCAGACCGTCACCGCCCTGCTGTTCCCCTCCTTCGTGCTCGGCATCGTCGTTCTCACCGTGCCCATCGCGGCGCTGCTGCTCGCGCCCAGCCGGAGGGATCTGGCACTGGAACAGGAGTTCGCCCGCTGGACCACCGACGACGGCACCGACTCGTCGCGGACCGTTCCGGCGCGATCGTGACGTGAATTCCGGGCGACGTGCAGGGTCGGTCGAGCGGAATCGCCGCATCGGTCGGTGTGCGAGCTGACCTGCACCTATAGACTCGTGTGGTTGCGAGACGCGCGCCGGGCGGAAGCCCGCGGCGTTCGAGCCGAGTAGAAGAAGGAGCTCATGACCGACACCACGTTGCCGCCGGAGGGGCCGGGGCACGACCGCATCGAGCCCGTCGACATCCAGCAGGAGATGCAGAGCAGCTACATCGATTACGCGATGAGCGTGATCGTGGGCCGCGCCCTGCCCGATGTGCGGGACGGTCTCAAGCCGGTGCACCGCCGCGTCCTGTACGCAATGTACGACAACGGGTTCCGCCCGGACCGCGGCTACGTGAAGTCGGCACGTGCCGTCGCCGAGACGATGGGCAACTACCATCCGCACGGCGACGCCTCGATCTACGACACGCTCGTGCGACTCGCGCAGCCGTGGTCGATGCGCTACCCGCTCGTGGACGGCCAGGGCAACTTCGGTTCCCGCGGCAACGACGGTGCGGCCGCGATGCGGTACACCGAGTGCCGGCTCACGCCGCTCGCGATGGAGATGCTGCGGGAGATCGACCACGAGACGGTCGATTTCCAGCCGAACTACGACGGCCGCACGCTCGAGCCGGTGGTTCTCCCCAGCCGTATCCCCAACCTGTTGATCAACGGTTCCGGCGGCATCGCGGTGGGCATGGCCACCAACATCCCGCCGCACAACCTCCGTGAGGTGGCCGAGGCGATCTACTGGGCGCTCGAGAACTACGAGGCCGACGAGGAAGCCACCCTGGCGGCCGTCATGGAGCGCATCAAGGGGCCGGACTTCCCGACGGCGGGCCTGATCGTCGGCGGCCAGGGCATCAAGGACGCGTACACCACGGGCCGCGGCTCGGTGCGGATGCGCGGTGTCGTGGAGATCGAGGAGGACGCCCGGGGGAAGACCTCCATCGTCATCACCGAACTGCCGTACCAGGTCAACCCGGACAACCTGATCACCTCGATCGCCGAGCAGGTCCGGGACGGCAAGATCGCCGGCATCTCCGACATCCACGACGAGTCGTCGGACCGTGTGGGCATGCGCATCGTCGTCACCGTCCGCCGTGATGCCGTGGCGAAGGTCGTCCTCAACAACCTCTACAAGCACACGCAGCTGCAGACCGGCTTCGGCTGCAACATGCTCTCGATCGTCGACGGCGTGCCGCGCACCCTGCGGCTCGACCAGATGATCCGGTTGTACGTCAACCATCAGGTCGAGGTCATCGTCCGCCGGACGCGGTACCTGCTGCGCAAGGCGGAGGAGCGGGCCCACATCCTGCGCGGACTCGTCAAGGCGCTCGACGCGCTCGACGAGGTCATCGCGCTGATCCGCGCCTCGGCGACGGTGGAGGACGCGCGCACCGGCCTGATCGGGCTGCTCGACGTCGACGAGATCCAGGCCGACGCGATCCTGGCGATGCAGCTGCGCCGCCTCGCCGCTCTGGAACGACAGAAGATCGTCGACGAACTCGCCGAGATCGAGCGCGAGATCGACGACCTCAAGGACATCCTCGCCAAGCCCGAGCGCCAGCGCGCGATCGTGCGGGACGAGCTGAAGGAGATCGTCGACAAGTACGGCGACGACCGCCGCACCCGCATCGTCGCGGCCGACGGCGACGTCTCCGACGAGGACCTCATCGCCCGCGAGGACGTGGTCGTCACCATCACCGAGACCGGCTACGCCAAGCGCACCAAGACCGACCTGTACCGGTCCCAGAAGCGTGGCGGCAAGGGCGTCAAGGGTGCCGACCTCAAGCAGGACGACATCGTCAAGCACTTCTTCGTGACGTCCACGCACGACTGGCTGCTGTTCTTCACCACCAAGGGCCGGGTGTACCGGGCGAAGGCCTACGAGCTGCCGGAGGCCAACCGCACCGCGCGCGGCCAGCACGTGGCCAACCTGCTGGCCTTCCAGCCGGACGAGCGGATCCAGGGCGTCATCCGGCTCAAGTCCTACGAGGACGCCCCGTATCTGGTGCTCGCGACCCGCAACGGCCTGGTCAAGAAGTCGCGCCTGTCGGACTTCGACTCCAACCGGTCCGGCGGCATCGTCGCGATCAACCTGCGCGGTGACGACGAACTGGTCGGCGCGGTGCTGTGCTCGTCGGACGACGACCTGCTGCTGGTGTCCGCGAAGGGACAGTCGATCCGTTTCGCGGCGAGCGACGAGGCGTTGCGGCCGATGGGCCGGGCGACCTCAGGTGTGCAGGGCATGCGGTTCAACGAGGACGACGCCCTGCTCTCCCTCAACGTGGTCCGCGAGGGCACGTACCTGCTGGTCGCGACGTCCGGCGGGTACGCCAAGCGCACCCCGATCGAGGACTACATGGCGCAGGGCCGCGGCGGCAAGGGCGTGCTGACCATCCAGTACGACCGCAAGCGTGGCACTCTGGTCGGAGCGCTCATCGTGGACGACGACGACGAGCTGTACGCGATCACCTCGGGCGGTGGCGTCATCCGGACCCCCGCGAAGCAGGTGCGCAAGGCCGGCCGACAGACGAAGGGTGTGCGGTTGATGAACCTGGGGGAGGGGGACACGTTGCTGGCGATCGCACGCAACGCCGACGAGCCCGAGGAGAGCGCCGTACTCGAAGCGAAGGAGTCGTAAGTGAGCACTCCCCAGGGACCGAACGGGGCCGAGCAGGGGCCGCCCGCTCAGCCGCCGAAGGGACAGAACGGACGAGAGGTGCCCGGGAAGCAGGCTCCCGAGGTGAAGCCGGAGGGCGCTGCGGCGCCGTCGGACGCGCCGGGTGCCGCCCGGAACCCCGCCGCGGGAGCGAACCCGGGAGCGCCGGCCGACGGCGCGGCGAAGCAGGGTCCCGCCACGCCGGAGAGCGGGACGTCGCCGGCGGGGCGTCCCGGGCAGCAACGGCCGGGTGGGCCTCCCACGCCGCCGTGGCAGCGCGGGAGTCAGCAGGAGGCGCCGCAGAACGTGCCGCAGACGAATCTGGCCCGCCCGGGTCAGACGTCGTCCTCGACCGGGCGTCCCGCGGTGCCCACCTCGGGCGGCGCTGTGGGTGACAAGACCGCCACGCGGCCCGGGGGTGACAAGACCGCCACGCGGCCCGGCGGCGCGGCCCCGACCGGATCGGCGCAGCCCGCAGGACAGCAGCCGGGCCCGGCGAAGCCGGCGGCGGCTCGCCCCGGCGTGAATCCGGCCGGCGGCCGGTCCGGTGCCGCGACGCCGCCGACCCGCCCGGTGGTCACCGGCACGGCGGCCGCCTCGATGAACGCGCCCACGACGGGGATGCCGGGTGCGGACCGGTCGGCGGCCAAGACGAAGGCGGCCGTCATCGACGGTCCGACGCGGCACATCGAACGCAAGGACCTGGCGAAGGACCTGCCGGACCTGTCGACGGTGAAGCATCCGCTGCCGTCCGCGCCGGCCGAGGAATCCGCGGCTGCGCAACCGGCTGCCGTGGTGGCGGCCGCGGCCCGGGTCCCGGGTGAGCCGCTGCGGGCGACCGTGCAGCTGCGCCGCATCGATCCGTGGTCGATGCTGAAGATCTCCTCGGTGATCTCCGTCTCGTTGTTCTTCGTGTGGATGGTCGCCGTGGGTCTGCTGTACGGCGTGCTCGCGGGCATGGGCGTGTGGGAACGGCTCAACAGCGCCTTCACCGACATGGTGTCCGACACCGGTGGGGGTGGCCTCATCACCGCCGGCCAGGTCTTCGGGTACGCGACGGTGATCGGGCTGGTCAACACGATCCTGCTGACCGCTCTGGCCACCCTGGGGGCGTTCATCTACAACCTGTGCACCGACCTCGTCGGGGGCGTGCAGGTCACCCTCGCAGACCCGGACTGAGCTGGGAAAACGTGACCCCGCCGAGCCGATTTTGGACTTCGCGGCTCGGTGGGGTAGTGTTCCAACTCGGTTCGAGGGCCTATAGCTCAGGCGGTTAGAGCGCTTCGCTGATAACGAAGAGGTCGGAGGTTCAAGTCCTCCTAGGCCCACTCCCCGTGCCGAAAGGGCAGCGAGCATGAAGGTTCTTCTCACTGTGGGAACCGTGGTGCTGGTGGCCGTCGGACTCGCTCGGATGTTGCGGAGCGAGGACGAATGGCACGAGGTCACCGGCCGCTGAGGCGGCAGACGGGGCCTTAGCTCAGTTGGTAGAGCGCTGCCTTTGCAAGGCAGATGTCAGGAGTTCGAATCTCCTAGGCTCCACAACGCACACTCGAATATCGACGACAGGCCCGGACATCACGGATGTCCGGGCCTGTCGTCGTGCCCGGTCACTTCTCCTCGGCGAGCTCGTCGAGGACCGCCGAGAGCCGGCGCATCGCGGCCAGTGCGCCGGCCAGGTCTTCCTCGCCCACGGCGTCGGCCAGGCGACGGGCGAAGGCGGCATGCGCCGGATCGATCCCGGACACCGCCTCGCGTCCCGCCGGGGTCGGCGCGACGAGCTTGGCGCGCCGGTGGGCCGGGTTGGGCAGGTACTCGGCGAGGCCTCGCTCGACCAGCAGGTCGGCGATCCGCTGCACGCTCTGGCGGGTGATCCCCATCGCGCGGGCGATGCCGGCGACCGGCAGGGGTTCGCGCAGCACGGCACCGAGGACCTGCCACCACGCCGCGGTGAGCCCGGCCGGGCGCGCGAGGGATTCGGCGACCTCGAGGAACCGTCCGTTGAGCCGGAACGACGTCAGAGCGAGGCCGCTGAGCAGTTCCTGTTCCGGGCGCTCGCTCATCCGGCCATGAGTTCGTAGAAGCCGGCGGGGTCGCGTCGGCCGTAGAGCTTGAACCAGGATTCGAGGACGTGCGGCTCGAACACCTCGAGGCATTCGAGGATCGCGCGGGCGAACTCGACCGGGGCGGTGGCACTCGCGGTGATCAGATTCCGGTCGGTGACGGCCGGTTCGTCGCGGTAGAGATCCCCGCCCGCGTAGCCCACACTCGCCAGGAACTCGGCGGCGTTGCTCGTGTGCGCGCGATCGTCGAGCAGGCCGGCGAGGGCGAGCCCGCCCGTGGCCCCGCAGATCGCGGCCACCGGGACCCCGGCCTCGAGGAAGTCGCGCGCCCGTTCGGCGAAGGGGGTGAACTGCTCGGTGTTCCAGATGTCGTTGCCCGCCAGGACGAGCATCGCGCTGTTCTCCGGCCGCACCTCGTCCAGGGTGGTGTCGGGGAGGATGCGGATTCCGCCCATGGTGGTGACGGGTTCGCGCGTGGCGCCGACGGTGGCGACGGCGTAGCGGCCGGGATGCTTGTGCCAGAGGGGCTTGTTGATGTGGGCGATCGCATGACCGACCTCCCAGTCGGCGAAGGTGTCGTACACGGCGACATGCACTGTCTCAGTCATGACAATATGCTGTCGATTTGACAGCCTGTTGTCAATAGGGGGCACCCGGAAGATCTCAGCCCGTTTCACGTGAAACGTCGATGAGCTCGAGCAGATCGCGGACCGCCCGGCGGACCTCCTCCAGGTTCCGGCCGGATTCGATGAGTTCGGTGCCCTTGTGGACCACGGCGCCGACCAGTTCGGCGGCCAGTTCCGGATGCGTGGTCCCGTGCTCACGCAGGGCCTCGACGAGGGGGAGCACGAGCTCGCGGTGCAGCGTCTGCATGCGTTCGTCGGTGAAGGCCTGCGGCGTGACCGTGGCGAGCGCTCCGACGAGCGCGTGCTCGCCCTCGGCGACGAGCCGGAGGTTGGCGTCGACGTACGCGAGTACCCGGCCGGCCGGATCGCCGGCCTCGTCCATGGCGGCGATCACCTTCGCGTTCCAGCGCGGGAACATGTCCTCGACGACCGCGCGCAGCAGATCCTCCCGCGACCGGAAGTAGTGGTAGACGCTGGAGCGGGCGAGCCCGGCCCGGGCCGCGACCTCGCCCAGGCTCGGCGGGCGCTCCGGCGACTCGGTCAACAGTGCGTGAGCCGCATCGAGGAGTGCCCGTAGTTGGGTTGCGCGATGCTCGGCGACGGTAGCCGCAGAGATCTTCGGCACGGGCCCTCCTCGTGCGGTCAGCCGCGGGCGTGCAGCCTGCCGTCCACCATCTCCAGGATGCGGTCGCAATGCTCCAGCACGTCGTGGTCGTGGGTGACCATGATGCCAGCCACCCCCGCATCGTGGGTTTCCCGGGCAAGCAACTCGACCACCTCGTGGCTGCGGGTGCGGTCGAGGGCGGCGGTCGGTTCGTCGACGAGCAGCAGCGCCGGCCGCGAGACGAGGGCCCGGGCGATGCCGACCCGCTGGCGTTCGCCGCCGGAGAGCTGTCCGGGTCGCCGGTCGGCGCGATGGCTCATCCCGACCGCCCCGAGCAGCTCGTCCGGATCACGTCCGGGGCGACCGGTGATCTTCGGGACCAGCCGGAGCTGGTCGCGGGCGGTCAGGGCGGGAACGAGGTTCCCGGACTGGAAGACGAAGCCCACCCGCTCTCGCCGCAGCCGGGTCAGCGCCCGATTCGGCAGGGCGGAGACGTCGATCCCCGCCAGCGTGACGACACCCGTGGTGGGGCGGGTGAGACCGCCGGCGACGGCCAGCAGACTCGACTTGCCGGCGCCGGAGGGCCCGACGATCGCGACGAGCTCACCGGCGGCGACGTGCAGGTTCACGTCGTCCAGTGCCACGACGGTGTTGTCGCCGTCGCCGAAGCGGAGGGTGACGCCGGACAGGGCCAGGCCGGTGGTGGGGATGGTCGAGGTGGTCATCGGTTCTCTCCGAGGGCGGTGAGGGGATCGACGCGGGTGACGCGGACGACGGCAACGGCCGCGCCCAGCAGTCCCAGCAGGACCAGGATCGCGGCGCCGGACGCGACGGGGCCGGTCTCGAGCGCGAACGGCATGCCGCTGCCCTCGAGGCCCGACCCGAGGCCGAGGCCGAGGAGGACTCCGACGGTCACCGACGCGAGGAGCACGACCGTCGCCTGTGCCAGGCCGTCGCGCAGGAGGAAACCCGTGGAGGCGCCCATGGCCCGCAGCACGGCCAGTTCCCGGGAGCGCTGGACGGTCCAGATGCTGAAGAAGGCGCCGACGACGAGGGCGGAGATCGCGTACAGGAAGCCCTTGATGAGGGACATCGTCATCATCTCGGCGGAGTAGCCGGGGGAGGCGTCGAAGGATTCCTCGAGGGTCTTGGCGGCGGTGCCGGCGGCGGCATCGCCCGCGGCGAGGTCGGGCAGCCGGTCGTCGACACCCCGGACGGCGACGACGCTCGCCTCGGTGTAGACGCGCGGATCGGGTAGCTCGCCGGCCCGCGTGCCGGCGTGGATCGCCTGCCAGGTTCGCAGCGGCAGGTAGGCGACGTCGACGTGGCCGAAGGTGCGCTTGTCGGCGGTGAAGCCGGCGACCGTGAGTTCGGTGCCGAGGCGCTCGAGGACGATGGTGTCGCCGACGGCGATGCCCGCCTCGCGCACGGTGTCGCTGACCAGGATGTCGGTGTCGCCGGTGAGGGGACGCCCCTCGGCGGGCGCCGGTTCGAGGAACGAGCCGGGTTCGACGCCGAAGAGGGTGAGGTCGACCGGTGTGCCGGACGCGGTCCGGGCGTTGACGATGGCGTTGCCGAGCAGCGCGGCGTCGGCGACGTCCGGCCGGGCGCGCCACGCGGCGGCCTGGTCCTCGGTGACGACGGATCGCGAGAACGCCGAGTCGGTGCGGGTGCCCTCGGCGAAGGCGAAGGCCTGGACCGGGGTGCGCTGGAGGGCCGAGACGCCGTCTGCCACGAGGCCGGAGGACAGGCCGGACAGGATGACCATCAGCACCGCCACCAGGGCTACGACGGTTCCCATGAGGAGGAAGCGGGTGCGCGCGAACCATAGTTCGCGCAGCGCGAGGAACATGTGGGCTCCTGAGGAAGATTTACCGACGGACAGTCGACATCTTATCGACAATGTGTCGGTAAGTTCTGTGAGGCCGGTTACTACTTCCGGTAGTAGGAGGCGCGTATCCTGGCTGCATGTCTGCCGAGAAGGACTTCGCCGCACGCGTGCGCGGCGCCTTCGTCGGCGGCATGTCGGGGGCGGTGAGCATCGCCGCCCATGCGCTCGCCGGCGGGGCCGCGCCGGGACAGGCATCCGCGGTGTTGCTGCTCGCCGCCGCGGCCGCGGTGGGTCTGCTCGCCGCGGGCACGCGCCTGCCGATCGTCGGCGTGCTGGCCGCCGGGCAGGTGGTGGGCCACGGTGTCCTCTCCCTCGACACGGGACACGTCCACGTCCCCGGCGCGGGCATGCTGGCCGCCCACACGGCCGCGATCGTCGTCGCGGCGCTGCTCGTCCGCGGCGCCGAACACGGCTGCCGCGTCGGGCTCACCGCGGTGCGGCGCGCGAGTGTGCCGCCGTTCGCGCCGGCGCCCGTCGCCGTTCCCGGCTGGACGCCCGTCGCACACCATCCCCGGGTGCGGCGCGGCCTGCTCGTCGCCGCAGGTCTCGGCACCCGAGGTCCTCCCCACACGGTCTGATCCCAGCCCACCTCACGGTCACCGCTACGCGGGACTGCGCGCACGCGTGCGCACCCGGACCGATTTCGGAGAACCTCATGAAGAAGACCCTGTTCCTCGCTGCCGCCGCGGCCGCGACCCTGTTCGCCGCCGGATGCTCGTCCGACGAGCCGGCCGCCGCCTCCGCGGACTCGCTCACCGTCTCCTCGGCGTGGGCGAAGGCCGCCGAATCCGGCATGACCGGTGCTTTCGCCGAGCTCGAGAACACCGGCGACTCCGACATCCACATCGTCTCCGCCGCCAGCCCCAGCTCGGCCCGCACCGAGATCCACGAGATGGCGGCCGGCGACGGCGGCGCCATGGTGATGCGCGAAAAGGAGGACGGCCTGGTCATTCCCGCGCACAGCACCCACTCCCTCGCGCCCGGCAACGACCACCTGATGCTGATGGACCTCGTCGAGCCCGTCCTGCCCGGCACCGAGGTGACCTTCGAGCTGACCTTCGAGGACGGCTCGACCACCGAGTTCACCGCGCAGGTCCGCGACTTCTCCGGCGCACGGGAGAACTACCAGCCGAGCGCCGGCATGGGGGCGAACCACGGTGGCTGAGCTGAGCCGGCGGCGCCTCCTCGGGGGCGGCGCCGCCGTCCTCGGCGTCGCGGGCATCGGCGCGGCCGGGATCGGGACGGGCCTCGGCTATGCCGCCACGCGGGAGCCCGAGCCCACCGGCGGGCGCACCGTCGCTTTCCACGGCGTGCACCAGGCCGGCATCGACACCGAACCGCAGGCCTTCGCCGCGTTCGTCGCCCTGGATCTGCGCCCGGGCCTCGACCGGCGGGCGCTCGTCGGGATCATGAAGGTGTGGGCCGAGGACGGCCGCCGGCTCACCGAGGGCAGCCCTGCCCTCGGCGACACCGAGCCCGAACTCGCCCACGATCCCGCGCGGCTGACCGTGACCGTCGGATTCGGTCCCGCCGTGTTCGACGCGGCCGGCCTGGCGGCGCAGCGGCCCGAGTGGCTGCGGCCGCTGCCCGCGTTCTCGATCGATCGCCTCGAGGAGCGCTGGTCGGGCGGTGATCTGCTGGTTCAGGTCTGCGCCGACGACCCGGTCACCGTCTCGCACGCGACCCGCACGCTCGCCAAGAGCGTGCGGTCGCTGGCCACCGTGCGCTGGGTCCAGCGCGGGTTCCGCAACGCGGCGGGCACCAAGCCCGCCGGCACCACGATGCGCAACCTCATGGGCCAGGTCGACGGCACGGTCAACCCGGCCGCGGGAAGCACGGACTTCGACCGGCAGGTGTGGAATCCCGGCACCCCGGCCTGGCTGGCCGGGGGCACGTCCGTGGTGGTGCGGCGTATCCGCATGGAACTCGACACGTGGGACGAGCTGGACCGGCCGGCCCGTGAACTCGCCGTGGGCCGGGACCTGGCCTCGGGGGCGCCGTTGACCGGCAACCGGGAGCACGACGATCCGGACTTCGCCGCCACCGACGTGCACGGCATTCCGGTGATCCCCCCGGAATCGCACGTCGCGCGGGCGCGGCCCCGGAACGCGAACGAGCGGTTCCTGCGGCGCGGCTACAACTACGACGACCCGGACGGCGCCGGGCTGCTGTTCGCGTCGTACCAGGCCGACGTGGACGCCCAGTTCGTTCCGGTGCAGCAGCGGCTCGCCGAGCACGACGCGCTGAACCCGTGGATCACGCCGATCGGGTCGGCGGTGTTCGCCGTCCCACCCGGATTCGGCCCCGGCGGATATCCGGGGGACACCCTGCTCGAGGGCTGACGGGCAGCGCTCCCGGCCGGGATCTGCTCGACGATCCCGGCCGGGGGTCCGTCGTACCTACAGTTTGTATGGTTCCCGTCACGCCCCGCCGAAATGGCGCTACCGTCGAGATGGACACGCGTCCATCGGGGCGAGGGAGGGTGGGCACACTCATGACCACAGCACTGCCGGAACGTCAGGGCTTCGGAACGCTGCGCGCGGGAGGTCTGCACTGGGACGCCTTCCCGCTGCGGCTGTTCGCGAAGGGTAACGCGAAGTTCTGGGATCCGCTCGAGCTGGACTTCAGCCGGGACGCGGCCGACTGGAACGAGCTCAACAGCGAACAGCACCGCAGCGCCACCTATCTCGTCGCGCAGTTCGTGGCCGGCGAGGAGGCCGTCACACAGGACATCCAGCCGTTCCTACGGGCGATGGCCGCCGAGGGCCGGCTCGGCGACGAGATGTACCTGACCCAGTTCTGCTTCGAGGAGGCCAAGCACACCCAGGTCTTCCGCCTGTGGATGGACGCGGTGGGCCTGACCGCGGACCTGCACTCCTACGTTGCGGACAATCCGTACTACCGGCAGCTGTTCTACGAGGAACTGCCCCATTCGTTGCGCGTCCTCGAGACCGATCCGAGTCCTGCCAATCAGGTCCGCGCCAGCGTCACCTACAACCACGTCATCGAGGGCAGTCTCGCCCTCACCGGGTACTACGCCTGGCAGAAGGTGTGCACGAAACGCGGAATCCTGCCCGGAATGCAGGAACTCGTGCGCCGGATCGGCGACGACGAACGCCGGCACATGGCGTGGGGCACGTTCACCTGCCGCCGCCACGTCGCAGCCGACGACTCGAACTGGGATGTCGTACAGCAGCGCATGGGGGAGTTGCTGCCGCTGGCGCTCGGCATGATCCAGTGGGTCAACGACCAGTTCGAGGAGCAGCCCTTCGGCCTCGACCCCGACGAGTTCGTCGCCTACGCGGCCGACCGGGCCCAGCGGCGGCTCGGGGCCATCGAATCCGCGCGCGGCCGGCCGGTCGAGGAGATCGACCTCGACTACAGCCCCGAGGTGCTCGAGGACAAGTTCGGCGCGGAGGACGCCGCGGAGCTGAACTCGCTCACGGAGGGCTGAACTCCGCGGTAGTAACAATCCGAACGGTCAGAGCAGCGCGACGGCCGCGAAGGCCAGCAGCAGGATCACTGCCACCACGGCCCCGATCGCCGAGTAGTTCCTGCTCGGCCGCGTGGTGACGGTGGTGACCGTCGCCCCGAAGGCCTCGTCGGCGCTGCTGTCATCGGACCGGGTGTCATCGGACCGGGCGTCGCCGGACCGGGGGTCGGAGGCGGTCGTCGCCGGGACGGGTGCGGGGCTCCCCGGTGCGCCGGCCGCCCTGTCTCGTTCCGCGGCCGCCTCGGCCCGCGCTCGTTCGGCCGCTTCGAGTTCCCGGATACGTGGGATGCCACCGGTGAGGACGTCGGTGACGTCGTACGACGGTGGCAGTCCGATCCGCGCCTTGACCACGCGCGCGGGCGTGAAACCCGCCGCCAGGATGGCGGCACCGAGGGCGGCGGTCTGCTCGGGGCCGGGGCCGACGAGAGTGCGCACGCCGAGTTTCGCGGCGAGGCTGTCCGCGATGGACTGCACATGCGAGCGGTCGCGCGCGACGAACCCGTCGCCCATCACCACCACGGCGTCGAGGTTGTGCGAAAGCCAGCCGAACGCGCCGAGCGCGGTAGCCAGCTGGGCCGCGGGAGACGGGGCGCTCTTGGCGGCGAAGCGGAACGCCTTGCCGGCCGACACACCGGAGCGCACGAGATTGACGGTCGAGCCGCCGTCGTCGACGTGGAAGATGCCGACGAGTTGTCCGGGGGTCTCCGAGATCTCCGACGCGTACCAGGTGGCCGCGGCCTCGGCGTCCGAGACGAGGGCGATGTGCCGCAGATCCGCGTAGTCGAGCGCGGCCCGCAGCGCGGCCACCGTGGACTGGTCCCACCGCGACGGGTAGGTGGCGGTGACAGCGGGCAGACCCCCGTCGGGCCCGCCGTCCGGCGGCAGCGGCTGGCACTCGTGCAACAGGCAGGCGATCGCCGTGGCCATCGAGTCCTCGGCCCGGTAGATGCGCCCGTCACTGGCGGTGACGCCGGCGGGATCGCCGACGCGGCCGAGGAAGCCCGACAGGTAGCGGGCCTCGCCGGCGGGATGCGGGGCGCCGCCGAGGACGGTGGTGCCGTCGGAGTCGATGTGCAGGACGGTGTCACGGGCTATGACGACGGGATCGGGGCTGCCGGGGTCGTTGGAGGCGAGCACCGCGGTGGACACCACGCTCCCGATCCGGAGACCGACTCCCACAGCCATGTCACACCTCCCGTAGACAACGATCGGCGTACATCTTGCTACCGACTCGGCCACGTCCGGGGAAGCCGCGCCGTAGGACCGCGCGGGAGATTGCCGTGCCCACTAGGATCCGCGCGTGACATAAGCACAGCCCGTGTGCCCCTGCGGTTACCAGGCCGATCACCCGGTGGTCGTTCGCGCTGCTGCTGCGGGAGCCGGACTGGTTGCGCGAGCCGCTCGGCCCGGATGTGGATCCGGGCATGCGGTGGCTGCCGTTCGTCACGTTCTGGCAGGTCACGCTCGACATGGTGTTCTCCGCCGACGTCCCGTCCGGGTTCGGCCACGCGTACGGGCCGGAGGCCGCGCAGTTGTGGGCGGACATCCTCGCCCCCGACGGCTGGGACGACGCGGCCACCCACCGGGTGCAGAACGCCCTGCCCGCCCAGCCCGGCGACGAGTGACGCCGCTCCGTCGCCGTGGCACCGTCAGGTTCTCGGCCGGAACGCCCGCCGGGGCGGGAACGCCTGCCGGGCGTGGGTCAGCAGGAACACGCTGATCACGATCACCCACGCCGGGAAGACGAGCGTGAGCCACAGCGCCTCGGTCACCGCGAACAGCAGGACCAGGGCGAGCAGGTACGTGGGTAGGACCAGCCATCGGGGCATGAGTCCGGTGCGCAGCCAGATGGTGGCCAGCGAGATCATGAAGACCGCGGCCATGCGGATCGAATAGACGTTGCTGATCTGCAGGATCAGCGCGTGCGCGAAGGCGGCGGATTCCTGGGCGGGCACCGCCTCCGCCCGGTCCGCCAGGAGCAGCCCGCCGGCGCTGGCCATCGTGACGAGGATCAGCGCCAGGAACAACAGGCCGCTACCGACGAAGACCGTCGAGAAGAACTGGTCCTCGAGGTCTCCCAGCCGGTGCCGGAGCGCACCGATGAACCACAGGAACGCGATACAGGCGAACTGGGCCAGCGTCAGCGCCACGGTGAGCCGTGAGCGGCCGGCGTCCAGCCACTCGGTGCTGCCGAAGGGATCGGCGGGGATCGCCTGACGGATCAGGACGATGCTCGTCGCGAACAGGACGGCGAACACGATCCCGACGACGGCGGCGGTGTGCGGTGTGGTCAGTCGGTGCAGTTGCGGTTCGCTGCGCTCCCCGGTCATGACCGGATTGTCCCCGACCAGCGGCGATGCCCGGGGGCGAACGACGGACCGCGGTGCGAATCGGGGTTCACGAGCCCCCGGATCACGTACTTACGCGCCGGTAAGTTAGGTGTTACAGTGCGTACCGCTTGTGTCGTCCGACACACGGACAGCTACCTGTGAAGGGACCATGGGGATGGGGATGGGGATCACAAGACGGTGGATCGGCGCTGCGGCGACGGCCGCGGCACTGACAGGAGCGATGCTTGCCACGCCGGCGACGGCGAGCGCGGATGCGAACTTCTACGATCCTCCGCTCGACCTGCTCGGAGCCTCCGGCGACGTCCTCCGCAGCGGGCCGTCCGACCTCTCCATTCGCGTCCCGTCGCCGCAGGGCGTGTTCCCCGCGCAGGGCACCCGGCTGCTGTACCGCAGCCTCGACGCCACCGGCGAACCCAGCGCCGTCGGCGGCACCTACCTCGAGCCGTCGCTGCCGTGGAACGGGCCGGGGCCGCGACCGCTCGTCGCCATCGCGCCGGGCACCCAGGGCCAGGGCGACCAGTGTGCACCGTCCAAGCAGCTGAACTCGCTCGTGTCCTACACCCCGCCGCTCGACCTGTTCACCGAGTACGAACTGCTCTCGATCAACACCATGCTGCTGCAGGGCATCGCCGTCGTCGTCACCGACTACGACGGGCTCGGCACACCGGGGCACCACACGTACGTCAACCGGCTCGCCGAGGCGCACGCGGTGCTGGATGCGGTCCGGGCGGCGCAGAGCCTGCCCGCCACGTCCATCACCCCCGACGGTCCTGTCGGCCTGTGGGGGTACTCCCAGGGCGGCGGTGCCGTGGCTGCGGCCGCAGAACTGCAGCCGACCTACGCGCCCGAGCTGAACGTCGTGGGGGCCTATGCCGGCGCGCCGCCCGCGGACCTCGAGGCCACGCTCAGCCAGGTCGACGGAACGGCGCTCACCGGCGTGATCGGCTACACGATCAACGGCCTCGGCGAGGCCTACCCCGAGCTCCGGGATCTCGTCGACGCCGAGGTCAACGACCGTGGACGCGAGATGCTGCATTCGGTGGCGAACCAGTGCGCGCCGGAGACGATCTTCCGTTACGGCTTCCAGCGCACGAGCGACTACACCCGCACGGGTGAACCGCTGAGCGTGGTCGTCGATCGGTTGCCGGAGGCGAAGGAAGCCATCGCCGCGCAGCGGATCGGACGTCTGCAGCCGTCGGTGCCGGTACTCGTGCAGCACGGGACGATGGACGACATCGTGCCCTACGGACAGGGTCGCCAGCTCGCGGCGGACTGGTGCGCCCTCGGCGCCACCGTCCAGTTCTCCCCGAACACCACCCCGCCCGTCCTGCCGGGCCTGGCCGTCAATCACGCGCTTCCTCTGGTCGCGGGGATGCCCGAGGCGGTCGCCTACCTGAACGACCGGTTCGCGAATCGGCCCGCCCCGTCCAACTGCGGCGCCTTCTGACCCACCACGGCGTTGGATCCGCCGCAAGGGGCGGTCAGCCGCGACAGCGATTGCTGTCGCGGCTGACCGGAGCCCGCGCGGCCGGCGGCCCGTTCACACCACCGGATGGTCGGCGCCGAGGAATCTGCGGGCGAGGTTCTGCTCCACCGACGGCCCGGGCGACCATTCGGCGATCCACGGGCCCGTACCCTCGCTGGGATCGATCACGCCCTTCTCCAGCCAGGTGTAGCGCCCGTCGAGGACGTCGGCCGTGAGCTGCCGGTCGGCATCGTCGGTGTGCGTCCACAACGCGGCGAACAGCGAGTCCACGCGGAGCTTCGCCTGGAGGCAGAAGACGTCGGCGAGTTCGTAGGCCGCGTCCGTATCGGGGTGGCCGTCGGTGTGGTACATCTGCGCCCGCACGCAACTCGCCGACATGGCGAACAGCTCCGCGCCGATATCGACGAGCCGCCCCAGGAAATTCTGCCGCCTCTCCAGACCGCCCTGCCACCGGGCCATGCCGTAGAACGTGGACCGAGCGAGCTTGCGTGAACACCGCTCCACGTAGCGCAGATGGTGTGCCAGGGGACCGAATTCGCCGTACGAGGTGGGTAGCTGGCCCCTGCCCGCCACCAACTGGGGCAGCCACTTGGCGTAGAAGCCGCTCGCCTTGGCGGCGGCCCGGGCCTTCGTGTCCAGAGTGGCTTTCGGATCCGCCAGCTCACCCGCCACCCGCAGGTGGGCGTCGACGGCTTCGCGGGCGACGAAGAGCCGCATGATCTCGCTCGAGCCCTCGAAGATCCGGTTGATCCGCAGGTCCCGCAGGAGCTGCTCGGCGGGCACCATCCGCTCACCCCGGGCCGCGAGCGACGCCGCCGTCTCGTAGCCGCGTCCCCCTCGGATCTGCATCAACTCGTCGGCGATCTCGCAGGCCACCTCGCTGGACCACAGCTTGGCCAGGGCCGCCTCGATGCGGATGTCGTTGCGGTCCTCGTCGCACATCTGGCCGGTCAGTTCCACCACGGCCTCGAGGGCGAACGTGGTGGCGGCGATGTATCCGATCTTGCCGGCGATCGCATCGTGCCGGCCCACCGGCCGACCCCACTGGACGCGGGTGCCGGACCATTCCCGGGCGATCTTGAGCGCCCACTTGCCCGCACCGGCGCACATCGACGGGATCGCGAGCCGGCCGGCGTTGAGGGTGGTCAGGGCGATCTTCAGGCCGTCGCCCTCGCGGCCGATGAGGTTCTCCTTCGGCACCCGCACCTTGTACAGCCGGGTGAGGCCGTTCTCGATCCCCTTCAATCCCAGGAACGAATTGCGGCGTTCGACGGTGATGCCCGGGGTGTTCGCCTCGACGACGAACGCCGAGATGCCACCGCGGTGGCCCTCGCTGCGCGGCACCCGCGCCATCACCACCAGCAGTTCGGCGACCACTCCGTTGGTGGTCCACAGCTTCAGGCCGTCGAGTTCGTACGCGTCGCCGTTCTCCACCGGCACCGCCGTCGAGGCGAGACGGGCGGGATCGGAACCCACGTCGGGTTCGGTCAGCAGGAAGGCCGAGATCGCCCCTCGCGCACACCGCGGGAGGAAAGCGCGTTTCTGTTCGGGTGTCCCGGCCAGCTTCAGGGGTTCGGGCACTCCGATGGATTGATGCGCCGACAACAGAACGCCCAGGCTCGGGTGGGCGCTGGCCACGAGCATCAGCGCGCGGTTGTAGGCCACCTGCGACAGTCCCAGGCCGCCGTACTCCTGGGAGATCTTCATGCCGAAGCAGCCGAGCTCGGCCAATCCGGCGACGTATTCGTCGGGGATCCGGGCCTCGCGCTCGATGCGGCTGCCGTCCACACCCTCGCAGAAGCGGCGAAGCTCTGCCAGGAACCCTTCGGTACGGGCCTCCTCGTCGGGGGTGGGCCGCGGGAACGGATGGATGAGGTCGAGGGTCAGACGTCCGAGAAACAACTCCTTTGCGAACGACGGCTTGTGCCAGGTGGTCTCGCGGGACTCCTCTGCGAGCGCGCGCGACTGTTCCTCGCTGGCGTGTACCTGTTGTGCCATGTGATGCCTCCCCGATAGGACTGCTACCGGCGAGTATCCACCTGTTCTGTGATGCACATCACGCGATTCGGCGGATCGGTACCCATGAGTAACCGACGGCGCGGGGGTGGGGCGGATCACGGTCCGACGGGGCTGCCGTCGCGACAGAGCCCCCGCCCGTGTCCGTAGGCTGGACATGTCATCGACGACGTACCCGAGCACCTCCACCTTCCCGCTCGCGCGGACCACCGCTGGAGGCCGACATGGAATTCCTCGCGTCCGTACCTGTTGTGCTGCTGTTGACCGTCCTGATCTATGTCGTGGCCGGCCGGATCGTCGACCTGGAAGTGCGCGTCACCGAACGACAACTGCAGAAGGAAGGGCAGGCCGCGATCGACGCGACCTGCCCGGGATCCGATTCCGTCCCGTGACCCCGGGCGGAACTCAGTCCTGCTTCTTCGGGCCCCCTGCGGGACCGGCCGACGGCTTCGGCTTCGCCGTGGTTCCCTTGCTGCCGGCGGCCTCGCTCTTCGGCTCGGCGGCCGGCTTCGGAGCCGTTCCCTCCTTGGCCGCGTGCTTTCCGGTCGGGGGCGCCTCGGCAGTCCCCTTCGGGACGGTGGTGGGCTCGGCCGTCCCCTTCGTGGCGGTGGTGGGCTCGGCCTTCGGCGTCGCGGCTGCCGTCGGGGTCGCCTTCGGCGTCGGCGCGGGCACCGCGGGGGCAGCCGTCCCGCCCTCGGGCCGAGGTGCGGCCTTCCTCGTCGCGGCCGATTCGGGCTTCGGGGCCACGGCCTCGGGCGTCGCGGCCGGCCCGGGCTTCGCCTCGGGTGCGGCAGCCTCCGGCTTCGGTGCGGCAGCCTCCGGCTTCGGGGCGGCAGCCTCCGGCTTCGGTGCGGCAGCCTCCGGCTTCGGGGCGGCAGCCTCCGGCTTCGGTGTGGCAGCCTCCGGTGTCGCGACCGGCCCGGGCTCGGGGGTGACCGGCTCGATCCGCGGCGGCTCCGGCGCGACCGGCGGATGATCCCCGAGACGGCTGCGGTAGAACACCACTCCGCCGGCGGCGACGACGCCGAGCGCGCCGACCGTCACCAGGATCCTGCGGCCCCGCCCGCGGGGTGCTGCCTCGATCGTCGCCGCGGCTCGCGCGCGGCGGCACTCCCGGCTTCCGGCCATGTTCCGGGCGAGGTCGAGACCCTTGCGGGCGACCAGCAGGCCGGTGAAGAGCGGCCCCCGCGCGAGGGCCGTAGCGCCCTGCCCTGCGAGCTTCAGGTAGCCACCGGCGCCCTCGGACTTCTTCGGGGGGCGCACGAGTTCGCTGCCGGCGCCGGACCCGATCTTGGTTCTGGACTCGCTCACACTCGTCATGTACCCACTTTTGCACAGCGGATCCCCGCGGCCGGGGTTCGCGAGACGGACCGCCCCGGTGTCGCAGACCCGGATGGCACGATGGAGGGGTGACTTCACCTCAAAAGACCGCAACCGCGACTCTGCACACCAACCGCGGCGACATCGTGATCTCGCTCTTCGGCAACCACGCTCCGAAGACGGTCGAGAACTTCGTCGGCCTCGCGAACGGCACCAAGGAGTACAAGACCCAGAACGCCAAGGGGGAGACCAGTGGCCCGTTCTACGACGGTGCGGTTTTCCACCGCGTCATCGACGGCTTCATGATCCAGGGCGGCGACCCGACCGGCACCGGTCGTGGCGGCCCGGGCTACCAGTTCGCCGACGAGTTCCACCCCGAGCTGCAGTTCGACCGCAGCTACCTGCTGGCCATGGCCAACGCCGGCCCGGGCACCAACGGTTCGCAGTTCTTCATCACCGTCGGGCCGACCCCCCACCTGAACCGACGCCACACCATCTTCGGTGAGGTCGCCGACGAGGCGTCGAAGAAGGTCGTCGACGCGATCGCCACGACGGCGACGGACCGCGCGGACCGCCCGGTCGAGCCCGTCGTCATCGAGAGCATCACCATCTCCTGAATCTCCGGAAGAGACCGATATGACGAACCCCGGCTGGGGCCACGCGGCCGGCGGGGGCGGCCACCCGCCCCAGCCGCGGTGCGTCCGGCATCCCGATCGCCCGACCCTGCTCTCGTGCAGCCGATGCGGGCGACCGGCCTGCCCCGACTGCCTGCGGCCCGCCGCAGTGGGTCAGCAGTGCGTCGACTGCGTCGCGGCCGCCCAGCGCGATGTCCCGCAGGCCCGCACCGTCGCGGGGGCGCCCATGCGGGCGCAGACGAACACCCCCCTCGTGACCTACATCCTGATCGCGCTGAACACCGCGATCTTCGCGATCACCGCCGCCCAGTCCGGCAGCGTGATGAACAACGAGCGCTCGTCGAGCCTGTTCTTCGAGTGGGCGCTGTGGCCGCCGATGATCGCGGTGCGCGACGAGTACATCCGCGTGCTCGGCAGCGGGTTCCTGCACTTCGGTGTGCTGCACCTCGCGGTCAACATGTTCGCGCTGTACGTGATCGGGCGTGACACCGAACTCGTCCTCGGCCGGCTCCGGTACCTGGCCGTATACCTGGTGTCCATCCTCGGCGGATCCGCCGCGGTGATGCTGCTCCAGACCGACGCCGTGACCGCCGGTGCCTCCGGCGCCGTGTTCGGCCTGCTGGGCGCGCAGGCGGTGATCCTGATGCGGCTGCGGCGCAGCCCCGCGCCGGTGCTGATGATCGTCGTCCTCAACGTCCTCATCAGCATCACCATCCCGGGCATCTCCCTGTGGGGACACCTCGGCGGCCTGGCCGCGGGTGCGGCGGCGACGGCGGCGCTGTTGTTCGCGCCGCGGGCGCTGGGCGCGGGCGACGACCGTGCCCGCTTCGTCCGGACGGGCTGGCTCGCGCTGGCAGCCGTCACGGTGGTCACCGTGCTGGTCCTCGTGCTGGCGGTCCTGCGCCTGCGGGCTCAGCTCGGCGTCTGATCCGGCGCCAGCCCCCGCACCGCGAGCGCGTCGTACACCGTGCGGGGGTCGGTGCCCAGGTCCCAGCGCCCGAAGATCAGCAGCTGCTCGTCGCCGCGGGGATCGCGCACGTCGATCTCCAGCATCGGCACGCGACGGCCGAGCCGCGGATACGCGACGATCCGCACCCGCATCAGGGCCGCGCGGGGCAGCTCGCGTCGTCCCGACAGACGGGTGACGGCCAGCCCGGCGCCGTCCGGAAGCACCTCGAGCCGCGGACGCTGACGGACCGCGAGGGCCGCGACCGCGAACGCCACCACGGCCGCGAGCCCGACGAGCGTGCGACCGGCGGCATCGGCCGTCGTCGCCGCGGCGACGGCGAGCACGATGCCGCCCGCCGTGAGCGCGGCGATCGCGAGCGGGGGTGTGGACCAGCGGAGCGATTCAGCCGCCACGGGGAGCTTTCCCCAGTTCATCCACAGGTTTGTCCACAGGTGGGGATGAACTACATCCCTGTAACCTCACCGCCATCTCATGGTCATGATCAGGCCGACGATCATGAACCCGAAGCCGATGAGGAAGTTGTACGCACCGAGGTCGTTCATCCACGAGATCTGCTCGGCCGCGAGGTAGTACACCACCAGCCAGGCCAGGCCGACGAGCATGAAGCCGAGCATCAGCGCGACGTACCAGGTGCTCGACGGGCCCGCCTTCACCTTCACGGGGGTTCGGCTCACCGGGTTGATCGTGTAGTCGGTCTTCTTCCGGACCTTCGACTTGGGCATGACGTCCTCGTTCGTGCGGTACCGCGCGGGGCGGACAGGTAGGTTGGGCAGCTACCTGATGTGTACTGCCAGTGTGAGTACACGCTAACGCAGAATCCGGAACGGAGGGTCCACGTGTCGGACGGCCGGGCCCGCGCGCTCGGGTGGACTGCCGCCGCGCTGGCCGTGTGTCTGCTCGCCGGGTTGCTGCTCGGCACCACCCGCGGGGTCTCCGACGGCGCGGAACTGCGCGTGAGCGACTCCGCGCGGCTGTCCGATCTCGTGCGGGCGGCGCAGGCCAAGGCCGACGAGCTCGCCGCCACCCGCGACGACCTCGCGGGACGCGTCGCCGAGCTGCAGGCGCAGGCCGCGGCCACCGACGACGACGTCGCTGCGGTGCTCGCCGACACCGCCGCCCTCGAGGACCCCGCCGGGCTGACCGCACGGCGTGGCCCGGGCGTCACCGTCAGCCTCACCGATGCCCCGCGCGGCGCCGACGGCCGGTATCCGGCGGACGCGTCGCCCGACGATCTCGTGGTGCACCAGCAGGACGTGCAGAGCGTGCTCAACGCGATGTGGGCCGGCGGGGCGGAGGCGATCGCCATGCAGGATCAGCGGATCGTCGCGACGTCGGCGCCGCGCTGCATCGGCAACACCCTGCTGCTGCACGGCCGCACCTACTCCCCGCCCTACGTGATCACCGCGCTGGGCGACCCCGCCCGGCTCGAGGCGGCGCTGGCCGCCGAGCCGGGCATCCGCGTGTACAGGCAGTACGCGGCCCGCTACGGGCTGGGCTACACGCAGCAGGCGTCGGATGCCCTGTCGGTACCCGCCTACACGGGCGGAACGACGCTGCGCTGACGGGTCGGTACCCTTTCCGCATGCGCATCCTCGTCGTCGACAACTACGACAGCTTCGTCTTCAATCTCGTGCAGTACCTGGGGCAGCTCGGTACCCGCGCCGAGGTGTGGCGCAACGACGACGAGCGGCTCACCGGCCCCGGCGCCGCGGACCGGATCGCGGCCGAGTTCGACGGGATCCTCCTCAGCCCCGGTCCGGGCACCCCGCAGCGGGCCGGCGCCAGCATGGACCTCGTGCGTGCCTGCGCCGCCGCGAGCACACCGCTGCTCGGCGTCTGCCTGGGCCATCAGGCGATCGGTGCCGCCTTCGGCGCGACGGTCGACCGTGCCCCGGAGCTGCTGCACGGCAAGACCAGCTCGGTGTGGCACGACGGCACCGGTGTGCTGGCCGGCCTGCCGGATCCGTTCACCGCGACGCGCTACCACTCGCTCACGGTGCTGCCGCAGACGATGCCCGACGAGCTCGTGCCGACCGGATACACCGAGAGCGGCATCGTCATGGCCCTGCGGCATCGCGAGCTGCCGATCCACGGCGTCCAGTTCCACCCCGAGTCGGTCCTCACCCAGGGCGGTCACCGGATGCTGGCGAACTGGCTGGCCGTGTGCGGCGAGGCGCCGGACGAGCAGCTGGTGGCCCGGCTGGAGGCGGAGATGGCGAAGGCGCTCGCGGGCGGCGCCGCCTGAGCCGTCCGCTCCGCGGACCATATCCGAGCGCAGCTCAGCGGATACCCAGCACGCCCACGCCCACGGTGATGGTCTCCGAGTTGGAGATCTCCGACCCCGGGGGCTGCTGCTGGGCGATGACCTTGCCCACGAGCTCCGGGTCGAGGGTGGCCTCACGGTTCTGCACGAGCTGCGCCGGCGAACCCGTCCAGCCGGCCGCCCGCAGCGCCGTCAGCGCCTCGGACACCGTCCTGTTCGTCAACGCCGGCATCTCGATGCGGTTCCCGTTGGACACCTGGATGGTGACCGTGTCGCCCTTCGTGGCGCTGGTTCCGCCCGCCGGGCTGCTCGACACGACCGTCCCGGCCGGCTGGCTGGAGTCGATCTCGTCGACCACGACGGTGAAGCCCGCGGCCTCGATGTTGTCGCGCGCCACCTCGGTGGCCTGACCCACGACGTTGGGCACGCGGATCTGCTCGGGGCCGCTGCCGAGCGTCACGCTCACCGCGCTGTCGCGGTCGGCGTCCGCTCCCGCGGCGGGACTCTGGTCGACGACGGTGTCGCGTTCGGCCGCCGACGACGGCGCCCGCGCCACATTCGGATCGAGCCGCAGCCCGGCCTCGGCCAGGGTCTGCAGCGCCTCCTGCTGGTTCATGCCCGCGAGCCGCGGGATCTGCACCTGTTCGGGCCCGCTCGAGACCTCGAGGGTGACGGTGCTGCCCTCCTCGGCCTGGACCCCGGCGACCGGCCGGGTGTTGACGACGTTGCCGCTGGCGACCACCGCGTCGGGCTTCATCTGCACCGACACCTCGAACCCGGCATCCTGGAGCCTGCTCTCCGCGATCTCCGCGGCGAGGTTGCGTACGTCGGGGACGGGGATCTGCGCGGCGCTCGAGCCGGGGCCCGAGGTCCACAGGAACACGCCGACGATGCCGACGATCACGACCGCGGCCAGGCCCAGCAGCGTGTTGCGCAGTGCCCGGGAACGTTGCGGCGCGGCCGCGGTCCCACCCGCGACGACTCCGGCGGCCCCGCGGTCCGCGCCGTTGCGCGGTGTCCCGGCGCCGTCGACGGCCCCGAGGATGGTGGTGCGGTCCTCGTCGGTCATCACCATCGGCGCGCTGGGCTTCTGGCCGCTGAGCACGCGGATCAGGTCGCTGCGCATCTCGGCGGCGCTCTGGTAGCGGTTCGCGGGGTTCTTCGCCATCGCCTTGAGGATCACCGAGTCCAGCTCCGGCGGGACGGCGGAGTTCACCGACGAGGGCAGCGGCGGATCCTCCCGGACATGCTGGTACGCGACGGCCACCGGGGAGTCGCCCTGGAACGGCGGCTTGCCGGTGAGGATCTCGAACAGCACACAGCCGACCGAGTACACGTCGGAGCGGGCGTCGACCTGCTCGCCGCGGGCCTGCTCCGGCGACAGGTACTGGGCGGTGCCGATCACCGCGGCCGTCTGCGTCATCGGGCTCGCGGCGTCGGAGATGGCCCGGGCGATGCCGAAGTCCATCACCTTGACCGCGCCGGAACGGGTGATCATGACGTTCGCGGGCTTGACGTCGCGGTGGACGATCATGTTGCGGTGGCTGAAGTCCAGGGCGGCGCACACGTCGGCCACGACCTCCATGGCCCGCTTCGGGGTCATCGGCCCCTGGGAGCGCACGATGTCGCGCAGCGTATCGCCCTCGACGTACTCCATGACGATGTACGGCAGCGGGCCGGCCTCGGTCTCCGCCTCGCCGGTGTCGTACACGGCGACGATCGCCGGATGGTTCAGCGCGGCCGCGTTCTGGGCTTCGCGGCGGAACCGGAGATAGAACGTGGGGTCGCGGGCGAGGTCGGCGCGCAGCACCTTGATCGCCACGTCGCGGTCGAGCCGCAGATCCCGGGCCAGGTGCACCTCCGACATGCCACCGAAGCCGAGGATCTCACCCAACTCGTAGCGGGAAGAGAGCTTGCGGGGTGTGGTCATGACTGTCCTCGGGTGACTGGCTCGATCGGGGTGAACGGGTTGTCTATGGCTCCGGGTTCGAGACCGCCGTCGCCGCCATCCGGCAACGAGACCGTGGTGGTGGTCGTCTCGGCCGTCGTCGTGGTGGCGGCTGTGGTCGTCGTGGCCGTCGTCGTGGTCGGCGGCGCGGTGGTCGTCGGCGCCTCCGTCGTCGTCGGCGGCGGCGGGGTGGTCGTCGTCGGCTCGGGGGTCGTGGTGGGCGCCTGCGTCGTGGTGGGAGGAGCCGTGGTGGTCGGTTCCTCCGTCGTGGTGGTGGTCCGCGGCGGCCGCGTGGTCGTCGTCGCGCGGGTGGTGGTCGTCGGGGCCTGCGTGGTCGTCGTGGACCGCGCGGGGCCCGCGTCACCCGAATTGTCGCCGCCCAGCAGCACCAGCGCCAACGCGACGAGCGCCAGGGCCACCGCCGCCCCGGCCGCCCAGGCGAGGGTCTTCGGGCTGGGGGAGCGCTTGTCGCCGGACGGGGTGGGTCCGGTGGGCGGCTGGTCGCCGCCGTTCGCGTACGTCGGGGCGTAGTACGGCCGCGACGGCGGAGGCGGGGTCGGACCGAGCGCGCGGGTCGCGGCGGTGGGCGCGGTGGTGCCCGGCACCCCGGGCGGCAGGATCCGCGTGGCACCGGTGACCGGCGGCACGTTGCCCGGCGGTGGCACCGGCCGCCCGGCGCGCACCGCGGAGACGGCGTCGGCGAACTCGCCGCCGCTGGTGTACCGGTACGCCGGATCCTTCGTCATGGCGATCTCGATGAGTTCACGCACCCCCGCCGGCAGGTCGGTGGGCAGCGGCGCGGGCGTCTCCTGCACGTGCTTCATCGCGACGGTGACGACGCTGTCGCCGAGGAACGGTCGCCGGCCGGCAAGGGCCTCGTACCCGACGACGCCGAGCGAGTACACGTCGCTCGCCGACGTCGCCTCCTGGCCGAGAGCCTGCTCGGGCGCGATGTACTGAGCGGTGCCCATGACCATGCCGGTGCGCGTCACCGGCGACGCGTCGACGGCCTTGGCGATGCCGAAGTCGGTGATCTTCACCTGGCCGGTGGGGGTGATGAGGATGTTGCCGGGTTTGACGTCGCGGTGCACGACCCCGGCGTCGTGGGCAGCCTGCAGCGCCCGCCCGGTCTGCTCGAGCATGTCCAGGGTGTGCGGCAGCGACAGCCGGCCCACCCGGGCGAGGACGGCGTTGAGGGGCTCGCCGTGCACGAGTTCCATCACGAGGTACGCGATGGACTGGCCCTCGGCGTCGGTGGTCTCGCCGTAGTCGAACACGCCGGCGATGCCGGGGTGGTTGAGCTGCGCGGTGGTGCGCGCCTCGAACCGGAAACGGGTCAGGAAGTCCGCGTCGCCGGAGAGCTCGGCCTTGAGGACCTTCACCGCCACCCGGCGGTCGAGACGGGTGTCGAGCCCCTCCCACACCTGTCCCATGCCGCCGGTGGCGATGAGCCGTTGCAGCCGGTATCGGTCGGCGATCATGGCGCCGCTGTGCAAAGCCATAATCAGCCTCTCTGCATTCCCGCCGCGATCACGGCACGTCCGATCGGCGCGGCAACCGAGCCTCCCGTGGCGGCGAGTGCGCGGTCGCCGCCGTCCTCCACGATGACCGCCACGGCAACTGTTGGCTGCTGGGCGGGCGCAAAGGCGATATACCACGTGTGCGGGGGAGTGTTACGGGGGTCGTCGCCGTGCTCGGCGGTACCGGTCTTCGACGCGATCTGGACCCCCGGGATCTTCCCCTCGCCGCCGGAGAAGTTCTCGGATCCGATCATCAGGTCGGTCAGGGTGGCCGCGACCTGCGGCGACATCGCCTGTCCTGCCGACACCGGCGTGGTCTCCGCCAGCACCGACAGGTCCGGCGACTGCAACTGCGACACCAGATGCGGCTGCATCCGGACGCCGCCGTTGGCGACTGTGGCGGCAATCACGGCGTTCTGCAGCGGGGTGAGTGCGACGTCACGCTGACCGATGCTGGACTGGCCGAGCGCGGCGCCGTCGGGGATCGGCCCGATCGTGCTCGCCGCGACGGGGACGGGGATGTCCACGGACTCGCCGACGCCCAGCGCCTCGGCCTGCTCGGCGAGGGCGTCCTTGCCGGTCTTCAGGCCCATCTCGACGAAGGCGGTGTTGCAGGAGCGGGCGAAGGCCTCGCGCAGGGTGGCGGTGGGGCCGCCGCCGCACGTCGCGCCGCCGTAGTTCTCCAGCGTGGTCGCGGTGTCGGGGAGGGTGATGTTCGGCGCGGCGGTGAACTGGTCGTCGGGAGTGGTGCCCGCGGCGAGGGCCGCGGCGGTCACCACGACCTTGAACGTCGAGCCGGGCGGGTAGGTCTGCGAGATGGCGCGGTTGAGCATGGGCTTGTCGGGGTCGGCGTTGAGTTCCTCCCACGCCTGCGAGGTGGCGGCGCCGTCGTGACCCGAGAGCCGGTTGGGGTCGTAGCTCGGGGTGCTCACCATTGCCAGGATGCGGCCGGTGCTCGGCTCGATGGCCACGACCGAGCCGGTGTAGCCCTTGGACGTGAGCTCGTCGTAGGCCACCTGCTGCATGACCGGGTCGACGGTGGTGACCACGTTCCCGCCGCGCGGGTCCCGCCCGGAGACCAGATCGAAGAAGCGCCGGCCGAACAGTCGGTTGTCGGAGCCGTTGAGGACCTCGTCCTCGGTGCGCTCGAGCCCGGTGCTGCCGTATTGCATCGAGTAGAACCCGGTCACGGGTGCATACGCGAGCGGGCTCATCGGCTGCTCGGGCGCGGCCGGGTAGGTGCGCAGGTACTTGTAGCGGCTGTCGGTGGGGACCGACACCGCCAGGACCTGTCCGCTCGCGGAGATCTGGCCGCGCTGGCGTGAGTACTCGTCGATGAGCACCCGGGAGTTGCGCGGGTCGGTGCGCAGGTCGTCGGCCTTGATGACCTGCACGTAGGTGGCGTTTGCGAGCAGCGCGACGACCATGAACATCACCGCCATCGCGACCTTGCGGAGCGGTGCGTTCATCCGCGCCCCAGCATTTCCGTCGGCGCGTCCGCGATCGGTGGCGGTGCCTTCTTGCGTGGGGCGGCGGGTTCGCGGGCCGCGTTGGAGATCTTCACCAGCAGTGCCAGCAGGAGGTAGTTCGCCAGCAGCGACGAGCCGCCGTAGGACATGAACGGCGTGGTGAGCCCGGTGAGGGGGATCAGCTTGGTGACGCCGCCGACGACGACGAACAACTGGATCGCGATGGTGAACGACAGGCCGGCGGCCAGCAGCTTGCCGAAGCTGTCGCGGACGGCGATCGCGGTGCGCATTCCGCGCATGATCAGGATCAGGAACAGGAGGAGGATGGCGCTGAGGCCGATGAGCCCGAGTTCCTCACCGATCGCGGCGACGATGAAGTCGGTCTTGGCGAACGGCACCTGCGCGGGACGTCCGCTGCCGAGCCCGGTGCCGGCGACGCCGCCGGTGGCGAGACCGAACAGCGACTGCGAGATCTGGTAGCCGGTGTTGTTGTAGTCGGCCAGCGGGTCGAGCCAGGTCTCCACCCGCACCCGCACGTGCCCGAACATCTGGTAGGCGAAGTAGAAGCCGACGACGAGCAGGGCACCGCCGATGAGCAGCCAGCCCACCCGCTCGGTCGCGATGTACAGCATCACCAGCACCGTGCTGAACAGCAGCAGCGACGTGCCGAGGTCCTTCTCGAACACCATGACGCCGATCGAGAGGATCCACGCGGCCAGGATCGGGCCCAGGTCGCGGGCGCGGGGGAAGTCCATGCCGAGCACGTGTTTGCCGGCGGTGGTGAACAGGTCGCGCTTGGCCACCAGCACGGAGGCGAAGAAGATGATGAGCAGGATCTTGGCGAACTCGCCGGGCTGGATGCTGAACCCGGGCAGCCGGATCCAGATCTTGGCGCCGTTGACCTCGGAGAAGCGGGACGGCAGCAGGGCCGGGACCGCGAGGGCGACGAGGCCGATCAGGCCCAGCGTGTAGCTGAACCGGGCGAGGAGCCGGTAGTCGTGCAGCAGCGCGAGCACCGCGACGAAGCCGGCGATGGCGAGCGCCGTCCACAGCACCTGCTGGTTGGCGTCGGGGGAGGGGATCGGCTGCCCGAGGTAGAGCGCGTTCTCCTCGTCGGCGAGGTCGAGCCGGTGGATCAGGACCAGTCCGAGGCCGTTGAGCAGCGCGACGATCGGCAGCAGCAGCGGGTCGGCGTACGGCGCGAACCGGCGCACCGCCAGGTGCGCGGCGAGGAACAGCACCGCATACGTCAGCCCGTACTTGGCCAGATCCAGGGTCACGGTCTGTTCCTGGCTCGCCTCGACCAGCATCAGCGACACCGTGGTGATCGCGATGGCGGCGACGATGAGCAGCAGCTCCGTGCCCCGCCGGGTGGACACGGCGGGAGCCGGGGCGAAACCTCCGGGAGGACTGGGGAAGGAAGCTCCGGGTGCGTGGGACACCGACATCAGGCGCCCACCCGGCAGTTCTGGCCCGGCACCTGCGGAACCGCCGGCGTCGGCTCGGGCGTCGGGGTCGGTGCGGGGGCCGGTGCCGCGGCGGGTGCGGGCTCCGACGCGGGAGCTGCCGGCGGCGTCGTCGGGGCCGGTGCGGGCGCCGGTTCGGGCGCCGGAGCCGGAGCCGGTGCGGGGGCCGGCTGTTCCTCGACGCACACCGGGAGCAGGTCGTTCTCGGCGAGACGGTTCATCTGGGTGCGCGCGTCGTCGAGGGATCCGGAGGGCAGGCCCGCCCGCACCTGCTCGCGGGCGGTCGGCTGCAGGTCGTCGACCAGCATGACGCGGCAGTCGGCCTCCTGCGGGGAGGTCAGGGTCAAGGTTCCGTCGTCGGCGAGGCAGCCGACGAGGGACTGTTCCTGCAGCGAGTAGCCGAGGATGTTGCCGGGTACGCCGCGCAGCACCGTGACGCGGCCGTCGTCGTCGCCGACGTAGTAGTAGCTGCGGATCATCGTGCGGCCCACGGCTGCCCCGGCGACGAGCAGTCCGAGCACCACGACCGCGACGAGCGGCCACCACATCCGGCTGCGCTTGCGCTTGGGCTCGGGTTCGTTCTGCACGACGACGCGCTTGGGCGTGGCCCGCGGCGGACGCATCGCGGCGGCGCGGCCCGCGGCGGTGTTGGGCGGCGGGGTGTCCTCGTCGTCCCCGGACGCGGCGCCGGCGACGATCGGGTGGCTCTGGCCGTAGTCGAGGTCGATGACGTCGGCGACGACGACGGTGACGTTGTCGGGGCCGCCGCTGCGCAGCGCGAGTTCGATGAGCCGGTCGGCGCACTCGTCCTGCGTGCCCTCGCTCAGGGTGTTGGCGATGGTCTCGTCGCTGACGACGTCGGACAGGCCGTCGGAGCAGATGAGGTAGCGGTCGCCGGCGCGCGCCTCGCGCACGGTGAGGGTCGGTTCGACCTCGCTGCCGGTGAGGGCGCGCATGATCAGCGATCGCTGCGGGTGGCTGTGCGCCTGCTCGGGCGTGATGCGGCCCTCGTCGACGAGGGACTGCACGAAGGTGTCGTCGCGGGTGATCTGGGTGAGCTGGCCGTCGCGCAGCAGGTAGGCGCGCGAATCGCCGATGTGGGCGAGGCCGAGCTTGCTGCCGGCGAAGAGGATGGCGGTGAGCGTGGTGCCCATGCCGTCGAGTTCGGGTTCCTCCTCGACCTGATCGGCGATGGCGGCGTTGCCCTCGCGCACGGCGGCGGCGAGCTTGCCGAGCAGGTCCCCGCCGGGTTCGTCGTCGTCGAGGTGGGCGAGCGCCGCGATCATCAGCTGCGAGGCGACCTCGCCGGCGGCGTGGCCCCCCATTCCGTCGGCGAGGGCGAGCAGGCGGGCCCCCGCGTACACGGAATCTTCGTTGTTGGAACGAACCAAGCCGCGGTCGCTGCGGGCGGCGTAACGCAGTACGAGGGTCACGGGCGGAGCTCGATCACGGTCTTCCCGACCCGGACAGGTGTGCCCAGGGGTACGCGGACGGCGGTGGTGACCTTGGCACGGTCCAGGTACGTGCCGTTGGTCGAGCCCAGGTCCTCGACGTACCAGTCCGACCCGCGCGGCGACAGGCGGGCGTGCCGGGTGGAGGCGTAGTCGTCGGTGAGGACGAGGGTCGAGTCGTCGGCCCGGCCGATCAAGACGGGTTGGGTGCCGAGCGTGATGCGGGTGCCCGCAAGCGCGCCCTGGGTCACCACCAGGAACTTCGCGGACTTGCCGCGGCCCAGCGAGGGCAGCACCGACTGGTTGCGCGGCGAGTAACGCGGGACCGGACGTGCGGCACCGGCGTAGATGTCCGACCGCAGCGTGCGCAGGATCGCCCAGATGAACAACCACAGCAGGAGCAGGAACCCCGCCCGGGTCAGCTGCAGAATCAGCCCCTGCACGGCTCGCCCTCCTTCTGCGTATCGGCCCGGTGCGGTGTCGTCCGGTGCGCTGCGGTCACCCACAATACGGACCCCGGGCGACGAGACGCATCGTCCGGCGCGTTGCCGACGCGTCGGATGGGTCTCGTGCCGGTTCCGATCGGGTCTCGGTCCCCGGCGTTCAGAGAATGCGCACCAGGATCTCCGAGTGTCCCGCCCGGATCACGTCGCCGTCGGCGAGCTGCCAGTCCTGCACGGGCGCGCCGTTGACGGTGGTGCCGTTGGTGGAACCGAGATCCGAGAGCATGGCCACCTGCCCGTCCCAGCGAATGTCGATGTGGCGCCGGGAGACACCGGTGTCCGGCAGCCGGAACTGGGCGTCCTGCCCGCGTCCGACGATGTTGCTGCCCTCCCGGAGCTGGTAGTAGCGCCCGCTGCCGTCCTCGAGCTGGAGCGTCGCGGTCAGCACCCGGCCGGCCTGCGGGGGCTGGTACGCGCCGGCGCCGTAGCCCTGATCCGCATAGCCCTGATCCGCGTACCCCTGGTCGGGGTAGCCCTGCTGGCCGTAACCCTGCTCCGCGTAGCCCTGGTCGGGGTAGCCCTGTCCGGCGTAGCCCTGCTGGCCGTAAGCCTGGTCGGCGTAGCCCTGGTCGTAGCCGCCGGGCTGGGCGTACCCGCCCTGGTAGCGGTCGTCGCCGTAGGCCTGCTGCGACGGGTACTGCGGGGAGTAGTCGCGCCCGTAGTCCTGGCTGTACGCCTGTCCGGAGTGGCCGCCGTAGCCCCGCTCCTCGCCGTAGCCCCGGTCCTCGTGGCCGCCGGCCCGGCCGTAGTCCTGCTGGTCGTAGCCGCCGGCGTCGTAACCGCCCTGCTGCTCGCCGCCGTAGGGCGCCTGCGCGGCGGGATACGCCCCGCCGTTCCGCTGGCCCTGCTGGTAGCGCTGATCCTGGCCTACGTGCGCGTGACCGTTCCGCGCGTACTGCGGTTCGGCGCTCTCGGCGGGGTCACGGCTTGGGTCGTAGCCTGGATTCTGCGTCATCGAGCCAACTCCTGGGTCGGGGGTCACGGTTGAACGGTTGTGCGGTGTCCGCGAGGCCGGGGCGCGCACCGGTGAGCGCCCGACGTCGGGGTCGACCGACCCGTGCGTGCGGAACTGCCCGGTGTGCAGTGCCGCCGACGACTCGAATGCGACCTGGATCTGACCGTAGGTCTGCCACCCCTGCTCGCGGATGAAGTCCTCAAGGTGACGCGCGAACGCCTTCACCGTCAAGTCCCGATCCGCGGCGAGGGCTTCGTGATCGGATTCGCTGATCGTGATCACGTACCGGTTGGGAGCCAGCATGTGGCCCCGGTCGAGCTGCTGGACGCCGTCGGTGGCCTCGCGCTGGAGCGCGGCCTCCACTTCCTGCGGAACTACACCGCCACCGAAGACGCGCGCGAACACGTCGCTGACGGCAGCCTGCAGCTTGCGCTCGAATCGCTGCGCGATACCCACGGCGACCCCCTTTCCGGTCTGCGTGTCGCAATGCAGAGCTCGCTTCTGCATGGTATCGACTTTTCGTCCGATCCGGCCCGGTGGAGGGGGCGGCGCTGCCCCGGCGGGCCGGTGCAGCGTCGGCAAAGGGCCTCTGTGCAGGCGAATCGTTGTTCGGCGGGAGGGTGTGTTACTGTTCTCCAGTCGCTCGGGCGAGTGGCGGAATGGCAGACGCGCTGGCTTCAGGTGCCAGTGTCCTTCGGGACGTGGGGGTTCAAGTCCCCCTTCGCCCACCATGAGCAGTTCCACGAACTGCGACGGACGAGGTCACGAACTCGAAGGAGGTCGTGGCCTCGTTTCGTTGATCGATCGGACGGGCGGTCCGATTCGGATTCGGTCTTCGGGCGTGTTGTCATAGAGCGGTGATGACCCTGACACAGCCCTGGTGGCCGTACTTCTAGCGGCCTTGTCGACTGTGTTGTCCGGCCGCCTTCTCCGCGGTCGGTGACGCTCACTTTCCTGTACGACGGTGATACCGGTCGGCGGGTGAGGTGGCCTCGATCCGAGAGGAACCACCCCGTGACCCACGACATCGATACCGCACCCACGACAGGTATCGGCGAGATGCTGATCAGCTCCCGTTCACTGGACGAGTACCGGTCGATGTTCAATCTCACCGACGAGGACCTGTCCCGCACAATCCTGGACTGTCCGGGCGGCGCCGCGGGGTTCACCAGCGCAGTGAACCGCCTCGGCGGTGACGTGACCGCATGCGATATGGCCTATTTCGACCGCGAGACCGAACAACTCGCCGTCGTTGCGGTAGCTGAAACCGATCGTGGGAACCGGTACATCCGAGCCCACGCCGAACATTACGACTGGACGTTCTTCGCCGATCCCGACGAGCATGCACGCGTGCGTCGGCAGGCAGTCGAGGAATTCGCCGCAGATATCCGCCGGCATCCGCGCCGCTACGTTGCCGGGCGGTTGCCGTCCTTGCCGTTCCCCGATGCCGCTTTCGATCTCGTGCTCAGCTCGCACCTGCTGTTCAGCTATTCCGACCGCCTCGATCACACCTTCCACCTCGACGCGATCCGGGAACTGATGCGTGTCGCCCGCGGTGAACTGCGGGTCTTTCCGCTCGTGGTCTCGGGTTCCTCGGTTCGCTATCCCCGCGTGGACGAGCTGCTCACCGACCTTCGGAACCACGACATCGCCGGTGAAGTCGTCGAGGTCGACTACCGGTTCCAAAGGGGCGCTCACCACATGCTGGTGTGCCGCCACATCACCTCGCATGCTCCGGAAGCTGCAGGTTCGGCCTGATACGGACTCGCGTCTCGGGTCAGGAAGTCCGCAAGGGTGGCCCTCGCCGAGCAGGACGGGTAATGCTCCGGAGAACTCAGGGAAAAGCTCTGGAACGCCTCTGCAGAAAGTGCTGCCGACCAGGTATCGCGAACCGCACACCATCACCTCGGGCCCCCGATCCATACGGATCGGGGGCCCGAGTCGTTGTCCGGTCGCTCGGCGCGCCCGCTCAGGAGCCGGAGCCGGCGAAGCGCGTCCGCAGGTTCGCGATCATGCAGTGCAGTTCCCGCTGGGTCTCGCGCAGCCGCCGGGCCTCCGCCTCGTATCGCTGTGCGGCGGCGACGGAGCCGCTGCCGCGTTCGATCCGCGCGCAGGTCTCGGCGGTCGTGAGTGCCGCGGCGACGCTGTCGTTCTCGCGGTGGAGGATGCCGAGGAACACCTGGCCCTGATGGGCGTCGGCGACGGTGTGCTCGTCGCCGGCCGCCGCGAGGTCGACGAGGTTCGTCGCGCCCCCTCGCGCGGGCCGGGCGGTCGTGCGGGTTGCCGTGCGGGTCGTGCTCATGGCGAGCAGTCTGGCACGTACCCGCGTCCTGCATGCAGGATGCACGGACTGTTTTGCCCGACTCGGGACGTTTGCCCAGATGGTTGAGTGTTCAATCAGTTGCCCTGTGACGGACATCTCCGCGCATCCGCGTCCGGGGACGGTTCCCGGGGCTGAACAGGGCCAAACCTGATGTGACTCACTTCACGGAACTTTTGTTTCCGTACCCTAACCACCCCCTGTTACCCTTTCGATACCGCTGACCGCAGCTGATTTAATCGCTGCGGTCAGTTGTTATTTATGGGGTTTTTACGTTCGCGTGCTAGGTGATCCGGCCGCTCTCAGATTCCTGTGGTGCCCCGCGGATACGCCGCCGTGACGTCCGTCAGCACGTTCACCAGATACGGCACCCCGGACGCGAAGGCCCGGTCCAGCGCCGGACCGAGCTCCCGCGGATCCGTCACCAGCTCACCGCCCGCCCCGAGAGCGGTCGCGACCAGGTCGTACCGCGTGCCCGGCGCCAGGTCGGCTGCCACGTCGTACCCGTACAGCAGCTGCATCGGTCCCTTCTCGAGTCCCCACGCCGAGTTGTTGCCCACCACGATCACCACGGGCAGCTCGTGCCGCACGAGGGTGTCGATGTCCATCAGCGACAGACCGGCAGCACCGTCGCCGAGCAGCAGCACCACCTGACTCGACGGCCGCGCCACCCGCGCCGCGACGGCCGCGCCGAGCCCGGCGCCGAGACAGCCGTACGGCCCCGGATCGAGCCACTGCCCGGGCCGCTTCGGCTCGACGAACTTGCCCGCGAACGACACGAAGTCACCGCCGTCGCCGATGACCACGGCGTCTTCGGCCAGCCGCGGCAGCAGTTCGCCGTAGATCCGGGCCGGGTGGATCGGATCGGCCTCGGCGGCCAGCAGGGCGGCGTCGCGCGCCGCGGCGGCAGTTACTTCGTCGCGCAGTCCGGTCACCCAGACGTCCGTGTCCGGGCGCGACGACAGCGCCGACAGGATGCCGTCGAGGCACGCCGTGAGGTCGCCGGACACCGAGCCGGCGAGTTCGGCGTGTGCCGACACCTGACCGGGGGAGTCGGCCACGTGCACCACCCGGGCCGCGGGCGCGCCGTCGCGCCCACCGAACCGGCCGTAGCCGAGGCGGAAGTCCAGTGGGGTGCCCACGACGATCGCCAGGTCGCAGGTCCCCACCGCGGTGCCGCGGGCCTTGGTGACGAGGAGGGGATGGCCACCCGGGACCACCCCGCGGCCCATGCCGTTGGTGATCACCGGGATGCCGGCCTCGTCGACGAACCGCAGTGCCGCCTCCTCGGCGTGATCGGCCCACACGTCGGTACCCAGCACCAGCAGCGGCCGCCGTGCCCCGGCGAGCAGGGCGGCGATCTCCGCCAGCGACTCGGAGTCGGGCTCGAGCCGGACCGCGGCCGGCGGCGACGGACGCGGCAGGGTGGCACGGCCGAACAGTTCGTCCATCGGCACGTCCACGAACGCCGGCCCCCGGTGCGACGTGCGGGCCGCCGTGAACGCCTCGTCGACCAGCGGGCCGACGCGATCCACGGTCGCCGCCGTCTCGGACAGCTTCGTGACGGTGGACAGCAGCGGCGGCTGGTCGAGTTCCTGCAGGCTGCCCGTGCCCCAGCGGGCGTTGGGTGCGCGGCCGCCGAGCACCACCAGCGGCGACCCCGCGAAGTACGCCTGGGTGACGGCACTGACGCCGTTCGTCACGCCCGGCCCGGCGGTGAGCACGGCCAGCCCGGGATGCCGCAGGAGCTTGCCGGTGGCCTCGGCGGCGAACACCGCGGTCTGCTCGTGGCGCACGTCGATCAGCCGCATGCGTGCTTCACCCTTGACCGCGGCGTCGTACAGCGGGAACACGTGCGCGCCGGAGAGGGTGAACATCGTCTCGACGCCGTGGGAGCGGGCCACCGCCGCGGCGTGATCGCCGCCGTGCCCCTCGAGGTCCGGGCTCATGGCGCGAAGGGTACGGCCGAGGGCACTGCCGTGGGGCGGGTTCGGGGGAACACGAGCGTGGTCGCCGGGCCGGGGGTCCGGGGCGGAGGCCGGCTTCCGATCGAAAGTTGTTGTAGTACAGCTGGAAAGACACACCGGTGGATGCGTCACGCCCCTCGCCGGGTCGCGAGGCCGACCACGGCGTCGCGCAGGCCCGTCCAGTGCTCGGCGGTGGTCACCCGGCTCGCCGCGTACGACGCCCGCACGAGAAGCCGGGTGGCGCGTCGCCGGGCCCGGTCGTACCGGCCGAGCGCGTCGCGCACGTCGAACCGGGCGAGCAGATCCGCGAGGGTGGCCGCGTCGACGATCGCCTCGCAGGCACCGCGGCCGAGGTTGGGGGTCATGGCATGGGCGGCGTCGCCGAGCAGTGCGACGTTGCCGCGCACGTACGACGGCAGCGGCGGGGACTGGTAGATCTCGTGGTGGAGCACCGTCGCCGGATCCAGGCGGTTCAGCACGTCGCGCACGGCCGGATGCCAGTCGCCGAACCGGGCGACGAGGTCGTCGACGCCGCCGGTGGTGCCGGCCGGCGCGCGGACGGCGGCGAACCAGTTGATCAGGCCGCCCTCGCGGGGCGTGATGCCGAACAGCGCACCCGCCCCCCACGTCTCGGTCGCGGTGTCCACGGTGCCGTCCACCCAGCCGCGCCACGCCGCGATGCCGGCGTGGACGGGCCGGTGGTCCGGGCCGAAGAGGGCGTCACGGGTCGGACTGCCCAGGCCGTCCGCGCCGATCACGATGTCGTAGCCGGCGAGCTCGGTCAGCGGCGGAGCGGGCCGGCCGAGCCGTACCGCCTCGTCGGGCAGGCCCGCGGCGAGCAGGCCCAGCAGGGCCGGCCGGGAGAGCAGTACGGCGGGACGCCGGGTGCGAAACCGTGCGAGCTCGCGGCCGTCGGGCCGCATGATCGCGCCGCGGTCCAGTGCGACGCCGAGCCGCTCGACGCCGCCGCCGAGCCCTGCCGAGGCGAGTGCGTCGAGCGCGGCCGGCCACATTCCCAGGGCCGTCCCGGTGGGCGGCAGCGCGGGGGAGCGCTCGAACACGTCGACGTGCCAGCCCCGCCGGATCAGTGCATTCGCTGCGGTGAGCCCGCCGATGCCCCCGCCGAGGATCGCGGCCTTGCCGCCGTTGTTCCTGGTCATGAAGTCAAGGTACTACGGATGTAGTGTCATGTCACTACTGTTGTAGTGTCGAGATGTGACCGACAAGCGCGCAGCGGTGCTCGACGCCGCGATCGACCTGCTCGGCCGGGAAGGGTTGCGCGGGCTCACTCATCGCGGGGTGGACGCGGCCGCCGGCGTGCCGGCCGGTTCCACGTCGAACTACTTCCGCACCCGCCGGGCCCTGCTCGAGGGCGTCCTCGACCGCCTCGTCGAGCGCGACCGGGCCGACGTCGCCGTCCTCGGCGGCGGAAACCTCCCGCGCACCGAGGAGGAGCTCGTCGACATGCTCGCCGGGTACGTGATGTTCGCGACAGGCCCCGATGCCGTACGTACCCGCGCCCGGTTCGCGCTGTTCGTCGAGGCCACCGCCTCGCCGTCGCTGCGACGGTCCGTGCAGCGCCGCCGCGACGAACTGCGGGGCATGGGCCTGGCGGTGCTCGCCGCCCTCGGGTCCTCGGATCCCGTCGCCGGGGCGCGCGTGCTCACCGACCACCTCGACGGGATGATCCTGCACCGTCTGACCTCGGACGATGTGGATCTCGACCCGCGCGACGACCTCCGCCGGATGGTGCGCGCGCTGCGGTGACGAGGCGCGCCGGGCGGCCGTGCGTCAACCGCGTGTTAACGGGCGGTCACCGGCTCGTTAGGGATGGATAGGATAGCCTTGGTTGCGTCGTCCCCCGGCGGCTGACATATCGTTGTATGCAACACGGTGGACACACGACGTCCAAGCCGACCGGGAGGTCCGGCCCGAGCTGCCGAAAATTGGCACCCGCATCGTCGCGGAAGGGCGGATACTGAACGGTGATCGGTGCCGATCCACCACGTGTCGGTACTTGCTCACGCAAGTAGATGGCCATCAGCGCTGCTGGTCGTCGCTGCAATCTAACGCAACGAAGGCTAGGTATGAAGCATCTTCCCGGGCCGCAAGGGCTCTACCACCCGGCGAACGAGCACGACGCCTGTGGTGTCGCATTCGTCGTCGACATGCATGGTCGCCGCAGCCGGGACATCGTGGAGAAGGCGATCACCGCTCTGGTGAACCTCGAGCACCGCGGCGCAGCGGGCTCCGAGTCGAACACCGGCGACGGTGCCGGCATTCTCATCCAGGTCCCGGACCGCTACCTCCGTGAGGTCGTCGACTTCGACCTGCCGCCGATCGGCTTCTACGCCACCGGCATCGCCTTCCTGCCGCAGGACGAGAAGGCCGCCGACGAGGCCGTCGCCGCGGTCGACGCGATCGTCGCCGAGGAGGGCCTGCAGGTCCTCGGCTGGCGCGAGGTTCCCGTCGACCCCTCCGACCTGGGAACGCTGGCCCGGCAGGCGATGCCGAGCTTCCGCCAGATCTTCATCACCTCGCCCGACCGGACCCTCGGTGGCCTGGAGCTCGAGCGGCGGGCCTACGTGGTCCGCAAGCGCACCGAGCACGAGCTCGGCCGCGAGGGCGCCGGCCAGGACGGCCCCGGCAGCGAGACGGTGTACTTCCCGAGCCTGTCGGCGTCGACCTTCGTCTACAAGGGCATGCTCACCACGCCGCAGCTCGAGGGCTTCTACCGCGATCTGCAGGACGAGCGCGTCGAATCGGCGCTGGGCCTGGTGCACTCGCGCTTCTCCACCAACACCTTCCCGTCGTGGCCGCTGGCGCACCCGTTCCGCCGTGTCGCCCACAACGGCGAGATCAACACCGTCACCGGCAACGCCAACTGGATGCGTGCCCGCGAGGCGCTCATCGACTCCGACGTGTTCGGCGGCCGCGAGAAGCTCGAGAAGATCTTCCCGGTCTGCACCGAGGGCGCGTCCGACACGGCCCGCTTCGACGAGGTGCTCGAACTCCTGCACCTCGGCGGCCGCAGCCTGCCGCACGCCGTGCTCATGATGATCCCCGAGGCGTGGGAGCGGCACGAGTCCATGGACCCGGCCCGTCGCGCGTTCTACGAGTACCACGCGGCGCTCATGGAGCCGTGGGACGGCCCGGCGTCGGTGTGCTTCACCGACGGCACCGTCGTCGGCGCGGTCCTCGACCGCAACGGCCTGCGCCCGTCGCGCGTGTGGGTCACCGACGACGGCCTCGTGATCATGGCCTCCGAGGTGGGCGTGCTCGACATCGAACCGCAGAAGGTCGTGCGCAAGCTGCGCATGCAGCCCGGTCGCATGTTCCTCGTCGACACCTCGCAGGGCCGCATCATCGACGACGAGGAGATCAAGAGCGCCCTCGCCGCCGAGCACCCCTACCAGGAGTGGATCGACCAGGGCATCGCCCGGCTCGAGGATCTGCCCGAGAGCAAGTACACCTACATGTCGCACGAGCGGGTCGTGTTGCGGCAGCAGGTGTTCGGGTACACCAGCGAGGAGGTCAACCTCCTGGTCAAGCCGATGGCCGCGACCGGCGGCGAGGCGCTCGGCTCGATGGGCACCGACACCCCCATCGCCGTGCTCTCCGCGCGTCCGCGAATGCTGTTCGACTACTTCTCGCAGCTGTTCGCGCAGGTCACCAACCCGCCGCTCGACGCCATCCGGGAGGAGGTCGTCACGAGCCTGGGCGGCATGCTCGGGCCCGAGGGCGACCTGCTGAACCCGACCGCCGACTCGTGCCGGCAGATCCTCGTCTCCGCGCCGGTCATCGACAACGACGACCTGCAGAAGCTGATCCACGTCAACGACGACGGCAAGTTCCCCGGCTTCAACAGCGTCATCATCCGCGGCCTGTACCCCGTCGCCGAGGGCGGCGAGGGTCTGCGCCGCGCGCTCGAGAACATCCGCGGCGAGGTCTCCGAGGCCATCGAGAAGGGCGCGCGCCTGATCCTGCTGTCGGACCGCGAGTCCGACGAGAACCTCGCGCCGATCCCGTCGCTGCTGCTCACCTCCGCGGTGCACCACCACCTCGTCCGCGAGAAGACCCGCACCAAGGTGGGCCTGCTCGTCGAGGCCGGCGACGCCCGCGAGGTGCACCACATCGCCGCGCTGTGCGGTTTCGGTGCGGCCGTGGTCAATCCGTACATGGCCTTCGAGACCATCGACGAGCTGCTGCAGAACGGCGACCTGCCGGACGGCATCACCCTCGACAAGGCCCTCGCGAACTACATCAAGGCCGCCTCGAAGGGCGTGCTCAAGGTGATGTCCAAGATGGGCATCTCCACGCTCGCCTCCTACACCGGTGCGCAGCTGTTCCAGGTGATCGGCCTCTCGCAGGAGGTCGTCGACGAGTACTTCACCGGGATGCAGTCGCAGCTCGGCGGAATCGGCCTCGACGAGATCGCCCAGGACGTCGCCGCCCGGCACTCCCTCGCCTTCATGGACCGTCCGTCGGAGCACGCCCACCGCGAGCTCGAGGTCGGCGGCGAGTACCAGTGGCGCCGCGAGGGTGAGTTCCACCTGTTCAACCCGGACACGGTGTTCAAGCTCCAGCACGCCACCCGCACCGGGCAGTACTCGATCTTCAAGGAGTACACCAGGCTGGTCGACGACCAGTCGGAGCGGCTCGCGTCGCTGCGTGGCCTGTTCGAGTTCCGCAAGGGTGCCCGCCCGGCGGTGCCGCTCGAGGAGGTCGAGCCGGCGAGCGAGATCGTCAAGCGGTTCTCCACGGGTGCGATGAGCTACGGCTCGATCTCCGCGGAGGCGCACGAGACCCTCGCGATCGCGATGAACCGCCTCGGCGCCCGCTCGAACTCCGGTGAGGGCGGCGAGCATCCGGACCGCTTCACCCCGGACGCGAACGGCGACTGGCGTCGCTCGGCGATCAAGCAGGTCGCCTCCGGCCGGTTCGGTGTCACCGCGCACTACCTGACGAACTGCACCGACATCCAGATCAAGATGGCGCAGGGCGCCAAGCCGGGTGAGGGTGGTCAGCTGCCCCCGCACAAGGTGTACCCGTGGGTCGCCGAGGTGCGTGGTTCGACGCCGGGCGTGGGCCTGATCTCGCCGCCGCCGCACCACGACATCTACTCGATCGAGGATCTCGCGCAGCTGATCCACGACCTGAAGAACGCCAACCCGCAGGCCCGCATCCACGTGAAGCTGGTCTCCGAGATCGGTGTCGGCACCGTCGCCGCGGGTGTGTCGAAGGCCCACGCCGATGTGGTGCTGATCTCCGGTCACGACGGTGGCACCGGCGCCTCCCCGCTGACCTCGCTCAAGCACGCGGGTGCGCCGTGGGAGCTCGGCCTCGCCGAGACGCAGCAGACGCTGCTGCTCAACGGTCTGCGCGACCGCATCGTCGTGCAGGTGGACGGGCAGATGAAGACCGGCCGCGACGTGGTCATCGCCGCCCTGCTCGGCGGTGAGGAGTTCGGCTTCGCCACCGCTCCGCTGGTGGTGTCCGGCTGCATCATGATGCGCGTGTGCCATCTCGACACCTGCCCGGTGGGCGTGGCGACGCAGAACCCGGTGCTGCGCAAGCGGTTCACCGGCAAGCCGGAGTTCGTCGAGAACTTCATGCTCTACATCGCCGAGGAGGTGCGCGAGTACCTGGCCGAGCTGGGCTTCCGCTCCCTCGACGAGGCGATCGGCCGGGTCGACATGCTCGACACCACCAAGGCCGTCGACCACTACCGTGCCTCGAAGCTGGACCTGTCGCCGCTGCTGGAGCAGACCCGTTCGCCGATCTTCTGCGAGCAGGACCTGCACTGCACCAAGGAGCAGGACCACGCCCTGGACAAGGCGCTCGACAACGAGCTCATCACGCAGGCGAGGCCGGCGCTCGAGTCGGGTACGCCGGTGACGATCGAGACCAAGATCGCCAACGTCAACCGCACCGTCGGCACCATGCTCGGCCACGAGCTCACCAAGGTGTACGGCGGGGAGGGCTTGCCGGACAACACGATCGACATCACCTTCACCGGTTCGGCCGGCAACAGCTTCGGCGCGTTCGTGCCCAAGGGCATCACGCTGCGGCTGTTCGGCGACGCCAACGACTTCGTCGGAAAGGGCCTGTCCGGTGGCCGGATCGTCGTCCGCCCGCCGCTGAACGCGGCGCCGGGCTTCGTCGCCGAGGACAACATCGTCGCCGGCAACGTGATCCTGTTCGGTGCCACCAGTGGCGAGGCTCTCATCCGCGGCGTGGCGGGTGAGCGGTTCGCCGTGCGTAACTCGGGTGCCACGGCCGTCGTCGAAGGCGTCGGCGACCACGGCTGCGAGTACATGACCGGTGGCAAGGTGGTCATCCTGGGCAAGACCGGCCGCAATTTCGGCGCCGGCATGTCCGGGGGTGTCGCGTTCGTGTACAACCCCGATCGCGACTTCGAGGACAACCTGAACACCGAGCTGGTCGATCTCGAGGACCTCGAGGGCGAGGACTTCCTCTGGCTCAAGGGCGCCATCGAGCGCCATCGTGACGAGACGGGCTCCGAGGTTGCAGCCCGCATTCTGGCCGACTGGTCGCAGCAGGTCAGTCACTTCGCGAAGGTCATGCCTCGCGATTACAAGAAGGTGCTCATGGCAATCAAGGACGCCGAGATTCGAGGCGCGAACGTGGACGAGGCGATCATGGAGGCGGCTCGTGGCTGATCCGACCGGTTTCCTCAAGCACGGCTCGCGCGAAACCCCTGTGCGCCGGCCGGTTCCGCTGCGGCTGCTCGACTGGAAGGAGGTGTACGAGCCGTTCCCGCTCGACACCCTCCAGGTCCAGGCCAGCCGCTGCATGGACTGCGGTATCCCGTTCTGCCACAACGGTTGTCCCCTCGGGAACCTGATTCCCGAGTGGAACGACCTGGCCTACAAGGGCAAGTGGAACGACGGCATCGAGCGCCTGCACGCCACCAACAACTTCCCGGAGTTCACCGGCCGGCTGTGCCCCGCACCGTGTGAGGCCTCCTGCGTCCTGGGCATCAACCAGGACCCGGTGACCATCAAGCAGGTCGAGGTCGAGCTCATCGAGAAGGCCTTCGACGAGGGCTGGGTCGCGCCGGTCATGCCGTCGAAGCTGACCGGCAAGAAGGTCGCGGTCGTCGGCTCCGGTCCGGCGGGTCTGGCTGCAGCGCAGCAGCTCACCCGCGCCGGCCACGCGGTGACCGTGTTCGAACGCGAGGACCGCATCGGTGGTCTGCTGCGCTACGGCATCCCCGAGTTCAAGATGGAGAAGGCCGTCATCGACCGCCGCCTCACGCAGATGGAGGCCGAGGGCACCGTCTTCAAGGCGGGCGTCAACGTCGGTGTCGACATCACCGCCGACGAGCTGCGCGAGCAGTTCGACGCGGTCGTGCTCGCCGGTGGCGCCACCGAGGCCCGTGACCTGCCGATCCCCGGTCGTGAGCTCGACGGCATCCACCAGGCGATGGAGTTCCTGCCGATCGCCAACCGCGTGCAGCTCGGCGACCTGTCGGAGCCGACCATCACGGCGAAGGGCAAGAAGGTCGTCATCATCGGTGGCGGTGACACCGGCGCCGACTGCCTCGGCACCTCGCACCGTCAGGGCGCGGCCAGCGTGCACCAGTTCGAGATCATGCCGCGTCCGCCGGAGCAGCGCGCCGAGTCGACCCCGTGGCCGACCTACCCGCTGATGTACCGCGTGTCCTCCGCGCACGAGGAGGGCGGCGAGCGCGTGTTCTCCGTCAACACCGAGCAGTTCGTCGGCAAGGACGGCAAGGTCGCCGCCCTGAAGGCGCACGAGGTGAAGATGGTGAACGGCCGCTTCGAGAAGGTCGAGGGCACCGACTTCGAACTCGAGGCCGACCTGGTGCTGCTCGCCATGGGCTTCGTCGGCCCCGAGAAGCCGGGCCTGCTCACCGACCTCGGCGTGGACCTGAACGAGCGCGGCAACGTCGCCCGCTCGACGGAGTGGGCCACCAACGTCGACGGCGTCTTCGTCGCCGGCGACATGGGCCGTGGTCAGTCGCTCATCGTGTGGGCCATCGCGGAGGGTCGTTCCTGCGCGGCGGCGGTCGATCGGTACCTCGAGGGTGCAACGGTGCTCCCTTCGCCGATCACCACCACCACGATGCCGCAGCGCTGAGCGCTGAGGTAGCAGAACCCACGACGGGCGCGCCCACCGGAAATCCGGTGGGCGCGCCCGTCCCGTTTCGTCCGTTCGGGACGGTTCGCGCGTTATGGTCGTGCGCATGGGTCACCGGATCACGAGACGATCACTTGCGGCAGGAATGCTCGGGGCCGGAACCCTGGCGGCGCTGGCGGCCGCTCCCGCCGCCGCGCAGGCCCCCGGCGAGTGCGTGCGCAACGTCGGCGGCGCCGTCACCGTGAACGGCACGCCGCAGGCGCCGCCGGTGGTCGGGTACGACGGCCTGCGCCTCCTCGGAGTCGATGGGGGAGCGGGGAACTCGTGCATCACGAACGTGGGTCCGGGCGGCGTGTCGGTGACCGTCCCGCCGCGCCCGGCCGCCGGTGCGGCCGGTGAATCCTCCGGCGCGCCCGTCGAGATGCGCGTGGACGGCGGTAACGGCAACGTCGCGGTCACCAACCTCGGCGTCGGCACGGTCACCGTCGACCGCGACCGCACTCTCGCCGGGCCGTCGCCGTCCCCGGAGCGGCCGGCGGCGTCCCCGCTCGCGGGCCTCACCCCCGAACTCACGCTCGACGCCGGCACCGACGGCGTCTACGTGACGAACATCGGCGCCGGCAACGTGACGATCGCGGACCACGATCCGACCGTCGGACCGCTGCCGGCGGAGCTGCTGCCTCCCGGTGTCGTGGTCACGGATCCGTTGACCGGCAACGTCTTCGTCACCAACATCGGCGGCTCGGCGGTGACCGTCGTGGACCGTCCTGGGCAGCTGCAGCGCGTGGTGGACCGCGGCACGGTGGGGACGGCGGTCGACTACGGGGCGGGGAACGTGTTCGTCACCAACATCGGCGGAGGAGTGGTGACCGTCCTGCGCGAGTAAAGATGCTCTCCCATCCCGTTCATCTTTGTGTCATATTTCTTAGGCATCATTTCGTGACGGAGTCGAGATCGGCAGGAGACCTCAGGGGGCCGTGGTGGGGTTGAGAAGTGCGTTGACGCTGGTGGCGGTCGCCGCGGCGACCGTGGTGGGGTCGGTTGCGACGGCGCCCGCGGTCCAGGCCGACCCGGCCGGATGCCCGAAGCTACAGGTCGTCGCCGTGCCCGGCACGTGGGAAACCTCGAATACTCCCGATCCTCAGCGGGGCAACGGCATGCTCGCCGCGGTCACCTCCGGCCTTCCCGCCGGCACCCGGGTGGACTACGTCCGGTACGCCGCGACGGCGTTCCCATGGGAGGGTGAAGTCTACGGTGCCTCGCGGCAGGAGGCCGTCGACAACGCCCGTGGCATCGTCGCCGCCACCGCGGCCGCGTGCCCCGGCGCCCGGTTCGCCCTCGTCGGCTACAGCCAGGGCGCCGACGCGGCCGGCGATCTCGCCGCCGAGATCGGCACGGGCTTCGGCGTGGTCCCGCCGCACCGGCTCGCCGCGGTCGGCCTGCTCTCCGACCCGCGCCGTTCCGAGGCGGACATCCTGGTCGGCCCGCCCGTCGCGGGCAACGGCGCCGGCGGGCCCCGCATCGGCGGGTTCGGGTTCGTCAGCGGCGATGTCCGCACCTTCTGCGCCGTGGGTGACCTGTACTGCTCGACGCCCAAGGACGATTTCGTCACCCGCGCCGCCGGATTCCTCGCGATGGCCTCCGGCGGCGACCCGTCCGCCGTCGACCGGTACCGCGCCGAGGCCGACGCCATCTACCTGGACCTGATGAACGCGGGCGGTCTGCCCATCCTGCAGTCCCAGCTCACCGAGCAGGCCAACGACGAACGCGAGATCAAGCTCCGGCAGTTCTACGAGTCGCAGATCCACCAGGACTACTCCAACTACGCGGTCGACGTGAGCGGCACCTCGGCGACGACGTGGCTGCGGAACTGGCTGGCTTCCAAGGTCTGACGCCGGCCGGTCCGCGAGCCGCGTCGTGCGCGCACGGTGATGCCGCGCGCGGCGGGCAGGGCGGCGCCTGGAGCGCCGCTACAGCGGGCGATCGGATCCTCGATCCCGGTGTTCGTCGGCCGGCGCCTTCAACAGCCGGTCCAGTTCGTTCCCGGCCTCGTCGTACCCGGCGTCGGAGATCCGTTGCAGCTCGCGCAGGTCGCCGGCCGCGGCCGCGCGCCGAGTGAGCAGGAACCCGGCGCGCACGGATCCCTCGTCCAACAGCTCGTTCAGCTCCCCGAGGTCACCGGCTGCGTCGGCGAGGTCGGCCAGCCGGTCCAGAGCGGTCTCGTTGCCCGCATCGGCCAGTTCGCGCAGGGTCTCCCGATCGAAGTTCGTGTTCGCCATGACTCCATCGTGCAACCCTGCCCCTGGGGAAAGGTCAAGTGGGACGATGGCCGGGTGATCACCATCGGGCAGCTGGCCGGGTACGTGGGTGTGTCGATCAAGACCGTCCGCGTCTATCACGACAAGGGGCTGCTTCCCGAGCCGAACCGCGATGCGTCCGGCTACCGGCGGTACGGCGCGAACGACGCCATCGACCTGATCAAGATCCGGACGCTCGCCGAAGCCGGCGTCTCTCTGGCCCGTATCCGTGATCTGAGATCAGCGACCGACGAGGAGTTCCAGCAGGCGCTGCGCGAGATCGACGACGAGCTCACCGCCCGCATCCGTGGCCTGCGGGCAACGCAAGGGCGCCTGCGCCAGCTCGCCGCCGGGCATCTGACACCGCTGCCCCCCGAGGTCGGTACCCATCTGGAGCGCCTGGATCGTTGGGGCTTCACGCCTCGATGGGTGGAGCTGCAACGTGACCTGTGGATCCTCGTGTTCGCCACCCACCCGGACCGCGCGATCGCACTGTTTCACGACCAAGCCGAGATCCTGGCCGACCCGGCGCTGCGGCAACTCTTCCTCGACTACGACCACGCGCACGACCTCGATGCCCACGATCCCCGCATCGACGACCTCGCCCGCCGGATCACCGGGGCGACCCGGGAACGCTACGGCAGGGACGAACTACCGGAGCTGGATGAAGCCTCCGATATCGCCGCACTCATCCAGGGCGCGGTCAACGCCTCGTCCCCGGCATGGCAGCGACTCGACACGCTCATCCGCACAGAACTGGACCCGTGACTCGACGTTGCGGACAACGGTGAATCCGTCGGCGCTCGCCGCGCAACGACAGGGCAAACGTCGCAGGATGCGGTGCTCGTGGAAAGTGCTGCTGCACAAGCTGATCTGCGTTCTCGCTGGTTCCCCTGTGCCAGGGTGGGTGTGGCTCGCAGGAGTAGACGGGTATGCCGGTGTCGGCGGTGAATTCGTGGTGACGGGCGGAGATGTCCGACAGATCGCTATAGGCTCGCACCGGGCATTCCGAAAACCAGTGGTACGTCTCCAGCTACGAGAGGACCATGATGGGCTACATCGCCGTCGGCACCGAGAATTCCACCCCGATCGAGCTCTACTACGAGGACCACGGTTCCGGGCAACCGGTGGTACTCATCCACGGCTATCCGCTGAGCGGCACGTCGTGGGAGAAGCAGACCGCCGCATTGCTCGAGGCCGGCTACCGCGTCATCACCTACGACCGTCGGGGCTTCGGACGCTCGAGCAAGCCGACGATCGGCTACGACTACGACACCTTCGCCGCGGACCTCCACACCGTCCTGTCCACCCTCGATCTGCGGGACGTGGTTCTCGTCGGTTTCTCCATGGGCACCGGTGAGGTCGGCCGCTATCTGGGGACTCACGGCTCGCAGCGGGTGGCGAAGGCGGCCTTCCTCGGCTCCCTCGAACCGTTCCTGCTGCGCACCGACGACAATCCGACCGGTGTACCCCGGGAGGTCTTCGACGGACTGCGGGCCGCGGTCGAGGCGGATCGGTACGCCTTCTTCACGGACTTCTTCCGGAACTTCTTCAACACCGACGACTACCTCGGCACCCGGCTGAGCGAGGAGGCTCTGCGAGCCAGCTGGCAGGTGGCCGCGGGGGCCTCACCGTACGCGTCGGTCGCCGCCCAGCCCACCTGGCTCACCGACTTCCGCGAGGACATCCCGAAGATCGACGTGCCGGCACTGATCGTCCACGGCACCGCCGACAACATCCTGCCCATCGACGCCACCGCTCGGGAGTTCGCCAAGCGCCTGCCCGCCGCCGACTACGTCGAGATCGAAGGCGCCCCGCACGGGCTGCTGTGGACGCACGGCGAAGAGGTCAACGCGGCCCTGCTCGAGTTCCTCGCCAAGTAGAACGCCGTGCGGGGCTGCGCCGGCCGGTGCAGCCCCGCACGGCGCTCATCGGTCCGGCTCGAAGCGTGCGCCGAATCGCATCGCCGGCGGGGCGAGCCGGCTGATCCACTGCCGGGCCTTCGCTTCCGGCATCACGGTGACCAGGGCTCGGTTGTGCCGCACCGCGGCGACGATCGCCTCACCGACCTTCTGCGGTGGGTAGCTTCGGGTGCGATACAGCGCCGTGACCCGCTCGCGGAGCTTGCGCTGCTCCCGGACGCCGAGTCCCACCATCTCGGCGCTGGGAACCAGGTTGGTGCCCACCAGCCCCGGACAGATCGCGCTCACGCCGATCCCGTGGCCCATCAGTTCCGCCCGCAGGCAGTCCGTGAACATCAGTACCGCGGCCTTGCTCGTCGAGTAGGCGACGAGGCTTTTCTGTGGGGTGAACGCGGCCGCCGACGCGACGTTCACGATGTGCCCGCCGGTGCCGCGCTCGAGCATCTGGTCCCCGAACGCCCGGCACCCGTACACCACACCCCAGAAGTTGACGTCCATGACGTGCTCGAACGTCTCCTGCGGTGTGCCGGTGAAGGTGCCGATCACGGCGATGCCGGCGTTGTTGACGAGCACGTCCGGCACGCCGTGCTGGGAGCGGACCGTCGCGGCGAACCGCCGCACCTGCTCCTCGTCGGCGACGTCGAGTTCGTACGCGTGCGCGCCACCGCCGTACACCGCTCGGGAGCCGCCGGCCTGGGGGTCGGGCGTGTTGAGCATCTCGGCGGTCTCGCGGGCGGTGTCGAGGTTGCGGTCGGCGACCACGACGATCGCCCCCACGTCGGAGAAGGCCCGGGCCGTCGCACGGCCGATGCCGCTGCCCGCCCCGGTGACCACGGCGAGCGTCCCGGTCAGGTCGTGCAGGCGCTGATGTACCACTGTCCCTGCGCGCCATCGGCGCATCTCCGCGATCCGCGATCCCATGGGTTACATCTTCCTCGCCCGGGCCGCTCGTGCACGGCAAGCGCGCGCGGTACCGTCGAGAGATGACGGAACTGCGCGTGGTGGCGACCATTCCGGCGAAGCCCGGGTCGGAGGATGCGGTGCGCGGCGCGCTGGTGGCGCTGGCCGCCGCGAGTCGCGACGAGGACGGCTGCGTCTCGTACGAGTTGTTCGAATCCGCCTCGGCGCCCGGCACGTTCGTCACGGTCGAGGTCTGGACGGGTCAGGAGGCGTTCGATGCGCACATGACCTCCCGGCACATCACGTCCGCCTTGGCGACCGTGGGGGAGCATCTCGCGGCCGCCCCGGTGATCCATCCGCTCACGGTCGTGGCCTAGCGGCTCGACCGGTCCGATCTCACCCGTTCTCGACGTCGGTGGACGGGCCCTCCTCGGTGGCGCCGCCTTCCCCGGACCACTCGGCGGGGTCGGACAGGACGTCGTCGTCGGCGCCCGGGGCTCCGCTGTCGGTGTCGGCGGTTGCCGGGTCACCGTCGCCGTCGGGTCTGGTCATGTCGCCTCCTGTGGCAATCGTGTCGGGCCGGGCCGTTCGGGCCCCGGCCCGTATGCGTTCGGTGTACCCGTTCGGCACGCGAGTACGCCTGCCGGTGCCGCACCGGAACGCGGCCGATGCGGCACCGGGCCGGTTCGCGGCCGGGGTCCTACAGCGAGTGCTTGCCCTCCGGAGCAGGCGGGACGATCGGCGCGCCCGCGGCGGGGGAAGTGACGGCGGGCCCACCCCCGGCGGCGCCGGGCGCCGTGTTGCCGCCACCCGGGAGGTGGGCCTTCTCGGCGGCCTTCTTCGCCAGGTCGCCGGCCTTCTCCTGCACCTGCGGTGCCTTCTCCTGCACGGTCGCCCTCGCTTCGGTGACCTTCTGCTGCACGGCAGGCTTGTTCCACAGTTGCGCGGACTGATCCCGCATCTTCTCGTAGGTGTCGCGCCCGGCTCTGGTACCCAGCACGAAGCCCACGGCGGCGCCGGCGGCGAAGGTCAGAACTCTCATCATGGCAATCTCCTGCTCGTCGAATCTCGGTCGTGAGGCCCGGCATCGTCGACGCCGGCCAGCGGTCGCCCCCGACGGATACTCACCGCCCGGTCGGCTGCGCCCTCGCGGAGCCTGCGTCGTCGCGGCTCCGCCCACCTCGTACCGATACCCGGATCCCGTCCGCTTCACACCGGTTGCGACGAACTACCGGCATCCGTCCGGATTCAGACGCGGAGCATGTCGCGCACATGCCCGGTCTCGTTGACCGATGCGGCCCGCCGGGCGCCGTTACGGGAGACGAGGATGCGGGTCACCGACGTGTACTCGATGGGGAACATCAGCGGCCGGTCGAGCCCGAGCAGATCCTGGAGCAGAACGTTGATGACGCCCCCGTGGGCGAACACGGCGACGGTGTCCCCGTGGTCGCAGGTGTCGACGATGTGCTGCGTGGCGGCGAGAACGCGGGTGCGGAATTCCTCCGCATCCACGAAATCGGGCAGCTGACCGGCGCGGATGCGCGCCACGGCATCCGGCGCGAGTTCCTGCGCGACGTGGAACGGGATGTAGTGGTCGAGGTGGTAGTCGTACTCCGCCAGGCCCTCGAGCTGCGTGATCGGTAGTCCCCGGATCTCGGCGAGCGGCGCCGCGGTCTCGAGGGCGCGGCGCTGCGGACTGCTGAACAGCCGCGCGATGCGGTAGGGCTCGAGCGCGGTGGGCAGCCGCGCGGCCTGTGCGTGGCCCTCGTCGGTCAGCGACGGGTCGGCGCGTCCCTCGCTGACCCGCGCGAGCTCGGGTAGGGCGTGGCGAATAAGGAGAAGCTGCACGTCACCACGATCCCACGGCGACCGAACGCGCGCTCGGTCGACCCGGTGTTTCACGTGAAACCGGGGCCTCAGCGTCGAGCGCGCGGCTTGGCGAGGGGGAATGCGAGGGACTCGCGGATGCTGCCGCCGGTGACCAGCATGACGATCCGGTCCACGCCCATGCCGAGGCCGCCCGTGGGCGGCATGGCGTGCTCGAGTGCCTGCAGGAAGTCCTCGTCGAGCTCCATGGCCTCCTCGTCGCCGCCCGCGGCGAGCAGCGACTGCTCGGTGAGCCGGGCACGCTGATCGATCGGGTCGGTCAGCTCGCTGTAGGCCGTCCCCAGCTCGATGCCCCACGCGACGAGGTCCCATTTGGCGGCGACGAGCGATTTCGTCGGGTGCGGGCGCGTGAGCGGGGAGACCGAGGTGGGGAAGTCGGTGTAGAAGGTGGGGAACTCGGTGCGGGATTCGACGAGATGCTCGTACATCTCCTGCGCCGTCGCGCCGGCGTCCCACTCGGGGTTGTACGGGATCTCGTGCTCGTCGCACAGCCGGCGCAACTCCTCGACGGGGGTCTGCGCGTCGATCTCGGTGCCGAGTGCCTCCGAGACCGCCCCGTGGAACGTCTTCACCGGCCACTCGCCGGAGATGTCGATCTCGACGGGCCGCCCGTCGGGGCCGGGCCGGACGATCACCTCGCGTCCGTGGGCCGCGACGGCCGCGGCCTGGATCAACTCGCGCGCCAGCACCCGCATGACCTCGTAGTTCGCGTGTGCCTCGTAGGCCTCGAGGATCGTGAACTCCGGGTTGTGCTTGAAATCCGCGCCCTCGTTGCGGAACACCCGGCCGATCTCGAAGACCCGTTCCATACCCGCCACGCACAGGCGCTTGAGGTACAGCTCGGGTGCGATCCGCAGGTACAGGTCCAGGTCGTAGGCGTTGATGTGGGTGGTGAACGGTGCGGCGTTGGCGCCACCGTGCACGGGCTGCAGGATCGGTGTCTCCACCTCGAGGTAGCCGCGGGCCTGCAGCTGCTCGCGCAGCGACCGCACCACCGCGCTGCGAGCCGTGAGCAACCGGCGCGCGGTGCGGTTGATCGCGAGGTCCACGTACCGTTGGCGTACCCGCGCCTCGGGATCGGTCAGGCCCCGCCACTTGTCGGGCAGCGGGTGCAGGCACTTGCCGTCCAGCCTCCAGTCCTCCGCAAGCACCGAGAGCTCGCCGCTGCGGCTGCGGCCCGTCACCCCGCTCACCTCGACGAGGTCGCCGAGGTCGAACACGAAGCGGCGGCCGCCGACGCGGCCGCGGTCGACGAGGATCTGCACGTCACCCGACCAGTCCCGCAGCACCGCGAACAGCACGCCGCCGAAGTCCCGGAGCCGCAGGATGCGGCCGGCGATCCGCACCGCGGTGCCCTCGGGTGCGGCGACGGCCGTCGCGGCGGTGTGCGACGGGGGGTTCGCCACCGGGTACGGGTCCACGCCCGACTCCACGAGCCGCTCGAGCTTCGTCATCCGCACCCGCACCTGCTCCGGCCGCCGGGGACCGGTGCGCGACTCCGGCGCCGGCTCGACGTCGGGGGCGGCACCGTCGTCGTGCAGGGTTCCGGACTCGACGAGCGCCGGGGGAGCGGACGTCTGCGTCCCGGTGTGGCGGCGGGCGCTTCGTTCCCGGCCGAAGCTGGGCAGCGTGAGGAAGCCTTCGGCGATCGCCGACGCGATCCCGACCCGGGGCAGCACCCTGTTGTCCGCGAAGCACAGGAACCGCGGCGCCCACTCGGGCTGGTACTTCACGTTCGACCGGTACAGCGCCTCGAGCTGCCACCAGCGGGAGAAGAACACGAGCACCGAACGCCACAGCCGCAGCACCGGACCGGCGCCGATCCGTGCGCCCTCCTCGAACACCGAGCGGAACACCGCGAAGTTCAACGAGATCCGCGTGATCCCGAACTCGCCGCCGTGGGCGGCGAGCTCCGACACCATCATCTCCACGACACCGTTGGGCGCCTGCGGGTTCCGGCGCATCAGATCGAGCGACACGCCGTCGGCCCCCCACGGCACCAGCGACAGGATCGCCACCACCTCGTCGTGGGACATCGCCTCCACGAGCAGGCAGTTCCCGTCGAGCGGGTCGCCGAGACGCCCGAGGGCCATCGAGAATCCGCGCTCGGTCTCGGTGTCCCGCCATTCGTCCGCGCACCGCATCGCCAGTGTCATCTCCGCCTCGGGGACGTCCCGATGCCGGCGGATGCGCACCGTCACCCCCTGCTTGTGGGCACGCGAGACGGCCTGGCGCACGGGCCGCATCTCCCGGCCGGAGAGCGAGAATCCGGCGGTGTGGAGGATGGCCTCGTCGCCGAGTTGCAGTACCGACAGACCGGCCCGGCGGTAGGCGGTGGCGCCGGCCTCGCTCGCACCCATCACGGCCGGCGCCCAGCCGTAACCCCGAGCGAGCGCGAGCCACTCGTCGATCGCGTGCGGCCACGCCTCCGGATTGCCGACGGGGTCACCGCTGGCGAGGCACACCCCGACCTCCACGCGGTAGGTCACCGCGGCCTTACCGCTGGGCGCGAAGACGACCGCCTTGTCGCGGCGGGTCGCGAAGTAGCCCAGCGAATCGTCGCCGCCACGCTCGAGCAGGCCCCGGATCGCGGATTCGTCGCTCCCGGTCAGTGCGTTGGTCGCCCGTTGCGACCGGAACAGCACGATCACCGCCGCGATCAGCGCCAGCGCCCCCAGCAGGCCGAGCAGGGTGTTGACGAATCCGTGTGGGCGCCCGCTGAACTGGTCGTTGTCGAGCAGGGACAGGGCGGTCACCCGGTTGACCGCCCACAGCAACCGCTCGTCGGACGGCAGGGTGCCGGGGAACAGTTCCACGAGCCCCCACCCGATCAGGGTGCCGACGGCGAGCCCGGCGACGAGGACGCCCAGCGATTTCCACACCGCCCCGCGACGAACCCGCGTGTAGAACTCCGGATACGCCGCGAGCAGGAGCCCGACCGCCGCGACCTGCAGCACCAGACCGATCGCCGCGTCGATGCTGCGGTCCGACACCGCCACGAATCCGTTGTAGATCGCGAATCCGGCCAGGTACACCGTGAGGATCCACCACGCGATCCGCTTGCGGCTCGCCAGTGCCGCCGCGAGCAGGCCGAGCACCAGCGCGTACGACAGGCTGGTGTCGGGCGCGTCGAACAGGTACGTGTCCACGTATTCCCGTGGCGTATGGACGAAGTAGCGCAGGGTGGGGGAGATCGACCACAGCGCCACCGCGACGGCGAAGATCCCGAGGGTCAGGCCCACCACGTGGGGGACCGAGTTCAGGCGGCCGCGGGGCCGGGCAGGCAGGTGGGGGTGCGCCGCAGGTGCCGCAGCAACGTCCGCTGACATGCGTCGACGGTAGCGCCGCCCGGGACGTCGTGCTGCTCGGAACCGGGATTTGGTTACGAATCCGTCGTGCCGGACGTCCGGCGGCGCTGCTCGGACCGCCCCGCTTCGTCCCGCGCGAGTGGCTTCACGGTTCGAAGCGGTATCCCATTCCCGGTTCGGTGAGCAGGTGGCGAGGGTGCGCAGGATCGGGTTCGAGTTTGCGGCGCAGCTGCGTGAGATACACCCGCAGGTAATGGGTCTGGGTCGTGTAGGACGGCCCCCACACCTCTTCGAGCAGTTCCCGTTGGCCGACGAGCTTGCCGCGGTTGCGCACCAGCATCTCGAGCATCCCCCACTCGGTGGGGGTCAGGTGCACCGGTGCACCGTCGCGGGTGACCTTCTTCGCGACGAGGTCGACGGTGAAGTCGTCGGCGTCGATCGTCGGTTCGGTCGTGTCCGAGGTGGTGCCGGCCCGGCGGACCGCGGCGCGGATGCGGGCGAGGAACTCCTCCATCCCGAACGGCTTCGTGACGTAGTCGTCGGCTCCGGTATCGAGGGCGGCCACCTTGTCGAGGGCGTCGGTGCGTGCCGAGAGGACGATGACGGGGGCCGTGCACCAGCCGCGCAGCCCGGCGAGCACTTCGATCCCGTCGAGGTCGGGCAGGCCCAGGTCGAGGACGATCACATCGGGATGCTGCTGGGCGGCGGCACGGAGGGCGGAGTGTCCGTCGCCGGCGGTGATCACCTCGTACCCGCGTGCGGCGAGGTTGATGCGCAACGCACGCAGGATCTGTGGTTCGTCGTCGACGACGAGGATGCGGGTCATCGCGGCACCCTGGCCGGCGCGGCGGCGAGCTCGACCACCATGGTGGTCCCGCCACCGGGTGTCTCGGTGGCGGTGACGGTCCCGCCCATCGCTTCGGCGAATCCGCGGGCGACGGTCAACCCGAGCCCCGCCCCGCGGCTGCTGCGGTGGTCCCCGGCGCGGGGAAAGGCGGCGAAGACGTTGCCGGTGTCGCCGGGTGCGAGTCCGGGACCGCAGTCCGCGATGGTGACGGTGGTGCGGTCACCGGAGGTGCCGGCGCCGACGCGGATCGGACCGGTGGGTGCGTAGCGCAGGGCATTGTCGAGAAGATTGGCCAGGACCCGTTCGAGCAGCCCGCTGTCCGCAGCGACCACGGTGTCGTCGACGTCGACCTCGATGCGTTCGCGAACGTTGCGGGCGGTGTCCGAACCGCCGCTCGAAAGCGTGACCATGGCCCGGTGCACCACCTCGTCGAGGTAGACCGGCTGCAGGACGGGCGTGATCACCCCGGCCGCGAGCCGGGAGGAGTCGAGTAGATTCGACACCAGGCCGGTGAGCTGGTCGGTGGATTCCTCGATGGTCGCGAGCAGCTCCGCGGTGTCCTCGGGGGAGAACTCGACATCGGTGCTGCGCAGGCTCGACACCGCGGCCTTGACGGCAGCGAGCGGGGTGCGCAGGTCGTGGCTCACCGCCGACAGCAACAGCCGCCGCAGGCGGTCGGTCTCGGCCAGGGCCGACGCCTGGGCGGCCTCGGCGGCGAGTTCCTGCTGCCGGACCAGTCCGGCGGCCTGTCCGGCCACCGCGGTGAGGATCCGGCGGTCGCGGGCGCGCAGCTGCGGACCACCGAGCAGGAGGGCGTACGCGCTGTCGTCGACCTCGCAGACGGTGTCGGCGGCCTGCATCGACGTCGGTGGCGCCGACCCGGCCGTCCCCAGGACCTGTGCCGGCTCCCGGTCGGTGCGGACGAGGCTGACGCCGTGCTGGGCGTAGGTTTCCCGGACCTTCTCGAGCAGCCGGGGCAGGTCCGCACCCCGCAGGACCGCGCCGGCGAACAGCGCGAGCAGTTCGGCCTCCTGGGACGCGAGCCGGGCCTCGCGGGCCCGGGCCGCGGCGGCATCGACCAGTGCGGCGACCGCCACGGCGACGACGAGCAGCACCACGGTGGTGACGAAATTGGCCGGCTCGGCGATGGTGAAGCTGTAGCGCGGCTCGGTGAAGAAGAAGTTCAACAGCAGGGCCGACAGCAGGGCCGCGACGATGGCCGGACCGATTCCGCCGAACAGCGCGACGGCGAGCACGACGACGAAATACAGCGTGTGCTGGCCCTCGAAGCCCGTGAAGTGGTCGATCAGCGCCATCACGCCGGTGGCGACGACGGGGATGACGAACGCCGCGATCCAGGACTGCAGTCGCCGCTCGTGGCGGCCCAGCAACGCCATCCTCGGCCCACGGGCGGTGTGCTCGTGGGTCACCATGTGCACGTCGATCTTGCCGGAGTCGCGGACGACCGCCGCCCCGATGCCCTCGTCGAGGATGCGTGCCCACCGCGGGCGCCGGGACGTGCCGAGCACCAGCTGGGTGGCGTTCACCTCCCGCGCGAAGTCGAGCAGCGTGGTGGGCACGTCGTCGCCGACGACGCTGTGCAGGCTTGCCCCCAGGCTCGCCGCCAGAGTCCGGACCTTCCCCATCTGCGGCGCCGAGACGCCGGTGAGCCCGTCGCCGCGGACGACGTGCACGACCATCAGTTCCGCACTCGCCTTGGCGGCGATGCGGCTGGCCCGGCGCACCAACGTCTCCGATTCGGGCCCACCGGTGACGGCGACGACGACCCGCTCGCGGGCCTCCCAGGTGTCGGTGATGGCGTGTTCGCCGCGGTACTTGGCGAGCGCGAGGTCGACCTGGTCGGCGAGCCAGAGCAGGGCGATCTCGCGCAGGGCGGTCAGGTTGCCCTCCCGAAAGTAGTTGCGCAGCGCGGCATCGACCTTCTCGGGCGCATACACGTTCCCGTGCGCCAGGCGCCGCTGCAGGGCCTGCGGGGTGATGTCCACCAGCTCCACCTGGTCGGCGCGGCGCACGACGTCGTCGGGGACGGTCTCGCGCTGCACCACGCCGGTGATCTGTTCGACCACGTCGTTGAGGGACTCGAGATGCTGAATGTTCACCGTCGACAGCACGTCGATTCCCGCGTCGAGCAGTTCCTCGACGTCCTGCCACCGTTTCGCGTGGCGGCTGCCGGGAACGTTGGTGTGGGCGAGCTCGTCGACCAGGGCGACGGCCGGCCGGCGGGCCAGCACGGCATCGAGGTCCAGTTCCTCGAACACCGCGTCCCGGTAGCCGATCCGTCGGGGCGGGACGGTCTCCAGGCCGGCCAGTTGTTCGGCGGTGCGGGCACGACCGTGCGTGTTCACGATCGCCACCACCACGTCACCGCCCCGGGCGATCCGCCGATGGGCCTCGCCCAGCATGGCGAACGTCTTGCCCGCGCCGGGGGCGGCACCGAGGTAGATCCGCAGCCGCCCCCGGCGCGACGCCTCGGGGGCGGCGGTGCGTGCAGTACCGGTCACGACGCCATCATCCACCCGAGGGGACCCCGTCGCAGTCGGGTGCGGTCAGTCCCAGCGCCACGTTCAGCTCGGGCACGTTCACTCGTTCGGCGCCGAGGAACCCGAGTTGCCGGCCCTCGGTGTGCGCGGCGACCAGCTCCCGGACCCGCTGCTCGGGGATGCCGGTGACCCGCGCCACCCGCGGCACCTGCACCGCGGCGTAGGCCGGGGAGATGTGGGGATCGACGCCGGAGCCGGACCCGGTGACCGCATCGACCGGAATCTCCTGCGGCGGCACCTGCTCGCGCGTGGCGATCACGGCACGCCGTTCGTCGACGAAGGCGGCCAGCACCTCGCTGCTCGGGCCCTGGTTGGACGGCAGCGCGGCGGCCGGGTCGCCCGGCGCAAAGGCGTCTGCGTCGGCGACCGAGCCGACGACCCGAGTGTGGAAGAACGGATCGGGCTCGCCGGGCGCGACCTGCGGGTCGACGCCGATCAGCCGGCTGCCGACGACGCAACCGTTCGTGTCGGTCAGTGGCGAGCCCTCGGCGCTCGCCGAACCGAGCCGTCCCACCGCCCACACCGCCGCCGGATAGGCCACTCCGACGATCACGGTCAGTGCGACCAGCATCAGCAGGCCGGCTCGCGCCTGCCGCATCAACCCTGCGAAGAAGTTACCGAATCCCATCAGTGTCACCCGATTCCCAGACGCACCACGAGGTCGATCAGCCAGATCCCGACGAACGGGGTGATCACCCCGCCGAGGCCGTAGACGAGCAGATTCCGCCCCAGCAGCGACGACGCGTTCGCCGGCCGGTACCGCACACCCTTCAGGGCCAGCGGTATCAGCGCCACGATCACGAGGGCATTGAAGATCACCGCCGACAGGATCGCGCTCTGCGGGGTGGCCAGTCCCATGATGTTCAGCCCCGCCAGTTGTGGGTAGATCCCGCTGAACAACGCGGGCAGGATCGCGAAGTACTTCGCGAGATCGTTCGCCAGCGAGAAGGTGGTCAGTGCCCCGCGCGTGATGAGCAGCTGCTTGCCGATCTCGACCACCTCGATCAGCTTCGTCGGATCGGAGTCGAGGTCGACCATGTTCCCCGCCTCCTTGGCCGCGGAGGTGCCGGTGTTCATCGCCACCCCCACGTCGGCCTGGGCGAGGGCGGGCGCGTCGTTGGTACCGTCACCTGTCATCGCGACCAGCCGTCCGCCCTGCTGTTCCGAGCGGATCAGCGCCAGCTTGTCCTCGGGGGTCGCCTCGGCCAGGAAGTCGTCGACCCCCGCCTCGGCTGCGATCGCCTTCGCGGTGAGGGGGTTGTCCCCGGTGATCATCACCGTGCGGATGCCCATCGCCCGCAGCTGGGCGAATCGCTGTGCCATGCCGGGCTTGACGACATCGGACAGCTCGACGACGCCGACCACCGATGCGCCGCGATCGTCGGATCGGGCCACCACGAGCGGTGTTCCGCCGCCGCGGGCGATGTCGTCGACGACGGTGCTCACCGCCTCGGGGATCCGTCCGCCCTGCTCGGCCACCCAGCGGGTCACCGCGTCGGCGGCGCCCTTCCGGATGCGGACCGGGATGCCGGCGTCTCCGGCGGTGTCGAGGCCGCTCATCCGGGTGTGCGCGGTGAATGCGACGAACTCGGCGGAGCGCTCGGCGCCCGACGGGCTCGGATCGAGGTGGAACCGCTCGGCGCACAACTCGACGATGCTGCGCCCCTCGGGGGTTTCGTCGGACAGGCTCGACAGCCTTGCCGCAGAAGCCATTTCGAGATCCGTGACGCCGGGAGCGGGGTGCAGTGCGGTGGCGCGCCGGTTGCCGTAGGTGATGGTGCCGGTCTTGTCCAACAGCAGGGTGTCGATGTCCCCGGCCGCCTCGACGGCACGACCGGACATGGCCAGCACGTTACGCTGCACCAGCCGGTCCATCCCGGCGATGCCGATCGCGGAGAGCAGGGCACCGATCGTGGTGGGAATCAGGCACACCAGCAGCGCGATCAGCTCGACCGGTCCCTGCTCGGCGCCGGCGTACGCACTCATCGGACCGATCGCGACGACCGCGAGCAGGAACACGATCGTCAACGCCGCGAGAAGGATGTTCAGGGCGATCTCGTTGGGGGTCTTCTGCCGGGCGGCCCCCTCGACGAGAGCGATCATCCGGTCCACGAAGGTCTGCCCGGGTGGTGCGGTGATCCGCACGACGATGCGGTCGGAGAGCACGGTGGTGCCGCCGGTGACGGCGCATCGGTCGCCACCCGACTCGCGGATCACCGGCGCCGATTCTCCGGTGATCGCCGACTCGTCGACCGTGGCGATGCCCTCGATCACGTCGCCGTCACCGGGGATCGTCTGACCGGTCTCCACCACGACGAGATCGCCCATGCGCAGCTCGGTGGCCGATACGGATTCCTCGGCGGCCGGACCGGTGAGGCGACGGGCTGTCGTGTCCTGCTTGACCTTTCGCAGGCTCGCCGCCTGCGCCTTGCCGCGCCCCTCGGCGACCGACTCGGCGAGGTTGGCGAACAGCACGGTGAACCACAGCCACGCCGCGATCGACCACGCGAACAGCGTGGGTTCGACCATCGCCGCGACGGTGGCGACCGCCGATCCGACCAGCACGACGAACATCACCGGATTCCGCGCCACATGCCGGGGATCGAGCTTGCGGATCGCTCCCGGCAGGGCCTCTGCCAGCTGACGGGGGCTGAACACGCCCCCGCCGACACGATGCGGGTGGGAGGTGATGGTCTCCCGGTGGGAATGAAGGTCGATGGTCACCGAAGTATCTCCGTGATCTCCGCCGCGGGGCGGGAGGACGAGCCGTGGTCGCGGCGCCGGCGTCAATGCAGTGCTTCCGCGACGGGGCCCAGAGCGAGGGCCGGGAAGAAGGTGAGAGCCGCAACGAGGACGGCCGTTCCGGTGAGCAGCCCGGCGAAGGCCGCACCGGTGGTGGGCAGCGTGCCCGCACCGGCCGGGGTGCGACGCTGCGCGGCCAGCGATCCGGCCAGGGCCAGGACGAACACGATCGGCAGGAACCGCCCGAGCAGCATGCACATGCCCAGCGAGGACTGGAACCAGTCGCTGGTCACGGTCAGCCCTCCGAACGCGCTGCCGTTGTTGTTCGACGCCGAGGCATAGGCGTAGAGCACCTCGGTGAACCCGTGGATCGCGCCCGGAGTGCCCGGATCCCCAGAGTTGCCGAGGTACCCGGTGGTGGTGGACAGGATCACGGTGATCGCGGTGCCGGTCAGCACCAGCGCCGGCATCACCAGCACCGCCAGCGCGGCAAGGGTGATCTCGCGCCTGCGCAGCTTCTTGCCGAGGAACTCGGGCGTGCGCCCCACGAGCAGGCCCCCGACGAACACGGCGATCACCGCGAGCACCAGCATGCTGTACAGGCCGGTGCCGACTCCGCCCGGCGCGATCTCGCCGAGCAGGATGTTCAGCAGGACGGCCCCACCGCCGAGCGGGGACATGCTGTCGTGCGCCGAGTTCACCGCACCGGTGCTCGTGCCGGTGGTCGACACCGCGAACAGCACCGAACCGGGGATCCCGAACCGGACTTCCTTGCCCTCCATCATCGCGCCGGCGGCGTTCGCCGCCACGCCCCGCGTGCCGGATTCGGCGGCCAGCGCCACCGCCAGGACGGTGCCGTAGAGCAACGCCATCACGCCGAGGACGGTCAGGCCCTGCCGTCGGTTGCCGATCATCGTGCCGAACGTGCGCGTCAGCGTCACCGGGATCAGCAGGATCGCGAGGATCTCGACGATATTGGTGACGGGGGTGGGGTTCTCGAACGGGTGGGCCGAGTTCGCGGCGAGGATGCCGCCGCCGTTGGTGCCCAGTTCCTTGATCGCCTCCTGTGAGGCGACCGGCGCCAGCGCGGTGGTGACCGCGTTGCCGTCCAGTCCGGTGGCGGAGAAGCCGCTGCGGTACGACTGGATCACGCCCTGGGACAACAGAATCAACGCGATCACGAACGCCAGCGGCAAGAGAATCCGCAGGGTCCCGCGCACCAGGTCCACCCAGAAGTTGCCGATCTCGCCGCCGCGCCCGACGCGCACCAGGCCGCGGATCAGGGCGATCGCGACCGCCATGCCGACCGCCGCCGAGACGAAGTTCTGCACCGCGAGGCCGGCGGACTGGGTGAGTGGGCTCATCGTCGTCTCGGGCACGTAGGACTGCCAGTTGGTGTTGGTGACGAACGAGACCGCGGTGTTGAATGCCACCGCCGGACTCACTCCACCCAGGTCCCGGCCGAGCGGCAGGACACCCTGCAGTCGCTGCACCGTGTACAGCAAGAGCACGCTCGCGAGCGAGAAACCGAGCACACTCGCGGCGTATCCGTACCAGGTCTGTTCTGCGCGCGGATCGATCCGGCACAGCCGGTACATCAGGGACTCGATCCGCAGGTCCTTCCACCTCAGGTCGGTGTCGGTCGTGTACACCCTCGCCATGTAGTCGCCGAGTGGAACGTAGGCCAACGCCAGGACTGCAACGACCAGGCCGATCTGCAGTCCCGCGGCAACAGCTGGAGTCATCGGATCGTCAGAACCTCTCCGGATCGAGCAGCGCGATCAGCAGGTACACCACCAGTGCCGTCGTGAGCACGACGAGCGCGACGCTCGCCACCCCTGCCCAGGTCATCGGCTCTCACCTCGCACATGCAGCGCGCGCAGGACCAGAGCGCATACCAGGAACCCTGCCAGGATTAGCACCACGTACGCGGTGTCGGCCATGTCGTCTTCCCTTGTCGTAGACACGAATCAGGCGCCGATCGGCGCCCCGCACCACACTGTCGCACCGCGCCCGTCCGTGGACCGCGATCCATACGGAATCTTGACGCCCGCGGCCGATGTCCTGACGAATTCTTTACACCCCGGGTCCGGCGTCCCTGCGGCGCAGCGCCCGCGGGCCCCGACGCCGGAACGGCTCGGGGCCGCCGGCATCACCGCAGCGCCACGTCGACCAGGCGCGCACGCACGTCGGCCACCTCGTCGAGCGGGGGGAGCTGCTCACGGTCGTACGAGTAGCGGGTGCGCAGGTGCCCGAGCAGCCGGCGCCGATCGGTGTGCAGGTGCGCCCGCCCAGCAGATCAACACGTTCGTGCGGACACCGCACCGCTGCACCGACCGCGGCTACCGCGACCGAATCGCGGAGTGCTGCTTCGAACATGTTGTTGCAGCCGGTGATCTGAACCTGCTGCTCTACGACGTGACTACCTTCTACTTCGAGGCCGAGAAGGAATAGGACCTGTTCAGGCTCCTCGCCGCCTCAGTTCCATGCGGTACGAGTACCGACGTGGATTGAAATGAGAGGATGTGAACTCGACGAACTTGCCGTCCGCGTCGTAATAAAGACGCTCGATCAGCAGTATGGCGTCTCCAGCTTGACATCCGATCAGCTCAGCCTCGTGCTCGGGGGCGTTCATGGCGGTGATCTCCTGGCGCGCGCCCATGATCGGCTTGGTGAGGAGTTTTTCGGCCGCCCCGATCACGGTTCCTTCGCCGACCGACGGGACCCCGTCCGCGGCCAGTTTCGCACCGAGTTCGGGTTCGACGTAGTGACGTGTCAGGACGAAGGGGAGTCCCTCATAGGAACGTCGAACGGTGGCCTTGCTGACCTCGATGTACGGCAATTCCAATCGGGCCGCGATGGAGGGCTCGACGACGACGGTGAATGGTTCGATCACCTCGGTGTTCGTATCGGGCCAGACGATAATTTCGTCGAGGGAGCCGATCGAGCGGACATAGCGGCCCCGGGTGTCCTGTTGACGCCCGCTCACATAGGTTCCGCTGCCTTGGACGCGGTAGATCAACCCGTCCGAGAGCAGTATCTGGAGCGCCTCACGCACCGTGTGGCGGCTGACGTTGTGGACCGACTGCAACACGCTTTCGGTGGGCATTTTCCGTCCCACCGAGTAGACACCTGCCTCGATGTCGGCCCGCAACTTCTCGGCCAACTCTCGGTACGCTGGGACACCACGCTCCGCGGGAGCGGCCTTCTTCGTCACCACGGGCTCCTCCTTCTCCTTGATGCGATCGGCAGGGTGTCATCCACCACACTAGCGCTCGTACGGATGAATCTTCAACGTGGGAGACTCGGTAACGGGAATTGACTGCAACAACAGCATATTCGTGGCGTCAGATTGCATACTACTTCTGCTACCTCGCAAATTGATACTGATGAATCGAGTGTGGAGGTGTGACCGTCTGCGATCACACCTCCACACTCGGTCCTTCCGGCGCCGGAGTTGGGCGACCGATGGACGTCTGTCACCGCAGCACGACGGACCCGATACGGATGTGGGCCCTGTCGCGGTGGTGCTGGTGTCCCCGCCATCTATGTCGGCGGGCGCCTCAGGCCGTGGTCGGTTCCACCTCAGCAAGCAGTTCGTCGTTGTGGGCGCCGAGCTGGGGCGCCGAGTCGGTGCGTGGCTCCTCGTAGGTGTCGGTCAGGAACGGTGTCCGGATCATCCTTCGGCGACCGGCATACGGATCGTCGATCTCGAGGAACATGCGACGCGCGTCAAGGTGAGGGCACCGGTAGAGCTCGTCCACGGTCTGGGTTTCCCCGGCGGGAAGCCCATGGGCGGCGAAACGTTCGACGATCTCGCGGCGGGTGCGCGACCGTGTCCACCGTTCGACTTCGGGGCGGATCACCGATGCAAAGTTCTCGGCCCGGTGAACGACGGTGTCCAACAGTGGATGGTCGAGCAGGTCGGTCCGCTCGATTGCCACACACAGCCGCCGCCACATTTCGTGGGTGGGCAGAATCAGTGCAACATAACCATCCTCGGCCTCGAGGGCACCGAGTGGAGAGTAGCGATCCACCCCGCGCACTCGATGCTCGCCCGTGAAATCCCACAGCATCAGTTCGCGTTCGAGCAGGGACGCCACGGAGTCGTACATGCTCTGATCGACGAACGCGCCCACACCGGTATTCTGACGTCCCTGTAGAGCGGCGAGCACGCTGACGGTGGCGTGGACCGCGGTGAAGACGTCCGCGAAACCGGTCACCGTCGGCAGCGGCGGGCCCCCGGGTTCTCCGGTCACCGACATCAATCCGCCGACTGCCTGGATGGCGGTGTCGAAGGCCGGCCGTTCGGCAAATTCACCTCGATGCGTCCGCAACCGTCCGTAGCCGCTGATGGCGCAGTAGATCAGGCGTGGATTGGCCTCCTTGAGCGCTTCGTATCCGACTCCCATACGGTCGACGGCACCGGGACGGAGGTTTTCCACGACTACGTCCGCGGTCGCCGCAAGGGTCCGGTATCGGGCTCGGTCGCCTTCTGTGCTCAAGTCCAGCGTGACGGACTTCTTGTTGCGGTTGTAGCTCAGGAACCCGCCGCTCATAGATCCGGTCTCGGTCTGCTCGAGCGGATCGTAGATTCTGCGCGGATCGCCGCCGTCGGGCTTCTCGATCTTGATGACCTCCGCGCCCAGGTCGGCCAGCATCATCGCACAGTAGGGGGCGGCGATGTACTGGCCCATCTCGAGCACCCGAATGCCGTCGAGGGGCCTCACGTCAGATTCCTTCGGTTGCGTGCGGGACGAGCATCGGCTTGATGTCCTCCTGTGCCCGCATCCGCGTCAGTGCCTCGGTCGCCTGGTCGAGCCGGTACCGGTTCGGGACCAGTGCGCCGAAGTCGTACTTACCATGTGTGTTCTTCATGAAGTCGAGAGCCTTGCGATATTCGGCGATGTGCCCGGACCAGGTTCCCATGATGGTCAGCTGCTGTCGGGTGATGAAGCCGGGCCGGACCGGGACTTCCTTGCCTGGACCGTCGATCTGGCCGGTGACCATGTAGCGGCCGCCTTCCTTGATCATTCCCAGACCTTCTGGGAACGCGGTGCGTGCGCCGGAGAACTCGAAGACGACTTCGGCGCCGTGCCCGCCGAGCAATTCGCGGACCGCGGCGACCCGGTCTTCGGGTTCGGGATGTTCGGCGACAGAGACGAGGTCGGTTGCCCCGTACTGCTTGGCAATGGCAAGGCGGGTATCGGGAGCGCCGACGGTGATGATTCGTCCGGCGCCGAGATGATCGGCGAGGGCGGTAGCGAACAGGCCGAGCGGGCCCGCTCCCTGGATAACGACGGTTTCCCAGGGATTCATCTTGCCGATGCGTTCGAAAGAGTGCACAACTGTGCGCAGTGCGCAGCTGGCCGCCGATGCCCAAGAGGTTTCCACCTCGTCCGGCACGCGCACTCGTCCCGAATTGGGGAAGACATAGGCGTACTCGGCGAAGCCGCCGACCAGGTACGGGGGACGCTCGCAGTTGGTGAACATGTAGTACTGCCGGTTGGTGCACAGGGTGGGCTGGTTGTCGAACCGGCAGTGGTCACATTGGTTGCATGAAGCGTGGGTGAAGCAGATGCGATCGCCGATTTCGAGCGGTGTCCCGAAGGTGTCTCGCTCGGCGCCGTCACCGAATGCGATCACCCGCCCGACCATTTCGTGTCCGGGAATGACGGGTAGGTCCAGCGCCTGGCTGCCGCCGAGGGAGCCGTCCCATAGGTGCAGGTCCGAGCCGCACACCGTCGCTGCTTCGATACGGACCAGGAGTGCGCCCGGTTCCAGGGTCTGGGGTACCGGAATTTCGCGGATCTCGAGCGGCTCACTGTGCTTGGTGAGCACCGCCGCCTGGCTGGTCTTGGGGATGTCGAATGTGGTGGTCATCAGTTTCTGCTCCTGTTGGTTCAGCCGAGCTTGAACGGGTCACGGCTTTCACCGGTGAGTTCGACCCAGATGGATTTGGTCTGCAGATACGCGTCGAGGCCTTCGATGCCGTTTTCGCGGCCGATTCCGCTCTGCCCGAAGCCGCCGTACGGGACGTTGTTGGCGAGCACACGGTAGGAGTTGATCCAAATCGTGCCGGCATTGAGCCGGTGCGCCACGCGGTGCGCGCGTTGGACGTCCTTCGTCCACACCGCCGCGGCGAGTCCGTAGGTCGTGTCGTTGCCGAGTTGGACCGCCTCTTCTTCCGAGGTGAAGGTGATGACCGACAGCACGGGTCCGAAGATTTCTTCCCGTGCCACGCGCATCGAATTGTCGACGCCGCTGAGGATGGTGGGCTGGAAGAAGTACCCGTCGGCCAGTTCGGTGTCCTGCGGACGCTCTCCGCCGCACACCACTGTGGCTCCTTCGTCGACTCCGAGGTCGACGTAGTAGCGGACCTTCTCGAGTTGCTCGGCGAAGGCGATGGGGCCCATCTCGGTTTCGATGTCGAGCGGATCCCCCATCTTGATCTGGGGTGCGCGTCGTGCGAGTCGCTCGACGACGGTATCGCGGATCGATTCGTGGACCAGCAAACGGCTTCCGGCGATGCAGGTCTGGCCGGTGGCGGCGAAGATTCCTGCCATCACCCCGTTGACGGCCGCATCGATGTCGGCGTCGGGGAAGATGATGTTGGGGGACTTGCCGCCGAGTTCGAGGGTGACCTCTGCGATGTGGTCGGCGGCGCTCTTCATGACCGCGATTCCGGTGGCAGTGGAGCCGGTGAAGGTGACTTTGTCCACGCCGGGTTCGGCGGTCAGTGCGGCTCCTGTGTTCCCCGCGCCGGTGACGACGTTGAACACTCCGGGCGGGAAACCGGCTTCATCGACGAGCTTGGCGAATTCGAGGGTCGACGTCGGCGTCTGCTCTGCGGGCTTGGCGACAAATGTGCAGCCGGCGGCCAAGGCGGGCGCGAGCTTGCTCGCCAGCAGGAACAGAGGGCTGTTCCAGGGAAGGATCGCGGCGACCACGCCGACTGGCTCGCGGCGAGTGTAGGTGAAGAAGTTCGTCTGGGGCGCGGAGATGGTGTCACCGAAGATCTTGTCGGCAGCGCCGGCGAAGAACTCGTAGGTCGCCGGCAATCCGGCCATCTGGCCGCGCGTCTCGCGGATGACCTTGCCGTTGTCGGTGGTCTCGATACGCGCGAGCTCGTCTGCGTGGGGCTCGATCAGCGCCGCCAGTCTACGGATCAGGGCGCCTCGCTGCGCCGCGGACATCGATCCCCACGGCCCGGACAGCGCGCGTCGCGCGGCCGCGACAGCATTCTTGACATCTTCCGGTCCGGCGAGTGGGGCAGTGGCCCAGGCCCGCCCGTTGTAGGGGTTGACGGTCTCGAAAATCTCACCGGAGATGGCGTCGACCCATTCGCCGTCGATGTACATCTTTCGGTGTTGGAGTTCGCTGTTTCGCCGTTCGGCGATGGCGACGTTCTCGGTCATAGTGCTCTTTCTCGTTTCTCGGCCGGATCGAGTGCCCGGCACTGTTGAATTGGGAGCGTCGGTTTCGGGTTTCGATGTACCCCGCATGTCGAGGGGGACGACTGGAAAAGAGCTGTCCTCACGTTCTGACGGAGATGCCCGCCAAAGTCGCACGGATCAACGGGTCGATGGACGGCGCGTCGGGCAACGTGGCCACGCTGTCGATCAAGGTTTCCAGTTCCTTTGTGGACAGCGGAATTTCGTCTGCGAGGCGTTCGGCATTGCGTACGACGCCGTCGGTGTCCCACGACAGCATCGCATCGGAGTCCTCGATGGCGTCTTGGACCGCGGTCCCGTCGACCAAGCCCACAGTGGCGTGTGCGGTTTTCGCCGGGCGTGCCGACTCGGCGACGAGGTCGATCTTGCCGATGAGGTCGAGCACCTGCGGATCGGTGAAGTGTTGCAACAGGCCGTAGGTGATGTCGCCGTGGACGAGCCCGGTTGCGAAGGCGAATCTGGCGCTCATCAGTGTCTGTGAGGTACTGGTGAAGGGCCCGCGCGAGGGCATGCCCGGATAGGTTGCCTCGCGTTCGTTCATCTGCAGCCGGATCGATGCGACCTCGTCGGCGTGGAGACCGGACTCGCGCAGCCGCACCGCGAGCATGGCCGGCGCCTGATTGAACGCACACACCGGGTAGGGCTTGAAGGTTACTTCGAGCATGTTCCAGGACCGCCCGAGGTCGCGGGCGATCATTTCCGCTGCCTCACGCGATCGCGAGAAGCAGTCGAGGAATCCCGCTTCGGCTTCGAAAGCGGCCCGCGAGCCCGCAACTCCGGCTTCGGCAAGTTGCGCTGCCATCAGTCCACTCGTCGCCGCAATTCCCGACTGGAAATGCCATTCGTCAGTTCCGGCACCGAACGATTCGGACGTGCCACCGGAGATCGATGCGGCGATCGCCAGCGCGGAGGTCGTGCGTTCGCCGCTCAGGCCGCGGATTCGTGCGACGGCGGCAGCGGCAGCTACCGGTCCGAACACCGCCGTGGCGCGAAAGGGCGGGGTGGTCAGGTCCGTGAGTGGCTTCGACAGCGCGATGCCCACCTCGTAACCCGCGACGACCGCTGCAAGCAGAGTCCGACCGTCGACAGCGCTGGCCTCTGCTGCCGCCAGAGCGGCGGGTACGACGCTTACGCCTGGATGGAACGTGCCATGTGTGTCCTCCTGCGCCCGGGCATGTAGATGCACTCCGTTGATGAAGGCCGCCGTCGAGGCCGGATGCCACTGGCCGGTCACCAGCGAGCGGGCGTATCCCCGGCGGTTCGGTGGCGAGCTCACTCCGGGGGTAACCTGCTCGGCCCGTCGCCCGAAGCCAGCGGCCGAGCCGGCCATCCCCACCGCCAAAGCGTGGATGAGGCACCCCTTCGCCCGCTCGACGACTGGTAGCGGAAGCGCATCGACCTCCAGATCTGCGGCGAAGGCGCCGAGTCGTTCGGCGATCGTGCTGCCAGCCATGCGCACATCCCTTCCGTGATTCGTGGACACGTCAGTTGCAGTTCCTGCCGGAGCTGCCCGCGGAAGCGGATCCGACCACCACCGTTTCACAATTTGTCCGTATGACTTGAGACACTATTGCGCAACGATGCGTCTGTCAATCACGACGCGAATCGAACCCGCCCACCTCCAGGATCCGACCACGACGGTCCCGTTATTTGACGGTAATTGCCTGTTCAAGACGTTTCCGTTGTCCAAGTTCCACGTAGCGGCGAACCCGCCCACTCCAGGGGTTGACGCAAGCGTCGACCATGACTACCTTCCAATCATCCGTACAACTGTGGCTCATCTCACTGTGGGCCGCCAGGGCGGAGGATCATGGGCGCGCCAGAAACACCATCAGATTCGCGCAGGACCAAATTCACGTCGTGGCGAAAGAAGTCCACGACGCTTCCCGAGGAGACCTCGATGACGAACCCACCCCCCGTATTGCCGTCACCCCCCACCACTCCGGGAGAGGCGCCGACGACTGATGCGCTGACCTCATCGGGGACGCTGGCACCCCGGGTGTCTCGACGCGTCGCCGTCGCCGCGGGCATCGGCCACTTCCTCGAGTGGTTCGACTTCGCGGTGTACGGGTTTCTGGCCGCGACCATCGGACAGCTGTTCTTTCCGTCCGGCAACGCCACGACGTCGCTGTTGGCCTCCCTCGCCGTTTTCGGCGTCGCGTTCCTCTTTCGTCCGCTCGGCGGGCTGCTGATCGGGGCTTTCGGCGATCGTGCCGGTCGCCGCGCGGCGCTCTCGTTCGCGATCGTCGTCATGGGCATCTGCACGATCGGCATCGGCGTCCTGCCGACGTACGCCACAATCGGCGTCGCTGCTCCCGCTCTTCTGGTGCTCCTTCGGTGTGCCCAAGGTTTCTCTGCGGGTGGCGAATACGCGGGCGCGGCTGCCTTCCTCGTCGAATATGCACCGGCCCGCCGGCGCGGGCTGTGGAGCAGTGTGGTCTCCGCCGGCGCCGGCATCGGGGTCATGGCCGGGGGTGCGGTGACCTTGCTGTTGACGGCCCTGCTGTCCGACGACCAGATGACGAGCTGGGGGTGGCGTGTCCCCTTCCTCGTCGCCGGCCCACTGGCCGTCCTGGGTCTCTACGTCCGGCTCCGGCTCGAGGACACTCCCGTGTTCCAGGAGCTCCAGCGCGCTCACGAGGTCGAGCATGCCCCGCTGCGCAACGCCGGCAAGCACAGTCGATCCGGAATCCTGTTGGTGTTCGTCTGCACCGCGGTGACCGGCCTCGGTTTCTACTACCTCGCAACCTTCGTGGTCACCTTCCTCAGTGTCGAGGTCCACATGGCCAAGACCACCGCCCTCGAACTCGCGGTGCTCGGATTGCTCATCTACTCACTCATGTGCCCCGTCGCAGGCATGATCGGCGACCGCATCGGCCGCCGACGCACGATGCTGCTCGGCGCCGTCGGCATTGCTCTGACCGCGGTCCCCTGCTTCGCGCTGCTCTCGACCGGCACCTGGTACCTCGCACTGATCGGTCTGGCAATCCTGGCGGCGTTCGAGGCACTGGCCAATGTCATGCTCGGAGTTCTCATGGTCGAGCTCTTCCCGGCCCGACTGCGGGTGACGGGTAGCTCGATCGGCTTCAACGTCGCGCAGGCTCTCATCGGCGGGCCCGGCCCGTTCATCGCCACCGCCATCGCGGCGGCGGCCGCGCTCATCGTCGCTCCCGCCTTCTATCTGGTCGCGGTTGCATCGCTGTCGTTCTTGATCCTGCTGCGGTATCTCCCCGAGACTCGCGGAGTGTCGCTGTTCAGTGACGAAGCACCCTCGGTGAGGGACTGACAGGCAGGCATGATTGTGGAGACGCATTCGTATCTGAAGCGTCCCGCGTACCGGCTCGTCGCCGAACAACTTCGGCGGCGAGCCGAACGCGGTGAGTACGCCGTGGGTGACAAGTTGCCTACCGAGGATCAACTTCGGCACACTTTCGGCGTCAGCAGGCACACGATCCGGCAAGCAATCGGACACCTGGTCGAGGTGGGCATGGTGCACCGTGTTCAGGGCAGCGGCACGTATTTGATTGGGTACGAGACGAACTCCGTTCGCTATCAGCGTGCGATCGGATCGCTCGACGAGATCATGAGCTGGCCCGGTACCACCACTCGGTTGCTCGAGCCTTTCCGGCGGGGGGTGAGCGAGCCTGCGATCGCTCGTGACCTCGGCGCGGACATCTCAGATGTCCGCTGTGCCCTCGTCCAACGCTGCTACAACGATGCGCCCTTCGCCCTGACTCGGCACTACATGGTTTCCTCATTGGCGGACAACGTGATCGATCGGGCAGCATGGGAGACCGACAGCACGATCATTCAATCGGCGGAGCGGTTACTGCCCGAGGGCATCGTCTCGGCGACCCAGAGCATCCACGCCACTCGAGCCGAAGAAACTGAGAGCGAACTGATCGGATGCTCGGTAGGGGACGCCGTCTTGCTCATCGAGCGGCTGTACCACGACGCCGGTGGGCGGCCGGTCGAGTTCACCGCCTCCCGCTTCAATCCCCGCCGCTACAGCTACCGGATGGACCTGGGCCGGCACCGCTGATCGGGACGTCCGCGGTCCGCTCCGAGCCACCACGAAGTGGTCGGGGTGGCAATCGATTACACGGTTGACCTACCAGGAACGCACGAAGGAGGCGGTGTGGGTCGAGAGACGAGCACCGATATCGGTTCGATCGACGTCGTCCGGGATCGGTATGTCCCGCCCCGGCGAGTGATTATCATTCTCACCGCCACGGCTGTCACCGCGGTAGGACAGATGTACTCGGTATTGGCGCTGTTACCGCAGATGGCCGCTTCCTTCGATGTCAACCCTGCACAGGTGACGGCGACCTCCACTGTGTTCGGCGTCGCCTATGCTGTCGGGTTCCTCGCGGCGGGGCCGCTGGCGTCGCGATTCGGTTCCCATACCGTGATGTCTGTGGGTCTGTGCACCGCTGCCGTCACCACGCTGCTGGCAGCCCTTCCTTCCACGCTGCTTCTCGAACTGATCGCTCGCGCGGGGCAGGGCTGCGCGGCAGCCGCCTTCGCCCCCGCCGCGTTCACGTATATTGCCGAGAACATCGATCCGCGCCAGCGTCTGCTGGCTTTGAGCTGTTTGACCAGCGGTTTCCTCGGAGCGGCGGCAGTCGTTCCCGTCGCCGCACAGGTGATCGCTGTTGCGGCCGGTTGGCGCGCGGTCTTTGTGCTCGGTGCGGGTGCGCTCGCGGTGGCCGCCGTGGTCGTTGTTGTGTTCGTTCCGAGGGCGCGGGCCATCCGCCACCCCCGTGGTGCGCGGCTCTTCGGGGTCTTGGTGACGATTCTGGGCAGGTGGCGGTTGGTCGCGCTGTTCGGTGCTTCGGCCACATTCCTCGGAGGGTATGTCAGCGTCTTCACTGTCGACCGTCACGCAATTCCCCAGGGGTTTCCTTCACGTAATTCCCCATGCTCGGGCGTGCTGAGTCGAGGGTAGCCCGAGCGGCGGACATGCGGATCAGGTTGCGTTGGCGGCCCGGTTGCCGGGTCGTTTTCGGGGTCGGTAGGACGGTCCGTCCATCAGGGCTTGATGGCTGGTGTTGATGAGCCGGTCGAGGAGGGACTCGGCGACGATCGGGTTCGGGAACAGTGGATACCAGTCCTTCGGGGCGCGGTTGCTCGTCAGAATCAGCGGTTTGCCGGCGATCGCCCGGTCCGAGACCAGATCGTAGAGGTCGTCGGACTGAGTGGTGGTGTGCTCACGCATGGCGAAGTCATCGATGATCAACACCAGCGGCCGGGTGTATTCGCGCATCCGCTGGCCGATGGTGCGGTCTGCATGGCCGCCGGCGAGATCGGCGAGCATGCGGGAGCATTTGACGAACCGCACGTCCCCGCCGCGGCGGGCGACATGATGGCCAAGCGCCTGTGCCACATGGGTTTTGCCGACGCCAACGGGTCCGTAGAGGATGACCGACTCGCCGGCATCGAGCCAGCGCAGGGCGGCCAGATCCCGCAGCATCGCCGCCGGGAGTTTCGGGTTCGCGCTGAAATCGAAGTCCTCGAAGGTGGCCTGTTGCTCGAACCTCGCCCGCCGCAACCGACGGGCCAGCGCCGCCGTTTCCCGGCGGGCGATCTCGTCCTCACACAGCACTTGGAGGAATTCGAGGTGTCCGAGCTTCCCGTCCCGGGTTTGGGCGAGCCGGGCGTCGAGCGTGTCGAGCATCCCGGTCAACTTCAACGTCTTGAGCGCAGCCCGCAGGCTGGGATCATGAATGGTCATCACAGAAACCTCACTGGTTCAACGTGATTGCAGGAACAGTTTGGGGCGGGGTCACGGTCAGGCGGTGCGTTCGGCGTCGAAGGCGTCGGGTCCGCGCAGGAACGCCGACGTCGGCGCGGCGGCCGGGGCAGGCTGTCCGTCGTGCTCGGTGCCGGCGGCGAGGATGCCCTTGACGGTGCGGTAGCTGGGGTCACCGACCTCGAGGGCGCGGGCGCACGCCGCATCCAGGCGCCGATCCTCGTAGCGATCCCGCAGCCGGACAATGCCCTGGATCGCCCGTAGCCGGTGCAACGCGTTGACCTGCGACAACTCGGCGACCACTGCGACCGCCGCCGGGCCGATCTGCTCGGCCTGCGCCCGGCACCAGGACACGGTCTGCAGCGTGTAGGCGATCTTGTGCGGCGGATAGTGCTCAGGGTTCGTCGACCGCCCCGACAGGTGCAGCACGTGGGTGGCGACCACCTGCTCGGCGTGGAAGATCTGCACCACGTCGCCGCTGGTGCGGACCAGCACCTGCTGGCCGATCAGCCGCCAGGGCACCGAATACAGGGCCTTACCGGCCTTGACATGGCAGTCCGGGGCGACCTTCCCGACCTGGTAGAGACCCGGTTCGAATGGTCGCGGTGGCAGCTTTGTGAGACGGTGCTTTTCGGCGGCTTCGAACACCGCTGTCGGTTGTGCTCCGTCGAGACCGCGGTGCTGGTGCCGGCCGTAGACGTCGGTGCACCAGGTCAGGGCGGCGTCCTGCATCTGCGCCAGGCCGGTGAACTCGCGGCCCTTGAAGAACGAGTCGCGGATATAGGGCATCGGACGCTCGATCCGCGGTTTGTCCTTCGGCTTGCCGGCGCGGGCCGGATCGATCAACAGCCCGTAGAACAGGGCGAGCTCGGCATAGGCGCGGTTGATCTTCGGGTCGTACAGGTCCGGCCGGTCCACCCCGGTTTTGAGGTTGTCGCACACCATCCGGGCCGGGACACCGCCGAAGAACTCGAACGCCGCGACGTGCGAGGCGCACCACGAGGACTGGTCCATCCGCAGCACCGGCTGGACGAACAGCATCCGCGAGCAGGTCAGGATCATCGCGAACGCCCACACCGCCACCCGCCGGTCGGTGGCGGGATCGCGCCACATGCCGAGCTTGCCGTAGTCGACCTGGGCCTCGTCGCCCGGCGGGACCGGGCCACGAGGCACCGTCACCTTCGTCTCCGCGATCTGGTCGGCGAATTGCGCTGCCACATAACGACGTACCGTCGACTCGGACACCGCGGTACCGTGGTCGTCCCGCAGGCGTTGCGCGATCGTCGCGACCGTCACCGACGCCTTCAACTGTGCGTCGATCCAGTCGTGGTGCGCGGCGATCGCCGGCCACGTCACCGCCCGCGCTGCCGGGTCGCCGACCTCGGGAAACCATCCCGAGATCAGCTCCCGCCAGAGCGCGTCGTCGAACTTGCCGCCCTCGCCGGGCGCCAACCCGGCCGCCAACGCGGGTGCCAGGTATTTCCGGATCGTCTTGCGGTCGATCCCCAGGGCCGTCGAGATCTGCACCTGAGACCGGCCGGCATGCCAATGCCGGAACAACTCCATCAGATCGATCATCGTCCACGTTCTCCTTGCCACCGTCAGGCCCCTTCCCGGGCCTTGTCGGTGGCCCAGTCAGGAGCGAACCTGCAGCAGCGCCGGAACCCCGGCCGACACGCCCCAGGGTGGGGAATTACGTGACGGCCGGGTGGGGAATTACGTGACGGACGAACCCCTCAACCTGGGGAATTACATGACCGCTGACACTTCACCACCATCTCGCTGGTGGGCCCGCCGTCGGTTGCCGGAAATCCCGAGGCCCTGCAGGTGCTGCGCTTGATCACCGTGCCAGCACTTCTCGTCATTCCATTTCTGGGTCGAGTACTGAGGCGGTGGCGACCGGCCCGCCGGGGCGCGGCGGCGTTGGGTGTGGCGGCGATGTCCGTGGCCGCCGGATCGGTGTCGTCGGACTACCTGATAGGACTGTCGATAGCGGTGTTGCTGCTCGTGGCGGCGATTTCCGCTACGGCGTCAGCCATTGTCGAGTCACTTCTGGTGCAGGTGCGTCCGGAGGAAACGGGCGGTGCAACGGCACTGTACGGATCCTTCACCTTTCTCGGTGCCAGCGCCGGACCAGCCCTCGCCTCGGTGGTCAGTCCTTGGGGTTTCCGGATCGGCATGCTTGCCGCGGCCATCTGGCTCGCCATCGGGGTGGGGTTGATCCTCGTCTCTTCCGCAGGAGCCGGGGCCCGACGATCGATTCAACACGGCACCGAGGGCGCTGTGTCATCCCTGCGGTAGGGAGCTCAGGGCAGGCCGGCATCAGCCGCGAGCGCGGCCGACACGAATTCGTCCGGCAGGTCCGACGACAGCGGCGGATGGCTGGGGGGATGGACGTTGCCGGCGATTTGTCGGAGGGTGTCCATGACGTGTACTCCGCCATCGGCGAGAAACCGCACCAACCCGGCTTTCGCGCATTGGGCTGCTACCCCGGTGAGCAGGCTTCCAGCCTCTTCGCTACGGCCGGATGCGGCGAGGCAGCCGGCCAGCAGCCTGCGGGCCCGTAGCTCAGCCCGGTGGCGTTCGCTGCCCGCAAGTCGCTCCGCCCACTCTCCGGCCCACCGGCATGCGAGCTCGGTATTCGCCAGGGATCCGGTTCGCACCAATCGCGTGATGGCCGCCTCCTCCCGGTTCTGCGCGATAACCTCGTCGAGACCGGACACCTGCTCCGCACGTTCGGCGTAGGTGAGATCTGCAGTCTGCGAGGCATCTGAGGATGGTAGGACGAGATCCAGGCGCACCGATTCGTTGACGATGGAGCTGTAGAGCCTCGGCAGTTGCATCTGCATGGAGAATCGTGCTCCCTCGTCCAGTCGTGCAACGGCCGCTGACCGGTCGCCGTGTATCACTTTGATTCGGGCTCCGACGACGTACCGGGCAATCTTCAAGTCGACAGCGCCCGCGTGTGGTCCGAGGTCGTATCCGTCGTCGAGTAGTCGCTCGGCCTCGGCGGTGTGTCCCTGTTCGTACAGAACTTCACCGAGGAGCCCGCCGGCTAACCGAGCGGTGTAGGAGCGTCGACCATCCACTTGCTGAGCGATCTTCATCGCGGTGCGGAAACTCGCTTCCGCCAGCTTCACATCCAGTTGCTCGAAGGCCGCTATACCCACCCAGCAGTGTCCGTGTACCGAGTTGTACGGTCCGTTGTTCCGCTGGTGATACGCTGCGGCCCAGTGCTGAAGGGCATAGGCGGCGCGGTAGTCCGCCCGACAGATCTTGGCGAACGTCGCAACGTTCGCTGCGACGGATACGACCCACGGCCGGAAGTCATCGGGACGATCGAGACACGGACGCACCAAGTCGTCGATTCGCGAGGCTCGGTCTGCACGCAATTCCACGACCGCTCTGATCACCGAGGCTTCGGCACGCAGCGCGGGGGTCTCCGACGCGCTGAGGTGGGTGAGCGCGGTATCGACGCGGTCAAGTGCCTGCAGAGCGGGGCCGGGGTTGTAGAGCAGGATGTTCGACCACGCGGCGGCGAGTTGCAGTCGCGGATTGGACATTGTGCTGTCTGTCGGCAGCTTGTCGACAAGTCCACGCAACGTCGACATCTGCGAATGCTCGAGCAGATACGTCCCGTCGCGTTCGACCAGTTTCACTGCACCGGCCGTATCGCCGGCACGCAGTGCGTGATCGACTGCTTCGCTGAGAAAGCGGTGCTCGGCGAACCAGGTGGATGCGGATCGATGCAACTGCGCCGATCGCCCGGGGAACTCGGTGTCGAGTCGGCCACGCAGAAATTCTGCGAACATGTGGTGGTATCTGAACCAGTGCCCTTCGTCGTCGACTCGGCGCAAGAAAAGGTCACGCGCTTCGATCAGCTCGAGCATCGCCTGACCGCGTCGCACATCGGTCAGGGTCGAGGCCAGGTCGGCGCAGATGCGGTCGGGGATGGCGGTGGCCAGTAGGAATGCGCGCGTATCCGTATCGAGGGAGTCGAGGACGTTCTCGGCGAGGAAATCACCGATCGCGTGGTGGCGGCCCGAGAGGTGGGCAATGAACTGGGCAGGGTCCGCGGACGAGCGCAGAGAAATCGACGCCAGCTGTATGGCGGCGGCCCAGCCGTCGGTCGACCTCGCCAGGTCGGCGATGTCCTCTGTTGCCAGGTCCAGTCCCGAGGCTTCCATGAGGAAGCTGCGTGTTTCATCTTCGTCGAATCGCAATACTGCCGAATCGATCTCGACTAGTTCGTTGCGAACGCGCATCCGGCTCATCGGCAGTCCAGTTTGCGTGCGACTGGTCACGATGATCTGGACGTGGTGGCAACCGTTGTCCAGTAGGTACGTCAGCGTAGCCACACTCGAGGGATCCGAGACCCGATGCCAGTCGTCGAGGACGAGAGCCAGGTGTTGGTCTTGATCGTGCAGTGTGTTGATCAACGTTGTCAGCACGTGTGGGCACGCGCGGTCACCGTGTGCTTCGAAGGTGTCACGTAATTCGGTCGCCAAGGCCGGCAACGCGGTGGTGATGGCTTCGATGAGATGTGCGAGAAACCAGAGAGGATTGTCGTCGTCTCGGTCGATGGTCAGCCATGCGGTGGCAATGCCCTCGTCGGCGAGCTGATGGAGCCACTGTGCCGCTGCGGTGCTCTTTCCGTAGCCGGTGGGTGCGTGGATGACGGTCAGGCGTCGCCGTCGATCGGTGTGAAGGGCCTGCATCAGACGGTCCCGGGTGACCAGCGTACGGCTCGGTGGTGGGGGTCGGAATCTGGTGGCGGGTGTTGGGGGTGCCGAGTACCGGCCGGAGGGCATCGGGGTCCGTGAGTGCGGTGCCGGGAATCCGAATCCGAACGCTGGTGAAGTGTAGTCCGGAGCGGCACCTGAGTCTGTCGCGCTCCCTTCGGCGTTGTGGTGGGCGCGGCGTAATTGGTCGGCGAAGTCGGCTGCCGTGCGGGGACGATTGCCGCGATCGCGTGCCATCGCGTGCTCGATCACAGTGCAGACCTCCTCCGGAATCTCTCCATACCAGTCGCGTAGCAGGGAGCCGCTCGGATTGGTGATGCGCCGAAACTGGTCGATCAGAGGCTCTCCGCGGCGCCGCTCGAAGGCCGCGTGCCCGGTGAGCGCGCAGAACAGAGTGGCTCCGAGGCTATAGAGATCGCTCGCCGGGCTGGGGGGACGCCCGAGTAACACCTCGGGGTCGGTGTAGGCGGGTGACCCGGTGACGACACCGGCCGCGGTCTCGAATCCGCCGGCGATGCGCGCGATGCCGAAATCTGTCAGCTGCGGCTCTCCGTAGGTGTCGATCAAGATGTTCGCGGGTTTGACGTCTCGGTGCAGGATGGATTGCTGGTGGGCAGTCTCGAGCGCGTCGGCCACCTTGATACCGAGGTGTAGGACACGGGGCCAGGGGATCGGACCCGACTCGATCAGCGACTGAAGGGATCCCGGCTCGTGGTACTGCATGACGAGGTACGGGTGACCGGCACCCGTCGTCCCGACGCGATAGATAGTGACAATGTTGGGGTGCCCGGATAAGCGTCCCATTGCTCTTTGCTCACGGAGAAACCGATCCACGCCTTCCGGGTCGTGATAGGTCGTGAGCACCTTGATCGCTACGACGCGATCGAGAGCCCGCTCTTGGCAGCGATAAACCACACCGAAGCCGCCCCGTCCGATCTCCGTGGCGCCCTCGAATCCCTCCGCAGCCAGCTCCGTGGCGATGGCTGCAGTCTGGTCGCGCTGCGTTGCCCCCGGATCGGTCTCGGCCACCTACGACCTCGAACCGGCACCTGGTGCCTTGAATCGGCTCATCACCCACCTCGCGCCTACTGAATCAAGGATAATCTGGTAGCCGACCGAACCGGCCCTGAACGCGTCAATACACGCTCGATGACCGCGATGGTGGCTGAGGAGGGGTCAAGCACAATTCGCGGCCTCGTCCGCGGCACTACCCGTCATCCCCCACCCTGTGGGGGCGGGTGCGGAGCATCGAATCGAGGGCCGTAACCGTGTCAATCGTTACTGGGAGAACGATGGCGCTCCCAGCACCGCATCTCTGAAGGACCGACGACCTGTCATCGAAGCCTGTGTGAACCTCGACCCCGTCTCCCGCAGCACGATGGCCCTGTCGGCTCCGACCCCGTTGGCGTCGTCGATGGCGGCAGTCGAGCCAGACGCGTACAGCCACCGTGCGGTGCAAGATCGCGGTCAGTGCGTTGGCCGGGTAATAGCGGTGGCACGGCACGGGACCGCCGCGAGGGACCAGGTGGCGGTCAACTGCGAACGTTCACCTCGAGCAGGTGCCGCGGTGACCTGCGTTTCGATCCGGTCCATGCCGACCTCGGTCGGGTGGCAGAGAGGGACTGTTCGGTCGCTCTGCTGCCCGTGGGGCACGCGGACGGGAGCTCGCGTGCGCTGGGCCGCAGTATGCCGGTGCTGCTGGGCGGTAGGTGGCGCCCTCGGATCGGGCTGGTGTGCATGGATCGGATTGTGGTCTACCTCGGGACGGACACCGATGTCACGGAAGGAGATCGTGCGGTGTTGTTCGAGGAACTGAGGGCACCACCGGGGGCGCATCGGTGGGCTCGCGCGTTCGGGACGACCCCCGCCGAGATCCTCGGCGGACTGCGTAGTCGGATCGAGTGGCGTTATATCATTGGCGCGCAACATATTTCCGGTTCAGAGCGCCGCGGGTGCGCTGTCCACCGAGCGGACGGAACAGCACACCCGCGGAAATTGTCGTGAGTGCCGGTCAGTTAACGTGTCGCACCGAGCCGGTGTTCCCGGTCGGTATCGGCCGGTCGCTGCCCGGCATCGTCGATCGCACATGGTCTCCTGCTGAGCGCGATCGTCGAGACGGCCCCAGCCACGCTCCAGAGTGCGAGCCAGGTGCAGATCGGCCAGGTGGAGTGCGTCCAGCTATAGAACAGCGTCGCCATGAAGGGGGCGGTGCCGCCGATGACGCTGACCGACAGTGCCTGACTCAACGCGACGCCGCTGAACCGGACATCGGCACTGAATCGTTCCGCGAGGAAGGCCGGCTGCGGGGCTTGCAGTGCCGAATGCACCACCGCCAGCATGAAGGTGATACCCAAGAACGCGGCCCAGCCCGATCCGGTGTTCATCAGCGCGAACAGCACGAACCCTCCGAACAGGGCGGTGAAGCACCCGGCGAGAAGGACAGTACGGCGTGAGAACCGGTCACTCAGATGACCGGATACCGGCAGACTTATCAAATAAACGATCGATGCGGCGAGCAGTGCATTGAGCATCGTGGTACGGCTGATATCCAAGATGGTGGTGCCGTAGGAGACGGCATAGGTGGAAACCAGATAGAACAGGATCCCTCCGGGAGCAATGACGCCCGCGGCCCATGCGACGTCCCGCCATTGACTGCGCAGTAGTGTGCGCACCGGGGTGCTTTGCTGGGCCGATGCAGTCTGCAGTTCGGTGAAGTCCGGGGTTTCCTCGACGCCGAGGCGAATGAACATCGAGATGGCGAAGAGTCCGGCGCTGAGCAGGAACGGAATCCGCCATCCCCACGTTTCGAAAGCGTCGCCGGAGATGTGGTCACTGACGGTGACGGCGATGGTCGACAACAGGAGTCCACCGGGCACCCCCATCTGGACGGTGCTGCCATACAGCCCACGCCGGCGCGGGGGTGAATGCTCGACGAGCATCAGTGCAGCTCCACCCCACTCTCCGCCCATCGCGATGCCTTGCACGAAACGGAGAGTGACCAGCAGGAGCGGTGCAAGCCAGCCGACTTGCTCAAATGTCGGAAGTATGCCGATCAGAACCGTTGCGGTGCCCATCATCAACAGCGAGACCACGAGCGTCTTGCGCCGGCCGACCTTGTCACCCATTCCGCCGAAGAGCACGCTGCCCAATGGCCTCGCCAGGAATCCCACCGCGAAAGTCGCGAAGGAGGCGAGGGTCCCCGCCAGCGGGCTGTATGACGGGAAGAACAGGGGTCCGAACACGAGGGCTGCGGCGGTGCCGTACAGGAAGAAGTCGTAGTACTCGAGTGCGGTGCCGGCGAATCCTGCTGCAGTAACACGAAGCATCTTTGCGGTGGAGCGTTTTTCACGCACGCTCATGATGGTTCCTCCAGAGAGAACAGTAATGTGAGGAAGCGGCAACCGTGGCGTAGTGCACGGTTTCCGGGAGTCGGGCAACGTTCACGCGGACTGTCCTCCGTCGATCATGATCGGCACCGGTGACGACGATGCTCGACGGGAGACCAGGTAGTCCACGGATGCTCGATGACTGTCCGGCCGGATCTACCAACGCGGTAGGGCATCGAGGAAGGTCGTCAGCGCGGTTGTCACGGCATCGGGGCCTTCTTCAGTCACCAAGTGACCCGCGCCTGGGATTCGGGCAAAGGCCGATCCCGGTATCCGGGCATGCATCCGTTCGGCAGCTGCAATGTCGATGCCGTTGTCGTCCTCACCGTGCACGATGAGGGTCGGGATCTCTATCTCCGGCAGGCGGGAAAGGCGTTCGTGCTTGCCGATCCACGAGTTGTATTCGCCCCACACCGACCGCGATGGTCTGGTCCGCCACTTGCGCACCCACGAATCGACCAAATCGGGACGGTTCGCGATGGCCTGCGGACCGAAAATGATGGGAACGAAGGTTTGTGCGAAGCTTGCGGAGATGGGGGCTTCGCTCTTCATGGGTCGGAATACATCGGCGAACCGAGCCTTCTCCTCGCTGGTATAGGCGTCAGCCATCGTGTCCATCAGGACCAGCCCGGCCAGCCGTTCAGGGTGCTTCAGGGCCAGTTCGATCGCCATGAAACCGCCCACGGACATTCCCACCAGTACGAATCGGTCGATTCCTGCTCGGGCGGCCACCTCCAGGCAATCGGAGACCAGCGAGTCGAGGTCGTAGTCGGTGGCATATTCCGATGTTCCGGCCCTGCTGGTGTAGGCGATGGTTCGGTAGCGATCGGCCAGAGCAGCGGTTTGCTCGGTGTACATGGTCCGATCCAGGAGCGTGCCGTGGGAGAAGAGCACCGCTGGTCCGTGTCCCTGGTCTACAACGTCGAAAACCTTCATCGGCTCTTCCCTTTCATGTCATTGGGCCTGAGGCGGCGGGCCGAGGCTCGGGGAGGTTGTGTTCGACAACGGCGGCGAAATCCTCCGGATCGCTCGGAGTGTGCGGGGGAGCATGTCAGTGCAGCAGGTCTTCGAGGTTGGAGTTGAGCGCCTTCGGTCGCGGAACCAGCCACAGACCGATCAGCGCGATCAGCGGCAGTACGGCACCAAAGACGATGACCAGTACATTCCAGCTGTAGACGGTCAGCAATGGAGCGACGATGAGCGCAAGAGTTCCGTAGCTGGCCCACAACATGCCAGAACCCCATGCTCCACCCGTGCCACGAATACGGGTGGGAAAGGCTTCTTGCAAGAAGTTCGAGGATCCGCCCCATAGCCCGATGGTGATCAAGACGTAGACGACGAACCAGGGCAAGATCGTCGACGGTGTGGCCAGGTACACCATGAAGATGGCGCAGACAGATCCGAGCACTCCGACGGACGTGAGGGTGTAGTGGGCGCCTTTGCCCCGCGTGAGGAAACTGGCGGCGAGGATGGTGACGATACCGAGCCAGTTTGCCCAGGTTATTGCGCGGTTGGCCTCGAGAAACGAGATGTCCTTCGCCTGCAGGAAGCTCAGTCCGAAATAGGACATGATGGCGTATTGGGGCACGATGAAGAGGAAGAACAGGGTTACTCCGATGGTGCGGCGACGCATATCCGCTGCCCACAGCTGAGCGAGCACACTTTTCTCCGTCTTGGCGACATCAACGTGGAACTTGCTCGCCCCCGTCCGACGGGCATGCTGGAGGTCCTGGAAGTGCGGTGTTTCCTTGATGACGAAGAAGACCGCGATACCGAAGGCCAAGGGGAGTACGCCGACGATCCAGAACACCGCCCGCCATCCCATGCTGGCTGCGATGTGTTCGGAGAAGAAGGCCGATGTTCCGAATCCGATGGCCCACCCCACTGGTACGGTCCCGGTCATCCATCCCCGGTGCTTCGCAGGTACTGACTCGGCAATGAGCACGGTGGCCAGTCCCCACGAAACGTACCCGACTGTTGCGATCGACCGCATTACACCGAATGACACAGTGTTCCAGGAGAATCCAGCAAGAATAGTGAACGCAGAGCAGATTGCGATAGCTGCGACGAAGAGTGGCTTACGACCGAAGCGGTCCGTCAACGGGCCGATGAGGAACATGGCGATGACGCCGCAGGTGAAGAATCCGGCCGCATAGATGTACCCGACGGCATTGTCGGAGAACCCCAGACTCTGCTGGATGAGGGGATAGCTCGTGGGGAAAATCGCGGCGTCGGCGGCGATGGTCGCGTAGCCGAGCACCCCGAGCACCATGACAGCCCAGTGGTAGGGCCTCAGGCGGTTGCTCTCCGCGGAAAGTGGAGTGGATGGGCGTTCGCGCAAACCATCGTCGATGGCTGTTTCTGGCATCGGGGCTCCTGGGGACATCGAGGAGGAGGGGATCACGCAGTGGCGTGCGCCACACAGTCTGCGGTTTTTTGCATCATTTATCAACTGTACAGCCACGAGGGAGGTCGGGGGTGGCACGTATGACCGCTCTGAACTGGTACTTTTACCGACAGGACGGTGCGACTGGGGTTCAGGTCGACGAATATCCCCCGGATATTTGATACAAGTTACCTGCTCCACGGGGAAGGAAGGTGGGGGAGTGCCGACACCCCGGCCGATCACTGTCACTCGCGGAACGAGACCGATCTCGGCGCAGCGGACGGTCCGTCCTCCACCGTGCCATGAGGGGCCCGGCGTTCAGACGGGCTGGATGACCGGCAGCCCGACGCGCGGCTCTTCACATCCGTGGTCAGCTCACCGCGTTTCTTCCCACGTCGATGGCGCGGGCCCTGGACGCGCTGGACACCATCGAACGGTCGAGAGCGCAAGTTACGCGCGCGTACACGGGCCGAAGCCATCGCGCTGGGGTGGATGCAGCAGCAACTCGACCTGCCGAGTTTCGGACGCACTCGCCCGCCAGGTCACCGGCCGGTTCACCGTCTCAGCCCGGCCGGTGACCTGCGCCGTCTTCCGACGTGTCTGTTCGCCGTCCTCAGTCGTCGTCGGCGAGGATGCCGTCGCGCTTGAGCTTGGCTATCACGTACTCGCCCTCGAACTGAACATGTTCGCGCGACGCAGCCTCCGCTGCTGCCCCGTCCCCACGCTTCAAGGCGTCGAGCATTTTCTGGTGACTCCGAGTGGCTTCGGGACTCGCGCCGGGCGGTGCCTCGTACACGGCCCGTGGCAGGTTCTTGGCCAGCTGCCGCAGCACCGACAACAGGCGCCGGCTGCCGCCCGTCTGATTGATGAGGGCGTGAAACTCCCAGTTCAGGTTATGAAGCACGTCAGGATCGTCGCTGTTCTGCATGAGTTCGTGTAGCTCCTGCAACCGGGCAAGCGTTGGCTGGGTGATACGGGACGCGGCGCGTCGTGACGCGAGCCCCTGCACCATTCCGTAGATCCGGTAGTGATCGTCGATGTCCTCGCGCCGGATGGGGACAACATAAGAACCGCGATGCGGCTCGGAGTCGATCAATCCTTCGGCCTCGAGAGTGATGAGCGCTTCCCGAACCGGCAGACGACTGACGCCGAGATCTTTGGCGATTTGGTCCTGCGGCACTCGCTGTCCCCGAATCAGAGACCCGTCGAAGATCATATTCTTGATGTAGTCGACGACCTGACCACTCATGTTTCGTCGCGCCACCTGCGGACGAGCGTCCTCACGCCGGCCACCGTTCTGTGCAGCACGAATCGGTAGATCGATTCCGGCGTCAGACGCAGTCATCTCGACTCCTAATTTGATCAATCATCAACACGGGCTAGTGTACGTGATCCGTGGGGGGCGCCGCTGACGCATCGCCGCGTGCAACACGCCGCCGCACGCCAATCGTCCCCCAAGTAGCGCATCGACGGCTCTGAACAGCGGGTTTGTGCAGTTCGTCGGCCGACCGCTTCTCCTGGCTCGGCACTTCGCTGTCCGCGGCGCCGGGGCCGGACTCGACTTCGAGGCCACGCGGGCGTAACGTGAGTCACATCTGATGTATCACATATCCAATCTGAGAGGCATGATGACACCCATCGCATCGACCGATCACCTTCTCTCCTCGGCTGTCGTCAACCGTCTGAAGACCGCCCCGCACGTCTTCATCGATGGCGGACAGCGCGCAGCGCGCAGCGGCGAGGAGATGCCCGTCTTCGACCCGGCAACCGGGCGCCAGATCGCGGTTGCGGCTTCCGGAGGAGTGGACGACGTCGCCGACGCGGTCGATGCGGCCCGGCGCGCGTTTGCCGAGTCGGCCCCGTGGCGGCAGATGAGCCCCCTCGACCGCGGACGCATCCTCCACCGGATCGGCGATCTGATCTACCAGCACGCCGATGACTTCGCTCAGCTCGAGGTCCTCGATGCAGGGAAGGTCCTCGGCGCAGCACGAAACATCGATGTCGAGTTCGCCGCGCGGGCGTTTCACTACTACGCCGGCTGGCCCACCAAAATCGTCGGTTCGACCGTCCCGGTATCTCATCCGAGTATCCACGTGCGCACCGAACGCGAACCGGTCGGAGTGGTGGGCGCGATCACCGCATGGAACTTCCCACTTCTGCTGTGCGGATGGAAGATCGGCCCCGCACTTGCCTCCGGGTGCACGATGGTCCTCAAGCCTTCCGAAGAAACGCCCCTGTCGGCGTTGTGGCTGGCGGAACTCGCCGGCGAGGCCGGACTGCCCCCCGGCGTGCTCAACGTCGTTCCCGGCACCGGCGGGACCGCTGGTCAAGCCTTGGTTGCCCATCCTGGGGTCGACAAGCTCACATTCACCGGCTCGACGAAGGTCGGCAAGCACATCGCTCGCCAAGCCGCGGCCGACGTCAAACGGGTGACACTCGAACTTGGTGGCAAGTCCGCCAACATCATCCTGCCCGACGCCGACGTGACGGAGGCGGTGACCGGTTCTGCGGGCGGCATCTTCTGGCACTCCGGTCAAACCTGCAGCGCACCATCACGATTGTTCGTACACAGAGACATCCATGACGAGGTCGTCGAGCAACTCACCGCGATCGCCGGGCAGTTGAGGATCGGACATGGACTCGACGAGGGTGTCGATTTCGGCCCTTTGGTCAACAATGCGCAACTCGAGCGCGTCCGGGGATACGTCGAACGTGCAAAAATCAAGGGCGCCAAGGTCTATCAGGCTGCTCAGGTTCCCGGCGATCTGACCGGGCACTTCCACCCTCCGACGATCATCGCCAATGCGACCGACGACATGGAATGCGTACGTGAGGAGATCTTCGGTCCGGTTGTCGTCGTTCTCGCCTTCGACCACATCGACGAGGTCATCGAGCGGGCGAATGCCGGCGACTACGGCTTGGCCGCGGGTATCTGGACGACGAATGTGAATACCGTCCAGACGATGACGCGCAGACTACAGGCCGGGACCGTCTACGTCAACGGCTGGGGGCTGACCGATCCAGCAGCTCCGTTCGGCGGGTTCCACCAGTCGGGCTACGGCCGTGACCTGGGCCCGGACAGCCTCGACGGATATCTGGAAACCAAGTCCGTATGGACCATGTACAGCTGAGAAAATCCTTCGAACGACGATCGGAAGAACAATGAAGACACGCGCCGCCGTACTGACCGCACCCCACGCCCCGTTCGAAATCATGGAACTGGACATCGACGATCCCGGGCCCGGGGAGGTCATGCTGCGAATGTCCGCGGCTGGACTGTGCCACTCGGATCTGCACATGATGGACGGAGATCTGTCGGTGCGCTATCCGATGGTGGGAGGGCACGAAGCCGCGGGCATCGTCGAGAAGATCGGCCCAGGCGTGAAGAAGGTCGCTGTCGGAGACCACGTGGTCTGCAGCTTCACCCCGAGTTGTGGCATCTGCCGGTACTGCTCGACCGGGCACCAGAATCTCTGCGATGCCGGATCGACAATTCTCGAAGGCAGCATGCCGGACGGCACCTTCCGCCTACACAAGGACGGCACCGACTACAGCGCCTTCTGTATGCTCGGAGCCTTCTCGGAACTCGCGACCGTGTCCGAGTACTCGGTCGTGAAGGTCGACGACTGGCTTCCCCTCGACTCTGCAGTGCTCGTTGGGTGCGGCGTCCCGACCGGATGGGGCACCGCCGTCAATGCCGGCAACGTTCGCCCCGGTGACACCACCGTGATCTACGGCATCGGCGGATTGGGCGTCAATGCGGTTCAGGGTGCGGTGCACGCCGGAGCGAAGTACATCGTCTGTGTTGACCCCGTCGAATTCAAGCGAGACACCGCGCTCAAATTCGGAGCGACTCACGTCTTTTCCAACGCCGAGGAAGCACATGCGAAGGTCGATGAACTCACCTGGGGCCAGGGTGCCGATCAGGCCCTCGTGCTGATCGGCACCATGGACGAGGAAACCATCACCGCAGCATTCAAGGTGATCGGGAAGGGCTCGACGGTCGTGGTCACGGGCGTGTCCAATGCCGCCAACCTCACCGTCCACGTGTCGGGCCAGGAAATGGTGTTCATGGAGAAGACCATCAAGGGCACTCTGTTCGGTTCGTCGAACCCGCAGTACGACATCGTCCGGCTATTGCGACTCTACGATGCAGGACAGCTCAAACTCGACGAACTCATCACCACCCGTTACAAGCTCGCCGAGATCAACCAGGGCTATCAGGACCTGCGAGACGGTAAGAACATCCGCGGAATCATCGACTTCTCACTCTGAGCGCTTCTACCGCGGCCGCTTGGGGCCTTCCGGTCCCTTCCAAGGGACCGGAAGGTCGCCGTGGCATGCTCGCACATCCGGTGAACTCACTCTTAGCCCAATGCCTCAGCAGCACAAAGGTATACGGTACAACCCTCACGTCCGCCCTCTTGCGAAAACACCGCGGGCATGTCACAGTGAATTTGTCCGTACGTATCATTTATCAAATCGGGAGTTGTAGTGCAGACGCACCGTCACGCAGATCGCGCCGCACTTCGCGCGGCCACCGCAGTGGTTGGGGTCGGCACGACCGAATTCGGCAATTTCACGGGTTCCTCCGCCGACGATTTGGGCTTGACCGCCCTCGAGGCTGCACTCGCCGATGCCGGACTCACCACGCGCGACCTCGACGGCTTGATCGTGAACCGGGTGAGTAGCTACGAGGTGGTGGCCTCGCGGATGGGAATTGAACCCCGCTGGTCGGCGCAGCTGCCGGCGGAGGGACGCATGACCGGCGTCGCCATCCAGATGGCGGTGCTGGCCATCGCTACCGGAATGGCCTCTACCGTCGCGCTGGTGTACGGCAACAACGGGCGCTCGGGTGGGCACACCTATGGAGGCGGCGGCGCGAGCGCCAGCGCGGCCGCCGAGGGATACGGCACCAACCCGGCGTTGACCCTGCCGTATGGGATGACCTCGCCCGGAGCCTTCTACGCGATGATGTTCCAGCGGCACTGTGCGCAGTACGGCACCACCGCCGAACAACTGGCGCAGGTTGCGGTCACCCTGCGAGAGCACGCATCGCGGAATCCGCAAGCCGTATTCAAAGATCCCATCTCACACAAGATCTACCTCGAGTCCCGATTCATCGTCGAACCGCTGAAGATCTACGACTACTGCCTGATCAACGACGGCGGCGTGGCCATGATTCTCACCTCAGCGGACCGGGCCCGCGACTGCGCTCAACCACCCGTTCACGTCCTGGGGTTCGGACAACAAGGGCAGCTGCGCAACTCCGATTTCCCGCCGGACGACTTCTGGCGCGAGGCAATCGGCACCGCCGGGCAACAAGCGTATGCAATGGCCGATTGCACTCGGGCCGACGTGGACGTCCTGATGGCATACGACAACTTCAGCCCCAATGTGCTCTTTACCTTGGAGGGCCTCGGATTCTGCGCTCCCGGCGAGTCCGGAGCATGGATCCAGGACGGCCGCATCGGACTGCGCGGTGAACTGCCGATCAACACTTCCGGCGGACATCTGTCGGAAAGCTACATGCAAGGGTGGGGGCTGAACGTCGAGGCCATCCGCCAGTTGAGGAAAACGTGCGGCGACCGCCAGGTGCACGATGCGACCATCGCTCAGTACCTGTGCGCCGCTCCCGTGGTGACCTCGGTCGTGTACGGAGCACAGGCATGAACCCCCGCTATTCGTTGACCGCCCACCTCGAAGGACTGGCCCGGCACGAGCTGTTGATCAGCGCATGCGCAGCCTGCGAAAATCATCAGTTCCCCCCGAAAGCGGCCTGTACTCGCTGTGGAAACACGGAAAGCCCGCAGTGGAACACGGTGAGCGGTGAGGGCCGGTTGTGGTCCTACGCCGCCTTCCACAGGACTTACCTGACCGACTTCTACCTGCCGAGCCCGTACGTCGTCGCGGTCATCGAACTCGACGAGGGCGCCAGGATCTACGGCAACGTCGTCGGCGCGCCGATGTCCTCTCTCCGGATCGGGCAGCGAGTCCGCGCCGACTTCACCACCATCGACGACGGAGAGTCGCACCTGATCTTCGTCGCAGCCGACAAGGAAGGCACATGACCGACACAGCCCCCTCCCTCGGCCCGCTCCGTGGACTGCGCGTCGTCGAGATTGCCGCACTCGGGTCGGCACCGTTCGCCGCGATGATGCTCGCCGACGCCGGCGCGGAAGTTCTGCGCATCAACCGGCCCGGGCAGCACACCGACGACCCCGGCATCCTCGGCCGGGGACGGACCGCACTGAGCCTCGATCTGAAGGACCTACACGATCGCGACCGTGCTCTGGAGGCCATCGACCACGCCGACGTACTCATCGAAGGATTCCGGCCGGGCGTGATGGAACGGCTGGGGCTCGGACCCGGCACCTGCCTGAACCGCAACCCGGCCTTGATCTACGCCCGAATGACCGGCTGGGGGCAGGACGGACCACTCGCCGCTACCGCTGGGCACGATATCAACTACCTGGCCCTGACCGGTGCCCTCCGGTCCATCGCCCGCCAGGGCGAAGTCCCTGTTCCGCCACTGAACCTCGTCGGCGATTACGGCGGCGGCGGGATGCTGCTGGTCACCGGAATCCTCGCCGCACTCTACGAGCGGGTATCCAGCGGTACCGGCCAGGTCGTCGACGCCGCAATGATCGACGGAACCAGCCTGCTCATGAGCGGTATCTGGAACCGTAAGGCCACCGGGAACTGGTCGGGCGAACCCGGCACGAACAGCATCGACGGTGGTTCGCACTTCTATAACGTCTACCGGACCGCGGACGACGCCTTCATGGCCGTGGGCAGCATCGAGCCGCAGTTCTACCAGCGACTGCTCCTCGGTCTCGGGCTCGCCGACGCCGACCTACCGGCACAGCACGACCGGGCGCAGTGGCCCGCCATGAAGGACCTGTTTGCGCGAATCTTCCGGATGAAAACGCGCGCAGAATGGACACTGGTCTTCGCCGAACTCGACGCGTGCGTATCCCCCGTTCTCGCGCTCGACGAGGCGGTGACCGATCCGCATATGCAGTTTCGGAACACCCTCGTCCGTGGTGATCGCGTCGAGCCGGCGCCCGCTCCTCGCTACAGCAGAACACCGGGCACCGCCGGTGGCCGCGGCGAGAACACAGAGCCAGCCGAGACCCTGATGACGCGTTGGGCGTCGACCGTCCGCGCGGCACCGGAGACAATCAGAACAGGACAGCACTGATGGCGGCACCGACAATTATCCGCAGAACAGTCCACGACGGCCTGACACTCGGGAAGAACATCGGTTTCACCGAGGGGCCCGTATGGACCACAGACGGCCGATTGTTCGTCACGAGCGTCAGTCGAGGCGCGCTGTACGAGATCTTCCTCGACGGGCGCCCGGCTGTGGCAGTCGCCGAAACCGGTGGTGGACCCAATGGCATGACGCTCGGCTGCGACGGGCGACTGTGGATCACCCAGAATGGTGGCGGCGCGATGCCCACCCGATCACAGGTGCCGGTCTCGCCGTCCATCCAGGTCTGGGATCACCGGGCGGCCGCCGCGCCGAGCACCATCTTCAACGGAAGGGTTCACGCTCCGTCGGATTGTACGTTCGGACCGGACGGCGCCCTCTGGTTCACCGACCCGAACGGCCACGGCTTCGGCAGCGCAGCCCTGCCGGGGCGCGTCTGGAGGTACGACCCCGCGGCCGATCACGCCTCAGTCGTTCTCGACGACGTCTTCTTTCCCAACGGCATCGCGTTCGGGCCCGACCCGGAACACCTGTATGTCGCCGAGACCGCTCGTGATCGGGTACGCCGCTATGTGGTCACAGCACACAGCGCGACCGTCGATCATGACTTCCCGCAAATCACCGTCTCGACCCCCGACGGCATCACCATCGACGCTCAGGGCGGTCTGTGGGTAGCAGGCAGCAAATCGGGAAAGGTCACCTACTTCGACTCGACCGGCCAGATGTGTGAGCAGTTGGCGATCGGTGTAGGAACGATGCCCACCAGCGTCTGCTTCGCCGGCGACGCGCTCGACCGTCTGATCGTCACCGTTGCCAAGGGCGGGCGCGTACTCGCCTTCCCTGTCGAAACCTCCGGATTACCCACCCCGCCTGCTTCTCCGGCCCCACCCGATTCGTCGCCTGCACACCGCGAGGAACTCCAATGACCGCATCAGCTCCTGCCGCTCGCACCTGGGGGGCCCTGCTGCACGAAATGGCCGACCGCTTCCCCACCCGGGCCGCGATCTCGTTCGAAGGCACGGCCACCACCTTCGCCGAACTCGATCACAGGGTCAGCCAATGGTCGAAGGCGCTGCTGGCCATGGGAATCGGCCGTGGTGACTCGATCGCAATACTGGCCGGAAACCGCCCCGAATGGTTGTACACCGCGATGGCCGGGGCGCGGATAGGCGCAGTTGTCGTGCCCATCAACACCTGGTACAAGACCGATGAGCTCGCGTACGCGCTCGACCACGGTGACGTGAAGGTCCTGCTGTTCTTCGATCGGCTTCGCGATACGGACTACGTTCCCATCGTCGCGGGCACCGTCGCGGCGGTCACCGAGGCACCCGGCCCCGACGGCATACTCCATGACACGAAATTGCCGGCCTTGCACCACGTCGTCGAGCTCGGGCAGCACCGCCTCCCGGCTGCCGTATCGCTCCGTCAGTTCCTCGGCTGCGGAGAACAGATCAGCGACGACGCGCTGGCCGATGCGGAAGCCGCAGTCGAGCCGGACGACCTCGCGTACCTGATCTATACCAGCGGCAGCACGGCGCGACCGAAATGTGTCGCGCTCGAACATCACCACGCCATCGTCAACACCTTCAACATCGGCGAACGGCAGGCGCTCGACGAACACGACCGGTCGTTCCTCGCGACACCGCTGTTCTACGGACTCGGTGTCATCCAGGCCCTCGGCGCGACCTGGACCCACGGCGCCTGTGTGGTTCTCATGGAGGTGTACGAACCGGGCCGAGCCCTCGAACTGCTCGAACGTGAGCGCTGCACCGCGTACTACGGGCTCGGAAACATGACCCGAAGCCTCGTCGACCATCCCGACTGCGCTCGCCGCCAACTCAGCCTTCGCAAGGGTGTCCTCGGCCTGAGCAAGGCGGACCGTCGACTCGCCCGCACCGAACTCGGGCTGACCCTGGGCACCAGCATTTATGGATTGACCGAGTCCTACGGGTTGTGCGCGCTGACCGATGCCCACGACCCCGTCGAGCGGGCCGAGGACACCATCGGACGTCCCCTCCCCGACTGGGACATCCGCATCGCCGACCCGGATACCGACGAGCCCATTCCGACCGGTGAAATCGGACAGATCCTGATCCGCGGCCACGTCATGCGGGGTTACTACAAAGATCCCGACCGCAATCGCGAGGTCATGACACCCGACGGCTTCTTCCGCACCGGTGACCTCGGATACATGGACGAGCACGGATACCTGCACTTCCACTCCCGGCTCTCGGAGATGATGAAGCCCGGCGGCATCAACGTCAGCCCACTCGAAGTGGAACTTCTGGTAGGGGAGATCGCCGGCGTCCGCGAAGTGCATGCCGTGGGCATTCCCGACATCGCCCGCGGGGAGGCGATCGTTGTCTTCGTCGACGCCGACCGAGACGACGTCACCCTCGACCGGATCCAGGACCACGTCCGCAGCAGAGCCGCCAAGTACAAGGCCCCGCACCACGTGATCTACGGAACCAGTGCCAGTTTCCCGCGGGTCGCGAGCGGCAAGGTACCCAAGGCCCGCCTGCGCGAACTTGCGCTCACCGAACTCGGGTTCGACGCCGCCGGGATGCCCACCCCGGCGGTTGACACTCCGCTCTCCGACCACTGACGCAGATGGACTCTCACGTGAATATCGACATCCCCGAGGAAGAACAACTCCTCGTCCAGACCGTCCGCGACTTCATCGACCGCGATGTGAAGCCAGTCGTACACGAGATGGAACACCAGAACGAGTACCCCGAGGAATTCATCGAACAGATGAAGAAGATCGGCATCTACGGGCTGGCCATTCCCGAGCAGTTCGGGGGCGCTCCGGTTTCGATGCCGTGCTACGTCCAGGTCACCGAGGAGCTCTCGCGCGGCTGGATGAGCTTGGCCGGCGCCATGGGCGGTCACACCGTCGTCGCGAAACTGCTCACCACCTTCGGAACCCCCGACCAGAAGGCCACCTACCTTCCTCGGATGGCCACCGGCGAACTGCGCGCGACCATGGCCCTGACCGAACCCGGCGGCGGATCCGACCTCCAGGCGATGCGTACCCATGCACGCCTCGAACGGGACGAATACCTCGTCAACGGTTCGAAGACCTGGATCAGCAATGCGCGCCGCTCCGGCCTCATCGCCCTGCTCTGCAAGACCGACCCCCAGGCCACCCCGACGCACAAGGGCATCTCCATCCTGCTCGTCGAGCACGGCCCCGGACTGACCGTCTCGCGTGACCTCCCCAAGCTCGGATACAAGGGCGTCGAGAGCTGCGAGCTCTCCTTCGACAACTTCCGAGTTCCCTCTTCGGCCGTGCTCGGCGGCGCCGAGGGCCACGGCTTCGCCCAGATGATGAAGGGCCTCGAGACCGGCCGGATCCAGGTCGCCTCCCGCGCCCTCGGGGTCGGCCGCGCCGCGCTCGAAGACGCGCTGCAATACGCACAGGATCGGCAGTCGTTCGGCAAGCCGATCTGGAAGCATCAGGCAATCGGTCACCAACTTGCGGACATGGCAACCAAACTCACTGCCGCGCGTCAGCTGACCATGTTTGCCGCCAGTCGATTCGACGCCGGACTCCGATGTGACATGGAGGCGGGAATGGCGAAATTGTTCGCCTCCGAGACCGCGATGGAGGTCGCGCTGTCCGCGCTGCGCATTCACGGCGGATACGGCTACTCGACCGAGTACGACATCGAGCGGTACTTCCGCGACGCCCCCTTGATGATCGTCGGCGAGGGTACGAATGAAATTCAGAAGAACATCATTGCAGCGCAGCTGGTCCAGAGAGGCGGAATGTAGCCCATGACTTCCACGGGTTCACCACTGAGAAGCGACGTTGTCAGCTTGGAGCCCCAGGGCCTCAAGGGTATCGCCTGCCGGGCGTGCAGCCGGCGTTCGTTCCCGGAGCGGCCGCTGTGCCCCATTTGCGGCGCCGACGCCGTCGACAACGTCCTGCTGGCCGACCGAGGTCGAGTCACCAGCTGGACCATCGTTCACCAGGCCCCGCCCCCGTTACAGACGCCCTACACCTTGGTGACCGTCGATCTCGACGACGGTGTCCGGTTGTTGGGCGCGGCGACAGGCACCGTCGCGATCGACGACGAAGTTGCCGTCGAGTTGTTTACGTTGAAGACCGATTCCTCCGGAGAACCACTGTGGTGGTACCGATTCCGGGGCACCGAGGAGAACCGATGAGCGAGACCTACATCGCCGGCGCCGGCATGGTGCGATTCGGCAAATACCCCGTCGACATCACGTTCGAGAAACTCGCCGTCGGCGCTGCCCGCGAAGCGATGTCCGACGCGGGCGTGACCACCAAGGATATCGAATCCGTCTACGTCGGGCACGTGTTCGGCGGCCCGGTCGCCGGCCAACGCGTCGCGGCGCAGATGGGTCTTGGCGGGCTTCCCGTCTCCAACCACGAAAATTACTGCGCCAGCGGGGCGACCGCGATCCGCGAAGCGTGGATCGCGATCAAGGCCGGGCTGTATGACATCGTCTTGGTCATCGGTGCGGAGAAGATGACCGACCGTGTCTCCGGCGGCGTCATGCCCGACCCCACGGACCTCGATGCCATCAACGGCCTGGTCATGGCCGCCAATCATGGAATGAGTGCGCGGCGGTATATGTCCGACCACGGTGCCACTCGCGAGCAGATCGCCGCGGTGGCCGTGAAGAATCACGCCCACTCGGTGCACAACCCGTTCGCTCAATACCAGCGACCGATCAGTTTGCAGGAAGTTCTCGACGCCCGCACCATCGCCGAGCCACTGGGACTTCTCGATTGCAGTCCCATCAGCGACGGTGCCGCCGCAGTGGTTCTGTGCAGTGCGGCCGGTCTCGCCAGACTAGGGCGTTCATCAGCTCCGCGTATCGCCGGCTGCGCCCTGGTCAGCGGCAAAATCGTCACTGCCGACACCAACCTCAACGACGAGGACGTCTCTCGTCGAGCGGGTGAACAGGCCTGGAACATCACCGGATACGGGCCGGAAGACATCGACCTGGTGGAGATGCACGACTGCTTCACCATCGCCGAGATCGTGCGCCTGGAAGGCCTCGGCGTCGTCCCGGTCGGTGAGGGTGGGCGATGGACAGAGAGCGGTAACACCTCGATCGGGGGCAAACTTCCCGTCAACGCCAGCGGCGGCCTCCTCAGCCGTGGACACCCGGTGGGTGCCACCGGCGTCGCGCAGATCTGCGAGCTCACCTGGCAACTCACCCACCGAGCCGGTAGACGGCAAGTCGACGAAGCGAACGTCGGGCTCGCCTATTGCAAGGGAGGCACCGTCAGCGGCACCGACGGTGGCTCGGTCACAGTCCTGCTGGTGACGCGATGACTGCCTCCACGGTCACTACAATCGACCTCACCGATCCCGCGAACCCCGCCGATGTAGCCGCCTCCCCGGTAGTGGTGCTCGTCTTCCGCGGCGCAGACGGTGATCAGACGCTCGACACCGCAGACCTCGAGCATGCGGTGGCACATCCGCTGCTGTCCGCGTTCTCCGCCGTTCAGCATCACTGGCCGTCGATAACCGAAACACACGGTCGCGGTCGGGTGGTCGTCCTCGCCCCCGCGTCTGCGGCCCTGGGGGATCCGCTCAGACCATTGGATTGCGCGGTTACGGGGGCTCTGATCAGCTTCGTCCGGTCGGTCGCGATCGAGTTGCAGCGGCACGGCGGTGCCGCGAACGCGATCTTCTTCGACACCGACCCCAACGAACCGGCCGTTACCGAGCTGATCGCCACGGTGACCGCTGAGCATGCCACTGCGGTGACCGGCCAAGAACTTTACGCCGCCAATGGCGCCGACCTCGGGAGGCTGCACCCATGAACCCCGACCACCAGCAATCCGCGCCGCGTGCTCGTGTCGCCTTCATCACCGGCGCTGCGGGCGGCATCGGACGGGGTATCGCCGAACACCTGGCCGAACTCGGATACAGCCTAGGGCTGTCGGACATCTCCGAAGTTGCATTGCAAACCGTAGCGAACGACATCGCCGACGCAACCGGTGTAGCTGTGTCGGCCCGAGCCGCAGACCTCGCCGACCGGCAGTCCATACAAGCCGCCGTCGATGCCACCGTCGCCGATCTCGGTGGACTCGACGTTCTGGTGAACTGCGCGGGAATCCTCAAGGACGCCCGCATCGAGAAAATGGACCCCGCGGTTTTCCGCCAGGTCATCGAGGTCAATCTGATCGGGATGCTGACTACCACCGCCGCAGCTCTGCCAGCGCTGCGCTGCTCTGGAAGTGGCCGGATCATCTCGTTGACTTCGCGTGCCTGGCTGGGCAACTTCGGCTCCACCAACTATGCCGCCTCCAAGGGGGGGATCGCCGGCGTGAGTAGAAGCCTGTCGTTGTCCCTGGCGCCCGACGGCATCACCGTCAACTGCATTGCACCCGGGTTCATCGAAACACCGATGTCGAATTCGATGCCCGCCCACATCCTCGATCGGGTCCGGCACTCCATCCCGGTCGGCCGGGTAGGACGGCCCATCGATGTGGCCCGCGCGGTTGCCTTCCTCGGCGACGCCAACGCCGGTTACGTGACCGGACAGAGCATTCCGGTATGCGGGGGTCGAAGCATCAGCGGCTCGATCAGAAAGGACACCGTCTCCGCGTAACGAGAAGACCCGTCCGGACATTGCGCAGAAGACCGCCCTTTCAGCTGAAGTCAAAACACCACGAAAGGGTCAGCATGCCTTCCAATCCCGTTTACGCGAATCCGAACGATCTTACGAACAAGGTCGTCCCCCCGCTGGTAGCCGATGTCACCGATGACTGTCGCACCGCGCCCGTCCGCGGACCGCGATCCATACGGAATCTTGACCTGAGTTAGGACATTTGGCTTAGTGTCCCGATTCGAAGCCGAGACGGGTGAGAATCTCCAGTTCAGCAGCAGGGATCTGCGGCGGAAAGTCCTGGACGGCGCCGTTGATGGCGATGGTCGAGGTTCGTAGCGGCCGCAGTTGCTTGACCAGCCTCGCGATCGCCACACCGGTGTGGTCCTGGGCGCAGCGGGCGACGGCCAGAGCGGCGAACACGATGGTCAGGTGCGCCTCGATGGCGTCGCGGGTGCGGTGGAACATCGGCCGTGCCCGCAGATCGGTCTTCGACATGCGAAACGACTGCTCGACATGCCACAGGTCGTGGTACTTGCCGATCACCTCGCCCGGTTCCATGAGCGTGACCGGGATATTGGTGACGTATCCCTTCAAGCCGACCAGCGATCGAGCTCGTGCCAGCGCGGCATCATCGAGTCGCTGACCTGCGGTGGTGGTCTTGACGAAGCGCGTCGCCTTCGACTTCTGGGTGCCCTCGACCACCGCCCGCGCCCTCGCCTCCTGGGCATTGAGAGTCTGGTTGTCGCGCACGGCACGTTTGCGGGTGTACTGCCAGATCGCCCGCCACGAGGTGGGATGCCGAACCGGATCCCAGACCGGTTCGGCCCGCCTTTTCACGGTGTTGACCACGCTGCGGGCGTGCCGGGGGGTGACGGTGTCGATGATCTGCCCATCGGTGAACACATCACCGTGCCAATGGAAATGGGACGTCAGATCAGCGGGCGCCTTCGTCACCCGGGAGCCGACGATGAACTTCAGGCCGGCCTCGTCGAGAGCGGTGAGATTCGCCGCCGACAGCATGCCGGCATCGGCGGCGATGACCATCTCCACGCCCTCGAGGTCGTGCCGGGCTTGGAACTGACGCACCATGGGGACCAGGGTGTGCGTTTCGGCCTTGTTGCCCTCGAAACAGGCGATCTCCAGTGGGAACCCGGTGCGGTCGACGAGCAACCCGACCACGATTTGTGGATCGACCCGGCGCTCTTTGGAGTAGCCGACCTTGCGCAGGTCGTCTTCCTTCTCGGCCTCGAAGTACAAGGTGGTCACATCGAACAGCAGCAATCCCAACCCGCCGGTGCTGGCCGCGTACTCGAAGCAACGGCGGGCGATCCGGTCGCGGTAGTCGCCGGTGATGATCTGCGCGAGGTGGCGTTGAATCGTTTTGTACGACACCGGATCAGCGCCGAGATCGTCGAGGACGCGCAGGGCATCGATCTTCGAGGTCGGTTCGACGATCCGGGCGATGACCAGGTCTTTGAACACCGCGTCGTCGATGATGTCGAAGCCGAGCCCGTCGTAGACGAAGGTGAGCACGTCGTAGAGCAACCGGGCGCTGGTGCGCACGGTTCGTCCCGCCCCGGCGAGCTCGCCACCCTTGCTCGTCGTCGGGCCGGGCAGTTGGCCGGTCCGCCAGTCGGCAACATCGGCGATCTGCTCGACGGGCGTCGGCACATCCAGCTCCAGCACGCCTTGATCGCCGTGCAGCAGGTGTCGGGCTCGTTCGAGCAGAATGCCCAGCTCGACGTCGGTATGCGCGGACCCGACGTGAGCGAGGATCTCGTGCCGGCCGCGGTGTTTGCGCACGACCTGCACCGCTACCGCCCCGGATGCGGTGCGCACTTTCCGCACGAATGCCACGGCCCGAACCTACCTGCTTAGTGTCCCGATCCGCTTCGTCGACGTCGTGAATGCGCAGGTGGAAGCCTCGGCAGGTGTTCTACCCGCCAGTAATGTCCTAACTCAGGCTTGACGCCCGCGGCCGATGTCCTGACGAATTCTCTACACCCCGGGTCCGGCGTCCCTGCGGCGCAGCGCCCGCGGGTCCCGACGCCGGAACGGCACGAGTCCGGCGGCATCACCATCTCGTCGCGGCGCCGCCAGGAACGCCACGGCCAGGGCGGCGGACACGGCGGCCGGCACGAGCGCCGGGGGGTGCAGATGCTGCAGCGGGACGAGCAGCGCCGCCGTCGCCGCTGCCGGAAGTGCGATCGCCGACAGGACGGCGGGCGCGGCGGGCAGCGGCTGCGGCCGGGGGCGAGCGGTGTGCAGGCGCCGGTGCAGCACCAGGTCGGCGGTGGCGCACAGCTCGGTCAACTCGGCTCGTGCCCCGTCGATCTCCGCGCTCGCCCGGTGCGCGAGCAGCGAGCGCAACCGCGTCGGCGCGATCCGTCCCGGCGCGTCGTCGGGGGGAGCGCACAGCAGCGCCACCTCGACCAGGCGCGCACGCACGTCGGCCACCTCGTCGAGCGCGGTGAGGAGCTGCGCACGGTCGTGTGAGCGGTGGGTGCGCAGGTGCCCGAGCAGCCGGCGCCGATCGGTGTGCAGGTGTGCCCGGGCGCCGACCCAGCAGATCAGGTGGTAGAGCATCTCGCGGGTGCCGTCCCCAAGGTAACCGTGACGGTCTGCGGCGCCGAGATCGACCAGCATCGCACGGGCGTCGTCGCGGACGCCCAGCCGCGCCCCGGCCCGCACCGGCGCATCGGCCAACGGTTCCGGATGCCAGATGCGCAACCGTCCGGATGCCCGCGACACCCCGTCGGCGAGGGTGCCTGAGCGGGGAGGTCCGACGAGCCGGCGCACCGCATCGGACCCGTCCCCGGCGACCTCCACGACCAGTCCCTCGACGGTGCGCTCGGCCGCAAGCGGACGAGCGGTGCGAACGACCACCTCGCGGAGCGGGCGGTACACCGCGGGGTCGGGCAGCCGGGTGTCGAGCCGGGGGAACACGTCGACCAGGCCGGCATCGGCGGTCACCCGGAACGGCGCCAGAAATGCGTCGAGCGCACGACGGAATCCGGTGTCGGCACCGTCGAAGAGGGGATCGCTGTGCCAGGTCAGCACGGTGCCGGGCGCCTCGGCGGTCAGCTCCTCGCACACCAGCACCAGTCCGCCGCCGGGCACCTCCCACAGGGACGCACACGCGCCGGGCGCGCCGACACGGGTCCGGCCGGGCGCCGACGGTGGAGTGTCCGCCGCCGGACCCCGGACCGGTCCGAAGGCGACGGGGCCGTCGCCGGGATCCGTGAGGTGCCGGAACGCCAGCAGGCTCGGTGCCCGCTCGACGTGATCGGCACCGGGGGCGTCGGCTATGCGTGCCGGGAGGAACGGCTCCGTGCCGGCAACGGCGGGAACGGCGGGAGGAAGCCTGCTCGCTGCGACGTCCAGCGGCAGGAACATCACCTTCAGCACCCCGGCCCGAGCCGGGGACGGCATCGGTTCGGCATGCATGGCAACAACATCGGTATACCGGCGCGGCATCTGATTCTTCGCTTTCGGCACGGTGACGAGGTCGGCGCCTCCGGCGCGCAGCGGTCCGCCCCGGCCCGGGGACGCAGCTCCCGGGCCGGGACGGAGGGATCCGGGAGGGTCAGCCCGCGGCGGTGGCGTCCTCGAGTTCCGTCACGCGAGTCAACGCCTCACGCAGTCCCCGGCGGAACCCGCGGGTGTGCTCGGCGCGGGCGAGTGTCTCCAGATCATTTTCCAGGTTCGCTCGAATTCTCCCGAGCGCGTGCTGTGCCGTGTTCATGGGAGATGCGATTCTCTCGTCGTTTTTCTGATGGTGGCAGGCAGTGCGGAATGGCGAGCCAATTCGTCGAGGACGTACAGTCGCGCGGTCCGAATTCCCCGGTGATATCCCGGAAGGAATTCGTCCCCGGGGTCCACAAGGGCGATCTCGTTTCCGAGCTGCGCGTAGAGTCTCTCGAGAACTGTTGTTGTGAAATCCATTTCGTTCGGATCGGTTGTCGTAGATCCGCGGTCAGCTCTTCCGCTTGCGGAGGAACTGGGTGGACTCGAGCGCCTTGGCTCGTTTTTCCGCGCGCCGCTCCTTCAGGGTGCGGGCGGACTGTTTGGAACTCTTGACGGCGGGCTTGGCGGCCATTGTCAATCCTTTCCGAATCGGCAATCGCAAACTGGCCACGACCATACCCAACAAAAAAATAAAGTCCAGTTCGCCGGAACGGCGCCCGGCGTCGGTACCCGCCCGCGGTGGCGGTGCCGCCGGAGACGCGCCGTTTTCGAGGTGGTGGGGGTTCGGGCCGTAGCACGCGCCACCGCCCGAGAAGTCCCCTCCGGGGTATTTGCCCGAAATCCGTTGGTGGTGTGACTCTTTCGAGGGTAATACACTGGGGTCGGGTCGGGATCTTCGAGGGTGAAGGAGAGTCCGATGTCTGCCGGATTCGATCTGGGCGTCGCATTCAGCGCGTTCCTCAAGTGGCTGAGCGTGACGTTCGGTCTCGGTGTCGGGTTGAGCTGAACACGCTCGGTCCCGTGGGGTCGTGTCCGCGCCGGCGATACCTGCCGTGCCGGGTCGGCGGCCCCCGGCGTGTCCCGCAATGCCGTCGGGGGCGGTGTTGCGGGACACGTCGTGCCGTCCTGAACGGTCGACCGTGCGGAACGAGGAACTGCGGCGCGGCGATTCTCGTCCCGACGACTCCCGGGAGAGTCGTCTACTCGTCGACCTCCATGTGACGGATGGAGGGGCCGCCCTTGTGGTCGGTCGAGCGGCCGAGCTTGGAATCGAGCAGGCTGCGGAGGCGGTGCACGGCGCCGTCGAAGGCCTCCTTCACCGATCCCGCGTTGTGGGTGACCGCGATCGGTTGCTGGCCGGCGATCCGCGCCTCGAGGAGACAACGCTTGTCCGTGGTGCCGAACTTGTCCGCGTTCTCGTCGCTGAGGTGGATCTCCACCCGGGTGATCCGGTCGGCGAACCGGTTCAGTGCGGACTCCAACTCCTCCTCGAGGCGACGGGCGATGTCGTCGTCGATCTGGATGTGGCTGTCCTTGTTGAGCTGGATCTGCATCGCGAGCTGTCTCCTTCTCGAGCGCGTCGGTACGGCCGGAGGTCGTTCTCCGTGCCTTCGCGCGCTGCGTCGTGTCGATTCCACCCGAACTCGGTACGGGTGAGCAACCAGGCCGGCCGTGTCAGCCCACCTCCTCCGGTTCCCTGCGCGCGAGCGTGCTCGGCCACCAGATCCGCTTTCCGATGTCGATCGTCAGTGCCGGCACGAGCAGCGACCGGACCAGCAGTGCGTCGAGCAGCACGCCGAACGCGACGATGAACGCGATCTGCGCGAGGAACAGCAGCGGGATCACCGCCAGCGCCGAGAACGTCGCGGCCAGGACGATGCCTGCGGAGGTGATCACCCCGCCGGTCACGGTCAGGGCCCGCAGCGTGCCGCGCCGGGTGCCCACCCGGGCGCTCTCCTCCCGCACCCGGGTCATCAGGAAGATGTTGTAGTCGATGCCCAGCGCGACGAGGAAGACGAAGCCGAACAGCGGCACCACCGGGTCGGCGCCGGGGAACCCGAGCAGATGGTCGAAGACCAGCGACGACACGCCGAGGGTCGCCGCGAAGGACACGACGACCGTCAGCATCAGCAGCACCGGCGCGACGAGTGCCCGCAGCAGCAGGATCAGGATCAGCAGCACCACCGCGATGACGACGGGAATGATCACCGTGCGGTCGCGGGTGGCGGTGTTCTTGGTGTCCAGATCGACCGCCGTGGTCCCGCCCACGAGGGCCTCGGCCCCCGGCACTCCGCCGACCGCGTCGCGGATGCGCTCGACGGTGTTCTCGGCGGCCGGCGAGTCGGCGGGATCCGAGAGGGTCGCCTGCAGCGCGACGCGGCCGTCGACGACGGTCGTCGCACCGTCCGGGCCGGTCACCGGCGCCACCTCGGTGACGCCCTCGACGCGGGCGGCGGCGGCGACGTCGCCGGCCGCGGACTCGCGGGTGATGATCACGGTGGGGGAGCCGGTGCCGGCGTCGAAGTGCCTGCCGAGCATCTCCTGGCCGGTCACGTAGTCGGTCTCGAGCAGGAAGATCTCCGACTGGGCGACGCCGTCGGCCTTGAACTGCGGCAGCAGCATCGCGAAGCCGACGAGGACGAGGCTCGACACCACCCAGATCCGCCGCGGATGGGCGCCGACCCGCTGTGCGAGCCCGTTCCAGAACCGGTGCGCCGACGCCAGGTCGTCCCGATCGGCGTCGGGGTCGGCCGTCGGCCGCTTCGGCCAGAACGCGGCCCGGCCGAGGAGCACCAGTGCGGACGGCAGGAACGTCATGGAGGCGACGAACGAGGCGACGATGCCGATCGCGGCGACGGGGCCGAGGCCGCGGTTGGAGTTCAGGTCGGACAGCAACAGGCACAGCACGCCGGCGATGACGGTGCCCGCCGACGCGGCGATCGGTTCCAGCGTGGCCCGCCACGCAGTGCGCATCGCGGCGAACCGGTCCTGTTCGAGGCGCAGTTCCTCGCGGTAGCGGGACACCAGCAGCAGCGCATAGTCGGTCGCGGCGCCGAAGACGAGGATGAACAGGATGCCCTGGCTCTGTCCGTTGAGGGCGATGACGTCGGCGTCGGCCAGCAGGTACACGAGCAGGCTCGCCAGCGCGAGGGCGAACACCGCCGAGAGGATCACCACGAACGGCAGCAGGGGACTGCGGTAGACGACGACGAGGATCAGCAGCACCACCCCACCGGCGACCAGCAGCAGCAGGCCGTCGATGCCCTCGAACGCCGTCGTCAGATCGGCGATCTGCCCGGCGGGACCGGTGACGTAGATCGTCAGCCCCTCGGGCGGATCGGCAAGCTCGGCGCGCAGTTCGTCGACGGCGTCCCCGACCTCTCCGGTGCTGTCGATCGGCACGATCATCCGCGCGGCCTGACCGTCCTGCGACGGGACCGGCGGCGGGCCGGCCGACGCCCCCGCGAGGTAGGCGAGGTCGTCGGGGGTGATGCCGGAGGGGCGTTCGGCGACGACGATCGCGGGCACGTACCGGGTGTCGGTGAAGCCCGCATAGAGCTCGCCCGCCCGGGTGGATTCCGCGGAGGCCGGGAGGAACGAGCTGTTGTCGTTCTGCTGGACTTCGCTGAGCTTGCCGGCGAAGGGACCGCCGGCGCCGGCGATCGCGAGCCACGCGATGAGCAGCAGCGCCGGCAGCAGCCAGCGGATGCGACGAGGTGAACGCGCCGGCGCGGTGACGGTGTTCAATCTTCCTCCAGGAGAATGCGAGTACGCCGAGCCCAGATTACTCAGCTAGCTGAACAATAGTGAAAAGGTATCTCATGACCGACGATCTCGAGAGCTGGCCGACCGGCCGGCTGCTGTCCACGGCCGCCCGGCTGGTGGAGCAGGCCTGGGAATCGACTCTGCGCGCCCACGGTCTCACCCACGCCGGGTTGGTGGCCCTGCACACGATCGCCGACGGTCCGCGCTCCCAGCGGGAGATCGCCCGGGCCTGCCGCGTGACCGACCAGACGATGAGCCGGACCGTCGAGCACCTCGAGCGGTCCGGATTCGCCACGCGCACCGTCGATCCCGCCGACGAGCGGCGCATGCGCGTCCGGATCACCGAATCGGGGTACGAGCTGTACCGGGCGATGATCGAACTCGAGCGCACCGATGCGCAGCCGACCGCGGTGGTGTCCGACCCCGCCACCTTGCGCTCCCTTCTGATCGAACTGGTCCGATCGGCACAGCGCTGAGCCGCCGCGAGGTGCGGGCGATTCCGTCCCCCGGGTCAGCCCAGCGGCAGTTGGGCGAAGATCTGCGTCGGCTGCGCCGACCCGCCCGGCGGTTCGATGCTGAATGCCAGGGCGGTCGAATGCCCGACACCCTCGAGGACGGCCGTGGTGGACGGCGCCACCGCCTCGGCGTCCATGATGCCCGCGGACTCCGGGCCCTCGGGGGTGATCAGCCACATCTGGTAGACGCTGCCCTCGGCGGGCGGCGCCACGTTGTTCATCACCAGCACCCCGGCGTCGGCTTCCTTCGAGTACACCACCGTGGCGACTCCGCCGCCCTCGATCTCACCCGACGTGGTGCGCACGTCCTCCGCCGCGAACACCTGCGCCGAGGTGGGTGCGGTGCCCTCCTGCAACTGGGCGACGACGGCGAATCCACCCACGGCGACCAGCAGTGCGGCCGCCGCGGCGAGCAGGAAGTTGCGGCGCCGGCCGCGCCGCTCGTCCAGCGAGATCGGTGCGACGGGCGGCGCCTGCGGGCCGGATTCGGCGGCGATCGCGTCCAGCAGACGCTCGCGCAGTCCGGCCGGCGGCTCGGTGGCCGTCGACGCCGACACCACGGCCATGGTCTCCCGGACGGCCGCCGTCTCCCGGGCGAACGCCGCCGCCACCTCGGGAGCGGCTTCGGCCACCCGGGACTCGATGTCGCGGCGTTCGGCATCGGACACCGCGTCGAGCGCGTACACGACCGCGAGGTCGATCAGTTCGCGGTCCACATCGCCGAAACCGGGCCGGGCCTCACTCGTCATCGCCCTGCACCCCCAGACACTTGCGCAGACGGAGCAGTCCGTCTCGGATTCTCGATTTCACGGTCGGTAGCGTGACCGAAAGTTGTTCGGACACTTCGCGGTACGTCAGCCCACCGAAGTAGGCGAGTTCGACGGACCGACGCTGCAGATCGGTCAGCGTGCCCAGACAGTGGGCGACCTGCTGCCGGTCCTCGCGCCGGGCCGCCTCCTCGCTGACGACGTCGAACGCCGCGTCGACGTTGCTCGCGCCGTAGCGTGCCTCGCGGTCGGCCCCGGACTGCTCGGACCGCACCCGGTCGACGGCCCGGCGGTGCGCCAGGGTGATCAGCCAGGACAGGGCCGAACCCTGGGCGGCGTCGAAACCGGAGGCGGAACGCCAGACCTGCAGGTAGACCTCCTGCGCCGTCTCCTCGCTGTAGCCGGGATCGCGCAGGACGCGCAGGATCATGCCGTACACGCGGGCGCGGGTCAGGTCGTAGAACTCGGCGAATGCAGCCGCGTCCTGCACCGCCACGCGCGCGAGCAGCGCATCGAGTGTGTCGGTACGTCCGCCGACGCCGGTCATCGGCCCTGTCCGCTCATCGAGCGAAAGCCTAGTCGGGCGATTCGGGCGGCTCAAGCCGTCCTCGGCCGGTCCGTTCGGGCGGCCGGGGCCGGCGGGCGAGGCAAGAGTCGAATCGAGCAAGGCGATCACCTCCGGAACGAATTCTCGAGCGCGACGCCGCCGGCCCGTTCCGGCCGGCCGACGCCACCGCTGCCGAGCACTGCGACGTCGCGCGGGGTGTCAGGCATGGTCTCCTCCTGCCCGCCGGCCGGCCGGGGCCAGGGATTCACGGAGGAATTCGGCGGTGACGGCATGCCACCAGCCCGGCTTGGTGAGCAGGAAGTGGCCGGCCCCCGCGAGCGGCCGGAACTGGGCGTCCACGCCGCGTCCGCGGGCCTGGGCCGCCTGGACCGCGCTCAGGCGCGGATCGCACCTCGTGTCGGCGGTACCGTGCACCACCAGCAGCCGTCGCTCGGGGGGGACGAGAGCGCCGTCGTTGTCGGGCCACCACGGTGCCAGCGCGACGACGGCCCCGACGCCGGGCTGTGCCGCGAGGTGGGCCGCCACCCTTCCGCCCATGGAATGGCCCACGAGCCCGATCCGGACGTCGCCGCGCCGCCGGTGCACCTCGTCGAGGGCGCGCAGGGCGTCGTGGACGGGACTCATCCGGTCCCCGTTCCATCCGCGGTGGGTGTAGCGCACCTGCCCGACGGTGATGTCGTACATGCTCAGCCGGGAGCGCAGGGATTCGGTCAGCAAGGTCATCCGCAGCGCGGACAGGTGCCACGGCCGGGCGGCGGCCGTGCTGGCCGGCTTGCCACCCGGAAGAACCAGCACGTGTGCGCGGGGCCGGTTCGATGCAATCTCCATGCCGGGTGTTCGGAGCGCGGCCGGAATCGGATGGGTCGAAAAAATCTTGCAGATCCACCCATCCGCCCTTCCGTCCGCGCCGAATGGCAGATGACACACCTGACCGACGTGGTCGCAAGGACCACGACACCGAAGGGAATTGGGGCCATGGTTATCAACACGCGAAAGAGCTTGGCGGCAGTCGGAATCGGCGCAATGGCGATGATGGGTGTCGCGGCGTGCTCGTCCGACGACTCGGGTTCGTCGTCGGCTACGTCGGCGATGGAGAGCGCCACGTCGGCGATGTCGCCCACCACCGAGGCCATGGCGTCGGCCCCGGTGGGTCCGGGTTGCGCCGCGTACGCCGAGCAGGTTCCCAGCGGGCCGGGTTCGCTGGAGGCCATCGCGCAGCAACCCGTCGGGACTGCCGTCGCCGACATTCCGATTCTGACCCAGTTGAACGCGGCGATCAGCGGGCAGCTCAACCCGCAGGTGAATCTCGTCGACACGCTCAACAGCGGCGAGTTCACCGTGTTCGCGCCGGTCGACGACGCCTTCGCCAAGGTCGATCCGGCAACCATCGAGAGCCTGAAGACCGATACGGCCACCCTCACCACCATTCTCACCTACCATGTCGTGCCCGGCCAGATCGCGCCGTCGGACATCGAAGGTACCCAGACCACCGTTCAGGGCGGTACCGTCGAGGTGACCGGTGAAGGCGACGAATGGAAGGTGAACGACGCCAACGTTATCTGTGGCGGCGTGAAGACGGCCAACGCGACCGTCTACCTCATCGACACCGTCCTGCTGCCGCCGGCGCCGCAGCAGTGACCCGGACCCGGTAGGACCCGAGGAGCGACGTGAGACGAACGATCCGAGGCCTCGCGGCGGCCGTCCTGGCCGCCGCGGGCGCCGCCCTCATGGCGGCACCGGCGCAGGCAGCCCCGCTCACCCCGGTGGCGGAGCTGGACGTGAACCGGTACATGGGCACCTGGTATCAGCTGGCCGCCAATCCCGCGCCGTTCAATCTCGACTGCGTGCGCGACACCACGGCGAACTACACCCTGCTCGACGAGCGCAACGTGCGGGTGGAGAACTCGTGCACCACGGTCACCGGTGAGCGACGGGGGATCGTCGGCAACGCGCGGGTCAACGACACCGCGTCGCTGCACGTGAGCTTCCCCGGTGTGCCGTCCCAGGATTCGCTGGACGGTCCGAGCAACTACATCGTGAGCTACCTCGCGGACGACTACTCGTGGGCGTTCGTGGGGGACCCGACCCGGATCTCCGGGTTCGTACTGTCGCGTTCGCCCGTCGTGGACGACGCTGCGTGGCAGCAGATCCGGACCGTGGTCGAGCAGCAGGGCTACAACAGCTGCCTCATGCTCACCTCGCCCACCACGGAGGGCCTGCAGGAGATCAAACCGCTCTGCACCGTGTGAACCGCCTTCTGCGCGTACCGGACTCGTACCGGTTCCGCTCCGCCCGGCCGAATGTCACAGTGCATCAGCTCGATCGATCGCATGTGACATTCGGCCCCCGGCGGGGGTGGCGCGGGTGCTCGGTTGCGTTTCCCGCGGGCGCGCGCCGGCTCTGTTAGGTTCGATTCGCGACGTGGGTGAGCCCTCCGAGCGCCGGATCCGGCTCGCCGCGACACGAGGAGCTGGTGAAGATGATTCGCGACGCATGGCGAGGCTTGCGCAAGCCCGTGTTCGTCCCCGCCTCGCTGGTGATCCTGGGGCTGATCGCCTTTGCGGTCGTCTACGCAGGGTCGGCCGAGGGGGCGTTCGATTCGCTCAACCGCGCCGTCACCGACGGCGTCGGCTGGTGGTACATCCTGATCGCCACCGGATTCGTGATCTTCGCGCTGTACTGCGGGATCAGCCGCATCGGCAACATCAAGCTCGGCCGCGACGACGAGCAACCCGAGTTCGGAACCTTCTCGTGGTTCGCGATGCTCTTCAGCGCCGGCATGGGTATCGGACTGGTGTTCTACGGTGTCGCGGAACCCCTGTCGCACTACGTGGATCCCCCGCAGGCGGGACGCATCCCCGGCTCCACGGACGCCGCCGCGAACCAGGCGATGGAGCTGACCCTGTTCCACTGGGGCCTGCACGCGTGGGCGATCTACGTCGTCGTCGGCCTCGGCCTGGCGTACATGACGTACCGCAAGGGCCGTCCGCTGTCCGTGCGCTGGCTCCTCGAACCGCTGCTCGGGCGCGCCCGCGTGGAGGGTCCGATCGGGCACGCGATCGACGCGATCGCCATCGTGGGAACCCTTTTCGGTGTCGCGACGTCGCTGGGCTTCGGCGTCCAGCAGATCTCCGCGGGCCTCGACTACCTGGGCTGGGTGGAGACCGGAAACTGGCTCACCGTCGCGCTGATCGTCGGGGTGACGGGGCTGGCAACCTTCTCGGTGGTGTCCGGCGTCTCGCGCGGCCTCAAGTGGCTGTCCAACATCAACATGGCACTCGCGGCGGGACTCGCGGTGTTCGTCCTGCTGCTCGGGCCGACGCTGTTCCTGTTGCAGTCGTGGGTGCAGAACCTCGGCGGCTACGTGCAGGCCCTGCCCGAACTGATGCTGCGCACCGCGCCGTTCGCCGAGGACGGCTGGTCGGGGGCGTGGACCGTCTTCTACTGGGGCTGGTGGATGAGCTGGGCGCCGTTCGTCGGTATGTTCATCGCCCGCATCTCCCGCGGTCGCACGATCCGCGAGTTCGTCTTCGGTGTCCTGCTCGCCCCCACCCTCGTCGCGTCGCTGTGGTTCACCATCTTCGGCAACGCCGGGATCCTGCGGCAGCGCAACGACGGCGACATGCTCGCCGCCGACGGCACGGTGGACACCAACACGTCGCTGTTCGTGCTGCTCGACGGTCTGCCGCTGTCCGTCCTGACCAGTCTGCTCGCGATCGTCGTCGTCGTGTTCTTCTTCGTCACGTCGTCGGACTCCGGGTCGCTGGTGATCGACATCCTCTCCACCGGCGGTAACCTCGAGACACCGAAGATCACCCGTGTCTACTGGTCGGTGCTCGAGGGTGTGGCCGCCGCGGTGCTGCTGATCGTCGGCGGCAGCGGGTCGCTGACCGCCCTGCAGACGGCGTCGATCGTGACGGCGGTCCCGTTCTCGATCGTCATGGTGCTGGCGTGCGTGTCGATGCTGAAGGCGTTCCGGTACGAGGTCGCCACCGCCCCCCGGTACCTGCAGGTGGCCGTGCGGGAACCGGCCGCCGCCCCGGGTGGGCACAAGGCCGGCCACCGGCCGGGAATCTCCGCCACGTTCGCCGGCCTGGATCCGAGCCGGAACGGAGTCGTGGAGCCCGGTGCGCCCGCCCGCCTCGTCGTCGCCGTGCACGAGGTGCCCGCGAATTCCGTCAGCGTCGACGCGCAGACCGGGCAGGTCGCAATCGCAGACGACGCCCACCCGGAGGATCCGCTGGGCGGCGAGGTGTTCGACACGCCGCACTTCGCCGAGTCCGCCGAGGGTGTGGCCCAGCGCGAGGCCGAACACGGGCGGCAGCCCGCGCCGAACTGACGGCCGCGCGGCGGCTACTGCCGTCCTTCCGCGGGCCGAATGTCACACCGCATCACTTCACGTGACCGTATGTGACATTCGGCCCCGACGTGCGGTGCGCGGTGCCGGCGATGTTCTCGAGCATGCCCTTGAAGATGATGCCGTGGAACGGCACGAGCGCATACCAGTAGATCCGTCCCGCAAGCCCTTTCGGAAAGAAGATCGCCCGCTGGTGCAGCCGGGCCCGGCCGGGATCGAGCGGCTCGATGCGCCACTCGAGCCACGCCCCGCCCGGCGCCCGCATCTCGGCCCGCAGCCGCAGCAGGGTGGGACGTTCGAGGCGCTCGACGCGCCAGAAGTCGAGCGCGTCCCCGGTGTGCAGGGTGCGCGGGTTCCGGCGGCCCCGGGACAGACCGACGCCGCCGACGAACCGGTCGAGCCACCCGCGGATCGTCCAGGCGAGCGGGAAGGAGTACCAGCCGTTCTCGCCGCCGATGCTCTCGACCACCTCCCACACCGTGCCGGCGTCGGTGTCGCAGTCGATAACGCGCTCGTCGACGAAGACCGCCTCCCCCGCCCAGTGCGGGTCGGACGGCAGCGGTTCGGCGGGGGCGCCGACGGGCGACGCACTCGCCCAGGTGGTTTCGACGTCACCGCGCTCGAGCTTGTGCAGGGCCAGACGGACCGCCTCGCGGTAGCCGGTCAGTCCGCCGGGCGGCGGCGGGATCACCTCGTCGATATCGTGTTCGGCGACCACCGCGTCGTTGCTCAACGACTCGATCAGCGCCCGGCCCAGCGACGGCGGGATCGGGGTGACCAGCCCGATCCACAGGCCCGCGAGCTTCGGAGTGAGAACGGGCAGCACCAGGATGCGGCGCCGGCGCAGGCCCGCGACCTCGGCGTACACCTGCATCATCTCGCCGTAGCGCAGCACGTCCGGGCCGCCGATGTCGTAGGTGCGGCTGCGGGGGAGGGGAGCGGTGGCCGCGCCCACCAGGTAATGCAGCACGTCGCGCACCGCGATGGGCTGGATCTTGTTGTTCACCCACTTCGGGGTGGTCATCAGGGGCAGACGGTTGCTCAGGTGCCGGATCATCTCGAACGACGCGGAGCCCGAACCGATCACCACCCCGGCCTGCAGCACCAGGGTGGGCACGCCGGACTCCACGAGGATCCGGCCCACCTGCTCCCGGGAACGCAGATGCGTGGAGAGATCGGCCGTGTCCGGGTGCAGCCCACCGAGATACACGATGCGCTGCACCCCGGCCGCCCGGGACGCGGCGGCGACGTTCTCGGCCTCCGCGCGTTCGGTGTCGATGAATTCGCCGCGCCCGCCCATCGAATGCACCAGGTAGTACAGGACGTCGATGTCCCGGCAGGCGACGGCCAGGGACTCCGGGTCGGTCAAGTCGCCGCGCACGATCTCGACGTCGCCGGCCCACGGCACGTCCCGCAACTTGTCGGGGGTCCGGGCCAGTACCCGCACCCGGTGCCCCGCGTCGATCAGCAGCGGGGCGAGCCGGCCCCCGATGTAGCCGGTCGCCCCGGTGACGAGGATGCGCAGCGGAGGGGAGCTCATCCGTTCTCCACTCATCCGTTCTCCACGATGTGGCCGAGTTGGTGCCGCAGGCAGGCCTCGAGCTTCGGCCGGCGGAAGCGGTGCCCGTGGTCGACCAGGCACCGCGGGACGACGCACTGGTCGGCCGTGGCGACCTCACGCGCGCCTTCCTCGCCGAGCAACAGCCGCGGTCCGAACCCGGGCACCGGCAGCAGCGCCGGCCGGTGCAGCACCCGCGCCAGGGTGCGGGTGTATTCGTCGTTGCGAACCGGCTCCGGCGCAACGGCATTGATGGGGCCCGCGATGCGAGGGTCGGCGAGGGCCCGGTGGTAGACGTCGAGCAGGTCGTCGAGGTCGATCCACGACAGCCACTGCCGGCCGGTGCCGAGCCGGCCGCCGAGCCCGGCCTCGAACAGGGGTCGCTGCAACTGCAGCGGCCCGCCGCGCGGTGTCTGCACGATCCCGGTCCGCACCAGTACCACGCGCAGCCCGCCCGCGGCGGCGGGCGCGGTGGCGGCCTCCCAGTCGGCGACGACGTCGGCGAGGAACCCGGTGCCGCGCTGCGCATCCTCGGTGAGCGGCTCGTCGCCGCGGTCGTAGCCGTAGAACCCGATCGCCGACGCGGACACGAACGTCGCGGGTCCGTTCGGAGTGCGTGCCGCGAGATCTGCCAGCAGCCGGGTGGGTTCGATCCTGCTGTCCCGGATCGCGGTCTTGTGGGCGTCGCTGAAGCGCCCGGAGATCGAGGCGCCGGCGAGGTGGACGACGGCGTCGATCCCCTCGAGCAGGTCGGGTGCGGGGTCGTTCGGATCCCAGCGACGTTCGTCGTCGCCGCGCGGTTCGCCGCGTACGAGGCTGACGACGTGATAACCGCCGGTGCTCAGGTAAGCGGTCAGTGCGGTGCCGACCAGGCCCGACGTCCCGGTGACGGCGACCGTGGCGGGCCGCACCCCCTGCTCGTGTGACCACTGGTGGGCGGCGAGGTCGTGGGCGAGCTGGCGGTGCCGGTAGAGGAAGGTCTGCTTCAGCAGCTGCTCCGGGACGGGCGTGTAGACCCGGTCGGTGACGCGGGTGCGCCGGTCGCCGAGGGCCTCGAAGGTGTGCTCGTGCCGCCACGACACGGCGATCCCCGCGGGCAGCGACGTGAGCCCGTCGCGGCCGACGCTGTCGACGAACCGTGCGGGCGGGTCGTAGGCGTCGGGCTGGTGATCGGCGATCCAGCGCAATCCGCCCGGCAGACCGAGGACGGCCCGGCCCGACTCGAGGGAGTCGGATTCGGTGATCACCCGCAGCGGCTGCCACGGGGGGAGCAGGCGCCTGACCGCACCCGGTCGGCTGTGCCAATCGAAGACGTCGCGGCGTGGCGCGTCGACGACGCTCGAGTACGTGATGCCCATCGTGCCTTCCTCGGCCTGGTCCGGGTGTGCGGGAGCGGCGCCGGGAGAACTCCCGGCGCCGCTGTGGAATCAGCTGGGAATCATGTTGATGAGAATGGTGTATGCGTTCACCAGAGGAGTGTGGATCGCCATGAACGCCGTTTCGACGAGTTCTCGCATTGTCGTGTTCCTCTCGGTTGTCCGTCCGGGACGGGGGTGGTCCGTCCCATCGGCATTCGGAGCGGTGCGCGGCCCGGATGGGTCAGCCTTTTCCGCTGATCCGCCCGTACCGGTCGAGTGCCACCTGCCGTTCGTGGGCGTGGTCGACGATCGGCGCCGGGTACCCGTCCGCCGGACCGTCCGGGAGCCGGTGCACGCGTTTGCCGTTCACGCCCCGCAGCTCGGGTACCCAACGGCGCACGTAATTACCCGTCGGATCGAACTTCTCCCCCTGCGTGATCGGGTTGAACACCCGGAAGTAGGGCGCGGCGTCGGTGCCGCTGCCGGCGGTCCACTGCCACCCGTGCTGGTTCGAGGCCAGGTCGCCGTCGACGAGCCGGTTCATGAAATGCCGGGCGCCCCACCACCAGGGCAGGTGCAGATCCTTGGCGAGGAAGGACGCGACGATCATGCGGAGCCGGTTGTGCATCCAGCCCTCGGCGAGCAGCTGCCGCATGCCAGCGTCCACGATGGGGAAGCCGGTACGGCCCTCCTTCCATGCGGCGAAGGCACGTTCGGCGTCGGGGCCGCTGTCGTAGGTGATGTCGTCGAAGCGGCGGTTGTAGTTGCGGCGGGCCGTGTCGGGCCGGTGGTACAGCACGTCCGCATAGAAGTCGCGCCAGGCCAGTTCGCTGCGCAGCCGGTTCGCCGCGCCGCCGTGGTCGGATCGCACGTCGTGCAGCAGGGTGCGCGGGTGGATGCACCCGAACTTCAGGTAGGGGGAGAGCCGGCTGGTGCGGTCGAGGTCCGGCCGGTCCCGCTCGGTGTCGTAGTGCGGCAGGTCGTCGTCGCGGAACTCGTGCCAGCGGTGCAGCGCGGCGGCTTCCCCGGCGGCTGGCAGCGTGACCCCGTCGAGGTCGTCGTCGCCGGGGATCGGCACCCGCGCGTCGAGATTGCCGGGGTCGATCCAGTCGACGGTGCCGGCGTCGGTGGCGGCCGGGGCTCGCCAGCCGTGTTCGTGCCACGCCCGCTGGAAGGGGGTGAACACCTTGTAGGGGGTGTCGTCGGGCTTACGGACGCGGCCGGGCGCGACGGCGTAGGGCGAGCCGGTGCGCACCAGCGGGACATCGCCGAGCGCCCGCTCGACGGCCTCGTCGCGGCGGGTGCCGTAGGGGCCGTGGTCGGAACTGATGTGCACCGCGTCGGCGTCGAGTTCCCGGGCGAGTGCCGGGACGACGGTGACGGGGTCGCCGTGGGTGACGAGCAGCCGTCCGCCCAGGTCCTCGTCGAGGGCGCGCAGGCACCGCATCAGGAAGGTGCGGCGCGGGGATCCGGACGGGCGCAGCAGCGACTCGTCGAGCACGAACAGCGCGAGTGCCCGGTCGGAGGTGTCGGCGACGGACAACAGGGTGGGCAGGTCCCGCAGCCGCAGATCGCGGCGGAACCAGACGATACCGGGTCGGCTCACTCGTCCAGTGTGCGTGAGAACGGGGCCCGGCGTGGGCCGGGCGGGCGGGTCGAGGTCGGGCGGGTCGAAAGCACTGCGGGTGAGAGACTGGCCTCATGTCCGACGTGTTCGAAGTGCCCATCCGCGACGAGTCCATCCGGCTCGGTCAATTCCTCAAGCTGGCGAGCCTGATCGAATCCGGCGCCGAGGCGAAGGAAGTGATCGCCGAGGGACTCGTCAGCGTCAACGGGGAGGTGGAGGTGCGGCGCGGGCGGCAGCTGCACGTCGGGGACATCGTGGAGATCGGGGCCGCCGCCGCACGCGTGACGGCCGGGGCGTGAGCCTCGAGGTGACGGCCTGCAGCGCCGGTGCGACCACAGCTGCAGTCTCCGAAATCCTCGATCCCCTGCGACGTTCAGGGGAGACGCCGCACCTGTTTGCCGAGGGCGAACAGACGGCGGGCGAGCCTCATGACGGGAATACCCAGCGGAATCAGGATGATCGTCACGCACAGTAGCCCACCGACGAGCCACACCACCGCCGCAAGGATCCCCACCACCGCCCCGAGCACGGCCGTGAGAATCCCCAGCACCGCATTGAGCAGGCCCTTCAGCGCTCGCATGATGACCTCCTGGTTACCAGTTTGCGCGCATACGGGCCGGGGCGCACTCGTTTTCGGTCGACCTCCCCACACCGGCTCGGCCCGCAGGTGATGCCCCGGGTGCGGGAGGCGAAGGCTGTCTCGGAGGTGCTGTCAGTCGGTTTCGTCCGGGTCCTTGTCCTCGCGCCGGTCCAGGATGCCGGCGGTGACGCCGTAGGGCAGGAAGCGCACCGACCGGAGCGGGTCGGTGTTGTTCTTGTGGGCGCGCAGCGCCTCGAGTTCGGTGGGGAAAACCTGCTCGACGCGGGCGGTTCCGTCGCCGTCGAGCGTGTAGATCACCCACACGCCGTCGCCGGTCTCGCCGGCGGTGGGCGGTGCCGGGCGGGTGCGCGGCGCGCCGCCGAGGTCGGGGAAGATGCTCGACCACGGAATCCCGGCGTCCGGTTGCTCGACGAACCGGCCGATCTTGGCGGCCAGGTCCCGCAACCCTTCCCCGGCGTCGCGGAAGACGCGGTCGAGGTCTTCCGGGTCGAATCCGAACGGGTTGTTGTCGCCCATGAGGGCCTCCTGACGTCGCGGGCCGCACGTGCGGCCGTGATCCCTCCAGTGTGGGCACTGCCGCCGAACCTCGCCACCATCGGCTGAGAGGACGGCGGCCCGCGACGTCAGGAGGCGTGTTCGTGCGGCCGGACCGGTTCCGCCTTGCGGCACGCAGGGAGGTCCGCGCCGTTCGCAGCGCCACGAGCGTGCCGGTTCCCTATCGGTCCTCGGCGCGGACGACGATCCCGTCGTGGTCGCTGTAGAGCATCTCGCCCGGGTTGAACGTGACGCCGCCGAACTCCACCGGCACGTTCTTCTCGCCGGACCCGGTCTGGGTGCTCTTGCGCGGGTTGGTGCCGAGCGCCTTGATGCCGATCGCGAGGGTGCGCAGGATGGCCGAGTCGCGGACGGCGCCGTTGACGACGACACCGGCCCAGCCGTTGTCGACGCCGCGGCCGGCGATGATGTCGCCGACGAGGGCGGTGTGCACGCTGGCATCGCCGTCGACGACGAGGACGCCGCCGTTGCCGGGCTCGCCCAGGGTCTGCTTGACGAGCAGGTTGTCCTGGAAGCAGCGGATGGTGGTGATCCGGCCGGCGAAGACCTCGCGGCCGCCGAACTGGACGAACTGCGTGTCGCAACTGCGGATGTCGGGGCCGATCTCGTCGGCGAGGTCGGCGGTGGCCGGAACGTCGTTGGTGGAGGGTTCGCTCATACCGCCGAGAGTAGTGGGGTGACGGCGTCCACTCGGCGTGGGACAGATAGAGACAGATCATCTGCCTCTTTAGATTTCAAACCGGTAGATTCTTGTATCCTAAGTGCCATCGGGGCTGGGATGGATGACGCACACAGGACGGTGAAATGCCACTCGACGGAAGCTCGACGGTCGTTCGCGTGCCCAAGGCAGGTGAACTGATCGCCGCGAGCCTGCGCCGCCAGATCATCACCGGGGAACTGCACGCCGGCGAGCCGTTGCCGAACGAGGCCGCACTGATGGAACGCTTCGGCGTTTCCCGGCCCACGTTGCGGGAGGCGTTCCGCATTCTCGAGTCGGAAGGCATCATCACCGTCCTGCGCGGCGCCCACGGCGGTGCCCGCGTGCAGGCGCCGGACGGCTCGACCGCCGCCCGCTACACCGGGCTGCTGCTGCAGTACCGGGGTGTCCCGCTGGCCGACGTCTACCGCGCCCGCACCGAACTCGAGGTGGACGCCGTCGGCCTGCTCGCCGCCGCCCCCGCCGGGCGCATCGACACGCTCGCCGAACTGGTCGAGCGGGGCGAGGAACTCCTCGACGACCCCGCCGCCTTCGCCAAGTACGACACCGAGGTGCACCGGGCGGTGATGGAACTCGCCGGGAACCAGACGATGGCGGCGCTCGCGGGGATGCTGCTCGACATCATGGACGCACACAATGCGCTGTATCTGTCCACGCGCGCCGATTCGGCGGAACGCCCCGGGGCGTCCGCGGCGTTGCGCGCCAACCGCAAGCTCGTCACGTTGCTGCGAGGAGACGATGCCGAGGCGGCGCAAGCGTTCTGGCGCAGGCACCTCGACAGCGTCGAGCGGTACATGACGGGTGACTCGGCGACCACGCTCGTCGAGGTGCTGTCCTAGGACCCCGTGCTCCCAGGGCACCGCGTCGAGGGGGAGGTTGCCGCGCCGACATGCGAGTGGGGCGCTACGTAGCGGCCCCCTCGGCGCAGGAAACTCCCGCTCGGCTCAGCGCCCGAATCGCCGCTCGTACTCGTTGCGTTCGCGGTCGGCCCGCACCCGCGCCTTCTCACCGAGCAGGTTGGGGTCGAGGCCGTGCTGCTCCAGGCGGTGCCGCCGCCAGATCTGCATCAGGGCGATCGCGAAGTACACCAGCGGGATGAAGAGCAGCGCCATCATCGCCAGCGGAATCCACACCGGCCCGGGGATGAGCAGGAACAGCGCCAGGAACGGCACGATCGGCAGGGTGAACCGCACGAGGTAACGCATCGTCGCGCCGGGCCCGACGAGGTCGTTGCGGACCCAGTCCTGGAGCGAGTCGGGGAGCGTGCGGCCGAACAGGTATCCGACGTACTGGGTAAAATTCGGTCGCGCACTACTCGTCATGTATCCGAGGATAGGCCGCCTATCCGTACAGCCCGGTGAGCCGGTCGGAGAAGTTGTCGATGACGATCTTGCGGCGCAGTTTCATGCTCGGCGTGAGGTCCCCGGCCTCGACCGACAGCTCGCGGTCGATGATGGTGAACTTCTTGACCTCCTCCCATCGGTTGAGCTGCTCGTTGAGCTGGTCGATGTACCCGGCGATCAGCTCACGGGTCTTCTCGTCCCGGGCGATCTCCGCGAACGACCTGTCGCCCATGCCGTTCTTCTGGGCCCACTCGTGGATCGCCTCCGGATCGAGGCCCACCAGCGCCACGCAGTACGGCCGGCCCTCGCCGTGGACGATGATCTCGCTCGCGTACGGGCACAGGCCCTTGAAGGTCGCGGCGATGGCGGAGGGCGCGACGTACTTGCCCTGCGAGGTCTTGAACATGTCCTTCTTGCGGTCGGTGATCCGCAGGAACCCGTCGGAGTCCACCTCGCCGATGTCGCCGGTGTGGAACCAGCCGTCGTCCTCGAACGCCTCGGCGTCCGCGTCGGGACGATCGTGGTAACCGCTCATCACACCGGGACCCTTGATGAGGATCTCCCCGTCCTCGGCGATCTTGACCTCGGTCTCCGGGAAGGGCCAGCCGACCGTGCCGAAGCGGTAGGCGAGCGGCCGGTTGAGGAACGTCGCGGCGGAGGTCTCCGACAGCCCGTACCCCTCGAGGACGATGATGCCGACGGCATCGAACCACTGTGCGACCTCGCGGTCCAGCGGGGCGGACCCGGAGACGAAGAACCTCAGCCGGCCGCCGAACCGCTCCCGGATCTTGGAGAAGACGAGCTTGTCGGCGACCTTGTACTGCAACCGGTCCAGCAGCGACGGGTTGCGGCCCTCCTGCTTGGCCTTCGAGACCCGCGTTCCGACCCCGACGGCCCAGTCGAAGATCTTCTTCTTGGCGCCGCCCTCCTCCTCCATCATCGCCTCGATGCGCGCGTGGGCCTTCTCGAAGACGCGTGGGGCCGCGCCCATGAAGGTCGGCCGCACGACGGCGAGGTTCTCGACGATCTTCTCGACCCGGCCGTCGATGGCGGTGGGCATGCCCACCTGCAGGGGCAGGCTCAGCAGCACCTTGCCGAACACGTGCGACAGGGGCAACCACAGGTACTGCAGATCGTCCGGGCCGAGAATGCCGAGGGCATCGACGGCGGCGGCGGTGTACGTCCACGCCGAGTGCGGCAGCCGCACGCCCTTGGGCTTGCCGGTGGTGCCGGACGTGTAGATGAGAGTGGCGAGGTGCTCCGGCCGGATCTCCCGGACCCGATCCTCGACGACGTTCGGCGACTCCGCGATCAGCTGCCTGCCCCGCTCCTCGAGGTCGGCCAGGGTGATCACCCAGTCCCCGTCCCCGGGGCCGTCGATCACCACCACCTGCTGCACGTGCGGCAGCTGTGCGCGCTGCTCGACGAGCTTGTCGACCTGCGTCCTGTCCTCGGCGACGACCACGCGGCTGCCCGAGTTGGACACGATGAACCCCACGTCGGGAGCCTTGGTGGTGGGGTAGACCGTCGTGGTCGCGGCGCCCGCGCACATCACCGCGAGGTCGACGATCACCCACTCGTACCGGGTCGACGACGCCAGCGCGATACGGTCCTCGGGCTCGACGCCGAGCGCGATCAGCCCGGCCGTGAGCAGGCGGACACGGTCACCGACCTGCTGCCACGTCACGCTCTGCCAGCCGTCGTCCTTCGGGAACCGGAACGCCTCCGTGCCGGGGCTGGCCGCGACACGATCGAGGAAGAGCTGAGCCACCGACGGTGCCCGCTTCTCGATCTTCGAGTGGTCGACGGGTTCGTCGGAGATTCGCAGCGCTGTCATACCCCGAGTCTAGGAAGGCCGCACGAACCGTGGGGAGGGTTTCGCCTGTTCGTTCCGGCGTCCGGTCCACCCTCACCGCGCCTGCCGGTGCTGCCGGGCGTGGGGCGAGCCGCGGCCGCCCGCAGTACCTGCGGTGCGCGATCGGGGGCGCGTCCGTGATCGCGTCGGTGAGCGCGTACAGCTGCCATCGGCCGGGCACCCCGGCGAGCCGGTGCCGGCTGTGCGACGTCGTCGCGTGACTCCTCGATGGGTCATGCAGTCAAGGCCAGTCTCACCTCCTCGGCAGGGTCGGTGACGGTCTCGGCGGGCTTGTCGTTGCGGGGACGAGCCAGAACGTCCAGGCAACGTCAACGGCTACCGCGAGATCCTGGGTTTGGATGCCACTTCCGCCGAGGACGGGGCTGGCTGGCCGACCTCTTCCCGATCCCTGGTCGACCGCGGGCTGACCGGGGTGAAGGGGGTGACCTCCGATGCCCTCGCAGGCTGACGTCGGCGATCGGAGCGACCCTGCCCGGCGACTTGTGGCAGAGGTGCTGCACCCCTGCGCGAAGAACTTCGCGGCTGTCACGCCGAGGTCGTCGTGGCCTAGGGATACCGCCCGCTTGCGGGGACGACGAAGACCCTGCTGCATTCGGTCTACGACCAACCGGATGGTGCTGAAAATTGCCATTTACGCAGCTATTCCGACGAACCCCGAGGTGAGCACACTTTCGGTCGCCGGGACGGTGTCGGAGGCCTCCGGTACCGTGCCCGACCGTGGACCACCAGCCGGAACCAGCAACAGACGGACCTCTCGCAGCGGTCGAGACGGTGGAGGGGGCTTTGGAGCCGGCGCTGCCGGACCTCGCACCTGCCGCGGCGGCGCGGATCGCGGAGTCGGTGGCGTCGGCCCGGGCCGCCGGCACCCGCCGCACCTACGCCTCGGCGTGGCGGGCCTTCACCACCTGGTGCGCGCGCGAAGGCCACCGTGCATTGGCGGCGGGCACCGTCGATCAGCAGGATCGGTTCCGGGGTAGTCACGAGATACCTTTCGTTGGTCCGCGGCCCCTTGTGGGCCCAGCTCGTTGCCGGGCCCCACGAGAGTCCACGCTGTGGGGGGGTGAGCGTGCGATCAGCAGGCTGGCGCGATCACCGCATCCTGGTTCGGGTAGGCGGCCAGCAGTTCGGTCAGTCGCCGGTGGTAGGCCTCGACGTTGGCGACCTTGATCTGCTCGTATCCGCGGATCATGTCGGGCAGGGCGGCGATGTCGACGGCGGCGGCCAGGATGGCGGGGGTCAGGTCCTGCAGCAGGGTTTCGATGACGGTGCGGTATTCGTCGATCAGGGCGCGTTCCATCTTCCGGATGCGGTGGTAGCCGAAGATGTCGAGCCTGGTGCCGCGGATGCGCCGCATGCGATGCAGGGTCTTGAATCCGGGGTTGACCCATGAGCCGAGCGAGAGCTTGTTCTTCATGCCCATCGCACGCAGCAGCGGCGGGTGCAACCGCACCGCTCGCTTGGCGCTCGTGCCGAAGGTGTCTGTCACCGCGGCGTCGAAGGCGGGGTCGAGTGCCAGGCGAGCGACCTCGTATTCGTCCTTGTAGGCCATGAGCTTGTAGAGGTTCTGTGCGACCGTCTCGGCCAGGGTCGTCGATCCGTCGACTGCGACGGCCTCCCTGGCGCGGACTCGTTCGACGAAGAGTGCGTACTCGGTTGCGTAGGTGCTGTCCTGGTAGTCGATCAGGTCGGCGGTGCGTAGGGCGACGAGACGGGCCAGTTCTGAGCCGTCTTCGGCGCGGACGTTGGCGGCGATATGCAGTGCCCGAGCCGACGGCGGGGCGGGGGTGAACACGGCGCGACGGTTGGCTTCGATCGCGACGGCGAGTGCCTCAGGGTCGGCGACGGCCTGGCGGCCGCGGCGGAAGGCCTGCAGGTTCGCATCGACGGCGGCGCCGTTGAGGGTGATGGCGCGTTCGATCGCGTGGGCGGCGATCGGCAGGACCCCCGTCTGGTAGGCGGCACCGACTAGGAGCATGTTGGTGTACTGCTCGTCGCCGAACAACTCGCGCGACAGGGTGGCCGGGTCGAGATAGACGGCGCGGCGGGTGGCACCGTCGACGGCGGTGCGGATCGTGCCCAGCCCGGGGAAGTGCACCGAGGTGTCGACGACCATCTGCCCCGTCGGGATCTCGGTGGTCGAGACCACCGCGATCGTGGTGTCCGGATCGGCGGCCTTCAGATTGGTCGGGTCGGTGCCCACCAGCGAGTCACACGCCAGGTACAGGTTGCACCGGCCCTGACCGATCTTCGGGCCCTGCTCGAAGGGGTGAGGGCCGAGCTTGAGGTCGGAGACGACCGCGCCGCCCTTCTGCGCCAGGCCGGTCTGGTCGAGGCTGCGCACGAACTTGCCGTCGATCACCGCGGCAGTGGCCAGGATCTGCGAGACCGTGACGACACCGGTGCCGCCGACACCGAGGATGCGCATTCCGAATTCGCCTTCCATTGAGGTGAATTCAGGGTCTCTGATCAGGCCTGTGGTGATGTCCGGCACCGGGGTGCGCTGCTCGACCGGGCCGGGGGTGATGGTCACGAACGACGGGCAGTCGCCTTTCAGGCACGAGTAGTCGAGGTTGCACGAGGACTGGTGGATGGTGGTCTTGCGACCGAACTCGGTCTCGACCGGATGCACCGACAGGCAGTTCGACTTCTCGCCGCAGTCGCCGCAGCCTTCGCAGATGCGTTCGTTGATCATCACCCGGGTGGTGGGGGTGTCGATCGTGCCGCGCTTGCGCTTGCGCCGCTTTTCGGCGGCGCATTCCTGGTCATGGATCAGCACGGTCACACCGGGCACGGTGGCCAGTTCCTGCTGGACCTGCACGAGCTCGTCGCGGTCACGCACGTCGACCCCGCGGGGCAGACGCAGGGCCTTGATCCGGGTGCGGTCCTCGGTGGTGACGACGATCTTGCGCACGCCTTCGGCGAGCAGCAGGCGGGTGATCCGGTCGAGCGGCATGGCGCCCACCGGGTCCTGTCCGCCGGTCATGGCGACGGTGGCGTTGTAGAGCAGTTTGTAGGTGATGTTCTCGCCCGAGGCGACGGCGGCGCGCAGCGCGAGGCTGCCGGAGTGCATGAACGTGCCGTCGCCGACGTTCTGCACGAAGTGATCCTCTTCGAGGAACGGGGCCATACCGATCCACTGGGCGCCTTCCCCGCCCATCTGGGTCAGGCCGATGACGTCGCCGACCTGCTTGTCGTCCATCATCATCACCATCGCGTGGCAGCCGATGCCGCCGCCGATGAGGGTGTCCGGGGCCACTTTGGTCGAGGAGTTGTGCGGGCAGCCGGAGCAGAAGTAGGGGGTGCGGGCCAGCAGCGGCAACACGATCCGCGACCGTTGGGGTCGTTCGCGCCAGCGCTGGACCGGTTCGATCTCGTATTCGCCGCCGAGACGGCGCGCCAGAGCGCCGGCGATCAGATCGGCGTCGAGCTCCCCGAAGGCGTTGACCAGCGGCTTTCCGGTCGGGTCGGTCTTGCCGAGCACCAGCGGCGCGTCGGGGCGACGGTAGAGGATGTCGCGAAGGGCGGTTTCGAGGAACGCACGTTTTTCCTCGACGACGATGATCTCGGTCAGGCCGTCGGCGAAGGTGTGCACGATCTGCGGATCGACGGGATAGATCATCCCGAGTTTGAGGATGCGGATACCGAAGCGGCGCAGGTCGGTTTCGTCGAGTCCGAGGACGGTGAGCGCTTCGCGCAGGTCGAGGTACGTCTTGCCGGAGGTGACCAGGCCGATGCGATCGTCCGGTCCGGAGCACACGATGCGGTTGAGGTGGTTGATGCGCGCGTACTCGAGGGCCCGCGGTAGTCGATCGTGCAGTTGGCTGCGTTCGAGGGTCAGCAGGTTCGGTCCGACCAGGTGGGCGCTGGGGGTGTAGGTGCTCGGGCCCAGGTCGCCGAAACTGGGGTCGATCCGGTCCGGGTGCACCACGGCGGTGCCGGCCCCGTCGGCCACGGCGGTGACGATCTTCAGCCCCGACCACAGCCCGGTGAAGCGGGACAGGAACGGTGCGTGCAGTCCGTAGTCGAGGACTTCCTGCGGATCGGCCGGGTACAAGGTGGGGATCAGCAGATCGGCCATGGCTACCTCGGAGGCGCAGGCCAGGCTCGAGGACTTCCCACCGGGGTCGTCGCCGACCAAGGCGACGGCGCCGCCACGCGGATCCGTGCCGACGAGGTTGGCGTGACGGATGGCGTCCGAGGCACGGTCGAGGCCGGGCGATTTGCCGTACCAGTAGCCGGTCACCGCGTCGGTGCGCATCCGGCCCACCTGCGGGGCCATCTGGGTGCCGAGCACGGAGGTGGCGGCGAGCTCTTCGTTGACCGCCGGCCGGTGCACGATGTCGAAACCGTCCAGGATCTTCTTCTTGCGGGCGATCTCGAGGTCGTAGCCGGCCAGCGGAGAGCCCTCGTAGCCGGAGACGAACGAGGCGGTGCGCCGACCGTGGCGGCGGTCGAGGATCGCCCGGTCGCGCAAGGTCCGCACCAGGGCCTGGATGCCGGTCAGGTAGACCGTGCCGTCGTCGAGAACGTAGCGATCGTCGAGCGAGAAGTCGGACACGGGAGTGTGCACGGTGGTAGACAAGGTGATTCCTTCGAGGATGGGTCGCCCGATCAGGCCGGGGTGGCGCCCGAGCCGAGCCCGGCGACAAGGTCTTCGACAGAGGGGGCCGCATCGATGCGGTCGATGAACGCGGTTTCGGCGAGGTGAGCGCGTTCGCAGTGCTCGACCACCTGGGGGACGTCGAAGAACGGGATGATGCAGATGCCGTCGCGGTCGGCGACGAGGTAGTCGCCGGGATGGACCTGGTGGCCGCCGAGACAGACCGGTCCGTTGAGCTGGACCGTCTCGTAGCGGTAGCGGGCGGCGGCGGGGCGGCGTGCCGCGCTCCACACCGGCAGACCGGTGTCGAGAATCGAGGCGGTGTCGCGTATCGCTCCGTCGACGATGCAGCCGGCGATACCGGCCTTGACGGCCCACCGCGCCGACAGGGCCCCCATCACCGCGCCGGAGCGGGAGCCGGAGCAGTCCATCACGGCGATGTCGCCGGGGCGGCCGAGACCGTACAGGTCGCGGTCCCCGAAGACGGTGCCTTCCCCGTTGCGGCGATTGCTGCTCGGATCACCGCCGAGCGGTACGTAGCGCACGGTGACGGCCGGTCCGCACACGCGTCCGGTGGGAACGAGGGGCTGCAGGGTGTCCACGTCGATGTCGGCGCCGAGCCCCAGTTCGTCCAGAGCATCGGCGACGGCCGAGGCGGTGTCGGGGACGGCCAGCAACCGGGCCGAGAAGTTCTCATTGTGGCGAGGGATGGCGGTGGTGTGGATCTTCTCGGGGGAGATCGCGCCGGGCATCCGGGTTGCCGGCTCAGCCATGTCGAGCCTCCTGCCGGTCGATGCGGCGGGCGGTGGGCAGGGTGGGTCGGCGGCGGCACTCGTATGCGTCGATGTCGGCCGCATGGACGAGGGTCAGACCGATGTCGTCGTAGCCGTGGAGCAGCCGCCCTCGGGTGTGCTCGTCGAGGTGGAACCGGTATACGGTGTCGCCGACGCTAATCTGCAGGCGTACCAGATCGACGGTGACCGGCACCTCCGGGTGGTTCTCGAGGTCCTTCCAGATCCGGTCGACGACGTCCTGAGGCACCTCGACGGTCAGCAGCCCGTTCTTCAGTGCGTTGCCGCGGAAGATATCCCCGAACCGCGGCGCGATGACCACGCGGAACCCGTAGCCCTGCAGAGCCCACACCGCCCACTCCCGGGACGAGCCGGTGCCGAAGTCCTCGCCGGCGACCAGGACGGTGGCGTCGCGATAGGCCGGCTGCTCGAGGACGAAGTCGGGATTGCTGCGCCAGTCGGCGAACAGTGCGTCGGCGAGCCCGTCCGTGGTCACCCCGGCGCAGAACCGGGCCGGGATGATCTGGTCGGTGTCGACGTCGGAGATCCGCAGCGGCGCCCCGGTTCCGGTGTGTTCGGTGAACGTGTCCATCGTCATCAGTCCTCGAGATCGGTGGGAGCGGTGAGCCGGCCGGTGACGGCGCTGGCGGCGGCCACGGCAGGAGAGACCAGATGGGTGCGGGTCCCTCGCCCTTGCCGTCCCTCGAAGTTGCGGTTGTTCGTCGAGGCGGCCCGCTGTCCGGGGCGCAGGCGGTCCTCGTTGAGAGCCACGCACAACGAACACCCGGAGTAGCGCAGGTCGACTCCGGCAGCGGTGAAGATCTCGTCGAGACCTTCGGTGATCGCCTGGGCCCGTACCGCTTCCGAACCGGGGACGAGGAAGACCTCGACACCGGGGGCGATACGGCGGTTCTGCCACACCGCGGCCACTTCCCGCAGGTCCTCGATCCGGCCGTTGGTGCACGAGCCGATGAACACCGCGTCGATCTCGATCTCACGCATGGCGGTGCCGGGCTTCAGATCCATGTAGGTCAGGGCCCGTTCGGCCGCGGCACGGGCACCCGGGTCGAGGAACGAGTCCGGTTCGGGGACGCGGCCGTCGAGCGGAACGGTCTGCGCCGGAGTGGTGCCCCATGATACGCGCGGAGAAACCGTGCCGGCGTCGAGGTGGATCTCCTTGTCGAACACCGCGTCGTCGTCGGAGTAGAACGTGCGCCAGTAGGCGGCTTCGGTGTCGAAGGCCGCGCCGGTGGGCACATGCGGGCGTCCCCGCAGGTATTCGATGGTCACCTCGTCGGGAGCGATCAGTCCGGCGCGGGCGCCCGCTTCGATGGACATGTTGCACACCGTCATCCGGCCTTCCATCGACAGGGCACGAATCGCCTCGCCCTGGTACTCGATGACGTGGCCCTGCCCGCCGGCGGTGCCGATCCGGGCGATGATGTCCAGGATCAGGTCCTTGGCGGTCACACCGGCCGGCAGCCGGCCGTCGACCACCACACGCATGTTCCTCATCGGATTCATCGGCAACGTCTGGGTGGCCAGGACGTGCTCGACCTGGCTGGTGCCGATCCCGAAGGCCAGGGCGCCGAAGGCGCCGTGGGTGCTGGTGTGCGAGTCGCAGCACACCAGCGTCATGCCCGGCTGAGTCAACCCCAGTTCGGGGCCGATCACGTGGGCAATTCCGCGGGCGGCGTCACCGAGTCCGTACAACTCGACGCCGAAATCCTGGCAATTGCGTTCCATGTGACCGATCTGCAGGGCCGCCGCCGGATCGGTGAGCTCGCGCAGCACATCGTCGGTCGGGTTCTGATGATCGACCGTGCCGAGCGTCAGCTCCGGTCTGCGTACCGTTCGCCCGGCCGCTCGCAGATTCGCGAACGCGACCGGAGTGTTGACCTCGTGTAGCAAGTGCATGTCGATGTAGATCAGATCCGGCTCGCCCTCGGCGCAGCGCACGAGGTGGCTGTTCCAGATCTTGTCCGCAAGCGTGTAGCCCATAGCCAGGCCTGTTCCCTCCACTTGTTCGAAGCCGCCGGTGGGGCAGTGTCGCCCCCGGCGCGGACGCGGGGACCAGTTCGATGGTCGGCCTCGACGAATGGCCCCGGCGCGCTCCGTGTGACCCAGAACATACGCATATCAATGCCGTAAGGTGAATACCCGCCCGAAAAGAACTACCAAGTGCTCAATCTGTTCGCCGCTTCGGTGGACCGTATGCGCACCTGGACCAATTCCGCCCCTAGTGATGGGAGTAACCCCGTGGACGGCTTCGACAAGCTCGATCTCGACATCCTGCGGCTCATCGTCGAAGAGCCTCGCGCCGGCGTGCGCGAGTACTCCCGGCGTCTGAATATCGCCCGCAACACCGCTCAGGCGCGCATCACCAAACTCGAAAAGGCCGGCGTCGTGGTCAGTTGGCGCCCGCAGATCAATCTCGCCCCACTCGGGTATGCCGTCATGGCGTTCGTGCACGTGCACATCGCCCAGAGTCAGGTCAACGAAACCCTCGACCGGCTGACCGCGATCCCCGAACTGATCGAGGCCAACACCGTTTCCGGTGAAGGGGACCTGTTGTGCCGCTTCGTCGCCCGGGACAACGCCCACTTCGAGGAAGTGCTTCAGGCGGTGATGAAAACCGAGGGCGTACTGCGCACCCGCTCGGAGATCGTGCTGAGCCGGCGGATCTGGCCGCGGACCATCCCCATCGTCGAAAAGCTTCGCGCCGAACGCTGACCACGACCCGGCGCCGAGCGGAGCCTTTTCAAGCCCTTGGCTCAGCGGGGGTTTCAAAGATGAGCACAAGTCTCCGGACGCATGGAAATCCTGAGCAATCGGCTCAATCTCTTGCCGGCTTTCCTGCATGTGTTGAGCACCTGGACGCCTTCTCCGAAGGCGGCTTGCTTCTGTGACTGCCATCACCTTTCAATAGCCGCGAGTGACGGTGCCGCAACCACGCCATGTAACCGCGACCCGTCCAGGATCGGCCGCCACCGGCTCGAACCGGCAGGCGTGCTCGGCACAGCCGAGCCACCACCGAAAGGGTTACCTCCGATGCTGTACTTCATCTCGATCGCGGCGTTGATAGCACTGTTCGCGATCGGCACCATGACACCCATCAACATGGGCGTCCTGGCCTTCGCCGCGGCCTTCGTCGTCGGAGGCTGGCTCTCCGGCATAGCGCTCGACGACATCTTCGGCTTCTTCCCCGGAAGCATCTTCACCATCATCGTCGGCATCACGCTGCTGTTCGGGATCGCACGGGTGAACGGCACCGTCGACCTGATCGTCGCCGGATCGCTCAAACTCGTCCGCGGCAAGCGCTGGGCCATCGTCTGGCTGATGTTCTTCCTCGGCGCCGGACTGATGACCATGGGATCCGTCCTGGCGGTCGGCATGCTCGCGCCGATCGCCATGCCGATCGCCAAACGCTACAAGATCGACCCGCTGCTGATGGGCATGATGATCAGCCACGGCGTCCTCGGCGCAGCCTTCTCACCGATCACCGTCTACGGCGCCTTCACCAACGGCTGGCTGCAGTCCGCCGGACTGCCCTCCAACCCACTAGCGCTATACCTGATCCCTCTGGGCCTTAGCTTCCTGCTCGCACTGGCACTGTTCCTCGTGCGCGGCCGCGACCTGCTTCGCTCCGACGATCAGACGATCGACCTTGACGACCTCACCGGCGCCGACCACCCCACTGTCGCGGGCGGCCCCGCTCCGCAGCCGCGTGGAGGCGAGCTCGTCACCGCGGGAGCCGCCGCCGGTCAGCACGCGGTGTCCGCTCGGCCCGGTGCCGGCCCGATGGCCGTGACCACCGGGTCACCGCAGCCCACCCCCGACCGGCTCGACGAGATCGAATCCACCGGCTTCACCCCGCTGCGGGTCCTGACCCTGCTCGGCATGGTCGCGCTGCTCGTCGGCTCGGCCGTGTTCCAGATCGACGTCGGCGTGTGCTCTATGGTCATCGCCGCCGTACTGCTCGTTCTGGCGCCGAACAAGCACAAGCCGGCCGTCAACAACGTCACCTGGTCCGCAGTGCTCCTCGTCTGCGGCATGCTCACCTACATGAGCGTGCTGAAAGAGAACGGCACCATCGGATTCCTCGGAGACGCGGCGGCATCACTGGGCTCCCCGATGCTCACCGCCCTGGTCCTCTGCTACGCCGTCGCAGCGGTCTCCGCCGTGGGATCGTCCATCGGCACCCTCGGCATCGTCCTGCCGCTCGCCGCGCCCCTGCTGCTGATGGGCGATCTCGGCCTCGTCGGATTCGTCGCCGCGGTCTCCTTCGCCGCTGTCATCGTCGATGTCAGTCCGCTGTCGAGCAATGGGGTCATGGTGCTTGCCAATGCCCAGGTCCCCGACCGGGAGAAATTCCAGCGCACGCTGTTCAAGTACACCGGCTACATCGTCCTGGTCGCCCCGATCCTGGCCTGGCTTCTCGTCGTACTCCCCACATCACTCTGAGATCCAAGCAAAAGGACCGGTGTCCGCTTCGAAGCGGACACCGGTCCTCCGAATTTCAGCGGAGCCACTCACCCCGCCGCAGGTGGCTGCGCCGAGGGTCGGTGAGATCACCGAGAGTCTTTCTCGTCGGCATCGGTCGCACCGGCATCGTGACGGTCAACGAGGCCCCGCCGGAGTTGCCCCCCAAACTCTCTCCGGCGGGGTTTCTCATGTTCGATCTCGGGCCGCTCTCGACCGAGCGTGCGACACTGCAGGGCGGCCGGTTCGGACTGCGCCTTGCAGGGGACTGCACAGTACGAACCGGCCCTTCTCGTCTTCCGCGGACGGACTTCCAGTCGGTGCTTCCACGGACGGAACTGGATCATCCCTGTACCAGGGAGGGTGCCGGTGTCCCGACGGGAGGGATCGAACGCGCTGGCGGAAGCATGAGTGCATTGCGTGCACGCCACGCATGCAGCTTTGCGTCGAGGCGGGCCGGGCCTTCGGTTCGACACCGCCGCCTCGGGGTCTTCGCACTCGGGAGGCGCTTGTTCCGCTTTGTAGTCGAGGTACTCGGCTCAGCCCGCAGCACAGCCGCGTTCGTCCTCGATCGAACCCGGCTGTGCGTGCTTGTCCCTCATGTTCGACCGGAGCTCACCGGCGGCACCCCTACCCCCCGGCTCGATGCTGCGTCGCAGGCAGGGCCCTCAGTCCTGATCGTCCGACGATGCGAAACGAACGTCCCGCCAGAATTCGCACCGCAGAGCCAATGACCGGTGCTGATCCCACTCCCGCAGCGCCGCCACATACCGGGCATGTGGGGCGGTGTCCCGTTCGACGCTGAGCTCGAGAACGGGAAATCCAGCCGCCGCATCGCTTCGGCGACCCTCACCCGGACCGCTCGGCCGTTGAAGTCCTCGAACGGATGCACGTGCAGCGCGGCTCGACCGTGGCGTGGGAGTCCTTCGGCGGTTCGCCTTCCGGAACCGTGAATCGCCAGTACGTGACAGGCGACAGTTCGTCCGTCAGGACGTGCCTGCCCGATTCAGCCCGGTAGACGCTCGTGGTGCCGTAGAAGAACTCTCCACGATTCGGTCCCATACCGCTGCTGCCACGGCATTCACCCCGTAGACGACCCCTCGCAGGTGCGATGTCACTGGGCAGTGGCAGGCGAACCGACCGGCTCCACGGCAGCGCTGCCCGTGACGGGGTAGACGGCGTACTCCACGCCCGAGAGGTACTGGACGGTACGCACCACCTGGCATGAGTAACCGAACTCGTTGTCGTACCAGACGTAGAGAATGGCGGTGTCACCGTCGACGATTGCCGCGTTGGCGTCAATGATGCATGCCGCGCGTGAACCGATGAAGTCGCTGGACACGGCGTCGGTTGCCGCGGTGTAGTCGAGATTCCGACTCAGTGCGCCTGTCAGCGATTCCTGACGAAGATGTTCGAGCACTTCATCTTTGGTGGTCTCACGCCCCAGCTGAAGGTGGAGGATGGCGACGGAGACGTCCGGGGTGGGTACGCGGATCGAGTTACCGGTGATCCTTGCCTGAAGGCCGGGAAGCGCCTTCGCCACGGCCGACGCGGCACCTGTTTCGGTGAGCACGAGGTTGAAGGGCGCCGATCGGCCGCGCCGATCGGCCTTGTGGTAGTTGTCCAGCAGGTTTTGGTCATTGGTGAAGGAGTGCACGGTCTCGACGTGGCCTCGCGCGACACCGAACTCGTCGTCCATGGCCTTCAGTGGCGGGACAATGGCATTGGTGGTGCACGATGCGCACGAGACGATGTTCTCGGTCGGGTCGAGGTCGCGGTGATTGACGCCGTGCACAATGTTGGGCACGTCGCCCTTGCCGGGCGCGGTGAGCACCACCTTGGCCACCCCCGGGCGGAGGTGCTGCGACAGCCCGTCGCGGTCGCGCCAGATCCCGGTGTTGTCGATCAGGATGGCGTTGTCGATGCCGTACTCGGTGTAGTCGACGCTCGTCGGATCGTTGCTGTAGATGAACTTGATGACGTTGCCGTTGGCGATCAGGGTGTTGTTCTCTGGGTCGACCTTGATCGTGCCGTTGAACTGCCCGTGGACCGAGTCGCGACGCAGCAGCGAGGCGCGCTTGGTCAGGTCGTCACTACCTCCCTTTCGGACCACCACGGCGCGCAAGTTCAACCCATTTCCCGAGCCGGCCTTTTCGATCAGGAGTCGAGCCACCAGTCGACCGATGCGCCCGAATCCGTACAGGATCACATCCTGCGGCTGCGGAGACGTCGGAGCGGTACCGGCCAGTTCGGCAAGACTGCGTGCAACGAACTCAGGGATCGACACTCCGTCGCCGTTCGCCCGGTAGTTCATCACCAGCAGTCCGAGATCGATCTTGGAGGGCCGGAGGTCGAGATGCGTCAGTGCCTCGAGGAAAGGGAACGTCTCTTCGACGGACAGCTCGTCGCCGCTGATCTGTCGGGCGAAACGATGGGTTCGCAGGATGCTGATGACCGACTTGTTCACCAGGGAGCGGCTGTGAAGCAGAATGGTCACCGAGCGCGTGCGGTGTAAGCCACCGATGATCGGGATCATCGCTTCCGCAAGAGCCTCCTCGGAGTTCCACTGTGCCAATTCTGCTGTGCTCACTGTGCTCCTCTGCCTTTCCGGCTCGTGGGACACGTCCGGTGGTTGGATGCCGGCCCGGACGAGACGCACGTCACTCGCCGGTCAGCGTTCCGGATCGGTGGAACAGTTCACGACCGACGCCGATCAGGACGTGCGCAACACCAAGCATATGGAAGCGCTCCCTCGGATCGACAAGCCGGTCGCCGAAACCGTCCCGGGGGCGTGGACCTGCCGCCTCACGCGAAGAATGCCACGGACAACCTGCTGTCCTATCCATCAGTAGCAGCAGGAGGAGGCTTCTTGTGAGTGAGCGGCGGCGGCGCACAGCAGCAAGCAAGCAGAGGCCGATACTCCCCCTCGCTGCGGTGCGGACGCAGGTCACATCCTGGTGGATCGGATTCGGTCACGTTCCAGCGGGCGCACGCGGGAAGGCGCATGTGCGCACCCTCCGCGACCATGGCGAAGAAGAGCGGGGCGAGTGGCAGCGTTGACGGTTGCCGGGTCTTCGCCTACGTCGACGTCCAGGGACCGGACGCAGGGTGCGCGTTCGACGCCGCCCGCGAGGAAGCGGCGTTGCATCCGCTGTCCGACACGCGCCTGCTCGGCCTTGTCGAGCAGGCACTCGAGGTCGGCTTGCACCCGACGAAGCTGCGCACCCTGTCCGGCACGGGAGTCGGGATCATGCGACGCGACTTCGGGGTCGAGTTGCCCGCGCCCGGCAACGACTGCCTCTGACAGCGCAACACAGGCGAGGCTCCCGGAATCCCTGGTTCCGGGGGCCTCGCCCGTGGCGTAGGAACGTCGTTCCGGCACGAGCCGGAATGACGTGGGCGCCACCACTACCGCGTCCAGCACAACCGGGCGCGTACGGTCGCCACGTCTCGCACCTCCAGCACGAACACCACCTCGATCCGATCGCCGGTCGGTCGCCGGACGGCACCAGCAAAGATGCCGTCGTGGCGCTGTTCGCTGCCGCCGATCCGGCCGGATTGATCGGCTGGGACGGTCCCGGTCCCGAACCCGTGTTCCCACGCCAAGCGGGCACAGGCACCATGGCACCTTCCTCGCCCGTCGTTCCGTCCAACTCTGCTGCACCGCAACATGAGTGGTGGGTAATCGTGCTTATCCACCACACCTGGTGGGGGCTCACCGGCCTGCCGTCGAGCAAGGACCAAGCGTCACGCCTCAGAACATGTCGATGGTGTGTGGGCTCGAGGGGTTCAGAGTCCGGGTATCGGGGGCAGTTCCGGTAGGGGGAGCGGCGGGGGTGGGGGAAGTGTGGGCAGTTGGTACTGCGGGAGACCGGGAATGAGGGGGGCTGGTTCCGGTGGGGGTGGCGGAGCCGATGTGTCGGCCGGCGCACTGTTCTGCGTCCGGGGGGTGGCGGGGGGCTGGGGCGGATTGTGTGTCTGCGGCGGGTTCGTGGTGCGCGCTTCGGTCTGTGCGGGGATCGTCGGCTGCGTGTCGACCACCGGCGGGGCGGCTTCCGGGGGCGGGGCCACGTCCGCGGTCGTAGTGGGCGGTGGCGGGGCGGTGGGCTGTGCGTCCCGCTCGGAACCCTGCAGCAGGTCGGTGCCGAGGCCGGTGCCGAGGCCGATCGCCGCGACGACGGTGACGACGCTGCCGGCGAGGAGGAGGCGTCGAGGTGTCCGCGGCGGTGCGGTCGTCTCGACGGTGTGCCGGGTGTCGACGGTGTTGCTCGTCTGGTGGGGCGCGGGTGCCGTTGTCGGGGACATCACCGTGCCGCCCGCCTCGCCGGTGGCGGGGCGGGCCAGCAGCGCCGCACCCTCGGCCGCGACGAGTTCGGGTTGTGCGGGCACGATCACCGGGAGGTCGAGCCGGGACTGCATCACGGAGGTGACCAGCGGGATGTGCGCACCGCCGCCGAGGAGCACCGCGGCGTCGGGAGTGCGGCCGGAGCGGCGGATGACCTCCCGGGTGAGGTGGGCCGAGGCTTTTACGGGGCCGTCGATGAGCGAATCGAAGCTGTCCTGGGAGAGCAGCAGCAGACCGCCCTCCCCGGGCATGCACACCGCGCCGTGGGTGGACAGCTGCTCCTTCGCGTCGCGGCACCGGGCGGTGAGGGCGAGCTGTGCTGCCGGGTCGGCCGGCGTGGTGAAGCGGTGCAGTTCCAGGTGATGGTGGTAGATCAGCCGGTCGAGGAGGTCGCCGCTGATCCGGTCCGAGCGTGCGGTGCTCAGCACGAGCCCGGTGGGGCGGTCGACGACGGTGACGGTGAGGCCGGAACTGCCGAGGTCGTAGAACACGAGCGTCTCGTGGTCGCCGAGATCCCCGGACGTCTCCAGCCTCTCGAGCGCGGCCGTCACTTCGGGGACCAAGTGGAAGTGGCCGATCTCGAGTCGGGTCATCGCGGCCTGGACGGCACCGGCCTGCGCCTGGTTCCGGTACGCGACGCCGATGGCCTGGGCCTCGTCGATCTCGTCGGTTTCGGCGAGCACCGTGTCGAGGGATGCGGCGGCCGGGTCTCCCGGCCGTTCGAGGGTCGCGGTCACCGACCGTGATCGGAAGAGCGGACCGTGGGGGCTCTCGGTGTCGCGGCACGCGAAGCGCACAGCGCTGGCCCCGACCGACACACCGAGAACCGACGTCATGACGCCGACTATAACGGTTCGGTCACGGGTCGCGCGCACGGAGCCGGTCGGCTCGGTGCTGCCGGTACACCACCGCCGCGCCGCTCGGTCCTGGACCCCACCACTACGCGGCTCGGCCGGATCAGCCCGCGACGTCGTGCAGATGGTGCTCGACGTCGTGCAGCAGATACTGGCACAACTGCGCGACGGTGAACCGGCGGCCGTCGCTGCGCAGGCCGTCGCGCCGCCAGTCCTCGACGCCCTCGACGATCTTGACGGTCTCGTCGGTGCGTGACGCGATCTGCCGGGCCACGGCGGCGGGATCTGCCGCCCAGAACCGCCGGCGGATCGCCTCGGCCTCGCCGTCGTAATCGGCGAACGTCGGGGTGTCCTCGGTGATCATCGCCCGCACTCGTTGTCCGAGGACGGCGATGAGGTCGCGCGCGTGGGAGGCGTACTCGAGCGTCGACCACACCCTCGGAGCGGGACGCTCGGCGACGTTCGGCCGTCGCAGCACGGCCTGCCAGCGTGGCACGCCGGCGCGCAAGCGTTGACCGGTCGTGGCCGGATCGTGCAGCGTGTACCCGCACTCGGGGCACCCTCGGTCGAGCACGAAGGTCCAGTCGCGAGTGTCGGGTTCAGCGGGTTCCGGCGCGGTGTCCATGGCCCCATGGTGCCGCTGTACGGGCTCTTCCGGTCCTGGAGTGCCTCGATCGCGCGGGTGAGGTTGCCGCAGTGCGGCAGTGACGGGATCCGGTGGGGGTCGGGTTGCCGAATCGGAGGGCGTGACGGGGCAGTGCTTCGAGTCGGGCGTTGATCGCCGCGGTGGGTCCGTTCGAGGCGCGGTGGTCGACGCAGGCGAGCACGTCGGCTCTGCGTCGGTGCAGGGTGCGTCCGAGTGAGGCGAGGTCGTCGAGACCATCCGGAACTGACCGATGGTCTTCGTTGAATAACGCACGACAACGGCTCCGTACGGTTCGGCGTTCGGGGACCAGCCGTTTGGGCGGCGGCGGGGCGCGGTGTCGCCCACATCCTGCTACCGGGTGCGCATGAGGGCAATATTCGTGCACGAGGTGCCGCTCGGCGAAGCCGAGGACAAGCTCTCGGCGCTGGTCGACAGCGACGAAGCCACGCACGACATCATCACGATCACCCGGCACGGCAAACCGGCCGCGGTCCTGATGTCGGTCGACGATCTGGAATCACTGCAGGAAACGATCTACTGGCTGTCTCGCCCGGCACCGCCGAGTCGCTCGCGGCCGCCGACGGCGATCCTGCTCAGTGCTGACTCGCAGGGCCGGATCTTGGGGAACCGGATCGGTAGCGCCGTCCCGGTTCCGGCCTCATCACAACCGAAGCCTGGCAGGCCGAGCCCGCCACCGAGACCTCGCCTGCTGATTCACACGAGGGTCACGCACGGGTGATCGTGGTCTTCCGGTCCACGCTCACCGCGCCTGCCGGTGCTGCCGGGCGTGGGCGAGAGCCGCGACCGCCCGCAGCACCTGCGGTGCGCGCCGGGCGGTGCGGAGCACGGCCCGGTCGAGCACGGACAGGTCGAGGGACCGGTGCGCGATCGGGGGCGGGTCCGTGATCGCGTCGGTGAGCGCGTACAGCTGCCATCGGCCGGGCACCCCGGCGAGCCGGTGCCGGCCCCGGTCGGCGAACCTCAGGCCCGAGCCGGTGCCGAGGTCGCGGGCGGTGCGGGAGACCAGGATCTCGCCGGGACCGGCGGTCGCGCCGATGCGCGCCCCGATGTGCACGGACAATCCGGTCAGCTCGGGTCCGGCGTGCTCGACGGTCCCGGTGTGGACGCCGGCCCGGATCTCGATGCCGAGACCGCGGGCGTCGTCGCGGATCCGCGCGGCACAGCGCACGGCCGCGGCCGGGCCGTCGAAGAGGCTCAACGTCCCGTCCCCCGTGACCTTCACGAGCCGGCCGCCGGCCTGCTCCACCTCGGCCCGGACCCGTCGTTCGTGGGCGGCGCGCAGGTCGCGGTAGGCGCCGTCGCCGATACGGGCGAGCAGTTTCGTCGAGCCGACAATGTCGGTGAACAGCAGCGACGCGAGGCTGCGGTCGGCGTCGACGGGATGCTGCATCCCGGTGGCGAGTTCCTCGACGTGGTCGAGGATCGGCCGCCACGCCTCCCCGAGCGAGGCGCCGGGCAGGGCGTTCGGCAACAGGTGGAACGAACCGCGGGGGATCTGCCGCGCGACGAACTCGGCGGCGGCGCGGGGCACGGGGCTGGCGGCCGGGAGCAGCACCCGGGCCGGGCACTGGATCGACGGCAGGACGCTGGAGTAGTCGAGCCGGAAGATCCACTCGAGGTGCGCCTGCGTCGTGGTCGGTGTCGCGGAGCAGCGTTCGAGCATCGCCATCAGCCGCCGGTTGTAGGGGTTGTCGGCGTGGTGCTCCCACATCCGGACCGAGGCCCCGGAACCCCACTCCCGGCCCACGGTCCGCCAGTTGTCGACGAACTCCGCCCGCCGCACCGGCGTCCATCCGTGCGGCTCACCGTCGCCGCCGAGGAGACGCTCGGCAAACGGCTGGACGAGGACCAGGCCGGCGACGCGGTCCGGGGCGCGGGCGGCGACGAGGCACTGCGGTCCACAGGTGCTGGCGACGCCGACGAGGGTGGCCCGGCGCATCCCCACCTCGTCCATCACGGCCAGCACGTCGTCGGCCTGCTCCTCGAGGCTGGGCACCCGGTCCAGCGGATCGGACAGCCCGATCCCGCGGCGCTGGAAGTACACCGAGCGGCCGAAGGTGCCGTTGCGTTCGATCAGGTAGTGCAGGTGGGGGTCGGTCCACATCAGGTCCAGGTGGGTCTGGATCTCGAGGAACCACACGACGTCCACCGGGCCTTCACCCACCACCTGGTACGCGAGGCCGTGGCCGTCGCGCGGAAGATACCGGGTGACCGGTGGGTCCATCTCCTCAGGCTAGCGGGGCTGCCGGGCGGCGAACAGCCCGCTCTGTGACAAGCACCACGCTGCGCGGTAGGTTGGTGTAACTGCAAGAACTACTCACCAGTAGGGGTATGACATGCCTGCTCCCAGCGCCGCCACCTTCGCACGGTTGGCCGAGCTCATCGCCATCCCGGACGCAGCGAGCCGTCCCACCCGCTCGGTCGTGGAGGCTTTCACCGGTCGTGAACTCGCGACGGTTCCCATCGGCACCGCCGACGACGCCAGGGCCGCCCTCGAGCGGGCCCGCGTCGCGCAGGTCGACTGGGCACGCCGCTCCGTCGAGCAACGCGCCGAGATCTTCCACCGCTACCACGACCTGGTGCTGGCCCACCGCGAAGAACTGATGGACATGGCCCAGGCCGAGACCGGCAAGGCCCGCGCGTCGGCGCAGGAGGAGGTCCTCGACATCGCCCTCACCGCGCGCTACTACGCGCGCACCGCGCCCCGGCTGCTGCGTCCCCGCCGCGCCACGGGCATGCTTCCCGGCCTGACGAAGACCACCGTGCGCTACCACCCGAAGGGCGTCGTCGGGGTCATCGCACCGTGGAACTACCCGATGACCCTCGCCGTCTCCGACGCGATCGCCGCCCTGCTCGCCGGTAACGCCGTCGTCCTCAAGCCCGACAGCCAGACCCCCTACTGCGCGCTGGCCGTCGTCGAACTGCTCTATCGGGCCGGCCTGCCGCGCGACCTGTTCGCCGTGGTGCCCGGGCCCGGCTCCGTCGTGGGCACCGCCCTCGTCGAGAACGCCGACTACCTCATGTTCACCGGCTCCTCGCAGACCGGCAGCCTCCTCGCCGAGCAGGCGGGCCGCCGCCTCATCGGCTTCTCCGCCGAACTCGGCGGCAAGAACCCGATGATCGTCACCGCCGGCGCGAACCTGCGTGAGGTCACCGACGCGGCCGTGCGGGCGTGCTTCTCCAACTCCGGGCAGCTGTGCATCTCCATCGAACGGATCTACGTGGAGAAGTCCGTCGCCCCCGAGTTCCTCCGCATGCTCGGCGAGCGGGTGCGGAACATGACCCTCGGGCCGGGTTACGAGTACGGCGTCGAAATGGGCAGCATGGTCAACGAGACCCAGGTCAAGGCCGTCTCCGGGCACGTCGACGACGCCGTCGCCAAGGGCGCCACCGTCGTTGCCGGCGGCCGGGCCCGGCCCGATCTCGGCCCCCTGTTCTACGAGCCGACGGTGCTCACCGACGTCCCCGAGGACGCCGAGTGCTACCGGGAGGAGACGTTCGGTCCGCTCGTGTCGGTGTACCCGGTGGACAACGTCGAGGAGGCGATCCGTCGCGCCAACGACACCGAGTACGGGCTCAATGCCAGCGTGTGGGCGGGCACCAAGGCGCAGGGCGAGGCCATCGCGGCGCGGGTGCGGGCGGGCACCGTCAACGTCGACGAGGGCTACGCGCCGGCGTGGGGCAGCACCGACGCGCCGATGGGCGGCATGGGCATCTCGGGTATGGGCCGCCGGCACGGCGCCGAGGGCCTGATCAAGTACACCGAGCCGCAGACGATCGCGACGACCCGGGTGATGAATCTCGGTGGGCCCCGTGGGGTTCCGCCGAAGCTGTGGTCGAAGGTGATGCCGCCCTTCGTCAAGGCGATGCAGTGGCTGCCGGGCCGGTGACGGCCGGCATTTCGCAGAGCCGGAAACACGCGGTGCGACGAACGCGATAATCCGGCTGTGGGCGATCGCCAGGTGCTGCACGGTGCGACGGAGAACCTCCGGGTCCAGCGGCGCCGTCTGCTCGTGTGGTACCTGGCAGTCAGCACCGGGCTCGTCGCGGTAGGAATCGTTGCAGCCCTGCTCGATCCGGCCATCGCCCGATCCGGTAGCTTCGCCGGCATGGCCTCGGCGCTGGCGCTGGGCATCGCCGGGCTGGGGATCCTGCGGTGGGCGCCACGGCGTCCGGGACGCACCCCCATCGTCGCCGCCACCGCGTGCGCGGTCGTCGCGATGCCCGCGGTGATCGCGTTCCACGTCGATCCCTCCCGCATCCTCATCAGCGTCATGGGATCGATGTTCCTGTCGATGTATCTCTCGGCGTTCTGGCCACCGCGGCAGGCCGTCCTGTGGATCGGGGCGCTCACCGCGGCGACCCTCGGCGCCGCGGCCGTCGCCCCGACGCGCCTGCTGTGGGTCGGTTACGTGATCGTCGCCGCCGCCCTGCTCGGGTCCGGGGCGATCTTCGGGGCCGTGGGACGGCTGCTGGTGAACGCGGCGACCCGCGATCCGCTCACCGGCCTGCGCAACCGCGCGGGTCTCGACCTCGAACTGCGCTCGCGGCCGCGCGACCGCGGCACCCGGGTCTGCCTGGGCCTGCTCGACGTCGACGGATTCAAGGCGTTCAACGACGAGCACGGGCATCCCGCGGGTGACGCACTGCTCCGCGACGCCGCCGGGGCGTGGGCGCAGCAGGTGCCGCGCGGCGGGATCCTGGCGCGTCTCGGCGGCGACGAATTCCTCGTCGTGCTCCCGGACACGGACGAAGAGGAGGGGCGCGCGGTGCTCGAGGACATGGTCCGCGCGAATCCCGTGCCGGTCAGCTTCGGGGTCGCGGCGGGCGTCGTCAGCGACCCCATGGACCTCTACCACGACGCCGACATGGATCTGTATCGGGCCAAGGCCGCGACCTGGGCGCACCTGCCGGATCGGTTGGCGCCGCTGCCCCTGCCCGCCGTCCTCGATCTGCTGCCCGTCCCCATCATCGCCGTGCGCGACGGCGGCGCCATCGCCTACGCCAATCCCACCTTTGCGGCGCTGCTCGGCGTCGACGCCCAGGACGTGGAGAACCGGGCGCTGCACGAGATCTTCACCGGCGGCACGTGGCCCGACGGTTCCGTCACCGTCCGCTCGCTGCACGACCGGACCGGGCAACTGTGCGAGTTCGGCCGCCCGGACGGGACCGTCGTGCAGGCGACGGTCGGCGCCGTCCGGATCCGGTGGGAGAACACCCTCGCGACGCTGGTCGTGCTCGGCGACGTCACCGAGCAGCCGAGCTACGCGTCGGGCTGACCTGTGCCCGTGGACGCGCGACGGATCCGGGTGCCGGGGGTTACTGTCGCAGGTGTGCCGGGCACGGTGACGCTCTTCCTCGCCGGAGACGTGATGACCGGCCGGGGTGTGGACCAGATCCTCCTGCACCCCGGAGGTCCCACGCTGCGGGAGTCCTACGTGAAGGACGCCCGGGACTACGTCGAACTCGCCGAGACCCGCAGCGGCGCGATTCCGCGGCCCGCGGGATACGACTGGCCGTGGGGTATCGCGCTGTCCGTGCTCGACGAGTGCGCCCCGGACGTTCGGATCGTCAACCTCGAGACGTCCGTGACCACGTCGCGGGACTACGCGCCGGAGAAGGGCATCCACTACCGGATGAATCCGGCGAACGTCGAGGTGGTCACCGTCGCACGGGTCGACGTGTGCACCCTGGCCAACAATCACGTGCTCGACTTCGGCGTCCGTGGTCTGCGCGAGACCGTCGAGGTCCTCACGGCGGCGGGACTGCGGCTCGCCGGCGCGGGCGGCGACGATCGGCTGGCGTGGCGGCCGGCGACGGTCCCGGTCGGGGCGGGCCGGGTGCGGGTGTGGTCGGTCGGTGCGGTGTCGAGCGGGATCGCCCCGTGGTGGGCCGCGACGGCGACGCGGCCCGGGGTGGCGCTGTTGCCGGAGGTGTCGGAGGCGGGAGCCGACGGGCTGCTCGCCCGGATCGACGCCGACCGCGCGGCCGGCGATGTGGTGGTGGTGTCGGTGCACTGGGGATCCAACTGGGGCTACGCGGTGCCGGACGAGCACGTGCGGTTCGCGCACCGTCTGATCAACGGCGGCGTCGATGTGGTGCACGGGCATTCGTCCCATCACCCGCGGCCGCTGGAGGTCTACCGCGGCAAGCCGGTGCTGTACGGGTGCGGCGACCTGATCAACGACTACGAGGGCATCGGCGGCTACGAGCGCTTCCGCGACGAGTTGCGCCTGCTGTATGTCGTCTCGTTCGACGCGGACTCGCGGGAGCTGCGGGAGTTGCGGATGATGCCGGTGCGGGCGCGGCGGATGCGGCTCGAACACGTCACGCAGTCGCAGGAGCGCTGGCTGCGCGCGGCGCTCGAGGAGTCGTCGGCGATCTTCGGCACTCGGTTGCGGGCCGCGGGGGACGGCGGCCCGTGGATCCGGCTCGAGCGGTGAGCCGGCGCGGTCAGCCGCCCGGACGCGCGACGGGAACGCCGTCGACGACGAGGTCCACCGCCTCGTTGTAGAACGCGACGTGGCCGGCGATCGGTGCGACGGCGGGGAGGGGATCCGGGTACGACCAGGCGACGTTCTCGGCCCGCGGCGTTCCGGTGAAGCTCCAGTACCGGGCCGTGCCCTTGTAGGGGCACGACGTGTGCAGTTCCGTCTCCTCGAGTACCGAGAAGTCGACGTCGGCGGGCGGGATGTAGTACCGCACGGGCAGGTGGGTCTCGAACAGCAGCACCGGGTTCCGGGTCTCGGCGACGACCGTGCCGGCGATGGACACCTGCACGTGCCGGCTGCTGGGCAGCGCATCGACCCGGTGGTGCGGGTCGCGGGGATGAACGAAGATCTCCGTGTCCTCCTCGTACCAGTTTTCGATGCCCGCTCCCCGGCGGCCGAACCATTCGAAGCCGATGTACTCCTCGAGTCCCGCGACGTCGAGCACGAACGCCGCGGCGGGCGCCCGGGTCTCGTCGTCGGTCAGGTCGAACCACCGCGCGACGTCGTTCCTGTCGCCCGGTGCCGGGGCGGGCGCGAGGAGATCGGTGCGCACGTCGTCGCGGGGGAACAGGTAGAAGGGGACGGGATGGCCGGGCGGCCACACGAGCAGCGCGCGGATGGTGTCGACCACGGTGTGACCGGCCCAGGTTCCGCGGACCCGCCGCTCGCTGGGTTCGTACAGGTAGCCGTCCGACGGGGGCGGACGGCGGCGGGTGGCGGACCTGCGGGCCATGCCCCGACGGTACGCCGGCCATCCGGGCACCGAGGACCGCCGGGCGCACGGATCACCGGCGGACACGGATCACCCGGCGGGCACGGGTTCGTCGTCGCGCGTGACGGCGTAGACGCCCGGGTCGAACGCCGACACCCGGCGACGGAGCGCGGCCGACGACCACGGCCAGTTGAAGCTGTTGCGGCCGTTGGCGTCGAAGAAGTAGCTGCGGCATCCGCCGGAGTTGTAGACCGTGCCCGGCAGGGCGGCCTGGACCTCGTCGTTGAAGGCGTCCTGGACGTCGCGCCGCACCTCGAGGGTGCGCCAGCCGCGGCGCACCGCCGTGTCGATCGCGGTCGCGACGTGCTCGAGCTGGGCTTCGAGGATGAGGAACGCCGACGTGTGACCGGTGCCGAGGCTGGGGCCGAGCAGGACGAACGCGTTGGGAAAGCCCGCGACGGACGACCCCAGGAACGCCTGCGGGCTGCCCTGCCAGTGCTCGTCGAGGCTGCGTCCCTGTCCGTCGAACATCCGGCCGGCGATCGGCATGTCGAGGATATGGAAGCCGGTGCCGAAGACGACGGCGTCGACCTCGGCTTCGCTGCCGTCCTGGGCGATCACGGTGGAGCCGCGGATCTCGCGCACCGCGCTCGGGTGGACCTCGACGTGGGGGCGGGTGAGGGCGGGGTAGTAGGTGTTCGACATGAGCAGCCGCTTGCAGCCCAGGGTGTAGTCGGGGGTCAGGGCGCGGCGCAGCCGCGGGTCGCGGACCTGCGCCTGCAGCTGGGCGCGGCCGATCCACTGCAGTTGCCGCATGAGCCACGGGTGCCGGAAGCCGAGGCCGAGGGCCTCCATGAGCGCGTACTCGGTCGCCTCGACCAGTCGTCGCGCGCCCGGGACGCGGGCGAGCAGCCGGCGCTCGAACCCCGACAGCCGGCGGTCGGGCTTGGGCAGCACCCACTGCGCCGTCCGCTGGTACAGGTGCAGCCGCGCGACGTCCGGCGCGATCTCGGGGACGAACTGGACGGCCGAGGCTCCGGTGCCGACGACGGCCACGCGCTTGCCGCGCAGGTCGTAGTCGTGGTTCCAGCGCGCCGAGTGGAACACCTCGCCGGGGAACTGCGACAGACCGGGGATGTCGGGTACGAGCGGTTCGTTCCACGGTCCCGCGGCGGCGACGAGGAACCGCGCCCGCACGGTCCCGCCGGTGGTCTCGAGGGTCCAGCGCGCGTCGATCGGGTCCCAGTCCGCGCGCAGCATCTCGATCCCGAACCGGACGTGGGACCTCACGCCGCGGGCGTCGGCGGTGTGCTCGATGTAGTCGCGAATCTCGTTCTGCCCGGCGAAGATTCGGCTCCAGTCCCGGTTCCGGGCGAAGGAGTACGAGTACAGCAGCGAGGGCACGTCGCAGGCGCATCCGGGGTACGTGTTGGCGCGCCACGTGCCGCCGAGGGTCCCGGCCTTCTCGAGGACGACGAAGTCGGTGATCCCGCGCCGTCGCAGCGCGATCGCCGCGCCGATGCCGGAGATCCCGGCGCCGATCACCACCACCCGGTATTCGTCCATCGCGTCGTCCCCTCGTCTCCCGTGATCCCCATTCGAATACCGTCGGTATCCGGATAACCACAGTATCCGAACTTCGGCCGCTCCGGTACCGTCGAGTCGTGGCACGACCGACCCGCCAGGAGACTCAGGCACGCACCCGTGAGGATCTGCTCGCCACGGCGGCCGAGCACTTCCTCGAGCGCGGCTACGCCGCGGCGTCCCTCGACCAGATCGCCGAGGACGCCGGTTATTCCAAGGGAGCGGTGTACTCCAACTTCCGCAACAAGGACGAGTTGTGCTTCGCGGTGCTCGACCGGATCCGGGCCGAGCGCATGGGCGAGATCGCCGCGACGCTCGCGGCCGGTGCGTCGCTCGACGACGTGGTGACCGCGTTCGGGGCGTGGGCCGAGCGCACCATCGGCGACCGGCGCTGGACCCTGCTCGAGATCGAGTTCTCGGTGCGCTCCCGGCACAACGAGGAGATCCGGTCCCGCATCGCGGCGGGTGCCGAAGGGGTGCGCACGCTCATCGCCGAGCTGATCCGCTCGCTCGCCGACCGGTACGACGTCACGCCCACGATGGATCCCGGGCAGGCGTCGGCCATGCTGCTCGGGCTCGGCATCGGCCTGGGCCTGCAGCGCGCGATCAGTCCCGAGCTGTCGGCGGCCGCGTTGACGGACGCGGTGCGCGCGTTGATGCGGCCGCGGCGGTGAGGTCGGCGGAACCTACCGGGCTCGGTAGGTCAGGCAGTTGGCCGCGTGCTCTCCGCTGCCGGTGCCGCCCACGCGGATCTCGCTCGCGGTGCACTCGAGATCCTGGTTGTGCACGCAGTCGGCGCGCTGGCAGGCGCCGACCATGCTGCTGGTGACGGTGTCCAGGCCGCCCTTGGTCGACAGCGGGATGAACGTCTCGCAGTCGGCGCTGCCGTTGTGCCCGGCGACGTTGATGGCGTAGGCGTGGCAGCCGTCGTGGTTGTAGGAGCAGGTGCCGACGCTGCACTCGGTGACGTGCGGCATTTCCATCGTGGTCATGATCGATCCTTCCGGAGGACGGTTGTCCACTATGGGATGCAGACCATGGTAGTGGTGCGGCGGGTGTGCGAACAGGGTAGTGGACGAGCGGATTTCGTTGGTGTGCGGTGCATTTCGAGAACACCCGTGTTGCGTAAACCGGGTCGGCTCACGCCCGGGCCGCGGCGGGCTCGCGCACCGGTTCGAGGCTCGGCCGCCGGGCGACGGGGATGGCGAGGGTGACGGCGGCGGCGACGAGGGCGACACCGCAGCCGATGAGCATCCCGGTGCGGAACCCGCCCTCGGTCGGCAGGCTGTAGCCGCCGACCTGCACGCTCATCTGCGACAGGACCACGCCGACCACCGCCGCCGACACCGAGGTGCCCACTGCGCGCATCAGGGAGTTGACGCCGACGCCGTCGCGGACTGCGGCACCGCACCCATGATCAGCGCGGGCATGGCCCCGTAGGCGAAGCCGACACCGGCGCTGCCGATGCAGACGACGAGCATCAAGCCCCACGTCGAGCCCATGAGCAGCAGGGACACCACGTAGCCGGCGGCGATGACCAGGCATCCGATCAACAGGGTGACCTTCGGGCCGCGGGTCGCGGACAATCTTCCGCCGATCGGTGAGACGGCCATCATCACCAGGCCGCCCGGTGCCATCCACAGTCCCATGGCCGGCATCGACTGGCCCAGGCCGTAGCCGGTCTCGGCGGGCAGCTGCAGCAGCTGCGGCACGATGAGCGACTGCGCGTACATCCCGAACCCCACCACGACCGAGGCGGCGTTGGTCGGCAGCACCGGGGGCCGGGCGGTGGACCGCAGGCCCACGGGCGGATGCGGCCGGCGCAGCTCTCGCCGAGCGCATCCCCGACCCCGAGGGGGCATCGCGCGCAAGTTCCGCATCACCGCGGGGGGTGTCCGTCGCCTCGACGACGAACGCGCCCGCTCCGTCGCCGGGCTCGAGCGGGTGCTGGTCGACTGGGATCCCGCCGAGGTCGCCGAGTTCACCCGCTGGCTCGAACGGTTCGACACCGACCTCGAGCGTCTGGCGGGGCACCCCTGGCCCCGGCCGGTGAGCTCGCCCGGATCGTCCCCGTCCCACCCCGAGGGCCGCAGCGGGTCCTGAGTCCGCGCCCGCCCGGCGGCGCGGAGCGACACGAGCGCGGCCTCCGCCGTTGACATTGACGTCAACGTCAACGCATGCTGTGCGGGTGACGACGAGCGAAGCCCAGGAACGGGCCCGGTCCGCGCGGCGGGACAGCGACGGCCCGCGCCGGCGGGCCCTGCTCGAGACCGCCCGCGACTGCTTCGGCGAACTCGGCTACGAGCGCACCACCGTCGCGGTGATCACCGGCCGCGCCGACGTCTCCCGCGCCACCTTCTACGCGTACTTCTCCTCCAAGGAGGAGGTGTTCCGCGCGCTCGCCACCCTCGTGTGCCGGCAGTTCCTCGACGCCCAGCACATGGAGGGGCAGGCGGTGGACGACCTGCGCCGGGTGCTGCGCACCACCACCCGCGCCTTCATCGAGTCCGTCTACGTCAACGGCCGCATCCTCGAGCTGATCGAACACCGCGCCCGCCTCGACGACGAGGTCGGCGCCGAGTGGGAGAGCGTGCGCGAACGCCTCGTGGGCCGCTACGTGCGGTTCGTCGAACGCATCAACGCCACCGGCGAGGTGCTCCCGTGCGCGCCACCCGAACGCATCGCCCGCACCCTCGCCGACGCGCAACGCGCCGGCGCCCTGCGCCTGCTCGGCGCCCCGAGACAGGAACAGCAGTCCTACATCGACGACATGATCGCGATGTCCGAACGGCTCATCGGCTTCCGCTGACCGGCCCCGACCGACAGGACCCCCGACACCCATGCTGCTCGTAGCCAACCGCGGCGAGATCGCCCTGCGGGTCATCCGTTCCGCCACCGAACTCGGCCTCGACACCGTCGCCGTGTATGCCGAGGACGACGCGGACAGCCCGCACGTCGCCGCCGCCACCCGCGCCGTCGCGCTGACCGGTGCCGGACCGGCCGCCTACCTCGACGGGCAGGCGCTGCTGCGCGCCGCCGCCGAGACCGGCTGCACCCTCGTTCACCCCGGATACGGATTCCTCAGCGAGAACGCCGAATTCGCCGAAGCGTGCGCCGCGGCCAGGGTGACGTTCGTCGGACCCGAGCCGCAGGTGCTGCGGATCTTCGGCGACAAGGCCGCCGCCCGCCGCACCGCCGTCGCCGCACAGGTGCCCGTGCTGCCCGCCACCGACGGGGGCGTCACGGCCGGCGCGGCCCGCGACTTCCTCGCCGCCCACCCCGGCGGCATCGTCCTGAAGGCGCTCGCCGGCGGGGGCGGCCGCGGCATGCGGATCGTGCGCGACGCCGCGGACCTCGACGACGCCTTCCGCGCGTGTACGGCCGAGGCGGAGTTGGGTTTCGGCAACGGCGCGCTGTTCGCCGAGGCCTTGTGCGCTCGGGCCCGGCACATCGAGGTGCAGGTCGTCGCGGCCCCCGACGGCGCGGGCGGGGTGCGGGCCCTCGCGCTCGGTGACCGGGACTGCAGCGTGCAGCGACGCCACCAGAAGCTCGTGGAAATCGCTCCGGCGCAACGGCTCGGCGCGACGGTGCGCCGCGCGCTGCACGAGGCCGCGGCGCGGCTGTGCGCATCGGTGGGCTATCGGGGTCTGGCCACCGTCGAGTTCCTCGTCGCCGGCGACGACGCGGTGTTCCTCGAGGTGAACCCCCGGATCCAGGTGGAGCACACGGTCACCGAGGAGGTCACCGGCGTCGACCTGGCCGCGACGCAGATCGCGATCGCCCGCGGTGCCCGGTTCGACGAACTCGGCCTGCCCGGCGGCGTCACCGCCGACGGCGCCGGCGTGCGCGGCGAGCCCGCCGCCGCGAGGGGCATCGCCGTCCAGGCTCGCGTCAACACCGAGACGATGCGCCCCGACGGCCGGGCCGTACCCGCCTCCGGCACGCTCACCGTGTTCACGCCGCCCACCGGGCCGGGCGTCCGCGTCGACACCTACGGCCGTCCCGGGCTGACGACCAGCCCGCGCTACGACTCGTTGCTGGCCAAGGTGATCACCCACACCCGCATCGACGACTTCGCGGCGGCGCTGCGCAAGACGGACGCGGCGCTCGGCGACCTGCTCGTCGAGGGTGTCGCCACCAATGCCGAGTTTCTGCAGAACATCCTGCGCGACAAGGACTTCGCGGCATCCGACGTGCACACGTCGTGGCTGGACGAACGGATCGCCGACCTCGCCGTCGCCGGCCCCGACGGCGCACCGGCCGTCGCGCCGGAACTGCACGCGGGGGAGGAGGCGGTGCGCGCCGACATGGTCGGCACCGTCGTCGAGACCGCCGCCGACGGCGACGCGCTCGCACCGGGCGCACCCGTCGCGGTGCTCGAGGCGATGAAGATGCAGCACGTGGTGTCCGCCTCCGGATCGGCGACCGTGGTGCGCCTGCTGGTGCGGCCGGGGCAGACCGTGCAGCCGGGGGAGGTGCTCGCCGTGGTGCGCGCCGGGTCCGGCGACGCGGCCACCGGCGACGGGGGTGAGCGGGACCTCGACGCCGTGCGCGACGACCTCACCGAGATCCGGGACCGGCACGCCCGCACCCTCGACGCCGCCCGGCCCGACGCGGTCGCCAAGCGGCACCGGACGGGTCGTCGCACCGCGCGGGAGAACATCGCCGACCTCGTCGACGACGGCACCTTCGTCGAGTACGGGCCGCTCGTGCTCGCCGCGCAGCGCAGCCGGCGCAGCGAGGAGGACCTGATCGCCAACACCCCCGCCGACGGGCTCGTCGGCGGTCTCGCCCGCATCGACGGTGCCGAATCGGTGGTGCTCTCCTACGACTACACCGTCCTCGCCGGCACACAGGGCATGCGCAACCACAGCAAGACCGACCGGCTGCTCGCCCTCGCCGCCCGCCGCGAGGTGCCGCTCGTGTTGTTCGCCGAGGGCGGCGGCGGACGCCCGGGGGACGTCGACGCCGGACCCGGACAGGGCCTGGAGCTGTCGACGTTCCGCGCGATGGCCGCCCTGCGCGGGCGCGTCCCCACCGTCGCGGTGGTCTCCGGGCGGTGCTTCGCCGGCAACGCCGCACTCGCCGGCGTGTGCGACGTGCTGATCGCCACTCCCGACACCAACATCGGCATGGGCGGGCCCGCGATGATCGAGGGCGGCGGGCTCGGCGTGTACCGGCCCGAGGACATCGGCCCGATCGACGTGCAGCGCCGCAACGGCGTCGTGCACCTCGCCGCACGCGACGAGGCGCACGCCGTCGAACTGGCCCGGCAGTACCTCGGCTACTTCACCGCCGCCGCCGGCGAGTGGGCGGCCCCGGACCCGCGGCTGGCGCGCCACGTCGTTCCCGAGAACCGGTTGCGCGCCTACGACGTGCGCGCGGCGATCGATGCGATCGCCGACGTCGGTTCCGTGCTCGAACTGCGCGGCGACTACGGTGTCGGCATCGTCACCGCCCTCGTCCGCGTCGAGGGCGCGGCGTACGGGGTGCTCGCCAACAGCAGCCACCACCTCGGCGGCGCGATCGACGCCGAGGCCGCGGACAAGGCCGCCGACTTCCTCGAGCTGTGCCAGGCGCACCGCCTGCCCGTCGTGAGCCTCTGCGACACACCGGGATTCATGGTCGGACCCGAGTCGGAGAAGGAGGCCACGGTGCGCCGGTTCGGCCGGCTGTTCGTCGCCGGTGCGCGCCTGACCGTCCCGTTCGGCACGATCATCCTGCGCAAGGGTTACGGCCTCGGCGCCATGGCCATGGCCGGCGGGTCCTTCCACGCACCCGAGTTCACCGTGGCGTGGCCCACCGGCGAGATCGGCGGCATGGGGCTCGAGGGGGCGGTGCGGCTCGGCTTCCGCAAGGAACTCGAGGCCGCACCCGACCGGGCCGCGCGCGACGAGCTGTTCGCGCAGCTCGTCGCCGCCGCCTACCAGCACGGCAAGGCCCTGCAGGCCGCGACGATCTTCGAACTCGACGACGTCATCGATCCCGCCGATACACGGGCCTGGGTGTCGCGGCTGCGCATGTCCTGAGCGCCGGTGGGTACCCGTCCGTCACCGAAGGGAGGTGGCGGTGAGCAGGCAACCGGGAGCCGAGGAGTTCGTGCCGGAGACCACCGACCTGGCCGAGCTCGCGGCCGCGGCGGGCGGCTGCCGCGGATGCGAGCTGTACCGGAACGCCGAACGCACCGTGTTCGGCGCCGGCCCGGCCACGGCCCGGCTCGTGCTCGTCGGCGAGCAGCCCGGCGATCAGGAGGACCGGGCCGGGGAGCCGTTCGTCGGCCCGGCCGGGCGGCTGCTCGACCGGGCCCTCGAGGAGGCGGGGATCGACCGCGGCGAGGTCTACGTGACCAACGCGGTCAAGCACTTCAAGTTCGAGCGGGCCGCCGCCGGCGGGCGTCGCATCCACAAGAAACCGGCACGCGGCGAGATCGTCGCGTGCCGGCCCTGGTTGGTCGCCGAACTGCGGGCCGTGCAGCCCGACGTGCTCGTGTGCCTCGGCGCCACCGCGGCCCAGTCGCTGCTCGGCCCGTCGTTCCGGGTGACCGCGCACCGGGGGGAGATCCTGCACCTCGACGGGGAGGTGCAGATTCCGTCCGCTCCGGCCGTCGTCGCCACGATCCACCCGTCGGCGATCCTGCGCGGACCGGCGGAGCAGCGGGACGAGGCCCTCGCCGGGCTGGTCGCCGATCTGCGGGTGGCCGCCGGGGCGCTGTAGTACCTACAGATGTCCAGTACCTACAGCTGTTCGGTACCCACAGCGGTTCAGTCGTCGGACACCGTCCCGGCGAGGGCGTTCTGCACCCGGTGGGTGACCGCGTCGTCCCAGCCGTCGGGGGCGAGGATGTCCGCCCACAACTGCGCGGCCTCCGGCCCGTACGCGTGGCCGAACCCGGACGGGACGTCGGCGGAGAACACCATGTCGAGCGTGACCTGCCAGAACGTGACGAACGGCAGCCACCGCATGCCCGGATCCACATCCGGGCCGAGCGGCTCCCGCAACCAGTCCGGCTCCCGCAGCAACAGCTCGAACGACCACCAGGTGATCGGATCGCTCGCGTGCTGCCAGAACACCACCCGCGGAAACTGCCACGGCCCGGGCAGGTCCGCGTCGTCCGGGCGGGACGCGAACCGGATGTGGCGGCCGGCGTCGACCACCGGCAGCCGCTCGAGCGACCCCGGGTCGCGGTCCGCGGTGATCTCCCCCCACGGCTGCGCGAAGTTCGGGGTACCCACCAGCAGCGCCCCGTCGGTCCGGGCGACCAGGTCCGGCCCCGACGCGAACGCCGCCTGACCGCCGTACGAGCCCAGGCTCTCGCCGAAGACCACCAGCGTCGGCCGATCCGGCTCGGGCCGCGCCGACCACGCCGCATACACCGCCTCGAACAGCGCCCGCCCCGCCAGCCGGGGCGTCTCCCGGTCGGCGACGAACGACAACGCGCTGGGCAGGAACGAGTACTGCATGGCCGCGATCGCCGAATCCCCGCCGGCGACGTATTCGAAGGCCCCGGCGACGTTCGCGTTGACCCAGCCGCGGCCGGTGGTGGTCACCACCGCCAGCACCCGGCGGTCGAATGCGTCGGTGCGCTCGAGCTCGGCGACGACCCGGTCCGCGATGCCCTCGACCGTGTCGGCGGATTCGCGGCCGGCATAGACCCGGATCGGGGTGCGCGCCGGCGCCCCGGTGACGGTCTCGATCTGCTCGGCGCTCGGCCCGCCCGCGACGAAGGTGCGGCCCTCCCGGCCCAGGGTGTCCCACGCCTCGTTCGAGGCCGGCGATCCGGACCGTTCCGGCAGCCCGGGCTGCACCACACCCGGTGCGGTGCCCTGATCGGCCACCTCGGACGAGCGTTCCGCCACGCCCAGCACACCCCGGTGGACGGCGCCGTCGAGCACGAACACGCTCAGGAGCACCACGAGGGTCACCGCCCCGAGCCGGGCGACGGGCCCGGGCACGTACCGCCGGCCCAGCCGGGTCAACCGGTTCGTGCCCGCACGCAGGCCCCGGCCGATCGTCAGCAGCGCCAGAGCGACGACCAGGGCGATCAGCAGCACCAGCAGATAGAACGAGCGCTGGGCCCGCGGCACCCCCACCAGGTCCCGGATGATCTGCTGCCACCACGACCCCAGCACGAGGAACACCGGCACCAGCACCAGCGCCGCCCCGGCCAGAATCCACCAGCCGACCCGGCGGGTCCGCTCCGACCACTGCGGATCGACGCCGCAGCGCCGGACCACCCAGGCGAGCAGGCAGCCGATCCCATAGCCGGTCACCAGGCTCAGCCCCGACGCCACGCCCTGCAGATACCACACCCGCGGCAGCAACGACGGCGTCATCGACCAGACGAAGAACACCAGCGCGAAGCCCAGACCGATCGGGTGGAACCGGCGCCCGTAGCCGAGCAGCCGAGCGCGCGGCGTGACCACCCGGCCGGGCTCGACGTCAGCGGTGGTAGTCAGCGCAGGGCCTTGGCCTTGAGCCGGTCGAACTCGTCGCCGGTGATCGTCCCGGCCTCGAGCAGTGCCTGGGCCTCGGCGATCTCGGCCGCCGGGGATCGTCCGGCCACCTTGCGGATGTAGTCGTCGGCCGCGTGCTGGGCCGCCTCGTGGGCGGCCGCGTGCCGCTCGGACATGCCGCGGCCCCGCACCAGCAGGTAGACGAAGGCGGTCAGGTACGGGAGGACGACCAGGAAGATGATCCACACGACCTTGACCACGGCGGACGTGGAACGGTCACGGAACAGGTCCGTCAGCACCTGGAACAGGATCAGCAGGTACGCGACGAACGCGAAGACGACCAGGGTGTACCACAACAGGTCCCACAACGAATCCAGCATCACGCACACGCCTCTCACGGTTCGGAGGTGCCCGGGAAACGGACGGAAAGGACACCCGGACGCAAACAGGTACACGGTCTTCGCCGGGCACCGGAACACGGCGGCGCAGAATGCACCGTGGTGACGCGAAATGCACCACGATTGTTCCGGGGTGCGGGTCGAGGCCCAGCGTGGTCGCAGCCCGGTGCGGTCGAGCCCGGTGCGGTCGAGCCCGGTGTGGTCGAGCTCAGTGCGGTCGCAGCTCACTCGGGCTCACGCCGCGCACCGCGCGAAGGGCGCGACGCAGCTCGGCGCTGGACGCGAAACCGGCGATCGCCGCGATCTCGGCGACCGTGGTGCGGGCATAGGCGGGTTCCTGGAGGAGCACGGCGGCGCGGTGCGCGCGCAGTCGCCGGATCTGGGACGCGACCGTGGTGTCGTGGGCCGCGAAGGCGCGCTGCAGGCTCCGCAAGGACATCTGCAGCCGCTCCGCGATCACGGTCGGAGTCAGCATCGGGTCGCTGTGATGGGCCCGGACGAGGGTGAGGGCGCGGGTGTACGCGCTGCCGCACAGTTCGCCGGAATCGGCGCCGTAGCCGAGCGATTCGTGGTGCAGCCCCACCACGAGCTCGATCAGGGCGTTCTCCACGCCGCGCGGGGCCGCGGTGGTGTTGTGACGACCGCGTTCGCGGAGCATGGCCATTCCCACTGCGTTGAGCGCGTGCGTCGACAGGGTGGGCTTGGCCGGCCCGAACGTCACGGCCGTCTCCTCGAGATCGAGTCCGCGTTCTTCGAGCCGGTGGCGGGGAATGCGCACCAGGAGCAGGTCCGAGCCGTCCGCATCCGCGGCCTCGTATCGATTCCACCCGACCTGCAGGACGATCCGGCCGCTCTTGACGTGTACCCGGGTGGTGCCGTGGTCGACCATCCGCTCGCCGGTGAGCATCAGGAACAGGTTCGCGACCTCGCCGTCCTCGACGACGCCGGCCAGAGCACGATGCGGTGACATCTGCACCCGGCCGACACTGATCGCCCCGACGTTGCAGATCTCCATCCGGAACCGGAACTGCGTCACGTCGGGGACGAACAGCTCGGTGCGGCTCCCGGCATCGGAGGCCATCGCCTCGAAGCCCTGCCGGCCCCGCAGTTCGATCTTCCGATACACCCTCGTCCCTTCCGCCCCGGCGCGTCCGTGGCTCGGTGCGTCAGCGTGGCATGCTGCACCGGCCGTGGCGGGGGATACGGGCGACGGATAGCTCACATTCCGCGGGGATCGGGGCCGAAGGTCTCTGGCGTCGCCTCCCCGGCCGGATCATGCTGGACCCATCGGGCGCCCGCACCGCCGAGTCGGCGTCCGGGGAGGTCGACGGTGTCCACCCCTGCTCCGCACACATCCCAGGCCCGGCGCGACGGGTCGCACCGTCCGAGCACGGCGTCGACGGTGCTGCTCGCCTGCGGGGTCGTGTCGTCGCTGTTGTACGTGGTTGCGCACGAGATACTCGCGGCTGCGCTCTACGACGGCTACAGCCGGTTCGATCAGGCGATCAGCGAGCTGACGTCGGTCGGTGCGCCGACCCGGGCACCCCTGACCGCTGTGGGATTCGTGTACGACGTGCTGATCGTCGCCTTCGGGATCGGCGTGTGGCGGACGGGCCGCGGCGTCCGCCCCCTGCGCATCGCGGGAGTTCTCCTGGTGGCCTACGGATTCGTGGGACCCCTGTGGCTGCCGTTTCCGATGACCGGACGTGAGGACATCGAGGCCGGGGCCGCCATGCCGCTCGCCGACACCATGCACCTGGTTCTCAGCGCGGTGACGGTCTCGCTGTGGTGCGCGATGATCGGGTTCGCGGCCGCTGCCTTCGGAACCTGGTTCCGGGTGTACTCGGCGGTCACGGTCGCGACGATCCTGGCGTTCGGAGCATGGACGGGCCGGTACGTGCCGGCGGTCGCCGCCGCCGAGCCGACCCCCGGCATGGGCGCGGTCGAACGCGTGATGTTCGGTGCGTTCGTGCTGTGGGTCGCGGTGCTGGCGGTCGCTCTGCTCGTCCGCCGCACCCGGCCGGCATCGCTTCGCGGTGCGTCAGGAGGACGACGTGCCGTCGCCCCGAGCGGGGGAGAGCCATCGTGAAACCAGCGCGCCGAGCGTGCCGTCCGCGGTGAGGGCGCGCTGCGCCTCCTCGAGATCGGCGCGCAGCGCGGCATCGCCGAGGCGCACCGCCAGGGCGATCTCCTCGCGGGTGATGTCGTACTCGACGACGTCGACGTGTGTCCGGTCGCGGGTCAGCCACGTCAGGACGGGACCGAGCTTCATGAAGGCGTCGCACCCGCCGGTCGACAGCTCGTCCAGGGCACGGTCGATCTCGTGGTACGCGTACACCCGGATCCCGCCGATCCGTCCCTCGGCGAGAAGGCGTTTCACCACCGGTTCGCTGGTGTTCCCCTGCTGCACCCCGACGGTCAGGCCCGCCAGGTCTGCCACCCCCTGCACCGCGGGGTGACGGGCGGTGTCGACCGCCAGGGACTGCCCGGACACGAAGTACGGCGCGCAGAACGAGGCCCGCTCGCGGCGCGGCTCGGTGACGGTGGTGCCGGAGGCGACGACGTCGAAGCGCCCCGCCGCCAGCTCGTCGAAGATCGTCTCGAAGTCGTCGCCCTCGTGCGGGACGAATTCCCACCGCAGCCCGAGGTGCCCGGCGAGGGCCCGGGTGAGGTCGATGTCGAACCCCACGGGCCCGCCACGCTCGTAGAACTCGAACGGCGGATCGGGCATCGCCGATCCCACCCGCAGTGCGGAGGTCCGGGTGGTCATCACTGGCGGCCCGGGTGCGGCCGGACGCGGGTCGTCACAGCACCGGTTTCGGACATCGGCAACCGTCCCGTCCGTTGTGCCTGTCCGTTTCGTCGCACTCTTCTCGACACCTCCCATTGTGCGCGGTCACACTCCCGCAATCCAGACGCCGGGACGCCGCGGGGCCAGCTCAGGCGCTGGTGGCCAGCGCCGCAGCGAGCCCGAACGCGACGGACGTCGCGGCGACCTCGAGTACCGCGTTGCGCAGCGACGCCTCCGCGGTGACCCGGTGCGCGGCCGCGGCCGGCACCCACGTCCGCCGCCACCACCACGCCAGCGCCAGCAGTGCCGTCAGGGTCAGCGTCTTGGCCAGCACGATGCGGCCGTATCCGGTGTCGACGAGCGCCGTGACCGAGCCGAGCCGTACCGCCGCGTCGACGACGCCCGTCGCGGCGAGCACGGCGACGCATCGCACCGCGAGCACCGAGTACCGGGGGAGCAGCCGGGCCCACGCGCCGCGGGACCGGACGGTCAGGGCCAGCGCGACGAGCGTGCCGAACCACAGCGCCGCCGCCAGGGCGTGCGCCGCGTCGAGCAGCGATCCGAGGGCCTGCTGGGACATGTGGCCGGTGACCGGCCGGGCGATGAGCGCCAGCGCCGCGGCGACGAGGACCGGGACCGTGGGCCACGCCGCCGACCGGCGATACGCGAGGGCGGCGACGAGGGTGCACACCAGCACGCACAGCAGCGCGGCCACGCCGATCCGGCCGGCGCCCGCACTGCCGAGGTACTCCGCGAAGCGCGACACCCCGAGTCGCGACACGGGGACGTTCGTGGTGTCCGCGGCCTGCAGCACGAGCTGCACGACCTCCGTCAGCACCCAGAGCCCGCCGAGACCGGCGATCACACGCCAGACGTCGCCGGGGGCGACGGGGGGCCGCCGCTCGTCGCGCACCATGACACCGAGCGTGGCCAGGCCGAGCACCGTCGCGCCGACGCACAGCGACAGCGCCCGCACCCAGCTCGACGCGGCCGGGTTCGCCAGCAGCCATCCGGCGGCGACGCCCGCGGTGGCGCCGACGCCGGCGGTGAGCAGCCACGCCCGGTGCGCGACGGTGCCGGTGCCGCTCGTCGTCAACGCCCCGCCACCGGCGTCAGGCCTTCTTCGGCTTGCGCAGCACGAACCACAGCACGCCGGCGAGGACGGCGACGCCCACGACGACGAAGACCCACACGGCCGGGCCGCTGTCCTCGTCGCTGTCCGCCGCGGGCGCCGCGGCACCGGCGGCGGCCGCCGCACCGGGTGCGCCCGGACCGTCCTGCGTGAGGGTGAAGACCTGGGTGCCGGTGACCGGATGGCCGTCCGCCGAGGTCACGCGGTAGGCGATGGTGTACTCGCCGGCCGGGCCGAGATCGCCGACGGCCACGGAGACCGTGGCGTCCTCGACGAGGGGATCACCCTTGGACCACAGGTTGCCGTCCGGGCCGACGACGGTCAGCGCGGCGAAGGACTCCTGCAGAGCCTCGTTGAAGGTCAGGCTCACGCGCTCGGGGCCCTGCGCGATCTGCTCGCCCGGCGCGGGTGTGCTGGCGATGACAACCGAGTGCGCGGCGGCCGGGCCGGCCGCGAACAGCAATGCCGCCGCGACCGCGCCGAGGAGCCCGGCGAGCCGGGCGAGAACGAGTGGGGTCTGTCGCCGGCGTGCGGCGACGGTGTTCGGGATGTTCATGGGTTTCTCTCTCCGGTGGGGTGGGTCGCGGTCACGCCGCGATGGGCGGCCCCCGCCGGGAGATGCACGGTGCCGGCCGGGCCGACGCGACGGTCCGGCCCGCCTCGACCGGCAGCACCGCCCGGGCTGCCTCGATGCGAGGGGGCGCGGCGGTCCATGCCGCCCGCACCGCCCGGGTCAGCGGCCCGTACAGGCGTTGCGCCGCCTCGAGCAGGGCCGCGCACGCAACGACCGCGACGGTGTGCGCGACGAGCATCGGCGCCGACGCGTGCAGGTGGCCGGTCGTGACCGCGGCCAGCGCCAGGTGCGTCGCCCCCTGCCCGGCCGCGAGCAGCACCGCGGTGGGCACCGCGCGGAGGTGGGCGGCGACGAGCCCGACCCCGGCCGCGACGGCGAGCAGCAACGCCACCGCCGCGTTGCCGGGCACGCCGCCGCCGGCGCCGCCGTGCGCGGCGACCGCCAGGGCGGCGGTCAGCGCTCCCGCGGCGGCGCCGCGCAGGGTCGAGCCGGGCGTCACGCTGGTGTCAGCGCACGCCGAGGCGGGCGAGCAGGTCGGCCTCGATGCCGTCCAGCTCCCGCGAGATGCCGGCGTGCGCGGCCTTGCGGCGCGGTGCCGGCATCTGCTCGGCGGCGTGCACCGCGGCCGTCAGGTCGGAGAGCCGGCCCCGGATGGCGTCGGCGAACTTCTGGGTCTCGGCGTCCTTGGGATGGCGCTCGAGGATCTCGTCGAGCGACTTCTCGGCCCCGGCGATGCGGGCGCTCAGGTGCGCGCCGTGACCGGTGTACTCGCCGAGCTGGTCGACGGCGACGCCCATGCGCTGGGCGCGCGCGGCGTCGAGCTGACCGCGCAGCGCGGTCACGCCCTGGTACACCAGCGGCACGAGCACCGGCGCGAGCAGCCGCACGACGGCGAGGTAGCGCCGCACCTTCGCCGCGGTGAAGCCCTTCTGGGCGGCGGCCTTCTCCTGGGCCTTGAGCGTGGCGAGCTGCTGCTTCTCGACCCGGGTCTGCGATTCGATCAGCGCCTTGTCGGCCTTGAGCTGGGCCTTGGCCGCCTTGATCTCGGCCTTCGTCAGGCGGCTGTCGCGCTTGCGCTGATTCTTCGCGTTGAGTTTGGCCTCGAGCCTTGCCTTGTGCTTGAGAGCCTTCGCCTCCGCCTTGCGGGTGGCGCGGCGCTTCCGCCTCTTGAACAACGCCATCGAACAGGACCCTCCATTCGGTGTACGGCGCCCACGGCGCCACGGGTCAGCCTATCCGTGACGGGGGTTTCCGGTTGACCCTAGGTGGACGAATACTGTTCTTCACTGTGAACGTATCCAGCGAGAGACGGACCTCGCCGGTCCTGATCGAGGCGAGCGCGCTGACCCGCTGCCGGCACCGGGTCCATCTGGACGCGGCCTTTCCGGACGAGTTGGCCGCGGCCCCGGAGCACCCGGGAGCCAAGCAGCGGCAGGAGGCGGCGGCCACCCACCGCGAGGCCGTGCGGCAGCGGCTGTTCGACGCGAACCCCGGCGACTGGGCGCGGATCGACCCCGAGGGGCCGGCATGGCGGCGCGCCGAAGCCACCCTCGACGCGTGCCGTCGCGGCGCGAACCGGATCTGGGGCGCGGTCCTGCCGTCGGAGCCGGACTCGGGCCGGCGGGGCCGGGCCGAGATCCTGCTGCGCGACGTCGAGCGCGGCGGCTACATCCCGGTGATCGTGGTCAATCACAAGGTCACCGACCCGGGCCGGGGCGCGACGACGTCGGGGCTGTTCGCGTGGGAGCCGGTGGTCGACGAGACCCGCAAGGTGCGCAGCCAGGTGCGCGACCAGATGCGGGTGGCCCACCTGTACCGGATGCTCGAGCGTCACGGTCTGGCCAGCCCGGCGCAGGTCGGCGGCGCCATCGGGTACGGCGGGGACTGCATCCTGGTGCACGACCTGAGTGCGGTCCTCGAGGACTACGACGCGCGGCTGGCCGACCGGCTCGCGATCGCCCGGGGCGAGACGCCGACGGAACCGTTGCAGATCGGGGAGTGCAAGACCTGCCCGTGGTGGCCGCGGTGCCGTGAGCAGCTGAGCGCGACGCACGACGTGTCGCTGGTGGCGCCGGGGCAGCGCGCGGCGGTGCTGCGCGAGCTGGGCGTGCACACGATCGACCAGCTGGCCCGCTGGGAGGGGGACCCGCCCGAGACCTGGCCGCAGGGCTCGTTCGAGGACACCGTCGTGGTGGCCAAGGCGTGGCTGGCGGGTGCGCCGCTGGTGCGGCGGCACGACCACGTGCACGTGCGGCGTGCGGACATCGAGATCGACATCGACATGGAGAGCTACCACGAGCACGGCGCGTACCTGTGGGGCACGCTGCTCAACGTCGGCGGGATCTCCGCGTACCGGGCGTTCGTCAGCTGGGATCCGGTGCCGACCGACGACGAGGCCCGCTCCTTCGCCGAGTTCTGGACGTGGCTGTCCGCGGAACGGGCCGCCGCCGCCGCGAGTGGGAAAACCTTTGCCGCCTATTGCTATTCGCGTACCGCGGAGGACAAGTGGCTGCTCGGCTCGGCCCGCCGGTTCGCCGGTTTCCCGGGGGTACCGACCGAGGACGAGGTGCGCGAGTTCATCGACTCGCCGCAGTGGGTGGACATCTACCAGGTCGTCACCGATCAGTTCGTGTGCCCGAACGGCAAGGGACTCAAGAAGATCGCGCCGATCGCCGGGCACCGCTGGCGGGACGAGGAGGCCGGTGGGGAGGCGTCGATGAGCTGGTACCGCGAGGCCGTCGGCTACGACGGGGACCCCGACCCGCAGCAGCGACGTCGCCTGCTCGAGTACAACGAGGACGACGTGATCGCCACGAAGGTGCTCCGCGAGTGGATGAGCGAGCGTGCGGTGCACGAGATCCCGCACATCTCCGACCTGTAGATCACTCCTGCGGGGGCGTCACCGCCTCGGCGAGCCGGATCAGGGGGTCGACCACCGGCGGGCCGAACATCACGGGATCGTTGTGCTCGGCGCCCGGCAGGGCCACCTTCTCGACGAGTCGGCGGGCGGCGCCGGCGACGGCCTCGCTCTGCCCGGGCGGGACGATCGTGTCCGCGGTCCCGTAGACGACGGTGATCGGCACGTCGAGACGCGCGACGGTCTCGGCGACCGGGAAGCGGTCCCACATCAGCCCCGTGGGCAGCAGCGGGTAGTGGTGCCGGCCGACGGTGGGCAGATCGACGAACGGCGAGCGCAGCAGCATGCCCGCGGGCGGATGCTCGGCGGCGAGCCCCGTCGTCACCCCGGTGCCCAGGCTCTCCCCGAGGTAGAGCAGCCGGTCCGGTCGGACGTTCTCGTGCTCGAGGAGGTACTGCCGGGCGGCGCGCACGTCGCGGGCGAGGCCGTCCTCGCTCGGGCGGCCGGGGTTGCCGCCGTAGCCGCGGTAGTCGAAGAGCAGAGTGGCGAAGCCGGCCTCGGCGAGCGCCGACGCCAGCGGCGCGCGGTCGACGCGGTTGCCGCCGTTGCCCGAGGCGAGCAGCACCGTGAAGCCCCGCGCCGTGCCGCGGGGCGGGACGTACCAGGCGCCGAGTTCGAGCCCGTCGGAGGTGGTCAGCAGCACGTCGCGGGCGCCGGGCAGCAGCGACTGCGCCGGTGGCGGCGGGGACCTGTCGGGCAGGTAGATCAGCCGGCGCTGCCCGAACCACAGGGCCGACGCGAGCACCGCGACGACCGCGACCACGAGCCACACCAGGCGCATGGCACCAGTGTGCCGTGGTGTCCTATCGGATCCGGGCGGATCCGAAAGGACACCACGGCGGCGGAGCCGCCTATCGCGGCGCCATGCGCAGCGCGCCGTCCATGCGGATGGTCTCGCCGTTGAGGTAGTCGTGCTCGGCGATCATCTGCACGAGCTGGGCGTACTCGGACGGCTGGGCGAGGCGGGACGGGAAGGGCACGCCCGCCTCGAGGCCCTTGCGGTATTCGTCGGTGACGCCGGCGAGCATCGGGGTGTCGACGATGCCGGGGGCGATGGTGTTGACCCGGATACCGTACTGGGCCAGGTCGCGGGCCGCGGGGACGGTCATGCCGTGGACGCCGCCCTTGGAGGCGGAGTAGGCGATCTGGCCGATCTGGCCCTCGAACGCGGCGACGGAGGCCGTGTTGATGATGACGCCGCGCTGGCCGTACTCGTCGACGGGCTCGGTCTTGGACATCGCGTCGGCGGCCAGGCGCAGCACGTTGAACGTGCCGAGCAGGTTCACGGTGATGACGGTGCGGAACAGCTCGAGGTCGTGCGGGCCGTTCTTCGACAGCACCCGGCCGGCCCAGCCGACGCCGGCGCAGTTGACGACGAGGCGCAGCGGCAGGCCCGAGGCGACGATCTGATCGACGGCGGCCTGCACGTCGTCGGCGCTGGTGACGTCGGTGGCGATGAGGGTGACGCCGGCGGGCGCCTTGTCGCCGACGCGCTCGATGGACTGCGCGAGGTCGAGGCCGAAGACGGTCGCGCCGGCGTCGGCGAGACGCTGGGCGGTGGCTGCGCCGAGACCGGAGGCCGCGCCGGTGACCAGTGCGGCGGTTCCCTGAATTTCCACTGCCGTGCTCCTTTCGTGGCGCCACCGTCCGGCGTGCGCCTTGTCGACGCTCGCACCTTAGCGCGCGTTAGCTCGTGCGGATCGGCAGCGGTGGTAGGGCCGTCCCGCGCCGGAGCTGTCGTGCGGCGACTAGCGTCGACCACGGTAACGCCCGGTAGCGGAGGAGGGGCACCGTGGAATCCGACAGTTCGATCGCCGGGTTGTGTGACGCGGTGATCGCCGACCTCGACGCGTTGTCGGCCGAGGCGGTCGACCGGATCCGCGAACGTCTGCCGACCTACCTGGTGGTGCCGCCGGACGAGCACCGCGAATCGACCCGGCAACAGTTCCTCGTCACCCTCCGGTTGCTCGCGGATCGTCCCGCAGACACGCACCCGGCAGGCCCCGAGTTCGAGCGTGCCCGGCAACTCGGCAGGCAACGGGCACTGCAGGGGTTGACCCTTGCGAATGTGATCGAGTCCTTCCACATCGGGTCGCGAGAACTGTGGCGCGCTCTCGTCGAGCACGCGCCGGAGCCCACCACGGAACTGCTGCACGCCGGGGGGCTGCTGTGGGACCTCGTCCATGCGGGGACGACCGCGGTGGCGATGGGACACGACGACGCCACCCGCACGGCGCAGGCGGTACGGGCCAATCGCCGCGCGCTGCTGTTCGAACTGCTCGAGCAGGGACACCCGACGGAGGAGGCCCGAACGCTGGCCGCTGCGCTGGGGCTGGACCCGGACGGGATGTTCCGAGCCGCATGCACGCCGTCCGAGGCGTGGTCCGATGTGCAGCTGCAGGGACTGCAGCACGCGCTGGACGACGGACCGGCGCCGGCGCTGTGCAGCCGACGCGGCACCACGGTCGTCACCGTCTTCCAGACGGTCGCGAGTTCGGTGGTCGTCGACGCGATCCGGCACGTGCGCCCCGACATGTCGGTGGGATTGGGGCTCGCCCGTCGGGGCCTGGAGGGGGCGACAACGAGCATCGGTGACGCCCGGCGCGCGCTCGCGCTGGTGCGGGGCCGGGCACAGACCGCCGACTTCGACGAGTGCTGGCTGCCGGCGATCCTCTTCGAACACCGGGAGGAGCTGGCGCCGATGTTGGCGAAGGGCGCGGAGATCGCGGCCCGGCACCCGCACCTGGCCGAAGCGGTCTCGGCGTTCGCCCAGAGCGGGTTCTCGGCCAGCGCGGCCGCCCGGAGACTGCACCTGCATCCCAATTCGCTCGCGTACCGGCTCGAACGCTGGCAGCAGTTGACCGGGTGGGATCTGCGCACGGTCGACGGGCTCGTCCGGTCGATGGTCGCGCCGGCGCTCTCGTGAAATTGCCGAACAGGATGCCCGAAGTTCGGCTCTGTTGCCGATGGTCACGGGCGAAGCGAAGGCCGAGTATGAACCGGGACACGAGATCGGCCCTCGGGAAGGAGTGCTCATGACCGACGCAGCGCAGACAGGTCCGGGGATCGAGGTGCCACGGCCACCGACGTTCGGCTCGGCCGACGAGGAGCGCCTGCACCGCAAGCAGCGCCTGGCCGCAGCGTTCCGGCTGTTCAGTGCATGCGGCTTCGACGAAGGCGTCGCCGGCCACATCACAGCTCGCGATCCCGAGCATTCCGACCACTTCTGGGTCAACCCCTTCGGAGTGCACTTCAGCCTGATCCGGGCGAGCGATCTGATCCTGGTCAACCACGAGGGCGAGATCGTCGAGGGGAACCGGCCCGTCAATCGGGCGGCCTTCGCCATCCATTCCCAGGTCCATGCTGCGCGTCCGGACGCGGTGGCCGCCGCGCACGCGCACTCCCTCTACGGCAAATCGCTGTCGAGCCTGAAGATCGGACTCGAGCCGCTGACGCAGGACGCCTGTGCCTTCTACGACGATCACGCGGTGTTCGACGACTACACCGGTGTGGTGCTCGACGTCGAGGAGGGCCGACGTATCGCCACCGCCCTCGGCGACAACAAGGCCGTCGTGCTCGCCAATCACGGGCTGCTCACCGTGGGTCAGACGGTCGACTCGGCCGCGTGGTGGTTCATCACCATGGAACGGTCGTGCCAGGCCCAACTGATCGCCATGGCCGCCGGCACCCCCCGCCCCCTCGACGCCGCCACCGCGAAGTTGACGTACGACCAGGTCGGACTCGAGTACGCCGGATGGTTCCAGTTCCAGCCGCTGTATCAACGCATCGTCGCCGCCCAGCCCGATCTGCTCGACTGAAGCGGGCCCTGGCGCGGCCGCCCGGCACCGGGCGGCCGGGGTCACGACTCCGGCCCGCCGTCGCGTCCGAGGCGCGTCGCGCCGACGCCCGCGGCGACGAGGCACGCGGCGGCGCCGAGCAGCAGTCCGGCCCGGCCGCCCCACTGTTCGCTGACCCACCCGGCGATCGGGCCGCCGATCGCGGTGGAGCCGAGGAAGGCCACCGCGAACAGCGCCATCACGCGCCCGCGCATGCCGGGGGCCGCGGCGAGCTGCAGGGAGCTGTTGGTGGTGGCGGTGAACGCGACGCTGAGGACGCCGACCAGCACCATCGCGGCGAGCATGAGCTCGAGCGTGGGCGCCACCGCGGCCGCGAGCAGCACCACGCCGAACACCGCGGAGGTGGCCACCACGGCGGTCGTGCCGGTGCGACCCCACGTGGCGACGGCGAGCCCGCCCACGACGGCGCCGGCGCCCATCGCGGCGGTGAGGAAGCCGTAGGTCTCGGCGCCGGCACCGAAGGTCTGCTGCGCGACCACGGGCAGCACCACCTGGAACTCGTACGCCAGGCAGCCCACCAGCGCCATCGTCAGCAGCGGCACCGCGAGTGCCGGGGTCTGCCGCACGTGCGTGAGCCCCTCGCGGAGCTGGCCGCGGGCGCGGGCGGCGGGTGGCGACGGGCGCAGCAGGGACAGGTCCAGGCTCGCCAGGGAGGCGACGACGGCGACGAAGCTGAGCGCGTTGAGCAGGAAGCACACGCCGAGACCGCCGACGGCGATGATCAGGCCCGCGACGGCCGGGCCGATCAGGCGCGCGACGGACGCCAGCACCGACTGCAGGCTCACGGCGTTGCGCAGGTCCTCCGGTCCGACGAGTTCGAGCATGAACGACTGGCGGGCGGGGTTCTCGAAGCACTGGTTGAGTCCGAGCACCACGGCGAGGACGTACACGTGCCACAGCTGGACGGCACCGGTGACGGTGAGCAGGCCCAGGATCAGGGCCTGCACACCCATCGCGGACTGCAGGCCGATCATGAGCCGGCGCTTGTCGACGCGGTCGGCGACCACCCCGCCGTAGGGGCCGAGCAGCAGCATCGGCACGGTCTGCAGGGCCAGGACGAGGCCGATCGCGGTGCCGGAGCCGGTGAGCTCGAGCACCAGCCACGACTGAGCGACCGTCTGCATCCACGTGCCGATCAGGGAGACCGCCTGGCCGCTGATGTAGCGCCGGAAGTTGGCGCCGCGGAAGGCGGCGAAGGTCTGGCCGCGCAGGTCGGTGAGGACGGTCATCGGCGCTCCTCCGCGGAGCGACGGCACATCTGCTCGGCGAGCGCTTCGAGCGCCGGCAGGGCGTCGTGCAGGGCGTGGAGCCGCTCGGGGGACAGTTCCGCGAGGTGCTCGGTGAACACTGCGGTGCGCATGCGACGCAGGTCGGCGAACGTACGGGCACCGGCCTCGGTGATGTGGGCGCGGACGACGCGCTTGTCGTCCGGGTCCGGGGAACGGGTCAGGAGTCCGGCGTCCTCGAGCTTGCCGAGCATCCGCGAGAGCATCGTCGGATTGAGGCCCTCGATCTCGGCGAGCTCGCGCACGCCGACGGTCTCGCGCCGGGCGACGGTGGCGAGGATCGAGAACTGGGACCGGGTGAGTCCACCTGCGCCGGCGGTGCGGCGGTCGACGCGGCGCGCGATGCGGCCGAGCGCCACGCGCAGGCGGTTGACGTCTTCCTCGTCGAAGCGGTCGTGTGCGGTCGTGATGCCCACCTCCATTTACTTGCCTATCGGCAAGCATACTCCTGGGGAGGCGGACGCAGGGCACCCGCGCGGTGCTCTACCGCTCGGCGGGTGCCTCGACGGCGACGGGGACCCGTGCGACCTCGGTCCGGCGGCGCAGCAGCGCCCGGCCGGTCACGACGGCGAGCGCGACGGCGAGGGTCACCCCGCCCGCGACCGGGCCGGCGGGCGTGCCGGGGGCCAGGCCTTCGCCGAGCATCCAGGCGCCGAACCCGAAGAACAGCGCCGCCGCCGCCAGCCGGATCGCGTTCTCGGGCAGGTGCTTGCCGAGGACGGCGCCGACGACGATGGCCAGCGCGTCGGCGGCGACCATGCCGATCGTCGAGCCGACCCACACGCCGGCCCAGTCGTTGTCCGCGGCCAGGGCGATGGTGGCGAGCATGGTCTTGTCGCCGAGTTCGGCGAGGAAGAAGGCCGACAGGACGGCGAGGAAGGCCGAACGGGTGACGCGGGCGGCCTTGCCCTGCTCGTCCTCGTCGAGGGAGTCGCCGCGCAGCGTCCACAGGCCGAAGAACAGGAAGGCCAGGCCGCCGACGATCGCCATTGCCGAGGTGGGGATCGCGAGGCCCAGGTAGTGGCCCACGGCGACGGACACGAGGTGCACCGCGGTCGTGGCCGCGAGGATGCCGGACAGGACCACCCACCAGCGGTAGCGCAAGGCGAACGTCATCGCCATGAGCTGCGACTTGTCGCCGAGTTCGGCGACGAACACGACGGCGAAACTCAGGACCAGGGCGGACCACATACCGGGGGTTCCTCCTCCTCGCGTGTCGGTGTGGAGGAGGTGGGGACCTTCCTCCGGCCGGGCGACGCGGGTGCGTCGCGGCCGAAGGTCTCGCCCACCGGTGCGGAATCCGGTTCGCCGGGCCGGGCTGAACGCCAGTATGTCGACCGGGCGATTGTGGGCTACTCCCCTTCGCTTAGGCAACCATAACGTGGGCTGCACGAAAAGGCAAAGGCGGCAATAAGTTTGGAAACCCGAACTTCGAGGTGCGGGTTCCGGTCAGGCGGCGAGCAGCATGGCCAGAACCGCGGTGTCGGGATCGCTGTTGGGATCGACTCCGACCCGGCTGACCAGCGACGTCACCGTCCCGTCGGCCTCCGCCTCCACCCACGCGGCCCGGTGCTCGAGGCCCAGGTGCGGCAGCCCCGGCAGCAGCACGCACCCCGACGCCGCGCCCGTGCACTCCGGCAGCGACGGCCGCGTCTCCGACGGCGGGTGCAGCATGATCAGGGCGGGCGGCTGGTGCGCCGCGAACCGGCCCGGTTCCACCGCCTCGTCGCCGATCACCGGACCCTCCGCGAGCACCAGGCCCACCGTGCCCGGCGCGGGGTCGTCGGGCAGTTCCTCCCGTACCCCGAACACCGTCGACGTGGTCAGCAGGCCGGGCAGCGACGCCACCCGCACCGTCACCGCGAGCAGCTGCGCCCATTCCCGCGTGCTCTCCGGCCACCGCCCCGAAACCACGAATCCCCGCAGGGATCCTCCGGTGTGGAAGGCGGCGAGGCCGATCTGTTCGTTCCCACTCATCCCGCTACCTCCTCGGTGTGACGACAGTCGATGACCGATACACGCCGTTGGGTAGGTGAAGAATGACCGTTTCGTCCGCTGGCACACAAGAGCCCCCGAGTGCCAGCCCCGTCGCGCGTCCCTCCGGAACGCGCGAAGGGGATGCCGGAATCCGGCATCCCCTTCGCGAAGTGCGACGCGACTAGACCAGCAGACCGGCGGTCTGGGTGCGGGCGCGGTCGAAGCGGGCCTGCACGTCCGCCCAGTTCACGATGTTCCAGAAGGCCTTGACGTAGTCGGCCTTGACGTTCTGGTACTGCAGGTAGAAGGCGTGCTCCCACATGTCGAGCATGAGCAGCGGGGTCAGGCCGATCGGGATGTTGCCCTGCTGGTCGTACAGCTGGACGATGATCAGCCGCTGGCCGATGGAGTCCCAGGCCAGGATGGACCAGCCGGAGCCCTGGATCGAGTTCGCGTTCGCCGAGAAGTGGTCGCGGAACGCGTCGAACGAACCGAACGCATCGTCGATCGCGGCACCGAGCTCGCCGTCCGGCTTGTCGCCACCCTCCGGCGACAGGTTCTTCCAGAAGACGGAGTGGTTGGTGTGGCCACCGAGGTGGAAGGCCAGGTCCTTCTCCAGCTTGGTGGCCTGCGCCGCCATCGTGCCGCTCTCCCGCGCCTCCGCCATCTTCTCGAGGGCGGTGTTGGCGCCGGCGACGTAGGTCGCGTGATGCTTGCTGTGGTGCAGCTCCATGATCTTCGCCGAGATGTGCGGCTCGAGCGCGGCGTAGTCGTAGGGCAGGTCCGGAAGCGTGTACTCAGCCACGAAGGATCCCTTCTCTTCGGGCCCGGCGGGGCCCGTGCGTGATTTTCAAGTACTTCTGGGTTTCCACCCAAACCCATAAGTACACCCTCTGCAATACCGCCCGCGCAGCCGGTTGTGCGGGGCGGCGGTGGCGGCGGAGGGCGTCGCGGCGGCGTCCGAAAAGGGACCGACGACCTACCTGCGGAAACGCCGGACAATTCGGCCGGCGGGTGAACGGGCCCTTAACATCGTCGGGTGTTTCGGCCCCTCGCGAGCGACGGGACGCACGACGCCCCGGCGCCACGTGTGGACCTGCCCGGTGTGAACCTGCTCCGCACCGTCGCCGTCCTGGCGGTGCTGTACTCGCACATCTCCTTCTATCTCATCGACGACCTCGGCACCGGCTGGTGGGTCATCGACGTCGTGTACCGGGTGCTCGTCGAGGGCGCCGGCCTCAATCAGCACCTGTCGTTCCTCGGGGTCGCGATGTTCATGACCCTGACCGGGCTGCTCATCACCCGCTCCGCGATCCGCGACGAACCGCGGCGCTTCCTCGTCGCCCGCAGCGCGCGGCTGCTGCCGGCGTTCTGGGTTGCGATCCTCGCCGCGATCCTGCTGGTGCGGCTCGGGATCAACGGGATGTTCAGCGGCCAGACCGGCGTCTCCGGCGTCGAGGCCGTGCTCAGCTTCTTCCTGGGCGGGTTCTTCCTGAAGCCCGAGGTCGCGGTCCTCGGGGTCACCTGGACCCTCGCCGTGCAGATCACGTTCTATCTGTACTGCGTCGCCGCCCGGCCGCTCCTGCGGACCCGGCCCATCGTGGTGCCCGTCCTCGGCGCCGTGGTGTGCATGCTGGTGCTGCTGTACAACCTCTACCTGCCCGAGCCGTACACGGTGCCGTTCCTGTCCAAGGTCGCGGCCACGATGCCGACCGTGTTCCTCGGCCAGATCGTGTACCTCGGCTGGGCGCGGCTGACGTCCCGGCGGTGGCTGATCGTCGCGCTGCTCGCCCAGGTCCAGGTGGTGCACCTGGCCACCGACTACCAGGTCTACTGGGCCGGCAGCCGCTACCTGTGGACCATCGTCGTGGTCACCGCGTGCGTGGTCCTGCTCTCCCGCATCGACGGCCGGTTCGCCCGCTCGCGGGTGCTGCACTGGACCGCCACCCGCAGCTACGCGATCTATCTGGTGCACACGCTGGTGCTCTACCGGGTGTACGAGAACACGGTCGCCCACCTCGGCCGCACCGGTGCCGTGCTCGCCTTCGTGGTGGTGTGCGCGGCCGTCGCCGAACTGCTCTACCGCGGCGTCGAGGTGCCGGCCGCCCGCTGGATCACCGCCCGGTGGTTGTCGCCACGCCCGTCGCCCCAGGTGGCGGCCGAGACGGAACCCGTGGAGAAGCCGCGCGCGTAGCATCGAGGCATGTCCTGGTTCGACGACATCCTCGCCCGTGCGGGTTCGAAGTCGGTGATGGTCACGCAGGAGCAGGCGCTGCCCGGCCGCGCCGAGCCGCTGCCCGTTCCCGACACCCATTACGTCAACGGGCACCGCATCATGCCGCCGTTTCCCGAAGGGATGCAGACCGCCGTTCTCGGCATGGGCTGTTTCTGGGGTGCGGAGAAGGAGTTCTGGGGGCTCGAGGGCGTGTACTCCACGGCCGCGGGATATGCCGGGGGATACACCCCGAATCCCACCTACGAGGAGGTGTGCTCGGGCCGGACCGGGCACACCGAGGTGGTGCTGGTCGTGTTCGATCCGAAGGTGATCTCCTACGAGGGCGTCCTCAAGCAGTTCTGGGAGAACCACGACCCCACGCAGGGCATGCGGCAGGGCAACGACCACGGCACCCAGTACCGCTCGGCGATCTACACGTTCGACGAGGGGCAGATCGAGATCGCCGAGGCCACCGCCGAGAACTTCGGCGCCCGGCTCGCCGCGGCCGGCTACGGCGCCGTGACGACCGAGATCGCGCCGCTCACGCAGTTCTACTACGCCGAGGACTACCACCAGCAGTACCTGGCGAAGAACCCGAACGGCTACTGCCCCGTCCACGCCACCGGGGTGAGCTGCCCGGTCGGCCTCGGCGCCTGACGCCACGCCCCGCGCCGCGCTCGGTCCCGAACGGATCGGCATCGGCGACTTCCGGGTTGTGTGACGTTGGCCGGAACGCCTTGCCGTCGTTAGCTGTGCGTATCACTCTGGAAAGAGGGAGTTGTCACGGGGGAGAGGATCGAGGCCGAGATGATGCGGAACACGAGCGGATACCTGCGGGTCCTGCGGCGGGGGCTGCGCGGCCGCCACCCGCTGATCCGGCGCACCGACCGTGCCGAGGCGCGACTCGCCGTGGCGGTGCTGCTCCTGGTCCTGGCGACGATCCCCCTCGCCGGCTGGGTCGGCGCCCGCACCTGGGACACCCAGTCGGCCCTCGCCGTGCAGCAGACCGCCGAACGCACCCTCGTGACGGCGAAGACGCAGGCTGCGGCCGAGACCACGGACGCCACTGCCGGCGAGCTCACGATGGTGGCCTCCGCGTCCGCGCCCGCCACCTGGGCCTGGGGCGACGAGAAGCGCCGGGGTGACGTCACGGTGGACTACGGCACACCCGCCGGCGCCGACGTGCAGATCTGGGTCGATCCGAACGGCGAACAGGCGCTCGCGCCGCTGAGCGCGACGAGCGCGAAGATCTCCTCGGTCCTGGTCGGGCTTTCGCTCTGGTTCGCCGCGGCCCTGCTCGCCGCCGCGGTGTTCGGCTACGGCCGGTGGCGGCTGGATCGCACCCGCAACCGGGAATGGAGCCGCGAAATCGCGGCCTTCCTCGGTTCCACCAGCAGCCACTGACCGCGCCTCGTCGTCACACTTCCGGCATGACCTCCCGCGCCACCAGTTCGAGGTGGTCGAGGTCGGCCAGATCCAGCACCTGCAGGTAGATGCGCTGCGACCCGGCCTCGGCGTAGCGGGCGATCTTGTCGACCACCTCGGCGGGCGTGCCGGCGAGACCGTTCTCCCGCAGCTCGTCCACCTCGCGCCCGATCCGGGCGGCGCGGCGGGCGATCTCCGCCTCGTCGCTACCGCAGCACAGCACGAGCGCGTTCGAGTACGTCAGCTCGGAAGGGTCGCGGCCGGCCGCGCGGCACGCGTCCTGCACGCGGGCGAACTGGGCCGCGGTGGCCTCCACCGACTGGAACGGGATGTTGAATTCGTCCGCGTACCGGGCCGCGAGGGCCGGAGTACGGCGCTTGCCCCCGCCGCCGATCACGATCGGCGGACCGGAGCGCTGGTGCGGTTTGGGCAGCGCCGGTGAATCGACGATGCGGTGGTGCGCACCCTCGTACGAGAAGGTCTCCCCGACCGGCGTCTGCCACAGCCCGGTGATCACGGCGAGCGACTCCTCGAACTTGTCGAAGCGCTCCTTCAGCGACGGGAAGGGGATGCCGTAGGCGAGGTGCTCCTCCTCGTACCAGCCTGCCCCGAGCCCGAAGTCGACCCGGCCGCCGCTCATGGCATCGACCTGGGCGACGGTGATCGCGAGGGGGCCGGGGTGGCGGAACGTCGCGGAGGTCACCAGGGTGCCCAGCCGGATCGTGGAGGTCTCCCGGGCCAGGCCGGCCAGCGTGATCCAGGCGTCCGTCGGGCCGGGCAGGCCGGCGGAGTTCATCGCGAGATAGTGGTCGGAACGGAAGAAGGCGCCGTAGCCGAGCCGTTCGGCCGTCTGCGCGACGGCGAGCAGGTCGTCGTAGGTGGCACCCTGCTGAGGTTCGGTGAAGATCCGTAGTTCCATGCCGTCGATCATTTCAGTTCGCCGGTGACCGCGTCGGTCTGCGCCGAAGTGCGCACTCGCCGCCGACGGTGCACCGGAAGCCGTGAACCGTGCGCGGTGGTGGTGCAGAAGATGCCTGTGGGGCAACGAATGACGCGAGCAGCCCGGCCGCTCACCGCCGAAATGTTCCCGGAGTGAGGCGATGTGCCGCTGTGGAAACTGAGCCCTCTGTGGATGAAGCTGTGGAAACTGTGGATAACTCCCGGGCGGAGGCGTTTTCACCCGACCCCGCCGGGACGGGGCGAATCGGGCGGGCGGCCCTTCTCCATGGGGCGGGCGGGATCCCCGGTGGTCGCTGCATGCGCCGCAGCGGCGTGCCAGTATTGACGGTGTGAGCTTCCCCGACGTGCCCACCGTCACGGTCGCCGACGTGCCGCCGATCGGTCCCGAGGTCGTGCTGCTCGACGTGCGCAAGGCCGGCGAACGGGATCTCGGGCACGACGGCGACGCCTCGGCGAAGATCTGTTGATGGCCGCCTACCAGATCTGCGTCCGCTGCGGACACCGCTGGCCCGTGTCCTGGCAGCCCCGGCAGTGGTGCCCGGGCTGCCGCGGGCTGCTGCTGTCCCCCGACGACACCGCGGCCCCCGTTCCACCGGGGCGCCGCAACTTCCGCTGGGTGGCACGGCCGCCGCAGGCCCGCTCCGGCCAGGACGGTCCCCGGCCGCGACGGCGGCCGGCGGGCCCGGCTCCGCGCTACCACGAGGTGCCGCGCTGGGGCCTTGCCGATCCTCGCCCGGCCGGCGAGCCGTCGACCCCGTCGCGTGAGGAAACCCTCGCGGATCTCGCCCCGACCCTGCTCGCCGGAACCGCCGTCGTATTCGGCCTCGCCGCCGTCGCCGAGGCCGTCCGCTACGGGCTGCTGCTGTACAACCGCACGCGCCTCGTCGACCCGCTCGCTCTCGCGGCGTCCGACGCCCTGGTGTGGGCCACCCAGTTGTGCGGCCCTGCCGTCGCCCTCGCCGCCGGGGTCGCGGCGACGCTGCGGCTGATCCGCGTGCGGCGACGGCTGTTCGCCGCCCGCGGTGCCGCCGACCCGCGCGGCCGGATCTCGCTGCTGCTCGGGTGCCTCGTGCCCGGCGTGAACCTCGCGATGCCCGGCGTCTTCCTCACCGAGATCACCGGTCCCGACGACCCGCGGCTACGGCGAGCAGTGCGCACGTGGTGGGTGCTGTGGGTGCTCGGCGGCGTGCTGTTCGTCGTCAACGTGCTGTGGCGGCAGAGGGACACCCTGCAGGCGCAGGCGGACGGGGTGCTGCTCGCCGCGGTGACCGCCGCCCTCGCCGCGGCCGTCGCCGTCGCGGCACTGCACGTGGTGCGGCTGTTCGACGACGAGGACCTGCGGGGCCGTCCCCGTCGCCTGCCCCGCCGCACCGTGGCGACCGGCCCCAAGTACGAACCCATCGCGCCGATCGAACCGGTCGGCGCGCGCACCGACGAGGCGGTGGCCTCGTGACGGCGGCCGGCGAACCCCGCGTCGTCGCGCACCGCGGGGCCTCCGCCGCCAGGGCCGAGCACACCCTCGCCGCCTACGAACTCGCGCTGCAGGAAGGCGCCGACGGCCTCGAATGCGACGTGCGGCTCACCCGCGACGGGCATCTCGTGTGCATCCACGACCGCACCGTCGACCGGACCTCCACCGGCAGTGGCCTGGTCAGCGAGATGACCCTCGCCCAGCTCGGGGAGCTCGACTACGGCACCCCCGGCGAGCCGGCGCGCCTGCTGACGCTGCGGCAGCTGATCGAGCTGACCCTCGACTGGACCAGCCGGCCCGTCAAGCTGTTCGTCGAGACCAAGCACCCCGTGCGCTACGGCGGGCTCGTCGAGGCCAAACTCCTCGCCGAGCTGGCCCGCTTCCGGCTCGCCACCCCCGCCTCCGCGGACTTCTCCCGCGTCGTCGTGATGTCGTTCTCGGCGGCCGCGGTGTGGCGGGTGCGGCGGTCGGCGCCGCTGCTGCCGACGGTGCTCCTCGGCGACACCTCCCGCTATCTCGGGGGCAGCGCCGCCACCACCGTCGGGGCCACCGCGATCGGCCCCTCGATCCTCACGCTGCGCCAGCACCCCGAGCTCGTCGACAAGGCGGCTGCCGCGGGCCGCGCCACCTACTGCTGGACCGTCGACGATCCCGCCGACGTCGAACTGTGCCGCGACCTCGGCGTCGGCTGGGTGGCCACCAATCATCCGGGGCGCACCAAGCTTCTGCTCGGCGCTTCGCGCGGCGTGTAGTTTTGCGCCGTGGCCAAGAAGAGTAAGAGAAACAGCGGACCCAAGCCCGGCAGCAACCGTGCCGCGAAGCTCGAGCAGCGCCGGCTCGCCCGGGAGGCCGAGGCTGCCACGGTCACCCGGCCGTTCGAGGGTCTCGCCCTCGAATGCGACCTGGTGGCCCTGCGCGAGTTCGTTCCGTCGGCGGTGTTCACGTTGCCGTTGACCACGCCCGGCCGGACCGTCCGCGCGGCCACCGTGCTGCCCGGCGCCGTCGCCGCGCTCGCCCGCGAGGAGGGCGACGAGACCACCGCGTACGTCGGGCTGCAGCTCGCCGCCGCCGGCCCCGACCCGGCCGCCGAGCTCGGCGCGGCGATCGCGTGGGCCCGGGAGGCGGAGGCCGGGTCGTCGCTCGCCGTCGCCGAACCCGGACCGGACGAGCCGCGCCTGCACGATCTGATCGACGTCGACGTCGTCCCGGAGATCACCGTGCACCAGGACTTCGACTGGTGGATCCCCGAGGGCGTCGAGGTCTCACCCGACGTCGCGCACACCGTCAAGCACGCCAACGACGCGATCATGCCGTCCGCACGGCTCGAGGGCGAGGGCGTCGTCGCCGCCTGGTGGGTGGATGCCGGTGAGAAGGCGCACCTGCGCTGGGTGCGTCCGGAGGACGAGGACACCCTGATGTCCGCGCTGTCGCGGGTGCACGCCGCGGGCGGACTGCACCTGGGGGAGGGCTCGCGGTTCGCCGGATCGTTCCGCACCCACGGCCTGCTCGTGCCGGTGTTCGATCTCGACCCCGAGCGGCACCCCAACGAGTGGGTCGCCCCGACCGCCGAGTTCGGTGCCCGGCTCGCCGATGCCTTGGCGGTCGACGCGCCGCTCACCGCCGCCGAGCGGCGCTCGCGCGACGGCCTGCGCAGTCGTCAGGTCACTCTGCGCTGACCCGTCCCGTCGCCGACCCCGGCCCGACCCCGGGCCGAGCGAATGTATCGTTCCGTCGGCCTACGGAGATGAGCGATACATTCGCTCGGCTCGGGGCGAGCGGGCTCACGACGGCGGCGTCAGCAGTTCCGGCGGAATCTGCTGGTCCTGGGCCAACGCGTCGAAGAACGGCACGGCCCGCGACCGATCCCACAGCAGCACATTGCCGATCCCGGAGACGTCCTCGAAGCCGCCGACCGGGACGGTGGCGGTCACCGTCTCGCCGCGCATCGCCCACCCGAGCCGGGCCAGGTGCCACATGTGGTCGCTCTCGTCGACCCGCAACGAGCCGGCGACCCCGGAGGCCAGCGACCACATCCGCACCGGGTTCAGCAGCGTGCTCAGGCCGGTGGCCTTGCTGAGCAGGGCGGACATGAACAGCCGCTGGTTGTTCATCCGGTCGAGGTCGGCCAGCGCCGTCGCGCGGGTGCGCACGAAGCCGAGGGCCTGCGGACCGGTGAGTTCCTGGCAGCCGGCCGGCAGGGAGATCCCCGCCAGCGGATCGTCGATGGCCTGCGGCAGGCAGACGTCCACACCCCCGAGGTCGTCGACGATCGAGGCGAAGCCGCCGAACCCGATCTCGGCGTAGTGGTCGATGTGCACGCCGGTGGCGCCCTCGACGGTCTGCACCAGCAGCGCCGGACCACCCAGCGCGAACGACGCGTTCAGCTTGTCCTGGCCGTGGCCCGGGATCGGGACGTACGAGTCGCGGGGGAGGGACACCATCGTGGTGGCCCCGCCGCCGCTGGGCACGTGGATCAGCATGACGGTGTCGGTGCGGTCCGGGCCGGTCTCCCCACCCGTCGCGAGTTCCTGCTCCTGCTCGGTGCTGAGGCCGGTGCGGCTGTCGGACCCCACAAGCAGCCAGTTGGTGCCCGGGGTGTCGCCGACGCGGTCGTCGTAGTCGGCGAGCGCGTCGACGCGGGTGAGCTTGCCGTCGAGGTACACGGCACCGGCGCCGACGAGGGCGATCAGCACCAGCACGACGATCGCGGCGCGGCGCAGCAGGCGACGGGCGCCGACGGGGCGACGGCGCGGGGCCGGCTCGGGCGCGGGCGGGGTGGGCCGACGTCGCGGCGGCGGGGCCGGCGGTGGGGGCGCCGCGGCGCGGCGCGGCTCGTCGTACGGTTCGGGGGTCTGTCTGGGCGCCCAGTCGCGCTGCTGCCTCGGCGGTTGCTGCCTCGGGGGTTCGTGTGGCGGCGGGGCCGGCCGCGGCTGCCGCGGCGGGGGTGCCGGCGGCCGGTACTGCGGTGTGGGCGCCTGCGACCAGGCCTGCTGCGGGGCGGGGGGACGTCCGTCGCGACGGATGATCTGCGGTCCCTCCGGCGACGGCGACGACGGCGGCGCCGGCCGGCCCATCGGTGCCGGGCGGCGCGGCGGCGGCATCTGCGGAGGCTGATGCGGCGGCCGGGGCCGGGGCCGGGGGTCGGGATGGTCGCCGTTCACGACCTCCCAATGTACGCAGCCCGGGCTAGGGCAGCCAGGACACGTGCCCGCGCAGCGCCTGGTAGCCGACGAATGCGACGCTGTCGATCAGCGCGTGCGCCACCACCAGCGGCCACAGCTGCGACGTGCGCTGCCAGTACCGGCCGAACACCAGACCCATGACGACGTTGCCGAGCCCGCCGCCGAGGCCCTGGTAGAGGTGGTAGCTGCCGCGTAGCAGCGACGAGGCGAGCAGCGAGGAGTTCTCCGACCAGCCGAGCTGCCGCAGTCGGGTGATCAGGTACGCAACGACGAGAACCTCCTCGGCGGCGGAGTTCGCGATCGCCCACAGCACCAGCGCCGGCAGCCGCCACCAATAGTCCTCGAGAGTGCTGGGCGCGACGGTGAGGTTGATGCCCGCCGCCCGTGCCACCAGGTACAGGCCGAGCCCGGGGATTCCTATGAGCGCGGCCAGCCCCACGCCGGGGAGCAGGCCGCGGCGCAGCTGGTCCCGGGCGAAGCCGATCGCCTTCGGGCCGATGCCGCTGCGCCACAGCAGGTACACCCCGAGCGCAGCCCATGCCAGCAACCGGACGATGCCGAGTACCTGCCGGGCCAGGTCGATGAACTGCTGCGACGAGCGGGGGACGTTCAGCGCGACGGTCTGGTCGGACAGCGGCTCCGGTGCGAGTGCGGATTCGAGCAGCGACAGCATCGACGACAGCCCGCTCAGGCCGAAGGTGACGAGCAGGACGATGGTGACCTCGACCCACAGGGCGCGGCGGGCCGTCGGGTCGAGGGGCTCGGCGGGTGGCCGGGGCGGTGGCGTCAGCCAGGTACGGATCGTCACGGTCGCGATTGTGCCGCGTCGCGGCGGGCCTCTCACATCCTGATCTTGATCGCGTCCCGACGGGAGTTGACGCCCAGCTTGCGGTAGATCGAGCGCTGGTGGGTTCGCACGGTGTTCACGGACACGAACAGCGCGGCGGCGATCTCCTCCGCTGTCATCGGGGTGCGGAGGTAGGCGAGTATCTCCCGCTCCCGGGCGGACAGTACCCGAGCAGCCGCGAGCGTCTCGTCGGCCCGGACGAGGCGTGCGGCGACAAGGCGGCTCGCCTAGACGAACGCGAGAGCCTGCACGCCGGAGGGGTTGCCGACACCTCGACAGCGCGCTTCGGGTGACGAGGACGGCGATATCACTTCGCCGTCAGTGCCGTGACGACGGGGACGTTCGTGGTGTGCCGCAGCGGATCGGCCAGGTGGATCGCACGGGCGGACCCGACCGACCTCTCCACGAGCAGGGCGTGCGCCATACGCGTGTAGACCGGCCAGGGGACCCCGTGCTCGTCGCTCGGGGGCACACCGTCGAGCAGTTCCCGCGCACGGGTGAGTTCACGGACGTCTCCCAGCGCAGCGACAGTCGAGGCGAACGGGTGGGCCGCACTCGACGTGCGCTGTCCGGGGTCCCTCCGGTCGGCCGCGGTGAACACCACAGCGGCGAGAGTCCCGAAAGACGTTCGCCCCGATAATCATTCGCATTCGATCTCAGCGTCTATGCTGTCGCCATGTTGCTCATCGGAATCCTCGTGTTCGGCATGGTCGTCGGCGCCGCGGCCCAGTTGCTGCTGGGCAGGTCGGCGGGGCGGATCGATTGGACCCTCGCCTTCGCTGCCGGGCTCGCCGGTTCCTTCGTAGGCGGGCTGCTCGTCAGTCTTCTGGCCGGCGACGGACTGTCGCTACGGCCGAGCGGGATCATCGGCTCGCTCGTGGGGGCGCTGCTCGTCACCGGTGCGGTGGGCTGGTGGCGGGCACGTTCCGCCACGCCGAAGCCCTGACCCTCGGAGTGCGGGCGCGGAGCGGTGTGCAAGCTTCGAACGGGTCCTCGTCGGTCGTTCGTCGGAGATGACATTCCCGTCCATGCCTGGCGGGTCGTCGGTGGGCCGACCACGATGACCTCCGGTCGGCCGCGTCATGTGGCGCGGAGGAGGTAGGGCCGCGGTGTGTTCTTCGGGCGGCTGGGGCAACCTGAAGGACACACCGGCCGCGAAGCGGCCTTTCCTCACCAGAAGTCCAGTGCCTCCGCCAACGCGGTGGACTGCGCGTGGGTGGGCCGCTGCGCGCCGTCGACGGCGTAGACGGTGGTGCCCACGGTCGCGACGACGAGACCGTGCCGGGCGACGCCCATCGGTGGCAGCTCGGACCAGGTGCCGGTGGTCAGGTCGAACGCCTCGACGTCGTCGAGGACGCGGGTGGGTTCCTCGCCGCCGACCGCGACGATGCGGCCGTCGAGGTGGGTGACACCGAGCCCGCCGCGGGGGGTGGGCATGTCGGGAAGCTGCGTCCAGGTGTCGGTGGCGGGGTCGTAGCGCTCGACGGTGGCGACGTTCTTGTCGGCGGCCAGGTCCCGGCCGCCGACGGCGTAGGCGTAGGTGCCGTCGGTGGTGGCGGCGAGGTGCTCGCGCGGGGTCGGCAGGTCGGCGACCGTGCTCCAGCCGCTGCCGTCGAAGACGTCGGTCGTGGCGAGGAGGGTGTCGTCGGCCTGACCGCCGAACACGTAGATCTTGTCCCCGATGGTGACGGCGGCAGCGGCGGCACGCGCCTGCGGCATGGCCGGGAGTTCGGTCCACTGCCCGTCGCGCAGCGCGAACACCCGATCCGACGGTCGGGCGGTGAGGTCGGCGCCCTCGGGCACCCAGCCGCCGAGCACGACCAGCTCGTCCGCGTACTCGACGGCCATCGCGTGGTTGAGCGGGAGGGGGAGATCGGGTCCGACCTTCCAGGTGTCGATGGCCGGGTCGTAGCCCTCCACCCGGGCGGTGGACCCGTTGTTGTCGAGTCCGCCGAACACCCACACGGTGCCGTCGGCGACGGTGGCGGCGGTCTGCTGGCGGGCGGTGGGGGCGTCGCGCAGCTGCCGCCACGCCGGCCCGGGCTGGACGCGGCGCGGCGGGATCTGCAGCGCCTCGGTGACGGAGGTCGACTCGGCGTGGGTGGGTCCGGTGGCGCCGTCGATGGCGTAGACGGTGTCGCCGACCGCGCCGAGGGCCAGACCGTGCCGCGGGGTCCGCAGGTCCGGCAGCTCGGACCACGTGCCGGTGGTCAGGTCGAACGCCTCGACGTCGGCGAGGACGCGGGTGGGTTCCTCGCCGCCGGCGGCGACGATGCGGCCGTCGATGTAGGTGGCGCCGAGCCCGCCGCGCGGGGTGGGCATGTCGGGCAGGGCGGTCCACGCGCCGGTGGTGGGGTCGAAGCGCTCGAGGGTGGCGACGTTCTTGTCGGCGGACAGGTCCCGGCCGCCGATGGCGTAGGCGTAGGTGCCGTCGGTCGCGGCCGCGAGGTGCTCGCGCGGGGTCGGCAGGTCGGCGACCGTGGTCCAGGTGGTGCCGTCGAACACGTCGGTGGGGCGGATCAGGGTGTCGTCGGCCTGGCCGCCGAACACGTAGATCTTGTTTCCGATGGTGACGGCGGCGCCGGCGGCACGGGCCCGGGGCATCGGTGGCATCTCCACCCATTCACCGTTGCGGACGGCGAAGACCCGGTTCGATGCGGTGGCGGTGAGGTCGGGGCCGTCCGGGATCCAGCCGCCGAGGACGACGGGCACGCCGTCCCACGTGACGGCCGTCGCGTGGTTGAGCGGGATCGGCAGGTCGGGTCCGGCCTTCCAGGTGTCGATGGCCGGGTCGTAGCCCTCGTGGGCGGGGGAGGAGCCGGAGTCGTCCAGGCCGCCGAACACCCATACGGTGCCGTCGGCGACGGTGGCGGCGGTCTGCTGGCGGGCGGTGGGCGCGTCCCGCAGCGGTCGCCACGCGGCGGTCGGGGCGACCTCGGTGGTCTCGCCGGCCGCGGCGGTCCCGGCGTCGCCGGGCTGCCGTGTCGCCACGTAGACCGCCGTGGCCGCGACGGCGAGCAGCGCGACGGCGAGCACGGCGAGCAGCACCGGCAGCCGCACGGTTCGTCGCGCGGGGGGTTCGCTCGGGCGGGGTGGGCCGGGCGGCGGTGGCGGTGGGGGACCGTTCGGTCCCGGCGGTGCGGGTTTGACGGGTGCCGCGGTGGCCGTGACGGGTGTGGCCGTGACGGGTGTGGCCGTGACGGGTTTCGCGAGGGGGTGCCGGCCCGTCGGCTGGTCGTGGAACCGCAGCTCGCCGGGCAGGGCCATGTCGTCGACGTGGCGGCCGTGCCGGGCCTGGGTCTGCTGCAGCTCGCGGCCGAAGTCGGCCGCGGTCGCGGGCCGGCGGGCCGGGTCGACGGACATGGCGTGCTCGATGGCGGCGCACACGTCGTCGGGGATGCCGTGGGGGCGCAGGTCCGGGATGGGCTGGCTGGTGATGCGCAGGAACTGCGCGATGATCTCCTCGCCCGTGCGTCGCTCGAACGCGGCGCGGCCGGTGATGAGGGCGAACATGGCCGCGCCGAGACCGTAGATGTCCGAGGCCGGGGTGGGCGGCTTGCCCTCGAGCACCTCGGGTGCGGTGAAGGCGAGGGATCCGGTGAAGGCGCCGGTGGCGGTTTCGAAGCCGCCGGCGATGCGGGCGATGCCGAAGTCGGTGAGCTGCGGCTCGCCGTACTCGGTGACGAGGATGTTGGCGGGCTTGACGTCGCGGTGCAGGGTGCCGGCGCGGTGGGCGGTCTCGAGGGCGCCGGCGAGCTTGACCCCGACGCGGACGACGTCCCACCACGGCATCGGCCCGTCCCGGCGCACCCGCACCGCCAGCGAGTCGTTGGGGTGGTAGGGCATCACGATGTACGGCCGGCCGGTGGAGGTGACGCCCACCTGGAGGATGTTGACGATGTTCGGGTGGCCGGACAGCCCGCCCATCGCGAACCCCTCGCGCAGGAACCGTTCGCGGTTCTCGGCGTCGAGGTCGGAGGAGAGCACCTTGATCGCGACGGTGCGCCCGAGGGAGCGTTGCCGGCACCGATAGACGACGCCGAAGCCGCCCCGGCCGACGACGAGGGCGTCGTCGAACCCCGCCGCGGCGAGTTCCGCCGCGATCCCCTGCCCCGCGGGGCGGGTGGCTTCCGGATCGAAATCGGCCATGGTTCCCGGCTTTCGGCGTGCGACGCGCTCGGGGGAGTGCTGACTCGAGGATACCGCCGAAGCGCGGGGCCCGATCAGTGCCTCGCGCGCAGCCCGTTGGCGAACGGGCAGCCCACGAGGCGGCGCAGGGCGCGGCTCAGGGACTCGACGTCGTCGGCGGGTTCGGGGAACGGAATCCGGACGTCGTGGTCGCCGCGGCCGGACTCGAGTCGCAGGCGCAGGCCGTAACGGTCCAGGCCGAGAGGCCGGATGCGGCCGCGCCGGTCGTTGACGGGGATGTGCCGGGCGATGCGGTGGACGAGGTCGCCGTGGTCCTGCTCGAGGTGCTGCAACCATGCGGACTCGACGGCCGCGAACGGGTCCGGCGCGGCCGCGAGGACGTCGGCGACCTCCACGGACTCGGCGCCGGTGGTGTCGGCGGCGACGACGGACGTGAGCCGTAGGCGCAGCAGTTCGGCGCGGTGCCCGACGTCGAGCAGCGCGGGGTGGGGCAGGGTCGCGGCGATGTCGGCGGCGAGCCGGCGGGGTTCGGCGACGGCGTGGGCGGTGCCGCTGAGCCAGATGAGCGAGCGGACGGGGTTGCGCAGCCGCAGCGGCGAGTGGTCGGTCAGTTCCAGCACGGCGTGCAGGCCCGCGGCGCCGCGCTGCCAGGTCAGCGCGACGGCGGCACAGTCGTCGGGGACGACGACGAGCAGGTCGCCGTCGCTGTGCAGGTGGTGCAGCACCGCGGTGACGGGCGCGGCCCCGTCGGTGGCGAGTACGGCGGAGCCGGTGGCAACTGCGGCGGAGCCGGTGGCAACTGCGGCGGAGCCGGTGACAACTGCGACGGAGCCGGTGCGGGCGACGGCGGTGCGGACCGCTTCGGCGGTCGTGGGCGCGGAACGGGCGGTGGTGGCCGGCATCGAATCCTCCTCGAATGGTAGGTGAGGCAAACCTAAGTCATGGTGAGCGGGGTCGCAACACCCCGGCGACTAGCCTGGAGACGTGCCGATCCCGCTCACCCTCGGAATGCCGCCGTCCCGCGAGGAGCCCCGCGGCCTGCTCACCGCACTGCTCACCCGCCGGCATCCGACCCTCGCCGACGCGCTCGCCGCCCCCGCGCTCGACGCGATCGGAGACCCCGTGGTGCCGGTGTCCACGCTGACCGAGGCCCTCGGGGAGACCACCGGGGCGGTGCGGATCGTCGGTGAACTCGACGTCGCCCCCGACGCGGAGCGCCTGGCCGGCCTGCGCCCGGTCCCGGTCCGCTACCAGCTCGACTGCACCGCGGCGGACCTCGACGACGCGCTCGCCGTCGCGGTACCCGCCCCTCTGACCGTCTACGTCGACGCCGGTGACCTGCCCGTGACGGCCCGCGCACTCGTCGGCGCCGGACACAGCCCCGGCCTGCCCACCGGACGCGACGTGGGGGAGATCGCCGACTTCCTGTCCGTCCTCGCCCACGCCGGCACCGGTTACGTCGCCCGAGCCCGCGACGCCGACGAGGTGCTCGCCCTGCTCGCCGCCACCGTCGCGGCCCTGCGCGGCGACGACGTGCGCGCCGCCCTCGCCGCGCCCGACCCCGGCCGGCTGACCGCCCTGATCCCCGAGGCGGCCGCGGCCGTGCGCGAGATCCTGCTCGCCGTCGAGGTCGACGACCCGGCCGGCGTCGCGCGCGACCTCGCAGCCCTCGGCCTGGCGGCGCGATGACCCCGTTGCCGCGATGACCCCGTTGCCGCGATGACAGGGCCCGGACACGTTCGATGCGTACCCTTCTAGGCGTGCCCCGCATCGCCTACTTCGGCCCCACCGGAACCTTCACGGAGATGGCCCTCGCCCGGTTCGAGGACGCCGGCACCTTCGACGGCCCGGTCGAGCGGGTGTCGGCCGCCAGCCCGCCCGCGGCGCTGCAACTCGTGCGCGACGGCGCGGTCGACGGCGCAGTGGTGCCCATCGAGAGCTCGGTGGAGGGCTCGGTGCCCCCCACGATGGACGCCCTCGCGGTCGGCCCGCGCCTGCAGATCGTGGCCGAAACCGAGCTGGACGTCGCCTTCACCGTCGTGGCCCGGCCGGGCATCACGCTCGACGAGGTCCGCACCGTGCACGCCTATCCGGTGGCCGCCGCGCAGGTGCGCCAGTGGATCGTCGACCACATGCCGAAGGCCGACGTGGTGGCCGCCTCGTCCAATGCCGGCGCCGCCGAGGACGTCGCCGCCGGCAAGGCCGACGCCGGCGTGTCCACCGCCCTGGCCGGGCAGCGGCTCGGCCTGCCGGTCCTCGCCGACGGCGTCGCCGACCACGCCGGCGCCCGCACCCGGTTCGTGCTCGCCACCCGGCCCGCCCCCACGCCGGCGCGCACCGGCATCGACCGCACCTCCGTGATCCTGCAGCTGCCGAACGAACCGGGCTCCCTCGTGCGGGCCATGACCGAGTTCGCCACCCGCGGCATCGACCTCACCCGCATCGAGTCCCGCCCTACCCGCCAGGAATACGGGACCTACTTTTTCCACTTGGACTGTGTCGGCCACATCGACGACGCGCTCGTCGCCGAGGCGCTCAAGGCGCTGCACCGCTTCGCGCAGGTGCGGTTCCTCGGCTCCTGGGCGGCGGTGTCCCAGCACGGTGTGGCCCCGGTATCGGACGAAGAGGATGCGCAGTGGCTGCAACGGCTGCGGCGCGGGGAGGAAGAGCGTTGAGCGGCCGATTGATCCTGGTCCGGCACGGGCAGACGGTGGCGAATGTCGCACGTCGCCTGGACACCAAGCTGCCGGGCGCCGAACTGACCGACCTCGGCGTCGCGCAGGCCCGCACCCTCGGACAGGGCTTCGCGCAGCAGCCGCCGACAGCCCTGTTCGCCTCGCAGGCCCTGCGCGCCCGGCAGACCGCCGAGCACGTCGAGATCGCCGCCCGTGTGACCACCGTCGTCCGCGAAGGCCTGCACGAGGTGCAGGTCGGTGAGCTCGAGGACCGCAGCGACGAGGAATCCCACGCGCTGTTCATGAAGGTGTACGAGTCCTGGCACACCGGCGACCTGCGCGACCGTGTGCCCGGCGGCGAATCCGGCCTCGACGTCCTGGACCGGTACCTGCCGGTGGTCGAGTCGCTGCGCACCGATTACCTCGACGACGGCTCGGGGGACGTCGTGGTGGTCAGCCACGGCGCCGCCATCCGTCTCGTCGCCGCGCACCTCGGCCGGGTGCCGGGCAGCTTCGCGACCAGCAACCACCTCGCCAACACCCAGAGCGTCGAACTGGTCCCGCTGCCCGGCGGCGGCTGGGAGTGCGTGCGCTGGGGCACCTTCCAGGCGCCGTTCCACGACACCGGACGCGCCGGCGCCGACGATCCGATGGGTTAGCCCCCACCTCGTCGTCCCCGCGCCGTGGTGCTTCCTGCGCGCGTCCATCGCTCGCGGCGAGTCCCCGAGTGCGCAGGCGTCCCGGCCGGGGCCGCCGCACAGGTATCCTCGAGCCGTCCGAATGTAGCGATCGATAGGTTGGGTACGGCAATGGGAACTTCCACCGACGACACCGTCGCGGACGGTGTCGCTGCGCCGGACTGGCGTCGCCTCGAGCCGATGGAGCTGACTCCCATTCTCTCCGCGGCGCTCGACGCCTTCTACGAGACCGGGTTCCACGGCACCTCGGTACGGGAGATCGCCCGCCGGGTCGGCGTCACCGTTCCCGCGCTGTACTACCACCACGAGAACAAGGAAGGCCTGCTCATCGCGCTGCTCGAGCTCTCGACCAGCGACGTGATGACCCGGGCCTACGCCGCCGACGCCGACGGCGGCGACGATCCGGTGCAGCGGCTCTCCAACGCCATCGAGGCGATCGTGCTGCGCATGACGAACCGTCCCCGCCTCGCCGCCCTCGAGGGCGAGGTGCGCTACCTCAGCCCCGAGAACCGGCAGCGCTACCGCGCGGTGCGCAAGGAGATCGAGAAGCTCGTCTTCGAGATCGTCGAGGACGGGACCCGGCGCGGGGCGTTCGACGTCGAGGATCCGGCCGAGACGACCCGTGCGCTGCTCGGCATGTGCCAGTCCATCCCGCGGTGGTACCACCGCGAGGGCTCCCTGAGCCCGGAGGAGGTGGCGCGCAAGTACGTCGCGATCGCCCTCAAGACGGTCGGCGCTACCCCTCCCCCGAAGCCCTGAGGGGCGGGCTCAGCTCCGGCCGAACACCGCCGTCCGCTTCTCCTGGAAGGCGCTCACGCCCTCGTGGAAGTCCGCGGACGCCAGCAGCTCGAGCTGCCCGGCGCGCTCGCGGGTGAACGCGCTGTCGAGCTCGCCGAGGGTCGCGTCGTTGATCGCGTCCTTGGTGGCGTGGAAGGCCTCGGCCGGTCCGGCGGCGAGCCGGGTGGCGAGCGCGTCGACGGCGGCGGCGAAGTCGTCGTCGGGGTGCACCTCGGCGATCAGCCCGGCCGCGAGTGCCTCGGTGACGGGCAGCCGTTCGGCGAGCAGCGCCATCTTCAGGGCACGGGCACGGCCGATCGACGCGGCGACGAGTGCGGTCGCGCCGCCGTCGGGCATGAGGCCGATGCGGGTGAAGGCGAGCAGCAGGTAGGCGGACTCGGCCGCGACGGTGAGGTCGCAGCCCAGGGCGAGGGACACGCCGACGCCGGCGGCGGGGCCGTTGACGGCGCCGATGACCGGGCGCGGGAAGGCGCGGATCGCGGCGACGGTGCGGTTGGCGGCGTCGATGGTCCCGGCCGACGGCGGAGCGGACAGGTCCTTGCCGGCGAGGTCGGCGCCGGTGCAGAAGGCGCGACCGGTGCCGGTGAGGACTGCGACGCGCACGGCGTCGTCGCCGGCGTGCTTCTCGAAGGCGTCGGCGACGGCCTCGAGGGTGGCGGTGGTGACGGCGTTCATCCGTGCGGGCCGGTTGAGGGTGACGCGCAGGATGCCGTCGTCGACGGTGACGTCGACGCCGACGGGATCGATGGTCATGGGTCCTCCGGGGGTGGGGTTCTCGGGACGGTCAGGGTCTCTCGGGACGTCAGGGGCGCAGCGCGAGGGCGACCTTGCCGGTGGCGGAGCGATGTGCGAGCGACCGCAGCGCCTCGGCGGCGTGCGTCATCGGGTGGACGGTGGGTTCGGGGATCTGCAGGGCCCCGGAGCGCAGCAGCGGCTCGAGCTGCGCCCATTGCTGGGCGGTGTAGCCGGGGAAGGTACGCACGTATTCGCCCCATCCGGCGCCGAGGACCGAGATGTTCTTGAGCAGAAGACGATTCACTTTGACGGTGGGAATCTCGCCGCCGGTGAAGCCGAGGACCACGACCCGTCCGTTCGGTGCCAGGCTGCGCAGGCTGTCGGTGAACCGGTCGCCGCCGACGGGATCGAGAACGATGTCGACGCCGCGTCCGCCGGTGAGCTCGAGGACCCGGTCCTTGAAGCCCTCCACGGCGACGGTGTGGGTGGCGCGGTTGGCCTTCGCGACCGCGGCCTTCTCCTCGGTGCTCACCACCGCGATGGTCTCGAGTCCGAGCGCGGCCGCGACCTGCAGGGCGGCGACGCCGACCCCGCCTGCGGCGCCGTGCACGAGCACCGTCTCGCCGGCGCGGTAGCGGGCGCGTTCGTCGAGGGCGAAGTGGACGGTCAGGTAGTTCATGAGGAATCCGGCTCCGGCCGTCAGGGACACCGAATCGGGAAGCGGAAAGACGGATTTCGGATCCACCGCGACGGTCTGCTGCCAGGCGCCGCCGGTGGCGAGGACGGCGACGCGCTGCCCCGGGCTCAGGCCGCTGCCGGCCGGGGCGGTGCGCACGGTGCCGGCGCCTTCGACGCCGAGCACGGACGGCAGGGGGCGCACGACCTGGTAGCTCGCTGTGGTCTGCAGCAGGTCTGGGAACGAGACTCCGGCCGCGTGCAGATCGACGACGACGAGGCCGTCCGCGTCGGGCTCGGGAAGGTCCACGAGCCGTACGCCGTCGGGCCCGGTTGCTTCGGTCAGTTGTACCGCCTGCATGAGTTCTCCTGCCGTCCTGGTGGCCGAGCCTGTCTCGGGGCTCCGTGTCTCGGGGGCCCGTGTCTTCGGGAATCCGTGTCGCGGCTCACGCGTACGGCCTCATCCATACCAGAACCGTCTGATCGGACGCTAGTTAGACCAGACCATTGACCGATCGATCGATCCGTGATAGTCCTTTAGCGATCGATAAGTAACGCCGACTGTATCCGATAGGGGCGCACATGGCCGACGAGTCCACCGTTACCGAACCTGCCGCACAGTACGAGCGGCGTGGCGGCATCGCCGTCATCACGCTCAACCGCCCCCGGGCGCTCAACGCCGTGAACGCAGCGCTGGCGACGGCGGTCGGCACGCTGCTCGAGCAGGCGGAGGCGGACGACGACGTGCGCGTCGTGGTGCTCACCGGTGCGGGCCGCGCGTTCTGCGCGGGCGCCGACCTCAAGGCCCTGGCCACGGGCGAGAGCATCGCCGCCGACGGGCACCCCGAATGGGGTTTCGCCGGCTATGCCCAGCACTGGATCAGCAAGCCGACCATCGCCGCGGTCAACGGGTTCGCCCTCGGCGGCGGCACCGAGCTGGTGCTCGCGTCCGACCTCGCCGTCGTCGACGAGGAGGCCCAGCTGGGCCTGCCCGAGGTCAAGCGAGGTCTCTTCGCCGCCGCGGGCGGGGTGATCCGGCTCCAACAGCAGATCCCCCGCAAGGTCGCGCTGGAACTGGCGCTGACCGGTGAGCCGATCTCCGCTGCGCAGGGCAAGGAACTGGGCCTGGTCAACCGGGTCGCACCGCACGGCACGGCGCTCGAGATGGCGCTCGGGCTGGCCGAGACCATCGCCGCGAACGCTCCGCTCTCGGTACGCGAATCGAAGTCGATGATCCACCGGACCGCGCACGGCGCCGACTGGGAGCCGGGTGTGTGGGAGGCCAACGCCGCCGCGGTGAAGGTGGTGTTCACCAGCGACGACGCCAAGGAAGGCCCGACCGCCTTCGCACAGAAGCGGCAGCCGGTCTGGAAGGGTCGCTGACCCCCTGATCTCGGCCCGGGGTCTCGTCGATCCCCTCCGGGGCACCCGGGCCGCTCCAACCCTCGAAAGGAACTCCTCATGACCAACGCTGTCATCGTCGACGTGGTCCGCACCGCGGTCGGCAAGGGCAAGCCCGGCGGCGCCCTGTCCGGCACCCATCCCGTCGAGCTGCTCGCCCACGTGCTGCGTGAGATCACCTCGCGCAACGACCTCGACCCCGCCCTCGTCGACGACGTCATCGGCGGCTGCGTCAACCAGGCGGGCGAGCAGGCCCTGAACATCTCCCGCACCGCCCTGCTGTCGGCCGGCTTCCCCGAGTCGGTGCCGGCCACCACCATCGACCGGCAGTGCGGCTCGAGCCAGCAGGCCGCCCACTTCGCCGCCCAGGGCATCATCGCCGGCGCCTACGACATCGTCATCGCGTGCGGTGTGGAGTCGATGAGCCGGGTGCCGATGGGTACGTCGTCGATGGGGCAGGACGCCTCCGGCCCGGGCATCGCCGCCCGCTACCCCGAGGGCCTGGTCAACCAGGGCATCTCCGCCGAGCTGATCGCCGCGAAGTGGAAGTTCGACCGCGAGGCCCTCGACGCGTTCTCGGCGCAGTCGCACCAGCGGGCCGCCGAGGCGATCGCCGCCGGTTTCTTCGACAAGGAGATCGTCCCGATCACGGTCACCAATGCCGCCGGTGAGCAGGTCCGGCACACCGTCGACGAGACGGTGCGCGCCGCCACCACCGCCGAGGCCCTGGCCGGGCTGAAGCCGTCGTTCTACACCGAGGCGTACGCCGCGCGCTTCCCGGAGGCCGGCTGGCACATCACCCCGGGCAACTCGTCGCCGCTGACCGACGGGGCGTCGGCGGTGCTGATCATGAGCGAGGAGGCCGCCGCCAAGCTGGGCCTGACCCCGCGGGCGCGGTTCCATTCCTTCGCCGTCGCCGGCGACGATCCGATGTTCATGCTCACCGCCCCCATCCCCGCGACGAAGAAGATCCTGGCCCGCTCGGGTCTGGGCATCGACGACATCGACGCCTACGAGGTCAACGAGGCGTTCGCCCCGGTGCCGCTGATGTGGGCGCACGAGTTCGGGGCGGATCCGGCCCGGCTCAACCCGCGCGGCGGCGCGATCGCCCTCGGACACGCCCTCGGCTCGTCCGGCACCCGGCTGCTGACCACGCTGGTCAACCACCTCGAGGCCACCGGCGGCCGGTACGGCCTGCAGACCATGTGCGAGGGCGCCGGCATGGCCAATGCCACCATCATCGAACGTCTCTGACCCGCAACCACATCCGAAAGGAATCTCATGATCGTCAACGACAGCGTTGCCGTCGTCACCGGCGGTGCCTCCGGCCTCGGCCTGGCCACCGTCAAGGCCCTGCTCGCCGACGGCGCGCAGGTCGTCATCATCGACCTGCCCTCCTCCAACGGTGAGACCGTCGCCAAGGAGCTCGGCGACCGCGTCCGCTTCGCCGCCGCCGACGTCACCGACGAGGCCGCCGTCGTCGAGGCCCTCGACCTCGCCGAATCGCTCGGCCCGCTGCGCGTCGCGGTCAACTGCGCCGGCATCGGCAACGCCATCAAGACCGTGAGCAAGAAGGGCGCGTTCCCGCTCGCCGACTTCACCAAGATCATCAACGTGAATCTCGTCGGCACGTTCAACGTGATCCGCCTGGCCGCCGAGCGCATCGCCAAGACCGAGCCGATCGACGGCGAGCGCGGCGTCATCATCAACACCGCCTCCGTCGCCGCGTTCGACGGCCAGATCGGCCAGGCCGCCTACTCCGCGTCCAAGGGCGGCGTCGTCGGCATGACCCTGCCGATCGCCCGCGATCTCGCGTCGCTGCTGATCCGCGTCGTCACCATCGCCCCCGGCCTGTTCAAGACCCCGCTCCTCGGCTCCCTGCCGGAGGAGGCGCAGGCCTCGCTCGGCCAGCAGGTGCCCCACCCGGCCCGCCTCGGCGACCCGTCCGAGTACGGCGCCCTGGCCGCGCACATCGTCTCCAACCCGATGCTCAACGGCGAGGTCATCCGCCTCGACGGCGCCATCCGCATGGCCCCGCGCTGAGCGCCGCCTGAGCTGATCGACGCGTGAGAGGACGGGGCCGATGACTGTGGAGCCCGCACCCCCCAGGTTCGCGAACTGGCGGGAGTTCGAGCCCCTACAGCTCGGCCCCATCCTCGATCACGCGCTGGAAGCCTTCGGAGAGAACGGTTTCCACGGAACCACCGTCCGCGACCTGGCCCGCCGGGTCGGGGTGACGGTGCCCGCGCTGTACTACCACCACGAGAACAAGGAAGCCGTTCTCGTCACCCTGCTCGACACCGCCGTCCGGGACCTGATCGAACGCGCCCTCGCCGCCGTCGGCGACGGTGGTGACGACCCCGTCCGGCGCTTCACCAACTTCGTCGAGGCGATCGTGCTGAACTCGACGCACCGCGCCCCGCAGTCCGCACTCGACTCCGAACTGCGGCACGTGTCCCCGCAGAACCGCCGCAACTACGCCGCGACCCGGAAGCGCCTCGAGCTCATGGCCCTCGACCTCGTCGACGACGGGGTCGAGCGCGGCGTCTTCGCCGTCGACGACATCGCCGAATCCGTGCGTGCCCTGCTCGGCATGTGCCAGTCCATCGCCCGCTGGTTCCGGCTCGGCGGCCCGCTCACTCCCGACCAGGTCACCGCCCGCTACACCGTCATCGCCCTGCGCATCGTGGGATACCGGGCCGCGCCGGACCCGCCCAGCGGCTCGTCGCCGGTGCGGAGGAACTGAGCGCCGATCGCCCGCCGACCCGACCGTCCTTCGCCCTCCTGGGAGAGAACCGATGCACCGCAACCTTTTCGAAGCCGACCACGAGGCGTACCGGGACACCGTGCGCGAATTCCTCGCCCGCGAGGTCGAACCGCACTACGAACGGTGGGAGACCGAGCGGCTCATCGACCGCTCCGCCTGGCTCGCCGCCGGCAAGTCCGGCATCGTCGGCCTCGGCGTCCCCGAAGAATACGGCGGCTCCGGGGTGACCGACTACCGGTTCCGCTGCGTCGTCGCCGAGGAGATCGCCCGCACCGGCACCACCTCCTTCGGCTCCGGCATGAGCCTGCAGGACGACATCGCCATCCCCTATGTCGCCGACCTCGGCACCGAGGACCAGAAGCGGCGCTGGCTGCCCGGCATGGCCGCCGGGGAGCTGATCGGCGCGATCGCCATGACCGAACCCGGCACCGGCTCGGACCTGCAAGCCGTCAAGACCACCGCCGTGCGCGACGGCGACGACTGGATCCTGACCGGGCAGAAGACGTTCATCACCAACGGTATCCACTCCGATCTGGTCATCGTCGTCGCCCGCACCGACCCGCACGCCGGTGCCCGCGGATTCTCCCTGCTCGTCGTCGAACGCGACATGCCGGGCTTTTCCCGCGGCCGCAAGCTGCACAAGGTGGGCCTGGCCGGGCAGGACACCGCCGAACTGTCCTTCGAGGGCGTGCGGGTGCCGGCCGCGAACCTGCTCGGCACCGAAGGGCAGGGATTCTTCCACCTGATGGAGCACCTGCCCCTCGAGCGCCTCTCCATCGCCGTCGCCGCGATCGCGGCCGCGCGGGCGGCGTACGAGTGGACCAAGGACTACGTGTTCGAACGCAGGGCGTTCGGCAAGCCGATCGGCGACCTGCAGAACACCCGCTTCGCCCTCGCCGAGATGCTCACCGAGATCGAGGTCACCGGCTCGCACATCGACCGGTGCGTCCTGGCGCTCAACGCGGGCGAGCTGACCGCGGTCGACGCCGCCAAGGCCAAATGGTGGGCCAGCGAGCTGCAGAAGCGCGTCGTCGACCGGTGCGTGCAGTTGCACGGCGGCTACGGCTACATGATGGAGTACCCCATCGGCCGCGCCTACGTCGACACCCGCATCCAGACCATCTACGGTGGCACCACCGAGATCATGAAGGAGATCATCGGACGCGACATCGCCGCCGAATACGCCTGATCCACCCCGTATCCGAAGGAGAGACACCATGTTCGATCTGTCCGGCAAGCGGGCACTGGTCACCGGCGGCTCGGCCGGAATCGGGCTGGGCATGGCGCGCGGGCTCGCCTCCGCAGGTGCCGACGTGGCGCTGTGGGGCCGCGGCGCCGAACGCCTCGAGAAGGCGGCGGCCGATCTCGCGACGACCGGGGCGCGCGTGGTGACCCGATCGGTGGACGTGTCCGACGAGGAGGCCGTGCGCGACGGTGTCGCCGCGACGGTCGCGGAGCTCGGCGGCCTCGACATCGTCGTGGTCAACGCCGGAATCGGTGTGCCCCTCGTCAAGTTCGTCGAGTCGAGTACCGAGGACTACCGGAAGGTGACGGCCGCCAACCTCGACGGGGCGTACTTCACCCTGCGCGAGACGGCCAGGGTGCTCGTCGACCAGGGCACCGGCGGATCGGTGATCGTCACCTCCAGCCTGGGTGCGATCCAGGGCGCCGGGCGCAATCAGGCCTACGCCGCCACCAAGGCAGGGGTCCTGGCCCTGGCCAACGGGTGCGCGGTGGAACTCGCCCGGCACCGCATCCGCGTCAACAGCGTGCTGCCCGGCTGGATCGCCACCGACATGACCGGACCGCTCCAGGGCTCCGAATCGTTCACCACGCACGTTATTTCCCGGGTACCGTTGGGCCGGTGGGGAACTCCCGAGGACTTCGCCGGCATCGCCGTGTACCTCGCGAGCGACGCGTCCGCGTTCCAGACCGGATCGTCCACCCTGATCGACGGCGGCTACTCGATCTTCTGACGTCGCCGGAAGTGTTGTCCAGCAAGTTCGTCCACGAGGAGAAGCTATGGCACTGACCGCATTCCTGGAGCTCGAGTTCAAGCCCGACGTGCTCGGGGAGGCCCGCGCGCTGATGGATCGTGTTCTGAAGGAAACCCGCGCGTTCGACGGCTGCCTGGGCCTCGAGGTGCTCGCCGACCGTTCGAACGAGGCCCGCTGGGTGGTCGTGGAGAAGTGGGAGTCGGAGCAGCACGACGCCGCGTACCGCGAGTTCCGGGCCGGGCCCGGTGCAATCACCGATCTCGGTCCGCTGCTCGCGGGTGCGCCGAAGCTGACCTACTACAACGAGGTCTGACCGGCAGGGGTGGGCAGATCCCGCCCTGGGGTGCCTGGCCGGGGGCGGCGCCGTCGCCGACGATCGATACGTCGGATCGACGCCCGCCTACCCGGTCCCGGGAACGGCGGAACCTCCCAGAAAAGGCGGACGCCATGAACATCGAAGAGATGGCCCGGACCCTGCTCACCCTCGACGCCGGTGACGAAGCCGCGCTGCGCAGCGTCGCAGCGATCGAGGACGCCACCTTCGCGGCCTACGCGAGCGACTACGTCGAGGCCATGACGCGGCCCGGCTGCAAGGGCTGCCACGGCGGCTGATCGGCGGGCGTGCAACGGCCGGGGCACCACGGTGCCCCGGCCGTACCGTCCCGACGACCGCCACCGAAGGAACCCCTCATGACCGCTGCGCTGCCGTTGCTGCTGCGCTCGCACCCCCACCTCACCACCGCCTCCGCCGAATCCCGGGACTTCCAGGCCCGCGTCGGGCATCCCGCGGCGACGGATCCGGCGCCGTGTGTCCTCGTCCTCACCCGGGCCGCCGACCGCGAGATCGACGAGCTGTCGCTGTGGCTCGCCGCCCGCGGCATCGCGCTGGTGCGTCTCGACAGCGACCGGTGTGCCGACACGGACGTGCAGTGGGATCCGTTCGCCGGCCTGCTCACCCGCGACGGCCGGACGTTCCGGCCCCGGGCGTGCTGGCTGCGCTACTTCGACGTCGACGCACTGCGCACCGCGCAGACCACCCCCGACGCAGTGCAGCACGTGCGCGACCAGTGGCAGGCCCTCGTCGCCGCCCTTGCCGCGCACCCCGGCCTGCACACGCTCAACTCCGGGGCCCGGCCCGGAACCCCCGACCGCCTGACCCAGCTCGCCGCCGCCCGCGCGGCCGGGCTGCGTGTGCCCGCCACCCTCGTGACCACGCGGCTCGACGTCGCGGCCCGGGCCCTGCCGGGGCCCGGCGACCTGCTGGTCAAGAGCCTCGGCCGGCACTGCGTCGAACCGCAACCCGGCCGCCTGCGGGGCGTCTACCCGCAGCGCGTCAGCCGCGCGTCACTCGACGGCGAACACCGCACGGGCGCACCGGTGCTCGTGCAGGAGTATGTGGCCGCCGACCGGGAGCTGCGGATCCACGCCGTGGGCGGAACGCTGATCGGCTACGCGGTCACCCGGCCCACCCCCGAGTCGCTGTGGACCCGGCCGGAGTCGATCACCGTGCGGCGCTGCGACATTCCCGCCGACGTGGCCGCATCGCTGCGGACGCTCCTCGACCGGTTCCGGCTCGACCTCGCCGCCTTCGACCTGCTCGACACGCCCGGCGGCCCGGTGTTTCTCGAGGTCAACCCCGAATTCGACTGGCGCTGGACCGAACACGGCGCCGGTGCCACCGACACCACGAACGCGGTGCGCGCCCTGATCGCCGCCGCGACCGCCCCCGCCCCCCGAGGAGAGAACCGATGACCCGCGTCGCCGTTGCCGAGTATGCGGTGCTGTTCTGGCGTGACGGCACGCTGGTGTGGGACGACTACCTGCACCACCGGCAGTTCGCGCTCACCCCCGACAGCGAGCGGGTGCTGCGCTGGTTCGCGTCGTGGCGCGAACTCGACAGCATCGCCGAACTGGGGGAGCTGCCGCTCGGAATCGCTCGCCGGCTGCTCGAGGCGCAGGTCCTCGTCGCCGAGGGATCGGCCGAGCACGTCGAACAACAGCAGATGCTCGCCGAGTGGGGCACGTGGGGCCCCTCGGCCCGCTACCTGCACTTCGCGGCCCGCACCGGCTCCGACGTCCGGTTCGCCGACGTGCTCGACGACGAGCTGCGGTCGGCGGCCAAGGCGAGCGAGCAGCCCGCCCCTGCGCCGGCCAAGTCCTACCCGCAGCATCCGATGATTCCCGTGCCCGGCGACCGGCCGGACTCGTCCGGGTGGCGGCGCCCGGGACTCGTCGACGCCCTGTTCGAGCGCCGCTCGGTCCGGCAGTTCACCTCCGACCCCGTGTCCCTGGACGCGGTGGGCACCGTCGCCCGCGTCGCGACGGGACCCGTCGAAGTGATCGACCATCCGCAGGTGGGGCAGGTGCTGTTGAAGACCAGCCCGTCCGCCGGCGCCCGCACCCCCATCGAGCTGTACCTCTACGCGAACCGCGTCGACGGGCTCGCGCCGGGGTTCTTCCACTACGCGCCGCTGCGCGGCGGGCTGGAACGGATCGGCGACAGCGTGCCCGGCTCCGTGCTGGGCGCGGCGCTCGGCGAGCAGCCGTGGCTGTCGGACTGCGCGGCGTTGCTGATCTACACGGCGGTACCGGCCCGGACCCGGTGGCGGTACGAACGTTCCCGCGCCTACCGCGACATCCTCATCGAACTCGGCCACGTCAGTCAGACCGTCCTGCTCACCGCCACCGCGCTGGGCCTGGGCGCGGTGACGGCGACGGCGATGCGCGACCGCGAGCTCGAGGACCTGCTCGGCTGCGATCCCACCGCCGAGCCGGCCCTGGCGGTCACCGCGCTGGGCCGCCCCGCCGCCGGACTCGGGTGACGCCCGTTGTCCGCCGGCGGTGGTGCGCTCCGCAACCCCGACTTCGCGCGGCTGTGCGCCGGTCAGGCGGTCGCGCAGCTCGGCAGCCGCGGCTACGGCGTCGCGATCATGTTGTGGGTGCTCGCGGTCAGCGGTTCGGCCGCGACGGTCGGGCTGGTCTCGACCGTGACGATGGGTGCCTTCACGGCCGCGACGGTCCCGGCCGGCTGGATCGTCGACCGCTTCGATCGCCGTCGCGTCATGATCACCGTCGACGCCTGCTCGGCGGCCGCCGCCGCGGTGCTCGCGGGCTGCGCGTGGCGCGGTCTGTTCCATCCGGTGCCCGTCCTCGTCGCGGTGTCGGTGCTCGGGGCGGGGTGGGCGGTGCGCGGACTCGCCGAGGACGCGGCTGTGCCGCAGGTGGTCGAGCGCGAGCAGATCGGCACGGCGTACGGGCTTTTCGAGGCGCGGGGGTACGCGACCGGGGTGGCCGGCCCGCCGCTCGCTGCGACCCTCTACGGTCTCGGCGCCGCGCTGCCCTTCGCGGGCCATGCCGTGTCGTTCGTGGTGGCGGGAGCGGCCGCGGCCCGGGTGCGCACCCCGCTGCAGGCGCCGCGCGTCCCCGGTTCCGCCGCGGAACGGCCGTGGGCCGCCATCCGGGACGGGTTGCGGTGGTTCGCATCCCACCCGTTCGTTCGCACCACCGCGGCGCTGACGGCCGTCGCCGAGTTCGTGGTCAACGGCTGTGGTCTGGTGGTGGTCGTGCTCCTGGCCGGCAGCGGCGCGCCGTCCTCGACGGTCGGGATCGCGCTCGCCGTCGCGTACGGCGGGGGCATGCTCGGGGCGCTGGCGGTGCCGCGGCTCCGCCGCCGGATCCCGGCCCACCGTCTGCTCGTGCTCTCGGCGGGCCTCGGTGTCCTGGCGGTCCTCGCGGCGGCCACGGGGTCGCCGGTCGTCGCCGCCGCCGGTTATGCCGCCCTGCTGGCGGTGACCCCGTCGTGGTCGGTGGTGGTGACCGCACGCTGTGCCGAACTGGTGCCCGACGAGGTGCGGGGCCGGGTCGGCGCGGCGACCGGGCTGATCACCTCGTTGCCGGCGATGTTCGCCCCGCTGACGGTGGGCGTGCTGACGACGGCCGTCGGCGCGGCGAGCACCGCGTGGATGCTCGCCGCGCTCCTCGGCGGGGTGGTCGTGGCGACCGCGGTCAGCCGGACGGTGCGCCTACAGGCCGGCGAGCCGCTCCCGCGCCGCGCGGTACTCGGTGGCGAGCCGGTCGACGAGCTCGGCGGCGGGGACGACGGCGTCGACCGCGCCGACGCCCTGCCCGGAACCCCAGATGTCGCGCCAGGCCTTCGCCTTCGCGCCGGTTCCGGAACTCTCGCCGGTGCCGAAGTCCATGGCCGACGGGTCGGACACGGCGAGGTTGTTCGGGTCGAGCCCGGCGGCTTCGATGCTGCCGCGCAGGTAGTTGCCGTGCACGCCGGTGAACAGGTTGGAGTAGACGATGTCGGCGGCGGTGGAGTCGACGATCATCTGCTTGTAGCGGGCGTCGGCGTTGGCCTCGGCGGTGGCGATGAACGCCGAACCGACGTAGGCGAGATCGGCGCCGGCGGCCTGGGCCGCGAGGATCGAACGGCCGTGCGCGATCGAGCCCGACAGCAGCAGCGGGCCGTCGAACCACTCACGGATCTCCTGGACCAGCGCGAACGGTGACTGGGCGCCCGCGTGGCCGCCGGCGCCGGCGGCGACGGCGATGAGGCCGTCGGCGCCCTTGTCGACGGCCTTGCGGGCGAAGGTGTTGTTGATGACGTCGTGCAGGACGATGCCGCCGTAGGAGTGGATGGCGTCGTTGACGTCGGTGCGGGCGCCGAGGGAGGTGATGACGACCGGGACCTCGAACTCGACGATCGTGGCGAGGTCTTCTTCGAGGCGGTCGTTGGAGCGGTGCACGATGAGGTTGACCGCGTAGGGCGCGGACGGCGCCTCGGGGTGGTTGGCGTCGTGCTTGGCGAGGGCCTCGGTGATGCGGGTGAGCCACTCGCGCAGCATCGCCTGGGGGCGCGCGTTGAGCGAGGGGAAGGAGCCGACGACGCCGGAGGTGCACTGGGCGATCACCAGGTCCGGACCGGAGACGATGAACATCGGCGACGCCACGACGGGCAGGCGCAGCCGGTCTTGCAGGATCGAAGGCAGGGCCATGCGAATCTCCTTGGTGATTTCGGTGTTACGACTGCCCGAGCTGGGCGGCCATGAGCGGGATGAGGGCCTGCAGGCCCTTCAGCGGGCGGGCCATGACCTTGAACGAGATGATCCGGCCGCGGTCGTCCCAGCGGATCAGGTCGATGCCGTTGACGTGGATGCCGTCGAGATCGGCGGTGAACTCGAGAACCGCCGAGTCGTCGTTGTACCACTCGTCGACGTAGCGGAACCCCGCACCGGAGAACACGGTGAGCGCCGCCCGCAGGTAGGCGACGGTCTTGGCCTTGCCTTCCTGCGGTGTGAACACCGCGGGGGAGGAGAACACGGCGTCGTCGGCGATCAGGTCCTCGAGGGCGGCCATGTCCTCGTGCTCGACGATGTGATGCCAGCGTTCGACGACGGGGGGCCGGGTACGAGTGGTCATGGTTCCCTCTCTGTGTTCGTCGCTTCGAGCGTAGGGGCCGCGCCACTAAACAGTCAATGGTGACCGTTCACCCGCGGAACGGCGGTACGGGCAGATCGTCGCGGAACAGGTCCGGCAGGTCGGCGGACACACTGTCCGGGAACGCCGCGGGACGCTTCTCGAGAAACGCAGAGATGCCCTCGCGGGCGTCGCGCCCGACGCCGCGGAGGTTGATGCCGCGCGTCTCGATGCGGTGCGCGACCATGGGGTGCTCGGCGCCCAGCGTGCGCCACATCATCTGCCGCGAGAGCGCCACCGACACCGGGGCCGAGTGCTCGGTGAGGCTGCGGGCCAGCGCATACGCCCGCTCGAGCAGTTCGGCCCCGGGATACAGCGCATAGACGAGCCCGGCCGTGTGGGCCTCGGCCGCGTCGAAGATCCGTCCCGAATACACCCAGTCCAGGGCGGTCTGCAGCGGAACCAGGCGGGGCAGGAACCAGGTGGAGCACGACTCGGGGACGAGGCCGCGGCGGTTGAACACGAAGCCGATGCGGGCGTCGTCGGCGGCGAGGCGGAAATCCGCCGCGAGCGTCATGGTGATGCCGACGCCGACGGCCGGGCCGTTGATCGCCGCGATGATCGGCTTGCGGCACTCGAACATGCGCAGCACGACGCGGCCGCCACCGTCGCGCCGGACGTCGGCGGCCGTGTCATCGCGCCGGACGTCGGCGGTCGCGTCGTCGCTCGGCTCGTCGAGCCGCTGCGCGAACGTGTCGGCACCGCCGGAGAGGTCGGCGCCGGCGCAGAATGCGCGCCCGGCGCCGGTGAGTACGACGGCGCGCACGGAATCGTCGGCGTCGCAGCGGTCGTAGGCCGCGATCAGCTCGTGCTCCATCGTGGTGGTGAAGGCGTTGAGCCGGTCGGGGCGGTCGAGGGTGATGGTGGCGATGCCGTCGGCCACGGCGAGTGCGATGTGTTCCACGCCGGCCAGCATGACATGTTTACTGAACGATCGGTAGGTGTCAGGGCCGTGCACAGCGCGGCGCCCCCGTCACCACGGGAGTCGGCGACGGGGGCGCAGGGCGCGGCGTGCGGGCTTATCCGCGGGTCACGCGGCCGCGGCGGAACTCCCGGCCGCCCCAGATGCCGGACTGCCGGGTCTCGGTGGCGTAGGTGGCGCACGCGGTGGCAAGGGGGCAGCGGGCGCACACGTTGCGGGCGTAGTCGAACGACTCCGACGGGTCCGGGAACCAGGCGTCCGGGGTCGCGTCGCCGCGGCACGCGGCCAGGTCCCAGTCCGGCGTGGCGTCCGACGGGGCGAGCAGGTCGGTGAGCATCGTGGTCACGGGCAGGTCCTCCTTCCGAGGATGGGGATGCAGATCTGGTCGGGGCGGCGCAGGACTTGCGACGGATTCGCTGCCGCCCAGTGCGGTGTCTCGAATCCGCTTGTGGCAGATGGGTTCTCGGTGCCGTAAACGAAGTCGGAGCGGCGGTCACCGGACGAGGGGTGTCCGCCCGGCGGTCAGCACCTGCCGGGTGGTGCCGCCGGCGGCCCCGCATGTCGGGGCCCGGCCGGCGGAAGGATGCCCGCGACGGGATGCCGCATCGGCTGTCGCACCGGCGCAGCCGGGGGTGATGTGCACATCGCATGCCTCCTTCCGTGTCGTGGCCTTCCGTGTCGTGGCCGTCGTCGATCGGTCGGGTCCAACACGCCCCGCGGCCGGGTTCTTCCCGCCCGTGCGCGAACAGTGACGGGTACCTCATGACCCCGGCCTCCCTACATAGGTTTCGGCTATGGGTCGATACCCCGTTCGGACTTTGTCTCGGGCGCCGGTCCGGTGATCGACTCGACGGGACGTTCCGCCCCGTGCCCGGCCGGAACCCCGAGGATCCCGAGGAGACACCACGTGAGCGCTGTACTGACCGAGTTCGGCGACGGCATCGCCGTCATGACCATCAACCGGCCCGAGGCGCGCAACGCCGTCGATCTCGAGGTCGCCAAGGCGCTCGCCGCCGCCGTCGACGAGTTCGAGGCGCGACCGGACCTGGTCGTCGGGATCATCACCGGCGCCGGCGGCACCTTCTGCGCCGGCATGGACCTCAAGGCGTTCACCCGGGGCGAGCGGCCCTCGCTGCCCGGACGGGGATTCGCCGGGCTCACGGAGCGGCCGCCGACCAAGCCGCTGATCGCCGCGGTCGAAGGCTGGGCACTCGCCGGCGGGTGCGAGCTCGCCCTCTCGGCGGACCTCGTCGTCGCCGCCCGGGGCGCCAAGTTCGGCCTGCCCGAGGTCAAGCGCGGGCTCGTCGCCGCGGCCGGCGGTCTGCTGCGCCTGCCCAAGGTGCTGCCCTACCAGCTCGCCATGGAGATCGTGCTCACCGGTGACCCCCTCACCGCCGAGGTGGCGCACGCGCACGGCCTGGTCAACACCCTCACCGAGCCGGGCGCGGCCCTCGACGGCGCGCGGGCGCTCGCCGCCCGCATCAGCGGCAACGGACCGCTCGCCGTCCGTGCCTCCAAGCAGATCATGGCGTCGGCCGTGCAGTACACCGACGCGGAGGCGTTCGCGTCGCAGCGTGCACTCGTCGAGCCGGTGTTCGCCTCCGCGGACGCGCAGGAAGGGGCCCGCGCGTTCGCCGAGAAGCGCGCGCCGGTGTGGCGCGCGGAGTGACGGCTCCGGGAACCGCTACGACGCGAGGATCCGGGCCTTCTCGGCCTCGAACTCGGCCTCGGTCAGCACACCCTGCGTCTTCAGTTCGGCGAGTTCCTTCAGGGCGGTGATCCGGTCCATGCCGCCGGCGCCGCTCTCTGCGGGGGGAGCGGCGGCCGGCGCCGGGGCGGGCGGTGGTGGCGCGTACTGGGGCTGTTCCTCCGCCGCCCAGCGCCGGCCCTGGCGCCGGGAGACCCGGTTGGAAACAGCGGTGGCGGTTCCGGCCACCACGGCGGTGCGGGCGACCCCGCGAAGCAGTCCGGGCATGACGGTGTTCTCCTCGGGTGGGCGTTCGGCGTAGTCGGAATCGGATCCTGCTGCGGTGGTTCAGGTCTGGGCGTCGAGCGCCTCGAGTGATGCGAGGATGCTCTGAACCGGGATGCGGCCGGAGGCGACGAGTTGGGCTCCGTTGCGGCGCAGGGCGGCCGCGAAGGGTGCGGCCCAGGTGTTCTCGTAGACGACGATCGCCGCCGAGCATCCCGGTTCGAGAGCCGCACCGGCCTCGCCGAGGTCGGTGTCGTCGAGCAGGCCGGTGGCCGCCTCGGCGAAGAGGGTCACGTCGATGTCGCCCTCGAGTCCGACCTCGGAGATGTCGATCCCGCTCAGCGAGCCGTCGGTGTCCTTGCGGACGAAGGCGAGGTCGAGCACGCGGATGATTCCGCGCGCGACGAGGTCACGCAGCAGCGGCAGGGCCGAGCCGTCGGGCTGACGGTCTGCCGGGAACTCGACGACGAGATAGTCGATGGGACCTATTTCGTCGATGTCGGCATCGTTCACGGGTATACCTCTTTTCGCTGTGCCGGGAACGGGGCCATCGGGCCGTGTCCACCCGCGTCGACTCGGTGGCTGGTGCACGCGACCGACCCCGGCAGCCACCATCCTGCTCCGCTCGGTCCCGGAATGCCCTCGCTTCGGTCGATGTGGTGACCAAAGGCCTCTCGCATCCCTGGAATGCCGGTCGTCGGGCGGTCGAGGTCCGGCGAAGATCATCAACTCTATGCGAGGCGGCCGGTGGCGCGCGCACAATACCGTACGTCGGGCCGAATCGAAGGGAAGGCGATTGGCATGTCCCAGGACACGAGTGTCAAACACGATGTGGCGGCCGGTACCTCCATGGGCGCCGCGATCATTCTCGTCACGATCGGCATCCTCCAGGTCTTCCAGGGGATCGCCGCCGTGGCGGAGGACGAGTTGTTCGTCGTCGGGATCGAGTACACCTACAAGTTCGACTTCACCACCTGGGGATGGATCCACATCGTGCTCGGTGCGGTGATCGCTCTGGTGGGTTTCGCGCTGTTCACCGGCGCGACCTGGTCGAGGGTGGCGGCCATCGTGCTTGCGTCGCTGTCGATTCTCGCCAACTTCATGTGGCTGCCGTACTACCCGTGGTGGTCGGTGCTCATCATTGCGCTCGATGTGGTCGTCATCTGGGCGGTGGCCACGTGGAATCCGCGCCGGGACTACTACTGACCGCGGCACCGCCGGGCCGGGGCGTCGCCGATGACCGACGGTGAGGCCGGGCCGAGCCTGCCGGGGGTGGGGGGCCGCCGGTTGCTGTGGCTGGCTGTGCTGCGGCCGGCGCTCACCACGATCGTGTTGTTGATCGCGTACTTCGTGCTGCCGTTCGAGGATTTCGACGATGTCTCGGCCGTGGCAGTGCTCGCCGGTGGGTTCCTGGTGGTGTGCGCCGTGTGCGCCTGGCAGATCCGGCAGGTGCTGCGGTCACCGTACCCTGCCGTGCAGGCGATCGAGGCGCTGCTGCTGACGGTCGCCGTCTACCTGGTCGGGTACGCGACCGCGTATCACGTCCTGTCGTACAACGTTCCGGAATCGTTCGACGTGCCGCTCTCACGGATCGATGCCCTGTATTTCTGCGTGACCGTTTTCGCGACAGTGGGTTTCGGAGACATCGTCGCCACCACCCAGGCCGCGCGGGCGGTCGTCACCGCACAGATGGTCGGCAACCTCGTCCTCCTGGCGCTCGGCCTCCGGTTCCTGACCGCCGCCGTGAAGTGGCGCCAACAGCAGAAGAAGACGTGAGAGGGAGAACCTGATGACCGAGACCTCGAGAAGCGAGCCAGTGGTCGAACACCCCACCAGGGAGGAGCGGGCGGAACGGGGGCGGGCGGCCCGCAGCCGGACCCCGCTGTCCGCGCTCGCCGAGTTCGATACGAGCCGTCGCCCCGATCCGCTCGACCTGCTGGAGCGGCAGGCGACGTCCCGGGTGCCGGAGCTGGTTCCGGTGCGCTACGGCCGCATGGCAGAAACGCCGTTCTCCTTCTACCGGGGTGCGGCTCTGGTGATGGCGGACGATCTGTCCCGCGGGCCCACCACGACCGTCCTCACCCAGCTGTGCGGGGACGCGCACATGAGCAATTTCGGAATCTTCGCCACCCCGGAACGCAAGCTGACCTTCGACATCAACGACTTCGACGAGACCTACCCCGGCCCGTTCGAGTGGGACGTCAAGCGACTGGTCACCAGCCTCGTGATCGCCGCGCGGGACAACGGTTTCACGGGCAAGCAGCAGGCGCGCATCGCCCGCGCCTGCGCAGCGGAGTATCGCGAGACGATTGCCCGGCAGGCGGAGCGGGGAAATCTGGCGGTGTGGTATTCGCACATCGAGCCCAGCACCGAACTCACGGAACTGCGCGACGAACTCGACTCCTCCATGAAGAAGCGCCTGCGCAAGACGCTCGAGAAGTCGCGCCACCGGGACAGCGTCCAAGCGCTCGCCAAGTTGACCGAGGTGGTCGACGGCCGGCGCCGGATCATCAGCGCCCCGCCGCTCATCGTCCCCATCGAGGAGGTCCTGCCCGACGCGGACGCCGACGAACTCTACGCGGATCTGCACCAGCGCCTGCGTGACTATCGGTCGACGCTCCAGTGGGACCGGCGGGTGCTCCTCGAACAGTTCGAGTTCGTGCAGGCGGCGCGCAAGGTGGTCGGTGTCGGCAGCGTCGGAACCCGGGCCTGGATCTTCCTGTTGCGCGGCACGGGTGACGACGACCCGCTCTTCCTGCAGGCCAAGGAGGCGCAACGGTCCGTGCTCTCGTACTACGTGGACGGGCCCACGTTTGCCAACGAGGGCGAACGTGTGGTCAACGGCCAACGTTTGATGCAGGCGGCCAGCGACATCTTCCTCGGCTGGCAGCAGGGCCCCGGACCGGACGGCGTCCGGCGAGATTTCTACCTGCGTCAGTTGCGGGACGGCAAGGGCTCGGCGGTCGTCGAGGCGATGACTCCCACCGGAATGACGCTGTACGGGCGGCTGTGCGGACGGGTACTGGCGTATGGGCACGCCCGATCCGGCGACCGCATCGCGATCGCCGAGTATCTCGGTTCCGGCACCGAATTCGACGACGCCATCACGGCATTCGCGATCGCCTACGCCGAACAGAACACACGCGACCACGCCGCACTCCTCGGTGCGATCTCCGAGGGGCGGATCACCGCCCGGCGAGGTATCTGATCCTGTCGGGCCACCTCGCCGAGCTGGCGATCATGCCTCTTCCAACGCCTCACCGATTCCCTGGAGGAGGCGGTGGTGATGCGCCTCGGCCAGAAGGTGACCCGCGGTGAGAGCAACTGCAACCGGCCATTCGAGGAGCTCGAGGGCAACCAAGGTGCCGATACCCGCGAGGTAGGCGAGCTGCTCGGGTGGCGGAATGCTGATGCGGCCCATGATCGGCAGGTCCAGGACGAGGTGTTCGGCTTCGCGCAGCCGTTCGAGGGCGGGCCGAGGTGCTGTCGCAGCTGACGTCGTGGCAGTCATGAGAGCCTCATTCGCTGTAGGGTCCGAACCTGCGGATTCCGCCGCCATGTCACTGCCGGATCGGTGGAGGCCGGAGTGGCGCGATCGGCCCTCTGCGGTCCGGGCGGCTCCACGACGGTGCGCACGCCGTCGGGGGAGCCTGTTGGTGTTTCGTCGGCACGGTCAGCGCCGGTCTCTGCGGTCCTCTCGTCGATCTTCCCGGCGGTCGGAACGACGGCGGACACCGTGAGCGACCACCGCCGCCGTCGCGACGGTCGTGGCCGTGCGAGCCACGGGTGCGGGTCCGATCACCGCGGCGCGACGCATACGCCTGGCTGCGAGGGGCATGTCAGTCTCCTTCTTGTTCGTCGGCCTCGATTGCGGCCAGCAGGGCTTGTACGGGGATGCGGCCGCTGGCCACCAGCTGTCCGCCGGCCCTGCGTACCGCCGATGCGAACGGCGCGGCCCACAGGTTCTCCCACACCAGCAGGGCCGCGGTGCTGCCGGGCTCGACGGCCGCGGCGACCGCTTCGACGTCCTCCTCGCTGAGCAACATCGCCAGCTCGGCTTCGTAGGAGCGGAGCGCGCCGATCTCGCTCTCGTCCAGGTCGGCGAGCTCGAACGCTTCGAGCGATCCGTCGGCGTCCTTCTTCAGCAACAGCAGATCCAGTACGCGTACTGTTCCGCGTTCGACGAGGTCGTCGAGCGCGGGTGCGATCTCGCCTCTGAACCTGCTGCCCGGGAACTCCACCACGATCCAGTCCACCGGACCGAGTTCGTCGATGTCGTCGCCGAGTTGTTGTTGGACTTGTTCGGTCATCTCGTCATCTCCTCTGCCGAGCTGCCGTCCGTGGAATACCAAGGGCGACAGATCGTTCGTGGGTTCCACGTCCGACGGGCGGTTCTTCTACGAGCCGCCTCGTCTCGGATGGCCGGCTTGTCGGAGAGTCCGATGACGACCTGGCAAGTCGGTCTGCCGGTGTTTTCCGACAGAGTCGACGCTAGACCTGATGGCTGCGCCCGGAAAGGGGATCCGGTGAAGGCCGCTCGATCCGATGACCTACCGTGCCGGAAATGGACCCGAGCAAGGCAGATCGGATGTTCCGGACACAGATCCGGTGCCGCGCCGTCTACGCCTCGTGTGCCGGCTGCTGTTCGGGACGGGGGTGACGGCGGAACCATGCGGCGTACCGGTCGGCGAGGGGGGCGGCGGTGACCCCGTGGGCGAGGACCGACAGGCCCACGGTGACGACGGCGGTGAGCAGCAGCAGGTCCTCGTGGGGCAAGGCACCGGGTTCTTCGAGAATCAGGATGACGAAGACGATGGTGGCCAGTCCGCGGGGGCCGAACCAGCCGAGGAAGGCAAGGGTCGGGGTGCGGGCGTGGGTGCCGAGCAGCGACAGCGCGACGGGGACCATGCGGACGACGGTCAGGCTCAGCACGGCGTAGGCGAGCACCGGCCACGACAGGTGTCCGAGGGCCGGGCTGAGCAACACCGCCCCGAAGACGATGAACGTGACGGCACTGAACACATCCCCGGCCTCGTCGATCAGGTGGGAGACCTCCCCCTCGGCGCGGCGCCGGATCGCCCCGAAGGTCAGCCCGCCGACGAACGCGGCGATGAATCCCGAGCCGCCGAGGGGCACGGCGACGGTGTAGGCCAGCGTGGCGGCGGCCACCGGCACGATCTGAACCCACAACGGGTCGATCGTGCGGTGCCGCCCGGCGAGGATCAGCACCGCCGCCGCGACCGCTCCGGCACCTACCCCGGCGACGATGCCGTAGCCGATCTGCTCGGTGACCAGCCGTACGGCTGCACCGCCGCCGATTGCCCCGGACTCGGCGCGTGCGATCGCCAGCACGATCAGGAACAGCGGTACGCAGATGCCGTCGTTGAGGCCGCTTTCGACGTTGAGTCCCTGGCGCACCCGCGACGGCAGGATCGGCAGGGTGACCACCGCCTGCCCGAGAGCGGCGTCGGTGGGCGCGAGGAGCACGGCGAGCAGCAGCGCCTCGGGCCAGGAGAGGTCGCCCAGCACGAGCACCGCGGCGCCGAACCCGGCCGCGATGGTCAGCGGTAGTCCTATACAGAGAAGGCGTGCAGGAAGTGAGATTTCGGCTCGTAGAGCGGTCGGGTCCACGCGGGCGGCGTCGGAGAACAGCACGAGGGCGAGGGTGACCTCGGCGAGAAGTTTCACCGTTTCGCTGGTGGCCTCGATGTCGATCAGCCCGGCAGCCTGTGCGCCCAGCACGAGGCCGCCGACAGTGAAGACCATCGGGGCCGTGATGGAAGTGCCTGCGACCCGTCCGGAGATCGCCGCGAATACGAGCAGGATTCCGGCGATCGCCGGAAGCGCCCAGGTCACGATGCCCCCTTCGCGGGCGGAGGGCGGTGGCGGGGTGCGTCGGCCGGCCATCGGCGTCCGCGCGGCAGAACGAGAGCTGCCACACCCAACCACAGCGGAATTCCCATGAACACCAAGATGATCCACGTCATGAGTCGGGTCCTTCTCGCCTCGCCGCACCGGATTTCCGGGACCGGCTCGACCGGAGGGGCGGCGTCGTCATATTCTGCCGAATCCGAGACATCGTGCGAAGAACTTCGGCGGATCGGGCCGTTTGCATGGTCGGCGATTCGGACGGTCGGTACGCTCGAGATGCCGGAGACCGACAGGTCTGCTCGAGATCGGGAGCGTCGCCATGGCAAGGACCCACCACGGAAAGATCGCCGTCGACATCCGCGACTCCGTGCCGGACTGGGCGCCGTATCTGCCTGCGCAGGCGCCCGAGGGCGCCCCGAACGTCCTGATCATCGCGTGGGACGACGTCGGGTACGGCAGCATGGACATCTTCGGGGGCCCGATCGAGGCACCCACCATGCGCCGCATCGCCGACCGGGGTGTGAAGTACTCGAACTTCCACACCACCGCGCTGTGCTCCCCGACGCGGGCGTCGCTGCTGACCGGGCGAAACGCGACGACCAACGGCATGGCGACCATCGCCGAGTTCAGCTCCGGGTTCCCGGGCATCTCCACCCACATTCCCTTCGAGAACGGGTTCGTCTCCGAGGTGCTGGCCGAGCAAGGGTGGAACACCTACTGCGTCGGCAAGTGGCACCTGACCCCGGGCGACGAGACGAACATGTCGGCGGTCAAGGCCCGGTGGCCGTTGGGCCGCGGGTTCGAGCGGTTCTACGGCTTCCTCGGCGGCGAGTCGAGCAGCTGGTACCCCGACCTGGTGTACGACAACCATCCGGTCGACGCCCCCGGCACCCCGGAGGACGGCTATCACCTGTCGAAAGACCTGGCGGACAAGGCAATCGAATTCATCCGCGACGCCAAGGTCGTCGACCCGGACAAACCGTTCTTCATGTACCTGGCCCCGCAGGCCGGGCACGCCCCGCATCACGTGTTCACCGAATGGGCCGACCGGTACAAGGGCAGGTTCGACCAGGGCTACGAGGCCATCCGTGCCGAGATACTGCAGCGGCAGAAGGACCTCGGGTTGCTGCCCGAGGGCACCGAGCTTTCCCCGATCAATCCGCACGGGGAACCGGCCACCACCGGACCCGACGGACAGCCGTGGCCGCTGCTCGACACCGTCCGGCCCTGGGACTCGCTCACCGCCGACGAGCAACGCCTGTTCGTACGGATGGCCGAGGTCTTCGCCGGCTACATCTCCTACACGGACGATCAGCTCGGCCGGGTGATCGACCTGCTCGAAACGACCGGCGAGCTCGACAACACCCTCATCGTCGTGGTCTCCGACAACGGTGCCAGTGGTGAAGGAGGGCCGAACGGATCGTTCAACGAATGGCGTTTCTTCAACGGGGTTCCCGACACCACCGAGGGCACCCTGCCGCACCTCGACGAGCTCGGCACACCGCTGTCGTACAACCACTACAACACCGGCTGGGCGTGGGCCTTCGACACACCGTTTCCGTACTGGAAGCGCTGGGCCGGCTACGAGGGTGGCGTCGCCGACATGTGCGTGCTCTCGTGGCCGGCGCGGATCGACGCCTCGGCCGAGCCCCGCCCGCAGTACGTCCACGCCGTCGATGTCGTCCCGACGATCTACGAGTTGCTCGGCATCACCCCGCCCGAGGTCCTGAAGGGGTACACCCAGAGTCCGCTCGAGGGAGAGAGCTTCGCGTCCTCGCTGACCGATCCCGCAGCGCCGGGCAAGGCCGTGCAGTTCTACGCGATGCTGGGGCAGCGCTCGCTGTATCACGAAGGGTGGCTCGTCTGTTCCGTGCATCCGCCGCTGTCCGGGTGGGGCCACTTCGACAAGGATGTGTGGGAGCTGTACCACCTCGCGGAGGACCGGGCGCAACTGCACAACCTCGCCGACGCCGAACCCGAGCGGCTGGAAACCCTGAAGAGCCTGTGGTTCTACTACGCCGGCCGCTACCACGGGCTACCGCTGGACGACCGCAGCGCCCTCGAACAGGTGCTCGCCGAACGCCCCCGCCCGGGAAAAGCGCGAGACCGCTACGTCTACTACCCGGACTGCGCGGACGTCCCCGAGGCGGCCGGTGTCGCCATCACCGGACGGTCCTACACGATCGTCGCCGGAGTCCACGTGGACTCGGCCGATGCCGAGGGCGTCCTCTACGCCCACGGCGGCCTGGCCGGCGGCCACAGCCTCTACGTCAAGGACTGCCGTCTGCGCTATGCCTTCAACTGGGTCGGCACACACCTGCAGACCGTGGTCGCCGACCGGGACATCACTCCCGGTGCCCACGTGTGCACCGCCGAATTCGCCGTCGCCGGGAAGAACACCGATCCGGCGATGCCGGGCTTCGCCGGCACCCTGACCCTCTACGTCGACGATCAGCAGGTGGCCACCGGTGAGATCGTCACCCAGCCGGGGGTGTTCTGCCTCGTCGGTGACGGTATCTGCGTCGGGCGGGACAGTGCCTCTCCGGTCACCCCGGACTACGTGTCCCCGTTCCGGTTCACCGGGGGAACGATCGACAAGGTCGTCGTCGACGTTTCCGGCGAACGCTATGTCGACCACGAGGCGCAGGTGCGGGCCTGGTTCTCGATCGATTGACCGGCGCTGCTCAGCGGCCGCGCACGATGCAGCGGAATCCGATGTGGCAGGTGGAGGTTTCCGCGCTTTCCCCCTGCCTGGCTGCGGGCCGGTAGCGCAAGCAGTAATTGGGGGCGCAGAGGTGCGATCCGCCCTTGATGACCCGCCGGGGATGGGCCTCGGCACCGGTCTCCGGCGCGAGCGTGCGTGGGTTGGCGGGAATGCAGCACGCCGTGGCGGGGGCGGTGTCACGTCCGTCCGCCCCGTGACGAGCGGTGAAGTAGTCCGTCGTCCATTCCCATACGTTGCCTGCCACGTCGACCAGGCCGTAACCGTTGGGCCGGAAGCTGCCCACCGGAGACGTGCCGACGTACCCGTCTTCGGCGAGGTTCTGCCACGGGAACTCGCCCTGCCAGGTGTTGGCCAGGTACCGCCCCTTCGGGGTGTACTCGTCGCCCCACACGAACCGGGCCCGATCCAGGCCGCCGCGGGCCGCGAACTCCCACTCGGACTCGGTCGGCAGCTCCTTGCCCGCCCACCGAGCGTAGGCGAGCGCGTCGTAGTGGGACACGTGCGTCACCGGATGGTGTTCGCGGCCGCCGGCCGAACTTCCGGGGCCCTCGGGATGCCGCCAATCCGCACCGGGCACCCACGACCACCACCGGCGGTAGTCGTCGAGGGGTACGCGCCGAGCCGGCGGGGTGAACACCAGCGACCCGGGTACCAGCAGCGCCGGGTCGGCATCGGGATAATCGGCGGGTTCGGGCGCGACCTCGGCGGTGGTGACGTGACCGGTGTCCTTCACGAAACGCCGGAACTCGGCGACCGTGACCGGATGAATGTCCATCCAGAATCCGTCCACACTCACCTGGTGGACCGGACGCTCCTCGGGGTAGAACTCCTCCGACCCCATCCAGAAGGTTCCGCCCGGAATCCAGGTCATCTTCTTCGGTGCTCGACCCGCCGACGCCGCTGGCTGCATGCGTCGAGTATCTCGGAACCGGCTCGCTGCGAGCGGGTCCTCGGGATGCCGCGCAGGTCCGCGCAGGTCCTGGCCTGTCAGACCTGCATTCCGGTCTGTCCCGCGGATGCCTGTCCCAGAGCCGTGGCCTTGAGTTGCTCGAACTCCGCTTGGGTGATCACTCCCGAGTCGTACAGCGCCTTCGCATCGGCGATCTGCTCGGCCGGGGACTTGCCGGCCACCTGCCGGATGTACTCGTCGGTGGCCTGCTTGGTCTCCTGCTGGGCACGCATCGACCGCTCCGCCATGCCGCGGCCCCGGGCGATCAGATACACGAACGCGGTCAGGTACGGGAGGACGACCAGCCCGATCACCCAGAGGGCTTTGGCGAAGCCGGAAACGGTGTGATCGCGGAACAGGTCGACCAAGATCTGGAACAGCACGATCAGGTACGCCACGAACGCGAACACGATGATCGTGTACCACACGTAATCCCAGAACGAATCCATGATGTGCACCTCCTGTGAGCGGCTCCGGCGATGGACCGAACCTCCGCGATATCGGGCGACTCACATCGAGAATGACACCCCAACCGGCGTCTCCGCAGGGGATAAAGACCTTGAAACCCACCCCGACCCTGAAACCCACCGTCCCCCCGCGTGTCCTCGACACGAAGACGCCCGTACGCGGGCCGGGCCCGCATCCGACACGAACGCGGCGCGACCTGTGTCCGTTTCGAGACGTGCTCGCGGTCGAAGCGGTGATTCAATGGTGAGATGTGCAGATGGATGGCATATTCCGGCGACCCGATCCTTGCCGAGGATCTGCTGTTCCGCCCGCAGCACTCGCTGATCGATCAGAGCCTGCATTCGCGCCTCGGAGCCACCACCACCAACGGTGACGGTTTCGGCATCGGATGGTACGGGAGAGGGCCGGAGCCGGCGGTGTTCAAGAGCATCGATCCGGCCTGGAACGACCGGAACCTGCGCGAGCTCGCCGCTCAGGTGGAGACACCGCTGCTGTTCGCACACGTGCGGGCCTCGACCGGGACGCACGTCCAGCGCAGCAACTGCCATCCCTTCCGGCACGGGCGCTGGTTGTGGATGCACAACGGGGTCCTCAACGGGTTCCGGGAGATCAAACGCGAGCTCGTGCTGGCGGTGGATCCGGCGCTCTACCCCGACATCGAGGGCTCGACCGACTCCGAGATGCTGTTCTATCTCGCGCTGACGTTCGGTCTCACCGAGGACCCGTTCACTGCCGTCGCCCGGGCTGTCGGATACGTGGAGAAGATCGCGCACGCCCATGCGATCGAGCATCCCGTGCAGATGACCGTGGCGACCACGGACGGAGAGTCGATGTGGGTGTTCCGTTATTCCAGCGAAGGCAAGAGCCGATCGCTGTTCTTCTCCACCAAGCTCGCCAGGCTCCTCGAGCTGCATCCCGAGGTGGAGGTGCTGCACCAGCTCGGTGCCGAGACCCGCTTCATCGTCTCCGAACCGCTGCGCGATCTGCCGGACGCATGGAACGAAGTACCCGAGTCCTCCGCGGGCGTGGTCCGGCCCGGCGAGGACGAGATCCGGCCGTTCCGGCCGCTCGCACCGGTGTAGGCCCGGCGGAGCAGAGCCTCTGCGTCGGGGTAGGCGGGACCGGGTGCAGACCGTGCCGGGAGACAGGGGACTCCAACAGGTCCCCGTCCCTGATCAACCGAATCGAGCGATGACCTTGTGCCCTACGCCACAGGCCCTCGCCGGCGGAACACTGTAGTCAAGTAACTGCAGGAGTTTCGAGATGAACGCAGAGCAGCCCCTGGCCCTCCGGTTATGGCGCCGCGCTCCGTGGAGCGGCAACCCGCTGATGCGACGATCCGAGCGAGTCGAATCCGCACTCGTTCTGGTCGTCGCGATGTTCGTGCTCGTCATGGTGCCCCTCGCCGCCGCGTACGGGACGGCGACCTACGCGCGGGTCGGCCAGCTTGCGCTGGAGGAACGCCTGGAACGCCACCAGGTGACGGCGATCCTCCTCGAGGAGCCGGGACCGACGGGCACCAGTTCGATGACGGACACTGCGACCCGGGGTCCGGGGGACCCGGACCGAGCGACCGCGCGGTGGACGACCGGGACCGACGAAACGCGCACGGGGAAGGTGGAGACGCCCTTCGGCGCGAAGCCGGGCGAGACGATCGACATCTGGATCGATTCGACCGGTGATCCCGTCGCCGCGCCCAGGACCGGCTCGGACGGCGTCGTGGCCGGTGTCAGTGCCGCACTCACGGTGTGGGGGGTGGGCTCCGGCATCGCCCTGCTGCTCCTCTACGGAGTTCATCGTGTCGGCGTGCGGCGGAGGCTGTCGGCATTGGATCGCGAATGGAACGAAACCGGACGGAGCCCGGGATGGACGTTGGGTTGACCGCCCCCGGGTCTGCGGGCCGGGGGTCTGCAGGCCGGTCAGCAGCGCACACGGCGATGCTCGGCAGCGCGGAGAGGATTCCTCGATCCGGTCGCAGCACAAGAAGATACGCGGGGAGGCCGAGATGAGCGACTGGGTCTGCCGGTTGGTGGTGTCGACGGAATCCGGCGACAGTCCGGCTCAGCTGCATATGGTGCTCCGCGACGATCTCACGGACGCGGAGGTGCTCGCCCGTGTCCTCGGCCTGGTTCACGAGTTCTATGGTCCCGGCGTGCAGGTCGACGACCTGAAGCCCGAGTCCTGGGCGCAGACCCGAACTGCGTCCCCGGTCCGTTCACCCGGCGGATGAGGGAAAAGGAGGCATACAGCAAGACATTTCACACAGTCACATCGAACTGCATCTCGGACTCGTGCCGCCGGAGGGCACGCTTCGTCCGTGCTGCCGTGCCTCTGTCACCGAGTGGAAAGAGAAGACGATGGACAGCGACATTTCGCGCAGCGGCACGGGCACCGCTCCGCTCGACACCGCCGAGCGGGCCGAGCTGGAGCGGTTGCGGGCCGAGGTGGCCGCACTGCGGGCGCGGACAGAGGCCGCGCCCGAGGCCCCGCCGCCACCCCCGCCCGTATCGCGTCCGCCGCGGCACGCGCTGCGCTGGACTGCGGTGGCGATTCTGACGGTGCTGGTCGCACTGCTGGCGATCGCGTCGGTGACGGCGCGGTTCGTGCGCAGCGAGATCCTCGACACGGACCGGTACGTCACCACGGTGGCCCCGCTCGGTTCCGATCCCGCGGTGCAGACCGAGATCGCGGGCACGGTCACCGACGAGATCTTCGCGCGGGTCGATGTCGAAGGCCTCACGTCCGACGCGCTGACCGCCCTGACCGATGCCGTTCCGGCGACCGCGGACGCGCCGCGCGTGGACCGGGCGGTGGAGGGGCTCGCGCCGGTGATCGCCGGGCAGGCACGCAACTTCGTGTACGAGACGGTGCTGTCGCTGGTGCAGACCGACCAGTTCGAGGATCTGTGGATCCAGGCCAACCGTGCAGCGCACACCGGGCTGGTGGCAGTCGTCACCGGTGAGGGCGGCCCGTCCTCGGTAACGGTGGACGAGAGCGGCACGGTCAGCATCTCCCTCGGCACGATCATCGACAACGTCAAGGCCCGCCTGCTGGACCGGGGATTCTCCTTCGCCGAGAAGATCCCGGACATCGACAAGCAGTTCGTGCTGTTCCAGTCGCCGGAGCTGATCAGGGCGCAACGGGCGGTCAGCGCTCTGGACACGGCGTCGGATGTGCTGCCGTGGCTGACGATCGCCGCCGCGGTGGCCGCGGTGGCCGTGGCTCCGCCCGGGCGTCGCCGTCGTGCCCTGGCGTTCGTCGGGACGGCACTGCTCGTGGGGATGCTGATCCTCGCGATCGCGCTGATCGTCGCCCGATCCCTCTATCTCGGCGACATTCCCCCGGACGTGCTGTCCCCGGACGCCGCCTCGGCGATCGCCGACACGATGCTGGTGCCGCTGCGGACCGCACTGCGGGCGGTGGCGATCCTCGGCCTGGTGATCGCGGTCGGGGCGTACCTGACCGGGGGATCAGCCTCCGCGACTGCCGTCCGTCGCGGATTCGGGCGAGGCATGGACGCGGTGCAGCGGTCCCGTAAGCCGCGGCCACCGAACCAGGTGGAAGCCGGGGCCTACCGGGCCCGGACGGCGTTGCGGCTGGCGATCATCGGCATCGCCGCCGTGATGCTGATGTTCTGGCGGTACCCGACCGGTCTCGTGGTCGTGTGGATCGTTCTCGGTGCCCTGCTGGCGTTGCTCGCGCTCGAGGTGCTGATCCGGCCGGCACGAACCTGGGAGCAACCGACGGAGATCGTGCCCGACGCGGACTCGAAGACCGGGACGTGAGCCCGGTGGACGCCGTTCCCGGCGACGAGGTGCCGGTCTCTCGCCGATGGTGGGCGCGTGCGGCGTTCGCCGCCGTCCTCGGCGCTGCCGCCGTTCCGGTGATCGTCGCGGGCCTGCGCGGCGCCCTCGCACTCCTGGCGGTGAGCGTGACGGTGGCAGCGGTGACGGTCGCGGCTCTCTACTGGTTCCTCGCGAGCCGGGGGCTGCTGCGCGCGCTGTCACTGGGTCTCGCAGTGGTCGCCCCCCTCGCGCTGCCCGTGCTGTTCGTGCGGGAGCGCGTGCTCTGGGTCGCGTTGGTGTCGGTCGCGCTGGTGCTGCTCGCCTTGGCGTGCGCGCGGGCGGCCCTGCGCCGTGACACAGAGCAGGGGATGCCCGAGTACCCCGCCGCGCCGGTCCACCGCCCGTTCCTGGTGATGAACCCCCGTTCGGGGGGCGGCAAGGTCGTGAAGTTCGATCTGCAACGCAAGGCCGAGGAACTCGGTGCCGAGGTAGCCCTGCTCGCGGGACCGGGGCCCGTCGACGTCGAGGCCCTGGCCCGGCAGGCGGTGGAGCGGGGCGCCGACCTGCTCGGTGTCGCCGGGGGCGACGGGACACAGGCCCTGGTGGCGGCGATCGCGGCCGAGCACGGTCTGCCGTTCCTGGTGATCAGCGCCGGCACACGGAACCACTTCGCGCTGGATCTGGGACTGGACCGGGAGGACCCGGCCGCAGGCCTGGACGCTCTGCGGGACGGGGTGGAACTGCGCATCGATCTCGGCAGGATCGGGGGACGGGTGTTCGTCAACAACGCCTCGTTCGGCGTCTACGCCGACGTGGTGCAGAGCCCGGAATACCGGGACGACAAGGCCGGGACGGCCCTGCGGATGATGCCCGACCTGCTCGCTCGCGACAGCGCCACCCGGCTGAGGGCCCGCATCGACGGCGACACGACGGTGGAAGGCGCGCAGGCCGTCCTGGTGAGCAACGACCCGTACGCGACCGACGACCTCGCGGGGCTGGGACGACGGCCCCGGCTGGATCGCGGGGTGCTCGGGGTGGTGACGATCTCGGTAGCCGGCGCGGGGCAGGCGGTCGACCTGCTGCGCCGCACGCACAGCCGGGGGCTGGTTCAGCGCGTGGCCACCGAGGTGATCGTCGACGCGGAGGCACCGGAGATTCCGGTCGGGGTGGACGGGGAAGCGCTGATGCTGCCCACGCCGGTGCGCTGCACCGTCGAGCCGCAGGCGCTGCGGGTGCGGGTGCCCCGGCGCCGTCCGGGAACCCTGGTCTCGGCGCCGACCTGGGACTGGGCGCGGCTCCGGGACCTGGCCTTCCGGCCTCAGCGCTCGTCGTCGGTCTCGTCGGGCCTGCGCTGACCCTCGCCGGGCCGTGCGCCCACCGGCCGGCGCGGTAGGGATCCGGTGCCGAACAGTGCGGCGACGGTGATCAGTGCCGTGACGGCGAAGGCCACCTGCAGGGCCTCGAGCCGCGCGTCCGAGTTGACCTCCACGATCGCATCCGCGGTGGCCTCGTCCACCCCGGCCTCGTCCAGGGCACCCTCCAACTGGGTGTCGGACAGGAACGGCACCCCGGCAGCCATGTCCGTGGTGGCCTGCTGTTGCACCGATTCCGGCACGGCCGGGTTGTTCTCGATGCCGGCGATGACGGAGGTGGTCAGGGTGGCGATCAGGATGGAGCCGATCAGGGCGGTCCCCAGTGACGCGCCGAGATTGGTCGCCGTGTTCTGCAGACCGCCGACCTCGGCGCTCTGCGAGTCCGGCACCGCGGACACCGTGACCGCACCGAGCTGGGAGGCCAGCGCACCCAGTCCGAGACCCATCAGCAGCATCGGGATCGACACGACCGCCGCATTTGCGCCGGGATCCATCCCACCCACGAGGATGAGGATGCCGACGACCATGATCCCGAGGCCGATCCGGACGATGCGCCGGGGATTCGCCTGGGGTCGCAGCTTGGGGATGCCGACCGCGGCCAGGACCAGAGCGATCGACAGCGGAAGGATCCGCACACCCGTCTCGAGCGCACTGAGTTCGAGGACCACGGACAGGAACAGGGGGACGGAGAAGAACACCCCGGCCTGAATGAGGAATTGGGCGAAGAACATGCTCAGACCGCCGGTGAGCTGACTGTTCCTCAGCAGCGCGGGGTCGACCAGCGGTTCGCCGCCCGTCTTCGCCAGGTACGTCTCCCGCCGCAGGAACAGGTAGAGCACGAAGAGTCCACCCAGCAGCAACCAGATGACGGGGGACAGTCCCAGGATCGCCGGTCCGCCGGGTTTGGTCTGGATCCAGCCCCATTCGCTCGAGCGCAGCACGCCGTAGACGAACATTCCCAGGCCGGCGACCGACAGGAGCGAGCCGACGAGGTCGAGCCGGATCCGCTGCGGTGGAATGTCTTCCACGCGACGCAGCGCGAGCAGGATCAGGACGACGATGACGACCTCGCCGAAGAAGACGTAGCGCCAGGACGCGAACGTGGTCACCGCCCCACCGAGCAACGGCCCCACCGCGACTGCCGCGGCACCCGCCGCGGCCACCAATCCGTAGGCGGCGGGGCGGCGTTCGGCGGGGAAGTTCGCCGCGACCAGGGAAACGATCGCGGGCATGATCAGGGCGGCGCCGATGCCCTCGAGCAGGGACCAGCCGATGAGGAGGACGGTGAGATTCGGCGCGATCCCGGTGACGAACGACCCGGCGCCGTAGATGATCAGGCCGAGCCCGAACGCGCGGCGCCGCCCGAGGATGGTGCCGATCTTGCCGCCGGTGATCATCAAGCTGGCCATCACCAGGGTGTAGAGGGTGATGGCGGTCTGGATGCCGGTGATGGTGGTGCCCACGTCCGCGGCCACTGTCGCCATCGACACGTTCATCACGGAGCTGTCGAGCGTCATCAGGAACTGCCCCGCAGCCAGTACTGCGAGCACCAGTGCGGAACCCGAGGCCACCGCCGGACCCTTCGGCGAACTGTCAAGACTCATGCATCGACCTCTCGCGTCAGACGGGCTCGAGCGGCCGGAACGGCCGGATGTCGTTGCCCGCGGGGCCGACCACGGCGGCGGAGGACTCGGGCATCTCGTTCCATGCGCCCGGCAGATCGCGGAGCGGTTCGGACACGACGAACCGGGCGTCGATGCCCAGACGATGGAACATCTCCACCTCGGGGTGCAGCTCGCGGAGCTTGGCGACCTCGGTGGAGTAGAACAGCGACCGGGTCCGGCCCTCGCTGGAGTAGCGGAACACCCAGATGGTGTCGCCGGCCGTGGTGGCCACGGTCATCTGCACGGGATCGTCGATCCCGCGGTGGCGGGCGACTTTCTCGACCATCCCGATCGCACGGCCGACCGCGGTGAACGGATCGTCCCGGAGACCGAACGTGAGAGCGAGGAAGAACAGCACCTCGGAGTCCGTGGTACCCGCGATGTCCGGGTACAGCGACGGATCCACGGCCATCATCAGTTCCCGCTTGATGTCCCGGAAGCCGAGGATCTCGCCGTTGTGCATCCACAGCCATTCCTCGTGCCGGAACGGGTGGCAATTGCTGCGCTGCACCTGCGTGCCGGTCGAGGACCGCACGTGCGCGAACAGCAGCGGGGTGCGGATCTGCCCGGCGATCTCCCGCAGGTTGTGGTTGTTCCACGCCGGATCGATGCTCTTGAACATCGCCGGTTCGGAACCTATTCCGTACCAGCCGATTCCGAATCCGTCACCGTTGGTGGTGGTGGCTCCGAGATGGGAGTGCAGGCTCTGGTCGATGAGTGAATGCTCGGGCTTGAACAGCAGATCCTCCACGAGGATCGGCTCGCCCGAGTAGGCCATCCATCTGCACACCCGACCATTGAAGCACCCGGGTGTCGCCCCCCGGGCCGGAAAGAAGGCAGTGGGCTCACCTGCGGTCACTGCATGCCGGTCCGCCGGAGATCGAGAATCACGCCCGTGGTGGCATCGTCGTCGACCGCAATGCCGCGGCTGCCACCGGGGACGATCACCGCTCCACCGTCGAGTCCCGTCCTGGCCCTACCCTCCTCGCGCCGGCGCGGTGGGGGTCGTCGCGACGGATGCCGACGTGCCGTTGCCGACGAGGCCGGAGGTGGGCGTCACCGGTGTGCGCTGGGCGGCCGCTGCCGCTGCCGCGGTGGCTTCGTGTTCGAGGAAGGTCTTCAGTTCGCCGATGGCACTCATCATGGGGGCCGGGAACACCACGGTGGTGTTCTTCTCGACCCCCAGCTCCACCAGGGTCTGCAGGTTGCGCAGTTGCAGGGCCAGGGGGTGGGCCATCATCGTGTCGGAGGCGTCTCCGAGCGCGGCGGCCGCCATCGACTCGCCTTCCGCCGCGATGATCTTGGCGCGCTTCTCCCGCTCGGCCTCGGCCTGGCGGGCCATGGCGCGTTTCATGCTGTCGGGAAGCTGGATGTCCTTCAACTCCACCAGGGTCACCTCCACGCCCCATTCGAGGGTGGACACGTCGAGGAATTCTCGAATGTGGACGTTGATGACGTCGGTCTCCGACAACGCCTCGTCGAGGGTGTGGCGGCCGACCACCCTGCGCAGCGTGGTCTGGGCGATCTGGTCGATCGCAGCGGCGACGTTCTCGATCGCGACGACCGACTTCACGGCGTCGATGACACGGAAATAGGCGACTGCGGAGATGTCCACGCTGACGTTGTCGCGCGTGATGATCCCCTGGGACTGGATCGGCATCGTGACGATCCGCAACGACACCTTCGTGAGGCGGTCGACGATCGGGATGATCAGATGCAGGCCGGGTTCCTTCACCCCGAGCAGCCGGCCGAACCGGAAGAGCACGCCCTTCTCGTACTGGGTGACGACGTGCACCGACTGCGACAACACGAACATCACCACGACGAGGAGCACGGCGGCGAGGATGATCCAGGTGGTCACGACGTTCCTCCCATCCCGCAGCAGGTCGCGGTTGCCTTCACCGTGCGCTCGTGGACCGCGGCCGGGAAGGGTCGAAAGTCACCGCCGGGGCGGATCGGCGAGTTCGAGACCTTCCGAGCCGCGTCCGTACGAGACCGCGCGCAACACCGGAGGAAACATACCCCCTCCGGTATATTGGTCGGGACGTGCTGTGAGAGGAGCGAGGAGATGGCATCGTCGGACTTCGTCGACGGGATCGAAGTGCTGTGGCGACCCGGGTGCCCGTTCTGTTCGCGGCTGCGCCGGGCCCTGCGCCGACGCGGCATCGACACCCGCGAGATCGACATCTGGCAGGACCGCGCGGCCGCGGCGCGGGTCCGTGCGGTCACCGGCGGCGACGAGACCGTGCCGACCGTCTTCGTGGGACGGGTCGCCCTGGTCAATCCCGGGGTGCGCGAGATCGAGGCCGCGATCGAGCGGGAACTCCCCGAGCGAGCCGGCGAACTGCTCCCGGCGCCGGTGTCTCGTCCCCGGAAGCTGTTGTCCCGCATCGGCTTCCCGCTCCGCGGCTGACGCGCCCGACCACCCGTACCGACGACCGAAGGAGTCGCAGTGCCGGAAAACCAACTCGACGAAGAACTCTGGGACGAGCGCTACCGTTCCCGTCCCGCGCTCTGGAGCGGTGAGCCGAACCGTCACCTCGTGGGGGAGGCGGCCGAACTCGAGCCCGGCCTCGCCCTCGACGTCGGCTGCGGCGAGGGCGCGGACGCCATCTGGCTGGCGCGGCGCGGCTGGCGGGTCGACGGCGTGGACGTGTCCGGCGTCGCCCTGCGACGCGCCGCCGAACACGCGGATCGGGCCGGCGCCGAGATCGCCGGGCGCATCACGTGGCTGCACGAGAATCTCACCGCGTGGGACCCCGGCCGGGGGCGGTACGACCTGGTCTCCGCGCAGTACATGCACCTGCCGCCACCGGAACGCGACGTCCTCTTTCGAGGGCTCGCGGAGGCGGTCGCTCCCGGCGGCACCCTCCTGATCGTCGGGCATCACCCCACCGACCTGCAGACCACCGTGCCGCGCCCGCCGCGGCCCGAGCTGTTCTTCACGGGAGCGGACGTCGTGGCGCTGCTCGATCCCGACGGCTGGGACGTCGTCACCGAGGCCGCCGTCGCGCGGTCGGTCACCGACCCGGACGGACGCGCCGTCACCGTGCACGACACGGTGGTCAGGGCCCGACGGCGCTGATCGCGCCACCACGTCGCGAACGTCGTCGTCGGGCGGTCTCCCTCAGGCCAGGGCGAGGAAGAGGCGCTCGAGTTGTTCCTCGGTGAGCCGGTCCGGGCACGTGTCGTCCTCCTCGTCGAGCATGCACCGACGAAGCTGCGCGGCAACGATCTTGAACCCGGCGCGGTCGAGCGCCCGGGAGACGGCGGCGAGCTGGGTCACCACGTCCCGGCACTCGCGGCCGGATTCGAGCATGGCGATCACGCCGGCGAGCTGCCCCTGCGCGCGGCGCAGCCGGTGCAGCACCTGCGTATCGGCTTCGGGGGTGACGGCGGTCCTGGGGACGGGGTCGACGGGAGTGTTCATCGCTGTGCTTCCTGCGGTAGGGGACGAGGTTCGAAGGGATACCCCATGGGGTACTTGACATACCCTAGGGGGTATGTGGCAGGGTTGTCCATATCGAGGACGAAATCGACCCATACGGAGGAACCACGATGATTCTCGAGCAGTACTACATCGAGTGCCTGTCGCACGCGTCGTACCTGATCGGTGACGAGGGCACCGGCCGGGCGGTGGTGGTCGATCCGCGCCGCGATGTCACCGAGTACCTCGACGACGCCGCGCGGCACGGGCTGCGCATCGAGGGTGTGATCAACACGCATTTCCACGCGGATTTCGTCTCCGGGCATCTGGAGCTGCTCGAGGCGACCGGGGCGTGGATCGGGTTCGGGGAGGCCGCCGAGGCGGACTACCCGATCCGGCGGCTGCGCGACGGGGAGCACCTGTCCCTCGGGGAGGTGGACCTCGAGATCCTGGCCACCCCGGGGCACACCTGGGAGTCGATCTCGGTGTTGGTGCGCGAGCATCCGGGGGCGACCCCGGCCGCGGTGCTGACCGGGGATTCGTTGTTCATCGGTGATGTGGGCCGTCCGGACCTGGTGAATCTGGGGGATTCGTCGACCGAGGATCTGGCGCGGGCGATGTACCACACGGTGCACGAGAAGCTGCTGACCCTGCCCGATGCGGTCACGGTGCTGCCCGCGCACGGTGCCGGCTCGTCGTGCGGGAAGAACCTGTCGACGGAGCTGACCTCGACGATCGGGGAGCAGCGGGTGAGCAATCCGTCGGTGCAGCCGATGAGCGAGGAGGCGTTCGTGGCGTTGGTCACCGAGGGGCAGCCGGCCGCGCCGGCCTACTTCTCGGTCGATGCCGGGTTGAACAAGAGCGTGCATCCGCTGCTCGATCGGGGGCGCACCATCCCGGAGCTGAGCCCGGCGCGGGTGCGGGCGGAGCTGGCCGCCGGGACCCGGGTGCTCGATGCGCGCGGTGTGGACGATTTCGCGGCGGGGCATCTGCGCGGGTCGGTCAACGTCGGGTTCGACGGCCGGTTCGCCGAGACCGGCGGGATGGTCGCCGAGGTGGGGGAGAAGATCGTGTTGATCACCTATCCGGGGGAGGAGCAGGACGCGGCGGTGCGGCTGGCCCGGATCGGGTCGGACAACGCGGCCGGTTATCTCACCGTCGATCACGACGGGGTGTTCCCGGCGGAGCTGGCGGATCTGGTGCAGACCGCGCCGCGGACCACCGTCGCGCAGCTCGACGAGTTGCTCGCCGCCGATGCGGTGACGCTGGTCGACATCCGTAATCCCGGTGAACGCGAGTTCGGGGTGATTCCGGGGGCGGTGCCGATCCCGTTGGCGCAGCTGCGGACCCGGCTCGGGCAGGTGCCGACCGGCAAGCCGATCGTGGTGCACTGCGCCGGTGGGTGGCGTTCGAGTGTGGCCGCGTCGCTGCTGCGGGCGCAGGGCTTCGACAACGTCTCGGACCTGCTCGGCGGTTACAACGCCTGGGCCGAGGCCCACGTCCCCGCCTGATCCCGCACCGTCCGAAATACGCGGCAGCCCGCCCCCTGGCCGACCAGGGGGCGGGCTGCCGTCGCTCTGCGCCGCACCCGTCCGGTCCGAAGAGGGGTCGTGATCGACTGGGATCATGCCCGGATGAGTCACCGACCCCGCGCAAGGAGCAGCAGATGACCTACTTCGAACGGATCGGTCCGGCCGCGTTCCGGCCGACCCACCACGTCAGCGGTGCCTGGAACCCGCAGGAGCAGCACATCGCGCCCGCACTGGGTCTGCTGGTGCACGCCGTGGAATGCGACCGTGACGCACGCCGCGACGACGGACTGGTCGTCGGCCGCCTGTCCTACGACATCCTCGGCACCGTCCCGGTCGACACGGTCGAGACCACCGTCACCGTCCTGCGTCCCGGGCGCACCATCGAGCTCGTCGAGGCCGTCCTCGCCCACGACGGTCGCGCCGTCGTACGGCTGCGGGCCTGGCTCATGCAATCCCGCCCCACCCCCGCGCTGGAGGCGACGTCGCTGCCGCGGATCGACCCGCCCGACGCCATGGCTCCCTGGGACGCCTCGACGGTGTGGCCGGGCGGGTTCATCGCCTCCACCGAGATCCGCCGCATCCAGCTCGAGCCCGGCCGGGCGGCGTACTGGGTGCGCACGCCGCTGCCCCTCGTGCTCGACGAGAAGGTCAGCGCGCTGGCCGGTGCCGCGGGACTGTTCGACATCGCCAACGGCATGACCGTGCGCGTGTCCCCGAAAGACGTCGCCTTCCCCAACGTCGACCTCACCGCCCACCTGTTCACCGAACCCCGGGGCGACTGGCTCGGCTTCGACACCACCGTCTCGTTCGGTCCCGAGGGCCTGGGGCTGACCAGCAGCGTCCTCCACGACACGCACGGCCCCGTCGGCACCGTGTCCCAGATCCTCACCGTCCGCCCCAACTGACGGCGAGGGCTGTCGCACCCGTGGGGCGAACTCGCCTCACGGTGTCCGCGACGGGCCCGGCCGGGCGCCGACATAGGCCGCGAGGTGCTCGCCGGTGAGGGTGGAGCGGGTGGTGACGAGGTCGGCGGGTGTGCCCTCGAAGACGATCCGGCCACCGTCGTGGCCGGCGCCGGGGCCGAGGTCGATGATCCAGTCGGCGTGCGCCATGACCGCCTGGTGGTGCTCGATGACGATGACGGACTTGCCGGAGTCGACGAGCCTGTCGAGCAGGCCGAGCAGTTGCTCGACGTCGGCGAGGTGGAGGCCGGTTGTCGGTTCGTCGAGGACGTAGACGCCGCCCTTCTCGGCCATCCGGGTGGCCAGCTTGAGTCGCTGCCGCTCACCGCCGGACAACGTGGTGAGCGGCTGGCCGAGGGTGACGTAGCCGAGCCCGACGTCGGCGAGCCGCTGCAGAATCTTGTGGGCCGCCGGGATCCGCGCCTCGCCGGCGCCGAAGAACTCCTCGGCCTCGGCCACCGGCATCGCGAGCACGTCGGCGATGCTCCGGCCGCCGAACGTGTACTCCAGCACCTCGGCCTGGAACCGCCTCCCCTCGCAGTCCTCGCAGGTGGATTCGACGGTGGCCATGACGCCCAGGTCGGTGTAGATGACTCCGGCGCCGTTGCAGGCGGGGCACGCGCCCTCGGAGTTGGCGCTGAACAACGCCGGCTTCACGCCGTTGGTCTTCGCGAACGCCTTCCGGATCGGGTCGAGCAGTCCGGTGTACGTCGCCGGGTTGCTCCGCCGCGAGCCCTTGATCGCCCCCTGGTCGACCGACACCACTCCGTCGCGCCCGGACACCGAACCGTCGATCAGCGAGCTCTTGCCCGAGCCCGCCACCCCGGTGAGGACGACCAGCACGCCGAGCGGAATGTCCACGTCGACGTCCTGCAGGTTGTGGGTGCCGGCGCCGCGCACTTCCAGCACACCCGACGGTGTCCGCACCGAGGGCTTCACCGACGCCCGGTCGTCCAGGTGCCGCCCGGTGAGCGTGCCACTGGCACGCAGCCCCTCGACGGTGCCCTCGAACACCACCTCGCCGCCCTCGGTGCCGGCGCGCGGTCCGAGGTCGACGACGTGGTCGGCGATCGCGATCGCCTCCGGCTTGTGCTCGACGACGAGCACCGTGTTGCCCTTGTCGCGCAGCTGCAGCAGCAGGTCGTTCATACGCGCGATGTCGTGCGGGTGCAGGCCGATGGTGGGTTCGTCGAACACGTACGTGACGTCGGTGAGCGAGGAACCGAGGTGGCGGATCATCTTGGTGCGCTGTGCCTCTCCTCCGGAGAGGGTGCCCGCCGGCCGGTCGAGTGAGAGGTACCCCAACCCGATCTCGGCGAACGAGTCGAGAAGGTGTTGCAGCCCGGTGAGCAGCGGGGCCACCGACGGTTCGTCGAGGCTCCGGACCCAGACGGCCAGGTCGCTGATCTGCATCGAGCAGACGTCGGCGATGTTCTTTCCCTTGATCTTCGACGACCGGGCCTCCTTGCCGAGCCGGGTGCCGTCGCACTCGGGGCAGGTGGAGAAGGTCACGGCCCGTTCCACGAACGCCCGGATATGCGGCTGCAGTGCGTCGACGTCCTTGGACAGCATCGACTTCTGGATCTTCGGGATCAGCCCCTCGTACGTCAGGTTGATCCCTTCGACCTTGATCTTGGTCGGCTCCTTGTACAGCAGGTCGTGCAGTTCCTTCCTGGTGTACTTGCGGATCGGTTTGTCCGGGTCGAAGAAGCCGCAGCCCCGGTAGATCCGGCCGTACCAGCCGTCCATGCTGTAACCGGGGATCGTGAGCGCACCCTCGTTGAGCGACAGACCGTCGTCGTACAACGCGGACAGGTCGAAGTCGGTGACCGCGCCCATCCCCTCACAGCGCGGACACATGCCGCCGAGCCGGGTGAAGGTCGCCCTCTCGGTCTTCGTCTTGCCGGCGCCGCGTTCGACCGTGATCGCACCGCTGGCCTTCACCGAGGGGACGTTGAACGAGTACGCGTTGGGCGAGCCGATGTGCGGCTGCCCCAGCCGGCTGAAGAGGATGCGCAGCATCGCGTTTGCGTCGGTGGCGGTGCCGACGGTGGAGCGGGGGTTCGAGCCCATCCGCTCCTGGTCGACGATGATCGCGGTCGTCAATCCTTCGAGGACGTCGACCTCGGGCCGCGCCAGCGTCGGCATGAAACCCTGCACGAAGGCGCTGTAGGTCTCGTTGATCATCCGCTGCGACTCCGCGGCGATGGTGCCGAACACCAGAGAGCTCTTGCCCGAACCGGAGACGCCGGTGAACACCGTCAGCCGGCGCTTCGGGATCTCGACGCTGATGTCCTTGAGGTTGTTCACGCGCGCACCGTGCACGCGGATCAGATCGTGACTGTCGGCAATGTGCGGCGCAGACGACCGCGTGTCCGTCCTCGTGGCCATGCTCATGGTGTCTCCATCTGCCGGGAAGGGAAAGCTCGAGTCAATGGTGACGTCCATGGCGGTCAGGCTAGGTGCGGCTCGGTGACTCCCGCTTCTCGATTCCTGATCGGTCTGGTCACCGTCTTCGCGACGCACGACGGCATCCCCGCCGCCGTGCGCGCGGCCTGACGCCGATAGACGCTGGGGGGCACACCGACCAATTCGGTGAAGCGAGTGCTGAAGGTCCCCAGCGACGCGCAGCCGACCGCGAAACACACCTCGGTGACGCTGAGATCGCCGCGACGCAACAGCGCCATCGCGCGTTCGATGCGCCGCGTCATCAGGTACGCGTACGGCGACTCCCCGTACGCGGCCCGGAACTGGCGGCTGAGGTGCCCGGCCGACATGTGCACGCCACGGGCGAGCGCCTCGACGTCCAGCGGCTGCGCGTACTCCCGATCGATCCGGTCACGGACGCGGCGCAGCCGCGCGAGGTCACGCAGGTGCTGCGCGTCAGCGGGTCTGCTGGTCACCCACGCGATCGTGCCACGTCGCAGCGGAGTTGCCCAGCGCTGCCGACCGCCCCCCCACGAGGCCGGATCGATCAGGAATCGAGAAGCGCGGGACACGGAGCCGCTCCTAACCTGCTCGTCATGGATATCACCATTCACACGAGCTTCCTGCCGCACGACGACCCGGACGCGTCGCTCGCCTTCTACCGCGACGTCCTCGGCTTCGAGGTCCGCAGCGACGTGGGGCAGGGCAGGATGCGCTGGATCACGGTCGGCCCGGCCGGTCAGCCCGACACGTCCCTCCTCCTGGCGCCGCCGGCCGCCGACCCGGGCATCACCGACGACGAGCGCCGCACTATCTCGGAGATGATGGCGAAGGGCACCTACGGCTGGATCCTGCTGGCCACCCGGGACCTCGACGCCACATTCGAAAAGGTGCAGGCCGGCGACACCGAGGTCGTCCAGGAGCCGACCGAACAGCCGTACGGCATCCGCGACTGCGCCTTCCGCGACCCCGCGGGCAACATGGTCCGCATCCAGGAACTTCGCTGAGACGTACGGGCGTCGATGCGGCCGTGCCGGCCGGCACGGCGACCACCGGCAACAAGGGCGGCAGCGCACCGTCGCAGAGGTGCCCGCCCTGCCGACGGCCCACCAGGGCCGCGCGGAAGACGGAGAGGGGAGTGCTCTCATGTGTCGGCCCGAATGGCGGCGTGCACGCGCCGACGCGCAGCGCCGGACCGATCTCGCGCGGCTGCGCCGCGTTCGCGACCGGATCGATCGGGAGTACGCGCAGCCGCTGGACGTCGAGGCGCTCGCCCGTGGCGTGCACATGTCGGCCGGGCACCTCAGCCGCCAGTTCCGGGCCGCGTACGGCGAGTCGCCGTACGCGTACCTGATGACGCGGCGCATCGAACGCGCGATGGCGCTGTTGCGTCGCGGCGATCTCAGCGTCACCGAGGTGTGTTTCGCGGTCGGCTGCGCGTCGCTGGGCACGTTCACCACCCGCTTCACCGAGCTGGTCGGCATGCCGCCCGGCGTCTTCCGGCGCCTGGCGGCGGATGTTGCGTCCGGCCATGACGATGCTGCGGGTACGGCCCGCGATGCGGGCTCTGCGGTCATGACGGGCGGGATGCCGGCGTGTGTGGCGAAGCAGGTGGCACGACCGGTCAGGAATCGAGAAGCCCCGGCCTGCAAGCAGTCCCTAGCGTGATGGTCATGACAACCACCGCATCCGACACGTCCATCGCATCTGTCACCCTCGAGGTGGCCGACCCCGAGACCGCCCACCGCTTCTACACCGCCTTCGGCGTGGACACGTACCTACGCCTGCGGGCATCCGAGTCGCACTCCACCGGATTCCGTGGCTTCACCCTGGCGCTCACGGTGTCCCGGCCGGCCACCGTCGACAGCTTCCTCGGCGCCGCCGTGGACGCCGGCGCCACGGTGCTCAGACCCGCCGCGAAGTCGCTCTGGGGCTACGGCGGAGTCGTCCAGGCCCCGGACGGGACGATCTGGAAGGTCGCGACCTCGGCGAAGAAGGACACCGGCCCGGCCACCTCTGAGATCGACGAGATCGTCCTGCTGCTCGGTGTGGAGGACGTGAAGGCCAGCAAGCAGTTCTACGTCGGCCGGGGCCTGACCGTGGCCAAGAGCTTCGGCGGCAAGTATGCCCAGTTCACTGCCGGCGAGTCCAGCCCCGTCAAGCTGGCGCTGTACAAGCGTCGCGGCCTGGCCAAGGACCTCGGCGTCCCCGCCGACGGCACCGGCTCGCACCGCATCGTCCTCGGCAGCACGGCCGGCCCCTTCATCGACCCGGACGGATTCGCCTGGGAGGCTGCCACATCGCTCACCCCCGCGCCGCCCGCGGTGCCTGCACAGTCCTGACCTGCCTCATCCCTGTTGTGAGAGGAAACCTGCCATGCAGCAAGCGAAGTCGTCCACCGAGAACTCCGGCGCGAGCGCCGAGCAGTACCACGGATTCACCGCCGAGGAGCGGGCCGCGATGAAGGAGCACGCGCAGGAGCAGAAGAAGGCGGCGGCGCGGCGCGGTTCGCGGGCGGAGAAGGAGGCGGCAGCGGAGCGGGACGTGCTCGCGAAGATCGCCGAGATGCCGGAAGCGGACCGGGTCCTCGCCGAGCGGATCCACGACATCATCAAGACCGCCGCTCCGGACCTCGCGCCGAAGCTCTGGTACGGGATGCCCGCGTACGCCAGAAACGGCAAGGTCCTCTGCCACTTCCAGAGCGCGCAGAAGTTCGGGTCGAGGTATGCCACGCTCGGCTTCAGCGACGAGGCGGCGCTCGACGACGGCGCCATGTGGCCGATCGCCTACGCCCTGAAGGAGCTGACCGCAGCCCAAGAACAGCGCATCAGCGCGCTCGTGAGGAAGGCCGTGGGCTGAGGCCGTCGGTGCCGGCGTTGCCTTGAACCCGATCGAGCCGAGCCGACGACCGTGACGAGGCGGACCGAGGTCAGGCGTTGCCGGGCCCGGTGGTGGCCGGTTCCACGTGGATGAAGGTCTCGGTGTGCGGCAGCACCGCGTCGATGGCCGCCTCGATGCGGTCGGCCATGTCGTGGGCGGTCCGCACGGTCCAGTCGCCCGGAACGGTCACGACGACGAACACCTGGCGTTGCCGGCCCGATTCGACGGTGCGCAGCGGCGCGAACTCGACCGGGCACTCGGCGCGGAACCGGTCCAGCACGGCGTTGACCTGGTCCTGTTCGTGCTGGGGGAGGGCGGCGCTGAGCAGGCCGCTGACCGAGCCGCGAAGCAGCCGGTATCCGGTCCACAGGATGTTGACACCCACGACGAGGGCCACGATCGGATCCAGGGGTTCCCAGCCGGTGACGGTGACCAGCACGATGCCGACGATCACTCCGGCGGAGGTCCACACGTCGGTCAACAGGTGCTTGCCGTCCGCGACGAGCGTGATCGAGCGGTGCGTGCGACCCACGCGCTGCAGGGTGATCCCGACGGCCAGGTTGATCAGGGAGGCGACGGTCGTCAGGGCCAGCCCGAGCCCGGGCTGGACGAGCGGAATCGGACTGATCAGGCGTTCGATCGCGGTCCAGACGATCGCGGTGGCCGCGACGAAGATCATCGCACCCTCGACCAGGGCGGAGACGTACTCGGCCTTGCCGTGACCGAAGTGGTGGCTGGCGTCCGGGGGCCGGGCCGCCACCCGCAGTGCGATCAGCGCCACCACTGCGGCGACGAGGTTGACCCCGGATTCGAGGGCGTCGGAGAGGAACCCGACCGAGCCGGTTGCCCACGCGGCGCTCGCCTTGAGGACGATGGTGACCACGGCGGCGGCCAGCGAGAGCAGCATGAAGCGGAACAGCAGCCGATCCTGCCGCTGCCGCGATTCGGGCGTCGACGTCGTCCCCATCCGGCTCCTCCCGGTCCGTCGGTCTCCTCGGTCGCGGAGCGCGCGGTCGGCGCAGAACGCGCCCGGACAGGTGTTCCCACTTCGGGGCGCGGGAACACCTGCGTCGGGTCGGACGGTGCGTCAGGCGGCCGTCGTGGCGTCGAGCAGCGCCTGACGCTGGTTGGCGCCGAGGCCTCCGATGCGGCGGGTGTCCGGGATCGACAGCTGCTCGAGGAGCTTGGCGGCCTTGACCGCGCCGACGCCGGGCAGCGCCTTGATCAGGGCCGAGACCTTCGTCTTCTTCACGACCTCGTCGGTCTCCGCCTTGTCGAGCACGGCCGAGACGTCGAGCTCTCCGGCCTTGACGGCGGCGAGCAGCTCGCTGCGGGCCTTGCGCACTTCGGCGGCCTTGGCGAGTGCGGCGGTGCGCTGTTCGTCGGTGAGAACGGGTGCTGGCATGACGGCCCCCTGTGTTGTCCGATGGTGAGCGGCCCCGGGCGAGGCTGCCGCGGCTGATGCTGCCAGGTCGGACCGACAATTCGTCGTTCCGGCACGCGGGGACGGCAGATCCGCGGGGTTCGCGGTGCGGATCCGGCCGATCCCGGCCCGTGCCCTGCGACTACGCTGTCACCGGTTCACGACCGGCGGGACGGAGTTGACGATGTGCGCGGCGAAGGCGGCTACGGTCGGGACCGGCAACGGCCGGCAGGCGATCCTCGACTCGGCGATGCGGAACATGAACGAGCGCGGGTACCACGGCACCTCGATGCGCGACATCGCCCGGGACGCCGACATCACCGTCGCCTCGATCTACCACCACTTCAAGTCCAAGCAGGAGATCCTGCAGGACATCATGACCCGGGCGCTGCACGATGCGATCGCCATGACCCGCGGGGCGTTGCTGCGGGCGGGGGGTTCGCCGGACGCGCAGCTGCAGGCGCTGGTGCGCGCGTGGGTCATGTTCCACACCACCCGGCAGCTCGATGCGCTGGTCGGTGCGACGGAACTGCGCAGCCTGAACGAGGCCGGCCGCCGGCTCGTCGTCGCGCTGCGTGACGAACAGGAGGGTCTGTTCCGCGACGTCGTCGAGCGGGGCGTCGAGGAGGGGGCCTTCGAGGTGGAGTTCCCGCGCGATGCGGTGCGCGGAATCATCAACATGGGCCAGTCGGTGTGCGCCTGGTGGCGGTCCGACGGGCCGCTGCGGCCGGAGGAGCTCGCGGACCGCTACGCGGATCTGGCCCTGGCGATGGTGCAGCACCGTCCCCGTCACGGCGGCCTCTCCGATTCCTAACGATTGATCGGCTGCCGCCTCTTCGGTGCTGCAGCATCTTCCTTCCGCATCGGCATTATCGCAGATGGGATCCCGTCCTTCGGTAGCCGTGTTGACACCGAACGCTCGTTCGGCGACTCTGTAGGTCATCCGAACGATCGTTTGGCCGACAGGCCTACGCAGGAAGGAATCCGCGATGACTGCATCGCCTGCGGGCGCCGTCGCCGACCTCGATCTCGACGCGCTGACCGTCCACCTGCAGCGCGTACTCGGCGGTGAGGTCACCGGCGCGCTCACCGCCTCCCTCATCGGCGGTGGCCGCTCCAACCCCACCTACCGGCTCGCCGACGACGAGCACGCATGGGTGCTGCGCCGACCGCCGTACGGGCACGTGCTGCCCAGCGCGCACGACATGCGGCGCGAGTTCACCGTCATCAACGCCCTCGGTGGCACGTCCGTCCCCGTGCCCCGCGCGGTGCACCTGTGCGAGGACGAGAGCATCCTCGGCGCGAAGTTCTATCTGATGGAACTCGTCGACGGCGTGGCCGTCGGTACCGTCGAACAGGCCTCGGCCCTCACCGCCGACGAGCGTCGCCGCCTCGGGTTCTCGCTCGCCGACACCCTGGCCGCGCTGCACGACATCGACCCCGACGCCGTCGGGCTCGGCAGCTTCGGCCGTCCGGACGGCTACCTCGAGCGCCAGCTCGGCCGGTGGGCGAAGCAGTGGGAGGCCTCTCGCCGCGTCGACCGGCCCGAGGTGGCGGTGCTGCTCGACAAGCTCCGTCGCGCGCTGCCGCAGACCCGCCACCCCGGGATCGTCCACGGCGACGTCAAGCTCGACAACGTCCTCGCCGCGCCGCAGGATCGCGGACGCATCGCCGCCGTGCTCGACTGGGAGATGGCCACCCTCGGCGACACCCTCGCCGACGTGGGAATCATGCTGAGCTTCTGGGATGTTCCCGGTGCGGCATACAACCCCATCACCCGCGGCCTCGCCACCCTCGACGGATTCCCCACCCGCACGGAGCTGCTCGAGCGCTACGCCGCCGCGCGCGGAATCGATCTCGCCGACATCGACTGGTACACCGTCTTCGCCGACTTCAAGATCGCCGTCATCCTCGAGGGCATCGGTGCCCGCCACGACCGGGGCGAGACGGTGGGGGAGGGCTTCGACGGCATCGCCGACATGGTCGGGCCGTTGCTCCGGCGCGCCCTCGATCTCGCTGCCACCTCGGCCCTTCCCGAACTGCGCCGCTAGGCGATCACTCCCTCAGAATCGGAGCAACAATGGATTTCGAATACAGCCCCAAGGTCCGCGAACTGCAGGACCGGCTCACCGGCTTCCTGCAGGAACGCATCCTGCCGGCCGAGCCGATCGCCGCGCAGCAGCTCGCGAGCAAGCCCGACTACTGGGGTGCCCCGCCGATCATGGCCGACCTCAAGGCTTCCGCCAAGCGGCAGGGGCTGTGGAACCTCTTCCTCCCCGAGGCGGGCGGGGCCGGCCTGACCAATCTCGAATACGCCCCGCTGGCCGAATTGACCGGATGGAGCCCGCATCTCGCCCCGGAGGCGCTCAACTGCGCCGCGCCGGACACCGGGAACATGGAGCTGCTCGCCCGATACGGCACCGACGCCCAGAAGCAGCAGTGGCTCGGCCCCCTGCTGGAAGGTGAGATCCGGTCCTGCTTCTCGATGACCGAACCCGACGTCGCCAGCTCGGACGCGAGCAACGTCCGCCTCGAGATCGCCGACGACGGCGACGAGTGGGTGCTCACCGGACGCAAATGGTGGTCCACCGCCGCACTGCGGGAGGACTGCCGCGTCGCGATGGTCATGGGGGTCACCGATCCCGGCGCTCCGGCCGGATCCCGGCACTCCATCGTGCTGGTCCCGATGGAGACGCCGGGCCTGGACATCGTCCGCTCCACGTCCGTGCTCGGGTTCGACGACCGGCATGAGGGCGGGCACGGCGAGATCGTCTTCGACCGGGTGCGGGTGCCCAAGGCGAACCTGCTCGGCCCGCGCGGCAAGGGATTCGCCGTCGCGCAGGCCCGCCTGGGACCGGGCCGGATCCACCACTGCATGCGCCTGATCGGCATGGCCGAACGCGCCGTCGCGCTGATGACGGAGCGGGCGCGCACCCGCGTCGCATTCGGCAGGCCGCTGGCCGACGAAGGGGTCGTGCAGGCCACTGTCGCCGACGCACGCATCCAGGTGGATGCGGCCCGCCTGATGGTGCTGCGCGCCGCGTGGCGGATGGATGTCGAGGGCGCCAAGGCCGCCCGGCACGACATCGCCGCCGCCAAGGTCATGGTGCCGCTGACGGTGAAGAAGATCGTCGACGACGCCATCCAGATCTTCGGCGGTGCGGGCCTGTCCCAGGACACACCGCTCGCAATGCTGTACTCGCAGGCGCGGTTCCTGCAGATCGCCGACGGCCCCGATCAGGTGCACCGCAGGTCCCTCGCTCGCGCCGAGTTCGCCGCGACTCCGGTGCTGCGCGAGGTCCGCGGATAGGACTACACCCCACCGCGACGACGACGGCAGGGTGAGTGCGGGCGGCAGGGGAGACGGCGAGCATCCACGCCGGAGTGTGCTCGTCGTGGCGGGGCCGCTCCTGCGCGCCGTCGACATCCGGATTCGCGACGAGAACGACGGCCGCCCAACACCGGGTGTGCAGGTGCCCCGAGGGATCGCACTCGGTCGGCCACACTCCGGCGTCGATCCGCGCGACTTCGGAACCGGTAGATCCACCACTCGCACCGGCCGGGCGGTGCGCAGCTCGTCGAGCACGCGCCCGCATGGACGAGGCGAGCACACCGGCAGCTAGTGACCTTCGCCGAGTCGCCCGGAGAGCCGGTCGAGGCGTTCGAGGCCGGCGCCGTCGAGGCCGACGATCTCGACGCTCTTACCTTTGTTGGCGTACTTGTGCCGGATCGCGTCGAGGGTGGCCACGGTGGAGGCGTCCCAGATGTCGGCGCCGGTCAGGTCGATGACGACGTTGCGCGGGTCGCCCACGTAGTCGAACTGGTAGATCAGGTCGTTGGAGGAGGCGAAGAACAGCTCGCCGTGCACCTTGTAGACACGGGTGTCGACCTTGCCGTCGTGGTCGGTGTCGGCTTCGGAGACCTTCTCGATGCTGGTCAGGTGGGCGACCCGGCGGGCGAAGAGCACCATCGCGGTGACCACGCCGAGGATCACCCCGATCGCGAGGTTGTGGGTGATCACGGTCGCGGCGACCGTCACCAGCATCACGAGGGTTTCGCTGCGCGGCATCAGCTTCAGGGTGCGCGGGGCGATGCTGTGCCAGTCGAGGGTGGCGACCGACACCATGATCATCACCGCCACGAGGGCGGCCATGGGGATCAGGGCGACGACGTCACCGAGGGCGACGACGAGGATCAGGAGGAACACCCCGGCCAGGAAGGTGGAGATGCGGGTGCGGGCCCCGGAGACCTTGACGTTGATCATGGTCTGGCCGATCATCGCGCAGCCGCCCATGCCGCCGAAGAATCCGGTGACCAGGTTGGCAACCCCCTGGCCCCAGCCCTCACGGGTCTTGTTCGAGTGGGTGTCGGTGATGTCGTCGACCAGTTTGGCGGTCATCAGGGATTCGAGCAGGCCGACCAGGGCCATCGCGAGCGCGTAGGGGGCGATGATCGCGAAGGTCTGCGTGGTCAGCGGCACGTCGGGGAGGAACAGCGCCGGGAGGGACTCGGGCAGCGCACCCTCGTCGCCGACGTTCGGCACGTCCCAGCCGAAGGCGAGCACGGCGGCGGTGAGCACCGCGATCGCCACCAGCGGCGCCGGGACCACGGAAGTGAGCTTGGGGAGGAACACCATCACGCCGAGTCCGACGGCGACCAGCGGGTAGACCAACCACGGGACGTCGATCAGGTGCGGCAGCTGGGCGGTGAAGATCAGGACGGCCAGGGCGTTGACGAAGCCCACCATGACGCTGCGCGGGATGAACCGCATCAGCTTGGCCACTCCGAGGACCGACAGCACCACCTGGAACAGGCCGCCCAGGAGGACGGTGGCGACGAGATAGTCGAAGCCGTGCTCGCGGGCCACCGGCGCGACGACCAACGCGATCGCGGCGGTGGCGGCAGAGATCATCGCCGGCCGGCCACCGACGATGGAGATCGTCACGGCCATGGTGAACGAGGCGAACAGCCCGACCCGCGGGTCGACGCCGGCGATGATCGAGAACGAAATCGCCTCCGGGATCAGTGCCAGGGCCACGACCAGGCCGGCCAGGATCTCGGTCTTCAGGCGTTTCGGGGAGCGCAGGGCGGCGCGCACCGAGAGGACGGGATCGTCGTCCGCCTCGTGGACCGCCGGCGCGTTGCCGGCAGGAGTTGTCCCGGCAGGAGTTGTCACAGTCGTGTCTTCTTTCCATGAGAAGCCGGGGGCGACGCCCCCGCGCGGGCGGGACGGCATCGTCTCGTCCGCGGAACCCGCAGAACTCTACCCTCCGGTGAGGGTAGAGTTCGAATCGAGGGTCGGGCCGCTCGCTACGGTGGAGGCGCGACCGGGAGGAAAGGGTGCGGCTGTGACTATCGATTCGGGGCATATGCAGATCGGGCAGGTGGCTGCGCGCACCGAGCTGTCGATCAAGACCATCCGTCACTACGACGAGGTCGGCCTGGTCACCCCGTCCGCCCGCAGCGCCGGCGGGTTCCGCCTCTACACCGAGGACGACGTGCAGCGCCTGCTGGTGATCCGGCGGATGAAACCGCTCGGGTTCACCCTCGACGAGATGCGCGCGTTGCTCGCCGCTCTCGATCGGATCGCCGCCGCCGCGACCTCCGGGCAGGGGGCCGCCGACGCACGCGGCGTGCTGGCGGAGTTCCATCGGCGGGCCGAGGACAGTTGCGCTCGTCTGCGCACGCAGCTCGCGTACGCGGAAGAACTCACCACCATCCTGGGTGAGCACGCCACCGGAGCCTGACCCTGCCGTCGGCGTCGGCGGTGACTGCGCCGAGGACGGGCACCGGATCCCGCGCCCGCCGGCGACCGCGTCGCCGGCATCGATTTCGATGTGGACGTGACCGCCCGCGGACAGCGGCCCCGACGCGACCGCATCGAACTGAGCTGTCACCGGGATGCCGTGCAGTGGGCGGCCGCCGACACGTTCGGCTGTAGCGGCTACTGCGGGCGCAGTGGAGCGAACTGGAACCGCTGCTGCGGCCGGGACGGCTGCGGGCTGCCGAACCGGCGAGAACGCACCCGCGAACCGACGACGACTCGGCCTGCCGCGTTCGCAACGAGCGGCAGGCCGAGTCGTTTTCGTCGTCGACCGGGTTTCCCGGCCCGGCGTCACACCGGTGTGTCGACGAAGCGCTCCTTCAGCTTGCGCTTGACCAGCTTGCCGGTCGGTGTCCGGGGCATGTCGTCACTGAACACGATCCGGCGCGGGAGCTTGTACTTGGCGAGGCGACCGCGGAGGTGGTCGGCCAGTTCGGCGGCGAGCGCGTCGTCGCCGTCGAAGCCGGGGGCCGGTTGGATCACCGCGGTGACGATCTCGCCCATCTCGGCATCGGGCACCCCGATCACGCCGGCGTCGAGGACCTTGGGGTGCTCGACGAGCGCGTTCTCGATCTCCTGCGGGTAGATGTTGACTCCGCCGGAGATGATCATGAACGAATCACGGTCGGTGAGGAACAGATACCCGTCCTCGTCCAGGTAACCGACGTCGCCGGTCGTCGTCCACGCCGGGTGGTGCGGGTGCTGGGCGTCGCGGGTCTTCTCCGGTGCGTTGTGGTACTCGAACGGCAGCAGGTCGCGTTCGAAATAGATCGTGCCGATCTGCCCCGCCGGCAGTTCTTCGCCGTTCTCGCCGCAGATGTGGACGACGCCGAGCGCGGCCCGGCCCACCGTGCCGGGTTTGCGCAGCCATTCCTCCGTGTCGACGAGGGTGAGGCCGTTGAGTTCGGTGGAGGAGTAGTACTCCGACAGGATCGGGCCCCACCACGCGATCATCTGCCGCTTGACCTCGACCGGGCAGGGGGCCGCGGCGTGCACGGCGACCTGCAGGCTGGACACGTCGTAGCGGGAGCGCACGTCCTCCGGCAGTTTGAGCATGCGCACGAACATGGTGGGCACCCACTGGCTGTAGGTGACCCGGTACCGCTCGATGTATTCGAGGGCCTTCTCGGGGTCGAAGCGGCCCATCACGACGACCGTGCCGCCGAGGGCCTGCACCGCGGCGCAGGTGCGCAACGGTGCCGCGTGGTACAGCGGTGCGGGGGACAGGTACACCGTCTCCGGATTTACGCCCCACACCGAGGCGTTCATGGCGGTCATCGTGTCACCGGGTTCGTGAACCTGGCGGTCGGGCAGCGCGGGCTTGATGCCCTTGGGGCGGCCCGTGGTGCCGGACGAGTAGAGCATGTCCGCCCCCCGGGGCTGATCGGCGGGCGCGGCATCCGACGCGGCGGCCGCGGCCGCGTCCAGGTCGGCGTATCCGGGGAGCGTGCCACCGAAGGCGAGCCGGTGTTCGGTGTTCGGCAGCAGAGTGGGAAGCACCCGGGCGATCTCCTCCAGCGCGGCGTCGACGAGCACGGCCTTCGCGCCGCAGTCGTCGACGATGTAGGCGGCCTCGCCGGGAGTGAGATGCCAGTTCACCATCGTGACGTAGAGGCCCGACCGCATTGCCGCCCAGTAGATGTCGAACACCCGGGGAGTGTTGGTGGCGAGCACCGCGACGTGGTCTCCGCGGCGCAGTCCCAGCGTGCGGAGGTGGCGGGCGATGCGGATCGAGTTGGCTTCGAGCTCGGCGAAGGTGACCGTCCGGCCGGTGTCGGCCATGATCACGGCCGGCTTGTGCGCAGTGGTGTCGAGGTAGGCACCGGGATACATGGGGTCTCCAGTGTTCGTTCGGGCGGAGAGTCAGTGGCGCCCGGGAGGGCAGTGGCGCCGAAGGGTCAGTGGCGCCGAAGGGTCAGTGGCGCCGAAGGGTCAGTGGCGCCGAAGGGTCAGTGGCGCCGAAGGGGCAGTGGCGCCGAAGGGTCAGTGGCGCCGGGAGGTCAGGCGCGACGACGGGCGAGGGCCACCAGGCAGGCGAGGGCGAGGACCGAGAGCGCCGCGATGAGCAGCCCCACGCGCCAGAGGTTGGCGACCTCCCCGTTGATCAGCGCGACCATTGCCATGGGCGCCATGCCGCCGAGGATCGATGCCGCCTGGTACCCCAGGGACGCTCCGGAGTAACGGATCTCCGGGGGGAAGAGTTCGGCGAACAGGGCGGCCTGCGGCCCGGTCTGGAACGACATCACCACGCAGGAGACGATCAGCGCGACGGCCAGCGGCCAGATGTCCTCCGACGAGGACGCCCCGATGAGCAGCCACATCGGCACGGCCCACAGGCCCATGCCGACGATGCCGATGCCGTAGATCAGCTTGCGGCCGTAGCGGTCCGACAGGTAGGCGGTCAGCGGCACCATCGGCACGAGTACACCCGCGGCGATCAGGATGATCGCCAGCACGTCCGAACGGGTGATGCCGAGGTTGGTCGTGGCCACCTGCACCGAGCCGGTGATGGTGATGTAGAACATCACGATGCCGACGAGATAGGTGCCGCCGGCCATGAGCACGGTGCCGCTGTTGTGCCGGAGGACTTCGAGGACCGGGGAACGCCGCTGGGCCGGCGCGGCCGCGAGCTTGGCCTCCACCTGCTGGAACTCGGGGGTCTCCTCGAGGTAGCGGTGGATGGCGAAGGCGACGAACAGCATGAACAGGCTGATCCAGAACGGCACGCGCCAGCCCCACGAGGTGAACGCCTCGGGCGAGACCGCCCACGCCACCGCCAGGAAGACCGCGTTGCCCATCACCACGCCGATCGGGATGCCGAGCTGGGCGAAGCTTCCGTAGAAGCCGCGGCGATGGGCCGGGGCGTACTCGGTGGCCAGCAGGACCGCGCCGCCCCACTGCGCCCCGACCGCCAGTCCCTGGCAGATGCGCAGCAGGACGAGCATCGCGGGGGCGAGCCAGGTGATCGACGTGTTCGGCACGAAGCCGATCAGGGTGGTCGCGACACCCATGAGCAGGATGGCGGTCACGAGTACCGGCTTGCGCCCGTACTTGTCGCCGAAGTGGCCCGAGACGATCCCGCCGATGGGGCGGGCGACGAAGCCGACCGCGACGGTGGCGAACGAATTGAGCGCGGCCACGACCTCGCTGCCGGTGGCGAAGAACGTCTTGTTGAACACGAGCGCCGCGGCGGTGGCATAGATGAAGAAGTCGTACCACTCGAGGGAGGTCGACACCGCGGCAGCGAACGCGGCCTTGCGGGCCGCCCGGCGCGAGTGCGGCGGGGCGGCGGGTGGCGGAGAGCTGGGCGCCGTCTCCTGCGCCTGTGGAACCGAGGGGGTGGCCAT